>NZ_CM014773.1 GCF_004137795.1 Pectobacterium zantedeschiae
GTCCTAGTGCTCCCGTTTTCCTAGACGCCCCCAACCCGCCCGCCCCCCCCACGGGAACGCTCCCCACCCCCCACGCTAACTCTCCCCACCCCCCACGGTAACTCTCCCCGCCCCGATCTGAAAAAACCCAGACGGGGCGCGGCTTTCCGGGCGATTCGCAAAATCGATCCAAGATTCTCTAAGAATCTCCACTAGGCGCAGCACAGCCCGCGCCCCTTCGGCGCGGTCTGGCATTGCCTCAAATGCCCGGCCAAGGCCGGAAGGCTGAACACCTCTCCCCCCGCCTTCGGCGACCCCCTCCGGGGGTAATGGGCCAGCGGGGAGAGGGGGGTGGAGGCCGGTTTCCCGGCCTAAACCCCTCAGGAGGCGCTTTCTGGCGTTTCTGGCGCATCCCCAAAGGGTAACCCAGCCTGACCCGGCATCGGCGCGTCTGCGGCTTTCTGGGGCGCTTTGCGGGGCTTCGGGTAGCCCGCCTTGCGCATGGCCTTGGTCAGCGCCTCGATTGCCGCCCAGGTATCCGCCGCCCATGCCTCGGACGGCTCAAAGTCCCCGGCCTTGATCGTGTCGGCAACCTCAAAAATACGACTGGCGGCAGACTTGGCGGAATACAGTCGGATTCGCTTTTCTTCTGCCTGTCTTTCTGTTTCGATGTATGACTGTAGCTCTATTCTTTCTTCGTCTGTCAGATTCTCAACTAGGCCGTCTGACAGCTCGTAAGAATATACGTCAATAGACCCCATCATCTTGACGATGGCGCGGCGTTTTTCCTTGTCATACCCCCGGTAGGCGAGCACCTGAACCCGGCGACCTTGGCGCTTAAACTGCATGGCTGTTTCTCCGCTTGACTGTGTGATTACATTCTAGTCCGACAGTCACACACTGTCAAATGTTTATTGTCGGCCCTTATTTTAATCCGACAGTCGCACTCAAATGGGTTTTTACTGTCAGGTTAGGTTCCGCCCGACAGTCTGCCGTTCTTTCGCTACCATAGCGGCATGGTATCAGTTCGCCCAAGTGCTTTGGCCACCCTCTCCCCGCTGGCCCATTACCGCCCTTGGGCGGTCGGGCTGAGAGCGCAGCGAGCGGGCCGGGTGGGTGGCTGTTCGGTGCTTGCATGGAGATGTGCTATTATGGTATTGAGGCTGTGGTTTGGCATGGAGCAAGGTGTAACCTGCGCTTCGCTTGGTTCTCACCCTCCGGCCTTCGGCCTACGCCCCCACTCCCTTCGGTCGGGGGGTTGCTGCGCGTTTCGCTTCGCTTCACTTACTGGAGGGCTTCGCCCATGAACACTGACGAATCCAAGCGCCGCCGCCGTGGGCCTGCGCCGCTCGACGCCACGGACAAGCGCGGGCATACCGTTTCTGTGCGCCTCAACGAGGCCGAGCTTGCGCGGCTGGATTCGCAGCGTGACGCGGTGCAGATGCAGCGGGGCGAGTACCTACGCGCCGCCGCTCTGCATCGCCTGCCGCCCACCATCCCGGCAGCGAACCGGGAACAGTGGGCAGAGTTGGCCCGCACAGCGGCCAACCTGAACCAGATCGCCCGGCACCTGAACGAAGGGCAGCGGGGCGACGGGGAGCGCATCGGCAAGGCGCTGGGCTTGCAGTTGAGCGCCGAGCTTGCCAACTGCCTGCGATTGCTGGTGCTGGTGCGCGGCGACTTGATAGGCGTCAAGCACGACTCGGAGGACGTGGAAGATGAAAGCGAAGGTTAGCCGTGGTGGCGGTTTTCGCGGTGCGCTGAACTACGTTTTTGACGTTGGCAAGGAAGCCACGCACACGAAAAACGCGGAACGTGTCGGCGGCAACATGGCCGGGAATGACCCCCGCGAACTGTCGCGGGAGTTCTCAGCCGTGCGCCAGTTGCGCCCGGAAATCGGCAAGCCCGTCTGGCATTGCTCGCTGTCACTGCCTCCCGGTGAGCGCCTGAGCGCCGAGAAGTGGGAAGCCGTGACGGCTGACTTCATGCAGCGCATGGGCTTTGACCAGACCAATACGCCGTGGGTGGCAGTGCGCCACCAGGACACGGACAAGGATCACATCCACATCGTGGCAAGCCGGGTAGGGCTGGACGGGAAAGTTTGGCTGGGCCAGTGGGAAGCCCGCCGCGCCATCGAGGCGACCCAAGAGCTTGAGCATACCCACGGCCTGACCCTGACGCCGGGGCTGGGCGATGCGCGGGCCGAGCGCCGGAAGCTGACCGACAAGGAGATCAACATGGCCGTGAGAACGGGCGACGAACCGCCGCGCCAGCGTCTGCAACGGCTGCTGGATGAGGCAGTGAAGGACAAGCCGACCGCGCCAGAACTGGCCGACCGGCTATATGCCGCAGGCGTAGGCGTCCGGGCAAACCTCGCCAGCACCGGGCGCATGAACGGCTTTTCCTTCGAGGTGGCCGGAGTGCCGTTCAAGGGCAGCGACTTGGGCAAGGGCTACACATGGGCGGGGCTACAGAAATCAGGGGTGACTTATGACGAAGCTAGAGACCGTGCGGGCCTTGAACGATTCAGGCCCACAGTTGCAGATCGTGGAGAGCGTCAGGACGTTGCAGCAGTCCCTGAGCCTGATGCACGAGGACTTGAAGCGCCTACCGGTCGCAGTCTCGACCGAGACGGCGCAGACCTTGGAACCGCTGGCCCGACTCCAGCAGGACGTGACGCAGGTTCTGGAAGCCTACGACAAGGTGACGGCCATTCAGCGCAAGACGCTGGACGAGCTGACGGAGCAGATGAGCGTGAGCGCGGCGAAGGCGTTCGAGCGGAAGGCCGGGGAGCTGGACAAGACCATCTCCGACCTGTCCAACAGCCTGTCAGGGCTGGAAACGAGCATCAGCAGCATGAAGCAGACCGCGGAGCAGGTGGTGGCCTTGCCGGGCAATCTGGTGAGCGCACAGCAGAATATGACGGAAGCCGCCAACAAACTGACCGAGGCAGCGAACGAGACGCGCCCGCGCCTTTGGCGGCAGGCGCTGGGGCTGATTCTGGCCGGGGCCGTGGGCGCGATGCTGGTAGCGACTGGGCAAGTCGCTTTAAACAGGCTAGTGCCGCCAAGCGACGTGCAGCAGACGGCGGATTGGGCCAACGCGATTTGGAACAAGGCCACGCCCAAGGAGCGCGAGTTGCTGGAACAGATCGTCAATCGGCCCGCGAACTAGATCCGACCGCCTACCTTGAGGCGAGCGGCTACACCGTGAAGCGCGAAGGGCGACACCTGTCCGTCAAGGCTGGCGGTGATGAGGCGTACCGCGTGACCCGGCAGCAGGACGGGCGCTGGCTCTGGTGCGACCGCTACGGCAACGACGGCGGGGACAATATCGACCTTGTGCGCGAGATCGAACCCGGCACCGGCTACGCCGAGGCCGTCTATCGGCTTTCAGGTGCGCCGACAGTCCGGCAGCAACCGCGCCCGAGCGAGCCGAAGCGCCAACCGCCGCAGCTACCGGCGCAAGGGCTTGCAGCCCGCGAGCATGGCCGCGACTACCTCAAGGGCCGGGGCATCAGCCCGGACACCATCGAGCACGCCGAGAAGGCGGGCATGGTGCGCTATGCAGACGGTGGCGTGCTGTTCGTCGGCTACGACCATACAGGCACCGCGCAGAACGCCACACGCCGCGCCATTGCCCCCGCTGATCCGGTGCAGAAGCGCGACCTACGCGGCAGCGACAAGATCTATCCGCCGATCCTGCCGGGCGACCCGGCAAAGGTCTGGATCGTGGAAGGTGGCCCGGATGCGCTAGCCCTGCACGACATCGCCAAGCGCAGCGGCCAGCAGCCGCCCACCGTCATCGTGTCAGGCGGCGCGAACGTGCGCAGCTTCTTGGAGCGTGACGACGTGCAAGCGATCCTGAAGCGGGCCGAGCGCGTCACCGTGGCCGGGGAAAACGAAAAGAACCCCGAGGCGCAGGCCAAGGCCGACGCCGGGCACCAGAAACAGGCGCAGCGGGTGGCCGAAATCACCGGGCGCGAGGTGCGCCAATGGACGCCCAAGCCTGAGCAGGGCAAGGACTTGGCCGACATAAACGCCCGTCAGGTGGCCGAGATCGAGCGCAAGCGACAGGCAGAGATCGAGGCCGAGAGGGCACGAAACCGCGAGCTTTCACGGAAGAGCCGGGGGTATGATGGCCCCAGCTTCGGCAGATAAGAGCGCCTGTCAGTCGGTGTGATGAACCGACCGACAGGCTAACCATCATCAACCTACGCAGGAGGCCGATATGGCTATCAACATTATGAAGGCGTTCCAGCAGGAACCGCCACAACTGGATTTCATCTGGCCGGGCTTTCTGGCTGGCACCGTGGGCGCACTGGTGGCCCCCGGCGCGACCGGCAAGAGCTTCTGGGCGCTGGAAGCTGCTATGTCCATTGCTTGCAGCGTGGCAGGCGGTGACGTGGTGAACCTCAAGCCGCAGCACACCGGGCGCGTGGTCTATCTGGCCGGGGAAGATCCCGAACCCGCCCTGATCCGGCGCGTTCACGCCATCGGCCAGCACCTCAACCAGTCGGCCCGCGAAGCCATCGCCGACAACCTGACCCTTGAGTCGATCATGGGCAAGCGCCTGAACGTCATGGACGAGGCGCACTTGCGCCGCGTCATCGAGTACAGCGCCGGGGCGCGGCTGATCGTGCTGGACACCCTGAGCCGGATTCACAGCCTCGACGAGAACAGCAACGGCGACATGGCGCGGCTTGTCGCCACGCTGGAACACGTCGCGGCCAGCACTGGCGCGTCTGTCCTGTACCTGCACCACGTCAGCAAGGGCAGCGCCCGCGAGGGGCAAACCGACCAGCAGCAGGCAGCGCGGGGCGCATCGGCACTGATCGACAACGCCCGCTGGTGCGGCTTCGTCGCCAAGATGACCGAGGACGAGGCCAAGCGCCTGAGCGACCGCGCCTATGACCGTCAGCCCATCGGCAACGACCGGCGCGGGTTCTTCGTGCGCTTCGGCGTGAGCAAACAGAACTACGACGCCACCCCGCTTGACCAGTGGTATGAGCGCCGAGACGGCGGCGTGCTGGTTCCGGTGGAACTGCTGGAAGTGCCGAACGGCAAGAAGGGGGGCAGCCGTGAGCAAGCATGACCTGACCCACGCCCGGCACGACCCGGCGCATTGTCTGGCCCCCGGCCTATTCCGCAGCCTCAAGCGTGGCGAGCGCAAGCGCGGCAAGCTGGACGTGGTGCATGACTACGGCGACGGTAAGCGCATCGAGTTCAGCGGCCCGGAGCCGCTGGGCGCTGATGACTTGCGCATCCTGCAAGGACTTGTGGCAATGGCTGGGCCGGGTGGCCTTGTGCTGTCACCTGAACCGCAGACCGAGGCCGGGCAGCAACTCCGGCTGTTCCTTGAGCCGAAATGGGAAGCCTTCCAGCAGGATGCGATGGTGGTCAAGGGCAGCTATCGAGCACTTGCCCGCGAAATTGGCTACGCCAACCCCGACGACACTAAGCCGGTTCGGGAGTGCATCGAGCGGCTTTGGAAGGTGTCCATCATCGCGCAAAACGGCAGGAAGCGGCAGGGCTTCCGCCTGCTGTCCGAGTACGCCAGCGACGAGCAGGACGGCAAGCTGTATGTGGCCTTGAATCCCTTGATTGCCCGCGCCGTCATGGGTGGCGGTCAGCATGTCCGCATCAGCATGGACGAGGTGCGGGCGCTACAGACCGACCCGGCGCGGCTGATGCATCAGCGCCTATGCGGCTGGATCGACCCCGGCAAGGCCGGGCGGGTGGAACTGGACACGCTTTGCGGCTACGTCTGGCCGGAGGAAGCCAACCCGGAAGCCATGAAGAAGCGGCGCCAGACGGCCCGCAAGGCACTGGCCGAGCTTGCCGCCATCGGCTGGACGGTGAGCGAGTACGCCAAGGGTAAATGGGAGGTCAAACGGGGGACGGTAGAGAAAACGGACAAAATCGTACGCTAAGCATGCGGCCTGTCAGGTTGAGGCCATAGAGTTTGACGTTTAGGCGTCAGATAATGCAGAAAGCGGCCCTAGTCTGACGCGATGCCAGTGAGCCGACTGACGCCAAGTTAGGGTATAGATCAGGTTGACGCCCCAACTCTGGGTTTCGGCTCCCGGCCAGGAGCGGCCGACCGTCAAACGGGTAAGCAGTCGCTCAACGTTTGACATGAGGGGCGGCCAAGGGCGCCAGCCCTTGGACGTCCCCCTCGATGGAAGGGTTAGGCATCACTGCGTGTTCGCTCGAATGCCTGGCGTGTTTGAACCATGTACACGGCTGGACCATATGGGGTGGTTACGGTACCTTGCCTCTCAAACCCCGCTTTCTCGTAGCATCGGATCGCTCGCAAGTTGCTCGGCGACGGGTCCGTTTGGATCTTGGTGACCTCGGGATCATTGAACAGCAACTCAACCAGAGCTCGAACCAGCTTGGTTCCCAAGCCTTTGCCCAGTTGTGATGCATTCGCCAGTAACTGGTCTATTCCGCGTACTCCTGGATCGGTTTCTTCTTCCCACCTTCCGTCCCCGCTTCCAAGAGCAACGTACGACTGGGCATACCCAATCGGCTCTCCATTCAGCATTGCAATGTATGGAGTGACGGACTCTTGCGCTAAAACGCTTGGCAAGTACTGTTCCTGTACGTCAGCAAGTGTCGGGCGTGCTTCTTCTCCGCCCCACCACTCGACGATATGAGATCGATTTAGCCACTCATAGAGCATCGCAAGGTCATGCTCAGTCATGAGGCGCAGTGTGACGGAATCGTTAAATGTTTTCATGGCACCTTCTTGGTGGCTAACGCCTGAGTTAAGCCGCGGTGCGCAGTGGCAAGCGGCGTGCGAAGCTTAGCGTAGCACGCAAGCGCCGCCACGAAGCAACGTCGGCTTGAACGAATTGTTAGACGGGCGTCAACTATTTGTCCGTGCTCAGGATGAGTTGTGTAATAACTTGACCGACAGAGGCAACTAATTCGTCACGTTCTACGGCCGATAGTTTCGGGGCCGTTGTATACACCGCTACAGCGTAATCTCTCTCCTGGGCTTTAAAAAAACCAATGTCGTTCCGGCCCCCGTTGGCGCAGGTACCAGTTTTCTCTCCAACAACCCAATCTTTAGGAAAACCCGCTCGTAGTGTCGCGTCTCCCGTTTGGTTTCCGATCAGCCACCTCTCAATGGTGTGGGTCGAGGTGGACGTCAGTGCGCCGCCATAGAGGACTTTAGCCACAGTACGTGCCATAGCAATAGGCGTAGTTGTATCTCTGAGGTCGCCAGGTGTGTTGTCGCCCATCTCCGGCTCTTTCCGGTCTAGCCGACTCACAGAGTCGCCAATTTTACGAAAATACTGCGTCATTGCAGCAGGTCCGCCAATTTCTCTCAGTAAGAGGTTAGTAGCCCCATTGTCGCTAAGCTGCACCGCAGCTTGCGCTGCCTCGAGAACCGTCATGTGTCCCGATGCTAGAAACCGCTCCGTGGCAGGAGACCATTTGACGATCATGTCCGGCCCATATGAAAGTTTTCGATCCCCCCGCTCGGTGCCTGAGTCAATTCTTTCAAAGACCAGCGCGGCTAGCGGAAACTTGAACGTTGAGCACATTGCAAAACGCTGCGCCATTCGGTGGCCCGCGACGATCTCTCCTTGGGGATCGACGATCGCAACACCGATCTGAGCTGCTTTTTCGCGCTCTAGCTTCTCAAGATCGGTCTTGAAGGTTAATTTTTCCGACGCATATGCAGAGTGAGCGATCCCTGCCAGTAATAGTGCGTGAATGAAGCGCATGGTGATCCCTTGAGATGGAAATTATCTTTGTACGCCCGTCTAACGCTCTAGCTCAGCGGGCGGCGAAGCCGTCCGCTGGAGCGACCAGTTGGGCTGTGGGCGGTACTGCACGGCTTGAGCGCTGAGCGGTGCACTCAACCGTGAATTCAGGCCACGCGTTCAAGCGCAGCCACAGGATAAATCTGTACTGAACCGGGGTGAGACTCGGACTCGACGGCATAGCCTTCAGGGGTCAGTTTTGTGCAGTACCACCCGACAACTTGACCCTGCCAAGCGGCGCCAGATTTCTTGCGCACGCGATCTCCCAGGCCAAACGTGGCGTGCGATGGGAGCGCAAACTGGCCAGCAACTAGAGTACTGACTCCATTGTTGTGTTGGTCCATATCTGACCTTTCTTGTGAATTTCTTGAGATGCTTGCTAGCCCGACAACGCTGCGTCGGTGAAGCCCAACTTATGGTTTATCTGACCAAACACCGGATACCCACAACCGTGGTCGTTAAACAATGTCGCACGGCACCCAAAAAAAGTGTTTGAAATCAATTCTGTAAAGCATCTTACTGGATGCATGAACAGGTATAACAGAAATGACAAACCTGACTGGGTCCCTCCCCGATCCATCAAGCTGCTCGATCAGGTGCGCGAACGGGTTCGCTACCTGCATTACAGCCTACAGACCGAGAAAGCTTATGTCTACTGGGCCAAGGCATTTGTGTTGTGGACGGCCCGCAGCCATGGTGGGTTTCGACATCCGCGCGAAATGGGGCAAGCTGAAGTCGAGGGTTTTCTGACCATGCTCGCCACCGAGAAGCAAGTGGCGCCGGCCACCCACCGGCAGGCGCTCAACGCGCTGTTGTTCTTGTATCGGCAGGTGCTGGGCATGGAATTGCCGTGGATGCAGCAGATTGGTCGGCCGCCAGAACGCAAGCGGATTCCGGTGGTGCTGACGGTGCAGGAGGTTCAGACGTTGCTTTCGCACATGGCGGGCACCGAAGCGCTGTTGGCCGCCCTGCTTTACGGCAGTGGGTTGCGCCTGCGCGAAGCGCTGGGCCTGCGGGTCAAGGATGTGGATTTCGACCGCCACGCGATCATTGTGCGCAGCGGCAAGGGCGACAAGGACCGCGTGGTGATGCTGCCCAGGGCGCTCGTACCTCGGTTGCGGGCGCAGCTGATTCAGGTCCGCGCTGTGTGGGGGCAGGACCGTGCCACGGGGCGCGGAGGCGTGTATCTGCCTCATGCACTGGAGCGCAAGTACCCCAGGGCGGGCGAGAGCTGGGCCTGGTTCTGGGTGTTTCCATCGGCCAAGCTGTCTGTGGACCCACAAACCGGCGTTGAGCGCCGCCACCACTTGTTTGAGGAAAGACTGAACCGGCAACTAAAAAAAGCGGTAGTTCAGGCTGGCATTGCCAAACACGTATCTGTCCACACCCTGCGCCACTCATTCGCCACCCACTTGCTGCAAGCAGGCACAGACATCCGAACGGTGCAAGAGTTGTTGGGGCATTCGGACGTGAGCACGACGATGATCTACACGCATGTGCTGAAAGTCGCTGCCGGAGGCACCTCCAGCCCGCTGGACGCCTTGGCCTTGCACTTGTCGCCCGGCTGAATGACGGTTGTGGTGCTTTCATCTGGATGGCGGCTCAGGGTCGATAGCGCCCTCCTGCATGTCATGCCTCGCAGGTGCAGACTTGCACTGCTGCTAGGTAAAAGCCGTCGCGCGCCTTAGCGTGCTATTTTTCCCGTTTTCTGAGACGACCCCAAACGGCCCGCCACCCCCAA
>NZ_NWTM01000013.1 GCF_004137795.1 Pectobacterium zantedeschiae
GCGCAATAACTTATTGCAGTTCCTACAGACGGCCACAGGCGTGTAAATCCTTCTGAATATTTCATAAAGATGGTGCCTATGACTTCAGCCACAATAGCCCCTCCCAGGAAAATATATGTATTCATAAAAATACCTCATGTTGAAAAATTTAAATATCTTTACATAACAACTAATTAATAGAACCCGGCTTATCATAGCGAAGGACCATGATGCTGCCACTGCGATCGTTCCAGCTCCAGCGCTTTCTGGTGCTGCACCGCCCGCTCCTGCTGCCGGTGAGTTTCTATCGCGTTCAGCCTTTCGACAACCGGCGCAGCTGCTCGCTCAAACTCTGCACCTGCCTGCTCAAGACCGTGACGCGCTCGTTCAGCGCCGCGTTCTCCCGTTGAATAAGACCAGACATCGTCCGCCATTCCGCGAAGGCGTTCTCCCACTCGTCCAGCCTTTTCGAGTAGTCCTGCTGTAGCTGCTCTAATGCGCTCAGCAACTGTTTTTCCAGCTCCGTCATGTGCTATTTCCCCGCCAGTATCATCCAGCTCGAGTCCTCTCCGAACTGTCCCGCTTCCGGGTTCACCCTCACGCAGCGGCGTCTCTGCTCGCCGCAGGTCGAGAGCTGTACGCCGCTGTTCCTCTCTGACAGCATGGCCTGCGTGCTCTTCTGCTCCCGGATGGTCGTATAGTTCTCGAGTATCTGCTGCCCCTGCCACCACAGAATGCCCGCGCTCGACGCTATCAGCAGCGCGGAGACCAGAACGATGGTCAGCCACGTCTGGCTGACCATGCGCAGCATCCCTTTCGTGCGCTGGCTCATGGCTGAGGACAGCTTCCGGTCGTGGTCGAGGATGGCGGCGCTGATTCTCTTCTCGCTTTCGCTCAGTTCCGCTCTGACAGACTTCTCGTGCTCGCTGAATGCGGCTTTCAGCATCTCGCCGGTAGTCTGCTGCTGCGCTTTCGATTTCTGCTCTAAGTCCTTCGCCAGCGTTAAAAGACTGTTCATAGATGGCTCCCTTCAGTCGGATGTTTCGCCCCCCGTCCGGGTCGGCAATGCTGATGCTGCTTTTTGTGGTGCGCACCACCTCAAAACCTGCGCTTTCCAGCGCCTCAGTGACGTCCTGACGCGTTTTCAGCTCCCCGGATGAGGCAAGGGCAAGCAGGCCGCTCGTAATCGCCTGGGCGGCTTCCTGCTTCGCTTCCGGCAGCGCGGAAGGCGAGACCAGCACCCGCCGGTTCTCCGGCGCGTTCGGGTCATGCAGCCCCAGCCTGCCGTTCACTATGGTCTGCCAGGCATCGATGCGCGGACGGTCGGCGCGGTCGTAATACGGCTGTAGCCGCTTGCCGGTCAGAAGCTCCGTGTTCGGGATCAGGAAGTTCAGCTCCAGCCGCCCCTTGTCCCGGTGCTCAACCCACAGCACGCTGTACTGGTCTTTATCGAGTCCGGGCATCAGAACCCGCTCGAAACTCGCCATCAGCTTTTCGCGCTGGCCGGGCGGTAAATCCTGTTCGGCAAAAGACAGAACGCCGGAAGTGTACTTTTTGGCGTAGGGCGAGGCGTCGATAAGCTCCCGGACTTCATCCGGCTTCCCCTGCAGAACGCTGGCGCCGTCGCGCTGGCGATCTTTACCCAGCAGATAATCGACCGGCCCGCCGCCGCCGCCGCGCCCCCGAGGATGAAACTTAACGATCATCATCAGCACCCTTTTCCAGTACGGCATGCCGCAACCGCTCGAGTCCGGCATCGATGGCCATCAGCGCGGCGACAATCTGCACGCGGTCGTGTCCGCTTCCACCACCGGCGTTAACCTGGCGGGCAATCTGGTTAAGGTTGTTCCCCATGCCGGCAAGCTGACGAAGCAGCGCCGGCGAGATCGACGGAAGTTTGCCGGCGCGTGCGGGCTTCTCGTCCAGGCACGTCTGCCGCATCCAGGCCGCGAGTTGCTTACCCTCGCAGCGCTCCAGCAGACGCCGGTGCTCGTCCTCAGTCACCCACATGGTGAGCATTTTGCTGCGTTTGTCTGCCAATCCGGCCTCCTGATAACGCCGGGACGGACGGGAAATCTTTTCCCGGTCGGCACGGTGTTGGACAAGCCGCAGACGCGGCAGTGGTTTTAGCGGGTTTCGGGGCGCAGCCCTGAACCAGTCACGTAGCGCTAGCGGAGTGTATACTGGCTAAACATGTTATGACGGAGTGGTAATTTATGAAAGTGCTTCATGTGACAGGGGAAAAATGCGGCTGCCGGGCGTAAGTGCAAAATGCAGGTGGTGATGAAATGACGCCTCCTCGCTCACTCGGTCGCTACGCTCCTGCCGTGAGACTGCGGCGGGCGTTACCAGCTCACAGATTACGGGATAAGCAAATGCCGCTCGAAGCAGGAAAGGCCAAGAAAAGGATGCGGAGTTGCCGTTTTTCCATAGGCTCCGCCCCCTGACGAGTATCACGAAAATGACGCTCAAATCAGCGGTGGCGAAACCCGATGCGGCTTAAAGATACCAGGCGTTTCCCCCTGGTGGCTCCCTCGTGCTCCCCCGCATTCCTGCCTTTCGGTTTACCGGTGTCATTCCGCTGTTATGGCCGCGGTTTCTCATTCCACGCCTGAAACTCGGTTCCGGGTAGGCAGTTCGCTCCAGGATGGACTGTATGCACGAACCCCCCGTTCAGTCCGACTACCACGCCCGTTCCGGTAACTATCAACTTGAGTCCAACCCGGAAAGACACGACAAATCGCCAGTGGCGGTAGCCATTGGTAACTGGGTTCACGGAGCAGAGATTGTAGAGAATGCCTACAGAGTTCTTGAAGTGAAAGCCTGAGTGCGGCTACACTGAAAGGACAGTTTAGGTATCTGCGCTCCGTGAAAGCCAGTTACCATCGGAACAAAGAGTTGGTAGCTCTGAATTCCGGCAAACGAACCACCGTTGGTAGCGGTGGTTTTTTTGTTTACAGGGAAAAAGATTACGCGCAGAAAGAAAGGATCTCAAGGAAATCCTTTTGCTTTGGCCAATATGCTTCGGTAAAAAGTTAATGCGCAGAAGATTTTGAAAAAATATTAATAACCAAAACTCCAACGCAAATAAGGAACATTCCTGCAATTGCGGGCCAATCAAGTTTTTGACCGCTAACCAACCAACCAGCTAGGCTTATTAGTACAATTCCCGCACCAGACCAAATTGCGTAAGCAATACCGGTAGGTATATTTTCCAATGTTTGGGAAAGCAGATAAAAGGCA
>NZ_NWTM01000001.1:0-919187 GCF_004137795.1 Pectobacterium zantedeschiae
TGTTCCCGGTTCGGTACTGGCTGCGAATAGCGATGTCAGTGCGACCGTCACCACCCGAGACACCGCTGGCAATGTCACCACCGCCAATACCAGTCACACCTACGGTGTCGATACGGATGCGCCAGTGGCGTCTATCTCAATCGATAATGTCACCAGCGATAACGTGATTAACGCGGCCGAATCCGGCCAGACCATCGCGGTGACCGGTAAGGTTGATAACGACGTCAAGGCCGGTGATGCGGTGACGGTAAAAGTCGGTAGCGAGACCTACCAGACCACGGTGAATGCGGATGGCAAAACTTGGAGCGTCAGTGTGCCGGGGGCGGTACTGGCTGCCAACAGTGATGTCAGTGCCACGGTCACCACCCGTGATACGGCAGGCAATGTTACGACGGCCAACACCAGTCATGCTTATGGTGTGGATACGGTAGCGCCTACCGCGTCTATCTCAATCGATAACGTTACAGCCGATAACGTGATTAACGCGGCCGAGTCCGGCCAGACCATTGCGGTAACCGGTAAGGTCGATAACGATGTCAGGGCTGGTGATGCGGTGACGGTGAAAGTCGGCAACGAGACCTACCAGACCACGGTGAATGCCGACGGCAAGACCTGGAGTGTCAATGTTCCCGGTTCGGTACTGGCTGCGAATAGCGATGTCAGTGCCACGGTCACCACCCGCGACACGGCAGGGAACGTGACCACCGCCAATACCAGCCACGCCTACGGTGTGGATACGGTGGCACCTACCGCGTCGATTACCATCGATAATGTCACCGCCGATAATGTGATCAATGCGGCCGAATCCGGCCAGACCATCGCGGTAACCGGTAAGGTCGATAACGATGTCAGGGCTGGTGATGCGGTGACGGTGAAAGTCGGCAACGAGACCTACCAGACCACGGTGAATGCGGATGGCAAGACCTGGAGCGTGAATGTGCCGGGCGCGGTGCTGGCTGCGAATAGTGATGTCAGTGCCACGGTCACCACCCGCGACATGGCAGGCAATGTGACCACCGCTAATACCAGCCACGCCTACGGTGTGGATACGGTAGCGCCTACCGCGTCTATCTCAATCGATAACGTCACGGCTGATAACGTGATTAATGCGGCCGAATCGGGCCAGACCATTGCGGTAACGGGTAAGGTCGATAACGACGTCAAAGCCGGTGATGCGGTAACGGTAAAAGTCGGTAGCGAGACCTACCAGACCACGGTGAATGCGGACGGTAAAACCTGGAGCGTCAATGTGCCGGGCTCGGTGCTGGCTGCGAATAGCGATGTCAGTGCGAGCGTGACGACGCGCGACGCGGCAGGGAACGCGATGACGGCGAACACGAATCACACCTATAGTGTCGATACCGATGCGCCGGTGGCGTCTATCTCAATCGATAATGTCACCAGCGATAACGTGATTAATGCGGCCGAATCGGGCCAGACCATTGCGGTCACGGGTAAGGTCGATAACGACGTCAAGGCCGGTGACAGCATTACCGTGAAAGTCGGCAGCGAGACCTACCAGACCACGGTGAATGCCGATGGCAAGACCTGGAGCGTCAATGTTCCCGGTTCGGTACTGGCTGCCAACAGTGATGTCAGTGCGAGCGTCACCACCCGCGACACGGCCGGGAACGTGACCACCGCCAATACCAGCCACGCTTATGGTGTGGATACGGTGGCACCTACCGCGTCGATTACCATCGATAATGTCACCGCCGATAATGTGATCAATGCGGCCGAATCCGGCCAGACCATCGCGGTGACCGGCAAGGTCGATAACGACGTCAGGGCCGGTGATGCGGTGACGGTAAAAGTCGGCAGCGAGACCTACCAGACCACGGTGAATGCGGATGGCAAAACCTGGAGCGTGAATGTGCCGGGGGCGGTACTGGCCGCCAATAGCGATGTCAGTGCGAGCGTCACCACCCGCGATCCGGCGGGTAACGCGACCACGGCGAACACGAATCACACGTACGGTGTGGATACCGATGCGCCGGTGGCAGCCATTACTATCGATAATATCACCAGCGATAACGTGATTAATGCGGCCGAATCCGGGCAGACCATCGCCGTAACCGGTAAAGTCGATAACGACGTCAAGGCCGGTGATGCGGTGACGGTGAAAGTCGGCAGCGAGACCTACCAGACCACGGTGAATGCCGACGGCAAGACCTGGAGCGTCACGGTGCCGGGATCGGTACTGGCTTCGAATAGTGATGTCAGTGCGACCGTCACCACCCGCGATCCGGCAGGCAATGTGACCACCGCTAATACCAGCCACGCCTACGGTGTGGATACGGTAGCGCCTACCGCGTCTATCTCAATCGATAACGTCACGGCTGATAATGTGATTAATGCGGCCGAATCCGGCCAGACCATCGCGGTAACCGGTAAGGTCGATAACGACGTCAAAGCCGGTGATGCGGTCACGGTGAACGTCGGCACGGAAACCTACCAGACCACGGTGAATGCGGACGGCAAAACCTGGAGCGTCAGTGTTCCGGGTTCGGTACTGGCTGCGAATAGCGATGTCAGTGCGAGCGTCACCACCCGTGATGCGGCGGGTAACGCGACGACGGCGAACACCAGTCACGCTTATGGTGTGGATACGGTGGCACCTACCGCGTCTATCTCAATCGATAACGTCACGGCTGATAACGTGATCAATGCGGCCGAATCCGGCCAGACCATCGCGGTGACCGGCAAGGTCGATAACGACGTCAAGGCCGGTGATGCGGTGACGGTAAAAGTCGGCAGCGAGACCTACCAGACCACGGTGAATGCCGACGGCAAGACCTGGAGCATCAATGTTCCCGGTTCGGTACTGGCTGCGAATAGCGATGTCAGTGCGAGCGTCACCACCCGCGATCCGGCAGGCAACGTGACCACCGCCAATACCAGTCACGCCTACGGCGTGGATACGGTGGCACCTACCGCGTCGATTACTATCGATAATGTCACCAGCGATAACGTGATTAATGCGGCCGAATCCGGCCAGACCATCGCGGTGACCGGTAAGGTCGATAACGACGTCAGGGCCGGCGATGCGGTGACGGTAAAAGTCGGCAACGAGACCTACCAGACCACGGTGAATGCGGACGGCAAAACCTGGAGCGTCAGTGTGCCGGGATCGGTACTGGCCGCCAATGGCGATGTCAGTGCCACGGTGACGACCCGCGACACGGCGGGTAACGTCACCACGGCGAACACCCATCATGCATACGCGGTGGATACCATCGCTCCAGAAATTGATATTACGAATTTTGCCGGTAACGATGGCTATGTCAGCCAGAGTGAGTCGAAAAACACGTTAATCAGTGGTACCAGCAACGAGAAGACGGTCGATCTGGTCTTTACCGATGTGAACGGTAAGTCGGTTACGCTGCATGACGTGCCAGTAACAAACGGAAAATGGCAGACGAATGTCGATTTGAGCACGTTAGCGGAGGGCAAGATTACCGCAGGGGCAACAGCGACCGATGCCGCAGGTAATCAGGCTCATGATAACAGTCAGGCGATCATGGATATTACGCCGCCTGTCGCACATAACAATACGGTGTCGGGTACAGAAGACACACCGCTGCATATTGGCTGGGGCGATCTGGGCGTATCGAGTGATACCACAAGCATCGTGATTTCGTCTCTGCCACCAGCCAGCGTTGGCACGCTCTATTTTAATGACAGCGGGAGTTGGAAAGCCGTCACCGCTGGCCAAACCTTTACGGCTGGTAACACCGACCTGCGCTTTACACCTGCGACTAATGTTTCTGGCGCATCGCTGGGTGACATTGCGTATCGACCTGTCGATAGTGCAGGGAATGCGGGCGATAAAGCCGCGCTGCATATTGGCATTACGCCAGTAGCCGATGCACCAGTAGTGAGTCTGAGCATCACCAGTGGTGCCACGACGGCGACCTCTTCGGAAATTATTAAGGTGAATGGCGGTAGCGCCAACGGTGGCTTCGACGTACAAGATGGGAAAATCATCGCAGTGGGTAGCGGTGTTCGCGTCTGGCTGACCGAGGGGGATCCGGTACCTACCGTGGTCGGCACCGGTAAGGTGGCGTATTACAGTCAGGGCAATACTAGCGGTGACGGTAGCTACAGCGATATCTTCGTGGTGCACTCTACCAGCGGCTATTTCTATCGGCAGAGCGACTGGGCGGCCGATCGTAAGGATCACCGCGATCTGGATTCATTCAACGGTAACAGGACGAATAACGGCAGTAGTGCGCATTCTGATTATGTGTTCGTTATGAAAGAGACAGGTTATACCTATAACGCGACCTACAGCACGAACAATAATCAGGACACGTCGGTGAATACGCTGGATGGCTTAAAGGTTAACTATACCGATAGCAGCGGCAAATCCGGTTCGTTTACAACGCAGGTTAGCAACAATATTGAAGGTGTGATCTATAGCGACGGCACGACCTACACTCCGGGCACCAACAGTGCGACGGTGGAAAAAGTGCCCGGTCAGGCAGGAACACAGACGCATACGCTTGATGTCTCGGCTGCTCTCACCGATCGTGACGGTAGTGAAACCCTGTCAGGGATTACGCTCACGGGGATTCCGAAAGGAACGGTGCTGACTGACCACATTAACAATGTGACGTATACCGTTGGTGATGATGGATCGTACGTTATCAAGAACGCCAACAATGCACTGACGCTGGCTGGAAAGATTACGCTCGAAGTGCCGGTCGATGCGGGTAAATTCAACGTGGTCGCGCAGGCGACATCGACAGAAATCGCCAATCACGATACGGCGACCGGATACTCTTCCGGAGGCGTTGAACAGTATGGAATGAGCGTCGGTACGATAGGCGATGACAACATGTCTGGTACGCATAGCCATGATGTGATGGTCGCGGATGTATCCGGTTTGCAGATCATTGAAGGGCAGAATTACAACATTGCCTTTATGGTCGACTCATCAGGCAGCATGTCGTCAACGGATATCGATAATACGCGTACGTCATTGGTCAATGTGTTCAAAAGTCTGATCAACAGTGCTGCTGGCGTGAATTCTGGCACGGTGAACGTTTTCCTGGCGGACTTTGATACGCAGGTGGGTAAAACCGTATCCGTCAATCTGAACGACACCAATGCACTTAACAAGCTGACTGCCGTATTGAATTCAATGGTGGGCGGATCTTCTGCTGGTGGTGGTACCAACTATGAAGATGTATTCAAGACGACCGCTAACTGGTTCCAAAGCGACACCGTGCAGAAAAATGTGGGTAATAACCTGACCTATTTCATTACCGACGGTGAGCCAACTTACTACCAGACCAATGAAGCCAATGAAGTGCGCGTGAGTGACTGGTGGCAGTCGCTGAATATTGACAATATCGCTTACAAGCCTGGGCAGTCTTATTCTATGGATGTGCGCGGTGCTGTGCGTGAAGTCATTGATGGCAAAGGGAACGTCTATCAATATTCTTGGAGCAATAGCAGCAATAAAGTCGTAGGCACGGTCATTGGGCAAGTACACGCGCAGGGGGATGGAACGTATGAAATTTCCTCCCTGGGCGGCGTGGGTAATAACAGTAGCTACTGGACGCAGGACTACCGAGGCAATTGGTACTGGGTTGATAATTCAGGTAACCGCGATGTCAGCAACACGAATGCGGCTCAGGCCTTCGATTTGCTGAAGAAGCAGTCGACGATTGAAGCGATCGGCATTGGTGCTGATTTAAATGGCGATACGCTGAAGCGCTATGACACTGATGGCGTGGTTCAGGATCATATTGATCCTGCTAACCTGAATAAGGCGATTTTGGGCAGCAGCGAGTCGATACATGCCGGTAATGATCAGCTAAATGGCGGGCTGGGGAACGACATTCTGTTCGGCGATGTTGTATCGTTCCCTAATATCGACGGCAATGGTATCACCGCGTTGCAGAACTACATCGGCAAGCAGTTAGGTATGCAAACAGGCGTGCCAACGGCGAAAGAGATGCATGGTTATATTGCCACGCACAGTGCGGAGTTCGATCTGTCGTCGGCGAAAGATGGCAATGACATACTCAACGGTGGAGCAGGGAATGATATTCTTTTCGGCCAAGGTGGAAATGACACGCTGATTGGCGGAGAAGGTAATGACCTGCTCTACGGTGGTGCGGGGGATGACATCCTGATCGGTGGCCCTGGAGGTGATACGCTTATCGGCGGGGCTGGCGCGGATACCTTTAAATGGCTGGCTGGTGATATCGGCAATGATGTGATCAAAGACTTTAATGCTAAAGAGGGTGACCGGATTGATTTAAGCGATCTGGTTGGTGAACTGGAGGAAGGAACCGATATCAGCCGCTATATTCGCATCACGGATAATCACGGCTCGCCGACGATTGAAGTTAGCACAGCAGGGAACTTTACAGCGGATAAAGGCGGAACGGTTGCGGTGTCAATTACGTTGGAACATTATAACGGTGCATTACCGTCGCTGGAGAGTCTGGTTAGCAAACCGGAACCATCTAGCTGACAGGAAAGAGGAAAAGGAGCCTATTTGGCTCCTTTCTCTATCAAAAAACTTAAGGGGCTCCGAGAATGTTTTATATCCAGCGCGACAGTGATGGCCACCTGATGAAGGTAGAAAAGAGCCCTTTTCCTGAAATGAATGGCGAGTTGCCTGATGATTCGCGCGAGGCGCAGGCCTGGTGCCGCAGCCATCAGGCGGCGATGTCCAGCTTGCAGCAACTGCGGCAAAGCGATCTGGAAATGGTCCGCGTGCTGGAGGATTTAATTCAGGTTTTGATTCAAAAAGGCGTCGTCAGCATTACCGATTTCCCTCAGGCAGCGCAGCTGAAATTGATCAACCGCGCGCAGGCGCGTGAAGCGTTGAATGGTGGACTGAACAAGCTGATTGGCGACGATGAAGAGACCATGTTCTGAATAGACCATGTTTTGAAGACATTATACCTTGAAGAAATGATGCCTTAACGTCCTGTTCAATCGCTCACGCTGTTTATCGCGTTCTCTACCTCTCAATACGTCCCGGCTTCTCATCTATATAAGAGAGAAGCCGGGGGAGTTAAACATAGTGAGTTTGAGTTAAAGAGGACGCGTCAGGCTCTAACCGCTGGCATCGGTTCACCCAGCAGCCGTCCCATTGCACCCTGTAATCCCATTTCCTGAAGCACTTTCAGTTCACCCGCGGTTTCAACACGTTCGGCGATGAGTGGTAGAGCAATACTGTTGGTGGCGCGATACAGCGCTTCGATAAACATTTGCTTATCGCCTTCCTGGTCGATATTACGGATGTAGCTGCCATCGACTTTCAGGTAAGCCAGCCCCCACTGGGACAAGTTGCCAATCATATTAAAGCGCCCACCAAAATGCTGTAACCCCAGCGCACAACCATGTTCATTCAACAGCTTGATTAAGGCTTCCAACTGAGTGCTGTCTGGCAATTGATTTTCATCCAGTTCTAGAATGAGTCGTCTGGCGACCTCAGGCTGATGCTTCAGTGGAGCAAGCAGATCGGCGAGCAGATGAAGATTCAGAACCGTGGTGCCAGACAAACTTAGTGCGAGGTTGCCGTCGTGCTGGCGGAGATAGTCCAGTACTTCACGTAGCATGGTCTGGTCCAGGCGAGTATCCCAGCCAAAGCGTTGAATCCACGGCAGGAATCGACCCGCTGCGATGCTGTTCCCTTGCTCATCCTGAATACGAGCCAGTACCTTGTGATGGAGTACCTGACTGGGATCGTCACACGCGACGACGGGTTGCAGGAAAAGCTGCAAGCGCTCTTGCTCAAGGATAGGATCGAGCAGGTTAAACCACATATGGCGATCGGTTTCGATCTGTTCCGTACCAACCAACGGTATCTCATGAGGTGCGGTCGTGTCCGTGCTGCTTTCGGCGCGCGTGAGAGCTTGGTCGCCCTGAATAAACAGGGATTGTGCGGTGTCGCCAGGGCGGAAAGGCACCATGCCGAATTGAGCGACAGGGGAGACATCGGTTTCGCCTGTCAGATGCAAGGTTTCAATGTTGCGCATCAGCTCGCCAATCAGCGCATAGGCTTCTTTATCGACCAGACCTGGACAGAACAGCGCAAATTCCCCACCGCGGATACGTGCCAGTAGGCTCTCTGTATTGGTATGCTGTTTTTGCGTTTGGCGCAGTATATGCCCGATGGAGGCTAACAGTGCATCGGTACGTTGACCGCCCAGACGCTGATTCATCCCCGCCAGATCCTGCACGCGAATCATAATAAGGAAGCCGGGAGCGGTTTCTTCGTCAGCCAGTTTGTCGTTGAACTGCATGTCAAACGCACGGCGGTTATTCAGTCCGGTTTGTGGATCCTGGTAGGCTTCCTGACGTAAGCGCTCGCTCCGCTCTGCTTCCTCTTCAAATAGCGTCTTAAGTTTGCTGACCATCAGGTTCATCGCCTGCGCGACGCGGCGGAATTCGGGTGTATTGGGTAAATCCGGCTGGCTAAGAAATTCACGTCGGGTAATGGCCAGCGATTGATCGACAATATAGTCGAGCGGGCGTAGCTGGCGGCGCAGGAATAATGCGCCGATAAGTACACCCAGCGTGCCGCAGCCAAGCAGCCACAGGAAGGTTGCGGTACTGCTGCGCCACAGGCGGGTTACCGCGAACATCGGGTGGCTGACCACTTCAACTTTTGCTGCCTGTTCCCAACCGCGCATCACAATAGCTTCACCAGCGCCGGGCTGAAGGTCCACTAACCGGACAAACCAGAGCGGTACGTCAGGGATATCCGGCGATGCGGTGCGTTCCAGTGTGACGTTGCCGGTTTTTAAATCTCGCACGCGAATACTGGAAAAATAACCGCTGTCAAAAATTGAGCTGACCATCAGCTCCACCATTGCGGGGTCATCAATATTCGGTGTTAGAGAAAGCCCGAGCGCGGTCGCGGCATCCTGTGCGTGAGAGTGAAGCTGGTTATTGTACTGTTCACGCGAATTTTCCAGGCTGACGAAAAAACTCCCGCTGAAAATAATTAGCACAAACAGGCAGATGGCTATCAGTAGTTGTTTGTATAGAGACATAGCCTACCCTTACTCCTCAATTGAAAACCCTTCGGCACGCATTTTGGTTAATACATCCTGCCAGCGTGAAAGTCGTTTACTGTCACCGACGCGTTTATTGCTGCCGCTTGCTCCCGGTAGCCAGAGACCACCGCCATTAAAGGCGTACACCGGAACTAAATCGTTGCGCTCTGTCGCGGGTTGGATCTTGTCGGTCAGATTATCCAGCACCAGCGGAATAGACGTTGGTGTGGGGTAATAGGTAACCACCATATGCGCTTTATTCAGACGCAGGGCTTTAACGTAGGTGATGCGCAATTTGTCCGCAGAGACGCCTAAATGCCGCAGGGTAAAATACTTGGCGAGTGCGTAATCTTCGCAGTCCCCGGCCCCTTTGCGTAGCGCCTCAATCGGCGTTGCCCAGTAATCCTCCTGATTCCAGACGACGATATCATCGCGAAACAGCATTCGGTCATTGAAAAACTGGTTCACGCTACTCAGTAGCGTCTTTTCATCTTTATTACGAGAATTCACCAACAGCGCCTGCCATTCATCTATCCGGCGGCGAGCATCGGGCGTTGCCGGGCCATAAAGCTGCTCGGTACGCTGATTAATGGTAATAAAATCCCAGTCCGCACGCAGCGAGCCCGCCAGCAGAAACAGCAGACAGCTAATAAACAAGAGCTTGTAACTGGAGATTCTGAACCTGGAGAGTTGCACTGAGGTTTTTCTGCTTACCTTGCGAGATGAATGTGTAGAGTGAATTCGATGCAGAATAGCTTACTTTCATAGGTCTCAAAAGCAGTATATACCTGTAATACTTCAAGCTGTATGTACGTTGGCTACGTTCACTCACCCGAATCGCTTACCTGAGTAAGCTCATCGGGATTCCTTCTCTTGCCGCCTTCCTGCAACTCGAATTATTTGGGGTATAGTAGTGAAAATAGGGGTTTGTCATCGGCGTGTGAAAAACGTTGAAAGAACGCTGACATAGAGCATGAGGTATCAGAATGAGTTCAGGCGTAGTGAATAGAGAGAACCTTAACTTAGGGACGTTGGTTTCCGAAACACGGAATCCGGCAACGATGACGCTGGATCAGCTCTCTACGCTGGAGATGATGCACGTATTTAACCAGGAAGACCGGAAAGTGCCTGAAGCCATTGCGCAGGTTTTACCTGCGATTGCCGACGCTGTCGATCTGGCAACGGCATCGTTGCAGGCAGGTGGGCGGCTCATCTATCTGGGGGCAGGTACCAGCGGCCGTTTGGGCGTATTGGATGCCTCTGAGTGTCCGCCGACGTTTGGCGTACCGCATGGGCTGGTGATTGGCCTGATTGCTGGCGGGCCGGGAGCGTTACTTAAGGCGGTAGAAGGTGCGGAAGACGATCCCGAACTCGGTGCCGCGGATTTGAAAGCGCTGAGTTTAACGGCTACCGATATGGTGATCGGTCTTGCGGCATCAGGCCGGACGCCGTATGTGATTGGTGCATTGCGCTATGCACGCGAGGTTGGCTGCCGGACAGCGGCGATTTCCTGCAACCCGCATTCACCTATTGCACAGGAAGCACAAATCGCGATTTCCCCTGTCGTTGGCCCAGAAGCACTAACGGGCTCGACGCGGTTGAAGTCGGGAACGGCGCAAAAATTAGTCCTGAATATGATTTCTACTGGTGTAATGGTTAAGCTGGGCAAGGTGTACCAGAATTTGATGGTTGATGTGAAGGCAACCAATGTGAAGCTGCTTGATCGTGCTTGTCGCATCGTGGTTGACGCGACGGGAGCAGAGTGGGATAGGGCGCGGCAGGCGCTGGTGCAGTCGGATAACGACGTTAAGCCAGCGATTCTGATGCTTCTGGCTAATATTGATGTGGAAGCTGCGCGTGAACGCCTGAAAAAACACAACGGCTATCTGCGTGAGGCGTTAATTGGCGAATAAGAATATTTGGGTGTAATCGGGAGAACCGTTTTGAGTGATAAGCGAGAGCAACGCATTGTTTTTTTTGATCTGGATGGCACGTTGCATCAGCAGGACATGTTTGGCAGCTTTTTACGTTTCTTGCTTCGTCGGTTGCCGTTAAACCTCGTCCTGGTTATTCCGCTTTTACCCGTTATTGGGATGGGATTATTGATACGCGGTCGGGCGGCTCGCTGGCCGATGAGCTGGCTGCTGTGGGCGATTACTTTTGGGCGTAATGAAGACCATCTCATTCAGCTTGAAAAGCAGTTCGTCAGCGTATTTCGCCGCGATGTCATACCGTTTCCTCAGGTTCAGCAGCGGTTGAAAAACTATCTTGAAGACAGTGATGCGCAGGTCTGGCTGGTGACTGGATCGCCACAGCGACTGGTTGAACTGGTCTACCATGATTCGCCTTTTCTGCCCGGCGTTCGCCTGATGGGGAGCCAAATTACACGCCGCTACGGCGGTTGGGTATTAACGCTACGCTGTCTCGGGCATGAAAAAGTGACGCAGATGGAGCAGCGTCTGGGCGCGCCGCTCAAGCTCTACAGCGGTTACAGCGACAGCAAACAGGACAACCCACTGCTCTATTTTTGCGAGCACCGCTGGCGGGTGACGCCCGAAGGCAGTCTGCAACAGTTGGAGTAACACCTTCAATTCGCCATCCAGATAGGTATAATGCGCCGCCAAAATGTGAATGATAAGGGCCTACTGATATAGGTTCTATACCCCAAATAATTCGAGTTGCAGGAAGGCGGCAAGAGAGCGAATGTATCCAACGCACATGCAGTTTGAAGTATTACGGGTATAAGTGAGGAAACGTGAGTAGCCTGCGTGATAATGAATACTGGATGCGCTATGCATTGGCGCTGGCTCAGCGTGCTCAGGATGAAGGCGAAGTGCCTGTTGGCGCAGTGCTGGTGCTGGATAACGAAGCGATTGGTGAAGGGTGGAACCGGCCGATAGGGCATCACGATCCTACCGCGCACGCGGAAATTATGGCGCTGCGGCAGGGAGGGCAGGTGTTGCAGAATTACCGCCTGCTGGAGACGACGCTGTATGTCACACTGGAACCGTGCATCATGTGTGCGGGCGCGATGATACACAGCCGTATCGGTCGTCTGGTTTACGGTGCGTCAGATGAGAAGACGGGGGCGGCGGGGTCGCTGGTGGATATTCTGCGTCATCCCGGTATGAACCATCAAATCGTAATTGAATCAGGTATTTTGGCTGATGAATGTTCTGCGACACTCAGCGCGTTCTTCCGTCTGCGCCGTGAGCAGCATAAAGCCCGTCGTGCCGCGGAGAAAAACGCCGCGCAGGAACGTAATGCCGATCGTTGAAAAACCGAGATACATAGAGCGACCACGAGACGAGGTGTCCCTGCGGGAACCTTATCTCCCGTGTTTCTCCTAAAGTGCGGCTGAAGTCGCCAGCAGCAGGTTTTTTCCTTCCTTATACAGCCCTATTACGACGCTGTTATTCCGGTACTTTGGTGAGAGGAACCGCTGGATAACCTTGTGCAATCTGCGTCTGCTGCTGCGACTTGGTTTCTTTTTCTATCAGGTAACCTTCCAGACTCACCATATAACGCCGAATGTTTTCTACATAATTATAGGCTTCGTGTCCGCGCGCGTAGCCGTAGGTGGTTTGGGTGTAATAGCGCTTTTGGCTCAACATCGGCAGGCGCATTTTCACATCCACCCAGCTGTCTGGGTTACCTTTTTGTTTTTCAGTTAATTTGCGCGCATCAAGCAGGTGAGCGTATCCCATGTTGTAGGACGCTAGCGCAAACCAGATTTTTTCATCCTCAGGGATGGTATCCGGCATTTTCTGCATCATATGCGACATATATTGTGCGCCGCCGCGAATGCTTTGCTCTGGGTCAACGCGATCGGTGACGTTCAGGCTTTCTGCGGTGTTGCGTGTGAGCATCATCAGTCCGCGTACGCCAGTAGGAGAGGTCGCTATCGGGTTCCAGTGTGACTCCTGATAGGAGATAGCCGCCAGAAGTTTCCAGTCGATATCGGTGGCGTATTTTTCAAACAGCGGGCGCAGGTCCGGCAGCGTTTCGTCAATCGCGCTTAGGAACGTAGTGGTGTCAACATAGTCAAATTCACCAACGTGACCGAGATATTTCTCCTCCAGACGCGCGAGCGTACCGTCTTCGGCAATCTGGCTGAAGAAATCCAGCAGCGCAGCGGACAGACTATCATCGTGGGAACGGCGCATATACCAGGTGACGGGTTCTTCATCGCTGAGATCGAAGGCGACGGCGAGCTGTGGATGAATACGCTGCATCAAGCCAATGGTGACCGAATCACCCAGCGTATAGTCCAGTTTGCCGTCGGCAACCTGTTTCAGTAATTCCTGCGTGCTTTGATCGGAGGCGGATTCCCAACTTAATTGCGGATACTTCTCTGCTTTTAAATCACGTAGGGTAGCGGCATGGGCTGAGCCCGACGTAACAACAAGACGGCCTTGCAGTTTATCCAGCGTTTTTGGGCGGGGCGATCCGAGGCGATAGACAATCTGTTGGGAAATAGAGTAGTAGGTCGGGCCAGCACGGAAACGTTCCAGACGCTCGTGATTGTAAATCAGCCCGGCAGCCAGCAGGTCCGCATCGTCACCGTCCAGATCGTCGAACAGTTCGTCAAGATTCTTACGTGACGAGACCACCAGCTTGACGCCGAGGTAATCGGCGAAACGTTTTGCCAGTTCATAGTCCAGACCTGTCGGGGATCCGTTGCTCATTGCATAAGTCAGCGGTGAGTTAACGGTGCTGATACGCAACTCACCGCGTGAGAGGATCTGCCTGAGCTGTACATCCTGGCTACTGCGCCAGGGAATGCTAGGCCATAGCGCTAACGCCAGCAGTAACGTGATAATCCCGATGAAAAAATAATTTAATTTTAAAGGCTTCAAATAGTTATCTCTCGGCGGCCGCGTGGCCAGGCTGTCTGTAACGGCAGTTTTTTTATACGTCATTTCCCAGAGTGGGGGCATTTTGCTTAACAAACCGCCAGTGTGCAACTTTTATTGATTTGGTCACCGATTAATCATTCGGCGGATGCGAAGTGAAATTATCGCCACGCAAACGGTTTCGTCCGAGGGAAGGATTCTCTATAATACGCGCGTTTCCCCCCTGTTGTGCCCAATGGCTGTATCGCAGCCAGTGCATCGAAGACGAGAGAACTTTAGATTATGGAAATACTGCGTGGTTCACCTGCTTTATCGGCTTTTCGTATTAATAAATTGCTGGTCCGCTGCAAAGAGCACGTTTTGCCGGTCAGCGATATCTATGCTGAATACGTACATTTCGCCGATGTCAGCGCTCCGCTGAACAACGATGAACAGGCCAAACTGACACGTTTGCTGAAGTATGGTCCTTCTCTCGCGGAGCACGAGCCGCAAGGTCATCTGTTACTGGTGACGCCACGTCCTGGCACCATTTCACCGTGGTCTTCCAAAGCCACCGATATCGCCCATAACTGTGGATTAAGCAAAGTACTGCGTCTGGAGCGCGGTCTGGCTTTCTATATTCATGCGCCTACGTTGAACGACGAGCAGTGGCAGCAACTGGGGGCACTGCTGCATGACCGGATGATGGAAAGCGTATTTAGCGACCTGAAACAGGCCGAAGCGCTGTTCTCTCATCATCAACCTGCGCCTTTCAAGCGCATCGAAATTCTGCTGCAAGGGCGTCAGGCGCTGGAAGAGGCGAACGTTCGTCTTGGGCTGGCCTTGGCAGAAGATGAAATTGACTACCTGCTAGAAGCTTTCACCAATCTGGGCCGTAACCCGACCGATATCGAACTGTATATGTTCGCGCAGGCGAATTCTGAGCACTGCCGCCACAAGATTTTTAATGCGGATTGGGTGATCGACGGCGTAATTCAGCCGAAATCACTGTTCAAAATGATCAAAAACACCTTTGAACACACACCCGATCACGTTCTCTCTGCCTATAAAGACAACGCTGCCGTCATGGAAGGCTCCGCCGTCGGCCGTTTCTACACCGATGCCAATGGGCAATATGATTACCATCAGGAAGACGCACATATCCTGATGAAGGTTGAAACACATAACCACCCAACCGCAATTTCACCGTGGCCGGGCGCAGCAACTGGCTCCGGCGGTGAAATCCGTGACGAAGGCGCAACAGGCCGTGGATCCAAACCGAAAGCGGGGCTGGTGGGCTTCTCTGTATCGAATCTGCGTATTCCTGGCTTTATTCAGCCGTGGGAAGAAGAAGAGTTTGGTAAGCCAGATCGTATTGTCAGCGCGCTGGATATCATGACTGAAGGCCCATTGGGCGGCGCGGCATTCAACAACGAATTCGGCCGTCCTGCACTGACTGGCTATTTCCGTACTTATGAAGAGCGTGTCGATAGCCACAATGGAGCAGAGCTGCGCGGTTACCATAAACCGATCATGCTGGCAGGCGGCATTGGTAACATCCGTGGCGATCACGTCAAAAAAGGCGAAATTAGCGTCGGAGCTAAACTGATTGTGCTGGGCGGACCGTCCATGAATATTGGTCTGGGCGGTGGCGCTGCCTCTTCCATGGCATCGGGTCAATCCGATGCGGATCTGGATTTTGCTTCTGTGCAGCGTGATAACCCGGAAATGGAGCGTCGCTGTCAGGAAGTCATCGACCGCTGTTGGCAATTAGGCGAAGCCAACCCGATTCTGTTCATTCACGATGTCGGTGCGGGTGGTTTGTCTAACGCAATGCCGGAACTGGTGAGCGACGGTGGTCGCGGTGGTCGCTTTGAACTGCGCGATATTCTGAACGATGAACCGGGCATGAGCCCGCTGGAAGTCTGGTGTAACGAATCGCAGGAGCGCTACGTTCTGGCGGTTGCCCCAGAGCAGTTGTCCCAGTTTGATGAGATTTGCCGCCGTGAGCGCGCACCTTATGCGGTGATTGGTGAAGCGACGGAAGAGCTGCATCTGACGATGAACGATCGTCATTTCAACAACAAACCTATCGATTTACCGCTGGATGTGCTGCTGGGCAAAACGCCGAAGATGCTGCGTGATGTTGAGCGTAAACAGGTAGCAGGTACGCCGCTACAGCGTGATGAAATCTATCTGGCCGAAGCCGTCGAGCGTGTACTGCACTTGCCAGTTGTTGCGGAAAAAACCTTCTTGATCACCATCGGCGACCGCTCTGTTACCGGTATGGTAGCGCGCGATCAGATGGTCGGGCCATGGCAGGTGCCAGTGGCTGACTGTGCAGTGACTACTGCCAGCCTCGATAGTTATTACGGTGAAGCGATGTCTATCGGCGAGCGTGCACCGGTCGCGTTGCGTAACTTCGCAGCCTCCGCGCGTTTAGCCGTGGGTGAGGCGTTGACGAACATTGCCGCCACGCATATTGGCCCGCTGACCCGAGTGAAATTGTCCGCAAACTGGATGGCAGCAGCAGGGCATCCGGGCGAAGATGCCGGCCTATACGATGCGGTGAAAGCCGTGGGTGAGGAACTGTGTCCAGCATTGGGTCTGACGATCCCGGTGGGTAAAGATTCCATGTCGATGAAAACCCGCTGGCAGGAAGAAGGCGAAGATCGCGCGGTTACTTCGCCGATGTCGCTGGTGATCTCTGCGTTTGCCCGTGTAGAGGACGTGCGTAACACGGTAACGCCACAGTTGCGTACCGGTCAGGATAATGCGCTGCTGCTGATTGATCTGGGGGCAGGTAATAAAGCGCTGGGCGCAACGGCGCTGGCACAGGTTTATCGCCAGTTGGGTCGTAAAACGGCAGATGTTCATAGTCCAGAGCAGTTGGCGGGCTTCTTTAATGCGATCCAAGAGTTGGTCGCTGCTAAGGCACTTCTGGCCTACCATGACCGTTCAGACGGTGGCCTGCTTGTGACGCTGGCGGAGATGGCCTTTGCTGGCCATTGCGGTATCACTGTCGATATCGCGTCTCAGGGTGAGGACACGCTGGCGACGCTATTTAACGAAGAACTTGGCGCCGTTATTCAGATTCCGGCAGCGCGTCGTGCTGAAGTGGAAGCTATTCTGGCTCTGCATGGTTTGGCGGACTGTGTGCATTACCTCGGTCAGGCTGAAGAGGGAACGCGTTTCACCATCAATCAGGGTGCAGAAGCGGTGTATCAGGAGAGCCGTTCGACGCTACGCCGCTGGTGGGCTGAAACCAGTTGGCAGATGCAGCGCCTGCGTGATAATCCACAGTGTGCTGACCAAGAACACATCGCCAGACAGGATGATAACGATCCCGGTCTGAATGTATCGCTGACCTTCGATCCGAAGGAAGATATTGCCGCGCCTTATATCGCTAAGAATGTTCGGCCTAAAGTGGCTGTCCTGCGTGAGCAGGGGGTGAACTCCCACGTAGAAATGGCGGCGGCGTTCCACCGCGCGGGCTTTGATGCCATCGACATCCATATGAGCGACCTGCTGGCAAATCGCCGTAACTTGCAGGATTTTCAGGCGTTGGTTGCCTGTGGTGGTTTCTCTTATGGTGACGTGCTGGGGGCGGGTGAAGGTTGGGCTAAATCCATTCTGTTCAACTCTCGCGTGCGTGATGAATTCGCTGAATTCTTCCTGCGTCCACAGACGCTGGCGCTGGGCGTATGTAACGGCTGCCAAATGATGTCTAACCTGCGTGAACTGATTCCGGGGGCCGATCTCTGGCCGCGTTTTGTCCGTAATAAATCCGATCGCTTTGAAGCACGCTTCAGTCTGGTCGAAGTGGAGAAAAGCCCGTCTCTGTTCATGAACGACATGGCAGGGTCGCGTATGCCTATTGCTGTTTCACACGGCGAAGGACAAGTTGAAGTCCGCGACGATGCGCATTTAGCGGCGCTTGAAGAGCACGGTCTGGTGGCCCTGCGTTATATCAACCACTACGGTCAGGTAACCGAGAATTATCCGGCTAACCCGAATGGCTCGCCAAACGGTATTACGGCGGTGACCAGCACCAGCGGCCGTGCAACTGTCATGATGCCACACCCTGAGCGAGTGTTCCGTACCGTCAGTAACTCCTGGCACCCTGAAGAGTGGGGCGAGGATGGCCCGTGGATGCGTATGTTCCGCAATGCGCGCAGACAGCTGGGCTGAGTTAACTTTGTGAGGAAAAGGGGCTTTGGCCCCTTTTTTACGTCTGTTTTCTTGGGTTGTCGCTTTTTTGCGACGAACTGATTTTTCGATGTCTCTAATTGGAGACGTTTAACTATTTGATTTTTATGATTGGCGTGACCTTGTCATAAAGCTGTCTGTTTTTAGCGACATAAATTGTCTCTTTGACGTGTATTTTCGTTATTTGCGTTCTTGGTACTTTGTTTTTTAGTGGGTTTTAATTTAAAAGCCATTAAAAATCATGTATTTGATTTTTGTTTTGCCAAGTTGGCATGATAAGTGCTTTATAGTCAGTGTTGCTCATTCAACTGGTTATGATTGCGTTGCGAACTGGCAAACATTTTCGCTCATAACATCTGGAATGATGCCAAAAGAAAGGGTGCCTATCGTCCACCAGACCGATAACAGAGCGTGAAAACGAACTTTATCAAGCATCGGACGACACGTTGAGTGAGGCACCGCCTATTCAGTTACGCGGCCAGAGGGAGCGATTCTTCTGGCCGCGTGATGCTTTATTACTCCATCACATCTCCCAGAGAATCCCCTGATTTTTTACGGCGTCACTGTCTACGGCGTGACATTGGTATTCATGTCGTATTGCGAAGCGTTGCGCATGCCGTAAGAGAAAACGTTGAACTTTTGTAAGACTCAGTTAGCATCAGAGCGGATTTGATAGGTAACGAGATGATTTCTTTGAAACGATGGCGTTTATTCCCGCGTTCCCTGCGGCAATTAGTAATTATGGCGTTCTTGTTGGTACTGCTGCCGCTGTTGGTGCTGGCTTATCAGGCTTATCAAAGTCTGAACATGCTGAGCGAACAGGCGGCAGATATCAACCGGACAACGCTGACGGATGCCCGCCGCAGTGAGGCGATGACCAGCGTCGCGTTGGCGATGGAGCGTAGCTACCGGCAATACTGCGTATTGGACGATCAGACGCTGGCGACGCTCTACCAGAACCAGCGTAAACAGTATTCGCAAATGCTGGATTCCCACGCGCAGGTGCTCCCCGATCCCCGTTATTATCAGACATTACGTCAACTCCTTACTCAGCTAGGCGAAATACGCTGCCATAACAGTGGCCCGGAACAAACGGCATCCAGCCTGTTGGAAGGTTTTTCCCGTGCCAATGGGCAGATGGTACAGGTGACGCGTGACGTCGTTTTTTCCCGTGGCCAACAACTCCAGCAGGCTATTTCTGAACGTGGCCAGTTCTTTGGCTGGCAGGCGCTATTGCTATTCCTGGTCAGCGTGCTGCTGGTGGTTCTCTTTACACGAATGATTATCGGCCCAGTTAATGGCGTCGAGCGGATGATTAACCGCCTTGGGGAAGGGCGCTCGTTGGGTAACACCAGCACCTTCAAAGGGCCGCGTGAGATTCGGACGTTGGCGCAACGCATTATCTGGCTGAGCGAGCGTCTATCGTGGCTGGAGTCGCAGCGGCATGAATTCTTGCGCCATATTTCCCATGAACTCAAGACGCCGCTGGCGAGCCTGCGGGAAGGCACCGAACTGCTGGCAGATGAAGTGGTTGGCCCGCTGACTGCCGATCAGAAAGAGGTTGTGGATATCCTCGATAGCAGCAGCCGTCACCTGCTACAACTGATTGATCAACTGCTCGACTATAATCGCAAGCTTGCGGATACGCCGACCGAGCTGGAACGCGTTGAAATCGAAGAGATCGTCGATATTGTTGTATCGTCCCATAGTCTGCCTGCCCGCGCTAAAATGATTCATACCGATGTGACGCTGGCCGTCGAGCACTGTTGGGCGGAGACGACGCTGTTGATGCGAGTGATTGATAATCTCTATTCCAATGCGGTGCACTACGGTAAGGAATCCGGTAACATTTGGATTTATAGCCGTCAGATTGGCAATCGCGTTCAAATTGATGTTGCCAACAGTGGTACGCCGATTCCTGATGCAGAGCGGGGCATGATTTTCGAACCCTTTTATCAGGGAAGTCATCAGCGCCGTGGTGCAGTCAAGGGAAGCGGATTAGGGCTGAGCATCGCGCGTGATTGCATTCGTCGTATGCGCGGTGAGCTGAGCCTCATTACCGTTGATTATGCTGATGTATGTTTCCGCATCGAGTTGCCTTTATTGTCCGATAACGAATAGTTCGATAATGAATAAAATCCGAGAATGAATAGATAATGAATGTAGGATTTATGAAGGGATGGCTTGCAAATAGAAGATTTTCCCGTTTGTTGAGAGCGGTGGTCATGTCGTCGCCACTCGTTTTGGCTGGGTGCAATAGCCATGTGAACAGCGGCACCGCGTTGCTAGAAGCAGAAGCTACACCGCCGAAAGAGCAGGTTGCTGATTTCCGTATCGCGCAATGCGAGCATCTCTGGCAGATAGACGATCGTGAATCCATGAACAACGCGCTTTACTGGTTACGGGCGATGGACTGTGCTGGGCGGTTGACGCAATTCCAGGCCCGTGAGGAAGCCGGGCAGGTTGCGGGTGACAACTGGGATAGCGTATTTAAGCAGGGTATTCTGTTGGATAATGCCGGGATTACTCAGGCTGAGCGGCGTCAGGTGTTGGAACAGATCAATTTATATCGCCTGGCTTTCCCAGCAGCGCTGCGTCCTCTGATGCAAACCTGGCGTGACAGACAAACGCTGTTTCTGGCGCTGTCGGATGAACGCCTGCGCTATAAGCGTTTGCAAGAATCCAGCGACAAACAGCTAGACGCCCTGCGTGTACAGCAAAATCACCTGCAATACCAGTTAGAAACAACCACGCAGAAGCTGGAAAATCTGACGGATATTGAGCGTCAACTGTCGTCCCGTAAGCAGCTGTCGGGAGAGATGCCGGATAACGATACCGAACGTCGCAGTGGTGCGGGTGCGAATAAAGACGGCTCGCGCAATTCGGCAGCGAAATCCAGAAATGAACCCGTGGATACGGATGATACCTATACGCCGCCGATGGAGTCACATACGGACAAACCGACGACGAAGAAGGAGTCAACAAGACAATGACAGCCAGAAAGACGGCGAGTTTATTGCTCGTGGATGATGACCCTAGCCTGCTAAAACTGTTGGGAATGCGTCTGACCAGCGAAGGATTTAGCGTGATGACGGCGGAGAGCGGCCAGGAAGCACTGCGTCTGTTAACGCGTGAGACATTCGATCTGGTGATTAGCGATCTTCGTATGGACGAGATGGATGGCATGGCGCTGTTTTCCGAAATTCAGCGCTATCAGCCGGGGATGCCGGTGATCATTTTAACCGCTCATGGGTCTATCCCCGATGCGGTTGCGGCTACGCAGCAGGGGGTATTTAGCTTCCTCACGAAGCCTGTTGACCGTGATGCGCTTTACAAAGCGATAGACGAAGCGCTGGCGCTGTCCGCACCGGCGGGTGATGAGAGTTGGCGCGAAACTATCGTGACGCGCAGCCCAATTATGCTGCGCCTGCTGGAACAGGCCAGAATGGTCGCACAGTCGGACGTCAGCGTGCTGATTAATGGTCAGAGCGGAACCGGGAAAGAGGTGCTTGCTCAGGCGATTCATACAGCAAGCCCGCGAGCGAAAAAAGCCTTCATCGCGATTAACTGCGGGGCGCTGCCGGAACCTCTGTTGGAGTCGGAACTGTTCGGTCATGCGAAAGGCGCGTTTACTGGCGCGGTCAGCAGCCGTGAAGGGCTTTTTCAGGCGGCAGAAGGCGGGACGCTGTTTTTAGATGAAATCGGCGATATGCCACTGTCTTTACAGGTTAAGCTGCTGCGTGTTTTGCAGGAGCGAAAAGTCCGCCCGCTGGGTAGTAACCGCGATCTGGACATTGATGTACGGATTATTTCCGCCACGCATCGTGATTTGCCGAAGGCGATGGAAAAAAACGAATTCCGCGAGGATCTGTATTATCGGCTCAACGTGGTGAATATGAAGCTGCCAGCACTGCATGAACGTGCTGAAGATATCCCGATGCTGGCAAACCACCTGTTGCGTGAATCTGCCAATCGTCACAAGCCTTTTGTGCGCACCTTTTCAACCGATGCGATGAAGCGCTTGATGACGGCAAGCTGGCCGGGTAACGTGCGCCAGTTGGTGAATGTCATCGAACAGTGTGTGGCATTGACCAGCGCACCGGTGATTAGCGATGCGCTGGTTGAGCAAGCGCTGGAAGGTGAAAACACCGCGCTGCCAACGTTTGTTGAAGCGCGGCATCAGTTTGAGCTTAACTATTTGCGGAAATTATTACAGATAGCCAAAGGCAACGTGACGCAGGCGGCACGAATGGCCGGGCGTAATCGAACCGAATTTTATAAGCTGTTGGGCCGCCACGAGCTGGATGCCAACGATTTTAAAGACTAGTGCTGAGAGAGCGGGCAGCCAAAGTACAAGCAGCGTAAAGTATAACGGATATAGATTGTCTGCCTGAGTTCTGACATGCTGTTTACTCGCTGATGCTCGGCTTTGGCCGCAACATAGATAACACAAAGGTTCCTCCATGAAGAAAATTGATGCGATTATTAAGCCGTTCAAACTGGACGATGTACGTGAAGCGTTAGCTGAAGTGGGCATTACAGGGATGACGGTAACGGAAGTGAAAGGCTTTGGTCGTCAGAAAGGCCACACAGAGCTGTATCGTGGCGCAGAATACATGGTCGATTTTTTGCCGAAAGTAAAAATCGAAATTGTCGTATCGGATGATATCGTTGATACCTGTGTTGAAACTATCACGCAGACCGCACAGACGGGAAAAATCGGCGACGGCAAAATCTTTGTCTTTGATGTGGCACGTGTTGTCCGTATTCGTACCGGTGAAGAAGACGAGGAAGCGATTTAATCGTTTCGCCTTACTCCGTCAATATCGCTGTATACTCTAAATAATTCGGGTTTCAGGCTGGCGGAAAGTGAGGGAGTCCCGATGGGCTTACTCAGGTATGTGAGCGCAGCCAACGCACATGCAACTTGAAGTATGACGAGTATAGAAGCCAGCCTGTATCAGGCTGGCTTCGTTACATTTATTTCCCTTTAGGTGCAGTCGGAACCCAACCCGCCAACACCTTATCTGCAGTATATTCTGCCGCTTCCGCCTCGCTCAACTGACGGCGCTGATCGTTTTTCTCTACTCCTGCACCACTGGATTTATACTCGAAAAAGCGCGAGTCCTGCGGATGGAACCAGATTTTCTCACCTTGTTTATCTTTGCCTGACATCTTGTCCCAGCCATAGATGTGGTCATCCATGCTGGTATTCAGGAATACAGTCTGGCCGATAGCGTTAGGATCGGCGTAGCGACCATCCTCAAAGGTGGTCGTTGGGTGCCAAGGGCGGCCTAAACCATAGCTTTTCGCCGGGACGTCTTTCTCTTTAATCACCCGACTATTAATAATAACCAAACCATATTTTTGCTTAATGTCAGTGCTGGGGGCGGTGAGGTAGCCAAGAGGCTGATCTTTTACGTCGGTACGGTTGCGCGCGACGATATCGCAATCGTCAAACAGCGCAGTGCCGTTGCCAAAGATGAAATCAACGGTGCCGCTGATTCGGCATTTTGAGAAGAAGCTACGTCCACCTTTCACATACAACGTATCCTGATAACCCGTCAGGCTGACATCATGAAACCATGCGCGATCGCTATTTTCGGCAACTAATAATGCAACGGCCTGCGAGTCTTTTAATTTGGTTGGATCCTCATTCGCTTTTGCCTGATTGGCAGGGTAATCAAAATCGTTGCTGATGGTCAGTGAACGGGCACTGAAATCGGGAGCATCGACTTTCACCGTGTTGCTGCCATAGGTTCCCCATTTGCTGCCATCAGGTTTGAGCGTACCAGCCGCGGTGGTTGCGGTGATCACGGTACCGTCACGGCTTTCTCCCTGTAGGTGAATGTTGGGACGTGTAATAGTGAGGCGTTCATGGTACACACCATTTTTCACATAGATAACAAATGGAGAGCTGTCTGCCGGGGCGCTGGCGATAGCTTCAGTGATGGTTTTATAGGCTTTTGCATCCGTTGCATTGGCGGAAACCAGCGCATTGTAGTCGGCTGCCTGTGCTAACGCCCAAGGTGAGGAAATTAACATGGCTAAGGTCAACGTCTTGTAGAGATGTGAGGCGTTTATCATGTCCAGCGTCCTGTAATCGGTAAGGGAAAAGGGGAGGGGCTATAACGCGCGGCTACGTAGCGCCGCGCGTGGGTCTGTCTTATCGTTTTGCCTGACTGATGACTACTTGTGCTTGCTGGCCGTTTTTTCGGCCAGCGATGCTAAAGCGGGTTCCTGCCGAATGGCGTCAGCAACAATGCCTGCCACAGCAATAGCGCCTTTTTTCTGAAAATGTGTGGTATCCGGTTTGCTTAGGCTACCAGCCTGATCGCGATAAAAAGGGTATTTCTTGGGATCGATCGCCAGCCAGTATTGTTTCCAATGATCGCTGTTGCCCTGATTCGCCAGCGCGATAGTAGCAGGTTCAACATCCAGTAAAATCACCTTGTTATCCGTTGCCGTGTCTTTGATGGTCTGGCTGTAATCGCCGATGAAGGCATAACCATTTTCTGAATTTTGTTTGGTGAAGTGGCTATGTACGGCTGGTGTGCCCTCTTTGCCTTCAGCCGTTTTGACCCGAGTGGTTGGGGTCAGCAGAACCGGTGTGAGTTTGTGCTGACGGGCAAAGGTGATGTAGCGTTCCAGCGATGTCTGGAATGACATGTCAGCTTTCCCCTGCGGTGCCTGTTTTTTCCCTGCCGCATCATTTGGGTAAGTACAGAGGTTAGCGACATCAGCGGGACCGCGTACTGCTTTCGCACCGTTGCAGTTCTGATCGTTGTGTCCCATCTGAATAAACAGGAAATCACCTTCTTTCATCAGGGGTTGCATCTGGCGGAACCAGCCTTCGTAAAAATAGTCACGTGAGCTACGGCCTGAACGTGCGCCATTGACGACTTTTACGCCGCTATTTTTACTGAATTGTTGTTCAAAAACCTGTCCCCATCCCATGCGTGGGAAGCGTCCCTTTTCATAAGTGGCTGCGGTTGAGTCGCCGACGATGAAAATACGCGTTTGCGCTTTCTGAATCGCATCCAGATTCTGGCGGGCAGATCGATAGTCCAGTGGTTCATAGTCGCCTTTATCGTTCAGGCCAACAATCGGATGGAACGCGCTGTCAGTTAGTACCGTATGGCCGGAGTAGCCGGTGTTGTTGTGATAATTGCGGTTATGGTTAATGACGCTGACGATTTTGGTGACAGCGTCTTGCTGAGCGGCGGGATAGCTCAGGGGATCGAAGCGTGTGGGGGCGCTGATACCCACCTGTTTTAACGCATCATTAAAGCCCGCATGAAAATCGGCGTAGGCTTTTTTCCAGGCTGTAGCATCCAGTTTTGGTGATGCCGTGTCGTCCGTTAACTGCTGTGGACCAATGTAGCCTGCCGCCACCGCGATATCTGAAGTAATACGGTCAGTCAGCGGATTGATATTGGCGATATTTTCTTTGCCGTCATGCAATGAAGGGGCGACGGCGGACAAACAAATTGCACGAGAAATATTATTCAGCAGGCAGTTGTTACCACCGGATTCGATGGCTAAAAGCCGTAACGGTGGCGTGAGGCCAGAAATATCAAGGTGATACTTTCCTTGCTCATCGGTCTGTGTCTGCCGTTTCTGACCCTGTTGGTCTCTGATAATAATGGTGGCAGGCAGATGAATATCCCGTGCGGTGACACTCCCGGATAATCCCGTTTTTTCACCCAGCGTTGAACCTGACAACAATTTAATGCTTTCTGGTGCGGCAGTCTGGTGTGCGGCTGCGGGAGTTTTAGCATGTACCAGTGTGAAAGGGGCGGAAAGTATCAGAGCTAAAGCTACACTTTCTGAAAAACGTTTTGCCATGGTGAGACATATCCCTTGTTGATTAATCGAAAACAGTTAATGAATCCAAGCATTATCAAAGTAAGGCCGCTGTTTTTTATCGTTCTTGTCACGCCCTTTAGAGAAATGTTGGGGCTTGCATTGTGCACCCAAGCCGATTTAAGGGCGATACCTATATCCGTCATTCTTCACATTGCATGTGCGTTAGCAGCGTTCAAAAACTCGACCCATCGTAGCCTCGCTCTAAAGGGCCGCTGCACGCAGCGTTCTTGTAACTCGAATTATTTAGGATATAAACGTAGAGCTCTTTGGTGAAATAGATATTCATTAAAAATGAAATATTATTTTAATAATGTGTGTTTTTTTGTGACCCACCTCTTTTTTAGCGGAGTACCCGTGTATCGGCACATAAAATTGTGATCAATAAAGTGTTTCTGGGAAGGCGATGTTTTGATAGACAAAAAAAAGGCCGCACAAGCGACCTTTGGGTTTGATGCGCCACTCATGAGGGTTAGACGACTTTATGTGGACCAAAACATTCGTAATGTAGCCGTTCGGCCGGGATGCCCATTGCCAGTAGTTGCTGTGCGACAAACTGCATGAAAACGACAGGGCCACACAGGTAATAGTGCATAGCGGGTGTGGTTAACTCGCCTTTTAGCGAGGCCAATTGCATCAGTCCGCTGTGATGATAATCTTCACCCGGACGGTCAGCCTGCTGGGGTTCCCGATACCAAATATGATGCTGGAATTGTGGCAATGACTGGCCTGCTTGTTCGATTTCATCAGCAAACGCGTGTGCTGTGCCGTTTTCTGCTGCGTGTAGCCATAACACCTTTGCCTGATGCTCCTGCTGTTTTAGCGTATGCAGCATGCCCAGCATTGGTGTTTGCCCTACGCCGCCAGAAATCAGGGCAACCGGTGTCGAGACCGGGATATCAAGGAAGAAGTCGCCGTGTGGAGCTGCCAGATGAATGGTATCGCCCTCACGAGCAGTATCATGCAGATAGCCGGAAACGGTGCCCTGTTCTTCGCGTTTAACCGCAATCCGGTAGTATTTTCCATTCGGCGCATGAGTCAGAGAGTATTGGCGAATTTCCTGATTGGCAAAACTGTCGTGCCTGATGTAAACCGCCAGATACTGGCCAGGCTGAAAGTCAGCAATAGGCTGCCTGTCGATGGGTTCCAGCGTAAAGCTGGTGATCACTGAACTTTGCGGCTGCTTGTTCACAATACGAAAAGGCCGCACACCACTCCAGCCGCCGTTTTTCGCTTCGGTACCGCGGTAGATGTCACCTTCGCGTTGGATGAAAACATTCGCTAGCACGCCATAGGCTTTACCCCAGGCATCCAGCACCTCTTGTCCGGGGCTAAACATTTCATCCAGCGTGGCCAATAAGTGATTACCCACGATCTGATACTGATCTGCCTGAATGTTAAAGCTGGCATGCTTCTGGGCGATACGCTCAACCGCAGGCAGCAGCGCAGCCAGATTCTCAATATTCGTCGCATAAGCACAAATAGCATTGAACAGGGCTTCCCGCTGATCGCCATTACGCTGGTTACTCATGTTAAAAATATCTTTGAGCTCAGGGTTATGCGTAAACATGCGATCGTAGAAGTGTGCAGTCAGTTTCGGGCCGGTTTCTGCCAGCAGAGGAATGGTCGATTTAACGATGGCGATAGTGTGGTTATCCAGCATGGTGACTCCTTATTTATTGGTATGATTTATAAGTTGTATTTTATATGCATCTTATTGGGTTTGTCTGTCGCTGTAAATTACCTTTTTGGTGGTAAGGGTTTTAAGGAGAGTAAGTAAGAGGGAATAACATGAAGAAATAGCAGGTTGAGAATGAATAAAAATCTGTTTGCCACCAGGAGGTTTATATTTGCTGAGGCCTTGCCCTGCCTGTAGCTAATCGTTTGCGTAAAAACCTCTGTCAAGACCTATCTTCATTAGGGAAAAACGGTTTACACTATACGCTATTCCCCAAAAGGGGAGGCCAATTCCTAAATGGGCCATCAATTCCCAGTATATTTATGTTAGCTGAGTCAGGAGATCCGGATGTTAAAGCGTGAAATGAACATTGCCGATTATGATGCCGACCTGTGGCAAGCAATGGAGCAAGAAGTAGTGCGTCAGGAAGAGCACATTGAACTGATTGCGTCAGAAAACTACACCAGCCCACGCGTTATGCAGGCTCAAGGGTCTCAGCTGACGAACAAGTATGCTGAAGGTTATCCGGGCAAACGTTACTACGGCGGCTGTGAGTATGTGGACATCGTTGAGCAATTGGCGATCGATCGTGCTAAAGCGCTGTTCGGTGCAGATTATGCCAACGTGCAGCCGCACTCCGGTTCTCAGGCTAACTTTGCCGTTTACACCGCGCTGCTGCAGCCGGGTGACACCATTCTGGGTATGAACCTGGCGCATGGTGGTCACCTGACGCACGGTTCTCCGGTTAACCTGTCTGGTAAACTGTATAAAGTCATCCCTTACGGCATTGATGAAAGCGGTAAAATCGACTACGACGAAATGGCTGAACTGGCGCGTACGCACAAGCCAAAAATGATCGTCGGCGGTTTCTCTGCCTACTCTGGCGTGGTTGACTGGGCGAAGATGCGTGAAATCGCAGACAGCATCGGTGCTTACCTGTTTGTTGATATGGCACACGTTGCCGGTCTGATTGCCGCAGATGTTTATCCTAACCCAGTTCCTCATGCTCACATCGTGACGACGACAACGCACAAAACGCTGGCTGGCCCACGCGGTGGCCTGATTCTGGCGAAAGGTGGCGACGAAGAGCTGTATAAAAAACTGAACTCCGCTGTTTTCCCTGGCGGTCAGGGTGGCCCGCTGATGCACGTCATCGCGGGTAAAGCTGTCGCACTGAAAGAAGCGATGGAGCCTGAGTTCAAAGTCTACCAGCAGCAAGTGGCGAAAAATGCCAAAGCAATGGTAGAAGTCTTCCTGTCACGTGGCTTCAATGTGGTTTCTGGTGCGACCAGCAATCACCTATTCCTGCTGGATCTGGTCAGTAAAAACCTGACGGGTAAAGAAGCAGATGCTGCGCTGGGCCGTGCTAACATCACCGTGAACAAAAACAGCGTGCCTAACGATCCGAAGAGCCCGTTCGTGACTTCCGGTATCCGTATCGGTACGCCAGCGGCAACCCGTCGTGGCTTTAAAGAAGCGGAAGTGCGTGAACTGGCTGGCTGGATCTGTGATGTGTTGGACAACATCAACGACGAAGCGACCATCGAGCGCGTGAAGCAAAAAGTTCTGGATATCTGCGCTCGCTTCCCGGTCTACGCATAATTCGGCATTTTTCTCTGACAACATTGTCGGAACATGTCTCAAACGCCAGCCTATGTGCTGGCGTTTTTTATGGCTTGCCATCCCTGGCCGCCACCCTGCGGGCCGTCGCAAGCGACGTTGAAAAACGTTCCCCACGTTTTTTTATGGCGCGCCATTCCTGGCCGCCACTCTTATGGGTCGCTGCTGACGCAACGTTAAAAATTTTTCCCGGAAATTTTTTATGTCTGTTGATCAAGCTGATATCTTCATTCGCGTTTAATGACGAATAACGCATTGCACCGCCGCATGCACTCTGACACAGTAACCAGCAAAAAAATCATCGGTAAAAAGAATCGCCAGCAAAAAACGTTGGTGCATTTTCAGTGAAAAATTATCAACGCCGTGTTTGCGACGGTTTGTAGGATGGTGAACGGGTGTGTTCGCCGTCCAAAGGGAGAAATCATGGTGTTGCAATCGACGCGCTGGCTGGCGCTGAGCTATTTCACATACTTTTTTTGTTATGGCGTTTTCCTGCCGTTTTGGGGCGGATGGCTGAAAGGTGAAGGGCTCTCGGCAGAGTCGATTGGTATGCTGTTGGGTGCCGGACTGGTGGCGCGTTTCGTCGGCAGCCTGGTTATTACGCCCAGTGTGAAAGATCCCTCCAAATTGATTACGGTATTACGTGGGTTGGCATTGTTGTCACTGGCGCTGGCCGTCGGCTTTTGGCTGGGCAATGCCTGGCTGTGGCTGATGATTGTCATGGTCGGGTTTAACCTGTTTTTTGCGCCGCTGGTGCCGCTGACCGATGCGTTGGCTGCGACCTGGCAGCGGCAGGTGGTGATGGACTATGGCAAGGTACGCGTATGGGGATCGATCGCGTTTGTTATCGCTTCGGCGGCGACAGGCGAACTGGTTGCTATCTGGGGGCATTCCGCGATTCTGGCAATTCTCAGCGCGGGGCTGGCCGTCATGCTGTTAGGCATGCTGCTTCGACCTAGTGTGATGCCACAGGCCGCAGCCTCAACAGCGCAGTCGGTTAGCGTCACGCCGTGGAAAACATTGCTGACTGAGCCCGCAGTATGGCGTTTCCTGCTTTGTGTATCCCTGTTGCAGGGGGCTCACGCGGCTTATTATGGTTTTAGCGTGATTTATTGGCAGGATTCAGGCTATTCCGCCTCGATTATCGGCTATCTCTGGTCGCTGGGTGTCGTTGCGGAGATTGTTATTTTTACCTTCAGCCAACGTTTGTTTCGACGTTGGAGTGCCAGACAGCTTCTGCTGCTCTCTGCCGTATGCGGCGTGGTGCGCTGGAGCTTAATGGGCGCGACGGTGGCTCTGCCGTGGCTGATTGTGATACAGATATTGCACTGCGGTACGTTCACCGTCTGCCATCTGGCCGCTATGCGCTTTATTGCGGCACGCAGCGGTGGTGACGTATTGCGATTGCAGGCGGTATATTCCGCGTTGGCGATGGGGGGGAGTATTGCTGTCATGACAATGGTGTCCGGTTTCCTGTTTGAGCATTTGCAGGGCGGCACGTTTTGGGTGATGGCGCTGTTGGCGGTTCCGGCACTGTTTATCCGGCCCTCTGTCAGCCACCATACTGTTGTCGAAAAAGCGTAAGAAAATGGTGCCTACTGTCAATATAACGTATTGTGGTAAAAACAATGTTACATTATAACGCTTTTAAAGGGCGGTGCGGACGGATAACGTTGCTAATGGCAGGTCTGGCATTTGGTCAGCCCGTTTTCGCTCACCCACACAGTTTTATTGATATGCAGACGACAGTCGAGAGTCAGAACGACAAGATCACCGGTTTACGTATGCAGTGGACGATGGACCCTATCACGTCGGCCGATCTGCTGTATGACGCTGGAAAAGCGAAAACCGATTCTGAAATCTGGAAAAAACTGGCGGCGGAAGTCATGGCGAATGTCTGGGGGCAGCACTATTTTACCGATATTTATCGTGATAATCAGCCTGTGAAATATACGCTGCTGCCAACTGAGTATCACCTTTCCCGCAAAGGCAATCAGGCGGTACTGGAGTTTGTGCTGCCGCTGGCGCATCCACAGCCGCTGGCTGGAAAGCCGTTGCTCATTTCTACTTACGATCCTACCTACTTTGTCGATATGTCCTATCAGAACGACAAGGCCGTTAAGCTTTCACCCGCACTGACCTCGCGTTGTAAAACCACGCTCGTCACGCCGGAACCTAATGCTGAATTGCAATCTTATGCGCTGTCGCTGGATAAGAATGATGCACCGGATGAAGACATGGATCTGGGGAAACAATTTGCACAGCGGGTGACGTTGCAATGTCAGTAAACCTTGGATCGCTGCCGCGTCAACGTTCGTTGTTGAGCAGACTGCGCGATCTCTGGCCGCTGTGGCTATTTTTAGCTCTGCTAATCTCAGCACTGCATTACATCGTGGGTTACTGGCCGCAAATTGTGCTGCAAAGTGCGATTTGGCAGAAGTCGCTGCACCAGCAGATGTCACACCTGTTGCAGATGGTTGAACAGCAGCCGCATCAGGCAGGGTTGAGTTTGATGGTGTTCAGCCTGGTCTATGGTGTGCTCCATGCTGTTGGGCCGGGGCACGGTAAAGTCGTCATTATGACCTATTTGGCGACACATCCGTCGAAGTTGAAAAGCAGTCTGAAGTTAACACTTGCCGCCTCGCTGGTTCAAGGGGGGATGGCAGTGATGCTGGTGACCGTCGTACTCGGGATCTTGCAATTGTCTAGCCGAACGCTTCATAACAGCAGCTTCTGGATGGAAAAGGGAAGCTTCGTGTTGGTGGCGGGGCTGGGGCTGCTGCTTTGTTTTCGTGCATTGAAACAGCTGTATATCGTGCTGGTGCGTCAACCTAAGACCACGACTATTTTGCGCGTTGTTCCTTTGCGCGTCACTCCGCTAAATGCACCAACGACTGGACGTATGATACTTCGTCTGACTCCTGCGCCGTCTCATTTTCTTCATCAGCACGATGCCGACTGTGGCTGTGGGCACCGCCATCTCCCCAGCAATGAGGAACTTGAACGCGATAGCAGTTGGCGTACTCGCCTGATGATTGTACTGGCGATGGGGATGCGTCCGTGCTCAGGTGCTATCCTTGTGTTGCTTTTCTCTAAAGTGATCGGCGTTTACCTATGGGGCGTAGCTTCTGCGCTAGTGATGGCTGCAGGAACGGCGATTACGATCTCTGCGCTGGCCGTGCTGGTTTTTTACTGCCGTCGCGTCGTTGAGCAGTTAGGTGCAAATCGCGCATCGCCCGTGTGGCAGCGTGTGACTTTTTCTCTTCTGGCGTTTGCTGGTGGGCTGATTCTGGTCGGCTCCGGCATCCTGCTGTACGTCAGCGCACAGCCTGCGATGATGGGCGGTATTCGGCCATTCTCCGGCTGATTTCACTTTTTATTAACCTCGCACTAAAAACCCATTGCCTCCGATAATCACGGCAAGATATCATTCCAATAATGATAACTATTATCATCTATAACCATCATCGCAGAAGGGAATAATAATGAAAAAATGGCTGTTCTCAGTCGTTGTTCTATTGGGGATGAGTGCGAGCGTTGCTGCCAGCGCTAACCCGATTGTTATTGAAGATGTTAGTGGCAGGAAGGTAGAAATTAAATCCGAAGTGAAGCGGATTATTTTAGGGGAAGGTCGACAGATTTATCTGCTGGCTGCCTTTGATACCGAAGCACCGTTCCAGCGTGTGGTGGGCTGGCGTGACGATCTGCCGAAAGCAGATTATGACGGTTATCTTGCCTATGAAAAGAAATACCCGGAAATCAAAAAGCTGCCGACCTTTGGTGGCGCGAAAGACGGCACCTTCAACGTTGAGCAGGCATTAACGCTGAAACCGGATTTGGTACTGATGAATCTGGAATCAAAGGCCGCGACGGATGAAGGTAAGTTGATTGAAAAACTCAGTTCTCTGGGTATTCCTGTGGTGTTTATCGATTTCCGCGAGAAACCGTTTGAGAATGCAGAGAAAAGCATTCACATCATGGGTCAACTGGTCGGCAAACCACAGCGTGCTGAAGAACTGATTAAGTTCCGCCGTGAGCAGATTGAAATCGTCACTGAGCGGTTGAAAAACTATCAGGGGCCGCGTCCGAAAGTGATGATCGACCGTGCGGGGGGGTATGACGAAGAATGCTGCATGTCATTCGGTGATGAGAACTTTGGCCGCATGGTTGAGGCTGCGGGTGGTGACAACATTGCCAAGAACATCATCCCTGGTACGTTTGGTACGCTGAACCCTGAGCAGATTATCAGCGCGCGTCCAGATGTCGTAGTGGTGACTGGCGCTAACTGGAAGAATTACAACACGGCCAACGGCTGGGTTGGCGTCGGGCCGGGAGCTGACCAGAAAGAAGCGCTGCAACGCCTGCAAAAACTGATGGAGCGCTCGGCATTTAAAACGCTGCCGGTCGCGACCGATGGCAATGCTCATGCGATCTGGCATCAGTTTTATGACAGTCCGTATCAGTTTGTGGCGATTCAGGTATTAGCGAAATGGATACATCCGGAACTGTTCAAGGATCTCGATCCTGACGCGACGTTCCGTACTTTCCATGAAAAGTTCCTGCCGCTGCCGTATCAGCCAGGCTATTGGGTCACTCTGCCAGCGAAGAAATAACGCTACCAGACGGTCAATCATCAGATAATAAAAAAGCACTGAACCTCATTGGTCAGTGCTTTTTTTTTGTGCATTTCCCACCGTTTCTACCACCCAGTGACAGCAGCGCTGGCGATGTTTATGTCACCGCATTCTTTGTGCTGCGCAGAATAAAGCAAACGTTTTCCTATCAATTTACTTCATCACAGGATCGTCGGATGTTTTTGACGATCGATAATCTTATTTTGATAGTTGATGATTATTGATTTGGTATTATTAAGTGGTTTTGTCGATCAATGCTATCAAGCTGCTCGCTTCTGTGTCGATAATTGAGCGTGATAAAGGTATGGCGGATTTTTAGTCAAAATGCCAAATGTGGAGGCAAAAATTGTTTATTCGACATACCAGAATCAGGAAAAAAGATACGGTATAAAAACTCAAAAATGGAGCGGTTATGAATATCACGCAACGCCTGCTGTTGACGTTTTCGTTAATGTCTCTAGCACTTATCTCATTGGTTATAGTCACTTTGTCGTTATTATCAGGGTTCCAATCTCGCTTTGAATATGTACAGGATAATGCGATCCCAAGTATTAAAGATTTGAATAATCTGGTGGATAAAAGTAATTCGCTGGTGCTTTTTTTGTATCGTCACCAAACCACAGATGACGATCGTAAATTACCTGCGATCGAGCAAGACATTACTAGAACCATTGAAGAGATGAAGGCGCTCAATGAGTATTACCTGAAAAATAATGCTTCCAGCGAAGAGGATCGCCAACTGACTTATACGGCGATTGAGTTAGTCAAAAAATTACAGGCGTCTTTGCCCGTTTTTTTGAACGCATCAAGAGCAAACCAGAATGACATCGCCCTCGGCCTGCTTCAGGGAACGGGAGGCCCAGGTGAAGCGGTACGCAATTTAATCTCTAACTACCGCAAGCAATTCGATCTTAACGTCAAGCTGGGTGATGACCTACGTCAGGTGAATACACGAATTTATGAAAAAACGTGGTTTGGTTTGTTGTCTGGCGCGTTACTGACGGTGTTGTTGATTGGTTTTTTTGCTGTCAGAACTATTCTGGGCATTAGAAAGAGCCTGAACAATATGAGTCAAACGATGGAAAGCGTCAGCACGCATCTCGATTTGACTATTCAAGCTGACGATCGGAGCAAAGATGAAGTTGGCAATACCGCCCGCGCCTTTAATAGCTTAATGAACCGTGTTTCTTCAGCGTTGGCGTCAGTAAGCGCTTCATCGCAGTCGGTTAGCAGCGCGGCAACCCAGATTGCGGCGGGTAATGAGGATTTGTCATCCCGAACTGAGGAGCAGGCGGCCTCACTGGAGCAAACCGCAGCTAGTATGACGGAAATTAGTGAAACGGTGCGCCAGAACGCAGAAAACACCCAACAGGCCAGCCTGCTGGCGGGGAATGCCAGCAGAATTTCCATCAATAGCGCCGATTCAGTTAGCACGATGCTGAATACGATGGAACATATTCGCAATAGCTCAGGCAAGATCACTGACATCATTGCGCTCATCGAAGGGATTGCGTTTCAAACCAATATCCTCGCCCTCAATGCAGCAGTGGAAGCGGCACGTGCCGGTGAGCAGGGGCGTGGTTTTGCGGTGGTGGCGGGTGAAGTTCGCACGTTGGCACAGCGTTCATCCACGGCTGCGCGTGAAATCAAGGATTTAATTGATGCCTCAAACTCGCTGGTGTCGTCGGGTGTTGAACAAGCCAGCGACGTAGGGAAAAACATGTCAGCGATGAAAGATGCGATCCAGCAGGTGACGGATTTAGTTAATGAAATCGCTGCGGCGACGGAAGAACAAAGTCAGGGGATCAGTCAGGTCCATCAGGCTGTTAACCAGATGGATGATGTGACTCAGCAAAACGCCTCATTGGTCGAAGAGGCATCTGCGGCCTCGCAGTCGTTGCAGGAACAGGCGAGCACATTGAGCCAACTGGTGGGGCAGTTTATTGTGGGACAAATCGCTTCATCGGCGCAGACCCCCGCTTTTGCTTCTGTGCCGCCAGGCATATCTGCACCTCGTCTCGCCTTCGCGAAGAAAAAAAGCGCGCTTGCTCAGGATGAAGCGGACTGGCAGCGTTTTTGATCTACAGAGCCACGCACCTAACGGTGCGTGGCCAAAGGAGCCGATGACGGATGGAGAAAAGAGAAGAGCAAGGGAAATAACGGTATGGAATTGACCGAACACAGTGCGGAAAACCTGGGAGATTATGCGTCGTTACTGACTGAGTTCGAGCATATGACGACGTTATTGACGCAGTTAATTAACAGCGATTACCGCACGCTTGATCTGTATCTCAATAATTGCAGCCATCTGATCTCGCGATTTACTGCTATTTATAAATTGATCGGCAAACCTGAGTTTGAGGATTATTTAAAGCATCATGACGCGGCGCTGTACTACAACGTAAACAGTGTTGGGCTGGCATTGCGTTTGTTTGAGAACATGCTGACGAACATGCGCGATATGTTGGGAACTGAGCGTTTACACTAGCGGTATTATGCCTCCGGGGCACTCGCTACCGGAGGCTATTTGAGCGGTCAATTGTCTAGATGGTGGGCTCGCTGACTAATCCGTCGATAATCACCTGCGGCACGCCCTGTGAGCAGCGCTCGATGCGTCCACGTACGCCATAGACCGCAGACAGGCTTTCTGGACTAATGACTTCGGCTGGCGCGCCATCGGCAATCAAATTACCGTTTTGCAGCATCAGTACGTGGTCGCCGTGACGCAAAGCGATATTGATGTCATGCACCACCACAACGGTAACGATGTTGCGCTTACGTGTTTCCTTTCGTACCAAATCCATCACGTGAAATTGATAGTTCAGATCCAGTGCGCTGAGCGGTTCGTCCAGCAAAAGCAACGAGGGTTGACGAATGAGCGATTGTGCCAGCCCAACCAGCTGTTTCTGTCCGCCTGAGAGCTGATCAAGATAGCTCAGCGCCAAATGCTCAATACCCAACTGACGTAGCAGGGTCATCACTTCGTCTTGTTTTTCTGCATTGTGCATGCCGCCAGAGGCGCGCTGCGCGACGATAATGGATTCCAGCACGTGCAGGTGAACGCCTGCGGGCAATGACTGTGGCAGATAAACGACTTTCTCCGCCCGCTGAGCGAACGGCAGTGTCATTAGATTGGTATCATCCAGATACAGTTCGCCTTCGGAAGCGTTCAGGCCAGCCATGGCCCGCAACAGGGTTGATTTACCACTGCCGTTGGGGCCAAGCAGTACAGTGATCTTTCCGCGCGGCAATTGAGGTACGGACAGATCGCGGATCACCTGACGCTTGGGGTAACCTGCGCGAAAGTGGGAAAGTCTTAATCCAGAGGAGGTTTGCTGGCTCATGCGTTCCCTCTGTGGCGCAGAATGATGCTCAGGAAGAAGGGTACGCCAACCAGTGAGGTGACGATACCGACCGGGATAATGACGCCGGGAATCAGGTTTTTCGATGCAACGGACGCCATCGACAACACCAGCGCGCCGGTTAACGCACTCGCAGGCAGATAGAAACGGTGATCTTCACCGAAAACCATACGCGCGATGTGTGGCGCAACCAGGCCGATAAAGCCGATGGGGCCAACAAACGCGACCGAAATAGCGGATAAAATGCTGATGCGCAGCAGCGTCGCCAGACGCAGACGGCGTACGTTAATGCCAAAACTGACGGCACGGTCTTCACCCAATCGCAATGCTGTGAGCTTCCATGAGCTCATCAGTGAGATTGGCATAACGATGACGAGCACCAGCAGCAGGATGCCCAGTTTTTCCCACGAAGCGCGTGCCAGGCTGCCCATCGTCCAGAACACCAGACCTTGCAGCGTGTCTTCATTGGCGATGAACTGAAGCATGGAAACCAGCGCATTGAAGGTAAACACCAGGGCAATACCGAACAGCACGACGCCAGAGGTGGCGACCTGCGTCCAGCGCGTAATGCCATCAAGCAGCAGTGCTGCCAACAGAGCAAAGATAAAAGCGTTAGCAGAGATAAACCACTGAGCCGGAATTCCGGGGATGCCGATACCAAGGACGATAGCCAATGCAGCACCGAATGCGGCGGCGGAGGAAACGCCAAGCGTAAACGGGCTAGCCAGCGGGTTGTTCAGGATTGTCTGCATTTCTGCACCAGCCAGGCCGAGCGCTAGCCCGACGACGATAGCCATTAGTGCATAAGGCAGACGAATATCCCAGACGATCACGCGTGTGCCTGCATCGGCGCTGGCCGGATCGGTCAGCGTCTGCCAAAGCACATCAAGCGTCAGCCCCGAAGGCCCCATCGTGAAATCCAGCAACAACGAGCCGATGATGATCAACAGCAGTATCGCCATCACACCCACGCGGCGTCGAATGATGCCGCGATAGTTGTCCATAATGGTGTTGGCATCCGCGGCAGTATTGTGGATACCCGGTTCAGTGGTTGTACTCATGAAAAATTACTCACCTTGTTTCCAGGCAAAGATAAAGTCACTGTCAGGCAGTGAGGTAAAGTTTTGAATAATATGATGATACGTTTCATCAGGATTCAGGCTGGCAAACGCCTGAGGATAAATATCTTTTGCCAGATATTCCATACCAACAATGTTGTAGGGATGGTTGTAGAAATGGTGGTAAACACCATAGACGCGCTTAGCCTGAACGGCTGGAATTTGGCTAATACCGGTGCGGTTTAGCAGCACATTAGCCTGAGTACGAACGTCTTCTACTTTGGCGCCATAGCCTAGCGGCAGTACCTGACTGTTACCACGTTTAGAGCCTGTCATGATGTAGGCATCAGGTTTCATGCTGATGATTTTTTCCAGCGAGACAAAACCTGTTGCGCCTGGTAGCAAATCCGAACCAATATTTTTTGCGCCGATTGCTTCAATCAACCCGCCCCAGCCGCTGTTGCTGTGCGTGAAGCAGCAGGAATCTGAGTTGCCGGCAATCGGTTCAACAAAGACGCTAGGTTTCGGCGTTATTGCGGCGGTTTTTTGCTGAATAGCGTCGAAGTGCTGACGATAAAAATCGGTATACGCTTTGGCATTGGCTTCACGATTCAGAACTTTACCCAACAGATCAACACTAGGAGCGGTATCTTTAGCCGGATTCACTTCATAATCGACAAACAGTACGGGAATATTCAGTGCGCTGAGCTTGTCAATTACACCGCTTTCTTTCAGTGCTGCCTTGGCACGCAGTTGGGCAATCATCAGGTCCGGCTGTTTTGACAGCACGCTTTCCAGATCGACGTTGCCTTTGTCACTGAAGCCCATATCCAGAATGCCGACGGACTCAGGCCATTTTCCTTTCAGCATGTCCCAGGTTGCGGTGTCCTGTTTTTTCGCCAGATTGTTCCAGGCGACAAGACGCTGAAAGGGATTATCGCGGTCAAGTAATGCCATCGCCATAATATCGCGGCCGTCTTGAAGAATGATGCGCTGCGGCTCTTGTTTAATGGTGACACTTCTGCCGTCGAAATCGGTAACAGTGAGAGGGTATTGGGTGGCGTAGCTGAAGAGTGGGGCTGAGAGTAATGCAGTCAGAAAGAACGATCTTACTGAGTTTCTTAACATGGTAGCGATCCTAATTCACAATTTATCAGTGTATGAAGTTATCAGTGTAATGAGTTTGATAATTATTATCGTATAATGATAAACAATGCGTATACAGGATTCATATGTAAAGAAAAATAACAACTCCGACCCGATTTCATTTTTATACGAGTGGGCCGGAGTCGATCGAGATTAGCGTTTCAGCGCGTCGCTCAGTTCTTCACGAATAGTGCCCAGAATGGCTTTCACCACGCGCGGGTTGCCTGCGACCAGATTGCCAGACGCCAGATAGTTATGGCCACCAACGAAGTCTGTCACGATCCCGCCAGCTTCACGCACCAGCAGTTCGCCACCAGCAAAATCCCATGGCTTCAGACCGATCTCAAAGAAACCATCAACGCGACCTGCGGCCACGTAGGCCAGATCCAGTGCGGCAGAACCCGTGCGACGAAAATCCGCACAGTGGGTGAACAGCGCGCCGATAACATTGATATAGCTTTTACTGTGTTGTTTTAATTTGAAAGGGAAGCCGGTTGCCAGCACGGTGCCGTCCAGATCGCGGGCAGTGCTGCTGCGCAGACGGTAGCCGTTCAACTGTGCGCCTTGACCACGGGTCGCGGTAAACAGTTCATTACGCATAGGATCGTAAACGACGGCAACTTCGGTACGGCCTTTAATGCGGACCGCAATAGAAACAGCGAAGTGAGGTAAACGTTTGATGAAGTTGGTGGTGCCATCCAAAGGATCGATAACCCATTGTACTGCCGGATCTTCACCTGCCAGCTCGCCACACTCTTCACCAATAATGGTGTGCTGTGGATAAGACTTGCGGATGACTTCAATGATCAGACGTTCTGCATCCCGATCGACGTTGGTCACAAAATCATTGCTGCCTTTCTGGCTAGCTTCGACGGCGTCTGGCGTTTCATAGTTTTTGGCAATCAAATTACCGGCTTTACGCGCAGCGCGTATAGCGATGTTGAGCATCGGATGCATGGTATCGGTCCACTGGAATGTTAAAGAACGGAAAGCGGCGCAGAGTATAGCAGTAGAAAAGTAAAATAGCTAAGTTTGTGTTAAGGTATGGCGGTTTCCTTTTCGCTCGCACGACTTCCTTTATCTATCGCACAATAGAGTACATATGTTAGACAATATTCGCATTGTTCTGGTTGAAACGTCGCACACTGGCAATATGGGGTCGGTGGCCAGAGCAATGAAAACCATGGGACTCAGTAAACTTTATCTGGTCAATCCACTGGTTAAGCCTGATTCACAGGCGATTGCGTTGGCGGCTGGTGCCAGCGATGTCATCGGTAATGCTACGATTGTTGATTCGCTCGATCAGGCGCTCGAAGGGTGTAGCCTGGTGGTTGGCACCAGCGCGCGTTCCCGAACTTTGCCGTGGCCGATGCTAGAACCGCGTGAGTGTGGTGTTCGCAGCGCGCAGGAAGCGGAGCACGCACCGGTAGCTCTGGTATTTGGGCGTGAACGTGTGGGGCTGACGAATGATGAACTTCAGAAATGTCATTACCACGTGGCAATCCCCGCAAACCCGGAATATAGCTCGTTAAATCTGGCGATGGCAGTACAGATCATTGCTTATGAAGTGCGCATCGCGCATTTGGATCGGTTACAGGCCGGCCAGCCAGAACACGAAGAATCTCCGTACCCGCTGGTCGACGATCTGGAACGCTTTTATCAGCATCTTGAGCAGACATTACTGCAAACCGGATTTATCCGACCTGCACATCAGGGGCAGGTAATGAACAAGTTGCGTCGCCTGTTTACCCGCGCCAGACCTGAAGCTCAGGAACTTAACATCCTTCGCGGGATATTGAGTTCGGTACAAAAAACACATGACGAATAATACTTGAGTGTTTTACTTGGTTAAATAGTTGACTAAAACACTCAGGAATGTCAGACTCGCGGTATGTTCTGCCAATACATGTTTTCATAATACATGTTTTACCTACAGGTACCACTATCATGAGACTGACATCCAAAGGCCGTTACGCCGTTACCGCCATGCTCGATGTGGCTCTGCATTCCCAGGAAGGGCCAGTTCCATTGGCGGATATTTCTGAACGCCAAGGCATTTCACTGTCTTATCTGGAGCAGCTGTTTTCGCGCTTGCGTAAGAACGGGCTGGTTGCCAGCGTTCGTGGCCCAGGCGGTGGTTACCTGCTGGGTAAAAACGCGAATGAAATCGCCGTTGGTATGGTTATTTCTGCCGTCGATGAGTCTGTTGACGCAACGCGCTGTCAGGGCCGTGAAGGCTGCCAGGGTGGCGATCGCTGCCTGACGCACACACTGTGGCGCGATCTGAGCGACCGTATTACTGACTTCCTGAATAACATCACGCTGGATGAGCTGGTGAACAATAAGGAAGTGCTGAACGTTGCCGATCGTCAGGATGCCGACATCCGTCGCACCGCTAACGGGCGTATCCAGGAAACGATCAACGTTAACCTGCGTGCCTGATACACCTTCAACGTGACGAGTAATTTTTATTCGTCACGTTTTGCCTTTCTGATAGTTACGTAATCAATGACCACATTACTCAATGTGGTGTTGGCGTTAGTTCGACTGTCACGGTGCTTTTCCGATTATAACATCGTCAGATTTTTTGCATTGGCCCGAGAGGTTGCGGGTATAAACAGCCTGTCAATAAAACAAAACGCATTGTACGTTTTGAAGTGATGTACGGAGTTTATGAGCAATGAAGTTACCTATCTATCTCGATTATTCAGCTACCACGCCGGTTGACCCGCGCGTCGCTGAGAAAATGATGCAGTGTTTAACTCTGGACGGCACGTTCGGTAACCCGGCTTCCCGTTCACACCGTTTTGGCTGGCAGGCGGAAGAGGCGGTTGATATCGCCCGTAACCAAATTGCTGAACTGGTCGGTGCCGACCCGCGTGAGATTGTCTTCACGTCAGGCGCGACAGAAGCCGACAACCTCGCGATTAAAGGTGCGGCCAACTTCTACCAGAAGAAGGGCAAGCACATCATCACCAGTAAGACCGAGCACAAAGCCGTGCTGGATACCTGCCGCCAACTCGAACGTGAAGGCTTCGATGTCACTTATCTGGCACCGCAGCGCAACGGCATTATCGATTTGACTGAACTTGAAGCTGCGATGCGTGAGGACACCATTCTGGTTTCCATCATGCACGTCAATAATGAAATCGGTATTGTGCAGGACATCGCAGCCATCGGCGACATGTGCCGTAGCCGCGGTATCGTGTTCCACGTTGATGCCACGCAGAGCGTAGGCAAGTTGCCTATCGATCTCAGCCAGTTAAAAGTGGATCTGATGTCTTTCTCCGGCCATAAAATCTATGGGCCGAAAGGGATCGGAGCACTGTATGTTCGTCGTAAACCCCGTATCCGCCTCGAAGCGCAGATGCACGGCGGCGGTCATGAGCGCGGTATGCGTTCTGGCACCTTGCCTGTGCACCAGATTGTCGGTATGGGCGAAGCCTACCGCATCGCTAAAGAAGAGATGACCGCAGAAATGGATCGCTTGCGTACGCTGCGCGATCGTCTGTGGAACGGTATTAATGATATTGAAGAAGTCTACCTGAATGGTGATATCGAACAGGGCGTGCCCAACATCCTGAACGTCAGCTTCAACTATGTTGAAGGTGAATCGTTGATTATGGCACTCAAGGATCTGGCGGTATCGTCCGGTTCTGCCTGTACGTCGGCCAGTCTGGAGCCCTCCTACGTGCTACGTGCGCTGGGTATGAATGATGAGCTGGCACATAGTTCGATCCGTTTCTCGCTGGGGCGTTTTACCACCGAAGAAGAGATCGACTACACCATCGAGCTGGTACGTAAATCTATTGGCCGTCTGCGCGATCTTTCTCCGTTGTGGGAAATGTTCAAGCAGGGCGTAGATATCAGCAGCATCGAATGGGCGCATCATTAATTCACCAGTGCGGGGACGACTATCATGGCTTACAGCGAAAAAGTAATTGATCACTATGAAAACCCACGCAACGTGGGTTCGTTTGACAACGCCGATCCTTCTATCGGCAGCGGCATGGTCGGTGCGCCAGCGTGCGGCGATGTGATGAAGTTGCAGATAAAAGTCAACAACGAGGGTATCATCGAAGATGCCCGCTTCAAGACGTACGGTTGTGGTTCTGCCATTGCTTCCAGCTCGCTGGTTACTGAGTGGGTAAAGGGCAAATCGCTGAATGAAGCCGAAGCGATTAAGAACACGCAGATTGCCGAAGAGCTTGAGTTACCGCCGGTGAAGATTCACTGCTCCATTCTGGCGGAAGACGCTATCAAGGCAGCGATTGCGGATTACAAAAGTAAACGTGACGCGCAGTAATCTCTGCGGCTGAACTCGTCGGGGCACCGTTGTTATTGGTGCCTGATTCCGTCGAGGTGGCGAACGATCGAGGTAACAGTATGTCGATTTCTCTGAGCGAAAGTGCGGCACAACGCGTGAGCGCTTTCATCGCAAATCGGGGCAAAGGCCTTGGTCTGCGTCTTGGCGTACGGACATCCGGCTGTTCCGGTATGGCGTATGTGTTGGAGTTTGTTGATGATTTGAACGACGGTGACACGGTCTTTGAAGATAAAGGCGTCAAAGTCATCGTGGACGGTAAAAGCCTGGTCTATCTTGACGGAACCGAATTGGATTTCGTCAAAGAGGGGCTGAATGAGGGTTTTAAGTTCAATAATCCCAACATTTCCGGCGAATGTGGTTGCGGCGAAAGTTTCAACGTCTGATCCCTCTTGGGTAGTGAGCGTGCGATCGATTAATGACACGCGCTGCTACCCAGAACTCCCAGAGTACCACTATGGATTACTTTACGTTATTCGGGCTACCCATTCGCTATGATGTGGATGGCGGTCTTCTTGCATCCCGTTTTCAGGACTTACAGCGGCAGTTCCACCCTGATCGCTATGCTACCAGCCCAGAGCGCGAGCGTATGCTGGCGGTACAGCAGGCGGCGACGATCAATAACGCCTATCAAGCGCTAAAACATCCGCTGAAACGTGCGGAGTACATGCTGTCATTGCACGGTTTTGATGTGAACAATGAGCAGCATACGATGCGGGACACCGCATTCCTGATGGAACAGCTTGAACTGCGCGAAGAGTTGGAGGCGATCTCACAACGGTCAGATGCTGATGATGCGCTGACGGCCTTTGCCGAGCGGTTGCAGGCAACGATCGCCACACGTCATTCTCGTATGCGCGATGAACTTAATAATGAGACGTGGGCAGACGCCGTGGATACCGTGCGCAAGCTACGCTTTTTAGACAAGCTCCAGCAACAGGTTGAAGAACTCGAAGAGCAATTGCTGGACAGATAACTCGTTAATCCGGTGGGAAAGCCGATGGTGATTGCCATGCAGGTTTTTCGCCAGCCAATTGATGGAAGCTCAATATGGCCTTATTACAAATTAGTGAGCCTGGCCTTAGCGCCGCACCGCACCAGCGCCGTCTGGCCGTCGGTATTGATTTAGGTACTACCCATTCTCTCGTTGCCACCGTGCGTAGCGGCGAAGCCCAGACGCTGATGGACAGCGACGGGCGCGATCTGCTGCCGTCTGTTGTCCATTATCGTCACGATGGCCACAGCGTCGGCTGGCAAGCGCGTGACAATGCGGCTCACGATCTGGAAAACACGGTCAGTTCAGTCAAACGCCTGATGGGCCGCTCTCTGGCGGATATTCAGCAGCGTTACCCGCATTTACCGTATCGCTTTCATGCCAGCGATAATGGCCTGCCGCTGATTCAGACCTCTGCTGGCAACCTCAATCCTGTACAGGTATCTGCGGACATTTTGTCTGCGCTGGCTGCGCGTGCGGAATCGGCGTTAGGCGGCGTGCCTGATGGCGTTGTGATTACCGTTCCCGCATATTTCGATGATGCACAGCGTCAGGGGACTAAGGACGCGGCGCGTCTGGCTGGGCTGCACGTATTGCGTCTACTCAACGAACCAACCGCGGCGGCAATTGCCTATGGGCTGGATTCCGGTAAAGAAGGTGTGATCGCCATTTACGATCTAGGCGGCGGCACTTTTGATATTTCCATTCTGCGCTTAAGCCGGGGCGTCTTTGAAGTGCTGGCGACCGGTGGTGATTCTGCGCTGGGCGGAGATGATTTCGATCATCTGTTGGCGGAGTGGCTGCGTGAGCAGGCCGGTGTTCACGAACGTAACGATCGTCAACGTGATCATGCGTTTCGCAATGCGGCAGTGAAGGCCAAAATTGCGCTCAGCAGCGCGGATGCGATCGATGTTGATATCGCTGGCTGGCAGGGAAGTATCACCCGTGAACAACTTGATGCACTGATTGCTCCGTTGGTGAAACGTACGCTGCTGTCCTGTCGTCGCACGCTGAAAGATGCGGGATTGACGGCAGAAGACGTGCAGGAAGTGGTGATGGTCGGCGGTTCCACTCGTGTTCCATTGGTACGTGAGCAGGTGGGGACGTTTTTTGGTCGTACACCGCTGACGTCTATCGATCCAGACAAGGTCGTGGCGATCGGTGCGGCGATTCAGGCGGATATTCTGGTGGGCAACAAACCGGACAGTGAAATGCTGCTGCTGGACGTGATCCCCCTGTCGCTCGGGCTGGAAACGATGGGCGGGCTGGTGGAAAAAATCATTCCGCGTAATACCACGATCCCCGTTGCTCGTGCGCAAGAATTCACAACCTTTAAAGATGGCCAGAGCGGCATGATGATCCACGTCTTGCAAGGCGAGCGTGAAATGGTGGCGGATTGCCGCTCTCTTGCGCGTTTTTCACTGCGCGGTCTGCCGCCGCTGCCCGCCGGTGGGGCTCACATCCGCGTGACTTTTCAGGTTGATGCGGATGGTTTGTTGAGCGTTACGGCGATGGAGAAATCGACGGGCGTTGAGGCATCCATTCAGGTTAAACCGTCGTACGGTTTAAGCGATACGGAAATTGCCACGATGATCACCGACTCGATGCTGAATGCTAAGGAAGATGTCGGGGCGCGTCGCCTGGCAGAGCAAAAAGTGGAGGCGGCACGCGTGCTGGAAAGTTTGCAAAGCGCACTGGCAGCCGATGCTGAGTTATTGAGCAATGACGAAAAAGACATCATTGTCGCGGCATCCGAACACCTGCACATGATGATGCAGGGACGCGATCCCGTGGCGATTGAAGCCGCAATTAAAACAGTCGATCAACAAACCCAGGAATTCGCCGCCCGCCGCATGGATGCTTCAATCCGCCGTGCGCTGGCAGGCCATTCTGTGGATGAGGTGTAACATGCCTAAGATAGTCTTTTTACCGCATCAGGATTTGTGTCCTGAAGGCGCGGTTTTGGAAGCGGAACGCGGTGAAAGTATTCTGGAAGTCGCCCTGCGTAACGGTATTGACGTTGAGCATGCCTGCGAGAAATCCTGTGCTTGTACCACGTGCCACTGTATTGTGCGCGAAGGCTTTGATTCGCTCGCAGAAAGCACAGAAGATGAAGATGACATGCTGGATAAGGCCTGGGGGCTGGAGCCCGAAAGCCGTCTGGGCTGTCAGGCGCGTATCGCCGGAGACGATCTGGTCGTTGAGATCCCGCGTTATACGATCAACCATGCACGCGAGCATTGATCTGCATAAGGAGCAGCAGTTATGGGATTAAAATGGACAGATAGCCGGGCGATCGGCGAAGCACTTTACGACCAGTTTCCCGATCTCGATCCGAAAACGGTGCGTTTCACCGATATGCACCAGTGGATCTGCGAACTGGATGAATTTGACGATCGGCCGGACGCCTCCAACGAAAAAATTCTGGAAGCGATCCTGCTGGTCTGGTTAGATGAAGTCGACTAAGCAATATGACGGGCTACCTGATTAATGCCGATAGTTTAAGAATCGAGATACACGGAGCGACGACGAGGCGGGGTATCCCTGTAAGAACCTCATCCCCGAGTTTCTCCTAATATGAGGCCTAAGTGTCCAGCATTAGGCTGGTGAGTGCCAAAATTTGTAACATTTTCATGTCATGATGCACGGTTTATGTATCTGCAAATATGAAAAGCACCTGCAAACATGAAAAGTGGCAGGAATATCCATTATCGGAGAAGCACTATGACGAACAATACCATGCTGATTTCACTCTCCACTCAACCTGCTGATGCGCGCTGGGGAGAAAAAGCGACGCTGAGTGTGAATGAGCAGGGTTTTACCATTCATGTTGGAACGACGTCGCTGAATGGCAAAGCTGCGTTGGCAACGATCCAGCGCGCTGCCCGCAAAATTGACGGGCAGGGCATTAAACACGTTACGTTAGCGGGTGAAGGCTGGGATCTGGCAAACAGCTGGGCATTCTGGCAGGGATACCGTGCGCCGAAAGGGCAAAGAACGGTTGAATGGGCGGAACTGAATGACGCCGACAAGAAAGAACTGAATGACCGTCTGAAGATTGTTGACTGGGTGCGTGACACCATCAACCTGCCTGCTGAAGATTTGGGGCCAGAGCAGTTGGCGACCCGTGCGGTTGACCTGCTGTGTGACGTGGCATGTGATGTCGTCAGCTACCGCATCACTAAAGGTGAAGATCTGCGTGAACAGAATTATGCCGGTTTGCATACGGTTGGTCGCGGTTCTGAACGTCAGCCAGTGCTGCTGGCACTGGACTATAACCCAACAGGTAACCCAGATGCTCCGGTGTTCGCCTGTTTGGTCGGCAAAGGTATTACGTTTGATACCGGTGGCTACAGCCTGAAGCCTAGTAGTTCCATGGATTCCATGAAGTCAGATATGGGCGGTGCGGCCACCCTGACGGGCGCACTGGCGCTGGCGGCGTCACGCGGTTTGCAACAGCGTGTGAAGCTGTATCTGTGCTGTGCAGACAACATGGTGAGCGGCAATGCATTCCGTCTGGGCGACATCATTCGCTATCGCAACGGCAAAACGGTTGAGGTGATGAACACCGACGCGGAAGGGCGTCTGGTGCTGGCTGATGGTCTGATTGATGCCTCCGAGCAGAACCCGCAGTGGATCATTGACTGCGCGACGTTGACGGGCGCAGCGAAAATGGCGCTGGGCAACGATTACCACGCGCTGTTCAGCTTTGATGATGAACTGGTTGCGACATTGCAGGAAAGTGCGAAAGAAGAAAATGAGCCGTTCTGGCGTCTGCCGCTGGAAGAGTTCCACCGCAGCCACCTGCCGTCCAGCTTTGCTGATTTGAACAATATTGCTAGTGGTGCACACACCGCTGGTGCCAGTACGGCAGCCGCTTTCCTCTCGCACTTTGTGAAAAATTACCAGCAGGGCTGGCTGCACATCGACTGCTCTGCAACATACCGTAAAGGCGCGGTAGATCAGTGGGCGACTGGCGCGACGGGACTCGGCGTGCGTACGCTGGCGAATCTCCTGCTAAGCAACGCCAAGTAGTTGGTTCCTGGCTTGCTGGCCATTTACAGAATGTGTTGAGAATTAAAGCCGCGCTGAGACCCGTTTGAAATTGATGGCTGTTGCCATTCATTTTATTCAGGTCTCAAAGCGTCGGTTTTTAACGTAATCATGTTGAGGAAAGTATGGAGTTTTCGCCACGTAATAAACTGGAAGAGGTGCTGATTCTGGCCGCAACGGAGCCCGCACATCGCCCTGAATTTTTCAGCGAACTGATGGAAGCCACGGTGTTCGTGCTGGGCAGTACTGATGACGGGGATGAATCCGGTGAGACGGTGTTGCATGCAGGCAGTAATGTGAACATTCAGCACTGGGAAAAAGACGATGGTTCATCCGCTATTCCTTTCTTTTCTTCTCTGGAAGCATTACAGAGCGTGATTACGGAAGAGGCGTCTTTTCTGGCACTGCCAGTGCGTTCGCTGTTTGAAATTACGCAGGGCGTCACGCTGTTCCTTAATCCTAAGCTGCCGTACGGCAAAGAATTTTTGCCGCAGGAAATTGAACATATTCTGTCTGGCGAAGGTAATGGCTTTGTTCAGCAGCGCGTTGTTGAAGAAGAAATGCAGGTCATGCTGAGCCAGCCAGCCGAGATGCCAGCGCAGATGATTGATTCCCTGACTCAGCTGTTTACCAAGCATCGCCATGTAAAACGGGCGTTTCTGGCACAGATTCAGGAGCCGGGTGAAGAACAGCCGCATCTGCTGATTGGTATTGATGCCGATCAGGATGAGGAAATCATCATTCGCGAAGCGGGCAGCGTCGCCAGCGATACCTTACCGGATGAGCGACCTGTCGACCTGTGTCTGGTGAAGGAAGGCGAGCCGGGCATCAGTCATTACATGATTAAGCACACCACGCCGTTCTACGAACGCAAGTGGGGGAGTTTCCTGAGGGAGTTTAAGGCCACCGGTAACGCCTGATACCCGTCATACTTAAAGCTGCATGGGCGCTGGTCGCCTTTACGCAACGTGAATTATTTAGGGTATAGATCTAATGATGGTGACAGCGGATTACGATTTTTCCGCTGTTGCCTGTAACAACAGTAAATCGATCAGCATCACCAGATTCGATTCAAATGAGCTAATTTCGCCCGCTTCCGCCGCATAGTGAACCGCATCATCGTAGAGCCGGAAGTGCAAATCGGCCAACTCGCCTAATGAGTTCAACGACGCGCGGGTAAATGCTATCACCCTCATACCAATATTTTTGGCGATCCGCGCCTTATCCAACACTTGCTCGGTTTCCCCACTGCGGGAGATTGCGATAAATACTTGATACTTCGGTGCGTTATTGAGAAAAATGCCTCGACTGTCGCCTAACCCAGAAGAGAACGCATCTTTCCCCAACACCTGAAGTTTCTTCGCCAGATATTCGGCAAACAAATGGGAAAATCCTGCGCCGTAGAGGAAAAAATGGCTTTCCTGTCTCAGGATAGCGCTGAAGGCTGCTCTATCCTGATGGCTAATGTAGGTAAATGTGCGCTGATAGTTATCGATAAAATGCTGAAAAGCATCAGGCAGCGAGGCATCATCGGGCGTAACGACAGGTGATGGAGCCAGCCGCGGATTGTCCGTGAGTAGCGTTTTGCAGTGATAAATGAATTCACTGTAGCCGCTAAAGCCGATTTTCTGGCACAGGCGCATGATCGTCGCGGTAGAAACATAGGTTTTCTGAGCCAGTTCCCGCACCGTAATTTTGCCGATCAGCGATGAATGATCGGCGATAAAAGCCAGCACGCGATATTCCGCGCGCGTCAGCGCCTGACCGTGCTGCATTAACGATGCCAGCCTATTATCCATCAGCTACTCCTGAACGATTCCTGATAGGCAAGGAATAAATAGACTGACAACAAAGTACCGTGCGGGATTAATCGCGCGCAATCGGGACATCATCGCGGCTACCCCAGTCGCTCCAGGATCCGTCGTACAGCGTCACATTGGGCACATTCAACTGCGCCAGCGCCAACACCACGACGGATGCCGTTACACCGGAACCACAGCTGGCGACGATAGGTCGAGTGAAATCTACGCCGTGCTTATGCAAGATGGTCGCTAGTTCGGCATTAGGCTTCAGCGCGCCGTTATTCACCAAATCAGTCCACGGCACATTCAGGCTACCGGGGATATGGCCACGGTGCAGACCGGGACGCGGTTCGTCTACTTCGGCATTAAAACGTGGCGCGGGGCGTGCATCGACAATCTGTTCTGATTTATCCCGGCTGATTGAGAGTACGTCGTCGCGTGAACGAATGGCGTTTTCATCCAACGTAGCGTGAAACGTGACGGGGTTACGTGTCACATCGCCCTGTTCCAGCGGCAGATTCTGCGCTTTCCAGCCTGCCAGACCACCACTCAGGATTGAAATGGATGTCGCGCCGAAAGTGTGTAGCATCCACCATGCACGGGGGGCGGAGAAGAGATTGCCTTCATCGTAAATCACCAGATGCTGCTGGTTATCGATCCCCAACCCACCCATCGCGCGAGCGAAGTCTTTCCGAGTCGGCATCATATGAGGCAGGTCGGTGCTGTGATCGGACAGGGTTTCAATATCAAAAAAAACCGCGCCAGGCAGATGAGCGGCGCGGTATTCGGCATGAATATCACGGGTGTTGTTACCCGGTGGCAACATTCGGGCGTCAATGAGCGTGATGCTGCTGTCGTTCAGGTGGCTGGCAAGCCAGTCTGCGGAGACAAACCGCTCATGAGAAACGGGCAAATCAGAAGACGATGCTGACATAGATCCTCCACGTTGGGGTCGACGAATTCGACCCCGAATCTACCATTGATGTGCAATGATAGATTCATTGTCAGCGATTTTCCTTAATCCGACAAGTCGCAGATTATTGGGCAATACCGTCTCTATATGCTTGTTTTAATTGCGGCCAGTAATCCTGATTGGCCTCGATCATGTCATCCAGAATCGCTTTGGCGTGCTGCATTGTTGGCACGGTACGGTTCAGGGTAAATGCCTGCAACGCCTTCTCGTAGCTGCCTTCAAGCGTCGCTTCTACCAGTAGCTGCTCAGACGCTAACTGCTGCTCCAGCAAGGCACGATGGAACTGCGGTACATTCCCCATTCGCACCGGTTCTGGCCCTTGCGCGGTAATATAAGCTGGGACTTCCACCATCGCATCGTAAGGCAGATTGGCGATGGCACCTTTATTTTCGACAATGACCAAATGGCGCTGGCGGAGATCGAACGCCAGCGAGCAGGCAACATCAACGATGAACGAACCGTGTACGCCAACGTGGAACGCATCCGGCAGAATACCGGTTTCTTTGTAGCTGGCAGCGGCCGCAAACAGTTTCTTCTCACGTCCGTCCATCACTTCGTTGGCGCGTGTGTAGTCAGGATCCTGATGTTCAACGATTTGGTTAGGCATCAGGTAATACTGCAAATACGGATTCGGCACGAACTCTGGGAAATGATCCATGATTGGTTTGATGTTACGCCATGTTTTCACCCATGACGGATCGGCGTGTTGCGGATCGGTGTCGGCGGCATCGGCGGTCAACAGGCCGTAGCGGGCGATGTGTTCTCGCAGTTCCGGCATACGATCGACACCGTCGACCAGCACACGGGTAAACCAGCCAAAGTGATTCAGCCCGAAATAGTCCACAGTGATGTCGTGACGATCAACGCCCAGCACGGCCGCGATATTACGCATCGCAGCAACCGGCATGTCGCAAATATTCAGCACGCGGGCGTTAGGACGCAGACGACGAACGCCTTCGGCAACAATCGCGGCAGGGTTGGAGTAATTGACGATCCACGCTTCTTTATGGGCATAGCGTTCAACCAGATCGATCAGCTCGGCCATCGGCAGAATAGTACGCAGTCCGTAAGCCAGACCGCCGGGGCCACAGGTTTCCTGCCCGACGACGCCGTGGCGCAGTGGAATTTTCTCGTCCTGTTCGCGCATCTTGTATTGGCCGACGCGCATCTGTGCAAAGACAAAGTGAGCACCGGTAAACGCGGTCTCTGCGTCCGTCGTGACGCTAAAGATAATGCTATCACTGTGGTCGCGAATCACCTTTTCCACCACCGGTGCGATGATGTCCTGCCGTTGGCCGTCGATGTCATACAAACGAATCTCTGCCAGCGGGAAATCCGCGAGACGTACCATCAGACTTTTTACGATGCCTGGGGTATAGGTGCTGCCGCCACCGGCAATCGTCAGAATGAATGGGGGTTTCGTCATGGTCAGTCTCCTGTTAAAGCGCGTTTTCAACTGCTTCGCGTATAGTTTTGACGTGAAGTCCGTAAACCACCTGTACGTTGTTACCCTGTCGGATAACGGCTTTCGCACCGGTGTTCTTAAGCTGTTGTTCGTCTACCAAAGCCGGGTCGATGAGCGTGACTCGCAGGCGGGTGTAGCAGTTATCCACCACCTCGATATTGGTTTTGCCGCCTAGCCCCGCGATGATGGTGGCCCCGACAGGCTGAGTATCACCTTTCATCGCATCCTGCGTTTTCGCCTGATTCTCGGTCTTGGACTGATATTCGGTTTTTGAGTAAAGCCGCGTCTCTTCCTCATCGGTTTCACGCCCTGGTGTTGGCATGTCGAAATACAGAATCAGGAAGCGGAAGACGAAGAAGTAAATTACCGACATGGTCAGTCCAACCGCGATATACATCGGCCAGTTGGATTTCTCGATGCCCAGCGGCAGGTTATAGAGCAGGAAGTCGATGACGCCGTTGGCACCAATCGCGTGCACGCCCATGATGGAGAACAGCATCATGCCTATGCCCGTGAGTACGGCATGAACGGCAAACAGCATTGGGGCGACGAACAGGAAGGAAAACTCCAGCGGCTCGGTGACGCCCAGTAAGAAAGAGGTAAAAGCGGCAGGAATCAGAATGGCTTTCGCCGCCAGGCGTTTTTCTGGCTTCGCTGTGACGTACATCGCCAATGCGGCGGCAGTCAAACCAAACATTTTACTGATGCCGCGCGCATCCCAGACCACGGTTGAGCTCAGTTGTTTGACGTCCTGACAGGCCATTTCAGCAAAATAGATGTTGCGTGCGCCCTGATACAGCTTGCCGCATACCTCGGCGGTTCCGCCCAGTTCGGTGTACAGGAACGGGGTATAGACCAGATGGTGTAGTCCGGTAGGAATCAGAACGCGTTCCAGAAAACCATAAATTGCGATGCCGACAGGGCCAGCACCTTTGATGGCGAAGGCCAGCCAGGTAATGCCGTGTTGAGCAAACGGCCACAGGGCGCTCATCGCAAAGCCCAGCGCAATCGCTAATGGAATAACCAGAATGGCGACGAAGCAGTGACCGGAATAGATCGCCATAACGCCGTTAAACTGTTTACTGGAATAGCGGTTGTACAGGTAGCCAGCGAACCCACCGATCAGAATACCGGCAAAAACACCCATTTCCAGCACCTGAACGCCCAGAACCATTCCTTGCCCAGCAGGGCGCATCTCGGCGGTTGGCACGAGTTTTCCCTGCAATTGCAGTGTGATATTCATGGCATTAATGAAGATGATGAACATCACCAGACCGATCAGTGCGGCATAACCCTTGTCGCGTTTCGCCAGCCCGATTGGAATCCCGACGGCGAACACCAGCGCCAAATTAGCCAAGATCGCCACGGCAGATTTGGAAACCAGTTGACCAAAATCCTGAATCAAGGGGTGATTGAGTAAAGGGACATAGCCCGCTAAGTTACCGTTACCGAACACATTCCCAAATGCGATGAATAACCCGACAATCGGGAGTATCAGCACTGGCCCATACAGGGACTTGCCGAAATTTTGTAATGCGTTGACCGCTCTTTTCATTATCAGCCCTCTTACTGGCCATTATGGTGGGTACAGCAGCAAGGCTAGCAGCGAATGCCAGAAAGGTTCCAGTTATCTTGTTGTTTTAAAAACAAATAACCTATAACGTTACAAGTAACCTTCAGAACTGTGATCGCCGATGATTTGTTACATTCAGCGTAGAGGCTATGGGGGACGAAAAAGTGCAATGTGGAATCGTTAACGAAGAGAAAATAAGAGGTAATATTTTTTTAATAAAATGTTATTTCCTTGGTGGGCATTAAAGGTAGCTACCCTTATAATCTGCGCCACTTTCACTGGTCGGGTAGACAATTCTTATAATCCGGCTGCAATCTGACAGTTTAGTTAATGAGGTCAATATGACGATAGAACGTACCTTCTCCATCGTAAAACCTAATGCGGTTGCCAAGAATGCCATCGGTGCGATTTACGCACGTTTTGAAAGCGCAGGTTTTACCATCGTTGCGGCTAAAATGCTGCGTCTGAGCCGTGAGCAAGCAGAAGGTTTCTACGCTGAGCATAAAGGCAAGCCGTTCTTTGACGGCCTGGTTGAATTCATGATGTCTGGCCCGATCATGGTACAGGCGCTGGAAGGTGAAAATGCCGTTCAACGTAACCGTGACATCATGGGTGCAACGAACCCAGCCAACGCACTGGCAGGAACGCTGCGCGCCGATTACGCGGACAGCTTCACGGCGAACGCGGTGCACGGCTCTGATTCTATCGAGTCCGCTCAGCGTGAAATCGCTTATTTCTTCAGCGACGACGAAATCTGCCCACGCGCGTAATTTTGCCTACGCGTAATCACGCATGATGCGTTTTTGTGCGTGATAACAGGTAATCGCTTGTGATATTGCTTTTTTTCATTAGTGTCGGTGCGTTCCGTTGACGTGATGGCACAGAAAAAAAGCGGTGATAGTAGCTTACCTGTTTTAAACTTTGTACAATGCTGCGCCCCGGATGAGCCTGCACTTGTCCGGGGCGTTTCTTTGGTCATTACCATCGAACTCCACCTTCTTTTTTAGCGCCATAACGTGTAACAACGAGGCCAGGATTTACAATGTCTAAGCAAATCGCGTCTGAAATCATCGTGTCTGAAATGACCGCATCTACAATTGCCTCATCTACAACAACCGTATCCGAGCCAACCGTGTCTGAATTCTCTCCGGCGTCTGCTGATGCCTCTCAATCCGTCAAAACCAGTGCGGAAAAAATTAATCTGCTGGATCTTAACCGTCAGCAAATGCGCGACCTCTTCATGTCGATGGGAGAGAAGCCGTTCCGCGCCGATCAGGTCATGAAATGGATGTATCACTACTGCTGTGATGACTTCAATCAGATGACGGATATCAACAAAGTCTTCCGTTCCAAATTGCAGGAAATCGCTGAAATTCGCGCACCTGAAGTGGTGGACGAGCAGCGCTCTTCCGATGGCACCATTAAGTGGGCGATTCTGGTGGGCGGCCAGCGGGTCGAAACGGTTTATATTCCAGAGGAAGATCGCGCCACGCTGTGCGTATCGTCCCAGGTTGGCTGTGCGCTAGAGTGCAAATTCTGCTCAACGGCACAGCAGGGCTTTAACCGTAACCTGCGCGTATCGGAAATCATTGGTCAGGTGTGGCGTGCGGCGAAGATCATCGGTGCGTTTAAAGTTACCGGCCAGCGCCCGATCACTAACGTGGTGATGATGGGAATGGGCGAGCCGTTGCTGAATCTCACTAATGTGGTGCCAGCGATGGAAATCATGCTGGATGATTTCGGCTTTGGTTTGTCGAAGCGTCGCGTGACGCTGTCCACGTCAGGCGTTGTACCTGCATTGGACAAGCTGGGCGATATGATAGATGTTGCGCTGGCGATTTCACTGCATGCGCCGACCGACGACATTCGCAACGAAATCATGCCGATCAACAAAAAATACAATATCGAGATGTTCCTGAGTGCGGTACGCCGCTATCTGGAAAAATCCAATGCAAATCAGGGCCGCGTGACCGTTGAGTATGTGATGTTGGACCATATCAATGATGGCACCGAACATGCGCATCAACTGGCTGAATGCCTGAAAGATACACCATGCAAGATCAACCTGATTCCGTGGAACCCGTTCCCCGGCGCACCGTATGGCCGTAGCTCAAACAGCCGCGTTGATCGTTTCTCCAAGGTGCTGATGGAGTACGGCTTCACGACGATCGTACGTAAAACCCGTGGGGATGACATTGATGCTGCCTGTGGTCAATTGGCGGGTGAAGTGGTGGATAGAACCAAACGTACATTGAAGAAGAAAATGGCGGGTGAACCTATCACGGTGAAAGCGGTCTGATAACGAATGGCGTGGGTTAACGCTTCTGTGTTAACCCAGCCTCTGCCGCTGATGTTGTTTCACCAACGTAGTTTGCAGGGAAAATGAGAGCAAATTGCGAAGCGCGCCGCGTCGTTGTCAGGTACGACTGCCACTCTGTTCATATTCAGGTAACCTCTTTGGCAAGGACGACAAAGTAGGGGAACAGGGATGGCGAAACCTTTATCACAGAGAATGTATTGGCTGAGTGGCCTGTTTGCGATGTTGCAGCTGGTGGGGTGTGTACATTCGCCTCAGGAAACGACAAATCCAGCGGTCGCCCAAACCCGCTTACAGCTTGGTCTGACGTATCTGGCGCACAATAATCTGGATTCGGCTCGGCAGAATCTTGAGAAGGCGGTGGCGATAGCGCCGCAGGATTATCGAACACAGTTGGGTATGGCGCTTTACGAGCAACGGATAGGTGAAAACCGCCTGGCCGAACAACGTTATCAGCATGTGTTGAACATGGCGCCGGAAAATGGCAGCGTCATGAATAATTACGGTGCGTTTCTGTGTAGTTTAGGGCAGTATGTAGCGGCGCAGCGACAGTTTAGTGCGGCTGCACAACTTCCTGATTACAGTCAGGTTGCTGATGCGTTGGAAAATGCGGGATACTGCTTTTTCAATGCTGGACAGACTGAAGACGCGCGCAATTTATTACGTCGGGCGCTGAAGTATGATCCGACGAAAGGCAGTGCTTTGCTGGCAGAAGCGAACAAACAGTTTTCTGCCGGGAAAAATGAGCAAACGCGGCTGCTGCTTGATGTTTATCAGCATATTCTTCCGGCCAGTGCCGAAAGCTTATGGTTACAGATTCGTTTCGCCGCGTTAGCGGGCCATGATGGCGATAAAGAACGTTATGGCAACGTGCTGGCGCGAAGTTTTCCACAATCTAAACAGTACCAGCATTTCTTAGCTAATGAATACTGAAACCACCCAAGATACAACAGAAGCAAAACTACCCGGTGAACGTCTGCGTGAGGCGCGTGAACGCCTTGGGCTAAGTCAGCAAATTATTGCCGAGCGTTTGTGCCTTAAAATCACCACCGTTCGTGATATCGAAGACGGTACGACCCCTGCCGATTTAGCGCCGACTTTTCTGCGCGGCTATATCCGTTCTTATGCCAAGCTGGTTCATTTACCCGAAGATGAGCTGCTTCCCATCGTGGATAAACAGGCCGTACCTAAAACGATCTCGGTCTCGCCGATGCAGAGTTTTTCGCTGAAAAAAAGTCGCAAAAAGCGTGATGGCTGGCTGATGACAATCACCTGGCTGGTCGTGCTGGTTGTTCTGGGGCTGACGGGCGCGTGGTGGTGGCAAAACCATCAGGCTCAGCAGGCAGAGATCAACAGCATGGTCGATCACGCCAGCTCGATGCAGGCGCAAACGGAAGGGCAGTCCGTTCCTTTGATGGACAACAGCGCAGCGCAGGAAACGGCGACATCAGGCTCTGCTGCAACGCCTTCCTCAACGCCAGTCGATCTTTCTTCGACTGTCACGGCAACACCTTCAACGCCTTCTTCCACAACCACAGCGTCTGCTACGCCATCTAGCCCATCACCTTCACAGGCGAACGCTACACAGCCGCAGGCTGCGGGTAATGCCTTGTTGGGCGCCGGGGCTGTTGCACCAACTGCTACGGTAGCGGATAGTAATCAGGCCTCTGCTACTCATGCATTGGTGATGACCTTCACGGCCGATTGCTGGTTGGAAGTCACGGATGCTAGCGGTAAGAAACTGTTTAGCGGCATGCAGCGTAATGGCGGCACGCTGAATCTGGATGGTCAGTCACCCTATAAACTTAAAATTGGTGCACCTGCTGCGGTACAGATTCAATTTCAAGGTAAGTCGGTCGATTTAAGCCGATTTGTGCGCAGCAGTCAGGTTGCACGCCTGACGTTGACCGCAGAATAACGTGTTGTCCAGGTAAGATTGCAATGTTGGAGATGAAGTAATGCATAACGCAGCACCCATAACCCGTCGAAAATCAACACGGATTTACGTCGGCAAGGTGCCTGTTGGTGATGGTGCGCCGATTGCGGTGCAATCCATGACCAACACCCGAACCACCGACGTTGAAGCAACCGTCAATCAAATCAAAGCGCTGGAACGTGTTGGCGTCGATATCGTCCGCGTTTCCGTGCCGACTATGGAAGCGGCGGAAGCCTTTAAACTTATCAAACAGCAGGTGAATGTCCCGCTCGTCGCCGACATTCATTTCGACTACCGCATCGCGCTGAAAGTCGCGGAATACGGTGTCGATTGCCTACGTATCAACCCCGGTAATATTGGTAACGAAGAGCGTATTCGCTCGGTTGTCGACTGTGCGCGTTACAACAATATCCCGATCCGCATTGGTGTTAACGGCGGTTCGCTGGAAAAAGATTTGCAGGAAAAATACGGCGAACCGACGCCGGAAGCGTTGCTGGAATCGGCGATGCGCCATGTTGATATCCTCGACCGCCTGAATTTCGATCAGTTTAAAGTCAGCGTTAAAGCCTCGGATGTTTTCCTCGCCGTGCAATCCTATCGCCTGCTGGCTTCACGTATCGATCAGCCGTTGCACCTTGGTATCACCGAAGCGGGTGGTGCACGTAGCGGTGCGGTGAAGTCGGCTATCGGTCTCGGTCTGCTGCTGTCTGAAGGTATTGGCGACACGCTGCGTATCTCGTTGGCGGCCGATCCGGTTGAAGAAGTGAAAGTTGGCTTCGATATCCTGAAGTCACTGCGTATTCGTGCTCGCGGAATCAACTTTATTGCTTGCCCGACCTGCTCTCGTCAGGAATTTGACGTGATCGGTACGGTGAACGCGCTGGAGCAAAGGCTGGAAGATCTCATCACGCCAATGGACGTTTCGATTATCGGTTGCGTGGTGAATGGCCCCGGTGAAGCGCTGGTGTCTACTATTGGTGTCACGGGTGGGCACAATAAGAGCGGCTTCTATGAAGACGGCGTGCGGCAGAGAGAGCGCTTCGATAACGAACAGATGATCGATCAGTTAGAAGCCAAAATCCGTGCGAAAGCCTCCATGATGGACGAAAATCAGCGTATTACCGTCAATCTGGTGGATAAGTAACCCTGACGGCGTGACGGTATTCCGTCACCTGCATCATTCACGATTCCTGAACCCGATGGGGATGCCCCGCATTGAAGATGCGACGACAATCCCTTTATAATCGGGTTTATTTTTTGAAAAACGCATAGAGAACTGACGTGGCAAAAAATATTCAAGCCATTCGCGGCATGAACGATTACCTGCCAGCCGAAACGGCATTGTGGCAGCGTATTGAAAACAGCCTGAAACAGGTGCTCAGTGGCTACGGTTATAATGAAATTCGTTTGCCTATTGTCGAGCAAACTCCGCTGTTTAAGCGCGCTATTGGTGAAGTGACCGATGTCGTCGAAAAAGAGATGTATACCTTTGACGATCGCAATGGCGATAGCTTGACGCTGCGCCCGGAAGGGACGGCAGGCTGTGTCCGCGCCGGTATTGAGCACGGTATTCTCTATAATCAGGAACAGCGGCTCTGGTATGTCGGCCCGATGTTTCGCTACGAGCGCCCGCAGAAAGGGCGCTATCGCCAGTTTCATCAGTTGGGCTGTGAAGTTTTTGGTCTGCAAGGGCCGGATATTGATGCCGAACTGATCCTGATGACAGCCCGCTGGTGGCGAGTGCTGGGCATCGCCGATCATGTGAAGCTGGAACTGAACTCGATTGGTTCATTAGACGCGCGTGCCCGCTATCGCGAAGCGTTGGTCGCGTTCCTCGAACAGCATAAAGATCAGCTCGATGAAGACTGCTTGCGCCGGATGTACACCAATCCGTTGCGCGTTCTGGATACGAAAAATCCACAGATCCAAGCGTTGCTAAATGACGCGCCGGTGCTGACGGACTACCTAGATGACGAATCGCGTGAACACTTTGAGTCATTGGGTGAACTTTTAACGCAGTCTGGTATCCCATATACCGTTAATCCGCGTCTGGTCCGTGGTTTGGATTACTATAACCGCACCGTATTTGAGTGGGTGACGACCAGTCTGGGTGCTCAGGGCACGGTCTGTGCCGGTGGGCGTTATGATGGTATGGTAGAACAACTGGGCGGACACGCGACACCAGCGGTCGGTTTTGCGATGGGGCTGGAGCGTCTGGTTCTGTTGGTTCAGTCTGTGAACCCGGATTTCAAAGCACAATCAGGCGTAGATGCTTATCTGATTTCTTCCGGTGCGGGAACGCAGGTTGCCGCAATGCAGTTGGCGGAGAAATTACGTGATGCGCTGCCGCAGTTGAAATTGATGACCAACTATGGTGGTGGCAACTTTAAGAAACAATTCGCCCGCGCTGATAAATGGGGCGCACGCGTCGCATTGGTATTAGGCGAAAATGAAGTGGCGGCCGGTCAGGTTGTGGTTAAGAACCTGAGTAATGGCGAGCAGGATACATTGGCACAGGCCGACGTCGCATCGCGGCTGGCAACGTTACTGGATTGAGGAGAGAGACACCGTGGAAGTCTATACCACAGAGAATGAACAGGTTGATGCACTACGTCGTTTCCTCGCGGAGAATGGAAAGGCGTTAGTTGTCGGTGTTGTGTTGGGCGTTGGCGCACTGGTTGGCTGGCGTTTCTGGCAAAGTCATCAAAATGACAGCGTGCAGGCGGCGTCAGCGTCTTATCAGCAGGTGACGGAGCAACTGGCCGAAGGCAAAGCTGAAGCCATTGCTTCAACAGAGAAATTTACCGCTGAGAATAAGAATACCTATGGTGCGCTGGCTTCTCTGGAACTGGCTCGTCATTACGTTGATCAGAAAGATTTCGCTAAAGCAGCACAGCAGTTGGTGCAGGCACAGTCGCAAACTAAAGATGCCGACCTGCTGGCGGTGGTGAATCTGCGTCTGGCGCGGGTTCAGCTACAGGAAAACAAAGCGGATGACGCGCTGAAAACGTTGGATGCCATTAAACTGGAAGGCTGGGCGTCACAGGCAGCGGAAGTGCGTGGCGATATTTTGGTGAGCAAAGGTGACAATCAGGCTGCGCGTGATGCGTACAACAAAGGGTTGTCTTCCAATCCATCGCAGGCACAGCAAGCGTTACTGCGCATGAAACTGAATAACCTGTCCAGCTAAGAGGAATTCCATGCAATTGCGTAAAACACTGTTGGTAGGACTGGTTTCTGTTGCCCTGCTGAGCGGATGCTCGCTGTTTAACAGCGAAGAAGATGTTGTCACGATGTCTCCACTGCCGAAAGTGGAAAACCAGTTCACGCCAACCAAGGTGTGGAACAGCTCGGTTGGGAGTGGGATTGGTGAGTTTTATTCCAACCTTCACCCGGCATGGCAGGATAATCGCGTTTTTGCTGCCGATCGTCGTGGCACCGTGAAAGCCATGGATCTGAGTGATGGCAAAGAGATTTGGCGCGCCGATCTGTCAGAGAAGACCAATTTCTTCTCTCGCAATAATCCGGCGCTGCTGTCAGGCGGGGTAACGGTTTCTGGTAACCATGTTTATGTCGGCAGCGAAAAGGCGCAGGTCTATGCGCTGAATGCGGAAGATGGTACGCCAGTGTGGCAGACGAAAGTGGCTGGTGAAGCGCTGTCTCGCCCTGTCGTTAGCGATGGTGTTGTATTGATTCACACCAGCAACGGTATGTTGCAGGCCTTGAATGAAGCGGATGGCGCAATTAAGTGGAGCGTTAACCTGGATATGCCGACGCTGTCTCTGCGCGGTGAATCTGCACCGACAACCGCATTTGGTGCGGCGATTGTCGGTGGTGACAACGGTCGTGTGAATGCCGTGATGATCAATCAGGGTCAGCTCATCTGGCAACAGCGTATTTCACAGCCGAGCGGCGCAACCGAAATCGATCGTCTGAACGATGTTGATACAACGCCCGTTGTTGCGGGCGAAGTGGTCTACGCGTTGGGATATAATGGCAACATGACTGCGCTGGATCTACGGTCTGGTCAGGTTCTGTGGAAGCGTGAACTGGGTTCAGTGCATGATTTCATCATCGATGGAGATCGCATTTATCTGGTCGATCAGGACGATCGCGTTGTTGCATTGAACACCAACGGTGGCGTGAGCCTGTGGCGTCAAAGCGATCTGCTGCACCGTAACTTAACGGCTCCGGCACTGTATAACGGTTATCTGGTTGTGGGTGATACCGAAGGGTACCTGCACTGGCTGAATACGTCAGATGGTCGTTTCGTGGTACAGCAAAAAGTGGATAGCTCTGGTTTCCTGAGCAAGCCTGTGGTTGCCAGCGACAAGCTGCTGATTCAGGCGAAAAACGGTGATGTCTACGCGTTCACTCGCTAAGTAATACCGTATTGATTTGGAGCGCAGCGCTTTTGGATGCGTTCCCATAACGGCTCCTGACACTATCAGGGGCCGTTTCGTCTTTTTATCGTCAGCGAGTGTTTCGCTGTAACGTATTGAAATATAAGTAATGAGGTTGTAACAATGATACCTGTCGTCGCGCTGGTCGGGCGCCCGAATGTGGGGAAATCCACGCTATTTAACCGCTTAACGCGCACTCGTGATGCATTGGTGGCGGATTTCCCAGGGCTGACTCGTGACCGCAAGTATGGTCGTGCAGAAGTGGAAGGGCATGAATTTATTATCGTCGATACCGGTGGGATCGATGGTACGGAAGACGGTGTGGAAACGCGCATGGCCGGTCAATCGCTGGTGGCGATCGAAGAGGCGGACATTGTGCTGTTTATGGTCGATGCTCGCGCGGGATTGATGCCTGCGGATGAAGGCATTGCCAAGCATCTGCGCAGCCGTAAAAAGACGACGGTGCTGGTCGCGAACAAAACCGATGGCCTTGACCCGGATATGGTTACGGCAGATTTTTACTCGCTCGGTATGGGCGAAGTCTACGCAATTGCGGCATCTCATGGCCGTGGCGTGACGTCTCTGCTGGAAACGGTTCTGTTGCCGTTTGTACAAGATGAAATAGAAGAGCCTGTCGAGTTAACCGAAGAAGAAGAGAACGCGGCTTACTGGGCGGCGTTAGAAGCGGAAGAACAGGCCAGCGAAGAAGAAGCCGAAGACGATTTCAATCCTGAAGATCTGCCGATCAAACTGGCGATTGTCGGGCGTCCGAATGTGGGGAAATCCACGCTGACTAACCGTATTTTGGGTGAAGAGCGTGTGGTGGTGTACGACATGCCGGGCACGACGCGTGACAGTATCTACATTCCGATGGTACGCGATGAACGTGAATATATTCTGATTGATACCGCTGGGGTGCGTAAGCGCGGCAAAGTGACGGAAACGGTAGAAAAATTCTCCGTCATCAAGACGTTGCAGGCGATTGAAGATGCCAACGTGGTGTTGCTGGTTATCGATGCGCGTGAAGGCATTTCCGATCAGGATCTCTCGCTGCTGGGCTTTATCCTCAATAGTGGGCGCTCACTGGTGATCGTGGTGAACAAATGGGATGGTCTATCGCAGGAAGTGCGTGAACAGGTGAAAGATACGCTGGATCTGCGTCTCGGCTTTATCGATTTTGCCCGCATTCACTTCATTTCTGCGCTGCACGGCAGCGGCGTAGGTAACCTGTTTGAGTCGGTTACCGAAGCCTATTCTTGCGCAACTCGCCGTGTAAGTACGGCGATGCTGACTCGCGTGATGCAAATGGCGGCAGACGATCACCAACCGCCGCTGGTGCGCGGTCGTCGCGTGAAGCTGAAATATGCGCACGCCGGTGGCTATAACCCGCCGATTGTGGTGATTCACGGTAATCAGGTGAAAGATCTGCCGGATTCTTACAAGCGCTACCTGATGAACTACTATCGTCGTTCGCTGGAAGTGATGGGTACGCCGATTCGTATCCAGTTTAAAGAAGGGGAAAACCCTTTCGCAGACAAGCGTAATACGCTGACGCCAAACCAGCTACGCAAGCGTAAGCGGTTGATGTCGCATCTCAAAAAAAGTAAGTGATTTATTAACGGGGCGAATAGCAATATTCGCCCCGTTTTGTCAGAGACGAAACGAACTGTAGTTAACAAAACCAATAATAATCAAGGAAAGTCATGTCCTGGGAAACCTGGAGTTTTGCATTCAACGTCACGATGCCTAATGTAATTATGTTGTTGATTGGTATCGCGTTACGCAAGTTTAATCTCCTTAATGATGCGTTTTGTGATACGGCAATGCGGGTTGTATTCAACCTTTCTCTTCCCTGCCTGTTGTTTTTTAGTGTTGCAGGCAATCACTCGTCTTTCGCAAGCCAGTGGCCGCTCGTGGTTTATGGTACGGTAGGAACATTAGCGACATTTCTGCTTCTGGAAATCGCGGCAGTGAGGTTAGTTAGGGATCCAAAGGAACGTGGCATCTTTGTGCAAGGGGGATTCCGTTCGAATACTGGTGTGATGGGGCTGGCTTTTGCGATGAGCGCCTATGGTGAAGAGGGCGTTGCTATAGGGTCCATGTATTTGATGGTAACGGTCATTATGTTTAACGCATTGTCCGTTATTACGCTGACGCGCAGCTTGCAGCGGCAATCCCCTGAGCAAAAAATCCCTGTAAGCCAACTGCTGCGGGGCATTGTGACAAATCCGCTGATTATTGGCCTGCTTCTCGGGGCGGCCTATGGGCAAAGCCATCTGCCGATGCCAGGCGTGATTAAGCAAACTGGCGGCTTTATCTCCTCTATGGCGTTACCGTTGGCACTGTTATGCGCAGGTGCCAGTCTGGAGTGGCGCAGTATGTTTCGTTCGTCCAATGTGGCCGTGTTGTCTTCCGTGGCGAAGATATTCGTTGTACCAGGGCTTCTCACGTTGGGTGGATGGCTTGTCGGTTTTCGCGGCGTTGAGCTGGGAATTATTTTCCTGTTTTCCTCAACGCCAACCGCAGCGGGTAGCTATGCTATGACGCGTGCAATGGGCGGAAACGCTACGCTGGCGGCGAATATCATCGGGTTGACGACGGTTGGTGCATTTTTCATGATTGCCGTTGGGCTGTATGTGTTACGTTCGCTCAGCGTTATTTAATGCCTGATAGCAGTTAGTGAGTCGCAGGCAACAGCAATGGAGGGAAATATGGATGTGTTTTGTCCTGATTGTCACAGCACGATGACGTGGCAGACTGATGGATCGTTCCTATGCGCTGACTGTCAACAGCACTATCTGCGTGAGGCCGAATGTCCTGAATGTAAGCACTTGCTTCAAGAACTGAAAGCCTGTGGCGCGGTGGATTACTTCTGCCAGCAGCACGGGATGATTTCCAAACGGCGAGTGGTGTTCCGCTATATACCCGCCGATTAATCCTATTGTTACTCTTGTGCACCGTTGCGCCACAGCTCGGTTAGCTCTGGCGGCGCTCGGTCTTCCGGGATCAGCAAGATAACATCGGCATAGTTATTCTGCTGCGGGTGACTGTAGCTGATGTGGATGCGGTAATAGAACTGGTCGCCACGCCCTGGGCCATCTGGTTCTCCGGGGTCGCGAGCCTGAGGAAAAGCGTTACGGATCGCATTACAAATGCGCTCCCGTTCTGATGACGGTACGCTGGCGAGTGCGAAGCGACGCGGCCCCGCCAGCTTGGGGATAAAGGCAAATCCCCCTTCACGCGCCAGCTCAATGATGGCGTCTTCGTTGAGCTCCGGCAGCGTCTTCATAAGAATTCCTGACGAACCTCCACGCCCACCGTTTCCCACGACTGCATGACGATGTCGGCAACGGTGTTGTTAAAACGCTTAGCGGCATGTTGGATGGTATGGCGTGCAAAAATCTCGAAATCCGCATTTTGTGGCAGTGACTTATCACACAGCGTGTCGTACCAGATTTGACCCGCTTTTTCCCAGGAATGGCCGCCTAACGCGATGGCGGTCAGGTAGAATGCTCGGTTGGGAATACCTGAGTTCAAGTGTACGCCGCCGTTGTCTTCACGGGTGTTGACATACTCGCTCATGTGAGAAGGTTGAGGATCGATGCCTAACAACTCATCGTCATACGCGGTGCCCGGATGAGACATAGAACGCAGTCCCATACCATGGATACCGTCTGCCAGAAGTTCTGCCCCGATAAACCAGTCGGCCTGCTCCGCGGTTTGCCCTAAATGATACTGTTTGACCATGGAACCAAAGACGTCAGATAGCGATTCATTGAGCGCACCGGACTGGCGGAAATAAATCAACCCCGCTTCATGTTCGGTGATGCCGTGAGCGAGTTCGTGCGCAATCACATCAAGCGCAATCGTGAAGCGATTGAAAATTTTTCCGTCGCCATCCCCAAATACCATTTGCTGCCCGTTCCAGAAGGCATTCTGGTAATCCTGACCGTAATGTACTGTGCCTGCCAGCGTCAGCCCTTCAGCGTCCAGCGAATTACGTTGGAAAACCTTCCAGAAGAAGTCATAGGTTATGCCTAGATAGTCATAGGCCTCATCGACGGCGACATCACCGTTGCTAGGTTGACCTTCAGCGCGAACCAACTTGCCCGGCAACTGTTGCTGTTGTTCAGCATCGTGGATGCTGCGATGTGCCTGCCCGGCAGGTAATTTTTCATGAGGTTCCGGGCGCGGATTATGGCTGACCATTAATGACTGAACGTGCATCAGCGTTTGTTGCGCGCAGTGGCGCTGCTCGTCTGTGCCGTTTGCAATAATACGATGCAAAATATAAGGGGGGATCACGCTGCAAATCGGTCTGGACTTCATACCTCATCTCCTTGAAAACGCTCATCAGGGGTAACACAGACGATCAATAAAGCTCACTGTATTGTTATCCCATCTGCTTCACAGCGGACATGCAGCTTGAAGTATGACGGGCATAAATTTTAGTGAGTTGGAAATGAGTATAGTTCAGATGATAGGGGCGATAATGGGGGATTGCCGTCGTTTTAGGATAAATCCCCATACCGTGCATTTTATGCTAATCGCGCGATTTTTATGACTTAGATGAAGATTTTCGCCGCTTTTTTACAGAACCTGGATTTGGAACCAGCATCGTGACCTGACTCTCCACCCAGCCATCCTGCAAACGGGTTTTCAACGTCTCACCAGGCGTAATTTGCGCGACGTTTTTCAGCACCTTACCGTCCGGTGCTGTGGTGACGTTATAGCCGCGTGCCAGCGTTGCCAGTGGGCTAACGCCTTCCAGCCGCGAACAGGCAATGCCCAGTTTCTGCTTATTCTGATTCAACTGACGATCTACCGCGCTCTGCATCTGATAGCTAAGTTGCTGTAAACGCTGTTGTGCACGATGAATACGGGTCTGCGGCTGCTGTTGCATCAGGCGCTGTTGTAAGCGTTCACTTCGACGCGAGGTCTGCCGAAGCTGCTGCTGCATGGCGTCATCTAGCCGCTGGCGCAATTTGACCAACTGAGCCTGCTGACGTGCCAGCCGGAGCTGCGGATGCTGCTGCTGCAAGCGATGGTGCAGGCGGGTAAATTCCCGGTTGCACTGGGCAAGGTAATAATCCATCGCCATTTCCAGACGCTGCCGCTGGGACTGGATCTGACGCAACAGTTCCAGTTGGTTACGACTCACTAACTCGGCAGCGGCGGACGGCGTAGGGGCACGCAGATCGCCGACGAAATCAGCGATGGTGATATCAGTCTCATGGCCGACGGCGCTGACGATAGGGATGCGACTGGCGAAAATAGCACGGGCTACGCGCTCATCGTTAAAGCTCCAGAGATCTTCCAGAGAACCACCGCCGCGCCCGACAATTAACACGTCACACTCATCTCTCTGGTTAGCCAGCTCGATGGCACGCACAATTTGTAGCGGTGCCTCTGCACCTTGCACCGACGTGGGATACACGATCACTGGCAGTGACGGATCGCGACGCTGTAACACCTGCAATATATCGTGAAGGGCGGCACCGCTAGCTGACGTAATCACCCCGACCTGCTTGGCAGGAGAGGGCAGCACTTGCTTAAACTGCTGGTCGAACAACCCTTCGGCAGCGAGGCGCTGTTTGAGCTGTTCAAACTGCTGCTGTAACAGGCCATCGCCAGCGGGCTGCATGCTTTCCGCCAGTAGCTGATAGTCACCACGGGGTTCATACAGCGTAATGCTCGCACGAATAAGAACCTGCTGGCCGTTTTGTGGGCGGAACGTCACTTTACGGTTGCTGGTGCGGAACATCGCGCAACGCACCTGCGCACGCTCGTCTTTTAGCGTGAAATACCAATGGCCGGATGAGGGCTGGGAAAGGTTGGAGATTTCGCCGGAGAGCCAAATCTGGCCCATTTCCATTTCCAACAGTTGTCTAACCGTCTGATTCAGTCGGCTAACGGTAAAAATTGCAGAGGAGGGAAATTGAGACATTGTGAGCCAGATCAAATTTTAAAACAGTCACTTAATTGATCGATACTACCTACCTGGAACAGGTAATCAAGCATTTTAGTAAAATAATGCTGGAGGCAACCGATTACGCTCTGTATAATGCCACGGCAATATTTTATCTATTCTTACATCCACCTTGGTGAGATATTGCCCATGCTACGTATCGCTAAAGAAGCACTGACGTTTGACGACGTCCTCCTGGTTCCCGCTCATTCTACTGTTCTGCCTAACACTGCCGATCTGTCCACGCAGTTGACGAAAAACATCCGCCTGAATATCCCTATGCTGTCCGCAGCGATGGATACCGTTACCGAATCCGGCCTGGCCATTGCGCTGGCGCAGGAAGGCGGTCTGGGCTTTATTCACAAGAATATGTCGATTGAGCGTCAGGCTGAAGAAGTTAGCCGCGTGAAAAAACATGAAAGCGGCGTTGTGGTTGATCCACAGACGGTGACGCCAGAAACGACGCTGCGTGAAATGAAAGAACTGACCGAGCGTAACGGCTTTGCGGGTTACCCTGTTGTAGCAAAAGACAACGAACTGGTCGGTATCATTACCGGTCGTGACGTGCGTTTTGTTACCGATCTGGAAAAACCGGTTAGCGCGTTCATGACGCCGAAAGAGCGTCTGGTGACCGTTAAAGAAGGCGAAGCGCGTGATGTCGTGCTGCAAAAGATGCACGAAAAACGCGTCGAAAAAGCGCTGGTCGTTGACGACACATTCCACCTGATCGGCATGATCACGGTAAAAGATTTCCAGAAAGCAGAACGTAAACCGAACGCCTGTAAAGACGAACACGGTCGTCTGCGCGTAGGCGCGGCGGTTGGCGCTGGTGCAGGTAACGAAGAGCGTGTTGATGCACTGGTTGCCGCAGGCGTTGACGTACTGCTGATCGACTCCTCACACGGCCATTCCGAAGGCGTATTGCAGCGTATTCGTGAAACACGTGCTAAATACCCGAATCTCGAAATCATCGGCGGTAACGTCGCGACGGGCGCAGGTGCGAAAGCGCTGGTTGAAGCAGGCGTTAGCGCAGTAAAAGTGGGTATCGGCCCTGGCTCTATCTGTACTACCCGTATCGTTACTGGCGTGGGCGTACCGCAGATTACGGCGATCTCCGATGCGGTTGAAGCGCTGGAAGGTACAGGTATTCCGGTTATCGCCGACGGCGGTATCCGTTTCTCTGGCGACATCGCTAAAGCTATCGCAGCAGGCGCAGCCTGTGTCATGGTCGGTTCTATGCTGGCGGGTACGGAAGAATCCCCTGGTGAGATCGAACTGTATCAGGGCCGTTCATTCAAATCTTATCGCGGTATGGGCTCACTGGGCGCGATGTCCAAAGGCTCGTCAGACCGTTACTTCCAGACTGATAATGCCGCTGACAAACTGGTGCCGGAAGGTATTGAAGGCCGTGTAGCTTACAAAGGCCGCCTGAAAGAGATCGTTCACCAGCAGATGGGCGGCTTGCGTTCCTGTATGGGACTGACCGGCTGCGCCACTATCGACGCGCTGCGCACGCAGGCTGAGTTTGTACGCATCAGCGGCGCGGGCATTCAGGAAAGTCACGTTCACGACGTTACCATTACTAAAGAGTCACCAAACTACCGTATGGGTTCATAAGGTAATTTGCGGGCTGATTTAACCCGATAAACCCGGTATTATTGCCTGTCTTTTTAGGGCTATTCGCCGGGTTTACTTATTTTTTAGCTTTTTGGAACATGCTCCTCATGACGCAAAACATTCATCAACACCGTATTCTTATTCTGGATTTCGGCTCGCAGTACACGCAGTTGGTTGCACGTCGCGTGCGTGAACTGGGCGTTTACTGTGAACTGTGGGCATGGGATGTCACGGAAGCGCAGATTCGCGGATTTAATCCGAACGGGATCATCCTGTCTGGTGGCCCGGAAAGCACCACCGAGTTTGGCAGCCCACGCGCGCCAGAATACGTTTTCAATGCTGGCGTACCGGTATTAGGCGTGTGCTACGGCATGCAGACGATGGCGATGCAGTTGGGTGGTCACGTTGAAGGTTCCAACGAGCGTGAGTTTGGTTATGCGCAGGTAGAAGTTAAAACGGATAGCGCGCTGGTGCGTGATATTCAGGATTCGTTGAGCGCCACGGGCGCGCCGCTGCTGGATGTCTGGATGAGCCACGGCGACAAAGTGACGGCGATCCCTGAAGGGTTTGAGACCGTTGCCAGTACGGATACTTGTCCGTTTGCCATCATGGCAAACGAAGAAAAACGTTTTTACGGCGTGCAGTTCCACCCGGAAGTGACGCACACCCGTCAGGGCCAGCGCATGCTGGAGCGTTTTGTTCGTGACATCTGCCAGTGTGAAGCACTGTGGACACCCGCCAAAATTATCGACGATGCGGTGAACCGTATTCGTGAGCAGGTGGGTAACGACCAGGTGATTCTGGGCCTGTCTGGCGGCGTGGATTCTTCCGTTACCGCGATGCTGCTGCACCGCGCTATTGGCGACCGTTTGACCTGCGTGTTTGTCGATAACGGCCTGCTGCGTTTGAACGAAGCCGATCAGGTTCTGGAAATGTTCGGCGACCATTTCGGCCTGAACATTGTGCATGTGGCCGCGGAAGACCGCTTCCTGAACGAGCTGGCTGGCGAAAACGATCCTGAAGCCAAGCGTAAAATCATCGGCCGTGTGTTTGTTGAAGTATTCGATGAAGAAGCCAACAAACAAACGGACGTGAAATGGCTGGCGCAAGGCACCATCTACCCAGACGTCATCGAGTCTGCGGCGTCTGCGACAGGTAAAGCGCACGTGATCAAGTCACACCACAACGTGGGTGGCCTGCCGAAAGAGATGAAGCTGGGTCTGGTAGAGCCGCTGAAAGAGCTGTTCAAAGACGAAGTGCGCAAGATCGGTCTGGAATTGGGTCTGCCGTACAACATGCTGTACCGCCATCCGTTCCCAGGCCCGGGTCTGGGCGTGCGCGTGCTGGGTGAAGTGAAGAAAGAATACTGTGACCTGTTGCGTCGTGCAGATGCGATCTTCATTGAAGAATTGCACAAAGCCGACCTGTACAACAAAGTCAGTCAGGCATTCACCGTCTTCCTGCCCGTTCGTTCCGTAGGCGTGATGGGCGATGGTCGTAAATACGATTGGGTTGTCTCGCTGCGTGCGGTAGAAACCATCGACTTTATGACCGCGCACTGGGCACACCTGCCATACGATTTCTTGGGCCGCGTATCCAATCGCATCATCAACGAAGTCGACGGCATCTCCCGCGTTGTTTATGACGTATCAGGTAAGCCACCGGCAACGATTGAGTGGGAATAAACCTGCGTCTAAATAGCATTTGTACTAAACAGCAAAAACCCGCGTAACTGCGGGTTTTTTTACGTCTGACTACGTATTTCTACGTGATTGAGTTACTGATATTTTTAATTATTGTGAGCATTGGGAATAAGCTGAACGCCTGCGGCTCTGGTGATTTCAGTGAGTGTTATTAGGGTTGGATTGCAATTTTCAGACAGTGTTCTGTACAGTTGCTGACAGACAGTCCCGATTTTTTGGCTATTTCACCCACTCCGCCACGCGCTTCAACAACACGGCGTAATGCTGTCAGGAATGCAGCGATGCCACCTTCCTCATAAATATCCTCTAGTGCTGTTTGGAGGTATATTTCTGCGTATTCAGGGTTTTCTCGTAGTTCCGCAACCATTGCATCATCGTGGCTAATGGCTTTTTCGAATGTAGTGGATTGGGTGATGATTGCCATGATGTTACCTCTTTTGATAATCCCGCCAGTATTGCACTGCTTTATCTAAATCTTTGCTTTGGCTTGATTTATCGCCACCGATGAAGAGCAAAATCATCTTATCACTCTTGTCGCATAATACACTCGATAGCCAAGGCCATAATCAATTCTAAGCTCCCAGACACCGTCTCTTTCAAATTTATGGTCGCCGAAATTTCCCTTTTCTGCACGGTCTATTCGGATATCTACTTTTGAAGCAGCGCGAGGATCTTTCCCTCTCGGCGTAAAAAATTGCGCTGAGGCGATCGTGGCCGTCGGATGAGCCGCATGGATGCGGCGAAAGCCAGTGCCGCGTCGGGAACGCGTCACTGGCGGTCCGAATAACGGTCACGAATGCCGAAGGTATCGCGTAGCGACGCAACTAGCGCCGAAAAGCCAGTGGTCAAGGCGCAGCGGCGATTGAGCGCGCCTTGTCGGGCGTGTGATGACATCACAGATTGGAGCGGTAGTTAACACGCACGAAACTTTTGTCGCTATTCACATAAATAGATAGTCAGCATCATAATGCTCGAAATATGTGACTCATCGTCCGTGGTCTTACTCATTACAAAACGCGATCCTATCCACACGGAAATCAAAATGGTTTTTGATAGGTGGAGGGAAATGGAATGAATCACACTGACTGGCACCCGGCGGATATCATCGCGGGATTACGGAAGAAAGGGACGACGCTAGCGGCAGTTTCCAGAGCGGCGGGGCTGGCGTCATCCACGCTGGCGAATGCGCTCACCAGACACTGGCCGAAAGGTGAACGGCTGATTGCCGAAGCGATGGGGAAAAGGCCGGAAGAGATTTGGCCGTCGCGTTATTCAGGCGTGAAATGAGGACAGGGAGTAGGGGACATAAACAAGAAAACGCCATAGTTTACTGGCACTTTATTTATATGATTCTACCTGATGGTAGAATCATGCAGAGACCACCGCTATGGCGTCGCTTTTGGGTTCCCCATTCTTTCTTCAATAAAAAGAATGAGTGACTCAGCTTCTTGTTTATCAGGAAAATTACTAAGCGAAATAGGGATTGCAGTCATATTATCAATGATTAAAAATAAATAGTCATCGATTTTATGGAGGTGAGAAATAGCATGCCATTTGTAATGGCTGTGTGAACTTTCCGTTTCCCCGTAGATGCCATCATTGTTTATTATTATTTTTACCTCTACTGGAAATATCCCTGGAGGGTAGCTTTTTATTTTTCTGGTGGGTAATGAAAGTAAAGTGGAAAGTACGGCTAGTGAAGCCGTAAGATAAGAAAATAACTTTATAATCGGGTGGGCTTCACGTTCGCTGGATAAGAAAATGATCGCCAGTAATATAAAGAGCGATAAAAGTAATAAAACAAATGAAAGCATTGACAGGGAATTAATTACCCTGTGTTTATAACTCTGTCTCTTTTCGTTCCAGTTGGATATCGACCTAATACCCCTTTCGTAGTCGCTTTGTGTTAATGTCTGATGAATAATAAATTCTTTATTGTCTGTTTCCATTTTTTCGACCTCTGTTGTCCATAACACATTATATTCACATCGTGGATACTATACAGAGGTTTTTCCTAATTTTTTCCTGAGCATTCGTACATGCTGTAGCCACGTTGGTGAATGCGCTGAAAGATTAAATAGCCCAGCGTTCTGGGCTATCAGTATGGAAAATCAAGCAGTCACACGTGAGTGTTAACGCTTTTCCTGTTGCTTCAATATTCCTACTTTAAGCACATCCACCTCCTCGCCGTTAATCGTGGCGGTCGCGGAGATGACCTGAAATTTCAGATCGCTGAACTGGCAAAAATCGGGTTTGTACTGTGGGAGAAGAGCCGATTCCTGGGAAAAAATAAATTTTTCTCCAATCATTCCGGCATCAAGGCTACTCACCCCAAAAGGTGGGAAAGCGAGCGTCTGTTCAGCTGACGAGCCTTCACTGTTTTTGAGTTGTAGCGTGGCGCGAAAATTGGCGACTTCGCCTAATTTATTCGTATTGATAGAGAAATTAAGCTCGCATTTATAGGGATTATTATCTCCACCGAATGGGCTCGATTCATGTTTTAACGTTAAAATCGGCAAGACATCGCGCGTTGCTTTTCTCTCGCGCTTATCTTTTTCACATTGGCGAAAATAATGGCTATCTGCACTTCCTTCGTATTTTTTTGCTTGATGACAATCCACATCAACGTACTGTCCGCTGTAATACATCTGGGACAAATATCTGCTGGCACTGGTCACGTCATTTTTATAGGCCTGCTCAAATAATACATAGGCCTTACGGTAGTCGCCCTTGATGAGTACGCCGTCGTAATACATTTTCCCCAGATTCATCAGTGCGTTGTCATTGCCTTGTTTTGCTGCCAGTTCATACCATTTTTCAGCTTCTGCTCCATCCGCATAAATACCCCAGCGTCCTTTCTCGTATACCGACCCAAGAATATTTTGTGCTTCTGGGTGACCACCTTCGGCAGCGATACGGAACCATTTAAGGGCTTCAATATTCTCATTTTTGATACCGGCATAGCCAAAATTATAGAAATAACCGACCAGGAAATTCATTTCTGGATCGCCATCTTTTGCCCAAAATATTGCCAGCCGTAGAACATCCCGCTTGCTAAAGCCGATACGGGTAAAGAAACGTTGTGTCTCTTCATCGCCGCTGGTGAGGTACCTTTTGGCGGCATAAATTAATCTGGAACGCTGTGATATATCGCTATCGATATTGGCTTTTGCGCTATACAGGTAATCGATGACGTTCTCTATTACATCAGGCGGTATTTTGAGATCGGCGCGATGCATTTTGTCTGCGAACTGTTTGGCGCGTGCTTTATCCTGTGCGACACCTTTGCCATATTGATAAAAATACCAGATGTTGTAGCAGCCAAAATTGCCATCTATTTCACAGGCCTGCTGATAATACTGGCGCGCTTGCGTGGTATTTTGCGGGACGGTGATGCCGTATTCATAGATGAACCCTAGCGTACTCAATGCCTGCGGGTCGTTGTCTTTTGCTAATGCCGTCAATGCGGTTAATGCAGTAGCATCCTGCTGCGTGATACGTTCGTAGAGTGTATCTACCTTGTCATTTGCCTGACTGATGGATGCCGCCGACAGGCCTAGCAGCATGGCAATAACGGTTTTCCTTATCATCGGTTCTATTTCCTTAATGCATTCCCAGGGTGAATAGCAATGTGTAGCAAAGGTGTCGATCAAGCTGGTGGTTTACCCTAAGCCGTGTCTTTCATCACCATCGCCTTAACCATCCTCCTCATTATCCAACGCGCGCGGTTTATTATTCCTCAACAGCGCCCATTTTCTGAACTGGGTTGGCGTCATCTCCATCTGCTGGGGAAAGGCGCGTCTGAAGGCGGTGTCTTCACTGTAACCGCATTCGGCGGCAACCTGCTTGATATTGGTCATCGGGTTTTCAAGCAGCAGGCAGGCCATTTCGATCCTGACGCGGGTAATAACGTTTTTCGGGCTTGCTGTCGTGAGTGATTTGAACCTGCTATGGCGCATTTAGGTACAGAGATTCAGAGCGCTGGCTAATTCTTCTGCGGTGATGGGAGGGTCTTACAAGAAAGCGCCATAGCTTACTGGCGCTTTAATATTATCGTGGAATAAAAACAATATCGTAAAATAATATTGTTGGTTATAGCCCCGCAAATTTAAATGGCGTAGCCGGTTTAAAATGTTCTGAGGCTTGACCAGAATAAATAGTGCTTTGGTTTGGTCCTAAATCTAATTTGCTGGCGTTATCTCCACGCGGAGCAAAGTCGATTTTTTTCAAATCAACCCAAAAAATATTGGGGGAGACGGCAGATTCAAAAAAGTACTGCAGCGATTTATGATCGATGACCGTGCGCCAGCGCGTTGAGGCAATGTTTGGCATACCCGGTAAGGAATAACCATATGGAACGGATGCATTACGTATAATGCTGAACGCGGCGGCCAAGTCCGCTTTATCTTTTTCTATTTTTGTTTTTTCTGATTTTTTTTCTTCTGGTTTATTTGGATCAACATTTTTCACATAAAATGAAGCGCGAACAAAGCGGTCGGCGGCACGGTTTGTTCCCGGCAGCATCACATTGCCACCTATCTGATCCCAATAGTCATTCAGCGTCAACTGCTGATCGAAAGTCGGAGAATTGGTCATTACCTGATATTTTGGATCATGATGAATGACCTGTTTACCGTCGATGTATTCAATGATGGCACTGTCACCAGAGGAATCGGATAAGGAAAGGTGAAGCGTCGCCTTTCTATCCTGATGCGGTAATTTTTTTGTGACCAGTATAAATTTTTCCTGTTGTAGCGATTTCACGGCTTCATCAACGGTAGCAAAATTATCCAATACGTATTGTGCCCATGCGGCGATGCTTAAACCTGGCTTTTCTGCGGTCGGTTGGGTCTCAGGATATTTGGATTCTGCCAACCAGAGTACGTTAGCCGCTAACCCTTTCTCATTAACTCCATCGGTCGTCGAAGCCATGAGCTCGTCGCCATCAAAAGCAGAGGCAATAACACTGCCGTATTTTGATGTCCATTCCAGAGAATACTGGCCAGCGGCACCAGAACGCTTTAATTCTCGTGGGAAAATCCAGAGATTAGTATGGGTATCCTCGGCCCAGTCCATTGAGCGGGCGGTAATAGGGTAATCAGGATTATTGATGTCTTTATAAACGAATCGCGTACAGGCGAGCGAAACCGCTGAGCCTAGCGTTAATGCGACCAATGATAATGCACATACCATAGGCTTAATACGCTTATTATTTTTTATCATCTAATTTCTCCACTTTCTACCAGAGATGTGTTGTTAATTGAATTCGCAGATTTATTATAGTCAGTGATTTTTTAATGGCGTTAAAAAATAAAAATAAACTGAAGCGTATTTGTTGATTGTTTAATAATTGTATTTCGTAAATATATTATTCTCTTGGTAAGGTTTTACACCGTATTACGGTGCTTTCGGAGATGGAAATTTTCATCACGTGATAAAAAATTATGGGACTCCCCGATAACACTTGATTTTACTCAAGCCACCGGGGATGCCAGATACACCCAGTCAGGCAGTTTCTTCTGTTTTTAATCCATCAAAGTTTTCAAAGTGCCAGGTTTCGCTGATGCGGCCTCCCTCAATACGGTGCATATCCATACCAGAGAAATGTACCTGCTGACCGGAGGCTTTCCAGCGGTCGAAATCACCAATGTGTCGACCACTCATCGTAATCCTGCAAACTATCAGATCGTTCTCGGAAACCACGGCTTCGATATTGATATGAAAGCCTTCAAAAGCCGCATGTGTATGCGCCACTGCACGTTTAAACCCTGCTGGTGTATTAGGCTGACCGGGATCGGCAGGGTGATTGATCCAATCGCTCGCTAGCAGGCGGTCGAAAGCCTCACTGTCATTGGTATTGAAGGCCCGATAGAAAGCGGCTGCCAGAGACGTGTTATCGTTCATGTCGTTGTTCCTTAGTGTGTTTAGTATCGAATATTCCGCTGTAGAATGTGGCATGCGGTCTGGATAAAAGGAAGAATTTCGCCTGTCACCTCCATACAACGTAAAAATAGGTCAAGGTTTCACCCAATGCTTTAACCTTACCGCTAACAGGCAGTAAACTGATGGAATGATTTTTACCGATCTTCACTGCGGGTACTTACCTGCATGTGCATCGATTCCGTTCCATCCCTTTTCAGTGAGCTATCTGGCCTATGACGTACCTCAAATTCTTGGGGATTGGGTTTATTTGTGTGCTGTTGCTGTCTTTTTGGCAAAGTTGGGCGCAGTCGACGCGCAACGGCGAGACATTTAGTGGACAAACCTGGTGGTCTGCCAAACGCGATTCTTCTGGGCTAGCGCCGAACCCTGTGCAATTCCGCCAAACTGCTATCGTACAGGTTTATGTGGCACCAACTTACGGTTGGCGTGGGCTGGTGGCGGTACATCCGTGGATCATCTTCAAGAAAGCGGGGGAAACCCAGTATCGCCGCTATGAGGTTGTAAGCTGGGGAAGCGATAACGTCGTCCGTCTGAACCGTTCAGCGGCTGATGCTTACTGGTATGGGGCGATGCCGAAGCTGCTGGTGGAGCACCGTGGTGACAAGGCGGAAGCCATGATCCCGCAGATTGAGGCCGCCATTAAAAGCTATCCGTGGCCGAACACCTACCACGCCTGGCCGGGGCCGAATAGCAATACGTTTCTGGCACACATTGGCCGGGAAGTGCCCGCGCTCAAGCTGGATATGCCTGCCAATGCGATTGGTAAAGATTACCGCCCGATAACGCGACCGGTTGGGCTGTCGCCATCGGGGAGTGGTGTGCAGATTTCACTCTTGGGCGTACTGGGTATTACGATGGGCGTTGAAGAGGGGATTGAAGCCAATATTCTGGGGCTGAATATGGGCGTGGACATCAACCCGCCCGCGCTGCGTTTACCTTTTATTGGCCGCCTCGGCTATGAAAAAACGAGCAGTGATGAAGAAGGCTAAGGGCTTAGTTTCACCTTTATGCCCCGCATTGTCGCAGATGCGTCAGCAGATTGGTGACTTCGGGTTGCAGGATCGCGCCGGATTTCACGCCTAGCCAGAGCTGGCGTGAAGCCCACTCATCGGTGAGATTAATGGCACGTAACCCAGTGCCAAGCACTTCTGGGCGAATCGCGCCTTCCGGCAAAACGCTGATCCCCAGTCCTGCCTCTATCATGCGGCAAATCCCGTCAAAGCTGCTGACCTGTACGCGCAGTCGCAGCACTCTTCCCAGTTCGTCCGAAGCGTCTTTCAGCTGTTTCAGCAAAGAACTACCGCTATTCAGGCCGACGTAATCGTAGCCCAATGTGTCGTTAAAACTCACGTCTGACAGGGCGGAAAGTGGGTGCTGGGGGGGAACGAGTACGACAAGCTTGTCCTTACGGTAAGGAATCTTCTCGACCCCCTGTGAGCCGACATTGTCCACGAAGATGCCGATATCGGCTTCACCCATCGCCAGCGCTGTTACCACCGTTTTACTGAGCTTTTCCTCCAGGTTAATACGAATGAGCGGTCGTGTCAGAAGGAACGACGCCAGATCCTGCGGAAGAAACTGAATAATCGCTGAAGTATTTGCCCACATGTGCACGTGGCCTCGCACACCAACGGCGTAGTCATTCATTTCGCTCGCCATGCGCTCCACGTTGCTCAATACATTGCCCGCGAGATTAACTAATTCCTTACCCGCGGGAGTGAGCGTCAGGCCGCGCGGCATTCTGATAAACAGCGCACAGTCCACGGTTCGCTCTAGCTCGGCGATACGTTTACTCAAGGCCGAAAGCGTGATGTGAAATTTTTCTGCGGCTTTGGTCAGGCTGCCCGTCTGAGCAACCTGTAAAAAGATGCGGAGCGACTGGAGGTCAAAATGCGCAGGATTAATCATGATTGTGTGAGCTTCCTAGGTGGTTTGAAAAACACCTCAGTGACCGGTGTATTGATGCAGAGCAGCGTGTTGTCACTTTTCTTATGGCACGCTAACTCTATCACAGCGGGAGGTTTTCCTGAAAGGAAAGGGTCATTGACGATTCAGTGATTATCAAAAGACCTCGTTACTCCTAGGATGTGAGATGTCTGATGTCAGAGGGATCTTGTAAATGCCATTTATCGATCATGTTGATCACCTTGTATTGACCTGCGTTGATCTGGCGGCGACCCGGCATTTTTATGTTGAGGTGCTGCAAATGCGGGAAGAAACGTTTGCAAACGGGCGCGTCGCTTTTCATTTTGGCCACCAGAAAATTAATGTGCACCTGCGCGGAGCCGAGCATGAGCCAAAGGCGCATCTGCCTGTACCGGGGGCGCTCGATTTGTGCTTTATTGCATCGGTGCCGTTAGAGCAGGTTATCGCGCATCTGGCGCACTGCCGCTGGCCAATTACTGAAGGACCGGTGATGCGCACTGGCGCAACGCAGTCAATCCGTTCTATTTATCTGCGCGATCCCGATCTGAATCTCATTGAAATCGCGGAATATTTATCCTAAAACCATCGTCTGTCTACCAGCCTGAAACGCGGTTCTCCAGATTGTCTTGTTATTTATAGGTCATGCACTTTTATGTTTAGCTTAATGATGTTCAGCGATATTTTGTTGTGTTTGCTTTTGGGCGTCGGGCTGGGATTTTGTGGAGGAATGTTGGGGATTGGCGGAGGGATTATCGCGATTCCGATTCTGGGCGTACTCTTTGGGATGGATCAGCACATGGCGCAGGGAACGGCGTTGGTGATGATTACGCCCAATGTACTGATTGGTTTTCTACGCTATCGCCAGCGTAACCGTATTGATACGAGGATGGCACTGACGATGTGTGCATTCGCTACGGGATCTGCCTATTTTTCCGCCCACCTTGCCTCATCGATTGATGTGCATAACCTTCAGCGTGCGTTTGCCATTTTCCTGCTGGTGCTGGCGGCGTACTATATGTGGCAGTGGTATAACAAAAAACGCAGTCAAACGCCGGAGAGGGTACTGTCGACCAAATATCTGCCGCTGCTTGGCGTAGCGAGTGGGTTTATGTCCGGTATTTTTACCGTCGGCGGTGGCCTGGTTGTTGTGCCAGTGTTGGTTACGTTATTTGCCTTTGCACAAACGCAGGCGCAGGGTATGGCGCTGATCCTGGTGGTGCCGGGCGCACTGGCGGCGCTGCTTTCCTATTCGCAGGCGGGGAACGTTGACTGGAGTATCGGTTTTCCGTTGGCGTTGGGGGGCATTGTCAGTGTGTCCTGGGGCGTTGCGGTTGCTCATAAGTTGCCCGTCGTTTATTTGCGAGGTGCCTTTTGTCTGGTGCTGGTCGGCGTGGGGATCACCATGCTGGTGCTTAAATAACGGAGGGGGACGCCATATCTATCGCTGCTAATTCCTATTTATTCCTTTAAATAGATAGGCATTCAGCCTAAAGTTTTCAGCGCTTTCTCCGTTGATAGGTAGGAAGTCATGCGGCCAGACTGATGGTTTTTCTCAGATTCCTGACCGTTGTTAGAACGGACCTAACGAAGCACGGTCGGTGTCCTCTCTGAAGCCCAATCTGAATAAGGCGTGATGTATGAGTCTCGTGAGCTATCTAGGAAAGCAAACTCTCGGTGTACTGGCTGGTTATAAGCAGGGGGGGATGGTCATCCATATTTGCGGTGTCTATCCCAATGCAGATAACAGCCTGCGCGTTTTTTTCCCGCACGGACATGAGTTTGTCGTTGGCGATCTGGCAACCATTCACCTTGATAATCGCTCTGGGGTTGATGAGTTTGATGCCAATATTCAGGTTTATCGCGCCTCTTACAAAGGACGAGTGATAGCAAGCGAAGGCGATTGGGTGGTACTGGAACCGAGAGAATGCCAGCTTTTACATGGTTTCACGCCTGTACTGGACATCCGTGAGCCGGGCTATCAGTTTCCACAAGACGATCGCCCGTCAATGCCGGTGCCTCTGACGCCGATGGTAGATTTTCCGCCAACGGAAAAGCAGGATTTCTCCAACAAGGTCGGTGTGTTAATCACCATGGCTGCCGAACAGCCGCATACCACGGTGTTGGCGTTCCTCTCATCCGTAGATAACGATATCTTCCTGATTACGTTCCCTGAAACCTTTAAATCTCAACTACTCAAACGTAATCCGCACTGCTTTTTTGCGATGGATGAGCGCAGCCATTATACCTTCGAGCGGGCAATTGAATGGAACTACACCATTATTGAAGGGGACGCGTTTATTATCGCGCGCGACAATCCGCTCTATGAAAAAGTGCGCCATGAATTTGTCACCAAGAACCCATGGGAAATCGCCTTTTTCACGCGTCCTGATGTCGAGGTTTACCATATTAAAAGTAAGCAGCTCGTGTGCCCCGGTAATACACAAACGCTTAGCTAAAATATAAAGGGATAGCCGCAGTGCTATCCCGTTTTATATCAGCAAATCGCGGCTTACATTGACAGGTCGATCACCATACGGCCTGTTATTTTCCCGCCTTTCATTTCAGCGAAAATGGCGTTGATGTCTTTCAGGGGACGGCGGGTCACTTTCGGTTTTACTTTCCCTTCTGCCGCAAATTGGAACGCTTCTTTCAGATCTTCACGCGTGCCGACCAGAGAACCCAATACCTGAATACCATCCAGCACCAGGCGCGGAATATTCAGATCCATCGATTCCGGCGGCAGGCCGACAGCAACAATGCGCCCACCTGCACGTACAGAATCGACAGCAGAGTTAAATGCCGCACGGGCAACGGCGGTGACCACGGCCGCATGTGCGCCACCGACTTTTTCCTGAATGATCTTGGCGGCATCTTCTTTGGCAGGATTGATGACCAGATCTGCCCCTACTTCTTTGGCAAAGGCCAATTGCGCGTCGTTCACATCAATCGCAATGACTTTCGCATTAAAGACATTTTTAGCATATTGCAGTGCCAGGTTACCCAATCCACCCAGACCATAAATGGCGATCCACTGTCCAGGCTTGATTTGCGAGACTTTCACTGCTTTGTACGTCGTCACGCCAGCGCAGGTAATGCTGCTGGCTGCGGCAGAATCCAGACCGTCTGGCACTTTTACCGCGTAATCGGCAACGACGATGCACTCTTCTGCCATTCCACCATCGACGGAGTAGCCTGCGTTTTGCACCGTGCGACACAGGGTTTCGTTACCGCTATTACAATATTCGCAGTGGCCACAGCCCTGATAGAACCAGGCTACACTGGCGCGATCGCCGAGTTTTAGCGATGTCACACCTGGGCCGACTTCTTTAACGATACCGATACCTTCATGGCCGAGGGTGATGCCGGTAACATCACCAAAATCACCGTCTTTGACGTGCAGGTCGGTGTGGCACACGCCACAGCATTCCATTTTTAGCAGAGCTTCACCGTGCTGGAGAGGGCGTAGTTTTTTGTCCTGAATCTCAACGGAATGATCCTTTGTAACGATGGCTGCTTTCATTAGTCTTCCTTTTACTGAATGTGTTGTAGGGGTAATGTGTTGTAGAGGTAATGTATTTTGGTTCTACCTATAAAAGAGTACACGCTGGCCAGCGAGTTGATTAATTAGGAAGTGTTTAATTTTGTTACAGAATGATCGGCTTTACGATCAGTGGGTTGCTGTGGCGTGAATATGGTTTGTAGTAGTTTTTATGATGATTAAGGAAGGCGGCGCGTCCGTGCGGCCGTGTTATCGGATGAGGTTACGTTGAGCTACTGCGTTTTTTCTTGCGGCTCCAGAGCCCATTCCACTTTGCCTTTACCGGTATTTTTGGCTTGGTAAAGAGCAACATCCACGCGTTTCATAAAGTGTTCTGTGGGTTCTTGGCGCTGTTTTTTACCTGCCCCAATGCTGACAGAAAGATGATGCATATTTTTAATAATGATTTTGTTCGCGTTTTTTAATACTTCTCTTGCCAGTTTCTCTGCTCGATCTTGTGTTCCGGCATACAGAATAATCGCGAACTCTTCGCCACCTATTCGGGTTGCGACCACTTCACTGTTGTCGAAACGGGAAAGAATATGGCCGAACTTACTGAGTATTTCATCGCCTTTCGTATGCCCATATTTGTCATTGATGACTTTGAAATTATCGATGTCGATAATAAATAAGTAGGGTGTTTTCGCTTCGAGTTTTTTTAATTCGTTAATAAAAAACCGGCGATTAGGGAGCTGTGTGAGTTCATCGCTGAATGACTGTATTCTGGCTTCGACATACTTATTGTTGATTTGCTGTATCAGGGTATAGACACCGAATCCGACGCCAAACATACCAATAATTCTCAGCATATCCTCCACATAGTATCCAACCAGTTTGGGTTGATAGATAAACTCATCCATGAAGTCAAACGTGGCTGAGCATATCCAGACATGCAGTCCGAGTCGAATGGATAAGGCTGAAGTATGGTTAAGTGAGATCTTACTGGTACACGACAAAATAAAAAAAAGAAAAACCAGCGCGATCGAATCGGTATAAGACCCTGGGTTATTGTGCAATTGCTCCTGAAAGTCGCGGTGCTTGAAGAACAGGAGATTAAATATAATGATTAACACGGATAATAAAAGGGCAAACCTTATTGACGAGGACGCCTTTTTATTTCTATCAATGAAGTCATGATCATACTCTTTAAAAGGCATTGTGGATCTCCTCTTGCATCACTTTCCAATCCTATCATGAAACCTGTTGAATACATTCAGTAGCGTGGTGCTGAGCGGTGTGGTCCAGAGAATGACGACAATCTGATAAATGTACAAAAAGTAGACGCCCGATCGCTCAGGCGTCTTTATTCATTAAAAATCGGCTTTCAGCACGACGCGGTAGCGGGCTTTGCCGTCACGCACATGCTGGATGGCATCGTTGATTTTCGACATTGGGAACAGTTCTGTCTGTGGCTTCACGCTGGCACGCGCGGCAAGCTTCATCAGAGAACGTAGCTCATGTGGCGAGCCAGTAGAAGAACCAGAAACGCTGCGATCGCCTGCGATAAGCGTAAAGGCTGGAACGCTAAATGGCTTCATCACTGCACCGACGGTATGGAACTTCCCGTTATAGGCAAGCGCGTTAAAATAGGGTTGCCATTCCAGATCGACGCTCACGGTGTTAATGATGAGATCGAACTGGCCTGCCAGCGCGGTCAGCGCCTGCGGATCGCGGCTGTTGACGACTTTATCGGCACCCATCGCCAGCACTTCCTGTTCTTTGGCTGGGTTTGAGCTGAACGCTGTGACTTCACATCCCATCGCGTGCAGGAGCTTAATCGCGATATGTCCCAGACCGCCGATACCGATAACGCCGACGCGGCTGGTCGCAGTGACATGATGCATTAACAGCGGTTTGAAAACGGTGATGCCGCCGCACAGTAGCGGGCCCGCAGATTCGATATCAATGGAATCAGGAAGCGGGATAGCCCACTGCCAGTTCGCGCGAATCTTATCGGCAAAACCGCCTTTATTCAGAATCGTCGGCACGCTGCCTTGCTGACAGTTGGTTTGGCTGCCGCTGATACAGGCATCGCAGTGCCCACAGCTGCGTGCCGTCCAGCCAATGCCGACGCGCTGACCAATCTTTAATCCTTTGTTCTTTGCCGCGTCACCCAATGCGTGTACACGACCAATCACTTCATGCCCGGCAACCAGCGGATAGCTCGACATTCCCCATTCGTTATCAATCATCGAGAGATCGGAATGGCACACGCCGCAGTAATCAACCACGACTTCGACGTCTTCCGCTTGTAGCTCACCCGCATCAAACTCATACAACTCCAGCGCTGCGCCTGCTTCCGGTGCGGCATAACTCTTGATTATCGTCATCACAATTTCCTCAGTATGGGTTTGATTAACCAGTCTAAAGGGTTATGGCATTTTTCTCTATGTCACAACGTGCCTGTGGTTTTTCATTTTGTGTTGCGTGGAGTGGGCAAGCGCTTGCTTTACTGAAATCACTTACTTATGCTGCAAAGTCTAAGTACATGACTCGGGGTGCCCTTCTTTGTGAAGGCTGAGAAATACCCGTACCACCTGATCTGGATAATGCCAGCGTAGGGAAGTCACGGTATGCCTACCGGTTGCCGCCTTCTTCCACGCCGGTTGGGAGACCTATGAACATGCGACCCGCCGACTTTTCTGCCGCTCAGGCAGCAACATCACTCACCCAACTTCATTCTGCTTCACCGCTGATCCACTGCTTGACCAACGATGTGGTGCAATCTTTTACTGCTAACGTGCTGTTGGCGCTGAACGCATCGCCTGCGATGGTGATCGATGCTGAAGAAGCCGCGCAGTTCAGTGCAGTTGCCGATGCGCTGCTGATTAATGTCGGTACGCTGGAACGCACGCGTGCCGATGCGATGCGTGCGGCAGTAAATAGCGCACATCAGGCGGGTACGCCGTGGGTGCTCGATCCGGTTGCCGTTGGGGGGTTAACTTTTCGTACTGAATTTTGCCGAGAATTGCTGGCATGGAAGCCTGCAGCGATTCGCGGCAATGCCTCTGAAATCATGGCGCTTGCGGGGTTAGTCGCACAAGGGCGGGGCGTGGATAGTGCCGATGATTCCCTTGCCGCGCTCCCTGCTGCGCGCGAGTTGGCACTGCAGGTGGGGACGATTGTCGCGGTGACCGGCGTTGTGGATTATGTCACTGACGGTGAGCGTGATATCGCGGTCACCGGTGGCGATAGCATGATGACACGCGTGGTCGGTACGGGCTGTGCGCTGTCGGCGGTGGTCGCGGGATTTTCTTCTCTGGAAGGTGACCGCTTATCCCATGTGGCGGCAGCGTGCTATGTCATGGCGTTAGCAGGGCAGCAGGCGGCTTCGGTGTCGCAAGGTACGGGCAGCTTTATCCCCAACTTTCTCGATCGGCTTTATACCCTGCGTGCGGAGGATCTGGTATGAAACGTATCAATGCGTTGACGATTGCGGGCACCGATCCGAGCGGTGGCGCGGGGATTCAGGCGGATTTAAAAGCGTTTTCTGCGCTGGGTGCTTACGGCACGTCGGTCATTACCGCGCTGGTGGCGCAAAATACGCGTGGCGTGCAGTCGGTCTACCGGATTGAGCCGGATTTTGTTGCGGCACAGTTGGATTCTGTACTGAGCGATGTGCGTATCGATAGCGCCAAGATTGGTATGCTGGCGCAGACCGATATTGTCGAAACTGTTGCCGAGCGTCTGCGTCATTACGCCGTTCCTTTCGTGGTGCTGGACACTGTGATGTTGGCGAAAAGTGGCGATCCGCTACTTGCGCCGGAGGCGGTAGAGTCGATCCGCCGTGAGCTGCTGCCGCTGGTTTCTCTCATTACGCCCAACTTGCCGGAGGCTGCCGCGTTGCTGAATACGTCGCCTGCCGCCAACGAGCGGGAAATGCGTGAGCAGGGGGAAGCGTTACTGGCGATGGGCTGTCAGGCGGTGTTGATGAAAGGTGGTCACCTTAGTGAAGCGGAAAGCCCGGACTGGCTGTTCAGTCGGCAGGCTGAGCCGCAGCGCTTTAGTTCCCCGCGTGTTAATACTCGCCATACGCACGGTACCGGCTGCACGCTGTCTGCCGCGCTGGCGGCGCTGCGGCCACGTTACGATAGCTGGGGCGAGACGGTCAACGCAGCGAAGGAATATTTACAGCAGGCGTTACAGCAGGCCGATACGCTGGAGGTCGGGCACGGAATCGGCCCCGTTCATCACTTCCACCGCTGGTGGTGAGCCCTCAATCATTCGAGCTGCCGCTTTCCTATCGCTTGAGGTATGACGGGCATAAGTAAATCGACTTGTACTTTGCGTGACATATTTGTCAGTAATTTCAAACTAAATTAAGCGTATTTCGGCGTGACAGTGCGCGTGTGTCCGGTTACTTTGCTGTGAAATCTTGGCGTTAATGTGAAATAGGATGTGGGGATAACATATGGCAGGTTCTGCTCGCAGTACGATGGCTGCCAAGGCACTTCAGACGATACTCAATATCGGCCTACTGGTGCTGGCGACCATTCTGGTGATTTTTTTAGTCAAGGAAACGTTCCATCTGGCGAAGGTGCTGCTGGTCTCCAACGAGAAAGATTCCTCCTATCAACTGATAGAAGGCATCGTGATCTATTTCCTGTATTTTGAGTTCATTGCGCTGATCGTGAAGTATTTTCAGTCCGGCTATCACTTCCCGCTGCGCTATTTTATCTACATCGGCATCACGGCTATTATTCGTCTGATTATTGTCGATCACAAAAGCCCGTCGGATACGCTGGTGTATTCCGCGGCGATCCTGCTGCTGGTGGTGACGCTGTACCTGGCAAACAGTAATCGCCTGAAGCGGGAATAATCAAAACGCGCGGCTATTCCAGTAGCGAGCACTGCGGCGGTAACCGACAGTGAATTGCGGCGGGAAGCACTTCAATGCGGAAGCGTTTGGCGGTGAGCGGTTCGCCGTCCAGATTAAATGTCATATCGTCTGGCGCGATAATCTCCAACCAAGGTAAGGTAGCGGAAATCATGTTCTGGTTTTCGCTGCCGGTAAACCAGGCCTGAAGCATATTGGGCAGCAACTCCTTTGCTGATAGCACGCTCAGCTCCAGTAGCCCATCGTTGATCAGCGCTTCTGGGCACAGCTCCTGTCCACCACCGGCCTGACGGCCATTTCCTACTGCGATAACCAGCGTATCGCCCGACCAGTGGAAATCTGGCCCGTGAATCTCACAGCGCTCGGCTTGCAGCATGTCCATACGAAAGAGTGCGTGTAGCACGTAAGAGGCACTTCCCAGCGCAGCCTTCATCTTGGCGGGGGTCTCCGTGGTAATACGGGTGGCAAACCCGCCCGTCGCCATATTGATGAAATAGTGTTTGTCGTTCACTTTAGCAATATCAATGGCGGTGGCTCGGCCTTTGATCGCCAGCGTCAATGCGTTGTGCATCTCCATCGGAATCTGACAACTGGTGGCAAAATCATTAGCCGTACCCAGCGGCACAATTCCCAGGGTCGGACGAACCTCTTCTGGCTGCACCGCTAATGCTGCGGCAACTTCATTAACGGTGCCATCACCACCCGCGGCGATCACGTTGTCCGCATTAAGTTGGATGGCCTCGTCCACATAGCGTTTGGCATCGCCGTACTCCCAGGTGACGCGGACATGCAGCGTATAGCCGTCCTTACGTAGCTCACCAATAGCGTCGCGAAGATCTTCGTTACCCGCACTTTTTCCATTCAAAATCAGCAGTGTGATTGGATTTTTTTCCATGTTGTCTTTCTCTGGCTGCGATGTGGTTGATACAGAAACGTTGCAGTTAATCATAGTCATTAAATCGGCAGGTAGACATCAGAAGAATCGGTGAATATACCCGTCATACTTCAAGTTGCATGTGCGTTGGCAGCGCTTAGTCACCCGAATCACTTACCTGAGTAAGCTCATCGGGATGAAATGAGAGACATCCTGTCTCTCACCGGAGGCGAGCCAGCGGCTGGTCAAATTCGTTCTCGACGAATTTGACCCTCACTTGCCGCATGCCTGAAACTCGAATTATTTAGGGTATATTTGCGGTGGGAAATACGTGATCGAGAGAAAAAGAAAAGCCAGCTCAAGGGAGATTGAGCTGGCCAAGGAGGTGGTTCCTAGTAGTATCACTACGCTTATTTTTCGTTCTATGTTTTCTCAGCGACGCAATATTAACCACAAGTCCAGCGAATTGATGTGATCTGTTTCTAATATTCGTTAAAAAAACCCTGAGCTTTGTAACGATACCCTCGGGCGGTTAGGGCATGACTTCGTAGTAGGGAAAGGGCGATGATGGGGGATATCGTAAGGAAGTGCTGTTTTATGAGAGCATCGCCGGATGGCTGTACATCCGGCGATATGACGGTTTTATTCCGCGTTAGGGTTACGCGTGGTGGTGCCCGGCAGATTGCGCAGCAATAGTGCGTAGTCCAGCGAAACATCGTCCGGCACCGGCAGATAAACGATATGACCGTTACCCGGCGCAACCTCGGTCGGCTGCCCTTTGACATTTTGCATCGCTTCGATCGTGAATTGAATATTGCCGTTTGGCGTCATCATTTCCACGCTGTCGCCGCAGGAAAACTTGTTCTTCACCTCGACTTCTGCCAGCCCATCGCGACGAACGCCGGTAAATTCACCGACAAACTGCTGACGATCGGAAACGGAATAGCCGTAGTCATAGTTCTGGTAATCTTCATGCACGTGGCGACGCAGGAAGCCTTCGGTGTAGCCACGGTGCGCCAGACCTTCCAGCGTTTCCAGCAAGGTTGGGTCGAATGGTTTACCCGCGACAGCATCGTCGATAGCGCGGCGATATACCTGTGCGGTACGGGCGCAATAATAGAATGACTTGGTGCGGCCTTCGATTTTCAGCGAATGCACCTGCATTTGCGTCAGGCGTTCAACGTGTTGGATCGCACGCAGATCGCGGGAATTCATGATGTAGGTGCCGTGCTCGTCTTCAAAGGCGCTCATGTATTCGCCGGGGCGCAGATTTTCTTCCAGCATAAAGACTTTGTCGGTTGGTTCGCCGATGCCCAGCGCAGGTTCAACGTTTTTCACCGCGATAGGTTCGTGCTGATGGACGATGTTCCCGACCTCATCCTCTTTACCTTCCTGAACCTTATATTCCCAGCGGCAGGCGTTGGTGCAGGTGCCTTGGTTTGGATCGCGTTTGTTGATGTAGCCGGACAGCAGGCAACGCCCTGAGTAAGCCATGCACAGCGCACCGTGAACGAAGATCTCCAGTTCCATATCCGGGACGTTTTGACGGATTTCCGCAATCTCTTCCAGCGACAGTTCGCGCGATAGAATCACTCGCGTCAGCCCCATCTGCTGCCAGAATTTCACCGTCGCCCAGTTGACCGCGTTGGCCTGAACGGAAAGGTGAATATCTACCTGTGGGAAGTTTTCTCGCACCAGCATGATCAAACCTGGATCGGACATGATCAGCGCATCCGGCCCCATTTCGATGACGGGTTGCAGGTCACGCAGGAAGGTTTTCAGCTTGGCATTGTGCGGCGCGATGTTAACGACCACGTAGAATTTCTTGCCTAGCTCGTGCGCTTCGTTAATGGCTTGCGCCAGAGTCTGATGGTTGAATTCGTTATTGCGCACGCGCAGGCTGTAGCGAGGTTGACCGGCATAAATAGCGTCCGCGCCATAGGCAAAGGCGTAACGCATATTTTTCAGCGTACCGGCCGGAGAAAGCAGTTCCGGTTTAAACATGGTATCTCTCGATTCTGATCACAAGTCAGGCTGCTCCACGGCGGGAACAGTAAAGGCGGAGGATTCTAGCGCTAATGGGGGGAAATTGCAGTAGACGACACACGAAACGTGGGCCTATTGTTTGACGTAAATCAATTTTTTGACCTAAATAAGGAATGGCCTGCCATAAACGGAGCAGGCCAGATCCAGAAGGATTAACGCGTGGCGATACGGGAAGTGCCGAGAGCTTCACGGTTATGTGGCTGATACAAATCGACCTGTGGGCCAACCGGTACGATCTGCGTTGGGTTCAGCCAGGCAATGCCGTAATAACCGGCTTTGATGTGGTCGATATTCACCGTCTCTGCAACACCCGGCCACTGATACAGTTCGCGTAGGTAATTCGACAGATTCGGGTAGTCTGCAATACGCTTCAGGTTACATTTGAACGCGCCGTGGTAGGCCACGTCAAAGCGTACCAGCGTTACAAACAGGCGCCAGTCGGCTTCGGTCAGCGTGTCGCCCAACATATAGCGATGTCTGCCCAAATGATCGTCCAGTTCGTCCAGCGTGGTGAAGAGCGTGGTGACCGCATCGTTATAGTGTTCCTGCGTTTTGGCAAACCCGGTCTTATACACGCCGTTATTGACGTTGTGGTACACGGTTTCGTTCCAACTGTCGATCTCGCTGCGCAGTTCCGATGGGTAGAAATCGAGGTGGTTGCCAGTCAGGTCGTTAAATTCGCTGTTCAGCATACGGATGATATCCGCCGATTCATTGTTCACGATACGGCCTTCCACCCGATCCCACAGCACGGGCACGGATACCTTTCCGGTATAGTCGGGGACGCTAGCGGTGTACAGCTGGTGCAGATAGTGAATCTCGCCGACATGTTCGCCAGCATCCTGCGGCGTTGCAAACTCCCAGCCGTTATCGGCGATGCGTGGGTTGGCAACGGAAAGCGAGATGATGTTCTCCAGCCCTTTCAGCTTGCGGAAAATCAGCGTGCGCGATGCCCAGGGGCAGAGATAGGAGACAAAAAGCTGATAACGACCGGCTTCTGGCACCAGCTCGGTTTGTCGAAATTTGGTTTCTTCGCGGTGGAATGCTCCGTTTTTGATCTCTTCCGCCGCGACATCACCGTTAACCCATTTGCCATTCACTAAGCCTGACATATATTTTCCCCTGTCTATTGTTTTCAAGCCTCATCCTTTTGAAGGACAACTGTTTTGAAGAGCAATTGTTTTGCAAATCAATCAATTGTTTTCAAAATCAATGGCGTTGAAAAATCAATCGTGTTGCAGGTAACCTGTGCCCCGCATGTGGTGCGGGTGGATACCTGTCATTATTGTAGGCTTGAAATGGTAACAGCCGTGGGAAAAGAGAAAATGACAAAATTTTCATTAAGTCGAACAGTATTTTTGACGGGCATGGGAAGGTTGCGGTTAGCGCTCTGCCGCCAACAGCCCGTAGAGCGCAGAATCAGAAACTTCACCGTCTACGATCCAACGTTGCTTTAACAACCCTTCCTGCGTGAACCCCAGTCGTTCCAGCGATTTGGCTGAAGCCACATTACGGGGATCGATTTCGGCTTCCAACCGGCTTAGGCCCACTTTTTCAAAGGCAAAATCCCGCAGGGCAGAGAGCGCCTCCGCCATATAGCCTTTTCCTTGCGCACTTGCTGCCAGACAGTAGCCGATCTCTGCGCGTTTAGAGTCAATCTCAAGGTTGAACAGTACGCAGGTGCCGATCAGCTCACCGCTCTCTTTGACTTCCAGACCTAGCTTCATGTATTGCCCGGCACACAGCGCGCTCCAGTATTCGGCAATCGCGTCATGCGCCTGTTCGAGCTGTTGCCAGGGTGGGTGATTCCAGAAACGCATGACGACCGGATCGGACATAAAGACGAATAGCGCAGGTGCATCATCACGATAAAGCGGGCGTAGCAGCAAGCGAGGCGTCTGGATTCGGGTGGTTTCGGAAAATAGCGCAGTCATTATCGTGAAAGCCTCTCTTCGTGTGATAGGGATTTGTATGGAATAGGTTGGTGTGAAATGGAAGACGGTTACGCTGACCGATGGCCAGCTTGCAGTGCGGCAATATCACCCGCAGTAATGGCTTCCAGATGACGCGTGATTTTTTCTATCGGCCAGTCCCACCAGCACAGCGTTTCCAGTATCTCGATGACTTCTGGTGCAAAACGCGGCTTCAGGATTTTTGCCGGATTACCGCCGACGACCGTATACGCGGGCACATCGGCAGTGACCACGGCGCGTGAGGCAATAACGGCACCATTTCCGATGCGGATACCGGGCATGATCAGCGCGTCATAGCCAATCCAGACATCATTGCCGATCACCGTGTCGCCTTTACAAGGTAGATCCTCTGACTTCGGCGTTACTTTCTCCCAGCCGTTGCCAAAAATCTGAAAGGGGTAAGTCGACAGGCCGGAGAGCCGATGATTGGCACCGTTCATGATAAATTTTGCGCCACGCGCGATAGCACAAAACTTACCGATGATTAATTTATCGCCGATAAACGGATAGTGATAGAGCACGTTTTGCTCGAAATGTTCCGCGCCATCGGGATCGTCGTAATAGGTATAGTCGCCAACCTCAATATTCGGGTTGGTGACAATATTCTTGATAAAACACACTTGGGGGAAACCAGCCATTGGGTAGCGGTTATCAGGATCGGGTCCGTTCAAAATAGGCTCCATAACATCATAAGACGGTTGGATTTATACCTCATTACAGGGCGCTGCTTCCCAGCGATAGCCGATGCCGTACACCGTGCGGATAAACGAGGTTTCTTCATCCAACTGTTCCAGCTTGCGGCGCAGGTTTTTGATGTGGCTGTCGATGGTGCGATCGGTCACGACGCGATAATCGTCGTAGAGCTTATCCAGCAGCGCCTCGCGTGAAAACACCTTTCCTGGTTCGGTAGAGAGCGTCTTGAGCAGACGAAATTCCGCTGGTGTCAGATCAAGATTTTGCCCGAGATAGCTGGCCTGAAAGCCGCTTTTATCAATCAACAGCGCGGTTTCGCTTTTCTCGGCGGCTTTCACGCCGTCATTCTGCCAGCCGCAGCGACGTAGTAGCGTTCTGACGCGCACGACGACTTCGCGCGGGCTAAAGGGTTTACAAATATAATCATCAGCACCAATTTCCAGCCCCAGCAGGCGATCGATCTCTTCGATGCGGGCGGTGACCATGATAATCGGCACGTTAGAAAATTGACGGATGGTGCGGCAGAGCGTCAAACCGTCGCAGCCCGGCAGCATCAAATCCAGCAAGATGAGTGAAGGGGAATGCTGCCGTACCCACTCGACGACATCGTTGCCGTTGGGCAGCCAGTGTGTGGCGTAGTCTGCGGCCTGAAGATAATCCACCAGCAGTTGCCCCAATTTGGGTTCATCTTCGACGATCAGAATAGGTGACGCCATAGCGAAATCGGATGCGGTTGTCATAGCTCTATTTATCTTCGGTTTCGGGATTGGCTCTTAATCAGGTACGTGCGACGGAAGTTCGATGGTAACCATCACTCCCCCTAATGGCGAATGTTCAGCATACAGTCGTCCGCTATGTGCCTCAACGATATTATTGCAGATAGCCAAGCCCAAACCGGAACCGCCGCTGGCGCGGTTGCGCGAGCTTTCCGCGCGATAAAAACGCTCGAAAATCAGCGTAAGCTGCTCGTCGGTGACGCCGGGGGCGCTGTCCTGCCAGATAATGGCCCAGCGCTTATGCTGCTGAACAACGGTAATGGCTAGCTGACCCTGTTCATCGGTGTAACGCAGGCTATTTTCCAATAAGTTATTAAATAACTGGCTTAACCGATCCGGGTCACCAAAAACGCTAACCTGAGCGGGCAAATCGGTGGTGAGCACAATCTGCTTTTTCTGGAAGCGTTCATGAAACGCGGCGATAGCAATGTGCAGGATTTGCACTACATCGACAGACGTTTTGCGGTAGGCCAGCGCCCCGCGATCGGACAGCGTGAGCTGATGCAGATCGTCAACCAGCTTGGTGAGCGTTGCGACCTCAGACTGAAGCGAATGCAGAGAATGCGCGTCGGGCTTGCGCACGCCGTCCTGCAAGGCTTCCAACTCGCCGCGCAGCACTGCCAGCGGCGTGCGCAATTCGTGGGATACATCGGCCATAAACGCGCGGCGGGACTGTTCGTTTTTTTCCAGCGTGTTGGCAAGCTGGTTAAAATCTTGCGCCAGCCTGCCCAGTTCGTCATGCGAGCTTGCCGTTACTCGCGTGCTGAAATCCCCCGACGCCAGGCTGTGCATGCCGCTGACCAGCCGTTTGACGGGGGCGAGCAGGCCGCGTGCGGTCAGCCAGGTGGCGATGATGGCGAGCAGTGTCGAGAGGGCGACAATCAGCCAACTGGTGCGCTGCTGCTGTTGATCGAAACTGATATCGGCGTTGCGGGTCAGGCGTTCAACGGGCGAGGCGACAATCCAGCCGACCGTCTGATTCTGTACCTGAATGGGCTGCGAGGTCCCTTCATTGGGGATCGGTGCCGGAGAGCCGAATAATTTGCGTTTGCTTGCATCTAACACCCAGATACGTACCCGCCATCCTTGCATGCTGTTGTCGGTATCGTTGTTCTGATCCATGGAGTGCAGCATCTTGAACACCAGACGCTCATTATTGCGCAGGAATGACCAATCGCCGTGCAGCTGATATTGCTCTGCCAGTGCATCGCGCAGTTGCGTAACCCGCTGTTCGTTGCCGCGCTTAATATAGTCGATAAAGCCGCGTTCAAAGCTAACGCGTACGCCCCAGTGCATGGTAACCAGCACCAACATGCAGGTGGCGAAAATGGCGAGGAATAATTTGGCGGTGATTCCGAATTTCATAACGACCTCACGATTTACGCGCTAGCGTTGACTGTTTTACGGTGTCAGGCGGAACATGGTTAAAAATCAACGCAGGCAGAGCGATAATGACAATCATACTGAGATAGGTGTAGAGAAATACCGTATGGGTTGCTCCACTTTCTGCCGCGATGTGTGGTTGAGAAAATATGCCCAGCAGAATACCCGCGATACTCACCCCCAGGCTGGTGGAGAGCTGCATTGTCATCGACAGCAGGCTATTACCGCCGCTGGCGAGGGGATCTGGCAGATCTTTCAACGTCAATGTATTCATTGTGGAGAAGCGAATAGCGTTCACTGTACCGAGGAAGAACAACACAATCGGGATCAGCCAAATCCACTGCATAAGCGCGACCAGCGCAAATAGCGCGGTGACCAGCGCCAGCAATAACGTAGACGCGACCAGCACATTGCGGTAACCGAACCGATTGACGATCTGTACCACGACGCGTTTTATTCCCATGCTGCCAAGTACCATTGGCACCATCATTAGCCCTGCATGGAACGGGGAAAATCCCATTCCCAACTGTAAAAACAACGGTGTCATAAACGGTAACATGCCGCTACCGATGCGCGCCAGAAGCCCGCCAGTTAAGCCGATAGAAAAGGTATGGGTGTCAAACAGACGTAGATTAAATAGCGCCTGTTCGTTACGACGAGCGTGAAGCCAGTAGCTCAACAGCGCGATGAGCCCGATGGTAATCAGCGCGAAAATGGCAATCGGCGGAATACCGAGACTACGATTACCATCCAGCGCTAGCGTCAGCGTTGCCATGCCGACGGCAAGCCAAACGAAACCGCTGATATCAAAGCGCTGAGTCTGCATGGTGTAGTTGGGCATCAGAAACCAGGTTGCCAGCGCGCCGATAATGCCAACCGGCAAGTTGATGAGGAAAATCCAGTGCCAACTGGCATATTCCACCAGAAAGCCGCCGAGTGCGGGCCCCAGTAATGGCCCGATCTGGCCGGGCAGCGTCACGAAAGTCATTGCCGCCATGTACTGATCGCGTGGGACGATTTTCATCACCGTCAGGCGCCCGACCGGCACCATCATCGCGCCGCCAATACCCTGAATCACGCGTGAAATCAGCAGCTCATCCAATGTTTCTGAACGGGCGCACAGCAGCGACCCCAGCGTAAACAACAGAATCGCGGCGAAGAAGATATTCTTCACGCCAATGCGATCGGCGAGCCAGCCGCTGGCGGGCAGCATCACTGCTACGGTCAACACATAGGAAACGATCACCGAATGCATATGCAGCGGGCTTTCATTCAGACTCGCGGCCATAGAAGGCAGCGCGGTATTCACGATAGTGGTATCCAGCGTCTGCATAAAAAAGCCAAAGGCAACAATCCAGAGCTGCCAGCGGACGGAAGCTGGTTGGGTCATCTTCCATGACCCTCTGGAGTGTTGGATATATTTGGCATAGTTGGTGGTGTCCTCAAGCCATGTATCGTGTTATTTCGGAGAGATTTCGTGCGCTTAACATTTGTTTTTCTCTGCATGTTTCCCGTATGCGCCCGACACAGGGCGCTCAGTCGCCGCCGCCCTGTGAACCCAGGCTGTTTGGCGAGAAATGATGCCGCTTCGCGGTTCCTTCGTCTTCAATGTTCTCCTGTTCGGACCGCCGCTGACGCGTTTACTCGCCCCATAAATGGGGCTCGCCCTTCGGGCCAGCACAAGTGCTGTTCAAAAACGTCTCGACGTTTTTGTCCGACGCGGCAGCGACTTTCGCGGCGTCCTGCCGCTCATCCGGGAGAACATTTCCTTCTCAGCATCATTTACGCCAATGCGGGCGTTTGTTTCGAACTATATGTTCCTTTTCTGCCACTTCGTATGCTTAACATTTTCCTCGGCGTAAAAAATTGTACTGAGGCGTAAGCTGGCTCAAGGGTGAGTGGCATGGACGCCACGAAAGCTAGTGCCGCGCCGGGAGCGCGTCACTGGCGGCCCGTGAAGAGACAGCTTGCGCCGAAGGCACCGCGTAGCGGTACAATTTAGCGCCAAAAGCCAGGGTTCCAAGGGCGACGGCAATTGAGCCGCCCTTGGTCGGGCGCGTTCGGGGCGCTACTAGAAAAATAGCGAACGTTAAGCGCACGAAACCTCTCCTAAATTAGCATTTACCTGTACTCATGTTCAGCTACGACAGTGACACATCTCTCTCTGGTGCTTTGCGCCGAATCGTCCTCAGTTTGTCGAAAAACAGATACACCACCGGGGTGGTATACAGCGTGAGGATCTGGCTCATCACCAGTCCGCCGACAATCGTGATACCGAGCGGCTGACGCAGTTCTGCACCGTCTCCGCTGGTCAGCACCAACGGCAGGGCACCAAATAGTGCGGCCAAGGTGGTCATCATAATCGGGCGGAAACGTAGCAGGCAGGCCTGGAAAATAGCGTCCTGTGCGCTTAGCTTACCGCTGCGTTGCGCTACCAGCGCAAAATCCACCATCATGATCGCGTTCTTCTTCACTATCCCAATCAACAACATAATGCCAATTAGCGCGACTAGGCTAAAGGGAGCGCCGAACCACTCCAGTGCCAACAGTGCCCCCACGCCCGCCGAGGGCAGGGTAGACAGAATTGTCAGCGGGTGTACATAGCTCTCATACAGCACGCCCAGCACGATATACACAGTGATAATTGCTGCCAGAATCAGCAACAGCTGGGAAGACTGCGATTGTTGGAATGCCTGCGCCGTACCGGAGAACTGGCCGCGTACCGCTGATGGCACGCCCAATGATGTCATGGTCCTTTCTATCGCCGCCGTTGCGCTGGAAAGGTCGGTGCCTTCCGGCAGGTTAAAAGAGATGGTTGAGGCTGCGGACAACCCCTGATGGTTAACCGACAGCGGCGCGTTGATCGGCTTCCAACTGGCAAAGTAAGAGAGCGGGATGGGTTTGCCTTCGTTATTGATGACAAACATTTTGTTCAGTGAGCTGACATCCTGCGTATAGGCATCATCCACTTCCATTACTACTTTGTATTGGTTTAACGGCTGGTAAATGGTCGAAATCTGACGCTGCCCGAAGGCATTGTTGAGTAGCGCATTGACGGCAGAGACGCTGATGCCGAGCTGCGCCATCGCATCACGATCGTAGGTTAACGCCATTTCCGCGCCTTTATCCTGTTGATCGGAGTTTACATCGGCCAGCTCAGGTAGTTTGCTAAAGGCCGCTCGGATCTTGGGTTCCCAGATACGCAACTCGCTCAAATCGTCAGACAGCAGCGTGTACTGATAGCCCGCGTTCGCTTCCCGTCCGCCGATTCGGATATCCTGCACCGGCATTAAAAACAGGTTGGCACCGGGTTCTTTCGCCAGCTTGATGCGCAGGCGGCTGATCACCTGCTGGGCTGAAACATCGCGTTCGGAAAGCGGCTTCAGCGAGATAAACATCGAACCGCTGTTGGTGCGAGAACCGCCAGTAAAACCGTTAACGTTATCCACTGCCGGGTCGCTGCTGACAATGGTCATAAAGTTCTGGAGTTTCACCGTCATGGCCTGAAAAGAAATGCTCTGGTCGGCCTGGATGAAGCCCATCAACCTGCCCGTATCCTGTTCAGGGAAGAAGGTCTTCGGAATGCTGATATACAGCCAAACGTTGAGTGCGATGGTTCCTAGCAGGAGCAGTAAAACCCAGCGCGCATGGTTGAGCACCCACTTCAGCGAGCGCCCGTAACCTTGTTGCATGGCGAGCAATACGCGATTAAAACCCCGTGTACGCGGCTGGCTGCGTTTGGGTACGGCACGCAGCAGTCGTGCGCACAGCATCGGTGTCAGCGTCAGCGAGATCAGTAGCGAAATCATGATCGCTACCGACAGCGTTACGGCGAATTCGCGGAATAGCCGCCCCGGTAAGCCGTCCATCAGCAACAGCGGGATGAACACCGCCACCAGTGACAGACTCATGGATAAGACGGTGAATCCAACCTCTCGCACACCCTGAAGCGACGCCTGTAGCGGTTTCATTCCGGCCTCAATATGGCGGGAAATATTCTCCAGCACCACGATGGCGTCATCCACCACGAAACCGGTGGCAATGGTCAGCGCCATCAGAGATAGGTTGTTCAGGCTGAAGCCACACAGATACATTGCGGCGAAGGTGCCGATCAGCGATACCGGTACGGCCAGCGCTGGAATGGCAGTTGCACGGCCGGAACGCAGGAACAGGAAGACGACCAGAATAACCAGTGCGACGGCAATAACCAGCGATTGCTCTACTTCCGCCAGCGACGCACGGATAGTGGGCGAACGATCCTGTGCGACATCCAACTGAATTTCGGCAGGCAGGCTAGCTCGTAGTTCCGGCATGGCAGCGCGTATGTTGTCTACGGTGGTAATAATGTTGGCATCCGGCGCGCGGCGAATCATGACCAGAATGGCGGGCTTCGAGTTCGCCATTCCAGCATTGCGGGAGTTTTGCACCGAATCTTCTACCGTCGCTACATCGCTCAGGCGGACGGCGGCCCCGTTGTTGTAGTGGATGATCAGCGGCGCATACGCATCGGCGGTTTTGAGCTCATCGTTGGTTTGTATCTGCCAGCTTTTCTGACTGTTTTCCACATTTCCCAGCGGCTGGCGCACGTTAGCCTGTGCGATGGCCTGCCGTACTTCATCAAGGGAAATACCCTGATTAAACAGCGCCACCGGATTCAGCGCGACGCGCACGGCGGGGAGCGAACTCCCGCCGATGGAGACATCGCCGACGCCTTCCATCTGAGAAATCTTCTGCGACAGTTGGGTCGAGGCAAAATCGTACAACTGCCCCTGGCTGTAGGTATCCGAGGTCAGCGTCAGGATCATGACGGGGGCGTCGGACGGATTGACTTTGCGATAGGTAGGGCGGCTCGACATGCCAGATGGCAGTAGATTCTGCGCTGCGTTAATCGCCGCCTGTACATCGCGCGCCGCACCGTTGATATCCCTGTCGAGATTAAACACCAAAATGACGCGCGTGCTGCCGAGCGAGCTGGTGGATGTCATCTCACTGACGCCTGCGATCCTGCCGAGTGCACGTTCCAACGGTGTCGCGACGGCAGAGGCCATGGTTTCCGGTGAGGCACCGGCCAGCGAGGCGCTAACCGAGATCACGGGGAAATCTACCTGCGGCAGTGGAGACACGGGCAGCAGGCGGAAGCCTAATATGCCACAGAGCGCGATGGCCAGCGTCAGCAGCAGGGTGGCGACGGGGCGGTGGATGAACAGGGCGAAGAACTTCACTCGGTTTCTTCCTCCTGACGCGCTAAACGACGAAAACGCGTCGCCAAACGGTCAAACAGCAGGTAAATCACCGGTGTAGTAAACAGCGTCAGAATCTGGCTCATGATCAGGCCACCGACCATACAAATACCCAGCGGCTGGCGCAGCTCTGCACCGACGCCAGTGCTCAGCATCAGCGGTAGCGCACTCAGTAATGCCGCCATGGTGGTCATCAAAATCGGCCGGAAACGCAGCAGACAAGCCTGATAAATGGCGTCATAAGGTTTCATGCCCTGTTCTCGCTCTGCCGCTAGCGCGAAATCGATCATCATGATGGCGTTCTTCTTCACGATCCCGATAAGCAGGATGATCCCAATAATGGCGATCACATCCAGCTCGTTCCCTGCCATCATCAGTGCTAATAGTGCGCCGACTCCTGCCGTTGGCAGCGTAGACAAGATCGTGATCGGATGGATAAAGCTTTCGTACAGCACGCCGAGCACAATGTACATGGCGACAATCGCAGCGACGATGAGCCACACGGTACTGCTTAGTGCCGATTGGAACGCCAGCGTACTGCCCTGAAAACGGGTGGTGATATCCGCAGGCAGATTCATCTGCTGTTCGGCCTGAGTGATGGCATCAACCGCTGCGCCCAGTGCATAGCCGCTTGTGACGTTAAAAGAGATCGTCGTCGACGGGAACTGGTCGATATGATTGATCGCCAGTGGCCCTTGGCGTTCTTCAATGGTGGCAATGCTGCTGAGCGGAATCGTACCGCCATCACTGCTGATGAGGCGCACGTCATTCAGTGCGTTCAGCCCGGTGTTGTTGGTCGTGTCGTGTTCCAGCACGACGCGGTACTGGCTCGCCTGAGTATAGATGGTGGAAACTAACCGCTGACCAAAGGCGTTGTACAGCGCGCTGTCAACCTGTGACATCGTAATACCCAGACGACTGGCGCTGTCGCGATTGACGTTGACATAGGCGACCGCCGCGCCGTCTTGCCAGTCGCTGCTGACATCCTCTAGCTGCGGTAGCTTTTTCAACTCGGTCATCAGCTTTGGTACCCAAACGCTCAGCTCATCCAGCGACATCGCCTGCAATGTAAACTGATATTGCGTGCGGCTAATCTGGGTGTCGATAGTGAGATCCTGCACCGGTTGCAGATAAAGCTGAATACCGGGAATCTGTGCGGTTTGCTGTTGCAGACGACTGATGATCTCTGGAATACGTTCGCTACGTTCACTGAGCGGTTTCAGGTTGATTTGCAGTCGCCCGCTGTTCAGCGCCGCGTTAGTACCGTCAACACCGATGAACGAGGAAACGCTCTCCACCGTCGGATCCTTCATGATGATGGATGCAACGCGCTGTTGGCGATCGGCCATATTGGTGAACGAGACCGTCTGCGGTGCCTGAACGGTGCCCTGAATGATGCCGTTATCCTGTATCGGGAAGAAGCCTTTCGGGATCCAGATATAGAGCAGGATGGTCAGCAACAGCGTACCGAGCGCAACGCTGAGCGTCAGCCACGGATGGTTCAGTACTTTACGCAGCCACGTGCCGTAGGCCTCGATCAGACGCGTGAAGAAACGCTCGCTGGCGCGGGTAAAACGGTTCTGTTTACGCAGCGACTGATGGCTCAGCATTCGTGCGCACATCATGGGGGTGAGCGTGAGCGAAACGACGGCGGAAATCAGGATAGATACCGCTAGCGTGACGGCAAACTCGCGGAACAGACGTCCAACGATATCACCCATAAACAGCAGCGGGATCAGCACGGCAATGAGGGAGAACGTCAGGGAAATAATGGTGAAGCCAATTTCTCCCGCGCCTTTCAGCGCCGCGTTAAGCGGTTTTTCCCCTTTTTCGATATAGCGGGCGATGTTTTCAATCACCACGATGGCGTCATCCACCACGAAACCGGTGGCGATAGTGAGCGCCATCAGCGTCAGGTTATTGATGGAAAAACCGAGAAAATACATGGCGGCAAAGGTGCCAACCAGCGATAGCGGTACGGCAATACTTGGGATCAGCGTGGCGACGGCGTTACGCAAGAATAGATAAATCACCATCACGACCAAAGCGATTGCCAGCAGCAGCTCAAACTGCACGTCTTTCACTGAGGCGCGAATGCTGGTGGTGCGGTCGGTTAATGTGGTGACGTCGACGGAGTTCGGCAGGCTGGCTTTTAACGCGGGTAGCATCTTGTTAATGCTGTCCGTGGTCGTGATGACGTTGGCACCCGGCTGGCGCTGAACGTTAATAATGATCGCCTGCTGCCGATTTGCCCAAGCTCCGAGATGAATATTCTCGGCGGCCTGTTCGATAGTTGCGACATCCTGAAGCCGCACCGGTGCGCCATTCTTCCACGTGACAATCAGCCTGCGATAATCATCAACGGACTTCATTTGATCGTTGGCGGATAGTGTCACAGAGCGCGTTGGACCATCCAGGCTACCCTTGGCGGAATTCACGTTGGCGGCGGTAATTGCGGTGCGGATCGTTTCGCTGGTCAGGCCGTACGCCGCCAGCGCTGGTGCGTTTAACCTTACCCGCACGGCCGGACGTTGGCCTCCGGCTAACGACACCAGCCCGACGCCCGCCACCTGAGAGATTTTCTGCGCGATGCGATTGTCCACCATGTCCTGCACCTGAGTCATCGACATCGCGCTGGAGGTGACGGCCAGCGTCATAATCGGCGGATCTGCCGGATTCACTTTGCTGTAGGTCGGTGGATAGGGAAGATCGTTTGGTAGCAGGTTACTTGCCGCATTGATGGCGGCCTGTACATCTTGTTCGGCGACGTCCAGCGATAGCTCAAGCTGGAACTGAAGCGTGATGACGGATGCGCCACCAGCGCTCTGCGTCGACATCTGTTTTAGCCCCGACATCTGGCCAAACTGCCGTTCCAGCGGCGCGGTAATCGCCGAGGTCACCACGTCGGGGCTGGCACCGGGATACAGGGTAATAACCTGTATTGTCGGGTAATCGACTTCGGGCAGGGCGGAAACTGGCAGCGCCCGATAGCCGATAATACCGGCCAACAGAATAGCGATCATCAGCAGCGTGGTTGCGACCGGCCGCAGAATAAACAGGCGCGACGGCCCGCCGCCGCTGGCTGGAACGTTATCCTGCATCAGGATTTCTCCCCAGCGATTGCGGGCGTTTTCTCTGTCAACGCTGAGGGCACGACTTCCACCTTCGCGCCTTCGGTCAGGCGGTCAATGCCGTCAGTCACGACCTGAACATCGGCATCCAGTCCGGCAGTCACCACAACGAGCTGACCATACTGAATGCTGGTCGTAACCTGACGCTTACTGACTTCGTTCTTATCATTCAGAATCCAGACGAAGCGGCCTTCATTACCCATTTGTACTGCGGCAGAAGGGGCGACGACGGCGTTTTTCAGCGTATCGACCTTCATGCGGATATTCACGAACTGGTTTGGGAATAGGGCATCATCCAGATTGTCGAAACGCGCCTTGAGCTTGATCGTGCCCGTAGTGGTGTCGATCTGGTTATCCATACTTAACAGAATGCCCTGCGAGAGTTTCTTTTGATTGGCGCGATCCCAGGCTTCCACTACAGGTTGTTGACCTGATTTCTGTGCGCTCAGAATCGTAGAAATTTCCGCTTCCGGTACGGTAAAGACGACATCGATAGGGTATGTCTGCGTAATTACAACAATGCCATTGGTGTCGCCGCTGGTGATGTAATTCCCCACGTCGACCTGTTTTAAGCCGACCCGCCCGCTGATAGGGGCGGTGATCTTACTGTAATCCAACTGGAGCTGTGCGCTGGCTACGGCACCTTCATCGGCTTTTAGCGTGCCTTCCGCCTGACGTACTGCGGCGGTCTGCGCATCCAACTCCTGACGCGAAATCAGGTTGGTTTTCACCAATTGCTGATAGCGTGCTAAATCCTGTCGGGCATTAGCCAGTGCGGCCTGATCTTTTGCCAGTTGTCCCTGTGCCTGCGTCAGCTCAACCTGAAAAGGGCGAGGGTCGATTTCTGCCAGCAGGTCGCCAGCCTTAACCTGTTGACCTTCCTGAAAGTGTAGCGCCATCAATTCCCCGTTCACCCGACTGCGTAGCGTCACGGTATTGGCTGCCGTCACGGTGCCTAAACCGGAGAGGTAATAGGGTACAGAGGCGGATTGCGTCAGCGCAGCCTGCACCGGAGCCAGCGTGCGCATGGCTGCACGGCGTCCGCCGCCACTGGCACCGTTTCCCGAATGTGACGTACGGGCGGCGTGCTGTTCATTCGTGCCAGAAACGGCTGGCGTCGTCTGGGTAAAATGGCGCCAGACCAGCACGGCAAGAGCGATAACGGCGGCAAATATCAGCAGGCCTCGGATACGTTTGGCATTCATAGTGATGGATTACTCTCTCCAGATTGCGTGTGAAGTACGATCTACCCGTCATTCTTCACGTTGCATGTGCGTAGGTAGGCACTTTCGCACGTTATTGAACCAATGACCTTATGTTACTAGTTTAAACAGTGGATGCCGGACAAAAATGAAGGAAATGTGGAAGATGTGTCAGGGTTTGTAGGAAAAAAAATCCGGCAGCGCTGGGCTACCGGATTGAGATAAACATTTTACAACGTGATGAGCGGTTACAGCACCAGACCGGCGATAGAGGCGGAAAGGATGCTCACGAGCGTGGAACCGTACACCAGTTTCAGACCAAAGCGGGAAACCACATTGCCCTGCTGCTCGTTCAGGCCTTTAATCGCGCCAGCAATAATACCGATGGACGAGAAGTTGGCGAAGGACACCAGGAACACAGACAGAATGCCCACGCTGCGCGGAGAAAGCTCGCCTGCCACCTTTTGCAGTTCCAGCATTGCAACAAATTCGTTAGAAACCAGTTTGGTTGCCATGATGCTACCAACCTGAAGGGCTTCATGAGACGGGATACCCATGATCCATGCGAACGGGTAGAACGCATAGCCAAGGACTTCCTGGAAGCTGATGCCAAAAATGGCGCTGAAAATCGCGTTGACCGCGGCGATCAGTGCAATGAAGCCGATCAGCATGGCTGCCACAATAACGGCCACTTTGAAGCCTGCCAGAATGTATTCGCCCAGCATTTCAAAGAAGCTTTGGTTCTCATGCAGATTACCCAACTGCAACTCCGGCTCTTCACCGACTTTGTAGGGGTTAATCAGTGACAGCACGATGAAGGTACTGAACATGTTCAGAATCAACGCGGCAACGACGAATTTGGCATCCAGCATAGACATATACGCACCGACGATGGACATCGAGACGGTGGACATGGCGGTAGCGGCCATGGTGTACATGCGTTTTTCGGACATCTTGCCCAGAATATCTTTATAGGCAATGAAGTTTTCGGACTGGCCGAGAATCAGTGAACTGACCGCGTTAAAGGATTCCAGCTTGCCCATGCCGTTCACTTTGGACAGAACGGTACCAATAGCGCGGATGATGATCGGCAACACTTTAATGTATTGCAGAATACCAATCAGCGCCGAAATGAAGACGATAGGGCAGAGCACTTTGAAGAAGAAGGAAATCAGGTTCTTCTCACTATTCACCATGTCACCGAATACGAAGTCTGTCCCTTGGCCTGCAAATCCGAGTAGTTTGTCGAAGACTGCTGCGAACCCTTTGACGACACCTAACCCAACGTTTGAGTACAGGAAGAAGTAAGCGAGCAGAATTTCGATGACGAGTAGCTGAATAATGAAACGAATACGAATGCTTTTACGATCGCGGCAGACAAGCAGTGCCAGCGCCGTAACAACAACCAGCGCCAGAATAAATTGCGCAATATGGGACAAGGACATGTGTGCTCCAAATATGAGGCAGGCCAAATTTTCCACGTCATTTTATGTAACGCGTGCACTAAAAATGAGAGGGAGAACGCAAAAAAACAATTATACCTTGGGATTTTATCTAAACTAAATGCTACGTCTCGTTATTTGCGCCTTTCTGGTCATTCATTATTCTTATTCCATACAGAAAGTTGCCTCGCCATACTTTAGATTGCGGGTTGGCGGGTATTTTTCATGATGTTTTCAGCATGATTCAAAAGGAGAGTGATTATGTCAGTATCAAATACCCCACGCGAGCTTGGACGTTCAGGAATCGTGGTTCCGCCATTTTCGTTTGGTGGTAATGTCTTTGGCTGGACGGTTGATGCATCGACGTCGTTCAGTCTGCTGGATGCGCTGGTGGCGCATCGGCTGAATTTCATTGATACCGCAGATGTTTATTCGCGCTGGGCACCTGGCAATCAGGGCGGTGAATCTGAAACGATCATCGGCAACTGGCTGAAAAAAAGCGGACAGCGCGACAAGGTTATTCTTGCCACCAAAGTCGGGATGGATTTGGGCGATGGCAAGAAAGGGCTGTCTCCCCGCTATATTCGGCAGGCGGTCGAGGCTTCATTACAGCGTTTGCAAACTGACTACATTGATCTCTATCAGGCACATACTGACGACAAAGATACGCCGCTGGAAGACACGTTGGCCACGTTTGATGCGCTGATTAAAGAGGGCAAGGTTCGTGCGATTGGGGCGTCTAACTACAGTGCAACGCGTCTGGCAGATGCGCTGAAGGTCAGTAAAGCCAATCATCTGGCGCGTTATGAAACCCTGCAACCGGAATACAATTTGTACGACAGGCAGGGGTATGAAGCCGCGTTAGAGCCGCTGGTGCGTGAGCAAGGGGTTGGGGTCATTAGCTATTATTCGCTAGCTAGCGGATTTCTGTCAGGAAAGTATCGCCAGCCGAAGGATGCGTCGAAAAGTGCGCGCGGGCAGGGCGTCGTGGAAAAATACCTTAACGAGCGCGGTCGCACTATTTTGGAAGCGCTGGATAGCGTGGCGAATGCGCATCATACGACGCCATCGCAGGTCGCGCTGGCATGGTTGATTGCACGTCCGAGCATTACGGCACCGATTGCCAGTGCGACGTCGCTGGAGCAGATCGCTGAACTGGCGAGTGCGACGCGGCTAGTGTTACCAGTAGAAGACATTGAGCTACTGAACCGCGCAAGTCGTTACTAATAACCAGACAGTTTTTTGAATGCGAGTCTTTTTATCCTACTTGTTAAATTAATTAACAGGACAGACAGTTATGAAGGACGATGTAACGCCAGAAAGTAGTATTTCCGTTGATTCTCAATCTCTTATCCAAACGCTAACCCGCATTGTCGGTAAGCCCCACATCTTAACCGATAAAAATAAAACCGAGCGTTATCGCAAAGGCTTTCGTTCGGGGAGCGGAGAGGCACTGGCGGTGGTTTTTCCCGCATCGCTACTCGAGCAGTGGCAGGTATTTAAAGCCAGTATTGAAGCGGGTTGTATCGTGCTGATGCAGGCCGCTAATACCGGTTTAACCGAAGGTTCCACCCCAAACGGTAATGATTACGATCGGGAAATCGTGATCGTCAATACCCTGCGTTTGGATAACGTTCAACTGCTGGATGAAGGGCGACAGGTTGTGGCGCTGCCGGGAAGTACTCTATGGCATCTTGAGCGCGTATTGAAACCGCTTGGACGTGAACCGCATTCTGTGATCGGTTCTTCGTGTATTGGCGCATCGGTGATTGGGGGAATTTGTAATAACTCCGGTGGTTCTTTGGTTCATCGTGGCCCGGCGTATACCGAAATGGCACTTTACGGCCGTGTTAACGAGCAAGGTCAGGTGGAGCTGATCAACCATCTGGGGATCAATTTGGGTGATACGCCGGAAGCGATCCTGACTCGTTTGGAATCGCAGCAATATGACGCGAAGGATGTCATTTATGATGAGCGTCAGGCATCCGACCACGACTATATTGAACGTGTGCGTAATGTCGATGCAGACACGCCGTCGCGCTTTAACGCCGATGAACGCCGCTTGTTTGAGGCCGCTGGCTGTGCAGGGAAACTGTCGGTTTTTGCTGTGCGTCTGGATACGTTTCCGGCGGAAAAATCCCAACAGGTTTTTTATATTGGGACGAATCAGCCGCAGGTATTAACGGAATTACGCCGCCATATGCTCGCCCATTTTAAAAATCTGCCAGTAGCGGGTGAGTATATGCACCGCGATATATTCGATATCGCCGAAATATACGGCAAAGATACGTTTATGATGATCGATAAACTGGGTACGGATAAATTGCCCATGTTCTTCAACCTGAAAGGGCAGATGGACGCGATCTTTAGCAAAGTGCCTTTCCTGCCGTCACATCTCGTGGATCGTACCATGCAGTTTCTCAGCCGCCTGCTGCCTTCTCATCTACCGGCGCGGATGAAAACGTATCGAGACCGTTTTGAACATCATTTGATGGTGAAAATGGCGGGCGATGGTATTGAGGAAGCACGCCGTTGGCTAGAACAGTATTTTCATGACGCTGACGGCGAGTTTTTTGCCTGTACGCCGGAAGAAGGTGCGAAGGCCTTTCTGCATCGCTTCGCCGCGGCGGGAGCCGCGATCCGCTATCATGCGGTACACAGCAATGAAGTGGAAAACATCTTGCCTCTGGACATTGCTCTGCGACGTAACGATCGTGAATGGTTCGAGCATTTGCCTGCGGAAATTAGCGATATGCTGGTGCATCGGTTGTATTACGGTCACTTCATGTGCCATGTCTTCCATCAGGATTATATTGTGAAGAAAGGCGTGGATGTTCATGAACTGAAAGAGAGAATGCTTGCTTTGCTCGATCAGCGTGGGGCGGAATATCCGGCAGAGCACAATGTCGGCCATCTCTATCAGGCTAAGCCACAGTTGAAAGCGTTTTATCAGAAAAGCGACCCTACCAATAGCCTGAACCCTGGAATAGGCAAAACCTCCAAGCTGAAAAACTGGGGCTGTACCTGCGGCGACGATCGCCACATCGGCCATTAAATAACCGATGCCGCTAACGAGCATGGGGCTTATCCGTTAGCGGCATCGTCTTAATGTGTTTCAGTCTTTAGCTCGTCGGCATGCTCTGCGTGATAAGTCAGAGATGCCGTAGTGTATTCATCACCGAACGGGACGAAAACGTGTTGCTAGTGTGCCTCTGCGCCGTCGTCTTCAAACCAGGCCGCCAATTCGCGCCGCAGGTTATCTGATTGGGTGCCGAAAATAGCCTGCACCTGATGACCGACAATAATCACGCCGATAGCGCCCAGCTTTTGCAGATTGTCGCTGTTGACCAGTCTCAGGCTGTGAACTTCGACTCGCAGACGGGTAATACAGGCATCCAGACTGACGATATTTTCTTTGCCGCCAAAGGCGCTCACTAACTGCTGCAAATTCTCTTTGTCTAGCGGTGAAGCGATTTCAATTTCGGTAATCTGCTTACCCAACATTGACGCGAACAATTTCCGAAAATTGTGAATCTTGCCCATCGTAGTCACCTCTTCGTTTGTTTATCAGCGTGCGTATGATAATGCCGTTCACCTAACATTACTGTTAGGCGAAACACGGTGATGAGGTTTTGTAGGAGCATTCATCACCGTGGTCGCTTCAGTATTGTGATGCTTAACTGACCGGCATGGGCCTTTACTGTAGCGCGCGGCGGAGAATCCGACAGCCGTAGCCTGACAGGTCGAGCGCCCCTGACAGCGTGCTGCCCGTGGTCATTTCCTCGTAGGCGGCAGGCAGCGTAATGTGCTGCGGCGTTGCCGTGTAATTCTGTACGAAGATAAATTCACTTTCTCCGTCATCGCGACGATGAGCGACAATGCCGTAAGGCAGATCGGTCGGTAGTGCTCGCGGTAGCTCCAGCGTCTGTATCAGCGTAGTGAAGAAATCACGCTGGAAGGCGAGGTCGTTGCGCGACGCGATGTAATAAGCCTGTCCTTTGCCGTAATCATTGACCGTAACGGCCGGACGTCCGGCATAGAAATCGCTGTCATAGGTCGCCAGCGCTCGCGCGCCTTCCAGATGAATCAGTTCGCACAGGTGCGTGACCTGATACGGGCCAGCCAGACGTTGCTCATTACCGTCCAGACCGCTGATGCTGTTGCTTTCATGATCGTACAGTCCATCGATCTCTTCCGCCCAGACCCCCATGATCGGACGAAGCGGGCCAGGGAAACCGTTTTGGTAGCACAGATCGGTTTCGTTAACGACGCCCGACAAGTAGGTGGTGACGAAGCGACCGCCTTGTTTGACGAAAGCATCGACACGTTCGGCAAAACCATCGCGCACCATGTAGAGCATCGGTGCAATCACGACCTGATAGCTGCTGAGGTCAACATCGGCGTTGATGATGTCCACTGCCACGCCCTGTTCCCAGAACGTCCGATAGTGATCGGTGACGGTTTTTTCATAGAATAGCCCCGCGTTGCGCGGCCCTTGAGCGTTATCCATCGCCCAGCGGCTTTCCCAGTCGAAAATGATGGCGACTTTAGCGTCAACTCGACTGCCTGCAACAGGGGCGAGTTTATTGAGTATTTCCCCCAATTCCTGCACTTCGCGCCCGACGCGGGTGTCGATATGCCCGACATGATCGACGACGGCACCGTGGAATTTCTCGACTGAACCACGGCTCTTACGCCACTGGAAATATTGCACGGAGTCTGAACCGTGTGCGACCGCCTGAAGCGAAGACAGAATGTGCATGCCCGGTTTTTTCAGCTTACTGATGGGCTGCCAGTTGGTTTGGCTCGGCGTTGATTCCATCAGATAGAAGGGCTTGCCACCTTTCAGCGTGCGCATCAGATCGTGATACATCGCGGTGTAGGCACCCAGCGTGCAGTCATCTTCCGCGTTATGCCACAGTGGGTAGCTGTCCCAGGAAATGAAATCGATCACCTTCGCCAACTGCCAGTAGTCGTAATCATAGAAATATTCCATGAAGTTCGTCGTGGTTGGCAGAGACGGATTTTCGGCTTTTAGCGGCACGATTTCTGCGGCACAGAAATCACTAACCTGTGAGGTGTTAAAGCGTTTCCAGTCCAGGTTCAGGCCGTGAATAGAGACTTCACCGATGGGTGACGGTGGTTCTAACTGCGACCAGTCGGTATAAGTATGGCTCCAGAAGGTGCTCCACCACGCTTTATTCAACGCGTCTATCGTGCCGTAGCGTGCTTTCAGCCAGCTCTGGAAGGTGCTGCGACAGGTATCACAGTGGCACTCGCCGCTGTATTCGTTGGAGATATGCCAGCCGATCACCGCAGGATGGTGCGAGTAGCGTTTTGCCAACTGGGTGTTCATTTGTTTTACTTTTTCGCGATAATTCGGCGAACTCAGGCAGTGGTTGTGGCGACCGCCGTGCAGCGCCTGTACGCGGTTGCTACCCACGCGCAGCACGTCCGGGTATTTCTGCGATAGCCAGGCCGGGCGAGCACCGCTGGGCGTTGCCAGAAAAACGAAGATCCCATTGGCATACAGCGTGTCGAGGATGCCGTCCAGCCAGCCAAACTCATAGCGACCTTCTTCCGGCTCAAGCCCGGACCAGCTGAAAATACCCACGGACATGATGTTGCACTGGGTCTGCTTCATCATCTCAATGTCTTTTTCCAGCACCTCTGGGTTATCTAGCCACTGGTCAGGGTTATAGTCAGCACCGTGCAGCAGAACGGGCACCTTGCTGCTTAGTGGGGGGAATTTGAACATCGTTCTCTCCTAAACGGGTTGTCAACGTGTTGAATTCGGTTTGCGTGCTTAGCGCTGATTAAACACTTTGATGGAAGGCAGGACGTTGCCTTTACAGTCGAACAGCGCCTGGTTTTCCCGCGCGTTGCCTTCTTTCCATTCATCGTTGTTGTATTTCATGCCAGCTTTCGTGGCCCAGGTTGCGCCGGGGGTAGGCAGCCAGATTGGCTCCCAATAGAAGATGCCTTTGCCGCGCTGATTGGGGACGTTGATGATGCTTTGCATCAGATCGTGCAGGTAATTGGCCTGACCCTGAACGGAAGCCGGATAGCCACCCGCATCCTGCTCTTTTTGCTGGAAGCTGTTTTCCGCGTTATCGCAGTTTTCCAGCGTATAGGCATAAGCGGCTTCAACCACGATAATATCTTTATTGTAGCGCTTGGTGACGTCGTTCATGTTGTACTGCAACGCGCTGATGGGGCCGTTCCAGTAAGTGTAGAATGAGGCACCGATAACATCGAATGGGACATTGCGTTTGACGATTTCATCAAACCACCAGATAAAGGTGTCGTTTTTGGTGCCTTCTGCCAGATGCAGCATGATTTTGACGTCATTCGCGCCTTGTACGTCCTTCACGCCCTGAATACCGGCTTTCAGTAACGCGGCAAGGCGATCGAACTCACCGCCACCCTGACCCCAGCTTTTTCCTTCCGGCCACAGCATCCCACCGTTCAGCTCGTTACCGATCTGCACCATATCCGGCATGACGCCTGCTTTCTGGAATTCGCTAATGGTGGCTTTGGTGTAGTCATGTACGGCAGTGGTGAGCTGTGCCACATTTAGGCCAGACCACGCTTTAGGTTTGTTCTGGTGGGCCGGATCGGTCCAGAAATCGCTGTAGTGGAAATCCAGCAGCACTTTCATACCGTTAGCTTTGGCCCGTTTAGCCAGCGCCAGCGTGGTGGCCAGATCGTTGTTACCACCACCATAGCCGTTACCGGTAGCATCTTTCGGATCGTTCCAGATGCGCAGGCGGATATAGTTAATTCCGTTCTCTTTCAGAATCAGCATGGCGTCTTTCTGTTTGCCATTCTCGTCATAAAATTTTCCGCCGTGCTTTTCCACTTCATTCAGCATGGAGATATCCGCGCCTTTAATGAAGTCGGCAGGGACGTTCGTCAACTTATTGATCGTCACATTCTCTGCGGCATACAGGGTTTGCGGCAGGGAGACGGTCAGCAGGCCAGTTGCCAACATGGCGGCCATCAGTACGCGTTTTTTCATTTTCATTTTACGTTCCTGGAATAGGTACAGATGTTGAGTAATTATCCTTTGGTTCCGCCTGACGTCAGGCCAGAGACAAAGTACTTTTGCAATGAAAGATAAAGAATGGCGACCGGCACCGCGATGAGCACGGCACCGGCGGCGTAGGTGGTATAGCTAGCGCCCATTTTTTGTGCGACCAGATTGTAAAGTCCGATAGGCAACGTGTACTGGTCCGGTGTGCGCAGGATGGTGCTGGAGAGAATGAAATCACCCAGCGGACCGGTAAACGAGAACAGGGCAATCACCGCGATGATCGGTTTGGACAGCGGCATGATGATCTCGATAAAGATGCGGAAGTTGCCCGCGCCGTCCATACGCGCGGACTCATCCAGATCTTTCGGAATGGCATCCAGATAGCCTTTCATCAGATAGGTGTTCATCGGGATCATGCCGCCGACGTAAACCAGTACCAGCGCAATATGGCTGTTCACCAGCCCCAGCATCTGTGCCAGTACGAAGATGGCGATCAGGGCAGAGAATTGCGGAATCATTTGCAACAACAGAAACAGCATCAGCCCGTTCTGGCGGCCGCGAAAGCGGAAGCGAGAGAATGAATACGCGGTGAAACTGACGCTGACGAGCGTCAAAATCATGGTCAGGAAGCTGATTTTCATCGAATTCCAGTACCATGCGGCATAGTCAATCTGGCCGTTGAACAGCTCCTCGTAGTGAATAAAGGAGAAGTTATCTGGGATGATCGACGTGTTGAGCAGGCTGCTGCCGGGATTAAGCGACGCGCCTACCGTCCAGATCAGCGGATAAATAATGATGACGGCCACAATCATCAGCAGCAGGTAGGTCAGGCCGAGTTTGATAAAATTCTGGCGTTTTACGCTGTGTTTTTTCATCTGCGCGCTTTCCTATGCCATGTTGTCTTGTTTGAAGGAATTGGTGGCGCGGAACTGCCACAGCGCGATTCCCACGACAAAAATCGATAGCAGAATAGTGATGCTGGCTGCGATCGCATATTGTGACGAAGACATGGTCAGCTTATAAATCCAGGACACCAGAATATCCGTCCCACCGGCGTTGGAACCGATCACCGCCGGGCCACCGTTGTTGAACAGATAAATGATATTGAAATTATTAAAGTTGAACGTGTACTGCGTGATGATGATCGGGGCAATGGAATAGAGCACCAGCGGCAGCGTGATGGTGGTCAGCTTGTACCAACTGCTGGCACCGTCAATGGTTGCTGCTTCGTACAAATCGTCAGGGATAGCCTGCAATACGCCCGTGGTCATGGCGAACACAAACGGGAAGCCTAACCAGGTCTGCATCAGAATCAGTGCGGTCTTGGTCCAGAACGGATCGGTCATCCACGCTTTGGGTTCAATCCCCAATGCGGCCAGAATACCGTTATTAATCACGCCAAATGTTTCGTTAAACATGCCCGCGAAGACCAGAATGGTGACGAAGCCTGGCACGGCCCACGGCAGGATCAGGATGGTGCGGATCAGCGGTTTGAAACGCAGGCCTTTCTGGTTCACCAGAATCGCTAGCAGGATGCCCACAGCACACTGAAGTGTGGTCGCAATCAGCGTCCAAATGACCGTCCATTGCAGCACGTCAAAGAACGTGGAACGCCAGAGATCGAGCCGGAAGATATTGATGAAATTCGTCATCCCAACCCAGTCGACCAGCTTGGCGGGCGGCGTGTGGTAGAGGTTGTAGTTGGTAAAGGCAATGGAGAAGCCGAAAATAATCGGGAAAACCACGACAAATACCAGCAGGATAAAGCCTGGTGTGATCATCAGATAAGGGAAGCCTTCGCTCAGCAGCATCTGATATTGCTTCTTCACGCTGTTCAGCGGCAGGCCTTTATCTCGTCTGGCACCGCACACGTAGGCATCGCGCAGGCTACAATAGTAGACGCCGACGCCAAAGGCGGCGACGATCACACTGATAATGCCTTTTGCCAGCAGGAAAATAGAGTGATCGCGCGGCAACTCGGTGCCTAATGTGATAAGCCCCCAGGCACCGTTTCGCAGGAAATCATGGAATATGCCGATGAAGCAGGCCATGACGATAAAGAAAAGCGCGCCTTTGACGAACTGGCGATTATAAATCTGTCCGAGTCCGGGGACGAGCGCCAGTAATACAGCCGTTCTGGCGTGACGATGTCCTCTTTCTTGTGGCGTAAGGCCGCTGGCGTTGACGGTCACATCTACCTCCATTTTCTTAAAAACATGGGTATCCCCACATCCCGAAATCTAGTGGGGATAAACAAGGGGAACCCATGTTGACCCACGATGGTGCAGTGGTTTACTGGTTACTGTGGTTAGCTTCGATCTGCATTTTTATTACCTTCACGGCGGATTCCAGCGCCGCTTTGGTGTCCTGCTTGCCCGTTACGCTCAGTTGCAGCGCGCTGTTGGCTGGCGTCCAGACTTCCTGCATTTCCGGTACGCTTGGCATAGGGACGGCATAACCAGACTGGATCGCGACTGCACGAGATTTTTCGTCATCTTTAATCAGTGGATCGTCAACTAATGCGGCGATCGGCGGGATTTCACCGGTCAACTGGAAGCGAACTTTGGCGTATTCCGGCTGATTGATGAACTCAATGAATTTCTGCGCCAGCTCTTTGTTTTTGGAATAAGTGGAGATGCTGTAGCCTTTCACGCCCAGCAGTGAACGTGGGTGTTCGCCGTTTGGCAGCAGCGGCAGTGGCGCTACACCATAGTTTACGCCCGCATTTTTGTACGGTTGGAACGCCCACGGACCGGTAATCACGGCAGCGGCTTTTTTCTCGGTAAACAGGGAATCGATCGCGTTAGCGCCGGTTTCACCGACGATGCCGGGCGGGAACAGACCATCAGCGTAGAATTTCTTGATGTAGTTGACGGCATCGATAGTGGCTTTTTTATCCAGGCCGATGTCTTTTACATTCGGTGAACCGTTGCTGTTTTGGCCGAAAATGTAGCCGCCCATTCCGGCGATGACGCCATAGGCGTAATAAATCTCATCAAATTTCGCCAGCAGACCATAGCGGCCTTCGGCACGTTGCTGTTTGGAGAAGGCGAACAGGTCGTCGAATTTTTCCGGCGGCTGTGGCATCAGGTCTTTGTTGTACACCAGCACGGTGGTTTCAACCGCTTTTGGTACGCCATACAGCTTACCGTTATAGGTTTGCGCTTCCAGTGCCGGTTTGGTGAAACTCGACAGGAACGTCTGATCCAACTTCAATTCGCTAATCAACCCCTGAACCACGGCGGTGCCAACCTGGTCGTGTGGCATAACTATCACGTCCGGGCCAATACCAGCTGGGCCATCCAGACGGAGTTTCTCAATCTGTTGAGCGTAAGGCGTTTCCAGTACTTTGATTTTGACATTGTTCTGTTTTTCAAAGGCTTTTATCGCATCAGCAATGCCATCGGATTTCTTGATATCTTCCCATACCAGAAGTTCTTTGTCGGCTGCCAGCGCTGATTTGCTGAGCACGCCGGTGATACCCAGTGAAATCATAATGACGGTGGTCAGTGTTTTCATTTTCATCATTAGTCCTCAAAGCCCTGGTGGGCCAATCATGGTCGGAAATCGTCGCGTACTTTCTGCTTTCGCCGTCCTTGTGCGATGTTGGTGTAACGTTACATCACACGGCAGTACACAGCAGAGAATGAAGCATCTAACAGTACGCGTAGTGTGGTGATCGTCGCTGTGTGGCGCTTGATGCTTTATTACGCGTTTTCCACAAAGTAGGGTAACGGTTACACCAGTGGCGATTACATTAAGCAGAGTGCGCCACGTCTGCCAGTGAAACATGTAAAGGCTGTGATCTTATGCACAAAAGTAACCCCCTGTTTGTGCAAACGGTTACACCATGCTGTTATATTGCGATTATGACCAGCGTGCAGGTAAGTCTGGCCGGATACTGATACGTCTGGAAGGGCTGCCGAGCCATTTTGAGCAGACGACCACTGGGCCGTTGTGACTCAGCGCTTATATTCTGAAAAGCAAAATTATCAAGAGGTTACTGTTATGGCGTCGATCCAGTTGGATAAAGTGAGTAAGCATTTTGGCAAAACGATTACGCTTCACGATGTGAATCTGACGATCGCGGATGGAGAGTTCGCCGTTTTTGTTGGGCCGTCTGGCTGCGGTAAGTCGACGCTGCTGAGAATGATTGCCGGACTGGAAGATGTCACGGGCGGTGAAATCATGATAGATGATGTCGTAGTGAATGATGTTGCTCCCGCGCATCGTGGCGTTGCCATGGTGTTTCAATCTTATGCGCTGTACCCGCACATGACCGTCGCCGAGAATATGGGCTACGGCCTGCGCGTTAATGGCGTGCCGAAAGACCAGATTAAGCACCAGATCGAAATGGTGGCGAAGACGCTGCAACTGTCTCATTTGCTGGAGCGCAAGCCGAAAGAGCTGTCTGGCGGCCAGCGCCAGCGCGTGGCGATAGGGCGTGCCATCGTGCGTAACCCGAAAGTGTTCCTGTTTGATGAACCGTTATCTAATCTTGATGCGGAGCTGCGTGTGGACATGCGATTGCATATCGCCAAGCTGCATCAGGAATTGAAAACGACCATGATCTATGTCACGCACGATCAGGTCGAGGCGATGACGCTGGCCGACAAAATTGTGGTGATGAATTACGGTAAAGTTGAGCAGGTTGGATCGCCGATGGAGCTTTATTATCATCCTGTTAACCAGTTTGTCGCGGGGTTCATCGGCTCGCCAAAAATGAACTTCCTGCCTGCGCAGGTTATCGACTGGACGCCGGATAGCTTGACGGTCAATGTCGCCGATCAGCTACAGCTTGAGCTGCCGATTCGTACCAGCGAGCTGAGCACGGGCAGCACGATAACCCTGGGGCTGCGGCCGGAACACGTTTCACCGGAAGGTGAGGGGATTCACCTGTCATTCGGCTGTGAGGTCGTCGAGCGTTTAGGTAACAGCACCTACCTGTTCGGCCAATGCTGCGGCATTGATAATTTCAAACTTCTTCTGGCGGGTGACAGCGCTTTCAAACCCTATGAACACATTGAGGTGTTCTTCTCCCCCACTAATTGTCTGGTGTTCAACGCCGATGGCTTGCGTATCAGTGCGTAGTTAAGTCGCTGAATCTAAATAGTCAAAATCCCCTACTAAACATAAACAGCGCCCTTAGCGGGCGCTGACTTTACTTCCGCTGTCTACGGCCTATTGTAGAAACTGTTTTTCTTTATGCTGACGCGGTGTAAGTGTTGCGTGCGTGTTAGGCATCTTATTTCTCTGTAACATCGTCACACGCCCGACAAGGCGCGCTCAATCGCCGCAGCGCCTTGACCACTGGCTTTTTGGCGTGATTCGCGCCGCTTCGCGATGCCTTCGGTGTTCATGCTCGCTATTCGGACCGTCTGCGACGCGCTCCCGGCGCGGCGCAGACTTTCGCGGCGTCCATGCCGCTCATCCGGCGATCATGTATACCTCAGCGCGATTTTTTACGCCGATGTAAGACAAATATTGAGTGGCTTGGATGATGCAGACGTTAGCTATAACGGAAAAAGGCCTTCGGTAGAAAGCCTTTTGGGAAATACCCGACGGGAATGATGAGCCCGTCGAGCTGAGGGTTAGTGCTGTATTACCACCAGGCTTCCGCCTGAATACCGAAGTTCACTGCATTGTTGCGATCGTCGTTGAAGCGGTTTTTATTCTCATTGCCACCGTTCAGATAAGAAACGAAGAAGCGCAGTTCCGGGCGGGTCAGCATCGGAATATCAGCGCTGAAAGCGTGCGCCAGCGTGTATTTTTGGCCGCTGTATTTGGTTTCCGTACCGCTCGTCCAACTGTCTTTTTTCTGATATGCGCCCGCTTCCAGATAGGTTTTTTGGTTCTTGGTCCAGGCATATTGGCCGCGACCTACCGCAGACAATAATTCCGTACTGTCGCGCCAGCGGCTGATTTCATCTGCTTTACCGTAGGTCAGGACATGGCTAAGGGAAATATTATCGGTGATCGGCAGATCACCTGCCTGAATGACACGATAGCCCTTGGCGCTGTCGTTGATGCTCCAGACGTCATACCAGCCGCCGCCCTGATCGACCATGTTGTGCGCCAGCCCTTTGTCGGCATATTGCAGCACCAGTTTCTGGTTGGATTTGAGGCCTGAGAAGTATTGGCTGAATTCGCCGGTGATCATCATCGAGTTTTTAGGATCGAATTTCTGTCCTTCCGCGAGGAAAATGTTTTTCTGGGTATCCGCTTCATTTGGCATTGCATAGGAGATGCCGAACTCTGTCCATGCGCCGTCCCACGGCTTCCAGCCTGCATAGCGCGCGTCCAGATAGTTGATGTTTAGATCGTTGTAGGTATCTTGTCTGGACGTACATTCCTGACTGTTCAAGCTGTTGCTACAGTCGACGTTCATGTTTTCGGCATCGGCACGAATCCAGGCAAAAGAGAACGCGCCTTCGCCCGCTTTGACGTTTTCGATCCCGGCACCTGCACCGGAAATATTCCAGTATTTGGTATCAATGATGTGTAAATCATGGCGCTGATAGTAGCGTTTCCCCGCCCAGACGGTAGCATCCGGCAGGCCGGGTACAAAGCCTTTTGCCTGAAGATTTAATTGGCGTAACCCAAACTCGGCATCGTCATCTTTTGTGGTTTCATTATCGTTCGAGCCGTTAGAGAACATGGAAATCATGCTGTCGAAGTAAAACGTTTTCCCATTTTCGTTATACAGCTGCTGCCCTAACTGGATTTCGCCGTAGGTGTCATCTTCGTTACCTAATCTTCCCACATAGTTCTTATCGGCTGTCTGTTGTTTTCCGTGGTTTGAAACACCCACGCCAGAACGGAAGTATCCTGAAAAATCGACAGAATAAGAAGGGGTTGCCAGCATTGCCAAACTCAGAGCAATGGATGTCGTCAGCAGTTTTCTTTTCATAATATACCTTTCGCTTATTCGGGTAAGAATGTGGATGTTCCAAATAACATGACGTGAACGGAGGTAAAACGTTTCCACTCATGGCGAAGGATTATGGGGGAATAAAATAATGCGTGACATGATTGTTCTCACAAAATACAAAAGAGTTACACCAAAATTTACACTGATTTAACGATGCTATAGGCTGTTTTTAGGCGACTCATCAGTGTTTATATGATGTTATTCGCTGTGTAATGGCGTGTAACTGGTTACACGTTTCGTATGTTAGCCTCAAATGCAGCATAAAATTTTTTTATGCCAGAATCGAAAACGTTTCTGAAAAACAGTGAAAGGGTGTCTGCGCAAGAGAAATAGAGAACAAGATGTGTGAGCTGAGAAGGGAAATGATGCCACTGCTTGCCTGATGTGCGGGTGTATTGCATCAGGCAAACAGAGTGATAAAAACGGTTATTTCTTACGGGCAGGGGGACTGACAGAATGGCGACGTACCAGCGTCGGGCTAAACATATTCGTGGTTTCACTGAGCTGTTTACCGTGGGATAACGCGATAGCTAACTCTGCCGCCTGAATGGCCATGGCGGAAACGGGATAGTGCACGGTGGTCAGGCGAGGGCGGAGGTAACGAGCGATCAATACGTCATCAAACCCTATCACCGACATATCCTGCGGCACGCTGATGCTGTTATCACTCAGGACGGAAAGGGCACCTGCCGCCATGGAATCGTTGTAGCACACTACTGCCGTCATATTGCCGCCCCGACTCAAAAGCTCCGTCATGGCAGACTCGCCACCGACTTCGTCTGGTGAGGCGCGTGCAATGAGGCGCTCATCCCGCGCGATACCGTGTTCTTGCAGTGCATCCATATAGCCTTGCAGACGGTCGACGGAGTCGGAAATTTGGTGGTTAGAGCAGAGAAAACCGATCTTCTGATGACCTTCCTGAATCAAATGGCGTGTTGCCAGCCAGGAACCATAGCGATCGTCGAGCGCAACGCAGCGGTTTTCATAACCCGGTAAGGTGCGGTTGATGAGCACCATATCAGGAATGTGGCTCATCAGGGCTGCTAGCTCCTCATCTGAAAGCATTTTTGCATGCACGATCAGCCCCGCGCAGCGATGGCGAATAAGCTGCTCAATGGCTTTCTTTTCCTGTTCTGCATTGTGGTAGCCGTTACCAATCAGCAGGAAGTTGCCCGTTGCCTGTGCAATTTGTTCGACAGATTTGACCATTGTCCCAAAAAAGGGATCGGACACATCCGCAACGACCAGCCCCATTGTCTCGGCACTTTGGTGCGCAAGCGCTCTGGCATTGGCATTCGGATGATATTGCAGCTCCGCCATGGCCTTGTGTACGGCTTCCCTTGAGGCGGTACTGGCTTTGGGCGAATTATTGATTACGCGCGAAACCGTAGCGACTGATACACCTGATAGACGAGCAACATCCTTTATTGTGGCCATTGGCATTCCTGAACGGTCAAATGCGTGGTGAGGCGGACCGCAGCCTAACGCACAAGCAAGTTAAAAGAAAAAATCGATTACTTATATTTATAAATGTACAGGTTTTTGCGGGATGTTACCTACCCGACCTCCTTTCCTTTTTGATCCAGACCGTACTTATGTGATCGCTATCAACAATCATCGGCTATTTCTCTCTTCCAAAATACCATTCTGAGGTTTAAATTTAGGGTAATCGATTACACTCATTCGGTGGCTAAACGATAGCAGTCTATCTGTATTCAGCATTATTACAGCTATTTTATCCATGGCTTATGGTGAAACTGATTACATTAACGGGGTTTTCTGGTTAGGTTTACTGTCTTTTTAAACGCTTTTTCCAGACGGCTGACAGGCTGTTAGCGCCCTACAATTGGCTGCGGATGGCTACCAGCGCTTTACCGAATTCGTATTTTGTATTGAGGAATAGCTTATGCAGTTTGAGCCAACTGAACATCCGCATCGCCGTTTTAACCCGCTGAAAGGCGAGTGGATTCTGGTTTCTCCACATCGTGCAAAACGCCCCTGGCAAGGTCAGCAGGATGAGCCAGATCGCGCCATGCCACCGTCTTACGATCCAACCTGTTATCTGTGTGCGGGCAATAAACGTATTACCGGCGATATCAACCCGCACTATCAAGGCACTTTTGTTTTTACCAATGATTTTTCGGCACTGATGGAAGATACGCCGGATGCACCGTCGGATGACGACGAGCTGTTCCGCGTGCAGCAAGCTCGTGGAGTAAGTCGTGTGATCTGTTTTTCTCCCGATCACAGCAAAAGCCTGCCACAGCTTTCTTTGCCAGCGTTGAAAACCGTGATTGACACGTGGAGCGATCAAACCGAGGAATTGGGAAGGCGCTATCCGTGGGTTCAGGTGTTTGAGAATAAAGGAACGATGATGGGGTGTTCTAATCCCCATCCACACGGTCAAGTTTGGGCAAATGATTTTCTACCGAACGAAGTACAGCGTGAGGATGAACAGCAGCGGGGGTATTTTTCCCGCCATGGTTCACCGTTACTGCTTGACTATGTGCAGCGGGAACAGGCTGACGGTTCGCGTATCGTAGTGGAAACCGAGCATTGGTTAGCCGTTGTCCCTTACTGGGCATCGTGGCCGTTTGAAACGCTAGTACTGCCCAAGTTTGCCGTGCAGAGATTACCACAGTTGAATGACATTCAGCGTGACGATCTGGCGCTGATGCTGAAAAAGCTGACCAGCCGTTACGACAATTTGTTCCAGTGTTCATTCCCCTATTCGATGGGGTGGCACGGTGCTCCGTTTAAGGGTGGAGACATCACGCACTGGCAACTACATGCCCATTTTTATCCCCCATTGTTACGTTCCGCCAGTGTACGCAAGTTTATGGTCGGCTATGAAATGCTGGCTGAAGCACAGCGAGATCTGACTGCTGAACAGGCCGCTGAACGTTTACGCAGCGTGAGTGATATCCATTTCCGTGAGCAAATTTGAGGTCATTTTATGAGCCGTATTGATTCTCTACGTCAGTTAACCGAGTCTGTTTTTGTTCGATTATTTGGCTATGCACCGTACGCTGCGATTCAGGCACCCGGCCGGGTCAACCTGATTGGTGAGCATACCGACTATAACGATGGTTTTGTCTTGCCGTGTGCTATCGATTACCAGACAGTCGTCAGTGCGGCGGTGCGCCAGGATGGCATCGTGCGGGTCGTGGCGGTGGACTATGACAACCAGCAGGATGAGTTTGATCTTGCCAAAGAGATCGAGCCTCATTCTGAATACGTCTGGGCGAACTATATCCGTGGAACGGTGAAGTTTTTACTGGCGCGTGGCCTGTTGCTTAGCGGTATGGATATGGTTGTCTCCGGTAACGTACCTTCTGGTGCGGGGCTGAGTTCATCAGCTTCGCTGGAAGTGGCGATCGGGCAGACGTTCAAAGAACTGAATAATTTGGACATTAGCCAGTTGGATGTGGCGTTAAACGGCCAGCAGGCAGAAAACCATTTTGTTGGCTGTAGCTGCGGCATTATGGATCAGTTTATTTCCGCTCAGGGACGCGCCGGTCAGGCGATGTTGATCGACTGTCGCTCGCTGGAAGGGCGCTCAGTGCGTATGCTTGACGGCGTAGACGTCCTCATCGTGAACTCCAATGTGCGCCGTGGGCTGGTGGATAGCGAATACAACACGCGCCGCCAGCAGTGTGAAGCAGCGGCACGTCACTTTAACGTTAAAGCACTGCGTGATGTATCACTGTCGCAGTTTGAGGCGGGAATTGAGGGGTTGGATCCGATAGCCGTTCGCCGTGCGCGACATGTTATCACTGAGAATCGCCGCACGCTGGAAGCGGCCGATGCGCTGGCGCGTCAGGATGCTCACCGCTTGTTTACGCTGATGGCGGAATCGCATGTTTCCATGCGTGATGATTTTGAAATTACCGTGCCGCCGATCGATACGCTGGTGGAGCTGATTCAGGATTATGTCGGTGAACGGGGCGGTGTGCGTATGACCGGTGGCGGTTTCGGCGGCTGTATTGTTGCGCTTATTCCTTCAGCGTTGACTGATGAAGTCAAACAGGTGATCGAGCGTGAATATCCGGCGCGTACCGGGCTTCAGCCGTCAATTTATCTGTGTCACGCATCCGACGGTGCCGGTCGCTTGAATTAAGTATCGGGCAATAATAGCAAGCGAAAAGGGCTTTGATTAAAGCCCTTTTTACATTGTTTGTGTTTTACATGACCTATGCTCAAGGCAACAGGAACACGGTTGCCAACCCAAGGAAGATAAAGAAACCACCGGTATCAGTGATTGCCGTAATCATCACGCTGGAACCGATGGCTGGGTCGCGACCGAGTTTCATCATCACCAGTGGGATGGCGACTCCCATTAGCGCCGCGAGCAGTAAATTCAGCAGAATAGCCAGCATCATCACGCCCCCCATTGCGGGGTCGCCATAGAGCAGGAAGGTGACTACGCCCATTATTGTGCCCCATATCACTCCGTTTACCAGCGCAACGCCTAATTCTTTGAGCAGAAGATACGATTTTTTACCGTGTTCAAGTTGATGCAGAGCCAGGGCGCGTACAATCATCGTGATGGTTTGGTTGCCGGTATTCCCGCCGATACCCGCGACAATCGGCATGAGCGTCGCCAGTGCCACCAAATGGGATAACGTATTCTCAAACAGGCCGATAACCCGCGAAGCAATGAGTGCGGTACAAAGGTTTACGGCCAGCCACGCCCAGCGATTGCGGAACGATTTATACACGGGTGCGTAGACATCTTCAGAAGGCGTTAACCCCCCGGATCGCCGTAGATTACTGTCGCTTTCCCGATTCACCACGTCGACGATATCTTCGATCGTCAGACGCCCCATGAGTTTCCCTTTACTGTCCACGACGGCACTGGAGATTAAGTTGTAGCGTTCGAAAGCCCCTGCGGCCTCTTCGACTTTATCTTCAGGCTGAAATCTCAGCGGTTGAGTATCCATAACGTCGGTAACTAAAGCCTGAGGCGAGTGGAGCAGGATACTGGCCAGCGACAGCTCACCGATCAGCGTATTTTTACGATCGGTCACGAACAGTTTGTCGGTGGATTCGGGGATGGTTTTACGGTAGCGCAGATAGCGCTGTACTGCTGCGAGAGTGACATCGGCGCGCACGGTGATGAGTTTGAAATCCATCATGTGGCCGAGGCAATCTTCATCATAATTGATGGCAGCACGTAGCTGCGCACGTTGCTTTGGTTCAAGCGAGGTGAGTATTCGCCCGAGCAGATGGCGGGGGACGAGGCGAGAAAGCTGAGCCTGTTCATCCACATCCAGTACCCGAACCGCCCTCAGAATTTCTTTATCCTGCATGTCACCGATCAGATCGTCGGAAATGCTGTCGGAGGCCTCAATCAATACACGACCACGTTTCGCTATGGGAATGAGTCGCCAGAGCGCTAAACGTTCATCCTGTGGTAAAGATTCCAGCAAGTCGGCCAGGTCAGCGGCATGTAGCCCAATGATAAGCTCGCTGATTTCTGCGGTTTGGTCGAGCAGGATGCTTTTGTCACGCAGCCCGATTTTGTTACTTAATACTGCTTTGTCGCTTAACGCAGCGTCATCGCGTTCTGTTGTACGCGGTTGTCGGTTGATAATGTCTTCAACCAGTTCTTTGTTTTCCAACAGCAGAAGAGAGATACGGCGCCGGAGGTCGGTAAGTTTTTTTACACTCGACATAACGTTTTGTGCTCGATCTGTTTTTTATCCGTGTTTGATTAAACGTAGCGCAAAATCAGTAGATTAAGAATAGGATTACCGGCGAATTGCAGTCTGAAAAAAATAGCGAGGTTGTTCTGGCGTGCTTTTATGGTGACTTTTATCTAATGTAAAACTAAATCGTTTGCTATTTAGTTTTTAGCGATATATATTCAGTCTTAGAAACGTAACAGACACCGATGGCAGAGACGATGAACGACAACGCTTACAAACTGGATGGTCAGCTGTGCTTTGCACTGTATTCAGCCAATCTGGCAATGAATAAGCTGTATCGTCGTTTGCTGTCTGAGTTGAATCTGACTTACCCCCAATATCTGGTGATGCTGATACTGTGGGAACGTGATGGGTTAACCGTATCTGAACTGGGCGAGCGGTTATATCTGGATTCTGCCACGCTGACACCACTGCTCAAGCGGTTACAAAGCGCAGGGTTAGTGGTGCGGAACCGGGGAACAGAAGATGAACGTCAAGTGCTGATTGGGTTAACCGAAGCAGGACGCGCCCTTCAGCAACAGGCACGAGCAATCCCTGAAAGCGTGTTTTGTGCGACGGAATGTCATCTTGAACAGTTGCAGACGATCAAAAAAGATTTAGAGGCTCTGCGTAAAAGTCTTATCGGGCATCTTTGACGATTTTAGCGGTTGCCCTGTGTACTGATAAGTCTGTTAGATAGTCTCTTACATTTAAGTAATGATTGATTTCAACTAATTAAGTAGTGTGCGATTTAATTATTCGCTATGTAAATGCAGCCTGAGCAGTATCGCTATTGTTTTAGGCCATCCCCTAACAATCTGGAGTCACATTATGTCTATTGAAAAAGTATTATACGTTGCTCATGCTCAAGCTACCGGTGGTCGTGATGGTCGTGCAGTGTCTTCCGATAAAGCGGTTGATATTAAATTGACGACCCCACGTGAACTGGGTGGTGCAGGTGGTGAAGGAACAAACCCTGAGCAACTGTTCGCCGCTGGCTACTCTGCCTGTTTCCTGGGGGCGATGAAGTTTGTTGGTGCACGTGAGAAAATCGCCGTACCTGCTGATACCACGGTAAACGGTAGCGTAGGTATCGGTGCCATCCCAACCGGATTTGGTATCGAAGTCGAATTGAAGATTTCCCTGCCAGGCTTGGATCGCGCAGTGGCTGAAGATCTGGTGCAGAAAGCCCATATCGTTTGCCCATACTCCAATGCAACGCGTGGCAATATCGACGTGACCCTGACTATCGTCTAAATCCGGCGTGAAGCAAGCGTATTAACGAGCAGTAAAACGGTGGTGGCGATGATTCGCACTGCCGTTTTTTTATTTCTACGGCATACCCTGAATGGGTCATCGCAATTGATGTGAATAACGGGCACGGAAATACGAAGGTGGCAAACCTGATGAGGAAAAAACGCATATTAAGGGCAGATGGAGTAAGTGCTACTCTTTTTGTTTGATGAGTACGGTGGTAGGAAGCAGTAATTGTTCAGCACGCTGTTGCTGTTTGTCTTGATGGTGACCAAACGCGGTAACGGTGGAGTAAGCAAAGCGGCCTAAAAGAATGATGAAGCTGATGAGCAAAACGGCACGAGCGATTCGAGAACTACTTCGTCGCGGGCGTATCGATAATCGTCGTTTGTGGGTAAGCGTGGACATTACCAGTTAATCCTCTATGAAAGCGAACATTCGCTGTTGTTTATTTAGGCACAAGCAGTAGGAGAGGTCAATCTGCCGACATGAAAAAGATGATGGCCGATCCCGTTTTCGCACGTTCGGTGCAAGGAAAGCCGTGTCAGGAACAAATGTGAAGCGCGGAAACCACAAAGAGGCTGGGATGGCGACAAAAAACCCGCTCAAAACCAAATAAGCGGGTTGTGTGGTACAAGAGTATTACGCGGTGGTATTGACGTTACGCCCAATCGCCGGATTTGCTGGCAGAGGTGGTAAGGCCTGTAAAATACCTAAGGCAAGGGACTCTTGATTATCGAGCGCTTTTTTCATCACAAGCGCGCTGGCCTCACTGCTGGTACGCATGTTGCTGAGGTCGGTCGCGAATGATGCAATCTGTGATACATCCATCTTACTCTCCTTAATACTGAGTTGGATTGATATCCGGTATATACCCGTCATGCTTCAAGTTGCATGTACGTTGTTAAAAACGCTAACGTTTTGTCCTGAAACTCGAATTATTTAGGGTATGGAAAGGAAGCGCACCTTTCCACCGAGGTTGCACGATGTTGGCGAAAATTCTCGCCAGCCATCGTTTTGGTATCGGCCCCATCCCTGTAAACTTTACGCTAACCAGCCCCTCACCGACTGGCACAGTTGCATGATTTTGCGTCACTGTACCGTCTGGCGCAGGCTCGGATTACCACGTAATGCTTTTATCAATCAGGCTTTTTCTTCTTCAATCATCAGCTTCCAGCCGGTGACGTCTTGCCAATATTCCTGTTCCCGTTCCAAATCCAGCTGTACCAGCGTGTTGTTGGTAAAGAAATCGTGTGGGAACGTCAGCGTCCAATAATTGTCATCAGTATGCAACTGCAACGATTCTGGCGTTGTCGTTGCCTGACGCTGGTTGTTCAACAGCGCGGCAAGGCGCAAGAGTTGCACCATGGGCAAATATTGTTTCTTTTTGAACAGGTTTAGCCGTGGCAACTCTTCCAGTTTGATCGCTTTACGGTGCAATCGCACGATCATTGACAGCACAAGCTGCTGTTCCTGATTGAAGCCGGGCAGGTTGGTATTTTGCAAGATATAGGCGGAATGGCGATGCATACCGCTATGATTAATGCCCAATCCGACCTCATGCAGCATGGAAGCCCAATTTAAGATGGCCTCAAGCTGTGGATGTACCAGACTGGGGTTTTGCTCTGCCCACTGCGCATAAAGTTGTTGCGTGGTTTCTCGCACGCGTCGCGCTTGCTCACGGTCGATATTGTAATGGGTCGCCAGGCTTTGCGCGGTACGGATACGAATATCCTGATGGCGGAAACGGCCTTCCATTTCGTACAGCACGCCTTCACGCAGCGCACCATCGGACAGTCGTAGCTCTTTGATCGCCAGCGCATCGAAAATACCACACAGAATAGCCAGGCCGGGCACCAGCACCGACTGACGATCCTCGGATAGCCCCGGTAGGCTCAGCGATTTGAAGTGCTTAAACTGCAATACCTGCGTGCGTAGCATTTCCAGACGCTCGGGGGTAATCAGGCCGTCCTTTTCTCCCATTTCCACCAGAATTTCATGCGTGGCTTTGATCGTTCCTGATGCACCGAGGGCAAATTTCCAACCATAGATGCGATATTCCCAGGACAGCGTCTCCAGCTTTTGTGCCGCGGCCAGTCGGGCGCGCTTGAAGTTGGCTTCGCTAATTTCCCCATTTGGGAAAAACTGCTGGGCGAAACTGACGCACCCCATACGACGGCTTTCTACCAGCATCGGCTCGAAATCTTCACCGATAACCAGTTCCGTTGAACCACCGCCGATATCGATGACCAACTTACGGCCCTTTTCTGGCTGCGTGTGCTCCACACCCATAAAAATCAGACGGGCTTCTTCATGGCCGGAAATGATCTCTATCGGATAGGGAATAATATCCGCTGCGCGGCGCAAAAATTCCTGCGCGTTGACGGCCTGACGCAGCGCGTGTGTTCCGACGATGGAGACGTTCATTGCCGGAAAACCTTGCAGACGTTCAGCAAACAGCGCCAGACAGCTCAGGCCGCGTTGAATGGCTTCTTCGCTGAGCATATTTTTGTTGTCCAGCCCGTCAGCCAGATGTACCCGCTGTTTTAAACGCCCCAATACCTGAAGCGCACCGTTGACCACGCGTGCGATCACCATGTGAAAACTATTGGAACCCAGGTCGATAGCCGCGAATTCTTGCGGTTTCATCTCGATTTTTTCATTGTTCGTTAACGGCATTATTCAGGCTTATCTCCAGGTTGCTCCAACGCCTTGATGTAGTCGTAAATGGCATTTTGCGCGCGTACTTTACGCTTGTTACCGCGTGATACATAGCGGTTGCTCGACTCTTTATCAATGACGCGGGCTTTCACCGTATCGCTGAACAGAATATCGAGCGTTTCCAGTACGCGGTTTTTCAAAATGGGATCAAGAATTTCCACTGCGACTTCAATACGATAATCAATGTTACGTGTCATCCAGTCGGCGGAAGAGAGGTAGACTTTCTTATCCCCGCCGTTGTTGAAGACATACACCCGATCGTGTTCCAGATAGCGGTCAAGAATACTGATGACCTGAATATTTTCACTGATCCCAGGCAGATTGGGGATCAGTGAGCACATACCGCGTACCAGCAGATTAATTTTCACGCCCGCAGAGGAAGCCTTATAGAGCCTTTCCGCCAGCCCTTTATCCACCAGATTATTTACCTTAAGCGTAATGCCTGCATCACGATCCGCCAGCGCGTTTTCGATCTCGGTATCGATCAGTTGGTAAAGTTTGTCGCGTGAGTTTTGCGGTGACACCAGCAGGTGCTCAAAACTGACTGGGCGGTAGGGGTTTTCAATGAAGTTGAAGACGCGACGGACTTCGTTGGTAATGCGTTCGTCGGCGGTCAGCAGAGAGTAATCGGTATACAAGCGGGCGGTTTTCTCGTTGAAGTTACCCGTACCGATGTGCGCGTAGCGCACGATATTTTCCCCTTCGCGACGGGAAATCAGGAACAGCTTGGCGTGAATCTTCAGTCCGGGTACCGAGAAAATGACGTGTACGCCAGCTTCGGTTAGACGCTTGGCCCAGTGAATATTCGCTTCTTCGTCAAAGCGCGCCTGTAACTCCACAACGACCGTGACTTTCTTGCCGTTGTGCGCCGCATGGATCATCGAGTTAATAATGCGTGAGTCTTTGGCTACGCGGTAAATATTGATTTTTATGGATAATACATTGGGGTCGAACGAGGCTTGTCGCAGCAGTTCCAATACGTGTTCGAAGGTGTGATACGGGTAATAGAGCAGAACATCGCGCTCACGGATTGCATCAAACCCATTGCGAAAATGATTGAATCCGGTGTGCCGCAGGCGGGGCAACGGTTTGTTGACCAGATTGGCACGCCCGACGTTCGGGAAAGAAATAAAGTCTTTGAAGTTATGATAACGCCCACCGGGGATAACGGAGTCAAAAGAAGAGATCCCCAGTTTTTCTTGTAGCATCGCAACCATCGCATCCGGCATATCGCGCTGATATACAAATCTCACCGGTTCGGCAGTTAAGCGCTGTTTCAGGCTGGAAGACATGAGTTCCAGCAAGCTGGATTCCATTTCCGTCACCAGATCGTATTCCGCATCGCGCGTCATCTTCATGGAATACGCGTTCAGCGCATCATAATCAAAGAAACCCTTGAAGATATCATCCAGACAGTAACGCAGAATGTTATCGATGAGGATCATGGTTTTACGACGGCGTGGCGCTTCCGCAGGCAGGTTGACGAAACGCGGTATTTTATCCGAAGGGATTTCCAGCAGAGCGTAGCTGATCTCATCGCCACGAATAATTTCGACGGCAAGATAGGTGTAGTTATCCTTTAGGAACTCCACCAGATTGGTTTCGTTAAAAATGAGTATCGGTGTGATGTGCGGGCGAAGATACTGCCGGAAATAGTCCCTCAGCCACTCTTGCTGATTAGGCGAAACCTGACGCTCATTGACCAAAAAAATCTGGTTACGCGCCATCTCTAGCAGCAATTCGTTGTAAAGACTGTCAAAAATTTGATCGGTTTTGAGTACGCGCGCCTGAATCTTGCCTAACAGGTGCCGCAGATTGCCGTCCAGACCTTGTTCTTCGTTAATCAGAATACGTCTTTTCAAATCGGCAAAACGGACTTTATAAAATTCATCAAGGTTGCTGGAGTAAATGCCAAGAAAGCGCATGCGTTCGATTAACGGATTGCTTTTATCTGCTGCTTCCTGAAGTACTCGTTCATTAAAGGATAACCAACTTAATTCTTTCTCTATGTAGAGTTTGTCCTGACCCATTGTCACTCCGCTCAACTCATGTACTGAAGGTTCATCCAATATTCATACCCTTCCGCTGTGGAGATAGGGTACAACAACATTATGGCGTGTTGATGACGATACCCGTCATATTTCGAGTAGTCAGTGCGTTGGCGACCCTCACTTACCCCAGTCACTTACTCGAGTAAGCTCTTGGGGACTCCCTCGGTTGCCGCCTTCATACAACTCGAACTATTTAGGGTATAAAATCTAATTCATAGACAGACTTACCATTGTCATATTATGGGCGTAAAGGCAACATATGCTACCCGTAATACGTTAGCAACACGACTTTGGCGGCTTCACTTTAACGGCGAGAACAATGGTAAAAACAGTCAATACATTACAGTATCGAGATCGTCGACGAGCGTGGGTCGATCGATTGACTCACCGCATTGTTGCGGGCAGCGGGCTGCTGGTACTGGCTATGCTGTTGTTAATTTTCTTCTATCTGCTGTATGTCGTGACGCCACTGTTCCTTTCTCCCACCGTTAACGGGCAAAAAACGGTTCAACGCCACAGTGCAGAGCCGTCGCTGGCGCTGGGGCTTAGCGACAATGGGCAAATAGGGTTTCGCATCGACGCTCAGGGCTATGGGGAGTTTATTCCGTTTGCGGAAAATCAGCCCATGTCGCGTATTCAATTGGTTCCTGCACTGAGCTTACTGGCGCAAAGTCAGGGAGAGCGACAGGTTTATGCCTTGAGCCAACCTGACGGTCGTCTGCTTTTCGTTCAACCTGTACTGTCGCGTACCGAAAATCGCCCCCCTCTCTGGGATTATCCGCTAGGTGAACAGGCCTATTCGCTTGGGTTGCCCGCGCAGCCGCTGCGTCATCTGGCGGTCGCCGTCGTGGGTGAAAAACGTGTTGTTGTCGCTGCGATCGGGCAGGAAAATACCCTGATTGTTGCCGACATTGATGAGAATGACGTACGACAACGGGCAGCCGTTACGCTTCCGGTGGGGGAGATTAACCAATTGCTGCTGACGCCAGACGGGCAGCAAGTGTATTTGCTTAGCGGCAAGACATTAACGCTGTGGCAAGTAGGCGCTGATACGCTGACGCTGCGGGAAGACCGACCATTGCAATTAGCAGAACCCCTGCATCTGGCGCTGTTGTCGGGTGGACGATCGTTGCTGGTACAGACCGCTGATGGGCGTATTAGCCAATGGTTTGAGGTTCCGAGCGAAAAAGGCGCCAGGCTGACGGAAACGCGTCAGTTTCCACACGTCGCAGGAGAATCGGTGTTGCTGGCAACGGAGGCGCAGCGGCGGGTGTTTGCTACGTTGAATGCACAGGGTGAACTGTCGTTGTTTGCCAGCAAGCAGTCCCATGCGCTTCTGATGCAGACCTTGCCCGCTCATGCGCTGGGGCTGGCGTTTTCGCCGCATGGTTCTGCCATGTTGGTTGAAACAGCGCAGGGCTGGCATCGTTATCAGGTGGATAACCCCTATCCCGATATTGGCTGGCGTGGGCTGTGGCAAAAACTGTGGTATGAGAACTACCCAGAGCCTGCCTATATTTGGCAATCCACGTCTGCAGATGACAGCTATCAAGCCAAATTCAGCATGATGCCGCTGATGTTGGGCACGATGAAAGCGGCGATTTACGCCATGCTATTTGCCACGCCGCTGGCGCTGTCCGCCGCGATTTATACCGCCTGCTTTATGTCACCTACGCTGCGACGCTGGATTAAACCTACGCTGGAAATCATGGGGGCGCTGCCGACGGTAGTCGTAGGCCTGATTGCGGCCATTTGGCTGGCACCGCATTTTGCGACATATCTATCCGCTATTTTGGTCATGCCAATTTTATGGATGCTGTCTGTGATCGGCTGCGGCTGGCTGATTGAATGCCTGCCGACGCGCTGGCGCGTCCGTTTCCCTGCCGGGTGGGATGCGCTATTTCTCATTCCTGCCATTTTGCTGACATTCGTGGCTGGCTGTTGGATTGCGCCGTTTATCGAAATTGCGGTATTGGGTCAGCCGCTGTATCAGTGGTTGGGTGATGATTTCGTGCAACGTAATACGCTGGTGGCGGGGGTTGCCCTTGGCTTCGCGCTGATCCCGCTGATTTTCTCGCTAGCGGAGGATGCTCTGTTCAGTGTGCCTGCTCGCTTAAGTCAGGGATCGTTGGCACTGGGGGCGACGGCATGGCAAACCCTGTGGCGCGTTGTTCTGCCGTCTGCCAGCGCAGGGATTTTCGCCGCGCTGATGCTGAGTTTTGGCCGCGCCGTGGGAGAAACCATGATCGTGCTTATGGCGACGGGCAATACGCCGATTATGGATGAAGGCCTGCTTCAGGGATTACGCTCGCTGGCGGCGAATATCGCCATTGAAATGCCGGAAGCCGTAACGAACAGCGGCCACTACCGTGTACTGTTTTTAACGGCACTCACGCTGTTTGTTTTCACGTTTATTGTGAATACGCTAGCTGAAACTATCCGGCAGCGCTTGCGCCAGCGTTACCGTGATGAAGGAGAAAACGCGTGAAGCGCTGGTTCCGTTCGGGAAGGCCCTGGGTATGGCTGACGGCATCGTCTATTTCTATTAGTCTGCTGGCGATGTTGGCAATTATCGTGCTGCTGGCCGGGCAGGGTATGCGTTATCTGTGGCCGCAGCCCGTCTGGCTACTGACGTTGCAGCCTGAACAGGGTGTGCAGCGTGCGCTAATCGGGGAAATTTATGCAGAGCAGACGCTTTCGCCTCAGCAGTTGGAACAGGCCAGTTTACCTTCTCCATCTGGAGGGGCTGAAACACGCTATTTGATTAAGATTGGTCAGCGTGAAATCTATGGGCAGAGCTTTCGCACGCTGCTGTCGCGTGACATTTCCCGTTTTGATAAGCCCGCCGATATTCTGGTGTTGAAGCGGACGAATAATGGTACGGCCTATGGCTATCTGGCTGGCATGCTGGAAGGCGAACAGCCGCTGGTGGCGACGGATCTCCCCGCAACCTTACAGCATCGCATCGAGCAGGTGCAGGGGCTGCTGGCGAGGACGCAGGCTATCCGCATGGGAGAGATGGCGAAGATCAACCAGCAGTTCGAGGCACTGCGACTGGAAGAGAAAAAGCGGCAGCAGGCCAAGACGTTGGATAATCAGGCGCTTGCACGACTTCAGGCTGAACGTATTGAGTTGCAACGTCGTTTCGATGAATTGTCTCGCCAGCTAACTGCACTCAATCTGGACATTAATCGCGATACCGTACAGCTACGGGATGCGAACGGCAGTGTCCATCTCATCCCGCTTCGGGACATTGAACAGGCCTGGTATCCGAATGCGATGAACCTGTGGGAAAAAGTCAGCCACTGGGGCGAGCAGGCGAAATACATGCTGGTGCACTATTCGCCGGACAGCAACAGTGCTGGTCATCTTTTTCCCGCCATTTTTGGCACGGTACTGATGGTGGTGCTGATGTCCATCGTAGTGATGCCGCTAGGAGTAATCGCTGCGGTTTATCTACATGAATATGCGGGGAAAAACAGTTTAACGCGCTGGGTACGGATTGCTGTAGTCAATCTGGCGGGGGTGCCATCAATTGTTTACGGCGTGTTTGGGTTAGGTTTTTTTGTTTATCTCATCGGTGGCACGCTGGATCAACTGTTCTATTCTGAAGCGTTACCGAACCCGACGTTTGGCACACCGGGGTTGCTGTGGGCATCGCTGACGCTGGCATTACTGACGCTGCCGGTGGTGATTGTGGCGACGGAGGAAGGACTGTCACGTATTCCGATGTCTGTTCGCCACGGTTCACTGGCGCTGGGAGCCACCAAAGCCGAAACGCTGTGGCACGTCGTGTTGCCGATGGCGGTTCCCGCGATGATGACCGGTTTAATCCTTGCCGTGGCGCGTGCCGCTGGGGAAACCGCACCGTTGATGTTGGTCGGCGTGGTGAAGTCGGTGCCGGTCTTACCGGTTGATGACATTTTCCCTTATCTGCATCTTGAACGAAAATTTATGCATCTGGGGTTCCAAATCTACGATCTGGCATTCCAAAGCCCGGATGTTGAAGCGGCAAGGCCGCTGGTCTACATCACCGCGCTGCTGTTGGTGTTGATTGTTGTCGGATTGAATCTTGCGGCGATTGGGATTCGCCATGTTCTGCGTGAGAAATACCGTTCGTTATCACTCTGAAAGTAGGATGAAGTTATGGGATTTAGGACACAAAAGGAGATGGCACCGCTGCCTGATGTTCATCAACTGAGTGATGAGCAGACGACGTTAACCGTGGAACATCTGAATCTTTACTATGGCAATAAACAGGCCTTGAACGATATTTCGATTCGCATTCCGAGGAATCAGGTCACGGCGCTAATCGGTCCGTCAGGCTGTGGCAAATCTACGCTGTTACGCTGCTTTAATCGCATGAACGATCTGGTGGATGACTGTCGTACCGAAGGTGATATCAGGCTGAACGGTATGCCAATTAACGATCCGCAGTTGGATGTTGCTGTGTTACGCCGTCGGGTTGGTATGGTTTTTCAACGCCCGAATCCGTTTCCCAAGTCGATCTATGAAAACGTGATCTATGGCCTGAGATTGCAGGGGCTACGCGATCGTCGCTTACTGGATGATGCCGTTGAGCGTGCGCTACGAGCGGCGGCGCTGTGGCATGAGGTAAAGGACAGGCTGAGCGATAATGCGCTCACGCTATCTAGCGGGCAGCAGCAGCGTTTGGTGATTGCCCGAGCGATCGCCATTGAGCCAGAAGTGTTGCTGTTGGATGAGCCGACCTCTGCACTCGATCCGATTTCGACGCTGATTGTTGAGGAATTGATGGGAACGCTAAAGCAGCATTTTACGCTGGTGCTGGTGACGCACAACATGCAGCAGGCAGCTCGTGTGTCTGATTACACTGCATTCATCAATCAGGGTAAATTGATTGAGTACAACCGCACGGACGATCTGTTTACCTCCCCAACTCAGCGCCGTACAGAAGACTATATCACCGGACGTTTTGGGTGAATTTTCATCAACCCATCGCATCAAATGACCCAGAAAAATTATGGATACCGTTCATCAATTATCCGTGCCATTTGAAAAATTGATGATAAAATGCGCGCAAATTTTTGACTCTGGCAAGTGGCGGGTAAGATGAAATTCAGTACCATGAACGAAGGCGAAATTATTACCGAGCTATGTCGGAGAATAAAAGACGCCAGAATCCAGCAGCGTTTATCGCAGGTCGATCTTGCCGAACGGGCGGGGCTGGGGATTGCGACGATCAAGCGTGCTGAAATGGGCGAATCCATTACGCTCAGTAGCCTGCTTTCTATTCTGCGTGGGTTGAATCGTCTTCATCAGATTGAAGGCGTACTCTTCGATGCCGAAGTAGAGTCCTTTCATGCGCAGATCAGCGGCGAGAAAAAACAGACACCGCTGCGTATCAGAAAGAAAGCCGCAACGTTTCCTGCTAAAGCGCTCACCAAGCATGAAAACATCAAGAAGCCAGCTAACAGCACCGTTGATTGGTACATCGCCGCGGCTGAGAACAATATTGTCTGGTCGCTGCCTGAAAGCGATAAAAAATAAAGGGTTAATGCTACATCACTCGCATTAACCCCCCCGACTGCCGCGTTAATCTGCCAGGCATTTAACGCGACAAGGCCAGTTTGATCATTCGCACAGCACGACTTTAATCGCCAACCCGCCGCGAGAGGTTTCACGGTACTTGGCGTTCATGTCTTTGCCTGTTTCATACATGGTTTCAATGACCTTATCCAGTGATACGCGTGGTTCACTGGTACGGCGCATTGCCATTCTTGCGGCGTTGATCGCCTTCACAGAGGCGATGGCATTGCGTTCAATACACGGCACCTGAACCTGACCCGCTACCGGATCGCACGTCAGCCCCAAATTATGCTCCATACCAATTTCTGCGGCGATGCACACTTGTTCCGGGTTAGCACCAAGTAGCTCAGCCAGACCGGCTGCGGCCATCGAACAGGCAACGCCGACTTCTCCCTGACAGCCAACTTCAGCCCCGGAAATAGACGCATTCATTTTGTAGAGCATACCGATAGCACCGGATGCCAGGAAATAACGCAGATAAGATTCCGGGGTGACTGGTTGAACGTAGCGATCGTAATAGGCCAACACGGCGGGAATAATGCCGCACGCGCCGTTAGTCGGTGCGGTGACAACACGTCCGCCTGCCGCATTCTCTTCTGATACAGCCATTGCGAACATGTTAACCCAGTCCATGGCATCCATCGGGTCGTTAGAGAAACGATCGTTGATGAACAGCAGGCGATGTAGTGCCGATGCACGGCGAGGAACGCGCAGTGGGCCGGGCAACACACCTTCGGTATTCATACCGCGATGCATACAGTCCTGCATGGTTTTCCACACGTCGGCAAAATAGTGTTCAAGCGCTTCCCGCCCATGCATCGCGATCTCGTTTTTCAGGACGATGGCGGATAAAGATAGGCAGTGATCGTGACAATGTTGCAGCAGCTTTTGGGCAGAGAAGAACGGGTAGGGCGCGCTTTCTTCTGCCAGATTGGGTTTGCCGAAGTTTTCCTGATCGACGACGAATCCGCCCCCGATAGAGTAATACGTTTTGCTATAGACCAACTCTTGTCCGTTATAGGCGCGGATAGTCATGCCGTTTTCATGCAGAGGCAGGTTCTCCGGCTGGAAACGCAGGGAGGACTCCAGCGGGAAGCTGACCTCATATTGGCCGTTAAGTATCGGTAGCCGTTGGGTATCTTTCACCTGTTGAATAAAGGCTGGGATGCTATCGATGTTCACGCTATCTGGCAGGTTACCCGCGAGCCCCATAATGATAGCGATATCGGTATGGTGTCCTTTTCCCGTCAGGGAAAGCGAGCCGTAAATATCAACGACAATGCGTGTCACCGATGAGATAAGGGCGCGATTCACCAGATCGTCGGTGAACATTTTGCCCGCTTTCATCGGGCCGACAGTATGAGAACTGGACGGGCCGATGCCGATTTTGAAGATATCAAATACGCTGACCATAGCGATTTCCTTGAAAAAAAACGCCGGTCGTTAAACAACGTGCCGGCGTTAAATTAGAGTGTGGTGCTTACAGCAGATCGCGCAGGCTGTAAACAATGGCGGAAATAGCGATCAGTCCCATCAGGGTAACAAAGACGTTGCTGATGTGGCCGCTGTATTTTTTCATCGCTGGGACTTTCTGGATAGCGTACATCGGCATCAGGAACAGCAGGCATGCGATAATCGGGCCGCCTAATGTTTCGATCATGCCCAGAATGCTAGGGTTCAGTGTCGCAACGATCCAGGTGGTGATCAGCATGAACAGCGCAGTGATGCGGTTCAGTTTAGCGTTGGAGATTGTTTTGCCTCTGCTGCGCAGAGATTTTACGATCATGCCGTTAAAGCCTTCACCCGCACCGAGATAGTGACCCAGAAAGGATTTAGAGATCGCGATGGTAGCAATGACCGGAGCCAGATAGCCGATTACCGGGTTGTTAAAGTGATTCGCCAGATAGGACAGAATGGAAATGTTCTGTGATTTCGCTTCCATCAACTCAACCGGAGAAAGGCTCAGTACGCAGCTGAAGACGAAGAACATGACGGTCATTACCATCATGATATGGCTGTAAGACAGAATGCGTGAGCATTTTTTCTCTGCGTCATCACCGTATTCTTTGCGTTTGGCAACAGCAAAAGAGGAGATGATCGGCGAGTGGTTGAAGGAGAAAACCATCACCGGAATAGCCAGCCATAATGTCGCCAACAGACCGTTGCCCGTTACGCTGGAACTCAGAGAAATGTTTTCAAAAACAGAGGTATTCCAGTTAGGAATTAAATAAAGCGCCAGCAACATCAGTACGGCAACAAAAGGGTAAACCAGAACACTCATTGCCTTAACGATCATAGCTTCACCGAAACGAACAATAAACATCAATCCGAGGATCAATATTAATGACAGCACGGCACGCGGTGGAGAAGGTAAATGCAATTGGTGAGTAATAAAGCTATCTACCGTATTGGTGATAGCGACGCTATAAACTAATAGGATCGGATAAATAGCGAAAAAATAAAGCAATGTGATTAATTTACCTGCGCCAACGCCGAAATGTTCCTCAACGACTTCGGTAATATCTTCACCACCTTTCTTGCCGGATAATACAAAACGGCATAGTGCACGGTGAGAATAATACGTCATTGGAAAAGCAATCAGTGCCATGATAATTAACGGGATTAAACCACCAATACCGGCGTTGATAGGTAAAAATAACACGCCAGCGCCGATGGCCGTGCCATAGAGGCCCAGCATCCAGACGGTATCGCTTTTACGCCATCCTGAAGCCTGTTCTAACACGTGGCTGCTATCTTGAATTGTGCTCATTTACTGGTTTCTCCTCGGTGAACACATTAATACCCGTCATGCTGGGGTATAAAAATTACAGTACCGGCAACTTGCCGTTACAGAGTTTGAAAAATGAACAAGACATATTGCTAATTATGTCAACAGGTCAATACTGTTTTGTGGCGGCATTCTATATCGTGGTGGTCAGCGAATAATATTGAGGCGATCACAGAAATGAATTGACGGGAAATATTTTAATAAATTTCAGTGCAAATTAAAATATCAATATTGATACTTTATTTTAAATATTTTTAACGGCTCGTTATTGATACTTTATTTTATTTTCGAGTGATAAAAAGTGAACAATAAATAAAATAAACGGTAGCTGAAATAATAAACGCAATTTTTCTGATGTCACGCGTAATGATGGTTTTTCTCTTTTAGGGGACGTATTGGTGGTGTTGTTCCTACTGCTGCACCCAAGCACGTTGTGATCCGATGCGTCGTGATCTAACGAACCCGGCAGAGCACAACCTGCCGGGTAACAGCAGTGACCTGTCAGGCCGTGAGTTTTTCTTCCGCCCACGCTAAACCGCTGTGGTATTCCTCTGGTAATAGAGGTGCCAGCGATTGCAGCGTATGTTGCAACTGTGCGGTGTCCGACGACGGCAGATTAAGGTGTCCAACTTTGCGGCCAGGACGAACTTCTTTCTCGTACCAGTGCAGATGCACCAGCGGCAGCGCCAGCCAGTCGATGTTCACATCGGTTCCGATCAAGTTAACCATCACCGACGGTGTCTCGACGACGGGTACGGGCAGTGGCAGATCCAGAATAGCCCGCAGGTGAAGTTCAAACTGGCTGATCGACGCGCCATTTTGCGTCCAGTGCCCGCTATTGTGTACACGTGGAGCCAGCTCGTTAATAAGCAGATGGTCACCGACAATAAAGCATTCCATCGCCATCACGCCAACATAGCCCAGCGCATTCATAATTGCGGACAGCATATGCTCTGCCTGCTTTTGCAACTGTGGATCAGGCTGAGGAAAAGCTACGCTGGTACGCAAAATGCCATCTTGATGCAGATTGTGGGTTAGCGGGTAGAACACACATTTACCGTGCGTATTGCGAGCGCCAACCAGAGAAACTTCGCCAGAAAAATTAATCCCTTGCTCAACGATACATTCGCCGTAGCAGTCAGTAGGCAACGTCTGCTGCTCGCCGTCACGTAAGCGCCACTGCCCACGGCCGTCATAACCGCCGACGCGGCGTTTAACGATAGCGAGTTCGCCTAATGAGGAGAAGACGTGTGGCCATTCATCGGCGCTGGCCAGTAATTGCCAGGGGGCGGTTGCCAGATTCAGTGAGTCCAGCAGCTGCTTTTGCGTCAGGCGATCGGCCAGACGTGGGAAAATATCCCGGTTCGCAAATGCCGTGTGTTCAGCCAGCTCGCGGGTGAGTGCGGTTTCTGGCCAACGTTCGATCTCGGCGGTAATCACACTGTTATGAAACGGAACCGACTCCGGTTCGGCATCCAGCCCAACGGGATAAACCGCAATCCCTAACGGTTCGCCTGCCTGACGGAGCATTCTGCCTAACTGACCATTGCCTAATACGCAGACCGGTTTCATGCCTCCTCCCGTGGATCGGGGTGAGACAGCACATCATCAGTTTGCGCCTGACGCCAGTCGGCCAGTCGAGCAGAGATGCCATTATCATGCAGGGCGAGAATTTGTGCGGCCAGCAGCGCCGCATTTGCTGCGCCTGCTTTGCCGATTGCCAACGTGCCGACTGGGATACCGCGAGGCATTTGAACGATAGAATACAGGCTGTCTACACCGCTCAGCGTCGAGCTTTGTACCGGTACACCGAGCACAGGAACCAGCGTTTTTGCTGCCAGCATACCCGGCAGGTGTGCTGCGCCGCCTGCGCCAGCGATAATCACATCAAAACCATTTTGCGCCGCTTGCTCAGCGAAGCTGAACAGCTTATCTGGCGTTCGGTGTGCGGAAACAACTTCGGTATGAAAAGGAATGTTCAGCGTGGTGAGGATTTCCGCAGCAAACTGCATAGTGGCCCAGTCACTCTTTGAACCCATGACGATGGCAATTTTAGCCGGGGCAACGTTGGATGACATGCCTATGACACTCCTGTAATTGTACGTGTTCGTGACGATTTTGCGTCGGCCAGACGAGGGGGGCTGGCGTTGAGGGCGTAGAGCATATCACGCCATTATGGCGAGGAAAACGGTTGCGTATGCGGAAATACTGGGGACATTAGATGAGGGATTGTTAAGTCAATGGCAGGAAACGCATTAAAAGGGGAAGGAAATCAGTTCGATATTTTGTGGTGTGACCTTAATCATCGACCCTTCTTCGTGCCAGGCTCCGAGAACAGCACGACGGCCATGAGAGTCGCCGAGATCAACTTGGTGGATAGCCGGGCGGTGTGTGTGGCCGTGGATCATCGCCTTTACCTGATAATGCCGTAAGCGCTCAACCACCTGCTCAGGATTCACATCCATAATCAGCTGTGATTTTTGCTGATTGGCCCTCTGGCTGCTGGCACGCATCTTAGCGGCAATCTTCAGGCGCAGCGGTAAAGGTAATAGCAGGAAGAGCCGTTGAGTTAATGGGTTGTGCACGCGACGGCGAAATTTCTGATAGGCGAGATCGTCAGTACACAAGGTGTCGCCATGCAGAATGAGGATTTTTTGACCGTAGAGGTCAACGACACTTTCCGTTGGTAGCAGCGTCATACCGCTTTGTCTGGCGAAACGCTTACCGATCAGGAAATCACGGTTTCCGTGCACGAAATAGCAGGGAATACCGCGCTGATGTAATGCATACAGTTCAGCGCCGATGGTCGCATGCAGCGGTTGCGGGTCGTCATCACCAATCCAGGCATCGAATAGATCACCAAGAATGTAAAGCGCATCGGCATGAATTGCCTCATGGCGTAAAAAACGCAGAAAACCGGCGGTAATCGCCGGTTCATGAAGACTTAAATGCAGATCGGCAATAAACAGCGTTGCCATGCAGGTCGGATTATTCGCTGACTGTTACGTGGGTGATCACCACGTCTTCTTTCGGTACGTCCTGGTGCATGCCGCTGCGGCCAGTGGCTACGCCTTTGATTTTATCAACGACGTCCATGCCTTCGGTTACTTCAGCGAATACGCAGTAGCCCCAACCGTCGGCACGCTCTGAACGGAAGTTCAGGAAATCGTTATCAACGAGGTTGATAAAGAACTGGGCAGTAGCAGAATGCGGATCGTTGGTACGAGCCATCGCCAGTGTGCCACGAGTGTTTTTCAGGCCGTTGTTGGCTTCATTTTTGATTGTCGCATTGGTGTCTTTTTGATCCATGCCTGGTGCGAAGCCACCGCCCTGAATCATAAAACCATTAATCACGCGGTGAAAAATCGTGTTGTCATAAAAACCGCTGCGGCAGTAGTTCAGGAAGTTTTCTACAGTAACCGGCGCCTTGTCTGCAAACGTGTTAATAACGATATCGCCGTGGTTGGTATGAAGCGTAATCATAATAATGAACCCTAGATAGCCTTAGTGATAAGAGTGCAGTTCACAAAATACGGTGAACAACAAGAGCGCTGTTATAGCATAACTGGCCGATTGAGTCAGTATTTCGGTCTTGCCGTGCGTTTGTTGGCTACTGGAATGATGGATACGTCGTATAAAAAGGTTTACTACTCTGATTTAGGTAATCGTGGGAAGAGAGTGCTGCGGTCAAATATGTATTGATAAGACCTTGATCACGCAATGTGGACTTTTAAAAACAAATAAATTGATTAATTATTTAAATTATAGTTAATTAATTTGAATAAGATTTTTGTTGCCCCAGATCAATGTTTTGCGTAATCAGCGTGTTCTTTTTTTTTCGCTCAGATTAATCTGAGAGTAATTCTTATTCTTCTTAAATAACTCTAAAGAGATAGGTGATCTATGCTGGGTATTCTGGATGGTGTTAATCGTCTGTTAGACAAACCGGACTTTGGCAAGCTGTTTCTGCGTGTGTCTTTCAGTGTTTTGATGCTGTTTCATGGCTGGCACAAGGTGCATGGCGGAATTGGCGCGATTGAAGGCATGCTGACCTCGGCAGGACTTCCTGCTTTTATTGGTTACGGTGTTTATGTCGGAGAGGTTATCACTCCGATTCTGATGATTCTCGGGATTTTTACACGTCCTTCCGCGCTGATTTTCTCCTTCACTATGGTTGTCGCGACGTTACTGGTTCACCCAGGAGGATTCATCACGTTGGAAAAAACGGGTGCCTGGGGCGTTGAAGGCACGGCGGTGTTCTTCTTTGCGGGTATCGCCATCGCGTTACTCGGTAGCGGAAAATATTCAGTGATGTCGAATCCACGCTGGCGCTGATTGTTTTTGTCAGCAGATTGTTTTTTCATCACTCACGCTGATTGAGTGAAATGGCCCGGAAAATCCGGGCCATTTCATTTTTATCCTTTCTCGCTTATTCCCTCTTCTTAACCTTGCAATACAATAGGGTTCAGGTTTCAATACGCCGTTAGGGTATAAACCCTGAATGTATTGATGTTACTGACGCTAACTGCGACAGTAAGTGACCTATCGTGTGAACACGCTGTTTCTTTGAACACTCTGTCTTTGAACACATTCTGTTTTTGAACACACGGTGCTTTTTGAACACTGTGCTTTTGTGAAAACCATTTTTTTGTGAAAACCATTTTTTATAAAAACACTGGAACGCCCTGATGCTAAAGATTTTTAATACGCTGAGTCGCCAAAAAGAGGAATTTAAACCCATCCACGCCGGTCAGGTGGGAATGTATGTGTGTGGCATCACCGTTTATGACCTGTGTCATATCGGTCACGGACGTACTTTCGTGGCGTTTGATGTGGTGGCGCGGTATTTGCGGTATCTGGGATATTCACTGAAATATGTGCGCAATGTCACCGATATTGACGACAAAATTATTAAACGTGCGAACGAAAATGGGGAAACCAGTGACCAACTGACAACCCGTATGATTGCAGAGATGCATGCTGATTTTGATGCCTTGAATATTCTGCGCCCGGATGCCGAACCGCGTGCGACGCACCATATTGCTGACATCATCGAAATGGTGGAAGCGCTGATTGCCCGTCGCCACGCTTATGTGGCGAGCAATGGCGATGTGATGTTCTCCGTAGATACCGCACCCGGCTATGGTGTGCTGTCTCGTCAGGATCTGGATCAGCTGCAAGCCGGTGCGCGCGTTGAAATTACAGAAGTGAAGCGTAACCCGATGGACTTCGTGCTGTGGAAAATGTCTAAACCGGGTGAGCCACACTGGTCTTCTCCGTGGGGTGAAGGGCGCCCCGGTTGGCATATCGAATGTTCTGCTATGAACTGCAAACAGCTGGGCGAACACTTTGATATTCACGGTGGCGGTTCAGATTTGATGTTCCCGCACCACGAAAATGAGATCGCGCAGTCCAGCTGTGCGCACGATGGCCCGTATGTGAATTACTGGATGCATTCCGGCATGGTGATGGTTGACCGCGAAAAGATGTCAAAATCGCTCAACAATTTTTTCACCGTGCGTGACGTGCTGGCGTATTACGACCCTGAAACTGTGCGCTATTTCCTGATGTCTGGCCACTACCGTAGCCAGTTGAACTACAGTGAAGATAATCTGAAACAGGCGCGTGCAGCGTTAGAACGTCTGTATACCGCACTGCGCGGAACGGATCTCAACGTTGAGGCGCACGGCGGTGGTGAGTTTGAAGCCCGTTTCCGTGAAGCGATGGATGACGATTTCAACACGCCGGAAGCCTATTCTGTGCTGTTTGATATGGCGCGTGAGGTCAATCGCCTGAAGGCGGAAGATGGGCAGGCGGCGAATCAGCTAGCATCAGCACTGCGTAAATTGTCCGGCGTGCTCGGCCTGCTGGAACAGGATCCTGAGCAGTTCCTGCAAAATGGTGCACAGGTGGATAACGACGAAGTGAAAGAAATCGAAGCGTTAATCCAGCAACGTAAAGATGCGCGAGCCTCGAAAGACTGGGCGTTGGCGGATCAGGCTCGCGATCGGCTGAATGAAATGGGGATCGTGCTGGAAGATGGCCCACAGGGAACGATCTGGCGTCGTAAGTAGTTAAGACTCGTTTCTTTCAGTAAACAGATTTTCAGCTAATAAAAAGCCCGCAAGAATCATTGCGGGCTTTTTTTCGGCATTATCGATGCTGTAAGGATTACTCGGCGATTTTTACCGTCTCGCCGTTGAACTGAACGGTTTGCCCCGCGACGATCTTGCAGCGCTTGCGCGTTTCCGTCTGGCCGTCAACGGTTACGTCGCCTGCGGCGATAGCCAGTTTAGCCGTCGCGCCGCTTTCACTCCAGCCCAGCAATTTCAAGAGATCGCACAGTTCAACGTGCGGATGTTTTTCAAGATTAAAAGTTGCCATAAATTCCTGCTTATCGGTGTTTGACCTAATATATCCTGAATAATTCGAGTTGCGTGACAAAACGTTAACGTTTTGAACAACGCTCTGCGTTGACCCTTTAGGGCAAGGCCCATTTATGGCCTTGTAACGCGACAACCGCACGAGTCCCCAGAAGCTTACATAAGTAAGTGACTGGGGTGAGTAAGGGCAGTCAACGTACAAGCAACTTGAAGTATGACGTGTATCGCCAATTATTCGGCGTGGTCGTGGTACTCTTCGCACGCCTGCAGCGTGTTTTGAATCAGTGTGGCAACGGTCATTGGGCCGACGCCGCCCGGCACAGGGCTGATGTAAGACGCTCTTTCCTGCGCGGTTTCAAATTCCACATCACCGACAACTTTGCCGCTTTCCAGACGGTTGATCCCCACGTCCAGCACGATTGCACCCGGTTTAATCCATTCGCCAGGAATAAAGCCCGGCTTACCTACCGCGACAACCAGCAGGTCAGCGTTTTCAACATGGTGACGCAGATTTTTGGTGAAGCGGTGCGTGACGGTGGTGGTACAGCCAGCCAGCAGCAGTTCCAGACTCATCGGGCGGCCAACAATATTGGATGCGCCGACAACAACGGCATTCAGTCCGAAGGTGCCGATATTATAACGTTCCAACAGCGTGATGATGCCACGTGGTGTACAAGCGCGCAGCAGTGGAGCACGTTGGCACAGGCGACCCACGTTATAAGGGTGGAAGCCATCAACATCTTTATCTGGGGCGATACGTTCGATCACTTTGGTGTTATCAATGCCTTCCGGCAGCGGAAGTTGAACCAGAATACCGTCAATCGTCTGGTCGGCGTTGAGTTGGTCGATAAGCGCCAATAGCTCTGATTCCGTCGTCGTGATGGGTAAATCATAAGAACGGGAGATAAAGCCAACTTCTTCACATACCTTGCGCTTGCTGGCGACATAAATCTGTGACGCTGGATTCTCGCCGACCAGCACAACAGCCAGACCTGGCGCGCGTTTTCCTTCAGCTAAACGCTGCGTGACTCGTGCGACAACTTCGTCTTTGACCTGCTGCGCAATCGTTTTACCATCAATAATCTTTGCTGCCATCTGAGATGAGACCCATCAATTTGAAATAGGGGGGAGATGGCCGCTATTTTGTCAGAAGCTGCGCGTGCTGTCAGGCATTGCATCAACATTAATTCCAATTGATCTCGCTATTCGCTGACCTCGAACCGATTTTTACCACTATTTTTGGCGCGATATAGCGCGGCATCGGCAATATCAATAATGGATGCTGCTGTGGGTAGTGGGGTATCGACGCAGAACACATAGACACCGGCGCTGATGGTGACGATTTTCTCTGGAAACAGCGTCATTTCATGCGCGATCTTTTCCTCACGAACTGAATCCAGCGCCCGCTGAGCGAGCGTGGAGGCACCTTGCTTATCGGTATCCGTGATGATGATGGCGAACTCCTCACCGCCGTAGCGGGCGACCAAGTCTTCTTTACGCTTCGGCATTCTGCTCAGGATGTTACCAATTTTTCTCAGGCATTCATCGCCAGCGACATGTCCATAATGATCGTTATATTTTTTGAAGGCATCGACGTCGATCATGATCAGAGCTATACACTGTCGCGTTTCTGCAACCCGTAATAGGGTTTGTTGCAGGAAAATATCAAACTGGCGGCGGTTAGCTAAGCCTGTCAGGCCATCAAACAGCGCCAGCGTTTGCAAAGTGTGGTTAACCGACGTGAGTTCGTCACGCACGATGGTTAAATCGACCTGATTTTTTAAATTCATACGGATCTGCCTCAGCACGATGAGGCCAAGCAGGATAATTGTGAACAGCAGAATTAAGGTAATGACACCGTAAACCAGGCTGTCAGATTTCCATTTACCGAGAACCAATCCAAGATCAAAACCCGCGGCGATGACGATGGGGTAACGCTTTAATTTTGTGTAGCCGTAGATGCGTTCGATGTGATCGAGCGTAGAGACAAACGTTGCCGTTCCGCTTTCCGACTGTTTCAGGTGTTCCGAAAAGAGTGGGCCGCTTGACACATTTCGGTTGATATAAGAGTCGTCGTAAGGGCGGCCGTACAGAATCCGTCCGTCGGAAAGCAGAATGGCGAGCACGTCCATATTTCCCATGGAGTAGTAGCCATAATACTGTTTGAAATAGTTCAACGAGAGCGTGGCAAGCAGCACGCCATGAAAGCTGCCGTCTGGTTTATTGATACGCATAGAAACGGGAATGATCAGATCGCCAGTAGAACGGCTCTGAATCACGCTGCCGATATGCATGGTCTGGCTGACGTTGTTCTGGTGGTACTTGAAGTACTCTCTGTCGGCGTTATTCGCATTTGCCGGTTTTGCTATCCCTGAGTTTACCAGCCATTCGCCTTTATCGTCATAAATGAAGATGCCATGTAACTGTGGCAGCGTTGCTTTACGGCTCCTTAAAATATCACCCAATCGATTTAACTGTGCGGGCGACTGACCATCTTGCTCGATACGTTCTTGTAAATCTTGCAACAATATATCAACTTGTAAAAAAGTATCTTCGGCATGACGCGCCAGCGATAGCGACAGATTTTTGGCGTTTCGCTCTGTGGAATCGATAAGCTGTTGGTGAGAATTGAATACTGCCCATCCATTCAGTGCGACTACCGTGGTGATGATAAATAGCATAAAAATAATCATCAATTTTTGGAGTGGCATTGTGTATTGGCTGGCTTTTTCGCGCGTGCAGGCCTTCATTATCCTTCTCATCCTTAGCCAAAGAAATGACTGATGATAAGTGTAGACGTTCCTGAAATTTGCGCCGCTATTGATGAGAACGGCTTATGTTTTTTCTGTATCTTACTTTTCGTTCTGCTGCTGAATAGTCATTTTTGTTATGAAAGACGATGTGAAAAGCAGGATCGGTTTTATCTAACGGTAAAAGTAAATGACAACGCGTTATTCCGTGCACAGCCTTATGCTTATACGTAACCTGTTTTCACGCTAATTATTTGAAAGCGTGACAGGGTGTAAAATTTTTTTTATTTATCATTAAATACGCTATGTTTAATTGGCGTTTAATCGAGTTTGCTAATGATAATGCTACTGTGTTTCTAACGTTTCGACTGACGAGTAAGATGATGAGTAAGAGGTGCCTTCATGAATGGTGAAATCATTAATCGAAGGGAAGGGGTTGGAAATAAATTGAAATGTAACACCGCTATTCAGATGGAAAAATAAAAATGATACTGCGAAAGAATAGGGTTTTTAGCCAATTATGAAATAAAGAGCCTTTCATGAAAATAGCGATTAGCGGAACGGGATATGTTGGTTTATCTAATGGATTATTATTAGCACAACAGCATCAGGTTGTGGCGTTGGATATTGTGGCTGAAAAAGTGGCGCTGTTAAATCAAAGAAAGTCGCCGATTAATGACGCTGAAATTGAACGTTTTTTACAACATGAAACGCTGAGTTTCTCGGCTACACTGGATAAGCATGAGGCGTATACCGATGCGCAGTTTGTGATTATTGCTACGCCGACGGATTACGATCCACAAACCAACTATTTCAATACCTCATCGGTAGAAGCGGTCATTCGTGACGTACTGGCGATTAATCCGCAGGCCATTATGGTGATTAAATCGACGGTGCCTGTTGGCTTCACCGAGAAAATCAGTCAGCAGTTGGATACGGATAACGTCATTTTTTCGCCTGAGTTTTTACGTGAAGGAAAGGCGCTGCACGACAATCTTTATCCGTCGCGGATTGTAGTAGGTGAACGGTCAGAAAGGGCTCGGTTATTCGCTAACTTATTGATAGATTGTGCATTAAAAAAAGATATCCGCGTACTGTTTACCGAGTCGACAGAGGCAGAAGCGATAAAGTTGTTTGCTAATACCTTTCTGGCGATGCGGGTGGCCTACTTTAATGAGTTGGACAGCTATGCTGAATCGTTGGGATTAAACACCCGGCAGATTATTGAAGGCGTGTGTCTTGATCCTCGCATCGGTAATTACTACAACAACCCTTCTTTCGGCTACGGCGGCTACTGCTTACCGAAAGATACCCGACAGCTTCTGGCCAACTATCGTACTGTACCGAATAACCTGATTAAGGCTATTGTGGATGCGAACCATACGCGGAAAGACTTCATTGCCGACACGATTATCCGTCGCCATCCTAAAACCGTTGGTGTCCATCGCCTTATCATGAAAGCGGGATCAGATAATTTTCGCTTTTCCTCCATTCAGGGCATTATGAAAAGGATAAAAGCGAAAGGAATCAATGTAGTGATTTATGAGCCGGGTATTGATGATGATGATTTTTTAGATTTTCCGATCGTTCATCAACTCGATAGTTTCAAACAGCAATGTGACATTATTATTACCAATCGTTATGCCGATGAATTAAAAGATGTGATAGGGAAAGTCTATACGCGAGACTTATTTGGTGAAGATTGATTTTTGACGTAAATCAAAAAATCGACATTTTAATTCAGTATTAGACTATTCGTGAAAAGTTCAATTTTTCTTTTTGGTTAACTATATTTTTTACCGTTTTATCATTTCGTGCAGCTTATCGATGATTTTATGATTATCGTAATAAATTAAGGTTGGCTTAAGGCTTCATTATTTAGACTGCTGAATGATGATTTGTCGCCATTATTTATTTTGGGAATACGTTATGACGGATTTTTTGCCTTTTTCCCGCCCGACCATGGGCGACGAGGAAATTGCTGCCGTGGCGGAAGTATTACGTTCTGGTTGGATAACCACGGGGCCGAAATGTCAGCAGTTAGAGCAGGCTTTTTGCCAGCAGGTCGGCGCGCGACAGGCGATAGCCGTTAGCTCTGCGACGGGGGGGATGCACGTTACGCTGATGGCGCTCGGCATTGGCCCTGGTGATGAGGTCATTACGCCGTCTCAGACCTGGGTTTCAACCGTCAATATCATCACGCTGTTGGGGGCTGAGCCGATAATGGTGGACGTGGATCGGCATACGTTGATGGTGCAACCGCAAGATATTGAGGCCGCCATTACGCCGAAGACCAAAGCGATTATTCCCGTGCATTACGCCGGTGCACCTGTCGACTTGGATGCACTTCGCGCACTCAGCGAACGCTATGGTATCCCGTTGATTGAGGATGCGGCACACGCCGTCGGTACGCAATATCGTGGTGAGTGGATCGGCGCGTGTGGAACCGCCATTTTCTCATTTCACGCGATTAAAAATATCACCTGTGCGGAAGGCGGCATGGTGGTGACGGATGATGAAGCGCTTGCCGAGCGTATACGCAGCCTAAAATTTCACGGGCTGGGTGTGGATGCGTTCGACAGGCAGTTACAGGGACGCAAGCCGCAGGCCGAAGTGGTGACGCCGGGGTTTAAATACAATCTGGCGGATATCAATGCCGCTATTGCGCTGGTCCAACTGGATAAACTCCCGGCGATCAACGCCCGCCGTCAGCAGCTTGCTGCACGTTATCTCACACTGTTGCGTTCGTTGCCGCTTCAGCCGCTGGCCGTTCCTGCCTATCCTCATCTGCACGCCTGGCACCTGTTTATGGTGCGCGTAGACGAAGCGCAGTGCGGTATTTCACGCGATGATCTGATGGCGGCGCTACAAACGCACGGCATTGGCACCGGGCTGCATTTCAGAGCGGTGCATACGCAGAAATATTATCGTGAGCGTTATCCTCAGTTGCACCTGCCGGAAACGGAGTGGAATTCGGCGTCACTCATGACGCTGCCGCTGTTCCCCGATATGCAAGACAGCGATGTCGATCGCGTTGTCGCGGCGTTAACCTCGATTCTGGAGTCTGTTCGTGATTGATGACATTAAAAATGTTTCCGTTGTGATTCCCGTTTATAACGAAGAAGAGAGCCTGCCGGTGCTGATTGAACGCACGCTGGCGGCCTGTCGGAAGATCGGTAAACCCTGGGAAATTATTCTGGTTGATGACGGCAGCAGCGATCGCTCTGCGGAATTGCTGACCGAGGCGGCAAGCGACCCGGACAAGCACATTATTGCCGTGCTGTTGAACCGCAACTATGGCCAGCACTCGGCAATTATGGCTGGATTCCAGCAGGCAGTGGGCGACGTGGTGATCACGCTGGATGCGGATTTGCAGAACCCGCCGGAGGAAATCCCTCGTCTGGTTGAATACGCATCGCAAGGGTATGACGTGGTTGGCACCGTGCGGGCCAATCGACAGGATTCGCTGTTTCGCAAACTGGCCTCGAAGACCATCAATATGATGATTCGGCGTTCAACCGGGAAATCGATGGCGGATTACGGCTGCATGTTGCGCGCCTACCGTCGCCATATTGTCAGCGCGATGCTGCGCTGCCACGAACGCAGCACCTTTATTCCTATCCTTGCCAACACATTCGCACGAAAAACTATCGAGATTGACGTATTACACGCCGAACGGGAGTTTGGCACGTCCAAATACAGCTTTCTGAAGCTGATTAACCTGATGTACGACCTACTGACCTGCCTGACGACAACGCCGCTGCGCATACTCAGCCTGATTGGCAGCGTCGTCGCGTTATCGGGTTTCCTGCTGGCGCTGTTGTTGATCGGTCTGCGCCTGTTCTTCGGGGCGGAATGGGCGGCAGAGGGGGTGTTCACGCTGTTTGCCGTGCTGTTCATGTTTATCGGTGCGCAGTTCGTCGGAATGGGGCTATTGGGGGAATACATTGGCCGTATCTATACCGATGTGCGGGCCCGGCCACGCTATTTTGTGCAAAAAACAGTGAGTGCGGCAACGCCACTGACTACCAGCTTACGGGATGAAGAAGAATGAAAGCGATCGTATTTGCCTACCATGATATTGGCTGCGTTGGCCTTGAGGCGTTAAAGCTCGCTGGCTATGAGATTCAGGCGGTGTTCACGCACAGTGATGCACCGGGCGAGAACCACTTCTATGCGTCGGTGGCGAAAGCAGCAGCCGAGATGGATGTGCCGGTGTTTGCGCCGGAAGACATTAACCACCCGCTCTGGGTAAGCCGAATTCGGGAACTGGCACCCGATGTTATTTTTTCCTTCTATTACCGCACGTTATTAAGCGATGACATTCTTCAACTACCGTCGTTTGGTGCATTCAATCTGCACGGTTCACTGCTGCCGCGCTACCGTGGGCGGGCACCGGTCAACTGGGTGTTGGTGAACGGCGAAACGCAAACAGGCGTTACGCTGCACAAGATGGTTTCCCGTGCTGATGCGGGTGATATCGTCGCGCAGTCGGTGGTGGAAATTGATGATGAAGATACCGCGCTGACGCTGCATGGAAAATGTCGTACCGCCGCTGCCGCTTTGCTGGCGCAGCAGTTACCGCTGATTCGCTCGCGTGAGATTGTTCTGAAGCCACAGGATGACCGTCAGGCTAGCTATTTCGGTCGCCGCACGGCGGCAGATGGTCTGATCGACTGGCAAAAAAGCGCCAGTGAGATCAACAACCTGATTCGCGCTGTGACGGAACCGTACCCAGGGGCATTTACGTTTCTCGGCGAGCGTAAAGTCGTTATCTGGCGCGCTCGCGTGCTGAAAAACGATAGTGTGAAGATCAATGGTGTGAAGCCTGAGCCGGGCTCGATTATTTCGACAGCGCCGCTGGTAGTGTCCTGTGGTGAAGACGCGCTTGAGATCGTCAGCGGACAGAGTGAAGCCGGGCTGTATATGTCGGGCAGCCGACTGGCGGCGGAAATGGGCATGGTGCCACAGGCGCGGCTGGGTAACCTCGCCAGCCGTGTTCAACGACGCCGCACGCGAGTGCTGATCCTCGGCGTGAACGGTTTTATCGGTAACCACCTGACTGAACGCCTGCTGCGCGACGATCGCTATGAAATTTACGGGTTGGATATCAGTTCGGATGCTATCGCTCGTTTTCTTGACGATCCGCGTTTCCATTTTGTAGAGGGCGATATCAGCATCCATAACGAATGGATCGAATACCACATCAAGAAATGCGATGTCATTCTGCCGCTGGTGGCGATTGCAACACCTATCGAATACACCCGTAACCCGCTGCGCGTGTTTGAGCTGGATTTCGAAGAGAACCTGAAGATTGTGCGCGACTGCGTACGTTACAACAAACGCATCGTTTTCCCGTCCACCTCAGAAGTGTACGGCATGTGTGATGACAAAGAGTTTGATGAAGACACCTCACGCTTGATTGTTGGACCGATCAACAAGCAGCGCTGGATCTACTCCGTATCCAAGCAGCTACTGGATCGGGTGATTTGGGCGTACGGGGCGAAAAATGGCCTGAAATTCACGCTGTTCCGTCCGTTTAACTGGATGGGGCCGCGTCTGGACACGTTGGATGCCGCCCGAATCGGCAGCTCTCGTGCCATTACTCAACTGATACTCAATCTGGTGGAAGGGTCGCCGATCAAGCTGGTGGACGGCGGGGCGCAGAAGCGCTGCTTTACCGACATTCACGACGGTATTGAAGCGCTGTTCCGCATTATTGAAAACCGCAACGGCCAGTGTGATGGGCAGATCGTCAACATTGGCAACCCGCATAATGAAGCCAGTATCCGCGAACTGGGTGAAATGCTGCTCACCAGCTTTAATGCTCATCCGCTGCGTGACCAATTCCCGCCGTTCGCCGGATTTATTGACGTGGAAAGCAGCAGCTATTACGGCAAAGGCTATCAGGATGTGGCGCACCGCACCCCGAGCATTCGTAACGCCAAACGCCTGCTGGAATGGGAACCGACGGTGAAGATGGAGCAAACTGTTGCGGAAACGCTGGACTATTTTCTGCGTACCGTTGACGTCCCGCACCGTGCTGATGCCACGGATGCGCAGGGATGACGCGTGTTGGCCTGCGAATTGATGTCGATACCTGGCGTGGTACGCGTGACGGCGTGCCCGCGCTGCTGAAGGTGCTGGCTGAGTTTGATATTCAGGCGAGTTTCTTTTTTAGCGTCGGGCCGGACAACATGGGGCGTCACCTGTGGCGCCTGCTACGTCCACGCTTCTTATGGAAGATGCTGCGCTCCAACGCGGCCTCGCTCTACGGCTGGGACATCTTGCTGGCTGGCACGGCGTGGCCGGGGCGTCCTATCGGCGCCCGGTTTGGTTCGTTAATCCGCCAGACCCACGATGCTGGGCATGAAGTGGGGTTACATGCCTGGGATCATCACGGCTGGCAGGCGAATGTCGCCCGTTGGTCGGATGCGCAGCTGGCAGCGCAGTTCCGTGAAGGTATGGATGCGCTAACGCAGATTCTGCCATCGCCTGTGCGCTGTTCTGCGGTGGCGGGTTGGCGAGCCGATCCGCGCGTTGTCGAGATGAAGCAGCGCTGGAATCTGGACTATAACAGCGACTGTCGTGGCACCCAGCCTTTTCGGCCTCGCCTGAAAAGCGGTGAACTCGGTACTACGCAAATTCCCGTCACGCTGCCGACCTATGATGAGGTTATTGGTGAGCGGGTGAGCGAAGGCGAATTCAACGACTTTATTCTCGATGCAATTCAGCAAGATCGTGGCGTGCCGGTGTATACCATTCACGCAGAGGTTGAAGGTGGTGCGAAATTGGCGCTGTTCCGTCAGCTACTGCTTCGCGCCCGTCAGCAGCACATCGAGTTTTGTCCACTTTCCTCGTTACTGCCTGACGATCCGGCTGCGCTGCCCGTCGGGCGGATTGAGCGCGCGCCGTTTCCCGGACGGGAAGGGTGGCTTGGCGTACAAACGGAAGAATAAATAAAGCAGGAGACAGCATGGAAAAAGGCATGTTCAAGCTGAAAAGTACCGTGATAATGGTGTTGTTTGCTTTGCTCTATCTGCTGCCGCTTAACGGCCGCTGGTTGTGGTCGCCAGATGAAACACGCTATGCCGAAATCAGCCGTGAGATGCTCCAGCGTGGCGATTGGATTGTGCCGCATTTACTGGGTATTCGCTATTTTGAGAAACCCGTCGCGGGCTACTGGCTGAACAACATGAGCCAGTGGTTACTGGGTCATACCAATTTTGCCGTGCGCTTTGCCTCGGCATTTTCTACCGCGCTGAGTGCGCTGCTGGTATTTTGGCTAGCGATGCTGCTGTGGAAAAACCAGCGCACTGCGCTGCTGGCAGCGACGATCTATCTTACGTCACTGCTTGTGTATGGCATCGGTACTTACAGCGTGCTCGATCCGATGGTGACGCTCTGGATGACGGCGGCGCTGTTCAGCCATGCGCTGATTCTGCGCGCAAAACTGACACGTGAACGGCTGTTGGCCTGGGGATTGATGGGGCTAGCCTGCGGTATGGGATTCATGACCAAAGGCTTTCTGGCGCTGGCGTTGCCGGTGATTAGCGTGCTGCCTGTAGCGCTGGCGCAAAAACGTATCAAGGAACTGCTACTGTTCGGCCCGTTGGCAATAGTCGTCGCGATATTGCTGAGTGCGCCATGGGCGCTGGCGGTGCACGAACGCGAGGCCGACTACTGGCATTACTTTTTTTGGATTGAACATATCCAGCGTTTTGCTGAAGACGATGCGCAACATAGGGCACCGTTCTGGTATTACCTGCCAGTTCTGATTATCGGGACATTCCCCTGGCTGGCGTTGCTACCGGGTGCGTTACGCAGTGGTTGGACCGAACGAAAAGTGAACCCAGAGCGGTTTTTCTTGCTGTGTTGGATGGTAATGCCGCTGCTGTTTTTCAGTATCGCCAAGGGCAAGTTGTTGACCTACATTCTGCCGTGCTTCGCACCGCTTGCGTTGCTGATGGCGGCGTGGATTTCCGGGCTGGCACCTGCGGTACGTGAACGCCTATTGCGCATCAATAGCTGGCTCAATATTGCTTTTGGCAGCGTGCTGGCACTTGCAGTTACCACACTCGGCCTTGGCATCGTTATGCCGCATTTCTATCAACCGGGAGAAGAGCTGACCATTGTATCGGGGGGCCTCTGTTTTATCGGCTGGATCGCCTTTGCCGCTGTCAGCTTGAGAAAATCGCGGACGTGGGGCTATCTGGTGGCGGGTTGTCCGCTCTTTCTGGCGCTACTTGTTGGAGGGAGTATTCCAGCAAGCGTGGTTGATTCCAAGAACCCTCAAACCTTTATTCGTAGCCAGCAGCCGTTGTTGGAAGACAGCCGCTATGTGCTTAGCGACGAGGTTGGGCTGGCTGCCGGACTGGCGTGGGAACTGAAACGCAGTGATATCACCTTATTCAAAGCGCGTGGGGAGCTGAACTATGGGTTGAACTATGCGGATGCTGCTGACCGCTTTGTGGACGAGAGCACTTTCCCAGACTGGCTTGCCGATAAACGGCGTAGCGGAAATGTCGCGCTGGTGCTGAAGATCGACAGAGACAGTGAGGACGAGTATCGCAATCTGCCTGTTCCCAATCAGTTGAAAAAATCGCACCGTTACGTGTTGCTGTTTTATAAACAGGTCGCGCCATGAGTTATTTATTGGTTGCTATCGTCTGCCTACTGACCAGTTTAGGGCAATTGTGCCAGAAACAGGCGGCGGAATGCTGGCGGTGTTTGCCCGAGGATCAACGTCGACAGGTGACGCTCGGGTGGCTGATGTTGGCGATGTTGTTGCTCGGCGTTGGGCTGCTGCTGTGGCTTTTGGTGTTACAGCATCTCCCGCTCGGCGTGGCGTACCCGTTGCTGAGCATCAATTTTGTTCTGGTTACGCTGCTGGCGCACTATGGGTTTGGCGAGCGCGTGGATAGGCATCACTGGTGGGGCATCGTGCTGATTGTCACCGGTATCTATTTGATGCAGGGGGGATGATGGCGAAAAGAGGTTATGTCTGGGCGCTTGCCAGTATCGTGCTAGCCAGCGCCGCACAGGTATTAATGAAAAGTGGGATGCTGGCGCTGCCGAGCATTTCCATGACGCATTGGCCATCGCTCAGCATGTTGATGGCAGGCTGGCCCATTGTCGCGGTGCTCGTTGGGATTATCTGTTACGGTCTATCGATGGTGTGCTGGTTCATGGTGCTACGCTATCTGCCGCTAAGCCGAGCCTATCCGCTGATTAGTCTGAGCTATGCGGTGGTCTATCTTGCTGCGGTTTTTCTACCGTGGCTGAACGAACCGATGAGCCTGCGTAAAAACCTCGGCGTTTTGATTATTCTTATCGGGGTCTGGCTGGTGAGTCGCAACGCACAGGCAACGAAGTAAACTGCCTGTGCTTGCTGTGTCTGCGAGAGAAATTATTGACTGAAAACGTGTGCGACCCCGTTCACACTTAGGCTAACCTGTTGGCCGACGCTGAAAGCGGCGTGACTGACGGTTTTCAGTTCAATGACATCGGCTTCCGCGTTGTTGATGCATAGCGTCAGTGTTGAGACGAAGCCGGAAAACTCAACGTTGCGGATGGTTGCGCGAGTGTGTGCCGTGCTCGTTATCTTGATATCCTGAATCGTTATCTGCTCCGGCCTGAGCATGATTCTTGCCCGACCGCTTGCCGTTGAGCGATCCACTGCGATGCGCCCAAGCAGGCAGTCAGCTTGACCGCCGTCAATCTGCGCATTGAGAACCAGCGTTTCACCGAGGAAGGTGGCGATGTCTTCACTCTTGGGCTGATGGTAGAGCGCCCACGGAGAACCCGATTGCGACAGTTGACCATCACGCATGACGACCACGCGATCGGCAAAAGACAGCGCTTCCCCCTGATCGTGTGTCACTAGAATCGAAGCTACGTTAGCCTGTTGCAATACGTCCATTACCGCTTTACGGGTGGCGGCACGCAGGCCAGTGTCCAGAGCAGAAAACGGTTCATCCAGCAGCATCAACTCAGGGCGTTGTGCCAGGGCGCGAGCCAGTGCGACACGCTGCTGCTGACCGCCAGAAATTTCATGCGGCGAGTGCTTCTGTAAATGCGCGGGAAGGGAAACCAGCGCCATCAGCTCATCCACGCGTTTTTGTTTCTCCGTCTTCGAGCCTTTTAGCCCAAAAGCGATGTTGTCCGCGATGCAGAGATGCGGAAACAGCGCGCCATCCTGTGGGACATAGCCGATTCCTCGCTGATGGGCGGGTACGGAGAGCCCGTTATCGCAGAGCGTTTGGCCATTTAGCGTAATGACGCCTGTATCCGGTTTTTCGAACCCGGCAATCAGGCGCAGTAGGGTGGTTTTTCCTGAACCGGATGGGCCGACAATCGCCGTGCGACGGCTGTTTTCTAACGTTAAACGAATGTCAGACAGCACGGTGCGCCCGTTAAAGCTTTTACTGACGCGATGGAGTTCCAACATGATTACAGCCCCGCCATTTTTTGTGATTGCGTGTAGAGAAACCAGGTCCACGGCAGCGACAGTAAGACCAGAATAAGCGCGTAGGGTGCTGCTGCGGGATAGTCGATCTCACTGGTGAGCGCCCAAAATCCGGTCGCCAGCGTGCGGGTACCGTTGGGAGCCAGCAGCAGCGTAGCGGTTAGCTCATTGATGATCGCCAGAAAAACGAGTGTTGCCCCCGTGGCGACGCCGGGTGCCGCCAGCCTGATGGTCACGGTCATTAACGTCTGCAAAGGGGAACGTCCCAGGCTGGCAGCCACCTGTTCTAGTTCTACGGGGGCCTGTGCGATCCCCGCACGTAGATTAACCAACGCCCGTGGCATGAACATCAACAGATAAGCCAGCAGCACGGTGAATTCAGTCTGATAGAGGGGTCTGATAACGTGAATCGTGGTGGTCACCAGCGCCAGCGCGACGACGATACCCGGCAGGGAACTGGTGATGTAATTGCACCCTTCCAGAAACCGATACAGGCGATTGGGGTGGCGGATGGTCAGCCAGGCCATCGGGATCGCTGCCAGCGTCGTCAGTGCGGCACCGCTCAGTGCCAGCATCATCGTTTGCCTAAAGGCATCAAGTAGTTCGCGGCGTTGCCACACGTCCCAGCCGCCAAAACCTAGCCAGCGAAACAGTGTAATAAACGGTACGCCGAGCGTCAGCAGCACCAGCGTTGTCAGTAACAGCAGTGCCAGCACGAGAGAAAATGGTGATAAGCGTATCGGTGTGACAACCTGCGGTGCGCCGGAACCGACATGCGCGTAGCGCGTGACGCCACGTACACGTGCATCGGCACACAGCAAAAACAGACACAGCAGCGCCAGCACACCAGCCAACATGTTGGCCGCTGGGCCATTAAATGTTGACTGAAACTGATCGAAAATTGCGGTGGTAAAGGTATCGAAGCGGATCATAGCGAATAGGCCATACTCCGCCAGCAAATGCAGGGCAATCAGTAGCAACCCGCCGCCGATGGCCAGCTTTAGTTGCGGCAGCACCACACGGAAAAATACGGTAATGGGCGGCACGCCCAGCGTGGCTGCGACATCTTCCAGTGCAGGATTAAGGCGCCGTAGCGCCGCGGCACACGGTAAATAAAGAAACGGTAAATAGGCGACGACGGATAAAAATACGCCAGCGGGTAAGCCATGCAGGCTAGGGACGGTACTGATCCAGGCGTAGCTTTGTACAAATGCAGGGATTGCCAGCGGCGCGGTGAGCAACAGTGACCACAGGCGTCGAGCTGGCAGGGTGGTTCGTTCCGTCAGCCAGGCCAACAGTACACCCAGAACCGTACAAATCGGCAGCGTCAGGGCAACCAGCAGTACCGTATTTGTCAGGAGCTCGCCTACGCGCGGGCGGAATAACAGGGCACGAGCGGTTTCCCAGCCGGTATCAATACTTACGCCAATCACAAAGCCCAGCGGGACAAAGCCCAGCAGGGACAACACCAGCGCAACGATCGCAAGCAACGCGACAGGCTTGCGTAATGGCGTAGAGGAGGCGGTGGAGGTTGTGGTTTCGCTGTAGCTAACGTTTGTCATGCTGCCTGTTGCTGCCCCGTCAGAACGATATTCTTAGACGATGAAGCCGCGTGGAGCGGCCATTCTTATGATAATTCGTCAGGGCGAAAATGCCCTGACGAAAACGGTGTTATTACAATCTACGTGTCACGATCTATCCGTTGCAATCTATTCGCTACAATCTATTCGCTACAGCAGGCCTGCCTGCGTCATCAGATCCACGACTTTCTTACTGTTGAGCTTGGCGGCATCAACTTTCGGTGCGTCCAGATCTTTCAGCGGAACCAGTTTGTCGTTTGAGAGCGCATTGACGCCAACCGCATATTCAAACGCATCATTGGTGCGCAAGATTTCCTGACCGGATTTGCCCGTGATCCATTTGATAAAGGCCTGAGCATCTTTCGCATGTTTGCTGGATGCCAGCACGCCGCCGCCGGAAATGCTGACGAATGCGCCTGGATCTTTATGTTTGAAGTAGTACAGCTTGGTGTTGTTGCTGTTTTCACCGGTTTTAGCCTGATCGACAAAACGGTAATAGTGATAGATCACGCCGCTATCAATCTGACCTGCGTTCACCGCTTTCATTACCGTGCTGTTACCTTTGTAGGCGGTGAAGTTCTCTTTCATGCCTTTCAGCCATTCTTGCGTGGCTTTCTCACCTTTTTGCTCTAAATAGGCGCTGACGATGGCCTGAAAATCCGCACCTGATGGCGACGCGGCCCAGCGGCCTTTCCATTCTGGTTTCGCCAGGTCGGATAGGGATTTCGGCAACTGCGCGTCGGTAAATTTGGTCGGGTTATAGACAAATACGGTGGAACGTGCGGCAATGCCTACCCAGCGTCCGTGGGACGGACGATAGTCAGGCGCGACCTGAGCGAGGGTAGCTTTATCCAGCGGAGCAAAAAGATCGGCGTTATCGACCAGCACCATCGACGGTGAGTTTTCGGTCAGGAACACATCGGCAGGGGAAGATTTGCCTTCCTGCACGAGCTGGTTGCCCAATTCGGTATCGCTGCCGTTACGCAACGTTACCTTAATGCCGGTTTCTTTGGTAAAACCGTCAACCCAGGATTTCACAAGGTTTTCATGTTGGGCATTGTAAATCACAATCCCTTCATCGTTTTCTGCTGCATTTGCCGATGCGCTGAGAGTCAGGCCGGAAGCTAATAAAACGGCAGAACTCAGTAATCCAAAACCAAGCTTCATATTATTTACCCTTATCAATACCTGTCGTGTTTGTGTATTGCTGACCTACATGGGTTCCCCCGTGTCGCTCACGATAGCCAGGCTATTTAGCGACACAGGCCGAGATGCAGTGGCAGTCGAAAAAGAATTCTACATATCGATAATAATAATGATAGTTATTATTATTTCGCTTTCTTAAGGTTAAATTAAGGTTCTGGTGAGTGTAACGTTTTGGTCATGACTTTATTTCAGCACATGTCACGGTGTGAAAGGGGATAAATTCGCCGGTTGAAAAACAGGCTGTTGTGCCTGTGAAATTTATTTCATCGGAAATGAGATATAACGTCATGATTTACAGAAACAAATCTCGGTTCATCATCTATATTTAATGTGCAGGCTGTGAGTAGCGATACAACAAATGCACCGTATTTCTCGGTGTCACGTTCGCTTGTCTGCGATTTGAGGTTAATTGGCGGCAAAGGGTGACACAGCAACTGATATTCGGGGGATGGAAAAATGGATGTAGAAACGCGGATGATTGAGCTTATCGTTAAATCTGGCGAAACACGTTCCTGCGCAATGGAAGCACTGAGATCCGCTCGCCGGGGCGAATGGGATCACGTCGATGAACTATTAAAAATGGCTGCGGTGGCGCTGAGTCGGGCGCAATTGATCCAGACCGGATTTATTGGCTATCAGAGTAAAGAAAAAACCAATCTCGAGCTTATCGTGGTGCACGCACAGGATCACCTGATGAATGCGATGCTGTGCCGTGAACTTGCTGAAGAGATTATTGAACTCAGGAAAGAGGTATCTGGCGTTAATATGCACATGCGCTAACCGTATTGCTGAGCAAATGAAAAGCCATTCAGCCTGACGCTGAGTGGCTTTGCTGTTTTGGGGCAGAACAATATCATTCATGAGTTTGTATAATTGGTAAAAAATTGATGACACCACTATTTGGGCACTCTGATGTTAAAAGAAAATTTTAATGACCTCATCTCGTTCCTTGTGGTGGCAAGAGAACGAAGTTTTACCAAAGCAGCGGCGAAGCTCGGGCTTTCCCAGTCGGCGCTAAGCCATTCGATTCGCGGCCTTGAAGAGCGCCTTGGCGTTCGGTTGCTGACCCGAACCACGCGTAGTGTTGCACCGACGGAAGCAGGGGATAAGTTGGCACATAGCCTCGGTCCGCGTTTCGCGGATATTGAAAGCGAACTGGTTGCGTTGGGTGACATGCGCGAGCGTCCTGCGGGGAATATTCGGATCACGGCGGGGGAGCACGCGGTTGATTCAATATTATGGCCGGTATTAAAGCGATTTTTAGCGAATTACCCCGATATTAACGTCGAAATTACGGTGGATAATGCTTTAACGGATATCGTTGTCGGCCGTTTTGATGCGGGTATTCGTCTGGGTGAACAGGTGGCAAAAGACATGGTCGCCATGCGTATTGCACCGGAAATGAGTATGGCTGTAGTCGGTTCCCCTAACTATTTCGTGCGCAATCCGGTCCCTGCAACGCCGCAGGATTTGCAGCATCACCGCTGTATTAACATGCGCCTGCCGACGATGGGCGGTATCTATGCATGGGAGTTTGAAAAAAACGGTCGGGAAATCAAGTTGCGCGTTGAAGGACAGCTGACGATGAATAGTCTGCGCCAGCGGATCGACGCCGCACAAATCGGACTGGGACTTGCCTATGTACCGGAAGATTCAGTGCGTGAGGATATTGCCAGCGGTCGCCTGATTCAGGTGCTGACGGAATGGTGTCCGCCGTTCCCTGGTTACTATTTGTATTATCCCAGCCGCAAACAGCATACCACCGCCTTTTCACTGTTTGTGGAGGCGCTGCGTTACCCGCGTTAGCGGCTGAGATGTTGTACTTTTAGTCAGGCGGCATAGATTATTTCGCCTGTTTTTTTAGCGCCCCGTACGCGCCTGTAAATGTGCCGGATAGCGATCGCCGTGCAGTTTAATAGTCGCCAGCGCTTGCTCGATCGCTTGCTGCTCTGCTTGCGTTAGCGTGACGTCTGCGGCGTGGCAGTTCTCTTCAAGACGATGGCGTTTGGTGGTGCCTGGGATAGGGACAATCCACGGTTTCTGCGCTAGCAGCCAGGAAAGAGCGATTTGTGCGGGCGTGGCCTGTTTCTGTGCGGCTAACTGATGCAGTAGATCAACCAATGCCTGATTCGCCCTGATCGCTTCCGGCGCAAAGCGCGGTACGATACTGCGAAAATCGTCGCTGCCGAATGTACTATCTGCGGTGATCGCTCCTGTCAGAAAGCCTTTACCGAGCGGGCTGAAAGGCACAAAACCGATACCTAACTCCTCCAATGTTGGAAGGACTTCTTCCTCTGGTTCACGCCACCACAGTGAATATTCACTTTGCAACGCGGTGACGGACTGGACTGCATGAGCTCGGCGGATGGTCTGCGCACTGGCTTCGGATAGGCCGAAGTGTTTCACCTTACCTGCCTTGATGAGATCCTGTACTGCACCCGCAACCTCTTCAATGGGCACATCGGGATCGACGCGGTGCTGATAGAACAGATCGATGGTGTCTGTTCTCAGGCGCTTCAGCGAGGCATCAGCAACGGCTTTGATGTGCTCTGGTCGGCTGTTCAGGATCTGTTGCTTGCCGTCATTGCCGAAGGTAAAGCCAAATTTTGTCGCAATCACCACTCGATCGCGTATTGGCTCCAGCGCTTCTCCAACCAGTTCCTCATTAGTGAATGGCCCATAGACTTCCGCGGTATCAAAAAAGGTCACGCCGCATTCGACGGCGGCCCTAATCAGTGCAATCGCCTCTTTTTTATCGGTCGCAGGGCCGTAACCATAGCTGAGTCCCATGCAACCTAAGCCAAGTGTGGAAACCTCCAATGTACCGAGTCTACGTTTCTGCATGTCTACCTCTTACTTATCGTGTGATTTGTCATGGGTAAAGCGTAACGCAGAGATAACCTGTTGATTAAGGGCCGCTGGCAGGATGCCGTTATCGATCTCATTCATGAATCGCGGCGTGTGATGTGGTAAATTTGGGAAAGAAAAAGTACGTTTGGTGGGGAACGTTGCGGAACGGCTCATGTTGAATACTCAAGGGAATAAAATGTGTTCTGATAATAATAAAGCGTCTTTAGACGTTTTTTCTGGTGAATTTAGCGTGAGCGACGATGCCTGGACGCTTGATGCCGTTCGGTGGTTTTTTGTTGAGAAGAAAAAGATTATTGCCAATCTGAAAGGGAAAATGGGTAGCGGCCCATTTAATGCAGAGATCGAGCTATTATGGCGGGAAGAACTCGGTGACTATTTCGGCAGAGGTTCGATTACCTATGACAATTATCGTTCAGAATACAACACCAATAGTTTCGCAATAAAAATCATGGCATCAGATATTTACGTAGAAGACGATATCTGCGTTATTGACGATGCAGAGTGGTTGGAAAATGGTTATCCGTATTCTTTCTATGGCGATTTGGAACGGATAGGTGATTGATGTAAATAACGGCCATGTAATGATGGCCGTTATTTTTTTTCACTTTACTAATTAGATTTCGTTAATTGTAGGATCTATAGAAGAATAGGGAATATTCACGAAACCTGAGATGAATACTTAGTTACGTTAATGTCTTGACTGCGCACACTGGTTTTCTAGCTTCATCATTTCCGCTGGCGGCAAGGGTGCTGTCATCATAGAACGATATTTCATACACTCTGGCGTTTCATCAGTAGGGGATTTTTCTGTACCAGATGAACAGGCAATAACAAATAGGGTTATCGAGGCGATCAATATCTGATGGATAGTAGCCTGATAGTATTTCATGCATTCTCCTCTTAGCTTTTTGTATACATTACCCTGCATCGCTATTTAATTCCATGGGGTATGGAAATGGTAGATGCAAATAGCACAGCTCACGACCTAATAGCTTGTCGTTTGTGCATCCTGTCATCCTGCACTTTCCTGAATCGAATCCACCGTGCGCAACAAGAGTCTCATAAACATGTGGTGGCATACCGAGTGCGTAAAACGGCGAGTTTATTAAATTAACCTTAAGATAGCGTTTTGTTAGATTAACCAAAAAGAGGGGCAAGGATTGCTTTATACCGTACTTATTGATCACCTCAGGGTTCCCTGAATCCAATCTTCCTGCATTACCAGAAAGTAGTTACTCACGAGTCTACTGACACCGAACCTTTACTCCGTCATATTCAGGCTGCGTAAGCGAGAAGATATGATGAAAAACCGTGTCTTTACGTGGTCTACAGCCAGATTATTGTGACGGACATACGCACTGTACATACCGTTACACAGCAACACTCATCATCGAAGATAACCCTGGTATATAATCCAAAAAACACAGGGATCGATTTACCGTGAAGATAAAAATTCACAAATTTCAAACAATAAATATCATGTAGTCTTACTTTATAATGAAAATCAAAAATACTCTCTGCCTACATATCCTGATGGCTATCCTCGCTATCTTATTTCTTAGCGTTCCTCCGCTGGTGACGAGCGTTGATCCGGCGCTAACATTCCGGCCATTGATTAACACAATGGAAGGAACGGCAAAAGAACAAAAGGAAAAAATAGCCACTATTTCTCATGCTTTACAGGGAAATGCGATTTTCTTTCTCGGGGCATCCGAGGTTTCGACATCTGAAGACGAACAATACGCAGTATATAATTACTTTAATAACCAGTTACATCGTCCAGTAGTGGCCTATGGCGATAGTTATGTCGATAGCGTCACGCATTTTTTACTGCTTTCGCGTTTTAAGAATGATCTTAGCGCTAACAGTAAAATTGTTTTGCTGCTGGCACCCGATAGCTTTTATTCGGATGGTACTCCCCCGGCAATTTTTGCTAACAATTTTCCAGCGTCTATTTTTAATCCGCTGATGAAGGATGAGCAGACGCGCTCTTTTCTGGTCAATTATTTACAACATATCGATAAAGAAGATATAAGCCATTTAACTTTCGGCCAAATGAAAGTCTACGGCTGGGATCCACAAATTATCTGGCAGGAAGTGAGTTATCAATTTGCTAATTTCTGTGAGCTGATAAAAAACTACTGGCTGGCTCTGCTACGTATTGTCCCGCAGCCTACGCAACCGTGGCCTCACCCGTCAACGACTAACGTTACGCCTGACTGGGATCGCGAACTGGCTCAGGCGCATGAGCTGAATAAATCTCGTCAGCAAAGTGCTGCCACTCTGTGGATGGATAAGACTGTTTTTGCCGACGATAAAACACCAGAAGAGTGGGACGATGCGCCGATTGTTCCTGCGCAAATGGAAGCATTACGGGCGACGATTAAGCTTCTGAAAGCACGTAACGCCCAGTTTGTCGTCATTGTCGATCCGATTAATCCGTGGGCGATTAATAACTCCCAGAAATTTCAGCCAATTGATAGTCAGATCAGGTCGATGCTGGAGGAAAACAAGGTTCCTTATTTTGATATGTATGCGCAGCCTTATCAGAACGGCTGGAATTGGGATCGTCTGCACCCAACCGAGCCAGCCTGGGTCGTGATGGATAAATTTATTGCTGAGAGTTTTAAATGATGAAAACCGCCATTCGCCTTTTTTTCCTTTATCTCTTTCTGGCGGTAACCATCGTCGCATGGACCTCTGTTGATGAAAGCATGAGTTTAAAAGTGCATTTTGAATATCAAAAATTCTGAGGGATGAATGATGTACAGCTCTGGAATGTTTTTTTTCCTTCTGTTTTCATCAGCAGTAGTGTTTGCGCTGATTAATCGCGTATTCAGTTATCGACTGACGTATTTATCCGCCTTTTCCGTATTGGCGGTGTTGGGCTGGGGATATATTTTCCAGGGGGATTACGTTGTTCCTGTCGCGGTTTTCCTGAGTTTTTATATTCTCGTCACCTTAAAAGAGAAAGGTTGGTTAAAAACCTGGCAGGCAGTCAGCCTGACATTGCTTCCGCTGTTTTTGGTGAAGTTACACCTCAACAACCACTGGGGCATGATTGGCCTGTCTTTTATGACCTTCCGCGCGATTGACGTTCTGCTTTATCGCAGCAAAAAAGATGGTCAGAATTTCCTGCATTACTTCTGCTACCTCTTTATGCCGTTCATTATCCTGGCTGGTCCGATGTATCGCTGGCGGACATGGCTTAATGACATTAATAAACCGGTCTTCACAATGACCCGCGAGCAGTTTTTAGTGGCCATTGAGCAAATTTTTACCGGTATTATTCAGAAGTTCTTGTTCGCCATGCTGATCAATAATCTGGTTATTGAGTCGTGGAGCCACCGTCCGTTTACGCTAAGCGTTGGTGTGGTGATGTCGTTGGCCTACAGCGCCTATCTTTACTTTGATTTTGCTGGTTACAGCAATATGGCTATTGGAGCAGGGCGCTTATTCGGCCTGAATATCCCGGCGAACTTCAATATGCCCATTCTGGCTAAAAACCCGCAGGATTTCTGGCGTCGTTTCCACATCAGCCTGTCTGAATGGCTGAGAGACGTGGTCTTTATGCCGATTTATATGAATTTGATGAAGCTCGACTTTTTCCGACAGAACAAAACGCTGGCGCAGAATATTGGCATCTTCTGCACTCTGTTTTGTATGGGGGCATGGAACGGGCTAGAACGACACTATGTCATTAGCGGCGCGCTGTTTGGCGCTATTTCGGTTGCTCACAACATGTTGCAGTGGTCTGCCAAACGCAGTCCGGCTTTGAACAATTGTCTACATCATCCGGTTATTGTGTTCATCGGTCGAATTTTGACGCTGGCAAGCGCCGCGGCCTCCCTCTACATCTTTAGCGGAATGTCTCCTCTATGAACCTTCACTCAGAGCTTCAGGAACTGCAAGATTTCCTTCGTGCGGCATTACTTGACCCTTCTAACCCAAATCAGTTGGCGATTAGCGGCAGCGATGAGGCAATGACGTGGCAACAGCTATCCGTCGCCGTTACTGACTGGTCACATCGCTATCAGCAATGCCAGCAGCCTGCCGGTCGGCCGGTTGTGTTATATGGCCATCAGCAGGCGGAGTTCGCCGTGGCGATCTATAGCTGCCTGCTGCATAACATTCCGTATATCCCAGTGGACTGCATCTATCCACAGGAGCGGCTCAGGGAAATTTGCCACCTGGCGAACGCCCCTTACTACTATGATGTCGCGACCCGGCAGTTCATTGCTACCGGTGAGGCTGGTCAGGCATTGGTCGAGCAGAATCTCGCCTATATCATGTTCACCTCCGGCAGCACGGGAAAACCTAAAGGTGTGCAGATCGGGCGTGAAAGCCTGTGGCATTTCATGAAATGGGTGCGTGAGGATTTCTCTCTGCCAGACGCGCCGGTGCTCATGAACCATGCGGTGTTCAGCTTCGATCTCTCCCTGATCCCGCTGCTGGCGAATCTGGCAACGGGGGGACACATCGTTCTGAATGCGAAAGAGGATATTGCGGCAGAAAATTGGCTCGAACGCCTAAAAGACAACGAGGTTTCCGTCTGGGTTTCAACACCATCTTTCGCTTACCAGAGACTGCTCTCCACTCAGTTCAACAGTGAATATTTACCTGAGCTCAACGTCTTCGTGTTCATTGGTGAAGTGCTAAACAAAGCGCTGGTCAAACAGTTACGCCGCCGCTTCCCACACGCCAAAATTCTCAACTCCTATGGCCCAACGGAAGCGACCATCGCTACCACCGTCATCGAAATCACGGATGACATCCTGCACAGCGAAAACGATCTGCTGCCAGTCGGTGCGATGATGCCGGATTCCAGGATGGAAATTACCGCCGAGGGTGAGCTGATTATTTGGGGCAAAAACGTGATGCGTGGATACCTCGGTTTAGCACAGGAGAACGCTGAGAAATTGCTGCATCGGGAAAGTGAAGCATTCCGAGGCTACAGAACTGGCGACCTGGGCTACGAGGACGGGCTCCTTTACTGCCAGGGTAGAAATGACAGCCAAATCAAACTCAATGGCTACCGTATTGAAATCAACGAGATTGAAAACCGCCTGCTGGCGATATCCGACATCAGTGAGGCGGTTGTTCTGCCGCTGATGAAATCGGGCGGTGGTGTTCTGCGTATCGCGGCATTCTGTGTGACGAACTTAGCGCCAGAAGCGATTAAAACGTCTCTCTCTAAAGTGATCCCACCTTACATGGTGCCTTCCCAAATCATTATCAAAGATGCGTTGCCGCTGAATCCCAACGGCAAGATTGACCGTAAACTGCTGGACACCCATGCCCGCACGATTTAATTATCTCAGGAAAAATTATGGAACAAGAAATACTCGCGCTGTTTGAAAAGATCTTATCCCGTAAAGTGGGCTTTAACGATGAGCTGATTGAGTCCGATATTCTCGACTCTATTCTGGCAGTCGATCTGGTACTGGAAGTGCAGGACGTTTATGGCTGTGTGATTCCGCCAACCGAAGTGGCTACCGTTTTGAAGACTCCAGCGGATCTGGCTCGTTATATTGAAGAGAACCGCGGCTAAGTCTGAAACGGTGACGATTTTGCACGATTTAAAGCCCCCAGATAGGTTTATCTGGGGGCTTTTTTATAGGGTTTGGAAGCTAGAGTCTTATACTAGACCCGTGTTCCTGGCGTTATTTAGCCAAGAGTTCTCTTCGAACGATTTCTGCGCCTGCACTTAACGCATTGAGTTTGCCTGTAGCTACCCGACGAGATAAAGGAGCCATACCACAGTTGGTAGAAGGGTAGAGCTTGTCGGCATCAACAAACTGAAGTGCTTTGCGTAGCGTACTGGCGACTTCCTCTGGTGTCTCAATGGCATTGGTTGCCACGTCAATGGCTCCGACCATCACTTTTTTACCGCGAATCAGTTCAAGCAGGTCCATTGGAACATGCGAGTTATGGCACTCCAGCGAGATGATATCGATGTTAGATGTTTGCAGTTTAGGAAACGCTTCTTCATATTGCCGCCACTCTGACCCCAGCGTCTTTTTCCAATCTGTATTGGCTTTGATGCCATATCCGTAGCAGATATGTACTGCCGTTTCACATTTCAGTCCTTCAATCGCTCTTTCTAACGCGGCGATACCCCAATCATTCACCTCATCAAAAAAGACATTAAAAGCCGGTTCATCAAACTGAATAATATCCACACCAGCAGCTTCTAATTCTCTGGCTTCTTGATTGAGAATTTTTGCGAACTCCCAGGCTAGCTTTTCGCGGCTTTTATAGTGGTTATCATAGAGCGTATCGATCATCGTCATTGGCCCAGGCAGAGCCCATTTAATCGGTTTCTTCGTGAGTTGACGTAAGAATTTGGCATCTTCGACAAAAACGGGTTTTTGACGCGCCACCGCACCGACAACGGTCGGTACGCTCGCGTCATAGCGATTACGAATTTTAACGACTTCACGTTTCTCAAAATCTACGCCGCTAAGGTGTTCAATAAACGTCGTGACGAAGTGTTGGCGCGTTTGCTCGCCATCGCTGACGATATCAATATCGGCACGCAGTTGATCAAACAGCGATAAACTCAGAGCATCTTTTTTCCCCTCAATTAACTCTTCGTTTTGTAATTTCCAAGGGGACCACAGTTTCTCAGGCTCTGCGAGCCAGGATGGTTTGGGCAAACTGCCAGCAGTTGAAGTGGGTAGCAATGTTTTCATAACAGGTGACCTTATATTTTTGGTGAATCAACGCGCGTAGTGAGCAGACCATTGTTCAAGAATATTCTTGTAGGGTTTGATGAAGTGCTCTTCAGTAAACTTTCCTTGCTCAATAGCCAACTGACTGCGTTCTACCCGATCATAAACAATTTTTGTTAATGAATGATCTTGATGGTTCAGGTTGGGTTGATAGCATTGTCCTGCTGCCGAGTTAGCATTGTAAATCTCAGGTCGGTAAATCTTTTGGAAAGTCTCCATCGTGCTGATAGTACTGATAAGCTCAAGATTCGTGTAATCGCTCAGTAAATCACCAGAAAAATAAAAAGCCAAAGGTGCAACACTATTTGCAGGCATAAAGTAGCGTGCCTGTAATCCCATTTTTGCGAAATAATGGTCTGTCAAAGAGGATTCATTTTGCTGGTATTCGATGCCCAATACAGGGTGCTGATTTCCAGTCCGATGATAGGTGTTTTTGCTGGAAACGCTTAGGCATATAACAGGTTGTTTATTAAAATTATTTTTGTAATCGTTTGAATTGGTGAAACATTTGAATAGTTTTCCATGTAAATCGCCAAAGTTATCTGGCGTGTTAAATCCAGTGTGACTCTTATTATGCTCTGGCAGTAGTACGCTGAAATCATAGTCTCGCACGTAAGAGGAAAAATTATTCCCTACGATGCCTTCAATGCGTTGATTGGTTTTTTTATCAACAATATTCGTTTTCAATATTTCAATGACTGGGAAGGTGTCGCCATTGCCTTCAATATCAATCTCTACGGAAATGATTTCAAGTTCGACAGAATAACGGTCTGCGTTGGGGTTATCCCAATAGGCCAATGTATTGAAGCGGTTATCAATCATTACTAACGTGTTGCGTAAGTTCTCCTGGCGACTCTTCCCTCTGGCCAGGTTAGCAAAGTTGGTCGTGATACGTGTATTTTCTGAGGGGTTATAATTCTCATCGAAACAACTGCTCTTAATCGTAAATGTAAAATCTTTGTTCATCGTGTTCTTGCATCCTAAAATTTGATATGAAAACTAAATCAATATGTTGACTTTTAATGGTTTATTTGTTTCTCGTTCAGCAGTCTTCATGTTGTCAATACGTTAATATTGCATATTTTATGCCAGAGTCATTGGATGAGTTAAAGAGAGTTAATTTCATCAAACATGAATTATATTCATGATCAGGCGCGCGGTCAGGAAACCTGGGAACCGCGCATGACCTGCTAGCATGGCATCGTACGAGCCGATGGGTGTTCCTTGTCTTGCCAGTTCCGCACGAATTTTCCTCGTATGTACAGCAGCATCAACACCATAAGTTTGCACGTCCAGACGAGTAAAAAACCCTCAAGCACGTGAGATTCTTTTCTGGGTTCACCGATTTCTCAGCGCCATAGATCAGTCCCATTAGCGTTATAGAACTGATAGCAAACCCGTAATGACTGCAGAAAGTATCGCTGACTTCAAGTATTTACTCTCGTGAAAGTTGCATTTAGCTGGAATTAAAGTGGGCGGCAGACCAAGATACTTGGCGGATAATGATTGTTAACACACTAACATTATAAAAGGGATGCTGTAAGCACACCCATTTTAGTTCCACACACTTTTTGAGATTTCCGGGTTTTCAGCCATCAGCCGATATTCTTCCGGCGTCAGGTTATTCAGGGATTCATGAGGACGCTCGCTGTTATATTCATGCAGCCAGCGTTCCGTAATTTCAGTCAGTGCCTGAATGACCGGCTCATCACGCTGGGTGTCAGACTGATAAAAATACACCGTCCTGCTCAGCGATAACGTCCTGCATGCCTGGCGGATGCTCATCGCAAACTGTGCAGTCAGATAACTGACGAGCTCACGCTTTATCGCTGGTTTTAAAGCTTTTTTCAATAACATCTTTGAGTGCCCGGCACTCCAGACTCAGATCGGCAAACATCTGTTTCAGCAGACGGTTTTCATCCTCCAGCTCTTTCATCTTTTTGATATCAGAGGCTTCCATTCCGCTAAACCTCGCTTTTCAGTTGTAGTACGACGTCTCGGATATTCCGGCTTCGCGGCAAACGTCTTTGACAGTACGTCCGGCTTCAACGGACTTCAACACGGCGATGATCTGGTGCTTGGTAAATCGGGCTTTACACATAGCGATCTCCTCAACGGGACATAATCAGTATGTCGGAAGATCTCTAAAAGTGAATGGTTCTGTTTACCGGGATGCTTACAAAAACATGTGTCTATAATCAACTGAATAATAATGCATAAATATTGAAATAGTTATCACACTAAGAAATAAAAGTATTTGGTAACATATTGCAATGTATAGGCTCTATTTATAAAAGCTTAGAGGTTATCAATCTAAGTAATATTATATATCTTACTGATTTATAGTTGTTTCATTTTAAGAATTATTTTTATACAAATTCTCACCTTTTAAGATTTTATGTAAATCCACAATCGGAGTATGGTTATATAACTGCATGAGTTTGCAGTTAAAACACATATTCAAACAATCCGTAACAAGGAGTGAGTGCATGAAAAACATGAATATTGCATCAGGTATGATTGGTGCTGGGATAATTGGTGGATTGGGATTGGCTGCTTTTAGTGCTTCAGCTAGTGTAGATACAACGTCAAGCAAAACAGCAACTCAGGTTGCTCCTGTACAAACTGAACAAACACAAGATAAAACTGCATCAAATAGCAAAAAAGTAGAGATCAAAGAAGCGACTCTGGCTTGTATGGCATGTTCAAACATTTAATGGAATAAACCAAGGGGGGAGGGAACTCCCCCTTTTTAAACAAGGATATGTCATGCAAGGATATTTAAATAAAAGAATTCTTCTCGAAAATTTAGAGAAATATTTAAAAAAAAGAAGCGTATTATTAGCTGAAGTTGTTGAAAAAATTAAAGCTAATGTAAAGTGTAATGTTGCATATCTAGGTGGTTCTATAGTTTATGGAATAAATAATATTTACTCAGATATAGATATATTGGCTGTTGTAGATGATAGCTATAGCCACTTACCTGCTCAGTTGACACAATTTGAGATAAAAGGAGTAAGAGTCGATTGTAGAACCATATCTACGAGTAAACTAAAATCTGTAATAGACAACATACAAAAAAAAGCAGATATAATTGCAGATAATAAAAACCCTTTCAGAATCGGTTTGAGAAATGATGAGCATGAAGCTTTGGATAGGATATCAAACGGTATATGCTTACATGGGAACGAGTTCAAGTATAAGAATTATGATGATTCCCTACCATTAATATTAACCTTCGATAGAATAAATGACTTTTTCGGCATATATCAAGATGCTGTAGGAGCACTACTATCAGGACATCGATACTATGCATATACACGCATAAATGAATGTGCAGCAAAATTGGTTGACATATTCTTATCAAGTAAAAATTATATAAATCCTTCTGTTAAGTCTAGGGTATTGGTGCTCGAAAGGTTTTATCCAGATGACTCTATCACATTATGGTACAAATCAATTCTAGAAAACATAAGCATATTAAAAACTTCAGATGATGAGATGCGTAATCACTTAAGAAAAATGAATTCAATGATTATTGATTTGCAACTAGAAAAATTAAAAATGATAGAGGGATATCATGGATAGTCAATACTATAGCATGGAGGTGGATGTAAGAGTTGTAATAATAAACACCACTGAAGTTATTATTCAAAAAATGAACTCTATGTCAATGGATTCAAAATGCGTCATATTGAAGAGCGAACGATGCATTGAATTAATTAAGTACCTAATGAGCTCACATTCTTACTCAGAAATAAAACAGTATTTTAACACAGATATTCCAAATTTAAATGATATTATGATGACGCTTCTAAAATACAACATCCTTACTATAGGGCAAAGAAATGTTGTTCTTTAGTGAACTTTTAATTTTTTGGGGTTTATTTTTTTTTACCCCCAAGGATTATGCTAATACTTTTCCATGTTCGCCAATCCCTTTCATACAAAATGGGATACCAGGGGATTGGCTATATTTCGAAAATCATGCAAATAGTCAATACGAAAGAGTTGGTTATGATTTCGATGATACTATTTTAATCTCAAGAGATGGCAGCGTAATAGATATTAAGCCAGTATTTAATTTAACTATTGTGAAGCGATTAATTTTAGATATTAAACTTAAAAGGAAGATTTATTTAATTTCAAATAGGAATGAAGATCAAAGAAGTGAAATTACAAGATTAATGAGGAGTATTTTTTCTCCGCAAGATTTAATTGGTATCAATATAATACTTCTTGGCGGCACGAATGAACTGAAAGCTAAATACATAGAAAGCAATAGAATAGATGTTTACTATGGTGACTCAGATTCAGATATGGTATACGCAATAATGGGTGGAGCCAAACCTGTCAGGGTATTAAGAAACACTATATCTAAAGATAAACACGGCGCAAACATTGGCATTTTTAAAGAATTTATTATGGGGTGCTCGCAGAGAGCAAGTTGAGGATTTATGGCAGAGAATAGAATAGGAAGTCATATTGTTGCAGTTATTGGGTTGGGCTATATAGGCTTACCTGTAGCTTGTGAGTTTTCTAAATACTTCAATGTTATAGCCTATGATTGCAACCGAACCAGAGTTGAACAGCTGAGTAACAATATAGACTCAACTGGGACAAATTCATACGGATGTAGGAATGAGAAAAACATAAAATGGACTAACGATGAGTATGATATTGAATCGGCTGATTTTTTTATAGTTTGCGTTCCTACACCTGTCGATATAAACAACAAACCAGACATAACATGTCTGATAAAAGCAACAAAAACTGTTGGTCATTATTTAAGAAAAAATAGCATAGTTGTATATGAGTCTACTGTATCGCCGGGAACAACTGAAGAAGTATGTCAACCACTTCTTGAAGAATACGCACAACTGAAATCTGGAAAGGATTTTTTTATTGGATTTAGTCCTGAAAGATTGTGCCCAGGGGATGAGCTTCACTCCTTAGTAAATACAGATAAAATTGTATCATGTGCTCATGAAAACGGATTGCAGAAAATTTTTATGGTATATAACCATGTGTATAAGAAAGGAATACACAAAACCTCAAGTATTAGAAGTGCAGAGGCTGCTAAAATATTAGAAAACATACAACGAGATGTTAATATTGCACTAATCAATGAAGTCCATGAGGTTTTTCAAAAAGATAACATAGATACTTATGAAGTTATACGTCTGGCTTCAACAAAATGGAATTTTGGGAAATACTTCCCCGGTCTTGTTGGAGGACATTGCATAAGTGTTGACCCATACTATTTTATTGATTATGCAAATAAATCTGGGCATCCAGTTCCACTAGTAAGTGTATCGAGAAGGATTAATGAGAACAAAAAAGACATTATCATTGAGAAAGTCAATTTATTCATAAAAAATAATAAAATTATGAACCCAAAGATTGCCATCTTTGGAGTTACGTATAAAGAAAACTGTACAGATACGAGAAATTCGAAATCTTTATTGATTTATCAATCTCTTGTTAATAGTGGATATGAGGTTCATTTAAATGATATTAAGTTACTGAATAAGTCGAAATTCACTACTAATTACGATATAAATCTCACGCCGGTCGAAAACATATCTGGCTGTGATATTCTTATCATTTGCGTTGCTCATGATGAGTATAAAAGAATGATTCTTTCAGACTATAAAAAAATAATTAACAATGAGTCTTTGATTATAGATATGAAAAATGTAATCAATGAATCACTAAACTTACAACTCTCTGAGCATAAGATCAAGTTAATTAAAGGATAACAAATGATAAGCTTAAAGGATTTAATTAGAAATGATCTTCCAGGTAATTTTAATGAGGCATATAATCTCTATAAAAGAAAGGAACTGGTGCTTTGTAACCTAAACGGAATTATAGTACCACCTTATGAAGTTCTTATACATCCATCGAGTTACTGTAACTTAACTTGCCAGTGGTGTATTGGAGAGCATATACATGTCGAGAGCAGCGATGATATGGAACCTCATTTTATACCAAAAAAAAATGAGCATATATTGCCGAATATTCTTCATGATGAAAGTGCATTGCTTGCAGTTGTAGAAAATATACTTTCGTATAAAAAGACAGTTAAAACTGTCATTGACGGCATACAAATCGACAAAGTCTTTAGTGTAGAGAATTTTAGTTTTTCAGGTATTACAGGGGAACCTTTGATAGCTAAAAAATCACTTATCTCAGCTATCAGAAAAATAACATCAGAAGGTAAACGAACTGGTATGTTTACTAACGGATTAAAAATATCATCAGATTGCTGTGATGTATTATCAAGATTATCTTATATAAATATAAGTGTTGATGCAGGAAGTAATTCAACTTATAATAAACTAAAGTGTTCAGGTAGGAAATCTCAAAACTCAGATCTCGATAAAGTTTTTTCAAATATTTATCTTTTAAATCAATTCAAAACGCTTAATGCTACCAGTCTTGATATTAATTGCTCCTGTATATTATACCCAGAAAATTATCGTGAAATCTATACGCTCGCCTCAAAATTAAAAGAGTTAGGAGTCTCTAACTTAAGGTTAAAAAAAGATATTTATGGTGAGAAGGTTTTAAATGAAATCGAGAGAAAAGAATGTCTTGAATTAATCGAGAGAATCAAATGTGATCTTGAGGATACATCATTTAAACTAATTATTGTACACGATTTGAATAATAAAAAAGAGCAATTACAGGATTTTAGCTCCTGTCTGATTTCTAAAATGATGGCAGCGGTAGGTTCTGATGGTATGTTATATCCGTGTAATTATCACCCGAGACCAAATGGATACACATTAGGAAATCTCGTGGAGAACTCACTTGAGGATATTTGGGAATCACAATTCCGAGCAAATATCGATAAACAGCTTCCCTGTATATGCCCGTCAGTATGCGATCCATTCAAAACCAGGTCGAACAGACTATTTGATAGATTAGAAAATGAATACAAGACTAATGGCCCAAAATTAATTCATGAATTTCTTCATGAATCCGAGACTATTTTTGGAGGTAAGTTAAAATGAGGCAACCAGCACAGGTACTAGTAGTTCCATTTAAAGTTACTAATGGTGAGTTATTATTAGCAATTTTAAAGCGTCACGATATGGACATGTGGCAATGGGTTGCAGGTGGAGTTGAAGAAAATGAATCTATACAACAAGCAGCTTTAAGAGAATCCCAAGAAGAGCTTGGGATTCTCTGTAGTGATTTAAAAATCATTACATTAGAGTCAAAATGCTCTATTCCTAAGATATATTTCGATGGAAATGAAAACTGGCCTAAAGATATATTTACTGTCACTGAGCATTCTTTTGCTATTGAGATACCTGAAAATCAGAAACTCTCTTTAAGTTTAGAGCATTCTAGTCATCAGATTATTAAATACTCTGAACTGTGTAATTTCCACACATGGGACAGTAATCGTACAGCTGCATGGGAACTTCACCAGAGATTATTAACTACTGGAGTTATTACACGATGAGAAGCTACCCATCCTTACCCGTAAAAGCTTTTTTTGATGGTTTTGAATGGAAAAGTGGTGGGTGGCTTTTTAAACAAACAGATAAGAGTGGGAATTTTGTTATTGAGTTTAATAAAACCGCTGAAAAAAGTAAATTTTTGGCAATTTCAAGTTTTATAAACACACATGCTCATATTTCACATATCCCAAGATATAGCAATCAATGTGGTTCAGATGTTTTGGAAGGCAAACCTAACATAGGGGGGGGATCTTTTACTGATAATGTTTTCAATTCTTCAAATGATTGTACTATCAATGGTGTTAACATTGTTTGCTCTAGTATTAGGCCTGAAAATGTAAACGATCTCCTTAGTGTATATAATGATTTACCCATTAAGGTCGTACCATTTATAAGTGTTAAACATTATCATGACAAAAATTTAATTATATTAGAACTAAATAAGATTGTTAAGTTTTTTGATACGTATAATGTACCAATCAGACCTGCCATCATAATTCATTCGTTATACAACATAACAGAAGATGACCTGAGTTTTTATTGTGAATACTCCTTGAAAAATCGGATTGTTATTAGTATTCATCTGTTTGAGTGGGAGGGGGAGTTATTGTTTTATCAAAAACCATATGCAGATTTTAACGACAGTATTTATTTAAGAATGAAACGTAATTGGCAGTCTATAAATCTGGATAATTGCTTGATTAAAATTATCAATAACAAGTTACTAATGAAAATTCTTGTTCATTGCAGTTACATTCCCAAAGAGTTGTTAAGCATAAATAGTAATAATAGTACATTAATTACTCTTTGCCCCTCCTCATGTATAAGGCTGAACAATCCAGTTTTACTACCTATGGACTTCAATAATATTGCTATAGCTACCGATGGGTATTACACAAATATGGGTTATAATCTAATCAATGAATTGAAAGTTTATAATGTTACATCGCGAGTTCGTAATAAGTATTATGAAGCTAATTCTCTTTTATCTAGCATTACAGGTAATCCACAAAAATTCATAATTAATTCTGGTTTAATAACAGACAGAAAACTAATTCATAACTTCAGTAATTTGAATTTTTTTAAAAAAACATCTGGTTATATACCTGATGATTTTATTGGCTCTGATTTTATTAACTATAATGATAGCTATCAAAGGTTTTTCTATTATGAATGAATTTATGTATTTTGGTGAGCCAAATATCGGCTGTAACATTGACGACGAATTTGTTGATAGATACGTTCACCAACTATCAAGCATTATGAAGAGTAAAAGTTTTTCTGCAAATTCATTGGTTGAAAAATTTGAGAAGAAATTTTCTTTTACTTTTAATGAAGAAAATTTTTCACTCATAACAAATGCAACCACCGCGTTAGAGTTAGCATTGTATGTTGTAAAACTTGAATCAGGTTTTGCACATGTTGTGACTCAAGCCATTGGTTTTTTCGGCGTACACTCGATGGTATTAAGTCGTGGCTATTCTTTGACATTATGTGATGTGCAAAAAACTTCTTTTGACTTCGATTATTCTGAACTAGAAGAAAAACTACTTAATGGCGCAAATGTGATTCTAGTCACTCATATGAACGGGATACCTGTAAATATGAAGTCAGTGACAGATATTGCAAAAAAGGTTTTCCACATAACGAAAAGGAAAATATGGATAATAGATGATCTTTCAAGGAGTTTAGGTGCTAAAATTGATTCTTGTAATATTTCTAAATTTAGTGATTTTTCCGTATTTTCATTCCAATCCAAAAAACATATGACGCTATTAGGGGAGGGCGGAGGGGTTGTTTGCAAAGATTCAGCACATGTGGATTTTATCAAGGCGGCTCGTGGTTTTGGGAATAAAAAAACATATGGGTTCAATCATAAAATATCATTTTCACAAGTATTATTCGGATTGAATGCTTTAGATATAGTTCAAGAGCAAATTGATAAAAGAATTTCAATGGGATTATCAAGAGACAAAGCTATCGCAAAAATTGGATTTTTTGATTTCCTATATCCCGATACCATTGATTTTAAATGCACTTACTATCTTTACACTTTGAAAATTAATGAAAAGTATCCTGCTGAAGTACGTGATCACATTATTAATATTCTAAAATCAAAAGGCATAGGATGTTCAATTGCAAACTTTCCTGTGTATAAAACATCAGGTTTCCTAAATTCTCACTTAAATTTTCCCATTTGTAAAAATGCTGATAACTTAGGGCAAAGAATTTTTTCCGTATCTATGCATCCTTCTTTCAGCGACAAAGATGAGGAGTATATAATTAATTCTTTGTGTGAGATTGCAAATGCATATAAATAATATATTAGGTGAGGTTGAAAAATTATTCGTAGGCTTTCCGAATTATCGTCTATTCAAAAAAATGAATGATGACATTTTAGTCATGACCGGCCTTTTAGATAATCAACAAGTTTGTTTAAAAAAATGTGTAATTAAAAATCCAAGTTTATTCAATAGTTTCTTTGAAAGAATTATCAATAATAACACCTCATTAGTTTATCAACTGTTACCTTCCATTAGTGGTGGTTTTATATATCATAATAATGATTACTGTCTTTATGCCTACAAAAAAGTATCAGGTGACACATTCACGTTCACTCGAGAGAAGGCAATAAATTTAGGTCAATCCCTTTCACGCTTGCATAACCTATTGAACGTTGTTGATGTAAAGACAAATCCTACTGTTTTAGAGAATATGATTGAACAATTCCTATCACGCAACCTCACTTCATTAAGTAACGGCATTCTTAGGAGCCAATATGTTTTTGATTATTTAAGAAATAATCCTGACATATATCAAAAACGACAATCTCTTGTCCACGGGGATATGTGGGCTCAAAATATTATTACAAACCATCATGGAATTACATTCATTGATTTCGACTGCATAAGGATTTTCTATAACGATTATGAATTGATGAGGTGTTTTTTTATCTCTCTTATTGACTATATAATCAAAGAAACAGTACCTATTCAAAGTTATATATTTGAATTTAAGGGGTATTTTAAGTCGTATAGGGAAAATTTTGATATTGATTTATTATCAGCTTTCGAATTTTACCTCTTCATTTTCTGTTTAGAATGTGAAGTTGAGGATATGGCACTCCATAATGCAAGGATGCAAGTTTTTCTCCGCAAAAGGAATGTGCTCCAATTTGTCTTGCTAAAGAATCTAAAAGTTATTTTTTCTGAATTTAATAATTTAATGGTGGAATAAATCATGTCGCAAAACAAGTTTTTTATCAAGTTAGATTTGCATTGTGATGTCAAAATTATTTGCATTGAAAGCAATGATGATGAATTTTTGTTTTTTTTAAAGTCGTTATTCTATACTCATTTATGTAATGTAGAAGATGAAATTAATATAGACGTTACAGTTTCTGCTGAGTTTGGATTACCATTAATACATTTTACAGAGTTAAGTAGAACCTTTAATTCGGTACGCTGTGGTTTATTAGTAAATTCTTCATGTGATTCAACTCAGTTTCAACTGTTTGGGTTGTTTAAATCGAAGGGCTTATATAAGGCTGCATTTAGAGAGATACGTGACCATCTTGATACATTCATTATAAATAATAACGTCATGACCTTACATGCTTCCTGTGTTAGTGATAGTCGTGGTGCGATATGTGTTATTGGTGATAAGTTTGCAGGTAAAACAACTCTCATGCTTAAGTTGCTCTCGCTTAATTATAATTTTATATCAAATGATAAACCATATATATATAAGTCAGAAGGTAAATTTTATGTCTTTTCTTTACCTGTAAGTGCTGGTATTCGCTACGGAAGTTTAGATATTTCCCCTTGTTTAAAAGATAGTATACAAAATCTTTCTTCCTCTGATGAAGTTGAATTTTCCACACAAGGTAGAGTTCATTTGTCACCAAAAGTAATCTGCGATATTTTTAACACAAGTTACTGCAATCACTCTGCTATCAGAAAGTTTATTTATCTAGAAACGAATTATAAAAATGATAAATCTATTCTTTTTTCTAGTGAAAAACTCGATGAAAACATTCTAAGTTGTAAAGACCTAACTCTGCGTGATTCTTTTCTTGATGCAGAGATCAAGATCTGCTCATCATATGAAGAAGCTCTATCCGAAGCAATTTGTTAAATTTGGTAATCTATAGTAATTACTTTCAAAAAAGACTAAATAACTTCGCAAAATAGTAGATTACTCGAAAGGAGCTCAGTCCGAGTTGTGCGATCTGATCAATCGTCAAATATCCAAAATCACCAACCGGACTAAGCGATGCCACTCATAGCAGCAATTCCTAATGAAGAACGACAGTTGATACGTAAAGCAGCCCAACAAATCCACGATAAAAATCATGCCAGATGCCTCATTGCCATACTGATGTTGCATAGGGGAATGACAGTCACGGAGGTCGCCAGAATACTCTGTGCCGCTCGTTCATCTGTCGGAAGATGGGTGAATTGGTTTACTTTACATAATGAGCCCGTGATTATGGCACTGACCGTGGCGGCTGAACGCTATCCGCGATATGGATTTAAAAAGCTTTTTCAGGTACTTCGCAGACAGGGCAATATCTGGAACCATAAAAGAGCTCACCGGATTTACTGCGCCAGTGACAATCGCGTAACGGAACACCTGATTACAGGCTTGGCGAATCTTACGCAACTTGTCGAGTACGCCACGTTTTTCCAGCTTGCGCAGTGAGGTTAGCATCTCCAGCGGCTTGATCTCAGCAACAGGCCGTTTGCCGATATCAGGAAAAATATCGTTCTCAAAGGCTTCCATCAGGTCTTCAGCGTAGCCCTTCGACCAGTTAGGGCGTTTGTATTCATGCCATTCCAATGCGATAGCTTTGAAGGTGTTATCAACGAGCGTTTGGCGCAGTTGTTTGTCCACCTTCTTCTGTTCGCTGGGGTCAGTCCCGGTAGCAATCTGGCGTTTGGCTTCATCACGGCGTTGCCGGGCTTCAGATAGGGTAATTTCAGGATATACCCCAAGCGCCAGTGTTTTCTGTTTGCCGTCGAAGCGGTATTGCAGACGCCAGTATTTTGAGCCATTAGGATGGACTATCAGATGCATCCCTTCACCATCGGTAAGTTTATAAGCCTTGTCTTCTGGTTTGGCACTTCTGACTTTTACGTCGGTGAGTGGCATAGCAGATCTCCATATTGAGGTGTCGGCATACGCTGGTTGTTGGTATAAGAATTCATTGAACGGGCTTGTACCATCACTTATACCAACAAATCCTACTTGATGTACGTAGATGCCGGTAGAGTCTGGTTGACTGAAAACAGCGGATTTATAGCTAATTCACTGAAATTTAGGCCCCTACAGGATTCGAGTTGGCCACGTATCTATATTGAAATAAAAGGATTTTCACCAGTTCGAAAAACGTAGTGGCCCCCAAATGGGCCCCCAAACCTTTCTGGCTGGATTTTTTGCGGGTTATCCGCAGTAGGTGGTGGATTATATCCTGTTTTGGGGGAGGGAAGAATACAGCTTATCGACTGACCCAGTTTTCCACACGTAGCCCAGGCACACGCTCAAATTCACGCACATTGTTCGTTACCAGTATCAAACCTGCGGACCGAGCATGACCCGCTAGCATGGCATCATACGGGCCGATGGGTGTTCCTTGTTTTGCCAGCTCTGCACGAATTTGGCCGGTATGTACGGCAGCGTCAAAACCATAGTGCTGAACTTCCAGACGCGCAGAAAATCCGTCAATCACGGCCAGATTCTTTTCTGGGTTTACCGATTTCTCCGCACCATAGATCAGTTCCATCAGCGTGATAGCACTGATAGCAAACTGCCCGTAATAACGGTGGAAAGCGTCCCTGACTTCCTGTTTGAGGACTAAATGTGGTGAATAGTGACAAATGAAGGAGTATATTATCAATATTAAAATAAGTGATTGATATATAAAAATAACTTCTTGAATGGTATCATGATGAACCTAAAGCACTTTATCACGGAATATGATGAATCACTAAGTAGTGAATTGAGTATTGACCCGCTTGGACAACTGATTGTTTGGTCTTCATTTGGGCAGCAGATTTTTTGCAACCGTATTAGTTCTGTAGCCAATGATGTTCGCCACTACACACTCAACCTGTTACATCACTATGTTATTCGAAGTGTTCTCAACGGTGCAGAAGTCCAACTTGGAGCGGCATTGCTGAAAAAGTATGATGGTAAAAATGACGTAAAATTGAAACATGCCTGTTTAATTTTCTTGGAAAATATCTACACATTATCGATGTGTAACAGTCAAAATAAATCAGGAGTGGTCACTACGGGCGTGTTAGGTATTGTTAAAGCCCGAGACAAGTTCGCTAAATCAGATAATAACCCCAGGCTTGTTTTCGGCCATGATGCAGATTCCCAACTCCTGACCCAGCAGTTATTCCTCGGTACCAATGGTCGTTATAAAACACCGATGATGAACATGCATTTCTTCGATAATAAATATAACTATCATCTACCTGATGGGGGCTCTGCGTGGGCGCTAGCGGGGCATTTTATTCTGGATACGCCACATTTGAAAAAGCTCTTTCATATGTTGTGCACCTATTTACGTACTCAGTTAAGTGCACGGCGTCAGCATGAATTAACGATCCGCTTTTTCGATATTGATAGAAAACTCACGCAAGCTTATGTGCAGTCATTCCGTTCCGTAGCATTCGTCGGGCGCTATGCTAAGGATTTCTGGCTCAAAATGACCCACATACAAGAAGGCGCTTCCGGCGTACTGTACGATGTGCTTGAACAAGAATCATCAACGCAAAAAATGACGGTGGAAGATATTTATCAACAGGCGCTAAATCGTTGCCACGATGTAGGTGACCGAGCGCTGTTGCAACACATTGTTCATGTTGAACCTTTGTTGGCGGGTATTGTGTTGCTCTTTTCCGGTCTGTTACAGCGTAAAAAACAGACATTGGAAGATATGTGTCAATTCTGGGCAACGCGCGGATTGAATAAGGACACGCTACCTAAGTGTGCTGAGCGAGTTATTAGCGATAAAACGCTGTTATCCGCACTCTCCGGTACTGCATACACGCGCTTAGAACAGCTAGTAAAAGTCGCAAAGGCCCCTTCAGTGACCGAACAAGTTACAGCATTGCTGAAATACCACGAGGGCGTAATGCAAGGCCGTGGTCAGTTACCCTGGCTGACGCTGACCGGGGAGACGCTGACGTTGCAAGTGCCTGTCCGCGCGTTACACGTAGATCGCCGTAATGAGGATTGGGTCAACGACTATTATATCTCTCAGTTCCGCCATATGCTGCAAGGGTTGTGGGGGAAAGAGCAGTGAAGTTAATCAATGAGTTTAAAGCGCAGTTAGCAACGCTGGGTGATATCAAACGTGTGTGGCTGACCAGCTTTACTATAAATATCGGTTTTATTGAAACGTATTTGCTGCCTGCTGTATTAGGGATAGATGAGCCGCCGAAGAATCGCAGAGAGTTTGAGCGTTTACAGTTTGAACTCATTCGCCAAGGGATTGATTTCAGAGTCTACTGTGATCAGCGCTTGATAACGCAAGAGCAGCATAAGCGCACCTCAATTAATATCTTGCCTGTTTCTGTACGGCAGATTGCACCGCATCTTGATGCAAAAAACAGTCTTTTTCATCCCAAGGTAATTTATCTTGAAGATGTGAATGGCAACATGATCCTTGGCGCCGGGAGTGCGAACCTAACGCTCAGTGGTTGGGGACGTAACCAGGAGGCGATGAACTTCCGGTATGTCAGCAATAACAAACAGTATCAGCAAGTTAAGTCATTTTTTACCGCAGTAGACCCCTTGACCGAACCCGATTTGCGCGTTCGGCCTAAATTCTCGCACGCCGATCCTTACTGGAATTTTATTCATTCATTTTCCAAAAAAACGTTGCTGAAAGCGTTGGCAGAGGGCGAAAGCATCAAAACGCTCTCTGTCTGGTCACCCTATCTGGCGGCGGATCTGGCCGGGTTTATTGATACGGTGTCCCATGCGTTGGGTAACCCCGCGCTCAAGATCACCCTGGTTCCCGATCTGGCCCAAGGGTATTTTTTGCGCACATCTGACAGCGAAGGTGTAGAGACATTACAAGAATCTGGGCGGCTATGTTTCTGTCATAACCCGATTGAACGGGATGATCGCTCGGAGCTCACGCATGCCAAAGTGTGGTTGGCTACTGGTGAAACGTCGGCCAGATTGGCGATTGGCTCATGGAACTTTACCTATCCTGGCTGTGGCAGTGTGAAAGTGGACAGTAAGGAAGAGACACACTGGAACATCGAAGCAGGCATTGTTCACCGTGTTCCAGTACGAACAAAGATTGCCGGAAAAGCGTTTGAGGACGTGGATTATGCCTTTGCCAGCGCGGAATTACTTGAGGAGGAAGGATTACAGCTTCCTGCCCAGTTGCCTTTTGATTTGCAAGTGCGATTTTATTGGCGTTCCAGCCAATATGAGGTCCGTGGTGCGTGGTTTGATGGCAAACCCACAGAAGAGTACCAACTGAGATTGCCTGGTATCTCACAGCCCATCCTTTTGCGCTGGCGAGGAGGCTCACTGGTTGGGCTTCGCGCGTTAGCGGCTGAACAGCCGGATGATTTGTTAACGCAGCACTTTTACACCGTCAGTACACAAGGTGAGGCGGATTGGCAGGGGATTATTCACGAGGAGCAGCAGGAGTTTCGCCGTGTCAATGGATTTGATTCGCTGCACGATCTCTTGAATAGCTACATCGATGATGTGGACCCACAGGAGAATGATAGCGTACAGCTTCGTGAATTGTTTCGAGACGGTAATTCAGCAGAAGATGGACTTCCGACGAACCACTCATTCGCACATGCTAACGCCACCAGCTATTTTCGCCTGTTCTATGCGCTTGATAAACGCCGCCAACATTTGTTAACGCTGCAAAATGACGATCAACTGCACTATTGGCTATTTACCTGTCCAGGTTGCTTGCTGGAACTGGTTGAAAAGGTACGTGAAACTCTGACGCAGCAACCCAGCATGATATTTGGCTGGTTTCTGGCACAAGAGGTACAAAACCTCTGTCAATTGGCGAAGAAACGCTACCGCAAAAAGAGTCTGGCCACCTCTCTCTGGCCGAAGCTGTCCATTGACATTCCTGCCATTCCGGCGGAGGAAGAATCACGGAAGAAATACCTCACAGTGATTAAAAAGAGGTGTAAATATGAAGCTTGATAACTGGAAAACCATAACACCATACTCTGTCGCAAAGAAAATGCGTTTTGATGCTTCTCAAGATGATTGGCAATATGACGCACAAGATTCATCGATGGCGGCTCGCCAGGCAGAAGGTGTTGCTGGGTTATGGAATATTCTGTCAAGACACGCTTTAGCGTTGTTGGCGGATGAGGTCGGGATGGGAAAAACCTATCAGGCGATAGGTGTGATACTGCATTTGTGGCAGATAAAACCCGATGCAAAGATCCTGATCATGGCCCCTAATAAGGACATTTGTCTGCACTGGATACGCGAGTACAACATCTTTTTGCAACGCCATTATCGGGGTAAGAACACGACTATTTGCAACGCCAAGAAAGAGCCCGTGCATGAAGCGCGAATGTTCACCAGGCTGTATGAACTGGAAAACGATATCCGCGAGTCGGCGGGGAATTTTTATCTGACGACAATCCACTCGCTGAGCGGCTTGGTTCCATTGGATAAAAAAGACAATGCGCTGGTAAACGCCGAGCGTTACGCTGCACAATTACATGCCAATATTAAAGCATCGCTTGGTGAGCAAGGATTTGATCTGATTGTTATTGATGAAGCGCACTATTTCCGTAATCGCGATGGTCAATCTCAGCGTGCGGCGGCGGCCAAATATTTCTTTGGTGAGGACGATGAGCGACTTGGGCAAAGAACCCTGTTATTGAGCGCGACACCAAATCACTCCTCATCGCGCAATGTGATGGATATTTTCAGTTACTTTACCCATCCCGAATCAGTCAGCCCAGACGGTGACGTCAAAACGCTATTAAAGACCTTTGCTATTCGACGTTTGCGCAAAATGCAAGGACAAGGTATTACAAATAACAAATATAACTACCGTAATGAGCGGGTGACGGCCGCGAGTTTTGTTAGTAATCCGGATGCCGAACTGTTTTTTGCGCTGTATCAGAAAGAACTGGTAAATGCGTTAGGTGCGAAAGGGGAAAATCGCCAATTCCAGTATGGTTACCTCGAAGGATTTGAATCAACGGGTACTGTTGCCAGAGAAGATAACGATACTGAAACGGAAAATGTGGACGAGATGGCAAAAGATGCTTTTCATCAGGCTCCTGACTCCGATTTGCTCGCTACACTGACGAAAGAATTTCAGGAGATCTATAAGCGTTTTCCGGATCACCCGAAATATGACACACTGGTGAAACAGTGTGTTCCCGAAAAACTCTTTGATTCGCAAGACTCGCTTTATTCCTATAAGCATCTGGTTTTTGTGCGTCGTATTCCCTCTGTGCGTGAAATCACCCAGCGCATAAACGCTAAATATGATGAGTTGATGGCGAAAGAGATTATTGCAGCATGGGATGTACAATCGCCGGATAAAACGTTAGAAATGTGGCGTGGTTATGGTTGGTCGCGCAGGTATTTCAACCAATTTACGCAAGCGCTAACTGAGAAAATCCCGCAAGATGATCTAGTCGATGCCAATGATGTGCAAGAGAACCGGGAAAATGCTGAGCAACAACTTAATGAGCTGAAGCTTTCATCAAAAATAGCTGATCTGTTTGTGGCAAAAACAAGCGGTGTAAAACGAACCGATTGCACTAACGTCAGCTTGCGTTTTCGCCGACCGGAAAACTTGTTTTCGCTGTTTCTCGAGCCTGCGGCCGATTACCTCACCGCTGAATATCACACTTATTACCGAGTGGCTGAGCAACTGCGCGATAGTTTTGGTGATGCGGCGCAGGATTACCGGCGAAGTCAGTGGGTTGAGCGGCAGACCCCGTTAAACTCGGCCAATACAAAAGAGCGCCAATATAGCCAGCCATTGAAAACAGCCTGGGGAATGATGTTTCCTCTGCTCCCTGAACACTGCCAGCAGCAGATCAAAAAATGGCACAGCACCAATCCGGCAATTGTAGAAAATTTGGGCAATTATCTTAAAACCGGATATGTGTTTGCCAGTCCGGTTATGATTGAGTTGTACTGCTGGTATACACGCTTTAGCCGCAATAATACCGCCTTGGATGTGCAAGAACGTTACCGGCATTTCACGGACAGTATTGCTGATAAATTGCCCGGATCTTTATTGCTACGCTATTTCATTAATGGCATTGAAACTTTCGAAGCAATGTGTGAAAAGATCACCGATCATGCGCTGACAGCGTGGACAATGCCGTGGCGCGAGTTAACCAGCCTCTCTAGCCCTGCATGGTATGCCAGTGGTGAAACGGATAACCGGCAACGTTTGATCCTTGGGTTTAACAGCCCCTTTTATCCCAACGTATTGGTGGCGACATCGGTGTTTCAGGAAGGCGTAAACCTGCATTTGCAGTGCAACCAGGTTCATCACTATGGCATTGCGTGGACGCCGGGTGATAACGAGCAACGTGTGGGCCGAGTCGATCGTTTATTCGGACGCGTGAACCATCTGCTAAAAGAGCAGGGGAGTACCGAGCTACGTATTCACTATCCCTATTTGGCGCAGTCACTGGATCAGGATCAACTTGCCGCATTTATCCAGCACAAACGTAATTTTGAAACGAAACTGGATGCCTGCGATTTTGATCAGTTCAGCCGGGATATCAACCTTAAGGATGATATTGGCCGTTGGGAGGAGGCATTACGTAAACCGCAAGCTGATCTTAAACCTGTTGATCCTTATCCAGTTTCTCTAGGAAGAAAACGAACATCCAGTAAGGATCATAATAGGGGTTAGGTATTTTTAATAAAAATTAATTTGTTATATTAATTTTTATTTGTTGATTTATGGTGTTAATTACTTTTTCGCCAACACCCCCGGATAATGTTTAGCTATAATATCGTTCATCTGATCGATCAAGTCAGGGCGTTTAAAGGTGAGATGCCCTGTGCCTTTCTGAAAGTAACGCACGCTAAAATACTCATCCTCGTATTCCTGCTGATGCGTATTATCGCGGATATGATCCATTAGCCGGATGGTGACATCGCCCCGATTGTCGGGGATCGGTTTGCCATCCAGCAGATACAGCATTCGTTCCAAATCAGCCAGTTGATCGCGTCTCCAGCCCCAGTTCAGACCAAAGCCCCAACGGTTGTAGGTCACCAGATTGTTGATAATGATTCTCTTGCCGAAGTAACAAGGGTGATTGGTCTTGTAATCCCACGATAACCCTTTGAATACGTTAATCACACCTCGCTCAAATACTTCCCGCTTGCTCTGGTGAAGTTGCTCAAAGGTGCTGAGGATATTGGCTTCGCTGATGGCCGGTAGCTCCCCCTGATCCAGATTCTTGTGCCACTGACTAGGCGCTTCGGCATCCATCAGCGACAACATGCCGGATTTCAGCATCAGGTCGCGCCAGATATTGCGATCCAGCGTGCGGGTGATGGATGGCATCGCCTTGTCAGGCGTTTCCGTTAGCCAGCAATCGTAGCGATGCCCTTGCTTCAGCCCCCAATCTTCGGCAGTGCCGCCACCGACAGTCGCCGTTAGCGTTGAGATCGCCCGTAGCTGATTGAGGAGTTGCTCTATCTGTTGCAGCGCGGTATCACGTCCGGTGACGATACGTTCGATATTGGTCGAGCAAATCAGCTCAGTGTGTTCGGTCAAAACCTCGGGTTCAATTTGCATAGTTTGTGATCCATACATAAAAGCAAATGCGCCAGCCGGTAAGGGCTGGCGCATTATGCATCGGGGAGAGAGATAAGTAGGTTTGGTGTGGTGTTACTGGAAAACAGCTCGGGATCTTTATGCCTTAAGTAAGCCCGTTGCACGTCTGGCGCGAAGGATGTCGACAGTCGTGAGAAACGGTGATTGTTCCTGCCAGTTAAAGCCGTTGCGATCGATGCGTACCAGTTCGTAACGCTCTACCAGAAAATTGACGGCATTGACCAACGTGATGCCAGCATCGATATGTTCCTGAATCACGTTTTCCTCACAGAACGGCGTGTCGTTCAGCGTCAGGCCGTAGTGCTTTTCCAGCAGGTAGGTCAGCAGTTGCTGCCAGACGGTTATAGGTGACGGACAGGATTGATCCTCCCGTAACGGGATTGCAGGTGTTGTTTGCATGGGAATACTCTCTACAGGTTAAGTCGATAAAATCAGAAAAATGCTCAGGATGGGAGAGAAATTGCAGGTTATTCTGCTGCTGCCGAAGAGGGATAGATAACAATATACACGTAGCCAAAGCTGCCCAACGTATCGGCTTCACAGGTCCATTCGTTGCAATGCAGCGTGATGCAGCCCTGCTGGCGGGGATTCAACTCACCCGAGCGCAGTTTTTGTTCCAACTGCTTAATCAGCTCAGGAAAACTCTGTTCCAGATTACGGGCTTCCGTTTTGCTGAACGTACCGACAATGCTGGCCCGGTCTGCCAGATAATGAAGATAGTGACCTTCCTGAACCAGCCTGGCTCCGAATTGCGGAGTGACGGCACGTTTTAGTCCCCATTCCGGGGAATCAGACAATGGCATGATAGCTTCCTTATAAAAAACACGGTGGTAAATGTGGGCATCACAGCCAGCCGTGTTCAGCGAACGACACCACCTCAGTGCCGCCAATAACCAGGTGATCAAGTACTCTGATATCAAGCTGAGAGAGAGAATTTTTCAGTGTGTCGGTGATATGGCGGTCAGCCTGACTGGGCTCTGCCCAGCCGGAGGGATGATTGTGTGCCAGTATCACGGCGGCTGCGTTGTGACGTAGTGAGGCTTTGAGGATTTCACGCGGATGTACTTCGGTATTGTTGATGCCGCCCAGCGCGATAACTTCTTTTTCTATCAGGCGATGCTGGTTATCCAGATACAGCACCATAAAGACTTCACGCTCCAGACTGCTGAGTTCCAGCAGTAACCAGCTTTTGGTGTCCTCAGAGGTTTTGAACTGTCGCGCATTTTTACGCACGCGCTTGTCCAGCAGGCACAGCGCCATCTGGATGATGCGCTGCTCTCTGGAGGCAACACTGCTTGCCAATGAATTACATGACATGGTGATTCCTTAATAAATAAAATGCCCCCGCTGCATAAGCAACAGGGACAGGGATGGATTTACTTTGTGTGGTTAACGCTATCACTAGCGTCGGGAAAACCAGCGCAGTACTTTGGCGAATACGGTTACACCGACAAACAGCCCTATCGGGATACCCAGAAACGGTGTCAGTGCCACGCTGGTAACGCCTGCGGTTCCGCTGCCAGTTAGCAACCCTGCAACGGTGGCGATAACCAGTCCAATAAGGCTGTCCGAGATACCGGTTTTACTTAAGATAATGACAACCACGACAATAACGATGATGGCAATAATGGGCATAGCGTTACCTCTCCCGATTATTCCCGGTGTGTCGTGGCACACGACGCGATATCAGCCAGTACCTTCTGCACGTTCTTTTGCCTGGGCTCCCAGGCACCCACATGCCGGTCATTGAGATAAACGTCAAACTGCGTTGCGCGGCCAATTGCTTCAATAAACGCGAACCAGGCATTATCCGCATTGCGCCACCCCAGTGAGGACGGAATACCGTACTGCTGGTCATCGATAACGACGACGATATACACCTCGGTGGAAAAATGGGAATCGACACCCTGACCGCCTACGGGCGATACCGCTACGCTGTGTTGCAGCGTGTTGTCTTCGTCAGGGTTGCCGGTGCAGTTAACGGTAAAGACACTGCCTGCGGTATTGGCTATCCGATATTCGGTGACACCCTGACCAGAGTCGGCACTCCACAGGTTCGGTACAGCCTGTGCGGATAGCGGCAACAACAGTGCGCCTGCAAGCAGAAGTGAAGGAATGTTTTTCATACGGGTTCCTTGGTGTGAATAGACACGTCTCAGGGTCAGTAGCCGTAACGGCGGTAGTGCTCTTTGTTCACGCCGTCGACCAGCCATTTACCCAGTTTCTGCTCCTGTTCGCGCTTCTGTGCCTGAATTTCTGCCATCTTTTTCTGGTCGATACACTTCTCTGGAATGCTCAGCAATAACGTCGGCTGCTCGGGCTTGTCGTTGGCAAAATTGGCATTGAAGTAAGTCTTTTTGTCGGTAATTTCATAGGTACAGTTGCTGGTTTTGTTACCACGATAGGTGACCTCCAGGTCACCTGGTGATTGTGACCGCGTATTTACTTTCATCAGGGAAAGGGTTTTGGCCTTTTTATTCGCCAGAAACAGTGGACCGGAGCCATCTCTGACAAAAAACTGCTCAGTCCAGGGGTAGTTAAAAATCGCTCTGCCTTTGTATATTCGGCGGCCTAACTCGTCGTCACTTATCCCATCCGTGTTGGTCCAGCCAAGCGCTTTTAAGGAGAACCAGTTAACCTGAGTGGGGAACCCGGTTGCTGAGTGCGCAGAGAAAGTGGTCAACAGCCCGATTATCAGCCATCCCCGTTTGCCCGGAAGGTATGTAAACATCATCGTATCCTTTATGTTGAAGTCATCATAAATATCGTCAAGACAGGACTGTGCCTGTCCGTGACGCCAGGTGTGGTCCTTCACTGAACTGTCCGGTAACGGCCTCTGTGTGCAACTACCGGTACTGTCCTTCTTTATCTGTCTTTCTGGTTTTCTCTGGTGTTGGCATCGCGTCCCTGACTTATGTGGTCGGAGACGTGCCGAAAGTGGTCAGTACGTCATGAATAAAGCGAAAATGCGGCAATGCCGTGATGAAGCCGGATTGCGTGGTCAGGTGGCAGATATCATCGCGGCGCTGGAATGACTCGGTGGACACCGTCACACCGTGAATCTCATGCAGCGGCAGGACCAGAAGATGCCCCAGTGATTCGGCCACCAGATACCATTCGCCATACAGGCAGATAAGCCGATAAGGCGATAACCCGTCATAGCGCTGACCGTCGGCCAGAATCGTGACACGTAGCTGCTCACCAATTGCCCGGGTCAGGCGGTAAAAATGCCCAGGCAGCGTTGGCGCACCGCGCAAGGGCGGATGCCAGACCAGACAGGGTGCGTCCTCGCCGCTGTCCAGCAGGGTGTTGACCAGCCGGTTATCCAGACCGGGAAAGAACACCCCTACGCCAGTCTGGCGGGCAAACATCAGCACATCCTGCTCATGTCGTGCCGGGTTGTGGTGCTCAGGCATACGACAAAGACCGTTACGGTATTCCAGGTCGAGATACATCAGCCGTTCACGGAAGTCCCGTCGCAAGGTACGGGCAGAAACGCCAAACTCTGTCGCCAGTTTCCTGACGCTCAGCGTTTCTCCCGCCAGTAATCGGCTGATTATCAATGACAGCCTGACGGCCAGCCGGTCATATCGGCGGTCAGCCTGTGTCATGGTGCAGCCTCCTGAGGCCGTTAACTGAATGAAAATCCTGTGATTACTTTAAAGAGGGGCGTGGTCAGGGTATGGACACTATGGAAAATATTTTTATTTTCAGTAAGAAAGCTGGTGGGATGCGGCCTAAGGGGCCATTGAGGTAAACAGGCAATGAAGGCAAACGCTAACAGTCGGACACACCCTGTCCAGGTGGTTACAGATTGATAACACGTTGTCCTTCACTCACTGGCATGTCGCCAGCATGGTTTCCGCCATCACCCACAGCGCCCGGTTGAGTTTGATATCGCCATCAATTCCTTTGACGGCTCGTGTCCGGGCCTGCTTTCCCTGCACTGAGCGACCGGTCAGCCCGCCTTTTATCAGGTTCTCCTGTACCCGTTGATAGGTGGTCCACAGGTCGTTGGATTCATCCTGCCAGCGGCGTGGAGCCAGTATCTGCGCTGCTGTGACCGGCTGGTGGTCTTCGCCAAAGCGGTAGGTCAGCGCCGCCTTTGCCAGCGCTACCTGAGCCCGTGGCAGCAACAGCAGTGACTGCATCGCATCCCGCTTCTCATCGATACGCTCAAAGGTGTCCAGCACTTCATAAGCCCCTTCAATCACCCGCCCAACCACATCGCCTTTGTGTGGCACCCGAACCTCACCCAACGATTCACCACAAATCAGGCCGTTCTGACACACACTGCGAAACAGCCCCGGCAACATCTGGTAAGAGCTTGAGCCGTCATGACTGTTCAGCAGAATAATCTCCGGCACCTGTTGGCCGGTGATTTGTCCTTCCCGGCGCAGGCGTAGCATATGCTTGGTGTGCTCGCGTTTACCGATATCCCTGACGCGGGTCTGACAGGCAAAGAAGGGTTGGAATCCTTCACGTTGAAGACTATCCAACAGGGTAATAGTCGGGATACAGGTGTAGCGTTCACTGCGCGACGCATGCTTGTCCTCACTAAACACGCTGGGGACCACGCGGAACAATTCATCGTGTGTTAACGGTCGGTCACGACGGATAACATTGGCGGCACCAAAGCGGGAAGCTAAACGAACCATAGGAATGTCCTCAGAAAAAGAATAAATAAAAGCCCTGCCGCAAAAGCGACAGGGCCAGATGGGATGAAAAGGTTAGGTGTTGCCTAGAACAGCAAGGACCACAATGAACGGGCGAGTGACACCACGGTTTGTTTGAGGCCGCCGATAAGCATTTTTAGCGGTGCGGGGACGGCAGGTAGCGCAATCACGCTATCAAGTACGTCGCCGACCGACTGGGCGAAATCATCCTGAGCCCGGTTCTCAATAGCCACTGAACGCCAGTTGGGCTGTAGCCGGGCCGACAGCGGACTGCTGGCCTTAGGCGGTAAACACTGAAACAACGTCTCCACCATTGCTGCAATGCCCCAGCCGTTTTTTACCGACACGGCGCAAACAGGATGGGTCGGAAAGAAGGTGGAACGGACTGCGACACGACGGGCATAAATATTGCCTGACTGATTGAGTGAGGGTTGCTGCGACTCCCAGTCCCACTCGTGACTGGGCTCCAGCTTGTCCACCTGATTCAGGACAAACAGTGCTTTGTCACGGTAGTGCTCACCGATAACGGTACGATAGATATGCTGGTCAATGGCAAGCGCACGATCATCGGCTTTAAGCAACCAGAGGACAATATCAACGCGCGGCAGCCAGTGCTGGTAGAGTGCCACATAGTCAAGATCCCTATCCTCACTCTCACCGACACCGGGTAAATCGACAAACAGAATGCTGCGTTGCCCTGATGACAGCCGGAACGTAAGAGCTTGCCGGGTGCAGGCGCTGTTATCACTGACCGGGGACACTTCCCCTTGAAACAGTGCATTACATAGGCTGGATTTACCTACACCGGTTTTCCCCATAATGCCGATGACGGGTTCGTATTGGATCAGTTGTTCAATGTGGTCAATGACGCGCTGGTGCAGGCTATCCGGCAATACTGACAGCGACGCCTGTATCTCTCGCAGATTCTCGTGGTTGGGCATAAGGATTTCTCAGACAGAATGGTGTGGCGGCTATTGAAAACCGCCACAGATTGGTGTGTTCATGGGGATAATATCTATCTGAGATTATTTTAATTGCCGATTTTTCTTTTGCTGCCAAGCGATATGAATAGCATATTCAATGATTCTGGAGTTTGAAATTCCTTCTATTTTAGAAATTTCACGAATTTTATCATGTGTTTCTTGTAAAATAGTAACGTTCAAATCCTTATATTTTTCAGCTCTCTTCTTGACTCTGGATTTTTGTGTGCTCAATGCACTTTTAAATTTATTTATGAATAACTCTTTCCTTGCGTCATTGAAATCAAGATTAATTATTTTACACCAATTGAAATAAGCCGCATAACAGTATGCTATTTTTTCATCTATACTATCCCCACATCGATAACCTGAAGTTGTAATGTTGTTATCTCTGAGGTAGTTTAGTAACCAGTCAATTGTAACGCCTGTCCTTCCATTAATATCACTAAATAAATCATCATGGGAAATCAAATCAATCCATTCATTATGTGAGTTAAGAATGAACTCTTTAATTGAGTATCCTTTTACTGCTTTTGGTATATTCTCTCGGATTTTTTCTTTAATGAAATTTATTCTTGCTCCATGCTTTGGAGGGACTTTTTTACCTAAGGATGATTCAACCAAAACCAGTTCATCTGTTCCACCAAGGAGAATATCATCTTCACGGATATAACTAGGATTGTCAATTTTAAGAAGAAACCAATAACTAGCCCGAGAGTCATTTTTAAGCCATGTTAATTCATTTTCATCAGGTAGTAATTTTGCACTATCTTCTCGAACTTTGTTAAGATAATAATCAACCTTAATTTCATCCTCCCCCTTATTTAAAAGATATCTTTTTACTCTTTTTTCATAACTATCTATATCACTCTCTCCAGCCTCTGGAGGAAATATTACCCTCTTCAACTTCAAAGCGGTGAACAAAAAAAGCACAGAACTTCTACCATCCATGAAACTAGCCATACATACCACCTCATCACTACGTGATTTTATGTATAATTCTGACAATTTTATGCTGAAAACACAACGAATATCTGATGATTTCATGTAGATGATCATAGGCAGAGTACAGATAATTTCTCTACTAAATACCATTAGAGACAATTTATATAGACGACTCCCCCCATCATCGATACCTATTTCGTTAGCTATATATACCCCAAATCATTCGAGTCACAGGGAAGTGGAAAGGGAAAGAACTCCGATGAGCTTATTTAAGAAAATGATTTTGGTGAAAAAGTATCCCCAACGAAAAAGCAACTTTAAGCATGACAGTATGACTTGTGGAAACTAGGTGAAAAAATAAATTATGAGTAGTTCTTTATATCTTGAAGGATGTAAGATTTACACATATTAGTTGGCTACTGAGTATTTTTACAGATGGGTCAGTTGGTATAGCGGAGTCGACTGGTAAGCAAAACCCCCGGCTCTGATATCTATTTACCAGCCGGAGAATACCAACATGGCAACGCAACCGACCTTACTGGAAGATCAGTTTATCGATATGAAATTTATCACCGCCCTCACTGAGATGACGGATAAGTGGTTTTATAAGTTGATTCAGGATGGAGATTTCCCTGCGCCCGTTAAATTTGGCCGGAGTTCCCGTTGGCTAAAGAGTGAGGTTGAGGCCTGGCTACAAGAGAGCATTGCCAAATCCCGAAAACAACGCTAACCCGCCTTTTATTCACTAATAACACCTTTTTAGTCAGCTATCACCATTATCCGCATTAGCGGCGGTTTTCTGCTGTCTGAAATCCAGTATTGAAGGGAAATAACGATGAAAAAGACTCCACTACTTAACCATTATCAAACTTGGCTTGATGATTTTACCCGACTAAACCTGTGCCATGGATTATTTCAACAGTCGATAACATTGTGGCACAAGCTGACGATTGCATCATGCCAGCAAGAAGATGGCAGCGTATTCGTTATTGTCATTCCACAATGTCTGCTCCAGGTTATACGCACAGAGCAGGTAGTAGATTGCAATATTATTCCCCAACTGATTAAGCATATTGATTACCCCTTGCTTCCAGGCGTGCTATTCAGTGAATGTTGCCGGTTGGGAAAAAGAAAGCTGGAACAATTAAAAATGCTATTCCGATTGCATACGCAACCGGAGATACGTCATGCCCTAATACTGCTGTGCTGGTGTGATCTCATCACTGGTAGCGATTTGGATGAATGGTATTCACTACACTTGCCTGACGCTGATGAGTTAAAAAAGTGGATATCAGCACAACAAGAAACTTACCGAGGACTGGCAACGCTGACGAAGGATTACATTGAAGCCACCCGGCCATTGTGAAGGTGGGCTAGGCGTATAGAAAAATGCCACATCGTACAGAGGAGTACCGGTGAAATCGCGGCAGCCCCTCGAGTCGATTCTGCTGACAATGAGTGGTGCTGCCATCACTGTCGGTGTCCGTTGATATCTCATCCTGCAACTGTAATGTCGCCTGTATGGTTTGAGCATGTCATTACTGCTGGTGATCCCGAAGCGCTATTACATTGCGCTTACCTTGTCTCAAAGGATCAAACGTCCTCCAATATGAAGCAACTGCAAAGGCTTATTGCGTAGCTACCACCCGTTCAGCGGGTTACCCACTGGCGATGCACAATGTGTGGTAGCCACTACCGGGGGAATAAACAGTGTTCACTGTGCAAGACAGGCATTTACAGCAGGGAAATATAATTGCCTGAAAGGCTGAAATACAGGCTCTACAGAGGCTTCTCAAACATAACACGTACCGAATCGTCTTCAGATGTTTTGGTACGTTAACAGGCCATAGTATGAGCAGGATAACTTCGGAGTAAAAATTAACCTGATTTTCTCGAGTAACACCATACGCCACAGGTATCAATCGGGTGTGCTTGATGACGGATTGGTATTATTAACTGTCTGATATAATTAAATTATCTATCCACTCGGTTACCAGGAAGGTAGTCATTCACATATCACTGTGATCCCTCTTACTGCTGTTACAGCAGTATCCCCACACATTATTAACTCATTCATTAGCCCACTACGGGTAAGGCTATGCCCTGCCTGTAGCAATCTTATAAGTGAAAAACCATGATAGATAATATTCGTATTGATCAGAGCCAGGCTCCGTTCAATGAGGCTTATCTGCAACGCATGATTAGCGTGATAAATAACGCAGTGGCCGAGCATCCGCGCACCATGGCAATACGGGTAGATTTACGTTTGCCAGATGATGAATTCAATGCACGTCAGGGCTTGATGTCCCGTTTCGTTGAATCACTGGATGCAAAGATTGAAGCGCGATATCGGAGTAAGCAGAAGCAAGGGACACGAACATACCCCTGCCATTTGCGTCATCTCTGGGTACGCGAAGTTGGAGAGGAAAACCGAAAATCCCATTATCATGTTGTCTTATTCGTCAACAAAGGCACCTTCAGCGGCCTGGGAAGGTATGACGAAAGCGGAACGGGGCTAGCATCGTTGATACAAGCAGCATGGCTGAGTGGGTTAGGCCTGAGTAACCAGTCCGATTACCGGACGCTGGTACACTTCCCTGAAAAACCTCTCTATTATCTGGATATCAACGCTGAAGATTATCGAACGATTTATGATCGATTGACGTTCAGGGTTAGCTACTTCGCCAAAGAGCGAACCAAATCGTATTGCAGGGAAGAACGGTCGTTTGGGTGCAGTCAGCGTTGATGAGTTCAATGATTCAAAACTGTGTTTCTGATCGTGAAGTAAAATGTTGGTATGTGTAAAAATGCTTACATATCTTCGTTATTGATGGATTCTGTTATGGCTGGTGTAAACAGGATTCATCTGACTGAAACGAACATTATCACCCAGCCTATCCTGCCTGCGGTGACATCAAGTCTTATGGCATGTAGAGAGTGCAAAAAACGAAAGCGTTACTAATTTTCCTATGCATTATAAGTTGAGTGTCTTTCAATCGCGTATTGGCAAAACTACTCTTTAATGTGCAGTAATGGGGATCGACGTCAATGATGCACTAGCGCTTTGGGGAGCAGAGAGAAGAGCAATATTTACTCTCTATCGCGCTATATAATCGTCCCATATGTTAGCTATTCGATTCAGAGCGAACGCAAGGACTTAATATCTAATTCTCCGTTGCAGGGGATAGGGAGTTAATGTGCGAATTAAATTCGTTGAAATTACGAATTTTCGAAAACTGAAGTGCATGCATTTAAACTTCGATAAGAAAACGACGATTCTTGTTGGCGCTAATAATAGTGGCAAAACTTCGGCAATGCTGGCACTACGCATTTTTCTACTTTCACCGAACAGTCTGGCACTACGTGATGTAACGATTGCCAACTGGACAAAAATTGATCTCTTGGGTGATGAGTGGGAGGTAGATAGGGAGCCAACAGTCGATCTTAATGCGCTTCTTCCTTCACTCGATGTATGGCTTGATGTACCGCTTAGCGAGATCCAACATGTTGTGAATATTCTCCCTACGTTGGATTGGTCCGGCGGCATGCTGGGTGTGCGGCTTTCTTATCGGGTTAAAGACCTAGACGAACTCAAAACTGAGTATCTCATACAGCGTTCAGCTGCGCGGGATGCATCAGTATCTGGACCGGATGGAAAAAGAACCAAGATCGCGTTATGGCCGGGCAGCCTGACTGAGTTTCTAGACCGTAGGTTACGGGCACATCTTGAACTCGTGGCCTATCCTCTCGACCCAACTGCGGTAACGATGCCAGGGCATGATGGCCTTGCGACACCACAAATACTGCCAGCGAATGTGCTTGCGTTCGACCATCCTCCATTTAAAAACCTTATCAAGATCGATGAAATTGCCGCACAGCGTGACTTCGCCGATGCTGGGAGCAAGGATGGTGGTGAAGATAAGAGCGAGACTGCTAATCGCAGATTCAAGCGCCGCCTATCAGACCAGCTTCGTTCTTATTACGATCGCCATCTCGACCCGTCGAAAACGCCTTCGGAAAAAGACTACGAGGCACTGGGAGCGATCCAAGCTGCTGAGCGTAGTTTTGACGCCCGTCTGGAAGCCGGATTCGCCGCAGCCTTTGAAGAACTCGAAGACTTGGGTTATCCCGGCATGAATAACCCCAAACTAAAAATCTCGACGCTTCTTCGTGCGACGGATGGGATGAAACATGGCTCCTCGGTACAGTATCAAGTTGCTGACCCCTTGGGCGATGGAACCAAGACGCTCAAACTCCCAGAAGACTATTCTGGGCTTGGTTATCAGAACTTGATCGCCATGGTGTTTATGCTGATGGGGTTCCGTGACGAATGGATGCGAGTCAAAAAGGCTGGCCTCCTCGAAGGTTCGGATGTGTCACATGAGATTCAGCCTCTGCACCTCGTGCTCGTTGAAGAGCCCGAGGCACATCTTCATGCTCAGGTTCAGCAGGTCTTCATTAACAAAGCATATGGTCTCCTCAGGAAACATGACGATCTTGGTGATAGCGATACCTATTGCACTCAACTGATTGTTAGTACCCATTCGAGTCATGTCGCTCATGAAGCGGATTTCGCCAATTTGCGGTATTTCCGTCGTCGACCTGCTGCGAGTAAGGGAGAAACACCAACAACAACGGTCGCTAATCTTTCACATATTTTCGGTAATGGTGATGAAACTAAGCGCTTTGTAAAACGGTATCTCAAGGCTACGCATTGCGATCTTTTTTTTGCTGATGGGGTCATATTTGTTGAAGGGCAGGCTGAGCGTATTCTTGTACCTCACTTCATTCGTCATCATTTCCCAGAACTATCAAGGCGCTATATTACATTACTTGAACTCGGTGGTAGCCACGCGCATAAATTTCGCGATCTGGTTGATGTGCTCGGTGTTGCGACGTTGATTATCAGCGATCTTGACGCAACTATGGCAGTCAAGATAACCGACAAGAATGGTAACGAAACGACGCGCTGGAAATCAGCGCGTCCCGAGAAAGGTAAAGAGCAAGAGACAGCAAACTCTGTGCTGAAAGAGTGGCACCCAGGAAAGATTTCGATCGACGAACTAATCGCATTGCCTCCAGAGGGGCATGCATCGACGACGGGCAGTGGCTATGAACTTTACGTCGCCTACCAAAAGCCTGTTAAGGTTCCATCTGATGGGGATACATTGATCATACCCCGGACATTTGAGGATGCGCTGATCATTGAAAACCTTGCCACGGTGGCGAATGTCGAAGGCTCAGTCACATCAAAAAAGATCCGTGAAATAGTGACACAAGATCTCGCGGGTGATGATCTTGAAAATGAACTGTTCGATTTGCTAAAAACCGCTGAGAAGGCGGCGTTTGCGCTCGATTGTTTGATGCTTGAAGATCCCAAGGCATTGAAACCACCGAGCTATATCGCTGCCGGTCTTAAATGGTTTGAAAGCGCTGTTGGTAACGATGTAGTGAATAACGAAATCAAGGCGGGGCCAGTTCATGATAATGATTGAGACGGCACCACCTGATTTTGACGACGGTGCTGACACGCAAATTCGTGCTTGCCTAAATCCTTCCGCCCCTAGAAGTTTTTTCCTCTATGCAAGTGCTGGTTCAGGAAAAACACGTTCATTAAAAAACGCGCTTGATGCGTTTCGCGCCGAACATGGCGCGTTGTTCCGACGTTTGGGCAAGAAAATTGCGGTGATCACGTATACGAATGCGGCGGCCGATGAGATCGCTGAACGTGTTGGTGAGGATTCTTTATTTCCGATTTCGACGATCCACAGTTTTTGCTGGCGGCATATTGAAACCTACCATAGGGATATCCAAGAATGGCTTCTCAACACGCTCCCGACCAATCTTGCTGAACTACGCGAGAAGCAAGCGAAAGGGCGTGCCGGTAAAGCATCTATGGATCGCGAACGCGCGATTGCTTCAATAATGCGACGTCTTGAATGGCTCAGTGTGCCAAGACGTTTCACCTACAACCCTAACGGCGACAATTATGGACAGGATTCACTATCGCATACTGAGGTACTAAAGATAACGGCTTCGTTCATTGAGACAAAACCATCAATGCAGGCAGTTCTTGTCAACAAATATCCTTTTCTGCTTATCGACGAGAGCCAGGACACCAATAAGGGATTACTTGAAGCATTCTTTACGCTCGCAACTGCGAACAAAGGAAAATTCGGTCTGGGGTTGTTCGGTGATACCATGCAGCGGATCTTCCTTGACGGCCATCCCGAGTTGGAACGCCTAGTACCAGTGGATTGGGCGCGTCCGGTCAAACGGTTGAATCATCGCTCGCCTCAGCGTGTCATTGCGCTAGGCAACGTGTTGCGAGCACCGATTGATAGCCAAAGCCAGGTGGCGCGTGATGACAGCGAAGTTGGCTTTGTCCGTCTTTTCGTAGCCCCCAATGGTATTTTAGACAAACCAGGATTTGAGCTGCATGTCCGTGAGCGGATGGCAACTCTATGCTGCGATTCTGATTGGCGCAACGGACCTGCAATCAAATCACTCACTCTAGAACACCACATGGCGGCATCAAGATGTGGTTTCCTTGACATGTTCCAAGCCTTGGATCGGGATTCTCGCTTGTCGACAGGACTACGAACTGGGGAGTTAGCTGGTATTAGGTTGTTCACTGAACGTGTTGCTCCACTCATCGCTGTGGCGCGTGCCGATGACAGATTCGCGGTTATGGCCCATCTGCGGGCAACATCTCCGCTTCTTAAGCGTGTAGTCATTGCCAATAGCCCTACTCCAGAAGATCCGCTACAACCGATACGCTCCGCTGTGGATGCGCTGCTTGCCCTCAACACTGAACAATCCAGTACTACCTTCCTCTCAGTGTTGAAATGCATTGCTGAGCACCAGTTATTCGAAATCCCATCGGCATTGCGCCCCTTTGTCCTCGGTGATCTCACAGTGGAGGAAAACGAGCAGATCAACGATGATGATGAGCCAGATAGCGAAGAGGAGTCAGTAGGGCAGTCACCTTCGAGTCTTGAGGCTTGGCGAGAATTTTTAGAAACTCCGTACAACCAGACGATTCCATTCTCAGAATATGTCAGTGATCGTGGGCCGTTCGGAACCCACCAGGGCGTGAAAGGCCTTGAGTTTGAACGCGTGCTAGTGATCTTAGATGACAGCGATGCGCGTGGGTTTTTATTTTCATATGACAAACTATTTGAGGCCAAGCCTTTATCGGATACGGATCGCAAGCATCTTTCTGATGCAACGGCTAGCGGAATCATACGCACACGCCGCCTCTTGTATGTCACGTGTACTCGCGCAAAAAAAAGCTTGGCTCTGGTCGCTTATACCGAAAATCCTGATGCTCTTATCGCTGCGGCTGTTCGTAACCACTGGTTCACTATCGATGAGATTGAGCGATTGTGATAAACAGTTTTTAGGTTGTAGCCTCACTGGACTATAGAATTTGAATGACTGAAACGGGATAAAATAGTCGGTCATGGGCAGTTGAGCTTGGTACATTGTTGTTGAAGGTCTTTTTAGGGCTGTCCTAGGTAAACACCATAGTGTTGCGTTAGTTAATGAGGTTTTTGGGGTGTATTGCTAATTTTATCAATGCCTTGAATAAAAAAGAATGTTTTTATATCTAACCTTGATAAACAGGGAAACATATTTTTATATGGGCTAAACGCTCAACACTAGCTTTGGGTAGGAGGCGTGGTAAAAATTGGAATGTGTAAATACAAAACTATCTCTGAATAAGGCCTCTTCTAACGACGGGCTGTTACCCTTCGACGCGACGATCTTGTTCAAGGCACTCCAGTACCAGTTACTGGTTGCAGTCGAATATTGCCATGATCTAACTCCGGCCGAAAGCCTATGGATTGAAGTATCAGGTGATGTTACGGTCCCAGGAAAAGTTCAGACTGAGGTCAAAAATTACTCCGACAACCTTACTGATAGTCATGCCAATTTCTGGAATACCCTGAAAAATTGGATGCATGAAAATTTCGAGCGCACTTCCTTCAAAAGCCTTGTGTTGTTAACAACACAGGAGTTTGGATCTCAGAGTGAACTTAAGAGCTGGAACGAGCGATCTACTGCTGAACGGCTTGAAATAATGGAGAATATCTTTGTATCTTCGCAAACTGGTGCAACGAAAAGGAAGGCGAAAAAAACGACGAGTAAATCTAGCGATGACGACGAAACTGCTAAGCCAACTAAATCGCAGTCACTACAACAGTATGTAATGGCACCCGAACACCGTGATAAGTTGATGGAAATTCTAGAACGGATGCATATCACGGTTGGAGCTGACTCTCTGGAACAGCGCATCCAAAACTACCAGACGCGTCATCTCACAATGATTCGTCCTACCAAATACCAGCAATTCATAGATGATTTGCTAGGGTTTATGTGTAGTACCAAACTTGTTAGTGAAGGATGGCAAATATCCCATCAAGACTTTTCTGCAAAATTTACCGAACTCACGCATAGATACATCAAGCATCCGAAAAAATTTCCACTGGTCGACATGGATGCACTCAAAAAGACCATCAATATTGAAGAAATTAAGCCCATGTTGTTTGCCCTGAAAATAACACAAATCGGTGGAGAATGTGTTCTGAAGACAGCTGCTCTACATCGAGTGGTTACTCAGACCGTAATTTCGGAACTCTACAGTGATGGAGTACTTTCCAAATCAGATGTTGATAGCTATTTTAATAATCACCTGATTCTGCATCAGAATGGACGAAATAGTGCGATGCTCGACTGTACTGGCGTCACAAGCCAAATGGAGTTGAATAAACATTCCATGAGGTTTTACTACGATCGCAATGGTATGGCGGTCGAACCTTTTTGCGGGATGGAACACACACAGGCTGAATTTCGCAACGGTGTCTATCACTTACTTGCTGGAGAGGAACCTGAGGATCAGGATGATGAGTTTCACTGGAGGTTATGGTAATGACAACTCAAGTCTCGGAGCACCTGTATTCCCTGCATCGAACACCATTTGCGTTAGCTCCAGTGATTCATGGTTTTTACCAAGACTGGGACTCTATCGAAAATGATATTCTGTTGAGCTATTTAATCCTTCCTATCGTTACCTACAAACCTATGCATAGTTTCTTGAAGGGGGCTCGTAGAGATAGCTCGATTCGGACGATGTCATCAGATGCTGGTAGATTGATTGGGCTAGCGATACGAGTTGAAGAGTTTAAACCTATCACTAATGCTGCCTTGTTGATCCTGACCGCTGAGGAAAGTTTGGAAATTACACCTGAACTTTCAGTGCGGACAATTAAAGCTCCTAATGTGGCCAACTCGGACAAGCATCTTTTTAGATATGGTCAGAAATTGTCGATGGTGCTGTCTGGTGAAAATGTTGTTTCAATCTACAGGATGTTGGGGCTCAAATCATTATGATGTGTTATGTTAATTATATTGGTGTCATTGATAATAATTATAAAGTCCACTCCGTTACTTTTACTCCAGGCCTTAACATCATTACAGGCAAGTCCTCCAAAGGGAAAAGTGCGATACTTGATATCTTTGATTATTGTATGGGGAGCTCTGAGAATACTATTCCTGAAGGTGTTATCACTGAATGTGCGAAATTTTTTTTTACAGTACTACGTTTTTCTAATCTTGTAGTTGTTATTGGCCGAGTTGTAGACAGTAATCGTTGTTTCCTGCGTGAAGTATCAGGAACTGAAATCAATGATATCCTTCCCCGAATTGAAGACGTTAAGTCCTTCTTTACTAAAGATTACTTCCAATACAAAGATGAGTTCATTAAATGCTTGGGGCGATATTTTGCGGTAACCCTTGAGAATATTGATGTAGATCCGCTTCGGAAGGAAATTACTGGTAAGAAAAGCCCGACACCTTCTGTGCGTAGCTTTATGTCTTTTATGTTACAGCACCAAAATTTGGTGGCTAACAGGCATGCAATTTTCTATAGATTCGACGAAAAACGTAAACGTGATCAAGTCATTGATCATTTCAAGATCTTCATGGATATCGTTGGCGAAAAATACTTCGACATTGCCAAGCTTCATACTGAGGCAACATATGAGCTCAAACGCGCTCTGGCTCAGATACCGAAACAGGAGAAGATCAGAGATGCTTTTATCAACGAATTTTCAACCTTTTTGAGTGAATACTATGCGTTGGCTGGTCATCCACTCACTGACTTGACGCCTTTAGATATCTGGCAAAGACCGCAACAAGCATTGAATCACCTTATTGGTATTCCGATTAGAGTTGATGGGCTTTCTGATGCATTTGAGTATAAACGAGCGGAGTTACGTAAAACAAAAGCATCACTGATGTCCCACATTCAAAAAGCCAGGAATACCCGTTATCTGCTGGATATATCTACTGGGCAAGCATCTGGATTCGCTGAGACGATGACATCTCTTACTATTCCGAAAACAACTAATCTCAAGAAAGGTGTGTGCCCAGTATGTGCATCTCAATCTGATATAGCTGAAGATGAAGCTAATAAGCTTTCAGCTGCGATACACTGGCTGAACGAAGAGCTCAAGGTTTCAACTTATGCGCGTGAGGGATTTGGTGAGGAGCGCAGGGCGATCGATGACGAAATTAAAAAGTTACGTAAAGAGCTTGCGAGTGTTGAAAAGTCGCTAAAGCCACTTGATGATGAAGCTGAGCACTTACAAAAATCGAAGTCTGTCGATGCTTCTGCGCAGAAAGCCAAGATTAAACTTGAACTTGCCATTGAACGATATATTGATAACCCTCCATCAGAGGCCAAAAAACAGGTGGATTATTGGCAGAAGAAAGTAGATGAGTACAATGATGAAATGGCTCAATATGATGTTGAGTCAAGATTAAGGATTCTTAAGAACGGCATCAATAGAAAAATGAAGTCTATCGGCCAAGATTTTGATTTCGAGGAGACTTATAAAAATGGATCATTAAGATTTGATATCGATACATTTGATCTTTGGCATGAGAAACAAGAGAAAAATGGTTATGCTAAAAAGGTTTTCCTGCGTTCAATGGGGAGCGGTGCTAATTGGCTCTACTCCCATCTGACATTATTCCTTGCTCTGCACTATAACTTTGCAGCTTATGGAACATGTAGGGTGCCGCCGATCCTATTCCTAGATCAACCAACTCAGGTCTATTTCCCATCAACGGATGATGCGGATACATTCAAGGCAGATGATCTTCGCGGGGATAGGAAGACTGATAAAACGATAGATGAAGATGTGGACGCAGTATCAAAGATGTTTACTACCTTGGCCAAATTTTGTGATGACACGTTAAAAGAAACAGGGGTAATACCACAAATCATCGTTTGCGATCATGCAGATAAATTGCCGCTCAAAGAAGGCTACAATTTTGAGAGTTTTGTTCGCGCTCGCTGGCGAACGAATGGATTAATTGCTGATTGACGCTGTAAATATGGGCCTAATTAGCGGGGGTACGATCATGCGACGTGCTGTTGTAAATTACTAAGAAGATCGGTCTGCGGATGGACGTTTATACTTGTCAGTTGTGAGAGTTGCACTGATATAGTTTATATAAGCAGGGTGGCGAAAGGAAGGGGCTACTTTTAACTTTACTGATTAGTCGCCTCTTGCTGCGTTTCAAAAAATACGTTTGTTAGTCTGATTAGAGTCAACATCAGTCCTATAATCAAACATTTTAGTAATTACTGTTGATGTATTTAGCCATAAGGGAAGCTATTAGCTTGTAGCTTTTTTTTTGAGAATAAATTCCATAATTATTATAAATAATTGTATATAAAAAATGAAATTAATGCCAAGAGTATCAATTTTACAGCAACTTATAAAAAGTATTTAAGTTTTATATATTGAGACAAACGACTGTGAGATATGTTATTTAGAATCGACATGACAATCAAAGGTGATCCTATGAAACAGATTGAGATTAATTTTATTGCACAAGTATGTAGTGACCTTGAAAAATTGAATGGAACGCAGTTTGAATACTTTTGTAAAGATATTATTGAACTAATACTTTCCGAAATTGTTCAACATAAAGGACATAATTTATATGCCAAGCCGGTTAAAAGCACGGCTGATTTTAACTCTGATGATTTTGAAATAGTCGGGCAATGTGGAACTGATCATAATTATTTCGATGGTTTTGTGAAACCTATAAATGATATAAAAAGTGCTATTAATAATCATCCTCAATGCCACGAGATTTTTTTATTTTCAAACCAAAGAGCCACTGGTGGGACATTATCAAAATTAAACAATGAAATATCTAATAAGAATTATAGTCAAAAAATTAATGTATATGATTCAGAAAAGATAACTAAAGAAGTTATTTTGAAGAACATTCTTAATATACGAGTTAAACCATTATTGATGTTATATGTCCCTAACGCATATAAAATATATATTTTATTTCCGGAAAATAATACCTTACCAAGGTTTACATCAAAAAAATATCATGGCAGAAGAGAGGAATTATCCATTATAAAAATTCTAAAAGATAAGGAGTTTATGCAAATCTATGGTTCTAGTGGCATTGGTAAATCAGAGATATCAAAAAGCATAGCTAAAAAAGTTCAAGAAGATTATGAAACAGTTATTTGGGTTAATGGAGATGATTCAAACAATATTAATTTTGATTTTATGTCTACCCATATTTCTCGGTTCAATACTAAAATAAATCTAGGAACTCTATTAGAGAACCATAAAATAATTATTATTCTTGATAATTTTAATGAAAATTTATCTAACATAGAAAAAGATTTTGATTTTTATAATAAAAAACATTCTTTGTGCTTAATCACATCTTTACAAAAAAATCTTTCTAAAGATAGATCATTTCACCTAAAATATTTAGAGCGAGATATAGCAAAAAAAATATTATTAGACACTAATAATACTCCAAAAAATGATGTTGTTGAAAAAATAATCCAATATGTAGATGGCTATCCTTTAGTCTTAAGCATTATAAGAGACAGTGTAGATGATTGTGGGGATAGTTGGGAGGATGTTTTAAATGAAATAAAAGATGTTGTTAGTTTAGAAGATCATGATAGAAATATAAGGATCTCTGCTAGGATATTGGAACGTTCTTTAAGTCAGATAAAAGAAGAACTTTATTGGATATATATTTTAAAATCAAAAATCATTAGCTCAGAGTTCTTGCAGTTTTCACTAAAGAATAATGGGATAAAATCCTTACTTAAGAGATCAATTATAAATAAAACAGAAGTTTATAATTATTCAGTTCACCAAATCATCCTTGATTCGGTTGTCTCTGTGTTTGATAAATTTTCTGATGATCTAAGCAACTATTACAAAATAATTCTCAGTTACTTAAAGGTTGAAAGTGAATCTAAATCAATAGGATATTTTAATTTTTTAATCACTCATCATAATTTTCTAATGGAATTGTACAAAAATCGTAAAGGTGGTGATGAACTTAAAAACTATTTAATATATTCTCTAGCTCAAGGGTGGGATGAGAATAGTGATGGTTGGATAATAGATGAAATAAAAAAAATTAGCTTAGACGATGATACTAAGATATCGTATCTATTGTTAATAGAAAAAATTGAAATGGAACTATTCAATTTAAAGAAAAAGTATGGTACTAACGACGAGGAAAACTACTTATCTTTCTGTAAAGAAAATATAAAACATCTTAAAGATAAGATAGAAAAAAATAAAAATAGTAGCATTGATTTATACCTAAGGCATCATCTAGGAAAAATTTATATTCGCATTAAAGATTACGATAAAGCGATAGAATTGTTTAAATATGTTGTAGAGAAAGATGATAGTGCTGATTATGCTAGATTGCAAATTGCACGAATTGGTGTTTGGCATGATCAAAGTAAAGTCTCATCAGTAGAGATGAATGAACATATAAGTAAAATATTAAGTAAAACCGATGACTGGAGTTCAACTTCGCTAAGTGTTTTATTAGCGACATATGAACTTATTTCTGAAAATAAAATGAGATCATATCGAGAAAAATACATTGATTCATGCATCAGTGTTTTTGTCAGTAATCTATTATATTCATTATCATTTGGTTTTGAACAGCCTTTTGAATTGCTTGCTAAGTTATCATATCATCTAAGTTATAATCATAAGGAAATGTTTGGATGTTTTTGTGAAAGCTTACCGCTACCATCAACCATCGATAAAAATAATAAAATTAAATATGCGTTTTCCACAATACAAGTCGCTTATTATAAACAGCTAAAATACTCTAATGATTCAAACAAAGATTCTAAAATGGAAGAAGCTTTTTCTTTAGCGGAAATGTATTTAAAATCAATTGATTTGAATGATTTTCAAAGAGGTAAACTTATAGATTTATATATTGAATCAAAATATCCAGATAAGGCTCTTGTCGAATTATGTAAGAATGCAAACCAAGTTGATGACCCATTCTTTTTCCAAAAAAAATGTAAGATTCTTAGATTGTTAGGTGGTTTTGATAATTTGGAAGAGTCCATAAAATCTATAGACAAAGCAATATTATTGTCTGAATCCAATCCAAAATTTAAAAACTATAAGAGTGCTTTCCTTAATGATAAAGCTGAGGCTTTGTATATAAGTAGTCCAGATGATGCAATATCAATCTTAGAAGAGGCTATTAAATTAGAAAATAATAATATTACACTGACTAATTGGAAAAAAAAGCTACATAACTGGAGTGATAACTAAAAATTTGAGCTAATACATATAGATTAGGGATTATTCCATAACACTATATGATAAGGAGGCTGATGGTTATATTTTCAGCCGTTTTCCTTTACACGAATGGAGTTTACTTCACACCCTGATATATTCCTTATGTATTTCTTTCTCACTGCCGATAGTGATATTTAGCCTTGCTTTTTCGTAGAGTAGCGTCTTGTTGAGTAATGGCTATAGTCACCTGATATTGTAAGTAGGCCGGATACTTCAGTTTAGCCAGACACTGTTTTTAGGAAGAAGAACAATATTATATTGTTATCTTCTGATATGTGATTAGATATTCCTACTCTACCATATATCTCTAGCATGATCCCGACGAAATCAGCCAGCTAAATATACACCGAGTAAAAGCCGGAACAACTCCGGCTAATTGTCCTCTTGCCTACTTCCGCTTACCCATCACCACAACCTTCTTCATATCCTCATGTTCCAGCCCATCAACAAAATCCCCATACCACTGCAACATTCCCCTTCGCTGCTCCAGATACTGCGCATGATTATACGTTCCACGAATGGTGTTCTTATCCACATGAGCAAGCTGCAATTCGATCCAGGCAGTGTTATAGCCTTGTTCGTGTAGTATGGTGCTCATCGTGTGGCGAAAACCGTGTCCTGTCGCTTTGCCATGATAACCAATCCGTTTCAGTACCTGATTAATACTGGCTTCACTCATCGGCTTGGTGATGTCGTTACGTCCAGGGAAAACCAGATTGTAGTGTCCGGTAACGGCATAGAGCTGTTGCAGCGCATCGATCACTTGATCGGAGAGGGGAACGAGGTGAGGGCGGCGCATTTTCATGCGTTCTGTCGGTACTTCCCAAAGCTGTTTTTCAAAATCAAACTCCTTCCATTCTGCTTGTCGTAAATCGATAGTGCGAACGCCGGTAAGCATCAGAATGCGCGTTGCCAGTTGTGTGACCTTGCTCCCCGAATAAGTTGATAGAGCGCGTAGAAAATCCGGCAGTTCATCTGGCAGAAGGTGAGGGTAGTGCGTGGCTTTTGGTGGGGGAAGGGCGCTTGCCAGTTCTGATGCTGGGTTGTTTTCAGCTCGGCCAGTGACGATGGCGTAGCGGAACACCTGATTACAGGCTTGGCGAATTTTACGCAGTTTGTCGAGTACGCCTCGTTTTTCAAGTTTCCGCAGTGAGGTTAGCATTTCCAGTGGTTTGATCTCAGCAATAGGGCGTTTGCCGATATCAGGGAAGATGTCGTTCTCAAAGGCTTCCATCAGGTCTTCAGCGTAACCCTTCGACCAGTTAGGTCGTTTGTATTCATGCCATTCGAGAGCGATGGCTTTGAAGGTGTTATCGATGTTGATTTTCTTAGCCTGTCTTTCGACCTGCTTTTGTTCACTAGGATCGCCGCCTGAGGCGACGATTTTTCGAGCCTCTTCCCGTTTTAGTCTTGCTTCAGCCAGCGAGATATCCGGATAAACACCGATAGATAATTTTTTCTCTTTCCCTGCAACGCGGTACTTCAAACGCCAATATTTGGCTCCGTTCGGCTTTATCAGAAGATAAAGGCCTGCGCCGTCAGTGAGTTTGTACTCTTTGTCTTGTGGCTTGGCGGTTTCTATCTGTCGAGCATTAAGTGGCATGGTGGGGGCCCCTAATAGTCATTGAACAAGAAGAGCCCCCATAGAGGCCCCCAACATCGACTTGATTTCCGGTATGCTGGGTTGACCTCGGTAGAGCTCAGCGACAGAAAATCCTAGTGGTATCAATGAATATAACGGGGTTTTGTTGAATTCGGTAGAGTCTGGGAGAACTTAAAATGGTACGCCCTACAGGGCTCGAACCTGTGACCTACGGCTTAGAAGGCCGTTGCTCTATCCAACTGAGCTAAGGGCGCATTGCGCAAAGAAGTCGCTGATGCTTGTCGCAACAGTGGGCTGGATTATACCCACACGTCCCAGTGAGTCAACGGGTTGGCGCTGGATTTACGCTATACGGTGAATCCCTGTACAACTTTGGTAGATGTTGCTTTTTCTCGTGTGCTTTTTTTGCACAATTGCGAGCGCCATCCACATGAACCAAACATGGCAATGATAGTTTCAGTTTTATCTGCCGGATGCGTTCAGTAATTCTTTTCAAGTTATGATCGGCCATATTCTGCATCCTGCGCTATTGGTACACTATGCCCGCATTCGTTGGGTTTTGGATGAGTGCGGGCTGTTTTCACTAGTCAGGCCTGTTACTCGGCTATTTGTGAATCCGCTATTTTGTCGAACTTTGGAACCTTTTGATTTATGAACATTCTTTCATCCGCATTCTTACGCGTTTGTCTGTTGGCGATGTTGATGCTGCCTGTTGGATATGCATCGGCGGCGAGTGCGGATTCTGATTCTGACCCACAGCCCGCGCAGACCGATGCGCCAGTAAAAATTAATGTTGATGCTGAGTTAATCAAGCTACAAAAGCAGTTAGATAACATCAAGCAGCAGGTTTCAGGCACAAATAGCGACAGCAAATTTGGTGCGTTGAATGACACAACGCAGGCGTTGGTGAATAACGCCAACGAGCTTTCTAATGCTGTAGCACCGCTGCGTGCCCAAATTCAGGCTCAGTTGGATGTCTTAGGGCCCGCGCCAGAATCGGGTTCCAGTATTAATGAAACCAGTGAAGTGACGCGTAAGCGCAATAGTTTGAATGCGCAAAAAGCGAAAATGGATGCGCAGATTGAGCAGATTCAGGCTTTACGCGCTAGTGCAGCTAATCTGTCGGCACAAATCGTTACCCTGCGCCGTAATGCGCTGAAAACGCAGTTGGCATTGAACTCTGGCAGCATTCTGGGCGGACGTTTCTGGGCCCCTCTTGTTACGCCGCAAGCCGAGGATGTCCGCCGTCTAAGTGCCTTTCAGGAGCAGTTAAGCGATGCCTTTACGGCGGCCTGGGAACCAGATTGGCGCTACGGTTCTGCCTTCCTGATTCTGATTGCAATGGCTATGAGTTCGGCAGGGCGTCGGTATCTGGAAAAATACCTAGCCTGGGCGGGGATTCACTGGTTGCCAGAAGGTCGACTGCGTCGGAGTTTTTTAGCCACGGCGTCAGTTATCTCAACCGTAGTCACTATCGGTATTGCGGTGAACTTGATCGACTTTACGTTCACGCGTCATGGCGAGGCGACAGAACGCGTAATCTCGTTCCTGGACGCACTGGTGAGGCAGGCCATTTTCTGTTCGATGATTGCAGGGTTGGGGCGCGCATTCCTGTCAAATCAGCGTCCTTCATGGCGTTTGCCCGCGATTGCTAACCCCGTAGCAAAAGCCATGAAACCGTTCCCTGTGGTTGCTGCTGGCATTATTCTGATCTTTGGCTTTATTGAACAGGTGACGGCGACGGTGGGAACGTCGGTTGCGGCAACCATTATGGTGAATGGCTTATCTGCATTGTTCTTAGCGTTTACCGCGGGGACGATCACGCTGAAAAGCGATCAGATTCGTCGGCAGATGGTGCATTCAGGGGAACAGCCAGAAGCGCGTTCGACATTATCTGGCGTTATTCATCTCGCAGTATTGGCGACGGCATTCTCTATTCTGGTGTCGCTGGTTATTGGTTATATCTCACTGGCTCGTTTTCTGGCGTTCGAATTAGTGTGGATTGGCATGGTGTTTTCCTGCCTGTATTTATTCTCAACGTTTATTACCGATATTTGCGAAAGTCTTTTTTCTCCCAACAATGCCAGCGGCAAGCGAATGAAAAATTCGCTTAATCTGGACGATCGGCATTTGGCTCAGGCCACATTGCTTCTGTCGGCTGGCGGTAAGGTCTTTTTAATTTTGATGGCGGCCGTTGCCTTACTTAACGGAACGTTTGGCACCACTACGCCTCTGGAACTGGTGCAAAAAGCCGTTGAAATTTGGGGCGGAAAAGGGCTGGAAACCTTGAGTATTGTGCCTGCCCATCTGGTCAATGCTGTGCTCTTTCTGGTAGTAGGGGTTTATGTTTTACGCTCCTCAAAACGCTGGCTGGAGGACGAGTTTCTTCCTAAAACGACGCTAGAACGTGGAATCCGTGCGTCGCTGGTGACCCTGTTTAGTAACATCGGTTATATCCTGATTATCCTGCTGACGTTGGCGACATTGGGGATTCAATGGAACAAGCTAGCGTGGATTGTCAGTGCGCTGTCGGTGGGTATTGGTTTTGGCTTACAGGAGATAGTGAAGAACTTTATCTCTGGCCTGATTCTATTGACGGAACGCCCGGTAAAAGTCGGGGACTCGGTCAGTATCAGCGGCGTTGAAGGCGATATCCGTCGGATTAACGTGCGTGCGACGGAAATTCAACTGGGCGATCGTTCGACGGTGATCGTGCCGAACTCGCAATTCATTTCACAGAATGTGCGCAATATTACGATGGGGAACCCGTTTGGGGTTGCGACGCTGGCGCTGACGTTTCCACTCGATATTGATCCTGAAGAGGTTAGGGCACTGTTACTGGATGCTTACATCAACCATGATGCGATTCTTGAGTCACCGGCGCCGTCAGTGAAATTCAGTCAGTTGAACCCGACGGGCATGGTACTGAGTGTGACGGGCTATGTCAGCAGCCCGAGAATGGTATCGGAAGCGAAGAGCGACCTGCTGTTTGAGATCATCAAACGGTTACGGGCATCCAATATTCCACTGGCCGTACCGCAGAAAATGGTGCTGGAAAACTCAGGTTTTGCACTGCCTGATGGCATTTCGGGCGACGATAAATAATCTACTTAGCCATCCGTTATCCGATATTGAACGGGTAACGGATGGATATCGACGCTGTGCTTACAGGGCGTTAATCGCGGCTATTTTCCCTGCTGTTTAATCATATCAAGATAGATTTCACGTAACCGCTGAGTCACTCGGCCGGGCTTGCCGTCACCGATCGTTTTTCCATCCAACATCACAACAGGAAGGACGAGCATGGTAGCTGAAGTGACAAAGATCTCTTTGGCATGGTACGCCTCTTCCGGCGTAAAACAGCGCTCTTCGAGCGTAATGCCATCCTTTTCTGCCAGTTTGAGCAGCGACTGGCGCGTAATGCCATGCAGAATATCGTTACTGAGTGGGCGAGTCACAACCGTGTTGTCATGCAGGACAATGTAGCAGTTGCAGGAACTGCCTTCGGTAATGAAACCCTCTTGGACAAAGAAGGCGTCGTCGGCCTTATTCGCATGGGCATACTCTTTCGCCAGACTGGCGGCGAGCAGGCTGACGGTTTTAATATCCCGACGGTGCCAGCGGATATCCTCGGTGGTGACAACATGTAAGCCTGTTGTTGCTTTCGGATTACCGACCAGCGAACGAGCCTGAGTGAATAAAACCAACGTGGATTTGACGTCAGCAGAAGGGAAATAGAAATCACGATCGCCAGCATTACCACGGCTAAGCTGCAAATAGATTGCGCCTTCTTTCAGATCGTTTTTATTGATCAACTCATGGTGAATATCTTTGAGCGCCTCAGCGGTGACGGGTAACGTAAGCGATAACTCGCGGCAGGAGCGTTGTAGGCGAGTGATATGGTCGGGAAAATCAACCAGCTTGCCATCGATTACCGCTGTCACTTCATAGACGGCGTCGGCAAACAGGAAACCACGGTCAAATACGGAAATTTTGGCTTCATTTTCTTCTAAATACTGTCCATCAACGTAAACAAGACGTTGCATCACAACACTCCTTAATAGTTGCTCAATGCAGGTTAACGCGCGTTATCCCCACAATAATGCGTTGGGCGGTAATATTTCGCTACCGTTATAATGCAACCCATTATTGCGATCGCGCTGTAAGAGCAGCGGGCCGTCCAAATCGACTACGGCCGCACCTTGCGCCACGACAAATGCGGGGGCCATCGAAAGCGATGTGCTCACCATGCAGCCGACCATAATGTTTACACCTTGCTCTTGTGCGTATTTTCGCAAACGCAGGGCTTCAGTCAGCCCACCCGTTTTATCCAGTTTGATGTTGATCATGTCATAGCGTCCTACCAGAGCCTCTAGCGACTGGCTGTCATGACAGGACTCATCGGCACAGACGGGAATCGGGCGGGGTAGATCTGCCAGTGCATCATCTTTCCCCGCTGGGAAAGGTTGTTCGATCATCGTTACGCCAAGCGCAGCGAGTTCAGGAACTAGCGTCAGATAGCGCTCTGTGTCCCATCCCTCATTGGCATCGACAATTAGACGAGCCAGCGGGGCACCCTCGCGAACCGCGGCAACTCTGGCCAGATCGTCTGCATCTGCCAGTTTTAATTTGAGAAGAGGACGGTTGGCATTGTGTATCGCAGCGTGCCGCATGCGGTCTGGTGTATCGAGCGATAGCGTATAAGCCGTCTCCAACGCCGTGGGGGAAGAGATATTCAGACGCTGCCAAATGCGTTGCTGATGCTGCTTGCACTCCAGATCCCAGAATGCGCAATCGAGCGCATTACGCGCTGCGCCTGCGGGAAGAACGGTTTGCAGCGTCTCTCGATCCAGACCGTTACGGATATCGTTGTGCAGTGAGGCAATCTGCTCGATTACGCTGTCGAGGGATTCACCGTAGCGTGAATAAGGGACGCATTCACCATAACCCGCGATGTTGCCTGTCTGGAGCGCCACGACAACGACATCCGCCTGACGTTTGCTGCCGCGTGAAATGGTAAATGTGCCTTCTATCGGCCAGCTTTCGGTGAAACATCGCATCTCGGTCATAAGCTCGATCTCGAATTAACCATCTTGTGCCCCAGCACCATAAGTGCCTCATTTGGCGGGCTTGAACGGGTGATAAAGTGTAATGCTTCTTCTTGCGAGTATTCTTCATTTTTCGCAATTTTAGTCAGAAATAAATGAGGTGTAATTTCTGACTAAGAAAATTTATGAGCGGGTATCGACAGAGCGAATTATCTGAGATAGCTTGAATAGGCTCATTACACTTCAGGTCGCATGTACCTTTGTGGTTAACGAAAGCTATAGTCAGCTTTTGTGATTTGAATGATATTGAGTAGAGCGCTTTCTTACAGGCGCTGCGTCGCTCGGACGGTCCGGGCGCTCACGTTAATTTGAGGATGTTATGGCTGATTCTATTTCTCCGCGCCGTTTTACGCGCATCGATCGTCTTCCCCCATATGTATTTAATATCACTGCTGAATTAAAAATGGCTGCGCGTCGTCGCGGCGAAGATATTATTGATTTCAGCATGGGTAATCCTGACGGCCCGACGCCTCCTCATATCGTGGAAAAACTCTGTACGGTTGCACAGCGTGAAGATACCCATGGTTATTCGACATCTCGAGGGATCCCGCGCTTACGCCGTGCGATCTCCCGTTGGTATGCCGATCGCTATGAGGTTGATATCGATCCTGAAAATGAAGCTATCGTCACAATTGGTTCCAAAGAAGGGCTAGCGCACTTGATGCTGGCAACGTTGGATCATGGTGATACGGTGCTGGTGCCGAACCCTAGTTACCCGATTCATATTTATGGCGCGGTGATTGCTGGGGCGCAGGTGCGCTCTGTTCCGCTAGTGGAGGGCGTCGATTTCTTCAATGAGTTAGAGCGCGCTATCCGCGAGAGTATTCCGAAGCCGAAAATGATGATTCTCGGCTTCCCGTCGAACCCGACGGCGCAGTGTGTCGAGCTGGATTTCTTTGAGCGCGTCGTTGAGTTGGCGAAACAGTACGGCGTGTTGGTCATCCATGATTTGGCCTATGCCGATATCGTTTATGATGGCTGGAAGGCTCCGTCGATCATGCAGGTTCCCGGCGCGAAGGACATCGCTGTGGAGTTCTTCACGCTATCGAAAAGCTACAATATGGCGGGCTGGCGCATTGGTTTTATGGTCGGAAATCCAGAGCTGGTAAACGCGCTGGCGCGGATTAAGAGCTATCATGATTACGGCACGTTTACGCCGTTGCAGGTTGCCGCAATTGCCGCCTTGGAAGGCGATCAGCAATGTGTGAAAGATATTGCCGAGCAGTATCGCCAGCGTCGTAACGTTTTGGTGCGTGGTCTGCATGAGGCGGGTTGGATGGTTGATGAACCGAAAGCCTCCATGTACGTCTGGGCGAAAATCCCAGATGCCTATGCGCATCTGGGGTCGCTTGAGTTCGCTAAGCGCTTGTTGTCTGAAGCGAAGGTTTGCGTCTCGCCTGGTATTGGCTTTGGCGATTATGGCGACACCCATGTTCGGTTTGCCTTAATCGAAAATCAGGATCGTATTCGGCAGGCGGTGCGTGGCATCAAGACGATGTTCCGCGCTGACGGTATCTTACCGACGACGAAATCCTTATCAGGAAAAGGCTCTGCTGCCTGATATTCCTGGCTCCCAGTCACCTGACTGGGAGCAACATAAACATGCCGTGACAGCGGCTTATCATTTGCTAGAATGCCTACCGTTAATCTCAATCAGGATGAGTTTGTCATGTCGTTATCTCTGTCTAAATTTTCTGCGCTAACGCTGCTTTGCGTCACGTTGGCCGGGTGCCAACAAACAGGAACGTCTGCCCAAAAAGGAACGGTGGCGGGTCAGTCTTCTGCGGTAACGGTCTCTTCTAACGATCAACTGAACCAGCTGTCGTCGCTGGTTGCGGCCACCCGATATCTCAAATCGAAGTGTAACCGTAGCGATCTTCCCGATGATGCGACGATTGCCAATGTTGCGCTGGCTGTAGCGAAGCAAAGAGGCTGGAATATTGCAAACTATCAGGCTTTGCCACAGCGTAGCGAAAGCCTGTATCAAGGGTTATTAAAAGATAGCACGCCAAAAGAGACGCAGTGTTCGGAGTTTAACCGCACGCTGACGCCGTTTATTGATGCCATGCGTAGCCACGGCTAAGGCACCGCGTTTTCACTTTCACTGTCGGCGGAACGTTCATTCTCGTTGAATTTTCCGCCCGGCCAATCCTCCAGCGCTTCCAGAATAAACACCTCGCCCTCTACGCTGAAAATGGTCATGTCTTGCTGGATTTGTTCTATCGTTAGCCCTTCCATCGGCGAGTCACCTTCACGGAATCGCATACCGTTGAGCGTGATGCTGCGCTTGGCTTCGTCCGACGTATAAACATGTGCGCTGTAGGTCAGTGGAGGAATCTCGCCATTGCTGACGGCAGGTAATGGCAGCCTGGTCTTCTTCTCTGGCGACGCTGGCGTCTCGACATGAGACTCTTCTTGATGAGGCGGTGCCGCTGCGGGCGCGGCTGGTGCTTGTCCTTCTGCCGCAGGCAAGGTGGCTGCGTGAACGGCCAAAGCGGTCGTCGGAGAAGTGGCTGGGCTCCCCCAGCGCTGATGGCTGAACCAGCCTAGCGCGATAAAAAGCAAAGCATAAACAACCATCAGATAACCAGGCATCGGGTATCTGGCAAGTAGCGCTGGCTGTGGTTGTGTCGGTGCGTCCGGTGCGTTGTCCACGCGCTAATCCTTAATTATCTACTTAGGCCGTGTAGCACATCATAAACGAAAGTTGGGTGAGTAGGGTGATGCCACATGCCTTATTTTGCAAAAAATAGGAAGCACCAGAAAACGGTATCTCTCGGTTATGTGACAGTTACTCCATTTTGATTAAAAACTATTGTAATCATAATAATCACGGATGGAATCTTGATGCGGGTCGCAAAAAAAAAGTGCGGATTTGCTTTAATGAAATCACGTTTTACCATTGTAGGTATGGTGTTTCTTTTTGATGATTTGGTGATCAATAAACGTGGAGGAAGAATAATAATTTAATTAGCCATCCTGGGTGTTAAATCGGCAGTATTATTATGTGGTTCTTTACTACAGGTATTGCGCTGCTTTTTTATCGATAAAGAAGTGCCAATCTGCCGCTAAATTACGAATAAAAGCAAATTTAAAGAGTGCGATTAATATCGCAGGGTTTTGTGCGGATTTATTTTTTTTCTATTTTAATTTTTTTAAAATACTGAGGGATAAAATGTTTAAAACAGTTATTGGGACTGGTCGTTTACGTACCTGTGCGGTAGCTATTGCCCTTTCTGGGATGGTACTTTCCGGGTGCGACAACAGTCAGCAGCCAGTGGAAGAAGCGGCTCCGCCAGATTTACAGGTGAAAACGGCACCGTTTGGCTGGGCTGCGCAATATCAGAACACGGATGGTAAGTTTTACGCGACGACGGGGGGCGAGGGAGCACATGCAAATAGTATTTATGTCGTGACCAGCCGCCAAGAATTAAAAGATGCGTTAAATAATATACGCAGCTCCCTTTATATCGCAGGCGATGCCGATGCGGAGTTGAAGGCTAAATTAGAGCCAAAAGTTATCTATTGGCAAGGTACTATTCGCGGCGATGATTTAGGTAATGGACGCTATGCGGATGCCGAATACTATAAAACCAAACCGAATAAAACAACGTTCGACTTTGATTTATATGTCAAAGCTTTCGATCAGGATTATATGGCGCAATTGAAAGCCACAGTGGATGCTGGTGGAACGGATGCAGCGGCGGCCAGTGCAGAGCTTAGTCTGTTGAAAAAGCAGAATGGTCAGCGTTCGCAGTATGCCAATAACCAGAAAGCACAGATTCAATTTCAGGTTCCGCCGAATACCACACTTTTAGGTGTCGGTAGCGACGCGAAACTGGTGGAGGGTTATTTATCCCTCAATACGTTAAGCCAAACGTTCGGTAAAACGGACAACAGCAACATCATTATCCGTAATATTACATTTCAGGCACCGCGTGACTTTGCGCCTGCCTGGGATGCAGGCGATGGTGATAAAGGCAACTGGAATGCGCGTTATGATTCTGTATCGATTAATGCCAGTAAAAATGTCTGGGTTGACCATTGCACTTTTACGGATGGTGAATATCCCGATCATTTAGAGCCCGTGCTGTTCGGTAAGCATATCCAACGCCACGATGGCCTGCTGGATATAGAAGATGGCGCTGATTACCTGACAATTTCCTACAACATTTTTGCTCAGCATGACAAAACGGTATTAATCGGTTCAGGAGATGGTGATAAAGGGGAATATCGGATCACTTTTGAAGGCAATTTGTGGGACAACAGCGTGCAGCGTTCGCCGCGGGTACGCTTTGGTCAGGTGCATTTGCTTAATAACTATCACCGTGGTGCAACGGATACAAACTATCCCATTCTGTATGCCATTGGGATGGGTTTTGATTCATCGATTCTTTCCGAAAGTAACGTGTTTAATTTCCAAGGTGGCAGTGCGGATGAAAAACTGATTGTCGGTGCCTACAAGGGAAGTAAATTTAAAGACAATGGCTCCTGGTTCAATGGAAATCCAGCAAGCAATCTGAATCAAATCGCATTAGATAAATGTAATGCCCTGCAAGAAACCGAAAAAGCGGCTGCTACAAGTTCTGGGAAAGCTGTACCAGCATGGGCGCTGGAGACCTGTACCAATGAATTGGAATGGAGCCCGCCTTATGTGTATAGCGTTGGAAAATCCATCGCCGTTGTTGAGAAATATGTTCTGGAAAATGCTGGATCTGGAAAACTGGATATTTCTCTCCCGTAGTTATCGTTATTAACGCATTATTTTTATTGAAATAGTTATCTGTAATCTCTCTGCCTAATATTAATCATTCTGCGGTAATGACTCTCACCGCAGGGTGAGACATATAGGGAAAAATAATAGTAAAAATACAGGAAATACTATGAATTATTTTTTACCCCGTACTCGTCTTACGCTCTGTGCAACCGTCGTTCTGAGCAGCTTGATTGCTGGATGCAGTGATAGCGACTCAGCACCAGATGTCGGCGTCGATCGTTCCGCCGCGCCGCAGAATCTTAAAGTCCCGACGCTGGCCTATGATGACAGCAGCGTGGTACTGGCCTGGGAAAAACCGACTAAACCTGCCGCAGGCATTAAAGATTATCGTGTCTATATGAATGGAACCTTACTGGGCGGGACGATAGATAATCAAAACACCCATTCGCCAGCCAAGCCTTATATCGATAACTTCTATAACTCGATTGATACCACCAACTGGCACGTCCGCGTCAGCTTCCATAATTTCAAGGTGGCTAACCTGTCGCCGGAAACTGAGTACCGTTTCACGGTGCGCGCGCTTTATGACGACGGCAAAGAATCCGTTGATAGTGAAGCCGTCGTGCAGAAAACGACGGCCACACCAGCTTCACTGAATGTGACTAACTACGGCGCGAAAGGGGATGGGGTTGCAAACGATACGGTGGCGATTCAGAAGGCGATTGATGACTGTACGCCAGCCGCGTATCCGAAAGGATGTAAAGTTGTGGTTGAAGGTGGGACGTTTAAAACCGGAGCGCTGTTCTTGCATAGCGATATGACGTTGGAAGTCGCGAAAGGCGCTACGTTGCTGGGGTCGGCAAATGGTGACGATTATCCACTTGCTCGTGGCTACTATCTCTATCCCTACAGCTTACCTAAATTGCCGAAGCGTCCACCTTCACTGATTAACGTACTGGAAGCGGACGATCAGGGCAGCAGCCATGCTGGCACCTTTAAAAATATTCGTATCGTCGGGCAGGACACGATTGATGGCAACGGCTGGACTCGTGGTATTAAAGCCGGTGATGCAAACATTACTGAAATTGATGAATTAAATAACAACTTACCTCTCTATCGCGCGAGCAAATCCACCAATGTCAGCAGTGACGGTATTCTGGCAAAAGACCAAACGGCAAAAGCCGTTGCTGAAGGAATGCTATTGGATGACGCGTATAAAAACCGGCGCTCCAGCCTGATGACGTTGCGCGGTGTGAGCAATATGTATTTGGAAGGGCTGACAATTCTGAACCCGGCATATCACGGTGTGATGGTGCTGGAATCTGAAAATGTAGTGATGAATGCGTTGGTTCACACAACGTATGATGCCAACAACGCGGATGGCATTGAATTCGGAAATAGCCAGAACGTTATGGTATTTAATAACTTTTTTGATACAGGTGATGACAGCGTAAACTTTGCCGCGGGATATGGTGCCGAAGTGGCGACGCTGGGGCAAAAGGCGCAGAGCGGCGCCTGGATCTTCAATAACTACTTCCGTCGTGGTCATGGTGCGGTAGTCACGGGTAGCCATACTGGCGCCTGGATTGAAAAAATTGTTGCTGAAGATAACGTAATGAATAAGACGGATGTTGGCTTGCGCATGAAGAGCCGGCCTTATTATGGTGGCGGCTCACGTGACGTGGTATTCCGTAATAACGCGATGCGTGATATTGTCAACGAGCCGTTCGTGTTCACTATCAAATATAAAGCGGACGTGAACGATACCCAGCCAGCGGCAGAACCCGCACAGTTCCGTGATGTGACCGTTTCTAACGTCACGGTTGATGGTTCACCGAAGAAAAACAGCATCATGGTCGACGGGATGACCGTGGCTGAAATGGCTGATGCGTATAAGTTCTCTTTTGGACGTGATGCTTATCACCAAGGCTTGCATTTTGAGAATGTAAAATTCAAAAATGTAAAAGCTACGGACATCACCTTCCTGAAGAACAGTGAATTTAAAAATGTCATTTTTGAGAATGTACCGGGAGCCTGGAATTTCGGTCATATTGAAAATATCAGGCTCGAAGACCGTGTAAACAATGATGCCGCGCTGACGACCAGCGGTGATGAAACCATCACCCGGGAAGCTGCAACGGAATAAGGCATTTTCTCCACGCCCTTGGGCGTGGAGAGTATTATGGATGATTATCTATGGCACGACTGCAAGCTTTCAAAGAACCGTCTTTTAATTCGTTGGTCGCCACTTTTCGCTCGCTGCCAGCCCCTCTGATTCGACGTATCGTATTGGGGCTGATTTTGCTGCTGATTTGTCAGCAGTTGGCCGTGCTGACCTGGCGTTTTATCCTACCTGAAGACTCGCGCATTGTTGGCGTGTCGGTCACGCCTGCTCAAGCGAAAGAAAAACCCGCAACGCCGGGTGATTTTACTCTGTTCGGCCATGCTCCCGATGCGGATGCCTCTGCCGTTAACGACGCCGCGTTATCCGGTAACATTCCACTGTCATCATTAAATATTAGTCTGACTGGGGTGCTGGCGAGTGAAGACGCCAAACGTTCGATTGCCATTATCGCTAAAGATAGTCAGCAATATAGCCGCAACGTCGGCGATGCGGTGCCAGGCTATGAAGCCAAAATTGTGACTATCTCTGCCGATCGTGTCGTGCTCCAGTATCAAGGGCGCTATGAGGCGCTCCATTTGTATCAGGAAGAAAACACCGCCGATGCACCGCCGTCTTCTGGTGCCTTTAATCAGGTGAAAGACAAGATACAAAAAGATCCCTTCACGGCGCAGGATTACCTCACCATTTCTCCCGTCACGGAAGAAGACGTACTGAAAGGATATCAGTTAAACCCCGGCAAAAATCCCGATCTTTTTTACCGCGCAGGCTTGCAGGACAACGATCTCGCCGTGTCATTAAACGGTATGGATTTGCGCGATGCGACTCAGGCACAGCAGGCGATGGCGCAACTGGCAGGGATGAGCAAATTTAATTTGACCGTCGAGCGTGATGGTCAACAGCAAGATATATATCTGGCATTGGATGGAGACCACTAATTTGTTTAGCAAGGGACAGGGATTTTTTAAGCGTCAGGTTTTTTCGCAATATGAAAACCAATGGCTTAGTCGTGTACGCCGCAAAAGCATGTTATTGCTCGGCGGGAGTGTTCTGCTGATGGCATCATCATTGGCGTGGAGCGCTGAATTCTCCGCCAGTTTTAAGGGCACGGATATTCAGGAGTTTATCAATACCGTCAGTAAGAACCTGAATAAGACAGTGATTATCGATCCATCGGTCAGCGGAACGATTACCGTACGTAGCTATGACATGATGAATGAAGAGCAATATTATCAGTTCTTCCTGAGCGTGTTGGATGTCTATGGGTTCACCGTTATCCCGATGGATAACAATGTCTTGAAAATTATTCGCTCTAAGGATGCGAAATCAACGTCTATGCCGTTGGCAAGCGATGAGCAGCCGGGGATCGGCGATGAAGTCGTTACGCGCGTCGTGCCAGTCAACAACGTAGCGGCTCGTGATTTGGCACCGCTGTTGCGCCAGTTGAACGACAATGCGGGTGCCGGGAGTGTGGTGCATTACGAACCGTCGAATGTGTTGTTGATGACCGGCCGTGCGGGTGTGATCAAGCGGCTGATGACGATTGTCGAGCGGGTTGATCAGACGGGCGATCGGAATGTAGTTAGCGTACCGCTGTCTTACGCTTCCTCGACGGAAGTGGTGAAGATGGTGAATGAGCTAAACAAGATGGATGAAAAATCCGCCTTGCCGGGCATGCTAACCGCCAATGTAGTCGCGGATGAACGCACAAACTCGGTGCTGGTACGTGGAGAACCAAATTCACGCCAGCGCGTTATCGATATGATCAAGCAGCTCGACCGCCAGCAGGCGGTACAGGGCAATACCAAAGTCATCTATCTCAAATATGCCAAAGCTGCCGATCTGGTCGAGGTGCTCACGGGGGTTGGTGACAGCATCCAAACCGATCAACAAAATGCGCTGCCTGCGCTGCGCAAAGATATTTCGATTAAGGCACACGAACAAACTAACTCGCTGATTGTGAATGCGGCTCCTGACATCATGCGCGATCTGGAACAGGTGATTGCACAACTGGATATCCGTCGTCCGCAGGTATTAGTCGAAGCAATCATTGCGGAAGTGCAAGATGCCGACGGGATGAACCTCGGCGTACAATGGGCCAATAAGAATGCCGGGGTGACGCAGTTCACCAATACGGGATTACCGATCACAACAATGATGGCGGGAGCGGACCAGTTTAAACGTGATGGAACGCTTGGTACGGCCGCGACGACTGCACTTGGCAGCTTCAACGGGATTGCCGCAGGTTTCTATCAGGGCAACTGGGGCATGCTGATGACTGCGCTGTCTAGCAACAGCAAGAACGATATTCTGGCAACGCCTAGTATTGTGACGCTGGACAATATGGAAGCGACCTTTAACGTCGGTCAGGAAGTGCCGGTATTGGCGGGTTCACAAACGACATCCGGTGATAACGTTTTCCAAACGGTGGAGCGTAAAACGGTTGGTATCAAACTGAAGGTGAAACCTCAAATCAACGAAGGCGACTCCGTTCTGCTGGAAATCGAACAGGAAGTCTCCAGCGTGGCTGATGCTGCCTCCAGCAGCAGTACCAACCTTGGGGCAACATTCAATACGCGTACCGTTAATAACGCGGTGCTGGTCAGCAGCGGCGAAACTGTGGTGGTGGGTGGTTTGCTGGATAAAAGTACGAATGAATCCGCCAGTAAAGTCCCCCTGTTGGGCGATATTCCCGTTCTGGGGTACTTGTTCCGCTCCAACAGTCAGGAAACGAAAAAGCGTAACCTGATGCTGTTTATCCGTCCTTCTATTATCCGCGATCGCAGCCAATATCAGAGCGCCTCTGCCAGTAAGTATCACTCGTTCAGTGCTGAAGAAGACAAACAGCGGGACATGAGTCGCGGTGAAGGGGGGCTTTTGAGTAACGATTTGCTGCGTCTGCCGGAGGGCGGAAATGCCTATACGTTCCGTCAGGTTCAGTCCTCTATTGTGGCGTTCTACCCGGCGGGCGGGAAATGAGTGACGTTGCCTCCCAGATTATAGAATTACGCCCCATACTGCCTTTCGCCTATGCACGATCGCAGCAAATTCTGCTGTTGCAGGGGGAGAATGGCGCGAGTCTTAGGACGATCTGTGTCGCGCAGACGCCGTCAGCCGCCTTGCTGGAAGCGCGTCGGATTGCAGGCTGTTCGCTCAGGATTGAGCGAGTCACGGACGAAGAATTTGAGCGGCAATTGGTCATTAGCTATCAGCGCGACTCGGAAGAGGCGCGCCGTATGATGGAGGACATCGGCAACGAGATGGACTTCTATACGCTGGTGGAAGAACTGCCAGATAGCGACGATCTGCTTGATGCCGATGACGACGCGCCCATTATCCGCCTCATCAACGCCATGTTGACTGAGGCGATTAAGAATAAAGCGTCGGACATTCATATCGAAACCTATGAGCGTTATTTGCTGATCCGTTTCCGCGTGGACGGCGTATTACGTGAGATCCTGCGGCCACAGCGTAAGCTGGCTTCTTTGTTGGTGTCGCGTATCAAAGTTATGGCAAAGCTGGATATTGCGGAAAAGCGTATTCCACAGGATGGGCGCATGGCGCTGCGGGTGGGGGGACGGGCGATTGACGTGCGCGTGTCCACACTGCCGTCGAACTACGGTGAGCGTGTCGTGCTGCGTTTGCTGGATAAAAACAGCGTTAAGCTCGATCTTGAATTGCTGGGTATGTCGGAACGCAATCGGCAGTTGCTGGACAGCCTGATTCATCGTCCACATGGAATTATCCTGGTCACCGGCCCAACAGGATCGGGGAAAAGTACCACGCTTTATGCTGCGCTCAGTCGCCTGAATGCCTCGGAACGTAACATCATGACGGTGGAAGATCCCATCGAATATGAACTGGAAGGCATCGGGCAAACACAGGTCAATACCAAGGTGGATATGACGTTTGCCCGTGGGCTACGTGCCATTTTGCGTCAGGACCCGGACGTCGTGCTGGTAGGGGAAATTCGTGATGGTGAAACGGCACAGATTGCCGTTCAGGCATCGCTGACGGGTCACCTTGTGTTATCCACACTGCACACCAATAGTGCGCTGGGCGCGCTGTCTCGTTTGCAGGATATGGGCGTAGAACCTTTCCTGCTGTCAACTTCTCTTTTGGGCGTACTCGCGCAGCGTCTGGTCAGGACGTTGTGTTCTGACTGTAGCCAGCCGCAGCCGGTCGATCCGGTTCAGGCGAAACAGATGGGTATTGCGCCTGATACTCTGTTGCATAACCCCGTTGGCTGTACGCAGTGTAGTTTTACTGGCTACCGGGGGCGTATCGGTATTCATGAATTGGTGCTGATTAATGACGACGTCCGTGCGGCGATCCATCGGAGTGACGGTGAAATGGCCATTGCACAGATTCTGGGAGAGAGCCGAACGACTATTCGTCAGGACGGGCTGGAGAAGGTACTGGCCGGGCTTACGACCTGGGAAGAAGTGATCCGCGTAACCAAAGAGGAATGACATGGCACAGTACCAGTATCAGGCGCTGGATGCGCAAGGGAAGAAATGCCGTGGCAGTCAGGAAGCCGACTCTGCCAGACAGGCGCGTCAGTTATTACGGGAACGCGGGTTGGTCCCGCTGTCGGTTGATGAAAGCCGAGGCGAACAGCAGAAATCGGGTTCTGCGGGTCTGTCCCTACGCCGAAAAATTCGTCTCAGTACCTCTGATTTGGCGCTATTAACTCGCCAGTTGGCTACGCTGGTGGCGGCATCGCTGCCGCTGGAGGAGGCGCTGGATGCGGTGGCAAAGCAGAGTGAAAAGCCGCATCTGAGCCAGTTGATGGCGGCGGTGCGCAGCAAGGTCATGGAAGGGCACTCGCTGGCTGATGCCATGAAATGTTTCCCCGGCAGTTTTGAGCGGCTGTACTGCGCAATGGTCGCCGCAGGCGAGACCTCAGGTCACCTTGATGCCGTGTTGAATCGGCTGGCGGACTATACCGAGCAGCGCCAACAGATGCGTAGCCGTATACAGCAGGCGATGATTTACCCCTGTGTGCTAACCGTGGTCGCGATTGCGGTGGTCAGCATTTTGCTGTCCGTTGTGGTACCAAAAGTCGTCGAGCAATTTATTCATATGAAGCAGGCGCTGCCGCTTTCTACCCGGGTTTTGATGGGAATGAGTGATGTTGTGCGCACATTTGGGCCGTGGGCGTTACTGGCATTGTTGGCCGGTTTTATGGCGCTTCGGGTGATGTTGCGGCAGGAAACGCGGCGCGTTAGTTTTCATCGCCGCTTGTTATATTTGCCGCTGATTGGTCGCATAGCCCGTGGCCTGAATACGGCACGCTACGCGCGGACGCTTAGTATTCTCAATGCCAGTGCCGTGCCGTTGTTGCAGGCAATGCGCATTAGCGGCGATGTGATGAGCAATGACTATGCCCGCCATCGTCTCTCTCTGGCAACGGATGCGGTACGAGAGGGCGTTAGCCTGCACAAAGCACTGGAACAGACGGCGCTTTTCCCCCCGATGATGCGACATATGATCGCCAGCGGCGAACGCAGCGGTGAGCTAGACAGCATGCTGGAACGGGCGGCGGATAATCAGGATCGTGAATTTAGTTCGCAGATGACGCTGGCGCTGGGATTATTTGAACCTCTGCTGGTGGTCAGCATGGCGGCAGTCGTGTTGTTTATCGTATTGGCGATTTTACAACCGATCCTGCAATTGAATACGTTAATGAGTTCGTAACAATAATCAGTTCGCAACAACAGTGAGTTTGTAAGAGAACCAACAATTGAACGAGGAAAAGTAAGGATGCAGCAACGTCAACGTGGTCATGGTCAGCGTGGTTTTACTCTGTTGGAAATTATGGTGGTGATCGTTATTCTCGGCGTACTGGCGAGCCTGGTGGTCCCCAATCTGATGGGGAATAAGGAAAAGGCGGATCGGCAAAAAGCCGTCAGCGATATTGTGTCTCTGGAAAGCGCACTCGATATGTACAAGCTGGATAACAACCGTTATCCGTCCACAGAACAGGGCCTGAAAGCGCTGGTCACGAAGCCGACGGTACAGCCAGAACCGCGTAACTATCCAGCCGATGGCTATATTCGTCGCTTGCCTCAGGATCCGTGGGGTACGGACTACCAACTGTTGAACCCTGGCCAGCACGGCAAACTGGATATCTTCTCCCTTGGGCCAGATGGCATGCCGGGAACGGAAGATGACATCGGCAACTGGAATCTTGATAAGAAATAAGACATGCGGCGGCATGTTTGTCGTTATAAATGACGGCGGAAAAAGGACGGCAGAAGCGCAATGAAGCGGTCAACGAGGAAGCAGCAGGGGTTTACCCTGCTGGAAATGATGCTGGTCGTGTTACTGGCTGGCATTGCAGCTAGCATGGTGGTCATGGCGTTTCCTCGTGAACGCCAGAACGACAGCGCGTGGCAGTTGGCTCGCTTTCAGGCTCAGTTGGAGTTTGCTGCTGAAAACAGTCAGGTTAACGAATATATGCTAGGTGTGCGCATCTATCCCGATCGCTGGCAGTTTTATCAACTCCAGCGACCTGCTACAACGGAAGGGGACGCGATTCCCAGTAACGACCGCTGGCAGGGTTACAAGTGGCAGCCGTGGCAACCGTATCGGGTGAGCGCATCGGCGACGTTGCCCGATGTATTACGGCTTGAGCTATTACAGGCCGATGGGAAGAAAGTGGATAAAACGCAGAGCGGTGACGACCCCGACATTCTGATTTTGCCCGGTGGTGAAATTACTCCTTTCCGTCTGGCCGTTAAGTCTGAAAACAAAGCGCTCTCGAATTGGCTTCAGGTCGATGCCAACGGACGGTTTGTGACGTCGATGAGTCAAGGTAAGAAACGATGAAGCGACAGAAAGGGATGACGCTGGTGGAAGTACTGGTTGCGTTGAGCGTTTTTGCACTGGCGGGCATTGCCGTTTTGCAAACGACAGCCAGACAAGCAAGCAGCTTGAGTCGATTGGAAGAAAAGACGTTCGCTGGCTGGGTGGCGGAAAACCAGCAGGTTCAACTGCGGCTTGAGCAGCGCTGGCCTGAAGCGTCGTGGGTGAGAGGGGAAACGAAATTTGCTGGCGTGCGCTGGAATTGGCGCTGGCAGGGCGTAGAGACGGGTGATCCTCAGACCAAAGCGTTGGATGTGGAAGTGCGACGTAATAAAGATGCCTTTGCCGCCGATGCCTCGCTACGTACCTATGTGGTGAAACAATAATGTTCAGCACAACAAGGAGACGAGAGACCGCACGACAAAAGCGTCAGCAGGGTTTTACGCTGCTGGAAATGATTCTGGCGATCGCTATTTTTGCGGCCCTGAGCCTCAGCGCATTTCAGGTGCTAAATGGTGTGATGCGTAACGATGAAATATCACAGCGCAAAGCAGAGCGTCTGGCTGAAATACAGCGTGCTTTTTCACAAATGGACAGCGATTTTTCCCAGATGATTGCACGCGGCACGAGAGGAAGCACCTCGATATTTTACGCGGGTCGCGATCAGTTAAAAAGTGATGACTGGGGCGTTAGCTTTATGCGTAATGGCTGGCAGAACCCATTTGGCATACTGCCTCGTTCTGAACTTCAGCCTGTAGCTTATCGACTGCGGGAACACACCCTGGAACGTTTAACCCACTCGGTGCCTGACCCGATAGAAGGCGTCGATCCCGGCGTAAAACCGCTTCTCACACAGGTAGACGGCTTCCGCTTGCGCTTTTTCAGCAATAAAACCTGGCGCGATCGCTGGGATAACAGTACGCAATTGCCACAAGGGATTGAAGTGGTGCTGACTTTAAGGGATTACGGAGAAATGTCGCGTATGTTCTTGATTACCACCGGACCGGTAAAATGAGGTCGCGTCAGCGCGGCGTTGCGCTGTTGGTGGTGCTCCTGGTTCTGGCATTAATGGTGACCATTGCTGCGGTGATTACAGAGCGCACGGGGAAAGCGTTTATGCGCACCGAAAATCACCTGAGTCGCCAGCAGGCAAAATGGTACGCATTAGGTGCGGAAACGCTAAGCGGGCAGATATTACTGCGCGATGCGCGGAATATGCCGGGACGCACGTTTGCCGGACAAAATTGGTCGCAGCCGGGGCACCGTTTCCCCGTGGACGGTGGGGAAATCATCGGTCAGATTAGTGACGCGCGTACCTGCTTTAATTTAAATGCCATCAATCAAGGTGTAGATAACGAAAGCACGTTGGTAAAGACGCCTTATCCGGCACAAGTTTTTCGTTTGTTATTGAAAAATTTGGGTGAGGACTCGGACCGAGCAGAAAAAATCACTGCGGCGGTGCGTGACTGGATTGATGCAGATAACTACCCATCAGCGAATGGTGCAGAAGATGAGGTCTATGCCACGTTGCCTGTGCCTTATCGTACTGCTAATCAAAGAATGAGTGAAATCAGCGAATTACGGGCAGTTTATGGTATGGACAGCGATCTCTACCGCCGACTATTGCCCTATGTCTGTGCGCTACCGGTAGATGCGATGTCCATTAATATCAATACGTTGACCGAGTTTGATGCCCCGTTGTTATCCGCCGTGTTTCTGAATGAAATGACGATGTCGCAGGCAAAAGCGCTGGTGCAGCAACGGCCTCGTATGGGATGGGCAAGTATTGAGGTGCTGCAACAAACTGGGGCGTTGCCTCCGAATAGTAAAAATACGGCGCAGCGGGTGCTGGCAGTCAAAAGTGAATGGTTCTTTGTAAAACTCCAGGTGCGTGTTGGCGACAGTGATTTTAATCAACGTAGCTTGCTTCATCTGAGTGGACAAAAGGTACAGGTCGTGCAGCGGCAATATGGAGGATATAGGACGGTGAATCCATGAAAATAGCGGGAAAATGGAAGAAAAAAGCCGCAAAAGCCCCATTAAATCGAGGAACAGTCGCTCGACATCCATGCCTCATCGTTCGTCTTCCTGTGGAAGACGAGGGAGAAATCGAATGGCAGGTGCGTTCATCCAACGGGGAAAATTTACTGAGTCAGGGGCGCGGTAGCGTAGAACTGGTTCGCCCAGCGTTGGCGGCCTATCCGTCTGTGACGTTTACCCGCGTTTTGGTACCGGCAACTGACGTGACGTTTTATGCCCTGACGTTGCCTCGACAGGCACGGCGTCAGTTGACTCAAGTAGTGCCATTTATGCTGGAAGATCAGCTGGCTACGGAAATTGAAAAGCTGCATTTTGCCGTGTTGGACATTCATGGCGATGATGGCACTGTTGCCGTGGTGGAAAAAAGCCGGATGCAGCGCTGGTTGGCGCAGTGTGATGCGCTGGGGCTCAACGTCGATGTTTTACTGCCCGACGCCCGCGTATTGCCAAAACATCAGGATGGTTGGAGCGCGTTACAGCATGATGATATGTGGCTGTTTCGCCAGCCAACGGGCCATGCTATGGCGGCGGAATCGTCCTGGTGTGGTGACCTATTGAAGGCATCGATGCCGTTGCCGACCATATACAGCTACAGTGCCGCACTGGTCAGCGGCGAGCTATCGCAGTACGAATGGCAGGAGGAGAGTGAGTGGAAGGCTCAGTCTGAAACGGATCTTTTCACGCTGGCTGCAACGGCGCAGTTGCCTGCCTCGGTCGATCTGCGGCAAGGCGATTATGCACCGGAGAAAGCCTGGCAAAATACTCTGCTGCCGTGGCGTGGCGTTGGAATCGCTTTTGCCTGTTACCTTCTGTTGGTCGTGGCGGATGCTGGCTGGGCGCACTATCAGCTTTATCAACAGGCTGAGCATTGGCGGCAGGAAAGCGTGCGTGTCTATCGGCAGATTTTCCCTTCAGAGACGAATGTGGTTAACCCGCGTGCGCAGATGCAACAGCACCTGCAACGTACGACGACTGGAGGGAAAGGGCTACTGGAGCAATTGAATCCCTTACAGCAACTGATGACGCAGAATAGCGCTATCAAAATTCAGTCGCTGTCTTACGACGGTACTGCTGGCGAATTCCGGCTGGCGTTGCAGGGCTCGTCGTATCAGGAACTAGAGCAGTTTCAGCAGCAGGCTGCCACTTATTATCAGGTGCAGGCTGGGGAGATGCGGCAGGAAAACGATCGGGTTGAAGGCCGCTTAACATTAAGGAGCCAGTAATGAATGAATTACGGCAGCGCTGGCAGACAATGAGCCAGCGGGAACGTCAGCTTATGGTGGTGTGCGCGGCGGTGCTTCTGCTCTGTCTGGTGTATTACGCTATTTTTCAGCCGTGGCAACTGCGGGAAGAACAGTGGGAGCGCACAATTTCTCGTGAGCAGCAGACAGTCAGTTGGATGCAGAAGCAGGCCCCATCGATTCCGCAAGGAAATCAGGCGCAGGGGGAAAACAGTCAGAGGGAAACCAGTCTGCCGATTTTGATCTCGCAAAGCACCAAGCGTTATGGGTTGACCGTTGTACGCTTGCAGCCGCAGGGTAATCAGGCATCGGTGACGCTGGCTCAGAGTGATTTTAATAGTCTGTTGCGTTGGCTTAGCGAACTGGAACGGCAAAACGGCGTGCGTGTAATGTCGCTGGATGTGAATGCCGTCGAACAAAGCCCTGGAATGGTCGATGTTACTCGGCTTATGTTGGAACGGGCGGATGAAGCTTAAGTCAGGCATCGGCGCAGGTGTCGCTCTGGTTATGGCCTATGGGCTGTTCCTTACGTGCTATGCACCTGCCCGCTTGCTTACTGCGGTGCCGCTGCCTGCCGGAATGGTGGTCGCGGAGGCAGCCGGAACGCTATGGCAGGGGAACCTGCAACGGTTTAGCTGGCGTACATTAACGTTGGACGATGTGCACTGGAAAATCACCTTTTCGGGTTTTATGCCCGCGCTGGAGATTGCATTCAAAAACCCGGAAGGCATTGAAGGCCATGGGATTATCCGTGGCTGGCAGCAGCCGCAGTTTTATCAATGGCGGCTTTCTATTCCGGCTGGCTATTTATTCAGCCAGTTGCGTTTTATTGTGCCAATTGGTGCGGAAGGAAATGTGCAGCTAAATCTGCAAGAGGCGACGGTCGATCGTTCAGGCTGTCAGTCGCTGGATGCCAACGTCACCTGGCCAGATGCAAGAGTGAAAACCCCGCTGGGTGGACTGGTGTTGGCGACGCCTCAAGCCACGTTGCGCTGTGAGCAAGGCGCGCTAGAGGCGCGCCTGCGGCAGACTTCCTCACATCTAGAGCTGTCTGGCAAGGGCAGCGTCACGCCGAAAGGTGAATACCGTTTTACGGGGCGGCTTAGCAGTGGGAATGACTTACCCGCAGCCATGAAAAAACTGCTGGCGACTACCGGCAAAGTGGATGAGCAGGGAGCCAGAACGCTGAATTTTCAGGGGCGCTTGTTGTAAGTAGAACGATCGTTGCGTAGTCGATCGTAAGAATTAACAGCACCCGATGGTTAAGGTTGGTGCTAGCCGCAAAGTATGACACGCTCATCTATACCACTTCTTTATCAATAATCAGGGACTAACGTGGACGATTTAAGGGAATTCGCACAAGTGTTTCCGGCATGGTGGTTGGTGGCGCTGGGCGTGTTGGGGCTGATTGTTGGTAGTTTTCTGAATGTCGTGATTTACCGATTGCCGATTATGCTGGAACGAAGCTGGCAGCAGGACATCGATCTTCAGACAGGAATAACTGATTCCTGCCGTGACAGTACGCGCTACAACCTATGGTGGCCGCCTTCGGCTTGCCCGCACTGCCAGAAGGCTATTGCGGTGAAAGATAACATCCCGCTGTTCAGCTGGCTGTGGTTGCGCGGTCGCTCTCGCTGTTGTCATCAGCCCGTGTCTGTGCAATATCCGCTGGTAGAAGTTATCACCATGCTGGTTTTCCTGACGGTAGGTTTGCTATGGCAGCCCGGTATGGCACTGTGGGGGGCGTTGATTCTGCTGTCTTTCCTGTTGGTTCTGACCGTCATTGATATTAAAACGCTGCTGTTGCCGGATGTGCTTACGCTGTCGCTTCTGTGGGTGGGGCTTCTATTTAATCTGTCGGAAACGTTTGTCCCATTGGGTGATGCCGTGATGGGCGCGATGGCGGGTTATTTATCCCTGTGGCTACTTTATTGGGCGTTCAAATACGCGACGGGCAAAGAGGCGCTGGGATATGGCGATTTTAAATTGCTGGCTGCGCTGGGGGCTTGGCTGGGCTGGCAGGCATTGCCAAATCTGGTTTTGGTGGCGGCGCTGAGTGGGCTGGTTGTCACTCTCATCTGGCGCGGATTGCGTAAAGAAGATACGGCTAAACCGCTAGCTTTTGGCCCGTGGCTGGCAATTGGCGGCGTGTTCGGTGTGATAATCAACGGATTCAATCTGTAGAGAATAACAAGATCAATGCCGAACCTGGTTGAACGGTGAGTGACGGGCATAAAAATAGGCTGAGGGTATAAAATACCATCAGCCTTTTTTTATCTCTGTGTGTGTGCCCTTCAGCGAATAAATCTTTGTTGGGCAAATGACAGGTTATTCTACCATCAGCATAAAGGTACTCACCCAAACGACTAAACAGAATGAGATACCCATAAAAAAATACTTCACCGATTTATTCTCCAGCAGAAACCACGCCAGCAACGATCCCGATTGTGCGTTTTATTATGGAAGGAAATAATTACGCTGTTGGCTATATCACCGAAGGGTAATCTTTTCCGCTGTCATCACTAGGGTCACACCAGTTATGACGGGATCGGCGCTAAATCTACGCCGAGTGAGGGGGGGAATTCAATAGGTCCAGAAACTATATTTTCAAAATAGCATTAAAAAGCGTTGAACCGTTTCAGAGGCTGGAAAAACCGGGGGAATTGCGGTGAAAATCATACTGTATTCCCCCGATTATTGACGGCGTTATCTTAAGGTGTAACGCCTCATTAATAGCCGAGTGATGGTATTGTTACCATCTCATCATCAGGCTAATTATTTAGGTGGCTGGCTTAATCTCTCCACCCCATCGCTGGCGCGATATGCTTTAGAATCGCTTCGATAACATGTGCGTTATAATCAACACCCAGTTGGTTCGGCACCGTTAGCAATAGCGTATCCGCTTCGGCAATTGCTTCATCCTGTTTTAACTGTTTGATCAGCGCTTCTGGTTCCGCTGCATAGCTACGCCCGAAAATCGCACGCGTTTTTTCATCAAGGAAACCAACCTTGTCGCTATCGTTACTACTTCCACCGAAATAGGCACGATCGCGATGATCCATCAGTGCAAAAATACTCCGGCTGACAGACACGCGCGGCGAGCGCGTATGCCCGGCTTCAGCCCAGGCAGCCCGATAAGCACGAATTTGCTGTGCCTGTTGGATATGAAAAGGTTCGCCGGTTTCATCATCTTTTAGCGTGGAACTTTGTAAGTTCATTCCCAGCTTCGCTGCCCATACCGCCGTGGCATTCGATCCTGCACCCCACCAAATTCGTTCACGCAATCCATCAGAATAGGGTTCCAGACGCAAAAGGCCCGGTGGGTTCGGGAACATTGGCTGCGGATTCGGCTTCGCAAACCCTTCGCCCCGTAGTACGTCCAACAGCACCTCGGTATGACGCCGTGCCATATCGGCTTCAGATTCCCCTTCTGTCGGCTGATAGCCAAAGTAGCGCCAGCCATCGATCACCTGCTCAGGGGAACCACGGCTGATGCCGAGTTGCAAACGTCCCCCTGATATTAGATCGGCGGCACTGGCATTTTCAGCCATATAGAGCGGGTTTTCGTAGCGCATGTCGATGACGCCGGTGCCAATTTCAATGCTATGGGTTTTCGCACCAATGGCCGCGAGCAGTGGAAAAGGTGATCCCAACTGGCGGGCAAAATGATGGACTCTGAAATAGGCGCCGTCAGCGCCCAGTTCTTCAGCGGCGACAGCAAGGTCGATAGATTGCAGCAGGGCGTCAGCCGCTGAACGTGTACCAGACTGTTGCGACGGTGCCCAGTGACCGAATGATAAAAAGCCAATCTTCTTCATAGGGTATTCATCCTTATATTCAGACAAATATTTAGCACGTTCGCCCTGCACAGCAAGGTGCTACAAATTCAGTAATGGAATCACTCTACGCGATTAATAGTGGGAATAAATATCATTTTTTTAACATAATAATTCAGTTTATCTGACCAATCGTGAACAGAATAAACAATCTTTTTGGCAGATGATTGCTGACTCGTGCGTGTAAATAGCACCTTGTTATTTAGGGAACATGCATCCCGGTTCATCTACCTCAAAATTGGTATCTAAATATTATTATGAGTGAGATCAGTATTTTCTTTTTCTTTATCGCTGTATCCTTTTATATATAACGGAAATCAGGATACAAACATGATAAAGAAATTTGGCTATACGCTGTGGTTCACCGGACTGTTTTTGGTGTTTTCTAACGCATGGGCGGTGCGTCAGGTGACTGACCAACTGGGGCGCAATGTGACTATTCCCGACCACGTTAATCGCGTGGTGGTGTTACAGCATCAAACCTTAAATCTGCTGGTGCAATTGGATGCACAGGAAAGTGTCGTTGGTGTGTTGTCCAGTTGGAAGAAACAGTTGGGGGAGCATTATTTGCGGTTGGCACCACGTTTGGCGGATTTACCGATGCCGGGCGATCTCACTCAGATCAATATTGAAAGCCTGCTGAAGCTGTCGCCGCAGGTGGTTTTTGTCGCTAACTATGCACCACCGGAAATGATTGCACAGATTGAGCGAACCGGAATTCCGGTTGTGGCGATCTCGCTGCGCCAAGATCAACCGGGAGAGGCCGACAAAATCAATCCTACGATGAGTGATGAAAATACGGCGTATAACGAAGGGCTCAAGGTAGGAATTCGGCTGATTGGTGAAGTGGTTGAACGTCAGAAGCAGGCAGAAGCACTAATCGACTATACGTTTACGCAGCGTAAAAACGTCAGCGCTCGTCTGGACTCTATTCCAGAAGAAAAGCGAATCCGCGTGTATATGGCTAATCCAGACCTGACAACCTACGGTTCAGGAAAATATACCGGTCTGATGATGTCGCATGCGGGAGCGTTGAATGTCGCGGCAGCATCGATAAAAGGCTTCAAGCAGGTATCGATTGAAAATGTATTGGCCTGGAATCCACAGGTGATTTTTGTGCAGGACCGCTACCCGGATGTCGTGAAGCAAATCGTCAACGATCCGGCCTGGCAGGCGATTGATGCGGTGAAACAGCATCGTGTGTATCTGATGCCGGAATACGCTAAAGCCTGGGGTTATCCGATGCCGGAAGCGTTAGCGATTGGCGAATTGTGGATGGCGAAAAAACTTTACCCAGAGCGCTTCGCCGATATCGATATGCAAAAAGCCGCTAACGAGTATTACCAGCGATTCTACCGTATGGACTACCGTGTGGAAGATTCCGCAGCCCAATGAGTTATCGCACTTACCGGATCACGCTGCTGACGGTAGTGGTGTTGACGCTGTTGATTGCCGTGTGCTCACTGGGGATCGGGCGTTTTAGCTCGTCTCCGTGGCGCATCGTCCAGATCCTTGTCGAGCCGCTGTCTGGTGGTAACCCTTTACTTGGGGATATTGAGCGGCAAGTGGTGTGGAGTGTTCGTTTACCGCGGGTGTTATTAGCCTGGTGTGCGGGCGCGGCGCTGGCGCTGAGTGGAGCGACGTTACAAGGCGTTTTCCGTAATCCGCTAGTCGATCCGCATATTATAGGTGTGTCTGCTGGTGCCGCCTTCGGCGGTACACTAGCGATTCTATTAAGTTGGACACCGCTGTTTTTGCTGCTGTCGGCGTTTACGTTCGGTATGTTGGCGCTCTTGTTGATTTTCGTGATGGCTGCCGCTTTCGGCAAGCAGAACGTACTGATCTTGATTCTGGCTGGCGTCATCCTCAGCGGCTTCTTCGGTGCGCTGGTCAGCCTGATGCAATATCTGGCGGATACTGAAGAAAAGCTGCCGAGCATCGTGTTCTGGTTACTGGGTAGCTTTGCTACCGCGCACTGGAACTCGCTGACTACGATGGCGGTGCCGTTAGCGCTTGCGGGTGGTTTACTGCTGCGATTGCGTTGGCACGTGAACGTGTTGTCGATGGGCGAGCAAGACGCTCGTGCGCTGGGTGTGGCTGTACAGCCCTTACGCTGGCTGATTTTGAGTTTGTGCGCCGCCATCGTCGCTGCTCAGGTGGCAGTCAGCGGCAGTATTGGTTGGATTGGGCTGGTTATTCCCCATGTTGCACGTATGCTGGTGGGAGCCGATCACCGCCGACTGCTGCCGGTATCGCTGTGGCTTGGTGGGGGCTTTATGGTGCTGGTAGACGATCTGGCGCGTAACCTCAGTGAAGCCGAGATTCCGTTGGGTATTCTGACGGCGCTGCTCGGAGCCCCACTTTTTGCCGTGCTGTTGTATAAAACACAGCGACAGGGTAGAGGACGCTAGCATGTCTACAATCAGGCTATCGACAGAAGAACTGGTGTATGGCTACCAGCAAGGGCAGGGCTTTTTTTCTCCGTTGAATCTGTGCTGTCGGGAAGGCGAAATTACGGTGATTCTGGGCGCGAACGGCAGAGGGAAAACCACGCTGCTGAATACGTTACTGGGAAATTTATCGCCGCTTTCTGGGACGGTTCGGCGCGATGGACACATCGGTTTTGTGCCACAAATATTTACTCCACCGTTTTCCTATAGCGTTCTGGATATGGTGCTGATGGGGCGCGCAGCGCGTGTTCGGCTGTTTGCCATGCCCTCTGCTCATGATATCCACGTGGCTCAGAATGCGTTGACCCTGTTGGGAATCGCATCGCTCGCCGAGTGTGAATTTAGCGCATTGTCTGGCGGGCAACGGCAGCTCGTATTAATTGCGCGTGCATTGGCATCGGAGTGTCAGACGCTGATTCTGGATGAGCCGATGGCGGCGCTTGATGTGCAAAATCAGGCACAGGTACTGCGGCTATTACAGCATCTGGCTAAAATGCAGCGGCTGAGCATCCTGATGACCACCCACGATCCTGCTCACGCCGTGATCGTTGCGGAGCAGGCGCTGCTTCTCATGGATAATCAGCGCTATCTTTATGGCCGCTGTGATGACGTGGTGACGGAGGACAATCTTTCGCGGTTGTACGGAATTCTGGTTCGGCAGGTCTGCGTGGAAATAGCGCCACAGCCGTATCGTGCGCTAATACCGATATTAACCATGACGGAGTCACAATGACGGATCCTCTTCGCCTGTATGCTGCTGGCAGCCTGCGCCTTGCGTTTACTTCTTTGCTGACGACATTCAGTGAACGCTATGCGGTGGAAGTGATACCGACTTTCGGCCCGGCGGGGCTGCTGAGTGAAAAGATGCTGCACGGTGACGCGGTGGATATTTTCGCATCGGCCAATTGCGCGCACCCCTTGCGCTTGAAAACGTTGGGTCTGGCGGAGGAAACCGCCGTGTTTACGCGTAACCATCTTTGCATCGTCATGCGTAATGTGCCGGAACTTACCACGCAATCCTGGTTGATGGCGCTGCTTGATCCACGCTTTGTGCTTTCGACCTCAACACCAGGCAGTGACCCCGGTGGGGACTATGCTTTTCAACTCTTTGACCGTATCGAACACCTGCATCGAGGATGGGGAGATCAACTGCGCAATAAGGCGAAACCACTGGTGGGTGGGGGACTGGACCATGCGATCCCAGCGGGTATGACGGCGGGGAGTTATCTGATTCGGACCGGGCAGAGCGATATGCACATTGGCTATGCCAGTTATCTGCCGTTGCTGCTCAACCAGCCTGATTTGCATGTGGTTCACTTATCCGATCCTTATCGCATTGATGCCGAGTATATGTTGGCCATCATGAAGCCATCCCGACGTGAAGCCCGACTGCTGGCGAACTATCTTTTATCCCCTGAAGGGCAGAGTTTCTTGGTGAATAAAGGGTTTGTCTCGCTGTTTTAGTGGCGCAACGGGAGGTAAATCGGTCAACGATGGCGAACTCTGCTATGATTGCGGCATATCTGCGCCGCTCTTTGGCTCGGCGTCACCTTTCGTCATCTCGTCCTTGGTAGAGTAATCACTGTGAGTACAACCTCTTTTTCTTCCCTTGCGCTGCCTGCAGAGCAGTTATCCAATCTTAATGAACTGGGCTATACCGACATGACGCCAGTCCAGGCGGCGACGCTGCCAGCCGTTCTTAGCGGCGCAGACGTGCGGGCCAAGGCGAAAACCGGTAGCGGCAAAACGGCGGCGTTCGGGATTGGTCTGTTGGATCGTATTGTGGTAAGCGATTTTACTACACAGGCACTGGTACTGTGTCCGACGCGTGAACTGGCCGATCAGGTCAGCAAAGAGCTGCGTCGTCTGGCACGTTTTGCACAAAACATTAAGATTCTGACACTGTGCGGCGGTCAGCCGATGGGGCAGCAGCTCGATTCTTTGGTTCACGCACCGCACATTGTTGTCGGGACGCCGGGACGTATTCAGGATCATTTACGCAAGCAGTCACTGTCCTTGGATAGCCTGAAAGTACTGGTGTTGGATGAAGCGGATCGCATGCTGGACATGGGCTTTACTGACGCCATTGATGATGTTATTTCCTATACGCCGTCCGATCGTCAAACGTTGCTCTTTTCCGCCACGTACCCGGAAGAGATCGAACAGATCAGCGCACGAGTTCAGCGTCAGCCGCAGCGTTTCGAGGTTGCAGATGATGTGGAAGAGTCTGCCATTGAACAACGTTTCTATGAGACAACGAAAGATCAGCGTCTGCCGCTGCTGATTGCCATTCTGAGCCATTATCAACCAGCATCCTGCGTAGTGTTCTGCAACACGAAACGTGATTGCCAGAGCGTATTTGACGCACTGGACATGCGTGGAATTAGCGTATCTGCGTTACATGGTGATTTGGAACAGCGCGATCGCGATCAGGTCCTGGTGCGTTTTGCTAACCGTAGCTGTCGCGTGCTGGTGGCGACCGATGTTGCGGCTCGCGGTCTTGATATCAAAGAGTTGGCGCTGGTGGTGAATTTTGAGTTGGCTTTCGATCCTGAGGTTCACGTGCACCGTATTGGTAGAACAGGCCGTGCGGGTACGCAGGGACTGGCTGTAAGCCTATGTACGCCACAGGAAATGAACCGCGCTAACCTGATTGAAGACTATATCGGTATGCGAATTAAATGGACATCGGCGGATGAGGTTAGCCGCAGTGGTGATGTTGCGCTCGAACCAGAGATGATGACGCTGTGTATTGATGGTGGCAGAAAAGCCAAAATTCGCCCCGGTGATATTCTTGGTGCATTAACTGGCGATGCAGGATTAACGGCAGCGGAAGTCGGGAAAATTGATATGTTCCCTCTGCACGCTTATGTCGCTATCCGTAAAGCCAGCGCGAAACGAGCGTTGCAACAGCTCCAGAAAGGTAAAATCAAAGGAAAAAGCTGTAAGGCCAGATTGTTAAAGTAACCGGTGGCTGATATACCAGACAGGGTAAAATGGGAGTCACTGGGTAACTGACAGGAGTGTTAAGGGCGGATGCAGACAACAGAAATCGATCGGCGGCTGACGGAAGTGAGCCAGCAGCTAACGATGGTGCTGGTGCCGGGGTTGAGGGACAGCGATGACGAACACTGGCAAAGCCATTGGGAACAGCGTTTTCCTCACTGGCAGCGTATACGCCAGCGGGAATGGTATCAGGCCGATTTGGATCGCTGGGTGTTGGCTATCCGTCGTGAACTCAGTGTGTGTAAGCACCCCGTGATTCTTATCGGCCACAGCTTCGGTGCGTTGGCCGCGTGCCATGTTGTGCAACAAGGCCAGGAAGGGATCGCGGGCGTCATGCTGGTTGCACCAGCCGAACCCATGCGCTTTGAGATTGACGATCGCATTCAGGCTTCACCGTTGTTGGTTCCAACACTGACATTCGCCAGCCATAACGATCCGCTGATGAGTTTTACTCGCGCCCAATACTGGGCGCAGGCGTGGGAAAGTGAATTGGTTGATGTGGGTGAGGCTGGACATATAAATGCAGAGGCGGGGTTTGGACCCTGGGAATATGGCCTGACAAGATTAGCTGAGTTTTCTGAAGCACTCATTACTAATCGTTAATCGGCCAGTTTTCATCAAGTAGATATCTTACATTATTAAGATAACGTTATATTTTTATTTAATGCCAGGGCAATGGATCTATTTGTCTTGGCATTTATTTCTTATTAAGACTGTTCTTCTTGATCGCTTGAACCATGCATCATCTCTTGAATCTGCTGATAAACTTCTGCTGCAGACAAATTGCTATATGACGTTTTGCTCTCAAAATGTAATACCTGTTCTCCCCCAGAACTATGAAGTGCGCTCATGAGAGCTAAATCTTCCTCTGTGATGCGCTGTCCTGTAAAGGCATCAAACATTTCAGAATTACCATCTGGATATTTAACTACAGAAACGAGCTTACCGTTGTACAACGGAATACCCGTCATCGCCAGAGAGTATTCTGTTGCGGTTTTCTGTTGTGCCTTAACCTGTTCAGGTGGAGGAGCATCCTTCTCTTCAGCAGCACGCTTCTTTTGAGAAGACAGCGTGACCTTCGTGCTCTCGTTTGAATTCGGCATATTTTGCGAATCGGAATTTGCCGATGTGTCTGTTTTATTTCCTGGGCTGATGGCTGCAACGACAGTCGGATTGGCCGCCGCGCCAATAGGAGGCATTGTAGCGGGGGTTGTCGTACTCACAATTTGAATATCTGGAATCACCACAGTATAACTCCTTCTTATATCTATTTAATGCTGGTAATGGTTTTACCAGTGAGTTAATTCAGTGTGTTAAAACCATATGCACTAATGCCGCAGTCGTTGAAATTCAGGCCATCAACACAAGCAGGTTAATTGTCTTCCTTGGAAGTGGTATCAATCTGCTGAGCATAATTTCCTGTTGTTCAACACGATGGTGTTAATGAAATGGTTCAGTCAGAACACGATTAATGTAAAACAGTATTTATGCCAAACACTATTTATGCAAAATGCAATTGCATTAAAAAACACCCTATCGCAAAAGGTATCGGCTGTTTTTTTTGCTTCATTAATACCCAAAAGGCATAAGATTTAACTTTTTGATTACCAATCGTGCGACTTTATGTGACCAAATCTCTCAAATTTTAAAAAATATAAAACTATCATGGCATTAGCATGATTCCGTGATACCTCTTGCCATGTATGTGCTCTACAAGTGCAGGGGAACGCGATACACTGTTTTCCTTATCTTTATCCTGTTAAGAAGTGCTATGCCCAGTATTAAATTGACGGTTAACTATTTGTATCGGCAATCCAACGAAACGCGCGAAGCGTCACAGGCGACAGCCCGCGTATTTGTTGGTGATGAGCTTATTGCTACAGAGGTGATTACCGGTATGACGGAAATCCCGGTTAATAAGTATTTGCACTATTCAGGGCCTGAAGAGCGGCCTATGCGTATCGAATGGGATTGTGAGGGAACAACGTCGATGACCGTGTCCGAGGTAGAAACCTGCCCCTGTTGCCACCATGATTAACCTGACATGCTGAAGCTACGCACCGTTTTTGAACGATTCGACTTCATGATTAACGCACTAAATAACGCAAGTTGCACAAAAGCCAACGCACATGCGGCTTGAAATATGACGGGTAGACAGGGTGAATGTATGAGAGTAGTGGTATCAACCTTAATAGCCTGTGGATTGTGGACGGCAACAGGGGGAGCGCATGCTGGCTGGTATGTCGTGAGCAATTACGAGGGTCACATTGGGCCTTACCCGGTACATTTTTCATTGCAGAAATACAGCATTGACCAAGACAAGAATCTGCTCGGGAGCTACTTTTACGATAAATACCGAGCGCCTATTCCTTTGTATGGACGGCTCTCGGAAACATCCCTTGAGATCTGCGAAATTCATACCCCTCAGGACTATGATAAATATATCATTCAGGGTGTTAAGTCTGATATTGATACGACCCACTGCCCATTTAAATTGACGGAAATCGGGGAAGAACTCCGAGGCGAGTGGTCAAACGGAAAGGCACGTTATGATGTTAACTTACGGCGTGTGGCATCCTTTGACGATAGTGAGCAACCCGCAAAGTTAGAAGGGCAGGTTGATATTCCTTTCTGGGGGCAAACGGCGACGCATAGTTTCATTGGGGTGTATCAAAACAGCGATACGGGGATGGTTGTTGAAGGCATTAAAGCGATCAACAAGAAGAATGGCAATGTCGATCAGCTTCTCAAGCCTGATTTTCAGCAATGCCAGTTTGGTTTTTTTATGACCCCAGTGTATATGAATATTGAGAACGGTGTAGATAATCGTAGCATTACGTTGAACTGCTATTCCCACGGCGGAGGCGATATTCTACTAGAGTATCGTTTTGATGCGACAAGCCAGCATTATGATGTGGTAAGCGAATAAATATTCTAACGTATTAGAATATTTAATTGTTGTTGTATTTAAAATCCATGCATTATTTTGCAGGCTAAATATATCTTTATTTATTGTTGGAAATAAATGATTTTTATTTCCTCTTCTTTCTTGTTAAAAATGTTCCTTCCTATACTTTCATCATGGTTATATTTCTTAACTATTGATGATATTGGTTTTAAAAGGACTATCCTTTGCTAAAGGAGTTAATATGCTTTCAGGAAAGAAAACAATTCTAGTCTTCTCAATGTTGTTCGCCACTTTTTCTTCACATGCAGATAATTTCCCTAAGTTGAATCAAGCTTTGCCATCAGGAATTGATGCACGAGCGATTGCACCAGTATTTGATTTTGATACGGATGGCTGTCTCCCCAGCGCAGGAGTAAGCCGTAGTGGTGAGCAGAACGGCGGGTTGAAGCCAACAGGAAATATAACAGGGGGATGCCGATGGAGTAACTTTCTTGACTCGTCAAATACCTTACACCGATATGCCTGTATTAACTCCGGTGGTTCTCGCTATTGCGGTAGCTTCTATGCACTCTATTTTCTAAAAGATCAGATATTAAGTGGTGTCAATTCAGGTCACCGCCATGATTGGGAGCATGTCGCAATCTGGACTAAAAATGGTGTAGTAACACATGGTAGCTACAGTGCACATGGTAAATTAACGACTAAGGATGCGTCAAGTATCGACAAGCAGGATGGTCATCTGAAATTTGTTTATCACAAAGATGGTGCATTAACCCATGCTTTCCGTTTCTCTAAAACTAATGAAGAAGCGGAAAATCCGTATAAAAAATTTGTAACGCCAGACATTATCAGCTGGTACTCAATGTATGGTGATGGCATTAATAATCAAGAGTTACGTAACCGATTAAATGCCTTTGACTATGATTCAGCGTCAATTCCTCTTAAAGATAATAATTTCCTGACTAACCTGAATAATGGCCGACCGGCTGGTTATCCAGAATTTACAGATGCCAGCATAACAGCATCGAAATAATCAGGATAAGAGAGGTATGGTCACACATACCTCTTTCTATTATGGGATTCCCTTACCCTATAAAATCCCTGCGAAGTAATCTATTTCTTAATAAGGGATGGGTATGTATTAATGTCGTTCAGGGGAGCTGGTCGTTCGAATCTGTAACGTGAACAGGATGGAAATCACCACGAAGCCCACCGCCGTATATAGCACCGTCGTATAACCCCAATGCAGATAGATAGCACCAAAAAGCGTATTCCCCACAAAGACGGCCAGATAGGTCACAGCACTATTAAGCCCCATGATTGCGCCGCGTTTCGATGCATCGGTTGTGTTCAATCCAGTGATTAGCAAATTGACGCACAGGTGATTCGCGGTGCCCAGAAAAAGCATCAACACGCACACAGTAGGTAAGCTATTTCCTGAAAGGGCGAAAATGAGATACACCGCCGCTACCGTAAGAAATGAGGCTGGCATAGCCACTCTGGCATTCACTTTACTTATCATGGCATCCATAAAAGCCGCTGAACCAAAACCAATGCCGTAGCAAAGTGCGATCAGGCCGTTAGCACTCAGTGGTTGGTGTAGTTCGTGGTACAGATAATTACCCAGGTAGCCATAGACCCCATAAAAGGCAGTCATGAACCCGCCACATGCAGCCAACAATGGTTTCACGCCAGGCACGCTCAGTGCTGCAAGGGGCGATGATGATGTCCGCGTGATATTTTCATCTCGGTTACCCAGACGGGAAAGGATGACGATAGCCAAAACGGCAAGTACACCAATCGCCAGATAAACGACACGCCAATGAAATTGCTCTGCCAGAATCGACGCGAGTGAAACACCAGCGACAAGGCTCAATGTCCAGCCAGTAAGAACGACACCCGTTGTTTTACTTTCCAATCCTTTGGGGGCGATAGCCGCTGCGGTGGTATAAATTGCCGGAATCGCTATGCCGGACGCAATGCCTGCAATGAGCTGGCTGGCGATCAGCCACTTGACGGAAGAGGCGGTCGCGCTGGAAATCAAAGCGACGACCAGTAGGATCATTGCGTTCTTCAACATTCTAAAAGCGCCAAATCGATCGATATATCGTGCTAGAAACAGGGCGCTTAGTGCTGTTCCCAGGCCAAATGCGGCCGAGGCTAACATGACTGACTGCGAGATGCTTTTGAACGATGTGGCGATCTCAGGAGCGATGGGGCCCATGAGTAAAGAATTTGATCCAATCACGCCGATACAGAACGTCAGCACATAAGCCGCGCTCGGTACACGAAGCGTGCTTGAATTGGCATGCAATTCGGCATGTTGATGTTGTGACATTGAAATTTCGCTTTTTGCTTAATATGATTCGGATAAAACACTATCAACCAAATGAAATTAGTTTTAAATAAGGAATGAAAGAATGAAAGAATGAAAATAAATAAAGATGACATTAAGCAAAAAGTCATTCCTACACGGGATATTGATGCAACTGACAGAAGATTATTAAGAGAACTGGTTGGCGATGCCACGCTGAGCTATGCCGAACTGGGAGAGAAAGTCGCGCTTTCAGCTCCTGCCGCGCATGAGCGGGTTAAGCGACTTCGGCGCGACGGTGTGATACGGAAAACGGCTGCGTTGCTCGATCCTGCTGCGATAAAAAAGAACCTTTTGGCATTTGTGCACGTTGATACCAGCGGCTGGGGCGTTTCATCTGAGTTGATGGAGATAACACGCAATTCTGATGTTGAAGAGGTACATTCGGTTGCAGGTGATGCGGCGCTGATCCTCAAAATCCGCACCGAAGACGCCCAATCGCTGGAAAAGCTCCTGTTTCAGCTTTATGCCGTGCCTGGTGTTAGCTCGACACGCTCGTATATTGTTCTGTCGACCTATCTTGAACGTCCTGTACAACCGAGCGATAACTGATGTGCGCTGAGTTATGACAATTACCAATTTTTCTCAATGAATGCGTCTCTACAAATCTCAGATCGTTGCCACTCAATTCACAATGATCTGAGATGCACTATTTTATTTATAGCTATGCTGAATGTTTAATCTGGCAATAAGTTTGCCATTTGCTCGTCTATTATGTCGCTGTGACAGCGATAAATCTTAATGTTTTCTTTTATTGAAAGACGCTTTCCTTCTGATGAAGGTATTCTACCGCATTTTTCATTTCTTTCTTTATCCCATGTTTCTTGTCTAGATTTTTCTCGAACCCCATTTCCCAGCATACTATTCGAATTCTGAATAAATGAGTCATAACGGTTTTTTTCATTTCTAAGCGTTTCTTCTTGCGCTTTTTTTGTGATTTTTTCGGCGTTTTCACTGAGCCAGGCTACGCCATAAATTGCTCTGGACAGGGCATCATAAGGTTTTTTTTCTACTTTTATTTCCTTTTCATTATCGAGAATTTTGAGATCGTAGGAAAATGATGGAATGACGATCTTGTTATCACTGAGCCTATTATCTTTGCTTTCACCTGTTTTAGTAAAAAGGTTATTGCCAATTTTATCCATTTCATCTTTTGTGTACAAAAGATCGTCTTCATTAAGAATGATATCGATGATCTCCTGACTTACGGGAATTTCAACCCGCAGGCTACACGAGAATGCTTTTCCCCAGCGTGGCTGAGTTGATAATTTAGAATAAATCACACTCACAGTATCAACAGATTGAGACGGGGAATTATGGAAAAGTGCTTTTGCACGGTCGGCAAACGTTTTTTTAACGACTTCCACTGCATTCAGATCGCTGCATTGAAGGTCTTCCTTGGCATACGCTGACGTGCAAGTGAGGATAATTCCAATCATGACATAGAGAAGCCTTTTCATTTCTTATCCTTGTTTTCAATCAATCCAAGCTGTGCCAGCCTTTCCCTAGTCATCTGCTGTTGGCAAGTATAAATTGTGGCTTGATCTTCCATTGATCGGTTGTTATTCGCGATAGTTTCTATTGCACCGCATTTTTTATTTTTGTTTTTTATCCACTGCCGTGCATCCTCTTTCAGTTGCCCTTTAATATAATCGGGCAAGTTACTCCAGTAAGCATTTAGCGCACTATCGGCCTCTCTGAATTCGACAATGGATTTATTATATTTAAAACGTGGTGATTGTTCTTCCAGCCTCGCTGCATTTTCTTGTAACCAGGCCAAGCCATAAAGTGTGCGTGAGACTAACTCATCATGTGGATAAATAATATTGGTTTCTTGCTGATTATCAGCAATATGAACATTATAATAAACACGATCTAATGCGATATATTCATCTCCTTTTTTGTGGAGGTAAAGATTTAAAAGGTAAATGCTTTTTGCTTTAGGATCTCCATTTTCCAAAATAGGATAGTATTTTAAAAAATTTAACACATCGAATGGGATTTTTATCTTGGCTTTGCCAAAGCAGCTTAGGTTATTTTTTGTTTTCAGTTTTGTGACAATGATATCATATTCAAATTCAATTTGTTTAATTGTCTCTAAAGATACACGGTTGCTAATGGGGTGTGCTTTTTCTTGATCTTCTTTGATTAACGACTGAATGACGAGAGGACTACGACACACAAGATTATTTGCGTTAACATAGTGTGATGAAAGTATTATCAAGAATAGAGATTTTATTATGATCTTTATCATTTTCAATTCCATTGAAATCACGTTAGCAGGACATGCAGATTCGTTTATCTGAAGATGAATATGAGTTGGCACCGACCATCTTATAGGTCTCATTTGTTTTTTTGAATTGATAGATATAAGCGCCTTCGCCTGCTTCTTGTCTAAGTTCAGATTCCCTTTCGTTAAGTAGATTGATGGCAATACCTTTGAGGCCTGGAGGAGATATGATGTCCATCTGGATATTAATGATACCTGATGATAGTGTATAGTAATTCATGACGAAGACCGAACCTGCATCTGTGTAGGATTTTTCAAAATATTTTTCTGACGCCGGTATCTTTTTTATTTCTTGCAGAAATGAAATAAAAGCCGCTTTTCCATTTGAACCATTGAAGATGAAGCTGGAATCAGATTCCAGTTTTGGCATTATTTCGTTGTTTTTATAACTTATTTTATTTTTTCTCGCTATGCTCACACCATAGTTAGCAGGAATAAAATAGGAGTCAGTGAGTTCAATAAATTGGTTATAGTCTTTTTGTGATAATTTACTTTTTTGCAATACATTGGTGAAATCTGTCACAAACGTGGAGAAGTCTTGTGCATATACCCCATTGGAGAGAGGAAGGAAAAGAAAAGGCCAAACAACGTTTTTTATATAACTCCGTTTCATAATAAACACGCATTCCTTATAAATAATGAATAAATCCTTTTTATATTATAAGGTTATTCATGGTTTCACGTATATATTCTTTGTCATTCAAACCACGATTGACGCTTTACGGGCAGCCTTGTCTGCTACGTTTCATCTTTAATTCATTATCAGTACTATCAACGATCTTAAAACCTAAGCGCTGGTAGAGCGTTATTGCCCTGTTGCCCTTTAAAACACTCAGAGTAACGGGGACATTGGCTTCATCCGCCTGCTGCAAAAATCTGTTTAATAGCCACTCTGCAATACCCTGTCCTTGATAGGTTGGCAAAATCTGGATTTGTATAATGACCCATTCATTGACGCCCTTGTGTCGTTTGAATAACCCAATAGGCTCAGATCCTATAAGCACGATATAGGCGTCTTTATAATGGTATTTGATTCGCTGCCAGTGCGCCGAATCATCAGCAATAACGCCAGCTTTTTGGAGATGTTCATCCATCGTAGCGCGGCGAAGTTCGAACAAGAATCCTTCATCCTCCGGTGTAGCCAGACGAAGCGAGATATCGCGACATTCCATATAACCCCGTATTTGTTAGATTAACAGTGTGTGAGCATCTATCTATATTAATAACGTCGAGTAATTACTAGATTTAACATTGCTCTGTTCTTTTCTCGCCATTCTCTCTTGCTGTCGATGTATCTAAAATTTATTGAAGAATTCAAATTGTTGATTATCTGGCAGACTATAGAGTGCAGATTGTTGACGTTCACTCTGGCTTCAAAATTAGACTCGTGGATAATTTCCCCAGTCCAAGCCGACGATAACCGGCGTTCTTATGCAAATGTTGATATCACATCGTAGCTTTTAGCCGACGACGTTTGTGACTTAATTTTATGATTTTATAGGAGTAAATAGAGTTTATTAAGCGCTTTGGGAAGTGTGAGGCCCAGCAGGAGCAAAACGTAAAGATTATTTAATTGATTTATGAGTTATTATTTCCGTTTTGTTTTTGTATATACCCCCAAAAGTACCCCCACATGGTTTTTCGTACTCAATAATTGATGGCTTTTTGTCCACTTAACGGGGCATTTTATCCTAATGCCCCCCATGACCAATAGGGCTCAAAAGGTTGATCTACAGAAAAACCACCAGAGCGGGTAAGCCTTTAATCGGTGTTGCGCGTTCTGGCCCTTCTTTCCTGCATATTCATGCCATGATGCTTTCGCTGATTACCACACATCCAGCATGAGCATAAACATGGGGTTTGGTAGCAGTAACCGATGGCAACAGCACTTCCATCCCCTGCATTATGGTAATGGATACGCTTTTTCTTCAGACGAGACTCATGATGTTTGCGCCATGAGCGATTTCTTTTTTGCATAAGAGAACTCCACGGTGTTAAACGGAGCGGCCACACCTTCGCATGACCGCCTTAACGGGAGCTCTGAATAGATAATTTTTCTCATGGACGGAAATTTACCACACCTCACTTGAGATCGTCACCTGGAAGGGGAAGCTGTAATGTTATAAATAAATAGAACATTGCTGGTTCAGTCAGTTCAGTTGGTTCATTTTATTAAACCATATGATTTTAATGATTAATTTTTTCATTTTTGAACTAACGTAGTGAAGTTTTGAACCAACAAAAGTGCCAAGCTGAACCAACACGGTTTAAGTGCTCCTAGCCATTGTTGTTTTCAGATAACCACTTATTTCCATTATTCGAGTCTGCCTATAGGTTGTTTCATATGGTATCGCCGAATCAGCGCGATGAAGGGAATTACTCCGATCTAGGGAATGCATGAAAAAAGCATATGGAAAGAAACAGCTGGTTGAGGTAGTTCCGCTGTCAATAGCCAGCATTGAGCAACTCGAGCGCAACGGAGAATTTCCGAAGCGCTTCTATATCACAGACCGCCGGGCAGCGTGGAACGCTGACGAGATCGAAGCTTGGCTGGATGAGCGTCAGGCCAACGGTCCAAAAACGTTGCAAACATTCATCCCGCCATCACCGAAGAAACGCGGTCGCCCGCCGAAATCGGATAGTGGTAGGCATCAATGAGCAAACATTCACGCATGCTGGATGACCCCATAATTTACACCAGGGACATATTGGAGCGGTACGGCATCAGCCCTAAAACGCTATGGAAGTGGCGCGATAGAGAGAAAATGCCTACGTGTTTCAAAGAGCCTTTCCCAGCACCAGCGGTTCCTGGTAACCCGAATCGCTGGCGGGAAAGTGATGTGTTGTCATGGGAAGCAAGAAACTCGGCTGGCTGTTAAAGCCAGCTAGAACATCGCCCCATAGTAGCCCAAATGATTGTCATCCGGTAAGCCTCTAAGTGGGTGAAAGTAGTAACCAGCTCATTACTTCAACTTCTTGCTTTTGAGTGATTCGGATTCTTCTCGAATTTCTTGGCCATAGACGGATCGGGTGTCGCGGGGTTCTGCTGGCGGGCATCAAGCCACGCCTCCACACCGTCGCCGTTCCAGGCTACGGCGCGTGCACTTATCTCGAATCGCTTAGGGAACTCTCCAGCCTTTTCAAGAGAGTAAATTTGCGACTCGGACAGCGGAACGATCTCCAACAGTCGTGACTTTCTGATTGCTGATTTCATGCATACCTCGAAATTTAGACATAAAAAAGCCGCTATTGCAGCGGCCATCGTTTATTGAGACATGTCATGGTCAAAATGGTTTCACCTCGGCAGAACTAGGGAATAAGGAGCCTCCCGCTCGATGGCGTGCTATTTATCGCCCGAAAGTTCAGATATCCGTTTTTTCTCTTCCATCCGTTTCCTTTTCCACCATAGCGAGATCAGGCCGTCTTCGTTGTCCTTCTTTTCGCTTCCGCTATCAAATCTATACCCTATAAAATATATAGATACGACAGATGATAACAGCATGAAAATCCAAGGGAATACATCTTCTAGATTTCCGTATCTTATTAAACGGAAGTCGCGATCAACAACCGAAATAATCGCAATGAAAAGGCATATCACATATATCGCTACAATTACCTTTCTAACTTTATTTATCATTCTCCTACCGCCTTACCCCAATCAGGCGCGCGGCGTGGTGCCATGTCGCCCGGATTCCACCAACTGGTTACATCGTATTGGTTGCGTGCGCGATCACGTACACGGTCGTTGTAGCCAGGATTTGCCATCTCTTGCAGTTGCTGCAAGATCAGGTGATTTGTTACCGCCTTTGTATACCACAGATTAGCAAATGGCGTGATCATGCGTGCGGTCTTAATGGCATCAGCACCAAAAGATGTATCCTCACCCATCAGTGCTTTTTGTGGGTTGGTTATCAGCAGCTTCATTATCTGTTCAGCAAACCCAAGCACAGGGCCTCCAATAACGCCTGCAATACTTGATCCGTACTGTGTTTGGTCTTGCAGCAGAAAGTCGCCATAAATGCCAAATGAACCACCTTTCAGCAGGGCTTGTACCCACGCCTTGCCGGTGGTCATGTCGATAGGGTCATTCCCGGTTAGTAATGCATTCATCTGGTTGGCGAACATGCCAGCCAGAGTAGTACCAGCAATATACCCTGCTAGAAACTTTAATGCCGGTACGCGATCGAGGTCTTGTGCACGAGTAACCATCTGGCGAAAACCTGCAAACGGGGTAGTTTTGAATAGCATGAAGCTGCGGGTCAGTTCGCCAGCGGTGTCACGAGCATAGGTATCGATACCGGTTGCGGTAGTCACCGCACTGGTCATTTCACCGTGGGTGATCCCCAGCAGTTTTTGGGCTGCTTCTGCGCGAGCATTACGAATCATACGTGCGATGGTTTGCTCTGTCTCTGCTTCGAATGCTTGGCGCAAATTCCTTGCTCGGGTTTCGCTCATTTCACCCATACTGGAAAGCGCTTGGTCTGCACCGGCGCGCACATCGTTTATTTTGTCGGCTAGGATATCCATGATTTTAGCATCGGGCACTGCATAGATAGCATCTGGCGTCATACCCATATGACCGTTAGGCGTCAGTGGCCGCAACTCTGCCGCATTCATGATCGCCCAATCCTGCGATGTCCATCCCTTGTTGGCGAGAATAGTTTTGTCTGAACCTTTCAGTGCATCTAGAGTGGCATGCTGGCGGGTTAAATTGCCCACATTTTTGTACATCAGCAAGCCAAATGCTGCCTTGTTAGCCCTGTCCATCGCTACCAGGCCAGACCATTTAAGCGTTTTCTCCGCGAACCATCCCGTGATGCCCCGCGTCAGGTCGAAACCACCCATTTTCGATACCACAGCCGCATGGGTATCCACCAGCAGTCCCAGATCGGCGTTGGCGCGTCTTGCGTCACCGCTGAACAGGTTACGCAGTGTATTAGCCGATAGGCGCATGCCGTTACGGTCAAAGCCCAGCGCCTGCGCGGTAGCGCGCATAATGGCCTGATCAGATGTGGCGGTGAATACACTGGTGCCGAGCATGGCAGAAGTCATCAGGTTGCGCAGGCCGCCAATAGCAGACGAGAACACGCCGGAGCTTTGCACACCATTAAGGCCAGCCATTGAGTCAAACATGCGCTCAACCATGGCGCGCTGCGATTGCATATCTTTGGTCGGCAGCCCTGCGCCATCGATCGCCACGCTGTGCTGGTAAATACGATCAACCACCAGACGGAAGTTATTGGCAGCATCGGGGCCGAAGGCTTTAGCTACGCCCAGATCACGCGATGAAGATTGCAGGTGTCCCATCATCACGCCAGCCACAGGTTGTTTGGTGTAGCGCTCCATGTATCCGAAATGGCTGGTCGCATCTTTGAACGCCATCACGCGGCTTTGTGAGCCACGGTTTTTAATGCCACCGGAACCGGCTAATGCACCTGGTTCAATCTTCTGAGCCCCATCCGTTGCCTTGCTTTCAAAGATGGACTCCAACGCTTGGCGGTACTCAATATCGTTCATTTGGGTTCCATCAGGGTTTACGAACTGCGAACGCTCTTGAGTATTCCAAACATCATCAACCCACGCCCGGCGGGCAAAGTCTGCCGGTGGCATGCGGCCAAACGAAATCGCTGCGGTGCGTTCTGCTGGTGGCAGAGATGCCAGCCATTTATCACGTCCGGCAGCACGGATTAAATCGGCATCATCGGCATAAGGCAGGTGCCAATCATCACGCAGACCAATATCAAAACCTGAATCATTCATTTCCTGCCGGGCTCGACTGGTAATATCACCCCAAATTTTTGCCACCTTCTTGGCTGCGGGGTTGCCGCTATCCTCGCCGTACAATTCTTTCAGGATCTGCAACTGCCCAGATTTGGCAGCGGCATGGTTGAACGGAAGGTAGTTGCGTAAGCGCTGTTCGCCCAACGCTTGGGACTGATGAAAAAATTTCTGTACCTCCGAGCCTGCCTCCATCATCTGTGAGCTAAGTTGGCGTGTCCAATCCTGATAGGCACCCGTGGCCAGCTCTTCCGCTGACGTTACATCAACCTCTTTACCGTCTCGCATTCGGCGGCCAGAGAAAATAAACTGCGCCAAATTGGCCGGCGTTTGCTCGTTTTCTGGCACAACGCGGTTCAGCGTCTCGGTTATATTGTTGATGGCGATCGCATTCTGTGCCAGGCGCTGGCGCTTCTTGAAAGCGTCATGCACGACGCGTGCGGCAACATTATCGGCCGCCTGCCGGTATACGTCAGCCGTTGGCATGCCTGATTTTCCGGCGCGGGCGTTCATGCGGGATACCTGCTGCACCGCCTCGCGGATCCGGTCTTCGATGTTTTTCAGTTCGGTAGCCAATGGCTTGCGGCCCAGCGTCTGGGTGATTGCGTCAATGCACTGTTGTTTCATTATGAACTCCTCAAGAAGCAGGCTGCGGCCACACTGTAAACGCGAGATTCTTTCTGTACCTGGGCGATCTGCTCGTCCATATCCGCCAGCGCTTTGGATAACGGCACCATTTCGCCGGTGTCTGGGTGCAAGACGTTAATGTCGGGATTGCTTTGTGACATGTCACGCGCCGCCATCAGGTCATAGCTGTTGCTGGAAATAACCGTGCCGGTATCTGGATCGGTGCTCACCTGCCTGGCACCGTCTTCGGCGGTGCCAGCAAACGCACTGCTCTGGCGTGGTTCCGGCGTCTGGGAGGGCTCTTCGCGCGGCGGTGAATAAGCAACACCGTTTTCCTTAAAAGCTTCTTCCATGGCAGCACGCTGTTGCCTCCCTTGCTCGATTGCATCCGGTTTCATCACACCGTCAAGGCCTCGGATTTGCTGATCCACATTGACGGAATCGCCACGCATCAGTTGTGCTGCCGCCTGATCCATGGCAGCTACATGGGCGTTTACGCTTTCGATACTGCCATGCGCCACTGGTGCAGATTCAATATCATAATGAAGCCCCTCATTCATCACGTGCGCCGCATCCACATCGCTTGGACGGATGTCGGTTTCTCGTACAAGTCCGCGCATGCTTTCGGGGATTATTCCTTGCTCTAAGCGAGAAAGATCGGCCTTTGCTTCATAAAATTGTCCGTTAGGCTGATGTGGAGCTAGTGTTTCCTGTGCTTCCTGTAAACGCTGGCGCGCGCCATCCAACTGACTACTAATTTCATCCAACTTGCCTTGATTGGCTTCATAGTAGCGGCGATTTGCCCCTGAACTACCAGTCGGCGCTGCATCACGGATAGCCGTATCTTCGGCCTCTAGCCTGGTAATCACCCTCTCACTGTTAACAATTTCCGACTGCCAAACTTTTCGATCACCTCGGCTCATCAGTTGACCGGACATATTTTGCAGTTCGGCAATCCGGCCTTCATAGGTTGGCTCTGCTGTAGTGCCAGGCGCTGCCTGGGTGGTGATCGGCTGCTGCTCACCCGGCAGCAGTGCATCGTCACCAGTGCTGGACCTAGGCTTTGCACCGAACGCATCGATTACAGAAGCCTCAAGAGATAAGCCAGACAAGCGTTTTTTAGCCATAGCATTCAACTGTTCGGCAGTCACCTCGCCGAGTTGAATGCCCGTGGTTCTATATATTCCAGCTTTAATCTTACCCGTAAATTCTCGCCATTGATTGACATCAGAAGGAGATAGATCTTCGTAAAGGCCAGCAGAATATGCCCCTGTTTCTTCGGCAGCCAGTGCATTAGGGTTTGGTGCACTTTCAAATTCTCCAGACTCCGATAGCTCAGAAACTATCTTTCGGGAATCTCCAATCACGCTACCAGATTCAGCGCGATCACTAGCATTAGTTATCGCATAAAGTAGCCTCTGGTATTTCTTAGAACTATATCTGCCAATCTCAGAATGGAACGCTTCATGACTTAATGTGTAAGCCAAGCTGCCGCCATCTTCAATGGCCGCTAGATTAAGAGTGATCACCCCGTCCTCACTAGATGTATATCCTTGAGCGGAGTTTTCATCTCGGATGATATTAATGACTCCATTATCTGAAAGTTGCTTTACCAGTGATTCGGTTGCCATTTCATCTGATAGCGTATAATTATCCCCAAAAAATTGTTGCAAGGACTCTTGTGAATAATCATTACGATTAACGGGTTGCGGATTTTTTCCGGCCGTCCAGTGGTAAAAGCCACCAAAAGCTGCTCCCAGTACACCATCCACCAGCAACGCCTGTTTATCCCATGCCTGGTATTGCTTCGCTAGATCTGAGTAGCCGTTATCCTCCAGTGTGTCGCTGACAGCAAACCGGCTAGCGGCACCAAAGCCAGTATTAATGCCTATACCTGATGCCAGTCGGGTTAATAGCCTACCGCCAACACCAGCAGGCAACGCCATGCCCGCGGCGTTTGCTGCTCCCTGTTCTAGCGCTAACGTGTTCGCCGTCTCAGGATCAACTCCTTTTGACAGAAATTCTTGGCGCGATGGCTCGTAGGTGCTGCCAAATGCTGTAACTCCGCCAGCAGCCGGGCCAGCAAAAACAGAAATAGCCATGGCTGGTACGAATTGACCAAGACCATCAATCACTTGCGCCGCTGTTCCCTGTGTGCCAGGTTCTGGCTTTATGTATTCACGCGCTCGCTCCAGCGCCTTGCTGGTGGAATCATAAGCTGCTGTAATTCGCTGATCGGCTTCCGGAAAGAGTGCCTTGAACGCGCCATAGGTAGGAATGAATTCCTGCAAGTATTTGGGATCACTAATCAGTTTCTGGTCTGCGGCTACACCGGACTGCAACACTCCGATAGCACCTTCAGCAATCCCGCGCGGTAAAGCGGAGATCGAACCTGCCATAAACCCAGGCTCATAATCTTCTGGCCGGGCAGCTTTGTTTTGTGCCGCATTATCTGTCCACGCCAGCCCCTCTGGTGCCAGTGAGAAAATATCAGCCATTATTGAACCCTCACGACAATATAATCACCTGTACGGGGATTTAGCGCCCAGCGGCCACTTCCAGCCACCATGCGATATTGATTGTCACCAACGTTAACTGGACGGAAATTGCCGACAGCGCCAGGATTCAACCCCGCTTCAGAAAACACGCCACGCGCTGCACCATGGAAGCGATCTTTGAATGTGCTCTTATCCATGCCAAAAGGCATCACCACGTCGCCGCCGTTGAAGCTTTTATAAACACCGCCGGTGGCATACTGCACTGCTTGATCTGAAAGGTTGGAAGTTACGGCCTTGGAACTCATATCACTTTCTTTTCCAGATGAATATGCCAGCCCAGCATAGGCAGACTTAAACACGCTATAGGTCATCTGGTGCGCCTGCGGGTTGTATTGAAATGCATTACCAACAGCCAAATCGAATGCTTCACGTAACTTATCGTCACTGGGCAACATCACCGGTTGCATGCCAGCCTTTTTCTGCGCCTCTGTAGGATTGACTAACTGATCCCCCAACAGAATAACTTTTGCTGCTTCGTACTTGTCCATGGTGGGTTTGTACTTAATGAACTGGCTATAAGCGATCGTCGATTGCCGGTTGTTGTATTGGTTATCCTCCGGTGCCAGTAGCAGTGAAGCGTACGCAGTGGCGGCGCTATTGGGTGCAATTGAACCAGCAATGCTGCGCAATGCCTGTGGCGGAAGAGAGCGCCCAAAGGCTTGCAGTAGGTTGACAGACTGATCGATGTTGGTTGAACCACGAACCATTTCAGACAGGCCTGCGGCTTCTTGCTTGGACAGTAGGGGGGCATTTATACCGAGGGCTTTAAGCTGATCGGAATTTGCAAAACGAATTTTCACCTCTGCTGCGATATCGTTTGGGTTATTGCTGGTTATCGGTTTAAACGCTCCCATATCCACCGCCGCCTGGTAGGGGTCGGACTCGCGGAGGCTGATTACTCGATCAGCTGCTACCTGAACGTGGTCAAATGCCGTTGAGCGGCCGGCAAACCCTTCACCTTCGCCCAATTTACCCTTCAGGTCAGCCACATATTGGTTGATACTGGCCGTCGGCATGTTGCGAAAAGAGCCAATGTATTGGCCAGCCACACGCATATTTGAAAAGTCTTCGTAGCGCTGTCGCCCTTCACGGTAACCATACGCCTGGATGAACCTTCCTTCCGTCGGCGCGTTAGGATACTCAACACCTTTCAGGTATGAGGCGGTGGCGTCCTGAACAACGTCAGTAAGTTGTGCCCGGTACTCCGAACGCTGCTGATTCTCCATTGTCATAGCCTGGCGGACGTATCTACCTTGCTCAGACGGATCGAGCAATGAGAATGCAGTGCTTCTGGTAACTCTTCGTCCAGTATCAGGAAGCGTTGAAATACCGAGCGCAGCCTGAATGCCAGAGCCAATCTGCTCCTGTGTATATGGCACGTTGCCGCTATTTTCATGACTGGTGATAGCTGTTGTCATTCGCGCAAGCGTAGCGGGATCGGTAAGGTCAACGGGCGTATTTGCTGGAATACCCATAGCCTTTGAAACATTGGCAACGTAAGCTGCTGTGGCGTCTGCACCATTTTCTGATGGCGGAGCCCACCGATTGATTATCTGATCAATCGTCTGGTATCCCTGTCGGCTATATGAAAGCAGGTTTTTACCCAGCGCACGAATACCATGTTCAGGTGTAGCAAACTGAACAAATCTACCATCATGACCGGTTTGCCCATCCCAACTGTTTTTATCACTAAATTCAATATTGCCGGGGTTGTTGTTTTTTAGGCCTCTAGGCCCCTCTCCCTTTATTGTGGGAACACGAACGCCACCGCCTGAATCTGATGGCTCACCATTTCGCTGTAAAAATTCAGCAACCTGACCAGCACCTAACTGGTTTTCGACGTTTTGTTTAGCGGCGACTTTCTTTGCTTCTGTTAGCTTTGCTTGTATCTGCTCATCGCTCCAGCCATGATTGGTTCCAAATGCTTTTATGTTTTCAGTCATCGACTTAAACCGACCAGCCCAAGCAGGGTTAGATGAATCGGTTTTTGATAACTCATCAATATCTAGATCAAGCGATCCCTGAAATTGCCCATACTGATACTTCTGCGTTTGATCGCGCTCGTATGACCTTACTTGAGTCTCGTATTGCATATCCATACGCCTGATGTTCAGCGATAATTTATCTCGCATCCCCCCTGCAGGCATTCGGCTTAGTATCTCTTCACCTTTTGCTTTTATGTTCCCTATAGTGGCAATGCCGTGCGGCATAGCATCCTTTCCCTGCTTCGTATACAGGCCGTTACTTGGGTCATTAAGCTGACTATTTGCAAATTCCTGATACTCAACCTCACCCTCTTGGGTTTGAGCAAGATCGGCTTTTTGCTTGGCTTCACCAAACGCCTGAGCATAGAGATCTATCGTGTTTGCCAGCCCACCACCCAGCATTTCTGGTGTGGCGCGGTTAACCACTGGTGTAGATGAGAATCCCTGGCTACTGACTTGAGGACCGCGCACTACCGGTACAGTTGGCATAATTAACCTCCAGGTATTAGTGACTGGCCTTCATAGGCAGATTCAGAGCCTTATCGATCAACCCGCGCGCGATTGCATGGATGCTTGGCGCTATGCCTAAGGGGGATTTCTGTTGTTCTTCTTCTTGAATTAACTTCAGTTTCACCATCTGCTCTTTGCTGATAAGCACAGGCTTCATTGTTGCTTGTCGAGACATAACCACCTCATTAGTCATTATTGATACAATTCTTTATGTTTCATAAAATGAAATGATAACAGTATTTGTTGCAAATAATGAAATTCTAAGTGGTGGTTATTTCGACAGCAATTTTCGGTGGTACGTGTATTCCAGTTCAACCAAATGGGAGTGAATAGTGACTGCTCAAATTTCAGCGTATGGCCGCTTGGTGGTTGATGTGCAAAGCCGTACCACCAGCAGCGGCAACAACATGAGCTTTGCCCGGATAGCGGTATCGCTACCTTGCCAGCGTTCTGATAATGGGGAGGGAACTTTCTGGCTGGCGGTAACGGCCTTTGGCAAACAGGCCGACGCGCTAGCGAAGCATCAAAAAGGTGACATGGTGAGCGTGTCGGGCAATATGCAGCTAACCCAATGGACAGATGGTCACGGTAATGAGCAGAACGGCTATCAGGTGATCGCAGATAGTGTGGTAAGTGCGAGAACAGTGCGCCCTGGTGGTCGAAAGGGTGCCATCGGCCAACCAACAGACGCATTACGTCGTGCAAGAGAGTAAAGTGCACAGTCAACAAAGAAGGATCAATAACAAGTTGCTTTCGAGCAACAGAGACATGTCATAGCACAGTGGAAACAGGAAAAGTTTTATACGCGAACGATGCTAAATTAGACTAACAATAGAACATAGTTGCAAGCCTTGCGGTATCTGGGGTTGTGCGGTATTTCGATTCAGAACTGTGCTCTAAAAACCCATATGATTTCGTATGGCTAATTTCAGACAGGAGCTGATAATGAACCTTTGGGTAAGTCCTCAGCAACGCCACTATACGCATGAATTGCCGTACTTGGGTGGTAAAGCTATTAAACGTCTGGTGACACTCAGCGATACTGGATGGCGTTGGGTTAGTTCACAAGGGCGGTCAATAGAGCTTTATCCAGTAGTAACAGAGCACAACTTTCGTACCTGTAGGGCTAGGGTCAAAACTGGCAGAGAGCTACTGATAACTCTTAGCACCACAGCAACACATTTTAATGGCCGACGCTGGTGGTTTGTATGCCCATATTGCGAGGAGAGACAGGGAAAGCTTTATTGGTCAGATGCTGATGTTGCATGCCGTAAATGCTTTAGGCTTCATTACGCCAGCCAAAGCCAAGATAGATTAGGAAGATTGCGCTTAAAAATATGGCGCAAACGAGCGGCTATATGGGGGGACTATGCTCCAGCTTATAACTTGTTTAATAACGCGGCGTATTTCCCGAAGCCAGATAACATGCGATGGTCGACATTTGAAAACCAACTCCAGCGCTTGCTCAATCTTGAAGCATCCTATTGGGGACCTCTAGCTAAAAAGCTTGGCATCGATGACTGAAGCATCACTACAATGGCTTGAATCTATGGACATGGAACAGAGCACACAGATGGATGAATATATTATTACTCCGACAGATCTGTCTGTTGCCGTATGGTGTTGAAAGTCAGTTTTTCCAGATGCATCCCGACAGAGTTAATCGTTGACGTTAGTACTCCGACAAACTGTGTATTTACTCTTGTTACAACAGATCCAGGGCACAAGAAATTGCGCATCGTTAGAATTGCGCAGTGCGCAAAACGAAACTGAACGGTAAGCAGAAAAATGCACAACGTTTCATTGATTGTATTCCGAGATATCAGTGGTATCGCCAACAGCAACAACCTCACAAAACCTCACTTTGCAGATCGTATCGCTGGCGTTGAAATTTCCACGGACGCAGAGGGGCGGTTTAACCTGAACGCGCTTCATCAAGCTAGTGGATTGGGAGCAAACAAAGCTCCCGCTCAGTGGTTGCGCACCCAGGCTGCGCAGGATTTGATTCAGGAAGTAACCGATATGCAGATCTGCACATCGTCCATTCAGAGCCTATTGTTTGGGAATTCAGGCGAGCAAGAAGAAGTCCGGATAACAAAATCCCACAAAAATTATATAATAACTGCTATTGATCTGATGGTAGCGCTGACCTATATGTTAGGAGAGCGGTCTGTGCGAATCCGTAATAAGAAAAGGCTTTATTAACCACGTAGGAGCAATGCGATGGGGAGCTCAGGGTCGGGGCATTTTTCAGATTATCCAGGTACAAAAGCTAAGAAGGTTGTAGGAGATGAGACTGGCATAGAGGGGGGCGCTAGCGGGGTCGATAGATGTAAACAGGCATTTCATACTGTGCTGGAAGATGTTGGAAACAGTGATTTTTATTCACGGTTCAGAAATGTGCCTGCTGTCGGCGATCAACTTGGTATTGTTTTCGATAAGAAACGCGTTTTCGCGGTGGATATGCAGGGTGTAAAGGTAGGGGCACTTCCTACCTCATTCAATTATCTCGTAGCATGCCTCGAAGATGGTGTAACTTACGTGGGCCTGGTGAGTTTCTCCGCAGCCTCGCCCGTTCCTACCGTAAATGCTGACTTCGTGCCGAGATAATCATGGATTGCAAAGATACAGTTCTAATTGTTGGGGAACTTGTTATCGACTATACGCTTGCTCAGCGTGGTGTAATGTGCAAGCTTCGCTTGGGAGGAATTGCTCATGCTGCAAGGGGGATGTGGGCGGCAGGGTTAAATTATTCAGTAGCAGCTTTCTGCCCTCAATACCTTGTTGATGAAGCCAGTCGCTATCTGGATGAGGTTGGGTGTAAAGATTTCATCTGGCTTGGTGATGTCATAGGTGCACCGAACGTTATCCTTATTGGCGACGTGACAGAAGTTTCGCACCAAGGCTACGAAGATCTAATGAGCGATACCAAAGTAGTGAAAGTTAATGACCCGTTGCCATGTCTCGAAGCTTATAAGAAAATCGTTGTCTTCCCTGGTCGATTCGATATCAATGTACTCGCTAACGCATTTACTGAAGACGCACGGTTTTCGTTCGATATAGCGTATGACCTTGAGGATCTATCTTCACTTAAGGAGTTCTGCGGGCGCGTGCAAGCTGTCATTATCTCGACATCGTCCCCATTGTTTATGAAACTTGGAAAAGACGATATCGGTGGACTTCTAAATGTAGTGAGGACACTTTCGCCAGACGTATTTCTGCTTAAAGAAAATCGTGGCGGTAGTCGGCTTTTTGATTTGCGTAATAACGATGTCGAAGAAATACCAGCAACGTTGGGCAATACCGTTAACTCAGTCGGTGTTGGAGATGTTTATTCGAGCGTTATGGTAGGCCTCTCTCACAAGGGGTGGATTGAAGCTGCATGGCGTGGATGCCAAGCTGCGACGGTGTACTCACAGTCGACATTTCCAGACGACATCAAACGCGATTTGCAACGCGAATTCCGCCTTTCGATGGATGTACTGCAAGCACTCCGAGGGACAGTGCTCCCATGGCATGACCGACAGAGTTACTCGATTTACCTTGCTGGTCCAGATTTTTCATATGTTGAAAAACAGGAACTCGACCATGCTGTTGAAAGTCTGGTGTATCACAACTTCAAGGTGCGTCGTCCCGTTCTTGAAAATGGAGAGTTGAAGCGACCTGCAAGTAGTGGTGAGCTGCGCTGTACATATCACATGGATTACCATCTGCTAAAGGAATGTGACGCAATCTTCGCTGTCCCCCTCGACCGAGACCCTGGCACGCTTGTGGAAATCGGTATGGCAATCGAGATGGGTAAGCCGGTCATCACCTATGATCCGCGGCATGAGAATGAGAACACGATGGTAGTTGTCGGAAGTTCGGTATATTCTTCTAGCCTTGATATGTGCCTCAACGGTATGTTTAGTGTCATTGCTGAATTGAGGGCCAAATCGTGATAAAAAAGGTGCTCCTTCTAGCTTCGGGTGGCCTAGACTCAACAACTGTTGCATACCAGCTTGCAGCAGAAGGTGTTGAAGTTGTACCGATTTTTTTCGACTATGGGCAACATTGTGTAGAAATTGAGTGGAGTAGGGTAAATGAAGTCCTGCCTTCCGAAATGCAACGGCCTGAGCGCTTTGATATATCTGATATCTTCCGAGGCTCGCAATCGCGGCTAATTCGCGAAGCAGATCTTTGGACTGAGGATATCAAGGACGACGATTTGTACATCCCATATCGGACAATGCTGTTTTTCGCTGCTGCTGCGGCACGCGCACAGATTGCCGGTATCTTGAATGTCTATACCGGATTCATCAATAGCAACCACGCCAAAGAAATTGACTGTACTGCTGCATTTATGAATAATCTCGACGAACTTACATCAAGCATTGGTCCCGTTCGCTTTCATTCGCCATTCCGCTATTCGTCCAAAGCCGATGTAGCTAGGGTTGCTGCTGAGCTTGGTGTTCCTATCGGACGAACTTATTCGTGCCAGGCGTCCGCACAGTTTCCTTGCGGTGCTTGTCCGAACTGTGTTGAGCGCCTGAGTGCATTAAAAGAGGCAAAATTAGTATGAGTAATTCCGCCATCGAGATTTTGCAAGTAGCGCGTAGCATCGCTAATCATGCGAAAAATCAAGGCGCACTCTTTGAGGTGAGGTCCCCACGTGATATCTGTGATCACATCGGAGCCGTTCTCGCGGACTCAGTGCTCCAAGCTGGACTTAATTATATGACGGTTGTGCGTCCTCGGGTGCAGACTATCCTGCGGATGCATCCGAATCACGTCACAATTTCCTCATTGGTCTCGCTAATTCAGAGCGGAGAAACAGGTACATTTTTGAACTGGCGCCATCATGAGAAGGTTAGCCGTTTCGAGGCGCTAGTAGCTTTCTTGCAAAGAGCTGGAATTGAGGACGTACAGGATTTACGTTTGAGTCTGGCATCCAATGAATTCTGTGATGCAATTCAAGCCATAAATGGTATCGGCCCGAAGACGGTCGATTATATGGGATGTCTCGTCGGCATTGACTCCATCGCAGTTGACCGTCACGTTCGCACATTCGCGAAAGCAATTGGTGTCAAAAATGATGACTATCACTTCTTGCGTGAGTCTTTTTGCTTCGCCGCAGACCTTCTCTCTCTTTCGCGTCGAGAATTTGACGCTTGGCTCTGGCGTCGAGCTGCAATGCCAACTCAAGTACAGATGTCTCTCGCCATCTAGGCTATGACTATTTTTTATGGGGCCAATGAAAGTTAGTAATAAATATGTTGAAATATTGTTGCAGCTAGAGGTCGGCGGGCAAATGTGCACTGGCTAGGCTAGGGTGACGACGCGTAGTTATAACGGACTACTATCTTGCTTGCAATCGTGCAGATCAAAGCTACACATCCTAAGTTTTGGAGGTTGAGCCCAGTAAGCTGCGATGCTTTAGCGAACTCACCGATTTCTGGTAGCTATCCGTCACAACGCCTCAATTCAGCATGTTGTTGTTTTCCACCTCGATGCTCTTATGTAGCTCCTAATCCACAAGGCTTCATCCCATAAAGAGTCTTAAGGTCGCGATAACTTCTTGTTTTATTTGGTATTTTGACCTTCTTGTGATTCACAAAACGCTTGGCGCCGGTCCTTTTTTAAGACGGCATCGACAATCAGAGAGGGGTGATCAAAGCATGCAAGCGATTGAACGATGTAGGCATTCACTTCTGGTTTCAGTGATACCCTGTTTCACCATCCTTCTTATATAGTCTAATTTTTAAGCCAGTTTTCAGCAGGTACATCCCGCACGTTTTGGCGACGTTAATGTGAGCAACCTCCGGTCTGTTGTTTGAGTAATCACGGCATTTCTTACTCAAAATGGATCAGGAAAAGGTAATAAAAAGGCTGCTTGCTAAGCAGCCTTGTATTCAAATCACTACGGCCTAAGCCCCTTCAACCCAAATCATATAGCTCTCGTGTTCGTTCCAGATGGTACGCTCAACCTTGCGTATAAGAAATGCCCCCATCTGGCCAATATCTGTACCGTATTGAAGACTGATGACTTGACCTACCTCAGGAATATTAGCTTCGAACAGACTGCCATATTGTTTTTCTATTAGGGGGCAACCCCGATCCCAGGGAAGTCGACACGCTTCGCTAGCATATAAGTTACTTTAATCATTTTAGTTTTCCCAAATAAACCATAGCCATTTCTATGGCTTCTTAGTTATGAAGTAAATTATAAAAAATTCAACACCACTGGTCGGCCTTATCACGGCACCTAGTAAATTCCTCTTTGTAGTACCCGTGATATTCATATGCCGGATTTTTGACATAGGTCAGTATCTTCTCACGTAGTAAAGTTATCCGCGCGCTGACCGTATCCATTTCGTTTTCGGGGAATCTGTAAACATTCGGCTTTCGTTTTTCACCGACCGTTAGGTTTCGCTAGGTTCACGCTTTGCACATCCACCACCAGACGCCCATATGCTGAAATCTGTGTTGTCATAGTCGTTTTCTCCCCTCAACTGTTTATTGTTGCTGGTTCAAAATCCCCTTCTGTTGGTTCGGTGTTGGTTCAATTTTTAGGAAAATAATAAATAAAAACAGATGGTTTTAAATATTGAACCAACCAAACTAACTGAACCAACACCATTTATACGTATGTAAAAGAGTTTTATTCTGGCTGGCTATCCTCTGGGCGGTATTGGAGGACATAGACATTTATCTGCCGTCCGTCTATCCGTGGGGATTTGCGCTGATAACCGCGCCCGCTGTTGGGTGGGGTCAGCATGCCCGCGCTACGCAGGATTTTAGCAAACTGTTTAGCGTTAAAGCCTTTGGCAATTTCCCCCTCAAACGTAGACGGGAAGGTATAGAAAATCATCGGTGCTGCATCGTGTTTGCCTCGGTCACGATACCCAGCTAAATCACGGATAGGCAAATCACGTTCATCATATCCAATTGGCGCGTAGCGGCTCAGACCATACGCATTTAGAAACGCTTCGCACTGCTCGATAATCTGCTGGTGCTCTTTGTTCCCTGTGCCAAACTCACGCAACCAGGCGTTATAACTGTGCTGGATGGCGTCGCGACATTTCTGCGTGTCCCACCCAGTGATGGCAGTTGACAGCAATAGCGCCGCTTCCAGAATGGCAAACCTTGCCCCCACGCGGTGAACTTGCTCGCCATAGTCGGCAGGAATAAGACTACGCCAGCGCATTTCAGCGGCTCTCACCGTGTCAATGGCCTGTTGCTGGTGGTCGGTTAGCCATTTCACCCATTCGCGACCGGCAGCGCCGTAGTGGTTCTGATAGGCGTCTTTCAGCGCATCGGCGTGTTGCTTTCCGTTGCTGTATTCATGGAAGCGAATAGCTTTGCTCAATGGGATATTCAGCAGGCGCACGAGTTGCCCCGCCTTGGTTCTTCTTCCGGTAAGGGCGATAAAGGTCTCCAGATCCATTTCCCCGGTGCTTATAGCCACCGTGCGCCAGCGTTTCAGATCCCGGTTACCGCCTTCTTTAGCTCCCTGCAATTTGCCGACACCGTTAAACAGCGCGTAAGCGGATTGTGAGACGCTGACAGGATCGGCACCTTGCCCAACCTCATCCAAAGGCATTAGCCCGTCATTGTGGGCTGCTGCTTCGTTTGTCAGTCCCAACGCGGTGCCATACCACGTCAAGCGCAGCAAATCAGGATCGCCGTAGAGACTACTTGCCACGTTTGCTGTGGTGGTTTTCCCTGCGCTGGATTGTTCATAGAAATGGATACCGAACCCATCCGCACCACTCAGGCCAATCAGAGGCGCGGCCAGCGCTGCCGCAATGCCTGTCATCATGGCGTAATTACCATCTACCAGCCGGGCAACATGATTACGCCAGCTTTCGCCTGTGCCCTTGACGGTATAACCGGCAGCCGCTGAACTGCGGCCACTAAATAAGACAGGCACATCAGGCTTACCAATGATTTCACCATCGGGCATGATGTAGGCACCGCATTGCCAACCAGTAGCATGAGCGATACGCCAAATTTCATGTGTGGCGCTGCGCTGTAGCCAGTCAGCTAAAATTGCCCGTAGGCTACTTTTCGTTGTGACATTCACGCCACCATTTTTCAGCGTTCGCCAGCCTTCACGTTCACCTATATCAGCCAGGGGGATCGCCTGTGTAGTATCGGTACTCGTCCCCATCGCCCGCCAGCGTAATATCAGGTATTGGTCTTTATCATCCCTGCCGATCCCGACAACACTCAACCAGGAGCAAAGCCAGCTTTCATTGTTGATAATCTCTCCGCTACCATTGTCTAGTTTCGGAGTCACATAAAACACTCCATCTTTGCGGCGTTCAACCCTGGGTTTCAGTGGATCGTGTTCGGTACCGCTCGGTTTCCCTCCATCAATCGCTTTCAGTTGAGTGGTCACACTTTCCCCCTTGTGCTGGCATGTGGATTCATTAAATGCCTGTGTGGCGGCTTCCAGCCCGTTTTGTGTGTGGTAATCATTCCAATCGGCTTTGTAGTCAGTAGGGGGAAGTGATACCCATCCAGCCACTGCGCCGGCCGCTTTTTCTGCGGCATCTTTCCCGGTGTTTGGTTGGTCATCAGTAGGGTGATCGTTATCAGCAGCAATAATGATTTGTGCTTGTGGGTGCTGCTGGCGCATCACTTGTGCGACGGGGGGGAGGTTCCCCGCGTCAATGGCGATTACCAGCAGCGCGTCAGGGCGCATCAGGTGAACGCTTAACGCTGTTGCTAATCCTTCAGCAAGAATCACCGTAGCGGGCTGCTCTGGCGCATTAACGGCATGGTATGCGCCTTTCTTTGCTGACCCACTGAGCAACCGCTTTTCACCCTTTGGTGTGATGGTCTGTGCAGCAGCAACTGCGCCGGATTCATCGACCAGCGAAAGCAATAGCGTTCCGTCAGGCAGAATAGGGAAGGTGAACCCTTCAAGCCCTTTACCCATCAGGTAGGCACTTTCCCCCGGTGCGGATTTCACCGCTAGTGCTTGGTACTTTGAGGTGAATGCGTTCCGGCGCTGTACGGCTTCATCAGCGGTCCTATGCTCACGTTGTTGCCGCTCTGCGTCCAACTGCTCCTGCCTTTGGCTGGCTGTATTACCATCGGTTTCTGTTGCCCGGTAATCGATACCCAACACATCCGCAACCGAGAAAGCCGCTTCGGTAGCAGAGCACTGGCGAACATTCATCACTAGCGCCAGCCCGTCTCCGGCTTCGGTTTCACAGTGGCGGCAATGCCATGTTCCACGCCCTTCTAAATCATCGAACTGAAAGCGGTCAGTTCCGCCGCATGCGGGGCAGGGGCCAAGGCTTCCCCTGTGATGGGGTATATCGATCCTCAACATTGGCAATACATCAGGCCAATGTCCACGAGCCACACTAGATACATGGCGGATTAGGTCGATATTACGCATTGATTCGGCCTCCCTGCGCTATCGATAGTTCCATATCGCCAACCATGCTTTTCCAGATTTGCCTTCCATGAATGGTCAGAGCGGAACCTTCGATGCAAGCGGCCAAGATAGTAATGGCAACGTCTTCCCATTGCCGATATTCCTGTTCTAAAGCTTCCAGCAGATAGCTATCCACCAGTTGTCGCATGCCTTGAACATTACCAACGATATCCACTTGTACCGCTTGCCCAGCGGCTTCGATAGTGAAGAAGTCCCCGTTATTCTGTCGCCGTATAGCTGCATACAGAGCGGCCGCATACTGGTTAGCCAATGCATTCAAACGGAAATTTTTAGTTATCAGTTTCGTTGAGGTCATGATGCTGCTCCCATTGCTTCTCGGCGGCACTCATCATCTTCAAAATCCTGACGAGTATTGAGATTATCGAGAATGCGAGTACCGATACTGTCAGCAGCATCAATCAGGTAACTTTTTTTACGTGGATCAGTGATTTCATTGATGCTTTGTATGATGGACAGAAGACACTCCATTTCATGAATGATGGCGAATGTCTCACATGGGGTGGGTAAGCTTTTTACATCAGGGGTGAATGCATTTTCTGTGATAGTATTCTTGGTAGCCATGATCGTTACCTCGTATAACGGTTTGGTTAGAGGCCCGTAGGTGCTACCAACACCTACGGGCTTCACTTTTTGTGCAACACCCGTGGATAAGGTGTTGAACACCAGTCTATTGCAAGGTGTTGAACACTTCAAGTGTTTACAACTCCTTTTTTTATGCCATACTGTTAAACACCTTAAATGGAGAAAGTCAGATATGGCAACGAAGGCAGTTAATGCAAAGTCGCAAACTCTTGCTGCTCGTGTTCCGCATGAGATCGTCAAAGAGGTCGAAGAACTAAAAGAAATAGGCGAGAGTACCGGGCAATTTGTGGTTTCTGCTTTACAGCGTGAAATCAAATTTCGGCAACGTAAAAAAACGAAAGATTGAATCAACGGACAGTTGCATGCGTTTACCTGTCTGGTATTCTGATACAGCTTTAGATTTTTGCAGTGACTCAGGCGGCCCGGCATGGTCGCCTTTGTTTTATTGAGCGCTAGCATGCTTATCTCCTGACAGATCTTTATCGTGGGTAAACTCACCATTCCAGTCCGACTTCATCGGAAGTTCACCATTCAAATAGTGTCGATAGATCCACACAGCCCCTTTCCTTAATAACACCGGGTTGTAGGCAATAAACCCTTCTGATGCTGGCGGGCTAATGGTGCTGGTTTTTTCTGTAAGATAACGATCCCGTGCATAGGAATAAACGCGCCAGCGTGCATTATTACCCTCTGGATTGTCGTCATATAACCACCCGACAGAAGCAAGGTAGGCATTAACCTTGCTGCAATTAACACCATTGAGGCGCTTACAAAACTGAACAGGTGAAAGCCCGTTCGCAAACAGTTTTTCTAACTGTTCGATGTATTCCGCCTGCTGGTGCGTTATGACCATGGCCTTACGCTTTGCTTCAAATTCATCTGCCCAGGCTCGGGCGGCTGCCGCAGGATCGGAAAAATTCGGAACAGCCAGAACCTGTTGTTGTTCCTTCTTATGGGAGAAATAACAGCCTTCAAGGGTTTCAAAGAAAGACCATGCGGCATCCGTATCGACAATTTTAGACATGCGGGCGGCCCCCTTTTCTGTCCAAAGAACGAGGCTACGGGCACGCTTTCCAACTAACTCGCTAGAAGATAGTCTGTTTTTCAACTCCCGTAATTTCGTGCCTTTCAGATTAAAAAAGTGTATGCCTTCAATGAAACGGGATTCATTACGGATATGATTTTGTTGGATACGGATAGTGTCAGTTTCATATCCCTTAGCAAGAGTCTCTGTGGTCACCACCCGAACGCCTTGCCATTCAATAACAGGTAACTGCATCGATTGAGTCGCGGGATTTTGGGTGTGAGAATCCCCCTGGCCAGAGAAGACCATTTCATTTTTCATGAGATAAACCTCTTCGGTTTGAGACGTTAGAAATCCAGATTCACCGGTTGGCCTTTATTTTCTAAATATGACTCCAGTGCTTTTGATGCAATATAAATCTTATATAAATTCGCTCGCACTCTGGATATCTCTTTGTGATTAACAACCAATGAACGCATATGGTCATCAATGATTTCAATTTGAGTTAAAATCTCAGCAATAACTTCTTCTGGCCTTTTATATGCAAGAGAACTGATGAACATCTCGATATAAGCATTAGATGGGTCATCATTGTCATCTGCATGATATGTGTTATTTGATACTCCCGCCCTGATGGGAATAATGTTATCGTTTTGCATCGTTCCTCCCATAGCTGTTGTATCTTCAGCGTGCGGATAAGCTATCTCGTTCAGAGATACGCTGCTCAATCCATTCATTAACTTCGCTCTCAACGAAAGCGATCGAACGTGAGCCAATTTTTACAGGCTTCGGGAATCTTTCTTGTGAGATGAGTTTGTATAGCCATGCCTTACCATACCCCGTGCGGCGCATAGTTTCGGACATTCTGATAAGTGTCTGTGGCATGTTTCCCCCTGTTTCTGTTTGTTGTCACTAATAGACGGTGCTAGATAACAGGAGGTATTCCAACTAAATAATGCTTGATAATCCACCACTATACATCGCAAAGCGTACAGTGTGCGCAGTAGACCATACACCCTGCGCAATAGCGGTTACCACTTTACCCGGTGTTTTTTAGCATGCATTAGAATCCAATTTCTAACAGTCAGCACGCCATAGTAAAAATATTTGTCTTCAAGCCACACTTTGTAATGTTCAGCGGCATCCATCGCACTTTTAAAATTATTGCGACTTTTAAGCCAATCATCGCAAACAATATTTTTTGCCTCTCGGTTTTTTTTATGTCGTGAGTCCGTGGCTTTTTTTATCTTGGCTTTTTTTCTGCTCTCCTCCTCAGAATTATAATTACTCTGTTCAGCTACTCGCTTTACAAGTTCTTCAACCTTTTCATTTAAATCACTTAATTTCCTCTCATATAAATCTTCTGTTTTACGTTCATTACCATACCCCATGGCTTTCATTGCCTTCATCGCTGCTCTGGTTATCGGATGTAGCCCGCCAAGAGTTACTTTCACCGTTCCAATTTTATTCTGATTGCTCTCCAGTGAGCGAATAAAAACTACAGCGTCGGCTATTAAGGAGAGGCTTAATGCGTAGAAGTATTCAAAAGGCTCAGCATCTACAAACCCTTCCTCTGTTTCATTATCTTTAAGCCACTCAATGATTTCATATAAAGCGTCTACTTCATCTGTATTCTCGTAACTTGGTGAATCCAATTCCCTTGAGTCACCGATGAACCCCAAAGAATCACCGTAACGGTTGTGCTGGATCGCAAAAGGATACAAATCAAGCTCTTCCTTCCATCTGCTGTACATTAAAGTAGCTTGAGCTTCATCCCTTAATCGCTGAATTTCTTTTTCCTGTTCTTCGTTGAAGTAAATCTCTATCAGTTCAAATATCAAATTTTGAACATGCTCAATTTGCTCATTGGTTCTTTTCTTATGTTTAAGTGACCATCTGACGGAGCTAGCAATTTCACGTAATGCCTCTACGGGATAGAGTGGTATATCACTGTCTAATGGTAGAAAATTTTCCTCAGGCATACTGACGCCACCTCACGCCCTCTAATTTTAGCGGCTATGCCAGCCCGCAGAGGTGTACGGGGTTTCGGGGATCAGCCTAGACATAGCCTATTCTTTGTTCGTTTACAGTAGTCTACTGCGGTATACTACAACTGTCTATCTATCCAGTTACGCACGTTTACCAAACGAGCCATGAACCACATTTCCGCCGTTCTCCAATGCTTCCATATAGTCGGCATACCACTGGAGCATTTCCCTGCGTCCATCCAGATACTGAGCGTGGTTATAGGTGCCGCGAATTGAGTTTTTATCGACGTGGGCAAGCTGGGTTTCAATCCATGCAGTGTTATAGCCCTGTTCGTGAAGAATTGTGCTCATGGTATGGCGGAAGCCGTGGCAGGTAACTTTTCCCGCATACCCGCTGCGTTTAAATACCTGGTTAATGCTGGCCTCACTCATTGTTTTGCGTGGGTCATTTCTCCCGGGGAACATCAGCGGATATTTACCGGTTATTTCCCGTATCTGCTCAACGATAGCCAGAGCTTGGCGGGATAGCGGCACCAGGTGAGTGCGGCGCATCTTCATCCGTTCTAATGGGATTTCCCATAGCGCATTTTCGGTATCAATTTCCTGCCAGGAAGCGCAACGTAATTCAACGTTCCGCAACCCGGTCAGAATTAGCAGGCGTGCGGCCAGAACCACCAGCACACTGCCAGAATAACCAGATAGCGCGGTGAAGAAATCGGGTAGCTCTTTCGCGATTAAAAAGGGATGGTGTTTCGACTCATGCCCCTGCATGGCGCTGATCAGGTCGGGAGCCGGGTTATAAGTTGCCCGCCCGGTGACAATGGCGTAACGGAAAACCTCCGAACAGCGCATGCGTACCTTTCTGGCTTGCTCAGTAGCACCACGGTTTTCTATTCGTTTGAGGATTTCCAGCAGCTCTAGCGGCCTAATTTCCGCAATAGGCCTGTCACCAAGTTGTGGGAAAACGTTGTTGGTCAGCAGTACCAGATTTTCATTGGCATAACCTGTAGACCATTTCCTTGCTTTGCTGGTGTGCCACTCCAGAGCAATCTCTTTAAAGGTGTTTTTTACCTGGGCCTTACGGGCTTCCTTTTCATCCTTTTTGTTCTCCGATGGATCACCACCAGCAGCGAGAGATTTTTTCGCTTTATCACGCAGCGATCGGGCATCGGCCAGAGAGACATCAGGATATATCCCCAGCGCCAGCAGTTTTTCTTTACCGGCAACTCGGTACTTTAAACGCCAGTACCTCGCACCATTGGTATTGACCAGAAGATACAAACCGCCGCCGTCAGCTAACTTGTAGGGCTTATCTTTGGGTTTGGCTGTATCGACCTGTCGTGCGTTTAGTTTCATTGGGGGTATCAACTCTAGACCGAACACGGAATACCCCCAAATGTACCCCCACATATCCGTTGATTGCAATAGATTGTAGTAGACGTTGAGATAATGAGATTTAGCTAAGAGGCTTGTTATATCTGGGATTGGTTGACTTGAGTAGACCTTGAGAGAAGTGTGACTGGTGTCCCCAGCAGGAATCGAACCTGCAACTAGCCCTTAGGAGGGGCTCGTTATATCCATTTAACTATGGAGACTTGAAGCGCGGCCATTATACGCATTTTTGCTCTGAGAATAAGCACTTAACGGCGCGTTTGCTCAAAGTGTCAGCAATCAGCGTTTCTGCCGGTGTTCTTTTTCAGCATTCTCATACGCCTTTTGGCGTTTGGCGTGGGATGAACTGTTCATGTCGTTGCGAATTTGTGCATGGCTGATGAGTGCGAAAATAAAGGTGCCGCCGATAATATTCCCCGCCAGCGTGGGTAAGGCAAATGGCCAAATGAAGGCCTGCCAAGGTATGTGGCCAATGAACACAAGATAGAAAATTTCTGAGGCTCCAGCCACGATATGGGTGAGGTCACTGAAAGCAATCATCCAGGTCATGATGATGATAATCCACAGTTTGGCTGAGTAAGCGCGAGGCAGCATCCAGACCAGCGTGGCAATAATCCAGCCAGAAACAACGGCATTGGCGAACATTTCCGTCGGTGAATTCTTCATGACCTTCATCGCGATGTCGACTAATGCCTCTCGTGTTTCACCATCAAAAACGGGCATATAGGTAAAGGCAAGGGCGGCTAAGGCTGTCCCGATCAGGTTGCCTGCCAGAACGACGAACCATAACCGACCGAGCAGATAGAAATTGCTGCGCGTTGGCTTATGCATGATCGGAAGCACTGCCGTAACTGTGTTTTCGGTAAACAACTGCTGGCGTGCCATAATCACAATCACAAAGCCAATGGTGTAACCGAAACACTCCAGCAGAAAGCTGCCAGGCACGCCAACCAGATGGTTGTGGAGCATGCCGACTGCCATGAATGAGGTTCCCATGGAAATTCCTGCCGCAATCGCCGACCACAATAAGGCCATCGCATCGCGTTCCAGTTCCTTCTGTCCTTCCTGGCGAATTTCTTCATGGATCGCGGCGGCAGGGGAGGGTAAATGCTCTTCGTCAACATTGATCGCTTTTCCCTGCGTGCTTTCCTCACTCTCTACCGCAACGTCTTTTTCTTTCTCTTTCCGGGTTTGCTTGGATTCTGAAGACGGGTTCATAGCGATCCTCTCGACGAACGTGCTGATTAGCACTTAGGTGATGCTGCGGAGGTAACACCGACAGCCTCGATGATAAGCGTAGTCAGTTTTTACAACATAGGGCGCCACCACATGACTCACTGATTTAGGCTGGCAGTGCTATGCTGTGATCGGAACAATGAAATACTGTGCTGTTGTCCACGCATGAACGCGTGCCGTAACGACAGCGTGTGTTGTCCCCATAAGAAAAAAATGGCAAACCTCTGAAAATGTAGTAATGCGTAAGCCAACGTAGCGATAGGGCTATAAAATGTTACACTGTTGGCCGATATCCCGTCCTTGTCGCTCAGCTTGGTAGGCTGGAGCTGATGCTGGGAATACCCATTTTCGGTCGCGGGTATATACCCTAAATAATTCGCGTTGCGGGCAGGCGGTAAGTGAAGGAATCCCGATGAGCTTACTCAAGTAAGTGATTCGGGTGAGTGAACGCAACTAACACACACGCAATGTGAAGTATGACGGGTATAGCACACTATAAATCAGGGAGAACAGATATGAATTACCGCCTGAGTGGGGTGGTGTTTGCCAGCGTGTTGTTGATCGGCTGCGCCAGTTCCGGGGATCGTGCCCAAGAAGGACGTTCTGATCCGCTTGAAGGCTTTAACCGTACTATGTTCAACTTCAACTACGACGTGCTGGATCCTTATGTGGTACGTCCGGCGGCTGTTGCATGGCGCGATTATGTGCCGACGCCTGCGCGTAACGGGCTGGGCAACTTCTTCAACAACCTGGAAGAGCCTGCGACGATGGTGAACTACTTCGTTGAAGGTAAACCGTATAAAGCGATGATTCACTTTAACCGCTTCTTCCTGAATACCTTGCTCGGGATGGGCGGCCTGATTGATGTAGCATCGATGGCGAATCCTAAACTGGCAAAAGAAGAGTCTCGCCGCTTTGGTAGCACGCTGGGTAATTATGGCGTAGGTTACGGGCCATATCTGGTCGTTCCTGGCTACGGTAGCGTGACGCCCCGTGAAGATGGTGGCGGCGTAGTAGATACGCTGTATCCGATGCTGAGCTATCTGACGTTCTGGATGTCGGCGGGCAAATGGGCTATCGAGGGACTGGAAACGCGAGCACAGCTGTTGGATTCCGATGGTTTGCTGCGTAATTCTTCCGATCCTTACCTTATGATCCGCGAGGCCTATTTCCAGCGGCATGATTTCCTCGCCAGCGATGGGCAAATCACCCCGCAGCAGAATCCGAATGCTGCCGCGATTGAAGACTCGCTTGACGAGATCGATTCAGCGAAATAGCGTTGCGCATTATCACTGATTTCAAAGGCACCTACGGGTGCCTTTTGCTTTTATAAAACACTGCTAAACTTATTTTTACCATGATAATTCTGTGGTTTGTTTCTTAAAAGTTATTACTTTGTTGTTCATTTATTTACTTACAAAAATTTATTTCCTGCCGTCAGATAACAATAATGTAACGTCGTTAACTGGTTCGGATGCGCATCGTGGCTGAAATGTGTCAGCGTGCTGATTTTTTTGTTAGCAACGTGATTAACAAAAAGGTCATAAGAACGATGCTTTTTACCCGTAGTAGCGCGCCCGCGTGTTAATGAATGCCTGGAATTCTATTTACCTGCACTTATAAAAATAGAGATATAAGCATGAAAAAACTACTTGCTATGTTCTTCTGCCTCAGCGTGGTGGTTAGCGCCCCACTGGCGATGGCTGAAGATGCTAAAACGACAGAGAAGACAACGGATGTGGTTCTGATCGGCGGGGGCATTATGAGCTCTACGCTTGGGGTGTATTTACAAGAGCTGCAACCAGACTGGTCCATCGACATGGTTGAGCGTATGGATAATGTGGCGGAAGAAAGCTCTAACGGCTGGAATAATGCCGGTACGGGTCACTCGGCCTTCATGGAACTCAACTATACGCCGGATAATCCCGACGGCCCTATCAATATCAGCAAAGCGCTGGAAATCACCGAAGCATTTGAAATCTCGCGTCAGTTTTGGTCCTATCAGGTGAAAAACGGTGTGCTGAGTAATCCACACTCTTTCATCAACAGTGTGCCGCACATCAGCTTTGTCTGGGGTGATGAGAATACCACCTTCCTGAAACACCGCTATGATGCGATGCAGCACAGCACGCTGTACCGTGGCATGGAGTTCTCTGACGATCCAAATACGATCAAAGAGTGGGCTCCGTTGGTGATGGAAGGCCGCGATCCGGCTCAGAAGATTGCTGCGACTCGTATGCCTATCGGTACCGACGTGAACTACGGTGAAATCACGCGTCAGCTGGTTGGTGCGATGAAAACCAAGCCCAACTTTGCGCTGCACCTGAATTCAGAAGTTCGTGATATCAAACGTAATGCGGACAACACCTGGAGCGTGACTTACGCCGATCTGAAAAACGGTGAAAAAGAGAGCGTGATTAAGGCGAAATTCGTCTTTATCGGTGCGGGTGGTGCGGCACTGCAATTGTTACAGAAAACCGGTATTCCCGAAGCCGATCTATACGGTGGCTTCCCGGTTGGCGGTGAATTCCTGGTGACAGAAAACCCGGAAATCGTGAAGCGCCACATGGCAAAAGTGTACGGTAAAGCCTCTGTGGGGGCGCCACCGATGTCCGTTCCTCATTTGGACACCCGTATTTTTGATGGCAAGCCAGTCCTGCTGTTCGGGCCGTTTGCTACCTTCTCCAGCAAGTTCCTGAAGAACGGTTCGCTGTGGGATCTACTCGGTTCCGTGACTTTCTCCAACGTGATGCCGATGACACACGTCGGTCTGGATAACTTCGATCTGGTGAAATATCTGATCGGCCAGGTCATGATGGATGACGATGACCGCTTCGCTTCGTTGCAGGAATACTTCCCGAACGCGAAGAAAGAAGACTGGAGACTGACGGTTGCCGGGCAGCGTGTTCAGATTATCAAGAAAGATGATGATAAAGGCGGCGTGTTGAAGCTGGGGACCGAGATCGTCAGTTCACAGGATGGATCGATTGCTGCCCTGTTGGGTGCCTCTCCGGGGGCTTCTACCGCAGCGCCGATTATGCTGAGCCTGTTGGAAAAAGTGTTTAAAGATAAAGTCGCGACGCCGGAATGGCAGAGCAAGTTGAAAGAGATTGTTCCGTCTTATGGTCAGAAGCTGGACGGTAATATTGAAATGACCAATAAAATCCGCAGCTACACCAGTAGCACGCTGGGTCTGGATTATATTGAGGTTAAGCCTGAGTAATCGGTATTAACCGGAGCTTACGATCAAAGGCCGCGAAAGCGGCCTTTTTTGTGTTCCAAGATCACAATTCGATAGGTTTCGATAAGACTAAACGTATATTTTTATCAATATGTTAGGTGGTTAAATCCTTGAATATTATTCATTCAGCAGCGCTACATTTATTTAAAAATTAATTTTTTACCATTGATTTTTTTTGAAAGTCATTCTAGAACTTAGATCACCTCCTTTCGAGGTTATCTTTTAGCCTTTCAAAAACTCAATGTTATTTATCTTCTTCAAGGATAGCGATTATGCCAAGTAAAGGTGTGGATTTTGGTGTTTATATTAATGGCGTTAGCTTTAATATAGTAGCATTAAAATATGATGCGGGAAGTGAAAAACCTAGTTTTAATAAAACATTCTCTTCTCTTGATTCTTTTCAATTTAATCAATTTGAAGTCAATACAGATTTACCGTTCCATGTGACAGGAACGTTTGATTGGACTGTTAACAGTACACCTCCCTTTCATCGAGAAATTGAAATAAATGGTCTCACTGGAAATATGAGTGGAGACTTTGAAGATATGATGAAAACGCCTTCCATCATAAATGGAACGTCTGCAATATCTTATGGTTTCTACGATGCAGGTTCTGGCTCTGGAGGTTTAACGAATAGGGATCAGAATTATGTTTATATAACACCCAATATGAGCAACTGGATGGGTGATACCGCAAAGAAAAATCCAAATCTCAAATCATCTCCGTTTTACAATTTTGCTTTGCCTGGTTCTCATGATGCGGGATCTTTCGATTTAAAGGCATTGGATAAAATACTTAATAACAGTGCTTTGTTAACTGCATTTTTAGGTTTTCTGGCACCTATTTTAGGCGTTGCTGTTCCAATATTAGTAGCTTTAGGACTACCAAAACTTAGGCGATTATTAATAAAGCTTGCTGTTACTCAAAAAGACGATATTTCTACCCAGCTAAACTTAGGATGCCGTTATTTTGATTTCAGACCAGGAAAACTTCCCTCCCCATTCAACACGGTAGCACCTGATTTCTATCATATTCATTCAATCATACCGGGATACTCCCTGAATGCTTTCCTGACTGATGTATTCGGATGGCTTGAAAAAAATCCAACTGAGATTGTTATTGTCAGCTTGAACGGGCAGGGGTTATCTGACTCAATAATAGAACCCAAAAAAGAAGAGCTTGAATCAATTGTATCTGCGATAAATAATAGATTCAAAAGTATAAATATAGGGAATTCATCAGATCTAGAAACCAGCTATGACAATCTGATTTCCGAAGGAAAAAGATTAGTTTTCCTAAATCAAATTGCAGACTGGAATTTAGCATCAAAATATGATTCATACAGCGACGCCGATTACAGCACACTAAACCCTGAAAATATTATTAATGCACTCAAACGTATCAAACCAACTCCTCCAGCAGGAAAGATATATACGGTTCTTCAGCTTCAGGATACGGCGACTAACGCAATTAGCATTCCAGCATACATCTCTGAATTCCTCTCACTCAGCGATGCATCCTCTGTGTTAATGTCAACAAAATTAAGCTTTGATAAAACCACTTATCCGTGGGTGCGAAATAATGCAGCACAAATAGCACCTGGAAATTTGCCAGTAATTTTCTTGAATGACTTTGTAGATAATAATCTGGCGCTTATCTCATCAAATGTAACATTACAGCGCATTGAACAGAGGGTAGGATATTTTACTATTCAATCTGTGAACTTCAAAAATGTATTTTTACGAATAGATGGATCAGGCAGTAACCAACAAAATCCTGCTGGATTCGGCACAGTTAATGCACAATATGGACCTCCAGGAGAATATGAAAAATTTTCAATCGAAACGGATGAAAATAATGTTAGCAGAATACGTTCCTTAGCGTTCCCAAATGCTTACTTACGTCTGGATGGAAACAACATAGACAGGCAGAATCCTGCTGGTGCTGGGATTGTAAACTGTCAATATACTCCTCCTGGCCCTTGGGAAAAATTTTATATAGAAGAAAATAGTGAAGGCAACTTCACCATTAGGTCAGCACAGTTTCCGGATGTTTACTTACGTTTGGATGGAAGCAATATAGACCAGCAGAATCCTGCTGGAGCCGGTGTTGTAAACGGTCAATATGCACCTCCAGGTCCTTGGGAAGTGTTTAAAATCACAAAATTAAGTAGTAACCAATAGCTGTAGCCCGAAATAGAGTTAACTTATTGTCCTGTTTAATATTATGTTCTGGTCGTTTTCGCTAAGGGTTTTACACCATCTTTCTTCGCGTTTTTCACCTTGGCACATACAGACAATAAAAAAGCAGGTAAGTCACCTTACCTGCTTTTATTTAGAAAACTGTAGGTTATTTAGAACGCATAGTTGAAGTTCACGCCGTACAGCCAGGCTTTACCTTTGGAAGTAAAGTCATATTGGACGGCACTGAAGGCACCCGGTGCACGTTCGCTGATATTAACGCTCTTACCATGCATGTAGGACACGCCAACATCAACAGACGCGTCTTTATTAAAGGCATAGGTAGTACCTGCGCTCAACCAGAAACGGTCCTGATCGGGGATGGAGATAGAACGTCTGTCGGCCGGCACTGGGCTGTCATCAAACGCGATACCGCCACGGAACGTCCAGTTATCGTCGTGATAGTAGGTGGTGCCGAGTGCGAGGCGGTAAGCATCACGGAAGTTTTCTTCTTTCTGGAACAAGGTTTGACCGTTGCTACCTGTTGCTTTCAGTTCCTGGAACTGGCTCCAACTAGTATAGGCCAGGCTATAATGCACTGCCCATTTTGGCGCCACGCGGTGGTAGACTGATGCTTCCCACATTTCCGGCAAATTTAACGTCAGCTTACCGGGAACGGTTGAGCCGTTGAAGCCACCCAAACTCGTTGGCAATTGGTTACTGTAATCACCGTTAAAGTCGATATCCACCTTCGAGCGATAGGTCAGGCCGACACGGTTGTTTTCATCTATTTCGTACAGAATACCGGCATTCCAGCCATATCCCCATTCCTTGCCTTCCAATTTCGCTATTTCAGTACTGCGAGGTAGAGCCGTGCTGAGATCGCCGAGATGACGCGTAATTTTAGCATCTGCATAGACGGCGTTAACACCCAGACCAAAACTGAAGTGCTGGTTCAGACGGTAGGCCGCGCTCAAATTCAGGTTTGATGTCAGTAGGTCGGTTTTGCCACCGATAGATCCTGCTGCATAGCTATCATTGAATTCCGTCGCCAGACCGTAGTTAGTGGTGGCGGAAGCACCAATTGCCCATTGCTCATTAAGCGGCATAATGAAATGCAGGTTTGGTACCCAGGCGTGTGGCGCGATATTTTTGGCGCTAGCATCATTGCCTGTCAGCCGGTTTGAACCGCTGACGTCAATATCCGGGTTGATATAGGTAACACCACCGGAGAACGAGGGGCGGTCAAACATGGTCATGGTCGCTGGGTTACGGCTGCCGGAGGTCGCATTGTCGGCTATGGCACCTTCACCAGAAAACGCGCGTCCCAGACCTGATGATGAATATTCATTAAGCTGGAAACCAGCCGCGGACACATTTGCTGAAAACAGGGCCACCGCAACAGCAATTGTGGATTGTTTGAACAGGTTTTTCTGGCTCATGACCAAAACCTCTTTATATGCTTGTTATTTAACGTTGTTACACGGGGTAACAAGGGACGCGCATTGTAGGGGGCGCACTCAGCCTGACAAATCAGACCAGTTGCCAAAGTATAAGTTGGGAATACGATAATGTTGCGTTTGTGTATTCGAAATATTTCCAAAATGATGCAGAATTTAGATCTGCTTAACGTTTTGGTTAATTTGTGTGAGGAGATATTACCCGGCTTTTACCGCGTAATAACACATTAATGTGACTGATATCACTAAAATTACCGGCTGGCATGAAGTACTGGTACTGCTTTGGGATGAGGGAGTAAAATATGAAGAAGATAAAAATTTTTGAACTGGATCATATCTCCCGCGCCTTAAGAGGAAAGCATCATGACGAACGTAATCAACAAATGCAGTGCTGAAGAAACCGCAGCCTGCTGCTGTGTCGATGTTGGCACAATCATGGATAATACCGATTGCACGGCATCTTACAGCAAAGTTTTCGGCAATCGTTCTGACGCGGAAGCGACATTAGCCGCTCTGACGGAAAAAGCGCGTGCGGTAGAATCTGAACCTTGCGAAATCGTTAGTACGTTGGAAGAGGTAGATGGCGGCGTTAAACTGGATATTGATTTTACGTTCAGCTGTCAGGCTGAAACGATGATTTTCCAGCTCGGCCTGCGTTAAGTATTTTTTCTGGTAGGCACTGGTTTATTATGCCTGCCAGATGTTTTTCTCTCTCCACTCACGTGTATTTCCCTTTCCTACGGTCTTTCTGTTGTTCGCATTGATAATGCGCTATACCGAATTACGCCTCGTGTTTCCCTCTCTCTTTTGCCGTTAGCAAACAATCGCAATTGGATAGCATTTTTTGTTTCTGGCAGATAACTCTGTGATTCTATTTAATTTCAGTATTATTTCTTTATACAAAATCGAGTCCTGTTTTGATCAGTTTTGAGCATGTTAGCAAGTCGTTTACGACACAGGGTAAAACGCTGTATGCCGTGAAAGATGTCACATTGGACATTGATAGAGGAGAGATTTTCGGCATCATCGGCTTCAGCGGAGCAGGCAAAAGTACGCTGTTGCGTCTGGTTAATTTGCTGGAAACGCCAACGGAAGGGAAAGTGACGATTAACCAGCAGGATATCACTTTGCTTTCCTCAGACGCTTTGCGCCAACTCCGGCGTCGCATTGGCATGGTCTTCCAAACGTTCAATTTATTTCAGTCGCGAACGGTAGCGGGTAATGTTGCCTGGCCGCTACGCTTGGCGCGTATGAATCGCCAACAGATACAGCAGCGGGTTGACGAAGTGCTGCGCTTTGTCGGCCTGGAAGATAAGAAGGATCACTATCCCGAGCAGCTTTCCGGCGGGCAGAAACAGCGCGTCGGCATTGCCAGAGCGCTGGTTAGCTCACCGGATATTCTAATTTGCGACGAGGCGACTTCAGCGCTGGATCCCGAAACCACGGAGGATATTCTTCAGTTGCTGGAGAGTATCAATCGCCAATATCACATCACGATCTTGTTGATCACGCATGAGATGAATGTGATCCGCCGTATTTGCCACCGGGTTGCCGTCATGGAACAAGGTCGGGTTATCGAACAGGGACGTGTGGTCGATATTTTCACCCGTCCTGAGCATAAAACCACACGCAATTTTGTGCGCTCAATTTTTAACGATCGTCTACCTCCTCGGTTATTGCAGACGCTGCAATCACGCCATTCCGGTTCGTTATACCAGCTCATTTTTCATGATGGCTCAACCAGTGTACCGCTGTTGTCACAAACGGCACGCCTGCATCCGCTTATCGATTACAACATTATTTACGGCAATATCAGCGAGTTACAGGGGGCGTTGTTCGGCAGCCTGATTGTGGAGTTTATTGGCCCGCCAGACAGTATTGCTGCCGCGCTGGAAACGCTGGCGCAAACGGTGGAAGTCAGGGAGGTGAGTCATGAGGGTTGATTGGACGACATTCTGGCAGACGCTGCTGGTCGCCACTGGTGAAACGTTGGCGATGGTATTAGTGACGTTGTTATTTGCCAGCGTTCTGGGCATTGGTTTGGGCTTGTTGCTGTTTCTAAGCCGTACGGGAGGATTATTTGAAAATCGCGTGCTGTTTGTGTTGTTGAATCTGGTTATCAACATTGTGCGGCCCATTCCGTTCATTATTTTTCTGGTGGCGGTTAGCCCCATGACACGCATGGTTGTGGGAACCACCATCGGTATTGCTGCTGCTATTTTCCCCATGATTCTGGTTGCCGCTTGCGCGATTGCGAGGGTAGTGGAAAACAATCTGATGTCGGTCGATCCCGGCATGATTGAGGCTGCACGCGCACTGGGTGCGACCCCTTTGCAGATCATTACGGGGGTACTGATTCGGGAAGCGCTGGGCCCGCTGATTATGGGGCTGACATTTATTACTGTTGCTCTGGTCGATTTCTCTGCCGTTGCCGGAATGGTTGGCGGCGGTGGATTGGGCAATTTGGCAATGACCTACGGCTACAACCGGTTTAACACCTCGGTCATGGTCGTCACAGTGGTGATTCTGATTGTGCTGGTTCAACTGGCTCAACATGCTGGCAACTATTTTTCCCGCCGTATCATGCGGCGCTAACACCCCATGGCGACGGTGGAGTTAAGTCGATATTTCACTGGGCCTTCATTTAATTAAGGAGCGAACAATGACATGGCAAAAAATGGTATTAGGAGCGCTGTTGACGCTCTCCTTACAGGCTGGCGCAGCACAAAAGCCTGTGGATGTGACCATCGGCGTAGCGGGAAGTGAAGACGCATATTGGAAGGTGCTGACGCAAAAAGCGAAAGCGGAGAACATCAACATCAAACTGATCAGTTTTTCGGACTATGCATTACCTAATAAAGCGCTGGCTAACGGTGATGTCGATCTTAACGCGTTTCAACATTTGGCTTTCCTCAGTCAGTTCAACGTGAATAACCAACTTACGATTGTTCCGATCGGCACGACACAAATTGTGCCTATGGCGCTGTATTCGGAGAAATACCGCGAGCTGAAGGATATTCCTCAGGGTGCGCAAATTGCCTTGCCAAACGATCCGTCCAATCAAGGGCGTGCACTCAAGGTGCTGGAATCATCCGGCTTGCTCACGTTGAAAGACGGTGCGGGATTGCACGCGACGCCTGACGATATTGTCGAGAACCCACGCAAGCTGAAAATTCTGCCGGTGGTAGCACAACAGACCCCGCGCGTGCTGGCTGATGTGGCAGCATCGGTCGTCAATCAGGGCGTGGCAGTGGATGCAGGTTTGCCTGCCGACAAGATCCTGTTTCAGGACGATCCTACTGCGCCGTCTGCTCTACCTTATGTAAACGTGTTTGCCGCTCGGGAAAAGGATAAAGACAATCCGGTCTACCAGCGGATTGTGGCGCTATATCACCAGCCTGATGTGATTGCGGCAGTCAAAGAGGATACAAAAGGCGTCGCGGTCGTCGTGGATCTACCCGCTAAAGATTTGCAGGACAAACTTAACCAGCTTGAAGACGATTTGAGAAAGCAATAAGCCTATCTTTTTTATTCATATGGCTCGCGTAATGATGACATCAGGAGGCGAAGAATGAGTGAGTTAATTTCCCATCATCGGGGCATCATCCGATCGCATTTTGAACAGACCGCACAGAAATATCTCCAGGTTAGCCACCAGATCCATGCCCGCCCCGAACTGGGCAATCAGGAGTATTTTGCCGCAGAAACCCTGACGGGCCTGCTGCGTGACGCCGGTTTTACCGTAACGCGGGATATCGCCGGGCATGAAACGGGCTTCGTGGCACACAAAGGTTCGGCGAACAGCGGACCACGGATCGGCTATCTGGCCGAATATGATGCGTTGCCGGGGTTGGGGCATGCCTGCGGCCACAATCTGATTGGCACGAGCAGCGTGGCGGCAGCGATTGCGCTCTCGCACGTTGTGGACCAGACGGGGGGAGAGGTGTGGGTATTTGGCACACCAGCGGAGGAGGGCGGCGTTAACGGCAGTGCCAAAGGCAGCTTTGCGGATGCGGGCATATTTGATGGTATTGATGCTGCGTTGATGATTCATGGCTCGGGTAAAACGCAACTGACCTCTGCCAGTCTGGCTGTCGATCCGTTGGATTTCCATTTTACCGGCCGAGCGGCACATGCTTCAGCGTCTCCAGAAGAGGGAATTAACGCGCTGGATGCGGTGATTCAACTCTTTACCGGTATCAACGCGCTGCGGCAGCAACTGCCGGGCGATACGCGTATCCACGGTATTATTACCCACGGCGGAGAAGCGCCAAATATCATTCCTGAATATGCGTCTGCGCGGTTTTATATTCGAGCCTCAACCTGGCAGCGTGCGCAGGCCGTCAGTGAAAGAGTTCGGGCGGTAGCGGAAGGTGCCGCATTGGCAACGGGGAGTACGCTGAAGGTTGAGCGATTCCAAAATCCCGTTAAGGATTTGATTACTAATAGACTGCTGGATACCATCGTGGGAGAAGAACTGGTGGCGTTGGGAGAAACGCTCTCCGACCAGCCACGACGTGGCCTTGGTTCCACGGATGCCGGTAATGCCAGTCACGTTATCCCCGTCAGCCATTGCTATATCAAAATTGGCCCTGACGATCTGGTGGCGCACACGCCCGCGTTTCGTGATGCCGCCATTTCCCTACAGGGCGATCAGGCGTTGCTGGTGGCCGCACAGGCTCTGGCGCTCTCGGGTTACCGCTTATTGACAGAACCTTCCCTGCTGGAAAGTGTGAAAGCAGACTTTCGCCGCACGCATTCCCTCACCTGATGTAATCAATACCGAGATGGCTGCTGAAATCACTGCTCAGCGGCCATCTCGTCTGTTCTCCTCGCGGACAACGGCATGCTCTTCACACTTTTATGTTGCTCAGCTTTGCGTAATGTAACTATTTGGTTAACAATGAAATCAGGTCTGACCTGTTGTGGGCGTACTTTATTTTTGGTTAACAGGAGCGTTTATGAGCGAGGTATTACCTCTGATAACCCGCCGTGGCGATCGCATTGCTTTCGTGAGCGGATTACGCACCCCATTTGCCCGGCAGGCGACGGCCTACCATGGCGTACCTGCCATCGAGTTAGGGAAGCTTGTTACCAGTGAATTGCTTGTCCGAACCGGTATCGATCCTGAGCTGATCGAACTATTGGTGTTCGGGCAGGTGGTCCAAATGCCTGAAGCACCGAATATCGCCAGAGAGATCGTGCTCGGCACGGGCATGAGCGTACACACCGATGCGTATAGCGTTTCACGCGCCTGCGCGACCAGCTTTCAGGCTGTTGCCAATGTGGCGGAAAGCATTATGGCAGGAACCGTCGAAGTCGGTATTGCCGGGGGAGCGGATTCGTCTTCCGTGCTGCCTATTGGCGTCAGTAAAGCGCTGGCCAGAACGTTGGTGGATATGAACAAGGCCCGAACGCTGAGCCAGAAGTTGACGTTGTTGAGCGGCCTGCGTCCGAAAGACTTGCTCCCGGTTGCGCCTGCGGTGGCGGAATATTCTACCGGGCTGCGTATGGGCGACACCGCTGAACAGATGGCAAAAACCTATGGTATCACGCGTGAAGAACAGGATGAGTTGGCACATCGCTCGCACAAGCTGGCAGCACAGGCCTGGGAATCTGGCGTGCTGCGAGATGAAGTGATGACGGCTTATGTTCCCCCTTATGAGAAGGCGTTGAGTGAAGATAACAACGTGCGCCATGACTCCGCCATTGAGCAGTATTCGCGTCTACGTCCAGCATTCGATCGCCGACATGGTTCGGTGACGGCCGCAAACAGTACGCCGCTGACGGATGGTGCGGCGGCAGTTCTGATGATGAGTGAATCCAAGGCCAAAAGTCTGGGGCTTACGCCGTTAGGCTACCTGCGCAGTTATGCATTCAGCGCCATCGGTGTGCAGCGTGATATGTTGTTGGGACCTGCTTATGCTTCCCCGCTTGCGCTGGCAAGAGCTGGCGTGACGTTGGCCGATCTGACATTAATTGATATGCACGAAGCCTTTGCTGCCCAGACGCTGGCAAATCTGAAGCTGTTTGCCAGCGATGAATTTGCTCGGAATCAATTGGGTAGAAATGCCGCACTGGGTGAAGTGGACCGTGCCAAATTTAACGTGCTCGGTGGCTCTATTGCCTATGGTCATCCTTTTGCCGCGACTGGCGCGAGGATGATCACCCAAACGCTGAATGAGCTGCGTCGTCGCGGTGGCGGACTGGGATTAACCACCGCCTGCGCGGCGGGCGGATTGGGCGCTGCAATGGTACTGGAGGTGACGCCATGAACGAACAACAGCCTTTCTCCGTTGCAACATCGTCTGTAACGGAAAGCCCGTCTGCTTTTTCCCTCACCATTCGGCCGGACAATATCGGTGTGATCAGCATTGATGTTCCCGGCGAGAAAGTGAACACGCTAAAGAGTGAATTTGCAGAACAGATTCTCTCGGTCTTTGAGCTAGCCCGGAAAAATGCGACGCTCAGGGGGCTAATCTTTATTTCCGCCAAGCCTGATTCGTTTATCGCTGGTGCGGATATCACCATGTTGAACCAGTGCAGTAGCGCTGAGCAGGCCGAAAATCTGGCCAAACAAGGGCAGGAAACGTTTGATCAGATTGCTGCGTTACCTTTCCCTGTGGTGGCTGCGATTCACGGTGCTTGTTTAGGTGGTGGGCTAGAATTGGCGTTAGCCTGCGACTATCGGGTCTGCTCGCTGGATGAAAAGACGGTGCTGGGATTGCCGGAAGTGCAACTTGGCCTCCTTCCCGGCTCAGGTGGAACGCAGCGTTTGCCGCGCTTGATTGGTCTGGATAGTGCGCTGGATCTTATTCTGACGGGGCGCCATCTCCGGGCGAGCCAGGCGCTACGGCAGGGGCTGGTTGATGAAGCGGTTCCGCACGATATCCTGCTGGATACCGCAGTCGAAATTCTCAAAAAAGGCAAAAGGAAGGTGGTGCCGTTGGGTTGGCGTTCGCGTCTGCTGAGCAGTCCTGGCATTCGTCATTTGCTTTTCAACGTGGTGAAACGCAAGACTCGCGCAAAAACACACGGCAACTATCCAGCCACTGAAAAGATCATTCAGGTGGTACGTCGGGGAATAGAAAAAGGTCGTGAAGAAGGGTATCGGCAGGAAGCACGAGCGTTCGGCAAACTGGTGATGACGCCGGAGTCTGCTGCACTACGCCATTTGTTCTTTGCCACTAATGCCTTAAAGAAAACCACCGGTGCGGCCTCTGAGGCGAAGCCGATCCATCGTGTCGGTATTCTCGGCGGCGGGTTGATGGGCGGAGGGATCGCCAGCGTGACGGCAACGCGCGGGCAGTTACCTGTACGTATTAAAGATATCAATGAACAGGGTATTAATCATGCGTTGAAGTACAACTGGCAATTACTGACCAAGCGCGTTCAGAGTAAACGGATGAAGCCGACGGAGCGCCAGCGTTTGATGACGTTAATCTCCGGCAGTACGGACTATCGCGGCTTTGAACATGCGGATATCGTCATTGAAGCGGTCTTCGAAGATCTGGCGCTGAAGCGGCAAATGGTGACGGAGATTGAAGATCATGCTGCAGCGCATACTATTTTTGCGTCAAATACCTCTTCGTTGCCGATCCATCAGATCGCAGAGGGCGCGCGTCGTCCACAGCAGGTTGTTGGTCTGCACTATTTCAGCCCGGTAGATAAAATGCCGCTGGTTGAAGTCATCCCCCACGCGCACACCAGCGCGGAGACGGTTGCGACGACGGTTGCTTTGGCGAGAAAGCAGGGAAAAACTGCGATCGTCGTAGGCGACAGCGCGGGTTTTTATGTGAATCGTATATTGGCGCCGTACATCAATGAAGCAGCTTATTGCCTGCTGGAAGGGGAGCCTGTTGAATCGATTGACTATGCGTTGGTGCGTTTTGGTTTCCCCGTCGGCCCGCTAGCGCTGTTGGATGAAGTCGGTATTGATGTGGCAACCAAAATTGTACCGGTGCTGAGTGAAGAGCTCGGCGATCGCTTTACCTCTCCGCCTGCGTTTGATGCGATCCTGAAAGATGGGCGCAAAGGGCGTAAGAATGGCAAAGGGTTCTATCGGTACAATAAAACGCGCCGTTTCTGGCACACGAAAGAGGTGGATAGCTCGGTTTATCCACTGTTGGATGTAACGCCGAAGGCGCATATCGATCCTGCGTTAATCAGCCAGCGTGCCGTGATGATGATGTTAAATGAGGCGGCGCGTTGTTTGGATGAAGGCGTGATTCGATGTGCTCGTGACGGCGATATCGGCGCGGTATTTGGCATTGGTTTCCCGCCTTTCCTCGGAGGCCCGTTCCACTACATGGATCGTTTGGGGATGGAAACGGTAGTGAAAACACTGCTGGTACTGCAACAACAATATGGCGATCGATTCGCACCCTGTGAACGTTTACTTACGATGCGTGAAAGTCAGCGGACGTTCTATTCGCCCGCTGGTGAAGACAGTAGCACTAGTTAATCGTGACGTTGATTGTGACGGTGTCTTTATACGCCCCCTCCGGTTTATTGGCCTGACTGGCATTAATGCGGGCAGTGTACGGGATACTCTGCGTAATTCCCGTGCCCGTCCCGCTATAATCGTTAGTCTCGGTCCATGCGGTGTTCTCTGCACGATAGAGTTGGTATTGCAGGTAGTTAGGGGTTCCACCGACGGTTGCTGTCATTCTGCGCCAGTTGGCATCGTCGGGATGGGTACTGACGAGCTTGACGGTATAGGCACCCAGCAGCGTACAGCGAACGCCTAGGTTGCTGTTAACCGCCGCGAAATCGGCGGGAAACGCAGCCGTACCAAAGCTGATATTCGGCGCACTGGTGATCTGGCAATCATTGGTGATGGTCATGGTGATATTAAGGGTTGAGGTCGTTGATCCCTCATCGTAAGAGCAGAGGCCGAATACACCCAGTGTACAAAGTCGATAATCCCATTTGATAGTCACCGTGTCGGTATAGGTCCCAGCGGAAACGTTGTTGCCTATACTGGTGCGGATATAGATCGGCATCGTGCCGTCAGTGGAGTTGAATAGACCTAAGATGTCCAGAAAGGTCGTCCGGCTCCAGGTATAGGTCGAGTTGATGTTATAGAGCGTACTGCAGCCAGAATCCATACACAGACTATAAGGAACATAGTCTGTGCTTGTCCCTCTGCGCATCCGCATCGTGGTGCCGCTGGGGTTGCTGTCACTCTGTATCGTCGCGGTGATGGTATTGGTACTGGCTAAACTCAACACACTCCCCGTACAGCGAAATCCACTTCCCGATGCTACGATCTGTGGCGTACCGTTAACGCCGACCACGGAAGAAGCATAAGGCCCAAGCGGAGTGCTGCTGGGTGGCGTGGTACAGGCAGCATAGCTAAAAGGTGCGTAATACAGTGCCATCAACAGGAAGGCCAGATGTAACCAACGGGCGGCGAAGAGGTGCTGGATCTGCGGTATCGGGGTCAGCATCGTTTTATCCTTTTGAGTCAGTCTGGCAGGTAAGCGGGCCGATGGTTGCCATCATGGTCTGTGATTCCGGCAGTGAGAACGCCACGCGGCACAGCCGTCCGTCTTCTTGTTTAAAGCGTAAGCGGTTAGAGGTGCCCAGATTGGCAAAGTAGGCCAGACCATCGTAGCCGCTGATCGTAGTGTTGCCACTGGCTTCGTCTGTTATCCAGGTGCCGATGGTGAGAGGATTACCGTCCGTATTGCGCAGCATAATGTTGGCGGAGCGCATGACATGAACGGGGAACGTCACGACGGTACCGCTCCCTTCTTTTACCGACACGCGTGATTCCACGTGTGGGGTAGTGACGTTGGCTGGTAGTTGTAACGTATCGATTTCCACTTTCGCGGGGTAATTGGACACGACCCACGGTACGAGTAAATGACCACGTTTATTGGTTTTTCCCACCAGTTGGTTTTCATATTTTACCGGGACATCGGGGTATCCCTCCGTATCGACAACGATAAAGGCGTCGTTGATGCGGTTGCTGGGGAAAAGCCCTCCGTTCATGTAGATCAGCGAGCCGCTCATCTCCCCCCACTGTGTGGTATTTCCCTCATTGCCATAGGTCCCGGCAGTTAGCATGGCATACGGGCTGCGCCAATTTAGTGCGCCTTGATGATAAGGATTTTTGCCTGCGCCATAGGCCGCGTTCCAGCCGAAGCCACCTTCTGTCGGCGCGGTACGGTTTATCCCTACGCGGGGTGAATAATCACCATTACTGTCGCGTTGAACACCAGCATTGATGTTACCGTTGTTACCAAAAGGCATGACGAACTGGAGTTGGGTACTGTAGCCATTTCCCCCCAGCTCTTTGTTGAAAGCGAGGTAGAGGGAACTGCCTTGCCAGACCTGTCTGCTGAAAGAGAGATTCAGTAGGCGGGTGCGAGTTGAATCGTAAGCGCGAATATCGAAATACCCCACGCCGAAGGAACCATTGCCTTCCCCGAAGATTTGGCTGCTGATCGTTGCCTGATTGCTTTCCTTACTGAGGCGGCCAGCCGTGAGAACGGCCGTTAAATCTCGGTATTCTTCGCTACGCTTGGCATGTTGAACGCTTAGACCAAATGCAGAGGTATAGTAGGAGTAACCTGCGGTGTATTGGTGTCCGGTTGCTTCCTTTTCGCTCTGACTGTAGGACGAACTCAGCGTCCCCCAGCGGCCAAGGGTAAAATCGGTCCCTGCACCGAGTAGATACAGACCCTGTACGGCTTCTCCATGTGCCGACACCGTCAGTGTATTGGTTAACCCATATCGATAGATGCCACTGACGGCTGGATCGTCAGTATAGGAATTATTCTGTACACCATAATTCTGGCGCAAAACGCCAACCGAGAGATCGAAATCGCTCAATCCCTTTCTTAGCAATGTGTTGGAGACGTAAAAAGGGATCGTGGTGGAAATCTGCCGTCCCTGGGCGTCCGTAGTAATGACGGTCGCTTCCCCTGCGCCGTTCAGGTAAGGCGTATTGGTTAGGGTGAAAGGACCGGCGTTCAGGCTGGTACTGTTTGCCTTATAGCCGTTGATAAATAGATCCAGCGTGCTGGGTACGGCGGTCGTACCGGTATATTGCAACATTGGATAGGTCACGATATCTGGGCGAAGGCCGAAATTGCGGGCAATACGTAGGCCGCCCATACGCACCGAATTGCTCCACGTCAGAGAGTTACTAATCAGGTCGCCAACCTGATAGGTGATCATGCGTTCGTTATCATTGTAGCGCCAATAGGTATCAAAACGCTGATAGCCATCTTGCTGTGTGTTACTGCTACCCGAGGTGAAATAGTAGATCCCCGTATTGGATAAGGTTCCGTAGGGGCTGAAAAAGCGTTGCTCCATCCAGCTACTGAGCGAATCTGAATTGTCACGGGGTGAGGTGTAATACAGGTTATAGTTGAACAGCAAACCGGGGCTGCTGCGGGCTGAGTAACGCTCCATGTTTTGCCCTCCGCCTTCAACAGATTGCTCCGGTAGCCAGAGTGTGGGCACGGTGAGCTTTAGCTGCTGTATCGCCTGATCGTAATCGGCGGTAACCTCTGGTAGTGCGCTGACATTGACGAGTCCCGTGCTTTGATCCGGTAGACGGACGTAATTCGAACGCAACGCAGCGGCATCCACATAATAGTTCCCTGCACGGTAAGTGACAGGGACAACCTCATCATCACTTTGCCCATTAACTGAAAGCGTTAAATAATAAATGGACTCGCCGACCGAGGGCATGGCGCGGGGAGGGGCGGGAAGATCGGTATAGTCTTCCGCGAAAACCGTCGCAGAATACAGCAGCGCAAACGAGGCATACATGAACAGATGCATGATCTTCATGTCTGACACCACCATGGCCGCTCGGTCAATAAACACGCCTCTGTTATTAACCGTGCCATCATTCGCGTTTAATCAAAATGGGTTCGGTGATATCAATCAGGTGAGTGAAGAGCTGCATTGCCGCGCCCGGAGTGGATAAGCCTGCGGGCAGTGGCCAGCGCATCTCTTGGCCCGGTAACACATAGCCTAAAAAGCCCTCGGTTAACGTGGTCCGGCTTCCTTTCCCGCTTCTGTCGGTAGACCAATAGACGTTATTCAGGCGAGCATGTACCACGCCTCGGTTGCGGACATAAAGATAGTTTTTCCCGCCAACTGCACTGACTCGCCAACTGAGTACAGGTAGCGTAGGTTCGGTGTTGGTACGCTTTTTTTCTGGGCGAACATGTGTCCAGATGCCTTGACCATCAAGGAACAGAGGCAGCAGATAGCGCATCTGGAATTGCAACCCCATCTGGGGGGCATCTTGTTGGTAGGGTGCCGATATTTCATCCACGATGATGCGGTAAGCCTGTTCAGTATTGGCAGGGGGCGGTGTGACGCGAATCAGGCGCACCATATTGCGTTTACCCGGTTCCAGCGTCATAAACGGTGGTGTGGCAATCACGTTACTTTGTTCAGCATAACGATCCTGAAAATCTATTTGCTTCCAGGACATGATACGGATTTGTAGACCGACGGGCGCATTGCCCTTATTTTCCAGCCACAGTGCTGAACTGTTCTCATCTGATTCAATGACCTGATAAATCGGCCAAACGAGGATAGAACTGGCAGCAAAGCAAGACAGGCTAATACTGCTCAACAAAAAGACCATTGCCCGAATAAAAAACGTCATTTTCCTTTTCATCCTGTATGTACCCTATTTTATTTTTAATAAATCAGGTTAACGGTCACGTTATCGGTATAAACCCCCGCGGGAGGAAGAGGTGTGCCGCCGAAATAGCGGGCATAAACGGTGTAGGTTTGGGATGTGGCGGGAAAAGAGACAATACTGAGTGCCAGCCCCCCCGTTCCCCATACCTGCGTGCGTGCGGCATCGCGGTAAAGTTGGTAGGCCAATAGGCGTGTTCCTGCCGCATTTTTCAGATAACGCTGTGTGCTGCTGCCACCATTAGCGCCGTAGTCCAACTCAATAATGGCGTTAATGCCCGGTGTGCAGGTGGCGATAATCGATCCGCCTCCCCCCGTGCTGGCGATATCCACGTTGGTCGCCGTGGAACTGTGTGTCCCGAAGTCAAACGTCCCCATATTGGGCTGGCTGGCGGCCGTGTTGGTGCCAAACACACAGCCTTTTTGTATGGTCGCGTCGACGTCGAATGTACTGCTCACGGTGAGCGCCATCGCCACTGTAGGGATAACAGTTCCGGGCAGCAGAAGAGACCAAAATAGTATCGACGGGAAAGGCATTTCAGTACCTGCGGTTACTTAGCCTGAATATTGTCATTGTTGGCATCCTGAACTGCGGGGGCAGCCAGTAAATGTAGCATCGTGTTAAAATATGATGGCATAGTTGCTCCTTCCTTCGTGGGTCAATGACCCGAAAAAGGCCGACATATGGGCATGTCGACCTGTAAAAAATTACCATTCGATAGTGGCAGTGATGGTATCGGTATACGATCCTGCAGCAGGGGACATAACCGTTTGGTCTGTTGGAACAATGCGTGCGTAAATTGGAATTAGCAGTGGGTTACCTGTTGCAGTAATCGCAATCCCAGTAGCACTTGAGATTGGAATTTCTGTCGAGCGTGTTGAGTCACTGTATAAACGATAAGGAACATTATAGGTGCCCGTACCCGGTGTGAGCCTACGTAGCGAGTCGAGTGCGTTCCCACCTGCACCTATCTTCAATGCGGCTGATAGGCCGACAGGGCAACTGATGGTAATTCCGCTGGCTCCACTGTTAGTCACCTGACTGTCAATGTTAGTCATCAGGTTTGAATGGGAGCCAAAGTCGATGGTCCCCCAGGTGGTGCCTGCACCTCCACCGTTGTCGACTGAACAGGCGGCGGTAATGGTCAGTGATACAGGAATCTGACCATTAATCGTTACACTACTGGCGGTGGGAGAGAGGCCGAATGTGGTGAGTAATGTAGCCAGAATGGGTAATGTTATACGTCTAGAATTCATAACGATTCCTTTATTTATATGTATCTCACTTATTTTCATCGAAAGTGTCTTCACGAAAACGTATTGATTTTCGTGAAAACTGCTCGTACGGGTGACTATTACAAAAGAAACCATAACCAGTCGTTTTAATCAGTACGGATATTTATATGTCGTGAGTTGAGCTATCGGGAAAATACAGGGGATTTATTCCCTTTCCTGATTTACAAAACGACTGACACAAAAATGTCGTACTGCTGAAATATATATTGCTAATATTTCAGCGTTTTTCGCATGGTGAAAATAACGCTATAAAGGAAACGTATTGCTAACTTTCTCTTCCGTGGCGGTGAATAATGGCGGGCATATAAAAAACAGAAAGACTCTTTGGCGTTATCCTGAGTTGCACGATGATCCATAAATAGGAGAGCGATCTATTTTTATTATATGACGTTATATTCCGTATAATTACCTTGTTTATATAAAGTGAAGAACAAAAAACACTATTTAAGATAAAGATAGAAGTAGAGTGGTTGTTTAACAATATTGCAAAATTGATATGTGTTAAAAAAGTGCAAATCATCGATTTTTATGGTCTTGTTAGTGTTTTGTGCTGATTTTTTATTTTTAATCTGATTTTTAGTAAAATAAATTGATTTATTTGTAATTGATTATAATGTCCATCTTAGCTCTGTGGATATGTCTTCCCAAGACGATGTGTTCGGTTAAGTGTCTTTAAACCTTTTATTTATCATGCAATTACTACGGACAAGCGGGAGTGGGGCATGCTCCATACCGAAACCCGATGTCAGATGAGTTTATCAGGGCGAGAAACTCAGGTAACCTACAGAGATAAAACAGGTTAGACCTCACATAATTCGAGTCTCAGGTGCAGGATAATTCCTGCCTATGCAGCGTGGATTATAGAAGATACATCATATATTTCATTAACATAGCGGTGTGATATGCAAGTGTTGATAATGCGTCATGGTGATGCGGTACTTGATGCAGCGAGTGATGCAATCCGGCCATTGAGTGACGGTGGTCGTGAGGAATCTCTTCAGATGGCGTGTTGGTTGAACGAGCAAAATATCGATATTGAGCGCGTTCTGGTGAGTCCTTATTTACGCGCTCAGCAAACGCTCGACGTGGTGAAAAAATCCTTACCTCTACCTGAAGAAGCGGATTGCCTCAATGAACTGACGCCCGGTGGTGATGCTCAGCTTGTCAGTTATTACCTGCAAACGCTGGCGAGAGAAGGTGTGAGTGCGGTTCTGGTTGTTTCACATCTGCCGCTGGTGGGCTATCTGGTTGCAGAGTTATGCCAGAATGAAACGGCTCCGATGTTCGCCACGTCCGCGATTGCCTGCGTGAAGGTGGATATTGAATCCGGCAATGGCATTCTGCACTGGCAAGTTAGCCCTGCACAACTGACCGCGAAGCCCTGATTTCTCATCGAGAAACTTAATATTTATGCGGTATAAGGCGTGTAGCTTGTTACACGCCTCGGCATGCTTGAGGTATGACGAAGATTACTCAAGAGAAGGGGCTTCCAGCGCAACCAGTACCAGCAACGCCGCATTTCCCCCAAATTCTTTCGGAGCCTGATGAAAAGCCAGCACATCAGGGTGCTGTGCCAGCCAGAGCGGCGTTTGTTGCTTAAGGATATGTTTGCCGTGTCCGTGCATCACGCAGGCGCAGTAAACATGCTCCCGGCGACAGGCTGCCAGCAGCGCGCCCAACTCCTGTTTTGCCTGAAGCTGCGTCAGACCGTGTAAATCCAAAAATAACTCCGGTGAATAATCCCCTCGCCGAAGTTTCTTCAATTCATAATGGCTGGCGCCAGGGCGGACATAGCGCGTTGGACCTTCTGCATCCAACTGTGGCTGAAATTCATCCGAAAAATAAAAACTGGCATCGACCTGTTCCTGCAAGACCCGTTTGGCAGGCAACTCGCCTATTTTTCTGCGCAGGGGTTTGTGGGTATAGGTATCCTGACGCAACTTTTTTGTGCCAGTGATTGACGTGCGAAAAAGCTGCAATTCGTCGTCATTCAGCGAATATTTATTACTCATGTTTTATTCATCTTGCGTCAACATCCGATCAGTTTACCTTGTCTCTCCGCTGTCGCTAAATAAAAGTCTGTATCGGAGCGCGTTCAGTCGGTTATATCTGCTGATTTGTCGCGGGCTTCATGGCAAACTAAGCGCCAATTTCCTATTCAGAACTGTCTGCGGAGGACACCCTTGGACAAAATTTTCGTCGATGAGGCCGTCAGTGAACTTCATACCATTCAGGATATGTTGCGCTGGGCTGTCAGCCGGTTTAACGCAGCCAACGTCTATTACGGTCACGGGACGGATAATCCCTGGGATGAAGCTATACAGCTGGTATTGCCTAGCCTGTATCTGCCGCTCGATATTCCTGAAGATATGTACACGTCCCGTTTGATCACCAGCGAACGGCAGCGCATTGTTGAACGCGTGATCCGTCGCGTCAATGAGCGGATCCCGGTCGCCTATCTGACCAACAAAGCTTGGTTCTGCGGTCTGGAATTCTACGTTGACGAACGTGTGCTGGTGCCGCGTTCTCCTATCGGTGAGCTGATCAATAATTACTTTGATGAGCAACTGCCAAAAGCGCCAAACCTTATTCTGGATCTGTGTACTGGCAGCGGCTGTATCGCTATTGCCTGCGCTCAGGCGTTCCCAGAAGCAGAAGTCGATGCGGTGGATATTTCCAACGATGCGCTTGCGGTGACCGAGCAAAATATTCAGCAGCACGAGCTGGAATACCGCGTGACGCCGATTCGTTCTGACCTGTTCCGCGATTTACCTGCGATTCGCTATGATCTGATCGTGACCAATCCACCGTATGTGGATGAAGAAGATATGTCCGATCTGCCGCAGGAATTCCGTTTCGAACCTGAACTGGGGCTGGCTGCGGGCAATGACGGTCTGGATCTGGTTCGTCGTATTCTGGCCTGTGCGCCAGACTATCTTAGCGACGACGGCGTGCTGATTTGCGAAGTGGGTAACAGCATGGTGCACCTGATCGATCAATATCCAGAGATTCCGTTCACCTGGCTGGAGTTTGATAATGGTGGTGACGGCGTGTTTATGCTAACCCAATCACAGCTGGTTGATTGTAAAGACCATTTTAGCGCTTACCGTGATTAAACGGTCATAACGATATTCATCAGCCTTACTGTTTGTGCATCAGCTCAGTCGGTAAGGCAGAAACAGAACACATGCGAAGGAGTTGTGATGGCAGGCAACAGTATTGGGCAATTTTTCCGCGTCACTACATTTGGTGAATCCCACGGTATTGCTCTGGGGTGCATTGTTGATGGCGTACCGCCGGGTATCCCGCTGACGGAAGCGGATTTGCAATATGATTTGGATCGCCGCCGTCCGGGGACATCGCGCTATACAACGCAGCGTCGTGAGCCCGATCAGGTCAAGATTCTGTCCGGCGTTTTTGAGGGCGTGACAACAGGAACCAGTATTGGTCTGTTGATTGAAAACACCGATCAACGTTCTCAGGATTACGGTGCGATTAAAGATGTCTTCCGCCCCGGTCACGCCGATTATACCTATGAACAAAAGTACGGCCTGCGTGATTACCGTGGCGGTGGCCGCTCTTCCGCACGCGAAACCGCGATGCGCGTTGCTGCGGGAGCGATTGCGAAGAAATACCTGCAACAGCAACATGGTGTGAAGGTCCGTGGTTATCTGTCGCAGATTGGCGATGTCACCTGCGAACTAAAAGACTGGGAACAGGTTGAGCAAAACCCGTTCTTTTGCCCAGATATCGACAAGCTGGAAGCATTGGATGAACTGATGCGAGCGCTGAAAAAAGAGGGCGATTCCATTGGTGCGAAGGTCAGCGTCGTGGCGGAATCGGTGCCTGTTGGGTTAGGCGAGCCAGTTTTTGACCGTTTGGATGCCGACTTGGCTCACGCGCTGATGAGTATTAACGCGGTGAAAGGCGTTGAAATTGGCGACGGATTTGCGGTTGTCACTAAACGTGGCAGCGAAAATCGTGACGAAATCACACCGGAAGGATTCCAGAGCAACCATGCCGGAGGCATTTTGGGTGGGATCAGCAGCGGGCAGAACATTGTTGCGCATCTGGCGTTGAAACCAACCTCCAGCATTATGGTGCCGGGAAAAACCATCAATCGCCTGGGTGAAGCAACTGAAATGGTCACACGTGGGCGTCACGATCCGTGCGTGGGTATTCGTGCTGTGCCGATTGCTGAAGCGATGATGGCGATTGTGTTAATGGATCACCTGCTGCGCCAACGCGCACAGTGTGGGGATGTGAATAGTCAGGTTCCTCGCTGGTAAAAAATAATGAAACAAGGGTTAATCGGGGTTCTCGCGCTGGCGCTGAGTGCGTCGTTGTTGTCGAATGCCGCATGGGCGAAAACGCCTTGGCAGGAGATTGCGCATCCAGTTGCAGGTACGCCGCAGTCAATTGGTAGTTTTTCTAATGGCTGTATCATCGGTGCCCAGCCTCTGCCGTTGCAGTCTCTGGATTATCAGGTGATGCGCATCGATCAGCGCCGCTATTTTGGTCACCCCGATCTTCTCGCGTTCATTCAGCGCCTGAGTACCGAGGTTAAACGCACGACGTCAGGTAATGTGCTGGTGGGCGATATGGGAATGCCTGTCGGCGGACGTTTCAGCAGTGGCCACGCGAGTCACCAATCCGGGCTGGATGTGGACATCTGGCTACAGTTGCCCAGACAGCGCTGGAGTGAACAACAACTGCTGAAACCGCAGCCTATCGATTTGGTTAACGCTAGCGGGCTTAACGTCAACCCACGCGTTTGGCGACCGGAAGTCACTACCCTGATCAAGACTGCCGCACTGGACAGCGACGTGACGCGTATCTTCGTCAATCCGGCGATTAAAAAACAGCTGTGTGCTGAAGCGGGTCACGATCGTGACTGGTTGCGTAAAGTACGCCCTTGGTTTGCGCATCGTGCGCACATGCACGTGCGTCTGCGTTGCCCGGCAGACAGTCTGGAATGTCAGGAACAGAGCGAGCCGCCAATCGGTGACGGATGCGGTGCTGAATTAACCAGTTGGTTCCAGCCGAAGCAGCCGAGTAGCGAAGCGCCAGAGAAAACGACGCCACCGCCGCTGCCGCCTTCCTGTCAGGCATTGCTCGACAGACATTTTGCCGCGAGATAACAAATAACGATGGACTGGTTAGTTCTTGGGCCAGAAATGCTGGCTGTGCTGTTTTTTGTCGGGGCGTTGGCAGGGTTTATCGATTCGATTGCTGGTGGTGGTGGGCTATTGACGATTCCAGCTTTGCTGGCGGCCGGCTTATCCCCCGCGCAGGCACTGGCAACGAATAAGCTTCAGGCTGTCGGCGGATCTTTTTCCGCCAGCCTGTATTTTATTCGTCGTCGTGCGGTGAACTTGGGCGAGCAGAAGTTGGCTATTGCGCTGACGTTTCTCGGTTCGACCTTTGGTGCCTGGCTGATTCAGCAAATCCACGCTGATTTTCTGCGCCAGCTGTTGCCGTTTCTCATCATCGGCATCGGCCTCTACTTTTTACTTACGCCCAAAATCGGCGATGAAGATCGGCAGCGTCGCCTGTCGCCGCTTCCATTTGCGATTGTGGCAGGCGGCTGCGTCGGCTTTTATGATGGCTTTTTCGGTCCCGGTGCTGGGTCATTTTACGCTCTGGCCTTTGTCACCTTGTATGGTTTCAATCTGGCAAAAGCGACGGCGAATGCCAAAATCCTGAACTTTACCTCTAACTTCGGTGGGTTGTTGTTTTTCATGCTCAGCGGAAAAGTGGTCTGGGTGGTCGGAGGGGTGATGCTGATCGGGCAGATCCTCGGGGCACGGCTTGGCGCCAGAATGGTGATGACGAAAGGGCAAAAGCTGATTCGTCCTATGCTGGTGCTGGTTTCCGCTATCATGAGCGGCAAGCTGATTTATGACAGCCACGGGCACGCGATTGCTGCCTGGCTGGGACAGTTTTTATGATAACAATTTTATGATAACAACAGATACCATGACAACGACGCACCACTATCAGCAACTGATTGATATTTTTAATGATTGCTTTGGCGATGAATACAATACCCGGCTGGTAAAAGGCGACGATGAGCCTATCTATCTGCCGGCAGATGATGAGATTCCGTATCATCGGATTGTGTTTGCCCACGGTTTTTATGCCAGCGCACTGCATGAGATTTCTCACTGGTGCATTGCCGGCGCACAGCGGCGTTTGCAGGTCGATTTTGGTTACTGGTATTGCCCTGATGGCCGCGATGCCTCGACGCAAAGCCAGTTCGAGGTAGTGGAAATTAAACCTCAGGCCTTCGACTGGTTATTCTGCGTTGCGGCGGGTTTTCCGTTTAACGTTAGCTGCGACAACCTGAACGGCGACTGCGAGCCGGACCGAATTGATTTCCAACGACGTGTGCATGCGCAAGTGATGCAGTATCTGGAAGAGGGGATTCCCGCGCGCCCGGCAAGCTTTATTCGTGCATTACAATCGTTTTACAATACGCCACCGCTGACGGCGGCGAGCTTCCCGTATCCAGCCGATCTGTGATGAACGGGAACAGTAAAAACTTGAGGATAAGAAATGATCGCAGAATTTGAAACGCGCATTCTGGCGCTGATTGATGACATGGTAGAGCATGCCAGCGACGACGAACTGTTTGCTGGCGGCTATTTGCGCGGTCATCTGACAGTGTCAGTCGCAGAAGCGGAAGATAACGGGGAACACACGCTTGAAGCACTGCATGTGCGCGTTAGCGACAGCATTAATAATGCCATCAAAAACGGTGAACTGTCACCGCCAGATCAGGTACTGGTTAACGGGATGTGGGAACGTCTGTTCCAGCAGGCACAAAACAGTACGCATTGATTTTCATGTACGCCTATCGTTAATCCGCCAGTGCTGGCTTAGTCGAGCCAGCACCTCTTCTTCCCCGATTAATCCTGTGTCACGGGTTTGCCTTTAAGCAGTTTCCTTATCCAGAAGCGATTTGGGTTTAGCGCGGCTAGCGTGTCACGATCCAGCGGCAGTGGTTCTCTATACATCTGCGAAGCCAAAATTTCCGCTGCGAGTGGGGCAGAGCAGAGTCCGCGTGAGCCTAATGCACCGATAATAAACAGATCCTGCCAATAAGGTGCGTTCGGCACGGTGTCGGCGCGGTGCTGGGGATGCAGCCTATCTTCATACTCTGTCAGCGTTTGCTCATAGTCCGGCACAGAGCCCAATAGCGGTAAATGATCGCGCAGTGCGCAGCGGACACCCTGACGTGCCTGTCCATCGCTGACATCAATGGTTTTGGCCCAGTCAGCATTCGGCAAACAATTCAGCAGCCGTTGGCGGTTCTCCTGTTGTTCTTCTTCCCGATAATCGCACTGTGTTTCGCCTCGTAGGTAGCTTGCCCCGATGCAGTGCGTTTTATGCTGCGGGCTCACTGGCGTCAGGTAGCCGTCGTAGCATAACACCTGCTTCAACTGCCCCAATACAGGGTTAGTCGGAATGTGGCTGACCTGCCCGCGCACGGCGTAGCCGGGTAAATGACAGGTTTGTGTCCAGTCGGTAATGTGGTGACCATTTGCCAGCACCACCACTGCGTGATTTACCGGTTGGCCCGTGCTTAAGCTGAGCGCCCAGCCGCTATCGGTTTTTTCCAACGCAGAAACGGTAGTATCCATCTGTACTGACAGGCCGTTTTGCTGCGCCAGTTTCAGTGCTGCGGCTGTCAGTTCTGCCGGACACAGCCAGCCGCCGTCGGGGTAGGTAATACCGTTTACGCCGGGATTTAGGCCGCTTTGTTTTTCCAGTTGCTGGGCATCCGCGCTAACGACCAATTCTTCCGGCCATTCTCCTTGCAGAATCTGTTCGATTTTACGCGCGCTTTTTTCATCCCAAGCGAGCTGGCTTACGCCACACCACTGGTGTTCAAATTCCAGACCTTGCTGTGCCAGTGCCGTGTAGCTACGGTGGGCGAAGTTAAAGGCGAGTGAGAAAAAGCGGGACACGGCATCGTGTCGGTTATTCAGCAGGGGATACAGCGCGCCCTGACGATTGCCAGATGCGCCAGTGGCTGGCTGTGACTCAGCGCAGTAGAGCGTGACGTTTGCGCCGCGCCGTTGCAGAGCCAGCGCAGTAAGCACGCTGGCGATGCCGCCGCCAATAATAGCGATGTCATCAGTCGTGCTGGCTGCGGGGCGCGCATACCACGGTGTCGGCGAAGTGACGGGAAGTGTATCAGGAAGGATACCGCTCAGCATTTCCCGCTTCTGCCCGAATCCTTTGACTTTACTAACGTGAAAACCCGCCTGTTGTAGACCGCGTCGCACAAAGCCGGCGGCGGTAAAGGTGGCAAATGTCCCTTCTTGGCGACACAGACGTGCCATTGCCTGAAACAGATTATCCGTCCACATGTCAGGGTTCTTGGAAGGAGCGAAGCCGTCTAGAAACCAGGCGTCGACCTGATGATTCTGGGTATCATCCAGCTCAGGCAGTAAGACGTTAACATCACCGAACCATAAATCGAGCGTGATACTGCCTTGCGCCAGAATCAGACGGTGACAACCTGGCAGCGCCACCGGCCATTGCTGGCGCAACTCATTCGCGAATGTTGCCAATTCCGGCCACTGTGCGTGTGCGGCAGCCAGATCGTGCTGACGCAGGGGGAATTTCTCGAAGCTGATGAAGTGCAGATGTCGCAGAGTTGCCTGTGGCTGCTGTTGACGAAAGTGAGCAAAAGCTTGCCACAGCGTGAGAAAATTCAGGCCGGTGCCAAAGCCGGTTTCCGCGATCACGCAGGCAGCACGTGGATGCGTGCTGAAACGTTCAGGAAACTGATTGCCCTGTAAAAACACATAACGGGTTTCGGCCAACCCATCCTGATTCGAAAAATAGACGTCATCAAACTGTTGCGATACAGGTGTACCCTGAGCGTTCCAACTTAACGACGCGTGTTGGATGGGAAGGTTAGCCACGGCAAAAGCTCATTATTCAAGTGATGGCGAGATTTTAACGAGCTGAATATCGTGGTGCAAATTTAGCAATAATTTCGCGATAGTTCGGCTGATCGGACTTGTTCAGCTTACAACTGTACGCTAAAGTGCGAAGCGAAATCCCAAACTCTATAAGTGGAAAAAGAGGTATTAAATGAAACGTGCAGTGATTACTGGCCTGGGGATCGTATCAAGCATCGGTAATAACCAGCAGGAAGTTCTGGCATCATTGCGGGAAGGCCGCTCGGGTATTACTTTCTCTCAAGAGCTGAAAGATTCCGGTATGCGTAGTCACGTCTGGGGGAATGTCAAACTGGACACCACTGGCCTCATCGATCGCAAAGTTGTACGTTTTATGAGTGATGCATCGATTTATGCCTACTTATCCATGGAGCAGGCGATTCAAGATTCTGGGCTGTCTGATGAGGTTTATCAGAATAACCCACGCGTTGGCCTGATTGCCGGTTCCGGTGGCTCCGCGCGTTATCAGGTATTTGGTGCTGACGCGATGCGCAGCCCGCGTGGCCTGAAAGCTGTTGGCCCTTACGTGGTGACCAAGTCCATGGGTTCTGCGGTATCCGCCTGTCTGGCAACGCCGTTTAAAATTCACGGTGTGAACTACTCCATCAGCTCTGCTTGTGCGACCTCTGCACACTGCATCGGTAACGCCGTTGAGCAAATCCAGATGGGTAAACAGGACATTGTGTTCGCCGGTGGTGCTGAAGAGCTATGCTGGGAACTGGCCTGTGAGTTTGATGCCATGGGCGCACTGTCTACCAAATACAATGAGACGCCAGAAAAAGCCTCCCGTACCTATGATGCGGGTCGTGATGGTTTCGTGATTGCAGGCGGCGGCGGTATGGTCGTGGTAGAAGAATTGGAACACGCGCTGGCTCGCGGTGCGCATATCTACGCAGAAGTGGTCGGCTATGGTGCGACCTCTGACGGTGCAGATATGGTTGCCCCATCTGGCGAAGGTGCTGTGCGCTGTATGCGGATGGCAATGAACGGTGTTGATACCCCGATTGACTACCTGAACTCTCACGGTACTTCTACGCCAGTTGGCGATGTGAAGGAACTGGGCGCGATTCGTGAAGTGTTTGGTGATAACTCGCCAGCTATCTCCGCGACGAAAGCGATGACCGGTCACTCTCTGGGCGCTGCTGGCGTTCAGGAAGCTATTTACTCCCTGCTAATGCTGGAGCACAGCTTCGTTGCACCGAGCATCAACGTGGAAAATCTGGACGAGCAGGCTGCTGGCCTGAATATCGTGACTGAACCGACGGAACGTAAACTGACCACGGTGATGTCTAACAGCTTCGGGTTCGGTGGTACGAACGCGACGCTGGTGATGAGAAAACTCGATAAATAATCGGATTCTCACACTGATAAATAAAAACCCCGCAGGCGCAAGCCGCGGGGTTTTTACTTTTGATGCGTGTCGTGATGATGAACTGCAATCGTATCCTGAATGAGGAGGGGCTTAGATCAGTACCCAGAGCAGAAACGCAGCCACACAGGTACTGACAATCACCAGAAACATCGGTTTATGGAACAGGGATTGCCAACTGAGCGGTAGCGAGGCAATCAACGGGTTGAACAGCGGATGCAGGAGCTGTGAGGTTGTTGTCCAGTCAGTTTCCTGTGAGCGCTGAATACGTTGTGTAAACAGGAACGTCAGTAGATCGCTGACCTGCATCGGCGTCAACGGGGTTTGCAAGCCCATATTGAAGCGGTTCTGTGTGTAATCCATCAACAATTGCTGTTCCTGCACGGTCATCGGTTGTTGCAGCAGAGCCTGCAACGGGGCGAGGTTCGGGGAAAGCAGCGCGTTCTGTGTTGGCAGTTGCTGTGATGATAGGTTCGTTGCTGATGCCTGATTCGCGTTAACCGTGTTTGTTGTGTTGGCTGTCAGTGATTCCGGCGACGCACCAGCCGTTCCTGCATGGGTCTGCGTTCCCTGTGGCGTCAAGGTGGTGCGGAGCAACGTCTGCGTCTGCTGTAGCTCAACCTGCGCTTGCAGGAACTGCGTGAGCATCGGCAGATGCTTTAACGGGATCGCGTCGCCCGCGTTAAGATTCTGCATCATCATCAGATTGCTCAATACTCTCGCAGGTTGCTCCCCAGTCATGGTCGCTAACCGGGTGACTAACTGATTCAAGCCGCGTTGTTCAGCGGGCGAGAGCGGACGTTCGGGCGAATTGACGGCCTGAGCCGATTGCGGCGCTGAGGCTGACGCCGTTGACTGCGGAATTTGCCCATTTTGCAGCAGCGTAACAACCTGCTGTAGCTGCGTTTTATTCAGACTGCTTAGCGTGGTGCTGCCGAACTGTTGCCGGATGAAATCACTGACTGCCTGCCGGTTATTCCCCTGAGATAGCATATCCGTCAGGCGTTGGAGCAACGGCTGACGCTCACCGCTATCTTGCGCCTGTGTTAAACGCGTCTGGAGTATTTGCTCTGCTGGCTGGTAGTGCCGGGACAGCAGTTCATTATTGTCTGCCAGCCCTAGCCCCTGTTTTACGGTCGTCCAGACTTCCGCAGCTTTTGAGGTTGTGAGCGCGGCAACTTTAAGCACCAGATTTTCCAGCGTCGTGCGTTGCGCTAGCGTCAGAGGTCTATCGCCATTGGCGGAGCCTGCGGCGTTAGAGGAGGATGCAGAGGTTGATGATGTGGTTGTCGGCGTAACCGAGCGTTCGCCGGGCAGCGGGGCACCTGGGCCGCTTACAGGTTGCATATCGGTTATCCTCACTGCCGTCATGATTGAGATGAATCATAGCAATCTCCCGTGACGGCCGATAGTCATGCGTTGCCTAAAACGACACGAATCTTAAGCGGTGCGTCCGAGTGGGATGCGCAAACGTTGGGCAAGAATAACGCCGAGTAACGTGATGCCACCGCCAACCAGATGATAATGGTGCAAAGGTTCATGTAAGAAACCAATTGCAATCATCGCCGCAAAGATCGGCGTCAGGTTCATAAAGATGGCTGTTTTGCTCGCTCCCAGACGCATAACTCCTTGAATCCACAGAAACGGCGCAATAATTGAGGCCATGATGCCAGCGAAAACTACCAGCGGCAGATTTTCGCTGTTTAGCTGCACATTGTCCGTCAGCAAGAAATTTGGAATCAGCAGTACCACGCCAAAGGCAATTTGCACATAGAGCGATACCCAGTTGGGCAGCGGGATGCTCCAGCGTTTGGTCAGCACGCCATATATTGCATAGGACAACGCGGCACAAAACATCATGAATTCACCGGTACCGATACCCTGTGCCAGAATCTGTTCAGGGTGCCCGCCGCTGATCAGCCAGACAATCCCTGCCAGTGACAGCAGGCTACCGAGTAGCACGCCCAGCGTGGGCGCCACGCGCAGTAGAGGAATGCTGAGTAAAACGGTGAGTAGCGGCACCAGCGATCCCATTATTCCCATCATCACGGCACTGATCGTGTGTGCGGCGTAGTAGGCCAGACTTTGATACAACACCATGCCGAGCAGACCCAACACCAGTAGTTTCCATGCATTTTGGCGAATGGTCGTAGCATGGTGGCGAAGGCCTGGCAGCATGAACGGCGTCATGACGAGAAACGCCAGCAGCCAGCGGTAAAACGAAATAGCGGCCGGGTCGATAACGGTAGCGGAGAGCTTGTTGACGATGACGTTAACTGACCAAATCAGGACGGCGATAATGGGAAATAGGGCGTTCAACGTGGTTTTCTCATAGCGAACCAGACGGAAAATGCACCGGTTGCCAGTCTGGTAGATAAAAATGGGGCAAGTGCGGCAATGGCAAACAACATAACAGAGCCATGTGACGACTATCAACCTTGTAGGAGGCAATCCGATATGCCCTTTAACGCGGTCTGGCCGCGGTAAATTGCCACTTATCGTAGGATCGATAGCGATGTGATATCGATATGAACCGATGGAGGAAGGATATCTCGTCGTAATTGCCTTGGGTTTCTACACCATTCGGTGGCAAAATATCTCCCCGCTTTTTTGGCTGGCTACAGGTCCCGGAGAAAACAATGAAGATTCTGGTTGATGAAAATATGCCGTATGCTCGCGAGCTTTTCAGCCGTTTGGGTGAGGTTCAGGCTGTACCGGGACGTCCTTTGCCGCGCGATTTGCTGGTGGGCGCAGATGCGCTGATGGTGCGCTCGGTTACGAAGGTGAATGCGGATCTGTTGTCAGGCTCGGCGGTAAAATTTGTTGGCAGCGCGACGGCAGGCACCGACCATGTCGACGATACCTGGCTGAATGCCAACGGCATCGCGTTTTCTGCTGCCCCCGGCTGCAATGCTATTGCGGTAGTGGAGTATGTATTTTCCTCTTTGCTGATGCTCGCCGAACGTGATGGTTTTCAACTGCGTGATAAAACGGTCGGCATTGTCGGCGTGGGGAATGTCGGCAGGCGTCTGGATGCGCGACTGAAAGCCTGGGGTGTAAAAACGCTGTTGTGCGATCCACCGCGTGCCGATCGCGGTGATGTGGGTGATTTCCTGCCGTTAGAAACTCTGGTGCGTGATGCCGATATCCTGACGCTGCATACGCCGCTGTATCTCGACGGGCCGTACCGAACGCATCATTTGGTTGATGCTACGGTACTGAACGCGTTTGCGGATGGACGTATTCTGATTAACGCCTGCCGTGGCCCGGTGGTGGATAATGTGGCATTGCTTGAGGCTCTGCAACAGGGCAAAAAACTCAGCGTGATCCTTGACGTGTGGGAACCCGAACCTGCGTTATCGACCGATCTGCTGGCGCGAGTGGACATCGGCACGGCGCATATCGCTGGTTATACGCTGGAAGGAAAAGCGCGCGGTACCACACAGGTTTTTGAAGCCTGGAGCGAGTTTATCGGCACACCGCAGCAGATTGCGCTTTCGTCGCTTTTACCTGAGCCGGACTATGCCGAAGTGACATTAACCGTACCGGTGGATGAGGCGCTACTAAAACGTCTGGTGCATCTGGTGTATGATGTGCGCCGAGACGATGCGCTGTTGCGCCATGTTGCGCATCAGGAAGGCGAGTTTGATCGCCTGCGTAAACATTATCAAGAACGACGCGAATGGTCGTCACTCCATGTCATCTGCGCTGATGCTGAGAGCGCAGATTGTCTGAACGCGCTGGGATTCACGGCGTCAGTGCGGGGCACACGCTAACGGCGTTCCGCACTATATTACTCTTTTTTATTCATGAGCTGACAGCGAGTATCGCTATCGTCTGTCGGTTTCATTCATGGTTTGTGTTTCATTCAAAATTTGGGAGAGAACCAAATGTCTGACGGCTGGAATATTGCTCTGCTGGGCGCAACGGGCGCAGTGGGCACGGCGTTACTGGAATTATTGCAGGAACGTGAATTCCCAGTGGGTGAACTGTATCCGTTGGCCAGCGAACGTAGCGCGGGTGAAACCATACGTTTTAACGGCAAATCCTGTGTGGTCACCGATGTGGCTGATTTTGACTGGTCACAGGCGCAGCTGGCGTTTTTTGTTGCCGGTCAAGACGCCAGCGCACGCTATGCAGAAGCTGCGGGAGATGCCGGCTGTCTGGTCATCGACAGCAGCGGCCTGTTTGCATTAGAACCGGATGTGCCGCTGGTCGTGCCTGGCGTGAATACGCATACGCTGGCGGATTACCGTAACCGTAATATTGTTGCGGTGGCGGATAGCCTGACTAGCCAACTGCTGACGGCGATTAAACCACTGACTGATGCGGCGGGGCTTTCGCGTTTGCATGTCGTCAATATGCTGTCCGTTTCTGCGCTCGGCAAAGCGGCGATAGACGATCTGGCTGGGCAAAGTGCCCGTCTGCTGAATGGTATCCCGCCTGAAGAAGGGCTTTTCCCGAAACAGCTGGCGTTCAATTTGTTGCCTTTACTGCCCGATGATGCAGGCAGCGTGCGCGAAGAACGCAGTCTGGTCGATCAGGTGCGCAAAGTCTTACAGGATGATGGGTTGCCGGTTTCAGTGACCTGCATCCAGTCCCCTGTGTTCTATGGTCATGCACAAATTGTTCATCTCGAATCATTGCGTCCGCTGTCTGCGGAAGAAGCGCGCGATGAACTGCTTAATGCCGGGAATATTGAGGTCAGCGACGAGCAGGATTACCCGACTCAGGTGGGTGATGCTTCCGGCAATGGGCAATTGAGCGTCGGCTGTTTGCGTAATGATTACGGTATTCCTGAACTGCTGCAATTCTGGTCGGTTGCTGATAACGCTCGCTTTGGCGGCGCGCTGATGGCAGTGGAAACGGCAGAATGTCTGGTGCAGGAGTATCTTGGGTAATGTTGGAAAGCACTCAGGCGGCGGCTATTCAAGCCGCCGCCGTTGCGGAGAACGAACGAGCCCCGCTGAAGATCGCGCTGGGCATTGAGTACGACGGTAGCCAGTATTATGGCTGGCAGCGTCAGAATGACGTCGCTAGCGTACAGGCCTGTCTTGAAAAGGCGTTGAGTAAAGTTGCAGATGAACCGATAGAAGTGTTTTGCGCCGGACGAACCGATGCCGGAGTTCATGGTACCGGGCAAGTTGTGCACTTCACCACGCAGGCGATCAGAAAAGATGCTGCCTGGACGATGGGCGTGAATGCGAATTTACCGCCAGATATCGCCGTACGTTGGGTGAAAACGGTGGATGCGGATTTCCATGCACGCTTCAGCGCAACGGCACGTCGCTACCGTTATGTTATCTACAATCACCGTTATCGTCCTGCGGTGCTCTCGCATGGCATGACGCACTTTTATCATCCGCTGGATGTGGAACGGATGGAGCGCGCCGGACAGTGTCTGCTGGGGGAGAATGATTTCACCTCTTTTCGGGCGGTACAGTGCCAGTCGCGCACGCCATGGCGCAATGTAAATCATTTAAAGGTTACACGTCACGGTGACTATATCGTGGTAGATATTAAGGCCAATGCGTTCGTTCACCATATGGTGCGCAATATTGTTGGCAGCCTGATGGAAGTGGGGTGTGGCAATCGTCCCGAGTCGTGGATTGCGGAACTGCTGGTAGCTAAAGATCGTACATTGGCAGGCGCAACGGCCAGAGCTGAAGGGTTATATTTGGTGGCAGTGGATTACCCCGCGCGTTTTGCTTTGCCGCAGCCCACAATGGGGCCGCTTTTTTTAGCGGATTGACGGTTTTGGCTGTAACGAGTACGCCTTTTACGTGTTGCACGCTGCAGATGGCTGTGAGCCAAAAGTAGTGTGCTGCGCGTATTAAGGATGATGCTATTTAGCATGCTATACGCAAGGCAACACGGATAGTGCGGGCTGCTTTGCGTATATCGACCGCGTGCGATCGCTATATACTTTGGGAGAAGAAGTTGTGATGGAGTTTATACAGTTTATTATTGATTTTATTCTACACATTGACGTTCATCTGGCGGAACTGGTGGCGCAATATGGTGTCTGGGTTTATGCCATTTTGTTCCTGATCTTGTTCTGTGAAACCGGGTTGGTGGTGACACCGTTTTTACCGGGAGATTCGTTGCTGTTTGTTGCTGGGGCACTGGCGGCGTTACCGTCGAACGATCTGAATGTGCATACGATGGTGTTCCTGATGATTATTGCCGCGATTACGGGCGATGCAGTGAACTACACGATTGGGCGGCTGTTCGGTGAGAAGTTGTTTAGCAATCCGAACTCAAAGATTTTCCGCCGCAGCTATCTGGATAAAACGCATGCGTTTTACGCACGCCACGGTGGTAAGACGATAATTCTGGCGCGCTTTGTCCCGATTGTGAGAACATTTGCGCCGTTTGTCGCCGGGATGGGGCACATGAGCTATCGGCATTTTGCAGCCTATAATGTCATTGGTGCGCTGCTGTGGGTATTATCGTTCACCTATGCAGGCTACCTGTTTGGCGATTTGCCCGTGGTGCAGGAAAATCTGAAATTACTGATTGTCGCGATTATTTTTCTCTCTATCCTGCCGGGTATTATTGAAATTGCCCGCCACCGTAGAGCAGCCACGCGCGGCAATGTGAAATAAGTGAAGTATTTTAACATCCGGTTTGACCAGTTTTTTATCCACAGTCCCGGAGCGTTATGGTTTAATGGGCAGCATTTATGGTCTGTTCTTGGGAACATCCTTGGTGCCGATGCCTTTGTACCGCGACTGTCGTGCGTCTCAGGCATTTTTTCATTGGCAATGTTGTCAGGGAATAACATGAACAGCGGACTGGCATTTGCCAGGTTCAAGCAGAAAGGTTATCAATGAGCTGGATTGAACGAATTCTTAACAAAAGCAATATCACACCGACCCGTAAAGCGAACATCCCTGAAGGGGTCTGGACAAAATGTGATAGCTGCGGTCAGGTTCTTTATCGTGCTGAGCTGGAACGTAATTTGGGAGTCTGCCCGAAGTGCGATCACCATATGCGTCTGTCTGCACGGGCCCGTCTACAGGCTTTTCTGGATAAAGAAAACACTGTCGAGCTGGGAAGCGAACTGGAACCGAAGGATGTCCTGAAATTTCGGGATTCCAAAAAATATAAAGATCGTCTGGTTTCTGCGCAGAAACAGTCCGATGAGAAAGACGCGCTGGTCGTCATGAAAGGTACTCTATACGGCATGCCTGTTGTAGGCGCGTCGTTTGAGTTCGCTTTTATGGGCGGTTCAATGGCGTCCGTCGTAGGTGCGCGTTTTGTGCGTGCCGTTGAGCAGGCATTAGAAGATGGCTGCCCGCTGGTGTGTTTCTCCGCCAGTGGCGGTGCGCGTATGCAGGAAGCGCTAATGTCGCTGATGCAAATGGCGAAAACCAGTGCGGCACTGGCAAAAATGCGCGAGCGCGGCTTGCCTTATATCTCCGTGCTGACTGACCCAACCATGGGCGGTGTTTCTGCAAGTCTGGCGATGCTGGGTGACCTGAATATTGCCGAACCGAAAGCGCTGATCGGTTTTGCCGGTCCACGTGTTATCGAACAAACCGTGCGTGAAAAACTGCCGCCGGGCTTCCAGCGCAGTGAATTCCTGATTGAGAAAGGGGCGATTGATATGATCGTGCGTCGCCCGGAAATGCGCTACAAGCTGGCCACTATTCTTGCCAAACTGACGAATCATCCAGAACCGGGCAATGATGACGTGGAAATCCGCAGCGATGCGCCGTCTGAATCATCACAGGATGACGCATAATTGACATGATGGGCAGGGCGTGTGGCACTCGACCACGTCGTTCTCGACTGCGTTGTAATGTGCACGCTCTGCCCGCAATGAACCGTAAGCCAGTGAACGGGACTCATGGATACTCTTCAAATACCTCAAGCCACGTCACCTTTGGTCACGTGGCTTCATTATCTTGAGCACCTGCACGCTCAGGCCATTGATTTAGGTCTGGATCGCGTTAAACAGGTTGCTAAACATCTTCAACTGCTACAGCCTGCCGCCACGATTTTCACCGTTGCGGGGACGAACGGCAAAGGAACCACCTGTTGTACGCTGGAGTCCATCCTGTTGGCCGCCGGGCTACGGGTTGGGGTATACAGTTCTCCTCATCTTGTTCGCTATACCGAGCGAGTGCGTATTCAGGGCAACGAATTGTCAGAAGCGCAGCATACTCAAGCGTTTGCGGATATCGAAGCAGGAAGAGGGGCCGTATCGCTCACCTATTTTGAATTCGGTACGCTGTCCGCATTGCAACTCTTCAAACAAGCGAATCTGGATGTCGTCATTCTGGAAGTAGGATTAGGCGGGCGCCTGGATGCTACCAATATTGTGGATGCGGATGTCTCTGTGGTCACCAGTATTGCTATCGACCACACCGACTGGCTAGGTAATGATCGAGAGAGTATCGGTCGTGAAAAAGCCGGGATATTCCGACAGGGTAGACCTGCCGTCGTTGGTGAGCCGGATATGCCGGGAACGATTGCCGATGTTGCTGCGGAGAAAGATGCACTGTTGCGTCGTCGTGGTCGCGACTGGGAGTTTTCAGTTCAGCGCGAAACATGGAGTTGGCAGGATAAACTGCGTGAATTGTCGCGCTTGCCACTCCCGAATGTCCCACTGCCGAACGCCGCCACAGCGCTGGCTGCACTGCACTATTCCTCACTCAACGTGAGCGAAGATGCGATTCGTCAGGGGTTACGGCGCGCGGCATTGCCGGGCCGTTTTCAGATTGTTCAGGAATCGCCGCGGTTGATTCTTGATGTTGCACACAACCCCCATGCGGCGGCCTATCTGGCAAAACGTTTGGCCGAGTTGCCGAAAACCGGAAAAGCGCGGGCTGTTATCGGCATGCTATCGGATAAAGATATCGCAGGTACGCTGGCCCACTTAACGCCGTTGATTGATGAATGGTACTGTGCACCGTTAGAAGGCCCGCGTGGCGCAACGGCTCAGCAAATTACCGAGCACCTGACGCGCAGTCAATCGTTCCCCGATGTCGTTACCGCCTGGCAGCAGGCGATGTCAGAAGCGACGGAACAGGATATTGTCATTGTGTGTGGATCTTTTCATACGGTAGCGCATGTGATGGAAGCGCTGGATGAGGAGAAGGCGAATGGCGAGTAAATTTCAGAACCGCCTGGTCGGCACGGTCATTCTGGTCGCGTTGGGCGTGATTGTCTTACCCGGCCTGCTGGACGGTAAGAAAAAGCACTATGAAGATGAGTTTGCATCGATTCCGCTGATTCCTAAGCCGGGCGACAGCAATGAGATGGAATCGCTGCCTGCGCTGAACCCGTCGTTGCCGAGTCAGCCACCGGAAGGGGCGGAAGCGGCGATGCAAAACAGTACGGAAACCGAAGCGCCGGAAGCTAAATTACCTGAAACCAAGGCTCCCGAAGCTTCAATGCCGCCATCATCGTCTCGTTCAGGGACAAATACGCCAGCTCTGACGGCACCGCCGGTGGTAGTGGAGCGTCCGCCAATTCAGACGCCAACGCCAGTGACACCGAAGACTCAGCCAAAGCCTGAGGTGAAGCCAGAAGTGAAACCGAAGCCAGAGCCTAAACCGGAACCCAAACCGGAAGTGAAACCTGAAACGCAGCCGACGCCGCAAGCGCCTGTCGGACAGGCCTATATTGTGCAGCTTGGTGCGTTGAAAAATGCGGATAAGGTGAACGAAATTGTCGCTAAGCTCCGCCTCTCTGGCTATAGAGCGTATACCGTGCCGTCAACGCCAGTTTCAGGCGAAATTACCCGTATTTACGTGGGACCGGATGCGTCTAAACAGAAGCTGGAGTCTTCATTGGGCGAGCTGAAGCAGCTCAGCGGACTCAGCGGGCAGGTACGAGCACATTCCGTGCGGTAAGATTGCAAGCGTGATAATAGCGTGATGGATTGTCCGCAATCAGCCACGTCAGTAAGTAAAAACAGGTGGCGGGGATGAGGTTCACACCAGTGATACTCGGCCCCGCATCCGTTTTAAGATGCTTGTAGTGAGTTTTGAGATGCCGATAGTTAATGGAATCAGGCATGACGTGCTGTCAGTTTTTTCGCCTGATTATCTATCGATGAAATCGGCGGAAATACGCTACGCAAACGTTTTCTTTTTCTGTTAGAATGCGCCGCGAACAGGATGACGTAGCGGCTTATCGGTAGCATCGTTCATTATTAGGATAGTTCATGGTTTGGGTTGATTACGTCATTATTGGCATCATCGGATTTTCGGCTCTGGTTAGCCTTATCCGGGGGTTTGTTCGCGAAGCGCTGTCGTTAGTAACCTGGGGATGTGCTTTTTTTGTTGCCAGTCACTACTACGCCTACCTCGCGGTCTACTTCACCCGTTTTGATGATGAACTGGTGCGTAACGGCATTGCGATTGCCATTCTGTTTATTGCAACGTTGATTGTGGGAGCTATCGTCAACTATGTGATCAGTTCACTGGTTGAACGTACCGGATTATCCGGCACCGATCGCGTTCTGGGCATCTGTTTTGGTGCACTGCGCGGGGTGCTGATCGTTTCCGCACTGCTATTCTTTCTGGATACTTTCACCGGTTTTTCACAAAGTGATGACTGGAAGCAGTCCCAGTTAATCCCGCAGTTCAGTTATATTATCAGGTGGTTTTTTGACTACCTGCAAAGCACGTCAAGTTTCTTGCCGCAGCATTTACCGCTGCGGTAGCGCTGATGAGGAAAAGACACCATGTGCGGTATTGTCGGTATCGCCGGTTTTACACCGGTCAACCAGTCGATTTATGACGCGTTAACGGTGTTGCAACACCGTGGGCAGGATGCTGCGGGTATTGTGACCATCGATGCCTTTAATTGTTTTCGCCTGCGTAAAGCCAATGGCCTGGTGAAAGATGTGTTTGAAGCGCGGCACATGCAACGCTTACAGGGAAACATGGGGCTTGGCCATGTGCGCTATCCGACCGCAGGCAGCTCCAGCGCCTCGGAAGCACAGCCCTTCTATGTTAACTCTCCGTTCGGCATCACGCTGGCTCACAACGGTAACCTGACTAACGCCCACGAACTGCGTAAAAAGCTGTTCGAGCAGGAGCGTCGTCACGTTAACACCACGTCTGATTCTGAAATTCTGTTGAATATTTTCGCCAGAGAACTGGACCGTTTCCAACATTACCCGCTGGAAGCCGATAATATTTTTGCGGCCGTTGCCGCGACGCATCAGCAAATTCGTGGTGCCTATGCCTGTGTTGGCATGATTATCGGTCATGGTATGGTCGCTTTCCGCGATCCTAACGGGATTCGTCCTCTGGTTATCGGTAAGCGCGATCTGGAAGATGGCCGCAGTGAATATATGGTGGCGTCTGAAAGCGTCGCGCTGGATACGCTGGGTTTTGAATTTTTACGCGATGTTGCGCCGGGAGAAGCGATCTACATTACGGAAAAAGGGCAGCTGTTTACCCGCCAGTGTGCAGAGAATCCAAAGAGCAATCCGTGCCTGTTTGAATATGTCTACTTCGCTCGCCCGGACTCTTTCATCGATAAAATTTCGGTCTACAGCGCACGCGTTCGTATGGGCCAGAAGCTCGGTGAAAAAATTGCGCGTCAGTGGGAAGATCTCGATATTGATGTCGTGATTCCGATTCCTGAAACCTCTTGTGATATCGCGCTGGAAATCGCGCGCATTATCAACAAACCGTATCGTCAGGGATTCGTGAAAAACCGCTATGTTGGCCGCACCTTTATTATGCCAGGGCAACAGGCACGTAAGAAATCAGTACGCCGTAAGCTTAACGCAAACCGTGCCGAATTCCGTGACAAAAATGTGCTGCTGGTCGATGACTCTATCGTGCGCGGTACAACGTCGGAGCAGATTGTAGAGATGGCGCGTGAAGCAGGTGCCAAGCGTGTTTATCTGGCCTCTGCGGCACCGGAAATTCGCTTCCCTAACGTGTATGGTATTGATATGCCGAGCGTTAATGAACTGATTGCTCACGGTCGCGAAGTGGATGAGATCTGTAAGATTATTGGTGCCGATGAGCTGATATTCCAGGATCTCGACGATTTGATCGACGCGGCGCGTGAAGATAATCCTGATATTGTTCAGTTCGAATGTTCCGTCTTCAACGGGATTTACGTGACTAAGGACGTCGATCAAGGCTATCTGGACTATCTGGAAATGCTGCGCAACGACGATGCCAAAGCGTTACGTAGCCAGAATGAAGTCGAAGATCTGGAACTGCACAACGAAGGTTAACGGCTAGTCGTACGTTAGGACTGGTTTTTTTGAAGGGGGAGGGTGCGAAAGTGTCTTCCCCCTTCTTGTATCTAGAAAACCGGCTGTATATAGAAAAATCTGGTTGTATATAAAAATACCGTTTCGGTGCTTATTCTTGCTTATCGCTAATCAATGCGGCAAAGTTTGCGCAGATGATTTTTCCGCGTTTCTGCTGACGCGGCCAGCCAGAGGCAGTATGAATGAAGCGACTCATTGTAGGAATTTCCGGCGCCAGTGGTGTCATTTATGGCATCCGACTGCTACAGGTGTTACAGACGCTGGAAGGCATCGAAACCCATCTGATTATGAGCCAGGCTGCCCGACAGACGCTAGCGCTGGAAACGGATTTTAGCCTGCGTGACATACAGGCTTTGGCTGATGTGGTACATGACGCGCGCGATATTGCTGCGAGTGTTTCTTCAGGGTCGTTTAAAACAGCAGGGATGGTGATTCTACCCTGTTCGATAAAAACCCTTTCCGGCATTGTGCACAGCTACAGCGACAATCTGTTGACCCGTGCCGCTGATGTAGTGTTGAAGGAACGTCGTCCTCTGGTATTGGGGGTGCGTGAAACGCCGCTACATTTAGGGCATTTACGGCTGATGACCACCGCCGTTGAGTTGGGTGCGATAATCATGCCTCCGGTACCTGCTTTTTATCATCGCCCAGAAAGTGTGCAAGATATTGTCGATCAGACGGTGAATCGTATTCTGGATCAGTTTGATATCGACCTGCCGGAAGATCTCTTTACTCGCTGGCGTGGGGCGTCATAGCAGGATAGATACCGAGACGCGCTATTTTTTTCTTATAGGGCAGTAAAGCTTTACTGCCCTTTTTTTGTGCTTTTTTATCGAATTGCACCAATTTTGATCGCGAAAGCACTTAAATGGTGCGTTTGGTTTTTTGTATTCGCCCCAATGTTATCTATTCTTATTGTTATGTGCCCCAAGGAAAATAGGAAAATATTTATTAATCAATTGATTAATCATTATTTTGGCGTGTTTTACTCGTGGTTTTTTTACAACAACCTTATTTTCATTGTGGCATGAAAACTGCTTATGAAAATTGTAATAGTCGGTGTAGAAAACAAATAGCACTCATATCGTTCATATTTAAAGCAATACACCCTAAATAATTCGAGTTTCAGGAAGGCGGTAGGCAAGAGAGGGAATCCCGATGAGCTTACTTGAGTAAGTGATTCGGGTGAGTGAACGCAGCCAACGCACATACAACTTGAAGTATGACGGGTATATATCGTTCCGACATTGACGACACACGACATCAATCACTCATGATAAGGGTAGCAATATGAATAAACTGATCAAAGTTTTGCCGTTGGCACTTATTCTGGCTGCGGGCAGCGCCATGGCGGAGATTCCTAAAAATATTAAAATCGGCACCGATCCCACCTATGCTCCCTTTGAATCCAAAAATGCCAGCGGCGAACTGGTTGGGTTTGATATCGATCTGGCAAAAGAGCTGTGCAAGCGTATCGAAGCTAACTGTACGTTTGTGGAAAGCGACTTTGATGCGTTAATTCCTTCTCTTAAAGCTAAAAAAATCGATGCCATCATCTCTTCACTGTCCATTACTGAAAAACGCCAGCAGGAAATTGCCTTCACAGAGAAGCTGTATGCAGCCAATGCTCGCTTGATTGCGAAGAAAGGCGCGAGCATCGAACCAACGCTGGCTTCTTTGGGCGGTAAGCGTGTTGGTGTACTGCAAGCATCGACTCAGGAAGCTTTTGCCAATGCGAACTGGCAGCCAAAAGGTGTTGAAGTTGTCGCTTATCAAAATCAGGATCTGATTTACGCCGATCTGAGTGCTGGTCGTATCGATGCGGCATTTCAGGATGAAGTGGCAGGCAGTGAAGGTTTTCTGAAGCTTGATATGGGCAAAGACTATGCGTTTGCTGGTCCGGCAGTCAAAGACGACAAGTTCTTCGGTGTTGGTACGGGTATGGGTCTGCGTAAAACGGATACCGAACTGAAAGCTGCGCTAGATAAAGCCTTTGAAGCGATGCGTAAAGATGGCACCTATGACACCTTCGCGAAAAAATACTTCGATTTTGACGTCTACGGCGGCTAATTTCGCCATAACGAGGCATATCTCTTTATCACAGTACCATTGTGTAGCGAGATCGTAGGGCAATACGACACGGGAACGTTCCTCTCGTGTCGTGCCTGAATGATAACGCACTGTGCCCTATTTCAACGGATATAATCGATGCTCTATGGCTATTCCCAGCTGATTCTGGATGGTGCCATCATGACGCTGGAGCTGGCGGTAAGTTCGCTACTGCTAGCGCTGGCTATCGGCCTGATTGGCGCGTCGGCGAAACTGTCTTCTCATCGCCTGTTGGCAGGGGGTTTTTCCTGCTATACCACGTTGATTCGCGGCGTCCCCGATTTGGTGCTGATGCTGCTGATTTTCTATGGTCTGCAAATTGTCTTAAACGGCGTGACGGAATCGATCGGCCTGGAGCAGATTGACATCGATCCTTTGACCGCAGGGGTTATTACGCTGGGCTTTATTTATGGCGCGTATTTCACGGAAACCTTTCGTGGCGCGTATCTTGCCGTGCCACGCGGACAAATTGAAGCCGCTGTCGCATTCGGTTTTTCTCCCACCAAGGTTTTCCGCCGTATTCTGTTTCCTTCCATGATGCGCTTTGCGTTGCCGGGCATTGGTAATAACTGGCAGGTGATTCTGAAAGCGACAGCGCTGGTGTCATTGCTTGGTCTGAATGATGTGATCAAGGCGACGCAATTGGCTGGCAAGGGGGCGCATGAACCGTTTTATTTCGCACTGGTTGCTGGGGCGATGTACCTGATTTTTACCACCGTTTCTAACGGCGTGTTGTGGTGGTTGGAAAGACATTATTCGCAGGGAGTCAAGAAAGTAAACTATGAGTGAGATCCTGCAACAATATTGGCAACCGCTACTGTGGAGTGATGGTTACCGCCTGACCGGGCTGGCGATGACGCTCTGGCTGCTCATTTCCTCTGTGGTCATCGGTGGCCTGCTGGCGTTGCCGCTGGCGATTGCTCGCGTGTCGCCGCGACGCCGATTCAGTCTTCCTGTTTGGCTGTTTACCTATATTTTCCGCGGCACGCCGCTCTATGTGCAGCTCCTGGTGTTCTATTCTGGCGTATATAGTCTGGAAATCGTACGCGGCACCGATCTACTGAACGCATTTTTCCGCAGCGGACTGAACTGCGCCATTTTGGCGCTGGCGCTCAATACCTGTGCGTACACCACCGAGATTTTCGCGGGGGCAATCCGCTCTGTTCCCCATGGGGAAATTGAAGCCGCCAGAGCATACGGTTTCTCCCGTTTTAAACAGTATCGCTGCATTATTTTGCCGGGCGCGCTGCGTATTGCGCTGCCAGCCTACAGTAATGAAGTGATCCTGATGCTGCATTCGACGGCGCTGGCTTTTACCGTAACCGTGCCGGATATTCTGAAGATTGCCCGTGATATTAATGCTGCAACCTACCAGCCGTTTTATGCGTTCGGTATTGCTGCTGTCATTTATCTGGCAATCTCGTTTGTGCTAATCGGGCTGTTCAAAAAGGCGGAACGGCACTGGTTGCGTCATCTTTATACCCGTTCATCTCATTAAGCGCAGGAAAAAAGTATGTCGAATAAAAAATTGATGGTGACGGAACTGCGTAAACGTTATGGCCAGCATGAGGTGCTCAAAGGGATCTCATTGCAGGCGAAAGCGGGTGATGTTATTTCGATTATCGGATCGTCCGGTTCGGGAAAAAGTACCTTACTGCGCTGTATTAATTTTCTGGAAAAGCCCTGCGAAGGCGCGATTTACGTTAGCGATCAGGAAATCCGCATGGTGCGTGATACTGACGGACAGTTGAAAGTCTTTGATAAAAAGCAGCTTCAGATGCTGCGGACGCGCCTGACGATGGTCTTTCAGCACTTCAACCTGTGGAGTTTCATGACCGCATTGGAGAATGTGATGGAAGCGCCGATTCAGGTGTTAGGGCTCAGTAAGGCGGAAGCGCGTGATAGGGCGGTATTCTATCTGAACAAGGTTGGGATCACGGATTCTGCTCAACAGAAATACCCGTCGGATCTTTCCGGTGGTCAGCAGCAGCGTGTATCTATTGCGCGGGCGCTAGCGATGGAGCCAGAAGTATTGCTATTTGATGAGCCAACATCGGCGCTTGACCCTGAACTGGTCGGAGAGGTGTTGCGCATCATGCAGCAGCTTGCGGAGGAAGGGAAAACGATGGTGGTGGTGACGCATGAGATGGAGTTTGCCCGCCATGTTTCCAGCCACGTTATCTTCCTGCATCAGGGCGTGATCGAAGAGGAAGGACCACCGGAGCAGCTCTTTGGTAGCCCGAAAAGTGCGCGTTTACAGCAGTTTTTGTCAGGCGCGTTGAAGTAGGTTTCGGGGCTGATGATTATCAGCCTCTAACGGTTAACTGGTACTCATGCTGTAGCATTTCACCATTCTATGTCGGATAGAGTAAAAGTTTTGTGCGTGTTAACCGCCTGCGACGCGACTACTCGCCCCATAAATGGGACTCGCCCTTCGAGTCAGCACAAGTGCCGCATATATGCGGCTATCACGCGGTTATGCCCACCGCAGCACAATTTTTACGCCAGAAATGCAGAATATTTGGGCATTTTATCAAACTTCAGCTCGGTTTCTTGACGACGTCTTGCAGGGCTTCTTCCAGCTCAAAGAAGCGGAAACCAAAGCCTGCGTCTTCTAACCGCTGTGGGATAGCGCGCTGTCCGCCCAGAACCAGCGTTGAGGCTTCGCCCATCAGCAATTTGATCGCAAAAGCGGGCGCTCGCACAAAACCGGGGCGATCCAACACATGCGCCAGCATGGCGGAAAATTGTTCGTTATGAACAGGATAGGGCGCAACCATGTTGAAAGGGCCGCGCAATATCGGCTGGTCCAGCAGATAGATAATGCCGTTAACCATATCATCAATATGAATCCACGGCATATATTGCCTGCCGGAACCCATTGGCCCACCGAGTCCCAGGCGGAAAATAGGCAGCATTTTTGCCAGTGCACCGCCCTGTGCCGAAAGAACAATGCCAGTACGCAGCAGGCAGACGCGAGTTTTGTCGCTTTCAGCGGACCGCGCCAGCGCCTCCCAGCGGGCACACAGGTGGTGTGTGAATTCATCAACAGGGGACTCATCTTCCGTGACCAGCGCCTCGCCTTGATCGCCATAGTATCCGACAGCGGAGCCTGAGATAAAAACGGCGGGTGGTTCGCTACTGGCTTTAATCAGCGTGGCAAGTTGTTCGGTGATGCTCCAGCGGCTTTGTGCCAGCCGTTGCTTTTGTTGTGACGTCCAGCGTTTGTCGGCGATAGGCTCACCCGCCAGATTGATAACGCCATCAAAGTCGTTCAACGAGGTGATATTGCTCAGCGTGGACCAATATTCCACCTGATTGCCGAGAACACCTCGTGCGCGCTCAGGATCGCGTGTCAGTACCGTAATGTGATGGGAAAGCAGCTGTAATCGTTGGATAAGATGGCGGCCAATAAGGCCGGTTCCGCCTGTTATTAGTAGTTGCATCGCGTGTTCCCATATCTTTATGTCTTGTGATAACGCAGAGCCATAGAAACCGAATCGGCGTATCGCAGGGCAAATGGTTTATCGACTTCTACTTCAGCATAGGTTATCCATTCGTGATCGCTGGCGATGTTGAGCACATCCTGCGTTAATTTTTCCAGCAAAGCGAAGCGGTTATCTTCCACGTGGCTGATGATCTTTTTGGTGATGGTGCGGTAATTCAACGCATCAGCGATATTCTCGCTGTTACGCGCCTGCTCTGCTGGGTAGTGAATCACAACATTGATGATCACATCCTGCTTATTCGTGATTTCCTCATCTTTGATACCGATGAAGGTGCGTAGCCGCAGATTTTTTATACGAATAATGGCGTCAGAATGATGATGTGGCATTGCTCGGCCCTCGGTTGCTTCTGTTACTGAGAATAAATCACAGCGTCAGGGGTATCGTTAACAGGTAAGCTGCTCGTTGGTAACAGTATCATTAACAACGATATGTTGATTACCATAACAGAAGATACCCAAAGGCCGAATGAGATACGCCAGAATTTTACTGCTCTGCCCGCTGGTAAGCCCGTTGCGTTGCAGGGCGATCGCTAATGCGTGTATACCACGCTTTTACTGCTGGATAATCATCAAGGTCGACGCGCTGGCGGGCGTAAGAAACAACCCATGGGTAAGTCGCAATATCGGCAATACTGTAATTTTCGCCTGCTAGCCAAGGGCTGTCTTGCAGATGTTTATCCAGCACGCGATACAGACGCTGAGTTTCCTGTTGATAGCGTTCAATCGCGTAAGGCACTGGCTGAGGTGCATAATGATTAAAATGATGATTCTGCCCCAGCATCGGCCCGAAACCAGCGACCTGCCAGAACAGCCACTGTAGCGTGGCGGTACGCTCGCGTAGCGATGAACCCAAGAGTACGCCGTGTTTTTCCGCCAGATAGAGTAGGATCGCCCCTGATTCAAACAGGTTAATCGGCGTGTCACCTTCTGCTGGCTGCGAGTCGACAATCGCGGGGATTTTGTTGTTAGGCGAAATAGCCAAAAATTCCGGCTTGAACTGCTCGCCTTTACTGATGTTTACGCGGTGGAGTTGGTAGGGGAGATTAGCTTCTTCCAGAAACAGGGTGATCTTGTGCCCGTTAGGGGTTGGTGCGTAATACAGGTCAATCATGAATCAAGTCTCCGTTTTAATTCAGAAAAACATCATGGAACTGTATGGCAGTTATTCGCCTCAGAGAGCGATGTGCTGTCAGAATAGCGTGGGCTCTTACCCTACCACTTCTGCGGGTGAAAAATAAGCGATGGCGCACGTCGTTGCACGATCTTTACCGGAAGCGCTTAGCCAACTTTGATAGACTACCTCTAATAACGGGTGAGGGTGTTGTGGATACAACATGGTTGATATAAACGTTGTGGGGATAAGCGATGAAATTGATGTTTGCGTCCGATATACACGGTTCTCTCAGCGCGACGGAGCGCGTGCTGGCGATCTTTGAGCAGAGTCATGCTGACTGGCTTATTTTATTGGGCGATTTTCTCAATCATGGTCCGCGCAACCCGTTGCCGGAGAAATATCAGCCCGCAGAGGTGGCAAATCGGTTGAACGCTTATGCGTCACGTATCATCGCCGTGCGGGGAAATTGTGACAGCGAGGTGGATCAGATGTTGTTGACCTTTCCGATCACGGCATCGTGGCAACATGTGCTATTGCCACAGAATCGCCTTTTCCTGACGCACGGTCATCTTTATCATCCAGAGAACCTACCGCCGTTACACACGGGGGATGTATTGGTATATGGCCACACCCATATCCCGGTTGCTGAGCAGCGCGATGAATATTATTTTTTTAATCCCGGCTCAGTGAGCTTGCCGAAAGGGGGATACCCCGCGAGCTACGGTTTACTTGAACAAGGTGAGTTGCGGGTTCTGCCGCTATACGGTGGTGAGCCTATTGCACAGGTCGTGATTAGGCATTAATTTAGAGCAAAATCCTGTTTTTGACCTTGAATAATGGCAAGGTAGCAGGGAATATTCGCAGCAAAGATCGATCATTTAAAACAGACGCGCGTAGCAACGTGCCAATACTAAAGGGTTTCAGAGGATGGCGGAACAAAGTCAGGCAGCAGGCACAGAGTGGGTTGATATCGTCAATGAAAACAACGAGGTAATTGCTCAGTCAAGTCGTCAGCAGATGCGTGCTCAGAGTCTTCGTCATCGCGCCACTTACATTGTTGTGCATGATGGCATGGGTAAAATTCTGGTGCAGCGTCGGACGAAAATCAAAGACTTCTATCCAGGCTGGCTGGACGCAACGGCGGGCGGCGTGGTGCAAAGCGGCGAACAGATGCTGGAATCTGCGCGTCGTGAAGCGGAAGAAGAGCTTGGCATTGCTGGCGTGCCGTTCGCGGAACACGGTTTGTTCTATTACGAAGGCGAAAATTGCCGAGTGTGGGGCGGGTTATTTAGCTGTGTCACTCACGGGCCGTTCGCGCTACAGGAAGAAGAAGTTGATGAAGTCAGCTGGCTGACGCCGCAAGAAATTACCGCACGCTGCGATGAGTTTACGCCGGATTCACTGAAAGCCCTGTCGCTATGGCTGACGCGCTATAGCGATCAGGAATATGGCAAGCCGATTTCACGTCAGTTGATCGAAGCGGTAGAAGCCTCTGCGACGCCTGCTGTTTATGATGAAAGTACTCATGACGAAAGCGATAGCAACACAGAGTCACCGGAAGCCGATTCGCAGAAATAACCCAACGTCAGACACATTCTTACCTCGCCGCTGCTTTTTTCCGCAGCGGCGTCTATTTTCCGAATGAGGGTACGCTGTTCATCATTCAGGAACATGAATACTCTTTTTGATGTCCTTCAGGTAAATCACGATGGTGAACGTCATGATCACCAGCAAAGCCCATGAACTCCATTTCCCTACGTGAACCATCGACCAAGCGCCGAGCTGTTCTGGATAGCTCCAGATACTGAAAAACGTACTGATATTTTCAGCTAGCCAGATGAAAAAGCCGATCAGAATAAAAGCCAACGACAGCGGCATTCGTCGTTCCCGATCGCAAGGTGTGAAAATGACGGTGGTTCGCGCATAGAGCCCGACGGCGAGTGCGGCGATGTACCAGCGGTAATCGCCGATGTAGTGGTGGGTGAAGAAATTGGCATAAATCAGGATCGCAACGAGCGTTGCCAGCCAGTAGGGCGGGTGATGGCGAATTTTAAGATCGAATAGCCGCCAGGACTGAATGATATAGCTACCTACAGAGGCGTACATGAATCCGGCGAACAGCGGCACACCGAATAATTTGGTGTAGGCGAAATCAGGGTAAGACCAGGAACGAATACCTGATGAGGTTTTAAAGACCTCAAGAGCAAAACCCACGAGGTGAAACAGCGTAACGGCTTTTAGCTCGTCCCAGGTTTCCAGTTTGCTGGCAACCATCCATCCCTGAATCAGAATGGCGAATATCAGCAGCAAATCATAGCGTGGGATAGAAAACCAGCCAGCTTTCGGCACGCTGAAAACCGCAAGGAAGAACAGACCAACGAAAATACAGGCGCGGGCTTCTTTGACACCAAAATAGAGGAATTCAATAAAAAAACGGGCTAACCCTTGCGGCGATGAAGGTGTGATCCCTTTTTCCAATTGCTGCTGAAAGTGTTGATCTAATAGTCGTATTACAGTCATCCATCGACCCTGTTTTATGGTTATTTTTGTGTCTGCTCGGTGTGGTTTTTTGTGCGTATAGCAATAAAAAATGCCAGCCCTAAGGCTGGCATAGAAGATAACAGAATTAATCTGAATATATCCGTCATACTTCAAGCTGATTGTGCGTTGTCTGCCTTTAAATACTCGGCCCGTCGTGGGCCTCACCCTAAAGGGCCGCTGCAAGCAGCGTTCAAATCTGCTCCCGGCAGATTTGTCACCCAGTCACTTACTTGAGTAAGCTCCTGGGGATTAATGAGCCTCATTTGCGAGGCTCACCCTTCGGGCTAGCGTTCACGCTGTTCAAATCGGTCTGGAACCGATTTGTCGTGCAGTTGCCGCCTTCAAGCAACTCGAATTATTTAGGATATAGATTAGAGCTGTGTAGCCTGAATGGCGGTCAGAGCGACGGTATAAACGATATCGTCTACCAGTGCGCCACGAGACAGGTCGTTAACCGGTTTGCGCATGCCTTGCAGCATTGGCCCGATGGAGATCAGGTCGGCAGAACGCTGTACCGCTTTGTACGTGGTATTACCGGTGTTCAGATCAGGGAAGATGAACACGGTAGCTTTACCCGCAACAGGTGAATTCGGTGCTTTAGACTGTGCAACATCGGCCATGATAGCGGCGTCGTATTGCAGCGGACCATCGATAACCAGATCAGGACGTTTTTCCTGCGCCAGACGGGTCGCTTCACGCACTTTCTCAACATCGCTACCTGCACCGGAGTTACCGGTAGAGTAGGAGATCATTGCAACACGCGGGTCGATACCGAATGCGGTAGCGGAGTCAGCAGACTGGATTGCGATTTCAGCCAGTTGCTCTGCGGTTGGATCTGGGTTGATGGCACAGTCGCCGTAGACCAGAACTTGTTCAGGCAGCAGCATGAAGAACACGGAAGACACCAGCGAGCTGCCCGGCGCAGTTTTGATCAACTGTAGCGGCGGACGGATGGTGTTAGCGGTGGTATGAACGGCACCTGAAACCAGACCGTCAACTTCACCCTGTTCCAGCATCAGCGTACCCAGAACCACATTGTCTTCGAGCTGTTCACGCGCAACCACTTCGGTCATGCCTTTGCTCTTACGCAGTTCAACCAGACGTGCAACATAGCGCTCACGCACGGCAATCGGGTCGACGATTTCGATGCCTTTGCCCAATTCTACGCCCTGAGCGGCGGCAACACGTTGAATCTCTTCTGGATTACCGATCAGCACACAGTGTGCAATACCGCGTTCAGCACAGATAGACGCTGCTTTAACGGTACGTGGTTCATCACCCTCTGGCAGAACGATACGTTTGCCCGCTTTGCGCGCCAGTTCGGTCAACTGGTAGCGGAATGCAGGCGGAGACAGGCGACGTGAACGCTCAGACTCGGCGCTTAGTGAATCGATCCATTGGGTGTCGATGTGGCGTGCGACATATTCTTGCACTTTCTCGACGCGCTGACGGTCATCAGCCGGAACTTCAAGATTGAAGCTTTGCAGGCTGAGTGAGGTCTGCCAGGTGTTGGTGTCGACCATGAATACTGGCAGGCCAGTCTGGAAGGCACGTTCGCACAGTTTGGCAATGCTCGGATCCATTTCGTAGCCGCCAGTCAGCAGCAGGGCACCGATTTCCACGCCATTCATGGCAGCCAGACAGGCGGCAACCAGAACGTCAGGACGGTCAGCGGAAGTCACCAGCAGTGAGCCCGGACGGAAATGCTCCAGCATATGAGGAATGCTACGTGCACAGAAAGTGACAGACTTAACGCGGCGTGTCTGAATATCACCTTCATTGATGATGCGGGCATTCAGGTGCTTCGCCATATCGACGGCACGCGTAGCAATCAGGTCAAAGCTCCATGGAATGCAGCCCAAAACCGGCAGCGGGCTGTTAGCGAAAAGCTGCTTAGGATCGATGTTGGCAACGCTGGCTTTCGTGGAGTCGTCAAAGATTTCAGACAGGTCAGGGCGAGTGCGGCCCTGGTCGTCTACTGGCGCATTCAATTTGTTGATGATCACGCCAGTGATGTTTTTGTTTTTGCTGCCGCCGAAGCTGGAACGCGCCAGTTCGATGCGGTCTTTCAACTGTGCCGGGGAATCGTTACCCAGCGCCAGTACGAAGACGATTTCTGCGTTCAGCGTTTTGGCGATTTCATAGTTCAGCGCGTTAGCAAACTGGTGCTTACGGGTAGGAACCAGGCCTTCTACCAGAACGACTTCAGCGTCTTTGGTATTTTCGTGGTAGCGCGCGATGATTTCTTCCATCAACACGTCTTGCTGGTTGGAGCTCAGCAGGGCTTCAACGCGGCTCATCGCCAGCGGCTCGGCGGCGCTGATGGCGGAATTAGCACGAATAATGGTGGTGGTTTGATCTGGCGTATTGTCGCCACTGCGCGGCTGGGCGATAGGTTTGAACACGCTCAGGCGAACGCCTTTCTGTTCCATGGAGCGGATGACACCCAGGCTGACGCTTGTCAGACCAACGCTGGTGCCAGTTGGGATCAACATGATTATACGGGACACGGCCGAACCTCTTTACGGTTGCTCGTTAGTCAAAAACAACACCGTCAGCCTTGGCTGACGGTGTTGGGAGTTACGTGTTTTACGCGGTCAGACGGTAAGCGTCTTCGGCGATGACCAATTCTTCATTGGTCGGGATAACCAGCGCCGGACGGGTGCCATCTTTCGCGATGTTGCCACCTTTACCGAAGCGTGCAGCCAGGTTACGTTCGTGATCGACGTCAAAGCCCAGCAGACCCAGTTTTTTCAGCGACAGTTCGCGAACCATTGCTGCGTTTTCACCGATACCACCGGTGAAGATGACGGCATCCAGACGGCCTTCCATCAGTGCCGCGTAAGAACCGATGTATTTAGCCAGGCGGTGGCAGTAAACGTCCATTGCACGTTTAGCGTCTGCTTTCGTCTCGTAGTTATCTTCAACGTAGCGGCAGTCGCTGGTTACTTCAGTCAGACCCAGCAGACCAGATTCTTTGGTCAGCAGAGTGTTGATGCTGGCAACATCCATACCCAGTGCGTCGTGCAGATGGAAAATGATGGCAGGATCGATATCACCGGAACGTGTTCCCATTACCAGCCCTTCCAGCGGGGTCAGACCCATAGAGGTGTCAACGCATTCACCGTTACGGATTGCAGTAACGGAACCACCGTTGCCCAGGTGGCAAGTGATGACATTCAGCTCTTCTACTGGCTTGTTCAGCACTTTTGCAGCTTCGCGAGAAACGAAGTAGTGACTGGTGCCGTGCGCGCCATAACGACGGATGTGGTTTTCTTTATACAGTTTGTACGGCAGTGCATAAAGGTAGGATTCTTCCGGCATGGTCTGATGGAACGCGGTGTCGAAAACAGCAACGTTTTTGTCAGCCAGGTGTGGGAAAGATTTCAGTGCTTCGTCGATACCGATCAGGTGCGCCGGGTTGTGCAAAGGTGCAAAAGGTACGGAATCTTTGATACCCTGAAGAACATCATCAGTGATGATCGCGGATTGGGTGAACTTCTCACCGCCGTGAACGATACGGTGGCCAATAGCAACCAACTGAGCAGACAGATCTGGCTTCTGAGACAGAATGGTATTGACGATGAAGTTCAGCGCTTCGCTGTGAGCTGCACCGGCACCCAGTTCGGCGTCGTGTTTACCGCCGTCCATTTTCCATTTGATGCGGGCTTCAGGCAGGTTGAAACATTCGGCTAAACCAGACAGGTACTCTTCTCCGTTAATCGCATCGATGATCGCGAATTTCAGGGATGAACTACCGCAGTTAAGAACCAGTACTAACTTACTCGACATGGAAGTACCTACTTGTTATACATGGTTAAAAAAATGTCATACAGGGCATAGCGTATCGCATGCCGCCACTGGCATTTATGATTAACATCATACCTTGGTGTGATACACCAGACACAATGGTGAAATAGGGTCGATACTATGACGTATGTTATATCGAATTATCGCTACAACAATGCGACAGCGACCTAATGTAAACCGCAGCTTTTAAAGCGATGGATAACCGCGTTATGGCCGTTGGCTGCGCTTATATCGCGAAGGGAATTATACTCCTTGCGTGTAGTCATACTACTTTAGGTATACAGCGGCCAAAAGGCCGGTTTAGGATACCGATAGCGTAGGCTAAACACAAAATATATTTTAACCTTATCAACTTGAGTTGTTGATTTGTGCAAAAGTTTTATTTTTTATCTGTAAAGTTGAGGTGTGGCTATGGCGACGAAACCAGACAGTAGAATTAGTTGGCTACAGTTACTCCAACGTGGGCAGCATTACATGAAGACGTGGCCAGCAGAAAAGCAACTGGCACCTATATTTCCTGAAAACCGTGTGGTGCGAGCGACGCGGTTTGGTATTCGCATCATGCCGCCACTGGCGGTCTTCACACTAACGTGGCAGATTGCGCTTGGTGGCCAGCTCGGTCCAGCCATCGCCACCGCACTTTTTGCCTGTAGCCTACCGCTGCAAGGTCTCTGGTGGCTTGGTCGCCGTTCTGTTACTCCTCTACCGCCGACGCTAGCGCAGTGGTTCCATGAAATTCGCCATAAGCTATTGGAGTCAGGTCAGGCATTAGCGCCTTTGGAAGAGGCACCGACTTACCAAACCTTGGCGGATGTGCTGAAACGCGCATTTAATCAGCTTGATAAAACCTTCCTTGATGATTTGTGATCGGCGTCAGGCTGTGTGCGGGTTGATGGCTATTTTGTTCTTTCCCCTGTTTCAAATCAAAGAAGCGGTGGCTACCGCTATCGTGACACGATTCAGTATGCGATTCTGCGGTTAATACCTATTTAGCGACATTGGCTTACACCAAAGAGGGTTCAGGAGAGCAACATGGAAATGACGAATGCCCAGAGATTGATCCTTTCAAACCAATACAAAATGATGACGATGCTCGATCCAGATAACGCTGAGCGCTATCGTCGGCTACAAACTATCATCGAGCGTGGCTACGGTTTGCAGATGCGCGAACTGGATCGTGAATTTGGTGAACTGACCGAAGACGTTTGCCGCACCATTATTAACGTCATGGAAATGCATCATGCTTTACAGGTGTCGTGGACCAATCTGAAAGATAAGCAGGATCTGGATGAACGACGTCTGACTTTCCTGGGTTTTGATGCCGCAACAGAAGCGCGCTACCTTGGCTTTGTACGCTTTATGGTACATGTAGAAGGTCGCTATCCTCACTTTGACGCGGGCACACATGGTTTTAACGCTCAGACGAAAATGTGGGAAAAATACAATAGAATGCTGGCTGTCTGGCAATCCTGCCCGCGTCAGTATCACTTGAGTGCAGTTGAGATCGCACAGATCATCAACGCCTGATTAATGAAAAAGGGGCTTTCTGTGGAGTGTAAAGGTTTTCTGTTCGACCTCGATGGTACGCTGGTTGATTCACTGCCTGCTGTAGAACGTGCGTGGATTAACTGGGCAAAAGATCACGATATTGAACCACAGGAAGTGCTGGATTTTATTCATGGCAAGCAGGCAATCACGTCCTTGCGTCACTTTCTTCAGGGGCAGAGCGAAGAAACGATTCAACAGGAGTTTGATGCGCTGGAGAAAACAGAGGCTTCTGATACACAAGGTATTGTTGCAATGCCAGGAGCGAAAGCGCTGTTGGATCGTTTAGATGCGTTGGATATTCCCTGGGCAATAGTGACATCAGGTACGGTGCCGATTGCCAGCGCACGTCATCAACGTGGAGAACTGCCTGCTCCTCACGCCTTTATTACGGCGGAGCAGGTTGCTAAAGGCAAGCCAAACCCCGATGCCTATTTACTGGGTGCACAGCAGTTAGGGCTGAAGCCAGAAGAGTGTGTGGTTGTTGAGGATGCACCAGCGGGCGTGTTATCAGGTCTGGCGGCTGGCTGCAAAGTTATCGCGGTGAAGGCGCCAGCGGATACGCCGAGGTTAGATGAGGTCGATCTGATCCTTGATTCACTGGAGCAGATAGAAATAGAGCCATTGCCTAACGGTGCTAAGGTGCTTCTGCGCCAGTAGGTCGTCTGTAACATAATGACAAAACTGTGACTAAATATGATCAAACCTCGCATCCGCGAGGTTTTTTTATGGCAGACTATCCCTGTCTGCCACACTTAACTTAGGCCACCGCACAGCGGTGTTAAAAAATGCTCCTGCATTTTTTTATGGCATGCTGAAACTCACACCTCTCAATATGTATTTTCCGTCAGGGGAACCGTTTTGAATAGCGAACTTCTCTGGGTTTTATCCCTGTTGCTGATCGCCATTGTGTTGTTTACCACTAATAAATTACGCATGGATGTCGTAGCGCTATTGGTCATTATCGCCTTTGTATTGAGCGGTACATTGACGCTATCTGAAGCGTTGACAGGGTTCAGCGATCCTAATGTGATATTGATTGCTGCCCTGTTTGTCATTGGTGAAGGATTGGTTCGTACCGGCGTTGCTTATCAGGTCGGTGACTGGCTGGTTCGCGTTGCGGGCAGCAATGAGATGAAGATGCTGATCTTATTGATGTTCACCGTTGCGCTATTGGGGGCCTTCATGAGTTCTACCGGCGTTGTCGCGATTTTTATTCCCGTGGTGTTGAGTGTTTCCGCACGGATGAAAATTTCCCCCGGAAGGCTGATGATGCCGCTGAGCTTTGCTGGGTTGATTAGTGGCATGATGACGCTGGTAGCGACGCCGCCGAATATGGTGGTGAGCAGCGAACTGATGCGTGAGGGTGTTGCGGGTTTTGGGTTCTTTGGCGTGACACCGATAGGTATGGTTGTGCTGCTGCTGGGCGTGGCGTATATGATGGTGGCGCGTTACTGGCTTGGCGAGGCTGAGACGGCAACAGCAAAAGAAATATGGAAGAGAAGAACATTTCGCGATCTGATCCGCGATTACCGATTGACGGGCAGGGCACGCCGACTGGCAATTCGGCCAGGATCGCCTTTTATCGGCCACCGTCTGGATGATTTACGTCTGCGCCAGCGTTTTGGTGCGAATGTCGTCGGGATTGAGCGCTGGCGTAAGTTTCGCCGCGTGATGATCAGCGTGGCTGGCAATACAGAGCTTCGCCTGAATGATGTCTTACTGATTGATATGTCAGCATCTGAAGTGGATTTACGCGAGTTTTGTACCGGGCAGCGGCTTGAACCGATGGTGCTGCGCGGTGAGTATTTTTCTGAACAGGCGCGTGATGTGGGGATGGCCGAAGTCTCTCTCATCCCTGACTCTGAACTATTAGGGAAAACGCTTTACGACGTCGGCTTTCGTAGCCGTTACGGCCTGAGCGTCGTGGGGATTCGCCGCGCAGGTGAAGCGATGGAGGGTATCCTCGCCGATGAGCCGCTCCAGCTCGGCGATATTCTGCTGGTGATGGGCGACTGGCGCATGATTCGACAGCTGCACACGCAGAAAAACGACTTCCTTTTGCTTAATCTCCCTGCCGAAGTGGATGATGTCGCCCCCGCGGTGAGTCAGGCTCCACACGCGCTGTTTTGTCTGGCATTGATGGTGGCGATGATGCTGACGGATGAAATACCGAATGCAGTTGCCGCGCTGATCGCCTGTTTGCTGATGGGCAAGTTCCGCTGTATTGATATGGAGAGCGCCTACCGGGCTATTCACTGGCCGAGCATTATTCTTATCGTCGGAATGATGCCATTTGCGTTGGCGTTGCAGCAAACCGGCGGTGTGGCATTGATTGTTAAAGGGCTGATGGATGTCGCCGGAAATGCAGGGCCGCATGTGATGCTGGTGTGCCTGTTCGTGTTGTGTGCCGTGATCGGTCTGTTTATTTCCAACACGGCGACGGCGGTGTTGATGGCACCCATTGCGATTGCTGCGGCGAAGCAGATGGGCGTGTCACCTTATCCTTTTGCTATGATCATCGCGATTGCGGCATCTGCTGCCTTTATGACGCCCGTGTCGTCACCGGTGAATACATTGGTATTGGGGCCGGGTGGCTATAAATTTGGGGACTTTGTGCGCATTGGCGTCCCCTTTACCGTACTGGTGATGCTTGTCAGCGTAGTGATGGTGCCGTGGCTGTATCCGTTCTGACGGTGCCAGCTGTTCTCATTGATGCATGTTCTTATCAAGGCAAATGTTACAGCGGCGAATCTTGGCTGATTTCGTCCAGCGACAGGCTGAAACTGGGAACGAACACCGTCATGAAATAATCCATTTCCGGGCTATGGCGTAGTTGCAATGTTTTTTCCAACCGCGCTTTGGCAAGCGTGAACTCGGCGTTTCCTGCGGATAACTCTTCCAGGCACTTCAGGTAGGCGCAAAGTGCGTCTGCCTGCTTAACAATGGCGCGTTCTTCTTCGCTGGTGTAGTTGTCATCCAGCAGCATCCGATAATCCTGCTGCAATTCTTCAGGTAGCATCTCGATCAGCTTCTGCTGTGCAATCTTCTCTATCTTCTTGTACTCATGAGCGATCTGCGCGTTGTAGTATTTGATTGGCGTCGGCATATCGCCCGTCAATACTTCACTGGCGTCATGATACATCGCTAATAGCGCGATGCGTTCAGCGTTCAGGTTTCCCTCGAATTTGCGGTTTTTGATCACCGCCAGTGCGTGAGCGACAAAGGCGACCTGAAGACTATGTTCGGAGACGTTTTCTGTGCGCACGTTGCGCATCAGCGGCCAACGACTGATAAGTTTTAGACGGGATAAGTGGGCGAAAAAGTGGCTCTGATTCATTGCGATCTCTCAGACAACAGCGCGGTGAAATATCAATATCGTGGACGTCTATTGTGAGCATTTGCCGAAGATTATGCAAACGAAGGTCGGGTTTTCGCCGGGCGACAACGACTGCCCGGCGATGGGGGCGATTATTACTGGGCTATTGGTGATAGTGCCCCAGGAAGCGCCCTAATTTGTGAATTGCCATATCTAACTCATCAACGCGTGGTAGCGTGACGATACGCACATGATCCGGGTGAGGCCAGTTAAAGGCGGTTCCCTGAACCAGTAACACTTTCTCCTGTAACAGGAGATCCAGCACCAGTTTTTGGTCGTCGTGGATATTAAAGCGTTTGGCATCAATGCGCGGGAACATATACAGCGCGCCGCGTGGTTTTACACATGACACGCCGGGAATCTGATTGATCAATTCCCAAGAGCGGTTGCGCTGTTCATACAGGCGTCCACCAGGTTGAATAAATTCGCTGATGCTTTGGTAGCCACCCAAGGCGGTCTGAATCGCATGCTGCATTGGCACGTTGGCACACAAACGCATGGACGCTAGCATTTCCAGCCCTTCAATGTACCCTTTTGCGTGCTTTTTCGGGCCGTTCAGGACCATCCAGCCTTGACGGAAACCCGCCACGCGGTACGTTTTGGACAGCCCATTGAACGTGACTGTCAGCAGATCCGGTGCTAGTGCTGCTATTGAGTGATGCTGCGCATCGTCATATAGAATTTTGTCGTAAATTTCATCGGCGAAAATGATCAGGTTATGTTCACGCGCGATAGCCACGATATCCAGCAGCAGCTCTTTGCTGTAGACCGCACCTGTCGGATTGTTCGGGTTGATGATGACAATACCGCGAGTATTGGACGTGATCTTTTTGCGGATATCGTCCAGATCGGGGAACCAATCGGAGGACTCATCGCAGAGATAGTGAACGGCATTGCCGTTAGACAGGGAAACCGCCGCTGTCCAGAGTGGGTAATCCGGTGCGGGAACCAGCATTTCATCACCCGGATTGAGTAACGCCTGCATGGATTGCACGATGAGTTCGGAAACACCGTTGCCAATATAGACATCTTCAACCGTAATATCGCGCATATCCCGCGCCTGATAGTGCTGAACGATAGCTTTACGGGCGGAATAGAGACCTTTGGAATCACAATAGCCCTGTGCAGTGGGCAGGTTACGGATGACATCGACCAGAATTTCGTCTGGTGCCTCGAAGCCGAAAGGGGCAGGGTTGCCAATATTCAGTTTAAGGACTTTGTTACCTTCTTCTTCAAGCCGCTTGGCTTCCTTTAAGACTGGGCCACGGATGTCATAGCATACGTTCTCCAGTTTCTTGGATTTTTCAATCGGAGACATAAATAGTACGAACCTTTTGCGAGAGAGCGCATATTCCCAGATGGAATAGCATAACCTGCTTAATGTACTCCTCCTATAGTACCTTTTGAAGAATGATTATCGCTTTTGCTGCAAATGATTGCGCATCTGCACTATATGGTTGTGTACTCGTTGGATGGTGCGATATGGTAGGGGGCGGACGACTGTTCATGCCGCACTTTTTTAGCGCCAAAATAAGGTGACAGGGAAAGCGGGTTTATTTAAGTGTAGGGCGTATTTATTTCGTAGGATGAAATAAAGAGAGAGTGTCGTTGTTATTGAATTAAGGATTAAGACTGGGGAGCCATTTAATTACATGATGTCTTACCAATGGAAAAGCGATAGGGGTAACGAAATATAAGTATTTTTTTGCCCTTATCGTGCGTCTGCGATAGTGTCTTTAAATGTATCGGTCATTACCTTTACATGTAATAAAACACCAGGAATATTTTGTTAAAATTAAAATAGATAAGTGAAAAATCGTATGACCAGTGCAAATCGACCAGTACTTAATCTCGATCTTGATTTACTGAGGACGTTTGTTGCCGTTGCAGATTTAAATACATTTGCAGCCGCGGCGGCCGCAGTTAATCGAACTCAATCGGCTGTCAGTCAGCAGATGCAGCGACTGGAACAGCTCATCGGAAAGGAACTTTTTGCCCGCCACGGGCGTAATAAATTGCTAACCGAGCATGGTATCCAGTTTCTTGGTTATGCCAGAAAAATACTACAATTCAATGATGAAGCCTGTATTTCATTAATGTACAGCGATATTCAGGGTACGCTGACCATTGGGGCATCTGACGATACTGCAGATACTATCCTCCCTTATATTTTACACCGGGTGACATCCGTATTTCCCAAACTCTCCGTCAACGTTAGTGTAAAGCGTAGCGCTGAAATGATGGAAATGCTGAGTCAGGGGAAAATAGATCTGGTCATTACCACAATGAACGGTGTGGTGTTTCCTCACGTGTTATTGCGTAGTTCTCCGACGCTATGGTACTGCGCTGCAGATTATCAGTTTAGAGCGCAAGAGCCCGTGCCTTTGGTTGTGTTGGATGAGCCGAGTCCTTTCCGTACGCTGGCTACGCAGCAACTGACGGCCGCAGGAATCCCCTGGAGAATCGCCTATGTGGCTTCAACGCTATCTGCTGTGCGAGCTGCGGTGAAAGCAGGAATGGGGATTACCGTGCGCTCAGTTGAAATGATGAGCCCAGAGCTACGAGTGTTAGGCGAGGAGGAAGGGTTGCCGAGATTGCCTGAAACACGCTATTTCCTCTGTCAGAACCCTAGCCAGGAGAATGAACTGGCGACGGCAATTTTTAATGTGATTGAATCAGGGAAGCCCACTCACATTACGCCTGTCAACGTGTTAGAAAACAGCACGAATGGAAGGCTGTCTTCCGATCCATCGCTGAAGGACGTGATTTAATCGTAATGGGTAGTTAACTATCATTCGGGGAGGGTAGGGATACACCCCGAATGATGATGATTTATGACCAATATGTTAAACCCGCGTCGACAGCGTCTTATTGACCTGCCCCTTCCTTGCTTTCTTCCCCTTTACGTTTTCCATTTGGCATCAATAGACTAGGTGCCGCGAGATAAAGCGCCTTCCTGCGTTTATAAAACGACGGTTCTATTTTTTTAAAATTATGTTATGGGAAATGATGTCCGACCTTACCCTTGAAGTAGTGTGGTTTTTTTACTAACTAAATTGGTAAAAATGTGTGCTGGATCAAAAAATACCCCTAATAACCCCATGGGGGAACAGGCATTTTCTGTGAAAATGGTATAGTGACGCAGTAAACTTGCTTTCTGTGTGGCTGTACTCTGGTTAACCAACGGAAGTACTGACTCGATTTAGCTACGAGTGAGGACACAAAATGTTAACAAAACAGCGTGCATGTAAAGTAATGTACTGTTATTTTTAGTAAGGTTGAAAAAAAGGTTACAAATTTAGGGGCTCAACCATACCAAGCAAGGGTTACCTGATACGTTTCCATGCTTTTTTGTGGTTATTAATCCTTCCTTTTAATCGATGTGGCGCATTAACTGCCGATAACAGAGCAGAGATGTTACCCGCCACTTTTGATGAGTAAGCAAAGAGAATGTCAACAACTACTGAAATCCTCGCCCATCATTGGGCGTTTGCGCTATTCCTTATCATCGCCATAGGCCTTTGCGTGTTCATGCTGACCGGTGGATTCTTGCTGGGTGGGAGAGCCAAGGCCAGGGCCAAAAACGTACCTTATGAATCTGGGATTGACTCAGTAGGTTCAGCGCGGTTACGTCTGTCTGCTAAATTTTATCTTGTCGCTATGTTCTTCGTTATCTTCGACGTTGAAGCCCTCTATCTTTACGCTTGGGCTGTGTCTATCAAAGAAAGCGGCTGGATTGGCTTCATCGAAGCAACCATTTTCATTTTGGTGCTGTTGGCTGGTTTGATTTACCTGGTACGCGTTGGGGCACTTGACTGGACCCCGGTACGTTCCAAGAGACAAGTCGTTAAATCAGACATCATCAACACTACCAACACTCATCCGCAGTAACAGCGAGGCATTTTAAGATGGACTATACGCTCACCCGCATAGAGCCGGACGGTGAGAATGACCGTTATCCCCTGCAACGTCAGGAGATCGTTTCCGACCCTCTGGAGCAACATGTTCACCGCAGTGTCTATATGGGCAAACTGGAACATGCATTACACGATACGGTGAACTGGGGTCGTCAGAATTCCCTGTGGCCGTATAACTTCGGCCTTTCCTGTTGCTACGTAGAAATGGTGACATCATTTACCGCCGTCCATGACGTAGCGCGTTTTGGCGCTGAAGTTCTGCGTGCATCGCCACGTCAGGCTGATTTCATGGTGGTTGCGGGTACCTGTTTTACCAAAATGGCCCCCGTTATTCAGCGTCTTTACGAGCAAATGCTTGAGCCTAAATGGGTTATCTCCATGGGCGCGTGCGCCAATTCCGGCGGTATGTACGATATCTATTCCGTCGTTCAGGGTGTGGATAAATTCCTGCCTGTTGATGTGTATATTCCGGGCTGCCCTCCGCGTCCTGAAGCCTATATGCAGGCGCTGCTGCTGCTGAAAGAATCCATCGGTAAAGAACGCCGTCCTCTGTCATGGGTGGTGGGTGAACAGGGCGTTTACCGCGCCAACATGCAATCTGAGCGTGAGCGCAAACGCGGCGAGCGAATCGCTGTGACTAACCTGCGTTCGCCTGATGAGATTTGACCTGTAGATGATAAACCCGGTGGCCGTGTAATACCCCGATAATAGTGTGCGGTCATTATCAGATACAGAAATAGCACATTTAATGTGGTGACATATTTATGACAGATTTAACGACGCACGATCTCGCTCAGCCAGGCTGGCAAACCCGCGATCACCTTAACGATCCGGTCGTTGGCGAACTGTGTAACCGTTTTGGACCAGATGCATTTACTGTACAGGCAACCCGCACAGGTATTCCCGTTGTGTGGGTCAAACGTGAGCAATTATTGGATGTTGTCGCATTCCTGAAAAAACAGCCAAAGCCTTATGTCATGCTGTTTGACCTGCACGGTATGGATGAGCGTCTGCGTACCCATCGTGAAGGTTTACCTGCCGCCGACTACTCCGTTTTTTACCACTTCATTTCCATCGAGCGTAACCGCGACATCATGCTGAAAGTCGCGTTGGCCGAGAATGACCTGCACGTACCCACCATGACTAAACTGTTCCCGAATGCCAACTGGTATGAGCGGGAAACGTGGGAGATGTTTGGTATTACGTTCAATGGTCACCCGCACCTGACGCGCATTATGATGCCGCAGACGTGGGAAGGGCACCCGCTGCGTAAAGACTATCCGGCGCGTGCGACCGAATTCGATCCTTTCGAGCTGACCAAGCAGAAAGAAGATCTGGAAATGGAGTCGCTGACGTTCAAACCGGAAGAGTGGGGAATGAAGCGCGGCACTGAAAATGAGGACTTCATGTTCCTCAACCTCGGTCCGAACCACCCATCTTCGCACGGTGCGTTCCGTATTATCCTGCAATTGGATGGTGAAGAAGTCATCGACTGCGTACCTGATGTGGGTTACCACCATCGTGGCGCGGAGAAAATGGGCGAGCGTCAGTCTTGGCATAGCTACATCCCTTATACTGACCGTATTGAATACCTCGGCGGCTGCGTTAACGAAATGCCGTACGTACTGGCCGTTGAAAAACTGGCAGGTATTGAGGTGCCGGATCGCGTCAAAACGATTCGCGTGATGCTGTCCGAGCTGTTCCGCATTAATAGCCACCTGTTGTATATCAGTACTTATATTCAGGACGTCGGTGCTATGACCCCGGTGTTCTTTGCGTTTACCGATCGCCAGAAAATTTACGATTTAGTTGAAGCGATTACCGGCTTCCGTATGCACCCAGCCTGGTTCCGCATCGGCGGTGTGGCACACGATTTGCCACGCGGCTGGGAGCGTCTGCTGCGTGAATTCCTCGATTGGATGCCGAGTCGTCTGGACACCTACGTTAAAGCTGCACTACAAAACACCATTCTGAAAGGCCGTACTCAGGGCGTCGCCGCCTACAATGCGAAAGAAGCATTGGAATGGGGCGTAACGGGTGCGGGTCTACGTGCTACAGGTATCGGTTTCGACGTGCGTAAATGGCGTCCGTATTCTGGCTACGAAAACTTTGACTTTGAAGTACCTGTAGGCGACGGCATCAGCGATTGCTATAGCCGCGTTATGCTGAAAGTCGAAGAGCTGCGTCAGAGCCTGCGTATTCTGGATCAGTGCCTCAAGAACATGCCTGAAGGGCCGTTCAAGGCGGATCACCCGCTGACGACGCCGCCACCAAAAGAGCGCACGTTGCAGCATATCGATACGCTGATCAACCACTTCCTTCAGGTTTCCTGGGGACCGGTTATGCCTGCCAATGAATCATTCCAGATGGTTGAGGCAACAAAAGGCATCAACAGCTATTACCTGACCAGTGACGGCGGCACGATGAGTTACCGTACCCGTATTCGCACGCCGAGCTATGCGCATCTGCAACAGATTCCTTCTGTAATTCGCGGATGTCTGGTATCCGACCTGATCGTTTACCTCGGCAGTATTGATTTCGTAATGTCAGATGTGGACCGCTAATTATGCATGATCACAACAATCACGATCATATTGACGCTCAGGGACAACCTGCTGCCGATTCGCTGACAAAAGAAAACACTTTTGTATTGAGTGACGCTGAACGTGACGCCATTGAGCACGAAAAACATCACTACGAAGATGCGCGTGCTGCGTCAATTGAAGCACTGAAAATTGTGCAGAAAGAACGCGGCTGGGTGCCGGATGGTGCTATCAACGCGATTGCCGATCTGCTGGGGATCCCCGCCAGTGACGTGGAAGGTGTGGCAACGTTCTATAGTCAGATTTATCGCCAACCTGTCGGGCGTCACATTATTCGTTATTGCGACAGCGTCGTGTGCCACATCAATGGCTATCAGGGCGTGCAGGCTGCACTTGAGCGTAAGCTCAGCATCAAACCGGGGCAGACAACGTTCGATGGACGTTTCACGCTGTTGCCGACCTGCTGTCTGGGTAACTGTGACAAGGGGCCGTCAATGATGATTGACGACGATACCCACAGCCATGTGACGCCGGAAGGTATTGAATCGTTATTGGAGCAGTATCAATGAGTAAAGACATTGTTCTGACTGCTGAGCAGCATCCTCTGACCTGGCGTTTACGCGCAGATAAACAGCCAGTATGGCTGGATGAGTATCGCAGCAAAAATGGTTATGTCGCCGCGCAAAAAGCGTTAACGGGCATGGCGCAGGATGAAGTGGTCTCACTGGTTAAAGACGCTGGTCTGAAAGGGCGTGGCGGTGCGGGCTTTTCAACAGGCTTGAAGTGGAGCCTGATGCCGAAAGACGAAAGCATGAACATCCGCTACCTGCTGTGTAACGCGGATGAGATGGAGCCTGGTACTTATAAAGACCGCCTGTTGATGGAGCAAGAGCCTCATCTGCTGGTTGAAGGCATGCTAATCAGCGCTTTTGCGCTGAAAGCCTACCGCGGTTACATCTTCCTGCGTGGTGAGTACATCGAAGCTGCTGTTCACTTGCGTCGCGCAATTGAAGAAGCAAAAGCCGCTGGTTTGCTGGGCAAGAATATTCTGGGCAGCGGATTTGATTTCGAGCTGTTCGTGCATACGGGCGCTGGGCGTTACATCTGTGGTGAAGAAACTGCACTGATTAACTCGCTGGAAGGCCGTCGTGCCAACCCTCGTTCCAAGCCGCCTTTCCCGGCGTCTGCTGGTGTTTGGGGCAAGCCAACTTGCGTTAATAACGTCGAAACGCTGTGTAACGTACCGGCAATTATCGAACACGGAGCGGCTTGGTATCAGGGACTGTCTGCGGGTAAAAGTAAAGATGCAGGCACGAAACTGATGGGCTTCTCTGGTCGCGTCAAGAATCCGGGCCTGTGGGAATTGCCCTTCGGCACCACGGCACGTGAGATTCTGGAAGACTACGCGGGTGGCATGCGTGATGGTCTGAAACTGAAAGCCTGGCAGCCGGGCGGAGCAGGTACGGATTTCCTGACGGAAAGCCATCTCGATCTGCCGATGGATTTTGAGCACATTGCGAAAGCAGGTAGCCGTATGGGTACCGCACTGGCGATGGCCGTCGATCACGAAATCAATATGGTCTCGTTGACGCGCAATCTTGAAGAGTTCTTCGCCCGTGAATCCTGTGGCTGGTGTACGCCGTGTCGTGATGGCCTGCCGTGGAGCGTGAAGATTCTGCGTGCGCTGGAGAATGGCGAAGGCCAGCCTGGCGATATAGAAACGCTGGAGCAGCTCTGTCGTTTCCTCGGGCCAGGTAACACCTTCTGTGCGCATGCTCCGGGTGCGGTCGAACCGTTGCAAAGTGCCATCAAGTATTTCCGGGAAGAATTCGAAGCGGGTATCTCTAAACAGTATTTAGGCAACCTCAAAACGATTGGCGGTATCCAGCCTAACCTGTTGAAAGAGCGCTGGTAAGCCAGTGTTTAACACGTGCGAGATGCAGTGAATGTATCCGCAGGGTGGCGCAAATAAGCCACCCTCATAAACCCAATATATTTCAAGGCGCAGGTAGCCAACGCATTTGCGGTTTGAAAGATGAGGGTATACAGAATTTTTGATTAGCGCCTGTGGCAACACGGGCCATTATGGAAGCATGCTGACTATGGCTACTATTCATGTAGACGGCAAAGAGTATGAAGTAAACGGAGCGGACAACCTTCTGGAAGCTTGCCTGACTCTGGGACTTGATATTCCTTACTTTTGCTGGCACCCCGCGCTCGGGAGCGTCGGATCCTGCCGCCTCTGTGCGGTAAAACAGTATCAAAACGCGGAAGACACCCGCGGTCGTCTGGTGATGTCTTGTATGACACCAGCAACCGAAGGAACGTTCATTGCGATTGAAGATGAAGAAGCGAAACTATTCCGTAAGACGATAGTTGAGTTTCTGATGACTAACCACCCGCATGATTGTCCGGTGTGTGAGGAAGGCGGTAACTGTCATTTGCAGGATATGACAGTCATGACGGGACAAAACTTCCGTCGCTATCGCTTTACCAAGCGTACTCACCGCAATCAGGATCTTGGGCCGTTTATTTCTCATGAGATGAACCGCTGTATCGCGTGCTATCGCTGCGTGCGTTACTACAAAGACTATGCGGATGGCAAAGATCTTGGCGTTTACGGCGCGCATGACAACGTTTACTTCGGTCGCCCGGAAGATGGCACGCTGGAAAGCGAGTTCTCCGGTAACTTGGTTGAAGTCTGCCCTACTGGTGTATTCACCGATAAAACGCACTCCGAACGCTATAACCGTAAATGGGATATGCAGTTTGCACCGAGCGTCTGCCAACAGTGCAGCATCGGCTGTAATACTAGTCCCGGTGAACGCTATGGTGAACTGCGCCGCATCGAAAACCGTTTCAACGGCAGCGTAAACCACTATTTTCTGTGTGATCGCGGCCGTTTTGGTTACGGCTATGTCAATCAGAAAGACCGTCCGAACCAACCGCTCCAGCGTCGTGGTGGTGATTGGATCGCGCTGAATGCCGATCAAGCACTGCAAGGCGCGGCGGATGTGCTGCGTCAGGCGAAGAAAACCATCGGCATAGGTTCGCCGCGTGCCAGCATCGAAAGTAACTTTGCGTTGCGTGAGCTGGTGGGAGCGGAGAACTTCTACACGGGTATCGCGCAGGAAGAACAGAATCGTCTGCAATTGATCCTGAAAGTGTTACGCGAAAGCGGCGTAAGAACGCCAGCCCTGCGTGAGATCGAAGGCTATGATGCCGTTCTGATTCTGGGTGAAGACTTAACGCAGACCGGTGCGCGCATCGCGCTGGCCGTTCGTCAGGCCGTTAAAGGCAAAGCCCGCGAAATGGCGGCAGCACAGAAAGTGGCTGACTGGCAGATTGCGGCGATCATGAACATTGGTCAGCATGCCAAGCACCCGCTGTTTGTCACCAACGTCGACAACACCCGTCTGGACGACATTGCAGCATGGAATTACCGTGCGCCGGTTGCCGATCAGGCGCGTCTTGGTTTTGCGATTGCACACGGATTAGATAGCAGCGCCCCGGCAGTCACCGACCTGGCCGCAGGTCTGGATCAGAAAGTCGATATCATCGTGCAGGCGCTTGCTGGTGCGAAAAAGCCACTCATCATCTCCGGTACAAACGCCGGTAGCGAGGACGTTATCTCTGCTGCGGCAAACGTTGCCAAAGCGCTGAAGAGTCGCGGGTCTGACGTCGGCATTACCTTTGTTGCTCCCGCTGCAAACAGCATCGGGTTGTCAATTATGGGTGGTGGTTCTCTGGATGACGCGCTGGTGCAGTTGGAAAACGGTGACGCTGACAGCGTGGTGGTTCTGGAGAACGATCTCTACCGTCATGCACCCGTTGCTCGCGTTGATGCGGCGTTGGAAAAAGCAGAGAACCTGATTGTGGTTGACCATCAGCGTACTCGCATCATGGACAAGGCCAGCATCATTCTGTCTGCCGCCAGCTTTGCTGAAAGCGACGGTACGCTGGTGAATCAGGAAGGTCGCGCGCAGCGTTTCTTCCAGGTCTATGACCCAACGTACTACAACGATAAAGTTGTGATGCTGGAAAGCTGGCGCTGGCTGCACTCGCTGTATACCACCTATAACAGCCGTCAGGTTGACTGGACGCAACTGGATAACGTGATTGACGCGTGTGTCGCTGCATTGCCGCAATTGGCTGCGATTAAAGATGCCGCGCCGGATGCCTCGTTCCGTATTCGTGGTCAGAAACTGTCGCGTTCACCGATCCGCTCAAGTGGTCGTACTGCGATGCGCGCCAATATCAGCGTGCATGAACCGCGTCAGCCAGTCGATAAAGACACGATGTTTGCCTTCTCAATGGAAGGGAACAACAGTCCGACAGCCAACCGTCAGCAGATTCCGTTTGCCTGGGCACCGGGCTGGAACTCACCGCAGGCCTGGAACAAATTCCAGGACGAAGTGGGCGGACATTTACGTCATGGCGATCCGGGTGTTCGTATGATCGAAGCCGGAGAAGGTTCGCTGGCGTACTTCGACAACATCCCTGCGGCTTTCGTCCCACAAGCGGGTCAGTGGCGCGTTGCGCCGTATTATCACCTGTTTGGCAGTGATGAAATGTCACAGCGTTCTGACGTGATTCAGCAGCGTATGCCAGAGCCTTACGTGATGGTGAACCCGGCTGATGCGGCGACGCTGGGCGTAAACGCTGGTACGTTGCTGGAGTTGACCTGTGCAGGGCAAACGCTACGTCTGCCACTGCGCTTAAGTGCGGCATTAAGTCAGGGACAGGTTGGTTTACCGCTAGGCTTGCCGGGTATTGCACCGGTGCTGGCGGGTGCAACCGTTGAAAATCTGCGGGAGGCCGCACAATGAGTTGGTTAACGCCGGAATTAATCGAAATTCTGATCACCGTCGGAAAAGCGATCGTGATTCTGCTGGTTGTGGTGACCTGTGGCGCATTCATGAGTATGGGTGAACGTCGATTGCTCGGCCTCTTCCAGGGACGCTATGGACCGAACCGGGTAGGTTGGGGCGGTTCATTACAGCTTGTCGCTGACATGATCAAAATGTTCTTCAAAGAAGACTGGGTGCCGAACTTTACCGATAAGGTGATCTTCACATTGGCACCGATGATCGCTTTCACGTCAATGCTGATTGCCTTCGCGATTGTGCCGATTACGCCAACCTGGGGTGTCGCCGATCTTAACATCGGTATCCTGTTCTTCCTGATGATGGCGGGTTTGGCTGTTTATGCGGTGCTATTTGCTGGTTGGGCGAGTAACAACAAATACTCGCTGCTCGGCGCGGTACGTGCTTCCGCTCAGACCGTGAGCTACGAAGTCTTCATCGGCCTGTCGCTGATGGGGGTTGTCGCGCAGGCGGGATCGTTCAACATGCGTGACATCGTCGATTCTCAGGAACATTTGTGGAACGTTATTCCACAGTTCTTCGGCTTTATCACGTTTGCCATCGCAGGCGTGGCGGTGTGTCACCGTCACCCGTTTGACCAGCCTGAAGCTGAACAGGAACTGGCCGATGGTTACCACATTGAATATTCCGGTATGAAGTTCGGTCTGTTCTTCGTGGGCGAATATATCGGGATCGTTACCGTTTCTGCGCTGATGGTGACCTTATTCTTCGGTGGCTGGCATGGTCCGTTCTTGCCACCGTTTGTTTGGTTTGCGCTGAAAACAGGCTTTTTCATGATGATGTTCATCCTGATTCGTGCTTCGTTACCCCGTCCACGTTATGACCAGGTGATGGCTTTCGGTTGGAAAGTCTGTCTGCCGATAACGCTTTTGAATCTGCTGGCGACAGCTGCCGTCATTTTGTACAACGCTTAAGAAGGGGTGAATAAACCATGACATTGAAAGAGTTAGTGGTTGGTTTCGGCACCCAGATACGCAGTATCTGTATGGTGGGATCGAATGCTTTCAAGAAGCGCGAAACCAGGATGTACCCAGAAGAGCCTGTGAATCCGCCGCCGCGTTACCGTGGTCGTATCGTGCTGACGCGCGATCCCGATGGTGAAGAGCGTTGTGTTGCCTGCAATCTGTGTGCGGTGGCCTGCCCGGTCGGCTGTATTTCATTACAGAAAGCGGAAACCAAAGATGGTCGCTGGTATCCCGAGTTCTTCCGCGTCAACTTCTCGCGCTGCATTTTCTGTGGCTTCTGCGAAGAAGCGTGTCCGACAACGGCTATCCAACTGACGCCGGATTTCGAGATGGGCGATTATAAACGTCAGGATCTGGTGTACGAGAAAGAAGATCTGCTGATATCGGGGCCGGGTAAATATCCGGAATACAATTTCTACCGGATGGCTGGTATGGCAATCGATGGGAAAGACAAAGGCGAAGCTGAAAACGAAGCCAAACCTATTGATGTCAAAGGCCTGTTGCCCTAAGGAGCTAGCATGGAATTCGCTTTTTATACCACAGGTTTGATTGCGATATTGGCGACACTGCGCGTCATTACGCATACCAACCCTGTGCATGCACTGTTGTATATGGTCACCTCGCTTATGGCGATTGCAGGCGTATTTTTCTCGCTGGGCGCTAATTTTGCTGGCGCGCTGAGCATCATCGTGTATGCCGGTGCCATCATGGTGCTGTTTGTGTTCGTCGTCATGATGCTCAACCTCGGTAATTCCGTCGAAGAACAAGAGCGGAATTGGCTGAAACCCAGCGTCTGGATTGGTCCAAGCATTCTTTCACTGGCGTTACTGGTGATTGTAGTCAACGCCATCCTTAGCCTTAAAGAGCAGGGAATCACTGGCACGCCTGTTGAGGCGAAAGCGGTGGGTATCAGCCTGTTTGGGCCTTATGTTCTGGCAGTTGAATTGGCGTCAATGCTGCTGCTGGCGGGATTGGTTGTCGCTTTCCACATTGGTCGTGAAGATAAACGTGGTGACGTTGTCAGTAAAGAAGGCGCGAACCAGGACGTTGAGAAGAAAATAACGGGGGAACGCGCATGATTCCGTTACAACATGGGCTGATTTTAGCCGCCATTCTGTTTGTTCTTGGGCTGACTGGTCTGTTGATTCGTCGTAACTTGCTGTTTATGTTGATCAGTCTGGAAATTATGATCAACGCTGCCGCACTGGCCTTTGTCGTCGCAGGCAGCTACTGGCAGCAGCCGGATGGTCAGGTGATGTACATTCTGGCGATTACGCTGGCAGCGGCTGAGGCCAGTATTGGTCTGGCATTGTTGTTGCAGATGTATCGTCGTCGTCAGACCCTGAATATTGATACAGTCAGTGAGATGCGCGGATGAACTTACTCTATTTAACAATACTCTTCCCGCTGCTCGGCTTTCTGTTGCTGGCATTTTCTCGTGGTCGCTGGTCGGAGAATACGTCCGCGACCGTCGGTGTTGGCTCGATTGGTCTGGCAGCGTTGGTTACCGCTTGGGTTGTGGTCGATTTTATGGGCCAACAGCACGGTGGCGTGACCTTCTTTAATCAGCATTTGTGGACGTGGATGGCTGTTGGCAATTTCGACATCAGCGTAACGCTGACGCTCGATGGTCTTGCTGTAACGATGTTGTCCGTGGTGACGGGCGTCGGCTTCTTCATCCACCTCTTTGCTTCGTGGTATATGCGTGGGGAAGAGGGATATTCTCGCTTCTTTGCCTATACCAACTTGTTTATTGCCAGCATGGTTGTTCTGGTTCTGGCTGATAACCTGTTACTGATGTATCTCGGTTGGGAAGGGGTAGGGCTGTGTAGTTATCTGCTGATCGGTTTCTACTACACCAATCCGAAGAACGGCGCGGCAGCGATGAAGGCCTTCATCGTTACACGCGTAGGTGACGTCTTTCTGGCCTTTGCTCTCTTCATCCTTTACAAAGAGTTGGGTACGCTCAATTTCCGCGAGCTGATGGTATTGGCACCGCAGAAGCTTGCTGAAGGTTCACCGGAAATTACGTGGGCTACGCTGATGTTGCTGGGTGGTGCGGTCGGTAAATCAGCACAGTTGCCGCTGCAAACCTGGCTGGCAGATGCGATGGCTGGCCCAACACCAGTATCTGCACTGATCCACGCCGCCACGATGGTTACCGCAGGTGTTTACCTGATTGCGCGTACCAACGGCCTGTTCCTGATGGCGCCGGATGTTCTGCATCTGGTGGGGATTGTGGGGGCAGTGACGCTGGTGCTGGCAGGCTTTGCTGCACTGGTTCAAACCGACATCAAACGCGTGCTGGCCTATTCTACGATGAGCCAGATTGGTTACATGTTCCTGGCGCTGGGCGTTCAGGCATGGGATGCCGCGATTTTCCACCTGATGACGCACGCATTCTTTAAAGCACTGCTGTTCCTCTCTTCTGGTTCGGTGATTTTGGCCTGCCACCACGAGCAGAACATCTTCAAGATGGGCGGACTGCGTAAAACGATTCCACTGGTTTATGTCTGCTTCCTGGTCGGGGGCGCGGCGCTGGCTGCACTGCCGCTGGTTACCGCAGGCTTCTTCAGTAAAGACGAGATTTTGGCTGGCGCATGGGCAAATGGTCACATCAACCTGATGGTGGCAGGATTGGCCGGTGCCTTCATGACCTCGCTGTATACGTTCCGTATGATTTTCATCGTGTTCCACGGTGAAGAGAAAACCAAGGCGCATGCAGGAAAAGGTATTTCTCACCACTTACCGCTGGTTGTGCTGATGATTCTGTCCACCTTTATTGGTGCGATGATTGTTCCGCCGTTGCACGGTGTATTACCGGCGACGACTGAACTTGAACATGGCCAGTTGATGACGCTGGAAATTACTTCTGGCGTAGTGGCGATTGCCGGTATTCTGCTTGCCGCAGTGCTGTGGCTGGGTAAACGTCAGGCAGTGAATAGCATCGCGAAGAGTGCCCCTGGCCGTTTCTTCTCGACCTGGTGGTTCCACGCGTGGGGCTTCGACTGGCTGTACGATCACGTCTTTGTTAAACCGTATCTGGCTATCGCGAAGCTGTTGCAGCGTGATCCGTTAAATGCATTGATGACCCTTCCCGCCACCGTTACCCGCTGGGGTAATCGTGGGCTGGCGCTCAGTGCGAATGGTCAGTTGCGCTGGTACGTTGCTTCTATGGGCTTTGGTGCCGTACTGGTACTGGGCTTGTTACTGCTGGTGTAAGGCAGAATCCGGTAACGTATAAAAGGTAGGGCATTCCGCAGACAGGGATGCCCGCCACGGCAAGTTTTCAGATTTCTTTAATTTAGGGACACAAAACGCCATGCTACTACCTTGGCTAATTCTTCTCCCCTTTATCGGCGGTCTGCTGTGCTGGCAGTTAGAGCGTTTTGGTACGAAAGTACCGCGCTGGATAGCGTTGATTGCAATGGGGCTGACTCTCGCTCTGTCTCTGCAACTGTGGTTGCAAGGCGGTTACTCACTGACGGCGCCGACAGGCGTACCACAATGGCAATCCGAATTTTATGTGCCGTGGATCCCGCGCTTCGGTATCGGCATCCATCTTGCGCTGGATGGCCTGTCGCTGCTGATGGTGGTGCTGACAGGGTTGTTGGGCGTGTTGGCAATCCTCTGTTCTTGGAATGAAATTCAGCGCTATCAGGGCTTCTTCCACCTGAACCTGCTGTGGATTCTGGGCGGCGTTATCGGCGTGTTCCTTGCCATCGACATGTTCCTGTTCTTCTTCTTCTGGGAAATGATGCTGGTACCGATGTACTTCCTGATTGCGCTGTGGGGGCACAAAGGCTCTGACGGTAAAACCAGAATTACGGCGGCAACCAAGTTCTTCATTTATACCCAGGCAAGCGGCCTGATCATGTTGATCGCGATTCTGGCGCTGGTCTTTGTGCATCACAATGCCACCGGCGTTTGGACGTTCAACTATGAAGATCTGCTGAAAACGCCGATGTCATATGGTGTTGAATATCTTCTGATGCTGGGCTTCTTCATCGCGTTTGCTGTAAAAATGCCGGTCGTGCCGTTGCACGGTTGGTTACCGGATGCGCACAGTCAGGCTCCAACTGCGGGTTCCGTTGACCTGGCGGGTATCCTGCTGAAAACGGCGGCTTATGGTCTGCTGCGTTTCAGCCTGCCGTTGTTCCCGAATGCCTCCCATGCCTTTGCACCGATCGCCATGTGGCTGGGTGTGATTGGTATCTTCTACGGCGCATGGCTGGCGTTCAAACAGACGGATATCAAACGCCTGATTGCTTACACCTCGGTGTCGCACATGGGCTTTGTGATGATTGCCATTTACTCCGGTAATCAACTGGCTTATCAGGGCGCAGTGATTCAGATGATTGCGCACGGTCTGTCTGCTGCGGGTCTGTTTATTCTGTGTGGTCAACTGTACGAACGTCTGCATACCCGTGACATGCGTGAAATGGGTGGTCTGTGGGCGCGTCTGAAATACCTGCCAGCGCTGTCTCTGTTTTTTGCTGTGGCGACATTGGGTATGCCGGGTACGGGCAACTTTGTCGGCGAATTCATGATTCTGTTCGGCAGCTATCAGGTTGTACCGGTGATTACGGTGATCTCAACCTTCGGTCTGGTATTTGCATCGGTCTACTCACTGATCATGATTCAGCGTGCTTATTACGGTACGCCTAAATCTGATGAACCATTGAAGAGTATGTCGATCCGCGAATTGTCTATCGTGATGCTGTTGGTGGTATTACTGGTGTTGTTAGGGGTTTACCCGCAACCGATTCTGGATACCTCCAGTGCCGCGATGTCAAATATCCAGCAGTGGTTTATGTCGTCTGCTCCAGATTCAATTATTTCAACAACAAGGCCGTAATTCGCCATGACAATAACTCTTCAACAACTAATTGCGCTATCGCCGCTGTTGATCGTCGGATTGACGGTAGTGGTTGTGATGCTGTGCATTGCGTGGCGACGCAACCATTTTGTCAACGCAACCATGACGGTTATCGGCCTGAATATTGCGTTGCTGTCACTGTACTTTGTCGGCCAGGCTGGCCCAACGGACGTGACGCCGCTGCTGCGTGTTGATGGCTTCTCGATGTTCTATACCGGGCTGGTACTGCTTGCCAGTCTGGCAACCAGTACGTTTGCCTATCCGTGGCTGCAAGGCTACCCGGACAACCGTGATGAGTTCTATCTGCTGGTTCTCATTGCTGCGTTAGGTGGGATCCTGCTGTCGAGCGCCAACCATCTGGCTTCGCTGTTCATCGGGATTGAACTGCTTTCCCTCCCGTTGTTTGGTCTGGTCGGCTATGCCTTCCGTCTGAAGCGTTCGCTGGAAGCCAGTATTAAATACATGCTGCTGTCGGCAGCGGCGTCTTCCTTCCTGCTGTTTGGTATGGCGCTGATTTATGCTGAGTCAGGTGATATGAGCTTTGCCAGCCTCGGTAAGAGCCTGAGCGATCACCAAATCCATGAGCCTCTGTTGCTGGCAGGTCTGGGGATGATGATTGTCGGTCTGGGCTTTAAACTGTCTCTGGTTCCGTTCCAACTGTGGACGCCTGATGTGTATCAGGGCGCACCTGCACCCGTGTCTACGTTTCTGGCGACGGCCGGTAAGATTGCTGTTTTTGGTGCGGTAATGCGTTTGTTCCTGTACGCGCCGGTGGCTGACAGCGAATCCGTCAGAATCGTGCTAGGTGTTATCGCGTTCGCGTCGATCCTGTTTGGTAACGTGATGGCGGTATCGCAGACCAATATCAAACGTCTTCTCGGTTACTCCTCGATCGCGCATCTGGGCTACTTGCTGGTTGCCCTGATCGCGGTTCAGAGTCATCAACTGGCGTTGGAAACGGTTGGCGTGTATCTGGTGGGTTACCTGTTCAGCAGCCTGGGTGCGTTTGGTGTGGTTAGCCTGATGTCCAGCCCGTATCGCGGTGCAGATACCGATTCACTGTTCTCTTACCGTGGTTTGTTCTGGCATAAGCCGATCCTCTCTGCGGTGATGACGGTAATGATGCTGTCGCTGGCGGGTATTCCGATGACGCTGGGCTTCTTCGGTAAATTCTACGTGCTGGCTGTCGGTGTTAATGCTGAACTGTGGTGGCTGACTGGTGCGGTCGTTCTGGGTAGCGCCATTGGCTTGTACTACTATCTGCGTGTGATGGTCAGCTTGTTCCTGAATGCGCCGCAGGTATTGCAGCGTGATACGCCAAGCAACTGGGCATTAACCGCTGGTGGTGTGGTTGTACTGATCTCCTCTATCGCAGTGCTGTTCTTTGGTTTGTACCCGCAACCGCTTATCTCTCTGGTGCAATTGGCGCAGCCAATGATGTAACCACTAGCGAGAGTTAGATTGAGTCATTAAACGCCGTTGATGAGAGTCAGCGGCGTTTTTTTATACCAGTAAAATATGTTTTAGGAATGATCTGGTCTATTGAAACCGTAGAAGTCGCGCAAAATTGTCTATAGTTAAGAAGGCAACAATTTATAACTAATGACTTTTCATAATAGAAGGAAGCACTTTATGGCGGCGACAAAAAAACAGCCTGAAGAAATTCGTGTTGATGATGATTTAAAACTTCTGTCTGAAACGCTGGAGGAGGTGCTGCGCTATACGGGCGATCAGGCAGACCAAGCCTATGTTGATTTGAAGAAAGGTGCGGAAAAAGCGCTGCTGGAAGTTAAAGCTCGCATTGGTGTGACTGACAGCTATTATGCGCGTGCAAAGCAGGTGGCTGATAAAGCTGATGTGTATGTGCATGATAAACCTTGGCACGGTATCGGTATCGGTGCCACTGTCGGTCTGGTGCTGGGACTCCTGTTAGCTAAGCGCTAGTTTCCGCCGTACCGAGTCAACGTTGCTCGATGGCACATTGCTCTGTAATCCTTTGTTCTATAGTTATCTTTTGGTAACGACTAGCAAGGTCAGGACGAGTTCTGAATAATTCATGTAAGACGTTTGATAATCGATGTAGCGGGGTTGCCCGCTACATTTCCTCATATTCTCTATTCCTGAATCTTATCCTCTTTCTCTTGCATCCCCTGTATCCAATATATGGCTTCAAATGGGCGAAGCTCCAACATTGCCGGTTGCGGCTGTGCATCTGAGTAATTGCTAAATAAGAGCCGCCAGCGGTGGTCGTGGGTATCGATTGGAGGGTGCCAGCGCTGAGGTTGCTTGCCAAGATTTGCCAAAACCAGAAGCCGTTGTCCCTCCCAGACACGCTGGTAACACCAGACAGTGGGGTGGTCTGGTAGCAAATCCTGATAGTCGCCGTGCGTGAGTAGCGGCAAGGCTTTACGCATAGCAATAAGCTGCTGATAGGTATAAAAGACGGACTCTTTGTTTGCCTGCGCCTGTCCCGCGTTGATGTGGGGAAAGTTCTTGCATGGGATTATCCACGGTGTGCCAGTGGTAAACCCAGCATGCTCGCTGTCATCCCATTGCATTGGCGTTCGGCCATTATCGCGTGATTTGCTGGCGAGGATCGCTAAGATATGGTCATCTGTCTGACCTCGATCGCGCTGTTCGGCAAATTGATTCAGGCTTTCAATATCACGGTATTGTTCAATCTGCGTATAGCCAGGATTAGTCATACCGAGTTCTTCGCCCTGATAAATATAGGGCGTTCCCTGCATACCGTGAAGTACCATCGCCAGCATTTTGGCGGATTGCACACGGAATTCGCCTTCATCGCCAAAACGCGACACGATGCGTGGCTGGTCGTGATTACACCAGAACAGCGCATTCCAGGCGTGATTGTGCATGCCCTGTTGCCAGTGATTAAAAATCTGCTTGAGTTGGATAAAATCAGGTTCCGCTAGCGTCCATTTTTCCCCATTGGGATAATCGACTTTCAGATGATGAAAATTGAAGGTCATGGAGAGTTCACCGCCGTCCAGTGCGGCGTAGCGACGGCAGTGTTCCAGTGAAGTCGATGACATCTCACCGACTGTCATTAAGCTGCGGCGCTGAAAAACATCCTGACTGAATTCCTGTAAGTAATCGTGAATAAGTGGCCCATCGGTATAGAAACGGCGCCCATCGCCCTGTGTATCTGATGGGAAATCCTGCTGCTTGGAGACTAGGTTAATCACATCCAGCCTCAGTCCGTCTACGCCTTTATCCGCCCAAAATTCACAGACCTGCTTTAATTCATCGCGTACGCGCGGGTGTTCCCAATTCAGATCGGCCTGTTCGGTGGCGAAAAGGTGCAGATAGTATTGTTTGCTTTCCGCGTGCCACTTCCAGGCTGAGCCACCAAATTTTGAACGCCAGTTATTGGGGGGCGCACCGTCATTACCATCACGCCAGATATAGAAATGACGATAAGGGCTGCGGCGATCCTGAGCGTTTTGGAACCAGTGATGCTGTGTAGAGGTATGGTTGAACACCATATCCATGACGATACGAATACGGCGTCGATGCGCTTCGGCGATCAGTTTTTCCATATCGACCATCGTGCCGTAGGTTGGGTCGATGGCACAGTAGTCGGCCACGTCATAGCCGTTGTCAACCTGAGGAGAAAGGTAAACCGGCGTCAGCCAGATAGCGTCGACGCCCAACTGTTGCAGGTAATCGAGTCGAGCGGTGACGCCAGCGATGTCGCCAATGCCATTTCCGGTACTGTCCTGAAAGCTCTTCGGATAGATTTGATAAATCACGCCGTTTTGCCACCAGGGGAGTGAAGTACTCATGAAAAATCCTCCTGCAACGATATAGCCGAGTCCCAAAAGACACGGCTGAATAGAGGTTAGGACGGTTATGCGGGGTCCAGCGTGCCATTGCGACTTTTGCGCTTATAGACCAGCACGGTCAGCACAATCGGAATGACGGCGGCAACCAACATCGCGAGAGCAAAGATTCCCCAAAACTGTGGTTTGATGGAGAGGATGCCCGGCAATCCGCCTACGCCGATGCCATTTGCCGTTACGCCATACAGGCCGCAAATGAGCGCCGCGGCGGCGGAGCCGAACATGGCGCACAGCATCGGAAAGCGGTATTTCAGATTGATACCGTACATGGCTGGCTCGGTCACGCCCAGAAAGGCGGAAATTGCTGCGGGAACAGAGATTTCTCGTTCGTTGGCTTTCCTACTGACGATAATCACTCCGACGACGGCAGCCGCTTGCGCAATATTGGACAGCGCGATGAGTGGCCAGACTGGTGTACCGCCCATACTTTGAATCATCTGCATATCAATCGCTAACGTTGTTTGGTGCACGCCCGTGATGACCAGCGGCGCATACAGAAACCCAAACAGCGCAGCGCCAACTGGTGCGAAGCTACCTGTCATGACCGCCTTAACGGCCCAGGCGACGCCATCGCCAATCATTCGACCAAACGGGCCAATCAACGTGTGTGCCAGGAAAACGGCCAGAATGAGTGATGTTACGGGGACGACCACCAAATAGAGGTAATCCGGCACGATTTTTTTCAGCCGTATTTCGATCAACGCCAGCGCCATCCCAGCTAATACAGAAGGGATGACCTGCGCCTGATAGCCTATCTTCTCTATGGTGAACCAGCCAAAATCCCACACTTCAGGCGTTTGTTGGCCAATGAGATAGGCGTTCATTAACTGTGGTGATACAAGCGTGATGCCCAGCACGATGCCGAGGATGGGCGTGCCGCCCATTTTGCGTACGGTTGACCAGCAGACGGCAACTGGGAGATAGAAGAAGATGGCTTCGCCCAGTAGCCAGAGGAAATCATAGACGGTTTGCCAAATTGGGTAGATCTGTACCAGCGTTTGCCCATCGCGCATCGGGATGTCACCGATAACGTTACGCGCCCCGAGGATCAAGCCCCCGCTGATGAGCGCGGGAAGCAGGGGAAAGAAGATCTCGGCGAAATGTGAAATGCTGCGTTCAAACCAGCTCATGTTCTGGCGGGCGGCGACTTTGGCTTCTTCCTTATTAATCTCTCCTTTTCCCGTGGTGGCGAGCAGCGCTTTGTAATACTCATCTACGTCGGTGCCAATCACGACCTGGAATTGTCCTGCGTTCGTGAAGCAACCTTTCACCATCCGCATTTCTTCAATATTTTTGGGATGAGCCTTAGAAGCATCATGTAAGACGAAGCGAAGGCGGGTGATGCAGTGCGTGACGGCCGCGATGTTTTCACGTCCACCGACTAGTTCGATCAGACGGTCAATATCCTGTTGTTTCACTTTACTCATAGTCATGTCCTTATATCTTTTAGCGCAGACGTCGGGGACGCGAAGTAAGTACAACTACAGAAAAGCATAGTCTGTTAATGATGTTTTTGCCGTGAGAGAAAAATGCATTGGGCTGTTTTTAAAAGAGAATGTTCAGACATGCGGCGTGCTGCACAAATCTGTGTTGTACGAGTAGACAAAAAGAAAGGAGGATGAAGGTAATAGTGGGACGAGAGAAAAACAAAAGCCGCCTATAGAAGGCGGCTTTAGAGATTGTTTATATCACAATCAGAACGGGCTGATGATTGACCCAATACGTTCACAGTAACTGACATAAACATCTCCCATTCTTTTAAAGAATTTGCTGATTTTACGAAACATAGTCATTATCAGACTCCTCTAACGGGTTAATTAAGTGTGATGTTCATCACGTTTTTAATGGTAGCGGAGATGAAATTGGATTTCAACATTTTTGTGATGTTAATCACAAAAATATAACGAGTTGGCAAATTACGCTCACCGTAGAGAGAAATGAACCTGATGCGCGCCCGATAGCGCCGCGAATCAGGTGGGAGGAATGCAATACGAGGTCGTGTCAGGCGGAATAGTGATAAATATTGTGATCGAACCACTGCTCGCCAATCTGCTCTGCATCTTTCTCTGTGTGATGAAAACGGAAGCCGAGACGTTGGGCCACGGCGTTGCTACGCGTGTTGGCGGTTGACGCTTTGATGACGCAGCGCTCAACGAGGTTCGCATCGGTATAGGCCGCTATTAGCGTGCCGACCGCCTGAGAAATGATGCCTTTACCTTCAAATGCTTCGGCGATCCAGTAGCCGATGACGCCTTCCTTATCCTGAATCGTGTTGAAGGACACGATGCCTGCCAGCGCGTCGTCCCAGCGGATGACGTATACGGCGGCTGTTTTGGCGAAGAACGTCTTTCTGTTATCGCGAATGGTTTCACGCGTGTCATCGACGCTCTTGACGGAATCCGGCCAGGGCAATGTTCGTCGCAGGCGTGGTTTTTCCTGCTGAATCAGAGTAAAAAGCGCATCGGCGTCACTCTCTTCCTGTATTGTTAGGCACAGATGGGGCTGTTGGCGTAGCTCATACAGCTTGTCTAATAACGTATCTACAATCGGCGTTTCCATAAAACCCTCTCTTTACCCTTGCAATGTACCATCAACGATTGTGACGCTGTGCCCGCCGATCCAAGGTTCATCATTCAGGTAAGTCACAGTAATACGGCCATCGCAGTGAAGCATGGTGCCTTGTCGCACAAGATAACTGAGTGGTGCGGCGACATTATTCGTGGAATGCTGCTGACGAAGCAGTGCTGCCAGACAGGCATTGGCGCTGCCCGTAACCGGATCTTCTTTAAGATGGCCACGTTCAATATAGAACGCGCGAACTTCATAATCAGCCGGTGTCGCGTTATCGTGTGGGCCGTAGATGGCGATACCGTTGGTCTGGCTGAGGTTTTCCACTGCTGCGAGCGCCTCTGCATCCGGTAGGGTATTCAGACAGGTATCGGCACTGTCTACACGAACCACAAGCCAGCGAATACCCATGTGTACGGCGGTAGGTGGATAGCGCTTATCGATGCGGGTAGTTCCATGGTTGGTCATGCCCAGCGCTTTTTCCAGCAGCGGCATATGCTCATCGCCAAACGGAACGATGGTGGCCTGCGGGGCGTGAAAAGCGAGGCTACCATCATTATCGATGTTGATTGGAACTAAACCAACGCCACATTGTTGTATCAACTGCCCTGGAGATTTAGGGCGCAATCCTTCTTCCAGCAGCGCATGTGCGGTGCCTAGTGTGGGGTGTCCGGCAAAGGGCATCTCCGATTCTGGCGTAAAAATACGGACATGATAATCCGCCAAGGGATCGGTAGCGGGCAGGACAAACGTGGTTTCTGACAGGTTTGTCCAACGCGCGATATCCTGCATTTGCGCATCGGTTAACCCATTCGCCTCCATAACCACGGCAAGCGGATTGCCCTTGAAAGGCTGCTGGGTGAAAACATCGACCTGTTTGAAACGACGTACTATAGGCATCGCATTTCTCTCCTGTATGCGCTATCGCTTAAATATTACTCAAAACTAACCGCGATCCTAGCGCGCGCTTGTGTCATAATGCGCGCCAAATCACATTCCGACTCGAGTATAAGTGCTGTGTTAAGTACCAACAATATCACCATGCAGTTCGGCAGCAAGCCGTTGTTTGAAAACATTTCCGTTAAATTTGGCGGCGGCAACCGTTACGGTTTGATTGGCGCGAATGGCTGCGGTAAATCCACCTTTATGAAGATTCTCGGCGGCGATCTAGTGCCGAGCGGTGGTAATGTCTTCCTCGATCCTAATGAACGTCTGGGTAAACTGCGTCAGGATCAGTTCGCGTTTGAAAAATATAGCGTCCTGGATACCGTTATCATGGGCCACGGTGAGCTGTGGGCGGTAAAAGAAGAGCGCGACCGTATCTACTCATTGGCTGAAATGAGCGAAGCCGACGGCTATAAAGTTGCCGATCTGGAAGTGGCATACGGTGAGATGGATGGCTACAGCGCAGAATCACGTGCGGGCGAACTGCTACTCGGCGTGGGGATCCCTGTTGAGCAGCACTATGGCTTGATGAGCGAGATTGCCCCTGGCTGGAAACTGCGTGTTCTGTTGGCGCAGGCGCTGTTTGCCGATCCTGATATTCTGCTGCTTGACGAACCAACCAACAACCTGGATATCGATACTATCCGCTGGTTAGAGCAGGTGCTGAATGAACGTAACAGCACCATGATCATTATCTCGCATGACCGTCACTTCCTGAACATGGTCTGTACGCACATGGCGGATCTGGATTATGGTGAACTGCGTATTTATCCCGGTAACTACGATGAATACATGACGGCAGCGACGCAGGCTCGTGAGCGTTTACTGGCCGATAACGCCAAGAAGAAAGCGCAAATTTCCGAACTGCAATCGTTTGTTAGCCGCTTTAGCGCCAACGCCTCTAAATCCAAGCAGGCAACCTCGCGTGCGCGCCAGATCGATAAAATTCAACTTGATGAAGTGAAAGCATCCAGCCGTCAAAACCCGTTTATCCGTTTTGATCAGGATAAGAAACTGTTCCGTAATGCGTTGGAAGTTGAAGCATTGAGCAAAGGTTTTGATAACGGTCCGTTGTTTAGCAAGCTGGGTCTGATGGTCGAAGTCGGTGAGAAAGTCGCTATTCTGGGGACCAACGGTATTGGTAAATCGACGCTGTTGAAAACGCTGGTTGGTGATTTCGAAGCCGATAGCGGCACCGTGAAGTGGTCAGAAAATGCCAAAATTGGCTACTACGCGCAGGATCACGAATACGAATTCGATGAGACGCTGACGGTGTTTGACTGGATGAGCCAGTGGAAACAGGAAAAAGACGACGAGCAAGCGGTACGTAGCGTACTGGGTCGTTTGCTGTTCAGCCAGGATGATATCAAGAAGAAAGTGAAGGTGTTATCCGGTGGTGAAAAAGGCCGCATGCTGTTCGGTAAGCTGATGATGCAGCGTCCGAATATTCTGGTAATGGATGAACCGACCAACCACCTTGATATGGAATCCATTGAATCGCTGAACATGGCGTTGGAAATGTATGAAGGGACGCTGTTGTTCGTTTCTCATGACCGTGAATTTGTTAGCTCGCTGGCAACCCGTATTCTGGAAATGACGCCAAATAAAGTGAACGATTTCACCGGTAACTATGAAGATTACCTGCGTAGTCAGGGTATTCAGTAATCGCGTTGATACGGCCTCATTATCGAGGCCGTATCATTTAGGGAATGTAAGTTTAGTCAGGATAAAAACCGCGATTTAATGCTTCAACCGCCTCGGCAACGCGCGGCCCCATGCCCAGTAAAATCGCCTGATCGAGCGCGATAATACGTTGGTTTTTCCAGGCTGAGGTTTGCACCAGCCCCGGAATTGCCGCCAGAGCCTCCACGCCGTTTACGACATTTTGCGTGGTTACTACAATCACGTCAGGATTCACCGCAATCATCGCCTCGCCTCCGTAAGTACGGTACTGACTATGCGTGGCAACATTCCTACCACCCGCCAACGTGATTAGACTATCTACAACGGTATTTTTTCCCGCAACCTGCGCTGCACCGCCGCCGACACTCAGCAGAAACACGACGTTGACGCGATTCTTCTGCGTCGTCAGCCGCTCTGTTATGGCACCCAACTGTTGAGAGAGATGACTAGCCAACTGCTCGGCAGCATCAGAGCGATGAAGCAGTGCGCCAGCCTGACGAATATTGCTAAGCAACTGCTCTGGTGTGCTGGGCGTGCGGGTAAAACGCGACACCGTTACGCCAGCCTGCGCTAGCTGATTGAGCACCTGCGGCGGATTGGCGTCCTGCCAGGTCATCAACAGCGTTGGGTGCAGTGACAAAATACCTTCGCTCGTCAACTGCTGCCAGTTGCTGACCTTTGGCAGCGTTGCCGTTTGTGGCGGATAGGTGGTGGTTTGATCTACGCCCACCACCATATCGCCAGCACCGAGTGCATAAACAATTTCTACCAGCGAGCCACCGGCAATCACTACGCGCGGGGTGGTCGCGCAGGTGAAGGAAGACAGTACAAAGAGCATTAACGCGATTATCGCCTTCATCAACATGAATCTCAGAAGGAGAACGCCGCGCCAATCGCGGTGCTGAAGCCGGATGCCGGAATGCTTTCATGCGCGGTGGTATAGCGCTTATCCAGCAGGTTATTCAATGCCAATGTGATCTGATACTGATTCTCGCTGCCGAAGGTACTGGTGAACTCCAGATTGGTCGTTGCCCAGCCGCTATGCTGGACGGCGGTGTCTGCTGTTTCATCCTTCGCGCGTGAGGCCGCCCGGAGGTAGAGATCCGATTCCAGCTCCATGCGCTCGAACAGCATGATGTTTTTGACCCCGACGCGGCCGGTAAAGGTGGGTTCACCGGTGCGGTAGGTACTGCGAGTCGGCAATTCCAGCTCACGACGGATGATGTTGCCGTTAACGTAAGGCGACAGCGTCCAGCCAAGGTATTCCGCATACATTTCCATCCCGTACGTGGTTGCACGGTTGGCATTGGCATAATAGCGGCTACTGCTGTCCGTGCTGCCGGAACAGGCTGCGTTACCAGCACAATTAAGCGTGGTGATGTAGTCTTTGGCGCGTGAGTGATAGATCGCGCTGTCCAGCAGCCAGCTATCGTCTTTATAGCGCATGCCGACTTCATAATTATCCGACTTTTCGGCCTTTAGGCTGGCGTTGCCGTAGGTCGTACTTCCACCTGCCGCCGTGTCGTAAAACTTATGCGTCAGCGTAGGGTAGACATAACCTTGCGCAAAGGAGGCACGAAGCTGGATATTGTCGAAGCCGGAATAACGCAGGCTGCTGGCGGTGACTAAGGTACTGTCGTTTTCCTTCTTGGCGGCGGACGTACTGTTGCTTGGTATCACCATACCGTTCATTCTCACGGTGCCGGTCTTCTGCCCGCCGTATGAGAGCGATTCAACCCAGTATTGGCGTGCGCCTAGCGTCCACGTCCAGTCCGGCGTCATTTTCCATTCATCCTGTGCGAACAGCGCCCAGCTGTTTTGCCGCCAGTGGTTATTGGATACCGAGCTGGGATTAACCGACAACGAAGGTGTGCCCAGAGGAGATAATGATCCCGTTACTCGAACATCGGAGAAGGCGTTTTGCTTCACGACATCGGAGAGCCATTGTCCCCCAGCAATCAGCGTATGGTTGGTTAATGGCGTGATATCTGCCTGTAGGGTTAATCCCCGGCTGGTCTGTTTATCATCCGTTCCCGTGCTCATCGCCATTTTGCCCTGATAAAGCGCCATGTTGTTATAGCGTAGCGGATTACCGCTCTGTGACAGGGCGTTACGGAATTCGCGTTTGATGTTTTGCTGATAGGCGTCCAGATGCAGGCTTTTCAGCATATCGTCGCCGATCTGCCAGTCATAAAACAGACCAACCTTCTTCCTTTCCAACTCAGGAATGCGCACGCTGAAGCTGTCGTATTCATCCGAGTCGGTGTAGGTCTGCGTGCTGAGTTTGAAGCTGTCCAGCGACAGTCCAAATTTATGATCGCCAAGGCGATAGCCGAGCCAGGCGGACTGGCCGCTGTTGCGAAAGTGGGTATCCGGCAGTCTGCCATCTGGCGTGCTGCGGTTGCCTTGATCGCTATAGCTGCCGCTGAGACGGTAGTCGAAATTGCCGATGGAACCGTAAGCCAAGCCTGATTCCTGCCAGCCTGCGGTGGCGCTATCATAAACGGCTTTAATTTTGCCGCTTAGCGGTTTGTCTCCGCCTTTACGAGTAATAAAGTTGATAACGCCGCCGATGGCCTGCGAACCATATAATACGGAATGTGGGCCTTTTACTACCTCGATACGTTCAATATAAGAAGGATCGATTAATAATCCGAGGCTGTAATTTGGCCCAGCACGTTGATAAGTGACTTCCTGTCCGTCAATTAACACTAATACGCGTGAGGCTTCTTCACCGCGAATACGTATTTGTTTACGGCCCGCTAATGCGGTATCGGTAATATCGACGCCGGGAATATCGCGCAACGCTTCGGCAATAGAATCACCGGTATATTTATTCAGTTTTTCATTATCGATAACCTGCATGGTGACCGGACTTTCCCATAAATTCTGTTCCGTTCTCCCTGCACTAATAACGGTTATTTCATCGTGATTAGTGGAAGCGTTACTTGCAGACGAATTATCTATGGTGGAATTGTTAATATATGAATCGCTGGTGGCCGCATTAATCGCGCCGCTATAAATAGCAGGCAGCATAAAGAGAGCCCAGCATGTGGTCTTTTTATTCATGGCTTTTTCTCTGAAAAGTTAATGATTCTTATTAACATTATCATTTGAGCGATAGCGGCGATAACTAAATCTGGAAGAATATTAAAAAATGTGACTGTAATCTCATTTATTATTAAATAAGGACTTGCAATATTTTTATGGTTTTTAAGTTAACGAACTTTAATGTAGTAATTTCCGTTTTCATTTATTTAACATTTTAACGTGATGTAGTGGGGTAATGCTATGAAAATAATGGGGAATAATAATTTTTATTTACTCTGAATATTTTAAATAAAATAAGCAGAACGGTTAATTTAAAGAGAAAATTACGCGAAAAGAATAACCAGCCACCTTTTTGCCTGCCAGGCAGGTTGCCAAATAAAAATAATTATCATTTAATTTATTTTATTGATTATTTGGGGGCCGTTAATGAACATCGATTTGACGCCGTATTATGCCGAGCCCGGTGAGCAACCTTTTAGCGCCCGACGTATGGCAATGCCTTGGCGCAACCATGTACCGCTTTCAGCAGAACAAATCCCAGCGGGTTGGCAGGCGCTGAAGCAGCAAAAACTGCCTGCGCGTAAGCGTCTGCTCTATCTGCACATTCCTTTTTGCGCCACGCACTGCACGTTCTGCGGTTTTTACCAAAACAAACTGCGAGATGACAGTACGGCGACCTACACCCGCTATCTGTTGCAGGAATTAGCGATGGAAGCGAGCAGCCCGCTACATCAATCTGCACCCATTCACGCGGTTTACTTTGGCGGCGGTACGCCAACGGCACTTGCGGCAGAGGAACTGTCGCAAATCATTCGTGCGATTCGTACTTCTCTGCCGTTGGCACCTGACTGTGAAATTACGGTAGAAGGGCGAGCGATGGATTTTGACGATGAACGGATTGATGCCTGTCTGGATGCGGGGGCGAACCGTTTCTCCATCGGGATTCAGACGTTTGATACCCGTATTCGTCAGCGTATGGCGCGTACCTCGGATAAACAGCAGTCCATCCGCTTCCTTGAGCGGTTGTGTGAGCGGGACAGGGCCGCAGTGGTATGCGATCTGATGTTCGGTCTGCCGGGACAAACGCCGGAAATCTGGCGCGAAGATTTGGCGATTGTCAGCGATTTACCGCTAGACGGCGTCGATCTGTATGCACTGAATCTGTTACCAACAACGCCACTGGCGAAAGCAGCCGAGAACCAGCGTGTCGCGCTGCCTGATGTGGTCGCTCGGCGTGATTTTTACCGCACTGGCGCGGCATTTCTGGCTGATGCAGGTTGGCACCAGCTCAGTAACAGCCACTGGGCGCGCACCACGCGTGAACGTAATTTGTACAATCTGTTGATTAAGCAAGGTGCAGACTGTTTGGCAATGGGGAGCGGTGCGGGTGGCAATCTGAACGGACAGGCTTACATGATGGAACGCAGTCTGGAGCGCTATTACCAGCAGATCGATCAAGGGCAAAAACCGATCATGATGATGACGCCAGCCAGCTCCACCGGGCCGTGGCAGCATCAGCTTCAGGCGGGCATTGAGGTCGGTCGCATCAAACTGCCTCAGCTTACCCAGCATGCCCGTGAACTTCAGCCCTTGCTGAGCCAGTGGCATCAGGCCGGTTTGACCTGTGACGACTCCACCTGCCTGCGCTTGACCAACGATGGCCGCTTCTGGGCGAATAACCTGATGCAGGCACTACAACAAATTATCCCTCAGCTTAATGCCGAAGAGCATGCCCACTAACCGGAGACGCATCCATGACCATGACACTGAATGAATTACTGGCAACCAACCCTGATGGTACATTGGAAGAGATTGCCGGAAAGTACAACACCTCGTTGTTTGCCGTCGTTGAGGCCTTGCCTGCGACTCAACGTACGCTGGCAACGGGCGATCGTTTCGATCAGGTGTGGGACACGATTGCGACCTGGGGTGAAGTGACGCTCATTAGCCATACGACTGATGCAATTCTGGAATTTAAGAGCGAGCTGCCAACCGGTACGCACCGCCACGGTTACTTTAATTTGCGAGGTAAAAATGGCCTGAGTGGACACATCCGCGCAACGAGCTGTCAGCATATTGCGTTTATCGAGCGTAAGTTCATGGGGATGGACACAGCGTCCGTGGTGTTCTTTAATGCCAGTGGTGCGGCGATGTTTAAAATCTTCCTTGGACGAGACAGCCACCGCCAGCTGCTGAGCGCTCAGGTTGACGCGTTCCGCGCACTGGCGAGTGAATTACAACCGGAGCAGGTATGACGTGGTTACTTTTCGGCGCAGGCAATGGTGTGGGTGCTTGTTTGTTACAGCGCGCCATTGAGTGCGAACAGGCAGTAGTATTGGTATTACGCAACCCTGAACAGGCTAAACACTGGCGTGAGCAGGGTATGACGGTGGTAGAAGGCGATGCCTGCGACCCAGAAACGGTAGCGGAAGCCTGCCGTGTCGCTGGCCCCTCTGCCATTGTGGTATCGACGATGGGTGGCGGCGCGGTAAATTATCAGGGTCACCGAACGGTGATTGACGGCGCAGAGCAGTCTGGCATCAAGCGTATGCTGCTGGTGACTTCACTTGGGTGCGGTGATAGCTGGCCGCTGCTGTCGTCACGTGCCAGAGCCGCGTTTGGCTTTGCGGTACGTGAGAAATCGCTGGCAGAAAGCTGGCTGCAAAGCAGCTCGTTGGATTATTGTATCGTTCGTCCCGGCGGCCTGTTGGACGTGGTGGCAACGCACAATGCGAAACTGACGCAAGGTGCTGCTACGTTGGGACTGGTGTCCCGCTGGGATGTGGCGCTGGCGGTTGATCAACTACTGCAACAGCCTGTGTTTGGCAATCAGATCTATAATCTGATCGATCCCGATCTCACCATGCCTGCCATTCCGTAATCCCTACGACGCCGTAATCTAATGCTGTCGGGATAATCCCTCCCGGCAGCAGACAAACTGTTATAGTTAATATGTCGAAAACTGTATCTGTTATCTCTCATATGGCTATGTTCTAATCAACGCCAGCAGTGTTGTATTCATTAAGCATGATGGTGATAACGATGGACGAAGTAAAACGCCTTCTGACCGAAGAGATCGAACGTATTAATCGGGAAGAGAAACGCGATAATAAAATACGTTTTAGCCGCAAATTCATGCAGTCACACCCTTATCTCTTTGCCGCTATGCTGGCGAGCTATGTGCCGGTTGCGATTATTCTCTTTTATGCCTCTTATTTTGGTTTGCCATACCTGATCGGCTTTACTGTCTTCCTGCTGGTGATGACGTTGGCACTCTCTATGGATATTAATCCAACCTATCGCTTTGAAGATATTGATACGCTGGATTTACGTGTTTGTTATAACGGTGAGTGGTTTACGATCCGCCACGTATCGCAGGACACGCTGGAGCAGCTGCTACGCAATGAGCAAGTGCCGCCCGCGGTGAAAGCGGGGATAGAGAAAATTCAGCGGACGAAAGGCGACGTAGATTTTTATGACGTTTTCTCTCTGGCCTATCGTCAACAGCCTTCTGCCTGAACGATATAAAGCAGCCTTCCTGATATACCCTAAATAATTCGAGTTTCAGGACAAAACGTTAACGTTTTGAACAACGCGAAGCGTTAGCCTTTTAGGGCGATACTCGATGAGCATCGTAACGCTGCTTGCAGCGGCCCCAACGGGGCGAGGCATACACAAGTGTGCCGAGTCGCGTAGCCAACGCATAGGCAACTTGAAGTATGACGGTATAAAATAACGGCTATTTATATTCCCTCTATTTATCATCACAATAAGAAACTTTTATTATTCCTTTTTTTCTTGCGGATCGCTTATCCGACAAAGGTAAATCCTTACCAAACCAAATGTTATAGAAATTTTATTTTCTTATTAAGAAAGTGCAATATGATTGTGACCCTTTAAAAAGCATCTACGCTATTAAGTGGGGTGGAAACGATATATCCAGCATATTTATGCGGTTTCTCGACCCACATTCTCGCTTTTCTAAAACACTAACGTAATGCATTCCTTTCTCCATCATCGTGTTAGATGTGGGGTAAATGATGTGAAGATAAGGTTTGCTCGTATTGATGGAATTTTCTATGGCAAAACCACGTGTGTCCAGGTTGCAGGGTATCTGGCTGCTGATCTTGGGGTTAATCGTAACGGCGATAGGCGCTTTCTTCGCCTATTATGGGGCCAAACTGATTGGTTTGGGAGGGAGCCCCTATTTTCTGGTCTCCGGTTTAGTACTGCTGATTTCCGGGGTGCTTCTCTGGCGTAAAAACGTCTTAGGTGCTTATTTGTACGGTGCCGTTTTGTTAGGAACCGTTATTTGGTCATTGTGGGATGTCGGTCTGGATTTTTGGCCTCTGGTATCGCGTTTGCTTACGCTGGTAGGGATTGCCATTCTGGTTGCACTGTCATTGCCTCTTTTGCGTAATTCAGCGGGCAAGCAGACGAGTTGGCGCACCGCAGGGATTTCTGCGGGCGTGCTGGCACTGGCCTTTGTTGCCACTGTCGGCGGGATGTTTGTTCCCCATGCGCCAGTGCCTTCCTCCGGTGCCCAACTGCCGCTCGTCCCTGTGAAACCGGGTGAAGAGCAGCGTGACTGGAGTAATTACGGCAACACCTCTGGCGCTTCGCGCTTTGTCGCATTGGATCAGGTCACGCGGGATAATGTGAAAGATCTCCAGGTTGCGTGGACATACCGTACTGGTGATGTGCCGCAGAGTCCGGGTGGTGGTGGTGCTGAGGATCAACAGACCCCGCTGCAAGTGGGCAACCGTTTGTTCCTCTGTACACCGCATAACAACATTATTGCCGTGGATGCCACAAGCGGTGAACAGCTGTGGAAGACCGAAATTGGTGCTCACCAGAAAAAGTGGATGCGCTGCCGTGGTCTTGCCTATTTCGATGCCACACAGCCGCTAGTGCAGCCCGATCTTCCCGGTTCTACGCCCGTTGAGCAAGTTTCGGTGCCAGCAGGCGCGGTTTGCCAACGTCGCATTCTGATGAATAGCGTGACGCCAGAGCTGATCGCCGTTGATGCGGACACTGGGGCATTGTGCCCAGATTTTGGTACCAATGGCCGGGTTGATCTCAGCGATCACATGGGCAAAGGTAGCGACAAAGGGCAATATTATCCGACTTCAGCGCCAACATTGGCAGGGACGGTCATCGTCATTGGCGGCAGGGTCGCGGATAACGTGAGCCTCGATATGCCAGGCGGCGTCGTTCGCGGGTTTGATGTGATTACCGGTAAGCTGCGCTGGGCGTTCGATCCCGGTAATCCGCAGGAGACAACGGAACCAGCACAGGGTCAGAACTACACGCGCTCGACGCCTAACGTATGGGCACCGATGTCGTATGACCCGCAGTCAAACACGGTATTCATGCCGACGGGAAGCGCTGCCATCGATTTATGGGGCGTCAAACGTAGCGATCTGGATCGTAAATTTGGTGCGTCAATGGTGGCGGTGGATGCCTCCACAGGGCAGGTCAAGTGGGTTTATCAGACTGTCCACGATGATCTGTGGGACTTTGATGTGCCGATGCAGCCTTCTTTCGTTAATTTCCCTAGTGAAGATGGCAAAAATGTACCGGCGTTAGTATTTGGTACCAAAGCGGGCCAGCTATTCGTTCTCGACCGTGCGACGGGTAAACCGTTGACGAAAGTAGAAGAGAAAAAGGTTGAACAGGGAGAGATTCCAAGCGAAATCTATTCTCCGACTCAGCCTGTTTCCGTTGGTATGCCGCAAATTGGGGCTGATGTCCTGAAAGAATCGGATATGTGGGGGGCGACGCCATTCGACCAACTGCTATGCCGTGTTCACTTCAAGTCTAAACGCTACAACGGGCTGTTTACCCCACCGGGTCACGATCCGTCACTTAACCTGCCTGGCTCACTGGGCGGGATGAACTGGGGCGGACTATCTACCGATCCGGTGAATAATTATCTGTTCGTCAATGACATGAGAGTAGGGCTGGAGGTTCAGCTGGTACCGACGTCGGCGGAGAATCAGGGTAAGAAAAGTGATGGTAACGAAGCGGCCAGCATCGATCGTCCGGTTCCGCTTGATGGCACGCCGTATTCGGTTAACGCTAAAGTCCGTTTCATGTCGCCTATCGAGATCCCTTGTCAGAAACCGCCATTTGGCACATTGACGGCAGTGGATTTAAAAACGCAGAAAATTGCCTGGCAGGTTCCGGTTGGAACAGTACAAGACACGGGGCCATTCGGTATCAAGATGGGATTGCCGATTCCGATTGGTATGCCAACGATTGGCGGTACGCTTGCCACTCAGGGCGGTCTGGTGTTTATCGCCTCAACGCAGGATTACTATCTGCGTGCGTTTGATAGCGCAACGGGTAAAGAAGTCTGGAAAGCTCGACTGCCTGTGGGAAGCCAGGGCACGCCAATCAGCTACAAGTCTTCGGTTGATGGTAAGCAATACATCGTCATTTCGGCTGGTGGTGCGCGTAACTCACCGGATCGCGGAGATTATGTGATTGCCTATCGGTTGCCGTGATACTGAAGGTTCAGTCTTGCAGTTGAAACCGTAGGGGTGAAAGGCCACCGGTCATTGAGGTGGCCTTTTGCTATCCAGCATATGACTTGGATAGGAATCGTATTACGTTAGTGCTACGTTCGTAGGAGATGCTGCGCGTCGTGTTCTTGTTGTTTTTTTGACGGGTGGTTTTTCAGCCGAATGATTTTTTCAAACTTGTGATTTTCGAATACGGGCAGAACAGGACGATGAGCGAAAAGGTATTGCTGGTGATTCAGCTGGGCCAACCGCCGGAAGGTATTGCCTCTCAGGTTGGGCAACAGGGGAAATGGTTTAGCGATGCGGTACAGGGCAAAACGCAGCCTGTGAGTATCGTTCGCCCCGATCTTGGGGAACCGCTACCGCCGTTTGATACGGTAGTGGCGGCGATTATCTCCGGCTCGTGGGCGATGGTCACGGATCGGTTGGACTGGAGCGAATACACCGCTGGCTGGCTGCGTGAGGCGTATCACGCAGATGTCCCGCTGCTGGGCGTGTGTTATGGGCACCAGCTGCTGGCCGATGCGCTGGGCGGCAAAGTAGGCGATAACCCGAACGGCAAGGAGGTCGGCATTCAGGTTGTGACAACCAATGAAGTCGCGGCACAAGACCCATTATTGCGCGATTATCCTCAGCAGTTCGGTGCTTACCTGACCCACCAGCAATCCGTGCTGGAAGCGCCAGAAGATGCACAGGTGCTGGCGAGCTCAGAGATGGACGGCTGCCAGATTATCCGCTATAGCGAGAAAGTGTTGACCGTGCAGTTCCACCCTGAATTCAGCACGGACATCATGCTGACGTGTCTGCGCCATAATGAAACGGCGCTGCGGCAGGGCGGCTGGGATGTCGATCGGATGATGGACATCCCACAGGAACCGGTCTGGGCACGCAAGATCCTGCTGGATTTTGTACAACGCTACGCAGCGAAATAGCACGCGTTCAACGTGTTGCTCTCGATAAAATATCCTGATCGATCGTCGCTCATCGGTGATGAGCGAACCCAAAATAATGGCATTCTTACCCAGCGAAACCGTAGTGCTATGGCAAAGTTTGAACAGCTCGCTCACCAGATTCGTGAGCAGCTTCAGGAAGGTATCTGGCAGCCGGGCGACAAATTGCCCTCGCTGCGGGAAAAATCACTGCATTCGGGCATGAGCCTGATGACGGTGCTGCACGCGTATCAACTGCTGGAAAGTCAGGGGTTGATTGTGTCGCGTCCACAATCGGGTTACTACGCGGCACCTCAGCTGGCAGCTATGCCAGCTGACAATCTGTATTCGCCCGTTGGGCAGGATCGCGTCCAGCTTACCGAAGATGTGGACGTTAACGCGTTTATTTTTGACGTACTTCAGGCCAGCAAAGATCCGGCGGTGATGCCCTTCGGATCGGCATTTCCCGATCCGCAGCTCTTTCCACAGCGCCAACTAACACGCTCGCTGGCCTCGGTGGCACGTCATATGCAGCCGCAAAGTGCGCTGGATAATTTACCACCGGGTAATGAAAGCCTAAGGAAGAATATCGCCCAACGCTATGCGTTGCAGGGGATAGCCGTTCCACCCGATGAAATTGTGATTACGGCGGGGGCAATGGAGTCCCTCAATCTCAGCCTTCAGGTGCTGACGGAACCGGGCGATTACGTGGTGATTGAGTCTCCCGCTTTTTACGGTGCGCTACAGGCGATTGAACGCCTTAAACTCAAAGCCATTGCGATTGCGACCGATCCGCAGCAGGGTATTGATCTTGACGCGCTACAGCAGGCACTGAATGACTACCCGATTAAAGCCTGCTGGCTGATGACGAATTTTCATAATCCGCTCGGCTGCACGCTGTCCTTTGAGAAGAAACAGCGGCTGGTGGCAATGTTGGAAAACCACGGCGTGGGGTTGGTAGAGGATGACGTCTACAGCGAACTCTACACTGGTCTGCAACGCCCGTTGCCTGCCAAGGCATTGGATAAAAAAGGCTCGATTCTGCACTGCTCCTCTTTTTCTAAAAACCTGGTTGCAGGGTTCCGCATCGGTTGGGTGGCGGCTGGAGCCTATGCGGGAAGCATTCAGCGTTTACAACTGATGAGTACATTATCAACCAGCGCACCGATGCAACTGGCGATTGCGGACTATCTGGCGACCAGCAGCTATGACAGCCATTTACGCCGCCTGCGACGGGCGCTGGAGCAGCGAAAACACGCGGCGTTACAGTCTCTACGGCGACATTTTCCGGGTGAAGTCCGCATTAATCATTCGCAAGGCGGCTATTTTCTTTGGCTGGAATTGCCTGAAGGTGTGAGTAGCACGGAACTCTACCGTCGTGCGTTAGAACGGGGCATTAGTATTGCACCGGGGAAAATGTTCACGACTGGCGATAAATACGATCGCTACTTCCGCTTCAATGCCTCCTACGACTGGGACGATCGCTGCGAACAAAGTGTGATCGCATTAGCCTCGCTGATTCGGGCGCAGCTATCCTCTCGTCTGACGTGATCACCCCTTTATGGGTGTGGAGATGCCTGCCGCTTTTCTGCTACTGTTTCCGTTATGGCGGAAAGTGGGAAGGCAGCGGCATTGGCGGCGAAAGTAGTCATAACCTTGCCAGAAATCAGTAAGTCGATCGGCGCGATGGGTATAATCCCTGCCAAAGGTGAGCCATACCCGAAATCTATCGGATAGACAACGTAAACAACAGGAAAAATCCCCCTGATGAGTATTCGTATTGTTCCTCAGGAACAGTTAGAAAAGAATGAACAATCAACGCGGGAAGGGCATATCCCTCCGCTGCTTTTTGCCAATCTGAAAAGCCTGTACAGCAGTCGCGCGGAGCGTCTGCGGCAGTTAGCGGAAGATCACCCGCTGGGAGATTATCTCACCTTCGCCGCTGGCGTGGTTGAAGCCCAGCAGAAGGTGTTGCACGATCATCCGTTGCAGCTTGATCTAAGTGATGTGCTGAAACAGTCTGGCGAACGCCCGCCGCTCGATATTGAGGTATTCCCGCGTGATGCGCATTGGCACACGCTGCTGCGTGCGTTGATCGAAGAATTGAAACCGGATGCCAGCGGAGAGGTGTTATCCACGCTGGAGAATCTGGAAAAAGCGTCAGAACAGGAGTTGGAAGAACAGGCAACGGCGTTGCTGCAACATGAATTTCGTGCCGAAAACAACGATAAAGCCCCATTCATTTGGGCGGCGCTATCGCTATTTTGGGCGCAGATGGCAGGCCAGTTGCCCGGCAAAGCACGTGCCGTACCTGGAGAACATCGTCAGTTCTGCCCCGTATGTGGCAGCATTCCCGTTTCTGGCGTGGTGCAATTAGGTACGTCCAGCGGGCTGCGTTATCTGCACTGTAATCTGTGTGAGAGCGAATGGCATATGGTGCGGGTGAAATGCAGCAACTGCGAAGAGTCCAGCGAACTTAATTACTGGTCACTGGATAGCGAAAATTCCGCGATTAAAGCAGAAAGCTGTGGTCACTGTGGCACGTATGTGAAGCTGCTATATCAGGAAAAAGATCACCGGGTGGAAGCTGTCGCCGACGATCTGGCGTCGCTGGTTCTGGATGTGAAAATGGAGGAAGAAGGTTTTTCTCGCAGTAGTATCAACCCGTTCCTGTTCCCGGAAAGTTCGATCGAATAGCCGACCTCATCGGTGAAGCACGTTTGGGCTTCACCGCCTTTCTTTCTGAACATCTATCCTTGCCACACGCCGCTGAAATGCAGCAGCAATATCAACGCTGTGATCACAATGGATGCCGATGTCAGCACGATCAGCCCATGGCTAATGCGCGATAGCACCAACTGGCAACTGGCATTAAAACGATAACGTACAATCGCCAGCACCGACATCAGAGCGGAAACGCATAAGAGCAGAATGGCGCAGGCGAAAACCGTGCGGCTGTCGTCGACCATACTGAGGCGGAAACACAGCAGGCTATTGATCAGCATGACAAACAGCGTTCGGGACCAGGCCATGCCGGTTCGCTGTGGCTGTAACCCTGGATCGCGAGTCGTCTCCATGCGCTACCCGAACAGAATCATGGCGGCGAGTGCGATGGCAATGAGGGTGATAAATAGCGTCACGATCAGCAGCATCGGCGTGTACGGCATATCATTTTCCTGCCGCATGGCTTTTTCATTGCTGACCCACCGACGATAGGCCAAGCCACCCAGCAGCGCTGCACTGATGACGAGTAACAACGATAACCCTTGACGCAGTAGCGGATCGATATGCACGGTAAATTGATCGATACCCACCGCACCCGCGAGAAATGCCAGCGCGGTGCGGATCCACGCCAGAAAGGTGCGTTCATTCGCTAATGAAAAACGGTAGTCCGGGGTTCTCCCCTGACTCCACCATGGCGTTTTGTCCTGTCTGGGTGTTGTCATGTCGTCATCTGATTTCAGGTTGAAGAGGGTATTCGATGTGGGCATAGCCTCTGCATTCTAGCGCCCTTGGCTGATTTCGTCTGCCCTGGTGACGATATTTGCCCTGAATGATGAAGCGCCGACATGGCGCTTCTTTTTCTCATTACGCGTCTTTCCCCGCTTCATGATTCTCTACGGCCAATGCGGTGACCAGTGCGAACGCGCAAGCCAGCAGCGTGCCGAGTATCCAGGCGAAATACCACATCTTCTTTCTCCTCAAATCGTTAGTAAACGGAATGCTTATTCTCTTCGATGTAACGTGCGTCGATCCGGCCAAACATTTTGTAATAACACCAACTGGTATAGATCAGGATGGTAGGAACAAAGATACAGGCCAAAATCGTCATCACCTGAAGCGTAAGCTGGCTGGAGGTGGCATCCCAGATCGTCAGGCTGACGTTGGGATCAAAGCTGGAAGGCATCACGAAGGGGAACAGCGTAATCCCTGCCGTTAGAATTACGCAGACAATCGTCAATGCCGACGTCAGAAATCCCCAGCCGCAGCGGTTCAGGCGCGAGAAGAGGCTCGTGAACCATGGCAGAACCACACCCAGTGCAGGAATCGCCCACAGCGCAGGATGCGCCGTAAAGTTGGTTAACCAGGCCCCGGCCTGTTGAGCCACTTCTTTGTGCAGTGGGTTGGAGGGAGCGGCTTTATCCAGCGCGGAGGTAATCACGAAGCCGTCGATTCCGGTTAGCACCCAGAAACCAGCCAGTAAGAAAGCGATGCTCATCAGCGCGCTGGCGATCAGTACGGTTTTTTGCGCGCGACGCTGAAGTGCATCTGTGGTGCGCATTTGCAGGTAAATCGCGCCGTGCGTGACGATCATGGCGACACTCACGACACCCGCTAGCAGCCCGAAGGGATTCAACAGGCCAAAGAATCCGCCGTGGTAAGTGAGGCGCAAATACTTATCTACACTCAACGGTACGCCCTGCAACAGGTTTCCTAATGCAATGCCAAACACCAGCGTGGGGACGAAACTGCCGATGAAAATGCCCCAGTCCCACATGTTACGCCAACGGTGGTTTTCCAGTTTGGAGCGGTAATCAAAGCCTACCGGACGGAAAAACAGGGCGGCCAGCACCAGGATCATTGCGAAGTAGAAACCCGAAAACGCAGCAGCATAGACCATCGGCCAGGCGGCGAATAGCGCGCCTGCGCCGGTGATCAGCCAGACCTGATTACCATCCCAGTGTGGGGCGATGACGTTAATCATCACCCGCCGTTCGGTATCGTTTTTGCCTAGCAGGCGTAGCAGAATACCTACACCCATGTCAAAGCCGTCGGTGATGGCAAAGCCGATGAACAGCAAGCCAATCAATCCCCACCAAATCAGGCGTAATGTTTCATAATCCAGCATTATTGTGGCTCCCGTTAAGGTTTTGCAGGTGTGGCGAGTGGCGGTGTTGTTATCTGTTCAAAGTGGTAGCGGCCGGTTTTCAGGCTGCTTGGCCCCAATCGGGCAAATTTGAACATCAGGTACATTTCTGCAATCAGAAACAGCGTATACAGTCCGCAAATCAGCCCCATCGACAGCAGGATGTCGTGCGCTTCAAGAGAAGAATTAGCAACGGCAGTAGGCAGGACTTCGCCGACTGCCCACGGTTGGCGACCGTATTCGGCGACGAACCAACCGGATTCAATCGCGATCCAGGGCAGGGGAATACCGTACAGTGCTACGCGGTGCAGCCATTTACGCTGCCCCATGCGGCCGCGTATCACGCTCCAGAATGACAGAGCAAAAATAGCGAGCATCAGCACGCCACAGCCCACCATCAGGCGAAATGCGATATACAAAGGTGCGACGCGAGGAATGGAGTCTTTAGTTGCCTGCTGAATCTGGTTTTCACTGGCGTTGGCGACATCATCGGTATAACGCTTAAGCAGCATGCCGTAGCCAAGATCGCGCTTGGCAGCCTCAAATTGTGCGCGAACGGTGGGGTCGGTGTTGCCTGAGCGGAGTTCCTCCAACAGACCATAGGCCGTCATACCATTACGAATGCGTATCTCATGTTGCGCCATCAGGTCTTTAATACCGACGACGGGTTTGTCGACTGAACGGGTAGCAATTAACCCTAGCAGGTAAGGGATATGGACGGCGTAATCGTTCTGCATTGTTTCCTGATTAGGAATAGAGAACAGTGTGAAAGAGGCCGGGGCGGGTTGCGTTTCCCACTCGGCTTCGATCGCTGCCAGCTTGGTTTTCTGCACATCGCCCATCACATAGCCGGATTCATCGCCTAACACGATGACGGAAAGCACCGAGGCCAGACCGAAACTGGCTGCAATGGCGAATGAGCGCTTGGCAAACGCGATATCGCGGCCTCTCAATAGATAGTAAGAACTGATCCCCAGCACGAACATCGCGCCAGCGGTGTAGCCAGCTGCCACCGTGTGGACGAACTTCACCTGCGCGACCGGGTTCAGCACCAGATCGGCGAAGCTCAGCATTTCCATGCGCATGGTTTCGTAATTGAATTCGGCGGCAATCGGGTTTTGCATCCAGCCGTTGGCGACTAAAATCCACAAGGCGGAGAAGTTGGATCCTAGTGCGACAAACCAGGTCACCATCATATGTTGGACTTTAGTCAGGCGATCCCAGCCGAAAAAGAACAGACCGACCAGCGTGGATTCCAGAAAGAACGCCATCAGTCCTTCCATCGCGAGTGGCGCACCAAAAATGTCACCCACATAGTGAGAATAGTAAGACCAGTTGGTGCCGAACTGGAATTCCAGTGTCAGACCGGTTGCCACGCCCAGTGCAAAGTTGATGGCGAACAGCTTGCCCCAGAATTTGGTCATATCCTTGTAGATTTGCTTGCCGGTTAACACATACGTGGTGTTCATAATGGCCAGCAGGAAAGACAATCCCAGCGTCAGCGGGACGAAAAGAAAGTGGTACATGGCAGTCAGGGCAAATTGCAGCCGCGACAGCTCGACGACATCAAACATGTTACGCTCCTAGCTACAGGCAGGAAAATGCAGTTATTCCGATACTTGCCGGAATAAATAGTGATGAATAAATGCGAATAAATTATCGTCGACGGTATTTGCATCCGTCGGAAATTAACTTCACTGATTGAAGTGAGATAAGAATGAATAGTGAGTAAAACGTGCGGGGATTATACCGTGCAAAAACTGGAGGATAAATAGTACAGTTTGGTGATTTGGTGTTTTTATCTTTAACACTGTTATTTTGGGTTTATGTTTTTATTTTGTTTGTTTTTATGGTGTTTAATTTCATTTTAATAATTTTATTGGTTTTATATTCTTGCTTTTGATTGGTGTTAAAGTGAGTTGTTAATTTAATTAGTACAGATTTGAAATTGATAAATATAACAGTTTCATTTTTTATTTAATTTTACATTTGTTGATAAATAATAATGGGGAATGATCAGATCATCCTGTCTATTGAGACTGAAATGATGGGTGTGCCGTACGCTAAATACGGCACACCTTATTTTGTAATGAATGGCTGGTGTTACCGATTATACTGACGGGGCTTCTGGCCACACAACGGACGAGTCGGTGAGATCAAGGCGGCTCAGCGCGACCAGATAAATTTTCCATTGGGTTAACCGTTCTTGCTCTTCATCCGTGGCAATGGCTAAGTCCACCGCGTAGCTCAGCTCGGTAATTCGAGTGTTTGCCGTCGCGCGCCGTGCTGCCAGATCCTGCTGTAAGCTTTGAGCTGCCGCAAGCTGCTGAGCCTCTCGGTTTGTCACCCACGTCATTCCATCCCACTTATCAAACTCGGTTGCTGGGGCCAGAAACGTCATATTTTCAGGCAGAGCACCGAATTGCATCACCGTCTGTGGCTGGCGAGTTTCCGTGCTGTAAACCGTCTGGCCTCGGTAATCCGGCACCTGTTCCCACGATTTTCCATCAGCGGAACGGCGCAGAGCTTGTCCAACAGGCGGCAATTGTGGTTCGTCGGCATAGCTGTCGGCAGGAAGGCCAACACCCTGCATCACATATTCATAGCTGGCGCTCTGATATTCACGCGTTGTCGGGTTCACGTGATAAACCGTAATCCATCCCGTGTTGATGGCTAATCCGTGTTCGTTCAGTTCTGCGTTTTTAATTTGTGTTGAATAGTTGCTCATTATGCTGCTCTCACGATGTAGTTAAAGGTGATGTTGCGGGGACGGGTTTCATTCCCACCGAATGAATGCAATGGATTACCCGCCCCATTTGTCTCTGATACTGAACCATCTGGATTTGCTTCACTGTGAACAATAAATGGCGCGCTTCCATCAGTGGCGGGGAAACCAGCAGAGTCCTTCGTTCCACCTGCTTCATGTGACATGGTGATTGAATGTTTGTGGCTGCGTATCGCATCACCCTGCGCGGACAGCAGCGCACGTCCCGCATCAACCCCGCGCCCGTCATCCCAGCCGCGTACAAATTCGCCGCGTAGATCGGGTAACACGGCAGATGGATAGCGGGAGGCGAGAATCGGATACCGTGATTTATCAAATGCCTGACCGTTGCATTTCAGCCAGCCAGCGGGCGCGACAGCACCGGGAAACGGCAGCGGGATACCAGCCAGTTCATTGATAGACATTGCACCGATTGAGGTAGATGTTATCGCCGCACTAGTCGGTGTTTTTAAATATCCATTTGCATCAACTGTGTATTGATTTGACATCAATACGTTAAGCCAAGGGCTGTTCATTCCTGCTGCGCGGGTACGGTAATACATACGAGGCTGGGTGGGTGATGTTCCGTTTGACTGATTAAATGCTAATATTGACGACGCATTTATATCCCATGCAACATTAATGCCCCGCCATGCATACCCATCACTATCGGGCCAATTAATGTTGGCGTCTTTGTTTACTGAACTTCTGAAGAACTTAGACTGCCCGGACTGGATGATTTCGTTCGCATCATCCGCCATTATTCCTGAGCCACCCAACCCCCACGCACCGTTAACCATTACGGCGTTCGCTGTAGCATCAAATGGCGCGGTTTGCTTCACCAGTCCCAGATTTTCACGAAATTTCGTTTTGTCAGTGATATCCGCACCGTTCTGGTCTTTTGCCAGCTTCCCTGCCAATGCATTTAGCACCGTTGTACTGAAGTTTGGGTCATTCCCCAACGCATTCGCCAGCTCTTGCAGCGTATCCAGTGCCGCAGGGGAACCGTTCACCAATGCCGCCACCGCCGCTTTCACAAACGCCGTTGTTGCCAATTGCGTGTTGTTAGAACTGGAGGCTGCCGTTGGTGCTGTTGGCGTTCCCGTGAAGACAGGGCTGGCTTTCGGGGCGTACTGGGGATGGGCATCAGGAATGGAAGCATGAGCATTCAGCTTATTGGCAGCGTCAGTTTTCACGTCAGCAATCGCATTCAATATGGTTGTGCTGAAGTGCGGATCGTTGCCTAGCGCATTCGCTAACTCTTGCAGTGTATCAAGCGCCGCCGGAGAACCATTGATCAGTGCGGCGATGGCCGTTTTCACAAACGCCGTGGTGGCAATTTGCGTGTTGTTTGCCGTCTGCGCTGTGGTTGGCGCGGTGGGTGTTCCCGTTAGCGCTGGGCTATTTTTGGGGGCATATTGCGAATGCGGATCGCTGGCTACGAGATGTTTTTGCAAGCTTTCGCCAGTGGTTTCCTGCATTTTTTTCAGGTAAGCCGTACGGCTAGCTAACTGCTCTGCCTGACGGTTGGACACTCCACCGGGACCTGCGACAACCGGGTCCGATGTTTCAAGCTGATAAATTCCATCAACCCAGCTTTCTTGTTCAGATAAATTCGCCATGTTCATGCCTTCCTATGGTTGTGACGTCGCTACGATGCGGCTTTGACGGTGACTCGTTCTGTTTCCGCATGAGTGCCAGGTATCGTGCGATGGCTATAAAACCGTTTTAGTGACGATGAAGAGAGTACCGTTTGGGATGGCGGTAGGTTTAGTAACGGAGTTTAAAAATTAAGGTGAAAAGCGCACGGAAGCGGCCGTGACCTTGTGGACAAGAGGCTCTTGTTTTCAGCCAAATGTGAATGGGTGTAAATGGCGCATTAATTGCATCTTTCGGACAGTGGTTTTTTCAGGAGAGACAAAAATGGTGGCGGAGCCTTCAACGACAATTCGATTTTTACTTGCCTCGCGCCAGTGTGAGCTAAACAGCCTGCGCTACCTGCTGCAAAGTGGTGAGCTGGTGGGAAAAATCAGCCAGCTTGTGCATCTATTGCAGCGCGAACGGGGAACGGCGAATCTGTTCCTTTGTTCCGATGGCCGATTCTTCACCGATGAGCTGGCGCTACGTGAAAAAGACGTGCAGGCGGCGCAGACGAATTTGATGATGCATCTGGCCGGATTGGAAAAAATGACGGCAGAGCTGCCGCAGGCAAGCCGTTTATTCAGCCGCGTCGCCAGCGTGGTCTATGCGCTGAGCCTGCTGCCCGCGTTACGCCAGCAGATTTGCCAGCGTTTGCTGCCTCAGCCGCAGGCGATGACATTCTTTAACGACATTATTCGTAACCTGCTGGCGCTGGTTTTTGAGGTGTCCGATACGGCGGCCGATCCGGGGATCTCCCGCGCGTTAATTGCCATGTTTAGTTTTATGCAGGGGAAAGAGTTGGCAGGGCAGGAGCGTGCTGTCGGTGCGGCGGCCTATGCAGCAGGCTGCATTGATGAGGACACCCGGCAAAAACTGCTGGATTTGATCGAACGGCAGGAGCGTTGTTTCGATACCTTCCTGAATTTTAGCGATGAAGAAAGCCAGCAGCGCTGGTGTGCTATCTCGGTAGACAGCGAGTTTGAGCGTCTGCGCCGCATTGTCTGTACCCGCAGCCCGATAGAGAAACTATCGGAAGCCGATAGCCTGCACTGGTTTTCGATTGCCACACGGCGTATTGATGAAATGAAGCAGATGGAAGATGAGTTGGAGCAGACGCTGATGCAGCGTTGCCGTACCCGTATTGCGGCAGCGGAAAAGGCGTGCAGTGATCAGCGGGCGGATCTCGAAGAGCTGATGGCGCAGCAGGAAAATGACGATCCAGGCTATTCGATATTTATTGCTGGTCACGATGTGGAAGGGCAAAACGCACAGCCCGGCTGGTTACATAGCGATGGCGTTAGCCCACAGCTGGGGCGCTCGCTGCTATCGCTGGTGCAGCAACAGTCGCGGCGCTTGCAGGCGTTGGACCACGAATTGACTGCGCTGCGTGCCACATTGAATGAAAGAAAACAGATCGATCGTGCGAAAGGTCTGCTGATGCAGCACCGTGGATTAAGTGAAGAAGAGGCCTACAAAACCCTGCGCCGCATGGCGATGAGCCAGAATAAAAAGCTGATTGAAATCGCTACAGCGATGCTCGCGGTGGCAGATGTATTCGGGGATACCCCTTAAGAGGTATATGCACATGAACTGTGCGTGTTCTGCCAGTTAGCGGTGCAAAACATCGTCCTGCGAGGAGTAATGCGCGGAGTCAATAGCTGTGGGGGAGGTGGTTTCGTGCGCCAAGGATATTGACTCGTTCTCACTGTTGTTGTGCTGTGATGAGCGTAAATAACGCTGAAGAAAAAACAGGCTTAGGATGAGCGGCAGGGAAGCCGCGAAAGTCGTTGCCGCGCCGGGAGCGCGTCAACGATGGTCCGTTAAAAGACTGTTTTTTATGAAGGTATCGCGTAGCGACGTTATTTCTCGCGAAAAAGCCACGGGTCACGGGGCGGCGGCGACTGAGCGCCCCGTGTCGGGCGCGTGCTGCGACATAGCATAGAAATGGCGATATTCTAGCGCACGAAATTATCACTATAAATTACATGTGGTTATCTGGATTACCATTCACCGCTTGATTAAATAATCCCTCACGTGAATACGCAAAAGTGTGATAGCTGGCACAAACCTTGCTTTAACTCATTAGCAACAACCAAACATTCATAATACGTTTCGGGCCAACGGCGGTGCGGAAGGTGTTAATCGGACAACGGCGTCCATAAGCGTGCAGATTCTGCATGGGCTTGTGGACGCCGTTTTTGTTTTTACCGCCTGAAAAGGCATTTTGCGCAAGGGTGTCGTTGATGAGTGATTCCAAAACCAAGAGCATGACCGTCTCTCGCCGCCAGTTTCTGTTGGGGAGCGCTGCACTGGGAGGCAGCCTGATGCTGCCAGGATTGATGAATAGTGCCTGGGCTGCGGGTTCTGATGCACCGGAGAAAAAGGAAATCCGGGTTGGATTCATCCCGCTAACGGACTGCGCTTCGGTTGTAATGGCGGCAGTGAAAGGCTTCGATAAGAAGTACGGCATCACCATCGTTCCCAGCAAAGAAGCCAGTTGGGCTGCGGTACGTGACAAGCTGGTATCGGGTGAGCTGGATGCCGCACACATTCTGTATGGCCAGCTGTACGGCCTGCAAATGGGGCTGTCTGGGTCGCAGAGCAACATGGCGGCACTGATGACGATTAATCAGAACGGACAAGGGATCACGCTGGCGAACCAACTGCGTGAAGCCAACGTCACCGATCTCGCCGCACTGCAAAAATATGTTGCTGCCAGCCCGGCGGGTACCTACACCTTCGCCCAAACCTTCCCGACCGGTACACACGCGATGTGGCTTTACTACTGGCTGGCCTCCGCCGGGATTCACCCACTGAACGACGTGCGCACCGTAGTGGTGCCGCCACCGCAGATGGTGATGAACATGAAAATTGGCAATATGGTCGGCTACTGCGTTGGAGAGCCGTGGAACCAGCGCGCCATCAGCGAAAAAATCGGCTTTACCGCTGCTACCTCGCAAGACATTTGGCCGGATCACCCAGAAAAAGTACTGGGCACCCGTGCTGACTGGGTGAACGGTAACCCGAATAGCGCCCGTGCCTTGACTGCCGCAATCCTCGATGCCTCACGCTGGATTGATGCTTCAGACGACAACCGCCGTGAGACGGCTGGTGTGATCGCTGGACGGGCGTACATCAATGCCAAAGAAGAAACCATCGTCGGACGCATGCTAGGCCAGTACGAGAATGGGTTGGGGAAAAGCTGGAAAGACGAACACGCGATGCGTTTCTACCACGATGGTTCTGTGAACTACCCGTATCTGTCCGATGGAATGTGGTTCCTCACTCAGCATAAACGCTGGGGATTGCTCACCGAAGAACCGGACTATCTGGCTGTCGCGAAGCAGGTTAACCGCATTGATATCTACAAGCAGGCGGCTGATGCCGTAGGGAATGTGTCCTTGCCCGGTAGCGATATGCGCAGCAGCGTGCTCATTGATGGTCGCCGCTGGGATGGTAGCGATCCGGCGGGTTATGCCAACAGTTTTAGCGTGAAGAAATAAGTGAGGTTGATGATGAAAAACCAGGCCAAGGTCATTCCAATTACCGCGGATAACGCCCCGGAAACTGTACACAGTGCTGACATTATGCCGCTACCAACGAAACCCGCAACGCCTGAGAAAGCGCCGACGGCTCCCGCTTTCGCCTACCGCCCGTTGCTGCGTAAGTTATTTCAACAACTGTTCCCAGCCGTACTGGGGTTAGGGTTGCTGGTTGCCGTTTGGCAAATTGCCGCGCTCAACAGCGAAAACTTTCCAACACCGTGGACGACCTGGCTTGCGGCGCTCAGCCTCTTTGCCGATCCGTTTTACATCGCAGGGCCGAACGATCAAGGCATCGGTTGGAACGTATTGGCCTCGCTGCAACGCGTGGGTATTGGTTTCGGGCTGGCGGCGCTGGTTGGTATTCCCGCTGGCTTCCTGATTGGTCGTTTTACCTTTTTGGCCAACATGTTCAACCCGATTATTTCGCTGCTGCGCCCGGTCAGCCCACTCGCATGGTTGCCTATTGGCCTGCTGCTGTTTCAGCGTGCGGAACCGGCCTCCAGTTGGACGATTTTCATCTGTTCCATCTGGCCGATGATCCTCAATACCGCCGAAGGTGTACGTCATATCCCACAGGATTATCTGAACGTGGCGCGCGTCCTGAAGCTCTCGGAATTCACCATCATGCGCAAAATTCTGCTGCCTGCTGTGCTGCCTAATGTGTTGACCGGTGTACGTCTGTCGATTGGCGTTGCCTGGCTGGTGATTGTTGCCGCGGAGATGCTGACGGGGGGCGTAGGTATCGGCTTCTGGATTTGGAATGAATGGAACAACCTGAATGTGGAAAACATCATCATCGCTATTGTGGTGATTGGTGTTATCGGTCTGCTGCTTGAGCAGGGACTGGTGTGGATTGCTAACCGTTTCAGCTATGACAATCGCTAAGGAGTCGACGATGCGTACAACACCGATTATTCAAGTACAAAAGGTGAGCCAGCGTTTCAATACCGCCAGCGGTGAATTTCTGGCGCTGGATCAGGTGAGTTTTGATATTCACACCGGAGAAACGATCAGCCTGATCGGCCATTCCGGCTGCGGAAAATCCACGCTATTGAACCTGATTGCCGGTCTAACGCTGCCGAGCAGCGGCGGCCTGCTGTGTGACAACCGTGAAATTGATGGACCGGGACCGGAGCGCGGAGTGGTCTTTCAGAACCATTCGCTGCTGCCGTGGTTGACCACCTATGAAAACGTCGCGCTGGCGGTACGCCAGGTGTTTCGTGGGCAGATGAATAAACACGAGATGCATGAATGGATTGTTCACAATCTGGAACTGGTGCACATGGGGCATGCGCTGAACAAGCGGCCGAATGAAATCTCCGGCGGGATGAAGCAGCGTGTGGGGATTGCCCGTGCGCTGGCAATGAAGCCGAAGGTGCTACTGATGGATGAACCGTTTGGTGCGCTGGATGCACTGACCCGTGCGCATCTTCAGGATGCGGTGATGGAGATTCAACAGCGTTTGCAAACCACGATTGTGTTGATTACGCACGACGTAGATGAAGCGGTACTGCTGTCGGATCGCGTACTGATGATGACCAACGGCCCGGCGGCGACGGTCGGTGAAATCATGACGGTTGATCTGGAGCGCCCGCGTTCACGCGTTGTGCTGGCTGACGATCCGCGTTACCACCATTACCGTCAGCAGGTGCTGCATTTCTTATATGAAAAACAGCCTAAAGCAGCCTGACAGCGAGACCGGAACGATGATGAAACCGCATCTGATCGTGATTGGCAACGGAATGGCGAGCGCACGATTCGTCGATGCGCTGCGGCAACTGGCCGCGACGCGCTATCGAATCACCGTGATTGGTGATGAACCGCGCGCCAGCTATAACCGCATCCTGCTGTCGCCGGTGTTGAGTGGTGAAAAAGCGTTTGCGGATACCTTGCTGACGCCTGCGGCTATCGATGACGATGCGGCACTATCGGTGAATTATCTGCTGGGGGAACGGGCTACCCACATTGATCGCCAAGAGCGTGTAGTGACAACGACCCAACGGCAACTGCATTACGACCATCTGGTGCTGGCAACGGGCTCAACGCCGTTTATGCCGCCGATGCCGGGTATCGATCTGGCTGGCGTATGCGGGTTCCGTACGCTGGACGATGTTGAACTGATGTTGGCGACGATTGGCCAGTCCGTCCCGGCGGTAGTGGTTGGCGGGGGGCTGCTCGGTATTGAAGCCGCGGCGGCGCTGAGACTACGTGGTGCAGACGTCACGTTGTTGCATCGCGTTCCGACGCTCATGGAGCGTCAACTGGATGCTACGGCGAGCGACCTGCTGTGTGACAGCCTGCGCGCGCGCGGCATTGCCTGTGAGACGGATGTACAGGTTGCTGCACTGCATGGTGGCGCACAAGGCGTAACGGCGGTCGCACTGGCGGATGGCCGTACGATTCCGGCTGGGCTGGTGGTGGTGACCGCTGGCGTGATTCCTGCCAGCCAACTGGCTCGCGAGAGCGGCTTACCTTGCAACCGCGGCGTACTGGTGGACGGACAGTTGCAAACCGCCGATCCGCATATCAGCGCGATCGGTGAATGCTGCGAACTCAATGGCGAAACTTTCGGGTTGGTTGCTCCGTGTTTTGCGCATGCCACGCTGGTGGCGCAGCGCCTTGCCGGACATGCACCGGCGGACTATCAGCGTGAACAGGCGGCGACGCGGCTGAAAGTCACAGGCATTGGCGTAGTCAGCGGCGGCGATATTAACGTTGCACCTGATGATGAGGTGTACACCCTTTTTGATCCGCAGACGCAGCACTATCGTCGTCTGCTACTGCGCGATGGTCGGCTGAGCGGAGTCCTGCTGTATGGCGACACTGACGATAGTCAGCGCCTGCTGGCTGCGATGGAGCGCACTGCTGAAGGCGAGATGCTGCCGCCTGCCTCGCTGCTTTTTGGCCTTTCTTCCCCTGATTCTGACTCACAGCCTGAAGCTGTAAGGATTCCTGTCATGAGCAAACCTATTTTGGTGGTCGTCGGCCACGGTATGGTCGGCCACTATTTTCTTGAACAACTGGTTGAGCGTGGCCTGCACCAGCATTATCACATCGTGGTATTTGGCGAAGAACGCCATGAGGCCTATGACCGTGTTCATCTCTCTGAGTATTTCTCAGGGCGCAGCGCCGCCTCGCTGTCACTGGTAAAAGACGGTTTTTTTGCCGAGAGCGGTATTGAACTGCGCAGCGCTAGCGAAATCGTAGCGATCGATCGTGAACGTCAGTGCGTGTGTGACGCGCAGGGCCGAGAAATCGCCTACGACAAACTGGTGCTGGCGACGGGGTCGTATGCGTTTGTTCCGCCGATTCCTGGCAATACGCGCCCCGGTTGTCTGGTTTATCGCACGCTGGACGATCTGGACGCGATTGCGGCACAGGCGAAAAAAGCCAAATCCGGCGTGGTGATTGGCGGCGGTTTACTGGGGCTGGAAGCCGCCAACGCCCTGCGTCAACTGGGGCTGGACACCCATGTAGTGGAGTTTGCGCCGCGTCTGATGGCTGTTCAACTGGATGATGGCGGTGCAGCCATGCTGCGTCGCAAAATTGAAGCGCTCGGCGTACAGATTCATGTCAGCAAAGAAACGCGCGAAATTACCGACGGCGAGCAGGCGTTGCATCGTCTCTGCTTTGCCGACGGCAGCGTACTGGAAACCGACTTAGTGCTATTTTCTGCCGGGATTCGTCCACGCGACAAACTGGCGGATAGCTGTAATTTAGAGAAAGGACCGCGCGGCGGCATTGTGATTGATGACCGCTGCCAGACCTCAGACAACGCGATTTTCGCTATCGGCGAGTGTGCGCTGTGGAACGGCCAGATTTTCGGTCTGGTTGCTCCGGGTTACCAGATGGCACGCAGCGTGGCGGATACGCTGGCGCAGCGTGATACGCCGTTTACCGGCGCAGATATGAGTACCAAGCTCAAACTGCTGGGCGTGGAAGTCGCATCGATTGGCGATGCTCACGGACGCACGGCGGGAAGTCAAAGTTACCAGTGGACGGATGGCCCGAACGAGGTCTACAAGAAAATCGTTGTTTCTGAAGACGGCAAGCATTTGCTGGGGGCGGTATTGATTGGTGACAGCAGCGATTACAGTACGCTGTTACAAATGATGCTTAACGATATGCCGTTGCCTAAACAGCCGGAAGGACTGATTTTACCTGCACGCTCCGGTGATGCACCGAAAGGGTTGGGTGTGGCGGCCTTACCCGCCAGCGCACAGATCTGTTCCTGTCATAACGTCAGCAAAGGCGACATCTCAGCCGCGGTAGCGGGCGGCTGTGGTGAGCTGGGCGCACTGAAAACCTGTACCAAGGCGGGGACGGGCTGCGGCGGCTGTGTACCCTTGCTTAAACAGGTGATGGAGTACGAACTGACGCAACTGGGTGTCGAAGTGAAGAAGGACATTTGCGAGCACTTTGCCTATTCGCGTCAGGAACTGTATCACCTGATCCGCGTGCATGAGATCCGCTCGTTCGACAGCCTTCTTGAACGATACGGCCACGGTTTAGGCTGTGAAGTGTGTAAGCCGCTGGTGGGTTCTATGCTGGCGTCTTGCTGGAATGACTATTTGCTGCAACCTCAGCATCTACCGTTGCAGGATACCAACGATCGTTTCTTTGCCAACATTCAGAAAGATGGCACCTATTCCGTGGTGCCGCGCGTTCCGGCAGGAGAAATTACGCCCGAAGGACTGATCGCCATCGGTCAGGTCGCGCAGCGCTATAACCTGTATACCAAGATCACCGGCGGCCAGCGAGTGGATCTATTCGGTGCGCGCTTGGAACAACTTCCGGAAATCTGGCGTGAGCTGATCGACGCCGGATTTGAAACAGGTCATGCCTACGGCAAATCCCTGCGTACCGTGAAATCCTGCGTGGGATCGACCTGGTGTCGCTACGGCGTGCAGGATTCCACCGGGTTGGCGATCCAACTGGAACACCGCTATAAAGGGCTGCGCTCGCCGCATAAAGTCAAAATGGCGGTTTCCGGCTGTACCCGCGAATGTGCGGAGGCACAAAGCAAAGATATCGGTGTGATTGCCACAGACAAAGGCTGGAACCTCTACGTGTGTGGCAACGGTGGTATGAAACCGCGCCATGCGGATCTCTTCGCCAGCGATCTGGATACCGAAACCCTGCTACGCACCATCGATCGAATCTTGATGTTCTATATCCGCACTGGCGATCGTCTCCAGCGTACCAGCACCTGGATGGACAATCTGGAGGGCGGTATCGACTATTTGCGTCAGGTGATTCTGGAAGACAGTCTGAATATCGGCGAAGAATTGGATAAAGAGATGCAGCACGTGGTGGAAGCCTACCAGTGCGAATGGCACACCACGCTCGAAAGCCCAGAGCGTCTGGCGCTGTTCCGCGGTTTCCTGAACAGCGATAGCCCGGATGAGGCGGTAGTGATGGTGCCGGAGCGTGGACAGATTCGGCCGGCGCAGGAACATGAAAAAATGATCTCGGTAGAACCAGTTGCCCTGAAGCCTGCCACGCATGAAGCGGAATGGGTACAGGTTGCGACGTTAGATGATATTCCGCGTCATGCCGGAATGGCTGCGCGCCTCGGGCAGCAGCAAATCGCGCTGTTCCACCTGCCGGGCAGCGAGCAGCAGGTGTACGCGCTAGAAAACCACGAACCGGGCAGCGGGGCGAATGTGCTATCGCGCGGGTTGATTGGTGATGTCGCGGGTGAACCGGTGGTGATTTCCCCTCTGTACAAAAAACGCTTCAAGCTGCGGGATGGTGTTAGCCCGGATGACAGTGCGCTGTACGTTCGCGCCTGGCCGGTGCGTGTGGAAGATGGCGAAATCTGGATATGCCGTCAACCATTGGCCGTGCCGGAAAGCATCGGACTGACAGGCAATGATATGGCGCAAGCATCATGAACGCGCACGTCTGTCGGACAACCTGCCCGTATTGTGGCGTCGGCTGTGGTGTGTTGGCAGAACACGACGGGCAAGGCGCGGTAAAGATCAGCGGTGATCCGGTACATCCGGCGAATTTGGGGCGGCTATGCGTAAAAGGTTCCGCGCTGGGAGAAACGTTGGATCTAAAAGGCCGCCTGCTGTGGCCGCTTGTGGAAGGGCGCCGCGTCAGTTGGGAGCAGGCGCTTGATACGGTGGCCGAACGGTTGCTGTCGACCATGCAGCAACACGGCCCGCAGTCAGTGGCATTTTATGGTTCAGGTCAGCTGTTGACGGAAGATTATTACGTCGCCAACAAACTGATGAAGGGCTTCATTGGTGCCGCCAATATGGATACCAACTCACGCCTGTGTATGGCGTCGGCGGTTATCGGCTACAAGCGCGGATTGGGGGCGGATGCCGTCCCCTGTAATTATGAAGATATCGAGCTGGCGGATGTGGTGGTGCTTGTAGGGTCTAATACCGCTTGGGCGCATCCGGTAGTGTATCAGCGACTGGTGCAGGCGAAACAGCAGCGGCCGCAGATGCAGGTGGTGGTGGTTGATCCGCGGCGCACTGCAACCTGCGATCTTGCCGATTTGCATTTACCGCTGCAACCCGGTAGCGATGCCGGGCTGTTTAACGGCCTGTTACATTGGATTGCGCAGGACTCATGCACCGATCTCACCGAATTGGCTGAACGCTTTTCCGGTGTGGAAGAGGCATTACTGTCAGCACAGGCATGGACAGTGGCGCAGGTAGCGGATTTCTGCCAGTTGGATGAAACCGATATTGCGTGTTTCTATCACCTGTTCAGCACAAACAAAAAGGTGGTCACGCTCTATTCGCAGGGGGTTAATCAGTCGTCTTCCGGCAGCGATAAGTGCAATGCGATCATCAATGCTCATCTGCTGAGCGGAAAAATCGGCGTACCGGGTGCAGGCCCTTTTTCGATAACCGGACAGCCAAATGCTATGGGCGGTCGGGAAGTCGGCGGTTTAGCCAATCAGCTTGCCAGCCATATGGGTTTTACACCGCAGGATATCGAGCGTGTGGGGCGCTTCTGGCAGAGCGATAATGTAGCGACACAGCCTGGCTTGAATGCGGTAGACCTGTTTCACGCCGTTGAACGTGGCGATATTAAAGCGGTGTGGATTATGGGCACCAATCCGGTGGTGTCGATGCCGGATGCCGATCGGGTGAAACAGGCATTGGAACGCTGCCCATTGGTGATCGTTTCTGAAGTGATGCGCCATACCGATACCGCAGAAACCGCCGATATCTTACTCCCCGCGCTGGGCTGGGGAGAAAAGGATGGCACGGTAACCAATTCCGAACGCCGATTGTCTCGTCAGCGTGCTTTTCTACCTGCACCGGGAGAGGCCAAAGCCGATTGGTGGATGCTGAGTCAGGTGGCGCAGCGTATGGGATTTGCTGAGGCGTTTGCCTATCAGAATCCCGCAGAGATTTTCCGTGAGCACGCGGCGCTGTCTGGGTTTGAGAATAACGGTAGCCGTGCGTTTGATATCAGCGGGCTGGCGACACTCAGTAATGAGCAGTGGCAGCAGTTGGAACCGATACAGTGGCCAGTTAATGCGGTATTTCCGCACGGGCGTGCCCGACTGGGTGACGATGGCCGATTCTGGCATGTCGATGGTAAAGCGCGTCTGGTAGCGGTTATCCCATCGTTGCCGCAAAGCCCGTGGAGCGCGGTGTATCCGATGGTGCTCAACACCGGACGCATTCGCGATCAGTGGCACACCATGACGCGTACCGGTAAAGCGGCCCGTTTGATGCGTCATATCAGTGAACCTTACTGCGAGCTATCTCCACAGGATGCACAGATGCAGGATATTCAGGCTGGCGATCTGGTGCGCCTGTCGTCAGTGCACGGTTGGATGCTAGCGCGGGCGCGACTGGATGCCGGACAGGCGCGCGGTAGTGTGTTTGTTCCGATGCACTGGAATCAACAGTTCAGCGCTCAGGCACGGGCCGACAGTTTAGTTGCCCCGATTACCGATCCTTATTCCGGCCAGCCGGAGAGCAAGCATAGTCGGGTGCGTATCCAGCCGTGGCATACCGCCTGGCAGGCCTCGCTATTTTTTGCCGACGAACCGATGTCATCACCACCTACTGAGCATGATGTTCTGCCGCCACCCGCGACCTATTGGAGCAAGATCCCTCATGAGGGTGTGACGCAGTATCTGTTTGCCGACCGCACGCCGGTAGATGACTGGCAAGCATGGCTGGTTGAACATTATGGGTTAGAAAACATGCAGTGTCAGATAGCACAGGGCAACGGCATATTTCACCTTATTGGCTGGCGCGATGGCCGCGTGGTCTTGGCCTGCTATGTCAGTGCGCAAGCGCTACGCATCGATAGCGATGCGGTACGTCAGGCGTTTGCCTCTCCACCACAGCAGCCGCACGAGCGCCATGCTCTGTTGGCGGGTCAGGCACCGCAAGGTCAGGTGAAGCAGGGGGCCACGATTTGCAGCTGTTATAGCGTCGGTGAGGACATCATTGTCGGTGCGATTCGTCAGGGGTGCCACAGCGTAGCGGCGTTAGGCGGCAGACTGAAATGCGGTACCAACTGTGGTTCCTGTATCCCCGAACTGAAGGCGTTATTGAGTCAGCATGTTCCAATAACGGTTAATGAACTGAAAAAAGCAGGTTGAGCGCCACGGCGTAATGAGGTGTGACATGATGACAACACAATCAATATTGGCACAGGGCCAGCGGCGTCAGCCCGTACTCGGTGGTGAAATCTGGCTGGTGGGCGCTGGGCCGGGCGATGCGGAACTGCTGACGCTAAAGGCGTTGCGGGCAATCCAGCAGGCGGATGTGGTGGTTTACGATCGACTGGTGTCGGCGGAGATTATGGATCTGGTGCCAGAACAGGCGCTGTGTATCGACGTGGGTAAAACGCGTGGCTGTCATCGATTGTCACAGGAAAAAATCAATCAGCTGTTGGTTGAGCTGGCGCAGGCTGGGCAGCGGGTGGTTCGTCTCAAGGGCGGCGACCCGTTTATTTTCGGGCGCGGCGGTGAAGAGATGGATTACGCTCAGCAGGAAGGGATCGTCTGCCATGTGGTGCCGGGTATTACCGCCGCGACTGGCTGTGCGGCGGCAGTCGGGTTACCACTGACTCACCGTGCTTGTGCGCAGTCGGTGCGTTTCGTCACTGGTCATTCGCGCGACGGCGAGCCGCAACTGGACTGGCCGACGCTGGCAGACAGCCAGCAAACACTGGTGTTTTATATGGGGCTAAGCCACAGTAGTCGGCTGTGCCAGCGCTTGATCGAACATGGGTTGTCAGCCCAGACACCTGTAGCGATTATCGAACGCGGCACGCAACCCGATCAGCGATTACTGACCGCTACGCTGGGAACCTTACCGACACTGTTGGCGCGTTATCAGCCACAATCACCCAGCCTGCTGGTGGTCGGTGATGTCGTCCGTTTCTGTCGCCATCCTACGCTGAGTATTGAAGCGCCTCCCGCACGGCTGACGATGGAAAAGCATGAAGCCGCCTGACGGCAACGGATTCCTTACTACGGTTAGCGCCTCATGTTGAACGTGAAAAAATGGTATTCGATGAGGAAATCCAACGTAGTACTCAGCAGGGGATGAAAGATGACGCTAGAAAGATCGTCGGCAATGTATTGCCAACGGTGATGGATAAGGGCAGCGTGCAGCAGGTCACTCAGCTTGAAAATAGAGAGCTGGAATAACGGATAACGGCTGTCCTGCATGAAATTCAGCTTTGATAACGTACTAAAAATCGAGCGTTGCTGCTGCCTTTTACGGGAAAAAGCCAGAGAGACAACGCTCACGTTTTTTCGTCAATGGGGCCGTTTTAGCCTTTGCGTACTCGCGCAGTCAGGCCTTTCAGAAAGTAGCGAATCACCTGATCGCCGCAGGTGCGATAGTTTTTGTGATCAGGCGCGCGCATCATCGCGGTTACTTCCGGTAGTGAAATGCGAAAGTTTTGTGCCAGTAGGATCGCCTGAATATCATCTGTTTTTAGTGAAAACGCGACACGCAGTTTTTTCAGGATAATGTTATTCGTCATCTTGCGCTCAAACTGCGGTGCGGGCTGGTTTTCATCTTTGCCGCGTTTTTGCAGAATTAGCCCATTCAGAAAATAACTCATCACAATGTCCGGGCAAGGCTGATAGCCTTCCTCTCCCTCTTTTTTGACATAGCTCGCCAACTGCTGGGGAGGGACGGTCATCTCCACCAACGCCAGGATTTTCAGCAGGTGGTCATTATTGAAATTCAGCATATAGCGCACGCTGCGCAGGACATCGTTATTCATCATTACTGAAGGGGTCTCGCCGTTCGTCTTTGTACAAAACGCACAGTATAAAGGGAACGGCGGAGAAATGCAGAAACGATCGTGGAATTAGTGAAACGTCTCGCGTCCGGTAAAGTGTCCAACCCAACCTTCTGGATTGGTAAAGATGCGGATCGCGACAAAATCAGGAAATTCCCCACAGTCAAACCAGTGTGGAGTATTGGCAGGAACGCGCAAGAGATCGCCTGCTTCACAGGTAAGCTGAAAAACCTGCTCGCCAATCGGCACGAAGAACGCGCCGCTACCGCGTACGAAGAAGCGAACCTCATCTTCACTGTGCGTGTGCTCCTGAAGAAACTTCTTCCGCAGCGCCTTTCTCTCTGCGTGATCCGGCGTCAGGCTAATCACGTCGGCGGAAGTGTAACCTTCTTGCTGTTTGAGACGCTCAATATCGGCGCGATACTGCGTCAAAATGGTTTCATTGCTGGCGTCGAGCGGAGGCGCTTCGGCCTGCCAGTGTTCTAGTTGAATACCCGCGCTGGCAAGCAGAGACGCAATATCATTAAACGCGGTGAGCTGCTGGACGGGCTGTGTGATGTGCGGGCGGTGGTAAATCGACAGCGTTGTCATGTTTGTTTTTCCCTTAGGTATACAAGAACATTAACCATTAACTTTATAGGGATAAAAAACAAGATGCTTTTTTTATAACTTATTCCTTAAAATTCAATAAGTAAAAATCATCACATCTGTTTATCAATGCTATTTCTATTTAATCACTAGTTATTATCATTTTTGTTATTTCGATTTAACTTTTCCCATTGCTAATCTCTTTCTCTGCTAATAATTTTATAAAAATCGGGATGAAAATGATGAAGATTCGCTTTTCTCGTCTTGCTGTGTGTGTACTTGCTGCGGGGGTCATAACCTCTGCTCAGGCGGCAGATGAGGTTCTGTCATTGAAGGGAAAGACCATTGGTGTCGCCGTGGTAGGAACACAGCATTTTTGGGATCGTGAGGCTTACAAAGGGGCGACCGAAGAAATTGAGAAACTCGGTGGGCAGGTTGTGGGCGTGGATGGAGGACGTGATAATCAGGTTCATGCCAATAATCACGATATCCTGCTGGCGCGTAAGGTTGATGCGGTGATCAGTATTCTCGGCGACAGCGCGGTAGAACCGAAATTTAAAGCGCTGCGTGACGCGAAAATTCCGGTTTTCACGGTCGATCACGTCTCGTCTTATTCCGTCAATAACACGACGTCGGATAACTATGCGATCGGATCGACAATCGGGCGCTACACGGCGGATGCGCTGGGTGGAAAAGGCAATATCGCCGTTTTCAACGCGTTCTCCAATGCATTGCGAATCTGCGGCATCCGCTATGATTTGTGGAAATATGTCCTGCAAGATTATCCGGGGATCAAAATCATTCAGCCTGAGCTGGCTGAACAATATTCCAACTCGCCAGAAGACGCGCGTAAGAAAACCCTCGAGCTGCTGAGTCAGCATCCGAAAGGTACGCTGGATGCGATCCACGTTGCCTGCTGGGATCAGCCGGCAATCGGGGTGGTACAGGCACTGGAAGAAACCGGACGCGATAAGGATGTGAAAGTCACGGCGATTGATGCTGGCCCAGAAACGCTGGAGATTATGGCGGAAAAAGGCAGTCCGTTTGTTGCCAACGTCGCGCAGCAGCCGCGTCTGATTGGCACGACATCGGCGAAAAACGTCGCGCGCTATTTCGCGGGTGCCACACTGTTACCGCAGACGTTTGTACCAGTCTTGCCTGTCAAAGGGGAGGCTGAAGCCAAGGCGGTCTATAAACAGCTTGGCTATGGCGAACTGAAATAAGGCTATGGTGGGATATCACTTAGCCCCGCCGCCGGATGGCGGCGGTCTGGCAATGACGCACATCAGCAAGCAGTTTGCAGGTATTCCCGCGCTGGACAACGTATCGCTAACGGTTCGACCGGGAGAAATTCTCGGCCTGATCGGGGAAAACGGCGCGGGGAAATCGACCTTAATCAAGGTGCTGGCTGGCGTTTATGCCGCAGATGGCGGTGAGATCGCTATCGATGGGCAGCGGTTGAGCGCTGTGACGCCTGCGGTTATCCACGCGCACGGCATTCGTTTTATCCATCAGGAACTGCATCTGATTCCCCATTTTACCGTGGCGGAGTCGGTGTTTCTCGGTCAGGAACGAGTGAACCGCTGGCGAGGCGTCGATCGTCGGGCGATGCGGCGTGAAACGGAACAGTTTTTTCAGCACACGTTCAATTTATCGATAGATGCCAATCGACTCATCAGGGAGTTAAGTCTGGCAGAACGCAAACTGGTGCAGGTCGCACGAGCGCTAATTGACGGCAAGGCGCGGCTAGTGGTGTTTGATGAACCGACGGCACCGCTGGAAGCGCGGGAAGCCACGCAGCTACTGCATACGCTTCAGGCGCTGAAACAGCGCGGTATTGCGATTATTTATGTCTCTCACTATCTCAATGAAATTGCGGATATTTGCGACCGCGTCACTGTTTTACGCAATGGTAAGAGCGTGACGACGTTGGATTTTCCCGAGACGAAAGATATCGACACGATGATTCGTTTGATGGTTGGGCGAGAGATCGCCAGCCTGTTTCCCTGCGGGGAAAAGAGAGCGTTCACAGAGGCTCCGTTGTTGCAGGTTGAACAGCTCACGGATCGGCAGCATTTCCAACCGATCCGTTTTCAGGTCGCCGCGGGAGAAATTGTTGGTATTGCGGGATTGTTAGGGTCGGGACGTGAGGCGCTGATTGATGCGCTCTATGGCATCACGCCCGCCTGTGAAGGATATATTACGATCGATGGTCAGACGCTGCGCCCGCGTTCTCCAGTACACGCCATCGCGCAGCGTATGGCGCTGGTGCCGCGCGATCGTCGTCACGATGGGCTGATTTTACCGTTATCCGTGGCGGACAATATCAATCTGGCTTCCTTGCCCGCTGTCGCCTGGCGCGGTTGGCTGCGGCGTAAGCAAGCTGTAGCACAGGCGAATCATCTGGCACAGACGCTGGATATCCGGCCGCGCGATGTCAGCGTGCCCGTGCGCAATTTAAGCGGCGGTAACCAGCAGAAAGTGATACTGGCGCGCTGGCTAAAGACCGATACTCGGCTGTTTATTCTTGATGAGCCGACGCTGGGTGTCGATATTGGTGCGAAGGCGGAAATTTATCAGCTTACCCGACAGCTAGCCGCCGAGGGGCGTGCCGTTATTGTCTCTTCCAGCGATGACGGTGAACTTTTGGGGCTGTGCGATCGCATTCTGGTGATGTGGCGCGGCGAACTTATCGCCGATGTGCCAACCGAACACCTCTCGCTAGATACTTTGCTGACGTTGACTATCAGCGGTCGAACGCAGGAGGCGGTATGACTCGTGCCTTACAATCCCTCCGAGCAACGCCGCGTTTAGCCGGGTTTCTCAATCATATCCCTTTACTGCTGTTTGCGGCGCTGCTGCTGTTCCTCTGCCTGAGCGCACCTTATTTTCTCAGTTGGCAAAATATCACCATTATTTTGCGGCAAAGTGCACCGCTGGCGATTCTGTGTTTCGGATTAGTTTGCGTCATTACGGGTGGCGGTGACGATGTTGTCTCCGGCGGTATCGATCTCTCGCTACCGGCAATTGCCGTACTCGCGGTGGCGATAATCAGCGACGGGTTGACGAATGCGAGTATTAGCTATCTGTGGTTGATTTTACTGGTAGCAGGTGCGGCACTATTGGCTGGCGTAGTGAATGCGTTGCTGGTGGTGACGATTCGGCTACCGCCGCTTTTGGCGACATTAGCTTGTTCTGTGGCCGTTATCGGACTCACCAATTTACTGACCCAGCAGCGGCGTATCGGCGTCAGCGATTCGGTGATTGTGTCATTTCGCGATGGTAGCCTGCTTGGTCTCCCGCTGGCGGTCTGGTTTATGCTGCTGGTCTTCCTTGTGTTTCAGTTTATCGTTCACCATAGCCGATGGGGTCAGCATTTGCAGGCTGCTGGTGGAAACCGCGAGGCGGCGCAACTGTCAGGCATTTCCCACACGCCGTTGGTTATTGGTTCGTATCTGTTAGGTGCGCTGGCGGCGGCACTGGCCTCATTGACACTGGTGGCGCAAGGGTCTGGCAGTTCCCCCGGTACGGCGGAACCACTGTTGCTGGAGATGGTGTTGGCGACGTTCCTCGGTGCTGCGTTTTCTCGTCGTCGAGTGGTCACCATCTGGGGGGCACTGTTGGGAACGCTGCTGGTTAATGCCTTGTCGAACGGTCTGGCACTGTTACGGGTTGATATCTTCTGGGTCGGGGCGATTAAGGGAATACTGATTCTGGTGGTGCTGACCGCCGCCTCGTTACGCAGGCAAAGGCGTCGTATATGAAGAATTCTTCTTTGGCGGTACAGCCAGCGCTGCCGGGCAATAAGTCAGCGCTGTCATTCTTTATTCGCTATGGCTTTCTGGTCATTCTGCTGGCTTTTTTGGTGTTTTTTTCACTGCAAAACCCGATATTTTTGACGCTAGGTAATTGGGGAAACCTGCTCCAGGGCAGCGCGGTGTTGCTGATTGTGGCGTTGGCAATGACTTTGGTCGTGACGGCAGGCGGTATCGATCTATCAGTGGGGGTTGCTCTGGATTTTGGCGCGGCTTTCGCATTGGTGGCGCTCAAAGTCTATGGTCTGCCGTGGCAGGCAGCGGTGCTGGCCGCACTGGTTGGTGGGGCGCTGGTGGGGTTGTTTAATGCGATATTGATTATTCATTGTCGGATTAAGCCGTTTTTGGCGACGTTGGGAACGTGGTTTATTGGCAGCAGTATCGAACGTATTTATACCGAGGGGGGCGGGCCAATTGCCTATCGCCGGATGGCACCACAATATCACGAGCTTGCCGTGGGCGATCTGTGGGGCATTCCTGTGCCGATTATGATTGTGGCTGCGTTATGGCTTAGCTATTACCTATTTTTTGAACGGACAATTGCCGGTAAACGCATCCACGCCATGGGGTTGAATGCACCTGCGGCGCTGATTGCTGGCGTTAATGTGCGGCGAATGACGTTCTGGCTACTGATTGTCACGTCGGTGACGTGTGCCGTTGGTGGCGTGGTGTTATCTGCCAATCTGCGTCAGTTTACGCCGTTGGCTGGGCAGGCTTATCTGATGGACGCGATAGCTGCCGTCTTTATCGGCACCGCCTTCCATGCTCAGGGGCGGCCTAACGTGGTGGGAACGCTAATCGGCGTGTTGTTTCTCGGCATGATTGCCAACGGTTTGAATTTGATGGGGCTGAACTTCATCGTAAAAGATGCGTTGAGCGGCGTGATTTTAGTGCTGGCGCTGGCCCTCTCTTTCCTGCAAGGGCGACTGCGCCAGCGGCAATAACTGCCGGATACCATAAAAATAGAATGTGAAGGAGTGAGCGTGAGTCAGTTTGATGCGATTTTTGTCGGATTAACCATTCTGGATATTGCCGGTCGACCCGTCACCGGCTTACCTGAAGGGGGCGGTGTACAATTTATTGACGAGATCCGTCTTAATCCTGCTGGTACGGCTAGCGGGGCAGCGATGAATGCAGCTAAACTTGGCATCAGCACGGCGACGGTGGCCTGTCTCGGCGAGGATGAAAAGGCAGATTTTATTCTGGCGGCCTATCACAAACTAGGCATTGACTGTTCGCTGGTGCAGCGCACGACAGCGGTATCGACGTCAGCGACAATTTTGGCTATTCGCCCGGACGGTGAACGCCCAGCGCTGCATTATCGTGGTGCGTCAGATCACTTGTTCATTGACGAGCAAAATTTTGACGCCGTGTGCAACGCGCGTTTCTTACACCACGGCGGTACGGGTTTACTGGCGAAAATGGATCAGGGGCAGAGCGCACGTCTGCTTCGACACGCTAAAAAGAAGGGGCTGACGACCAGCTTCGATCTGATTGCGCCGAATGCGGAAACATTGTCACTGCTGACGCCACTGCTACCGGACGTCGACTACTTTATGCCCTCGTTGGAAGAGGCGGCGTTTATTTCCGGCCAGACGATACCGGCCGAGATCGCAGCTTTCTTTCTCGATCGTGGCGTCGGCACCTGTATTTTCAAAGCGGGAGCGGCAGGCTCTTACGTGTTTGGTCCGGGGGTCTCATTGCGTATTCCCGCCTATCGCGTGACGGTATCAGATACGACGGGCTGCGGTGACAGCTACTGTGGCGGCTTTATTGCTGGTCTGGCAAAAGGTTGGGAAGTGGAACAAGCCTGTCAGCTCGGCTCGGCCGTTTCAGGGTTGGTTGCCACAGGACTAGGTTCTGACGTGGGGGTGATTGACTGGGAACACACGCTGAAGTTTATGGCAGAAACCCCGACCTATTATACTCGTCATACTTAAAGCTGCATGTGCGCTGGCTGCGTTCGGTCACCCGAATCACTTACCTGAGTAAGCTCGTTGGGACTCCTTCTCTTGCCGCCTTCCTGCAACTCGAATTATTTAGAGTAAAGATCAGTGTTGCGTCTATTTCCATTCGTAAAGCAGCGGTTCACCGTGAATGAACCGTTGTAGATCGGTTGCGATCATGGCGGTGTGTTTCACCAACGTTTCTCGCGTCGCGCCAGCAATATGCGGCGTGAGTACCACGTTATCAAATTCGGTAATGAACGGGTGATGACGCCAAAGTGGTTCGCTGTCGTAAACGTCAAGTGCAGCACCCGCCAGCGATCTTTCACGCAGTGCCGTGATCAGGTCGGCTTCGACAACGACGGCAGCACGAGAGGTATTGATAAGATAGGCGCCAGGGCGCATCGTCCTGAGCCTATCGAGGTTGACCAGCCCCTTGGTTTGCGGCGTGCTATTCAGGTGCAGGCTGACGAAGTCGGATTGCGGAAATAGCTCGTCCAGCGTGACTTTCCGCATGCCCGGCTCATCAATCTCTTCGGCCGCGACATAGGGATCGGCAATCAGCAATTGCATACCAAAGGCACGCGCCAGTTTCCCGACGCGACGGCCAATACTGCCATAGCCGACGAGACCGAGCGTCTTATTACGTAGTTCGCCGCCTTTGAAAACCTCATAAGGACTGTGTTTGTCCACATCCCACACCACATCCTGTCGCAATCCAGCCTGTGTCTGTAAAGCGGCGTCGGTATCGCGTGTGAACTCACCGCGCTTCAGTGCGCTGTGTGCCTGAGGGATGTGGCGGGTGACATTCAGCATCAGTGCCAGCGTCAACTCTGCTGCGGCATCAGCATTGCGTCCGGGCGTATACAGCACGGGGATACCCCGGCTGCGAGCGGCCTCAACATCGATGTTGACCGGGTTGGCACGAGTACAGGCAATAAGCCGCAGATGAGGGCAAGCCTCGATAACGCGGGCGGTAATATCATCATAGCTGGTGATAATGACGTCGGCGTTATCCGCCAGTCGAATCAGCGCTGCTTCGCTGAGTTTTGGGTGACCGATGGCCCAGCCGTCTACCACCAATTCCCCGAGCGTCTGAAAGGCATCAAGGCTGCCGCCGTATTCGGCGGTAAATACAATCTTCATGAGGCAAGACTTTCCTGTGAGCTAGGAGCTGTGTGCGAACGCACCGCGTTGTGACTGTCGAGTGCATTAAGCGCCTGAGCCCGTGCCTGCCAGAGCGGCTGTAGCTGGTCGCGCAGTTGGCGAAAAATCGGAAACAGTATCTGATACTGCTGATGGGCGTCGGCATCGGGGAGAAACGTTGAGGCCTGTGCATTGGCGGAAGGAACCATGTTGGCACTTTCGCCGATGGACAGGGCTGCAAGACGCGCAGCGCCGCATGCGCTCAACTCTTTGACTGAGCTGGCGATCACTCGTCGTCCGGTACAGTCTGCAATGATCTGTAGCCAGATCGCCGAAGCGGCACCTCCACCGGCGATATAGAGATCGCTGTGCGCAGGGTAACCACTGAGCGAATCCGTAATCGCATAGGCCAGTCCCTCGAAGACTGCGCGGAGTAAATCGGTGTTGGTGGTGGACTGCCCGATACCAAAAAATCCCGCTCGCGCCCATGTGCTATAAAACGGCGCACGCTCGCCATTCAGGTAAGGCTGATAAAAAACACCGCCGCTGCCGGGTGGCACGTGGGAAATACGCGCCCCAATCGTCTGAAAGTCGACATCGTTGGCTAGGGTTCTTAACGCCCAATCGATGTTTGGCGTACCAGACTGCATGGCAAACAGGTTGAGATAATGTCCCGGCCAGGCGTGCGCGACAAAGCGGGTTTGCAGACTCACCTGGGTTAAGCCACGACACACAATCCCGGTACAGCAGGTAGTGCCGAGAATAGTAAAAATGTCGCCATCGTGAATGGCTCCGATGCCTAATGCGGCGGCAGACACATCCAACGCGCCTGCACAAACGGGGATGCCAGCGGGTAAACCTGTCAATGCAGCCACGGTGTCGCTAAGCGTTCCGGCAATGTCATCGGGATAAAGTAATGTCGGGAAAAGTGGCCTAATCGCGTGTAAATCCAGCTTGTCTAACACGGTTTTTGACAGCGTCTCGCTGTGTAGATCCAGCAACGACGTACCCGCATCCGTCAATTCCAGATTGGCTTGTCCCGTTAGCCGAAAGCGTACCCAGTCTTTGGCAAAAAAGAAGTAATCGGCGTCGCTTAGCGCGTCGGGCTGGTGTTGTTGCAGCCAGCGTAACTGTTGCGCGCTGTTGCACGGAAGCAGGGGAGAACCGGTTTCAGGAAAAAGTGTCGCTTCCAGATTAGGGCGTTGTTTAAGCTGGTGAACTTGATCTGCCGTTCGGGTATCGCTCCAGAGGATGGCCTGCCGTACGGGTTGCCCGTGGCGATCGCTTAGCCAGACACCTTCGCCCTGTCCGGCTAGTCCAATAGCGCGTACATGACCGTGATGCAACCGAAGTGAGGTTGCCAGTGTTTTCAAGGTTGAAAGCACCCCATCCCACACATGGGACATATTTTGCTCGGCGTAGCCGGGCTGCGGAGAGTAAGTAACGGTATTGGCTGACGCAATCTGAAGTTCGTTGAAATCGGCATCGAATAACACCGATTTGACCTTTGAGGTCCCGATATCAATGCCAATGTAGTAATCCATCCACGCAGCCTCATAAAACCCGTATCAGCATCAGAGTAATGGAAAAATGGCGGTCGCTATATTCATAGAAGTGCAAAGCAAAGCATCAATGTTGGAATGGCGGAGCATGTTGAAGGGAGGGCGTGTGTAATGAATATGTAATGGCGGAAAGGCCGCCATTGACGGGATAACGTTACTCGACAGGTTGAGACAGAATCGCGTCGAGCAGGCCGGGGAAGCGCTGCTGCATTTCGCTGCGGCGCAGCCGATTGATGTGTGTGGTGCCGCTGTTGGTGGTATGCAGCAAACCCGAATCGCGTAAAACGCGAAAATGGTGCGACACGCTGGATTTCGGGCGACCGCCATCAAGTTCGCTACACGTTGCTTCTTCTTGTACGGATAAACAACGCACAATGTTTAAGCGTAACGGATCGCTCAAGGCGTATAGGACGCGCTCAAGAGTAAATTCTTCAGGGGACGGGTGTTTAAAAGGTCTCATAGACGAATTATAGCGATAGGGTTGTCTAAAATCCATTGTTCGATTAATATCGAATTATCGAAATTAACAGATGAAATAGGAAATGTTATGTCCGCACTATTCCAGCCCTTCAAACTGAAAGATATTACGCTACGTAACCGCATTGCCGTTCCGCCGATGTGTACCTATTCCGCGACCGATGGTCTGATCAACGAATGGCATGAAGTGCATTATGCGTCGCTGGCGCGCGGTGGAGCAGGGTTAGTTATCGTTGAAGCGACGGCTGTCGCTCCCGAAGGTCGCATTTCTCCGCGCTGTACCGGAATTTGGAACGATGAGCAGGCGCAGGCGTTTGCCAAGGTCGCCAAATCTATTAAGGATGCGGGCTCTGTACCGGGTATTCAGATTGCGCACGCCGGACGTAAAGCCAGCGCCAATATTCCCTGGGAAGGCGATGACCATATCCCCGAAGGTGACTCGCGCGGTTGGCAGACGATTGCCCCTTCCGCAGTGCCTTTCGGTGCGAATTTGCCTAAACAGCCGCAGGAAATGACGCTGGAAGATATCGCCCGCGTGCGTGATGACTTTGTCGCTGCCGCTCGTCGTGCGTTGGACGCTGGGTTTGAATGGCTGGAACTGCACTTTGCTCACGGCTATCTGGCACAGAGTTTCTTCTCCGTACACTCCAACAAACGTAACGATCAGTACGGCGGCAGTTTTGACAACCGTAGCCGTTTTCTGCTGGAAACGCTGGCTGCCGTTCGCGACGTCTGGCCACAACACTTGCCGTTGACTGCCCGTTTCGGCGTGATTGAATTTGACGGCCGCGATGAAGAAACGCTGCAAGAATCCATCGAACTGACGCGCCGCTTCAAAGCCGCAGGGTTGGATATGCTGAGCGTTAGCATTGGTTTCTCTACGCCGGAAGCTAATATTCCGTGGGCTCCAGCCTTTATGGGACCGATTGCTCAACAGGTGCGTGAACAGGCCGATCTCCCTGTGTCTTCCGCGTGGGGCTTCGGGACGCCGGAATTGGCTGAGCAGGCCGTAGCATCGGGTCAGTTGGATCTGGTGATGGTAGGGAAAGCACATTTGGCGAATCCGCACTGGAGCTATCAAGCTGCCCGCGAACTGGGTATTGAACGCGCTTCATGGACGCTGCCAACACCATACGCCCACTGGCTGGAACGCTATTAAGTACGGCTAACGAAGTAGAGGCTATGTTGCTGGCTAATGCCGCCGACAAACCTAACCTAAATCGTATTGTTCATGGTATTTCCCAGCATGACGTAAAAAATCATGCTGAGGTGAGCATGAACGCCGAGTGAGCGACAGGACGTCGCTGGCGGCTCGAAAAACGAGCATGGGCATCGAGGGAACCGCGTTAGCGGCATAATTCCCGTTAAAAGCCTGGGTTCTTAGGGCGCTGGCGACTGAGCGCCCTAAGTCGGGTGTTGCATCAATGCCACAGAAAAATTCTGCTGCCTATCACGCACGAAACCCTCTCGTTTTCTTGCATTGAAATGTGTTCTGCATAGGCCAGACTGCGTGTAGTCAGCTTATGTTTCTCACATTTAGCGCCTGATACAGGTCATCAATCAAGTCCTGCGTATTTTCAATACCTACCGATAAACGCAACAACTGCGGCGTGATCCCTTTTTGCAACCTCTTCTCCAGTGGTACGGAGGCGTGGGTCATGGAATAGGGCTGGCTAATCAGGCTTTCCACACCACCCAAACTTTCTGCCAGGGTGAATAAGCGCGTGCGTTTAATAACCTCACGGGCATAATTCTCATCGCCCTTCAACCGTACAGAGATCATGCCGCCAAAACTGCGCATCTGCTGCTGTGCTAATGCATACTGCGGATGGCTTGGTAACCCCGGATAGTAAACCTGCTCAACCTGCGGCTGGAGTTCTAGCCAGTGTGCTAACTCAAATGCGCTCTGGCTATGGCGTTCAATCCGTAGCGCTAGCGTGCGGATACCGCGCAGCGTCAGGAAACTGCTAAATGGGTCGAGCACGCCGCCGATGGCATTTTGCAGATAGGCGAGTTGTGATGCGAGTTCACTGTTCTTGCCGACAACCGCTAGCCCGGCAATCACGTCTGAATGACCGTTCAGGTATTTGGTTGCTGAATGCACGACGATATCAAATCCGACATCCAGCGGGCGTTGAATTGCTGGTGAAGCGAAAGTGTTATCCGCCACGCTAATGAGCTGGTGTTTTTTGGCTAACGTAGCGATGGCGGCTAGATCGGCCAGTTTTAGTAATGGATTGGTCGGTGTTTCCACCCAGATCATTCTGGTCTGCGGCGTAATGGCATTTTCCAGTGCGGTAAGATCGGCGGGGTCAACGTAGGTCACTTGTAATCCAGCCGTGCGCTTGCGAACATTTTCCAACAGACGCCAAGTGCCGCCATAGAGATCGTCCACGGCCACGATATGGCTACCATGATCGAGCAGTTCCAATAGTGTAGAGCTGGCTGCCAGGCCGGAGGCGAAAGCGAAGCCTCGGCTACCGCCTTCCAACTCGGCAATCGCTGCTTCTAGCGCATCACGCGTTGGGTTGCCGCTGCGTGAATATTCATAGCCAGTATGTTCACCCGGCGCGGGTTGGGCAAAGGTTGATGTTGCGTAAATCGCTGGCATGACGGCACCGGTGCTGTCCGGGGTATAGCCTGCGTGAACGGTTTGGGTATCAAATTGAGGCATATTTTACATCCTGAGTAATAAGAAAGGGGAGGTAAGCTGCGTATCAGCGGAGTGTTTGCCGCCAGTGATTCAGCACATCCGTGCGTGTTATTAAACCGAGAAAACGATCGCCATCAAGAATCACAGCGACAAACCCCCGGTCAAAAATTGCCAGCAGCGCATGCGCTGAAGCCTCTTTTGGCAGCGTTTCAACCTGATCGGACATCGCCTCGCGAGCCGTTAGTGAAAAATGCTGGGTATCGTTTTTTAAACTGTTGAGTAGATCCCACTCGTCAATAACGCCGACGACGCGATCGTTGTCCAATACGGGCAGTTGGGAGATGTCGTACAACCGCATACGGGCGTGTACTACGCTGAGTGTGTCATCAGGCGATACCGAAACCGTTGCCCCTTCATCGTGACGATAAGTAATGAGGTCGCGCAAGTCGCCATGTGGCGGGCGTGTAATGAGGCCTTTCTCGATCATCCAATAATCGTTAAACATCTTGGACAAGTATTTATTACCGCTGTCACACACGAAAGTGACGACTCGCTTGGGTTCAGTTTGTGCCCGACAGTAACGCAGGGCTGCAGCCAGTAACGTGCCGCTGGAAGATCCCGCCAGCACGCCTTCTGTGCGCAGTAGTTCGCGAGCGGTGTGAAAGGATTCGGCGTCATCAATCGCGTAGGCGTGGGTAACCTGAGTAAAATCAGCCAGTGCGGGTATAAAATCTTCGCCAATCCCCTCTACCAGCCAGCTTCCCGCCTCACCATATTCACCGTTCTGTAGATAGTCGGCCAGAATTGATCCGGCAGGATCGGCCAATATAAAGGCTGTTTGGGGGGATACGTCAGCAAAATAGCGGGTTAACCCGCCTAGCGTGCCGCCGGAACCGACGCCGACGGCAACAGCGTCAATACGTTCTTCCATCTGTTGCCACAGTTCGGGGCCAGTTGTACTGTAGTGCGCCTCCAAATTAGCTGGATTATTAAACTGATCGATGTAGTACGCATCAGGCGTTTCTTCTGCCAGTCGACGGGCATAATCTTGATAGTAGTCAGGATGACCTTTGGCTACATCAGAGCGCGTGAGCCTAACTTCGGCGCCGAGTGCCCGCAGGTGAAAGATTTTCTCGCGGCTCATTTTGTCCGGCACGACCAGAATCAGGTGATAGCCTTTCAGCGCGGCGACCAACGCCAGTCCGAGTCCGGTATTGCCCGCGGTGGCTTCAACGATAGTGCCACCCGGTTTTAGCCAACCCTGACGCTCTGCGTTTTCAATCATGGATAGCGCTACACGATCTTTAATCGATCCGCCGGGATTCTGGTTTTCCAGTTTGACGAACAGTTGGCACGGACCGGTATCAAACTGGGTTAGCTCTAACAACGGCGTATGACCAATGAAGTCGAGAACGGATTTAGCGCGTTTCATAGCATTTCACTCTGTGGGAAAGGGGGGATGCCACATAGTAGATCTGCTGCAAATCGAAAATGAACGAAGTAAATCACCAAAGAATATGCAATTAATTGATATAATATTCTGATTGGCCGTAAGGATGTGTAGAGGCGTAGCAGTGCGGGTGTATAGACTGCCGATATGGCGACTTACCCTGCTATTGACTGAGGCACCTTGCGGTGCCTCGGTTGACGTGAGTTGGAAAAATCTAAGGTGGGACTTACTGCGCGTGCAGATACGCCTCATACCAGCGGCTGAGCTGTTCGGTAACTGGGCGATGTTCGGCGCTAAACGGTCGGCCATCCAGTGCTTTTACCGGGGTGATACCTGCCAGCGTACCAGTAACAAAGGCTTCATCGGCGGTAAGCGCTTCTGCCAGCGTAAAATCCTGAGTCTTGACCGTGAGTCCGTTGGCGTGAGCGAGATCGATAAGGGTCTGTCGGGTAATGCCGTTAAAGCAGTAACGTCCCGATGACGTCCACAGCTCACCGTGGCGCACGATAAAAAAGTTGGTGGAGTTACAACTGGCGACAAAGCCGTGCGGATCCAGCATCAACGCTTCGTCGGCACCGGCCTGTAATGCCTGTAGTAGCGCTTGAATCAGATTAAGTCGGCTGTGCGAATTGAGCCGCAGATCGAAGACGTCCGGTGTGCTGGTGCGGTAGGTGGAAGTAAATAACGTCAGTCCGCGCTTTTTCGCCTCTGTATCGACGACCTTGTATTCTGCGACGCAAACGATAGTGGCACCACCGATGATGAAACGGGGATCCTGATTCGGCGTATGCTTTTTCCCACGGGTAATCATCAGGCGAATATGTGCGCCATCGGTCATACCGTTGACGGCTAATGTCTTATAGAGAATGTCGGTCAGCGCCTCTCTACTATGGCCGATAGCCAACTGAATAGCGGCGGCACCTTCAAACAGGCGATCCAGATGGGCATCCAGCGCGATCAAGCGGCCGTTAACCAGACGCAACCCTTCCCATACGCCGTCACCGCACACATAGCCAGAATCAAAGATCGACACTACCGCGTTGTCGCGATGAACAAATTCCCCATTCACATACACCTGTACGTCGTTGTTGCGCGGATCTTGCAAATAGGCCTGACTACTTTGGCTGGATAACGTCGGTTGCATTGTGCTGTTCCTGAATGTGAATGATGAATTAAAAGGCCCGCTCGGCAAAACGGGCAAGAAAAGCCTGTGTACGCGGCTGTTGCGGATTTTTGAGCACCTGTTCGGCGCTGCCCATTTCATGAATCACGCCATTTTCGATAAACACGACGCGGTCGGCGAAGTGATAGGCAAACCCCAGCTCATGGGTAACTAACAGAAGGGTACGACCTTCGTCCGCTAACGCTCGAATGGTGTGCAGCACTTCGCCCACCAGTTCTGGATCCAGTGACGATGTCGGCTCATCGAACAGCATAATTTCTGGCGACATTGCCAGCGCACGGGCTATCGCCACCCGCTGTTGCTGGCCGCCGGACAGGCTGCTGGGGCGAGCGTCTTGCTTATTGCTTAGCCCAACCTTTTCCAACTGGGCTTTGGCGATGATATCCGCCTCATGTCGCGGCATTTTTTTCACCGATACCAGCGCTTCACGCACATTTTCCAGCACGGTGAGATGGGGAAACAGATTGAATTGCTGAAACACCATTCCTACGCGTTCTCGCACGGCGCAAAGCTGTTTCTCCGGGTAGCCGCGCTGGCCTTTGGCATCTGTTTTTCCCAAAACCACACCATCCAGTTCGATGGTGCCCGCGCTGGGAATTTCCATGAAATTCAGGCAGCGCAGTAGGGTACTTTTCCCCGACCCGCTGCCGCCGATGATGGCAATTTTTTCACCTCGGCGGACATCCAGATCGATACCTTTTAGTACCTCAACGGCACCGAAGCGCTTTTGGAGTCCGCGAATACGCAAAATGCTATTTTGATTCAAAGTAGTATCTTCACTCATAAAAAACCTGTGTCGCTGTCAGGCTAAGGGGTTGAACGGAAACGGCGTTCAAGTCGTGCGGCAAGGTAGCTCCCCGGCCAGATCAAAACGAAATAGAGCAGTGCGACCACCGTCAGGATTTCCAGTGGACGATAATAGGTGCTGCTCAGCAGCCGCCCTTGATACATCAGTTCGTTGACGGCCAGTATGGAGGCCAGCGAGGTGACCTTGGCCAGCTCGATCATCCGGTTGGTCAAGGCTGGCAGCATATTGCGTAATACCTGGGGTAAAACTACGCGCCGCAGGATCACCGTGTGCTGCATGCCCAACGCTTTTGCGCCTTCCCACTGTCCGTGGTCGATGGATTGCAGTCCGGCACGGAAAATTTCGGTACAGTACGCGGCGCTATACAGCGTCAGAGCCAGCGCCGCAGCGGCAAAGGTACTAAACTGCACACCGACCAGAACCGGGAAGGCGTAATAAAACCAGATCAGTTGGATCAGGACAGGAGTATTACGGAATATTTCGACAAAGAGTCTGGCGGGTAATGACAGCCAACGCTTTCCAAACACGCGCAGAATGCCAAAAATCAACCCCAGCACGGTTCCCAGCACACCCGCCAACAGCCATAGTTCGAGCGTAACGCCAAGGCCTTTCAGCAACAGCGGAATGTTGTCCCAGACCAGTGAGAAATCCCATTGATAGTGCATGATGTTCCTTACGTGAGCCGACGGTCTGCCAGCGACAGCCGTTTCTCAATGTGTTGACTGAACAGACTAATTAGCAGCAGCAGGGTGAAATACATCACGGCGACTAGGCTGTAGACCTCAAGTGGTCGGTAGGTTTGGCTATTTAGCTGCATCGCCTGATAAAGCAGTTCGCTATAGGCCAGTGAGGAAGCCAGCGATGTGGATTTGATGAGTTCAAACGAACGCTCAATAAAAGGCGGGATCATCCTGCGCAAGGCCTGCGGCAGAATGACTCGGCGCAATGCTGTCGATTGTGGCATACCCAGCGCTTTTGCCCCTTCCCATTGCCCTGGGTGAATAGAGGAAATCGCCCCACGGTAGACTTCGGCATAGAAGGCACCGGATTGTGCTGACAGTGCGATGACGGCTGCAGTGAACGGCGAAAATGTTAAGGGCGTAATAACGGGCAGGGCGTAGTAAATCCAGAAAAAATGCACAATCGCGGGTGTATTACGATAGAAGCCAATCAACATCACGGCGGGTAGGCGCAATAACAACCGAGGCGACATTTTCATCGCGGCGAGCACCATGCCTGCCAGCATCCCGATCAGGATGCTGGTGGCACCGATCTTTATCGTTCCCCATAGCCCCTCCAACAGCAACTGGTGGTAAGGCCAGATGGCGGAAAAATCCCACTGATACGACATAAATAAAGCGCCCCTGGAAACAACGTCATTAGGAAACAGATTTCTTATTTTGTTAGAACCTATGCATCTTAGCAGGTCGAAAAAATGATAAATAAATAATAAAACGTGGTGTTAATATTCCTTTTTTTTATAAAAGAATGGCGGTATGCCGATGTCTCACCTTGCTGCATTACCTCTAACGTTGCGTCTGGCGACCTTTGCGTGTCGATTGACGATTCAGGACATTCCTGTCGCATTAAGAAGAAAAATCGCGCTGCATTTTATCGATAGCCTGGGTTGTGGTATTGCAGGTGCAAAGAGTCAGGTGGTGCAGGATTGCGCACGCGTCACCCGCCTGCACTATGCTACGGGCGATAGACCAATATTGGATGGCAGCGCGCCGCTGGCGGCTATTGGCGCGGCGTTTTTGAATGCAACAGCGATCAATGCGCTGGATTACGATGACGGATATGAAGTTGCCGGACGCGGCATGGGGCATCCCGGTGCCTCGCTGGTTGCCGCCGCGCTGGCGGCGCTGGGATCGCGTCCGATCGACGGCGAGACGTTAATCTGTGCGCTGGCCGCGGCGTATGAAATCAATGGCCGGATCATCCAATCTCAGCAACCGAGCCCGGCGCGTTTTCAGCAGGTTTATGGCGTGTGCCAGCACGAATCGGTGGGTGCGGCGGTGGCCTACGGATTACTGGTGGGGTGTGATGCTGAAGGATTAGAGAATGCTATCGGCTTGGCGGCATCATTGACGCCATTGCCCAGCTTGCATAAATACAACTGGCAGCAGCGACCGCTGGTTTCCTTTAAGGATTACAACGCGGCAGCCGCAGAAGCAGGCGTCCGTGGTGTCGAGCTGCACCTCGGCGGGATTATCGGTCCAAGAGATGTGCTATCAGGCGAGCAGGGATTCTGGCGCATGATGGGATCCGATCGTTTTGATGAGACAATCTTGTTGGCCGGGTTGGGAGAGCAGTGGGCGCTCCAGCACGCCAGCTTCAAAGCGTATCCGGCCTGTCGCTGGATACATACTGCACTGGAATCTTTCGAACGCGTCCAGCACGAGCTGGCGTTAGCGCCGCAGGACATCGACGTTATTCGGGTCAAAGGTAGCCAGAGGTTGGCCGCTGACTTTATGGATAGACGGCCACAAAATGAAACGGATGCGCAGTTCAGCCTACCGTTTGCGCTGGCCTGTCTTGCCTACCGCATTCCGCGCCATCGCTGGAGTACGGACGATACGTTAACCAATTCTGCACTTCTGGTGCTGGCCGATAAGGTTCACGTTGAGGTGTCCCCCGAGCTTGATCAGCTTATGGCGCAGGCGCGCCGTCCGGTATTGCAGGTTGACGTCGTCACGCGAGGAAACGTTGTGGTAGGTGAACGCATTGCCTTTCCGCTAGGCTGTGCGGAACACCCGCTGACGGAAAGTCGCATTATGGAGAAATGTGCGGAAAATCTATCGTCACGGCGTGCTCCTGCTGATATTGCGCAGGTGATGGCGGCGCTATCTGAGCTTGATAAATGCAAGGATGTGGCCGCACTGGTTACGTCGCTGGTGTCGGTGTCCTGAATCCGTTCAGGACAGTTCTGTTATCCGATCCTGATTTATTTCCAGTCTTCTTTAATGACTGACGGTACTTTACTCACGTCCACGCCGCGCAGTTTGAGCGCCTGTTCATAGTAGTGCTGCGTCTTACCGGACTTATACAGCTTGGCAAACTCGTCATTCAGGAAGTTGTGGAAGGTCTGGTCGGCTTCTTTACGGATTGCGCCGCTGGTGCTGACCTCAATAATCGGCTTCGGCAGAATCAAATTGCCTTTGCCGACTTTAGCTTGTTGCAGTGCCAGAGCCGGATGGAAGTATGACAGCGCATCGACACGACCAGCATAAAATGCGGCTACGCCCTCATCCATATTCGGGAAGCGTACCAGCTGTGCCTTGGGCAGACGTTTGGTCAGAATCAGATCCGGGCTGGAGCCTAGTGTGACGCCGATCTTAACATCTTCACGATTGAGATCGTCCCAGTTGGTGACGGCAATGCCGTCGCGAATCAATACCCCTTGTGCATACCAAAAGAAAGGCTGCTCAGGAAAATCGACCGCTTTTTTCCGCTCTTCCGTTGGGTCGAGCACCAGCATGGTATCGATCTGACCCGTTTGTAAGGCGGCAATGGCATTACCCCAAGTGGTTTCTACCGTCACCAATTTCACACCAAGATCGTTGGCTAACTCTTTGCCGATGTTATAGCCGATGCCGTCCCATTCTCCGGTCGAGGGATTTTTAAAATACCAAGGCTCACCCTGTGCTACGCCGATGCGTAATTCACCGGTCTGTTTGATGTGTTGCCACGTTGATGGCTGTGTTTCCGCAGCCTGACTGAAAAAGGAGGCGCTAACCAGCGTCATCGCCATGAATACCTGGTGAAGAGAACGTTTCATTATAATTACCCTGATGATTGAGTTTTAATCGAGGCGATATATTTCGCTCATGCAGAGTAGCGAAATACTTATAGCGAAATTAGTCTTTTTAGCCTTATCTCATTCCAGATAAATATAAGTATTGTTCAGGAGAAAAGCCGTGTTGAACCGCGGTCTTCTTCGCTGTAGGGCATGGAGTCTGGGGTGGCTGCGTTTGTCTCATCATTTGGCGAATGAATATCGCCATGATTTTCCGGTTTTTTACCTGAGAAAGGGCATAGCAATAATTTCGCTATGCTTTTCCGTTATTGTTTATTGACCAGCGGCACGCTGCTACGTCAGACGCTGTGTGGCAGTGTCATCACGATGGCAAGCCCGCCGTTATTGCCGCGTTCTGCATAAATAGCGCCACCATGGGCAGTGATAATGGCTGAGGCGATAGACAGCCCAAGACCGCTGCCGCCGGAGTGTCTTGCGCGTGAATGTTCTGCCCGCCAGAAGCGGTCGAAAAGCAGGGGAAGCGATTCTGCCTCAATCCCTGGCCCGTGGTCAGAAACCGTAATCTGCCAGCACGGCACGTTTTCTCGTACCGTCATTTCACGAACGGTCATTTCACGCACCTCAATTGCCAGATAGCGGCCATCGCTGGCGTAACTTAAGGCGTTCTCGATCAGAATAGAGAACACCTGTCCCAATCGTTCTCGGTCGGCAATACAAAAGTCATGCTGTTCGATATGCACATGTGTCTGAAACCCGGCCTGCTCTAGCTGAGGTCGATACCAGGTAAGCCGCTCAGTGACGATCTCGTCGAAATAAAGCGGCGTTTTGACCAACTGCAACTGTCCGGCTCTGGCGAGTGAAAGGAAATGCAGATCCTGAATCACGTGATTGAGCTGTTCAAGCTGTTTGATAACCATCGTCAGCTGTGATTTATCGCGTGGAAAGACGTCATCAAGCATGCCCTGAACGCGCCCCATTGCCGCGTTTAACGGTGTACGCAGTTCATGGGCCAACGCGGCGCTGGATTCGCGCAATTCCCGTTCGTAGCGCTCTAGCTGTTCGGTCATATTATTAAAGTCGTCCGCCAGCGTAATCAGCTCCATCGGTACCTGCTCGACCAGTTGCGTGCGAGTCTCGAACTTTCCTTTAGCAACGTCGCGTGCGGCGCTGGCGATATTGGAAAATTGCTGCGATAGCGGTCGCGCCCGCCACAGCACGATGACAACCACGGTTGGTAAGGCGATCATGACCATGATCGCGAGCACCAGCCAGTCGGTGCTGGCAATATTCGGCACAAAGAAATCCGAGCCATAATACTGATTGATAATGTGTTGGTAGCGAGGATTACCGTAATCTTTCTGTTCACTTAACTGTTGAAACTCAGCCCGTACCTCGTCTGGCATTTGCTGTTCGACGTAGACATTGTTGATGGCGAAGCGCAGCCACATTAGCGTGGCAATGATGAGCAGGGTGGCGAGCAGCAGAGAAATAATACGAAAGCACAGCCAGCGCCATAGCGACATTTTTTCTGACAGAAAGATCGATTTTTTCATCAGATTCACCGGAATCGATAGCCGACAGAACGGACGGTAACGAGCACATTAATGATGTCGTACTGGTTGAGTTTCTTCCTGAGGTTATGGACGTGGGTATCCACCACGCGCTCCAGCGCATCACTTTCCGGCAGGCAGGCTTCCAGCAGTTCACCGCGAGTGAAGGCACGATTTGGTGCTTTGAGCAGCGTCACCAGAATGTTGAATTCGGTAGGTGTCAGATCGAGAACGACAGATTCGGACGGTGATAGCGCAATGCTTGCCGTCACGGAGGTCGGATCAACCGATAAATTTTCGAATGTCAGGATCGCATCTTCCCGGATGGCATAGCCAGTCCGCCGTAGCACGGCCTGCACTCGCGCTACCACTTCCTGTGGGTTATAGGGTTTGACGACATAATCATCCGCGCCGTAACGCAGCGCGCCGATCCTTTCCGGCTCATCTCCGATGGCGGTGACCATAATCACGGGAATATTACTGCGCTGTCGCAGGGCGGACAGCACCTCAGAACCATTCATTTTCGGCAGCATCACGTCCAGCAAAATCAAATCGGGTTTACTGGTCAACGCCATGTGCAGACCCTTTTGTCCATCAGATGCAATAGAAACCTGATAGCCATCACGCCGCAGATAAGCTTCAAGCACGCTGGCTGCATCCATATCGTCTTCAATAACCAACACCCGTTTTTCTGCCATCGACGACCTCTTGATGAAATCTTAAAAAACCACAAAGCATTTCTTGACCAAGCGTCAGCATAATTCGTCACGGTGCTGAAAAGCCAACACCAATTAGCATTGCACCCGCCGGGGAAGCACCACGGTGCAAGATTACCGCGTTAAAGAGGGGATGTATGAACATAACAACAATGATTTTATCTACCAGTTTGTCCGCTATCGTGCTATCTGGCACAGCATTCGCCGCGGAGTCGGAAGCATCACCGCCTTCGTTTTTGGGTGACCACACGGATGTTATCGTTGGCGTTGCGGCCCAGAATGCGCCGCGTTACAGGGGGAGTAAAGATCGTCAGACCACCGCGCTGCCTGTGCTAACGGTTCAGCGTGGAGCGCTCTATTTCGACTCCTCGCACGGTATTGGCTGGCAATACCAGTCTCCTTCTGGTTTTTATCTCGACCATGCGATTGGCTACGACATGGGAAGGGATGACAAAAACAGCAATTGGCGTGCGGGTTCGAACCGTTTGAAAGGGATGGGGAAAATTAAGGGATCGGTGATTACCACCGTAACGGCGGGGTATCAGTTTGCACCTTGGCTGGCGCTGGAAGCGAGCGGTGAGTTTGCGCTGAGTGAGAGAGAAAGGGGAAATCAGTATCGCGTCGGGGCAAAGAGCACGGTGTGGCAGTCCGCGACAAAAGACGACGTGCTGGCGCTGTCGGCAGACGTGTTGATGGGTGATGCTCGTTTTAATCAAACCTACTATGGCGTGACGCAGCAGCAGAGCAGTCGTTCTGGGTTGGCGGCCTATCATGCTGGTAAAGGCGTCTATGGTTATGCGCTGGGCGCGAACTGGACGCATCAATTTAGCCCAGTATGGTCAACCAACGTCGGGGTTACCTCTACGTGGCTTACTGATAAAGTGGCGGATAGTCAGGTTGTGGAACGACGGAATGATACTGGCGCAACGCTGGCTGTTCTGTATTCGTTCTGATGGTGTTTGATGAGTGAGAGGATGTGATGATGGTCAGCCGTTTTGCCTTTTGTCTGCTGTCGGCCCTATTGCTTAGCGGCTGTGACAGTACCGATGATTCGCCTGCGTCACCGCCCGTGAGGCCAGTAAAAACGTTGGTCGTCATGCCAGCGATGAGCCGCGAACCCGTGACGTTGACGGGGGAGATTCGCCCGCATGAAGAAACGGCATTAGGTTTCCGGCTGGATGGCCGCATCCTTAATCGTCTGGTGGATGTGGGGGCTTCCGTGAAGCGTGGTGATGTGATTGCGACGCTTGATGCTCGCGACAGCGAAAATCAGCTGCGCAGCGCACAGGCAGATTTAGCCAGTGCAGCCTCGGCGGAACGGCTGGCGAAAAGCAATTTCTCCCGTATGAAGGCGTTAGCGCCGGGCGGAGCCATTGCGCGGGTACAGCTTGATGAAGCGCAGGCAAATTGGGATGCCGCCGTTTCCCGGCGCGAAAGCGCACAGACAACCGTCAAAGGAGCACAGGAGCGCCTCGGCTATACGCAACTCACATCCGCACAGGATGGTGTGATAACAACGGTCAGTGCGAATCCCGGTCAGGTGGTCAGTGCCGGACAGGAGGTCGTCAGGCTGGCTTCGCTCGATGGGCGCGATGCGGTGTTTGATGTGCCAGAACGTCTGGTCAATCAGTCGCTTCCCTCGCGCACTATTCTTGTATCGCTGCTATCCGATCCGGCTATTCAGGCACAAGGGCGCGTGCGTGACATCAGTCCGCAGGCCGATACGGTCACGCGAACGTTTCGGGTTCGTGTGATGTTAACCTCGCCACCGGCTGCGATGGTACTGGGTGCCAGCGTAAATGGCGCAATACAGCAGTCCGACACAGCTGTTATCGAACTGCCCGCGTCTGCACTCACCCGTCAGGGAGATCAACCCGCTGTCTATGTTGTGAATTCCGATACCCAGACGGTGCGTTTGCAGCCCGTTACCGTCGCACGCTACAGCGACACGGCGGTCTACATCACCGATGGACTGAAGCAGGGTGACCGCGTAGTAACCGCTGGCGTCAGTAAGCTACGGCCGGATGAAAAAATTCGGCTAAGTGATGAGGAGCGTCGCTGATGTCTCGTGAATCTCAACCTTCTACCTCTACTCGCTTCAATCTCTCCGCCTGGGCACTGGCACATCAGCAGGTGGTCGCGTTTATGATGCTGGTGATTATGGCGGCAGGGGTGATGAGCTACCAGCGCTTGCCCCGCAACGAGGATCCGGCGTTTACCATCAAATCTGCCGTGGTGTCTGCCGCTTGGCCGGGGGCGACGGTGAACGATACAGTCAATTTCGTCACCGATAAACTGGAGAAAAAATTACAGGAAACGCCGTATCTCGATTATGTCGAGAGCTACACCCGCGCCGGGGAAGCGGTGGTTTTCGTTAACCTGCGCGATGATACGCCGCCTTCTGCCGTGCCGAATATCTGGTATACGGTGCGTAAGAAGATGACGGATATTTCCAGTTCTCTCCCCGATGGCGTCAGCCCGCCCGCCGTTAATGACGAGTTTGATGATACGTTCGGCACGATTTATGGCTTCACTGCTGATGGGTTCTCACCGCGGGAACTGCGCGATCGCGTCGAGGATATTCGCTCTGCGTTACTGAGCGTGCCGGATGTCGGTAAAGTCGACATGCTGGGGGTGGAAGAGGAACAGATCGTAGTAACATTTTCTCCCCGTCGGCTGGCCGGATTAGGGATCGATTCGCAGCAGGTTATTGATTCACTTAAGGCGCAGAATGCGGTCACGCCAGCCGGAATTATCCGTACTGAGGATGAGAAGATCGCCGTGCGTGTCAGCGGAGCATTTACTTCTGAAGAGAGTCTGCGCCAGATCACCTTACGCATCGGCGGGAAATTTGTTCCGCTTACCGATATCGCCACCATTAGCCGTGAAATAGCGGAACCGCCGTCGCCGACGTTCCGAGTAAATGGCGAGAAAGCCATTGGGCTTGCTATTTCTATGGCGCCTACTGGCAACATGCTCAATTTTGGTCAGGCTATTCGCGAAAAAATGAACACGCTTTCTGCCCAGCTACCGCATGGGATAGAAATGACGCGTGTGGCCGATCAGGCCGAGGTGGTTAAAGGCGCGGTCGGCGGCTTTATCAAAGTATTGCTGGAGGCCGTTGCCATCGTGTTGGCGGTGTCGTTCGTCTCTCTCGGCAGCCGAGCTGGGCTGGTCGTTGCTGCATCCATCCCTATTGTGCTGGCGATGACCTTTATTGGCATGGAGATAACCGGCATTGGCTTACAGCGTATCTCGCTCGGGGCGCTGATTATTTCGCTGGGGCTGCTGGTAGATGATGCCATGATTACGGTAGAAGCCATGGTGTCGAAGCTGGAAGAAGGGTGGGATCGTAAACGAGCGGCGGCTTGGGCGTATGAAAGCACGGCTTTTCCCATGCTGACGGGGACGCTGGTGATGATTGCCGGATTTATTCCCGTCGGGTTTGCCGCATCCAGCGCGGGTGAATACTGCTTTTCGCTCTTTGTCGTTGTCCTTATTGCCTTGTTGAGTTCCTGGATCGTCGCGATTCTTTTTTCCCCGCTGCTCGGTGTCTGGCTGTTGCCAAAAACGTTTCGTCACCATCACAACGAACCGGGGCGAGTGGGCCGCATTTATCGTCAGTGGCTGCAACGGGCGTTGGTTAATCGGGGAATGACGTTAATCATTGCCGTGCTCCTGCTGGTTGTCGCCTTGTTCGGCGCAACCCGATTAGAGGGGGAATTCTTTCCCGCGTCGGATAGGCCGGAACTGCTGGTCAGCCTGACGTTGCCCTCGAATGCATCACAGGCCGCGACGGAAACGCAGGCGAAACGTCTGGAGGCCGTGCTGAAAGACGATCCTGATGTTGACCATTTCTCTACCTATGTTGGGTCGGGCGCAGTGCGTTTTTATCTCCCGATGGATGTGCTATTGAGCCACGAAAATATAGCTCAATTGGTGGTGGTGGCAAAAAGTCTGGATGCGCGAGACGCGCTGGCGACACGGTTGAATCAGGTACTTGAGCGCGACTTCAGTAATATTGTAGCGCGTGTATCCGCACTGGAATTGGGGCCGCCAGTGGGGTGGCCACTTAAATACCGAGTTGCGGGGCCGGATATTCATCGTGTCCGTGATATTGCTCAGGGGCTTGCCAGTCTGGTGGGAAACCGGGCTGATGTCCGCGAGGTAAATCTGACGGCGGGTGAACCCGAACGTTCGGTGAACGTGGTACTGAATCAGACCGAAGCTCGCGCGGTTGGAATCAGCTCGCAGGATGTGGCCAGCATGCTGGCGGCGATATTCTCCGGTTCAACGCTGACCTCGGTGCGTGATGAAAACCGATTGGTGGATGTGGTCGTTCGCGGTACGCCGCAGGAACGCAGAGACGTCGCCACGATCGCCAACCTGCAAATTCCGATTGCAGATGGTCGCTCGGTACCGCTGGGGCAGATTGCCACGGTGTCGTACGGTGTTGACGATCCAATTATCTGGCGGCGTCAGCGCGAACCGTTCATTACGGTACAGATGGATGTCGCGCCGGGTGTGCGTGCACCGGCGCTGTCTCAAAAACTGGCGCCGGAAATTGAACGCTACCGCGCCTCGTTACCGGCGGGATATCACATCACGGAAGGCGGTGTTGCGGCAGAGTCCGACAAGGGCAATGGCTCTGTATATGCGGTGTTGCCCGTTACGCTGTTGGTAATGTTGGTGCTGTTAATGATTCAGTTACAGCGTATTTCCCGCATGGTGCTGGCATTCCTGACTGCGCCGTTTGGTCTGATCGGCATCGTTGCCGCCATGCTGCCGACCGGAACGCCGATGGGGTTTGTGGCGCTGTTAGGCGCGATTGCGCTAGCGGGAATGATTATTCGTAATGCGGTCATTCTGATTGGTGAAGTCGATCTGAATGTGAAAAATGGACAACTTGCCACGGAGGCGATCGTGAATGCGGCCAGCCATCGTTCACGTCCGATAGTGCTGACCGCGTTGGCGGCGATTCTTGGCATGATCCCGATTGCGCATCAGGTGTTTTGGGGGCCAATGGCCTACGCGATTATCGGCGGGTTGATGGTGGCAACGCTGCTGACGTTACTTGCTCTGCCTGCAGCGCTGAGCTTATTGATGCAGTGGGAAGGGCGGAAGGTGGAAAATCCTTCGGCTTAGGGAAAATACGACAGGTCGTGACGCTATCATTGACACGTCACGACCTGTTGACACGCTTTCACTTTATTGATCGACGACGGATCCGTCGACGTGCAGTCGAGTTTTCAGACCGCGACGGCGGTAGGGGAAACGGTTCTCCAGATCGTCCGCTAGCTCAATGCCAATGCCGGATTGCGTCGGTATCTCCATAAATCCATCTACGCATTTGAACGTGTTCTTCACGACGTCTTTTTTCCTCACGCCGTTCTCTACACCCGTCGCACCAAATTTTTCTGACAGCGCGGGTTGGTCATCCCCCGGATATTCCAGTAGCGCAAAATTCGGGATGCTGACGGCGATCTGTAAACAGGCAGCGGTTGAGACGGGGCTAAGTGGGTTATGCGGTACCACCATCAAATCGTTGGCCTCGGCCAATGCTGCCACTTTTTTCGCTCCGGTAATTCCGCCGCACATGCAGACATCAGGGCGAACATAAGCGACGGCATTACGGCGAATCAGCATCGCGAATTCCTGCGGATTATTCAGGCGTTCACCGGTGGCGATAGGAATATTGATTTTGTCGGCAACTTCCGCCATAGAGTCGAAATTATCCGCGCCGATAGGGTCTTCAATAAAATACGGATAAAACGGCTCAATGCCGCGAGCGAACACCACGGCATCGGCGGGTTTCAGGCGACGGTGGACTTCAATACACAGGTCGACATCGTTACCGACTGCTTCTCGGTAAAGGCCGATACGCTCGATGGCTTCACCGATCTCTTTGGCGTGAGTGGTGAAATAGGGCGTATCACGCGATTCATCCAGAAAAGGCGTAAGATGACCAATCGCGGTAAAACCGTCAGCTTTGGCCTTTTTCAGGTTGGCGATAGTTTCTTCGGTGGTTCGCCCTCCTGCATGGGCATAAACGCGTGCCTTGTCGCGGCAGCGGCCTCCCAGCAGATTATAAACCGGTGTATCGTAATATTTGCCCGCGATGTCCCACAGGGCAATATCAATGGCGCTGATGGCACCCATGATGGCGGCACCGCGAAAATGCCAGCAGCGGTACATATATTGCCAGTGGTGCTCAATACGCAGCGGATCTTGCCCGATCAGGTAAGTGCGTAATGCCTCCACTGCACCTTTAGACGCATCGAGAAATCCCCAGGCACCTGATTCGCCAATACCCTTTAGTCCCTCGTCGGTGGTGACCTCAACAAACATATATCGGTTCGCTAAAATTACGCGTACATCGGTAATTTTCATCAATGCTTTCCTTAAGTTAGCCTGCTTAGCATTGAGTCTAATCACAGAGGCGTGCGGGTTGTCAATGTTGACGTCAGCAGAACGGTTAGCGCATCAGGTGCATCGATCATGGCGTCGTGGTCGCTGTCGAGCGTCAGAAAACGCCAGCTTGGATCAGTCTGAGCGCGTTGTACCGAGGTGGTGAGGTAGTTGCCCGCCGCACGCGTGCAGCGGATGTAAGTTTTTTTCAGAGTTGGGGGCGCGGGCGGTAAGGCGATGGGTTCAAAGTAGGTGTTTACCGGCTGCGGCGTCAGGCGGGTATCGACCCACTCGCGGTCAGCTTCATTTACGCCAAACAGCAGCGATGGAAGCGGGGGAATGTGCCACTCGGGGTCACGTGTAGCCTGCGTCTGGTAGGTGGTGATAAGGTCGGGCGCGTGATCCAGTAGCTTCTCACCTGATGTGGGTAAGAACGCGTCCAGCAGGATCAGATGGCTGACGACGTCCGGCAATTGATATGCGGCAGCCGTGGCGGGAAACCCACCATAGCTGTGTCCGACCAGCGTAACATCGCGCCAACCCTGTTGGTGGATCGTGTCGATAATATCGTGAATGTGGGTAGACAGATTAATGCCGCGCGATAGTTCGTCACGGCGTTCCGCTAACCCTGTGAGCGTCGGTGCAGTGGCGGCGAAACCTGTGGCAGTAAGCCGTTCGGTCACGCGGGCCCAGCACCAGCCGCCGTGCCAGGCACCGTGTATCAGCACGAACGTCGTGGCAGATGTGTCAGCGGACATGGCGATTCTCTGACGTGCGCGGAATAAGCGTTGTGGGCATGCTCTCCTCCTTTAAGTGAGGAGATAAGATAAAGGATCTGCCCGATACGCTTTAGTTTGATTCCGGTTATTCATATCCACAGGAGAGATATACCGACAGTTTCCCCTTGGCCGTAACCAAGGGGATTGGCACGATTAGAGATGCCCTGAAAGGCGCTGGTGAATTTTGCTGCTGTGGTTATCCAGTCCTATGATCGAAACTTTCGCGTCGTAACGGTGATAGCGGGTTTCTATAGCGTCGAGTGCTGCTACGCTGGAGGCATCCCAGATTTGGGCGTGCGTCAGATCGATAGTGACGTTCTGCGGGTCTTGCGCATAGAGGAAGTGTTCAAAGAGATCGTTGCTGCTGCCGAAGAATAGCGGCCCACGTACCGTGTAGTGCACCGACTGCCCATCTTCGCTCACGCGACGTTCTGCATGAATGACGTGCGCCACGCGGCGTGCAAACAACAGGATGGCAAAGATAACGCCACCTGCCACGCCGATTGCAAGATTTCCCGTCGAGACGGTGGCGATCACCGTTACCACGACCACTAACGTTTCTGACAACGGCATACGTTTCAGTGTGCTGGGGTGCAGGCTATGCCAGTTCATCGTTTTCAGCGCGACAATCATCATAATCCCTGCCAGCACCACCATCGGAATCTTAGCCATGATTTCGCTCAGACCGGTTACCAGCAGCAACAGCACCAGTGCGGCGGCGAGGGTAGAGACACGCGTACGTGCTTTCCCTAGCTCCACGTTGACCACCGTTTGTCCGATCATCGCACATCCGGCGATGCCGCCGTAGAATCCGGCGAAGATATTGGCGACGCCCAGTCCCCAGCATTCGCGGCGTTTGCTGGACGGTGTATCTGTGATGTCGTCTACCAGTTTGGCAGTTAACAGCGATTCCATCAGCCCGACGAAGGCAATACTGAGTGCGGTTGGCCAGATGATGCGCAATGTCTCAAGATGGAACGGCACCAGCCACTGGGTGAAACCTGGCAATCCGGGCTGCATGGGGCCAGCATCGCCGACGTTAGGCACCGTGATGCCGGTAAACATGGCAATCGCTGTCACGGTCACAATCGCGACCAGCGGTGCGGGAATGTTTTTTACCACGTAGGGCAGCAGCAAAACGATCGCTACTGTTAACGCAAATAGCAGCCAGACAAGCGAAGATTGCCCATAAATATGCGGCACCTGCGCGGCGAAAATCAGGATGCCTAATGCATTGACGAAACCGATCATTACCGAGCGTGGAATGTAGCGCATCATTCTCGCCAACCCAGCCAGCCCAAACAGGATCTGAATAAGCCCTGCCATAATCACGGCGGGCAGAATATAGGCCACACCGTGCGCGTGCACCATTGGGCCGATAACCAGCGCCACGGCACCCGCCGCCGCCGTAACCATCGCTGGCCTGCCGCCGAGAAAGGACATGGTGAAACATAAAATGATAGACGCGAACAGGCTGACTTTGGGATCAACCCCCGCGATGATGGAAAACGAAATCACCTCTGGGATAAGTGCCAGTGCGGTGATGGTACCTGCCAAAACTTCGCGCATCAGCAGCGAGGGTGAGCGTAAGGCGGCAAGCGTTGACGTGGCTGATTGAACCGGTGTCGGCGTTGCATCGGGTGATGAGATCATAATGTGCAGGCTCTTACTTTTTCTTATTTATACCCGTAATACTTCAAGCTGCTTGCGCATTGGCAATACTCGGTTCATCTCTGAGCCGCCGCAAGCGGCGTTCAAGTCAGCTAAGCCGATTTGTCCTTACTCATCCCTGTCACTTATCCGAGTAAGCTCCAGGGATTCGCGTGGTTGCCACTTTCACGCAACTCGAAGATTTGGCGTATATAGGTCAATGACGAAAGGCGGGAGAGGATAAATTATCGGCAGTATAAAAGATACTGCCCTGTGTAGGAGGGGAAGGGGCGGTTTGCTGAAGTACGAAAGAATTTCCTGGGTCATGGTAGATCTACTCGACTACAACCTGATCATTGATGGCATAGACCGTGCAGTTGGTCGCTCCTTTGTGCTGGAATTTTTCGCAGTTTCTGATGGCTGCATCAGCCGCTTCGTGGCCAGTTCGCGCCCAGTATGCCGTTCCCCATGCACCGTCCCTGCCTGTCGCAAAAGCTTTTTCATAAAGCCGTGCCGTTTCATATTTTCTGAACGCTTCTTTGCCTGCGAGGTTATTAAGGTTTGAGGGGGAAACGAGATGGGTTACTGGCAAGGCCATTGCTTCCTCTGATGGTAAGTGTTGCTGTGCAAGGAAAACCGCCACGCGTTTCCACCAGAAATTCTCTGGAGCCGTATCCATAAAAACGTGTCCATTGTTTCCAAAAGCAGGCATTTCAGTAAATTCAGCTTTACCTCCACCACTGCGATAGGCTTCATAAAATGCCCTGCCCATTTCCGGGGTGAAAGATTTATCATTGCTGGAATAGAGCCATAGAGAAGGGATGCGCGCTGTTACACCATAGCTGGTGAATGCTTTAATCAGACCGGGTCTATCACAAAGTGATTTGCCGTCGATAGAACCCCTTCCTCCGTCAAAATTGATTATCGCTTGAACGCCGGGAGGATTAACTGCGCCAGTTGCCAGAACCGCAAAGCCGCCTGCCGACATGCCTGTGAGGACTGCTTTATCAGGAGAGGCCCAGGGCTGGTGCCTTATTGCTTCAAGCGCGGCCAGTATATCCCTGGTGTCTTTTTCTCCTGCCAGCTTATGCAGCGGCTGCTTACAGGAACCATCTAAATATTCAGCCCCGCCACTTGAATAGCCGTAGCCTTCCCGCAGAACGGTAACAGCAGCATAACCGTGGCGTGCAAAGGCAAGCGCGGCTGATGATTCGCGATTTGGATTCATTTCCCAGCGATCGAATTCGGCAGTACCCACAGTTCCGTTCGTGATCACCGCCACAGGGAGCTTTGTCTGACCGACTGGCCGGGTGACAAATGCATCCAGTATCGCTGGCTGACCAGTATCCAGCGTTACCAGCAACGAAAGTGGTTCTCTGATCAGGCCTTCGAATTGCTGATTTTTCAGTGAAACATTTTGTTGTGCTGCGATGGAGGAAAAGGTGAAACAAAACAATGCAGTGGTGACAATTACTCGGGTAAGACGGGCTATAGAGTGGTGTCGCATTTCTGTTAACCTTGGCTCGTGTTTGATGATGTATTTTCATTCAAAACTGCTCGATGAATATCAGATATTTATTCTGGCTTCAACGGTAACTGAAGGTCTATTTAGCCGTGGTTTACACTCATTATTGGCTTCTTTCTCTTCTCCTTTTTCCAGTGATTCCGTCCTCTAACATCGGTGCAAACAGGGCGGCAGAAACATAAGAATAGGTACCTAAGCTGAGGTGGGATTCTTTTCTATTGATTGGATAGTTGAGATGTCAGAGGCGTGAACTGCCTGGATTAACCAAAAGGTACAGACCGTAATAATCGGACACGTTGAAGGATTTTACGGATGACTTTACGTTGCGGATTTTTGAGCAGTTAAGAGACATTGGAATCATTCCGTCATCGAACCAACCTGACCCCAAATCTGACCACCAATCGACGCTAATGAGCGAATCAGAGGGCTGGGATGTAGTTACTTATGGTTGGAATTGGGGACATGTTGCTGCATCAATTCAACGATCCAATCAATAAAAACTCGCAGTTTGGCGTTGACATGGCGGTTCGGCGGAAATGCCAGATACAGGGGCATTGGATTAATACGCCACTGTTCAAATAGCGGAATCAATGAGCCACAAGCCTGATGTGCTGCCGCCATATAGACTGGCAGCGCAATCACGCCTAACCCAGCTAACCCTGCTTCGAGGTAAGCATTGCCATCATCTACTGCAAGCACATAGCTGCTCTTGATTTCAATCTGTTCATTCTCACTGTGCAGTACCAGAGAATCAATTTTGCCGGTGCGTGAGGACAAGAATCCCACAATGCGATGGTCCGTGTTTTCCAGCTCTCGCGGATGTGCCGGGGCACCAAGGCGTTCCACATAACTCGGTGCGACATAAACACCAATTTGCAAATCGCCGACATGACGTGCGATCAGGGACTGGTCGTTGATTTCGCCACCGCGCAAGACGCAATCCACATTGTCGCCGATCAGATCCACCACCCGGTCGCTCACGCCCATGTCGAACTGGATATCAGGGTAGCGTGCGTGGAAAGCCGGTAGCGCCGGCACCAACACAAAGCGGGCCAACGGACTGGGCACATCCACCCGTAGCCGTCCTCTGGGCGTAATCGCCGTACTTGACAGGCTGTTTTCAGCATCCTCCATGTCCGCCAGGATGCGGATAACGCGCTCGTAGTAGGCCGCGCCATCAGGAGTGACACCGAGCTTGCGGGTGGTGCGATGGAGTAACTTGACGCGCAGGCGCGCTTCCAACTGCTGAATGAGTTGTGTCACCGTGGTTTTGCTCATATGAAGTGTTTGGGCAGCCTTTGTGAAGCTACCTGCCTCCACCACACGAGCAAAGGCGCGCATCGCATCGAAACGATCCATTCCTTATCCTCTCTTTTCACCGATTGTTTGGATTTTACAAACAATGATGGACAAAGTCGCTTGTTTATCCACCCGATCTGGTACCTGTAAAGTGTCTTTATATTCATTGGGCTGATTTCGCCCCATTGCAAAGGTATAAACATGACAACACGCGAAGCAGTTTTTCCCTTTGGTCGACAGGTGCTCTATGAGCGCAATCGGTATTCACCAGCCATCAAATCTAACGGCTTCTTGTTTGTTTCGGGGCAGGTTGGTAGCCGAGAGGATGGTTCGCCTGAACAGGATCTAAACGCGCAGGTCAGGCTGGCATTCGATAACCTTAATGCTGTTCTCACGGCTGCGGGCTGCACGTTCGGTGACGTGGTTGACGTTACCCTCTTTGTCGTCGATCCCGAGTCAAACCTCGACACTATCTGGAGTATCCTGCCAGAATATTGGGGGGAAGCGCCTTACCCTACGTTGACCGGGATCGGCGTGACGTGGCTTTACGGATTCAAGTTTGAGATTAAGGTGATTGCCAGGCTGCCCTAAGAGTTACGGGTTTTTCCGCCAGTCGAAAATTCAGCAGGGCAGCCCGCGCTGCCTGTAGAGGCAACAAAGATATTTCTGAAGTGCTATATGCCGGATCGGGATGGTTTGCCAGACTGGTCTGGATTTACTGATGAGACAAAGGAATATTTATGAAAGCAGCGGTTTATGACGTGGAAGGCGCTCCCGGCGTCCTGAAATATGTCGATATCCCCGATCCGGTCACAGGGCCTGACGACATCCTTATTTCTGTCGAGGCTATCTCGATTGAAGGTGGCGATCTGATCAACCGCCGTTCAACTCCGCCGCCTCTTCCTTCATGGGTCGTCGGCTACGCGGCCGCGGGCACAGTTGTTGCAGTGGGATCGAACGTCCGTAGCCGTACGGTTGGGGACAGAGTCGCTGCTTTTAACATGCAGGGATCACATGCGGAACGTTGGGCTGTGCCTGCGGAACGAACTTGGCTTATACCAGATGGGGTGGATACGGCAGAAGCGGCGGTGTTACCGATTTCTTTTGGAACCGCATACCATTGCCTCTTCACACGAGGCATGCTCCGGCGTGGAGAAACTGTCCTTATTCAGGCAGCAGCTGGTGGCGTGGGGCTTGCGGCCGTTCAGCTTGCCTCACAAGCAGGTGCCACGGTTATCGCCGTGGCAAGCGGAACGCAGCGAAGAAGCCGGTTGCTTGAACTTGGTGCCGATCATGTCGTGGATCGTGCAGAGAATAACGTCGTGAACAGTGTCCGACAGTACACCGATGGCACCGGTGTTGACCTCGTCATCGATCCGGTGGGGACGACGTTGCCTGTTTCGCTTTCTGCACTCGCTCTGGAAGGACGTCTCGTCTTCGTCGGTAATGCGGGCGGTGGCAGCCTGACTGTCGACTTGTGGCCGCCAATGCAGTCTAACCAGACACTCATGGGGGTATTCATGGGACCCCTTTTTGAAAGGCCCGGAGTTCGGGCAAGTGTGGACGACATGTTGCAGGCTGTAGCAGCAGGACGAATCAGGGTTGTCATTGACCGCATTTTTCCCCTGGCCAATGCTGCCGCGGCCCACGAATTCGCCGAGACAGCGAAACCGCTTGGTCGCATCGTTATGAAGCCATGAGGCGCGTTTGACCCGTATGAGTGCGCAGGGCTAATTACTTGGTTCTGGTGTCAAGGCTAAGTTCAGATGTCAGGGGAAGGGCAAAGCTGAAATGTCCGCTCTGAGCCAAAGCGGTCCTAATTTTTCAGGATGAACACATGCAACGTCGGCAGGAAGGCGCTCCAGTGGCAGGGCAAGATAGTCGCGTCTGATAGGCGTTGGCCAGAGAGACATCAGGATAGGTACCTAGGCCGAGGCGGGATTCTTTTCTATTGATACGATATTTGAGATACCAGAGACGTAAACAGACTGGATTAACTAAAAGGTACGAACCGTAAGAATCGGAAACCTTGAAGGGCTTTGCGGATGGTTTTACATTGCGGATTTTTGAGTCGTTAAGAGACATTTGGGGGTCACTCCGTCATCGAACCAACTTGACCCCAAATCTGACCACCAAATTCTCCCGATGCGAGGGAGAAATCGAATATGTATTAGGAACGATGTTAAGGTAGAACGTATTGAATATATGAGATAAAAGCAAAAATCCCGCTTAAGTTTCCTTAAGCGGGATTTTCTAATTTGGCTCCTCTGACTGGACTCGAACCAGTGACATACGGATTAACAGTCCGCCGTTCTACCGACTGAACTACAGAGGAATCGGTTAAGTGCGATGGATAATAGCGGGAGCGTTTCGGGTTGTCAAAGACTGTTATCGCTCGATGTGTTTGATTGCCGAACTAATAACCAACATATTGAAATTATTGCTCAAGTTGAGCACCGAAAAGCAATGAAATGCGTTGAGTAGTGGGCAGGCCTGCACCCTAAAATAGCAGGTATTGCTTTAAGATGGTGCATGCTGGTATTGGCTTGATGAGTGGTTTCTCATACAAAATCGGGGGTGTTGATTAGCAGAATCATTGCTTTTCCTTATTTTACCTGTGGCTTATCAATGAGGTATCACTTTTTCTTAGGTATTGAAATATAATGTGGCGCGCTTTTTGCTACCTCTTTAGGGTAACTACTCAGGAGGCAGACATGAATCTTAGACGGCTCAAGTACTTTGTGAAAATCGTTGATATCGGTAGCCTGACACAGGCTGCTGAGTTGTTGCATATTGCACAACCGGCGCTGAGCCAGCAGGTCGCGACGCTGGAGAGTGAACTAGAAAAACAGCTGTTGGTACGGAGTCGGCGTGGTGTTACGCCCACCGAGGCGGGGAAAATTCTTTATTCTCATGCACAGACAATATTGTCGCAGTGCGAACAGGCAAAGGATGCGGTAAGTGGTGCGCGGCAGTCAATGAGTGCGTAAGCGTTAGTCATAGGGCCAGCCATTTCCCGATGGCTGGCTACTAATCAAATTTTCTTCTCAGATGTTCTGTCTGGTTTATATGCTTTTTTGTGGGATACATCACAAAAAAAGCATTATCTAGCTTCTTTCAAATGGTGATGTTTTTCTTAAAAATAAAATGCTTTTTTAGTTTTTTTATTTATTTGGTTTATTTATCCGCAGCTTCATTTTATTGCCGCAATGTGAATATGATTTCCTTAAAATGCTAATAGACACTAGCGGTCAGGCCATTCACAGTGTTACATTAATCTTCGTTATGTTTTCTTTAATCCTGTGCACCAAAGAACAGGTGTTGCCTTATGGGTGTATGACGGTTATTTTTTTGATTAAGGAGTTCAAATGAATAATATCCTCTCTCATCTTTTAATAAAGCTGGCAGAAAAAGAAGTTGGAGAAAAAGCGCTTAACGCAAAGATCGAATCGTTAGAGATGCTGATTTCTGCCATCGTTTCAACACTTGATGATACTAAAATCAATGAGTTAAATAAAAAAATAGAAGGTGTGGTTGCTGATGCCTCACAGCGGAAAGATGAACATTATTGCTTAGCTTTCGAATTATTGGCAAAAAACATCAATCGAATCACAACCGTTTCATTGCGGGAATAACTTTCTTATATATCAATGGTGATGACATTAATTGATCGCATATTAATTCCTACACATCAATTGAGAATTATTTATATCCAATAATAGAGAATACTTGTGCTATGCGTGACTTTGCTGAAAAAAATTGAAGGCGCCGACGTTGTCCGCGCCTTTCTTGCATTTATACGATTTATTTCACATCAACAGCCTGCTTTTTCCGACGAATAAACTGATAAGCAATAGTCAGAACAATAAACCATAGCGGCGTAACAATAAGCGCCTGGCGAGTATCTGGCTGTAGCGTTAACAGTACAATAACAAATGCGAAAAAGGCCAGACATACCCAGCACATAAAAATACCTAATGGCATTTTATATGATGACTCTGCATGTAGTTGAGGGCGTTTTTTACGGTATGTCAGGTAAGAGCATAGGATGATGCTCCAGATGAACATGAATAAAATCGCAGAGACGGTAGTCACTAGCGTAAAGACGGTCATTACGTTCGGAATCAGGTAGATCAACACCACGCCTGAGAGCAAACAAATACAGGAAAACATCAGTCCAGTCGAAGGAACGGCGCGTTTAGAAAGCATGCCGAAGCTTTTCGGGGCATCACCTTGTTTAGCAAGGCCAAAGAGCATGCGGCTAGTTGAGAATACGCCGCTATTGGCTGAGGATGCCGCCGACGTCAACACGACGAAGTTGATCATACTGGCAGCCGCAGGTAAGCCCACAAGAACGAACATTTCTACGAAAGGACTGCGATCTGCAGTAATTGCACTCCACGGTGTCACGGACATAATCATGATCAATGCAAAAACATAAAACATGATGATGCGAATCGGAATAGCGTTAATAGCACGGGGTAGCACGACCTTCGGATTTTTAGTTTCAGCGGCGGTAGTACCAACCAGCTCGATACCAACAAATGCAAATACGGCTATCTGGAATCCGGCAAAGAAACCACTTATCCCTTTAGGGAACATGCCGCCATCATTCCATAGGTTGGTGAAAGAGGCGACGTTTCCTGATGGGGAAGAGAACTGCATCATGACCAGTGCGACACCGACCACGATTAACGCAACGATAGCGACAATTTTTATCATTGCGAACCAGAATTCCATCTCGCCAAACAGTTTTACGGTTGCCAGATTTAGCGTCAGTAATAGTAGAACGCAAAGTAGGGAGGAGACCCACTGCGATAAATCGGGGAACCAGAACTGAGAGTAGGCGCTAATAGCTACGACATCTGCAATTCCAGTTACGACCCAGCAGAACCAGTAAGTCCAGCCAGTAAAGAACCCAGCCCATGGCCCGAGTAGGTCAGCGGCGAAATCGCTGAATGACTTATAGTTGAGATTGGAGAGTAATAATTCTCCCATTGCGCGCATGACAAAAAACAGCATAAAACCAATGATCATATAAACGAAGATGATCGAAGGGCCAGCCATACTGATTGTTTTGCCCGAGCCCATGAATAGCCCAGTGCCGATCGCTCCGCCTATGGCGATGAGTTGAATATGACGGTTAGTCAGATTCCGTTGCAGTCCCTCTCCCTCTTCAGGGGCAAGGTCTGCGGCTTCTTTTGATTTTTCGACCATGTAAGTACACTTTCCTGTTTCTGTCTGTGATGTTTTTTTGAGCTCTTTGGCGGCTCTCATTTGCGAAAAGAGAAACGAATAAGATAGCGCAACGGCAGCACTTATTACAGCGAATGCCTGAGATTGCCTGGCATAAAGCGGGCAGATAATGATGTAAGGTGATGCCGTATGTTTTTTCGCCCTAAAATGAAGAGGATATAAAAGGATGAAAGGCATAGATATATTGACCGAGCAGGTTAACAAAATTGCCAGCCGCTAACAATGCTATTAGTCCGTATAAAAAATTAATATGAAATATTTGACAGGTGCGCTCGGGAGGAGAATAATCCTCCCCGTTGGGTCGTTAGCTCAGTTGGTAGAGCAGTTGACTCTTAATCAATTGGTCGCAGGTTCGAACCCTGCACGACCCACCAACAATTTCAATGATTTACATATTTATTTTCAATTTGTAATTATTCTATTTCATTATGTCCATTCTACAGGTTAATCGCTTTTTTGCTGATTATAAAATCCTCGTTATTTATTCTATCTAATATTTTTCACGATTATTCCTGGTTAGTTCATACGGCGAGCTATGCCTATTTTTATTCATATTTCGCTTTAGCATTGAACGAAAATATAACGTGGTTGATGGTATACCTGAAAGGTATTGTACCGTTTACTTAAGATGTGTCCTATGCTCTCCGAAGAGTGGTGAGAAAGTGCTATGCTTAACAGATGGGATAGTCAACAGATCGCAGATAATGTTGCGAGCTGCATACACAGGATTGTGTTTACATCCACTGGGGGGCGGCGTTTAGAGGTAGCTGAAGTTTCCTGGTTAGCCATAAGCAAGTTTCTGCTTGATTTCGGAGGTTCATATGGGATTCGAAAAATTACTGGCTGTCATAGAAAAAAGTCACCAGGACCCAAAATCGGTTATCTCGTTGTCTGAACTAAGCCAGGCAATCCATGAGATAATTTGTACGGAAAGTTCGAAAGAGTACAAAATAAATGAATGCTTTACTGAGTTGAGAGACTTGGTTGATGAAAGAAAAGCGCTTTCCAGAAAACAGTTCCTGGATAAAGTATTGGTGACGGAATTAACGCAATATAAAAAGAAAGAAGAGGCGCTACTTCTTAAACTCATCAGCATCGAAAACAAATAGACGAGAGTCTCTATTTTTAAATAAAAAATGATAATGCTAAATATCACTACACCGCCAGATCAAATTACTGAGATGGCGGTGTAGCAACTAGTGCTATTGGCGGTAGCTGGTTTTGATTTGTTTAATCGTGTTATCAAAAACGGCCGCTTGCTCTGCATTGTCCAATTGAGCAATATATCTTTCCATATTGATGATGACTTTACCGGCATCCGCCTGGCCGATAGCTTTTAATAACAGCGTAACCATAGCTTTCAGGCAGGTAACCTCATGGGCCAGAGTTTCAGCGGATGCGGCAGTAGAAAAATCTGCGTTGCTCATGTTTTCTCCTCAACAAGAAAAAGATGTTTTCCTTCGCCTGCTGCGGGCGTTACCGCTGACACGACAGGCAGAACCAGATGAGGGGAGTATACCATAAAGCATATAATGGATTGATATTATTCGTTGATAACGCCATTTTAGTGCCTGTTTTTTATGCATTTAACTTATTAAAATAGCGTCTATATTTTGGACGTTTTGGGGTGGCAAAGGCTATAGATGTGTTTCGTTTAATACATATGATGTTCACTATGGATGTTTTTCCCTGAATATATTATTTATATAATATATTCGTAGGCTGTGATAAATTTTCCAGCAACACCCTGCTTACAATAGTGACTTTTTATTGACATTTAAGATATAAAGCCAATTGCATGCCATTTGATTCGCATTGTTTTTCATACATTTTGTGCCACGGAACTGTTTATACTGCTCGGTATATTTGAAATGTTAAGAGTGTGATCAACATACACCCTCAGTTGAATGATATATTGTTATGATTGGGAAATGCGCTTTATTCTTTCTCGGCATATTTTAAAATACATATTCATATAAATCTGTGTTCATTATTTTTTGAAACCAACGTAGTATCACCTGCACGCAACTTTTCATGTAAGTGTTACTCCCTTTTTTGGAGAATTATTCTTTGATTAGCGTTTTTCTTGTTGATGACCATGAACTGGTGCGGGCAGGGATACGACGCATTCTTGACGATATCAAAGGTCTGAAAGTGGTTGGTGAGGCATGCTGTGGTGAAGATGCCGTTAAATGGTGTCGAAGCAATGATGTTGATGTTGTGCTTATGGACATGAGCATGCCTGGCATTGGTGGGCTTGAAGCAACGCGTAAAATCTTGCGTTTTACTCCAGATATAAAAGTCATCATGCTTACCATTTATACGGAGAATCCATTACCTGCTAAAGTGATGCAGGCGGGTGCCGCAGGATATGTTAGTAAAGCAGCTGCCCCTCAGGAAGTGATCTCCGCAATTCGAGCGGTGCATGCAGGAAAACGGTACATCGCTTCGGATATTGCTCAACAGATGGCATTAAGCCAGTTGGAACCGCAGACGGATGCGCCGCTTGAGTGTTTGTCTGAACGCGAATTACAGATTATGCTAATGATAACGAAAGGGCAGAAAGTGACTGAAATCTCAGATCAGCTCAATCTTAGCCCTAAAACAGTGAACAGCTATCGTTATCGCATGTTTAGCAAGCTGAATATCAATGGTGACGTAGAATTGACACATTTGGCTATCAAGCATGGGCTTTTTACCGCGGAGACATTGTTAAGTAGTGAGTGAGAGTTTCGATGCTTCGGCATTTTTAAAAACGGTAACGAGCCAGCCTGGCGTCTACCGCATGTACGATGCCGGTAATACGGTTATCTATGTTGGTAAGGCAAAAGACTTAAAAAAGCGACTCGCCAGCTATTTCCGCAGTAATGTTGCCAGCCGTAAAACCGAGGCGTTAGTCAAAAGCATCAAGCATATTGATGTCACGATCACGCATACAGAAACCGAAGCCTTACTGCTAGAACACAACTATATTAAGCTTTATCAGCCGCGTTATAACGTCTTGTTACGCGATGATAAATCCTATCCCATGATCTTCCTGAGTGGTGATGCTCATCCTCGCCTGACCGTTCATCGTGGCGCTAAGCATGCGAAGGGCGAATACTTCGGCCCGTTCCCTAACGGAAATGCCGTGCGCGAAACGCTAATATTGTTGCAAAAACTGTTTCCAGTACGTCAGTGTGAAAATAGTGTTTACCGCAACCGCTCTCGCCCCTGCCTTCAATATCAAATTGGCCGCTGCCTTGGGCCTTGTGTTAGCGGTTTGGTTAGCGAAGAAGATTATCAGCAGCAGGTTGACTATGTTCGCCTGTTCTTGTCTGGCAAGGATCAGCAAGTACTGAATCAACTTATCTTACGGATGGAGTCGGCAAGTCGTGACCTGCATTTTGAAGATGCAGCACGAATACGCGATCAGATCCAAGCGGTTCGACGTGTAACGGAAAAACAATTTGTTTCCGGTGATGGCGAAGATTTGGATGTTATCAGTGTCGCTTTTGATGCTGGCATGGCCTGCGTATATGTCCTTTTCATCCGACAGGGAAAAGTGCTTGGCAGCCGGAGCTATTTCCCCAAAGTGCCTGGTGGTACGGAATTGGGAGAAGTGGTACAAACTTTTGTTGGGCAATTCTATTTACAAGGAAGTTTAGGTCGAACACTTCCCACAGAAATTCTGCTCGATTTCACTTTGCCAGACAAAGAGTTGCTGACAGAGTCTCTAACGACCGTCGCAGGAAGAAAAGTACAAATTCAGACGAAGCCCCGCGGCGATCGTGCTCGTTATTTAAAACTGGCGCGGACGAATGCTGCTACGGCGCTGGTCACAAAATTGTCCCAGCAATCTACCATTCATCAGCGTTTGGCTGCATTAGCCAACGTTTTGCAGTTGCCCGAAATCCACCGAATGGAGTGTTTTGACATCAGTCATACTATGGGTGAGCAGACTGTGGCATCCTGCGTGGTATTTGATGCAAACGGTCCGCTACGTTCTGAATATCGCCGCTATAATATCAGTGGTATCACGCCAGGTGATGATTATGCTGCCATGGCGCAAGTCCTCCGGCGCCGATATGGTAAAGCGTTAGATGATAGCAAAATACCTGACGTCATTGTGATCGATGGTGGGAAAGGGCAACTCGGCCAAGCTCAGGCTGTGTTTGACTCGTTGCAGGTATCGTGGGATAAAAACAAGCCTCTGCTACTTGGTGTTGCGAAAGGCAGCGATCGTAAAGCCGGGCTAGAAACACTGTTTTTTGAGGCGACAGGTGAGGGCGTAGCATTGCCCGCTGATTCTCCTGCATTGCATGTTATCCAGCATATTCGTGATGATTCGCATGACCACGCGATTGGTGGGCATCGTAAGAAGAGAGCAAAAGTAAAAAACACCAGTACGCTGGAGCTCATTGAAGGTGTCGGCCCTAAACGCCGCCAAACCCTGCTGAAATACATGGGAGGGCTACAGCCTTTGATGAATGCCAGCATTGAGGAGATTGCAAATGTTCCAGGAATTTCGCACGTATTGGCAGAAAAAATCTTCCATGCATTGAAACACTAGGGACAATGTAGCAACATACTCCTAGTATCCACTCCAGCCAGATAGTTACCTAAGCGCTATGCAATTTAATATACCGACGTTGCTTACCCTGTTTCGTGTTGCTCTTATTCCGTTTTTCGTGCTGGCGTTTTATCTTCCATTCGTCTGGGCACCGCTGCTCTGCGCGTTGATTTTCGTGTTTGCTGCCGTGACGGATTGGTTTGATGGTTTCCTCGCTCGCCGCTGGAAACAAACCACGCGTTTTGGTGCATTCCTCGATCCTGTTGCGGATAAAGTAATGGTGGCTGTCGCGCTGGTGTTGGTTGCGGAATATTACCATTCCTGGTGGATTACTCTGCCTGCTGCAACGATGATCGCGCGGGAAATCATTATTTCAGCATTGCGCGAGTGGATGGCTGAAATTGGCAAGAGAAGTAGCGTTGCCGTGTCGTGGATAGGGAAAGTTAAAACCACGGCTCAGATGATGGCGCTTTTTGCTTTGTTATGGCGTCCAGAACGTATTGTTGAAGGTGTTGGCGTTGTGGCGTTGTACATAGCAGCAGTACTGACCTTTTGGTCCATGTTTCAATATTTGAACGCTGCGCGCCACGATTTGCTTGAACCTTGATCGAAGCGCCGTAAAAACCAGCAAACGAATGCGGTTGCTTGATAATTCTGTTGACTCATCGCGTCAGGTCAGTAGAATGCACCGCATCAACAGCAACGCTGGTTTGTAAGAAGTTAGATAAATCAGTGAGTTCTGTGTTGCGGGAATAGCTCAGTTGGTAGAGCACGACCTTGCCAAGGTCGGGGTCGCGAGTTCGAGTCTCGTTTCCCGCTCCAATTTAAAGCATCGGCATTTGCGGATGTTGGTTACTAAGACCTGAATATTTTGGCGCGTTAACAAAGCGGTTATGTAGCGGATTGCAAATCCGTCTAGTCCGGTTCGACTCCGGAACGCGCCTCCAATATTTAAGCCCGGGTGGTGAAATCGGTAGACACAAGGGATTTAAAATCCCTCGGCGTTCGCGCTGTGCGGGTTCAAGTCCCGCCCCGGGCACCATTGATTTAAAACGAATTAAAATAAGCACATTGCGTGCAATGTCGTAGACCGCCGAGAGGCGGTTTTTTTGTGCCTGAAATTCCCTTTCCTAATATTCTTCCTAATATGGTTTTTGCGTGTTTGGTAAATAAGCAATTATCTTGAATTTTTATTCCGACCGCCAACAACCGGAACAATTGGTATTTTACGGTCATATCGCGCAGTTTGGCTGATCGTTATATGACCCGATATCGCCTGTTTCTCTGCCAGCGTCCCATCTAGATCAGAAACCCCTTTAGCCTTAAGATCGTGAAAGGTGAAATCAAAACTCGAGTGTGGAAATACTGCGGCCGCATCAGATTCGGGTTGGTGACGGTTGAGGGCATTGATTATCAGATCGTTGATGTTGGAATGCGCATGTTACAACCACATGAACTGTATGCAGCTCAGGGATTCCCAGAATGGTACATCATCGATCAGGATTTTCGTGGCGTGATATACGCCAAAGACAAACAGGTGGTACGCTCTGGCAACGCCGTTCCGCCTCCGTTTGCTGAAGCCTTGGGGAGTTCGAATCTGCCAGAGTTGTGTGCAGCACATGAGAAAACTGCTTGATATACTTCCCCTCCAACACGGGGAGGATAATGAAAACCAAGTTCGGATTGTTTTCAAGCCTTGCATTACTTTACTCGTCAGCAGCCAGTGCTTCTGGTGGTGATTTTATTTTCCGAGTGGATGATGAAAGTTACCGCTTTCCCTCTGATTGTGTGGAGTCTTTAGAATTTCATGATAATGAAGAAGCGTATCCAGAGCGTATAAACATGAGACTAACTGATGAGTGTGGAAGCAGAGTTCATGACCTAACTACCAAAAATTTTGGTAAACAGTTGACGATTTATTACAAACAGAACCAGTTAATGAGCGCTACTATCGCATCCAGATTAAAGTCCAACATAATGCTACAAATCGACAAAACCCCTAGAGTGGTATTGATGCAAGTCTTGGTCGATTATGGAGTAAATACTAGGTCGGCTGGGCGCTGATCTAAAACGGTGGGTAATCGGGCATACAAGATCCGAATAAATACTAAAAGAATACACCAAGCCCGATTCGGTGGGACTTTTGGTTGCAAATTGAAACATTTCATATAATATACACAACTGTATTAATATACAGTTGGTTAAGGTGATGGATTGGCAATAAAACTACCAGGTTCAGGTTACGCCGTTGTGCGATGCCGTGACCATGTCGTTATCGCGACGTTTAAGGATTTTCCAGAATTTGACCGGGCACTAACGTATCGGCAGGGTGATACGATTTCATTTATGCCTCTGAAACTAGAAGAGATAATCGGAACACCGACGCTCTTCACACAAATGTTAGAACGTGCCGGTTATCGAGTAAGCCAAGTTTACAATAACAATATATAAGTGCTGCTGATGGCCTGAACAACTATCAACAGCTGCGCCAACGGAGATAAACCAATGGCGCAAAAAAACGTATCAAATCCCCAGTCACTGACGTTTAATGGCGCAAGCGATTTTCTGTATTCAGCGGTCACCCTGCAAAGTGCACTATGAGGCAGCAATTCCATCTGGCAAATGATGCCGTCAAGCAAAACGCTATTAATTTTATCTGCTCAGAATGTTGTCTGAAGTACGCGTGCTCACCGAAGACTGGTGCACAGAATATAACGAGGTACGTCTACATAGCTCACTGGGTATCGCCCATAGCCCACCCGCGTTATCTATGCGGGCAAAAAATGACTGTCTGCCGTAGGTAGTCTTGAACTGTGTGTCTTATGCGGAAATTGGAGAACGCAGGTTGCACATAGGAATGAAGTGAAGGGTATGGGGATCAAAGCTGATGGCTGCGCGACAACTGCTATCTGTGCTCATTGTTGTACAAAGGTCGATAACGGCAAGGATCTGACTCACGAGTAATATCTCCAGCCTATGGATCGCGCCAGTATTGTCCTTACGGCCTTCAGATTGCCCTGCTTGGGCTTGTGGTGCCCACATGACAACCTACAGCATCACTTCGGCCGTTAAGAGACGGCGATAAATAGCAAAACGGCTGTTACTGAATTTTACCTATTTGTTTTTCCGGCATAAGTATTTATCTTTTATCACGCCATCAAAGAAACGACCTTTAGAGACGACAGCGTCAGAAATAAACTTTTTATAAATAGATTCTGGTACGCCAACATATTGATAGATATCTTTGTTATGAAACGCTATCTCAAGGGTGTGCGCCTTTGGGTCATACCCAATCGAATCGATTCTTGACGATGAAACCTGCTGTCGCTGCAATGCTTGTTCCTCCCCAGTGTAAAATAAGATCAAGTTATGAAAAATTTACTGCATGAAGCATTGTCGACGATCATGCCTATTTATTGAATATGTATCAAATTTCTGGCGGGTTGGTTAGTAAAATCGTTGGTTTATAGTTTTCATGCTGTCAATTTGTTCAATGGAGGGGAAATCATCTGTTTAGTTAGGGATATGGTGCAAACCTGCGATGATGAATAGAGCGCTATTCTTTTTCTAATATGGACTGAAGTGCAGGTTTGCAATAAGCCAGAATGGCTATTCCGATGCGTATTCGATCCTGTTTCTGCCATTGGCCTTGGCCTGATAGAGTGCATCGTCTGCTGCCTTTATCAGGCATTCATAATCGGGATGCCCACTATACACGGCAATGCCCGCGCTGATGGTCATCCTAACGCTTTCACCGTTTTGAAGATGAATAGAGAGAGCCTGGATTTTCTTTCTCAGTCGTTCGATGATGGTGTGAGCGGCAACTTTGGGCGTCTCTATGAGCACGATCATGAATTCTTCCCCGCCATAACGGAATACATAGTCGCTGTTTCGTGTGCTTTCATACAGAACTTCTGCAATCCTTTTCAGGATTTTATCGCCAGCAGTATGGCCATAGGTGTCATTGACGGATTTAAAATGGTCAATATCAATCATGGCGATGCTGAGTGGCGTATTTGAATGCATTGCCAGTGATATTTCATGGCGAAGAATCGTTGGCAGGAAACGGCGATTTAGCAGGAGGGTTAACGTATCTTTGCCACTCTCCAGTTTTTGGACTTCGTCAAATAGCGATCCCAACAGCATGTTTATTTTATAGATTTTACTTCTGACCGCTTTAAGTAGAGGTGCGTAATCCTGCTGTGTCAGTAGAGCGGTATTACTATAACTGCGAATATACTCATCGGTTTCAGTCATAATTGTCGCGATAGTACGGATACCCTGGATGTTGCTGAAACTGGATTTCCCTTTATGGTTAAACCATAGGCCAAAATCCGAATCACTCAAATCCTGAATGCTGGAAAGCGGAGTACCGGTAGCAACACTAAAAATAAAGGCGTTCTCCCAATTTAGCAGTGATGCATTCTGCCGTTCTCTCTCCATACTGGCATTTTCCAAAATAGAAAATAGCCGATAGGATTCTTCATTCTTAGCTGCAAGATCGTGTGATTGCGAATATGTTTTACTCATTATTTCTATGGCGATATCCATAGAGATAGAAGCGAAACGCATGGCATCAAAGCATAGCGCTTTATCATCTGCCACCTGTGCGATGTCTTCATAAAGGTGCCATTTCAGACGCCGTGCGCCGCGTTCAACCAGATCGACGGGAATACCAATACGTGCATGAATCTGGCCAACTTTCTTTTGATGGTTAATCAAGTCTGCCAGATGTTCCCCTGTATTCGTTAAAATGGCTTTTATCCATTTGCTCATTGAACCGTGGAGTCGATCATGGACTTGCTGGCTGGAGAGAAAAAGTGATGCTTCTTGATCCTTGAGCATGTAGGTGTAGAACTCGTCAGCAAAGTCGGATGCTTTCTGATCGGCGAGGGTGCGCAGTAGATTAAAAGATTGTTGTGAGGTTGTGGCTATCAATTGCCTCCATTCTGATGTTATGACTTTATTGTAGCCGGACTCACCGTTATCTCTCTGTTCATTAACGTTCAGTAGTTCGTTCAACTTTTAATCTCTTTTGCGAATATGTCGGATGTACTAGGATAGAAACGATCAATTTTTTGCCTGAGTAATCGATATTTAATGACAGAGAGGGTCAACATGTCGTTGTTAAAAATAAATAAAATTAATCATTTCATGCAGGTACTATTATTACCGTAGTTGTAAATGATAATGCTGTTTTTTTGATGTTAGAAGCTATTTTGAGATAAATTTATGAAAGTTAATGATCTGGTTACTGTTAAAACCGATGGGAAGATGCGACGGGAAGGTACAATTCTGGCTGTGGAAACGTTTCAGGAAGGGATCATGTATTTAGTGGCATTAAAGGATTATCCAGCTGGCGTCTGGTTTTTTAATGAAGTAGACAGTAAAGATGGTACGTTTGTTGAGCCAAAAACGTTGCCGGAAAAAGAGTAAAGGGGCACATATCAATGTGCGAGCATTGTCTGATTGAACAATGCTCGCCGTGAATTTTGGTTCCAGTATTAGAACGTTTCCCAGTTACTGTTTTCTGTATTGGCTTGGCGAGGAAGCGCGAGTGATGAACGGCCCTTGGTCGCTAGTGCGTTCGGCTGGGTAGGGGCTGAATGACCACTTGATAAATGGCTGGATAACTTAAATGTTGCAACTGCTCGGGTAAGCAATGCGGCTTGTTCTTCTAGCGATGCAGCAGCGGCACTGGCTTCCTGAACGAGTGAAGCATTCTGCTGTGTCACACTATCCATTTCAGATATGGCCTGTCCGACCTGAGTAATTCCCCGGCTTTGTTCGTCAGAAGCCGAGGCAATTTCACCCATGATGTCGGTGACGTTAGTAACGGCATCGACAATCTCTTTCATCGTTTGACCGGCGTTATCAACAAGAACAGAACCACTGTTGACCAGGTTGACCGACTCGGAAATCAGCGTTTCTATCTCTTTTGCGGCTTGTGCACTACGCTGTGCGAGGCTGCGCACCTCACTGGCTACAACAGCAAAACCACGACCTTGTTCTCCTGCTCTGGCTGCTTCAACCGCAGCATTAAGTGCGAGAATATTAGTTTGGAAAGCTATGCTGTTAATGACACTGGTAATCTCAGATATTTTCTTTGAGCTACCCGAAATGCTGTTCATCGTATTGACAACGTTTGCAACAATTTCGCCGCCCTGTTTGGCTTTTCCAGAGGCATTCGCCGCGAGTTGACTTGCGTGGTGCGCATTCTCTGAGTTTTGCTTCACGGTTGCGGTTAATTGTTCCATGCTTGCCGCAGTTTGTTCAAGCGCTGCGGCTTGTTGTTCGGTGCGCGAGGAGAGGTCGGTGTTACCGGATGAGATCTCCGTTGAACCTTGATAAATAGAATCCGCGCTTTCCCGAACGGTTGTGACGGTAGTAACTAGGGAAGACTGCATTTGTTGAACATTGCTGGCGAGGGTGCCAATTTCATTTCTGCCATAACGATCCGACATTTGAGTCAGATCACCCTGCGCAATGCGCTGAATTCTCATGACCAATTGATTCATTGGCTTGATGAGAACCCCTCTCAGAAGGAAGAATGTCAGAAGCGTTAAGATGGTGGCCAGAGCGAAACTGCCCCCCATCAACGAATAGCCGAGTAGCGCGTTTTTATGCGCCGTTTCGTTTAATTCTTTTGCTCTCTGTGTGCGGTAAGAGACGGCTTCTAGTAAAAATTTATTATAGGCCAAATCTAAAACCCGAGTTTCTTCAGATTCGAGAGTGATGACTTCTTCAAACAGCCCTTGTTTCGCTGCAGTAAGCATCAGCATAAGACCTTGATTGACATAAGCATCATAGGATTTGCGTAAATCGGCGTCTAACGCCATATCCTGAGGTGTTTTAACCGCACGCTCCTCATAGACAAGGAAGGCTTTTTTAGACTGTTCCATACGCTGTTCAGCTTGCTTCAGGTTGTCATTGAAGACCTGGGAGTCGCCAATACGCGCAGCCGCTGCCGCCTGGATTAGCAATAAACGCGCGGTGCGAAGGTGGTTGGAACTGTTTGAAATCCCCATTCGGGTATCAATTTCTTGCGTGACGTCATCTAATGACTGATTGCTGCTTTGTAAAAAGTAGCTGGATGTGCCGATAGATGCTGCAAATAACAGCATGATACCACCCAGAATAATGACGAATAAGGGAACTAGCCGTAAATTGCTCAGCATGCCAGCCTCGACGTGCTGCTCAGACCTTGAAGTTATTTTCATATCCATTCGCTCATTCTCAGGAAATTATGATTTACCATGCCACTAGCGGCGGCATTGGCGTTTAGGCTTTAGTATCTACATTAATGACAATTCATTAGCTAAACAACCAATGTAAAAGATAATCGGCATATATTGAGAAACCTTAATCAAATTCGATGAGATCCCGATCACGTTTTTAACTCTTTAAAAAGAAAAGAAAATTACGTGATGCGAAATCATACAGATTGATAATGAAAAATAAAGGGTTCGGCTCCCTTACTTTATTTGTCTGGCATTCAACGTTATTATGGGAAATCAATCTTTGGAGGGACCTTTCTTGGAAAAGCGCACGCATTTTTTTTCTGATAAAAAAGTAGTTTTTTTTATCGCTACATTATGTTGTTTGCTGTGGGGTAGTGCTTATCCGGCAATTAAAAATGGCTATGAGCTTTTTCACATTGCGGATAATGATATTCCTGGAAAACTGGTCTTCGCGGGTTATCGATTCGCGTTTGCCGGGTTCCTGCTGTTGGTGCTTGCCGTGTTAAGCGGGCGGTCTATAGGGCGTTTCCAGCGTGGGCAATTAGCTCAGCTAACAATACTGGGAACATTTCAGACATCATTACAGTATGTTTTTTTCTATATTGGTCTGGCTTATACCACGGGTGTTAAAGGTTCGATCATGAATGCCACCAGTACTTTTTTTAGCGTGCTGCTTGCTCATTATTTGTACCAAAACGATAAATTAAATATCAATAAGATAATTGGCTGTATATTAGGTTTTGCTGGTGTGATGGCCGTTAATATCAACAGTAATGGAATGAATATTGGTTTTACACTATTAGGTGATGGGTTCGTCGTTATTGCAGCATTTATTTTGTCTGCATCGACTATATATGGTAAGCGGATATCACAAACGATGGATCCAACTGTCATGACCGGTTATCAACTCGGTATTGGGGGGATCATTTTAACGATATCAGGATATTGTACAGGCGGATCACTTATCATACCTGATTGGAAGGCTGTGCTAATGCTAGGCTACCTTGTTTTGCTCTCTTCAGTCGCTTTTTCATTATGGAGCCAATTGCTGAAATATAATCGAGTCGGTATGGTTGCACCATTTAATTTTCTCATTCCGGTGTCTGGGACACTACTGTCAGCGCTTTTTCTTAATGAGAGCATCTTAGAGTGGAAATATTTCTTTGCACTCGTTCTGGTATGTTCAGGCATTTGGCTGGTTAACCGTGTCGTGAAGACACGATCTAATCAATGACGCTATATACAATTAACATATCATCCCGCAGACCTATCCTGTAGCAGGACGTTTGAGATCGTTGAAGTCATACGGTTGTTTCGTATGGCTTCATTCGGTCAGCTACTGCAATCCATTCCCATCGTTAACAAAACCATTTTATATCAATATATTAAGTTATTTTCGTCCTTTCGCCGCTAGATCTATATACTTTGTTATCGCGGTAACAACGGGTTGGCAAGAGATAGATAAATTTTGCTTCGTAACATGTAGTTAATAGTTTTTTGGGTAAAAAGTGTAAGTTTTTAGTGAAAGATATAAACTTACATAACGGTATGTCTTTTGGGTATAATGAATTTTTGTATATCTATCATTTATATAGCAACCGAATTGTTTTCTTTTGATTATTTTCAATGCTCTTTTTTGTAACGTTTAGTGTGCGTTTCTGGCACGAAAATAAGCATAAAAGTGATCTGACCAGACACGGTTTGACTCATAAGACTTCCAATTATGTGATCCATGTCACATAATTGCCAAAATCATTCTTCAGTCGCGTTGTATGTGCTACGGATTAGGCGGTACAGTTGCGCTGTTTTAGGATTAATCCTATGCTTGGTCGGGAAGAGTCTTCAGGCAGGACGAGAAAGCAACGGATGAATGGATTCGTAGCGTGATGCGTAAAGTTGGTAAGTAACGATTGCCCGAATAATAAATGATAAAGTAGTAACTCGCAGTATCTGGCACCGATAGTTTTTTATGCCATCAATGGAGAGTGATTTTCGAACTGGGCGATATGGTCTATCACCTAACTTATGTTCTAAACATAGCCTGTCGGGATGGGAAATATGGGTACCTCTGAATTACTCAAACACATTTATGACATTAATCTGTCTTATTTGTTACTGGCGCAACGCTTAATTAATGATGAAAAAGCTTCTGCAATGTTTCGTCTAGGAATCAATGACGAGATGGCAGATATCTTGATGCAACTGACTTTGCCGCAGATGGTCAAATTGGCAGAAACTAACCAACTGATATGCCATTTCCGCTTTAACGATCACAATACAATCAAAGTCTTGACTCAGGAATCACGTGTGGATGATTTACAGCAAATTCATACGGGGATTCTGTTGTCGAGTAACTTATTACAACAGTTAACTTCGAAAGAAGAAAACCTGCCTAAGAAAAGGGCATAAGTAATGGCGGAGAAAAGTATTGTTCAGGAAGCGAAAGACATCCAATTGGCGATGGAGCTCATTTCGCTCGGTGCTCGTTTACAGATGCTGGAAAGTGAAACTCAGTTAAGTCGCGGACGTTTGATTAAACTGTACAAAGAACTTAGAGGAAGTCCGCCGCCAAAGGGAATGTTACCTTTTTCAACGGATTGGTTTATGACCTGGGAACAGAATATTCATTCATCAATGTTCTACAACGCTTACAGCTTTTTAATCAAGAATGGGCAGTGCAGCGGTGTTGAAGCGGTTATTAAATCTTATCGACTTTACTTGGAACAGTGCGCGCCACAGAGCGATTCCCCACTGTTGGCATTGACGCGGGCCTGGACATTAGTCCGGTTTGTTGACAGCGGTATGTTGCAACTGTCGTCATGTAATTGCTGTAAAGGGATGTTTATTACTCACGCTCATCAACCTAAAAACAGTTTTGTTTGTAGTTTGTGCCAACCCCCTTCCAGAGCGGTAAAAAGGCGTAAACTTTCGCAAAATCTTGCCGATATAATACCTCAACTGCTGGATGAACAGGTAAAACACGCAGTCTGAGCCTGTAGCGATTTGTGAATCTATCACTGTTGGTTGTGAAGGCGGTGATAGATTTCTTCCTCAAAAAACGTCCTTGCTACGGCTCCGCAGTTTTATCTCGCTTCCGCCCACCTTTTTTCATTATAAGGATTTCTTGTGCTGGTTATATTGGGTTATATCGTAATTGTGGCCTCGATACTCGGCGGTTATCTCATGGTCGGTGGGGCCTTGGGTGCGCTTTATCAACCTTCGGAGCTGCTGATTATCGGCGGCGCTGCGGTAGGTGCTTTCATCGTTGGTAACAATGGAAAGGCGATAAAGGCAACACTACGAGCGTTACCTCTTTTGGTCAAAGGTTCCAAGTACAACAAAGCATTGTATATGGACCTCATGGCTTTGCTCTTTCGGGTGATGGCCAAGTCTCGCCAGCAAGGCATGCTTTCCCTCGAGTTTGATATTGATAATCCTCGCGAAAGTGAAATCTTCTCAAGCTATCCAAATATTCTCTCTGACAACAATATGGTTGAATTTATCACCGACTATTTGCGGTTGATGGTCAGCGGTAATATGAATGCATTTGAGATTGAAACGCTGATGGATGAAGAGATCGAAACGATTGAACATGAAAGCGAAGTACCCGCGTCCAGCTTGACGATGATGGGTGACGGCCTCCCTGCATTTGGTATCGTAGCTGCTGTTATGGGGGTTGTTCACTCATTGGCCTATGTTGACCGGCCTGCTGCGGAGTTGGGGATGATGATCGCTCACGCGATGGTGGGTACCTTCCTTGGTATTCTACTGGCTTACGGTTTTGTTTCCCCACTGGCTGCCTTACTGCGTCAGAAAAATGCAGAGAAAATCAAAGTATTGCAATGCATTAAAGTTACTTTACTGTCTAGCCTTAATGGCTATGCTCCGCAAATTGCGGTTGAGTTTGGGCGTAAAACACTGTACTCAACGGAGCGTCCTTCCTTTACTGAATTGGAAGAGCACATTCGTCGTGTGAAATCGCCGACTCAGCAAGCGTCGGACAGTAACGCATGAAACATCAGCACCCCATTATTCGCAAAAAGCGTAAGTCTGGACATGGGGGCCACCATGGTGGTTCCTGGAAGATTGCCTACGCTGACTTTATGACAGCAATGATGGCCTTGTTTTTGGTAATGTGGCTTATCGCAATCTCTACGCCGATGCAGTTGGCGCAAATTGCTGAGTATTTTCGTACTCCGCTAAAGGTTGCGTTAACTTCAGGTTCTAAATCAAGCGACAGTTCCAGCCCAATTCCTGGGGGGGGGAATGATCCCACTCAGCAAGATGGTGAAGTGAAAAAGGCCATCAAAACGGATAATGTGGAAAAGAAGCTTGATGAGGTTCGACTCAATAGATTGCGTGAACGCTTGGATCAGCTCATTGAAGCCGATCCTCGATTACGCGCACTCCGCCCGCATCTGCTAATTGAAATGATCGATGAAGGGTTACGTATCCAAATCATCGATAGCCAAAACCGTCCAATGTTTAAAACCGGGAGCGCGCAGGTTGAGCCTTACATGCGGGATATCCTGCGTGCGATTGCCCCTATTCTAAATGATTTCCCCAATAAGCTGAGTATCTCCGGTCATACCGATGATGTTCAGTATACGACAGGGGAACGTGGTTATAGTAACTGGGAGTTGTCTGCCGATCGTGCCAATGCATCACGTCGAGAGCTCATTTTTGGGGGCTTGTCTGATGGAAAAGTTTTGCGCGTTGTGGGCATGGCTGCGACAATGAGCCTCAAACAGGCTGCTGGTGGCAACGATGCAATTAACCGACGTATCAGTTTGTTGGTATTGAGCAGGCAAGCTCAAAAGGATATTGAAGAAGAAAATGCAGAAAGCTCTGCTGTAAATATAGACAAGGCGGAAAATTTACAAAATATGGAGTTGGATAAGTCTAAACCTACCACTCCGGCTGCCGAAAATAGTGATAACAACAATACGAGTGGAAGTGGTGGGGCATCGCCACAACCAACTAATGGAGTTCCTGCTCCAGAGCGTCAGCAGCCAACTACAGCGTTGCCTGCTGCGCCCGATAGCCAGGCGACGCCTTCTCAATAAGCCGCGATTCACAGCAGAGGTGACCACGTGAGCATGGACATGAGTGCTTTCTATCAAACTTTCTTTGATGAAGCAGATGAATTACTGGCAGATATGGAACAACACTTATTGTTGTTGGATCCATCAGAGCCCGATACTGAGCAATTGAATGCTATTTTCCGTGCTGCTCACTCTATAAAAGGTGGGGCTGGCACATTTGGTTTTAAAGTATTGCAAGAAACTACACACCTTTTAGAAAACTTACTCGATGGGGCAAGACGTGGTGAAATGCGTCTTAGCACTGATATCATCAACCTGTTTCTGGAAACAAAAGACATTATGCAGGATCAGTTGGACGCTTATAAAACCGCACAGGAACCCAATGCTGAAAGCTTTGAGTACATCTGTCAGGCGCTGCGCCAGCTTGCTCTGGAATCTAAAGCTGATGGCGACGCAACCCAGCATGATACCTCGGCTGTATCACAGCACTCTGCTAGTCCGGCATCTACCGGTGCAGGTAAAGGTGAAATGCGTATCGCATTAACCGGCCTGAAATCTCAGGAAATACCTCAGATGCTGGAAGAGCTTGGTAATCTGGGAACCGTTAAAGATCCTCACCAAACTGACACTAGCGTCGAAGTGACATTGGTTACTTCTGAAAGCGAAGACGATATTAGTGCTGTACTGTGTTTTGTTCTCGAACCTGAACAAATCAGCTTCAAGTCAGCCGTCGCCAGTCAACCTGCCGTCGCTGAAGTGGTGGAAACATTGGCAGTGGTTGAAGCACCAGTAGCACCAGTAGCACCATCCGCGCCCGTTGCTGCAAAACCGCAATCTGCACCGGAAAATGGAAAAAATAAAGCAAAAACCGGTGATACCAGTATTCGCGTAGCGGTTGAAAAGGTTGATCAGCTTATCAACCTCGTTGGTGAGTTAGTGATTACGCAATCTATGCTGGCACAGCGTTCAAGTGAACTCGATCCTGTCGCGCATGGGGATCTGCTCAACAGCATGGGCCAGTTAGAACGTAATGCTCGTGACCTGCAAGAGTCAGTTATGTCCATCCGTATGATGCCGATGGAATATGTATTCAGTCGTTTCCCTCGTTTGGTTCGTGACTTGGCTGCCAAATTGGATAAGCAGGTCGAGTTAACGCTGATGGGTAGTTCGACCGAATTGGATAAGAGTTTGATCGAACGCATTATCGATCCTCTGACGCACTTGGTGCGTAACAGCCTCGATCATGGTATCGAATCTCCAGATAAACGTGTTGCAGCTGGTAAGGCGGCGGTGGGTAACCTGACACTTTCTGCTGAACATCAGGGTGGTAACATTTGCATTGAAGTTATCGACGATGGTGCAGGGCTCAACCGCGAGAGAATTCTGGCTAAAGCCTTGTCTCAAGGGATGGCAGTGAGCGAGTCTATGTCTGATGAAGAAGTAGGCATGTTGATCTTTGCTCCTGGTTTCTCCACCGCTGAGAAAGTTACGGATGTGTCTGGTCGTGGTGTCGGCATGGACGTGGTGAAGCGGAATATTCAGGAGATGGGTGGCCATGTTGAAATCCACTTCCAGGCTGGAAAAGGCACGACTATCAGAATTTTGTTGCCATTAACGTTAGCCATTCTCGATGGGATGTCCGTTAAAGTTAACAAAGAAGTCTTTATTCTGCCGCTTAACGCCGTGATGGAGTCCTTGCAGCCTCAGTCGGAAGATCTGTATCCGTTAGCTGGCGGAGAACGTGTATTGCAGGTTCGCGGTGAATATTTACCTCTCGTTGAACTCTTCCACATCTTTGATGTGGATGGTGCTAAAACGGATGCTACTCAGGGAATTGTTGTTATTCTGCAAAGTGCAGGTCGACGTTATGCCTTGTTGGTTGATCAGTTGATTGGGCAGCATCAGGTCGTCGTCAAAAACCTGGAAAGTAATTATCGCAAGGTACCAGGCGTTTCAGCCGCAACCATCCTTGGTGATGGTAGCGTTGCGCTGATTGTGGATGTTTCAGCGTTACAAGCGCTTAATCGTGAAAAGCGAGTGGTTGAAACTGCTGCTTAATAAAACAGATCGTTAATAAAGGGTGGAAAACATGACTGGACTTGCAAGCGTCACGAAATTAACTGGCGAAACAGTAGGACAGGAATTCCTGATTTTTACGCTGGGTGACGAAGAGTACGGCGTTGATATTTTAAAAGTACAAGAAATTCGCGGTTATGACCAGGTAACGCGTATTGCCAACACGCCTTCGTTCATTAAAGGTGTCACCAACTTACGCGGTGTCATTGTGCCGATCGTTGACTTGCGCGTTAAATTCGCCAAGCAAGATGTTGAATATGACGACAACACTGTTGTTATTGTTTTGAACCTTGGTCAACGAGTTGTCGGCATTGTCGTGGATGGCGTGTCTGATGTGTTGTCATTGACTGCGGACCAAATTCGACCAGCACCTGAGTTTGCTGTAACACTGTCGACAGAGTACCTGACTGGTCTGGGTTCTCTGGGCGAGAGAATGCTGATTCTGGTTGATATCGAGAAACTGTTGAGTAGCGAAGAAATGGCGCTGGTTGATAGCGTATTGAAAGTTTAATCCATTGGCCTTCAGGGGCTGCGAAAGTGGCCCCGAAAACCTTCCTTAGTCATATCCTTGTCAGTTCAAAAATTCGTAAAGATATCCAGAATAATGCCGATATCATCGGTGGTTGGTCTACTCAAAAGGCGTTATATGTTTAACCGTATAAAAGTTGTTACAGGTTTGATGCTTGTACTTGTGTTGTTTGGGGCACTTCAGCTTATTTCTGGTGGTTTATTTTTTAGTGCATTAAAAAATGATAAGGATATCTTCAGTTCAACGCAGGTTATTAACCAGAAGCGTTCCGAGCTGGATTCAGCATGGTCGTATTTATTACAGACTCGTAATACACTTAATCGCGCGGGTACGCGCTTTGCCCTTGATGCAAGTGGTACTGGGGCGGGAGTTGGTGGTAAAGAGCTCCTCACCTCTGCTGAAAAGCAGCTCGCGGTGGCAAATGATTATTTCGTTCGATATGAGAAAATGCCTCAGGATGTACGGCAGGATGACAGTATTTCTCGTAGCGTAAAAGAAAACTATGTAGCTCTGAATGCTGCATTGACGGAACTCATTCAGTTTTTGAACGCAGGGGAATTTAAGAAGTTTATTGAGCAACCGACCCAGCGCTTTCAGGATAACTTTGAAAAAGCGTATTACGCCTATAAAGCAGAAAACGATAAACTTTATCAGGCTGGTATAGCTAAAAATGATGCAGCTTATGATTCGGCGCTTTGGATTCTTGGTTCTATCATTATCCTTGTTTTTGCTCTGGCTCTGTTCTCCTGGTTTGGTATTCAGCAGTTATTAATTAGACCGCTAAATAGTATTGTTGAACATATTCGCCATATTGCAAAAGGTGATTTGACAAAAACAACTAATTTCCATAGCAGCAATGAAATGGGGATCCTGGCTGACAGTATTCGCCATATGCAAAGTGAGTTTGTTTCAACGGTCAGTGCGGTTCGACAAGGTGCTGATGCTATTTATACTGGGGCAACAGAAATTAGTGCTGGAAATAACGATCTTTCCTCACGTACTGAACAGCAGGCTGCTTCGTTAGAAGAAACCGCGGCAAGTATGGAACAACTGACAGCAACAGTTAAGCAGAATGCGGAAAATGCTCGTCAGGCCAGTCAGTTGGCGCTGAGTGCGTCAGAGACGGCGCAGAAGGGCGGCAAGGTCGTCGATAATGTCGTCAAAACCATGCACAATATTGCTGGAAGTTCGCAAAAAATTGCCGATATTACTAGTGTGATTGATGGTATTGCTTTTCAAACCAACATTCTTGCACTGAACGCGGCGGTTGAAGCAGCCAGAGCAGGAGAGCAGGGCCGTGGATTTGCGGTCGTTGCAGGGGAAGTTCGTAATTTGGCGCAGCGAAGTGCGCAGGCTGCGAAAGAAATTAAAAGTCTGATTGAAGATTCTGTTAGTCGGGTCGATGAAGGTTCTGTCTTGGTTGAAAGTGCTGGTGAGACGATGGGAGAGATCGTCAGTGCCGTCACTCGTGTAACGGATATTATGGGCGAAATTGCCTCTGCTTCTGATGAACAAAGTAAAGGTATCGATCAGGTTGGTCAGGCGGTAACTGAGATGGATCGGGTTACGCAACAAAACGCCTCTTTGGTTGAAGAGTCTGCCGCTGCAGCGGTTGCATTGGAAGAACAAGTGAAAGTATTGAATCAGGCTGTCGCTGTATTCCGCTTGTCTGAAGATGCAGGTTCGTTCAGAAGAACGGCACAGGCAACAACGGGTCAGAAACCGGTCTTGTTGGCTCCATCGTCGAATGGCGGTAAGAGAGTGAAAGAAGGTTCATCAACTGATAATTGGGAAACCTTCTGATAAAAACAGTGGTGTAGGCTATAAATCAGCCCAAGCATGCAGTCATGCTGCTACTGAATAAATCCCCAGCCGCTTACATGTAGGTGGCTGGGTGATTGTTTACTTGCCATAATTTTAAAAGATGAATATGCGAGTAATTTATCGGTATGCATTTGTGATTACAGTGAGATAGCCTCTGGTACTTTGCAGTATGGTATTCATGGTATTGTTCAATCTGTAACTTTCGTTATGGATATGATGGGGTGTGGTTGGCTTTGGTATTAGGCTAAAAATATTAAAGCCAAAGAGCAAAGCAAGCAGGTAGCACAGCTGTGATGAGAGGGACAACGCCACCCGACAGCATGTGGCTTTGGTAGAACAGGCACGCTGAGCGGTTCAGTTTTCAGAACTGGCGGGTGTATTACCAATACAGTGTCAATTTTAATTGCAATGTGATGAATAATTGACGAATGACAATAAAAACCTGCGTTAGCTGTAAAGGAAAGTTCAGATTGAAAAACACCATAGCAAAAAACAAGATTAGAGCGGTTTGATATGAAAAGTACACCATCGCAAAATCGCCCTGAATCTGCTTCTATCCTGACGCAGATGGTTGACAGGTTGCCGTTGTCGGACACGCATTTCCGTCGAATCAGCCAATTAATATATCAGCGTGCTGGCATCGTCCTTGCCGATCACAAACGCGAAATGGTTTATAACCGTTTGGTTAGACGTCTTCGTTTATTGGGAATCAATGATTTTGGCCAGTATTTAGCTCTACTGGAATCAGATCCTAACAGCGCAGAATGGCAAGCTTTTGTCAATGCATTAACCACTAACCTGACGGCATTTTTCCGCGAAGCCCACCATTTTCCTATATTGGCTGAGCATGCCAGAAAACGCCCCAATGGCTACACCATCTGGAGTACGGCGGCGTCTACAGGGGAAGAGCCTTATTCATTGGCGATGACACTTGCTGAGGTTTTAGGTAATAAAGCGAGTGGATGTCAGGTGTGGGCTAGCGACATTGATACCCAAGTATTAGAAAAGGCAACGGCTGGTATCTATCGCCAGGAAGAGTTGCGCTCTCTTTCTCCACAACAATTACAGCGGTTTTTTTTACGCGGTACCGGGCCGCATAGCGGTTTGGTTCGCGTCCGGCCTGAGCTTGCGTCTATGGTGCATTTTCAACAATTAAATCTGCTCGCACCCGATTGGTCCGTCCCCGCGCCATTCGATGCTATTTTTTGTCGCAATGTGATGATTTATTTCGATAAAGAAACTCAAGAGCGTATTCTCCGTCGATTCGTCCCGATGCTTAAACCGGGTGGGTTGTTATTTGCTGGGCATTCTGAGAATTTCAGCCAGATCAGTCGCGAATTCTATTTGCGTGGGCAAACTGTATATGGGCTGGCTAAGGAAAGATAATGAGCAAGATAAGAGTATTATGCGTTGATGATTCTGCCCTAATGCGTCAGATCATGACTGAAATAATTAATAGCCATCCTGATATGGAAGTTGTCGCGACTGCACCAGATCCATTAGTTGCGCGTGATTTAATTAAAAAATTCAATCCTCAGGTATTAACGCTGGATGTTGAAATGCCGCGCATGGACGGGCTGGATTTTCTTGAAAAACTGATGCGTTTGCGTCCTATGCCCGTAGTCATGGTGTCGTCGCTGACGGGGAAAGGCTCGGAGATTACGCTTCGTGCTCTGGAGCTTGGTGCGATTGATTTTGTGACCAAACCTCAGTTAGGTATCCGTGAGGGAATGCTGGCGTACAGCGAACTGATTGCTGAAAAAATTCGCATGGCAGCGAAAGCGCGCTTGCCGCAACGTAGCACTGCGTCAGAGCCGACAAAAATTATTCAGCACATGCCACTACTCAGTAGTGAAAAATTGATCGCGATCGGTGCCTCGACGGGAGGAACAGAAGCAATACGGCATGTATTACAACCTCTGCCACCGACAAGTCCTGCATTATTGATTACTCAGCATATGCCACCTGGCTTTACGAAGTCTTTCGCCGAGCGTTTGAACAAGCTATGTCAGATTACGGTGAAAGAAGCAGAAGATGGGGAACGTGTGCTTCCTGGCCATGCATACATTGCACCAGGCGCACGCCATCTTGAGTTGGCTCGTAGTGGGGCAAACTATCAAGTACGTTTAAATGATGGACCACCCGTCAATCGACATCGTCCATCAGTTGATGTGTTATTTCGTTCGGTTGCCCAATACGCTGGGCGAAATGCCGTAGGGGTAATCCTTACGGGAATGGGCAATGATGGGGCGGCCGGCATGTTGGAACTTCATCAGGCTGGTGCTTATACTCTGGCCCAAAACGAAGCAAGTTGTGTGGTTTTCGGAATGCCACGTGAAGCGATTGCGATGGGTGGCGTCGATGAAGTGGTGGATTTGCACCAGGTGAGCCAGCGTATGTTGGCACAAATCTCTGCCGGACAGGCATTACGTATATAAGCAGCTCCTCGGTGAGCAATAAATATTTTAGGAGTAGGTATGGCCGATAAAGAACTCAGATTTCTGGTAGTGGATGATTTTTCGACAATGCGCCGAATTGTCCGTAACCTGCTTAAGGAACTGGGCTTTAATAACGTAGAAGAGGCAGAGGATGGTGCTGATGCACTGAATAAGCTTCGCTCTAGTACTTTTGATTTCGTCATTTCTGACTGGAATATGCCCAACATGGATGGACTGGAGCTATTACAGACTATTCGTGCTGACGGCGCGCTTTCCAGCCTTCCCGTGCTGATGGTTACGGCAGAAGCGAAGAAAGAGAACATTATCGCTGCGGCACAAGCGGGTGCTAGCGGCTATGTAGTTAAACCATTTACTGCAGCTACCCTTGAAGAAAAACTGAGTAAGATTTTCGAAAAACTGGGTATGTAAGGGGATCTTATGACGCCACATATGCCGTCCGTAAACGACACAGCTTCTGCAACCGAGATCATTTCGCGTATCGGCCAATTGACTCGTATGCTGCGCGACAGCTTGAAAGAGCTGGGCCTGGATAATGCGATAGCAGAAGCAGCAGAGGCTATCCCTGATGCCCGCGATCGTCTTGACTATGTTGTCCAGATGACTGCGCAAGCGGCAGAACGTGCTCTGAGCTGCGTGGAAGCTGCACAGCCACGTCAGAACCAACTAGAAGCTGATGCCAAATCTCTGAAAGTTCGCTGGGATGAATGGTTTGAAAATCCTATCGAGTTGGCTGATGCGCGCGAATTAGTGACGGATACGCGTAGCTATCTTGAAGATGTACCACAGCATACCTCGTTTACCAACGCTCAGTTGTTGGAAATTATGATGGCGCAGGATTTCCAGGACCTTACCGGTCAGGTAATCAAGCGTATGATGGATGTTGTTCAGGAAATTGAAAAACAACTGCTGATGGTGTTGCTGGAAAATATTCCAGAAAAACCAGACGCGACTAAGCGTGCAAACGATGGTCTTCTGAATGGGCCACAGTTGGACAAAGGCGCAGCCGGTATTGTCGCCAATCAGGATCAGGTCGACGATCTTCTGGATAGCCTAGGATTCTAATAAACTTTGCTTCGAAAAAGAGTCATCTTACTTCTTTGCAAAGGTTATGAGCACCATCGTCTCAGTTATTTATGGCCAGTACTTATGGCCATAAATAGCTAAACTCAATTTCTCCCTCCCTTTCATTCTTACTATTCGTTAAAGAAGCGTTGGTTTTTCTCGTTGTTCCAGCCATAAAATTTTCTCGTATTTGTCATGCTAGGCAGCAAATTCCTATCCCGAAAGTCGTAACAGGAACGCCAACGTGGCTGAAGATAGCGATCTAGAAAAAACAGAAGCCCCCACTCCCCAAAAGGAGGAAAAGGCGCGAGAAGAAGGCCAAATCCCACGATCTCGAGAGCTGACTTCTGTTCTGATGATGGTCGCAGGATTGGCTATTTTGTGGATTGGGGGTGATGCAATGGCTGGCCGATTGGCTAGGATTGTCTCGCAATCGCTAAACTTTGATTACGCGACGGTTGGCGATGAGACGCAAATGCTACGCCACGCTGGTTCGTTACTGCGTCAGGCTGTATCGGCGCTGGTACCGATTCTGCTTGGGTCTGTATTGGTTGCGCTGTCTGCGCCGATGCTGCTGGGTGGGATATTATTTAGTACCAAGTCATTAAAGTTTGACTTTAAAAAATTAGATCCTATTTCTGGACTAAAACGGTTATTTTCTTCCCAAGCATTGGCTGAGCTTTTTAAGGCGATATTGAAATCAGTCTTGGTTGGGATCATCAGTACCTTGTTCTTGATGCACAACTGGCCGAAAATACTGCACCTGGTGTCCGAAGCGCCGATTTCGGCGTTAGGTGATGCCTTGGAATTAGCCGTAATGTGTGGCTTTCTCATCATTATGAGTCTTATTCCTATGGTTGCTTTTGATGTGTTTTGGCAAGTCTGGAGCCACATCAAAAAATTGCGGATGACGAAGCAAGAAATTCGCGATGAACATAAACAAAGCGAGGGTGACCCTCATGTTAAAGGTCGTATTCGCCAGCAACAAAGGGCAATGGCCCAACGTAGGATGATGGCTGATGTTCCTAAGGCTGATGTAATAGTCACTAACCCGACGCATTATGCCGTAGCATTACGCTATGATGATAAAAAAATGAATGCGCCGAAAGTGTTGGCTAAAGGGGCTGGCGACATCGCTTTGCGTATTCGTGAGCTAGGGACCGAACACCGCGTTCCTATTTTGGAAGCACCTCCGTTGGCGCGAGCACTATTTCGTCATTCTGAAGTCGGGCAGCATATTCCAGCGTCGCTGTATGCTGCTGTTGCAGAAGTCTTAGCCTGGGTTTATCAACTGAAACGCTGGAAGCGGGAAGGTGGATTAATTCCTAGAAAACCGAAACATTTACCAGTGCCGGATGCGCTGGATTTTGCTAAAGAGAATACTACTGATGGCTAATTTGGCCTCTTTGCTTCGTTTACCGGGTAATATGAAAGGTACCCAATGGCAAATATTAGCCGGACCAATACTGATCCTGCTGATACTTTCCATGATGGTATTGCCGCTGCCGCCATTCATTCTGGACCTGCTATTTACCTTTAACATTGCGCTATCAATCATGGTATTGCTGGTTGCGATGTTTACGCAACGGACGCTGGAGTTCGCCGCATTTCCTACCATCCTGCTGTTTTCTACGCTATTGCGTTTGTCACTCAACGTTGCATCGACCCGTATTATTTTGTTGGAAGGGCACACGGGTACTGCCGCAGCAGGGAAGGTTGTTGAAGCATTCGGACACTTTCTGGTCGGTGGGAATTTTGCCATTGGTATTGTGGTCTTTATCATTCTCGTCTTAATCAACTTTATGGTTATCACCAAAGGTGCCGGACGTATCGCTGAGGTTGGCGCACGCTTTGTGTTGGATGGTATGCCAGGCAAACAGATGGCTATCGATGCCGATCTTAATGCTGGGATAATTGGTGAGGAAGAGGCTAAAAAGCGCCGCGCTGAGGTAACTCAGGAGTCTGATTTTTATGGCTCAATGGATGGTGCCAGCAAGTTCGTGCGTGGTGACGCTGTCGCTGGATTGATTATCATGGTCATCAACATTGTTGGCGGATTGATCGTCGGTGTTGCACAGCACGGCATGCCGGTAGGGCAGGCAGCAGAAAGCTATACACTGCTTACCATCGGTGATGGTCTGGTTGCGCAGATTCCAGCTCTGATTATCTCTACCGCTGCGGGTGTTATTGTTACTCGTGTGAGTACCGATCAGGACGTTGGCCAGCAGATGGTCACCCAGCTATTCAATAATCCGCGGGTTATGGTGCTGAGTGCTGCGGTGATTGGACTTATTGGGCTGGTTCCGGGAATGCCCAACTTTGTCTTCCTGTTATTTACTGCATCTCTATTGGGACTTGCCTGGTGGATGCGCGGGGAACAAACAAAAGAGCCTGCGATGCAGCCTATACCGGCATCAATGGAGAAGCATCAGGTTATTGAAGCCAGCTGGTCTGATGTACAGCTTGAAGACCCGCTGGGTATGGAAGTTGGTTATCGATTGATCCCAATGGTTGATGCGCAGCAAGATGGCGAACTGTTGGGTAGGATTCGTAGTATCAGGAAGAAATTTGCCCAGGAAATGGGGTACTTACCGCCAGTAGTTCATATCCGGGATAATTTGGAACTTCAGCCTGCCAGCTATCGTATATTAATGAAAGGCGTTGAAGTGGGTAGTGGTGAAGCTCACCCTGGTCGCTGGATGGCGATCAATCCGGGTAATGCGGTTGGTTCTTTGTCTGGAGATATCACGCAGGATCCAGCATTTGGGCTGCCTGCAGTGTGGATTGATAATGCGCTGAAAGATCAAGCCCAAGCTCAGGGATTCACGGTCGTAGAGGCAAGTACAGTGGTGGCGACACACTTGAACCACTTAATTGCATTACATGCCAGTGAACTCTTTGGACGGCAGGAAGCGCAGCAATTGATGGACCGCGTTGCGCAGGAAATGCCAAAACTTACGGAAGATTTCATTCCTGGCGTAGTGACGCTGACTACCTTGCATAAGGTTTTGCAAAACCTGCTTAGTGAGAGAGTGTCGATTAGGGATATGCGCACCATCATGGAAACATTGGCTGAGCATGCGCCTGTGCAGCCAGATCCTTACGAACTTACCACCGTAGTCAGGGTTGCTCTCGGACGAGCTATCACTCAGCAGTGGTTTCCTGGGGACAGTGAACTTCAGGTTATCGGTCTGGAAGGGTCGTTGGAACGCCTTCTGCTACAAGCACTTCAGGGCGGTGGTGGTCTCGAACCGGGGCTTGCAGATCGTTTGCTTGAACAGGCGAAACAAGCGCTACAGCGGCAGGAAATGTTGGGTGCTCCGCCGGTGCTACTTGTGAACCACGCTTTACGTGCTTTGCTTGCTCGATTCTTGCACCGTAGTCTGCCAAATATGGCCGTGCTTTCTAATTTGGAAATCAGTGATCATCGACAGATTCGCATGACATCAGTTATTGGGGAAGCCAATAAATGAGTGAAGTGATTCGTTCTCTGGTAGCAATAGCGCTGGCATTTCCACTTTACGCCATCGCGACACCAGGTAGTTGGAACGGAAGTATGACGGGAATTAAACTGGATCATCGTGGTGAAATGATTACGACGTCAGCTTTTGTTCCTAATATAGCGGTTAAACCAGATGAAACGATTACGACAATATATTGGCGGCACGTTATTGATTCAGCGATACCTGTAGGGCTTGTTGTGAAGCTGTGTTCACAGTCGCCGCAGCGCTGTGTCGATCTGGATGGTAGCGGGGACGGACAAACTCAGGCATTCGGTGGATTAGCGGCAAATAATGAGTTTCGTTTTGTATACTACATCGAAGGCAATGGTCGTATTAATCATACGTTCAGCGTTCGTACAATTGATATTGCGGTAAACTACAAATAGTTTTAACTGATTGTTTTAAATGACAGGTTGTTTAAAGGATTGAAAGTCTCTGCTACGATGCAGAGACTTTTAGAACGTAATTTTCCGACCGCCTACTGTCACTCCTTTCGACTGGCCATCCGGGCCATATAACCCCTGCCCATGACGAGGCTTCAATATATTGATGGCTTCGTTCGTATACGCAATATGCCGACTAAGTAGAAGGCCATTATGCTTATTCTGATTATTTAGGCGTCTGGTTAACTCTTGTACTTGTTGCCAATACACAGACAGTTGTTCAATACCGTCATAAGGCGCTTGCAGCTTAAGAACAGATTCAGCGTCATGGCGCCGTGTTTCCAAATGCTGCATTGTTGCCAACAAGGATGTCTTCTTTTCTGTCATCTGTTGCAGAGCAATGCTGTTAATATGACCAGCACAAAGTAGCGTTTGCTCTTCAGACATCACGACATCAAGCTCACGCAGATTACTCAGCAACTGATTCAGAGTCGATTGCAGATTTTCCATAAATATTAATTACCTGCTAAAAAATCCTGCGTTTCTTTAAGTAACGCATCTGCGATTTTTCCGGCATCAATTTTAAGTGAGCCGTCACGAATTGCCTGCTTCAGGGTTTCAACGCGGTTCATGTCTATGTCTTGCGTACCTGGCTGCATCAACTTCGCCTGCGCGTCGCTCAGTTTCACCTGAGTTGCGCTGACTTCAGACTGAGCTTCAGTCTGCTTACGTTTAGTTTTAGCGACATCGCCAGATTCGCGTTGCTGAACTTGACTGACCGGCTTCAGCGACTGTGTGCGATCAATACTCATAATACATCCCTCTGATTGAGGATAAATGGTTAATCATCAATGTGTTAAATAATTTTTATCACATTGGTGTTCAATTTTAAAACGTCGTCAGTAATGACTCTGTAATTATCATCGGCAAACATGAGCAAATCTTTAATTAATTACTGTGAGATCAGAATAATCCCATCTTCGTTTGTGATTCCGCTGACTATTTGTCCATTTGCCGTTCTGACTCTAACGGCTTGTCCCGTTGCCGCATTGTTCATAGCCTTTCCTTCGCCATTAACCGTAAAGCCTGCCCCTTGGGCGATGATTTGCACCGACTGACCAGCCTTTACGACCCATGCACGTCTGATCATTGACGCGGTAATAACCTGCCCTGGGGTTAGATCGCGCAAAACGACTGCACCCTGTGCGCCTTGTAACGTCAGTATAGGGCGCAACGGCAATAAATCGAGTCTGCCTTTTGTCAAACTTATGTCTTTTTCCGTCAGCGTTGTTCCGCGATTTATAGGCCGTGAACTGGTGACATAGTTTCCTGTTACCTGAACCTCGGTTTGAATAAAGCGGCGCTGTTGCCCACAACGTACGGACAGGCTGACATTGCCCCACATTTTCGTATTTCCGGGCAATGTGATTTGTGGCACTTCGCACTGTGGCCACTGTGACTCCGGCGATTTTACCACAACGTTAACGCTATTCGTGCTTCCCTGAAAGCGTGAAGCAAAAAACTGATTGATCTGTGCCGGGAGGTCGTTCGCATTGGCAGATGCACACAGAATGAGAAAACAGGACGTCGCCAGACAGAGGTAATAATATATTGTTTTCATTCCGATTCGGCTCTCCTGATTCTGATTATATCGGGCATAAGTGTAACGATGTCAGCGTGAGGTTAAGGCAATAAATAGCGCTGCATTTGGTGTCTATTCGTTCGATGGCATAGCTGCTATGAGAATTATCCTACTCACTCCAAATTCTAACTTGCGGAGGGAGCATGCTTGATAAATTAGACGCCTCGTTGCGGTTTCAGCAGGAAGCGTTGAACTTGCGTGCCCAGCGGCAGGAAATTCTGGCCGCGAATATTGCCAATGCGGATACGCCAGGCTATCAGGCCAGGGACATCGATTTTGCCAGCCAGCTCAGTAAAACGATGGAGCAAGGGCGGGTGAACGGTACAGGTATCGCGCTGAAAACAACATCTGTACGGCATATACCGGCACAGAATTTTCAGCCGCCGGAGCTTGATTTGTTATACCGCGTACCCGATCAACCTGCGTTGGATGGCAATACGGTCGATATGGACCGTGAACGCACTAATTTTGCCGATAATAGCCTGAAATATCAAACCAGCCTGACCGTTCTGGGTGGACAGATTAAAGGCATGATGTCGGTCCTGCAGTCAGGTTCATGATCGTAGCGCGATGGGAAGGTAAAGATTCATGTCGTTATTAAATATATTCGAAATTTCAGGCTCAGCGCTTTCTGCGCAATCTCAGCGTCTGAATGTGAGTGCGAGTAACCTGGCTAACGCAGACAGCGTGACAGGCCCTGATGGTGAACCTTATCGCGCCAAGCAGGTTGTATTCGAAGTGAATGCAGCGCCGGGGCAATCAACGGGTGGCGTACGCGTTGCCAATGTTATTGAAGACCCATCGCCTGCTCGTCTGGTTTACGAACCGGGCAACCCACTGGCTGATGGTCAGGGATACGTTCGCATGCCGAATGTTGACCCTGTAGCTGAGATGGTGAACACCATTTCAGCATCACGCAGTTACCAGGCAAACGTCGAAGTCTTGAATACGACAAAATCGATGATGCTGAAGACGCTAACGATCGGGCAATAATCGGGAGACGCAATAATGTCTGTAACCATTAATGATACCTCCTCGGCGAGTAGTACGCAGAGTCTCTCGTCTACAACGGCGGTAGAGAAAAACAGCAGCGCTGACCTACAGAATCAGTTTCTGACGCTTCTTGTTGCACAGTTGAAGAACCAGGATCCGACGAATCCGATGAGCAACGATCAGCTTGTAAGTCAGCTTGCTCAGCTCAATACGGTTAGTGGTATTGAGAAGTTGAACACAACATTGGGTTCTATTTCCGGTCAGATCAATAACAACCAATCTATGCAGGCAACAACGCTGATTGGTCATAGCGTTATGATCCCTGGAAAAGACATTCTTGTTGGTAGCGAAACTAGCACGCCCTTTGGTGTGGAACTGGAAAAAGCAGCCGAAGTCGTTACCGTTACGATTAATGATTCAACCGGTAAAGCTGTTCGTACGATCGAATTGGGGACGCTTTCTGCCGGGGTTCATTCGTTCAACTGGGACGGTAAGCTTTCTGACGGTACGGCTGCACCAGATGGTGCGTATACCTTCACTGTCGCTGCCAGTACGGGTGGCGCGCAGCAAGTAGTTCAGCCACTGAACTATGCGGTTGTGAATAGTGTTGTTCGAGATGATAGTGGCGCATTGCTTGATTTAGGACTACGCGGCAGAGTCACGATGGACGATGTCAGGCAGATTCTGTAACAGAATAAATTTCATATTATTCCAGTGAAACTCACTACCTGGAATATGACTTAATCAATTCATCTGGAGAACGACATGGGTTTTTCTCAGGCGGTCAGTGGTTTAAACGCGGCATCTAATAACCTGGATGTTATCGGTAATAACATCGCTAACTCAGCGACAGTGGGTTTTAAATCCGGGACCGTCACATTTGCTGATATGTTTGCGGGTTCTAAAGTCGGTATGGGTGTGAAGGTCGCATCGGTACTACAGGATTTTGGTAACGGTACGGTGACATCATCCTCACGAGACCTGGACATCGCAATTAGCGGCGGCGGTTTTTACCGTTTGCAAGACACCAACGGTTCTACTTATTACAGCCGTAATGGTCAGTTTATGCTGAACGGCCGTAATATCGTCAACGCGCAAGGAATGCAATTGACGGGGTACCCCGTTGCAGGTACGCCGCCAACCGTTCAAACAGGTGCAGATCCAGTACCGTTGACTGTTCCTGATGGGGATATGTTGGCGAGCCAAACGACAGTTGCATCAATTCAGGCTAACCTGAAATCTTCAGACTCGGTTCCAACAAGCTCTTGGGCTACAACGCCTGGGGCAGAAGGTACCTATAATAGCAAGACTGCACTAACAACCTATGATAGTCAGGGTAACGTGCACAACTTCACCCTGTATTTTGTTAAAACGGCAAACAATACATGGCAGACGTACGCTAAGGATGACTCAATTAGTCCAGCTACGTATCAAAATGCAGGAACGCTGAATTTTGAGGCGAACGGTGCCTTAAGTTCTACGGGAGCCACTGCGCATACACCTTTTACTATCAATCTTACGGGAACGAATGGTGCTGCAAATGGTACCTTCACTCTCAATTTGACTGGCAGCGTGCAGCAAAACACCGAATATAGTTATAAGAGCCCGACCCAGAACGGTTATGCGCCAGGATCGCTGACGGGTTTTGCTATCAATGACGACGGTACGATCGAAGGCAGTTACAGCAATGGTCAGAAGCAACCGCTGGGCCAGATTCTGCTGGCTAGTTTTGCTAACCCAGAAGGCTTATCGCCTGAAGGGGATAACGCCTGGTCTGAAACAGCAAGTTCTGGTCAGGCTGTTGTTGGTCTGGCGGGTACCGGAAGTCTGGGTAAACTTATCGGCAAATCCACCGAAAGTTCGAACGTTGATCTGAGTAAAGAGCTGGTCAACATGATCGTTGCGCAGCGTAACTACCAATCAAACGCGCAAACTATCAAAACGCAGGATTCCATTCTGCAAACGCTGGTTAGCCTGCGTTAATTATCCTAACGGGGACGTTGCATGGATCACGCGATTTATACAGCAATGGGTGGCGCGAGCCAGTCATTGGAAAAGCAGGCGATTACTGCGAACAACTTGGCTAATGCCTCAACGCCGGGTTTTCGGGCACAACTGTCTGCATTGCGCGCGGTGCCAGTGAATGGGTTGACACTACCTACCCGAACGCTGGTTGTCGCGTCAACGCCTGGTGCTGATATGACCGAAGGCGTGATGAATTATACTGGCCGTGCAATGGATGTCGCTTTACCGAAAGAGAGTTGGTTGGCAGTGCAAACTGCTAATGGCGGTGAAGCGTACACCCGTAATGGTAATATGGAGATCAACGCTGATGGGCAGTTGACTATCCAGGGACGTGTAGTCATGGGCGACGGTGGCCCGATTGACGTTCCTCCACAGGCTCAGATTAGCATTTCTGCCGATGGTACGATTTCTGCTCTTAATGCTGGCGATCCGCCGAATACGATTGCTCAGTTGGGGCGTTTGAAGCTTGTCAAAGCTACCGGACAAGAAGTTGAGCGTTCTGATGATGGGTTGTTTCGCTTGACGCAACAGGCTCAGCAGCAACGTGGTAATGTTCTGCAAAACGATCCCACTGTGCGCATTATGCCGGGTGTGATCGAAGGCAGTAATGTGAACACGGTCGATACTATGGTCGATATGATTGCTAATGCTCGTCGCTTTGAAATGCAGATGAAAGTCATTAGCAGTGTCGATGATAATGCACAACGCGCTAATCAGATATTAGCAATGAGTTAAGCGCCGAGTGCGCACAGGAGTGAATGAATGATCCGTTCTTTGTGGATTGCAAAAACCGGCTTGAATGCTCAGCAAACCAATATGGACGTTATTTCCAATAACTTGGCAAACGTCAGCACAAATGGTTTCAAGCGTCAGCGTGCGGTATTTGAAGACCTGATGTATCAAACAGTTCGTCAGCCCGGAGCTCAGTCTTCAGAGCAAACCATGTTACCGTCTGGTTTGCAGTTAGGTACCGGTGTTCGTCCGGTATCAACAGAGCGTATCCATACTCAAGGAACGTTTTCCGAGACGGGTAACTCGAAAGATGTTGCCATTAAAGGGCAGGGGTTCTTTCAGGTTCAGTTGCCTGATGGAACAACAGCTTACACTCGTGACGGTGCCTTCCAGCTTGATGGTAACGGACAACTGGTGACGTCGAGCGGTTATCAGGTTCAGCCTGCCATCACCGTTCCTGCGAATGCGACTGAACTGAATATCGGCCGTGATGGTATTGTCAGCGTTAAAGTGCAGGGGCAGGCAGCAACAAACCAGATTGGTCAGCTGACGCTGACGACCTTTATTAATGATAGCGGTCTTGAGAGTATGGGTGAAAACCTGTATCTGGAAACCGCGAGCTCAGGCGCGCCGAATGAAACAAACCCAGGTTTGAATGGCGCGGGTCTGCTATATCAGAAGTATGTCGAAACCTCCAACGTCAATGTGGCTGAGGAATTGGTATCGATGATTCAGACTCAACGTGCCTATGAAATCAACAGTAAAGCAATTTCTTCTTCTGACCAAATGTTGCAGAAATTGACCCAATTGTAATGGGTAACCCGCTAATGTCAGGGGTGAGAGCTGGTGCTCTGGTGGCTTGATGTTGGCAACATAGACAGTATTTAACGGGGTAATGATGGCCATAACCACCAGATGAGTGGAGCAAATATGGTTTTGATTTACCCCGTGAATATATGAAATAGATTAATTTAAGGCGATATCTGCAGTGATAATGAATGCAAAGTCGGTTATCAAACCACTCCGCCGACCCCGTCTGTTGACATTGATCGCGATGTTAGCACTTAACGGTTGCGCCTATATTCCGCATGATAAAGTTGTCACTGGGCCTACGACTGCCCAGCCTGGATCGCCAGTATTAGCGGGTCCTAATGGTTCTATTTTCCAAACTGTACAGCCGATGAATTATGGCTATCAGCCGATGTTTGAAGATCGTCGCCCACGTAATATTGGCGATACATTGACGATCGTATTGCAGGAAAATGTTAGCGCCAGTAAAAGCTCATCAGCTAATGCTGCTCGTAATGGCTCATCGACGTTTGGTGTAACGACAACACCGCGCTATCTTGAAGGGCCACTGGGTAACAACCGTGCTGCATTGGATGCCACTGGTACGAATGATTTTTCAGGGAAAGGTGGTGCTAACGCCAATAACACCTTCAGTGGCACGATTACAGTCACGGTCGGTCAAGTATTGGCTAATGGCAACTTGAGCGTCGTTGGCGAAAAACAAATTGCAATTAATCAGGGAACAGAGTTTATCCGTTTCTCTGGAGTGGTAAATCCGAGAACCATTAGCGGTAACAACTCGGTGCCATCAACCCAGGTCGCGGATGCGCGCATTGAATATGTCGGCAATGGCTATATTAATGAAGCGCAAAACATGGGCTGGTTACAGCGGTTCTTCCTCAATGTTTCTCCGTTCTAAGCTTAAGAGGCCTGTCATGCGGATTGCATCATTTTTCACTGTACTGCTGACGTTACTGACGCTGAATATTGCCCCTGCGTCGGCAGAGAGAATTCGCGATCTGGTTAATATCCAGGGCGTACGTGGTAATGCGTTGATTGGTTACGGTTTAGTTGTCGGCCTGGATGGTTCCGGTGACCAGACTATGCAGACACCGTTTACCACACAAAGCTTAACTAACATGCTTTCCCAATTAGGTATTACTGTCCCCGCCGGAACTAACATGCAGTTGAAGAATGTGGCTGCGGTGATGGTAACAGCGGAACTCCCGGCCTTTGGCAGATCGGGCCAGAATATCGATGTCGTTGTGTCTTCACTCGGTAATGCAAAGAGCCTGCGTGGCGGGACTCTGTTAATGACCCCATTAAAAGGGGTGGATAATCAGGTATATGCTCTGGCTCAGGGGAACGTTTTGGTTGGTGGTGCTGGAGCTTCCGCTGGCGGAAGCAGTGTTCAGGTTAACCAACTAGCCGGTGGACGAATTAGCAACGGTGCAGTTATTGAGCGAGAGTTACCCAGCACGTTTGGCGCGTCAAATACGATCATGCTGCAACTGAAGAATGACGACTTTTCGATGGCACAGAAAGTCAGCGATGCGATCAATCGCTCTGGATATGGTGGTACGGCGACTCCGCTTGACTCTCGCACAATTCAGGTTCTTGCTCCACATGGCAATAGTTCTCAGGTTCGATTTTTGGCCGATGTTCAGAATATTGAAGTCAACGTCGGTATTCAGGACGCTAAAGTAGTGATCAACTCTCGTACCGGTTCTGTCGTGATGAATCGTGATGTCACGCTGGATAGCTGTGCTATCGCTCAGGGCAACCTTTCTGTGACGATTAATCAGCAAGCCAACGTTAGTCAGCCCAATACGCCATTTGGCGGTGGCCAGACGGTTGTGACTCCGCAAACAGAGATTTCGGTTCAGCAAGCGGGCGGTGCTTTACAGCGCGTCAACTCCAGTGCCAACCTCAATAATGTCGTGCGCGCACTGAATTCTCTGGGCGCGACGCCGATGGAACTGATGTCTATTCTGCAGGCGATGCAAAGCGCGGGTTGTTTGCGCGCCAAACTGGAAATTATCTGATGAGTGACATGCAGACGCTGAATAACGCGGCCTATGATGCACAGTCCCTGAATACCTTGAAGCGTGAGGTTTCAGGTAATCCTCAAAGTAAAGAGGGTATCAGGGCGGTTGCGCAACAGATGGAAGGTGTGTTTGTACAATTGATGATGAAAAGCATGCGTTCTGCGATTCCGCAGGATGGGCTTTTCAACAGCGATCAGACGCGTCTGTATACCTCAATGTACGATCAGCAAATTGCCCAAGAGATTTCAACTAAGGGTAAGGGACTTGGGCTCGCGGATGTCATGGTTGAGCAATTGACCCGGCAATCCCCAGATGCAGCAGCGGCTAAAGCCGCTGTTCCCTCGGTTCCATTGACATTCGATGGTGATGTAATCAAAAGCATGCCAGCTGGGGCTGTGGAGCAGATGGTACGTAAAGCGTTGCCCAAATTGCCAACGACGGGTTCAGCCCTGCCATTATCCAATAGTAATTTTGTGTCCCAGATTTCCTTGCCCGCACAGATTGCCAGCCAGCATAGCGGCATACCTCATCACCTTATCATCGCCCAAGCGGCGCTCGAGTCTGGCTGGGGGCAGCGTGAAATCACTACGGAAGATGGACGCCCAAGCCACAATTTGTTCGGTATCAAAGCTGGCGGTAGCTGGAATGGGCCGACAACGGAGATAACCACGACAGAGTATGAGCAAGGCGTGGCCAAAAAAGTAAAAGCTAGCTTCAGAGTTTACGACTCCTACATTGAAGCTATTGGTGACTATGTGAAATTGTTGACCAATAATCCACGCTATTCTGCTGTGATGAGCGCGGGAACGGCTGAGCAAGCGGCTCATGCTTTGCAAAAAGCGGGTTATGCAACGGACCCACAATATGCTCAGAAACTGGTTAGTATGATCCAGCAAATGAAGAGTTCAGGTGAGAAAGTGGCGAAGGCCTACACGCACGATTTGAGTCGGCTATTTTGATTTTTTTATTCAAGATTTGCGCTTCCTGACCGATAAAGTAATTAACTTATGTAGCGTATTTGCTGCTTTCAGTATTTAGTTAATCGCGCAGGGCGAAAAAAGCCTGTGTAAAAGGAACAACACCCTATGTCCAATTTAATTAACACCGCGATGAGTGGCTTAAAAGGTGCACAGGTTGCGCTGAGTACCGTGAGTAACAACATTAGTAATCAGGCTGTTACTGGCTATAGTCGGCAAAATGCGATTCTTGAGCAAGCAACGAGCAGCAGCACATCCGCTGGGTATATTGGTAATGGCGTGAATGTTGTTAGTATTAATCGTCAATATAATGAATTTATTACTAATCAGCTGCGTTCCGCACAAACGACGAGTAGCTCTGTTTCTGCTTACTACGAGCAAATTTCCAAAATAGATAACCTACTCGCGAGTAGCACGACTAGCCTCTCCACAACTATACAAAGCTTTTTTTCCAACCTACAGAACCTCACCAGTAATGCGGGCGATTCGTCTACTCGTCAAACTGTACTGGGCAAAGCGGAAGGGCTGGTAAACCAATTTAAAGTCACCGATAAATATTTGCGTGATATGGACAGTGGCCTGAATACACAGATTCAAAGCACTGTTGGCCAAATTAATACGTATACCGATCAGATTGCCTCTTTAAACAATGAAATCACGAAGCTGATGGGCGCAAATAGCGGCACTATGCCTAATGATTTGCTCGATCAACGCGATCTTCTTGTCGATCAGCTCAATAAATTGGTAGGTGTTGACGTTACTGTCCAGGATGGAACTATTTATAACGTTGCATTGAAAAACGGTACTAACCTGGTTCAGGCAGGAACGAGCAACCAGCTAGTCGCAGTTGGTTCGAGTAGCGATCCTGCTCGTCTGACTATTGGATATAAAGACCAAACAAATGATGTTGTTACGCTCAATGAGAGCACGTTAACCGGCGGTTCATTAGGTGGTTTGATCTCTTTCCGTTCAGAAACCCTTGATGAGGCGCGCAATCAGCTAGGACAGTTAGCACTGGCATTCGCCGATGCATTTAATACTCAACACCAGCAAGGTTACGACCGTGATGGTGTTAAAGGCGGTGATTTCTTCTCTTTTGGTAAAGCGGTTGTTTTGAATGATAGCAAAAATAGCGGCACTGCTGCGTTAACGCCATCTTACACAGATACTAAAGACGTGCAGGCAAGCAATTATGCGATTAAATACGATGGCGCTAATTGGCAAGTAACCCGCTTGTCTGACAATTCAAAATTTACGGCGGCAGTGACGACAACAGGAACGCCTCCTGAGAGCAGCCTGAATTTTGATGGTATCAAGATGACAATCACTGGAACGCCAGCAACGAACGACAGTTTCGTGCTTAAGCCCGTTAATGACGTCATTACCGATATGTCAGTGGCTATTTCCGATCCTAATAAGATCGCTGCTGCATCCGTTAAGCTTGATGATTCTGGCAATCCGGTATTGGATGCGAGCGGTAATCCTGTGTTTGGTGGTGTTAGTGATAACACGAATGCTAAAGCATTACTTGCGCTGCAAAATGAAAAAATTGTGGGCGGGAAGGCCAGCGTTTCTGGAGCATACGCGAGTCTGGTTGGTGAAATTGGTAACCAGACCAGCACCCTAAAGATTAATAATACATCGCAGCAAAACGTTGTTAAACAGCTGACAGCAGAACAACAGTCGGTATCCGGTGTGAATCTGGATGAAGAATACGGTGATCTGATGCGTTACCAGCAATATTACATGGCAAATGCTCAGGTCATTAAAACAGCACAATCCATATTTGACGCTTTGTTAGCGGCCCGTGGCTAAGTTTGACCATTTGATAGAGAGGAATTAATACCATGCGTTTAAGTACTAGCATGATATACCAGCAAAACATGCAGGGCATTATTAATGGTCAGGCAGCGTGGCAAAAAACGGGTGAGCAACTGTCAACCGGTAAACGTGTTGTAAATCCATCAGATGATCCTATAGCGGCTGCAAGTGTCATTATGCTTGGCCAGGCTCAATCGGAGAATGGTCAGTACACGCTAGCGCGCACATTTGCCAAACAAAGTATGTCGCTGGAAGAGTCGATTTTAGATAAGAGCGTTACTACCATTACGAGTGCATTGACTGAAGTAATCAAAGGCGGCGGTGTTCTGAGTGATGACGATCGTAAATCAGTTGCGACGTCTTTGCGTGGAATGAAAGCTGAGCTGCTGAATATGTCTAACAGCACTGATGGTAACGGCAATTATATTTTTGCTGGCTATGAAACGGATAATGCTCCTTTTGTTGAAGGTGCCTCTGGGGTTGAGTATTTGGGCGGAAACCAAGCTATTTCACAACGCGTAGATGCGGCCCGAAATATGACGGTCAGCCATGTTGGTTCCGCGGTATTCAATGGGATAACCGGAGATGCTCAAAAAGAGCCGGATGGTAGCATTCAGTCGGATTTGTTTGAAACGTTGGATATTGCTATTAAAGCGCTCGAAACGCCTATTGCAGATGCCGACGATACAACAAAAGCCGGCGTGGCGGCGGCATTAGAGACAGCAAACCGTGGTTTAAAAAATTCGTTGAATAATATTTCTGCTGTCCGTGCAGAATTAGGTATTCAGCTTAATGAAATTGATAACCTTGATGCTATTGGTCAAGATCGCGATGTTGCCAATAAAACAACGCTATCACAGTTGCAAGATACTGATTGGTATGATGCGATTTCGTCTTATGTTATGCAGCAATCTTCTCTGCAGGCGTCTTATACAGCTTTCCAGAATATGCAAGGAATGTCACTTTTCCAGTTAAAATAGTAGTAATAGGCAACACTTATCTATTCTACTTTTACCGATTTGAATACGCTTAAACCGGGCGTATTTTTTAGGCGTGTCACTCCTTTCATTATACTGAATGGATGACATGCCGTTTTTTATTCCCCTTCACCCAAAATTATCTCTTGCAATACCTTCGATAGCGCACGGAATTTACAACAGCCTTTGATAGGTCCCTTCAAACGCAAACTGCATCGCGTTCAGCTTCTGCAATCCGGTACAGCCTCAAAAATTACAGGTATAATCCCATACATTATTCAACGGGTTTAGAAACGAAGATGACAAAACTCACCTTACAAGAGCAGATGCTAAAAGCTGGGTTAGTGACCAGCAAAAAAATGGCCAAAGTCCAAAGGACGGCTAAAAAATCACGAGTCCAGGCTCGTGAGGCAAGAGAGGCTGTGGAAGAAAATAAAAAAGCACAGATTGAGCGTGATAAACAGCTAAGTGAACAACAAAAACAAGCTGTTTTATCTAAGGAATATAAAGCTCAGGTGAAGCAACTCATTGAAATGAATAGAATCAATGTTTCAAAAGGTGATATTGGTTTTAACTTCACAGATAGTAATTTAATTAAAAAAATAATTGTGGATAAGCTAACTCAAGCTCAGTTGATTAGTGGTCGCCTCGCCATTGCTCGCTTGGTTATCGATAACAGTGGTGAGAGCGAATACGCGATTATTCCTGCAATCGTAGCCGATAAAATTGCACAGCGAGATGCGAACAGTATTGTATTAAATAGTGCGCTTAGTCAGGAAGAGCAAGATGAAGAAGACCCGTATGCTGATTTTAAAGTGCCCGATGATTTGATGTGGTAATCAACGTTCTACAAATACTTATGTATGAAAAGTCCATCAGGGCTTTTCATTAAGATTTTATATTCATCCAGTTCATGAAGAACGTTGTATTATCCTGGATTGTTGCCAATCTTTATACTTCCAGCTCAGCTGGATGACGCCTTTTAGCCTACCAGTGTATGTCGCTTATGCCTCCACTTGGCCACAAGCCTCTCACACCTAGAAATTTATCGTAGACTTCAATCAAAGGCGTAGTCTGCGCAGGTATTGTGTTCTACACTGCGCACTGCAAAAACTGAGTAGATAAACAATTAAGTAGGCGGTAATGGCGATGAATGGAACGATCACAACGTGGTTTGAAGATAAAGGTTTTGGATTTATAAAAGATGAAAACGGTGATAACCGTTATTTTCATGTGATTAAGGTCGCCAACCCTGAGCTAATTAAAAAAGATGCTGCGGTAACTTTTGAACCTACCACGAATAACAAGGGTTTGTCCGCTTATGCGGTGAAAGTTGTACCGGAAAGCAAATACATCTATATTGCGGGCGAACGGCTTAAGCTCACATCGATCAAGTCTTACCTGGTTTACCGTGAAGAAGTGCCTGCCGATGCTCACATTGACAAAGAAAATGCAGTGCTGTCTGTGGGGATGCTGATGAATAGTATCAGGCCAAAATCAGCCACTAAGCCTGGTGACATGCGTCCACTGAAAAAACTGGCGATCACCACCTTTCAGGGAACGACGTTAATCTTCTCGGAAGATGAGATAGATGTGGATGCCGCGGTAAAACTACTCAAGGTCTGAAGTTATCAGATAGATCCTGTGCCGAAATTTTGCGCTACCCATAAGGAATATTTCGGCATCATTTACCGAGCCCGATGCGCCATGATATACGGCTCTGTTACAAACTTCTCCCGCAACCAGATCATATCGTAAGAGCCCAGTTAAAGTTTTCGCCACGTTGATCTCATGGCTCTTGACGTAGGGTGTTTTGCGTTTTCAACGCTGATCTTGCATGGATGACAAAAAAATGGGACAGAATGATATTATCTAAGCCATACGATGCAGACCGCAACTGACATAGGCGTTAACGCTGGGAGCTACTTATGAACAATGAAGTACCACTTAAATATTATGACATCGTGGATGAATATTCGACGGAATCGGCAGAAGCAGTGGGTGAGTCCGAACGTGAATCTCTGGCGCGTTATTTCCAATTGCTGATCACCCGATTAATGAATAATGAGGAAATCAGTGAGAATGCGCAGAAAGAGATGGCCAATGAAGCCGGTATCGACGAGCGGCGTATCGATGAGATAGCCATGTTCCTGAATCAATGGGGCAATGAGTAGCTCACTAGGGCAGGGTGTTACGTCCACGTTCTTGCTCTTAACCTACGGCTAGAAACAGCTAAAAACAAAAAATCCCGCTTAAGTTACCTTAAGTGGGATTTTTTAACTTTGAGTAGAGAGTTAAGAACTTGATAGCTGGCTGAGAATATCAGCGAGTAAATCGAAAACCTCGCTGAATAAATGTTCCGCAAATGGTGGTATGAGCGGGAGTAATAAACCTAGCGTCATAATTCCGACAGTGAGTGTAACTGGGAAACCAACGACAAATATTGAGAGTTGAGGTGCCATGCGGTTAAGCATGCCTAACGCCAGGTTGATGGTCAGCAATAGAGTTATAATGGGCAGCGCTAACATCAATCCGTTAATAAAAATTAGCCCGCCGGCGCGCGCAAGTGCAAGAAAAGCATGGCTGTTAATAGGATTGGCACTGATGGGCAAGGTATAGAAGCTATCGGCTAATAATGAGATCAGCCAGAGGTGTCCATCAAAGGTTAAGAACAGTAGGATTGCGAGAATATTCAGAAAGCGGGCTATAACCTGCATATTCGGGCCGCCCGTCGGATCAAAGAAGGTCGCAAAAGCAAGCCCCATCTGTAAACCAATGAGCTCTCCTGCATGGCGAATAGCGGCAAATGCCAACTGCATTGATAAGCCTAGTGTCACGCCGATAAGTATTTGTTGTATCAGGAGCCACACGCCCGCAACAGAAAAAATAGGCGTGGTGTTTAACGGCAAATAAGGCGCAACGAGCAGAGTAATCAGTACACCCAGGCCGATCTTTACCCGATTACCAATCGCTCTTTCGTTAAAGACTGGTGCGGTACTGATCAGTGCAAGAATTCTGACGAAGGGCCAAAAAAACTGGCTAACCCAATTCACCATATCCCAACTGTTAAACGTCAGCATGCTTACCCAATAATGTTAGGTAACTGGCCGAACAGCGTGCGCATATAGTCCAGCATAAGGTTTAACATCCAGGGCCCAGCGATCACTAAGGTGAAGAACACCGTTAGGATTTTAGGGATAAACGACAGTGTCATTTCGTTTACCTGGGTGGCTGCCTGCAAGAGACTAATCGTCAGCCCACTGAGTAGTGCCGCTATCAAGGGCGGAGCCGCCAGCGCCAATGCGACCTTCATTGCTTCATAGCCAAGCGCCATCACCGATTCTGGTGTCATAGTCGCATTCCTCTATTCGTTTAACTGTAAAAACTTTGTGCTAATGAACCGAGTAGCAGCTGCCAGCCATCGACTAATACGAAAAGCATGAGTTTAAAAGGCAATGAAATTGTCGCCGGAGGAACCATCATCATCCCTAGTGCCATCAATACGCTGGCAACCACAAGGTCAATGATGAGGAAAGGGATAAACACAGTGAAGCCAATCTGGAAAGCAGTTTTGAGTTCGCTTGTCACAAATGCAGGGAGAAGTACACGCATAGGGACTGCTTCGGGTCCTTGAATCTCTGGGATTTCTGCTAGCCGGGTAAACAACGCCAGATCGGTTTCTCTGGTCTGTCGTAACATGAACTCACGCAGAGGCTCTGCGCCACGCTCGATAGCGACTTCCATACTGATTTGATCTTGACTGAATGGAAGATAGGCTTCGTCATAAACGCGGTTTAATACCGGCGACATGACAAAAAACGTGAGGAAAAGCGTCAACCCGAGCAATACCTGATTTGGCGGCGCGGTTGGTGTACCCATCGCATTGCGTAACAAGCTTAGTACAATGATGATGCGGGTGAAGCTGGTCATCATTAGCAAAGCAGCAGGGAGAAACGTTAATGACGTGAGGAAAACCAGCGTTTGTACTGATAACGTCCAGTTCTGTCCACCGTTAGGCAGCGGTTGCGTCACAATTCCGGGTAGCTGTGCCCACACTGATGGTGCCATGAACAACAAACTGAAGGCTAAGCCATAGCGCAGCGCGCGAAGCAGGGCGGTGATACGAAAATAATTAGGCAAGGCACTCATTCCGATTTTTCCGGACGCTTTAAAACTTTCTTTAACAGTTGATTGAAATCTACTGGTTTGGTATCGCCAGTGGAAGAACTGTCGTTGGTTGGTTGTGCTGGAAGAGTATGCAATGGTGTGATTTGTTGAGCGGTAACACCTAACACCAGCCAGGTATTATCAACTTCTACAATAACCACACGCTCACGCTGCCCAACCGGGCAACTGGATACCACTTTTAGCAACTTGTTTTGCTTGGCTTGAGGGGCAAAGCCGAGTTTACGGGCAAGCCAGGCAATGAGTAGAATAAATAATAAAATACCAGCAAGCACGCTACCAACCTGTGTCAGTAACATACTGCCGGTAAGTGGGGCTTCAGTAACAAGAGTCGACTGCTGGCTTGTTACTGAAGTAGAGGATGAGACCGAGGCTGTTGCCATTAACGACTCAGGCGGCGCATACGTTCAGATGGTGTAATGATGTCTGTAATACGAACACCATACTTGTCAGAAACGACGACGACCTCACCTTGAGCGATCAGATAGCCATTGATCAGGATATCCAACGGTTCGCCTGCTAAGCCATCCAGTGCAACAACAGAGCCTTGTGTTAGGCGCAGCAGTTCTTTTATCGTCATTTTGGTTCGGCCAAGCTCAACGGTGAGTTTGACAGGAATATCCAATATCAGATCGATATCCTGCAGGGCACCCAACGGATCATGACCGTCTAGCGACTTAAAAATACCTTCTGTTGTCGCGGCCGGTTTTTCTGCAGCCTGCTGCTCGTTAAATGCATCAGCCCACAGATCGTCCACTGATTCCTTGTCGTCGGACGGTTTCTTGGTGTCACTCATGGGGCTGTTCCTCGTTATCCAGAGAATTCAATATAGGGTTAATCAAATGTTCAACACGTAGGGCGTATTGCCCGTTCAATGTGCCATATTGGCTTGTCAGCACAGGCACGCCGTCAACATGAGCAACGATTTTTTCAGGCTTGTCGATCGGTAACACATCGCCGGGCTGTAACTTCAGAATTTTGGACAGCCGCAGCGGAATATCAACAAAGCTTGCAACTAATTCCAATTCAGAATGCTGTACCTGCTTAGCTAAGGTGTCACGCCAGCTCTGATCTTCCTGACGTGAGTTTTCTAATGGCGGATTCGCAAGCAGTTCACGCAGCGGCTCAATCATTGAAAAAGGAATACAGATGTTAAATTCGCCAGTCAGTGAGCCAATCTCAACATGGAACGGTGTCGTCACGACGATATCATTAGGCGACGTTGTGATATTGGTAAACTTGACCTGCATTTCTGAACGCACGTATTCGATATCAAGCTTGTAAATCGCATTCCAAGCTTCACCGTATGCTTCCAGAGCTAAGCGCAACATACGCTTCACTACGCGTTGCTCTGTGTGGGTAAATTCGCGACCTTCGACTTTCGTTGGAAAGCGCCCATCACCGCCGAAGAGGTTATCTACGGCGATAAACACCAAACTTGGCGAAAATACGAATAGTGCGGTGCCACGTAGCGGTTTTAAGTGAATAAGATTCAGGTTTGTCGGTACCGGAAGGTTCCTGGCAAACTCATGATAAGGCTGGATCTTGATTCCACCCACGGTAATGTCGGGGCTACGACGCAACAGGTTAAACAATGCCATTCTGAATTGGCGCGCGAAACGTTCATTAATAATTTCTAATGCCTGTAAACGCTCACGGATAACGCGTCGCTGAGTATTCGGATCATAGGGTTTAACACCCCCATCCGTTTTTGATGCCGCATGGGTGTCAGCGTCGCTATCGCCGCTGTCACCATTTAATAGTGCATCAATTTCTGCTTGTGAAAGAATACTATCGCCCATAATGGTTACCGCAGTATAAAGGCCGTGAACAGAACATCAGTAACGACCTGGTTAGGTTGACCAGGAACTAATGGTGGGCTTAGCACTTGCTTAATTTGCTCTATCAGCTTCTGTTTACCTTGCTCATTGGCAAGCGCAATTGCGTCCTGACGAGAAAGTAGCAATAACAGCCTGCTGCGAACTTCTGGCAGATAATTAGTAAACCGTGTGCGCGTTGCCTCATCTGGCAAACGCAGCGTGAACCCAACATATAACACGCGGTCAGGATCATTATCGGCATTGACTAGATTAACGGTAAAAGTATCCAGTGGCATGAAAACAGGCTCTGGCGGTGGCGGTGCTTCTTGCTCAGCCGTTGCCGCGTTTTTCTGATTTAATAGCCACCAGGCGGCGCCCGCAGCACCAGTTGCAGCGAGAGCAACGGTAATCAGTAGTATTAGCCAAATAGACCGTTTACGTCCTGGTCGAACTTGCATATCAGACATAGCCAAAGATAGTTCCCGTTACTTATCGATATTTATTGCTGGATGAAACTAACAATAAATAAATGCGTAATGTCGATGATTATCCTGCCTATTGCAATGTTCAATACAGAGAATAGGCAGGGAAAATCGTGCTAACTTATTCGTTTACTTCACTTTCAGGCAAAGATATCAACGCCATTGACTGATGAGGCCATTGATCTTAACTGTTCTGGTACGTCTAATAATTCACTTGTGCTTTCTGATGACTGGCCAAATTGTTGCTGGTAAGACGGGCCACGGCTATTTCCATCGTTGTTATTACCCGCCATTTGCTGCTGCCAGGCAGAGGAATCACTACCTACACTGCTCTGACCGAGGTTAATTCCACTCTCTGCCATCGCATTACGCAAGTGGGGTAGTGCCGCTTCCAACGCTGAACGAACTTGGCTATTTGCTGAAGCCAGATGAATTTGTGCCTGATTATCATCAATTTTCAAACTGATGTGCAGAGCGCCTAATTCCTGTGGATTCAGACGTAACTCAGCGGTCTGCTGACCATTACGGCTGAACATAACGATCTGCTGGCCTAATGCGTCTTGCCATTGCGGTGAACCAAACGGTGCATTCAGTTGAGCGCTTGCTGCCTGAGGCGCTGGAGTGGTCGTTCCTACTGATGCTGGCTGAACATGCATAGCTTGCGCGACTGGTGGTGTCGTTTGAGACGCACTTGCACTGTTACCTAATGCAGAAACCGATTCCGACGCATTACGATCGCCTGCAAGAGAATGTGGTGTCGTCAGCGAAAATTTTGCAGCATCATCAGAGTCGGTCGCTGTCGATGAGGCTTGTTTGGTTGCACGATGCAGATCTCTTGAGATATCAGTATCTTTACCTGGTATCACAGATGTGTCGAGCAGCTTTGCCAGTGTGCCTTTGGCGTTTTCACCGGTATTGCCTAGTACTGATGCAGGAGACTCATTCTGACGTTTAGCGTCAATAAGCCCCGAAATATTTAAGCCCGTATTAACAACAGTCGCAGCGGCACCATCGGCGGCAGTTTGAGTTTGCAGTGGTGTTGTTTGCAGCATGGCAAGCAGTGTCTGCATTGCAATCGCGTCGTCTGTAGTATTGTCGCTATCTTTCTTATCCAGACCTTTTAACTTTGCCTGGTCTGCAATTTCTGGATTTTGCTTACCAGCAGCAATGGTTGCCCCAGCCAGAGAACTGAATGAAGCAAGCAGAGCATTGAGATCGTCGCGGCTGAGCGAAGCGTTATCTTTCCCTAAAGCGTTTAGCAGGGCTTTTTCATCTACTTTGTCGAGTGTATTTTTACTCGAAGTATCGGCTACTTGTGATATGCGTTTGCTCAACAGATCAACAAAATCTTTTGGCAACTCACCCTGTGTCAGCAGAGAAGCAGAAGCGCTGCTTGTATCACTGACGGTGGTAGCTATAGGTAACGCGGACAGATTCATGATTCTGCTTTCCTCTGTGAGGCCCGTTGGGCAAATTCATCCATTTGTTTTTGTTCTATTTTATTTTCTTTAGCAAGCTGTCTTGTCAGCTCGCGATCCTGCAGTTTCTCAAATGCGTTCAATCGCTGCTGTTTTTCTTGCCAGGTCTTCATTGCTAAATCTAAACGTGATGTCCATTGCGAGAGCTGGTGTCTGTGTTGCTCAATTGCAGTGTCCAGCGTTCGGATGAATTGCTGATAATTTTGCCAGCTATTATTCGCCATGCCAGAGGACATCGTCGAGTTCAATTTTTGACGATAGTCATCCTGATAGTTTAACAGCATATTGAGTTGCTGTTCGGCTTGTTGATGAGCCTGACGTACCTGGCCCAATTGCCCTGCGGCTTTCTCAACATCCTTCTGCGCCAGTTCGCGTAGTGTAACCAGCGGTGACTGGGTTTTCATCTGCTCTCCTACTCATTACGAGGGAAAATAGTGTGTAACGCCTGGCAGGCTTCTTCATAGTTACTTTGTTCAAACATCCCCTGCTGCAAGAAAGCTTCCAAGTGCGGATAGAGCCGGATTGCTTTGTCAAGCATAGGGTCACTGCCTGCGGCGTAGGCACCAACGCTAACCAAATCACGGTTACGTTGGTAACTGGATAGTAACTGTTTAAACTGCCTTACAGAAGCATAGTGGCCTTCATCGATCAGCGCTGTCATCGCACGACTAATCGATGCTTCAATATCTATTGCCGGATAATGGCCAGACTCGGCAAGTTGACGGGACAATACGATATGTCCGTCAAGGATAGCACGAGCAGAGTCGGCGATAGGATCCTGTTGATCGTCACCTTCTGTCAGAACAGTATAGAAGGCGGTGACTGAACCACCTCCATGAATACCATTTCCTGCGCGTTCTACCAGCGCGGGTAACTTGGCAAAGACGGAAGGCGGATAACCCTTGGTTGCTGGCGGTTCACCAATAGCTAGGGCAATTTCACGCTGTGCCATGGCATAGCGTGTTAGCGAATCCATAATGAGCAGTACGTGATGGCCGCGATCGCGGAAATCTTCAGCAATACGCGTGGCATACGCTGCACCCTGCATCCTTAACAATGGAGAAACATCCGCCGGGGCGGCAATAACGACAGAACGCGCTCGTCCTTCCGTGCCGAGGATATTCTCGATAAAATCTTTTACTTCTCGGCCACGTTCACCGATAAGGCCAACAACAATAACGTCAGCCTGAGTATAGCGCGCCATCATGCCCAACAGCACACTTTTACCCACCCCTGAGCCAGCAAATAAGCCCATTCGCTGGCCTCGACCCACGGTGAGCAAGGCATTGATGGCTCGAACGCCCACATCCAGAACACTTTCGATTGGTGTTCTTTGCAATGGGTTAAACGGCGGCGTAATCAGCGGTGCGCGATAGCCTGTATCGGGAGCGGGTAAACCATCCAGCGGCTTTGCACTACCATCTAGTACACGGCCAAGTAATTCAGGACCTAATGGTAATTGCTTTCCCTGGCTGCTGCTGTCTTGGCCGACTCGTGCGTAGACGCGTGCTCCGGGAGTAATACCTTCAACTTCTTCCAGTGGCATGAGAAAGAGCTTTTGTCCGTTGAAACCGACAACTTCGCTTTCGATTTCTTCAACCTGAGAGCCATTCTGCCGTTCGATGAGGCAGGTTGCACCCAGCGGCATATGTAACCCTGTTGCTTCCAATACCAAACCTGTCGCCCGGGTTAAGCGGCCGTAACGACGCACTGAAGGCGTGTCGTCAATACGCTTCTCAAATGAATCGAGAGAAGAAAGCCAGCGTCCGAGGCGTGAAGTCATCATAGCTCTCCCGGTGCAGCTAAACGGCAAAGCTCATGCCAGCGTGTTGCCAGGCTTGCATCCAGATCGCCTTCTTCCGCGCTGACTTTACAGCCGCCAGGGTGAAGCTGGCTGTCAGCAAGCAATCTCCAGCCATGTAAGCTCAGCGTCGGACCCAAATATTGTTCAACGCGTTCCAAATCGGAAGGGTGAACACGCAATTGCGTCTTACCGGAGAACATCGGTTCTTGCTGGATCAACTGCTGTATCTGACCGAGCAGAGCATTGCCGTCGCATACCGGAGGTTGCCCCAGAATTTGCTTAGCAGCGGTTAAAGCTAGCTGCATCAGACGAGCAGGGATCACACTGTCGAGCGTATCCAACGTCTGTTGAAATTCGGTGACCATATTCTGCATCTGTTCGATGATCGGCTGCTGCTGCTGCAAAGAGTTTTGCAATCCCTGCTGTTGCCCTTTGGCTAAGCCTTCCTGATAACCCGCGTCATAGCCTTGCTGATGGCCTTGGGCAAAACCTGTTTCTCGCGCCTGTTGCATCGTATTTTCACGAAGAGATGCTAACTCATCCTCTAAGGTAGGGATGGTGTTCTCTTCATTGAAACGCTCCATATCAGGCATTTCAGGTTCATCATTTACCTGATATGCCGGGACTGGCTTTGAAACAGGTTCAGCCAGATCGTTGAGCTTCCAGGGCTGCCAGGCCAGGTTTTTCGGGGCGTTAGACATAGGCATCCTCACCGCCACCGATAATCATCTCGCCACTGTCTGCCAGTCGACGAACGATAAGCAGAATCGCTTTCTGTTCGTTTTCGACCTGCGACATACGTACCGGACCACGGGTTGCGAGGTCGTCGCGAAGAATTTCTGCCGCACGCTGAGACATATTGCGCAGGAATTTCTCGCGTAATGGTTCTTCGGCGCCTTTCAGTGCCAACAGAAGAGACTCGGACTCGACTTCCTGCAGCAGGCGCTGGATGCTTCGATCGTCCACTTCCACCAGATTTTCGAACAGGAACATTTCGTCGATGATTTTCTGTGCCAGTTCGCCGTCGAACTCGCGTACTGCATCGATAACCGCTTCTTCCTGCTGAGTTTTCATCAGGTTGATAATCTCAGCCGCAGTACGAACACCACCCATTTTGCTGCGTTTGAGATTCTGACCATCCAACAAGCCATTCAGGACATCCGTCAACTCTGCCAATGCTGAAGGCTGAACGCCGCCGAAGGTTGCAATACGCAGCATGACGTCATGACGAAGACGTTCATCAAACAAAGCTAAGATGTCTGCAGCTTGAGCCCGCTTCAGGTGTACCAAAATTGTTGCGATGATCTGTGGATGCTCGTCGCGAATAAGGTCTGCGGCAATCTGCGGCTCCATAAAGTTGAGTGTTTCCATTCCACTCGTAGAGTCGCGGCTCTCCAGAATATCTTCCAACAGGCTAGACGCTCGCTCTTCGCCAAGGGCTTTGACAAGCACTGAGCGAAGGTAGTCACTGGCATTCACACTAAGAGCGGCATATTGCTCTGAGTCAGCTTCAAACTCTCTCAGGATCTCGAGTAGTTGCTGTTGTGATACCTGTCTCAGGTTCGCCATCGCAGCACTGAGATGTTGTACTTCTTTGGTCGAAAGATGAGTAAACACTTCCGCTGCGCGGTCTTCACCAATGGTCATCAATAAGATGGCGCTTTTTTCTGTTCCTGTCAGGGTCATAGTTCAGTACTCATCCATTGGCGAATGACCAGAGCAACGACGCGTGGATCGTTCTCTGCCATTTCACGTATGCGGTTACTTTGCATTTCTGCATTGACACGTTGTTGCGATTTCCGCTGCTGTTCAACTTCTGAGCTACTCAGGTTGACCATAACATCGTTATCTGTACCCTGAGACAAGGCTGCTGCTGCCAGTGCTGCTTCTTGTTGCTGTGCTTTTCTCTGCAATTGTGGACGAACCAATTTACGCCACAGAATCCAGGCAACGATCAGAACCAACAGCCAACGGCCTGCTTCCATCAGGAGGTCGAAGAATGCCTGTTTTTGCCAGAAGGGGAGCTCGCCAGAACCGTCGGTACTATCCATGAATGGCGTATTAACGACGTTTAATGTATCACCGCGTTCGGCAGAGAAGCCCATTGCTTCACGTGCTACTGTTTCAATCTGTTTGATCTGATCTTCTGTCAGCGCAACCGGTTTGCCATCTTCACCAGGCGGCTGATAGTTAACGATAACGGCCGCAGATAAGCGCTTCACACCACCTGAGCTGTGTTTGGTGTGCAAGATGGTCTTGTCAACTTCATAGTTGGTTGTTGCATCATTACGGACATTCGATGTCTGAATTACGGTATTGGCATTTGCCGCATTAGCTTGCGTACCCGCCGCATTGTTTTGGTTCTGCTGGCCTGCCTGATTATTCGCATTAGCATTTGCGTTGGCTGCATTATTTGGCTGCGTCGCGATAGGTGCGGTTGGTGCTGGGGCAGGTTGATTGGTTAATGCTCCAGGAACGCCACCTACATTCGGGCCTCCTCTCTGCTCACTCTGGCTGGTTTGCTGAGAACGAACGGCTGCTTTATCTGGCGGTTGGTTGGGTTGATACTGTTCGTCAGTTTGTTCGCGAGCAGAGAAATCGATTTGTGCAGTCACCTGGGCATGGACATTACCCATACCAACCATTGGCGCGATGATTGACTCTATACGGCGCTGGTACATCGACTCGACTTCGTTGCTGTACTTAAGTTGTGCTGCATTCAGATCGCGGCCGCTGCCACCCGCTTGAGTTAATAGACGACCGGTCTGATCGACGACCGTAACATTATCTGGCGGCAGGCCAGCAACGCTGCTGGAAACCATGTAAACGATGGAGTTGATTTGTCCTTCATCTAATGCGCGACCCGGTTGTAATGTCAGCGTGACAGAAGAGGAGGGCGATTTTTGCTCACGAACAAATAGTGAAGGTTTCGGTATGGCAAGGTGAACGCGAGCATTCTGAACAGGACCTAGCGTTTCTATCGTTCTTGATAGCTCGCCTTCCAGCGCACGTTGGTAATTAATCTGCTCACTGAATTGGCTGATGCCAAATTTTTCCTGGTCGAGCAATTCGAAACCAACTGCGCCGCCTTTTGGCAGCCCCAATTGAGCAAGTCGGAGTCGAGTTTCATAGACGTTTGCGGCAGGAATCATAATAGCGCCGCCGCTTTCCGCAAAGCGGTAAGGGATATTCAGCTTGGTTAATTCGCTGACAATCGCACCGCCGTCTCGGTCGTTTATGTTGCTATAAAGGACCCGATAGTCTGGACCTTTGGCCCATAGAGTCAACGCAACGACGATTGCAATAGTCGCAGCTGCTGCGATCAAAAGCGGAATCTTCGGATTGGCGCGTAACCGGTTGAGTATTTCGCCAAAGCTATTTTTACCGGTAGCGGAGCCGGTTAATGAGGCGTTCATACTCTATCTCTGCTTGGTTGTTGAACGATATACTTAACGTTGTGACGTGACAAAACAGAACTCCCTGATTGCGCAATCAATAAAACATTTCGCCTACATTTATCGGCATGTCATTATTTTCCGTAAAAGAAAAATCGATGGGTCGATAAGGTGGCATTTTTCGCGCTAATTGTGCGATTTATCTGAAAAGCGGTGTGGTAGGGTAATGCTGTCATAGAAAATGCATAAGCAGTCTAACCTGTATGGTTCAGTGAGGTGTTATGTCGGTTCAAGGTATTGATGGCGTTCTGCAACAAATGCAGGTCAAAGCTCTGCAAGCTGCTGACACGCCAATAGCCAGACCATCAGTAGAACCTGGTTTTGCCAGTGAGTTGAAAGCCGCGATTGATAAGATCAGCGACACACAGCAGGTCGCTCGTACGCAGGCTGAAAAATTTACCCTGGGTGTGCCAGGCGTAGCATTGAATGATGTGATGGTCGATTTACAGAAGTCATCCATTTCAATGCAGATGGGTATTCAAGTTCGTAATAAACTGGTATCTGCGTATCAGGAAGTGATGAATATGTCCGTTTGATGTCACTTCATGGCATTAAACTGTCATTTTTAAAGTTATTGCGTGTAATCCTCACTGTTAACATTGATGGGATTATGCGCGTCTTTATCTGTAATAAATACCCTCCTGCTTATTCCTTCCGCGTTTACTTATTTATTTCGTTAAGCATGTAGATTAAACAACGCAGTCACGGCAAAGAATAACAAAAAAAAGCGCCTCGTATAAAACAAAGGCGCGTGCGGTCGTTATGAGCGCGTTTCGTCAGGCAAGGGTTCGTCAGGTAACCGTCGCTGCCCTGCAAATTCGCTATAAGTTGCATTAATTGACTTTTGCTTCAGCGATTGCCCCATTAACGAACTTAACTCATCCATCCGCTTCTGCAAAAGTTGCTTCACTTTTGCTTCATTATCCATCACTTCCTGCAAGATTTGTCGCAGATGCAGTCGCATCATACTGTCAATCTCGTCAGGAATTGGCGTGTTAACTAAGCCTTCAACGGACTGAACATAGACAATCTCTTGCTCAACCAACGTATCCCATTGGCCGTTAATGGCCAGATGAAGAATTTTTTGACTCAGAGATAGAAGCTGTTGGTAATCTTTTAGAAGCCGATGGGGGGAGACCATTAACGTACTTCCTGCTCTGGTTTGTAATTAGGGCCGATTTGCCGCCAGGCATCAGCGATATTTTCCAGCAACGCTTCAACTTCTTCTATCGCTTTTGCATCATTATGTAAATTGGCAATCAACAAACGCTGAGACATGTAGTCGTACAGCGCAGATAGGTTTTCAACGAGTTCACCCCCTCTTTCTGCGTCTAATCCGGCTTTTAGTCCGTTATTGATAATGTTGATTGCTTTAGATAACGCCATACCTTTACCCGGGATGTCGCCTTGCTCCATGAGGATGCGCGCGCGCACCATCGCACTGCGCGCGCCATCAAACAGCATGACGATAAGCTGGTGAGGGCTTGCGCTCATCACACTGCTTTCAAGACCTACCTGAGCATAGGCCTGACTACCTTTCATATTGTACATCACGCTACCTATCTACTTAATCAGCAAATTTTAGAGCTTGGAGAACATACTGGTTAAACGGGCACTCGTTGAACTCATCTGAGACATCGCTTTATCTAGAGCAGTAAACTGTGTCTGATAGCGAGCAATTGTTTCTTCAATGCCGTCTTGGATTCGCTGAGATTGGGTATCCAGGCTTTTAATCGTTTGATTAATACTATCTTCTTTCGTTTTGATAGTACCATCAACGGTATCAAGGAGTTCTTTCAGATAACCACGGGTTTGTGTCGCAAAGCCAGTTTTGTCATTATCACCTACGAAAAAGGCTTGAACTTTACCTGGTTCTTCTTTAAGCGCTTTATCCAAGACAGTGTTGTCTATTTCAAGTTTGCCTGTCTTAAAATTTTGTTTGATACCTAAATCGGCGAGAATATTAAATTCACCATTGTCGCTTTGTACTGTGGTGAGTTGTGCTTTAAGTTTGTTCTGTATACCTCGAACAGTTGAGTCACCAATTAATGCACCGTTTGTGCTGGATTGGTCTTCTCCAGCTTTAACTGCAGTGTATTTGGTTTGTGCAGCAATAGTATCCTGAAGACTGTTATAGGCATCGACCCATGCTTTTATCGCATCTTTCATGCCCGAGATATCTTGATCAATGGTCAGTGTTTCTGGTTTATCTGTTTCTGTTTTAGCTTGCAGCGTTAAGCTGACACCTTCAAATGCATCATCAATCGTGTTGCTTTGGCGCTCAATAGTGATGCCGTTTGCAATGATTATAGAATTCTGCGCTGCCACCTTCTCGGTTGTTGAACCCAGCACATTACCGCTGTCAGTTAGCGTAATTTCACCTTTTTCGCCGCTGTTTCTGGCTGTTAGCATCAGGTAGTATTCGTCATCTTTTGCTTTGACCACACTGGCACTTACGCCGCCGTTTGCTTTATTAATAGCATCACGGACATCGTTCAACGTGGTTTCTCCGCCTTTGATGTCAACAGTCAATGACTTGCCATCGGCCTGAGCTATAGTGAGAGTGCTATCTGAGGAACTTAGCGCTGTCGTTGCACTGGTTTTAACACTGGAAGTGATGGAGTGAGCTTGAGCTAATTGCTGCACCTCAATACTGTAACTACCTGCGACAGCCTTACTGCTAGTTGTTGCAGTAAATGCCTTATTAGTGCTGGATACTTTTGTATTGGTGATCCCATCAATAGAGCCAGTGACAACACCGAATGACTGAGATTTCGCTAAAGTATTGGTTGCTGTATTGAGCTTGTCGAGTGCACTTTTCAGTGCGCTGACACCAGTAAGTTGAGCTTTATAACTGGATTGTTGTGTTGTAATGGGCGTCAAACGCTGGTTTTCAGCAGTTCTTAACTGTGTTAACAAACCGCTCAAATCTAAACCTGAACCTACACCTAATGAAGAAATGCTTGCCATGATCGAATCCTTTATCTATCCAGAGCCAATGGTCTATGTGACGATTATCGGCAGTACGAATAATAAGTTTAGCATTTTAAGTACGTGTTATTGCTGCTCACCGCAATTGAGGTCGTTTTAGTTCTATCTACTAGTAAGGTAGACGTTGTTGACCCGTGTGGAGAATTCCTCCCGAAATGGCGCACCAGCACGTTTTGATGGCCATAAAACTTATGCAGTAAAAAATTAAAGCTTTTGAAAAGCGTTCCGATAAACAAATACAACGGGGATGACCCCGTAGGTCTAACCCGAATTTATGTCTTCTCATTGATAAAGGAACGCTTATCATGGCATCGATTAATACTAACATCATGTCTCTGGTTACCCAGAACAACCTGAACAAATCACAATCTTCTCTGGGCACCGCTATTGAGCGTCTGTCTTCTGGTCTGCGTATCAATAGTGCAAAAGACGATGCTGCTGGTCAGGCGATTGCCAACCGTATGACAGCGCAGGTTAAAGGCCTGACTCAGGCTGCGCGTAACGCGAACGACGGTATCTCTCTGACGCAGACTGCAGAAGGTAACCTGAACGAAATCAACAACAACTTGCAGCGTGTTCGTGAGCTGGCAGTGCAGGCGGCAAGTGATACCAACGGTAGTACTGACCGTACTTCAATCTACACTGAAATGAAGCAACGTCTGGACGAAATCGACCGTGTTGCTAAATCAGCCTCTTTCAACGGCACGAACCTGCTGGATGGCACGGCAAGCGGCGGCATCAACATTCAGGTTGGTGCAAACACCGGTGCTAACGAAGTTATCACTATTGACTCTGGAGCGCTGGTTAACGCGACGACTTCTGGTGCTGGCTTGGCTTCAGGCGTTTCTACCGCTGTTGATGCAATCAGTGGCGGTACTGGCACTATCGGTGGTTCTGGTGGTCTGGCTGCAACAATTATTAGCAGCGTTGATACTGCACTGAAAGCGGTAGATACCGCTCGTAGTAACCTGGGTGCGATCCAGAACCGTTTCGAATCCACGATCACCAACGTGAACAACACGATCAACAACCTGTCTAACGCCCGTGGCCGAATTCAGGATGCGGATTATGCGGTGGAAGTGTCGAACATGACCAAGGCGAACATTCTGCAACAGGCCGGTACGTCAGTGTTGTCTCAGGCGAACCAGGTTCCTCAGACCGTTCTGTCTCTGCTGCGTTAATCGTAAGCAATACAGTGTGACGCTAAAACCCAGCCAGATGCTGGGTTTTTTCTTTCCGAAATAAATATTTTAAATAAAAAAACACATATAGACAAAAAATTAAAGATTTTGAAAAAGGTTCCGATAATTAATAAGGACGGGGATGAGCCAATGAGCTGAACCCGACATTTAACATCTCATTGATTAAGGAACGCTTATCATGGCATCGATTAATACTAACATCATGTCTCTGGTTACCCAGAACAACCTGAACAAATCACAATCTTCTCTGGGCACCGCTATTGAGCGTCTGTCTTCTGGTCTGCGTATCAATAGTGCAAAAGACGATGCTGCTGGTCAGGCGATTGCCAACCGTATGACAGCGCAGGTTAAAGGCCTGACTCAGGCTGCGCGTAACGCGAACGACGGTATCTCTCTGACGCAGACTGCAGAAGGTAACCTGAACGAAATCAACAACAACTTGCAGCGTGTTCGTGAGCTGGCAGTGCAGGCGGCAAGTGACACCAATGGTCAAACTGACCGTGGTTCAATCTACACTGAAATGAAGCAACGTCTGGACGAAATCGACCGTGTTGCCGGCTCAGCCTCTTTCAACGGCACGAACCTGCTGGATGGCACGGCAAGCGGTGGTATCAACATTCAGGTTGGTGCAAACACCGGTGCTAACGAAGTTATCACTATTGACTCTGGAGCGTTGGTTAACGCTAAAACATCTGGCGGTCTGTCATCTGGCGTATCTAGTGCTGTTGCAGCAATCAGTGGAACGACTGCAAGTGGTGCGGTAACCGGCATTGGTGGTGACGATGGTCTGGCTCAAAAAATTGTTGATGCCGTCGATACTGCGCTGAAAGCGGTAGATACTGCACGTAGTAACCTGGGTGCGATCCAGAACCGTTTCGAATCCACGATCACCAACGTGAACAACACGATCAACAACCTGTCTAACGCCCGTGGTCGAATTCAGGATGCGGATTATGCGGTGGAAGTGTCGAACATGACTAAGGCGAACATTCTGCAACAGGCCGGTACGTCAGTGTTGTCTCAGGCGAACCAGGTTCCTCAGACCGTTCTGTCTCTGCTGCGTTAATCGTAAGCAATATGACATGAAATTTAACCCAGCCAGGTGCTGGGTTTTTTCTTTTTGAAGCAGATGTTTTTGAATAAAAAAGATGGATAGACAAAAAATTAAAGGTTTTAAAAAAGGTTCCGATAAATAGTAAGGACGGGGATGAGCCAATGAGCTGAACCCGACACTTAACATATCATTGATTAAGGAACGCTTATCATGGCATCGATTAATACCAACATCATGTCTCTGGTTACCCAGAACAATCTGAACAAATCACAATCTTCTCTGGGCACCGCTATTGAGCGTCTGTCTTCTGGTCTGCGTATCAATAGTGCAAAAGACGATGCTGCTGGTCAGGCGATTGCCAACCGTATGACAGCGCAGGTTAAAGGCCTGACTCAGGCTGCGCGTAACGCGAACGACGGTATCTCTCTGACGCAGACTGCAGAAGGTAACCTGAACGAAATCAACAACAACTTGCAGCGTGTTCGTGAGCTGGCTGTGCAGGCAGCAAGTGATACCAACGGCAGTACTGACCGTACTTCAATCTACACTGAAATGAAGCAACGTCTGGACGAAATCGACCGTGTTGCTAAATCAGCCTCTTTCAACGGCACGAACCTGCTGGATGGCACGGCAAGCGGCGGCATCAACATTCAGGTTGGTGCAAACACCGGTGCTAACGAAGTTATCGCTATCGACTCTGGCGCACTGGTTAATGCGACGACGACTTCTGGTGCTGGCTTGGCTTCAGGCGTTTCTACCGCAGTTGCTGCAATCAGTGGCGGTACTGGCACTATCGGTGGTTCTGGTGGTCTGGCTGCAACGATTATTAGCAGCGTTGATACTGCACTGAAAGCGGTAGATACCGCGCGTAGTAACCTGGGTGCGATCCAGAACCGTTTCGAATCCACGATCACCAACGTGAACAACACGATCAACAACCTGTCTAACGCCCGTGGCCGAATTCAGGATGCGGATTATGCGGTGGAAGTGTCGAACATGACCAAGGCGAATATTCTGCAACAGGCCGGTACGTCAGTGTTGTCTCAGGCGAACCAGGTTCCTCAGACCGTTCTGTCTCTGCTGCGTTAATCGTAAGCAACATGACATGAAATTTAACCCGGCCATGTGCCGGGTTAAATTTATCAGTCTCCTGTATTTCGGTGCTTTCTTACGTTTTTAATAGTATCTTCATGATTATTTTGCTTTAATTTCCCCATTCTTTGGTCTTTCAACTTGCTTTATGTACCTTGTGAGTAAATTTTTTCTGTTCATGGTTTTAAAAAATAGTTATAAGTGATTATTTATCATATAGATAAGTCGGATCACCAAGACAAGAACAGATTCCTGTAAAGTTGTCAGGAGAAGATGCTGTAGTTTTGATTCTAATGCTTTAAATAGCATGGTAATTGGTTGGTTTATTTATCGTTTAGTTTGATTTTCTCGCCTTAAAATGGAAATATTTATATATCTGTTTTGTCTACAAGGCTCCTTTCTATGCCACGCGTCTTTATCAGCACACTTCAACTCATCGACTACAGAGATGAAACACTGGCCATTTTGGATCTGATTGGTGGATTCATAGATAACGGTTGGAATGTTGATATCTATTGTCATCAATATGATGCCCGCATAAAAAATCTGATAGAGAAAAAGTTTGTAGGTAAAGACATTTTCGCCACTGATGACGCCGATTATATTTTCAATGAGTATTATGATCTATTATGGATTCAGTATTTTTCATTGAATACAAGTATATTAGATAGATTTCTAAATGGTGGCGTTATAACTAATATCATATTCGATCACCAGTCATTAGATAGTCGAGAAGCTGCATCCGCTGATATTTTGCTTGAAAATCGCTTATGCGATCGAGCATTAGTCACGTTGCCTCGTTTGACTGATTTTTTGAATGATAGTGGGATCACTAGCTCGCTGATATCTGTTTTTCCTCATTCTGCTCCCGATTTTTATTTCAATCATAGTTCATTTGAAAATGACAATAGCCTAAAAAAGTTACTTATCGTCGTGGAAGAAACAACGCCGATGCTCAGGGCATTGATAAGTGAATTAGATAAGTTTTCGATAGCCTGTGAAATTATGAATCGAGACCAATGGACTCATAATAATGTGGTTGCTGATTTTGATGCCATTGTTGCTAGCGGAATTATTGCACAATATGCTCTGTGTGCAGGAAAACCTGCCTATTTGTATCAAGATAATTTCTTTGTCGGGTATATTACCGATGAATTGATTGAAGGGAATGTATTTCGTAATGAAACGGATGGCAAGACTCTTTCTTCAGAAGAAGTAGCAGAAAGTATTTATAAGGGCTATGAGCAAGCGGCTAAATATACTCAAGAACGCTTAGGTTATTATAATAAATCCTGGCGGTTATCAAATACATTACCATTATTACTTGGTAGCTTGCCAGAGCCCACACTTAAAACGATAACCGATCAGGAACTGCAACGACTTGCTCTTCACAACTTAACCTTACAGGATAAAACGAAGCCTTTTTATTCTGTTGATAAGTGGTTAAGTGAGCGCTTGATTAGCCCTGCACGTCGTGATTTATTGCAAGCGTTTATTCAAGCCTATCCAGAAATTGGCAATATAGGTATTGCAATACTGGCACAATCTAACGATAAGGATGCCATAACTGCGTCATTAACTAGTATTCATGAACAATTTTATGCGGCCAGTGAGGTCTATGTATTGACCTCTAATGGTTTCACTTGTTCGGATGCTGACGGGGCAGTCACATGGCTATCATCTGACTCGGTTGAGGAAAGCTCGCTGAATGTTGTACTCGCTCAAACATCAGCATCTTATCTGTTAGTTTTACGTGCCGGTGAACGTTTACTGCCACACGCATCATTATTATTAGCTGAGCATCGCCTGCGTTTTCCTTCGGCAAAAGCATTCTATTTTGACGAAGCGATTATGAAAGAGGGTAAAGCAGAAAATCCAATGCTCAAGCCTGAGTGTAATATTGATATGTTGCGTAGTTTCCCTTATATAGGGCGCAATATGGCTGTTGATGTATCAACATTACGCCAACAAGGTATTATTCCTTCCGTTGGGGAATCTCTTGAGCTGCATGATGTCGTTTGGCAACTGATAGAGCAAGAAGGGCCGCAGGCTATTGGCCACATTCCAGAAGTACTGGTTTATACCACAAATTCTTTATTCGACTGGTTGCACAGTGATGGCGTGGTGCAACACTACCCTGATATCATTCAACGCCATCTTGCTCGTTGTCATGTTGATGCCGTTGTTTCAGCTAACGATGACGACGGGATATGCCGCATTCAATATCAACACGTAAGTAAGCCGCTTGTTTCCATTATTATTCCTACGCGTGATCATCTGCCTGTCATTAGTCGGTGCATTGAAACACTGATGGAGCGTACGCAATACCTCAACTACGAATTGTTAATTGTAGATAACCAGTCAACAGAAGCAGGTGCTTGTCAATATTTAAGACAACTTGCTGCAATGGAATTAACACAAGTTCAGGTTTTATCGTGGCCACATCCATTTAATTTTTCTGCCATTAATAATTTTGCCGCTCAAAAAGCAAAAGGCGATGTTCTGGTTTTCCTTAACAATGATACCGAAATCACGAACGGAGATTGGTTAAATGCCTTATTAAATCATGCACTACGCCCTGAGGTAGGTATTGTTGGGGCTAAATTGGTGTTTGATGATGGACGAATTCAGCATGGCGGCATCGTATTAGGAATGAATGATAGCGCCGCGATTGCGTTTCAGGGGATGGGGGCGGAATCTAAAGGTTATATGAGTCGTTTACGCACGACTCACAACGTAAGCGCGGTTAGCGCGGCTTGCATGATGATGCGGCGTGACGTTTATGTTGAGCTTGGCGGGTTTGATGAGCAGCAATATCCTACCTATTTTGGTGATGTTGACCTTGCACTTAAAGCACGTCAACAAGGGTATTTGGTTGTGTGGACGCCAGATGCTCAAGTGATGCATTTAGGTGGTGCATCACGCTTATTACAACAGCATTTCAAGCTATCACCATTACCGCAAAAATCAGATATCGACTCACTTTATGATCGCTGGTTACCTCAGTTAGCGAACGATCCGTGTTATCACCCTGCTTATGGTAAACATGCTCCAGGATTTTCTCTGACACCAGAAATGGCAAGGTGTCAACGTGCATTACCAGGGCGGCCTCTACCTGTGGTTATTGGGAGTCATAGTGATTGGCATGGGTGCGGTCATTATCGTGTTATTTTCCCTTTTCAGGCATTAGAACGAGAGATGCGTATAGAAGGGGGGCTGAAACATGGTGTGCCAAAATTGGTCGATGCTGTGGATATGGAGCCCGATGTCGTAATTGTTCAATCTGCCGCTGGGGCCCAGACGCCAGAGATGGTGGCACAGTATCGAAAATATACGCGTGCATCGATTGTTGCGGAATTCGATGACTATATTCTTAATATTCCTATTAACAGTGGTAATAGAAAAGCATTCTCACAGCAATTAATTAGAAATTTTCGTCGTTCGCTGGAATCTGTAGATTGGGTTGTGGTTTCTACGCCTGCACTGGCTGAAGCCTATGCAGCTTACCACTCAGATATTCGTGTCGCTTATAATCGGCTACCGACATCCTGGTGGAAGGGCTTGACGAGCCTGCGTCAGCAAGGGCGCAAGCCTCGCGTTGGTTGGGCTGGTGGGAGTAGCCATAAAGGTGATTTGGCGATTCTCCGTTCGGTGGTGAAAGCGCTTGAAGATGAAGTTGAGTGGGTTTTCATGGGGATGAAACCCGAAGGTGTGAAGTGTGAATTTCATGCAGGGGTACCTATCGAGTATTACCCACAAAAAACAGCGAGCCTGAATCTCGATTTGGCACTGGTACCGCTAGAGCATAACCTGTTCAATGAATGCAAAAGTAATTTACGGCTCATGGAGCTGGGGGCTTGTGGGGTTCCTGTGATTTGTACTGACATCGAGCCTTACCGCTGTGGTTTACCAGTAACACGGGTTGATAATCGTTTTAAGGATTGGATAGATGCGATACGTATGCACATCTCAGATATGGATGCAACAGCAAAAATGGGCGATGAACTGAGAGATGCTGTGTATAAAGATTGGATGTTGGAAGGTGACGGTTTGACGGATTGGCTACAGGCCTGGTTGCCAAAATAGCGGGATAACCTAGTAACACAACATGAGAGTGTGATAGCGCATTGGTTGCTGAAGAGCCAAGGGCGGTAGCGTTCTCTCTGCCAGATAATGGCAATATATTTTTTGTAAACTGCATATATGAGAGTGTGATTTTCAGGATAAACGATGAATAAAAAATTTAAATATCCTTATGTAATTACTGTTCCGGGTTATATTGAAGCCTCTCTTGGGATTCAGGTCGTACATCGCCTTTGTCATCTTATTAACCAATATGGCGGAGAGGCATACGTTATTTCGCCGGTAATTAACCCAGAATGGAATACTCCACAATTAACGTCTGGGAAATTTAATGAATATAAAGAGTCTGGGGAAGTATTCATTGCAGTTTACCCTGAGATAGAGTCAGGAAACCCTCTGGAAGCACCTATCTGTGTCAGATATATGTTGAATAGGGAAGGGGTTCTGAACGGCAACAGTATTAATGCAGGTGAGGATGATATATTCTTCTTTTATCGACAAGAGTTTGCTGAAAATGAAGCGAATGTAAATTTGTTGACGATATCAACTTATGATTTATCAGTGTTTTGTGATGATGTTACAAAGAAAGATCTTGACCTTTTATATTTAAATCGAATTCCACGAAGTTCTGTCGACTTTTCAACGTTGCCTGAAAATATAACTGTTTTATCGATGGATCAACCCTTATCTCTGAATGAGCTTTCTAAAGTTCTTAAGCGTGGACGGGTTATGTACTCTTATGAAGCATCTGGTACCTGTGCTTTAGCTGGGTTATGTGGTTGTCCTGTAGTCGCCAAAATTGCTACGGGGTATGAAAAATATGCTATCACAGAGAATACATCTAAAGATGTGGGTAATTCCGAAGTTGCCTGGGATGATTCCCCTAATGAATTGGAACGAATAAGGGCTAGTCTTTATAAATATAGAGATTTTTATGAAGGGTTGGAGATCGTGTCCAATCAGCAAATTTTAAAATTTTTAGATATCACGCAAGATAAAGCACAGGGTTTTTATAATAAAAACTATAAAGAAAACATAATGGAGTGGGTTAATAAACGCAAGCTTTCTTCTGAAAGAATTAACCTTCTTTCAAAAAGTATTAATGAGTTGGTATCACCTCAAATTATTTATGTTTGTATTTATGATCAATATGAATCTTGGCGCAAGGTTTTAATTACATTAGAGTCTTTACTACCTGTTAAAAAGATGTATTCAAGACTGAACTGTATTGTTTTTACCGATGGAGAATATACTCTTTCTAAAGACTTTGAGTCCTGGGTTTCATTGTGCAAAAAAACAAAGCTAAACACTACTATACAAAATATAGCAATGCAGCAGTGTTTTAACTGGCTTCAATATGTGAGGGCTGGCGTTACATTTGTCGCAGACGGATTTTTTTCCACTATATGCTACTTAAATAAAGGCAGTGAATATAGTGCAGTCTATCCTGATAAAATATTTATTAGTGAATGTGGTGAGTTAGAATCAGCTTTTTTGCCTGATTTTAGTATTGATTATTTTCTTGGCTTTCCTAGCGCATTTTTTGTTGGCTGTTTCTTTCATCAAAGCGTCTTTATAGATACAAGTAATTACAGTGACATTTACCCTGATTTTTTTGATTTCGACGTTCTGATGCGTTTGATTACAGGTAAGGGAAATAGGCATGTCGGTCATTTTTCTGAGCCGTTGTTAATCAGTGAGTCAATAAAAGAGTTAGATGATAATAAAACAGAATACCTAGTTAGTAACTATTTAAACGCAAGAGGATATGTGAATAGCTTGATTTTACCTAATTCATTAGGTGGATGTCGGGTTGTTTATGGTCATAAAAGAGATTTACCTAAAATTAGTATTTTTATCATCGATAATGGTGATGTCAATATATTGCAACGTTGTGTTATGGGGCTGCTAGAGAAATCTAAATATACCAATTATGAAATATTTATTCTAAGTTGCTATGCTGAGATCGAAGAGAATCGTTACTGGCTGGAAGAAGTAAGTAAAATTGATCCTAACAGAATAAAAATCATTGTATTTCCACATCAGGAAAGTCGCGCTAAGCTCAACAATATCGCTGCTACTCAAGCATCGGGTGATTATCTACTTTTGCTTGATGCCGAAGTTTTTCCTGCACATGATGAGTGGCTGGAAAATTTAGTTAATCATTGTATGCGCGATGAAGTTGGGTGTGTTGGCAGTAAAGTAATTAACCTAAATGAAAAAGTTTATTCAGCCGGTATGATTCTTGGACTTAATGGTGTGGTTGGAAGTCCTTTTGTAGGGAGTCACTATTCAGCCTCCGGTTATATGCATCGTTTAGCAATAGAGCAAAATTATAGTGTTCTTCCCTTATTATGCTTGATTATAAAACGATCTATTTATCAAGATGTTGGTGGAATGGATGAGTCATTGACAGAGGCGAATCTTGCTGATATTGATTTAAGTCTAAAAGTTCGTGAAGCGGGTTATCTTGCTGTTTGGACACCTTACTCTATTGTTGCAACAGACTTATCGCCAGAGGAAAAAAATGAGAGTAAAGAAATTTACTCAGATCAAGATAAAGTAATCTATCATAAGTGGGGTAATCTGATTGCCAATGACCCTGCGTATAATAAAAATTTATCATTGAAAAAAAATTATAAAATAGAAGAACACAGTAGAGCATATGGTCCATCATTAGAGTCGAAAAAATTACTAAGCGTAACGATATTTTCTGGTGGTTGCAATCCGATGCATATGTATCGATTAGAGGAACCCTTTTACAAGATGAGATTCGATGGAATGATAGATGGAGTTGTTGCTTCAGAACCTTTCATCATGTCTGATTTATTAAAAATAGAACCTGACGTCATCATTACTCAAAATCACATTCAAAGTAGGGAAATAACTAACTTTAAATCGATGAATGATTGCTTTTCTATTTATGATATGAACTATTATGAATTAAGTAAATTTTATGATAATAAGAGCAAGAAAGAACAATTAAATAAAATTAAAGAGGAATTGGCTTATTTTGATAGAGTGATTGTCGGGTCTGAGGTGTTAGCTGAGCAATATGGAAGAGTGCATCACGATATTCAGGTTTTACCCACATATTTACCTCATTCCTGGAATGATCTTGCCTTCAAGGAAAGGGTAAGCGATAAACCTCGAGTTGGGTGTGTAACATTGGATCTCAGTGATGAAGATATTGAACTGGTTTCTAACATCGTCCGTGATTTTTCCCACCTCGTTACATGGGTATTTCTGGGAACGTATCCTTCTAAACTGAAACCGTTTATTCATGAATATCACCGCTATCACGGTTTTACGCATTACCCCCAACAGCTAGCTTCTCTTAATCTTGATTTTGCAATAGCGCCGTTGGCTGATAATCACGCTAATAGAGCTCGCAGCAATATTCGATTATTAGAGTTTGGTATATGTGCAATACCGGTTATATGTAGTGATGTTTTATGTTACAAAGGTAATCTTTCCATTAGCGTAGTGAAAAATAGGTACAAAGACTGGTCTGCTGCAATGAATCAATATATTCATGATGTGGATTCCGCCAGAAAGTTTGGCGCTGTGTTGAAAAATGAAGTTCAAGAGAACTGGATGCTTAATCAAAAAAATCTGGAAACTATAAGTAAAAGTTGGTTGCCACGATAATTTATTACGTTAAGGGCTGTTTATGAAAAATGAGATATATGTTACCAGTCCACTACTTCCTCCGCTTGAGGAGTTTATCCCTTACTTGGAAAAAATATGGGAAAACAAAAGATTAACGAATGGTGGACCTTTACACGAGCAACTTGAAGAAGAACTGGCAAAATACTTGGGAGTTAAGTATATCAGTCTTTTTTCGAATGGTACCTTAGCACTATTGACTGCATTGCAGACATTACGCATTACTGGTGAAGTTATCACTACCCCTTATTCCTTTGTGGCTACTTCACACTCGCTTTTGTGGAATGGTTTAAAACCCGTATTTGTGGATATTGATCCTCTGACGTGTAATATTGATCCTGATAAAATTGAACAAGCAATTACTTCTGATACCTCGGCTATTATGCCAGTACATTGTTATGGTATTCCTTGCAACATTGAGCGTATTCAAGCTATTGCGGATAACTATGGACTAAAGGTCATCTATGATGCTGCACATGCATTTGGCGTAAAAAAAGATAACTATAGTGTTTTAAATCATGGCGATTTATCTATCCTTAGTTTCCATGCGACGAAAGTTTTTAATACTATTGAAGGCGGCGCAATTATTTCTCAAGATGCCAAGACTAAAAGGCGCATTGATTATCTGAAAAATTTTGGTTTCGCTGATGAAGTTACTGTCGTCGCGCCAGGTATTAACGGGAAAATGAATGAAGTTCAGGCTGCGTTTGGTCTGCTACAACTAAAATATATCGATGATGCATTGTTGAAAAGAAAAACCGTATACCAACGCTACAGAGAAGCATTAAGTAGCATACCTAATATTAGACTGACAGATGTCACTGAGAATATTTCATGGAATTATGCCTATTGTCCGATCTTTCTTGAAGAGAGTTTTCCCTGTAGTAGAGATGAGCTGTATCTCTTAATGAAAGCTGCGGGTGTATTTACACGGCGTTATTTTTATCCCTTAATTAGTTCATTCCCAATGTACCGTGGTTTAGATAGTGCTAAAATCGAAAATTTACCTGAGTCTCACATTGTTGCTGAATCTGTACTTTGTCTACCCATCTATGCAGACTTACAAGAAAATGAGCAAGAGGGAATTATTAATTTAATTTATAGTATAGCTTGTCAAGTAAATTAGCTCTGTTTAGATAAATAATGTATCTCTGGTAATGAGAATTAATATCGAGAGATCATTAAAGTAATGCTACTAAGAAAAGTAGTGTTTTGTTAGTTTAACGTAATGCAGGTTCCTTATGAATCCTTTCAATGTTGGTTTCTTTACAGAAAATGAACTGATCAATTTTGGGTTTAAATCATTAGGTAAAAATGTATGCATTGCAAAAAATTGCACTATCTTAGGTTTAGAGAATATATCAATAGGAAGTAATGTGAGAATCGATGGATATACGACGATAATCGCAAGCGGGAATGGCTTTTTGAACTTAGGATCATTTATACATATAGGTGGTTATTCACTATTATCTGCAGGTGCAGGTATAACAATGAATGATTTTAGTGGTATATCTCAAGGTGTTAAAATTTATAGTAAAACAGATGACTATACGGGTAACTATTTAACTAATCCTACTGTAAGGCCAGAGTATACTGGGGTCACTTCGGGTGAAGTGATTTTAGGGAGACATTCGATTATCGGCTCAGGGACTGTAATCTTACCGAAGTTGACGATTGGCGAAGGAACCTCTGTGGGTGCTCTGTCCCTTGTAACAAAAAGTCTTTCTGAATGGGGAGTTTATTTTGGTAGTCCAGTAAAAAAAATAAAAGAAAGAAATAAGGAATTACTTAAGTTAGAAAAAAAATTTCTGATTGAATTATCTAAAGAAAATCCATGATTTTATTTTTATGCATTATTCTTATTTTTTATTTTTTTTCGTGAATTATACCTATAGGTAGATGTAGCTAATTCTAACTTCATTAAGAAGAGTATAGATTAGATTTTTTTCATGAAATTATATAAATTAATAAATTCTTCATTAAATTAATATCTTTTATATGGGTGTTTTATGAGAGTTGCCTTAGTTGGAAATTGCCAGCTTGAAATTATTGGTGAGTTGCTGAAAAATAATAAAAATATAGGTGGGAACGAGTATAGCTATGTTTTTAATACGCCAATATATAAATTAAATGAGAAAGTTGATGTTATAAACTTCTACCATGAATTAGAGTCTTGTGATGTTATCTTTATGCAGTATCACTCTGAACGATGGGGGAGGTTTTCTACTTCTTCATTGGAAAGGTACTTTGATATAAAAATGCTGCCCACAATGGAATCTCGAATATCTAGCCCGCAATTAGCCTATATAGATAAAGACCTACCTGATCTTATGGTTTATGTAGACTATCGATTTCTGCATTTATATCTCTCGGGGCTTAATTATCAGGATGCTATCGCTCAATATCACAATGTAAGTCTATCCCAAGATAAAAAAGATGCTGCATTGACCGAGGATGCTGATAAGTATAAAAAATTATACAACTCAGAAAAATTGATTTTTGATTACTCGGATTATTATTTTTCATCGTTGTCTCAAGATCAAAATGAGTATTCAACGATTAGCCACCCTAGTAATAAACACTTAAGTTTATTGTTTGAGGCAATACATCTTAATACGTTTGGTGCCCATGAAAGCTTTAACCTTAATGGACAAGAGTTGCTGAAAAACTATAGCGCACCTCACCTTGGTAGTGGGGATGATAGCTATTATATGATGAGGCATTCTGGGTTGTCACTTGCCTGCAAAATAAATTATTCGTTTTTTGATAAGTATAGTCGAACTGATCTGGCTAAAGCATTAATTAGCTCAAATTACTATAATCTTCTAAATGATGAATATATGAATTTTTAAATCATATATTATTTTAATGGAATATCAGTTTTAGTAATATGGAGATATTCCATTATTTTTTAAAGTAAACTACGATGTAACTCTTTTTATCCCTTCAACCGCCAGCTTGTAATTCCCGCATCGTTGATAATAGTCGAGAGCTTCTGGCTTCATACCAAAACACTCAAGTATAACCGCTATGTTATAATTGGCTTTATACGTCCCAACGCCTTGCTTTCGGCCTGGCCCCATTTTTGTACATGACTGAAATGTATCAATCGCATTCTGAAAATCAGCGTTGTTCATGAGTATTAATGCTTTTAAAAACATAAAGTCAGTAGAAGGGCAGAGATTTTCATATTGTAAAATCCCTAATGCTTTTTCATACTGTGCAGTATTAATTAAACAATAGCCGTAACATTCAATCAGAACTTCATTGTAATCCTGATTCATATCTTTTTGCAGACGTAGTGATGTTTCAAAACTTTGTGCTGCTTGCTCGTAATTTTTTCCCAAGTAGTGACTTTTTCCTAACTGATAATGCAGATAGGGGTCATCGCTCGTTTTTTCGATAGCATTTTGGAGTAGGGTAATATTGCGGGCGATCTTGTTTTTACTTTCGATAGTTTCCGTAGTGTAACCACTATGCATGAATGATAAAGGAGTATCAAAACGTCCATCGGGCGCTTCTCCAGTATTCTTCTTACAAATTTGCTCATGGATAATACCGAAAAACTCATAATATTTTTTGTTGAAAATTCGGCTTATACGTTCTTGGATTAAATCTATGTCATCCGTGTTTTCATCATTGGTGATACTTGCTATCTCTACGGTACCCACCTGCGTAGGATGAGCGTTAATATGTTTATAAAGTAGCTCTGTATCAAATTTATTAATTATTTCATCAGCATCAACAACTAAAACCCAATCATGTTTAGCGAATCGTAGTGAATAATTTCTCGCGGCTGAGAAGTCTGATATCCACTCAAAATCATAAATTTTGTCGGTAAAATTCTTGGCAATATTCTTTGAGTCATCGCTAGATCCGGTATCAACAACAATAATATCATCAAAATATTTTGCAATTTCTTTCAGCGAACTACGTAAGTGTGAAGCTTCGTTTTTCACTATCATGCAGACTGATATCATTGTGCACCGGATTTTTTAAAAATGTAGATAGATGTTACAAGATATTATACCAAACTTTTAGTAGCATCAATCCGAGATCGATTTTTAACTGCTTATGGTGTGAAGGTTTAATCCGTGACGAATGCTTAATATCATTTCATCGCTTAACTACCTGAAGATACGGTGTGTTTTTATCTGTGCTGGGAGTTAAGAATGATATTATGTTACAGATGAAACGATAGAAGATTTAACGATTACTGGTTATGGGGCAAGAGTCATTGACCAGCGTGACTCATCTGAGATGAGTCACCGAATGTAACACGATTATCACCTATACCTCCCGTTAGCATTGTGGTTAGTGATAATGACGATGAAGATCTGCAAGCCGTGACGATCAATCCAATACCTTTTAATAGTGAACGGCTGGGATTGCAAGACACTCTGTTAGATCCTTATAAGGAAACACGTAAAGCCACTGAATCATTTGGTTAAGCCGAAATAAAAGCAGATAGGCCAGACCTTTAGCCCAGCTTTAGGCGCAGAGATGCCATGTATTGAAAATGGTGTTCTCGTCCATAAAACATCCTTTTCTCTGCGTAGAACCTGCGCTAGAATCATCCTCCTTCGAAAGAGATATACATCACAAATTTGGCGTCTCATTGCATTCCATACGACTGTCGTTTGTGTTTCTCACCGCATATTCTTTACCTAATCTTGTCATACATGGCAGGAATAACCCTTCTTTTTTGACGCTATTCAGGCGATTGGCTACCCTACCTAAAAGCATAATAGTGTCGATAACATTATCATCGTAGGTATTTGTCACTGTGAGCGATTTGTATACCGCCGAAGGCACAATGGATAAAAATTCCCTTTGGAAGCGCTATGTCCCACTAGTGCGCCATGAAGCCTTGCGTTTACAGGTTCGTCTCCCCGCGAGTGTTGAACTTGACGATCTGCTACAGGCTGGAGGTATCGGCTTGCTAAGCGCGGTTGAACGTTATGATTCGTTGCAAGGTACGGCGTTTACCACCTATGCCGTCCAACGAATTCGTGGTTCGATGCTGGATGAATTACGCAGTCGTGATTGGGCTCCACGCAGTGTACGGCGTAATGCACGGGAAGTGGCACAAGCAATGCAACAGGCTGAACAGCAACTCGGTCGTACTCCAACGGAGCAGGAGGTTGCGCAGACCCTGAATATCACGCTTGAAGATTATCGTCAGATACTGCTGGATACCAATAATAGCCAGCTTTTCTCTTACGATGAATGGCGTGAGGAACATGGTGATAGCGCAGAGGCGTTACTGGAAGGCAATGAAGATGCAAACCCATTACATCAACTGATGGAAGGCAACTTGCGCCATCGTGTGATGGACGCCATTGAAAACCTGCCAGAGCGCGAGAAGTTGGTGTTGACGCTTTACTATCAGGAAGAATTGAACCTGAAAGAGATTGGTGCCGTTCTTGAAGTTGGGGAATCGAGAGTCAGTCAGTTGCATAGCCAGGCGATAAAGCGCCTGCGCGTGAAATTAATGAATGATGTTTAATTGCGCTGCGTAGGAATACTGTTATCAAAATATATCTTCAATTACTGAAGTTGCAGGATCATGACCATTTTTGAATATTGATACGCGTCATATATCAGTATCTTAATAGTGAATATTTCCTGTTTTGTGGCACCAATCCTCTGGCGTAATGAGAGGTGCTATCGCTTTGCATTGAAGTTATATATTGTCATGGAATGGATTCATGCACCCATCAATTCGGAAGAAACAGCTGCTAAGCCGTTATCTGAAAGACTTCAAACATAGACAGACCAACTGTTCCCAGTGTGATAAAGAGCTCGATCGTGTTTCACTGGTATTTCGTAATCAGCTTATTAATAAAAAATCGATCGGCAGCATCGATAGGCTTATCGATGATGAAATATGGTCTGGTCTGCAACAAGAGTTAATCCCACTTTGCCGCTTTTGTAGCGAAATATTATGCAATACCAATGCTAGCTATTTCGATATTAAAGCTTTCACACAATATCTGATTGAGCAAACCGAAGTTCGCCATAGTACGATGCGCGAGTATGTCATTCGTCTACGGCGCTTGGATGAACTGCTGGCCGCAAATAATTATCCCGCAGAAACCTTTTCCCGGCACCGCGACGGGGTGCAGCAACGGGTGTGCGACTACCTTCCCGACATTGAGCAAAATATCTACCGCAGCGCCCTAAGAAAATACGATCAATATCTGGACTGGCAGCGTCATTTTTAACGAACATACAGCGTCGTTTTCAGGCTAACATTGCTAATTCAGGGGATAGTGACTATACGTAAATGTTATGACAGTGTAAAAAATGCTTGCATTGCAGGGGCAAATTATTGCACTGTCATACTACTGAAATCATTCGGCACTAATTTTTAGCCAATGGTTGGCAGTAGTTCTACGATGCGATCAATCATTATTCAGTGGAATAGTTGTTGTCACAGTGAGGAACGCGAATGGTAATGTCCTTTTGTGGACTTTGTAGTCGATGTCAAGATTCTACGCTGCTGACTCGCCGATGCGAGGGATTTTCCTCCCACTTATTTTCAACACTGTTCCATTCTCTCTTTACTCAAACTCTCCATTTATCTTCTTTTTCTATCCATGAATGCTCGGCCCGTTTTTCACTCGGTTCGTGGATGACACATGTGTATTTTCTGTCCGCTATTGGCTTAATAAGGAAGCCTAACCTCGTTAGTGAGTTAAACGTCACGCGCTGCAAAGCAGTGCGGTAAGTGAAACAAACTGTAAGGTGCCACTATGGGAAGACAAAAAGCAGTGATCAAAGCTCGTCGTGAAGCCAAACGTGTTATCCGTCGTGATTCGCGTAGCCATCGTCAGCGTGAGGAAGAATCGGTCACTTCTCTGGTACAGATGGGCGGGATTGAAGCAATTGGAATGGCGCGTGAGAATCGTGATAATTCCGTGATTCAAGCTCGCACCGCCGCCCAGGAACATTACTTGTCTGCGATAGAAAACAAACAGTTGATTTTTGCCACAGGCGAAGCTGGCTGCGGTAAAACGTATCTGAGCGCTGCGAAAGCGGCGGAGGCACTAATCCACAAAGAGGTTGAGCGCATTATTGTTACGCGGCCGGTATTACAGGCCGATGAGGATCTTGGCTTTTTACCCGGAGATATTTCGGAGAAGTTTGCACCTTATTTCCGCCCAGTTTACGACATACTCTTGCGACGACTGGGATCATCTTTTATGCAGTATTGCTTACGGCCAGAAATAGGAAAAGTCGAAATTGCTCCTTTTGCCTATATGCGTGGACGGACATTTGAAAACGCAGTTGTGATTCTGGATGAAGCGCAAAACGTGACAGTGAACCAAATGAAAATGTTCCTGACGCGTCTGGGCGAGAATGTCACGGTTATCGTGAATGGCGATGTCACGCAGTGCGACTTGCCCGCTGGGGTTAAATCCGGCCTACGAGACGCACTGGAGCGTTTTGTTGAGGATGATATGATTGGCGTGGTCTCTTTCGGTAAAGAGGACTGCGTGCGTTCGGCACTGTGCCAGCGTACGCTCCATGCCTATGGCTGATGTCTGTGTGGCACGGGAATAACAGTTCTCGTGCCATCACCATAAAAGAAAACGCCCCTGATTTTCATCAGGGGCGTTTTCTTTTATATGGCGGTGAGGAAGGGATTCGAACCCTTGATACGTTTTCACGTATACACACTTTCCAGGCGTGCTCCTTCAGCCTCTCGGACACCTCACCGGGGGTTACCTACAAGAGGCAACGGGGCGGTACTATAGGGAGTCACTTAGCTCTGGTCAAGCAGTATTTAGCGCTATCCGTGCGTCTGGCTAAGCATTGAACGGTAACGGATAGTCCATGCAACCGTGTCGTCAAAATGTAGACAAAATCAGTAAAAAATACGCATAAAAAAACCACAGACCGAGATGGCCTGTGGTTTTTGTCAGCTATCGGACGATTACGCCAGCAGCGTTTTGATATAGCTGGTCAGTGCTTCGTCTTTGCTGTTAGCGAAGAAGTATTCCTGGAATTTAGGACCAGCAACGGCACCTTTAACCAGATCTTGATCGAGGCCTTTCAGGATGGTGATCAGATCGTTGTAGGTCACTGCTTTTACAGCATCCAGGATTTTCTTGTTACGTTGTTGAGGTGCAACGCGATCGCTTGGATAGCCTCTGCCGCCTTCTTCTTTGAACAACTGGGTAAACAGGTTTTCCAGGTTCAGTTCAGCGCCCCAGCCAAAGCCTTTAGCGTAAGGAACGGATACCGCGTTACCGTTGTTGATCTGAGAGAACAGGTAAGCATCAGATGGGTCAACAACCAGACCGCAGATTACGCCTGGGAAGGAGTTACAAGCCAGCATTGCGCCTTGGCCAGTACCACAACCAGTTACGACGAAATCAGCTGCGCCAGAGTTCAGCAGGATAGCTGCCAGAATACCGTTCTGGATGTAAGTCAGTTGCGCTGCATCTTCAACCGCATACTGGCCGTAGTTGTGTACAGTGTGGCCCAGCGGTGCAACCGCTTTAGTCAGAGACTCGGCGATGATGGCGTTTTTGGCAGCCTGGCTGTTCTCGTTAATCAGTGCAATTTTCATGTTCGTTCCTTTTCTGTGACGGACAAATACATTTTTTAAAACTGTATTTCAATTTGATGTGTGCAGTATACCGTTTCAAAAATAAAGCGCAAATCGTGGAAGCAAAGAATGCGGCACAGCCCATAAATTCGGGAAAAACACGTTGAAGGAAAAATGTGTGATGAGGGAGTAAGTGATTGAAAAATGGCGCTGTATTTCAGCGCCATAGGGGAGTAATCATGCATCAGGGAAGGTGAGCGTATTACCCGGTGCTTCTCGATTAAGATGAAGAAAATTCAGGTGTCGTTCGTACTGATCCAAAATATCGTTAATCACCTGTTCTTTGCTGTAATCCATCAGATCATTCCCTTGGCTTCCTTCTAATAAGAAGGTTTCAAGCCGGTAATAGTCTGATTTGCCTGACCGGGCTCGATAGGTAAAAGCTGGAACGCTATAACGCTGTGGCCAAATCTGATAAAGAAAGTTCTGTTCATCACCCAAATCGACCAACAGTTCGAGATGGTTCAAGCGCTCATCTTCGACAGGCGGCAATTCGCTGACTTCAACGCTGGCACCTCGTAGACGTAGCTCACGCGCGACATCATCCATCGCGGCTTTACAGACGTTATCCAGCATTTTCTGCGTATGCGTTGTGCCAGGGAAATTCATGACACGCGAGAGGCGCTGTTTCCAGTTCAAGCGATCGTCGCCTGATATTGGCATCGGTGCCGATGTTTGTAAGGAGCTGGCTTTACGGTAATCTTCGACCCGCAGAGATTTATACAAGCCCGCCATAATAAAGAACATCACAAAGCTAAACGGTAACCCCATGATGACGGTGGTGTTCTGTAATGCTGAAACGCCATTTGTCATCAACATACCCAGCGTCAACAGGCCAATGGCGACTGACCAGAAAACCCGCAGCCAGTTTGGCGCATCATTGTTGATGTCGCTAAGGCGAGAGGTGAAGTTACCCAGTACCAGTGAACCGGAATCGGCAGACGTGACATAAAACAGCAAGCCGGTAATGGTGGCTACAGAGGCACTCAGACTAAAACCCGGATACTGTGCCAGCAGACTGTAGAACCCACGCTCTGGGTGCTGCATGACTTCATTCGCAAAATCCAAATTACCGTGGATGACTTGATAAAGCGCACTGTTGCCGAAAATAGAGAGCCACAGCAGCGTAAAGACAAATGGAATGATCAACGTACCGACGACGAACTGGCGAATCGTTCTGCCGCGGGAGATACGGGCCAGAAATAGTCCGACAAACGGTGCCCACGCGACCCACCATGCCCAGAAAAACAGCGTCCAGCTATTCATCCATTCTGTCGGGCGATCGAATGCAAAGCTATTGAGCGTCATGCCCGTAAAGCGATTGATGTAATCCCCGACGTTAAGGACCAGCGCATTTAGTAAAAACTCGGTATCGCCCCAGAAGAGCAGGAAGAGGATCAAACCCAGTGCGAGCAGGACGTTAAGTTCTGAAAGGAAGCGAATACCACGATTGACACCGGACGTCACAGAAACGGTAGCCATGATCACGGAAAGCAGGATCAGCGAAGCCTGAACGGTGAGGTTTTCTGGAATTTGAAACAGGACTTTCAGCCCGTAGTTAAGCTGAACAACACCGATGCCCAGCGTGGTGGCGATACCGAAAATAGTACCGAGCACGGCTGCAATATCGACGCTGTGCCCAATCGGGCCATTGATGCGTTTACCAAAGATAGGATACAGAGCAGAGCGAATCGTCAGCGGCAAATTATACCGATAACTGAAGTAGCCTAGCGCGATTCCCATCAATGCGTACATTGACCAGCCCGTTAGTCCGTAGTGAAACAGCGTCCAGACCATAGCTTGCCGTGCGGCTTCCATTGTCTGACCTTGCCCTTCCGGCGGCATCATGTATTGGGTGATAGGCTCCGCAACGGAAAAGAACATTAAATCAATCCCGATCCCCGCGGCAAACAGCATTGCCGCCCAGCTCATCAGGCTAAATTCAGGCTTCGACTGTTCCGGCCCGAGCTTGATTGACCCAAATCGAGACGAGGCGATGAAGATGACGAAGACGATGTAGAGCGTGGCGGCTAGCAGGTAGTACCAACCAAATGTTGCGGAGACCCAGTTGAGCGCGTGGGTAATCCAGGCATTTGCTTCTTTGTTAAACAGCATGGTCATCAGCGAGAAGGTCAAGATTAATCCCGCTGATGTGTAGAACACGACAGGATTCAGGCGATCCTGTTGGGTGGTGGTTTCTGAGGCTGGCATGGTGATCCCTTGCGTTATGTGAATCGATACTCTGACTCTTCTCTCCACGAAGCGCGCTTAGCGCATATCAAGAGCTTAGCCCAGACCAATAACAAGGCGCAGGACATCCGCTGAGTACGCTTTCCGTTGAAGATGGTTGTCAGAACAAAAAATAAGTCATTTATTTTAAGGTGGCGTTATCGTCTGAACTAAAGCCACTTTTCATGATAATTGATACAGATTTTTAACCTTTCAGCAATAAAAGATATTCATTTTTTATTGAACGTTCAATCAAAAAAAAGTTTAATGGGACAAATCGGATCACGGATCATCGTCTTTTACTGTGATTCATAACGCAAAAAATGAGGGATAGGGCAGTGCCTAAAGTCGGAATGCAGCCCATCAGACGGCAGCAACTCATCGAAGCAACGTTGGCCGCGATTAATGACGTGGGGATGCATGACGCCTCAATCGTGCAGATTGCCCGACGTGCGGGGGTGTCGAATGGAATCATCAGTCATTACTTCCGCGATAAAAATGGCTTACTGGAAGCGACAATGCGCTATCTGATTAGCCATCTGGGGCTGGCAGTGAAGTCAAGATTGCTGAACCTGACAGAAAATACGCCTCGTGCTCGTTTGCGGGCGATTGTTCAGGGAAATTTTGATGATAGCCAAACGAATAGCGCAGCGATGAAAACCTGGCTGGCGTTCTGGGCCAGTAGTCTGCATTCCCCCATGCTCCATCGGTTACAGCAGGTTAACGATCGGCGGCTTTACTCTAATTTGAGTGTCGAATTCAGTCGCTGTTTGCCGACAGGCAAAGCACGCATTGCGGCAAAAGGGTTGGCGGGGCTGATCGATGGCTTATGGCTGCGCGGCGCGCTAAGTCATAACGCCTTCAACTGCGAAGAGGCGCTGAGCATTACTTACGACTACATCGATCAGCAACTCACTATCGATCAGTCGCTTACTCGCGTGTAACCCTTCCTTATTATTTTGCCTTCTCTGCCCGGAACCTGTGATCGGGCAGTTATCAGACAGGAGAATGTATGTCTCGCTACGGTTTACAACAGCTTTATATCAACGGTACCTATGTTGATAGCTTGGGTGACGATACGTTTGATGCGGTGAATCCCGCGAATGGCGACGTTATTGCTTGCATCCAGTCAGCCACTGCCGCCGATGTTGATCGAGCAGTCAGCGCAGCTACCGCAGGGCAGAAGGTATGGGCGGCGATGACGGCAATGGAACGTTCGCGCATTTTACGCCGCGCCGTTGATATCCTGCGTGAACGCAATGATGAACTCGCGTTGCTTGAAACACATGATACCGGCAAACCGCTTTCGGAAACGCGTACCGTCGATATCGTGACCGGTGCCGATGTTCTGGAGTACTACGCGGGGTTGATTCCTATGCTGGAAGGCCAACAGATTCCGCTGCGGGATACCTCGTTTGTCTATACTCGCCGTGAACCGCTTGGCGTCGTCGCTGGCATCGGCGCCTGGAACTATCCTATTCAGATTGCACTGTGGAAATCGGCGCCCGCTCTGGCGGCAGGAAACGCGATGATCTTTAAACCCAGTGAGGTGACATCGCTCACCGCGCTGAAGTTGGCGGAAATCTACACCGAAGCTGGGTTACCGGCAGGCGTATTTAACGTGCTGACCGGAACAGGGAAATCCGTTGGTCAAGCGTTGACCACACACCCAGGCATTGCCAAAGTCTCTTTCACTGGTGGGATCGCCAGTGGGAAAACGGTCATGGCCAATGCAGCAGGCTCGACGTTGAAAGAGGTCACAATGGAACTGGGCGGGAAATCGCCGCTGATCATTTTTGACGATGCCGATCTGGATAAGGCGGCGGATATCGCCATGATGGCGAACTTTTTTAGTTCAGGGCAGGTGTGCACTAACGGTACGCGCGTCTTTGTGCCTCAGGCATTGCAGATGCAGTTTGAGGAAAAAATCCTGACGCGCGTTCAGCGAATTCGTGCGGGCGACCCTACTGATGAATCGGTGAATTTTGGTCCATTGGTTAGCTTCCCGCATAGAGAGTCCGTTCTGCGTTACATCGAAAGTGGAAAACGTGAGGGCGCTCGTGTGCTGGTGGGCGGTGAACCTATGACAGACGCTGGCTATGCCCAAGGCGCATACGTTGCTCCTACGGTGTTCACTGACTGTCGGGACGACATGAAGATTGTCCGAGAAGAAATCTTCGGCCCTGTCATGAGTATTCTGACGTATCAGGATGAGGATGAAGTTATCCGCCGCGCTAATGATAGCGAGTATGGGCTGGCGGCAGGCATTGTGACCCGCGATCTGAACCGGGCGCATCGGGTTATTCATCAGCTTGACGCGGGTATTTGCTGGATCAATACCTGGGGAGAATCTCCGGCTGAAATGCCTGTGGGCGGCTACAAACATTCGGGTGTCGGACGTGAAAACGGGATAACAACGCTGGAACACTACACGCAAATTAAATCTATACAGGTTGAACTGGGTGAATTCCGCTCGGTATTTTAAACGAAGGGGAGAAAGCCTAATGGAATATGATTACATCATCATCGGAGCCGGTTCTGCTGGCAATGTGCTGGCTGCGCGTTTAACAGAAGAAAGCGATGTGAGCGTGCTGCTGCTTGAGGCGGGTGGCCCTGACTATCGACTGGATTTTCGTACACAGATGCCTGCCGCGTTAGCTTTCCCATTACAGGGGAAGCGCTATAACTGGGCCTATGAAACCGATCCCGAACCTCATATGAATAATCGCCGAATGGAATGTGGTCGAGGCAAAGGATTAGGGGGCTCATCGCTGATTAACGGCATGTGCTATATCCGCGGCAATGCGATGGATTTTGATCACTGGGCGACCATGCCGGGTCTGGAGGATTGGAGTTATCTTGACTGCCTGCCATATTTCCGCAAAGCGGAAACGCGGGATGTGGGGTCGAATGACTACCATGGCGCAACGGGGCCTGTTTCGGTGACCACACCGAAGATGGGAAACAACGAACTGTTTCATGCGATGGTTGAAGCGGGCGTGCAGGCGGGTTATCCCCGTACCGACGATCTCAATGGATATCAGCAGGAAGGCTTTGGGCCGATGGATAGAACCGTCACACCGAAAGGGCGTCGTGCCAGCACCGCTCGGGGCTATCTGGATCAGGCGAAAAGCCGTAAGAATCTGACTATCGTGACACATGCCTTAACCGACAAAATTCTTTTTGACGGAAAACGTGCCGTTGGCGTCGCTTACTTTAAAGGCGAAAGTGCGCAGACGGCGAAAGCTCGTCGCGAAGTGTTATTGTGTGCTGGCGCAATTGCCTCGCCGCAAATTCTACAACGCTCTGGGGTGGGGCCGAAAGATCTGCTTCAGGGGCTCGATATTCCTGTGGTGCACGATTTGCCCGGTGTCGGTGAAAATTTACAGGATCACCTGGAAATGTATTTGCAATATGCCTGCAAAGAACCGGTATCACTGTATCCGGCGTTGCAGTGGTTTAATCAGCCGAAAATTGGTGCGGAATGGCTGTTCAATGGCACCGGTATTGGTGCCAGCAACCAGTTCGAAGCTGGTGGCTTTATTCGCAGCCGGGAGGCGTTCACCTGGCCGAATATTCAATACCATTTCCTGCCCGTCGCGATTAATTACAACGGCAGTAATGCGGTGAAAGAGCACGGATTCCAAGCGCACGTCGGCTCCATGCGCTCACTTAGTCGAGGGCGTGTGCAGGTGCGATCCAAAGATGCGCATGAGCATCCCAGCATTCTGTTCAATTACATGTCGACAGAACAAGATTGGCAGGAGTTTCGCGACGCGATCCGCATTACGCGTGAAATCATGGCGCAGCCAGCGCTGAATAAATACCGCGGACGAGAGATCAGCCCTGGACTGGAAATTCAGACGGATGAAGAACTGGATGAGTTTATCCGCACTCACGCTGAGACGGCATTCCATCCCTCCTGTTCCTGCAAAATGGGAGAGGACGACATGGCAGTCGTCGATGGGCAAGGTCGTGTCCATGGCATGGAAGGGCTACGTGTTGTCGATGCTTCCATCATGCCGCAAATTATTACCGGTAACCTGAATGCGACGACTATCATGATCGCTGAGAAAATTGCCGATCGAATCCGCCGTCGTCAGCCGTTGCCACGCAGCAAAGCACGTTACTATGTCGCAGGGAATACACCAGTGAGAAAAGCATCGCTGAAACCCGCATCGTGACGTACCCCGCATAGCCAGATGGACCGTGTAGAAAGTGCGGTCCATACTTTTCATTGTTATACACAATCTGACAAACAAACGCCTTCCGCGCCATTACTATGGGTCATAACACCATCAGTGATGTCACTTTTCCTTGAGGAATGAAAATGAATAATTGGCTGCAACAAATTCAGGGCTTATTAGGTTCCGGTAGCAAGCCGGGGAATCATCATCAAGGCGGAAAAAACGGCAATTTGGGCGATATGCTGAAGCCCGCGGCGTTGGGTGGCTTGGCGGGTGTGTTGTTGTCGAATAAATCTACGCGGAAAATCATGGGTTCATTGGGTAAAAATGCTTTGATTATCGGCGGCAGTGCGGCGGCGGGTGTCGTGTTGTGGAACCAGTATAAGAAGAGGGTTCGCGACACGCATCAGGACGATCCACAATTTGGTACCCAATCCTCGACTGATAATATTCGCGCCCGACGTCTGATTCAGGCTCTGGTGTTTGCTGCCAAGAGTGACGGGCATATTGATGCGACTGAGAAACAGCGTATTGATGACAATATTCAGCAACTGCAATTGGGAAGCGATGCGCACCGCTGGGTACAGGAAGCGATAGAACAACCGCTTGACCCAGTTTTACTGGCGAAAGATGTCAAGAATGAAGAAGAAGCGCTTGAGGTTTACTTCCTAAGCTGTGCGGTCATTGATGTCGATCACTTCATGGAGAAAAGCTATCTGGATGCGTTAGCGACAGAGCTGAAAATACCGCAAGACGTGCGACAGTCAATCACCAATGAGCTGAAGAGTCCATCATGAGTGGATAGCTTAGTCGTTGGTTAGATACAATCGAATAAATGGAAGGGATAACGCGGGCGAAAAATTATTCGCCCGCAATCAATATAGTCGGTACTTAGAAAGAGCTAGTGTCTTTGAACAGACCAACTTTCAGTTCATCAGCAGTATAGATCTGTTGACCGTCAACCAGTACTTCACCATCAGCAATACCCATTACCAAACGGCGATTGATTACGCGTTTGAAGTGAATGCGGTAAGTGACTTTCTTCGCCGTTGGCAGAACTTGCCCGGTGAATTTAACTTCACCCACGCCGAGTGCGCGGCCTTTGCCTTCGCCACCCAGCCAGCCCAGATAGAAGCCGACTAGCTGCCACATGGCATCCAGGCCAAGGCAGCCAGGCATCACTGGATCGCCAATGAAATGGCAACCGAAGAACCACAGGTCAGGCGTGATATCCAATTCGGCTTCCACATAGCCTTTGCCGTACTTACCGCCGTCTTCTGTCATTTTAACGACGCGGTCCATCATTAGCATGTTAGGGGCGGGTAACTGAGGGCCTTGTGGGCCAAACAGTTCACCACGACTGGAGGCAAGGAGGTCTTCTTTTGTATAGGATTCGCGTTTATCTACCATGGTCTCTGTAAGCCTTGTTTTAATGAAGCACGCAGATTAGCGTACAGCTGTACGCTGAGCAAGTCTGTTGCGTCTGGTTGAACCAGTGGGTTTAACGGAAAAACCAAGGGAAACGCCTACGTTCCTGAGGTAAAAGTTGTCCAATTCTCTCACGAATCGCCGCTAACAGATTTGGTTGCTGCTCATCGTCATAAGGGAAATTGGTCAGTAACGACACCGCTTCTGGCGCAGTTTCTACTGGGAACAAGTGGAATTTCCCTTCGCGTACAGCCTCAACGACATCATCTTGTAAACAGAGATGACGTAGATTAGTCGCAGGTAAAATAACGCCCTGAGAACCCGTTAGCCCACGACGCTGGCAAACCTCAAAGAAGCCTTCGATTTTCTCATTTACACCGCCAATTGGCTGGACACGACCAAATTGATCGACGGAACCGGTAACGGCAAACTGCTGGTTGATTGGGCGTAAGGAGAGAGCACTGACCAACGCACACAGCTCTGCCAGTGAGGCGCTGTCGCCATCAACTTCGCTATACGATTGCTCGAAAACCATGGATGCTGAGAAAGGAAGCTGTTGATCAAGTTCTAGCTCGGTAATCAGGAACGCCTGCATGATCATCATGCCTTTAGCGTGTAAATTGCCAGCAAGTTCGGCTTTGCGCTCGACGTCAGTAAATTCACCATCACCAGCGTGAACCACACAACTGATACGTGTCGGCTCGCCAAAGGCAACGGGGTAACCTGGGAATTCGAGTACGGAAAGTCCGTTAACCTGACCGACGACTTCACCTTCGGTTTCGATCAGAATCTGGCCTAATTCTATTTCATCTTGCATACGCTCACGAAGATAGCCTTCGCGCCATTGGCGAGCGGCAACCGCGTCAACCAGCGCCTGTTCTGTAATCTGGCCATCTCTCGCGTACAGCGACGCGTATTTTAACTGGCCGACGAGCCAGCGTGGGCATAATGGTAAATTGCCTTGATCGCCGCTGTAGCGCACAGCAATGTTGATTAATGTAGGCCAGGCATCCGCGTCCAGAAGTGGCAGTTGATTTTCACTGCATAGTGCATTGATGTAAGTACACCAGCGCGCCATGTCATCCGTTTCAATCAACTGTAGTTGTGCTTCAAACTCGCCGTAAATCGCGTGTTCGCCTAATTCTGGCTCCATATCATGAATATCTGCCAGACTTTCCCGGTCACCGAGAATGATCAGACGAATATCAAGTGGCATCGGTGGTACATCAACAGGAAGTGGTTTGCGCTCGTCTGGTGACAGCCAACGATAGAGTCCCTCTGCCATAATCTGCTTCAGACGCAGCCACATCAACGGCTGAGCCAGCAATGCTCTTGCAGACAGGATTAACGTACCGCCATTAACCTGATGAATCAGCCCCGGATGCAGGGTGATTTCATCATGGAAATTGCGCACGCAGCCGAAAAGTTGCTCAGGCTCAATCCATTCCTGATAGCCACAGGACTGCTGTGCGGCAAAATTATCCGCAGACTGTGTGGCTGATTCGACCCGGATATGACGACCCTCAATGATATATTTACTGCCATGTATCGCCCCGGAGTCTGGCCTGATGGCGCTCAGCGCACGGGCGATCAATGCCATATAGTCATCGTTCTCTTGCGCTTTCAACAGCATAAAGCGGGAAGGGGAACGAGGGTGGCAAAAGAGCGTCAGACTGTCTGCCAGACGCGACTGAATAGCGGAGAATTCAGCAGGGGCAAGCTGAGCTGCCTGCGTGAATAGCGTTTGATAAGGCGTATTATTTGGCAGTAAATGCTGCCATGAGAGTCGGTTACTGGTCAAAGTATCAATGTAATCGTCTAAAGGAAAAGCGTGATTATACAAGAATAATGCGGACTGCGCATAAGGAGAGTCATCTATCCGTCATCTTTCACTTACTGAAGCTCAAGCCATGTTTGGATAATCGTCTTAAAAGCTATCGGAAAACTGTCAGAAAGCGGCCAAAATCAGGGAAAACTGTTATGCTGAAAGTAACGTTACGCGGTCACTGAAGAATTTAATATGAAATATCAACAACTAGAAAATCTTGAGTGCGGGTGGAAATGGAAATACCTGGTGAAGAAGCACCGGGAGGGAGAGGAAATTACACGTTTTCTTGAGCAAAGTGCAGCCGATGACGCTGTACAGTCATTGCTTAAAATGGAAAACCAGCCAGTGAAGCTGCTGGAGTGGATTGCACAGTGTATGAATCCCACCTTAGAAAACCGGATGAAGCAGACGATTCGCGCACGGCGTAAACGCCATTTCAACGCGGAACACCAGCATACACGCAAGAAATCGATCGATCTGGAATATTTGGTGTGGCAGCGCCTTGCCGCTCTCGCTCAGAGACGTGAAGTTACCTTGTCAGAAACGATTGTACAGTTAATTGAAGACGCTGAGCATAAAGAAAAGTATGCCAGCCAGATGTCGCTGCTTAAGCAGGATCTTAAAGCCATTCTGAATAAAGATGAGAAATAATCGGCTTTTGTCATTTATCGTACTGACAAACAAGCATAAAAAAACCTCGCCGAAGCGAGGTTTTTTTCGTTAATAACTTAAGCCTGAGGCTGAGTTACAACGTCTTTGATGCCTTTAACTTCGATCTCTACGCGACGATCAGGTGCCAGGCAGTCGATCAGCGCAGCACGAGGTTTCACGTTGTCACAGGTAGAACCGGTAACTGGTTGAGATTTACCTAAGCCACGAGCAGAGACTTTGTTCGCAGGGATACCTTTAGAAACCAGGTAATCAACTACGCTCTGTGCGCGTTTTTCAGACAGAGCTTGGTTATATTGCTCTGAACCTAAACGGTCAGTGAAGCCCAGAACAACAACGGAACCGTCTTTCGGATCCAGAGAGCTCAGCTGGGTGTACAGTTGATCCAGTGATTGCTGGCCTTCTGCTTTCAGCGTTGCTTTGTTGAAGTTGAACAGGACATCAGATTTCAGGGTGAAACGCTTGGTTTCAACAACTGGAGCTGGTGCTGGGGTTGGAGCCGGGGTAGCGATAGGAGCTACGCGGTCATCTTGGCCGAAACGGTAAGACAGGCCAACGCTCATCAGCATGTTGTCTGGACGGGCACCAACGGTACCAGCATCACCGATGTTGCTTACCCACTGGTAGTCAACACGAGTAGCCCAGTTTTTGTCGATAGCGTATTCAACACCGATCGCAGCCAGCGGAGAAACGCCAGTGTCGTCGTTGTTGATGTCAGCTCTGGTACCTGTGTTTACAGTAGTGGCTGCATGGCTGTCAGCGCGCCATACCATACCACCCAGACGGGTATAAACATCCAGGTCAGGAAGAACTGGGTAGCTCAGTTTAGCAGCCAGTTGGATGCCTTGTGCCTTGAAGCTAGCGCTGTCATCGTTTGATGCAGTTGAACCAGCATACTTCATGCGGCCCAGCCAATCGTAGCCCAGTTCAAAACCTAGGTACGGGTTGGCTTGATAACCAACGAACGCACCAGCGCCTAACTTGCTTTTGATTGGGTTGTTGTTGACACCGGTGTAACCATTTCCGTAGAAACCAGTATCGTGGAATTGAGACACACCCAGTTTACCACCGGTGTACCAGGTATTGTCTTTAGGAGCTGCTTGCGCGATGGTCGCGAAGCTAGCCAGTGCCACTGCAACTGCGATAGCTGTTTTTTTCATTTTACGCCTCATTATCATCCAAATCGGCAATTAACCTGGAGGGCTAATAAACCTTTGGTTAAAATCCTTTGGTTGGAGACTTTGCCCTTATTTATGACTCACTGTCAGTCAACTGACGTTATAAAAGAGCAACTCCAGCGAGTTAAAGTCTACAACGTGATGAGAAAGTTACAAGTATGATGTGATTTGCGTCATAAGAAAACCGCACGATTCATACATACTTGCTAACAAATAGTAGATGCTTTTGACAGATCTTACGCCTTTTAGCTGTATTAAATATATCCAAAAAGCCCGCAGAATACCGCTCTGCGGCGATCGGCAAGACACATAAGCTGAATGGGCTGAGAAAATTCTTAATTTACTTAATGATACAATGTCGAGTGAATTTTAAGGCTAGGAAACAGTCTATAGGCGTCACCGCCAGTGCTTTCTGCATTACTTTCTGGCCGCATAATAAAGCCATACGTATTTCCAGCCTGTGCGGCGTGACGCAATCGAACCTTCTCTTCTTCCGTCAATTCGTGCGGTAACCAGCACAAAACGGCGCTGTAATTCCCTGTCAGCAACGCTCTTTCCATGGCATCAACCGTACACAGAGGGCTGATATGGTGGAGTTGCACCATTTTATCCAGCGGTAGCCCAGATTGCTGTACCCAGGGACGGCTCAGTTTTTGCTGAGGTGAAAGCCACAGCAGCCAGCGAGACTGTGTGCCTAGCTGCTGTAAGAGTGGTAATAACAGGTGTGTGACTATGGGCTGATCGGCGTTGTACACGATTTCGCTGATAATGCCACCTGTGGCAACCGAGGGCTCCGCAGCGTGTTGATTTGCAGAAAACGATGACGACTCGATGTTGTGAGAGTGGATTGATTGCGTACGCATAATGAGTTCTACCCATAGTGTTACTGTATGAACATACAGTATATGCTGTGTGCGTGAAAATCAACCTGATTTTTTGAAAGCGCTTCGCATATTCCTTATGCAAGAGACAGTAAACACATTTACTGTTTGAAGCCGCATCGGGGCTGTGTTTAATTATTTGTTCCTGCTACAGATATTTTTAATTGTTCAGGAAGAGATCATTTCAACACTAAGGATTATGGCAATGAAGCAATTATGCAAAAAAAGGATTTTGCAATCTCAGCAGTCTTTTTCATCTTTGGGAGACATCACTTCGCGCTCCCAATTTGGTGGCTACAGCATCGCAGCAAACAAAACAATTTTTGGACTGGTGTCGGAAGGAGAGCTTTATCTTCGTGCCAGTAAGAAAGATGAAGAATATTTTCAGCAACGTGATATGCCTCATCTGATTTATACCAAACGCGGTATGCCGGTCCCGTTGAACTACTTTCTTGTCGATGAAATATTATGGCAAGAACCCGTGCAGCTATTGCATTTTGCTCGTATGGCGCTGGTGGGTGCGGAGTATGATAAAGAAGTCAGAAGCATGAACGGGCGATTAAAAGACCTTCCTAATCTTAATCATGATATTGAACGCCTGTTGTGGAAGGCAGGGATAAAGAATGTTGATGAGTTACAGCATTATGGTGCGAAAAACAGCTACCTTGAGTTGCGAAAGGTTCGGGCTAATCTAAGCGTTAACGTGCTATTGGCGCTTGCTGGCGCTATTTGTGGCACGCATCAGGCTGCATTGCCTCGCGGTATCCGCAATGAATTGCTGGAATGGTATAAAAACAACGCTGTCTCCAAAGGACCAAAACACTAAGAAACAGGCCATATTTCTACTGTGTAACCATGTCATTTTTTAGCTGTACGAGTTCGGGTAAGAGGCCGATCAGCAGTCCGACTTGCTGAATAATTAATGACTCTTTGCTGTCTGATTCGGGTGAGAGGGATTGGATGCTGGCGGTAATGGTTTTCAATCCCTGATTGATATGCAAACTGTCCTCTTCGCCGCAGTGTAGCGAGTCATCAACATAGCACACCGCATCATCCAGCAATTGCAGTGTTTCCGATGAGGTGATTTTTCCACGGTGTGCGCCGAGCGTTGAGATATAACTTAACAACGTATGATTTAGGCACATGAAACGAAATGCACTGTCCAGCTTATTCCTGGTGGTGTGGGGTTCAGAAGACATATTTGATACAACGGATGCCAGTTCTGCGTCGCAGTTATGCGCATCACGGCGGGCAATGCGATAAGGCAGGCTATTATCTTTACCTTGATGATACTGAATCATGATCGCATCAAGATAACGGCAGTTGGCATTCAATGTCTTATTGATAACGATGGGTAAACCGCGGAAACGCCAGTCCGGCCAGATAAAGCTCACTGCCGCCCACGCGATGGCACACCCTAACAATGTATCAATAATGCGCGGCACCGCGACTTCAAAACCTTCACCCAATAGATTAAAACAGAGCAGGACAAGCAGCGTAATAAACATGGTCGCATGCGCGTATTGCACGTTGCGAAAGGCAAAAAATAGTACGCCGCTAATGACGATCAGCGTCAGTTGTCCTTCTAGCGAAGGGACGAAATATAGGATGGGAAGGCCAAGCAAAATACCAGTCAATGTCCCGATAACCCTCAGTGTCAGCCGCCGCCGAGTGGCGTTATAGTTGGGTTGGCAAACGAACAAGCTGGTCAGCAGGATCCAATAACCGTGTTGCAAGCCTGTTATCTGAATCAACGCGTAGCCGCTACAGAGCAACACGGACATACGGATGGCATGGCGAAACAGCGCCGACTGCGGCGTCAGATGGCGGCTAATGCGTAAGCGGATATCGCTCCAGCCTGTGATTTTATCATCAGCTAATGTGTTCTCGGGGTTGTTTTCTTGCTCAATGGTCTGCTCGGATTCGATAGTCGCCAACTGAGCATCAATGGCGCGCAGATTGTTCAATAGATAAGTGAGCGCCTTGATTTGCGCGGCATCCGCCATTTTGTTGGCCGCGATACGCGCAATGGCGGATTCGAGATGCACAAAAGCCCGCTCAATACGGCTGTCATGCTGATATTTTTGATGCAGCAAGATAGATTGTGACAATTGCTGACAGGATTTGGCTTGCATGCTGAGTAGGCGTTGGAAGCGAAATAAAACGTCGCTATAGCGCAGTTTTTCACGCAATTGTGGATAGTAAACATGCGATGAGCTGGCTCGTTCGTGAATATCCTGTGCGACAAAATAGTAGTGCAGCGTTTGACGTGTTCCGCGTTGGCCACGATCGCCACGCAGACGCGTCAACAGTGATGATTTGGTCTGATTGAGCGTCGCAACCAATTGACTGTTTGCCATCGCGACGTCAATTAAGGGCTTATCGGTTTCTTCTTCAATATCGGGGTCAAACAGATTGGCTTTTGCATCCAGATAGCGGGACAGTTGCTGGTAGCATTGCGCGAGGTTGTCCTGGAGCGGACGGATTGGGAATATCAGGTGGCCAAACAGCGTAAGTAAATTGTACCACGATGCCCCGATCAGCAGCATGATGGGCTGCTGATACCAGTTGTCATAAAGGGATATTCCCAACATGGTGTAAATCGCGATCAGCAGTGCGCCAAATGCGATAGTTGCATAGCGTTGCCCCAATGCGCCGAGCAGGATAAAGCCACAGGTCGACACTGCCAGACCAAGGCCGAATAGCCAAGGATAGGGGAAAAGCAGTTCGATCGAAACGGAAGCGATGAAAAAACAGGCTAGCGTAATAAACAAATTCCGCAAACGCCCAGTGAGGCGGTCGTCAAGGTCGGTGAGAGCGGCCGCGACGACGCCAAGTGTGACGGGAATGGTTGATGTTGGCTGACCTAGCCACCAGGGGACGGCTGCTGCACCGCTGAGCGCAATGAGGATACGAATGGTGTACAGCCAACTGCTGTTGTACACATAGCGGCGAATTCCTAGGGCAAAGGTGAGCAACGTAATATCCTTAGGTGCCGTTAGCGGTAGTGGCGGCGGGCATTATTTTCCCGTGCAGCCTGCGCAAGTTCGACAGAAACCACACGACGCCCTACTGGCCATAGCGCGATGGCCGCAATTTTAAAGTTGGCGATGCCAACAGGAATGCCAATGATCGTAATGCACTGAGCGATGCCGGTAATAATGTGCGACAGGCAAAGCCACCAGCCAAAGAAAATGAACCAGAAGATATTCAGCAGTGAACCGCCTGCGCTGAGAATCGCGCTCTTTTCATCCGGGCGTAGCTCATCAACATGAATAGCTTCATTGCCATAAGGCAAGAGCGACAGCTTGGTGATTTCCCAGCATGAACGCGTTAGCGGTAAGGTAAAAATCAGCAGCACGCTGACGACTGTTGCCAGAAGCCAGGCTAACGTGGTGAAAAAACCACCCAGTACGAAATTAAGGATGTTCAACACAGTACGCATAGTTTCTCCTGTACTTTAAGGTAACCAAACTCGCTGATGGTAAAAGAATTATCACATTAAGCATCAGGATATCCTAACCTGTTTTTAAGGCTAGAGCGTGAAGTCCGATAGCGGGTAAACTAGGAAATAGAGAAACGACAAAGAATAGACGAATATCCTCTCACATAGTCATGGCGCGAACATCATGGAACTGAAATCTACCTCGTTAGGTAAACATCTGGCTCAGCACCCTTACAATCGGGTGCGGTTACTGAATGCCGGTGTCGAAGTGAGTGGCGATAAGCATGAATACCTGATCCCCTTTAATCAGTTGCTGAGTATTCACTGTAAAAGAGGGTTGGTGTGGGGAGAGCTGGAGTTTGAATTACCGGCTGGAAAAGTGGTGCGTTTGCACGGCACGGAGTGGCAGGAAACGCAGGCTTTTTATCGTCATCTTCTCAAATCCTGGCTCGACTGGAGCGAGGAGATGAGCCTAATCAGCGCGGAGGTTTTACTGCGCCAAACGGACAGTATTCAAGCACTAACGCAGCAGGATAAATGGTTTAGTCGCCAGGCTCTGTCAACATTGCAGAGTGCCATCCGTGATTCGCTTGCGTCTCTGCCTCTGCCGGTTTCCCGATTGGACACTTTTGATAACTGCCGAGATAACTACCAGCACTGCTTACGCTGGCTTGAACAGGGTGATGAAATGCGCACTGCGGCGAATCAGGCATGGATGGATCGCACGCTGTTGGTAGAGCAGCCTTTCTTTGAAACGGTCGAGAGTTCGCCATTAAATGTGTCACAGAGTAAAGCGGTGATTAATGGTGAAGAGGGTGTCCTGGTACTGGCGGGTGCAGGCAGCGGGAAGACCTCCGTGCTGGTGGCTCGAGCTGCATGGTTAATGCATCGACAAGAGGCCACGCCCGACCAGATCTTGTTGCTGGCATTTGGTCGAAAAGCGGCAGAAGAGATGAATGAGCGCATCAATGAGCGGCTCCACACGGATGAAATTCAGGCTAAGACGTTCCATGCTCTGGCATTGCACATCATCCAGCAAGCTAGCCGTAAAGCTCCAATGATAAGCCAGCTCGAAAGTGATGCGAAACAGCGTCGTGAATTGCTAATTTCTCACTGGCAACAGCAATGTGCCGAGAAAAAAACGCAGGCTAACGGATGGCGGCGTTGGTTAACGGAAGAGCTGGAGTGGGATGTGCCAGAAGGTGATTTCTGGAACGATCCGAAGCTGGCAGGTCGGCTGGCTGGGCGACTTGAGCGTTGGTTAGGGCTGATGCGTATGCATGGCGGCAGCCAAAGTGAAATGGTTGAACAAGCACCAGAATCCATTCAGACGGAGTTTCAGCAACGTATTCGACTAATGGCACCGTTGTTGAAAGCTTGGAAAAAAGCACTTAAGGATGAAAATGCGGTCGACTTCTCCGGTCTTATCCATCAGGCGGTGAATTTACTGGATAAAGGGCGTTTTGTGAGCCCCTGGAAACATATTCTGGTGGATGAATTTCAGGACATTTCGCCACAGCGCGCGAGTTTGTTAGCGGCACTGCGCCGACAAAATAGCCGGACCTGTCTTTTTGCCGTAGGAGATGATTGGCAAGCAATTTATCGTTTTAGCGGTGCTGAGCTGGCGTTGACGACGGCGTTTGAACAGCATTTCGGTGTCGGTGAACAGTGTGCATTGGATACGACCTATCGCTTTAATGAACGGATTGGTGAAATTGCCAATACGTTCATACAGCAGAATCCATATCAGTTAAAGAAACCACTGAATAGCCTGAGCAAAGGGGATAAAAAATCCGTAACCATTCTGCCTCAAGATCAGCTGGAGCCACTTCTGGATAAACTGAGTGGCTTTGTTAAGGCTGATGAGCGCATTCTTGTGCTTGCCCGTTATCACCATTTGCGCCCAGCGATTTTAGAAAAAGCGGCGACGAAATGGCCGAAGCTGCACATTGATTTCATGACGGTGCATGCCAGTAAAGGGCAGCAGGCGGAATATGTCATTATCGTGGGTATGCATGAAGGGAAAGATGGTTTCCCGGCTCCGGCAAGAGAGTCTGTGATTGAGGCCGTTCTGTTACCTGAACCTGAAGATTTCCCCGATGCGGAAGAGCGTCGCTTATTGTACGTGGCGTTGACAAGAGCGAAACATCGCGTCTGGTTGCTACAGGATGTGGCAAACCCGTCGGTGTTTGTTGGACATCTTCATCGCTTAGGTGTGCCGACGCAACGTAAGCCGGGATAACCAAACCGGGGTAACCACGCTGAGATAATTCGGCGGGATAACGAAAGTGGAATGAAGCCGTGGAACGGCGAGACCAGCGTCGGATGTATCGCACGCCGCTGGTCCATTTGATGTACTGATATTATTTCAGTCGGTCTTGCAGATAGCGCTGATAATCGGGAATGGCTATTTGAACAGGTTCTTTAAATAGCACTGAGTTGACTAGGAAATCCGCCGTTGCACGGTTGGTAGCAACAGGAATGTTCCAAACTGTCGCGAGTCGCAGTAGCGCCTTTACATCAGGATCGTGGGGCACGGCATTAAGCGGATCCCAAAAGAAGATCATCAAGTCGATTTTCCCTTCGGAGATCAGCGCGCCAACCTGCTGGTCGCCGCCCATTGGCCCACTTAGCATGCTTTTTACGGGCAGACCCGTATTCAACTGGATCAAGTTTCCGGTGGTCCCGGTGGCATAAAGCGTGTGCTCTGTGAGCTGTTGTTTGTTCGTACCAACCCAATCCAATAAAGATTGTTTACAGTGATCGTGTGCTACCAGCGCAATATGTTTTTGCGCGGCGATGGTACGGGTAGTGAACTCCATGGTTACGTCCTTCAATCTGGTGTAGTAAAGCTGACGCTAGGGTAAGGACAGATTACGGAAACGCTGTTTCAGTGCAAAGCGATAAAAGCTGGAAAAGGCGAACGGGTATCAAAAATCTGATGTGACTGCGCGTAAAATCACCAGGTTACCGATTCATTCAGCACGCTAGCAAAACCTGCGACGGAAGCACCTTTCGCCGATGCGTTGTATTCCGACATTTTTCGCTCTATATCGAGTAATTCATTCTCAGCGATAACAAGCGCATCGGTACGTGTGGGGATGACCTGATTTTTTTCATCAAGCAATTGATATTGCGGAAGCGCTGTAAATTTTTGGCGATCCTGAAGGGTTTGCAGCGGCGGCAGTTTAAATGATACCGATGCCACTTTTTCTGTGTTAAATGTCGCAATAAACGTTGAAGGAAAATAGGTCGCTGGCGCACCGGTCTGAGCGTCGACAGTATCGACAACTTTGAACAGAATCTGGTGTTGCCCACTACCAAGTTCGAGGCTATCGGCACCTTTCAGCAACGAGCCTGACATTCTTTGCCCGTCAACCATAAGGAGATTGATCTTCTGATCTAATTTCAACGTTGTTGCCGCGATTGCTGAGGTACTTAAACCAGCAATGAAAAGGCAGACAGTGATGAAGCCGAATTTCATAATTTTCCCAGATGGAACGTAATTTAAGTATTGTTGAGGAATTGTCTGAATGTGTCAAAGGTTTCAATTTGAAACAGGCTGTTATGGCATTTTTCGCCCTATGCGGTATCAGGTCGCGGATTCTTTGCGCCATTTCCCGCTATTTTTAGAATGTGCGATACACTCTAATAAATCACACAAGAGAGGCAGAAGAGCATGAACGACGGTGATATTGAATCTGTGCTGAAAACGGTAAAAACCATTGCATTAGTGGGCGCTAGCGATAAGCCGTCCCGCCCGAGTTATGGTGTAATGGCGTATTTACTTGAGCAGGGTTACGAGGTTATCCCCGTCAGCCCCAAGCTAGCCGGGCAGACTCTCTTGGGCCAAACCGCGTATGCCAGCTTAGCGGATATTCCTAAACCCGTTGATATGGTCGATGTCTTTCGTCAGCCGGAAGCGGCTTATGAGGTTGCTAAAGAGGCCATTGCCATCGGTGCTTCCGTTCTGTGGTTGCAGATTGGCGTCATTAATGAGCAAGCGGCAATTTTGGCGCACGATGCCGGGCTGAAAGTCGTGATGGATCGTTGTCCGAAAATTGAAATCCCACGGCTGGGGTTGGGGAAATAGGTTCAGACACCGGCGATGTGGAATATCACAACATCGCCAATGCTGATTGTGGTCGTCAATATTTGCTTTTGATGAAGGTTAATGGCGCAACTGTGGTGCGCGGCGTTGAATAACCTCGGCCAGTTCGTTTAGTGAAGGATGGTCATGCTCAGAAAGTTCTTCCTTCATCAACTGTGCTTCCGCCAGATAAGTATGTATTGGTTGGCCTTCGTCATCTTCCATCACAACGTGGTACCACGGCTCGGAGCGTGGTGTGTCATTGCCGCTAATTTCTTCCCAGGTGGGCGTTTCTAATGAGTATTCGGGATCGATATCGATAATGACGCCAGGAAATCCCAGAAGTCTATGACGAATCTGCTGTCCGATGCCAAATTTACTAATGATCATATAGCCCCCTGGAAATTGATTACACTTTCTACTCGCTGCGGACTTTGCGAAGGGAGGACAACCGCATCCGATAACGTCTTGTAGCGCACAGAGGTTTTTCAAACGATGACGCCATGTGCTCGTCGGTGAATCACTGGCTGAACACATTATTAACAGTATGGTGTAAATTTTTAGAAGATACAGTCCAGTTAATGAAATGTTGTGGAGTTGTCTGGGCGAGAAGGGGGAAAGATGGAAAAGATAGCGACGGCGGCTTATGTTTACGGTGTGGTTCAGGGCGTCGGCTTTCGTTACAGCACGCAACACCATGCCACACAGCTTGGACTCAGTGGATATGCGCGCAATTGTGATGATGGCAGCGTAGAAGTCGTGGCAAGCGGCGAGCCTTATGCAGTAGATGCGTTGATTGAGTGGCTAAAGCAAGGCGGCCCACGAAGCGCCAGGGTGGATAAGGTGCTTATTGAGCCACATAGCAAGACGGACTATAAAGGTTTTACGATCCGCTATTGATACTGGGGTGTTAGATGCACTTCACGGGTTTGGGTAAGCCAGCGATTTTGGTTGCCTGCTTTGCCGGGCCTTTGGGAAACAGTTTATACAGGTAGCGGCTATTTCCTTTCTCTTCACCATATTTTTGCGCCATTGCTTTAACCAACATACGTATAGCAGGTGAGGTGTTGAACTCCTGATAAAAATTTCGCACAAACCGAACGACTTCCCAATGTGGTTCTGTCAACTCAATGCCTTCCTGCTCAGCTAACACAGGAGCCAACGCTTCACTCCACGCTGTACTGTCCATCAGGTAACCCTGCGCGTCTGTTGCGATCGTTCGCCCTTCAAACTCCAACATCTTCTTCCTCGCCTGCGATATTTCAGCCTGCAGTTTAACAAATTTTTCTGTCTATACCGGAATAAAAAAAGCCCCAACATTGGGGCTTTCTCGGTGTGGCGATTAGCGAAACTAGTCGTTACGCATGATGCCCAGAATACTCAGCAGGCTAACGAAGATGTTGTATATCGCCACATACAGGCTAACTGTCGCCCGGATATAGTTGGTTTCGCCACCGTGAATGATGTTACTGGTTTCCCACAGGATGGCACCCGCAGAGAACAGAATAAACAGCACACTGATCGCCAGGTGTAAGGCTGGAATCTGTAGGAACAGATTGGCAATGACAGCAACAATCAGTACAACGAATCCAGCCATCATCATTCCGGACAGGAAGGACATATCCTTGCGTGTCGTTAACACATAGGCTGAACAGCAGAAGAACACCAGTGCTGTACCGCCTAGTGCTAACATGACAATGTCGCCTGCGCCGGAAGAAATCAGCGAGCTTAAAATTGGGCCCAGCGTATAACCCATAAATCCGGTCAGTGCGAATGCTGCCAAAATACCTGCAGGGCTGTTCGCCAGTTTATGGGTCAGGAACATCAGACCATAAAACCCAACTAGCATCAGGATTAAGCCGGGTGCAGGCAGGTTAAGTACAGTACTGACCGTCGCGGTAACGGCGGAGAAACCCAGCGTCAGCGACAGCAGGAAATAGGTATTACGCAGCACTTTATGAGTGCTGAGTAGCGAACTTTCACGGGTAGAGGAAACAACAATACGATCCATATCAGCGACTCTCTCTTCAGGGTGCTATTATCCAATGTCAAAGAATAAATAGTTGCAGGACGTTATTAAAGATGGTTTACCCTTCTTTACGCTGCCAATTAGCCATACTTAGTGCCAGTGCTCGTGTTTTGTTATGCAATTCGTATGATGGTGGAGATAAATTGCTCTATTTTATGCACCGCATGACGATTTTGCGTTCAATTACGCTGTGTTAGATTATTTTTCAGGCAATTGAGCGCTGTGATGCTTTACAAGATCCCACACACTGTTTATAGTGCGCGTCATTGCGGAGGAGTGGCCGAGTGGTTGAAGGCACCGGTCTTGAAAACCGGCGACGCGAAAGTGTTCTAGAGTTCGAATCTCTACTCCTCCGCCAAAAAAATTCAACGGGTTAGCTTAGGCTAGCCCGTTTTCGTTTTTGCTATCGAATAGATATCGCGTTTTGCATTATAGTGTTTTTGCTTCTATTTAAGTCGGTATTCAATGGCATAAAATATGCGCGAATGTCGTGCGGAATTTTTCCGCTGGTTATTCACTCTGAAATGAATACTAACGATTGGCAAAAAATAACTATATATCATGCTGAGTTTTAAATACGTCATTTTTAATAGATAATAAAAGCATGACAATGAATGTATCTCCACGTTTTCACAATGCTCTATTCATTATCGACGGTGCCATAGGTTAAATAAAATAGCATCCCGGCAATATGTAAATCTTACCAGAGTTTTTTGAATGTATTTATGGGGGTGTTAAATCAGGAAGTCATCCTGAGTTTTATAAACTATCAAATCTAGCAGTGTGCGATATTTTTCCTGAAAAGCGGCATTAGCCTCTGTCTCAATTTTGTGAATTAATTTGGCAATGATGGCCTTATTGCTGACGGAATGGCCTGATTGGATGATCTCTTCCACAATGTTGCCGAGCATTTCCATATCGCTGATCTGAGCGTCCAGGCCAAGGACATCAGATATTGGAAGCTCGTTTTGGGGCATCTCTGAATGCATTGCTTCTCCTCCCTTTCGTGCTTTGGACATAGTTTATGCACACACCACCAGACAGCGTTAATTGTCTATCCGCCAGACATGAAGAAATGGCTAGTTAACTTTAGTCGATCGTACGCATAAAACCAGTCGATAAGATAAATAAACACAGCGTTACTTAGCGATCCTTTTGGGGGCGAAAGGATGACGGCGATCAATGGTCAGGCTGATAAATATGAATTTATCGTTTTCCCGTAACATTATGTCTGAAATAATTAGGCGATACGCATGACTTCAATAAGTTAAACATGATGAGATGAAAGGAGACTGGGGAAAGTATTAACTGAACATAAAAACTATTAATGCATTTTTATTAAGTCCGATCAGATTCCTAGCTGTGTAAGAAGATGACATTTTTCTGTAGTACACGCTGTTTAGCAACATGTCCGCCACACTCACATATGTCCGCCACACTTACATTTAGTGCCGTAGTTTACCTGGAGCATTAGCATGCAAAAGATCAGAGCAAAAGCTGTTTGTCTTTTCCGCAATGATGGCAAAATTCTGTTAGCAGAAGGGTATGATCCCATAAAAGATGAACATTATGTCTTGCCACTCGGTGGTGGCATTGATTTTGGCGAATTGTCGCAGGCGGCGGCGGAAAGAGAAGTCCTGGAGGAAATTAGCATAGCGGCCAGGGACTTTGTGCTATTAGGCGTTTCAGAAAATATTTTTTCGTATAATGGCAAGCCTGGGCATGAAATTGTCTTTGTCTATGAGGCTCGCTTTCAGGATGAGTCGTTTTATCAGCAAGATATCATTCATGGCATAGAGAGCAACGGTGTTCCGATCCTGACCCGCTGGTTTGATATTGATTTGCTGCGCTCTGGGAAAATCAACTTTTATCCTCATGGTATAGTGGACATGATCTAGCGGGTGTCGAACTGCTGGGATGATGGCACGCTACTGCCTCCATTATGCTGATATTAAGCGCCTAAAAAGGAAAGAAAATGCAGGTTTTGATAGTCATTGATATGCAGAATGCGGTGTTTGCAACGCCAAGAGCGCAACAAGCGCAGACCGTCGCATTGATAAATCAACTTTCAGGCGCAGCAGATCGGACAATTTTCATTCAGCATGAAGAGGATGGCATGCTGTCGGGCAGTGAGGGATGGCAGTTATTACCTGAAATCTATCAACCCGAAGGCAGTTTGTTTGTCACTAAAACGGCGTGCGATGCGTTTTACCGTACGCCGCTAGCTGATGTGTTGGCTGATCTAGGGGTAAACCATCTTACGATTTGTGGATGTGCGACGGATTATTGTGTTGATGCAACCATTAAAAATGCGGCCAGCCGAGGCTATGGGTTGACGGTTGCTTCTGATGCGCACACGACGGCCAATCGCGGTGAGCTGAAAGCAGAGCAATTAGTTACGCACTACAATGATGTGTGGCGGAATTTTATTATTCCAGATAACACGATTACGGTAGAAACAACGGAAGATATCGTTGCTTCTTGGAAGATGAACCGCTAGCCCTATGTTGAATATTATTTCTGTCAGAAATCGCCCCGAATACAAAGGGCGGGCGATCCATTATTTCCAACGCCATTGGGCGTCAGATGAAACGCTGATGCTTTATGAAGATTGTATCAGCCACTGCATTGATGCCGACAATCCATTACCTGATTGGTATTTGATGGAAAAAGAGGGACATATCATTGGTGGTGCGGGGTTAATTACCAATGATTTTATCAGCCGTATGGATCTTTATCCGTGGCTGTGTGCGCTTTATGTTGAAGAGCGTCATCGCGGTAAGGGTTATGCAGGGCAGTTGATCGAACATGTTGTTCAGCAAACCCACCGGGCTGGTTTTTCTAAGCTGCATTTATGCACTGAACTGATCGATTTTTATGAACGCTATGGGTTTCACTTTACTGGAATGGGCTATCACCCTTGGGGTGAATCATCACGCATTTATACCCGAGCGCTTTAAACGTAAATGGGGGATGTTAACGGCGCACGTGATGCGTCTATCTGGTTAAAAATTGCGGGCAACATGCGTAAAAGTGAACGGGATCATATTCTGCTGCTGATGAGCAGACTACGCTTCTTACATACTGACAGGTAATCAGTTATCCACGTAGGGGGAGGTGATTATGTACACGAGCATCTTGGTGCCAGTCGATATAGAAGAAGATGAACTCACCGCACACGCGCTGATGCATGCAGTCAGGTTGGCTAAAATGTCGGGTGCCGCAATACACCTCTTTCATTCCCTCCCGGATGCGTCGGCATTTTTATCTGCTTATTCATTTGGCATAAAAGAGTTTGAAAATGAAGCGGTGGTGAAAGCGAATGACAAGCTGAAATCACTGATGAAAACGATTGATCTTCCCGCATCGCGTTTGTCATACAGTGTGAGCTTCGGATCGGCGAGAGACGAAGTGTTATCGCTGGCAGAGGAAATTAATGCAGATTTGATCATAATCGGTTCACGCCGACCAGATGTGAAAACCTATCTGCTGGGATCAAATGCTGCTGCGATCGTTCGTCATGCGAAGATGTCAGTACTCGTTGTCCGTTAGTTTTTACATAACGCTGCTGTTGCGTTGAGAGTTGGTGACGGGCAGCAGCAACGCTATGCGTTAGCATGGCGATCGTAATATTCAACACGTTCGATCAACGACTCGATCTCGCGATCGGAAAATACCTCGATACCGTGGTGACGCAGCAACTCTGCGGTAACGCCATTACCTGTCGTTTGTGAACCATCAAATCGCCCGCTGTATATGAGGTTGCTGCCACAGGATGGGCTCCCGTCTGTAAGAAGGGCGAAGCGGCAGTTATGCTGCTGTGCCATTTGCAGCGTTAGCCAGGCACCGAGAATATAGCGCTCGGTCACATCACCTCCGGTTGCTTCAATAACTTTGGCCCCAGCCTGGATAACCGAATTGCCTGCGGAGGCCGGAATAATCTCTGCTGAAGGTCTGGGGGTTGGGAAACCCGCCGCCAATTCCGGGCAAAATGTAATCAGTCGTGCCTGTTGTCGCCATTGGTCAAGATAGTCGCCGACAGATTTTTTTTCAGTGCCATTATAACGAACAGGGAAGCCAGCCAGACAGGCGCTGATTAGAATGTTACTCATGGTGGGGCATTCCCTCTAAAAGGCGAGCATAGGTGTTGCGACATTGAATCATAAAGCATGTTGTCTGGAAGAGAAGCGCCGTTTCAAAAGATGGAGAACAGCAGGACAACAGGGAAGCTTAATGGCCAGGTTAGACCTACCATTAACGAAGCAAAGAATCGAATGAACAGAGATTTGTCTTTACTTAACAAGAAAGTAACGATCAGGGAAACGAAAAAACCGATCGTGTAGGTAAGTTTAATGAGTTCCCAGAGGGAGTGATGTGGCACGTTTGTTTCCTTTTATCCTCGAAGCGCCTGCATTTTATGTTGTTAATATTTTATGATCAATTTTTTAACCCATAATGGGTAGGCGTGATGCATCGTTCTACCGCGCGCATTTTGTACTACAGTTATTATCCTCTGGTTAAAATGAGACTTTCGGTATGAAAACAACGCTGGCTGTTGCTATGGCGTGTGCCATGGCTCTGCTTTCTTTTTCTACACCTAGTATGGCGAAAAATTCTCGGATTTCTGATGAGCAGATCAAAGAAAAGATTATTCAGGAATCAATTTCATCTTATTCCGGCAATTGCCCTTGTCCTTATAATTCAGCACGTAATGGTAGCCAGTGCGGTAAACGTAGCGCATGGAGTCGGGTTGGAGGCTATTCGCCAATTTGTTACAAAGACGATGTAACCAGAAAAATGATTGCTGACTGGAGAATGAAAAATGGAAATAGATGACATTTGGTCAGGAAATAAAAATAGCGGAATAATAGTCTCTTTGCTAATAAATTAATTAAACTATTTTTGTGACAGAAATATTAAATTTTTATTTCAGTATGGACATTGTAGGCTAGCTGTCATAGCTTACTATTTTACCCCATGAGAAAGGTAATAAAATGAGTGAGATATCTAGCCTGTCCCTGAAAATTTCCTCAGAGCTGAAAGAAAAAATCAAAGCCGCTGCTCTGGAAAATGAAGTGTCCCTCAGTGCAGAAGTTAGCGCACGGTTGCTGAGAAGTTTTGATGAAAGTCACCAATCCTCTGAGTTGTCTCCTGAATCGGTGGATAGTCAGGGTACAGAAGAAGTCGGTACAGAGGCTCCGTTGACGCAGAAAGAACTCAAGAAACTCCGGGAATTACTGAAAGGTAAATCCAAAACCACGTCCAAGAAAAAGTAATGTTGGAATGTGTTTCTGATCTCTGATTGTTTCAAAGAATAGATAACAAAATTAAATTACCCAGCCATCTTGATGAAAAGGTGGCTGGGTGAGTTTTTTCTCCATGTTTGTATATATCCTCAATAATTCGAGTTTCAGGACAAAACGTTAGCGTTTTGAACAACGCAAGGCATTGACCCTCAAGTGCGCCGAGTACCGTAGACAATGTACATGCAACTTGCAGTATACCGGATATAGTAAGTTCAAATCACTGGAACGAACGCCTCGACACTATTTGTTTAATCCCATACATATCTCTATTCCGCATATGTGCTATCACATAAATTCAGATCATGTTTATTTAAATGTATAACAAATTGTTATTATTTATTTTTTACTTCATTGTTATATTCTAAATACAATATTTATTTCTCTAAAAAATGCATACCTTGTAAATAGATAGATTGTGATAAAATGATCGATTAAATAGATATTGGAGTCATAAGTTAGAAAATATAAAGTTTATCTACAAAAGGCCGATACCGCCTTCGGCGTAAGGAAAATTTGTTCTGATTTGTATTCGTTCCTTACCGCTGCTATTAAACCATAATTTTAGTGACGGTAATTCTCCTAGATTTTATGGGACATGGGAATGTAAACAGTCAGGCCATGGTACGGTAAAGTGCGGTGAAAGATGAGGGGTAAAGGATGACGTTTTTTCTACTGCCAGTATGTGCAGAAGTCTGGTATCGCACGCTGTATCTGGTTAGACCAATTCGACTGCGCCACGATGGATGTGGTTTGCCGAGCATGTCTACCTACATATTGTTTATGTTTCTCACCAGGGCATATAAATGATCTGTCCTGAGATGTGTACTTTTTGTTATGAAAAAATTATTGGAGCTATCTGTATTTATTGAATAAATATTAATTTTTTAATTATATATTTTATACAGATAGAGAAAATTAATTAAGGAGATGTTAATGGGTTTATCCAACTGGCGTATAGGATATCGATTAGGGGCAGGGTTTTCTTTTCTGGTATTAATGCTTTTGATCATTGGCAGTGTTGCAATTTCAAAACTCAGTGATTTTCACGAAAAAATGGATGATATTGTTTCGCAAAATTATCCACTAACCGTCAAAAGTAATAAGCTCATTGATGAGTTGAATGGTTACCTCAATAATCAGCAACTGCTGCTATTACTCAAATCAGAAAGTGAAATCAATAAACAGTTGGCGCTAAACAAAGAGCGTTCAGGAAAAATATCTGAACTTATGGAATATTTAAACAAATCCGTAAATGATGATAAGTCTGTTGCTGTACTACGTGATATCGGTGACATCCGACGCGATTTCCTTGGGTCAGCGAATAAGCTCTCTTCACTGATCTCGGCTGGGAATACCGATGCCGCTGCTGAAGAGTACTTCAATGTAACGCGTGTTACTCAGGCGAAATATACTAGCAAAGTCAACGAATTCATCAATATACAGGATGATAAAATGTCATCCTCAGCGCAAGAAGTGAGCGACAGCTATAAAAATGCGCTGATGGTGCTTGCCACGATCATTTTAATCAGTGCGCTGGCTGGGTTGATTATTGCATCATTGATTACCCGCAGCGTAACCCAACCGCTAAAAGAAGCTCTTGGGGTTGCCGAAAATGTCGCGAAAGGCGATCTGACTTCTGAAATTTATACCGATCGCAAAGATGAGACGGGCCAGTTGCTATCCGCCTTGAATAATATGAACGGTAGCCTGAGACAGATTGTCAGCCAGGTGCGTGACGGTGCAGAAACGATCTCCAGTGCGGCTTCGCAAATTGCCGCGGGGAATCAGGATTTATCCGCCAGAACGGAAGAGCAGGCAAGCTCGCTGGAAGAAACGGCGTCATCAATGGAACAGTTGACCTCGACGATAAGAAATACTGCGGATAATACGACCCAGGCGACAGACCTTGCTGCCAGCGCTTCTGAAACGGTGAAGAAAAGCGGCGCGATGATGGAAACGGTAACGCAGGAAATGCGCGGCATCCGCGATTCGTCACAGCGTATGGCGGAAATTATCGGCGTGATTGATGGGATTGCTTTCCAAACCAATATACTGGCGCTGAATGCGGCCGTTGAGGCGGCACGTGCTGGTGAACAGGGTAGAGGGTTTGCTGTTGTCGCCAGTGAGGTCCGAGCGCTGGCCCAGCGAAGCGCTACGGCGGCAAAAGAAATTAAAGAACTGATCGATGACTCGTTCAAGAAAGTACAGGACGGTATGGGTTTGGTCGAAGAAACTGGCGTCACGATGAATTCTCTGGTGACAAACGTGCAGGGTGTAACGGGAATCATCAGCGAAATTGCACAGGCTAGCCGTGAGCAAAGTGATGGAATCAACCAGATTAACCTGGCTGTTGGACAGATCGATACCACAACTCAGCAAAACGCCGCGCTAGTTGAAGAATCCGCTGCGGCTGCTCTCTCTTTGCAGGATCAAGCAGATAGTCTTGCGCGGACGGTTAGCGTATTCAACCTTGGCTCATCTTATAAAAGTGCCGCCTTAAAAAATAGAAAAGTGGAAACCCCTGCGCTGGCTGCACCTAAAAATAGCCGTGCAGAAAAAACGTCTGCTAAAGGCGAATTAGCAGACTGGACTACGTTCTAATCCCTTGTCGCTAATTGTGTATTGCTGATTGACCGCTATTGTGTTGCACAATGGCGGTTTTTTTATTTCACGCTGACTCCAGCACCGAGTTTCGCTGGACGTGGTTTGATGAATTTGGCCCCAAGCCATCGGAATCGTGATGGGGCGCGTTTGTTGATGGCCCCATGTCGTCGAGCGCAGATTGATAAGTAAGTTCGAAAGCCTACTAATGATGCTTGGAGCAGGCCATGATTCGTTCGATGAGCCAACGCCCTGCTGGGCCAGGTGGTGCGTCAACTCTATAGACAGCAGACATCAACATACTGACTCCGCTAGCAGGCTCTTCCTCAATGCGAAGTCGCACCAGTTTCCCGCTATCCAGATCCGCCTGGACCGCGTGCAGCGGCATACCTCCCCAGCCCAGTCCATTGAGTAGAAATGCGCGCTTGGCGAATAGATCGGCGAGCTTCCAGGTATTGGGGGAAAACACGCCGAAATCACGACCTTTCGACAGGTCAGATCGGTCTGTAAGCACCAATTGGACGTGCTTGGCTAGTTCGCCGTGAGAAATAACACCCTGATGGGCGGATAGGGGGTGATCGGCGGCGGCTACCATGGCGAAGGCTATGTTTACCAGGGGCTCAGTTACGATGCCGGGCGGCGTTAATGGCACAAAACCGACGATGCCTACGCTGGCCTGCCGATCAAGCACTGGCTTGAAGGTTGCTCCCAACGCTTCCACGTATACGCGCAAGGGAACTGCCGGGAACTGCTCGCGAAATTCCCAGGCTATGGCTGCAAGCGCTTCGATGGGGAAGAAGACATCCACTACCACCGACAACTCTGGTTCCAGTCCTGCAGCCATACCCTTGGCACGCGACTTCATCAAATTAACGCCTGCCAAGATCTCCCGCGCATTCTCAAGCAGGGCCGTGCCTGCGGCAGTCAACCGTGGATAGCGGCCAGTGCGATCGAACAACGGTACACCTAGCTGTTCCTCCAGACCGCGAACTAGCTCGCTGATGGCTGATTGCGCTCGGCCCAGACGACGACCGGCCGCTGAGAAGCTACCTTCATCGACTGCAGCCACGAACGTTCTGAGTTGGTCAAGTGACACGCCTTCCAGCATAGAGCCTCCATATACAAAGCATCTGAATTTCAGATGGTATGTATAGGAATATAGCGTCTATTCAGATGTTTCGCAGCATGGAATTATGTCAGTGCCCGAACTGCCTATGCTCGGTAATGCCATATCTCACTGGAGAAATATCATGACAACCATTCTGCACATCGATTCCAGCATCCTTGGTGACTATTCCGTCAGTCGAAGCCTCACGGCGGAAATCGTCGATAAACAACTGACACTCCATCCTAGTGCGACGGTCCTCCGCCGCGACCTCGTGGAGGATGCCTTGCTGCATCTCAGCCCCAGCCATCTCGCCGTCTTCCAGGGCGCAGCGCAGCCCTCTCCAGAACTCGGCCAAGACATCGCGCAGGGCAGTGGCTACATCGACGAACTGCTCGCCGCCAATATCATCGTCATTGGTTCACCCATGTACAACTTCTCGATTCCCAGCCAGCTCAAGGGATGGCTGGACCGAGTACTCGTTGCGGGCCGTACTTTTCGTTACACCGATTACGGTCCCGAGGGGCTGCTTCCCAAGGGCAAAAAGGTGTTTATTGCTTCGACCCGAGGTGGCATCTATACGGGCGCAAACCCACTAGCTGGCCTCGATCACCAGGAAAGTCTGTTGATAGCGGCGCTCCACTTTATCGGTCTGACTGATGTGACCGTTGTTCGTGCTGAAGGTCTCGCTCTTGGTGATGATGCCAAAGGGGCGGCCATCGCTCAGGCTAAGAGCACTATCGCCGCGATTTCAGCCTAACCACTACTGCTGCCCGTGCCCACGGCCATGGCTGACGATGCTGCTGGTCTGGGGCACACCAAGTCTTTCGTTCGTGTCGGTTCAGCGGAGTTGACGTTGATGGTCACGCTCAGGTTCTTAAAGGAAAGAAAAACATGCCTAAAAAATTGATTCTCGTGATTGGTGGCGGTGCAGCCGGACACCAGATTGCCTACCAACTGCGCGATGTCGCCAAGGTCACGCTGGTGGACCCTAAGACCTATTGGGAAATCCCCATGGCGGTCCCGCGTTTGCTGGTGGAATCGGATGCGTTAGCCGCTAGAATTCCTTATACAAGCTTTCTAAACCATTCCGAGTATATTCAGGGTCGAGTCACTGCTCTGACGGATAGCCACGCCAAAGTGAAGTTGTCCGACGATCTTGAAAAAGAGGTCGCCTTCGACTACGCAGTAATTGCGTCAGGTTCCGTTTCGCTCGACCCAATTATCAAGGCTCAGGTATCCACCGAGGCAGAGCGCGCAGCGGAGTTGAAAGCAATGAATGCGAGGCTTCGCACGGCACGTTCGGTCGTGATTGTTGGTGCTGGCCCGGTCGGTGTCGAGACGGCTGCTGAGCTGCGCGAATTGCTTCCACATGTGGAAGTCACACTTGTCCACGGCGAGGATCGAGTGCTAGCAAGAGCCCCTAACAAGTTCGCAGACTGGGCGGAGAAATATCTTGGCAGCAAGGGGGTCACGCTGGTACCTGGTGAGACCGTGACAAGCCCGTCGATTAGCGCACAACCTGAGGATGGCCGCGTGGTGACTAGCTCTGGACGAGTGTTGCAGGCCGACGTGGTGATCTGGGCCGCCGGTACTCGCCCTGCGACAACCTTCGTTGCCAACTCTTGGCCTGACGTGGTTCAGCCTAATGGCTTGGTTAGGGTTGATCCATATCTGCGCGTGGTCGGTCATTCGACGATTTTCGCCGTTGGGGATGTGACCAATCTTCCAGAGAACAGGTTAGCGATCGTTGCCGGGCTTCATGTCAAGTCGGTCGTAGGAAACTTGAAACATCTTATCGCGGCTCAGACTCCTTCGCAGACAAAGCTGAAAGCTTACAAGCCAGCCTTGCCCGGCAGAGGTATCGGAAAACTGATGATCGTTTCTCTAGGGCGCACTGATGGCCTGACCTCTTTACCCTTCGGGCAATTCCGCGCCTCGTTCTTGGCACGCAAGATCAAGTCACACGATCTACTGGTGGGGATGTCGAGGAAAGCAGTTGGACTTCAGTAGTCACTCCGACATGGCGTAGTCAAGCCCCTGGCAATGGCTGCGCCGATCAAGCTGGGTTGGTACCGCCTCAATCTGTTCACCTGGCACGTGCACGCTATTTGCGGTACCGCTTAAGCCAAGCTGATGAGGCGCATTTCCGCTGGTAATCAGCCTCGAACGCCCAGCCCGGCGATTCTCGGCAATCCAGCACGAACAAATGCGATCCGACTTTCTCTCTCCATATTCTTATATGACTCCTTGCTCATCAGGTCGCAGTCTTGCAAAGCCGTCTGAAGTAGAGCTAAATCCTTACCTTATATAGACTGCCAGCCATCGAGCCATTTTCATAAATGACTCGACGCCGCCAATTTTTTATTGTCGATTGAACGAGGATTACCGTAAAGACATCAGCTTTTGACGGTAGCCTGCTTTGGATGGCTCATATACCACCGAACAACGTCAATCAGCAGGAAAATGAGCAGACTGATCCCCATTACGGGCAAACTCACTGCCAGCAATAACGTAATGAGTACAATAAGCACCCGTTGAAAGACCGGAACCAGCAGCAATGCCGCTGTCAGCGTATTGACCGGATTCACATCATGACGTGATTTGGGACGACGTATCCACCACATCCGATAGCCCCACACGATCATCGTACACAGCCCAAGGCCAAATGCCGCGAGAATCAATTGATTTGGCAAACCGAATAACACACCCATATGCGCATCCACCCCCCAGCGTGTGAGTTTGGCGGCGAGTGGGAAAGTGTTGAAATCGGTTTTATCCACAATTTCCAACGTATCTGGATTAACCGACACTGCATCAACCTGCGTTGGCCAGGAACGATCGATCTCACTGACGGTCCAGGCGCGGTGTGGCTTGGTTGCAGGACGAATTTCGATTTTATTAGCGTCGATTCCTGCATGACGTGCGGCAGTCAGCATCTCATCAAATAACGTTGGCGAATAGGTTTCGACATCCTCTATTGGCATTGGCGCATGGTGTTCCGCATGTTCATCCATGGTCATCGCCATATCATGGCCGTGCATCATGTCGTGGTTAGACATCGGTGTAGGCAATTGCGTTTTCACCGATGGAGTTTGCCACCCTAGTGCGGTGCGTGCGACAGATATGTTGCTTCCTGCCCACTGCGACCAGGTTAATCCTGTCGCAGAGAAGAAGAGCAAACCAAGTATAAGGCTGAGTCCCATCGTGGTGTGCCAGTGTCGCAGACGCTGTGTTTTTGCTGCCGTCGTCTGGCTATTTTTCAATTTCCGTCGCTTGGCTGCTGACGACATATGCCGGGTTGACCACCAGATGACAGCGCCGCCCAGTGCTGCGACCCACAGCCAGGACGCTGCCAGCTCGCTGTAATTACGCCCGACATCGCCTAACAGCAGTCCGCGGTGCAGGTAATCAAGCCAAGTACGAAATGGCAGGATGCCGCTGGTGCCGTAAACGATTTCACTGCCGCGATTTTCCAGCGAAACGGGATCGATGAAAACGGCACGGCTTTCTGATGGTCCTAACTCCGGCAAGGCAAACATGACGCGAGTGGTTTCTCCGGCAGTGGACGCAGGGCGTATCGCAAGCAGTTTTGCATCCTGATGGTGAACGAGCCCGGCCTGAGCAGCTCGAATTTGTTCGGCCAGTGAATGCGGCGTGCCTTGGCTTTCTGTGAAAAGTTGGTGCGAATATAGGTGATTTTCAATCTGCGGTGTCAGGACGTACAGCGTGCCTGTCAGAGCAGCGACGAAAATAAAAGGACCGACAAAAATACCGATGTAGAAATGAAGCCGGATGAACAGAGCAACGATAGCGGCACGTGGCGATACCTTATCGATTGCGCGTTTATCGCATGTGGTTTCTCTAGTGTGGCGCGCGCCGGAGGCCGATGCCTGATTAGGGTGTGACATAAAACCCTCTGAAATCATTTAGCAAAAAATGATCGAACGCCATACCCAAAAGGAGATAGCGCGATGCGTTATAAATGCCTGTTGGCATGATGCTGCATAATTCAGAAAGGCGGGGCGCGTACTACTGGAGAGGCATAACGTTCAGGCAAGACAATACGAGAAACAAAATGAATAACCAACGCCTCAGATAACGATGACGTCAGTATGGGGGTAGGGGAGCCAGTTGCGAACAACGCTGGCGTATACGAAAAAAGTACACAGTAGCCACATGCAGCATGATCCATCATCATGGACGGCGATGAGGGCGAATGGTGTAATTGCGTCACGTGATGCTCGGGCATCGCATGAGCGGTAGAATTATGGTGTGGTTTAGCTATAGTGACGCTGTGGCTGGCGGGCGCAGTCGTACCATGCGCAGTAGTGCTACTAGTAGTACTATGTGTGGTGGCTACACTGTTTGTGGCTGTACCATCGTCATAAAGCCCATGCTTGTGCAGCACCAGCGTTTGTGAAATCACTGGGGCAATGAAGATGGTCAAAATAGCGAAGATGCCGACCCAGGCTGGGAAACTTCGCCGTCGTAATGCGGACAAAAGCATAGCAGTCTTACTTCAATAATACCGGGTTGCGTCGGGAAGTGTACTTTACTTGCCCCTGCATTGTTACACAAATGTTTATACCCGCCATATTTCAAGCGGTATGTGAACTAATGCCACGATTCGTCAGATTTTTTATCGGTGGAGCAATAGGAAGCGGTGTGGGCGCAAACGGAATAATCCTACGCCCGCAGAGGTCGATATTCGCTATAGTCCGTGGTTGTTTTCCATTTTTACAACCCGGTTTATCATGCTTTGGCGTTCTCGTTGTTTAAACGCTGACCTATTATGATGAACAATATCTTTATCAAGTTGTAGGAAAGCTAACTTATCCATTAATATGGATTTTAGTTGATTGAAGCACACCAACAGGGGGAGCTGTGCTGGATAATAAATTTGGGTTTAAACAGCGGGTTGCTAGCCTTCGCTGGCTGTCCGCCGCCATTATGCTGTCTGTAAGCGCAGTGCCTGCTTGGGCATTCTCTATTGATGATGTGGCTCAGCAGGCTGAAAAGCTGGCACAAAAGGGTTTTGAAGCGCCGAAAAGTAATCTTCCTGCGCAATTTCGTGATATGAAATTTGCCGACTATCAGCAAATTCGTTTCAATAACGATAAGTCATACTGGAATAATGTACAGACGCCATTCAAACTCCAGTTTTATCATCAGGGGATGTATTTCGATACCCCGGTGAAAATTAATGAAGTCACCGCGACAACGGTTGATGAGATTAAATACTCTCCTGAGTATTTTGATTTTGGTTCCGTCAACCACGATGCTGAAGCCGTTAAAAATCTCGGCTTTGCCGGTTTTAAAGTTCTCTATCCGATCAATAAAGCCGATAAGAACGACGAAATTGTCAGCATGCTGGGTGCTAGTTACTTCCGTGTGGTAGGAAAAGGCCAAATTTATGGCTTGTCCGCCCGTGGTCTGGCTATCGATACTGCATTACCTTCCGGTGAAGAATTCCCTCGTTTCCGTGAATTTTGGATTGAACGTCCAAAACCAAATGATAAACATTTGGTTATTTATGCGCTGTTGGATTCTCCGCGTGCCGCAGGGGCTTACCGCTTTACCGTTTATCCGGGGCGTGACAGCGTAGTCGACGTTCAGGCTAAAGTCTTCCTGCGTGATAAAGTGGGCAAACTGGGCATTGCTCCGCTGACCAGTATGTATCTGTTCGGTCCGAACCAGCCGTCTCCAACGCTGAATTATCGTCCGGCGCTGAACGACTCTAACGGCTTGTCAATTCATGCCGGTAATGGTGAATGGATTTGGCGTCCGCTGAATAATCCGAAGCACCTGTCTGTGAGCACCTATGCAGTAGAAAATCCGAAAGGATTTGGTCTGCTACAACGTGGACGTGATTTTACTGCCTATGAAGATCTTGACGACCGTTACGATCTGCGTCCAAGCGGCTGGGTTGAGCCAAAAGGCGAGTGGGGTAAAGGTAAGGTTGAGCTGGTTGAAATTCCTACCGCAGATGAAACCAACGACAACATCGTTGCTTTCTGGACACCTGATGTGTTGCCAGAAACGGGCAAGCCACTGGATATTAAGTATCGCCTGCACTTTACGCGCGATGAAGATCAACTGCATTCCCCGAATATCGCTTATGTCCAACAGACTCGTCGTTCTGCCGGTGATGTTAAACAATCTAACCTGATTCGCCAGCCTGACGGCACAATCGCTTATATTGTGGACTTTATTGGACCGAATTTAAAAGAGCTGGATGAGAACGCTCCGGTAGCCTCTCAGGTCAGCATTGGCGATAACGGCGAGATTGTAGAAAATAATGTTCGCTATAACCCAGTAACTCATGGTTGGCGTCTGACACTGCGTGTGCGTGTGAAAGATGCGAAACAGCCGACTGAAATGAGAGCTGCGTTGGTTAATGGCGAGACGACATTGACTGAAACCTGGAGCAATCAGCTACCTGCTAATGAATAAGTCAACTTCTTCTCTCGATTATATTGAGAAATTACCTCTGCCTGCTGAGCAGGCAGAGGTTCTTCGCGAAAAATTACCGCAAGCGGCCTGGAACGATCAGGCCGTTTTGCATCAAGCATTGTCGGAAGGTCATCAGGTTAATGTTCAGGCTGAAGACGATGTTGCACTGCATTCTGTGCAGGCTCGTCTTGAAATGGCCTGGGATGATGGCCTGGATGACGGTAAGCAACTCGGCACAGACAGAGAAGGGCGGACGGCATTAAAAGCGATGCCCGTCATTACTCGCGCTTCTATGTTTCCTGACGTTTGGCGGACGAATCCATTGGTTCGCTGGTGGGAAAGTTTGCTGGGGCGTACTGTACCGCCTCGCCCTCATTACAGCCCCGAAGAGAAAATCTCCGAAAACCGCTGGCGTTTGGTGGGAACAATCCGTCGCTATATTCTGCTGGCGTTGACGCTGTTCCAGACCGCTATCGCAACCTGGTATATGAAAACCATCCTGCCTTATCAGGGATGGGCGTTGATCGATCCGTTTGAAATGGCGGGTCAGCCTTGGACGCGCTCGCTGATGCAGTTGCTGCCTTATGTGCTGCAAAGCGGCATCCTCGTTTTGTTTGCGGTGTTGTTCTGTTGGGTATCAGCCGGGTTCTGGACCGCGCTGATGGGGTTCTTGCAACTGCTTATTGGTCGAGATAAATACAGTATCTCTTCCACTACGGTAGGAAACGAGGCCCTGAATCCTGAGCATCGAACCGCGTTAATCATGCCGATTTGTAACGAAGACGTAGAACGTGTATTTGCGGGATTACGGGCGACGTATGAATCGGTTGAAGCGACCGGCAATCTTGAGCATTTTGATATTTACGTCCTGAGCGACAGTAACGATCCTGACATCTGTGTGGCAGAGCAAAAAGCCTGGATGGAACTGTGCCGTGATGTTGGTGGAGCAGGGCGTATTTTCTATCGCCGCCGCCGCCGCCGCGTCAAGCGTAAGAGCGGTAATATCGATGATTTCTGTCGCCGCTGGGGTAACCAGTATAGCTATATGGTGATTCTGGATGCCGATAGTGTGATGAGTGGCGAATGTCTGACGTCTTTGGTCAGACTGATGGAAGCGAATCCAAATGCCGGTATCATCCAGTCCTCACCGAAAGCCTCCGGCATGGATACCCTGTATGCACGTTGCCAGCAGTTTGCAACACGTGTATATGGCCCGCTGTTTACTGCTGGCCTGCATTTTTGGCAACTGGGTGAGTCACATTACTGGGGACATAACGCGATTATCCGCGTTAAACCGTTCATTGAACACTGTGCTCTGGCACCGCTGCCAGGTGAAGGTTCGTTCGCTGGTGCGATTCTTTCTCACGACTTCGTTGAAGCAGCGCTGATGCGCCGTGCAGGATGGGGGGTTTGGATCGCCTATGATCTCCCTGGAAGTTATGAAGAGCTACCGCCTAACCTGCTGGATGAACTGAAACGCGACCGCCGCTGGTGTCATGGTAACCTGATGAATTTCCGGTTATTCCTGGTTAAAGGTATGCATCCGGTTCACCGTGCCGTTTTCCTTACTGGCGTAATGTCTTACCTGTCTGCACCACTGTGGTTTATGTTTTTGGTGCTCTCTACCGCGTTGCAGGTTGTACATACGCTGATGGAACCCCAGTATTTCTTGCAGCCTCGACAGCTATTCCCGGTCTGGCCACAGTGGCGGCCTGAACTGGCTATCGCACTCTTCTCGACGACATTAGTTCTGCTGTTCTTGCCAAAACTATTGAGCGTGATTCTGGTGTGGGCAAAAGGTGCAAAAGAGTATGGCGGCGTTTTCCGGGTATTCCTTTCCCTGTTGCTGGAAATGCTGTTCTCGGTTCTGCTGGCTCCAGTTCGTATGTTGTTCCACACGGTGTTTGTTGTCAGCGCATTCCTCGGTTGGTCAGTGCAGTGGAACTCTCCACAGCGTGACGATGATGCGACGCCGTGGAGTGAGGCATTTGTGCGCCACGGCTCCCAGTTGATTCTGGGTCTGGTTTGGGCGATTGGCATGGCGTGGTTAGATCTGCGCTTCTTGTGGTGGTTGTCGCCGATTGTCTTCTCTCTGATTTTGTCTCCGTTTGTGTCAGTTTATTCCAGTCGTGCAGCATTGGGTCTGGGTTGTAAGCGCGCGAAACTGCTGATGATACCGGAAGAGTTCAATCCACCGCGTGAACTGGTCGCTACGGATGAATATTGCCGATTGAACCACCAGCGTAGGCTTGATAACGGGTTTATGCAGGCTGTCTTTGATCCGTCCGTTAATGCTCTTGCCAGCGCGATGGCGACAGCGCGTCATCGTTTCAGTCGAGCTATTGAAGATGTGCGTGAGCAGAATGTGCGTGATGCTTTGAATCGTAAGCCGGAAGAGGTGAGCAATAATCAGCGTCTGGCACTGCTTAGCGATCCCGTTACGATCTCGCGCTTGCACTACCATGTGTGGCAAAAGCCTGAAGCATATGCGGCGTGGGTCGAGTCTTATCAGAAACTTCCTGCACCTCATATCAAAAACTAGCAGATTGTAGTGTGAAAGATTGGTAGCGTGAAAGATAAAGCAACGGCCGTGGCCGTTGCTTTTTTTTAGCTTGTCACAAGGCTCGGTTTATTCCTGAAATAAACAACACGAAACGTGTGAGTTAATAAAGTGATGGTTCGCCTTCGGGACGGGTTTTGAAACGGCGATGAAGCCACATGTATTGATCCGGTGCGAGCAGAATATTCTTTTCAACCACTTTGTTCATCCAGGCTGCGGTCACCGTTTCATTGTCTACAGGTGCTCCCTGTTCAGCAGGCTGAATCAGCAACTCGTAACCTTTTCCTTCGGGAAGCCGGCGGGGCACAAACGGGATGATTGCCGGGCGCGCCGTTTTTATCAGCATATAACTCCCGCGAGTTGTCGCCGCGGTGTCTACGGCAAACAGAGGAGCGAATACGCTGCTGCGCGGGCCATAATCATGATCCGGCGCATACCAGATGATGTCACCCTGTTTGAGCGCGCGTATCATGCCTTTAAGATCTTTCCGGTCCAGCATGGATTTGTTGGAACGCAGTCTGCCCCATGTCTGTAACCAATCAATTAGCTTGTTATCATTCGGACGATACACACCAATCCCCGGGTTGTGCATACCAAAAACTCGTGCACCGAGCTCCAACGTTAAAAAATGCAGCCCGATAAGTAATACTCCTTGCTCTCGTTCATTCTCTGGGTGTATGTGTTCAAGACCTGTTACCTTAAACCAGCGTTCGAGACGCCAATTCGGCCAAAACCAGGCCATACCCGTTTCAACTACACCCATTCCGACCGATTCGAAATTTTTCCTGAGTAGCATATTGCGCTCGGCCAGCGGCATGTCAGGGAAACACAGCTCAAGGTTGCGGGCGGCGATCTTGACGCGTTTTGGCAGCAGGCGCATAGCCAGATAGCCGAGTGCAGTACCGATACGATAAAGAACGGAATAGGGCAGCAAAACGATAAGGTAAAGGATGCCGATGCCCAACCAGGTGAGCCAGTAGCGCGGATGTAGCAATGAACGATTAAAAGAAGGGATTTGTGTCATGGCCTCAGTATCAATATTTTGGTGCTGGTCAGCACGCGAATCGTTAAAAAGAATCGAGTTAATGGTTAACTTCTAGATAGATTATTGCGGTGCTTTGCCAATAAAACAAATTATTGCCATCTTATTGACTGATTTTTATACAAAAAAAGCTATTAATCGTATCATCCCCAGAGAATGAGTTTTGACCTTTGGTGGCATACTACGTAGTGGCATGGGATAAGAGGCGGCCCGGATAGGACCGCCTGGCTATCGCTATTGCTTGAAAATGCCTTTGGCATAACGTGGCTCGCTACGCCAGTATTGTGGGGGGGCAGATACCTGTGCACCCAGTCGAGCGGCGGCATGCCATGGCCAGCGTGGGTCAAAAAGTATGGCGCGAGCCAGCCCGATCGCATCAGCCTCACCAGTAGCAACAATCGCTTCCGCCTGTTCTGGCTCGGTTATCAACCCCACGGCGATGGTCGTAATACCGACCTCTTGCTTAATTCGCTGAGCATAGGGCACTTGATAATTAGGCGCAGGATGAATCTGCTGTAACGGTGATAGTCCGCCGCTGGAAACGTGAATGAAATCGCAACCTAATTCGTGCAGAGCTTGACTGAGTTGTACGGACTGTTCCAGATTCCAACCTTCCTTGACACCATCTGTTGCAGAAATGCGCACGCCGACGGCTTTATGCGTAGGGAAAACTTCACGTATCGCGCGGTAAATTTCAATAACCAGACGCATCCGATTTTGAAGCGATCCGCCGTAGCTATCCGTGCGGTGATTTGTCAGCGGTGAAAGGAACTGGTGCAGTAAGTATCCGTGAGCAGCATGAATTTCTATCAGGTCAAAGCCCAGACGGTCCGCTCGTTTAGCTGAGTCGACGAATGAATCAATTAGCGTACGTATTTGCTGCTCTGACATTGCCAGAGGTGCTGCATCGCCAGTGTTATAAGGAACAGTCGATGGCGCGATAGTCTGCCAACCACCCTGTTCCGGGCGCAGAAAGGCTCGTCCACTCCACGGAACACCCGTTGATGCTTTGCGACCTGCGTGTCCCAGTTGTATACCAAGAGGTATGGAAGAATAGGTTTTGACCGACTGAATCACGTTGGCAAGGGCTTGTTCGGTTGTATCATCCCATAGTCCAAGATCGTGCGGGGAAATTCTGCCTTCTGGTGAGACTGCCGTAGCCTCGATAATGAGTAACCCAGCGCCAGAATGCGACAGGTTACCTAAATGCATGGTATGCCAGGCTGTCGCCTTGCCGTCTTCAGCCGAATATTGGCACATTGGTGCAATGATAATTCGGTTAGGCAGTTCGAGTTTACCAAGAGAAACGGGGGAGAAAAGCTGACTCATAATGACAGATCCTTCGATGATGATACTTCGTGAAAGCAAAAGTGAATCCCAGAGGCCATCTGTTTACGGTAGAGCACTCTTTATCGTTTCGCTAGCCATTTCATGCCCTGACAGTTTCGGCGCTATCAGGTATGATGCCGGGCGATTCAATGTGTCAGGCTATAGCCCTGCAATGAACGTCACACGCTAACCTCAATGAAGACAGGAACGTACACCATGCCAGTGTTACATAACCGGGTTTCCAATGAGGAACTGAAGGCACGTATGCTTGCGGAAACCGAGCCGCGTACCACAGTTTCCTTCTATAAATATTTTACGATTGACGATCCAAAAGCATTTCGCGATCGCCTGTATATTCAGCTTGAGCAATATAAGGTCTTCGGACGTATTTATATTGCAACTGAAGGGATTAATGCCCAAATCAGCGTACCCAATAATCAGTTCGATGCCTTTAAAACCGCCTTGTTCAAGGCGCACCCGGCACTCGATCAGATTCGCTTAAATATCGCTCTGGAAGATGACGGAAAGTCGTTTTGGGTTTTGCGTATGAAAGTACGTGAACGGATTGTCGCCGATGGCATCGATGACCCCACGTTTAATCCCGCGAATGTTGGGCAATATCTGAAGGCTGAACAGGTTAATGAGATGGCCGACGATCCTGATACCGTATTCGTCGATATGCGCAACCACTACGAATATGAAGTCGGACATTTCGAGAATGCGCTGGAAGTGCCGTCTGATACTTTTCGTGAGCAGCTACCGATGGCAGTGGATATGCTTGATGATGTGCGTGATAAAAACATTGTGATGTATTGCACCGGTGGCATTCGCTGCGAGAAGGCCAGCGCTTACATGCTGCACCATGGTTTTAAGAATGTGTATCACGTAGAAGGCGGTATTATTGAATATACACGCCAGGCTAAAGCGCAGGGACTACCGCTGAAGTTTATCGGAAAGAATTTCGTGTTTGATGAACGTATGGGCGAACGTATTTCTGACGACGTTATCGCACACTGCCATCAGTGCGGCGCTTCGTGTGATAGCCACACTAATTGTCGTAATGAAGGGTGCCACCTTCTATTTATCCAGTGTCCGAGCTGTGCCGAAAAATACGAAGGTTGCTGTAGCACGCAGTGTCAGGATGAAATGAAATTGCCGTTAGAAGAACAAAGAGCAATACGTAGTGGGCGTGAAAATGGAATGAAGATTTTCAATAAATCCAAAGGATTATTGCATTCGACGTTGCATATCCCGGCGCCTGTAGCGAAAGATAAAGCTGAATAGCTAACTGCGTTCACCAATATAAAAAGCCCTTTCCTTTGGAAAGGGCTTTTTGTTATTAGCCACGTGGCGATGCCTTATTTCTGACGAACGCCTTCAACGGCAATAATCAGTTCTACATCCTGTGAAGCGGGACCTAAATCGGTCGTAATGTTGAAGTCTTTCAGCTTGATAGTACCTTCGGCCTGAAATCCTGCGCGATAGTTACCCCACGGGTCATCCCCCTGACCGATGAGTTTGGCATCCAACTTAACAGGTTTAGTCACACCATTTAAGGTCAGATTACCGGTAATATCGTAATCCTCTCCGGATTTTTTCACTTCCGTTGAGGTAAACGTTGCCTGTGGATGCTTGGAAACGTTTAAGAATTCTGCGCTGCGCAGGTGTTTGTCACGTTCAGCGTGGTTAGTGTCAACGCTGTTCGTGTTGATAGTGACATTCACTTTATCCGCTGCTGGATTTTTCTCATCAAACGTAAAAGCACCGTCGAAGTCGTTGAAGCTGCCATAAAGCCAGCTATAACCGAGGTGTTTAATGCGGAATTCAATAAACGCGTGCTGGCCTTCTTTATCGAACTTGTACTCTGCCGCCAGTGCAGAACCGGCAGAGGCAAGCATAGATACTGCGGTCAGGCTCAGTAGTGTTTTCTTCAGCATTGGTATTTCTCCATAAATCCAGAAAGTTAAGGAACGTTGCGACCCAACATCCGTTTCAACGTGTTATCACCATCGATAAAGTGGTGTTTTAATGCGGCTAAACCGTGCAGTGCTGATAAGGCAACCACCGCCCATGCAAGATAAAGATGCACGTCGCCTGCTATATCGGCCTGATCCGTCAAGCCGCTGACAATGGCCGGAATAGAAAACCAGCCAAAAACTGAGATTGCATGCCCTTCTGCAGTTGAAATTAGATATCCACTAATGAGAATGGCGAAAAGGATGACATAAAGCGCGATATGCGCCAGCGTCGCGCTGACGCGAGTCAATGTAGAGTAGCTTTTTAACGGAGGCGGTGGAGGGGAAATAAAGCGCCACACCACACGAAAAATAATGATGGCAAAGAGCAGCACTCCGATGGCTTTGTGGATCTCTGGGGCACGGTGATACCAGATATTGTAGTACCCTAATGTGACCATCCAGAGTCCTAAAGCGAACATGCCATAAACGGTCAACGCTGCAATCCAATGCAAAAGAATGCTGATATGGCCATAACGGGAAGAAGTATTACGCCAAAGCATAGTGATAGTTCCTTATCAAATCGATAACGTGGTCAATCCGAAAAAAAATTTAACAGGAAGAAACATAAAATCAATATAAACTTTCAAATTGTAACATTATCATAAACATGAGCAGTTTTTTTGAATTTAAGTTCATAATTTATTCAATTTGGTTATAGGATTTCTTTAATGGAATAAATATTTCTGATACCTGTTTTAAGGTGAGAAGTGAATAAAGACGATAGCAAAATAAATTAAATGGACAGAAAACGTTCTGTTAGTTGAATAATTATGTAGTGGGTGATTATTGGTTAAAGGTTGTTGAAAACGACTTAATTAATTGGCGGGTATAAAAATAAATGAGAATAGGCCTAAAGTAACAACACCGCTAATAAAGCGGTGTTGTTATGAACGTATGTGTCATTAAAGCCGATGTTATTGAAAAAAATTAATGGGTATTGAATATAATATTAATAACGTTATCAATTACTAATGTTTTCGATAATCACTGACGTCACAGTCTGTTGATTCGATTTTCGCAATACCAGCTTCGAGTATGTGTATCAGCTGCCGTGCGACATCTGTCGTTAGCCAAAGCGTACGGTCTACATGTGCTTCATCTGGTGCTTGATCCGAGGTGGATAAGTAGTGTAATCGGATCATCATGGCGTCATAACTGTCAACGGTGCTGATGTCCCAACCTACAAGAGGATGTGTCTGAATAACTTCATTTTTTCTATCCATAAATACCCCTTATTGACTAGTTACTAACATGAGTGACTAACGAGGCTTCAGGTGGCTCATCATTTTTAAACGAGCATTATCAGTATACTGTGGCTTATTTAATTTATGGGAAATATTTTCAATTTTTCGTAAAAAACATTACATCGGCAGGGATGGTGAAGGGATAAAGGATGTGTCAGATAAAATATCGGGACGAATAGGTTTTCATCCCGAAGATGTTGCTACTGGGACAATAGAACATTATTCCACAGCAGGTCCTGAATTTTTCTCCAATGCGGCAGCAATACGGGCAAGGTATTTCTTCATCGCTGGATCCCGATTTTCATTTTGAGATTCTAATGTTAAATTGTGAATCATCAGCTTGTTTGCTTTTTCATCAAGGCAGAATGCCAGGGACGAAAAGGCAAGTTCCAGAGCATCGATCTTGCGTTGTTGCTCGCCAATCAGCTCCAGCAGTTCCCCGAATGTCATTGCCTCTTCTGGTTTTTCTACCGTCATCACAGATATCCTCGGTCATAGCACATGGCGAAATGCCGCTTTAAACTGCCATTACAGCCTATATCTTCGTTATCTTTCAAGCTTTAGATTACTCTGCAGTAAACCAGTCATCGGCACTTTCCCATGTTTCCTGCAAAATTTCAGAGATACGATCTTTGTCATCTTTACCTGCTCCCATCACTGTAAGGTTATTTGCGGCTGCATAACGAACCTGAATGGGGGTATCAGGGTAAATTTTGTGAATACGCTTTTCCAGCTCATGCCTGAGCGCTTCAATGGCACCGGCAGGTAAAGGCGTTGTCTTTGCAAGAGTGATTTCTACGCGCATACTGACCTCCAAATTTTAAACTGTTTATTTATACAGTTATTGCAAGTGGAGAACAAGACACACAGTAAAATTTAGCCCACCAGCATAATGCGGATGGGCTGGTTGTTTAGCGAACTGACCAGTTCAGGCTTTGCCCGGCCAGGAAGGGGATGAGCGACTCATCGTCGAGAGAGATTTCTTCTGGGAACATGACGGCTTCACGATGCAGTTCAATCCAACTGTCGTTCACCGGCAGACCATAAAACCGAGGGCCGTTCAGGGAACAGAATGCTTCGAGTTTATCAAGTGCGTTCATTTCTTCAAAAACGGTGGCGTAGGTACTTAATGCTGCCTGAGCATTGAAGACACCCGCACAGCCGCAGTTGGACTCTTTTCTATGCTTGGCATGAGGAGCTGAGTCCGTACCGAGGAAAAGTCGGTCACAGCCGCTGGCGACGGCTTCACGCAACGCCTGCTGATGCGTGTTGCGTTTTAAGATCGGCAGACAATACAGGTGAGGGCGAACACCGCCGACCAGCATATGATTGCGGTTGAACATCAAGTGCTGAGGTGTAATGGTTGCAGCAAGATAATCATTACCTGCAACAACATATTGCGCCGCTTCTTTCGTCGTAATGTGTTCGAGGACGACCTTCAGTTCAGGGAAGTCTTGACGCAACGGCTCCAGAATGGTTTCGATGAAGCGAGCTTCTCGATCGAAAATATCAATAGCGGGATCGGTGACTTCACCGTGAATGAGTAACGGCATACCAATTTTTTGCATTTTCTCCAGAATGCCGGAGATATTGGCGACGCTAGTTACCCCATGGCTGGAGTTCGTTGTGGCATTGGCTGGATAGAGTTTGGCTGCGGTAAAGACGCCTTGCTCAAAACCACTTACGATTTCATTGGCATCTAACGCATCGGTCAGATAGCACGTCATCAGTGGATGAAAGTCATCGCCTTGCGGGACCGCGGCTAAAATACGCTGACGATACGCGATCGCGCTGGCTACACTAGTAATCGGCGGCGTCAGGTTAGGCATGACAATCGCACGGCCGAAGAAACGGCTGGTATAGGGGAGGACGGTTTCCAGCATCCGATCGTCACGCAGGTGAATGTGCCAATCGTCAGGGCGACGGATTTTAAGAATAGTGGGCTGTGCGGTCATGGAATTGCGCTCCGGCGGTCAGTAGAAAAACATCGTCTTTCGGTTGGTTTTGGGACTGATACGGCGGGGGATAAGGATAAGCGTAAAGCCATTCGAATGCATCCGTTTGTTGATGAATGCTTGAAATTAAGCGCAGATTGGCATTTGATAGCATTATCTTTTCATTGATAAATAAGGGATGTATATGGAAATTCGTATTGTTGCCACTATTCAGGCAAAGGCTGAGTTTATTGCCGATGTTACCGCAACGCTAAAACGAGTGGTATCACCCAGTCGACAGGAAGCAGGTAATGTGCAGTATGATCTGCATGACGTTGTGGATAAACCTGGCTCGTTTGTGTTCTTCGAACGCTGGAAGGATCGTGAAGCTCTGGCATCACATGAGCAGAGCTCACATTTTAAAAGCCTGTTGGCTGAACTGGATGGCAAAACAGAGAGTGTAGATATCAAGCTATTGAATGTTTTAGGCTAATCAGCGTTTCTGAATAAAAAAACACCCGCCAATTGGCGGGTGTTTGTCTATAAAGGTCAGAATTACTCGTTGACTGGCGTAGGCTTGGTTGCTGGCGCAGTGGATTGATTCACTGCAGCATGACCGCCTGCGGAGCCTTTTCCTGAGAACGGATAGGCTGGACGTACCCAATCACTGTGTCGAGTGGGTTCGGCGTTGTATGCAGGAGCCGGAGCTTTAGTCATTGGCGCTGTTGCATGGAGTTTATAGCGGGGTTGTTCAACGACACCGCCATGTTCAACAACAGCCGCTGATTTTGTTACGACCGATACAGGTTCTTCTACATCAGGTTGTGCACTGGTAGCGGCTACCTGCTCATCCTGAACGCTTTGTGGCTGGCTGACTTCCTGTACTGCTGGAGTCGCCGGAGTAGAAATCGGCTCTGCCACATTAGCTGTCTCAGTCGCATCAGCGATGTTATCTGCCTGCTTTTCTTCAGCAACGACAGTTTCAACGGTCTGTGCGTCTTCGATTACCTGTGTCGCAACCGTATCATCAGCTTCAACGGCTTTGGCTTCTTCAACCGCGCTCACGGCAACCGAAGCGATGGCATCATCGATAGCGGTGTTCTCGGTGATTGGCTCAACGACAGTGTCTTCGTCGGCAGCACTCACTTCGACATCCGCTACGTTGCTATCCTGAATGACATCCGCAGATTGTGCTGTTGCGGTTACAACCGTCTCTTCCTGAACGACGGTTTCAGTAATCGCAACGTTTTCAATCACGTTGGATTCAGCTGTATCGGTTTGTGCAGTCACGGTAGCTTCGACAATGGCTGGCAACAGCGGTGTGTCGATAGCTGTTACATTTTCTTCCAACTGTTGATTTTCAGCTTGTTGTGGCTGTGCTACAGGGTAGCTAACCCATACTTTTCCTGATGCCATTTCCGGTGATGCGGCGGCAAATTCTAACTGCATCGGTGACTGGGACGGATAACGCTCATCACGATAACGACGACGACGTTGGCCGCTGACGCGCAGATGGCGAGGAGAACGGCGTGAACGACGCGGCATACCGCCATTTTCGCCATTCGCACGATTTGCATCGTTTTGCTCGTTATCACTCTCGTTATTGTCTACCGTAACGTCGTTTGGCTTAACGTAAGATTGAACCAGTTCAGGCGTTTCAGCAGTCAGTGCCGTGTTATCAGAAAGGGTATCCTGCTGAGTTTCAGACTGGACGCGTACTTTCTGCGACAACTGGCGGCGTTGTCGGCGCTGCATCACCTGGGTAGGTTTATCCTGCTCGGCTGCATTGTCATCCGAATCATCGACTGCTGGCTGCGTTTTGGCCTCAGCAGCAGGCTGACGACGTTCGTCCTGACGACGGCGCTGACGTTCAGCACGTGGTTCACGGCGTGGCTGTTCTTCCGAACCAGCTTTCTCCACATTTTCTGCAATCCGGCTGTCTGCAACCGCTTCGTCGTTTTGTCGCTTATTACGGCGCTGATCATCACGCTGTTCACGATTGTCACGATTGTCACGATTGTCACGATTGTCACGATTGTCACGAGAGCCTCGATCGCGGCGATTATTCCCCTGACGGCGTGAATTCCGGCGGTCAGAACGCTGACCTTCGTTGGCTTTCTCTTCTTCTGCTTTTTTCTCGTCAACGCTATCCGCAGCTTTTGCGGCTGGCTCGGAAGCAAAAATGCCTTTTAAAGCACTAAAGAAACGGCTAACAAGACCCGGTTGAGTTTCCTCTGCGATTTTCGCTACAGCAGGAGCCGCTTTGGCAGCGGATGGTGTAGTTTCTGCTGGCATTTCAGCCATGCTGAACGTCGCTAAAGCAGGCTGCTCAGGCTGTTTACGTTCGATCGTTTGCTCATCTTGCAGTTGCTGCGTTTCCGTTTCTAAACGTTGAGGCAGCAGATAGCTGAGTGTCGGCTTCTCTTCGCCTTTACGGACACGAACAACAGAGTAGTGCGGTGTCTGCATGCCGTCGTGTGGCACGATAATAGCGCGCACGCCGCCCTGACGTTTCTCTATGGCATTAACGGCATCACGCTTCTCATTCAGCAGATAAGAGGCGATCTGGACTGGAACAATGGCGTGAACTTCTTTGGTGTTCTCTTTCAGTGCTTCTTCTTCAATCAGGCGAAGAATAGACAGTGAGAGTGATTCATTGTCACGAATCGTGCCTGTGCCGCTACAGCGTGGGCAGACGTGATGGCTGGATTCACCCAGTGAAGGACTCAGACGCTGACGCGACATTTCCAGCAGGCCGAAGCGGGAAATTCTACCGATCTGAATACGCGCACGATCCTGACGAACGGAATCACGCAAGCGGTTTTCAACTTCACGCTGGTGACGAACAGGTGTCATGTCGATGAAATCGATAACGATCAGACCACCGAGGTCACGCAGGCGTAACTGGCGGGCAATTTCGTCTGCGGCTTCAAGGTTGGTATTAAACGCGGTTTCTTCAATGTCACCACCACGTGTTGCTCGCGCGGAGTTAATATCGATCGCGGTTAACGCTTCGGTTGTATCGATAACGATAGAGCCACCGGATGGCAGACGGACTTCACGCTGGAAAGCCGACTCGATTTGTGATTCGATCTGATAGTGACTGAAAAGCGGGATCTCACCACTGTACAACTTGATTTTGCTACTGAAGTCCGGGCGACCCAGCGCAGAAATGTGTTCTTTCGCCAGATCGAGAATTTTCGGATTATCGATCAGGATTTCGCCAATGTCCGGGCGCAGATAATCACGGAAGGCACGGACGATCACATTACTTTCCTGATGAATCAGGAACGGTGCTTGGCGGCCTTCTGCGGCTTTTTTGATCGCGTCCCAGTGTTTCAGACGGAAAGCCAGATCCCATTGCAGTGCTTCAGCGGATTTACCCACACCAGCAGTACGAACAATGAGCCCCATGCCATCAGGCAGTTGCAATGACCCCAGAGCTTCTTTGAGCTCAGTACGGTCGTCACCTTCGATCCGGCGTGAAATACCACCTGCGCGAGGGTTATTTGGCATTAAGACCAGATAGCTACCAGCCAGGCTGATAAATGTGGTCAGCGCTGCGCCTTTGTTGCCACGCTCTTCTTTATCTACCTGAACAATGACTTCCTGACCTTCACGTAACACGTCTTTGATGTTAGGACGACCATGGGAAGCATAGTTGCTGGGGAAGTATTCGCGGGCGATTTCTTTAAGAGGCAGGAAACCATGTCTTTCAGCGCCGTAATCAACGAAAGCGGCTTCAAGGCTGGGTTCGATACGAGTGATTTTACCTTTGTAGATATTTGCTTTCTTCTGCTCATGACCTGGACTTTCGATATCCAAATCATACAGCCGTTGACCATCAACCAAGGCAACACGCAACTCTTCCTGCTGAGTTGCGTTAATTAACATTCTTTTCATCTTCAACTTACTCGTTATTTTTACTTGCATTATTGATAGAGCTGCGGACAAAAGAACCGCATGACCGGAGTGAACCGATGGCCTCGTGGCTTATCGCAGGGACGTCAACCTCCCGGTTGTCGCCTGCATAGAGACGCATGTTTCGGTAGCCTGTGTTTCCTGATGGAAAACAGCGCATTTACTGAGGGAACAGCTTCTGAATAATGTCGCCAGATCTGATTCCATTTGCCGGCCAAGCTGCAATCCGCAGCCCGCTAACTGCTTGATTTCGCATTACGTCTTACGCCATTGCTGCGTGTGTGCGTCATCAGGCAAATTTAATAATTTCGCAATTTCCCCTTGTTTTATCGGAAATCCGCGTGGGAAACGCAAAAGCATTATTCCACTGCTGATACCGTTATAGCAAGGTGACTTTGCCTGTCTGTATAAAGATAGTTCTGTTGTTATCACCAAAATGGACAGGGTTTGATGCTAGAGCGCAATTCACCCGTTACTCATCCGATAGTGCAACAATATCTTCATAAGTCAGACACACAGTTAAGCACAGAAAAAGAAGTGGCGCTATCGGGTTGCTCTATTTAGAATCGCGCATCATGAAAACAGATAATCCTTCAGTACAATTTGTGACGATCTCCGCAGATGAAGCGGGGCAGCGCGTCGATAATTTTTTGCATACCCATTTAAAGGGTGTGCCTAAAAGCATGGTTTACCGTATCTTGCGAAAAGGTGAGGTGAGGGTAAATAAGAAACGGGTCAAGCCTGAGTATAAATTGCTCGACGGTGATATCATCCGTATTCCGCCGGTTCGACAGGCAGAACGTGATGAAACCCCTGTTTCTGCCAGTCTTGGCAAAGTGGCGGCATTGGCCGAGTGCATTATTTATGAAGACGACTACCTGTTGGTGCTGAATAAGCCTTCAGGTACTGCGGTGCATGGTGGCAGTGGTCTGAGTTTCGGCGTGATTGAAGGGCTGCGTGCTTTACGCCCGGAAGCGCGTTTTCTAGAGCTGGTGCACCGCCTCGATCGCGATACTTCAGGTGTTTTGTTGGTAGCCAAAAAGCGTTCGGCCTTACGCTCTCTGCATGAGCAACTGCGGCTGAAAGGCATGCAAAAAGATTATCTGGCACTGGTCCGCGGCCAGTGGCAATCTCACTGCAAGGTTGTTCAAGCACCACTGTTGAAAAATATCCTGCAAAGCGGTGAACGCATAGTACGGGTAAACAGTGAAGGTAAACCGTCAGAAACACGTTTTAAAATAGAAGAACGTTTTGAGCACGCAACCCTGGTGAGGGCAAGTCCTGTTACTGGTCGTACGCATCAAATTCGTGTACACGCGCAGTATGCCGGGCATCCGATAGCGTTTGATGACCGTTACGGCGATCGTGAATTCGATCAGCAACTGGCGGAGACGGGTTTAAAACGCCTTTTCCTGCATGCGCAGGCGCTGCGTTTTGAACACCCGAACACCGGTGAGACGCTGAGAGTCGAAGCACCATTGGATAACGGATTACGCCGCTGTTTGCAGGTGTTGCGCAAGACAAAAATCTAACTACCCATACCTTACATGTTTTATCTGTCGGGATAGCGGTTCATTGAGCTATCCCGATTTATTTCACGCTGTCAGTGGATTCACGCCTTCTTTTTGCAGCATTTGCGTCAGCGCGATTAGCGGCAATCCAATCAGCGTATTAGGATCTCGCCCAGATAATCGTTCAAAAAGGGTAATGCCCAATCCTTCACTTTTAAAGCTCCCCGCGCAGTTCCACGGCTGTTCTTTCTCCAGATAACCGTCAATTTCCGCTTCTGTCAGTGTACGAAAATACACATCAAAAGGTTCTGCGATGCTCTGTATAGATTGGGTTGCGCTATTGAAGAGTGCTAAACCAGTAAAGAAGGACACACATTTTCCACTAGCCTGCTGTAGCTGCTTTGTTGCGTTAATCTTATTGTGCGGTTTTCCCGTAATGGTGTCCCTCAGTACGCAGACTTGATCGGAACCTATAATCAGGTGATTGGGGTAGTGCGTGGCAAGCGCTCGTGCTTTGCTTTCAGCAAGACGGATCACAAGATCAATGGCGTTTTCGCCACCGCGAGGGGTTTCATCGATGTCTGGCGACGCGCAGACAAAAGGTATCGCCAGCTTTTCCAATAATGCCCGGCGGTAAGGTGATGTTGAGGCAAGAATGATCTGCTGCATAATTTTTTGATAAACCGTAGCGTAATGATGAAAGGCATTTTAAACTGTGCGCCGCTCTGGAAGCGAATATTGGTGAAAGGTGGTGTATCACTGCCTTTTTCTTTGACTCTATGTCGTTACGACGTTAATATGCGCGCCCTATGCAAAAGGTAAAATTACCCTTAACCCTTGATGCGGTCCGCACTGCTCAGAAGCGTTTAGATTACGTTGGTGTCTATTCAGCTGAACAAGTAGAGCGTGTTGCCGAGTCAGTGGTGAGTGTGGATAGTGATGTTCAGGCCTCTTTATCTTTCAATATTGATAATCAGCGTCTGGCTGTGATTGACGGTAACGCTGACGTTACGGTCACACTGATGTGTCAGCGTTGCGGAAAGCCGTTTGAACATCAAGTCCATGCGACATTCTGTTTCAGCCCGGTCGTCAATGATGAGCAGGCCGAAGCGTTACCGGAAGCGTATGAACCGATCGGCGTTGATGAGTTTGGCGAAGTCGATCTGCTGGCAATGATTGAAGATGAAATTATTCTGATGTTGCCTATCGCCCCGGTGCATGATTCTGAACACTGTGAAGTGTCCGAAGCGGACATGGTTTTTGGTCAACTGCCTGCAGAGGCGGAAAAACCAAATCCGTTTGCCGTATTAGCCAGTTTAAAGCGTAAGTAATTAAGGAGTAAGGTCCATGGCCGTACAACAAAACAAACCTAGCCGTTCCAAACGTGGTATGCGTCGTTCACACGATGCGCTGACTACCTCTTCTGTATCCGTAGATAAAGTTTCTGGCGAAACTCACCTGCGTCACCACATCACTGCGGATGGTTACTACCGCGGTCGCAAGGTTATTGCTAAGTAATTCTTGCGAATTATTTGCAAGGCAATACCTTGACACGCCTAACTCTGGCGTTAGATGCGATGGGCGGGGATTTTGGTCCCTGCGTAACAGTGCCTGCTGCATTGCAGGCACTGGCTTCTAATCCAGCTCTCAATTTGTTATTAGTCGGCGATCCTGCTGCGATTACTCCATTACTTGCCAAAGTCGATTCTGATTTACTCTCTCGCTTAGAAGTTGTTCCGGCGGAGTCGGTTATTGCTAGTGATGCGAGGCCGTCGCAGGCTATTCGTGCGAGCCGTGGTACCTCAATGCGCATCGCGCTTGAGTTGATTAAAGACGGTAGAGCACAGGCCTGCGTGAGCGCGGGCAACACGGGGGCGCTCATGGGGCTGGCTAAGCTCCTGATTAAGCCACTGGAAGGTATTGAGAGACCAGCGTTGGTATCCGTATTACCTCATCAGCAACACGGAAAAACTGTCGTGTTGGATCTGGGAGCGAATGTTGACTGTGACAGCACGATGCTGGTCCAGTTTGCCGTGATGGGTTCAGTGATGGCAGAAGAAGTGCTGGAATTGGCTAACCCTCGGGTCGCGTTATTGAATATCGGTGAAGAAGAAAGCAAAGGGCTGAGCACTATCCGTGAAGCAGCGGCACAGCTAAAAGAGGCACCATCAATAAATTATATCGGTTATCTGGAAGGCAACGATCTGCTGACAGGAAAAACGGATGTGATGGTCTGTGACGGCTTTGTGGGTAATGTCACACTGAAAACGGTGGAGGGCGTGGTAAGGATGTTCTTGTCACTGCTGAAGTCTCCATCCTCAGGCTCTGAGCAAAAACAAAAGCGGTCTTGGTGGTTGAAATGGCTGGGGCGTTTGTTACAAAAACGCTTATCAAAGCGTTTCGGTCATTTGAATCCCGATCAATATAATGGCGCATGCCTGCTAGGATTGCGGGGAACTGTAATCAAAAGCCATGGCGCAGCAAACCAGAGAGCGTTTGCGGTTGCTATTGAACAGGCAATGCAGACGGTACGGCGGCAGCTTCCCGAGCGGATTGCCGCTCGTCTAGAAGCGGTATTACCCAAGAGTGACTAAGCGTACATGTATACAAAAATAATCGGAACGGGCAGCTACCTGCCTGAAGAAATCAGGACAAACGCTGATTTAGAAAAGATGGTGGAAACGACGGACGAATGGATCGTCACACGTACTGGAATCCGTGAGCGCCGTATTGCAGCGCCGGATGAAAACGTTGCGACCATGGGATACCGTGCCGCGCAAAAAGCGCTGGAAATGGCGAATGTTGATCCTTCTGAGGTCGGCCTTCTGATTGTTGCTACAACATCGTCAAGCCATGCTTTCCCTAGCTCAGCCTGTCAGGTTCAGCAGTTATTAGGGATCAAAGATACGATTGCTTTTGATCTGGCTGCTGCGTGTGCTGGTTTTACCTATGCGCTGAGCGTTGCCGATCAATACGTTAAAAGTGGTGCGGTGAAATACGCATTGGTGATCGGTTCCGATACGTTGTCCCGGACATTGGATCCTGAGGATCGCGGTACGCTGATTCTGTTTGGTGATGGCGCGGGTGCCGTGCTGTTAACAACATCAGAGCAACCGGGCATTCTTTCCACCCATCTGCATGCCGATGGCCGCTATGGCGAGTTGTTGGCGCTGCCGCATCAGGATCGTAACCACAAGGATACGCCTGCTTACCTGACGATGGCGGGTAATGAAGTCTTTAAAGTGGCAGTGACTGAATTGGCACATATTGTTGAAGAAACGCTGCAAGCGGCTCAACTAGACAAAAGTGAATTAGACTGGCTGGTGCCTCATCAGGCTAACCTTCGAATCATCAGCGCTACGGCGAAAAAGCTGGGCATGGGGATGGACAAGGTAGTTGTGACACTGGATCGTCATGGCAATACTTCTGCGGCTTCCGTACCTTCAGCGCTTGATGAAGCGGTGCGTGATGGGCGAATTAAGCCAGGACAACTGGTACTGCTTGAAGCTTTCGGCGGTGGTTTTACCTGGGGTTCCGCGCTAGTTCGTTTTTAATTAAACAGGATTGTGATATGACGCAATTTGCAATGGTATTTCCCGGTCAGGGATCGCAGACGGTAGGGATGTTGGCTGAACTTGCGGCTGAATACCCGATCGTTACCGAAACGTTTGCTCAGGCTTCTGAAGCGTTAGGTTATGACTTGTGGCAGCTTACCCAGCAAGGTCCTGCTGAAGAGTTAAATAAAACCTGGCAGACGCAACCTGCATTACTGACCGCTTCTGTTGCTATCTGGCGAGCCTGGCAGCAGCAGGGGGGGAAAACACCTGCACTGATGTCTGGCCATAGCCTCGGTGAGTATTCTGCACTGGTTTGCGCTGGTGTTCTGGATTTCCAACAGGCTGTTCGTCTGGTTGAATTGCGCGGCAAACTGATGCAGGAAGCCGTGCCAGAAGGCACAGGTGCGATGTATGCCATTATCGGCCTTGATAACGATGCCATTGCCAAAGCGTGTGAAGAGTCTGCGCAGGGGCAGGTGGTGTCGCCGGTAAACTTTAATTCACCCGGTCAGGTGGTGATCGCAGGTAATAAAGACGCTGTTGAACGTGCGGGTGCTGCATGTAAAGCGGCGGGCGCGAAGCGCGCGTTGCCGTTGCCTGTCAGCGTTCCGTCGCACTGTGCGTTGATGGAGCCTGCCGCGAAGAAACTTGCTGTGGCGTTGGAGTCCGTGACATTTAATTCCCCAGTTATCCCTGTGGTAAACAATGTAGATGCAAGCATCGAAACCACGCCAGAAGCTATTCGCGATGCATTGGTACGCCAACTTCATTGCCCAGTGCGCTGGACTGACTGTGTTGAATTCATCGCCTCTCAGGGCGTTGAGTCACTATTAGAAGTCGGGCCGGGTAAAGTATTGACTGGCTTAACCAAACGAATCGTCGATACCCTGACAGCAGCTGCGGTGAACGATCCTGCTTCTCTATCAGCGGCGATTGAGAAATAAGAACGGAGAAGACAATGAGTTTTGAGGGGAAAATTGCACTGGTTACCGGTGCAAGCCGTGGTATAGGGCGTGCCATCGCCGAGACGTTGGTTGCCCGCGGGGCAAAAGTCATTGGTACTGCAACCAGCGAAAAGGGTGCTGAAGCTATTAGCAGCTGGCTGGGTGAAAACGGTAAAGGTTACATGCTGAATGTTGCCGATGCAGCATCAGTAGAAAGCGTGTTAGCAGAAATTCGCGCGGAATTCGGGGAAGTTGATATTCTTATCAATAACGCTGGTATCACCCGCGATAACTTGCTGATGCGTATGAAAGATGATGAATGGCACGATATTCTGGATACCAATTTGACTTCGGTATTCCGTATGTCTAAAGCAGTTATGCGTGCCATGATGAAGAAACGTTTTGGCCGTATCATTACCATCGGTTCTGTTGTGGGAACGATGGGCAATGCAGGACAAGCTAACTACGCTGCAGCGAAGGCGGGTCTGATTGGGTTCAGCAAATCCCTCGCGCGTGAAGTGGCTTCTCGTGGTATTACGGTCAACGTGGTCGCACCTGGTTTTATCGAAACAGATATGACTCAGGCATTGACAGAAGAACAGCGAGCAGGCATTTTGACGTCGGTTCCAGCTAACCGACTCGGTGATGCTAAAGAAATCGCCAGTGCTGTTGTATTTTTAGCCTCTGATGAAGCTGCTTACATTACTGGCGAAACATTGCATGTCAACGGCGGCATGTATATGATCTAAAAAGCTCGAAAACTATTTGCATTATTTGCGGTGATAACCGCAAAATAGCACAAAATCGTGGTTCGACCAGCCGAGATTTTGTTGCATCTTTTCAAACATTTTATACACTACGAAAACCATCGCGAAAGCGAGTTTTGATAGGAAATTTAAGAGTATGAGCACTATCGAAGAACGCGTTAAGAAAATCATCGTTGAACAGCTTGGTGTTAAGCAGGAAGAAGTCGTAAACAATGCTTCTTTCGTTGATGACCTCGGCGCTGATTCTCTTGACACTGTTGAGCTGGTAATGGCTCTGGAAGAAGAATTTGATACTGAGATTCCAGACGAAGAAGCTGAAAAAATCACGACTGTTCAGGCAGCCATTGATTTCATTCAGGCTAACCAGCAGTAAGCGAACATATCTAGGCGGTCATTCGACCGCCTAAGTTTTTTTGTCCCGCAGTGTCTTTTTTTCCCTCCCTGGAGGATAAGCGTGTCTAAGCGTCGAGTAGTTGTGACCGGACTGGGCATGTTATCTCCTGTCGGCAATACAGTTGAGTCTACCTGGAGTGCTCTTCTTGCCGGTCAGAGTGGTATCAGCCTGATCGACCATTTCGATACTAGTGCCTACGCAACGCGTTTTGCTGGCTTAGTAAAGAATTTTAATTCTGAGGAATTCATTTCGCGTAAAGAAGCTCGCAAAATGGATGCCTTTATTCAATACGGTGTTGCTGCTGGCGTTCAGGCCATGCAGGATTCCGGTTTGGAAGTAACGGAAGAGAACGCACCGCGTATCGGTGCGGCGATTGGTTCCGGCATCGGTGGTCTGGGTCTTATTGAAGAGAACCATACTGCGCTGGTGAACGGTGGCCCGCGTAAAATCAGTCCGTTCTTCGTACCGTCAACCATCGTCAATATGGTTGCTGGGCATCTTACCATCATGTACGGACTGCGTGGCCCGAGCATCTCTATTGCTACAGCCTGTACGTCTGGCGTGCACAATATTGGTCAGGCAGCACGTATCATTGCCTACAACGATGCGGATGTGATGTTGGCCGGTGGTGCAGAAAAAGCCAGTACGCCATTAGGTGTTGGTGGATTTGGTGCCGCTCGTGCGCTGTCTACACGCAACGACGATCCTCAGGCGGCAAGTCGTCCGTGGGATAAAGATCGTGATGGCTTTGTGCTAGGCGACGGTGCTGGTCTCATGGTGCTGGAAGAGTATGAACACGCGAAAAAGCGCGGTGCGAAAATCTATGCAGAAATTGTTGGATTTGGCATGAGCAGCGATGCGTATCATATGACGTCTCCGCCAGAGAACGGTTCGGGTGCTGCGCTGGCGATGGAAAATGCGTTGCGTGATGCTGGTGTGTCAACGAGTCAGATCGGTTATATCAACGCGCATGGCACCTCTACGCCTGCGGGTGATAAGGCTGAAACACAGGCAGTGAAATCCGTATTTGGTGCAGACGCCAGCCGTGTGCTGGTTAGTTCGACGAAATCCATGACGGGTCACTTGCTTGGTGCGGCAGGCGCTGTTGAGTCCATCTTCAGTATTCTTGCTCTGCGCGATCAGTCTGTTCCGCCAACGCTCAACCTGGACAATCCAGATGAAGGCTGCGATCTGGATTTCGTGCCGCATGAGGCTCGTCAGGTCAGCAACCTGGAATACGTGCTCTGCAACTCTTTCGGTTTCGGTGGAACCAACGGTTCTCTGATCTTCCGTAAAGTGTGATTGTAATGGCGTATTAAAAAACCCGGTTTCCGGGTTTTTTTTTGTCTGAATAAAATCAGACACACCTGCTTGTGTGCGATGCAGCTTTACTGGCAAGCTGACGACGATGAATGACACGGAGCTTATTATGCTGTGGATTAATGGTCAGTTGCAGGAACAGCTTTCGGCGTTCGATCGGGGAACACAATATGGTGACGGTTGTTTTACGACAGCCAGAGTATGCAATGGCCAGATTGTTTGGCTCGATCGACATATTGCGCGTCTGCAACAGGCTGCTACGCGCTTATTATTTCCGACGCTTGACTGGGAAATCCTGACCGCTGAAATGAAACAGGCAGCCCAGAGGCGATCGAACGGTGTAGTGAAAGTGACGCTCACGCGCGGTGTTGGTGGGCGTGGTTATAGCTTGCAAGGGTGTGCGCAGCCAACCCGAATAGTGATGCAGGCAGACTATCCCACACATTATGCCGACTGGCGTGAGCACGGTATTAGCCTGAATTTGAGCCCTGTAGCGTTAGCTAAAAACCCGCTGTTGGCGGGAATAAAACATTTGAATCGACTCGAACAAGTGTTGATTCGTGCTCATCTTGATCAGACCTCGGCCAATGAGACCCTCGTGCTTGACACCTCCGGTGTGCTAGTGGAATGCTGTGCCGCTAATTTATTCTGGCGTAAAGGGTATAGGGTTTATACGCCGGATTTATCCCAGTCAGGTGTGGATGGCGTGGCTCGACAGCATATTATTGCCTTGCTGGCAGATTCTGACTTCGAGCTACAGATCGTCAGTGAGCCGGTGACTACACTGGCCGATGCGGATGAGGTACTGATTTGTAACGCATTAATGCCGATAATCCCCGTGAATCAGGCTCATGTCTGGCGTTACCACTCCCGAGAGCTTTATCAATTCCTGAGTTCTAATTGCTAGTAGATGGTTGATTTATGAAGAAAAAGAAAATTGGTTTGCTGATTATCGCTGCTGTTGTCCTGATGTTGCTGGTCGCGTGGCAGAAAATGCAGCGTTTTGCTGGTTCTCCATTAGCTATCGAAAAAGAAACTATTTTCACGCTTCCGGCCGGTACGGGAAGGGAAGGGCTGGAAACGCTGCTTCTCGATCAGAAAATTATCACCGATGGTGCATTTTTCCCGTGGCTGTTGCGCATTGAGCCTGAATTGGCAAAATTTAAAGCGGGTACGTACCGCTTTAGCGCGGGAATGAGCGTTCGTGAAATGTTGGCCTTACTGTCCAGCGGAAAAGAGGCTCAGTTTACTATTCGCTTCGTCGAAGGTTCACGTCTTAAAGATTGGCTCGCCGCTTTGCAGCAGGCACCTTATATCAAGCATGCTCTGACCGATAAAACCGAGCAAGACATCGCTACCCAGTTGGAAATCAAAGATCAGACAAACCCGGAAGGCTGGTTTTATCCTGACACGTATTCATACACCGCTGGCACGAGCGATAGCGCTTTGCTACAGCGTGCGCATCAGCGCATGAAAAAAGCGGTAGATGATGTATGGAAAGGGCGTGAAGAAGGCTTGCCGTACAAGACACCAGACGAGTTGCTGACGATGGCGTCAATCATTGAAAAAGAAACGGCGATCAATGAAGAACGTACGCAGGTCGCTTCTGTTTTTATCAACCGTTTACGGCTTGGTATGCGATTGCAAACGGATCCCACGGTGATTTATGGCATGGGAGATGACTATAAAGGCGTGATAACGCGTAAAGCATTAGATACGCCGACGCCTTACAATACTTATATTATCTCCGGCTTGCCGCCGACGCCGATCGCGATGCCGGGGAAAGCGTCATTGGATGCGGCAGCGCATCCAGCCAAAACGTCGTATCTGTATTTTGTGGCGGATGGAAAAGGCGGACACAGTTTTACCACTAACCTTGCAGACCATAACCGTGCTGTACAGGTATACCGCTCAGCGTTAAAGGAACGGGATGAACAGTAAATTTATCGTTATTGAAGGATTGGAAGGGGCAGGAAAGACCACTGCGCGCAATATCGTCGTGGAAACGCTACAGTCACATGGTGTGAAAGACGTTGTGTTCACGCGAGAGCCCGGTGGTACGCCGCTGGCGGAGAAACTACGTGAACTTATCAAGCAAGGTATGGCCGATGAGAAGGTCACTGACAAAGCGGAAGTTTTGATGCTCTACGCGGCCAGAGTGCAACTGGTCGATAATGTCATCAAACCTGCGCTGGCAGATGGGAAATGGGTTATCGGCGATCGTCACGATCTCTCTTCACAGGCTTATCAAGGTGGGGGGCGTGGGATCGATCAGCAACTGCTACGCTCACTGCGCGATACCGTGTTGGGCGATTTTCGTCCCGACCTGACGCTCTATCTTGATTTACCGCCAGCCATCGGTTTGCAGCGTGCGCGTCAACGCGGCGAACTGGATAGAATCGAGCAGGAGTCGCTGGCTTTCTTTGATCGTACCCGCTCTCGCTATCAGGAACTGGCGGCGGAGGATGACAGCATCCTGACGATCGATGCCTCACAATCTATTGATGCCGTCAGTGCGGATATTCAGGCGGCGTTACAGCAGTGGTTGCAGCAACAAGGATTGCAGTCTGTCTCGCCGGGGCTGTGCTGATGGATTGGTATCCGTGGCTAAATGCATCTTACCGGCAGCTTGTCGGTCAATATCAGGCGGGCAGAGGTCATCATGCGGTGTTGCTGCATGCATTGCCGGGCATGGGCGATGAATCGCTTATTTATGCGCTGAGCCGTTGGCTTATCTGCCAGCGACCTGATGGAATGAAAAGCTGCGGCCAGTGCCACTCTTGTAACTTAATGACCGCGGGAACGCATCCAGACTGGCATGTGCTGAGCCCGGAGAAAGGCAAGCATAGTCTGGGCGTCGATCCGGTGCGTGACGTCGTGGAGAAGGTATATCAACACTCCCGACAAGGCGGAGCAAAAGTGATTTGGCTAGCTTCCGCTGAGCAACTGACAGAAGCCGCAGCGAACGCACTGCTGAAAACGTTGGAAGAACCGCCACAGAATACCTTCTTTTTATTTGGCTGCCGTGAGCCAGCTCGGTTATTAGCAACCTTACGCAGTCGTTGCCTGTATCACTATCTGGATGTTCCGAGTGAGACGCAGAGCGTGCTCTGGCTGAATGCGCGTCATCGTCATGATAGTAAAGCATTACGTACGGCATTGAGATTGCAATCGGGCGCGCCGCTAGCTGCCGAAGTGTTATTGCAGCCAGAACGCTGGAAGCAGCGTAGCGGACTGTGTCAGGCATTTTCTGCGGCACTGACTTCACGAGATCTGCTTTCGCTGATACCTCAACTGAATCATGACGATGCAGATGCACGTATTCACTGGCTGGCCGCGCTACTCTTGGATGCCATGAAATGGCAGCAGGGAGCAAGTGAGCATTTGGTGAATCAAGATCAGATTGAACTGGTTGAGCGTCTGGCACGCGAACCGTCTGCGCATTTGCAGTATGAACTGCAACAGTGGCTGGGTTGTCGACAAAAATTGTTGACCGTCACGGGGGTTAACCGTGAGTTACTGCTGACGGAACGTTTACTTGATGGCGAACGCACGCTTGCTTCGTCGGTTAAGCGCGATAACCATCCTTTTTCTATTTAATTAATATCGAGTAAATATCATGTTGTTAGTGGATTCCCACTGTCATCTTGACGGTCTGGATTATCAGTCATTGCATAAAGATGTCTCCGACGTGCTGGAGAAAGCGAAACATCGCGATGTCGGTTTCCTTCTTGCGGTGGCGACAACGCTGCCCGGCTATCGCGCCATGGTGGAGTTAATCGGCGAACGCGATAACGTGGCATTTTCTTGCGGCGTTCATCCGCTGAATCAGGAAGCCCCTTATGATTATGCTGAACTGCGTGAGTTAGCCAGCGCTAGCCGTGTAGTGGCGATGGGAGAAACAGGGCTTGACTATTTCTATCAGCAGGAGACAAAAGCTCAGCAACAGGCGTCATTTTGCGAACATATTCGTATTGGTAATGATCTGAACAAGCCAGTCATCGTGCATACGCGCGCTGCTCGTGAAGATACGCTGGCGATTTTGCGTGACGAACACGCAGAGAAATGTAGCGGTGTTCTGCACTGTTTTACGGAAGATTTGATCACGGCAAAAGCTTTGCTGGATATGGGGTTTTATATCTCATTTTCTGGGATCGTGACATTCCGTAATGCAGAAGAATTGCGCGACGTCGCGCGTTACGTGCCGTTGGATCGGATGCTGATTGAGACAGATTCCCCCTGGTTAGCGCCAGTTCCATTCCGAGGCCAGGAAAACCAGCCTGCGTATGTGCGTGATGTAGCGGAATATCTTGCCGTAGTGAAAGGCACATCACTGGAAACCCTCGCTACTGCCACGACAGAAAACTTTTCCCGCCTGTTTCATATCGATCTGGCTCGGTTGACCGCAGCGCAATAGTGGCTGAGAATAGCCGAGTTTTTTTTATCCGTGTAATTAATAGCGCTCCATAATCCCCTTGATTAGGTTTTTCCTCTTCAGGGGGACGTGTTTTTAAGCGATATATCACAATAAAGTGCAATAACTGTTCGTTCTCAGCCTGTTGGCTTGTGGAAACGTGATAGCAATCAAACATTGTGAACGCTATTTATTTTACTCTGCGTAAAAATTAAAGGGGGCTAAGACACCCCAACTCGCAAAGGCCATCCTCCCCGTCTTTGCTTATATGAAGTATCAGAAGTAAAAGCACTATTACTCAGGAGCACACTCAATTATGTTCAAGAATGCATTCGCAAACCTGCAAAAAGTAGGTAAGTCGCTAATGCTGCCCGTATCCGTACTCCCTATCGCAGGTATTCTGCTGGGTGTCGGTTCGGCCAATTTTAGCTGGTTGCCTGCAATTGTCTCCAGCGTCATGGCACAGGCCGGTGATTCGGTGTTTGCCAACATGCCGCTGATTTTTGCTATTGGTGTTGCCTTGGGCTTCACTAATAACGACGGTGTTTCCGCACTGGCGGCGGTGGTAGCTTATGGCATCATGGTGAAAACCATGGCTGCGATTGCACCGCTGGTTCTTAATCTACCGGCTGCCGAGATTACTGCGAAGCACCTGGCGGATACCGGTGTTCTAGGCGGGATCATTGCCGGTGCGATTGCCGCGTATATGTTTAATCGCTTCTACCGCATTCAACTGCCTGAGTATCTGGGCTTCTTTGCCGGTAAACGTTTTGTACCGATTATTTCCGGCCTGACTGCGATCGTTACTGGTGCGGTGCTGTCTTTCATCTGGCCTCCGGTCGGTAGCGCTATCCAAACGTTTTCACATTGGGCTGCGAATGAGAACCCGATGTTGGCATTCGGTATCTACGGTGTCGTTGAACGTTCTCTGGTGCCGTTTGGCCTGCACCATATCTGGAACGTACCTTTCCAAATGCAAGTTGGTGAATTCACCAATGCTGCGGGCCAGGTTTTCCACGGCGATATCCCACGCTACATCGCGGGTGACCCGACTGCGGGTAAATTGTCTGGCGGCTTCCTGTTTAAAATGTATGGTCTGCCAGCAGCCGCTATTGCTATTTGGCACTCTGCTAAACCAGAAAACCGCGCGAAAGTGGGCGGTATCATGATCTCTGCGGCGCTGACCTCGTTCCTGACGGGTATCACTGAGCCAATTGAGTTCTCATTCATGTTTGTTGCGCCGATCCTGTACGTGATCCATGCGATTCTGGCAGGTCTGGCATTCCCAATTTGTATCCTGTTGGGTATGCGTGATGGTACAAGCTTCTCTCACGGTCTGATCGACTTCGTGGTACTGAGCGGCAACGGTAGCAACCTATGGCTGTTCCCGATTGTAGGTCTGTGCTATGCGCTGATTTACTACACCATCTTCCGTGTTCTGATTGCCAAACTGAACCTGAAAACGCCAGGCCGTGAGGATAGCTCATCTGAGCAAACGTCTCAGGACAGCACCGAAATGGCTGCTGCGCTGGTTAGCGCGTTTGGTGGTAAAGAAAACATCACTAACCTGGATGCATGCATCACCCGTCTGCGCGTTAGCGTAGGCGATGTGGCTAAAGTTGATCAGGCTGGCCTGAAAAAACTGGGTGCGGCAGGTGTGGTTGTGGCAGGCTCAGGTGTTCAGGCAATTTTCGGTACGAAATCCGATAACCTGAAAACTGATATGGACGACTACATCCGCAACCACTGATGGATTGTTGGGGAGTGACAAAAAGGGGCGAAAGCCCCTTTTTTTATGGTCAGCATTTTTTATGGTCAGGATTGAGCCGCTTTCAATAAAACTTGCGCTGAACGATGAGGCTCAAACCTGCGTTGCTGGCCTGCGCCCTGTTGCTGATGTTGGTGAGGGCGTCGCAGTCGTCTAACTAACAAAGGAAGGGGCGTGGTGGAAATTCATTAAGCGGCGTCAAACCCTTGCCGCAGCAGCGCTAGGGTGATTGTTTCGGGATGAGACAGATTTTTTCTGTGTGTCGTATTTTGACCACCTACACCAGAAATAGACGAAGAAGGTTGAAAGAAATGGAATATGTCACTCATACTGCCTACATGACGTCGTTCAACGCCAGCTTTAACAAGGAAATCAATCATGGCTGAAGAAACCATTTTTAGTAAAATCATCCGCCGGGAAATTCCTGCCGATATCGTGTATCAGGATGAACTGGTCACCGCTTTTCGTGATATCGCACCCCGTACGCCAACACATATTCTGATTATCCCGAATGTATTAATTCCAACGGTTAACGACACGGCGCCAGAGCATGAAGCAGCGTTGGGACGTATGGTGACGGTTGCGGGTAAAATTGCGCAACAGGAAGGGATTGCAGAAGACGGTTATCGTCTGATTATTAACTGCAACCGACACGGTGGGCAGGAGGTTTATCACATCCACATGCATTTGGTTGGCGGTCGTGCGTTAGGGCCTCTGCTGGCGGATTAAGTGAGACAATCAGGTGAGAAAACCATCATGCGAGTAAACCATGCGTAACCCGATGCTTTTTCTGTCTGCGTGTCTGATGGTGGGGTTGCTGGCTGGCTGTAGTGCGCCAAAGGTGCTGACCATCAATGAGCGACAAACGTTGGTATTGGATGCTCCCGTGTTGTCGGCTGGCATTACGGCAGGGAATCCGTCGCTGGATTCAGAAAATGGCAGGCTGCGGGCTTCTTCCGTTGTTAGCAACGATGCCTCACACGCGGTGACCGTGCATTACCGTTTCTATTGGTATGATGAAAACGGGCTGGACGTGCTGCCTTTCGAGGAGGTGCAGTCCATTGAAATCCCGCCACAGACGGAAATGACTGTTTTTTCAACGCGTAGCAGTCCTAATGCGCGACAGGTTCGTCTTCATCTATTTTTGTAATGGTGTGTTGAGAGAGAAAATATGAAAAAGTATCTAGGGGTGATACTGGCGGCATTGGTACTGACAGGGTGCCCCAGCCGTCCACCGGAACCTACTGAACCGCCTGCGACTATTGAACCGGTTGAGCCTCAAGTGCCAACTACGCCAACGTTGCCGCCGGGTGAATCTGTACCGCAACCGCCTAAAATACAGACATTGAACTGGGAAGCCAGCATTAATCCGCTGGTGGCTCAGATGCTGAAAGCCGATGGCGTTACGCCGGGCAGCATACTGTTGGTGGATAGCGTGAAAAATAACACCAATGGCTCACTGCCAATAGCGAAAGCGACAAGCGCATTGTACAGCGCCTTATCCTCCGGCAAAGCTTTTACGCTGGTGCCACGCGAGCAACTGGCTGCTGCGAAACAAACGTTGGGTCTGTCGGTTGATGACAGCTTAGGATCGCGCAGCAAAGCGATAGGTCTGGCTCGTTATGTCAGCGCACAGTATGTGCTGTACAGCGACGTCAGTGGTGATGTGAAATCACCGCAAATCGACATGCAATTGATGCTGGTGCAGACCGGCGAAATTGTTTGGTCAGGCAATGGCGCCGTTCAGCATTAAACTGGCAGGCATCCAGCAACAGCTGACTGCGACGATCCAGAAACATTTCCCAGCCGTGGAAATGGCGGATATTTGCTTTGAGCTGGTTGGTGGGCTAAGTAGTAAAAGCTGGCGTATTCGTGGGCCGGGCATCGAGTGGCTGGCGCGTCGCCAATCGCCAACCGAGCGAAAGATGGGTGTCGATCGCCAGCGAGAGTGCGCTCTGCTGAGGCAGATGTCAGCGATAGGGCTCGCACCACGGCCACGGCTATGGCGTGATGGCTGGCTCATTGTTGAGTGGGTGCCGGGGCGCATCGCTACTTCAGATGAGTTCCTGATGATGCTGGCTAATGGCGAAGTGGCGAGCGTATTGTCTCAGCTCCATCGTCGGCCGCGTAGCGGCTATCCTCTCGATCTTAAAACGCTATTTGCTCAACACTGGCAATTGATGGATCCGCACCGTCGTTCGCCAGCGTTGTTGCGCGCCCACCACCATTTTCAACGTGCTGCGTTACCCACGCCTTTGGCGCTAGCTCCTCTCCATCTGGATGTGCATGCTGAGAACCTACTGATTACGCAGCAAGGAACAATGCTGATTGACTGGGAATATGCATCAGATGGCGATATCGCCTTTGAGCTGGCGTTCATTGTTCGAGCTAGTCAGATGGGCAGTATGGCGCAAACGTCTTTCCTACAGAGTTACCAGCGACATCGGCGAGGGTTTTCCGTGAGCCGTCTTCAGCAACAGATGATGCAGTGGTTCCCCTGGGTCGATTATCTGGTATTGATGTGGTTTGAAATACGCTGGCAGCAAACGAAGAACCCCGAATTTTTAGCGGAAATTCCTGCACTCTATCATCGGCTACAACTGGGCCATAGGCTACAGTCAGGCTGACGGTGTGGTTTTGGTTGTCGTGGTTATTTTACTCAGCTGTATTATTTAAAGAATGAGGTTTTTGTGGGTCCGGTAATGTTAGATGTCGCCAGCTACGAGCTGGATGCAGAAGATCGTGAAGTGCTACAACACCCGCTGGTTGGCGGCGTTATTCTGTTCACTCGTAATTTTCATGATGCGGCGCAGCTACGTGAATTAGTGCGCCAAATCCGCGCGGCGTCGCGCGAACGTCTCGTGGTTTCTGTGGATCAGGAAGGTGGGCGCGTTCAGCGTTTCCGTGACGGGTTTACCCGTTTGCCTGCCGCGCAGGCGTTCGCTGCATTAAATAGTCTGTCAGAAGCCCAACGGTTGGCGGAAGAGGGCGGCTGGCTTATGGCGGCAGAAATGATTGCGATGGATATCGACATTAGCTTTGCACCCGTGCTGGATATCGGTCATCAGAGTGCGGCGATTGGTGAGCGTTCGTTTCACGAACAGCCAGAGACGGCATTGGCTGTAGCGCAGAGCTTTATTCGCGGTATGCACAGTGCAGGCATGAAGGTCACGGGTAAGCACTTCCCCGGCCACGGTGCGGTCAGTGCTGATTCACATAAAGAAACGCCACGCGACTCGCGTCCGCTTGCAGAGATTCGCACACACGATATGTCGATTTTTAAAGCACTGATCCAGCGCCAGCAGTTGGATGCGATCATGCCTGCCCATGTGATTTACACCGAAGCCGATCCGCGTCCTGCTAGCGGTTCTCCTTACTGGCTTAAAACGGTACTGCGTGAAGAACTGGGTTTTGATGGCATCATTTTCTCCGACGATTTGTCGATGGAAGGTGCAGCCGTGATGGGCAGTTATCCTGAGAGGGCGCAGGCAGCCTTGCAGGCAGGATGCGACATGATTCTGGTTTGCAACCACCGGAAAGGTGCCGTCAGCGTGCTGGATAACCTGTCCCCGGTCAAAGCGGAGCAACTGACGCGCCTATATCATCAGGGTTCGTTTTCTCGTCGGGAACTGCTGGATTCGTCGCGCTGGAAGCTAGCAAATCAGGCGCTCACCGCACTCAGTGAGCGCTGGCAGGCGTATATATCCTAAATAATTCGAGTTGCGTGAAGGCGGCAACTGCGCGAATCCCCTGGAGCTTACTTAGGTAAGTGACTGGGGTGAGTAAGGGAAGCCAACGCACAAGCAGCTTGAAGTATGACGGATATAAAAATGGTGAGAAATAGGCAACCTAGTCAGTGGTGAGGATAAAAGATGATTATCTATTTACACGGTTTTGACTCGACCAGCCCCGGTAACCATGAAAAAGTCTTACAGCTCCAGTTTATCGATGAAGATGTACGGCTGATTAGCTACAGCACGCTGCATCCGCGTCATGATATGCAACATCTGCTAAAGCAGGTGGATAAGATGATTCAGCATTCTGATGACGATCGTCCGCTGATTTGTGGTGTGGGTCTGGGCGGTTTCTGGGCAGAACGGGTTGGTTTTCTGTGTGATATACGACAAGTCATCGTCAATCCTAACCTTTTTCCGCAGGAAAACATGAGCGGGAAAATCGATCGGCCAGAAGAGTATCTGGATATCGCCACGAAGTGTGTCGCAAATTTTCGTGAAAAGAACCGCGATCGTTGCATGGTAATGCTTTCCCGTCAGGATGAGATGCTCGACAGCCAGCGCAGTGCGCAAGCGCTGGGAGAATATTATGAGATTGTTTGGGACGATATCCAGACGCATAAATTCAAAAGTATCTCCCCCCATTTACAGCGCATAAAAGCCTTCAAAACGCTCGGTTAGCATGCGGCGTTAATGGTTCTGGCGTTCTTTCTGATATCCCTGTTTGAAGGGATGTCAGGAGGAATGACGCGATTTATTTACTTTTCTTAGTTCGTACAGACGCATATCTGTGCTCGATTCAGCATTTTCTCTTCACGCAGACTTCCGCTAATTCACTGAAATAAAGATGGAATTTTCTCGGTAAAAAATCGCGCCGCAAAATAAATTGATATATATCAATTTTGGTATGACCAAATAACCTAGCGTGCTATTCTTGCAGCAGATATCAGGCTTAACTTACGCGAACCCTATGTTATATAAGGATATTATTTTTTACTCTTTATTAACGATTGGTTCACATTTTAGGGGGTCATTTTGACATCACCAACCAAAAAAATTGTTATTGTCGGCGGGGGAGCTGGCGGACTTGAACTCGCAACGAGCTTGGGCCACAAGTTAGGACGCAAGAAAAAAGCGGACATTACGCTGGTGGATCGTAACCATAGCCACCTGTGGAAACCGTTGCTGCATGAAGTGGCGACCGGCTCGCTGGACGATGATATGGATGCGTTGAGCTATCTGGCGCACGCTCGCAATCACCATTTCCAGTTTCAACTGGGCATGCTGACGGATATCGACCGTGAACAGCAGCAGATTCAACTGGCTGAAGTCTGTGATGAGCAAGGTGACGTACTGGTTGCGGCGCGCCGCATCTCGTATGACATTCTGGTGGTGGCATTAGGCAGTGCCTCAAATGACTTTGGCACACCAGGTGTGAAAGATCACTGCATTTTCCTGGATAACCCAAAACAAGCTCGTCGCTTCCATAATGAAATGCTGAATTTGTTCCTGAAATTCACAGCAAACCAGGACGAAAAAGATCGCGTAAATATTGCGATTGTGGGCGGTGGAGCGACTGGCGTCGAACTGTCTGCGGAATTGCATAACGCGGTGAAACAACTGCACAGCTATGGTTTTGACGGGCTGGATAATCAAACGCTGAATGTGACGCTGGTGGAAGCGGGCGAACGTATTTTGCCAGCGCTGCCACCGCGTATTTCAGCAGCAGCACACCAGGAGCTGAATAATATTGGCGTCCGCGTGCTGACCAAAACCATGGTAACCAGTGCGGAAAGCGGCGGCTTGAATACGAAAGACGGTGAATTTATCGAAGCTGACCTGATGGTTTGGGCGGCAGGAATCAAAGCACCGGATGCAATGAAAGACATTGCGGGTCTGGAAACGAACCGGATCAATCAGCTTGTCGTTGAACCCACGTTGCAGACGACACGCGATCCTAACATTTTCGCCATCGGCGACTGTGCATCCTGCCCACAGGAAGGCGGCGGTTTCGTGCCACCGCGCGCGCAGGCCGCTCACCAGATGGCATCACGCTGTCACAGCAACATCATTGCGTTGTTGAACGGGCAGGCGTTGAAATCTTACGTCTACAAAGATCACGGCTCGCTGGTCTCGCTGTCTAAATTCAGTACGGTTGGTAGCCTGATGGGGAACCTGATGCGGGGTTCTGTGATGGTCGAAGGGCGGATTGCTCGTTTCGTTTACATCTCCCTCTATCGCATGCACCAGGTTGCACTGCACGGTTATGTTAAAACGGGCCTGATGATGCTGGTCGGTGGCATCAACCGGGTGATTCGCCCGCGCCTCAAACTGCATTAATCCGCAACGATTGACATCCTTCTGATACGGGTGTGGACGCGATTTCGCGCCCGTATTCTTTTTATCTCTAGTCTGTTTTGGTTGTCCAGAAAAGACGTGCTTTCCCATCAACGCATTCACAACACTTCGTCCTCTAAGTTGGCCCTTTTCGCCATGTCACTGAGCACACTGAAATAACAGTATAAAATATCGTCCTATTAGCAATTCCAGTTAAGATAATTCCCAAATGACGCTTTTATGTTACGAATCTGACACTTTTGGTGAGTTAGTCTTATTGCGAGAGTGTGAAACATTGTGCAGACTTTCCACTGTTTACAGATGGCGTAGCACGCACGCCGAAAATTCTGGATGTTGTTATTCAGAAGGAACCATCGGATTCATCGCGTTAAACGCGAGCTGGCGTAAGACAAGATTTACGGCAGGATTGCAGGTGGGGAATGCGTGAGAATAGATTCGGGAGGTATCCTGTGAACAAATCAATGTTAGCGGGTGTAGGTATTGGTGTGGCTGCGGCATTGGGTGTGGCGGCGGTGGCGAGTATGGACGTCTTTTCCTCAAAACCTCAGTATGCACAGGTGCTAACGGCAACACCTATTAAAGAAACGGTCAAAACGCCTCGTCAAGAGTGCCGCAACGTAAACGTGACTCACCGTCGTCCGGTACAGGATGAAAACCAGATTGCCGGATCGGTACTGGGTGCCGTAGCGGGTGGCGTTCTGGGGCATCAGTTCGGTGGCGGACGTGGTAAAGATGTCGCGACGGTAGCGGGGGCTCTGGCGGGTGGCTACGCGGGTAACCGTGTACAAAGCGGCATGCAGGAAAATGATACGTACACGACACAGCAGCAGCGTTGTCAGACGGTGTACGACAAATCACAAAAAGTTCTTGGTTATGATGTCACCTATAAAATCGGCGACCAGCAGGGTAAAATCCGTATGGATCGCGATCCAGGCACACAAATTCCAGTGGACAGAAACGGTCAGTTAGTACTGAATCAACAGAGCTGATTTACCTCAACGTCTATGTTTTTGCGCTGACACCATCACTAAAAGCCGCGAGACACCTGAAGAAGGTGCTCGCGGTTTTTTTCATTCGACGATCTTCCGCCGTTCAGTCAACCAGATGCTCAGGGATAACAGTAAGGCGACTGAGGCGAATCCAACCGCCAGCCAAAGCGTCGCGATCAGGCCTGAGTTATCCACTATCTGGCCGCCTAGCCATGACCCAAGCGCGATACTAAGATTGAAAACGCCAACATACAGTGCTGAAGCAATCTCCACCGCCCGCGGTGCGGCCTTCATCATCCACGTCATCAAAGCAACGGATACACCACCGTAGGCCAGCCCCCAGGTCACTAGCGCCACACCACCGCCGACAGGTGAGCCTCCGATAGTGAGGAACAGTATCAAGGTTAACAAGAGCCCTAGAGCAATCGCCATCAAGGTTAATACCGTACGCTGCGCCGCGATAATACCAGCGAGAAAATTGCCAACGATGCCGGTCATGCCATAGGCGAACAGTAATGCGCTAACCCACTGCGTATCGAATCCTGACACGGATAGCAATAGCGGACGCACAAAGGTAAAGGCCATGAAATGTCCGGTAACCAGTAATAGCGTCAGAATCAGTCCGACTTGCAACTTACGGTTGCTCAGTTGCTCACCGAATTGGCGTACGGCAACAGAATGGGTAACAGGCAGTGCAGGAATAACCGCGAGGTGGAGCATCAGCACCAGTCCGCTAAGTAACGCCATGCAGCCAAAGGCCCAACGCCATCCGGCGACGTCGCCGATCAGGGCACCTAGCGGTACACCTAATACAGACGCCGCTGCGACGCCGCCAAAGATAATCGATGTTGCCAGACCGATGGATGACTCGCGAACGAGTCGTGCAGCCAGACCGCCTGCAATCGCCCAGATACCGCCCATACAGAAGCCGACAAGGACACGCGCTGCCAGCATCCATCCTATGTTTGGTGCCAGTGCCGAGGCGATGTTAGTGGTAGACAGCAATGCCAGCAGACCGCATAAAATCTTGCGTCTATCCATGCCACCGGACGCGATCACCACTATCGGGGCAAATAATGCCGCTAGCAGAGCAGGGAGTGAAATCATCAGGCCAGCGGTTCCGGTAGAGCTATGTAGCGTGTCGGCAATCGGAGTCAGCAGGCCGACCGGAAGCATTTCCGTTGTGACAACAGAAAAGGTTGCAAGGCTTATGGAGACGACGGCCAGCCAGGAATGCTGTGCCGTTGCCCCAGTGAGGGTAGATGAAGAGGTATTCATGGTTTAGTCCTTAACACGCGAAACAGGCTATGAGAGTCAAACGGCCTTAGAAAGGGAAGATGCCTGTACTCGCAAGCGCAGATATCCCCAGAGCGCGACCAGCACCACCACAGCGCCAGCGCATAATGCAATGATGAACCCAGCACGCGCGCCACCGTCATCTACGATGTGACCCGATACTGCTGCGCCCAGCGCCACGCCGATATTTAGACCCGCCAGTAACCAGGTCATGCCTTCGGTCAAGCGCTGTTCAGGTACCAGACGTTCGACTAGCGACATCGCCACAATCATCGTGGGAGCGAAGAACAGTCCCGCGATCAGTACGGCTGTGGCCAATGCGGGAATACTATCAACCAGAAGCAGAGGCAGCGTGGTTGCTGCCGTTGCCAAACTGCCGAGTAATAGCAGGCGATGCAGTGCAGTTCCTGGCTTGAGAGCACCGAACAGCAGTCCGGCCAGGCAGGAACCGACCGCATAAGCTGACAAGATCAGGCTGGCTGCTGCCGGTTGGTCACGCTGCTCGGCGAAAGCCACGCTGACGATATCTACGGTGCCCACGATGATGCCCATTGCGACCATTAACAGCGTCAGCAGGCGTATGTTGGCCTGCTTGAACACTGAATCGGAACGATCGGTGCTGGTACTCAGTGCTTCTACAGGTGGCTCGGTGCCGCGTTGTGTCACCAGCGCAAACACGCCGATAACCAGCAAGAGTGCTGCTGCCAGCGGGCCAGCCTGTGGAAATACGGCGACGGACAACCCGACAGCCAGCGGAGGCCCGACGATGAAGGTGACCTCATCGAGTACTGTCTCTAGCGAGTAAGCGGTTTGCAAGCGAGGTTGCCCGCGATAGATGGCCGTCCAGCGTGCTCTCACCATTGCTGACATGCTGGGCATGAAACCGGTCAGTAATGCGCCGATGAATAAGGTCCAGTCAGGCGCTTGCCACCGTGAACTGGCGAGTAGAAGCAGCATGCCAATCGCGCTGATTATCGTTGCCAGTGGCAGTACGCGACCTTGTCCATGTCGATCCACCAGACGAGAGATTTGGGGTGACAGCAGTGCGTAGGTCAGTACAAATGTGGCAGAGACTGCGCCGGCCAGCGCATAGCTGTCGCGCAGTTGTGACAACAGGGTGATAATGCCGATGCCCGTCATGGGCAGCGGAATCCGTGCCAACAGGCCAGCCAGAGCAAAGCCTCTGGTGCCGGGGGCGGCGAAAAGTTCTCGATAAGGATTGATCATCTTGTTCTCCAAAGTGAATCCACTTGCCACTACCTCGCGGCACAGCGACAATACATACATGGCGTATGAATAAAAGCATATAATCATACGAAGCGAATGTAAATAATCATACGATGTGTATGTAAGGATGTATCGATGGTTCGTCGTACCCGTGCTGAAATGGAAGAAACACGCGCTACACTGCTGGCGACCGCTCGTAAGGTCTTTAGCGAACGCGGCTATGCCGATACCTCAATGGACGATCTCACCGCGCAAGCGAGCCTGACCCGTGGGGCGCTTTATCATCATTTTGGTGACAAGAAAGGGTTGTTGGCGGCGGTGGTGGAACAGATTGATGCCGAAATGGATGAGCGGCTGCAAGCTATCTCCGATACCGCTGAGGATGCCTGGGAAGGTTTCCGACGTCGCTGCCGAGCCTATCTGGAAATGGCGTTGGAGCCGGAGATTCAGCGCATCGTGTTGCGTGATGCGCGTGCTGCACTGGGTGGCGCATCGCCGGACTCACAGCGGCACTGTGTTGAGTCGATGCAGCGGCTGATCGATAACCTCATACGCCAAGGCGTAGTCGCTGAAGCCGATCCGCAGGCACTGGCCTCGTTGATCTACGGCAGTCTGGCCGAAGCGGCGTTTTGGATCGCGGAGGGAGAGGATGGTAATGCGCGGCTGGCACAAGGCGTTGCCGCGCTGGAATTGCTGCTACGTGGGTTGTTGGTCAAGCCTTGCGTGCCGCATTTGACTTAACGGCGAAAGATTATTTCAGCCCAGCGTGCTAGCCCGGCGGTAACGGAGCCAAAATCGTTGCCGCTGGCGATAGGAATATTAGGCAGCAACTGTTGAATCGCCTGACGCAGCAGGGGGGATTTTGCGCTGCCGCCAGTCAGGTAGATCACTTCTGGCCGGGTCTGGCTGGTTTCTAACGCCAGCGTTACCTGCTGCTGAATGCGCGTGAGCGGATTATCAATCGCGGCGTTAAGTTCATCAGCATGAATGCACGTTGCCAGACCTGATTCAATAAAGTGTAAATCGGCCACCGTTTCCGATTGGTTGGAAAGTGCGATTTTGCTCTCTTCCGCCAGTTGGATCAGACGGTAGCTCAGGCGCTGTTGCCAAACGGTCAGCAATCTTTTCACCAATTCGGGCTGGCGTGCATCGCGAATCATTTCATTGATTAACGCGCGGCTGGCGGTGCTATGGAACTCTTTTTGTGCCGGAATATCGTTAATCGCGACCGCATTCCACCAGGTCATGAGCGGCAAGGCGATGCCTTTTTCCGACTCGCTATTCATGCCAAGCAGCGGCATTAGTTGTTTGAACGCGAGCATGATGTCCAAATCGTTACCGCCAACGCGACAGCCGCTATGGCCTAACAGACTTTGCGCACGTTCGTGCTGCTTATGCCACTCCGGCCCCATCAATAGCATCGAGCAGTCGGTGGTTCCGCCGCCGATATCCACGACCAGCACGCGCGTTTCTTTCGTCAGCGTAGACTCGAAATCCAGCCCTGCGGCGACGGGTTCAAACTGAAAGACGACGTCTTCAAACCCAGCACGGTGTGCGGCACGATCTAAAATTCCTTGCGCCTGTTGGTTAGCTTCTTCACCACCGATACTCTGAAAGTTAATCGGGCGACCGATGACGGCCTGACGAATAGGCTGGTCAAGCTGGCTTTCTGCCTGCGTGCGGATATGCAGCATCATGGAGCAGACCAGATCCTCAAACAGCGCAATCTGCTGTGCTTTCAGCCCAACGGCACCGAGGAAGGATTTCGGCGATTTAACGAACCATGTCTCTTCTGGGTCATCCATATAATGGCGTAATGCATCACGCCCGAATTTCACACTATCGGGCTGCACGCGAATATCTTCTTCGCGGTTGTAGCTGATGGCTCGCTGAAGCAGCAGTGCGTTCTCTCCCTCGGCATTGACCTGATGATGCCGCCATAACCACTCGCTAACCGCTTCACGCACGGGCGCGCACAGCAGGGAAGAAAGATAAGGCGAGCCATTTTCCAGCGACAGGAGCCGTGGTGTACCTGCATCCATCACTGCTACGGAGCAGTTGGCGGTACCGTAGTCAAAACCGATAAACATAGTAAGGCCCCATGCTATGAAAAATTTCCGGGAGGAATTTTTAACGTCGCACCAGCGACGGCCCAGAAGGATGGCCGCCAAGGGTGGCGTGCCATAAAAAGGTTGGCGACTTTACTGCGTTACGGCAGTGGTTGTAAAGGCAGATGCAACAGAAGAGGAACGTTTGCTAATGAATGGGGGGACGGGAACCCGAAGGTTCCCGTGTTTATGGTGAAAATGAGTTACGCCGCCAGCGTATGCTGCGCCATGTTCTCCAGCAGTGAACCGATAAACTCAATGCGCCGTGGGCGGTCACTCAAATCTTTCGTGAATTTTAGACGGGTTGGGCCATCAAGACGGTACGTGCCCGGATCGCGCTGCAACAGGCCGATAAGATGGGACGGATCAACACGATTTTGCTCGCTGAATTCAATGAATCCCCCTTTTTCGTTCCCTTCAATACGGCGAATACCCAGCGCTTGCGCCTGCTGTCGCAGAGAGGCTATCTGCAACAGGTAACGGCTTGCATCCGGTAACAGACCAAAGCGATCGATCAGTTCGACCTTCAGCTCATCCAGTTCGGCGGTCGTTTTCGCACTGGCAATACGTTTGTATAATGACAGGCGCGTATTGACGTCGGGGATGAAATCGTCGGGCAGCAGTGCGGGTAACCGGAGCTCGACATCGGTCTGGCTATTGATCAAATCCTCCAGCGACGGTTCCCGACCCGCTTTTAAAGCATCTACGGCGCTTTCCAGCAGTTCCATATACAGCGAGAAGCCGACGCTGGTCATCTGTCCGCTCTGATCGTCTCCGAGCAGTTCGCCTGCGCCGCGAATTTCCAGATCGTGCGTTGCCAGCGCAAAGCCTGCGCCGAGGTCTTCCAATGACGCTATAGCTTCCAAACGTTTCTGCGCGTCGGTGCTCATCGCTTTGGGATTTGGCGTCAGCAGGTAGGCATAAGCCTGATGGTGGGAACGCCCTACGCGACCACGCAACTGGTGCAATTGCGCCAGACCGAAGTGATCGGCACGCTCAATGATGATGGTGTTGGCGCTTGGTATATCGATCCCGGTTTCGATGATAGTGGTACACACCAGCACGTTAAAACGCTGGTGATGGAAGTCGTTCATCACCCGTTCCAGTTCGCGCTCGCGCATTTGGCCGTGACCGATAGCGATCCGCGCTTCTGGCACCAGCTCCGCCAACCGTTGAGTGGCTTTCTCGATATTTTCGACGTCGTTATACAGGTAGTACACCTGTCCACCGCGCAGGGTTTCACGCAGGATGGCTTCACGTACCACCAGATTGTCATACTCGCGCACGAACGTTTTCACTGCTAAACGACGGGCTGGGGGGGTGGCGATGATCGACAGATCGCGCATCCCACTCATTGCCATATTGAGCGTTCGTGGAATTGGTGTCGCAGTTAGCGTCAGGATATCGACATCTGCTCGCATTGCTTTGATACGCTCTTTGTGACGGACGCCGAAGCGGTGTTCTTCATCGACAATTAGCAGCCCTAAATCGCGCCAGCGCACGTCGCTCTGCAACAGTTTATGGGTGCCAATCAGAATATCGACTTTGCCTTCCTGCGTTTCTTCCAGCACCTGTGTTTGCTCACGCGCACTGCGGAAGCGGGAGATCATCTCAATCTTCACTGGCCAGTTGGCAAAGCGATCGCGGAAGTTGTCAAAATGCTGCTGTGCCAATAACGTCGTCGGCACCAGAACAGCCACTTGCTTATGGTTTTCAACCGCCAAAAATGCGGCACGCATCGCTACTTCGGTTTTACCAAAGCCGACATCACCACACACCAGACGATCCATCGCCAGCGGCTGGCACATGTCGCTCAGTACCGCATTGATGGCTTGTGCCTGATCGGGGGTGGTTTCAAAAGGGAAACTTTCGCAGAAAAGCTGGTACTGCGTTTTGTCATGTTTAAAGGCAAAGCCGCTCTTTGCTGCGCGCTGAGCATAAATATCCAGCAGTTCGGCGGCGACATCACGTACTCTTTCCGCCGCTTTTTGCCGCGCGCGTGACCATGCGTCGCCACCCAGTTTATGCAGCGGCGCATTCTCATCGGCACCCCCAGCGTAGCGGCTGATCAAATGCAGTGAAGAAACCGGAACGTACAGCTTGTCTTCGCCTGCATAGGTCAAAATCAGGTATTCGGCCTTAATGCCACCCGCTTCCAGAGTGGTCAGACCGACATACCGACCAACGCCGTGTTCGAGATGGACGACGGGCTGCCCCGGTCGCAGTTCCGCCAGGTTGCGGATCAGCGTATCGGTATTAATCGTGCGGCGCTTATCCTGGCGTCGGCGGCTGACGCGTTCACCCAGTAGATCGCTTTCGCAGATTAAGGCGCGCTGGCGTAGCGTGTCGATAAAACCGTGTTCGCTGGCACCAATGATCAGATACGTGCCACGCTCCTGTATCTGCTCTAGTGTGCTGATGAGTTTAGGGTTCAGCTTGATGCGCGATAGCAGCTCTTGAAGCGTTTCGCGCCGACCTTCACTCTCAACAGAGAAAACGATCTGGCCGTCGAACTGCTCGATAAAACGGCGTAGCGCATCCAGCGGGGATTTCTGCTGGTGTTGAACCGCCAGATCCGGCAGCGGCAGATAGGCCAGATTCACGTTGGCGGCTTTTTCCGGCAATGTATCCGTTCTTAACTGTACACGCGGCCATGCTTTTAGTTCCGAGAACAGACTATCTACACGCAGCCAAAGTGAATCCGATGGTAAAAGGGGGCGCATGGGATCGACACGGCGGCTTTCAAAACGCTGTTGAATATCCTGCCAGAAGCGCTCGGCGCTCTGTTCAATATTGCCCGTGTTGACGATCAGCGTGTTGGTCGGGAAGTAGCTGAACAGCGACGGCAGCGGTTCACTGAAGAATAACGGCTGCCAGTATTCAATCCCGGCGGGCCAGACGCCCTTGCTGACCTGCTGATAAATGTGCTCAGCATCGCGCCGTACCTCGAACTGTTCGCGCCACTGGCTACGGAAAAGTTCGATTGCCGTTTTGTCGGTAGGGAATTCATGTGCGGGCAGCAGATTGATATGCGGCACTTCATTCAGCGTTCGCTGTGTATCCACATCGAACAGACGCAGGCTGTCGATTTCATCGTCAAAGAAATCGATACGGTAGGGCTCTTCGCTCCCCATCGGGAACAGATCCAGCAACGCGCCGCGCGTCGCATACTCGCCGTGCTCCATCACTTGATCGACGCTGCGATAACCCGCCTGTTCCAACTGTGAACGTAGCTTATCGCGCGAGAGGCGTTGCCCTTTTTTCAACACTAGCGCATGGCCGTGCAGGAAACTGTGCGGGCAAACGCGTTGCATCAGCGTATTGACTGGCAGAATCAGGACGCCGCGCGTCATGTTGGGTAATTGATAGAGTGTGGAAAGGCGAGTTGAAATAATTTCCTGATGCGGAGAGAAACTATCGTAGGGCAGTGTTTCCCAGTCAGGCAGGGTGGTGACGTGATGGTTGGTAAATTGCTGAATTTCGTCACGCAATCGCAGGGCATTTTGCATATCAGGTGCGATAAGCACCACCAACCCGGTGTGGCGTTCAATGATTTCTGCACATTCAACGGCGCAGGCAGCACCGGTTAACTGGCCCAGCAGGCGCTGCTCACCCGCTTTAGGCGGCAGCGAATAACGGTAATTTTCAGGCATCATCTGATTATCTGGTCTCGCCTCCCTGCATCCGGCCAAGAATAAGAAAAAGCCGTAGAGTGAGGGTGTTAGGGTTCCATAAAGCAGTACTACCCTTTATTATCCTTGATCACTTTGCTTTGGCAACCTTATCCAGACGGATTTCATGTATCAACCTGTCGCTTTATTTATTGGCCTGCGTTACATGCGTGGGCGTGCATCAGACCGCTTCGGCCGGTTTGTCTCTTGGTTATCCGCCATTGGTATCACGCTGGGCGTGATGGCGCTGGTCACCGTGCTTTCTGTTATGAATGGCTTCGAGCGTGAGCTGGAAGGCAATATTCTGGGCGTGATGCCACAGGCGGTGATCTCTACGCCACAAGGATCGCTGGACCCGGCGTTGATTCCTGCCTCCTCCTTAGACGCTCTGGACGGCGTGACGCGTGTTGCGCCGCTGACGACGGGCGATGTGGTGCTGCAAAGCGCCCGTAGCGTCGCCGTTGGCGTGATGTTAGGAATTGACCCTGATGAGAAGGAACCGCTGTCGCGCTATCTGGTCAACGTCAAACAGCAGCAGCTTCAATCCGGTCAGTATCAAGCTATTTTGGGTGAGAAACTGGCCGAGCAACTGGGTGTGAAGACCGGCGATCAGGTGCGCATGATGGTGACGAGCGCTAGCCAGCTGACGCCGATGGGGCGTATTCCCAGCCAGCGTATTTTCACCGTTGCCGGAACGTTTGCCGCCAACAGCGAGGTGGATAGCTACCAACTATTGGTGAACCAACAGGATGCTTCACGACTGATGCGCTATCCGGCGAACCAGATTACCGGTTGGCGTTTGTGGCTGGAAAAGCCGCTGTCAGTCGATACGCTGAGTACGCAAATGCTGCCGGAAGGCACAGTCTGGAAAGATTGGCGCGAGCGTAAAGGTGAGCTGTTTCAGGCCGTGCGCATGGAGAAAAACATGATGGGGCTGTTACTCAGTCTGATCGTGGCCGTGGCCGCTTTCAATATTATTACTTCGCTAGGTTTACTGGTGATGGAAAAACAGGGAGAAGTCGCCATTCTGCAAACGCAGGGGCTGACTCAACGTCAGGTGATGGCGGTATTCATGGTTCAGGGGGGGAGCGCTGGCATTATTGGTGCGCTGGTAGGAGCCGTACTGGGAACGCTACTGGCCAGCCAACTGAATACGCTGATGCCAATGCTGGGCGTATTACTGGATGGTGCCGCGTTGCCAGTGGATATTGATCCTATGCAGGTGGTGACGATAGCCATTTCTGCGATGGTAATCGCCCTCTTATCGACACTTTACCCATCATGGCGTGCTGCCACCGTTCAACCCGCTGAGGCTTTACGTTATGAGTGATTTATCATTATTGCAGTGTACTAACCTGTCCAAGCGTTATCAGGACGGCAAACTGTCTACCGACGTGCTGCGCGATGTCTCTTTTGAGATGAGCTGCGGTGAGATGATGGCGATAGTCGGGAGTTCTGGTTCTGGCAAAAGTACACTGCTGCATATGCTGGGCGGATTAGATACACCAACGGCAGGTGAGGTTATCTTCAAAGGCCAACCGTTGAGTACACTTTCGGCGGCGGCAAAAGCCGATCTGCGCAATCGTGAACTGGGTTTTATTTATCAATTTCACCACCTGCTGCCAGATTTCACCGCGCTGGAAAATGTAGCCATGCCGTTACTGATTGGCAAAGTACCTACTTCACAGGCGCAGGATAAAGCACGCGAAATGCTGGCGGCTGTCGGGCTGGAGGCGCGTAGCCATCACCGTTCGTCGGAGCTGTCCGGCGGTGAGCGGCAGCGTGTTGCTATTGCCAGGGCGCTGGTTAACAGTCCATCGCTGGTGCTGGCGGATGAACCGACCGGTAACCTCGATCAGCGTACGGCTGATACTATCTTTGAACTGCTGGGAGAACTGAATGTCCGGCAGGGTACGGCTTTTCTGGTGGTGACGCATGACCTGCAATTGGCGAGTCGGCTGAATCGCCAATTGGAAATGCGCGACGGTCAATTGCAACAGGAATTGACCCTGATGGGAGCGCGGCAATGACCTTTCCTCCGCTCTCGTTGCAGATTGGCCTGCGATTTAGCCGTGGCCGTCGGCGTGGCGGCATGGTTTCGCTGATTTCAGTCATTTCAACGCTGGGTATTGCCCTCGGTGTGGCGGTGTTGATTCTCGGCCTGAGTGCGATGAATGGGTTTGAGCGTGAACTGAATAATCGCATTCTTGCGGTGGTGCCACATGGCGAGATCGAGCCAGTTAATCAGCCTTTTGATGGTTGGCAGGACATCCTGACAACCATTGAGCAGGTGCCCGGCGTCGCTGCGGCCGCGCCTTATATTAATTTCACCGGTCTGCTAGAGAACGGCGCTAAACTTCAGGCCATTCAGGTAAAAGGCGTCGATCCCCAGCAGGAAACACATCTCAGTGCGTTGCCGAAGTATGTTCTCAATGATGCCTGGCAGCGGTTTCGCCCAGGTGAGCAGCAGGTCATTATCGGTCAGGGCGTGGCAAAAACGCTGAATGTTGCTGAAGGGGATTGGGTCACGGTGATGATCCCGAACAGCGACCCGGAAATGAAGCTGATGCAGCCTAAACGCATCCGGCTCCATGTCAGCGGGATTTTACAACTGAGTGGCCAGCTCGATCACGGCTTAGCGCTGATTCCGCTTGCGGACGCCCAGCAGTATCTGGACATGGGGCAGAGCGTAACGGGGATCGCCATCAAGGCCAACGACGTGTTCTCTGCCAATAAACTGGTGCGCGATGCAGGCAAAGCCTCGAATCTCTATGTCCATATTCGCAGCTGGATTGGCACCTATGGTTATATGTATCGAGATATTCAGATGGTGAGAACCATCATGTATCTGGCGATGATCCTGGTGATCGGCGTGGCCTGTTTTAATATTGTTTCAACGCTGGTGATGGCGGTGAAAGATAAAAGCAGCGATATCGCAGTTCTGCGTACCCTGGGTGCGTCAGATGGGCTGATACGGGCTATCTTTATTTGGTACGGACTATTGGCTGGGCTGTTGGGCAGTGTGATCGGGGCAGTGGTCGGCGTGATCGCAACCTTGCAACTGACGCCGATTATCCGCGGTATTGAAGCACTCATCGGCCATAAGCTGCTGTCCGGTGATATCTATTTTATCGATTTCCTGCCATCTGAATTGCATCTGATGGATGTCTTTATCGTATTAGGAACGTCGCTGGTACTGAGTTTGATTGCCAGCTGGTATCCGGCGCGACGCGCCAGCCGGATTGACCCTGCCCGTGTGTTGAGCGGACAGTAAGCTAAACCAATGCACATGCGGCTTGAGAGATGACGGGGATATTCCCTATCGTGTGGGAAAGCGAACACACCCTAAGGAGCAGTCATGTACTACGGTTTTGACATGGGCGGCACAAAAATTGAGCTGGGCGTGTTCGATGCAGAGTTGAACAAGGTGTGGCAAAAGCGGGTGCCGACCCCACGCAATAATTATGATGACCTGCTCACGACGCTGGTGGGTCTGGTGCATGAAGCCGACGCACAGGTTGGCGTTAAGGGAAACGTGGGTATTGGCGTGCCAGGCATCCAGAATGAAAGCGGCGCGTTATTCACTGCCAACCTGCCTGCGACGATGGGAAAACCGTTGCGTACGGATTTGTCACAGCGCTTGCAGCGAGATATTCGCATCAACAACGATGCCAACTGCTTCGTGCTGTCTGAAGCCTGGGATGCAGAATTTCGCTCCTACCCTGTCGTGCTAGGGTTGATTTTGGGCACGGGGTTAGGGGGGGGGCTGGTGATTAACGGACGCCCGCTGGACGGGCGCAACGGCATCGCAGGTGAATTCGGTCATCTTCGCCTGCCGTCCGACGCGTTGGACATCATCGGCGTGGATATTCCCCGCGTGAAGTGCGGCTGTGGGCAATTAGGTTGTATCGAGAATTATATTTCCGGCCGTGGTTTTGAATGGTTATACGCGCATCTGTATGGCGAAGCTCTGCCTGCCGTAACCATCATCCGGCACTATCGTGGCGGAGAAGAAAAAGCGCGAGAGTTTGTCGATCGTTTTATGGATTTGCTGGCAGCCTGCCTGGGCAATCTGCTGACCCTGTTCGATCCGCATTTGCTGGTATTGGGCGGCGGCCTGTCGAATTTTGACGAAATCTATCAAATTTTGCCAACGCGTCTTCCATCGCGACTTTTGTCTATTGCGAAACTGCCACGCATAGAGAAAGCGCGTTATGGCGATGCGGGCGGTGTCCGTGGCGCGGCGTTGCTACACTTAATGGATAACTAGTTGGAGAAAGTATGTATACGCGTCAACGATTAGGGCGTTTTCATAAGGGAAAGCGTATGCGGCAACAGCGTCTTCGTGCGCGTATTTTCCATCGTGATTATCTGGCAGCAAGCGAAGTGAAAAAGCCGCGCGTTGTGGTACTGACCGGCGCAGGTATTTCGGCTGAGTCGGGCATTCGTACCTTTCGTGCGGCCGATGGCCTGTGGGAAGAACACCGCGTTGAAGATGTCGCGACGCCTGAAGGCTTTCAACGTAATCCTGAATTGGTGCAGGAATTTTATAACGCCCGCCGTCGTCAGCTACAGCAGCCGGAAATCGTGCCCAATGCCGCGCATCTGGCGTTGGCGAATCTGGAAGCGATGCTGGGAGACAATTTCCAACTGATCACACAGAACATCGATAACCTGCATGAGCGTGCCGGGAGCCAGCGCGTGATTCATATGCACGGTGAGCTACTGAAAATACGCTGTAGTCAAAGTGGACAGATTTTTGAGTGGACGGACGATCTCGCCGTCGGCGAACGCTGCCACTGTTGTCAATTTCCTGCGCCTTTACGCCCGCATGTTGTGTGGTTTGGTGAAATGCCTCTGTATATGGACAAGATTTACCATGCGCTGTCGCAGGCGGATTATTTTATTGCGATTGGCACATCGGGACATGTCTATCCTGCGGCTGGTTTTGTCCATGAGGCTCACTCGCACGGTGCTTATACGCTTGAGCTTAATCTGGAGCCCAGTCAGGTAGAAAGCCAGTTTGATGAAAAAATTTACGGCCCCGCGAGCATCGTCGTGCCCGAGTTTGTCGGTGCCTGGCTGACGCGCGGCACAAGCATCAAATTTTAAGCGCCCACAAAAAGTAAAAACGTCATGAATCGCGTGAGGATGGCGTTTTCTCTTGTCTATCGTTGCCGTAGCAACATTCGTCAAGCTGATCGAAGGGCAACATGGCGGCGTGGTTAAAGAAACAGTATTCACTCTCGCTACAGCGCGCATGAGCAGCGGTGTCTGTCGGCGAGGCTGCCTGCGGATGCGGCGGCTGTCGGTTGTCATGGTGTGACAATGTTCCATGAAATAACCGTGCTCCATGAAAAGATAAGGTTCGTCGGAAAAAGCCCAGCATAGCGTTACCCTCACGGTATCTCATTACCATGTTAATGAGAGCTATTCTCATCAATGTAAACTAAGCGTAGTCGATAATCCGACGATGGGGGAATGACAATTGTCAAAATGTATATCCAAAATTGTTCTATAGCACCGCTATGCTTCATCTTACAAAGCCTTAGCACCTCCGTTATCCCCGTCAGAATGTTCGTCTAGCCTCGGCAGCCAACGCTTGCAGATAATTCAAATCGCACAATTCCACCTGATGGCCCCGATAGGTAATGTGGCCTTGCCGCTTCCAGTCTGACATCAATCGACTCAATGTTTCACCGCGCATCCCCAATGATGTGGCGAGTTGGCCACGGCTCACAGGCAATGTCAGGTGCTGAGTTTGCTGAATGTGATGCTGACGCAGCAGGTAATCAGCCAGGCGCTGTGGCGCGGAACTGGAGGTCAGCCAATCGATTTGGTTGATCGTCGAGTAGAGTTTTTTGCCCAGATAGTTGAGCAAACGCAGCGCCAGTTCCGGGCGCTGTAAACAAAACTGGTGAATATCCTGCCGGGGGATCATCAGCGTGTGGCCATCGCTCAGCGCACGGATATTCATCGGGAAACGGCCGTGATCCATGAATACGGCGGCGATGGCGACAAACTCTCCGTGTTCAAATTGACCGAAAATCTTCTCGTCTCCACCATAGGTATGGCGAAAAGCCTGTAATTTCCCCGTTTCAACCAGCAAACAGTGCTGCATTTTGTCGCCTTCGCGAAACAGGACGTCATCCTGCCGGAAAAACAGGCGCTCGCTTTTGGCTAATAGCTCACACACCACGTCGCTGGGTTCGCCGCGCATCCAGTCATGCTGAAACAGTACTTCGCCGTATTCATCGGGCGATAGTGCCTTTTTGACAAATGTCATTTGCCCTCCCAGAGGCGGGTATTACCATCAAGCCAGTAAATGAAAATAATAATCACTTGCATGGATTCAGCAAGCAAAATCACCGCGCGCTGAATCGAAAATAGCGGAGCGTTTCTATGAAAGACAATACCCTTCCAGCGGCACAAGCGCTGGTTCTCCATGAATTGATTACCCCAACCGAACAGGGTATTGCCAGCCGCGTGTTGGCTCGTACCGACGGCGGTAATGTTACGCTGTTTGCCTTCGATCAAGGGCAGGGATTGAGTGAACACAGTGCGCCCTATGATGCACTGGTGATGGTACTTGAAGGTGAGTTATTGCTGACGATCGGTGGTGAGCCTGTCGTCGCACAGCCCGGCACGCTGGTGCGTATGCCCGCCAATATTCCTCATGCCGTTGATGCGCAGCAGTCGTCACGTATGTTGCTGACCATGTTGAAGACGCTGAAAACTCAGTAAACGACTACGGCGATAACACAGAATTAAGGAGTGACAGTATGAGCGATCATGAAGCAGGGCATAAATTTCTAGCCCGATTGGGGAAAAAACGTCTGCGCCCCGGCGGCAGAAAAGCAACGGAGTGGTTGCTGAGCCAAGCGGGATTCCGGCCGGACAGCGTGGTGCTGGAAGTTGCCTGCAATATGGGTACCACGGCAATGGAAATCGCACGTCGTTTTGGCTGTCAGGTCATCGGCGCGGATATGGACAAAGCGGCGCTAGAGAAGGCGCAGGAAAATGTCACAGCGAACGGTCTGGCTTCGCAGGTCACGATTATGCAGGCGAATGCGCTGGAACTGCCGTTTCCCGATAATCACTTTGACGTGGTGATTAATGAAGCCATGCTGACGATGTATGCCGACAAGGCCAAGAGCCGTATTATTGCTGAGTATTATCGCGTGCTGAAGCCAGGTGGCCGTCTGATTACCCACGATATCATGCTGCTTTCCGAGAAGGACACCGGAGCCTTGCAGGCGGTGGAACAGATGCATAAAGCGATCAACGTACACGCCCAGCCGATGCTGCGTGAACGTTGGGTTACGCTGTTTCAAGAATGTGGTTTTAGCAAGGTCAGCTATGATAACGGCGCGATGACGCTGCTAACGCCACAAGGGCTGATTTATGATGAAGGTGTGGCCGGTGCGGCGCGTATCGTAAAAAATGCGCTGAAAAAAGAAAATCGCAGCATGTTCTTCAACATGTTTCATACCTTCCGCCGTAATCGAAATCAGCTTAACTATATCGCGGTGTGCAGCACCAAGTAATGGCCGTATTCATTTTGAATGCGCCGCGGTAGCAAGGAAAAAGCGTGTAAGGCAGGCGAAATCGTTTAACATACGTGACAACGTTTAGATATGTACCGTGCGGTTGCCGCTGTTACGGTACATGCTCTCATTGCGCTCTTTTTATTGCGCTGGACTCCTTGTTACGGTGAACATGCAGCCATTACCGCCGGGTGATATCACGCGGAAACACGCGATACAGTTGCCCCATTACAGCCAGCTAAAACAACAGCAGTGCAGACGCGATCGTCGTAGTCTCGCACTGCTATTTGCGTTTCTTGTGCTTACGCTGGTCGTCAGTCTGTGTGCAGGAGAACGCTGGATTTGGCCGACAGCCTGGCTGGGTGACGCTCAACAACTCTTTGTCTGGCAGTTGCGTTTACCCAGAACGCTAGCTGTGATGTTGGTAGGTGCCAGTCTTGCCATGTCGGGCACGGTTATGCAGGCTGTCTTTGATAATCCGTTAGCTGAACCAGGGTTGTTGGGCGTCGCAAACGGCGCAGGCGTAGCCTTAGTGCTGACGGTGCTGCTGGGGCAGGGACTCTTACCTGTCTGGGTGTTAAGCCTGAGTGCCGTTGCTGGTGCGCTGTTGATTACCTTTCTGTTGCTTCATTTTGCCCGTCGTCATATTTCCAATACCCGTTTGTTACTCATCGGCATTGCGCTCGGGATTATCTGTAGCGCGATAATGACCTGGGCCGTGTATTTCAGTACCAGCCTCGATTTACGCCAATTGATGTACTGGATGATGGGCGGTTTCAGTGGTATTGATTGGCGACACGGCTGGTTGATGCTGACGCTATTGCCACTGCTCTTGTGGCTGAGCCGTCAGGGTGCGATGCTGAACCGGTTGATGCTGGGCGAGATTCAGGCGCGTCAGTTGGGTGTCCCAGTTTATCGCTGGCGTACGGTTTTCGTGTTGGTTATGGGCATCCAGGTTGGGCTGAGTGTGGCACTAGCCGGTATCATTGCGTTTATTGGATTGGTGATTCCGCACATGTTGCGACTGTGTGGGCTGACCGATCAGCGTTATTTATTGATCGGATGTGCATTCGCCGGTGGTGGTGTTCTTCTGCTGGCGGATACCGTTGCGCGCATTGCGTTGAGTTCAGCCGAGTTGCCGATAGGCGTGGTTACCGCTACGCTGGGATCGCCATGGTTTATCTGGTTGTTATTACGTAACCGACTGTAGCGATATGTCTTGTTTTACCCACTCTTGTTTGATCAACGCTGTTTTATCACTGAAGGGAGCAAAATGATGAGCACTGAAATTTATGCTATTCCGCTGACCACCATCGACGGGAAAGCGACAACGTTCGACGCGTTTAAAGGGCAGGTTGCTTTAGTCGTCAATGTCGCCTCTCAATGCGGCCTGACTAAACAATACGACGCGTTGGAAAAACTCTACGAAACCTATCGGGACAAAGGCTTGGTCGTACTGGGGTTCCCATCAAATGAATTTGCGGGGCAAGAACCAGGTTCGGAAGCAGAGATTCAGGAATTCTGCCGTGGGACGTTTGGCGTTCAGTTCCCTATGTTCAGCAAGATTGAAGTGAACGGCGAGAATCGTCATCCGCTGTACCAATTTTTGATTCGTCAGCAACCTGAGGCTAACGGCACCTGGAAGAGTGATTTTTTTGCTCGCTTGGTCAATAAAGGCCGTAAGCCTAAGAATCCAGAAGATATCCTGTGGAACTTCGAGAAGTTTCTGGTGAATCGCGAAGGGCGAGTGATTGAGCGCTTTGCACCGGATATGTCGCCTGACCATGACACCATCGTGAAAGCGATAGAAGAGGCGTTGGCAAAATAATTGATGCCGCAGACTTCCCCGGTATTGCAACTGCGGCAGGCCAGCGTCTTGCCGCGTTTATCGCCAACAACAGCGGAATTTCATCGCGGTGAACTGCTGCATATTATCGGTCCGAATGGCGCAGGAAAGAGCACCTTGCTGGCAAGAGCGGCTGGGCTGCTGGCAGGTGACGGCGAGGTCTATCTGGCCGGCACGGCGCTGTCGCAGTATACGGCAGCGGATTTAGCCGTTCAACGCGCCTATCTGGCACAGCAGCAACCACCGCTGGCGCTGATGCCAGTATTTCAGTATTGGCAACTGCATCAACCACCGCTGGCTCAGGAGTTCGCGGTTGAACAGGTGGTGCATTTTCTGGCGGAACGTCTGATGTTAACCGATAAGTTGGCGCGTCCGCTCACGCAGCTATCGGGCGGCGAGTGGCAGCGCGTTCGGCTGGTGGCGGCGTTGTTACAGATTTGGCCGACGATCAACCCGCATGCGCGACTGCTGCTGCTGGACGAACCCACCACCAGCCTGGATGTGGCTCAGCAAGTGGCATTGGATTCACTACTGGGCGAACTCTGTCGTTTAGGCATTGCCATCGTGGTTTGCGCTCACGATCTTAACCACAGCGCCCATCATGCGGATCGCGTGTGGCTGCTGTCGGCGGGCGTTCTGGTGGCACAGGGGGATACGGCGGATGTCATGCTGCCGGAGGTGTTGTCTCCTGTGTTCGGTGTTGCGTTTCAACGGCACGTGGTTGATGGCCGAAACTGGATCATGACTCGCAGCGCCTAACCGTTATAGAGAGAATCGGCGTCGTCATAAAATAGGAAAAATCGCCTTTACTTGCCAGTCACACTAATTAAACGCTAAATTAATCCAATACCTAGCATTTTCGAACGCTAGAGGTTCATGGCCTCGGCGATTTTTATGGTAATCGCGCATGATACGTTTACGGCCTGGTTTGACTCTACGACCGAGTTTGATCTTACGATACAGTTTGCTCCTCGCCAGCCTGATTTTGGTCGGCTGTAGCAGTAGTCGGCATAATAACCCGCCGCCGAATGCGCGTCTGAGCGATTCGATCATGGTGATGGTGCAGCTAAACGATCAACTGGGGCAATGGTACAGAACGCCTTATCGCTATGGTGGCTTGGATCGTAACGGCGTCGATTGCTCCGGTTTCGTCTACCTGACGTTCCGCGATAAGTTTGGTATGCAACTGCCACGCACTACGGAAGAGCAAACCGAATTGGGTCAACGCATTGACCGCGATAATCTGTTACCGGGTGATCTGGTCTTTTTCAAAACGGGCAGCGGCAGTAGTGGGCTGCACGTTGGTATTTATGATAAAGACGACCAGTTTATTCACGCTTCCACCAGTCAGGGCGTCATCCGCTCGTCGTTGGATAACGTATATTGGAAACGGGCTTACTGGCAGGCCCGCCGCATCTAATTCCTTCCTTATTTTGTTTACAGCATGGAGTTGCTCATGTCTTCGTCCTCTCTGCGTTTACTTATTTCTGACTCTTACGATCCCTGGTTTAATCTGGCCGTGGAGGAGTGCATTTTTCGCCAGATGCCCACCACACAACGGGTGCTGTTTTTGTGGCGGAATGCAGAAACTGTCGTCATTGGCCGCGCCCAGAACCCGTGGAAAGAGTGCAATACGCGGCGGATGGAAGAGGATGGTATCAAGCTGGCACGCCGCAGCAGCGGCGGCGGGGCGGTCTTTCACGATCTCGGCAATACCTGTTTTACCTTTATGGCCGGAAAACCAGAATACGATAAAAGCGTCTCAACGCAGATTGTTCTGGATGCACTCAGTTCACTGGGGTTAAAGGCCAGTGCATCTGGGCGTAACGATCTGGTGGTGGAAACCGCTGACGGCGTACGCAAGGTGTCTGGCTCTGCGTATCGAGAAACTAAAGATCGCGGTTTCCATCACGGCACATTGCTGCTGAACGCAGATCTCAATCGTTTAGCTGATTACCTAAATCCAGACCTCAAAAAGCTACAGGCGAAAGGGATTACGTCTGTACGTTCTCGTGTTGCCAATCTGGTGGAATTACTGCCTTCTGTCGATCATCAGGTGATCTGTCAGGCCGTGACGCAATCCTTCTTTGATTATTTTGGCGAACAGTGCGAACCGGAAATCATTTCGCCTTCTGCTTACCCCGATTTACCAGGGTTCAGCGAACAGTTTGCACGTCAAAGCAGTTGGGAATGGAATTTCGGTCAGGCACCGGATTTCTCGCATTTACTGGATAACCGATTTACCTGGGGTGGTGTTGAATTACATTTCGATGTGGAGCGCGGCGTGATTGTTCGGGCGCAGATTTATACCGATAGCCTGAATCCGACGCCATTAGAAGCACTGGCGTCTGTATTACAGGGAACGGCATATCGCCCGGAAGCCTTGGCGGCCGTGTGTCAGAAACTGATTACCACCTTTCCCGAACAGCAAAACGAATTGCAGGAGCTAGCGGACTGGCTGGCGCAAAGCCTACGCTAGATCGTGTGTCGGACTCTGAATAAACTGGCTGCATGACAGAAAAGCGCTTTTCGTGCGTTATGCGAGCAAGCGCTGTGGATTTGCCTATAATAATAACGTAATGTGATTATTATTTATTCTGTGTAGTACAGAGTCATGCGCATCCATCTTGCTGTTGATTACACCAGTGATTATGTTTTTTGGCCGATATTTAGGTTGGATGGAACGCTATTGGCTGTTGAGATGATAAGCCATTTTAACGGCCTTGCGGGCAAGTTGAGTATGCCTGCCGATATTCTTCTCATGCAGTTAAGCCCACGACAACAACATGATTTTATTCATGAACAGCTTCTTTTTATCAAAGAAAAATCCGCATGGTTTATCGATAACCACATTCAACTGGTGCTAAAAGTAGGACGTCAGATAACAGAGATTTTAATTAAATCCGACGTACTGCGTGGCGAAATCAAGCACCTCGATTTTGTTTTGTTAGAGATTAATGAGTTTTTCCCGCAGCTATCGGAGGGAAAAGAAAACGCAGCGCTGCTCAATCTGAGTCAATCCGTTCCTTTATGGTTAGATAATTTTGGTTCTGGAAGGAGCACGCTTAAACCTTTGCACGATGGGTTAGTGCGTGGCGTGAAGCTGGATCGTCAGTTTATCGGGCAGCTTTTATCGCGCCCGACCAATACGTTGATGATGGAACCGTTATTACGGACAATTAAAAACAGTTATTCAGGTATTAGCATCGTTGCCAAGGAGATCGATACTTTGGCGATCCTGAATAAAATGAAACAGTTGAACATTGATGCCGTTCAAGGGCAGATGTGGCCCGCTGTGCATTTCGAGCGACTTGAGCAGCGTACGGCGCTTATCGGCTAATTCAATATATTCAGCGTGTTCGGGGCGATAGTTCCTCCTGAATATAAGCGGTGAAAATAATACCCCTGTGTTTCCTCCGTGTTAATTTCATCGCCATCCCTCTACACTTTCGACATACCCGTTAGTCGTTGTGTGGTGAGCGTATGGCTCTCTTCACCTGAACAGGGTGGTACTAGGGAGACAGGATGCAGCAAACACCGTTATTCAAAAATCACTACTTTCATCAACTGCCGGGATTTTATACCGCGCTACAGCCGACGCCGTTGCATGGCGCTCGCCTGCTTTATCACAGTGAAGGATTGGCCGCAGAGCTTGGCTTGTCTCCCGACTGGTTTACGCCAGAACAGGATGACGTCTGGAGCGGTGCGCGTTTGCTGCCGGGAATGGAGCCGCTGGCGCAGGTTTATAGCGGCCATCAGTTTGGCATGTGGGCTGGTCAACTGGGCGATGGGCGCGGCATCTTGCTGGGGGAACAACAGCTGGCGGATGGCCGCAGCATGGACTGGCACCTGAAAGGGGCGGGGTTAACACCGTATTCGCGTATGGGTGATGGTCGTGCCGTGCTGCGTTCGGCGATACGCGAATTTCTCGCCTCGGAAGCGATGCACCATCTGGGGATTCCCACGACACGGGCATTGACGATTGCCACCAGCGAACATCCAGTGCAGCGTGAGCAGGAAGAAAAGGGCGCCATGCTGCTGCGCGTGGCGGAGAGCCATGTGCGATTCGGTCATTTTGAACACTTCTATTATCGTCGTGAGCCGGAGAAGGTGCGGCAGTTGGCTGAGTATGTGATTGCTCGTCATTGGCCTGAGTGGGAAAACGACGAGCGTCGCTATGAGCTGTGGTTTGGCGATGTGGTTGAGCGTACCGCACGGCTGATTACTCATTGGCAGGCGGTTGGGTTCTCACACGGTGTAATGAACACGGACAACATGTCGATTCTGGGGCTGACCATCGACTACGGTCCTTATGGTTTTCTAGATGCTTATCAGCCGGACTTCATTTGCAATCACTCTGACCATCGCGGTCGCTATGCGTTTGATAATCAGCCTGCCGTAGGGTTGTGGAACTTGCATCGCCTGGCACAGGCGCTGTCGGGGCTGATGGATACTGACACGCTGGAGCGCGCGCTTGCTCGCTATGAACCGGCGCTGATGCAACACTATGGCACGCTGATGCGCGCCAAGCTGGGGTTGTTTACCGCGAGTTCTGAAGATAATGATGTGCTGGTTGGGCTGTTGCGCCTGATGCAGCAGGAAGGCAGCGATTACACCCGTACGTTCCGATTGCTGGCAGACAGCGAGAAACAGGCATCCTCCTCACCGCTCCGTGACGAGTTCATCGACAGGACGGCGTTTGATAGCTGGTTTGCCATTTATCGCCAAAGGCTGATGCAGGAAGGTCAGGGCGATGAGGAGCGTCGTCGGCTGATGAATGCGACGAACCCGAAATATATTCTGCGTAATTATCTGGCGCAAATGGCGATTGAGCGGGCTGAACATGATGACATCAGCGTGCTGGCACGTCTGCATCAGGTGCTGTGTCAGCCATTTGACGAACAGCCGGAAAGCAATGATTTGGCGGCGTTACCGCCAGAATGGGGTAAGCATCTGGAGATATCCTGCTCCAGCTAAGCCGGAGCAGGGGGACAGATTATTGGCGCAGGTAAACCTGTGGGATGGCGTAGTCAGGATGCGAACCCACGCTAAGATCGGCGCGATACCAGTGGGCTAACGTCTCTGCCTGTAGAACGTGCTCAGGTGAGCCCTGTGCGACCAGTTTGCCTTCGTGCAGCAGTAGAATTCGGTCAGCATACAGCGCCGCCAGATTCAGATCGTGCAGGACACAGCACACGGATAACGGCTGTTCACGCGTGAGCTGCTTGAGCAGTCGCAAAAGGTGCTGCTGATGGTACAGATCCAGCGCCGAGGTGGGTTCATCGAGAAATAACCAGCCCGGCGTCGGTTCTGGATGCCACAGTTGCGCCAGCACACGAGCCAGTTGTACGCGCTGTTGCTCTCCGCCGGAAAGATGACGATAGTCGCGTGTTGCCAGTTCCAGACAGCCCGTTTGCGCCATGACCTGTTGAACCACGTCATCATTTTTCGGGTAGCGCCCATGGGGAGAACGACCCATCGCGACGACATCCCGCACGCTAAACGCAAACGCCATACCGCTATACTGACGCATCACTGCACGTGTTTTCGCCAGTGCACCGGGTTGCCAGTGAGAAAAGGGTTGCCCGGCTAACAGGCACTCACCTTCATCTGGCGTCAAATAGCCTGTCAGTAAACGGAGCAGGGTCGATTTCCCCGCGCCGTTAGGACCAATAATTGCTACGATTTCCCCACAATTCAGCTCTAGAGAAACATCATCGGTCAGATAGCGGCCGTTGGTCTGAAAGCGCAGATTGTGGGCGACTAATGTCCGGTCAAGCGCTGAGTCAGTCATTGCCGCGTCCTTTATGCTGAACGATCAGCCATAAGAAATAGGGGCCGCCAATCAGGCTGCTCAACAGGCCAACAGGCATTTCTGCCGGAGAAAGTAACGTGCGTGCCAGCGTATCGGCAAACAACAACAGGCAGGCACCGCCGAGGATAGAGCCGGGAAGGAGCCAGCGGTGATCGGCACCCAGATGCATGCGCATCAGGTGTGGGATGATGAGCCCGATAAACCCGATCACGCCGCTGACTGCCACCGCCACGCCAACCAGCAGCGAACTCAGCAACAGTAGCGTGTACTTGGTACGCTTCACGTTAACGCCAAGGTAGTGCGCTTCTTCATCCCCTAATTGCAATATGTTCAAACGGCGTGCGTAATATAAGGTGGCGATCATCGCGGGAATGACGAGCGTACTGGCGACGAGCAGCATTGGCCACTGTGCCTGTCCGAGACTCCCCATACCCCACAGTGAGAACTGGCGCAGTTGTTGATCGGTGCTGATGTAGGTTAAGACGCCGATGAGGGCAAGACACAGCGCATTGAGCGCAATGCCTGCTAGCAGCAGCCGTGTTAATCCACCCTGTTCGGAACGGCTGAGTATAAAGATGATGGCCGTAATCGCCAGACTACCCGCAAAGGCGGCGAACATCGGACCATAAAGCGCTAACAGAGGAGGCAGACCGAGAGGCAACACGATAGTCAGCGCTACGCAAAGGGCGGCACCGCTGCTGATACCCAGCAGGCCTGGGTCAGCGAGCGGATTACGAAATAGCCCTTGCATAATCGCGCCTGAACAGGACAACGCACCGCCGACGAGTATCGCCAGCAGCACGCGGGGAACGCGGATATTCAGCCAAATATGCCAGATTGGATCGTCAAACGGCGTCTGCCAGAGCATCTTTAGCGATAGGCTCAGTGCGCCCATATTGGCGGCACCGACCATCAGTGCCACCATCAGTAACAGCAGTGCGATCAACCAAGAGCGCGGGTGAAACCGTGATGTCATTTTATCGCTTCGGCTGTCTGACGCAGCGTTGCCATCAGCGCTGGGGTTTCGAGCGTAAAGCCGAGCATCGCCATATCATCGACCACTAACAGACGCTTGTTCTTACCCGCTGGCGTCAGTTCCAGACCCGGTAATTTCCAGACCTGTGCGTCGCCGCCCAGCGTTTTCAGCCCCTGACTGGAAATCAGAATCAGATCGGGTGCACTGGCAATCACGCCTTCCTGCGACAACGGCTGGTAGCGCTCAACATTTTGCATGGCATTTTTCAAACCTGCACCGCGGATGATGGTGTCTGGCGGGGTATTTTTACCCGCTGCCAGCGCGGTCATGCCGCCGTGGCTGAGAATGAAAAGCACGTTAACGGGCAATGGTGACGTTTTTACTGCCGCTAATTTCTGCTGATAGGCTTCCGTCAGTTTTTTACCTTCAGCCTCTTTTCCTAGCGTCTGAGCGATAGCACTGATTTTCTTCGGCACGGCATCCAGAGACGGCTCGGCAGTCACATGAACCACTTTGGTACCGCTGTCTGCGACCTGTTGAAGGGTGAGCGATGGCTGAGACAGATCGCTGGCAACAACCAGCGAAGGTTTCATTGCCAGAATACCTTCGGTATTGAGGTGGCGCATGTAGCCGACATCAGGCAATTTCTTCACCGCTTCCGGGTGCAGACTGGTGCTGTCGCGTGCAACCAAATTTTTCTCTGCACCTAGTGCGTAGATAATTTCCGTGACGTCGCCGCCGATAGAAACGACACGTTCAGCAGCAGACACTCCCAGCGGGAGTGTTAATAACAGGGGGAATAGCCAGTTTTTCATGCGGCAAGATCCTTACGCGGTTTCAGGGCGTCGATTTGGTCGCGCCACTGTTGTTGTTCCGGCGTCCCTTCGGTACGTTGCCCGAAGAGCTGTGCAATTTGAGAGCCGTCTGCGGCATACAGTTCGAGGCTGGTCACGATGCCGTCGGCCGTTGGTTTACGCGTGATCCAACTTTCAGCAATCGCGCCTTCAATCAGGTGCAGCGTGAAATCTTTATTAAAGATATTAATCCATTCTGCGTGTTGCTCCATGCGCTCTACACGCTCAAGCGTACCGGTGAAGATTTGCACACAGCCACGGTTACCGACGAACACCATGATCTCGTTCTGATCTTCACGCGCGGCAAATAGGATTTGTGACAGCGCATCGTTTTCTACACGGTAGGCCAAATCGTCAGCCACAGAGTTAAATGCCTGCTGACGCGTTAGGTTATAGCGTCTAAGCAGAATGAAGAAATCATGTACATCCGTCATCGCACGCCAGTCTGCTTCAAACTGAGGATTGTGGGCAACAGCCTGCTCAGCAGCTGTGGTGTTACCTGCTGGACGAAATACCAACGCTGGATTTTCGTTACTGGTAAATTTCTCAACGAATAGCTGCCAGGCGTCCATGTCCGTGGTGTCGGTCGTGTAGACCTTCAGAATGGCATCGCCCTGATGATCGAAGAACTGAATACTCTGACGCTCACCGCGTGCGGTGTTTTCACGCAGCGCAAAGGCGGATGCCCATTGAGAAAGGAACAAACGCAGATCCAATTCGCGCGGGTTAAGGATAAGACCGGCATGTCCATCAAGCGTCTGGTTTTGGTAGTAACCGGTATGTTCATGCACGGCATACTCGTTGCGAGTGATCGACTTGGTATTACCAACCTGCTCCAGCGCACTTAACCAAACTTTGGCGTCACCTTGTAGGCGTTGCGCATCGTGTCCAACGCGAGCATGAGTTAGCTCTGCTTCGCTAATGTTGAGTAGTGCAGCCAGATCGCGTGCGTATTTACGCGGATGTTCAACTTTAGCCTGGAGGTATTGTTGGTAAATGGACGTCTGCATCTCGTTCCCTTAATCGTTGTTGTAGAGATTATAGCAATGAATGAGAATCATTTTCATGTAACAAAAACGCAACCTCAAGTGAAATTTTCTTAATAAGTGGAATAAGAGAAAGAGAGAGAAGCATTTATGTGCTGCGAGATAACGAGAAAGGTGGCAGGAACGAAGGAAAATGGCTGGCACAATTCCAGGGAAGGGAAGTGTGCCAGTGCGTAGCGGATTAAAAACGGCTGTCGACGGCGTCTGACAGACGCGCCAGTAGCGTTTCGGTATCCTGCCAGCTCAGACAAGGATCGGTAATGGATTGCCCATACGTCAACGCCAGAGGGTTGATTGCAGGCTGACTCCCTTCGATTAAGAAACTTTCTGCCATGATGCCCGCGATGGCGCGTGAGCCAGCACGAATTTGCTGGCAAATGTCATCGGCAACATCAAGCTGACGGCGATGCTGTTTTTGACAGTTGGCATGACTAAAATCGACCACCAGATGCTCGGGCAGAGAAAACTCGCTGAGATGAGCACAGGCGGCGGCAATATCTTCCGCGTGGTAGTTCGGCTTCTTCCCGCCGCGCATAATAATGTGGCCAAACGGATTACCCTGCGTTTTGTAAACCGACATGAAACCTTGTTTGTCCGGCGAGAGAAACATGTGTTGAGCGCGTGCGGCACGGATCGCATCGACGGCGATACGCGTATTGCCATCCGTCCCGTTTTTAAAACCGACAGGGCAGGATAGCGCAGACGCCATTTCGCGGTGGATTTGGCTTTCGGTGGTTCTCGCGCCAATCGCGCCCCAGCTAATCAGGTCAGCGATATATTGGCCAGTGACCATATCAAGGAATTCCGTTGCAGTCGGTAATCCAAGCTGGTTGACGTTCAACAGTAGGCGGCGGGCGATTTCCAGCCCTTCGTTCACCTGGAACGAACCATTGAGTGCGGGATCGGAAATCAGTCCCTTCCAGCCGACCACCGTGCGCGGTTTTTCAAAATAGGTGCGCATGACAATTTCCAGTCTGTCCTGATACTGCGTGCGTAGCGCAGCCAGACGACGTGCATAGTCCAAGGCGCTGTCGGTGTCATGGATCGAACAGGGGCCAATTACGACGAGTAAACGGGGATCGTGGCCAGTGAGAATCGCTTCAATTTTCTTGCGTGATGAGGTGACATTTTCGGCAACGTCAGGGGTAATCGGGAGTCTGGCAAGTAGCGTTTGGGGTGTGACCAGACTCTCGATGCGCGCGCTCCGCAGTTCATCTGTTTGTAGCATGTTTTGTCTCTGAATTCGGTCAAGCCGAAAACCTGTTGTCACTAAAAACGTGGACACGGAGTGTGTCAGACAATGTTTTCGGACAACGTTTTCAACTAAAAGGTTGCTTCGCAGCGGCGAAATGCCGGGAAGTGATGGTGCACACAATAAACGAAATGACACACATTACAACCGCATCAGGACAAATAATCTATCATGTACTAGTACATTCTTCGGCTCATGCCGAGAATGTCGATGATTTTTGCGGAGATTTCCTCAACAGAATAATTGGTCGTATTGAGATATTTAATCTGATGTTTGCGAAATAGCGCTTCAACCTCGCTGAGTTCCATACGGCACTGGCGAAGGGAGGCATAGCGACTATTCCCCCGACGCTCTTCACGAATTGCCGCTAGTCGTTCGGCATCAATGGTGAGTCCGAATAGCTTATGTTGGAAGGGTTTCAGCGCATCGGGCAGGCGTAGGTTGTCCATATCATCGGCAATGAAAGGGTAGTTGGCAGCACGAATACCAAACTGCATTGCCAGATACAGGCTGGTCGGTGTTTTACCGCAGCGCGACACACCCAGCAGAATGACTTGAGCCTGATCGAGATTGCGTAGCGAAATGCCGTCATCGTGTGCCAACGTGTAATCAATCGCGGCGATGCGGGCGTCGTATTTGCTCAGGTTATTAGCCGTCAAACCGTGAGTGCGGTTAGCAATCGGTGTCGGCGGTGTGTTCAATTCTTCCTGCAAGGGGGCGACCAACGCCTGTACGATATCCTGGCAAAATCCTTCACTGCTGGTAATAATATTACGAACGGTCGGCGTGACAATGGAGTAAAACACCAGCGGACGCACACCGGTTTGCTGATATAGCGTATTGATTTGCTCACACACCGCTTTAGCGCGGACTTCACTTTCAACGAAAGGTAAGGTATAGCTAACCGTGTTCACGGGGAATTGAGACAGCACCGCATGGCCCAATACCTCTGCTGTAATGGCCGTACCGTCCGAGACATAAAACACGCTTCTTTCCACATAGCCCCCTTGTGATATTTCCGATAGCTCCAACACGTTAACCTCGTCAAAAATTGCGTTTAAAGAATACTTTTATTAAAACGCCATTTCATTATCTTCATGATAAAGAATGCTAATCTTCTACGGTATTGTATTTTTACCGAGTTAAGCAATCATTCGCTGTGAAATCAGTTTTTTTTCATAGGTTGATCGATTCACCTATCCATGTTCATCAAAACGCTATGCTAACCTAATTGCGTTGAGACGATTCTCAACCGAACTCTTTCATACCCTAATTGTATGCAGAAAGGATTATTTTCGATGTCCAATAACGGCCCTGATTTGCGTAATGTCCTTTGGTATAACCAACTCGGTATGCACGACGTTGAAAGGGTGGGAGGCAAAAATGCCTCTCTGGGTGAAATGATCACCAACCTTTCAGATTTGGGCGTAGCCGTTCCCAACGGTTTTGCGACAACGGCGCAGGCATTTAATGATTTTCTTAATCAAAGTGGGATTAACCAGCGCATTTATGAGCTGCTTGATCGCACCGATATTGACGATCTGAGTCAGTTGGCCAGCGCTGGTGCGCAGATTCGTCAGTGGATTATTGATACGCCGTTCCAGCCAGAGCTGGAGCAAGCAATCAACGATGCCTATCAGCAACTGGCCGATGGCGAAAAAGAGGCCTCATTTGCTGTGCGTTCTTCCGCCACTGCGGAAGATATGCCAGATGCATCTTTTGCTGGCCAACAGGAAACCTTCCTGAATGTGCAGGGCATTGACGCGGTAATGGTAGCGGTGAAGCACGTATTTGCATCACTGTTTAACGATCGCGCTATTTCCTATCGCGTGCATCAGGGCTATGACCACCGTGGCGTGGCGCTGTCGGCGGGTGTGCAACGTATGGTGCGCTCCGATCTGGCTTCCGCGGGTGTGATGTTTACCATTGATACCGAATCCGGCTTTGATCAGGTGGTGTTCATTACTTCGGCTTACGGTTTGGGCGAAATGGTGGTGCAAGGGGCAGTGAACCCTGATGAGTTCTATGTTCACAAGCCGACTTTGCAGAACAACAAGCCTGCAATTGTACGTCGTAACATGGGATCGAAAAAAATCCGTATGGTGTATGCCGCGAGTCAGGAACACGGCAAGCAGGTGCGGATTGAAGATGTACCGGCAGAACAAACAACGCGTTTCAGCCTGACGGATGAGGAAGTGCAGGCGCTGGCGCGTCAGGCTCTGCTGATTGAAAAACACTACGGTCGTCCGATGGACATCGAATGGGCGAAAGATGGTCATACCGGCAAACTCTATATCGTTCAGGCGCGCCCGGAAACCGTACGTTCTAACGGACAGGTTATGGAGCGTTACCACCTACCGGCAAGTGGTACGGTGCTGGTGGAAGGCCGTGCAATCGGACACCGCATTGGGGCGGGCGAAGTGAAAGTGATTCAGGACATCAGCGAGATGCATCTGATCAACGCAGGTGATGTGTTGGTGACCGACATGACGGACCCTGACTGGGAACCGATCATGAAGAAAGCCGCTGCGATTGTTACCAACCGCGGCGGACGTACCTGCCACGCGGCGATTATCGCACGTGAGCTGGGTATCCCGGCCGTTGTGGGTTGCGGTGATGCGACCGAGCGTTTGCGCAAAGGGCAGAAAGTGACCGTTTCCTGTGCGGAAGGCGACACTGGCTATGTGTATCAGGATCTGCTGGATTTCTCTGTGAAGAGCTCACAGATTGATGAAATGCCTGCACTGCCACTGAAAATCATGATGAACGTCGGTAACCCCGATCGCGCGTTTGATTTTGCCTGCCTTCCAAATGATGGCGTCGGTCTGGCGCGTCTGGAATTCATCATCAACCGCATGATTGGCGTGCACCCACGTGCATTGTTGGAATTCGACCAGCAAGCACCAGAATTGCAACGCGAAATTAAAACACTGATGCAGGGTTATGACGATCCGGTGGAATTCTACGTAGGTCGTCTGACGGAAGGGATTGCGACGCTGGCAGCGGCATTTTCACCGAAGCGCGTCATTGTTCGTCTGTCCGATTTTAAATCGAACGAGTACGCCAATCTGGTCGGTGGCGAGCGCTATGAGCCAGAAGAAGAAAACCCGATGCTGGGTTTCCGCGGTGCGGGTCGTTACGTATCACCGGACTTCAAAGCCTGTTTCGCGCTGGAATGTGAAGCGGTTAAACGTGTGCGCAACGTGATGGGTCTGAAGAACGTAGAAATCATGATCCCGTTTGTTCGTACCGTGGCGCAAGCGGAAGCGGTTATTGCTGAGCTGGCGAATCAGGGACTGCGCCGTGGCGAAGACGGCCTGAAAATCATCATGATGTGCGAGATTCCGTCCAACGCGCTATTGGCCGATGAATTCCTGCAACACTTTGATGGCTTCTCCATCGGTTCAAACGACATGACGCAGCTGGCGCTGGGTCTGGATCGCGACTCCGGCGTGGTATCGGCACTGTTTGACGAACGTAACGATGCGGTAAAAGCGCTGCTGTCGATGGCGATTAAGGCGGCGAAGAAACAGGGTAAATATGTCGGAATCTGCGGTCAGGGCCCATCAGACCATGAAGATTTCGCGATCTGGCTGATGGAACAGGGCATTGATAGCCTGTCACTCAACCCAGACACCGTCGTGCAAACCTGGCTGAATCTCGCTGAGCACAACTAGTTCTGCGATGAATTTTTAGATATCAATGTATTGTTTTTAAAGTTTTTAGTCGCGTAATAATCGTGCTGAGGTGGGAGTGACTGCCGGGTGAGCGGCAAGGACGCTACGAAAGCCAGTGCCGCGCAGGGAGCGCGTCAATGGCGGCCCGAGTTGCGGTCACTAACGCCGAAGGTATCGCGTAGCGACACGATTTCGCGAAAAGCCTGGGGTCATGGGGCGGTGGCGATTGAACCGCCCCATGTCGGGCGCGTGCTGCGACAGTTGAAAAAATTGACTGAAGTTAGTGCGCACGAAATTTTCACTGTGGTTACAGAAATTTACTTCCCGGATTTGTGTGGGGAACCCTCAATTTGCAGGGATGCCTCACTTCGTGGTCGCCTCGTGTATCTCGCTCTTGTCGCGATGGTGTTGTCATTAGTCCTGGCGTTTACGGTGCTGCAATCAGGAATGACTTAAATTGTGGCGTCATTACCGCGCTAAAACCCTTATCCGTTTTGGTAATCAGATAAACCGCTAGCCCTTGCTGTTCCGCCAGCTTCAACGCTTTCTCCGTTCCCAACACCATTAGACCGGTATCCCAGCCATCCGCTTCCAGCGCAGTAGGCGCAATTACGGTGGCAGAAACTAACTGATGGGTAATCGGCCTGCCTGTCTCAGGATCGATAACATGAGAATAGCGTTTGTTGTTTTCCTCAAAATAATTTCGGTAACTGCCTGAAGTGCTAATCGCGTAACCCTGCAAATTCACCGCCGCCTGCGCCGCGTTTTCCCGATCGGTTGGTTTTTGAATCGCCACGCGCCACGGTGTTCCTTCTGCATTCACGCCACGGCTGGAAATGGCACCGCCGACGGAAACCAGATAATTGGTGATCCCTTTACGTGTCATCAACTGTGCGAGAACGTCTGCACCGTAGCCTTCGCCCAGCGTGGAGAGATCGACGTACAAATCAGGGAGATCTTTCTGAATCCACTCTCCTTTTTCGTCACCGATCAATTTCAGGTGGCGTAGTCCGACATTTTGCCGTGCTAAATCGATCTGCTGTTGGCTTGGAATACGTGTCGGCTGCTTCTGCGGGCCGAATCCCCAGAGATTAACCAACGGGCCGACGGTGATGTCCATCGCGCCGTGGGTAGCTTTACCGATACGTAGTGCCGCCAGAATAATATCTGCCATGCCATTGCTGATAGGCTGTGGCTCTGTTCCCCGGTACTGATTGAAACGAGATAGCACTGAATCGTCACGGTAGGTGGAAATGTCGTTATTGGCCTGCTCCAACAGGGCATCAATTTCCCGCTGCAACTGTATTTTATCTTCGGTGACGTCACCGCTAATTTTTACGCTGTAAAACGTCCCCATTGTTTTGCCTTCAATGGTCAACAAAGGGCGCTGTGCTGTAGGCGTCGGATTATCACAGGCTGTCAGAAGGCTGAATAAGCCACAGAGTAGTACTCTCTTCGCGGTGAGAGACGTCATGAAAACTCCTGAAAAAACTGGGCTAAGAGTAGGCAAACAGGAGAGTAGCAAAAAAGGCATGAGGCGTAATTGAATGGAAGAGCAATGAAAGGAAAAAAAAGGCCCATCTCAGGGGATGGGCAAAGACTACACACAGCAATTCGTTACTAACTCTGACGAGGAGGAAACCTCATTGACAAACAGTAGGTTAATACTAGCTCCGGTATTTATCCTATGGATTATGCCCTATCCAGTCATTAAGAATCATCCTAATAGTTAATTATCTTTTAAGGGTTGGCCTGTCAGAGTTTTTGTATTGTCAATAATATTGATGCGTTAGAGAAATGATACCAAAAAATTTAGGACTATTCCCTAAGAATAGACGGATAATCATTAGCTATTTTTACGTATTGAGACAAGGCGAAAGAAATGGTCACTGAGAGACGATGCTGAAAGAGGGAAATACGTGGGCGGCGCACCGCCCACGGAAGGAAAAGAGGGGGCTTACCGCTATGAATCTTTATTTGGTGTCTTGGTCGTATTCACGGAGAGGATGCTTTGTGGTTCGGGGATCTCACGCATCCAGGCAAACAGCAGACGATAGGAAACGGCGAGGACGACTGGGCCAATAAATAGACCAATCATGCCAAATGCCAACAACCCGCCAATCACGCCGGAAAGAATCAGCAGCATAGGAAGATCGGCCCCCATTCTGATTAATACCGGGCGAATCACGTTATCAATCGTTCCAACGACGCAACTCCAGACCAGCAGGATGGTGCCCCAGGTGCTATCGCCCGTCCAATACAGCCAGATAATGGCAGGAATAAGTACCAGAAGTGGCCCCAGCTGCGCCAGACAACACAGAAACATCAGAACAGTTAATAGTGTGGTGTAAGGAATCCCAGACAGCCCAAGGCCGATTCCGCCTAACACCGACTGCACGATGGCTGTTACCACCACGCCCAGCGCGACGGCACGAATTGACTGTGCGGCCAGAATCACGGCGGCATCGCCGCGCTCTTGTCCAAGTCTGATAGCGAAATGTCGCACTGCTTTTGCAACGGCTTCACCTTTGTAATACAGCAGAGCACTGAAGATCAGCATCAGCGAACAGTGCATCAGAAAGCGCCCGACATGTGCTGCCTGTGCCACCAGCCAGGTCGCCGTTTTACCAAAATAGGGCTGCACCTTGGCGAACAGGCCGCTGCCTCCGCTTTGCAATAGCGCCTGCCAACTGTTGAATAATTTATCCCCGACCAGGGGAATTGACGCCAGCCACTCCAGCGTCGGCGGCGAAAAGTTTTCCTGTCTGGCTCCCCAGCTCATTAGCGCCGAGCTGTTATCGACCACGCTACTGACGAGAATGCCAATCGGCACAATAAATAGCAGGATGAGCAGAAACGTCATGACGAGCACAGCCAGAGAACGTCGTCCCCACAATAGCGCTTGAAGTTTAATCAGCATTGGCCAGGTGGCAATGACCACCATACATGCCCAGGCGAATCCCAGAATAAAAGGCTGTACTACCCAAAAACAGGCAATAATCATGATGGTAATAAACACCAGACTGAACAGGATTCTGGCCAGGTCAAATCGTGGTGGTTGAGAATATTTGCTCAACGAATCGTTCCTCAATAGCAAAAGAAAAGGCTGAAGGTGAGGCAGTTTGGGTGAAGTGATCTCATTACCCGTCATCATGAGATATTTCCGGGTGTTTTGACAGCCTGTTGAACATTTTGTTGGTGAAACCGTGGTTAGCCAACACGCTGTATGTTTTTGCCGTTCTGGGAGCGCACACGATTGCGAAATGTGATAAAACGTGATGTCCCCGATGAAAGGGCGGCTATATACAAATGCTCGTCACTTAAGTGTGGTTTTAGGGGAAACACGGTGATGAGGTTCCCGTAGGGATGCCTCACACCGTGGTAGCCCCGGTATCTCGATCCTTAAGCGATCGATATTAGGCTATATAACACGCCTCACAGGCATATCACGACATATTGGCAAACACATCATGTACGGACAGGGTCAAAAAATAATGATCCCACAGATCACGCAATCTCCCGGGCTGGTTCAGCCGGTGCTTAATTTTCTGGAAGCATTAAAGAAAAACGGATTTACGGGCGATACGGCGACCAATTATGCCGATCGTCTGACGATGGCGACGGATAACAGTATCTATCAACTTTTGCCGGATGCGGTGGTCTTCCCTCGTTCCACCGCTGATGTGGCGATCCTGTCGCGGTTGGCGGGTGACGCTCGTTTTTCAGGGCTGACCTTTACTCCACGCGGTGGCGGAACCGGAACGAACGGGCAGGCGCTGAATCGCGGCATCGTGGTCGATATGTCGCGTTATATGAACCGCATTTTGGAGATCAATCCTGAACAGGGTTGGGTGCGCGTCGAAGCTGGCGTCATTAAAGATCAGCTCAACCAGTATCTTAAGCCCTATGGTTATTTCTTCGCGCCTGAACTGTCGACCAGTAACCGGGCGACGCTAGGCGGCATGATCAATACCGATGCATCAGGGCAGGGTTCGCTGGTGTATGGTAAAACCTCAGACCATGTGCTGGGGCTACGTGCGGTGCTGCTGGGCGGTGAAATGCTGGATACGCAAGCGATGCCAGTAGAGTTGGCGGAGCAGTTAGCAGAAGAAGATTCTCCTGTTGGCCGCATTTACCACACGGTGCTGCACCGCTGCCGCGAACAGCGCGCGTTGATTATCGACAAGTTCCCTAAGCTGAACCGCTTTTTGACCGGTTATGACCTGCGCCATGTGTTCAGCGACGATCTCCGCACCTTTGACCTGACGCGCATTTTGACCGGGGCTGAAGGTACGCTGGCTTTTATCACCGAAGCGAAGCTCGATATCACGCCGTTGCCGAAGAGCCGTCGTCTGGTGAACATCAAGTACGACTCCTTCAATTCCGCATTGCGCAATGCGCCGTTCATGGTGGAAGCAAAGGCGTTATCTGTCGAAACCGTGGATTCCAAAGTCCTCAATCTTGCCCGTGAAGATATTGTTTGGCATTCCGTCAGTGAACTGATTACCGATGTGCCAAATCAGGAAATGCTTGGTCTGAATATTGTTGAATTCGCCGGTGATGATGAAGCACTCATCAACGGGCAGGTTGAGTCGCTATGTCAGAGGCTGGACACGCTGCTGGCTACTGGCGAAGGTGGGGTGATTGGCTATCAAACCTGTAACGACCTTGCCGGAATCGAACGTATTTACGCCATGCGCAAAAAAGCCGTCGGGCTACTGGGCAATAGTAAAGGGCAGGCCAAACCTATCCCGTTTGCGGAAGATACCTGTGTGCCACCCCAGCATCTCGCCGATTATATCGAAGAGTTTCGTGCGTTGTTGGACAGCCACAATCTGACGTATGGCATGTTCGGCCATGTGGATGCTGGAGTACTGCACGTTCGTCCTGCGCTGGACATGTGCGATCCACAACAGGAAATGCTGATGAAACAGCTTTCCGACCAGATTGTCGCGCTGACGGCCAAATATGGCGGTCTACTTTGGGGTGAACACGGTAAAGGCTTCCGCGCCGAATACAGCCCTGAATTCTTTGGGCCGGAACTGTATGCCGAACTGCGCCGCATCAAGGCGGCGTTTGATCCTGATAACCGGCTAAATCCCGGGAAGATTTGTGCACCGCTGGATGTCGATGCACCGATGATGAAAGTCGATGCGGTCAAGCGTGGCACGTTCGACCGTACAATCCCGCTGACGGTACGCACCGCGTTCCGTGGCGCGATGGAATGTAACGGCAACGGGTTGTGCTTCAACTTTGATGCGCGCAGCCCAATGTGTCCGTCGATGAAAATCAGTGGAAACCGGATTCATTCTCCGAAAGGTCGTGCGACGCTGGTGCGTGAATGGTTGCGCCTGCTGGCGGAACAGGGCGTTGATCCAGTGGCATTGGAAAATGCCTTACCGCAGCAGAAGTTGAGCCTGCGCGCCTTTATCCAAAAAACGCGGAATAGCTGGCAGGCGAAGCAAGGCGATTACGATTTCTCGCATGAAGTCAAAGAGGCGATGTCAGGTTGTCTGGCGTGTAAAGCTTGTTCAACACAGTGCCCGATCAAGATAGATGTGCCCGGTTTCCGTTCTCGCTTCCTACAGCTTTATCACACGCGCTACCTGCGACCGGTTCGTGACTATCTGGTGGCAGGGGTCGAAAGCTATGCGCCGCTGATGGCTCGCAGCCCGAAGACGTTTAACTTCTTCCTGAAAATGCCGTTGCTGAATAACCTGAGCCGCAGCCAGATAGGTATGGTTGATTTGCCTTTGCTGTCATCGCCGTCGCTGCGTCAGCAGTTTGCCGGGCATAGCGGAGTCAACACCACGCTCGAACAATTGGAAGCACTGTCGGAACACGCGCGTCAGCAGTACGTACTCATCGTGCAGGATCCGTTTACCAGCTATTACGATGCGCAGGTAGTGGCGGATTTCGTTCACCTGATCGAAAAATTGAAGCTGAAACCGGTGCTATTGCCGTTCTCCCCGAACGGAAAGGCGCAGCACATTAAAGGTTTCTTGCAACGTTTTGCCAAAACGGCGTCGAAGACGGCAGATTTCCTGAATCGCGTTGCCAAATTGGGGATGCCGATGGTCGGTGTCGATCCGGCTCTGGTGCTGTGCTATCGCGATGAATACCGAGAAATTCTGGGTGAGAAACGTGGTGATTTCCAGGTGCAACTGGTGCATGAATGGCTGGTGACGGCATTGGCAGACAGTGCGCCTCAACCTGCTATCGGCGAGTCCTGGTATCTGCTCGGCCACTGTACCGAAACGACTGCGCTACCGATCAGTACTAAACAGTGGGCCGATATCTTCGCGCGCTTTGGCGCTAAACTGGAGAATATTAGCGTCGGGTGTTGCGGCATGGCGGGAACCTACGGGCATGAAACCAAAAATCTCGCCAACTCGCAGGGAATCTATGCGCTATCCTGGCAGCAGGTGTTGCAGAAATTACCGCAGAAACGCTGCCTGACCACAGGTTATTCGTGCCGTAGCCAGGTAAAACGCATGGAAGGCCGTGCATTACGCCATCCGCTACAGGCCCTACTGGAGATTCTCTGATGCTATGGAAACGACAGATTACGCTTGAGCAGCTTAATCAACAGAGCCAGGCATGTATGGTTGGTCATATAGGGATTCGTTATACCGGCCTTACGGAGGATTCTCTGGAAGCGGTGATGCCAGTCGATTCACGCACGCGCCAGCCGTTTGGTTTACTGCACGGCGGCGCTTCCGTCGTGCTGGCTGAATCGCTGGGTTCCGTCGCGGGCTATCTGTGTTCTGAAGGCGAGCAGCAGGTGGTAGGACTGGAGATCAATGCCAATCACCTGCGCGCCGTGCGTGAGGGTGAAGTGCGGGGAGTATGCCGTGCGCTTCACGTTGGTCGCAGTAGCCAGGTGTGGCAGATTGAGATTTTTGATAATCAGAATCGTCTGTGCTGCATTTCTCGTCTGACGACATCGGTGCTTACGCCGTAAACATAAAGCACTGAACCAGACTGCTGGCGGGTCTGGTTCGGTTATTCTTTAGAAATCGATCGTTCTTTAGGATAAATCGATAGTTCTTCAGGGGAGGAAAGGCACGCGCTTAACGAAGTCCGTCTGAAAGGCGGTCGCTTTATCCCATGAGCCTTGCATGCTTAACTGATGGCAAATCGACTTCAGCGTGTTACGGGCAAAGTAGTAGCTTTGCACTCGAAAGAGGTGGCAACGCCCTTCATTATTGATTTCTTTAATCAACCGATTGTGTAATTTGACCAGTGCGTGCAGATAACTGTCGTCGTCGCCATTTTTCAGACAGAGTTCAACCATGTCCATACAGGCGTTATGGAAGCGACGTAAATGATCAATATTGCTTCCCGGACGGTTCAGGCGGGCTTCCGCCATATAGAAATCAACAGTGGCATCGCGAATCTGAAATTTATATTCGTCAATCTGGTGGTGCAGCCAGGCATTCACGGAAAGCATGGTTATCGATCCTGAATATTAAATGATAATCATTATCATATTGATAAAAAAGGCCACGATCAATGGGCAAAACGTGCTTTAACGTCAAAAGTACGATCGGAAATCACATAAATCTTCATATACCTTCCCTGTTTTATAAATAGGTATCACCGATAAATGTTATAATAATGATAACGAGATGATATTTTTTATTTGACTGTAAGTGGCATGGTGGTAAAGGTAATTTCTTTATTATCAATCTCTTAATTGAAATCTTACCGCGTTGTTTGGCGTGTTCAAGACGTGTAAAATGAGGCTATTAGCTCGCTAAAAAACCAAATGTTACGAATAGCCCTGCGAAACAAGAGGTTGAAGCTAGTTTCATAATCACTAACATTAGGGGAAACCAGCCTAAAACTGGTACCACACGTAATGAGGTATTCCATATGCAAGCGGAAAATGTAGGGACATTTTCACTGGATGAAAATGTCTGGCAAGGACTGACGCTGACCGATAGCGCCGTGAAGCAGATTAAGAATCTGATGAAGCAGGATGAAGCCGTGCAAGGACTGCGGCTTGGCGTTAAACAATCAGGCTGTGCCGGGTTTGGCTATGTGCTGGATCTGGTGCAGGAATTTGAAACCGACGATCTGATATTCGAACGTGATGGCGCAAAACTGTATGTCCCACTGAAAGCGATGCCTTTCATTGACGGCACAGAACTTGATTTCGTCCGTGAAGGGCTGAATCAGATATTCAAGTTTAATAATCCCAGAGCGCAGCATGCTTGTGGATGTGGCGAAAGCTTTGGCATTTAAGTGATGAAAAATTATGGCACGTAGCACGGTAGATGTACCTGATGATGTCCAGATCTGGATGGGTGATGGACGCTATAAAGAAGGTTTCTTCACGCAGTTGGAAACCGATGAACTGGCGCACGGCATCAATGAAGACGTCGTACGCGCGATCTCGGCGAAGCGTAATGAACCTGAGTGGATGCTGGAATTCCGTCTGAACGCCTATAAAGCGTGGCTGGAGATGGAAGAACCGCATTGGCTGAAAGCCCATTACGAGAAACTCGACTATCAGGACTATAGCTATTATTCCGCGCCTTCCTGCGGTAACTGCGACGACAGCTGTGGCTCTGAGCCCGGCGCCAAGCAGCAATCCGGGATTACTGACGTGAATAATTACCTGACCAGCGAAGTGGAGAATGCTTTTAATCAATTGGGCGTTCCCGTTCGTGAAGGTCAGAAAGTCGCGGTCGATGCTATTTTCGACTCGGTATCCGTTGCGACCACGTATCGGCATGAGCTGGCTGAAAAAGGCATTATCTTCTGTTCATTCAGCGAAGCGATTCAGGAACACCCCGACTTGGTGCGTCAGTATCTCGGCACCGTTGTACCGGCGAATGACAACTTCTTTGCGGCGCTGAACTCAGCAGTCGCGTCTGACGGCACGTTTGTTTATATCCCGAAAGGCGTGCGCTGCCCGATGGAACTGTCGACGTATTTCCGTATCAATGCGGCAAAAACCGGTCAGTTCGAGCGTACGATTCTGATCGCTGATGACGACAGCTACGTCAGCTATATCGAGGGCTGTTCTGCTCCTGTTCGTGACACCTATCAGCTGCACGCCGCGGTGGTGGAAGTCATCATCAACAAGAATGCCGAAGTGAAATACTCTACGGTGCAGAACTGGTTCTCCGGTAAAGATGACGCCGAAGGCGGAATTCTGAACTTCGTGACCAAGCGCGCGCTGTGTGCGGGTGAGCATTCGAAAATGTCATGGACGCAGTCAGAAACCGGTTCGGCGATCACCTGGAAATACCCGAGCGTCATTCTGCGCGGTGACTATTCCGTGGGTGAATTCTTCTCTGTTGCCTTGACCAACGGTCGTCAGCAGGCAGATACCGGCACCAAGATGATTCACATCGGTAAAAACACCCGTTCGACCATCATCTCTAAAGGGATTTCTGCCGGGCGCAGCGAGAACACCTATCGCGGTCTGGTGAAGATCATGCCAAGCGCGGCCAACGCTCGTAACTTCACCCAGTGTGATTCCATGCTGATCGGCAGCGAGTGCGGTGCGCACACTTTCCCATACGTGGAAGTGCGCAACAATACTGCGCAGTTGGAGCATGAAGCAACGACCTCGAAAATTGGTGAAGACCAACTGTTCTACTGTCTGCAACGCGGTATCAGCGAAGATGACGCTATCTCGATGATTGTGAACGGATTCTGTAAGGATGTCTTCTCTGAATTGCCGCTGGAATTCGCGGTAGAAGCACAAAAGTTACTGGCGATTAGCCTGGAACACAGCGTGGGTTAATTCGGCGGTTACCGGGATTTTCACTGACGAATAATGAGAATCATCGGTCCCGGAATTCATTAAGCGCTCACTACATTGAGCGTTGGAAGGAATAAGCATGTTAAGCATCGAAAATTTAAAAGTCAGCGTAGAAGGCAAAGAGATCATCAAAGGGCTTAATCTCACCATTAAGCCAGGTGAAGTTCACGCGATTATGGGCCCGAATGGCTCAGGAAAAAGTACGCTCTCCGCGACGCTGGCTGGACGTGAAGAATATGAAGTGACCGACGGTTCGGTGAGCTTCAAAGGGAAGGATTTGTTAGAACTGTCCCCAGAAGATCGGGCGGGTGAAGGCGTCTTTATGGCGTTTCAGTATCCGGTCGAGATCCCGGGCGTGAGCAACCAGTTCTTCCTGCAAACCTCCGTTAACGCGGTGCGTAAATACCGCGAGCAGGAACCGCTGGATCGCTTTGACTTCGCCGACTTTATCGAAGAAAAGATTAAACTGCTGAATATGCCAGAAGACTTGTTGACTCGCTCGGTCAACGTAGGTTTCTCCGGCGGTGAGAAAAAGCGTAACGATATTCTGCAAATGGCGGCGCTGGAACCGGATCTGTGCATTTTGGATGAGACTGACTCTGGGTTGGATATTGACGCACTGAAAATCGTTTCTAACGGCGTTAACTCTCTACGCGACGGCAAACGCTCGTTCATCATTGTCACGCACTACCAGCGTATTCTCGATTACATCAAACCGGATCACGTACACGTTCTGTATCAAGGGCGCATTGTGAAATCCGGTGATTTCTCGCTGGTGAAACAGTTGGAGGAGCAAGGCTATGGCTGGCTTACCGACGGACAATAATGTGACGACTAAAACCGGTATCGCACAGAAACAAGAACAGGCGCTGCAACAATGGCATGGCCTGTTTGAACGCGATGCGTCGCGTCGTTCTGAAGATGCAAACCAACATTGGCAGGATGTGGTGCGTCTTGGCTTACCGCACCGTAAGCATGAGCACTGGAAATACACGCCGCTGGATGGCTTGCTGAGCAACGAATTTGTCGCACCTCAGGCACCGTCTATCGATCGTGCTACGGTAGACGCATTGGCACTGGCGGTAGATAGCTGGCGTCTGGTATTTGTGGATGGCGTATTCAATGCTGAACTCAGCGACAGTGCCTGGGGACCGTATCAGGTTGACGTACAGGTGTCGCGTGCGCATGGCGTGCTGCCTGCGGCGATCCAGTCCGAAGTGTTCCTGCATCTGACCGAAAGTCTGGCTAGTTCGAGTACGTTGATTCGTCTGTCTGCGGGGCAGCAAGCGGAAAAACCGCTTTACCTGTTACACGTCAGCAGCAGCCAAGCTGCGGCGTTGAACACGGTTCACCATCGTCATCATCTGAACGTTGAGCGTGGCGCGAGTGCAGAGATTATCGAGCACTACATCAGTCTGGACGAGCATGCTCACTTTACCGGCGCACGCCTGACGGTGAATGCGGCGGAAAATAGTCAGGTTAGCCACTATAAGCTGGCGTTTGAAGCGGCGGCGAGCTACCACTTCGCGCACAACGATCTGGTTCTGGCTCGTGATGCTCGGGTTCGTAGCCACAGCTTCCTGCTGGGAGCAGGGCTGACGCGTCACCACACCAGTGCCCAGTTAAACGGTGAAGGGACGAATCTGTCCATGAACAGCCTGATTCTGCCTGTTGGCAGCGAAGTGTGTGATACGCGAACGTATCTGGAACACAATCAGGGCTACGGCGAAAGCCGTCAGCTGCATAAAGTCATCGTCAACGATCGCGCCCGTGCGGTGTTTAACGGCATGATCAAGGTTGCGCCGCATGCGCTGAAAACTGATGGACAGATGACCAACAACAACCTGCTGCTGGGCCGACTGGCTGAGGTAGACACCAAGCCGCAGTTGGAAATCTATGCGGATGACGTGAAATGCAGCCACGGTGCCACTATCGGCCGTATGGACGAAGAACAGCTGTTCTATCTGCGTTCCCGCGGTATTACACAGCAGGATGCGCAACAGATGATCATATTCGCTTTCGCGGCGGAAGTCACTGAAGCAATTGAAAACGAGTCTCTGCGAGATGTGGTTCTGGAACGTATCGCGCAGCGTTTACCAAACGCGCTGGCGAATGCCGGCAAGGCGGTATGATGAGTTATCCTATTGAGCGGGTTCGTGCCGATTTCCCAGTGCTGGCAAACGAGGTTAACGGCCAGCCGTTAGCCTATCTTGATAGCGCTGCGAGTGCGCAAAAGCCACAATCGGTTATTGAGCGTGAAGCCGAATTCTATCGCCATGAATACGCTGCTGTGCATCGCGGCATTCATACGCTGAGCGCGCAGGCGACCAGCGCGATGGAAGCCGTGCGCGAGCAGGTGGCATCCTTTATCAATGCTGCCTCAGTGGAAGAGATCGTCTTTGTACGCGGTACGACGGAGGCCATCAATCTGGTGGCTAACAGCTATGGCCGCACCTTCATCCAGCCGGGCGATAACCTGATCATTACCGAGATGGAGCACCACGCGAATATTGTTCCCTGGCAGATGCTGGCGGAAGCGCGTGGCGTTGAAGTCCGCGTGTTGCCGCTGGCTGAAGATGGTTCGCTGGATGTGGCGCAGCTTCCTGCTCTGTTGGATGAGCGCACGCGTTTGCTGGCGGTGACGCAGATATCTAACGTGCTGGGTACGCTGAACCCGGTGAAAGCGATGATTGCGCAGGCAAAAGCCGCTGGTGCGGTCGTATTAGTCGATGGGGCGCAGTCGATTATGCATCAGCCTGTCGACGTGCAGGATCTGGATTGCGATTTCTTTGTCTTTTCAGGACATAAGATCTACGGCCCTTCAGGCATTGGTGTGCTATACGGCAAACGTGACCTGCTTCAGGCTATGCCACCGTGGGAAGGCGGGGGGGCAATGATTCGTCAGGTTAGCCTGCGTACAGGTACGACCTATGCCGATTCACCGTGGCGCTTTGAAGCAGGATCGCCTAACACTGGCGGTATCATGGGTTTAGGCGCTGCTCTAGATTATGTGACGGCTCTGGGGCGTGAAGAGATTCAGCGCTATGAATCTTCACTAATGCACTACGCGCTGGAAGCGCTAACGCAGGTGCCCGATCTGACCTTGTACGGTCCTGCTGAGCGTCACGGCGTCATTGCGTTTAACCTTGGGCAGCACCATGCCTATGATGTTGGAAGTTTCCTCGATCGGTACGGAATTGCGATTCGCACCGGCCACCATTGCGCGATGCCACTAATGGAACACTATGGTGTTCCCAGTATGTGCCGCGCCTCGTTGGCCGTTTATACTACGCGCGAAGAAATTGACCGGCTGGTTGCCGGATTGCAACGTATCCATCGATTGCTGGGCAGTTAAGCGCCGCGCGCGAGCCTGTTCGGGGAGGAAACCATGGCAAGTCTGCCAGAACCGCAGAAACTGGCGCGCAATTTTGCGCGCTGTAATGACTGGGAAGAAAAATATCTGTATGTCATCGAGTTAGGGGAGCGTCTTGACCCACTGCCCGATGAGTGGCGTAATCCCGATAACCTGATTTCGGGGTGCCAGAGTCAGGTATGGATTGTGACACAGCCTGACGAGCAGGGCATTATTACTCTGCATGGTGACAGTGATGCTGCCATTGTGAAAGGCCTGATCGCGGTAGTTTTCAGCCTGTATCAGGGGCTGACAGCGCAGGAGATTGTTGAGCTGGATGTACGGCCGTTCTTTGAATCGCTGGCGTTGAATCAACACTTAACGCCATCCCGCTCTCAGGGGCTTGAGGCGATGCTGCGTGCCATTCGCGCGCATGCCGCTGCACTGCTTTAATTTTCTTCCCTGCTTTTATTGAGTAAATAAAAAAGCGCTGTGACGGAAAACGTCCAGCGCTTTTTTTAATTTACTGATTTTTAGCAGCGATACGTTATTGTTTTTCGGTTCATGTATTAACTCGCTGATATTTCAGAATTCGTCCCGTATATTTATTTCCCGTTAAATTTTATCCTGACAGTGCTTTGTAAAGAATTGAATATCAATGCTTTGATTTTTAAATAAAATATTCTTTTGTTACAACAATGCTAATATATACCCACGTTCGGTGGAGAGGCGCAGCAACTGCCGCACTGACACCAGATCAAGAGGTATAGCCGGATACTGCATTCTGGGCACACAACCAGATGTTATTGATTGTAGGGAATCTAATATGAAACGCGCGTTAACTTTACTTGGTATGGCCTTCGCGACATATCTGGCCAGCACCGCCGCCAGAGCGACGGAATACCCGCTACCGCCACCAAATAGCCGACTTATCGGTGAGAACATCGCTTATACGGTCCCCAATGACGGTCGTCCACTGGAAGCTATTGCGGCGGATTTCAAGATTGGTTTACTGGGCATGTTGGAAGCAAACCCTGGTGCAGATCCTTACCTGCCGACACCGGGTTCTACTCTCACGATCCCGACACAAATGCTGCTGCCGGATACCCCGCGTGAAGGGATTGTGGTCAATCTGGCGGAATTACGTCTCTACTACTACCCGAAAGGGAAAAATACCGTCATCGTTTATCCGATTGGCATTGGTCAACTGGGGCGCAACACGCCACTCATGACGACCAGTGTGAGCGAGAAGCGTGAGAATCCAACCTGGACGCCAACTGCGAACATCCGTAAGCATTATCTCGAAGAGCAGGGCATTAAGCTCCCTGCTGTCGTTCCGGCTGGCCCGGATAACCCGATGGGATTACATGCATTGCGCCTGTCAGCACATGGCGGCGTTTATCTGCTGCATGGTACAAACGCGGACTTCGGCATCGGCATGCGTGTGAGCTCCGGCTGTATCCGTCTGCGCCCGGATGACATCAAGGCGCTGTTCGACACTGTGCCAGTAGGTACGCGAGTGCAGATTCTTAATGATGCGATTAAAACCTCCGTTGAACCGGACGGTAAGCGCTACGTTGAGGTGCATCAGCCTTTGTCGAAGACCGATAAGGATGACCCGCAGACCATGACGATTCCGTTGACGGCGAAGACGCAGAAATTTGTTAAGGACGCGGAGACGGACAGTAAAGCCGTTGCTGCTGCGATTGTGCGCCGTTCCGGTATGCCAATTGTGGTTAGCGTAGGACAGGACATCAATACCTACCAACCACCCGTTGAGTCCTCTCCAGAAGCGCCTGAGCCTCATCAGGCTGCGCCAATTAGTGCTATCAACACTACCTCGCGTTAATCATGAAATAATCTGGCCAGGTGCGTCTTAGGCGCATCTGTGCTGGTTCAGCGATCGAGTGGAAGGATAGTGACAGCAGACAACGTAGCAAAGGGATGAAAGCGAAGGTCGATGGAGCAGAACTGCTGATAGAACAAGACGAGTGATAACACGGTTGATACAACGAGTTATTGATAAAAAAGCAAAAAAAATGGCGCACACTGTGCGCCATTTTCACTACTTAACCAGTTCGATTACTTTTTGTAAGTACGAACTTGGTTGTCCAGACGCTGGTTAGCACGAGCTGCGTCATCTTTAGCAGCTTGTACGTCAGAGCGGATTGCGTTCACGTCGTTGCTCAGTTGGTCAACTTTAGCGTTCAGAGTCTGAACGTCAGAAGACAGCTGATCAATTTTAGCATTGCTTGAACAACCAGCAAGCAGAGTAGAACCCAGGATTACCGCGCCCAGTACCAGTTTAGTACGATTCATTATTAATACCCTCTAGATTGAGTTAATCTCCATGTAGCGTTACAAGTATTACACAAACTTTTTTCTAATGAGAATAAATTTTTGATGAGAACATGCTTAATTTTGATCGTTCGCTCAAAGAAACAGCGAGTTTTACATAATCATTAAAAAAGTAAGGAAAACAGCGCTATTTTTATCGGATAACTCTGAGGTTTTAGGCTATTAAAATGGCGTGTTAAGTAAACGCATTAATTAGGTTATCGCGCTGTAGAAAGTCGTTTCAGAATATAAAAAAAGCGCCATTAAGGCGCTTTTTACCGATCTGAACTTAGGATCAGAGGCGGTGTACGGAAGCGGTATTGGTTGTGCCGCTGGAAACCAGAGCACCAGATACCATCACCACAACATCACCTGCTTGCGCATGACCGGTCTTCAGCGCCGCTTCTTTACCAATGCGGTAGAAATCATCGGTAGAGGCGATCTCTTTCACCAGCTGCGTATCAATGCCTTTGCTCAGCAGAAGCTGACGTGCGGTGACGTCGTTCGTCGTCAGCGCCAGAATGCGGGCATTCGGGAAGTATTTACGGATAGATTTAGCTGACTTGCCGCCGCTGGTTGCAACGACAATCAGCGGTGCATCCAGTTTTTCTGCGGTTTCTACCGCACCACGGCAGACGGCTTCAGTGATACGCAGTATTCCTGGCGTCTTGATGGTATCCAGACGGCTTTTCATCACGGAATCGGTGCGCTGACAGATCGTCGCCATAATGGTAACGGATTCCAGCGGATATTTACCTTTCGCACTTTCGCCAGACAGCATAACAGCATCGGTACCGTCGATGATGGCGTTAGCTACGTCACCCGCTTCGGCGCGGGTAGGGCGTGGGTTCTTGATCATGGAATCCAGCATTTGCGTCGCGGTGATAACCACTTTGCGTGCCAGGTTACATTTTTCGATCATCATTTTCTGTGCGAAGATCACTTCTTCAACTGGGATCTCAACGCCCAGGTCGCCACGAGCAACCATGATACCGTCGGACGCTTCCAGAATTTCGTCGAAATTGTTCAGACCTTCCTGGTTTTCGATTTTGGAAATGATCTGAATGTGCTCGCCACCGTGTGCTTTCAGGTGAGCGCGAATTTCTTCAACATCGGAACGTTTACGAATGAAGGATGCTGCAACGAAATCGACGCCTTGTTCGCAACCGAAAACCAGGTCGCGTTTGTCTTTTTCAGCCAGAGCAGGCAGTTGGATGGAAACGCCTGGCAGGTTAACGCCTTTATTCTCACCCAGATCGCCATTGTTCAACACTTTACAAACAACGTCGTTACCGTTGATCGCGGTAACCTGCATACCGATCAAACCGTCATCAACCAGCACGGTGTTACCCACGCTGAGGTCTTCGGTGAACCCTGCGTAAGTGACTGCGACGCGATCTTTGTTACCCACGATGCTCTGATCGGTGGTGAACGTGAACGTTTGACCTGCAGTCAGCGTTACGTCAGCGCCGTTTTCCAGCTTCATGGTGCGGATTTCTGGGCCTTTGGTGTCAAGCAGAATAGCCGCTTGCTGGCCCGTTTTTTCCATGACGGCACGCAGGTTCTTGATGCGTTGACCATGTTCTGCGTAATCCCCGTGAGAGAAGTTCAGGCGCATAACATTCATGCCAGCAGACAGCAGGTTGCCAAGCATTTCTTCTGACTCTGTTTTCGGCCCGATGGTACAAACAATTTTTGTCTTTTTCATACGATAGTTTCTACAAGTTGTGATGGATAAAAAAACGAGTGAACCAGTGGCGATGTGGGACAAGCCGCTGGAAAGAATATGTGAGGAAACAGCGTAAAAGAGGTAAGTATAGATGGTCGTAGCGAATGGGTAATGAAGTGCGCAACCGCTCGCCGCATGAGATTAGCGGAGGTTCGCGTTGGCGATGCCGTTGATAATAATATTATTGATAGTGGCACGTTGTTTAGCTGAAACCATTCAATTGAAACGACGTTCCGTATTATAGTTATTAAGCGAAGAGAAACAAGGTGGCAAAAGGTATGAAGTTGAATATTTTGTCGCGTTTACGCAAAAAACTGAGCGATTTGGGGTTTTTACCTAACTTTGTTGCGCAACTGCCTAGAAAACCCTCCGTATAAATATGGTATTGCTGCGTGTGATGGCAAGTTGTTGATTATTGTAACCGCCGACAATAAATGAAGAAAACATGTGTAAGCGACATGCTTTTCTGTCGATCCGTATCACGTTTTTGTGTCATGCTCCTTGAGAAGATCAATGCAGATGGTAGTTTACCAGCCATTGCGGATTGTTACTGCGTAAGCAGGCAAAACCAGATGCTCGTTCTTGTTACGGGTGTCTGGTTTTTTTGTTTCCAGGGTTTGAAAAATGAAGATTGCCAAAATACTCAACAATAATGTCGTCACCGTAATCGACGAAAACAATAATGAGTCGGTTGTGATGGGACGCGGGCTGGGCTTCAAAAAGCACTCTGGCGATCTGCTGGACGAAACGCTGATTGAACGGGTGTTTGTAATGAAATCTGGAGAACTGACATCGCGCTTACAGGAGCTGCTGTCAGAAATTCCGATGGATGTCATTACAACAGCAGACAAGATCATTCTACTGGCAAAAGCTCGTTTGCCCGGGAAACTGCAAAATAGCGTCTATATCTCTTTAACGGATCACTGCCACTTTGCGATAGAGCGCCACAAGCAAGGCGTGGATATCCGCAACGTGCTGTTATGGGAAATAAAACGCCTGTACCCGAAGGAATTTGCCGTTGGTCTGGAAGCGCTGGATATTATTGAACAGCGTCTAACCGTGCGGTTACCGGAAGATGAGGCCGGGTTTATTGCTCTGCATTTGGTTAATGCGCAGCTTGACAGCGAAATGCCGGAAGTATTGCAAATAACCAAAATCATGCAGGAAATACTGAATATTGTAAAATATCAGCTGAATCTGGATTATAACGAGCAAGCGTTAAGCTATCATCGATTTGTTACGCATTTGAAGTTTTTTGCACAACGGTTAATAGGAAAAAGCACCGTATTTAGTGATGATGAGTCACTGCATGATGTAGTAAAGGAAAGATATCAACTATCTTATCGCTGTGCGGAAAAAATACAGGCGCATATTATTCAAAAGTACCATTACACATTAACGAAAGAAGAGTTGATGTTCTTAACGATTCACATTGAACGCGTGAGAACGGAAGGCCTGGATAAAATAGAATCAGGTGATGGGGAATAATTTCTGCTAATTTGCTTTTCGTCACAAAATAGCAGTGTGGCAAGATAAATATCTTGCTTACGGTGAAAGTGAAAGAATAGAGTATGTGGAAAGTAAATTATCAGATGAAGTGGTTTTTTATTGTCGGCACATGAGTTGTGCTGGCATATAAACAGGATTGTTACTGTCGGGCTAGTCTCAGCAGACAGGCAAAACCTAAATCGTTTTCTCAATGCTTATTGGGAAAAACGATTTAGGTTTTTTTTTGTCTCAAACAGAGCTGGCAAACATAACATATTGATATATATGTCTGTTAAGTATTTAAGGATAGACGATGGAATACAAAGCATTAGCAAGTGAGATACTCGATGGTGTCGGCGGACGTGGCAACATCATTAGCGTGATACACTGTGCAACCAGGCTGCGTTTTAAACTAAAAGACAACAAAAAGGCGGATGCAGCTGCGCTGAAAAATAATTCAGGCGTGATCATGGTGGTTGAAAGTGGCGGACAATTTCAGGTCGTCGTAGGCAATCATGTTAGTGATGTGTATCGCAGCTTACTGAATGTTTCTGGATTGACCGATCAAAATGATTCCGCAAATCATGGGGAAGATGATGAGAAAAAAGGAAATATTTTCTCTCGCTTCATTGATATTATTTCTGGCATTTTTACGCCATTAATTGGCGTGATGGCAGCATCCGGTATTTTAAAAGGTTTTCTGGCGCTCAGCCTGGTTTGTGGTTGGATGGTCGAGACCAGTGGAACGTATAAAGTTCTATTTGCTGCGAGCGACGCACTATTCTTTTTCTTCCCGATTGTTTTAGGTTATACCGCTGGGAAAAAATTTGGCGGCAATCCATTTGTTACCATGGTGATTGGCGCTACGCTGGTACACCCATCAATGATTGCTGAATTTGGTGCGATGCAGAATGCCGGTTATCAACAGCTTTATTTCCTCGGCATTCCGATTACCTTCATTAATTATGCCTCTTCGGTTATACCGATTATTTTCTCGGCCTGGCTGGCTTCACGTCTGGAAAGGCCGCTAAATGCCATTTTGCATATTAATATCCGCAATTTCTTCACGCCACTGCTGTGCCTTTGTATCACTGTTCCCGTTACGTTCCTGCTGATTGGCCCTGCTGCAACCTGGCTTGGGCATATGCTGGCCAGTGGTTATCAACTGATTTATGGGCTGAACTCCATGATTGCAGGGGCGTTGATGGGGGCGCTGTGGCAGGTGTTCGTTATTTTTGGCCTGCACTGGGGCTTAACACCACTGATGATCAACAATCTCAGCGTGTTGGGGCATGACACTATGATGCCTCTTCTGGTTCCGGCCGTCTTAGGGCAAGCCGGTGCGGTATTGGGTGTGTTACTACGTACCCGTGATATGAAGTTAAAAGGTATTTCCGGTTCTGCTTTCTCGGCTGCAATCTTTGGTATTACCGAACCTGCGGTATATGGCGTTACGTTACCGCTGAAGCGTCCTTTCATATTCGGCTGTGTCGGTGGCGCAATGGGGGCCGCAATTCTGGGATATTTCCATACCACTATTTATTCCTTCGGCTTCCCGAGCATTTTCACCTTTACGCAGGTTATCCCACCGACAGGTGTCGATAATACGGTCTGGGCCGCCATTATTGGCACGGCAATCGCCTTTACCTTCGCGGCGGTTGCTACCTGGGCCTTTGGGATTCCTCCGCAAGAAAATACGGCAGCAGTGAGCGCTCCCGCGTCTGCACCACAAGCGACACAGAACCAAAACGATACAACGCGTAAACAAGCGATAGCCAGCCCGATTGAGGGAACGGTTCTGAATCTTGAGCAAGTTGGTGATGAAACGTTCGCCAGCGGATTAATGGGGAAAGGTATTGCGATTAAACCGTTGGCTGGGCGCGTTGTTTCACCGGTGAATGGGACGGTTGCTTCGTTGTTTAAGACCCATCATGCCATTGGCCTCGAATCAGAAGAGGGAGCGGAGGTGCTCATCCACGTCGGCATCGATACGGTGAAATTGGATGGTCAGTATTTTACCGCACACATTAAGACTGGCGATGTCGTGAAACAGGGCGATCTTCTGGTGGAGTTTGACTATCAGGCGATCGAAAAAGCCGGTTATGACACGACAACGCCCGTCATTATCACGAATAGCGAAAATTACGTTGATGTTCTGCCTACAGCCGGAAACACCGTGCAGGAACAGGGCGCATTGTTGACGTTAATCCGCTGACATTCACATTTACGACCCAATTGGGAGGAGAGAAGATGAGCCATCAGTTTCCGAAAGAATTCTTGTGGGGAGGCGCGATCGCAGCCAATCAGGTTGAAGGCGCGTATTTAACGGATGGCAAGGGGCTATCAACGTCCGATTTACAGCCACAGGGTATTTTCGGCGAAATCGTCATGCGTACGCCGGGCGACAGCGGAACGAAAGATACCGCGATCGATTTTTATCATCGCTACCCTGAAGATATCGCGCTCTTTGCTGAAATGGGCTTCAAATGCCTGAGAACTTCTATTGCCTGGACGCGTATTTTCCCGCAGGGCGATGAAACCCAGCCAAATGAGGCGGGGTTGGCATTTTACGATCGCCTGTTTGATGAAATGGCAAAGTATGGCATTCAACCGCTTGTGACGCTGTCCCACTATGAAATGCCGTACGGTCTGGTGAAAAATTACGGCGGCTGGGGAAGTCGTGAAACGATTACGTTCTTTGAGCGCTACGCTCGCACGGTATTCCAGCGCTATAAAGACAAAGTGAAATACTGGCTGACGTTCAATGAAATTAACTGCGCATTACATGCCCCATTTACCGGAATTGGTTTACCTACCGAGAGTAGTAAGCAGGATATTTATCAGGCGATTCATCACCAGCTCGTTGCGAGTGCTAAAGCGGTGAAGGCGTGTCATGACATCATCCCTGATGCCAAAATCGGCAATATGATGTTGGGTTCCATGTTCTATCCATTAACCTGCAAGCCTGCGGATGTCATGGAAACGATGCAGCAGAACCGCGACTGGTTGTTCTTCGGTGATGTGCAAACCAGAGGATATTATCCGGCGTACATGAAGCGTTTCTTCGCACAGCACGGTATTACGCTGTCCGTAACCGAAGACGATCGTCAGTCGCTGAAGGAAACCATCGACTTTATCTCTTTCAGCTATTACATGACGGGTTGTGTGACCACCGACGAAGAAGTGAATCTGAAAGCTCGCGGTAATATTTTAAATATGGTGCCGAACCCGCATCTGGAAAGCTCCGAATGGGGTTGGCAGATCGACCCAGAAGGGTTGCGTTATTTGCTGAACTATCTGTATGACCGTTACCAAAAACCGCTGTTTATTGTGGAAAACGGTTTGGGTGCTAAAGATAAACTTGAGAGCGATGGCAGCATTAACGATGACTATCGTATCAAATACCTGAACGATCACCTGTATCAAGTCGGCGAAGCGCTAGAAGATGGCGTTGAGGTTATGGGTTACACCTGTTGGGGGCCTATCGATCTGGTCAGCGCGTCAAAGGCTGAAATGTCGAAACGCTACGGCTTTATTTATGTCGATCGCGATGATGAAGGCAACGGCACGTTAGAGCGTCGGCGCAAGAAAAGTTTCTATTGGTATAAAGAGGTTATTTCCTCTAATGGTGAAGCGTTGAAATAAATCAGCGTATCGAGACGTCATTTACGCATTCATTCTCAGAGAAAATTCCTGGAATGAATGCGAACTCTATTTTTTTACTACCCATGGGAAAGATGGCAGGAGAATAAAATGAAAAAGGAGGAAGTGGGCTAGCCATTAAATTATATAAACGATCATTTGGGTTTTACAAAAAGCTTTTTATAAATAGACGAACCATCGGCTGGCGTCGGAATGGCTTCGTTTTAAATTTAATAATGTACCCTACTCGGATAATAATCATGCGTAAAAAATTCCCTGTAAAGATGATGGTATTACTGATGTCGTCAGTGTTTTTGTCTAATGGTGCTATGGCCGCAAAATTGACCGTAGAAGAAAGACTGGAATTATTGGAGAAAGAACTGGCGGCAAATAAAGCCGAATTGCAGTCAACGAAAAAGGAACTGCGGGAATATAAGACGATTGCTGAAAATAAAACACGCGTAGCCGCAAATTCAACAACGAAAGAGAAAACACTTGCTGTTACATCAGTTGACAGTTCTCAGGCGAGCTATGCTGTCGTTGCCCCAGTTGCTCAGCCTGCGACAAACACGGTTGATGTTGCCGCTACAGCAAATACGCAGCCAAAACCACTGACGCTCGCTGAAATTAGCAAATACGTCAAAAATGATCTTGGCTTTAGCTACACTGGCTATTTCCGTTCTGGATGGGCAACTGCCGATCATGGTTCACCAAAATCTTATGCGATCGGTTCGCTGGGTCGTTTTGGTAATGAGCACAGCGGCTGGTTCGATCTTTCCTTAAATCAAAAAGTATTTGAAGAAGGTAATAAACGCGTTGATGCCGTAGTCCAATTGGATGGCAATGTGGGTATGCAGTACAACAGTGCCTGGTTTGGTGAAGATGCCACTAACGAAAATAAACTGCAATTCTCTCAAATGTACGTCACAACGAAAGGGTTTTTACCGTTTGCGCCAGACGCTGATTTTTGGGTCGGTAAAAATACGTTGCCGGTTTATGAAATTCAGATGCTGGACTGGAAAAGCCACCGTTCAGAAGCAGCAGGTGGTGTAGGTATCGAAAATTGGCAGTTGGGCGTGGGGCAGCTTGATCTCTCTTTGAATCGTGAAGACGTTAACGCGCGGCATGCGCTATATAATCCACGCAATAGCAGTTCACCTCAGGATAAACACCAGGTCAATACCAACGCCGTTGATATCCGCTATAAGGGTATTCCGCTATGGGACAATGCAACGCTGTCTCTGATTGGTAAATATGCGCAGGCCAATAAAGACAATATACAGAAAAATGACGAAAGCGATGGTTTATCTTATAAGTTGAAGGATGCCTGGACTGCTGGTGTAATTTTACGTCAGGGATTATATAACGGCGGGTTTAATGAGTTTACCTTGCAGGGGGCTAGCAATGCTATCGCCAGCGGTTTTGCTAATATATCCGATGCTAACCCAACGTATAGCCGCAATGGTGATTACTACGGTAATCACTCAGGAAATGCATTCCGTGTGATCTCGCAGGGAGAAATGTATTTGCGTGATGATATTATCATGGCTAATGCATTAGTTTATTCAAAAGGGAACGATATCTATAGTTATGACACGGGGGCAAATACTGACTTTGATAGCATCCGTGCTGTGCTTCGTCCTGCCTATATTTGGGATAAATTCAATCAGACGGGTGTGGAATTGGCGTACTTTAACCAAACCAATAAAACGAATAGCGTGAATTACCATGAATCTGGTTATAAAACCACGCTGTATCACGCTATCAAAGTGAATACCAGCATGCTGACGTCACGACCAGAAATTCGTTTTTATGGTACTTACCTGAAAATCGAAGATAACGACATCAGTCAGGCCACATTTAACGACAGTAAGAGCGATCAATTCTCCTTGGGTGTTCAGGCAGAAGTCTGGTGGTAATACCTTTCATCACGTCGGCACCGCGACAGTGGTGCCGTCACATTTAGCAAAAACAGACTCGATTACGTGATAGTCGGGATGGGATTACGTGAATGAACATGAATAAAATATCTTTATCATTATTAGCTCTGGGCGTGCTGTCTGGCGTTTCTATCAATGCGTCTGCTGCACTACCTACCGATTTTCCTGTTATGCCTTCGGCAATCGTTCCTGTAAGTCAGTATGTCACGGCCGTTAACGCAGATAGCAGTATCACTTTCCGGCTGTTTGCGCCCACGGCGAAACAGGTCAGTGTTTTTACTGGTTCAACGCCCGATAGCATCGTGTCTCATGCGATGACGAAAGATGAATCAGGCGTGTGGTCGTATAAAACGCCAATACTGGCACCGAATCTGTATGAATATTTCTTCAGCGTGGATGGTTTTCGCACCATTGATACAGGCACCGCGTTTACCAAGCCGCAGCGGCAGGTGAATACCAGCCTGATTCTGGTGCCGGGGAGCATTCTGGATGTACGTCAGGTACCGCATGGTGAACTGAGAGCGTTAACCTATCACTCCAAAGAATTGAAATCAGAGCGTCAGGTGTATGTTTGGACACCACCGGGCTATAGCGAATCGTCAAAACCGTTACCCGTGCTCTATTTTTATCATGGCTTTGGCGACACCGGCGCGTCTGCCGTGGTGCAGGGGCGGATACCGCAGATGATGGATAATCTGCTGGCAGAGAAAAAAATTGAGCCAATGCTAGTCGTCATCCCTGATACGGAAACAGACGTTCCGGGCATTATCCCGGAAGAGTATCCACCGCAGGAGCGGCGAAAGGAGTTCTATCCGCGCAATGCGCTAGCTGCGGACAGGGAACTTATTCACGACATTATTCCTGAGATCGGCAAACGCTTTCACGTCCGTCAGGATGCGAACGGCAGGGCGCTGGCCGGGTTGTCTCAGGGCGGTTATCAGGCGTTGGTATCTGGCATGAGCCATTTGGATCATTTTGGCTGGCTGGCAACATTCAGCGGCGTTACCACCGAAACGGTGCCAAATATGGCCGTTGCCGCACAGCTTGAGCGACCTGAGCAGATTAATCAGCAACTGAAGAACTTCACGGTGGTGATTGGCGAAACCGATAACATTACCGGTAAGGATATTGCGGGTTTGAAAAGGGTGTTAGAGCAGAAAAATATCCGGTTTGACTATACCCACTATCCTAACCTCGGCCATGAGATGGATGTCTGGCGACCCGCCTACAGCGAATTTGTGCAGAAGCTTTTTAAATAACGTCTTCGTGCTGCGGGCTGAATATTCGCATGTCTGCTTTCTCGGGTGGCAGCTTGAATCACCGGGCTGCCATATCAATGACTGCTAAGCACAGTTAAGGATAATCATGTTTATCTACAGATATTTTTCCCGGTTTGCCATGTTGATCGTGGCATTGCCTTTCCTCAGCGCATTCACCGCTCAGGCTCAATCCTCACCTTTTGATGTAGCCGCTCATAAACAGATCCGCGTCATTATCAGTGCCGACGCTAAAAATGAGGCTGATGATGATTTTGCCGTTGCCCATGCGGTACTAACGCCAACAATGCAGGTGAAAGGGCTGATTGCCGCTCACTACTCTCGTACCGCACCGTTGATGAAACGTGATGGCGAAAACAGCATGATGGAAAGCTATCATGAGCTCCAGCGTCTGATGAATGTGATGGAAAAGACGGACATTCCCGTTTATCGCGGTGCGACGCAGGCGTTGAAAACCGACGGAGGCGCGCCTGTACTGAGTGAAGGGGCGCAGATGCTGATCAAGGAGGCCTTAAAAGACGATCCGCATCCGCTATTTGTATTAGTCATGGGGCCGATTACGGATATTGCCGCAGCGCTCCAGGCTGAACCGAAAATCGCCAGCAAGATGACGGTAGTGTGGATTGGCGGCATGCCTTATCCGAAAGGCGGCTGGGAATACAATATGTTCAACGATCCGGTTGCGGCGAACCACGTATTCAAATCTCAGGTACCGTTATGGCAGGTTCCGCACAATGTCTATATGTCCGTGCGCGTCTCACTGTCTGAACTTGCGGTGCGCGTTAAGCCGCAAGGGAAAGTTGGGGAGTATCTATGGCAACAGCTGATCGAGTTTAATCGTGCGATTTCCGAAACTATCAAAGATGTTCCCTGGCCGAAAAGCGAAGTCTGGGTATTGGGTGACAACCCCTCGGTTTCTCTGTTGCTGGATGACCACGAATATCACTACACGCTGGTCAACGCGCCACGGTTAAACGACGATCTGACTTATGCATCTCAGGAAAATACGCGCCAGATTCGGGTGTATAACGCCGTTGATGCCCGTTTCACGCTGGAAGATTTTTACGCCAAGCTGGCGTTAGCTTATGGTCAGGGAAAGTAAAAACGCGGATGCAGTAAGGTTTGCTACTTAGCTTACTGCTGCGTTTCTGGATTTGCCCTACCGGATCGTCAAATATTGCGCCTTAGCAGAAAGCACACTGGGATGAATGCTCTACATGGGCATGTCATCTCAGTATTCGCTCCGTACCCTTTGATTTTTAAGTACACAATGTCTAAATACTGACGCCTCATATCCTCGTTTTTAGGGATCTGGTTTTTTGCGAACGATTCCCTCCTCTGTGACTGAGACAAGCCTCATATAACTTTCGATACGATTCATTACTTTTCTTTACCTTTGATCAAAAACAATATTTTAAATGCATCTTTTTGCTATTCATAGGGCGAGCAATGTCACGACAGTTGTTGTGGTTTCTGTCAAATGGATAACTAAAATGACCGCCAGCAGGCGGCTTAATGTGGACAAAAACGCATGGTCAGGATAAGCATGTCAATCTCCTATCTGTGGGGCATGGTAGCCAGTCTCTTTCTCATGATGCCAGCCTATTCGGCGGATGTTCCGGCGTCTCCTTCTCCCGCCCCGATAGAGGCAAGAAATTCGGTATTCATCAATCAACACCCCGATCAGTTCAACTCATGGAAAGCGACTAGCGAACAGTCGGAGCGCTACGATGCGCTGGCTGAAGATCCCTACATGGTGATTCTTTGGGCGGGTTATCCCTTTTCCAGAGACTATAACAAGCCGCGCGGCCACGCTTATGCAATAACGGACGTGCGTGAAACGCTACGCACCGGTGCACCGAAGACGGCAGAAGATGGCCCTTTGCCAATGGCGTGCTGGAGTTGTAAAAGCCCGGATGTCGCCCGATTGATCCAACAAGAAGGCGAGGAGGGCTACTTCAAAGGTAAGTGGGCGCGAGGCGGGCCGGAGATTACTAACGATCTCGGCTGTGCAGACTGCCATGATACCGCGTCACCAGATTTTGCTCAGGGGAAGCCAGCGCTGACGCTGTCACGTCCTTACGCGGAACGCGCAATGGAGGCGATTGGCAAACCGTTTGAGAACGCCAGTCGGTTCGGGCAGCAGTCCATGGTCTGTGGACAATGCCACGTTGAGTATTATTTTTCCGGCAAAGACAAAGCGGTGAAATTCCCATGGGATAACGGCACGAAAGTCGAAGACATGGAGAAATACTACGACGCCATTTCCTTCTCCGACTGGACCAATACCTTATCCCGCGCACCGATGCTGAAAGCCCAACATCCAGAGTATGAAACCTGGAGTGTTGGTATTCACGGTAAAAACAACGTGACCTGTATCGACTGCCATATGCCGAAAGTGAAAAACACAGACGGCAAGTTGTACACCGATCACAAGATAGGTAACCCCTTCGATAATTACGGCGAAACCTGTACCAATTGCCATACGCAGGATAAAGCTGCAATGCAGGCGGTTGTCGCTGAACGCAAAACGGCGATTCGTGAATTAAAACTGAAAGCAGAAGAGCAACTGGTTCATGCGCATTTTGAAGCTAAAGCGGCCTGGGATGCGGGTGCAACTGAAGCAGAAATGCAGCCGATTTTGATGGATATCCGCCATGCCCAGTGGCGCTGGGATCTGGCGGTGGCGTCTCATGGCATTCATATGCATGCGCCGGATGAAGGCCTACGGATGCTCGGCACCTCGCTGAGTAAATCTGCTGAGGCGAGAACCAAACTGGTGCGCCTATTGGCGCAGAAAGGGGTGACAAAGGAAGTCAAGCTGCCGGATATTTCGACAAAAGAGAAAGCGCAACAGGCGATTGGGCTCAACATGCAGCAAATCAACGCCGAGAAACAGGATTTCCTGAATATGGTAGTGCCGCAGTGGGATGAGCAAGCGCGTAAAGCTGGACGACTGAACTAATAACCCCTCATCGCCCGTGGACGCGGGCGATCATCAAGTGGAGTGGATATGAGCGTATTACGTTCGTTATTGACTGCCGGGGTGCTGGTATCAGGCATGCTTTGGGCCTTGCCAGGGCTGACGCAGCCCGCACCTCAGGCGGAAAAAGGAGAGCGGTGGACGGTAATGCCACAGCGCAATCCCGATGAGGCTTGTCTACAGTGTCATAAACCGGAAGAGGATGGCATGCAGGGCAAACATACCTCCGCTGTCAACCCGCATAATCAACAGCAGGTGACCTGCACTAACTGTCATGGCAAGCCGTCGTTGCTGCACCGCGAAGGTGTTAAAGATGTTATGCGCTTTAACTTCCCAATGTATAAGGTGGAAGAGCAGAACAGCGTCTGTATGTCATGCCATGCGCCGGAGCAGTTGCAGAAAGCGTTCTGGCCACACGATGTGCATGTGACGAAAGTGGCGTGTGCTAGCTGCCATCAGCTGCACCCCACGCAGGATACTATGCAGACGCTGAACGACAAGAGCCGCATCAAACTGTGTGTGGATTGCCATAGCGATCAGCGCAATAACCCTGATTTTAACCCAGCCTCAGTGCATCTGGGTAATAAGAGGCAGCCATGAGTTGCTCTCGTCGTCAATTTCTTGCCCGTATGGGCGGGCTGATTGCCATCACCAGCACGACGGGGCAGGTTGTCGCACAGACGCTGAATATCAACGGCGTGCGCTACGGCATGATCCATGATGAATCGCTCTGCATCGGCTGTACGGCGTGCATGGATGCCTGCCGTGAGGTCAATCAGGTGCCGGAAGGTGTATCGCGTCTGACGATCATTCGCAGCGAACCGATAGGGACCTTCCCTGACGTGAAATATCGCTTTTTCCGTCACTCCTGTCAGCACTGCGATCGTGCCCCCTGCGTTGACGTGTGCCCAACCGGAGCTTCGTTCCGCGATGCGGCAAGCGGCATTGTGGATGTGAATCCCGATCTGTGCGTCGGGTGCCAATACTGTATTGCTGCCTGCCCTTATCAGGTGCGTTTTATTCATCCGCAGACGAAAACGGCGGATAAGTGCGATTTCTGCCGCAAGACCAACCTGAAAGCCGGAAAACTGCCTGCCTGTGTATTGTCTTGTCCGACGAATGCGCTGACGTTCGGTAACCTTGACGATCCTGACAGCGAGATTGCTCGCCTGCTTCGTCAACAGCCGACCTATCGCTACAAAATCGCGCTCGGCACCCGTCCTAAGGTCTATCGCGTATCGTTTAAATACGGGGAGGTTCATCAATGACGCCTGTGTCTTCAAGCGCATTCCATTTTGATTCGTTAGTCTGGGACTGGCCGATTGCGATTTATCTGTTCCTGGTGGGGATTTCTGCGGGGCTGGTGACGCTGTCGGCCTTACTGCGGCGCTACCATCCCGAACAGGCCACCGCAGACAGTACGCTAATGCGCACCACGCTTATTCTCGCACCGTGCACCATCATTTTCGGATTGTTGATTCTGGTTTTCCACCTCACGCGCCCCTGGACATTCTGGAAGCTCATGTTCCATTACAGCTTTACCTCTGTGATGTCCGTTGGGGTGATGTTGTTTCAGGTTTACATGGCGGCGCTGGTGGTCTGGTTGGTCAATATTTTTAGCGAGCAGGCTATCGTGCTGCAACAGCGCTGGCTACCGAAACTGACAATCTTCCCCAAGGTACTCGGCTGGCTGGCACCGATACAGAAATCGCTGGATATCGTGATGCTGCTGCTGGCGGTGATGTTAGGGGCTTACACCGGATTTTTACTCTCCGCGCTGAAAACCTATCCGCTACTAAATAACCCAATTCTCCCCGCGTTATTCCTGTTTTCTGGGGTGTCCTCCGGTGCGGCAGTGGCGTTGATCGCCATGACCTGTCGCTATCGTCGCAATCCGCATAACGAAGAGGCGCACTTTGTACACCGTATAGAAACACCAGTCGTATGGTTAGAGATCTTCTTACTGTTTGCGTTCTTTATTGGCCTTGCTCTAGGGGATGATGGGAAGCAGCGAGCGCTGGTGGCCGCGCTGGCCGGTGGATTCTGGGCGGTGTGGTTTTGGCTGGGCGTGGTAGGAATTGGATTAGTTATTCCCTTACTGCTCAAGTCGTGGGCTAGCCGTCAGCATTCACCTTATGGCGTGCTGGCAGTCTGCGGCATGAGTTTGGTGGGGGTCTTGCTGCTGCGCTTCTTTATTCTCTATGCGGGGCAGTTAACCGTTGTCTAGTTCCCAGCAAGAGGCGTGTTGATGTTGTTCTTGCCAGAGTTTGGGTATGTGGCGCTGTTGCTGGCAGTTTGCGTCGGTGTGGCCACGGCGTTGCTGACATTTTCAGGTTACATCCTGCGCTGGTCGGGTACTTACCGACTGGCGCAGTGCTGGACGCTGGTGCTGTTTGGCCTTGTGTTGTTCGCATTTGTCGCGCTGACGCTGAGCGTGGTGCAGGATGATTTTTCCGTCAATTACGTCGCTCAGCATAGCCACCGTGATTTACCGCTGGGGCTAAAAATTGCGGCGGTCTGGGGCGGGCATGAAGGTTCGTTGCTGCTGTGGCTGCTGTGTTTATCCGGCTGGAGCGCCGCGTTCGCCTGCCGCTATCGCAAGGCGACGAGCGATCTGTTCCCGCTAACGCTGGCGATGCTCGCGGTGGTTACGGCCGCGCTACTGGTATTTATCATCTTTTTTTCCGATCCTTTTGTGCGTCTCTTCCCGCCTGCGGTGGCGGGGAGGGATCTCAATCCTATGTTGCAACACATTGGCCTCATTCTCCATCCGCCGTTGCTCTATCTAGGCTATGGCGGGTTAACCGTGAGTGCAGCACTGGTATTAGCCGCACTCATTCACGGCGAGTTTACTGCGCCAGCCGCCTGGATTTGCTGGCGCTGGACGCTGCCCGCCTGGAGCCTGTTAACGCTGGGCATCGTCCTGGGATCGTGGTGGGCCTATAACGAGCTGGGCTGGGGAGGATGGTGGTTCTGGGACCCGGTAGAAAATGCCTCATTGCTCCCGTGGTTAACGGCCAGCGCATTGCTCCACAGTTTGTCAGTCACTCGGATGCGCGGCATCTTCCGCCATTGGTCGCTGATATTGGCGCTGTTGACATTCATTTTATGCCTGCTGGGCACGCTGATCGTGCGCTCTGGGATACTGGTTTCGGTTCACGCTTTCGCCCTCGAACATGACCGCTCGGTGCCGTTATTTATCCTGTTTGCCTGTTTAAGTATGGCGGCGCTGGCGGTTTACGGCTGGCGCGCTCAGCTTGTCTGCTCCGCTGCCCGCTTCTCCGGCTGGTCAAGAGAGATAGCACTACTGCTGGTGCTGTTGTTATTTAGTGCCGTCGCGCTGGTGGTGTTGCTCGGTACGCTTTATCCGATGATTTACGGGCTGGTGGGCTGGGGAAAAATCTCGGTAGGTGCTCCTTATTTCAACCGCGTACTCTTGCCCTTCGGTGGTTTGATGCTGCTGCTCATTGGCGTTGCGGCGGGAGGCTACTGGAAGCGCAGTGCACGGTGGTCTGCCCAGCGCTTAGGCGTGACGCTGGCAGTCGGTGTCGTCATTGCTCTGATCTTATGGCCGTATGGATATGGTGTGGCGTTGGCATCCGGTCTGATCGGCTGGGTGATGGCGGCGCAGTGGCTACAGCCGCTGTCGGCGCTACGCCAGCAGCTTCCTGCGCTGTTAGCACATACGGGCGTTGCGCTGTTTGCCTTGGGGATTGCATTCTCTGCGGGGAGCAAGCAGGAAATCAGCGCCAATGTGGGGCAGGGAGAACAAGTCACGCTGGGTGACTATCATTTTCGTTTTTTACAGCTGGATTTAGTGGCGAAGCAGAATTACACCGCAGAGCAGGCGGTGATTGCTATTTATCATGGCGATTCGCCGATTGCCCGCGTCATACCGGAACGCCGTTATTACAACGCACGCAAACAGCAGATGATTGAACCGGGTATTGCCTGGGGGCCAATTAGAGAATGGTATGCCGTGATGGGTGAGAAAACCGGCGAAAATCGCTATGCGATGCGTTTCTATGTGCAAACCGGCGTTCGCTGGGTGTGGGGCGGCGGCATGTTAATGGTCGCGGGCGCACTGCTGGGGTGGCTCCGAGGGAGAAGAGTCTATGACTAAACTCTTTGCGCTTCTTCTCCTGCTGTTAGCTTTTTCTTTGCCGGCACAGGTGGTTGATACCTGGGTGTTTTCCAGTCAGGCACAGCGTCAGGACGCTATGGCGATTGCTGGGGAATTACGCTGCCCGCAGTGTCAGAATCAGAGCCTGCTGGAGTCGAATTCGCCCGTGGCGGTCAGCATGCGCCATGAGGTTTTTTCCATGGTGGAGCAGGGCAAAGACAAGTCAGAAATTATGGCGTTTATGAACCAGCGCTATGGCGATTTTGTTCAGTACAACCCCCCGATGAAAATGCAAACTGGCATTCTTTGGCTAACGCCATTGCTCTTGCTGTTAGCGATAGCGGTGATTGCGTGGCGAGTGATACGGAGACAGAACCGAGGGGCGCGCTTATGAGTCTGCTAAACGTGTTGATCGTCGCTGTTGCTGTTCTTGCTCTGGCTGTTGGACTGCTGTGGCCACTATTGCCTCCGCGCGAACGGGAAGAAGATGGCACGCTACCGCGTCTAGCGGAGCGCATCTGGCATTTTCAGTGTGAACAGGCAGGGAAGCATCTGTCCGAGCATGAGGCCAGGATGCTAGGGCGCGAACTCGCTCACGACCTGCCGTTAACGTCATCCTCTTCTTCTGCGCGGCGTCCGATGCCGGCTATTGCCGTTGTGGCTGTGGTCATCGTTATCCTATTGAGTAGTGCAACGTTCTACATATTTAGCCAGCGCGGCGCGCTCGTTCAGATGGAGCGCCAGCGGCTTGCCGATCCGCTACGCGATTTTAGCGATGGGCAACAGCAGGAAAAACAGCTTGCTACCTTGCAGGACAAGATTCGTAAAACGCCGGGTGATAGCGTCCTCTGGGCTGAGATGGGTGAATATTATCTTTACCGGAACGCGTATGAGAATGCGCTGCGCGCTTATCGTCAGGCGATTGCGCTGAAAAGTGACAGTGCGGAACTGTATTCGGCGCTGGCGACGGTGCTGTATTACCAGTCTGGTCAGGTCGTCACGCCTCCCATGCAGGAGATGGTCGATAAAGCGCTGGCGCTGGATGCCAACGAAATTACGGCACTGATGCTACTGGCGTCTGATGCGTTCCTGAAAGCGGACTATGCGCGTGCGATTACGATCTGGCAGCGCCTGTTGGATACGTACAGCCCCCGGGTTAACCGCGCTCAATTGATAGAGGCGATCAACACAGCAACGCTGCTGAAAAACAGCCAGAAGTAACAGGCGATACGTTTCGCTTTAGTGCCTTTGGGGAGAGCTTGTTGTCCGGTGTGAGAAATTATGCTGAGGAGGTAGTTGGCTTAGGATGGGCCGCAGGACGCGGCGAAAGCTTGCGTCACGCCGGACAAAACGTCAGAGACGTTTTTGAACAGCACGTGTGCTGGCCCGCAGGGCGAGCCCCATTTATGGGCGAGTAACCGTGTCGCAAACGGTCCGTAAAGCCAGATACCGACGAAGGCACCGCGCAGCGGCATAATTTAGCCGGAAGCCAGGGTTCGCAGGGCGACGGCGATTGAGCCACCCTGCGTCGGGCGCGTGCTGAACGGTAGCATAAAATGGCGGTCTTGTAGCGCACGAAACGGTCTCGGTGGCTGTATAAAAATATGCTCAATAGATTTCTGGTTTAAGTGTGTCGGCGTGGTTTTCGATACGGCTCGATGATAGGGATAACCGGAATCACCGACTTTATTGATCTCAATAAAAAAGATTAACTCTTTATGGTTACGCCCCCTGAGAGGGGGAGTAAAGGCGTCATGTTATTCTATAGCCACTAAGAAAGTAGGAGTACACCCCGATGTTAGAAGCGCGCGATGTGGTTTGCATACGCGATGAGCATGTGCTGTTCAGCGCGCTGTCGTTTACGGCTAGCCCAGGGGAAATGGTGCAAATCGCTGGTGCCAATGGGGTGGGGAAAACATCGCTGCTGCGCATCTTAAGTGGTCTGGCGACGCCCGAATCGGGGGAAGTCTGCTGGCAGGGACGACGAATCAACCGCATGCGCGAGCATTTTAATCAGCAGCTTCTGTGGTTAGGCCATCAGCCGGGTATCAAGAGCGTCCTGACCGGTGAAGAAAACCTGCGCTTTTTCTATCCGCAACAGCATCAAGATGCACATTGGCAGGCACTCGCCGCCGTCGGGTTGGCAGGATATGAAGACGTGCCTGTGGCGCGTCTGTCGGCGGGGCAACAGCGTCGCGTCGCACTGGCACGTTTGTGGCTTACCGACGTGCCGCTGTGGATTTTGGATGAACCGCTTACCGCGCTTGACGTAGCGGGCGTCGAAATGCTGACACAGCGTATGGAATACCATATTGCGCACGGCGGCATCATTATTTTAACGACCCATCAGCCGCTGCGTCCGTTTGCTCAGGGCATTCGCTGTATTCAGCTCACGCCGAGTGAAGGCGCTCCATAATGCGGCGACTGATTGCTCGAGAACTGCGCGTCGCGTTACGTAATAACGCCGAAATCCTCAACCCGCTGTGGTTTTTCCTCATCGTCATCATCTTATTCCCACTGGCCATTGGGCCAGAACCGCAGCTATTGATACGCGTGGCACCGGGCGTGGTGTGGGTCGCGGCACTGCTCGCGTCTCTGCTGGCGATGGATCGCCTTTTCCGTGATGACTATCAGGACGGTTCGCTGGAACAGCTGACGCTGCTGCCGTTGCCGTTACCGTTGGTAGTAATGGCGAAAGTGGTGGTGCACTGGATGGTGAGTGGGCTGCCGCTGTTACTGCTTTCGCCGCTGGCGGCGCTTCTGTTTGGACTGGACAGCCATGGCTGGTGGGTGATGGCGTTAACGCTGTTGCTCTGCACGCCGACGCTGAGTTTTCTCGGTGCTATTGGCGCGGGATTAACGGTCGGGCTGCGCCGCAGCGGCGTGTTGTTAAGCCTGTTGGTATTGCCACTGACCATACCGCTGTTGATTTTTGCCACGGCGGCGATAGAGGCCGCAATGATGCAACTGCCAGTGGGCGGTTATCTGGCGATCCTAGGTGCTTTTTTGGCAGGTAGCGCGACCCTAAGCCCGTTTGCCACGGCAGCGGCGTTGCGGGTGAGCATACAATAATTTTCCGATCTCAGGATCGCATTCGTCGTCCCGTTGGGATGCGTTTTACGCAAAGTGAGCACACGATTATGTTGAAAAAAAACTATCAGCTTACGCAGCCGGATCGCCTTTATGGCCTTTGCGGCAGGCTTATCCCTTGGGTGGCAGCGATCAGCGTAGCGTTGCTGATCGTCGGTTGCCTGTTAGGGTTCGGGTTTGCGCCTGTGGATTCTCAACAAGGGCAAGGGTATCGCATCATGTATCTGCACGTACCCGCCGCCGTGTGGTCGATGGGTGTCTATGCCGTGATGGCGATGTTTGCGCTTATCGGACTCATTCGGCAATCAAAAACGGCGGAGCTTGCCGTGGCGGCGATGGCGCCGGTCGGGGCAGTCTTTACCTTCATTGCGCTGACTACGGGTTCCACCTGGGGCAAACCGATGTGGGGGACCTGGTGGGTCTGGGATGCACGCCTGACATCGGAACTCGTCCTGCTATTTCTGTACGTCGGTATCATCGCGCTCTACAACGCATTTGACGATCGCCGCCTTGCCGGGCGTGCGGCGGCGATTTTGGTGCTGGTTGGCGTGGTGAATTTACCCATCATCCATTTCTCGGTCGAGTGGTGGAACACCCTGCATCAAGGATCGACAAAAATGCAGAAAACCATCGATCCCACCATGCGCCTTCCGCTGCGAATCATGATGCTCGGTTTTATGAGTCTATTCGTGACGTTGTCACTCATGCGGTTGCGTAATTTGATACTGGTACAGCAGCGCCGCGCACCGTGGGTTGCTGCGCTGGTTAATAAAGGAGGAGTAGCACGATGAACATCGCCTTCACGAGTTGGCAAGATTTCTTTGCGATGGGCGGCTATGCCTTTTACGTGTGGCTGGCCGTGGTGTTAACGCTGCTACCGCTGAGTGCATTGATCGGGCATACCCTCTTGGGTCGTCGTGCTCTGTTGCGGGATATTCGCCGCCAGCAGGCGCGCGAGCAACGTAAGAGCACGGCGCGTCAGTCAGCGATGGAGGTCGTGCAATGAGTGCTCTGCGTAAAACCCGCCTCTATGCCATTCTGGCCGTCGTCTGCGGCGGTGTGCTGACAATAGCGCTGACGCTCTATGCGCTGAGTTCAAATATCGATCTCTTTTATACGCCCAGCGAAATTCTTTACGGCAAAAATGAAACGCAGGAAAAACCGGCCATCGGGCAGCGCTTGCGCGTCGGCGGTATGGTGATGCCGGGCAGCGTACGCCGTGACAGCCAAAGTCTGGAAGTGCGTTTCACCGTTTATGACGCGCAGGGTTCAGTAGACGTGACTTACAACGGGATGCTGCCGGATTTGTTTCGCGAAGGACAAGGCGTTGTGGCGCAGGGCATTCTGGATACCGACGATCATATTGCGGCGAAAGAAGTGCTTGCCCGCCATGATGAAAACTACACGCCACCGGAAATCAAAGCGGCAATGGAAGGGCAACACGGCCATGCCCCCGCGGCTGGCACAGAGGGTAAACCGTTATGATGCCTGAAGTGGGCAATTATCTGCTCTGTCTGGCGCTGGGCGTCGCGCTATTGCTCAGCGTGTATCCGCTGTGGGGGGCGTCGCGTCAGGATAAACGCCTAATGGCGCTGGCACGTCCTCTTGCGTGGGCGCTATTTGCATGCATTTTGGCCTCCTTCCTCGTGTTGGTACATGCGTTGGTGATCAATGATTTCACCGTTCTCTATGTAGCCAACAACTCGAACCGTGCGCTGCCAGTGTGGTATCGCGTTGCAGCAGCATGGGGGGCGCATGAAGGATCGCTGCTGCTCTGGGTTCTGCTGATGAGCGGTTGGACTTTTGCTGTGGCGGTATTCAGCCGAGGGATGTCGCTCGATGCGGTCGCCCGCGTGTTAGCCGTCATGGGGATGATTAACGTCGGCTTTTTACTGTTCATTATTCTGACGTCGAACCCCTTTACGCGCACGCTGCCAGACTATCCGATTGACGGGCGTGATCTCAATCCGCTGTTGCAGGATGTCGGGTTAATCTTCCACCCTCCGCTGCTTTACATGGGCTATGTCGGGTTTTCCGTGGCGTTTGCGTTTGCGGTCGCCTCGTTGTTGGCGGAGCGACTGGACAGCGCGTGGGCTCGCTGGTCCCGACCGTGGACGCAGGCGGCCTGGTCGTTCCTGACGTTAGGTATCGTGCTCGGTTCTGGCTGGGCGTATTACGAGTTAGGCTGGGGCGGTTGGTGGTTCTGGGATCCGGTGGAAAATGCCTCATTGATGCCCTGGTTGGTGGGCACGGCACTGCTGCATTCGCTGTCGGTCACGGAAAAACGCGGCAGCTTTAAAGCCTGGACGGTGTTGCTGGCTATCGGCGCGTTCTCTCTCTGCCTGCTGGGGACGTTTCTGGTGCGCTCCGGCGTACTGGTGTCGGTGCATGCATTTGCCTCCGATCCGGCGCGGGGCATGTTTATCCTCGCGTTTCTGGTCATTGTTATCGGCGGTTCGTTGCTACTGTTCGCCATCAAAGGCAACCGGGTTCGGGCGCGAGTCACGAACTCGCTCTGGTCGCGCGAGACGTTTCTGCTCGGCAATAACCTGATCCTGATGGCGGCAACGCTGGTGGTGCTGCTGGGAACACTGCTGCCGTTGGTGCATAAGCAACTGGGGTTAGGCAGCATCTCGATTGGCGCACCATTCTTTAACACCATGTTTACCCTATTAATGGCACCTTTTGCTCTGCTGTTGGGTGTGGGGCCGCTAGTTCGCTGGCGACGCGATGAACCGCAAAAGCTGCGTAAGCTGTTGCTGGTTGCACTGGCCGTGACGGCGACACTGTCGCTGCTGCTTCCGTGGTTGTTACAGGATTCCCTTGTTGCCATGACGGTGGTCGGTTTGTCGATGGCGCTGTGGGTATTCTTCTTAACGGTGTACGAACTGCATACCAGCTCTACTCGGCGTTATGGTTTGCTGCGTGGTTTGACCACACTCTCACTGAGCCAGTGGGGCATGGTGTGCGGCCATATTGGGCTGGCGGTGACGGTGGTAGGCATCGCCTTCAGCCAGAATTATAGCGTCGAGCGCGATGTGCGGATGCGGGCAGGCGACAGCATTCAGATCCACGACTACCGTTTTACATTTCAAGGTGTGCAGGATGTGGTGGGGCCGAACTGGCACAGCGGTAAAGGAACGATCGAGGTCACGCGCAACGGCAAGCCAGAGGCGATCCTGACGGCGGAAAAACGCTTCTACAACACCAGCGGCGCGATCATGACGGAAGCGGCGATTGATGCGGGTGTGACGCGCGATCTCTATGCGGCGCTGGGCGAAGAGTTGGATGACGGTAGCTGGGCAGTACGACTGTATTACAAACCCTTTGTCCGCTGGATTTGGTACGGCGGGGGACTGATGGCATTAGGTGGCATCCTGTGCATGTTTGACCCTCGCTATCGCCTGCGTCGTGCTGTCAGGGAGGCATCATCATGAGTCGTAAAATTTTGTTAATCCCGCTCGCCCTGTTTTTACTGCTAGCCATTGCCTTGCTGTGGCAGTTGGTGCGCAACAGCGACGGCGACGATCCCATGCGGCTGGAGTCTGCCCTGATTGGTAAATCAATCCCAGCGTTTCGTCTTGAATCGCTGGATCAGCCGGGAAAGGAGTACAGCCAATCTGAGTTGAGTGATGGCAAACCGCTATTGTTGAATGTCTGGGCGACCTGGTGCCCAACGTGCCGCGCGGAACACCAGTTTCTCAACACGCTGGCAGCACAGGGAATTCGCGTCGTGGGCATGAATTATAAAGATGAACGCCCCAAAGCGGTTGAATGGCTGAGGACGCTAGGCAACCCCTATGCGATGAGCTTGTTTGATGGGGACGGCATGCTGGGGCTGGATCTGGGGGTGTACGGCGCACCGGAAACCTTCCTGATCGACGGACAAGGCATCATTCGCTATCGCCATGCGGGCGATCTTAACATGCAGGTATGGCGAGAAACGCTGCAACCGTTGTGGGAAAAATACAGCAAGGAAGGTGGCGCATGAGAATGCTTAGCTTCCTTGCTGCACTGCTGCTGTCGTTCAGCGTGCTGGCATCCTCCGAGGTATTGCGTTTTGACAACGACATGCAGGAGCAACAGTTCCGTGAGTTGACCATGCAACTGCGCTGCCCGAAATGCCAGAACAACAGCATTGCTGATTCCAATTCGATGATTGCTTCAGATATGCGGCAGAAAGTGTATGAACTAATGCAGCAGGGGCAAACGAAAGAACAGGTTGTCGATTACATGGTGGATCGTTACGGCTATTTTGTGACGTATGAACCACCGATCACGCCTTTCACGATATTGCTATGGTTACTGCCTGGGCTGTTTTTAGCTGGGGGGGCAGGAATGATTATTCGACGCTCTCGCCGTATCAGAAGTGCCAAAGAACCGATGAGCGAACAGGATAAAAAGCGTTTGCAGACGTTGTTAGGACGTGAGGGGAAATCGGAATGATGTTACTGACAACCATCATCGTTTTATCGCTGATTGCGCTGTCAGCGTTGCTGCTTGCGCCGTGGTCGTCACGGAGGGAATACGATCGTGATGCGATTAATCGGGCGCTGTATCACGATCGTCTGCGTGAGCTTACTGCGGATGTTGCTAATGAGCAGGATCGTGCCCAACTGGTTGAGGAACTTCAGCATACGCTATTGCAAGATATTCCTGATGGTACAACGGTACAACAGCGCCCGCTGAGCCATTGGGTTTTGCTGCCCGGTGTGCTGTTGCTGGTCATCGTCAGCCTCGGCGTGTTTTGGCAGACTTCCGCGATTAACCGAGTACAGGAGTGGCAGCAGGTGGTGGCATTAACGCCAGATCTGATGAAACGAGCGCTGGATGCTGATGCAGAACCACTGACCATCGAAGAGGTGGCGCGTCTTGGTTTGGGGCTGCGAAGCCAACTGGAGGCGCAGCCAGACAATCCACAAGACTGGTGGATGCTGGGGCGCATTGCGGGCTTGTTGAATAACTATGACATGTCCGTGCAGGCGTTTGCCAAGGCGTTCCAACTCGATCCGAAAAATACGGATCTGGCGCTGGACTATGCCGACCTGCTGTCGCACTCCACCGATCCGCGTGATAGCCAGCGTGGTGGAGACATGCTGAGTGAACTGATGAATTCCGGCTCGACCAATGTGCGCGTGCTCAGCCTGCTGGCTTTCAATGCCTATGAAGCCCAGCGCTATCAGGACGCGATTGACGCCTGGCAAACGATGCTGACGCTGCTCCCGCAAAACGACACACGCCGAGCAGTCATCGAGCGCAGTGTCGGACAGGCGAAAGCGTCATTGTCGGTTCAGGCGGTTACTGGTAAGTAAGAATTCTTTTGTCTTCATCATCAATAGCAGAAGGGCGAGATATCGTCCTTTTGCTGTTTCTGTTGTTTCTGTTGTTGCGGTGAAGGTTTCGTGCGCTACACGCCGCGTGAATTTCTGCAACTCGCGTCGCACGCGCCCGACACGGGGCGGCTCATCGCCGTCGCCCCGTGACCCCTGGCTTTTTGCGGGAAATCGCGCCGCTTCGCGATGTCTTCGGCGTTCGTATCCGCTGTTCGGACCACCTGCGACGCGATTACTCGCCCCATAAATGGGACTCGCCCTTCGGGCCAGCACAAGTGCTGTTTAAAAACGTCTCTGACGTTTTTGTCTTACGCGGCGCAGGCTTTCGCGGCGTCCATGCCGCTCATCCGGCGTCTACGCTCACCTCAGCGCGATTTTTTACGCGAACTAACCTCCATAAAAGCAAAGGCTGAATTTAATAGATTGTCATTTGGGAGATGCTTCCGCCTGTATTGAGGGCTGCTTTAGCCCGTGTCGGATGAGTTGCAGAAATTTACGTGGCTTGCTGCGCACGAAACTCTCACTGTACTCATAACAATCAGGTTTAGAAAGGGCGGATACTTCCGTTTGTGCTGAGGACGGCATACGCCGTCCCGAGTGTTACGAAGGGGGTTATAACCCGCTTTTGACGCCGTGCATGTCCGGTAGTTTGTGGGCGATGCCTTTATGGCAGTCGATACAGGTTTGACCGAGTTTTATCGCTTCGCTGTGTTTTTCCGCCGCGACCGTTTTTTGCCCTGAGAAGTCCATGTAGTCAATGTTGTGGCAGTTGCGGCATTCCTGAGAATTGTTGTTTTTCATGCGCCGCCATTCGTTCTGCGCCATCGTCAGCCGGTGTGCTTCGAATTTTTGTGGTGTATCAATGGTACCCATTATTTTGCCGTACAGCTCTTTGCTGGCCTGAATCTTACGTACCATTTTCGGTACAAATTCATGCGGAACATGGCAATCCGGGCAGGTGGCGCGCACGCCGCTGCGGTTGCTGTAGTGCGCGGTTTCCATATATTCCTGATAAACGGTATTACGCATCTCATGACAGCTGATGCAGAACGCTTCGCTGTTGCTCATTTCCATGCCTTTCTGAGATGTTGCCAGAAAGAAAATACCGCCCGCGAAACCGATAATCAGCAATGTTCCCAGCGCCAGCCGACTTGGGCGACGCCACCATTGCCACAGCTGGCGCAACAACCGTCCTACTTTTCCTGGTTGTTTCATAGCAAACCTCACTGTCCAAAGCCTTTAGAAGGAGTAAACGTATTGCCGGTAATCGGCGAGCTATCCGCCTGCGGCACGTGGCATTGCAGGCAGAAATGGCGTGCAGGTGCCACATTACTCAGTACTTTGCCGTCTCTGTCGACAAAATGGGTCGGGCTGACGCGGGGAGCGCTGGTGGAACGATAGTTTTCCACGCCGTGACACTGTAAACAGCGGTTAAAGGTTGGGGTGACCTGATAGCCATCCACGCTATGCGGAATCATCGGCGGTTGGTTGACATAGTTGAGCGCCATACGCTCCTGCTGCTTCGGCATCCGACTGTTTCCCGGCTGTGTCGCCGCGACTTCCGGCGATTGGCTTAAATCGACCTGTGCAGTCGCTATTGCACTGCTCATTATTGCCAGGGCGGTGATCCAGCGAAACCATCCCATTCTCAGGCTCTTCATGACTTTGCTCCCGATTTCCATCTAAGGGTTATTTTAAAAACGTCTTCAGCGCAGACATCAATACAGCGTCCGCATGTTATGCAGTCTCGGTCAGTCACCTGTACCGGACTGTGTTTATCGAGCAAGGGGGCGCGCAACACCTGCGGCTCAGGACAAACATGAAAACAGTCCATACAGCGCGTACAGCGTTCACGCTCGGCGGCATCCACAACCAGTGCGCCTTTAGCGCCAAGCGCACTATACAGCGCACCCGTCGGGCAAAGGTGCCCGCACCAGCCATGTTCCACGACCAATAAATCAAACAGAAACAGCGCCAACAGCAACCAGATACCCGTGCCAAACCCGAAAATTAGTCCGCGCCCCGTCAGAGAGACAGGGTTGACCCACTCCCACACTAGTCCACCCGTTAGCGCACTTCCTGCCAGAATAAGCATCAGCAGCAGATAGCGCAGATTGCGGGGGATCGTCGCTGAAGCGGTGATACCGAAACGACGACGTAGCCAGGCCGCTAAATCGGTGAGCGGATTCACAGGGCAGACCCAGCTACAGAACAGGCGCTTACCTGCCAACGAGTAGCTCAGCGTAATAATCAGCGCCCCGACCAGTGCGAGCGCGGCGGGTAGATGACCGCTAGCCAGACTTTGCAGCACCATCAGTGGATCGCTAAGTGGCACCACGTCGAGCAACTGGCTGGCGCTGTAGTTCCCGCGCAAGATCCAAAACCCTAACAGCGGGCCGCTGAGGAACATGAGCAGCACCAAAGATTGAGTCAGGCGGCGGAGGACCAGCCAGCGGTGACTGCGCCACCAGCCTTTCTTCGCTTGAGCTTCTCGTCCGGCGTCTTGCTTACGATTTGCCATCGCGTGCCTCCAGCCAACTAAAACGGTAGTGGTGTCCGAGTTCGCCTTTTGCTAGCGCGCGCGGCAAGACCTTTATCGCTGGCTGCTCCAGCACGCAGGCTTTTTCACATTTGCCACAGCCGGTACAGACATCGCTATGCACCGTAGGAAGAAAACGAGCGTGTTTTCCGGTTCGGGCATTGCGCTCCGGCTCCAGCGTGATGGCGCTATCGATGAGGGGACAGACGCGATAGCACACGTCGCAGCGTAGCCCTTGATAGTTCAGGCAGTTCTCCTGATCTAACAACACAGCTAATCCCATGCGCGCATCATCGATAGCATTCAGCGGCTGTAAGGCACCGCTGGGGCAGGCGACGATGCAGGGAATGTCCTCACACATCTCACACGGGATATCGCGTGCGATAAAGTAAGGGCTACCGGCTGCGGGGCCGGATACCAGCGTCGCCAGCTTCAGCGTATCGTAAGGACAGACCTGAACACATTGGCCGCAGCGGATGCAGGCACCGGAAAACGCCGCTTCAGGCAGCGCACCCGGCGGCCGCAGCCGGAGTCCATCAGCCTGCGCGCGCCGCTGCTGAATGCCGAGTATCGTCACCGCTGCGGATAAACCCGCAACGGCACGAACGGCATCACGCAGAAAGCGGCGGCGAGCGGGGGAGGAATTCTCCGGGCGTGCCATATTCGTTACACCTTAGCCAGTTTGACGGCACATTTTTTAAAGTCCGTTTCTTTCGACAGCGGATCGGTTGCATCCAGCGTCAGGACGTTGGTCATTTGTGCGGCGTCGAAAAATGGCATATACACCAGCCCGCGCGGCGGTTTATTACGGCCGCGTGTCTCTACAATGGAGACGACTTCGCCACGGCGCGAAATGATACGTACTTTTTCACCGCGACGAAGATCGCGCGCTTTGGCATCCTGCGGATGAATAAACAGCACGGCTTCGGGGAAGGCGCGATGCAGCTCTGGCACGCGACGCGTCATGCTACCCGTGTGCCAGTGTTCCAGTACGCGGCCAGTAGAGAGCCAGAGGTCGTACTCGTTGTCCGGTGCTTCGGCGGCAGGTTCGTATGGCAGCGCGAAAATCACCGCCTTGCCATCCGGTTTACCGTAAAAACGGTAGGCCTCTCCTGCTTTGACGTAAGGATCGTGCCCTTCGCTGTAGCGCCACTGCGTTTCCTTACCGTCAACCACCGGCCAGCGTAACCCGCGAGCCTTGTGATAAGCATCGAACGGCGCTAAATCGTGACCGTGCCCACGGCCAAACGCGGCGTATTCTTCAAACAGACCTTTCTGCAAGTAAAAACCGAATTCGCGAGATTCATCGTTCAACTGATTTTCCGCCAACTCGCTAAGTGGGAAGCGTGTGGTGATATCGTTAGCAAACAGTACGTCGTAGAGCGTCTTGCCACGGTAGGCAGGTTTCTGCGCCAGAAGCTCTTCCGGCCACACGTCTTCCACGGCGAAACGTTTGGCAAAGCTCACGACCTGCCACAGATCCGATTTTGATTCGCCCGGCGCTTTCACCTGCTGACGCCAGAACTGCGTCCGGCGCTCGGCATTACCGTAGGCTCCTTCTTTTTCCACCCACATCGCGGTAGGCAAAATCAGGTCGGCGGCCAGCGCGCTGACGGTCGGGTAAGGGTCGGAAACCACGATGAAGTTACGCGGATCGCGCCAGCCCGGCATACGCTCCTGATTAATGTTAGGGCCAGCCTGCATATTGTTGTTACACATCACCCAATAGGCATTCAGCGTGCCGTCTTTCAACGCCCGATCTTGTGCGACGGCGTGCAGACCAATTTTCTCAGGGATCGTGCCTGTCGGTAATTGCCACAGTTTTTCCGCAATCGCGCGGTGTTTCTCGTTGGTCACCACCATGTCTGCTGGCAGGCGATGGGCAAAGGTACCGACTTCACGCGCGGTGCCGCAGGCAGAAGGTTGACCGGTTAGTGAGAACGGCCCGCAGCCCGGCTGAGAGATCTTACCGGTCAGCAGGTGGATGTTATAAACCAGATTGTTCGCCCAGACGCCGCGCGTGTGCTGGTTAAAGCCCATCGTCCAGTAGGAGATCACTTTCTTTTTCGGATCGGCGTAGAGTTTTGCCAGCGCTTCCAACTGGTCGGCGGGGACGCCGCTGATGGCGACCGTTTTTTCCAGCGTGTAGTCGGCGACAAAAGTTTTGTATTCTTCAAAACTCATCGGTTCGGATGCATCGGAGCCGGGGTTCTTCGCCGCTTTCTCCAGTGGGTGCGTCGGACGCAGTCCGTAGCCGATATCGGTCACGCCTCTACGCAGGTTGACGTGGCGGGTAAAGAAGGCTTCGTTCACCGCGTTATTTTGGATAATGTAGTTGGCGATATAGTTGAGAATGGCCAGATCGGTTTGCGGCGTAAACACCATACCGTTATCGGCGAGCTCAAAACTGCGGTGTTGATAGGTAGATAGCACAGCGACCGTGACGTTGCTGTTCGACAGGCGACGGTCGGTGATGCGTGACCAGAGAATCGGGTGCATCTCCGCCATGTTGGAGCCCCACAGCACAAATGCATCGGTCTGCTCAATATCATCGTAGCAGCCCATCGGTTCATCCATACCGAAGGTACGCATAAAGCCCACCACCGCCGATGCCATACAGTGGCGCGCGTTAGGGTCAATATTGTTGGAACGAAAACCGGCTTTGAACAGTTTGGCGGCGGCATAGCCTTCCCAAATTGTTGATTGCCCGGAGCCAAACATCCCTATCGCGTTCGGACCTTTCTCCTTCAGTGCGGTTTTGAATTTTTCCGCCATGATGTCAAAAGCTTTGTCCCAGGAGATCGGGGTAAATTCGCCTTCTTTATCGAATTTACCATCACGCATACGCAGCAAGGGCTGGGTCAGGCGATCCTGCCCGTACATGATTTTTGGCAGGAAATAGCCTTTGATGCAGTTTAGTCCGCGGTTAACTGGCGCTTCGGGATCGCCCTGACTGGCGACAATACGCCCGTTTTGTGTCCCTACTAGCACACCGCACCCTACGCCACAGAAACGGCAGGGGGCTTTATCCCAGTGGATAGCGTCCGATTGCTCGGTCGCGGCGCGGACCGCGATAGGAATGGTGATGCCTGCGACCGCAGCGGCCGCTGCGACAGCGTTCGCCTTCATAAAGTGTCGTCGACTGAGTTTCATGGTATTTCCTCACCCTGAGCTTGTTGATCAAGAGGTTGTTCATCGAAAGCAAAAGATTGTTCATCAAAAGACTGTTCATCAAGCTGGTGATAAACCAGCGAAACCGCCAGTACGCCTGTAAGTTCGCGTATTGACGCTATGTGTTTTAACAGCGCGTCTTCTGAATCTGACTCCAGCACCACGACCATTTTTCCGGTATCGCTATCGCTGGCGGCAACGTCGACATTGGGTAATTTTTCCAATGCGTCGCTTACTGCGGCCATACGTTCCGTATTGACGTGAACCACGACACTGCAAACATGCCAGACTGTGTTCATCGGTTTTCCTGTTGCGTTGTGAAACGCGCTGGCGCGGTGTGATATCCCGCGGTGATTTTTTTCATCGACATGGCACCGACGGGGCACCCTGAGATACATGCGCCACAGGTGGTACAGGCATCATCCTCGATCGACGGTGCAGCAACGCGCCCGAGGGCAGGACGAAACCGTATCGCTCCTGTTTCACAGGCATCCTGACAGCTGCGGCATTCCACCTGATGCAGCGATAAACAGGTATCCTGAATCGTCAGGTGGCATTCCCACGGCGTGGTATGGCTTTCCGCGAACAGCGCTTGTGGACACGCGCGAGCACAGTCGTAGCAGAACGTGCATTCGCCGTGTTGAAAATCGATGGTGGGAAAGCCCCCTGAACCGCGCTGGATGATCTCCGTTCCGCAGGCTTCAACGCAGGCGTTACAACGCGAACACTGACTCAGAAAATGGCTTTCTGCACCACTCCATGGCGGACGCAGTGCGTTGTCTGCCCGCTGTAGGCCACCGGTCAGTAAGGAACGTCGGGAGAGGTTAGTCATGGCAGTTTGTCGCTCTGGCACTCGGTAAAATATCCAATAAAAAACACGTTGTTTTTATAGGGGTTACACTATGCTCCCTAGGCTGTATGCGATAATCACCCTTTAGAGGTAAATGGGGGTGCCGGATCAAGCTTATGTAGGATTCGTGCCTTATCGGCTTGCCTGAGCGAGTGGGGATCGTGATAGTGGATACCCGTCATACTTCAAGCTGCATGTGCGTTGGCTGCGTTCAAATACTCGGCCCGTCGTGGGCCTCGCCCTGAAGGGCCGCTGCAAGCAGCGTTCAAATCTGCTCCCGACAGATTTGTCACCCGAATCACTTACCTGAGTAAGCTCATCGGGATTCTTTCTCTTGCCGCGTTACGATGCTCATAGCTGAGCATCGCCCTAAAGGGCTAACGCTTCGCGTTGTTCAAAACGTTAACGTTTTGTCCTGCAATTCGAATTATTTAGGGTATCGAGTTTGTATTGCTAAAGAGGATTGCTTGTTGTGATGGTCAAACGTCCTGTTTCTACCAGTCTGGCTCGCGCATTTTTTTATATCGCGTTGCTCTCATTTTTAACGACGGGCATTGCGTTGCTGACGTTAGCCAGTGGTTTGCGCGATGCAGAAGCGATCAACGTTGCGGGATCCATGCGTATGCAAAGCTATCGCATGGGATATGACCTACAGGGCGACCGCGCAGCGTTGGAATCGCATCGACACCTCTATGCGCAAACACTGGACTCCCCGGTTTTTCACCTGCTGGATCGCTGGTATGTACCGCGCGATGTACGCGACCGTTATGCCGCACTGTTGCAGAGCTGGAAAACGATGGATGAGCGCCTGAGCGCGGGGGATCGGGTGTGGTATCAGGACAATATTGTTCGCTATGTCACGCAGATCGATCTCTTTGTGTTGGCGTTGCAGCATTATTCCGAGCGCAAGATGATGATAGTGGTTGTGACATCAATAATTGGTTCGATCACTATCTATATACTGATCTTCTTCACGTTGCGCCGCATTCGGCGTCAGGTTGTTGTGCCGTTGAATAAGCTGATGGCGGCCTGTGCGTCGATTGAGAAGGGGCGTTTTACCCATTCGCGGCTGGATGTCAATCTGCCTAATGAATTGGGATTACTGGCGCAAACGTTCAGCAGCATGACGGACGAATTGCAAAAGCTCTATCGCTCTCTGGAAGATAAGGTACGGCAGAAAACGCTGCGTTTGCAGGAAGTGAACCGTATGCTGAAGGTGTTGTACAACTGTTCTCAGGCGATGAATGTCAGCACGATCGACAGGCATTGTTTTCAACAGATTCTGCAAATTGTTCATCGCTATGAAACGGTCGTCTGTCTGGAAATGCGGGTAGGGGAAAACTGGCTGTTATGTGAAGGCCAGCCGGACGAGCAAACTGCGTGGCAGGCGCTGCCCATCCGTTTGCAAGAGGTCGAATTTGGACAACTGCGGTGGCAGGCGTCAACGCAGCAGCCGTCGGGGCAGTTGATGGAAAGCGTCGCTGCTATGCTGGGGCGCGGCCTCTATTTTAATCAGGCGCAGAAGCACTACCAGCAGCTGCTGCTGATGGAAGAACGAGCCACCATTGCGCGTGAACTGCATGACTCACTGGCTCAGGTGCTTTCTTATCTGAATATCCAGATGACGTTGTTAAAGCGCGCAGTAGCGGAAGAAAATACGCAGGCCCGTCAGATCATCACCGATTTTGAACAGGCGTTAAGCGATGCGTACCGCCAACTGCGGGAATTGTTGGGAACGTTCCGGCTGACGCTGCAACAGGCCGATTTGCCTGCGGCAATGCAGGAAATGATTGAACCGCTAAGGGTGCAGACTCCGGCGACGATTGATATCAATTGCCGTATTCCTACGCAGGCGCTGGATGCATCACAGCAGGTTCATCTGCTGCAAATCATTCGCGAAGCGGTGCTGAATGCCATTAAACACGCGCAGGCAACGACGATTACCGTCAACTGCCATACGCAACCCGACGGCAGCCATTGTGTTGACATTCGTGATGACGGCTGCGGGATTGTCAATCAAGAGGAACCTGCAGGACACTATGGTTTAAATATTATGCAGGAGCGCGCCGAACGGTTAGGAGGACGGCTATCTATTGGTCTCCATCCTGAAGGAGGGACGCAGGTTAGCGTCTGTTTTTCGACGCCGACGACAGCGCGTGAACGTGACAACACAAACAATCTCTACCCTGAATAATTCGAGCGACATACATGTCGCCTGGAAGATGACAGGGATAAATAAAAAATAATAAGATCCATATTACATTGGGGCTGGGCATGTCAGAAAAATCATCTTATCGCGTGCTGATCGTCGACGATCATCCGCTTATGCGCCGGGGAATCCGTCAGTTACTGGCAACCGATGCCAACTTTGACGTGATTGGGGAAGCGAGCAATGGCATGGAGGCATTAAGCCTCGCGAATCGGGATTCTCCCGATATTATTTTGCTCGATCTCAACATGAAAGGATTGAGCGGGCTGGATACGCTGCACGCGCTTCGACGTGATGGGATCTGCGCTCGCGTAATTGTCCTGACGGTTTCGGATGCGCCCAGCGATATTTATGCGCTGATGGACGCGGGTGCCGATGGCTATCTGCTGAAAGACAGCGCCCCAGAACACTTATTGGATTCCATTCGCAGCTGCGATGCATTCAGTGAACAGGTTCGTGATGTCTTGCGCCATCGCATCGCCATAAAAGAGACGCCGTCGCCTTTTACCGTATTGACGGAGCGCGAGCTGGATGTGCTTCAGGAAGTGGCTTCAGGGCTATCCAACAAGCAAATCGCCGCGGTGCTGTATATCTCAGAAGAGACGGTGAAAGTGCATATTCGCAACATGTTGCGCAAACTCAACGTACGCTCCCGCGTCGCTGCCACAGTACTGTATCTGGAAACTCGCGGCCAGTAAGGCTGCGATGTTGTCTGAACGATGAAGTGATACCTTGGTTTTGAGCTGTTGTTATTTCATTTTATGATTAGGGTGTGGATTCTCTATTTTTCTGATCTCGTTTTTGAATGAGCTCCAGAAAATTTCTACTTGCAAAGTCTCTATTTTTTGACATTTTTAGGAAACTCACCCCTTGTCATGTTTCTTGATGTGATGAATGGGTAGGGAGTACACTTTTAATCTCCAAATAGTAAGCGCCTTTACGATTGGCTGCATGCAAGAAAACCTTCGCAGGTCTAAATTCTATATAAATTAATGATATATAATCATTTTTCCACGGCTGGGGACTCATTGTTACACAGTAAGCCATGGAATACCCTATCAACCAAATTATCCATAAACTGTGTATCAGGTTGCTCAAAGGAAACGACCAATCGGTAATAAATCGCACCATAAAGCATATCAAGTATTAACTCAGGATCTGTTTTTGGGGACAGGTCTTTAGACTCAATCGCTTGTTTTAATGCACGGAGTCCAAGTTGGCGTCGAGGCATTATCCAGCGTTGGAGAAATGCTTCCTGGAGCTCAGTCTCAAATTGAGCCAGACCAAGCAGATGTCGTAATAATTCTCCTCGCTCACCGGTTAACGCATCCACTAATGAATAAAGTGTCGTGCGTACTGTATCAGTGATGGATGAATATTTTTCGTAGAGGATAAGTGGTCCAATATCCTGTAAAAATGCATCCATTACAATGGCAGATGCGTTTGGCCAACGTCGGTAAATAGTTGATTTTGCTACCCCTGTGCATTGGGATATTCTTTCAATCGTCGCATAGGAAATCCCGCCTGTTTTAGCAAGATTCAGTGCAGCTTTCAGTACCGTAGTGGTTACCTGATTACTTCGGGGACGTCCTGAACGAGTGGAGAGCGACAAGTTATACCTTCCTCAGATGAATATAAATGAAAATAGTTGTCCATAATTGACAAATATTTTTTTGGGATCAAGCATCCATCAATTTAAATACGATTTGAGTCGTATTTTTTTCTCAATATTCAACATTTATTTCTTAATATTTAAGATAAAAGCAGTCCGATTCCCTACTTAGAACTCGTCGTCTCTGTGAGGAACTTATCATTTTGAATGTCCATATTTAGATACGATACGATTCGTTTCGAATTTCAATCTTGCCGATTGAAAATGTCTTCAGCCGCAGAGTGTTCTGGAGACTTGGATACAAATAATATGATGAAAGGGGGTTATTTCTATGTCTGAGTATGATGTTGCTGTTATAGGAGCCGGTCCTGCAGGTTTGGCTGCAGTTCAGAATTTAGATAAATTTGAATGCAGTGTATTACTGATCGATCAGGGACGTTCAATTTTTGAACGTGATAAGGATCTTGAGTCTGAACTAACCCAAGGGCATGGCGGGGCAGGGCTTTATTCTGATGGGAAATTTTCATTTTTCCCTTCAGCAAGCAACCTTTGGAACTTACCCCGTAGCAAAGATTTACGTGCTGCATATGACTGGACATGCAATCTACTGAAATCATATGGATTAGACACACCTCCTTATCCATCTAACCCAGAAGATTATGCTGTTGGCGCTGGGGAATGGGTGCTGAAGGCCTATCCGTCAGATTACTTGTCATTGCAAGCTCGTATTGAATTAATTGGACAGTTGGTCAGTCACCTTTCTGCTGATATTGCTACGGAGACTCAAGTCCATTCATATTTATATAATAAAGATGATGACCGATTTGAATTGATCTTAGAGGGGGCCAGTAATGAGCGTTATACCGTCAAAGCTAAACGGCTAATAATAGCCAGTGGGCGCTTTGGCCCTTTATGGAAGGCTCTGGATGTTCCCCGGTCGTTCCAACGGCTGGAAGTAGGATTCAGAATTGAGCAACCGCATGAGAGATCATTTTTTAATGGGATGACTCAACTCGATCCTAAGCTAAAGCTGCAATCGGAAGATGGTAATGTAGAATGGCGTACATTCTGTGCCTGCAGGAATGGAGAAACCGTATTTACTGAAACTCAGCAATTATGGACGGTGTCTGGGCACTCAGATGGACCCGCTTCGGGGAAATCTAACGTTGGATTTAATACCCGCATTCTTGATGAAAAACTTGCTATCAATGCTATTGAATCAGTTATTGTCGCAATGCGAGACAAACATTCCTACTTCCGAGTATCGCTTCAGGATGCGTTGCAGGGAAACACTGATGCTATCGACGCCCTGGATAAGGTATATGGAAAGAAATTGCGGGAAATTATGTTACTGGGTGTCCAAAAGCTTATAGGAAAATTTCCCTCGATTGATCATTCTCAGACACGGTTGATTGGGCCGACTCTTGAGGGCGTGGGATGGTATCCTTGTGTGGATGGCAATCTACGTATGCCTGATATTCCAGCATGGGTTGCTGGTGATGCATGTGGTCTGTTTCGGGGAATAGTCGCAGCCTTTATTAGTGGGCACTATGCTGCGGATTCAGTTATCAATGAGTTAGTTAGTAAAGGACGTGCGTGAGATGAATCGGGCTATTGTGGGTGTAGGGGCTGTTGTTGTTCGGCCAGATGGCATGGTACTACTTGGATATAGAGACAAGTTGGGGGAGTCTCCCTCATGGTGTTTACCGGGTGGTCATGTTGAAGCAGGTGAATCATTCGAGGATGCCGCTATACGTGAAGTTGCAGAGGAAGCAGGCTTGAGTGGGTTCACGGGTGCATTTGTTATTGCAATTAATCAACAATTAGATGCGTCGGTAACGTCAATAACGGGCGCGGTTGTTCTTGCTCTCCCTGAAATGGGTGCTACTCCAGAAGTGCTGGAGCCGCATATTTTTACATGTTGGAAATGGTTTCATCCAGAGGCACTCCCAGAACCGTTATTTCCAGCCAGCGCGGCTGTTCTTGCATGCTGTAATAACACCGAATTATCATCTAAATGGCAAGCATATAAAATTGCACCATTAGAAGAGCGTAAATTTTGAGTCTGCTTCATGTGTTTGATATGGATGGTACCCTTCTACGGGGTACCACTGCCAGTATGGAGATAGCCAAAGTTCTTGGCTGTGTGAAAGAGTTACAAAACCTTGAACATGATTTCTCAAGAGGTATTATTAACACTCAACAATTCGCAATGCAGATTTTTTATTTATGGAATGAATTGACGCCAGACTCTGTTTCTAAAGCGGCTCACTCTGCTCCCTGGATAAATAATGTGAGGAAGGTATTAAGGGATATACGTAGTAGGGGAGAGAAATCATTGGTTATTACGATGTCTCCCGACTTTTTTGCCAATCACCTATTATCTATGGGCGTTGACATTGTTAAAGCGTCGAAATTTCCTCAATTACCCTTCAATGAAGCATTGAATCCTGACTATATTCTGTGCCCGGAAGATAAGGTTTCTATTACAGACGATGAATTATCTCACCATGGCTTTAACCGTGATCAATGTATAGCGTATGGTGATTCTGCATCGGATATACCGCTTTTTCATGCACTGAAAAACACAGTGTCAGTAAATGGTGATCAACATATTGTTCCATGGGCACGCGTAAACTATGAAGGCGAAAATATGTGGGAAGCCTATTTGCTTGCCCGAAAATATTTTGCTCATCATTTGTTATCCAACCGGAGTTGCCCCAGCTAAAACGGACACGGTCAATTTGTAAGCATACCTGTTTTAGTTCCACACACTTTTTGAGATTTCCGGTTTCTCGGCCATCAGCCGATATTCTTCCGGCGTCAGGTTATTCAGGGATTCATGAGGCCGCTCGCTGTTGTATTCCGTCACCCAGCGTTCCGTGATTTCCCGTGCTTCGTTCAACGTTCTGAACAGGTAAAAATCCAGGATTTCTGTCCGGTACGTCCGGTTAAACCGTTCAATAAAGGCGTTCTGCGTTGGCTTACCTGGCTTGATAAATTCCAGCGTCACACCGTGGTCTTCAGCCCATTGTGCCAGAGCCAGTGATATCAGTTCTGGCCCGTTATCCATCCGCATTTTCAGCGGATATCCACGGTTTGCTACTATCCTGTCCAGTACCCGAACGACCCGCTGAGCCGGGATATTCAGGTCAATTTCTATCGCCAGAGCCTCGCGGTTAAAATCATCCACGACGTTGAAAGTCCGAAAACGTCGCCCACATGTCAGTGCATCGTGCATAAAATCAATCGACCAGCTCTGGTTGAGTGCTTCCGGCGTGGCCAGCGGAGCCGGATTTCGCACCGGCAGACGTTGTTTACCCTTACGCCGAAAATTCAGTTTCAACAGGCGGTAAATCCGGTGTACCCGCTTGTGATTCCAGACATGCCCCTGCCTGCGAAGCACCTGAAAAAGCTTCTTAAAGCCGTAGCGGGGATAGCGTTCAGCCAGTTCAATCAAAGCCTGGATCACCGATTCATCACGTCGCGTGTCCGGTTGATAGCGAAAAACCGTCCTGCTCAGCGATAACGTCCTGCATGCCTGGCGTATGCTCATCGTAAACTGCGCGGTCAGATAGCTGACGAGCTCACGTTTTATCGCTGGTTTTAAAGCTTTTTTTCGATGACGTCTTTCAGCGCCCGGCATTCCAGACTCAGGTCGGCAAACATCTGCTTCAGGCGGCGATTTTCGTCCTCTAGGTCTTTCATCTTTTTGATATCAGAGGCTTCCATCCCACCAAACTTCGCTTTCCAGTTGTAGTATGAGGCTTCGGATATTCCCGCTTCGCGACAGACATCTTTGACGGTACGTCCGGCTTCGACGGACTTCAGAACGGCAATGATCTGGTGTTCGGTGAATCGGGCTTTGCGCATGGTGATCTCCTCAAAGGACATAGTCAGTATGTCGGAAGATCTCTAAAAGTGAATGGTCCGTTTTGCAGGGATACTTACAAATTCATTGCTAAGAGTTTACTTCTGTATTCCCTCGGCGACGGCATTTTCAGGCTGTTATAGAAGAACTGATTTTCAGCAGTATCCATTAGCTGTAGCGGCCTGAATCATTAAAACAAAAGCAAAAAATAAGCAGGAATGTCGATGGATTTTTACGAAATTAACAAGAGACGAGTAAGGGAAATTTCAATTCATATTCATTAACCTACGGGCGCAGGATAATATTTATAGAACATGAATTGGTACGACCGAGTGGACTCGAACCACCGACCCCCACCATGTCAAGGTGGTGCTCTAACCAACTGAGCTACGGTCGTACAGGAGATAACATCTTAATCAGTAACGTTTTGATTAGAATGCTTTTCTTCATTCCAGCGTTTGGAATGAGCGCTATTATGGACGGCTCTGACGTCGGTGGCAAGCGCTTTGTTTATCATCTTCTTTCAAGTGCCGAATGTTTAGCCGTATTCGTGCGCTGAAGCGACATTATTCAGCCAGGACGCTACTTGAACGCCATGGCTGATGTCTGTAACCCTCTTTTTCTGCTCTTGGCTGACGATTAGTTGGCAGGGCGGCTTTCCTGAGTGAGGATCGAGCTGTCCGGTGCGTTGTCCGGCTGAGGTGAATATTCCCCGCACCATTTTGCGACGACGATAGTGGCCACGCTGTTTCCGATGGTGTTGCACAACGCGATCGCCATAGACATAAAGCGATAGACACCGAAAATTAACGCCAATCCTTCTATCGGCAGGTTACCTACTGTCGCCACCGTTGCCGCGAATACCACGAAGCTGCCACCAGAGACGGCTGCGGCGCCTTTTGATGTCACCAGCATGATGAGCAGGATACCCATCTGTTGTTGCCAGCTCAGGTCGACGCCATAGGCATTGGCGATAAACAGCGTACACATCGACATGTAAATGCTGGTTCCGTCGAGATTAAATGCGTAGCCGGTTGGGAGAATCAGCCCCACGCTTTGGCGTGAACAACCAAAACGTTCCAGTTTCTGTAACAGTCGAGGTAAGGCACTTTCGGACGAGGCCGTACCCAGCACGATGACGATCTCATCGCGGATGTATTTAAGAAAGCGAGTCAGGCTAAACCCGGCAAATCGGCAGATAGCGCCCAGGATAACAATGATGAAAAAGGCGACGGCGGCATAAAACATTAATACCAGATTCAGCAGAGATAGCAGCACGCTGCTGCCGTTACTTCCCATCGCATAAGCTACGGAGCCGAAGGCACCAATCGGGGCTAATTTCATGATTAAATTAATGAACTCGAAGAAGCATTCTGAAATGCGGTTCATGCCATTTTCAATCACGCTGCGTTTTTCATGGGGGAGTGCGAGTAATGCGAACCCAAAAATCAGTGAAACCACCAGTACTTGTAAGAGCTGTCCGCCAGCGAAGGCACCGATAAAGTTATCAGGGAAAATACCGTAGATAAAATCCATCGTGGTGGTCGGCATGTGGCCTTTCGCTATCGCAGAGTCAACGGCAGCGCTAGCCGTCTGGCTGATACTCCCAGCATGAATACCTGATCCGATATTAATAAGATTTGCCCAGCCGAGGCCGAGAGCGAGGGCAAATGTAGAAACCAGTTCAAAATAGATCAGCGCTCGCACGCCGATTTTGCCCACTTTCTTGATATCCCCTGCGGAGGCGATGCCATGCACTACCGTGAAAAAAATGAGTGGCGCGACGGCGGTCTTGATGAGCTTCAGAAAGATGTCACCGAGTATTTTAAACTTTGCTGCCAATTCCGGTGCGGCAAAACCGAGGGCGATACCCAGTGCCATCGCCGCCAGAACCTGAAATGTCAGACCTTTCCAGACCGGTGTTTTTGTCGACATAGTGTTTATCTCTTGTAGGTGAAACAGTACGGATAACGGCTGAACCCGCAAAACTCGCCATCATGTAGTGAATGCCTCTAATGACATGAACTAACAGGATTTTTTTGATTTTTAGCGATACAACCTGCATCAGGAATCATGTTTTATAGCTAATGTTATATTTTAATATGTACGGACATTTTAACCTGTCCGTACATATTAATGTGGCGTTGCAGTGACGTTGTCAACGGTGGGGTTTAATGAAATGTGAATAACATGATCTCGGTTGGATATTTAAGTGTTGCCAACCGCATACCAACTCTACTGCTACTTTTTATTACTCCTTGATGCTCATTATTGATTGATTCTGATTTTTATTGCGTTGTGGCAATGGGTTTTATGAATAACTTCGCGATAAGTGATTTTTATTGTATTGTTATTGCTCCATGATGCTTGATTGATACATGATTAAGCTAAATCGAGCATTGGCATTTAATCATCACGTCAGTCATCTAATTCACCGCACAAAAGCGATATTTTTCCTTGCTCAGCGGGCTATGCCCAGCCTGATATACGGCTGTCTGTGCATGTACAATCTGAAAGGAGAGTGGAATGATCAAGTTGGTAATTACCGATCTGGACGGCACGTTTCTTCACAGCGATGGCGATTACAACAGCGCTTTTTTTTCAGAGGTTTATGCGTTAATGAAAGAGAAGGGCGTACAGTTTGCAGCCTGTACCGGCAAGCAGTGCGAACGGGTAGAAGCGCTTTTTGGCGATGAGGCGAAAGACATCTGGATTCTGGGAGACAGCGCGACGCGCATCAAACATCAGGGCGATTATATTTACCAATCGCTCATCAAAAACCGTCTTGCGTTGAGTCTGATTGGTGTGCTGGAAAGCGTAGACAACCAGCATGTGATCATCGGTTGTACGCCAAATGGGGCGATGGTAAAGGAGACAATCAGTCCAGCGTTACTGGAAAAGGTCAAGCAATCGTACGCCAACGTGACGTTGATACCCAGCTTTGCTACCGTTACCGATGACTTTGTGAAAATCACGGTTTATGACCCTGCGGGACACTGTCACGAGACGGCGAAGTATCTCGAGGCGTTTCACGACCATGTCTATATCGTGGTTTCCGAAGCTGCCTGGATCGACATTGCCAATGTTGGCGTACACAAAGGGCACACCGTAGAGATCCTTCAGAACATATTAGCGGTTACGCCTGATGAAACGATGGTGTTCGGCGATGGTTATAATGATATTGAACTGATGAGCCGTGCAGCTTACAGCTTTGCGATGCGTAATGCGTTTGAAGAAACTAAAGCTGCGGCGAATTTTATTGCCCGCAGCAATGATGACGATGGTGTACTAAAAACGATAAAGCTGCTGCTATCGTGATTGCGTTAGTAGCCAGTTAGGCTACCGCAAATATTATCGGGCGATAATCACATCCAGATTTTTTTCGCTCAGTACGCTTTGGCTGGCAGGGGATATTTCGTCGTCGGTCACCAGCGTGGCGATCTCATCACATTCAGCGACGCGATAGCGCGCCAGAGCGGAGATCTTATTCGCGGTGAGGGCCACGATCACGTCGCTGCTGCGGGTGACCAGACACTTTTTGAATTCTGCATCGTCATATTCAAAAACGGTCAAACCTTCATTCGCATCAAAGGCGCAGCCTCCCAGCAGACATTGATCGAAATACATCTTCTCTAGCTGTCTGAGCGTATCGATGCCAATTGCGGCGCCGATTTCTTTCTGAATCCTTCCGCCAAGAAAAACCACTTCTACATCCTGATGCCGCATCAGCTCTGCCGCAATAATCGGCGAATTACACACGGCGGTAAATTTCAGCCCCGGCGGGATCTGCTTCGCCACCGCTAAATTGGTGGTACCAGTATCAAAGAAGACGCAACCGTTGGGTTTTATTAGCGGGATAATGGCCTGGGCGATGCGATCTTTCTGGGCTGTGTCGATAGTTTCCCGGCTGGCAAAATCGATGGCCTCTGGCGGTAGGCTGACCGCTCCACCGTAAACGCGCTTACAGGCACCAGATTGCGCCAGTTCCTTCAGGTCGCGCCGTATAGTGTGCTCGGAGACGTTCAATTCACGTGAGAGCTGCGTGCAGACGACTTTGCCTTCCTCACTGAGGATCTGCCTGATTTTGGATTGGCGTTGCTCGGGAAAGTCGGTGTAATCGAACATAAATGTCCTTGGTTAATCAAAATCATACACAGCTGTAGCCAGCTAGCAGGCTTCACTCTGGTCAGTGATATTTACAGCATGGAATCGCGTCATGTTAATCCGCCCCCTCTGGCAACACAACATCTCTGCTGCGCTGATCCCCAATATGTGAACCCCGCTGTAAACGGTTTGACACAATATATTGCGATCACTATAAAACGTGCAGTGGGATATAACGCCAGCGTTACCACATCGGCGCATCGATAAGAGGGAAAAACATCCGTGTTTCATGTCATTACTGGGCTCATCGCCCTCTATGTTATCTGGCGTCTGATTTGGCGCTTACGTGTCGGTATGCCTGTAAAACGCATGCTGGCGGTGTTGTTGCTGCTGGTTTCTCAGCATCATCTGATTACGCGTACTTTTTTTGGCACGATGGCGTCGCCTGAAGTGCCTGCATTCGTCCTGATGCTGCTGGGATGGGCTTTCGGTGCGCTGTTGATATCTGCATTCCTGCTGTTGACCATCGATCTTCTAGGCATAGTGGGGCGTCTTTTATCCCGGTCAGCCGGAAATATTCTGCTGAACAATATGGCGCTGCGTTGCGGAATTGCTGCTGCGGCGATGGGATTGGCGGCTATTGGCGTGTGGGAAGCCGTACGTGTTCCTGACGTCCGTACGGTAGAAGTCGAATTGAAACAGCTGCCGCCTGCACTGGATGGTTTCCGACTGGTACAGCTAACTGATTTACATGCTAGCCGTTTGTTGCAGCGCGCTTGGATGGAAGCCGTGGTGGCGAAAACCAACGCGCTTAAGCCCGATCTGACGGTAATTACGGGCGATCTGGCCGATGGCACCGTTAGCGCCCGTCATGATGATATGGAGCCGTTGCGTAGCCTGACTGCCCCGCACGGCGTGTTTGCCATCGTGGGCAACCATGAATATTACGTGGAATATACGCAATGGGTGCAGCGGTTGAATGCGCTGGGTTTACGCATGTTGCTCAATGAACATGTGGCGATTAGCCGTGATAATGCGGCGTTTGTGCTGGCGGGCATCACCGATCGCACCGCTGCGGATTTTCAACAGCTGCTGCCGGATACGCGTGCCGCGCTTGAGGGAATATCACCGGAGAGCGCCGTTGTTCTGCTGAGCCATCGACCCACGGGGGCGAAAGAGAATGCGCACGCTGGAGTCGATCTACAGCTCTCCGGTCATACGCACGGTGGTCAGATATTGGGCATGCATTGGGTAACACAGCTAGCGAATGAAGGCTATGTCTCCGGCAGCTATGACGTTGATGGCATGCATTTATACGTCAGTAATGGTGCAGGCTTGTGGAACGGTTTTCCGGTCCGATTAGGGAAACGCGCTGAAATTACCCAGTTCATACTCCGCTCGCCTGCGCTGTAGTTTTTTGCGGTAGCCGAATCAGCGGCTTCCTGAAAGAGGCCGCGATCACAAGCAGGCTCATTATAACAAGCGGTTCTATCGCGAGATTATTGATGCAGATAGGAAAAATGTGCGATTGAGCCACTTTTCATCAGGTTAAGCTATCGCAGAAGTTAGCATATACAATTATAAATTATAGGGAGACTCTGGCACTGTCTTGCATCAAGAAGAGGGAATAGGTGAAGGCTCCGTCGTCACATGACAAGGCTATCGGAGAACGACCCACCTTCTTGCGTAGCGATTAAGGCAATGCAACATACTGGGAGATAATGATGGACGAGAATAAAACGAAACCAGCCGGCAAGTGTCCGGTTATGCACGGCGGAAACACTTCTACTGGCTCATCAAACACTGACTGGTGGCCAAATGCCCTCAATCTCGACATTCTTCATCAGCACGACACCAAGACCAACCCATTAGGCAGCGATTTCAGCTACCGTGAAGCCCTCAAAATCCTCGATGTCGATGCCCTCAAAAAAGACCTGCATGCACTGATGACCGACAGCCAGGAGTGGTGGCCAGCGGACTGGGGTCACTACGGCGGCCTGATGATTCGTATGGCCTGGCACTCGGCAGGATCCTACCGCACAACCGACGGTCGTGGCGGCGGCGGAACTGGTAACCAACGTTTTGCACCTCTTAACTCCTGGCCGGATAACGTCAGCCTCGATAAAGCGCGCCGTTTACTGTGGCCGATCAAAAGAAAATACGGCAATAAGCTCAGTTGGGCAGACCTGATTATTCTGGCGGGCAATATCGCTTATGAATCCATGGGGCTGAAAACTTTCGGTTTTGCCTTTGGTCGTGAAGATATCTGGCAACCGGAAAAAGACACCTACTGGGGAGCGGAAAAAGAGTGGCTGGCAAAAAGTACGGAACGCTATGGCAGCGACGATCGTACCTCGCTGGAGAATCCGCTAGCTGCCGTACAAATGGGGCTGATTTACGTTAACCCGGAAGGCGTCGATGGCAATCCCGATCCGCTGCGTACGGCACAGGATATGCGCGTTACGTTCTCTCGTATGGCGATGAATGATGAAGAAACCGTCGCTCTGACGGCGGGCGGACACACGGTAGGTAAAACCCACGGCAACGGTGATGCTAGCCTGCTGGGGGCGGCACCAGAAAGTGCGGATGTTGAAGAGCAAGGTCTCGGCTGGCATAACCCGACGGGATCGGGCAAAGGTCGCTATACCGTCACCAGCGGGCTGGAAGGTGCCTGGACCACGCATCCTACGCAATGGGACAACGGCTTCTTCCACATGCTGTTGAACCACGAGTGGGAATTGAGAAAGAGTCCAGCGGGTGCATCACAGTGGGAACCTGTCAGTATTAAAGAAGAAGATAAACCGGTTGATGTTGAAGACCCGTCTATCCGCTACAACCCGATGATGACCGATGCCGATATGGCGCTGAAAGTTGACCCAGAATATCGCAAGATTTCCGAGCGCTTCTATCAGGATCAGGCTTACTTCTCTGAAGTGTTTGCCCGCGCATGGTTCAAACTGACGCACCGCGATATGGGGCCGAAAGCGCGCTACGTCGGCCCGGATGTGCCGCAGGAAGATTTACTGTGGCAGGATCCGGTTCCAGCGGGTCGTACCGACTATGATGTTGCACTTGTCAAAGCACGCATTGCCGAGAGTAGCCTTTCCATTAGCGAACTGGTGGCAACCGCCTGGGATAGTGCCCGTACGTTCCGTGGCTCTGATATGCGCGGCGGTGCCAACGGTGCTCGTATTCGTCTCGCTCCGCAGAAAGACTGGGTAGGGAATGAGCCTGCGCGTCTGGCACGCGTGCTCGTTGTTTTGGAAAATATTGCGGCCGCAACGGGGGCTAGCGTGGCTGATACCATTGTTCTGGCAGGCAATGTGGGGATTGAGAAAGCGGCAAAAGCGGCGGGTGTACATGTGATCGTGCCCTTTGCGCCGGGACGTGGCGACACCACCGATGCTCTGACCGATGTGGAGTCTTTTGATGTCCTCGAACCGATTCATGATGGCTACCGTAACTGGCTGAAGAAAGATTATGCCGTTAGCGTAGAGGAGCTCATGCTCGATCGCACCCAACTGATGGGGCTGACTGCGAAAGAAATGACCGTGCTGGTGGGCGGCCTGCGTGTGCTGGGAACCAACTACGGCGGTACGAAGCACGGCGTATTCACCGATCGTGAAGGGGCACTGACGAATGATTTCTTCGTCAACCTAACCGACATGAAATACACGTGGAAGCCCTACCGCAAAGACCTGTATGAAATCCGCGATCGTAAAACGGGTGAAGTCAAATGGACGGCGACACGTCTGGATCTGGTCTTTGGTTCCAACTCTATTTTGCGTGCCTACGCTGAGGTTTACGCACAGGACGACAGCAAAGAGAAATTTGTGAATGACTTTGTTGCTGCCTGGGTGAAAGTGATGAATGCGGATCGCTTCGATCTGGCAGAGTAAGACGTAACCACTCCCTGCGTGGGCGCTTGTGCCGCGTAGGGAGAATCATTTTCTACTGTGATAGTATTTTCGGTGTGTCTGTGCCGATCACGGTTTCTTCAGGTTCAGCATGAATTCCCTGAACGGGACGGAAAACGCCTTAAACAGCGGATGCTTTCTTTGCTGCATCATCACCTCGCCAAACAACTTTAACCCCACCATAAAAGCCTGAGTTTGTTCCGGCGTCATGTCCATCTTGCCATCGACTTTTTCCAGTAGCTTGAACAGGTCATCGTGAAGCGAGAATTCAAACGACAGTGTGCGTTGCTGCTCGTCTTTTTCTTCCACCGTAATCTGATAGACGTTTCCCATTGCGGCCTCGGTAAATTGAACTTGTGATAGATAGTTGATAAAATCAACTATGTAGTTATTGGTTGATTGAGTCAATAAAAATGATGAAAGCCCTTTTTGCCTTATTAGAACGCTATAAGGCACAGATGCAGGAACAGATGAAAGCGCATGATATTAGTCTGGATGTGGTACATATCCGGCTATGTAAGATCATCGCGATGGAAGGGCGGATTACGCCTCAGTCGCTGGCGAAAACTGTCGGGCGGGATAAGGCGCAAATCACCCGCATGGTGGCAGAGCTGGTCAAGCGTGATTATGTCCGCAAAATAGATAACCCGGATGATGGGCGCAGTGTGTGGCTCAGTTTGTCCGATAAGGGTGCAGCATTTACGCAGATTTTTCTGCATCAGGAAAAGCAGATAGAGGCACAGATGCTTCAGGCACTGTCCTCGGACGAACAAGCCATGTTTAGTGCGCTGCTGGAAAAAATAGCGGCGAACGATTCTAAACACTAGATTCAGGCATGAAGATCTCTGCACTGCCGTGAGGCGCATTCATCGTGCTGCTGCACCGCGATGACGCGAGAGCGGTGTTCTTCTCTGCACAAGCGCCAGCTGTAGCGGGCATCCTCTGTGTTGGCACACATTATGCTACTATTTATTTGGGACAGCACCACACAGGGCGCTGAACAACCTGAATAGCTGGCTAGGGTTCCGATCCATGCAATATGGATGTCTGGTCCGAGAGCTGGCGACCTCCAGTTGAGGTTACACGGCGGGACAAAAGCCCGGGAGACAGCAACACCTATGGTGTCGCGCTGTTCCCGCTTTTTTCCTACTCAACCGGAGGTCTGGCATGAACCTATCTCGTTTACTGGGCGTTTGCGTCCTCAGTCTCTCAGCGCTGCTGAGCTTCCCTTCACAGGCTGCGCCTAAAACGCAATTCAACGTGTGCTGGACTATCTATGCTGGATGGATGCCGTGGGGTTTCATCGGCACGCAGGGCATTATCGATAAATGGGCCGACAAGTACGGTATCAAGATTAAGGTCACCCAGCTTAACGACTACGTCGAGTCGATCAATCAGTACACCGCCGGACAGTTTGACGGCTGCACGATGACCAATATGGATGCGCTGACTATTCCGGCCGCGGGCGGTGTGGATACCACGGCGCTGCTGCTTGGCAGTTTCTCTGCGGGCAATGACGGGATCGTACTCAAAGGCAAAGGGAAAACGCTGAGCGACCTGCGCGGAATGAAGGTCAACCTGCCTGAACTCTCTGTTTCCCATTACCTGCTGGTGCGCGGTCTGGAAACTGCCGGATTGCGGGAGCGTGATGTCACCGTCGTCAACACGTCGGATGCCGATATTGTTGCCGCTTTCGCCACCCGCAGCGTACAGGCGGCCGTCGCCTGGAATCCGCAGCTTTCTGCAATTAAAAGCCAGCCGGATACCACGGAAGTCTTTCAGTCTGGTCAGATCCCCGGCGAGCTGATCGACATGATGGTTGTGAACACGCAGACACTGCAAGAGAACCCGGCGCTGGGGAAAGCGCTAGCGGGTGCCTGGTTTGAAATGATGGCGCTGATGAAGACGGGCGACAAACCGGCGTTGGAATCGATGGCGGCCGCCTCCGGTACCGATTTAGCCGGCTATCAGGCACAGCTAAAAACCACCCATCTGTTTTATTCCGCGCAGGACAATCTGGCGTTTCTGACCAGCGCGGATCTCCCTAACACCATGAAACGCGTTGCGGATTTCTCCTTTGATAAAGGGTTGCTCGGCACTGGCGCACAGAGTGCTGATTTTATCGGCATGACGTTCCCTGGTCAGGTCACGCAAGGTGACAGCGCGAATGTGAAACTGCGCTTTGACGACACCTTCGTGCGTCTGGCCGCAGAGAACAAACTCTGACCTCGCAAACTGGAGAGACTATCGTGCGCTTGATCAATCGCTCCCCCAGCCGAGGTGGACGGCTACTGCTTGTCCTGCTGCCGTTTACCGTGCTGCTGGTGCTGTACCTCGTGGGGTCAGCGCTGCGGCTGGAAGCCAATCCCAATGACAAACTGCTGCCGAGTCTTGGGCAAATGACCGAGGCGATCCAGCGCATGGCATTTACCGAAGACAAACGTAGCGGCGACTACCTGTTCTGGCTGGATACACAGGCTAGTCTGGTACGTCTCGCGCTGGGTTTGGGGATCGCCAGCCTGTTGAGTCTGCTGTTTGGGATTGCTGCAGGGGCTTTTCCGCTGTTCCGTGCATCGCTCTCGCCGTTGATGACGGTGCTGTCGATGATCCCTCCGCTGGCGATTTTACCCATCCTTTTCATCGTCTTCGGATTGGATGAACTTTCGAAAGTGATGCTGATTGTCATTGGCGTCACCCCGATGCTGGCGCGCGATCTCGAACAGCGCGCCCGTAATATCCCGCAGGAAATGCTAATCAAAGCACAAACGTTGGGGGCGAACAGCTGGATTGTGGTGTTACGCGTCATCCTGCCGCAGCTGCTGTCGCGACTGCTGATTTCCCTGCGGCTGCTACTGGGTGCGGCGTGGCTATTCCTGATTTCTGCCGAAGCAATTTCGGCAACGGCAGGGCTGGGCTACCGCATCTTTCTGGTTCGCCGTTATCTGGCGATGGACGTGATTCTGCCTTACGTCGTGTGGATCACGCTGCTGGCATGGCTAATGGATATGGCACTGCGTTGGCTGCATCGCCGTTGGTTCCCGTGGTCAGAGGAAAGCAAAGCATGAGTTTTATCGAGATCGATAACATCTGGCAAGAATACGGCGACCACGTTGTACTGGAACGGCTGAACCTAAACATCGCGGAAGGGGAATTCTGCACGATGGTCGGGGCATCCGGCTGCGGTAAATCCACCTTTCTGCGTCTGCTGTTGGGGCAGGAAACGCCCAGCCGTGGTGAAGTCCGGCTTGAAGGGAAAGTGCTGCCCGCCGAGCCGGATGCCAGCCGTGGCGTGGTGTTTCAGCGCTATTCGGTTTTCCCACATTTAACCGTGCTGGAAAACGTGGTGATTGGGTTGGAAATACCGCGATCCCCTTGGTTCGGCAGGCTGTTTGGGCGGCGCAAGCAGGAGATGCGTGATAGAGCAACTCGCATGCTGGAACGCGTCGGACTTGGACATACCATGAACAAATATCCGAATCAGCTTTCCGGCGGGATGCAGCAGCGGCTCGCGATTGCTCAGGCGTTTATTGTCCAGCCGCGCATCCTGTTGCTTGATGAACCCTTTGGGGCACTGGACCCCGGTATTCGCGGCGATATGCACACCCTGTTGCTGGAGCTGTGGCGGGAAACCCGCTTAACGGTCTTTATGGTTACCCACGATTTGCCGGAAGGGTTCCACCTTGGTACGCGTTTGCTGGTGTTCGACAAAGTGCGCGTCGATCCCCATGCGCCGGAAGCCTATGGCGCACGTATTACTTATGACATCCCGCTGAATCAGGAGCGTCTTGCCACGCGCCAGCGCGCACTTACGCCGCTGTCTCCTGTTGTCAGTGCGGTGACATCCCCCGTTTAAGGAGCTTTTTGTGATGACTGAGATACAGACATCGAAAAATACATCGACAGGCCGGTCAACGTTTGATGAAGAAACGGTGCCGGGTGGAGGCCATACCTCCTTCATTCTCAAGCGCGGACAGATTCTGCGGATAACCGATGTGGAAGGTGGCGGCAATGTTGGCCTGTTGCTATTTAACGCGCACCAGACCAGCGAGCGTCTAAACCTGCCGGATACCCTGAAAGGGCAACACACCGCCAAATTAACGGTTGGGCACTGCCTTTATTCTGATATGGGACGGGTGCTGGCGGCGATTATTACCGACACCTGCGGCTGGCACGACAGCGTTGGCGGTGTACTCAATGCGCAGGAGGTGCATGAGAAATATGGGCAAGGGCGCTATCAGGAATTGCGTAACGGCTTTTTCCGTAACGGTATGGATAACCTGCTGGTCGAAATGGGGAAATGGAATCTCAACCTGCGAGATCTGCTGATGACGATCAACTTGTTCAGCAAAGTCACCGTGGATACACAGGGGCAATTTCACTTTCATGCCAATCATTCTCAGGCGGGGGATTACATTGAACTGTATGCACCGATGGACACGCTGGTGGTGCTGACCGCCTTGCAACACCCGATGGATCCCAACCCGACGTATGCGCCGCGCCCGATTGCACTCACCTGGAGCCGAGGAGAGGGCGAAGATGTCGCCAAATATTGCCGTGAGTTCCGTGAGGAAAATGCACGCGCGTTTCACAATACCGAACGCGGTTACCTGTAAGGAGGCCAGACATGACGTTAATTGCCAGCAATAAAGTGGCCGAGGATGCGGTCTTCCGCTATGTCATCCCAGCCGGAGAACCCTATCTATTCGAAGTAAAACAAGGGCAAACACTGCGGCTGCTGGATTTGGAAGGTAATCAGGCCGTAGATACGCTGTTCTATCGCGTTGATGATCCGCGTGAACGCTACGATCCGCAGCGTACGCTGCGACGTCAGAATAATGTCTACCTGACGACCGGTAGCGTGCTGTATTCCAACCTTGGCAATCCGCTGCTGACGATCGTCGCCGATACCTGCGGTCGACATGACACGTTGGGCGGAGCCTGTGCGCAAGAGAGTAACACTGTACGTTATGCGCTCGACCGACGCTATATGCACAGCTGCCGCGACAACTTTCTCTGTGCCTGCCTGCACGATGGTCGCCTGAACAAGCAAGATATTGGCGCGAATATCAACTTCTTTATGAATGTGCCAGTCACGGCGGAAGGCGGGCTGACCTTCGAGGATGGCATTTCTGCGCCGGGAAAATACGTGGAGCTACGCGCCGAAACCGACGTCGTCGTGCTGATTTCCAACTGTCCACAGCTTAACAACCCGTGTAACGGCTGGAACCCGACGCCTGCGGAGGTGTTGGTATGGAACTGACGCCGAATCGACGCAGTGAAAAACACACGCGATGGCTGCGTGTAAAAATGTGGCTGCTGAGTGCGTTGGAAGCGAGGGCGAACCGGTATTTTCTGCCGTCGACGAGCCGTTCTCAGTCTGACAAAACTTGATGATTCCGGTGTGGTAGCACGCCTCTACATTCTTTGACCGTTACCGCGATGGACGACCATCATGCGGATCGCATTTTGGCGGGACGACCTGCCCTTGCATGAGTCTAGCGTATGTTCGATACACTTCTGATTGCCAACCGTGGTGCGATTGCGTGCCGTATTCTGCGTTCGCTGCGTGAGATGAAGGTCCGTGGCGTCGCGGTCTATTCTGATGCCGATATCAGTAGCCTGCATATTCAGGATGCCGATGAAGCGATTAGTCTGGGGGAGGGCGCGGCGGCGCATACCTATCTGGATGTCGCGAAAATCTTATCTGCGGCTCAGCGCAGCGGTGCACAGGCCATTCATCCAGGGTATGGCTTTTTGTCTGAGAATGCGGCGTTTGCCGAAGCCTGTGAAGCGGCAAAGATTGCCTTTGTTGGGCCGACGCCGCAGCAACTGCGTGTATTCGGCTTAAAACATACCGCGCGAGCGCTGGCGAAAAAATACCACGTTCCGCTGCTGGAAGGCACCGAACTGCTGGCAAATATTGATGACGCGCTGTGTGCGGCGGAAGAGATTGGCTACCCGGTCATGCTCAAAAGCACGGCTGGTGGGGGCGGGATTGGGATGCGCGTCTGCTATAGCGCCACGGAACTGTCCGAAGCATTTGAAACGGTCAAACGGCTGGGGCAGAACAATTTCAGCGATGCGGGCGTTTTCATCGAAAAATATATCGAACGCGCTCGTCATCTGGAGGTACAGATTTTTGGTGATGGTCAGGGCGAGGTATTGGCCCTGGGAGTTCGGGACTGTTCGGTGCAGCGCCGTAACCAGAAAGTGATTGAAGAAACGCCCGCACCTAATTTACCGGACGGCGTTGCCGATGCGCTGTGTTCTGCGGCAATCATCCTGGCACAGGCGGTGAATTACCGCAGCGCAGGGACGGTGGAGTTCATTTATGACAGCGCGACCGACCGTTTTTATTTTCTTGAAGTCAATACGCGCCTACAGGTCGAGCACGGCGTAACGGAACAGGTCTGGGGTGTGGATCTGGTGCGTTGGATGATTGAACTGGCCGCAGGGGATCTGCCGCCGCTGCGTGAATTGGCTACCAGACTGAATCCTCAGGGACATGCGATTCAGGCGCGTTTGTACGCCGAAGATCCGGGTAAACAGTTCCAGCCATCACCGGGATTATTGACGGAAGTCGAATTCCCCGCGTCAGAAGGACACCGCCTGCGCATCGATACCTGGGTGACGGCAGGGTGCGACATCCCCCCATTTTTTGACCCGATGCTGGCTAAGATCATCGCCTGTGCGCCAACCCGCGAGCAGGCGATGGTCGGATTGGATCGCGCGCTGGCAGAGACACGGCTCTACGGCGTTGAGCACAACCGTGACTATCTGCGTCAGATTCTGGCGGCAGAACCGTTTGCCAGCGGCCAGCCGTGGACGCGCTGTCTGGATGCGCTGGTTTATCAGGCAACAACCTGCGAAGTGGTGAGTGCGGGTACACAAACCACCGTACAGGATTATCCCGGACGTCTCGGATACTGGTCGGTTGGCGTGCCACCGTCGGGGCCAATGGACGATCGTGCGCTGCGTTTAGGGAATCGATTAGTGGGAAATCCGGCGGGAACGGCTGCGCTGGAAGTCACGATGAACGGGCCAACATTACGTTTTAACACGGATGCGGTAGCGGCGGTCACCGGTGCGGCTATTGCTATTGAGCTGGACGGCGAACCTGTGCCGATGGATCGCGTATTTGTGATACCGGCCGGTGCCACGTTGCGTTTAGGGGCAATGCAAGAACTGGGTGTGCGCAGCTATCTCTGCCTGCGTGGTGGCATTGAAGTGCCAGATTACCTTGGCAGTAAAAGCACGTTCACGCTGGGACAGTTTGGTGGTCACGCCGGGCGTGCGCTGCGAGCGGGTGACGTATTGCACCTTGCTGCACTGGAAGACAGACGCGTTGGTGACAGCCTACCGGATGCGTTACGCACCACGTTGTCCGCAGTGCGTGAACTGCGTGTGATCTACGGCCCGCATGCTGCACCAGACTATTTTACGCCTGCCTATATGAACACGTTTCTTACCACCGAATGGGAAGTGCATTTTAACTCCAGCCGTACGGGCGTGCGCCTGATTGGGCCGAAACCGGAATGGGTTCGCGACAGCGGCGGAGAAGCAGGACTGCACCCGTCGAATATTCACGATAACCCGTATGCTATTGGTGCAGTGGATTTCACTGGCGATATGCCAGTTATTCTGGGGCCGGATGGCCCGAGTCTGGGCGGCTTCGTTTGTCCGGTGACGGTGATCGAAGCCGATCTGTGGGCGCTGGGGCAGCTTAATGCCGGCGATCGCGTGCGCTTTATTCCCGTCGATCTCGCTACAGCGCGTTCACTGGCATTGGCACGTTATGCTGAGGTAGAACAGCTTACGCCGATCAACATCGACTGGTCACCTGCCGCGCTCATTTCTCCGGTGGTGCTGGATATCGGTGACGCGGATAAGCGGCTGGTTGCCCGGTTGTCCGGCGATACGCATCTGCTGCTGGAAGTGGGGGCCGCGGAGCTGGACGTGGCGCTGCGCTTTCGCGTTCACGCGCTGATGCTGGCACTGGAACAACAGGTACTGGATGGCATTATTGATATCACGCCGGGCATTCGTTCGTTGCAGGTGCACTATCGGCCTGAAACATTGGTACTGTCGCATCTGCTGGAGGTGCTTTCTTCGCTATGGTTGGCCGTTTGCGCCCAGCAAAAGCTAACCGTGCCATCGCGGGTGGTTTATCTGCCGCTGTCCTGGGACGATCCTGCCTGCCAACTGGCGATTCAGAAGTACATGACTACAGTACGCAGCGATGCACCCTGGTGCCCGAGCAATCTTGAGTTTATCCGCCGTATTAACGAACTGGATAATATCGATGAGGTTTATCGAACGGTTTTTGAAGCCAGTTATCTGGTCATGGGGTTGGGCGACGTTTACCTTGGCGCGCCCGTTGCGACACCCTTGGATCCGCGCCATCGTTTAGTTACCACCAAATATAACCCGGCGCGCACTTGGACCGCAGAAAACTCGGTGGGGATTGGTGGCGCTTACCTGTGCGTTTACGGCATGGAAGGGCCGGGCGGTTACCAGTTTGTCGGACGCACATTGCAAATGTGGGATCGCTATCGTGGTGTTGACGCCTTTGATGGTAGACCGTGGCTATTACGTTTCTTTGACCAAATTCGTTTCTATCCGGTGTCGGCGGATGAATTGTTATCCATCCGACGAGATTTCCCGCTGGGGCGTTATCCGCTGCGCATCGAACAAAGCGAATTGGCGTTAAACGCCTATCAGGATTTCCTGTCACGGGAAGCGGAAGATATCGAGACATTCCGCGTGCGTCAGCGGGCCGCATTTGAGGCGGAACGTGAACGCTGGCGCATTGCTGGTCAATCGGTAACGGATAGCATGGACGTTGTGATTGAGGAAACGAGCGACATGCCGATCCCTCCGGGGCTGGTGGGCGTGGAAAGCCCGATTTCCGGCAACCTCTGGCAGGTGGCGACGGAGGTTGGTAAGACGGTGGCTGAAGGAGAAACGCTGATGATCCTCGAATCCATGAAAATGGAGATCCCGATTGTCTCGCCGCAGCGCGGCAGGATTCGAGAGATTCGCTGCCAGCCTGGGGCGTCCGTTCGTGCAGGGCAGTGCGTGGTGGTGATCGAGCCTCAGGGATAAGTTCCGTTCGGTATCCTGGCAGGCGGCAGAAACGATGCCGCCTGGCCAATAACTTAACAGTCTTCAACGATCAGATAGGCGGCATTAATGGGCCCGTGAACGCCGACCACTTTGATCAACTCAATATCAGCGGTGGAGCTTGGGCCGCCAATAATATTAATGCACGATGGCATACGCTCGCCTTGTTGTGCCATGTGATGTAGGTGCTGTGCCAACTGAGCGATACGAGGTAACAATGTGCTTTTGCGTAGTACAAAGAGAGAAGACTCCGGCAGCAGGCTGACGGCGCGTCCTCGTTCTGGTGCGGAAAAGAGCACCACGCCACCTGATTCGGTTAGCCCATATTCCGCGTAGACTACGCCGACTTTGGCTTGCTCCGCCAGCCGTAAGTTTTCTTCCCCCACGCGCGGATCCCATACGGTGGCCTGGCATTCACGCTGCAGGCACGCGGTAATCCCTAACGCCTCTAAGCGCCGATCGTCGCTGATGATGATTGGCGCATGTCCGTATTTATCGCATAAGCGTTGCGCAGCCTGCGCCGCGTCGGTTTCGCTGACGATTTCGCAGTGTGCCAGCATGACGTTAGTTGCGACATCGATAAACGCATCACAACGCTGTTGTACGGTCAGATCGGTTAATCGAGTTCGGGCATGATGACTGGCTGGCCTCGGCAACGGTGCGGGAACGTGGCGTACCTCACGTCCGAACTGACGGGCAATCTCGGCCAGAAAGGTATCTCGATTTTCCATTATTTTTTTCCTCTCGCCTGATGTTTCTTAAACCAACTGCGGAAGCTTTCGCCATCTGCATCCGGCAGGTCGCGCGCTTCCGTCCATTCGCCAATGGCACCGATCTCAATGGGCGTTTTACCCTTTTTAATAAACCAGCCCGCAGCATGGGCTCCGGCAATCATTCCGACCTTCCATAGCATCGGGTGACTGTTGACGTAGCTGAAGAGTTTCGTCACACGTTGTTCGGCTGTCGGTGTTATTCCTTTTTCCGCCATGACGCGCCGGTGTTTAAGAATCAGCGACGATAAAGGAATGCGGACTGGACACACGGTATCGCAGGCAGTGCAGAGTGAGCAGGCATAGGGCAGTTCTTTGAAATCCTGATAGCCGCCCAGCAGGGGGGAAATGACGGCACCGATCGGACCAGGATAAATGGAGCCGTAACCGTGCCCACCAATGTGACGATAGGCTGGACAGGTGTTGATGCAGGCACCACAGCGGATACAGCGCAGAATATCGCGGAAGGCAGAGCCGAGAATCTGTGAGCGACCGTTATCGACGATCACCAGATGAAATTCCTGCGGCCCATCAACGTGTCCTGCTTCTCGTGGCCCCGTCAGCCAAGTGTTGTAACCCGTCAGACGTGCGCCGACCGCGCTACGCGCCAGCATGGTGATCAAGACGTCCACTTCCTCAAAGGTCGGCGCAATCCGCTCCATGCCCATCACCGCAATATGCGTTTTTGGCAACGTGGTACACATCCGCGCATTGCCTTCGTTGGTGACGAGACAGACCGAGCCGGTTTCCGCTACGGCGAAGTTACAGCCGGTGACGCCGACTTCCGCACTGAGAAAATCTTCACGTATCTTCTGACGAATGAACAGCGTCATGGCTTCCGGCGTTTCTGGTCCGTCATAGCCCAGTTTTTCGTGCAGTACTTTGCGGATCTGGTAGCGATCTTTGTGGATAGCGGGAACCACGACATGTGAAGGCGGGTCTTGATCCAACTGTAAAATATATTCGCCCAAATCGGTTTCGATAACCTCAATCCCCGCCTGCTGCAAGACGTGATTCATGCCGATTTCTTCTGTGACCATCGATTTCGCTTTGACGACTTTTTTGGCATGGTTAGCCTGAGCAACCTGAAGGATATAGCGGGTGGCATCCTCCTTGGTTTTGGCGAAATAGACCTGTCCGCCGTTGGACGTCACTTTTTCTGATAGCTGATAAAGGTAAGCATCAAGATTGTTAAGTACATGTTCGCGAATCTGAGCGGCGTGATCGCGCCACGCTTCCCAATGGCCTAGCTCGTCGACCATTTTTTGACGGTTTGCGCCGATACGTTCCTGCGCATTGGCAACCGCCTTACGCATGATGGGATCGTGAATCTGGGTTTGAATACGATCCTTGAATTTTACATCGCTGGTTTTCAGACTCATATCCTCTCCTTAGCGACTCATCAGAACTTCGGCGATGTGCATCACCTTGACGGGATGGCCCTCTCGCTGCATTCGGCCACCGATATTGAGCAGGCAACTGACATCCGCGCCAATCAGATAGTCGGGTTTGGCATCCATCATATGGCTGACTTTCTCTTTGACCATTTCGCCGGAAATCTCTGCCATCTTCACTGAAAACGTGCCGCCGAAGCCGCAACAGGTTTCTTCTGCCTTAAACGGCAGCAAGTGTAAATCCTGAACGTGGTTGAGCAGCGTGACGGGCTCCTCTCGAACACCCAGTTTGCGAAACAGGCTACAGGAAGGATGATAAACCGCTGTCCCTGACAGACGGGCGCCGACATCCGTTACGCCGAGCGTATTGACGATGAAGGAAGTCAGATCTTTCATGCGTTCTGCAACACGTTCGGCACGCAACACCCATTCGGGTTCATCGGCCAGATATTCGGGATAGTGACGGATGGCGTTCATACATGAACCGGCGGGAGAAATGATCGGATCGTCATTGTCTTCCAGCGCAGCAATCACGCTTTTCATACCGGGAATAGCGCTATTGATATAACCGCCGTTAATGGCGGGTTGCCCACAGCACGACTGTTTTTCGGGAAAGTGCACGCTGCAACCCAACTGCTCCAATAGCAGTACGGAATCACGCGCCATACGGGATTTAAGTGCGTCACCAATACAGGTAACAAAAAAATTAACATTCACGACAGACTCCCATTACTCAATGTAGATGGATTTTTTATTGTTACATCAGGCCATAAACAGGTAGTAAACCAGGCCGACCTTGAGCCCAAGAATGATGATGTAGACGCCGCAATACTTCAGCGTACCGGACATAATCGCGCTGCCTTGCCCCTCCATGCGTGTTGCTGACACCGCAATCGCGATACTTTGTGGCGATATCATCTTGCCACCAGTGGCACCTGCGGTATTCGCCGCCGCCAGCCAGACGGGGTCGACATGCAGTTTTTCCGCGGCCATGGTTTGTAACTTGCCAAACAGCACGTTGGAATTGGTATCGCTGCCAGTGACGAAAGTGCCTAACGCCCCAATCACGGGAGCAATAAACAGATACCCCCCTCCGGTCACGTCGACCATCGTTTGTGCCAGTGTGGCGATCAGTCCGCTGACGTCCATCACTGTCGCCATGGCGACGATGGCGGTAATCGCGATAATAGAATTTCTGAGCTGTTTTACTGTACTGACGAATACACTGAGCATGGTTCCCAGATTCGCGCCCTGTATAAAACCGCCCAACAGGCTGGCGATGATAATTAGGACGCCGGGAGTGGCAATCCAGTCGATCTTCAACTTCAACACCTGTGTATCCGTTAGGTGGAAGGGGATGACGGAAGCCACCTGAGAGACGGTGCCTTTGATGGTAGGGAATAACGGAGAACAAAGCAGAATAAAGGTAAAAATCAGAATATAAATCGCGCAGGCTCGCAGTAGTTGACTGGAGGAATAACCTGATAGGGAAGCGCGCTGAGCGCTGTCGATAAGGTAGGTGGCTTCGGTTTCTTTCTTACGGCATTTTGCCATTAACGTGACAGCAATCAGGCTGACTAAACTGCCTGCGAAGGCGGGCAATTCGGCACCGAGATGGACGGCCACAATATACTGCGGTACCAGCGTGGTTACGCCGCACACCAGCGTAATAGCGAACACGCCGCGAATGGCTTTGATACCGCCGCCAATGATCGCGATGATGACAAAGGGCAGGAGAATGTTGAATAACGCCAGTTGCAGCACAACCGTAGCGCTTAATGTGGTCACCGGAAGGTGAACCTGTTCCGCTAAAATAGAAACCGGAATGCCGACGGCACCAAAGGCGGTAGGAACGGTATTGGCGACCAGTGATGCAATCGCCGCTTTCATCGGGTTGAAACCGAGTGCGATAAGGATGCCGATGGGGATCGCAACAGCAGTGCCATAACCGGCTGCCGCTTCGAGAAAACCACCAAAACACCACGAAATCAGCAATACCTGAATACGTTTATCATCGCTGATACTGGCAAGTACATCCCGTAGCACATCCATGCTGCGTGTTTTTTGCATCAGGTTATAACTGTATATAGCACCCAAGATAACGATAATAATTGGCCATAGCCCTTTCAGGGCGCCATAGCTTGCCGCTAATCCCAGCGTTTTCAGTGGTGTGTGCCAGAATAGAGCGGCAATCGTGACGGTTAGCGTCAGCGTAATCAGAACTGCGTGGTGGATAGGCGTTTTTATTTTGAGAATAAGAACAATCATGACCAACAGTGGGAAGCTGCCCAGCAAAAAATATAAATAATCGTGCATAGCGGTGTCCTGACATCCTGATTTTAAGAAGTAAAAAAACAAGGAATACCAACGTGGTGCTATATACACTTATATAATGAGTGGTTATTAAATAATTTTAACTGAATCGGGTCAGATGGAACAAAGATGTGCACAATTATTGTGAAATTAGTTACTTAATGGTTATTTTAGTTACTTAATAGCCAGTGCTATTGGCGGTCATATGAAGCAGTGACCGATTGAAAACAGCGACGTTTATTCCATAAAACGATGGAAGACGAACGGAAATTTAGAAGGAATTGAAGAAGAAAAAAACAGGGAATGGTGCGTTCAATTGGACTCGAACCAACGACCCCCACCATGTCAAGGTGGTGCTCTAACCAACTGAGCTATGAACGCATTTAGATACCGAGCTGCCTGTCTGACAGCGAGGCGAATAGTAGCGAGCAAGGTGAAAACTGGCAAGAGGAAAAGTGCAATTTTGTGCTCTTGCCAGCGTGATTGCTGTGCTTGTATCCATTCCGCCGTTTTTTTCGACGATACCCGTCATTCTTCAAGCGGCTTGTGCGTTGGCTGCCCTTAAATACTCGGCCCGTCGTGGGCCTCGCGTTTTGTCACGCAACTTGAATTATTTAGGGTAGAAGACAGGGTGAAACGTTATCTAGCGAGCCGCGCGCGCTAAAATCTGTGCAGCAGGCTGACGCTGAAGAAAACGAATCCGCGTCACCATCATGACTGCCGCCGCTGTCAGGCCAATGATGAAACCACACCAGAAACCCGCAGGGCCCATGCGCGGCACGATGACGTCTGTCAAAGCCAGCAAATAGCCGCTCGGTAACCCCAAAACCCAATACGCAGTAAACGTAATATAGAAAATTGAGCGAGTGTCTTTATAGCCACGTAGTACGCCACTGCCGATCGCCTGAACGGCATCGGAGATTTGATAAACGGCAGCTAACAGCATGAGCTGAGAAGCCATCGCTACAACCAGCGGATCCTGATTGTAGAGCAGAGCGATAGGCTCACGCAGCAGCGTGGTAAAAATTGCCGTACAGCTGGCTAACGCGACACCAGCCATGATGCCCGTGTGTGCGGCAATACGCGCGTTTTCAACTGAACCTTCCCCTAAGCGGTGGCCGACGCGAATGGTCGTAGCGACGCCAACCGAAAGTGGAAGAACGAACATCAGCGAACTGAAATTCAGGGCAATTTGGTGACCAGCCACATCGACGACGCCCAGCGGCAACACCAACAGCGCCACCACGGCAAACAGCGTAACTTCAAAAAGCAGTGCCAGCGCAATCGGTAGACCGAGGCCAAACAAACGTTTCAGCACGGCAACATCCGGGCGGAATGCGGGGCGATGAAGGCGGATATCACGTAGCCAGGAAGCTCGTCGGGTATAGAGCATCATCAACAGCATCATGATCCAGTAAACCGATGCGGTAGCCACGCCGCAGCCGACTCCGCCCAGTTCCGGCATGCCGAATTTACCGTGGATAAAGATGTAGTTAATCGGGATGTTGATTAATAGCCCGATGAACCCAATCATCATGCCGGGATAGGTTTTGGATAGCCCTTCACATTGGCAACGCAATACCTGATAGAACAGATAGCCGGGAACGCCCCACAGCAACGCATGCAGATAGCCGATGGCTTTTGCCGCCAGTTCAGGTGAATCTTCGCTCATCAGATTAATGGCGTATTCCCCCTGATACAGCACCAGCATCGTTAGCACAGAAATGATGGCAGCCAGAAGGAAAGACTGTCTCACCTGATGAGAGATGCGGTCGCGTCGGCCGGAACCGTTGAGCTGTGCGACAACGGGGGTTAATGCCAACAGCAGGCCGTGGCCAAAAAGAATAGCGGGTAGCCAGATAGAGGTTCCCACCGCGACGGCAGCCATATCGGTGGCGCTATAAGCACCGGCCATGATGGTGTCAACCACACCCATCGATGTTTGGGACACTTGCGCAATAATGACAGGAACAGCAAGCGCCGATAATTTACGCGCTTCTGTCAGATACTGTTGCACGGATACCTTCCTTGAATGACTTAATTTGGCTAGCACGATGAATAATCTGGATATGAAAAACGTCAAGAATAAAATGAGAGCGTTATTGTAACGACTTAATAAAAGTAAACCAGCATGAAAGAGAATATATTCTTTTTGTTATGCTGCGGTTTCGATAGCGTTTAACGTGTGGTATTCCGGTTTGGTTTTCCGCTGAATATCGGGCACACTGCATACAGTCATTTCTTTGTTTTTAAGAGGCAAACCGCATGTTTACCGGTATTGTTCAGGGCACCGCACCGGTGGTGTCGATTGAAGAAAAATCCAACTTTCGCACGCACGTTATTCAACTCCCTACCGACCTGCTGCCAGGACTTGCGCTCGGTGCATCAGTGGCGCACAACGGCTGCTGTCTGACGGTAACGGCTATTGATGGCGATCGCGTCAGTTTTGATCTCATCAAAGAAACGCTGCGGCTAACGAATCTGGGCGATATTCATGAAGGCGACGTTGTGAATATTGAACGCGCTGCGAAATTTGGCGATGAGATCGGTGGACATGTCATGTCGGGCCACATCATGTGTACGGCGGAAGTCGTCAAGATTCAGGTTTCAGAAAATAATCACCAGATTTGGTTCCGTCTGGCAGATGAAGCGCTGATGAAATACGTGTTGCATAAAGGTTTTGTCGGGATTGATGGCATCAGTCTGACGGTGGGAGAAGTGGCTCGCGGGCGTTTTTGCGTGCATTTAATTCCAGAAACGCTGAACCGCACAACGCTGGGTCAGAAGAGACTGGGGAATCGCATCAATATCGAAATCGACCCTCAAACGCAGGCCGTGGTCGATACTGTAGAACGCGTGTTAGCCAGCAAGCAGGCGAACGACCCCGTTAACGAAGCGTAATTCCGGCATTGCCTATTTTTGTAAACCGGATGAACATCATCATCCGGTTTTCTCTTCTCTCTTTTATCTCAGCGCGAAATGCGTAATCCACCATCTATTCCATTGATACTGAATACGATCTGCCAGAGCTGAAGTTCTCTTGCTCTGAATTCCCCTGCACAAGCGTTCAAATAATAGCTGAACATCCGACGAAAACGTTCAGTGTAGCGTGTGGCAAGTTGGGGCCAACATTGCTGAAAACGGGCTTGCCATGCCATTAATGTGCGATCGTAATCGGCACCGAAGTTGTGCCAGTCCTCCATCACCATGTAAGGCTCACTCGCCTGCGCAATATGTTGTATAGAGGGAATACAGGCGTTGGGGAAAATGTATTTATTCATCCAGGGGTCAAGGTGCGGGTTGGTCTTATTGGCCCCTATGGTATGCAGCAGAAACAGCCCATTAGGTTTAAGATTACGCTTTGCCATGCGAAAGTAAGTGCCATAGTTACGCGGGCCGACGTGTTCAAACATGCCAACAGAAACAATCCGATCGAATTGCTGGTTCAGATCGCGGTAGTCTTGTAACGCAACGATGACGTCCAGATCCTGACAGCGCTGTTGCGCCAGCGCCTGCTGCTCTCTGGAAATGGTGATGCCGTAAACGGAAACACCATAGCGCCGCGCCGCGAACTCAGCAAGCCCGCCCCATCCGCAGCCGATATCCAGCAGCGTCATGCCAGATTTTAGCTGGAGTTTTTCACAAATCATGGTGAGTTTATCTTCCTGCGCCTGTTCCAGCGTTTGTGCCTGTTTCCAGTAGGCGCAGGAGTATTGCATGTAAGGATCCAGCATGAGGGTAAAGAGGTCGTTCCCCAGATCGTAGTGCACTTCACCGACCACTTGAGCGCGCCGACGGGATTGTAAATTCGTGACGCGAGAGAGGGCGACTCGCATGGCATAGTGCAGGCGGTGAGGCAAGGTTTTCCCTAGCCCTGCGCGCAGGACACGATGGAAAAACATATCCAGCCGCTCACACTCCCACCACCCATCCATATAGCTTTCACCTAATCCCAACGAACCTTCTCGCAAGACACGTTTAAAAATGCCGGGATTAATCACGCGGATGTCAAAAGGGCGGGTACCGTTGATGATGATATCCGCAGTGGCCAACATGTCCTGCATTATGCGGAACCACGGCGCGGTGTCATTATCCCATTCTTCTGTATAAGGTGAACCCATCATGTCTCCTTAACTTTTCACGAGTATCCCCGTCATACTTCAAGCTGCATACGTGTTGGCAATACTCGGCTCATCTCTGAGCCTCGCCCTGAAGGGGCAACGCTTTGGCGTTGTTCAAAACGCTAGCGTTTTGTCACGCAACTCGAATATTTAGGGGTGAAAGTATCGTAAAACACCTGGACAGCACTTATCACAGCCGACATATCGGCTGCCACCAGAGGAAATGAAACGCGATAGTAGATTTATAACTGCTTCAGCCAGCATACAAGAAAATGGGCTGAAGCAGAGAGGGAAAGCGGACAGGAATAGAAAAATCGTCTGGACGGTATTGCTGCCGTTAGCGGCGATAGTCGCGGAATGGGCCATCGGCAACTGAGCGACGTTCAATCAGCGTCGGGTGTACTTCAATGACGTGCGCATCTTCTCGCTTACTGGTTATACGATCCAGCAGCATAGCAAACGCGGATTGACCCAGGCGCTCTTTTGGTTGATGGATAGTGGTCAGTGCTGGTGTAAAGAAGCGCGCGTGGCGCACGTTGTCATAACCGATCACCGAAATATCCTGTGGCACGCGCAAACCCAGTTCATCTGCCGCACAGATGGCACCCATCGCCATGATATCGCCACCACAGAATACGGCCGTGGGTCGCTGTTTCTGCGCCAGAATCTGATGCATGGCTTTATAGCCGGATTCGGGTTCGAAATCACCCTGAACAACCCATTCGTCGCGCACGGTGATATCGGCTTCCTTCAACGCTTTTAAAAAGCCGAGGTAGCGTCCGCTGCCGGTGTTGCGTTCTTGAATGCCGGGGATAGCGCCGATATCCCGATGACCACGTTCAATCAGGTAGCGACCTGCCATATAGCCGCCTTCAAAGGCGTTATCGATAATCGTGTCGGTAAAATCGCTGTGCATCTGTCCCCAGTCCATCACGACCATCGGAATACTGCGATAATCTTCCAGCATCGCTAATAGCTCTGGCGGATATTCAGCACACATTACCAACAGGCCGTCGACGCGTTTTTGCGCCAACATGGAAAGATAGGCGCGCTGTTTGCCAATGTCGTTATGAGAATTACACAGCACCAGCGTGTAACCTTTGGCATAACAGCTGTTTTCGACCGCTTCAATGATCTCGGCGAAGTAGGGCGCTTCGCTGGATGTGGCCAGCAAGCCAATAGATTTAGTGTGATTAACTTTGAGGCTGCGGGCGACGGCGCTGGGCGAATAGTGCAATTCTTTGATTGCGGCCCTGACAGCTGCCTTGGTCTCTTCGGCGACGAAACGTGTTTTATTGATCACGTGCGATACGGTTGTGGTGGAAACGCCAGCACGTTTTGCCACATCTTTAATCGTTGCCATCTAAAAATGACTCCTGAACTTACCTGTTACAGACGTAAGTATATTGTTAATCGTTTGCCTACGTTTAAAGTTCTTCTTCTAAGCTAAAAAACAGGATTTCAGAAGGAGAATGCCGAATGTTATACCGAAGGGGTCTGGGTTGACGTTTTTCGACTGATACGCAGCGCTTTCATAAACAGCGGATTGTGTCCGATTTATCATGAAAGTGAAAGGGCTAATTTATACTATTAGTGATGCATTCGTCCGAGATTTTTCGCTAGAATTATGAAAGAATCGTAATAACCCTATTGTTTGTAGTCTTAACTGCCTTGTTGGGTTCTGTTGCAAATGGTGGTGTCTTTTTTTCAGATAAAGTTTCAGATGAAACTTGTTCGCTAATAAGGAGTGGTTTATGGATACAGATCTGAAGATGTCTTTGCTGACAACGGTTGGCTCGTTGGCTGTGATCATCACGTTTAGCTTTATTGCGGTGCTGAACTAACCGATCGGCGTTTCTGTGCTGGTTAGACATTCAGACACGTTTGTGGTGCATAAAACGTGTCTGAATCGCTTTTATACCCGTCATACCTCAAGCCGCATGTGCGTTGGCTGCACTTAAATACTCGGCGATTGTGGTCATCGCCCTGGGGGGCCAACGCTTTGCGTTGTTCGAACGTTAACGGTTGTCCTGAAGCTCGAATTATTTAGGGTCTAACAGGTATCATCTGCTTAACGAATCGTCTGCGGTGTTACCACGCGACGCGCGCCAACGTAATGCTCCTGCCAATAATCCTCACTCAGCTTGCTGATACGAATATCTGAACCCGTACGCGGTGACTGGATAAATTTCCCCTCTCCCAGATAAACGCCAACGTGATCGGCTGCACCACGATTATTGATGCGGAAGAAGACAAGATCACCACTTTCCAGCTCGCTCTTTTTAATCGGTGCGGCATCACGCAGGTGATACATTTCGTTCGCGGTGCGTGGGATTTGGATCTTAACGACGTCTTTATAGGCGTAATAAACCAGCCCGCTACAGTCGAATCCGGTAAAAGGAGATGAGCCACCCCAGTGGTAAGGTTTACCTATTTGGCTCATCAGCTTATTCATGGCTGTTGTTTTGGCATGCTGATAGCGTTTCTTATGCGCCGCGCTCAGCGCCATTCCTTTTTCTGTGAGGGAAGGACTTTTATCCACTTTCCCTTTGAGGGCGGTCTTCTTCAGCCCTGTCTTGACTCTGGCCTGTGCCGTTGTCTGCTTCTCGTCTTCAGGTTTCAGTTTTTTAAGGTTTTTCTTTACTAGTGCGGGCGTACTGCTTTGCGTCCGTGACAGTTTTTTTTCTGTCAGCTTGTTAGCGCTACTGCGGGGTTTGGTTTTATTGCTGACGACGGTAGGTTCTGGCTTTTTGCTTTTGATCGGAGTGGGTGATTTAGCGTTCGCTTTTGTTTGACGGCTTTTCTTATTCGTTTCTTCAACGGCGTTTTTCTTCGGCGCCGAATGCGGGGTATGCGGCGCAGCCTGAACCACGTTCAGGGATAGATTACTGAAAAATAATATAAAAAGAGTAATAAATAAGCGCATAATAAAAGTGACCGAACATAATCCTTAACTCGCTCAATCCGCACAGTATTCCTGAAAACGGTGTCATAAAAAAGTGGGCACGGTCGCTTTATTCATACAGAATAGTGAAAAAACGTTAATAGTTATTTTTTCGATTGATTTATCAGCATTTTCTGGCGTTGATTTCATCAACGACGTAAAACGACAAGAGAAAATAACCCTACAAAAAATGGCGTTTTTTTGTAGCTAGTGGCATCGGTACAATATCACTGAGTCAATGTCGCTGTCGTAATACCTCTGACGGCGGCTCATGGCTAGCGTTTTGGACGTTAGCCATCCTATAGATTTAAGGAAGCAAGAAGATGACGACACCGACAATTGAAAAAATTCAGCGCCAAATTGCTGAAAACCCGATTCTGCTGTACATGAAAGGCTCCCCGAAATTGCCAAGCTGCGGTTTTTCCGCTCAGACCGTTCAGGCATTGTCTTCATGTGGCGAACGCTTTGCGTATGTAGATATTTTACAGAACCCAGATATTCGTGCTGAGCTGCCAAAATACGCGAATTGGCCGACATTCCCACAGCTGTGGGTTGACGGTGAACTGGTTGGCGGCTGTGATATCGTGGTTGAAATGTTTCAGCGCGGTGAACTGCAACAGCTGATCAAAGAAACGGCAGACAAATACAAAGCGCAGCAGGCTGATCAAGAGTAATACTCTTATCAAGCATAATGACGATGCTAAATGTTGTTATGCTGCGAGCGTGAATCTTTTCAGCGGGTGCCTATCGGCACCCGTTTTTTGATCTCGATCTTTTCGTCGTCTTAGTCTTCGGCTGACACGTCTTCCAGCGAACTTTCTTCCAACGCAAGCGGCCATCCGCCCAGACGTTTCCAGCGGTTAACCAACTCACAGAATAATAATGCGGTCTGATTCGTGTCATACAGCGCGGAGTGCGCCTGGCTGGAGTCAAACGTAATACCCGCGGTAATACAGGCTTTAGCAAGCACAGTTTGGCCTAAAACCAGCCCGCTGAGCGCTGCGGTATCGAAGGTAGCGAAAGGGTGGAACGGATTACGCTTCAGGCTACAACGCTCCGCTGCTGCTGCCATAAAGCTGTGGTCAAACGTGGCATTATGCGCCACGATAATCGCACGGTTACAGCCCTGATCTTTGATCCCTTTCCGCACGACTTTGAAAATTTCATGTAGTGCATCGTATTCGCTCACCGCACCGCGTAGCGGGTTGGTGGGGTCAATGCCGTTAAATGCCAGTGCGGCCGGTTCCAGAATCGCGCCTTCGAATGGCTCAATATGAAAATGTAGCGTTTCATCTGGCTGCAACCAACCGTCTTGATCCATTTTTAATGTTACCGCCGCGACTTCCAGCAAGGCATCGGTTTTCGCATTAAATCCGGCGGTTTCAACATCAATCACTACCGGGTAAAACCCACGAAAACGGCCGCTCAGGGCGTTCAGATCACTTTTATCAGCCATTTGTCTCTTAATCGTTAGCAAAACGCAGCGCGCATTATTGCAAACTTTGACTGGAGATGCAGCATGCCCGTTGTCTTTCAAACAGAGGGGGTGGCAGAGGAAGGGAAGAAAGCAGGTGCCGATGTGACACCTGTATTGCGCGGGGTATTAGTGGCCGATGCCCTTACCGGCGTGGGCGTTTTCGATCAATTCTATTTTATAGCCATCGGGATCTTCGATGAATGCGATCACGGTCGTACCGCCTTTTACCGGGCCAGCTTCACGCGTCACATTGCCACCTGCCTTACGGATTCGCTCACAGGTTGCGGCAACATCGTCAACGCCCAATGCAATATGACCATAGGCGTTGCCCAGCTCATAGCTATCGACGCCCCAGTTGTAGGTCAGCTCGATAACCGCACCCTCGCTCTCTTCGGTATAACCGACAAAGGCCAGCGTGTATTTGTATTCGGTATTCTCGCTGGTGCGTAATACACGCATTCCCAGAATCTGGGTATAGAAATCAATAGAACGTTGTAAATCGCCAACACGCAGCATGGTATGAAGTAAACGCATAGTGTCCTCGTTAAAAATTGCAACAAAAGGGAAGTATAGCGTTGTGGCTCTGCTGAGTCCAAGCCGTTACGATGATGCTAAAAATGCGACACTGCGGTGAGGTTTGTGTTAAAACGTACTATCAGGAGGGATAAATAGCGCGCTGGATCAATTTTAGGACGCCCTGCGTGTAAAAAAATCGTCAGCTATTACAATGGTTATCTAATTATTTTCATTGTGACTGTCCGTTTGTGCTTGCCAGCGGTAAAGAACAGGGCTTCAATAAATAGAGTTGTCGCAGGAGGTGTTGTGCCAGAGCAACTTGAACTCTTTGCTGTCCCTAACCCATGTCGTGGTATTTGTCAGACGGATGGAGGCGGATATTGTCGCGGTTGCTTTCGCAGTCGTAATGAGCGCTTTAGTTGGGGCCAAATGAGTGATGCGCAGAAACAGGATGTGCTGCGTTTGTGTCGGCAGAGAATGAAACGCTCACAGCGTTCAGAGAAAACCGATACGCCAGCAGAGTCCCGTCAGCCATCGTTGTTTTAAGTCATCTTGTCTTAGATGATCTATTTACGTGAAATTTTGTTTAAGCAACGCAGGAGCGTTCGATTGAATAAAATAAGCCTAAGATCATTTTTAAAAGACTTTTATTTGATAGAATCCACTTCTGTTAGGGTTCTATTTTTTACGATAATAAAATCGTTTTCTATTCTTATAAATCAGAGTTGATTGCAATCCAGGGATATAACTTAGCGTGCTAACAATAAGGAGAGGTGATGGAATTGCCATTAGGATCTGATTTAGCCCGTCTGGTGCGCGTGTGGCGTGCACTGGTCGATCATCGATTAAAACCACTTGAGCTGACTCAAACGCATTGGGTCACGCTGCATAACATATACCATTTACCCCCTGGCCAGTCGCAGATTCAACTAGCCAAAGCAATAGGTATTGAGCAACCTTCATTAGTCCGAACTCTGGATCAGCTTGAGGAAAAAGGGTTAATCACTCGCCACGTCTGTGCGCACGATCGTCGGGCAAAACGTATTATGCTGACTGAATCAGCAGAGCCGATAATACAGGCAGTCAATGGTGTAATTAGTCATACACGTAGTGAAGTATTATTTGGTATTACGCCGGAGCAGGTTGATGAATTAGCGTTGCTGGTTGCGCGTCTTGAGAAAAATATATTGGCATTACATGAGAATCAAGCGTAGCTAAATTTGGGTTACGCAGAGGGAGAATTAAATCCCGGTAAGATTACTGATACCTGTTATTGGTTATTTATTCCGGGAGTTGATTATTCGTTGTGACGATCGCCGCAGATAGCGGCGATCGTCACACAACATTAGCGTGGAGAAACGGTGATGCTGCGGCCGTTGCTCGCCATGGCTACGCGTTGGCCCGCGCTGAATTTCGTATCGCCTTGTTTCTGTACTACCATAATGGTACTACCGTCATCACGACGAATTTCCAGTTCTACGCCCTGTGTGCGGTTCAGTGCACCTGTTGCGCTTTGACCCGCTACACCACCGGCTACCGCGCCAGCCGCTGTCGCCAGACTACGACCAGAACCACCGCCGATAGTGTTGCCCAAGAATCCACCCAGTACAGCGCCGCCGAGAGCACCGATAACGTTAGAATCTTCTCCCGCCTGAATCTGAACCGGACGCATAGAAACGATGGTGCCGTAGGTAACGGTCTGTACTTGTTTAGCTTCGGATGCGCTGTACACATCACCTGAAAGCGTACTGGTATTAGCACAACCAGCCAGCGTGATACCGGCAAGGGTAACCACAAGTAAACGCTTCATCATAATAAAAACTCCTTAATAGCGAATATGTCGGGCTGGCTCAGCCTCGGCCGACGCAGTGTTATACCAATAAATTATGGTCTGGCTCAGTGTAGCATGCCACTCTTTTTACTCTTTTTTTCAGAATATAATAGTGCGCTTAAATTACGTATAAACAGAGAAGTAAATATCACGAGAAAGGGCTTTTTTTGTAGCAAATATTATCAAAAAGCCACTTTTGGTTAAAACCTAACCCGTGTGGCAAAAACACAAAAAATTTAATAATTCAGCGTGTTAACGTGCTACTTTTATTCTCGACTTAACGGTTGTTATCAATGTTCTCTTTTTATCCCATAGAGGCAAAGGCTATATAATGAGATCAGGCAGATATATTGGCGTGATGTCCGGCACCAGTCTTGATGGTGTGGATGTCGTGCTAGCTGCAATTGACGAACATACAGTGGCCCAGCAGGCCAGCTACTGTCATCCGATACCGCAGGATATCAAAATGGCCATCCTGGGGATGTGCCAGGGACAGGCAGTGACACTGTCTGCGCTAGGGCAGTTGGATACGCGTCTGGGCATCTTGTTTGCAGAAGCCGTGCTGACGTTGCTTGAAGAGACAGAACTGGGTGCGCAGGATATTACGGCAATTGGTTGCCACGGACAGACGGTCTGGCATGAACCCACGGGCGATGCGCCTTGTACGATGCAGATAGGCGATAATAACCGCGTTGCTGCCTTGACGGGTATCACAACAGTCGGGGATTTTCGACGCCGCGATTTGGCTTATGGCGGGCAAGGTGCTCCGCTGGTGCCATCCTTCCACCACGCGTTGTTACTGCACCCTGTTGAGCGTCGTATTGTGCTCAACATTGGGGGCATCGCCAATCTATCGCTGCTGGTGCCTGGTGCGCCCGTACGCGGTTACGACACCGGGCCGGGGAATATGTTGCTGGATGCCTGGATCTGGCGGCACTGTGCGCAGCCATATGATAAAGACGCTGTATGGGCGATGAGCGGACAGGTGAATCCACTACTATTACGCCGCATGTTAAGCGATCCTTATTTTGCATTACGGGCACCGAAAAGCACAGGACGCGAGTATTTCAATATGGGGTGGCTGGAGAAAATGCTGGCTGGCTTGCCTCCCATTACGCCGCAGGACGTTCAGGCGACACTGGGTGAATTGACGGCGATGAGCATCGCCGAGCAGGTGCTGTTGGTCGGTGGGTGTGAACGCTTATTAGTTTGTGGTGGTGGTGCGCGCAACCCACTCATCATGACGCGCCTGTCTGCTCTGCTGCCAGGTATTGAAGTCAGCACAACGGATGAATGCGGTGTAAGCGGTGATGACATGGAAGCATTGGCATTCGCCTGGCTGGCGTCACGCACGCTGTCGGGATTGCCGGGTAATCTGCCGTCTGTCACAGGCGCGAGTCAGGAAACAGTGTTAGGTGCGATTTATCCGGTTAACGTGGATTAATCAGATTTTGCCGAGAGGTTCATGGTTATCCTCTTGTTAAACTTGAATGAGCGGCAGCGTCAGTTGCCGCCATTGACAAGAATGACAGGAGAAAAAATGAAACGATTGCTGACAGGGATAGCGCTGATTCTGCTGAGCGGATGCAGCTATTTTGGTCATAAACAGACGGTAGAAACATTGCACTATCAATGTGGCACAATGCCGCTAACCGTTACGTTACAGCAGGGTGGTGAAACGCCTTCTCAGGTGAGTTTCCTGCTGGACGGTGAACGTCTCAGTCTGCCTCAGGTGGTGTCTGCTTCTGGCGTCAGATACAGCAATGATACCTACACATTCTGGAGCAAAGGCGACCGTGCATTTATCCAGCGTGGTGAACGGGTTATCGTAGATGATTGTGTGCTGGCACCGAGGTAACTGACCCGCACGATTGTGGCGTTACTGCTGATTGCGATTTTTCGGGTACGGGAGCAGAATGGGATTTTCCCCGCTTCTGGCCCGACATTGCGACAGCAGGATATTATGACACAGGAACGCTCCCCCTCTGACGGTACTCCTCTTATTCAACCAGCCGATATCGCTGACATCCGCCGTGAATATACGCGTGGCGGGCTCCGCCGTGGCGATCTTCCCGCTAATCCGTTGGACTTGTTCGAACGCTGGCTGAAACAGGCCTGTGAGGCGAAGCTGGCCGACCCTACAGCGATGTCTGTTGCGACCGTCGATGAACGCGGGCAGCCTTATCAGCGTATCGTTCTGCTGAAACACTATGATGAGAAAGGCATGGTGTTTTATACCAATCTGGGCAGCCGTAAAGCTCATCATCTGGAAAACAATCCACGTATCAGTCTGCTGTTCCCGTGGCATATACTGGAACGGCAGGTGATGGTATTGGGGCGCGTAGAGAAGCTACCGACGCTTGAAGTGCTGAAATATTTCCACAGTCGTCCGAAAGATAGCCAAATTGGCGCATGGGTATCAAAGCAGTCCAGCCGGATTTCCGCACGTGGCGTACTGGAAAGCAAATTTTTGGAATTGAAGCAAAAATTCCAAAGCGGCGAGGTCCCTCTGCCGAGCTTCTGGGGGGGCTTTCGCGTGGTGATTGATTCTGTCGAATTTTGGCAGGGCGGTGAACACCGCCTGCACGACCGATTTTTTTACCAGCGGCAGGAAGAGGGCTGGCAGATCGATCGTTTAGCGCCTTAATCGCGAAATATCCGTGTTAAACGCTGGCGCTCCTATCATCAGCACTTTATCCTATGAAGTTCCGCGTTGACTGGGTATTGCGCGGCGATATGCCGTTCATAGCCTGCTGCGTAAGGTAATGCGGCAGCGAAATCATCATGCGACAGCAGGCAGGTATGCTGCGCATTTCTCACGGCGTTGTGCGTAACCCCAAAAAGGGACGTAACAGCCTGTTTTTTATAAAAATGGAGTTATCGATGGCGAGTAGTAACCTGATTAAACAATTGCAAGAGCGGGGCTTGATTGCCCAGGTGACGGATGAGGAAGCGTTAGCAGAGCGGCTGGCGCAAGGGCCAATTGCACTGTATTGCGGTTTCGATCCCACCGCTGACAGCTTGCATTTGGGGCATCTGGTGCCGCTGCTCTGCCTGAAACGCTTCCAACTGGCTGGTCACAAACCGGTGGCACTTGTAGGTGGTGCCACGGGGTTGATCGGTGATCCAAGTTTTAAAGCGACAGAGCGTAAACTGAATACGGCTGATACCGTGGGGGAATGGGTAGAGAAAATCCGTCGTCAGGTTTCTCCCTTCCTGGATTTTGACTGCGGTAAAAACAGCGCGATCGCCGCCAATAATTACGATTGGTTTGGCGGTATGAACGTATTGGATTTCCTGCGCGATATCGGCAAACATTTCTCCGTTAATCAGATGATTAACAAAGAAGCTGTCAAACAGCGTTTAAATCGTGATGATGTTGGCATTTCGTTCACCGAGTTTTCTTACAACCTGTTGCAGGGATACGACTTTGCCTCGTTGAACAAGCAGCATGACGTCGAATTGCAAATTGGTGGCTCTGACCAGTGGGGCAACATTACGTCTGGTATCGATTTGACACGCCGTATGAACCAGAAGCAGGTTTACGGTCTGACTGTTCCGCTGATCACCAAATCTGATGGCACGAAATTCGGTAAAACCGAAGGTGGCGCAATTTGGCTGGATGCCAGCAAGACTAGCCCTTACAAATTCTACCAGTTCTGGATTAACACGGCGGATGCCGATGTATACCGATTCCTGAAGTTCTTCACGTTCATGAGCCTCGAAGACATCGATGCGCTGGAAGAAGAAGACAAGAACAGCGGAAAAGCGCCGCGCGCTCAATACGTGCTGGCGGAGGAAGTCACCCGTATGGTTCATGGTGAATCGGGTCTGGAAGCCGCTCGTCGTATTACACAAAGCCTGTTCTCTGGTGCGTTGCAGGATATGACGCAGGACGACTTTGCCCAGCTGGCGCAGGATGGTATGCCGATCATCGAACTGGAAAACAGTGCTGATTTGCAACAGGCGCTGGTCAGCGCTGAACTGGTGCCGTCACGCGGCCAAGCCCGTACGATGATCTCCTCGAATGCGGTAACGATTAACGGCGAAAAGCAGGCCAATCCTGAATACACCTTCAGCGCGTCTGACCGTCTGTTTGATCGCTACACCTTGTTGCGTCGCGGTAAAAAACACTACTGCCTGATCTGCTGGAAAGCATAAGCATTACCGATAAGGGAGCGTCAGCTCCCTTTCTTCTTGTAAGTTGAGGCGCACAGGCGCTGGCAAGGATTTGAGTCATATCTAATGAAAAATATACTTTCCATCCAGTCACATGTCGTTTTTGGTCATGCCGGTAACAGTGCGGCAGAGTTTCCGATGCGTCGGATGGGCGCAAACGTTTGGCCGCTGAATACGGTGCAATTCTCTAACCATACCCAATACGGTCACTGGGCGGGGTGTGTGATGCCCGCCAGCCACTTAACTGAGGTGGTGCAGGGAATTGCGAACATCGACAAGCTGAAGACCTGTAATGCGGTGCTGAGTGGTTATATCGGCTCTGCTGAGCAAGGGGAACATATTCTGGGTATTGTTCGGCAGGTAAAAGCCGCGAATCCTGATGCGCTGTACTTCTGCGATCCTGTAATGGGCACGCCGGAGAAAGGCTGTATCGTTGCACCCGGCGTGTCTGATTTTCACTGCCAGCAGTCTCTGTCTGCGGCCGATATTATCGCGCCGAATCTGCCTGAGTTGGAGTTGCTCGGTGGCTGTACAGTGCATAACGTGGCGGAAGCCGTGGAAACCGCACGTGCGCTGTGTGAAAAAGGGCCAAAAATCGTTCTGGTGAAGCATCTTAGCCGGGCAGCAAGCCGCGAAGACAGCTTCGAAATGCTGCTGGTCACGCCGACGGACGCCTGGCACATCAGCCGCCCGCTAGTGGAGTTTGAACGCCAGCCTGTAGGCGTGGGCGATTTGACCAGTGGGTTGCTGCTGGTGAACTTGCTGAAAGGCGTGGCGCTGGATAAAGCACTAGAACACACAACGGCTGCCGTGTATGAAGTCATGCTGGTGACGAAAGAGATGAACGAGTATGAGCTGCAACTGGTTGCCGCTCAGGATGGCATTGCCAATCCACGCCATCATTTCCAGGCTGTTCGCCTGTCGTGAAACGAGTAACGCCCCGAAATTCGGGGCGTTACTGCATGCTAACCTTTCAACCTTTCAACCTTAAGCGCAGTAGCGACAGAAGGGCGCTCGGCAATATGGTCGAGATAAGCCGCCAGTGCAGGGTAGCGGAACATATCTAGTTTTAACGACTGTGCCCAGCGCATCACGGTAAACAGATATGCATCGGCGATACTGAAACGGTTCGCGACCAGATAGTTCTGTTCACTCAACACCAGATTGATATAGCGGAATTTGACCTGTAAATATTCAACTAACAGATCTTTATACGTTTCCGGTGTGCCGGGGCGGAAGATCGGCGTAAACGTTTTGTGCAGTTCAGCAGAAATGTAGTTCAGCCATTCAATCGTGTGGTAGCGCGCCATACTTCCGGTGGGAGCAATAAGGTTGCAGTGCGGAACCAGATCGGCGATGTATTCGGCGATAGCGACGCCTTCCGTCAGGATAGAACCATCATCCAGCTCTAACGCTGGCACCATCCCCTTCGGGTTGATGAAGGTATAGTCGGTGCCACGTTCCGTCTTTTTCGTGCGCAGATTGACCTTCTCCAGCTTGAACTCCAATTTGGATTCGAGCAAAACGATGTGTGTAAAAAGTGAACTGCTTTCAGCTTTGTAAAACAGTTTCATGAAAACCCCTTTCTATTATTATTTTTCCATCAACACATACGCTGATGAGTGTTGAATAACGACATGTCGTTTTTTTACAACAAAACGTAATGAGAGAGTGTGAGGCCTCTTGCAAAATACTCCTTATGTATGACTGATGTATGAAATTTGGGCGGTTTTGACGGAACAAAGTCAAATTTTGATGCGTTACCGAGGGAGGCCAGCGGAGGCCACAACTAAAACGCTGTAGTGCGTGACATCTCCAGGTTCAAACCGTAGTGGAGCGTTGATGTTACGGACTGTTTGTTCAGAAGACGTCAGGACTGGCGTATAGGTGAGAGAGGACAGGGGGAAAGCGCTAAATAAAATGGTATTGTCGATTTTTGAGATCAATCTGCTAAATCAGCTGTTTCAGAGATGTTTTTCGATGTGTGATTTATAGATGTTAATTAATTATTGCTAAATTTCTTGATAAGAAAAATTTCATTAGTGACACATTTCGTGTTTTTCATGATGTTGTCCATTTAGTTTATTTCCCCAAGGTTAGTGTTTAATGGATACTTAAAAATGAGAGTAGGAAGGGGGATGAAGGGAAACGGTTTCACTGACATGTGGATTAAATTACCCCTTTATTTTTTATGTAACAAAATAGGGGTAGTTACATTGAGTGATTTTCGTCGTGAGATTGTTTATCCATGTTAGATAAATAAATAATATTCCCGAGTAATTATTATTACCACATCAAGACACAGACAATACGATGGCAATAGTATAAGTCGTAAGTGCTTACGATGGTGAGTCAGGCGACTCACGCGACTAACAATGCGTATTGTCTGAATCTATTCATTACCATGAGGTTACTATGAAAAAGAACAGGTTATTATTTTTTATAGCCTTGGCTATTATTCTCGGGATTATTGTCGGCGGACTTTGTCATTCTCTATTGACAGAGAAAGAAGCAAAAGAGGTGGTGTCCTACTTTAATTTAGTGACCGATGTTTTTCTTCGTCTGATAAAAATGATCATCGCGCCATTGGTATTCGCAACATTGGTCTCTGGCCTTGCCAGCATGGGGAACTCTTCCTCCGTTGGCCGAATAGGGCTAAAAGCCATGGTGTGGTTTATTTGTTCTTCTATCGTTTCCCTTTTTATTGGCATGCTGTTAGCAAATATCTTCGAGCCAGGCGTTGGAATGAACCTTGCCGTCCCAAGTACGCCAATTCAGGTAGATACCGGGGTGAGTACCGGCGGATTCACACTGAAAAGCTTCATTGCTCATATATTTCCGCGCAGCATCGTTGAAGCGATGGCGAATAATGAAATATTGCAGATTTTGGTATTCTCCATGTTTTTCGGTTCCGCTCTGGCTTTTGTGAAAGGCCAAAATAAACATGCCGTCACGATGGAATCGATGATAGAGGAACTGGCGAAAGTGATGTTTCGGGTGACGGATTATGTCATGCGATTAGCGCCTTTGGCGGTATTTTCCTCATTAGCTTCTTCTATTACGACCGAAGGTCTTGGGTTGCTTCTCGATTTTGGCAAAGTCATTGGCGAGTTCTACCTTGGATTGGTGCTGTTATGGGGGCTGATGTTTGGTGCGGGTGCATTGTTCCTTGGTAAGAAAGCAACCTGGGGACTGCTCAAACTGCTACGTGAACCTAGTATGCTGGCGTTCGCTACCGCAAGTAGCGAGGCTGCCTACCCGAAAACAATGGAGGCACTGAGCGAATTCGGTGTTCCCAAAAAAATCACCAGCTTCGTACTCCCGTTGGGGTATTCCTTTAATCTCGTTGGTTCCATGATCTATCAGGCGTTTGCCATTCTGTTTATCGCGCAGGCTTACAATATCCACCTAAGTTTGACGCAACAGACTCTGATCTTGCTGACGTTGATGATCACCAGCAAGGGGATGGCGGGGGTAGCACGTGCTGCGGTGGTGGTGGTAGCTGCCACGTTACCGATGTTCAGCTTACCCGAAGCGGGCATTTTACTGATTATTGGTATCGATCAGTTTCTGGATATGGGGCGCACGGCGACCAATGTGATTGGTAACGGTATGGCGACTGCGGTTGTTGCCAAACTGGAGCGAAACTATGATCATGAAGACCAAAGCTATGATCATGAAGACCAAGGCTATGATCAGGAAGAAAGAGGCCATGCTCGTCCTGACAAAGACGTCCCTGTGATAGCAACCGGGACTGTCTAAATTAGCGGTAGGTTAATACGCTAAGACTGGCGGCCTTCGGGCCGTTTTCTCGATTGTTGTCTCCCTATTGTCTTCTGTGTCCTCTGCACGCTGACGTGGTTGTTTTTCTCCCCCTTCGTGTTTACTCCGACTTAGCTCTTTTCAATAGCTGACGGCTATCACTGCGTTCATATGGCATTGTTGCAAAAACGTTATTTTTTGTTTGTGTTATCTTTAAATAAGACCGCAAGCTCAGGCTGGTTATTCCTCGGGCGCCTGCAGCAGAATAACGAATAGCAAGTTAATTTGGGAGGAAGCATGTCATCACACCTTCGCGACACTTGTCTGGACACACTGACGGTACGACAACAGATTTATCATTACTACAGCCTGCCGAAGGCGGCGAAAACGCTTGGCAATATCGACAAATTACCGAAGTCACTCAAGGTATTGCTGGAAAATTTATTGCGTCATCAGGATGGGGACACGGTAGAGCAGGACGATCTTCAGGCAGTGGTGGACTGGTTGAAAACCGGTCACGCCGATCGGGAAATTGCCTACCGTCCAGCACGCGTTCTGATGCAAGACTTCACTGGTGTGCCAGCGGTGGTTGATTTGGCTGCGATGCGTGCCGCAGTGAAACGACTGGGCGGCGATGTTAATAAGGTTAACCCGCTGTCGCCGGTCGATCTGGTTATTGACCACTCGGTTACGGTCGATCACTTCGGCGATCGTCAGGCGCTAGCGGATAACACGCAGTTGGAAATGGCGCGTAACCGTGAACGTTATGAGTTTTTGCGCTGGGGGCAAAATGCTTTTAGTCACTTCAGCGTTGTGCCGCCGGGAACCGGGATCTGTCATCAGGTGAATCTGGAGTATCTGGCTAAGGCTATTTGGTACGAAAAGCAGGGCGACAAACAGTTTGCCTACCCCGATACGCTGGTAGGAACCGATTCGCATACCACCATGATTAACGGTTTGGGCGTGCTCGGCTGGGGCGTTGGTGGAATAGAAGCAGAAGCTGCGATGTTGGGGCAACCTGTTTCAATGCTGATCCCCGATGTGGTGGGGGTAAAGTTAAGCGGTAAAATGCGAGAAGGGATCACTGCAACCGATCTGGTATTGACGGTAACGCAGATGCTGCGTAAACACGGCGTGGTCGGCAAGTTTGTGGAATTTTACGGTGATGGTCTGGATTCGTTGCCGCTGGCAGATCGCGCGACCATCGCCAACATGGCACCGGAATATGGTGCAACCTGCGGCTTCTTTCCTATCGATCACATCACGCTGGATTACATGCGGTTGACCAACCGCGCGGAAGAACAGATTGCACTGGTGGAAGCCTATAGCAAGCAGCAGGGATTGTGGCGTAATACCGGCGATGAACCGATATTCACTAGCCAGCTCGCGCTGGATTTGGCAACGGTGGAAACCAGTCTGGCAGGGCCGAAGCGTCCGCAGGATCGCGTGCCTTTAGCCGGTGTGCCGGAAGCTTTTAAAGCCAGTCGAGAATTGGATGTTAGCTCGGTGAAGAACCGCTCTGACTATGAATCGTTCACGTTGGAAGGCGAGACGCACCGCTTGCATCAGGGGGCGGTCGTGATCGCGGCGATCACCTCTTGTACGAATACCTCTAACCCTAGCGTACTGATGACTGCCGGATTACTGGCAAAAAATGCCGTAGAACGTGGTTTGAAAACCAAGCCGTGGGTCAAAACCTCGTTGGCACCGGGCTCACGTGTTGTCACGGATTACTATGCTAAAGCGGGATTAACGCCGTATCTCGACACGTTGGGGTTCAACCTGGTGGGTTACGGCTGTACCACCTGTATCGGTAACTCAGGCCCGCTGCCGGAGGCGATTGAAGCCGCGATAAAAGAAGGTGATTTGACGGTCGGCGCGGTGCTGTCAGGTAACCGTAACTTTGAAGGTCGCATCCATCCACTGGTGAAAACGAACTGGCTGGCATCACCACCGCTGGTGGTTGCGTATGCGCTGGCGGGGAATATGAACGTCGATCTGACGCAGGAACCGCTGGGTGAAGATCGTGACGGAAAAGCGGTCTATCTGAAGGACATCTGGCCTTCGACGAAAGCGGTGGCGGATGCGGTATTGAATGTCAGCGCTGGCATGTTCCACAAGCAATATGCTGCGGTGTTTGAAGGCACGCAGGAGTGGCAAGATATTGAGGTCGACGACAACCCTACCTATCAGTGGCCGGAAGAGTCGACTTATATCCGACAGACGCCTTTCTTTCTGGATATGGGGAAAGAGCCGGAACCGGTCAAAGATATCCACAAGGCGCGCATTCTGGCGATGTTGGGTGATTCGGTCACAACCGACCATATCTCACCGGCAGGCAACATCAAGCGTGATAGCCCGGCAGGAAAATATTTACTGGAACGCGGCGTTGAAACCACGGAGTTCAACTCTTATGGTTCACGGCGCGGTAACCACGAAGTGATGATGCGCGGAACGTTTGCCAACATCCGTATCCGTAACGAAATGGTGGCAGGTAAAGAGGGCGGCTATACCCGGCACATTCCGTCGCAGAATGAGATGACGATCTATGATGCGGCAATGCGCTACAAGGAGGAGGGTGTCCCACTGGCGCTGTTTGCCGGTAAAGAATACGGTTCAGGTTCTAGCCGCGACTGGGCTGCAAAAGGCCCGCGCTTGCTGGGCGTTCGCGTAGTGATCGCAGAATCGTTCGAGCGTATCCACCGCTCTAACCTGATTGGAATGGGGATTCTGCCGCTGGAATTTCCCGAAGGTGTGACGCGTAAAACGCTGCAATTAGCCGGTGATGAGCAGATTTCGATTACGGGACTAAATCAACTGACACCGGGTGCTACGGTTGAGGTAACCATCACGGATGCTGGTGGTGATACGCAAACGATCGCCACCCGTTGCCGCATCGACACCCGTAATGAACTGACCTATTACCAGAACGACGGTATCTTGCATTACGTTATCCGCAATATGTTGTAACGTAATCTTCGCTTGCCCCCCACGCTGGTGCACTTTGCCGTTGCACCAGCGCACTTTTTCCCACATGAAACTCTCGTATCCTCCGGCAAATTGTGGTTATGTTGTATTGACGCTAACTACATGGGTAATAAGTAAAAATTATTGCCGAGTCATGCCCTGACAACAACACCGTTTGAAGAATGACGGGGCTATAACAGGAGGTTATATGAATGATGTAATCAAAAAACGTTTTAAACACTCACTACTACTTCTTACGCTATGTGCGACGGGAGCGATGACATCGGTTTTTGCGGCACAGGTTCCTGCTGGCACGGCACTGGCGGAGAAACAAGAGTTGGTGCGAGGCAATGGTTCAGAGCCTGCATCGTTGGATCCGCATAAGGTAGAAAGCGATGTAGAAGGCCATATTATTAATGACTTCTTCGATAATCTGGTGCGCGTGGGGGATGATGGCATTATCCAGCCGCGGCTGGCCGAACGCTGGGATAATAAAGACAACACGGTGTGGACATTCCACCTGCGACCTGATGCTAAATGGTCCGATGGTTCACCGATTACTGCGGATGATGTGGTTTACAGTTGGAGACGTCTTGGCGATCCTAAAACATTATCGCCTTACGGCAGCTACGTCGCCAGTATGTACGTGAAGAATGCGGCGGATATTATGGCGGGCAAAAAGGCGCCCGATACGCTGGGTATAAAGGCGCTGGATAGCCATACGGTTGAAGTTACGCTGGAACACCCACTTTCCTATTTCCTGGAAATGTCGGCTTATCATGTTCTGGTGCCATTGCCGAAAGCCGTCATTGAAAAGCACCCAGAAAATTGGACGCAGGTTGGGAATTTCGTCAGCAGCGGCCCTTATACGCTGAGCGAATGGGTGGTTAACGAACGCATTGTTGGCAAGCGCAATAGCCAGTATTGGGATGATGCGCATACTGTGATTAACAAAGTTACGTATCTGCCGATCAGCTCACAGGCCGCGGAATTAAATCGTTATAAATCGGGTGAAATTGATATTACGGGGCTTTTATCACCGGTTCAGTTTGCATCACTGAAAAAAGAATACCCGCAGGAAGTGAAGGTGGCACCGCAGATCGGTACCTACTTTTATCGCTTCAATACGAAAAAGGCCCCTTTTGACGATCCTCGTGTTCGTCGCGCGCTGGACCTCAGCTTAGATAAAGATATCATCGCAAATAATGTGTTGGGGATGGGACAGACGCCTGCTTACAGTTTGATTCCTAAAAATATCGGGGGTTTCCAACGTAAGGATCCTGAATGGGCAAGCTGGACACAGCAACAGCGCAATGATGAAGCGAAAAAACTGTTGAAAGAGGCCGGATTTGATAAAGAACATCCGCTGAAATTCAACCTGCTTTACAACACCTCTGAATCACATTTACGTGTGGCGATCGCCGCGAGTTCAATGTGGAAGAAAAATCTTGGTTCAGAAGTGACGCTGCAAAACCAGGAATGGAAAACCATGCTGGATACCGTACGTACGGGGAATTTTGAAGTGGTCAGACAATCTTGGACAGGGGATTACAACGAAGCCAGTACGTTCCTGAATACGTTGGAAACCAATGACAGTAACAACAACGGTAAATTCAGTAATGCACAGTATGATGCGTTGCTGAAAAAGGCGCTGACGGTCAAGGATAAGCAAGAGAAAGAGGCTATTTATCAACAGGCTTCGGATATTTTAGATAACAATATTCCATTATTGCCCATCTACTACTATGTTCAGCCGCAGATGGTTAAGACGTATATCGGTGGTTTTTCGCCCAATGTTCGCGGCGATTATTACACACAAGATATGTACATCCTCAAACACTAGTCTAAAAAGAAAACAGCCGGTGAAAAACCGGCTGTAGGCATTGAAGGAAACGTGCCCAGAACAATGGGCGCGTTATTTCATGTCCAGCATGTGCCCCATTTTGGCGGCTTTGGTTGCCAGATAGTTCTCATTCTTTGGGTTACGCCCGACGATTAATGGCACACGTTCGACGATATTGATGCCTGCTTCGTTGAGTATTTTCACTTTCTGCGGATTATTGGTCAGTAGGCGAACTTCATCGACACCTAGCAACTTGAACATGTCAGCGCACAGCGTGAAATCGCGCTCATCGGCGGCGAACCCAAGCTGATGATTCGCTTCCACCGTATCGGCCCCCAGATCCTGCAACGCATAGGCGCGGATTTTATTGAGCAGCCCGATATTACGGCCTTCCTGACGATGGTATAGCAGCACGCCACGACCTTCTTCGGCGATGTGGCCCAATGCGGCCTCAAGCTGGAAACCACAGTCACAGCGCAGACTAAACAGGGCATCCCCTGTCAGGCACTCGGAATGCACACGGGCAAGTACGGGAACTGAACCGGAAATATCACCATAGACCAGAGCAAGGTGATCGTGACCTGTGGCGATCTCTTCAAAACCCACCATTAGAAAATCGCCCCACGGAGTGGGTAACTTGGCTTCCGCCACCCGTTTTAGCTGCATACTTTTCTCCAAAAAAGCTGTGTCCAAAAAAAGTGCTGAGGCGAATCCTACTGCGACCTATCGCGCTTGACCAGCAAAAAAGCCTGTCTAAGAACGTCACAAAAATTGAATTACAACGTGACCTGACCGCGATGTGGTTTCAGATTCGTTGACAGAACTGAGCGCTATTTTACGCCATACTGACAGTTCATGTCGGATTTTCTGATAGAATTGTGAAAGTTTTGTTGCAAAGCATCATGCTGAATTATGGGAAGAAACTATGTACGAAATTGCCAAACGAACAACCATTGGTGCTGCGTTATTACTGATTATGCCAATGATTATCTGGATGAGCGGCTGGCAGTGGCTACCGGAGTATGACGGACTCTGGTTGCGCGTACTCTTTTGGATCACCGAGACGGTGACGTCGCCATGGGGCATCCTGACCAGCATTGTGTTAAGTATCTGGTTTCTCTGGTGTCTGCGTTTTCGCCTGAAGCCAGCGCTCGGTCTGTTGGTCATTATGGCGATTACGGTGCTGATTGGGCAGGGCATCAAATCAGCGATTAAAGAGTGGGTACAGGAATCACGCCCCTATGTCGTCTGGCTGGAGAAAAATCATCAGGTGGACGATAGCTATTTCTACTCGCTGCCGCGCACAGCGCGTTCGGAACTGGTGAAAACACAATTGCAGGATCAAACGCAGATTCCACAGTGGCTACGTAACCACTGGCAATTTGAAACTGGATTCGCTTTTCCTTCAGGGCACACGATGTTTGCCGCAACCTGGGCGCTGCTTGGTGTTGGTCTACTGTGGGCACGTCGGCATTATAAAACGGTGGTGATCCTGATGCTCTGGGCCAACGGTGTCATGGGCAGCCGTCTGGTGCTCGGCATGCATTGGCCACAGGATCTGGTAGTGGCGACGTTAATTAGTTGGCTGCTGGTCGTTGTCGCCAGTTGGCTGGCACAACGCTGGTGCGGCCCGTTATCGCTCCAGCATGAAGAGATTAAAGAACAAGCGGAAGAGGATGCCGCCGAGAATAGATCCTCGTAGCGTTTTTATCGTGAGTTATCTCCAGTAGTGCTTTTGTTGATTGAGTTTTTGCGGATGGCGAGAGTCATCCGTTTTTTTATCTTACTGAGCTCGCCTCGTTCTTGTCTTTTCCCACAGTTCCTATCTAACCGCGCGAAATATGAACAATATTGGTCGGTGTAGCACGGCTAGTCAGGCACGGAGTAAGGATAAAACATCTCGTGTCTGTCGTCACACCTTCGGGGGGTTGAATTACGCTGATTTTGACCACACCTTCTTTTTTATTCAGCATAGAATAAATAACAGGCGTAGACGGCAGTGGAGTGTGGTTCTGGATTTCCCTGCCTGCGCTGGACATGGTAATTTAATGGGGTTTGTCGCCAAAATTTGGCATAATTCATCCGGTTAATGGATATCACAGGAAGGACAATGTGAAATATTTGCTGATTTTTTTACTCGTGCTGGCGATATTCATCATTTCTGTCACACTGGGTGCGCACAACGATCAAGTTGTGACATTTAACTACTTGCTGGCACAGGGGGATTATCGTATTTCCACTCTGCTCGCCACGCTGTTTGCCTTGGGTTTTGTCCTCGGCTGGGTTATCTGTGGTCTGTTTTATCTGCGTCAGCGCATTGCGCTTGGCCGTGCACAACGTAAAATCAAGCGTCTGGAACAACAGCTTTCTACCTCCACCGAGGAGAATGTGGCGCCAGTGCAGACGGTCACCCACTAAGGAATTCTCTCTATGTTAGAACTGCTGTTTCTGTTGCTGCCCGTGGCCGCCGCGTACGGCTGGTACATGGGTCGCAGAAGTGCGCAGCAGGACAAAGAGCAGGAATCCAACCGCTTGTCCCGTGAGTATGTCACCGGGGTGAACTTCCTGTTGTCTAACCAGCAAGATAAGGCGGTGGAGCTGTTCCTCGACATGCTCAAGGATGACAGCAACACCTTTGAAGCCCACCTTACGCTCGGTAACCTGTTTCGCTCGCGTGGCGAAGTTGACCGGGCAATTCGCATCCATCAGGCGCTAACCGAAAGCGCATCGTTAACCTTCGAACAACGTCTGCTTGCGGTGCAACAGCTGGGTCGTGACTACATGGCTGCGGGGTTGTATGACCGCGCCGAAGAAAGTTTCAACCAGTTGGTGGATGAAGAAGATTTCCGACGCAGCGCCTTGCAGCAGCTCTTGCAGATTTATCAGGCGACCAGTGACTGGCCAGCGGCAATTGATGTCGCAGAAAAGCTGGTCAAGATGGGAAAAGATCAGCTCCGCGTGGATATCGCCCATTTTTATTGCGAATTAGCGCTGCTGGCGATGGGCAGTGACGATCTGGATAAAGCATTAACGCTCCTGAAGAAAGGCGCGGCAGCGGATAATCAGTGCGCACGCGCGTCTATCATGATGGGGCGCATCTACATGGCGCAGCAGGATTATTCACGTGCCGTGGAGGCGCTGCGACAGGTTCTCGATCAGGATAAAGAACTGGTCAGTGAAACGCTGCCCATGCTCCAGGAGTGCTATCAGCATTTAGATAAGCCCTTGGATTGGGCGAATTTTCTCAAACGCTGCGTAGAAGAAAATACCGGTGCGACGGCGGAATTGATGCTGGCCGACATCCTCGAAAGAGAAGAGGGTGCAGAGGTTGCACAGGCTTATATTAACCGTCAGCTTCAACGTCACCCGACAATGCGCGTGTTCCATCGCCTGATGGATTTTCACCTGCATGAAGCGGAAGACGGACGAACAAAAGAAAATCTTCAAGGGTTGCGCGATATGGTGGGCGAACAGATTCGCACCAAACCCCGCTACAGTTGCCGCAAATGTGGCTTCACTTCGCAATCACTTTATTGGCAATGTCCTTCCTGCCGTACCTGGGCCAGCGTGAAGCCGATCCGTGGATTAGACGGGCAATAGCTTTCGCAATATCGCGTGGTTATTCTTTACTGTATTTTAGTTACAACATACTAAAGGGCTGTGCATCTTTTCCGTTTCAGTAAGCTTCTTTAACCGCATTGCTCTTCAGGTGGCTGGGATTTCTGGGGCGAGGGATGTAGAATGCGGCGGGAATTTTGGCTTCGCAATAAACTGGGTGACGAATGAAAAACGAGAATCTACAGCAAAAAAATCAAACGGTATCATCCCCGATTGTTGTCGCGTTGGACTACGCCAGTCAGGATGCGGCGTTGTCGTTTGTTGACCGTATCGATCCGCAGGATTGCCATTTGAAGGTAGGCAAAGAGATGTTTACCTTGTTTGGTCCACAGTTCGTGCAGACGTTACAACAGCGCGGTTTTGATGTGTTTCTCGATCTGAAATTCCACGATATCCCAAACACCGTTGCGCATGCCGTGGCGGCAGCTGCCGACCTTGGCGTGTGGATGGTGAATGTCCACGCCAGTGGCGGTTCTCGCATGATGGCAGCGGCGAAAGAAGCGCTGGTGCCGTTTGGTAAAGATGCACCGCTGCTGATTGCCGTGACCGTGTTAACCAGCATGGACGAAGAAGATCTACGCGGTCTTGGCATTACCGTTAGTCCGGCAGAACAGGCGGAAAGATTGGCTGTGCTAACGCATAACAGCGGGTTGGATGGCGTAGTGTGTTCCGCACATGAAGCGCAGCGGTTGAAGCAGGTATGCGGTCAGGCATTTAAGCTGGTCACACCGGGAATTCGCCCCGCAGGCAGTGATGTTGGCGATCAGCGCCGCATCATGACGCCGATTCAGGCACAGCAGGCGGGAGTGGATTACATGGTAATTGGACGTCCGATCACCCAATCGTCTGATCCGGCTCAGACGCTGCGTGATATTCGCGCTTCACTGTTAAATGGCCCAGCATCATGAATCATGATAAGAACAGCCAACTGGTTTACTCTACAGAAACCGGGCGCATTACGCCGGAAGAAGAAAAGGTCATTCGTCCGAAAGGTGATGGCATCGTGCGCATCCAGCGCCAGACAAGCGGACGCAAAGGGAAGGGCGTATGTCTGATTAGCGGTCTCGATCTTGACGATGTCGCGTTGGATAAGCTGGCTGCTGAATTGAAGAAAAAGTGCGGCTGCGGCGGATCGGTGAAAGACGGCGTGATTGAAATCCAGGGAGACAAACGCGACCTGCTAAAACAACTTCTGGAAGCAAAAGGAATGAAGGTTAAGCTGGCTGGCGGCTAAGCATGATAGCGATACGCTAAATCGTTCAAACGCTGCTCGCAGCAGCCCTAACGGGGCAAGGCTCTCGTGAGTGTGTCGAGTAACGTTGCTAACGTACATGCAGTTTGAAGTCTGACAAGTATAAAAGCAGCAGGCTTACTCCCGTTAACCTGCTGCTATAAATTTGTTATTTATCGACCTGACGGCCAATCAGCCCGCCGATAGCGGCACCGCCGAGTGTGCCTAATGTTCCGCCATCCGTTAAGATAGCTCCACCTACCGCCCCCGCACCGGCGCCAATGGCAGTATTGCGGTCACGTTTTGACATGTTTGAACAGCCAGCAAGCGTAACAGCAAGCGTTATTGCCAGAGCGGCCGCTGCAACGCGTTTGTTTAATTTCATTTTCTTCCCCTTTCTGCTTTTGGTCTCACGTTTCTTGTGAGGAAAATATCGAACAAAGTGCTTTATACGGTATTAAATAAAGAAACCGAGCCCTTTACCGCGTGATGACAAGTATAATCCTCGGGAAAAACTGCAACAGGTAAAAACTCTTAATTCCCCTACGTTACCTTAACGATAGCAATAATTGATAAATTTGGCTGTTTTTTGCACAATTCTGTGGTGTGTCTCTTTCTTTTTCCTACAGCAGAACACCGCTAGGTCTTTAGCTATTTAGCCCATAGCGACGAGCTCACCAGGCCGCGAGAATGGTGTTATCGCGCCGATGGGAGGCTGATTATGTTAGAAACGCTGAAAAAACAGGTCTTGGACGCCAATCTGGCCTTGCCGCAGCACAATCTGGTGACGTTTACCTGGGGAAATGTCAGTGCAGTAGATCGACAACGCGGTCTGATGGTGATCAAACCTTCCGGCGTGGAGTATTCGTCCATGACGCTGGAGGATATGGTTGTCGTTGAGTTAGAAAGCGGAAAAGTCGTGGAGGGGACGAAGAAGCCGTCGTCAGATACCGATACTCACCGGGTATTGTATCTGGAATTTGCTGATATCGGCGGTATTGTGCATACCCATTCCCGTCATGCAACGATCTGGGCGCAGGCTGGTAAAGATATCCCCGCTTGGGGAACGACACACGCGGATTACTTTTATGGCCCCATTCCCTGTACTCGCCTGATGACGGATGAGGAAATCAATGGCCGCTATGAGTGGGATACGGGAACGGTGATCGTCGAAACGTTCCGCCAGCGCGGAATTTCTCCGGTAGATGTCCCTGCCGTATTGGTTAATTCGCATGGCCCCTTTGCGTGGGGAAAAGATGCAAATAACGCAGTGCACAATGCCGTTGTTCTGGAAGAACTTGCCTACATGGGGATTTTCTCTCGGCAGTTAACGCCTCAGTTGGGTGAGATGCAGCAAACGCTGTTGGATAAACACTATTTGCGCAAACACGGTAAGAATGCGTATTACGGGCAGTAAACCACAGTAGTTTTCCCTTCGCGCTACATTAACGACGCAACGCCGTTGCGTCGCTTGATCCATATGCTGTCGCTCCTGAACTACGCGGGTTCAGTCTTCATCCCCTAAAAACGTTATCTTTAATTAAAAAAATCCCTCCACGCGGGAGGGATGGAAGAATATGTACCGATGTCGTTTAAAGTTGAGTGCCGTCCCGTAGGACCATTGGGGTCTCTTTGGCCGTTGGAACATTGCTGTTCAGCGCACGACGAATGACGAAGAACGCGGAAACCAGCATTGTCACCGCCACCAGCATGAAGAATCCGCACAGTGCGGCATTGATCTGGTTACTGAAGACGATGGTTTCCATGTCTTTAATCGATTTAGCCGGTGCGATTAGCGTGTTCTGTTCAATACCCGTCGCGAAGCGTTTTGCCTGAGCCAGAAAACCGATACTCGGTTTTTCATGGAAGATTTTTTGCCAACCCGCCGTCATTGACGTAATAAACAGCCAGACAGTTGGTACAATCGTCACCCACGCATAGCGCTGTTTCTTCATCTTAAACAGCACGACGGTACCGAGAATTAATGCCATCGAGGCCAGCATCTGGTTACCGATACCGAACAGCGGCCATAGCGTGTTGATACCGCCCAGCGGGTCGATCACGCCCTGATACACGAAAAATCCCCAGCCAGCTACGGCAACGGTCGTACCGGCCAGATTTCCCATCCAGGAATGGCTGTTGGCTAATTTCGGAATCGCAATACCGACCAAATCCTGCACCATGAAGCGACAGGCGCGTGTCCCGGCGTCAACGGCGGTCAGAATGAACAGCGCTTCAAACAGGATCGCGAAGTGATACCAGAATGCCATCATCGCCCGGCTGTTAAAGATTTCCGTGATGATATAGGCCATGCCCACTGCGAAGGTTGGCGCACCACCCGCGCGGGAAAGAATAGAGGCTTCGCCGACGTCGTTGGCAATAGCGCTCAATTCCTGTGGGGTAATCACAAATCCCCAGCTATTAATGGCCAACGAGGCACTCTCAACCGTGGTGCCGATCAGTGCAGCGGGTGAGTTCATGGCGAAGTAGATACCCGGCTCAATGACCGACGCACAAATGAGCGCCATGATAGCCACGAAGGATTCCATCAGCATTGCACCATAGCCGATGAAGCGGATATGGCTCTCGCGTTCAACCAGCTTCGGTGTGGTACCGCTGGATACGAGGGCGTGGAAGCCGGAAATCGCGCCGCAGGCGATGGTAATAAACAGGAAGGGGAACAGCGAACCGGAGAAGACGGGGCCGCTGCCGTCAATAAAACGAGAAACAGCGGGCATTTTCATTTCCGGCATCGCGAACACGATACCAAAGGCCAGCCCGATAATGACCCCGATTTTCAGGAACGTAGAGAGATAGTCTCGCGGTGCAAGTAGCAGCCAAACGGGCAGGACTGACGCCACGAAGCCGTAGATGACCAGTACCCAGGTAAGCGACGTACCTTTCAGCGTGAAAAACGGACCCCAGTAGGGATGTGCGGCGATGTTGCCGCCGTAGACAATAGCCAACATCATTAGCACAAAGCCAATGATGGACACTTCAGCAATTTTACCCGGACGTAAAAAGCGCATATAAACGCCCATGAAGAGCGCAATGGGGATGGTGGCGGCAATCGTGAACAACCCCCACGGACTTTCCGCCAGCGCTTTAACCACAACCAGTGCCAGCGCCGAAAGAATAATGATCATGACGCCAAGTGCGCCAAGCATGGTGATAATACCCGCGAACGTGCCCAGTTCCTGTTTCGCCATTTCACCCAGTGAACGACCGTCACGACGGGTGGAGATAAATAGCACCAGGAAATCCTGCACGGCACCAGCCAGCATCACACCGACCAGAATCCAGATCGTACCTGGGAGGAACCCCATCTGTGCGGCGAGGATAGGTCCAACCAGCGGACCCGCTCCGGCGATGGCGGCGAAGTGGTGGCCGAACAGCACCCATTTATTGGTGGGAACGTAATCCAGACCGTCGTTATGACGCTCCGCCGGTGTCAGTCGGCGATCGTCGAGCTCAAACACTTTTTTGGCGATAAACAGGCTGTAAAACCGATAGGCGATGCTGTAACACGATACTGCCGCGATAACCAACCACACGGCATTGACGTGCTCACCGCGGCTTAGTGCCAGCGTGGCGAATGAAAAGGCGCCCGCCAGGCCGACTAGCAGCCAGATCACAATGCTTTTTATGTTACTCATAACAACGGCTCCTTCGTTATCCAGAAAGGGTATACCGCAATACTTCAAGCTGCATGTTCGTTGGCTTCTCTTACTCACCTCTGTCACTTACTTGTGTAAGCTCCTGAGGATGAAATGAGAGACATCCTGTCTCTCACCGGAGGCCCGCCGTTGGCTGGTCAAATTCGTTCTCGACGAATTTGTCCTGCGTTTGCCGCGTTACGAGACCCATAAATGAGTCTCGCCCTTGCGGGCCAATGCTTTGCATTGTTCAAAACGTCAACGTTTTGTCCAGCAACTCGAATTATTTGGGGTATATGGCGCAGGTGTTAACGCAATTTAACAATAGTGGGTTTATTGACGAAGAGAAGCGAATGGATGAGAAAATGTGAGCGAACGTGAATTTCTGTAAAGAAACTTAAAGTGGAAACAATGGCTAACGTGCTGGTTCGATAAATAAGGGTAATAAAAATAAGAGGCCCTGCCGGGGGAATTCAGCGGAAGGCAAGGCCAATGTGCTTAAGGCAGGACGTTTCCGGCAGCGCGGTAAATCTCGTACCATTCTTCGCGGCTGAGCGTCAGCGTAGACGCCGCGGCGATATCACGGATACGTTCCGGGCTCATGGTGCCGATAACCACCTGCATGGCAGCAGGGTGACGCAGAATCCACGCGGTGGCGATTGCCGTGTTGGTGACGTTATGATGCTCGGCGATGTGATCAATCGTCGCGTTTAGCTTGGGGAATTTCTCATTATCGAGAAAAACGCCGTCAAAAAAACCGTATTGGAAAGGTGACCAGGCTTGAATCGTCATCGTATTCAGACGGCTGTATTCCAGAATCGCGCCGTCGTGGTTCACCGATGCCGGATTTGTCATGTTCACGTTAAAGCCAGCATCAATCATGCCTGTATGCATAATGCTGAACTGTAACTGGTTGGCGATAAGAGGCTGGCGTACGGATGTTTTCAGCAGTTCAATCTGCAACGGGTTCTGATTGCTGACGCCGAAGTGGCGAACTTTCCCGCTGTTTTCCAGTTCATCAAATGCTGCAGCGACTTCGTCAGGTTCAAATAACGTGTCCGGGCGGTGCAGCAGGAGTGTATCAAGATAGTCCGTTTTTAAACGTTGCAGGCTGCCTTCAACGGACGCGATGATGTGCGCTTTAGAGAAATCAAAAAAGCCCTTACGGATACCGCATTTGGATTGCAGAAAAAGCGATTCCCGGCGGATGGACGTCTTCTGTAAACCTGCGGCAAAAATCTCTTCTGACAAACCTGAGCCATAAATATCAGCATGATCGAAGAAATTGATGCCAGCCTCAACGGATGCATTAAGGATGTCAGCAGCTTCATTTGTGCTTTTTTTCGCCATCCGCATACAGCCCAACGCAATGTTGGAAGCCTGTATCGCGGATGTGCCGATTGTGATTTTTTTCATCGGGAACACTCCTGTTAGTCGGGTTGCACATCTGCTGTTGACTGCTCTCAAAGCAGATTAGGCGCGCGTTATTGTTGATAAATCATGTAGCGGAATAAACGATGATGACGCGCGGGTCAGTTCACTATGAACGCCCGCGCGGAGATGCTGTTCGCCAGGATTAATCGGCGGCGTGACTATTATGTATGCTATGCGGCGGGTTTTGCCACGATGCTGCGGGTTTCCAGACGAACTTCAGAGATGATGACCTCTAACGTATCTCCCTGACGATAAACCACTTCACCTTTCACCGTAAGTGTACCCATTTCCTGGCTACACACTAGCTCATCACGCACGGCGTGGATAAATGAGGATGGGATAAACGCCACTGCGCCGTTATCCAGCAGGCGAACGCGCAGACCACCGCGTGTAACGTCAATGATTTCGGCGTTGAAACGAATATCTGTACCCGCTTTATCCTTGAGATAGCGGGCATACAGCCAGTCGCCGACATCACGCTCGGCCATACGGTTAAGGCGACGGCGTTCTGCCAGTTGTACTGTGACGTCATCCTGCGGTTTTTCCGCGGCCTGTCCGGTAATAACCGCTTTCAACAAACGGTGGTTCACCATATCGCCGTATTTACGGATCGGGGATGTCCAGGTGGCATAGGCTTCCAGCCCCAGACCAAAGTGCGGCCCTGGCGTAGTACTGACTTCCGCGAAAGACTGGAAACGACGAATACGGCTATCCAGGAACTGCGTCGGCTGGGCATCCAACTCGCGGCGCAGCGTACAGAAGCCATCGAGCGTCAACAGCGCCTGAGCATCGGCTTGAACGCCATGCGTGTCCAGTACGGCGACCGCTTGTTCAATCGATGCGGGATCGAAGCCGTTATGCACATTATAGATGCCGAACCCCAGCTTATCGCGCAACACAATGGCTGCACAGACGTTGGCTGCAATCATGGATTCTTCAACGATACGGTTGGCGATACGGCGGTGTTCGACCACGATATCCAACACGTCGCCTTTTTCACCCAGCAGGAAGCGATAATCTGGGCGATCTTTAAACACCAGTGCATGTGTGGTGCGCCATTCGCTGCGTGCCAGACAGAGGCGGTGCAGCAAACGGATTTGTTCGGCAATCGCCTCGTTCTGCGGCTGCCATTCACCTTGATTCTCCAACCAGTCAGAGACGTTGTCATACGCTAATTTGGCTTTGGATTCGATCGAGGCGGCAAAGAAGTGGATATCGTCACCCAGCGCACCGTCGGCGGCAATCGTCACACGACAGGCAAGGACAGGGCGACGCTCGTTTGGGCGTAGGGAACAGATATCATCCGACAGCGAACGCGGAAGCATCGGGATGTTGAATCCGGGCAGATAGTTAGTGAAGGCGCGCTGGCGGGCAATGTTGTCCAGCTCGCTGCCTGTATCCACATACGCGGTTGGATCGGCGATAGCGATAGTTAATTGCAGTGAGCCATCAGCGTTGTCCTGCACATACAGCGCATCATCCATATCTTCGGTGCTGGCGCTGTCGATGGTGACAAAGTTTAGCGCCGTCAGATCTTCACGGACGAGTTCGCCGTCATTACGCTCAGTCGCTTCGATTTCTGGGGCCGAACGTTCCAGATTGTGGCGTGACAACGTCACCCACCACGGCACCAGCGGGTCATCGCCCGTGGTGATGTACTGCGTCAGCTCAGCATGAAATCCACGGTCGCCTTTCAACGGGTGGCGGCGCATTTCAGCTACTGCCCAATCGCCTTCCTGAAAATCGTGCGTGACATCACGCGCGGCGCGGCAGGGAATCGCGTCTTTCAGCAACGGGTGGTCAGGCGTAATTGACAAGCGATCGTCTTTTTTATGGATGCGCCCAACAAATCGGTTCAGGAAAGGCTCAATCAGCGTTTCTGGCTCGACAATTTCCCGATCTTTTTCCGTATGCAGGGTGGCGGTAATTCGGTCACCGTGCATCACTTTTTTCATGTGCGGAGGGGGAATGAAATAGCTTTTTTGTCCGTCAGCTTCAAGAAAGCCAAATCCTTTATCAGTGCCTTTGACGACACCTTCAACACGCGGTGTCTGAGAGTGAAGTTGCTGTTTTAGCTGTGCAAGCAGCGGATTATCTTGAAACATAGCGTCCAGAAATACGATTGTGAATGGTTCAATTAGCGGTTCACAGTTTTACTCGAATCGGGTGCTGGCGGCAAGAATAATCGGGGATGGTGTGGGCGTATTCCAGCTGCCGAAACGCGAATAAATCCGAGAAAAGTCAGGAGTGATTTGAAGATGTCCACCTGCCGCATGCCATTGGTTTGGCGACACGGCTGGTGGTCTACGTAATGATGTCGAATCTAATGGAGCGGTTCTCAGGCGATACGCAGTAGAGGTTCCGCTTGAGTACTGCGGCGAACGCTAACGGGTACCGACTTAGAGGTCGGCGTATGCGTTTCATCACCAAAGCTGGACAGCGGCACCAGCGGGTTGGTTTCCGGGTAATACGCCGCCAGATTACCGCGTGGAATATTGTAACTCACCAGCTTGAAACCGTTGACGATGCGGGTAATGCCATCATTCCACAGCGTCTCGATATCGACCAGATCGCCATCTTCCAGCTCTAACGCGCGGATGTCATCCGGGTGCATGAATAGCACTTCCCGTTGACCATAAACGCCGCGATAGCGGTCATCCAGGCCGTAAATCGTGGTGTTGTACTGATCGTGTGAGCGCAGCGTTTGCAGCGTAAAAGGTACATCGTCGCCTTGTAGCTGTGGGAACAGCGTCTCGGGCAGCGCGGTATGGCCGAATTGGGCTTTCCCGTTTAGGGTATTAAAACGGAGTTCAGCGGCGGCATTACCGAGATAAAATCCGCCCGGCAGATCGCAGTTGGCGTTGAAATCCGTAAAGCCGGGAATGGTGGCGGCGATATGATCGCGGATGCGGGAATAATCGTCTGCCAGCGCCAGCCAGTCGAGTTTTTCATGACCGAGAACTGCATTGGCAATACCGCAAACAATCGCCGTCTCCGAGCGTTGCAACGGCGAAAGCGGCTGTCCAACACCTTGCGACGCGTGCACCATGCTGAAGGAATCCTCGACGGTAATAAACTGTGGGCCACTGGCCTGCATATCGAGATCGGTGCGGCCTAGCGTTGGCAGAATGAGCGCATCAACCTTGCCGGTAACCAGATGACTGCGGTTGAGCTTGGTGCTGATGTGTACGGTTAGATCGCAACGGCTCAGCGCTTCTTCAGTGCGTGCCGAATCCGGTGCGGCGGCGGCAAGGTTACCACCCAGCGCGATTAACACCTTAATCTCATCGCGCAGCATGGCTTCCAGCGCTTCTACCGTGTTGTGGCCTGCGGCGTAAGGTGGCGTGAAGTCATAATGCGCAGCCAGACGATCGAGAAACGCGGCTGTCGGCTTCTCATCGATCCCCATGGTACGGTTGCCTTGTACATTACTATGACCGCGTACTGGGCACAGCCCCGCACCCGGTTTCCCCAACTGCCCAAACAGCAGTTGCAGGTTCACGATTTCCCGCACGGTGGCGACGGAATGCTTGTGCTGGGTAATGCCCATCGCCCAGGTACAGATCACTCGCGGTGACTGCTGATAAATCGCGGCTACGTAGCGTAACTGTGCTTCGCTTAGGCCGGACTGCTGTTCGATCTTCTGCCAGCTTGTCGCATCGACTGCCGCCAGATACTCGTCTACCTGTTGGGTATGTGTGGACAGAAAATCCTGATCGAATAACCCGGACTCTCCGTCAGACAGACGCTGACGATGCGTTTCCAGCAGCGCTTTTACCATGCCGCGTACGGCGGCCATATCACCGCCCAGATTGGGTTGCAGGTAGGTTTCGCTAATGGTGCCGGACAGCGGCGTGAGCAATTCCAGCGGATTCTGCGGATTGGCAAAACGTTCCAGACCGCGCTCACGGAGCGTATTGAAGGAGACGATGTGGGCACCGCGATCGGCAGCGTGGCGCAGGCTGTGCAGCATGCGTGGGTGGTTGGTGCCAGGGTTCTGGCCGAAGACGAAAATCGCGTCAGCGTGTTCGAAATCATCCAATCGGATAGTGCCTTTTCCGACACCGATACTCTGTTTCAGGCCAATTCCGCTGGCTTCATGACACATATTCGAGCAGTCAGGGAAATTGTTAGTGCCTAGCATGCGGCCAAAAAGCTGATACAGATAAGAGGCTTCGTTACTGGCTCGACCGGAAGTATAAAGTTCCACCTGATTAGGGTGTGCCGTGTTACTGATGTGGTGAGCGATCAGCGCAAAAGCGGCGTCCCAATCGATGGGGACATAGCGATCGCTGGCGCGGTCATAGCGCATCGGGTGGGTTAAGCGTCCTTGATACTCAAGGAAATAGTCGCTTTGCTGGCGTAGCGTCGTGACGCTATGGGCGGCAAAGAAATCCAGATCGACGGCTTTGCGCGTCGCTTCCCAACTTACCGCTTTCGCGCCGTTTTCACAAAAGCTGAACGTGCTACTGTTGTCATCACCCCAGGCACAGCCGGGGCAGTCAAACCCTTTCGATTTATTGACCCGCAACAAGTTTCGGATATTTTTCAGCGCTTGTTTGCTGTCGAGGACAAAACGCGTGGTGGCTTCCAATGAGCCCCAGCCGCCAGCCGCATTGCGGTATGGCTTGATGGATGATTTGAATTTCATAGCATGTTCCGCAGGTGAATAAACCCGTCATTCTTCAAGTTGCAGGTGTGTTGGCCGCCTTACTCACCCCAGTCACTTACTTATGTAAGCTCTTGGGGACTCGCTGCGTTGCCGCGTTACGATGCTCATCCCTGAGCATCGCCCTAAAGGGCTAACGCTTCGCGTTGTTCAAAACGTTAACGTTTTGTCCTGAAACTCGAATTATTTAGGGTTTTGTTTTTTTTATGTGAACAAAACTTTAAATGTTTGCTCTTGGTTTGAAGTTTAGGTGCCGTTGGCGATCGCGTCTAATCAAATGCGGCTATGGTGGGATAGAGGCTATTTATCAGAGTATACTTGTCGCTTACCCACTACAGAGTCTGACGATGGATATTAAACAGCTGCAATACCTATGCAATTTGGAGAAGGAACGCCATTTTGGCCGGGCAGCGGAAGCCAGTTTTGTCAGTCAGCCAACGCTCTCCATGCGGTTGAAAAATCTGGAAAAAGAACTGGATCTAGCGTTAATCAACCGGGGTAACAATTTTGAAGGCTTTACGGCCGAAGGCGAGCGCGTGCTGGCCTGGGCGCGGGAGATCGTTTCGGTTTATCAGGGGCTGAAGCTGGAAGTCGCCTCGCTGAAGCGCGGCGTGAGCGGGGTATTGCGCATCGGTGCGGTGCCGCAAAGCAGCATCGCGCTGTCGAGCCTGTTGGCTGCGGTGAATGAGGAATACCCACAGCTGGATTTTCAGATCTCGCTGTTCAGTGCGGATCAACTGTTGGAAGCGCTGACGGCCCATTCAGTGGATGTCGGTATCGGCTTTTTCGAATTTTCGACGCTGCAAGAACTGCACTTTCAGGCGTCACCGCTGATGGAGCAGGGCGTTGACCTGTTGTTCCATCCGCACCATTTCCCACAGTTAGTGGGGGATGCGCCGCTGACACTCGATGCGCTTTCTGACGTGCCACTCTGTCTGGCGGAAGCCAGCCGCTATTTTCGTCGCTATCTGGATAGCTATTTTCGTGAAATGGGCGTTTCGCCGTGGGTAAAGGTGGAAAGTGCCTCCATTCTGCAATTGCTCCAAAGCGTCTACGTTGGGCTTGGCTGTGGGATTGTGCCCCACGGCAGCCTGATTCCAGAGATGACCCCCGCATTAACGCTGCGTCCGCTGCAATTTCCCCCGATGCGCCGCCAGCCAGCCGTTGTCATCGCGCAGGCAGGCAGAGCGACGGCGCTTGCACAGAATTTTTTTGACGTCGCACAGCAGTGGTTGCAGGCTCAGTCATAGAGACTTTTGTCCTGTACCGGGGCAACCGATTTACTGGCACGAAGCCGTCTGACGGACTGACGAATCACCAGCGTACCATTTAGCAACAGGTTGCCAACGGGGGCGTCGGGGCGAATCAGACGATATTGCAGCAGCCTGATGGCTTCTTCGCCCAGCGCCTCACGCGGCACATGTACCGACGTTAGCGGCACGTCGTGAATGGCCGATAAATTAAATCCATCCATGCTCATCACCGAGATGTCCTGCGGCACGCGTAATCCCGCCTTGTTTAGTGCATTCACCGCCCCAACCGCGATAAAGTCTCCGCCTGCCAGAATAGCCGTGGGCCATTTATTCTGTGGGCAGCGGGCTAAAAAGTCGGCCATCACGTGTTCTGCATCCGCCGTACTGAAATTATCTAACGCCAGCAAATGTTCCTCGTTGGAGAAAGGAAGGTTGTGGTGCTGATAGGCATCCCGGATACCGTCCAGGCGTAGCTCCATCGTGTAGCGACGCAGGCATAACAGCGTCAACACGGTATGGTGCCCCTGTTCAAAGAGGTAGTGGGCGGAGAACTCACCAATGAGCCGATGCGCGGGGGCGACACCCGGTAACCGCATCTTGCGGTCGATGCAGTTAATCAATATGCAGGGCTTACCGCTGTCCGCCGCCAGCGCATGAATATACGGATCGTCAATGCCGATGAGCAGCGCGGCTTCCGTGGCCGGATCGCGAATTTTGTCTAAAAATAGCGCCACGTCGCTGTCATTTTCTTCCAGTCCGCAGTATCGCACTCGCACATCATGCGGCTTCAGGGCATCAATAATGCTCTGTACCACTTTGTGATAGAAAATGTCTGACCGAATATCAAATGCACGCGGTGGGGCGAAGATGGTCAGCCCATTCAAGAGCAGGCGGCCGTTAGCAAGATCGGTCAGAACCCCGCACTGTCTGGCACAGTTGAGAATGTCCGCTTTAGCACGCTCGCTGGTATTGGACTGACCAGACAGCACGCGCGAGACCGTACTGATCGAGTAACCTGTCCGCTGCGCGATTTCACGTATTTTCAGGTTTCCTTTCATTTTGTGATCCCGTTCACCTTCGAAAATGACAAAGTTTTCATTGCTATCTGTTGCCTGTTTTCAGTCGATATAGAGGGATTTATGCCTGCATTTTGACCATAGCATGAAAATGTTTTCAAAAAAGTGAGTGTTTCACGATTTTCAATTGTTCTACTCTCGATTTGGTAAACCAATTCCAGCAGTTAGCGGTAATAAAAATGGATTTAAATTAATAAATACAATGGCATAAAAACGGTTTGAGTGTTGGGTAGGCTATAAATACAAAAATGCCGCCGAGATATCAGACCAATGTAACCCTACTTTTCTGTATAGGAGTCACCATGAGTCTCGACATCAATCCGTCCGCCATCGCTACCAAAGGTAAACGCACATTCAGAAATCTTCGTTGGTGGGTGCTGAGCCTGTTTCTGCTCGGCGTTACTGTTAATTACATCACGCGTAATTCGCTCGGTATTCTGGCGCCAGAGCTGAAAAGCAGTATGGGTATCACCACCGAGCAATATTCCTGGATTGTGGGGGCATTCCAACTGGCGTACACCATTTTTCAGCCGATTTGCGGTTGGTTGATCGATGTCATTGGTCTGAAAATGGGCTTTATGATTTGTGCCACGATCTGGGCATTGATGTGCATCCTTCACGCGGGTGCCGGAAGCTGGCTGCACCTTGCGATTCTACGCTTCTTCATGGGGGCATCCGAAGCTGCGGCGACACCGGCGAATGCTAAAACGTTGGGCGAATGGTTCCCTAAGAAAGAGCGACCGATTGCGGCAGGCTGGGCTGGTGTTGGTTTCTCTATCGGAGCGATGCTGGCACCGCCGATTATCGTCGTCGCACATGCCTATCTGGGTTGGCAGGGCGCGTTTATGTTCACCGGTGCGCTGGCGCTGCTGTGGGTGGTGTTGTGGTGGCTGTTCTACCATAACCCTGAAGATCACCCCAATTTAAGCCGCGAGGAGCTGGATTTCATCCGTCAGGATAATGAAGCTCCCCCTGTCAAACTGCCTTTCTTCACCGCGTTGAAAACCGTCTCAAAAAACAAACGCTTTTACGGTATCGCGATTCCAGCCTTTATGGCTGAACCCGCGTGGGCCGTGCTCAGCTTTTGGGTGCCGCTCTATCTGGCGAATGAACGCGATATGGACCTGAAACAGATCGCAATGTTCGCGTGGCTACCGTTTCTTGCCGCCGATCTGGGCAGCATCGCTAGCGGCTACCTCACTCGGCTATACGTCCGCTGGTTCGGCTGTTCACGCGTCAACTCGATTGTGGCCAGCTCGGTAACGGGCGCGTTTCTTATGCTGTCGCTGGCACTGGTCGCCATCAGTAAAGATCCATGGGTGGCAATTCTGCTGATTTCCATCGGTGGATTTGGCCATCAGGTGATTTCCTGCATGTTGAGCGCGCTGGTCGTGGAATCGTTCGATAAAGGGCAAATGGCAACCGTGAACGGGATGAGGGGTTCGTTTGCGTGGATTGCCAGTTTTCTGTTCTCGCTGCTGATTGGCGTCACCGCCGACAAGATCGGCTTTAACCCGCTGTTTGTCGCAATGGGTTTCTTCGATCTGATTGGTGCTGTCTTCCTGATCGCGTTTATTGCTGAACGCCGAGGGAAAACGCGTTCACAGGCATAACGGCTTATGTCGACCGTTTAAGAAGCGAGAGACACGGGGCGACCGCGGAAACGGAGGGAAACCTATCCCCGTGTTTTTCCTAAAAATGGGCTTAAGTGACCTGCATTAAGCGTAACGGCTGGTTTATTTTTTCCTGAAAAGGACGCTGTATGAAAACGTTGAAAAATTGGGTGTTTCGTCATCAGAGCACCGATCATGTTGAGCTGCTGGTGGACGACAGGCATGTTTTTTGCCTGTACGTGCTTGAGCCTATGCTGGCCCGCGTGCTAATTAAACAGAATGGTGAGCTGAATCTAAACCGCACCTGGAGCATTGCGCCGCAGCAGGATGTTCCCTGGGAGGGACGCAACCGTGAAAGTAGCGAAGGTTTCAGCCTGCCGGGATTTTCGCTGGAACAAGTGGACGACGGTCTGCGTATCAGCACCGCGTGGATGCGCATTACGATTCACCAGCCGCTGTGGCTGGCGTGGGAATATCGTAATGAGCAGGGCGAATGGTTGCCGTTTGCCGCCGACCGACCTACCAGCGCTTATCTGCTGAATCCACACGGCGAGGGCGTTGCGCACTATCAGCGCCGTTTCCCGACGGAGCGCTATTATGGTCTGGGTGAAAAAGCGGGCGATCTCGAACGTACTGGACGCCGATTTGAGTTCCGTAATCTGGATGCTATGGGCTACAACGCGGCGAGCACCGATCCGCTGTACAAGCATGTTCCTTTCACCATCACCCGACGTGATGATGTCAGCTTTGGACTGTTCTACGATAACCTGACCACGACCTGGCTCGATCTCGGTAATGAAATCGACAACTATCATCTGGCGTATCGACGCTATCAGGCGGAGGCGGGCGATCTCGATTATTACCTGTTTATCGGGCCACGCGTGCTGGATGTGACGAAAGCCTTCGTGCGGCTGACGGGGAAAACGCTCTTTGGGCCAAAATGGAGTTTGGGCTACAGCGGATCTACCATGCATTACACCGATGCACCCGATGCGCAGCAGCAGTTGATGAAATTTATTGCGTTGTGCCGTGAGCACCATATTCCGTGTGATTCGTTTCAACTCTCGTCGGGCTACACGTCGATTAACAATAAGCGCTATGTGTTTAACTGGAACCACGACAAAGTCCCTCAGCCCGAGGTGATGTCGCAGGCGTTCCACGATGCGGGCCTCAAACTGGCAGCCAATATCAAACCCTGTTTACTGCAAGATCACCCGAAATATGACGAGGTATCAGCGCAGGGGCTCTTTATCCGCGATTCCGAATCGGATAGGCCAGAGCGTTCCAGCTTTTGGGATGACGAAGGCTCCCATCTTGATTTCACCAATCCGGCAACGGTGGCGTGGTGGCAGGAGAATGTCACCCGGCAATTGCTGGAGAAAGGTATCGACTCGACGTGGAATGACAATAACGAGTATGAAGTCTGGGATGGCGAAGCCCGCTGTCACGGGTTTGGCCAACCGATGGCGATCAAACATATTCGTCCGCTGATGCCGCTGTTAATGATGCGCGCCTCGTTAGAGGCACAGCAGCGCTTTGCCCCGACGCTGCGCCCTTACCTGATCTCTCGTTCCGGCTGTGCGGGAATGCAGCGCTACGTGCAGACCTGGAGCGGCGATAACCGAACCAATTGGCAGACGCTACGCTATAACACCCGGATGGGCATCGGGATGAGCCTGTCCGGTCTGTTTAATGTTGGGCATGATGTTGGGGGGTTTTCTGGAGACAAGCCGGACGCCGAGCTTTTCGTGCGCTGGGTACAAAATGGCGTGATGCATCCGCGTTTTACCATTCATTCGTGGAATGACGATCATACGGTGAACGAACCGTGGATGTACCCTTCAGTAACGGCTGCAATACGCAGCGCTATTGAATTCCGCTATCGCCTGCTGCCGTATTTTTACACATTGCTCTGGCAGGCCAGTGCGGATGATGAACCGATGCTGCGGCCAACGTTCCTCGATCACGAACAGGATCGCACGACGTTGGAGGAAACTGACGATTTCATGCTGGGGCGAGACATTCTGGTTGCCAGTGTGGTGGAGCCAGAGCAGCGCCAGCGGACGGTATATCTGCCTGTGAATACGTCTGGTTGGTACGATTTTCATTCCGGCCAATGGTTTAGCGGCGGACAAACGATTGTGCTGGATGCGCCGCTTGAGCGCCTGCCGCTGATGGTCAGAGCGGGAGCGATGATCCCGCTGTCGGGGCGAACGGCGTATGTCAGCCAATATGAAGATCAGCAGCGGGAATTCCTGCTCTTTCCGCCAGTCGCGGGTGGCACGGATAGCGGGCAGTTGTTTGAAGATGACGGGGAAACGTGGCAATGGCGTGAAGGGAACGCGCTGTGGTTACGCTGGGAAATCCGTACGGATAGCCAGCGGATTGACGTGATGTTCACATCGGAAGGACGGTATCAGCCTGCCTGGCAGCACGCGACACTGCGCTTGCCCACGGGTGAGCAGCGCCAGCTGTACATCAACGGCGTTCGTACGGATATCTATCAACACCAATAGTCACCTCAATTGTTCTATACGCTAAATAATTCGAGTTGCAGGAAGGTGGCCAAAAGAGGGACAAATTCGTCGGGAACGAATTTGACCAGCCAACGGCTGGCCTACGGTGAGAGACAGGATATCTCTCATTTCATCCCGATGAGCTTACTCAGGTAAGTGATTCGGGTGAGCGAATGCAGCCAACGCACCTGCGGCTTGAAGTATGACGCGTATATTGCGCCCCGGTCTTATTTGTTTACCGGGGCGTTTTTTTTGTTATGTAGAATAGGAATAATATCCGATTGGTTATTTTAAGGATAAGGAGATGTTAATGAAGTGAACAATATATTAAATATAAAAAAGAGTTGTACGAATACCCATAATAACCGCAGAACTACAAAATAGTTTAAATAGTAAAAAAACATTTTATAACAGTTAAAAAAATAGATACTTGGTAAGTAATAAGTTCGCAAATTATCAGCCAAAAGAATTAATAAAAACAAACACGGCAGCTTCTGATTCATTTGCGAACAGAGTTTTTATTTTAAGTGGAGTATTCGCAATGAAGAATAATCACCATGATCTATTTGCCGCTTTTACACTACCCAACGGCGCTACGCTGAAAAACCGGGTACTGATGGCCCCCATGACCACCTGTAGTGGGTTTTACGATGGGAGTGTAACCAAAGAGCTGGTGGAATATTATCAGGCCAGAGCTGGCAGCATCGGTACCGTAATTGTGGAGTGCTGTTTTATTGATGACAAAGGATTGGCATTTCCTGGTGCGATAGGGATCGACAATGATGACAAAATTGCCGGGCTGGCTAAAATTGCGACCGCAATTAAAGAAAAAGGCTCGACGGCGATCCTGCAAATTTATCATGGCGGCCGTATGGTCGAGCCGCGTTTTATCGGTGGTGCGACGCCAGTTGCTCCTAGCGCTATTGCCGCACCGCGTGCCGGTGCCATTGTCCCGGTAGCACTATCGGGCGATGAAGTCGAAGCCATGATCGGCAAATTTGGCGATGCTGTCCATCGTGCCATTCAGGCGGGTTTCGATGGGGTGGAAATTCACGGTGCGAATACCTACCTGATTCAACAATTTTATTCTCCCCACTCTAATCAGCGTGCAGATAAATGGGGCGGCAGCCGTGATAAACGCGCTGCATTTCCGCTGGCCGTTTTAGATATCACCCATGAGGTCGCCGGTAAATACGCCGATCCGTCATTTATCATTGGCTATCGCTTCTCACCAGAAGAGATCGAAGAGCCGGGTATTCATTTTGATGATTCGCTCTATCTGCTGGAAAAACTGGCGGCGCGTGGGCTGGATTATGTCCACTTCTCTATGGGGAATATCCTACGTTCATCCATTATCGAGACAAACGATCCGACGCCACTGATTAAAAAATATGTCGCTCGACGTTCTGCTACATTAGCGGCTATTCCGGTTATTGGCGTAGGGGATATCGTTAATCAGGCAGACGCTGACGCGGCGTTAGAAAATGGTTACGACCTGATTGCCGTCGGTAGAGCCTGTATTGCCTATCCCGATTGGACTGATTGCATTGCCGAACAGAAAAAACTCGATCTTTATATTGCCAGCGATAAACGTGAAGCATTAATGATTCCCGAACCGCTGTGGCGTTTTTCATTAGTCGAAGCCATGATCCGGGACGTGAATTTAACCAGCAAAAAATTTAAATCTGGGGTTTATCAGGAAAACGTTCAGGACGAGTGTGGAGAATTGCTTATTACTGTCCATTTTGAGCAGAATCGGGTCGCCGATATTGCACTGGATAATAGTGATATTGATGATTCATTGAAAATCAGTTTTGAAATTATCCGCGAACGCATTCTGGATACCAATAGCCCACACGTTGACGCGGTAACGGGTGCAACGGCGCAGAGTGAAGCGATCAAAAAAGCTGTCACCAAGGCGATGGTGAAATCGAGCAAAGACGCCATTGTTGCTGCTGGCGGTAATCCGAATGCGCGTCGTGAAGCGGATGTCGTGGTCATTGGCAGCGGCGGCGCGGGGCTGGCGGCGGCGATTCAAGCCAGCGAAGAGGGTGCTCGCGTTATCGTCATTGAAAAAATGCCCGTTATCGGCGGAAACACCATCAAAGCCTCTGCCGGTATGAATGCGGCGGGAACCGTCTTCCAGCAAAATAAAGGCATCGAAGATAGCCACGCGCTGTTCTATAACGAAACGCTGAAAAGCGGAAAACAGAAGAACAATCCTACACTGGTTCAATATTTTGTCGATCACGCGTCCGATGCAATTAACTGGCTGGCACAGCACGATATTGAGCTGAGCGATATCACCACGACGGGTGGCATGAGCGTGGACAGAACGCATCGGCCTGCCAACGGCGCAGCGGTGGGGGGATATCTGGTCAGCGGGTTGATTAAAAATCTCAATAAATACAATATTGAAGTACTGCTGGAAACGTCGGTGACGGAAATTGTCCAGGAGAAGGGCAAAGTGACCGCCGTCAAAGTGGTTAATGATGAGCAGGAAGAAAGCCTGATTACGACAAAAGCGGTGATTGTTGCCACGGGCGGCTTCAGTGCGAATCAGGCGATGGTGGAGTCATACCGTCCAGACCTGAAAGGTTTTGTCACGACCAATCACAAAGGCGCAACGGGCGGTGGGATTCGTTTGTTGGAGCAGATTGGCGCGGATACGGTGGACATGGGGGAAATTCAAACTCACCCAACGGTCGAACAGACGACCTCTTACCTGATCTCCGAATCTATTCGCGGCGGTGGCGCTATTCTTGTGTCGCAGCGCGGGGAACGCTTCTTCAACGAGATGGAAACACGCGATAATGTCTCGTCAGCCATCGTCAATTTGCCGGAAGAATACGCGTATATTCTGTTCGATGAACAGGTAAGAAATCGCAACCGGGCAGTTGAAGAGTATGTTGCCCAAGGGCTGACCGTCAGCGCCAGTAGCGTGGCTGAACTGGCTGAAAAACTCGACATGCCGCAGACTGCGTTGCAAGCCACACTCGATCGTTACAACACCTTTATTGCTGATAAACGCGATGAAGACTTTGGTCGTTCAACAGGCATGCGCGACCCGTTGAATCAGGCACCTTACTACGCTATTAAAGTCGCTCCTGGCGTGCATCATACAATGGGCGGCGTGACGATTAACGCGAAAGCGGAAGTGTTGAACCGCCACAAAGAGACGATCTCTGGCGCTTATGCGGCAGGGGAAGTGGTGGGGGGGATTCACGGAGCTAACCGGATTGGCGGCAACGCCGTGGCGGATATCATTATCTTCGGCATTCAGGCGGGGGTTCAGGCCGCGGCCTATGCTAAGTCACCACGTCATTCAGGTGTTTTCCCAACGAAGGCGCGTAAAGCCAAGTTTGTGAAAAACACGGCTGAAAAACAGTCTGTTATGATGGCGAGTCAGTGATAGAAAAATAGCGCTAATGGCGAGCGTCTGAAAGGACGCTCGCGAGGTTTTAACCATTTCCTCTCTGCGCCGAAATCCGTTCATGGAAACGCCTTTATGCCCTCTGTCGATAATGCTTACGTCTATTCTGTTCATCTGATGGGCAGCCCTATTCTGCTTAAACTGTTCGTCCATGATGAAGCTGCGGTCCGGCAGGTTTTCCTGCGTATCAAGCAGCTTGAAGACGTGCTCACCGTTAATCGGGCACAGTCTGAAGTGATGAGCATCAACCACGCGGCGGGAAAAGAGTATGTTTCAGTCAGTCCGGTTGTTTTTGAACTGATTAAACGTGCCAAAGCCGTGAGTCTGATTGAAAACAGCGGCTTTAACGTGGCAATCGGCCCTGTCGTCAAACTATGGAAAATCGGTTTTAGCGGCTGCACAGTGCCAGATGGAGAATTGATACATCAGGCACTGGCAGTAACGCAACCTGAGCGCATTATCCTCAGAGAGCAAGACTGCGCCGTATTGTTAGAAAATGCAGGAATGGAGATCGATCTGGGGGCCATTGCGAAAGGCTATATTGCCGATATCGTCAGGGACGTCCTGCGTCAACACGCTATTCAGGATACATTGATCAATCTGGGCGGTAACGTGCTGGCTATCGGCAGCGCGTTGGCGGATGAGCAGGGGCTATGGAGTGTCGGGTTGCAGAAACCTTTTGCGGACCGCGATAGCCTGCTCGGCGTGATTAAGGTGAAGAATAAATCCGTGGTGACATCCGGCGTTTATGAACGTTTTTTTACCGTAGACGATCGTATCTATCACCATATTCTCGATCCTCGAACAGGTTATCCGCTAGATAATGAGTTGCACAGCGTGACGGTTATTTCGAACGATTCCCTCGATGGTGATATCTACACCACGTTGCTTTATGGCATGGGTGTTAGTGCAGGTATTCACTTTCTACAAAACCAACCTGATATCGAAGCGATCTTTGTGACGAAGAATAAAGAGATTATCTTTTCTTCTCAGCGGCACTATAGGTTTGAATTGCTGGATAAGGAGTATTCGCTGACTATACGGTGAAGGTTGGAACTGAGCTGAAAGGTGAATAACATGGCGTTTATTAAGGAAGATTTTATCCCGATAGGGGATAACGAGCGGATTGTCTTACCCGATTTAACCGGGCGGCATCATTTGGCTGTTAATGTCGATGACTTGCTCGAAGGCTTGTTACCTTTATGGCAGATTATTGAAACCGAGTGCGTGGCAGCCTGCTGTGGCTTTGATGCTTTTGATTTCTCTGCTGATACACTTTATGCCGCAGCTCGCAAGCTGGACGCTCCAGAACTTGGCCACACACTACACTGTGCCATTGAGCAAATAACCTTGCTGGATACCACGGTGATATCCAGCAGTTATCTGAATAATCTGGCAGATAAACAGGCCTTTATTACCCTGTTGCAGCACATTCGTACCAGTTTACCGCAAGGAAACGACTAAATTTATGTACGCTCAGGCACAAAGCTGGAAACACGCTCCCGCACCGCAGCAAACTGCGCCGCTTAATTTTCAGGCGCTGTTTACGGATGAGGAAGCTGAAAAAATGAAGCAGGGCATCATTCCAAAGCAAATGGAAGATAAATGGTTTATCTATTTTGAGGACGGTTGGCTCCGTTTTCATCGGAGTTGGACTGGCTTTTTTATCTATGCGCTGAAACTGGATGGTTCACCCGCCGGCGTTCGGGTCACGGACTCATGGGTTAATAGAGACCCGGCACAATACACGAGTACCGATCTGGATTATGACCAGAATATGCTGCGTTATCTTATAGATGTGGCGCTGCTGAGAAAGGGAGGAAAGTAGCCCATCAGGGACAGGCTACTTTTGATGACTTATTTCAGTTCCAGCTCGTTCATTGCAGCGATGCTGAAGCCGCCGTCAACGTGCAGGACTTCACCGGAGATACCGGCAGCCAGATCGGAACACAGGAACGCAGCAGAGTTGCCCACGTCTTCAATGGTAACGACACGGCGGATTGGCGTAACGGCTTCGCAATGAGACAGCATTTTCTTGAAGTCTTTGATGCCGGATGCAGCCAGTGTACGAATTGGGCCCGCAGAGATAGCGTTGACGCGCACGCCCTGAGCACCCATGGCGTTCGCCATATAACGTACGTTCGCTTCCAGAGAGGCTTTCGCCAGACCCATCACGTTGTAGTTAGGGATGGCGCGCTCAGCACCCAGATAGGACAGGGTAACCAGTGCAGAGTTAGGGTTCAGCATCTTACGGCAGGCTTTCGCCATCGCGACGAAGCTGTAAGAGCTGATGTCGTGAGAAATGCTGAAACCTTCACGGGTAACGGCATCAACGTAGTCGCCGTCCAGTTGGTCGCCCGGTGCGTAAGCAATAGAATGCACGAAGCCATCAAAGTTCGGCCATACGTTAGCCAGTTCGGTAAACAGTGCTTCGATGCTCGCATCTTCAGCGACATCACACGGCAGAACGATGCTGGAACCCAGCTCGCTGGCAAAGCCTTCAACGCGTGCTTTCAATTTATCGTTCTGATACGTGAATGCCAGTTCGGCACCTTCACGTTGCATTGCTTGTGCAATACCGTAGGCAATAGAACGGTTGCTGGCAACGCCTGTTACCAGAATGCGCTTACCGGTAAGAAAACCCATAGCAGTAATCCTTGTGATCATTGTTGCTGCGATCGCCACTCTTGTGCCTGTAAACCTACGCGGCAAGTGACGACCGAGATGAATAAACCGCGCAATTCTACCATGTTGGGGACGGTAGGGGTACTCCGAGCAGTATCCCCCTTTTTCCACAGTCCAGTGACCGCAGAGGGGACCGTCGTTGTGCGCGAAGATTAACGTTGTGCACCGTCTCGTCGCCAGGCATCGGCGCTGAGCGCTTCGCCAAAGTGGCTGGCAATCAAACGTTTCGTCAGGTCATGCAACGGGGCGGACAACACATCGGCGGTACTGCCGCGTTCGACCACTTCACCTGCCTGCATCACCAGAATCTGGTCGCTGATGTGCTTCATCATGCCCAGATGCTGCGTCACGTAAATATAAGAGATACCGTGCTTTTCCTGTAACTCCAGCATCAGATTGATAATCTGTGATCGCATAGACATATCCAGCGAAGCCAGCGCCTCATCGGCCACAATCACTTTCGGTTGCAGAATGAGCGCACGCGCCAGACCGACGCGCTGTTTTTGCCCCGGCGCGAGCGCATGCGGATAGTAATAAGCGTGATCGGGCCGTAACCCAACCTGCTGTAGCGCCTGATTAATTGCTCTTTCGCGCGCTTCGGCGCTGAGATCGGTATTCAGCCGCAGCGGAACATCCAATAGTTGCCCGATACGCTGACGCGGATTGAGTGCATTGCTCGCATCCTGAAAGATCATACGGATGCGCTGACTGCGGTAGCCATAATCGCCGTAATGCAGCGGATGATCGTCGATAACCAGCTCACCGGACGTTGGGGCGATCATGCCTGACAGCATTTTCGCCAGCGTCGATTTCCCCGAACCGTTCTCGCCGATGATGGCGAGTGTCTGGCGTTCACGTAGCGTAAAGCTGACGGATTTCACCGCTTCAACATGCTGACGACGGAACAGCCCGGTCCGGTAACGGAACGTCTTGGTCAGGTTGCGGGCTTCAAGCAGCATCTCAACCATCACGGTTCCTCCATGTTGAGCGGAAAGTGGCAGGCATATAAGTGGTTCTTAATCGAGAGCAGTGGCGGCGTTTGCATACACTGTTTTTGTGAATAAGGGCAGCGCGGGCCAAGTCGACAGCCAATCGGCAGGTGTTCCAGTGATGGAATTGCGCCGTTCAGGGTGTTTAATCGACTTTTGTGCGGCAGGGAGCGGCCGAAATCGGGCATCGCACGGATCAGTGCCTGCGTATAAGGATGATGTGGCGCAGTGATCAAATCTTCACTGGTGGCGCTCTCCACGGTTTGTCCGCAATAGAGCACGTTGATCCGATCCGCCCATTTGCTCATGGTTTGCAGGTCATGGCTAATGAGAAGAATCGTCGTGTTATTGTTTTGGTTCAGACGTGATAGCAGGCGGAAAATCTGCGCCTGCGTGGTGGATTCCATCGCATTGGTCGGCTCATCGGCAATCAACAGGCGCGGCTGGTTCGCCAGTGCAATCGCAATCATTACTTTCTGACACTCGCCATCGCTCAGTTCATAGGGATAGCTGCCCATAATGTCTTTGTGATCTTTAATCCCGACGCGGTGCAGTAGCTCGATAGCACGGCGCTTGCGCCAGTTGAATCGCTGCCACCAGCGGCCTTTATACGTCCAGCCAGGAATCGCCTGCACCAACTGCCGACCAATGCTCTCGGACGGATCGAGACAGGATTGCGGCTCCTGAAAAATCATGGAGACGTTATGGCCGACCAGTTTACGCCGTTCACGCGACGACAGTTGCAGTAGGTCGATATCATCGAAGCGGAAGCGGTCGGCGGTGACACGCCAGTTCTCTTTGGTGATCCCGCAGATGGCTTTGGCGATCAGGCTTTTGCCGGAGCCAGATTCGCCCACCAGTCCGCGAATTTCCCCTTCGCTCAGCGTCATGCTGACGCGGTCGACGGCCTTTACGGCGCCATCGGCGGTCAGAAATTCAATCGTCAGGTTACGGATATCAAGTAATGGCATAGGGAGTCGTCGCCTCTTATTCCGTTTCCGCGACGAGCGCGCGGCGGATGCCGTCGCCCAGCAGATTGACGATTAACACGCTCAGCGCGATAGCCGCACCTGGCAGCATCACGGTCCACGGCGCGGCATAAACCAGCTCCAGCGAGTTGCCGAGTAGCGCACCCCATTCGGTGGTGGGCAACTGTGCGCCCAAATCGAGAAAGCCCAACGCGGCGATATCTAAAATGGCGATGGACAGCGCGCGGGTAAATTCTGAAACCAGCAGTGCGGCAATGTTCGGTAACACGACGTACCAGACAAGGTAAAACGTAGAGGCACCGTCAAGGCGGGCGGCGATCACGTATTCTTTATCCATTTCATCGTGCACCGCGTTGTAGATGGTACGCACCATGCGCGGTAACAGCGCCAGCCAGACGGCAAGCATCGCGTGTTCGAGCTTGGGGCCGATAAAGGCAATGACCACAATTGCCAGCAACAGCGACGGGATCGATAACAGTGTATCCAGAATATGATTGAGCATTGCAGAGCGTAGCCCGCGCGTGACGCCAGCAAAGACGCCGAGCACGATGCCGCACAGTGCCGCCGCGTAGGTGACGATGAGCGACGCGCCGACGGTTGGCGCCGCACCGCTCAACAGGCGACTTAGCTGATCGCGTCCTAAATCGTCGGTGCCGAGAAAGAACGACACTTCACCGTAGTGCGACCAGGAAGGGGGAAGCAGTTGATAGCCTAAAAATTGCTGGTCAACTTCATAAGGCGCAAGAAATTTGCCGAACAGACACAGGCCGATCAGGATCAGAAAACCGTACAGCCCGATCATCGCCAGCATATCCTGATGGAATGCGCGCCAGGTGTCGCCTAGTCGGCTGGGCAGCCGCTTTTCGCTATAGACGTTATCGTAGGGCATACCATTCCTTATGTTTCAACGGATTTGCCATCGCGCCCCAAATATCAGACAGGATGTTGACCGTGATGACCATTGCGCCAACGACCATTACGCCCGCAGAAATCGCGGCGAAATCCTGCTGGCGAATCGCGTTCACCAGCCAGCGCCCCAAACCGGGCCAGTTAAAGACGACTTCGGTAATCATCGTCAGCGTCAGCATCGTGGAAAATTGTAATCCTAGCTTGGGAATAATCGGTGGCAGCGCATTGTGAATCAGGTGGCGACGAATGATCGTAAAGCGTGATAGCCCGCGGGTTGCTGCCGCTTTGATGTAGTTTTTGCTGATAATTTCCGTGGTGCTGACGCGCATCAGGCGGATTACTTCGGTGGTTGGCCCGACGGCCAGCACGGTAATCGGCAGAATCAGGTGACGGATGGCGCTGACGATCATTTCTCCGCGATGTGGAGAATCGGACAGCCAGGCGTCAATCAGCGCAAAACCGGTCACGGTTTTCACCTGATAGAGCAGGTCGAAGCGGCCTGAAACCGGTAGCCAGCCGAGATGCAGCGAGAAGAATAGCGTTAACAGCAGCGCCAGCCAGAACACTGGCAGGGAAAAGCCGATGAGCGCCAGCGTGCTGATCACGATGTCCGCACCGCGATTCTGCATCACGCCAGCGGTAATCCCCAGCGGAATACCGACCAGCAGCGAAAGCGCAAACGCCAGCAGACAAAGCTCGATCGTGGCGGGGAAAACCTCTTTCAGCACTTCGCTGATGGCCTGCCCGTTAATGCTGGAGCGACCGAAATCCCCTTGAAGCAGGCTGGTGAGGTAGAAGTGATAGGCATCAAACAGTGCTGCGCCATTGAGTGGAGCGTTGGGCGTATAGTAACTGAGGCTGAAGCCAACCAGCGTCAATAGTGACAATGTCACGATCAGTAACACCAGACGTCGCAGGGTAAAAATAATCACGGCTGTGCTTCCTCCACGGTTTCTGGTGCAGAGGGTTTCTGCTGCGTCTGTTGATCCTCGCGGAATACGCCCGCGAACGACGCATTGCCGAACGGGCTCAAGACCAGTCCTTTCATATCATAGCGGTAGGCGAGCAGCCGCAATGACGACGCCAGCGGTAGAACGGGTAATTGTTCTGCCAGAATGCGTTGTGCCTGCTGATAATAGTCAATCCGCTTAGAGAGTTGCTGTGACGAGAGTGCATTTTGCAGCACTTCATCAAAAGTAGGGTCGCACCAGTGCGCATAGTTGCTCTGGGAACGGATAGCTGCGCAACTTAACAACGGTCGAAAAAAACTGTCAGGGTCGTTACTGTCGGTTGCCCAGCCTGCTAGCGTCAAATCGTGGCTAAGCTCCATCAGCCGCGCTTCCTGAAAACGGCCTTCCACCGGAACAATGGTCACAGTGACGCCAATTTGCGCCAGATCGGCCTGTATCAGCTCTGCCGTTTTTAACGGACTGGGATTATAGGATTGCGAGGCGCTGGGCACCCATAGGCGCAGATTCAGATTCGTTAGCCCCAGTTCCTGTAAAATTTGTCGCGCTTTTTGCGGGTTGTATTCCGTTACCTGTGATTCATTGTCATACGCCCACGAGGCTCGGGGCAGAATAGAGGCAGCGGTTTCTGCCGTACCGTAATAGATCGACTGCATCAGCCTGTCATTATTAATCGCCAGCGCGATAGCTTCCCGCACGCGGCGGTCATCCAACGGCGATTTCCGCACGTTGAAGGCCAGGTAGGCGACATTCATGCCGGGACGTAGCGATAGACGCAGACGCGGGTCGTTACGCAGGATGGTTAATTGGCTGGCTGCCGGATAGGCAAGAACATCACATTCGCCCGTCAACAGCTTGGATAAACGGCCCGTACCGCCGGAACCGAGATCGATAACAACCTGCGGCATACGCGGCAAACCGCGCCAATAATCGGCATTGCGCGTTAGCCGGATATATTGCCCGTTGCGGTATTCATTGAGCATATAAGGCCCGGTGCCGACCGGTTCGCGATCCAACTGTTCTTTCTTATCTTCTTTCGCTAATCGCTGTGCATATTCAGCGGACAGAATTGGAGCGTAATGGGTCGCCAGATGCCACAGAAACGACGCATCTGGGCTATTTAGGCGTATTTCAACGCTGTACTCGCCCAGTTTGCGAATGCTTTGCACTGAATCGGCAAATTGCAGGCTGTCGAAATAGGGATATTCACCGCCGTTGACGTCATGATACGGGTGCTTTTTATCCAGCATGCGCTGGAAGCTGAATATGACGTCGTCGGCATTCATGTTTCGCGTGGGGCTGAACCATGCTGTACTTTGAAACGGCACATCGTGGCGCAGGTAAAAACGGTATGTCGAACCGTTATCTAACACTTCCCAGCGCTGGGCCAGTTCCGGCATCAGGCGATAGGTATAAGGATCGACGTCCAGCAGGCGATCGTAAAGCTGCGCCGCCAGCGTATCAATCGTGACGCCGCTGCGTGCCATCTGCGGGTTAAACGTGTTCAGGACATCATTGACGCAATAGACAAAGCCGCTCTGGTGAATATTTTCCAGCGGAGCAGGTGGTGGCGTTAGCACGGACTGTGGTGCGGCCAGTGCAGGTAAAGCCAGCCAGGTGAATGCCAGTGCGAAACAGGTTTTTCCGAACATACGGGATTTTTCAGTCAATACGGTTATAGAGAGAGTGTATCGCACTCTTGGCATCCTCCCCACTCTTGTTGTGTGCGTCTGGCGACTTTCCAACCGTTTGAACCATTTGGTGAACGATTGAAAACGTCATCATGAGTGCTATAGTTAAGTCATATTGACGAGGAGAGAGTCATGAATGCAGAAATCAGTCTTAAAGTTGAAAATTTCGCGCGTGAAGCCGAACTGCCTGACGGCGTTTTTCATGACCCGTTGATGTTCGTTAATGTGGTGCGCGGCGGGATTTCCGGCGCGATGCTGAAACGCGGTGCGGATGCCAGTGGGCTAAGTCGTAAGTTGATTGGCTCGGCGCTGTCTGTCGATCCGTCTAATATCTCTCGTTTGTTCCGCCGTAAGCATTTAACGCTGGAGCAGGGGGAGGCTGCACTGGAGACGTTCCGCCTGTGGTTAAAGGCGATGACGACGTTTGAAGATGAAGCGAAGGCACTGTTGTGGATGGAGAGTGGTGTTCCAGCCTTTGGCGGAAAAACGCCAGCGGAAATGCTGGATACGCACAAAGGGCGTCAACTGGTTGATAACGCGCTAAGCCGTATTGAATACGGCGAATTTATATGAGGCTCTACCGCATCAGCAAAGTGGCCTGGCTAGAATCGTTTTCAGGGCAGACGGGCGTCAGTTTCCTGCACGGCGCGCGTTTCAATCAGCCCAACACGCCAGTGCTGTATTTTAGTGAAACGCCCGCCGTCGCAATGTTGGAAATGGGCAACTATTTACCTTCGCCGCAGTTGCTGCCCGCCAGCTACCGCTTGGGTGTGTATGAACTGCCGGACGATGTTCCGCAAGAATCCATTACGCTAGAAATGCTGCCTGAAGACTGGCACCGTTATCCGTTCATGCCGGACGTACAGGCGCTGGGGTCGCGTTGCCTGAATGCGGGGGCGTCGCTGGTGATTTGGGTGCCGACCAGCACGGTTAAGCCGTTTGGCAGTATGCGTAATGCACTGATTAATCCGCTACATCCTGCGTTAAGTCAGCTGCGCCTTATTGAGGCGATCCCGGATTTTTACAGCCATAGGCTGTTTAACCCCACAGGGCATTAAGTCTGCTATCGGCGGCGATAAGGCTGGCAGGAACCCTATAGTCAGTATGGAAATGAGAAAAATTCTCAACAAAGTGCTTTACAGATGATACTGATAACTATTATCATCATTCTCGCACTTCAGCAGTGGCTCCTCGCAGGCACTGAAGGAGAGCACGACATTGCTCACATTGCTTCCAGTATTATTTTAGCCAGCCTATGTGCTGGCTTTTTTTTTGTCCGCTATATCGCGTCGCCAGATGCTTACCTTGCTTTCTATTTCTTTGTAAATAATTAATAAAATCAATGTGGTTGGGATATTTCCTAAATTATTTGCGAGAGTGGAAATCTCCCTTATTATGCCTATACCCAAGATTATGGGTGTTCACAATGGAGATAAGGAATATGTGGATCAGAAGGAATCAAATCGTCAGGAAATTGACGTTAGGTGTAGTAACAACGGTGCTGGGCATGTCGCTTAGCTTCTCCGCATTATCCGCCACGCCGGTAGAAACACACGGTCAACTGTCCATCGAAAATGGGCGACTGGTGGACGAACAGGGAAAAAGGGTGCAACTGAGAGGGATCAGTTCGCACGGGTTGCAGTGGTTTGGTGACTATGTCAACAAGGATTCGATGAAATGGCTGCGTGACGACTGGGGTATCAATGTATTCCGCGTCGCCATGTATACGGCGGCTGATGGCTATATTTCTAATCCTTCTCTCGCCAATAAGGTAAAAGAGGCTGTTGCGGCGGCGCAGAGCCTTGGTGTCTATATCATCATCGACTGGCATATCTTGTCGGATAACGATCCTAATATTTATAAAGCACAGGCAAAAACCTTCTTTGCCGAAATGGCGGGTCTGTATGGCAACTCGCCAAACGTAATTTATGAAATTGCCAATGAGCCAAACGGCGGCGTGACATGGAATGGGCAGATCCGCCCTTATGCGCTGGAAGTGACAGACACCATTCGTAGTAAAGATCCCGATAACCTTATTATCGTCGGCACCGGTACCTGGAGTCAGGATATCCATGACGCGGCGGACAATCAGTTACCAGATCCTAATACGATGTACGCGCTGCATTTCTATGCTGGCACGCACGGGCAGTTCCTGCGCGATCGCATTGATTATGCACAAAGTCGTGGCGCTGCGATTTTCGTTAGCGAGTGGGGGACAAGCGATGCATCCGGCAATGGTGGGCCGTTCCTGCCGGAATCACAGACCTGGATCGATTTCCTGAATAACCGTGGCGTAAGCTGGGTGAACTGGTCGCTTAACGATAAATCAGAGGCGTCTGCGGCGCTGGCTCCGGGAGCGAGCAAAACAGGCGGTTGGACGGAGCAGAATCTGTCAACGTCAGGCAAATTTGTCAGAGAGCAGATTCGTGCGGGTGCAGGTCTGAGCGGTGGCGAAACGCCGACTACGCCGACGGAACCGACCAATCCCGGTAGCGGAACAACGGGCGATGTCGTGCTGCAATATCGTAATGTGGATAACAACCCTTCCGATGATGCGATTCGTATGGCCTTTAACATCAAAAATACCGGAAGTACGCCGATCAAACTCAGCGATCTGCAAGTACGTTACTACTTCAATGATGATGGTAAACCGGGTGCGAACCTCTTTGTTGACTGGGCGAATATCGGCCCTAACAACATTGTGACCAGCACAGGGACGCCAGCCGCCAGCACCGATAAAGCCAATCGCTATGTTCTTGTGACCTTCAGCAGCGGGGCTGGTTCCCTCCAGCCGGGTGCAGAGACGGGGGAAGTGCAGGTGCGTATCCATGCTGGTGACTGGAGCAACGTGAATGAAACGAACGACTATTCATACGGCGCTAACGTCACGAGCTACACAAACTGGGATAAGATCACCGTACACGATAAAGGTACGTTGGTATGGGGTACTGAGCCGTAATATGGTGCTATTAACCCATTAACCGACTGACACTGCGGGCGCGAATGCGCCCGCATTTTCTTTCCAGATATTTCACTCATTCACCGCGATATCGTGTTTTTTCAATAGCCCACGCAGTTGGTGATAGGTTAGCCCCAGCAGTTCAGCCGCTTTGCGTTGATTAAACTTTGCTTGAGTTAACGCCCGTTCGATCAAACTTTTCTCTTGTTCCAGCAGCCACGGCTTCATATCCAACGGTAAATTCGGCTGGCTGGTTGCCGCATGCTGCGGTTTTTCCTGAACGGTAGTAGACCGGCTGAAGGGATTAAGAATGATGGCATCGAGAGGCTGTTCGCTGTCGCCGTGACGATACACCGAGCGTTCAACGACATTTTTCAGTTCACGAATATTGCCTGGCCAGTCGTAATTCAGCAGCGTTTCGCGTGCGGCTGGCGTAAAACCGGGAAACAGCGGCAGATGCAACTCTCGGCACATTTGAATGGCAAAGTGTTCAGCCAGCAGCATGATGTCCTGCTGGCGTTCACGTAGCGGAGGAAGCTGTACAACGTCAAAGGCCAGCCGATCGAGCAGGTCCGCGCGGAATTTTCCACTGGCTGCCAGCGCAGGCAGGTCGTCATTGGTCGCACACACCAGACGCACGTCAACCTGGAGCTGATCTCTGCCGCCGACACGCTCCAGCATCCCGTATTCGATCACCCGCAGTAATTTTTCCTGCACCAGCATTGGCGCGGTGGCCAGTTCATCCAAAAACAGCGTGCCGCCGTCGGCTCGCTCGAAGCGTCCGAGGTGGCGCTTCTGCGCGCCGGTAAAGGCACCGGCTTCATGACCAAATAGCTCGGAGTCGAGTAGATTCTCGTTGAGCGCCGCACAGTTAAGGGAAACGAACGGCCCTTGCCAGCGTGGGGAAAGGTAATGCAGGCGGCTGGCAATCAACTCCTTACCCGTACCGCGCTCGCCGATCACTAACACTGGCTTATTCAGCTGTGCCAGCTGCGACACCTGTTCCAGTACCTCTAAAAAGCTGTTGGCTTCGCCCAGCAGGTTCTCTTTTTCCTGAAGCATGATGTTTTACCGTGTTATTTTTACTAACTGTTAGTGTATTTGACTAATTTAACGAAAAGGAGAAAATAGTCAAAATTATCTATTCTTTTATTTTCAATTAGTTAAATAAAATTAAAAATTGGCATGCTTATTGATATATCTAGAACGAGATCGCGACTGGCTCGGCTGGTCACGATGATAAATCAGGCGTAATCAGACGCTGTAAATCATGAAGAGGATGTAATTATGGGTATTTTTTCTCGTTTTGCCGACATCGTGAACGCCAATATCAATTCATTGCTGGATAAAGCTGAAGATCCGCAGAAATTGGTGCGGCTGATGATTCAGGAAATGGAAGATACGCTGGTTGAAGTGCGTTCAACCTCGGCGCGGGCGCTGGCAGAAAAGAAACAGATTGCCCGCCGTATTGAGCAAGCCCATGGCCAGCAAGATCAGTGGCAGGAAAAAGCAGAGCTGGCGCTACGTAAAGATAAAGACGATTTAGCCCGTGCAGCGCTGATTGAAAAGCAGAAACTGACCGACCTGATCGCCGTGTTGCAGCATGAAGCCGAAAGCGTGGATGAAACGCTGGAGCGCATGAAGCGTGAAATCGGTGAGTTGGAAAACAAATTGAGTGAAACCCGTGCCCGCCAGCAGGCGCTGACCTTACGCCATCAGGCTGCGGCCTCTTCGCGTGATGTACGCCGTCAGTTGGATAGCGGCAAGCTGGATGAAGCGATGGCGCGTTTCGATCAGTTTGAACGCCGTATCGACACGATGGAAGCGGAAGCGGAAAGCCACGGGCTGGGAAAACAAAAGTCGCTGGACCAGCAGTTTGCCGAGCTGAAAGCGGACGATGAAATCAGCGCGCAGTTGGCGGCACTTAAAGCTAAAGTTAAGCCAGCAGAATAATTAAAGCGTAAACGCTATTGGGCGGGCTGTCGTTGCAAAATGGCAGCCAACGCTTAGCCCTCGCGCTGTTTGAGGCGTGTGAATAATACTAAGGAGATACAATGAGTGCGTTGTTTCTTGCCATTCCGCTGACCATTTTCATGTTGTTTGTGGCACCGATATGGCTTTGGCTACATTACAGTCAGCGTAAAAACAGTGCTCAACTGGGACAAAACGATATGCAGCGTCTGACGCGCTTAACGGAAGAGTCCAGCCGTATGCGTGAGCGTATCAGGGCGCTGGAAGACATTCTGGATGCAGAACACCCGGACTGGAGAAAATCGTAATGAAAAATACATGGTCAGGTAAAACGTTATATCGCATACCGGAAGAAGGCATGCTGAAAGGGGTTTGTGCTGGTTTAGCGCGTTATTTTGACGTGCCGGTGAAACTCCTGCGGGTAATCGTGGTGCTGTCGATGTTTTTCGGCCTGTTCTTTTTCACGATTGTCGCTTACATCATTCTGACCTTTATGCTCGATCCGGCTCCGGCGGGAATGGGATTTGAGAATGAAAATGCGGCTCAGACACCTATCCAACTGCTGAATGAGGCTGATGCGACATTGCAGGCCAGCGAACAGCGTCTGCGTAACATGGAGCGCTATGTCACCTCGGATACATTTGGCGTTCAGAATCGCTTTCGCCACCTGTAATTTGTCATCGGTTATGCTCTTTCGCTGACGTTATCCACCGTACGACTCGCGTCGAGAGTGGATAATGTCGCGCTGCTTTTTTCTCCGCAATCAATGCGGTAGCCTGAATGCGCTTTTTGCAACGATACGCTTTTTAAACGACATGTTTTTCGCGAATTCAGTTAATCAATGCAACGACGCTCATAACGGTAGCGGGAGTAGGGGGAGGGATAACGGGCGATAAGTTATCCTATTCTTCCTACCGCAGATCACAGTGGCAATCTCTATGATCCTATCCCACTGTGCATCGGATGCCAGCCATTTCCTTCTTTCGCGCTGTAGCTAACATTCTGTAGAGGGACAAGTTTCCACTGACCATGGCTGTCTTTCACCATCTCGCTGGCCTGCACACGGCACTGGTAATGTAAGGTATCGGCTTCCAACTGGAACTGATATTTTTTGCCTTTTTCGGGAACAAAGCGAGTGGTAATAAGGCATGAGTATTTACTTTCAACATAAACGTTGATAATCGCTGTTTCAACCCCTGGAACTAATGGTGTTTCGTAGTAGTCGATATCGTATTTTTCTCCAGATATTTTTGGCATTCCGCGATCCTGGGTGTTTTGTAAAACCCATTCACTGGAACGAATAAGACCGCCAGTGCGTTTGCCGTTTAACGTCTGGTAGATACTTGTCTGTTCGGTATTATCTACAATACGTACCCACGGAGAATTATTGCTTTCATTGGGCGGAATGAAAAAAGAGTTGTTTGGCATAATAGAACAGCCTGAAGAGAGGAGTGTTATCATTGCCAGATTATTTCGCAGTAACTTTTTCACTTGTTTCATTCCTAATGGGTTTGAAAAGTAATTGGTATTCTACAGTAACGCTGCTCTCAGTTTTTTAAGACTAACAGCTCCCCACCAAAGGTGGGGAGTGCAATATTATAAAGGAGTCATAATTTTAATTAGCGTATTCCGTTATCATTTAATTGGTTGTAAAGAAACCGCTATTTCCAGCACTATATCAGAATAGCATTTATCGCCATTGGCTGATGTTCTCTTAAGTTCATCAAGTGCATAAACGATATCCACCCTGGCTCCCGGGCGGAACAGCTTCTTATCTTCATCATCGATATGGTGATAAATGCTTTCTTCAATGACAGAACCATCATCCATCAGCAAACTGAAACAGTTATCTACCGGAGATGGATCTTGTCCTGCCACATAGGTTCTTGTGATCGTGCCAGATCTGTGCAGCAAACGCATTTTTCCCTGTTCAATGCTATTCCACCACTCGGATGAGCCAAAAAGACCATTGGCTCCCTTCAGGCCCATGGCTGGTCTTGATGGATCGAGAGTCAGAGCCTGTGTTAAAGCCACTTGCTCAGGGTCCCCTCTGAGTTCTTCTGAAAGAAGATAGACAATTTTCATAGGGTGTTTCGAGTTTTCAAGATTTAACAGCATAATGCTTTCCTGTTATTTAACCTGTTCAAAATGGACGATGTTTTTATTAAAAATCTCCATTCCTTTGCCTTGTCCAAGTTGTGTCGTCATCTGTCCTCCTTCAACCTTGAAGCGAGTATTTGTTTCCATCCATTTACCCGTTTGGGTGGACATGTTGGGCAATTCTTTAGCTGCGGCACTGTTTGCGGCAATACCAATTTTTTCCAATTCGGAGAAAGTGCCTGATTTAACAGTGATTTTCACGGTTATACCATCGTACTTAGAAGAGTATGATAGCACTGGAGAAACTGATGTTTCAGTGGTCGCTGGCATCACCCCTGTTCTTTCAAACTGCCTGAATTGCTCAGGTGACATCGTCCGATAAACAATTTCATTGCCATGAACATCACGTTGCTGAACGGGACTTAGCGGATTTTTAGCTGTCGTCGCAGGAGTACCAATGGTACCCGATGTACCCTTACCGCCTGACTGTGTTTTTTGTACGACTTTGTTGAACGCCATACCCGCAGCAAATTTTACAACTTCCTGCGCCGATGCACCATTATCGTATAAGCTGAGGATCCCATTGACATCAATAGGCGTCATCGCTGAGGTAATGATATCGTTTTTCAGTGCCAGCTCACGGATTTTCTCATCGCTCAGTCCCTGTGCTTTCCATTCGGCAAGTTGTTCACTGCCCTTAATGGCGGCGACATACGGATTGCCAGCGACGCCCATTGGAGTCCAGTCAATGCCTGTCTGCGTATAGATGTCACCGATGAATCCAGAGTAATCAGAATCTAGCTGGCCCTGTCGCGCACCATACATCATCGTTCTGGCATAATCTGTTACGAGATAGCCGAACTCATCAGCCGTTATTGCCCCAGATTTATACATCGCGACCAGCTTTTCGCCCGCTTCTTTTTCCAATTTACGGTACTCATTGCGGATATCGGTCTGGCATTTACCATTAGAGCCACAGGCAGTAAAGCGTTCCTGTAGTTCATCCATACCACCGATACCAGCGGCTTTTAGTTTTTCATACAGCGCGCGGCCTTCTTTACTCAGTTTCTCAACGCCGTACTTATTGGACAGCAGGTTATAATCAACTGCATTTTTACCTGCATCATGTCCTGCTACCGCGCCTGCAGAAGAATCGCTCGCCAGACCTGCCGCCATGGTTGCTGCCAGAGATGCCAGATTACTGACTTTCGCCCGTTCATCATCAGTAAGTGACTCAACCGTTCTGTTTGGATAGAGATAGTCGACGATAGCGCGTGCCGCCAGTTCACCTCCCGCCGCACCGACTGCACCCGCAGTGGCGTTTGAACCAGAAAGTTCGGCCACCACGCCGCCAACGATGGCGTGACCAATGGCATTTGCCGCGATCTGCCCGGCGGTTGGATTGTCACTATTTTGCAGGGTTAAATCGCGCACCGTGCTCGACAGATAAGGCGCGGCGCCCTGAGCCAGCGCTTTCAGTGGATCACCACCTGCCAGCGCAGTGATGGCTGCTGCGGCGGCACGAATACCTTTATTCAGCTCGCCACCCGCTTTATATTGATCGTTGATGTCCTTATACGCGGCGGTATTTTGTACACGGGCCCAGTATTCCTGACGTGTCTCCTTGGTCTCATCCCACTCACCAGCCGCTTTAATTCCTGCGTTATTCGCCATAATCTGGCCCTGGCTCAGGGTGATATCCACGCCCTGATTAACAACGTCGCCAATCAACCGCAACTGGCTCAGACGCTGCTGTTCCTTTGCCTTATCAAAGATTGGGCTGATGCTTTGATTCGCATGCTCAACATCGCGGCTCAGTTCGCTGACATCCTGCTGCTGGTTCGCCTGGTCACGGATAATCAGCGATCCCGGCGAAACGGCGGCATAAGTCGTACCGGAAGCATTCCCATCGCTGCCATCCGCTCCCAGACCATTGGCCGCCAGATTCTGTACGGCATTTTTCAGCAGGTCCTGTGCGCCCAGCCCACCAGTGCTGATACCGACGCTGCTGTGCGACACATCAAACTCGGCACTGTTGTCGATATTGCTGAAGCCCAGCGTACCAGTGCTGAGGCGGTTTTTATCTTCGCTGGCGGTGCTGCCAATCACTGCGCCATCCAGTTGCGTGTGGTTGCCGACGGTGATATCGAATCCGCCGTCACCGGCGAAGATACCGGTCTGCTCCTGCACACTGTTATAGGTGCTGTGGATCTTATCTTTTGCCACGCTGGCGCTGACGCTGCCAGTCATGCTGCCAAAGGTAAAGCTGGCACCCGCTGAACTGTTCTTCTGCTTCGAGTCGTAGTTATTGACGTCCTGCTCACTCTGCAGCGTCAGGTCACGGCCGACATTCGCCACCACCTTGTCGGCGCTCAGCTGTGCGCCACGCAGGGTAGTGTCACGCCCGCTGTTAACTGTCAGCTTATTACCGGCGTCGACGGTGGTTTCGGTATGCGTCAGGCCATCGCCATTTTCGTTACCGGAACCTTTACTGGCGTTAGCAAATACGCTGATCCCCGCGCCGCCCTGACCAGCGCCGATGCTGACGCCCACGCCACCGCCGCTGCTGCTGTTTTTACCGGTCTGCAGTTGGGTATTCTGCGCCGACAGCAGGTTGATATCGCGGTTCGCCGACAGCAGCACATCGTTGCCTGCTTTCAACTGGCTGCCGCCGATGGTTAGATCGCCATCGGCGCCATTCTCTGAACCAGTCGCCACCAGGTTGATATTGTTGCCCGCCTGCACGGTACTGCCGGAAGCGTTAACCGCTTCGCTGTGGCTCTCGCTCTTCGACTTCGAGGTGCTCAGCGACAGGCTGACGCCAATGGCATTCTGATCCGCGGTATTCTGCGAAGCCAGCACCGCGGCCTGGGCTGCCTGTATGCCCGCCAGACCGGTTTTCAGCTTTTGCAGTGACGCCATACGACTATCTTGTTGCTCATCTGCGGCTTTTGCGCTGGTGTAAGCGGTATTAATCGCGCTGCCGATAGCGCCGGACAGCGCCAGCGTCAGACCCGTCTGTTTACGCTCGTAAGTGGTGTCGGTGGTGCTCTGGTTATTCGCAGCATCAATGGTGATATTGTTCGCCACCATATTGATGTCGTTACCGGCGATCACATCAGAGCCCTGCACGGCAATATTATTGCCCGCCACCAGACTGGTATCGCCATCGACGCTGCCCAGCATGCTGTTGTTGTGGGTCAGCGCCGCAGTATCGGAGGTTGAACTCTCCTTAATCGAACCAACAAAGAAGCCAATGCCGCCGCTACTCATCAGGCCCGACTTGGTGGTTTTCTTCATCGACCAGCTGTCGCGGCTCTCTTCCGCCGCCGTGACATTGAGGTCATTACCGGCACGCAGCGCCAGATCCCGATCCGCCGCCACATCGCTGCCGGTGATATTCAGGTTGTTACCCGCAGTGACGGAGATATTCTCCCCGCCCAGACTGCTGCCGTTTGCCAGCGTGGTATCGTAACCGGCACGGGTGGTGGTGGTACGTTTCGACAGGAAGCCGGAGCCTTTCACCTTCGAATTCATATCCAGATATTCCTGGCTGCTGGCGCTGCCGAGGTTGATATCATTGGTGGCGGTCAGCGCAAGCTGCCGATCGGCATTCAGTTTCGCTGCTTGGGCGTTAATATTATTGCCGGCATTCAGCGAGATATTGCCGTCACTGGTGACTTCACTGCCCTGTACCTGGGTCAGCGTCTGTGTGACGTGGTTATCTTTATCCCACACCACTTTGTCGCTGCTGCCGGTGGTGACGGTGGTCATATTGATATCGCGGCTAGCAGCGATCTGCGTCTGACTGTTTTCACCGGAGCTGACCACCTGCGCGGCCTGAAGATTGACATCACGGCCTGCCTGCAGCAGCAGTTTGCCATCGTCACCCTGCACATACATGCCTGCCACTCGGTCGATATTGTCGCGGCTAAAGCGGTTACTGCCGTTCTGACTTTCCGCGTGGTTAGTCTCGCTGACAACGGTGATATCACGTCCGGCTTGCGCCAGCAGGGTATCGGTGGCTCGCACCGTACCGCCGGTGTCAGTGATATCGTTGGTCGCCTGCAGCGACACGGATTTACCAGCAATAATGCCGCCGACGTTAATGATATCGTCGCCGGAAACGCTGACCAACTGTGTGGCGCTGATACGTCCGCTGTTCAGCATGCCGCCGCTGACGCCAATGCTGACGTTCTTACCGGCCAGCAATGCACCGCTACCGTCCATATCGCCTTGCTGCACCTGTGCATACACCTGCGGTACCAGCACGTTCTGGGTGGTGCCATCCGGCATCTTCACATCCTGCGCCACCAGCCACACCATATCCTGGGTGATCTGTTTCATCTGTTCGGCGGTGAGCGCCACGCCCGGCACCAGGTTGAATTTCTTCGCGAAGCTGACGCCCGATTCCATCAGGCCCTTATACTGCTCTTCATCGCTGGTGTAGTCGGCGAGATAGCGCTGGCCGACCAGCTCAACGATCTGCTCGCGCACCAGACGTTGCTCATAGAAACCATCGCCGAGGCGTTTTTGCGTGATCGATGGGTCGGTCTGCAACTGGCTCAGCATATAGTCGGAGCTCAGCCAGGTTTTCTGATTGGTGAAGCGCGGATCGGTTTCGATCAGATAGCTGCTGGTGGCATCCGGCAGGGTGGTGAACAGACTACCGGTTGGCAGGGAAGCATCCGGTGTCATCGAACGAATGACATCGGTGTTCTGTCCGGCCACTTCCACGCGCTGCGCGGCATACTCAGCCAGCGATGGTGCGCTGCTGGTTGCCTGAGTATTCTCCTTCATTACGCTCGGGCTGAGGCTGATGGACTGAATTTCCGTTGGTGGCGTATATGCCGAAGCGCGTGCTTTCTGGCTGTCTTTGCCTTTTTTATGGATACGATCCCATTCGATGACCTGACCGACTTTTTCCGTCAGCTTCTGGCCAGTGACTTCGGCATTCACCAGTTCCTTCACTGCCGTCAGCAGGGTGCCACCGGCAACAATCTGGCTCTTGTCGTTCAGCAGCTTATCGCCGGAGAGTGAAATCTGACCGCCCGCGATAATTTTCGCCGGGTCGCTCTGGGTGATCTGCTCTTCGCTGATGGTCTTGGTATAGCTGTACTGGTAGTAATGGTCGCGACCACACACCACGCCTGCGATACAGATATGGCGCACTTCATCTTTGTAGAAGCTGATGTTGTAGTCGTCAGGGCTGTAGTGGACGCCATTATTCAGGCTCACCACCATGTACTCCTCTTTCTGCTGCTGGGACAACTGCACCATACGGGTGACGAAGTTGTCATTGATATTGTTCAACGCGGTGAAGCTCAGTGCCATATTGCCCACAGATTCGATAGTCGAACTGTGGTTGTTAATTTCGCCTGCCTTGCCGGTCGCCAGCGCGTCCGCATCCAGCGCGCCGCCGATGGCCATATCACTATCGCTGTAGATCAGGGAGTGGTCGCGGTTATTCAGCGTACCGATGCCCAGATCCAGACGCTGACGCGCCGCGATGGTGGCGCTGCTGTTATTTTCCGCCAGGTTATTCAGCGTCGCCGCACCGATCGCCAGACCGTCGCCATAAATACGGCCGGTGCCGATATTGTTGACGGTGCTAGCGTTGATTCGGGTCAGCACGCCGTCGATCAGGCCGCGGTTGCTCAGCGTATCGCTGGCGTTCAGCGTGGTTTGCTGGGAACTCAGTTCGCCAGTGGCCTGGTTGTCGATGTTGCCGGCCTGCACATTCAGCTTACCACCGGCGCCAAGCAGCGCCGTGTTGATCAGTCTGTTGTTGACATTCAGGGTCAGATCGCCGTTCGCCAGCGTTTTGCCGGTATTGCTGAAGCCGTCGGCGAAGCTGAGATCCATATCGCCAAGCGACAGAATTTCACCGCTGCCATTAATCTCGCGACCGCGGAAGGTCAACTGCTGACCCGCCACCAGACGGCCACCTTCATTGCTGATACGCAGATCGCTGCTGGTGGCTGCGACGCGGGCGAGGGCGCTGCTGTTTTGCTGATCGAGCGTCAACTGCTTATTGGCGGAGATCTGTCCCTGATTGTTATTCAGCACCGGAGTGGCGATCGCCAGATCGCTGGCGGCGGCCAGTGTACCGTTCTGGTTATTCAGTTCACTGCTGGCGGCAACATCCAGCGAGCCGGAACCGGCCGCCATAATGGTGCCACCTTGGTTATTCAGGCTGGTGCCCTGTACGCTGAATTTTTTGGCATTGGCGGCGATGCGGCCATTCTGGTTATCAATGCTGTTAATGCTGAGTTGCAGATCGTTGTCGCCGCTCTGTAGTAACTGGCCACCGCGGTTACTGATAACCGGCGTGCTGACCTGCAGCGTATTGGCGTTAATCACGCCGCGATCGTTGCTGAGTTTACCGGTGGAGGAGAGTTTCAAATCGCCGCTCGCCAGCATCTGCGCGTCGTCGGTGATGATATCGCTACTGCTGGTCAGAGTGACGTGATGCGCGGCGGTATCGCTGCCGCTGAGATCGATCTGGCTGGCGCTGGCGTTCAGATCGCCACCGGCCAGCGCCTGACCCTGGCTGGTCAGTTTACCGTTGCTGGCGAGTGTCAGATTGCCGCTGTCGGCCAGGGTGCCATCGGTTTTCATCCCGGCGGCAATGGCCGCGCCTTTGCTGTTGCGGATGCTGGTGCCGCGCACACGGGTGTTGCCTTTGGCGGCGATGAGGCCGGTATTCGTCACCTCGTCGCTGGCGGTAGTACTCTGATCGCGCTGGGCAAACAGGGTGCCGCTGTTGTTAACTTTTTTACCGCCCAGCAGCAGATCCTGACCGGCATTGACCGTACCGCTGTTGACGATATCGCCATTGGCGTTAATGGTGATGTCACCCGCCTGACTGCCAAGCGTCCCTTTGTTGCTGACGCCGACCCCTTGCTCGGTCGCTACTAGGCGGATTTTACCGGCATACATGCCGCCCAACTGGGCGACGTCAATCGCCAGCGTCGGCTTGACGTCACTGCTGTCCGTCGCGCCGCTGGCTGTGGCCGTGCTGTTATCGGCGGCCACCTCGTTTTTACCGGTGGTGACGGCCACATCTTTCGCCCAGATACCAGCATTGACCTTCACGGTGCGGGCAATCAGGTCGGTGTAATCCTGACGGCTGCTGTCCATGCCAGCGCCTTCCACCACGATTTCACCCTTGCCCACGCGGTAACCGCGCAGTTCACCGTTGGTCATCTGCGGCGTACCGGTGGTCAGAGTGGCGCGGTTGGCGTTAATAAAGCCACAGCCGTCGCAACTGATGCCCGCTGGGTTGGCGATGACCACCTGCGCCTTACGGCCTGCCACTTCGACATAGCCGTTCAGCTTGCTCGGGTCACGCGAGTTGACCTCGTTAAGAATAATTTTGGCTTCGCCTTTCGCCAGCCATGGGTTACCCGCCACCCAGCCACCCTGCTGGGTTTGTACCTGTTTGTGTGAGTTATTAAGAATCGCGCCTTTGTTATCGACGTCAAACTGGGTGTATTTGTTATGCGAAACGCCACCGGCGCTCGGCGTCTGGATATTAACCTGCGGCGTGCCGTTGGCGCTCTGCATCACATTCGGCTGCTGGCCGCCCGGGGCGCTCTTGTCGGCGACAATTCCGGCCGCCAGCGCCTGTGGCGCGAGCGTGATCAGGCCGAGTGCGGCCATGGTCAGGAAGGCGGTGGGCTTCATGCGGCCAATCAGCTGGCTCAGCGTATGGCCGACGCCGTTTGCGCCGCTTTTACCCTGGCCGTGGTTGATTTCTGACACCACCATTAACAGGCCGCGAGCTTTGTTGAAAATGATGCGATAGAGGTTCTTATTCACGAAAAGTTATCCCTGCTAAAAGTGATGTTAAGCAATCAGCGGCGTGTTCTGCTGCCAGAGTCTGAATTGTTGCTGGGTGACGTCATCGCCACGGAACTGCAGTACCCGTTGTCCGCGTTCCGCCCCTTTGTGGTACAGCGCACGGCCACATAAGTGGGGAAACAGCGTGCCGCCGACGATACGACGAAATACCTGCTGATCGCCGAATGGCGCGACCCAGTCGCGGAACCACAGGCGGTTGCCGCTGGTCCAGTCCTGCGGCTGCACCAGGATGCCGGGGCCGGTGAGGTAGCGCTGTTCCGCTTCTTCGTCCATCCACGCCCAACTGAGAAAAAACATGGGCTTGTCATCGCGGCTGGCAATAACAAACTGCTGATGTTTGATGGCGGGCAGCAGCAGCGTCGGCAGCACACTGAGCGGAATATCGCGGTGCTGTTCCGAATGCATCCACAGCCAGATAGCCGCGCCAAGCGCTTCCGCTTCGCTGAACTGACCGCCTAGCAGCGGGGCGGTTAACTGATAGCCATTAACAGGAATCTTCATCACGCGCCTCCTTAGTACTGCCAACTGAGGTTGAAACCGAGGGTGACCGGGCTGGTGTGGAAACCTTCCGGTTTGGAGAACGGCACACCGACAAACAGGTCGTAGCCGGTGTTAAAGGCGTTACCGCGCAGACCAAGCACGCCGCCCGCCAGATGTTTTCCTGCGAGGTAATCACGCGTGCCGTTTACTTCGCCGTAGTCAGCGCCGAGATACAGCTCCTGGTTAGGTAGCGGGGTGCGCCAGGCCAGATCGTTGCGCACGAACCAGCCGTGGTCGGCCGTCAGGGTGCGTTCACCATCAAAGCCGCGCACGGTCCAGCGGTTACCAATCGACAGCTGATCCTGTGGCGTCAGTTTGGTATGGCTGATCTGGCGTAGATACTGCACGTTGTAGCGGAAGTTCTGATTGCCCAGCGTAAACGGCATATCGAGTTGTGCATTCAGCTGGAAAATTTTCGCCAGCGCGGTGCCTTCATCGAAATACTCTTCCTGCGCCGGAATAGCGCCGAACCAGCGGGTGCCGCGCTGGTAGCTCACTGCGGCATCAAGGGTGGTGTCGCCGAAATAGTGGCGATGTTGCAGACCCAGACGCCAGGCGCTGGTTTTACGCCGCTGCACATCCACTTCGGTATCGTTGACGAAGTTCTGCGATTCGCGCGTCAGAATTTCATAGCTCATTGAGGTTTTCTGACTGCCGCTGCGGTACAGCACACGGCTCAGCTGGAAATTAAGGTTTTTGCTGTTGCCGCTGTAGTTATAGTCTTCATACGCGCCCGCCACATTCTGGTTGTAGTCGTAGCCGCTGGCGGTGACGCCCGCCATCCAGTAACCGAACGGTACGGAATAGTGCAACATGTAGTTCTTGCTGCCTTTTTCGCTGCCGGATTCAAGGTCATGGTTGCCGGAAATGTAGAACAGGTCGCTGAGTGCGAAGGGATTATCGATATACAGCGTCAGGCCGCCCTGATAACGACCGGTGGTTTCGGTGCCAGAGTCATCGAGCGTCGCGCCGAGACGCCACATTTTTTCCTGTTTCCAGGTGACGTCAATGTCGCTTTCGCCGGGCTGTTCGCCCGGAACAATCGCCATCTCTGCCTGTACGGTGGGCACGCGTTGCAGGTTTTCCAGTCCCTGCTCAATATCACGCAAATCCAGCAGTTCGCCTTCACGCGCAGGCAGGGCGCTCCAGAGGCTCACGTAGCGATCGCTCTCTTTAGTCAGTTTGATCTGGCGCGTTTTGCCCGGAATCAGGGTGATATGCAGGGTGCCGGTTTTCAGGTTTTGCGGCGGTGCCATTACGCGTGCGGTGACGTAGCCATGGTCGATCAGACGGTTTTGCAGTGCGCTCATCAGCAGGTTGACACCCTGAGCGCCCAGGCACTGACCTTTACCCTGATCGGCTAGCTGTTGCAGCGGGATACGCAGCCAGGAGGGGAAATCTTCTTTGCCGGTCAGTATGATGTGATACAGCGTAAAGCACTGTTGCTCCTGTGGAAATTGCAACTTAGTAAAGAATGAGGAAGGCGGCTGTAAACGCACATCAGGCGTTTGCGGCGCTAATTGTTGCTGCATCGCACGCTGGCGATCCTGCTGGTTGATATTCAGTTGTTCATCCACACGACCCGGTGCAGCAAGAGGCGCCATATTATTATCTGCCGCCCAGCTGCTTGCTGAGGTGGTCAATAAAATAAATAACGCAAGCTGGCTGAGACGCGCAGGTTGATACCCGTCAGTGAGTGACGCATTCCGTAGCATAATTAATTAACCTGAATTATTGATTGTTATTGGGACAATTTTTGTTACTTGGAACAATTTCAGGTTATATATGTTAACAATTTGTTTGCTAAGAGTTGTCTTATTGCTTACTAAGAGTTGTCTTAAAATTATCGTTTCTTTACATTTTGGCGGTAAAAATACGGTATGAGATAGGTGATCGTGGTTGAACTTATGTCGGCGTGAGGCGTTTGTCTGATTTTATTATATTGATACGATATATTTCTCAACGGTATATAGTTCTCAACAGTATATTTCTCAACTGTCTATCTATTTCTCAACTACAGGCGTGATGGTTCATTCAATGAGTCGACTACAGAACGAAATTAACTCGCTGGTCAACCGCGGCGTGGATCGCCATCTAAGGATTGCCGTCACCGGGTTGAGCCGCAGTGGCAAGACCGCGTTTATCACTGCATTCGTCAATCAATTATTGAACACCCACAGCGGTGCACATCTGCCGATGTTTTCCCCCGTGCGAGAAGAGCGTTTGCTCGGTGTGAAGCGTGTGCCACAGCGCGATCTGGGCGTGCCACGCTTTGCCTATGATGAAGGCATGGCAGCGCTGTATGGTTCACCGCCAGATTGGCCGACGCCAACGCGCGGCGTGAGTGAGATCCGTCTGGCGCTACGCTATCGCTCCAAGGATTCGCTGCTGCGCCATTTTAAAGATACCTCGACGCTCTATCTCGAAATTGTCGATTACCCCGGCGAATGGTTACTGGATCTGCCGCTGCTGGAGCAAACCTATTTGAGCTGGTCGCAGCAAATGAGCGGCTTGCTGCAAGGAGGGCGAATTGAATGGGCAAAGCCCTGGCTGGCACTGTGTGAGAAAATCGATCCGCTGGCTCCGGCGGATGAAAATCAGTTAGCTGAGGTTGCGCAGGCCTACACCGATTATCTGCACCGCTGCAAGCAAGAAGGGTTGCACTTTATTCAACCGGGTCGGTTTGTGCTGCCGGGCGATCTGGCGGGGGCACCGGTGCTGCAATTTTTCCCCTGGCCGCAGGTGGATAATATCGGTGAAGCCAAGCTGGCGCAGGCGGATGAGAAAACCAACATCGGTATGCTGCGCAGGCGCTTTGACTACTACTGTCAGTCGGTCGTCAAAGGATTTTATAAGGATCACTTCGTGCGCTTTGACCGACAGATTGTTCTGGTCGACTGCCTGCAACCACTCAATAGCGGCATTCATGCGTTTAATGATATGCGGCTGGCGCTGACCCAACTGATGCAAAGTTTTCACTATGGTAAGCGCACGCTGTTCCGGCGCTTGTTCTCTCCCTGTATCGACAAGCTGATGTTTGCTGCAAGTAAAGCCGATCACATTACCGCCGATCAGCACGCTAATCTGGTGTCTTTGCTTCAACAACTGGTGCAAGAGGCCTGGCAAAATGCGGCGTTTGAAGGCATCGATATGCGCTGTGAAGGCATTGCGTCGATCCAGTCAACGCAGAGCGGGGTGGTCGATCATCAGGGCCAGAAAATTCCGGCGCTGAAAGGGCACCGACTCAGTGATGGTCAGCCGCTGACGGTTTACCCCGGTGAAGTGCCAGCACGCTTGCCGGGCGCGGCATTCTGGCAAACGCAGGGCTTCCATTTCGATCAGTTCCGCCCGCGAGAAATGACGGTGGACACGCCGTTACCGCATATCCGGCTGGATACGGTCATGGACTTTTTGTTAAAGGATAAATTGCGATGAACGAACCACTGAAACCCCGCGTTACGTTCGATGATGCTTCACCGCAAGAGCCGCTGCCGCAACTGCGTGCCGGGTTAGCATTTGACGAGCAGAGCGGCACGCCGTTTTCCCCTATCAGCCGTGAAGAAGAAGTGCCGGAAGAAGGCGCGGCGGAAGAGGCTATCAGTGCGGCGCTACGTCCTAAACGCAGCCTGTGGCGGCGTATGGTGATGGCGGGCATCACATTGTTTGGCGTCAGCGCGTTAGCGCAGGGCGTGCAGTCACTGCATAACGCCTGGGTGCAACAGGATTGGATCGCGCTGGGCGGTATCACCGCGGGGAGCCTGATTGTGGCGGCGGGTGTTGGTTCGCTGGCCGTCGAGTGGCGACGGCTCTATCGTCTGCGAGAACGCGCTGAAGAGCGTGATGTGGCGCGCGATCTACTGCACAGCCATGGTGTGGAACGCGGGCGTGAATTCTGTGAAAAACTAGCGCGGCAGGCAGGGTTGGATAGCGGTCATCCTGCGATACAGCGCTGGCAGGCTTCACTCCACGAAACGCACAACGATCGCGAAGTTCTGGAACTGTATGCGCGTTTGGTTCAGCCCGTACTGGACACGCAGGCACGGCGTGAAATTAGTCGTTCTGCGGCGGAGTCTACCTTAATGATCGCCGTCAGCCCGCTAGCGCTGGTGGATATGACATTTATTGCCTGGCGTAACCTGCGACTGATTAATCGCATTGCCGCGGTGTATGGCATCGAACTCGGCTATTTCAGTCGTATTCGTCTGTTCCGTCTGGTGTTGATTAATATTGCGTTTGCCGGTGCATCGGAGCTGGTGCGGGAAATTGGCATGGACTGGATGTCGCAAGATCTTGCTGCGCGACTCTCGACCCGCGCTGCGCAGGGCATTGGTGCTGGTTTGCTGACCGCGCGTCTGGGCATCAAAGCGATGGAGTTATGTCGCCCGCTACCGTGGCTGGATGACAAGCCCCGTCTCGGTGATTTCCGCCGTGAACTGATTGGTCAGGTAAAAGAAACACTGCAAAAAGGACGTTAGGGGGAAGACGATGGTGTCCGGCATGCGCCATCGTCATTTGTCATTGTTCAACTGGGGAATGTAAGACAAAAGCGTCTCGGTATGGCAGGTAGTACCGTTGTTACAGAATCGTGTGTAGGATAAATACTTCTCATTTCTGTATAACAGGACGTTTTTATGATTCTCGGTAAAAAATTGACGGTAGCGGCGCTGTCGCTATCGGTAGCCATTCTCTGTTTGCCTGCCAGCGCACAACTGGTGCTAGCACCTGCCGATGCTGAACGTTACGCGCAAAATAGTTTCCCTGAATATCTCGAATTACTGACGCTGCAAAATGATGCCGCCGTGCCTGCGGATATCCAACGTAATGCTGACTGGCTGGAAAAGGCGTTTCAGAAGCGCGGCTTTACCACACAAACGTTGACGAATGGTGATAAACCGCTGGTTTATGCTGAGTTTGGTACACCAAAGTCCGATCGTAAAACCGTTTTGTTCTACATGCATTTTGACGGACAGCCCGTGAACCCGGCCGAGTGGCAAACGCCGCCGTGGCAGCCTGTACTAAAAGAAAAAGATGCCGATGGTAAATGGCAGACGTTACCTGAGTCGCGTCTTCTGAAAGGGGATATCAACCCAGAATGGCGCATTTTTGCTCGGGCATCGGCCGATGATAAAGGGCCGATTGCGATGTTTCTCGCCGCTATGGATGCGATGAAAGATAAAGGCGTTGAACCCGCCGTCAACATCAAAGTGCTGCTGGACTCCGAAGAGGAAAAGGGCTCACCCGGCCTGACGACGGTGATGGCCGACCATCTGACGCTGCTGAAAAGCGATGGCATGGTGATTTATGATGGAGCGATGCCATCCAGCAATCGCCCTGGCATCAACTTCGGCAACCGTGGTTCAATCCAGATCGATATGACAGTTTTCGGTGCTAATGCGGCGGCGCACAGCGGCGGCTATGGCAATGTCATTCCAAATCCGGTGCAGAATTTGGCTATGCTGTTGGCTAGTATGAAAGATGCGGACGGTAAGGTCACGATCCCCGGTTATTATGATCGTGTTACGCTCAGCGATAGCGATAAAAAACAGGTAGCCGAGACGGCACCGCCTGCTGGCTCGCTGGAAAAACGCTTTGGCGTCGCGCAGTTGGATAAGGTTGCAGGCAATGCGGCAGAGGCGGTGCAATATCCTTCGCTGGATATTCTCGGCATTAAAGCCGGTGAAACGGGGAAAAAAGCGGCTAATGCCATTCCATCAACCGCGACTGCCAGCGTGAATATCCGTACTGTGCCAGAAACGCCGCCGGATGATATGTACGCGCTTTTACGCCAGTACATTGCCAGCAAAGGTTTTCATATTATTGCAGGCGAATCACCTACACAGGCTGAACGCGAGCAGTATCCCCATCTGATTTCACTTCACCTGACGGCCTATCCGAGCAGCGCCTATGCAGCCAGAACTGAGATTGATTCTCCGTTGGGGCACTGGGCGGTTGCCACCACAACGGCACCGCGCGGTATAGAACCGGAGAAGAACCGTATGATGGGTGGTACGTTACCGATGAGCGGTGCGGTCAGCGTGTTGAAAGTACCTTACGTGATCGTGCCTCTGGTTAATGCCGATAATAATCAGCATAGTTTTGATGAGAACTTACGTCTCGGTAACTATCTGGAAGGTATTCGGACCATTGTGGCGATGGCAACCACGCCGCTGTCTTAACCCCGTTTCGTTGTCGGAGTGGAAAAAACGTACAGATGTGTCAACTTTTGCTGCCACCTTACTTCATCCGGTGCAAACGAAAGGGTATTATCAGTAGCAATAGCCATGTCGTGTCTCTTGAAGAAGGTAGCCGTTGATGCATCTGGAAGTGATTTGTGAAGACCGCATTGGTATGGTCCGTGAACTGTTAGATCTGCTTGCGTCACGCAATATTGATTTACGCGGCATCGAAATTGCGTCTATTGGCCGTATTTACCTCAATTTTGCCACCCTCGATTTTGATGATTTTCGCCCTTTAATGACGGAAATTCGCCGTATTGAAAGCGTAAGCGATGTACGCACCGTGGCGTTTATGCCATCTGAACGTGAACATCGAGCGTTGAATGCGCTGCTGGAATCTATGCCTGAGCCGGTGTTTTCGCTGGATATGAAAGGGAAACCTGAGTTGTTTAACCCAGCCGCACTAGCGTTGTTTGAACAATCGCCAGAAACCATCAGCGAATTGACGATTGCCACGATGATCCCCGGTTTCAATTTCGCCAACTGGCTGGAGAATAACAGTACCGTCGTCGCAGAGCGCGTGGTGATTCGTGGTCAAGATTTCTTGCTGGAAATGACGCCGGTTCGTCTGGAAGATGATGCCGGTAACGTGGCGACGACAGGCGCATTGGTGATGCTGAAATCGGCTGCTCGCATGGGTCGACAGTTACAGAATCTCGCTGTGAACGATGAAAATGAATTCGATCACATTGTTGCTGTTAGCCCGAAAATGCGTCAAGTGGTTGAACAGGCACGCAAGTTAGCGATGCTGGACGCGCCGCTGTTGATCGTGGGTGATACGGGGACGGGAAAAGATATGCTGGCGCGAGCGTGCCATTTGCGTGGGCCGCGTGGAAAGAACCCTTTCCTGGCGCTGAACTGTGCAGCATTGCCCGATGACGTAATGGAAAGCGAACTGTTCGGTCATGCTCCCGGTGCGTATCTCAATGCGCAGGAAGGCAAGAAAGGGTTCTTCGAACAGGCTAACGGCGGCTCGGTTCTGCTGGATGAAGTTGGTGAAATGTCGGCACAGATGCAAACGAAACTGCTGCGTTTTCTGAATGACGGGACATTCCGTCGCGTGGGCGAAGATCATGAAGTCCATGTGGACGTGCGGGTGATTTGTGCGACAAAGAAAAACCTACTGGAACTGGTGCAACGCGGGGAGTTCCGTGAGGATCTTTATTATCGCCTCAATGTACTCACGTTAATGTTACCGCCGCTACGTGAGCGTCCGGCGGACATTATGCCGCTGGTCGAGCTCTTTGTGGCGCGTTTTGCCGATGAACAGGGGATTTCACGGCCTAAACTAGCGCCAGATGTAGAACATTTCCTGCCGCAGTACGGCTGGCCGGGTAACGTTCGGCAGTTGAGAAACACCATTTACCGAGCGCTAACGCAGTTGGAAGGCAACGAGCTGCATATGCAGGACATCGATCTCCCTGCGTTTTCGATTGATGCGCCACAAGATGAAACCTTGCTCGATGGTTCGCTGGATGACATCAACAAGCGTTTCGAACGCTCCGTACTGACCCGTCTTTATCAATCCTATCCTAGCACCCGTAAACTGGCGAAGCGGTTAGGGGTGTCGCATACGGCGATAGCCAACAAACTGCGGGAATATGGACTCAGCCAGCGTAAAGCGGCTGGGGATGACGAAGAGTGAATAACAAAACGGCTGCTTGCGCAGCCGTTTTAGTATGAGAAGAAAGATAGTCGATTCAGGCGTACCACAAATCAGAAGATGTAGGGAGCGTGAAGCGGTCTGTAATCATTTCTGAGTGTAATTGAACGTATTGGTCAACGAGCTGATCCATATTACTGGCATGTGAAGCAGCGGCATTGGAATAGTTAGGAACAACAAGAGATTTGAATTTTAATCCAAGATCGCCAGCATTATAGTTTTCAATGATAGCTTCTGCGATGTGATTTCCATATATTAATCGCCATATATCTATCTCCATATATAAGGTTAAATTAGGGAGAGCTCTTCTTCCAGGGATAGTCTTTAACCACGGCCTGTTCTAATTCCGTTCTCAAGTGTTTATCAAAATCAATAACCTCAGTCAGCGGAAATTCCTTGGGTTTAAATTCATAGCGAAGGTTCACCGTCGGGAAAATTTTATAACCGGCTTCGCAGTCGGTTCCTCCAGAAATGGCAAAAATACAAAAAATAGCGAGTCTCTGATTAAAAGGGGCGGAATATACCTCAGGATCAATCAGCCAGCTTCCTGCCTCCTTCACGTCATATCGGTCTGGGCGTGCAAGGTTCTTCTCAAATAAACAGGCCGTCATGTTGGGAACCAGATCTGTCTGTTTTAAGCGATTTTCACACATCTTGTCATGGCGCTCGTCTAGATGGAGTCCCCAATGATCCGGCGTCGAGCTGAATAGCTGAAATTTCCGTAACGGCCAGGCTTTGGGCCAGTCAGGACGGTCTCCCAGCTTTCCGTTGAAATTTCGGCTGAACAATAAACTTTGCTGACTGAGCGGATTACCTTTACATCCGGGAGGCTCGGTAGGATCGGGCGGGAGTGGGAGGGTTTCGCCATCGCGTAAAACAGGGTCGTGCAGGATGCTGAGTTGATCGATAGAGATGTGGAATACCGTATCCCGCAAGGCAACATAGGCTTTGCCTTCTGGATCAGGGGCGTGGCATTTCAGTGGATCAAACGTGAATGCAGCTTCACTGCTTTGGCTAAAAGTGAGGCCTGAAAATAAAGCCGCTATTTGAAGGGGAAGTAATAATATTCTCAACAGCCATCACTCCTGTGAATAGCACTAACATATCAGGGTTAGCCATAGTGCAATTACCTTCTATTTTCCATATCCATTATTCCATACGGGAATGGTGGTTATTATTGGCATCGTATTTGCCGTGGTGAAAACGCCAAAACTTGGCGAGAAAGTCTATATAAGGTAGAGGTATTATCAAAAAATCGTTATATTCATATCATAAGCGTAATGAAATAAATCATTAATAAAAATTCATGTTCAAATAGATACAAGGTGATTAACAGAATAACCCAATTATATGTATGGGAAATCAATAGATATTAAGATAACAAAACGGCTGCTTGCGCAGCCGTTTCTTCACGATTATCAGTACGAATAACTGATAGTGTGACTTATTTCAGGACAGCCAGTGCGGCGTCATAGTCTGGTTCAGTGGTGATTTCGTTTACCAGTTCACTATGTAACACGTTGTCGTTTTCATCCAGCACCACGACAGCACGAGCGGTCAGGCCTTTCAGCGCACCATCGGCAATAGCGACGCCATAACTTTCTTTAAACTCACCGCCGCGTAGGGTAGACAGAACAACGACGTTGTTCAGACCTTCCGCACCGCAAAAACGAGACTGTGCGAACGGCAGATCGGAAGAGATACACAGAACAACGGTGTTATCCAGTTCAGAACCCAACTGGTTAAATTTACGCACGGACGCGGCGCAAACACCGGTATCGATGCTTGGGAAAATGTTCAGGATTTTGCGCTTGCCAGCATAGTTGCTGAGTGAAGCATCTGATAAATCTTTAGCCACCAGGGTAAATGCCGGGGCTTTGCTTCCTTTGGCAGGGAATGACCCTGCTACTGGCACAGGATTGCCTTGAAAATGTACGTTCTGTGACATGTTTGCGTCCTTAATTACAGGTGATTAACACGCTGCTCAGTTTAGGGCAACATTAGCAACATTGGTATAAAAATTACGATTAAAATTGCTGGCTTAGCAGCGTGACCATCGCGTTCAGGTAGCATTCGCTGGCGGCATCTGCCGAGATTGGCGGAAGCTCAGCGGTAATACAATGGAGCGAACGATCGGCACACCAGCTTCCGAAAGAGCCAGGTGTGTCGTAACCGATACTGGATACCAACGGCAGCTCGCACTGTTGCGCTAACCATCTGCCCAGTTCGGACCTGTGTGGATCTTCAATACAGGCGAGTGGCTCATGAAAAGAGACAACCCAGTGAGGATTAAGTTTCTCAATCAGCGTACAAAGGGCTTTCGTTTCTGGTTCTGAGCCTGCGGTTTCACCGGTGGATAGCTCGACATCACGTTCATCTGCCGCGCTATTCCAGCGATATATCGTATTCCCCGCCTGCCAGTTACTGGCTGGAAAATTGCGGTTGAGATCGACACCGTTTGCGTTGGCACGCAGGCCTAACTGACAGCCATCTGGATTTACCGCAAGAATAACGTGATGGCGGCGCTGTCCTGAAAAGAGGGTGCGCAGTGCACAGGAAAGCGCCACAACCGCGGCGGTTTCATCTCCGTGTGTCCCGGCAATAATCAGCCCGCTCTCTAAGGACGCTAATTCGGCTGGAAAATAGAGTAGCGGTGCACCCAACAGCGATTTTCCATAAGGTTCTCCCAGCGACGGCAAATTACCTCGTTTTTGACGCGCCTGAAGAGGAATGATCGTATTTCCCATGATATCGCCCTGTGGTTGACCTATGTGTTTCATCATAAAAAAATCGCTTCAGAGACGCAAACGGTGATACGGATTGACAAATTGCGGGGGTATCGCTGGATGATAGCGATGATTTCTGACTATTATATTCTTCAATCATTTCATTACGCTTTCAGGTCAACTCATCATGCACTATGGATATTCTGCATTTTATGCCGCGTTGATGGCGGCCATGGCGGGTAATGCCGTCGCGGCGCAGGTTCCGGCGGGAACGCTTCTGGCTGAGAAACAGGAAATCGTCCGCCATATTAAAGATGAACCGGCTTCCCTTGACCCGATAAAAGCGGTGGGACTGATGGAAGCTCAGGTCGCGCGCGATCTGTTTGAAGGGCTGGTCAATCAGGATGCCAAGGGGAATATCGTCCCTGGCGTAGCGTTGCGTTGGCAGACGAGCGATAACCGTACGTTTATCTTTACGCTGCGTGATAATGCCCGCTGGTCTAACGGTGAACCCGTTACGGCAAACGATTTTGTCTACAGCTGGCGTCGCTTGGTCACGCCTGAAAACAGTTCGTCATTCGCCTGGTTTGCCCGACTCGCTGGGATTCAGAATGCTGAACCGATTCTCGCAGGAAAAATGCCCGCCGATCAGCTTGGCGTGACGGCCGTTAATGATCACACGCTGAAAGTCCAACTCAGCAAGCCTGTACCTTATTTTGTTAGCCTGACAGCGAATTTCAGCCTGTTTCCAGTCCATCAGGCTACGGTAGAAAAATTCGGGAACGACTGGACGAAACCGGGAAATCTGGTCGGAAATGGTGCGTTTAAGCTGGATCATCGCGTCGTTAATGAGAAGCTGGTGCTCACGCAGAATCAATATTATTGGGATAACGCCAATACGCGTCTAACGAAAGTGACTTTTGTTCCGATCAATCAGGAATCGAACGCGACAAAACGCTATCTGTCTGGGGATATTGATATCACCGAGTCATTTCCTAAAAATTTATACCAGAAGCTACTGAAAGATTTACCCGGTCAGGTTTATACGCCGGATCAGCTTGGCACCTATTACTACGCGTTTAACACGCAACGTGCGCCGACCAATGATGTTCGGGTACGAAAAGCCCTGTCTTACGCCATCGACCGTAAAGTGATTGCCGAAAAAGTACTCGGCACGGGAGAAAAACCGGCCTGGCACTTCACGCCGGATGTCACCGCAGGCTTCAAACCAACGGAAAGCCTGTTGCAGCAATATTCTCAGGATGAGCTGGATGCGCAGGCCAAAGCGCTGATGGCGGCCGCAGGTTATGGTCCAAATAACCCGTTGAAACTCTCGCTGTTGTACAACACCTCGGAAAGCCACCAGAAAATCGCGATTGCCGTGGCTTCTATGTGGAAGAAAACGCTGGGGGTCGATGTACGCTTATCCAATCAAGAGTGGCAAACTTACATCGACAGTCGCAATAGCGGTAATTTTGACGTCGTGCGGGCGTCCTGGGTCGGAGACTATAACGAACCCTCGACATTCCTTTCTCTGATGACATCACACCACAGCGGGAATATCGCACGCTTTAAAAGTGCGAATTACGATCGTGTGCTGGATGAAGCCGGTAACCAGACTAACCCGCAAGCGCTGAATGCAGACTACAATCGGGCAGAGCAGATATTGATGGATGAAGCGCCGATTGCGCCGATCTATCAATATACTAACGGACGCTTGATCAAGCCGTGGGTGAAAGGGTATCCGATTACTAACCCCGAAGATGTAGCGTACAGCCACATGCTCTACATCGAAAAGCATTAAGTACCGTATGAATAAGCCGGAGCGGTCATGATGGCCTTCCGGCGGGTGGAACGCAGAACGAGTAGTAAAAGAGTTGATAGTAAAGAACTGATAGCAAAAACCGTTGGAGGCAAGACGTGGAATCCTTTGCAGGAAAAGAGTTGCAACACAGCGGTGCGGTTCATGCGTATCAGTTGGACGGAAAGGGCGGCATTACCCCGATTGGCGAGCAGGACGTGGTTAACAGCGAGAAACCCTGCTGGCTGCATCTGGATTCTACTCTGCCCGCCAGCGCCCGCTGGCTGAATAAAACGACAGTGGTACCAGATAGCGTACGCAATGCGTTGGCGGGGGAAAGTGCTCGCCCCAGAGTGACACGTTTGGGTGAGGGCACGCTGATCACGCTGCGCAGCATTAACCTGAACGCCAATGCGCGGCCAGACCAGTTGGTGGCCGTTCGGGTATTCATTACTGACAAGCTGATTATCTCTACCCGACGCCGTAAGATTCTGGCCATCGACGAGATTCTTACCGACCTGAAGGAAGGCAATGGCCCAACGGATAGCGGAAACTGGCTTGTTTCCATTGCTGAAGCATTGACCGATCATACCAGCGAGTTTATTGATGATTTGCATGAGAAAATTATCGATCTGGAAGACGATTTGCTGGAACAAAAGATTCCGCCGCGCGGCGAGCTGGCGCTGATTCGCAAACAGCTTATCGTGTTACGCCGCTACATGACGCCACAGCGCGATGTCTTTTCGCGTATTTCCGGCGAGAAGCTGCCCTGGATGCAAGATGATGACCGACGCAGAATGCAGGAGATTGCCGATCGATTAGGTCGCGGGCTGGAGGATTTGGATGCCAGTATTGCTCGTACCACCGTGCTCTCGGATGAAATTACCGCCTTGATGACCGAAGCGATGAACCGTCGTACTTATACGATGTCGCTTTTGGCGATGGTTTTTTTGCCGACGACGTTCTTAACCGGTTTATTTGGCGTCAATTTGGGGGGAATCCCCGGCGGCGATGCGCCGTTTGGTTTTTTCACTTTCTGCCTGATGTTGGTGATATTGGTTGGCGGCGTTGCATGGTGGTTAAAGCGCAGTAAATGGCTATAGAGACTCGCGGTGAGTGGGTGAGCAGATAATCACAAACTGTCACGAATGGCTAAAAAACCACGCGTAAATTGAGCAATATCAACATTTTTTACCTTGTTGTGCGGCACTATCATTCTCGCAGGTGAATGCAACGTCAAGCGATGGGCGTTGCGCTCCATATTGTCTTACTTCCTTTTTTGAATTACTGCATAGCACAATTGATTCACACCATGCCGACAGTTTTGTCGGCTTTTTTTTGTCCCTCGATCCTGCTCCTTCCTGTCCACCCCTGGCATTTTATTATAGTGGGCTAACGCGCCACACCCTTCGGGCCGTCGCAAGCGACGTTGTAAAATGCCTTTGGCATTTTATTATAGTGGGCTAACGCACCACACCCTTCGGGCCGTCGCAAGCGACGTTATAAAATGCCTTTGGCATTTTATTCATTAGCTTACTACGCTTAAAGAGAAGTGCTGGTGCTGCTTGGCCAGCCGTAACGCATGTCTGTACTGCTTCAGTAGCTGGATTTGCCTTAACATTATCCAACACCGAGGAGGAAAATATGCTCACTCAAGGCGCGACGGATTATCTACAGGCCGACACGGTTCCGGTTGAACCGATTCCTATTGTGCCGAACGACCCGTCACCTTATCCGCTTCCCGATAAACCCCCCACTCCTGACCCACCTCCAACAGGGCCAGAACACGAACCTGTCACTGAACCACCGCAAGATAGATAGCGATACGATACTCGGTGGAAAACAGAAATAAAAAACACGGTGGTGAAACAGCAACTGCTGCTTCTAGCCACCGTGTCCATATTCTCAACGGTAATGCTATTCCCTCACGAGAATGTGGCGCTTATTTTATTTCCAGCACGTCAAGGCGGGTAATTGGCGGTGTCTCGTCATCGTCTTCAGGCTGCCAGCCAGCAGGTTGTAACGGCAGTTCTTCGCGGTCGAAAGCCAGATCGCCGCCATCCACCACCTCACTACCGTGACGAATGCTTTTGAAATCAAACAGCGCATGATCGGCGAGATGAGAAGGAACAACGTTCTGCATAGCGCTGAACATAGTCTCAATACGGCCAGGATAGCGTTTATCCCAGTCGCGCAGCATATCTTTAATCACCTGACGTTGCAGATTTGGCTGCGAACCACACAGGTTACACGGAATAATTGGATATTGACGGGCTTCAGCAAAGCGTTCGATATCTTTTTCACGGCAGTAGGCAAGAGGACGGATGACGATATGTTTACCGTCATCGCTCATCAACTTCGGTGGCATACCTTTCAATTTTCCACCGTAGAACATATTCAGGAATAGCGTTTGCAGAATATCGTCGCGGTGGTGACCAAGGGCGATTTTTGTTGCGCCGAGTTCCGTCGCAGTACGGTATAAAATCCCGCGGCGCAGCCGTGAACACAGCGAGCAGGTGGTTTTTCCTTCCGGGATTTTCTCTTTCACAATCCCATAGGTATTTTCTTCGACGATCTTGTATTCCACGCCGATATTATCAAGGTATTGCGGCAGAACATGTTCCGGGAACCCCGGCTGCTTCTGATCCAGATTCACTGCGACCAGAGAAAAGTTAATTGGCGCACTTTGTTGCAGATTGCGCAGAATTTCCAGCATCGTGAAGCTATCTTTTCCGCCGGACAGGCAGACCATAATGCGGTCGCCTTCTTCAATCATATTGAAATCAGCGATAGCTTCGCCGACGTTACGGCGCAGGCGCTTTTGCAATTTGTTGAGGTTGTATTGTTCTTTCTGGTTAATTTGTTGATTTTCTGACATTTTTATCTGTGCTCGTTGCAAAAGGCGTTGCGGATGGAAAACGGTTCAGCGCAGACGCCAACATGGTCTGCATGATCATGGCGTGTATGGTACGGATTACGGCGGCGAATGCCAGACTGTTTTACAGTGGTAACAGGAAAAGAGAGCGTCTCTTTTGTTTTGCCAGTAGTGAAATACAGCCCTTTTTGGCAAAGATATCGCTTATGACTATCCTAAAAGATGAGTGTTCAACCAAAAAGAGGAATATGTCGTGAGTAACAACACATCAAGAGGAACATCGTCAAGCAACCCTCAACAAGGCGGTAACTGGCCTAGCACCACCGGAAATCCATCGGGTGGCAATAGAGGTAATGCGCCTTCATCTTCAGGTGGAAATTCAGGCAAGTCAGGAGGCGGTTCTGGCAAAGCAGGGAAGTAGAAGATATAAAACAACACTACGGCTAGTGAGATAAATAACCTAGCCGTAGTGTCATGTATTCTATGAATTATTTATTGCGGTAAGACTTCTTCAATTTTAGTAATGTGTGCATCGCCACTCAGCGGCTTATAAATATGAATTTTCACAATTTTTAGCGGGGCTTCTGGGGTCGTTACCGTGCCTTTCGTCAGGAAGGAGTAATTCGTACCGGATACAACCTGTGTTGCAACAAATAACGGTGTGTAAGCCACACCCAGCAAATGTACGGTAGATTTAAAAAGTGATTTATCAGCATCATTCAAATCACGGAAAGCAGTCCATCCACCAGAAAGTTGATCTGACATTATTTCACCTCATTTAATTTGCTTGATAACATAATCGCTGTGATGCTCTATTAAAATTTCATAGGGCAGTGAAATGAGAATAGGTCGCTTTATTTTATTTGGCAAGAAAGTACGCCATTCCCTTTATATGAATAAGATTAAAGCATATCGAAAAATAAAAATAAGAAACTCTATATGAATTTTAATGGTGATTTTTTAAGAGGAAATTAGATTTGGTGGAAATAATTTCATTTAAAACAATATTAATTTATCTTAATCCCAAGAATCTTATGCAATAGCGTTCGGTGAACCACATTGCATCATGAGCGTTGATTGCCTTAATCCCCTCACGATATTTTCATTGAATGTCGTTGTATTTTTCTTCAGCCATCCACTCATTCAGTACTGTAAACATAGCCTTGCTCGATGCTGATCAACAACTATCAGAGTAGTAAAGTATTTTAAAATAAGAATATAGGCATTCAACGTAATATATCTCTCGCGCTATGACGGCTGTCATCGGCTGAGCGGAAATTCCCACCATGCTCACGAATAAATTTAATAAAGAGGGATAAATGGAAAAAGAAAAAAGTGAACGATTGAAAAATGAACATGCGTCAGAAGACGTTAATAAAAAAGATGAGGCCGTTGATAAAGAGAATCGCGCCGATGACTCAAATAAAAGACGGCCTGGGTGTAATCGCGCGAAGTGTTTCTGTGCGCGATGAAATAAATTTAACTGTTAAAAAAGGATGCAGAAATGGCGGTTTATAACGTTAGAGATTTAACTACGGGGGCTGTAATTCAAGTTCCTGATGACGTGTGTATTTTAGATGCATTTGAAGAAGCCGGTGTTGATTCACCTTATTCATGTCGTGCTGGAGCATGCTCTTCATGTGCTGCGCTACTGATTGTCGGTTTTGTTGATCAATCAGATGGTACATTTTTAAATGATGATCAGAAAATTAGATTTATATTAACCTGTTCAGCATATCCTCAAAGTGATTGTATTATTCGAACAGGAGTAGAAGAGCTTTTGGAGGATGAAGAAAAAGCGCACAAAGTCTTCTTTGAAGACTGGCAGCGGTGGAACTGATTTCGGCTTTTTAAGTTTGTATTTTTTAAATGGAAAAATATGTTCCCTTCATAAAGAAGGGAGCATTATCAAAACATTTGGTGTTCGCCAGCATGGTATGCTGTAAAACGTGCGCATACCGACATGACTATAAAGCTGCGCCAAAAACAGGTGTCCACCATTTGGGGAAGACCATAACAGTTCTCTCTAATACTTGCTGTAAGTATTGCTTTATAATCGCCCACCACTTTCCATATAACCCCCATTTTCTTGATCTTTTCCCGCTTATCTGCATTGAGCCCTGTGTTGTCGGAGCGAGGTATGATAGATATAGTCTTTGTCTGAAAAATTATTCACCCGATCCGAGGCTAAAACATGAAATTGTTGCCATGGCTATGCACTGCTGCTGCGCTTCTGCTGGCGGGATGCAGTAATCATAGTGAAAACGCTACGGCTGCCCAACAAGACGCTATGCAAAATGATGATAAGAACGCCGTCGTGCTGCTGAAAAGTAGTTCTCCGGTTGACGTTAACTGTATGCTGATTGGCGGGACGATGGCGATCGCCAGACAGCTTGATGGCGCGAGTGTGGGAGCCTGTCAGTTAGCGAATGGTAAGCGCTGTAGCGAACAATCGCTGATGAATGGAAGCTGTCCTGCGGGGTGAGTGTTGCGGCAGTCTGCACTGCCGCAGAAAACTTTAAGGCGTAACCAAATTTGCGCAGGGCGCATTCTGGCTGATGTCTTTCAGATTCTGTAGCGTGGTTTGGGAAATGCTGATCAGTGCTTCTTCAGTCAGGAATGCCTGATGTCCGGTAAACAGTACGTTATGGCACGCGGATAGACGGCGGAAAATATCGTCCTGGATCACATCGTTAGATTTATCGGCGAAGAAGAGATCGCGCTCGTTTTCATAAACGTCCATACCCAGCGCGCCAATTTTCTGTTGCTTCAGTGCATCAATAGCGGCCTGCGAATCGATCAGTCCGCCACGGCTGGTATTGACGATCATGACGCCATTTTTCATGTGTGCAAAGGCCGCCTGATTCAGCAGGTGATGATTCTCTGGCGTCAGTGGACAGTGTAGGGAAATGACGTCTGCGTTGGCGTACAGTGTTTTGAGATCGACATACTCAGCTCCTAATTCCAAGGCCTGTGGGTTCGGATAGGGATCGAAGGCCAGCAGGCGCATGCCAAAGCCTTTCAGGATGCGCATGGTGGCTACGCCGATTTTACCGGTACCGATAATGCCCGCCGTCCGATTGTGCATATTGAACCCAATCAGCCCCTCCAGAGAGAAATTCGCGTCGCGGGTTCGTTGATAGGCGCGGTGAATGCGGCGGTTAAGCGTCAGCATCAGGCCGACTGCGTGCTCAGCGACGGCCTCAGGCGAATACGCGGGAACGCGTACGACGCTGATACCCAACTCCTTGGCGGCTTCCAAATCGACATTATTAAAACCTGCACAGCGTAGTGCCAGTGTTTTAATACCCAGTTCTGCCAGTTCGGTCAACACGTCGCGACCGCCATCATCGTTCACGAAGATGCAAACGGCCTGACAGCCCGCCGCGGTTTTTGCGGTGCGTGATGTCAGCATGAAATCAAAAAACTCTAGTTCATAGCCAAACTGCTGGTTGACCTGTTCCAGATATTTACGGTCATACTGCTTAGTGCTGTAAATTGCCAGTTTCATTGATAGTTTCTCCGAAAAATCCTCAGATTAAGCTATCAGAAAATCGGGCGGTGACAAACCGTTACCTGACTGACAGTAACGGTTTGAAATAAGAAGTCGTGGTCGTATAGGTACGGGGTTAGCGAGGAATGCTGAAGACGGATACGGCTTCAGACATTGTGGAAATCTGCTGTTCCAGACTGTTAATGGCAGCGCTGGAATGTGTTGCCAAGATAGTGTTCTGGCGAGTCAATTCATCAATGTTGTTCACCGCTGAGTTAATCTGCCCCAGTCCTTGCGATTGTTCTTGTGTAGCCAGGCTGATTTGATGCACCAGTTGCGTAACCTGCTGCACCTGCATCAAGATGTTATTCATCGACTGGCTAGTGTGGCTGACCAATTTATCGCTGGTGTGAATATTCGCAATCGTGGTATCGATAATCTCCGCGATGTCTTTTGCGGCGGCGGCACTACGCTGTGCCAGAATACGAACTTCCCCCGCAACCACTGCAAAGCTCTTGCCCTGTTCTCCAGCATGGGCGGCTTCTACCGCGGCGTTGAGCGCCAAAATATTGGTCTGGAACGCCAGATTATCCAGCACGCTGATAATGTCGGTGATCTCTTTGCTGGAACGGGTCATGGTCGCCATCGTGTCCGTTACCTGACTGACCGCTTTCTCACCGGCATCGACGGCCTGATTGGCATCGTTCGCACAGCGAGTGGCCAACTGTGAAGCCGATGCGTTGCTTTGAATCGTCGCCGTCAGCTCTTCCATTGATGATGCAGTTGATTGCAAACTTTGTGCAGTATCTTCACAGCGCTGGCTGAGCGTATAATTCCCAGAAGCAATCTCGCCGCAGGCGTGGCGTAGCTCGGCCAGTTTACCGTTGACATCATCGACAAACGTGCGGAAATTCATGCCGGATTGATTGACGGCGCGCAATAACATACCAACCTCATCTACTCGATTAAGTTGAAACGAGTTATCCGCCTGCCCAGAGGCAGAGTTAATGGCTTGGTGTAGAATTTTTTCCAGTGGTTTTGCCAGATGTTGAACTAATAATTCGCTGGTTATTATCGCACCACCAAGTAGCACTAAAACAAAAACGAATAGCGGTGTGGTGAGGGGAAGGGTGGCCAGTAAGAAAAGGTGCGTAAATAGCATGAAAAAGAAAACATAGCTTCTTATCCGCCAACGCACGGGAATGACGTTAAATAAGCTAAGGAGCTTAAGCGGCCCTTTATAAATCAGCAACCCTTGATATAGTCGGCGGTTTTTTAATTTATTCTCATTCATTTGATGATAAAGCGCTTCAGCTTGCCGAATTTCTTCCTGAGAAACGCGCGTTCGCACCGACATATATCCTGTTATTTTCCCTTCTTTCATCAGAGGCGTGGTGCTGGCCTTCACCCAATAGTAATCACCACTCTTGCGGCGGTTCTTGACGACTGCTGTCCAAATTTTCCCTGCCTTCAGCGTTGCCCACATGTCGGCAAACGCCTGTGGGGGCATGTCTGGATGGCGTACGATATTGTGAGGCTGATGGAGGATTTCCTCAAAGTCGTAACCACTGGCATCAATGAAATCATCATTCGCATAAGTGATATGACTATCGGTTGTGGTAACCGACATTAGCTTGGCTTTTTCATCTAATAAATACTGAATATCGCTGACAGGAAAATTCTTACGCATTTATTGATCCTTTTAGTATAAGCAAGCATAAACCCGTCATTCTCCAAGTTAACTGTGCATTGACTCCCTTAAGGACTTCGCTCGTTCTGGGTCTTAGCCTAAGGGGACAACACGTTGCATTGCTCAAAACGATAACGTTTGTCTCGCACTCGAATGATTCAGGGTATAAACGTGATATTTTTAAATCCATTAGCTAACTGAAAAGCGATTAACGCTATTTAATTAACGGCAATATCTGAGAAATAATTAGCTCAGGGATTTATATATTCTCATTAGTTCCTTCCGTTATTTTTTCTTTCGGAAAGCAGTTGTCCGACCTGACTCGCTGTAAACGCATATGCTGATGATCAAAAAGTATTCATTTGCTAAGTATATTATGCCTTTGCGAATTTGCACTGTGGGCAACACATGTTGAAGGATGGCGAAAAATGAGGAGACGAGCGCCCTGATGTGAGCGCCCGTAAAGATGAGATTATCGGGAAAGGCTGAAGACTGAGGCAGCCTGTACCATGCTCGATATCTGCTGTTGCAGGTGATCGGTGGCCGAATGTGACTGGCTGGCCAGTGCGGTATTCTGATGCGTGAGCTCATCAATGCGATTTACTGCTTCATTAATTTGATCCAGCCCTAAAGATTGTTCCTGTGTTGCGAGGCTGATCTCATTCATCAAATTGGTGACGTGTTGAACCTGAAGCAGAATATTGCTCATGGATTTGTGCGTGTGCGAGACCTGCTGTTCGCCGGTACGAATACTATTCAAGGTTTCATCGATAATGGTGGAAATATCGCTGGAAGAGGAGGCGCTACGCTGCGCCAATGAACGAACTTCACTGGCAACTACTGCAAAACTCTTGCCCTGTTCTCCGGCATGGGCGGCTTCGACGGCGGCATTCACGGCCAGAATGTTGGTCTGGAACGCGAGATTATCCATCACGCTGACGATATCCGTAATGCGCTCGCTGGAACGGGTGATCGTCTCCATCGTATCGGAGACCTGGCTGACGGCCTGTTCGCCAGAGTTTACCGCCTGATTCACATCCTGCGTATATAGTGAGGCTTGAAGTGAGGCTTCCGCATTGCTTTTTATTGTTGCAGTAAGTTGTTCCACGGACGCCGCTGTTTGTTGCAGGCTTTCTTCCGTCTCCTCGCAGCATTGTGCCAGCGTATGGTTGCCTTGTGCGATTTCATTGCAGGCGTTTTTCAGCTCGCTCAGGTTGGAGTTTACATCGTCTACAAAGGTACGGAAATTCATACCGGACTGATTTACCGCACGCATTAACATGCCGATCTCATCCACGCGATTAAGCTGCGTCAGATTGTCTGCCTGTCCGGCAGCGGAATGCATAGCCTGAGCCAGGATTTGCTCGATAGGGCGGGCGACATGGTGTACCAGAAGTTCTCCACTGATAAAACAGCAGGCAATGAGCAGCGGAAAGAGTACCGAGGCTAATGCCGTTCCTGCTAGCATTGAATAGGCGGCAATTAATGGAATCAAGCTAAAGAGCAGAAAATAGCTGCGGATACGCCAGCGTAGCGGCATAGTTTTAAAAAGACTCAGGATACGTAATGGCCCGGTATAAATAAGCAGACCGTGATGGAACGTGCGGTATTTTAGCTTACCCTCGTTTGCATTGGCGTAGATCGCCTCGGCCTGACGAATTTCATCGGGCGACGCGGCAGTTCGCACAGACATATAACCAGTAATGTCGCCGCCTTTTCTCAATGGTGTGGTGCTGGATTTTACCCAGTAATGATCGCCATTTTTGCACCGATTTTTTACAATTCCCGTCCAGATATTACCTGCGCGCAGCGTTTTCCACATATCCGCGAAGGCGGCTGGTGGCATATCCGGGTGTCGGATAAGATTATGGGGCTGCCCCATTAGCTCATCCGTGGTGTAACCGCTGACATCAATAAAGTCTTTGTTTGCGTAGGTAATGTGACTTTCTGGTGTGGTGACCGACATGAGTCTGGTTTTTTCAGAAAGAGAGAGTTGATGGTCGGTGACAGGGGTGTTATTACGCATAAAGCAGTCCTTGATATGCTGTGTCCGATTACTGATTTAACATGAGGCATACCCACGAAAATGAAGCAGCGGATAGCGGTAATGGTTCAGGTTGCTCATTGCTTTTTTTAAGGCGATTCGGACAGAAGGAGATAATCCTGATATCCGCCCGGAAACGCTTTGTTCATGATGAGATAACGCGATTCATTACAAAATATAACCTCAATTAAACATTTTACCACGAAAGGGTAATGAGCCTGTACGCTCAATAGTGGTAAATGTGAGTTGAATAGGATTGTTTGTTAACAAAAAGAGCTATTCGTGAATGAATAATCAACAGGTAAATTCAGGACAGATTTTTACGAACATTGAACGAGATGCTTAATATTCGCTAATGATTAAAAAACAGGCACTTCCAATCGCTTTTCTATCCGCAGCCTTGCTGTTTCTTTCTTGGCGGACACTGCCACAGTGGTTGCCGCGCCTTGCTGAGATTTGGTTACCGACGGGCCTGTCCTTGACCGTGAATGGGGCACCCGGCTGGCAGAATGGTGGGCTATATAACGCAGGGTTCCGTATTACGGCTGGGGAGTGCACGCTATTTGACGTACGGAATATGACGCTCCGTTGGTATAGCTGGCGATGGCATGCTGATATTGATACCGTGACGTTAAACAGCGACTGCTTGCAACATGTGCCAGCAGGTAGCAGCACTGAACCCGCTGCGCAGTTGTCGCAGTGGCAGCGGAGACTGCCTGCCGCCGATATTCAGATAAAGACATTTACGCTACAACCCTGGCAGGATTATGCTGGGCAGGTACGCTTCAGTAGTGATGGCAAACAGCGACAAACGCTCGACTATCAGGGCGATCAGTTGGCGTTTAAGGCCGAACTCAATGACACTCGTCTGACTCTGCACGAAAGCATGCTCGCCACGCCAGCAGGATTCGTGCGTTTGCAAGTCAGTGGTGAGATGGTGTTGGCCGATACGCTGAATATCGCACCGGTGCAGGGACGTCTCACAGGAAAATTGGATTCAGGGCAGACGCCAGATCCGCTTTCGCTCCTGCTGGATTGGCATAATCAGCAAGGTGAACTGGTGCTGAATGCGGCGAATGATGAGACGCCGCTGATATCGCTACCATGGCAACTGACGGATGACATTATTCAGGTTACTAACGGTGTCTGGCGCTGGCCTTATGCGGATCAGCCACTCTCCGGGCAAGTGGCCATCACGTTACAGCACTGGCGACAAGGGCTGGATGCCACCACAATTAATGCGCGTTTAAATATGCTGACGCAAGGGCATAACGGCAAGGCTAACGCCGTGTTGGTGTTGGGGCCGGGCAATGTCGGCCTGCTCAACAGTGAATTGCGTTTTCAGCTTACCGGACAGGCTAACTTACCGGCGCTCTCCCTGACGGCGACATTGCCAGGCGTTTTGCAAGGTTCCATTCTTAATCCCGAGCTCTCTCTTTTACCAGGATCGCTGCTACGCGCCTGGGGAACGCCCGCCCCGCAGATTTATCTTGAAGAAGCGCGTTGGCCGCTGGCTGGTGTCAGAGTCAGTGCGACGGGCGTGAATGGGCGATTACAGGCGATTGTAAAGGCACGGGAAGAATACTGGGGACGCTTTAACCTGCACCTTGACGGTCAAGCGCAGGATTTCTGGCCGGACCAAGGGGAATGGCAATGGCGCTATTGGGGCAGTGGTCGCCTGCCGCCGCTGAAAGGACAGTGGGACGTCGCTGGGCGAGGTCGTTGGCAGGATACTCTGATTGAAGTGAGCCAACTGTCGAGTGGGCTGGATCAACTGGGTTATGGCATTGTGACGGTACACCAGCCACGCCTGACGATTACTGAACCGATCCGCTGGCAGCGCGCCCGTTCAGGCGAACATTTTCAAGGTGCATTGCAACTGGTCTCTGAGCGGGTGAATTTCAGCAACGGTGGCTACCTGCCGCCATCATTGTTAACGCTGGAAATGCAGGGGCACAACCCAAATGATTTCCAGCTACAAGGGCAACTACAGGCTGAAGATATCGGGCCAGTCAGACTACGCGGCCGCTGGGATGGTGAGCGACTGCGCGGTGGTGCATGGTGGCCAACACAACCGCTTAAGGTGTTTCAGCCTCTACTTTCTCCGCTGTTAAAAATGAATATCCGCGCCGGACAGTTTTACGCACAGGCGGCATTTTCCGCTGCACGTAAAGAAGGATTTAGCGCTGGCGGGCATTGGGTGGTGAAAAATGGTGGGCTGTGGCTACAGGATGGTGAGGTCAGCGGGGTAAATTTTGTTCTGCCTTACCGGCTGAAAGATCAACGCTGGCAATTGGGCGTTAAGCAACCCGTCACGCTGCGAATTGACGTGCTGGATAACCTGTTTAGGATGAGCAATATCCGCGTCGATCTACAGGGTTTCTATCCGTACAGTGAGAGACAACCGCTGGTGATGTCTCAGGCTGACATGGATGTATTGAATGGGCATATCGGCCTGTCCACGTTGCGCTGGCCGCAGCGGCAACCAGCACTGTTCACCGTTAAGAGTGTTGATCTCAGTGAACTGACCACTGTGTTAAAGCAAAAGCAGTTTGCGCTGTCTGGACGCGTGAGTGGCACACTTCCGCTGAATTTTAATCATCCGACCACGCTAATTGCAGGCGGACGAATTACCAACGATGGTTTCCTGACTCTGCGACTGGATAACCAACTCGCCGATGAGTTAGCGAGTAAAAATCTGGCGGGTGGTGCGGCGATTGGTTGGTTGCGCTATCTGGAGATTGGACGTTCATATGCCACGCTTGACCTGAATAATCAGGGAGAACTGACATTAACGTCACGGGTGCAGGGGAAAAACCCGCAGCTCAGTGCGAATCGGCAGGTTATTCTTAACTATCGTCATCAGGAGAATATTTTCCAGCTATGGCGCAGTTTGCGCTTTGGCGATAACTTGCGGGATACGCTGGAACAGCAGGCGAATGAATAAACTCAAGGCAGAACCATGAACAAAAGTGAGACAGTGCTGGTGTGTTGCACGGTGGCTTTCCTGACGGGATGTGTGCCGCGCATTGAGGTTGCCGCGCCCAAAGAGCCGATCACCATCAATATGAATGTGAAGATCGAGCATGAGATTCACATCAAAGCGGATAAAGACGCGACGCAGTTGCTGGAAAGATCTGACAATGCGGCAGGTGACGAGATAAAGAAAAGCGCGCCGGAAGGCGCGCAATAATTAAGCCAATTAAATCAATGTAATGGCAAGGTCGGTAACACTTGTTCGCAATGAGTAATGGTTCGTTATGCGGTGACCAGTTGAGACAGCTGTGTTTTCGCGTCTTCGGTCGCTTTCTGTGCCACATCCGGGCCGTAGCCATAGCCTTCAGCGAACACGAACTCAAGGTCAGTCAGACCAAGGAAGCCCAGGAATACACGCAGGTACGGTTCCAGCAGATCGGTTGGTGTACCTTTATGGATGCCACCACGGCTGGTTAATACGATAGCGCGTTTGCCTTTCACCAGACCTTCAGGGCCTTGCTCGGTATAACGGAACGTGACACCCGCACGTGCCACCAGGTCGAAGTAGTTCTTCAACTGGGTAGGAATGTTGAAGTTATACATTGGCGCAGCGATCACGATCACGTCATGTGCCTGCAATTCAGCGATTAAGTCGTCGGACAGTTTCAGGGCTTCCTGCTGACGTGGGGTCAGAGTGGCATCGGAAGGACGCAGTGCGCCGACTAATTCACCATCAAGAACCGGAATCGGTTGAGCGGCCAGGTCGCGTACGGTGATGCTATCGTCTGGATGTGCGGACTGCCACTGGGTAGTGAAGTGGTCGGCCAGTTGGTTTGACTGAGAATAACCTGCCAGAATGCTTGATTTCAGAACCAATACTTTGCTCATTGCCAATTCCTTTAGTGATTGAAGTGGGCGACAACATAACGCCCTTTGATGCGTCACATCTTATGCGGTGCTTTGGAAAGTGAAAAGTGCAAATATTCGAGGTCTTTATTCGATTTTCTTGAATAAGACAGTTTTGAGTGAGACCGTTCTTACATAAGACCTGGTAGGCCTATTAGAGCCGTTAATGACAATGTGCTACTATCCACGGCTTAAAAATTCAGTGTCTTAAAATCAGGTTAGGCTCAAACGAGCCAGATTCGGTGGCGTTCATGCCCCGACAGAGAAAAGAATTAGAAAACGATTAAGGAAGAGCAACGTGAAATCACCTCTCAGTGCATTATCTACGCAGTTAAGTGAGCTAATGCTTCGCGATCGGCAACGTTTGCGCCGCCGTTTGCAGGGCGCAGCGAAGGTCAGCAGCCCGCAGGCTCAGGCCGCCATCGCTCAGGAAATTGAGGGGGAAATCGCCGACGCACGCCAGAAAGTCGAGAACCGGCGGGCAAACTGTCCTGCGATTCACTATCCTGAACAGCTTCCCGTTAGCCAGAAAAAAGACGAAATACTGGAGGCGCTGCGTACCCATCAGGTGATTATCGTCGCAGGCGAGACAGGGTCGGGCAAGACCACGCAGTTGCCGAAAATCTGTCTCGAGCTTGGGCGCGGTGTGCACGGCTTGATTGGTCACACGCAGCCGCGCCGTCTGGCTGCAAGAACGGTTGCCGATCGTATTGCCGCAGAGCTGGAAACGCCGCTGGGTGGCAGCGTCGGATATAAGGTCCGCTTTAACGATCAGGTCGGTGACAATACGCTGGTCAAGTTGATGACCGACGGTATTTTGCTGGCGGAAATTCAGCAGGATCGCCTGCTGATGCAGTACGACACGCTGATTATCGATGAAGCGCACGAACGCAGCCTGAATATCGATTTCATTATGGGCTATTTGCGACAGCTGTTGCCAAAGCGTCCCGATTTAAAAGTGATTATTACGTCAGCCACCATCGATCCACAGCGCTTCTCCCGCCATTTTAATAATGCGCCGATTATTGAAGTGTCTGGCCGAACCTATCCGGTGGATGTGCGTTATCGTCCCGTGGTGGAAGACGCTGATGATAGCGAGCGCGATCAGCTACAGGCGATTTTTGATGCCGTCGATGAGCTGACGCGCGAAGGGCCGGGTGACATTCTGGTCTTCATGAGCGGAGAGCGTGAGATTCGCGATACGGCAGAGGCGCTGACTCGTCTGGACTTGCCGCATACCGAGATTCTCCCACTGTATGCACGGTTGTCGAATCAGGAACAAAACCGCGTCTTTCAGTCACATCATGGGCGTCGCATCGTGCTGGCGACCAACGTGGCGGAAACCTCACTCACCGTGCCGGGGATTCGCTATGTGATCGATCCGGGCACTGCGCGTATCAGTCGCTATAGTTTCCGCACCAAAGTGCAGCGACTGCCGATTGAACCTGTCTCGCAGGCGTCGGCGAATCAGCGTAAAGGGCGCTGTGGTCGTGTTGCTGCCGGGGTGTGTATCCGTCTCTATTCCGAGCAGGATTTCCTGTCGCGGCCCGAATTTACCGATCCTGAAATTCTTCGCACCAATCTGGCTTCTGTCATTCTGCAAATGACGTCGCTGGGGCTCGGTGATATCGCTGCGTTCCCGTTTGTTGAAGCGCCGGATAAGCGCAACATACAGGACGGCGTGCGATTGCTGGAGGAATTGGGTGCAATTCATCTTGCAGAAAACGGGCATTACCATCTGACGCCGCAAGGGCAGCAGTTGGCGCAATTGCCGATCGATCCACGTCTGGCGCGAATGGTGCTGGAAGCGCGTAAAACCGGCTGTGTGCGTGAAGTGATGGTGATCACTGCCGCGCTGTCGATTCAGGATCCACGCGAAAGGCCGATGGATAAGAAGCAGGCATCGGATGAAAAACACCGCCGCTTTGCCGATAAAGACTCTGATTTTCTGGCTTTCGTCAATTTGTGGGACTATTTACGTGAGCAGCAGAAGGCGCTGTCTTCTAGCCAGTTCCGCCGTCAGTGTCGTACCGACTTCCTTAACTATCTGCGCGTTCGTGAATGGCAGGATATCTACACGCAGTTGCGTCAGGTGGTGAAAGAATTGGGACTGCCGGTCAACAGCGAACCGGCTGATTATCTGAGTATTCACTGCTCGCTGCTCACTGGCTTGTTGTCGCATATCGGGCAGAAAGATATTGAGAAACAAGAATTCAGCGGTGCGCGTAACGCCCGATTCGCTATTTTCCCTGGCTCCGGGTTATTCAAAAAACCGCCCAAATGGACGATGGTGGCCGAATTGGTGGAAACCAGTCGCCTGTGGGGGCGCATTGCCGCGCGTATTGAACCTGAGTGGATCGAACCACTGGCTCAGCACCTGATTAAACGGAGCTATAGCGATCCTCACTGGGAGAAGGCGCAGGGCACGGTGATGGCGCAGGAGAAGGTGACGCTTTTCGGGCTGCCGATTGTCGCGGCGCGCAAAGTGAACTATAGCCAAATCGATCCGACGCTGGCGCGTGAAATGTTCATTCGCCACGCGCTGGTGGAAGGCGATTGGCAAACGCATCACGCCTTTTTCCGCGCTAACCTCAAGCTGCTGGCAGAGGTAGAAGATTTAGAGCATAAATCGCGCCGTCGCGACATTATGGTGGACGACGAAACGCTGTTTGCTTTCTACGATCAGCGTTTGCCGCATGATGTTGTGTCGTCGCGTCACTTTGATAAATGGTGGAAAACAGCCAGCCGGGACAACGCCGACCTGCTGAATTTTGAAAAGAGCATGTTGATTAAAGACGGCGCGGAGAAAGTGAGTGCGCTGGACTATCCGAACTTCTGGCATCAGGGCAGTCTGAAATTACGTCTGTCGTATCAGTTTGAACCGGGCGCGGATGCGGATGGCGTGACGGTACATATTCCGTTGCCTATCCTCAACCAGGTGCGTGAAGAGGGCTTCGAGTGGCAGATTCCCGGCGTGCGTCGTGAACTGACGATCGCACTGATTAAATCGTTGCCTAAGCCGTTACGCCGTAACTTTGTCCCAGCGCCGAACTATGCTGAGGCGTTTCTGGCGCGAACGACTCCATTGGATAAAGGGTTACTAGATGCGCTGGAGCGTGAGCTGCGGCTGATGACGGGCGTCACGGTGCCACGTGAAGCGTGGCAGTGGGATCAGGTGCCCGATCATCTAAAAATTACATTCCGCGTCATTGATGAGAAGAATCGAACGCAGCGGGAAGGCAAGGACCTGAATGCGCTGAAAGATCAACTCAAAGATAAAGTGCAGCAGACGCTGTCATCCGTCGCGGATGATGGGCTAGAGCAGCGTGGTCTGCACGTCTGGAGTTTCGGTTCGCTGCCGGATTGTTATGAGCAGAAGCGTGGTGGCTATTCTGTCAAAGCCTATCCGGCGTTGGTGGATGAGAAGGACAGCGTGGCGATTCGCCTGTTTGATACGCCACACCAGCAGCAGCAGGTGATGCGGCAAGGGCTGCGTCGTTTGTTGTTATTGAATATTCCTTCACCCATCAAATACCTGCATGAAAAACTACCGAACAAGGCGAAACTTGGCCTCTATTTTAACCCGTATGGCAAAGTGTTGGATCTCATCGATGACTGCATCGCCTGTGCGGTGGACAAACTGATTGAGTCATCCGGTGGCCCAGTCTGGCAGGAAGATGCCTTCCAGCAGCTACATGAAAAAGTGCGTGCGGAGCTGAATGATACGGTGGTCGATATCGCTAAACAGGTTGAGCAAATCCTGACGGCCGTTTTCACCATAAACAAACGCCTGAAAGGGCGTGTAGATATGGCGATGGCGCTGGCATTGAGTGATATCAAGAGCCAGATGAACGGCCTGGTGTTCCGCGGTTTTGTGACCGAAAATGGTTGGCAGCGCCTGCCGGACGTGCTGCGCTATCTACACGCCATAGAGCGACGTCTGGAGAAGCTGGCGCAGGATGTGCACCGTGACCGGGCGCAGATGCTGAAAGTGGAGCAGGTTCAACAAGCGTGGCAGCAGTGGTGGAATAAACTGCCTGCGGAGCGACGTGACGATGACGACGTGAAGGCGGTGCGCTGGATGCTTGAGGAACTGCGCGTCAGTTACTTTGCCCAGCAGTTGGGGACGCCATTCCCAATTTCGGATAAGCGGGTATTACAGGCGATGGAGCAGGTTGAAGGATAATCTTTCTATCACATCAGGTCGGCGATGATGGCTTTTTTAGCTCAAGATAAGCCGACCTGATCGCCTCTTCACCATACTGCTGCTCCAGACGTTTTATGATGAAATGACCTTTCGCCATATTTTGGTAGTGGTGAATAAAAAGCGTATTAATGGCTGCGCCGCTAGCGGCACCGATCACCGGGACAATTTGTGCGGCCACTTTTTCCGTCATGGTTACACCTAGTCTGGTGGCGACCGCATCAATCAGTTTTGCCAGCGTTTTTCCTGCCTGTGAGGTGCTCATTCTTGCAGATGCTTTCCCTGCGCTTTTTTTGCTAGCAATGCCGATTAATTCGCGGCTGGCATGCTTGGTGATATCCGCCAGAACGGCGCGTGACGTGTAATAGGCCGAATCGGCAGCATCATCGCTTTCTTGCGTACCGCCGAGCGCGAAAACTTCCACACAGGCGGCTTTGACGGATAAATCAGCGAGGGAGAAACCTTCGCTGCGGGCAATATCAGCGACGGAGCGCATCATGATCGTGGTGCTGATAGGCAGTTCAACCAGCAGACCGGCGGCGCCAAAGAAACCGCTGACTGCACCGGACGCGGCGACCGCTAGCTTATGTGTTTTTGGTGATGCTACGCGTGCAGGGGCATCGTCCAGCGTATAGAGTGCGGCATCTACTGCTTTGTAGAGCGCAGCGTGAACGACATCCTGTATTTTGTTTCTCACCATGGACGGTAATTTCGACAGGCTCCATTCAATCGGTTTTCCAACCTGATTCGCCGCCTGTATCGCAAAGGAAGGGGATTCCAGCAGAGCTATGGCATTTCTGATGGCGAGCTCATCCTCTGAAGTAAGAAGAGTCATGTGCGTTCTCCATACCGTTTGTTGAATGGCCCGTTTGGCGGGACTGTTATGCAGACGTTTGTGACGAGCGTGCCGTTAACCAGGCGGAAAATGCGTCGGGTGGAATAGGTCGGGAAAAATAGTAGCCCTGTACTTCATCACATCCAAAATGAGCAAGATGTTCGAGCGTTTCCTTATTTTCCACGCCTTCCGCCAGCACAATGTAATTCAGTTTGTGCAGCATGCTGATAATAGATTGAACGATGACGCGGCTTTTGTGGTCAGTTTTTATATCTTTAATCAGCGATTTATCCAGCTTTATCACCGTAGAGGGGATGTTGCGCAGATAGCTTAAGTTGCTATACCCCGTGCCGAAATCATCAAGAGCGATAGTAAATCCGAGCTGTTGCAGTGTTTGGATGGTGGCGAGTGTTTCGCTGCTCTCGATAATTTTCTGCGTCTCGACACACTCGATGTCAATGTCCTTAGGGGTAAGGCCGTGGGTCTCTAGAATGGTGATGAGGCGCGGGATAAAATCATTTTCGGAAAAATTTCGGGCAGAAACGTTAATCGACACCGGGAAGGTCAACCCCTCCTGACGCCATTGTTTCACCTGGCATGCCGCTTCCCGTGTTACCCAGTCAGTTAATGGACGCATCAGCGTTGTGCCTTCCGCTAGCGGAATAAACTGGTCAGGATAAATCTCGCCCAATTCGGGATGACGCCAGCGAATCAGCGCTTCAGCACCAATGACGGTGTTGGTTTTGATGCTTAATTTGGGCTGATAGACTAAATAGAGACCCGGTTTATTGTTCTGCAGTACATCGGCCAATTCGTTGAGCAAAGTAAAGGCGATTTGCTGCGCCTTATCGGCCTCATTGTTGTAAGCGAATTGACGAATATTCCTGGTGATGGCGGTACGCAGTGCACTCATCGATTCACGCAAAATGTGCTGCGGATCTTTGGCCGGAATCTGAAATTCGGTGTAGCCAACGAAAAATTCTAACTTGAGCGGAATATGGCTGGCGATACTTTCATGAATCCGCTCAGCACAAGCGTCGAGCTCTGCCAGAACCTGTTCTTTCCTGTCCGCCTTCACCAGTAGAGCGAAACGGCCGACAGCGGCAGAATAAAGGTTATCTGATGAGTTTAAGCTAAGACGTAAAAAGACCCCGATATCTTTCAACAGACCTTCTACGGTCGGCATACCCAGTGCGCATCCCATTTCATAGGCATAAGAAATGTCGATGGTATCAATCAGAATAAGCAGGTAGGGCTCGTGAATATCGGTAATGTGGCTGATATCGTCAATCAGACGCTGGCGGTTGGGCAACAGCGTCACAGCATCAATCAACCCAATCGCGTTGCGGTATTCCATTAGCACCATCGCAATCGTCGCTAAGTCATGCAGTAGTCGCAACTGGACCTTACTAAAGGTACGTGGAACGTAATCGATGACGCTGAACGTGCCGATGCAATAGCCCTCTTTGGTTTTAAGAGGTACGCCAGCATAGAAACGGATAAAAGGTTCACTGGCTACATAAGGGCTGTTTTTAAAGCGCTCATCCTGAGCGGCATCGTGGCAGACGAAGGGGAGACTCGTTTGGACGGTAAAATGGTCGAAGGAACCGATTTTATCCATGTCATCAAGAGGAAAATGGGTTTTCGCTTTAACATGCAGAGACTTGGAACCAGTTAGCGTCACGAGCGCCGTCGGAGTTCCCAGTAGCTGGCAAGCCATTCTCGTGAGTTTATGAAGAGTATCGTCTTGAGATATATCGGTTTTCTGTAATTCATCGAGAGTCTGCATGCGTTTTGTTTCGTCATGGCTCAAATGTTTTAACATGTAGACTCTTCCTTTTCGCAATAATAATCGCGACAACATCAATTTAATTTAACGGCGACACAATAACATAGAGGTCAAAAATTGAGGTAACTTATTATACCACTTTAATCTTTCCGCTAAAGTTCCGTCGTTTTTATCTTAAACCATGTTTTCAGTTTTCAGCGTTCTGTATAAATTTATGATATTTTTCCATGTTTTGCGAGCTGGCACGGTCGATTTTTCTGGAGGAATGCTCTGCAAATAAATGGATATCTAATTATAGAAAGCCTCTTTCATAAGATAAAAATAACATCCTGATAATTGTCGCATCGTTGCCAGAGTGACAATATGCATGATTAACCTATATCTCTGATAAGAATAGAACAGATATTTTTTTATACTATCAAATCGGTGGGAAATGGCTGTCGCCAGGCGGACCTGAATAACGGTTTCCACCTGGCGCTGGGGCTTCGGTAGGGGACGTTAGCGTTATTTTGGTGAACTTGGTTTTGGTGAACTTAGTTTTGCCAACGTTTCTAACTGCTGACGAATGGCGGTAACGGAGACAGCACGGTTATCAGCCCGATCGCGTTCACTTGCATCGGGGGCGGAGCTTTGAATGCCCATGAGCACCCAGCCTGATGCTGAATTCAGCATCAGCGGAGAGCCGCTATCGCCAGGTAGCGTGTCACACTGGTGTGCCATTACGGCTGGCTGAACCCAGCCAGTGATCAAGCAATTCTGATGGCGATAAAGCGTCTCCTGATGATCCTCTGGATAACCCGCCTGTGTGACGCGCTGACCATTGTCCTTCAGGGCCTGCATTAATTCTTGACGGCTGCCTTGCCAGAGCGGGAGTGGGCGAATGCCTGGCGGTGTTTGTTTCAGCCGGATCAGGGCGTAATCCAGCGGTGCAGCTGAAGGAGGAACGATCCAACCCTCGCCGTCGGCTTTCAATTTTTTGGCGAGCGATTTATTCGCCAGTGCTTCAATTTCCGTCGTTTCATAACGCCAGCCATTTTCTGTCGCCAGAAAGCGCAGTGCGACGGGCTTATCCATCCCACCCTTTGGTGGCGTGACCACGCAATGCCCGGCTGTCAGTGCCAGATGAGGGGAGATAAGCGTCGCAGTGCAGAGGTTGCCGCTGGCGGTTTCCAATTGCCCAATCGCCTGCCACGGCCAGACAGCCGTGTCAGGAACGATATCCCGATCGTCGTGGTTGAAAAATAAAATTTGTTGCTGCTTCTGTGCGGCGGTTTCTGTTGCTGAGGATTCAGCCCAACTTGGCAGGGCGATAAAGGATAATGAACATAACAACCAGGCTGATATGCGCATGCAGTAGGTAAACCTTATGATAAAAGTCATCTTGAGGCGCTAAATATAGCGTGTTGAATTAATTATAGATGTATTTGTTGGTGAGGGACTGAAAATTAAAATGTTATTGAGTGTAAAAGGCGTGGCGCTGTTTCATTATGATGACTCATCCCTACGCGCTGAATGCTACGTCACCATCTTAAAGTGGCGTAGCGTTTTCACCTTAACATACGGCTCAGCGTCGTTAGCCTTATTCGTAGCTGACGATCACGATACGTGCATCTGAACTTAACGTTTTTGAACTCACGGAACCGATGCCTTGTGGTAAAGCAGCGTACTGTGAGCTGTTTTTCATTTGTATCGCTTGTACTTTTCCTTGCCGTTCGCAACTCACGGTCACATTGCTCGACTGTGTCGTCACATCGCAAACGGGCTCCACGATGGCGCCTGAAAAGCGAATGACGCCTGTCGACGAAGGGGATGAGGCGAAGGTATACGGTGTCACGGCCATAATGCAGAACAAAATGGCTGATTTTTGCAGGATTTTTTTCATTATGATTGTCTCGGTATTGCCTGGTGTGTAATGGTATAAACGGCATCAAATGATAAAACTTTATTGCACCTAAACCTTTGTTGAGTGATGTTCATTCAGTGTGAATAATCATTTTTTAAATCAGTTAATTACATCACTCGAAGGTTGAGCGCTTTTGCCCTGCTTGATTGGGTATTTCATCGCAATGTCTCTCGTTTCTCCATTAGCTACTTACCCTCAATACCATCGTTTTTTCTTTCTCCTGTGTGGATCCGCTTTTTTATTTCCTATCTTTCGATGACGCATTCGCGTTTTTATCGCAGTGCTCTGCTTTACGTTGTGAAATTAACCATGAAACATCACGAAAAATAAACATATGGGCTCATTTGGCTCACTTTATGCGTTCGTGTTTTTTATGCGAGGTGTTACGGCTAAATAAAAAATAAAACTTATATCCCTGATTGGTTTTGTTTTGTGACTTTAAATTCCGATATTTTTTATTTCATTGGTTTTTAATACTGGTTTTTTGCTTTTTTTATCAAACTGCAATCAACTTTTACAAATTAACGATCATGAAAAATATTTATTAACGCATCGCGACGGAACGTGTGCAGGCCATCTTGTCCTGACATTTTTCTGCGTCTAAAGACGTCAGAAGAAACCCTGAGTGATGCACTGAGGAAAAAGATCGAGATGTCGCTTTAGCGACAGAGCCACGATTGTTTTTTTAATGCGATCGTTAACTTTTATCTGTTATCAGGAAATATAAGTTATGCATAAATCTCTACTCAATACCTTGATTGGCGCCTCATTATTGTCATCCAGCGTGACCGTTTTTGCGGCCACCGTTGCAGGTGGAACGGTTCATTTTAAAGGTGAGATCGTTAACGCTGCTTGTGCGGTCAGTACCAATACGGCCGACCAGATTGTGAATCTGGGCCAATACCGTACTGCTCGTTTTACGGGAGTGGGAACCTACTCTGGCAAAGTGCCGTTCACCATCAACCTCGAAGACTGTGATTCCACCGTTTCTACTACGGCAGCTGTTGCCTTTACTGGTACAGCTGATTCAAATGACAACACCGTTTTGGCCGTCAGCAACATCGGTGGTGGGGCGTCCGGTGCAGCAGGCGGAGTGGGTATTGAAATCTCCGATCGTACTGGTGCGGTTCTGACGCCAAATGGCGCCGTTTATTCTGCACCGCAAACACTGAACGATGGCAGCAACGTATTGGCGTTTAATGCACGCTATAAAGCGACGCAGGCGACAGCGACGCCAGGCGCGGCAGATGCCGATGCCACGTTCACCATCGATTATCAATAAAGATGCCTTAGGGAGGAAATAAAGCCAGGGACTGGCTTTCGCCGTGTCTTTAGATCCAATTCAACAACACTTTATCGTGAGGTTGCGTGTGCAGAACTCATCTCTCTTATTTCAATCTTTCACCTTCGGTCTGGTGCTTTTTGCTTTATTGACTGTTCATCAGGTACAGGCGGGGGGGATTGCGCTGGGCGCTACGCGGGTGATCTACTCCGCAGAGGCCAATCAGGCTTCACTTTCGATTATTAACAGTGATGAAAATAACCGCTTTTTGATTCAATCCTGGGTAGAAGATAAAGACGGGAATAAAACCAAAGATTTTCTGGCGACCCCTCCGCTTTTTGTGGTGAAACCCAAAGGTGAGAACACATTGCGACTGATGTATGTCGGTACACCTTTGCCTACCGATCGCGAATCCGTTTATTGGGTCAATGTAAAAGCGATTCCGGCGGTTGAGAAACGATCGCTGGAGGATAAGAACGCGCTGCAATTGGCGGTGTTATCTCGCATTAAACTTTTTGTTAGACCCGCTAATCTTCCCTCGGGGGCCGATAGCGCACCCGCGACGCTACGCTTCCAGCAGTCAGGCTCGGCGCTCACGATCACTAACCCCTCTCCCTATTTTATTACGCTGGTCAACCTCCAGTCTGGTAGCCAGAAACTTCCCAACACGATGGTGCCGCCAAAAGGTTCGACATCACTGACGCTGTCTGAGCGAGCATCAGGTGCAGTGAGCTTCCAGACCATTAACGATTACGGAGCCATGACGCCGCGCGTCACAGGTAAAGGGCTATGAAACGGTGAGGTACAGGCCGGCGTCAAGCAGCATTGCAGTGATTGCCTGCGCTTTTCATCATCATCATAGATGAGGAACTTTTGTATGCGTTCAGAACCGACGAAACAGCAGCGTTCCGCCGCCCCTTATCGCGCAGTCCGTCCATGCCTGCGCTGGTACCCGGCCGTGATGCTGTACATGGCATTCCCACTCGCGGGTGATGCTGAGACTTTCTTTAATCCGACATTTTTATCGGACGATCCTTCAGCGATTGCCGATCTCTCTCGCTTTGATAAAGGTGAAGGGCAACCGCCGGGTGTCTATCGGGTGGAGATTTATGTCAATGCAGACTATGTGGTTTCTCGTGATATAGCGTTTCAACTACGCACGCCATCCGATAAACCGCCCAGTGACGATACGGGTCTTGAACCTTGCCTGACGATAGCGCTGCTGGAACAACTTAATGTCAATCTGCAATCGTTTTCTTCTTTACGTGATGAACCTGCTTCCGCGTGCATCAACGTGCCTCAGGCGATTCCCGATGCCAGCGTGCGCTTTGACTTTGAACTCCAGAGATTGAACATCAGTTTGCCACAAATCGCGCTAAAGAGTGCCGGACGGGGATACATTTCGCCAGAGGAGTGGGATGAGGGCATCACCTCCGCGTTATTTAATTACCAGTTCACGGGCAGTAATACGCACGGTGATGCACGCAGTGACAGCTATTTCCTCAATCTTGATAGCGGTGTGAACTGGAACGGCTGGCGATTGCGCGATTACTCCACCTGGCGTTATTCCCGCTATGCAAACCAGCGCTATAACGAGTTTCAGCACGTTAGCACCTATTTGCAACGTGCCATCATTCCCTGGCGCAGCGAATTAACAATCGGTGACAGTAATACGGTAGGTGAGGTTTTCGATAGTCTGGGATTTCGTGGTGTACAGCTTGCCTCCGATGACGCAATGCTGCCGGACAGCCTGAGAGGATTTGCACCAACGATCCGTGGGATTGCCAAAAGCAACGCCCGCGTCACCATCCGACAGAATAGCTATGTGATTTATCAGGCTTATGTTGCGCCCGGTGCGTTCGAAATTACCGACCTTTATCCAACATCATCCAGCGGCGATTTACAGGTAACCATTACTGAGAGCGATAACTCGACGAACAGCTTTGTCGTGCCGTATTCCGCCGTGCCGCTGCTCCAGCGTGAGAACCGGATGAAATATTCAGCGATGGTCGGTAAATACCGTAGCAATAATTCGCAACAGGATCAGCCCTTATTTGGTCAGGGCACGCTGATTTGGGGGCGTTCGGCTGGGGTGACGCTGTATGGCGGCACACAACTGGCCGAAGACTATCAGGCACTGACGTTAGGTTCGGGGAAGAACCTCGGCGACTGGGGCGCATTTTCAGCCGACCTCACGCAGGCATATAGCACGTTGTCGGATGGTAGCGATCACAAAGGGCAGTCACTGCGTTTCCTGTATGCCAAATCGCTGAATGATCTGGGGACGAATTTTCAGATCCTGGGTTATCGCTATTCAACCAAAGGTTTTTTTACGCTGGATGAAGCCAGCTATAAAAACATGAGTGGTTATACGGTCGATTTTACCGATGTTCAACCTGTGTTACGTGACTACTACAACCTGAATAACGCAAAGAAAAGCAGGATGCAGATGAATATCACCCAGCAGTTAGGAAAGGGGATGGGGTCGTTATTTTTGACGGGAAGTCGGCAGGACTATTGGCATACCGATGGTACGAACGATCTGTTGCAAGTCGGCTACAGCAATGTGTACCGCGGTGTGAGTTATAACCTGAGTTACAGCTATAACAAAAACCAAGGGCTGGAAGAACGGAACCAGCTGTTTGCTTTTAACCTCTCTGTTCCGCTGGGTCAATGGCTCAGTGGACATCGTGAAGGGATTAATCTGCGGCGTTCACAGAATACGGCTTACGCCTCCTACAACATGACGTCGGACAATCAGGGACGCACGTTACAGCAAGTGGGGGTCAGTGGCACGATGCTGCCGGATGGCAATCTCAACTACAACGTCTCCCAAGGGTATGGTAATCGCGGCATTGGGAATAGTGGGAACGCGGGGCTTGGCTACCAAGGCACCTATGGCAACAGCAACGCCAACTACAACTATACGCGCAACACCCGTCAGCTTAACTATGGGGTGAGCGGCGGTGTGGTGGCGCATGCCGATGGGGTCACGTTTAGTCAGCCGCTGGGCGATACCAACGTATTGATTAAGGTTCCCGGTACCAGCCGCGTCAGAGTGGAGAATACCACCGGTATCCAGACTGACTGGCGTGGCTATGCCGTCATTCCTTATGCCAGTGTTTATCGCAATAACCGCATCGCCCTCGACGTCAACTCGTTAAATCAAAACACTGAGGTCAACAATACGGTAGCCAACCTTGTACCGACGCGAGGGGCGATGGTTCGTGCCAGCTTTACGGCTTATCAAGGTGGACGTGCGCTGATTTCGCTACAGCAGCGTAATGGCCGGCCGGTTCCTTTTGGCGCGCTTGTCTCCCGCGTAGACAGCGATAGCACCGGTATTGTTGGTGATGATGGGCAGGTCTTTCTGTCAGGGCTAACCCCTGAAGGCGAGCTGAAGGTTGCATGGGGAAGTGGTTCACAGCAGCAATGCACGCTTCGTTACGCTCTTCCAGACGGCAGTGAAAACCAACCGGTATCCTACACGAAGGCGGTATGTCAATGAAATTACTTATGAAAAAGAACAGTGGCGCAACGCGAAGCGCGATGTGGTGGCGCGGCGTTAGCGTGGCGGGTTTGTTGGGGATTGCCAGCCAGGCCAGTGCGATACAATGTACGACCGCAAGCGGTTCGCCTTTAACGTACGACTACACTTACGCGCTAGCTTCCAGTCAGAACAATGTCGGGTATGTTACAGGATGGAATGAAAAAACCGATGCCGGTTCCTACGCGATAAGTGGTCCATGTAATAACCGGGATACGGTCTACTATTCCGCCCAGTCCGGTCCATCATTGGTTTTGGCGTCAACGGAAAGCGGTGTGAACTGGTTTGATATTACCGGCAATGATTATCTCCAGGTGGCATCGCGTATTTTTGTTTATAACCGCACCTCGGGGGGCACGTTTCATAATGTGCCGTTTACCGATGTCGACAACAACTGTGCGGGACTGTGCGGTGGGAATGCGACAACGGGCAGCAGGGTTCAGGTAAATTTCCGCATCAAACGCAAGTTTGTCGGGGTTTCCAATATCCCGATGACCCCCATTTTTTACCTCTATGGCAATCAGGGAGGTAGTGGGCAAAGTGTGGGGTCGCCACTGGTGGTTGGCTATATGAGCGGTTCGGTCACGGTTCCTCAAAGTTGCGTTTTGAATGCAGGTCAGATCATCAGCATTGATTTTGGCGGGATTTCATCAGGGCTGTTTAAAACGGCGGGTGAAAAACCGGAGGGGATTTCACCAGTGACGCGGACGATTGGTATCGCCTGCAACGGTATCGATGCGCAGGCGAGTATGTCGATGCGTCTTCAGGCTGATAAGTTGTCTGGCAATATGGTGGTTTCTGACAATCCTGATGTCGGTTTTATTGTCACAGACAGTGGAAATAATCCATTGACGCCCAACGATATTGCGAGCGTGATTCCTTTTACGCTGGATGAAACGGCAAGTGCTAATGTGGCAATCACCGCGTATCCGGTTAGCGTGACGGGGACCAAGCCTCAGGAAGGCGTCGCGACAGCAAACGCCTATCTGCGCGTCGATTTTTACTAAAAAGGGGGAAATCGATGAACAGATCTCAGGGTGTGATGGCTCGTGCAGGGTGTACGCGAGTGACATGGGCTATGCGTTTCAGTTGGGTTTCTCTGCTCTTTATGACGTGTGCTGTGCAGCCCGTTCGCGCCGATCTCGGGCTGACCAATATGCGGCTTAGCGCGACGTTGTTGGCGAACAGCTGTAGCGTCAGCACAGGGACGCAGGAGCAAACGGTTGATCTCGGTACCTGGCCAAGTAAGCAGTTTGCGGTAGGATCGCAAAGCCCTAATCCTACGCGTTTCGAGATTGTGCTGGAGAACTGCGGCGTCGCGGCATCTGGCGTCGAGGTAACGTTTTATGGCAGCGCGCCAGCGGGGGATAGCACGCTGCTCGCGCTTAACGCCAGTAGTAGTGCGACCAATGTTGCCGTGGCGATACTGGATAGTGAACGCCGCCGTTTGGCGCTTGGTCAACCGACACCCGTTTATACGCTGTCGGCAAACGCTGCGCGCGTACCGCTGGTGTTTTACGGGCAGTATGTTGCGATTGGTACGCCAGTCACGGTTGGTTCTGCAAATGCGGATGCAACATTTACCCTAACCTATCAATAAACGTTGGAAGACGGTATTGAAGAGATGTGACGGGTCAGGTGACCCGTCGTAATAAATAAGTGATTATTTAATTACATTCAGTGAGGTGGCGTAATTTACCGCGTTCCAACGTGAGTAAACCTTGTTGTTGCAGTTGTTTCAGCCCCCGTTTTATCGTGCTTTTTGATAGTGATGTCCGTTGAGAAATATAGGACAGAGCAGAAAAGCGGAGTTTGACATCGGGGGGAAGCTGATTCAGCGAACGTAGCATTTTATGCACGATGGAAAGTGAGTCACCATGATTCCCAATACAGTGGTCGATCAGTGCATGAAAGCCGGTATTAACAATCGTTAAGACATCATCGAAACGTTCATAAGCCGTAATGATGCGCATCGCGGTGTTGAAAGGAATACTGCGGATTTTCCCATAATCGACCCTTTCCAGATAAAGCTCACCGCCATCCAGTGTAACCATAGACCAGCCAATAATAGCAGGTGATAATATAACGGAAATAACTTTATCGTCTATTGACTGTTTCATTAAGAATGTTCCTTCATCCAGAAAATAAATAACTTGTTCTCCTGATGGATAAAAGAAATAAAGCCGTTTCCCTTTAATGACTTTAGTTGGTGATGCGATATTGCTGTGTGGTGAAAGTATTTTTGTGATGCGAAAAATAGATGTATTTAATTCTTTCATTGAAAGCCTGTACGTGATGGAGTTATAACGCGTCCATTTCGTCTTGTGATGAATCTAAATTCCTTAAAGATATGTAATTAATTTTATAGTTTTGAAAGTCAATCCTTATTCGACTAAATATATCACTGTCTTTTTATCAATAGATTCCTCCTTGTTTTACATAATGATGTGGTTAACACTTCATCGTGATAATGAAATGATAGAAAATACCGCAGCGCGGTGTTTTTTGACATGATGAAGTCTTAGGCAATTAAACCTTGTACTTAGTGTGCTTTATTTTTAATAATAAATGTAAGTTGAGAACCAAGTGAATTATTATTGATTTCGAAATTGTAGTTTAATATTTAGATAATTCAATTGTTATTGGTTTATTTGTCATTGTGGCTAAAAAATGTTTCCGTAACGCATTGATATTAAATATTTTAGATGGTAGTCTCATCTGGTTTGACCTGTCAAATGAGGGGCGGAGAGATTAATTTATTCGAAGAAATAATACTGTTAATGAGACTTGTTATCAATTATGTGGTGGGTTTTTATGCGGGCGGATTTCAGCGTTTAATAATAGTGGGAATGCGGGGGGAATTGGATGATAGAGAAATGCTGTTTATTAGAGAAAAAAACTCAGGGTGATAACTCCACAGAGCAGAACCAGAGATAACATAATTTCAAATGAGTAGCGCCGCATCATTATCCCGTCCCCCTATGAAATAAACACCCGGTAAACCGGGTGTTTGATGGTTGCTCTACTACGATAAGCCCTTCGTTACGTGCTTTAAACTTGGGCTAACCGGAAGTAACTCCTTCCCGATGGGGGAAGGAGAGGATGCTTACCGATTACGCCGCTGGTGTTGTCTCAGCAGGTTTTGCAGTTTTAGCTTTCTTCACGTGTTTCTTGGCAGCCTGCGCTTTCTGTGCAGGAGCTGGTTTAGCTTTCTTCACGTGTTTCTTAGCAGCTTGCGCTTTCTGTGCAGGAGCTGGTTTAGCTTTCTTCACGTGTTTCTTAGCAGCTTGCGCTTTCTGTGCAGGAGCTGGTTTAGCTTTTTTCACGTGTTTCTTGGCAGCCTGCGCTTTCTGTGCAGGGGCTGGTTTGGCTTTCTTCACGTGTTTCTTGGCAGCTTGCGCCTTCTGTTCAGCGGCTGGTTTAGCTTTCTTCACCTGCTTTTTATGGTGAACAGCTTTAGCCGGAGCAGACGTGGTTGTCGTTGCAGAAGGCTGAACAGGTGCGCTGGTTACGGTATCCGCGGCAAACGCTACAGAGGACAGACCCAGTGCCGCACCTGCGATCATAACTAATACTTTATTCATCATCATTTCCTCGTTATCTCATTCACGTTTCGTGACCCTCACGCGGGCCGTTGAAGAGAGAATAGGAGAAACCGAGGGCGGCTTCAGTGAGTGATTGGTTTCGGCATGTAACCTAATGTACAAGTCTGGAAGGGCGATAAATACATTGAAAGACAGCGGGGTTACCGCTGTCTGCGAACTAGTGCTGAATGGCGATTGCTGCCTGCGTTGTAGCGGTTTTTATCGGCCAGCAGAAGCGGAAGCGAGCACCGCCGAGCGGACTTTCATCCACAGTAATACTGCCCTCGTAAGCCCGTGCGATGGCATGAACAATCGCCAGCCCCAACCCACATCCGCCGCTGCTGTTCTCAATACCTGCCTCCAGACGGATAAACGGTTCAAAAACGCTTTCCCGGCTTTCGGGCGCAATGCCGGGGCCGTCATCTTCGACTTGCAGACAGGCGATATGCTCGGTGTCGGACGTCAGGCTAATATGCAATCGGCTATGGCAGAAGCGCAATCCATTGCCGATCAGGTTATTCAAGACCCGCTCCATCAGACGCAAATCGAGCGCACCAATCTGTGCCGAATGAGGCATGTCCAGCGAAATGTGTTTGTCAGGGTGGATCAGCCTAAAATCGTCTACTTTTGCCTGTAGCCATGAAGGAATATCAATATTGGCAAGATGCAGCGTCACCTGTGGACGATCGAGTCTGGCATAGGTCAGTAGCTCATCAATCAGCGCTTCAAGTTGACCAATATCCCGATTTAACGCCTGCTGTTCGTCTTCTGTCAGATTGTCACTCATCGCCAGCCGATAGCGCAGTCTGACCAATGGCGTACGTAGTTCGTGCGCAATATTGTCAATTAACTGCTTTTTACTGTTGATGAGCTGGTTTAGGTTATCTGCCATCCGGTTGAAGGCGATGCCGAGCCGAAATAGGCTTGAGGTGCTATCAAAGTGAATACGTTCTTCCAGATGACCATCCCCTAAACGCTGTGCGGCGTTCTCCAACTTGAGCATGGCCTGCCAATGTGGTCGCATCCATAGGAAAACCGGCAACGCCAGTGACAGCCCGATGAGCATCACTAACAGTAAATCCAGCAGCCGCATTTCGTGCAGGAAGAACAGATAAGGAATAGGGCCTACGGCGAGAACATAATGGCTGCGGGGGATGCGTTGGATAAACGTGTATTCATCATCCAGCGCGACAATCTCCCCTTGGTTCAGACGTTGCCGATTCTTGGGACTCAACGCGTATTTACTTACCGGCTCGATATGCAATTTGAACGATAGGTTTAGGTCAAGCTGGCTAATGGTTTTATGCCATTCGCGAGGTGGAATAGCGCGCAGCTCATTACGGATGAGATACAGCGAGCTTTTCATCAGGTCATCCATGGACTGACGCCCGGCGCGTTCAGCCGTCACCTTATAAACCAGCCCGACCAGTAGCGTCATGACGACAAAACAGGCGAACAGCAATAGAAAAAACTGGATGAACAGCTTTCTCATAGCGTAACGCTCTCCCAGGTGTTGGGGGCAAACAGATAACCTTTGTTGCGTACCGTTTTGATACGGAACGGCTCTAACGGGTTGTCGTACAGTTTTTTGCGCAGGCGGGAAATGGCGACGTCAATGCTGCGATCCATGCCGTCGTAGGTCACGCCGCGCAGATTTTTCAGCAGCGCATCCCGATCCATGATGTGACCGGCATGGGTCGCCAACTGCCAGAGGAGATCGAAATCCGCGGTCGATAACACGATATGCTCTTGCCCTAATGTTACTTCCCGATTGACCGGGTCGATGCAGAGCAGGCCAAAGTGCAGTGATTTATGCACCTGCAACGCGGCGGGCGCTGTATTTTCTACCACCGTTTGTGGTGTAGCGGCGTATTGCCGCAAATGCAGGCGCAGGCGGGCGAGTAATACGGCGGGTGGCGTGGTTTTCAGAATGTAATCATCTGCACCCATTTCCAGCGCCAGAATATGATTCATGTCGCTGTCCAACGATGTCAGCAGCACAATCGGGCCACTGTACTGTGGCCGCAACTCCCGGCATATGGTCATCCCGTCTTTGCCGGGCAACATAATATCCAGCAGCACAAGGTCAGGCTGCTGCTGTTCAATAAAGGCTAATGCCTGATCGCCTCGTGCTTCGACCTGAACATCAATGTCATGCTTGCCGAGGTAGGCAGCGATCAATTTTCCAACTTCGGTATCATCTTCTATGAAAACAATCTTATGCATGGTCTCTACGTCATCTCCATCTCACTACGCATAGCATAGCTTGATGATAGGTCATAAACGAGATATGAAGCGTAAATGGGTATTAACTATTTGTTTACCTATCCAAATTAGATAAGCTGCGGTGCGTGTTTTTTTAGGCAATATTGCACCTGACTTCTCATCATTTACCGAGAACGGCCACGCCACAATTACCGATTATTCCACAGGAAACCGCGCTGAAGATGAAACCGATTGACCAGATAAACAGCTGGATGCAGGAAGCTTTACGCCCTTATTTTGGGTTGGAACCATTATCGGCCGAATGGGATATTTTAACCGTTCGTGACGGCTATTTTATCTGCTTTGATTGCGACACGATCCGCAAGCGCATTACCGCTACCTCGCTAAATTATCAGGAGGAAGATGTCATTATTCAAACGCGTGGGCGTGAGGTTATTCTGCCGAGAACTGCACGAGGTAAAGAAAAAAAGCTGAATTACACCAGCGTTTCCAGTGTGAAGGCCGATGGCGTTGTGTTCTCTGCGGGCGTCAGATCGCTGAACTCGGGAAATTACGGTTACATCAACGCCAGCAATTACCGAAACTCTATTCGACTACCGTTGCCGGAATATCGGCATTTGGTCAGCAAAGAAGAAATTGTCGACTGGCTGCAATCTTATCGCGAGCGCTTGCCCGCTGATTACGCGCATAAGCTGGAACGGTTGACGCATATGAAAAATCAGCAACATAAAACCATTCCGGGCGATATTTTTCGGGTTGAAATAGACTTACATACCGATGGCTATGTTCTGGTTATTGGTAACCTGCGTCAGATGCAAAAGGACGCGCTGTTTGCTGAACACAGCATCTGGAACGATGTGATGACGATGCCGCTGTTTGTTCGGCCTTACCTTTTTCGCACCACCGTGCGTAATCTCACCTTGTCGGAGATTGTGGCGTCGCCCTTGTCTGAAAAATGCTGGATCGTTATGGATGACGCCTTTCTGCGTGGCAACTACGAATATGTGGGATCGAAGACATTGGCGGAAGACGACATCCTGTTCCCGGTGGGCTATGGATCCAGTATCAGCGCACAGAAAAGCGACTATCGCCTGTCGTGGGGGCCTTGTTCGATCAATAAAGCCAGCCAGGATACGGTTTTCAGAGCCGGACGCAGTTATATGAACAATGGCGCTTATAGCAGCATGTCAGCCGAATCCTTTGCCGATAGGGGTTTTCCTGACTACGATAAAACGCTACTCAATCCAGAGCACCGTGAAGCATGGGAACAGGTCCTGGCTGAATTTGGTTTGCTGCCCGATACCACCTACGATGCGTTTGCCCAACATTCTGGGGGGATGACGCGTGCGGCCTACCTGACATATGTCGCCGAGCATAAAGCCTACCAGCGCAAGGGCCGTGCGAAGAAAAAAGCATGAAATAGCGCCAGAGAGCTTATTGGACGGGGCGTTAACGCAAAACCCGTCCACCATGAATTCTCCGTGTTTTCTCCGCGTCGAGAAAAATAATAACGATTGACCGAATAAATTCCTCCTCCTGAGCGTTTACACGTTGTTTATTCTGAGGAGAGTCCTGCTATGACGCGCATCGTTCCTGTATTGACCATCGGGCTGCTTATCAGCCCACTGTTGCATGCTATGCCGCTCAACTACACTGTTGCTACTGATAACACCGTCATTGCGCTTTCATGGCAAGCATTTGGTCACCCGTCACAAGCCTCTCTCGACGGCGTGACAGGCAATATCACACTGGATGCTGAAAAGGAAATGAATGACCGTATTGATGTGAAAATTCCCATCACGACGCTACAGGCTTCCAACAGTCTGTTGACCTACCAGTTAAAAAGCAGCCTGTTTTTTGATGCTGAGCACTATCCCGATATTACTTTCACCAGTAGCAGGGTGGTGGCGCTGGGGCAAGGTCACTTTAGGGTTTTTGGTTCACTGTCGGTAAAAAACGTCCAACGTCCGGTCATTCTGGAAGCCACGCTTGAAGAACAGGGCGGAACCTCATCGCATGACGGCTCGCTGTCTCTTCATGCCACTACCGCGATTTCACGCTCGTCTTTTAACATGGACCGATTTACTGGCGTGGTGGACGATCGTGTAGCGATTAATATTGAAATCCGGGCGAAAGCCCGACACACCGTATAAATATGTGCCCTCCACTGGCGTAGTCGTCCGTGCGTGGAGGGCAGATCTCTGTTTATGCCAGCGATGCTTGTAGCTTGAGTGCGCTTTCTGTCAGCGGCGTAGCAGGGCTACGGCCAATTAATACGAACTGATAGCCGCGATCGCGCCACCAGACAACCTGCATATCATGGCGTTGCTCATTTTTAAGCGCAGTGGCAGTGGCTTGATGATCGGGGGAAATACACAAGGCCATCGGTCCATATTTGGCATGCATCCAGGTAATCTGTGCAATCGAGGTATTGTCGTAACTCAGCAGACGTACCATTTTCAACTCTGCGTCGTGAAGCATCAGCTGTTGTTCATTGAGAGGTAGTCCAATGTCCTGAGCAGTTCGAGACAGCCCACTCTGCAAGGTCTGTGCGGAGCTGTCCGCATCGAGTAGGGTTTTAGCGCTGTACAGTGACATATACTGGGCTTCAAGATCGCGAATTTTTTCGCTGTCGCTGAAAGCGGACTGGGAAAAACGTGCGAAGTAGCCCAGTCCAGAACCCATGACCAGAAAACTGAGTGACGCGGCAATTAGCGAGCGGCGGCTGACTCCCGCGTGAGATGAGGAGGGGCTGGATGTTGGCACTGTCGTCACTAATGCCTCAAGTCTGGTTTGCATCTTCGCCTCAGGCGCTTTGTCGAGTAATGGGGCGAAGGCTTCTTCAAAATCAAACTGGCTTTTCATCAGCTCGGCGGTGCGCTCGGAAAGCCGTTCGTCTCCCTCAAGCAATGTCTTGAATCTTTGCGCATCGGCCTCATTCATCTCGCCATCCAGCCAGGCAACAATGGCTTCGTCACTGTAAGGGGGAGTAAAACGCATGGATTTCAAGACAGTTTCTCCTTTGTCGACGGTGGGGTATCAACTGATCTAGCCAGCGTCCCCCGCGCGGCGGCCAGTCGGCTCATAATGGTGCCGATCGGTACCGATAGCGTGTCTGCCGCCTCCTGATAGGTAAACCCTTCGACATAAACTAAAAATACGGTATTGCGCTGTGCTTCTGGAAGCGCGCTGACGCGCTGCATTATTTTCTGGTAATGCAGACGATCGTTGTCCCGCTCATGGGTATCCGGGGCCAGTAATTCCTTGCTTTCGATAAATCCTTGCCCCTGACGTACGCGGCGGGCGCGCAGTTCGGAAATCCATATTGAGTGGAGAATGGAGAACAGCCATCTGTCGATTCGGGTACCTGGAGTAAATTGTGTACTCTTTTCAAGCGCACGAACGCAGGTGGACTGGACTAACTCCTCGGCAACTTCATGGCTGCGCGACAGAACTAGCCCATAACGCCACAGGCGTGTTAGGTGTGCAGTAAGCTGCTGGCGAACTTCACTGGTAGTGATTTTCTTATCCTCACGTTGCTACTCAAGGCGCTAGCGCAAGGCTCGCCCACCATCCACGCCCAGCGTTTTCCCTGTGACATAGCGGCTGTTAAGCAGATAGTCCACCAGTTGGACAATCTCCTCTTCGCCGGGTGCGATTTTCATCAATGATTTTTCCAACGCCTGTTGACGATATGCTTCGTCATCCTGTTCCTTAAACAGGATTAAACCGGGAGCAATGGCGTTGACCTTCACTTCCGGCGCCAGCTTGCGGGCAAACGAGCGCGTCATGTTATCCAGTGCTGCTTTGCTAGCGGCATAGGCGATGTGTTTCTCGCTGCCTTTTTCAACCACGTAATCCGTCAGATGAATAATATCCGCGCCAGCAATACCTTGCCCACGCAGACAGGATTCCAGCAGTTGGTTGAGCAAATAGGGCGTATAGACATGAATTTGCAGCATATCGGCCAGCGTCTGTTCCGGTGGCGTGGAGGGGCTTTCTGGCTCCCAGCGGCTGGCATTATGAATAATGGCACGTAGGTGCGGTGTGAGCGATTGGATTTTCTCAGCAAACGCGTAGATGTTTTCCGTGGTGGAAAAATCGGCGGATAGACAAGTGGCGCCGTCTTGCTCTAGCGCGTCCAATTCGGGATAAGGCGTGCGATAGCTGAGTATAACCGGAGTCGACTGCGCGAGGAACGAACGCGCCAGTGCCAGTCCAATACGCCGTGCGCCGCCGGTAATCAACACGGGAGCAGAAGAAAAAGTTGTCACAATTAGGTCTCCTCAACACGCTAGTCAAAAAGGGGCGAACCGTGACAATATACCTGAATTAACCAGTATACAGGTTATGGTTTTATACCCGTCAGGGTAGTACGCAACAAACCACTGGCGAAGAGGAGAAAAGGGAATATGGACAAATCCCCTGAGTTTACCAGTTCCAGTGAGCCACTCTGTCTGGACTACACGGATTATTTGGCGGCATTGTGCAACAAACGTTGGCGTTTCGTGGATGCGATGTACGGCGTGATGCCGATTTTTGGCATGGTGACCAAGATGGCATCCGCTCGGCAGAGTGCGCCGAAAGAGCGTCTGAAGGCTCTGGCATTACAGGTGCTCTCTACGCAGGTGAGTGATGAAACCAATATCATCAGGCTGATTACGCTGGCACGTCAGCAAGGCTTGAACGCGTTTGATATCCAACTGCCTTATGCGCTGACGAACGAACAACTGAGCGCCATTATCGGCGAATGTGACACGGCGCTGGATTTAACGCTGCGGGATGAACGTTTGTCCGTCCGGTTTAAAATGCCAGCCGTGCAACATTAGCACGGCGTGGCCTGCACAATATTTCTACTATGGTTCTGTTACGCTGAACGTACCGTTGTCGCTTCAATCGCCTGTGCTAATGAACCGTAGAAGCTGAGGCGTCCTTCAATCGGGTGAACCTTCGCCCGCGCCAGCGTTTTTAACGGCTGGAAGGGGATGTCAGTGATGATGAGCTGCTTGCCTTCAGGCAACGTTTCGCTAAAGCGCAGGAATGCATTGAGTCCGCCCGCATCCAGCACCGGCACGGCATCCCACTGCAAAATGATATTTTGGTAGCCTTCGCTGCGCACAGTCAGGTCGTTGAAGATGCGTTCTGCCGCCGCAAAAAACAGCGGGCCGTTAACACGTAGCACCAGATGATCCGGTATTTTAGTGTCCGGCAATTCGCTCAGGCGTGTCATTTGCGCAATACGTCGCATGAAGAGCAACGACGCCAACACGATACCAACGGTAATTGCGATTACCATATCGAACAGCACGGTTAACGACATACAGAGTAGCATGACGATAATGTCGTCTTTCGGCCCGTGGCGTAGTAAATCCACCACCTTGTGCGCTTCACTCATGTTCCAGGCGACAATCAGTAGCAGGGATGCCATCGCTGCCAGCGGCAGATAAGACAGCCACGGAGCAAGAATCAATAGCGCCAACAACACCAGTAGCGCATGAATCACTGCGGAAATCGGTGAATTGGCTCCCGCGCGGACGTTGGCGGCGGAACGGGCAATGGCGGCTGTCGCGGTAATACCGCCAAAGAAGGGCGCAATGATGTTACCGAAACCTTGTCCCATTAGTTCTGCGTTGGAGTTGTGTTTTTTGCCCGTCATCCCATCCAGCACAACGGCACACAGCAGCGACTCAATCGCACCCAGCATCGCCATCGAGAATGCCGCAGGCAGCAGAGCGGAAATGCTTTGCCAATCCAGCGTCATCGTTTTCCCATCTGGCGACGGGATATCCCACGGTAAAATAAGCTGTGGCAGGATAGGCGGAATCCCTTGCCCTTGCGAACCATCGGCCAGCATATAGCTGAAACGGGAACCGATTGTCGCCACATTTTCACCCAGCAGCGACATAATCCCCATCACCGCGACGCCTGCCAGCAGTGCGGGCAAATGGCCGGGTAGACGGATACCGAGTTTGGGCCAGACGATCAAAACCAGCAGCGTTGTTGCGCCGATCAACGTATCAGCAAGATGCAGGGTAGGTAGCGCCTGTGCCAACGCCGCCACTTTCTCGACGTAATGCTCGGGCACGACTGCCATCTGCAAACCGAAGAAATCTTTGATTTGCATGGTACCGATAGTAATGGCGATCCCTGAGGTAAATCCCAACGTTACGGAAAGTGGAATATATTCAATTAAACGGCCGAAGCGGCAGAGCCCCATCAGCAGTAGAAATACACCGGAAAGCAAGGTGGCGACCAGCAGGCCGGATAATCCGAACTGTTGCGACACTGGATACAAAATAACGACGAAAGCGGCTGTCGGGCCTGACACGCTGTAGCGTGAACCGCCGCTGATGGCGATAACGATCCCGGCAATGGCCGAGGTATACAACCCATACTGCGGAGGAACGCCGCTGGCAATTGCCAGGGCCATCGCCAGCGGTATGGCGATGATGCCGACAGTAACACCAGCGATAATGTCGTGGGTAAAACGTTGTAGCGTATATTTCTCGCGCCAGCACGCGTCAATCAGCGCGCTGAACGGCCTGACACCGTTAATTCCGTGCGTTTTCATCTAAGCAGAAACCAAAGTAAGAAGGTAAATCAACATGGCGGGCCTGCCGGTCCGTCGACGACAGCCTTACGATACGCCGGACGCGCTCAGAAGATCCAGATATACATCAAGAGAAGTGAGATTTGGCGAAGCCGACGCGGCGAAAACCGCGTCGGCAGAGGGGTTACAGCGTGATGGTGATCAAATAGGCGGCAAAGAGCGCCAGGTGTGCGCTGCCGCTCAACACGTTGGTTCTACCTGTCGAGAATGTAATGTGACACAGTACCAATACGGATAGCATCACGACGATATGTGGCATATCCAAACCGAAGTTCAGCGTACGGCCAGTTATCATGGCGATGATCGTGACGGTAGGAACCGTCAGGGAAATTGTCGCGAGTACGGAGCCGAAAAATAGATTCATCGCACGCTGTACCTGATTTTTCAGGACGGCGCGGATTGCCCCCAACCCTTCAGGAGAGAGGATTAATAGCGCGACCAGGAAGCCCGTAAACTGTGTCGGTGCGTTCATTTCGGTCAGCAGCGTTTCCAGCGGCATGGAGTTCATCTTGGTTACCGCAATAACGGCAATCAGATGAACCAGAAGCCAGCCGGTGTGCCACAGGGAACTGTGTGCGGACGGTTTGCCATGATGTGGATCGTCGCCGTCACCTTCATCTTCATGTTCATACACAAACAGACTTTGGTGCGTACGCGTTTGAATCAACAAGAAAACGCCGTACATTGCCGCAGAAATCGCAGCAACAATCAGAGACTGCGTTACGCTGAAATTACCATCGGGCAAGGCGCTGGGGAAAACCAGCACAATCACGGCCAATGGGAAGATCGCCATCAGATACTGTTTGATACCACTGAGGTTGACATATTGCGTGGCGAATTTGCGGCCACCGAGCAAGAGGGCGAAACCCACCAGGCCGCCAGTGACAATGACGATAATAGAATAGAGCGTGTCGCGCATCAGATCCGGGCCAGCGTCACCGGTGGCCATCAGCGCTGAAATCAGGCTGACTTCGAGAATGACGACAGACAGGCTGAGGATGAGTGAACCATAGGGTTCACCTAAGCGATGTGCAAGGACGTCAGCGTGACGTACTACGCTAAACGCGCTGAAAAGTATCCCGGCTAGCGCGAGGGCGTTGATACCGAGAATGGCGACAAAATCTTGTGAACTGCTCCACATGTAGAGCACGGCCAGCGCAATAACAGGAAAAATGAGTGAGTATTCATGATGGCGAGTTTTGACCACCTCAGCATGAGACTTCATTGCGGGAGTTCTCCTTATCCAGAGGAATGATACGGCAAAATATCCCCCTCATACTTCAAGCCAGCGGACTGATTGCTCGAGTTACTTAGGGCATAAAGCAATTTATTTAGGGTATAAACCATTTATTCATGGCTGTAACACAATAATAAACCGCAAAAGGTTACTAAAAAGTAGTTATAACGTAATAAAACGAACAATATGATAACAGGTTGTCGTATTTGTGTGGGAAGTTTTACGGATTTTTACGTTTTAAATTAAAATTAAAGTGAAAAGGGAGAATCTTCATATCTTCTCCCTATCATAATAATATTAAATGTTTTTTTTGTGGTTATTCGTCAGGATTGTCCATGATATCGTGGCGTTTGTGATGATAATCCTCTTCATTTAACCCTTCTCGCCAATAAGGCACGGCGTATATCTGATTTCGCTCACACCCGCGCTCGCGACGTACGTGGCGACGAAGTTGAACCACAATACGATCCTCACCCGCTAACCAGTAAAACGCATTATCAGCCGCCGGAAGTGCCTGAAAATGGTGCAACAGCGCATCGGTAACCTCTGTTCCGCCGATGATCCAATGCAGATGAAGCTGTGAGGGTTTAGCAATAGCGAGTTTATCTGCTTCGCTATCGACACGAATCACTGCATGCCCCTGGGCGTCATCAGGCAAATTCTCCAACAGTGCCATCAGTGCAGGAAGCGATGACGGATCTGCTGCCAGATAATAAGCGGCTGCTAGAGGCAGCATTGGGAGTGGGCCACCAGGCTGCGAAATACCGACCCAGTCACCGGGCTTGGCTTGACGGGCAAAGTTGACCGCAGGCCCTGCGTGTTCATGTAGCGCGAACACCATATCCAGCTCAGCATCCTCAGGGCGCAATGCGCGAACGCTATAGGTGCGAACAATAGGGCGGGCTTCGCCTTCTGGCCAGATCGGACCGCGCTCACCAATGGTAGGTAGAACCGGTTTTTGTTGCCCAGTCTGAGGCAAAAAGAGTTTGATATGCGCGCCATATCGCTCGGCTGGATAATCACGCAACGCGTCATGATGAAAAGTAATGCAGCGTAAATGAGGGGAAAGATCGTGGATCTGTTTAACCTGAACTAAAACAGGCTGACGCGGCGTTGCCATTCAGTGTCTCCGTGGATAGTCAATTCCAGTGTAGGAATGATAGTAACATGGGATGATAACTATTATCATTTCGTGTCTTCGTTGTTATTTTTATCGAAATAAATACGCGGCTAGCGCTTTCACATTAAACGAACGGCTTGCGGCAGGCTCCTGATGTCACAAAAATGAGGTTTGTATCAGGAATACGTCAAGTCTGGCGATGCGTTGCCGATTAAGTGATAAACCCCTCATACTTCAAGTTGCATGTGCGTTGTCCTCAAACTCGAATTATTTAGGGTATTAACGCGGCATCGTGAGCGAATGAAACATTATCACTAACTTTTTCAGGTTTTGTGACCAGTATCAAACTTGATCGCAAAGCCATAAATGAATAACCTCAAGTTCTATGGTGTTGTAAAATTAAGCAGATGAAGCAGTTAGGTTTTTAAACGCAGGGCGAGAGCCGATCTGACGAGCAGAAAAAGAGTAGGGCTGGGGGTGGTAAGTAGTGTTAACACGCGATTTTTTGCAGAAAGCAGATTGTAGAACGTCTTTTGGGTGTATTGAAGAAACCTTACTGCTCACGCCGCAACAGCGGGCTGATTCTCTGGATAAGACGCTTGCGCTCCGACCCAATAGCTGTCCTGTCTGGGTATTTGGTTACGGTTCACTTATGTGGAACCCGGTTTTTGACGCCGAAGAAACCTGTCTGGCAACGCTGGAGGGGTGGCAGCGAGCCTTTTGTCTGCGCCTCACTATTGGCCGCGGCACAATAACACAGCCGGGGCGGATGCTGGCGCTGCAACCCGGCGGGCAAACGACGGGTGTGGCTTTTCGCCTGCCGGAAACCTCACTGCGTGAAGATTTAGAACTGCTGTGGAAGCGCGAAATGCTAACGGGCTGCTATCGCCCGCTCTGGTGCGAACTGCATCGCAAGAACGGCACACCGCTGACGGCGCTGGTGTTTGTTTCCGAACCGGAACATCCACTGAACGAAAATGATATCTGTATTCAGAGCGTTGCACCGCTGATTGCCCGAGCGAGCGGTCCCCTCGGCACCAATGCGCAATATCTGTTTGCGCTGGAGCAAGAGCTGAAAAATCACGGAACGGAAGATGATAGCGTGAGCGAATTAGCCCAGCGAGTGCGTACCTTACAGCAGTCGTGTGCTTCGTCCACGGGGAGCGGACAATAACGACGAGGTGGGCGTGAAATTTGAGGTGAACGACGGTATCGCCGTTCACCTTGAGACTATGTGAAACGACTGAATTACCAGCCGACGCCAACACCCATGGTGTATAGCGTGTCGTCAACATTCCCCTGATTACTTTCGATACGGGTACGTGACACTTTCATTGTCATTGAAGACCAGTCGGTCAACTTGAAGCGCAAACCTGCATCCGCTTTCAGATAGATTGGCGCAGTACCATCAAAGGAACGCCCCAATTCACCGTTGGTGAAGGCTTCAACCGATTTGCTGAACATATAGCGGTTATATGCCCACTTTATCGCACCTGAGTAGAAATCATCATCACCCTGATCGCGGTACACGAACGTTTGGGAGTTGACCAGTGATGTCAGTGAGAACGCGCCTAAATCGTTATCCCAGAACTGATAACCGGGACCGAGACCGAAAGAGCGGTTGATTTTAATGCTTTCGATCCAGTCGCGTTTGTACTGATAACGGCCCTGCCAGAACCAGTTTTCATCCACGAATTTATCCAATGCATATTCGCCAGCCGCATTCTTGGTGCTCTCGACTTTATCCTCTTTTGCCAAATGGTAGCTGGCATCAAGGTTGTGTCGCCACGTATCGTGACGCGCTTTGGTGTTCAGCGTCACGTCGTAGTTATCGGTTTCGGTCGAACTTTTCTTGTGCGACATGCCAGCATCAATATTGCCTTTCCAGGCGAAATCAGTCACCAGCGGCTTCTGCGCCACAATAGAGGTGATTTCGGAAAGCGGTAATGTTTGCGGGCCTGCTGCTTCGTTAGCCAGTGACGGGGTTGCGACGATAGCGCGGTTTTCGCCCGCTTTGATCGTCGGATACAGGACGCCTTTTGCGTAGCGTTCCCCTTGAATCACCAGACCATGATCGCTTTCAAAGGTTTTAACCTTATCCCAGGCTACAGAGATGGAGCCTGCATAGTCGGTGTTGATAAAGAGTTTACCGCCGTCAAGCAGCGTGATTTTCCCTGTGACTTTGTCGCCGTTGTTCAGCCAAATGGTGTCAGCGCGGCTTTGCGTAATGCCAGCGGAGAGGGCGATAACCAGGCTGAGGGAAGAGATTGCGTGTTTGGATAGTGTCATTATTGCCAAATAAACCGTGGTGACATGTAGTGAGATGTCCGTCAAAGACGTACAGCCGATAAAAACGAACCGGTTTAGCCCGGAACGGCAAACATTAACAGGAATCTGAGTGATGCTCTACCCGAAAACGATAATTGATTAGAATGTATATAGTTATAAAAGGTGCTATTGATGATTAACCGCTATAACGCGATGTCTGTCACGTTTTTAGCGGTAGAAGGGAGCGTCGATGTAAGAGGGCATCTCTGGCCAACTTGTTTCAGGCCAGAGATGTATGCGCGATCGATAATGCTACGCGGTGCGCTGCGTGCGGGGTGTATTGCTGCGAAGAAAACGTGAGGTCAGGAATGTCCTTACGCGGAATACGATCCGTTCCTGGAAGAGAACACATAGCGTCACGGTGCTGAGCAGGAAAATAATATAGCCCGTCATGGATAGCTGTACCTGACCCGCAGCGGCAATGCATTGATCCCAGTCGCTGAAGCAGGCCATTGGGTTACCGCGTACTAGCTGTTCCAAGGTGCGGAACAGATTGAAGAGCGGAACATGTAGCGCAAAGATGGAGAGCGAGGCAGCACCCAGCCGCGGTGACCAATGCCGCAGCCATTCGCTACTAGGCTCACGCGCAAGCGCACTGAGACAAACCAAACCGACCTGAGCTGGCAGCAGCAAACCGTTGTGCAACAGGAAATACCAATAGGCGTCACCTTTCGTGAATAGCCAGGTAGCGATGAGGAAGTTTATACCGATGAAGAGGGCGACACCGTAACGCTGGCCCTTGCTCAACGGTGAGCGATCTTTCTGGCGATAATGACGGAACAGTGCATAGCCTAAAATCCCGGCCAGAAATTCCGGCAAACGGAAGATCGGTCCACGTTGCAATAGCCCTGTGTACGGCATGCCGTACTGCTGCTGCCAGATCACCCAAATCGGCGGTAGCAGATACAGCAGGCAAATGATCCCCATCCACAGCCACGGATGGCGGCTGTTCAACAGACGCGGGGCTAACAGTGGAAACGCCAGATAGAAAAAGAACAGCGTAGAAAGTGACCACAACGGGGCATTGAAGGTCAGGAAGTAAGGATTCCATGCCTGCAACATCAGTACCTGCAATAACCCGTTGAACGCCAACTGTGCATTCGTCATGTAATGGCGCAGTGTTTCAGGATCGGCTGCGGGGTCATTCGTGTCATAAATGACGAAGCGCGCGCTAGCGACTTGTCCTTCAGGTGGCACGGCCAGCCATTGCATCAGCGTGACAACGGCAATAGAAGACAGTAGGGCAATGATGTGGATAGGGTAAAGATTAAAGAAGCGTTTGGCCCAGAACTGGCGAACAGGCTCACGTAGACGTCCGTCTTTAATGTAGACATGCGCGAGTAAAAAGCCAGACAGGACAAAGAATGTGCTGGTCGCGAAGAATCCCATACTGGTGAGTTCGCTCAAAAAAGGAATGCGCTCTCGCTGGGGATAAATGTGCACCGTGTGATAAATCATCACATAGCAGCCGAGCAAAAATCGTAACCACTCCAGGCCGATAAATCGCTCTTTACTGACCTTCTTCATGTTGTTCCTCAACGTTAAACTCAGTGTAAAAGCTTAAAAATGCGATTACGAACTAGTTTAGACGAGAGCAACGTCACATTAATTAGGATAATGGCTATAAATGCCGGCGTCGTTTAGTCACCGTTTAATTTTGCGGGGCAATGGTGGCATTTTCACCAACTTCTGCTGCATCCTCGCTCTCGCGAGGATAATCTCGATGGGAGGGGCGCCTGAGCGCCTTATCCTTACCGCTGCTCATAACTGCTTGTTGTTACGGTTTGATTAAATGACTTTTTCTTGCAATACCCAGACGGCGGCTTCAACCCGTGATTTTAGCTTCATTTTCTTCAACAGGTGTTTGACGTGTACCTTGACGGTACTTTCCGTAATGGTGAGCTTACGGGCAATCACTTTATTGGAGAGTCCCTGAGCCAACAATTTCAGAATATCGCGTTCGCGTGGTGTGAGTTGCTGAATATCTCGGTCGCTGCTGTGACGGCTTTCGCGCAGGCTGGCGGCCAGAATCGGCGTCAGCGTTTCGCTCAACACCATTTTCCCTGATGCTGCCTGATGCAGCGCAGCCAGTAAATCTTCCGGCTCCATATCTTTCAGTAAGTAGCCATCGGCACCATTTTTTAATGCATTGACCACATCGTCTTCATGGTTGGATACGCTAAAGACAACAATCCGGCCAGACAGTGATTTTTCCCGCAGGCGGTTCAATGTTTCCAGTCCATTCATTCCGGGCATGTTCAAATCGAGCAGAATTAAATCTGGGTCCAACTGTTCCGCTAGCTCGACACCCTGTTCGCCGTGGCTAGCTTCACCTGCCACCTGCAATTCTGGATCCATACTGATGAGTTGTTTAACGCCATTGCGCAACATGGGATGGTCGTCAATCAGCAGTAGGGTGGCGGCATCTTCGTTAATCATGAGTTTCTCCTGTTAATGGCAGCCGGTGACGATATTCGGAGAGGAAGCTGACATTCACTTCAGTGCCTCCCGACGGCCGGCGTCGAACAATGCATTCGCCGTGCAAACCCCGTGCACGGTCGCGCATGATAATCAGTCCATAGTGGTTAGCGCGGCTGGCATCATCAGGAATACCGATGCCGTTATCGGCCACGCTGAGTTCGATGTAACCCTGACGCAATTGCAGCGTGATATCGACCTGTGTGGCCTGCGCGTGTTTATAAATATTGCTCAGCGCTTCACGCACAATTTGCAGAACGTGAATGCCTTGATGCGCGGATACCGACTGCGGTGGCAAACGGTAATGCAGTTCGATGGGATACCCCAACCGCTTGCCGAACTCATCGACCGATGCCCGCAGCGCGGCAAGTAAGCCGGATTCCGAAAGCTTCAGCCGGAAGGTCGTCAGCAGTTCACGCAACTGGCGATAGGCGGTGTTCAACTCTTCCCGCATTTCCGTCAATAGTTGTTGAGAGGCGGGAGGTAAATCGCCGCCCTGCATTTGCAGGCAGCTCACTTGAATTTTCAGGCAGGAGAGTGACTGCGCGATAGAATCGTGTAGCTCGCGGGCTATCGTCGCGCGTTCTTCCATGAGCATCAATTGCTGTTGATGGTTGGATTGACGCTCCAACGCCAGCGTGCTGGTCAACTGTTCCAATAATGTATTCAGTAACTGATTCTGATCGCGGCTCAGTGAGGTATTGCCCGGCAGGGTGGCTAACACAACGCCATATTGCCCATGTTTGTCGTGCAGATCCCAGTAGTGAGGCTCACCCGGCAGTTCTTCCCGTTTTGCCTGCATACCGCAGCTCTGACAACTGGTATCTGGGCAATGATCGGGCTGCAACGGGTTGAAATCGCTAAATTGGTGAAACTGTTCCTGATTGTTATCTTCATACAGCCGCAGTTGAATATTGCGAAGCGGTGTCAACGACGGCAGTTCGTTCAGAATTGGCATCAGTCGGCTGCACAGCGGCGCGCCAGTATGCAGTCGTCGGCTGGCGCGATAAAGGAAAGAGAGCAGATCGTTTTTCTGTTGCAGATCGGCCGTTTTCTCGGCAACTCGCTGTTCCAGACTGTGGTACATGGCGGAAAGTTCGTCCGACATGCTGTTCAACACCTGTCCCAGCGTGCTCATTTCATCATGACCATTGATGGCGACCCGCTGGGTGAAATCACCTTGCCCGATCGCCTGCGCCATCGAAACCAGATGCCGCCATGGCGTCAGCAGGCGTCGACGCAGATAAAAAAAGGTCGTCGCCAGCAGGATAAACATGATGCCGATGAAAATACGTTGCACCAGCGTGACCATCATCAGCCGCTGTTCGGTTTTATGATCGATGGCGGAAACCAGATCGTCCAGCTGTTTTACGAAGCGAGCAACATCCGCCGAGGCATCGGCAGAATGCGTTGCCTGCCGTAGATGTGGTTGCAGACTCTCCAGCCAGAAAACGCGCAGCGCAGTGAATTGCTCACTGAGTCCTTCCCGGCGTACTGCCTGCTGTAAGTCACTGCTGATTTCGTCTTCTTCCAGCTCTTGCAGGTAAATTTCGTTCTCAGCAGAGAGCGGTACCATCGATAGCAGACGGTAGCTTTGCATACGCAGTGAGCCCGCTTTATTAATGGCGTGCGCGTTCCCTTGAATGCTTTGAGACATCCAACTGGAAATCGACATGCCTGCAATACCCAGCAAACCGAGTAGCAACATCAATAGTGCAACCTGATTGACGAGCGACAGCGGCAGCAGGAAACGTTTAAACATAATAAAGCGACCTCTGCTGGAGGAGTAGAAAACCAGTACCGAGAAGGATAACCCTTTTGGCATTTTTCCCGATCCTACGTGATAACCCTATACCCACTAGTGAGTACCACCGAATATCCATGCCTTGGAAGGGGGTATGACAGTAAGGAAAAATAGAGATATAACAGCTTGAATTATCGTTGCTTATTTTTCTATTTTAATTACTCATTAAGGAGTGTGATTGTTTTTACTCGATTTTTTTACCTGACAGCGTGTTGATTTGCATCAACTTTACCTGCGGTGTAATCCCTAATGTTGCGCCTTAATTCTACCGCGTTTTTATTTATTGAGGTTTTTATGACGCAGCCTTCATCACCCGAAAAAATATCGCAAAGCACGCTGATAAGGGAATGGAATCCTGAAGACACAAAATTCTGGCAATCTGGCGGACAACGGATAGCACAGCGTAATCTTTGGATATCTGTACCGTGCCTGCTGTTGTCGTTTTGTGTCTGGATGATTTTCAGCACCGTAGCCGTTAACCTAAACAAAGTCGGATTTCGTTTTACCACAGACCAGCTATTTTTGCTTACTGCGTTGCCTTCCGTTTCCGGTGCGTTGTTACGCGTGCCTTACTCCTTTGTTATCCCGATGGTTGGCGGTCGCCGTTGGACGACGTTAAGCACCATTATTCTGGTTATCCCGTGTATTTGGCTTGGGTTTGTCGTACAGAATCCGCAAACGCCTTACAGCATTTTCGTCACCATCTCTCTGCTGTGTGGTTTTGCCGGTGCTAACTTCGCGTCCAGCATGGCTAACATCAGTTTCTTCTTCCCCAAATCACGTCAGGGCAGTGCGTTAGGCATTAACGGTGGATTGGGTAACCTCGGTGTGAGCGTGATGCAGTTGCTGGTGCCAGTGGTGATTTTTCTGCCGATTCTGGGGTTCTCCGGCAATGGTGTTGTGCAACCTGATGGCCACCAGATTTGGTTGCATCATGCCGCGTGGATGTGGGTGCCGTTTTTGGTTATTGCCGCAACCGCTGCCTGGTTTGGCATGAACGATCTTTCAACGGCCAATGCGTCCATACGTAAGCAGTTGCCTGTGTTGAAGCAAATGCACCTGTGGGTACTCAGCTTCTTGTATCTGTCCACCTTTGGCTCATTTATCGGTTTTTCAGCAGGCTTCGGCATGCTGTCCAGAACGCAGTTTCCAGACATTGTGATTCTGTACTACGCCTTTTTCGGGCCGCTGCTGGGGGCGTTGGCGCGTCCGGTTGGGGGGATGTTGTCCGATCGTTTTGGCGGAGTGAAAGTTACGCTGATTAACTTTATCCTGATGGCAATTTTCTCCGTGTTGTTATTTCTGTCTCTGCCGAGTGCGAATTCTGCGGGCTCATTCGGCATGTTCTTTGGCATCTTCATGATGCTGTTCCTGACGGCTGGTTTGGGGAGTGGGTCAACCTTTCAGATGATCGCAGTAATTTTCCGTAAATTAACGGGAGACCGCGTTAAATCGCAAGGCGGGAGCGATGCTGACGCGCAGCGTGCAGCAGCCACGGATACCGCAGCGGCGCTGGGCTTTATTTCGGCCATTGGTGCGATCGGCGGATTCTTCATTCCCCAGGCCTTTGGCATGTCGCTGGAGTTGACCGGTTCACCCACCGGTGCCATGAAAGTGTTTGTGGTGTGCTACGTGGTGTGTGTACTGGTGACGTGGCTGTTCTATGCCAGAAAGCAACGCTAAGCGTTGAGTTGATTTGCTTCATTCCTCCCAACTGCCTCTTGGTCACATTTTTATGCCGACTAAGAGGCGGTTTCGTGCGCGATTAACACTGTCATTTTCATGCTACTCCGTAGCGTGCGCCCGACAAGGAGCACTCAATTGCCGTGCTCCTTGACCTCTGGCTTTCGGCGGAAATTCTGCCGCTGACGCGGTGCCTTCGTCGGTATCGGACTTTGCGGATCGCTTGCGACACGTTCCCTACGTGGCGCAAGCTTTCGCCGCATCCCTGCGGCTCATCCTAAGTCCGCTCTCTCCTCAGCATAATTTTTTACGCCAGAAAAATAAGGGCAGAGAACTAATAGGTAATCTCTCTTGTTCGCACGATTTTTCGTCGCTTCCTGACTACTACCTCTAAATAGTCGTGTGTATGAATTCAGTATAAACACAAAACCAATGGTTTTATTTTTATCATTTAAAATCAACAGGTTAATTTATTTTTTCGTGATAGTTCTTTAGTGGTAGTTGCTGATGTACTCCGTTTTTTACCGGGGGACACTCTTGATCGTTATCAAGTTTGGCGGTGCGGTTGCTGGATACCCTAGCGCCAATTTGAGCGATGTGTCGTCAGCAAAAACAGATGTCTGCTACGAGCATTTCATAACGACAGGGGCCAGCAGGCTTCGCAGCAGGAGAGTCCGGATGAGCAAATTCCTTGACCGGTTACGTTACTTCAAACAACTGGCCGAACCGTTTTCTGACGGTCACGGGCAGACCCTCAACACCAATCGTGACTGGGAAGACGGCTATCGCAGTCGCTGGCAGCATGACAAAATTGTACGTTCTACCCACGGAGTAAACTGCACGGGTTCATGCAGTTGGAAGATCTATGTGAAAAACGGTCTGGTGACGTGGGAAACACAGCAGACTGACTATCCGCGTACCCGCCCAGACCTGCCTAATCATGAACCTCGCGGCTGCCCGCGCGGTGCCAGCTACTCTTGGTATCTTTACAGCGCCAACCGTCTGAAATACCCGATGATGCGTAAACGCCTGATGAAACTGTGGCGTGAAGCGAAGCTGACATACAGCGATCCGGTTGATGCCTGGGCATCCATCGTCAACGACTCCGAAAAAACCAAATACTACAAACAAATTCGCGGCCGTGGTGGTTTCGTTCGTTCTGACTGGAACGAAGTGAATGAACTGATTGCGGCTTCTAACGTTTATACTGCCAAAACCTATGGTCCAGACCGCATTATCGGTTTCTCGCCGATCCCTGCTATGTCGATGGTGTCCTACGCGGCGGGTGCGCGTTACCTTTCTCTGCTCGGCGGTGTGTGCCTGAGCTTTTACGACTGGTACTGCGACTTACCACCCGCTTCACCGATGACCTGGGGTGAGCAGACTGACGTACCGGAATCTGCTGATTGGTACAACTCCTCTTACATCATTGCCTGGGGCTCTAACGTTCCGCAGACCCGTACGCCGGATGCCCACTTCTTTACCGAAGTGCGCTACAAAGGCACCAAAACCGTTGCTGTCACGCCGGACTACGCTGAAATCGCCAAGTTGTGCGATCAGTGGTTGAATCCGAAACAAGGCACCGACAGCGCGATGGCGCTGGCAATGGGCCACGTTATTCTGAAAGAGTTCCACCTCGACAAACCGAGCCAGTATTTCAGCGAGTACGTGCGTCAATACACGGATTTACCGATGCTGGTGCTGCTGGAACCACGTGAAGACGGTTACTACGCCGCGGGTCGTATGCTGCGTGCCTCCGATCTGGTTGACAACCTCGGTCATGACAACAACCCACAGTGGAAAACCATCGCGATTGACGATGAAAGCGGCAACCTGACTGCACCACAAGGGTCGATCGGCTATCGCTGGGGCGATCAGGGTAAATGGAACCTTGAGCAGCGCGACGGCGTCAGTGGCGAGGAAGTGAAGCTACGCTTGAGCTTGCTGGGGTCGCACGACGATGTGGTTGATGTCGGCTTCCCGTATTTTGGCGGTGCGGTCAGCGAACATTTCAACAACGTCGAGCTACAAGAAATTCTGCTGCACAAACTGCCGGTTAAGCGTTTGACGCTGGCTGACGGCAGCGAGGCGCTGGTTGCCTGTGTTTATGACCTGACGATGGCGAACTACGGTTTGGATCGCGGTCTGGGTGACGACAACTGCGCACATGATTATGACGACGTAAAAGCGTACAGCCCCGCCTGGGCCGAGAAGATTACTGGGGTTTCTCGTCAGAACATCATTCGTATCGCGCGTGAGTTCGCGGATAACGCCGATAAAACGCACGGTCGTTCCATGATCATCGTCGGCGCGGGAATCAACCACTGGTACCACATGGACATGAACTACCGCGGCATTATCAACATGCTGATTTTCTGCGGTTGTGTCGGCCAGAGCGGTGGCGGTTGGGCGCACTACGTCGGACAAGAAAAACTGCGTCCGCAAACGGGTTGGACGCCGCTGGCGTTTGGCCTGGACTGGCAGCGTCCGCCTCGTCACATGAACAGTACGTCATTCTTCTATAACCATTCCAGTCAGTGGCGTTATGAGACCGTCGCGCCGCAGGAACTGCTGTCACCGCTGGCGGACAAATCCCGCTTTAGCGGCAGCATGATTGACTTCAACGTGCGCGCTGAACGTATGGGCTGGTTGCCATCAGCACCGCAACTGAACGTTAACCCGCTGGATATCGCAGAAAAAGCACGTGCTGCTGGTGTGACGCCGCAGGACTATACCGTTGCTGCACTGAAGTCTGGCGAGATCAGATTTGCCGCTGAACAGCCGGATAGCCCGCAAAACTACCCGCGCAACCTGTTTATTTGGCGTTCTAACCTGCTTGGCTCTTCCGGTAAAGGCCACGAATACATGCTGAAGTATCTGCTGGGTACGGAGCACGGTATTCAAGGGCAAGATCTGGGCACAGCGGGCAGTGTGAAGCCAGAAGAAGTGGAATGGCGCGATCAAGGCGTTGAAGGTAAGTTGGATCTGGTGGTAACGCTCGATTTCCGTATGTCCAGCACCTGCCTGTACTCCGACATTGTTCTGCCAACGGCAACCTGGTACGAAAAAGACGACATGAATACCTCGGATATGCATCCGTTTATTCACCCGCTGTCTGCGGCCGTCGATCCTGCATGGGATTCCAAAAGCGATTGGGAAATCTACAAAGGCATTGCGAGAACCTTCTCCCGCGTGTGTCAGGGGCACCTTGGTCAGGAAACCGATCTGGTCACTTTGCCGATTCAACATGACTCTCCGGCAGAAATGGCGCAGCCGTTCGGCGTGGATGACTGGAAAAAGGGCGAATGCGACCTGATTCCGGGCAAAACCGCACCGCACCTGATGATGGTAGAACGCGATTACCCGAACCTGTACGAACGTTTCACCTCGCTGGGCCCGTTGCTGGACAAACTGGGTAACGGTGGTAAAGGCATCGGTTGGAACACGCAGACCGAAGTCGATTTCCTGAAAAAGCTGAACTACACCAAAACTGAAGGTGCGGCGGCAGGTCGTCCGAAGATTGAAACGGCGATCGATGCGGCAGAAGTCATTCTGTCCCTTGCTCCTGAAACCAATGGTCAGGTGGCAGTAAAAGCGTGGGAAGCGCTGAGCAAATTCACGGGTCGTGACCACGCGCATCTGGCACTGAATAAAGAAGACGAGAAAATCCGCTTCCGCGATATTCAGGCGCAGCCGCGCAAAATTATCTCCAGCCCGACCTGGTCTGGTCTGGAAGACGAGCACGTTTCCTATAACGCCTGTTATACCAACGTTCATGAGCTGATTCCGTGGCGTACGCTGTCCGGCCGCCAGCAGCTGTATCAAGACCATGAGTGGATGCGTGCTTTCGGTGAAAGTCTGCTGGTGTACCGTCCGCCGGTCGATACCCGAGCTGCGGCACCCGTAATGAATCAGAAACCCAACGGCAACCCGGAAAAAGCGTTGAACTTCCTGACACCGCACCAGAAATGGGGCATTCACTCCACGTACAGCGACAACCTGTTGATGCTGACGCTGGGTCGCGGTGGCCCGATTATCTGGCTGAGCGAAGAGGATGCCAGCGACTTGGGTATTGCGGATAACGATTGGATAGAAGCGTTCAACGCCAACGGTGCGCTGACGGCGCGTGCGGTAGTCAGCCAGCGTGTGCCAGCGGGAATGACCATGATGTACCACGCGCAGGAACGCATCATTAACCTGCCGGGATCGGAAATTACCCAGCAGCGCGGCGGTATTCACAACTCGGTGACCCGTATTACTCCGAAACCGACCCATATGATCGGCGGCTATGCCCAACTGGCTTATGGCTTTAACTACTACGGTACCGTCGGGTCAAACCGTGATGAGTTCGTCGTGGTTCGTAAAATGAAACGCATCGACTGGTTGGATGATGAAGGCCAGGACTATGTTCAGCAACAAACAGTTCAGAAAGCGGTACAGCGGGAGAAAGCCTGATGAAAATTCGTTCACAAGTGGGCATGGTGCTGAATCTGGACAAATGCATCGGCTGTCACACCTGCTCCGTTAGCTGTAAAAACGTCTGGACTAGCCGTGAAGGGATGGAATACGCCTGGTTCAATAACGTCGAAACCAAACCGGGCGTGGGCTATCCCCATGCCTGGGAAGATCAGGAAAAGTGGAAGGGCGGTTGGATCCGTAAGATCAGCGGCAAGCTTGAACCGCGCATGGGTAACCGTATCAGCGTGTTGTCTAAAATCTTCGCTAACCCTGATGTCCCGGAAATCGACGACTATTATGAGCCGTTCGACTACGACTATCAGAATCTGCGTAAAGCGCCGGAAGGTAAACACCAGCCTGTCGCTCGTCCACGCTCGCTGATTACCGGTCAGCGGATGAAAAAAATCGAAACCGGCCCGAACTGGGAAGACGATCTGGGTGGGGAATTTAGCGTACGCGCCAAAGATAAAAACTTTGAGCATATGCAGAAAGAGATGTACGGCCAGTTCGAAAACACGTTCATGATGTATTTGCCGCGCCTGTGCGAACACTGCCTGAACCCGGCGTGTGTGGCGACCTGTCCGAGCGGCGCGATCTATAAGCGTGGTGAAGACGGTATCGTCCTGATCGATCAGGACAAGTGCCGCGGCTGGCGGATGTGTTTGACCGGTTGCCCGTACAAGAAAATCTACTTCAACTGGAAGAGCGGAAAATCAGAAAAATGTATTTTCTGCTACCCGCGTATCGAAAGCGGCCAACCGACGCTCTGTTCGGAAACCTGCGTCGGACGTATCCGCTATCTGGGCGTGCTGCTCTATGATGCCGATCGCATCGAACAGGCAGCTTCTGTGGAAAATGAGAAAGATCTATACCAGAGCCAACTAGATGTGTTCCTCGACCCGCACGACCCGAAAGTCATTGAGCAAGCACTGAAAGACGGCATTCCAAACAGTGTGATTGACGCGGCGCAGAAGTCACCGGTTTACAAAATGGCGATGGACTGGAAGCTGGCGCTGCCGCTGCATCCAGAATATCGCACGTTGCCGATGGTGTGGTATGTCCCGCCGTTGTCACCGATTCAGTCTGCCGCGGATGCGGGGCAACTGGCGCACACCGGCGTACTGCCGGATGTAGAAAGTCTGCGTATTCCGGTGCAGTACCTGGCGAACCTGCTGACCGCAGGGGATACCGAACCTGTCTTACTGGCACTGAAACGTATGCTGGCGATGCGCCACTATAAACGTGCGGAAAGCGTAGAAGGCAAGATCGATACCAGTGCGCTGGAGCAGGTTGGGCTGACAGAAGCACAGGCGCAGGAAATGTATCGCTATCTGGCGATTGCTAACTACGAAGATCGTTTTGTGATCCCATCGAGCCACCGTGAACTGGCACGTGAAGCCTTCCCGGAAAGCAAAGGTTGTGGTTTCAGCTTTGGCGATGGTTGCCACGGCAGCGACACCAAATTCAACCTGTTCAACAGCAAGCGTATTGATGCTATCGATGTCAGCAGCAAAACGCGCGATATGAACAGCAAAATCATGCAGGAGACTAACCATGATTAGCCTGCGGATTATTGCTCGCCTGCTGGACTATCCCGATAGCGAGTTATGGGAAAACCGGGCTGAGTTGATCGAAGCGGTAGAGCAGGCTGATGCCTTACCGCTGCGTGAAAGTCATCAACTGATGCAGTTCATCAACACGCTGTGCGCGCAGGATCTGTTGGACAAACAGGCGGAGTACAGCGGCCTGTTTGATCGCGGTCGGGCGACGTCGCTGCTGCTGTTTGAGCACGTTCACGGTGAGTCTCGTGACCGTGGTCAGGCGATGGTCGATCTGATGCAGCAATATCAGGATGCCGGTCTGGCACTGGATTGCCGTGAACTGCCGGATTACCTGCCGCTGTATCTTGAGTACCTTTCTCGTCTGGAACCCGCACAGAGTCGCGCGGGTTTACTCGACATTGCGCCGATTCTGGCGTTGATTGGCGCGCGTTTGCAGCAGCGTGACAGCAGCTATGCCGCGCTGTTCGATCTGCTGTTGGCGCTGTCTGGCAGCGACCTGAAAAGTGACGATGTCACACACAAGGTAGCTGACGAAGCGCGCGACGACACGCCGCAGGCGCTGGATGCCGTGTGGGAAGAGGAACAGGTTAAGTTCCTCGGCGAAGAAGGCTGCGCATCGGCCCAACAAACGCAACACCAACGCCGCTTCGCTGGCGCGGTGGTGCCGCAATATCTGAATCTTGACGCTACATCGGCGGGGGGGCAACGTTAATGAGTGCTTTCACGAACTCTTCTTTTATCAACTTCAGCAATGTGTTCTTTTTTGACATCTATCCTTATATGGCGATGGCTATTTTCCTGATCGGCAGTTGGCTGCGTTATGACTATGGCCAATACAGCTGGCGCGCAGGTTCGAGCCAAATGCTGGATAAGAAAGGGATGCGTCTGGCGTCTAACCTGTTCCATCTGGGGATTCTGGGCGTATTTGCCGGGCACTTCCTCGGGATGCTGACGCCGCACTGGATGTACGAGGCCTTCCTGCCTATGGATGTAAAACAGAAAATGGCGATGTTTGGCGGCGGTGCGGCAGGTCTACTGACGTTTGTCGGTGGTGTGCTGTTGTTAAAGCGCCGTCTGACCAACCCGCGTATTCGTGCGACTTCCAGCGTCGGTGATATTCTCATTCTGTCATTGTTGGTAATTCAGGCCGGTTTAGGTGTGCTGACTATACCGTTCTCTGCACAGCATATGGACGGCAGTGAAATGCTGAAGTTGGTCGGTTGGGCACAGAGCGTGGCGTACTTCCAGGGCGGTGCATCTGCGCATCTGGTGGGTGTCGCGCTGATCTTCAAGCTGCACATCGTGCTGGGGCTAACGCTGTTCGTCCTATTCCCGTTCTGCCGTCTGGTTCACATCTGGAGCGCGCCGGTCGAGTACCTGACGCGTCGCTACCAATTAGTGCGTAACCGTCGCTGAGTATGATAGAAAACGGCGGTGTTATGATGACACCGCCGTTTTAATCCCTTCCTTTTCGTCTTTCTCTGCCAACAGCACTCACCATCGCAGTTCAGTTGATTACTTGCTTCGCGCTGTCGTCCATTGCACGGCGAAGACGCTGGCTAGCACGATCGCCAACCCCAGAAACGCCGTACCAGTCATCGATTGCGAAAGCAGAACCCAACCCAGCACCACGGCAGTCAGCGGACTGAGTAATCCCAGTGATGCCACGGCAACCGTCGGAAGACGGGATACGCCGCGAAACCAGAGTCCATAAGCGAGCACGGCACCCGCAAGACAGAGGTAGGCGTAGGCGGCATATTGCGACAGGGTTAACGCGGGCAGCGGCGCATCGGCCAGCCACGCAACGGGCGCAAGCATCAATCCACCGATAAAGAGTTGCCAGCCAGTAAGCGGCTGCACGGGTAAATCAAGTTGCCAGCGACGCGTTAACCAGACGCCCGTCGCCATACACACCGCACCCAGCAGCGCGGCGGCGATCCCTACGGGTTCGAATGTTGTCTGTGGTGACAGGAGTAAAACGGCCATGCCAATCACACCTATCACTGCCGACCACAGCGTAGCCAGTCTGGGAGCACGATGATCCACGGCCCAGACCAGTACCATCACCAGTAGAGGCTGGATTGCGCCAAGTACTGCCGCTAATCCACCGGGTAAACGGTAAGCCGCGACGAACAGTAACGCCTGAAAAACACCGATATTCAGAGCGCTGAGTATGAACACTCGCCCCCAGTCTCGTCGGGCAGGAAAGCGGCGGGTAAATAAAAGTAGCAGTAGACCCGCAGGTAACACACGTATCAGCGCGGCCGTGAAAGGGCGGTCCGGTGGCAGAAGTTCTGATGTCACGATGTAGGTAGATCCCCAAATCGCGGGGGCCAGCGCAGTGAGTATGACGTCACGCCAATAGTGTGGTGAGGATGGAGTATTCATGACTTTACCTTCAATTCAAGATACTATGATAGTGTTGATTAATTACCTTGAAGTCAAGATAAATGAAAAATCAAACCAGCGAGCGCAAATACGATGCGGTAGATGCCATCCTTGAACAGTGGCGGCGCGAACGTCCCGACCTGGATGCCAGCCCCATGGGACCGATTGGACGCCTCAGACGCTGTGCGGTGCTCATGGATCAGCGTCTGGAATCCTGTTTTTCCAGATTCGACCTGAGCAGTTGGGAGTTTGATATGTTGGCGACGCTGCGGCGTGCGGGGGCACCGCATTGTCTTAGCCCGACGGAACTTTTCTCCACGTTGATGGTGACGTCGGGAACCATGACTCACCGACTCAAGCGTCTTGAAACCCGAGGATTTATTGAACGTGTGCAGAACGAACAGGATGCGCGCAGTACGCTTGTGCAGCTCACCAGCACAGGACTTGAACTGATTAACCGTGCCGTCGAGGCACACATTGAGAATGAGAGACAGGTGCTCTCGGTACTACCTGCCGATGTGCTGGCTGCGCTTGATGCTAATCTCGCAATGTTATTGCGCGGGTTAGAAAGTCATAACAAAGGGAACTGAACCATGTCTGAATACCGTGCTTTAATCTGCTGGCAGCGCGATGGGCAAGATTTTATTGATAACCGCTACAGCCGACTGCATCAATGGCAGTTTGATGGCGGTATTACGCTGCGTGCCTCGTCGTCACCGCATGTCGTCCCGTTGCCTTTTTCACTGGAGGATGCGGTCGATCCTGAAGAGGCGCTGGTGGCCTCGCTGTCCAGTTGCCATATGCTGTGGTTTCTTTCCATTGCGGCCAAAAAACGTTTCTGCGTGGATGAGTATCAGGATCATGCAGTGGGAACGATGGGCGTGAATGCGGCAGGGAAAACGGCAATGCTAGACGTCACGCTGCGTCCGCAGGTGACATTCAGCGGCGAAAAGCAGCCTACCGTTGAGCAATATGCCCAGTTGCATGAACTAGCGCATGATGCCTGTTACATTGCCCATTCGGTGAATTTCCCGGTGAATTGTGAACCGACGTTAGGGACGAATCGTTGAGCTGAACAGGGCAGTGACGCTAAGACATAAGCGAAAATCATCGCCCGATACGTTCAGATCGGGCAGGATGATCGATTGCATGTAGCGGGTCATCACCATCCGGTAATGCGCTGCCAGGTTTCCTGCTCATGCTTGTGCGATTTCAGCACCTGATAGTGTTGATGCATCGCAGCGGTCGCACAGGCGTGGTTTGGCAATATCCGCAACCGCGTGCCGACGGGGAAATGATCGACCGAAAGTCCACTGTCGACAGGTAGCGTGATAATGCCGTGTTCCTGATTGGTTATGGCTACGCAGAGGTCGTGGTATGGGCTGCCATACAGGTCGCAAACTAGTCCGTAGCCGTAATCTTTTACCTGAGAGGCTGTACCGCGATCGCGGGAGAGCGCCATCCAGCCGGCGTCGATAAACACCCAGCCTTTCTCGCGGTTGTGACCAATGACGGTGCTGACGACCGACAGAGCGATATCATCCAGCGAACATACCCCGACATTTTTCATCACCAGATCGAACGTGGTGAACACGCCCGCCCTGACTTCGGTCACGCCAGTGAGATCGTCGGCAAAGTGCGCTGTCGGCGTGGCACCGACGCTGAGCACGGGACAAGCAATGCCCAGCGCCCGTACACGCTGTCCGGCGGTGTTGATGGCTTCACATTCTGCACGCGCGGCTGCCCTGATCGCCTCGTCTGTGCGGCAGGCGTACGATTCCCCCGCATGAGTCAGCAGGCCAGTGAGCACCGCGCCATTGCCGTCGACCAGCTTTGCTAGCTCAAGCAGTGCATCGCTTTTCGGCGGAATACCGCCGCGATGCCCGTCGCAGTCGATCTCAATAAAAACTGAAAACGTCACGCTATTGGCTCGGGCATAAGTGCTTACCGCCTGTGCCTGCTCTGCGCTATCCAGCAATATATGAACATTCACGCCGTTACGGATTAAGTTGGCGATGCGCGGCAGCTTGTGCGGGGCGATTCCCACGGCGTAGAGCAGATTGGTATAACCTGCGGCGGCAAAGGCTTCCGCTTCTGCCAGGGTCGACACCGTTGCTGGGGAGTCGGAATCTTTGAGCAAATAGCGACCAGCCTCGATCGAACGTAGCGTTTTAAGGTGCGGTCGAACCTGGCTGCCTAGATTTTTCGTACGCTGATAAAGCCTATCGATATTGCGTTGAAAGCGAAACTCATCAATCAGTAAAAAGGGGGTTTCCAGCGCGTTAAGCCACTCGGCGTTACTCATTGTATGCCTCCATTTTGTTTCTCTGTCTGCCAGGCCGCAAGAATGCGTTGGCCGATATATAAGTCCTGAATGGATAAACCAGAACTGTCAAAAATGGTGATGTCATCCCGCGTGTTACGTCCTGCTGCGTTCTCGCTAATGACGTCGCCGATAGCGGTCAGTGCCACATGAGCAGGCGCGTGTTGGAACTCACCGATGGTTCTTGACTGAGAGGGCAGATCGCAAAACAAGCGACCAGCGGCAAACAGTTCTGGCGGCAACTCCTGCTTGCCAGCGGCATCTGATCCCATGCTGACAATGTGCGTTCCTGCCTTGACCCATTCGGCGTTAAACAGCGGCTTACGAGATGGTGTTGCGGTAACGATGATATCTGCTGCACGACAGGCGCTTTCGGCATCGCTGATTTGTGCATCCAGCCCGGCAGCCTGGAATTCTTGCGCCATCTCTGTGGATTTTTCGCTATCGCGCCCGACAATCAGCACCGTACGTATGGGCCGTATTCTAGCCAGCGCGGCGCACTCGTAACGGGCCTGATGACCGGTTCCAAACACCGCCAGAACCGAGGCATCGGGTCTGGCTAGCAAATCGGCGGCGACGGCATCGGCGGCGGCAGTACGAAAAGCATTCACCTTTCCGGCCTCAATAGCCGCTGCCATTTTCCCGATTTGCTGATCGAACAGCAGAATAAGGGAATTATGGCGGGGCAAGCCGTTAGCGGGGTTTCCCGGCCAGAATGAACCGACTTTTAGCCCTGCAAGCTCACCAGTTGCAGAGGCTTTGATGCTGAATGTATTGCCCGGATCGGAGCCTTGTCCGTGTACCACAGGAAAACTGCGCGCTTTCGGTTCGCTGGCTGCAAGCAGGGCTTCGCGAACGGCATCATAAGCCAGCTCATGACTGATGAGTGCCGCCGATTCCGTTTCAGAAATAAAGATCATGTTTTTTTCCTCAAGCACTACCGGTCAGAAATGCGCCGTAGCGGCTGATATCGACATTCCCGCCACTGATAATGATACCGATGCGTTTGCCGTGTAGTGATTCCCTGAGATTACGCGCTGCTGCAAAACTGAGGCACCCTGTTGGCTCAACGACGATCTTCATACGCTCGGCGTAAAACCGCATGGCATCAATCAGGTCATCATCCGTTACGGTCAGAATATCATCGACGTTCTGGTGAATCAGAGGGAAGGTGTAGTTGCCCAGATGTTGGGTTTGTGCGCCATCGGCGATAGTGTTGGGCGTATCGATATGCACAATAGCGCCGCTGCGGAAAGATTGCTGCCCATCGTTGCCCGCAAGAGGTTCGACGCCATAAATTTTACAGTGTGGAGACAGTTGGCGGGCGGAGAGTGCGGAACCTGCCAGCAATCCACCACCGCCCAGACAGACGAACAGAGCATCCAACTCACCGGTTTCCTCCAGTAGCTCTTTCACGGCCGTGCCTTGTCCAGCAATAACGTGCGGGTGATCGTAAGGGGGAATGAGTGTCAGGCCATGTTTTTCGGCCAGATCTCTGCCGATCTGCTCACGATCTTCGGTATATCTGTTGTATTCCACAACGTTTCCGCCATAGCCGCGTGTTGCTGCGACCTTTGCCGCCGGTGCATCGTGTGGCATAACAATCGTTGCCGGAATGCCGAGTAATTTGGCGGAAAGGGCAATGGCCTGTGCATGGTTACCGGAGGAAAAAGTAACGACGCCTGCGGCTTTCTGCTCCTCTGAGAACTGCAACAGCGCGTTCATGGCACCGCGAAATTTGAATGCACCCATGCGCTGAAAGTTTTCACACTTAAAAAAAACCTCAGCACCGAAATCGTTATTGACCGTGCGTGATGTCATCACTGGCGTTTTATTAGCATAGCCATCAATGCGTTTCGCTGCGGCTACCACATCGTCGAAGGTTGGGAGGCGTAAGTCGCTCATGTCTGGATCACCTACTAATAGTGATTATGAATACCGAGGCCGTTGGCCCCGATGCTGTTGAATGCTTGATAAACAAAATATATAAAATTAGATAAATTGTCTAATGTGATTTATCTTTAGATTCTCAACTTACGAGAGACGAGTCGTGTGTTGCGGGGAAAGGGCGAAACGCCTGCACAGGACAAGAATAATGAAGAAATCGCGTGTGGTACTAAAGCAGATGTACTTACAGTACACTCAGCGCCAGAAAAAAACGCGGTTGCGCCAGTATTGGTATTGGAGAGTTATATGTCTGCATCTGGAGAAGGTCTGCTGCTGACGCAGTTAGATGCCATTGCGAAAGGGCTGAGTGAGACGTTTGCGCCATTCTGTGAAGTGGTTGTGCACGATCTGAAGAACCCGGAACACGCGATACTTTCCATTCACAATAATCTCTCTGGTAGGGAAGTGGGTGCTCCTGCGACAGAGCTGGGGCTTGCCCGAATTGCCTCACCGGAATTTCCTAACATTTTGGCGAACTACGCCAACCAGTTTGCTGACGGGCGTCCGGTAAAAAGCACGTCGGTCGGCATCAAAAATGCGGAAGGAGACTACGTTGCCGCGCTGTGCCTGAACGTCGATATGACGCTGTTCCGAGGCATGCAAAATGCGCTGGCGCAGTTCACCCAGCTTGCTTCGGACTCTGTAACCGAGCATTTAGAGCCAAACGGGGCGGCGGCGATCAGACAACACATCGATCTTTTTGCTGCGCGGCTTGCCACCACGCCACGGGCGCTAAAAGCGCAGGACAGAAAACTCCTGCTTCAGGAACTGAAAGACAGCGGCCTGCTGGAAGTTAAAAAATCCATGGAAACCATCGCACAGTATTTGGGCGTATCGCGGGCCTCGGTTTATTTGTATGCGAAGTAGGGAAAGGTCAGTTGGTGCTGGAGTTAACGTGCTAGAACGCTCCTTTCGGAGCGAAAATGTGTTAGATACACTGTGTTAATAGATAATGTCGTGAGATTTTTATTGATTTCTAGAAACTTATTTTCGGACCACGAGAACCTCTACCGTGATGCTTTTTGTTATTGTCTTTTCTGTTCTTAGGTGGAAAATTAATTGGGAATTTCCTCTGGGGATCATTCATTGCCTGTATGAGATCATTCCCGCCAGAAAAATATTCATTGATAATTACTTTAAGATTGTTTGTTATATTTTTATTTTTAGCATACTTCCTTAATGTCTCTGATATAGCCATCGCTATTTCAGGGGTGAGTATGTCAGCATAAAGCATACCGTTATCTCCATAAGCTATAGCAATCATTCCATTTGTTTTAAGATAATTTTCACCTAATGCTGTGAGTATTCCTCCAATATTTCTTTCACCTGTTGCACCATGTGTATTAAATAGATTTTTTATATACATATGATCGCTAACTAATGGTCGCTTGCTTTTTAATAAGCTTGGCTTGCTCATCTTTATTTCTTCCATTACTAACTCACCATAATTCTTGGGTTGAGGTCGAGAGAAATATGAAACGCTAGCTTCGTTATAAAAATAGTTGATAGGGAAACCATATTTTTCGAAATAGCAATTGGCAATGAATTGTTCATCATCCCAAGAGTTCAATTCTCCACTGCTATCAAGAACCTTAACCTCAGCCATGTAAAAGTGGCAACAGCTTAGCGTGAATACGAAATCAGCACATACTTTATTTAATGTATCACCTTGCTGGTTATTATAAAAAGACATGTGTTGATAATTAATTTCATTTCTAGAACAATAGTCTTGTAAGGATGACATAATTGCGGTCTGTAACTCATTTTCTTTCATTTTTTATCTCAATGGTCTTAATTTTAATAAAGAATGTCAGTTAATTAAATTAACTTAATAATGTTTTCTAATATAATACATCCGAAAGAAACTAAAAGGAACAATGATATGAGGAATCTGTTGGGTTTATATTTTACGTTATGTTGTGAGTTGGCTACCTGCCTTATTTTTTTTCCACCCACCATTTCCTCAATCCTCACCTATACTTGCTTAACTGTCCGACTTGCCAACGAGTGGCAACGTTGGGTGTGGTGAAATGAAAACACGAGGAGTAGGTATGGGTATTCTGTCTTGGATTATTTTTGGCTTGATTGCGGGGATTTTGGCTAAATGGATTATGCCCGGTAAAGACGGCGGCGGTTTTATCCTGACGGTGCTGCTCGGGATTGTTGGTGCGGTTGTGGGCGGCTACATCAGCGTGTTCTTTGGGTTCGGTCGTGTCGATGGCTTTAACTTCGGCAGTTTTGTGGTGGCGATTGTCGGCGCGATTGTCGTGCTGTGGGTGTACCGCAAGATTCGAGACTAGCGCTATATCTGTTGCCCCTGTTCAGGGGCAACGCGCTTCCTGTTGTTAATATTGTGAAGAAAACCAGTCGAGTAGCTGCTCAGCAACTTCATCAGGTGTCAGCAAAGAGGTGTGCAGCGAACGATGCAGTGCCGCATTGATCGTATCGGCATAATCATGATTCCTTAGAATTTCTTTGAGTTTATCCTGCGTATTCACTTTACCGAACAAACGTCGATCGGCATTTTCCACCCGCTTTAAGAGATGAGCGTGGTCGCTACAGAGTTGAACGAAAAATGGCGTAACGCCATGTTCTGCGCACAGTGTATTTATCGCCTCAATGTACCAATCGTCTTTACCTCCCTCATAGCAGAAGGTTGTGATCAGGTCGCGCCGATCCTCTGCAAAGAGCAGCTCGATAGCATAGAGCCTTAGCTGACAGGCGAAGCGCCTGATTGTGCTATAGGCACTATCAGGCGGGAGCACCGCCATCGCTAAATCATACGTCAGATGATTATGAAATAACGTCGCTCCCATTTTCTCCGTCAGCAGGCGACTGATTGTTAGCTTCCCCACCGCAGGCGGCCCGTAGAGAAAAATAAGCTTCTTCACTGCGCCGTGCTCGTCGTGCCGGGTTCGTAATAGGTGATATTCAGCGCATTACGTGTCTTGACGGAAACGCCGGTTAGCGGCACGACCGAATGCCAGGTTTCATAAAACCCGTTGCGGATGATGACGCTGGCGTTGCCCATCATTGGGAGGACGGAATGGCAGACATCGGCATGGTTTTCTGGGTTGAGAATCTGAAAGGCACCGCCCCAGCTTTCTTCCCATTCGGCGTTGAAATAGATAATCAGGCGGAATCCGCGTTTCAGGGATGCATCGACATGGGGGAGGTAGTGCGTGTCTCGTCCGCCGCGAAAGGCTACCGCTTCCATTTTTAATTCTGAAAGGTCTTCACCGCAGAAGGCGGACAGGGCAGCAGTAAAATCGTCAGAGACTAACTCGTCGCACATTCCCTGCCAGGCATCGGAGAGCGTAGTGGTATCGCTCACCTTGCCGGATGCCAAAGGAATAAGGGTACGGCGATAAAAATAGCCGCCATTACGTTCACGATAGTTAAACCCGTCGGTCGGGAACTCGTTAGCAAGTATTGAAGCGACGGTGCTGTTACGCCATATCTGCGTTAATTCACCCCACTGGAACGGGGTTTCATGTCGATTACCGTGGATGATGCGTTCAAGATCAAAATAGTTGGACATCTTTTCACTCCCTGTTGTTAATTATATCTGATGGGTGTTAATTACACCTGACGGATAGTGGCGGCTAACGCCCATCAGAGGCTTCCCAGCGCGGTGGTCATGCGTTGAATCAGCTCCTCGATTTCTTGGTCTGAAATCGTGAAGGCCGGTGCCAGTTTTAAATACGGGCCTGCTGCACCTACGATGATGCCATGCTGGCGTATCGCGGCCTGCGCACGACCACTTTGTTCGAGAGAGGCAAACGTCATGGATAGCATCAGCCCTTTGCCTTGCAGGCTGATCAGCCCCTCGGTTTGAGGAAGATGCTGTTTGGCGAGTTGCAGAATTGTCCTTCCTTTTGCCGTGACCTCATCGTAGAGGTGATGCGTATCCAGATAATCCATGACAAATAGCGCTGCGCGGCAGCCTAGAAGGTTGCCGGATTGCGTATGACCGTGGCGGAAAAACGGCGGCATTTGTCCTTTGAAGCTGTCGGTAATGGCTTCTGTGGCAAGCACGGCGGTGATGGGAACGCCACCGCCCAGACACTTACTGAAAATCACAATGTCAGGCTGTGCGCCCTGTGAGACGGATTCACAGAACGTTCCCGCGCGACCAACGCCGCAATAAACCTCGTCACAGATCAGTGGAATATCGTATTTTTTTGTCAACAGTGAGAGCTGTTGCAGGAAACCTTCAGGCAACAGTCGGGTGCCTTCCATCGCCATAATCGGTTCGATAATGACGGCGGCGATGGTCGATTCCTGTTCTTCCAGCAGGCTTTCCCAGGCGCTGATGTCGCTGAGCTGTTCAGGTGGTGGCATCGTTATGGTATTGCTGGCGAGCAGAGACGGTAGAATGCCATCGTTGATAAACGGGCGTCTTGTTGCCATCATCGCACCGAGCGTACAGCCGTGATACGCGCCGTCAATCGCGACAATTCGCGTTCGTGCCGGACGGGAATGGTTGACCTGATATTGCCAGGCCATTTTTAGTGCGCTTTCGACACCTTCGCTGCCACTTCCAACGATGAACGCCTTGCTCAGACCCGTGCCGATGAGCTTCGCGGCAAGTTTCTCGGCCAGTTCGCCGGGGAGTTGGGTATTTGAATAGATATTGCAGGCATGAATTAGTGTGGATAGTTGCTGTTGCAGGGCGGCAATAAATTCAGGGTGAGAGTGTCCTAAACAGTGGTTATAACAGCCGGACATCCCATCAAAATAACGCTGGCCGTGTTCATCATAGAGATAAACCCCTTCGCCACGGTGAATAATCGGCCGCTCGTCTTTTTCAGCAAGCGCCGTGTAAGGCGGCCAGTATGGGCTAGAGGTAGGCTTCATATTGTGTCCCTGTCAGTGTGGTTCTGATTTCGTCAACGTTACTGACGATCGAATCAATCGTTCGGGTCTCTTTTTTCCCTGTGCCAGCGCAGAGTCTGGAATCGGAAATGCCAAGGAAGGACAGCACCGTACCGGCAACGATATCCGGTGCGGCCATGACCGCTTCGTAATCAAGAGTGAGGATGTCATGGTGCTGAAAAGCTTGATAAAACGCGGCCTGATTTTCCAGGTTACTGTCGATGAATGCTGTTAATTCATCGGTGGAAACCGCCATTTTTTCTTTAGAAATCGGGCGGCTATCATTTTGACCGACGTACCAGATACGGTCGCGCAGGCTTTTCTTCAACGACACGAATTGCTGTAGACGGCTTCTTCTTTCCAGTAGGATCAGCTTCAGGTCGGGGATCGCCTGCAAGGCAGGCCAAATCGGCGCATCACCCCAGGTAGTATCAAGATCCCGAAACAGCACGAAACCAACCGCCTCGACGTATTCAAAATAGGGTTTGAACAGGTGTCGATGCAGGATCGTTTCGATAGCGGTGTCTTTAACGGAATAGGGCAACAAATGTTGGCCAAACCGGTTGAACGCTTCGCCGTGCATTTCAATATTGGGATGGGAGCCTAACAGCGTGCGGAGCAGGTGAGTTCCCGCCCTGGGCGTAGATACGATGGCAAATTTCTGATAGCGGGTTTGTGCTGCCAGAATGTCTGCATCCACGCTGCCGCCGACCCATTTATATTTTTCCGCAAGGGCGATTTTTTCGCAAAATAACGCAAAGTAGGACGGTGCGTTGTCTTGAAGATCCTTTAGCTGTTCCTGAACTTCGTCTCCGCGTATGCCCTGAGCGCTCCAGTTCACGCCGCTGAGCCGGTATTCATGAACGAATGCCAGCATTGCTGCTCGCGTTTTCTCGCTTATCGGTGTCTCTGTTAAATCATTTTTCATCTGGACTTGAAGGTGCTCAGGCGGGCATGTCAGCCAGCCATCCCAACGTGCCGCTAACGCAGATTCCGTGGTTGAACGGTCGTTCATGATCTCTCCTTGATTATGCGTTCAGGGTTGGCGCGCTGGTGAACATGCCTCGCAGCAGGGTTCGCGGATGGGCCGGATCGTCCGTATAGGCATGGCGCCCATGAGAGATTTTATCGTTACGCATGATCAAGGCCTGCCCGCGATAAAGAGGGAATGTCAGGTGATAGCGGCTACCTTCAGCGGCCAATTGCGATAGATATTCGACGGCCTCAATAACGCGTGGATTGATACTGCGTGAATAGTCCCAGTCGGCGGTTACATCCAGTGTAAACCCGCCAATAAATCCACCATCCCGATCGGGTCGAAAAACCGGGCCGATATGGGCGTACTGTTTTCCAGACTGCGTCCCCGTTGAACGGCGTCTGAAAATCTGTTCTTCGAGCAGAATATTCGCTAAATCAGGATGTTCAGCCTGAAGCTGCTGAAAAGCAGAAACGCTATCGAACAGGACGGTTCCGCCCCCCTGATTCGCATGGTGTTTACAAAGAAGAATCGACGTTTTTATGCTCCCGATTGGGATATAAGAACCATCAGTATGCAGAGAAAGATGTGAGGTACTATTGAAAACCATATGAGAGCCGTGTGAGAGCCCACCAATCTGATTTACCCCTGATGTGGATACGCCTTCTTTATGTTCTTGACGATTAAAGGCTGATTGGTAAATATCCCCCAGCGAATAAAGCGCTGACATTTTTTTGAAGTCGGAATCATCGTATTTCCATTCACCCGAAACAATGGCAAACCGATATTTTTCGATATGCGCAATCACGGCCGCCTTATCTTCACTATCAATAACGTGTGGTGACCATCCATCAAAGCAACTTTTCATCGCCATTACTCCTGTAATTAGCTCAACAGAAAAATACCGTGCATAAATTTATATCCGTCATACTTCACATTGCATGTCTATTGGTAGTATTACGCGCTTCCTCCATGAGCCTCGTTGGGTTGGAATGGTTATTGATAGCTAATAAATAATATGGCGGCGATTTATATGGCGCTCATGCCGCCATCAATAGAAAGTATTTGACCGGTAATATATTTACTGGCTTCTGAGGCAAATAGAATTGCTGCACCTTTTAAGTCTTGATCATCCCCAATACGCCGCAGTGGGGATTTTTGAGCCAGCGCGTCGACACCAACCCGATTCAACAGGTTCTGCGTCATGGTGGAAGGGAAAAAACCGGGGGCGAGTGCGTTGACGGTGATATTAAATTCGCCCCATTCACCTGCCAATGCCCTGGTAAAGTTTATCACCGCACCTTTGCTGGTGCTGTAAGCGATGCCTTCCAGCCAGCCCGGTAGGTTGCCTTGTAAACCGGCTAGCGACGCCACGTTAATAATTTTCCCATAGCGGCGGGGGATCATGCTGCTTTTGCCGATTTTCTGCGTTAATAGAAACAGACTGCGAATATTCAGATCCATGACGCGATCCCAGTCCGCAATGGCATGGTCTTCTGCCGGTGCACCGAGCGCGATACCAGCATTATTGACGAGAATATCTATCTGTCCTGTTTTAGCGATGGCTTCTTCTGCGAGGCGCTCAATATCGCGATCTTGCGTATTGTCGGCGACAATCCATTCGGCACGAATACCCAATGAAGTGAGGTGCGACTGCGCGGTTTGCAACTCATCTACGTGGCGCGCTGAAAGGATAATATGAGCACCTTGAGTGCCGAGCGCTTCAGCAATTTGTAGCCCCAATCCACGAGATCCTCCGGTGATTAGCGCGGTTTTCCCAGACAGGGCAAAGAAGTGCGGTGTGTCCATACCGATTCCCTTATATTGAGAACTATACTCGTCATGTTTCATGTTTCATGTGCGTTGGCTGGAAAAATTCGTCGGGAACGAATTTGTTCTTCTCTTGCCGTCTGCCTGAAACCTGAATTATTGAGAGTATGTATCCATTAGAATGCTCCCTAAGTAATTCGAGTTGCAGAACAAAGCGTTATTATTTAATAACGTAGGTGCGATTCGAAATATGAAGGGTGTCACTAACAACAACATTGAGTTTAAATAGATATCAATAAAAAACGCCAGCTATATTCTGTCGTTAATAAATAAGATATTTTTGAGTTGTGATTAATCGCCCATTAATTACCTAAATAAAATTCATTCAGCATAACGCTAATTATTTTCTGCGTTTTAATTATTACCTCAGTATTTTTGTGACTGAGCTACGGGGTAGTTTTACAATCCCGTACCCCATCAATGTTATCGGTATAAACCTCAACGCGATCGACAAACGGCGCGGGAGCGAGTTTACGCGGCATGCGCAATCGTCTGGTGATACTGGCACCGATACTGGCGACGGATGACAGTATTATACGCGCACAGAAAAACATGGCAGCACATTGGATAATGAACATCCATTGCGTGTTAGGGAGTGCCAGCAAGAACAGCAGTACGAAGGTCAGTGAACCAGCACCCCAGATAAATAGCAGCTTGTCGCGTGTGGCCGCCCACGAGTTTTGTTTATTATCCCCAGCCTGATGAGTGGTCAAGCCTTTGGTTCCCCAACTGACGTCATTAATGTTGGCGATGGAGTAGGTTGTCAGATAGAGGCTGAAAATCGGTAATAGAATGAGGTAAAGGGGCATCCAGCGTAGAAACTGTCGCAGATAACGCCATGAATGCAGGCCAATTGCAAGGCAAAGCAGTGAGAGTGCCACGCCCATGAGACTCGCGTTCAGTATGGATACCTCAAGCAGTACCAAGACGAACGCACACCCCAGTAATCCCCCGAGTAGTGACATCGCAGCGATGTGGGAGCGCGTGCCAGCCTCGTTATTCAACTTGGCACTACGGCTCATCAAGAGGGCTCCGATCCAGATGACAAGAAAAAGCAGTGCTGCACCTATGGCTGCGGTGGTGTTAAGCGACGGATTGGCGTCTGGCAATATACGGCTGACAAACGCGTGTACACTTGCCGCGAGCAAAATGGCGCTAAATGATGGCATCATAAATTGAGAAATAAACTGCAACATTCCCCAAAGTAAATAAAGCGTAATACTACAGCGCCGCATTGGCGAAAGAGAGGGCTGTGTTATCACCTCGGGCAATCGAGACAACGAGTGTAAGCGAGCGGCAAGGGTACTGTTTACCCAGCGTCGTCGTTGGCGCAGAAGTTCTATGAAGGTAGGGGCTGGGTCCGAACGTACGATGGCACCTTGCTCATAGTGCAGCCCACTTCCTTTATGGTGTGTGGCTAGTTCAAATCCCATAACTCGATCTTCCGCTAGAAACAGATTACGTTCCAGTAAACCCTGGGGAATTAGCCCACGTAGGTAGGCCTCGGACGGCGCGTGCGGATGTCCGTGGTTTTCACAAAACTGGCTCCATCGAATCATACTGCATTGCCCGGGAACGACTTCCAGATAATGCAGAGCATTGCCGATAGCCCAATCACTGACTTTTTCCCAGATAAAATCGGCGTATTGCCAATTCTGCGCCAGATTTGCATTTGTGGGGATAGGGAGCATCACGCGCGTTGTGACTGCCCCACAATAAGGATCTCGCCACATGTGTTGTAGTAGCTGTATCAAACATGCTGATTCTGTCACCGAACCCGCATCGATCTGCATGGCAAATTCAGCCTTAACAACACTCCCAACGCCCCAAAAAAACCAGGCGTGGCTATCCAGCTTTCCTGCATTATGGCGCTTGTTGGCAAGAAGTAGCGTCATGTTCTGCTCCGTGCTTTCAGTGATGCCTGATTGATCGCAGCAGCGCAAAATATGAGATGCAGACGGTTCGCTGACCTGAAGCGTCAATGAATTGCTTTGGTTGTCCGGTTTGGGCGTTTGCATTGGCAGCAATCCCAGCGATGCTAAAAGCGAGACGGTTGATGGGGGAGCGCTGTCGGTGCCATCAAGTAGGATGCAAATGATGATGTTGGGCGGACGATTGGTAAACGTTGTGGTTAACTCTTGCTGATTACGAACCAGCCCTGCCAGCGTATCGGCAAGCATGGGAGCCGGTTCGTTATACAGCGTGAGGCACACGAGAATATCGGCTTGTCCGGCGGGGATGTCTCCGCTTATATGGATATTATCACGACAGGATTGCCGGATTTTTGCCAGCATTTGCCAGTTATCGCTATCGGCGATCGTAGTTGGATGGTTCAGTGCCATGGTTTTTTTCATACAAAGGGTGTCCCGTAGAAATAAGGCAGTCGGTTAAAGACGAATATTTAGAGGAGAGAGCGGTGTTCCCCCAGCCTGAGTCGCTGGAAGTTTCCAAAAGCGTTCGGCGACGGCGGCGTATATCGAGCGGAAATCAGTCGAGAAATAAGGGTTGCCATCGCTATCTAACTTATCGAGTGGGCTGCGGGCTCCCCAGATACCGCCCTCGACTTGACCACCCAATAACAGCATTGGCCCGCAGGTGCCGTGATCGGTTCCGCCCGATGCATTTTCTTTTGGTCGACGACCGAATTCCGAGTGCACCATAATCAGGCTGTCCTGCCAGGCACCAATATCGATGAGACCTTGCCGTAGCCCCAGCATTAACGTTTCTACTTTGCTGAGTTGGCGTTCATGTTCACCGCGCAAATGGCTATGCAGATCGAAGCCAGACAAACTGATTTTGTACAACGGTGAACGGACATTATTCTCTATAAGCCAGAGTATCGTTGCCGCTTGAGCATTTTGCGGTTCAATGTAGCCGTCGTGGGTAAATCGACGAGTGAAAGGGTTCTGATTGCGCAGCTTATTTTGAATTCGTCGACTTATCGTGCTGGTGCTCTCCATTAACCGAAGGATGTGCTGTGCTGCGGGTGTGTTTCTATCATTCGTTTGGGCGAAGGCCTGGGTGAAATCGGCGCTAAGTAGGGCGCGACTATCCTGAAGTGCCAGCGCCTGGATCGCCGGATGGATAAGTAAAGATTGATCGCCAGAGAGAATAATGCCATCAGTATCATGATACCGTTCCCCACGTGGAGAGGTGCTCAGAACGCGGCCAGCCCATCCTGACTTCAGCGTCGGGGTATCAGCACCATTGGCCCATATTGCGGCGGAACTGAAATGAGACAGGTTGGGAGACGGATAGCCAACGTCTTGTATTACCGCTAATTCCCCCTTTTGAAATACATGAGCGAGTTTTTTCCAGGCGATGTTAAAGGCTAAGTCGTCGTTTAAGGGCGCATATTCGTGCGCTTTTAACGCTAGCATGGGGCGATAATGTCGATAGAGCGGATCCCGATAGGGAACCAACGTGTTTAACGCATCATTTCCCCCAAATAATTCAATGACGATCAAATTCTTATTTGTAGGGATGGTGCTCTTGGCGAACCCGCGCAGGGGAAGCATGGTTGTCAATATCCCTGCGGCAAGCCCACCGAGAAGTAAACGCCGTGACGGTATAAACGGTGCTGACATAAGCAGATATCCTTATTTATTTCAGATTAAATGCAGGGTCAAGTGTCAGTGCCTTTAAGGTCACGGCACTGTTATCCCAATTGACGGGTTGTCTAAAAGGCGAGATAGCCAGTAGTGAATGAGCAGATATGCGCGCATAAGGCGTGACGTTAGTGGGTAGCATGCTCCCCGGTTGACTAAATTGCGGCTTTAGGCGACCTGTACCGTATTCGATATTGGCGTTGAGTGGGGTGTTCCGATCTATCAGACTGGCCTCTTCGCTCCCGATCGGTGTGGTAAGGTCAAAAGATAAACTCAGGTTGCAGTAAAAAGATCCTAACGGTGAGTCTGCAAGGCAGGGAGAACCTTTCGGTATGAGCCAACTGGCTTGATGGGGAGAAAAACGATAGCCATTGAAGGAAATCCAATTGATAAATAAATGGGTGTCGGGTTCATCTGCATCCATTGTAATGGTGACATTTTCCAAGGTTGCGGAACCGCTGGGAAAGGGAATGGTGACGGTTTCCCACATTGGTTTCAGATTTCCCGGCTCGTTGGAAGCTTGTTCCTGCCGGGTATCTGCCCCGATCTTTGCCGTAATTCTGGCAAGCTTTTGCCCATTGGCGGTAACGATAAAGCGCGCAGGTAGTCCACGGCTTTCGGATGAAAAACGCACGGTTAGCCCATCGTTGTCAGACGGCGGATTTTCCACAGCAGACCACAGTCGGGCTAACACTCTGGTACGATCGACCAGTGTCTTCCCATCAAGCCATACCATTCCCTCTTCCCATCCCGCCACTGAGGGAGCCATAAATGGGCTCTGTCCCAGAGTCTGAAGATAATCCAGTAGGATGTGTTGATCGGGCAACACCAGCGACAGCGTGCGAGAAAAACCGACGATAAGATCCAGCGGGGATTTGACCAATGCTCCACGATTACGCTCGTGCCAAAAAACGGGACTGAGCAACAATTCACGTATGAACGGTTTCATCGCATAGTCATTGTTGCGTAGAATTTGTGCTAATGCGGATACCGTTTCAGGGTCATCCTCTAGCGAAATAAAGGCGCGGTAGAACTTTCCCGCTAAACGCGTTGCCGTTTGGGGTTGCGACAATAAAATATCAACAAGCTGATCGAGTTCTTCATCGGGTGTTCCTTGAATCCTCTTGCCTAGCAGCGTTTTTTCGCCAGATACTGCAGCATTGGCGTCAAATTGATAACGCCATTGCTGCATGGCGTTTACTCCATGCCCGGCCAGAATTCGGGCAACTTGTTTGACGTCATTTTCACTGTAGTTACCCTCTCCCAGGGTAAAGAGCTCCATCAATTCTCTTGCAAGATTTTCATTAGGATTCTGGCGTGTATTAGCGGTGTTATCCAATCCGCTGAGCATCATGGGGTCTTGCAGTATTTTTCGTATCAGAAGGCGAAAGCTCTGGCTACCCATCTGACGAAATAGCGTGAGTTGATCGAAAAAAGGGGCGGTGATTAGGGTATTGTCAAACCGGGAAACGAAATGGTTGTGCCAGAACAGCGTGAGGCGATCGGCAAATGGAGTGGGTGTCAGAATCATTTCCTGTACCCACCACGCCTGTAGCTGGTTAATTTCGTTGATACGGAAAAAAATCATATTTTGCTCTCGCCAGCCTTTCTGCCAGTAATCTGGATAAGGTTTCTGTACGAAAGCCGGTGGAAGGGTGTAAAAAGGCGCATCGAGTGTGCTTAGCAGATAATCCACGGCTTGTTCCCGCGTCATCTCTTTGAAACGTTCAATATCCTGTGGGGTTGTGCCAAATCCAGTGCGGTCGACTAGATGACGTGTTTCTGCAATTGTTAAGGCGATTCCTGATGTACAGAATGTGAGAGTCCACAGCAGAATGAGAACGTTGCACAGACTACTTGCAAAAGAGGATGGTCGTGGTTTTCTAAGGGGCGACGCGATCTGCTGGGTACGAAATGGCGTAAGATACGCTAATGCAAAACGAGCTTGTTTATGCATGATAGTAGATTATCCCTCAGACGTAATAGAATGATGTGGATATCTACTATGTAAAAAGAGTATGTGGCTTTCACCTTAGCTGGGGTGATGTAGACCCTGGTAAGGGTAAAAACTATGAGTTATTGAGTAGACGTTTTGCCTGAGCGAACTTGTTTTCAAGCGTGCTTTTGGAAATGCCCCTTTTATCGCCATAGTGAGCAATTAAGGCAGAAATCACCGCATCCTGAGAGGTAAACAGCGTATATGCCTGGCCTGAAGGTGAATGTTGATTATAGAGGCTAATTAACGCCCCAATAACTGTCAGATATGTACTTTCGCTCCGTTCTCCCAGTGCAGGTTGCGTTGAATTCAGCATCGCTGATGCGCAAATAGCTTTTAGTGAAAGGTAATCGTTTTGTATATTATTATGCTGGGTTTCAAGGTGGTTGTTCTTTATTCGCATCACCTCTAATTCGGCTAAAAGTATATGCACCGAATTCATATTTATTGTTATAGCGGAAAATTGTTCCTCTGGAGAGAATAAAAAATCGGGTTTCTCGTTTGGATAATATGACATCATCCAGTTTTTTAGATCGATATGACGAATGGATAAGTCGGGATCGCTTAAGTCTATGGGGGTTGAACTGGTCACTCCGCGTTTGCTATGCCGAAGTTCCCCATTGATGAGCCCATCAATCACTCTTTCGTGGTTTAATGACAGTTTTGGCCATATTTGAGCAGAATAATGTAAGAACATTAGCGGGTTTTCATCGAATCTATCAAGTATTTCAGACTCTGATGACATTAAATAACTCCAACGAATAGCAACCTCTATGGGGCGGTAGAATGTTTTTATAATGGGGGGAGCATGATATTCTGAAAGCATAATGAAAAATCCTTTTATCATTTTACTTCTGATTATATTTCCTATGGTTTTGTCGAGCTTTCTATTGTGATTGTTAAATTATTCTTTAACGGGTTTTCCCTCCTGTCTATTTAATAATATTCATTATCGCCGAAAATATTATGACGAATATGCTAAATTTTTTATCCACAAAATGCTTTTTTGGTAGATGTATTATCGAGTTAAAATAACCTCAGAGTATATCGGTCATTCTTCAAACTGCATGTGAAGGGACGTGGGGAAGGTGATTATGGTTAATACTGATGGTCAGAGAGCAAGAGTGACAGGGTGAGGTAAAAAGCAGTGCGCCCATTTTTGCGCACTGCGTGCGATGCACATCCGTGTTTTTGTCAGTTAATGCGTCACTATGCTATCCAGCGCACGCAGGTGCTCCGGTTGCCATGACAGGTTGATCTCGGTGCCTGCTTTCCAGTGTGGCTGAATCTCGCTGGCAGGGAGTTTCACCATAAACTGTGGCTGGCCTGCCACTTCCGTCATCATCCTGACGTGATCGCCCAGGTAGATGAACTGCTGTATGCGGGCTTTGACATGCTGCATCGTGTCGTCAATATGAGCCGCATTGACGTGAATGCGTTCCGGGCGAATACAGAGTGTGATTTTTCGGCCCGGCGAGCTGGGACGAACTTTTAGTGCACGCAGCGACGTGCCATCGTCCAGCGTTGCCCGATAAAATGCGCCTTCAGCCTCGGCGCGCGTGGCGAGCAGCGTATTGTTTTCGCCGATAAACTGCGCCACAAACGCGTTCTCCGGCTTTTCGTAGATATCGCTGGGGCTGTCCATCTGCTGAATCACGCCGTCGTTAAACACGGCAACGCGGTTGGACATTGTCATCGCTTCGCTCTGGTCATGGGTGACGTACACCACGGTTAATTCCAGCGACTGATGCAGCTCTTTAATTTCCAGTTGCATATGCTCGCGTAGTTGCTTATCCAGCGCGCCCAGTGGTTCATCCATCAATACCAGTTTCGGCTCGAAGACCAGCGCACGGGCCAGCGCTACACGCTGCTGTTGGCCACCGGACATCTGTGCGGGGTAGCGATCGGCCAGGCTGGTGAGCTTCACGCGGTCCAGCACCCGATCGACTTTCTCTTTGATATCGGCACGGTTCAGGCGGCGGATGGACAGCGGAAATGCCAGGTTTTCCGCCACGGTCATGTGTGGGAACAAGGCATAGTTCTGAAATACCATGCCGATGTCACGCTGGTGCGGCGGGAGATGATGCAACGGTGCATCGCGCAACAGGATTTCCCCCTGCGTTGGGGTTTCAAACCCGGCGAGCATCATCAAACTGGTGGTTTTTCCCGAGCCGGAAGGCCCAAGCAGGGTCAGAAATTCACCTTCACGGATATCCAGATTCAGGTTTTTGACGATCAGGCGGTCACCGTCATAGGTCTTCTGAACGTTCCTGAAGCTGACATAATTTCTCATTTTTTCACTCTCCGGCAGTCACTGTTATTCATAAGAATGCATAAACCATGCCGGATACGAAAAAGTGGAGAGTTACTAGACTGCGACAGGCAAAAATGCCGTCGTGTGCCAGTGTGAGTGCTCTGTAATAGGGCGTGCTGCGAGTGAGTGGCACTCTAATGGTGCGAATGGGTTGGTATGAAAATACACACCATCAGGCGTTCAAATCATGCGTATTCAGCGCCTGAATACACGCCACAATCACAGCGAAAGCCTGCTCCATTTGAGGTTCTTCGACGCTGGCGTAGCCCAGTAATAAACCGCGCTGCTGCGTCGGTTGCAGGTAGTAGCTGGAAAGCGGTTTGACCATCACACCGCGGCGCAGGATCGCGGCGCTCAGCACGACATCATCAACGTGTGGCGGGAGGCTGAGCAGCATATGTAATCCAGCATTACTGTTATCTCCGACGTAATCCGCCCCCAGATACTGTTCGATCAGCGACGTCAAGAACGCACGGCGTTTGGCATACAGCAAACGCATGCGGCGGATATGCGCAGCATAGTGGCCTTCGCGGATAAACTGCGCGAGTGTTGCCTGCGTTAGCCAGTGTCCACCGCGATAAAGCTCGGAATGCGCGGTCTTCAACGACTGCGCCAGTAGCGGCGGTAGCACCATGTAACTGACGCGTAGGCCGGGGTAGAGCGTTTTGCTGAATGTACCGATGTAGATTACGGGCGATTGTGTCTGTAGCCCTTGTAGCGCGGGGATTGGGCTGCCAGAAAAGCGAAACTCGCTATCATAATCATCTTCCACCACCCAACTGCCGTGCTCCTGTGCCAGTGCTAGCAGCCGTTGACGACGTGCCAGACTCATCACGGCACCCAGAGGATATTGATGTGACGGTGTCACACAAATTAGACGCGGGGCGGCGTCGGACGGGAGAGTATCCGGCGGTACCAGTCCTTGTTCATCCACATCGACAGGAGCAATGCGCAGGCCGTTAATCGTCAGAACATTGCGAATCCCCCAATAGCAGGGATCTTCAATCCATGCCAAATCACCAGGATTGCACAGCATTTTGGCGAGCAGATCCATCGCCTGATGGGTGCCTTCGGTAATGAGAATTTGCTCCGGCGTACACTCCACGGAACGAGCGACGCGCAGGTAGTCCACCAGCGCCAACTGGAGTTCGGGACAGCCGCCAATCGGCGAGTAAGAAAGTTGTTCAGGACGAACGCGTCGCGTCAGGCGCGTCTGAATACGCCGCCATAAATCATGAGGAAAGCTAGCAATATCAGGGATGCCGGGCATAAATGCCCCCCATTGGCGAACGGAAGCACCGGCATAACCGAGCAGATGCATGCCGCGACGCGAGAGCTCATGTTTAGGCTCCCGCATTTCCCCTGAATTGTCGCTATCCACTGGCTGCATGTTGCCATCGGGCAGTTGTTCCGTGACGAAGGTTCCACTTCCTTTGCGCGCCTCGATATAGCCTTCAGCCAGTAGCTGTTCGTAAGCCGTTAGCACGGTATTACGTGACAGCGCGAGCTGTTGCGCCAGATCGCGTGATGATGGCAAACGCACGCCTGCGGCAATCGCCCCATCAAGAATCGCGAGCCGGATACTGTCGTACAAACGCTTGTTCAGCGCGCCATCTTGTTGGTTGGCTAAACGCTGAAGCAATAGGTCGGTCAGGAGTGAGCGCAAAAGTGGATCCTTCAAATATTCAAAACTGGCACTGGATTATAGAACCATCTAACGTCTAAATGACATCATCATCTTGCAACGACCTGTCATCGTTCAACTCACCATCTTCAACTAATAACAGATGTATTTGGGATATCGGAGCAGACAATGAAGAATAGCGAACTGAATCAACGCCGTCTGGCCGCCACACCGCGTGGTGTGGGTGTCATGTGTGACTTTTATGCTGAGCGTGCCGAAAACAGCACTCTGTGGGATGTTGAAGGACGCGAGTTTATCGATTTCGCTGCGGGGATTGCGGTGCTGAATACCGGTCATCGTCACCCGAAAATTGTCGCTGCGGTGCGCGAACAGTTGGATCGCTTTACCCATACGGCCTACCAGATTGTGCCTTACGGCAGCTATGTCACGTTAGCCGAACGTATTAATGCATTGGCACCGATTCAAGGCGCGGCAAAAACCACGTTCTTTACCACTGGGGCAGAAGCAGTGGAAAACGCGGTGAAAATCGCCCGCGCTTACACCAAGCGTCCTGGCGTGATCGCTTTCAACGCCGCGTTTCACGGGCGCACGCTGCTGACCATGACGCTGACGGGCAAAGTGGCACCATACTCTACCGGGTTCGGCCCGTTCCCAGGTTCCATTTTTCACGCACTTTATCCGAATGAAAAGAGCGGTATTACCGTTGAACAGGCACTAGAAAGCGTCGAACGTCTGATGCATACCGACATCGCCGCCGATCAGGTTGCCGCGATTATTCTTGAGCCAGTACAGGGCGAAGGCGGTTTTCATGTCGCGCCACCTGCCTTTATCAGTGGGCTGCGTAAGCTGTGCGATGAGCATGGCATCCTGTTGATTGCCGATGAAGTGCAGACCGGCTTTGCTCGTACCGGCAAGTTGTTTGCGATGGAGTATTATGCGGAGAAAGCGGATCTGATCACCATGGCGAAAAGCCTGGGCGGTGGTTTCCCGATCTCTGGTGTGGTCGGCCGCGCTGAGGTGATGGATGCGCCATCACCGGGCGGGTTGGGCGGTACCTATGCGGGTAACCCTCTGTCGGTCGCTTCGGCGCTGGCGGTATTGGATGTGATTGAAGAAGAAAAATTGTGCCAACGGGCGCAGCGCCTGGGTGCTGCACTGGTCGAAACGCTGGAAAAAGTGAAAGCGCAGTGTCCGGCACTGGTGGCGATTCGTGCACAAGGGTCGATGGTCGCGGCTGAATTTAACGATCCAAACACGGGTAAGCCCTCTGCAGAGATTACCCGTCAATTTCAGAAAAGTGCGTTAGAGGCGGGCTTGCTGCTGCTGACCTGCGGTGTGCATGGCAACGTGATTCGTTTCCTGTATCCGCTGACGGTTCCTGATGAGCAGTTCAGCAAGGCGATGAACATCCTGACGCGCGTATTAACACGATAGAAGAGAAGCTATGCAACTGAAACAGTCTATTTCACTGAAACAACACGCGCTATTTCGTCAACATTGCCTGATTGACGGCGAGTGGCAGGATAGCCAAAACGGTGAACGCCTGAACGTTACCAACCCGGCGACGGGCGAGGTGCTGGGTACGGTGCCGCTAGTTACGGTGTCACAAACTGAGCAGGCGATTGCCGCCGCAGAACAGGCGTTGGTTGAATGGCGTAAGAAGACGGGAAAAGAACGTGCCGCGCTATTGCAGACGTGGGCGCGCCTGATTATGGACAATCAGGATGATTTAGCCATCTTGCTGACGGCGGAACAGGGAAAACCGCTGGCAGAAGCGCGGGGTGAAATTGCCTATGCCACCAGCTTTATCGAGTGGTTTGCGGAAGAAGCTAAACGTATTGAAGGCAGCGTACTGCAATCGCCGCAGGGACAGCAGCGCCTGATGGTGATTAAGCAGCCCATCGGCGTGTGCGCAGCGATTACGCCGTGGAATTTCCCGGCAGCGATGATCACCCGTAAGGTCGGGCCTGCGTTGGCGGCGGGCTGTACGATGATTGTTAAACCTGCCGAGCAGACGCCGTTTACCGCGCTGGCGCTGGCGGAATTGGCGCAGCAGGCGGGTATTCCGCGCGGTGTGTTGCAGGTGATCGTCGGCGATGCACAGTCTGTCGGTAAAGTGTTGTGCGATAGCCCTGTGGTGCGCAAGTTGAGTTTCACGGGTTCTACGGAAGTAGGTCGCATCCTGATGGCACAGAGTGCACCAACGGTGAAAAAACTGTCGCTGGAGCTGGGGGGTAACGCGCCGTTTATCGTGTTTGACGATGCCGATGTGGATCAGGCGGTGAAAGGCATTTTGGCCTCAAAGTTCCGTAACAGCGGACAGACCTGCGTCTGTGCTAACCGAATCTATGTGCAGAATGGGATTTACCCGACACTGGTAGAACGGCTGATCGAGGAAGTGCGTAAGTTAAACGTGGGCGACGGCACACAGCCGGGTGTCACGCAGGGGCCGCTGATTGATAACGATGCGATCAGCAAAGTTGAGCAGCATATTGCCGATGCGTTATCGCACGGAGCAACATTATTGCTGGGCGGTAAACGCCACGAACGGGGCGGCACGTTCTTCACGCCAACAATTGTCGGCGACGTGACCCGCGAGATGCGTTTTGCGCGGGAAGAGACATTCGGGCCAGTCGCACCGCTGTTCCGCTTCAGCGATGAAGCCGAGGTGATTGCGATGGCGAACGATACCGAATTCGGTCTGGCCGCTTATGTCTACACGCGTGATGCTGTACGACAATGGACGGTGCCGGAAGCGCTGGATTACGGCATGGTGGGTATCAATACCGGACTCATCTCGAATGAAGTCGCGCCGTTTGGTGGGGTGAAACAGTCGGGACTGGGCCGTGAAGGCTCACGTTTCGGTATCGAAGACTATCTGGAAATGAAATACCTTTGCGTCGATCTTTCCCGATAAGGTTTTCACCCTAATAGTTGGTGAGAAGCGCGTGTCGACAGACAAGGTCGGCACCCGTGCGATGGGCGCGCAATGCGTCTGGGTGGTGCAGGGCAATATCAGCTTGCACCACAACATGGCAAAAATGGCGAAGTACCGTCAGGCATAAGGCAGCGCCACGTCACCCTGATGTTTCTCATCGCTGTTCCCGCCGCCGCAGTAGTAAAACATCAATAAAATTTTTGAATTGGCACAATTTATGCTCATATTTTTTTGCATGATTATTTTGATACATGATGCATCAATAGTGTAATGCACAAAATAGCGTGTGCAAAATTGTGATACGCATTTGACCTTTACGTTGACTACCACTCCAGGAGCAAAGCAATGTCCAAACTCAATACTTCCTCCAAAGCAACAGGACTGTTCAAGCGTCATGCGCTGAAGAAAATAGCGGCGACGGCTTTTCTGGTGACGATGGCCTGTCAGGCGCAGGCAGAATCTGTCACGGTGATCTCATTTGGCGGTTTGAATAAAGATGCACAGGATAAGGCATTTTATAAACCGTTCGCTGCTGCCGGCAAAGGCACGGTAGAAGCTGGCGAATATAACGGTGAAATGGCACGTATCCGGGCGATGGTAGAAACCGGACAGGTGGGTTGGGATGTCGTGGAAGTCGAAGGTCCTGAACTGGTGCGCGGCTGTAGCGAAGGGCTTTTCGAGCCGCTGGACTGGTCAAAATTGGGCGATCAATCCCAGTTTGTCAAAGGTGCTGTCACGGAGTGTGGCGCGGGGATCTTCCTGTGGTCAACGGTACTCACCTATAACGCGCAGAAGCTCAAACAGGCACCGAAAAGCTGGGCTGATTTCTGGAATGTAAAAGACTATCCCGGCAAGCGCGCGCTGCGTAAAAGCGCCAAATTTACGCTGGAAATCGCGCTGCTGGCCGATGGCGTGAAGCGTGAAGATCTCTACACGGTGCTGGCGACGCCAGAGGGTGTCGAGCGTGCCTTTAAGAAACTGAATCAGATCAAATCAAATATCCAGTGGTGGGAATCCGGTGCGCAACCGCTGCAATGGCTAGTGTCCGGTGACGTAGTGATGACGTCTGCCTATAACGGTCGCGTCTCAGCGGCGCAGAAAGAAGGGCATGACTTCAAGATTGTCTGGGCCGACAGCATTTACGATCTGGATAGCTGGGCGATCGTTAAAGGCTCCAAGCATAAGGCTCTGGCGGAGCAATTTATTGCGTTTGCCAACCAGCCGGAAAATCAGAAAGTGTTCGCTGAGAACATTCCTTATGGCCCGACACACGTCAAGACGACCAGCCTGCTGGCTCCGGCTGTTGCCGCCAATCTGCCAACGGCTCCAGATAATCTGGCACAGGCCTTGCAGGTAGACACTGAGTTTTGGATCGATCACGGTGAAGAGCTGGAACAACGCTTCAACGCCTGGGCTGCCCAATAAGGCTGCAGTGATTTACCGTACGTGATGATGGAGAAAGAGCCTATGTCCCAGAGTGATATCGTCGCCGCTGCACCGACTGGCGGAAACGAGGAAAATTCAACCTTGAAACAGCAACTGTGGATCGCGCAGAAAGCCTATAAGAAACGCTCTCTGCTGCTGATTGCACCGCTGTTTCTGTTTATCGTGGTGAGTTTTCTCTTCCCGATCACCTCGATTTTGGGGAAAAGCGTCTCCAATCCAGAATTGCGTGACAATATGCCACAGACCATTGCCGCTATGCGGCTCTGGTCGGGTAACGGTGTGCCGGATGAGGCTGTTTTTCGGGCACTGGTCGGCGATCTGCGCGATGCACGCAGCAGCGGGAAATTAAGCACGATCACCAAACGATTAGGGTATGAAGGTTCGGAATATCGCACGCTGATTACCCGTACATTACGCAAACTGCCTGCGGAGGGCAGCAGCGATGTACGTGATCAACTGATACGTGAACAGCCGATGTGGGGGGAACTGGCGACATGGCAAACGTTCGATCGCGCCGCGCGGCCTTTCACTAGCTATTACCTGCTGGCGGTGTTTGACCATAAAGTCGATGCCACTACCCAGAAAATTGTTTCGCAACCTGCCGATCAGGCGCTCTATGTGGATGTGCTGCTGCGCACGCTGCTGATGGCAGGCGTCGTGACGCTACTGTGTGTGGGGCTGGGCTATCCGCTGGCGTACTGGCTGGCAAAACAGCCGTCTAACCGCGCTAACCTATTGCTCATTCTGGTTTTGCTGCCGTTCTGGACATCGCTAATTGTGCGGACGGCGAGCTGGATTGTGCTGTTGCAATCCGGCGGACTGATCAACCGTTCGCTGATTAATATTGGCATTATCGACGAACCGCTGGTGCTGGTATTCAACCGCATCGGTGTTTATATCTCGATGACTCACATCCTGCTGCCGTTTTTCATTCTGCCACTGTACGCGGTGATGAAAGGTATTTCCCCAAATTATGTGCGAGCGGCGATCTCGCTGGGTGCGCATCCGTTTATCGCATTTTGGCGGGTTTACGTGCCGCAAACTTACGCGGGTGTGACGGCGGGCGCGTTGCTGGTCTTCATGATGGCGATTGGCTACTACATTACGCCTGCGTTGTTGGGGGGGCCAAGCGACCAGATGCTGAGCTATTTTGTCGCGTTCTTCACCAATACCACTATGAACTGGGGAATGGCGGCCGCGCTGGGTACGCAACTGTTGATTATCGTGACGCTACTGTACGTGGTGTACATCCGCGTGACGCGCACCAATGCGGAAGCTGCATCGCATTAAGCGAATCACAACAATATGATCTGTAAACTTATTACGGGGAGATAACAAATGAGACAGCAGGGTGAAGTGGTTATCCGCCTGTGGAACTCGTTCTTTAATTTCTACGGTGCGGCGATGCTGTTGTTTTTGATCGTCCCTGTACTGGTGATTGTTCCGCTTTCATTTAATGCAGGGTCGTTTCTGAGCTATCCGCTGACGGGATTTTCCCTGCGCTGGTATCGCGAGTTTTTTAACTCCAGCGAGTGGTTAGGTGCGCTGGGTAACAGCCTGCTGATTGCGCCGCTGGCAACACTGCTGGCAACGCTGCTCGGTGTGTTAGCGTCAGTCGGGCTGGTGCGCGGTGAGTTTCGCGGTAAGTCGCTGGTGATGGCGGTACTGATTTCGCCGATGATTGCGCCGGTGGTGATTGTCGCGGTAGGGATGTTTTTCTTCTTCGCCAAACTGTCGCTGCTGAACAGCTATCTGGGGCTGGTGTTGGCGCATGCGATGCTGGGCGTGCCGTTCGTCGTGATTACGGTCACGGCGGTACTGAAGAACTACGATCACAACCTGACGCGCGCCGCCGCCAGTTTGGGTGCTTCGCCGCTGTTGGCTTTCCGCAAGGTGACGTTTCCGCTGATTGCACCGGGGGTATTTTCCGGTGCGCTATTTGCCTTTGCGACGTCGTTTGATGAAGTCATTGTCACGCTGTTTCTTGCCAGCCCGCGCCAGCGCACGCTGCCGCTACAGATGTTTGCTGGCATCCGTGAAAACCTTGATCCGACGATAGCTGCCGCTGCAACGATGATGGTCGGTGCGGCGCTCGTGCTACTGATCGTGATGGAAATTTTACGCCGCCGCTCGGAGCGGTTACGGAGTGGGAGTTAAGGTGGTTAACCACACCACCCGATAGTGTGCCTCGTAATTCTTGTTTAGTGTTGGTGGTTTGTTTCGTGCGCGTTGATATTTGCATACCGTTTCTTATCGCCATTAACATAATGCGCAAGTGAGGGTAGTTGCTATCCGGCGTAAGAAATTATGCTGAGGAGATAGCGGGCTTAGGATGAGCCGCATGGACGCGGCGAAAGCTTGCGCCACGCCTGGAGCGTGTCGCAAGCGATCCGTTAAGCCTGATACCGACGAGGGCACCGCGCAGCGGCATAATTTAGCCGGAAGCCAGGGTTCGCAGGGCGACGGCGATTGAGCCGCCCTGTGTCGGGCGCGTGCTACGAGGTAGCATGAAATGACAGTGCTGTTGCGCACGAAACCACCACACTCGTGTACATATAGTGGTGAAAGGGGAAAAATCGGTTTTTTTGCTGAAAATTTTTTTCAGCTTTTTTTAAAACCCAATTTATGATGCATCAAACACCATTTTGATGTGTGTTGTGTAAAAAGGTTACTGTGCAAAAAAGACTATTGTACAAAATGACTCAGGAGGTTCGGTATGACAGCGCAAAAAACGTTATTGCTGACCGGTGCCAGTCGGGGAATCGGGCATGCCACCGTTAAGCATTTCCATGCAGCAGGGTGGCGGATTTTTACCGCATCGCGTCAGAACTGGGCGGAAGAGTGCCCGTGGGCAGAAAAGCTGCTCAATCATATTCATCTCGATTTGGAAGATATCGATAGCCTGCAACAGACGCTGCCGCTGATTAAGGAAAAGTTGGGTGGGAGGCTGGATGCGCTGGTCGATAACGCAGGAATTTCGCCAAAGGGAGAAGGCGGGAAACGTCTGGGTGTCCGTGACACGGACTATGCGACCTGGCTGCGCGTCTTCAACGTGAATCTATTCTCCTGCGCGCTGCTGGCAAACGGCCTGTTCGATGAACTCAAGGCTTCACAGGGCTGCGTCATCAATGTGACTTCAATTGCAGGTTCGCGCGTTCATCCCTTTGCAGGAGTGGCCTACGCCACCTCAAAAGCGGCGCTGTCTGCGCTGACGCGAGAAATGGCGTTTGATTTTGGTCCGCACGGCGTTCGTGTGAATGCCATTGCGCCGGGAGAAATTGAAACCTCGATTCTGTCACCCGGTACGGATGACATCATTGAGCGGCAGGTGCCAATGCAGCGCTTAGGTAAGCCCGAAGAAGTGGCCAGCCTGATCTATTTTCTCTGCACGTCCGGTGCCTCTTATGTCAACGGCGCGGAAATTCACGTTAACGGAGGGCAGCATGTCTGACGGACGACTCACCGCACTTTTTCCGACATTCCCACACACGGCGTCCAATCAGCCCGTATTTGCCGAGGCTTCATCGTACGACGACGAATTAATGACGCAGGCCGTACCGCAGGTTTCTTGCCAGCAGGCGCTGGCGATTGCGCAGCAAGAATATGGCTTGTTCGGGCAGATGTCGCTGCTTCAAGGCGAGCGCGATATGAATTTCTGTCTGACGGTTACACCAGAAGAACGCTACATGTTGAAAGTCATCAACGTGGCAGAATCTGTCGACGTCAGCGATTTCCAAACCTCTCTGCTGCTGCATCTTGCCCGTCAGGCACCTGAACTGCCCGTACCGCGTATCCGACTAACAAAAGCGGGTCAGCCGGAAACAAGCGTTGAGATCGATGGCGTGCTACTGCGTGTGCGGCTGGTGAGCTATCTGGCAGGAATACCGCAGCATCTGGTTTCACCGTCAACGGCGCTGATGCCACAGCTGGGAAGCACGCTGGCGCAGTTGGATCGCGCGCTTCACGGCTTTACGCATCCGGCGGCAAGCCGTTCACTGCTATGGGATATCAGCCGGGCGGAGCAGGTGCGTCCTTACCTCGATTTCGTTTCTGAACCGCAGCAGTATCAGCATCTTCAGCGTATTTTTGACCGTTATGAGAGCGATGTCGCACCTCTGTTGACGACGTTACGCCGTCAGGTCATTCATAACGATCTAAACCCGCATAACGTGCTGGTGGATAGTTCAGCGCCGCTGCGGGTTACCGGCATTATCGATTTTGGCGATGCCGTATTTGCCCCATTAATCTGCGAAGTTGCGACGGCACTGGCATATCAGATCGGCGATGGGACGGATTTGTTGGAGCATGTTGTGCCGTTTGTTGCGGCCTATCACCAACGCGTTCCGTTAGCGCTGGAGGAGATCGCACTGCTGCCCGATCTGATAGCAACACGCATGGCGCTGACGCTAACCATTGCGCAATGGCGTGCATCTTGCTACCCCGACAATCGGGAGTATTTGCTACGCAACGTGCCGCGCAGTTGGCGCAGTTTACAGCGCATTGCGACCTATTCCCATGCGCAGTTTGTAGCTCGTCTACAGCAGGTTTGCCCGGAGAACGTACGATGAATCAGAGTGGAATGGTGTCTGAAATGACAGCAACAGAAGCATTGCTGGCACGCCGCCAGCGGGTACTGGGTAGCGGCTACCGTCTGTTTTATGAAGAACCGTTGCATGTCGCACGCGGCGAGGGCGTGTGGCTGTTTGATCATCAGGGGAAACGCTATCTGGATGTTTACAATAATGTGGCTTCGGTTGGGCATTGCCACCCCGCAGTGGTTGACGCGATGGCGAGACAGAGCGCGCAGCTCAATACCCACACGCGTTATCTGCACCATGCGATTGTCGATTTTGCGGAAGATCTGCTGAGCGAATTTCCCCCTGAATTGAACAATGTGATGCTGACTTGTACCGGCAGTGAGGCTAACGATCTGGCATTGCGTATCGCTCGACATGCCACGGGCGGGACGGGGGGATTGGTGACGCGCTGGGCTTACCATGGTGTGACTAGCGCGTTGGCTGAGCTGTCGCCGTCGCTGGGGGATGGTGTGGCGCGCGGTAGTCATGTGAAGCTGATCGACGCACCAGACACTTACCGTCAGCCCGGCGCATTTCTTACCAGCATTCGTGAAGCGTTGGCGCAGATGCAGCAGGAAGGCATTCGTCCTGCCGCGCTGTTGGTAGATACGATTTTTTCCAGCGATGGCGTGTTCTGTGCGCCGGAAGGCGAAATGGCGCAGGCGGCGGCGTTGATTCGTCAGGCGGGGGGGCTGTTTATTGCGGATGAGGTCCAACCGGGATTTGGACGCACCGGGGAATCACTGTGGGGTTTCGCGCGCCACGGCGTCGTCCCAGACTTGGTGAGTCTGGGGAAACCGATGGGTAATGGGCACCCCATCGCCGGATTGGTTGGGCGTTCAGCGCTGTTTGACGCATTCGGGCGAGATGTGCGTTATTTCAATACTTTTGGCGGTAATCCGGTTTCCTGCCAGGCGGCGCACGCGGTGCTGCGGGTGATTCGGGAAGAACAGTTGCAGCAGAATGCTCAGCGTGTGGGTGATTATCTGCGGCAAGGTTTGCAGCAGCTGGCGCAGAATTTCCCGTTGATGGGTGATATTAGAGCTTATGGCCTATTTATCGGCGTGGAGTTGGTTAGCGATCGCGAAAGTAAATCACCGGCAAGTGAATCCGCGTTGCAGGTGGTAAATGCAATGCGTCAACGTGGTGTGCTAATCAGCGCGACGGGGCCAGCGGCGAACATACTGAAGATTCGTCCGCCGCTGGTGTTTCTGGAAGAACACGCCGATGTGTTCTTAACTACGTTGAGTGACGTTTTAGCGCTAATCGGCACCCGAGCGCAGAGATAATCGACTACACGGATGTTATGAAAAGAACAGAACGTTAGATACGAAACGCTGCCACGGCATGGCTGAGTTCACCTGCACGCTCGGATAATGAACCCGCGGCAGCGGCGGCTTCGTTAACCAGCGCGGCGTTTTGCTGCGTCACGGTTTCCATCTGTGAGATCGCGGTATTAATCTGCCCGATACCCAGACTTTGCTCATTGCTGGCGGTGGAAATTTCGGTCACGAGCGACGCGACTCGTTTTATGTCCTACACCACGCTTTGAATCGTGCTGCCAGCTTCAATGACGACAGTATGGCCGAGGTTTGCCTGTTCGACAGATGTCCCGATCAGGTTTTTAATCTCTTTGGCCGCGTTTGCACTACGTTGCGCCAGGGTGCGGACTTCGCCCGCGACGACGGCAAATCCTCGACCTTGTTCTCCTGCCCGAGCAGCTTCCACGGCGGCGTTCAGTGCTAGAATGTTGGTTTGGAAAGCGATGCCGTCTATTACGCTGATAATGTTGGTGATTTTCTCTGCGGATGACACCATCTGCTGCATCGCTGATGTCACATCGCCCATCATCTTGCCCCCATCGACAGCGCGCTGTGAGGCGGTTGTTGCCAACTGACTGGCGTGGGTGGCATGGGTGGCATTCTGTTTGACGGAGGATGTCATTTGCTCCATTGACGCGGCCGTCTCTTCCAGTGAACTGGCCTGCTGCTCGGTTCTGGAGGAAAGGTCGATATTGCCGCTGCTAATCTGGCTGGATGCCGTCGCAATAATATCGGCGTTATTGTGTACTCGCTCTACGATATCCGTCAGATTCAACACCATTTCCCGCAATGCGGTTTGCAATTGACCCATTTCATCGCGCGAGGTAATGGCGATACGATGTGTCAGATCGCCGCTTGCTACTTTTCTTGCTAAATCTACGGCATTTTTTATCGGTACGGCAATCGACATAATCAATCGCCAGCCGGATAAGGCAACGATAACTATCCCTACCAGAAGGATAATCACTACGGAAAATAATAGGTTATTAAAACTGCTTTGTGATTCGGAATAAAGGTCCTGGCCAACATCAGATTGTAATTTAATCAGACTATCGGCAATTTTTTGCAGGGGGGCATATTCGCTTTTTAATGTTTGATTGATAATGTTTTCTAATGCATCTTTATCATTTTTCTGTATGGCATTAATGGCGGGGGTAATGACTTTATCGTTATACTTTTTGTATAACTCGGCAAACTGTTCTTCTAGTATTTTTTCGTCACCGGTTAAATATGTCTTACTATATAAATCCCATTGGGTATCATAAATTTTTTGCGCTTCCGCGATGTGTGCCAGCCCTGTCTTGACATTGTTTGGTTGTGAGAGGTCAACGCTTGCGATTTCAAACATCACGCTATTCACCTGTCTGGTTATATTATCCAGATAGCCTAATGCGATTAGCCGATCCTGATACAGCGTTTTCATCGACTGGTTGGTATTATTCATACCAAACAAGCCAGTAAGAGAGACAACCGAAAGCAATAATGCCATTAACAACATAACCGAAATTAATTTAAATTTAATGCTCATAAGTACCTCTAAATTACTCCAATATAAGGAGCGGTATTCTTATATCGACGTAAATAAGAGAATATTTATACTGAGGTAAACTAAAATTTAAAAGTGGCATTCGGGGACTTGTAATAGCATTTGTTTACGTTGCTTTACAAATCATTCGATATTCTATGCTGAGTGATAAATAATAATTAAAATATTATCCTGGCCGGAAAGCTACCGTTACAGCTAAGTGAGAGAAATAATCATCAAGGTAAATCCATGAAATCGGTATTGTGACTTCATTTTGTCGCCAGAACAGCCATTTAAAAAACGGAATGGTTTTTTTAAGGAAAATAAAACGATACCGGGGATTAAGAGAATGGCGAGGATAACAAACATCTGTTACTAATTTTTCTACCCTAATAGTCCCTCTTCCTCTGCGTGAGAAAACGCGGAGGAAGAGGAGAGAGGATCAAGGATGTTGAGCCTGCTGTACGGCCTCATGGAGATTGAGGCGCTGCCAGAAATTCTGTGCACCGTTATCACCCGGTGCGCCGGAGAGCGGGTAGCCATCGGCCAGAGCAGTTTTCACCATCAGATTTCTGCGTTGGGTGGCAGAGAGCTGAGGTAGCACGGTATCAAGTAGCACCTCTGCACCTTCGGGAACGCTAACTGTAGACGCTGCGCCTGGCTGAGCAGGCAGGCCGTAGGTCATAGTGTAGTGATAAAAGGTTTTCATTTCCGGTGCTGCGTAAGGATCATCCTGCGGCGCATTCTTGGCGCAGGCGCTTAACGTGGTGCCACAGGCTTTTTCTAACGCGCTGCGCAATTCAGCTTTGGCCTGTTCAAATAGCTGACGATACTTCGGATCGTTGAGGTAGTGTGCCACGTTGCGCTCGGCAATCATCCGTGAACCTATCACGTCCAATGGATAATGGACGCCCAGCACGACGCGTGAATAGCCATAGCGTGCGCCGCGATCGATCAGTGGAACAAAGCGTTCAGGGATCATTTCCGCTAACAGCAGAGCATCGGTATAGCCTGTGTTGGTATGGCCGCTCGGAAACGCGCCACCGGTAGCGGTATACGGCTTGTTATCACCAATTACGGCGGTATCCGGCACCAGATGAATCGTGTTGTTAGGCTGTAGGAAGGGGCGAGGATAGTTAAAATGCTGTTTGGCGGCAGACGTGCTGACGGCGGATAGCTTGAGTAACACGGCAGCCTTACGTATTTCACCGTGGTTATAGGCGGTGATAAACACCTTGCCCAGCCGTGGGCCCAGTGCATCAGCCAAATAGTAGAGATACCCCTGGCCCTCAGCATCGACTAACGCCTGCTCGCGCTGCCCTGTGGTGGCTTCACGATTAATGCGCGTCACGATAGCCGTGTTTTGCTGTAACACATCAGTAGAAAGGTGTGAGAAGGATTCCAGCAGCGCAATGCCTGCCTGTTGGTTGGCTTTGACTGCAAAATCATAACCACTGGCTTTCAACCAATTAATATCTGCCATTTGTGGCGTTTCTTGTGCCTGCTCTAACTGTGCTCGGGTGAGTTGTGGCGCATCACCTTGGATCGCCTTGCGTAGCGCGGCCTGAATGGTCTGCTCCAGTTCAATAACGTGAGGGCGGCTGCTTGCCTGCGTGGTCGAATCTACAATAGTGCTGATAGCTGCGCTGTGTGGCTGGGATGGGGCAGCAATCCCAGAGAGCGGTAGAAGAAAAAAACTGGCAACGGGTAACATTCTGATCGTCGCAAACATCGTCGTGCGGTAACGCATGGTGGCATCCTTATTGGGAAGACAAACGCTTGTCGGTGCGAGATCAGGCTAGGCGCTGATTGTGATGGTAATGTTTCAGGATATATTTTGAGATACTTATCAACGAATTATCATGATTTGTTATGTTTAGTGATGTCGTAAACTTTTATGCGGTAAAAGGAAACAACAATTGCATATATATAGAAGGAAAAAGCATAAAGGAGTTTCTAAAAAACAGAAGGGTGATTTGCTTTTTTTATCATTGACGCAAAGCTCATTTCTCTCTAACTTAAACAGACGAATATTTTTCAATATTTTATTGATTTATAAAGAATTTGTTTAATTATAACGAAAATGGCAGCTATAAATAGCCCGGTTATTCCTCAATGCGAAAAGGCGATGAAGCGCCTACCTCTGTTCAAAATAACAAGTGAAACCGTTCCGTGGGATAGACATTAACGCACGCTAATGCGAAATGAATTTACGGTTTCCCTACATCAAACAGGCGTTCCTTCGCGTATGCCAATAAAATAGTCAGCAATAGCAGGAGTGAGTCAGGTAATGATTCGGTTAGAAAACGTGAGCGTTGATTTTCCCGCTGGTAAAGAAGCACAGTCCAGGGCGGTAAACAACGTCAACCTGACCATTCAACAGGGTGAAGTTTTTGGGATTGTCGGCACCAGCGGCGCGGGGAAAAGTACGCTGCTGCGGACGATCAATTTATTGCAGCGCCCAACCGAAGGGCGCGTGTTTCTTGGTGATACGCTGATCAGCGATGCTTCTGGCCGTGAACTACGCCAGCATCGTCAGCGTATCGGGATGATCTTCCAGCATTTTAATCTAATGCATACCCGCAATGTGTATGACAACGTGGCGTTCAGCCTGCGTGCTGCGGGGAAGAGCAAAGAAGAGATTGCCTCACGCGTGCCGGAAATTCTGACGCTGGTCGGGTTACAGGATAAAGGGACATCATATCCGGCGCAGTTGAGTGGTGGGCAAAAACAGCGTGTTGGCATTGCTCGCGCCATTGCCAACCATCCCGAAGTGCTGTTGTGCGATGAACCCACTTCGGCACTGGATCTGGAGACATCGGCGTCTATTCTGGCGTTATTGAAAAGTATTAATGTTCGGTTAGGTATCACGATTGTGCTGATTTCTCACGAAATGAGCGTAATTAAAAGTATTTGTCAGCGCATGGCGGTGATGACGGGTGGAAATATTGTGGAAGAAGGCGAGGTCTTTACGATCTTCTCTACGCCTCAACATGCTTATACCAAACAATTGGTTAGCCATACCACGCCGGTCGAATTACCTGAGCGTTTTAAGCAGAATAATAAAGGTGTCCTGCTGAAAATACTCTTTGCCGATGATTCGGTAGAACAACCGATATTATCTGACGTTGCGCAGCAGTTTCAGGTATCGGTGAATATCCTGCACGGCAATATTGAATACATCAACGATCGCGCATTGGGGCATATTATCGCCCAGATTTCATACCGTGACGATCCGGCGGCGGATAATCTCGCTGCGGCTATTGCTTATATTCGACAGAATACCTTTGGGGTGGAGGTTATCAATGACTGAGTTAATGGGTGAATTAATCTTCGCCTTCGGTGAAACCTTCACGATGGTGTGTATTTCAACGCTTTGTGCTGTGGTATTCGGCCTGCCGCTAGGTATCGCGATTTATGTGACCGATCGTCATTTATTCTGGCAGAACCGTTTTATCTATCTGGTATCAACCATTCTGGTAAATATTATCCGCTCGATCCCTTTTGTGATCCTGCTGGTGCTATTGTTGCCATTAACACAATTGCTGTTGGGGAACACGATAGGGCCCGTTGCAGCCGCAGTGCCGATGTCTGTAGCAGCGATTGCGTTTTATGCCCGACTGGTGGATTCCGCACTGCGTGAAGTCGACCCGGGTATTGTGGAGGCGGCTGAGGCCTTTGGCGCCAGCCCGACGCGAATCATTGCTACCGTGCTGTTGCCAGAAGCTCTGGCTGGTTTATTACGCGGCCTGACGATCACGCTGGTCAGCCTGATTGGTTACTCGGCGATGGCCGGGATTGTTGGCGGCGGCGGTGTCGGCGATCTGGCGATCCGCTTCGGTTATTATCGTTATGAAACCGAAGTCATGGTCGTGACGGTGATTGCGCTGGTGGTATTAGTGCAGGTTGTGCAAACGCTGGGCGATATGCTCTCGCGACGGGCGAATAAGCGCGAACGCCGTTAAACCGCGACAGAATACGTTATTCAGGACAGCAGAGAGATGTCATGAAAATAGACAAAATTGTATTACGAAAAATGAAAATGGCGCTGAAAACGCCATTTACCACCAGCTTTGCGACGCAGACGGAGAAACATTTCTCCATTGCCGAAGTTCACGCTGGCGGGCAGATTGGTTACGGCGATTGTTCCGCCATTTCCCTGCCATTTTATAACGAAGAAACCAACGTCACTGCCTGGCATATTATGCGTGACTTCCTGATCCCGATGGTTAAACAGGCTGGGGATATTGCGCATCCTTCTCAGGTTCGCGATATTTTCGCTCCGGTAAAGCGTAATAACTGCGCTAAAGCGGCAATCGAAGGCGGTATCTGGGATGCGTACGCGAAAATAAACGGTGTACCGCTGCATCAATTACTGGGCGGAGTCCGAGATAAAGTCGAAGCGGGTGTCAGTATTGGTATTCAGGAAACGCCCGATAAATTAGTTCACGTGGTCGATAATTTCCTGAAGGAAGGCTACAAGCGCATCAAAATAAAAATCAAGCCGGGAAAAGACTACGACTATATTGCAGCGCTGCGTCAGGAGTTTGGTGATATTACGCTGATGGTGGATGCCAATTCCGCCTATACGTTGGACGATATCGATTTCTTTAAGCGCATCGATAAATTCAATCTGTTGATGATTGAACAGCCGCTGGCGCACGACGATATTATCGACCACCGCAAACTTCAGGCGGCGGTGAATACGCCGATCTGTCTGGATGAAAGTATTGCCTCGGTAGAAGACGCCCGTAAAGCAATAGAGCTTGGTAGCGCCAAGATTATCAATATTAAAGTTGCTCGTGTCGGTGGCATTACCGAAACCAAGCTAATTCATGATTACTGTCAGGCGCACAATATTCCGGTGTGGTGCGGCGGTATGCTGGATACGGCGGTTGGTAAAGCGCACAACATTGCGGTATCAACGCTGCCGAACTTTATCTACGCGCACGATATTCCACCGTCTTCCCGCTACTGGCATGAAGACTTCATGCTGCCGTTTGTCGAATTAGACAAGGACAGCTGTGTTGCGGTGCCAAATAAACCGGGAATCAGTTTCGATATCAACCCTGAACTGTATGACAAATATTGCTACGGACAGGAAACCTTTTTGTTTTAATTAATTATTGAGTAAACCTTTTTTAGTAAGAAGTGTGAGCAGTAAAACGTCATCCAACACCAGGGAATAACGTTATAAAAATAGAAAAAATAATGAGCGATGCCACGCAGGGCATAAGAGTGTGGATTTAGGGAGAAACACGGTGATGAGGTTCCCGCAGGGATACCCCACACCGTGGTCGTTCTCGGTATCTCGATCTTAGCCCTGTGCTGGCGCTCTATATAACAACAACGAGAATGCCGTTAGCAAAACGGCGAACACTGACTAAATCGGACAGACAGGAACGCGACGATGCGATTGAAAAAACTTATTCCACTCATGCTGGCGTTGGGCATCTCTCAGGCTTATGCAGCAGATTCAGGCAAAGAAATCACCATCGGCGTCTCGCCGGGGCCGTATGGCGATATGGTCACGAAAGCGATCAAACCGGAGATGGTGAAAAAAGGCTATGACGTGAAAGTGCGCGAATTCAGCGACTACATTCAGCCGAACCTGGCGCTGTCAAATAACAGTATTGACGCCAACCTGTTCCAAAACCGCCGCTATCTCGACCGCTTCAGCGCGGATAAAGGGCTGAAACTGACGGAAGTGATCACCGTGCCGACCGCCAGCATGGGATTTTACTCTAACAAAGTACGTTCGCTGAATGAGCTGAAAGCGGGTGATATTGTGACGTTGCCAAACGATCCATCCAACCTGGCACGTTCGCTGGATTTTCTGCAAAAATACGGCCTGATCAAGATCAATCCAGACATTACGCCGACCAAAGCGTCGCTGCGTGATATCACGGAAAACCCGAAAGGGCTGGTCTTTAAACCGTTGGAAGCAGCGCAGTTACCGCGCGCATTGGGCGGCGTAACCGGTTCATTGATTAATGCTAACTTTGCGATGGCTGCGGGTTTGAACCTGTCTGACGCGATTCAGTTAGATGTGCTGCCGGAAGATTTGAAAAACATGATTGTCGTGCGTGCGGAAGATGCCGACAAACCGTTTGCTCAGGATCTGAAAGCTGCGGTTCAATCCCCAGAATTCGCCGCATTCTTTGAAGATAAAAACTCGATGTTCCACGCCTTCCAGAAACCTGAGTGGATGAAGAAGTAATTTATCTTTCAAGCTGCCAGTGACCTATTGCTCGTAGGTCACTGGCTTCTCCACAGAGACGTGTATCAATTCATCAACGTGCAAATTCCCTCCCAGGCAACATACCTTGTTAGCGTAAAGATAAAAATGTATTAAGTATTGTAATTTTTTGTATAAATGTCATTCTTCGTAAGAATTATCAATACAACACGACGAGGGTTTAATGAAAAAAATACTTTCTGCTGCCGTATTAGCGCTGGCGCTGACAGGATGTGCCCAACAAACGTTTACAGTAAAGAATGACGCTGTTGCTACACCTAAACAGGTGACAACACATCACTTCTTCGTTTCTGGGATTGGCCAGAAGAAAACCATTGATGCTGCGGCGGTATGTGGCGGTGCTGATAAAGTTGCTCGCACTGAAACACAGTTAACCTTTGTTAACGGTTTACTGGGATTGGTAACGTTCGGGATTTATACTCCGAGAGAAGCCCGCGTTTATTGCTCAATCTAAACTAAAGACGACTTTTAATAGCATTTATACCCTAAATAATTCGAGTTTCAGGCAGGCGGCAAGGGAAGGACAAATTCGTCGGGAACGAATTTGACCAGCCAACGCACATGCAACTTGGAGTATGACGGGTATAAGTCTGTCTTACGATAAAGCCATCTCCTCTCGAGATGGCTTTATTTTTTTCTTTGCCCGTTTGCAGTCTGGAACTCACGGCTTCTTGTGTAGTCAGGGTTTAGCTTGTCCGGCAATGTCACACCGCTATGGCGTTTTGGCATGATAGACACGCTATTTTTGCCTGTGCTGCGCCAGCAGGTGACTTCCTTGCTCCCCCAGTTCCCAGAACAGGCCGGTCATGATCGCTAATCCTTCACGGGCGACGGATTTCAGCATGTGCTCGTTGGCGGCGTGCTGGCCGCACGCGGGGTAAGAGTGGGGGATCCACAACGTCGGCAGGCCGAGGATGTCGGCGAAAACGTCATTAGGCAGCGATCCACCCAGATTCGGTAACAGCGCGGGTTGCTTACCGCTGATGTGCTGCATCAGTGCCAGCGTCCAGTTTACCAGCGGATCTTCGGGGTTAAACCGTGTCGCCGGAGACGTGTTAAGCATCTCAACGTCTACCTGATCAAAACCGTGCTGGTCGAGGTGTTGACGCACATGTTGTGCCAGATTTTTCCAGTCGGTGCCGACCACGAAGCGCAGTTGGCAAATGGCAGTCGCGTCAGCGGGGATCGCATTCACCGGTTTGTTTGGGTTACCGGTAATGAATGACAGGACTTCCAGCGTGTTCCAGCCAAATAACCGCTCGGCAGGCGTGAGTCCCTCTGCACCCCAGTTTTCATCAATCGCTGGATCACCCTCGCTGCCTGCGGGGTCGATCGTGCTGAGAATTTCCCGCAGTGCTGGTGTCAGCGGCGGTGGCAGTAGGGCATCGATTTTCATTCGTCCTTGTCCATCCACCAGGCTGGCCACGGCGTTCGCTAACTGGGTACCAGGGTTGCTCAGCAATCCACCCCAGTTGCCAGAATGGTATGCCTGCTCGCGAGCCTTGATGTGTAAACGGAAGTTGGCGCAGCCGCGAGAACCGAGGAACAGCGTCGGGCGCTCTGCATTAAGGCGCGGCCCATCAGAAGCGATAAAAATATCGGCAGCCAGTTCTTGTTTGTGTTGTTGACATAGGTCGGCAAGCCCCGGTGAGCCAATTTCTTCACCCATTTCGAACAGCAGTTTGCAGTTGAAGCCCAAACGCTGTCCGCGAGCCTGAAACACCTGCTCCAGTGCCATTAGATTGATGCTGTGCTGGCCTTTGTTATCGGCGCTGCCGCGTCCGTACCAGTGGTCGCCTTCTTCCACCAATTCCCAGGGGGTGAGCCCATCGCGCCAGTTTTCTTCATCACCGAAAACCACGTCGCCGTGGCCGTAAGACAGCACCGTTGGCAGGCTGGGATCTTCAATGCGTTCGGCCAGTAGGAAAGGGGGATGACGTTTATCCGGCGAGGCGATCAGTTTTACGCTGAACCCCATCGCCAGCAAAGCGGGCTGGATCTCGTCAGTCAGATAGCGGTTCAGCGCGGGCTGGCTGTTCGCTTTCTGGCTCTCGCTCGCATGGGCAATACGCCGTGCCAGCGTATGTTTAAACTCTCCGCGATCGAAACGTTCACAGGCGATACGAATAAGGTCTGCGCTGGTCATGCCTTTCCTTGCTGGATAATGTGCCGAAGTTACCGATATTTAAAGAAAAAACGAGCGTTGCAACAATAATAAAAATTGCAATTAAGCTTTGCTTTTAATATAAACCTCCGAATTCCCCCGTTCTGTCTGAAAGGAACGCCGCTATGCACAGCACCGAGATTCGTTATTTTTTGGTGGTTGCCACCACCGGTTCGCTCAGCGCCGCCAGCCAGCACCTGTTTGTTGCCGTTTCTGCGATTAGTCGCCAGATTCAGCGGCTGGAAGAACGCATTGGCGTGCCGCTGTTCGAGCGCCATGCACGCGGAATGGTATTAAATGATGCCGGACGCATTCTGGAAAACCATGTGCGTAAGAGCATGATGGATATGGATGCCGCGGTGGCGGAGATTCAAGGGCTGAAGGCCAGCCGACGGGCGCTGTTGCGGATTGGTTGCACAGAGGGAATGGCGTTTGATCTGCTGCCGACCTTGTTTGCGCGTTTTCGCCAACATGACATGGATACCACGTTTGCGCTGAAGGTGGACTCGGCGATGCAGGTGTCCCAGATGATCCGTAACGGTGAAGTGGATATTGCGCTCCAGTTTGCGCTGGCACCGGAGCAGGGCGTGAATGTGGAACTGGCGGTGCCTGCTCCGCTGATGTTGCTGATGTCTGACGCTCACCCGCTGGCGCAGCAGTCTATTCAACTGGCCGATCTACATCCTTTCCCGCTGGCACTGCCGGAATCTTCTACTACGCTACGCCAACTGTTTGACCTCTCATGCCGGATGAATGGCACCTTTCTGGAGCCGACGCTGTGCTGCAACAACTTCACCACGCTCTATTATTATGCGATGAGCACGCCGGGGGCGATCACCGCCTGTAGCTTCTACTCCGTGATGTATAAGTGCTTACAGGAGCCGATGCGCCTGAAGCCGCTGAATATTAAGCAGCTCGATCAGCGTTCGCTCCAGATCCAAACGCTGGCTGGTAAAGCGCATGCACCGCAGCAGCAGGCTTTTCTTGATTTCATGATGGCGGAACTGCGTCAGGGAGAAGCGTATTATCTGAGTCAGATTGCCGAATCCTAACTATCCTGTGAGGCGCTTTCACTCCATCTCAATAATCTCGCGTTTTTGCTCGTCTTCGAGCTGGCGCAAGACGCGATACACTTGCGCCACCGCCTGAAGTGTCTCGCGTGGAATATAATGACCTTCCGGCGTGGTGCGATACAGCGTTCGGGTCAGCCAGATAAAGCGAATCACGGGGATATCCGCTTTTTTCGCCTGTGCGATAAGCTCTCTTGCTGTTTCATTTTCGCCTTTAAACAAGATGCGCGGCAGCGGGGTTTTTCCGGGGCGGTAGTAGAGCCCCACCGCATAATGCGTCGGGTTGACCAGCAGCATATCGGCATCTTCCACTTTCGCTTTGGGACGCGGCGCAGCGGGTTCGTTCGCCAGTTCATGCGCCAGCGATTTGCGGTGTCCTTTCATATGCGGATCGCCTTCGGAATCTTTATGCTCGTTGCGTAAATCCTCATGGCTCATGCGCTGTTGCTTGAGAAAGAAATATTTTTGCAGGCCGAAATCCATGGCGGACAGCACCAGCAGCGCCGTTAGCGTGGTTCGGGCAATACGCGTCAGCAGGGCTTTAACCCCTTGCCAGAAGCCGTGCAGATCGCCATAGGCTAATTCAACCAGCGCTTCCAACTCCGGCACGACCACTTTATAAAAGACGGTACCGATCACCACCGCCTTCAGAATATTGGTCAACATTTCCACCAGCTTGCGCATTGAAAACATCTGCTTGAACTGGTTGATCGGGTTCAGCCGATTGAGGTCGAGTTTCAATGCTTCGGGCGCAAACAGTGGGCCATACTGGAGCCAGCCGCCCGCGATTCGCAACAGCACGGCAATTGCCGCGGCTAGCAGGCAGAGCGTGCCCGCCAGCACAGCGGCATCATGAAACACTTCTTTCGCCACCTGCGCAAACGGCGCATCCAGTCGTTGTAGCGGCAGTTGCACCAGCGTTTGCAGTTTCCCCATTGTATTGTCCGCCAGCGCCAGTACACATTCCAGCAGACCGACGCAGATCAATAGCTTGGGTACATCCTGACTTTGCCCGACTTCGCCTTTGCGACGTGCGTCCTCCAGCTTTTTTTCTGTGGGTTTTTCTGTTTTCTCACTCATCGGTTCCGCCTTGTTAGCTGTTTGATACGGTAAAAAGCAGCGGGAGCAGATGCTTAAGGTCCGGCAATCCCTGAAGTTTGTCGTCGCCTAAATATTGCAGCACCGGCAGATAAATGATGAAAAACGCCATCCCAACCAGACACTTGGCCGGAATCGACAGGACGAACACTTGAAGCTGTGGGCTATACAGGCTGAGTAACGCAATACTGAACTCTAGCAGCAGCAGGAGTGCCACCAGCGGCCCTGCGTATACCACCAGATGAGTAAAGGTGTCTGCCAGCAGGTTAAGATATACCTCAAACCCTTTCTCGCTCGGTGCTGGCAGCCAGGACAGCACCGGCCAGATCTGGTAGCTGTCCCAAATCAGCTGCGTCAGCCCCTTTAAACCGATACCGATAATCAGCAGCAGAATCAGGGTCTGTTTCAATAAATGGCCGAGTGGCGTGGCATCTGAACCGAGCGCAGGGTTGAGCTGACCGCCCATCAAGGCGCCGCGCTGGTTATCGAACAGCGCCCCGACAGATTCAAACAGCCAGAACGGCATCGCCAGAATGAGTGCTATCAGCAACCCCACCATGAGTTCTTTGAACAACAGTGCAGGAAGCATCGGCCAGGAGAGCGGCGTCAACACGAGTTGTTGCTGTACGATGGGGGCAGGCAGCAGCGTTAGGGAAATCACCACGGCGTTGCGCATCATGCCTTTCAACACGTTGAGTGAAAAAACCGGCACCAGAATAAAGCAGGGATACAGCCGGGCGATGCCGAGCGTAATGGCGATGATAAAATCGTAAACGTGCTGAATGGTGGCGATCATGCGGATTTATACCCCAGTCTGCGCAATCATGTTGAACGCGGTAATGGCTAACTGCATCAGCTCTACGCCAATCCAGCGCCCGCAGAGCGCGAGCGTTAGCCCGACAGAGATCAGTTTGACGGCAAAGGGCAGTGTCTGGTCCTGCAATTGCATCACCGCCTGTAGCAGAGAAATCAGTACACCGACGATCACCGCAACCAGCAGCGGCGGCGCCGAGAGCAGGACAACCATCACCATGGCCTGACGGAAAAGCGTGATTATTTCCATCTCGGCCTCACAGATAGCTGTAGAACAGGCCGTCCAGCAGCCGCGTCCAGCCGTTGACCAGCACGAACAGCAGCAGCTTTAACGGCAGCGAGAGCGTCATTGGTGCGACCATCTGCATCCCCAGCGCCAACAGCACGTTGGAGACGATGAGGTCGATGACGATAAATGGGATATAGATCAAGAAGCCGATTTTGAATCCAGCCTGTAGCTCTGACAGCACGAAAGCTGGAATCACCAGCAGCAGGTTTTGCGTATTCACCTTCTCGGATAGCGAGGCAGGCCACATTTGCAGGCTGTTCTCATGCAGATGGGTGAGAATATCCGGGTCAACGTTGCGTGACATAAAAGTTTGCAGTGGCTCCAGCCCGTAAGTCACGCTGGCCTGAAGCGAAGTGATATCGGTCATATCCAGCGGCTTTTCCTGCACGCGCGTGGTGATGTCCTGAAATACCGGAGCCATGACAAACATCGTCGCCGCGAGCGCGATGCCGTATAGCGCCATATTGGGCGGCACCTGTTGCACCCCGATGGCGTTGCGGGTAATCAGCAGCACAATCGCAATCTTCAGAAAGCAGGTGCAGACAATCATCATCAGTGGAATCAGAGAGAGTGCGCCCAGAAAGAGCGCAAACATCAACGGATCGAATGCGCCGGACGTCATGGTGCCAGCTCCTCTGCGGCGATGTTTTCTTTATCCTGCATTGGCTGCTTATGCGTTGGCGCGGAAAAGCGCTGGGTAATCTGTAGCCCCAATCGGCCCTCCACATCGACCAGATCGCCGCTTGCCAGTGCGATATCCCCGTGATACAGCCAGGCGTGCCCCGGCACCACATCCCGCAGCGTCAGCACGCTACCGCTGGCAAGGTGTTGCAATTCTGTCAGCGTCATCGTCAGGCTACCGCAGCGAATGTGTAAGGTGATCGGCAGCGGTGGTAAATTTTCAGTGACGTTGTCACTCGATGGTGTAAATTCAAGCGTCGAGGTATCGGATTGAGTATTGGTTAGCATCGTGTTAGTCGCAGTCGAGGGCATCGAGACAGTCTCCATGTCGGTAACGGTAAAGGTGTAGGGCGCGTGTTCTGCGAGTTGCAGCGTGCCGCTCAGGCGCAGCGTGCTGGATGACAGCATTCCCTCGCCGGACGGCGTAAACCATGGGCGGTTAGGCAAAACAATGTCGCCGGTCTGGATCTGTTGTAGCGCGGTAAACGGCAGCACGACATCAGCCAGCGTGAGTGGGATAGCGATAGCCATTTCTGCGGGTAGCACACGGGGCTGGTGCTGCCAGTCAACGCGGGAAAACAGCATTAGCCAGACAGCATCTATGGCCTGCATCCGGCTGCGCACGACCATCCCGTTCCAGTTCACGCTGAGCCAGGCGCAGAGTGCGGCAGCATTGCTGCATTGTTGGAGGCTGTGTTGTCGGGTGCCGTGCTGTTGTACTGAATCATGTTCTTCCTGTGTTGCTGCCGTTGGATAAATTTCTCCCACGAGCGACCGCAGCACGGGGTTCAGCGATTGGTTGTAGAGCGTCCAATACCACTGCTTCGCTGCCTCGTCGTCTTCGGTAAGGGGCAGCAGCGGGCAGTCGGACAGCAGGCTGAGCACAGGAAAGGGATCGGTTAGCGAAAAATTACCGATATCACTACGCCAGCCGCTTGGCTGTGCGGCCGGCATTTCTTCTATCAGCTCACGTTCATGCGCCAGTTGAAGGTGCAGGCGACCAGCAAGCCCATTGCGGACAAAAGGCAGCGATAGCCCTGCGGCTAGCGTCGATCTGATGCGGGCGTGCTGTGTACGCATGGTCGGTAGCGCTAGCGGTCTGACGTGCAGTGAATTGAAGTCGGGTGAATTCAGGTTCATCGCTCATACTCTCTGGCATCAAAACGCAGGTTAATCGGGCAATCCAGCGCGGTGGCGAGTGAGCGACGACAGGCTTCACGCCGATCTTTTAACTGGTGGTAGCTCTCCCGGCTAAAGCGCAGTGAAATGTCCCAGCCGCGTGGCACCAGATTGGCTAAACGGGCATCGATGTCGCCCAATTGTGGCAGTTGCAGGCTGAAGGCAAACGGTGGAGCGCAAATGTTGTCCATTGCCTCAATCAGTTCGCATTGCAGTGGTTGCCACTGTGACGGTGTCACGTTTTGTGGGGCGTCTGGTATGTCGCTATGCAGGGACAGCGGCACGTTGATGGGGTTGCCCGATGGTAAAACGATAGGCGCTTCCTGATAGAGTTCGTCTTCAAAACCGTCTGAAAACGTGAATGCCTCCCAGAAATCCATATGTTGTGGATCGTCTGAGCGTGAGGATTTGCCGTGCAGCGTAGCCTGCGCGTTCTGTGTTGCCTTGGATTCGGATGACGCAATCTGTCGGTTATTCATACGTGCTCCTGAGGTAACGTAAGCAGATACTCCAGTTTCTCCACCGCCTTTTGGCATTGGCGGGTCGTGTTTCGGGCGTCATCAACCTGACGCCGCTGGTTGTCGTGCTGCTGCTGTGTGGCCTGAACCTGCTGGGTTTCTGCCGCTATCTCGCTGAGTAAACGCTGCTCGGCTGCAAGGTGCTTTTTCAGGTGTTCCAGCGTTTGGCGTTGTCCCCGAGTTTCTCGGACAAACTCGTCACGCTGCGTGTGGCTAGCCTGTCGCAGCGCCTCGACCTGCTGTTGGTGATGGCGTTGCTGTTCCGCAATCCTGATAAGTTGCTGCTCTTCCTGCCGCTGCTGGCGCTCGCTGCGGCTTAAGCGCTGGCGGCGTATCGGCATCAGCAGGTTCAACACGCTCTGTAACTCTGCATCGCGCTCGGTGTTATGGGGCATAGCGGCTGACTCCGGCGAGCTGTTGTTGAATCACGCCATAAGGCATTGGTTCTCGCATCGACTGGCGCAGAAACTGCGCGATCTCTGAATGGGCGTTGACTGCCGAGTCGGTTAGCTCGTCATGGCCCGGTTGGTATTCTCCGAGGCGGATTAGCATCTCAACCTGCTTGTAAGCCGCCATCAGCCTCCTTACGCCGCCCGCATGGCGCGTGTGGTCGGTATCCACAACGTTACTCATGGTGCGACTCAGGCTGGCGAGGATATCGATTGCTGGGTAATGTCCCTGTTCTGCCAGACGTCGGGCGAGCACGATGTGCCCGTCGATCAACGAACGGACTTCGTCGGCGACTGGATCGTTCATGGAGTCCTGTTCGATCAGAACGGAATAGAGCGCGGTGATGGCACCGTCCTCCGTTTGTCCTGCGCGTTCGACCAGACGCGGCAGCAGCGTATAGACAGACGGTGGTAAGCCGCCTCGTCCCTGCGGTTCCCCAAGTGCCAGACCGATTTCACGCTGGGCGCGGGCGAAACGCGTCAGGGAGTCAATAATCAGCAATACCTGACGGCCTTCGGCGCGGTAAGCCTCAGCGATGGCGGTGGCGGTGAAAGCTGCGCGGGCGCGCTCCATGCTGCTGCGGTCGGAGGTAGAGCACACCAGCACCGTGCGGCTACGCAGTTCGTCGTCCAGTTCGTGGTCGAGAAATTCGCGTAGCTCGCGCCCACGCTCGCCAATCAGCCCGAAAACGATGGCATCGCACGGCGTATTACGTGCCAGTTCAGCCAGCAGCGTGGTTTTACCGCAGCCTGCACCAGCGAAAATACCGACGCGCTGACCCTGGCCGATCGTCAGCAGGCCATCGACGGCGCGTAATCCGGTGGGAAGCGGCTGGCTGATGCGCGGACGTGACGTCGGCGGTGGAGCGTCGCCTAGCACCAACTGCGTGTGGCCCGTTGCATGACCCGGTTCGACAAAGGCGCTCTCGCCGCCGTCTTCCAATGCCCGACCAAATCCGTCCAGTACGCTGCCCAGTAAGCGTTCCGACACTTGAATGCGATGCGGCTGATACAGCGGGGTCACAGTCGCGCCTTGTGCGATACCGTCCAGCGCCCCGAGCGCGGAGAGAAAGGTATTGTCCGGGCTAAATCCCACCACTTCGGCCATCATCTGGCTGTCATCTTGGCGTGCCACCCAGCACAAATCGCCAATACGTGCCTGTGGCAGGCTGCACTCCAGCAAAATACCGCTGACGGCCATAACGCGGCCTTTTTTCTCCACAGGGGCATAGTCCGCCAGATGCTGACGCTGCCGGGCGACCCACTGCTCAAGCAGCGGAAAAGAAGAAGTTTGTGTCTGCATCACCAATTCACCGTTATCTGTTGTCTGCCGCTGAATTCAATCTGGTGCTCATCAATTTTCACCAGACGCAGGTTGTCGATCTCATCGCCGATGAAAAAGCGCTGGCCGTCTGCTGTGACGACATTGGCGCGTGACCCGCTGGTCACCTGAACAATCTGAAACGGCAGTTGCTCCGTTTTCAGCTGTGTCCGGTTATCAACTGATAGCGCGGTTCTATAACGTTGGTGGAGTTGGGCGAGCATCCGTTCCAGCTTTTTTTGATCGTCTGGCGTTAATTGCCCGGTGAGCGTGAGGCGATCCTGATACGCCGCTACTTTTACGGCCGCGCTCAGTTCCCGTTCCTGCAACATAATCCGCAGCGTGCTTTCTAACTGTGGCAGGGTGCTGAGCGGTTTGCGGGTATCCTGCGGCGGCGGGGTTGCAGGCATCGCAACACTCTCCTGTAGCTGCCAACTGCCTACCATCACCAGCAACAACGCGCCAAGTAGCAGGTAGCTGGCTTTTGCCCACAACGGCAGGCGAGGTGTGGGTACAGGCGTTGACGTAGTGGTATTAACCCGTGGTTCGTCGGTGGGGATATCCGCAGGGGGAAGATCCTCTTCCGCAGTGGAGGGGATTTCTTCGTCATCAGGCCAAGGGGTATCGGCGGCCACGATGCAGAGCCAAATTTGCCCCAGTGCAAAGGGGGTTCCGGGCGGTAGCGCGTCGATGTGTTCGACGGAATGGCCTTCCGCATTGCACAAGGTGCCATCCTGTGCGCTGAGCGCCCAGCCGTCAGCGGATTTCTCCAGTTGGCTGTGGTAAGGCGCAATACCGGGATCGTAGAGTACGAGATCGGCATCATCGGCCGCACCGATACGCCAGGCGTTTCCGCAGAGCGGCAGCGCCGCACCGCGATGTAAACCAGTCAGCACGCGTAATTCAAACATGGTGTCTTCCTATGCGCTAAAGGGGTCAGGGGAGTCGTAAAGATCAAGGCGTCCAATGACGTTGATCGATAGGGTGGATTCCAGTTCGGTGAAGGACAGTACAGGGACGTGGTGAAATTCGTCCTGTACCAGCGTGCGCAGCGGACTGCGTAAATCCTGTGCTACCAGCACCAGACTGTTATGCGGTGAGAACGGCGGAAATGCTTGCCGAAGCTGACTGAGCAGCGTTGAGGCGTAGTCCTGCGTCAGGGCGAAAAAAGTTTCGTTCTGCGTCTGGCGCAGTGCATCACGCAGCAGCTCTTCACTTTCTGGCGTCAGCAGCCAGACGGCGAGGCTATTTTCATCGCTGTACTGGTGGCAGATTTGTGATTTGAGCGCCAGGCGCACGTAGTCGGTCAGGGCCAGCGTGTCCCGTTCGTGCTGGCCGACTTCAATCAGTGCTTCGGCGATAGGGCGCACTGACCGTAGCGGTACACGTTCGGAGGCCAGCCGTTGCAGCACGCTGGCAAAACGTGAGAGTGGCATGATGCGCTGTAGTTCCTGCGCCAATTCCGGTTGCTCACTCTCCAGCCAGGCCAGAATGGATTTGGTTTCCTGCAAGCCGATAAACTGTGAACCCGTGCGGTGAATGGCTTGCTCCATACGTGCCAGAATCAGCTCATCTGCGGTCCAGCGCGGCACATCGTCCGGCTGCTGGGCGACATGCGACAGCGGCAGCCATAGCCACTGGCTTTCATCCCGTAGCGTGTGGCCCGGCGTGGCGATCGTCACGTCAGCCTGTTCGATGGCACTGTTCGCAACTGCCAACTGATCGGTAACAAACGTGGCTTTTACGTAGGGAATCTCATAGACGCAAAACTGGAATTCATCCTCTGCCAGTCGGTCGCTGAATTCGATATCAAAGGACGGCAGCGTAAAGCCAAAACGGTAGACCAGCCGATTACGCAGACGGCGGATATTCTGCACTAGCGCCGTTGTCGTCGGTTGCCCTTGCCAGACCGGATGAAACAGCAGCAAATAGGCTCGTGTCGGGTTGAAACGCCGCAGATCCTGATAGCCGTTCTGTTCGGCAGGCATGTTGTCCGCCTCCGACTGGCTGGCATCCAACTGGCCCTGTTGTTTGATGCGCCAGAGTTGGAATAGACCGCTGCCGAGTGACGCCAGGCTGATAGCGACAAACACCAATGTTGGCATCCCCGGCAGCAGCGCAAAGCCAAACATGCCAATGGAGGAGATGATCCACGCTTTGGGCTGGCTGGTGAGCTGCTCCGCGATTTCCCGACCAATATTGGCATCCACTTTTTGCCCGTCGGCCGAGACGCGGGTAATGATCATTCCTGCGGTCAGTGAAATCAGCAATGCTGGGATCTGGGCGATCAGCCCGTCGCCGATGGTCAATACCGAGTAGACGTGCATGGCATCGGATGCAGCCATGTTGTGTTGCAACACGCCAATGGCGAAGCCACCAATCATGTTGATGAACACGATAACCAGCGACGCAATCGCATCGCCTTTGACGAACTTCATTGCGCCGTCCATTGCCCCGAACAGCTGACTTTCTTTCGCCAGATTCTCCCGCCGCTGCCGCGCCTGATGGGCTTCGATCAGCCCCGCACGCAGGTCGCTGTCGATGGACATCTGTTTACCGGGCATCGCATCGAGCGTGAAACGTGCCGCCACCTCTGCCACGCGCTCGGAGCCTTTGGTGATCACCAAAAAGTTCACCACCGTCAGAATCAGGAAAATAACCAGCCCCACTGCCAGATTCCCGCCCACCACGTAGTTACCGAAGGCTTCAACGATATGACCGCCATCCTGCTGGAGCAGGATTTGTCGCGTGGTGGAAATGGAGATCGCCAGCCGGAACATGGTGGTCAGCAGTAGCACCGCCGGAAACGTTGAGAAAGCCAGCGGTTTAGGTAGGTACATCGCCAGCACGATCAGCAGGGAGGAGGCGCAGATGTTAAGCGCGATGAGCACGTCGATGAGCCCGGTGGGTAGCGGGATAATCATCATGAAAACGATAGACATGACGATTACCGCGCCAACGACCTCCGAACGCTGCATCGCGCTTAGCGCAATGCGATTTAGCCAGATAATCAGCAGATTCATGGCTGCCCCTTATCCGGCGTGTGCGGGGGTTGTTTTTGCTGTGATGAGGCGTCACGCTGCGCTAACTCATCATGCTGAGTACTTTTGGCCTGCTGTTTTTCGTACTGGGCGATATCACCAATCATGCCGCGTATCAGTTGGAGTGCCGTTTGCCGGTTTTTGCTGTCTCGCCACAGAGGATGCGGTAGGTCGCTGACAAGCGGCAGCAGAGCACTAAAAAACATGGCCTGATGCCGCACCTGCGTACCGGCAACTTCCCGACCAAGGTTATGCAGATCGCGAGCGTAGGCGCCGTTGGCACTCAGGCCAATTAGGCGGCGAGTTAATTCCACTGCACCCAGCGTAAATGCGGGCACTTTGTTCGCTAGTCGAGTGAGCAGCGTTTGGCTGGATGACAACGTGTGACTCAGGTGACGGGAGTCGTTGAGGTTGCTCAGCATTTTGCTGAGAACGGTTTTTGATATTGACGGTGTCAGAGAGGCAATATCTGCCGTCAGTGCTCGCTGTAAGGTCCGTAGCCCAATGGAAAATGTTGCGGCGTCAAAGCGTTCCAGCAGGGAATCCAGTAATGCGCTTGCCGACTGCTGATGCACGATTTTCTGGTAGTACAGATCGCGCATCGCCTGTTTTTGTTCCGGCTGCGTGCTAAATAGCGCAATGGCCGTTGCCGTATTCAGACCCGCCCGGACTTCTGGCCCTTTCTCATGATGTAGCTGCTGTAGTGCATTTTCTGCCGCTGCTGCCAACTCTGGCTGTTGCGCTGATTGCTGCTGGATGTGGCGCAGCAAAATATCCCCACGGGCCGGATCGTTGCCTGCGGCTTCCAACACCGCTTCAAGAGACGGCGAACCTTGTCGGGCCAACAGATCGCGCATGCGGCTCAGTTGCTGATCGAGGGTACTCTGTGACGGATTTTCCAACATCCTGAACAGTTCCGTTAGTTTCTCGATCCGCTCGACGTTGGCCGTCGTGCGGGCCTCCGGCTGCTGGGCTATTTGACGCCGATTCAGCGATTTGCTCCTACGTTCCGCCTGTTCGCCAAACGCCATCGCTACTTCCTCCATTGAGGTAGAAAGTGGAGAACCGGGCGAAGCGTGTAGCGAACTTGTCTGCTGTACCGCAGTCTGTGGCACGGGATCGTCATCCACGACGACAGGGCGCGGCAGGGCGCTGCTAGTGGGAAGTACCGTCGGTATTTTGATCATGATGTCATCCTGAATGAATCGGCTACGTGTCGTGGTGTGAACGTGCAGTGATGTGAATGTATTGCTGTGTGGATGCAGAAAAGGATGGGTTCCCAGCGTGAAGTCATCGGAGCAGGCTGAATTTGATGGCGGATTGGATGAAATGCCGTTTTACTTATTGCAATAACTTGCAATTTCGTGCTGTGGACGTTGGCAAAAAATGGCACGATAACAGGTAGGGTGAAAAATAACTGATTATAAATCAGTGTGATAAAAATAATTCTGGGCTGGCACAAGGCTTGCTCTTCCGTTTTTGCCAATAGGGCACAACAACGGAGAGTCAGCAAATGGAAATGTCTACCCTGAAACACATCGAACAGACCCCTTCGCTTTACCCGGCGCTAGCTGTCGATTGGGAACAGGTGTTTCGTCAACACGGAAAGAAATTGCATAACTTTATCCGCAAGCGCGTCAGCAACCATGATGACGTTGAGGATTTACAGCAAATGACCTACCTGGAAGTGCTCAAACATCAGGATAAATTCGCTGGGGCATCGCGGCCGGAGACGTGGGTGTTCGGCATCGCTCTCAACCTGGTGCGCAACTATTTCAAGCAGGCACGACAGCGCGCTCAGGAAATGGGCGATGAGATGCTGGAACATATCGCGATAGAACTCGACCCCGGTGCTATTACCGAAAGCCAGCGAGCGCTGAAACGCGCGATGGATGCCATCGTCTCACTTCCTGAGGATACCCGTCAGATGCTAATGCAATTGCTGGATACCGATGCCAGCTATCAGGATCTCGCGTTGCAGTTGGGGATCCCCATCGGTACGGTGCGGTCACGGCTGTCTCGTGCCCGAAGTGTAATCCGTCAGGCTGTGGAATCCTGACGCTATCCAACGGGACGAAAGGACGTGCCTGTACCCACCATTTTTCTCTGCTTGATGTGGTGACCGCCTGCTTCAATAGGGTGGTTACCGCTCAGGACGTAGGTCGCACGCCGTGATATCAGGTCGCGTTTAGCCGTTGCAGGGTTTCCTGTCCATCTTCTGGAATGTTGAGACGCCGTATTGCGCTACCTGCACGGCGGGTGGCTGCACAAATGTCTTAATTCAAATAAGGAGATGACAATGATGTTTACCCAACCTTTTCGTTCCGATGAACAAACCAAGGCCCCTGAACTGGAACTGGTGGATTTTGCGTTTGGTCGTATCAAAGACGCGATTTACATCGTCAATGCAGATCAGCGTTTTTGTTATGTCAATGAGGCTGCCAGTCAGACGTTGGGCTACAGCATCACGGAATTCATGCATCTGAGCGTTGCCGATATCGACCCATGCTGGGCTGCCGAGCATCGATCGCCCGACTGGCTTCAGGAGTATGAATCTGGCATTGGGACCACCTTTGAAACCAGGCACCTCACTCGCTACGGCATGACCATTCCGGTTGAGGTCAATTTAACGCATTTCCAACATAAAGGATGTAGCTACAGCATGTGTGTAGTCAGAGATATCAGGGAACGTAAACATATAGAACAGTTGGCATACGCACGGGATCAAGAATTCCGCGCGCTGGTAGAAAATTCACCGGATTTGATTATTCGCTTCGATCCCAGCCTGAATTGCCTGTATGCCAACCCCGCCAGTTTGAAACATTTGGAATTTACCGTAGAGCAACTTCGGGGTCGAATGATTACGGAATTGATGCCGGGAGCGGGATGTGCGATCCGCATGGAACAGTTGGTGCAGCAAGTTGTCGATACCCGCAGTAGTGCGGAAGGTGAGGTGATGGAAGAGCGAGGGAAAGGCGAGCAGCGTCATCAAGATATTCACCATATTCGCTGCGTGCCGGAGTTCGATCAGCGTGGTGCGCTGGTTTCCATTCTGACCGTGGGGCGGGACATTACCGCTATTCGCTATGCGGAGAAGAAGCTGGCCGATTCACATATGCAACTGCGCTTGCTGGCACGCCAGCGTGAGATCTCACGCGAGGAAGAACGTAAGCATATCGCACAGGAAATTCACGACGAGCTTGGGCAACACCTGACCACGATCCGCATGAGTCTGTCGCTGATGAGGATGTGTTTTGCCAAGGAAAATCCAGAGATGCAGGCACATTTGCAAAAGTTGATGCAGCTGGCTGACCAAACGATTCAGGTTGTGCGTAACGTATCGACCCGACTCAGGCCGAATGTATTAAACATGGGACTCACGCCTGCGCTGGAATGGCTATGCGACGAATTTAACCGTCACTACAGCGCCACCTGCCTGTTGCGAACGCCGGGGGAAACATTGGCGCTTAATGACGAAAGCACCACGGCAGCCTTTCGCGTTGCTCAAGAGTCGTTGACCAACGTGGCACGTTACGCGGCCGCTACACAGGTGTTCATTACGTTGGAAAACCAGCAGGACTGCATCGTGCTGTGTATCAAGGATAACGGAAAAGGATTTGATTCCCATGCAAAGAATAAGAATGCCTTTGGACTCATGAGCATGAAAGAGCGAGGGCGGATGCTGGGAGGCGAAGTCATTATTGAAAGCGCCCCCGGAAAAGGCACGCAGGTGCAGTTAACGTTTCCTAAAAATGGCTATATCCGTTAATCACGGGACAAGAATAACAAAAGGAAGAAATGAGCGATGGGCAAACAAATACGTCTCATGATCGCGGACGATCACGTCATCATGCGCGAAGGGCTCAAGCAGATCTTCGCGTTGGATGACTCGCTGAGCGTCGTTGCCGAAGCAGGAAATGGCGCACAGGTGCTCGCACAGTTGCGCAGCGTGGCGCCCGATTTGCTGTTGCTGGATATGTCGATGCCCGGTATCAGCGGTGAAGCGCTGATTTCTCGCGTGGTGGCGCAATATCCGCGTCTGCCGATTCTGGTGCTTAGCATGTACAGCGAGGCGCAGATTGCACAGCATGCGCTGAAAAGTGGTGCCAGAGGCTACATCACCAAAGATAAAGACCCCGAGGCGCTGCTGGCGGCGATCCGACGTGTAGCGCAGGGGGCTCGCTATATCGATCACACCATTGCCGAGCAGCTGGTGTTCTCCAATTACACGGAGGGGGGACGAGCAGAGCACGATGTCCTGACGGCCAGAGAGCACCAAATCATGATTATGTTTGCGCAGGGGATGGGGATTAACGCCATCGCCAATGAACTGGCCATCAGCAACAAAACGGTCAGCACTCACAAAGCGCGCCTGATGGAAAAAATGCAGTTCAGTACCAATGTGGAGATCGTGAAATATGTCTTTAGCAAGAAGCTTATTCCCTAGCAGTGGGAACCCGAAGCAATAGCAGATAAAAGGGATTCAACAGTCGTGAATCCCTTTCACTGCGCTTAACGATATCCTGACAATATCTTTTCGTTTTCCTGCGAATTATCTGAAAGCATAACGGGTTGTTTTTACTTATTTTGGCCGTTTTTTTGTAGGCTTTTCCCTACAAACGCCTCTGGAATTCCTACCGGATGTTCAGCGATGCCTGATGGTTTCATCATTCAATGGCGGTAATGCTTGTCATTGTTCCACCGGTGATGAATCGGTGTGTGCTACGAGGAGAAACGCCGTGGGCGTAAAGTGGTAACGCCCCACGTTATGGAAAGCAGTGAGTTAGCCCGCTTGGGCTCCAGGAGTAGTTAATGAATAATCATTACCGTCAGGACAGACAGCACTATTCATCATTAGAGGATTCCTCATTCGAAAACCCATCCGTAGACTATTCCTCGCCACCGTCGGGCTATTCGACGCATACAGCTGAGGATATTCACTCATCGTTGTCGCCAATCATCAATGTTATTGCTCCCCTCAATGTCGACATTGTTCTTGAAGGTGAAACGGGCACAGGGAAAGACACGCTGGCAAACCGGATCCATCGACTTTCGCAATGCAGCGGCCCTTTAGTAGCGGTGAACTGTGCCGCTGTGCCGGAAAATCTGGCTGAAAGCGAGCTGTTTGGTGTGGTATCTGGAGCGTATACCGGTGCTAACCGCTCTCGCGCCGGTTATTTGGAAAGTGCGGACAAGGGCATTCTGTTTCTGGATGAGATCGACAGCATGCCTATGACGCTGCAAGCCAAGATGCTACGCGTGTTGGAAAGCCGGGGGGTTAAGCGGCTGGGGAGTACCCAGTTTACGCCCGTGGACATGCGCGTGATTGTGGCTACGCAAACGCCGCTGCTGCAACTGGTAGAGAAGGGGTTGTTTCGTCGCGATCTTTATTTCCGTCTGGATACGGTAAAAATTCAGCTACCGACCCTACGTTCTCGCAGCGATCTCATTCTGCCACTGTTTCAGCGTTTTAGTCAGGAAGCGGCGGTACGTCTGAAAATGACGCAACCACCGATGACGGCGGAAATTTATGAGCAGTTGCTGACCCACAGCTGGCCGGGCAATATCCGCGAACTGAAAGCGGCGGCGGATCGTTGGGCAATGGGACTGTCTCCTTTGGCTGAAATTCAGCCGCTGTTGCACCCGCGCCCTTTGCAACTCAAAGACCGCTTAAAGCGGATTGAAAAATTTCTGATTCAGGATGCGCTGCGTCGCCACGACCACTGTATTGACGATGTGATCGTGGAGTTGGGGATCCCCAAACGAACACTCTATCACCGCCTGAAAGTGCTGAACGTGACGGTGCGAGAAATGTGCGCCGGGGGCCGGGAAGCCTGTCAGGCATGATGGATGAATGTCGAGGGTTTATCTGCTGGGATACGGTAGCCGATAGGGAGAGGTCTACTTTTAACGGTAGACCTACTATCAGGTTACGCCGTTTCTATCGGTGGACACGGATAGTGACGGATATCTGGTAGATCGCACAATGCTACCGCTTTACCGAAATACCATCCTTGTATTATCGCCGAAGGGCACTGTTGCAGGATGTAGGCGGCCTGCTCGCGTGTTTCTACTCCTTCGATGATCACAGGGACGTCCAGTTTTTTGACCAGGGTGAATAGCAGGTCTGCCATCGCGGCATTTACCGAGTCCGTACCGATGGCGCCGACGAAAACTTTGTCGATCTTGATCATATCGAACGGTAAGTGGCTCAGATAATCAAGGTTGGAATAGCCCGTACCGAAATCATCAAGCGCGACTTTATATCCCGAATGTCGCAATGCCTCAAGACCGTTGGCCAGCGTCTGATGCGATGTACTCGACCGTTCGGTGAGTTCTAACATAATACGCGATCTGTCTATCCCTAGATCGTCACTCATCTGCTGTAGAAAGTGGTGGTAGTCAGGCGAAACAATGTCGGATACGGACAGATTAATGCTGAGAATAAATGGCGTTTCACGTGTGAGATAAGGCTGCATATCGTACAGCGCCTGACGCGTAATAATCCGAGTCAGCTCCGCTAAATAGCCCATTTTCTCCGCAATATTGATGAAATACTCCGGCGACACGTTGTCGCCGCGTTCATTTTTCCAACGAGCCAATGCCTCTACGCCAATAATGGCGCGCTGTGGCAGGCTGATCAACGGTTGATAATGTACCTGAAATCGTTGGTGTTTGATCGCGCGTTTTAGCTGTGATGGTAAAGCATGGTGCCGATCGTAGTAGAGCTGATAGGACAGGGTAAAACTGGCACCGATGAGCGCCCCGACAAAAAACAGGGCGGCGATGATATACCACGGACGATACAGGATACCCGAGGAGTTCAACTGCGCCAGTACGCAGATATCCCGGTTAGGCGCACAGAAAAACGTCTGGCGTTTTCCCATGGTCAGCCACGCGTTATTCTGTTGCGGCGTCTGCCTGTACGCAGGCAAGTCGATGTCGCCAAATGTTTGATAAACATGATCCAGATTACGCGTGAGCAACATCGCGCTGTGCTCGGTCGGTGGCTGAATGAAACGGCGAAATGCAGCAGCGGCGGTGATGGTGACCACTCCGTTGAGGCTTGCCATATCCGCGGTAATACGCGGATCAACGACATCCTTCATTGCGGTCCACAGTTGCACACCATCGGGGGTCGTCAGGTTAGGCGGCAGCAGATAAATGGGTGGATTGAGGATGCCCCAGCCTGCGGAACAGATGAGATAGTTGTTCTTGATACGCCCGATGTCGCGGAGATAAACGGAGTAAAAGGAGAGCAGACGTAATTCTTTTAGATCGGCACTGGAACAAGGGGGGTTATTGAGCGTCAGCACGCGGTTGATGGTGTCCCGGCCTTCATTCGCGACAGCGGTTCCCTGATTGAGCACCTCCTGACTGTAGTGCAGTAGTTGTGTCTGCTCCAGCCTGGCGACAATGGCTTGCCCAAGTAACAGAGCCAGCAGTGCGCTACCAAGCGAAATTAAAACCAGTCTGAACCACAATCCAGTATTAGTCGTTAAGGCGAGCATAGCGATCATCCGGCAGTATGGCGGAAATAAGAGCGGCATAGATTCAGATATCGCATCCTTGCCAACGGTACAGTGCTTATCAGCCATTGTTGAGGAAAAGAATGGCGTAAACGATCCTACAAATCAAAAAACACGAGTTGCTTTTAGGCAGACGCAATCCGTGTCTTTGCTATTTTAAAGGAAAATGATCTCTAGCTAACGGCAGGAAAGATTGATAAAAACAGGCTAGTTCTTCCCCTCGAATACTTTTTCCTGAAAGAATTTCCTCTCTGTGGGAACTCCCCCAGCCCAATATCTACTTAATGAATGAACAAGATGACTGTATGTACAGCATGACAGTTCACTACCATAAACATTCATCATATTTGGAGATATATCATGGCTTTAGGACTTTCTCAGGTTGCATCTCAGGCGGCTTCTCAGACTCTGGATAGCGCGATGGCGGGTTCTCTGACTCGTGCAGCAGGCGCTCAGGCACAGAAAATTGCGCTGGATACGGAAAACTCGATTCTGGATGGTCAGATGGATTCTGCATCCAAATCACTGAACTCCGGGCAGAAAGCGGCGAAAGCCATCCAGTTCTAATTGTGAGTCAACGAGCCGGAGCTATGCTCCGGCTTTATTTTATCCCGTCCGCGATGGAATCCACATCATGAAAATCAACCACGCTACTACGCTAGCTCAGCCGGGAGATGCTCCGCTGGCGGACAATGGTACGTCTTTTTCCTTTTCCGCCAACGATCAGGATGTCTCCTGGTTTAGCGCAGCGCTGTCGTCGGCACCGATGACGGCAGAACGCGGTAACAGCCAGTGGCTGGGCGCACTGGCGGAAAAATCTCAGGGACTGAACGGCGTCTTCAAATCTGCCGAACGCGACATTAGCCAGTCTATGCGCTCCAATAACCCCAAGGATGTGCTGGATGCGACTCGGACGCTGTCGTCGTTCTATCTGGAAAGTCTGCTTAGCGCCAAACTGGTGGCGAAAAGTGTGCAAAGTCTGGAAAAACTCACCAACTTACAGTAGCTGCCTATGAAAATCGATAAGCGAGTATTCCTTCTGCTGATCGGGTTATTGGCTGGCTGCGGCGAGCCGATTGAGTTGAATCGCGGGCTGTCGGAGAACGATGCTAACGAGGCGATTTCAATGCTTGGCCGCTACCAGATCGGTGCGGAGAAACGGGTGGACAAAACCGGCGTAACGTTGGTGATCGATGCAAAAAACATGGAGCGTGCCGTCAATATTCTTAATGCGGCAGGTTTACCGAAGCAGTCGCGCACCAATCTGGGGGAAGTCTTTCAGAAAAGCGGTGTGATCTCGACGCCGTTGGAAGAACGCGCCCGCTATATCTATGCCTTGTCGCAGGAAGTTGAAGCGACGCTGGCACAGATCGATGGCGTGCTGGTTGCGCGGGTGCATGTGGTATTGCCCGAACGTATCGCGCCGGGCGAGCCAGTTCAGCCCGCTTCAGCGGCGGTGTTTATTAAATATCGTGCTGAATTGGAACCGGATGGGATGGAGCCGCGTATTCGTCGGATGGTGGCCAGCAGTATTCCTGGTCTGTCTGGTAAGGACGATAAAGAGCTCGCGATTGTTTTTGTTCCGGCAGAGCCGTATCAGGACACGATCCCTATTGTTACGCTGGGGCCGTTCACGCTGACGCCGGATGAGATGCGTCGTTGGCAGTGGATCACTGGGCTATTTGGCCTAATGCTGGCTGGGCTATTAGGCTGGCGCATTGGCGCGCCTTACCTGCGACAATGGCAGCAGAAAAAAGCGAGGGCATCGTCGTCACAATGACAACACAAGATCAAACCCGAGGGCGCGAATCGGATGGCATCACACCACTTGCGTGGCTGACCTGGTGGGTAACGGACTGCCTATTACAAGCCGATCCCAGTTGGTGGACTGGGGACATGATGTTGCCAGATTCACCACAGCGTCGTGACTGGCTGTATGTGAACGCCGTGCAGCTTAATCACTATTTTTCTCTGCCGCTGGTGCTGCCGCCGAATCCGCATGCCTCGCTGATGCAAATGGGGAGGCTGGATACGGTGCAGCGGGAAACGGTATTGCGCCTGATGGCGCGGGTGTGCCAGCCCCTACGGGAACCGAATCATGCTGACGCAGAGGCCATTTGGTGTGAACGACTGGCAAAGGCGTTGCGTCCAGGTTTGTGGCTACCGACACCGGTTGCGTTTTCTGCTCAATCGCCATTGGCGCCCTCCGTATCTTGCTATCAGAATGCATTGACGCTGCTGCGCATTCGCTATGGCGAAGCGTGCTGGCCGCGTCTGCGGCTGCTCTTTCCACGTGATTGGCCCCGTGACTGGGGAACACATTGTCATATCCCTACGGTGTCATTGCCCACTGCCAGACTCAATGCGCTGTGCGACGCCCTCATCTGGAAGGCATCAACCTCCGCATAACCTTCCTCATTTTTATTCATTTTGCTAAGGACTAAGCATGCTGACGACAAAGACGTTTGTGACATTACCCGGTGCAAGTCGGGATGAAGCAGTGATTATTCCGGCAGAACGGGTTGCAGCGCATCGCCGTAGTCGGACACTGTGGGAAGAGGCTTCGGTACAGGCGGATACGATAGTGGCGCAGGCACACGAACGTGCCCGAACGCTCTGTGAGCGGGCGGTAGAGAACGCAGAAGCAGAGTTTTGGCAGCAGGCAAACGCGCTATTGCAGGGGATTCGGCAAGATCGGATACAGCTTGAGCAGACCATGATTACGCAAGCCGGGCAGTTGCTGCGCGATGCACTGGCGCATTTGCTCGATAAAACGCCTGCGCCGTCACGTCATCACGCCTTACTGCGGCAGTTGCTGAAGCAACAGCAGGGGGAGAGCCGGGGAACGCTGTACTGCCATCCAGCCCAGCTTGCCGATGTGCAAGCATGGCTGGACGCGCATCCGCATTTGGCGTGGCGTCTCGCCAGCGATGAGGCACTGGATAACGATGCCATGAAGCTGATCACGGCGCATGGCGTGATGTCGCTGAACTGGCGGCAGGCGACACAGCAGCTCATTCCTCCCGATCACTTTACCGCTATGTGAAATCATCGTTTGCCGATGGGAACTGCACGCCGGGGTTAACCACTCATTATCAGGTCAGCGACCGAAACCTGTTTTGTGAGAAACATACCTTAGAGGAGAACGTGCTATGTCCCTTAACCCAATTCAGCGCCGCCTTGACGCGCACCTGGTCGATTCGCAGCAACAACTGGATGATATTGCGCTGAATGTTGCCGAAGGTGGTGCCAGTCAGGCGGATAGTTACGCCTTTTTTGAAGCCAGTATGGATTATTCCAATGCCAGTTGGGCTGTCGGACAACTGCTGAGCGTTAAACATGGCTTGGCAAAGGCCATCATTAATGACTTCAACTGAGTTGGTCACAATGCTGGAGCACTGGCTAAACGGCGGAGCGCCGATGCTGAAGCTGGAGATTGACGGCGGCGCGGTGACGATGGTGCGACAGGCGTCGGGCGTGGCGTGCAGCGCGGCCATTCCGCTGCACGCGTTGCCGGATGAGCGGATGTTGGTTCGAGCATTACAGTTGGCCGACGCCGCCCACACGCAATTTCAGGAAGATACCGCCGCACTTTCGCTCTCGCCGCAGGATGAACAGTTCTGGTTATGGATGCGGCCCGATGCCGATGACGTTATGCAGCTGTGCCGCAATCTGGAAACCTTACTTAATCAACGGGACGTCTGGCTGAGTTTGCTCATGCCGCGCGCAAAAGTGCCCGTTTCCGCTCCACTTAATCTAAACACGCTGGCTTTTTTGCAAGGAGAACGACATGCGTAAGGGATTGATGCGTAATGGATCGTATAGCGTTTTGCTGGTGATCTATCGCTGGTTTTGCTGGGCGGTCGTGCTGATGGGCATTATCCCTGTGAACGGGATGATTTCGCTGGCGCACGCGGCCACGCCCACTGACTGGAATAAGGGGGCGTATGCCTATTCTGCCGAGCAGACGCCGCTGTCGGCAATTTTAACGGATTTTGCTAACAGTCACGGCGTGGATTTGGTGTTGGGCAATATTACGGACAATGAGGTTACAGCGAAAATTCGGGCGGATAACCCCGCGCTGTTTCTCGATAGGCTGGCGTTGGAGCATCGCTTCCAGTGGTTTGTGTATAACAATGCACTGTATGTCAGCCCGCAGGATGAACAGGCGTCGGTGCGTCTGGAGATCTCGCAGGACGCGGCACCCGATATCAAACAGGCACTCAGCGGTATCGGGCTGCTTGACTCGCGTTTCGGCTGGGGGGAATTACCTGAAGAGGGCGTGGTGCTGGTTACCGGGCCGCAGGCGTATATCGATCTGATCCGTAATTTCAGTCAGCAGCGGGAAAAACAGGACGAACGGCGTAAGGTGATGATTTTCCCGCTGCGCTATGCCTCCGTATCTGACCGCACGCTGCAATATCGCGATCAAAAAGTCACGATTCCCGGCGTCGCGACCATTCTCAATGAGCTGATGGATGGTCAGCGTGCTGCACCGGCGGGCGCATCCGGCCCAATGCCGGTGCAGCCAGATACCGGGATGGAAGCCATGCGGGACAGTACACGTTCGCTGATGACCCGGCTGGCAACCCGCAACAGCCCAGAGCGCAGCGGTGAGGTCTCAGGCCGTGCGACGCTAAGCGGCAAGATTTCCGCAGATGTACGCAATAATGCGCTGTTGATCCGGGATGATGAAAAACGCCGGGCGGAGTATCAACAACTCGTCGAGCATATCGATGTACCGCAAAACCTGGTCAACATTGATGCCATTATTCTGGATGTGGATCGTACCGCGCTGTCGCGGCTGGAGGCGAACTGGCAGGCGCAACTCGGCAACGTGAGCGCGGGCAGCACCATGATGATGGGGCGTAGCACGCTGTTTGTCAGCGATTTCAAACGCTTCTTCGCTGATATTCAGGCGCTGGAAGGGGAAGGGACCGCTTCCATCGTCGCCAATCCTTCCGTGCTGACGTTGGAGAATCAACCCGCCATTGTCGATTTCAGTCGGACAGCATTCATCACGGCGACGGGCGAGCGTGTTGCGGACATTCAACCGGTAACGGCTGGCACCAGCCTGCAAGTGACGCCGCGAGTGATTGGTGAAGGAGCACAGCGCAGCATTCAACTGGTTATCGATATCGAAGACGGTCAGGTCGAGACCGGGCGCGAGGGGGAAGCTTCTGGCGTGAAGCGCGGCACTGTCAGCACGCAGGCGCTGATTGGCGAGAATCGTGCGCTGGTGTTGGGCGGTTTTCACGTCGAGGAGAGCGGTGACCGCGATCGCCGCATTCCGATCCTTGGAGATATCCCACTGCTGGGAAAACTGTTTACCTCGACACGTCATGAAGTCTCCCGCCGCGAGCGCCTTTTTATTCTTACGCCCCACCTTGTCGGCGATCAAACCGATCCTACGCGCTATGTTTCCTCCGTAAATCGCCAGCAGTTGAACGGTGCCATGAATCGCGTGGCGCAGCGTAACGGTAAAACGGATCTCTATAGCCTGATTGAAGGTGCGTTTCGCGATCTCGCCAGTCGCCAACTGCCTGCCGGGTTTCAGGCAGACGGCAAAGGTGCGCGATTGGGAGAAGTTTGTCGCTCACAGTCGGGCCTAGTCTATGACAGTTCGCGCTATCAGTGGTACGGCAACGGCCAGGTGCGGCTGAGCGTAGGCGTAGTGCGTAACGGTGGAACACAGCCTCAGCGTTTTGATGAGGCCGCCTGCGCCAGTAGCCGCACGTTGGCGGTGGCCGTGTGGCCGAAAACAACGCTGGCCCCTGGGGAGTCCAGCGAGGTGTTTCTGGCTTTGCAGCCCGCGTTAACGCCTCAACCAACTCGACGCAACGTGCTGATATCTCAGTAACGTTTATCTGTCTGATGACAAGTCTGGAAATGTTAATGCCCCTCCCATCCTCTTGCTGGAAAGGGGGGAGAGGGTGGGATATGAGACTGCGTAAGCCGGTTCATCACCCCACTTATTCTCATGACTGCTTCAACAGCATGATCAACAACAACAGGACATCCATATGAACTATAAAGCACTGTCAGTGGCGCTGATAACACTCCTGTTGAGTGCCTGCAATGCCCCGCGGCAGGTCGCCAACTGTGCCTCTGTTACCTGCCGCCCGCAGCCGGAAACGCGACAGCTCATCATCTGGTGGCAGCCTGACTTGCGCAGCGGACCCGCGGATTACAGCAGGGTCAGCGTGGATGAGTGAACCAACGGAAGTATTCGACAATCAGCGTGACTTTCTCTCGGCGCTGGAAACCACGCCAATGGCCTGTTGGCCAGTACAACCGGGCGTCACTCTGTGGTTTACGGCACTGTCGGTACGGCAGGCTGCACTCATCTTAACGCTCGCTCCCGCCCGACATTATCCCGGTATGCTGCGGCAAATTTTACAACGCCGTTTTCTGGATGCCGATGCATTGTCTGTATGTAGCCTGAGCCTGGATGAACAGCAAAATCTGCGGTTACGCCGCTCGTTATCTACATTGACCGACGCGGTTACGGCGATCGACGAACTGTGGCGTTTAGCCGATCTGCCGCCGCGCTGAATCATGAAAAAGTCATGTGTTTTCGTGCAAGCAACGGGAACCGTACAGGCCAGAAAATCACTTAATGGGGGAGTGTCACAATTACGCGGGCTGACCGCACATCTATTGGCGCTTTCATAACCCATTTATTCATTGAGGAAACATTATGCTTAATTCTCTTGGTGGCGGTACTTCTTTGCAAATCACGATCAAAGCGGGTGGTAACGGCGGTTTATTTCAATCTCAGTCTTCACAAAATGGCGGATCGCCCTCGCAGTCGGGATTGGGTGGTCAGCGTAGCAATATTGCAGAACAGCTGTCCGATATTATGACGACCATGATGTTCATGGGTAGCATGATGGGTGGCGGTCTGGGCGGCGGCCTTGGTGGTTTGGGTAGCAGCCTGGGGGGATTAGGTGGTGGTTTGTTGGGCGGTGGCTTGGGTGGTGGTCTCGGTAGTAGCCTTGGCAGCGGACTGGGTAGCGCGCTCGGCGGTGGTCTGGGTGGGGCGCTGGGGGCGGGCATGAATGCCATGAATCCATCAGCAATGATGGGTAGCCTGCTGTTTAGCGCACTGGAGGATTTGCTGGGTGGCGGTATGTCGCAGCAACAAGGCGGTTTGTTTGGCAATAAACAGCCTACATCACCAGAAATTTCGGCGTATACCCAGGGCGTTAACGATGCGTTGTCCGCAATTTTGGGCAACGGCCTGAGTCAGGCGCAAGGACAGCAGTCACCGCTGCAACTGGGTAATAACGGTCTGCAAGGCTTGAGTGGCGCAGGCGCGTTCAACCAACTGGGTGGTACGTTGGGGATGAGTGTGGGGCAAAAAGCGGGTTTGCAGGAGCTAAACAACATCAGCACGCACAATGACAGCCCGACTCGTTACTTCGTGGATAAAGAAGATCGGGCGATGGCGAAAGAAATTGGCCAGTTTATGGATCAATACCCTGAAGTCTTCGGCAAGCCGGAATACCAGAAAGATAACTGGCAGACGGCGAAGCAGGATGACAAATCCTGGGCCAAGGCGCTGAGCAAGCCGGATGACGATGGCATGACCAAGGGCAGCATGGATAAATTCATGAAGGCTGTCGGCATGATCAAGAGCGCGGTAGCGGGTGATACTGGCAATACCAATCTGAATGCTCGCGGCAACGGCGGCTCGTCTCTGGGCATTGATGCGGCGATGATCGGTGACCGTATTGTCAATATGGGGCTGCAAAAGCTCGCGAGCTAAAGCGAAATTTTACCGGGAGCAGAGCGAAAGCTCTGCTTTCTTGTTATTAGTTTCAATGAAACTATTTCAATTCAAATCAATTAGTTTACTCAGCTTTTGTCCTTTCCTTGTGCCATCAGCGCGGTGAGCATCTTGTTATCCTTTACACGTATTTTCTTAAAAGGAATAGTATCAAAGATGTCACATGGAACGTTTTCATTATTCTTCACTCCGCCTCAACCTCGTGTCCTTTTTGTTTCCGATGGCGTAAACACGCCAAATCTCTGCTGCTCCTGATTTTCTGCGTTTTTCTCTGAAACCGTGTTTCCCGTGTGATGTTTTTATCAACCTGAATTGTGGTGTGAGCGGACTCAGACCACAACGCAGGTTTTCATTTTAATCAGGATAGCGATATGCCGCTCCGGGGCATGCGGTAGCCATGTCTACGGCGAAGGAAGAAGGAGAGGACAGGTGGCAAACAGTACAGGATTACAGTTCACCGTAAAGGTCGGTGCATTGGCGGCAAGCACCTTTGCGGTGGTGGATTTCAGGCTGGATGAGGGGCTGAATCGGCCCTTCAGCCTGTCACTGAGTCTGGCGAGTGCGTTGCCGGATATCGATTTTGGTGCCGTGCTGGACCAGCCGTGTGAGCTGCTGATTTGGTATGAAGGTGAACTGAAGCGTCGGGTCAGCGGGATTATCAGTGGATTCACGCAGGGTGACACCGGATTCCGGCGCACGCGCTATCAGGCGGAAGTCCGGCCTGCTCTGTGGCGGCTGGGGCTGCGTACCAACGCCCGACTCTTTCAGGCGCAGAAACCGGACGCGATTATCGGCGCACTGCTGGAAGAGGCGGGCATTACCGACTACGCGTTTGCACTGCGTAACGAGCACGCGGTGCGGGAATACTGCGTACAGTACCGGGAAAGTGATTTGGCGTTTATCACCCGTCTGGCTGCCGAAGAGGGGATGTATTTCTTCCACGAGTTCGAGGAAGGCAAGCATCGGTTAGTGTTTGCTGATGATGCGGGGGCACTGACCAAAGGCCCTGAGCTGTTCTTCAACCTGGCGACGCAGGGGCTGAGTGAAGGTGAGTACGTGCGACGCTTCCACTACGCAGAGCGGGTGAGCACGGCGGAAGTGGAGCTGAAGGACTACAGCTTCAAGACACCGGCTTATGGGCTGTCGCACAAGAAGATGAGCACCGAGCTGGAGCACCAGCGCGAAAGCTATCAGCATTACGACTATCCGGGGCGTTATAAGCAAGACCCGAGCGGCAAGGCGTTCAGCGGCTATCGTCTGGATGCACTGCGGTCAGGGGCAGTAACGAGCGAAGGCGAATCGAACTGCGCGGGGCTGATGCCGGGCAACACCTTCACCCTGACGGAGCACCCGAATGCAACGCTGAACGCGGTATGGCAGACGGTGAGCGTGACGCACGTCGGGCAGCAGCCGCAGGCTCTGGAAGAGGAAAGCGGCGGCGAACCGACGACCATGAGCAACAGCTTTGCGGTGGTGAAAGGGACGACGACGTGGCGCGCCGCGATGCCGTACAAACCGATGGTCGATGGCCCGCAAATCGTCACCGTCGTCGGCCCGGCGGGAGAAGAGATTTACTGCGATCAGTACGGTCGGGTAAAACTGCAATTCCCGTGGGATCGCTATGGCGCGAGCAACGACCAGAGCTCCTGCTGGGTGCGAGTCAGTCAGGGATGGGCGGGCGGTCAGTACGGCATGATAGCCATCCCGCGCATCGGTCATGAAGTGATCGTCAGCTTCCTCGAAGGCGATCCGGATCAGCCGATTGTCACCGGGCGGACGTTCCATGCGACCAACCGTCCTCCTTACGACCTGCCTGCGCACAAGACGCGCACCGTGCTGCGTACAGAAACCCATCAGGGCGAAGGATTCAACGAGCTGCGCTTTGAAGATCAGGCAGGACAGGAAGAGATTTATATTCACGGTCAGAAAGATCTCAACGCGTTGATTGAGAACGATGTTGTCTGGCATATCAAACATGATGCACAGACGGATATTGATAATGACCGTGTCACTCGCATTAAAGCCAACGATCACCTGACGGTCGAGAGCGAGAAACGTGACCATGTTAAAGGAGATTACTCCCTGAGCGTCGATGCCTCAATGCACCAGAAACTGGGGCAGGCCTTGCTGGTCGAGGTGGGCCAGGAAGTGCATGTGAAAGCGGGGGCTAAGCTGGTTATTGACGCGGGGGCGGAGCTGACGCTGAAAGTCGGAGGAAGCTTCGTCAAGATCGATCCCAGCGGCGTTAGCGTGGTGGGCCCAGCTATCAAGATTAATTCTGGAGGCAGTGCTGGTAGCGGTTCTGGCTGGGCAGGACAGAGTCCCATTCTGCCGGGTGGCGTTGCCGTCCCTCCTGCTCCACCCGCGACATTGCCTGCCCCTGCCATTCATAAAAGCATGGAATCGATGTCACCGCTTGTCAAACCTTGCCCTCTTGCTAAGGGAGGCAAAGCATGAGTCTGAATACGTGGCAAGCCCAGCATAGCGGCACCCTCTTTGCTATTGTTGACGGCGCGGTAGATCGCTCGGCAGTAGCCCGTTTCTATGCACTTAGCCAAGGTGAAGCTTTCCCCCTCTTTGCGGGCACTGAGTTTGGCGAACAAGCTGCACTTGGCCCCTGGCTGCTGTCTACGCCTTCACCTGCATTCGTGGCCGATTCTCCGGCACTGAGTGGCTTCTATCTGGTCAGTGAACAGTCTCTTGACGTCGTTCGCCACCATTGGCAAAGCCTGATATTGGCTATCCGTGAAGGAGAGGCTGTCTGGTTTCGTTTCTCTGAACCACGTATCTTTCTGCCGATGTTCTGCGCCATGAGCCCAGAAGAGCGGGATGCCGTGCTTGGCCCCTGCAATGGGATCTGGATCAATGAAAATGAGTTTATGCGTAATCCTGATATTCCATACCATCCCCCGTTAAAAAGCCCCTGGTTTCACATCCGCTCACATCATCTGGCAGCGTTGTATGACGAAAAGCGTCACGCCTATATTCTTCGTCGGCGTCTGTGGCAGGCCATGACGAGCATGATGGAACGCCATCCCGATCCGGCAGGGACTATTTTGTCCGTTCTCAGGCAAGCCAATGCGGAGAGGCTTCAGGACGATGTGCTCGATGGTGTGGTCGCTGGATCTTTGACCTTGCAGGTCGGGCTTCCTTTGGAGATTATTCGCGCGCCGCTGATGCTGACTGAAGCTGAATTCGCGCAGGTCAACCACTGGATGGTGCAGCATCATGCGTTGATAGGAGTTAACTAATGGCAGCAGATCCCCACTGTATTCCCTGCGAACGTTACGATACCTGGATAGAGATAGAGATTCGTGATGAACACAATCGTTCGTTCAAGGGGCTGAAAGCGACACTGACCGACGATACCGGCAAATCCGAAACGGTCACCCTCAAAGAAGGACCTGTAGTCGTACGTGGTTTTGCCGTAGGCCCGATAGCCGTCAAACTAGAGACGCTGCCCTGGCTCAAAGCAGCACAGTCGCGTGAAGTGTTGAAGGACGGGCAAAGCGCCGTCCCTGCCTATGTGGCAGAGAAAACTGGGTATGATGAAACGCCACGTGAACATATCAAGGCGACCACTGGTGACCTGTGCTTGACCGCACCTGAGCACCCCTTGCCAGAGGCGCATCAGGAAGGGAAAGTGGGTAGAGTCCGTTTCTTTACCAAGCATTCTTACGTTATCGAAGTAAAAGGTTATCAGATCAATGTGCTGCGCATCGGTGTGTTCTTCGATGGTACGGGGAATAACACGTATAATGCCGAGTCTGGTCTTAAAAAAGTGGAGCAATGGCTGGCTGAAACCTGCTCCGATCCGGCGCAGCGGGAGAAAGAGCTGCGCGGCTGCCAGATGGGGCGGCTTCCCGTGAGTGATAGTGCGGCTAACGATATTACTAATGTGGGGAAACTATTTAACCAATACGATCTGACTGCTGGCCCGTTGGTCGCCCATAGCTATATCAGCGGCATTGGTACGCGCGATCCCGTCGCCGGGAAAGATGGCCTAGAATACCGATCGGACAATATGCTGACAAAAGGGCTAGATCTGGATTTTGGCGGTGAAAATACCTCTATCGTTGGCAAAGTTAACTTTGCCTGTGAACAATCGATCGTACAAGCGATTGGTGATGACTTGAAGAATGTATTACCTAATATCGATTGCATTCACCGTATTGTATTCGATGTGTTTGGCTTCAGCCGTGGAGCGGCGGCGGCACGCCATTTTGTCAATGTCATCGACCAAAAAGCCGATCATCCGCTGGTACAGGCGGTGGCTAAAACACCTACAATCCGTCTTAAGGCTGGGTTTGACTGGGCCAATCGGGAGGATGTCCGGATCACGTTTGTCGGGATTTTTGATACGGTCGCCTCATCCTTCCACCCGAGTTTGAACATCCGTTTACATGCGGATAGCGTCGAGCGACTGGTGCATTTGACGGCGCTGGATGAGGTGCGGAAACACTTCCCCTTAACGCGCGTCACGCCTACGGCGATAGGCACTAGCATTCCGCCACACTTCACCGAGCTGGCACTGCCGGGTGCGCATTCGGATCTTGGCGGTGGCTATTACAGCCGCTGGAGTCTGCCTAATCCGAACAGCGATCCGGCGCTGACCGAGTGCCTTGAACTGGAGCGTTTTATGAGTGAAGAAGCGACTTCTACGCCGGATGATGGAAGCCAGGCCTATCGTCAGGCCCGCGCCTATGCCGAGGAGAAGATTGCTTTAGGCTGGGTTGAACGTCTTCACCCGCATTTGCTGCGTGCCGCGATTCCTCCTGTAGGGGCGATCAGTTTGATTCCTTATTCGTTTATCCGACGGCGTGGCAAAGATGATATGTGGACGAAAAAGGCCGTGTATGTGGAGGTGGTGATGAGCCGCGTGGTAGAGGGGGAGTATTCGCGCATTCCGCTACACATGATGGTGGAAGCAGGGCGAGCCGCCGGAGTGCCGTTTAAGGCGTGGCGTTCAAAAGATAAACAGCTTCAACTTGAACCTCTTTCAACCAAAGTGCCAGCGGTCAATCTGGTTAAATTGGGTGAGACCTGGGCATTAGCGGCCACTGAACAGGGTGTTGTGAAAAATCTGAGTCAGCAACTCTCTGCGGAGGTTTACCAGTCACTGCGCCGCGATTATGTTCATCGTAGTGCCAGCAACCAGGGTATTGCCAGTCCGGCCAATACCAGCAAATTGGAAACTACCGTGAGTAAAGAGCGGCGGCACATAATAGGGAATGAGGAAGCATGATGTTTAAACCATTTATTGTGTTGCTGGGGCTTTGCGTTTCATTGGCGGCTTGTGCGACGGCACCAACGATCTCAGCTTTTTCATGGAGATATGGTACGGGTAGTAATATTGATATCACTAACAATACGCGAACAGAGTTTTACCGTGATGGAAAACTCATTTACGCCGACCGTGAAGCGGGTGGCGGTGCGGGCGGACTGCTGAGTGACAGAATCACAGGCCGACGTTATTACTGGGCTGGGGGAGGAGGGTTACCTACCGATGGTGTTCCTGTCCCTGATAGGGCTTTGATAGAGATGGTTTCCCTCTACGATCGCAAGCGTTACCGGATCAAGGTTGGTTTACCGGCGGATTTAGAACAGAAAATGAGAGCGGTTTATCAAATTCAGGGACGCTACGATCGCCGCAACCGTTTGTATTTTGGCTTGGCACCTGGCGGCTACTATGAAGTGGTTTTGATGGGGAAGGGACTTGGCGTCAGCCCAGATCTGTTGCTTGCCCGTGGCATTGCCGAAGAGGTAACAGATGACTGGTATGATAAAAAAGTCTCTGTGGCTGAACAATATGGCATTGACGATTTCGACAAAAAGTACGGTGCACTGTTTAAGCAGCATCCGATCTCATTGGGAATGGACTGGGCACCTATCATGGATGCCTACCGAGCCAGACAGACTAAAACGGACCAGCAGCCTGTGAAGTAATTGTGTCTCTGTGAGTTGAGCAAGGAACGGCGGCACATAATAGGAACGAGGAGGCATGATGTTCAGGTATTTTATTATGGTCGTGGGTCTCAGCATCTCGCTGATCGCCTGCTCAAGTCCGAACTTAAAAACTCCGGTGAGCTGGAGTTATGGCACGGGCAGCAATATTGACAGTTTTTGTACGACGAAAGCCACTTTTTATCATAACGGGAAAATTGTATTCAGCTATCCCGGTGGTGGATGTAATGCAGGCGCACCGTACAAAGATATCATTGATAGAAAATATTACTGGGCTGGAGGCGGCGGGTTACCTACCGAGGGTGTTCCCATCCCTGATAGAGCATTGATAGAGATGGTGTCCTTCTACGATCGCAAGCGGTATCGCATCAAGGTCAATTTACCGGCAGATTTAGCCCAGCAAATGCAGCAGCGCTATCAGATTGAAGGACGTATTGACCAACGTAACTGGCTCTATTTTGGTTTAGCACCTGGCGGTTATTATGAAGTGCTATTGCTGGGGGATTTACTTGGCGTTAGCCCAGATTTATTACTTGCCCGTGGCATTGCCGAGGAGGTGACGGACAATTGGTATGATAAAAAATTCCCAATCGGCGTAAGCCAATACACCGTAACGATCCAAGATTTTGACAAAGAATACGGAGAACTGTTTAAGCAACATCCGATCCCATTGGGAATGGACTGGGCACCTATCATGGATGCCTACCGCGCCAACCAACCTAAAACGGACCAGCAGCCGATTAAATAAACTGACTTATCTCGGTGTGTTAATAAACGGACTAATAAAGGACTAAATATGGGTAACGCAGTTAAATTAGGCGATAGCGATACGGGGCACGGTAACCATCCGCCGACGCCCGTCTCGGCGGGCTCATCAACGGTTACGGTTGATGGTATGCCGTTGGCTCGGCAGGGCGATCCTCTGGTTCCTCACGGCCATGACCGGAGTATCAGCGGTGGTTCATCCAGCGTGCTCATTGATGGAAAGCCTGCTGCTCGCACGGGGGATCCGGTTAGCTGTGGCGGCGTGGTGATTGGCGGGGGAACGGTAAGCATTGGGTGAGGGTTTACTTATGCCTGATATCTGTCGACGCAAATATAATAAAGCCAGCGCAGGTTTCCCGGCTGGCTTTTTCCCTGTGTGGCGCAAGTTTTACATTTGACGCACCGCAATACAGCGATCGGCGATCAGGCGGGCGACCCAGAATGAGGTCTGCGCCACGTCGCTATGTAGTCCATTTCCCGTATGGATATCGGCCTGATGCAGGAAATCTTGCTCAAGCGAATCCACAAAGCTATCGAACTCGAACTCACCTTGTCGTAGCGATCCCGACTGGTTAAGTACCGTGTTCAACTGTGTTCTCACCAGATGAATAGCCAGGGTAAATGATTCACGCTGAGCAGGTGTGATGTACCCGCCTTGTCTGGCAAGGTCTGCCCAGCGTGTCGGTGCGGGGGATGTCGTCGTGTTTGGCATCTTAATTCACCTGTAAGTTGGCGGAGTCTGGCACTTTGTAGTGATTATTGACGTTCGTCAGGTTGATATTGTTGCCTTTGACGTTCAACCCTTCACTGTCGCTCTTCACGAACGAGAACTTGCCGTTTT
>NZ_NWTM01000001.1:919228-2885759 GCF_004137795.1 Pectobacterium zantedeschiae
CTGCATCAATGTTACTCAAGTTCAAATTCCAGTCTCCCTGTTGTCCGCCGTTAGTGCGCACGAACGTACCGAAATCTTTTGCTTTGAAGTTATCGATAGTCAGGTTGGCATCAGCGTTTAACTGGAAAATTTTATCGGAAGCGCCCTGAGCACTGCTGTTGGTGATTTCAACGTTGGCAGGTTTACCGTTGTTTGATTTCACCGTCAACGCATCTTCGCCGACGTTGGTCCAGTGCACGTTATCAATTTTGGCATCGCCGCGAACGTGTACGCCATCTGCCGCATTATCACCAAACACCACGTTTTTCAGCGTTGCGCCTTGAGCCAGCTCAAACAGCGGTTTCTGGCCTTCAGCCTGACCGCCGTCACCTAATTTGCTGCTGGCGGTAAAGGTTTTGCCACCGCCATCAAAAACCTCACCGGGGCCAACTTTGATGGTGTCATTTACGACGGTGGGGTTAGCGCTGGCAGTAGGGAAGGAAACCGAGCCAGCACCTGCTGTTGAGGCCGTGGGCGATGTTGCCGAACCGCCATCAATGCCGGTTGGTGCGGCCGTTAGTGGGGCTGGAGTTGTTCCGCCGCTACCCCCGATTGATGAGGACGGCGCTGAAGGTGCCGCGGGTGAGCCACCGCCGCCGCCAGAAGGTGCGGCAGGTGAACCGCCATTACCACCGGATGACGCCTGCGGTGCGCTCGTTGACGGCGAACCGCCACCTTGTGACTGGCCGTTGCCTTGCGGCTGACCAAATTCACCTTTCTGTGAATCCATCAAATTACCGATCAATTCCAGCAGTGCTTTTAACAGGTCGTTGCCGCTCAGTTGGCCACCACCGTCTGCCGTTGGATTGATCGCGTTATCTAACGCGCTGCCTGCCGAATCTTGCAGCAGGGAACGGCTCAAGTCTTCTGGGTTTTGTGCGCTCCCCGCGCCTCCAGCACCGGATGAACCCGTCAGCGGTGAGGCACCGTTGTTGCCACCTGCTGCGCCTGACGAACCGGAAGAGAGCGGATTTCCCGCTTCCTGAGCATTCTTGCTTGGGATCAGCGCTTCCAACAATTTCATCAGCATATCGGTAGGACTGCCGCTTTGGCCTAACGCTGAATTTCCCCCATTGCCTGCTCCAGTCTGGCCCAGCGGGCTACTGTCTGTTGATGAGGGGGTATTGCTTTGTGAATTGGGCAGAAGGGCACTCAACAATGTGCCCAGCGCTTCCATCAACTGACTATCTTGCTGCTCAGAACGTGGTGACGCCCCACCGTTGCTGCCTGAAAGTGGGGAATTCAGACCTGTCGATGACAGACCCGCGCTGGGTTGTATGCTGAGCGTAATCGTCATATCAGCCATAACATCTCCTTGAAAGTAAATAGTGATGGGTTATTAACAGGCTTACGTCTGTTGCGTATTAAGTGAAGGGGCGTGTGATGTGGTTCCCGTGCGGGAAGAGAAAGATGACGGGAACCGAAGGGGGGAAATAACCACTTAACAGGCACGTTCACTTCATTACCTTTGGAACTTGTTATGCAGAAAATCCAGCATGCTCAGCCCAGTCTGCCCATTTCGGAAATCACGCCCGCCGCGTTAGCGAAAACATCGTTATCGCAGGGCAGTAGTACCAGTGCGAGCCAGAAAGGTGCGCAATCCCTGATTCAACAAGGTTTGCATGATAAAAACAAACCGCCCGAATTGGAGCTGGGCAGCAGTCACGTGAAAAGCCAGGGTTCTCGCTCGACGACTTTGCGCGAGCTATTTGCATTGGAAGGTATGAGTCAGCGTTCACCGCGCGCGTCTCGCGATTCGCTGGCGTCAGGTGGGCCGATCCAAAGTTTGCCGCGTTTTGTCTCCACTGCGGATGCTGACATCAAAATAAACGGCAGCCGTAATTCGATATCCGCCGCTAAATCCGATATCACGCTGGATAGCCACGGTAAACTTCAGTTCGGCAAAGGTTTACCGGAAGCCCTGACTACGCTGTTGCAACAGACTATAGGGAAAAACAGCCAACCGTTCGTTGCCCATCATGAAAATCAAGAGGCACAAGTGGGCGAACAACAGCATGCATTAGCCGACAAATCAGGGCGGCTATTCGTTATTCAAAGTGATGAGAATCAGCATATTGCACTCCACAGCAGCGGTCGCAGTGCGATGCCATCGGGTAAATCGGGTGTGGATAACGTACAACTGGAATCCACGCGGCAACATATCTCTCTGCAAACAAAATCAGGTGAATCCACGAGCGTGCCGCTATCTGGGCGGATGAATCATGAGTTATTGACCGGTATCCACCGGCAGCCCGACACCGTTTCAGGTACTGGTGAGCAATTACGCCTGCATGACGGCAAATTGTTTTCGTTGAACACCGAATTTGGCGTCTGGCAGCAAAGCAGTGATGTTCCTCATAGCCAATTATCCCGGCAGGGGGATAGTCAACTGTATGCGGTTAAAGATGACCACACGTTGAGCAATTTGTCATCAGGGACGGCGTCATCGACCTTCAGCGATAAGATTACGGCGTTCTCAGCCAACCAGAACGGACAATCGGCCGTACTGACCGAGCAGGATCACCTTACACAACTGCATCTGATGAGTGCATTGGATGCCACACCGCAACCGGTAGAGCTTAAGCTGGAAAAGGGTGAACCGGTGTATGCGAAATCGGTGGGGTTAACCTCAGAACATCTGCTGGTTGCCGATAATGACGGCAAACTTTACCGCGCACCGCTGCCTGAAGCGGGTGAGCAACATGTCACTTTAACGCCAGTCAGCACGTCTGGACTCAATGCGGCGTTGGGTGCAGATCATCGTATTACCGGATTTGCCCACGATGAACACGGGCAGGTACAGGCTCTCGCCACCGATCGTCAGGGGCAAAAACATGTCGCGCCTCTGGGGCAAAATGGGTTGTCGCCAACACCGGGGTGGAACCTGAGCGACAGTCTGGTGGTGGATAATAAACTGGGTCTGACGACGGAGGCACCAGCAGCGAAAGACACCTTAGATCTGGGACGACTGGGGCAAATTGGGCTACGTGACGGCAAAGTCCATTTTTACAATGACAATACTAAAAATTGGGAAGCGTCCAGCGTTGAAGCAAGCCAGCTGAAGCGCGGGCTGGACAATCAGGCTTATACGCTGAAAGGTGGTGAGATCACACCACTGTCCATCAATCAGAAATCAGCGTCGTTTACGCATGGTGACAACACCGTTTTTGCGCTGTCGCAGGTGCGTATGACGCCGTCTGAGGGCACTGCGCTCCCTGGAGTCACCAAGGACGACGGCGTATCGGCGATGGCAGTGATCAACCGCAATAAATTTATTGCGGTTGATAAGCAGGGCGATCTGCATTTTCACCAGATTAAACCAGGAACGGATAAGCCCGCCGTCGCGCCGCTGGCATTGCCTAAAAATGGGTTATCCGGCGAGATACAAGACATCACGCTGGATCATCAACAGACGTTGTTTGCTCTGAATAAGGAAGGGCAGCTCTTTCAACTGCCGAAAGACGACTGGCAAAATTCCGCGAACCATGACAAAGCACAATGGCAGCCAGTGACAACGCCCGCAGAGGGCAAAGTGAATTCGCTGGGCACGGATGCGCAGCATCATTTGCAGGTTGCGCATGACGATCATGAACTCCACACCCAACAAGGGAGCGCGTGGAAAACGACAGTACCGAAAGGGGAAACGCCATTACCTCCAGAAGCGCGTGCCGCAGAAACGGTGTTTGGTCGGCTTGATGTGGCGACAAAAGGAACGAAGATACCGTTGACCGGTGTGTCGGTTAAAGCCGATGTTCAGGTTCTGGGGAAAACGGGTGAAGAGTCACAGAAAGTTAAAAGCAAGCTGTCAGATTTGCTCAGAGCTCATGTTGTCTCCTTCTCCATGGAAGTACCTCGGCCGCTAAAAACCTTTGCCGACCGTGTGCAGCACCACATCAGCGGCCGCGAAGGTCTGAAACCCGTCTACGACATGCAGACTGCATTATTGAAAAAGCTGGATGCCACGACGAGCCAGCCGCAAGGGACGACGATGGATCTGGCGAGTAAGCTCGACAAACTGGGTTTGGGGGAGAAAGGGAAACCGTTGGTGAACCTGCTAAAACAGTTCCAGACTGAACTGGAAAGCAGCTCGGCCAAAGCGGCTCTGCTTATCGGCAGGCAGCAGGGCGTGGTGAACGATAACGGTGTGGTGAGCCCGGAAGGCAAACCTGCCCGCGTGCACGGCAGAGAAAAAGATTTGGCTCCGGTGCTGCTAGCGGCGATGGAAAGCCATCCGTCATCGAAAACGAGTACCGCCAGTACACTGATAAAAGCCTTTGTAGACAGCAAAACGCCGATAGCGCAAAAGCCAAATAGCGAAGCGTTTGGGCAGCAGCGTGATACCCATGATGCCCTGTCTTTGGCAAAAACGCGATTGGTGTTGGATACCCTGGTATTGGGCGATTTGCACAAACTGACCGACCGCGCTGAGGCGCTATCTGGCACGTCGCCGAATGAGGCGGTGTTGGCATCGATGATGAAGGAGCTTAATGCGCTACGGCAAGGCGAATATGGTGACAACCCGGTGAAGAAAATGACCGACATGGGATTCACCAACCATAAGTCGCTGGAAGCGGATTACGATTCGGTTAAAACCTTTATGAAGGCGTTCAGGAAAGAAGAGAATGCCGTCAGCGTGACCTCTAAAACCGTGATGCAAGCGACGAGCCAGACGGACATGATCGATAAAATGAAGGCGACCGTTTTGTCGTTGGACAGCAACGAAAGCATCGCTTTTAACCGGACCTATGGCGGCGGGGCATCCATGTCGTTTGTGGTTAGCGGTACGACATTACCTTTTCCTCCGGCACCGGGCGGTGGCGTCAGCGGCGAACGGAATTACAACCTGAGTTTTTCACGCGGTGAAAACGGCATCAATGTCGCCTTTGAGCGTTCGGGCGGAATCACTGGGAAAGTGAGCTACTCCGGCGGATATGACGTCAGCCAGTATCTGACAGGGAAAACCACAGAGAAGATGACGCAAAACATTAACAGCAAACACAGCTTTGCACCGGATGTCCGCGCGTCATTCGGCGTATCTGCCAGCCTGCAAATGGCACAGCAAAATGCTCTGAATTTTACCCTCAGCGAAGAAGAACTGCCCGGTTTTATTGACGGACTGTCGAGCGGTACGATCAATCCGCTTGCCTTGCTGGATAAAGGAGAGCAGCACAGCGTGAAGGCGGGTAAAACGGTCAGTTTCAATCTGGATAGTAATGCGGCGCTGGAACTGCGCGGTGGGATAAACCTGACAGAAAAAGGGGCGGCACCCACCAGTGCCACGTTACGCGGCTCTGTCGGCCTGACGGCGAGCGCCAATATCCTGTCTGGCACGAGTTCGTCCAGCGTCGCACAAGGTGAAAAATCCACCACCTACACCGAATCTGACAACCGTCTACGTTTCATGAATCAGGCAGCGATGGGGGCAAACGCGACCATTAGCGCCGGGGCAGCCAGAAAAACCCCAGAAGGGACGGTTCCGTTCTTTACCTCAGCCAGCATCGGGGTGAATGTGGCGGCGGATTCGCGCACTAACCAATCTATTAGTCTGGGTATGAAAAAAGCCGAACCGTTGGAGAAAAAGGATATTGACGCGTTGACCAAGACGCTGAATTCCGCATTCAACGATCCTGCCAGCCAGTTGTTGATCGACGGTGTGAAAAAAATCGCGGAACCGGACGATCAGTTGGCCATTTTGACTGAGCATTTTGCGGATAAAACAGCCACAACCACCGATCAACATCAGGGATTACTGAGTCTGAAAAAGCTGAACGTGCGGCAGGATGTCGCGCAGCGCGATGGGGCAACGCTGGATAGCGTTAAGCATACGACGTCCTACACCAATCTCAGCAAACTGACAGAAAACGGGCTGTTTCAGGTCATTGGCAACCATCTGTTCTCTTCGCTCCCGCCGAGCAACGCCGACCGTATCAATCAGATGATTGCGGACAACCCGGCGCTGAAGGATATCGTGAGCCGCTTGCAGGATAGTGACAGAGCCTCGGTGACGGTTGGATTAGAACTGAAAGACGATGTGCGGGAGAAGATAGAAAAGGGCATCCAGAACAAGACGCACGGTAAAGATGATGTTATCGCGCTGTTTAAAGATGGCAATAATTTACGTCTCGCCAGCATCGATGTCTCGCAGACGGTGAAGAAGAGCGAGGGGTTCAATACCCCGGCGGTTATCATCAACGCCTCAAGCAGTGCGGGCGTGAGCATGAATAAACTGCTGGGCAGCGTCAGCTTCAGCTACGGACAGGATCAAACCGTACCACAAAGCTACAAACTGAGCGGCGAGATTGCAAAAGCCAATCCTGCCACCGCCAATGCGTTGCAGCAGTTACAGCAAGAAGGTCTGCAACTGAAAAGTTAATTGTGATTAGGGAGAACAGCATGACACCAACACAACAGCATATTACCCGCTTATTACGCCATTATAGTGCGCTCAGCCGGACTCAACTGGGTTTGCAGGACGGCATTTGTGCGCTGAGCGAACCCGACGGGCAGGAGGCGGTGGTTTTGGAAGTCCCCGCTAACAGCAGCGTACTGCTATTGCACAGTGATGTGATGCGATTTCAGGAGGAAGTCGGCGCAGCGGTGTATCAACTGATGCTGATGCTCAACTTTGAAATGGCGGCGATGAAAGGCTGCTGGCTAGCGCTGGATGAGAATTCGACGCTGCGTTTGTGCACTCAGCACACCGCAGAATCGCTGGACGAATCAGGCTTTACCGCGCTGCTGCCTGCGTTTATCAGCCAGGCAAAAGAGACTCGACTGCTGATTCGCGGTTTATTACCACGGCTCATGGCGGCGTAACGCAGCAACCTATTGATCTATGGCAATAAAGGCCAGCATTGTTTCGCTGCCATCCAGAATGTCAGATTGGATAGCCTGTCGGGCGGCGCTGGCATCACGTTGCTGTAGAGCTGCGAGGACGTCTTCGTGATGTTCGATCGCCATCTGCACGGAAAAATGCGCATAGGCCTGCGCAATTAGCGGGCCGGTGCGCATCCACAAGCTGCCAATAAACTGTGTCAACAGCGGCATACGCGCTGCCTGCGCCAGAAACAGGTGAAATTCGCTATTTAACCGCAGCGCTTCGCGTAGATTTTTCTCGTCGATTGCCAGACGATTTTGACGAATATTCTCTTCAATCTGCTCCAGCATCTTCGGCGTAATGTGTGCGGCGGCCTGTTCGGCCCCCGTGCCCTCAAGCGCCAACCGCAATGTGCGGATCTCGATAAACTGGGCTTCGGTCAACTGGGGAACGCGGATATCGCGCGGCGTTTTGAGCACCAGCGCCTGTTCTTTTGCCAGTTGCAGGATCGCATCTCGCACTGGCGTTACGCTGGTGCCAACCTGTGCAGCAAGCTCCCGTATTCTCAGGCGATCGTCCGGTTTAAGTTGACCGGTGATTAACGCTTCACGCAGCATGGTATAAACGCTGGAGCCCAGATAGCTGTGATTGATCTGCCCAATTGGATAATTCACGGTTCCCCCAGAGAGAAGTGCTGCGTAATGTGATGAGATAGCGATATGGGTTGATACCGCAACTGTCTGCGGTGATGAGGCGCTAATATACAATATGATGCATCAACGAGGCTATGGGGCTGGCGTCTCTCGGGAGAAAATTGGCAAGAAAAGGTCGTCAAATACGCAGTATTGTATGACGAGGTGTAACAAAACTAAAATTATTGGTTAGGTGGATATTTTATCTCGACTTAACGCAAACCTGTTGTCATAAAATTATATATTACCTGACATATTGAGCTTGGTAATTAACGGTTCTACTATGCCGAAAAAATTATTATCATCAGGGATGAAACCATGCGTGGTTTTTTTGGGCTGATTGCTATCATGCCTGCGTTATTTTCTTATACCGTATTTTCCGCACAGCTTAATCCAGCAGACAAAAATGATATTCAGCAGCGTCAGGCCGAGGTGATCGATCAATCGCGGCAGCAACGTGATGACTTATTACAGTTAAATCAGCCTCAAGCGACGATAAATCCAGTTGGCGGAAGCGATGCCGGACACTGTTTTAGCATTAAGGAAATTAATTATCACAATAGCTCGCTGCTGCGTGAAAGGGATAAAAACAGGTTAAATAAAGATTATATTAATCGTTGTGTTAATGTTAATAACATCAATCAGCTGATTCATGATGTCAGTAATTGGTATATCGAACGGGGTTATATTACCAGCCGAGCCTTTATTTCTGAGCAAGATCTTTCTAACGGAGTATTACAAATTGATATTCTGGAAGGACGCCTCGAATCTATTAACATTAATAACCAATCGACGTGGGCAATAAAGCAGGCCTTTCCTGGGCTAGAAGGCGAAATTCTCAATCTTCGCGATATTGAGCAGGGCATGGAGCAGCTTAACCGCATGCCGACGCAGCAGGTGAGTATCGAAATTCAGCCCGGTAGCCAGCCTGGTTATTCTATCGTGAACCTCACCAGCAAAAATCAGATTCCGCTGACGGCAAACATCAGTATCGATAATAGCGGACAGAAAAGTACTGGGGATCAGCAGCTAAACGGCGGCCTGTGGGCGGATAACGTGCTGGGGCTGGCCGATCAGTGGTTTATCAACGGCGGGCACAGTAGCGAATTTCGCGATAGTCGCAATGCCGAAAGCCTACAGGCGGGGATATCATTACCCTATGGCTACTGGACGCTCAGCTACGACTATTCTCAAAGCCGTTATCGCAATGATTTTATTAATCGAGATTTTCTCTGGCATTCAACCGGCGACAGCCAAACGCACCGTGCCACGCTATCACGTGTGGTGTTTCGCAATGGCGACATGAAAACCAGCCTCTCGGCGGGCATGTCACACCGCATCGGGCAAAACTACTTGAACGATGTTCTGCTGCAATCCAGCAGTCGCAAACTGAGCAGCGCAATTATCGGTATTAATCACAGCCAGAAACTGTGGGGCGGGTTGGCGACACTCAATCCGGCTTATAGCCGCGGAACGCGCTGGTTTGGCGCAGAAAGCGATGACGGTAAATCTGACGATGCGCTGCGTGCCGAATTCAACAAGGTGACGCTGGCGGCCAGTTATTACTACCCCATCGCCAACAATCTTCATTACCTCACCAACCTCTATGGTCAGTATTCACCACAGCGCTTGTATGGCAGCGAACAGGTGACGCTGGGCGGGGAAACCTCTGTGCGTGGTTTCAAAGAGCAATACCTTTCTGGTAATCGCGGTGGTTACTGGCGCAACGAAGTCAACTGGCGGGCGGCACAGTTGCCGCTGTTGGGCAGCGTCACCCTGACGGCAGCGGTGGACGGCGGGCACCTTTTTTCGCAACAGGCAGATAGCGAATCGGCGGGTACGTTGTGGGGGGCGGCGGTAGGAATGGGCGTTGCTAACCAATACCTCTCACAGCAAATCACGGTTGGCTGGCCGTTGGCACACCCCGACTGGCTAAAACCGGATCACGCCGTTGCCTATTATCGCGTTGGACTTTCTTTTTAATTGTTAATTTTTAACGTTTTATTGTAAGTAAGGGGATCAGGGATGAAACCAATAAAAACCACACAGCGTCTGCTGGCGTATACGCTGATCCACCTCATTGCGTTTCAGCCGCTGTTTCCCGCAATGGCTGCAGGCGTGCAGGTTGCAACGGGCAACACTGCTTTGGATCAGGCTGGCAATGGCGTGCCCGTCATTAACATTGCCACGCCAAACAGTGCGGGGATCTCCCACAACCAGTACCACGATTTTAACGTCGATAAGCCTGGTCTGATCCTGAATAACGGTACGGAACAGCTTAATCCCACCCAGCTTGGCGGATTGATCCAGAATAACCCCAATCTGAATGGGAAAGCGGCTGACGCCATTATTAACGAAGTGGTGTCGACCAATCGCAGCACGCTGGCAGGCTACCTGGAAGTGGGGGGTAAACAGGCTAGCGTCATCGTTGCTAACCCGAACGGGATTACCTGTGACGGCTGCGGCTTTATCAATACCCCACAGGTGACGTTGACCACCGGGAAACCCCAGTTGGATGCGCAGGGTAATTTGCAGCGTATCGACGTGACACGCGGTGATATCACGTTGACTGGGCAGGGGCTGGATGCGAGCAAGAGCGACTACCTCAGCCTGATTTCCCGTACCGCGCAGATTAATGCCGGGTTGAATGCCAACGACGCACTGATTGTGCTAGGGGCCAATCAAGTTGACGCGACGGGTAAGGTGACGGCACTGGCGGCGGATAGCAGTTCAGTTAATGGGGTAAAAGTCGCGTTAGATACTGGCGCACTCGGCGGGATGTATACCAACCGCATCAAGCTGGTTTCCAGTGATAAAGGCGTGGGTGTGAACGTCGGCAACCTCAGTGCACGCAGCGGTGATATCACGCTGTCTGCCAACGGTAAACTCAGCCTCGGTGACGCCGTAGCGCAGGGAACGATTCAGGCGGACGCAGACGCGCTGGCGCTACAGGGCAAACAGCAGGCGGGGAATGCCCTGACGCTGAAGGCCCGACAGGATATTGCGCTACAGGACGCCACGCTGCGTGCCGGGCAGGATATCGCTCTCCAATCCGGCGGTGAGCTGACTGCACAAAATAGCCTTATCAGTGCGGGCGTCGATCCACAGGGGACTGTCAAATCCGCCAATCAATTATCGCTAAAAAGTGACGGCGTCACTCTTGGTAATACCCAGCTTTCCGCGGGAAAAGTCACGGTCGATGCGGGTAAGTCACTGTTGCAGGATGCGAAAAGTGGGGTTAAGGCGCATGTAGGACTTGATGTGCGCGGAGATGCGGTATCGCTGGCGGGAATGGCGGACGCAGACACGATTCACCTTGAGGCAAAAAACCTCAACGGTGCAGGCAGCGCGCAGCTTCAGGCAAAAAACAGCGCGACGGTGCGCGTCACGCAGCACGGCGACTGGCAGGGAAATCTGACCGCAGGTAACGTGCTGAACGTTGACGGCGGGAATGTCGTTCAGCGTGGCACGTTAGCGGGGAAAACGATCTCGCTGGCTGTCGATTCGCTGGATAATCAGGGTGATATCGCTTCGCTGGAGGGGCTGACGTTCAGCGGCACTTACCTGGCTAACGGCGGCACGCTGGCCGCCGCAGAACGCCTGACGGTCAATGCGAACCGACTGGATAATACTGGCTTACTCAGTGCGCGTGGCGATATCAGGCTTGAGTTGCAAACTGCGCTTGCCAATCAGGGCAAGATCCTGACGGATAATCAGCTGTTTTTACTGGCCGACAGCATCAACAACGGCGGGAAGCTGCAAGCTACGGCGCTTACCGCGCAAAGTCGTCAGTTTACCAATCAGGGCGAGGTGATGGCTAATGAACTCGATCTGACCAGTCAAACGACAGAAAACCACGGCACCATCAACGCGCAGCAGATGCTGGCGCTGCATGGCGGCAGTGTATTGAATAGCGGCACGCTCAGCGCGGGTGAAAAACTGGCGCTGACGCTGGGGCAAACGCTGGATAACCGTGGCCTGATGCAGGCAGGTAGTGCCTTACAGGTAACTGCCGACAGCGTTAGCAATAACGGCACGCTCACCGCACCTGAATTACAACTGCACACCGCAACCCTGGCTAATCAGGGGACGATGCAGGCCGATAACGCGCTGCATCTCAATGCTACCCATGAACTGACGCAATCCTCCAGCGGTACGCTGCTCGCGGGCACCGAACTGACGCTGAACGCCGGACAGGCTGAGATTGACGGCTCGATTCAGGCACAGCAGTTCCTGATGAATGCCGAACGATGGCTCAATACGGGTAAAACCAGTATTACTGGCGATGGGCAGATAACGGTCGCTCGGTTGGAGAACCGTGGCAGTTTGCTGACGGCGGGGAACTGGACAATTGTCAGCGATGCCATGAGTAATGTCGGGACGTTGCAGGGTAATACACTGGCTATTCAGGCCAACACCCTCACGAACCACGGGCAGGTACAGGCGCCGGGGGCGGTGACTCTGACCGTGGCTGATGCATTCACCAACCACGGAGACTGGTTAAGCGGTGAGACGCTACGTATTCAGGCGGCAAACGTCGAAAACCGAGGCACGCTACAGGCATTAAACCTCACGACAACCGGTGGCGCGCTTAACAACGGCGGCAACATCAGCGGTATTAATAGCCTGTCATTCTTCTTAAGCGGCAATCTGGATAACGCAGGCACTGGCACTCTGCAAGGTAACCAGCTTTATGTAGAGGCCGCTGATCTCACCAATCAGGGAACGCTTTACGGCACCGACGCGCTGACGCTGGCGATAACCGGCAACCTGTCTAATCAGGGAACACTGCTGAGTGAAGGTGACAGCACGGTGGCGGCACAGCAGCTTGATAACTCCGGGCTATTACAGGCAAAAAACGCCGCGCTTCAGGTTGATTCGCTGGATAACGCCGGAAAAATCTTCGGTATCGCCTCACTGGCGCTGACGGCCACCGACGGGCTGACCAATCAGCAGCGCGGCAAGTTACTCACGCAAGGCACGGCGGTGCTCACCGCGGCGGATGTCGTCAATGCCGGAGAATGGCAGGCACAGCGCCTGACGCTGACGGCGAATAATCTGACCAATGACGGTGAGATTCAGGGGGATGATGCCTTATTCCTGACGCTACCAGCCGCTGAAGGTCAAGGTGCGCTAATCAACCGTGGCACATTGACGACGGGCGGTGACGCCACGTTGTTTGCGCGTCTAATCGATAATCAGGGCACGCTATCCAGTCTGGGTCACGCGGCACTGACCGGAATGTCGTTGACTAACGACGGCCGTTTGGTGGCGGCGACAGGTCTGTCGCTGCACGGCGACTATCAGGGCCGCGGGCTGCTGAACACGGCAGGTACGCTGACGCTACAGGGCGACACGCTGGTTAACGACGGGCACTGGGAAAGTCGGGCGCTGTCCCTGCAAGGGTTGTCGTTCACCAATCAGGGCTCAGTGTTGGGGAATGATGTGACGCTGTCGGCGAACCGTCTGACGAATCGCGGTAGCGTTGTAGGCGTTGATTCGCTGGGGATCACGTTGTCTGACCGTCTGGATAACGTCGGTGAGTTGCGCAGCGACAATCTATCTATCGCGGCATCAGGCATGAACAACCGTGGCGACATCCAGGGTATTCATGATTTGCAGTTGAATACGACTGGACTGTTGGATAACTCGGGCGTCATCAGCGGCAATCAATCGGTGGTAGTGAAGGCAGGCGACGTCAAACAACTCGGCACGCTGGAAGGGAAAGCCGTCACGCTGAACGCAGTCTCGCTAGTCAATCAGGGTAAAATTCTGGGCGTGGACGCGCTGACGCTCGCTATCGCAGGGAATATCACAAACAGTGGCAGTGTACTGACGCAGGGGAAAGCGACGGTGACCGCGCAGCAACTGGACAATAGCGGACTGTTGCAGGCCGACAGTCTCACGCTGGAAGCGGATGAGGTGATCAATGCCGGGCAACTGTTCGGTATTCAGGCGCTGTCGATAACGGCACACGATGGGCTGGTCAATCAGCAGAGCGGCAAACTGCTCACGCAGGGGGCTGCGGTCTTGCTGGCTGCTCTGGCGGAGAACCACGGTGAGTGGCTGGCGGATAACCTGACGTTGCAGGCCGAACGTTTCACTAACACGGGACGGATTCAGGCCGATCGCGATCTCGGCATTATCGTGGAGCCAACGCGAACTCTTCGCCAGCCGTCTTTTCTGGCGATGGCGTTAACGCTGGCGGCGGATGCACAGCAACTTAGCCTGAGCGTTTCACCTCAGGGCGTGGAGGAAAACGGTGGTGTTCTGGACAATCGCGGCACGCTGGTGTCAGGTGGGGACGTACACCTGCGCGCCACGAAAATAGCCAATCAGGGCTCGCTCTCCAGCAACGGTGCAGCGGCCTTGACGGGTGAGTCGATTGATAATGCCGGTGCTGTGGTGGCAGTGAAATCGCTGTCGCTGACGGGGAATTATCAGGGAAGCGGGTCGCTTAATACGGACGGTCTGTTGGCCCTGTCCGGCACGACGCTTGCGAATACAGGGCATTGGCGGGCAAACACCATTCAGGCGAAGGGTCTGACGCTGGATAATCAAGGTACGCTGCTGGGGCAACGGGTCGATATCACGGCGGATAACGTGTTCAACGGCGGCGAGATGGCTGGGATTGACGCGTTGCAACTGACACTTGCCGATCGACTGACGAATCAAGGCAAATTCTATGGGGCGGCGCTGACGCTGTCGGCGACCGACCTGTTCAATCAGGGCGATGTCTCCGGTGACGACCTGCATTTGACGCTGCAAGATGGTGTGCACAATCGTGGCCTGATTAGCGGTAGCCAGCGGGCACAGCTTGACGCTAGTCAGATCGATCAACGGGGTTCGCTAGAAAGTCGCGATCTACAGGTGCAGGCAAATGCACTGGACAATCAGGGCACGATGCTGGGCGTGGATGCGTTGACGCTGTCCATCCGTGATACCGCACGTAATCAGGGCAAATTGTTGAGTCAGGGTACCAGCACGCTCACGGCTAATCGGCTGGAAAATAGCGGACACTGGCAGGCGGACACGCTGACATTGACGGCAGACGAGATCGCGAATGCCGGACAGCTGCTGGGGTTGTCAGCGCTGTCGCTGACGGCGAAGAACCGTCTGAACAATGCGCAAAACGGCAAGCTGCTCACGCAGAGCATCGCGGTATTGCAGGCTACCCACGTAGAAAATGACGGTGAATGGCAGGCGGATAGCCTGACGCTGGACGCGCAAAACCTGATCAACCGTGGGCACATTCAGGGGGATAAATCGTTTAAGGCGACGTTGGTAAACGGTGATGTAGACAATAAGGGCACACTGTGGAGTGAAAATGCGACATTTGCCGCACGGACACTAACCAATGAAGGCAACATCACTGGCGTTAACGGTCTGCAACTGACGCTGGATAACATCTTAACCAACCAGGGCACGCTGAACAGCTACCAGCTCAGTGCGCAGGCTGACAGACTGGTCAATAGCGGGAAAATCAACGGCCTCGACCGTCTGGACCTGACCGCCGTCGATAACCTTGATAATCAGGGGACGTTGTACGGTGCGGCGTTGACGCTGAACGCGAACAACCTGACCAACAGCGGCGATATCACGGGCGTGGACAGTCTGATTCTGGATCTGACGGGGACGCTGAACAACGCGCGTGACGTCAGCAGCAATGCGTTGACGCTCAAGGCCAATGACGTATTCAACCACGGCACCCTGACGGGTGTTAACGGATTAACGTTCCTGCTCGGCAATCATCTCGATAATCAGGGCGCGCTGAACAGCCATGCGCTGTCTATTACCGCCAACGATCTCACTAACGATGGCCAGATCAGCGGCACGCGCAGCTTGCAACTGACGCTTGACGGTACACTGACTAACACTGGCGGCCTGACTAGCCAGCAGATAGGCGTCACCGCAGAGGATGTGCTCAACCACGGGCAGGTGCTGGGTTCGGACGATCTGCAATTGGATCTGCGTGATAAGCTGGATAATCGCGGTGTCATCAGCGGCAGCAATACGTTAGGCGTTATCGCGAAAGGCATCGACCAGCAGGGCACGCTGGAAGCCCGTGCGCTGACCGTGGATGCTCAGACGCTGGATAATAGCGGAAAAATGCTGGGTGTGGATGCGCTGACGCTGGCGATTGCCGGGACGGCACGCAATCAGGGCAAATGGCTGAGCCAGGGCAGCAGCATGCTGACGGCGGATCAGGTTGACAACCAGGGGCAGTGGCAGGCGGGTGATATCACGCTTCAGGCCAATGATCTGACCAACAGTGGGCAGATTTTCGGCATCAATGCCTTGTCGCTGACGACAGCCCACGGCCTGACTAATCAGCAAAACGGTACGCTCCTGTCGCAGGGTATTGCCGCCTTACGCGCTGCAAGTGTCACAAACGACGGTGACGTGCAGGCAGATCGCCTGACGTTTGAGGCACAACAACTGACCAACCGCGGGCGTATTCAGGGGGATCGTGAGTTAGCGGTCATGCTGGATAGCAATAATCCTGCCAGCCTGTTAACCAATAAGGGCACGCTGCTCTCCGGTGGCAATACACAGCTTAACGCCAGTCAGTTAGACAATCAGGGCACGGTCTCCGGTGTGGGCAAGATGGAGGTGCAGAGTGCGGCTATTCGCAACGCGGGCAATCTGATTGCCGACGGCGCACTGTCGCTCAGTGGCGACTATCAGGGCGCGGGTCTGTTGCACACGGCCGACACATTGACGCTGCGCGGCAATCAATTGAACAACAGCGGACGCTGGGAAAGCCGGGAACTGGCGCTAAACGGTGGGTCGCTGAACAATCAGGGCACGCTGGTCGGTGAGCGCGGCATCACGCTGGAATTGCGCGACGGCCTGACCGTAGGCCGCGACGGTCAACTGCTGACCAATGGCACCTTGCTGGCACAGGCGGGCGAGGTCATTAACGACGGGTTCTGGCAGGGGAAAACGCTGACATTGACGGCAGACGAGATCGCGAATGCCGGACAGATACTGGGGTTGTCAGCGCTATCGCTGACGGCGAAGGACCGTCTGGACAATGCGCAAAACGGCAAGCTGCTCACGCAGGGCATCGCGGTATTGCAGGCGACCCACGTAGCAAATGACGGTGAATGGCAGGCGGATAGCCTGACGCTGGACGCGCAAAACCTGAACAACCGCGGGCACATTCAGGGGGATAAATCGCTTAAGGTGACGCTGGCGAACGGCGAGTTACACAATCAGGGGACGCTGTGGAGTGAAAATGCGGCATTTGCCGCACAGACACTGACTAATGAAGGCAATATCACCGGCGTTAACGGTCTTCAACTGACGCTGGATAACACCTTAACCAATCAGGGGACGCTGAACAGCTACCAGCTTAGCGCGCAGGCCGACAGACTGGTCAATAGCGGGAAAATCAACGGCCTCGACCGTCTGGACCTGACCGCCGTCGATAGTCTTGATAATCAGGGGGCGTTGTACGGTGATGCGTTGACGCTGAACGCGAACAACCTGACCAACAGCGGCGATATCACGGGCGTGGACAGTCTGATTCTGAATCTGACGGGGACGCTGAACAACGCGCGTGACGTCAGCAGCAATGCGTTGACGCTCAAGGCCAATGACGTATTCAACCACGGCACTCTGATGGGTGTTAACGGGCTGACGCTGGAGCTCGGCAATCATCTCGACAATCAGGGCGCGCTGAACAGCCATGCGCTGTCTATTACCGCCAACGATCTCACTAACGATGGCCAGATCAACGGCACGCGCAGCCTGCAACTGACGCTTGACGGTACACTGACTAACACTGGCGGCCTGACTAGCCAGCAGATAGGCGTCACCGCAGAGGACGTGCTCAACCACGGGCAGATGTTGGGTTCGGACGATCTGCAATTGGATCTGCGTAATAAGCTGGATAATCGCGGTGTCATCAGCGGCAGCAATACGTTAGGCGTGATCGCGAAAGGCCTCGATCAGCAGGGCACGCTGGAAGCCCGTGCGCTGACCGTGGACGCTCAGACGCTGAATAATAGCGGAAAAATGCTGGGTGTGGATGCGCTGACGCAGGCGATTGCCGGGACGGCACGCAATCAGGGCAAATGGCTGAGCCAGGGCAGCAGCACGCTGACGGCGGATCAGGTTGACAACCACGGGCAGTGGCAGGCGGGTGATATCACGCTTCACGCCAATGACCTGACCAACAGTGGGCAGATTTTCGGCATCAATGCCTTGTCGCTGACGACAGCCCACGGCCTGACTAATCAGCAAAACGGTACGCTCCTGTCGCAGGGCATTGCCGCCTTACGCGCAGCAAGTGTGATAAACGACGGTGACGTGCAGGCAGAGCGCCTGACGTTTGAGGCACAACAGCTGACCAACCGCGGGCGTATTCAGGGGGATCGTGAGTTAGCGGTCATGCTGGATAGCAATAATCCCGCCAGCCTGTTAACCAATAAGGGCACGCTGCTCTCTGGTGGTAATACACAGCTTAACGCCAGTCAGTTCGACAATCAGGGCACGGTCTCCGGTGTGGGCAAGATGGAGGTGCAGAGTGCGGCTATTCGCAACGCGGGCAATCTGATTGCCGACGGCGCACTGTCGCTCAGTGGCGACTATCAGGGCGCGGGTCTCTTGCATACGGCCGACACATTGACGCTGCGCGGCAATCAACTGAACAACAGTGGACGCTGGGAAAGCCGGGAACTGGCGCTAAACGGTGGGGCGCTGAACAATCAGGGTACGCTAGTCGGTGAGCGCGGCATCACGCTGGAATTGCGAGACGGCCTGACGGTTGGCAGAGATGGTCAACTACTGACCAATGACACCTTGCTGGCACAGGCGGGCGAGATCGTGAACGACGGGTTCTGGCAGGGGAAAACGCTGGAACTGTCCGCGAACGACCTGATTAACGGCGGTTCGTTGCTTGGGCAGGATGACCTTCGCCTCGATTTACAGCGCACTTATCAGGGAACCGATTTATCCCACCTACTGAGCGACGGGAATGGAGTTATCAATGCTGAGCGTGTCACGCAAAGCGGAGAGATAGCGGCGGGAACGCTGCAATTGACCACGGGCGCACTGGAGAACGGCGGGCGTGTACTGGGCATCAATGGTCTGACGGTCACCAACCGTGATGCACTACTTAACCGCGCCGGTGGCGAACTGCTGACCAACGGCGCAGGCCGTGTTGACAGCGGATCGCTTACCAACGCGGGCACGCTACAGGCTAACGACCTGCAACTGCGGGTTGGTGAGATCGACAATCAGGGGCGCATTCAGGGCACCGAAGCGTTGCGTTTGCTCGACGTGCTGCGTTATGTCGGCGATAAAAGCAGCCAGTTGCTCAGCAAAGGCGTCGCTACCCTTAATGCTAAACGGGCAGACAATGCCGGTTTATGGCAGGCAGGTACGCTGACGCTGAACGGAGAATCGCTCGACAATAATGGCACCGTGGCGGGGCTGAACAACCTGTCGCTCAACAGTGACGAGATAAAAAATAAAGGTGAATTGTTCTCGCAAGGCACGGCGACGTTAACGGGCAAGACGCTGGAAAACCGCGGCACGCTGACGGGGGTCGGCGGCTTTACGCTGCAATTGACCGATCGCGTCGATAATCTGGCGGCGGGACGTTTACTCAGTGGCGGCGTTGGCGATCTCACGACTGGCGTGTTGAGCAATCAGGGACTGTGGCAAGCGGATGAATTGCGTCTGACAGCCCGTGACCTCGATCAGCAGGGGAATCTGCTGGGCGTGCAGCGTGGTACGTTGCAACTGACCGGATCGTATCAGGGTGCGCAGGGTAGCCAACTTGTCAGCGGCGGCGATCTCAGCTTGACGGCGCATGACATCACTAACCGTGGACAGGTTCAGGGCCGCACGCTGACGCTAGGTGCTGATGAACTCACTAATCACGGCACTCTGCGTGGCAATAGCGCGCTTAACGCGATTGTTTCCAATCAGTTCAGCAATGCGCCACAGGCGCGTTTGAGTAGCGATGGTACGCTGAACGTGCAGGCGGCGGCGCTGAATAATCAGGGCGAGATAAAAGCCGCCAATACCACGCTGACGGGCAATACCTTAACCAACAGCGGCACGGTGCAGGGCACCGCTGCGCTACAGTTGGACACGACAGACCGCATCGTCAACCAGCAGTCTGGACAACTGCTATCCGACGGCATCACGACGTTGAAATCAGCGGCGGTAGAAAACCACGGCTGGCTGCAAGGGCGTGGGCTGGAAGTGCAATCTGCCCAGTTTACTCAGCAGGGCAGCTTGATGGCGCAGGACAAGCTGACGTTGAAAATCCCGCAGTGGGTGAACAACGGGCTGGTGCAGGCTGGCGAACTGGAGATTATCGCCGACGAACTGGACAACCACGGTACGCTGCTGGGCTTAACACAGCTGGCGCTGCAGACGCAGCGACTGATTAACCGTCAGGGCGCGAAGCTCTACAGCGCGCAGGATCTGCGCCTGAAAACCAATGAGCTGCAACAGGACGGGCAACTGGTCGCGCTGGGCAACCTGACTGCCGACATTACTGGGCCGCTGACCTTCACCCAGAGCATGGTCGCCGGGCAACAGCTGGCGCTCAACGTCGCGGGTGACCTCGATCAGCGTGGGACGTTGCAGGGCAAATCCGTCCAGCTGACTAGCACCGGCACGCTGACCAATCAGGGCAACATTTTGGCGGGCGGCGGCGAGTCGCGTATCAGTGCGAAAGACATCGTTCAGGTAGAAGCGGGCAGCGTTCAGGCGGGCGGTAACCTGACGTTGGTGAGCGATAATTCGCTGAATAATAAAGGACTGATTGGTACTACCAGTGACTTGCTGATTCAGGCGGGTGGCGCAGTACATAACAGCAGCATGCTCTATGCGGGCGGCAATATGCGCCTGCTGTCCGATTCCCTCACCAACGTCTTTGGCACCATTCTGGCCGGCAATAATCTGCTCATTCAGCGTGACGACCAAGGCACGGCCAGCACCTCGCTGTTAAACAGCTCCGGCACCATCGAAACCCAGTCCGGCGATATCACGATTAATACCGGCACGCTGACTAACCAGCGTGAAGGATTTGTGGTGACGGAAACGAAGTTGGCGGAGGAGTCGGTACCTGATTGGGCGGGGAAAACGACGGCAAATATTCCGATCGAATGGTTTAAACCTGAGGATTATGGGATCGTAAGTTTCATATCTGTTTATAGAGGTGATGGATATTCTAGTGATGAATCAATAGTATATGGTATGAAGCCATCATCTTCGTTATATGTTCCCTACGAAAATGCTTATATTAAAAATATCATAATGGCAAATAAAGAAGTTAATATCTCTGTGCTAGGTTATGATGGTCGGATATATTCTGGAAGTAATATCTCTATAAATTCAACTCGCCTAATTAATGATGCTTCTCAGATTGTTTCGGGAAAAAACATAGAGTTAATTGGAGATAGTATAAGTAATCAGTCATATCAAACTGGGATTATAAAAGAATATTTAACATATCAATATGAAAATAATAAGTACAAGCCAGGACAATATTATATAAATGGTGTGCTTTCAAAAGTTAAATATACACCATCTAGTTTTGATCACATGTTGGCTAATTTTTCCCCATATCTTACTTATACCTTGAAAAACACCCCAACCATCGAAAAAACCGAAGGCGAAAGCTATAACGCCTTAATTCAGGCTGGCGGCACTATTACCGCCGATTTCAAACAGGATATCAGTAATACCACATTGCAGCCGGGCAGCGGTGGGTTTATGCCAGCGTCTACCAAACCGGTGCTGGATGCTATCACCACGCTATCGCCATTGCAGAAGCAGACCACGCGCCAGTTGGCCAGCCAGGACTCGTCGTTTAACGCCGGGGCGGTTGACGTTACGAAAGCAGGTAGCGGACAGGCGGCGCTGGCGGGCAATGCCACAGGCGTAGCGGCGACGGGTAAAGCCGTGACGCTGACGCAGCAAGCAGGCACCACGCTGCAAACAGCGGCGCAGGCAGAGAACATCACCGCGGCGATAGCGGCACCGAATGCCGCAGGGTCACTGACGCTGAAAACCGGCGATGCGGTGGTGTTACAGCCTTCTACTTCCGGTCACGTCAGCAATCCTGATGCGGTCACGCTGACGCAGCAGGCTGGCACCGCGCTGCACGCGGGGGCGCAGGCAGAGAACATTACGCCGATGACGCAGGGGCAGCAGTCCGCAGGGCCGCAGACGCTGAAAAATGATGATACGCGGGTGTTAGCCGATCCCAACGCCAGCCCTGTCGCCCATCCTGATGCGGTTGCGCTCACGTCGACGGGCCAACGTCCTGATGCCGGACAGGGTCTGACGCCCGTTACCGTGGACAATACTGCCGCGGGTGTCACGATCGCGGGCACGGTGGGGTCACCTACCGCATTGGCGAAACCGGGCATGGCCGCGGTTGACGCACCGAAGCAGACGGTCAGTGCAGACAGTGTTCCAGGTGGGATTGCGCCTTCTGTGCCACAGCCGCTTTCTGCCGCAGATTTGCTGAGCGCCATCGGCAGCGGCCTGCAAAACCTGAGCACTAATCCACTCGCCGAGTATCCGCTGCCGACGGGCAATAACGGACTGTTGGTTGTCGATCCCAAGGCGGACAGCCGTTACCTGATCCACACCAACCCGAAACTGGAACAACTTGGGCAGGTCGACAATGCGCTGTTCAGCGATCTGCAAACGCTGCTGGGACAACAACCATCAACGGTTGTGCCGGTTGAAACGCGCTCACAGTGGACGCAGACCGACAAAGTGCTGGGCTCGTCCTACCTGCTGGATAAGCTGAATCTGGATGCGGATCACGACTACCGTTTTCTGGGAGATGCGGAGTTTGATACCCGCTACATCAGTCAGGCGGTGCTGAAACAGAGCGGGCAGCGTCATCTGAATGGCACTGGTTCCGATCTGTCACAGATGCAAATGCTGCTGGATAACGCTGCGGCGGCGCAGAAAGGTATGAATCTGCAATTGGGTGTGAGTTTGACGCCGGATCAGGTAGCTAACCTCAGCCAGAGTATGGTCTGGTGGGAAAATATCGAGGTCAATGGACAGACCGTGCTGGCGCCGAAGCTGTATCTGGCGCAGGCGGATAAAAATAACCTGCAAGGCAGCGCGATTGTTGCGAATAAAGTCGAGCTGAACGCCGGTGGCAGCGTTACCAACAGCGGTACGATCAAGGCGGTTGAGGTGCTGGCGATTGCCAGCGGCGACAAGATTGATAACCATGAAGGCGGGCTGATTAAGTCAGACGGTGGCCTGAATCTGGTGGCGCTCAACAACATCACCAACAGTGGCAGCCGGATTGAGGGCAATACGTTGCAGCTCGCCAGCATCAACGGCGACATCATCAACCAGACCGCATCGCGTAATTTTCAGACGGCGCAGCCGACATCTTCGCGCAGCGGCACTGGCTCGCTCACGTTCACCGAACTGGGTAAAACCGCTGAAATCGTGGCAGGCAACAGCTTGACCCTCAGCGCAGGCAAGGATATCCGCAACGTGGCGGCTACGCTTAACGCCGGGCAGGATATGGCGCTGAACGCCAAAGGCAATGTGGCGATTGAGGCACTGACGCTGACCAATAATCGCGTGGATATCGGCTGGGGCAGCAGCAATACCACGCTGAATACTGCCGTACAAGGCAGCAGTGTCAATGCAGGCAGTGCGCTGAAAGCGGTAGCGGGTCAGGATATTCAAATCGATGCCAGCCAGCTTTCCGGCGGCTCGGCACTGTCGCTGGCGGCGGGTAATGATATTCGCCTCACTGCGCAAGATACGCTGAAAGAGACGTTGTATCAGGGCGGTAGCACGGCACAGCGTCGCACGCAGGAGGTGGCAAACAGCCAATTACTGAGCGGCGGCGATCTGACTTTGGTTGCAGGACGAGATGTCTTGTCTGAGGCGGCCAGCCTGAATGCTAAAGGTACGGCGACACTGGCGGCAGGGCGCGATCTCAATCTACTGTCTGAAGAGGAAGAAACCTACAGCGGCAACTGGTGGAACCGTCATGCCGACTGGCAGCAAAATATCACTCAGCAGAGCACTGAGTTAACGACGGGCAAGGGTCTGAACTTGCAGGCGGGCAGAGACATCAATCTGCAAGCGGCACAGGGCGTGGCCAGTGGTGCGGTGACGGCACAGGCGGGTAGCGACATCAATCTGCTGTCGGCGACCGAAACGCAGCACACCTTCTTTGAAGAAACGAAAGTCAAGAAAAAGGCCTTTTCGAAGACGGTGACGCATACGTTGCGGGAAACGTTGCAAACCGATGAGAAAGGCAGCCTGCTGTCGGGTGACAGTGTCACGATGGCGGCGAATCAGAATATCAATCTGCAAGGCTCCTCGGTGGTCGGCGACAAGCAGGTCACGCTGCTGGCGAATAATGATGTCAACACCGCTGCCAGCGTAGAGAACTACCAGAACTATGAAGAGCACAGCAAGAAAAAAAGCGGCCTGTTCAGCGGTGGGGGGATTGGATTTACCATCGGCTCGACGTCGACCAGCCAAAAACTGCGCGATCAGGCGGCAACACAAAGCCAGAGCATCAGCACGCTCGGTAGTACGACAGACTCGGTGACGGTGAAGGCCGGCAACGATGTCACGATCAGCGGTACCGACATGGTGGCGGGGAAAGACATACTCCTGCAAGGCAACAACGTCACGATCGATCCGGGTTATGACATGCGTAAGCAGCAACAGGAGTTTGAGCAGAAAAGTGCGGGTCTGACCGTGGCGCTCTCCGGCGTGGTGGGGTCGGCGCTCAATAGCGCGGTGCAGAGTATTCAGGCGGCAAAAAGCGAAAGTGATGGCCGACTGGCGCTGCTTCAGGGGATGAAGGCGGGGCTTGCTGGGTATCAGGCCTATCAGGGGAGTCAGTCTGAGCTGAACAACAAAGGGGAAGCCTCTTTTATTGGTGTCAGTATTTCTCTCGGGGCGCAGAACTCACGTTCCAGCCAGACGAGCGAACAGAAGCAGAGCTTTGGTTCGACGCTGAATGCGACGCGGGATATCGGCATTGAATCGCGCACGGGAGATATCACGGTTGCGGGGAGCCAGCTTAAAGCGGGCGGTGATGTCATGATGAACGCGGCGCAGGATATTCACTTGCTCTCTGCCCGCAACAGTGAAGCGCTGAGTGGTAAGAACAGCAGCAGCGGCGGCAATATCGGCATCAGTCTGGGATTAAGCAACGGTAGCGCGGGGCTCAGCATTTTCGCTAACGTTAATGCGGCGAAAGGGCGGGAAACCGGCACGGGCAACACGTGGTCAGAAACCACGGTGGATGCGGGTAATCATGTTACGTTAAAAAGCGATCGCGACACGCGGTTGATTGGCGCGCAGGTGAACGGGGAGCGCATTGATGTCGATGCCGGGCGTAATCTACTGTTGCAAAGCCAGCAGGACAGTGAGCGCTATGATTCCAAACAGACCAGTGTGGCTGCTGGGGGGAGTTTTACCTGGGGCTCGATGACTGGCAGTGGTTACCTTAGTGCCAGCAAAGATAAGATGCACAGTAATTATGATAGTGTGCAGCAGCAGACAGGGCTCTTTGCCGGTAAAGACGGATTTGGTATAAAAACCGGTGAACACACGCAGCTTGACGCTGCCGTGATTGGTTCCACCGCTAGCGCTGAGAAAAATCGGCTGGAAACCGGGACGCTTGGCTGGAGTGGGCTTAACAATAAAGCCGAATTTAAGGTGGAGCACAGCGGCGTTGGTTTCAGCGCCAGTCCATCGATGAGCGGTAGCATGCTGTCGACGCTGGCGATGACGGCACCCTCGGCGCTGATGTCGCTGGGTAATAGCGGCAGTGCCGCCAGCACCACCTATGCGGCGGTGAGTGATGGCACCTTGTTGTTGCGGGATACGGCGAAGCAGGTGCAGGATATTGCCACGCTGAGCCGTGACGTTGAGCACGCGAACAACGCGCTCAGCCCGATCTTTAACAAAGAGAAAGAGCAGAAACGCCTGAAACAGGCGCAGTTGATTGGTGAAATCGGCGCGCAGGTGATGGATATCGTGCGCACCGAAGGCGAGCTGAAAGCGCAGAAGGCCGCAGAAGCGAAAGGTGATTCCAAAGTAGAACGTCCGAAAGACGGTGATTCGGTCGCGCTATGGGAGAACTATAAAAAAGCGCTGACGGAATCGCCGACCTACAAGGCCGAGATGCAGAAATACGGCACGGGTAGCGATTTCCAGCGCGCGGCACAGGCAGCGACGGCGGCAATTCAGGCACTGGCGGGTGGGGATATTCAGAAAGCGATTGCCAGCGGTGCATCCCCGTATCTGGCACAGTTGGTGAAAGATGTCACGATGCCGAAGGATGAGAGCAAAGCCACGGCGTCGGATATCGCGGCAAATGCGATGGCGCACGCGGTGGTGGGTGCGGTGGTCGCGCAGTTGTCGGGGCAGGATGCGGCAGCGGGAGCGCTAGGTGCCTCCAGCGGTGAGCTGGCCGCCCGCGCCATTATGGCCAAAGAATACCCTGGCAAAACGGTGAACGACCTGACGGAAGCGGAAAAACAGTCAATCAGCGCGCTCTCGACGCTGGCCGCAGGGCTGGTATCCGGTCTGGCAGGCAACAGCACCGCCTCCGCCGCCAGCGGCGCGCAGTCAGGGCGTAATGCGGTTGAGAATAACTCGCTGAGGGGTGATAAGGCCCGTCAGTCAGTAAAAGAGAGTGCTGAATGGTGGAAGCAGCAGGTACGTGACAAGCTGGGTGAAGGTACTACATCGGCTATCGCGAACAGTATTATCAATGCAGTCGCTGATACTGGTGATACTGCATTAGGTGGAACAGATTATGTTGCGGATGGTGCGATGGCACTAGCGTCATGTGCTGTCGGAGATGGTTATTGTAATAAGGCTTTAAGCGATCTGGCAGGTAAAAATCAGGCAGCAGCCGACTCAGTGAAAGCGCTGATGAAGAGTGAAACCTGGTCAGCAGTAGCCGACACGATAAAACAGGCGTATGGCGGCAATCAGGCTGCGCTGGAAGCGACAGGCGGAATATTGGCGAGCATATTTTTACCTGGTAAGAAAGTGCCTGATGCTCTTGCTATACAGACGATATCTAACTCTGTAATTGATGCGAAGAAGTTTGATTATCTTTTTGGACGAGCAAGCGGGAGTGCCCATACATTAGATCGTACAAATCAACTTTCTTTAGAAATGAAGAGATTAGGTATTACTGATGATATGAGCGGACATGCAATGCTTGCTGAGCACTTTACGGCAGCAACAAAAGACCCGAACAATATTGTGAAAAAATATACTGATCAGTACGGTAGTTTTGAAGTGAGAGAATCTTTCTTTATTGGGCCTTCTGGTAAAGCAACAATGTTTGAAAGTACCTTTGAGATTACTGGCGATGGTTCCCATCGATTCATAACCACAATACCGAAAAATGGAGTAACTAAATAATGTTTATAGAAAACAAACCTGATGAGGTTGAGTTGCTCTCTTTTTTTGAAAGTGAACCAGTCTCTTTTGAACGAGATAATATAAGCTATTTATATATGGCTAAAGATAACAAGGGACTTAGTATTGATTTTTCGTTTAGTGTCGTTGAAGGATGGATACAGTACACGATGAAGCTAAATGGGGATGAAATTCAATATAACTCAATTGATGGTGTCAGTTCTTTTAATATCAGAAAAGATAAATTAGGTGAATATCTTCACACTGAAATTATTACTGGTGAGCTTATTATTAAAGTTGAAATACGAGTGAGGCCAGATATATCAATAAAAAGTAGTACATTGGTTAGATAGGATAGATCCCAGTTCGTAAAACAGACCGGTATTTTTACCTTTACCGTCAGAAGCGCAGTTCAGTCTCAATTACCAGCCGCCCGTGTTCAATGGTCACAATCACCGGCTGGCCGAGATCTTCCAGGCACTTGCCTCTGAGTTTAAGCTGCGGTCTGGCGGTTTTTTGCCGCCATTGGGGGCGTAACCGACGGTGTCATGCCGCTGGGGCTCTTTTACTTCAGTTGAGCGGGGTTCTGACTTCAAATCGCGTTAAGCCATGATTAACTACCTCTTTTAGTTGGTTGTGATAAGTAGCAGGGACTGGTTACCGCCTGTTCTAACCGCGTTTAGTAATCTGTTTAGCTTGGTACTTCAGTATCATCCAGTTCGCCTTGATAATACGGCGCTTTTCTTCGGACATCTTGCTGACGGCCTCAAACTGAAATACCAAATCATCAGCAGTTGATCTTGCTAAACGGTGGCGATGATCGGAGTATCCGTCCCAAATCCCGCAGTTTCTAGCCAGTCACCTTTGAGGTGCTGGCTGGGACTTTGGTGTAATAGCGTATTATATCATGTAGATGCTAATCCGAAATATAGCGATGAGGTAGGGAAAATATTCTTATCAAGAAACTACTCAGCAGATTTAATAAAATAAGTACGAGATGGAAAGATAGGTAAAATTTATACTTATGATGAGGTTAAATATAAATCCCTAAATAAATTAACAAGAGGAAATCGAGTTGTTAACAGACAATGATATGGACGATATGAATAAATTAATAATTTTGCTAGATCAAGTTATTATTTATTTGAAGAATGATGGATGTAGTGAGTCTGCCTATTCTTGTTTGAGAAAGGCAGTCAATATACTTGAAAATAGAGATGTTAATAGAATGTGTAACATCAGTAAGAATATTATGAGCGATTTTAGAATGATGGCAGATAGGGGGCAATATGGTGGAAATATAGACCTAATAACTGATAAGGTCTGCGCTATTTTAAAAAAACCATTATTTAATAAATATTGAATTATAATTACCCCTGTTATGATGGCATCATCCTTATCGATAAAAAGATAAGCGAATATGACTTTTCAGTTAATTGATTTTTGCTAATGTCAAAAAATAGATGGTATTAAAAATGCCGTTTTAAATAATTTTTGAAGGCTTACATTTTTTGTTGGGTTTCTGCTATGATGTTGAATGATATTCAATTTTACGAAAGTGGTTTATTTATATTATAAATAAGGATGTTAAATGACAAAGTCTCCTCATATAAATCATGCCATCAGTTTGTCAATCATCGAAGGGAACCCAGTAAAGGAGATCTCAGATGGATTTGAGGATTTTGTGACGGTAGTGTTTTTTTCTAAAAAAATGTCTCAACAACTATGCTTTAAAATAAAAAACCAAGAACCAACATTAAGGTATTTCTCCACAGCTAGAACTCCTCATAATGAAGCTGATGAAGGATTTATATGTGATGAGTATAAAGTTGCGATTTCCTATCCAAAATAAAAATTTATAATTAATAGGCTGTATAAAACGATAATAAAGAACACAAAGGAACGAAGTGATATGATCCCAATTGGATATTTATCTAAAATAGTCTCGGTGAAGCCAGATTGGCTTAAAACCGATAAAGTAAACGATATTTACTCGGTGAGTTGTTGTGTCTCTGATGCCTTTTTTGAATATATTCAGTTCTGGCATCATAACGGATACTGGCTGTTTAATTCGCCGGATCTGATTTATTCTCTGGCAAAAGAGGAAGGGATTGATATGAGTGATACTACGATGTTTTATTACGAGGCATACGAGTATCAGTATGATGAAGATAAATTAGAATAGAGTCTGTTCGAGCCGGAAGCGTCTTTTGACACCAATGTGAAGATACCAGAGAAAAAATTATTGCAGGGTTTTGATATTGTCTCTTTTCACCTTGAGCAATCACCAGAGTGCTCCTACTTATCCTGTAACCACATGGCGGAAGAGTTGAACGTCAATGAGCACTGCCTGCTGGCTTCTTTTGATGATGCGAAAAGACATCTGGAAAGTGACGTTTTCAACGGCTGTGAACCGGGGCCTTGCAGAATATTGGCAGTGTATTCGGTGCCGTTCGCCCCTTTGTGAAACACCGATGTTTTGTCATTTATTTAAACGCAGGGATTATTTAAATTCCCCATCGCTATAAATATTTCATATTTTCTATTATTGACATTACGTGATATAAAACCCCTGTAATATTATTCACTACAAGAACAAGGTATCATAATGAAAATTTGCGTCGCTCAAGTGGAATCGGTCCCTGGTAATGTTGATGACAATATTAAAAGACATCAGAGTATGATCGTTACAGCAGCGAAACATTTTGTTGATATCATTTTCTTTCCTGAACTCTCATTAAGTGGCTATGAACCCTCGCTCGCTGAAAAATTAGCATTACCATCTGACGAAATAAACTTTGATACCTTTCAGTCTATGAGTGATGAATATGGTATTTCTATTGTGGTAGGTTATCCCGTAAAATTTAGTGATGGAATAAAGATAACGATGATTATTTTTCAACCTGAAAAATAGACGTTATTTTATTCAAAGCAGTTACTCCATCCTGATGAAATGCCTTTTTTTAAACAAGGCATACAACAAGCGACGGTTAGCGTTGAAGATAAGTTGATTGTACCTGCAATATGTTATGAGTCTTTGCAGTCGGTTCATGCTCTTGAGGCTGCAAACTTGGGCGCTGATCTGTATGTTGCGAGTGTGGCAAAATCATCTAATGGCGTGGTGCGGGCTTATGTACATTATCCTGAGATTGCCAGAAAGCATGACATGTTTATTCTGATGTCGAATGCTGTTGGTCATGCAGATAATTTTATCTGTGCAGGGCAGTCGGCGATTTGGGATAGCGAGGGAAGACTTCTTATACAAGCTAATGCGACACAAGAGGCCTTGCTGATTCTGGATACTGAAACAGATAAGGTGACGATAATTGAGAGGGATCTTTTATCACAACCCTAATATCCTGACGTTGCCATTATTTATAAGTGGTATTATTAAAGTTGAAATCATTATAAAAGCGAAATGGTTCCATGTCGTCCCCTCTGAATTCCTACCTCTCTCTGTTTAGTTCACACTAAATAGAATAATTCCCTATCTTATCCATTCAATATTTTTAACTATATTGTTCTTTTTTTCTTCGTATGTATTTTTATTTAATCCTGTAAACTCACAACCAAAGACCACTTATTGATTATGGTTATTTGTGTTTGGGCGGAAGATATAATGGCGAATGCTCATGTGCTTTCATTCCGACTTTGTTTTTGACGATATCATCGTCGATCCAATCCTGCGCGTCGGTACTCACGATTCGCTGGTCGTTCCGTTGCCGTTTCAACGGCTAATAGTTGTCGTTTGTCGGCGCGGGTTTTATTCATTAAGTGAAGGAAATCACAATGCAATACACTGGGAAGTATCTGAAGAAAACAGTGCTGATGTTGGCGATGATGGCCGGTCTCAGCGTTGGACAAAGTCAAGCGGGCGTAGAAATTGAGACGCGCTCACTGGATCAAATCTATCAGAGTGCGTTGAGAGAAGGTGGAACCGTAACCGTCTATGCCGGTGGTGACGTGCAGTCACAGCAGGCAGGCTTCAAGCGAGCATTTGAGACGCGTTTTCCTGGCATGAAACTGAATGTGATTGTCGATTACAGCAAATACCATGATGCCCGTATCGATAATCAACTGGCGACCGACACCCTGATTCCTGATGTGGTGCAGCTGCAAACGGTGCAGAATTTTCCACGCTGGAAAAAGGAAGGCGTGCTTCTGAATTACAAGGCACGTGGCTGGGACAAAATCTACCCGGAATTTCGTGATGCGGATGGTGCCTGGACTGGGGCTTATGTTATTGCATTCAGCAATCTGGTCAACACCCAGCTTCTGGATGAAAAATCCTGGCCGCGCGAAGCCAATGACTATCTTCGTCCCAGTCTGAGAGGCAATTTGATTCTGGCCTATCCTAACGACGACGATGCCGTGCTGTTCTGGTACAAACTGGCCGTAGATAAATACGGCTGGGATTTTGTTAAAAAATTGCAGGAGCAGGATCCTGTCTACGTACGTGGAACTAACGTACCTGGGGCTGAGATCGCGACAGGAAAATACAGCGCAACGTTTACCAGTTCCGGCGCGCTCGTTCCGGCAGCCGATGCTGTAACCCGCTTTGTTCTGCCGAAATCCGATCCGTTTGTCTCCTGGGCGCAACGTGCAGCTATCTTCAAGCAGGCTAAACACCCAGAAAGCGCCAAGCTGTATCTGAGTTGGGTACTGGATCCGCAAACGCAGACTCAGGTTTCACGTATGTGGTCAGTACGTACCGATGTTGAGCCGCCAGTGGGTTACAAACATATCTGGGAATACCGTAACACGCGTCCTCAGGCTTTTGCTGATTTCATGTACGACCGTGGTGCGGTAGAACGTTTTCGCGCACAGCTGAGCCTGTATGTGGGGGAAGCCAAAGGAGAACCTACTCCGGGCTGGCTTGGCCCACGGCCGACAGTACCTTTGGTTAACTGATAGTACCTTTGCTTAACTGATCGTGCCTTTAATTAACCGCTTTTTGGAATGATTAATGCTGCTCACGTTAAGTGGGCAGCATTGTGAATGAATCGTTGAGAGGGCTACAGGAGATGACCAATGGCGATGAGCCGCCATTGGCTTATTGAAGATTAACGCTTATTTCTTGTTGTTTGGTTTCAATGTTTCACCAACGTTCAGCAGGAAGAGTTCATTATCGCGAGTAGACACACGCGTTGAACCGTCTTCCATGCGGTAACCGCCTTCGGTAAAGCCTGCGCCATTCAGGAACGGGGCAACGGACTGTGGCTGATTGCGTACCGCAGCTTCCAATGCTAACAGAGCATAAGGCTCGATAGTATCGACATCAGCATACTGCCTGTTGGGATCGGCCATGAAGAAGCCATTTTTATAACGTGTGCTGATAATGTTATCGCCCACTTTTTCTGCCAGCGACAAATAGTCTTTCACTTTGCTCGCCTGATACAGATCCAGCAGTGCAAACAGGGCATAGGGATCGTTGTTTTTGGTAGCGAGATCAACTTTGACGTCTTTACCCGGCGCTGAACCTAATTCACCCAGTCCCTCTGCGCCAGCGATACCGCGTGCAACACGCCACAGTTCAGCGTCCGGTGAAACGGTATAGGCGCGAGCATACGAAAGCAGGAACGAATTGTCCGCGGCATAAGGCTTGATCACCGTGCCTTTTTTACCGTAGTAGCCGTCACGCGGTAGAACGTAGTTGGAAAGATCTTTGCCGTTAGCCAGCATCGGACGGAACGTGTTGTCGGACTCGTTGTAGGCATATTTAGCGAAGGCTTTCAGGCCGTCGGTTGTCCACGTCAGTAATTCTTTGCCTTGTGCACCTAAATCTTTGCCTAGTTGGATCTGCATGAGCGCGTTTTCAGAATAGATCGTGCTGGTGCGTCCTTTCAGCATCATATTGCCTTCCAACGCAGTCGGGCCGAACTCTGGGCCAAATTGACGCTGGGCGCGATCGCCGTATTTGGAATGCGTATCCGCATCGTCGGTGGTTTCATCGCGTTTCAGCGCCTGCGTAAATTGATATACGCCGAGTCCGGTTGCTTTATCCCGTGGCAGAACATACTGCTGCGCCAGACGTTTTGCCCAGACCAGTGCGCCATCTTCTTTATTGTATTTATACAGCAGCGATGCGGAATAGATCAGATCGTTACCGGCATTCAGGAAGCTGAGGCCTTTGGTGGCAAAGAAAGGGGGCTGTTGCTCAAACGGGCTTTGCCAGAGTGCGCCCATTTTTTGCCCGTATTTACCGTGGCGACTGGTTTCCATAATCTTCCAGTCATAAACGTGCGCATTCCAGAAACCGCGAATAAAGCGCGCGGTCGCGTCTTTATCGACGCTGAACATCAAATCGTAGTAGGGATAGGCATTTTTCAGTTCATGCACCATCTCTTTTTCGCTCGGGCCTTCTGGTTGCAGCGTTTTTAAATCAACAAAGCGGTGGCCACCCCAAATCAGTAGGCCGCTCTCATCCTGATAATGTTGAAAATGGTACTTCACAATTGCTTCGGCACGCTGCTTATAGCTGGCGTTGCCGCTCAGGTTGCTGAGCCCAACCAGCACACGCATCAGGTTCTGCTGAGCGGAGAAGTTGGATAATACGGCCTGACGTCCATCAGGGAAGATCCACTCCATCTGTTTGCCAGTACGTGGATCGACGCCATCAGCAAGCAGTGGTGTAGATGATTGGCCGTGATAATGGTCACCAGCTTTCGCCAGCACGTTGTCAACATACTGATTGACGATGGTGAGACGGTCTGGTGTAGCAGCGCTGGCCTGTAAAGCGACTAGACCGGCAAGGAGCGATAGCGCAAATCTTTTCATGTTATCTACCTGTATAGCTTGTAATAAAGGGATCCTGCTTGATTAACAGGATCCCCGAGAAACATTGCGTAGCAGTAAGCCGTCGTTAGAAGGTATAGGTGAAGCCGACTTTGCCTTTTCCTTCACGCGATTTCACATCGCGCCCGCTAGCGACATCTTCGACGCCAACGTGTGCCGTCCAGTTGTCGTTGATGGTGTAAGACACGTCGAAGTCCTGCTGATAGTCATGCTTTTTGTTGTTTTGCAGCACGTAATCCGCGTGATAGTAGTAAGCGGTGTACGCCAGCGTGAAGTTATCAAAGCCTTTATAGGCAACGCCTGCTTCATAGCGATGACGGTGGGTGTCATCATCCGTGTTAGTGCGCTTGCTGCGGGTGATTTTTCTGAGGTCATAGCGATATTGCGCATGAAGATCCGTCTTATCCGTAACAGCCCAGGTTAGTTTTAAGCCCGGCGTATAGCGTGCACCGGAAGTTTGGCTATCACCGATGTTACCCACTGTGCCTTCACCGCTGGTGCCGCCGGAGTAGAAGCGCGCTTCCAGATTAGGCGTCAGTGTTAATTCGGGCGTTAAGCTATAGGCATAACCGGTATAAAAAGCATAAGAATTCGAGACGACATCATCGATGGTCAGATCTTTATTCTTATTATAAAAATTCAGTTCAACGCCGACGTACAGGCCATTATCCATAAAATGCCGCATACCAATTTCATCACCGTGATAGCGATTCATTGTTCCCCAACTATGTTCATAGCTGAGTTTGGTATCAGAGGCTGAGGCGGATATAGCATAAATTTGGGCAAAGAGAATACCGGCCACAAGGTAGCGTTTTTTCATTATGGGCACCATTAATATTGTTCGTTAATTATGAAAACTGTGCGCTGATAGACAAAAATGTATTCATGGATTTATTTTTCATCAACGCGATACGAAATACGGACTTTTTTCTTTATAAAATCCTGCGTTTCTTAGAAAACGTAGTTGAAACCAACCTTGATTTTCCCTTGGCGGCTTGATGATGTGCTGGATTGACTAATATCATCATACTCAATGTAAGGAGTTAGCTGTTTGTTTAACTTATATTGAACTTTGAACTGATGCTCATAGTCCGTTTTACCGTTGTCATAAACAGCATATTCTCTTTCTGTGAATTCACCCTTGCTATATTTATACGATTTGGTGGTGTTATCACCGATATAGTAGTTAAAAACGTAAGTCAGGCTAATATTATCAAACCCGGAATAGGTTACCCCTGCATCCAGACGGTGGCGCCCTGTGTCAGATTTTGATAAATAAGATTCCCCTGCGTAACCATATTTATCTGACGTGGAAATGGTCGAATAACGTGAACTACGAGTAGGTTTTTTATATTCGTAGCGATAGCGACCATAAGTGGACCAGTCGCCGTTGATCCGATAGTTATATTTTAGCCCCGGCTGATACATCATGGAGGCATTCCCGATGGAGAACTCGAAGCTAGGAGTCAAGGTTGCGGCCTTGCTTAGCTTGAAGTCCTTACCAATCACCATGCCGCCTGAGCCACCCTGCATGTCATCATAGGCAACGTCGTAATTGCTGTTTCCGCCCGCAGACGTACTGAATTTGACTTCGTACGACCAGCCGTCTGTTTTCTTATGAATGAGTTTGATGGAATCTGAGTGGCGGCGGTCTTCCGTCTTCCAGTTATGTTCATATTGGAAAGTGGTTTTGCCGTCGGTTTCTGCCTGGGTAAGGAAAGGGGCGAATCCGGCACAAACGATAAGTAGGTTACGTGTGTATATTTTCATTCTGTCTTTCTCTTTTTTGAATAAATAATATTTTTGGCGAGTGCAGTCTCTATCTTTAAAACCAGACAGTTGATGTCATTTTTTGGGCGTAAAAATAGAATCACCAGGAATGATGATGACGCCATTAATAAATGTCAGACAGGGCGTTCTCCCTGGTACATCAAGATCTATCAATTCATAAACCACTCCTTATATACGGTCTTGCTTATGAGTATTTCAATCAGCAAAATGGCTTATGCTGATGAGTGAGTGTCGATAATTTTTACCTTTTACGCGTCAATCTAATTAATCAGTAAACTTGATAATTAGGCTCTGTGTGGCATTATGGTGAAAAGGAAACACTGTTTCATTTATGTTGATCACACATTTGGTTACTCTTTGAAATTTTTTGTAATCATTTCGTCTGATTATTGTAAGAGAAGGGAGTAGGTATAGTAGGGATCTTTGTTGTCAGGTTGAGGGATGTATCTCTTGAACGTTAAAGATGATAGTGATATGTAATCGAACAACAACTGACCTGTTGTCTGTATTACTTCAACCACAAGTTCGAAAATAATTTTCTGGAAGTGACACTCCTATAAAATGAATAAGTAATCGACAGCCATCAAATATCCCTGAAGATTTTTAGGGAACCAATCCCATTTTCACGCCACTCATCCTTATACCCGTCATACTTCAAGCTGCTTGTGCGTTGTCTTCCCTTACTCACCCCAATCACTTACCTATGTAAGCTCCTGGGGATTCGTGCGGTTGCCGCGTATGAGTCTTGCCCTAAAGGGCCAACGCTTTGGCGTTGTTCAAAACGCTAGCGTTTTGTCACGCAACTCGAATTATTTAGGGTATAGATACTCCGTCATGCTGCGATCGGCGCGTTTGCAGGCCTTTCTGTGCTCGAGTGACGCGGTACATCCGTTTATTAAGTCTGATGACAGCAGAATGGGGACGCCAATGATCAACCGTATTGAGAGCAAAAGTAGTTGGGGAAACGCTGTGCCTGCGTATGGCGCAGAAGCCAACAGAGAACGTGGGCAACATGCCGCATTACCCACTGCGCGGTCGAGTTCGCGCTCTATCGATTTTGGTGATGTGCCGTCTAGCATGCCACCGACTTCCTCTGATTTGATAACGATGGCACCCACGCGTGTGCAGCCACCCATGCAGATTGCAGACAGTTCGCTGATTGCGGAGCCGAAACCTCTCGTTGATCTTCAGGCGATCGATAGCTCTGAACATAGTAACGCGACGGCATTGGAAAAGTGGTCGGCACTGCTGAGCGATCTGCCGGAAAACGAACGTGAGAAGGCGGCAAAGGAATTGAACCGTCCGCTGGCCGCAGCGAAAATGCTACAGGATGGCGGTGTCAGCGCGGAAAAAGCCCGGGTCTATCTGCGTGAAAATCCTGCCATCTACACGGCGATGGATACGGCAAAAGATGGCGGCAGAGCGGACGGACATATCTCGAATCGAGATACCAAATCCTTTATTAAAAATATGGAACGTCGCGCGAGCGATGCCAGCCACGCGGTGAGGGAATATCAGGCTAAAAACCCGGCAGCCGATGCACAGTCACTGCGGTTAGTACAATCTTCGGCGCTTTTGCTGGCTAATGAGCCGTTGCTTAATGCAGCCGATCCCAAAAAATCCTACACGGATTCCCCACCGCAGCAGAACGATAGCACCAGTACGCTGGCCGATTTGAACGCAATCATAACTAATAACCCGACGTTGTCACCTCAGCTTAAAGCGGCAGCTAAACTGTGGTCGAATCCGGGATTATTCGGGATCCTGGAGCATGCAGATGTTAAAGGCGAGAAGCTGGCGCGAGTTCCGCACGATGGCAAGCTGATGATGAAGGACATGAAAAGCTGGATTCGTGAACAGGCCCCGACAAACCGTCAGGAAGCGGAGGATACGCTGCACAATGCAGCAGCGTTAGGGCTGGCGGCAAAAACAGATATCAGCAAGCTGAATGATGCTGTTTTTACCCAGCCGCAGCAGTACAGCGGAGCGCAAAAATCGGCGACGCTGGTCAAACTGCAACAGACGCTGGAACAAGTGATGGCAGGGCGCGAATACCGGAACACTGAAGAAACGGAAAAGGTGCTGAACCAACGTATTGAGGCGCTACAAAAAGACGGAGATGTGATTCAGCATTTTGAGCGAGCGGTGCCGCGCGAGATAAACACCATTTTACTGTCCGACCCACTGTTAGCGCAGGCGGCAATAAGCCAACGTTTGGCGGCGGAGTCACCAAGCACACCGCGATCTGTTGGGCTTGATACTTCGCTTTCAGTTTCGTCTCATCCAGGTTCAGGAGCAAAAAGCGATGCGCAAGCGGTGAAAGATGCCGGACGCAGTGTGATGAACTTTGCCAAATCGTCACTGCATGCAGAGGATTTAACCAAGGCTGCGGGGAGTAAAACGGCCATTGGTCTGGCGGGTAAAGCGGGGGCTGCGATTGCCGGGAAAGTGGTTGGCGCTATCGCGGGTGAAGCCGCGGGTGCAGCGGCAGCCTCTGCCGTTGGCGCAGCCGCAGGTCCAGTAGGTTGGGCCGTGAGCGGGGCGCTCAGTATTGGTATGGGAATTGCGGAATTGGTCAATTTCTTCAACGCCAAAAGCAAACTCAAACATCGGCGGGAAGATTTTGCCAAGACGGTTAATCCCGTACTGGAACAGTTCAATATCCCTAAACCGCGCTAAGGCGTCAGCTTAAATCTCAAAACCGGGTGCAACTTCTTTGACCGGTTTTTTACACTCTTCTGGCTTCGGTTGATTCGCTGGCAGGTTTTTGCAGTCTGGTGCAAAAGGATTCAACGCATCGCGATTCAGATAGAGCACAAACAGGATCAGAATGAGGAGGGGAATCAGAATACGTTTTCTTTTCATGGCTATTTTTCTTGGTTGCGTTGCAAAAAATGTGTGTATGTTAAAAAAACAGGGAAAATTCTAACGTGTTGCGCGGCTTTTGTCTTTAGCCAGCCTTGCTTCCACTCTATTGTAGTGACTCGGCATAGCGAGATCGGTAGAGGTGAAAATGAAAAAGATTCGGTTTGCAGCGATTGGATTGGCACACAACCACATTTATGACATGTGTCAGCAACTCATTGATGCTGGCGCTGAGCTGGTTGGCGTATTTGAATCCGACCCAGATAATCGGGCAAAATTTACCTCGCTTTTCCCTTCCGTTCCTTTTGCCGCTTCTGCGGAACAGCTGATTACCGATGCGTCTATCGATCTCATCGCCTGTGCGGTGATTCCCTGTGACAGAGCCGAACTGGCGCTGCGCACGCTGGATGCGGACAAGGATTTTTTTACGGCGAAACCGCCGCTGACCACGTTGGAACAGTTGGATGCCGTTCAACGTCGGGTCGCGGAAACTGGCCGCAAGTTTGCCGTGTACTTTAATGAACGCATCAATGTGGATAGCGCGCTGTTTGCCGGTGAACTGGTGCAACGGGGCGAAATCGGGCGAGTGATTCAGACAATGGGCGTCGGCCCACATCGTGAACGCGGCGCGCGGCCTGACTGGTTTTATCAAAAGCGTCAGTACGGCGGGATCCTCTGCGATATCGGCATCCATCAAATTGAGCAATTTCTCTATTTTACTGGCAATACTGATGCACGCGTGGTGATCAGCCAAACGGCGAATTATCACCACCCGCACCATCCTGATTTTGAGGATTTTGGCGATGCGATGCTGCTGGGTGACAATGGGGCAACGGGATATTTCCGCTGTGACTGGTTTACACCGGATGGGCTGAGTGTCTGGGGTGACGGTCGTCTGACGATTTTAGGGACGGAAGGTTACATCGAAATCAGGAAATATGTCGACCTCACGCGCGGTGAAAGTAACGTCGTTTATCTGGTAAATAGCGACGGAGAGCAGCGTTTTACCCCAGCAAACAGCGTAGAACGCACCTTTTTTCCTGACTTTCTGCGTGACTGCCGTGAGCGCACTGAAAATGCAATGTCGCAGTCGCATATCTTCAAAGCGACAGAGCTGTCAATTCTGGCGCAGCAGGCGGCGAAGACGATTGCCTGATACGGTATTTTCCGCGAGTTACCCCTATAACAACTTATTTTATTAACAACCTATCTATAACAACCGTGCTCCGCGATGGCGCACGGTTGTTCCTTTTCTGTGCATGCTAATAAAGCCATTTCATTTAATGTCATATAAATCAATGAAGTGAAAACTGGCATGGTTTTCGCTTTAGTGAATTCAATCTTGTATACCAGATGGGATTCACACTATGCCAAGAATGACGGGACTCACGCTTCAGGAATGGAAACAGCATTACCAACAGCAGGCCGATAGCGTAAGCGAAACGCTAAATGCGCTGCTTGCTCGCTTCTCGACGGACGATCCGGCGTGGATCGTGCTGGCGACACCTGAGCTGCTAGAGGCGCAGATCGCGGCAATGCTGCCCCTATATCGTGAAAATCCAGATGCGCTGCCGTTGTTCGGCGTTCCCTTTGCTGTTAAAGACAATATTGATGTTGCAGGCTGGCCGACGAGCGCGGCGTGTCCGGCATTTACCTATCTGGCCGATAAAGATGCGACTGCCGTTGCCAAATTAAAAGCGGCAGGCGCAGTGGTTGTCGGTAAAACCAACCTCGATCAGTTTGCTACTGGTTTGGTCGGTACGCGTTCACCGTTTGGTGAAGTACCAAACACCTTCAATGCGGACTATATCAGCGGTGGTTCCAGTTCAGGATCGGCCTCGGTGCTGGCGCGGGGACTGGTCGCCTTTTCATTAGGCACCGACACCGCTGGATCGGGGCGTGTTCCCGCTGGGTTTAACAATATCGTCGGGCTGAAGCCGACGAAAGGGTGGCTATCGGCAAGCGGCGTGGTGCCAGCCTGTCGCCTGAATGACACGATTTCCGTATTTGCGCTGACCGTCGAAGATGCGTTTACCGTCGCAGAACTGGCTGGCGGATACGATGCCGCAGATGCTTATTCGCGTAGTCATCCGGGGAGTGCGCCAGCCTTGCTGCCGGAAAAACCGCGCGTTGCTATTCCCAGCGATCCGATCTTTTTTGATGATGCCGTCGCACAGGCTGCATGGCAGCTTGCGCTGGTTGAATTAGAGGCGACGGGGGCGACACTGCACCCCATCGATTTCAGTATATTCACACAGTTGGCAGAGCAGCTTTACCAAGGCCCTTGGGTGGCGGAACGTACGGTGGCGGTTGGCGATATGCTGCGCCAGCCAGAACGGATGGATCCGGTAGTTCACGGTATTGTGGCGAGCGGTGAGCGATTTAGTGCGGTGGATGCTTTCAAAGCCGAATACCTGCGGGCCGAATTGGCGCGCCAGATTCAGCAGACGCTGGCCTTATTCGATGCGTTAGTTGTGCCGACCTCGCCGACCATCCACACGCGTGAGGCGATGAAACGGGAGCCGGTGCGTAACAACTCCCAGTTGGGAATCTATACCAACTTTACCAATCTGGCCGATCTTTCGGCACTGGCGCTGCCTGCCCCTTTCCGTGGCGACGGTTTACCTGCGGGTATCACGCTGATTGCGCCCGCGTGGCACGACCGTGCATTAGCGAGCTTTGGCCAGCGCTGGCAAGCACAGCTCGCACTTACATTGGGCGCGACAGGAAAAGCGCTGCCTGCCAGCGCGGCCACATTACCGCCTTCCACATTACACGTCCGCCTTGCCGTTGTCGGCGCACACCTGACGGGCATGCCGCTGAATCATCAACTGACTAACCGTGATGCGGTAAGAATCGAAGAGACGCGCACGGCGGAAAATTATCGCCTTTATGCGCTGGCGAATACGCAACCTGCCAAGCCCGGTTTAGCAAAAAGCAGCGAGGGTGCGGCGATCACCGTCGAACTGTGGGATATCCCTCTGGCGCGTTTTGGTGAGTTTGTCGCAGAGATTCCGGCCCCGTTGGGTATTGGCACCCTGACGTTAGCCGACGGACGACAGGTTAAAGGCTTTATTTGCGAACCGGCCGCGCTGAGCGATGCCACCGATATCACCGCGTTCGGCGGCTGGCGTCATTGGCTCGCCCATCAGGAGGCGTCCCATGTTTAAGACCGTATTAATTGCCAACCGAGGTGAGATCGCCTGTCGCGCGATGCGCACGCTAAAGCGCTTGGGGATTACCAGCGTGGCGATTTATTCCGATGCAGATAAAAATGCGCAGCATGTGAAAGATGCCGATATCGCCGTATCGATTGGTGGGGAAAAGGCCAGCGATAGCTATTTGTGCATCGATAAAGTTCTGGCGGCTGCACAGCAGACGGGAGCAGAAGCGATCTGGCCGGGTTACGGTTTTCTATCCGAGAGCCTGCCGTTTGCCGCCGCGTGTGAGAAGGCCGGTATTGTGTTTGTTGGGCCAACCGCGCAGCAAATTGGTGAATTTGGCCTGAAGCACCGCGCCCGTGAATTGGCCGCTGCCGCCGGTGTGCCGATGACGCCGGGGACGCCGCTGCTGGCCTCGCTGGAGGCCGCGTTGGCTGCGGCAGAGGAGATCGGCTATCCGGTGATGCTGAAAAGTACCGCCGGTGGCGGGGGGATCGGCCTGACGCGCTGTGCCGATGCCGCTGCGTTACAGGCCGCGTGGGAGAGCGTGCGTCGTTTGGGAGAGCAGTTCTTTAGCGATGCAGGCGTGTTTCTCGAACGCTGCATCGATCGGGCGCGCCATGTAGAAGTACAGATTTTTGGCGATGGTAAAGGTCGTGTGGTGGCGCTGGGTGAACGTGATTGTTCATTGCAGCGGCGCAACCAGAAAGTAGTGGAAGAAACGCCTGCACCGCATTTGCCAGAAACTACGCGGGCGGCGCTGTTAGCTTCGGCGGTGAAGCTCGGTGAGTTGGTTAGTTACCGCAGCGCGGGGACGGTAGAGTTTATTTACGACGCCGAACGCGACGCGTTCTTTTTCCTCGAAGTAAATACTCGTTTGCAGGTTGAGCATCCGGTGACGGAGTGTGTCACCGGGCTGGATTTGGTCGAATGCATGCTGCGCGTTGCGGCAGATGAACCGCTGGACTGGGCGACATTGACGCAGACACCGCACGGTGCCGCGATTGAAGTACGACTCTATGCGGAAGATCCGCTGAAAAATTTCCAACCCAGCCCCGGCGTACTGACCGAGGTGATGTTTCCCGAAGGCGTGCGGGTCGATGGCTGGGTAAGCACCGGCACCGAGGTGTCGGCGTATTACGATCCGATGATTGCCAAACTCATCGTCCACGCAGAAACCCGTGAGCTGGCGCTGGAGAAGATGCAGCAGGCGCTGAATGCCACGCGTTTGCACGGTATTGCCACCAATCTGGATTATCTACGCCAGATTATCACTACCGACGCGTTCCGCCGCGGAACGGTGTGGACGCGGATGCTTGACAGCTTTACGCCGTCCGCGTCAGTGATTGAGGTCATCCAACCTGGCACCTGGAGCAGCGTGCAGGATTACCCCGGACGCCTCGGTTATTGGGATATTGGTGTGCCGCCATCTGGCCCGATGGACGATTTCGCGTTCCGTCTGGCGAACCGCATTGTCGGTAACGATGAGGCTGCGGCAGGGCTGGAATTTACGCTGCAAGGGCCAACGCTGCGGTTCCACAGTACTGCGGTGATTGCGCTGACGGGCGCCGACTGCCCAGCGACGCTGGATGGAGATGTCGTGCCCTATTGGCAGCCTGTTACAGTAACCGCTGGGCAAACGCTGACGCTGGGGCGGGCACAGTCCGGCTGTCGCACCTATCTGGCGGTACGCAACGGTATTGATGTGCCGCAGTATCTCGGCAGTCGCTCGACGTTCGCGCTCGGGGAATTTGGTGGTCATGCCGGACGAACGCTGCGAGTAGCGGATATGCTGGGTATTTCGCAACCTGAATTGCCTGCCTGCACCACGCCTGTTCCGGTGAGCGCGCCACAGGCTGTGGATGCTGCACTGATTCCGCAGTATGGCAACGAATGGCGTATTGGCGTGCTCTATGGCCCGCACGGTGCGCCGGATTTCTTTACCCACGCGGCGATCGACGAGTTTTTCGCAGCAGAATGGCAGGTGCATTACAACTCGAACCGACTGGGCGTACGTCTGGTGGGGCCGAAGCCCAGTTGGACAAGGGAAAACGGCGGTGAGGCTGGTTTACATCCCTCCAACGTTCACGACTGTGAATATGCTATCGGCGCGGTGAATTTTACCGGCGATTTCCCTGTGATCCTCACGCGAGATGGGCCGAGTCTGGGCGGATTTGTTTGTCCAGTCACTATTGCCAAAGCGGAACTGTGGAAAGTTGGCCAGGTTAAGCCGGGTGACAGTATCCGCTTCCACCCCATCAGTGCGGAGGAAGCGCTGGCACTGGAACAGGCGCAGTCTGATTGTGTTTCTACGCTGGGCGCGACGCATACGCCTGCGTTTGACGTCCCCTCGCTGGCGGTGACAGAACACGGCTCCGCAACGGTACTGGCCGCTGTGCAAGCCACAGCGACCACGCCAGCCGCCGTCTATCGTCAGGCTGGCGATAACTACGTTCTGATCGAGTACGGCGAGAATGTGCTCGATTTGGCGCTGCGACTGCGTATTCATTTGCTGATGATCGCGATCCGCGCTTCTGAGACGGCGGGAATAGAAGAGCTGTCGCCGGGTGTGCGTTCGCTACAGGTGCGTTATGACAGTCGGGTTATCCGCCAGCGTGCGCTACTGGACATGCTGCTCCATCTGGAAAACCAGCTTGGCGACGTCAGCCAGATGAAAGTACCGTCGCGCATCGTCCATATACCAATGGCGTTTGAAGACAGCGCCACGCTCGGTGCGGTTGAACGCTACCGTGAAACCGTACGTGCCAGCGCGCCTTGGCTACCGAATAACGTCGATTTCATTCAGCGTATTAATGGGTTATCGAGCCGTAATGACGTGCGTGACATCATTTTTGATGCCAGTTATCTAATTCTGGGACTGGGCGACGTTTATCTTGGCGCGCCTTGTGCGGTGCCGGTCGATCCACGTCATCGTCTGTTGAGCTCCAAATACAATCCAGCGCGTACCTTCACAGCCGAAGGCACGGTTGGCATTGGCGGCATGTACATGTGCATTTACGGCATGGATTCGCCGGGCGGCTATCAACTGGTGGGACGCACGCTGCCGATCTGGAACAAATTTCTCAAAAACGATCAGTTTATCGCGGGCGAACCGTGGCTGCTGCGCTTCTTCGATCAGGTACGGTTTTATCCGGTCAGCGAAACCGAACTAACGGCGCTGCGTGAGGATTTCCGCGAAGGACGTGCTGCGATCCACATTGAGGAAACCGAATTTGATTTCGCTGAACACACGCGTTTTCTGACCGAACAGGCCGACGATATCGCTGCGTTTCGCCAGCGTCAGGCATCTGCATTTGAAACCGAAGTGGCGCTGTGGCAGCAGGAGGAGGACAGCACGCCGCAGGAGGAGGTTTTAATCGCTCCCGTAGAAGACGAAGACGCCTTCCAGGTCAGCGCAGATATGAACGGCAATATCTGGAAAGTGCTGGTGAATGCAGGGGATGAAGTTGAGGCCGGACAGCCGCTGATCATCGTTGAAGCGATGAAAATGGAACTGACGATTAGCGCGCCGCAGTCTGGCCGAGTGAAGCGCATCGGCTGTCAGCCGGGGCGTCCGGTCAGTCCTGGTGATGCCTTACTATGGTTGGAATAAAGAACTGGCTGGAATAAAGAACCGGCTGGAATAAACGGCGAGACGGAGAAAACGATGCGAACAGGTACACAAAAAAATAACAAAGATCGCCCGGAAGCGCTGGCTGAACGGGTGTATCAGACGCTGAAAAACGACATTTTCGACTTTCGCCTGATGCCGGGCGATCGCTTCAGTGAAAGTGAGATTGCCGAGCGGATGTCGGTTAGCCGCACGCCGGTGCGTCAGGCGCTGTTTTGGCTGGAGCGGGAAGGGTATGTCGAAGTCTATTTCCGCAGTGGCTGGCAGGTTCGCCCCTTTGATTTTGCCTATTTCGAAGAACTGTATGACTTCCGCATTGTGCTGGAGCGTGAAGCCATTCGGCGACTGTGTGGTATGCCGCCGGGACGCTGCGCCGAGTTATTGGCCGATCTGAAACGCTTCTGGATTGATGAACCCCGTCTGGATGACGGAAAGGTCGTGTCCCGCTACGACGAAGGGTTTCACCGTGGGCTGGTTATGGCGGCGGGCAATAGTGAAATGGCGCGGATTCACGGCGAGCTGACGGAGAAAATCCGCATTATTCGCCGTCTCGACTTCACCCGTGAGGATCGCATCGACGCGACCTATAAAGAACACGCTCAGATTTTACTGGCGATCTTGCAACAACATACAGAGGAGGCGCAACGCATTCTGACCGACCACATTGCTGTCAGTAAGGCCGAAGTCAGAAAGATCACCTTGCACATGCTACAGCAGGCGCGGCCTCAATCGGTTTCACCTGATACATCACACGATTCCATTCTTACTCAACACGACTTAAGGGCTAATAAATGAAAAGACGTTCATTGCTAAAAGTTTTTGCGCTTTCTGCGACGGTGGTTGGTATGGGGTTGACCTGGAGCGTGCAGGCGGCGGAAACCATCAAAGTCGGGATTATGCATTCGCTGTCCGGCACGATGGCGATTTCGGAAACGCCGCTGAAGGACGTGGCGCTGATGACTATTGATGAGATCAACGCTAAAGGCGGGGTGTTGGGTAAAAAACTGGAGCCGGTGGTGGTCGACCCCGCTTCGAACTGGCCGCTGTTTGCTGAAAAGGCGCGTCAGTTGCTAACGCAGGATAAAGCGGCGGTGGTATTCGGCTGCTGGACATCGGTATCGCGTAAATCGGTGCTGCCAGTGTTTGAAGAGTTAAACGGGCTGCTGTTCTATCCGGTGCAGTATGAGGGTGAAGAGATGTCGCCGAACGTATTCTATACCGGTGCGGCACCGAATCAGCAGGCGATTCCCGCGGTGGAATATCTGATGAGTGAAGACGGTGGGGCGGCGAAGCGTTTCTTCCTGCTGGGTACCGATTATGTCTATCCGCGTACCACCAACAAGATCCTGCGCGCGTTCCTGCATTCGAAAGGCGTGCAGGACAAGGATATCGAGGAAGTCTATACGCCGTTCGGCCACAGCGATTATCAGACCATCGTTTCCAACATCAAAAAATTCTCGACGGGCGGTAAGACGGCGGTGGTTTCTACCATCAACGGCGATTCCAACGTTCCTTTCTATAAAGAGCTGGCGAATCAGGGCATCAAAGCGACCGATGTGCCGGTTGTCGCGTTCTCTGTAGGTGAAGAGGAACTGCGCGGCATCGATACCAAACCGCTGGTCGGCCATTTGGCGGCGTGGAACTACTTTGAATCGGTCGATAATCCAACCAATGCCGATTTTGTTGAAGCCTACAAGGCCTACGCCAAAGCGAAAAACCTTCCTAACGCGGGCACGGTAGTGACTAACGATCCGATGGAAGCAACCTATGTCGGCATTCATATGTGGGCGCAGGCGGTAGAGAAAGCCGGCACCACGGACGTAGATAAAGTGCGCGCCGCAATGGCGGGTCAAACTTTTGCCGCGCCGGATGGCTTTACGTTGACGATGGACAGCACCAACCACCATCTGCATAAGCCAGTCATGATTGGCGAAATCGAAGAGAACGGTCAGTTTAACGTGGTCTGGCAAACCGATAAACCGGTTCGTGCCCAGCCGTGGAGCCCATACATCGCCGGTAATGATAAGAAGCCCGATCATCCAATAAAAGCAGCGCAGTAGAGTTGAGTTCCTGGCCTTAATAGTTTTGTTATCCAGCGTAAAAAATTATGCATCGGCAGGTATGACCGCCGAGTGAGCGGCATGGATGCTGCAAGTCGGGCGCGCATATGGATATTGCATATGAATAGCGGCGTTATAGCGCACGAAATACTCACTGCATCAGCATAAAGGTATGGCGGTGAGACTGCCGGATATAGAAGGCAAAATAAATGGTGCGAATAGATATTCCCTCTCTTATATGGCGGACATTGCGATGATTAGTCGTCACTTATCTATGTTTGTGCTGTCGCTGTGTCTGATGCTTCCCGTTTTGGCACAGGCCGGGCCCGCAGCCGATTTTACCGCCGCCAGCCGCACGCAGCAGGCAGAGTTACTGCAACAATGGGCCGCTGCGCCGGAGCCCGCACGCTTGCCGTTGCTACAGGCACTACGCGACGAATCGGTGGTACTCGATCAAAATCAACAGCCGTTTATAGATGTGCAAGGCACGTTAACGCCGCTGGAAGGGCATGCTCAGCCGGTAGGCGCGACAAAAAAGCTGTTTATGAATAACCGCCTGCGCGTGCTGATTGCCACCGCGTTGGCTTCACACCAGTTAGTCAGTGATGATGTCGCAACGCGTCTGAATGCGGTGCGGCAATTGCAAGGTGACAGCAGTGCGGAACAACTGCCTCTGTTGGTGCAACGCCTTGGGGTAGAGAAAGATGCGCAGGTGCACGATGCGCTCAATATCGCTATTGCTACCCGCCAGTTAAGTGATGCCGATCCGCTGGTGCGTCTTGATGCGGTCAAGCGACTAGGGCAGACCGGCGATCCGCAAATGCAGGCACTGTTACAGCCGTTGACGCAGGTACCGAATGAATCAGATACCGGCGTGCGTGCGGCAGCGCAGGAGAGTCTGGATCAGATTAAACAAAGTTTGATCGTCGGCGATCTGTTAGGGCAGGCATTTACCGGACTGTCGCTCGGTTCTATTTTACTGCTGGCTGCGCTGGGTCTGGCGATTACCTACGGATTATTGGGCGTCATCAACATGGCGCATGGGGAAATGCTGATGCTGGGCGCGTACGCAACCTGGCTGGTGCAGTCGCTGTGCCAGCAGTTTGCGCCCGCCTGGCTGGCGTATTATCCGCTGCTGGCGCTTCCGGTCGCCTTCTTTATCACGGCAGGTATCGGCATGGCGTTGGAGCGCACGGTGATTCGCCATCTCTATGGTCGGCCGCTGGAAACGCTGCTGGCAACCTGGGGTATCAGCCTGATGCTGATCCAACTGGTGCGGATGTTGTTCGGTACCCAAAATCTGGAGGTCGCTAACCCCGCGTGGCTGTCCGGCGGGCTGCGCCTGTTGCCGAATTTGGTACTACCGTATAACCGTATTGCGGTGATCTTGTTTGTCCTCGGCGTGCTGTTACTCACCTGGCTATTACTCAATAAAACACGACTCGGTATGAACGTTCGGGCGGTGACGCAAAACCGGGCGATGGCAGACTGCTGCGGCGTGCCAACCGGACGCGTTGACATGCTGGCTTTTGGTCTCGGCTCCGGTATTGCGGGTCTGGGCGGTGTGGCGCTGTCGCAATTGGGCAATGTTGGGCCGGAGCTGGGACAGGGTTACATCATCGACTCCTTCCTCGTCGTCGTGTTGGGCGGTGTTGGGCAGCTTGCAGGAACGGTGGTGGCTGCATTTAGTCTCGGCATTCTTAACAAAGTGCTGGAGCCGCAGATCGGCGCCGTGTTGGGCAAAATCGTCATTCTGGTATTGATCGTACTGTTTATTCAGAAACGGCCACAGGGGCTGTTTGCATTCAAAGGACGGGTGATTGACTGATGACGCAACCTATTACGCAGCCCATGACAATAACCCTGACGCAGCGCGCACCGCGACTTATGATTGGCCTTGGTTTGAGCATACTATTGGCCTTGCTGATACTGCCATTTTTCGCGCTGTTGCCTGCGGAGAATCCGCTGGCTATCTCCACCTATACACTGACGCTGATCGGCAAAATTCTATGCTATGCCATTGTTGCCGTCGCGTTGGATCTGGTGTGGGGCTACGCCGGATTGCTATCGCTTGGTCACGGCCTGTTTTTTGCGCTGGGTGGCTATGCTATGGGCATGTATCTGATGCGGCAGGCCGCTGGCGAGGGGATGCCCGCGTTTATGTCATTCCTGTCGTGGACGGAGCTACCGTGGTTCTGGACCGGTACTCAGTATTTCGCTTGGGCGCTGTGCCTGATCGTATTGGTGCCGGGCGTACTGGCGTTTGTATTCGGCTGGTTCGCGTTCCGTTCCAAAATTAAGGGCGTCTATTTCTCCATCATGACGCAGGCGCTGACCTATGCCGGGATGCTGCTTTTCTTCCGTAATGAAACCGGCTTTGGCGGCAACAACGGATTTACTGGTTTTACCACGTTGCTGGGCTTTCCCATAACTGCCACCGGTACACGCATCGGGCTGTTTGTTGCCACCGTGCTGTTGCTGACTGCCAGTCTGTTAGTGGGGTTTGCGCTGGCGCGCAGTAAATTTGGCCGCGTGTTGACAGCGGTGCGCGATGCGGAAAACCGTCTGATGTTCTGCGGCTACGATCCGAAAGGCTTCAAACTGTTTGTCTGGACGCTTTCTGCCGTGCTATGTGGGCTGGCGGGTGCGCTGTATGTGCCGCAGGTTGGCATCATCAACCCCAGCGAAATGTCGCCGACCAATTCTATCGAAGCCGCTATTTGGGTCGCACTGGGCGGACGTGGAACCCTCATCGGGCCGTTGCTCGGTGCGGGAATCGTCAACGGGGCAAAAAGCTGGTTTACCGTGGCTTTTCCCGAATATTGGCTGTTCTTTTTGGGGCTGATGTTTATTCTCGTCACGCTGTTTTTGCCGCGTGGTGTGATTGGATTGCTGACGAGGAAGAAACATGACTGAGCCTGTATCTGTACCCCTGGTGTCTGCACAGACGGTTTCTTCACCGACCCAGTTTGCTCAGCTACATCCATCGGATCGCCATCGGCACCAGACCGACCCGGTACTGCAACTCGACAAGATCAACGTGAGTTTTGATGGTTTCCGAGCGCTGACCGATCTCTCTTTGCAGATTGGCGTGGGGGAATTGCGCTGCATCATTGGACCAAACGGTGCAGGGAAAACCACGCTGATGGATGTCATCACCGGCAAAACACGACCGGATAACGGTAAGGTGTTTTACGATCAGTTCACTGACCTCACGACGCTATCGCCAGTGGATATTGCCCGTGCGGGAATTGGGCGAAAATTCCAAAAGCCGACCGTGTTTGAAGCGCTGACGGTGTTTGAAAACCTCGAAATTGCGCTGAAAACCGACAAATCGGTGTGGGCAAGCCTGCGTGCCAGATTGAACGGTGAGCAACGTGACCGGATTGACGACACTCTGGCGCTGTTGCGGCTTGGTCACGAACGGCAACGACCCGCAGGGCTGTTGTCGCATGGGCAAAAGCAGTTTCTGGAAATTGGCATGCTGTTGGTTCAGGAACCGCATCTGCTGTTGCTCGATGAACCTGCCGCTGGGATGACGGATGCAGAAACCGCCTATACCGCCGAACTGTTCCGCAGTTTGGCTGGTAAGCACTCGTTGATGGTAGTGGAACATGATATGGGCTTTGTCGAGAGCATTGCTGACCACGTTACGGTGTTGCATCAGGGACAGGTGCTGGCGGAAGGCTCGCTGCGCGAGGTGCAGGCGAATGAGCAGGTCATTGACGTTTATCTGGGGCGCTAACATGTTAGAGATTTCAGAACTGAATCAATATTATGGCGGTAGTCACATTCTGCGCGGCTTATCTTTTGAGGTAAACCCCGGCGAAATTACCTGCCTGTTAGGGCGCAATGGCGTGGGGAAAACTACGCTGCTGAAATGTTTGATGGGGCTGATTCCGGCGAAGTCTGGCACGATTCGCTGGCAAGGCGAAGCTATCAATGTGCGCAAGCCCTATCAGCGTGTGCAATCTGGCATTGCCTATGTGCCACAGGGACGAGAGATTTTTCCTCGCCTGACGGTGGAGGAGAATCTGCTAATGGGGCTATCACGTTTTCCGGGCAAACAGGCGCGACAGGTACCGGAGGAGATCTACCAGCTTTTTCCCGTGTTGGATGAAATGAAACAGCGGCGCGGTGGCGATTTGTCCGGCGGCCAACAGCAGCAGTTAGCGATTGGGCGGGCGCTGGCCTGTAAACCACAGTTGCTGATTCTGGATGAACCGACAGAAGGCATACAGCCGTCGGTGATCAAAGAGATTGGCGCGGTGATTCGCCAACTGGCGCAGCGTGGCGATATGGCGATTCTGCTGGTTGAGCAGTTTTACGACTTCGCCGCCGAACTGGCAGATAGCTATCTGGTGATGTCACGCGGGGAAATCATACAGCGCGGGCGAGGTGAAACGATGGAGCAAGACGGCGTAAGGGGACTGGTCGCGATTTAACCGCGTTATTCAAGTTGAAGCCAATTTAACCTTGGCTGACAATCAAGAATTTATCTATGCAAGTTATTATGTTAAAGATGATAGGAGATCGGTATGCGGTTGGATACTTGGCGTTCAAAATGAAATTGATGACGCATGCATGTGGTATTTAGATAAACAAGCAGGTGATGTTATTTACTATAAAAAATTTGGTGAGTATTTTTATGCTACTTCATTAAATGATGGAGATAATAAAGATAACCGTCGCAAAACGGCTTGTTGGCACAAGGGAAACGTAGTAAGCCAAGCATTCTTTAAGCTGAGATAAATATAGCGGGTCAAGATTAGATCTGAGTTATCTTTACCAAGATATATATCTGTAATGTCGTTAATCAGGCAGCCGAGATAAGAATAGAACGCTGAAAATTCTATCTGGCTGCCTGGTGTCGATAACTGTTAAGGTCGTTGTTATGTTGAGATTTCAGTTGAATGTCTCACAGCACCTTATTCAAAAAGTTGATCGTCCGCGGATGGCGGGGATGGTTTAACACCTGCCAGGAATCACCGCTTTCGACAATCTTGCCATCCACCATAAACACCACGCGGTCGGCTACTTCACGGGCGAAACCGATTTCATGTGTGACGACGACCAATGTCACGCCGGAGCGGGCGAGCGATTTGATCACATCCAGTACCTCACCGACCAATTCGGGATCGAGTGCGGACGTTGGTTCATCAAATAACATCACTTTCGGCTTGAGCGCTAGCGCACGGGCAATCGCGACGCGTTGCTGTTGGCCACCGGAAAGATGGCGAGGATAAGACTGTGCTTTATGGCGCAGACCGACGCTTTCAAGCAGGGTAAAGGCGATATCTTCCGCCTCCTGCCGTGAATACAGTTTATGCGCCAGTGGAGCTTCAATGATGTTTTCCAATACGGAAAGGTGAGGGAACAGATTGAAATTTTGGAACACATAGCCGACGTTGATACGCTGACGCAACACGTCTTTTTCTTTCAATTCATAGAGCGTATTCCCTTTGCGTCGATAACCGATATAGTCGCCGTCGATGCGGATAAAGCCTTCGTCCACGCGTTCAAGATGATTAATCGTACGCAGCAACGTGGATTTCCCCGAACCAGATGGACCAAGGATCACTGTGACGGAACCCGGCGCTAGCGTCATATTGATATCCTCCAGCGCTTTATGCTGACCAAAATGTTTCGCGACATTGCGGATTTCGATCAACCCGCGGGCGTTTTCTGCCTGTGGCTGCGCGGTGGTTCGGGCGTGAGCAAAATAATCGATAGCTTCGGACATAGTGAATCTCCAAAAGTTGGGGTTAACGTGCGCGCTTGCGTGTCAGGAAACGGAAGAGTCTCTGGCGCGGCGTTAGCGGCATTTCACGTACCGCACCGCGGGATACATAGCGTTCCACGTAGTATTGGACGATGGATAGCACCGTGGTAATCAGCAGATACCAGATGGTCGCGACCATGAGCAGCGGAATAACCTGCTGCGTACGGTTGTAGATGACCTGAACGGTGTAAAACAGCTCCGGCAGCGCCAGCACATAGACAATCGAGGTGCCTTTAGCGAGGCTGATAATCTCGTTAAAACCGGTCGGGAGAATCGAACGCAGCGCTTGCGGCAAAATGATGCGTACCGTGCGGCGTCCGCCGGGCAGACCGAGTGCAGCGGAGGCTTCAAACTGACCTGCGTCCACGCCAAGAATACCGCCGCGAATAATTTCCGCCGTATACGCGGATTGCACCAGTGTTAGGCCAAGCACGGCGACGGAAAATTGATCCAGTAAATCAATCGTCGGATAGCGCAGAAAGACGATAGAGGTGAACGGTACACCCAGCGCCAGCTCGTCATAGAGATACGAAAAGTTATAGAGGATGATCAACACCAGAATCAGCGGTAGCGATCGAAACAGCCAGATATACAACCATGACAGAGTAGATAACAGATAAGACGGCGACAGCCGGGCCAGCGCCAGCGCAGTACCGAAAAAAATACTGAATAGCGTGCCAAGCGCGGTCAACAGTAGCGTCTGCCCCAACCCGGCAAGGATGACCGGGTTAAAAAACCACTCGGCAAAAACCGCCCACTCCCAGCGCGGGTTCAGTGCGATGGACTGAATAATCCCGGCAAAAATAAACAGTGAAAATAGTGCACCAGCAAAGCGAAAAGGGTAGCGCGCTGGAACAATGTTTAACGGCGGTTCCTGCGCCTGGCTCAGCGGTGGTTGCTGAGAAGACGTTTGTAGAGATTGCGTCATGATCGATACCATTTGGAGATGAGGCTGAAAAATGTCGTTTTGTTAATGCATAGGGTTATTGCCAGTGCGTAAGGGTCAACACACTTTCAAATGGCGGGTGATCAGCTCGACTTCTGTTTGCCGTGCAACCCGTGGTGTCGCCGTTTCGAATAGCGCTTTCTTAAACGGTAAACGCCCGTCGTATGGCGGAAGGCTATAGGTCACGGGATCGACGGTGGTATCGAACTGAGGGGTATAACCGTGGCTCAGGTATAAGCGCACCGCTTCAGGCTGACGGAAGCCTGTGGTTAGGAAAAAGTGCTGATAGCCTAATCGCCTGGCGTGTTGCTCCAGCTCTTGCATCACTTTCCCAGCCAGCCCCTGACGGCGTAGTGAGTTATCCGTCCATACCCGCTTAATTTCGGCCGTGGTGTTGTCGTAGCGTTTAAACGCCCCCGTTGCGATGGGGATACCTTGACGCAGCAGCGCAATAAAAATGCCGTGTGGCTGCTGGTAGATTCCCGGCGGATCGCTTTCCCTCTCACCGAAAAAATCGCCATATCGCTGCTCATATTCTGCGAACAGGCCATCGATAATGGGTGCCACGATAGGATCTTCGGGCTGGGTAACAATAAAGATATCGTTGGACATTGAATGCTCCTGATTCATTAGGGGATACGGGCTATCGGTAACCATAGCGTTTCGCTTATAGCGCCCCGATAGCCATAGGACGGGATTAATCGCCCAGCCCCGGCGGATTGATTTCTGAACGGTCGATACGCTCAATACTTTCTCCCCAGCGGTTCAGCACCTTGTCGTATTCACCGCTTTTAATCACGCCGTTAAGCGCCGTATTAATTGGCTGTACCAATCCGCTGCCTTTGCGCGTTGTGACCGCGATATGTGCGACGTTGGGATAACCGCCGTTTACCGTACCGACATGCTTAACCTTGCCCGTCAGCTCTGCCTTGTAGGCGCCGATCACGTTTGGACCGAAATAGGCATCAGAACGACCGGATTGTAGACTCAGGTTGGCAGCCGCATCGTCCGTGACATAAATTGGCTGGAAGGCGGGTAGACCGTTGGCGCGATTCTGTTTATCCCATGCCAGCAATACCGCCTCCTGATTGGTGCCGGAACCGACAATAATCTTCAATCCAGCAATGTCTTTCGCTTCCTTAATAGACTGAATTTTACTGGTGGATTTCACATAGAAACCGAGTGAATCAATGCGGTAGGTAGCGAAGTCGAACTTTTCTTTACGTTCTTTGGTGACGGTAATATTGATGATGGCGGCATCATATTTGCCGGATGCCACACCGAGTGGCCAGTCTTCCCATGAGGTAGGAACGATGTTCAGTTCCAGCCCGAGGCTGTCTGCTACCAGACGGGCGATATCTGGTTCGCTGCCTACCACCGTTTTGTTGTCGTCAGCCAGAAATGCCAGCGGCGGTGACGAGCCCAACGCGGCAATCGCGACGGTAAATTTTCCCGGCGTGACAAATTTAAAATCAGTCGGAATCTGTGCGATAGCGTCCGCATTCTTCGGCGCATGGATCGGCTGCTGATTGGCCTTCAGGTCGATAGCCGCCTGCGCGCCAGCTGTTACGGACAGCGTGCCGAGCAGCAGCGATCCCGTCAGTAGCCTTGTAAGACGCGAAGGGCGCACGCGAGATGTCACGGCCAAATGTGCGATGGTGGAAGCGATCTTTTTTTGCATTTATCTTTCCCTTGCAGGTTATTGTAGTGACATTGTCACTTTTAGGTGGGGTCACTTTTAAAGTTATGCCACTTTTATTCATCACCGATACCCGGCGGACTCACCACAGACTGCGTGATCTTTTCATCATCTTCACCCCAGCGATCCAGCACCTGCGCATAGCTGCCGTTGTGGATCGAGCCATTGATGGCGGTGCTGATTGGCTGCGCCAGACCGTTGCCTTTCTGCGTGGTGACCGCGACATAAGCAACCGTCGGGCCTTTGCCCACCATGCGAGTTTTTCCCGTTAACGCCGCTTTATAAGCGCCGATGGAGTGCGGACCAAAAAATGCATCGACACGGCCGGACTGGATGCTCAGATTGGCGGCAGCATCGTCGGTGACGTAGACAGGCTGTACGGGAGTAAGACCGTTGGCGCGGTTTTGTCGATCCCAGCCCAGTAGAATGTTTTCCTGATTGGTGCCGGAACCGACAATAACTTTCAGTCCCGCCACGTCTTCCGGCTTGTTAATCGACGTAATCTTACTGGTCGATTTCACATAGAAACCCAGCGTATCAATGCGGTACGTGGCGAAATCGAACTTCTCTTTGCGCAGTTTCGTCACGGCGATATTAAAAATAGCGGCGTCGTATTTCCCCGCCGTGATGCCCAATGGCCAGTCCTCCCAGGAAGCAGGCACCAGCTTCAACTCAAGCCCGAGACTGTCCGCCACCAGCCGTGCGATGTCGGCATCGCTACCAACAACCGTTTTGTTGTCGTCAGCCAGCAGCGACAGAGGCGGGGAGCTGAGCGACGAGACGGCAATCGTCAGCTTACCCGGCGTCACGAATTTGAAATTAGCCGGAATTTGCGTGATAGCTTCTGCGTTTTTCCCCGTACGAATGGGAATCTGGTTTGCTTTGAGATCAATACGACTGACGAATCCTGCATCTTGCGCCTGCACGTTTGCCACCAGCGTTGCGCCCAACAGCGTCGCCAGACCGGTCACAGTGATAAAAGGGATATGCTTCACGGCGAATCTCCTGTGGCACGAACTAGCGTGTAAATTGATTTACCGGATAGTCCAACGCCAGATTTTCCCGCAGCGTGTAGCCGGGATAATCCTGACGGAAAAGGCCACGCTGTTGCAGCAAAGGGACGACGCGATCGACAAAGTGATTGAGCGTATCTGGCGTGCCACCCTGAATGATGAAGCCGTCTGCCGCACCGTTTTCAAACCAGAGCTGTAAGCCATCTGCCACCTGCTCAGGTGTACCGCTGAATACAGGGCGGGGTGACGCGGCCTCCAGTGCCACTTGCCGCAGCGTTAAGCCTTTTTCCTGAGCGTTACGTTTAATTTCATCGGTGGTGCTGCGGAAGCTATTTTTCCCTAGATCGCCGATATCAGGGAAGGGCTCATCCAGCGGATGCTGTGAGAAGTCGTAGTGCTCAAAGTAGCGTCCAAGATAATTGAGCGCGTCCTTAATCGTGACTAACTGCGCCGTTTCCTGATACTGGCGCTCTACGTCTTCTGCATTGTTGCCGACAATCACGCTGACACCTTGGAAGACGTGAAGTTGATCGGCACGGCGACCGTTTTCTTCCAGCTTCTGCTTAACTTCGCGGTAATAACGCTGCGAGTCTTCCAGCGTGTGTTGGTGGGTGAAGATGGCATCGGCATGTTTAGCTGCCAGTTTTTGCCCGTCCTCAGAAGCGCCTGCCTGAAACACAATCGGGCGACCCTGTGCTGAGCGGCCAATGTTCAGCGGGCCCTGTACCGAGAAGAATTCTCCCTGATGATTCAGCGTGTGCAGTTTCTCAGGATCGAAGAACTGTCCGCTGGCTTTGTCACGAATAAAGGCATCGTCTTCCCAGGAATCCCATAGACCTTTCGTCACCTGAAGAAATTCATCGGCAATACGGTAGCGCAGCGCGTGTTCTGGGTGCTGCTCACGGGAAAAGTTCTTTGCCGATCCTTCCAGCGGCGATGTGACCACGTTCCAGCCTGCGCGACCGTTGCTGAGGTGGTCGAGGCTGGCAAACTGCCGGGCGGTGGTAAAGGGTTCGGAGTACGACGTTGAGAGCGTACCAACCAGACCGATATGGGTGGTAGCGGTAGCCAGCGCGGAAAGCAGCGTCAACGGCTCGAAACGGTTGAGAAAGTGAGGAATGGATTTTTCATTGATATACAGACCATCTGCCACGAAGACAAAATCAAATTTCCCCTGTTCGGCCTTTTTTACCGCATCCAGTACAAAACCAAAATTAATACTGGCGTCTGGTACAACGTTTTTATGCCGCCACGCGGACATATTTCCCGCTGCGCCCTGTAATATTAAACCTAGTCTTAATTGCCGACGTGAGGATATTTGTTTTTCACTCATTATTAGAAACCTTTTATTAATTGAACTCACTTCCATGAAGGTGAAAACAATCCATCAATAAACCGGCTATCAATCAATAAGCCATTAATAGGTATTCACGCATTCAATGAAAGGTTAATAGGACGTTAAGAGCGTGTTTTCACTATTGATGAGGTGAGGTATGATGTAAAACAACAAAAATGTATAATGAAATTCAAAAATTTCAGATGATGGCGCGACCTGTTTTGTTATTATGATGTTAATAGTCATGTCTCTCGCCGTATCTAAAGGATAAAATTTGATGTCTGATTTGACAGTTGAACGACGCGTAACCGCGAATGACGCCGTTCCCTCTGCGGCGGTGACTGCCGTTGACCAGCAGGCGTTTCGCGATGCAATGGCAAAGTTGAGCGCAGCGGTTAATATCGTTACGACGGATGGCCCGGCAGGTAAGGCTGGCTTTACGGCGTCTGCCGTGTCCAGCGTCAGTGATACGCCCGGCACGCTGCTGGTGTGTCTGAATCGTGGTTCGTCGGTATATCCCACATTTCAGGTAAATGAATATTTGTGTGTCAATACGCTAGCGGCACATCACGAAGCGTTGTCGTCGCTGTTTGGTAGCCGTTCGTCTACGGAAGAACGGTTTGCGGCGGCGGAGTGGGACGTGTTACACACGGGTTCACCGGTATTGCAAGATGCGCTGGTCGCGTTTGACTGCCAGGTTGAAGAAGTGGTGAGCGCGGCGACGCACGATATCTTTATTTGCCGAGTATTAGCGATTAAGCAGGGCGAAAGCACCGATGGGCTGGTGTATTTTTCCCGTGGTTATCACGCTGTTCGCGGGTAATGAAATACATCGACTCTATGTTAAGCCATATGTTACAGGGACGTACTTGCAGCGTCTTTACGATCTATCCATTACCACCGCTCGACGCACTTTGGCTGTAAAAAACCCTCCGCCGGATTGACCGGCGGAGGGTTTTTTATAAGTCAACGATCACGATGAGGATAGTACTGCCTGTGGCGGGGTAACTTTCGTGGTGCGTAGGCGATGCAGTGCGGCTTCTGCTAACTGTGCAAAGTAGCGTGATGCGGGAGCAATAGCGCTTTCATCCGGGTTGAACTGAGGATGGTGCAAGCCAAATTCGCTGTTTGAGCCAATGCTGACGAAGGTGCCCGGTACTTCCTGAAGGTAAAGAGCAAAGTCTTCGCCGCTCATTTGCAGTTCGGCGTTTTCTACCTGATAACCTGCATCTCGGGCAATTTGTTTGCTGAAATCGGCCCATTCGCTGGTGTTCACGACCGCAGGTGGGCCAGGATACCATTTGAGTTCCGCTTTTGCCCCCAACGCAAGGGCGATCCCGCCAATCAGTTGTTCAATTCGTTCGGGTATTTCTGCCCGAATCGCGGCATTGTAAGTCCGAACGGTACCTTCCAATTCTACCGTTTGCGGTAGTACGTTCCAGGTGTTGCCACCCTGAATTCGCGTGACGCTGATGACCAGCGATTCCAGTGAACTGAAGCTACGGCTGGGGAGTGTTTGCAGCGCATTAACGATATTGCAGGCAGTGACGATGCTGTCGATGCCTTGTTCTGGCTTGGCCGCGTGCGCGCCTTTGCCTGTAATGTGAATGGCGAAGCGATCCACGTTGGCATAGAACGGCCCACTACGTGTGGCGAAAGTGCCAGCGGGGAGTTCGGGCGCATTGTGCAGGCCGAAAACGGCGGTAACATCAGCGAGCGCACCTGCGCGGATAAGCTGTTTGGCTCCGGTAGACACCTCTTCTGCCGGTTGGAAAAACAGCCTGATTTTACCGGGTAGGACAGATTCACGTTTTTTCAGCAAACAGGCAGCGCCGAGCATCACGGCGGTGTGGAAGTCGTGGCCGCAGGCATGCATGACGCCTGCATTCTGAGAGCGAAAGTCGACATCAACCAGTTCTTCAATCGGCAACGCATCAATATCGGCACGCAGCGCAATCGTCGGGCCGCTGCCGTGGCCGATTTCGGCAACGACGCCAGTGGTTAACGCAAGAGGCAGCAGGCGGATGTCTTTCTCTTGTAGCCAGCGGGTAATGTGCGCGGTGGTTTGGTGTTCCTGATTGGACAATTCCGGGTACTGATGCAAGTGCCGTCGCCAGTTAATTAACTGTTGATCAAATGACGTATCACAACAGGGGATAGATTCAGCCATATCAATACACCTCCTTAACAAAACTTAAACATGATAAAGGTAGCCGATAGCAACTAAATGGATAAATACCGTCTGGTTATATTTCATGTCTTTTTATGATGGCGTTTTTTGTATTCATTTATTATTAATATTTCTGCTAACAAAATTCATTATTGGTATTTATTTTTCACGCCTTTATGCAACATTCTTCTTATTCTATTTTTTTACTATCTCTGTTTTTTTGTTATGACTGTTTATTACTATGAATAGTGCTAACGGAGAGTCGCTGAAAATAAGGAAACATCGTGGGATATAAGCTCAGTTTATTAGATCAAAGCCCCATCGCCGAAGGAATGAATGCGGCGCAGGCGTTGGCACAAACCGTGTCGCTGGCGAAAGTGGCGGAAGCGCTTGGCTATTACCGCTTTTGGGTTTCCGAACATCATAATTCCGATGAGCTGGCGGGGTCGTCTCCCGAGGTACTGATCACCTGGCTGTTAGCGCACACGACAACGCTGCGCATCGGCTCTGGTGGTGTGATGTTACAGCATTACAGCCCATATAAAGTCGCGGAGAATTTCCATGTCATCAGCGCGTTGGCGGGTGGGCGTGTGGATTTAGGCATCGGTAAAGCACCGGGCGGGTTGCCGCTAGCGACACGGGCGTTACAGCAGGAAATCGGTGAGACGGAGCGAACCGCTTTCACGGAGAAATTACATCAGCTCAATCGTTTTCTCGGCAGTCATGATGAGACGGCCGATCGCTTGAATGCGACCCCCTTGCCGGAACATGAGCCACAGCGCTTTCTACTGGGGGCCAGTCAGGATAGTGCGAGATTGGCGGCATCGCTGGGCTGGAATTTCGTGTTCGCTGGGTTTATTAACGCTAGCGAAACGCTGCTAACGGAATCACTCTTGAGCTATCGAGAATTGAAGCCAACCAATGCACAGACGTTGCTGTCGCTGTCGGTGATTGCCGCCGAACGGCATGAGGATGCGGAGGCACTGGCCAGCACACAGCATAACTACAAGGTTTATATTGAAAATAAACCGCCGCTAACGGTAGGAAGCCAGGAACAGGCCGAAAATTTCGTTCGACAGGCGGGGGCAACGGATTTCCGTATCGAACAGGAGCCACGTCATGTGCTTTACGGTACGCCGGAAGATATTCACCAGCGTCTGGAAAGCTACCATCAGCGCTTTGGCGTAGATGAGTTCATTATCCATACGCCTGTGACGTCACCCCGTGAACGTGAGGCATCGATCCGGCTGTTGGCGCAACGCTGAACAACAGCTAGAAGCGTGAACAATGATGAGAAACGTGAGCGATGACAAAATAGTGTCGCTGCGCGAACAGTACCCTGATTCTGTCTATAGCAGAATAATCGGGGGTTATACGATGGCGGTGCCGGAGAGCAAGGAAGCCTTGATTAAGGCGATAAACAATCAATTTACGCTATTAATGAAGAGAATAGATGCTGTTCCTATAGATCGAGCCTTTTCGCCAGAAATGGCAGGACATGCACAGGGAACGCAGATGAGCCCGGCAAATCTGGTAGCGTATTTGCTCGGTTGGGGAAATTTAGTGCTGAAATGGCATGAGCTCGAAGAGCGGGGCAACCCCATCGATTTTCCAGAAACCGGTTATAAATGGAATCAGCTCGGTTTGCTGGCACAGAAATTCTATCAGGACTATGGCCATATTAGCGACTGGACGGAACTGGTTGCGCTGCTTGTCGCGAATAAGCTGACGCTCATCGCACTGGTTGAACGCTATACCGATGAACAACTCTATGGCAAAGGCTGGTACGGCAAATGGACGCGTGGTCGGATGATTCAGTTCAACACCGCCTCGCCTTATAAAAGTGCTGCCGGACGCCTGCGAGCATGGGAGAAAAACCAATAACGGTTTGATAGTAAATCAAAATGATTTTTGGCCTTACCTTTCCTTTTTGAGGTGTGCATTCGCGACGTTTTTCAGACAAAACCTTACATATTCCCCCTGTTTGACTGTTCTATACTCAGTAATAAGCAAGGTAAGTTTTACTGGCAGATGAGATGAATAGGGGGAAAGAAAAATGATTGGTCTCAACCTAGTTTCTCCAGTGTCATATTACGCCACGCCTGACAAACTTGATTATGTCCAAGGCATTTCCCGCTCGTCGCAGCTGTCTGGTTACCCTAATCAGGACGCTTCTACCCGAACGCGGATAGCGTACGAAAATAGTGGTTCAGTCTTCAAGCCACCAATAGCTGATGGTGTGAACCGCCCAACGGCAACTAACCAGCTTAACGTTTACGTTTAAATTCCCTACAAACATGGGCAATCACGTGCTGTAAACGATCGTTTTCGGTGCGTGTTTTGCCCACGTTGCCTTTACGTATCCTCATAAAAGCACCTTTATCGCATATTCATCAAACCCGTCGCGTTTCCATCACCTTTTTTCTCCCCCTGTCCGTCATTTACTGGTTTTCATTATGAAACCCGGTTAATTCATGATTAACCCCATGATTAATCAACATTACATAATTCTTACGATATACTTTCGATTTGCTGCTTTTTGACATATTTCATCACATTTTCTTTTATTCCATAGTATTGGAATGAATATTGCTGCTATTTTCCCTTCTTTAACAAAGACATGACCTGGATAAGGTTCCTCTGGTGCTGTTGTTAATAACCAACAACGTTAATAACAACAAGATTCAATCCATACCCCAAATAATTCGAGTTGCAGGGCAAAACGTTAGCGGTTTTGAACAACGCAAAGCGTTGGCCCCAACGAGGTTCACGTAAGTGTGCCGAGTAGCGCAGCCAATGCACATGCAGCTTGAAGTATTACGGGTATATAACGAGAAAAGGGAGTGGAGTGTATGTTGAAGCAAGTAGCTGTTGCGGTAGGGATGGCGTGTTTATGTGTTCCTGCCTGGGCTTATGATTATGGTGACTATGCGCGCGAGACGGTGGATACGCTCATTAACGATTACCCGGGGCGCTATCGCGATACGGCAAACTTTGCCGGAGCTGCGGACTGGATGACGCAGCGTATGGCGCCCGGTTATACCACTGTCAGGCAGGATTTTTCCTGGACGGCAAGCGGTACGACGCGTTCGTCACAAAACGTGCTGGCCTCTAATGTCGGACTGAGCAGCGAATACATCATTACCGGCGCGCACTTTGATACCTTTTTCGGACGGCCAACGCTACAAGGGCTGGATGACAACGCATCAGGTGCTGCCATTCTGACGGAAGTGGCGCGTAATTTTAGCGGTATCCAGACGGAAAAAACGCTGGTTTTTGCCGCCTTTGGCGCAGAAGAAGAGGGGCTACGAGGTTCGCGCGCGATGGTTAACGATCTGATTGCGCAAGGAACCGCAGGCGACCTTAAGGCCATGATTAACATGGACAGTATGATCACTGGCGACAAACTTTACGCTCATGCTGGCGATAACAGTGTCGCGAATCCCGCTCTGGCAAGCCTGCGTGAGCAGACGCTGCGTATTGCGAACGAACTGGGGATCGAGCTGTTTACCAATCCGGGATTGAATGCAAGTTATCCGGCGGGGACGGGCTGTTGCAGTGATGGCGATAGCTTCAACGCGGCGTTCGATATTCCCGTGCTCTATATGGAGGCCACCAACTGGGATATTGGCGATCAGGATGGCTATGAGCAAACCACGAATCCCGCAGTGCCGGGCGGGGCAACATGGCATAACCCAACTGTTGATAACGAAGCCTTTCTGACTAGCGTGTTCGGACAAGAGCGTATCGATCAGCGCCTGCGAGATGTTTCACGGCTGGTGACACGACTGCTGCTGGAACTCTCCAATACTGATTTGCTGCATTCGGCGTATTCCGCTGCCGCGATGCAACAGGCGATGGAAGAGAGCCTGAAGCGTCAGCACCAATCATTGAGTGATTTGCATAACCAACGCTGGCTGCTATTGCAAAATACCACTCGTAACGTGGGCACGCTGGATACGGCGGTCGGGATTGAGGGCGATGTTACTCCGTCAAATGGCTATGACCGCGCACCACAGCAGCGTTCTCGGCAGGCGATGGCTTATGCTCTGGTGGATTATCAATTAAGTGACAGTGTCATGATTGGTGGTAGCCTGAGCCTGCTGCGCAGCAAGGATAAGCTTGAGCGCAATGGACATATTGAAAGCGATACCTGGCAAGCCGGTGTCTATGGTTTGCTGAATCAGGGCGGACCGGCCTGGTTGGGTAGCGAAGTGACGGCGGGGCGGTCGGCGATTGAATCACGTCGCTCGGTTTATCTGCAATCGGCGGGCGGCCCGGTTCTGTTGGACAACCTGCTGGATGGCAACACCGAAGCGCAGTTCGTCGGTGCCCGCGTGACTGGTGGTTATGATTTCTCGATAAGTGGCCTGCGCACCGGCCCGATTGTTGGGCTAGATTATGCGCGTTATCGTATCAACGCGTTTGATGACAAAGGCAACCTGCGGACGGGTGTACGGTATGAAAAACAGGATGTCGATTCACTGGAGGCCACTCTGGGTTGGCGCGTGCGGGGCAAGGTGGAGTTCAGTAACACGATGTCGCTACAGCCTTATGCGACAGTGGCGTGGGTGCGTGAATTGGCCGATGGGCTCGATTCCAGTTTTACCGTAAAAGATCATGTCGATGGTGCAAACCGCCGTATTGCCGTGGGAGAGCAGGATAAGAATTTCGGCAAGGCGACGGTTGGTGTGCAGTGGCTTGCCGCAGAGAATCTGAATCTGTACTCCGAAATCGGTAGTCGTTTTGGTCATCGGGATGGCGATCAAACGCGCTATAGCGTGGGCGTACAGTGGCAATTTTAAGTCTGTTGCCGTTGCCTGAAAACGGGCTTAGTGGCTGAAGTTGAAATGAGGCGTTAAAACGGGGTCTGTAACGACCCCGAATTGAGAGCAGGCGGGTCGGTTACCCGTACGGCCCGTTCTGAATCGAGTCCCTGACCTGCAGCTCAGATAAGAACAGGTTTTCTTTCGAGAAATAACCGCCGTCCAGCATCGCGATCAGGCGGTTAATCACTTCGTTGATCATATCGCTCACCGGATCTTTTACGCTGGAGAGTGACGGTTTTAAAAACGGAGCCGTGGGAATATCGTCAAATCCGACCACAGAGACGTCGCTGGGTACGGCAACGCCAGCGTCATCCAGCGCTTTTATCGCGCCAATCGCCATATCGTCATTACTGGCAAGAACGGCGCTGAACGATACCTGACTATCGCGCAGGGTGGTAATGGCGAGCGAACCGCAGCGCGGTGTCCATTTTCCCCTCACAATCAGTTCGTCCCGCACCGCGATGTTGGCTGCTGTCAGTGCCTCTTTATAGCCGGAAAGTCGTTCAATAGCGGTCGGTGAATCCAGTGAACCAGTGATAAAAGCGATATCTTTATGACCGCGTGCAATCAGATGCTGTGTGGCGTTGTAGCTGGAACCTTTGTGATCGCAGCAGATGCAGTGGCTTTGGTGTTTACGCAGTTTACGGTTGACCACCATGATCGGCTGCTTGTGCTTATCGATGATGTCATCCATCTCATCTACAGTGAGAAAACGGGGGTAGATGATAATCGCATCGCAGCGTAAACCGAGCAGAAATTGGATGGCGTCGCGTTCTTCATCGGCGCTGTGTTTGCCGTCGACCAGAATTAACTGACGCCCATTGTCTTCGAGCTTCTTGGCGGCCTGTGACAGCAGTTCGTTAAAATAGCTGCCGTGATAGAGCGTATTCGTCACCACCAAACCGATGCAGGCTGATTTGCTGGTCGCCAGATTCCGTGCCAGTAAATTTGGCTGATATCCCGTCTCCTCAATGGCTTGATAGACCAGTGCTTTGGTTTCTTCACTGGTATAGCCTTTGCCTGAAAGCACGCGCGACACCGTCGCTTTTGATACGCCTGCTTTCTTCGCCACTTCCTGCATTGTCGACATGGGACATCCTGATACGTTGAACACGAACGCCATTTTACACATTTTATGCTGCTGGCAGCAGGGTGATACATGCAGAGCCAATGTGAGCGGGAGAGGGATTACGTGCATCATGGCGATCGTGGTCACATAAGTAAAATATTTGTAATTAATCTATTGAAATAAATTCAGCATATAAACACTATCATGTGGAACCGGTTACCCATCGGCGTTTCATCACGTTGCATGGAGCAGGGATACCGGCATGAATACTTTCATAACTGTATGAAGTTGAATAATAAATGCGCGTACACTAAACAATGATCTCGCGGTGAGCGGCTTGTTGAATCCTGTGTAACGTGCGCGATTACGAGAGATTGTCTATCCATGTCAAAGAATTATGCGGCTGTATCCCGTTCGATCGTTGATGCTATCGGTGGCGCTAATAACATCGCTGCCGTGACGCATTGTATGACCCGTCTGCGTTTTGTGCTTAAAGACAATGATGCGGCGAATGTCGCCGAATTGAAGGCGATCGGCGGCGTACTGGGCGTGGTGAAAAACGATAACCAGTGTCAGGTCATCATCGGCAATACCGTTTCCCAGGCTTACGCCGAGGTGGTTAAGCTGCTACCGGAAGGCGCGGCGGCTGAAAAAACGATGCCAGTGAACAACAAAATTACGCTGCGACGCATAGGTGCAGGCATTCTGGATGCGCTGATTGGCACGATGTCACCGCTTATTCCGGCGATTATTGGCGGTTCGATGGTGAAATTACTTGCCATGATCCTGGATATGACCGGGCTATTTGAGAAGGGCGCGTCGACGATAACGATTCTGAACGTGATTGGTGACGGCGCGTTCTTCTTCCTGCCGATCATGGTGGCGGCGTCTGCGGCGGTAAAATTCAAAACCAATATGTCGCTGGCGATTGCTATCGCCGGGGTATTGGTGCACCCGACGTTTATCGATCTAATGGCAAAAGCAGCACAGGGTCAGCAGGTAGTGTTTATGGGGCTATCGGTCACCGCGGTAAAATATACCTATACCGTGATTCCGGCGCTGTGTATGACCTGGATTCTGTCTTATATTGAAAAATGGGTAGACCGCATTACGCCAGCCGTCACCAAAAACTTCCTCAAGCCGATGTTAATCGTGCTGATTGCGTCCCCGATTGCCATTATGCTCATCGGCCCGATTGGGATCTGGATCGGTAGCGGCATTTCTGCGGTGGTGTACACCGTGCATGGCTATCTGGGCTGGCTGTCCGTTGCCATCATGGGGGCAATTTGGCCGTTGCTGGTTATGACGGGTATGCACCGCGTGTTTACGCCGACCATTATTCAAACCATTGCTGAAACGGGCAAAGAGGGCATGGTTATGCCGTCTGAAATCGGCGCGAATCTGTCGCTGGGCGGCTCATCACTGGCTGTGGCCTGGCGTACTAAAAACCCGGAACTGCGCCAGACGGCGCTGGCGGCCGCAGCATCAGCCATTGTTGCTGGGATCTCTGAGCCCGCATTGTACGGTGTGGCATTGCGCCTGAAACGTCCGCTAATCGCCTGCTTAATCACCGGCTTTATTTGTGGTGCCGTCGCCGGAATCGGCGGGTTGGCAAGCCATTCAATGGCATCGCCGGGGCTATTCACCAGCGTACAGTTCTTCGATCCTACCAATCCGATGAGCATTGCCTGGGTATTCGGCGTCATGATTCTGTCTGTTGTAATTTCCTTCTTCGTGACCTTGCTGCTGGGTTTTGAAGACATTCCGGTAGAAGAGAAGCCGGAAGAAAAACGAGTACAGAATGATGAGGTTTCCGCGCCGCAGCACGCAGCGAACACGAATTAAATGAAGCACTAATACGAAGGAGAATAGCGTATGTCTGCATCAACATTTCCCACTGGGTTTTTATGGGGGGGCGCAATTGCGGCCAATCAGGCAGAAGGCGCGTACCTTGAGGGCGGTAAAGGTCTGACGACGGTGGACATGATTCCCCACGGTGTGAATCGCCTGCCAGTAAAACTGGGACAAGAGCCGCGTTTCGCACTACGTGAGGATGAGTTTTATCCCAGCCATCAGGCGATCGATTTCTACCATCGCTATAAAGAAGATATCGCGCTGATGGCGGAAATGGGGTTTACAGTGTTTCGTACCTCCATCGCCTGGAGTCGCCTCTATCCGAATGGGGATGAGTTGACTCCCAACGCGGACGGCATCGCCTTTTATCGTGATATGTTTGCCGAGTGCAAGAAGTACAATATCGAGCCGCTGGTGACGCTGTGCCATTTCGATGTGCCGATGCATCTGGTCACCGAATACGGTTCATGGCGTAACCGGAAAATGGTGGAGTTCTTTGCCCGTTATGCCAGAACCTGTTTTGAAGCCTTTGACGGGCTGGTGAAATATTGGCTAACGTTCAACGAAATTAACATCCTACTGCATAGCCCGTTTTCCGGCGCGGGTCTGGTGTTTGCCGAAGGGGAAAATCAAGAGCAGGTGAAATACCAAGCCGCACACCATGAACTGGTGGCGAGCGCGCTGGCGACGAAGATTGCGCATGAGGTTAACCCGGAAAATCAGGTCGGCTGTATGCTGGCTGGCGGTAACTTCTATCCGTGGTCGTGTAAACCGGAAGATGTCTGGGCGGCACTGAATAAAGATCGTGAAAACCTGTTCTTTATCGATGTGCAGGCGCGCGGCACCTATCCAGCCTATACCGGTCGATTGTTTAAAGAGAAGGGCATCACGATTGCCTCTGAGCCGGGCGATGAGGCGATTCTCAAGAACACGGTGGATTTTGTCTCCTTCAGCTATTACGCCTCCCGCTGTGCATCGGCAGATATGAACGAGCACAACAGCAGCGCCGCTAACATCGTTAAGTCGTTGAAGAACCCGCACATCAAGGCGAGTGAGTGGGGTTGGGGTATTGACCCACTGGGCCTGCGCATCACCATGAATATGATGTATGACCGCTATCAGAAGCCGCTGTTTTTGGTGGAGAACGGGCTAGGTGCGAAGGACGAGATTAACGCACAGGGCGAGATTGATGATGATTACCGTATCAGCTATCTGCGTGAGCACATTAGCGCGATGGCGGACGCTATCGGCGACGGTATTCCGGTTATCGGCTACACCTCGTGGGGATGTATCGATTTGGTTGCTGCGTCCACTGGTGAGATGAGTAAACGCTATGGCTTCATCTATGTCGATCGCGACGACCGCGGCGAAGGCACATTAGCCAGAAAGAAAAAGAAATCGTTCTACTGGTATAAGAAGGTGATCGCCAGCAACGGTACTGACCTGAGCTGAATGGAATAATGCAGTTTAGCTATTCTTGTTATAGCCCCCTGACGGTAGCGTCTGGGGGCTATTTTTTATCCGTAGATAAAAGTTAGATCGTTTGAGTTTGTTTGATTATTCATAATCGAGCGGGTAGATTATGCTGTAAAGTGCATTATCGAGCTTAATCGAGCATCACTGTCTATCAACGTCAATTCCCCAAAATGCTGTTATGCAAACGCGATAGGAAGGTAAAACACCATGAGTCAGTCGCTTCCCGATATTGCCTTTTTTCATGAGCTTGCCACGTTAGCGAGTCAGGAAACGTTGCCGCGTTTTCGTTCTCTCAAAACCAACCAAATTGAAACGAAGCCAAAAGAGGGATTTCGCTTTGATCCAGTTACGGAAGCCGATCGGGAGGCTGAGCGGGTAATACGTGAGCACATCACGCGGCATTATCCCGATCACGCGATTCTGGGGGAAGAATTTGGTCTGAGCGGCGAAGGACCTGTGCGCTGGGTTTTAGATCCGGTCGATGGTACCCGACCTTTTTTATGCGGTTTACCCGTGTGGGGAACACTTATCGGTCTGTTGCATTATGAGCGAGCAGTGATGGGAATGATGAGCCAGCCTTTTACCGGAGAGCGCTTCTGGGCTGATGGTTCACAAGCCTGGCGTAGCGACTGGCAGGGAGAAACACGCTTAAGTACGCGTAAAAGTGTATCGCTTGAACAAGCGATTCTTCATACCACTGCGCCGGAAGCACTGGGCATGCATCCAACCGTTCGCTTTGCAGAACTCAGCGAAAGCACACTTATGACGCGCTATGGCGGTGAATGTTACGCCATGGCAATGCTGGCAGCAGGCCAGATTGATATCTGCGTGGAGTTTTCATTGCAGCCTTATGACATTGTCGCGCTGATCCCGATTATTGAGCAGGCGGGTGGCATCATCACCGATCTCAACGGGCAACGTGCGGAAGCGGGGGGCACAGTGGTCGCAACGGGTAACCCAGATCTGCACCCGCAGGTTTTAGCGATTCTGAACGGATCGCGGTAATTGTCGCTGGCTCGTATAACAGACGATGGCGATGTGAAAGACAACGGTTAAAGAAGGAATCATGATGAAAGTGGCACACGTTGCGTTATGGACGGCCGATCTGGCCGCGCAGGCGGTATTTTGGCAAGAATTCTTCGCCGCACAGGTGGGAGAAAAATATGTAAGCCGCAATCGCCCAGGGTTTGAATCGCATTTCGTTCAATTGGGTGAAGGGGCATCCATTGAGCTCATGACGCTGCCAGTGCTGGCGGCAGCCTTAACCAATAAAGAGGGTTGCGGCTGGGCGCATGTGGCGATTTCGGTTGGCAGCAAGGCAGATGTGGAGGCGTTAGCCAGCAAAGCAGCGGAACGCGGTATTTTGATTGCGCCGCCTCGCATGACAGGGGACGGTTTTTATGAAGCGATCGTCAGCGACCCTGATGGTAATCTAATCGAGATAACGTCAGACTAATTCGGGAATCGTTTTGTATGCTGCACAAACTGTCATCATTCGATCGACAACATCGCGCGATGTTGATTTGCGCCGGTGAAATTCGGTTTGGCCCACCTTATTTTTCGCTATCGATCGACGGCAAAGCATTGGAGGAACGCGTTTTCGGCAAGGAGATGCTGTGGTCGCCGGATTCTCGCTACCTTGTTGTACAAGAGTGGCTCTCTACGGTGGAACGCGATGGCCCACAAACGGCTTTACTCTGTATTGATGTGCTCGAAGAAAAGCAGTGCCAGGTTTCTCAGGCTGCGGGGGGATTTATCGTTCCCGTACGCTTCGAGGACGATAAGTTGATCTATGAAAAACAGTATTTTGGTGGGGAAAGAAACGGCATTACGGAATACGAGATCCCATTTACCGCGCTTCCTCGTTGGACTACGCTACGGCTACATTAACGACTCAATCTTCCCAATGGAACAAGGCATCGAACTGTGTGAAATCGCGATCCGTGAGTACCGTCGGTACGCGAGTTCCGATGAGTAGTGGCGATGTCAACTGCCCCTTATAAGCGCGAATGAGTCCACACTTTTCCCGTTCTGGCTGAGCCTACCGGCTTAACGCAATAACGGCGGGTGTCTCTAGCCTATCGCACATTTCCTGTTCTGGAAGCGCCTGAGAACCGCCGCGAGCGTGCCAGTTTCTCTCACTTTCCTAACACGTTACGAAGAGTCCCCCAAGGGCTAGTGTAAGTTTCTTAATATTATTATACAAAACCAAACCCGTAATGATTCTCATATTTTAATTGTTATGTTATAACATACCAATTACTGGGTGGGGAGATAATCACGCGAGTGTTTAAAAGAGAAATATTCAGGGTGACGAATCATCCCGAAGCAGAAAAGTAAAACTGCAAATGACCTTAAATTATCAGAGAGTGTGAAATATGGCTGACGTAGTAGTTCGACAGAAAGGAGATGCAAGGTTACCTGTGACCGTATTATCCGGCTTTCTCGGCGCGGGGAAGACCACGTTACTTAACCATATTCTGAACAATCGCGCTGGCCGCCGCGTCGCTGTGATCGTCAACGACATGTCAGAAGTGAATATTGATGCTGCACTGGTGAGGGAAGGCGGCGCTAAGCTTTCACGGACGGACGAAAAGCTGGTGGAAATGAGTAACGGTTGTATCTGTTGCACGTTGCGTGAAGATCTGCTGATTGAGGTTAATCGGCTGGCGAAAGAGGGGCGTTTTGATCAGTTGGTCATTGAATCAACGGGTATTGCGGAACCGCTTCCAGTGGCGGAGACATTCACGTTTGCGGGTGACGATGGGGAAAGCCTTTCTGAAGTGGCGCGGCTGGATACGATGGTAACTGTTGTCGACGGATATAATTTCTTAAAAGATTACGCTTCGGTGGACAGCATCCATTCACGTGGAGAATCGTTAGGAGAGGGGGACGAGCGCAGCGTGGTGGATCTGCTGATCGATCAGATCGAGTTCTGTAATGTGATTATTCTCAACAAAACGGACCTTATTGATGCGGCGAAACAGCAGAAGCTGGTTGCGATTATCCGTTCACTGAATCCGGGCGCGAAAATACTTCATGCACAATTTGGTGTTGTGCCGCTGAATGAGGTGCTCAACACGGGATTATTTGATTTCGACAAAGCGGCGCAGTCCCCCGGATGGTTGAAAGAGCTACGCGGCGAGCATACACCTGAAACTGAGGAGTATGGCATCGCCAGTTTTGTTTTCCGCGCTCGTCGACCGTTTCATCCCGCTCGCTTCTCGCAGGTCATGGCAAATTCACTCACCGGGGTTGTCAGATCCAAAGGCTATTTTTGGTTGGCAAGCCGCCCAGAGTATGCTGGATCGTGGTCTCAGGCAGGTGGTGTTGCGCGTCAGGGGCTGGCTGGTTCATGGTGGGTCAGCGTGCCAAAAGAAAAGTGGCCGACAGATAGTGAATCGCTTGATTACATTCGTTCCCTATGGGTGGATGGCGTGGGTGATGCGCGTCAAGAACTTGTGTTTATCGGTATCGATATGGATGAACACATGTTGCGAACCCGCCTGGAGGCCGCCCTGCTGACGGACAAAGAAATGGCGGAAGGTCTGGCGACATGGTTTGGTTATCCAGACCCGATAGAGCCTTGGTTTGCGTCATAACGTGTGGGAATCTAGAAAAGGACTGATTTCTCAGGCTGCGGGGAATTTATCGTCCCCGTACGCTTCGAGGACGATAAGTTGATCTATGAAAAACAGTATGTTGGTGGAGAAAGAAACGGCATCACGGAATATGAGATCCCGTTTACCGCGCTGCCTCGCTGGACTGCGCTACGGCTACGTTAGCTTTCATAGCTAACAACATGCGCTTCTGTCGGAGAGGGAAGTTCCCATTTTGTCAGCATCCCTTGCAGCGTTTTATTGCTTAGCGTGGTGTCCCGTTTACCGTTGCGTCGCAGCAGTTCCTGACGCGAACGCTCCAGATAAACGATCTCTACGTCTGCGCCGTAGGCATAGCACCGATCCAACGTGCGGGTGCGCATTTGCTGGCTCAGATGCGTGGCGTTCCACACAAAAGGTTCATGGGTTCGTAGCAGTGAACGCGCTTTATCGGTTGCCCAATGCACCGCTTTTCCTTCATTTTCGCCGTGTTTCAGCCCAAGCTCTGCCCGCGCATCGTCAAAAGAAACCACGGGTAAGTCACGCCGATGTGTCCGTACCCAGGTGTCTTTTCCCGAAGCTGGCAAACCACACATCACGGTGACTTTCGATCCCGGTTCCTGAAACAACGGATAGTCAGGATGGACATCGGCACCGCGAAAATAGCTCAAGCGGGTGTGGGCATCGACAAAGGCTCTCGGTTGGCCGTAACAGCTTTCTTCTCGCGCCAGCTCACGGAACAGCTCTATGCTGTCGAGTACGCGTGCTTGATCCTGGCAGATGCGCCCACGCATATCGGCTTCCGCCAGCGTGGACAACAGCGGAATACTCAACTGCCAGGACAGTTCGCGAATCGTAAAGAGCGGCGACACCCGGCGACGTTCGTCTTCAAGGCAGTAAAACGGCACCTGATGCACCGCAATTAATCGACAAATCGCTTCCCGAATCGCAAACGGTACGCCTGCATCCCACAGCAGTATCCGAGCGTCGATTGCGCCTTTGCGCGAATGCCCCGGTTGACCAATTTGACCCGTCACCGGGTCAACCACCGTCGTTCGATATTTCGCGACATCATGTAGCAGTGCGGCAAAAAATAAAATTTCCTGCTGTTCGCGCGTAGCTGTCTGGTAATCGGGCAACTGTAATAGCGACTCGATCACCATGATGGTGTGCGTCCATACATCACCTTCACCGTGGTAGCGCGGCTCCTGTGGCGTTTCTTTGGCGCGTTTAAGCACCGGGAATGCGTCCAGACAATCTGCAAAATCTGGCTGTGCGCCAGAGGTGGGGACTAATCCCCTGATGGTATTCCAATCCATAATAGTCATCTTCCTTACTTCTCAGGCATGGCAGCGGCGAGTGCATCCAAAGAATGCAGCGTACTCAGCCCCAGCGTTTCCCAGGATACTGTTGGACAAGGTGCATACAGATCAACGCCTTCAGCCAGTTGGTTCGGCAAAATAGGACGTCGGGAATGGTGCGAGCCGCTGTCCAAAATGGTCTGAATGAAGTCATGGCGTACCAGCTTGTAGCGCGCTAGTACCTGTTCATCATCTTCAACCTTTAGATAAAGGCCTTCCGAGCGATCCGATTTATCGGTTTGTTGCCAGCATAGCGCGAGCGGCAAACCTTCACGCTGAACGGTGGATTCAAACGCGGTTTTCCAGTTCTGGCTCTTCGCCAGCGAACGGTATACCAGCTTCCACAGCAATGCAGGATTCGTTGGCATCTCTCCAGCGTACAGCACCGGAACGGATAACACGGGCGAACCGGCCAGCATGGCGTGTCTACGTGCCGTCGATAAAAAAATGCCGTCACGACGATCGTAAAGATCAAATTCGTGAAAATAGTGCGGCAAACGGTCATAAAACACGGAATGCTTGCTGTAGGCCCATTCGCCGTACATCACGAAACGGTCTTCCAGCAGTTCAAGAAAACGTATTTCGTGCGCAGTGGCCCACAGTTTGAACTGGTTGAACTGTCGTTCCCGTGAGCCGCCAGCCAGATAGTGGCCGCGTGATTGGAGCAAAAGTTCTGCCGTTTCATTAAACGATACACCGCTGTTCGCGCCGTCGATCTTTTCTTCGATCACGACGTAGCGGCCTGCCAGCGCTTTCAGCGCAATTTGGTCCGACGCATCATCGCCGGGCTGTAAGCGCGAGCCTTCCAAATGAGGCGTACGCGGATACTTTACTAACGGTATTGAATGTAAATACATGTTTTTCGCCTGCTGCGTTATTGGCGCAGCCAGGCCCATCTACGGTAAAAAAGAGGGCCGACGAACGTGTTCGGGCGCGAGTCAATAGGCTGTCCACTGGCATTCCAGAGGTCAGAGTCGCGGGGGAGGAAGCGGGAGATTCATTTTCCGTTCCGCGCGATGGCGAGAAACGGAAGGGAACCAGTACCGCAGCCAACGCTGGCGCAGACTGCGCCGAATCGAGGCTGCTTAAGCAGTCGTCGGCGGGTTAGTGGGAGGCTGACGTACAGGGCACTTTAGGGCTCCAAATGACACATTGGGGGTGAGTAAACGGCGCGATTCTAGCGAAGGAATCTTCCGACAACAAGTTTTTGTATAAAAAATGCTATTCTTTCCAGCAGTTGTAGAATACGTGCCGTGTTTGACCGCGGTGGTAAAGGCGATAAAAGTCGAAGTCTATCGACATAAACGTGCTGAGTATGACGGGATGATGCACACAATGAAAAGTAGAGGAATATAATGAAAATCAGTGTGATAAAGAAAGGGATTGCGGGTCTGTTATTGGTACTGCCGCTGCATGGATTTGCCGAGACAAAGGATCCAGATTTGTTTGTCGGCTACACCACGCAGGATCTCACTTCAGCATTACCTGCACAACTGTTGGGCATGATTCAGCGAGAAAAAGTGCTCGATGCGGCAAATCACATGGTTCAGACCGAATATGTTGACCCTATGACAGGCAATAAGGCGTTGGTTTCACTGTATATGCTACCGCCAAACAGCAAGGGTACGATTCCCATCGCTTCGACGCCCAGCGATCTGGATGCGGTGATCGCCAGCACGGAAAAAGAGATGCTACGTCAGCGCATCAAACCCGATCAGCGTGCGGGAAATATTGACGATGCGACGCCTTTTCGTTGCTTACAAACGATTCTGAACAATAAGGTTCTGCATTCTCTATGCTCGACGCTGATTAAAGGGCGTGTACTGGAAGTTCAGGCGATCAATACGGTCGATAATATTCAGGATGAAGCAGGGCTAAATAAAGTCATTGGACAACAGAACGAATTCGTTATTGGAATGGGAAAAACGCTGCTGGCGCTTAAAAAATAGCATGTGGATGATGTAGCAGGATTAGCGTCATCGGTTAAAGACAACGATGCTTTCCCTGCAAACCTTGAGCGAAGGTGAGTACCTTCGCTTTTTTTGCACCAAAAATCCCCGGGTTCTCCCTTGCCAGATTCTCCACGTTCGTGCATAACTGCCGAAGCCAGAGAGTCGATGCCTAAAATCATCACTACAAAACAGTATTCATTACAAAACAAGATTCATCACGAAACGACACCGGATAAACTCTATGCTTTTATTACTCGTTTTGGCTGTGATTGCAGTAGCGGTTTACGGCTGGTTAAAACAGCCGCAATACGTTTCACCAGAGGTAAAACCTCAACCGAAAAATCCACTCTTCCGCGATGGGGCGTTTCATAACCCGGTTGCTCGCCCGACGGTGGGGAGTAAAAATCGCATCGCACTTCTGTATCGCTTTCTTTTCGGTAAGGATGTGGGGGCGCTACCCGATACTCGTCTGCCTTCGGAAAAGACCAATCTGCATCAGTTAAGTAAAACGGATAACGTCATCATATGGATGGGACATTCCAGCTATTTTATTCAATTGGAAGGAAAAACCTTCCTGCTGGATCCGGTATTTAGCAATAACGCCTCTCCGGTACCGCGTACCAATATTGCCTTCAAAGGTAGCAATGTGTATTCACCGGAAGACGTTCCAGAAATCGACTATCTGCTCATTACTCACGATCACTGGGATCATCTGGATTACCCTACGCTGAACGCGCTACGTGGAAAAATCCGCCAGATTGTTACGCCGACTGGAGTGGGCTCCTATTTTGTAAAATGGGGTTTCCCCCGGAAAGACATTACGGAAGGTGACTGGTTCAGCAGCCTGAAAGAGAATGGGGTAGAAATTCACGTGCTTCCTACGCAGCACTTTTCCGGTCGGCTCCTCAAGCATAACCAAACGCTATGGGGATCATTCGCGCTGATAACGGCGCAGTATCGCCTGTATCTTGGTGGAGACAGCGGCTATGGGACGCACTATAAAGAGATCGCCGAACGTTTGGGTGGGTTTGATATCGCGATACTGGAATGTGGCCAATATGACAGTGACTGGCCCTACGTTCACATGACGCCGGAAGAGAGCGCGCAGGCGGCCAGTGACTTACAGGCTAAAGCGGTCTTACCGAGTCACAACAGCAAATTTAAGCTGGCGCACCACCGCTGGAATGATCCACTGGTGCGTATTTCTCAGGCTAGCGAAAATCAAGACTGGCGATTAATGACGCCCCGTATTGGTGAACGCGTCCAGATCGATAACTCGCAGCAGAGGTTTAGTCAGTGGTGGTAGTGGGAGTTACGTTTGTCCTACCGCTATCATTGATGCGCTACCCCTATCCCCCAAATGTTTTCCCACTCAGGCAATCAATGAAGACTTGGGGCTTAGGGTACATAGACTGGATCTCACTTGCGATGCGGCAGTAGTGCTCAAGAAACTTTTCGCTTTCGGCAGTTAACACCAGCATTCGCATGCTGTGATGAAAAAGCTGCCTTTCAACGTTCTTCCTGCCGTGCGCACAAAAAACCAATACGGCTCACTTCATCCATCCTCGCTCCATTCCTTTAAGACAATCCTGTCTGCGTTGCTGACACGCTAGTTCATTCCCGGCTTGCTGAGTCACGTCGGGTTGCTTCTTGTCATCGTCTGGCTGAACGAGTTGGTTTATGGATTCTCTAGGGGGGCGTTGCATGTGTCTCTATTCAATCCATGTTTGCCACTTCGCTCTGATTATCGCGCAAAAAACAAGCCGTAAATTTTTTCATGAAAATTTCTAATGACGATCATGAGAATACTTCATATACAAAGTGAATTATTTCATTTTTTTAATGATTTATTCAGAGTAGTCCTAGGAATGTGCGCAATGATGATGCAGATGTTTATTAAAAACCTTTAAGAACATTTACTGAGGATATTTCCTCCGCTGGCGACGAGTTGATATTTCTTCAACATTATGTAAGATTTCGTAAATACATTAGAAAATTGATTGCTATTTTTATCTTTCGGACCTGATCACCGGGTTCGTGCGGTAGCTGTGATGTTTTTATTTCTTTTAATATATTGTTTTTTATATTTATTTTTTAATATTAGCCATCTTCTATCGAAGATTGTTGTTCTTCTGAAAATAGAAAATTATTAGTTTAATTCACCTGAGTTGATGGTTTTTGAACTAAATTAGGCATAATAAAAACGTTTTAATTTACAAATACACACACTTAGTTGATCGTAAATTGATCGGTTGTATACGGTTTTGTGGCGTATTGAGAATCCTTCCGACAAATACCCCCGTCATTCATGTTGCATTTTGAATACCTAATTTGAACTGCTTACTATTTATATTCATATGTAACTAATTAGTTATTTTTATGTAATGGTTAATTTATCAACTAATGCGAGTCTCGGTCAGACAGATCCAAATTCTGTGACTTGCCTTGTTCATAACCGGCTTTTGGCCACTTTTTAGGCATTAATGGAACGATACATGAAGAAAATGGCGAACCACCGTATGGCATTAAGTCTGCTGTTTGTTTTTGTTGTCGCGGGCTGTGAAGCGCCGCCCAAAATGACTGACGACACTATCGTCAACAGCACCGTTGATGGTGTCACACTGAGCCACCGATATGCGGTTAAAGCACCGGTGCAATTCAGCCCGATCAATGAAGCCTATCGCGCGCTCTATCCCGCCTCGGTCATGACGCGCTCGGATTTCGGCAGCAACACGGTGGATACCCTGAAAAGTGGCGAAACCTACACGGTAATTGGTCAAGTGGAGAACAACTGGTTGGCGCTGGGTGAGCAGATGCCAGTTGTAGTCGGACCACCGGCCGACACGGCGAAAACAGATGACAAAAAAGCCGTTGAACAGCCTTCGACTCAACTGATTGGTTACGTGCCATTCCGTGCTGTGGTGAAGAGTGAGCTGTATGAACAGACGATCGAAGCGGATCAGCCAAAACGCCGCACAGGCGGCAAGAAAAAGACCTGCGTTTCAGTCGATGGCGACAGTAAGGCTTGCCAAAACACCACCAGCGGCACTTGGGTCATCAATTAATCGTGCTGAGTAGGGTGGGCTGAATGATGACAATGATGCAACTGCGTCGCTGGTTGTTACCGTTACTAGCATTGCTATCGACGGCGTGTAGCAGCGGTAGTTCCACACCGGTGGCACGTTACAACCTGCATTTCCTGGCACATCCGCAGATTAACGACGGTGCACCGCTCAAGGTCCGGGTGATGTTATTGACTACAGACGCGGAATTCATGTCCGCCGACTTCTACTCCCTGCAGAATCAGCCCGCTAATGCATTGGGCAGCACGTTGCTCAACAACCAACAGTTTTTCCTGATGTCAGGCCACCTGAACAAAACGCTCAACGCCAAAAGTCTGCCAGAAGCGCGCTACATCGGCATCATGGCGGAATATCAGGCGCTGGATGGCAAAATCTGGCGACTGGCTCTGCCGTTCCCGGATGGTGAGAACAGTGCGCTGTGGGCATTCTGGAAAAGTAACGACGGCGAGTTGAACGCCCACATGATGGCGGACATCAACGGCCTTCGCGTGGTTAAGCTGTAAAAAGGATGTCTATGAACAGAACCGAAAAGGTGGTTTGGACCGAAGGAATGTTCCTGCGTCCTCACCATTTCCAGCAGTCGGAAAATTATCTTCACAGTACGCTGCGTGATTGGGGCCAGTCGCAGCGCGCTTATACCTGGGGGTTCTTCGATCTGGCGTTTGATGAAGCGCTGCTGCGCCAGGGAAAACTAGCGTTAAGTGCCGCCAGAGGATGCTTGCCGGATGGCACGTTTTTTTCCTTCAGCCAGCCGCAACATGGACCTGCACCGCTTGAACTGCCTGCTAATGTTGATCGTTCTAAAGTGGTGCTCGCGATTCCAGCCCGCCGCAATGGCCGGGAAGCCGTGGTGTTTCAGGAAACACAGAATTCTCTGGCGCGCTATCTCGCCTGGGAAGCTCAAGTGGAAGATGACAACGAGCAGGCGATCGGTGCGGCAACGGTACAGTTCGGTAAGCTGCGTTTGCGCCTGATGCTGGAGCAGGATCTTACCGCAGAATGGACGGCAATGGGGGTCGCGCAGGTGATTGAGAAGCGCAGCGATAACCACCTATGGCTCGATACCGCTTATGTCCCGCCGATGCTCGCGCTCAGCGGTAGTCGACCATTGCAAAGCATGCTTAACGATCTGTATGGCCTGATGCAGCAACGCAGCCAGCAACTTAGCCAGCGTGCGCAAGGTACCAGTCGCTTCAACAGTGCAGACATAGTTGATTTTATGCTATTGGCAATGTTGAATCGCCAGCTTGGACTGCATGCGCATTTGCAGCATCTTCCGTTGTTGCATCCCGAAACACTCTATAGCCATTGGTTGCAGCTGGCTGCAGAGCTCTGTACCTGGATGCCAACACGCACACCTGATCCTCTGCCATTTTATAATCACGACGACCTGCACGGCAGTTTTACCCGCTTAACGTTGCTGCTGCGCCAGGGGCTGTCTCAGGTGATGGAAGAAAGTGCAATTCAGCTTCCACTCACCCAGCGCTCACACGGCCTCAACGTTGCCACGGTGCCGGAAAGTAGCATGGTGCACGAATTTGGCTTTGTGCTGGCAGTAAAAGCCAGTGTGCCCGCTGAAGCCCTGAAAACCCACTTCCCGGCGCAGATGAAAGTCGCGCCTGTTACTAAAATCCGCGATCTGGTTCAGTTGCAACTGCCCGGTCTGGCGTTGAAAGCCATGCCGGGTGCACCGCCGCAAATTCCATGGCATGCCGGTTACAGTTACTTTGAGCTGGATAAGAACAGCGAGCTGTGGAAAGAGATGGAGCGCTCCGGTGCATTTGCGCTTCATCTAGCCGGTGATTTTCCGGGCCTGAACATGGAGTTCTGGGCCATTCGTAGTTCATCAGAATAACCAACGCTGAGCACGCCGCATGATGCAGGAACAACAAAAACCGAGCCGTGACGTCACGCAGCAGGATGTCAGCCATCAGAATATGCTGGTGGCGGCTGCCAATCCGCTGATTAACGCGATTCCTCAGATTCGCCATTCCATCTCCCATGACGATCCGGTGCGCCTACGCCAGCAACTGATCGACCAAATCCGTCGCTTCGAGCTGAACTGCCAGCAGTCTGGTCTGAGCTATGAAGTGATTGTCGGTGCCCGTTACTGTCTGTGCACCGCGCTGGATGAAGCCGCTGCGCTGACGCCGTGGGGGAGTCGCGGAGTGTGGAACAGTAACAGTCTGCTGGTGACGTTTCACAACGAAACCTGGGGGGGCGAGAAGTTCTTCCAACTGTTGGCGAGGTTGTCACAGAGTCCGCGACAGCACATTCTGCTACTGGAGCTGATTTACTTCTGCCTGCTGCTGGGCTTTGAAGGGCGTTACCGGGTGTTGGATAACGGCCGTTCACAGTTGGAAACCATCAAGCAGCGCCTGCTACAGATGATCAAAAGTGTGCGCGGCAGCTACTTTGTTGCGCTCTCTCCACATCCGACCGATCAGCCGGTACTGCGTAAACGGTGGCGTCCAATGATCCCACTGTGGGCCTGCGCAGCCGTTGCCGGTTTTGCTGCCTGTTTGTTCTACATTGGCCTCAACTGGCGTCTTGGTGATTACACCTCTCCGGTGCTGGCCCGTATCTACCAGACGACGCTGCCGGAGGTGAAAATCCGCAATCCCGCGCCACCACCACCTGCCACGCTCAACCTCAAAGCCTTTCTGAAACCGGAGATTGATGCGGGGTTGGTCGCGGTGCGCGATGAAGCTAACCAAAGTGTAGTCACGCTAAAAGGCGATGGGCTATTTGCTTCGGCATCAATCGACGTACGTGGACGCTACGATGTCGTGATTCAGCGTATCGCGGAAGCGATGAACAACGTTCGTGGCAAGGTTCTGGTGATTGGCTACAGCGATAACGTGCCCATTCGCAGCGCCCGTTTCGCCTCCAACTATGAACTCTCGCTGGCGCGAGCGCAGTCGGTACAAACCCTACTGCAACAGCAGTTGACGCAGCCGTCACGCGTAAAAGCAGAAGGGCGCGGCGAAAGCCATCCGCTAGCTCCGAATACCAGCGCAGAGAATCGCGCTCGCAACCGCCGCGTGGAGATTACGCTGCTGGTCGCGCCGGACGCAACGCAAGCGGAACTCAACGGCTTGGCGAGAGGGCAGTAATCCATGCTGAATATACTTCTTGCTGTGCTGACCAGCCGCCTCACTTGGGGTTTTATCGGTATTACCGCGCTCGCCTTTATCATCTGGGTGATTGGCCCTGTGTTCTCTATTGCCGATTCACGCCCGCTTGCGCCAGAGCACAATCGCATCATCAGTATCGCGTTGCTCTATCTGGTGTGGGGACTGAGTCAGGTGATTCCGCGCCTGTACAATTCCTGGCTTAATCGCAAGCTGATGTCGAGTCTGGAAACCAGCAAAACCGCTGCACCAGAGCGCCTGACCAGCGAAGAGCAGGTGCTGGCGAGCCGCTTTTCTGAAGCGACGGGTATCCTGAAAAAGGCGCACTTCCAGCGCAACAGCAGCAAAGGTGCTCCGTTCTGGGCGCAGCGCTTCAGCCATCAATATCTCTATCAACTGCCGTGGTGCATGATCATCGGGGCACCGGGTGCGGGTAAAACCACGGCGCTGGTCAACTCGGGTCTGCAATTTCCGCTAGCGGATAAATTCGGTAAAGCAGCGCTGCGTGGTATTGGTGGTACGCGCAACTGCGATTGGTGGTTCACCAACGAAGCGGTGCTGCTGGATACTGCCGGACGTTACGCCACTCAGGATAGTCAGCAGGAACGCGATGCTAGCGAGTGGCATCACTTCCTCGACCTGCTGCGTAAGTATCGCGGTCGCCAGCCGATTAATGGCGTAATCGTCACACTGAGTGTGTCAGACCTGCTGACGCAATCACCAGAAGCGATGCGCAATCAGGCTATCGCACTGCGTCAGCGCCTGATGGAACTGCACGATCGCCTCGGCATCCGCTTCCCGGTGTACGTGCTGGTGACTAAAACCGATCTACTCAAAGGTTTCCGCAGTTACTTCGGCTCTCTGGATAAAGCGCAGCGTGAGCAGATCTGGGGTTTCACCTTCCCGTGGGCACAGGCTTCTACCACTGATTTCGAGCTCAACATCCAGTTTCAGAAGGAATATTCACTGTTACAACAGCGTCTTGATGCAGGTTTGGCTGATACGTTGTTAGCAGAGAGTGATGCACAGGCGCGCGCAGAGGTCTATCTGTTCCCGCAGGAGTTCGCCGCATTGCGCCCGCTGCTGGCGGATGCGCTTGATACATTGTTCGCGCGTTCAGATTTCGAAACCCAGTTCGCGCCACGCGGTATCTATTTTGCCAGCGGTACACAGGAAGGTCTGCCGTTTGACCGCGTGATGGGGGAGTTGAGTCGTGCTCTGCATCTGCCGAACCAGCGTGACGGTGAGTCCAATAACTGGGATCAGGTGGATAAAAACGCGCCAATTCCATCAAACAAAGGACAAAGCTTCTTCCTCAAAGGTGTATTGGAAAACGTCATCTTTCAGGAATCAGGACTTGCGGGCAGCAACCGTTGGTGGGAGTTGCGCAATCGTGCCGGTTTGTGGTCTGGCTATCTGGCATTGCTCGGGTTGGTACTGATTGCCGGTGGGCTGTGGGTTACCAGCTACAGTAAAAATAAATCTTATCTGCAGGAAATAGCGGGTAAAACGCCGCAGGTTGAGAAACTCGGACAGCAACTACAGCGTGAAGGTGACGGCGACTTATTCGCCCTGGTGCCGTATCTTAACGCTCTGTTGCAGTTGCCTAAAAGCGCTGATTTTTCACTGGAAGCACCGCCGCAGACGCGCCGTATGGGGCTATATCGGGGGACTGAAGTTAGTGATGCCACTCAGGCGCTGTATAACAAAGCGTTAAAACAGCTTCTGTTGCCGCAGGTGGCGCAAAACATTACACGTTGGCTGCGCAACGATAATGGCAGCGATGCTGATTATAGCTACGAAGCGTTGAAGGCGTATCAGATGCTGTATCAACCGAAGCACTACGACGGTAAATTCCTGCAAGCATGGTTGATGCTCAATATCTCACGTGAGCTGCCGCAGAACGTCACTCAGCAGGAAGTTAAACAACTGGCGTGGCATCTGCAACAACTGCTGGAGACGCACATCCAGTCTTCGCCATACGCGAAGGATGATGCACTGGTAAAGCGTGAGCAGGTACTGATTAATCAAATGCCGCTGTCACAGCGAGTCTATGGACGTCTGAAACGTCTGCTGCAACGTGATGGTAGCCTGCAATCGGTGACGCTCTCGGCGCTGGGCGGCCCACAGAGTGAACTGGTGTTCTCGCGTAAAAGTGGTCAGTCGTTTAATGATGGTCTATCAGGCCTGTTTACGCCGGATGGTTACTGGCAGCATGTTGATAAACAAATTGCACCAGTGACGCAGGCACTGTACCAGGATGATGTCTGGGTACTGAACGGCATCGTGCCGCAAGAAAACAGTCAGCAAACCGATCTTGCTGTACGCCAACGGTATGTACAGGATTACATTCGCCAGTGGGAACAGTTCCTTGGTGATATCCAGCTCAACAGCAGTGCTGATTTATCGCAGCGCATCAACACCGCGCGTTTGCTGTCCGGCAACCATTCACCGTTACGCCAATTGGTGATCAACCTGGGCAAACTGCTGACGCTGACGCGCGTTCAGGCGGATGAAAAAGAGGCACTGGTACAACCGTCATCTGGCAACAACGCGACGCGAACGCTGGAGGCGCTGTTCAACTCGTCGGACGCTAACGCAGCACAGGGACAGGGCGCGACACAGCCGTCGCCGGAGCAGGCTGTTGCTGTGCATTTCGCCTCGATTATTGAGTTGGCGCAGCCGTTGCAGCCGGGAGGCAACGTGCTGGCGGTGGACGATTTCCTGCATCAGATTGACGATCTCTATCGCTATCTCACGGCGGTACAGGATGCGGCCAACAGCGGCATGCCACCACCGTCGAACGATGCCATTAGCCGCCTGCAGGCCAGTGCGGGTCGCCTGCCGCGCTCACTGGAGAATATGATCTCTAGTATGGCGGTCGGTGCCAGCAGTGATGCACAGCGCCGTGACATGGATAATGTGCGCAAGCGCATCACTATGGAAGTTGGCAGCTTTTGTCGCCAGGCGATCGCCGGTCGTTATCCGCTGGTCCGCAGCGCTCGCAGTGAAGTGACGCCTGACGATTTGGCGCGCATGTTCGCGCCCGGCAGCGGCCTGATGGACAGCTTCTTCCGTGACAATCTGTCCAGCAAAGTGGATACCACTCACGCCGCGTGGCGCTTTACGCCGGGTATTGACGGTAAAACGTTGCCGGGAGGGGAAGCGTTGCTGCGTCCGTTCCAGCAGGCGCAGTCGATTCGTGACGCTTTCTTTGCCAACGGTGCCACCACGTCATCGTTTCGCATCACGCTACGTACGGTGAAGATGGACAACGAGATCCTCAACCTGACGCTGGATGTTGACGGTCAGATTCTGCGTTACAGCCACGGCCCGCAGGCGGTGCAGATGGTGAGTTGGCCAGGCCCTGGCGGCACCAGCCAGGTGCGAATGCAGCTTGGCCTGACTAATGGCACAACCTCGACACTGGTCACCAGCGGCCCGTGGGCACTCAATCGCTTCTTCGATCGCGCCCGGCTGACCTCAGTCGGTGGTTTAACCCGCGAAGCCAGTTTTGATGTCGATGGCCATCAGGTCACGCTGTCGTTCACGCCTGGTAGTATTCGCAACCCGTTCCAGCTTCCCAGCTTTGGCTGCCCCTGAAACAGGAGCTGATCATGACTCATTACGCTGCCCCCGGCTGGTACGGAAAATTGCCCAGCTCGGGTGACTTTGTTAAGCGACGTTTCCCCGATGCGCTCTATCGGCAGTGGTCCAACTGGTTTCAGGTCGGACTGCATCACTGGAAAACCAGTGAAGAGAGAAATAATGCACCGTCGCGCGCCTTTCTCAACGCGCCAGTGTGGAATTTTGTAGTACCGCCAATGCTCGGTAGCCAGTTGATTCAAATGGGGTGCTTAATCGCCGCGCGCGACAGCGTCGGGCGTAACTATCCGTTGTGCGTACTGCGCCATTTCACGCCAGCAGAGTGGTCGCCAGCGCTGCTGGCATGTTCCGGTGAGTGGTATCAGCAGGTTGGTAATATGCTACTGCGCGTGGTGCGGAGCGGCGGAACGCCAGAACAACTGGATCAGGCGCTACTTAGCATTCCGCAACCGCAGGGGCATGGCGAACCATCGGGCATCCTCGACATGGTTGAGACGAGTAACGGCTTATCAACGCTGAACTGGCAACGGCCGGGTGACAGTTTTGACCCGCAGTTCTACACCAGTTTCTGGTGGACCAATCAGAGCGACGGTTTCCCACTTTATACCCAGATGCACAGCGGCAATTTCACTGCACAGCTGTTTTCGCTGCTGTTCGACCCAGCCGGTGGAGCAAAACCCGGACGAAACGGACTTTATCCACCCATGTTTGAATCCTGAGACCAACGCGCATGACGATGAATATAGTTGATGCCTTGCTGGCACCGGTCAGCAGTGACAATCCCTGCGGCGACAACCTAGAGTATCACGCAGATTTTCAGGCGATGGAGCAGGCTGGCACGGGCAAAGCTGAGCAGCAGTTCGGTAACACCATTATCCCGGCAGAACCAGCGGACTGGAATAAAGTTGAAAAGCTGGCGATTGACTTACTGAGCCGCAGTAAAGACTTGCGCGTGATGTTAGCGCTGACTCATGCATGGACTGAATTGAAAGGCCTGCCGGGTTACGCTCAAGGTCTGAAACTGATTGAGCAGGCACTGCTGCTGTACTGGGAACCACTGTGGCCGCGCCTGAAAGAATTTAGTGAAGAAGATCCGTTTTATCGCATCAATGCTGTCGCGCTACTGGGGGATAAATCGGCGTTGAGTAGCGCGGTACGCCAGTCCTGGCTGCTGCGCTATGCCTTGGACGGTATCACGCTGCGCGATGCCGTGGCGCTATGTGACGGTAGCAAAACGAACGTTTCCGAGTATCCCGGAGGTTTAGCTCGCCTGACTGATGAACTGGCGCGCGGCGAACAACCGGGTACAGAAGCGGTTCTGCAAATAGCGGGGCATTTACAAACGATCAGTGAAACCCTTGCCGAACGGTTGGGGGAGTCGGCGGTACCGGAACTGGCGCAACTGCGTAAACAGATTGCGATAATCGCCGAACGTTGTCAGGCCACCGACCTCAACGCCTTACGGCCCAAGGTTGCCACTGAGCACGCCGTCGAAACGTCCGCACGGGGTGCGCTTGCTCCTATGCATACTGCCGCCGACTGGCGCAGTTCTCCGCTCACTTCACGTGCCGATGCGCAGCTGATGCTAGAGAAAGTGAAGCACTATTTCACGCTACATGAGCCCAGTCATCCGGCCCCGCTGATGATTGACCGTGTACAGCGTCTGATCGAACTCGACTTTATGGACATCATCCGCGATCTCGCGCCAGATGGTGTACATCAGATGGAAAATATTTTTGGACGCCGCGACTAGCGAGCGTAACAACTCACCGCAGCGAGACCAGCGCGCCTCCTGCGAGACTTTATCCGCGCATCATTAATGGAGAAACCCATGGCACCAACGAAATCCAGTGGGCAAAAGTTCGTTGCCCGCAATCGCGCGCCTCGCGTTCAGATCGAATATGACGTGGAAATTTATGGCGCGGAACGCAAAATTCAGCTGCCGTTCATCATGGGGGTATTGGCGGATCTGGTGGGGAAACCACTGGAGCCACAGGCCGCCGTTGATGAGCGAAAATTCCTCGAAATCGACATCGATAACTTTGATGAACGCATGAAAGCGCTGAAGCCACGCGCCACCTTTCAGGTGGATAACACCCTGAACGGCGAAGGTAAACTGAACATCGACCTGACTTTCGAAAGTATGGACGACTTCTCGCCAGACGCCATCGCGCGCAACGTTGAGCCGCTGAGCAAGCTATTGGACGCGCGTACTCAGTTGGCGAACTTGTTGACCTATATGGACGGTAAAAACGGTGCGGAAGAGCTGGTTGGTAAGATTCTGCAAGATCCCACGCTACTGCAGGCGCTGACGCATCTGCCGAAGCAGGACGATACTGCTGAAGGTAAGGAAGAGCGCTAATGACCCAGACTTCACAACCGCAGCAACCGCAGGGCGCAACCCATTTTAGCCAGGACGAATTCAGCGCACTGTTGAACAAAGAGTTCCGCCCGAAGAGCGATCAGGCACGTGAAGCGGTAGAGCGTGCGGTGAAAACCCTGGCGCAGCAAGCGCTGGAAAACACGATTACCGTATCAAGTGATGCGTACCGCACCATCCAGGCGCTGATCGCTGAGATCGATGAAAAACTGTCTCAGCAGGTGAATCAGATCATTCACCACGATGATTTTCAGACGCTGGAAAGTGCGTGGCGTGGCCTGAATTATCTAGTGAGCAACACCGAAACTGACGAGATGCTGAAAATTCGTTTCATGAGCATCTCCAAAAAGGAGTTGGGGCGTAGCCTGAAACGCTTCAAAGGGGCGGGATGGGATCAGAGTCCGCTGTTCAAAAAAATCTACGAGCAGGAGTATGGCCAATTCGGTGGTGAACCGTTTGGTTGTCTGGTGGGGGATTACTACTTTGACCACAGTCCACAGGATGTCGAACTGTTGGGTGAAATGGCCCGTATCGGTGCGGCCGCACACTGTCCGTTCATTACCGGCACTGCACCGGGTGTAATGCAGATGGAATCCTGGCAGGAACTGGCTAACCCACGCGATCTGACCAAAATCTTCCAAAATACCGAATATGCCGCATGGCGCAGCCTGCGTGAATCGGAAGATGCCCGTTATCTCGGTATGATGATGCCGCGTTTCCTCGCTCGTCTGCCGTATGGTATTCGCACCAATCCGGTTGATCACTTTGATTTTGAAGAGCAGACCGACGGTTCTAACCACAGCAACTACACATGGAGCAATGCGGCTTACGCGATGGCAGCCAACATCAACCGCTCGTTTAAAGAATACGGCTGGTGTACCGCGATTCGCGGCGTGGAATCCGGTGGTGCAGTCGAAAATCTGCCGTGCCACACTTTCCCGAGTGATGATGGCGGTGTGGATATGAAATGCCCGACCGAAATCGCCATCAGCGACAGACGTGAAGCCGAGCTGGCGAAAAACGGTTTTATGCCGCTGGTGCATCGTAAAAACTCTGATTTCGCCGCCTTTATCGGCGCACAGTCGTTGCAGAAGCCGACCGAGTATCACGATGCTGATGCCACAGCCAACGCCCGTTTGGCTGCCCGTCTGCCTTATTTGTTCGCTTGCTGCCGCTTCGCGCATTACCTGAAATGCATTGTACGCGACAAGATCGGTTCTTTCCGCGAGCGCGATGACATGGAACGTTGGTTGAATGATTGGGTGATGAACTATGTTGATGGCGACCCAGCCAACTCCTCGCAGGAAACTAAATCGCGTAAACCATTGGCTGCTGCCGAGGTAACGGTAGAGGAGCAGGAAGACAATCCAGGTTATTACGCAGCGAAATTCTTCCTGCGTCCACATTATCAGCTAGAAGGACTGACAGTTTCACTGCGCCTGGTATCGAAACTACCATCGCTGAAATCGAATGAAAATGGATAGCTTAGAGTAAGGGCGGTTCATAGGACTCATTGGCACAGTGAGCCATAACGTTTTTTAATTTATTAAAAATAAAGCCAATGTTCTTAATTGACGTGATTTATTACGCCGATGAGTAAAGTTATTCACTATTTTTTATTAACCCACCACTCGGGGTAATAAAAATCCCTCTGAATAATACATGTAGCGATATTCAGAAAACGAGGCAGAGGTAAAATATGGACTGTTTTATTCAGCCCCATGCTTTCCTGTTTGCCATAACGATGCTTTATCAAAGCAGAATATAAACCAAGCAAGAGAAGATAATTATGGCTATTGATATGTTTTTAAAAGTTGATGGTGTAACTGGTGAGTCTAAAGACTCTAACCACACCGGTTGGACTGATATCGACTCCTTTTTCTGGGGCGCTAACCAACCGGGCAATATGTCTGTAGGTGGTGGTGGAGGTGCTGGTAAAGTTAATTTTGTCGACCTGAGCGTTAATGCCTTAATCGACAAATCAACAACCGCAATTCTTAAATATTGCGCAAGTGGTAAGCACCTTTCCAAAGTTGAACTTTCAGTTTGTAAAGCGGGTGGTCAACAAGTGGAATATGCACGCCTCACTTTAGAAGATGTACTCGTTACTTCCGTTAACTACACTGGCTCAGACGGTGGTGACACTGTTGGTATTACTTATGCTTTCCAGGCATCAAAAGTGAAGCAACAGTACTGGGAACAAACTTCATCCGGTAGTAAAGGCGCTGAAAGCAGTGCAGGGTGGAATATCAAAGAGAATAAAGAAGCGTAATAAACGATACGCCTCCAGAGAGGAGGCGTATCTTTCCTGTTCAGGGAAGCCGTAATAGCGTTTTATGCTAATTTTCCAATCGGTTTACAAGGACTCTCTGAATCAACATCATTATGCGGAGACGATAAATGAGTATTTCTGGTTCGGTTGGTGTAGGTGGCCGTAATCATTACAGCGATGTGAAAACAGTACAGCAGCTGTTACAGCGTAATGGATTTCCCCAGCTTCGAGATGATGGTCGCATGGGACCTAAAACTATTGAAGCGATTAAGCGTTACCAATCTCGTTTTATGTCTCGCCCAGATGGTGTTATCGATATCCATGGTAAAACGTGGAGTAGTTTGATGCGCGGAAGTGTGTCAGGAAATGCTTCGGTACGGCCAGCGGTTCCGCCAGTAAATAACCCTTTATCCGGGCCGCTTGTGGTGTGTGCAGGGCAGGTAACCTTTGATGCAGAAGGGGATGATTCTTCCTCTAGCCGCTATTTCAGTCGCCATATTCACTGGCCGGAAAAAATGGAATCAGGTGTCACTATTGGTCGGGGTTACGATCTGGGATCGCGTTCTGAGGCCAGTGTCTCTAGTCAACTTCAGGCCGCTGGAGTGCCTGTGAACCAGGCAACAATGATCGCCAGAGGAGCTGGCTTAAAAGGGGATCTGGCTCGACGGTTTGTTCTTAATAATCAAAACAGTATTGGGACAATCAGTCATCAGCAGCAAATTAACTTGTTTGAGGCAATTTATCCGACCTATGTGCAACGTGCGCAGACAAATTACAATAATTACACTGACGGGCAGCCTGGCAAAGTTGGCTGGGAACATCTTCACCCTGCTATCAGAGACATTATGGTGGACTTTGTCTATCAGGGCTGGACTAAAGGTCCCCGTCCAATGATGGCGGGTATGACCAACGACTTTGATACACTAATTCATTATATTGAAAATACGCCAGCTATGAGAGAAGGTGAAGCTGGCAGGCGTCGTGCAAATTACCTTCGTAAAAATCGATAACAGGAGTGAGTATGAAGTTCGTACATGGATTGGTTTTGGTGACGTTCTCTTTCTGCGCCAGCGCTTCGGCACTTGCGGAGGATATTTGTGCTAAACAGCCTTCAGATGGCGCGCTTTATCAGTGCACTGTTCAGCAGAAAAAGTTCGTGGAAGATGAACTCAATAAAGAATACCTGACTGCTAAAAAACGTATTGTACAAATGTACGGTACGCAGAAAAAACTAGCTGATGACTATGTTGCAACGTTGGTTGATACCCAGCGCAACTGGCTTAAGTACCGTGATGGTCAGTGTAAGTTGGAAGCTTTTGCCGCTGAGGAGGGTAGCAATGCTCATGAGGTTGCCACCAACCTCTGTGTTGTTCGCATCGATAAAGAGCGCACTGATATTCTGAAACAGTTGCCTTATTAAATAAGCTTATGACGAAATTTTTATTTACCTCGGTGTTGGTAATAAGTTTTTTTCGTTACAGTCTGCTTACGTAACGATGGGCTGCGGACAAGGTGACAATGATCAAGATATTTATTTTGGCGCTGAAAAAGATAGAAACGAAACTGAGCTTAAGTTGAATAAATAGTACAAGTCAGCTAAGGAATGAGTTGAAGGTTTTTATAAGTTAATTTCATCAAAAGAATAGCCTGCTGGAAAGATTACTATGAATTATAGTGATGGTTTTTTATTTCTATAGGCGCTCTTTTTTATTCTGGCTATATGTATTCATCCTTATGAAATGTTTATATTTAAAAAGCTCATTAGAATATAAGCCTATCGCTTCTGTATTAAGGGTTAAAGGGCTTGAGTTTATTTAAGCTTAACGTATCTTTATCCAGTTAATTAACTTTTTGGTATTGTAATAAATTTCTGAATCAACGATTAAACCCCAGTCAACCTTTGTAGAGTTGTCATTCATGGTGACCTATTTCGTGCTCAACGGAATAGTATTTACCGCAGCGTACAGAAATCAAATATCCCTATAACCTAATACTAGCCACTTAATGAAGCTGTTAGGGAAACACAGGGACACCTCGTGTATCTCAATGCTTAAACGTTCGGCAGTACGCTATACCCGGCATCTTTCCCCGAGAGATGTGAGTTATAGATGCCAAACCGCTAACCGCAGGAACCCGTTATGCGCTTTACGATAATAACGACTAAACCCGGTCATCAGCCGCCGCAAATCTGTTGTGACTTCCTTCCTCCCGGTGGCACCATTGGTCGAGGGGTTGATAACAATTTGGTATTACCCGATGACGACCGAACCATCTCTCGCCTGCAAGCGATTGTGCACATCACGGCGAATGGCGAATGCCGTCTGACCAACCGTGGCAATGTGACGCGCGTACAGCTCAACGACATCCCGTTGGAGCGTGGCAGTCAGGTTGAATTGCAGGATGGCGATGTGCTGCGCATCGGTGATTACCAACTGTTAGTTAATGATTTCAATAACGCGCCGCAGTTGCAGGCTGCACCGGTCGCGCCATCGCCTGTGGTTAACCCCACTATCATCGCCGATGAACCATTGACGGAAAAAGCCAGCAACACTGCGGCGATCCCCAGTGAAATCTGGGATAGTCTCACCAAAGAATTTTCGATCTCTGATGATTTGTCGACGCATAAGAACACGGTGCCTGAACAGCCGATGGCAAACCCGTTGACAGCGCCCGCAGGTGTTGAACGCAACCCGGAAGATCCTTTAGCACAGTTACTCAGCGATGCGCCGCTGAATATCGGGCAACCATCGCAAAACACCAGCCTATTTGATGAAGGTGATGCGCTTTTTGCTCGGGAAAGCATCTTTGACGATCGTACGCCGAGCACGCTATCAGCGCAGCAAAATGCGGCAGCACAGCCGCAGATGGAAAACAGATCAACCGAGATCGAACCGCTCAGCCTGTTTGGTAACCAGAGTTCTACAGATGCGCGTAGTCACGACGATCCGCTCGGTTTGATGATGGACAACGCGGTGCCGCTGACACAACCTGAGACTCTGGTTGCTAAGCCTGAACAGCCGGAACCCATCGCCGAAGCGCATTCTGGAAGCGTTCCAGTTGAACTGGCAGATCTCTGTAGCTCACCGCTATTTGATAACACCGATATGCAGGCTACCAGCGAATCGTTGTCGAGCCGTGAACCCGAGCCGGAGCAGCATGAAACCGTCAATCCACAAATGGATTATGGTGGTATCACGCTGCCGACACCGCAGGCGGTACCGCGCACGCTATCGCCAACGCCGAAAGGGCGTTTGCGTATCGACCCGGTCACCTCCAGCACCCAGGCCGATACATCTACAGAGGGCAGCGCAGTCAGTCAAAGCAGCGGCGATCTGCTGAAAGGAGATCTGCTGGATGCACTGCTGGAAGGAATGGGTCTGCGCGATCTGCAGTCGACACCACAGTTCGACCGTGAGCAGATGCTGCAGTTTGGCCAGATGCTCAGCATGTTCTCGCAGGGTACGGTGGCACTGCTGTCGTCGCGTTCAATTCTCAAACGCGGCGTAAAAGCAGATATGACGATGATTCTTGATGACGCCAACAACCCATTTAAGCTGCTGCCTTCCGGCAAGACCGTGTTGATACAGATGTTCGGCAGTCGCATGCCGGGTTTTATGCCGCCGCGTCAGGCAGTACGTGATGCGCTGATCGATCTACAAGCACACCAGTTGGGGATGATTGCCGGGATCCGCGCCATCATCGCCTCAATGTTGCAATCCTTTAATCCGGATCAGTTAGAAGAAGAGGCGCGTCAGGCGGGAGCGGTCTCACGTCTGGGTTTACCCGGTAGTCGTAAAGCGGCGCTGTGGGAACATTTTGTGGAGCGCTACGGTGAGACGGCTGGCGAGATCGAAGACGATTTTCACACCCTGTTTGGTGAAGCGTTCCTGCATGCCTATGACCTGGAAGTTAATCAGTACAAAGACTCACAAACCCACACGGATGCCACATGAAGATCACAATTGCTTCCATGTCGAATCAGGGCGACCGCACCAGCAATCAGGATCAAACTGGTGACGCCATCGGTGAACGCTCAGCCTGCTTCGTGGTGTGCGATGGCGTAGCCGGATTTCCTGGTGGTGATGTTGCGGCAGATATCGCTCGCAGTAGCCTGATGGATGCGTTCGACGGCAATACGCACCTTAATGCGCAGTCGATTCGCGACTACGTCAATCATGCCAACCACTCGATTCGTCAGCAGCAGAAGGTCAGCAGCGAACACAGCCGCATGGGCACTACGATGGTGAGCCTGTTTATTGACCGCGACTTTGAGCTCGCCTACTGGGCTCACGCCGGAGATAGCCGGCTGTATCTGTTCCGACGCGGCTATCTCTATCACGTCACCACCGACCACAGCCTGGTACAGCAGATGAAAGATGCTGGGCATCAGACTGAAGGCATTAACAACAATCTGCTCTATTTCGCACTCGGCATGGGTGATGAGCTGCGCGATGCCAGCTATAGCGATGTGGTGGGGATTGAAGACGGCGATGCTTTCTTGCTGTGCACCGATGGTTTCTGGAATGGCGTGACACAGAACCAAATGCAACAGTCGCTGCACATGGTGAATACGCCAGAAGAGTGGATGACGCTGATGCAGCAAATTATCAAAAATGGCCAGTTAGATAATGGACAACAGGATAACTTCAGTGCGCTGGCAGTCTGGATTGGATCACCGCAAGACATCACTTTACTGCACTCGCTATCCGACGCGGCGCAGTTTTCCCCCCTTCGAGATTGAGAACGTCAACATGAAACATGGATTACTGGTACTGGCTACGTTGCTGCTCAGCACACACGCTTTTGCTGATAACTATCGTATTGTGCAGTCACCGGCACAGAAACTGGATGTCTGGATCGATGATGTAAAAAATAACCAGTTGGCGAGTTGGTGTAAGAGCAGTGTGGCTCTGCGTATTGTCAGTCAAGGTGATAAAAGTGCCGCGGACTTGGACGATTTCCTGCCGCGCGTTGCCAAACTGATGGCGTCACAGTGTAAACCTTTGCAGCAGTTGCACTGGCAACTGACCGATGCAGACGGCAGCGAAATCGCTACCGGCAGCGCGGCCAAAGCGCAGCAGTGGAAAACGGTGGCCACGCCGCCGCCTCCTTCAGTAGAACCGCTCTCAGTCAGTGCGGCTGAGCCAACTGCACCGGTGCTGAATTCACCGCCGGCCGATACCACGCCGTGGCTGCAATTTAGCCAGCTTGATGGTTGCCACTTCCGTACCTGGTGGCAGCATCCGGCGCAAGTCAACGCGCTGTTTGTACCATCAACACAGGGGCCGATCTGTGCTCAGGGGGAGTGGCTGAGCGGCCATAGTAGCCTGACGCAGGTAGGTAATGGCGAGGAGAAAACTGTGGATGTCACCTTCCTAGAGGGTTTCCCGATTGTGGGCCTGAATAGCAAGTTGGAAACCACCGAGCTCAGCATTACTACCGTTAACCGCGAACGTATGGTGCTGAGTAACCATAAATCGCCGGAGAGTTGGCTGGTGCTGCCATTCAGTAACCAATTCAATGGCTGGCAGGCACCGAATCAGGTCGTCGTACAAATGCCTGCCAGCCATGCGGCTAATGACAGTGTGCTACGGGCGCGTCTGCGGGAAGTGAGCAATGTGTGGTCGCCGTGGCTGAGTGGGAATGCACCGATCAAGGTTCAACTGGTCGAACAGCTGCATCCAGAGCTGAAAGATCCTGCCGCTGCGGTTTACCGCACCATTAATTAACGCAAAAGGAGCTTGCATGGAGTCCTTACAACAGCGTCTGGCGAGTGGTTCATTAGCCGATAATCTTGCTGAGATTATGCGCCAGATTCAAGCTGCCCCAGCCAATGCCGATTTGCGAGCCGCTTTTGTGCAACTACTGTGTTTGGCTGGCAATTGGACGCGCGCGCAAGCCCAGTTGCAACCTTGGCTAGCCTTAACGCCGCTGGCGCAGCCCACGGTAACTTTGCTGCAGCAGACGATTGCCGGTGAACAGCAGCGTGAGGCGGTGCTACGCGGTGAGGCAGAACCACAGCTGCCGGGCAGCGCCTGGCGCTGGTGTGAAACCCTGCTAGCTGCACTGCGTGCCGATATTGCGGGTGATTTCATACGTGGCGCAGAGTGGCGTGCCGACGCGTTGGATCAGGCTGACGCCAATCCCGGCCAGTTGCAACAGCAGGATGAAACAATGGATTTCGCCTGGCTGATGGACGGCGACAGCCGTTTTGGTCCGGTATGCGAAGCCATTGCCAATGGTCGTTATTATTGGATCCCGTTTGCCGCTATTCGCGAGATGGTGTTCCAGGCTCCAGCCAGCGTTACCGACTTAATTTGGCGCCACACACGCGTACAACTGATCGATGGCAGCGAACAGATTTGCCAGATCCCGGTGCGTTATCCCTTGCTACAGGGCGCGGACGAACGCTATCTGCGCGCCAGCGTTACCGAATGGCAGACGCAGGGTGAAGAGGGTAGCCAGTTCATCGGCAACGGCCAGAAAATATGGCTAAGTGACAGTGCCGAATCCCCGCTGCTGGCGTTGCAACAGATCACCTTTAACGCGATCGAGGTTGCCGATGAGCAGTGATAATCGTTCGAACAACGACGGACATGCACTACTGCATAGCGGTTTCCGCGCACGTAAAAATCGCGATACGTTAACCGCGCGCGACAAGCTGCAACCATCGCTGCTCGATCGCCTGACCGACAATGCGCCGGACAAACGTAACGACGCTAACAGCAACACGTTGATCTCACACAGCACACTGCGTCGCCATGTGCTACGAGATCTACAGTGGTTGTTCAACACCATCAACAATGAAGCGCAGCAGGATCTCAGCGAATTCGGTGAAGTGCAGCGCTCGGTGTGGAATTTCGGCGTGGCACCGTTGTCTGGGCAGAACATTTCAGACATCGAATGGCTGGATATCCAGCGCAAAATGACCGATGCCATCCTGCACTTCGAACCGCGCATTCTGCCGCAAGGCTTACAGGTGCGCTGCATCAGCGACATGACCTCACTCAGCCTGCATAACGTGTTGTCGATTGAGATCAAGGGCCGCCTATGGTGCGTGCCTTATCCACTGGAGTTTTTGTTCCGCACCCAAATTGAGCTGGAGAGCGGCCACTTCGAACTACAGGATGCCAGTTAATCATGGACAGCAAACTGCTTGATTACTACAACCGTGAGCTCGCTTATTTGCGTGAGATGGGCGCGGAGTTTGCCGCACGCTATCCCAAAGTGGCCGGGCGTCTGGGCATGCGAGGGATTGATGTCGCCGATCCTTACGTTGAACGAATGATGGAAGGTTTCGCCTTCCTCACTTCGCGCGTTCAGTTGAAAATGGACGCTGAGTTCCCGCGTTTTTCGCAGCGTATGCTGGAAATGATTGCGCCGGGTTACTTATCGCCGACGCCGTCAATGGCAATTGCCCAACTCACGCCAGACACGCAAAAAGGCGACATTAGCAATGGTTTCCTCGTGCCACGCGGTACCATGATGGAAAGCCAAAATCTCAAAAAAAGCGGTGTCACCTGTAGCTATACCACGGCACATGACGTGATGTTGCAGCCGTTACGCATCAGCAATGTCTCGCTTGGCGGTGTGCCTGCGGATATCCCCTTGGGGGAGCTAAAACTGAGCGGTACCGATGCCGTTGGCGCATTGCGGATCCGTATTGAATGTGAGGGTGTTTCGTCGTTAGACCAGCTCAAGCTGGATGATGTCATGCTGTACCTAAGTGGCCCGGATATCCAGGCGCTGAAGCTGCTGGAATTATTGATGCAGCATCGAGTTGGTGTCCTGCTGCAATCTGTGGAAAGAAAGCCACTGCGCCAGGTGTTAAGCGATGATGCACTACAGCAGGAAGGATTTGCACCGGAGCAGGCCTTGCTACCAGACGACCTGCGGAACTTTGATGGCTATCGCCTGCTGCAAGAGTATTTTGCTTTTCCTGTTCGTTTCCAGTTCATCAGTTTAAGGCAGTTGGCACCGTTTATACGCGGCTGTGGTAACGCCCAATCCTTTGAAATTATTATCCTGCTGGATAAAGCCGACAGCGCACTAGAGAGTGTAGTGGATGCCAGTCATCTGGCGTTACATTGCACCCCCGTCATAAATCTGTTCCCGAAAACCGCTGAACGTATAAAGGTCAGCGACAGCCAACACGAATACCACGTGGTGGTCGATAATATCCGTCCACTGGATTATGAAGTGCATTCGGTGCAGCGGCTGTTTGCCACGATGGAAGGGAAACGAGATGAGCAGATTTTCCGCTCCTTCTGGAGCACCTTCAGTAGTGATGGTGGCGATTACGGAGCCTATTTTTCGCTGCGGCGTGAGCAGCGCACGCTATCCGAACATGCGCAGCGCTATGGTACACGCACCGGCTACATGGGTTCGGAAGTTTTCCTGTCGCTGGTAGATGAACATCACACGCCGTGGCGTGATGACCTACGTTATCTATCGGCAGAAGTGATGTGTACCAGTCGTGATTTACCGCTCATGCTATTGCAGCAGGATCAGGGCAACTTTGTGATGCCTGATTCGATCCCCGTGGGGCAGTTGACGTTATGTAAAGGCCCAACGCCACCGCGTCCAGCGCTAGCTGAAGGACTCTCATCCTGGCGGCTGATTAGCCATTTGCAAATGAACTATCTCAGTCTGATGGACAGCGCCGACGGTGAAGGTGCTGCGGCATTGCGCCAGCTACTTGGTCTGTATGCCAACCCAGCCGATGCGCCGGTATCACGCCAAATTGAAGGTATCCGCCATTGCCAACTCAGCACCGTCAACCGTCGTGTGCCTGAACCGGGGCCCGTCGTGTTTGCGCGCGGTGTCAATATCACGTTGGAGGTTGATGAGCAGGCATTCTCCGGTGCAAGCCCGTGGCTATTTGGTAGTGTCTTGGAGCGCGTTTTTTCTCGACTGGTTGCGCTAAATAGTTTCACAGAATTCACCCTGAACAGCCAGCAGCGTGGCGAAGTCGGTTACTGGCCGCCACGCATGGGCAAGAAGGCGTTGATATGAGCGAGTTGGCGCAAGGCATTGCGCTACAGCGTGCCATGCGTCTACCGGATAATTTCTGGCAGGAGGTGATGGCGGCACCGTGGCGCTACGATCTCTTCCAGTTGTTGCGCAAGCTGGATGCCCAGTGTGGGCAAGGTTATGCGTTGGGCCGTGCGCCATTGCCGAAATTTGAGGTAGTGCGGATTGGCCAAACGCCGTCACTGGCTTTTGCACCCGCCGCAGTAGCAGAGGTTAGCCAACGTGAGGAGGATGATCGCCACGAGGTCTCCATTTATAGCTTCGGCTTGTTTGGCCCCAACGGGCCGCTACCTACGCACCTGACCGAATATGCACGCGAGCGTATCGTGCATCACCAGGACCACAGTTTTGCCGCTTTTGCTGACCTATTTCATCATCGCGCGACGTTGCTATTTTATCGCGTCTGGGCCGATGCACAGCCCACAGTATCCCTGGATCGCAGTGATAACCGTCGATTTCTCAACTATCTGGCGTGCTTGTCCGGTATTGGATTACCCGCTCAACAGCAAGCCACTTCACTGAGTTTGCATGCACGTCTGATGTTAGTCGGCCACCTCAGCCGTCACGGTCATGATGCTGAAGGGCTAGTGCGTATTTTGCGCCATTACTTTGGCGTACCGGTACAGATGGAACAGAACGTGCCGCAGTGGCTGACGCTGGATAAGCGCGATCAGGCGCGATTAGGTGCAGGTCGCCAGATACCGCGCCTTGGCACATCGTCATTTCTCGGTGTTTCGGTACGCGATGTGCAGCACCGTTTCTGCCTGCGTTTTGGACCGCTCAGTATTGAACAATATGCCCGCTTCCTACCGGATACACCGGGTGTACGCGAAGTGCGTGACTGGGTGCGTCACTACCTCGGCATTGAAATGCAGTGGGATCTTAGCCTGATTCTGGCGGCAGACGACGTGCAGAGTGTGACGCTGGGCGGTAATGCCCGTCTTGGTTACACCAGTTGGCTGGGGCAAATGCCGCAGTTACAGGATCGTGAAGATTTTATGTTTGAGGTTGAGGCTGCGGCACGCTAGCCCCATCGCTTTTCCCTGTTACACCGCTTGTGCTTCTTTCATTTAAGAGACTCGATATGTCAGAAATCAGCCGTGCCGTGTTATTCGGCAAACTGGATACGCTGTTATTTACTTCGCTGGAAAGCGCCACCGCCTTTTGCAAACTGCGCGGCAATCCCTATGTTGAACTGGTGCATTGGCTGCACCAGTTGATGCAGCAACAAGAGGGCGACTTACAGCGGGTAATCAGCCATTTTTCACTGGATGAAAGTGCTCTGACGCGAGATATCGTTAGCGCCCTTGACCGCCTGCCACGAGGGGCGAGTGCGGTTTCCGACCTTGCTGAACATATTGATAGTGCTGTGGAACGCGCCTGGGTTTACGCCTCTCTCAAGTATGGTGCCACACGGATCCGTGGCGGTCATCTGCTGATTGGTATGTTGAAAACCTTCAATCTCGCCAGCGTACTGAAAGGCATATCCAGCCAGTTCGCCCACATTAACGCCGACGCGCTGCTGGATCAGTTCGATACGGTACTCGGCAGCAGTAAAGAGGCGCAGCAGGCGCTAATCGCACCGCCGAGCGCAGAAGGTGCCGTCCCGACTACCAGTAATAGCACGCTGGCGCAGTACGCACAGGATCTTACCGCGCGCGCGCGTGAAGGGCACATCGATCCGGTCACCGGGCGCGACGAAGAGATTCGCCAGATGGTGGATATTCTGATGCGTCGCCGACAGAACAATCCGCTGCTGACCGGTGAAGCTGGCGTCGGCAAAACGGCAGTAGTGGAAGGTCTGGCACTACGGATTTCTGCAGGCGATGTGCCGGCACCGTTGCGCGATGTACAACTGTGGCTGCTGGATATCGGCATACTCCAGGCAGGGGCTGGAATGAAAGGCGAATTCGAAGCGCGTTTACAGGCGCTAATCAATGAAGTGCAATCCAGCCCAACGCCTATTGTGCTGTTTGTTGATGAGATTCACACGCTGGTCGGCGCCGGTGGACAGCAGGGCACAGGCGATGCCGCTAACCTGCTTAAGCCAGCTTTGGCGCGTGGTCAGTTACGCACCATCGGTGCGACCACATGGACAGAATACAAAAAGTATATCGAGAAAGATCCTGCACTGACACGTCGCTTCCAGACGGTGCAGATACAGGAACCGGATGAAGACAAAGCGATTCTGATGTTGCGCGGTACCGTCAGCGCACTGGAAAAGCATCATCAGGTGCTGCTGCTGGATGAAGCGGTCAGTGCGGCGGTGAAATTATCGCATCGCTATATTCCAGCACGGCAGTTGCCAGACAAAGCCGTTGCTCTGCTTGATACCGCTTGCGCGCGGGTGGCGGTAAGCCAGAGCGCGCAGCCTGCGGCACTGGAGGATTGTTTACATCGTCTGGATGCACTGGAAATTGAAGCAGAGATTACCGAGCGTGAAGCCAAAGTTGGTCTTGGCGATGCTGCGCGGCGGCAGGCGATTGCCGTACAGCGCGTGGAGCTAGAAGCAGAACGTGATGCGTTGCAGCAGCGTTTGCAGAAGGAGCGCGAGCTGGTTAATCAACTGATTGCGTTGTGTGGGCGTTGCGTGGTGGAAGGTGAAGCGGCATTACGCGACGAATTGGATATCGCTCGGCAGCGCTTGCGCGAGGTACAGGGCGAAACGCCACTGCTATTCGCGGCGGTTGATGCTGGTGTGGTGGCGGCGGTGGTATCTGACTGGACCGGCATTCCGCTGGGCCGCATGGTAAAGAACGAGATTGATGCAGTACTCAACCTCGCTGACACCCTTAATCAACGCGTGATTGGTCAGCGTCATGGTCTGGATCTGATCGCTAAACGTGTGCGCACTGCGCGCGCGCGCCTCGACAACCCTAACAAGCCAGTCGGCGTGTTTATGCTGTGCGGCCCATCGGGCGTCGGCAAAACGGAAACTGCGCTGGCCTTGGCAGAATCTTTGTACGGTGGTGAGCAAAACATCATTACCATCAACATGAGTGAATTCCAGGAATCACACACCGTTTCCACGCTGAAAGGCGCACCGCCAGGTTACGTGGGTTACGGTGAGGGCGGTGTGCTGACCGAAGCTGTACGTCGTCGGCCATACAGCGTAGTGCTGCTGGATGAGATCGAGAAAGCGCATCCCGATGTACATGAACTTTTCTTTCAGGTGTTCGACAAAGGCTGGATGGAGGATGGCGAAGGTCGCCATATCGATTTCCGTAACACCATCATCATTCTGACCTCCAATGTCGGTACGCAGGTGATTAGCGCACTGTGCGCCGATCCAGAACTGATGCCTGACCCCGATTCGCTCAGTGCGGCGCTGCGTAAACCGCTATTGGACGTGTTCCCGGCCGCGCTGCTAGGCCGTTTATTGGTTGTGCCGTATTACCCGCTTAGCGATGCCATGCTAGCAGAGATTGTGCAGCTACAACTGGCGCGCATTGTACGACGTTTGGCAGACAACCACGGCATTGAGGCTGAGATCGATGCCTCCGTAGTGCACCTGATCGTACAGCGCTGCACCGAGGTGGAATCCGGTGGCCGTATGGTCGATGCCATCCTCACCAACACCCTGTTGCCGCAGATGAGTCAGATGTTGCTTAGCGCCCATGCACGCGATGAACACTATCGGCGTATACAAGTGCGCAGTGAGCAGGGCGAGTTTGTTTGCCAATTCGATATCTAAAGCCGTTAGTCATTAGAGAGTTATTAAAAATGTCGGAACACGATAATCCCCTGAACGTACCCAATGCCTTACCGTTGGGTTACCGTTTCAATGAGTTTGAAATTAAAGAAGTTATTGGTGGTGGTGGCTTCGGTATTGTCTATCGTGCCTGGGATCATCAGTTGGAGCGTGATATCGCGATCAAAGAGTTCATGCCTGCCTCGCTGGCGGTGCGCAGTGATGATCTCAATCTGGTACTGCGCAGTGAACGCTTTAGTAAAACTTTCTATGCCGGATTGAATAGCTTTATCCAGGAAGCGCGTCTGCTGGCCCGTTTCAATCATCCCAATCTCCTGCATGTGCTGCGTTTCTGGGTACAGAACGACACCGCTTATATGGGCACGGTGCTCTACAGCGGTACCACGCTTTCCACGCTGCGTGAGCGTAATCCGCAGTTGGTGGATGAGGCTTGGATCCGTCGTCTGCTACCGCCGTTGCTGGGGGCCATCAAAACTATCCACGAAGCGGGTTATCTGCATCGTGATATTTCGCTGGATAACATCCAGATTCAGAGCAATGGCGATCCTGTGTTGCTGGACTTCGGCTCGGCGCGTAAAACCATCGGAAACCTGTCGGATGAAAGTGAAACCATGCTGCGCCCTGGCTATGCACCGATTGAGCAGTACAGCGACAATGACGAGAGTGAGCAGGGCGCATGGACCGATATCTACGCGCTGGGAGCCGCGCTGCATACTTTGATCACCGGCGCGCCGCCGCCGGTCAGCGTGGTGCGTAGCATCGAAGATAACTATTTGCCGCTGGCGCAGCGCCGTGTGTCAGGCTACTCTGCCGCGCTGCTGGAAGCGGTGGATCGTTCGTTAGCGCTGAAACCGGAGGATCGTACGCAAAGCATTGATGCTTTTGCCGAACTCATCAAATTACCGGAGCGCGAACCCGAACTGCTGGACGTTAAAATCAGCGGACCGGGCACCATGTTGGCGCTGGTAGACAATGTGGTAGAGGCCGAGCCGGAATCGCGGGTGAAATCGCTGCTGCGCTATCGCTTTGCGCTTCCTGGATTGGTGGCGGCCGGTGCGTTGGTTGGCCTGTGCATAGGTATGCTGATGTCGGGCGGTGCTGAGCAGGTAGTTCCGCCGGAAACTACGCAAAATAGTGCACCTGCGGCCCCCCTTGAACCCCAAACGCAGGCAGAACAACCGACTGCACTAGCGCAAGCTCAGGTTACGCCGCACGAACCCGAGCCAATACGGGTTGCGCAGGTGTACATCAAGCTACAGCAGGGAGATCGCGTCGAGGTTAACGGCAAGCCGCAGGCGCTGGTTCCTGCGACGAATGGCTTCGCCTCACTACAACTAGCTCTGGGCCGTTACACTTTCGCCATCAGCGGTCAAAGCGGCACTCGTGAGCAAACCTTGCAGATTAGTCGGGAAGGCGTTTGGTTGCTCGATCCCCACGGTTAATCGTCAGGAATCTACTTTTCACCGTCAGTGGGCTCAACTGCGTAGTATAAAAATCTCACTATCTCTGAGCCCAAAAACCTTAAATACTGAAATAAAGTAAGCAGCATTATTATGGAGATCAGTTCAAGACTGAGGGGTGTAATTATTTTGAGTGGGGTAAATATGAGGCTGATTGTTGTCTGTATATTTTTATCATCCGTGTTATTACCCGATATTTGTTTTTCAAACGAATTTTGCAATCAATTTAACAAAGTGATCGATAAAAAATTTGTGTTTTTTTCTCACCATAACAATATTTATAAAGTAAGGGGGGGAGGACAATTGCAGTTTTATTCTGCGCCTGATGACAGGTGCGTGCTAAAGGACACATTTGTGGCCCCTGGGAATTCACTCTATGTGTATTCAGCATTTGGGGGATTTTACAGTGTGATGTATTTAACCCAGGATGGCGACCAGATTATTGGTTGGGTTGAAAGTCAACGGCTTATTGAAACGAATAAGGGTATTACACATAATACTGATTAAAAGTATGAATACAGGTCGTTGAAATATATACATCGCTATTTAATGTTTCACAAATAAGCATTTTCTCACGTATAAAATAAAATTGAATGATTATATCTGAATTACTCTGCTTTATATTCATTGCATTTTAGTCTTTCACTTTCCATTACGATTCATTCGCCTCAAACAATTTACGGAATCTATCTATGTTCTCACGCATCACCGCGCAGTTGCCGATGGATGGCCTGCTGTTCTGGAAACTCTCAGGCACTGAGGCGCTGTCCCAGTCGTTTGTGCTGACCGCCGACCTGCTCGCCACCGACGCACGTATCGACCGGCATGCGCTGCTGGGTCAGCCGGTCACGTTTACGCTGCCGACGGAGAGCCTGCTGAGCCCACGCTACCTCAATGGCAAAATCACCCGGGTGGCGGTGCGCAGCGAAGAGCTGAGTGGCACGCGCTACGCGGTGTACACGCTAACGGTAGAGTCTGACCTGTGGCCGATGGGGCGTGACCGCAACCTGCGCATCTTCCAGAGCCAGACGGTGCCGCAGATAGTGCAGACGCTGCTGAAGGAGTACGGGGTCAACGTGGAGATGCGTTTATCGGGCAGTTACCGGGTATGGGAGTACTGCGTGCAGTACCAGGAGAGCAGCCTGGACTTCATCAGTCGATTGATAGAGCTAGAGGGGATTTACTACTGGTTCCGCCACGAGCAGGAACGGCACACGCTGGTGTTGTGCGATGCAACGGATCAGCACAAGGCGTTTCCCGGCTACGAAACACTGGCATACCACGTAACGCCGTCGGGCGGCAGCGTTACGGAAGAGGGCATCAGCCAGTGGTCGCTGGCCGAGAGCGTCACGCCGGGGATGTACAGCACAGATGACTACGATTTCCGCAAGCCGAACGCGTGGATGTTGCAGGCGCGGCAGAACCCGGCGTCACCGACGCCGGGCTCGGTGGACGTATACGACTGGCCGGGTCATTTTGTGGACCACAGCCACGGCGAATTTTACACGCGAATCCGTCAGGAGGTGTGGCAGGTGGAGCACCACAGCGTAAGCGGGTTGGGCACGGCGACGGGCATTGCGCCGGGGTTTACCTTCGGTCTCCTTAACGCGCCGCATTTTAGCGACAACGGGGAATATCTGGTGACCTTGGCGACCTATGACTTTGCTGAGAACGCCTACGCCAGTGGCGACACGAGCGGGGGCCGGCACAACATCGCATTCACGGTACTGCCTGCGTCGGTCACCTTCCGCGCACCGCCGACGACGGTATGGCCTAAGACGCACGGCCCGCAGACGGCGAAGGTAGTGGGCCCGCAGGGTGAATCTATCTGGACGGACCGGTACGGCCGCGTGAAGGTGAAGTTCCACTGGGACCGGCTGGCGAAGGGTGACGACACGAGTTCGTGCTGGGTACGAGTCTCAAGTGCGTGGGCAGGTCAGGGATTTGGCGGGGTGCAGATCCCGCGCGTGGGCGATGAAGTAGTGGTGGACTTCATCAACGGCGACCCGGACCGTCCGCTGATCATTGGCAGGGTGTACAACGAGGCGAGCATGCCGCCGTGGTCGCTGCCAGCGGCGGCGACGCAGATGGGGTTCATGAGCCGGTCGAAAGACGGCACGGCGGACACCGCGAACGCGCTGCGCTTTGAGGACAAGGCGGGCGAGGAGCAGGTGTGGCTCCATGCTGAGAAGAATATGGATACCGAGGTGGAGAATGACGAGACCCACCTGGTTGGCAACAATCGCAGCAAAACCATCGATGGTAATGAAACCACCGAGGTCAAAAAGAACCGCACCGAAACAGTCGATCAAAACGAGACCATCACCGTCCATCAGAATCGCTCTGAAACCGTAGATGGTAACGAAACGATCACGGTTCACAGTAATCGTACCGAGACGGTCGACCAGAACGAAAATGTGCGCATCGGTCAGAATCAGTCAGTCACGGTTAACGGCAATCAGACGCTTAAAGTCGATCAGGCGAAGGCCGAGACGATTGCGCTGGCATCCATGTTGAATGTTGGTCTGGCGCAGAACACCAATATTGGGGCGGCTTATGTGCTCAATGTCGGTGCTGGCTGGATGACCAACGTGGGGGCGATGCAAATGCACAATGTTGGGATGAAATATTCCCTCAATGCCGGTCGTGATATCGGCCTCTCAGCAGGAACGTCAGCGGAGTTCAGCGCAGAGGACAAAATCACGCTGGTATGTGGCGAATCAATGATTGTGCTTGAGCAGAACGGGACCATCACCCTCAGTGCCAACAAAATTAAGTTGGTGGGAGAGAAGGTTATCGACATCGACGGAACGCAGATTGATATCAACTGATTATGGAAAATTTTGCTAACTACAGCGCGTTCCCAGCGCAACTGTTTGAATCGATCGATCAACACGATCACGGCTTCAGCGTGTTGGTGGCGCGTGTCAGCTACGAGCTCGATATTATCAGCGGCAACCTTACCCTGAGTGAAGACCAAGGTGAGCTGGTCGAACAGGATGAGTACTATGACGAACCGGGTAACAGTAGCGTACGTTTTGAGAGCGATCTCGCCCCCTATAAGCCACGGTTGGATGTCGTGATCAACGGAACGGCATGGGCACCGGAAGACAAGGCCGTGCGCCAGTTCACGGTAGGTGTGCGTATTGGTGATTTCACGCGTTTGCTGAATGTCTATGGTCCGCGCGAGTGGCGCAACATGGTCGCCAGTTGGCAGTTGACCGAGGCTCAACCGATCGCCAGCCTCGATTTACGCTACGAATATGCGCAGGGTGGCAGCTATCGTCTAGAGAAAGATGAAGTGCTGGCTTCTGCGTCAAATAGCGTGGGTATCGGCTGGCTACCTGCGAAGGCACAGAAACAGCTTAAGTTGCAGCGTGTGGCCGCACCACAATTTGAACTATTACCACAGCCGATTAAGCACATAGATGATGAAAATCTGCCTGCCGGATTTGGGTTTTATGGTCGCGGCTGGACACCGCGCATCGGCTTCGCTGGCACTCATGACGACGCCTGGAAGCGGCTACGTCATCCGTTTCTGCCTGAAGACTTTCGCTTCGATTACTGGTGCGGTGCGCATCCGTGGATGCAGTTTCCGCTGCCTAAACCACTGTCGCATGTGCAGGTAATGCTAAAGAGCCTGATATCACATCAGGAAAAATCGGGGCAGGAGATCAACTTTTCTGTGCCGGTAGAGACGCTGTTTGCATTTGTTACCACGCAGCAAGGGGCTGGCGTGACCTTTGACCTACAGCTCGATACGTTGGTGATCGATCTGCCGAGCCGAAAAGTGCATTGCAGTTATCGTGCGGTCTTCTCCGAGCAGTTAGAGGCGGCAATGACGGAGTTGCGCTTTATTGCAGTTGATGAACGCAATGCGATGGTACAGCGTTCACAACACCAGCTTACCAACGTTCAAGACGACAGTTTCACCCCGCTACCGCCGTCACTCGCTGCACTTATTTCACAGGAGCAACGTCATGGCTGACAATTATGCCGCCCGTAGGGACGGCGTGTATAAAGTAGTGGGATTACTACCGGACTTGTGTTTCACGCCGGGTATTCAGCCGCCGATACCATATCCGGTAACGGCTACACTTGCGCCATCGAAGAGCACGGTAGATAGCGTGCGCTTAAATGGCCATCCAGCGTTTGTGTATAACATAAGTTTTGTTCCCACTACCATCGGCGATGCCGCTGGGCGTAATAAAGGCGTAGTCAGCGGCACGGTAGAGGGCGATTGCTGGTCGATAGAACACAGCCCGGATACTTATATTGGTGGTTTCCCTATCAATCGGGTACAGGACATCTTTGCCATGAATGGCAAAGCTAAAGGAGGGCGCGGCGGTAATCTGACGAAGAAAGAGACCTGGGAAAGGCGGAAAAAACTCATTACGAAGGGAAAGGAAAGTAGCGATCCTAAAATACGTGCAGCAGCAAATCGTTTGGAACTAAACAATGTTGGAGTTGAAAAAGCAAAACTAGCAAAAAATGTTTATGATCCAGATGGTAAAAGTCTACGTACATTAGAAGTGCCGCCAGGTTGGAATGATATTAGTGATGATTCCTCAGCTATGGCGAAATATGGTTTAAAACCCAAGGATTTAAAAATCCCTGATAATGATGGTTTTAGAGCTCGAGTATATGAACCTGATCAATCTGTGTTTGACAAAGATATGTCAGCATCAGTGGTTTTTAGGGGCACCCGGCCACCTGAAATGGTTGATTGGAAAAATAATGCTCAGCAAGGTGTAAATATGCATTCTGATTATTACCAACAAGCTGTCAGTATTGGTAAGAAAATAAAATTGAATGATGCCAATATAGATTGTACTGGTCATTCATTAGGCGGTGGGATGGCATCGGCTTGCTCCAGAACAAGTGGAAAAACAGGATGGACTTATAATTCAGCAGGGTTAAATCCTTCTACGGTTGAGAAGTATGGGGGATCCATAACTAAACAAAATGAAGAGAATATTACTGCTTATCGAGTGAAAGGCGAAATACTAACAGCCATTCAGGAGCCTGGTTTATTAGGTGGTTTAGGGCGTATTGGTGTAGGAGTAGGCATCGGAGCACTCATTGGTGGGGGAGTTGGTGCTATTGTCGGTGGGATTATTGGTGGTCTACTAAATTTAGTTCCTGATTCAGTTGGCACCCGCCACGATATGGAAGGTGGTAGCGGGAATGCAGTCGCGCGCCATGGTATGGATCAGGTATTGTCATGTATTGAGAAAGAGAAGTCTGAAGACGAGGAAATTCTATTAGCTATTTAAGATGGAGGTCAGATGTTTGTTAGACAGAATCTGAAGACGCTAGCTTCAGTATTGGTTGTTTTATGTTCAATTTTTACAACAGGATATAGTGCAATGAAAAGATTGCCTGCCGAACAGTTTTTTAGTGGCTCCCAACTTATGTTAGCGCATGCTATAGAGCGTAGCGATTCTGTCGATGTAAAGGACCTTGCTGGAAAAACTGATTTAAATAAGCCGGGTGCACAGGATATGACAATTCTTTTCTTTGCATTGCAAAGCGCTTATGGAAAGGATCCCCAGCAGTTGGCAATTATGGCTGTGTTAGTTGGATCTGGTGCAGACCCATTGCAGCAGATCCCCGATATGGGAAGTGTGGCTGAAGTTGTTGCCCGTTCAGATGATGACGTTTTTATGAAAGCGTTAATTGATGGTGGTATGAGCCCTAACTCGATGGTGGAAGAGACGCCAATCATTTTCGATGCCGCATATGAACACAGTATACGTGTTTTGAAGTACCTCACTTCTAAAGGTGCAAATATTAATTTACAAGACTCGCTAGGGCAGACAGTTTTAACTGAGGCACTTTCGCGGGATGAATATGAAGTTGTTATATGGCTGTTGCAACATGGAGCCGATCCGAGGATTAAGACAAAAGCGGGATGGCAGTTTAGTCATATGCTAGAAGATACGATGAATTTACATCCAAATAAAATGGTAAAAGCTAAGCTGGAGAAAATACGCGAATTGGCCGTAAGCAAAGGTATGGTGTGGCCACCTGTTGTTCGATAATCGCAGGCAAGGATAATAACTACTATTAATTTGATGGAGGCGGTATGTTTACCCATTTTATAAAAAAATTAACACGCCGTTTTTGGATATTATTTTTATTTTCAGCATCAGGGTGTAATGCAATGAATAAATTTCCCCCAGAAAATTACTTTCATGGAGCTCAATTGACACTAGCACAAGCTATTGCTAATGGAAATATTTCAGAGATCGAGGTGCTTGCCCCGAATACTGCACTGAATAAGCCCGGAGTAGAAGATATGACGCTTTTGTTCTATGCCGTGCAGGCAGCAAAGGATAGAAACGAACGGCAGATAGCAGCGATCCGCCAATTGGTAAAAAATGGTGCCGATCCGCTTCAGGATGTACCTGACATGGGAAGTGTTGCTGAAGTCTTGGCAACATCGCCATACCCAATTTACATGCAAGCACTGTTGGATGGCGGAATGAGTGCAAATGCAAAAATTATGGGACGTCCAGTATTCTATCGTGCTGCTTCTGATAATACTTTATCAACGCTCAAGTTGATGGTGGAGAGAGGCGGTGATATCAATCAAGGTGATAGTTTAGGAAGATCGGTACTTATGTATGCACTGGATGGAATGCAATTAGATACTGTTGAGTGGTTATTAAATCATGGCGCCAATCCTAATGCTGTTGAGACCAATACAGGTTGGTCATTTATGCGGCAGCTTGATGATGTTATAACGCGCAATGGAGGTGATACCGGTGCGACTCACAAGAAATTGATGGAGATCATTCAGTTAGCTAAACAAAAAGGTGGTCGTCCTTATCTCTAGGATAAGGATCAATAGTGATAAATATTTCACTTCCAAAATAATAAAAAGGTAAGTGTCAGGATACGGTTTTATTATTTTTAGCACTTTTGTCGTATGAATATAAAACCGTTGCTGAGTCGTTGTATTTCAGTGCATTTCGTGTGAATTAGTTGCTTTTTATCTATTGTAATAAATTGATATGCCGCTAGCGTGAGTTGGTCTTTCATAGTTGCCAGAAAAATTTACTTAACAACGCCATCTCTAAGATGGAGGTCAGACGTTTGTGAGAAAAAATCTGAATAAATTAGCTTCAATGTCGCTTGTTTTATGCTTATTTTTTACGACAGGGTGTAACGCAATGAAAAAGTTACCTGCCGAACAGTTTTTTAGTGGATCCCAACTTATGTTAGCGCACGCTATAGAACGTAGCGATTCTGTCGAGGTAAAGGACCTTGCTGGAAAAACTGATTTAAATAAACTTGGTGCGCAGGATATGACAATACTTTTCTTTGCATTGCAAAGCGCTTATGGAAAGAACTCCCAGCAGTTGGCAATTATGGCAGAGTTAGTTAGATCTGGAGCAAATCCATTGCAGCAGGTCCCCAATATGGGAAGTGTCGCTGAAGTTGTTGCAACTTCGCCTTATCCAGAATACATGCAAGCCATAATTGATGGCGGGATGGATGTTAATGTAAAAATTCAAGGTCAGCCTTTGCTTCATGATGCTGCTTCCGACGATACCATTAAAACGCTAACGTTGATGGTTGAGCGTGGTGCTAACGTGAATGCCGTTGACTCATTAGGTAAAGCGACAATTATGGCAGCACTGGATGGAATGCAATTAGATACTGTCGAGTGGTTATTAAATCATGGCGCTAATCCTAATATTATTGAGACCAATACAGGCTGGTCATTTATGCGACAGCTTGATGATGTTATAACGCGAAATAATGGTGATACCGGTGCGACTCACAAGAAATTGATGGACATCCTTCAGTTAGCTAAACAAAAAGGTGGCCATCCTTATCATTAACGACAAATATCAATAGTGATAAATATTTCACTTCGCGAATTCAATATTTTCCTTAAGCATAATTATGGTGACATGTAATGAATAAATTCATTACATGTCACCATAACGCTCGTTATTAAAAAATAAAGAATTAAATTATCTTTAGTGCGTTTATATAACAACCTTCGTTCTGCTCTTCAAAATCTACGATATAAATTTTCAACCTGATTAATAAGCGACTTTTTCGCATGGAGTGCCAATGGCAACAGGAAATACGATTGGTAAATTACAGTATGCACCTGCACCACAGGGCCATGTGACGGCGGGCAGTGCCAACCCGCCGAAACAGAAATCTTGGTGGAGTCGCTACGGTGACTGGGTGCATACCGGTCTGGATGTATTAGGTGCAGTGCCGATTATCGGCGCCGTTGCTGATGGTGCCAACGCGGCCATTTACACCGCTGAAGGTGATTACGGTAATGCGGCGTTATCGGCAGCGTCCGCTGCCGCTAACTTTGTTCCGGGTGGAGGTGCGGCTTTCAAAGCGGGCAAGCTGGCTGCGAAAGCGGGTAAAGCGGTAGACGCAGTGAAAGCAGGTAAAAAAGCAGTAAAAGAGGGTGCAGTGCTGGCGGAAAAGGCTGCGATGAAAGCCGAAGCCACGGCCGTCAAAGCGGAATCCAAGGTGGTAAAAAAGGAAGCCGGTGAGACTATTAAGGCCAAGAAGGCAGGCAGTGAGAAAGGCGGCAGTAACAAAGGCCACACGCAGAAAAATACCGAGCCGTGCAAGATCCCGCAAAGTCCGTTGCCGCAGGTGGATATGGCGATTGGTAGCCCGGTCAATCCGCTGCTGGGCATCAAAGTACTGTTTGAGGCGGAAGACAACGACTTCTCCTTCCCAGCATCCGTACCGCTTAACTGGCAGCGCTACTACTTCTCCGACGAGATCGGTAATGGCTGGCTGGGGCAGGGGTGGTCGCTGCCATTTTCCCAGGAGATGCGTCAACACCATCAGCAGTTGGTACTGATTGATGAGCAAGGACGCGAGATCGCTTTTCCTTATCCGCAACTCGGCCATGAGCCGCAGTTGCATCGCTATGAACAGCTCTCGCTGTCCCAGCCTCAACCGGGTGAATTCTGCATTTCCAGCGCTGACGGCGGCCAGCACTGGCACTTTGCCCATCAGGCTGGCGCGGGGCGCTGGCTGCTCTCGGCGATCGCCGATCGCCATAACAACCGCTTGACGCTGCATTACAACGCGCAGCATCTACCTGTTCAGATTGAAGACAGTGCCGGTCGCCGCTTCCACATCCACGTTACCCTGCTCAGTCTGGCCGATGGCAGCGAGGTTGAGCGTATAACCGGCGTCAGTGTGAGCCATCCGTCTGAGCCGCTCAACATAGAAAAACTCTGCGGCTATGACTACTCACCGCAGGGGGATCTCATCGCAGTACGTAATGAACTGGGTGACGTGCTGCGTGAGTTCCGCTATCGCAATCACATGATGGTGGCGCACCGCCGCGCAGGTGAAATGGAGTGCTTTTACCATTACGACAGACATACCCCCGACGGTAAGGTACTGGCGCATCGCGACAGCCTCGGTGGTGAATGGCGCTTCGAATATGGCCACAACTGTACCACCGTCACGGATGTGCTGGGGCGCGTGACGCGTTACGACGTAGATGAACATCAGGAACTGACAGGTTACCGGGACGCGATGGGGGGGAATATCTGCATCCGGCGCAACGTGCGCGGGCAGATGACGCAACTGACCGATCAGGCTGGGCGCGTGACGCGTTATCGCTACGACGAGCGGGGTAATTGCACGGCGGTGAGTGAGCCAGACGGGCAGACCACGCATTTCGACTATCATGAGCGCTGGAATCTGCCGGTACGCGTCACTGACATGCTAGGTGGCACGCGTGAATATCACTATGACATTGCGGGTAACCTTATCCGCGTGACGGATGAGATAGGTCGCATCACCGAATATAACCACGATGATCGGGGCAATCTGGTGCGCATCCGCGACGCAGCGGCGGGCGTGCAGCAACTGTGCTGGAATAGCGCTGATTTTCTTGTCAGTCATACTGACTGCTCCGGGCGCACCACCACGTTTGAGTACGATAAATACGGCTGGCTGAAACAGCAAACCGATGCCGCTGGTCACCAAACCACCCTATATCACGGTCGTGATGGCCAGCCTCTGCGCATCGTACACGCCGACGGCAGTACCGAGCGGGCTGAGTTTGACCGCTGGCAGAGGCTGACGGCCTGGCATGATGCACAGGGGCAGGTTACGCGCTGGACGCTGGCGGCCGATGGCCTGCCGCTAACCCGAACGGATGCACTGGGGCACCAGGTCGGTTACGAGTACGACCCCGCACGCCGCTTGACGGCGCTCATCAATGAAAACGGTGCCCGCCATACCTTCAGCTATGACGCGCGGGATAACCTGGTGTGCGAACGTGGCTTTGACGGCAACACGACACGCTATGAATTCGATGACGGCGGCTATTTACAGGTACGCATGGAGGATGGTGACGGCTTCGGGCCGTGTATCCTCACTCGCTACCAGCGCGATGCCGCCGGACGACTGCTGGAGAAGCTGACGGCACGCGGTGGTGATACCCGCTGGCAACGGACCCGCTATGGTTACGATGCGCTCGGTCGTCTTACAACTGGCGTTAACCACGGTGGCCGGGTAGAGCTGGAGTGGGACGATGCCGGACAGCTTAAGACGGAGCGCACCCTTATACGCGGCGTCAGTTATGAACTCCGTCATCAGTACGACGAACTGGGAAACCGCACGCACACTCAGTTGCCGGACGGCCACGAACTGAAACACTTCTATTACGGTAGCGGGCATCGTCTTCAGGTCAATCTCGGCAGTCGGGTCATCAGCGAAAGTGAGCGTGACGTGCTGCACCGGGAAGTGCGCCGTACGCAGGGTACCATCGCCAGCGACTACGTGCACGATGAGATGGGGCGTCTGGTGAGCCAGCGTGCCGGGGGAGGCGGGAAGACGGCGGTGGCGCGTGATTACGCCTGGCGGCGTGACGGGCAACTGATGCAGATGGTGGACAAGTACACCGGCGATCACCGCTATGAATACGACGTGTTGGGGCGTTTGACACTGGCGGGCGACGAGCGATTTGCCTTCGATCCGGCGCACAATCTGCTGAACAGCGCTCAGGCGCAACCGTTGCAGAACAACCGGTTGCAGGTGTTTGAGGACAAGCGCTGGGCGTATGACAGTTTTGGCAATGTCGCTGAGAAGCGAATTGGTCGACATACGGTGCAGCAGTTCAGTTGGAGCGTGGAGCATCAACTGACGGCAACAGTCAGTACGCGCAACGGCACGCCACAGCGAACAACGTATGGCTACGATGCCTTTGGTCGCCGCAGCTGGAAGCGTGATACCTTCGGCGTAACACACTTTATCTGGGACGGGAACCGCCTGCTAAGCGAGGTTCGTGGTTCACGTCATCATCTGTGGATCTACGGAGATGAAGGCTTTGTGCCGCTGGCGCAGGTAAGCCTGCAACAGGGTGAGACGGAGCACGAAGCACAGGTGTACTGGTATCACAACGACGTTTCCGGCCTGCCACGTGAGATGACGGGTCAGGATGGAAACCTGATCTGGCGTGCAGAATATCGGGCGTGGGGCAACACGGTGCGGGTGGAGCAGGCGGAAATGTCGCATTCCGAGCCAGTACACCAGCCGCTGCGCTATCAGGGGCAGTACTTTGACGCAGAAACGGGCTTGCACTACAATCGGTTCCGATACTATGACCCGGATGCAGGCCGATTTGTCAGTCAGGATCCGATAGGGCTGGCAGGGGGACTGAATCTTTATCAATATGCGCCGAATCCGTTGGGATGGATCGATCCGCTGGGGTTGAGTAAGTGCAGCCCAACTGAAAAATATGAAGTTGGTACTTTTGATGATTTGCAACGACGGTCAAAAGTGGGGGACAAGCTTGATATTCATCATGTCACTCAAAAACATCCAGCAGGTCAGATTATTACTGGATATGATCCGAAAACAGCACCATCAATGGCTGTTCCCAGAACCGAACACAGGCAGATACCCACTATCAAAGGGCCGTTTACAGGTACAGCAAGAGATTTGCTTGCAAAAGATATAAGAGATCTTCGTAACTATACCAATGCACCACCATCGTCTATTAAAGACTTAATCAGATTGAATAAAAAAACCTTCCCTGAAGCTTTCCTTAAATTAAGGTGATAAAAATGGATGCGCAAAAATTTATTAATGTATTAAATACCGAGGTTAGAGATGCTGCAGTGGAAGATACGATCTCCATCCTTGAATCACCACCTGGCAGAAAGCCTGCTAAAGAACTTATTGAATTGTCTGTATTTTATAATCAGCAGACAGAAGAGAATAAGTTTTTGATTAATAAAATAATTAAATATGTGGCTGACGATGCAGTGTTCGGTATGCTATGTGTGCTCGACGGAGTTCGAGCAATAGAAGATGATAATAAAGGTGATCTAGTTCTTAATTATCAAAATACAAACGGAGTATCTGTTGCGCTAAATGCCAGTAAAGATCTGCATGATATTTTCAATGCGAGTTAAGTAAAAAATGGAAATAATCTTAACGATCCTCCGGCTTTTTATTTTATATGTTGGGCAATCGCTATAAATTAATCTGCGTTTCAACAATAATCCTGCCCCGATCAACGGTGATGGTGATCGGCATCCCGGTCATAAACCCCGACTCCTCCAGCCAGCGGCCTTTAAGGTGGATGGCTGACTGCCGTGGGGATTATGGATGCCTTGGCCGTCAGTGTCGTAACGTCGGATCGGCAAGCTAACCATACTCATCTACGTTTCCTATGAGCGTCGCATTAATGAAAATATTTATTTGCGAATAATAACGTTTTGAAAATCATCAACGTTCTATGGTGTTGCCTGAAAATTCACTGACCCGAAAACGTGGAAACAATGAGAACGACGTTATCTTTCTTGCCTGTATGTATCAGTCTTGCTTTCTTATCATTGGATGCTCAGGCATCCGTGCAGGTATGCCGCCCTCCGGTTGTTAGCGAAGGGAACGCCCTCGCAACATCGGCTATTCAGCATGCGATTGACCAATGTTCACAAGCTGGCGGTGGCCGCGTCGAACTTTCTGCCGGGGTATGGCAAAGTGGGCCATTGTTATTAAAAGATAATGTGGAATTGTATCTGGCGGCGGGAAGCCGGTTGACAGCCAGTTATCAGGGCGATGCGTTTAAACCGGGGTTCATTTCGGCGCCAGCGCATGAAGGCGAAGCATTTATTCTGGCGAAAGATGTAAAAAACATTGCGATTGCAGGGCCCGGTGTCATTGATGGTCAGGGGCAGCAGCGTTGGTGGCCGCTTGCCACCGAGGCACGTAATCACCTTAAGCACGGGGATACCGATTGGTTTACTCAACATTATCCGGGCATTCCGACGGGCAATGGTATGCCGCGCCCATGGCTGATTGAATTTGCCAATGTGTCACAGGGGAAAATTTCCGGTATCGGGATAGAAAATTCCCCCATGTGGAATCTGGTCATCCGCGACAGTCACCATATAGAAGTTACTAACAGCACCATCACCAATCCGTCCGATTCACCCAATACCGATGGCATCGATATTATTTCCTCTCGTCAGGTCCACCTCCACCATCTGAATATCTCCACCGGTGATGACAACATTTCGGTTAAGTCGGGTCTGGCAAAACGGGCTGATGATGCAGAAAGCCGTGATATCACTATTGACCATATTCTGTCGGAAAATGGACACGGCATCTCAATTGGCAGTGAAACCATTAATGGTATTGGCAAGGTCACCCTACAGGACCTGTATTTTACGGGTACCGAAAACGGTGTGCGCATTAAGTCCGGGCGCGATCGTGGCGCAAATATCGGCCCGGTGATTATCCGTAATGTCACGATGCAGCAGGTTAAAACACCACTGGTGATTACCGACAGTTATGGTGGCAATGGGGGGTACTCGTCTGACAGCGTTAGCCCGATAAAATACCAGACGCTGACCACCACAACTCCCAACATTCACGATGTTACCCTTCAACATATTGAGGCAAGCGGTGCAACCCATGCTGGGATTATCAGTGGATTACCGGAGGCACCGTTAAAGAATATCCATCTGGAATCGGTACATATTACGGCGAAAACGGGATTACAGAGTCGTTATGTATCGGGTTGGCAAAAGCAGGTGGCGGTGGATGTTCAGGATGGCGAATCGCAGTTATCCGGGAACAATGTTGACTGGGTTTCACCGTGAAAACCTCTCCAACCCTCGTATTGTTATAGCAAAAAGAGCCATGCTAGGTACATGCATGGCTAAATCCACGCTGTGGATAGTATTAATCAGGATTTAATCGGACTGTATTAATGGCTGTTGTTAACAAAAAGAATGTGAATAAAAATGCTCGTACATACTTTAACCCTTACCGATACCAATTAGTATGTGCTGGCATCGCGGTTTTCTTAGTGACTTTGCTTGTAAGGACAGCCGATTTACAAATAGTAAAACGCAAAATGCTCGAGCACGAAGCCGATTTACGCTCCCTGCGCACCACCGTTGTCACGGCCAGCCGGGGGACAATCACCGATCGGAATGGAAATCCCTTAGCGGTGAGTGTGCCTTCCAAGGATATTATTGCCGACCCTGTCAGGGTTATTGAATCATCGCCAGATATTAAAAACCCCAAATGGCAATACCTCGCCTCCGTGCTAAATACGACACCTGACGAGATCTATCATGACATTCTGGAGCATCCCAAACGGCATTTTCTCTTTATTAAGAAGAATGTTGACCTGGAGACATCATCAGGCATAAACAATCTTCATCTTTCTGGCATCAGTGAAGAAGATGATGAAAAACGTTTTTACCCAGCGAGCGAAGCCGCCGCACCCTTGATCGGTATTGTGGGGGCTGAAAATGATGGTGTCGAAGGAATTGAGCATAGTTACAATGCTATCTTGCAAGGTGTATCAGGGAAGAAAACCTACCGTCAGGATTCTCTGGGGCACCAGATTTCTGTCAGTAATGATGATGAGCCACCGCTCGCTCCACAAGTGCAGCTCAGTATCGACAGTTTTGAACAATACGCCGTGTATACTGCCCTGAAAAGGGGCGTATTACTGAACAAGGCAGAGTCTGGCACAGCGGTATTGGTTAAAATCGAGACCGGCGAAATACTGGCTATGGCATCCTATCCATCGTTTAATCCCAATAATTTTGCCACGGCTACGCCTGCAGAAATGCGAAATGTTGCCATTAATGACAGCTTTGAGCCGGGCTCAACGGTCAAACCCCTTGTGGTATTGGCGGGTCTGGAACATCACATCATTCAACCCAACACGCTGCTGAATACTTCACCTTACCAGATTAACGGGCATTTAATCCGTGACGTAGGCGTCTGGCCCCGCCTGACGATCACCGGGATCCTACAAAAGTCGAGTGATATAGGGGTTTCCCACATCGCTCTGGCCATGCCAGCGTCAGTACTGGTTAATCTGTATCATGACTTTGGTCTCGGTAAATCGACAAATCTTGGTCTGACCGGAGAAAGCGTGGGCTACTTTCCGCTTCACCGACAGCGCTGGAGCGATATTGAACGAGCAACGTTTTCGTTTGGATATGGACTGCGCGTGACTCCCCTGCAAATAGCGCGAGAATACGCAACGCTCGGAGCTTTTGGTTTTTATCGAAATCTATCAATCACCAAAGTGACTCCGCCGGTAACCGGGGTTCAGGTGGCAGATCCTGATACCGTCAGGACCGTCGTTCACATGATGGAAAGTGATGTACTTCCGGGGGGGACTGGGGTCAAGGCTGCCATTCCAGGTTACTGCATGGCAACAAAAACAGGAACGGCGGAAAAACTCGGGGAGAAGGGGAAATATGACGGTGGGTATGTTAACTACATGGCCGGTGTTGTTCCTGTGGCTCACCCAACACTCGCGTTAGTGGTGTTGGTAAACAACCCTACGGCTGGAGCCCACTTTGGTGGTTCTGTGGCTGCGCCTATTTTTGGCGATATTCTGAAATCGGTGTTGCCGCATATGAATATTCCTCCCGATTGCCTGAAATGATTTCGGCATGCTTCAGAATCTTGGGATGATGAATAAGCATGCGAGGACTGTATGGGTGCTCCTGGTCAAAGAGACTAATAATAAGAGCTTAAGCTTCTTAGTCAGTAAGACAGAAACAACACCACCGATTGCCCAGACAAGGATGACATGACTACCTCGCTGTGAGTATTTTTTCAACTTAAGCTCAACGGCCGTCTCGCCAGAGTTGTTCATCCTCTCGTTTTGATGAAAAATCGTTATGTAAAAAAATACATAATGAGGCAGGTCGATGGTTTCAGGAAAAATGAAGTACGGGATTTTGGCACTGATGGTTTGTACACCAACAGTATTCGCACAAGATATCCGCGTCACTTATGCTGGCTCAATGGGTAAAGTGATGGATCAAGGTCTCGGTCCAGCCTTTAGTAAGGCTGAGAGCGGCGAATATCAAGGCCAAGGACAGGGTGCTTACGGCATGGCTCGTCTGTTAGCCAGCCACAAAATTGAGGCCGATGTATTTGTTTCTATCAACCCAGGTCCAATGCAGATCCTGAAAGATGCTGGGCTGATTGACGAAGCGGTTCCCGTTGCCAGTACCAGCATGGTGCTTGCCTACAACCCGAAAGGCAAATATGGCGAGCAGTTTGCCGAAGCCAGCAAGAAAAACGATGGTTCATGGCTAAACCTGCTGGCGAAGAAAGATATCAGTTTCGGGCGTACCGACCCGTACGTCGATCCAAAAGGCCAGAACATCGTCTTTACCCTGATGTTGGCAGAAAAATATTATCAGCAGCCTGGCATCGCGATGAAGATTCTCGGCAGCCTACAAAACCCACAGCAGACCCACCAGGAAGGTGGTCTGATATCGCGTCTTGAAAGCGGGCAGGTTGATGCCGCCGCTGGTTATGAAAGCGAAATTCGCTCCGCACACCAGCCATACGTGGCGCTGCCGGATGAAATTAACCTGAGCAACCCGGCCATGGCGAAGCAGTGGTATGACACCGTAAGCTTCACCATCAAAGACAGCCAGGGCAAAGATCTGGTTCTGCATACTCAACCAATGGTGTTCTACGCAGCAGTGCTGAAAAATGCGCCTAACGGCATTGAGCAGGGGGAGAAATTCGTCAAATTTATGCAGAGCGCTCAAGGTCAGGCTCTATTTAAACAATACGGCTACGCGGAGCCTAAAGGGGACAACCTATACGCTCGTTAAGTCGTCCAGGCAGAATAGCTGGCTGGCTTTCCCTGCCTGCTATTCTCCTGCTGAGCATTCCGTTTATTACCCTGATTAGCGTAACTCCGTGGCACCATTTACAGTTGGCATGGCGAGACGATAACGCCATTGCCGTGTCGATGGGGCTAGGCGGGCTAGCGCTCTGCATTACGGTTGCTATCGGCTTGCCCGTTTCCTGGTGGCTATCGCAGGCCACCGGAAAATATCGATTGATAGGTGAGCTGCTAGTCATGATCCCACTGCTAACGCCACCACTGGCGATGGGGATCCTGCTGGTTTCTGCACTGGGGCCATACGGGTTGTTCGGGTCGTGGGTATCAAAAATTGGAATTACGCTGGTCAACAACCCGGCGGCTTTTGTGTTGGCGCAAATATACGGCTCACTACCTTATTTCATTGTGGTGGCACGCTCCGCATTTGCCACGGTGCCGAAAGATATCCTCGAGGCCGGTCAAACTCTTGGCGCATCAGCGTGGAACCGCTTTCGCTATCTAACCCTGCCCATCGCCTTTCCCGGCTTGGCCTCCGCCGTAACCCTGGCATGGGTTCGCGCTGTCGGTGAGTTTGGCATTGTGATGATCTTTGCCTACTTCCCTCAAGGAATTCCCGTCAAGCTGTACACCAATCTACAAAATGACGGCGTGGATGCCGTGTATACGTTGTTATGGATGCTGCTTATTGTCACGCTCCCTCTGCCCATGATGTGCTTTGCACTGGGGAGACGCAACGCGGAGAAGCGGCGTTGATTCGTTACGGGACATTTATGAGATGGAATGAGACACCATGAAACGAAAAATCCACGCAACTGCGTGGATTTTATGGGTTTGTTAGCCTTCATGCTATGCAGTGAGATCCCATGAGACAACAAAATCAAATTAGACGTTGAACAAGAAGTTCATCACGTCGCCATCTTTTACGATGTACTCTTTGCCTTCTGAACGCATTTTCCCAGCTTCTTTCGCGCCTTGTTCACCTTTGTAGGTGATGAAGTCTTCATAAGCGATAGTCTGTGCGCGGATGAATCCTTTTTCGAAGTCGGTATGAATTTTACCCGCTGCCTGTGGGGCAGTGGCGCCGACAGGGATTGTCCATGCGCGAACTTCTTTCACACCAGCGGTGAAGTAGGTTTGCAGGTTCAGCAGTTCATAACCTGCACGGATAACGCGGTTCAAACCAGGTTCTTCCAGACCTAATTCAGCCATAAATTCTTCACGATCGGCATCATCCAGCTCTGCAATGTCTGATTCTACGGCGGCACAGACGGCTACGACGACAGAACCTTCAGCGGCGGCGATTTCACGCACTTTATCGAGGTATGGGTTATTCTCAAAACCGTCTTCGTTGACGTTGGCGATGTACATCGTTGGTTTAAGCGTCAAGAAGCTCAGGTAACGGATCGCTGCTTTATCATCGTCGCTTAAATCCAGAGAACGCAGCATGCCAGCGTTTTCCAACTGCGGTAAGCATTTCTCCAGTGCCGCCAGTTCAGCTTTAGCATCTTTATCGCCGCCTTTGGCTCTCTTCTGCACACGATGAATGGCGCGTTCGCAGGTGTCGAGGTCAGACAGAGCCAGTTCAGTGTTGATTACTTCGATGTCATCGGCCGGATCAACTTTATTATTGACGTGGATGATGTTGTCGTTTTCGAAGCAGCGTACAACGTGGCCAATGGCTTCCGTTTCACGGATGTTGGTCAGAAACTGGTTACCCAAACCTTCACCTTTGGACGCGCCTTTTACCAACCCCGCGATATCAACAAATTCCATAGTGGTAGGAAGGATACGCTGCGGCTTAACGATTTCAGCCAGCTTGTCCAGACGTGGATCGGGCATTGGCACGACGCCAGTGTTCGGCTCGATGGTACAAAACGGGAAGTTGGCCGCTTCGATGCCGGCTTTGGTCAACGCATTGAACAGAGTGGATTTACCGACGTTAGGCAGCCCAACGATACCGCATTTGAATCCCATGTTTATATCACCTTAAATAACTTATTAATCAGGCAATTACTTTATTTTGCCTGTCAGAATGGAAATATTTCGGCCGATTATACACGGAATGGCGATTTATCTCGATCTACCATCCGCATTCTGACCAGATTATGCCGCTTTGAAGGCGTGTAAGCGGTTCATCGCTTTTATCATGTCTTCTTTCATCAGAATTTCTGTGCAGCGCACAGCTTCATCAATGGCTCCGTCGATTAACGTCTGCTCACTCATCGGCGGTTTACCTAGCACAAAACCGGTCACTTTGTTTTTATCACCTGGGTGGCCAATTCCAATGCGTAAACGATGGAAATTCGGGTTATTACCCAATTTACTGATGATGTCTTTCAATCCGTTGTGACCGCCGTGCCCACCACCTAGCTTAAGTTTGGCAATCCCTGGTAATAAATCCAGTTCATCATGTGCGATCAGAATTTCATCAGGCTGAATGCGGTAGAAGGTGGCCATTGCCGCGACAGCTTTTCCACTCAGATTCATGAATGTAGTGGGAACCAGCAGGCGTACATCTTGCCCAGCCAGATTTAGACGGGCTGTGTAACCGAAAAATTTGCTTTCTTCTTTCAGCGGCTGGCGGTAAGACTCAGCCAGACGATCGACAAACCAGGCGCCTGCATTATGACGAGTTGCGGCATATTCCGCGCCAGGATTAGCCAGACCGACAATTAATTTAATGCTGCTCACGGTATATTCCAGATTACGTGCTTAAACTTACGTAGGGTAGTGTGATAACGAAAGCGCTAGTTTACACACCGAGTGCTAGATAGCCAAATCTCGGTATTGGAATGTGCATGTACTGTTATTTGTTTAGTAATGTGATTATTCATATTTTTGTCTATTTGTTTGTTTAAACGTAAAAAAACATTAATCATTCCTTTTATCTGTGATCCCTCCCGCAATCATGTGGCAGCGTTATTGTCTATAATTACATCAATAATAAAAAGTAAACGGTAATGGCACTCCGATTCATCCACTGAATTAATCTGGAGGTGGCAGATGAAACGCAAAAACGTGGCAGCATTAGGTAATGTGTTGATGGGGCTCGGTATGATTCTGATGATTGGTGGTATTGGTTTCTCCATCGCCAGTCAGTTTCCTAAGCTGAATGTTCCTGAATATATGACTTACATTGATCTGGTTGGGATCTTCTCTGGTGCAATATTTTGGTTGGTAGGGGCACGTATTAGCGGGCGTGAAGAAGTCGCAGACCGTTATTGGTGGGTTAAACACTTTGATAAGCGTTGCCGCCGCCAGCATCACCCATAATCATTAATGAAAATTGAACAACAGAGCCGCTGTAGCCTCGCTATGGCGGTTTTTTCGTTTTTTATAGCGATAAAAACGCTATAAATAAGAAAGCCACCTTGTTACAGGTGGCTCCATCATAATCGTTTGCGATCGGATAACCGATCAGCAGCGATTAATGTTCAAACATCGCAGAAATGGATTCTTCGTTGCTGATACGACGAATCGCTTCGGCCAACATACCAGACAGCGTCAATGTACGAACATTCGGCAGTGCGCGAATGTTTTCCGCCAGCGGAATGGTATCGCAGACAATCACTTCATCAATGACAGAGTTCTTGATGTTCTCGTAAGCATTGCCTGAGAAAATTGGGTGTGTGGCATAAGCGAATACACGTTTAGCCCCACGTTCTTTCAGCGCTTCTGCCGCTTTGCACAGCGTACCGCCAGTGTCGATCATATCGTCAACCAACACGCAGTCACGACCCGCTACATCACCGATGATATGCATCACCTGAGAAACGTTGGCACGTGGACGGCGCTTGTCGATGATCGCCATGTCAGTATCGTTCAACAGTTTAGCGATTGCGCGAGCACGCACAACGCCACCGATATCAGGAGAAACCACGATTGGGTTTTCCAGATTCTGTTGCAACATATCTTCTAGCAGGATCGGGCTACCAAATACGTTATCTACCGGCACATCGAAGAACCCCTGAATCTGCTCAGCGTGCAGATCAACGGTCAGAACACGGTCAACACCCACGCTGGATAGGAAGTCAGCAACGACTTTCGCGGTGATTGGCACGCGTGCGGAACGCACACGACGATCCTGACGGGCATAGCCGAAGTAGGGGATAACGGCGGTAATACGTCCCGCGGAAGCGCGACGCAGAGCATCGACCATGACAACCAGTTCCATCAGGTTGTCATTGGTGGGTGCACAGGTGGACTGGATGATGAAAATATCACCACCGCGTACATTTTCATTGATTTGCACGCTGACTTCGCCATCGCTAAAACGACCGACAGCGGCGTCGCCAAGGCTAGTGTACAAACGGTTGGCAATACGTTGTGCTAGTTCCGGGATGGCGTTACCAGCAAAAAGCTTCATATCAGGCACGAGAAGAACCTCAGGCTTGCGTCCAGAGAAATATTGCACCTGCCAGACAGGGAAGAGCAACAGGCACAATATGCATACGGGTGTATGAATTAAGTTTGCTACAGACTGGCCGCACGGCAGCCGGTGTGTATCAAAACCTAAAGTTGCCCAGAAAGTCTACGTTGTAGCGGTGAGACGTTAACGCCTCGTGCTACGAAACCGTTTAACCATTCCGGGGCCTGGTCAAGCACCTGACGGGCTGCGAACTCGGTGTCAAACTCAGCAAACACACAAGCCCCCGTTCCAGTCAGGCGCGCCGGAGCATATTCTAGCAGCCATGAAAGTAGCTGTTCAACCTCACGAAAACGTTTTCTTGCGATAGCTTCACAATCATTGACGAACGTCTGGTTTAATAAAGACTCTAAATCACGAACTGGTGAGTTACGCGTCAGTTCAGGATCGCCGAAAATCAACGGTGTGGCAATGCTAACGCCAGGGTGCGCCACCAGATACCATTTTTCTGGTGGATTCGCCGGTGTTAACTGTTCACCGATACCTTCAGCAAAGGCAGCATGTCCACGGACAAACACAGGAACATCTGCACCCAGTTGTAGCCCCAATTCGGCCAACGTATCGACGTTTAGCCCACTTTTCCACAAATGATTAAGGGCGACCAAAACGGTGGCTGCATTGGATGATCCGCCGCCTAGCCCGCCGCCCATCGGCAGGCATTTATCGATGCTGATATCGGCGCCGAACTGTGCAGGGCAAATATTGTGGTGTACGCAGTGCTGCTGTAACAAGCGTGCGGCGCGGACGATCAGGTTTTGCTCGTTATCTACACCGTCTACCGGTGTAAGCAGGTTAATCTGATCGTCATCGCGCGGATGAATCGTCAGCGTGTCGCCATAATCCAGAAACTGAAATAACGTTTGCAGCAAGTGATACCCGTCCGGCCTTTGGCCGGTAATATAAAGAAACAAGTTCAGTTTGGCGGGAGCAGGCCATGTCTCGGTAACCGTCAATTGCATCGATTATTTAACCATCCAGTTATTCATCTTCAGCTTAATACGCTGTTCTCCCTGAACCAGCTCCAGACTGGTTGGGAGCGGGGGCGTCAACTCGGTGTTGTAGCTCTGATAGCTGACATTCCAGTTCTGGTTGCCCTGGCGATAAGTGATGGTTTTTAACAGGTAGCGCTCATCCAACGTGAATTCGGTCGCATCACCCGGTATACCAAGGATCCATTGACGTAGATTATTTAACGGAATCGCCATGCCAGTCAGTTGCTGGATCATGTATTCGGCATCTTTACCTACGTAACGTTTGCCTTGATTGTCGGTGATTTGCACGCCGTCGGGTTGGGCTCGCAGTTCTAGTTCGGTGCTACCGAGCGGGTTGGTCAGCAGCAGTCGATAACGTTGTGGCGGGGTGTCCTGCCAGAAAAAATTGGCTGATACTTTTTTGCTATCGGAGATATAGGCAAAAGCGCCGCGCGTCTGGTACTGGCTGAGTTGCTGTACTTTTTGCTGATGCTGTTGCCACTCCGGCGAGGTAGGGCTTTTACCTGTTTGGGTCGGTTGATTAACGCTACAGGCGGCTAGCAACAGGCTGGCTAAAGGCAGTAAACGCAGGCATCGGACGGTTTTGGTTGGCATATCGGTCGTATCCTGTAAATGAAGGAAGTCCGTGAAATACGTCACGCTAACGGGCTTACCGCTCAGCGTCAATGGTTGTTATTCGTTAATGGCGTTTATTGTTTTTTGTCAAAAAGTGTATACCCCAGACGATGTGTATCGCGTGCTGTCGCTTTTCTTGCACTCCTGCATCAAGTAGAATGCGACTCAAACGAAATCCATACTAAGACCGGTATTACTCAGAAACAGCATAATGACCCTGCTTGCGCTTGGTATTAATCACAAAACCGCACCGGTTTCTCTGCGTGAACGCGTTGTGTTCTCACAAGATAAACTTGGGGTGGCCCTCGACAGTCTGTTACAGCAACCGCTGGTGCAGGGCGGCGTTGTGTTGTCTACCTGCAATCGCACGGAACTCTATCTTAGCGTTGGTGAACAGGAAAATCAGCGTGAACAACTGATTCGCTGGCTGTGTGAATATCATCAATTGCGCCCGGAAGAAGTTAACGACAGCCTGTATTGGCATCAGGATAACGCCGCAGTTAGTCATTTGATGCGTGTTGCCAGCGGCCTGGATTCTTTGGTGTTAGGTGAGCCGCAGATTTTAGGACAGGTGAAGAAGGCATTTGCCGAATCACAGCGTGGTCATTCTCTTTCCAGCGAGCTGGAGCGGCTGTTCCAGAAATCTTTTACTGTTGCCAAGCGTGTTCGTACGGAAACGGATATTGGTGCCAGCGCGGTGTCGGTGGCGTTTGCTGCCTGTACGCTGGCACGGCAAATTTTTGAATCTCTGGCCGATGTCACGGTGCTGCTGGTCGGTGCTGGCGAAACCATTGAATTGGTTGCTCGCTATCTTCGCGAGCACAACGTGCGGAAAATGGTGATTGCGAACCGCACCCGTGAGCGCGCGCAGGCGCTGGCAACGGAAGTGGGCGCAGACGTCATCACGCTGGCAGAATTGGACGAACAGCTCGTTCATGCCGATATCGTAATTAGCTCAACGGCAAGTACACTGCCGATTATCGGAAAAGGGATGATGGAACGGACGCTGAAGGCGAGACGGAATCAGCCTATGCTGATGGTTGATATCGCGGTTCCACGTGATATTGAACCGGAAGTGGGCAAATTGCCGAACGTTTATCTCTACAGCGTGGACGATCTGCACGCGATCATTCAGCACAATCTCGCACAGCGCAAAGCGGCGGCGGTACAGGCTGAATCTATCGTGCAGCAGGAAAGCTCTGATTTCATGGCGTGGCTGCGTGCGCAGTCTGCGGTGGAAACGATTCGCGACTATCGCGCTCAGGCCGATGAGTTGCGTGCGGAAATGACGGCCAAGGCGCTGGCTGCCATTCAACAAGGCAATGATGTTGAAGCGGTGATTCAGGAACTGACACACCGTTTAACGAATCGTCTGATTCACGCGCCGACTAAATCCCTTCAGCAAGCCGCTCGTGACGGCGACCAAAATCGGTTACAAATTTTACGTGACAGCCTTGGGCTGGACTAGCATTCATCTCTATTACAGGATTTAACCGCCCGCATGAAGCCTTCTATTGTTGCTAAACTGGAAGCGTTACAAGAACGCCATGAAGAAGTTCAGGCGTTACTCGGTGAGCCCAGCATCATCGCTGATATGGATCGCTTTCGCGCATTGTCGCGAGAATATGCTCAGCTCACAGATATTACCGACTGTTTCCAGCAATGGCAGCAGGCACAGGAAGACCAGCAGACCGCAGAAATGATGCTGGACGATCCAGAAATGCGCGATATGGCGCAGGAAGAATTGAAAGAAAGCAAAACGACAATTGAGACACTGGAGCAGCAGCTTCAGGTACTGCTGTTACCGAAAGATCCCGACGATGAGCGCGGTTGTTTTCTTGAAGTGCGCGCCGGAACCGGCGGTGACGAAGCGGCTATTTTTGCCGGTGACCTGTTCCGTATGTACAGCCGTTATGCTGAATCACGCCGCTGGCGCGTAGAAGTTGTGAGTGCCAGCGATGGTGAACATGGCGGCTATAAAGAAGTTATCGCCAAGATCTCCGGTGACGGTGTATACGGTCAGCTCAAGTTTGAATCTGGCGGCCATCGCGTGCAGCGCGTTCCTGCTACGGAATCTCAGGGGCGGATTCATACGTCAGCCTGTACCGTCGCCGTTATGGCGGAAGTGCCGGAAGCTGAAATGCCAGACATCAACCCTGCGGATTTACGCATCGATACCTTCCGCTCTTCTGGCGCGGGCGGTCAGCACGTTAACACCACCGATTCCGCCATCCGTATTACTCACTTGCCAACTGGCATTGTCGTGGAATGTCAGGATGAGCGTTCACAGCACAAGAACAAAGCTAAAGCGCTGTCTGTGTTGGGGGCGCGTATCCGTGCGGCAGAGGTACAGAAACGTCAGCAAGAAGAAGCGTCAACCCGTCGTAACCTGCTCGGTAGCGGCGATCGCTCCGACCGAATCCGCACTTACAACTTCCCGCAGGGAAGGGTAACCGATCACCGTATTAACCTGACGCTTTACCGACTGGATGAGGTCATGGAAGGGAAACTGGATACGCTGATTCAACCAGTCGTACAGGAATATCAGGCCGATCAACTTGCTGCGTTGTCCGAGCAGGAATAATGACGTATCAGGATTGGTTAGTCTCTGCGGTAACGCAACTCGCGGCGGGTGAAAGCCCAAAGCGAGATGCGGAAATTTTGCTGGGATTTGTGACGGGAAAATCCCGTACGTTTTTGCTGGCGTTTGGTGAAACCGAGCTGAACGCGGCTGAACAGCAGCAGTTAACTGAATTGCTGATGCGTCGTGAACAGGGAGAGCCTATCGCCTATTTAATCGGCGTGCGTGAGTTCTGGTCACTGCCGCTAGCTGTCTCGCCTGCCACGTTGATCCCCCGTCCCGATACCGAATGCCTGGTCGAGCAAGCGTTGTTGCGTCTACCTCAAACGCCGTGTCCCATACTGGATTTGGGTACCGGAACGGGAGCAATCGCGCTGGCGCTGGCCAGTGAGCGGCGTGACTGCCAGGTAGTTGGTGTCGATGTTCAACCGGATGCCGTTGCGTTAGCGACAAAAAATGCCCAGCAATTGGGGCTCGATAACGCTCGTTTCTTGTTTGGAAACTGGTATTCACCGCTTGATCATATGCGCTTTGCGCTTATCGCCAGCAATCCTCCGTATATCGATGTTGATGATGTGCATTTGTCACAGGGTGATGTTCGCTTCGAGCCTGCGAGCGCACTGATCGCTGACGACAACGGATTGGCGGATTTACGTACCATCATTGAATTCGCTCCGCATTATTTAGATGTCGGTGGCTGGTTGCTGTTGGAACACGGCTGGCAGCAGGGTGAAGTGGTGCGTCAACTGTTGCAGCTCCGAGGATTTACACAGATAGAAACTTGTCAGGACTATGGTGGCAATGACCGAGTGTCGTTAGGGCGCTGGTTAGATAGCATTTAATTATTAGGAGCAATGGACGTGATAACTCTTTACCCAGCCACGATATATCTGCATCTGGCAACGGTTGGCATCAGTATTTCCCTATTTGTCATTCGTTTTTTCTGGCTGTGTCGGCAATCGGTTCTACTGCAACAGCGCTGGGTTAAAATTCTGCCGCATATTAACGATACCTTGTTATTGATCAGCGGTATTGGTTTAATCATTCTGAGTCACACTTATCCGTTTACGCCCGAGCAAAGCTGGCTGACGGAAAAACTGTTTGGCGTTATCATTTATATCCTTCTTGGCGCTATCGCCTTGGGGAAACGCCCTCGTAGCCAGAATGTTCGCTGGCTGGCGTTTGTATCTGCTTTAATATGCTTTGGTGTGGTCGTGCTGCTAGCACTGACCCAATCACCGTTGCTGATGGAATAATTATGAGTGCTATTGCTGATTTTGAATTCAACCAGTCACTGCTAAGTGATGGTGTCGTGTTGGTTTCACAGGCGATTCGCCGCGACTTTCCCGCTCAGGATGTGCGGCAAAATCTGCAACAGATGGTTGAGAGCGCCCGAGCCGCTATTCCTGACGGTCTTGAGCAAGATCTTCAGCTTGAAAAACTGATTGAGCTGTTTTATCACACTTGGGGGTTCGGCGGTGCTGGCGGCATTTATCGCCTGTCTGATGCACTATGGCTGGATCAGGTGCTGGAATCTCGTCAGGGCATGCCCGTATCACTTGGCATTATCTTCCTGCATATCGCAAACGAACTCGGTTTGCCGCTGATGCCGGTGATTTTCCCGACGCAGTTGATTCTACGTGCCGACTGGCTCGACGAAGAGATGTGGCTGATCAATCCGCTCAATGGCGATACGCTGAGTGAGCATGTGCTGGAAGTGTGGCTCAAAGGTAATATCGGCCCATCAACCCGCTTGCTGGATGAAGATCTGGATGAAGCGGAGAACGTCCTGATTGTGCGTAAAATGCTCGACACGTTGAAAGTCGCACTGATGGAAGAAAAACAGATGGAATTGGCGCTGAGAGCCAGTGAGGCGGTGCTGCAATTTGACCCGGAAGATCCTTACGAAATCCGCGATCGCGGCCTGATTTATGCTCAATTGGATTGCGACCATATTGCACTGTCCGATCTTAACTATTTCGTTGAACAGTGCCCGGAAGATCCAGTGAGTGAAATGATAAAAGTGCAGATTCACTCGATAGAGCAGAAACAGATTGTCTTGCATTAAGAAACTGTTTTGCAGTAATGCAGCGTTTATTTATTTCCCGACATGAAGGTAAAAGTATGACGAATAAAGTGGTCAAGATAGGGGATATCCCCGTTGCCAACGACTTGCCTTTTGTGCTGTTTGGCGGCATGAATGTTCTTGAATCACGCGATCTGGCGATGCGCATTTGTGAGCATTACGTCACGGTCACGCAGAAGTTGGGTATTCCTTACGTGTTTAAGGCGTCATTCGATAAGGCTAACCGTTCTTCGATTCACTCTTACCGTGGTCCCGGCCTGGAAGAAGGGATGAAAATCTTCCAGGAGCTGAAACAGACCTTTGGCGTAAAAATTATCACTGATGTGCATGAATCGCATCAGGCGCAGCCAGTAGCCGATGTGGTTGATGTAATCCAACTTCCCGCGTTTTTAGCACGCCAAACCGATCTGGTAGAAGCAATGGCGAAAACGGGTGCAGTGATCAACGTGAAAAAACCACAGTTCGTCAGCCCAGGCCAAATGGGGAACATCGTCGATAAATTTATCGAAGGTGGTAATGATCAGGTAATTCTGTGCGATCGCGGCAGCAACTTCGGTTATGACAATCTGGTTGTCGATATGCTGGGTTTCAATGTCATGAAGCACGCTTCCAACGGCGCGCCGGTAATTTTTGACGTTACGCATGCGCTACAGTGCCGCGACCCGTTTGGTGCGGCATCCGGTGGCCGTCGTGGACAGGTGACCGAATTGGCGCGTGCCGGTATGGCGGTAGGTTTGGCGGGGCTATTCATTGAAGCTCACCCCGATCCTGCTAACGCGAAGTGTGATGGGCCATCTGCGTTGCCGCTGGATAAGCTGGAGCCGTTCCTGCAACAGATCAAAGCGATTGACGATCTGGTGAAAAGCTTCCCGGAACTGGATACCAGTAAGTAAAATCGTACTCGCTGTCGGTTGATTGCTGACATAAAAAACCCGCGATATCGCGGGTTTTTGCGTTTTATAGCGTTTCGCTGTTCTCTACAACACCATACGACAGTTGTTATTTATAAAGATCGGCGCTGATCGTCATATTGCTGCCTTTGCCTTCCCACTGTCTGGTGATGTGGTAGTATTTAGCGCCTTTCTCTCCTGCACGTTTGGCTACAGCTTCAGAGATCTGTGTAGTATTGGTATAGTTGCCGCGGAACTGGATGGAGTCGAAAGGTACCATCTTCGCCGCCGTGGCATTGTTCAATTCCTGAATTTGTGTGCCATCAGGTAACGTTACCGTGTAACGCCCACCTTTTGATGACTGCGTTTCAAAGAAGTTACCCACGCTGCGACTTGGGCTATCAGAGAATGCAACACCTGGGATTTCTACTTTAGCAGCCTCTGCACCACCGGCAGCAAGTGCAGCACGACCCGCATCAGAATCGGCAGGGATCGCATCAGGACGCTGAAGCTGACGTTTTGGTGCATCGGCTTTATAGATAAACGCGGTAGCTCTTTGATTCGCGCTATTCGAGTTCACATCAATTTGGCGTACGATGTAAAACGAGTCAGCATTTTTCTCTTTTGCCGCTTTTGCAATAGCATCGATTAGATCAGGCTGATTGCTAAATAAACCACTTACCGTAACAGTGTCATAGGGTTCCAGCAAATAAGCTGCATCTTTCGGCAGTTCTTTTACACCGTAGACGGTGCGGTACTGCACATCTTTTTTCGCTTTGGGCGCATCTTTGCGGTACAGATCGACAGTAACATTCCAGGCGTCGCTTGAATTAGCATCGGTCATAGATTGCACATAAAACGATGCTGCACCCAGTTTGTCGGCGCGTTTTGACGCTGCGTCAACCGCTTCATTAATTGCTCGAAAACGTCCTTTAAACGTAATTCTCTCAAAGGGTTGCAGGGAGTTTGCTTGCTCAGGCGTAAGTTCCTGTGCAGCCTGCGCTGAAAATGCCGAGAGTGATAACAACAATGTGGATGCAATAACAGTAGTCTTCAGCTTCATAAAAAATCCTTTCGCCTTCCTGCAACTCGAATTATTTAAGGTATAGCAATCAACCTGTAACGGAATAGGGCTGATTATCGCACGGAATAAATTCTTGTGCTTTAGCATTTTCAGCGGGGCCGAAAAGCCGTGATGCTTCGGTTGTAAACAAGAAAAGTGCTAATAATAACGGTTAATGATTGTTTTGACATCATAAGGGATATTTATGTGATTTATCGCATTAACAACCTTGTAACACATTGTTTTTGTGAAACAGCACAGAAAAATACTTCTATAATAATGCTACAAAAGGCTGAGAAGAGCATGATTTTCGACCAAGAAAGGCTGATAGAACCTGTGATAACTCGGCTTTTCTGTGAAATTCATTTTATTTATGGATCATCGATCACATTTTCAGTACGTTATAAATGAGTTCGCCTACAGTGAGACGCCCCAAAAAAGCGTGTGACAAGAAGATGATAAGACCCTCTTCCTACCGCGTGAATGCGGGGATACAGGGTGCAGCAGGTCTCGGCGAATTTGTATAACAGAATAGGGTGAGAATAATAACCTTCGTTAAAAATAAGCGAAAAGGGTATCAGCATGCGTATTGGTGTACCAAGAGAGCGGTTGGCCAATGAAGCCCGTGTAGCAGCGACGCCGAAAACGGTTGAACAACTGCTGAAACTGGGCTTTACGGTCTCGATAGAACGTGAAGCGGGAAAACTGGCAAGTTTTGACGATGCGGCATATGAAGAAGCTGGCGCGTCTATTGTTGACAGTTCGGAAGTCTGGCAATCCGATATCGTCCTGAAGGTAAATGCGCCACAGGATGATGAAATCGAACTGACCCGAGCGGGCAGTACGGTTGTCAGCTTTATCTGGCCGGCACAAAACCCAGAACTGCTGGAGAAATTGTCTGCCCGTCAGGTGACGGTGATGGCAATGGATTCTGTACCGCGTATTTCTCGTGCGCAGTCACTGGATGCGCTCAGTTCGATGGCCAACATCGCAGGCTATCGCGCTATCGTTGAGGCCGCCCACGAATTTGGCCGCTTCTTTACCGGACAGATTACCGCTGCGGGTAAGGTTCATCCTGCCAAAGTCATGATTATCGGTGCCGGTGTCGCTGGTTTGGCCGCGATCGGCGCTGCAGGTAGCCTGGGTGCTATCGTTCGTGCTTTTGACACCCGCCCTGAAGTAAAAGAGCAGGTTAAGAGCATGGGCGCCGAGTTCCTCGAACTCGACTTTGAAGAAGAGGCTGGCAGCGGTGACGGCTATGCCAAGGTCATGTCTGAAGCCTTTATCAAAGCCGAAATGGAACTGTTTGCCGCACAGGCGAAAGAAGTCGACATTATCGTCACTACCGCCCTGATCCCTGGAAAACCGGCTCCGCGCTTGATCACCAAAGAGATGGTGCTGAGCATGAAGCCAGGCAGTGTGATTGTCGATTTGGCCGCGCAAACGGGCGGGAACTGCGAATTGACCGTTGCAGACCTCGTTACCGTGACGGAAAACGGCGTCAAAATTATCGGTTACACCGATTTACCAAGCCGTTTACCGACGCAATCCTCACAGCTTTACGGCACGAATCTGGTTAACCTGCTGAAATTACTCTGCAAAGAGAAAAACGGCGAAATCGACGTTGATTTTGACGACACCGTGATTCGCGGTGTGACCGTGGTTAAAGAAGGCGAAATCACCTGGCCAGCTCCGCCGATTCAGGTTTCCGCTCAACCACAGCAGGCGAAACCTGCCGCTACGGCTGTGAAGGTCGAAGCCAAACCAACATCGCCGTGGAAGAAATATGCATTCCTCGTGATCGCTATTCTGCTGTTTGGCTGGCTGGCTGATGTTGCTCCTAAAGAGTTCCTGTCTCACTTTACGGTTTTTGCGCTGTCCTGCGTGGTGGGCTACTACGTTGTCTGGAATGTCAGCCACGCGTTGCACACACCATTAATGTCAGTCACTAACGCGATATCAGGCATTATCGTTGTCGGAGCATTGTTGCAGATCGGTCACGGCGGATGGGTATCATTCTTCTCATTCATTGCCGTATTGATTGCCAGCATCAATATTTTCGGTGGTTTCACCGTGACTCAGCGCATGCTGAAAATGTTCCGTAAAAACTAAGGGGTAACACATGTCTGGTGGATTAGTAACTGCTGCATACATTGTTGCCGCAATTCTCTTTATTTTCAGTTTGGCTGGGTTGTCCAAGCACGAAACGTCGCAACAAGGGAACATCTTTGGGATCAGCGGCATGGCGCTTGCGCTGATCGCGACGATTCTGGGGCCTGATTCTGGCAACGTTGGTTGGATCATCGTTGCTATGGCGATCGGTGGGTCGATTGGTATTTATCTGGCGCGTAAGGTTGAAATGACCGAAATGCCAGAATTGGTCGCTATTCTTCACAGCTTTGTGGGTTTGGCCGCGGTACTGGTGGGCTTTAACAGCTTCCTCGATCATGGTGAAATCACCGATCCGGTAATGGTAAATATCCATTTGACGGAAGTCTTCCTGGGTATCTTCATCGGTGCGGTGACTTTCACAGGTTCGGTTATCGCATTCGGTAAGCTGCGCGGAAAAATCTCTTCAAAACCGTTGATGTTGCCTCATCGCCATAAGATGAATCTGGCGGCGCTGGTTGTATCCTTCCTGCTGCTGTTGGTTTTCGTCAACACTGGTAGCGTAGCGTTGCAGGTTCTGGCGCTGATTCTGATGACGGCGATTGCGCTGGTATTTGGCTGGCATCTGGTGGCATCGATTGGTGGTGCAGACATGCCAGTCGTCGTTTCTATGCTGAACTCTTACTCTGGTTGGGCAGCAGCAGCGGCAGGCTTCATGCTGAGCAATGACCTGTTGATCGTGACTGGTGCTCTGGTGGGTTCTTCTGGTGCAATTCTGTCTTACATCATGTGTAAGGCGATGAACCGCTCCTTTATCAGCGTGATTGCCGGTGGTTTTGGTACCGATGGCGTTTCCTCCAGTGAGAGCGAAGAGGTTGGCGAATATCGTGAGGCCTCAGCTGAAGACGTGGCTGATTTACTCAAGAACTCAACGTCGGTGATCATCACCCCAGGATACGGTATGGCCGTTGCACAGGCGCAATATCCTGTGCATGACATCACCGCAAAACTGCGTGCGCGTGGTATAAATGTTCGCTTTGGTATTCACCCAGTTGCTGGGCGTCTGCCTGGTCACATGAACGTGCTGTTGGCTGAAGCAAAAGTGCCTTACGACATCGTGCTGGAAATGGATGAAATTAATGATGATTTCACCGACACTGACACCGTACTGGTCATTGGCGCGAATGACACCGTTAACCCGGCTGCGCAAGAAGATCCGCATAGCCCAATCGCGGGCATGCCAGTGCTGGAAGTGTGGAAAGCGCAGAATGTTATCGTGTTTAAGCGTTCCATGAATACCGGCTACGCTGGCGTACAGAACCCGTTGTTCTTTAAAGAGAACACGCAGATGCTATTTGGCGACGCCAAAGACAGCGTTGAGGCGATTCTGAAAGCGTTGTAAGCGTGACGTGACGACGTAGAAAACGAAAGGGGCGAATATCGCCCCTTTTTTACATCTTAAATATGCTCTGCTCTTCATACTTACGTTGCATGGCATCACCAAAAATAATGCCAGCACTTAGGCTGGCATTATTTGATTTGAACGTGATGACACTTGTAATCAGCTATTGTCACCGTCTTCTTGTGTAATCGGTGAAACGAAGTCATCGGGTTTGATTGCCAGCAGGTCACACTTCAAGTGGTCAATAACATGCTCAACCGTGTTGCCGATAAAGGCAGCGGAAAGGCCGGTTCGCCCCAGCGACCCTAATACCACGACACCGGCCTGTAAATGTTCTGCCAGATCGGGAATCACTTCTTCTGGAAGACCTTTTTCTACGTGCGTCACACGCTCATCCAGGCTGAACTTCTGCCGTAGCGACTTCATGGCGATAAGGTGCTGCCCACGAATCGCATCGTTGTAAACGCTAGGATCGAAATCAGGCAATTCAATAGCAATATTGATGGGAGTCACTGGATAGGCACCAACCAAATGAACCTCGGTTTGGTCAACCTGCTGAGCCAGTTCCAGCGTTTCTGATACCAGCTTGATATTGAGCGGATCGTGATAAGGGTCTTCGCTGGCCAGATTGACCGCAACCAATGCACGGCCTTCGGTCGGCCATGGCTGATCTTTTACCATCCACACCGGGCAAGGGCATTTGCGCAGTAACTGCCAGTCTGTTGGCGTAAAGATAACCGCTTCTAGCCGATCGTGCTGATGTGCCATTTTCAACAACAGGTCATGGTTTCCAGAAATCACTTCCCGAATAATGGCTTCAAAGGGCTTATTGTGCCAAACCACTTTGATTTCTATCGAAACACCTGCTTCAAGGTAGTATTTACACTGTTCCTCAATCCACTCGGTGCGCTGTTGAATAACACCCTGACGCATCTCCACTCTTTCATCGGGAGAAAGCAGAGTAGTCATTTCATAAGAGAAATCATAAATCGGCAGAAATGCCTTGATACGGCCGCCAAGTCGCTGAACCAGGTAAACCGCCCGACGCAGCGCTGGTTGGTCATCCTGATTTGGGTCAATAGCTACCAGTAAATTCTGATACTTTGCCATAGCTCCTCCAAACAGCTGTTACTCCACAGCCTGTCAATCAAGAGTACCGCAATGGAATCGCTTTGGACAACAGAGATAAGCCGTAGAATAACAAAATAGGAAATATCACGAACAACGCGGGCAGGGAAGATGAAACATTGTCACGGCCACAAGAAAAACAGTGGCCGCATCAAATAGTTAGACTGGAAAGATTATTTACGTGAAGACCCGGCTAATTCGGAAAGTGCATCAATATTCTCGATCGTGATGTATTTTCCTTTTACTGCCAGCGTACCGTTCTTCTGGAAACGCCCCAACAGACGGCTGATGGTTTCAACGGTCAGCCCCAGATAGTTACCAATATCACCGCGCGTCATGGTCAGACGGAATTCACGTGGCGAGAAACCACGCTGAGCGAAACGACGGGAGAGGTTGTAAACAAACGCCGCCAGACGCTCTTCGGCGTTCTTTTTCGACAGCAGTAATATCATGTCCTGATCGCCACGGATTTCACCGCTCATCAGACGCATCATTTGCTGGCGCAGGTTAGGCATTTTCCCTGAGAGATCGTCCAGCGTCTCGAAAGGAATTTCACAGACCATCGAGGTTTCCAGCGCCTGAGCAAAACTGGGGTGTTGAGCGGTTCCGATGGCATCAAAGCCAACTAAATCGCCCGCCAGATGAAAACCGGTGATCTGTTCATCGCCTTGTTCGGTGATGGTGTAGCTTTTTATCGTACCGGAGCGGATAGCGTACAGCGATCTCAGCTCATCACCAGCTTTAAACAACGCTTGCCCCTTCTGGATAGGCTTCTTCCTTTCAATGATGTTGTCGAGCTGATCAAGCTCGTGTTCATTCAGGGTGAAAGGGATGCATAGCTGACTGATACTGCAATCCTGACAGTGGATTGCACAACCGCCAGACTGGATGCGTCGGATAATTCGCTTTTCCGGGATCATAGGCTTTGCTCAGGCAATAATTGATATTGGTCAATTTTAACAGCTTTTATCGGCTGTGATAAGACCGACAATCATCGGAATAGACCAATAAATAGTGAACTAACTATAATTTTTCGATTTTGCTGGAAGAGATCCCGATATATAAGCGCTGTGTGACGATAATATTATCATCCATTTCGTTATTGAACGGTTAACACATTGATTAATCCGAATCACTTACGGTGATAAGCAATTCGGTGGATAATTCTCATGCCTCGAAACGTTATAATTATAGAGGTAAACTATTTTGGCGAGGTAAGTAGCCTTCATGCGCTAACAGCCACTGTTTACGATGAATCCCCCCCGCATAGCCCGTCAGTGCACCGCCTGTACCGATGACGCGATGGCACGGAACCACGATGCTGACAGGGTTTGAGCCATTTGCCATACCGACTGCACGCGCTGCGCCAGCGCGTCCCAACAGCGTAGCGAGTTCGCCGTATGTGGTAATTTCTCCGCAGGGGATTCGACGTAATTCCCGCCAAACCTGCTGTTGAAATTCCGTCCCTATGGACGCGACGGGCAGCGTATCAATAATCGCTAATTCGCCATCAAAATAGCGTTGCAGACTGTCTGTCAAACCACCGGGATTATGGCGTGGTTGTAACGAAAAAGGATCATTTCGATAACTGCGATTGAGCGAGCGAAATAAATCGTCTTCGTACTCTTGCCACTCGACGGCACGTAAATGATTATTTTCATCAGCAATAATCAATAATTCCCCAAGCGGGGTGGCCATCGTATCCTGAAAAAAAGTCTGCATAGTGATTCCTTGTCGTTTCTTACGCGCTTGACACTTTCCTGCATCTCTCATGAGTTACACGCCGATTATCCGGCATCATCAGGCGGATTGAAAATAAAATGCGAGATCTGTCACGCGGTGAGGTGAAAAAAGAGCAAGCCATCACGATCGTAATCCAGAGTGACCCCGAGATGTTGTTAGCCTGGCAAGCTATTTACATAGCAGGCTGATTTGAATGTGGTGAGCAACGCTGTTTTAGAGAGAATCCCGTTGATGCGCGCGCACTTAAGAGAGGCGATGCATATTCAACGTGAGGTATGTGAGATATTAACATCTAATATTGTTAATAAAATCAAATGCTAATATGGCTTCGGGCAAATTGTATTTATGAGAGATAAAACAGGTCAATCTTCATCCTACTGCCAGATAACATCATCACATGGCAATAATGTGAAGGTGAACGATATCGGGATGTTCTATTTTTTATGGTAAAGACGTAAGCGTATGGGTGTGATTTACCATGATGAAAATCACTATACCAGTCCCTTAATTGGTTGAACTGTACCAGTCGATTCGGTGAAATTTTTTAGCGTCCTGTTTTATGTACGAATAGCTATGTGCCCTACGTTATTTGGAGGAAATACGCAGAATGAAAAAGAAATATGCCGTAGTGGGAACGGGTGGCCGCGCAGGCCTTTATCTGGAGTCGATCGCCAGAGATTATCAGGATCAGGGACAATTCGTTGCTTTTTGCGATACAAACCAGACGCGAATGGATTACGCCAACCGTATTGTCCATAAATTCGGACACGATAATGTGGCAACGTATCACGCCGATCGGTTTGAGCAGATGATCGCGGAAACCAAGCCAGATATTGTTATTGTGACGTCTATCGATCGGACGCATCACCATTATATTATCCGGGCAATGGAATTAGGCTGTGATGTCATCAGTGAAAAACCGATGACGATTGACGAAGAGAAATGCCAGTCCATTATTGATGCGATTAACCGCACTGGCCGTAAATTACGCGTGACCTTTAATTACCGTTACGCGCCACATCACAGTAAAGTCCGCGAATTAATTGCCGCAGGATTAATTGGTGAGGTCTATTCCGTTCATTTTGAGTGGCTGCTGAATACCGAACACGGAGCAGATTATTTTCGTCGTTGGCACCGTGACAAGCGTAATAGCGGCGGGCTGTTGGTGCACAAATCCACGCACCATTTCGACCTGGTCAATTTCTGGCTGAACAGCGAGCCGGAAACGGTTTATGCGCAAGGCGATTTGCGTTTTTATGGCAAAGCCAATGCTGAAGCACGTGGTGTCACGGCATTCTATTCACGTTCACATAATAGCGCTGCGGCGGAAAACGATCCGTTTGCGTTGCATATGAATCAAAGCGAACAGCTGACGGCGTTATATTTAGACGCTGAACACGAAGATGGTTATTACCGCGATAAAAGCGTATTCGATGACGGTATTAATATTGAAGATGTGCTGGGTGTGATGGTGCGATATAAGAGCAAAGCCATTATGACGTATTCATTAAATGCGTATTTACCCTGGGAAGGGTTGAATGTGGTGTTTAATGGCAGCAACGGTCGGTTAGAAATGAAACTGGTGGAAAAATCTTATGTAAACGGAGGCGGACAAAAAGAGGATGAAGGTGCGCTGAATGAATGTGAAATAAAGATCTATCCGATGTTTGACGAGCCTTATGTCGTACCGGTTGAATTTAAAGCCGGCGGACACGGCGGCGGCGATCAGGTCATGTTAAACGATCTGTTTGGTACACCGGAACCCGATCCATTACATCGTGCAGCGGATTATCGCGATGGGGCTATGTCTATTTTAACCGGCATTGCTGCCAATCGATCATTACGCACCGAACTGCCAGTGAAAATAAGCGAGTTGGCGGTCAACCTGAAAAGAGAGAATTAATCAGAGTCTCTGCCATGTCGGCAGAAAAAGCTTCCGCATCCGTAGTACCTGTCTGCCCCTAAAAGGGAAGCGGGTGGAAACCTCCGAATACAATTATAAGGGTTCTATTATGGCGAAAACACGGAACACATTATCTCATCTACTCCTGCTTTGTGCTGCTCTTCCCTTGGGGGCGGCATTTTCTCACTCTGCTGACGCTGCCGAGATACGCATCTCCTGGTGGGGCGGTAATCAGCGACATGAGGCTACGCTGGCTGCTATTAACGCGTTTCAAAAAGCTAATCCGACGATTACTGTCAAAGCCGAATATGCCGGCTGGGACGGCTACCTTTCCCGTCTGTCAACCCAGATGGCTGGGGGGCAAGAGCCTGATGTTATTCGCATTGACTGGAACTGGCTGCCGCAGTTTTCCCGTAATGGCGACGGTTTTTATGATTTGAATAAGCAAAAAGACACGCTGGGGCTGAGTGATTTTCCGCCTAACTACCTGAAAACGGCGGATGTAAAAGGGAAGCTGCAAGGTCTCCCGATTTCGATGACGTCCCGCAGTATGATTTACAATAAAACTACGTGGGACAATGCGGGCGTTGCTTATCCGAAAACCTGGGATGAGCTGTTCGCCGCTGGCCCGGTGTTTAAACAAAAACTGGGTGATAATTACTATCCGCTCGGCGTAGCCCAAGGGGCAAGTGATGTGCTGGATATTCTCACGCTCGGTCGTAGCTATATGGCGCAGAAATACGGCATCGATATGATCGATGAGAAGAAGCAAAGTATTGCCTATAGCCGCGATCAGGTGCGGGAACTTTTCGGCTTTTATAAAAAGTTGGTTGACTCCCATGTGATACCCGATCAGCGTTATTTTTCCTCGTTCGGGCGTACCAATGTCTATGAGATTCGTCCGTGGATTAACGGCGAATTAGCTGGTATGTATCTGTGGGATTCCGCCATCTATACCTATTCGAGCAATATGCCGAAAGAGGCCGTATTGGAAACCGGGCCGTTCATCACGATGCCGGATGCTAAAGACTCGGGCCTGACAAGCAAACCCTCCTCACTGTTTGCGATCAGCAAGAACACTAAGCATCCAAAAGAAGCGGCGATGCTGATGAATTTCATGCTGAGTAATCCAGAAGGCGTGAAGGCCGTTGGGCTGCAAAACGGCATGCCTGCGAATCCGAAAGCACAAAAACTGCTGGAAGATATCGGCGTGATCAATCCTGGTAATCTATTAGCCAATGCTTATCGGGCAGCCGCTGCACAGCCTGAATCAAAGGTGCCCGTTTCACCGTTTATGGAAAATCAGGAATTGGTTCAGCTATGGACAACGAGCCTGCAAAAACTGGATTACGGCAATGGTGAAGTGAATAAGGTTGCCGATGATTTCCTCAGTGGCGCTAACCGTATATTAAAACGCGCCATTCGATAACCAACGATTGTTAACGTGCGATGCCATATCCTTTGTGATAGGGCATCGCTATTTTTCCTTCTTGATTTACTTAATCACACCACACGCCATGCGGGCACCGCCACCTCCCAGCTTTGCGGGCATATCCGCGTAGTTATCCCCGCCGACATGCACCATCAATGCATGATTTTTTACCTCAGACAGTGATTTTATCCGAGGAGCCAGAATCGGATACGTTGCCGTGCCGTCGGTATTAGCTACTAATCCGGGCAAATCGCCTAAATGCCCTTGATCGTTATAGGGCCCAAGGTGTTTACCGGTTTTTTTCGGATCGAGGTGGCCGCCTGCTGCAAGCGCCGGAACGGACTTACCGTCTTGCTCGGCAGGTTCACAACTGGCATTTTCATGTACGTGGAATCCATGGACACCCGCGTCCAGTCCCTTCAGATTCGGAGTGAAAAGCAGGCCATAGGGCGTTTCCGTAATGGAGACTTCACCGATACTGTTGCCAGCACCAGTAGGCAGTGCTTCATTCAGCGTAACCGTGGTGCTTGCCGCGAAGGTAGAACAGGAAAAGAGCACGCCTGTCAGGATAAGTGCCTTCAGTTTCATTGTCTTTTGCCTCTTAGGTTTTGAGTGTCCGATGATTTTAGCTCATGCCCTTTCTGCCGTGAGCTGTACCGTGCTGATGGTGCGTGCGCGAAAACCTGCTTCGCAATAGCAAAGGTAAAACACCCACAGGCGCTGGAAAGATTCATCAAAGCCTTGCGCATTTAGCCTATGCCACTGTTGATAAAAACGCTGACGCCATTCACAGAGGGTGCGGGCATAATCCTGACCGATATCAAACAGATCGCGAGTGATAAAGTCGGTATGCCGCGTCATGGTTGTGGTCATCACAGTAATCGAGGGCAGAAAACCACCGGGGAAAATATAGCGTTGGATAAAGTCCACATTACGGCAGTAATGGCTGTAGCGCTGGTCAGCAATCGTGATTGCCTGAAGCACCATACGGCCCTGTGGACGCAGCAATTGTTGGCAGCGTGTGAAGAAGGTGGGCAAATAGGCTTTGCCAACGGCTTCGATCATTTCGACTGATACCAGCTTGTCATACTGGCCGGTCAATACGCGGTAATCCTGTAGCAGCACAGTCACTTTATGACTCAGTCCCGCTTGCTGGATACGCTCAACTGCATAGTCATACTGCTGCTGTGACAGCGTAGTCGTGGTGACGTGACAGCCATATTCACGAGCGGCCAGTTCGGCTAATCCTCCCCATCCGGTGCCAATTTCCAACAAATGATCGGTTTCACACAACGCTAACTGTTCACAGAGACGACGGAGCTTGGCGCGCTGCGCCTCCTCCAGCGACATGTCGGGTTGCTGATACCAGGCGCTGGAATAGAGCATCTCGCTATCGAGAAAACTGCGATAAAAATGGTTGCCCAGATCGTAATGGGCGGCGATGTTTTTCTTCGCCTGCTCTGGATGATTACGGCGGCACCAGTGGATAAACCGATGAAATGGTCTCGTGATCCAGCCAAAACGCGTTTCAAGCGTATCGATTAACGTCTGATTCTGTGCCAATAACTGAAGAACGAGCGTGAGGTTTGTTGAACTCCAGTCGCCATCAATATAGCTTTCTCCGGCGGCTATACTCCCGCCCAACAAGATACGACGATAAACACGAGGATGGTGTACCGTGATGTCACCTTGCAGCGCCGCGTGTTGATCCCCGAATAACGATTCATTACCTCCTGATTCGAGGAGGCGCACACTGCCGTTTTCTATTCGCCCAAGCAAGGCAAATACCATTTTTCTGGCTCGGGCATAGCGAGCAGTATCGTACGGGTGACGCACCAACTGTGTTTCCGTTGAGCTCATTAGTTGTCCTTCTTTCCAGACTGCGGATGAGGATAAACGGGAGAACGTTTAATCCACAGTTTCAAAGCCTGCCAATATATGGTGCAGGCGGTCTTCATCGTCATTAACGGCAGGGACCAAAGCTGGTTACGTAGGGCGGCGCGAGTGAGCGGCTGACGATGCAGTAATAGCGTCGCATCAAATTCGCGTCCTTGCCTGTGATTCTCGATATGGATCCTCAAACGCTCGACGGGCGGCGTGAGTCGCCAGTGGTACACCATATCCATCGGGTTAAAAGGCGACACGTGAAACGCCTTGGAAATGGGGGTAGAACCATCGGGGACGACGGCATATGTATGACGTTCGTTCCAGGGCGTATTTCGCACTTCTGCCAATAACCAGCGTAGCTGGTTATGCTCATCGTACAAATAATAGAAATTAACCGGATTGAAATAGCAGCCAAAATAGCGTAGTTGGCATAGCAGCAAGACCTTCCCTGTGAGGCGTTCCCCAGTCAGTTCCGCAATGCGATCCTGTGCTTTGGTTTTGATATCACCGCCACCGAGGTAATCACCGCGATAAAATGACGCTGGAGCAAAACGCTCCAATGCAATGCCTACGTGCGGCAAGGAGGGGATTTCATCTAAATCGATTAACGCCATGAATAATGCATAGTCGAAACGATGCGTGACGGGCGTAAAACGTCGATGACGAACCTTACCCACATACAGCGCGCTATTCATATTGCACACCTTGTTCGATGTGGTTGACGATATCCAGCGCGCTTCTTACACCGTCTTCATGAAAACCGTTATACCAATAGGCACCACAAAACCAGCTACGGTTGTGCCCACTAATACATTCACGTTGCTGTTGATATTCCGTCGTCTGTTGAGTAAATACGGGGTGATGATAAACCGCGCGATGCAAGATTTTACTCGGGTCGATATCTTGCTGAGGGTTCAACGAAACACAGAAAGTGGTGGATGAACCAATGCCTTGCAGGATGTTCATGTTATAGGTGACGGACGCACGCGAACGGCTAAATGCCTGATCGACCGGTAGACGGTAATTCCAACTGGCCCATGCCCGTCGGCTACGAGGTAAAAGTCGGGTATCGGTATGCAAAATCACGTGGTTAGGTTGATAACGTATGCCACCGAGAATGTGCTGCTCATTGGGCATAGGCGTTTCCAACAGCGCCAGCGCCTGATCGGAATGGCAGGCAAAAATAACCTGATCGAACCGATATACCTGTTCGGCGGTATGCACCGTAACGCCTGCGTCATCGCGTGTTACCTGACTGACAGGCGTTTGGAGGTGGATCGTCGCTCGATCGCGGATACGCTCGGCAATACGCCGCACATATTCCCGCGAACCTCCGGGTACCACCATCCACTGCGGACGATTGACCAAATCCAATAGCCCATGATGATTGAAGAAGGTCAGGAAAAGTGACAGGGGAAAATGTCGCATATCTTCAAGCGATGATGACCAAATCGCCGCGCCCATGGGCAAAAGATAGTGCTGAGCAAAGAACGACGAGAACTTTTCCTGCTGCAATAAATGGCTTAGCGTCAGCCCCTGATAATTACCGTCAGTCAGATATTGCTTGCACACGCGGTTAAAGCGCACGATTTCCGCAATAAAGCGATAAAACGCGGGGCGTAAAAGGTTGCCGCGCTGGGCAAACAGCGTGTTTAAGGTATGCCCGTTATATTCCAGCCCAGAAACCGGATTACTAACCGAGAAGCTCATTTCTGTAGGCTGGCCGGTTAACCCCAGTTCATCCAGCAGAGCAATGAAGTTTGGATAGGTCCGCTCGTTATAGACAATAAACCCGGTATCGATGGCATAGGTAATGCCATGCTGAACCACATCGACCGTTGCCGTGTGGCCCCCCAGATAATCGTTCGCTTCAAATACTGACACATGAAAGCGCTCGGATAACTTGAGCGCGCAGGTTAAACCGGAAATGCCGCTACCAATAATGGCAATCTTCATATTTTTTACCTTACTAAGCGGCTGGCCAGCAGACGTTGCCATGACTGTGGAAGCACAGAAATCAATTTGAGTAATAGCGCAAAGCGCAGAGGGAAGGCGATTTCACGTTTCTTCTTTGCCAGACCACGCCGAATAGCATCAGAGGCGTGTGAGACGGAAATCAACATCGGCATGGGGAAATCATTACGCGCGGTCAGCGGAGTATCCACAAAACCTGGCAGGATCAGCGACACGGTGATATTACGCGCCTGTAAGTCTAACGACAGGCTACGAGCGAAATAGGCCAGCGCCGCCTTTGAGGCGCCATAGGCTTCCGCTCTCGGTAAGGGAACGAGGCTGGCGGTTGAACCAACCAACGCCAGATGGCTGTGGCTGGCAAGCTGTGGCAATAATACCGACAGACAATTTACCGGACCGATCACGTTGGTTGTCAGCACCCGGTTTATTTTTTCCGCCTCAACGACACCGTTATCCAAGTATTCACAGGTTCCCGCGCAGAGAATCACCAGATCGGCTGTGATACCCTCCAACGCTTGACGGGTGTCGGCCAGAACCGTCATGTCAAATGCCCGCGTGTGAAGGGTAGGAAAAGAGACTGTCAGTGCGTGAAGCCGTTGTTCATCACGCCCACAGGCGAGGACATCCCAACCGTCTCTGGCATAATCCAGCGCCAGCTGTTTGCCGATTCCAGAGCTGGCGCCAGTAATTAACACTCGCTTCATGCCTGAAGTCTCGATTTGAAATAACGGATTAACGAGCCGAGCAAGGGAACATGCTGATAAAGCATCGCGCCCATGTCGTAATAGTCGCGATGGTAGATCACTTTGTCGTCCGCGAAGAGCAGGTGGCTACAACCCGCGAGCGTCAGCGGCGCATTTCGCTTTAACGACGGATGCGCATAGTGCATTGTCCAGAACATCGTTGCACCGCCGCGGAAAGTGTGGATGTCGCTGATATCGAACTGACAGTAGCTCAGATTGTCGAGTGAATGGGAAAAGTAACGATGTAACATACTCAGTCCGTGATGACTGGATACGGGATCGATGAAATGAATGTCCTGATGATAAATATCACCCAACTCCGTTAATCTCTCGATTGTCAGCTCTCGATAGAATGCCCTTATTTTCAGCAAAACAGACTCATATTCGCCGTTTTCTAGCGATATATCGTCCCCCTTGCGCGCTTTTTCTATCGTCATAACCACTCCCGTTAAGGTCACCCATTCCCACATAATTAGAATGGCTAACAGATAGAGGAACTCAACGTTTATTAATTGAAAGTCATATAGTTAGGTATAGATTGAATCCACAGTTCGTCAAATACGATTTTGAGGAACACAACAGAAGATAAATACATTAGGAGGGAGGATGTGGCAGAAAAAGGAAAACATGGCGCGAGTTTTAGTGACAACGTCACGCCATGTTTCTTACATCAGCAGCGGTAGGTTGACTGTTATTTCTCAGCGGGCTTAATCAGCGCCAAAATTGTGCCGAGTTGCTCACGCTGTTCAGCACTAACTTCTCGCGCAGCGGAGTAGCCTGCGTTCTGGATAATCATCTCATTCAGACCAACCAGCCAGTCATAGATATAAAATGCCGTATTGTTGGTCGGCGTGAGCGACAGTTTGGTTAAGCGCTGTGAGGCCCCAAAGCTGACCGCCTGTTTTTCCGGCTTGGCGAAAATTTTATGGCCGCGATTGATGCGGCTGGCAGGGCGCAGGGATTCATCAAGCTGTTGGAAGCCGAGCCAGGCGACAAAGTCACCGAGAATAGTTAGCACGCGTGAAACCTGACGATCGGCTTTATTCTCGCGATTAATGCCTAACTGCTCACCATCAACCAACATATCGACCAATGCTTCTTCGATACGTAAACGGATGCTGCCGGTAATCAGTTCTTCGACCAGCATTTCGATCGTTGATTTCGGCACATTCAGCAGATCGAGGAGTGGGGCATTTTCCGGTAGGCCGCGCAGATAGTTAATCCAGTAACGATAAACGCCGTGCGCATAGTCCGCTTCATAGCCATGATCGATCGTCAGAACGGGCATTACAGGCTGGTCGATAGCGATCGGCTCATCGGCAAACAGATCGATTTCGATCCCGACACCAAACGGATCGCTATTCGTCAAAGGCGCAGACAGGTCTTCAGCATCGGCATGGAAACCGCCGTAACTTGTTCCTTTCTGTTGCAGATACAAACGGCGCAGCTCATCACGCGAGGGCAGAAGGCGTTCCAGCAGCTCACCGTGCACACCGGTGCGGGTCTGGAGTGATTTAAGCAAGGTTTCTGCAATGCGCTGTTTTTCAGCCGGATCGTCAACATCCACGGGTAGATACCAGTTACCCAGTAGGTTATCGCTGAGTTCACGTTGGATCTCGTTAAGCTGTTCGTTGATGCGTCCCAGCTTCACTTCCCGGTGAACTTCAGTCCCCAACCAGGTTGCCATCCGTGTGACACCACGTTTGTCCATCGCCAGCATCGTTCCCCAGGCGTCCCCCGGATTACCGACATAACGTTGTACTGCGGCGTCGTAGTTTTGCCCGTGCGTAATACGACGGTCGTGGCGGGTCACCGCCCAAATCAGCCCCGGTTTGCGGTGGCTACGAACCTGCGCATTTTCACCCTGAGTCTGTTTAACCCAGTGATCCAGCGCCTTGCCGACCACTTTAACGTCGGCACGATCGCCAGCGGCGCTGCATACCATCAGTACGTTCATTTCCTGATTATCGGTATAGCGTTCCAGCAGATAGGCACGTTTGGCACGCAATAGCGTGTGCGCCAGCGGATACAGTGTATTTTGACCTCTCGCTGGTGGCGCGTTCCGCGTCTCGCGAAGCTCACCAAAGCCGGGGAAATCCAGTACATCAACCTGCTCGAACAACGCTTCTTTTGGCGGCGATTGTAGCGGGATAAGTAACTCCGCCGTCAGCATCGTTAACTCCGCCAGCGAGAGTTCTGCCGTTTTCCCGGCGCGACCGTTTTGAATCGGGCGCACCAGCACGCTAGGATCGTCAGTACTGTGCAGTCGTTCCAGCGCGGAACCGTCGATCAGACCGTCTGCCGGATTTAACTCATCATCCACCAGTGTTCGCAACGGTGCTAATAACTTACTCGCACCGGACAAGTGTTGCAGCGTGTGGCTGAAATGGCGATACGCAGAGGTCAGCGAATTCAACTCTCCCCACAGTACGGAGAAGAGTTGGGCGCGGTCATCTACGGTGAGATAAGGCGCTAATTCAATCGCGACTGGCCAAAAGTGTGCTTCCAATTGCTTTTGCCGCTTCACATCGTGACGCACGAGATAATCCCAGAGTTCGACCACTTCATCGCGGCTCATCCCTTCAACGGGTTCTGGCTGGCGGTGCATCAACAGCGTTTTAATATGCTCGGCGATATGGCGTTCATCCAGCTCTTCAAACGTTGTCTCTTGGTTGAGATCGTTTAAAAACGCGTTAGCCATGATCTTGCCGACATCCAGCTCGCTGAGGAGCTGTAACTGAACAGGAAACGATTTGTTCTTCACGCCCGACTGTCTGCTAAAGCGCGTAACGAGCGCGGTTGCCCGGTCGGAGGGATTAATGTGATCGATAAAATCCAGCTGTTGCCCTTCAAATGAGGTTTCCAGCTTGCCGTTTTCTCCCCCTGCCAACGACGAGATAAGATAGCTTTTCCCCGCCTGAGACAGGCCAAAAAAGCCGATAGCAATCTCTTTCTGCGCCACATCGGACAGGTGCTGCGCTTTATTGTGGTTACGGCGCAGTTTGACAATAAGACGGTCGGCTTCAATATCCAGGCGTGGGGCGTTCTGACGCGTGCTTTCAACCCAGTCTATGGCCTGTTCAACACCTTGCGCGACGGCCTGTAGCTGGCTGTGAAGCCGGGTGGAGAGCTGTTTGGGCGTTAATCGTTTCATTTTTTAAATACACTCCCACTATCGATCCAATAATGGGTCGCTCCAGAACCGTTAGCGGATAATGTGTTCAATTTAAGTCGTAAATGATGAGGTGGAACGCGGGTACCGTCTTCCAGCACTGCATCAGCAATCTCAAAGCGCTCGGGGCTATCTTGGTCATCGCTCTTCGTCACAGCTAGTCGCACGCGTAGCTTACTGTCGCCGACGACCTTACGGGCTAAATCCTGATCGACAATCGATAGCATATAGAGCGAGGACGCTGGCCAGCGTTCATTGTCCAACTGGCGGAATCCGAGGCAGAGAGAACCACGCACCTGGAAGCTGTGTTTCGGATCCAGCACGAAATCAGGCTCATCCAGATCGATATCGCTGTAATACACATTATCCAACGTCAGCGCGTTGTTGCTGTCCATCATGCCGAGGTAGCGTACTGTGGAATACGGCTGGAAATCACCGACCTTAAAGTAAAAGCCCGGCAGACGCAGATCGAGCGCCAACAGGCACAGCATCGCGCCGACAGCAGCGGTGGATTTCGGGTTATCGATGCGCCCACGTTTGTTAAACGGATACCAGTCATTAGTGTGATAGCCATCCAGCGACAGCATCCGGTTAATCGGCAGTGGTTGCAGGTGGCGGAACAGCGCCTGAATTCCAGGGAAGCGCGAAGGACGACCCGTGAGCAGCAGCACATCGCATGAATACAGCGATACCACTTCAGACATCAGTCGCAGATTCTGCGTGATGTTCATTTTGTTCGACAAGAATTCGCCGTGCAGTTTGCTCAGCTTGAGAATAAGCGGCACCTGCAAAATATCAAAGACGACATCGCTAACTGGTAGCTCGCGCTGTACTTCCGTATTGATGTATTCCAGCACTTTTTCCGTCGGAGCCTGTTCCAACAGTTCACCGAAAGTGGATTCGATCTCGGCGCTGGTGTCCAGCGGATCAAAGCGTTCGTAGGCTTCCAGAATTGCGCGACCAATTGGAATGAAGACCTGCAACGTTACCTGCTGGCGCAGCGTAAGTTGCGCATCCATACGGCCTTCATTGCCGAACAGCTTCGCCATCAGCACATCCGGGCTAGCCATTCCTGCGGTTTTCAGTGCAGCCTGTAGCGCGGGGAGGATATAAAGCTGAATCACATCCAGCAGGATATCGTCGCCTGCGACCTTAAAACCTTCACGGAACAGCAGGCGTGGAATGATTTTAACGTTATTACCGACACCGTCATCGAGCAGATATTGCGTAATGGCAAGGTCAGTGGTGCCGCCGCCGATGTCGATTGAGGCAATGCGCAACGTTTTCCCTGCGGGTTCACCTTCATCGAGTTCTTTATCTGGGCGAGCCATGCTGGCGAAGAAATCTTCTGCTCGGCCACCAAAGTTCACCTGTGCTTCGTTGTACAGATAAACCATCTGCCCGCATGTGGCTTCGTCCCATTCGATTTGCACGTCAGGCACGGGAACTCGACTCTGCTGCTTGTCAGCCAGCGTGGTGAAATCCTCATCCATCGGGTGCCAGTCCATCGCTTTCCAGACCAGCGCAATCGCTTCATGCATGCGGCGGCGGAAAATTTCACGCTCAGGCTTCGGCATCGCGGAAGGCAACGTCAAAATGATGTTACGCAGTTGGCGCGGTGCGCTGCTGTGGATCATTTTCAATCGCTGGGCGGCACTGTTCATCTGCATGAGCGCCTGTGCCAGCAATTCGGAGAGCATGAAGGTCATGATCGAACTGCGGCTATAGTGTGGCGAAAACACCGGTAAACGCTCATCCAGCGGCTGGTTGTAGAGCGGTTGACCTTCATCATTCAGCATGATGGTCAGCGGCATAGCTGTCGCTAACGGTTCGGTTTGAGAATGCGCGTCCGTCTGGCTGAAGCGCCAGCCTGGCGCATAACTCTCTTCGTCCCACAGATAACGACGCGGGCTGGAAATACCACTCGATCCTTCCGTTCCCTGACGCAGCAGCGCCATGTGGCTGGCTTCACGTCCGACACGGGTGATCGACGGCCAGATGAAAGCGTCATCACGGCCGCTTTCCACGGAGAAGTTTTCCTTGCCGAATTTTGCCTGTGAAAACTCAACGCGGCTCTCAAACAATTCGTTATACAGATAGTGCGGCTCACTCAGATCGCGCAGTTGCAGCTCATAGGTCTGTTTCAGACCGTTGCTTTCATCTGCATGGTCTTCTACCAGAATGCCGCAGGTGTGCGAGTTACCGACATCCAAAATCAAGTCAACGTTGACGGCTGGTTCTTGCAACGTGCTGGTATTGATGCGGATTTCCGGTACTTCAAGCTGGTTGCCCAGCATATCCAACACATTCAGGTAATGTGCCTGATATTCGAATCCTCTGAGCGCCACTTTCACATCATGGCTATCGCGATTTTCCAGTGCTTTAACCCGCTGAGTAAAGACTTCACGCAGCCAGCCGTCGACCCAGGTTTCATCGAGGAATTCACCCAGCTCATCGCTGTGATAAGCCAGCGCGAAATTTCCGCCGGTTTTGATGTCATTGGCATTCGGTGCCAGTGACTCATACTCGTGGCCTTCGGGATAGGTTTTGGTATCAAACGCCAGACAAATACGGTGCGTGTTACCGTCCTGATCGGGCGTATCCAACGCAAGGATCTGCATCCGCGCCCAGTTGTCTGGGCCGCCCATAAAGGTACGCGGTGGATTGAAGCGGAAGAAGGGCAGCGGCAGCCAGATCTTCTCCAGCAGCTTCAGTGATTGCTCAAGTGAAATACTTAACTCAGGCTTCACCACTTCCGGTGGCATACCTGTTGTAGAAGGCAGCAAGAATTTATCCGTATGCTCATCATAAAGCAGGTGCAATAAGGGACCGTTGGCACTTTTACGCACATAGCAGTTAGGCTGTTCAGCCAAAAACTGCGGCTTTAAAGCAAAATCCAAAAACTGAATCCCGCTGTCCTGAATCAACGTAATGCGTTGTTTATAATCGGTAATCGTCGCCAGCATGATTATTTACTCTCGCGCTTTATCGTCATCGGGAAAACGGTGTCTGCGTCATAACGACCAATACACTCCGCAGCGGTGCCGGATGCACCTTGTTTACAGACCAGCTCTGGCATTTGGAAACGAGAATTATCGGAACAGCGCGCACCAGAACGGCTGTTGATGATCAGGTTACCGGATCCCATTAATCCTGCCTCAACGTTAGCGCGACACGTGACACCGTCACCATGAGTAATGCGTGCCGTTCCTTTACCATTTTGGATTTGGTAACGCAGGCTAGGCGGCCTGCCAGTAATCGGGGCTTTGCCATCAACAATGACGCGCCAGTTGCCGTTCAGGAACTTGATGGAACCAATTTTCACTGCGTCGGCTGGCATGACTAAATCATCTTTGCCGGCAGGAAGTGCTGGCACTTGCTCTGTCGCTGGTTCAACTGGCGGAGCAACAGGCTCTTTGGGTTCTGCGGCAGCAGGGGCTTCTGGTTTAGCTGCTTCTACGGTCGGCGCAGCAGCGACAGGTGGAGCTGAAATAGGGGGCTCAGCCGCTTTCACACTCTCTTTTTCTGCGATAGCCGGAACTGGTGGTGGCGTAGGTTCCGCTGGCGTGGAAGAAGGCAGCGCGCGTTTTTCCGGTTTGACCGTTGCCGCTTGGTCGGATGTCGGTTTGTCATCTTGCCCTGAAACACAGCCGCGTATCTGTAATGACAAAATTGCTAATAGTGCGGCGGCAGGTAATAGCCACCACAGACGGAAGAATGGCGGACGAGCAGGCAACGTTGCTGCCGCAGCGACAGGCTCGGGCTGAATAATAGGCTGTGGTTCCGGCTCAGGTTCAGGGTCGACCAGCGGAGGCGTTGGGGCGCTAGCTACGGGAACAGGGGCAACAAAAAGTGGCTCAACTTCCTTAATGACAGGCCGCAGGCAGTCCAACGCATCAAGGCGGGATTTCTTATCGAGATTGACGAAGCCCCAGAATGTTAAGACTGGCTTACCATCAACCAGATAGACGTGGTTCGCGCCTGGGAACTGTATTGCTTTTGCCAGCAGGACACCAAAAAGTTTCTGCCCGGCTTTTTCTGCATTTTGCGCACGCTGGCTGATGTCGGCAACCGCAGTTTGATAGGTTTCCAGTAACGCCAGCGCCTTTTCTCGTTCTTCTTCACTAGCGGCAATCCAGGAGGTGACTTTACCGTCAACCGGTGAATACCAGTCAATGCGGTCGCCATGCTCGTTGGGTTGGGGAATTGCCAGACAATCGGCAATCTGCTGTTGTTTTCTGAGACGTAACGTTTCCCGCAATTGAAGTGCCGATGCATAAACTGGCTGCCCGTTCTCACCCAGCGCCAGAAAATCATCCAAACTTCCACTACGTAAAAATAATTTTGCCACGCAAAAGAGACCTTTTGTAATGATGCCTAAAGCAGAAAATAAAATGTAATCTGCGACAGGGTATACTGTAGTGCGAATGATGGCGAATCAAACGCTTAAAGAAGTGATAAAACTAACAAATATTTGAGCAATAGAAAAAGTGGGAAACGAGAAATATCACTCACAAGCTGCGGGCAACGTCCAGATAATATGATGATAACACTGAAAAAAATGGTGCGATGCTGCTCACTTTAGCTCGTGATTAGGGAAAAGACAGGGAAGATTCCCGTAGGAACGTCTCACACCGGTGTTCATTCCGTGTACCTTGATGCTTAAACGATCAGCATTAGGCAAAATAGCGGGCGCTTTTATTAAACGTAATCTGACAGAAACGAGGGATACTGCACGGTGTCAGCGTCCCTCATACTGTGGGCGATTACAGTTGGACGTTGCCTGTGATCAGGTAGGCGGATGAGGTACTTTGTGACATCGGCGGCAACGTATCACTGAGGACGTTGCCTTTTACATCAGTAAATTCAATGGGAATATCGTTCATTCCGACGTGCTCAACAATAAAGTGGTTATAGTCTGTTTTTTGTGCGGCAATCCATTGGTTACCGCGCATATATTTCATTTCAATAACCGGATATTTTACATTTCTGAATTGCACTGCCGCCCAATAAGGATTTGAGCCTTCCTTTATACGATAAATAACGTTTCCATTTACCGGTGCTTCGATCAGCGTCCAGTCTATATTAATTTTCCCATCCCGCAGGTCACCTATTTTTTCGAAAGCATTAAATGATAAATCTAATGCACAATCTCCACCTTCAGGGTAAAGGTCTGTGACATAAACGACCGTACTACCTTTTGGGCCATTTACTTTCAGGTAAGCCCCTGCCAGTGACGCTTTCACACCACGATAATCCAGCTGGCTTCTGTTTAACGCTGTGATCTCCATATTCTGGGGGATCGGATCCAATAAGAGTGCGCCGCCCTGATACCCAGAGCCGGTTGCGGTTGCATAGCCGTAACAGATATCGTCCAGTTCCCACTGGGCGTGTGCGGTATTAATCAGGGGAATGACGCATAATGCAGACAAAGCTAACGAGGTTATTTTATTCATGTTTCACATCCAATATGATTCAAGATTAATAACATAGGTGAGTTGTAAAAATACACCAAAACAGAAGTCCATTTTCTGAAAGTCGATTGCTTTGGCACATCGATAATCAGCGTTTTGTATAAATAAGTAAATCGGTTTTATCTTAAAAAAATAAAGCAGTGAATATATCACTGAGTTTATTTCTATGGTGTGAAATTATTATTGAAATAATAGATTTGGATTTATGCAGAATGTGTTCTACGGTTTAAAGGGTATGGTGACAGCATAATTTCGCTAGCTGCCAATAGCTAATCTATGATGAAGAGGAGATTACATGACTATTCATAAGAAAGGACAGGCGCATTGGGAAGGTGATATCAAGCAGGGAAAAGGCACTGTCTCAACGGAAAGCGGGGCATTGCAGCAGCAACCTTACGGTTTCAATACCCGTTTTGAGGATAAGCCCGGCACAAATCCCGAAGAGTTGATTGGTGCGGCGCATGCGGCTTGTTTCTCTATGGCGCTATCGCTGATGTTAGGCGAAGAAGGGCATAAACCCGAGTCAATTGATACGACTGCGGATGTCTCGCTGGATAAAGTTGATGGTGGATTCGCGATCACCAAGATTGCCCTTCACAGCACGGTGACGCTACCGGGGATTGATGAAGCCACATTCGATAAGATTATCCAAAAAGCGAAAGCAGGCTGTCCGGTGTCAAAAGTGCTCAAGGCAGAGATTACGCTGGATTATCAGTTGAACTAAGCGCTCGTTGAACGAAGAGTAAGCTGCTGAACCAAGACGACGGAACACCTGCTTTGCCAATAAAATTGGTGCTGATAAAAGGCTCATCAGAGTGATACTGGTGAGCCTTTTTACATTTATACAATTAAAAACAACGAAACGATTAAAAATAATTTAACATCTTTACCGTAATAACCATAAAATTAGCCTAGTCATCGCTCCGTGATGTGGGCAATGGCGTAGGTCGCAATATAACAAGATCAATATTGGGCTGGTCGGCGTGTGATGACCAGATTCTCCGAGTATGTCGTGCTATGGAACACAAGCGAGAATTCAAGATGAATAGAATGACCAAGATCTGTTTTTCTGTACTGCTGGCCGGGAGTTTGCTGACACCGGTTTTGGCGAATGCAACCGTGTCGGAAGACATGCGTGGCATGCAAAAAAGTTATACCTCGGCAACGAAGGCGGACGATGCCGCAACGTTGAAAACCGCGCTGAGCACATTCCGCGAACATGTCGAGCATGCTAAAACGCAAGTACCGCCTGATTTCGCTAAGCAACCCGCAGACGGCCCAGACCGAAAAGCCTATGTGGAAGGTTTGGATAAGATTTTGCAAAAAGTCGACAGTGCGCAGGCTCTGGCTGATGCAGGTAAAGTGAGCGAAGCCAAAGCCGTATTAGCAGAAATCAATACGTTGAAAGGTGAATACCACAGTAAATTAAGAGGCTAACCGCTTTTTGTTTACCATAAACCGCCAGTGGGAATCGAACCACTGGCGGTTTTTTTATTATAAAGGTTACGATAGTCAGTATTGCCAGCTAAAGGGGGAACAGAATGATGTCACCATCACACGATGCAACGCATGATGGCAAAGATACACAACACAGAATTCTTGAGGCCGCGCTGGAAGTCATACTCGATCATGGCGTGAGGGGGGCAACCTACCGAAAAATTGCGCAACAGGCTGGGCTTTCTCCGGGGACGCTGACCTACCGCTATAGCAGTATTGAATTACTGCTGAACAATGCGTTCGTCTACATGGTTGATGGTATCTCACAGGCATTCCGTGTCCGCCTCAAGCAGGCAAAGGACATCAACAGCGCGCGTGAAGCGGTAGTTGACCTGATCTGTGGCGATATCTGGGCGACTCCACGTCATCTGACATTAAGCTTTGAACTGTACGCGCTGGCATCGCGCAAAGAAGAGTACCGGCTGATATTGCAGGAGTGGATGACGCGTAGCAGAAAATCACTTCACCTTCATTTCAACATCGCAACCGCGTGCTCACTGGATGCAGTGATTGAAGGGTATACGATCCATAACTATCTCAATAATGAAGCTGTCAGCCGCGAAGACATTCTCAATACCGTGATAAAACTGACATCCTGATACCCTCTGGCACGCTCTTACCGGACATCTTTTTGTGAAAAAGAACGTAATGAAACAGGTGCAATAGGGTGCATATTTGTGCGATAGTTATTCGTACATATGTACGAATTGATGTAAATAAAGACGACGAGAGCTATGACCACAAAACCCGCTATCAATAAATTCGCACTGTTCGGACTCATGTTTATTCCCGGTTTTACGTGGGCAACCTGGGTGACCCGAACCCCCGTTATGCGTGATGTTTTGAATGCTTCGACGGAAACAATGGGCATGATCCTGTTCGGTTTTTCATGTGGTTCCATGCTCGGCGTATTGGCTGCGGGTAAAGTTATTAATGTCCTCGGCATTCGTAAAACCATGGCCAGTGGATTTCTACTGCTTCTGCTTGGATTACTTGTCCTTGCCGTTTCGCTGTCGATTCGGAGCACACCCAGTGCCTTTATGGGGTTACTGATTTTCGGTGCGGGCGTCGGCCTGGTTGATATCGCCATCAACATTGAAGGCGCGGCATTTGAGCAGCACCTGAAGAAAAGCCTGATGACAACGCTACATGGATTTTTCAGCCTGGGTACACTGGTTGGTGCATTAGCAGGGATGTTGATGACGGCTTTTGGCATCGATACGACGCTGCATTTTCTGGTCGTGGTTGCCCTGTCGATACTTACCGCTATTTTACTAATGCGCAAAATGCCGTGGTTGAGTGATTTGGCAAACGCAGAGCAAGAAGAAAAAGGGAATTACAAGACTCAGGTTTTCAATGAACTAAAAGACAGCCGACTGCTGATTCTGGGCGTGGTTATTCTTGCTATGGCGCTTGCGGAAGGCTCAGCCAACGACTGGCTGCCGTTACTGATGATCGATGGTCACAATTTCGGGCATACGACGGGGACGCTGGTTTATGTCGGGTTTACGGCGGGTATGACGCTGGGCCGTTTTGCTGGCGGGTATTTTGTCGACCGTTTCGGCAAGGTCAATGTTCTCCGATTCAGTGCCGCTTCCGCTGCTCTGGGACTGACGCTTGTCATCTTTTCCGATGCGCCACTGCTGGCAGCCGCCGCGGTTATCTTCTGGGGTATTGGTGCATCGCTGGGGTTCCCACTCACAATTTCCGCCGCAGGAAGTGGAGATAACAGTGCCGTTCGCGTCACGATTGCCGCAACATTAGGCTATTTTGCTTTTCTCGTGGGTCCGCCTGCATTGGGCTTTCTTGGTGAGGTTGCGGGGTTACGCATCGCCATGCTACCGGTGCTTATCATGGTTATTCTGGCCTTTATTTGTTCTTCTTCCGCCCGCGATCGTGCAGCCCGAACAGCATCTGAAACTCCATCCTGACGTTTCTACGCGGTTTTGTTTCATTATCGGAACCGCGCGGAGTGTGTCATTATATTGATTATGTTGAAAATAAATTATGTGATGGCTGAAATTGCTGAATAACAGCCGTCACTCGGTTCGGGGAAAGTAAGTGAGCGCAATGGTACATTTAACGGATATGACCGAGTTGGATTATCCCGACTATCGTCAGTTCTTTATTCTTGAATATGCTCAGGATTTGCAAGAGTCCCGAGGATATGACGCGGAAAAGGCGAGGGCGATCGCCACGCAATCTATCGATATTGCGTTACCGCAAGGTACTCACACACCAGCCAATAAATTATGGTCCATACATTCTTTAACGAACGAAGGCGTCGTGATCGGCTATTTGTGGGTGATTCTGAACGGGAACTCTGCTTGGGTATCTGATTTTTGCCTTCTGCCAGCATGGCGCGGCCGCGGTTTTGGTAAAGCCTCACTGACAGCGATGGATGTGGCGGTCGCGGCGTTAGGTATTCGCGAAGTCGGGCTAAGAGTCGCTACGGGTAACTCAGTTGCCAAGGCGTTATATGAAAAACACGGATTCCAGATTACCGGTTTTAATATGCACAAAAGTCTGGAATCTGACGCATCGTCAGACTGCGGCTAAGTCTATGACGTAAAAAAACGATCTCCTACGACCCTTGGCCTCCATCCCTTATATCTTGTTCATTTCTGCGCCGTTAAAGTTCAAAAAAAAAACGCCGATAGACAAATAGCAGGGAACTCATTGCAAGGGATTGTTGATTACGATAAGTGTCAACACCAGGAGAGCCATAATGGCCAAGCAACTAATACAAAAAAAGACAATGAGCACCCGCGCCCAGGTATTGTTAACTGGCGCATTCACCATCGCACTCGGTTTCGCTGTCACCATCGGGGTGCTCAGTTGGCAGTCCAGTAGTGAACAAAAATCTTTGGCCGAGCGTTATTTACAGCAGATCGCGCAAAGCGAAGCCCTGAGAATTCAGCAGGAACTCAATTACGCTCGTGATGTGGCGCATAACCTCGGGCAAGGGCTGGCTGCGTTGCCATCCGCAGGCATTAAAGACCGCGCGGTGGTCGATAAAATGATGGAGTATGCTCTACGAGATAACCCGGAATATCTCTCGATTTCAGTCATTTTTGAAGAGAATATGTTTGACGGGCGAGATGCCGAGTTTGCCGATCAACCGGGCCAGGCACCAAAAGGTCGCTACGCTTGGTTTGTTGACCGCGATCAGACTGGCAATTACAAGATGCATCCTCTTCTTTCTTACCTGACTCCAGGCCAGGGCGATTACTATCTGCTGCCGCAGAAGAGTCAGAAAGATACGCTAATTGAACCCTACACCTATGCTTACAACGGCATCCCAACGCTGCTGACGTCAGTCGCCGCACCGATTGTCAGTCAGGGGAAACTGTGGGGCGTCGTCACTTCCGACATTTCTCTTGCGTCATTGCAGCAAAAAGTTAACCAGATTAAACCCTGGGAAGGCGGTGGCTACGCAATGCTGTTATCCAGCGCGGGTAAAGTCATCTCTTATCCTGATAAATCGCAGACGAGCAAAGCCTGGCAAGGGCCAACGGACAATTTCACCTCTTCAGTGGTACAGCACGATGATGCGATTTTGGGCGAACAAGCGCTGGTTACCTGGCAGCCGGTCACTATCGGCAACAGCACGGAGAAATGGTATCTGGGCATTGTTGCTCCAATGAGCCAGGTGATGGCCGCTTCTCAGCGCCAGTTGATCAATGCCGTCATCATGATGGTGATCAGTATTCTGTTGGTGAGTGCGCTGCTGGGCTGGGTATTCAGCCGTAAAGTGCTTAAACCGATTGGCGGCGAGCCACTTGAAGCGGCAACTATCGCGCTGTCTGTTGCGGAAGGACGGTTGAGTAATGTGATTGACGTGAAAACCAACGATCGCAGCAGCCTATTCTTCGCGCTGAATACGATGCAATCACAGTTGCGTCAGGTGGTCGGACAGATCAAGGACGCCAGTGATTCTGTGCGACAAGGCGCGGCGGAAATTGCCAGCGGCAACCTCAATCTTGCCTCGCGTACGGAGCAGCAGGCTGCCGCGTTGGAACAAACAGCGGCGAGCATGGAGGAGATTACTGCCACAGTGAAACACAATGCCAACAATGCCCATCAGGCCACAACGCTGACAGAGAATGCCACGAAGATCGCTCAGCGCGGTGAATCGCTGGTTAGTCAGGTGGTGCTGACGATGTCGCAGATTGACGATAGTGCGAAGAAAATTGGCGATATTACCTCCATGATTAACAGCATCGCTTTCCAGACCAATATTCTGGCGCTGAACGCGGCGGTAGAGGCAGCGCGAGCGGGTGAGCAGGGAAGAGGATTCGCCGTCGTGGCATCGGAAGTTCGCAGTCTGGCACAGCGCAGTGCCAGTGCGGTGAAAGAGATTGCCGCCCTGATTGAGGAATCCAGCCAGCGCGTTGAAAGTGGCGTTAAACTGGTGAATGATGCAGGTAAAACCATGCAGGATATGACGCATGCCGTCAGTTCAGTACAAAGCATTATCGGTGAGATTGTCACCGCATCGGATGAGCAAGCGAAAGGCATCAGTCAGGTAACGATCGCCGTCAATGAAATGGATGGCGTAACGCAGCAAAACTCCGCGCTGGTGCAGCAGATGTCTGCCGCAGCCAGTTCACTGGAAGATCAGTCGATGCTGTTGGCGCAAACGATAGAGCATTTCCGCCTGGAGCAGCAGCACGTTTCACCCCATGCATTATTGAGGTAAAAAGAAGCAACATCACCCGGCGACCATGAGGTTGCCGGGTTGATATATTCAACGCTTATCCATATCCCCCAATATCGTGTATGCCATTCGTAACGCTACGAAAGTTGTATTGTTTCCTTACTTAAGGCAGATTGAATCCCCCTGATATTGTTAAGAAAAAATAACCATGCATCTGAATTACCCTTGCTTGAGAGCATTCATGGAGATCGTCCGGAGCGGCAGTTTTGAAATTGCGGCTCGTAAACTTCATGTCACGCAGTCTGCCATCAGCCAGCGTATCAAGCAGTTGGAAGATCAGCTCGGTCAGGTACTGATCGTAAGGGGTAATCCCTGTCGTGCAACGCCGACGGGACAAGCGTTACTTCGGCACGCGGAACAGATAGATATGTTGGAGAATGAGCTCTTCAGCACGCTTGAAATGCCCGCCAGACAGCGTATCTCAGTCGCTGTGAATGCGGACTCTATTGATGGATGGTTTCTGGATGCGATGGAAGATGCCTGTCTCCAATCTGGTCTGTTGCTCGACATTCTCGTTGAGGATCAGGAACATTCAGCGGCTTTACTGCGTGAAGGCCGGGTCATGGCCGCAGTCAGTGCCAATCCAGAGCCGATTCAAGGATGCGGTGTAGAATATTTAGGAACAATGCGCTACCACGCCTATTGCTCACAAATTTTTCACGATATGTATTTTGCTGACGGCATTAATGCAGACGGTTTGCAGAAAGCGCCGCTTCTGATATTTAACAATAAAGACAGGCTACAGTCCTTATTCATAGAGTCGCTGGTTCTTGACGCGATTGAACCACCACAGCAATTTGTTCCTTCAACTACAGCCTTTGTTGGCGCCATTTGCAGAGGGTTAGGGTGGGGGATGCTCCCTGAACATATGGCCTCACCTCATACGGAAAAAGGTGAACTGGTGCCGCTGCAAATTGGGAACCCGATTGATATCGGTCTGTACTGGCACCGTTGGAATATACGCTCTGTGCCGCTGGAAGCATTAAGTCAGAGTGTGCGAGCAGCGGCCGTTAGGCATCTTTTTCAATCATCTGTGTTGGGACGCTAGCGGCGGCCTCGTAAATTAGTATTAGCAGACCACTCATAGGTTGTGGCGGAATCAGGCTTGAATTTATTTTTCTTCTGCTCGGCTCGAGCTTGCTTTGCCACGGCTTCACGTTCCTTCATCAGTTTATCGATGTAATCATCTTTAATATGATTACTCTCAGAGTTGGTCAACGGACGATCCAGTTTTTTTCTTGCCTGATCGAGTAACGTCTTAAGTTGACGTTGTTCACTTTCTGTCATGTCTTTCTGAGTCAGTCTGGGCATAGGAATGAGCCTAATAAGCGAGCGGGAAAATACATTGTAGAGGAAAACGCTCTGAGTCCCAGATAAATCGCACTGCGTGTTTTACCCCCTGTACCCATTGCAAAAAATCGAGATTCGGCCAGATTGTTCCTATTCATCTATAGACTCGTATTATGTACGATGCGTAATGATGCATTAGATGCTTACCAAGTATAGAAAGTTATTTTTAATCAGGTGATTAGGATATGGATACAGTCGAAGAGCTTAACAACACATATTTTTATGCTGGCCGCTCAAATCTGACCGCTAGTCAGTTGCTGTTTATGATTTTTTGCGAAAATACCGCTAATCAATTGGGTGTGCAGGATTTTGGGGCGATAGTGTCTATTGTGACCGGGTTGAATGTTTTACCTGTAAGTGGAAAACTTGCCGGAGCAATTCCAGATACATCAATGGCTTCAAAGGGGGCGCGTAAATTATTTGGCAATGCTCGTTTCCCCAGACCTATCAGGCTTCCTTCTGTTATAGGTGGTTATCCACCGTCAACGCTTAGAATCAAAATGGTAAGCAGAATAGGTACTTTTGCTGGCAGAGCCGTTCCTGTAGTTGGCTGGATTATCCTCGCCTCTGATGTGTCGCATATTTCTTACCGCACCCTAAGAGATTACAACTGTATCGCCAAGGGAAATGACAAAATATGGTAGATGCTATCGAAAAACGGATTTATGAACTTATTGAGCCATGGAATGGGATTACATGGTCATCCCTGAAAATTAAGCCGTTAGCAGGTGAAACGTCACTGAATCATTCGATGAACATGGACCCTATTGAAGCAGCTGATCTTTTGCTGGAAGTCTTTGAAGAGTTTAGCCTTAACTTTGATGATTTAAATTTTCAGGCTTATTTTACTAAGCACCGTAAAGACGAGAAGCCATTGACCATCAATATGCTAATCGCGTCAGCTAAAGCTGGACGCTGGTTGTATGACTGATTCAGGCCAGAGGGCTTTTTTTCGCCACTCCTGCCACATTGAGTTTTATCATGATAAGCAATTTAGAACAGTTCAAAAGATTCTTAATCAAAGCAAAAATAAAAAGTTATGCAAATAATTACGGAGGTGAGGATTTACTCAGCGGAACAGTCAGTTCCTGCCTGAACATCCGTTGGTTCGCATAATGTATATTATGTTAAATAGTCTTTAGCGGTTAACAACTTCATATGTATCCGTAGCTTTGCTACATATCAATGAGTTATTGATCTTTGGCTTGGCTCCCATTTCTTGCATTAGATTGATAGTACATTAACTTCATATCGGGCTCCACTTTAGCCAGACCATGATGATTGCCGGGATTAGTCGGCTACCAATTCCATTATGATATAGGCGATTGTTCTAGAACTGACTCTGAACGCCCCTTTTTCGAGGTGCGTTGCTGCTATATATGACTGGTTTTCGTTCTGTTGAAGCATCCAACCTCAGATACGATGCTCTGGTCTAACCACCTTCGCAAACAACCAGGAGATGGCTTCAAAAATACAGAGATTACTAACATCGAACGTATGTTGATAAAAATCCCCAGCAAACAGTATCGACACGTCTGCACGGCAGAGAGCTAGCAAAAAGTTAAAATCATTTCCGGCAAAATCCTGCACTTCGTCGACAAGTAACTCCTCATAGTAGCGTACCAACCGATCGCAAATAGATGGCAACATGTCCAGTGCGATCAGGAGTTGCGTGAGTCGCCGATGGTACAATCGGCCACTGCGGTCCTGATAATGCAGCGCATTTGTACGCGGGAGTCTTAACGGAGGCTGAGCGAAACTAAGGCCGCGCGAGGCAAGTCGCTCCTGCAAAAATGGACGAAAACAGAAATTGTGCAGAAACTCAAACCATGTCATCACTCGGATCCCTTCGGGCATAAAGCCAAACTGCTTTATGATCCTAGCCCGCAGATGCGCTTCGTTATTAACGGTGTGTGTCAGGATCAGGCTTCGACTATCTTCTCTCAGTCTCTGTGTCAGTAGCGTAGTTTTACCTGATCCTGCAACGGCAAAAATCACTCTCTTATCCATGCCAGCGCCTCCCTGATATAAATAGGTACTATTAGTTTAGTGTTGCCCTGCTGCAGAAGCCTGAATGCCGCTTCTGCCTTGTTAGCCAGCATGTAGGCCTGCACAGTCAGCGTCCGGCGATCCCTACCCAGTAGTTCCTCGCAAAATACGGTGTTGTCTTGGTATAGACTGATTTCGAATGTTGAACGATTGTTGTCGCTATCAGCAAAAATACGCGTAGCATCACTGAGTACATCAGCGTAACGCTCAACGCAGTTCTGCTGATAGTCGCCGTCGTTGTCACGCAGTGCAGCAACACGGTTACCCAACAAACGGGCTAGCTCAAGATAGCGGCGAAAACTTGTTCCGCCGATGGCGATGACATGTATACCATCATCCTCCGGAGCCTTACTGTACAAGCGTCGATAAAAGTCCTCAATCAAGATAAATTCGGCATCCCCCTCAACGAGGAGCACACGTCGTGACAGTGCAAACTCAAGAACATTATTATCCGGGGCTTTAATAAAGAAGGAAGCCGTCTCCTCTGATAGTTCATTAAGCCGTACTGGATGAGACTTTCCAAGGAGGATCGCTTTACGCAGATCGAGGCGTGACGAGATATGGCTACTGTGTGTGGCGATAAACAGTTGTGTCTGCCGCTCAGCAGCAAGCTGGTTCACAAGCCTCTTCATACTGACGTGACTCAGGTGATTCTCCGGCTCTAGGAGGTTGAAAATCAGTCGAACTACATAGCGCAGCTTGCTTACAAGGCGGCTAAATCCGAAGTAACGCGATTTTTCGGGGCGGTAGGCAGAAATGAACCTTGCCCCTGCGGGTCGGGAGTAAAGTATAAAAAATGTCATGGAGCCTGAGTGCTGGCTTCGCTATGTTGGACGCGGCCGGGGGGCTAAGTCCACGGGAGTCATATCAGGATGCAGTCCACATCGTGCAACCGAGCGCTTTTTATTGGTATTGCCGTTGACTCTCTTAAAGCACATCGTCGTGCGTGGGGGCAGTATATGGCCTGCGAAAGCAGGCCAAATTCACCCAAGAGCGATAAAATACGCGAGTGCGCACTAAAACACGCTATGGTAGCGCTGACCCTTAGTTGCAACGTCAAAAATGAACAACTCCCAGGCAGGGTTACTGGCTTCGGCTCAACGCATATGATTAAAAACCCACCAAGAAAATTGTCTCTCTACTTCCATTCTTAGTTCTGGGTCAGTTTTCATCGATGCTGTATCAGGCACACCATCCGGACAAAAATCAGCAAGCTGACTTTGAGTAAACTTTAGCTTTTCTTCTTTTTCCCCTGCGTTCTCAAACACCATGAATGGCAGCTCGATAATCGGCGGTTTGGTCTGGGTGGTTAACGGCATGATTATGCCTGAATTACGGCCAGGCAGTGAGTGTAATTCTCTGATATGACTTAACAGATTGTAGGGTAAAGTGTTTTTTACGAAGTAAAAAACGTCTGCATAATAATCAGTTACGAATCCATCCCTTTTTCCTGGATAAGCCAGCGTATCCATCTCTGGAAAGGGAAACTGTAAACCCTCATTTCTGTAATGTACGATTGGCACTCGTTCAAGTACACGCCCACGGTATTTGAGGATGTATTCATAGTGACAAGGTTGCTCAATACTAATCGTTGACCACCAGTGTTGTCCTCCTATATCTTTTTCTGTGTCGCCAATATGAATGGCATAATCCGGGTCCAACCGATAATAGGCCTCGCTGATACCGTCATATTCCCAATTGTCATAATCCAGAAGCAGTCTGACTATGCGGTCAGCGGGTGCCAGGTCCAGGTTAAAGCGCTCTCTCCACATTGCCATGACATCTCCAGGGCTGGCACAGCTAGTTACGGGCGTATTGGCATCTTGTTGCCGGGTGTAAACGACACCGGCTCTGACAGTTTTCCCCTCTTTTATATAGTCCTGGGTCAGATAGTAGGGTTTCATTCTGACGTTACGAATTTGTAGAATAGCCAGCACCTTATGCTGGAGTGTGATGTGGCGCAGCTGAATATCCGGACAATGGTGCTCTGCAAAACTGACTTTTCTTAACAGATCGATTAAATTTGCCTGGTTAAGTTGCTTACCATCTTCCGGCACGCCAGTAATCAACCCTTCATCATTCACGCCAAAAATCAGATACCGGTCACCGTCATGCAGGACGTTTGCCATGCAAAGGATATCGTGAACAAGGGCTGCATTGTTTTGGTGGTAGGTTTGTTTAAAGTCCCACCATGGCCCTTCCTTTCCACTGGCAATCAGTTTTTCGATGGTTTCGTTCATAGTCCCCTCTATCCGATATGGCGTGCGTTTGCTTGTACCAAGTATTCCTTCAGTCTACTTAAATTGGTAGTGTGAAATGGCTCTTCTGGCATTCGATGCCAGGGCAGCCAGTTGATTACTTAATAAGTATCGTTGTCAGCAGTTAAACGGCAGTTCCTCTTCTCGTAAAACTACTGGCGCCTTGTCTGCCCGGTACTGGATCCAAGTTTTCAGGTCTATTTGCGAGCCGTTACGGCCAGCTAAATCAAAATATCCCCTGTTAGCAAAACGGCGATATATAAGTTCTTCACCTGTTATGGACAGGTAGGCGTTCAACGCCGAACGATGAATGAAAAGTCCGCTTTGTCTTACACCTTTATGATGGAAGGCTATAAGTTTGCCAGAACGATCAACCCAACCGCTTTGACAATCCCATAAAAGTTCGAGTTTTTGAATGATTCCCTGGCATGGCGCAATGAGGTTATCCTGGCGTTCGGGCGTGGTATATGAGTAGTCGTATTCCCATTCGCTTCCGCGAAGTAAACTGACTTCTGTAAAATTAAATGCTTCCCTATCTTCCTCATTATTAAGAAGTTGTTTGTACACTGGGCTGTCAGGATATTCAGCAAGATAACCGCGATAACAGCTATTCCTCTGATTATATTGGAAAATATCGCGCGCACTTTTCTGTTTAAAGTTCTGGATGCTTTCATTTATGAGTGCGCTTGAATAATAAGCACGCACTGCCAGGTAAGGTGAATTCCAGCTATTTTCATTCGGCGCTTTATCCTCGTCCCTATAGCTGTGTGAAAGCGCTACCCACTGTTCCCCTTCCTTGTCAGTTCGAATCAGACAAGCTTCATAAGGTGACAAATCATCGGTCCGAACCCAACCTTTGATATCTGAATTGCGGTCAGGGAATGCATAATTTGTTTCTTCCATCAGTACTGGATAGACACTTTCTGCGGTGATGTCGCGTACATCGGTCAGGTCGACTTTACGGACGTCGACTGACCATAGATGATCACTTGTAGGTTCGTAGTCGGAATATGGGTCTTCCAGTGCGGGAACATTACTGGCCAGAATGCCCAGTAGTCGATGTAAGGCGATCCAGTAATATTTTTTACCGAGTCGGTCAGCATACCCTTTTCTACCCCGTCCCGAGCCATACTGACTCCCGATATGGCGATCATAATTGAGCGCGCAGTGGTTATAACCGGGATATCCTAAATTAAGTGCTTCTCGCATTAACCAACAGGCAATGTTTTCATGGCTGATATTGGCGCTCTTCAGGTCAAAGCCGGAAATCTTCGATTCCACCTGATAACGCCAGAAATCCGGGGCCATGGACTCTCCCCAGAGCACCATGTTTGATGGTAAATGTTCCAGATCTAAGAGGAGTTTGACATCCGCCAGTACAGGCCATCGTGATGGTAATGATACGTTTGTCTGGTAATGCTGTAATTGGCTAGTTACGGCTGTGGGAAATTCTCCTGTTTTCAACAAGTTTACTAATAGCTGAACCGTATCCCGGAGCAGAATATTCTCGCTATCTGACGCAATGCTTAATAGGCCAGGGAGCGCTGGCATAAACGCATTTCTACGTTGGCGTGACAATAAGCATGCACTGTAGATAGCAAGGCTAATACGCTCTAATACGTAATCATCATCACAATATGCAAATTCACTGATTACTGTTTGGCAGTTTTCTGGGTAGTTTGCCAGGATTCTGCTTAGCCCTTTTGAGGATAAATCCCTGATTCGGCGGTCAGCACACGAAGTGAGCCAGGCAAGTGTTAGACTGGCCAGCCTCCGGCTTTCAGCAGGCCAATGGGTTATGTCAGCAAATAGTGCTGCATGGATGAGTGAATAGACAGCAGTCTTGTTATCAAATGATCCCAGCGCAGCTAATGACAAGTAGGTGTCACGTTCAGCTAAGGATGACTGCCGTAAAAATGGCCCCAGCCAATTAGTTGCGTTTAGACGATGGTCAGGAACCAGACTAAGTGAAAACAGCGCTTCATAAACCGACTCCCATAATCCAGGTGTATGTAGTGCTGCATGGATGTGTTCATCAATTTCTTCCACTACACTTTGTCGGGAGCGCCAAACCAATGACTGGATGAACAGCTTATGGGCTTGTTCGGATGGTAATCCTACTTCTTCAGCAGTAATTTCAAGAGCAGTTTTCTCTGGCAGCACGGCGGCAAGAGCTTCCAGCAATCCAGCATCTTCTTCTGTTAACGCTGCAATTTTCTCCGCTAGTTTTGCTGTATCCGAATCAAGAGCTTCCACAAGGCTGATAGCACGGAGTATGTCACCGTAGCGTTGATAACCCAGACGGATCAGGAAGGTATCCTCATCTACAACAGAAAGGATAATGAGGCCTTCATGTGCCAATGCATTTAAAAAGGATTCAGGTGTGGTCTCAGTTCCCACTATTTTGCTCAGTGCTTCGCAACAGGTTTCCCAGGTTCGGTTCTGCGGCAACTCATGTGTCAGGGTATTCGCGAGTGCCATCATTGCAGCCCTTACCAGATTGCGAGGGTTTGCGTAGTGGAGGCGTTCTCGAATTAAAACATCGCAATGTTTGAGATGTCCTTGAAACAGAGAGGTAAAACCCGGCAAAGAAATATCCAGACTGTCACGGCCTTCGCCCTTTAGCGTTTTACAGGCCAAGTGTAAAAATAAAGGATTACTGAGTTCGGGTGAAAAAAGTGGTGTAATCTCTGCATCCAGCCCATAGTAGGCTGCGAAAGCTTGTACCGCTTCGAATTGATGTCCTGAAAAACCGATGTGTTCGAAAGCAAACCCTGGAAAGCGTGAATCGACCACAAGATTGCGATAGGTATCTCGGGTTGAAACGCAGATTTTGATGTCTGGATAAGACTTGCATTGAGCGAGCAATTCGGGAAGCTTGTCCTTCCAGCGCACTTCTTGCGGGCTTTCGTTCAAGGCATCGATATAAATGACAAAAGGTAAGCCAGTATGTTCGGCGCAGGCTTGTATGCATTCAAATAATGTCGAACGATCGATGGCGGCACCCAGCCCTATTTTACTGCGTAGCACTTCCCAAGGTTCTGCTTTGCCAAAGTCATCTCCAAAGACGACCATGGAAAAACCACCATGTTCCAGTCGACGCAATGCTGCGCTGACAATGGCATGGGTTTTGCCGATACCCGCTGGCCCAACCAGCAGTAAGGAATGTGCTGTTGCGGCACCAATGACCTGCGAAGTCAGCAAATTTTGCAGTTGCTGCGCCTGCTCTTCCCATTTTCTCGCCGCATCCATATCTCCGGCAGGAAATGCACACATATACTCTGCGTGGAACTGTCGGAACGATTCTGTATCACTATGCTTGCCATGCTTTTCATAAAATTTATCTTCTTGAGCATGGCGCGCATCAGCGAAAAGTGTCAATAGGGATGACAGAGCGACGCAAAGATCTGTAACCGATGTGGCCGTGACATTGTTATCTCTCATGCTCTCACAGTAGGCAATTATTTCTTCAATCAATGCCGTGGCAGATGTAGCACGGGTTTCGCCGAGTATATCCAGCGATTTGCGTCCGTATCCATTCAGTGAATGGAACTCTCGAACGATTGGTGTTAATGATGTTTCGTACCACTCGCAAAAGTCACCAGTCCCACCAAAGAAATCCAGGCCGACATGAGCATTCGTCACCACATCCAACATTGAAGTATATCTTGGCCCGGCAAAAGCAATGGCGTCATCCAGACATTGTTGAATTTGAGCTGTTGTCAGCAACGTGTCATCAAACCAATACCTGCGCATCCCTCCGTAAGGGTCTATCTCAAGTAATTGATTGCAGATAACAGCAGCGGTACAAAGGACAATAGAAAGTGACTTCCCTTTCGCTGACGCTTCCGATTCGACTTTACTTTTCCATTCTTCAAAGCGTTCCGCCTGGCTTTTTCCTCGCTTTCCCGCAGCAACACGCCCGGTCAGGTCAAACGGTATATAAATCCAGTATTCGGTTAGTGTGGGATGGTTGCTTAGCGCAGCTTTAAGGGAACTATCAATCTGTGTAAGCTCTGCGGAAGCAAGCTGGAAAAAGTATTTTGCCTGAACACCGAATACGGCACCGTCCGGTGAGCGGAAATATGCCTCAACGCCACCGTCTCCACCATCTCCACGCAGACTAATAAATGTTGAATTTGTCGGTACTCGACAGGTTTTCCTAAATAACTGTACGGCAAGTGCTTCAAAGCTATCGTTACGGCTTTTGGGGGCGCTGCGAATTAAACTGAAATCAATATTCATCACCAGTCCTTGTTCCTGTCAATAATGCGGCAAAAGCAATCACATATTATACCCATTAAAAATGTATTGGTATTGAAGCGAGGTAAGATGTTCGCTGTTATCAGGCTTGATAGCCCGTAGCCACTTGTAGAGGCTGTGCGCAGAAACGCCCAGACGGTCTGATACTTCGGCAAGAGAATAACCGCGCTCCGTTATCTGGCGGACGGCTTCTTCCTTAAATTCAGGTGTAAATCGTGCTGTGCCCATACGCTCCACCTATGCTCAAACTATAGGGCAGGATCGTCTACCGGGGCGGGGTCAGTCCATAAATGACTCTGAGGTGTCTGTTAAACCCGTGGCGATTCAGTTAATGTCCCCCCACTTCATTTGCATATAATTTCCTAGTCCAAGGGAAAATTTAAATCGCATGAAAATTTATCAAATTAAACCATCGCACTTATCAATAATAAATTTTATAGCCACAGAAGCACTGGTATAGGCGCAATAATTTTGAATCTCATCAGATTTATGCTTGTTTCCTAGATCACAAACTGAATCGCCACGGATAATGTATAGAAAATGGCTTCCTATACTTAGAGGCCATAACTAACAAATTATCGCTTATGGTTTATTATGGTAATTTATTACTACAATTGATGAAGCTCATAGGATAAGGAGTAAAAAAAATTAAACCTTATCAATATAGTTAAACATTCGAACACCATTAATACTTAAAAAGTTGTATAGAGCCATCTTTTCTTCGTTTTCAATTGTAAGATTCATATCATCATCAAAAATGAAATATTCTTCTTTTATGATGTGAAGACGATTATCTTTTCGGTTTGTAATAATTTCTTTATCACGAACTTCAATTTTAACGTCATACTTGTTAAATAAATTCTTTGTATAACCCAATCTACATACTTCAGCATAACTACCAGCAAGAATTTTTATCTCATATGGTAATGTTTTTTTAGTTAAATGGGCTTTCAGATTTAATTGAGTATCATGTATGAATGCACCATCATAATTTCGCTCAAGGATATCAATGTTAATAGCAGTTAGTATAGTTTGTAGATTATTTAGATAGTTATCATATTCTTCTATTTGGCAATCACACAAGTTCCCTCTATTTTCATTTCTAATGTTTGATACGTGAAACTTCAAAGACTCTTTAGCTAATTGTATTAAATCACTCTCAAGCTTAAAACTAAAGTCGTATGAAGGCTTCCTATTTATAAACAACAAACCCTTATTCCAGTTTTCTTTATGTTGATGATGTTGTTTTATTCTATTCATCCCAGCATCTGTCTGGCCGATGTAAACTTCATTTCTATCTATAGTGCGATCATAATAATCATGATAGAGAATGTAACACATTGGACTAGAAGGGATGATTTCCAAATTAGAAAGAGCGGAAATGCATTCCCTCTTAAATGAAATGATACTCCCATCCAGGTCTGGTGAAGTAATAATCCTTGCAATATTTTGGTTAAGCACTTTTATTTCAACATTCATTAAACTCTTATCTCCATCATTATCGGGATGAACAACTGGATAATACGTTGCCTTAAATTAATTATCTAGAAATTATCATCAATCACCAGTAAATAATTCTCACCAGTGAACACATTTGATACATTAGCGGTAACTCGATCTGTGGTCAGGGTAAAACCTAATTAGGGATGCTCCAATTTTTATAAATTATGGCGCGATCATGATGAAAGATTAGGATAGGCTCATGTTTCCATTGCTTTGAGCTTAGAACTACATTCTGTATTAAAGTGTTTCTGTAATAGTCATCTTCTAGGAAAGAACTGCTACCTCTATAAAACACATTTTTATGAGGCCGACTTATTTCTTATTCCCATGCCCTATAAATTTCATGCTCTGATTCAAGTTCATGAATGTAGCTAATAATATTTACTCCAAGCTTTGATGGGTCTAACGTGACGATCCATTCCTTACCTTTTATTTTTCCATGAAGTTCCACTACTCCGCTGAACCAAAAACCGTATAAGTCTTCAGACCAATATAAAAATCGCTCCTTGTGGCCATCTTTATTGCACATAATGAAAGCAACTGAGGTGGCGTGTATTATTTTATTACAGGTCTCACGGATTGATAAATTTTTTAAGGAATGCAGTTCTTGCGCACATGGGTTAAAAGTCGTGATCCTTTTGTCTGGTTTTATGAGTTCGTCATGATCTAAATATGTATCGGTGAGGGAATCCTGCAGGATTCTAATTTTTGTCGCCGTTACAATAAGTAACTCACAAACTGTTTTTTGTAGATGGTAAATGAAATTTGGCTTTGTAGGACCAAATGAAATATGGTCTCCATCATCTAAAAAGTGGTCGAGCACATGATGATTACCTGAGCACCAGACGACAAGTTGGAATGCATTCTCTGTGATGAGTGCTGTATCTAAAGCATGTGGACGCATCACATCTCCTTTTAATCCTGATAAATAAAGCATGATATTAAAAGCCACTCTAACAAGAATTAGAACTTAAAAAAACCACCATCTCAGAAGCAATAATCTTGGCGCATATAGCTCTCGTTTTTCTAAGTTAATATCTCGATGCCCACTGTTTGTTACTCATCAAGCGGGTAAACTTCGTTCAAGATGAAATGTTCTTGATTCAACTGTTCAGCATCATTTTCTTGTTCATCAGGTAGTGGTGGTTTAGTATCTGATGACTCAGGAACAACAGAAAGTCTTTGTGCTATAAAAGATGAAATTTCATCTAATCCACATTCACTCTGTTCAATTATTCTATCATAGTCAATGACAACTTTATACTTTCCAAGCGATGCTTCAATTTTGTCAATCCGAGTCAACCAGAACCAATAGACAGGTCGATGTGCACCGTGCATAGGCCCTGAATGAAAATTAGTAACACTCAATTTTACTTCTAACTCAACCTGTGCTCTGTACGAAATGAGATGTCGCAAATACTGCATGGAACAAGTCAGTGAGACCATTGCCGCATAGCTTTTTGCAAGCTTGTCGAACTGTGTCACGACCCTGCGGTTATCTTTCTGTAGTGGTCAACTAAATTCGGACATACGATTTAGGTAACCCAGCCCGCGTTAAGAACGCTACCGCCATCAGAGACTTTAGCCCTGATTAAGTATTGATGTATCTAAATCTCACTGAAAATCATGAATTTTTCAATAAAACAATAAGGCCCCACCTATAATTTGTAGGGAGGGATATGCGATTGCGAAGGGCAATGTTTGTATAGCAGGTTGTCAGGAAATGCTTAAAAGAAGCAGCTCTTTGTTAGTTCATGAAGTTATCCGAAAGTGATCTCACCCTTATATTTAAAAATATTAAATAAAATCATATTGATACAGGTAATATGATTCATGAACTGAATTTTTACTCAACATAAGTTAAATTACCTATAGTGATAAATAACTTCATATCTCACGAGCCCTTTCTAACAAATCAAAATGTTAGTGATTTTGGGCATGCCTCTCGTTTCTTGTATTAGGTACATCTACTTCATATCTTGGCAGCCCGTGACTTGCGGGTAATTGCGACAGACTAGATTAAGTTTGTTCTTCGGCTCGAAGTCTTTATCCAGCATGCATCGCTGAACATCCGCGGCTTTGCGCAGTGTCGGCACGTAAGGCACTGAGCCCAAAGGCTGCGGATAACCACATTGATACATCACCGCCAGTGCTTGTTTGTCGTTTTCGATTTCATGAGAAAAATGCCGCGACGCTCCCGCTTTACGCCAACTAACCAAGGAAAACTGGCTCACGCCGGAATCCGGCTTAATCGGATGAAACCCTCTGTCTGCGACAAAATGCAGCGCTTCTAGCTGGCGCTGACTCAAAGAGTCCCCCTGCTCTTGCTTAATGCAGGCTGGGGTATCATGGTAGACACGAACGCTGCAAATTTTGAATCCGTCTTTACGGGTAAAACCCATACTCTCCATGCATTGGTAATACAGGACTGATTCATTGTCTGTTTTGGGGATATCGGGTCCGGGGAGCGGCACCCCGCATTTACCCATCGCGACGCGCACGCCGTCGATGTCTGTGTTAGGACGTTTCCACTGCGTTAGATCCGGTGCTGGCGCGCACCCTGTCAGCAGGAGTGCCGACGCTACTAGCAGAGGTAAAGCCACCGATGTCGATTTACAGAGCATTAAAAACCCTTATTTATTATTGTCTAGCGTGTAAGGAGAGATATGATTTTTCTGGCTTTTTCAAAGTGGTCTAGCTTCATCTCCATGATCCACCATTGAGCGACTTCCATGAGTAATTCTGGATCGTCATTCTTGTTAGCAAAAAAAGCATAAAATGACACGCCAACATTATCTCCTTTAGCCGCAATCTTGGCTTCACATACCCTCACTATCTTCGTCCGAATACTGTCTCTCATTACCTTTCCTCGATGATTACTGAGGATGCTCATATTAGCACTTTGCTAATGTAATCCTGTGTATTGGTGACAACGTTGTCATACTCACATAGCTGCACAACATTGCCGCTCGCCCTGCTTTCTTGTACCCTTCCCTTGCTAACAGCCCAATTCTGAAAACAACATCTGAAACTACCGGACTTCGACTACATGACCGCTCATATTTCTAAAGACCCTTTACATGGCGTAACGCTTGAAATGCAAGTCAACGCGCTGGTTGACCGTTTTGGCTGGGTTGAGCTGGGTAAACGGATCAACATCAATTGCTTTAAAAGCGATCCGAGCGTGAAATCCAGTTTAAAGTTTCTGCGTCGGACACCGTGGGCTCGCGCCGAAGTTGAAGCGCTGTATCTTGATTCTCTGGATAATGTTGCTCCCGCAAAATCAGAGGATAGTGCCGTTGACCCATGGGCTAATAGTCGTAAAAATAAGAGCTAACCAACGTGAAAAAGCCAGTCGTACTTATTGCTGCTGCGCTTCTACTTGCCAGTTGCGCGTCCAAGCCGCCGAGTTCACTTGTTACCCCTGTCCCTCCCGTTAAACAGACGCTTCCGGTCACACCTCAGCAAAGTCAGGAACCGGTACGCGGAGTCTGGTTGGCGACAGTCTCCCGTCTCGACTGGCCGCCGGTGACATCAGTCAATGCCAGCAGCCCTGCTATCCGCATTACCCAGCAACAGGACGCGCTGAAAAGCAAACTGGATAAATTGAAAAATCTCGGTATCAATACCGTATTTTTCCAGGTTAAACCGGATGGCACCGCACTCTGGCCTTCTAAAATATTGCCGTGGTCAGATATGCTGACGGGCCATATTGGTGAAGATCCTGGCTACGATCCGCTTCAGTTCATGCTGGATGAAGCGCACAAGCGCGGTATGAAAGTCCATGCCTGGTTTAATCCCTATCGCGTATCCGTCAACACCAAGCTAGGAACCGTTACTGAGCTAAACCGCACGCTGTCGCAGAACCCGGCTAGCGTATTTGTGTTGCATCGTGACTGGATCCGCACGGCTGGCGATCGCTTTGTGCTCGACCCGGGAATCCCAGAAGTACGAAGCTGGATCACCAGTATCGTGGCCGAAGTCGTAGCGCACTACGCGATTGACGGTGTGCAGTTCGATGACTACTTCTATGCTGAATCACCCGGCTCCGTTCTTAACGATGGAGAGACGTTTAAAAAGTATGGTCAGGGGTTTGGCTCAAAACCAGATTGGCGGCGATACAATACACAGCAACTGATTGAGCAGGTTTCACGCACTATTAAGCAGTTGAAACCCGAGGTTGAATTCGGCGTCAGCCCTGCCGGCGTATGGCGCAACCGCTCACACGATGCAGCAGGTTCCGACACGCGGGGCGCGGCTGCCTATGATGAAGCCTATGCCGATACTCGCTTGTGGGTGCAGCAAGGGCTATTGGATTACATCGCTCCACAGCTTTACTGGCCCTTCGCACGCGACGCTGCTCGCTATGATGTATTGGCAAAATGGTGGGCGGATGTGGTGAAACCTACGAGTACGCGCCTCTATATTGGCGTTGCATTGTATAAAGTGGGTGAACCGTCAAAAAATGAACCAGACTGGATGATAAAGGGTGGCGTACCAGAGCTGAAAAAGCAGCTCGATTTGAACGAGTCTACGCCGCACATTAACGGCACCATTCTGTTCAGAGAGAACTATCTCAACCAGCCGCAAACTCAGGAAGCCGTTAATTACCTCAGGAACCGCTGGAATCCGATTTAACGAGTTGCAGAGGCATCCAAACCTCTGCATCAGCCTTTATATAGGCTGAACACAACGCATTAAGCAGTATCACATTCCCCCTAGCCTGCGGTTTCTATTCCGTTTTCTCTAGCTAAAAGTGCTGTTTACTCCGTTCGTTACCATCTTTTGGGCTCAAAAATCCTGCTGCAGGAGGATTTTTTTTGCTTATTTAATAAGCATGTAAGATAGCCATGGCATCATGACTAGCAATTAATCATTCAACCATTTGATTTTTATGTGAAAAAATAAAGGTTTCGAAACGAAATAAATCATTGAGTCGGTGACTGAAAAACCCTATATTGGCCGCGTTTTTCTTATAGTAGTTACGTATTTAATTCATTTATTCAACCGTGGTTGCCAGCGAGCACACGGTTGTAGGAGAGATATGATGACGGATAAAGTCCGTATTGACAGTTTAGGTGCGAATTCATTAAACGGAAACAATGAAACCTATTTGGCAAGACAAGCTGAATTTGAATCGAACGTGAGGAGTTATCCACGCAAGTTGCCTCTGGCAATTGCGAAAGCTGAAGGTGTGTGGATCACCGATGTTGAGAATAATCAATATCTTGATTGTCTGGCTGGTGCGGGTACGCTCGCGCTTGGTCATAACCATCCTGACGTGCTGCAAAGCATCCAACGTGTCATTACTAGCGGCTTGCCGTTACATACACTTGATCTGACAACGCCGTTGAAAGATCAGTTCTCCGAATATCTGCTTTCCTTATTGCCTGGTCAGGGCAAAGAATACTGCCTCCAGTTTACCGGCCCTTCTGGTGCCGATGCGGTTGAAGCTGCACTGAAACTGGCAAAAAAATACACCGGCCGTTCTGGTGTGATCAGCTTCTCAGGTGGCTACCACGGTATGACGCATGGCGCGTTGTCGGTAACCGGCAACCTGTCACCGAAAGAAGCGGTTGACGGCATGATGCCTGAAGTCCAGTTTATGCCTTATCCGCATCTGTACCGCTGCCCGCTGGGTATTGGCGGTGACGCTGGCGTTAAAGCATTAACCTACTATTTTGAAAACCTGATCAACGACGTTGAGAGTGGCGTTCGCAAACCTGCTGCGGTCATTCTGGAAGCCGTTCAGGGTGAAGGCGGCGTGAACCCGGCACCAGTCGAGTGGTTGCAACGCATCCGTAAAGTGACGCAGGAACACGGTATTCTGCTGATCATCGACGAAGTTCAGGCTGGTTTTGCACGTACCGGTAAATTCTTCGCCTTTGAACACGCTGGCATTGAGCCAGATATCATCGTGATGTCCAAAGCAGTCGGTGGCGGTTTGCCATTAGCCGTACTGGGTATCAAGAAGCAGTTCGATGCCTGGGCACCGGGTCACCATACCGGTACTTTCCGCGGTAACCAACTGGCAATGGCAACTGGCCTGACGACGCTGATGCACCTCAGAGACAATCAGGTGGCAGATAAAGTCGCTGAGCAAGGTGAATGGCTGAAAGCCAAACTGGCTGAGCTGCAAACACGTTATCCCGTGATCGGTCATATTCGTGGTCTGGGATTAATGATCGGGATTGAGATCGTTAAACCTGGCGAAGCGCAGGATCACATGGGTTGCTACCCGGCTGATGGCGATTTGTCTGCGCTGTTGCAGAAAAAATGTTTCGAATCAGGCTTGATTCTGGAACGCGGCGGCCGTAACGGTTGCGTTCTGCGTCTGTTGCCTTCCCTGCTGATCAGCAATGCTGAATTGGAAATCTTCCTGGATAAATTTGAAAACGCCCTGCTGTCTGCTGGCGTGAAGCCAGTCTGAGTGGAGCGAATGACCACGATGTCCCAATTAGTTGAAACAGAGGTAAACCCGATTCTGGCCTCTTCTGCTCAAAGCATCGAAGCCTATCAGGAAGCGATTACGCAGAGTAGTCAAGCTGTTATGCAGTGGCTGCAACAGCCTGAGATGTATCAGGGGAAAACGGTTGCGGAACTGCGTGAACGCATCACGCTGGATTTTAATCCTCAGGGTCTGGGTAACCAGGCCGCTATTGAGCGTGCAATTGAGTACTTTTTGAAAGACAGCCTGTCGGTGCATCATCCACAGTGCGTCGCTCACCTGCACTGCCCAAGTTTGGTGGTCAGCCAGGCGGCTGAAGTGTTGATTAACGCCACCAACCAGAGCATGGACTCCTGGGATCAAAGCCCGTCAGCAACCATCATTGAGATGAAGCTGATTGAATGGCTGCGTACTCAAGTTGGTTATCAGTCTGGCGATGCTGGTGTATTCACCAGCGGCGGCACCCAGAGTAACCTGATGGGGCTGATGTTAGCGCGTGATGCCTTCTTCGCACGTCAGGGACATTCGATCCAGCAAGATGGGTTAGTCGGTAACCTGAAGAAAATTAAAGTGTTCTGTTCTGAAAATGCCCATTTCTCGGTGCAAAAGAACATGGCTTTACTGGGCTTAGGTTATCAATGTGTCACGCTGGTGAAAACCGATCGCTTCGCGCGGATGGATCTGAACGATTTAGCTGAGAAAGTGGCGTTGGCCAAGGCTAACGGTGAGCAGATTCTGGCGATTGTTGCGACGGCGGGAACGACTGATGCGGGGGCGATCGATCCTCTACGTGCGATTGCGACACTGGCAGCGGAGCATCAGATTTGGGTACACGTTGATGCAGCTTGGGGCGGTGCACTCTTGCTGTCCGAGAAATATCGCGATTATCTGGACGGTATTGAATTGGTGGATTCCATTACATTGGATTTCCATAAACAATTCTTCCAGACCATCAGCTGTGGCGCATTCTTACTGAAAGAAGCACGTCACTATGAACTGATGCGCTATCAGGCGGCTTACCTGAACTCTGAGTTCGATGAAGCCCAAGGCGTGCCTAATCTGGTGTCGAAGTCATTGCAGACGACGCGTCGTTTTGATGCGTTGAAACTGTGGATGGGTCTGGAAGCGTTAGGCCAAGAGCAGTACGCGGCGATCATCGATCACGGCGTCACGCTGGCACAGCAGGTTGCACAGTATGTGGATGGACACGCCTCGCTGGAATTAGTGATGCAGCCACAGTTGGCAAGCGTTCTGTTCCGCTATCGTCCACAGCCGTTGGCGACAGCGGATAATGCAACGATTGCACTGCTTAACCAACGCATTGGTGATGCTCTGCTGGAATCAGGACGCGCCAACGTCGGGGTAACCGAGTTTGATGGCGTTACCTGCCTGAAACTGACGTTGCTGAACCCAACGGTAAGCCTGAATGATGTCAAAGTCCTGCTGGCTCTGGTTGAAAGTACCGCACAGCACCTGCTGACAGCATAATCCTCCCTGCTCTACAGCAGCATAAAAAGCCGATAACACTCAAAAAGTTATCGGCTTTTTACTACGTATTTTTTAGTACGAATAGCCCGGTTTTTTCGCCAACGTATCCAAATGCGGTTTGATGATCGGATCGTAAACCTCGTCCTTCCAACGTTCTGGCTCAATTTCGTTGAACGCGACAGAAAGTGAATCGTTAGAAGAACCAAAGTGCTTCTTCAGAACCGCAGCGAGATCCTCAGCAATGACTTTCTTCTCTTCTTCAGACAGATTTCTTGGGAAATGTTTGACATCAATATGGGGCATAGGACGGTCCTTTTCAGTGATGAAACAGCACGTTGGTTAAGATAGCCAGTTAGTTAAGATAGCTAGTGTGCATGAAGACAGCAATAGGATAGCCCCGCCGATAATAAACAATCGCTTTATGCAAATTGGCCTAAATCCATCGAAGTGTGTCATTCAGGCCACTGTTAGCGATCTGCCAGATTCTTATACTGATCCTGTTTGGCGCATAACGGCGCTGCCAGTTAACCTGATATAGGAACAATAAAATGAAAATAACGCAGATTCGTAATGCGACATTACAACTTGAATTTGGTGGGAAAACGTTTCTGATTGATCCAATGTTGGCACCCAAAGCTACCTACCCCGGCTTCCCTGGAACGGCAAATGATCATCTGCGTAATCCTTTGGTCGACCTTCCATTGCCGATGTCGACAATTCTGGATGTTGATGCCGTGATTGTGACGCATACACACCTTGACCATTGGGATGATGCCGCTATCGAGGTCATCCCGAAAACGATGCCAATCTTCAGCCAAAATACGCAGGATGCCGAGATTATTCGGCGTGCGGGGTTTATCTCGGTGCGTGTACTTGGAGAGAAAACAGAATATGACGGAATCACGCTGATAAAAACATCTGGCCAACATGGTTCTGATGAGACCTATGCCAATCCACAATTGGCGGAACGCCTAGGTGAAGTCTGCGGTATCGTCTTTCAACATGCTAATGAGAAGTCGTTTTATCTGGCTGGCGATACCGTCTGGAATCAGCATGTTATCGATGTGCTGACGAATTATTCTCCCGATGTGGTGGCATTGAATATCGGTAATGCATTCATCCCCAGCTTCGGTTCGATTATTATGGGAAAAGAGGATGTTCGGCACGTACATCAGCTTGTGCCTAACGCGGCGATAGTCGCTACACACATGGAAGCGGTGAATCATTGCCTCCTGAGCCGCGTCGAACTGCGTGGCTACCTACGGGAAGAACAACTTCAGTCCATCGTGCACGTACCAAACGATGGCGAAAGCGTGCAATTCTGAACTGGCTAATAACCGGAACATATTATCTTTGGTGAGGGCTATGATGGCTGTATTAACCGTCGCGGTGGTTGTCTGCGAACATTTTAGCCCGTTCCATTTATCTATACCGAGCATGGTTTTCAGCGATATGCTCTATGAAGAAAAACAGTTTTCGCTTTTTTTCTGTGCGGAAAAACCGGGAATGGTTGCCTCTGAACACGGTTTTTCCATCAATGTTGAGCACGGATTTTCTGCGTTAGAAAACGCCGGTCTGATCATCGTTCCCTATTGGAGCCATCCAGATACGCGCCCCTCTGAGGCGCTTCTGGATGCATTACGCGCTGCCGAATCCCGTAAAGCACAGATCGCTGGATTATGTTTGGGCACCTACGTGCTGGCTTATGCTGGGTTGTTAGAGGATCGCCGCGCATCAACACACTGGGCGTTTGAGCAGGATTTTGTCGCCCGCTTTCTTAACGTGCAGTTGGATACCAACGCACTCTATGTTGAAGACGGGCATCTGATTACATCTGCTGGCACGGTGGCAGCCATTGACTGCTGTCTTTATCTCGTTCGCCAGCATTGCGGCAGTGCTATTGCTAACCGTGTCGCTCGTCGTCTGGTTATTCCGCCTTATCGGGAAGGTGGGCAGGCACAATTTATTGAACATCCTGTGCCGGAGAATACGAGGGATAGCAAAATCAATCAGTTGCTGGATTATCTGCGTACGCACCTCCGCTCTCCCCACTCTTTGGATACATTGTCGAGCCGCGTGCAGATGAGCCGCAGAACATTTACCCGGCATTTCTTCCGCGCCACAGGTATGACGGTTAGCGACTGGTTAACGGCAGAGCGACTTCGTCATAGCCAGGTATTATTGGAATCGACATCCCACTCAATTGAAGCGATTGCGGATAGTGTGGGGTTTCAGTCAGTGGTGACATTTCGTCAGCAGTTCAAACAGCATTTTAGCGTTAGTCCAACTGACTGGCGTAAAACGTTTCAGGATAAAAGCAGTATTCGCTAATTCCCATCTCGTACAACGAAGTAGCCAGATCATTATACTATTGGTGAAGCTACTGATTGCCGCCTACGCTTAAAATGTGATTATGATCACATTCACAAATACCACGAATACAATACCTCATTGGCAAACATGCGCCCTTTCTGACTAACGTTAACCGTCCATCGTTACTCTCTGTTTATCCACGATAAAACATGGAGAACCCATGCAAACGCGCAATACGAAGCTGATCATTTTCAGCGACCTCGACGGGTCGTTGCTTGATCATGAGACCTACCGGTGGGATGCCGCACAACCCTGGCTGATGCGGCTAGCGGATGAGGCAATCCCGCTGATCATCACAACCAGTAAAACGGCAGCGGAAGTTGAGCCATTACAGCAGGCGCTTGGGCTGGATGATTATCCCTATATTGCGGAAAACGGCGCAATTGTGGCGCTGCCTCCTGCATGGCAAACACACCCTGCTTATCCAAGGAAGAGAATCGGCTCAGGGTATCCCATTATCCGCACGCAGTTAGAGCAACTGCGCGCATTCGGTTTTCGCTTCAAAGGCTTTGGCGATATGAGCTACGCGGAAATAGCAGAAGCCACAGGGTTAAACGAGCAAGATTCTCAGCGTGCGCAACAGCGCGAAGCCTCTGAACCGCTGCTTTGGCTGGATGATGCCAGCCGGTTACCACATTTTCGTCAGTTATTGGCGGATGTGGGCCTGGCTCTGACGCAAGGCGGTCGCTTCTATCACGTGATGAGTGCTGAGACGAGTAAGGGATTTACGGCAGACTGGATAAAAACACAGTACTCCGAGAGGTATGGTACTGGCGTCAAAACCCTCGGCCTCGGAGATGGCCCAAATGATATCTCTCTTTTATGCACCGTAGACTATGCGGTATTAATCAAAGGCAAAGAAAATCAAATCGTTAGCCTACCAGGAACGTATAACGGTGAGCAATATTGCACACAGGCTTCGGGCCCTCAAGGCTGGAGTGAAGGACTGGATCACTTTATCAGCAACGATTATTTCTCGGCATGAACTCGCCGCAAGATGATATGGGAGCACATGATGAGCGAATTTTATCAAGATGGCATCATTACTAATTTTCACAACCTCACTCAGAGAAGTACGGAAGAATTGGAGTATGAACTTCAGGTGTTTTCCGGACAAAATAGTATGGGGTTAATTTTGCCCTCGCTCTATTCTGAGCTGGAAGGCCCAGCGCTGGGCCATATTATTGAGCAGTTGTCCCAGGTCTCTTACCTTGGCGAAATTGTGATTGGACTGGATCGCGCCGATCGCGAACAGTTTCTTTACGCCCGAGAGTTTTTTTCTCGTCTACCACAGCGGCATCGTATTCTGTGGAACGATGGCCCTCGCTTGAAAGCACTCAGCGATGAGTTAGCAGAAAAATCACTGGCACCGCAGGAGCCCGGCAAAGGCAGAAATGTCTGGTTTTGCGTCGGTTACACGTTAGCCTCACGTCGATCTGCCTGTGTTGCGCTGCACGATTGTGACATTGTCACTTATGATCGTGCAATGCTGGCTCGCCTGCTCTACCCTGTGGCGAATCCGCACTTTAGTTACGACTTCTGCAAAGGCTATTACGCCCGTGTTGCTGAGGGAAAACTGAATGGCCGCGTGGGACGCCTACTGGTCTATCCGTTACTGAAATCACTGCAAAAGGTCTACGGTAATTCCGACTATCTGGATTATATGCGCAGTTACCGTTATCCGCTTTCTGGCGAATTTGCGATGCGCACTTCAATCCTGAATAACCTGCGCATTCCAAGCGATTGGGGACTGGAAATTGGTGTGCTATCAGAGATCCATCGAGGAACGGCAACCCGCCGTATTTGCCAGGTAGATATCGCGGATCGCTACGACCATAAGCACCAGCCGATGTCTGAAGGCGATCCGAACGCAGGATTGCAGCGCATGGCGGCGGATATCACAAAAGCGCTGTATCGCAAGCTGGCCATTCTTGGTGTGAATATCACCACGGATTCTTTCCGTGTCCTGCGGGCAACCTACTATCGCACGGCTCTCGATATGATCGATGCTTTCGAACATGATGCCCGCATGAATGGATTGAGTTTTGACCGCCATAAAGAAGAGTCAGCTGTGGAGCTATTTTCTGATGTGATCACCTTTTCCGGCCATGCTTATAGCGATAGCCCAGGTGATAAACCCTTTGTGCCAAGTTGGAACCGCGTGCAGTCTGCTTTTCCCGATATTCTTGACCGGCTATATGCGGCGGTAGAAGCCGACAATCAGGAAGCATAACGCAATCGCTATCTCATAGGGCAAGCGCATCATGATGCATCATTTCATGCGTCATGATGGCGTTCTTGCATAAGTAACAACTATCGATTGATTTAATCACCCAATGAATAAATCAATTTTTTTTACCTTTAATTGATGCGCAAAAAAGGTGAAATTTCCCGCCATGTGGGAAAACTTGTCGTAAGAAAATATGATTTTATCTATTTGACAAGGTATTAGAGATCGAGCGCTGCGTAAAATTGGCGCGTTTTATGCTTTAGCTCTCCTGTCATTATGTAACTAAGGAGAGTGTTTTGATGAATTTTTTAATCAATGAAAGCGACGTGTTAAACCCGAAACGCAGAGCATTATTAAAACTTTCTGGCGCCCTACTGGGGACGGCTGCGGTAACAACTGGATTAAGTTCACGAGTTTTTGCCGAGACACAGCCTGAGAATGCTGCATTTACTGCACCGTCGGCCAATAACCCAATCCGTATTAACTTCAATGAGAATCCACTGGGGATGTCGCCCAAAGCACAAGCCGCCGCACGTGATGCCGTTGTAAAAGCCAACCGCTATGCAAAGAATGAAATTTTGATGCTTGGCAATAAACTGGCGGCGCATCATCAGGTGGAAGCCCCTTCCATTTTTCTGACGGCGGGGTCGTCCGAAGGTATCCGGGCGGCGATTGAAGCCTACGCGTCGTTGGATGCACAACTGGTAATTCCTGAATTAACCTATGGCGACGGTGAGCACTTTGCCAAAATTGCCGGAATCAAAGTCACTAAAGTCAAAATGCTCGACAACTGGGCATTCGATATTGAAGGACTAAAAGCTGCTGTTGCGGGGTATAGCGGCCCTTCCATCGTTTATCTGGTAAATCCCAACAACCCAACGGGCACGATTACGCCTGCGGATTTAATCGAGCCGTGGATTGCCAGCAAACCTGCCAATACGATGTTTATCGTCGATGAAGCCTACGCCGAGTTCGTCAATGATCCGCGTTTTCGCTCTATTTCACCGATGATTACCCAAGGTGCAGAAAACATTATTCTGCTCAAAACGTTCTCCAAAATACACGCCATGGCGGGTATGCGCGTTGGGTATGCCGTCGCACATCCCAGCGTGATTGCGTTGATGGGGAGATATGTCGCAGGTGAAAAAATCAACTTTAGCGGCGTGGATGCGGCACTGGCTTCCATGGACGACTCGGCATTTATTACCTACAGCAAAAAGAGTAATGATGTGTCGCGTCAAATCTTGTTGAAGGCGCTAGATGACCTGAAACTGCCGTACTTGCCGTCAGAAGGGAATTTTGTTTTCCACCAGTTGGTTGTTCCGCTCAAGGATTACCAAAAGCATATGGCAGACGCGGGCGTATTGATTGGCCGTGCATTTCCTCCGGCGGATAACTGGTGTCGTATCTCATTAGGTACACCGCAGGAAATGCAGTGGGTCGCGGATACCATGCGCGAATTCCGTAACAAAAACTGGATTTAATTCTCTGTCATACCTGCTTGTCGCGTCATGACACGACATCCGCCCCTCTTTCTGAGGGGCAATTATTCCTGAACCACACCGTTGAAACCGGAGTAACGCTTGACCCAAGCGGAATTGCGCGGCTAAATGATCGTATGCCTTTCATTATTTATATTGATATCAGGCACAAGCAGAACATGAAAACGGTCAGGGAGAAAAAAAGCATGATTATTTTTGTTACCGGTGCAACGGCTGGATTTGGTGAGTCAATTACCCGTAAATTTATTAGCGCAGGCCATAAAGTGATTGCGACGGGTCGCCGTCAGGAACGTCTGGATGCGCTGAAGGCAGAGTTGGGCGATGCGATATATACGCTGAAATTAGACGTGCGCGATCGTCAGGCCATTGAGCAGGCTGTTGCCTCCTTGCCTGCTCAATGGCGAGCGATTGATGTGCTGGTCAATAACGCCGGGCTGGCGCTGGGTCTGGAGCCTGCCCATAAGGCATCGGTAGACGATTGGGAAAATATGATCGATACCAACAATAAAGGACTGGTGTTTATGACGCGAGCTCTGCTGCCTGACATGGTCGCGCGCAACATCGGCCATGTCATTAACATCGGTTCTACCGCAGGAAACTGGCCTTATGCTGGCGGCAACGTATACGGTGCCAGCAAGGCATTCGTGCAGCAGTTTAGCCTGGGGTTACGTGCCGATCTGTCTGGCACTCGAATTCGTGTGACGAATATCGAACCTGGTCTGGTTGGGGGAACAGAGTTCTCGGCAGTACGTTTCAAGGGCAACGACGACAAGGTCAGCAAAGTCTACGACAACACGACGCCACTGACCGCAGAAGATGTGTCTGAAGCCGTTTTCTGGGTTGCCACCTTGCCAGCGCACGTCAACATCAACACGCTGGAAATGATGCCAGTCAGCCAATCTTTCGCTGGGTTAAGCGTACATCGCGAAGGCTGATATCACCGACAGGACTAGCATTAAGGGCATGAACATTGTTTCATGCTCTTTTTATTGGGACACAAACGGCATTTAACCAGATGTTGCACGGTTATAGTGCCGTTGAAGCGAAGGATGTATACTTCTTGTAATAGGCAACCTTTCGTTTTGCACGAAGCGCGAAGGTTACAGGGAACGGCGGTCGCCTTTTGTTGTCTATCGCTTGCCGTGCGCTTGTTATCGTTTTGCGGCATCGGCGTTTGTTTTTATCATTCGTTCTGTCAAGGTGAAACATGAACCACTACTCTTTTTCCTCTTTGATTCGGGCCTTAATCCCGCTTTCTCTGGTTATCGTTTCCGCGGCCTGGCAGCCAGCCGCTCTGGCTGATACACGTCATATCATTGTCGATTCCGGCGACAGCACGTTGTCGAAAGAAGCAGCGCGTCAAAGCAAAGAGCAATGGGATTCAACCCGCTCACTGCGTAATAAAGTCAATAATCGCGTTGAGAAAGAATTCGATAAAACTGAAAAATCCATTGATGGGCGTGAAAAATGCAACGCCAGCTATAACGTCAATGCTTACTGGGAAAACACGACCGATCGATGCCTCGATCGTCGTACTGGGCGTCCAGTTAATCCATGATTCTTTACCCACGCCTTCTGGCGTGGGTTTCCCCTTTTCTCTTCGGATTGCAGAAAGTTAACCTGCATCAGATGATGACGTCACCGTTAAATTCAATGATTATCGCTATTCCGTAGCAACACACGTTTTTATCCAAAATGGAGTGCATCAGGATGAATATGGATTTAGCACGGTTATTTTCACGCCCTTTTCACATAAAATTGTGGGGCCTGCTCATCATGTGCTTGTTAGTCAGTTCGTGCGCAAGCACATATCCTGAGACGGACAACATCACGCATATCGCCAATAACAACGGGACGCTTGTTGCTGAGTCCAATACCTACGTTTACAAATTTCCCGACGCAAGAGCGCAAAAAGAGTATCAGGACTATTACGCCTTTTACCGTGATTACAAAGACATCATCACGGGTGTGAGAGTCGATTTTTCTCTCCGTAATAATGGCCAAGTCTATGCAAGATATAAAAATATGATTGATACTCACCGATTAACCAAAGAGCAGAAAACCGATTTACGCGAGCTCTACGCGGCCCGCATTCCCACAACAATGGGACAAGGTGAGGTTACGTTTAGCGCGCAAGGCACGTTCAGTGAGAAAAAAGGCCCCCTAGTTAGCCCGACAGAAAATGGACGCTTGCCGCAGCCGATCCCCGTTGTCATCAATAGCAGTGATAATTCGGGTAAAGACATACTGCTTGCCCCTCTCATGGTGCCAGCGGTTATTCTTTTCCCGCTGTTTATGATGTATGGCTGCGCCACCGGGCCCTGCGTCTAGAATGTTTCCGGGCCATCGTTGATGGCCTGATTTCACGGCTTTTTCGCGTTATTTTCATCGTTTGATATACTCAAAGAGACTTTTTTCAGAGAAAAGGATCAAAAGATGAAAAGAACCGTCATTTTGGGTGCTGCGTTATTCTTGGTTGCTCCGTTGGCTGCTCAGGCATCTTGCGAGAGTGTGAAAGCGGATATTACCCAGAAAATCATTGCCAATGGCGTACCAGAATCCGGTTTTACACTGGATATTGTACCGAACGATCAGGTGAGTCAGGCCGGTGGTCAGGTGGTTGGTCACTGCGAGAATGATTCACACAAGATTGTTTACACCCGCCATGCCGATGGCGAAGCTACTGCTGAAAGCGCACCAACTCCAGCAGAAGGCCAGCCAACAACGACACCGTAACCTCTTCTTCTTGATGTGCAAAAGGCGCTTTTTGCGCCTTTTCTTTTTCTGTTATTCCTGTTGGGTTTACGTCTGTCCTGGGCGTTGGCTCGCGGGGATCATTCTGGCAGAAAGCAGTGTGATTGCCGCAATAAGTGCAGAAACGATAAATACGCCGTGGATTGACGAAGCAACCTGCGATGCCATCGTATCGAGCTGGTTTACGCTCAGCAAGATACGCTTGGCTGGATCCATGAGCGTCTGGAGAGGATCGCTCACTTCCGGCAATCGCCAGTGCAGATTGATGTTCAGTGTAGCGCCAAGAATTGCCGTTCCCAGCGCGGAACCCAGCATCCGGGTAAACATGGCGGAGGCTGTCGCAATACCGCGAATGGAGTAGTCCACCGAGTTTTGTATCGATACCAGAAACGTGGTGCTGCTCAGCCCCATTCCCGAACCGATCAAAAATGCGGCGAGCCGTGCCCACATAAGATTGCTATCTGGCTGAACGGTTAACAGCGTCAGGCTACCGATAATCAACACAATACCGCCGCACATCGCTGTAAATCGGTAAGACGTCCACAGCATTAAACGCCCGCTCAGCGTACTGGCCAGCGGCCAGCCAATCGACATCATCGCTAATATACTGCCCGCTTCTAACGGTGTTTTACCCATCACGCCCTGAATAAACGTCGGCAAAAAGGCGCTCACGCCCATCATGGCTGCACCGACGACTAACCCACCGAGGTTACCGGCGATAATGACTCGGTTACGCCACAGCGCCAGCGGAAACAGAGGTTCCTGTGTACGTTTTTCCTGTCGAATCAGCAAAATGGCACCCACAATGGAGAGCGCGAGCAGAGGAATCACCCAGTAACCAAATACCTCAGCCTGTAGCAGCGCCATCAGCAAACTGGCAACGGACACAACCAGATAGAACGCGCCCGTCCAGTCCAACTGGTGCTGACGAACGGCATTAATCGTCGGCAGATAGCGAGCCAGTAGGAAGATAGAAAATAGCCCAATCGGCACATTGACCCAGAAGACTAGCGCCCAGTTGAAGTGTTGGACAATAAACGCCCCCAGCAACGGGCCAATAATGGCGGAAACACCCCACACACTGGACAAATAGCCCTGTATTTTCGGGCGTTCGGTTGAACTGTACACATCGGCAACAATGGTGAAAGCAATCGGCGTAATCGCACCTGCGCCCAACCCCTGCAACGTGCGGAAAACAATCAGCCAGCCCATCTGTGTCGAGAACCCGCAAAGAATAGACCCCAGCAGGAAGACCATCATACCGAAGAAGAAAATCTTTTTTCGACCATACAGATCGGCCAATCGGCCATAAATCGGAATGCTGATCGACTGCGTCAGCAAATAACCAGCAAAAACCCACCCTAATAGGGAAAATCCACCTAAATCCGCGATGATCGTGGGCAGTGCTGTCGCGACAATTGTCACTTCAATCGCTGCGGTAAACATGGCCAACATACAGGCAATTAAAATCCAATGGCGATGTGGAACAGGTGTTTGTTTCTGGTTATTCTCTGTTTTCATTATATTTTCAGGATAAGAAGAAAAACTGTCTGTGAGTATAACAGGTGGCGTGGCGGAGGAAATTTATTCCCGCAGAGATGCGGGAATAGAAGACTAATAGAAATTAGTAGCTAACGGCAGAAAGATCGATATAAGACGAGAGATCTCGCTGTTCGGCACGCGGTAAATAAGGCAGTTCACCTACTTGTGGTGCCGGAATTTTCTTCCTCAGAACGTTAATAATTTCTGCGTAATTCGCCAGCCCAGGGTTAATACGGTTAGCAGCCCAGCCAACCAGCGGTAAACCATCGTTGATGATCGCCTGCGCCGTCAGCAGCGCATGGCTGATGCAGCCCAGTTTGATGCCGACAACTAACACAACAGGCAGTTGTTCTTGTACCACCCATTCGGAGTACGGTCGTAAATCGTTCATGACGGTTCGCCATCCGCCAGTGCCTTCAACCACGACGATATCGGCTACCTCGCCCATCTGTCGCAGACCCTGTGTCATCGCACAGTAATCAATGGTACCTTCGCTGGCGCTAATTTCATCTTCTCGCAGTGCTATGGGGTTAACCATGTTGTAGGGCAGTTCCAGCGTGGAAGCCGCTTGTAGCAGCAGAGCATCTTTATTACGCAGACCTGCCTCCGTCTCTTCGCACCCTTTGGCTATCGGCTTATAGCCTGCAACCGATTTACCTGCCTGCGCCAGTTTTTGCAATAGCGCCTTGGATACCACCGTTTTGCCAACAGCGGTATCGGTACCAGTGACAAAAATACGTTTCAACATGGGATAACTCCAGACCACCTGAATACCAAAAAACAAGCACAGCTAAAATGCTTTCCAAGCGTGAAAGTCTAGGCTATGCCTCATTCGGACGGTTTGCGTTAGCGCAATGTTTTGTTGCTCTACGTCTTTATGGTTAACCCTGCAACAATTTAACCAGCAGCGAGCCATTATAGAGTGCGTCTTTTACCAGTGCCGCACCGGGCATTGTGCCCTGATTGTAGAATTGGGTCGCTTCCACCTGGATATTGTGGCTATAAGGCGGAAAGGATTGCTGTTGAATGCAACCTAAAATAGCGGGGTGTAAAATACTGGCCGCTTTATTCAGAGGGGATCCGACCAATATTTTATCGGGATTGAAAAGATTCACCATGATGGCGACAATTCGACCCACGTTATTGCCTACATCATTAATGATATCTTTGGCTAACTGATCGCCCTTGAGCGCGGCTTCACACAGGTTCTCTACGCTGAGCGGTGAACCGTGTAAAAGCGAACTCATGGACGTATTCATCCGTTGTTGCGCCAGTTCCAGCATATTTTCCGTACTGGCGACCGTTTCGAGGCAGCCGTGATTGCCGCAATAGCAACGCTTGCCATAAGGATCGACCTGCGTATGTCCGATCTCGACCAGATTCCGGCTTCCTGCGTGCAGAATGCGCCCTCCGGTAATCACACCCGCGCCGACGTTGTGGTCGATCACTACTTGAATTACGTTTTGACAATCGCGTGAGGCACCGTATAACGCTTCGGCCATCGTCCAGCCGCAGATGTCATGCTGCAAATACACCGGCAGCCCTGTGCGCTGTTCAAGTGCCGGGCCAATCGCCATTTCTTCAACGTCATAAAACGGCATCCGATGAATAATGCCCTTGCTGGCATCAATCATACCTGGTGCAGTAATGGCGATTGCCGTTAATCGCTCCAGCCGTTTTTGGTGACGAATAAAGAATTGGTCTATTTCATTCAGAATGCGGTCGAGCAATGGCTGTGGGGATTCTGCGGGAAGCGAGATCTCCTCTTCCACAACCAGTTTACTGCTGAGATCGCGCAGCGCCAATAACAGGGTATTGTGGCTGATACGTGCGGAAAGATAGTGCCAGGCTTCTGTATCCAGAATCAGACCGATTGCGGGACGCCCTCTGCTACCGATATCCTGATATTCGGTTTCCTGTACCAGATGGGCTTCCAGCAGCTCGCGGACGATTTTAGTTATACTTGCAGGCGCGAGCTGGGCACGTTTTGACAGTTCGATACGTGATATCGGGCCGTACTTATCGATCAGCCGATACACTGCACCGGCATTCATTTGTTTGATTTGATCGATGTGTCCTGGTTGACCGTCGGCTATCACAAACCTGGCTCCTACTTATTCGCATTATATCTGGCACTGCTGTTGAAAAATTTATCTTTATTATTACGGCATGACTATTTTTCACGCTGCAAAATAAAAAAACTGCGGGTATGGTGGGGCTTTTCACTAAACTCGTCAAATATTTGATTCGTTATGTGATTTAGCCCGCATATTTTAACTATTATCCGCCCAACATAAGCGACATCAGCATATTAGCCGCCGCACTTTGTGGATGATGTCGTGCCGTAACCAGCCAGACTTCCGTTGTGGCGTCCTCTTCTTCCAGAAGCACGTATTTCACGCCATCGACCCGAATACGCAAGAATGACGCAGGCAATATGGACACGCCCAATCCCGCTGATACCAGCCCAACGATGGTCATCGCCTCGCCTACTTCTTGCGTGATGTAGGGGCTGATGCCATAGCGTTTTAACAACGTCAGCGTATCGTCATACAGTGCGGTTCCAACGGCGCGGGAGAAGAAAACGAATGGCTCATTTGCCAACTGTGTGATGCTGATTGCACGCCCTGCGGCCTGCTGCGCTAGCGGATGAGACTCCTGTACCACGGCAATCAGCGGCTCATGCAGCAGCAACTGATGATCCAGCGCGTCCGGTAACGGGTTATTGCGCATAATTCCGATGTCGAGCTTACCATTCAGCAGCGGTTCAATTTGCTGTTTGGTATTGAGCTCCATCATTTGAATATGCACTTCTGGGTACGTTTGGCGAAAACGCAGCAGGCTACTGGAGATCTTTTTGATAAACGGTGCGGACGACGTAAAGCCGATCGTTAATTCTCCAATCTCACCGCGTTGAATACGGGCCGCCCGCTCTGCTGCCTGCTCAACCTGGCTGATAATCGACCAGGCTTCTTTCAGGAACATCTCGCCTGCTGGCGTGAGCTGAACATTTCTGTTGTTGCGCGCTAAAAGTTTTGCTCCCACCTGCTCTTCCAGAATCTGAATCTGTTGGCTCAGTGGCGGCTGTGAAATACGTAATCTTTCCGCTGCTCGACCGAAATGCAGCTCTTCAGCGACCGCGATAAAGTAGCGAAGATGGCGTAGCTCTATATTCATATTTTAAACATATCAATCATGATTATTAATATATTATACAAAATAATCTCACTCTTCTATGATCGCCTTCTCATTGTTTTACGTCTGATTTACCTTTCCCGCTAAGGAATTATTGTGAGTAACCTGCCATCTTCTGCACCGAGCGACTGGCCTATTTCTACGGCCGACGATGCGGATGAGATTGCCCCGAAATTGTCTGGTAAAACCCCTTATATTACGCGTGGTACACCACAATTTATGCGTGTCACGCTGGCGCTGTTTTCTGCTGGGTTAGCAACATTCGCCCTACTGTATTGTGTACAACCGCTGTTGCCGGTGTTATCTCAGGATTTCAATATTTCACCAGCAACCAGCAGCCTATCACTTTCCGTCTCAACGGTGATGCTAGCCTTTGGTCTGTTGTTCACTGGCCCACTTTCCGACACGATTGGTCGTAAGAATGTGATGGTCGTGTCGCTGATGCTGGCTGCGATCTGTACCGTGATTTGCGCGTTTATGACCAGTTGGAATGGCGTATTGATCATGCGGTCGATGATCGGTTTATCGCTAAGCGGCGTCGCAGCCGTCGCCATGAGTTATCTCAGTGAAGAAATTCACCCCAGTGTGTTGGCATTTTCGATGGGGTTATATATCAGCGGTAACTCGATTGGCGGGATGAGTGGACGCCTCGTCAGCGGCGTATTAACGGACTATTTCCCATGGCGGGTTGCTATCGGTGTTATCGGCGTGCTGGCGCTTATTGCGGCGATAACGTTCTGGCGAATTCTGCCGGAATCACGCCATTTCCGTCCCGGCTCACTACGCCCGAAAACGCTACTACTGAATAGTAAACTGCACTGGCGCGATGCGGGTTTGCCGCTGCTGTTCCTTGAAGGTTTTTTGCTAATGGGCGCATTCGTTACCCTGTTTAACTACATTGGGTATCGCTTGCTGGCGCCACCGTATTTGCTCAGTCAGGCGGTGGTTGGCTTACTTTCCGTCGTCTATCTCACTGGGAGTTACAGTTCACCAAAAGCGGGAGCACTGACCTCCCGCTACGGGCGTGGCCCAGTGCTGAGTATTTCGATCCTTCTGATGCTAACGGGGCTGGGAATGACAGCGCTGAGTCCGCTGTTCGCAATCTTTGCTGGGATGATGCTCTTTACCGCTGGCTTCTTCGCCGCCCACTCGGTAGCCAGCAGTTGGATTGGACAACGAGCACGGCGCGCTAAAGGTCAAGCTTCATCAATGTATCTCTTTTCTTACTATCTGGGTTCAAGTCTGGCTGGTACGCTGGGGGGATTCTTCTGGTATTCATTCGGCTGGATGGGGATCACCCTATTTCTGGGGACGCTCTTACTTATCGCACTGGGAGTAAGCCTGATACTAAAACACCGCCTTTAACCTCTTTTCCTACCGGAGTTTACCCTAACCGAGGTAAACTCCGAGTTGCTTCTGCCCACTCCCTCGATATCCACCCACCAGCCCTGCTTGAAAACGATGGTAATCACCATTGCTGAGGTATGTTTTTATGCGTATAAAGACAAGTATGTTGTAACTAAATAAAGACTGAATATGAATCACTATGTGCTAATCGATCGCATGAACCACTGTTTTCAGACGTTAGAAACGAAACTTGCCATGATGCAACAGCAGTTCTCCGCGTATCGATTGTTGGCTGGTCGCGTCTACTCCCTTCCCCCTGTAGAAAAAGGAACGGAGCATGATCCCATTGAAGACATAGCAGTCACGCAGTACGTTGGCCAAGAGGCTCGCGATAAAGGGCTAGCGCACTTTCAGCGTCTGTTCATTCATCACTACCCGGAAACGCTCAGCAGCAAAAGTGCGATTCGCTTGCCGGGCGCGCTCTGTTTTGCGGTAAACCCAACACAATATCAGCAGGCGCAGCGACTCATCGCAGAAATTAATGCGCTGAAAAAAGATCTGGAACGGATTATTACTGTCGAATCAGGATTAGAGCCGGAACAGCGCTTTGAATTCGTCCATACTCATCTGAAAGGGCTGATCACACTCAGCGCTTACCGTTCGTTAACGCTCATAACGAATCCAGCATCCGTCCGGTTTGGTTGGGCGAATAAGCACGTCATCAAAAACATGACGCGCGTAGAATTGCTGGAAAAATTGACCAAAAGCCTGAATGCAGCAAAACACGCGATACCGTATACCAAAGCGCAGTGGATTGAGCATGTAGAACAGGAAATGGATGCCGTATTGCAGTTGCCAGAAGATGCGGTATTGAAGATCAAACGTCCGGTGAAGGTGCAGCCCATCGCACGCGTGTGGTATCCCGAGCAACAGAAACAGGTTCAACATCCCTGCCCGTCTCCTCTACTCGTGCTTTGTCAGCAGGAATCTGGGGGCGATGTGCCAATTATCGGCGAACTTAATGCTTACGATGCCAACAACATCAAACATAAGCACAAACCGAAAGCAGCGGAACTTCGCCTGCTCATCCCACGTTTGCATCTGTATACCGATGCACCGGAATAAAAAAGAAAAGCCTGCGGATAGACATCAGCAGGCTACAAGATAAAACGCTAACTACATCGCCATTACTTCTTCAGGCTACCGACCATATCTTCCGGTCGGACCCACTCATCAAACTGCGCTTCAGTGAGGTAGTTTAGTTTGAGCGCGGACGCCTTCAGCGTCAGCCCCTCTTTGTGCGCTTTTTTGGCAATTTCAGCGGCTTTGTCATAGCCGATATGCGTGTTCAGCGCGGTCACCAGCATCAGCGATTCGTTCAACAATTGAGTGATACGATCGTGATTAGGCTCAATTCCCACCGCACAGTGCTCATCAAAGCTCTTCATACCATCAGCCAGCAGGCGAATCGATTGCAGGAAGTTATGAATCACCATGGGGCGGTAGACGTTTAGCTCAAAGTTACCGGAGGCACCGCCGATATTCACGGCAACATCATTGCCCATAACCTGGCAACATAGCATTGTCAGCGCTTCACACTGGGTCGGATTGACCTTGCCTGGCATGATGGAACTACCCGGTTCATTTTCAGGAATACTGAGTTCGCCGATGCCACAGCGTGGGCCAGATGCCAGCCAGCGCACATCGTTGGCAATTTTCATTAATGATGCTGCCAGCCCCTTCAAGGCACCATGCCCGTGAACCAGTGCATCACAGGTCGCCAGCGCTTCAAATTTATTCGGCGAGGTTACAAATGGCTGACCGGTTAATTTCGCTAGTTCCGCCGCTACACGCACCGCATATTCAGGATGCGTGTTCAACCCTGTCCCGACAGCCGTTCCGCCCAGCGCCAGTTCGCAAATATGCGGCACGCTGTTTTCGATGTGCTTCAAATTATGCTGTAACATCGCGGCCCAGCCGGAAATTTCCTGCCCCAGCGTTAGCGGTGTCGCATCCTGTAAATGTGTACGGCCAATCTTGACGATGTCCTTGAACTGCTCAGCCTTTGACGCCAACGTGGCATACAATGCCCTCAATTCAGGAATCAGGTGTTCGTTGATCGCAACCACGGCCGCAACATGCATCGCCGTTGGGAATACGTCGTTAGAACTCTGACTTTTGTTGACATCATCATTAGGATGAACCCGTCGATTGTTACCCCGCTCTCCCCCCAGTAGCTCACTGGCACGGTTAGCCAACACCTCGTTCATATTCATATTGCTTTGCGTGCCAGATCCCGTCTGCCAGATCGCTAGAGGGAATTCCCCGGCATGCTTGCCTGCCAACACCTCGTCCGCTGCCTGAATAATCGCATTTCCCCTATCGGCTGGTAGCAGTGTGAGATCCATGTTGACGCGGGCCGCTGCGCGCTTGGTTTGCGCCAGCGCATAAATCAGCGCTCGTGGCATTTTTTCTTCCGAAATACGGAAGTGTTCCAGTGAACGTTGCGTTTGCGCACCCCATAAACGTTCAGCAGGGACATCAATGGGCCCCATTGAGTCTTTTTCACTACGCGTCGTGCTCATTACCTTTCCTCCTTAAAACACAGATTCAAATAGTAGAAGACATCGAATCACATCGCTGGGCCTATTCTGATAACACTGGCTGGCCTATGACACTTATTGTGTCTGCTAACACTGTCTGGTATCACGCAACATAAAACATTACCATGAAGCGAAGAAGATGCAGTGTATTCATAATCATTCCGGTAATTAACAGCCAGCATCACAGAAATTAACAATTAATGTAATAGCAGGGAGCCGACATGCAAAAAATGCTCAATTGCATCCAGCACTATGCCTGGGGCAGCAAACACGCCTTAACTGAGCTATATGGCATTGATAATTCAAATGATTTACCGATGGCGGAACTTTGGATGGGCGCCCATCCTAAAAGCAGTTCGGCGATTATTGATGAAAAAGGTAACACCCTCAGCCTGCGTGAGGTGATTGCCGGAGATGCCACAGCCCATCTTGGCGCAACGATCGCGCAACGTTTTGGCGAATTACCCTTTTTGTTTAAAGTGTTGTGCGCGGAACAGCCGCTTTCCATTCAAGTCCACCCGAGTAAATCGGCGGCAGAACAAGGCTTTGCGAAAGAAAATATAGCCGGCATCCCGCTGGATGCCGCCGAAAGAAACTATAAAGATGCCAATCACAAACCGGAATTGGTTTATGCGCTAACGCCCTTTCAGGCCATGAACGGGTTCCGAGAATTATCTGAAATTGTGCACCTGCTAGAGCCGGTTGCCAGCGCACACCCGTCAATCGCCGCGTTTTTACAACAACCCGATGCGAAGAGCCTCGCCATGCTGTTCACCAACCTACTGAGCATGGAAGGTGAGCAAAAATCACGGGCACTCGGTGTATTGAAGGCCGCGCTAAACAGTCAGAACGACGAGCCCTGGGCCACCATCCGTGCGATTACACAATATTACTCCGATGATAGCGGGTTATTTTCCCCGTTGTTGCTGAACGTTATTACGCTTCAACCCGGCGAAGCCATGTTCCTGTTTGCTCAAACACCGCATGCCTATTTGAAAGGCGTGGCATTAGAAGTCATGGCAAACTCGGATAACGTGCTGCGTGCGGGGTTAACGCCGAAATACATTGATATTCCCGAGCTACTGGAAAATGTCGTGTTTGAAGCCAAACCAGCAAACCAATTACTGACTACGCCGCTGCGCCAGGGTAATGAACTCAGCTTCCCTATCCCTGTGGATGATTTTGCTTTTTCACTGCACGAACTGAGCCAAAGTCCGCAAGCGCTCAGTCAAAACAGTGCCGCGATTGTATTTTGCGTTGAAGGCCATGCCGTCTTGCAAAAAAATGAGCAACGACTCTCGCTACATCCGGGAGAATCCTGCTTTATTTCCGCCAATGAATCACCGATAACGGTTGAGGGACAGGGGCGTCTCGCTCGCGTATTTAACCGATAACTCGTTCCATACGCTGCGTTACCCGCGTATCGCGCTGAAGTTACCTGCGCACTACGTCGAGAGTGACCAGTGTTTCACGTTGAGAACGCGCATTTTTTTACTAAAGGATGAATAAAAATGAAGAAGTCGTTAGTCGCCGTAGGCGTCATTGTTGCTCTGGGCGCCATCTGGACCGGCGCATCCTGGTACACCGGCAAACAGGTGGCTCAGCAGATTGATGGTTTCACCGATACGCTGAACACTAAGATCAAACAAGCCTACCCGAACGCTGGGTTAAAAGTGGTCTATCGCGACTATCAAGGTGGGGTGTTTAGCAGCACGCTGGCCTACGTTATACAGACCGATGGCACAGCAAAAGGTACACAGTTCCTTGCTCCTGGTGAAGAACTCGTTTTCAACGAAACCGTCTCTCACGGGCCGTTCCCGCTGGCGCAGCTCAAGAAATTCAACCTCGCCCCGGCGATGGCTTCTGTTCATACCGAGTTGGCCAACACTCCAGCAGTCAAAGCCTGGTTTGAACTGACCAAAGATAAACCGTTCTTTACGGCCGAAACCCGCGTCGCTTACAGCGGTGATACGCAATCACTCATTACGCTAGTACCGATTGACTATCAGACGCCAGAACAGAAATTCTCCTTCAGCGGCGCAGAGGCGCTGTTGGATATCGGGCACGATCTGCGCAGCAGCAAGCTAGATACCACCATCAGCAGCGTGAAGATGGAAAGGAAAAATGCCTGGGGCCAGACCGAGAACGTCAATGTCACCGATTTCTCCATCAAAGGAACCAATCAAAAAGGCAAATTCGATCTTGATTTAGGCGATGGTGCTCTATCTCTTAAAACGCTGACATTTATCGTAGAAGGTGGCGATCCCGTTACCTTGAACGACTTCTCTCTGCAAAGTAGCGCAACGGAAGATGATAAAAATCTGGCTGGCAAAATGGCCGTTAAGCTGGGTTCCTTAATCATCGGCGATCGCAATCTGGGCTCGGGTAACGCAAGCATGTCTATTTCACAGCTTGACGGTGCGGGCACCAAGCAGTTCATCACCGCCTATCAGGCAAAAGTGCAGAAACTGTTGCAGGATCCCAGTGCTATGGATCCTGATGTTTATCAGCACGAAGTCGCTATGTCTATCCTGCAATACCTGCCACAACTGCTGAAAGGTAACCCGAGCGTTGAGATTTCCCCGATCAGTTGGAAGAACAGTAAAGGTGAAGGTACGTTCACGCTGGCGCTGGATTTAACCGACCCATTGCAGAGCACAGATAAAGGCGCTGACGCAACGGTATCCGATGAAGAAAAAATTATTCGCCAATCAGTCAAGAAACTCGATGCCAAGCTCAACGTACCGCTGGATATGCTGGCAGAGTTAATGGTGCAGGCGGGACCGAAACCAGCCAATGATGAAGAGCAAAAGCAGGCGACAGAAATGGCGCAGCAGCAAGCTAAGATGATGGCGGACATTGGCCAAATGAACCAAATGAGTGTCACGAAGGACAACGCGATTACCAGTTCACTGCACTACGCTGATGGTCAAATTGATTTCAACGGCAACAAGATAGCACTGGCCGACTTCATCGCCCCTTATTTCTCCGTTCCTACGGAAGAAGGTGAAGAATCCCAGCCTGGTGCGTCGCAAGAGCCAATCGCTCCACCGGCGCAATAACCCAGCACTCGGTAATATTAATTACGCGCTAAAACACACGGTGGCCGCCCTTTCAGCCACCGTTTTTTTGCCCTAAATCTTCTTCTTGATATTGAGATAACGTCATGTCCGCGCTGAAACCTTTGATGGAAACGCACCAGGCCGCGATCTACTTTTTCGCTGTAATAGCAGCCGTGGCAACAGCGATGGTTCTGCCGGAAACAAAGCAACTGGATGTTCTCATTAACCCCGCTTTGGCGCTGATGCTGTTTGTCACGTTTCTGCAAGTTCCTCTCACCACGATTGGAAAAAGCATCACTCAGATTAGATTCATCGGTGCGCTTATCGTTGCCAATTTCATCGTGATTCCCTTGCTAGTCGCGGCGCTGTTACCTTTTCTACCCACTGAACCGCTAGTGAAACTAGGGATCATATTAGTGCTACTCGCACCGTGTATTGATTACGTGGTGACATTCGCGCATCTGGGACGTGCCGATGCCGCCCGTCTGCTGACCGCAACGCCTATACTACTGCTGCTGCAAATGCTGGCGTTACCTTTTTACCTGAAGCTATTTCTCGGCAATGATGCCGCCGGGCTCATCGCCTTCGCGCCTTTTGTCGATGCCTTTATCTGGCTCATTGCCATACCTTTAGCGCTGGCAGCGCTTCTTCAATGGCTAGCGGCGCGGCAGCGTATTATGGCGACATTTTCGGACTCGCTGGGCTATCTGCCAGTTCCGGCTACAGCACTGGTATTGTTTATCGTGGTGGCGGCGGTCATTCCACAGTTGCGTAACACTTGGGAATCCGTTTTACTCGTGGTACCGTTTTACTTGATCTTCGCGCTGCTGGCACCGCTGCTTGGCTGGTTAACTGCCCGCGTATTCCAATTGGATTCCTCTGGCGCGCGAGCCATAGCCTTTAGCGCCAGCACGCGTAATTCCCTGGTTATTCTGCCACTGGCGTTGGCAATACCGGGCGCACTACCGCTACTCCCAGCCGTGATCGTCAGCCAAACTTTAGTCGAATTACTCAGTGAACTCGTTTATATCCGGGCCATTCCTAAGTTGAACGTGCCTGACACGGGGAAAAAAAACCGATAACAGATTGTTTTTGCTCAATGATTGTTCAGTACGTTTGAATTTTATCGGTAACAATTGGCTATTTACCACGATTTCTTTTTATACTTTGTCGTACGAAAAACAGTAATCAGACAATGACATTATGATTGATCTACTCCTGCCATTGACGGATATCCACCGCCATCTGGATGGCAATATCCGCGCCCAGAGTATTCTGGATCTTGGACGCCAGTACAATATTACGTTACCTGCCAGCGATCTTGACGCACTCCGCCCTCACGTTCAGGTCACCAAGAATGAACCTGATTTACTGAGTTTTTTACAAAAGCTCGACTGGGGCGTATCCGTTCTTGGTTCACTAGACGCCTGTCGCCGCGTGGCTTACGAGAATGTTGAAGATGCCATGAAAGCCGGACTGGATTACGCCGAGCTGCGCTTCTCTCCCTACTATATGGCAATGAATCATAAGCTGCCGGTTGCAGGCGTTGTTGAGGCTGTGATCGACGGTATTACGGCAGGTAGTCGTGATTTTGACACCGACATTCGACTGATTGGTATCATGAGCCGGACATTCGGCACCGAAGCCTGCCAGCAAGAACTGGATGCCCTACTATCACAGCGCGATCGCATCGTCGCACTCGATCTAGCCGGGAATGAACTCGGCTTCCCCGGTGCACAGTTCACATCGCATTTCCGTCAAGCCCGCGATGCAGGCTGGCATATCACCGTTCACGCAGGGGAAGCGGCCGGGCCGGACAGTATTTGGCAGGCCATTAATCATCTCGGCGCAGAGCGTATCGGACACGGCGTAACCGCGATTATCGATCCTAGTCTGATGGAGCATATGGCGGAACACGGGATTGGTATTGAGTCCTGCCTGACCTCCAACATCCAAACCAGTACGGTGGAATCACTGGATAAACATCCGCTGATTCACTTCCTGCGATACGGTATCCCCGCAACCATTAACACCGACGATCCTGCGGTTCAAGGCATTGAGATCCGCCACGAATATGACGTTGCTGCACCACTTGCTGGCTTAACGGCGGTAGAAACCCGTAAAGCGCAGGAAAATGGTCTGAACATTGCGTTTATTAGCGAACAGGAAAAGCAGCAGTTGCGCGAAAAGGTTCTGCGTAAACGCGGAGCCACACAGTAATTTGTACCTTGAGCATTTCCCCACGCAAAACGGCATACGAAAAAACGGCTAACCTTTGTTAGCCGTTTGACACACGTTTGTTGCAGATGAATGATAGAGATCAGTCGTTCGGCGCCGCCGAGGAATGGTGTGAGCTAATCAACCACTGCTTCCCGTCCCAAATGTAGGTATAGGTGTAGCGCGCTTTGGCTTCACTTCCATCACCAAACGTGAAGGTGTACGTTCCGGTATCAACTGCGTCATTACAGCCAATACGAATCGTTCGGGTATCAATCTTTCCAACGGGTTTTTTCGCCAGAAAATGTTCGAAGTAATCAATACGCTCAGCATCAGTCGTGCGTGGTTTACCCGATAAGGTGGGTAACAATACGGCATCCGGTGCATAGTTTTTATTAACTGCTTTAGCATCGCCAGTTTGCAGCGAGGCATTCCAGCGCTCAAATAACGATGCAATCTGTTTTTGATCGGTTTTCACACAGTCCATATGCTGAGCTGCCTGCACTGACGCGGAAGCCAACATCCCTAGCATTGCTAAAGTTAACACCGTTTTTTTTAACATATTCCCTCGATCTCAACATACTGATTATTATCAACTGTGCCCTGCCCTCGACAACGAATGTCGATGAGCCAGCATTGTTATAACGCAACAGATCGGGAAAGTGATACACTTACGAAACTATCACTGTAATAGATTATTTATTGTATTTCCGTGTAGTTACAAGTGATAGCGATAAATAACAACACCCCCGGTCTGCATAGACCGGGGGTGTTTTGCCTATAAGAGATACCGACAGTTTCTTATTGCTGAGATGTATCTTGTTCCTTGGTTAGCCGTTTGGCATAACGCTGTGCCAGTGCAGCGCAAACCATCAATTGAATTTGATGGAAAATCATTAACGGCAGTACCATCGCGCCAACAGCCGCAGCGGGGAACAGCACATTTGCCATTGGAATCCCATTTGCCAGACTCTTTTTCGAACCACAGAAAACAATAGTGATTTCGTCGGCAGTATTAAAGCCCAGTTTGCGTGCCGCCAGCGTATTCACCACCAGCACAATGGCTAACAGCACCATCGAACAACCGACCACGGCCAGCAGCGACCAACCGTTGATCTGTCCCCAAATCCCCTGCACAACCGCCTCGCTGAAGGCGACATAAACCACCAAAAGAATCGATGACCGGTCAGTAATATTAATCAACTTACGGTGACGCTCGACCCACTTGGCAATCAGCGGGCGAGACAGATGCCCAATAACGAAAGGCACCATTAATTGCATGATGATGGAACCGATAGCATGCAGCGTGTCCGTTTCGCCCCCTTGCGTGTGCATCAGCAAACCAACCAGTATTGGCGAGAGAAACACGCCCAAAATACTGGATGCCGACGCACTACAGATCGCCGCCGCTACGTTACCCCCAGCCATAGACGTATAAGCAATCGCCGACTGCACCGTCGCCGGTAGCGCACACAGATAGAGGAAACCAAGATATAGCGTTGGCGTCAGCACCACTGGCGATAACAGGCTCATGCCAATTCCCAGCAGCGGGAACAGAATAAACGTGCTGGCAAATACCACTAAATGCAAACGCCAGTGCCCCATACCTGTCGTAATCGCTTCACGCGAGAGCTTCGCACCGTGCATAAAGAACAGCAGAGCAATCGCCGCGGTTGTCAGATACTCAAAGAAAACCTTCACACTGCCTTCGGCAGGAAGAATCGACGCCGTCACCACAACCAGAATCAGAACCAATAAAAACTTATCAATGCGTAACCGTTGTAACCACCCCATGCACGACACCTTTCCCCTAGCCTTAGCTTAATTAACACTCTGACACTACGGGCGATCTGTAGATCGCCCAAAACGGCAGTCTACGGCGATCCTAAGATCGCCAGTTTAAACAAACCGTTAACTATCTGGAATAAAACATGGCAAATCTAGCTATTTTTCAGCGTGACCGCTTTTTTCTGCTCGTGAGAAAGTAGCCCCAGTTCGATCAGTTCCATTACCTGAATCGCCTGATGCACGCTGACGGGGTTTTCCCCCTTACCCAGCAGCGCATCACGCACTGCGGCATAGTAGGCTGGATAGTTACCCGGAATCGTTGCGATAGTTTGTTCCGCCGTTATGCCATCACGAGATAGTGTCAGTACGCCATCACGTTTATCCTGCCCCCAATCGGCCAGCGGTGGGCGTTCACCCGCTTTCAGACGATCTTCCTGTGGGTCTAGCCCGTATTTTACAAAGCTGCCGCGCGTACCATGCACGGTATAGCGTGCAGACGCTGCGGCCACCAGCATACTGGCGTGCAGGACAACCCGGCGCTGTGGATAAATCAGCGTGGCATGAAAATAATCCGTTGCCTTACTGCCCGGCCTCAACTGCGCCATATCCACCTGAATCGCTACCGGCAAACCAAATAGCTCCAACGCCTGATCCAGCAAGTGCGGACCAAGATCGTACCAGATCCCGCTACCTTCGCTGCCGTCTTCGCGCCAGCGCTGACGAACTTCAGGGCGAAAGCGATCAAAATGCGATTCCATATAAACCACATTTCCCAATGTTCCGGCAGACAGCAGTTGTTTCAGCGTCAGAAAATCGCTATCCCAGCGGCGGTTATGAAAAACAGAAAGCACCTTTCCGACGCGTTCAGCAATCGCGCCCAGAACGGATGCTTGTGACAACGTCACGGTGAAGGGTTTATCGACGACGACGTGCTTACCCGCTTCCAGCGCCTGTTTCGCCAACGGGAAATGTGTGTCATTAGGGGTAGGAATAACAATGAGGTCAATATCGGGATCGCTAAACAACGCCTGAGGGTCTTTCTCTACCCGCAGGTTTGCCCAATCCGCATGCACTTTTTCAGCACTGCTGCTGGACACGGCCACCAGCTCCATACCTGCCGTACCTGCAATTAACGGCGCGTGGAATGTCTTACTGGCATAGCCGTAGCCCAGCAGCCCAACACGAACGGTCTCACTCATGACGATTCCCCTTTGCTTATTTTGACTTTGTGATTTCTCACTCAGTATATACCCGTCATCAGCCAGAGTGCAGAGAGGGATAACCGACAGGGGAATCTGCCAGATTTTTATGTATGCTAACCGCTCACGGCATTAGGTATCCGCTCTCCCCACGCAACGGGCAACGTTTTAGCCGCCGGATAGTTGATTTCACTGCTGCGGCGACGGAAATCACTGGGGCTAACGCCGACTCGCTTGCGGAACACGCGCGAGAAATAGAGCTGATCGTCATACCCCACCACCCGACCAATATTGGCGATGGATTCTTGTGTCGTCTGCAATAACAGCTTGGCACGAATCACACGCTGATCTTCACGCCAGCGTAGAATGTTAATCCCCACCTGCTCACGGAACAGATGCGCCAACCGCGACGGCGACAGGCAAACGTGCCGCGCGACTTCATCAATACGCAGTTCACCAGCCAGATTGCTGGTAATAAACTGGCAGGCTTCAATCACGCGCGGATCCATGATCTTCTGCGGGCTCTGCGGATCTTCTTCCATCGCTCTGAGCAATAGACGTTCCAGCAGATTCATGCCCAGCTCTTCAGAGAAACGCCTCCCTGAACGCTGCGTCTGCTCGATATTGGCAAATAGCCTATCGAATTCCAACAGCAGTTGGTTATTTGGCAGACTCATGCGACCAATACCGCTGCTTTTTGTATGCCATTCCAACCAGTCTGCCCAGTAGGCGCGTGGGCGAAAATAGACCCAGCGGTGATACCAGCAGTCGCTGCCCGATGAGCGACCATAAAAATGCTTCGATTTAGGCGGAAACAGCAGTAAATCGCCAGGATTACAGAAAAAGGCCTCATCGCCATCAAAGACCTGACCCTGCCCTTTCATGGTGAGATTAATGATGTAGCCTTTCATCCCATCGGGACGATCGATAAAGAAGTCGAGCGGCCCTTCAGCCAGAATCGGTGTTAAACCTGCCACGAGGTAAGCGTTGAACGAATATCCCGGCAGCAAAGGATTAGGTTGAGACTCATGCGCCATACGGTGATACATCAGGCCTCCGGTACACGCTAATAAGAAAGAAAGCGGCAGGATCACTGACCTGCCGCACGGGCATTTATACCGTTTTCTTCGCCAGCTGTTTGTAGCGGTCGAAGATAACCGCCGCCAGCAGAATCAAACCGCGCACCACATACTGAGCAAACGGGGAGATATTCAGCAGGTTCATCGCATTCTCCACCGTCCCTAAAATCAGCACACCGGCAACCACGTAGGAAATTTTACCGATCCCGCCCTTCAGCGACACACCACCCAGCACACAGGCAGAAATAACAATGAGCTCATACCCGATAGAAGTCATCGGCTGGCCGCTGGTCATACGTGACGCCAGAATGATCCCCGCGGCGGCAGATACCAGACCAGACAAGGCGAAAATGATGATCTTGGTACGCACAACCGGCACCCCGGCCAAACGCGCTGCTTCTTCATTTCCCCCAATCGCCAGCGTATTGCGGCCAAACGTGGTTTTGTTCAGCAGCAAACCAAACAGAATCATACAGCCGATGGTGATCCAGATTGGCGCAGGCAAGCCCAGCCAGTTGGCATAACCCAGCTCGAAGAAACGCTCATCTTCAATCCCTACTGCCTTACCATCGGAAATAATGTACGCCAGACCGCGCGCAATCTGCATGGTCGCCAGCGTCGTGATCAGCGCGTTGATCTTCAAACGGGCTATCACGAAACCGTTAAGTAAACCGAACGCCACACCCAGCAGCAGCCCGGCACCGACGCCAATCCACAGGCTTTCTGTGATATTAATTACCACCGCCGTCGCGACCCCGGCACAGGCAATAATCGACGCTACCGACAGGTCAAAATCGCCGGAAGCCAGACAGAACAGCATTCCACAGGCCACCATACCGGACATGGAAATCGCCAGCCCCAACCCTTTCATGTTGATGAACGAGGCGAAATTCGGGACAAAAATGACACAGCCAAGAAACAGCACGGCAAAAACCACCAGCATGCCGTAGTTATCCCAAATGCGGGATAATCCCATACCGTTTTTCTTCTTTTCTGAGGTTGTAGACGTAACCGTTGACATTGTTTTGCTCCTTCGCGGTCAAGCAACCGCAGATTCGATATCGGGGGTTCGTAACATAGCCAGACTGAGCACTTTCTGCTCCGTGGCATCGCCATGCAGCAGTTCACCGGAGACAGCACCTTCGCGCATGACGATAATCCGGTCGGCCAGCCCAAGCACCTCTGGTAAATCGCTGGAGGCAAACAGCACCGCGATCCCCTGATTCGCCAGCTCATAGATGACATGATAAATTTCGTGCTTTGCGCCAACATCGATGCCGCGCGTGGGTTCATCGAGCAAAATGACCTTCATCTCTTCGGACAGCCAGCGGCCAAGAATAGCTTTCTGCTGGTTTCCGCCGGAAAGATTCATAATCAGCTGTTCATCGGACGGTGTTTTGATGTTCAACGCGTCGATACGCTGTGAGGCGTTATCCACTTCCCACTGATTATTAATAATAAAACCCGCTTTCAGGCTCTTACGTCTTGCGCTGATATTGATGTTGTCACGCACCGAGTGCACCGGAATGATACCGTCCGCTTTGCGATCCTCTGGACAGAGCATCACCCCCTGACGAATCGCATCGATAGGAGAATTCACCACTAGCGGTTTACCATCCAGCAGCACTTGTCCGCTGGTGATTTTGGTCGCACCAAACAGCCCTTTCATCAGCTCGCTGCGGCCAGCGCCCACCAGACCAAATAGCCCGACAATTTCTCCCTGCTTCACATTTAGGGAAATCGTGGATTTCACGCCTGGTGCTTTTACCTCTTTCAACGTCAAACGCTCTTCGCCGTGCGGACGCGGCGCGTAACCATAGATATCTCCCAGGTTGCGCCCAACCATCGCCTGTACCAGCGACTCATGGTTCACCTGCTGCATATCATCAAACGTGCGCACATAGCGGCCATCTTTAAACACGGTAATGGCATCGCTCAGCGCAAAAATTTCTTCCATACGGTGTGAAACGTACAAAATGATCCGGCCTTCACTGCGTAATTCCGTAATGACTCGGAAGAGCTGCTCAATTTCACGGGCAGACAGCGAGCTGGTCGGTTCATCAAAAGCGATAATCTTGGCATTACGCGCCAGAGCCTTGGCGATTTCCACCATTTGCCACTGCCCAATCGACAGGTATTTCAACGGTGTATCAGGATCGATATCCAATCCCAGATGCTGTAATTGCAGTTTGGCTTCATAGCGCAGCAGTGAATAATTCACCATGCCGTATTTATGCGGCAGTTGACCCAGATAGATGTTCTCGGCGACCGTCATTTCCGGCACCAGATGCAGTTCCTGATAAATGATGGCAACACCCGCATTCAGGGCATCCATCGTATTACTAAACTGCACAGGCTTGCCCTGAATGTGGATTTCGCCCGCTGACGGTGAATAGTTTCCGCTCAGGATTTTTAATAGCGTCGACTTGCCCGCCCCGTTTTCCCCCATCAATGCATGGATCTGGCCGGCATGGCAGGAAAAGCTGATATCAGAAAGCGCCTTAACACCGGGAAATTCTTTACCGATCCCATGAAACGACAAATAGGGTGACTGTGCTGTCATGTCTGTTTCCTCATAACGATGCAGGTAGAGCGCGGATAACCTCGACCAGCATCATGCCGATCGGCGTTATCCGCGTCTTTACGAAATCAGGCGTGATTACATCAGGCCTTTTTTCTCCAGTTCGACCTTAAAGTTGTCACGAGTGATCAGCACCACGTCGGTCACTTCGGTGAATTTCTCTGGCTCTACACCTTTAGTGACCCAGTCATTCAGCATCTGGATACTCTTGTAGCCGTGAATATCCGGGCTTGGCAGCAGTGAACCAAAGAAGCCCGTTGCCTGGCCTTTGGACAACTCGCTCACGGCATCCACGCCGTTGATACCGATACCAATGACGTTTGCAGCTTTAAAGCCCTGTCCTTCCGTTGCACGAACGCCACCCAGCACGGTATTGTCGTTCATACCGATAATCAGCCAGTTTTTCACGCCGGGGTGCTGAACCAGCATGGAGTTAGCGGCATCAAATGCTCCGGGGATATCGTTAGATTTGGTTGGCACTTGATAGATCTGCTTTTCCGGGAAACCCGCGGCCTTCAGCGCATCCATCGAACCGGAAGTACGGCGGCGTGCGGTATCCAGTTCGTTAGCCGTAATCGCCATCACCGCGGTTTCATCCACTTTCCAGCCGCGTTTGTTCATCTCTTTATACAGTTCCTGCCCCTGACGCTCGCCAATTTTGGTGGCTGCCATCATCACTAACGGCACCGTGTCCATCGGCTGACCTTTGGCATTCACGAACTGGTCATCAACCGCGATCACCTTAAGATTGTAGCTACGCGCTTTTGCAATAATGGCAGGCCCCAGTTTCGGGTCAGGGGTACAAATAACAAATCCTTTCGCCCCGCTGGCCGCCAGGCTATCAATCGCGTTGAGGGTTTTTTCCCCATCAGGAACCGCAATTTTTATCACATCAAAACCGAGATCTTTTCCTGCCTTATCAGCGAATTTCCATTCGGTCTGGAACCAGGGTTCTTCCGGCTGCTTAACCAGAAATCCCAACTTTAAGTTCTCTGCCATAGCTGATTGTGACATAACAGCGGCTAACCCGATTGCTGCCAGCGCCTTAGTGAATTTATGCATGATGTTCTCCGGTGTAATTATCTTTTCATTCGCCAGCGACGCTGAAGCGAGTTCGAGTTCCTGGTAAGGTATTTCCGGTCTGGATAAAGGAAAAACACAGGCTTAGCATGATTCCTTTACTCAGTAGCATTCAGACGCTTTATGTTTTAGCCGTTATTATCGGTAAGAATATAGAGCGCTATCACAGTCCCGAACAATGACAGATTTGTGCATACATTTAGCAAATTTAACCAATCATTAACCTTTGACCGGCTTCACAAAATGGCTGCTGGCGACAGAAAAATACATACTTCCAGCTAACCACTCCTAACCGCCTCTCGTTATCCCTGCCTATCGTAAACACCAACGATCTGGGATTAATGAGGAGCAAAGCATGAGCGCGGGCGCTATTACGATTGGTCTCGACTTCGGCAGTGATTCGGTACGCGCCTTAGCCGTTGACTGCCAAAGCGGGCAAGAGCTGGAAACAGAAGTGGTCTATTACCCCCGCTGGCGTGAGGGTAAATATTGTCAGCCTGCCAACAACCAGTTCCGACATCATCCGCTGGACTATATCGAATCGCTGGAACAGGCGATCAAAGTCGTGGTTTCCCGTCTGACGAACGAGCAACGTCAGCACATCATCGGTATTGGCGTGGATTCAACCGGATCAACGCCCGCACCGATTGATGAGCAAGGCCAGATTCTGGCGCTGCGTCCCGAGTTTGCCGACAATCCCAATGCGATGTTCGTGCTGTGGAAAGATCACACGGCAATAGAAGAAGCAGATGCCATTAACGCGCTGTGTCGCAGCGGCCAGTTCCCCGATTACACCCGCTATATCGGTGGCGTTTATTCATCTGAGTGGTTCTGGGCCAAAATTCTCCATGTCTCGCGCGAAGATACGGCGGTGCGTCAGGCAGCCGTTTCCTGGATAGAACTGTGCGACTGGGTGCCCGCTCTGCTTTCCGGCACACAAGCGCCTGCCGATATTCGTCGCGGCCGGTGCAGCGCCGGGCATAAATCACTCTGGCACCCGAGCTGGGGCGGACTCCCGCCGAAAGATTTCTTACACGCGCTCGATCCCTGCCTGACCGAAACATTGCAGTACCCGTTGTTTACCGATACCTGGACCGCTGAACAGCCCGTCGGCACGATCACCGCAGAGTGGGCACAGCGTCTCGGTATCCCCGAGACTGTCACGCTTGCAGGCGGCGCGTTTGACTGCCACGTCGGCACCGTCGGCGCAGGCGCACAGCCCTATACGCTGGTCAAAGTGATTGGCACTTCCACCTGCGACATTCTGATCGCCGACGAAGAACGCATTGCCGACCGCACCATTGCGGGTATCTGTGGGCAGGTAGACGGCAGCGTCGTCCCTAACTATATCGGCCTGGAAGCCGGACAGTCGGCTTTCGGTGACATGTACGCCTGGTTTGGCAGGCTGCTCGGTTGGTCGTTACAGGAAGCGGCAAAAGACCATCCTGAACTCAAAACCTCGCTACAGGCGATGGAAGCCAAACTGTTGGAGCGGCTTACCCGTAACTGGGCGGAAAACCCCACGCTGGATCACCTGCCCATCGTGCTGGATTGGTTTAACGGCCGCAGAACACCGTTTGCCAATCAGCGATTAAAAGGCGTGATTACCGATCTCAATCTGGGCACCGATGCCCCTACGCTGTTTGGCGGTTTCATTGCCGCTACGGCCTTTGGTGCACGCGCGATCATGGAGTGCTTTGAAGATCAGGGTGTTCCCGTCGAGAACGTGCTGGCGCTGGGCGGCATTGCGCGGAAATCCCCCGTCATCATGCAGGTGTGTACCGATGTGATGAATCGTCCCTTACAAATCGTCGCATCCGATCAGTGCTGTGCGCTCGGCGCGGCGATTTTTGCCGCCGTCGCAGCTGGTGTTCACGGCGATATCCCAACCGCACAACAGCATATGGCCAGCAGCATCGAACGTACCTTGATGCCGGACAGCCAGCGCGTTGCCCGTTATCAACAGCTTTATGAGCGCTATCAGCAGTGGTGCCGCCTCGCAGAACCGGCCTATAGCCCAACGTCTACGGCAAAAAACTAATTTTTATCCCCTAGGGGATCACGTTACAGGAGTCATCATGGATCATTTTAAGCAGCTTGAAGTCTGGTTCGTCATCGGTAGCCAGCATCTCTACGGGCCGGAAACGCTACGTCAGGTAAAAGAGAACGCAGAAAAAGTCGTTGCTGGTTTGAATCAACAGGCAAATCTGCCCGTTAAGCTGGTGCTGAAGCCGCTGGTGAAAACATCGGATGAAATTCTGGCGCTGTGTCGCGATGCCAACTATCAGGATAACTGCATCGGTCTGCTAACCTGGCTACACACGTTCTCACCGGCCAAAATGTGGATTGGCGGCTTGAGCGTACTCAGTAAACCGCTGCTGCAATTCCATACTCAATTCAATGCCGAAGTACCGTGGGACACCATGGACATGGATTTCATGAACCTGAATCAAACCGCGCACGGCGGACGTGAGTTCGGCTTTATCGGTGCTCGGATGCGTCAAGCGCATCAGGTGGTGGTTGGCCACTGGCAGGATAAGAACGCCCATGTCCGCATCGGTAAATGGATGCGGGTTGCCGCTGCGATTCAGGAAAGCAAACAGCTGAAGGTCGCGCGCTTTGGCGACAACATGCGCGAAGTCGCCGTTACTGAAGGAGATAAGGTCGGCGCACAGATTCAGTTCGGCTACTCCGTCAGCGCCTGGGGGCTGGGCGATTTAACCGCCGTGGTTGATGCCGTTTCCAAAGGCGATATCGATGCACTGGTCGAAGAGTATGAAACCAGCTACCAACTGACGGATGCTGTGAAACTCAACGGCGCTAACCGTCAAAATCTACTGGATGCAGCCCAAATTGAACTTGGGATGAAACGTTTTCTGGAGCAAGGCGGCTATCACGCGTTCACCACCGATTTTGAAAACCTGTACGGTTTGAAACAACTACCGGGTCTCGCGGTACAGCGTCTGATGCAGCAAGGCTATGGTTTCGGCGGAGAAGGCGACTGGAAAACCGCCGCGCTACTGCGCATTATGAAGGTGATGGCTGGCGGTCTGTCAGGTGGCACCTCCTTCATGGAGGATTACACCTATAACTTCCAGAATGGAAACGATCTGGTCGTCGGCTCCCATATGCTGGAAGTCTGCCCCACCATTGCGAAAGAGCAGAAGCCAATTCTGGATGCGCAATACCTTGGCATTGGTGGAAAGGCCGACCCTGCCCGTTTGATTTTCTCCACGCCTGCCGGGCCGTCTCTCAACGCCAGCGTAATTGACATGGGCGACCGTTTCAGAATGTTGGTTAATCTGGTTGATACCATCGAGCAGCCGCGTCCATTGCCCAAATTGCCGGTTGCGCGCGCCATCTGGAAAGCGCAACCGTCGCTGGAAGTGGCGGCCGAAGCCTGGATTCTTGCGGGCGGCGCGCACCACACCGTCTTTAGTCAGGCGTTGGATCTTGAACACATGCGGCTTTACGCAGAGATGCAAAACATTGAGCTGCTGGTGATCGACAACGAAACCCGACTCCACGAATTCAAAGATGCTCTGCGCTGGAACGAGGTGTATTACAAACTTTGTAGTCGCTAATTCCACGCATCAGGACAGATTGTTTATGGATTTCTCATCCGTAGACAATCTGCTCTTTTATAGGCATTAATCGTTCTTACTCTCTGTGTTATTACCCGGCCACCCGGCGTAGCCTTAAAAGCCAGTTATTTTCCTGTCAATTCATTATTTTTCATTTTGGTTCGTTTGTTATTGAAAAATAAGCGTACTTTATTACATCACCCTCTAGACAGACTTTCTTGCTTGAATATACTTAGTCATCTCAACCACATAACTATTAGACCAATTCACCATGACCGTTCATGACTATTTGCTCAAATTCAGGAAAGTCAGCTCAACAGAAAGTCTGGAAAAACTCTTTGACCATCTTAATTATTCTCTGACAGATAGTCAGGAAATCATCAACATGTATCGTGCGGCTGACCACCGGCGGGCTGAATTAGCATCCGGCGGACGCTTATTCGATATCGGCTGTGTGCCAAAATCTGTCTGGCATCACGTTCTGTAGTGATAACGAATTATCAGCGATAAAAAGAATAATTATGCAATAATTTTCTTCCGGGTTATTACTCAGAACACACTGCGCGTTGCTGTCTGATAGTCCGGCGCGTCTCTTTTTAAGAGGCACTGATCTTCCGTCCTTGAAGGGGATGGCGATAACCCTACTTTGGGTATGTTGTCGAAAACCCAACAATGCCTGATAATAGTCCGGTTTTGTTTTGTAGGCACCGTAATGACCGAATACGCATTGCTCTTTGTTAGCATCCTTCTGGTAAATAATTTCGTCTTAGTGAAGTTTCTTGGGCTATGTCCCTTTATGGGAGTTTCCAAAAGACTGGAGACGGCGATTGGCATGGGCATGGCAACCACGTTTGTAATGACGCTGGGTTCCATGTTTTCTTGGCTGATCAACGAATTTATTCTTGTCCCGCTCGATATTCTCTATTTGCGCACCATGGCTTTTATTCTGGTGCTCGCCGTTGTGGTGCAATTTTCCGAGATGTTTGTGCGTAAAGTCAGTCCTGAGCTGTACCGCCTGCTCGGGATTTTCCTGCCGCTGATCACCACCAACTGTGCCGTACTCGGCGTCGTCTTGCTCAACATCAACCTGTCGCACGGTTTCCTGCAATCGACGATTTATGGTTTCGGCGGCGCTGCGGGTTTCTCGTTGGTGATGGTGCTCTTCGCCGCCATTCGAGAGCGACTCGCCGTGTCGGACATCCCTGCACCGTTCCGAGGCTCTTCTATCGCGCTAATTACCGCAGGCCTGATGTCACTGGCATTTATGGGCTTTACCGGACTGGTGAAATTCTGATGATCGCTATCTGGATCGCCATTGCGGCATTAAGCGCACTCGCGTTGGCATTTGGTCTGGTGCTTGGCTACGCCTCGCGTCGTTTTGAAGTCGAAAACGATCCGATCGTGGAAGAAGTGGAAGCGATGCTGCCACAGAGCCAGTGCGGCCAGTGCGGCTACCCTGGCTGTCGGCCTTACGCAGAAGCCGTCGCGCTGAACGGTGAAAGTATCAATAAATGCGGACCCGGTGGCGAAGCGATGATGTTGAAGCTGGCTGAAAAGCTCAACGTCGACCCGCAGCCGCTGGAAGGCGACGCTGACGTTCAAGCTCCTGCGCGCCAGGTTGCCTGGATCGATGAAAGCAACTGCATCGGCTGTACCAAGTGCATTCAGGCGTGCCCGGTTGATGCCATCATCGGCAGTACCAAAGCGGTACACACCGTCGTCAGCGATTTATGTACCGGTTGCGATCTCTGCGTCTCCCCTTGCCCCACGGACTGTATCGAATTACGTCCTATCGCTCCGACTCCCGCTAACTGGAAATGGGATCTCGATACGATTCCAGTACGCGTTATTCAAGTAGAACGACATGCTTAAGCTGTTTTCCGCCTTTAGAAAAGACAGGATCTGGGATTTCGACGGAGGCATTCATCCGCCGGAAATGAAGACACAGTCCAGCCAGACGCCTCTGCGTCAGATCTCGCTGCCAGAGCAGTTTATTATTCCGCTCAAGCAGCATCTCGGGCCGGAGGGTGAAATCTGCGTCAGCGTCGGCGATAAAGTACTGCGCGGCCAGCCGTTGACGCGGGGAAAAGGCCGTACATTGCCCGTTCACGCACCAACATCGGGAACGGTGAATGCGATTCGCCAGCACACGACGGCGCATCCTTCTGGCTTGTCCGAACTCAGTATCATTATCGTGCCAGATGGTGAGGATCGCTGGTGCGAACGCCAAACCTTTACGGATTACCGCGCGCAGAGCATCGATACCCTGCTTGCCCATCTGCATCAGGCAGGCATTGCAGGTTTGGGCGGCGCAGGTTTTCCTACTGCCGCCAAATTACAAGGCGGGATGCGCGGGATTGAAACCCTAATTATCAACGGCGCAGAATGCGAACCCTACATTACCGCCGATGATCGACTCATGCAGGAATGTGCCGATGAGATTATTCAGGGCGTCGAGATCCTGTCGTTCCTGTTGCAGCCGAAGCGTATTCTGATCGGAATCGAAGATAACAAACCGGAAGCTATTAGCGCCCTGCGACTGGCGTTGGGAAAACGCAGCGACATGCAATTGCGCGTCATCCCCACCAAGTATCCATCAGGCGGCGCCAAGCAACTCACCAAAATTCTGACTGGCAAAGAAGTCCCGTTCGGTAAACACTCCGCCGCGATTGGCGTGTTAATGCAGAACGTCGGCACAGCCTTCGCCATCAAGCGTGCCGTGATCGACGGCGAGCCACTCACCGAGCGCGTAGTGACGCTGACCGGTGAGGCACTACGCCAGCCCGGTAACGTGTGGGCACGGTTGGGGACGCCAGTACGCCATCTGCTCAAACAGGGTGGCTTTCATGTTAATAAACAGCCGATGGTCGTGATGGGTGGCCCGCTGATGGGTTTTACTCTGCCATCGCTGGATGTGCCCATCGTCAAAATCAGCAACTGCCTGCTCGCTCCCTCACATTCGGAAATGGAGCCGGTTGCCGAGGAACAATCCTGTATTCGCTGTAGCAAATGTGCCGATGCTTGTCCTGCGGGTCTCTTACCACAGCAGCTTTACTGGTTCAGTCGCGGACAGGAACACGAAAAAGCCCGCAATCACCACCTGTTCGACTGTATTGAATGCGGTGCCTGTGCCTATGTCTGCCCCAGCAATATTCCTCTGGTACAGTACTATCGTCAGGAAAAGGCCGAAATTCGGGCCATCGACGAAGACGCTCAGCGTGCCGCTCAGGCCAAAGTGCGGTTTGATGCCAAACAGGCTCGTCTGGAACGGGAAAAAGCCGCACGCGAACTGCGCCATAAACAGGCTGCAGCGGGTGTGTCGAACAGTGATAAAGACGCGGTTCAGGCAGCATTGGAGCGCGTGCGACGCAAGCAAACGACAGAAGCTGAGATCGGTTCCCCCATCACCGTAGTCCCCGATGCGCAGCCGGATAACAGTGCGGCCATCGCCGCGCGTGCCGCACGCAAAGCATTAGTACGTGAAGAACGGGTGCGAGAGAAACAGGTACAGCAGGACACACCAGCGGCACAGCCGGCACCTGACGAGCTTGATCCACGTAAAGCAGCCGTAGCCGCAGCCCTTGCGCGTGTTAAAGCCCGCAAAGCCGCGCAGCAGTCCGAGTTAAATACGACAGAGACGGTGACATCAGCCGTTCCCGATACCATTACAGCGCCGATCGCGGCCGTTGAAACGCAAGAGCCGGAAGATCCACGTAAGGCTGCCGTTGCTGCCGCTATCGCTCGTGTTAAAGCCCGTAAGGCCGCGCAACAGTCTGCGACAGATGCCGTCGCTTCCTCTGTTCCCGAAGTAGCAGCAGAATCGAACGCGGTCGTTGAAGCACAAGAACCCGAAGATCCACGTAAAGCAGCCGTTGCTGCTGCTATCGAGCGTGTTAAAGCTCGTAAAGCTGCACAGCAGTCTGCAACAGACGCAGCCGCTTCCGCCATTCCCGAAGCAGTAGCAGAATCGTTCGCAGTTGTTGAAGCGCAAGAGCCGGAAGATCCGCGTAAGGCTGCCGTTGCCGCCGCTATCGCTCGCGTTAAAGCACGTAAAGCCGCGCAGGCATCGTCACATCAAGAGGAATAAATGGCTTTTAGAATTGCGAGTTCACCGTTCACACATAACCAGCAGCGCACACAGCGTATCATGCTGTTGGTTATTCTGGCCTGTCTGCCGGGCATGCTGGCGCAGGTCTATTTCTTTGGCTACGGCAATCTGATTCAAGTCGGGCTGGCTTCTGCCACCGCGTTGATTGCGGAAGGCGTGACACTGTCACTGAGAAAGTTTGCCGTACGCACTACACTGGCTGACAATTCTGCATTGCTGACCGCCGTGCTGCTCGGAATCAGCCTGCCACCGCTAGCGCCTTGGTGGATGGTGGTCATGGCAACGGTCTTCGCTATCATTATCGCCAAACAGCTGTATGGCGGATTGGGGCAAAATCCCTTTAACCCCGCGATGATTGGCTATGTGGTGCTGTTAATTTCTTTCCCGGTCCAGATGACGAGCTGGCTGCCACCGGCACCACTGCAAACCATCCCGCTCAGCTTCCATGATGCGCTCATCATCATCTTTACCGGACACACACCTGACGGGCACACTATGCAACAGTTGATGCATAACGTTGATGGCGTGAGTCAGGCCACCCCGTTGGATACGTTTAAAACCAGCTTACGTTCCGGTCAAACGCCACAAGCCATTCTGCAACAGCCGATGTTTGCGCAATCGCTGTCTGGTATTGGCTGGCAGTGGGTTAATATCGGTTTTCTCATCGGTGGGCTGTTCTTGCTAATGCGCGGCACCATTCGCTGGCATATTCCGGTCAGTTTTCTGCTGTCGCTGATGTTCTGCGCTTCGCTAAGCTGGGTCATCGCACCGGAGAAATTTGCCCCACCAATGTTACATCTGCTGTCAGGCGCCACCATGCTTGGCGCATTTTTTATCGCGACCGATCCCGTTACTGCCTCAACCACAAACCGTGGTCGTCTGATTTTCGGGGCACTGATTGGATTGCTGGTGTGGCTGATTCGCACCTACGGCGGTTACCCAGACGGCGTAGCGTTTGCCGTTCTCCTGGCGAACATCACCGTGCCGCTAATCGACTATTACACCAAGCCACGCGCTTACGGCCACCATCGCTGAGGAGACGCCCATGATGACGACAATGCGCCGCCATGCGACAACACTGGCTCTGTTTGCTGCATCCACTACCGCAGTCACTGCCGTGGTGAATATGTTGACGGAACCAACGATCTCCCATCAGGCGATGTTGCAACAAAAGATGTTGTTGGATCAGGTGGTTCCCGCCGAGTTATATAACAGTGACATTCAAAAGGAGTGTTACGTTGTCACTAACCCAGCATTAGGATCGTCAGCACCGCACCGTGTTTTCATCGCCCGTCAGGATGGTGAGCCGGTAGCCGCCGCACTGGAAAGTACCGCACCAGATGGTTATTCTGGTGCTATTCGGCTGCTGGTTGGTGCCGATTTTCATGGCAAGGTACTCGGCGTCCGCGTGACCGAGCACCACGAAACGCCGGGGCTGGGTGATAAAATCGAAGTGCGAATTTCTGACTGGATCACGCGGTTTAATGGGCTAATGGTACAAGGCGAGCATGACGCCCGCTGGGCGGTGAAGAAAGAAGGCGGGATGTTTGATCAGTTTACTGGTGCCACCATCACGCCACGCGCCGTTATTAACAGCGTAAAACGTAGCACGCTTTACCTGCAAACGCTGCCGTCACAAATCAACACGCTGTCCGCCTGTGGAGAGAATCAATGAGTCAAACCAAAGCGCTTTTCATTGACGGGTTATGGAAGAACAACTCGGCACTGGTTCAATTGCTGGGTCTGTGTCCCCTTCTGGCTGTATCATCCACTGCAACTAACGCGCTGGGACTCGGGCTGGCAACCACATTGGTTCTTACCTGTACCAATATGGCGGTCTCTGCGCTGCGCCGCTGGGTGCCAGCGGAAATTCGTATTCCGATTTATGTCATGATCATTGCTTCGGTGGTCAGTACCGTACAGATGTTGATCAACGCGTATGCCTACGGTTTGTATCAATCGCTGGGGATTTTTATTCCGTTAATCGTGACGAACTGTATCGTGATCGGTCGGGCTGAAGCCTTCGCATCAAAAAATGCTGTCTTTCCTTCAGCCATTGACGGTTTGGCAATGGGTTTAGGGGCAACCAGCGCATTGGTCGTTCTCGGTTCTTTGCGTGAAATACTGGGCAATGGTACGTTGTTCGACGGCGCAGACCTGCTATTGGGCAGTTGGGCTAAAGCCCTCCGCATTGAGGTTGTCCACCTCGATTCCCCTTTCCTGCTGGCGATGTTGCCACCAGGTGCCTTTATCGGTCTGGGACTGCTACTGGCCGTGAAATATTTGATCGATGAGAAAATGAAACAACGCCGAGCGCGTGCCGTTGCCGCCGAAGGGAAAGTTACGCCAGCAACCGATACCGTAGGGGAATCGCTGTGAACAAGGCCAAACGGGTTGAGATCTTAACGCGTTTACGAGACAACAATCCCCATCCAACGACTGAGTTAAATTTCAGCACGCCATTTGAACTGCTCATCGCCGTACTGCTTTCCGCACAGGCAACCGACGTCAGCGTAAACAAAGCAACCGCAAAGCTCTATCCTGTTGCCAACACGCCTGAATCCTTACTTGAACTCGGTGTGGAAGGCGTTAAAGGTTATATCAAGACAATCGGTCTGTTTAACAGCAAAGCGGAAAACGTTATCAAGACCTGCCGCCTATTACTGGAAAAGCATCAGGGACAGGTTCCTGAAGATCGCGCAGCGTTAGAAGCGTTACCCGGCGTAGGGCGAAAAACGGCAAACGTCGTTCTGAATACTGCGTTTGGCTGGCCGACAATTGCCGTTGATACCCATATCTTTCGCGTCAGTAACCGCACAGGATTCGCCCCGGGTAAAAATGTCGAACAGGTAGAGGAAAAGCTGCTGAAAGTCGTTCCAGCAGAATTTAAAGTTGACTGCCACCACTGGCTAATCCTACATGGCCGTTACACCTGTATCGCTCGCAAACCCCGCTGTGGCTCCTGCCTGATCGAAGATTTGTGCGAATTTGGCGAGAAGATCGACGCCTAATCTCTTGTGGTCTGGTGAAACTCCCTCTCGCCAGACCGTCTTCTCCGTTATTCCTCACTCCGCCTCGTCTTTAGTTATTTTACAGTCAGAATGACCCTGTCATTTCCTCGTTTATTTTCATTATGGACATAACGTTCAGCCGTCCATTTTCACGGGATTTGCACAAAGAATAGTATGAACTACGTTTTGAAGCAGTGTACGGGCCATGTATGAATCAGACGGTTCATAGAACCCTGAAATTATGCACAGGCCCCAGCGGAGTGACGCCCGATGAATCGGAAAAAGATTCCGAAACAATGCTAAAACTGTGGTCTGTTATCGTTGACCACGATAATTTTGGATACCCGACAATGAATAATGCAGCACAGCATCACTGCAAGGTTGTGTCAGATCAACAATGGTCATTGAGTACGTTCACGGAATTCTATGAGCGAGTCCTAGGAGCCAGACTCTACAAGCCCTATGGAGAACTGCTTGTCAACGAGATTCGAAAAGATATTGATACCAGGACGCCGCCCACCCGCATCCTGGAGGTAGCTTGTGGAACAGGCCGTATCACCACTGCAATCTATGAGGAGCTGGCAAAGCCACTAAATATCCAACTCACCGCGACCGATTTGTCGAAGATCGCAATTGACATGGCACAGCGTGTGGTTAGTGATGAAATGAGGCGGGATGTCACCTTCATGGCGGATGTGGACATGGCCGATATGCCTTTTGCAGACAATAGTTTTGACATTATCGTGTGTGGCTTTGGGCTAATGTTCCCGCCGGACAAAGTTCGGATCGCCCGTGAGTTTAAACGGGTGCTACGTTCCGGTGGAAAAATTTACGGCACGGTTTTTCATTACAACGAGTTATTCGATCTGGCGCGGAGTGAATCGCAGAAATATTTTGGTATCCCCTCTGCAATCATGGACGCAGCGCTTAGCCTGAGCGATCACTCGCCCATCACCCAGGCCTTCTCCCTTGAGGGACTGTGTCAGAATACCGATGAGAGCGTCACCCTGTACCCCATGAGTTTTCAGCTTAGTGACGATGATACACGTGAATTCCTCTTTAATGTCTGCATTCTTCTGGAAGAGTTCAACCAGTGTGATAGCGTCATGCGAGAGCAACATCTGGATGCCATGCTCCGCGCTTTTAATGCGCAGGTTCCGGACCGACACTATCAGGTCGAAGCCTGGCTGATACGCGGACAGGTCGATAAAACGGGCAACACGTCTGTTAAAAAGGCTCCGGGTCCTGAATTTGCAGAGTTGGCCGCGTTTTATCAACTAACGCCAGAAGCATTCAGGAAGAGAAAGACATTACCGCCCTTGCTGCAAAATTCTCAACCACTACAGCAGTACCTGGCAATGAAGCAGGCATTCTTGTCCGAATATCCCACATACCCTGAAGCCAAGGTTGAGGCGCTTCGTGCACGCAACTTTTCACGTATGGACTCTCACAAGGTGACCTATCTGGACCATGTAGGTGGCACGCTGGCACCACTGTGTCTTATTGAAGGGAATTATCAGATGCTCAGGAACACTATCCTGGGCAATCCACACAGTGGTTCCAGGACTTCCGAGGAAATTTATGAGCAGACCCGTCAGGCGATCTATCACTTTTTCAACTGTTCACCAGATGAGTATGAAATCATCTTCACCGCTAACGCCAGTAGTGCTATCCGCCTTGTGGCGGAATCGTTCCCCTTCGAAAATGGAACAGAAGTTCTGCTGACCAAAGATAACCACACCTCTGTCCACGGCATTCGGGAATACGCTAAGTCAAAGGGGGCGCAGGTAAAATATATTCCCCTGGACCAGGCACTCCAGATCCCTGGCAGTTCAATGCGGCGGGCACTGGATAATTTGTCCCCCAGGCATATCCATCTGCTGGCATACCCGGCACAGTCAAACGCCACCGGTATCAGGCACAGCCTGAAGTGGGTTAATGCCGCACAGGAGAAGGGAGCCATGGTTTTGCTGGATGCAGCTGCGTTTGTCCCGCAGTCCAGACTGGATTATTCGCAACACCAGCCAGATTTTATGACTATCTCCTTTTACAAGATGTTTGGTTATCCGACCGGGGCTGGTTGTCTTATTGCCAGGAGATCATCGCTGGATAAACTGGTGCCGCACTCCTTTGCTGGCGGTGCCGTGTGCTACTACTCGGGACCGTGGTCTCCAACGGAGCGACTGCTGTACCGTGATGATGGTCGGCGATTTGAGATCGGTACGCCAAACTATGCCTCCTTCCATGCTATTGCCTTGGGATTTCAGTTTCTCTCCGAGTTGGGACTTGAAGAGGTTGAGAGACGTTCATCTGCTCTTGCGCGATGGCTTGAGCTGAAACTGTCAGAACTTCGGCACAGCACGAAACTCGGTACCCCTCTCTGTCAGGTGTATGGACTGTCGGTGAAAAATAAAGGGGCCACAGTGATGCTAAATTTTTTCGACTGCAATAACGCCATCTTCTCCCACGCCTTGATCAGGCAAGCTTTGGAGAACGTCGGAATCATTGTGCGTAACGGGTGTTTCTGCAATCTGGGCACTGTTCAGCAGGCGACATACACTACTGCCGGAGCGGAACACTGTGCACTTGACAAGGATGAAAAAATCCTCGACTGCAAAACCTTTGATGACAAGATCCTCAGCAAGGGCCTCTGCGGAGCAATACGTGTTTCACTTGGCCTGGGTTCGAACTTCCGCGACGTTTATTGTTTTTATCTGTTTGCGAAGGGGCTTTTGAACACTGAAGCAGAGAGTTTTGAGGTGGCAATGTCCAGTTCGACCTTTCGGCCTTCATTTCAACATCATGAGAATAATGGCGCAGCACATTAATATTTAATTTAATGGCTATTTAAAGTAACCGCTTAACTGCGGTTACTGTTTCGCTGCTCCCCAAATCCTATGCTGTAGCATATTCCTCTATCAAAAAGCCTGTATAAAAACACAAATAACCACTATTTAAGGCCAATAAGTTATTTTTAATAGAAAATTTAGTGATTGAAAATAACGTATTGTGATTATATCCAAAACCATCTTATTGCATGCTGTTGGTGGATTTTTATACTCACTGCATATTTAGTAATATGCAAAAGATTAAACCGCATATTCATTCATAGTTAATGATATTGTCTTGGTTTTAATGAAAAGGCAGATTATATCCCTTTTATAAAAAACAAACGTGACAAAGCAAGATAATCATTTGAAGCAAAAGCAAGTTATGAAATTAAACTCTGCATAACATTTATTTTCTGGTTTTATCCAACCACAAAATCCGCTTGTAACAAAACATTTCAAAAAGCTTGTCTATCCGTAAAATCACGTCAATATAACGTCGTTTTTCCTCCCCATAACTAATCAAAAGAGGTTGCAGTTTCACTGTTTCACTCTTGTTATTTTCTCGTTAAAAAAAACGAGATATGTAAAATCAGAGGTCTTTGTGTCAACAGCAAACAACAACAGCGATTCCACAGAAAGCGTCAGCATGAACGCTTTCAAACAACCAAAAGCGTTTTATCTCATCTTTAGTATCGAGCTGTGGGAGCGTTTTGGTTACTACGGTCTACAGGGCATTATGGCGGTTTATCTGGTCAAAATGCTGGGTATGTCCGAAACTGACTCCATCACCCTTTTCTCCTCGTTCAGCGCGCTGGTTTACGGTTTCGTCGCCATTGGCGGCTGGCTGGGCGATAAAGTCCTCGGCACCAAACGTGTGATCGTGCTGGGTGCTATCGTGCTGGCATTCGGCTACGCCATGATTTCCTACTCCGGTCACAGCGTTACATGGGTTTATATCGGTATGGCAACCATTGCTGTCGGTAACGGATTGTTTAAAGCCAACCCGTCAGCCCTGCTGTCTACCTGCTATGCGAAAGACGATCCGCGTCTGGATGGCGCCTTCACCATGTATTATATGTCGGTGAACATCGGCTCGTTCTTTTCTATGCTAGCTACCCCAGTGCTTGCCGCGCACTATGGCTGGAGCGTGGCCTTCTCCCTGAGCGTAGTTGGTATGATTCTGACACTGGTTAACTTCATGTTCTGCCGTAAATGGGTCAGCACACAAGGTTCTCAACCCGATTTCCAGCCGATTAATCTACAGAAACTTGCCGTCACTCTTGTGGGTATTGTCGTGCTGGTCGCTATTTCGACCTGGCTGTTGCACAACCAAAGCATCGCGCGTTGGATCCTGACACTTATTTCACTGGCCGTTGTCGCGATTTTCATCAAAGAAATGCTGGCGGTGAGCGGTGCTGAACGCCGGAAAATGATCGTGGCACTTCTGCTGATGTTGGAAGCCGTCGTCTTCTTTGTGCTGTACAACCAGATGCCAACATCGCTGAACTTCTTTGCTATCCGCAACGTTGAACACTCTATTTTAGGTTTTACCTTTGAGCCAGAGCAGTATCAGGCGCTCAACCCATTCTGGATCATGGTTGCCAGCCCGATTCTGGCTGCGGTTTACAACAAAATGGGCGACCAGCTACCGATGGCGCACAAGTTTGCGATCGGTATGGTGCTGTGTTCCGGCGCGTTTCTGGTGCTACCATGGGGTGCCAGCATGGCCAACGAACAGGGTATCGTGTCCGTCAACTGGTTGATCCTCTGCTATGGCCTACAAAGTATCGGGGAGTTAATGATTTCCGGTCTGGGTCTGGCGATGGTCGCCCAACTAGTGCCTCAGCGTCTGATGGGCTTCATCATGGGTGCCTGGTTCCTGACATCAGCAGGTGCAGCGATTATCGCAGGCTACGTCGCCAATATGATGGCGGTGCCTGAGAACGTCGTAGACCCGCATGCCTCTCTTGAGATTTATAGCAATGTCTTCCTCCAGATTGGTATCGTCACCGGCATCATCGCTGTTCTGATGCTGCTGACGGCACCAAAACTGACGCGTATGACGCAGGATGCCGACGATGCACCTGTGGACACAGAAACTGCCGCAGCATCTGCCTGATAACGTATCTGAGCACCTCACTCAAATAATGATGTGAAGTGCTATTGGTAAAGAGCCAAATGATAAAAAGCCAGACAGTGTCTGGCTTTTTTATTGTGCTTGACCCGTCCTGAATGACGTTTACTTCACAGGCAGCGTCACATCTTTGAACATGGCTTCAATTTCATCATTCGAACGTAGCGCAACGGCGGAATCGACGACATCACGCGTCAAATGCGGAGCAAAGCGCTGGATGAAATCGTACATGTAGCTACGTAAGAACGTACTACGACGGAAACCAATTTTCGTGGTGCTATAGCTGAAGATACTGTTTGCGTTGATGGTCACCAGATCGGTTTCCGTTTGCGGATCGACCGCCATGTTGGCAATCACCCCCACACCCAGCCCTAAACGCACGTAGGTCTTAATCACATCAGCATCTGTTGCGGTAAAGACGATGCGCGGTGTGAGCCCAGCCCGGTTAAATGCCGTATCCAGTTCGGAGCGTCCCGTAAAGCCAAAGGTATAGGTGACAATGGGATACGCCGCCAGTTCTTCAATAGTGATGTCTGTCTTGGATGCCAGCGGGTGATCGGGTTTTACTACCACAGCACGATTCCAGTGGTAGCACGGTAGCATGATCAGATCGTCGTAAAGATGCAGCGCTTCCGTCGCAATAGCAAAATCCGCAGATCCTTTAGCAACGGCCTCGGCAATCTGCGTCGGCGAGCCCTGATGCATGTGCAGAGACACGCGAGGATAGCGGTCGATAAAACCTTTGATAACGCCTGGCAGCGCGTAGCGGGCCTGCGTATGGGTAGTCGCGACATACAGCGACCCTTTATCGGGATAGGTATGCTCTCCGGCAACGGCTTTGATGGCATCAACTTTCGATAACACTTCGCGTGCAATGCGGATGACTTCCTGTCCAGCGGGTGTCACCTGTGTCAGGTGTTTTCCACTACGGGCAAAAATCTGAATGCCCAATTCATCCTCCAGCATGCGGACCTGTTTACTGATCCCCGGCTGAGAGGTATACAACCCTTCTGCGGTAGAAGACACATTTAGGTTGTGATTAACAACTTCAACAATATAACGAAGCTGTTGTAGTTTCATAATTTATCCCATTCCCAATTGAAGTGTGCACATGGCATCTCACGACGTTCTGACGACGTTCCATTTTATTGATCTGTTCTTGATTGCACCTTCACCGTCCGGCGCATATTTCCATCAATTAATGTCATTTAATCATAAAAATTATTTTTATATAACCATTTTTACATGAGGCGGTGATTAAAGAACGCAGTGCGTGCGATTATCACCGAGGTAAACCGCATGATTCTCTATCCCGGATCAACAATCCTCATGCTATCGCAAGACAACTTTCATACATCTGTTTTATCAGGAAATTTTCTGCGATCAAAAAAGCCAGCCTGACGGCTGGCTTGATTTGACTATTTTCTACATACAACCACAGTTGAGCAGAGAATGGCTAAAAGGTATCACTTCTTCCCTTCAACCCATTTTCCGTCAATATAAAATGCGGACCAGCCCGTTGCCTTGCCGTCCTTCTCTGACGAGACATATTGCTGTTTGGTCTTGCGGCTGAAACGCACCTGCGTTTTATTACCGTCTTTATCGACCACCGGTGCATCAGCCAGATAGCGCAGTTTTTCTGGTAAACGATCTTTGAATCGCACCAGTTCCTCTACCAACGGCGCTCTCGTTTCGCGAGATTTCGGGAACGTATTCGCCGCAAGGAATACCCCTGCAGCACCGTCACGCAATACGAAATAGGCATCAGACTTCTCGCAAGGCAACTCAGGCAACGGCACCGGATCTTCTTTCGGTGGCGCAACATCACCATTACGCAGAATCTTACGCGTGTTAGTACAAGTCTCGCTGGTGCAGGCCATGTATTTACCGAAGCGCCCCATTTTAAGGTGCATTTCGGAACCACATTTTTCGCACTCTACAATCGGACCATCATAGCCCTTGATGCGGAACTCGCCAGCTTCGATTTCATATCCGTCACAGGCTGGATTATTACCGCAAACGTGCAGCTTACGCTGATTATCAATCAGATAGCTGTCCATCGCCGTACCGCATTTTTCACAGCGACGGCGAGCACGCAACGCGTTAGTTTCGGCTTCATCACCTTCTAACACGTTCAACACTTCGGCTTCTGGGATCAGATTAATCGTGGTTTTACAGCGCTCTTTCGGCGACAGTGCATAGCCGGAACAGCCCAGGAACACACCGGTACTGGCGGTACGAATACCCATTTGACGAGAACAGGTTGGACAGTCAATGCTGGTCAGCACCATCGCATTGGGGCGCATACCGCCTTCTTCAGGATCCTGCTCTGCCTTTTCCAACTGCTGGCTAAATTCGTTGAAGAACTCATCCAGCACAGCTTTCCATTCCGCCTGATTATTGGCGACCTGGTCGAGTCGGCTTTCCATCCGCGCGGTGAAATCGTAATTCATCAATTCGCGGAAGTTTTCTTCCAGTCGGTCGGTAACGATTTCACCCATTTTTTCGGCGTAGAAACGGCGATTTTCCACACGCACATAACCACGATCCTGGATGGTCGAAATAATAGAGGCATAGGTAGATGGACGACCAATACCGCGTTTTTCCAACTCTTTAACCAGAGAAGCATCGCTATAACGTGCTGGTGGTTTAGTGAAGTGTTGCCCCGGCAGCAGTTTCTGTAGCGACAGCGCCTCACCCACGTCCACGGTTGGCAACGTGCGATCTTCATCATTTTTACGTAGCGCTGGCATGACCTTCGTCCAGCCATCAAAACGCAGCGTACGGCCTTTCGCACGCAGTTGATAATCTGCGGCTTCCACAATCAAGGTGGTGGAATCGTATTGCGCAGGCGTCATTTGACAGGCAACGAACTGACGCCAAATCAGCTGATACAACTTCTGTGCATCGGCTTCCATATCTTTCAGGCTGTCAGCCAGTACACCCACATCGGAAGGACGAATAGCTTCATGCGCTTCCTGCGAATTTTCTTTGCTGCTGTAGACGGTCGCCGCCTCTGGCAGATAGCGCTTACCGAACTCTTCGCCGATATAGCCACGCACCATCGTCAGAGCATCCTGACTGAGGTTTGTTGAGTCAGTACGCATATAGGTAATGTAGCCAGCTTCGTACAGACGCTGCGCCATCATCATGGTCTTTTTCACACCAAAGCCAAGACGCGTGCTGGCAGCCTGTTGCAGCGTGGATGTAATGAACGGCGCACCCGGTTTGCTGCTGGTAGGCTTATCTTCACGGTCAGCAACCACATAGCGTGCGTTTTCCAGCAGACTGACTGCCGCATGCGTTTGCTCTTTATTAACCGGCTTAAACGGTTTGCCGTTGTGGTGCGTTACCTGCATTTGCAGTTGAATATCGCTGCCCGCCAGCAAATCGGCGTGCAATTCCCAATATTCTTCTGGTACGAACGCTTTGATTTCACGCTCACGATCGACAATCAGGCGTACCGCTACCGACTGCACGCGCCCAGCGGACAGGCCACGGGCAATTTTTTTCCACAGCAGCGGGGAAACCATGTAACCCACCACGCGATCCATAAACCGACGCGCCTGCTGTGCATTAACGCGGTCAATATTCAAGGTGTCGGGTTTTTCAAACGCCTGTTTGATGGCATTCTTCGTGATTTCGTTAAACACTACGCGGCTGAAACGCTGATCGTCACCGCCAATGATTTCCCGCAGGTGCCAGGCAATGGCTTCCCCTTCGCGGTCAAGGTCGGTTGCGAGATAGATGTGGTCGGCATTTTCCGCCAGCGTTTTTAATTCGGAGACAACCTTCTCCTTACCCGGCAGTATTTCGTAGTTGGCTTTCCAACCATGGTAAGGATCGACGCCCATACGATTAACCAGCGCGGATTTTTCATCCTTTTTGACTTTCTTTTTCGTTTTATCTTTAGTCGTTGAGTCCGCGCTCTTTTTACTGACTGAGCCACTCGTCGGCAAATCGCGCACATGACCGACGCTGGATTTCACCACGTAGTCATTGCCTAAATACTTATTGATCGTTTTGGCTTTTGCCGGGGACTCGACGATAACGAGAGCTTTACCCATATGTACTATTACCTGCTGAATTCTTCTGAAAATCAGATATTTTTCGGGGCATCCAGAGCGGATTCTACTGACTGCGCAAAATCCCACACTCTACCTGATAAATACTGCCACGCAACCTAATTAGCATGGAAAACCTGTTTTATCCGCTTCCTGCCAAATTGAATATCGGCAGGTAAGCCCCTAAAATGTAGCCCATTTGCATCATAATCTGCCCTTTACGCTGAAACCGTATCGCAGTACCCTTTCTCTTGATGCAGTTTTTGAAATAACGGTGTTGATTTTTGAAATAGCCGCATTGGTTTTCGAAATAGCATTGTTGATATAGTGCAACTACCCCCTTTTTCAAGGGTGAGTACAGGAGTAGCAATCATGTCACCTGAACATCAGGTTAATGAAGAAAAACGCCCTATTGATCGTCAGAGTTTATTAGCTGAAGCCAATGACATCATTAAACATCACGATGATTATTTGCACGGTATGGTCGCTGATAGCGTAGAACAAAAAAACGACGTGCTGGTTTTTCGCGGTGAGTTTTTTCTCGATGAAAACGGAATCCCGACCTTAAAAAGCACCGCTGTATTTAACATGTTCAAACATCTTGCGCATGTTTTATCCGAAAAATATTATTTGGTCGATTAGACGCAAATGCCCGCAGTTTGCGGGCATTTGACTTGGTATAACTGAATAATATCGATTACAGCAGGGGTTTTGAACCACGCTGCCACCAACGCAGCATCAGGCGTTCTGCGGTATCTCCCGCGCTGCCGGTCAGACGATCCAGCAGACGTTTACGCCGCGTATAGCGAACGCTTAATACCTCATGGCTAGCCATTTCGGCAATTAACAGATCGTCACTGGTGCCGATAGCATCTATCAATCCCAACTCTTTCGCCTGAGTACCAAACCAGTGCTCTCCTGTCGCAACCGAGTCAATATCCAGCGATGGACGCATCTGCTGTACAAAGTCCTTAAACAGCGTATGCGTGACATTCAAATCTTCGCGGAACTTCTCACGACCTTGTTCGGTATTCTCACCAAACAGCGTCAACGTGCGTTTAAATTCACCCGCGGTATGCAGTTCAACATCAATGTCTTTGTTTTTCAGCAAACGATGGAAATTGGGGATTTGTGCCACGACGCCAATAGAACCCACAATAGCAAAAGGCGCCGCTACGATACGGTCGGCTACGCAGGCCATCATATATCCGCCGCTGGCTGCAACTTTATCTACGGAGACCGTCAAGCGTACGCCACCTTGGCGCAGACGTTGTAATTGCGAAGCAGCCAGACCATAGCCGTGTACCACGCCGCCGGGGCTTTCGAGACGCAGCAATACTTCATCTTTTGGTTTCGCTACGGCAAGCACAGCAGAGATCTCTTCACGCAGCGAACTCACTTCTCCTGCATCCATGCTGCCATTGAAATCAAGGACGTACAGGCACGGTTTTACATTTTTCTCTTCACCACGTTTGGCTCGCTGTTTATCTTGCTTCGCGGTTTCTTTTTCTTTTTTCTTTTCTTGTTTAGATAACAGCTTAAGTTCGGTGTCGCTCATACAGGCAGTCTGCATTTCACGCTGCATTTCCTGATATTGCTCGCCCAGATTCGTGACCTGCAGCTCACCTTTATGTTGGCGCTTGCGTTGCGTCATCCCGAATGCCAGAACGACTAACGCACCGATAGCCACCACGATGGTGAGCACCTTAGCCAGGAATAAACCGTACAGAGAAAGTAATTCCACAAACACCGTCCTCATTGACTGAGTATTAATTAATGTTGGCTTACTGACCAACCATGGCGTTGACGTCGCACACCATTGCCTTCCTATAACCTAACTGATGGCACGCAATATGGCGATGTTATTCCTGTGGTTTTTATGCCTAATGCTGCTTTTTACAACAGCACAGGGATAAATAGAGGCAGTCTCATTGAAAACGTGTGGCATTTGAGGCATAACACCCCCATTCGCCTGCCCGGATGCGCCTCATCTGACGCTTCGATCGACACAACCCTGCAACCTCGTCGTGCCGATACGCAATGGCAGATCTATTATCTGAAGTGTGGACGTTCTGCGCCACAGCAAGAGGAATTCATTGTGCATTACCAGCCTAAAATCGATTTACTGCAAAACCGCATTATTCTTGTCACCGGCGCTGGAGATGGCATTGGTCGTGAAGCCGCTCTGATCTACGCTCGCTACGGCGCACACGTTATCTTATTAGGACGAACGGAAAGCAAACTACAGGCGGTTAAAAAACAGATCGAACAGGAACACGGTACGGCGGCACACGTTGTTGTCTGCGATATGTTGGCCATATCCTCCGCACAGTGTTTTCAGTTGGCTGACGAGCTGGCGCAGGTTGTACCGCATCTGGATGGCGTCCTGCACAATGCCGGATTACTCGGGGAAATTGTCCCTGTCGTACAGCAAACGCCTGAGATTTGGCATCAGGTTATGCAAGTCAACGTCAATGCAACCTTTATGCTGACGCAGGCTCTGCTGCCACTGTTATTGAAATCGCCTTGCCCTTCTCTGGTTTTCACCAGTTCCAGCGTCGGCCGCGAAGGTCGTGCTAACTGGGGAGCCTATTCTGTATCCAAGTTCGCGACAGAAGGCCTGATGCAAGTGCTGGCTGATGAATATCGTTCACACAATCTGCGGGTAAACTGCATTAATCCCGGTGGAACGCGTACGGGAATGCGCGCCTCAGCGTTCCCCAACGAAGATCCGATGAAGCTGAAAACGCCGGCAGATATCATGCCGCTGTATCTCTATCTGATGGGCGATGATAGCCGCCGTAAAACGGGGATGAGTTTTGATGCACAGCCGGGTAGAAAAGCGGGTCCAGCAGAATAATAGACAAGGGCACTAAGTATGAGCGATGAACGCCACCAGCAGCGCCAACAGCGTCTGAAAGAAAAAGTCGATGCCCGCATTGCCGCCGCGAATGAAACGCGCGGTATCCTGATTGTATTCACTGGGAATGGGAAAGGAAAAACGACAGCCGCGTTTGGCACCGTCACGCGGGCGATCGGCCACGGTTTACAGGCTGGCGTGATCCAGTTTATTAAAGGTGAATGGCCAAACGGAGAAAAGAACCTGTTGCAACAGCATGGCGTAGAATTTCAGGTGATGGCAACCGGTTTTACCTGGGAGACGCAGAATCGTCAGACGGATACCGAAGCAGCGCAGAATGTCTGGCAAGCGGGAAAACGGATGCTGGCCGATCCACAACTTGACCTCGTCGTATTAGATGAACTGACATATATGATTAGTTACGACTATCTGGATTTAAGTGACGTTGTCACTGCATTGAAGCAGCGTCCTGCAGGACAAACGGTGATCATCACCGGCCGTGGTTGCCACCGGGATTTGCTGGACATGGCCGATACCGTGACGGAAATGCGTCCGGTAAAGCATGCATTTGATAACGGTATTCAGGCACAGCAAGGTATTGACTGGTAATCTTTAGCTGTAATGAGGCTAAATGAAAACGGGCAGCAAAAGCTGCCCGTAAAGCGTTTGGAGATAAATATTAGCCGTTGCGTTTCGGCTTTGGAGACGTGCGGCGTGCCGGGGCGCTGTTGATCTGGCTGTGACGTTTTACCGCACGGCGGATCTGGTTCGCTTTCACCCGACGGCGTTCACGCTCAACTGGCAGTTTCGATACGGTTTCTGCCGGAAGCTGCACTAATTCACGCAGATAGTTCAGCTGTTCCAGCGGCATTTCTGCCCAACCACCGCGAGGAATACCTTTCGGTAACGTAATGTCGCCATAGCGCACGCGAATCAGGCGGCTAACCTGTACACCGACGGCTTCCCACAGACGGCGAACTTCACGGTTACGCCCTTCTGTCAGCGTCACGCTATACCACTGGTTAAGACCTTCACCACCCTGATAGCGGATAGTACGGAACGAGGCCGGACCATCTTCGAGCTGTACGCCTTTACTCAGCTGTTTGATCTTTTCGTCGTCAACTTCACCGAAGACCCGCACGGCATATTCACGCTCAACTTCACGACTCGGATGCATCAGGCGATTGGCCAGCTCACCGTCTGTCGTGAACAGCAGCAGGCCGGAGGTGTTCACATCCAGACGCCCTACAGCAACCCAACGAGAGCCCTGAATTCTCGGCAGACGGTCAAATACCGTTGGACGCCCATCAGGATCGTTGCGGGTACAGAGTTCGCCTTCTGGTTTGTAATACACCAGCACGCGGCACACGGTTTCTTCGGTTTCCTTAACGGTAACCACATGGCCATCAATACGGATTTTGGTGGCTTTCGTCACTTCAACGCGATCGCCCAGAGTGGCAACCTTACCGTCAACGCTGACGCGTCCAGCCTGAATGATACCTTCAATTTCGCGGCGTGAGCCATGTCCGGCGCGCGCCAGAACTTTTTGTAACTTTTCGCTCATTGAGCAACCTCTAGTGTCGCCTTCCCAGGCGTCGGGGGGAGTCATAACTGCCGATAAAATTCAGCAGGTTACGTAAAAATCGTTCGTCATATTCAATGCTGGCGCGATTATACCGATCTTCGCGCCATTTGTATTCCCATTGTTACAGCCGCCGCGCTTATAAGAACGGCGTGACATCGCCAGTGCCTTCGCGGGCGACGCGCGGCACAGATTCGGTCAAGTCGATAACTGTCGTAGGCTGCTGACCAAGCGAACCACCGTGAATAATCAAATCCACCAATTTTCCCAATCTTTCCTGAATTTCTTCTGGATCGGATTCAGCAAAATCATTTCCCGGCAGCATCAGCGTTGTCGACATCAGCGGTTCATTTAGCGCAGCCAGCAGATCCAGTGCAATTGGATTAGACGGCACACGCAGGCCGATAGTTTTGCGTTTTTCATTCATTAGGCGGCGAGGAACCTCTTTCGTCGCTTTCAGAATAAAGGTGTAATTACCTGGCGTATTATTTTTAATCAACCGGAAAGCAGAGTTATCAACATGGGCGTACGTCGATAGTTCGGACAGATCGCGACACATCAGCGTGAAGTTATGATCGCTACCCAAATCGCGAATCCGACAGATGCGTTCCAACGCGTTCTTTTCGCCCAACATGCAACCCAGCGCATAACCGGAATCCGTTGGATAAACAATCACCCCGCCTTTATGCAAAAACTCCACCGATTGACTGATTAATCGTGGTTGCGGATTCTGCGGATGAATATAGAAAAACTGACTCATGGCCCTACCTCGTGCGTCTGACATTTCGCGGCGTTGTGCACCCAAGCCACGCATCATACAACATCGTTACGATACTCCCGAACCTCAACAGTAGCGCATTGTGCAATACACTCACGTCTGTGACAAAGTCCGAATGTCCCATCTTCTAACTGACTATTGTAGAACGTGTTTACTGCAAAATAATTTTATTTTATGCAATCGGAACTCACCCTCCCGGTTTTGCTACCCATAGATATTGGTAACGCATAAAACCATTAACTGGCGTTAAAAAGGACATACCATGTTTATCCGTACCTCCTCCCCAGCACAAACAAGTGCACCTTCAGATATTGCTAATATTATACGCACCTCTGATTTATCAAGGGGTTCGCTTCAGGCGATGAAAGACTTCAAGTCAAATCCGGAGAGGTTTTTGGCGCAAAATATCGTGGATATATCAGGTGTAATGAAGAGTAATGATCGAACGAGTACCACCCACATGCTCAATGATGTTCTTAAAAAAGGGTATTTCGCCCTCATTCCATCCGAAAATGGAAATAATAAATTTCATCTCAAACCCGTCAATGTTTCCACTACGACAGAGGCAGAAAATGTCATTTATGCACACTGGATCCCTTTCAAGAGCGGTAATGTCACGCCTGGATATACAGATGTTCCGAAAATTCCACATCACGCGCCGCGTGACGATAATGCGATTTTTGCCTTTACGCCCGGCATGAATGGATGCGCGTTAGAAGTGAGAGAACATCCCACTCGAGATAATTATTATCGAATTTTTCATAATCAGCATCCAACCAGCCAGGTACAGACGGATCTTATTGACGAAATCGCAGGCAGTAAAGTCGACGCCTTTACTGAAAGTGAATACTTTCAGCACAATAACGCGTTATTAATGCCTGTCGCGGCTAACATCATGCATTTTGATAATAGACAAGGCGGATGGGCGTTTATCAGCCAGCCTCAGGGCATTAACATGCATAACAATGCGGTTGAAAGAATGTCCGACAGCAACGTTATTTTCAGATATATGGCAGAATAACGCACACGGTTATTCAGAGAACAGATCTACGCCGAATCTGCGTCCTGCGCTAATTTACCAACACGGGATGATGCCAAACGGGTTCGACATCGGCAGGCAGCCACAGCTTGCGGCCTAGTTCAATCCAAGCGCAAGGCAGGTGAAAATCCGACCCTTGCGACGCCATCAGGTTGAAATCACGCGCATAGCGAGCGAGCTGCGTTCGCTCATCCGGTGCCTGTTGGCATTGTGCGACTTCCATTGCGATCCCACCACTTTCTGCGAACATGGCTAACAGACGCTTTAACCATTTGGCTGTCAAATCGTAGCGACCTGGATGAGCCAGTACCGACACTCCGCCAGATTGATGAATCGCCGCGATCGCTTGCGGGATGGAGCACCACTGCGGTGGCACGTAGCCGGTTTTGCCTTTCGCCAGATATTTTTTAAATACCTGATTCATATTCGCTGCGATGCCCAGTTCGATCAGATAACGCGCAAAATGTGCTCGTGTAATCTGCCCTCCGGTCGCCAAACGCTGTGCCCCAGCCAATGCATCGGGAATGCGGGATTTTTCCAACCGAGCGGCGATCTGTTCCGCCCGACTCTGCCGGTTATTAGCCTGTTGTTGTAGCAACCCACTTAACGCAGGGTGTGTAATATCCATCCCCAATCCGACAATATGGATCTCATGGTTTTCCCACAGCGTGGAGATCTCTACACCGGGAATCAACCTCAACGGCAGCTTCTGTTGTGCTATCGCACTCTGTGCTTCTTCAAGCCCAGCGGTTGTGTCGTGATCGGTAATGGCCAGCACGCTCACCCGCATATCTACCGCCCGACTAACCAGCGCTGTCGGCGTTAAAAGGCCATCAGACGCCGTGGTATGGCTATGTAAATCATAAAGTGGGAATGACGATATCGGTTGGGAATCTTCTGGCACAAGCCTATCCATTAACAAGAATCATGCGAAGGCCGCATGATGCCATTAATAGGACGCAAATGGTAATGCCTGCCGTTTGCCAGAGTAATAAAATAATCCTATTGAAGGTGTTGACATTTCATCACCGAACCAGTTAACTAGTACACAAGCTCAGCACGCAGACATTGCTCAGTACACAAACAGCGAGATGATGATAATGGCAACGCAGAAAATGATGAAGCATGGTTGGTGGCGCTCTTCCCTATCGCGGGTGGACTAATCACGCATCGCTGTTATCACACATGCAGATATTCCCAGACCCGCTTAACTAAGCGGGTTTTTTATTTGATGGGCACAACATTAAACGGGTAGCAAGAATGCAAACAACACGACCAACACTGGAACTGCTGCGTATTGAGGCCGTTTACCGTAACGACCCTAGCGCCATCTTCCATCAGCTCTGCGGTGCAAGACCTGCCACGTTGCTGCTAGAGTCAGCTGAAATCGACAGCAAGGAAAACCTGAAAAGCCTGTTAATCATTGATAGCGCACTGCGCATCACCGCACTCGGCCAACAGGTTTCTATTCAGGCATTAACGGCAAACGGTGCCAGCCTGCTGCCGCTCCTGGATGCCGCCCTACCTGCGGAGATTATCAATCAACCGCGTCCGAACGGTCGTGAACTCACCTTTCCACTGGCAGATGCCATGCAGGATGAAGATGCTCGCCTGCGTTCACTGTCCGTGTTTGATGCTTTACGCCAAATTCTGACGCTGGTTATCTGCCCGACAGACGAGCGTGAAGCCATGTTCCTCGGTGGCCTGTTTGCTTACGATCTGGTCGCTGGATTTGAAGAATTGCCCGAGCTGAGCCAGCAGCAGCGTTGCCCGGATTTTTGCTTCTATCTGGCCGAAACCCTGCTGGTGCTTGACCACCAAAAACGTGTGACCGCCCTGCAAGCCAGCCTGTTTACGCCAAAGAACAGCGAAAAGCAGCGTCTGCAACAGCGTCTGGAGCAATTACAATCTCAGCTCACCCAACCAGCTCCCGCGCTGCCGCGTCAGTCCATCGAAGATATGACGCTGAACTGTAACCAGAGCGATGAGGCCTTCGGTGAAGTTGTCAGTCAAATGCAGGAAGCCATCCGCATCGGTGAAATTTTTCAGGTCGTGCCGTCGCGTCGTTTCTCTCTGCCATGCCCTTCTCCGCTTGCGGCCTACCAAACGTTGAAAGATAACAATCCAAGCCCTTACATGTTTTACATGCAGGATCAGGATTTCACGCTGTTCGGGGCCTCACCGGAAAGTTCGCTGAAATACGATGCCGACAGCCGCCAAATCGAAATCTATCCCATTGCCGGCACCCGTCCACGCGGACGCAAGGCTGATGGCTCACTGGATCGCGATCTTGATAGCCGTATTGAGCTGGAAATGCGTACCGACCATAAAGAGCTGGCTGAGCATCTGATGTTGGTGGATTTAGCCCGTAACGATCTGGCGCGCATCTGTCAGCCAGGCAGCCGTTACGTTGCTGATCTGACCAAAGTTGATCGCTATTCCTTTGTCATGCATCTGGTTTCCCGCGTCGTTGGCACCTTGCGTGAAGATCTGGATGTCCTGCACGCCTACCGAGCCTGCATGAATATGGGCACGCTGAGCGGCGCACCGAAAGTCCGGGCAATGCAGTTGATTGCAGAAAGTGAGAAAACCCGGCGCGGCAGCTACGGCGGCGCAGTGGGTTATTTCACCGCCCACGGCGATCTGGATACCTGCATCGTCATTCGCTCCGCCTATGTCGAGGACGGTATTGCCACCGTTCAGGCAGGTGCAGGGGTTGTTCTGGATTCTAATCCTCAGGCCGAAGCCGACGAAACACGCAATAAAGCCCGCGCAGTGCTGCGAGCCATTGCCAGTGCACATCATGCAAAGGAGATCTTCTGATGGCCGACATCCTGCTGCTCGATAATATCGACTCATTCACCTACAACCTAGTGGATCAACTGCGTGCCAGCGGCCATCAGGTCGTGATTTACCGTAACCATTTGCCTGCCAATGTCATCATCGCGCGGTTACAGCAGATGGAAAAACCGATTCTAATGCTCTCTCCTGGCCCTGGAACACCAGCAGAAGCAGGCTGTATGCCGGAACTGCTACAACGCCTGCGCGGTCAGTTGCCGATTATTGGTATTTGTCTCGGCCATCAGGCCATCGTGGAAGCCTACGGTGGGCATGTCGGTCAAGCGGGTGAAATCCTGCATGGTAAAGCCTCAGCCATTGACCATGATGCAAGCGGCATGTTTAGCGGCTTGCCGCACCCATTACCGGTTGCCCGTTACCACTCATTGGTTGGCAGCAACATTCCTTCTACGCTGACCATTAACGCACACTTCAACACGATGGTGATGGCCGTGCGTAACGATGCGGATCGCGTCTGCGGTTTTCAATTCCATCCTGAGTCGATCCTGACCACACATGGCGCTCGACTACTGGAACAAACGCTGGATTGGGCGCTGGCTTAACGAGGGATACGATGATGCAACTGTCTTCTACGCAACAATCTTCTAAGACCCGGGAACCGTCTACTGCTCAGGATGTATTTGTCATGCAAAATATACTGGAAAAATTATATCGCGCGGAAAGTATCAGCCGTCAGGAAAGCCAGGCGCTGTTTGGCGCAATTATCCGCGGTGAACTGGAAGCCAGCCAACTGGCAGCGGCGTTGATTAGCATGAAAGTACGCGGCGAGCATCCCGATGAAATTGCGGGTGCCGCCACGGCATTACTGGCCGATGCGCAGCCGTTTCCACGCCCTGACTATTTATTTGCCGATATCGTCGGCACAGGCGGTGACGGCACGAACAGCATCAACATATCAACCGCCAGTGCATTCGTTGCCGCCAGTTGTGGTCTGAAAATCGCCAAGCACGGCAACCGTAGCGTCTCCAGCCGTTCCGGTTCGTCCGACCTGCTTTCTGCTTTCGGCATTAAACTGGATATGAGCGCGCAGGATTCACGTCAGGCGCTGGACGATTTGGGTGTATGTTTCCTCTTTGCTCCGCAATATCATTTAGGTTTCCGCCATGCCATGCCGGTGCGTCAGCAGCTTAAAACGCGCACCGTCTTCAACGTGCTGGGACCGTTGGTTAACCCGGCACGTCCACCGCTGGCGCTGATTGGCGTGTATAGCCCCGAGCTAGTCCGTCCTATCGCCGAAACGTTGAAAGTGCTGGGCTACCAGCGTGCGGCTGTCGTACACGGCGGCGGGATGGATGAAGTCGCCATTCATGCACCAACACAGGTTGCAGAATTAAATAACGGCAAGATCGAAACCTACGAACTGACACATCGCGATTTCGGTCTGGAGGCATATCCGCTGTCGGCATTACAAGGCGGTACGCCGGAAGAAAATCGTGACATTCTCGCGTCGCTGCTACAAGGTAAAGGTGAACGCGCGCACGCCGCTGCGGTTGCCGCCAATGTTGCGTTGCTTCTGAGATTGTTCGGACAAGAAGATCTGCGCCAGAATGCGCAACAGGCACTTGAAGTCATTCATAGCGGTCAGGCTTATCAGCGCGTTATCGCCCTGTCCGCCAGAGGATAATGGAACCATGCAGGAAACCGTATTACATAAAATTGTGCGTGATAAAGCGCTCTGGGTTGCGGAACGCGAGAAAGCACAGCCGCTGGCCTCTTTTCAACATGAGATCGTCCCCAGTCAGCGTGACTTTTATCAGGCGCTGAAGCAGGATAAACCCGCTTTTATTCTGGAATGCAAAAAGGCGTCGCCATCGAAGGGATTAATTCGCGACGATTTTGACCCGGTAGCCATTGCTCAGGTCTATAAGGATTATGCGTCTGCTATTTCTGTGTTGACCGACGAGAAATATTTTCAGGGCGACTTTGCCTTTCTGCCACAGGTCAGTGCAGCAGTACATCAGCCGGTGTTGTGCAAAGACTTTATTATTTCGCCCTACCAGATCTATCTGGCACGTTACTATCAGGCCGATGCCATTCTGCTGATGCTGTCCGTGCTGGACGATGAGCAGTATCAGCAACTGGCCGAGGTGGCGCACAGTCTGAAACTGGGTGTGTTGACGGAAGTCAGTAATGAAGAAGAGCTACAGCGTGCCATTCAGCTCGAAGCTCGCGTCGTCGGGATCAACAACCGCGACCTGCGCGATCTCTCCATTGATCTCAACCGTACCAGAACGCTTGCACCGCGTCTGCCTGCTGGCGTAACCGTGATCAGTGAATCCGGCATCAACCGCCATGCACAGATTCGTGAACTCAGCGCATTTGCTCATGGGTTCTTGATCGGTAGCTCGCTAATGTCCGAGCCGGACCTGAACGGGGCGGTACGCCGCGTCATTCTTGGTGAGAACAAAGTCTGCGGCCTGACGCGCGCGACAGATGCGCTGGCGGCCTATCAAGCCGGAGCACTCTATGGCGGATTAATCTTCGTCGCCAGTTCTCCACGCTATGTTGATGCCAAACAAGCCGCCAACGTTATCACAGGTGCTCCACTGCGCTATGTCGGTGTTTTCCGCAATGCGCCCGTCGAACACATCGTTGCTATCACAACGCAGTTAGGGTTAGCGGCCGTTCAGCTACACGGCGATGAAGATCAGCAGACAATCAACCAGTTACGCCTGCAATTACCGGCGGCGTGCCAGATTTGGAAAGCGCTGAGCATCGCAGATGTACTGCCTGAACGTAATCTCACTAATGTCGATCGCTACGTATTTGACAACGCTCAGGGCGGCAGCGGTAAAACGTTCAACTGGTCGTTGCTGACCCATCAGCCACTGGATAACGTGTTGTTAGCCGGTGGCCTGAATAGCGATAACTGCGCCCTGGCGGCACAGCAAGGTTGCGCAGGGCTTGATTTCAATTCCGGGGTAGAAAGCGAACCGGGAAAAAAAGATTCACATAAAATTGCTGCGGTTTTTGCAACGTTACATCAGCCGCAACACTAAAACAGACGGGAAAATCATGACATTACTCAACCCTTACTTCGGTGAATTCGGCGGACAATTTGTTCCGCAGATCCTCATCCCAGCGTTACGTCAGTTGGAAGAGGCTTTCGTCAGCGCACAAAAAGATCCTGAGTTTCAGGCCGAATTTACCGATCTGCTAAAAAATTATGCGGGTCGCCCAACAGCATTAACCCTGTGCCAAAACCTGACGGCAGGGACGAAAACCAAGCTGTACCTGAAACGCGAAGATCTGCTGCACGGCGGTGCGCACAAAACCAATCAGGTGCTTGGACAGGCATTGCTAGCTAAGCGCATGGGTAAAAGCGAAATCATTGCTGAAACCGGTGCGGGCCAACATGGCGTCGCGACGGCGCTGGCTTGTGCACTGCTCGGTCTGAAATGCCGCGTTTATATGGGAGCAAAAGACGTTGAGCGTCAGTCGCCAAACGTATTCCGCATGCGTCTTATGGGCGCCGAAGTGATTCCAGTTCATAGCGGTTCCTCCACGCTGAAAGATGCTTGTAACGAAGCGCTGCGTGACTGGTCTGGCAGCTATGAAACGGCACACTACCTACTGGGAACGGCGGCAGGCCCGCACCCTTACCCGACTATCGTACGCGAATTCCAACGCATGATTGGCGAAGAGACGAAAGCGCAGATTCTGGAAAAAGAAGGTCGCTTGCCAGATGCGGTGCTGGCCTGTGTCGGCGGTGGATCTAATGCCATTGGGATGTTCGCTGATTTCATCGACGATACTGACGTCCGTCTGATCGGCATTGAACCTGGCGGCTTAGGCATTGAATCCGGGCAGCACGGTGCGCCGTTAAAACATGGCCGCGTCGGTATCTATTTCGGCATGAAGTCGCCGATGATGCAAACGTCAGACGGACAAATTGAAGAGTCCTACTCTATTTCCGCCGGACTGGATTTCCCATCCGTCGGCCCGCAGCACGCCTACCTGAACAGCATCGGTCGTGCCGACTATGTCTCGATTACCGATGATGAAGCGCTGGATGCTTTCAAAGCACTCTGCCGTGGTGAAGGCATTATACCTGCGCTGGAATCATCCCACGCGTTGGCACACGCCTTGAAGATGATCAAAGCGGAGCCGGAGAAAGAGCAACTGCTGGTGGTCAACCTGTCCGGTCGTGGTGATAAAGACATCTTTACCGTGCATGATATTTTGAAAGATCGGGGAGAAATCTAATGGAACGCTATCAACAGCTGTTTACACGCCTGTCAGAAAATAAAGAAGGCGCGTTCGTCCCCTTTGTCACGCTGGGCGATCCATCCCCTGAGCAGTCACTGAAGATTATCGATACGCTGATCGCCGCAGGTGCCGACGCACTCGAGCTAGGTGTGCCCTTCTCTGATCCGCTAGCCGATGGCCCAACGATTCAGGACGCCAACTTACGTGCCTTTGCCGCAGGCGTTACGCCGGGACAATGCTTCGAAATGTTGGCGACCATACGTCAGAAATACCCAGAAATCCCGATTGGCCTGCTGATGTATGCCAATCTGGTCTTCAGCAACGGTATTGATGAATTTTATCAGCGTTGTGCCGAGGTTGGCGTCGATTCGGTTTTAGTGGCGGATGTTCCGGTGGTAGAGTCAGCCGCTTTCCGTACAGCAGCGCTACGACACGGTATTGCACCTATCTTTATCTGCCCACCCAATGCTGACGATGAGTTGCTGCGCGAGATCGCCTCTTATGGTCGTGGCTATACCTATCTGGTTTCGCGCGCAGGTGTGACCGGGGCAGAAAAGCGTGCTCAGTTGCCGCTGAATCATCTGGTTGCCAAACTGAATGAGTATCATGCCGCACCACCGCTACAGGGATTTGGCATTTCTGACCCTTCCCAAGTGCGAGAAACATTAGCATCAGGTGCCGCGGGGGCCATTTCTGGCTCTGCGATCGTACGGATTATCGAAAAAAACCTGAACCAGCCCGATGTAATGCTGTCAGAGTTACACGCCTTTGTGAGTGAAATGAAAGCGGCTACGCGTTCATAACACTTTTCAGGCGCGCGATTTATGCTTAATACAAGCGATGTCGCGCGCCGAATAATGTTTCAAATCATTTCAAAATTAATCAAAATAAAATATCTTCAATTATTATTTCATGTCTAACTCATTATAATTGTAAGAAATATTTTCAAATTGAAATAATTATTTAATCCCGTCTTACAGAAATAAATCAAATAATCATTAATTTTTAAACCGCATAAATCCCGCGAATAAAACACGAAGAAAATCACATAATTGAGATCATTTAAAATTTTCTCTTTTTGAAGATCTTGTTCACATTACTGTAAGATAGAATAAATAGAATGGAGTCGCTGAACAAAAGTGGCAGCGCGTTTTTAAATAATAATTCTCTTTGACTTGGGATAATAAAATGAAAGCTAAAATATTGACGATGATGGTAACTTCCTTAATCAGCTTAAGCTCCATGGCTGTTACGATTGACTATCGTCATGAAATGCAGGATACGGCAAAAAACGATCATAAAGATCGCCTGCTGATGTCCCACCGTTTTGACAACGGTTTTGGCCTGTCCATGGAAGCCAAATGGGCGCAATCTAGCGCTGATAAGACGCCAAATAAACCGTATAACGAAACAGTGAGCAATGGTACAGAAGTTACTGCTAGCTACCTGTATAAGTTTGATAAAACTTTTGGTCTGGAAGGCGGCCTGAATATGGTTTCCAATTCCACTAGCAATAACTATCGTCCTTACATTAAAGGAACCGCGAATATTACTGATTCGCTGTACTATGGCCTGCGCTATCGTGCATCCTACCTTCGCGTCAGTGGTGACATTGGCAAGTCAAGCGTGACAAACCCTACCGATATCACGGGCTATACCATTACCAGTACGCTGGGTTATAAACTGCCAGCCAACTTCACTATTGAATACGAACTCGAATACAACAAAAACAACAAAGCAGGCGCGACTTGGTATTTGGCTGACAACGAAAATTATGAAATTAGCCATGACATTAAACTGGCTTACAAAGTGGACAAAAACTGGACACCTTACGCTCAGGTCGGTAACGTCAAAGGCAGTACAACAACTGACGAACGTCAAACTCGCTACCGCGTTGGTGTACAATACAATTTCTAATGGCTAACACCATTTAGAAAATAGATTCAATAGTAAATAGCGTTTCTTTATTGGTTTGTTATTTCCTGTCTATAAAAACGGCGAAGTGAATAACTTCGCCGTTTTTTATTCTTCATATTTAACAATCAAATCAGAAGCGATAGCCCACACCAAACATAAAGGCCCACGGATCAAGTTTAGTATGAATACTTTGCTGATCGTTACCGGCTTTAAATTTCACATCGGTATCTATATCCATCCACCAGACAGACATATTGAGCAGCCAATTTTTATCCAGGTTGTAATCCAACCCAGCCTGCGCAGCAAGACCCCAGGAATTTTTAAGGCTGAGGTCGCTCAACCCAGCATTTGTTCCCGTTTCATTAAATTTCTCATCGAAGAACAGGGTGTAGTTCAAACCAACGCCCAAATAGGGACGTAATTTATCCTGAGCATCACCAAAATAGTACTGTGCAACCAGTGATGGTGGCAGGTGTTTAACTTCCGCAATAGTGCCAGTACCTGGTGTACCAACTTTGTGTTTGAACGGCGTTGCGGCGAGTAATTCAACACCAATATTGTCCGTCACCATATAGCTGAAAGTCAGGCCCAGTTGAGTATTGTTGCTAACCTGAAACTCCCCCAGCCCCAGTACGTTATCCGAGCTTTCTGCAGGACGCACTGTTGCCGATCCCGCCCTAACGATGAAATCACCTGCTTGATGAGCCTGCGCGAATGCAGGCATTAACGCTGCCGCCAATAATAAGAAAGATGCCTTTTTCATTACCCACTCCATTTACAGGGTTTAAATTTCGAGCGAAATATACCCCTAAGTAGGTATTCTTGTTTTAAGCCAGATCACATCTTTTAAAGATTTTACGCTCAAATTGAACCGAATCATTTATCAGTAACCAATTAAATTTAATAGAATTGATCCAGATCAAAAACGACATAAAGCCATAAAATGCATCACCTGTGGCAAAGTGAATCACTAGTGGTAGTCATGCCACATTGATCCTGTATGAAGGGAAAAGCAGCATTGCATCGTCGACGGGGTGCCACAGCGTGGATTAACAGGTTACAATCGTGAGTTAAGTTCTTTCTGTCGATTTATCTTTTTCAAGGAGCCTGCATGCCTATCACGGCTAACACGTTGTACCGTGACACAATGAATTTTACCCGCAACCAGTTCATCAGCATTTTAATGATGTCACTGTTGACGGCATTCATTACTGTCATACTGAATCATGCACTATCGCCTTCTGGAGACGAGTTACAGATTCTGAGCAGTTCCAGTAGCGATCTGTCATCTTCTGTCGAATCTGGCTTAATGGACTTGATTCAGCAGATGACACCGGAACAACAAACCGTGTTGCTAAAAATGTCGGCGGCAGGCACCTTTGCTGCGCTAGTGGGAAACGTTCTACTGACGGGCGGGATTCTGATGTTGATCCAGTTGGTTTCTGATGGACATCGCACCAGCGCCCTGCGCGCCATTGGCGCATCCGCGCCTTTTCTATTGCGGTTGCTTTTCCTGATTCTGCTGTGCACCCTGCTCATCCAACTTGGCATGATGCTGTTGATCATTCCTGGCGTGCTGCTAGCAATTGCATTGAGTCTGTCACCCGTGATTGTGGTCACTGAAAAAAGCGGGATTTTCAGCGCCATTAAAACAAGCACGAAACTCGCCTACGGTAACCTGCGTGCAACCGCGCCTGCCATCGTGATGTGGCTGCTGGCTAAAATCGCTATTTTGCTGATCGTCTCAAAGTTGCCGATCTCCTCACCCACCGTGTTAGCCGTGGTTCTGAACGGTTTGAGCAACCTGATCTCCGCAATTCTGCTCATTTACCTGTTCCGCCTTTATATGCTGCTGCGCGCTTAAATGCCGCTCCTTGCCTATGTCACCGTTCTGGTGGCATAGGTTCCGCCAGTTCCCCGTTCGCTATCTACCCAATCGTAATTTTCTGCAAATTATTGCAATATCTCGGGAATGGAGTTCCACAATAAAGGATAATGGCATGAGCTATCGGATAACTCTCGCGGGTTATGATTACGACACTGTTAAGTGATGGATTGACATAATGAAGCAACTTCTTGATTTTATACCGTTGGTCGTTTTTTTTGCGGCCTATAAACTTTATGACATCTATATCGCATCAGGTGCGCTGATTGCGGCAACGGCGCTGTCACTCGCTGTCACCTGGATGATGTATCGCAAAATAGAGAAAATGACGCTGGTCACCTTTGCGATGGTCGTCGTTTTCGGTTCGCTAACGCTGGTATTCCATAATGATCTGTTCATCAAGTGGAAAGTCACCATCATTTACGCTTTGTTTGCCGTTGCCCTGCTGGTTAGCCAGTTTGTCATGAAACAGACACTGATTCAGAAGATGCTGGGGAAAGAGTTAACCTTACCGCAACCGGTCTGGGGGAAACTGAATTTCGCCTGGGCCATATTCTTTCTGGTGTGTGGATTAGTTAACATCTATATTGCTTTTTGGCTACCGCAAAGCGTTTGGGTTAATTTCAAAGTCTTTGGCCTGACTGGTGTGACGCTGTTGTTTACGCTGATTTGCGGCGTTTATATTTATCGCCATTTACCTAACGACCAAGAGAAATCAGAAGAAGAAAAAAGCGAGCAACAGTAATCGCTGAAGCAATACAAATTGTTTGATAAATACACTATGCCCGGCAGCAAGATCGTTTCTACTGCTGGGTATATTCAATTTAACCAACTTGACTGATTGCAAAATGAGCACACAAAACGTGTTACCACAGGGCGAACTGGTTCTCCGCACACTGGCAATGCCAGCTGATACGAATGCAAACGGCGATATTTTTGGCGGCTGGTTGATGTCGCAAATGGATATTGGTGGTGCGATTTTGGCAAAAGAAATCGCAGAGGGACGAGTCGTTACCGTACGGGTTGATGGAATGTCGTTCTTAAAACCTGTCGCCGTCGGCGATGTGGTTTGTTGCTATGCACGTTGCTTACGCACTGGCCGTAGTTCTATCAACGTCAACGTTGAAGTATGGGTCAAGAAAGTCTCGTCTGAGCCGATTGGACAGCGCTATCGGGCCACCGAAGCGTTATTCACCTACGTCGCAGTCGATGAAGAAGGCCATCCGCGCGAGCTGCCAGCAGGTAAAAGCAATTTCACGCCAAGCGAGTAACAATATCTGTCACTATTTTTGCGTAGAGGCGACATCATCTATCCTGAATAATTAACAGATATAGAACTAACGAAAACGGGGTGTCATCAAACAAAGATGACACCCCGTTTCTTTTTTACTGAAGTGAATTATTCGACTGCTGCCCCGCCGTCAATTTTAAAGACGATGGTCACAACGAGATCTTTGCCCGGCTTGCTCGCTTCGTAACGCCATTTACGCATCGCCTGTTTGATGTCACGCTCGAACATATTGCGCGGTTCGGCAGAAAGCACTCGAACGTTGTCAACGCGTCCAGATTCATCCACATCAAACTGCATTTTCACTCTCCCCTCAACACGCAGAGAGAATGCACGCGCCGGATACTGAGGCTGTGCGCGACTCAACGGGCGCGGCCCACTCGACTGCGAACTTGCTGCGGGCGCAGGAGCCTGCTTCACCGGCGCATTATTCACATTGCGCGTCGGCTCTTCGCTGGTAAACGGTGACGGAGGCTGTTTTTCAACGGTCGGCTCACGTTTAACCGGCTTAGGCTGCTCAACCTTCTTCACGGGCTTAGGTTCGGGTTTAGGTTTCGGCGGCTTTGGCTTCGGCTCTGGTAATGGCATAGGAACCGGCTGCGGCAATGGTTCCGGTTCAGGAATTGGCTCTGGTTCAGGTTCTGGCTGCTTAACCGGCTCCGGTTCCGGGGCAGATTTGGCAGCAGGTGCCGCTTCATAGGCCGCAGGGTTAACCATCACAACGCTGATGGGCTTAGATTCCTGCGGTAATTCGATTGAATTATTAAACGATGCGTACAGCAAACCTGCAATCAGTGAACCGTGAAAACCAACTGAAAGTATGAATGGCCATGAATAACGGCGGGTCAAAAAAAACTTTTTTTGCGGCATAGTCTGTCTTTATCCTCTTATGCCGCCCAAGTTTAAATGCAAATAGCAATCATATTCAATAACAACGCGTGGAATTGTAAAAAAAACAGAAATCGTGGGGGGATTAGTCTGGCAAATCAACCTATTGTCCTCGAACAACATCACGTATGATGGTGGAAACACGTTTCTCTTACCCAATAACGTTTGTCCACCGGGGGATCCCTACCCGGCATCCCAAACGAGAGAGGGTACCTTCCTACCAGTGAGGTCGCTATGCTCTATGTCATTTATGCTGAAGATAATGCTGATTCATTAGCAAAACGCCTGTCGGTAAGACCAGGCCATCTTGCCCGTTTACAGGTATTGCGCGATCAAGGGCGGCTGATTACCGCAGGCCCATTACCGGCTATTGATAGCGAAGATCCCGGTCAGGCTGGCTTTAGCGGCTCAGTTATTATCGCTGAGTTCGCATCGCTGGATGAAGCAAAGGCATGGGCTGACGCCGACCCCTACATCGCAGCTGGTGTCTATCAACATGTCAGCGTGAACCCCTATAAAAAAGTATTTTAAGGGTCACACTCTAAATAATTCGAGTTTCAGGACAAGAACGGCAAGGCGCTTTTGAACCGCGCTTGCGCTGGCCCCAACGGGGCGAGGTCCACGTGAGTGGGCCGAGTAGCAAAGCCAACGCACATGTAACTTGAAGTATGACGAGTATATTGATTCAGGTCATGATTAGAGGGCAAAATCATGGCCTCTTACCTCCCCGCCAAAAGCTGAAATATTTTAGTCATTTAACAGTGATAGTTTGACCGCTATTCATCTATAGAGGGTCAACAATCATGTTAATGCCTGCGATTTTACGAAACGGAGTTGCTACCATCCGCCGCCGTCATCGCCTCAGTATTCTCTCCGGATTGTTATTGATCATTGGGCTATTTTCTTTATTACAATTGGTTTCCATCGGCGTCATTTCTCAAACCATGACTCAGGTTCGGCAGGATATTTCTGCTAACGAGAGCCTTCGTCAGCAACAAGCGTTAATGGATAAAGCGCGGATGGAAGTCATGAATGCCAGCGACAAACTTAATCGCGCAGGCATTTATCTGTTGGTAGACAAAGAAACCGGGTCTGAAGGCAGCTGGCACAGTCTGATGGATGAGGCGGAAGTGTCTCTAAAACAGGCAAGAGAACATTATCAATTACTGGAAACGACCACGACGGCAGAAGCTGATACCGCGGCATTTGTCGATCTGAAAAAGAGCTACAACCAGCTTTATTCAGGGCTTGTCGAGCTAGCCATGGGAATAAAAACTACCAATCAGATTGATATTTTCTTTGCTGTTCCGGTTCAGGCTTATCAAAGCGATTTTACCCAGAAGTATTCACACTATCTGCAAGATACCGATGCGCTGCAAAAGCAGCATGGACAACAATTTTTATCCTCACTCGATCGGGCGAAAACCATTTTCATCACGGTGTTAGGGCTCTTACTGACGATTGCCATTGCCGTTTGGGTTGGCGTTAGTCGGGTCATTATTCGCCCGTTGACGCACATCATTGCCCATTTAAAGCTGATCGCGGCGGGCGATCTTTCTCATTCAGTCAACACAGAAACACGTGGTACACGCGAAGTTGAACAGCTCAACACCAGCGTCTTCCAAATGCAGGAAGGTTTAGTGACATTGGTTAATCAGGTTCGTCAGGGCGTTGATCATATGGTTACGCAGGTCGATCGCGTGGCTGAAGATAACCATCGACTTTCCGAACAGGCGAATCGCCAATCCCATGAACTCAAAGTCACGACTGAACACGTGATTCAACTTAGCCAACACCTGGAGCAAAACACGCAACATACCCAACAGGCTAATTTGCACGCGGAGGACACCAGCAAAATCGCCGCGCAGGGTGAAACAATGATGAATGACGTCAAAGCAGCAATGTCAGATATTGCAGGCAGAACACGCGAAATGACAGAAGCCATTGGCATGATTGAGAACGTCGCGTTCCAGACACACATCTTGTCATTGAACGCGGCGATTGAAGCAGCACGAGCAGGAACGATGGGACGAGGCTTTGCCGTTGTCGCACGCGAAGTCGGCACACTGGCTTCGCAAAGCAGCCATTCAGCACAAAATATTAATGTGCTGATTCGTGATTCGGACAACAGCGTAACCGCAGGAACACGGCTGGTGAACAAACTGAATGACAGCCTACAGAATATCATTCAAACGGCGAAAGGCACTGGCACGTTCCTGAGCGAGATCTCGGAGATATCGCACCAGCAGAACGAAAGCATTCATGAAGTAACTGCCCGACTGAGTACGCTGAACGACACAGTGAGAGAAAATGCAGGACAGGTTGAAGCTTCCGCGCACACCTTCTCCTCACTGCTGGAGCAAACGGAACGCTTAAATACCTCGGTGTCGCTGTTTATCCTGCCCTCGACAGAGGCTGATGTGAATCCGATAGGGACTCAGAAAGACATGACACAGCGCATTCCCGTGATGGGATAAGCAGATAAGGAAATGAGACTCGCTATGCGATAAAAAATAGCGACCATACCTCAGGTCGCTATTTTCTCACTGGCTTACCAGTCGTAGGTTACCGCATACAGCAATGCTCGCCGTTGGTGCTTTTGTTGCAAATAACGGGCAGAGCGAATATGGCGATAAGTACGAGATTGCGCCTCCAACCAGCGACTTCTTCTACGTTGGACCTGACGTAACATCCGCCAGCGGCCCACTTCATTCCGACTGCGTTTCATTATGCGACTCTTGTTTATCCACTCGCGCGGAGCATTATATACCCCTCATACGTGACGACAATCGGTGAATCATCCTCTCCGCCATTATCTTCTTATTCATAGCTTTTATAACCGAAATAATTCGAGTTGCGGGACAAACGTCAACGTTTTGAACAACGCAAAGCGTTGGCCCGCCAGGGTGAGGCACATGCAAGTGTACCGAGTAACACAGTCAACGCGTATGCAGCTTGAAGTATGACGGGGATATTCAGAGGAAAGGCATTTCCTCTTTTATAAATCTATGCGTACACTTTGTTAATTCTTTGCAGAAGGGAACTATGCTGCTTTTATGTCGACATTTTATACCGTAATAAGTTGGTTACTGGTTTTTAGCTACTGGTTGCTGATCGCAGGTGTGACCTTGCGTATTCTGATGAAACGTCGGGCAGTACCTTCTGCGATGGCCTGGCTACTGGTGATTTATATCCTGCCACTTGTCGGTATTGTCGCTTATCTTTCATTTGGCGAACTCCATCTCGGCAAACGTCGGGCTGAACGCGCCAGCAAAATGTGGCCATCAACGGCAAAATGGCTGCGTGAATTAAAGGAATATCGCCGTATTTTCGCGACGGAAAACAGTGAAGTCGCCAGTGCGTTATTCCAGCTCTGTGAACGCCGACAAGGAGTTGGTGGCGTCAAAGGCAATCAGTTGCAATTGATGACCACATTTGATGACACCATTAAAGCGTTATTACGTGATATTGAACTCGCGCGTAACAACATCGAAATGGTGTTCTATATCTGGCAACCCGGTGGTCTGGTCGAGCAAGTCACCTCTTCTCTTATTTCGGCTGCACGACGTGGTGTACATTGCCGTATCCTGTTGGACTCGGCTGGCAGCGTTCAGTTTTTCCGCCAACACCATCCCGAGCTCATGCGTACCGCCGGGATAGAAGTGGTCGAAGCCCTGAAAGTGAATCTATTCCGTGCATTCCTGCGTCGCATGGATTTGCGACAGCATCGTAAAATTATCCTGATCGACAGCCGTATTGCTTATACCGGCAGCATGAATATGGTCGATCCACGCTTCTTCAAGCAAGATGCAGGAGTTGGGCAATGGATTGATCTGATGGCGCGCATTGAAGGCCCGGTAGCGACCACGCTAGGCATCATTTACTGCTGCGACTGGGAAATGGAAACGGGCAAGCGCCTGCTCCCGCCGCCACCTGATGTGAATGTCATGCCATTCGAACAGGAGAGCGGCCACACCATTCAGGTTATTGCCTCCGGCCCCGGCTACCCGGAAGAAATGATTCATCAGGCGCTGCTGACCTCCGTCTATTCGGCTCGTAAGCAGTTGATCATGACGACGCCCTACTTCGTGCCCAGCGATGACCTTCTGCACGCCATCTGTACCGCCGCCCAACGCGGTGTTGATGTCAGCATTATTGTTCCGCACAAGAATGACTCGGTACTGGTCGGCTGGGCCAGCCGTGCGTTCTTCACGGAACTGCTGGCCGCAGGCGTAAAGATTTACCAATTCAAGGACGGGCTACTGCACACTAAAAGCGTGCTAGTTGATGGACAACTTAGCCTGGTCGGTACGGTGAATCTTGATATGCGCAGCCTGTGGCTGAATTTTGAAATCACGCTGGTGATTGACGATGCCGGATTCGGTAGCGATTTGGCCTGCGTGCAGGAAGATTATATCGCCCGTTCACGCCTGTTAAACGCGGCGCAGTGGCAAAACCGTCCTTATTGGCAACGCATCGTCGAGCGGCTGTTCTACTTTTTCAGCCCTCTGCTATAAATACGCGTTTTCCCGTGTTCTAATAAGACCATTGGGACTTAACAGGAATCGCTTTATGGATTTGAATAATCGCCTGACCGAAGACGAAGCATTGGAACAGGCCTACGATATTTTTTTGGAACTTGCTGCTGACAACCTCGACCCGGCAGATATTCTGCTGTTCAATCTGCAATTCGAAGAGCGCGGCGGTGCTGAGTTATTTGACCCCGCGGAAGACTGGGCTGAGCATGTTGATTTCGACCTGAATCCAGACTTCTTCGCCGAAGTCGTGATTGGGCTGGCTGAGAATGATGGTGAAGAAATTACCGATATTTTCGCCCGCGTGCTGATTTGCCGGGAAAAAGACCACAAACTTTGCCACATTCTGTGGAAAGAATAAGTTATCTCGCCTAAACGCAAGGCGTCTCCCGCAGGAGACGCCTTTTTTACATCAGTTACCGATAAAGCAGGTTACTGTGGTTCTACTTCTGCCACGGGTAACAACGCCTGCGGATCAACTTTCAGGCACGAAACGGCGTGCGTAAAGCTCCCTTCCAACAAGGGGCGAGTTTTCGTGCACTCAGGGCCGACAACCGGGCAGCGAGTACAGAATACACAGCCCGATGGCGGATTGATCGGTGACGGCAAATCCCCTTCCAGCAATTGTATCTTCTTGTTGCGTTCCTGATCGGGATCGGGAATTGGCACCGCAGACATCAGCGCGCGGGTATACGGATGCTGTGGGTTTTGATAGACCTGATCGTATGTTCCCAGTTCTACGGCATGACCCAGATACATCACCAACACGCGGTCAGAAATGTGTTTCACGACCGATAAGTCATGAGCGATGAAAATCAACGACAGACGCATTTCACGCTGTAGTTGACGCAGCAGGTTAACAACCTGTGCCTGAATCGATACGTCCAGCGCGGAAACTGGTTCATCACAAATAATCAGCTTCGGTTCCAGAATCAGCGCACGTGCGATCCCGATACGCTGACACTGCCCACCAGAGAATTCATGCGGGTAACGGTTAATCAGGTTAGGCAGCAGACCCACCTTCAGCATCATCGCTTTCACACGATCTTTCACCGTTTGTCGATCCAACTCGGGATGATAAACTTTCAACGGCTCGGCAATAATCTCGCCAATCGTCATACGCGGGTTCAACGACGCCAGCGGATCCTGAAATATCATCTGAATATCGCTACGCGCTGCGCGCCATTCATCGGCGCTCATGCCCAGCAGGTCTTTCCCCAACCAGGTGACGCGTCCGTCAGTCGCTTTTACCAGCCCAATAATGGCACGTGCCAGCGTAGACTTGCCGCAGCCGGATTCCCCCACTACGCCCAGCGTTTCACCTTCGTACAAACGCAGCGTCACACCATCGACCGCTTTCAGTTTTTTCGGCGGCTGCCAGAACCACTGTTTATCATCTCTGACATCAAAGTGAACTTTCAGATCGTCCACTTCTAACAACACCTTTTTCTCGTCCGCGTTGTTCATACCACCTCCTCAATCGCTCTAAAGCAGGCGCGCAAGCGGCCATCACCAAAAGACTCCAGCGCAGGTGCGCTGTGGCAGACATCCATTGAATACGGGCAGCGCGGTTGGAACGGGCACCCTTTTGGCAAGCGTAATAAGTTCGGTGGATTACCTGGAATGGTTGCCAACACGTCATCCTCTGCATCCAGACGCGGCACAGCATTAAGCAGGCCAACGGAATATGGGTGACTCGGATGATAAAAGACATCGCGGGCGACGCCATATTCCATGGTCCGCCCGGCGTACATGACCAGAACTTTGTCACAAATACCGGCAACTACGCCTAGATCATGAGTGATCATAATAATGGCAGTATTAAACTCGCGTTTCAGCTCGTTCAGCAACGTCATAATCTGCGCCTGAACCGTTACATCCAGTGCCGTTGTCGGTTCATCGGCAATCAGCAGTTTCGGCCGACACAGCAGCGCCATTGCGATCATCACGCGCTGACGCATCCCGCCCGAAAACTCGTGCGGATACATCTTCATGCGCTTACGCGCTTCGGGCATTTTGACCGCGTCCAGCATTTTGACCGATTCTTCAAACGCTTCGCTTTTGCTCAGGCGTTTGTGCAGCATCAGCACTTCCATCAGCTGTTCACCGACGCGCATGTAAGGGTTCAGCGAAGTCATCGGATCCTGGAAGATCATACTGATTTCTTCAGCACGCAGCTTATTCAGTTGGTTTTCAGGTAAATTGAGGATTTCTCTACCACGAAAACGCGCCGAACCACCAATACGGCCATTACGAGCCAACAGCCCCATCAACGCAAAAGCGGTCTGTGATTTACCCGATCCAGATTCACCGACAATTCCCAGCGTTTCACCCGCATTGAGCGTGAAGTTCAGGTCGTTAACCGCCGTCACATCACCATCCTGCGTCTTGAACGTTACCCGGAGATCCTGAACATGTAGCAGCGCATCGTGCGCGCCAGTTAAATCAATCTTGCTCATGTGAATGCTCCTCAGCGATCTTTCGGGTCGAGGGCATCACGCAGGCCATCGCCGATAAAGTTAAAACAAAACAGCGTGACAACCAGAAACGCCGCCGGATAAAACAGTAACCATGGCGACACTTCCATTGAGTTAGCACCATCATTCAGCAAAGCGCCCCAGCTACTTAACGGTTCCTGCGTCCCCAGCCCCAGGAAGCTCAGGAAGGACTCAAACAGAATCATGCTTGGCACCAGCAATGAGGCATAAACCACCACTACGCCCAATACGTTAGGCACAACGTGACGCAGCACAATACCGCGCGTGGAAACACCGGAAACCATCGCCGCTTCAATGAACTCTTTACGTTTCAGGCTCAAGGTCTGGCCGCGCACGATACGCGCCATATCCAGCCAGGACACCATGCCGATGGCCACGAAGATCAGCAGCATGTTCTGCCCAAAGAACGTCACCAGCAGAATGACGAAGAACATGAATGGGAACGAGTTGAGGATCTCCAGCAGACGCATCATTACCGAGTCCACTTTCCCGCCCAGATAACCGGACATCGCGCCATACAGCGTTCCGACGATCACGGCCACCAGCGCCGCCGCCACACCAACCATCAGCGAGACGCGCCCACCGATGGCAACGCGAACCAGCAGATCACGGCCGGATGAGTCCGTGCCAAAATAGTGCCCAGATGTCATATCCGGCGCGGCTGACATCATTCCCCAGTCGGTATCGGCATAGTCAAATGCCGACAGCATGGGGGCAAAAATCACAAATACGGTAATCACAGCCAAAACGAACAGACTGGCCAACGCAGCGCGGTTATGGATAAAGCGCAGACGCGCATCCTGCCACAGGCTGCGTCCTTCAATTTCAGCTTGCTCGGTGAAGTTCTCTAACGCTTCAACGTTTTTTCGATTCCAAAACATAACGCCCCCAATTAATAGCGAATTTTCGGATCGATAACAGCGTAGAGCACGTCAATGATCGCATTAAATAAAATAGTTAAGCCGCCGACCAGAATCGTCAAGCTCAGTACCAGTGAATAGTCGCGGTTCAGTGCACCGTTCACGAACAGTTGTCCAATACCGGGTAAACCAAAAATGGTTTCAATGACCATTGAGCCAGTAATAATCCCTACAAACGCAGGCCCCATGTAAGAGAGCACAGGCAACAACGCGGGCTTTAACGCATGGCGCAGAACGATGCGACGCATCGGCAACCCTTTGGCGCGCGCGGTGCGGATAAAGTTAGAGTGCAAAACCTCGATCATAGATCCTCGCGTAATACGCGCGATGCTGGCGATATAAGACAAAGACAGCGCCACCATCGGTAAAATCATGTATTTGGGTGCCCCACCGTTCCAGCCACCACCGGGCAGCCAACGCAGCGTAATGGCGAAAATCAGCACCAATAAGGGTGCGACGACAAAACTGGGAATAACCACCCCCGTCATGGCAAAGCCCATCACGGTATAATCCCATTTCGTATTTTGATTCAGCGCCGCGATCACTCCCGCACTGACACCAAAAACAATGGCCAGAATAAATGCAGCGAACCCTAATTTCGCTGAAACCGGGAAAGACGTCGCGACCAGATCGTTCACGGAATAGTCTTTGTATTTAAAAGAAGGACCGAAATCACCCTGTACCAATTGCAGCAAGTAGTTACCGTACTGCGTCATTATTGGGTCGTTCAAATGATATTTGGCTTCAATATTCGCCATCACTTCTGGCGGTAAATTACGCTCGCCGGTAAAAGGACTGCCGGGCGCCAATCGCATCATAAAGAACGAGATGGTGATCAGGATAAATAGTGTTGGAATCGCCTCTAAACAGCGGCGAAGAATAAATTTTAACATTGCTCGTACCTATAAAAGGCTGGCATCACAACGGCGTGCTGCCAGCCATTATTATTAGTGCTTGATGATATAAAGATCTTTCACGTAAACATTATCCTGGGGATCGTTGCCCGTTAATCCACCAACATAAGGTTTCACCAGTCGGGTATTCGCATAGTAATAGACCGGTATGGTGACGGCGTCTTTATCCAGTTGCGATTCCGCCTGCTGGTAAACCGCAGCGCGCTCCTCATCAGTTTTCACCTGCAAGGATTTCGCCACCAGTGCATCAAACTCTTTGCTCTTATAGTGCGAGGTGTTACTGCTGCTGTCCGACAGCATGCTGTTCAGGAAGGTTGAAGGTTCGTTATAGTCCGCACACCATCCGGCACGTGCAACATCATAAGTCCCCTGATGACGAGTGCTGAGGAAGGTTTTCCATTCCTGGTTTTCCAGCTTAACGTCCACACCGATATTCTGTTTCCAGATAGAGGCAGCCGCGATCGCCATCTTCTTATGCAGATCGGAGGTGTTGTACAGTAGGCTCAGCGTCAACGGTTTCTCTGCGGTATAACCCGCTTCTGCCAACAGTTTTTTCGCTTCTTCATTACGTTTCGCCTGTGACCAGGTGAACCACTCCGGTACTGACGCTTTCAGACCATCGATATACGGTGGTACAAAACCATAAGCAGGAATATCGCCCTGATTCTTCACTTTGTTAGTCAGAATATCCTGGCTCAGGCCCAGACGCAGCGCGGTACGTACGCGTACATCGTTAAATGGCGGCTTCTGGTTGTTAACTTCGTAGTAGTAAGTACACAGGTACGGGTTAACCTTCACTTCATCCGGGATTTCTTTCTTCAGCTTTTGGAAGAGTTCGATTGGCAGGTTGTTGTACGTCATGTCGATTTCACCGCTGCGGTAGCGGTTGACGTCCGTCACTTCAGACGCAATCGGCAAATATGTCACCTGATTAATCACAGTATGGGCGTTGTCCCAATATTGCGGGTTACGCTCAAGTACCATTTTTTCGTTCACTACCCAGCTTTTCAGCTTGTAGGCACCATTACCAACCCAGTTTTGCGGCTGCGTCCATTTTTCACCGAATTTTTCGACAACGGCTTTATTGATTGGCGACATTGCGACGTAAACAGGCAGTTTATAGAAGTATGGTACGGCTTCGGAAAGCGTGACTTCAAACGTATGATCGTCGATCGCTTTCACGCCCAGCGTATCAGGGGATTTTTTACCAGCGATGATGTCATCGATATTCAGCAAATGACCATATTGCAGATAGCTAGCGTAAGGCGATGCCGTTTTTGGATCGGCCAAACGCTGCCAGCTGTAGACGAAATCCTGTGCGGTAACTGGCTCACCATTGGACCATTTGGCATCTTTACGCAGGTGGAATGTCCACACTTTAAAATCTTTGTTATCCCAGCTTTCCGCTACGCCTGGGCTGGTTTTGCCGTTAACGTCAGAAATGACCAGCCCTTCCAGCAGGTCGCGCGACACGTTGGATTCTGGCACGCCTTCGATTTTATGCGGGTCAAGGGATGAAACCTCAGCGCCGTTGTTACGCACCAATTCCTGTTTTTCTGCTAACTGAACGCCGGCGGGAACGGTCGCGGCGAAGGCAGAAACAGCCATCGTGCTACTTAATGCCGCGATAATAGCGGCAGCTATTCTTTTTTTAGTTGTGATGTGTGTCATTATTTTCTCCTGTAATGTTGTCGTGTTAGTTATCCCAGCACGATTCCTGAATTAACGCCCTGTGAGAAAACGGTTAATCGATTCGACTCCCGACCCATTCCCACATGGCAGGAATGGGTAACCAGAGATTAAACACCAAATTAATCGCTACTCGCTCATTTCATTTGCATCAAACCGTAAACAGCAGCGGATTAATGCTTAATGATATAGAGATCTTTCACCCGTAGATTATCCAACGGGTCCTTGCCGGTAATGCCACCGACATACGGTTTTATCAGTCTGGCGTTCGCGTAGTAATAGACCGGTACGATGGCCGCATCTTTATCCAACTGCGATTCTGCCTGCTGATAAACTTGTGCTCGTTCATCGTCCGTTTTTGCCTGAACAGCCTGCTCCATCAGCTTGTCGAACGCGGCGCTCTTGTAATGCGCGGTGTTATTGCTGCTGTCTGACAGCATGCTATTCAGGAACGATGTTGGTTCGTTATAGTCCGCACACCATCCTGCACGCGCGACATCATAATTGCCTTGATGGCGTGTACTGAGATAGGTTTTCCACTCTTGGTTTTCCAACTTCGCGTCAACGCCCAGATTCTGTTTCCAGATCGATGCAGCCGCGATCGCCATCTTTTTATGCAAATCAGACGAGTTATAAAGCAAATTAAACGTTAGCGGCTTATCTGCGGTATAACCCGCTTCCGCCAGTAGTTTTTTCGCTTCTTCATTACGTTTAGCCTGTGGCCAGGTAAACCACTCTGGCGTATGCGCTTTCAGGCCATCCGTGAAGGGAGGAATATAGCCATACGCAGGAATATCGCCCTGATTTTTAACTTTATTGGTCAATATGTCTTGATCAAGCCCCATACGCAGAGCGGTGCGCACTCGCACATCGTTAAATGGCGGTTTCTGATTATTGATTTCGTAATAATAGGTGCAGAGGTAGGGATTGATGTTAACTTCTTGTGGGATTTCTTTTTTTAGCTTCTGAAATAGCTCAATAGGTAATTTATTATTGGTGACATCAATTTCACCTGCACGATAGCGGTTAACATCCGTCACTTCGGAAGCAATCGGCAGATAGGTGACCTGATTAATCACGGTCTTGGCGTTATCCCAATATTGGGTATTGCGCTCTAGCACAAGCCGTTCATTCACGACCCAGGACTTAAGACGGTAGGCGCCATTCCCCACCCAGTTTTCCGGCTGGGTCCATTTATCACCAAATTTCTCCACTGCCGTTTTATTTACCGGAGACATGGATGAGTGATTCAGTAATTTATAAAAGTAAGGGATCGGCTCACTTAATGTCACTTCCAGCGTATGGTCGTCGAGTGCTTTTACACCCAGTGCATCAGGTGATTTCTTGCTGGCAATAATGTCATCGATATTCAGCAGATGACCATATTGTAAATAGCTAGCATAAGGCGAAACGGTTTTCGGATCGGCCAGACGTTGCCAGCTATAAACAAAATCCTGAGCGGTAACCGGTTCGCCATTTGACCACTTGGCATCTTTACGTAAATGGAACGTCCAGACTTTAAAATCACTGCTTTCCCAACGCTCAGCCACGCCGGGGATCGGGTGTCCATCAGGATCGGAAATCACCAACCCTTCATATAAATCGCGCGCAACGTTGGATTCCGGTACACCCTCTATTTTATGCGGATCCAGTGATGATACCTCAGCGCCATTGTTTCTCACCAGAACCTGTTCTTTCGCCAGCTCAACGCCGGCAGGTACATTAGCAGCCTGAACATTCACACATGACGCCATCACTGCGGCGGCAATCATACTGGTAACAAAGCATCGTTTTGTTTTGCGAATTTTCACTTTATAAACGCCCCTGTCTTGATACAACGCCATACCGGACTCTATGCATAAAGATTGCTGTCACATAGAGCAGAAAAGAACGCCTATTATCCAAATAAATCATAAAATTAATTTATGGGTTAATAACGGATAATAGGTCGAAACTCGAAGCTATCAAAAGCGGACACATTCGCCAATATTTTTACATTGATGTTGCTTAATTTTCTTTACTACTGCCCGATAAATGTTTTATTGCAATAGAGTGACACCGCAATTAACCCCATGATATACAATGTTTTTTCTTTTTATTTGCAAGTATTTTTTAAATATTCAGCAATTTATAGATTTTGAGCAAAAAAACATCGTAATGGGTTTCATCATTTTCACAGCACAAAAATGATGACGTATGCTTACCTATCCGCGTCATTACCTGACTGAAATGTGATTATTTTAACAATTTGATTACTCACCTTGCACGGCAACAGCACACTATTTCCAAACTATTGCTGGCGTGTAAAATAACTAACCCGATTAAGATATAAGCAATATTTATACGAACACGTTTTATACGAACAGGTAACTCCCGGAATTGCCCCCGGCAATTGTCTGCACCACTGCCACCGATTATCTCCTACCGATCAATTTTAGGTAGAAAAGCTCCTGAGCCCACCGAGTTAATGATATTGGTTATCAACACCATCATGCTGAATGGTGTCAGCTTAAAGGAAAGTCGATATTGATCACAAAAAAGACACCCACAAATAGGTATGCTCATTCCATACCGTAGCGAACGCGTAAATCATCTTAATTTTGCCTTGTTTTCAAAACAATATTTCAAAAATTTATGATATCGGCGGTTACAGTATTTTTAAAAGTAACAATCGCGCCACAACGGCGGATGACAAGCTCTTTGAGTCAATTAATGCGAGATAGGCAAAAAAGAATAGCCTGGTAACGGAAACGCCCCCCGTTCGTTTATCTATACTGTTCTATTCGGCGAACAATTGACTGAAAGAGTTTAACATTTATCAGGAGAGCATTATGGCCGTAACCAACGTTGCTGAACTTAACGCACTGGTCGAAAGAGTGAGAAAGGCACAGCAGGAATTTGCCACTTACAGTCAGGAACAAGTGGACAAGATCTTCCGTGCAGCCGCGCTCGCTGCATCAGATGCCCGTATCCCGCTGGCAAAAATGGCGGTGACCGAATCCGGCATGGGGATCGTGGAAGATAAAGTCATCAAAAATCACTTCGCATCCGAATACATTTATAACGCCTACCAGGATGAAAAAACCTGTGGCGTCCTCTCAACTGATGACACTTTTGGTACTATTACCATTGCAGAGCCTATTGGCCTGATTTGCGGTATTGTTCCCACCACCAACCCCACTTCTACTGCGATTTTTAAAGCGCTGATCAGTCTGAAGACGCGTAACGGGATTATCTTCTCTCCGCATCCGCGTGCAAAAAATGCAACCAACAAAGCCGCAGATATTGTTCTGCAAGCGGCAATCGCCGCAGGTGCCCCGAAAGATATCATCGGCTGGATCGATCAGCCTTCCGTTGAGCTGTCCAACCAGCTTATGCACCATCCAGATATCAACCTGATTCTGGCTACCGGTGGCCCGGGTATGGTGAAAGCGGCATACAGCTCCGGTAAACCAGCAATCGGCGTAGGTGCAGGTAACACGCCTGTTGTCGTTGACGAAACCGCAGATATCAAACGTGCCGTTGCCTCTATTCTGATGTCGAAGACCTTCGATAACGGCGTAATTTGTGCGTCAGAACAGTCAGTTATCGTGGTAGACAGCGTCTATGATGCCGTGCGTGAGCGTTTTGCAACCCACGGCGGCTACATGCTGAAAGGTAAAGAGCTTCATGCCGTCCAGGGTATATTGCTGAAAAACGGTTCACTGAATGCCGACATTGTGGGCCAGCCAGCACCGAAGATCGCTGAAATGGCTGGCATCACCGTTCCTGCCAACACCAAAGTGCTGATCGGTGAAGTCACCGAGGTCGATGAGTCCGAACCTTTTGCGCATGAAAAACTGTCTCCAACGCTGGCGATGTACCGTGCGAAAGACTTCAACGACGCGGTCATTAAAGCGGAAAAACTGGTCGCAATGGGTGGCATCGGTCACACATCCTGTCTCTATACCGATCAGGACAATCAGCCAGAGCGCGTGAATCATTTCGGTAATATGATGAAAACCGCGCGTATCCTGATTAACACACCCGCTTCTCAGGGGGGGATCGGCGATCTCTACAACTTCAAACTCGCTCCATCTCTGACACTGGGTTGTGGCTCCTGGGGCGGAAACTCCATCTCCGAAAACGTCGGTCCGAAACACTTGATCAATAAGAAAACGGTAGCCAAGCGAGCAGAGAATATGTTGTGGCATAAACTTCCCAAATCCATTTATTTCCGTCGTGGCTCACTGCCTATCGCACTGGAAGAGGTCGCATCTGATGGTGCAAAACGTGCATTTATCGTCACTGACCGCTTCCTGTTCAATAACGGTTATGTTGACCAAGTGACTTCCGTACTGAAACAACACGGACTGGAAACCGAAGTTTTCTTTGAAGTTGAAGCTGACCCAACACTGAGCATCGTGCGTAAAGGCGCGGAGCAAATGCACTCCTTCAAACCTGATGTGATTATTGCACTGGGTGGCGGTTCTCCAATGGATGCGGCAAAAATCATGTGGGTAATGTATGAGCACCCTACAACGCATTTCGAAGAGCTGGCGCTGCGCTTTATGGATATCCGTAAACGTATCTACAAGTTCCCGAAAATGGGCGTCAAAGCCAAGATGGTGGCGATTACCACCACATCCGGTACCGGTTCTGAAGTCACGCCATTTGCCGTGGTGACCGACGACGCAACCGGACAGAAGTATCCGTTGGCGGACTATGCGCTGACCCCAGATATGGCGATTGTTGACGCCAATCTGGTGATGAATATGCCAAAATCGCTGTGTGCATTTGGTGGGCTCGATGCCGTAACACATTCCTTGGAAGCCTATGTTTCCGTGCTGGCAAACGAATATTCAGACGGACAAGCGTTACAAGCGCTGAAACTTCTGAAGGAGAACCTGCCAGACAGCTATCGTGACGGTGCGAAAAACCCGGTTGCCCGCGAACGCGTGCATAACGCTGCGACAATTGCAGGTATCGCGTTTGCCAACGCCTTCCTCGGCGTGTGTCACTCAATGGCGCATAAACTGGGCTCTGAGTTCCATATTCCGCACGGTCTGGCTAACGCCCTGCTGATCTCTAACGTAATTCGCTATAACGCGAACGATAACCCGACCAAGCAGACGACGTTCAGCCAGTATGACCGTCCGCAGGCACGCCGTCGTTACGCAGAGATAGCCGATCACCTGCGTCTAACTGCGCCTAGTGACCGTACGGCACAGAAAATAGAGAAGTTACTGAACTGGTTGGAAGAAATGAAGACCGAACTAGGGATCCCAACGTCCATTCGTGAAGCAGGCGTCCAAGAAGCCGATTTCCTGGCCAAGGTCGATAAACTGTCAGAAGATGCATTCGACGATCAGTGTACTGGCGCTAACCCACGCTATCCGCTGATTTCCGAGCTAAAACAGATTCTGCTGGATACTTACTATGGTCGTAAGTTCTCTGAAGAAGTAAAAACGGAAGCCGTTGAACCTGTAGCAAAAGCCGCCAAAACCGGCAAGAAAGCCGCACATTAACACGTCAACCGTTACTTGCCTTATAGGTTAGTTCACGACAATGCCCAATCCTTTCAAGATTGGGCATTTTTATTACACGCGCACAAATCAATGTACCGTTTATTAATCATCCCGCTAGCCGGATATTTAACCGTCTTACACACTTTCCTTACGGGTTAATCCCAGCGCAATTTTATAATGCTTACGACACACGGAAACATAACTCTCATTGCCACCAATAACGACCTGTTCCCCTTCATGGACGGCATTACCCTTCTCATCTAACCGCAATACGCAGTTGGCTTTACGACCGCAATGACAGACCGTTTTTAACTCAATTAACTTATCTGCCCACGCTAATAAATAGTGACTCCCGGAAAACAAATCGCCACGGAAATCAGTACGCAACCCGTAACACAATACCGGTATATCTAATTGGTCCACGACATCAGAAAGCTCGTTCACCTGCTCGCGGGTTAAAAATTGACATTCGTCAATTAATACACAATCTACGGGCTGAGCACGGTGCTCTTTCTCCAGCAGTTCAAATAAAGATGTCTGCGGATTAAACAATAATGCCGGAGAAGAGAGGCCTATTCTTGAACTTACTATCCCCACACCATGCCGATTATCTATTTCTGCAGTGAACACCAGCGTGCGCATCCCACGTTCCTGGTAGTTATATGACGACTGCAATAGCGCCGTCGATTTTCCTGCATTCATTGCAGAATAATAAAAATAAAGTTGGGCCACTCAGCTACTCCACACACAGGCTATATGATCTTCGTGTCGTAAAAACTTATTGTAACAACTCGTCTTCACGCTGCGCAATGGGCTATTCCTCAACCACATCTTGCCCACACTGCCCCCACTAGTCGCTCATTATGATAAAAGATATAAACATTCCTTATAACAACGGCGCGGCATCAATAAGCCACTCACTATCCGTTTGAGGTAAAAAAACGGCATACCAAATGTATTTTTTTGATAACAAGAAAGTATTTATATTTATGTAACATACGATGTGAGATCTGTTTTAAAAATGATGTTTTTTAACAAACTTACAAATTTGACTATTGCAGAAAGGAAAATAGCACTCTATTATCACACTACACGCCACCAATAATATTAATTTGAGATTATCACAATGAGCGAAGCACTAAAGATTCTTAACAACATCCGTACTCTGCGTGCCCAGGCAAGAGAATGCACCCTGGATACTTTAGAAGAAATGCTGGAAAAACTGGAAGTCGTGGTTAATGAACGCCGCGAAGAAGATAGCCAGGTTCAGGCTGAAGTTGAAGAACGTGCGCGTAAATTGCAACAATATCGCGATATGCTGATTGCCGATGGTATTGACCCTAACGAATTATTGCAATCTTTAGGTTCAGTGAAAGTTGCAGGCAAAAGCAAACGCGCAGCCCGCCCGGCAAAATATCAATACACTGACGAAAACGGCGAAGCTAAAACCTGGACTGGCCAGGGTCGTACTCCGGCAGTAATCAAGAAAGCAATCGAAGAGCAAGGTAAATCTTTAGACGATTTCCTGCTGTAATTGTTTATAAGTCCTGAAGACTAAAAAACCCCCGATAGCTATCGGGGGTTTTTCTTTATACGCATTTCGCAAAGAAAAAACAGATACGTCGCTGTTTTACGATGCTCTCTGTTTTTGTAAACAGAGAGCAATTATTACATTTTGTTATTTTTCTTCTGCGTCAATCGTTTCTTCCAACCATTGCGCGAACTCTTCGCCTAAACCGTCATGACGCAAGCCATATTCCACGAATGCCTGCATATAACCTAATTTGTTACCACAGTCATGGCTCACACCTTTCAGGTGATACGCTTCTACCGTTTCTTTTTCCATCAGCATCGCGATAGCATCAGTTAACTGAATTTCATTACCCGCACCTGGTGGTGTTTTCTCCAACAGAGACCAAATATCAGCAGAGAGAACATAACGGCCAACGACAGCTAAATTAGATGGAGCTTCGGAAGCTTTAGGTTTCTCAACCACACCAACCATAGGTGCGCTATCCCCTGCTTTTAATTCCACGCCTTTGCAATCAACTACGCCGTAGCTACTTACATTTTCAACCGGTTCAACCATAATCTGGCTGTGGCCTGTAGTAGAAAAACGTTGCAGCATTTCGCTCAGGTTATCTTTCTTCAGATCGGATTCATATTCATCAATAATCACATCCGGCAAAATAACCGCGACGGGTTCATCCCCGACTAATGGATGCGCGCATAATACGGCATGACCCAGCCCTTTCGCTAATCCCTGACGAACTTGCATAATGGTGACGTGTTTAGGGCAGATGGATTGCACTTCTTCCAACAACTGGCGTTTAACACGCTTTTCCAGTATGGCTTCCAGTTCAAAACTGGTATCGAAATGGTTTTCGATGGAATTCTTAGAAGAGTGCGTAACCAGAATGATTTCATTAATCCCTGCGGCGATACACTCATTAACGACATATTGGATCAGCGGTTTATCTACCAAGGGCAGCATTTCTTTAGGAATGGCTTTGGTGGCAGGCAACATACGCGTACCTAATCCCGCAACCGGTATGACCGCTTTTTTTACTTTTTTATTCACAATAGACATAAACAGCCTCTTATATACCGTTCAAATAATGAACTTTATTTATCTAATCAAGATAACCGAAAGAGTATAACTACTTTAACAAGGGCGCGCTTGTCCCAACGTTAGCGTCCAATAAAAATAAGATAACTCCCTACATCGTGGGAAATAAAAATAGTGCCGAAAGAGAGATATTACCCGAACCCCGCCCCCGATTTGTTCTATCAGACTATTCTGTAGACAACATGAGTCGTAAACGACCGCCACCACCCCATATCTGACACTGCCATGCTTCGCACTGATAATTTAGCTGGTTGAGGTAAGCACCTTCAAGCGTTCCTAACGGAACACCGCTATTCAGTGCTATCTGCTGTTCATTAACATTCAGCGTCGCATTTAGGCCAGCAGAGATCAGTATCAACTGTTTTAACTGCCGGTGGTAATACCCAACAAGCAAAGGAAAACGACCGTTCAGGCTCGCCTGTCGTAGCAACTGGTTTACCTGCTTTAATAAAGTCGGCAAATACGGTAAACGATGTTGCTGATCGGCCAAATGTTCCTGAAGCAGTCCATTGAACAACGTTCGAAGCAGTAAGGCGGCAAGCGTCCCATTATTATTGACACCCTGAGTGACATCAAGGCAATAGAATGCAAGTTCTGTCTCCGAAAGCGCGGCAATATCCAACACGAGCCCCAGTTGTTCCGCTGTCGTCAACTGACGGTAGTTAACACGACAGTTAGCTAGCGTTTGCTGAACGGGCGGCTGTAACTGAGCAAGCAGTTTAGCGACGGCTTCTGGCGATTGATTAAGTGAGTCCATATCCTGCATCAGTTGATCCATCTCGTTCAGCTGTGAGGTGAACATGTCAGGATAGAGGCAGGACATCACGGCCTCACGCAAACGCGTGTAATCACGAATCGGTTTTAGCAACACATCCTGAACACCAAGACGCAAGACTTTGGCGATGTCTGCCATCTGGCTGGTTGCAGAAATGACCAGTATTGGTGTGTCGTTATCCTTCAAGCGCAGATGTTCAAGAAATTCAATGCCTCCCATTGTTGGCATCTTTAGATCGCAAATCATTAAATCGGGTTGGTAATGCTCAAGAATACTCAGTGCATCTAATCCATTAACCGCCTCCTGAACTAAAGCGCCAAGAGAAGTCAGATAACCAGCGAGCACAGATCGAAAAACGGCCTCGTCATCAATGACTAAAATATGCTTACCCGCTAGTGGTTGTTCCATCAGTACCCCTTACTTCAAACACCGAATAATCACATCTGCTTTAACGTCAATGCGCCAGATAGACGGCACACCCTGTATTCTTACCTACATTTTTCTTAACTACATGTGTTCTAAACTACATGTGTACGCTCTTCACTATGCTTCTTTCGCTAGTGGCAACAGTTCATCACGCATCTTGTCCACCGCCTTATAGCCCGCATCTATCGCCTCCTGAGCACGATGAAAATCTAACGTAGCAATTTGGGGACAATGCGGTTGCAACAGCACGTCAGGAGGATCACCCGCCATCCGCGTCATCTTCAACCGATTCTCCAGAATCTGTATCGATGTGCTCATTATCTCCATCGCCGTTGGCGAACTTTCTGTTTGCTGACGGCGACCTCGCAGCAAACGTTCCCGAATCCGGCTACGCCAATCTTGTGGAATATTCCCCGTATCAATGTCCGATGCCGTAGGCTTAATCGACAGCAAGTCCTGATGATTAAGGCTCGCGTCGTGCTGGAGATCAACCGCAATCACGATGTCAGCACCCATTGCTCGCGCCAGAGAAACGGGAACAGGGTTAACCACCGCACCATCCACCAGCCAGTAATCATTAAATCTAACGGGGGATAGCAGGCCTGGCATGCTGCAAGAAGCCCGCATAGCCTGGTGTAAATCGCCTTCTGTCAGCCAGAGCTCGCGCCCTGTACTAAGGTTCGTCGTCACCACGCCATATTTGATATCACAGTCTTCGATCTGTGTTGTATGTAACAAATGCTTCACACTGTTAAAGACGCGATCGCCACGTAACAAACTACCGCGCTGCCAGGAGAGATCCATCAGGCGAATAACATCCCAGTAGCCGAAGCTTCTTACCCAGCGATCCATTGAGGATAAATTGTTTGTGGCATACGCCGCACCAACCAAGGCTCCGATAGAACAGCCCGCGACGATATCAACGGCTATCCCCATTTCTGTTAACGCATTAAATACACCAATATGCGCCCATCCTTTCGCGGCCCCGGACCCCAAGGCTACTCCAATCTTTTTCCGTTGCATGATTGATCCACCCGTCTTCATTTTAGCGCACATTGCTACACGTAGAGTTTCTTAGGTAACATATCGGCATCCTGCATAGGGATCTGTTTATTATCTATCAGTTTTTATCTTAAATTTTCTTCAGGAGACGTTGTGTCAGAATCTTGCCCCTGTTGCAGTGGATTGCAGTATAACGCATGCTGCCAGCCCTACCTCACGCATGCCGCCACAGCGGCCGAGCCCGCAATCTTAATGAGATCGCGCTATACCGCCTACGTCAAGCACGATGTCGATTACCTTATCGCTACCTGGCATCCCGATCTCCACCCCGAGAAATGGCGAGAGTCACTCACTGAAAGCTGCGAGAATTCACAGTGGCTTGGTCTCACTATACTGGCAACGTCTCCAGGAAAAACGCCCGATGAAGGCTATGTGGAATTTGCCGCGCGTTATATATCGGAAACCGACAAGCAGCGCACAGAAGTAATGCGAGAACGCTCACGCTTCCTTCGCCAGCATAATCGCTGGTACTATATAGACGGCGTTCATTTGCAGACAGGCAGAAATGAACCTTGCCCGTGTGGTTCCGGTAAAAAATACAAAAAGTGTTGCGGACAATAGAACACAGGCAGTCGCCCACGCGGCCTTATTGCTGCGTTACCATAAGATCGTTATTTTAGTTTTTGGACAGGATCCACACGCTCATGCAATCCCAAAATATACAAAGAAAAGTATTACGAACCATTTGTCCCGACGCAAAAGGGCTCATCGCGAAAATTACGAATATTTGTTATAAGCACGAACTGAACATCGTGCAGAACAATGAGTTTGTCGATCATCGCACTGGACGCTTTTTCATGCGGACCGAGTTGGAAGGGATTTTCAACGACACCACGCTATTAGCCGATTTAGATGGTGCACTTCCCGAAGGATCTTCTCGCGAATTAACCGCGGCAGGCCGTCGTCGTATCGTCGTTTTGGTGACAAAAGAAGCTCACTGCCTGGGCGATTTGTTGATGAAAAGCGCGTATGGCGGTCTGGATGTTGAAATCTCTGCCGTCATCGGCAACCACGATACGTTACAGACGTTGGTCGAGCGGTTTGATATTCCTTTCCATTTGGTCAGCCACGAAGGACTGACTCGCGAAGAACACGACCAACAGATGATCGCGCAGATCGATCAATACAAACCCGATTACGTCGTGCTGGCAAAATACATGCGAGTACTGACACCGGCGTTTGTTCAGCACTATCCAAACCAGGTGATCAACATCCACCATTCGTTCTTACCCGCCTTTATCGGTGCCCGACCGTATCATCAGGCATACGAACGCGGCGTGAAAATCATTGGCGCGACAGCTCACTACGTCAACGATAATCTGGATGAAGGCCCGATCATCATGCAGGACGTCATTCACGTCGACCATACGTACACGGGTGATGACATGATGCGTGCGGGCCGCGACGTTGAGAAGAATGTTCTGAGTCGTGCGCTTTACCGCGTGCTGGCGCAGCGTGTTTTTGTCTACGGTAACCGCACCATTATTCTGTAATTGGTTGATCGGACACCTTTTTGTATAAGGATGCGCCGAACGGAATAAAAAAACGACAGACGCATTTATTTTTGATATATACCGCTTTACAGGGGCGTGGCATTTGATATGATGCGCCCCGCTTGAAGCGAAAGCGTCTTGCAGCAAGGCCAGTGGTGGGGTTCCCGAGCGGCCAAAGGGAGCAGACTGTAAATCTGCCGTCACAGACTTCGAAGGTTCGAATCCTTCCCCCACCACCATTTCAAAGCAGCACCTCTGAATTACATTCCAACACTAAAGCATCAGATTCCCAGCAGGGGAAGGTGAGAACCTTCGACTAAGGTTCGACAAAACCGATACGGTTTTGAGCAACGCGCAGCGTTGACCCGCAGGGTGAGGTGCGAAGCGCCGAATTATCCTTCCCCCACCACCATTTCAAAGCAGCACTTCTGAATTATATTCCAACACTAAAGCATTAGATTCCCATAAGGGGAAGGTGAGAACCTTTGACCAAGGTTCGACAAAACCGATACGGTTTTGAGCAACGCGCAGCGTTGACCCGCAGGGTGAGGTGCGAAGCGCCGAATTATCCTTCCCCCACCGCCACTTGCACCAATAATCAGCACAATAGTATGCAATGGGGGAAATAATCTTACGCCTTCCCTTTCCAGCGGCCTGGGACATAAGAGAAGACGGGTAGCTGCCATGACCAGCGGATTGCTGCCAATCGCACAGCCAGACCGATAGAGAATGACGCCAGCAGGTTAATATCATGATTGATATTAAGCGACTTCAGACCCAGATATAAAAGTGCGACTAAAAGTGAGACACTGGCATACAGCTCTTTCTTCAACACCATTGGCGTACGGTTACAGAAAATATCACGCAATATGCCGCCGAAAATCCCGGTCACAATACCCGCCATGACCACTACAGTCGTCGAATAATTCAGCTTCAGCGCCACATTACAGCCAATAATGGTAAAAGCAATGAGCCCCATCGCATCCAGCACCAGGAAGAGGCGATGTAAATGGTGCATAAAGCGCGCAATGATAATCGTGAAAAGACCCGCACCAATGGTGAGGTAGATATAGCCGGGATGCTGCGTCCAGCCGATGGGGTAATTACCGAGGAGAATATCGCGAACGGTGCCACCGCCAAGCGCGGTAATGAAGGCAATCATGCCTACGCCAAAAATATCCATATTGCGACGTCCGGCGGCCAGCGCCCCGGACATCCCTTCTGCCGTAATCGCGATCAGATAGATGTAAGTCAGCACACAAGTTATCCTGTGAAATGTGCCACTCCCTCTGTCCGCTTTACCTGAGAGTTTACGCAGCAGAGCTGCTTGCCCCTTCGGTGGGTTGCATAGCAACCTCTCTCCAGTTGGCTTCAATGGAATTCGCAGTTAGGGTAGCCTGAGCGATTATGGGAGTTTGCGCCTTCGGCGGAGCGTTATAATACGCCCTCTCTCCTGCGAGGTGCGGAGTATAACGGTCGATAAGCCTCGTATTCAACTGAATATAAGTGAATCTTATTCTCAGCAGTTTTCATCTGCACGCACCGTTCCTAAAGTCGTCCATCTTCCCAGTCAGAAAGCACCGCGTCGCCGTGACGCCACATGCCATTTTCTGCTACCATCTGGTCACATTTTTTAGCGAATGGCAGCGAACATGAAAGTTGTATCTTTTAATATCAATGGCCTGCGGGCGCGCCCTCATCAGTTGGCCGCCATTATCGAACAACACCAGCCGGATGTGATCGGATTGCAGGAAACGAAAGTCCACGATGACATGTTTCCGTTAGAGGATGTTAGCCAGTATGGCTACCACGTTTATTATCACGGACAGAAGGGCCACTACGGCGTTGCGCTACTGTGTAAAGAGCAGCCTATTGCTGTCCGTCGCGGTTTCCCAACGGATGAAGAGGACGCGCAACGTCGGATTATCATGGCCGACTTCGCCACCGAGCACGGTACGCTTACGGTAGTAAACGGGTATTTTCCGCAGGGAGAAAGCCGCGACCATCCAGTGAAATTCCCCGCGAAGACACGCTTCTATCAAGATTTGCAAACTTATCTGGAACAACACCACAGCGCGACACAGCCGCTGATTGTGATGGGCGATGTCAATATCAGCCCTACCGATCTGGATATCGGGATCGGTGAAGAGAACCGCAAGCGCTGGCTACGCACCGGTAAATGCTCTTTCTTACCCGAAGAGCGTGAATGGATGGCGCGTTTGCAAGGTTGGGGGCTCATCGACACCTTCCGGGCAGCCAACCCAGAGAACAATGATCGTTTCTCGTGGTTTGACTATCGCTCTTCTGGATTTGATGATAACCGCGGTCTGCGTATTGATCTCATTCTCGCCAGTACCTTCCTGGCCGAACGCTGTGTCGCCACGGGTATTGATTACGATATCCGAGGAATGGAGAAACCGTCTGACCATGCGCCAATCTGGGCGGAATTTACACTTTAAAAAGAGTGTGCTGTAAAAATAACATCACCGCTGTGCGGCAAAACACAGCGGTGATTAAAATTAACAGTCATGTTTTCTTAATTCACAATTACTGCTTAATCAATTGCCATATCAGGTTGTTTGTTCCCAGCGTTTGCTTATCTCGCACACATTGCAGAATCACCCCTTCAACCTTTACCACCGCGCCTTCAGAATAATTACGGTTTTCATACACACAGCAGCGCAGGCAATTATTGTTTTGCTCACGAACCGTCGTCCCTGCTCCCCAGACTTCCGGTGGAACGGGAACAACAATATCGGTTCCGCCGCGATTAGCCTGCGCCAGCGCGGGTAGCACCAGCATCACACTGGCGAAACACAAAGACACTAACGATTTCATTGATCCTGCTCCTTCGCTTTTTTAGCCTGCGGCTTCCGCCGCTTTGCGGCACCCGACGGCGGTGCAGAAAGTCCTTTGAATGCCCTTACCGCACCGTTTTGTTTCGCTTGCTGAATCAGTTCTTGTAAGGAGTTCGTCAGCGGTTGCATAAAATCCTGATAGCGACATTTTTTCTCGCTAATCTGCGTCAACGTGGCTTCCCAATGTGCGGTCATATCAGGGTGCGCCGCGCTAGCAGGCAGTGAGTGAATTAATGCTCTCCCTGCTTCGCTCGCGTGAATATAGCGTGCTTTCTTAAACAGAAATGTCCGCTTAAACAATAACTCGATGATACCCGCACGCGTCGCTTCAGTGCCTAAACCATCGGTCGCTCGCAGGATTTTCTTTAACTCTTTATCCTGCACAAAACGTGCAATACCCGTCATCGCCGATAACAGCGTCGCATCGGTAAAAGGCCGGGGCGGCTGAGTTTGACGCTCAACAACCTCACCACGTTCACACAGTAACTCATCACCCTTTGCTACCACGGGCAATGGCATACCTTCGTCTTCTTCGTCCCGTTCTTTGCCGCCAAGCAACGTTCGCCAACCCGCCTCGGCCAAGAATCGCGCTTTGGCAATAAATTTACCGCCCGCAATATCCAATTCAATAACACATTTGCGAAACACGGCGTCCGGGCAGAACTGCATGATGTACTGTCGCGCGACTAAACCATATACCTTGCGTTCATTCTCCGTCAGCGAGGCACTGGCACTACGCGCAGTGGGAATAATCGCGTGGTGAGCATCAACCTTGCCATCGTCCCAACAACGGTTGCGCCGATCGATATCCATAACCGGCTGTGGCAAGAGGTCTGGCTGGTGTACTGAGATCGCATTCAAGACGGCATGACGTCCGGCAAAATGTTCTTCTGGCAGATAGCGGCTGTCAGAACGCGGGTACGTAATCAGTTTGTGGGTTTCATACAGTTTCTGACACACGTCCAGTACCTGCTGCGCGCTAAGCCCGAAACGCTTCGCGGCTTCAATCTGTAGCGTCGAGAGCGAATAAGGCAGCGGCGCGGTTTCAGATTCCCGCTTATCATTATAGCTGGTGACGAACGCAGGCTGACCTTCGATCCGTTTGACGACATGATCTGCTAGAGAACGGTGCAGTAAGCGCCCTTCTTCATCCTGATAAGGTTCGCATGACTCGCTGGGCTGCCAAATAGCGACGAAGCGTTCATCGGCTGGCGTCACGATATGAGCTTTAACTTCAAAGTAATCTTTGGAAACGAAATTTTCTATCTCTTCATCTCGTCGCACCACTAGCCCCAGCACTGGCGTTTGCACACGGCCAACCGACAGCACGCCGTCATAACCGGCATTACGCCCTAATATCGTATAGGCACGGGTCATGTTAATGCCATAGAGCCAATCGGCACGAGAACGTGCCAAAGCCGAAACACATAAAGGAATGAACTCTCTGTTCTCTCGCAGACGAGAAACAGCACGCTCTACCGCCTGCGGATTGAGATCGTTGATCAAGCAACGACGTACCTGCTGGCGTTTCTCTTCCGACAGGGAAAGATATTCCAGTACTTCATCGACCAGCAGCTGTCCTTCACGATCGGGGTCTCCCGCATGAATGACTTCGCTGGCATCATTCAGGAGTTTTTTTATCGCATTCAACTGCTTGCTGACAGAGGGGCGCGGTTGTAACAACCATTTTTGAGGAATGATAGGTAGGTCGGCGAGAGACCAGCGGGCGTAGCGCGCATCATAAACATCCGGCTGTGCCTGCTCCAATAAGTGCCCAACGCACCACGTCACGACATCATGTTGACCGCAGGCAATAAAGCCATCACCGCGTCGATGTGGTTTGGGTAATACGTCTGCAATCGCCCGTGCAAGACTGGGCTTTTCGGCAATAAAAAGTCGCATTATTCACCATCAAGCAGACTGGGCATTTCCCGCATAACTCGCGGGAAAGCACACTGTAAAACGGGTAGAAAATCGATATTATTCAAAAGATGACGATCAGAAGTAGTGAACAAACGCGTCAGTATCAAGCGGCGTAACCGTGGTTGATGCTTTCAGTTGCGGTGTCCCAAGATAGAGGAAACCGACAATTTCATCCTGTTCACGACAGTTGAACGCTTCACGAACCAGGGCGTTATGCGTCCAGGCACCACTGCGCCAAATGCCATTAAAGCCCTGCGCCAATGCCGCCATCTGCATCGCCTGAACCGCACAGCCTGCGGAGACAATTTGCTCCCAGAGCGGGACTTTCGGGCTGTCTTCACAATGCGCAACAACGGTGATAATCAGCGGCGCACGGTAAGGAGCCTGGCGTGCTTTATCGATGCCAGAGTCGTCCAGCCCTTCTTGCTGTGCAGCACGGGTAAGCAATGAACTAAAACGATCCAGACCCTCATTTTCGATCATAAAAAAGCGCCACGGTTGCATCGCACCATGATCCGGCGCACGCATACCGGCGTGGATAATGTTATTCAATGCGTCACCTGTCGGTGCTGGCGCGGTCAGGCGCGAGGCCGAACGACGATTCAATAGCAATTCAAGAGCATCCATCGCACATCTCCTGTCTGGCAATATAATTTCTGCGATACCACCGATTTCTCTGGAAGAAACCGTGGTACGGCAACGTTGCGCGCCACGTTAGCACAAGTAGAAGTTTTGTTACAAGATAACCCCGACAGCGCACGCTACCACGGTGATTTAATGCTGACTTTTTACTATCCGCTCATTAGGATACTATCACTCCTTGTGCTTCACCACTTGCCAGAGGGCGGGTTGAAGGACGTAGGGCACACGCTGTTTACCCGTTCATGGAGATATCATGCGCACATTGTGGCGAATTTTTAGCGGATTTTTTAAGTGGACATGGCGTCTGCTTAATTTTGTCAGAGAATTTATTCTCAATATTTTCCTTATTGCACTGATTTTAGCTGGCATTGGGATCTACTCACAGGTAAAAACAACGCCAGAAGAGGCCACGAAAGGGGCACTGCTGGTCGATCTGACGGGTGTGGTGGTTGATCAACCGACCGTCAACAATAAGCTTCGTCAATTAGGGCGAGAATTCTTCGGCGCATCGAATAACCGCCGTCAGGAAAATTCACTGTTTGATATCGTCGATACCATTCGTCAGGCAAAAGGCGACGACAATATTACCGGAATGGTACTGGATCTCAGCGATTTTACCGGTGCCGATCAGCCGTCTCTACAATATATTGGCAAGGCGCTGCGCGAATTTCGCGATAGTGGTAAACCCATTTATGCCGTTGGTGACAGCTACAACCAGTCTCAATACTATTTGGCAAGTTTCGCCAATACGGTGTCATTGACGCCACAAGGCAGTGTTGATCTGCACGGTTTCGCGACCAACAACCTCTACTTCAAATCCATGCTCGACAAGCTGAAAGTGACCACCAATATCTTCCGTGTGGGAACCTATAAATCAGCCGTTGAGCCGTATCTGCGTGACGATATGTCACCTGCTGCGCGTGATGCCGATGGCCGCTGGATCAACGCCCTGTGGCAGCAATATTTAAATACGGTTTCCGCCAATCGTCAGATTACACCTCAGCAACTTTTCCCTGGCGCAGCCAGTATTATTACGGGCTTACAAGCTGTTCAGGGTGATACCGCACGCTATGCGTTGGATAATAAGCTGGTCGATGAAGTGGCATCACGTTCTGTGACCGAACAATCGCTGGTGAAAACGTTCGGCTGGAATAGCCAGAAGAACAACTTTAATTTCATTAGCATCTACGACTATGTCGTCAAACCACCGGTGCAAAATAACAACCAGATCGCGGTTGTCTTTGCCAATGGCGCCATCATTGACGGGCCTGAAACGCCGGGAATGGTCGGTGGTGATACCACGGCGGCACAAATTCGTGCCGCACGCCTCGATCCTAAAGTCAAAGCGCTGGTGCTGCGCGTTAATAGTCCAGGCGGTAGCGTTACGGCATCGGAACTGATTCGCTCAGAACTGATGGCGCTCCGTCTGGCAGGTAAACCGATCGTGGTCTCCATGGGCGGTATGGCGGCATCGGGTGGCTATTGGATCTCAACGCCAGCGAACGCGATCATCTCCAGCGCCAGTACGTTAACAGGCTCTATCGGTATTTTCGGCGTGATTACCACGTTCGAAGATTCGCTGGAAAGCCTTGGCGTCCATACGGATGGCGTAGCCACCTCTCCGCTGGCCGATCTGTCGATCACGAAATCACTGCCACCTGAATTCTCACAGATGATGCAGTTGAGTATCGAACGCGGTTATAAGAACTTCATCGATATCGTGGCACAGGCACGTAAGAAAACTCCGGAACAAATCGATCAGATCGCGCAAGGGCACGTCTGGGTCGGTAGTGATGCGAAAGAAAATGGTCTGGTCGATCAGATTGGTGATTTTGATGATGCTGTGAAGAAAGCCGCTGAACTGGCTAAACTGGGGCAATATCAATTGAACTGGTATGCCGAACAGCCTGGCCTGCTCGATACGATGCTGAATCAGGTGAACGCTTCTGTTTACGCCCTGCTGCCCGTTGCCGTTCAGTCCATGCTGCCAGCACCGGTCGCACAGTTGGCAGAAGTTGTGCGCTCACAGCCGTCCATCATGAATAACCTGAACGACCCGCAGAACCGATACGCATTTTGTCTCAACTGCGGAGACGTCCGGTAAGATTCGTATAGGCTGTTCATATGTACCCTAAATAATTCGAGTTGCGTGACAAAACGCTAGCGTTTTGAACAACGCCAAAGCATTGACCTTTAGGGAAAGGCCCGTTTATGGGCCTTGTAACGCGGCAACCGAGCGGCTCCCCAGGAGTTTACACAAGTAAGAAACTGGGTGAGTAAGGACAAATTGGTTTAACCAATTTGACCGCCGCTGGCGGCGGACCTTCAGGGCGAGGCTCAGAGTGGGCCGAGTATTGCCAACGCACAAGCAACTTGAAGTATGTCGAGGATAGCCCGGTAATAGCCATTGCTTATGATGATATTATCGGGCTGTTTTTCCCTCTATAATTCTCGGTTTAATCCTGACTCACACCACCATGCAAAAGAAATCCATTTACGTCGCCTATACGGGTGGCACTATCGGCATGCAGCGTTCTGCCAATGGCTATGTACCGGTATCCGGCCATTTACAGCAGCAATTGGCAAAAATGCCCGAGTTCCACCGTGAAGAGATGCCTTCGTTCACGATTCATGAATATGACCCGCTGATCGATTCGTCTGACATGACGCCAGCGGATTGGCAATCCATCGCAGACGATATTCAAACTCACTACGATGATTACGACGGCTTCGTGATTCTGCATGGCACTGACACAATGGCATTCACCGCATCTGCGCTCTCGTTTATGCTGGAAAATCTTGCCAAGCCCGTTATCGTGACTGGGTCACAAATTCCGCTAGCGGAATTACGTTCGGACGGCCAAACAAATCTGCTGAACGCGCTATACGTCGCCGCTAATCATCCGATTAACGAAGTCGCCCTCTTCTTTAATAACAAACTGTTACGCGGCAACCGCACCACCAAAGCTCATGCAGATGGTTTTGATGCTTTTGCGTCCCCCAACTATCCGCCGCTGCTAGAAGCAGGTATTCATATTCGTCGGCTGGCACCTACCGTAGAATGCAGCAACTGTCCGCTACTGAAAGTCCATCACATTACGCCGCAGCCTATTGGGGTGATAACGATTTATCCCGGCATTTCTGCCGATGTCATCAGCAATTTCCTCCGGCAGCCAGTGAAGGCGCTTATCTTGCGTTCCTACGGCGTTGGTAACGCGCCGCAAAGCCCAGGTCTGCTGCACGAACTACGTGAAGCCTCCGCGCGCGGCATTGTGGTCGTCAACCTGACCCAGTGTATTTCAGGGCGTGTGAATATGGGCGGCTATGCGACAGGCAATGCGCTGGCGCATGCAGGGGTTATTAGCGGTTTTGACATGACCGTTGAGGCAGCATTGACCAAACTGCATTACTTATTGAGCCAGCAAGACTTAAGCGCCGATGAAATTCGCCATTTGATGCAGCAGAACCTGCATGGGGAATTGAGCGATAAAGATTGAGTCAATCACGGGGTAGATAATGAAAAAAGCCTTGCTATTAGTTGATCTGCAAAATGATTTTTGTCCCGGCGGTGCCTTGGCCGTTAACGAAGGTGACCGCGTCATTGCGGTTGCCAACCGTGCTATTGAAGCCTGCATGGACGCGGGTGTTACCGTGATCGCCAGTCAGGATTGGCATCCCGAAAATCACGGCTGCTTTGCTATAAATGCGAATACCAAGGTCGGAGAAATCGGCGAACTAAACGGATGGCCGCAGATCTGGTGGCCGATTCACTGCGTGCAGGGAACGACAGGCGCTGATTTTCATCCGGCGCTTAATCAGTCAGCTATTCAGTGGATCGTACAAAAAGGGACTCAGCCGGAGATCGATAGCTATAGCGCTTTTTTCGATAATGGGCATCGGGTTAAAACCGAATTGGATGACTGGCTACACGCCAATCACATCACCCATTTGACTATTCTGGGACTGGCGACAGATTATTGCGTCAAGTTCAGCGTGTGGGATGCTATTGCTCTGGGTTATCACACCGAAGTATTGGTGGACGGCTGCCGCGGCCTGAATCTTTCGCCCGATGACGGCGAATCCGCATTACGGGAGATGGCACAGCGTGGAGCAACGCTTACGGATATGGCGCAATTTCTTACCACGCTGTCGTCTATCCGCTAACCTCACTCATAGCCGAAAATAGCGGCAGCCGATTAAGGCTGCCAGCTCACAGATTGCACATCAGGTTTGAATGTAACGAGAGGACAACTAGGGTTTAAGAGTAATAATCGCATCAGAACCGTTAAACTGGCGCTTCAGCTCCTGCTTGCTCTTCATCACGATTTCGCCATTGGTGCCAATCGTCATGTGCTCAGCCTGTTCGTTATGGCGAGCCTGCCACATCATCACCATTTGCAGACAGTTTTCTTTCTGTTCTGTCGTCAATGCGACACCGTCTGGCCATTTTCCCAACTCTACCGCAGTGACTAGCCGCTGGTAGATTTCTGGCGTCATGACGTCAATCAGATCATTGAGTTCCATATCCGGTTTCTGCTCCGAGAAAGGTCAGATTTATTATTACTGGATTTCTGTTGCTGACAGCGCGCACATTAGCTGAATCGTTTAAAGCTAGATATCATCAGCCTGTCACTGGCATATCTACCGCAGACAGATTACCCGTCAACGCGTTCGCCATCAACATCGTCGATAAAGCTCAGCGAAGCTGAATTCACGCAATAGCGTTCGCCAGTGGTTTTCGGGCCATCAGGGAAAACGTGTCCCAGATGCGCATCGCACTGCCCGCAGCGGATCTCAATACGGCGCATATTGTGTGAATCATCTTCCAAATAGCGAATCGCCTCTGAGGAAACAGGCTGATCGAAGCTCGGCCAGCCACAGCCGGAATCATATTTGCTGTCAGAATAAAACAGCGGAGCCTGACAGCACAGGCAGTGATAAGCGCCAGTGCGCTTGTTATGCAGCAGTTTGCCTGAAAACGCAGGCTCCGTACCGCGTTGCTGGGTGACATAGCGCTGCATCTCTGTCAATTCAGTATTGTCGGCCGGGGTACGCGAAGCAGAGTCGTTAGTCATGGAAGTCTCACAGCGGGTGTTATTAATTCAATTAATCATTGATTATAACAAAAAATTAACAACCTGACAGACTGTTCTGACCTAATATTAGGAATGTTATTAGCATGAATATTTAATTGTGACACGCATCACATATTGAGATAACACAGGCTTTATATGATGCATTCCGCCCTCATATCAGTCTTAGATGTTACTTAGTTACAGGGTCGAGCGGTTTTCGCACAAAGTTTGGTCATAGGTTTGACTTACAGCAACTATTGACACGATTCCGCTTGACGCTCAGCAAGGTTTTTGTAATTTTACAACCAACCTTTTATTCACAAACCAATAGCTGGTGGAATATATGACTATCAAAGTAGGTATCAACGGTTTTGGCCGTATCGGCCGTATTGTTTTCCGCGCTGCACAAGAGCGTTCTGACATCGAAATCGTTGCAATCAACGACTTGTTAGACGCTGAGTACATGGCGTATATGCTGAAGTACGACTCAACTCATGGTCGTTTCAACGGCACCGTTGAAGTTAAAGATGGCCACCTGGTTGTTAACGGCAAAACCATTCGTGTTACCGCAGAGCGCGATCCTGCAAACCTGAAGTGGAACGAAGTCAACGTTGATATCGTTGCTGAAGCAACTGGCCTGTTCCTGACTGACGACACTGCACGTAAGCACATCGCTGCTGGCGCGAAGAAAGTCGTTCTGACTGGTCCATCTAAAGATGACACCCCAATGTTCGTTATGGGCGTAAACCACAAAACTTACGCTGGCCAGGACATCGTTTCTAACGCATCTTGCACCACTAACTGTCTGGCTCCGCTGGCAAAAGTTATCAACGACAACTTCGGTATCGTTGAAGCACTGATGACCACCGTTCACGCAACGACCGCAACGCAAAAAACCGTTGATGGCCCGTCTCACAAAGACTGGCGCGGCGGCCGCGGTGCAGCACAGAACATCATCCCATCTTCTACCGGTGCTGCTAAAGCAGTAGGTAAAGTTATCCCTGAGCTGAACGGCAAACTGACTGGTATGGCGTTCCGCGTTCCTACCCCTAACGTTTCTGTTGTTGACCTGACTGCTCGTCTGGAAAAACCAGCTTCTTACAAAGAAGTTTGTGCAGCAATTAAAGCCGCTGCTGAAGGCGAACTGAAAGGCGTTCTGGGCTACACCGAAGATGACGTTGTTTCTACCGATTTCAACGGTGAAAAACTGACTTCTGTGTTCGATGCCAAAGCGGGTATCGCACTGAACGACAACTTTGTGAAACTGGTTTCCTGGTACGACAACGAAACAGGTTACTCAAACAAGGTTCTGGATCTGATCGCTCACATTTCTAAATAAGCGTCAGCGATGATTCTGTGAAAAAAGGGCGACGTAATGTCGCCCTTTTTTATTGTTTATTGCAGATTTCTTTTACAACGAAAAACAATCAAAAAAGGCACTATCATGCATAACACAATTTTCTCACTCCCCGTCACTAAACAAATTAGCGCAACTCTCAGCCAGCGTCAGTTGGATCAATTACCCATCATCGTTGTTGATCATCCTGAAGTTCGTGCAGCCGTAGCATTACAAGGGGCACACCTGCTCAGTTGGCAGCCGACAAACGAAGAGCCCGTTCTCTGGCTAAGCGACAATACACCTTTTGCTCATCACGTTGCTATTCGCGGCGGTGTACCTATCTGTTTCCCTTGGTTTGGCCCCTTCGCTGAACCTAACCATGGTTTTGCCCGCCTGCTGCCGTGGGAATTTACCGCCCACAGCGAAGATGAGCACGGCGTACAGCTCACGTTCACACTGCGCGATAATGAAGAAACGCGTAAAAGTTGGCCGCATGAGTTCACACTCATCGCCCGCTTCAAGTTGGGCAAGGAATGCGGTATTGAGTTGGAAGCGCATGGCGATTACAGCATTACCAGTGCACTACACACCTATTTCAATATCGGCGACATCAGCGATATTCGCATTGCCGGTCTGGGTGAGTCATTTATTGATAAGGTGGATCAGGGCAAACTGGCAACGCAGCAAGGCGATCTGGTCTTTACCGATCGTACAGATCGTATCTATACCCAGCCGCAGGATACCAGCGTGGTACATGACGCAGCCCTGAAACGTACTATTGAAGTTCACCATACGCACCATAGTGATGTCGTATCATGGAACCCCGGTGCAGAGCTTTCTCGTACGATCGGCGATATGCCAGATGAGGGATATAAAACATTCGTGTGCGTGGAAACAGCGCGAATTAATCAACCGTTTGTAGCGTCCGCTAAAGCGCCGGCTCGTCTGACAACGGTTATCCGCCTCAAGAAATAACCACAGCTATACCATGTATGGCGAACATCGTTCGCCATACACCCTCTTCTGCAAATCCGTGCACTTCACTACACCACATCCAGATGCTGTTTGCGCGTCGGTGGCGGGAATACCTGATCTAACTGCGCGATATCCACCGCAGACAACCGCACGTCCAACGCTTTCGCATTTTCCTGAACATGCTTTACAGAACTTGCTTTCGGAATCGCGATCACACCCGGCTGACGAATTGCCCATGCCAATAAAAGCTGGGCTGCCGTAATATTGCGCTCGCGTGCAATGCGATTCACCACTGGATGTGAGAATAATCCATCACGCAAGCGCCCTGCCTGTGCCAGTGGGCAATACGCCATCACGGGAAGTTGCTGTTGCTGGCACCACGGCAACAAATCAAATTCAATGCCTCGAGATGCCACATGGTAGAGCACCTGATTGGTCATGCAGCGCTGCCCGCCGCTCAACGACCACAGATCCTGCATATCCTCAAGATCGAGATTGGATACGCCCCACTGACCAATTTTACCAGCCTTCTGCAACCGTTCCATCGCCGCAATGGTATCAACTAACGGGATACCACCGCGCCAGTGCAGCAAATACAAATCAATACGCTCGGTTTTTAGTCGCCTCAAGCTGCGTTCACACGCCTGTATCGCTTTTTCACCTCCCGCATTATGCGGGTAGACTTTTGATACCAGATAAACGCTATCACGGCGACCACGTATCGCTTCCCCGACGACGTCCTCCGCCCTGCCTTCTGCATACATTTCAGCGGTATCAATCAACGTTAACCCAAGGTCGATACCCGCTTGCAGAGCAGTCACTTCCTGGACTTTCATTCGGGCATCTTCGCCCATGTACCACGTTCCCTGACCGATTGCCGGCACGCGGGTATCATCTGGAAAACAAATCATTCTTGTCATGAATTCTCCCTTGTTTGCCGTCAACGTAACATGGCGTTTGGTGCACCATAAATATGCAAATGGGGTGATATCACCCCATTATTGTACGGCAGATGCACCATGCTTACGAAAAGCATCAGAAGCGATAGCTGACGCCTGCGCTCATTAAGATGCTGTGGTTACTATCAACGATAGGGCTATCTTTCATTTCGTCAGACAAACGCGTGTAACGACCAACGGCCCAGGCGCTCCAGCTGTCATTAATCTGATAGCCCGCGCTCAGTTCAAGGTATGGAGCCCAACCATCACCTGGGCTGTACTGATTAAAGCCAGAACGCGAAGATTCTTGCGCGCTCACGCCATAGTAATACTGGTTCATGTTTTCACTGAACCAGGTTGCACCGATACCTGGAGTGATACTCAGATCGCCCATGGAGAAACGGTAAAGATAAGCGGTGTCCCACGCAAAGCCGTTGCTATAATCCAGCGTATCGCCTGCCAGCACGGTACGAATTTCCCCCCAGTCGGCAGTATGACGATAAGCCGCACCGGCCATTAGCGTGCCGCGGCGTTTATCCAACTGTTTCATACGCAAATCGTCGCTATCTCCCGGTTTAAAACCTAAAGGCAGATAGTAAGCCGTTAAAGAGAAACGATTTGTGCCGTCATTCCACAGGTAGTATCCACCACCCAACCCGCGGAAATAAAAACTTTCACTTTCATAATTCAGTACAGGAAGCGGATAAACGTCATTATCAACACCACGGTACACGGACGTTGAGCCTGCAGCACCAAGGCCTAGGGAGACATCCGCGGCATAGGCTGAAGGCAGGACCACAGCACCAGAAATCAGCGCGGCCAGCACACATAGTTGAGGTTTTTTCACAGTTTTCTATTTCCTATTACAGATAAATATCATGAAACATGATAGCCAATTACACACGTTCGCGTTCAGGTTATATAAAAATAACATTAACGAATAACCTATATATTCGATAGATTTTACGTGCGCGAACGTCGGTAATAGGCAGTGTTCTTAAGGCTGAGAGCCTATTAACGACAATGTTACACGGATTTTCCTGAAAGTGAGTCCTTGAAATATCTTAAAAATACGTCCGTGGACTAGAGGAAATTTTACGGATGCAAACTACGCTTTAATACAGAAGGTGACGTCTTCCTGACCAGCTGGTATGAATAAAATCACGAGCCCTGACGCTACAAGTTGGCATAAGGGTTGCTGGACTCAAAAGACTTCTTCTTTCGGAGGGCAATACATTAATAGGCATATATTTCACACGCTCTCTTAATCTGTGCTAATCGACGAAGGACGGGCATCGCTATGAACATATTTGATCACTACCGCCAGCGCTACGACGCTGCCAAGGATGAAGAGTTCACTCTGCAGGAATTCCTTGCCATCTGTCAGCAGGATCGCAATGCTTATGCGAACGCAGCTGAACGATTGTTAACGGCTATCGGTGAGCCTGTAATGGTGGATACCGCCCAAGAATCACGAATGTCACGCCTATTCTCGAACCGGGTGATTGCCCGCTACCCTGCTTTTGAAGAGTTTTACGGTATGGAAGAGGCTATCGAACAGATCGTCTCTTATCTGAAACATGCCGCGCAGGGATTGGAAGAGAAGAAACAGATTCTGTATCTGTTGGGGCCTGTCGGCGGCGGGAAATCTTCTTTGGCCGAACGCCTGAAAGCGCTGATGCAGCGCGTACCCATTTACATCCTCAGCGCCAACGGTGAGCGCAGCCCGGTAAATGACCATCCGCTCTGCCTGTTCAACCCGCAGGAAGATGCCGCAATACTCGAAAAAGAGTATGCGATTCCGCGGCGCTACCTCGGCACCATCATGTCGCCGTGGGCGGCCAAGCGCCTTCAGGAATTCGGCGGCGATATTTCTAAATTTAGAGTCGTCAAAGTGTGGCCATCAATTCTGGCGCAAATCGGGATCGCGAAAACCGAGCCCGGCGATGAGAACAATCAGGATATTTCAGCGCTAGTCGGTAAAGTCGATATCCGTAAGCTGGAACATTTTGCCCAGAACGATCCCGATGCCTACGGCTACTCCGGTGCATTATGCCGCGCGAACCAGGGCATCATGGAGTTCGTCGAGATGTTCAAAGCCCCCATCAAGGTGCTCCATCCGCTGCTGACCGCCACACAGGAAGGCAACTATAACGGGACAGAAGGCATTGCAGCCCTGCCGTTCAACGGGATTATTCTGGCGCACTCCAACGAATCCGAGTGGGTGCAGTTCCGCAACAACAAGAACAATGAAGCATTCCTTGACCGCGTGTATATCGTGAAGGTGCCGTACTGCCTGCGTGTGTCCGAAGAGGTCAAAATCTACGACAAACTGCTGGATCACAGCGAATTGACGCATGCACCTTGCGCCCCTGGTACGCTGGAAACACTGGCACGCTTCTCCATTCTTTCGCGCCTGAAAGATCCCGAAAATTCCAGCATCTACTCCAAAATGCGGGTTTACGACGGTGAAAGCCTGAAAGATACCGATCCGAAGGCGAAATCTTATCAGGAGTATCGCGACTACGCGGGCGTGGATGAAGGGATGAACGGCCTGTCGACCCGCTTCGCGTTCAAGATTCTGTCACGCGTCTTTAACTTTGATCACAGCGAAGTCGCCGCCAACCCGGTACATCTGTTCTACGTGCTGGAACAGCAGATCGAACGCGAGCAGTTCCCACAGGAACTTGCCGAAAAATATCTGGAACACCTGAAAGGTTATCTGACGCCGAAGTATGCTGAATTTATCGGTAAAGAGATCCAGACCGCCTATCTCGAATCCTATTCCGAATACGGGCAGAATATTTTTGACCGTTATGTTACCTATGCGGATTTCTGGATTCAGGATCAGGAGTACCGTGACCCAGATACGGGCCAGCTATTTGACCGTGAATCATTGAACGCTGAGCTAGAAAAAATCGAGAAGCCTGCGGGTATCAGTAACCCTAAAGACTTCCGTAACGAAATCGTCAACTTTGTCCTGCGCGCCCGCGCCAGCAATAGTGGCCGGAACCCCAACTGGACCAGTTACGAGAAACTGCGCACGGTTATCGAGAAGAAGATGTTCTCCAACACGGAAGAGCTGCTGCCTGTGATTTCGTTTAACACCAAAACCTCAACGGATGAACAGAAAAAACATGATGACTTCGTCGATCGTATGATGGAGAAAGGCTACACCCGGAAACAGGTTCGTTTGCTGTGCGAATGGTATCTGCGGGTGAGGAAGTCATCATAATGATGCACGATGCTGGCAACAGCGTTTGGGGGAAACATGGCCTATTTTATTGACCGACGACTGAACGGCAAAAACAAAAGCACGGTGAATCGCCAACGCTTTTTGCGCCGCTATAAGTCGCAAATAAAACAGTCGATTTCCGAGGCCATTAATAAGCGTTCGGTGACCGACATCGAAAGCGGGGAGTCGGTATCGATCCCCAATGCAGACATTAACGAACCGATGTTCCATCAGGGTCGTGGGGGACGCCGCCACCGCGTCCACCCCGGCAACGATCACTTCGTACAGAACGACAAAATCGAGCGGCCACAAGGAGGTGGCGGCGGTGGTTCCGGTCAGGGGGACGCCAGCAAAGACGGCGAAGGCGAGGATGAGTTTGTCTTTCAGATCTCCAAAGACGAATATCTGGACCTGCTGTTTGAAGATCTGGCGCTGCCGAATCTGAAGAAGACCCAGCATCGGCAGATGACCGAGTACAAAACGCACCGTGCTGGTTACACCGCTAACGGTGTTCCTGCCAATATCAGCGTGGTGCGTTCGCTGCAAAACTCGCTGGCGCGCCGTATGGCGATGACAGCGGGGAAACGTCGCACGCTGCATGAGTTGGAAGAGTCGCTGGAAGAGTTGGCGCATACCGAACCGGCGCAATTGCTGGAAGAGGAACGGCTACGTCAGGAGATCGCCGAACTGCGCCAGAAAATCGCACGTGTGCCTTTTATTGATACGTTTGACCTGCGCTACAAGAACTACGAGCGCCGGGCGGAACCGTCAAGCCAGGCCGTGATGTTCTGTTTGATGGACGTGTCCGGCTCAATGGATCAGGCGACGAAAGACATGGCGAAACGCTTTTATATTCTGCTGTATCTGTTCCTCAGCAGAAATTACAAAAACGTCGACGTTGTCTATATTCGCCACCACACGCAGGCTAAAGAGGTCGATGAGCAGGAGTTTTTCTATTCTCAGGAAACCGGCGGCACCATTGTCTCCAGTGCGTTAAAGCTGATGGAGGAAGTTGTACGCGAGCGTTACGATCCGTCACAGTGGAATATCTACGCGGCGCAAGCATCGGATGGCGATAACTGGGCCGATGATTCACCACTGTGTCACCAAATTCTGGCAAATCAGCTCCTGCCGATGGTGCGTTACTACAGCTACATTGAAATCACCCGGCGTTCACACCAGACGCTCTGGCGCGAATATGAAACGCTGCGCGATACGTTCGACAATTTCGCCATGCAGCATATCCGCGATCAGGATGATATCTACCCTGTCTTCCGTGAGCTCTTCCGTAAACAAACCGTAGGGCATTAAGCACATCTCAATCGGCCAGTTCACTGGCCGATTTCCTTTTCAAGGATCTTAGCGTGACACCGTCACAAAGATAACGCTTCCTTTCCTCCAGTGAGCGCATTACCCTATCGACCCCATAAAACATAGATTTCTGTTTTGTTATGCAACGATTTGTTCTGATTTTATTGACTCTGGTTCTACTCGGCCCTCTGGGTATTGACATCTATTTGCCGCTTATCCCCGCCATCGCCGTGGCGCTGAACAGCCCGGAATCGCTGATTCAGTCCACTGTCGCCCTCTTTATTCTCGTCATGGGATTAGGTCAGCTTCTGGCTGGACCGCTAGTTGATAAGTATGGTCGGCGTCCAATGGCGCTAGCAGGCGTAGTTATCTACATCATCGGTGCGATCATGGCGGCACTGGCGACCAGCGCTGCACTATTCATTCTCTCACGCCTTTTTCAAGGCATGGCCGTCTGTTGTACCGCTGTTGCCATTTTCAGCAGCGTGCGTGACAAACTAAACGGCGATGATGCCGCCAGAACCTATGGCTTTCTTAACGGCACGCTGAACATTGTGCCCGCACTGGCACCGCTATTAGGCGGGCTTTTGGCCGAAGCTTTCGGCTGGCGAGCCCCCTTCTGGTTCCTCGCGGGTTACAGCATTTTGGTGCTGACACTCGTCATTCGCTTCCTGCCCGAAACGCGTCCAGATTCAACGTTGCCCGTACGCGGCTTGCCGCTGCGCCAATATGCTCGTCTGCTATCCGATCGCCACTTTTTGGGATTCGCGGCAGTCAATGCGGGCGCAATGGGGATGGCGTTAACCTACGTCACCTTTTCCCCAGTGGTGTTAATGAATCAGGCACAACTCACGCCGCTTGAGTTTTCGATTGCCTTCGGCGCAAACGGTTTTTGGATCATGCTGGTCAGCTTCTTCGCGAATCGTATTATCCGCAAAGTCGGTCGGCCGCGTTGTCTGGCTATCGGTAGCCTGCTGATGGGCGCAGGTTTTCTTTCGCTGCTTGGCGCTGTCGCTCTCTTACCCGAAACAATGCAAGATATCTGGCCAACCTATATGTTGCCCGTTGCACTGGCCTGTGCAGGTCTGGCATTTTTGATCGGGCCGTCCACCAGCTATGCGCTGGAACCTTATTCCAATGAAGCGGGTATTGCATCGGCGATGGTAGGATTTGTGCAGATGGCAGGTGGTGCAGCGCTAGGACTGATGGCGATGGCAATTCCTCTGCCGTCAAAAATATCACTGGCGCTGGTTATGCTCTGCGCCACGCTGCTGGCGATACGCGCCCGCCTGCTCACGCGGCAACACAAAGGCAGCGTTACATCGCTGCCCCGCGCTTAATTTAAAATACACTATCCAGATACGCTAACGAGTATAGCGAGACACGGATAAATCATCGGCCTCAATCTCCGGTGATTTATCCGACAGAATATCTGCCAGCAATTTCCCCGACCCGCAGGCCATCGTCCAGCCTAATGTGCCGTGTCCGGTATTCAGGTATAGGTTTTTCAGCGGTGAACGCCCTACCAGCGGCGTACCGTCCGGCGTCATCGGGCGCAATCCCGTCCAGAATGTCGCTTGCTCAATCGGCCCACAATGGGGATACAGATCGCGTACCACCATCTCCAACGTTTCCCGGCGCTTGGGGTTCAAGTCAGTGTTAAAGCCGACGACCTCAGCCATTCCACCAACGCGAATACGATTGTCAAAACGTGTAATTGCCACTTTATACGTTTCATCCAACACAGTAGAAGCCGGTGCGGAGGCGTCATCGGACAGTGGAATCGTCAGGGAATAGCCTTTCAGCGGATAAACAGGAATATCGAACCACTGGCGCAGTAGCCCTGTTGAATAGGAACCGCAGGCCATCACATAGGCATCTGCCACGATCATGTCGTCGTCACACTGCACGCCCGTGACATTCAGCCCTTCCACCCGCAGTTGGCGGACGTTACGCCCCAGTTTAAAGGTGACGCCAGCTTCGGCGGCCATCGTAGCCAGTTGGCGAGTGAACAACTGGCAATCACCCGTTTCATCGTGCGGTAAACGCAGCCCGCCAGTCAGCTTCTCGACTACATTCGCCAACGCGGGTTCAACGGAGGCAAGCTCATGACGAGTTAGCAATTGATACGGTACGCCAGCTTCTTCCAGCACGGCGATATCTCGTGTCGCATTTTCATATTGCTGTTCGGTGCGGAACAGTTGCAACGTTCCGCCTTGTCGACCTTCATACTGGATACCCGTATCTCGACGCAGCTGTTGCAGGCAGTCACGGCTGTATTCAGCCAGACGCACCATCCGTGCTTTATTGGTTTTATAGTGGCGCGCATCGCAGTTGAGTAACATTTGCCACATCCAGCACAGCTGTGCCGCCGTGAAGTCTGGCCGAATGGCCAGTGGCGCATGGCGCTGAAACATCCATTTTATCGCTTTCAACGGTATTCCCGGTGCGGCCCAAGGCGCGGCATAGCCGGGGGAAATCTGCCCGGCATTCCCTGCGCTGGTTTCTAACGCAGGCTCCGGTTGCCTGTCGATAACGGTGACATCATGCCCTGCTTGCGCAAGATACCAGGCGGTACTTACGCCAACTACACCACTTCCCAGAATGACAACCCGCATGCTCCCGCTCTCCCTTTCTCTCCGTTAAAGACCGTCTAATCTGCTGGAAAAATACTTATTTGATGGAATAAAACACTAGTTAAAAGCTAAAACTGAAGACTACTCTAGCATTTGGGCGGAAATTGTCACTCGTATCAACGATAACATTTATCTATTGTTCTCTTTTCGTCTCGTCGATTCATCATTGAGATCGTAACGAAATAACTGTGAAACCATTCACAAAATACGTATTCGTTTTTTAGCAGAAAAGGTCAGTGAAAATAAAAAATAGGGAAATGTTAAATATCAAAATAATTAATAAGTTAGTTAAGAACCCTATTTTAAAGTTGTGATAACTATCACAGCGTTAAAATCAATAACATCACTGTCAAGGCACTCCTGCTCATAGTTAAATACAAATTTGCGACATTCATCAAAAAAACGCCTTATCAGTTTAATAACATTGTGTTCACACGATGGTTATTCATATTTTTAGAGGACGACGATGAAAATTGGATTAGTCATTAGCGGCGGCGACGTTAGCGGAATAAATAACTTCATCTTTCAGGTGAATAGAATGACTGACTCTGACATTGTCATTTACGATGGTGGAATTAATGGCCTTATCGATAACTGCTGTAAGGTTCTCACCCGTCGCGATCTGGTGGATTATTCACTTTCATCCATGCCTTTGATTGCATCCGGGAGAAAAACTGGAAAGTGTAGAAAAACAGACTACGAGCAAATCGTTAAAAATCTCCAAAAACAAAAACTCGATGCGCTCATTATGGCGGGAGGCGATGGTTCATTCCAATTTCTAAAAAAACTAAGTCACTACGGTATTCATTGCTATGGCGTAGGAATGACGATTGATAATGATATTTCAGGGAATAGCTATACGATTGGTTTTTCTACCGCCTGTGAGCAGGTAATGAGTGAGGTGGAAAAATTGCGTAACACGGGTCGTGGACTGCAAGGTCGGGTATTTATGGTTGAATTACTCGGTGGTTATTGCGGTGAATTAACATTACAGGCCGCATTAAAAAGCAATGCAGATATCGCGCTCATTCCTGAATCCCCGTGGGATATTAATATATTATCACAACGTATTTTTGAGAAAATCGCGAAACAAAATAGCGTGATCATTTTATGCTCTGAAGGCTACACCCATGAATATACTCCAGGCTTTCAGGGCGCTATCGATACTATTATCAAAAAACTCGAACATAAGATTGGAATCCGTATCCGAAAAACTATTTTAGGATACGGATTACGAAATGGCGCGCCCACCGGGGAAGAAATTATTCAGGGCACCATGTTAGCTGAAGAAGTGGTTCGGTGTATTAACACTGGCCTGACTAATAAAATTATCATTATCAATAATAACAACAAAGCTATTCCTATCGACCTGGAGGATTCTGAACGACGTTTGGTTGATGTCGAAAGTCATTTTTATAAGCTCGCGAAAACTCATCATCTTATATGAGGCCATTATCATGTTGAAAGTACTTTGCGTTTGCGGCTGTGGATTAGGTTCCAGTTTCGCTATCGAAATGAGCGCCAAATCCGTACTAAAAAAATTGGGCATCGATGCAGAAATCAATCACACCACGATTTCAGAAGCCTCTGCATTTAATTATGACGTCATCCTAACCCAGAAAATATTTGCTGACATCCTGAATAGTGATGCCAGTGAAGATGAGAAAAAAAGGGTCATCATTCTTAATAAACTTACCGACAAAGATGAAATAGAAGAAAAAATTTTAGCCTATATCCAGGCTCATAAATAGCATGAGGTGAAAAATGAACACCGTTATCAATTTCATTGTGAAAGATTTATTAGGCCAGGCATCCATATTAATCGCGCTGATCGCCATGATCGGATTGATTTTGCAGAAGAAATCGGTAGGAAAAATTGCAGAGGGGACGTTCAAGACACTGCTTGGTTTCCTCATCATGATGGCGGGGATTAACATCATCGTCGATACCCTGACGTATTTGAACAGTATCTTTACCCAAGGTTTTGGCATGAAAGGCTACATCACCGATGTCGCCGCTATTGCCGGACTGGCGAATCGTGAACTCGGATCTGAAGTCGCGTTGACGCTCATGGTGATCTTTGCCGTCAACATCCTGATTGCGCGAATTACCCCCTTTAAATATATCTTCCTGACCGGGCAGGCTCTGCTGTGGATGGCAACAATCGGTACCGTGATCGGTTATAAATCGGGCTTGACCGGTGCGACGTTGATCCTAACCGGGGGTATCTTTGGCGGCATTATGGCCGTGCTGATGCCTGCGCTAGCGCAGCCGATTGTCCGCAAAATCACAAATTCCGATGATGTTGCGCTGGGGCATTTTTGTACCATCGGGTATCTCGTGCAGGCCGCCGTCGCACGGCTAGTCGGTAAAAACTCTAAATCCACAGAAGATTTAACGCTGCCCGATAACTTCAAATTCTTGCAGGATACCTACCTCTCGATGGCCGTCGTTATGGTGCCGATGTACCTCATCCCCGCCGTGGCTGCGGGACCGGCATATATCGCGCAATATGCCAACGGCGTTAACTATCTAATGTATTCCTTCATGCAATCTATGCAGTTTGTGGCGGGCGTTTTCGTTCTCTACAGCGGGGTGCGTCTGCTGCTTAATGAGTTGGTTCCCGCATTTAGAGGTATCGCCATGCGTCTGGTGCCTAACGCTAAACCTGCGTTGGATTGCCCGGTGCTCTTCCCTTATGCGCCCAACGCCGTGATTGTGGGTTTCCTCGCCACCACAGTCGGCTCCATTCTGGGAATGCTGATTTTCCCAATGTTTGGATTGGCGATGATTTTGCCAGGTTTACTGACCAACTTCTTTGCAGGCGGAACAGCGGGTATTTTCGGTAATGCAATGGGAGGACGGCGTGGCGCTGTCATCGGCGGTGTGGTCCATGGTCTTTTCATTACCTTATTGCCCGCCATTCTGGTGCCATTACTGGAAGTCTTCGGATTTACCGGTGTCACCTTCAGTGATTCTGATGTCATCGGTACAGGCCTGATATTAGGACATGCCTTCCAGCAAGACTGGTTATTTGTCGCCGCATTTGTCGCGTTCGTTGCATTCATTGCTTTTATTGCGAATCGTAAACTATCGCAATAGCGCATAAACCTATCGTATGGCCTGTCGTCATTAATGTCATGGGGTAAATTGCTAAGGAGCCACTATGTTTTCTCTAATCAAACGTTTTTTATTTCCGGGTCCCTCTTCCGGCCGCAGTGATAATACGGATGACAATCGCGTTAGGGAAATTGAGGAAGAATTAGCGGAACTTGAATCTCGTTTAGCACAAGATCCAACCCACAGTGAAACGCAAAAAACGTTAATGATTAAATACAATCAGGCCATTCAATTATTTTCTTCCCATCCTGATTATCGGGATCGTGTTGATACAATTTTCATTCAGATCGATGAACTCAGAAACACCATTCGGAAAAATATATGAGGTTTTATGAGCATAAAAAATTTCCTTTTACAGCACAATTGCATTCAGCTCGGCGTGATATGCAAGACATGGGAAGAGGCTATTTATTGTGCCGCGCAACCATTAATCAGCGCGGGGTGTATTACGGAGGACTATCCGATTGCGGTGATAGGAAGCACGAAGGAGTACGGCCCTTATTATGTCTTTGATGAAGGTATCGCTATTCCACATGCACGCCCTGAGTGCGGCGTTATTGAGAATTGTTTCAGTTTACTGACGTTACACACGCCGCTCTCTATTCAGGGAAGTGAACCCGTGGATATTATCATTATGTTCGGTGGTGTTAACAGTGATGCACATATTACAGAAGGCATCGCCTCAATCGTCAATCTATTAGAACAGGACGACATACTCTCTCGTATTCGATGTGCCACCACGTCAGATGATATTGTCGGGGTATTATGAAAAAAATTATTTTGGTAAATGGTATTCCCGCATCAGGGAAAAGCACGGTAGCGCGTATTATCGCTGACGAGTTGAATCTCACACAGTTAAGTTTGGATGAAATAAAAGAACCGTTCATGGTGCAGTTCTGCGACATCATCGATAGAGCGTTAAATAGAAAACTGGGGTACGCCGCGTATCAGGCTATGTTTAACATCGTTAGACAGGCACCTAATAATAGCATTCTTATTCTTGATGCCTGGTTTGGCTTTCGCGAAAAAACAGTATTACAGGAATATCTGACATCATGTGATATCAAGAAACCGATTGAAATATGGAATGCCATCTCCTCTGAGCGAGTGGCAGAACGCTATCAAGCCAGAATGAATGAAAGAATAAAGGGTCATCCCGGTGATGAGTATCTACCGGAATTAATTTCACTCGCACATCAGGCACAGCCAATGCGTATTGGAGAGTGTTACACGGTTGATCAGGATAAGGAAATTAATCATCAGGAATTAATTCAATGGATCAAAACACACCTGGATTAATCGCTTATTTACATTAATTTTTATGAGGTAATTATCATGAACACCATGACAACAGCTGAGCACCGGGGATATCAATTAATTTGTAACGCGACGGGCGCCATGATGGTTATTGCCTGCGATCAACGTGGTGGTATGCGAACGTTATTAGCACCGACATCTGATGCGCAGGCTGCGATTACCAATGAAACATTAGGAAAAACAAAATATGACATCACTCGCTATCTGGCGGCTGAGGCGGGCTGTGTATTGGTCGATCCGATCTGCGCCATACCGGGTCTGATAGACGAAAATATCTTGCCTCGCGATACCGGCCTGCTTATCGGCCTTGATGCTTCAGGCTGGGAAACGAGCCCGGAAGGCTACCGGATCTCCACAATGGTTGAAGGTGTAACAGCACGTAAAGTACGCGAATGGGGTGCTACTGGTGGGAAAATCATGATCTACCTTCGCCCGGATATCCCAGAGGCCAATACGCGTAACCTTGCAACACTGCGTACCGTGATTCAGGACTTTGCGCAGGAGGATTTACTGCTCGTCGTCGAATTTCTGACCTATTCTCTGGAAAATGAATCTCGCGAAGCCTATACCCGCCTCTTGCCCGAACTCATTCCAGCGGGCTGTCAGGCCTGTATCGATCAAGGCGCAAAAGTCTTGAAGATACCTTATCCAGGATCGGATGAAGCCTGTGCGCGTGTGACCACACTCTGCGGTGAAATACCCTGGGCCGTTTTGTCTGCGGGCGTCGATCACACCACCTTTCTCCCTCAGGTAGAGAGCGCGTTGAAAAATGGTGCCTCTGGCGTGATTGCAGGACGCTCTCTGTGGAAGGATTGTATCTCGCTCGATCGCAACGTTTCGAAAGAGAAGCTATCCACGGTTGCCGTCTCTCGTCTCAACGATATTCAGGCGCTGTTAAAACGGTATCAACGCCCCTAGTTCAGAGGGTATGTTGCGCTCTCTCAGGGGAGCGCACTTCCCTATTGATAGACACTTCTTTTTTATCCCATCAGCACGTCTTATCCATCGAATACGGTCAATTCGTCAATTGCCGCGTGTCCAAAGCTCAGCTATAACTAAATGAACCACGATGATTTTTTGACAGGAGCCAGCGGGAAGGCAGTAAACGGGATCTCACGTACAGGCTTGTTATGTTAGGGGGCGCGCTGATGGCTATATCAACGGATAATCAGGTAAAAAAAACACTTCGCCTGAGTGATGGACCGGACTGGACATTTGAGTTATTGCAGGTTTATCTCGATGAGATTGATCGGGTAGCCAAGTTATATCGTCTGGCAACCTATCCTCACCAGATTGAAGTAATCACCTCAGAACAAATGATGGACGCCTATTCCAGCATAGGTATGCCGATCAACTATTCCCACTGGTCGTTCGGGAAGAAATTTATTGAAACCGAGCAACGTTACAAACATGGGCAGCAGGGGTTAGCATACGAAATCGTTATTAACTCCGATCCCTGTATCGCGTACCTGATGGAAGAGAACACGCTGCCGATGCAGGCACTCGTCATGGCTCACGCCTGCTACGGACACAATTCCTTCTTCAAAGGCAACTATCTGTTCCGCAGTTGGACTGATGCCAGCTCCATCGTCGATTACCTTCTCTTTGCGCGACAATATATCGCGCAATGTGAAGAGCGTTATGGCGTGGACGAAGTAGAACGACTGCTAGATTCCTGCCACGCACTGATGAACTATGGCGTTGACCGCTACAAGCGTCCGCAGAAAATCTCGCTCGAAGAGGAAAAATCTCGCCAGAAAAGTCGTGAGGCTTATCTACAAAGTCAGGTAAACGATCTCTGGAAAACCTTACCGCGCCGCGAACAAGGTGCCGCACCGGAACAAGCGAGACGCTTTCCGCAAGAGCCGCAGGAAAACCTACTCTACTTTATGGAGAAAAATGCACCGCTGCTGGAACCTTGGCAGCGAGAGGTTTTACGCATTGTGCGGAAAGTCAGCCAGTATTTTTATCCGCAGAAGCAAACTCAGGTGATGAATGAAGGTTGGGCCACCTTCTGGCACTACACCATCCTGAACCATCTCTATGATGAAGGCCGTGTATCTGAGCGCTTCATGCTGGAGTTCCTGCACAGCCATACCAATGTGATCTATCAGCCGCCGTATAACAGCCCGTATTACAGCGGCATCAACCCGTATGCGCTGGGTTTCGCGATGTTTCAGGACATTAAACGTATTTGTCAGTCGCCGACGGATGAAGATCGCTACTGGTTCCCCGACATTGCAGGTAAAGACTGGCTCGATACACTGCATTTCGCGATGCAGAATTTTAAAGACGAGAGCTTCATCAGCCAGTTCTTGTCGCCTAAATTGATGCGTGACTTCCGGCTCTTTACCGTGCTGGACGATGACCGAAACAACTATCTGGAAATTGCCGCGATTCATGACGAGGAAGGCTATCGTTTGATTCGTCAGGAGCTATCCGCACAGTACAACCTGAGTCATCTGGAGCCGAATATTCAGGTCTGGAACGTGGATTTGCGCGGCAATCGAGCGCTGACGCTACGCTATGTTCCACATAACCGCGCACCATTGGATAAAAGTAGTCAGGAAGTGTTGAAACACGTGCATCGCCTGTGGGGGTTTGACGTTTATCTGGAGCAGGCTAACTCAGATGGGAGCATTGAACTCATTGAGCGCTGCCCACCGCGTAACGGGGCTGCATCTACATAGCAGAATGCAGTTACACAGGTGAACAGTCTCGCCGATAAAAGACAAAGGGGATTCAGAATACCTGAATCCCCTTTTCATGTTTTCACCATGAAGCGAATAACGACTTAGCGGCGCACTTCCGCGATATCTCGCGGGATGGCGCTCTGCATACTGTGCCAGATCGCCCCACTTTCTTTGCCATAATGTCTGACGACATCCATGACTTGATCGTATAGCTCTTCGCTACGTAATGTTTCCAACCGACCATAAAAATTCACGGCCAGTTTGCGGGCTTCCGGGTTGGAAAAATAGTATCGCCCTACGCGAATATACAACCCTTTCAGGCCATTCAGAATCAGACCATAGATCGGGTTGCCGGAGGCAAAAGCCAAACCACGGAACACATTGTAGTCAAGTTGCGCAAAAGCTTCTGCACTGTCGTCCACCGCGTTTGCCTGAGTCAACACATCACGCACCTTTTCCGGGTGCTGGCGTAATGCCGTCCGAATAAAGATTGCGGCAATGTTAGTTCGCACAGCAAGCAAGTTGTCGATCAGTTGCGGCACGCTATCGTGATCGAGTCGAGCCAACGTTTCCAGAATATTGAGACCGGAGGTTTCCCAAAAATTGTTAATCTTTGTCGGTTTCCCGTGCTGTATCGTCAGCCAGCCATCACGGGCTAAGCGCTGCAGCACTTCACGCAGGGTAGTACGGGTCACGCCGATCAGTTCGGAAAGCTCTCTTTCCGCGGGCAAAATAGTGCCAGGAGGAAAACGGTTATTCCATATACTTTCGATAATGTATTCTTCCGCGAATCCAGCCGGACTTTGCGCCTTTATAACCATGTGTTTGATAATCCGTAGCGGTGATTGCCGAAAAAAGCCGAATCATAATACCAGACGAAAGAATCATGATATAGCGCCGTACTCAGGCACCGGACCATTTCAATGAAAAATTGTGACTGCAAACCGCCCTTTCACAGCGTAGAGCGGTAGACTTGTGACCGTTTGTAAAGTTTTTACTATATGATAAAAACCATCAAGCTATTATAACGAATAAGGATTCCACTCCCATTATGATCGCCATGCCCTTCCACCGTGCGCTGCTAAAAAACTTCCTGGGATACGCGCCAGACTGGTACAAACTGACTATTTTTGGTTTCTTACTGATTAATCCATTGCTGTTTTATTTTGTTAGCCCGTTTTGGGCCGGTTGGTTATTGGTCGTGGAGTTTATTTTTACGCTCGGCATGGCGCTGAAATGTTATCCGCTACAGCCTGGTGGTCTGCTGGCACTACAGGCGATACTCATCGGTATGACCAGTCCGCAGCAGGTATGGCATGAAGTCACTGGGAACATTGAAGTTCTCATGCTGTTAGTGTTTATGGTGGCAGGCATCTATTTCATGAAGCAACTGCTGCTATTTGTGTTTACCAAACTGCTGCTGCGCATCCATTCCAAAACCCTGCTCTCTCTCGCTTTCTGTATGGCTGCGGCGTTCCTCTCCGCCTTTTTAGATGCGTTGACGGTGATTGCCGTCATTATCAGTGTTGCTATCGGGTTTTATGGTATTTATCACCGTTTCGCCTCTCAACAGGGTGAAGATGAAGCCGATATCAGTGATGACAGTGCATTAAGCAACGAGGAACATCATCGTACGCTGGACCAATTCCGTGCATTTCTACGTAGTTTGATGATGCACGCAGGCGTCGGTACGGCGCTGGGCGGAGTGATGACGATGGTCGGCGAACCGCAGAACCTGATTATTGCGAAAAGCGCAGGCTGGGATTTCGTCAGTTTTTTCCTGCGCATGTCACCAGTGACCGTGCCCGTCTTTATATGCGGCATCTTGACCTGCGTGCTGGTCGAACGCTTCAAGCTCTTCGGCTATGGGGTAAATCTGCCGGACAACGTGCGCCGCGTGCTCGAGGATTACGATAAGGGCATGACAGAAAAGCGTACACCGCAGGATAAAGTACGTTTGTTCGTGCAGGCGGTAATTGGCGTTTGGCTCATCATCGCACTGGCGTTTCATCTGGCCGAGGTCGGGCTGATTGGCCTTTCCGTGATTATTCTGGCCACCACGTTCTGCGGCGTGACCGAAGAACACGCTATCGGTAAAGCCTTTCAGGATGCCATGCCGTTTACCGCGTTGCTGACGGTTTTCTTTGCCATCGTCGCCGTCATTATCGATCAGCAACTGTTCTCACCAATTATTCACTACGTCCTGCAATCTTCTGATAGCGCCCAGTTGACGCAGTTTTATCTGTTCAATGGCCTGCTATCGTCGATATCGGATAACGTCTTTGTGGGATCGGTTTATATCAATGAGGCGCGCAATGCGTTTGAGAGCGGCAAAATCTCGTTACCCCAGTTTGAGCTACTCGCCGTGGCGATCAATACCGGCACCAACCTGCCTTCTGTCGCCACACCGAATGGGCAAGCTGCGTTTCTATTTCTGCTGACATCCGCGCTGGCTCCGCTTATCCGACTGTCTTACGGGCGCATGGTGATCATGGCGCTGCCTTATACCATCGTGATGACGCTGGTCGGGTTGCTTTGCGTTGAGTTTACGCTAGTGCCGTTTACTGACTTTTTGCTGAATAATCACTGGATTTCTTTGCCAAATTTGACCATATCAGGCAGCCACTCATAATCACGATCGTGTATAGTAATCACGGTGGCGACAATTTCCGTCTTGATGATGTTATCAATACTATTTTCGCCGCCATAAAATGATAGAAAAGCATCAAATAAACATATCGTTACGTTTTGCACAGTGAAATGATGGCAGTGAAGCCAGAACGGTTTACACTGCTGCTTTAATCATGTTTAGCATGGAATATTTTTATGTTGCGATTTCTTAATCGTTGCTCACGCGGACGTGGTGCGTGGCTGCTGCTGGCGTTTACTGCTTTAGCATTGGAATTGACTGCACTCTATTTTCAGCATGTTATGTTATTAAAACCGTGCGTGCTGTGTATTTATCAGCGTTGCGCGCTGTGGGGCGTTTTCGCAGCAGGTATTGTTGGTGCCATCGCACCAACAACAGCGTTGCGCTACCCGGCCATCGCGTTATGGATATACAGTTCTTACGAAGGCGTTCAGCTGGCCTGGAAACACACGGATATTTTGTTAAATCCGTCGCCGTTTACCACCTGTGATTTCTTTGTCAGCTTCCCATCATGGTTGCCTTTAGACAAATGGCTCCCGGCCATTTTCAATGCGACAGGGGATTGCTCAGTGCGTCAGTGGGAATTTCTCTCTCTGGAAATGCCACAATGGCTGCTTGGCATCTTCGTCGCTTATCTGTTGATTGCCGCGCTGGTATTGATCGCTCAGCCTTTTCGTCCCAAACGTCGCGACCTCTTCAGCCGTTAACGTTAATTATATACCCTAAATAATTCGAGTTTCAGGACAAAACGTTAACGTTTTGAACAACGCAAAGCGTTGGCCCTTCAGGGCGAGACCCACGATGGGCCGAGTATTTGAACGCAGCCAACGCACATGCAACTTGAAGTATGACGGGAATAGACCGAAAAGCCCGACGATATGTCGGGCTTCTGGTAACTGTTTCCACGCTGTCCAACCCTCACTGCTGTGGTCGGTAGATATCGCGATAATGGCCTAATCGTTCATTAAAAAAAGGCCTCTTTTCCTGCGGGATTCTTCGTGATATTTCATCAGCGTCGATCTTTTTTTCCTGACTTTCCATAAAAGCAATCGTGGAGGCAGCAAAGTCGGTGTACTGCTCGCTGTACTCAAGAATGATTTTCTCAAAGTTAATCACATGCTCGCCCTCCTGCTGGTTACACTGCTCTAAAATTATACAACACGTCACGATTTATGCCGGAAACGGCAGCATGATTCGCACAAGGAAAATGTGACGTAGTGGGCAAAAAGCAGATGAACTTTTCAGTTCGGGGCATGTGATACGGCGTTTCCTCCCTCAACCATATGTAAACCATCACCCCCTTTCTGAGCGTTTTTTCTTCATTAGAACGTCCCTTATGCCTATAGTACATACGCAGGTCAACAATGACTTTTCACCCGATGAGGTATTTCTATCGCAATTGATTTATTCAGGAGAAACAACGATGTTAGGTAATATCAATATTTTCATCGCCGTATTGGGCGGCATACTTTTTCTTAGCTTTCTGGCGGCGTATCTGAGCCCCAAGTGGGATGACTAATGAGCTCTGACTCTCCCCCCGATAAAAAGCCCCTCTTCTGAGAGATTCAGACTGAGGGGCTTCTTGTTTCAGCCAGGCAACAACCCGTACCAAATAAAAATTATCAATACGACGCAGTAAGACACAAAATGACTAAACGCGGTGAATTTCTGCCACAAGTCAAGATGTGAAAATTTCATACTCACCAGTAATATCGATCCTGCCAGCTTCTGGCGTTCCAAGTTGCGTTGAACCGTTGGAAGAGATAACTATGGATTGCGTTCCTGGCTCTGCATAAGCGGTTATGCCATTGGTCACATCAAACCCTATCCATTCACCTATGTTAAACCCTCCTCTAACTCCAGATGATGTGCTAAATGGAGGTAGTGAAATCCTGATTGCACCATCAAATCCACTCGCATCACTCCAAGCTAATGCCAGGCGGAAGTTAACTCGGTTGTTTAATATTTTATAAACACCGGTCCGATTAACATAATGGATAGAACCCGTTGTTGTAGTACCCGTTATGGTGGGTTCAAATCCCATATCTAACCCGATTATTTTGTCACTCGAGACGACTTGTGATGTATTTCTCGGATTGGTCATTGGTTGCATATAATTTCCAGAACTACCGTAATCTCTGTGCATACCAGAAATATCAACGTTACTACCGGCCTCAAAAGCCACAGACTTACCAATTCCACTTACTCGACAATTATCAGCACCCTTGACGTGAAGTGAACCGTCTTTGTCAGACATCATGATGTTGCATCCAACAACTTTTGATGCAAAGGGGTCACATGTAAGGAAGAGAGAATCTCCCTTTAGCCCGCTAGATATGAATGATCCGCTACAGTTAACCGAAGGAAGTGAAGGGTATCCGTTAGGGTTCTCTGGAAACTCGGTATCAATCATTATCCCATGAGTATATGAAGTATCAGAGTCAGACCCCACGCAGGCCGGGTTGGATATAGACACATCATTACTACCAAGTATCTTAATCAGAGAGTTATCAGCAGGCCCATTCATTCCAGTGTATATGCCAGAAACTATCCCTGCTCTAGAACCATTAAAGGTGTCAATTCTACAATCTGAGTTTATAGAGCGAGATATAATATCTGACTTCCAGTAAATGCAGGTATCAAATGCAGCATTTACACACTGCGCGTTTCCTGAAATGGATGGGGCCTCGCAGTGTTTAAAGTAAACGGAAACATTCGTCAATGAGCAGCTTATTTTGAAATTTTTTACAGGATTTATTTTAACTGCCTTCAGCTCTTGGATGTAACCATAGCCGTACACCGTTTTCTGTACCGTATTAAATGAAGCGCTATCGGCCTTTCTTACTTGAAGAATTTCCATCCGGCGATACTGGCGAAGATTTGACTCACTTACGTTGCTGTATACGCGAGGCGATGTTGGCGTTTCTTGTGTGTATGCGTCACTGACGTCAGTGGGATAATTAGAGATGACAATGATATCACCTGAGTTGAATGCATTAGGTTCGGTAAACTCACTCACAGAGGGGTTGGGGTATGTTTTAGAGAATGTACTGATAACATCCGACTCCTCACCGAATACATTAAAAATAAGTGATGGAGTTCCGTTTGCTGGTGTTTCTGGTCCTAAAATTTCCCCACCAGTAATATCAATATTATCGCAGCCTGACAAGTCATAAGACCCAGCGCTCAGATAGGTGACACCACCGATAATCAGTTGCCCACCGCCAATAGCTTTTAACCTTTCAATGGCCGCAATAAACGCAAGTTTGTCATCGCTCACACCATCAACTATGCCGCCACAACTACGCAGAGTGACGATTTTATTTAATGTATCGATCTCATCCTGAACCGTGTCACCAGAAGATGTGACACTTAATTGCGCCCCTATCGGATTAGCAAACGCAATCATGACATCAGCGGCAGAGCCAAATTCAGGAAGTACACTCACCGGGCGGCCACTAGCATTAGCAACAAGCTTCCCTTCCATCAGTGAAAGGTTAGGCATCCCCGGGATTGATGTCCCTGATATACGCAGCGCATTCAAATCTCCAGAGAAAGGATACGTTGATCTGAATGCGATGGCGTTATAGCCGATCTGAATCGGGTCTTCTGCCTCGACTTGCCAGCAGTCACCATAAATATTAAAAACCAACGTCCCATTCACAACATCACGCGCGCAGCCAAAGTCCGGCGCTCTTGTCCATGCTGCGGGGCCGGCCAACCAGATACCATTATCGATAGGATTGTCTTGATTGATTAATAATATTCGCATGCCTGCTTGTGTTGTTATAGTGCGATCACCCGTCATGGTAGATGACTCAATTGTCTGCTCCCCATATGTGGTGATGTGATAGTCTGCTGAAATGGCAACGGCTGGTTTTACTGCTACGGAAGTAGTTAACCCAAACAGCCGATCTTCTGATGTTGCTGACATGTATATTTCTCCAAACGTGAGTAGTCGCTCTAGGGATAATCCAGCAGCAATAAAAAAGACCGCACATGCTGTCATCACAGCCATTAAGATAGCCTTTAATAGTACTGCCGTCCTACGGTTTGGCTACGCTCATAGTTTCCCCTTGGCAATTCAAGCACTGCTTACGGACATACGCTTGTAGCCCAGTACTTGCTTTATGATGGTTTCACGTCTCTCTCTGAGAGTAAAATAATCTCGGATAGCGGAGTCAGTAAGTCGGACGCTGGCGGCATTAACCACGCAGGAGGTGGCGTAGATGGGAATGGATGATATACAACGTTTACGAAAAATGGATGAGTGACAACAACGGTGATCAGTTGAGCATTTTGAACACCACTGTTACTGACGATACCCCATCCATGCCCCAAGCATCATTCAAGTGATACAAAAGTTCTTTTAATTCAACACCTCACCGCGCCCACTCAGGTTTATTCAGTATATGATCCTGCCAATCCACCACCTCACTTTCGCGCACGGCAATATGACGGACAGAGATACGCTCACGATGCATTGCCGTCTTGGTACCACAGACCAGCGGATGCCACTGCGGTAAATCCTCACGCTCATGGACCAGACGATAGGCACAAGTCGCCGGTAGCCAGTTAAACGTCAGCAGATTTTCTCGCGTCAGCTTGATGCAGTCCGGCTCATACTCGAAACGTTTCTCATAGTTACGGCACTGGCAGCTTTTAATATTAAGTTGATTACAGGCGACGTTGGTAAAGTAGATCTCCTCCGTATCCTCATCAATCAGTTTATGCAAACAGCACTGACCGCAGCCATCGCACAGCGACTCCCATTCATCGTCAGACATCTCAGACAACGTTTTTTGCTGCCAAAAAGGGCGTTCAGTCATGTTTCTTCCTGTTGTAAATCTATAGCGTTGTAAAAAAGATGCGTGATTCTGGCAGGCACTGCGGGGAAGTGTTGCTGCCCGTCGTTCAACACGGGCAGCCAGAGCGTTAGATAATACGTGTGCTCAGCGTCCGGTCATTTACCGTAATCGTCAGCATATCGCCTGACAGAATCGGTCCGACCCCTTTTGGCGTACCCGTCAAAATAATATCGCCCGCGCGTAGCGTAAAGAAACGGCTCATATAGGCAATCAGCGGCAGAATCGGCGTAATCATATCACGCGTGTTGCCCTGCTGGCGCACTTCATCATTCACTTTTACACCCAGATCGGTTTGCTGTGGATCGCCAAACTCAGCAACCGGAATAAAACCGGAGATCGGGCAGGAACCATCAAAGGCTTTAGCTTTTTCCCACGGCTGGCCTACTTTCTTAAATTCGGACTGTAAATCACGCAGCGTCAAATCCAACGCCACGCCATAACCCGCAATGGCTCTGGCGACGCGTTCTTCATTCGCCTGCTTTAACGGGGTCCCGATCAGCACCGCCAGTTCGACTTCGTGGTGAACCGATCCCAGATTTTTAGGAATCGCGACTGGCTGACGTAAATCACACAGTGCGGTTTCAGGTTTAATGAATAACACTGGCTCGCTCGGGGTCGCATTTCCCATCTCTTTGATGTGTTCTGAGTAGTTGCTTCCGACGCAAACGACTTTATTTACGGGGAAATCAAGCAACGCGCCCTGCCAGTCTCTGTGTTGATACATGGGTATTCTCCTGCCCTGTCTGTTGGATTATCGCTGCCTTCGTGGCGTAAAACATGCCCAAAAAGAAAACAGCCATATTAAAAACACGATGGTGCAAAACCATCGTTATATCATCGCAACGGGGGTTACCCCAACAGATTTCAGGAGAGCGAGGCCAGCGATTGCGTGGTCTGAAGAAGGCGTCATAACCTATCAAAAATGGAAACTATTAAATTATGACAGAGTAAAACTCGAAAGGTGAATATTTATCGCGCGGAATATCATGCAAACGGCCGAGATATTCCACACCAAATTATGTTTGCGGCTTTATCTGAAAGTATGCCTTGGTATTATTTTTTTACACTTACACAGGCGTGTTTAATAAGCTCTCAACCGGAGGAGGTACTTGCAGATAAAAACCTTGTTCCTGTAGCGCAAGTTTCACTTTTTCTATATCGGCATTCGCCAGTTTTTTACGCCCATCCAGCGGTAAAACCATGGCTAACTGCGGCGCACCGAAACTTTTCATTAATTCTTCCGGGACACGTGAGAAATCGTCTTTTTTTTCAACATAAAGATAGGTCTGATCGCGTTTCGCACTTCGATAGATCACACAAAACATTTTTTTTACTCTATTTGATGGGAATGCCATCTTGCCTGTATATAATTGTAACTATAACATGCTTACAGCGCTCTGGAATATCATGCCTTAAATGTTACTCTAGGGATTAAAAGATGCTGAAACTGAGTCAGGATAGATGTCACAAACGCCAATAGAGCTAAAAGGCAGCAGCTTTACCTTATCGGTTGTTCATTTGCATGATTCCCAACCCGAGGTAATTTACCAGGCACTACAGGAAAAAATAGAGCAAGCGCCTGCTTTCCTGAAAAATGCCCCCGTTGTCATTAATGTTGCTGCATTAACAGCGGAAACCGACTGGATAAAATTGCAGCAGGCTATTTCGTCAACTGGCCTGCATGTCGTTGGCGTCAGTGGATGCAACGACGATGCGTTAAAGAAAATCATTGCACAGGCGGGGCTTCCCCTTCTGAGCGAAGGTAAAGCACAACGCCGGGTAGTCGAACCCGTCGCCGCCGTTCCTGCGGCAGTGAAAACGAAAGTCATCAACACCCCTGTTCGCTCCGGCCAACAGATTTACGCCCGGAACTGTGACTTAATCGTCACAAGCAGCGTCAGCGCAGGGGCAGAGGTGATTGCCGACGGCAATATTCATATTTACGGCATGATGCGTGGCCGAGCCCTCGCAGGCGTTTCTGGTGATGTTCAGAGCCAGATATTCTGTACGCATCTGGCCGCAGAACTGGTCTCTATCGCGGGTCGTTACTGGCTTAGCGACCAGATACCGGAAGCGTATTTTGGGCAGCCAGCACGGATCAACCTGAACCAGCTGGACAATGTGTTAACGATAAAACCTCTAGACTAGAATCTCCCAAGGAAACATTTATGGCACGCATCATTGTTGTTACATCGGGTAAAGGGGGCGTTGGCAAGACCACATCAAGCGCGGCCATTGCTACCGGTTTAGCCCAGAAAGGAAAAAAGACCGTTGTCATCGATTTTGACATTGGTCTGCGTAACCTCGACCTGATCATGGGATGTGAGCGTCGCGTAGTATATGACTTCGTGAACGTTATTCAGGGTGATGCCACGCTGAATCAGGCGTTGATCAAAGATAAGAGAACGGACAATCTCTACATTCTGCCAGCATCACAAACACGTGATAAAGATGCGTTAACGCATGAAGGCGTTGAAAAAATACTCAACGATCTGGGCGATATGGAGTTCGATTTTATCGTATGTGATTCGCCAGCAGGGATTGAAACGGGTGCGCTAATGGCGCTCTATTTCGCCGACGAAGCGATTATCACTACCAACCCGGAAGTTTCTTCCGTTCGTGACTCTGACCGTATTCTGGGCATTCTGTCTTCGAAATCACGTCGTGCGGAACGTTCTGAAGATCCAATCAAAGAACATTTGCTGCTGACGCGTTACAACCCAGGTCGGGTGAGCCGTGGCGACATGCTGAGTATGGAAGACGTTCTTGAAATCCTACGTATTCCACTGGTTGGCGTGATTCCTGAAGATCAATCCGTACTCCGCGCCTCTAACCAGGGCGAACCCGTTATTCTGGATGCTGAAGCCGATGCAGGCAAAGCCTACGCGGATACCGTTGAGCGTTTGCTTGGCGAAGATCGTCCTTTCCGTTTTATTGAAGAAGAGAAGAAGGGTTTCCTTAAACGACTTTTTGGGGGATAAATTATGGCTTTACTGGACTTCTTTCTGTCCCGCAAAAAAACGACAGCCAATATTGCCAAGGAACGGCTGCAAATTATTGTCGCGGAGCGACGCCGGGGTGATAGTGAACCCCATTATCTGCCGCAATTAAAGCGAGACATTCTTGAGGTTATCTGTCGATATGTACAGATTGATCCTGAGATGGTGACTGTTCAACTTGAGCAAAAAGGAGATGATATTTCCGTGCTTGAGTTGAACGTTACATTACCGGAAGCGGAAGAAACGCCTAAATGATTTTTCTGCTGTAGTATCCCCTGCTTTTAGGCAGGGGATATATACTCATCTGTCATCCAAATGACTGACTTAAGTAAGTTCGTCGAAATTCTTTCTTTTGTCGTTTTTCTAAAACTCGAATCACTCAGAATAAGCTGTATATTTACACAGTCCTTTATTTCTCATTCTGTTTTTTACCGCTCTCGCCTCACCCTATTTGCTACTTTTCATGTTTGAATCATCGCAACAAATAAGGCGTATTGAGAATAATCGTTTGTCAGTGATTAATAGCTCTGCAAAATTTCACGCAGTTCATCGCCATATAACTGGCCGCGCCAGCCGGACAACATTTCCGACATACTCGTCTCCTGCCCAGTTAATTTCCAGTGCCAGTTTAGCAGACGATTAATTTGGCGACGTGACGCCAATAACTCTGCGGATAATCCACTCTGTTCGCTCGCGCGCTGCACCAACGCCTTGATATCTTTAAATGCTTTTTTATAGCCGGGATAGTCGATCAAATTTATCACTGGCGGAGGACAATCCGCGTCAGAGATACCTTCAGTCTGCGCAACACAATCCAACAATGTTTTCCCGTGGTAGCGAATCTCAGGCCCACTCAGCCCCAGTGAGCTCAGCTCACCCAGAGAAGTAGGCAGACAACGCGCCACCTGTAAGAGATTCTCTTCACGTACGACAAAATTCACCGCGCTGTCCCGCTCACGCGCTTTGCGCAAGCGCCACTCAGCCAGACGCTGAAGGCACGCCAGATTCCGTCCACGCAGTTGCCAGGCGTTACCAAATTCACGATAGGCCAGCGCTGGTGCCAAGATATCCTGTTTACGCTGACAAAGCAGAAGGCACTCGTCCAGCGCGGCATTCATCCACCCAGCCTCTTCCGTATCAGCCACCAGTTGAATCGCCATCGGCAGCAGGTAGAACACATCGGCGGCGGCGTAGTCACACTGCTTTTCGCTCAGCGGCCGGGCGAGCCAATCTGTTCTCGATTCGCTTTTATCCAGCGACACGTTCATGTAGTCGGCCACCAGCGCAGCGAATCCATAAGAAAGCGGTTTGCCTAAAAATGCAGCCAGAATCTGTGTGTCAATGAAAGGCGTCGGCAATGTCCCAAACGTATTGAGAAACACTTCTAGATCTTCGCTGCCTGCATGCAGGAATTTAGTGACCTGCTCGTCACGTAATAACGCCTGAAAGGGTGCCCAGTCTGTAATCGTTAACGGGTCAATAAGTGAAAGCTGTTCGCCGTCATACAATTGAATCAACCCTAATTGTGGGTAGTACGTGCGGGTTCTGACGAACTCTGTGTCCAATGCCACCTGCGGAAAGCGTCGCGCCTGAGAGCAAACCTGTTGTAACCCGATGTCGGAAGTGATCAACTGATAATTCAAAACGTCATTCTCTTGGTTGTTTTTACTTTACGGTTCTGGGGCAAATCCGTATCGCTATAAAAAAGAACGCCGGATAAACCGGCGTGAAAACATCATATCGCGTCCTGCCTCTCTCTGGCAGTCGTTTTTCGCGTAAAATCGTCAGGCGGCAGCGTCTTTCTTCGCCTTCTTATCATCGCGCAATTCGCGGCGCAGGATTTTCCCAACGTTAGATTTCGGTAAATCATCGCAGAATTCGATCTCTTTCGGCACTTTATAGCCGGTTAGGTTACGACGGCAGTGGGTGATGAGTTCCTCTTTCGTTAACGAGTTATCACGTCTGACTACAAAGGCTTTCACTGCCTCACCGGATACCTCATTCTCCACCCCAATCACCGCCGACTCGGATACTTTAGGATGACGGCTGATAACATCTTCAATTTCTGTCGGATAGACATTAAAACCGGAAACCAGAATCATATCTTTCTTACGATCGATGACTCGCAGGAACCCTTCGTCGTCAGAAGTGACGATGTCACCTGTTGCCAGCCAGCCGTCTTTTAACACCTCATCCGTTGCGGCTGGCTGCTGCCAGTACCCTAACATCACCTGTGGCCCACGCACCCACAGCTCACCTGATTCACCCGGGCCTGCGTCGTTACCGTTATCGTCAATGATTCTGACATCCGTTGATGCCACAGGTAGCCCAATACTGCCGCTGTATTGTTTTAGATCGTAAGGATTTACTGCTACCAGAGGGGAGCTTTCTGTTAACCCATACCCTTCAAGCAGATGTTTACCCGTTAGTTTCTCCCAGCGTTCCGCTACCGCCCGTTGCACCGATGCGCCGCCGCCAACCGCTAGACGCAACGTTGAGAAATCAAGCTCATGGAATTCTTTATTATTTAACAGTGCATTAAACAGCGTATTGACGCCCGTAATCGCTGTAAAAGGATACGCTTTCAGTTCTTTTACCACTGCTGGAATATCTCGGGGATTGGTGATCAACAGATTCTGCCCACCCAACTCAAAAAACAGCAGACAGTTAGCCGTTAAAGCAAAAATATGGTAAAGCGGCAACGCCGTGACCACCCATTCATTTCCTTCTCTCAATACCGGGCCATAAGCAGCAAGACACTGTGCTACATTCGCCTGCATATTGCGGTGCGTGAGCATAGCGCCTTTCGCCACGCCCGTCGTGCCGCCGGTATATTGTAGAAACGCGAGATCGCTATTGATGATCTCAGGTCGAACGTACTGTTGGCGCCGCCCTTCCTGTAACACGCGACGGAAGGATATCGCATCAGGAAGATGGTATTTAGGCACCAGCCGCTTAATGTATTTCACGACGAAATTAACCAACGTGCCTTTTGCCGTAGATAGTTGGTCACCCATGCGGGTCAGGATGACGTGCTTCACTGCGGTGTTATGGACGACTTTTTCCAGCGTATGCGCAAAGTTAGACACAATAACAATCGTGCTGGCTCCGCTGTCTTTTAGCTGATGCTCCAGTTCACGCGGTGTATACAGCGGGTTAACGTTGACAACCACCATACCTGCACGCAACACACCAAACAGTGCAACGGGGTATTGCAGCAAATTAGGCATCATCAATGCTACGCGATCGCCTTTCTGCAATTTAAGCTGGTTTTGCAGATAAGCCGCAAATGCCCGGCTCCGCTCTTCCAACTTGCGAAACGTCATCACCTCACCCATGTTGATAAATGCAGGTCGATCGGCATAACGCCTGACGTTATTTTCAAACATTTCAATCAACGACGAATAGCGATCCGGATCGATTTCCGCCGGTACGTCCGCTGGGTAGCGTGATAACCAAATTTTTTCCAAGACGTCACTCCCGAGATATTTTTTTAGTGGCATCGTCGTCGCCCTCAGAGGCATATTGTTATTAACATTATTTTAACTCAGCCTACCAGTTAGCTAACAAACAATGTTAAGGTTGCGAGAACGATCACTAATTTATTCTTTATTCAAAAAAAATCAGGCAACCTGCGTCGCCTGATCTCTTTACGTCGAACGAAATAATTTTAGAGCTTATCCGATAGGACGTTATTGGCGCAGTCACTTTGGACACGGACAGCGCGGAAAAATGACAAGTAAAATAGCCCTATTCTTATTCTGTCACGACATTCTCAATCCGCGCCGGACCAGGCCACCCGCCGTCAAATCCCCATCCGGGGCCCCAGCCGTAGCCGTAACCCGCGCGCCATCCCCATGGACCATAACCGCCTGGCGGCACCATCAGACGCTGCACGACATTCCAGCGTTTGTAGCCTTGCGCATTAACAACGACATAGCGATAAGGTTTATCACCGATAGCGCCCTGTTCGGTGCCAACAATCGGCCCCACAACGGTGACCAATTGGTCTTTAAAATCGACAGGCTCCAGGAAGCGATTCACATAGGCAATGAAACGCCCTTCTGACGGCATATCCAACAGAGGTTTCGCGCCGCTATCTAGCGGCATGCTGGCGATCTCCAGACGCGTTTTATTCGCTTCATTGCGGATGCTGACCACTCGTCCACCAAAGCGTGATTCCTGACCGACATAAATTTGCGGCGCATTCATCACACGAACGAGATCGTCCTGCGGCGTTGGCGACGTACCTTTGATGGCATCCGGCACCGTGACACAGCCTGAAAGCAACAGCGCTACCGCAGCTAGCATACAAAAGCGTGCTCTTTTCTGACTCAGATGCAGACATTTCATTTGTATACTTTTTATCTGTACACGCATGGCACAACCCCTCTTCAGATATCTGATCGTTAGACTGCTCAGCATCGAATAAGTTGCTGTTTATTCCCGTTATACGTATGAAAAATATGTGTTCTGGCTACTCGCGACCGGGCAATTTTTTCCAGGTTACTTCATTGCGCAGGTAACGCGGTTGCGCATTCTCGACACTGACTGCTCTTCCTGATTGCCATAGCTGACAGGCCAGCGGCAACATGTCCTCTGCCTGCGGCAGTAGAACGTCCCCCTTCGCTAACACCAGCGAAGCATGGTTTACCAGCTCAGGATAGGTTTCCCATCCAGTTCCTACCGTGGCCCATTCACCTGACAGCTCGGCAGTTAAGGCCTGCACCTGCTCAGGCTTCAATACCGCTTCCTCAGATTCGCCCAGCCAGCCACCGCCAGCATCACGCTGATAACAGCCCCAGTACACTTCCCCCATTCGCGCATCAATAGCAGCCAATACTTGCGTTGCCTGCGTCAGGCGGAAAGCGCCCTGCGCCATCGTCGCCAGTGACGATACGCCAAGCAACGGTAAATCCGCCCCCAGCGCCAACCCTTGTGCAATACCAATACCAATCCGCACACCGGTAAAACTTCCCGGCCCCTGACCAAAGGCCAACGCATCAAGATCTTTGAGCGTCAGGCCGCTGTCGGCCAGCACCTGCTGAACCATCGGCAGGATACGTTGCGTGTGCTCACGGGGACAAATTTCGAACAGAGAATGAATTTCACCTTCATTCCAGAGTGCGACGGAACAGGCTTCCGTTGCGGTATCAAGCGCTAGAATTCGCGTAGACATGCCAACCTCAGGCAGGATAAATAAATCTTAACAACCCACATCATAGCATAAGCGCCTGTCGCGCCGCAGCCCTTCCCACCATCGGTCAAGCCATGCGGCAATCAATAACAGAGGATTATGTGTTACGCGTCAGGAAATTAATTGCCTGCCGAATATCGCGAGTGCGCGGCGTTGGCGGCAAGCTGTTAAGGAACACGGCACCGTACGGCCGCATCACTAATCGATTATCGCAAATCACAATCACACCGCGATCCTCAACATCACGGATGAGACGACCCACGCCTTGTTTCAGAGTAATCACCGCATCGGGAACCTGCACATCGTCGAACGGTTCACCGCCGCGCAGACGGCAATCCTCTATGCGTGCTTTCAGCAGCGGATCGTCCGGTGAGGTAAACGGCAATTTATCGATAATGACGCAGGAGAGCGTATCTCCGCGCACATCCACGCCTTCCCAGAAGCTGCTGGTCGCTACCAATAAAGCATTCCCCGCCGACACAAACTGCGACAGCAGTTGTGCTTTGCCGGTTTCCCCCTGCAACAGTACCGGTAGCGTCAGCGTAGCGCGGAACTCTGCGGCTAAGTCGCGCATCATCTGATGCGAGGTACACAACATAAAACAACGTCCCTGATTCGCTTCAATCAACGGCCGCAACATCGCTGCTAACCTTTTCGCCGCACCGGGGCGATTCGTTTCAGGCAGGTTACGAGGGACGCAGAGCAACGCCTGATTCGCATAATCAAACGGGCTGGGTAACAGGAGCGTCTTGGCGTTATCCAACCCCAGCCTATCAGTGAAGTGGAAGAGTTGATCGTTAACAGACAGCGTCGCAGAGGTAAACACCCAGGCTGCGGGCTTCTCCTTGAGCAGTTCGCGAAAGCGATCGGCGACCGACAATGGCGTCAGCGCCAACACAAAATGACGCGAATTGCATTCATACCAGTAGCTGTAACCCGGCAACTGGACGTCTTTCAGTCGTTTCAGTCGGTTGCGGTAAAGCGTGGCGCGTTCAAAGGCCACATCCAGCAGCGCAGAACGGCCGAGCGACAGTTTCGCGACGTCGTAACACAGCTCCAGTGCGTCATCCAACAACAACAGCGCACGCTGAAGCGATGGTTGTTCAAGCACATCCCGTAGATTGCCGCGAAACCCCGGATCGCCCAGCGCCAACCGGAAATCCTGCGTACTCTGCGTCAGGCGATCGGCGCTTTTCTGTAGTTGAGAAGCATCACGCACCTCAGTGCGGTAGGCAATGATGATGTCTTTTGCCAGATCCAGCAATTGGCGGCTGGAAAGCTGTTGGCCAAAATATTGGCTGGCAATATCGGGTATCTGATGGGCTTCATCGAAAATCACGACATCACTTTCCGGGATCAGCTCCGCGAATCCCGTTTCCTTCACCACCATGTCCGCCAGATAAAGATGATGGTTAACCACCACAATATCGGCATCCATCGCTTTGCGCCGCGCCTTCACCACGAAACATTCTTTATAATGCGGACAGTCGCTGCCCAGACAGTTATCGTTGGTGCTGGTCACTAATGGCCAGATCGCGCTATCTTCCGCCACGCCTGAGCAGGTTGTGACATCACCTTCCGTTGTTTCTGACGACCAGCCGCGCAGCCTGACCAGTTCGCTCAGCGTTTCACCGGGCAAATCACCGCCCCCAAGCGATTGCTGTTCAAGCCGTTCCAGACAGAGATAATTCGAGCGGCCTTTCAACAGCGCTAATTTGCCTTTGTACTTCAGCGCCTGCGCAATGGTCGGCAAATCACGACTATAGAGCTGATCCTGTAGCGCTTTCGATCCGGTCGAAATGATGACTTTTTTATCTGAACGCAAGGCTGGCGCAAGGTAAGCATAGGTTTTACCCGTTCCGGTTCCTGCTTCCACCACCAGCGCCGTTTTGTCGTCAATGGCCTGCATGACTGCCTGCGCCATCTGCCGCTGTGGTTCACGAGGCTTGAAGCCCGTGATCGCTTTTGCCAGCGCGCCATCATTAGCAAAATCATCGATTACCGGATCTTTCGTCACGCCCGCTCTCTTTTCAAAGGAATACCCTATCTAGTAAGGCCTATAAGCCCCTAACCGTTTCAGGTCACGGCAAAAATACCGCGCTGATTATGCCAAGAGTCACTCGCCGCTACCACCCTAAATCAGGAACGCGTGCCGACATCGACTGTGTTAGGCTTGGCGATTCGCTTTTATTACGTAGGAGAAACTTCATCATGGCGATCATACGAATTAATCCTGAAGCACGCTGGTCAGACGCGGTCATCCACAACAACACACTCTATTACACCAGCGTGCCAGAAAATTTGGACGACGGGGCGCAGGCACAAACGGAAAACGCGCTGGGCGCGATAGATGCGATCCTGAAACAGGCGGGAACGGATAAGAGCAAGCTGCTGGACGTTACGATTTTTCTCGCCGATGCCGGTGATTTTGCCGCGATGAACGCCGCGTGGGATGCCTGGGTCGTGGCGGGCAGCGCGCCAGTACGCTGCACCGTGCAGGCGAAGTTGATGCATCCGAAATTTAAAGTCGAAATAAAAGCAATCGCGGCGGTATAAGCCATAAGGCTGAATAATGTGGTAAGTGAGGGACAAATTCGTCGGGAACGAATTTGATCAGCGAACGGCTGTCCTCCGGTGAGAGACAGGATGCCTCTCATTTCATCCCGATGAGCTTACTCCGGTAAGTGATTCGGGTGACAAATCTGCCGGAAGCAGATTTGAACGCTGCTTGCAGCGGCCCTTCAGAGCGAGGCCCACAACGGGCCGAGTATTTAAGCGCAGCCAACACACACGCAACGTGAAGGATGACAGGTATAGGGGGAAGTGCGCTTACTGTTCTTCCTCTTCTTCACCATCGTCAAAATGCTGTTCATCATCGCTCTCATTAACCGTGTCATCATCGTCTTCGTCAAACATCATCGCGACGTTATCACCGTTATGATTTTCACGGATTTCAGCCGCGACGAGCGCGATCGCCTGGCCGCTGCTCATGCCCTCAGACATCAGTTCCTGAATACGCTCTACGGCATCTTGCTGCTGCTTATGCGTCAGCGCGGGCATACCTGCAATCATGATTATTTCCTGGTTGATAAATTCGCACGTATCATCGCATGCCCGCTTTGGCATACACCAGCATTTCTGCTTTGTGGTACGCTGTGGTCAGTAAAATAGACACCATAATAGTAAACACAACACGAAAAACATGACTGCCGCCAATACGACTCACGTCACTCATACAAGAGATTCCATGAGCGATTCGACCACTGGGACGGGCCCTGCCGTTCTCTATCACACGCTGCCTTACTACCCGAACGTGTTGCTCGATCGCTTTGCGCCTTTTTCCCAACAGCCATGGACTATGCTGCTGCATTCTGGGTTTGCCAATCATCCTCACAATCGTTTCGATGTCATGGTCGCCGATCCACGAGTCACGCTGTGTACGCGTGAAGGTAAGATAGAAATCACACGTGACGGCGTAACGAATTTCACAGACGGTGATCCGTTCGATCTTCTTCAACAGCAGTTGGATGCATTGGCGCTGCCCACCGAAACCCATCCTGATTTTCCTTTTCAGGGAGGAGCACTTGGTCTGTTCGGCTACGATTTAGGGCGTCAGATTGAAACGCTACCTACACAGGCCGAGCAGGATATCAACCTGCCGGATATGGCGATTGGTTTATACGACTGGGCGCTGGTCGCCGACCATCATAGGCAGACGTTAACGCTGATCGTACATCATTCCCTTCAAGCGCGGCTCGACTGGTTAGCCACCCTGCCTGTTAACACGACGAAAGCCGATTTCAGCCTCACCAGCGACTGGCAGCCGAATATGTCACGTGACGCATACGGCGAGAAATTCCGCAAAATACAGGACTACCTTCTGGCAGGCGATTGCTATCAGGTCAATCTGGCGCAGCGTTTCTCTGCAACTTACGCTGGTGATGAATGGCAAGCATTTTTACGGTTGTCCGCAGGAAATAAAGCCCCCTTTTCAGCCTTCCTGCGCCTGCCGGAAAATACGGTAATCAGCGTATCGCCGGAACGCTTTCTCTGGCTGGAAAACAATCACATTCAAACACGGCCAATTAAGGGCACATTACCGCGCCTCGCAGACCCAGATGACGATAAACAGCAGGCGGTGCGGCTCGCTAACTCCGAGAAAGATCGCTCTGAGAATCTGATGATTGTCGATCTTCTACGCAACGATATTGGCCGAGTGGCCGTTCCGGGCAGCGTTCGCGTACCGGAATTATTCATCGTCGAGCCTTTTCCTGCGGTACACCACCTGGTCAGCACGATTGAAGCACAATTACCAGAAAATTGCCCTGCCACTACGCTGCTACGCGCCTGTTTTCCCGGTGGATCGATTACCGGCGCGCCAAAAATCCGCGCTATGCAGATTATTGAAGAACTAGAGCCTCAGCGTCGCAATGCTTACTGTGGCAGCGTCGGTTACATTAGCCTCTGTGGAACCATGGACACCAACATCACAATCAGGACGTTATTAACCGAACGCGGCAGAATCTATTGTTGGGCAGGCGGTGGCATCGTCGCCGATAGTCAGGAACAGGCTGAATATCAGGAAACGTTTGATAAAGTAGGCCGCATTCTTCCCCTACTGGACGGCTCCCAGACAATTCAGGGACTAAGCAAATGAGTGAGATCGTCTTGCCATCAACGGCTTTTGCACTGAATGACTTTATTACGCGCTTTCAGCTACAGCTTCCGCCATCACTACGGCCGGTGCATCAGCAGCGTCAGGCAGCGGTTCTGGTACCAATTATTTGTCACCCTACGCCCACATTATTATTGACCCGACGTTCTGCCGATCTCCGTAAACATGCAGGACAAGTCGCGTTCCCTGGCGGGGCAGCAGACAAAACGGATCGTTCAATCATCGAAACGGCGCTGCGTGAAGCACAGGAGGAAGTGGCTATCCCACCGGAGAATGTTCAGGTGTTAGGCGTTCTACCGCCGTTGGACAGCGTTAGCGGCTTTCAGGTCACGCCCGTCGTCGGGCTGATTGCTGCACAGACTCGATTTCACCCTAATGAAGATGAAGTCGCCGAATTGTTTGAAATGCCGCTAAACGAGGCTTTTGCGTTGACCCGCTATTACCCGCTGGACATTGAGCGTAAACAGCAACGCCACCGGGTCTATCTCTCCTGGTATCAGCAGCAGTTTGTCTGGGGATTGACCGCAGCAATCATCCACCAGCTCGCTTTACAGACTTCCGACAAACCCTAAGTACAATGCGCACTCTGCGGCTTTCGGTTCGGCACTTCTTTTACCCCGCCAATTATCCTCACTTTCAAAGCGGTCTTGTCGAGCAAAAATCACTCATGTAGATAATTTACAATGATTTAGGTCGTATTTGAGATAAGTTAAATTGTGCATTGGCATAAGTTTATTTCATGCGAAAAAGAAAGCCTAACAACATATTCCACACTACAATAGCGCGATTTGACGAGTTTTATTCTAATCTTTGGGTATATATCCACTACAATTCAGGTCATGTATCGCCAAAACCGGAATCGCCAGATAGTTTGCAACATACACTCTAAATAATTCGAGTTTCAGGACAACATGTTAGCGTTTTGAACAACGTAAAGCGTTTGCCCTTTAGGACGAGACTCATATTGAAATGCAACGAGTATCACTATCTGATGATGAAGGCGCTGGAAGCTGATAGCCAGAAAGTAGCGGGTACGATCCTGAGTCTTTAAGGAGTTTCGCGTGATAAGCGTTTTCGACATGTTTAAGATCGGTATTGGCCCCTCTAGCTCTCATACGGTTGGACCGATGAAAGCCGGTAAGCAATTTGTCGATGAATTAATCAACCAGAATTTACTGGCTGCAACCACGCGTATTGCTGTCGATGTGTATGGCTCGCTGTCGCTAACAGGTAAAGGCCACCATACGGATATCGCCATCATCATGGGTCTTGCAGGCAACATGCCGGATACCGTTGATATCGATTCGATTCCCGGCTTTATCCGCGATGTTGAGCAACGCGAACGCCTGCTGTTGGCTAATGGACAGCACGAGGTCGATTTCCCACGCGAAGGCGGTATGGTTTTCCGCAGTGAAAATCTGCCGTTGCACGAAAACGGCATGACCATCACCGCCTTTGCCAGTAATAAAGAGATTTATAGCAAAACCTACTACTCCATCGGCGGTGGCTTCATCGTTGATGCAGAGAATTTTGGCAAAGATGCCGCTACCGACGTCTCTGTTCCTTATACGTTCAATTCCGCTAAAGAAATGCTGGATCACTGTAAACAGAGTGGCCTGTCGCTTTCTGGAATGGTGATGCGTAACGAACTGGCGTTGCACAGCCGTCAGGAGATTGATGCCTACTTTGCCGACATTTGGCAGACGATGCGTGCCTGTATCGATCGCGGCATGAATACCGAAGGCGTTTTACCCGGCCCGCTGCGCGTACCACGTCGCGCTTCCGCGCTGCGTCGTATGCTGGTGTCTTCCGATAAGCACTCCAATGACCCGATGAACGTGGTGGACTGGGTGAATATGTTCGCGCTAGCGGTAAATGAAGAAAATGCCGCAGGGGGCCGCGTGGTTACCGCACCAACAAACGGCGCGTGCGGTATCGTCCCAGCCGTCCTCGCCTATTACGACCACTTCATCGAGCCCGTTAGCCCGACTATTTATGTTCGTTATTTCCTTGCTGCGGGCGCAGTCGGCATTCTGTACAAAATGAACGCCTCGATCTCCGGTGCTGAAGTGGGCTGTCAGGGTGAAGTGGGCGTAGCCTGTTCCATGGCTGCTGCGGGACTGGCAGAACTGATGGGCGCAAGCCCGGAGCAGGTTTGCGTCGCTGCCGAGATCGGTATGGAACACAATCTGGGTTTAACCTGCGACCCGGTTGCCGGTCAGGTACAGGTTCCATGCATCGAGCGCAACGCGATTGCTTCTGTTAAGGCGATTAACGCCGCTCGCATGGCCACGCGCCGCACCAGTGAAGCCCGTGTATCACTGGATAAGGTGATTGAGACCATGTACGAGACGGGGAAAGACATGAACGCCAAATACCGCGAAACCTCACGAGGCGGACTGGCGATTAAAGTTCAGTGTGATTAAAAGTACAGGGTGATTAATCCGTTTTCACCCGACTTCAGTTCCATCATAAAAAAGCCCCGCCAAATTGGCGGGGCTTTTTTGCAATCGGCTAACGAAACGCTAATTACGCGTCTTCATCCTCTTCCCGATCGATGATACGTTCTACACGCACCAGTTCAATACGGTATTCGGAAACCTCAATGATATGGAAGCGCAGGTTGTACAACTCGATAATGGCACCGACTTTCGGGAACTCATCGCTATGCGCTAACAGCATCCCAGCCAGTGAAGCATAATCTTCCTTTGGATCAACCAGATCGCTGCTATCTACTACCTGTTGCAGAGCATGCAGATCCGTTCCACCTTTCACCAGCCAGCCTTCGCCGTCGGGGATGATATCCAACGTTTCGTCTTCATCCGGGAACTCACCTGCAATCGCTTCCAACACGTCCAGCGGCGTAACCAACCCTTGCACCACACCAAATTCGTTGGCGATGATAACCAGACTACCTTTTGCACGACGCAGAACGGGCAGCAGGTTTATCACATCCAGCGTTTCCGGCACCACGATTGGCGGGTTAGCTGCGGCAAAGCTTTCCACATCGGTCGGTGTTTCCAACGCCACCAGCAGATCCTTGGCGCGGACCACTCCGATAATCTCATCCAGAGAGCCACGACATATTGGGAACAGGCTATGAGGCGTATCCAGCAATTGCATACGGATCTGTTCGACAGAGCTGGCGCTATCCACCCAGGAGATTTCAGTACGCGGCGTCATCACGCTACGCAGCGAACGCGAGGCTAATGTCAGCACACCGCTGATCATATTGCGCTCTTCCTCAGCAAATTCCTCTGTCGTCAGTTTCTTCTGCGGTTCATCCGTATCCACATCGTCCGTGTTTTTCCGTGAGCCCATCAGACGCAGAATGGCCTCTGCGGTGCGTTCACGCAAAGGACGGTGCGACTGATGCTTCATAAAGTTATGACGGGCAATTTGGTTAAACAGTTCGATCAGAATGGAGAAGCCAATCGCTGCATAGAGGTAGCCCTTCGGAATGTGGAAGCCGAAACCTTCCGCCATCAGGCTCAGACCAATCATCAGCAAGAAGCTGAGGCACAGTACTACCACCGTTGGGTGCTCGTTGACGAAGTTGGTCAGCGGCTTAGAGGCAATCAGCATGACGCCCATCGCAATAATCACCGCCGTCATCATGACACCCAGGTGATCGACCATCCCCACCGCAGTAATCACGGCATCCAGAGAGAACACGGCATCCAGCACGACAATCTGCGCAACCACAGCCCAGAAGCTGGCATGAGCGCGATTGCCATTACCGTCGTGCGTTTTATTCTCTAGCCGTTCATGCAACTCCATCGTGGCTTTGAACAAGAGGAACATACCGCCAAATAGCAGAATCAGGTCTCGACCCGAGAAGCTAAAATCGCCAACGCTAAACAGTGGACGCGTCAGTGTGACCATCCAAGAAATCAAAGACAACAGGCCCAGACGCATGAATAACGCCAGGCTTAAACCGATAATGCGGGCTTTATCTCGCTGCTTGGGGGGTAATTTATCCGCCAAAATGGCGATAAACACCAAATTGTCGATACCCAGAACAATTTCAAGTACCACCAGCGTCAATAGGCCTGCCCAGATTGAAGGATCTAGCAAAAATTCCATGTCAGACTCCAGAAAATGAACGAGCAGATGACATCAATGCATGAACAGCATTGAATGGTAATAAAAAGAGTTGGTGTGAATCAGAGAGATTCTTAATGTGGTCTGAGTGACCAGCAGAGTACAGAAAACCGCCAGCATTAGCGGGGAAACAAAGAACGTTTTGTCGGTGACAGTCCATGGGAAGGGCTGATGCCCGGTGCTCCTAAGCAATTTAAGGGATGTTTACTCTAACAGGTTGTTACCATTTTTCACAAAGAATTTCTTAGACCTGCTTCGCATTGATAACGCGTTCAAATTTTCCTATTTCTCGCCCTTTTCGCCACCTGTTTAACTGGTCAGCATTAGAGCATCATCACACTATTTATTTTTTCGATAAGTAAAATAAATCTGTCAGTCACGATTTCTCGCCTGACAACCTGGAGGAACACAGTGAATGTCATGAATCCACGGTAAAATTTTTTCTTGCAGCCATACTAATACCGCGACGGTTAACATTCAGTAGCTCAGCGTTAACCCTGTTTCCTGACACATTGACTCTTTTTGATCGTGAACGTGAGGAGGTAGCAAGTGAGTATTGCCATAATGTTATGCACTCACGGCGCCACTGCGGGACCGCTGTTGAAGACAGCAGAAATGATCCTTGGCGAACAAAGTAATGTTGCCTGGATAGATTTCGTTCCTGGAGAAAACGCCGAAACACTGATAGAAAAATATCAGGAAAAACTCGCGCAGTTAGACACATCGCAAGGCGTGCTGTTTCTCGTTGATACCTGGGGCGGCAGCCCATTTAATGCCGCCAGCCGCCTCGTCACCGACAAAGAAAACCATGATGTTATTGCTGGCGTGAATATCCCCATGCTGGCAGAAACCTTTATGGCTCGGGATGATGACCCCTCCTTCTCCGCTCTGGTTTCTATCGCTCTGGAAGCTGGCAGAGATGGTGTAAAAGCACTGAAGCATCAGGAAAAACCCAAAGCAGTACCGCCTTCTCCTCCGCCGTCCCCAAAAGCCAACTCCGTCCCCATACCGGCTGGCCCCGGTGAACACATGAAAATTGGGTTGGCACGTATAGATGACCGGCTGATTCATGGCCAGGTTGCTACCCGTTGGACGAAAGAAACCAATGTTTCGCGCATTATTGTTGTCAGCGATGAAGTCGCTGCCGATCACGTGCGCAAAACGTTGTTGACTCAGGTTGCACCGCCGGGCGTTACCGCGCACGTGGTGGATGTGGCAAAAGCGGTTCGTGTTTATGACAACCCGAAATATGCCGCCGATCGCGTGATGTTACTGTTTACCAATCCAACGGACGTATTAACGCTGATCGAAAATGGCGTAAAAATTACGTCGGTCAATATTGGTGGTATGGCATTCAAACAGGGGAAAACTCAGGTGAATAATGCTGTCTCTATCGATGAGAAAGATATTGCGGCGTTTCGTGAATTAGATAAACGCGGTATTGAGTTGGAAGTTCGGAAAGTATCAACCGATTCCCGGATTAAAATGATGGATTTGATTAACAAAATGCCGCGTTAATACCTGTCGCGATGCGAAGATTATTAACGCTAACATCACCATCAATAATAGTTTTATAGACCTGACGATTTTCAAAATATGCATTTATGTCGATATTGAAAAACTTTATGTCGATATAGAAAATCAATGGGGATGGCGATTTATTTTTACTCAGACACATTTTATAGGAGAAGTACGATGGAGATTACCACACTTCAAATTGTGCTGATATTTCTCGTCGCATGTGTTTCGGGGATGGGTTCAATTCTCGATGAATTCCAGTTCCACCGTCCACTCGTCGCTTGTACGTTGATTGGCGCAGTATTAGGTGATTTAAAAACCGGGATCATTATTGGCGGTACGCTGGAAATGATCGCATTAGGCTGGATGAACATCGGTGCGGCAGTCGCACCGGATGCAGCGCTAGCTTCCATTATCTCAACCATTCTGGTTATTGCAGGTGGTCAGGGGATCGGTGCAGGGATTGCTCTGGCGATCCCGCTCGCGGCGGCCGGACAAGTATTAACCATTATTGTTCGTACCATCACGGTCGCCTTCCAGCATGCAGCGGACAGCGCGGCAGAGCGAGGTAACCTGACGGCCATCAGTTGGATTCACGTCTCCGCCCTGCTGCTTCAGGCGATGCGTATCGCGATTCCTGCGGTTATTGTCGCGGTCTCTGTCGGCACTGACGCCGTTCACGCTCTGCTGAACTCCATCCCGGATGTGGTCACCAACGGTCTGAATATCGCCGGTGGGATGATCGTCGTCGTGGGTTACGCGATGGTCATCAACATGATGCGTGCAGGCTATCTGATGCCTTTCTTCTACCTTGGCTTCGTTACCGCCGCGTTTACTGAGTTCAACCTGGTGGCTCTGGGCGTAATCGGTATTGTGATGGCGGTGCTGTATATCCAACTCAGCCCGAAATATAACAAGGTTCAAGGCCAGTCGGTTGCATCCGGCAATAACGGTCTTGATAACGAACTGGATTAACAGGAGTGAGAAAAATGGTCGAAAATACGAATGTCAAAAAACTCACTGACAGCGACATCCGCGCGGTGTTTATCCGTTCCAACTTATTTCAAGGCTCCTGGAACTTCGAACGTATGCAGGCACTCGGCTTCTGTTTTTCTATGGTGCCAGTGATTCGTCGCCTTTATCCTGAAAATTCGGAAGAGCGTAAACAAGCGATCAAGCGCCACCTGGAGTTCTTCAATACTCAACCTTTTGTTGCCGCTCCGGTACTCGGCGTAACCATGGCAATGGAAGAGCAACGTGCTAATGGCGCGCCCATTGATGACGCAGCAATAAACGGTCTGAAGGTCGGGCTGATGGGGCCATTGGCTGGCGTCGGCGACCCGATATTCTGGGGCACCGCCCGTCCGGTATTTGCCGCACTGGGTGCGGGGATTGCCATGAGCGGTAGCCTACTGGGGCCAGTCCTTTTCTTTGTCCTGTTTAACCTGGTTCGCCTACTGGTGCGTTACTATGGCGTCGCCTACGGTTACCGTAAAGGGATCGACATTGTCAGTGATATGGGCGGTGGTTTCCTGCAAAAAATGACCGAAGCGGCGTCAATCCTCGGCTTGTTTGTCATGGGGGCATTGGTTAATAAATGGACTCACGTCAACATTCCGATGGTGGTATCGACAGTGACGAACCAGAACGGGGAAACTACGGTAACCACCGTTCAATCTATCCTTGATCAGCTTATGCCGGGGCTCGTTCCTCTCCTACTGACGTTCGGTTGTATGTGGCTGTTACGGCGCAAGGTGAACGCGCTGTGGCTGATTATGGGCTTCTTTGCCATTGGTATCTTCGGATACTGGATCGGCCTGCTGGGCGTGTAATACCCAATAGCCGGGCGTAAATCGTCCGGCTTTTTTATTCACTGACACGCAACGGACAAAGGTAATACGGATGACGATGACGGATATCGCACTGGTGGTACTGATTGCTTTAGCACTGGCGTATGCCATCTATGACGAGTTCATCATGGATAAACTTAAAGGGAAAACACAACTGCTCGTTCCTCTAAAGCGGATGAACCGGCTTGACACGCTGATTTTCATCGGTTTAGTCGGTATTCTTATTTATCAGAATGTGATGAATAATGGTGCCATCATCACAACCTATTTATTGATTTCTCTGGCCTTCATGGCGTGCTACCTGGCCTATATTCGTCGACCTAAACTGGTTTTTAAATCAACCGGTTTCTTTTATGCAAATATATTCATTCCTTATACCAGAATTAAGAATATGAATTTATCCGAGGATGGAATATTAGTTATTGACCTTGAGAATCGTCGTTTATTGATACAGGTAACTCAACTCGATGATTTAGAAAAAATATATAAATTTATGATTGAGAATCAATGAGGTAATTTTTACATTCAAATTATTCAAAATACCCTCGAATATAGAAACCATGTTTTGATGGTATTTTAACCCCAATAACATTGACGTTATTTTATACGATCCCTCGCCACCACCAACCAAATGAAAATAATTATCAATTGCATTATTAACACCTAAAACTTTTAGTGTTGTTTGCAGCATAAATAATATGGTAAGGTTGCGCCGTCATTGGGGAGTAGCCGATTTCTGATTAGTAATTATTCATGTAACTTGTCAGAAATGCTCGTATCAACATACTCGTTCTATATCCATATTATCGGGGTATAAACGTGGTGCGGGCGGCCAAGCGTGATTGGCAGGCGAGACCATAGACACGTAGCATCGTCGTAGGGTTGGAGATGATCTGCGTGTATATGGTTAATCGTCCAGCCGAGGCTATTTTATAATGAACATGTCAGCAACACTCATCCTAGCATTTGGTATGTCTATGGATGCCTTCGCCGCGTCAATCGGTAAAGGTGCCGTCCTGCATAACCCTCGTTTCCGTGATGCCATTCGTACAGGCCTCATTTTCGGTGTTATTGAAGCGATTACTCCTCTCATCGGCTGGGCATTTGGTTTCTTTGCCAGCCAATATATTATCAAATGGGATCACTGGGTTGCGTTTACGCTCTTATTGCTCCTGGGCGGACGTATGGTCGTTGAAGGACTTAAAGGTTCCTCAGACTGCCGCTGCGAACCCGTCAAAAATCATAGTCTGGCACTGTTAGTCTGCACGGCTATTGCCACCAGCCTGGATGCTATGGCGATTGGCGTTGGTTTGGCTTTCCTTCAGGTCAATATTCTCCACACTGCGATGGTTATTGGCTGCGCCACCATGATTATGGTTACGCTTGGGATGATGATCGGCCGCTATATCGGCCCGATTCTCGGTAAAAAAGCAGAGATTATAGGTGGGGTGGTTCTGATTGGTATCGGCTGTAATATCCTGTACGAACATCTCGGCTACGCCGCCTGATATACCGTCATACTTCACGTTGTTTGTGCGTTGGTTACCCTTAACGTAGGCCTAGCCCTGAAGGGCCGCAGCAAGCAGCGTTACAATGTCATCGTTGTTCAAAACGCACGCAACTCGAATTATTTAGGGTATAAAACACATCTACATCAACGGGCAGCCTGTTATCACGCTGCCCGTTTTTATTATTCCCTATCACCTACCAGCGTCGCTATCCACACGCTGATGCAGACGGATAATAAAATCCGTTTCACAACTAAACTGCGTAGTTGCCTGCAATCGTTCGCTGACGTCAGGTGTTGCCCGCCAGGCGAAAGGCGTCATTTGCAAGAGCGCAGCAGCCTCACTCCCGGATAACTGCATGGTATACGCGAGCGTGTGTAGGTCCATAACCTGGAAACCCGTGAGCACTTCATCTTTGCTTGGGTGCAATGACACCTCATCGTAGACTTCCGACTTCAACTGATAAAGATGTCGTGGACCCGGAGATACCGTCACCACCCAGCCGCCAATCTTAATAGTACGCTGCAACTCCGCGTCATTACATGGCGCATAAATTTTCACGACAGCATCAAGGGATTGGTCCTGAAAAGGCAATCGCTGACTGGAAGCAACACAGAATTCAACGTTGTCATACCGCTTCGCCGCACGTTGAATAGCGGCTTTGGAAACATCCAATCCGTATATCGTCATCGCCCTGCGCGATGTAAGGCGATGTGCAAACTCTGCGGTGTAATACCCTTCCCCACAGCCAATATCCAGCAACGCAGTGGCGTTATCCGCTACAATATTATCAATATGTTGTGCGATAACATCGCGTAGCGGTTGATAATGCCCGGCCTCCAAAAAGCTTCGCCGTGCTTGCATCATTTCCGCACTATCGCCGGGTTGTTTCGAACGCTTAAACTGTACCGGCAACAGGTTGACATACCCTTCCTTCGCACAGTCAAAACTATGTTTACCACACGTCCATTGCCGCGGGTGTCGCTCCAGAGGTAACTGGCATAGCGGACACTGATAACTCATCGGCACATTTTCCTCATTAAAAACGTCTTCATTGCATTACGAGTGTAGATAAAAGCATCACGGGTGCAGATAAAACGCAGACAACAAAAAACCCGCACCATGGCGGGTTTTGCAACAGAGCTGTAAAATTACAGCGCAGTGACGTTTACTGCAGAAGGACCTTTCTGGCCATCCTGAATTTCGAATTCTACGTTCTGGCCTTCAGCCAGAGTTTTGAAGCCATTGCCTTGAATTGCAGAGAAGTGTACGAATACATCTTTGCTGCCGTCAGCAGGAGTGATGAAACCAAAGCCTTTAGACTCGTTGAACCACTTAACCTGACCTTTAATCTTTGCCATTTCAAATATTTCCTTTAATTGTTTAAACCGCCAAAAAGGCGTTATACAGACAAACCAAAGTCGTTACTGCTTGAGGCACTAAGATAAAGATCGGCAGAGAAGCAACATGCAACGCTAAAGGTTGTACTTAAGTCTTCTTTACTGAAAATGCCATTCATATACAGAACTGTACCTCGTTTTACCCAGAAGCGTTATTACACACTCTGAATACGATGGCAAGGCCTTTTTTATCAGTCGTGGACGTGCCGCACAAATTCACATCGTCACTGATTCATTAATACACGATAATGCAGCCTACACCTATATTCACAAGCGCCTTCCGACACTGGGCAATAAACGGATGGCGGATCCTATTGTGTAAAAAAATACGCGATAATTGTCGCAATTCAAGCAAAAATACCGATGCAATCATAACAAAAAGCTATAATTGATGCTCATATATGAAGAGATATTGACCATTAACGAAAAGCGTGCCCGAAATCGGTCACGCTTATATCAATGTTTAAAATAGATTGTCATTTTTATGCTATCTATATCTTTTGCATTAATACATTACATAATAGAAATTATTTATGACCTAACCTTTCATTACACTGGGAATTAACTTGTTTGAACCAGTAGAACTAACAGTGCCACCAAAAAAGTCAATAAGACCAAACTTGCCAACTTCCAACGTCGTTCTGATTTTGTGCTCATATCACTCACAATCCTTTTGTATAAAATAGAGACATCTCTCACATTCTTTATGGTTTATCGGCAGCCGTCACAATTTTTTTAAGGTTACATCAGATTTTTCCCGTTTTTTGGCGTAAATTTCACCATGTGTATAGCTATGTATAGTTGCGCGACAGTTCAACACCGTTACCGTTAGACTTTCGTTGTAACCTTAAGTACGATTCATTAAATTAAAGCAACATTTCTGTTACCAAAGGGAGCATGATGCGTTCCTTACCTGCGCAAGCGCGTGCTACGGGCCTGCGAACAGTGATTCCTTGTGTCATGAGACACCCTCCAATATTAACCCCTCGCCCTTCTCTGCCTCTTGACTTAAATGATATTGATAATTATTCTCAAGTAACACTTTCACGGTTTGTAAGGATATCCGCATGATTGGTTTTCACGCCCGTTTGCCTACCCTGTTCCGTCGTCTTGCGCTGCCGTGCGCCTTACTGCTTTTAGCCAGTACACCCGCTCACGCGGCTGAAAAGCTTAAAGTCATCACTACCTTTACCATTATTCAAGATATCGCACAGAATATTGCAGGCGATGCAGCAACGGTCGAGTCCATCACTAAACCGGGCGCAGAGATTCATGACTATCAACCGACACCGCGTGATATTGTGAAGACGCAGTCTGCACAGCTGGTGCTGTGGAACGGTATGAATCTCGAACGCTGGTTTACGCGCTTTTTCGAGAACGTGAAAAATGTACCCGCTGTCGTGGTAACGGAAGGCATCACACCGCTTCCTATCCGTGAAGGTGCCTATAATGGCAACCCGAACCCGCATGCATGGATGTCCCCCTCCAATGCATTAATTTATATCGAAAATATTCGTAAAGGTCTGGTTCAAGCCGATCCCACCAATGCAGAGACGTACAACCGTAATGCGAAAGCCTATGCGGAAAAAATTAAGGCTCTCGACGCACCACTGCGTCAACGTCTCGCCCGCATCCCAGAACAGCAGCGTTGGTTAGTCACCAGTGAAGGCGCATTTAGCTATCTGGCGAAAGATTATCAATTCAACGAAGTTTACCTCTGGCCAATTAATGCCGATGAGCAAGGTTCGCCGCAACAGGTTCGCCGGGTGATCGATACCGTACGTGAAAAGGCAATCCCTGTGGTATTCAGTGAGAGCACTATTTCCGATAAACCAGCAAAACAGGTCAGTAAAGAGACGGGGGCGAAATATGGTGGCGTGCTGTATGTTGATTCGCTTTCTACAGAAAAAGGCCCCGTGCCGACCTATATTGATCTGTTACAAGTGACGGTGGAAACCATCGCTAAAGGATTTAATCAATGAGCAGTGATCGAGCAGTACAGTCATTAGAAGTCAATGATGTTTCGGTTACTTACAGCAACGGGCATCAGGCCATTCGTCACGCCTCATTTTCTCTGACTGGCGGTACGATTTGCGCCTTGGTTGGCGTAAACGGCAGCGGAAAATCAACGTTGTTCAAAAGCATCATGGGGTTGGTTAAACCAACTTTAGGGCAGGTACTGCTCAATCAGCAACCGATCTATCAGGCTCTGAAACAGAATCTGGTTGCCTATGTCCCCCAAACAGAAGACGTAGACTGGAATTTCCCCGTTCTGGTTTCCGACGTCGTCATGATGGGACGCTACGGGAGGATGAACTTCCTACGCATCCCCAGTAAACAAGATCGCGCGATTGTGGCGGAATCGCTGGAGCGTGTTGGCCTTTCGACGCTACAACATCGTCAGATCGGTGAACTGTCCGGCGGTCAGAAAAAGCGCGTTTTTCTGGCACGAGCGCTGGCTCAACAGGGCAGCGTTTTACTGCTGGATGAGCCTTTTACTGGCGTAGACGTCAAAACAGAGAATGCCATTATCGATTTGCTTCGCACCTTGCGCGATGAAGGGCATTTGATTCTGGTCGCAACGCATAACCTCGGAAGCGTGCCTGAATTTTGTGACAACGTAATTTTGGTCAATCGCACTGTTTTAGCCGCGGGACCGACGCACAGCACCTTTACCCAAAGCAATTTGGAGAAGACGTTCGGTGGCGTTCTGCGACACATCAATCTCGGGGGCTCTCATCTTCACGATGATGACGATGTTCGCTCGGTGACGGTGTTGACAGATGATGAACGTCCAGCCGTGTTCTATGGTTCGACCAAGAGCGATCCTCCAGCGTCACGCGTGATACCGGAGGAGAAACAGCCCTGATGATCGATATCCTGTTGCAGCCGTTCAGCTATAACTACATGGTCAAAGCAATCTGGGTCAGTGCGATAGTTGGCGGCGTGTGCGCCTTTCTTTCTGCCTACCTGATGTTGAAGGGGTGGTCGCTGATGGGAGATGCACTCTCCCACTCGGTCGTACCCGGCGTTGCAGGGGCCTATGCATTGGGCCTGCCCTACGCGGCTGGTGCGTTCTTTACCGGTATGCTCGCTGCTTTGGCAATGACCTTAATTCGTCACATTACTCGATTACGCGAAGATGCGATTATCGGCTTTATTTTCTCAACGTTTTTCGCTGTCGGTCTACTGATTATTTCGCTCAATCCGACCTCGGTTAACGTGCAGTCCATCATTTTTGGCAATATTTTAGGTATCGCCGACGAAGATGTCCTTCAGGTTGAAATCATTATCGGCGTGACATTCGTGATTCTCTGTCTGCTGTGGAAGGATCTGCTGGCCGTGTTCTTTGATGAGAACCACGCTCGTTCGATTGGCCTTTCCCCGCTGAAGCTGAAAATTCTGTTCTTTACGTTGTTGAGTGCCTGTACTGTCGCGGCGCTGCAAACCGTCGGAGCAATTTTGGTAATAGCGATGGTGATTACGCCGGGTGCCACGGCATACCTACTTACCGATCGCTTTGGTCGTTTGATTGTTATTTCTATTGCACTCGGCGCAATGACTAGCGCGGTCGGGGCCTATTTGAGCTTCTTCCTTGATGGTGCAACTGGCGGTGTGATTGTCACATTGCAAACCATCGTCTTCCTGTTGGCATTTGTCTTTGCGCCCAAACATGGATTACTAGCATCGCGCCGCCTGCGGTTACGCGATCAATCAGGAGATGCATTATGACGCTCATTAGCTGGCTAATTGATCCTCTGTCTTATCCATTCATGCAGCGTGCGCTACTGGCCGCCGTAGTAACAGGTACGGTTTGTGCGGTGCTCTCATGCTATCTAGTGCTGAAAGGCTGGTCGCTGATGGGCGATGCCATTTCTCATGCCGTATTGCCCGGTATCGTTGTCGCGTTCTTACTGGGGATCCCATTGGTAATCGGGGCTTTCGTTTCCGGTATTTTTTGCGCGGTAGCGACGGGGTACGTGAAAGAGCACAGCAGAGTCAAAGAAGATACCGTAATGGGGATCATCTTTTCCGGCATGTTTGCGCTGGGTCTCGTCATGTTTGCACGCATCGACACCGATCAGCATCTAAACCATATTCTGTTTGGTAACGTGCTGGGCATCACTCAGCAAGAGCTGACGCAAATATTGCTGATTGCTGGCGTGACGCTTGCCATTATCTTGTTAAAGCGTCGAGACTTCATGCTGTACTGCTTCGATCCCAATCATGCTCGCGTCATTGGCCTGCCCGTTAAGTTGCTGCACTACGGATTGCTAAGCCTACTGGCAATGACCATCGTCGCCTCTTTACAGGCCGTCGGCGTTATTTTAGTGATCGCGATGTTGATTGCGCCGGGTATTATTGCCTTCATGGTCTGCAAACGTTTCGAGCGCATGGTCCTTGTCGCCACACTGGTTTCCGTCACTTCCTGTATTGCAGGCACCATGATCAGTTTCTATATCGATGGCGCAACCGGCCCATGTATTGTCATCGTTCAGGCGCTGTTCTTCACGCTGGCGTTGATTTACCACCAGCTTAAACAGCGTCGTCAGGCAGCCTCTCAAATAATCACCGACGCGCTGTAATCCCCCCGCCTCGGCCTTTTAGCATGACGTAACCGGAAAACAGCCGTCGGTTACGTCATTAATGCGCTATTTCATTGCCTTATCTAACGGATTGAGCATCATCCTAACTCCGTTCGTTTTAATTGCGGCTATACTTGTTTCTCGCTATCTCAACCTATCGGTTATCACTGTGCTGTATACCTGTAATACTTCAAGCTGCATGTGCGTTGGCTGCGTTCCGTTCACTCACCCGAATCACTTACATAGGTAAGCTCATCGGGGTTCCTTCGCTTGCCGCCTTCCTGCAACTCGAATTATTTGAGGTATAGATTCCATTTTTATTATGCTCAATGGGTTACCGTAAACGAATCACCCCAGTGAACAGCATCGTATCGGGCAATATCAACGGGAGGATGACCTTATGTGGCAAGCTATCAGCCGACTTTTGGAAGAGCATCACGGTACTGCGGATATTCAGGAACACCGCGAACTGTCCGGCGGTGAAATACACCCAGCCTGGTACGTCCGCTACGGCGAGCATGACGTCTTCGTAAAATGCGATAGTCGTGAAATGCTGGCTAAATTCACTGCTGAAGCCGATCAGCTTCACTTACTGAGCCGCAGTAATACGGTTCGCGTACCTAAGGTTTATGGTGTCGGTAGTTCACGCGATTACAGCTTCCTGCTTCTGCAATATCTCCCCGTTAAACCGTTGGATGCCCACAGTGCATGGTGTCTGGGCGAGCAATTAGCACGTCTGCACCAGTGGAGCGATCAGCCACAATTTGGGCTGGATTTCGATAACGACCTCTCGACAACGCCGCAGCCAAATAGCTGGCAGCGACGCTGGGCGACCTTTTTTGCCGAACAGCGAATCGGCTGGCAATTACAGCTAGCAGCAGAAAAAGGAATGCATTTTGGCCACATTGAAACGCTCATCGCCCGCGTCGATGAGCGTCTCGCCGGGCATCAGCCGCAGCCATCACTCTTGCACGGTGACCTGTGGCCAGATAATTGTGCGAATAATCAGGATGGGAGTTATCTGTTCGATCCGGCCTGCTATTGGGGGGATAGAGAGTGTGATTTGGCTATGCTGCCGCGCTATCCGTCCCTACCCGCGCAGATTTATGATGGCTACCAAAGCGTATGGCCGCTGGATAAAGGCTTTATCGATCGCCAACCCATTTATCAGATTTACTATCTGCTTAACCGCGCTAATCTTTTCGGCGGCAAACATATTGTTGAGGCGCAACAACTCATCGAGCGGCAGCTTTTGATGTAAGGAGAGACGTTTTCTCTCAATAAGGAAGTTTACTCTAAGGGAAGACGTTTAACCTGCGGTAAGAAAGGTGTTTCTGCGTCTGGCGCAGAGGTTGCGCCAGACGATCACTCAGACTGGTAACCCCAATAGGCGTAATACCATGTAGCCAGCACCTGCGATAATCACAGGCAGGATGTAAAGCGGAAAAAATTGCACAAAAATCGTGTGTCCAGGAACAACAACTCGTGACTCCAGTGTCTCACGGGTGTTCCCTGCGTCACCTTTCATCTTTTCCAAAATCAGTTGATCTTCAATACCTTCCCGAATGGATTTCGCCTGACGAGACATCCGAGCCCCCGAAACCTGCAACGCCAGACCAATAAAAATCAGGATGTAGATCAGCCAAAACATCAGCGTCGCCGCACTGAAAAAATGCGTAAAATTCGGTACTGGCGAGTTGTACCAAAAAATGTTCAGGAAAGACGTATTAAAGCGCACCATATCGACCATCAGATGCAAAAAATCCAGAAGAACGGCATCAATGCCCTGCTTTTTCTGAGTATAGGCGTAGAGATAGTTAGCCAGCGAGACGAAAGTTGAAAGCAGCGCAGGAATAAAAAGAATCCATCCAGCAATGCGTTTAACTACGGCAATACGGCCAGCCTGTTGATACGTCATGAGAACCCCTTCTTAGCGACGCAACATTGGTAATGTATCGTTTTAGTACGACGGGTAGCCTACTGTAAGTTTACGCGCAGTCAACACTTTATCACCCACACTGCCTGATAAGCCATAATAGCAACGTTATACCGTCATACTTCACCTACGGGTGTTGGCTGCAACTCGACTTATTTAGGGTATAGTTTACATTAAATTTTCTTTTTCTTTGCTGACGGAGCCAGTGGTATGTCCTTTGATTCTTCTATACGCGCGGCGATTTTCGATATGGATGGCCTGCTGATTGACTCAGAACCGTTGTGGGATAAGGCCGAGCTGGAGGTTATCGCCTCACTGGGCGTTGACATTTCGCTACGACACGCAATGAAAGATACCCTGGGTTTACGCATCGATATGGTTGTCGATCTCTGGTATCAACATTCTCCTTGGGCTACTCCAGAACGTGATGAGGTTGTCCACCGTATTATCGACCGTGCCATCGAACTCGTTGCCGAACAGCGCCCTCTTCTGCCTGGCGTCGAGCATGCACTGCAACTGTGTCGTGAACAGAATCTCAAGATTGGGCTAGCCTCCGCCTCACCGCTCCATATGCAGCAGCAAGTGCTGCGTATGTTTAATCTGGAACACTATTTTGATGTACTGATGTCAGCCGAAACGCTGCCGTACAGTAAACCTCATCCCGAAGTGTACTTGAATGCAGCAAACGGACTTGGTGTTTCTCCTGCACAGTGCGTTACGCTGGAAGATTCGGTGAATGGCATGATCGCAACCAAGGCAGCACGCATGCGATCCATCGTTATTCCACAGGCTGAGTTTCGCACTGATGCACGCTGGGCGTTGGCCGACTATAAGTTGGACTCACTAACTCAACTCGCTGCAGAGCATTTGGTGTAAGAATGAAGAAGCAGAAGAATACAAAAACAGACGTCGCGTGATATGACGAAAGCGTGGCCGCTATAGTAATCGGCCACGCTTTGAGGAATTACAGGAAGTCAGCGCGCTTAGGCGAGAAAGCATCGATCAGTACGCTACCGTCTTCCAGCGAAACCACACCATGCATCTCGTGTTTCACCGCCAGATAAGCATCGCCCGTTTTCAGGATACGTTTCTCACCTTCAATTACGACTTCAAAGCTGCCAGCAGCAACATAAGCAATCTGATCGTGAATCTCATGGAAGTGTGGCGTACCAATCGCACCTTTATCAAAGTGCACGTAAACCATCATCAGCTCATCGCTCCAGGTCATGATTTTACGTTTAATTCCACCGCCCAGCTCTTCCCATGGCGTTTCATCATCAATAAAGTATCTTCTCATCATCATCTCTCCTATAACGCTCTTATTGCCCATACCTTCTATTGCGTCAACAAACCGTGCACGACAACGAGTGTATGACTATGGATTGCGACATTTTAGCCACATCAGTACCAGAAGAAACATAAAATAAGCAAAACCATGACGGCCCTCAAGAAATAAATAAAACATTATTTCATTTTTATTGAATTCACATCCCATCCAAACTATCATCCCGCATAACAAGAAAGAACCGGGCAAGTTGAGGAATAGGTGACATTGTCACTGCCACGCAACATCACCTGTTTCGCCCGGCGCTTTCACCAGGAATGATTCCTGTTTTAGGAATAGCTCCTGATTTTTGTTTTTCTCTGAAAGAGAGGCTAAGAAATGCAAGTTCGTCAAAGCATTCACAGTGATCACGCGAAGCAGCTGGATACCGCAGGCTTGCGTCGTGAATTCCTGATCGAGCAGATTTTTTCTGCCGATGCCTACACTATGACCTATAGCCACATTGACCGAATCATCGTCGGTGGCATTATGCCTGTACACAACGCCGTAACGATTGGCGGTGAAGTGGGTAAACAACTTGGCGTCAGCTATTTCCTAGAGCGTCGCGAACTCGGAGCCATCAACATTGGGGGCGCGGGTATTGTGACTATCGATGGTGAACGCTATGACGTGGGTAATGAAGAAGCAATCTATGTTGGTATGGGCGTGAAAGACGTACAGTTTACCAGCGCCGATACAGCTAACCCAGCCAAGTTCTACTATAACAGCGCACCTGCACATACAACGTACCCTACCCGCAAGATTACCCAAGCTGACGCTTCGCCACAAACAGTGGGAGAAGATGCCAGTTGTAATCGTCGCACAATTAATAAATACATTGTTCCTGATGTATTGCCGACCTGCCAGCTCACGATGGGATTAACCAAGCTGGCTGAAGGCAGCCTGTGGAACACCATGCCATGTCATACGCATGAGCGCCGGATGGAAGTCTATTTCTATTTTGATATGGATGAGGAAACGGCCGTTTTCCACATGATGGGTCAACCGCAGGAAACCCGTCACATAGTTATAAAAAATGAGCAGGCGGTGATTTCACCGAGCTGGTCGATTCATTCCGGTGTTGGCACCAGACGCTACACCTTTATCTGGGGCATGGTTGGCGAGAATCAGGTTTTCGGTGACATGGATCACGTCAAGGTTAGCGAGTTACGTTAATCGCTTTCAACCGGAATTACCGGTGTTCCCTACAGTAACAGCTAACGACTAAGTATTGTCGCTTACAGAGAGATTACAGCTATGATTTTAAATTCTTTTGATTTGCAAGGTAAAGTTGCTCTTATCACAGGTTGTGATACGGGTTTGGGTCAGGGTATGGCTATCGGTCTGGCGCAAGCCGGCTGTGATATCGTCGGCGTCAACATCGTTGAACCGAAAGACACCATCGAAAAAGTCACTGCACTGGGACGCCGTTTCCTCAGCCTGACCGCTGACATGAGCAACGTCTCTGGTCATGCAGAGCTGGTAGAGAAAGCCGTTGCTGAATTTGGCCACGTTGACATTCTGGTCAACAACGCCGGTATCATCCGTCGTGAAGATGCTATCGATTTCAGCGAGAAAAACTGGGATGACGTTATGAACCTGAACATTAAGAGCGTTTTCTTTATGTCTCAGACCGTTGCGCGCCAGTTCATCAAGCAAGGTAAAGGCGGCAAGATCATCAACATCGCTTCTATGCTGTCCTTCCAAGGCGGTATCCGCGTACCTTCTTATACCGCATCGAAAAGCGCCGTTATGGGCGTAACCCGTCTGCTGGCTAACGAGTGGGCAAAACACGGTATCAACGTGAACGCGATTGCTCCAGGATACATGGCAACCAACAATACCCAGCAACTGCGCGCCGACGAAGACCGCAGCAAAGAGATTCTTGATCGTATCCCGGCTGGTCGTTGGGGTTTACCACAGGATCTGATGGGTCCATCCGTCTTCCTGGCATCCAGCGCATCTGACTACATCAATGGCTACACAATTGCCGTTGATGGTGGCTGGTTGGCTCGCTAAGCGCAATTTTTCTTAGCAGAATTTCGCTAACCCACGATAAAAAGCACAATTTCGGTTGTGCTTTTTATTTATTTTTCAACTTGTTATTTAGTTTTTTATAATTCTCTTTCCTGCCCAAATCCTTTCTTAAAAAAAATCAAAACAACGTTCCGACTTTGATCACACTTTCGATATTGCGTGCATGACGACAAGGTTAATAGCGCAATATAATCAATCAAAACAGTGTTTCTATTTATAAGGAACTGTTCACGCGGTTCCATAAGAAGGTACTCCATGAGTATTTTTGAAAACTTATACACCAGCAGGAAATCGCAGCTCGACGAATGGGTTGCAGCACTTGATAGCCACATAGCCTGCGTTCAGGAAAAAGGCCGCAGCCAAAGCAAACCGACGCCATTACTGGCAGATGGCTTTGATGTGGAAAATTATACGCCTGCGGTGTGGCAATTCCCCGATGGGCACAGTGCACCTATTTCTAATTTTGCCAGCCAGCAGAATTGGTTAAGAACGCTGTGCGCCATGAGCGTCGTTACAGGTAATGAGAGTTACCAACAGCACGCCATCACACAAAGCGAATATTTCCTGGATCATTTCGTTGATGATAATAGCGGCCTATTCTACTGGGGTGGCCACCGTTTTATTAATCTGGATACGCTGACAGGCGAAGGGCCTGAATCCAAAGCTCAGGTGCATGAATTAAAACATCATCTCCCCTATTACGCGCTGTTGCATCGTGTTAATGCGGAAAAGACGCTGAACTTCTTTCAGGGATTCTGGAACGCACACGTTGAAGACTGGGATTCACTGGACCTGGGGCGTCATGGCGATTACAGCAAAAAACGCGATCCGAATGTTTTCTTACATAACCGTCATGATGTCGTTAATCCGGCGCAGTGGCCAGTTCTGCCATTAACAAAAGGCCTGACGTTTGTTAATGCTGGTACGGATCTGATTTACGCAGCCTTCAAATATGCAGAATACACGGGTGATAGCCATGCGGCAGCCTGGGGTAAGCACCTTTATCGCCAATACGTTCTGGCGCGCAACCCAGAAACCGGTATGCCTGTATATCAGTTCAGTTCACCACAGCAGCGCCAACCTGTGCCGGAAGATGATAACCAGACACAATCCTGGTTTGGCGATCGCGCTCAACGCCAGTTTGGCCCGGAGTTCGGTGAAATCGCGCGTGAAGCCAATGTGCTGTTCCGCGATATGCGCCCTCTACTGATTGATAACCCATTGGCGATGCTGGATATCCTGCGCACACAGCCGGATGCAGAAATGCTGAATTGGGTAATCTCTGGATTAAAAAATTATTATCAATACGCCTACGATGTCACTAGCAATACGTTGCGCCCAATGTGGAACAACGGCCAGGACATGACAGGCTACCGTTTTAAACGTGATGGCTATTACGGCAAAGCAGGTACGGAATTAAAACCGTTCGTATTAGAAGGTGATTATTTATTACCACTGGTTCGTGCTTATCGTCTGAGCGGCGATGAAGACCTGTATGCACTGGTTAATACCATGCTGACACGGTTGAATAAAGAAGACATTCAGCACATCGCTAGTCCGGTACTTTTGTTGACCGTTATCGAATTGGCCGATCACAAACAATCAGAATCCTGGGCACATTACGCCGCACAGCTTGCTGGCGTTCTGTTTGAACAACATTTCCATCGTGGCCTGTTTGTTCGCTCAGCACAGCATCGTTATGTTCGTCTGGATGATACCTATCCACTGGCTTTACTGACTTTCGTTGCCGCCTGTCGCAACAAATTAAACGATATCCCGCCGTATCTGACACAAGGTGGATATGTTCACGGTGATTTTCACGTTAACGGGGAAAATAGAATTGTTTATGACGTGGAATTAATTTATCCAGAGTTATTAACAGCTTAATTTTATATTTTTTTAATGATTCACAATTAATCAATAGGTAAGCATTATGAATGAAAACAGAATGCTGGGGTTAGCCTATATCTCCCCCTATATTATAGGGCTGATAGTTTTTACCGCTTTCCCCTTTGTTTCGTCATTTATACTCAGTTTTACTGAGTATGATTTGATAAATCCGCCTGAATTTACGGGACTAGAAAACTATCACCGCATGTTCCTGGAGGATGACCTTTTTTGGAAATCAATGGGCGTCACCTTTGCCTATGTATTTCTGACCATTCCATTGAAATTAATCTTCGCGCTGTTAATTGCGTTTGTACTTAATTTCAAATTACGTGGTATCGGTTTCTTCCGTACTGCTTATTATGTGCCTTCTATTCTGGGCAGCAGTGTGGCGATTGCCGTTCTGTGGCGTGCACTGTTCGCTATCGATGGTTTGTTAAACAGCTTCCTTGGCGTGTTTGGCTTTGACGCCATCAACTGGCTGGGCGAACCGTCACTGGCACTGATGTCGGTAACCCTGCTGCGCGTATGGCAGTTCGGTTCCGCGATGGTTATCTTCTTGGCTGCATTGCAGAACGTTCCGCAATCACAGTATGAAGCGGCAATGATCGACGGTGCCTCCAAATGGCAAATGTTCCTGAAGGTAACGGTACCGCTGATTACACCGGTTATTTTCTTTAACTTCATCATGCAGACCACTCAGGCATTCCAGGAGTTTACGGCACCTTACGTCATTACTGGCGGCGGTCCAACGCACTACACCTACCTCTTCTCGCTCTATATCTATGATACGGCGTTCAAGTATTTCGATATGGGCTATGGTGCTGCGTTGGCATGGGTTCTGTTCCTGGTTGTTGCAGTATTTGCGTCTATCTCCTTTAAGTCGTCGAAATACTGGGTGTTCTACTCCGCTGATAAAGGAGGAAAAAATGGCTGACATGCATTCAAACCTGACTACAGCGCAAGAAATTGCTGCTGCAGAAGTACGCCGCACGCTGCGTAAAGAAAAACTCAGTGCCGTTATCCGTTACGTGATACTGCTGTTCGTTGGTTTACTGATGCTTTACCCACTGGCATGGATGTTCTCAGCCTCGTTCAAACCGAACCATGAGATCTTCACGACACTGGGCCTGTGGCCAGAACACGCCACATGGGACGGTTTCGTTAACGGTTGGAAAACCGGTACGGAATACAATTTCGGTCACTACATGATTAACACTTTCCAGTACGTGATTCCGAAAGTGGCTCTGACCGTTATTTCCTCGGTGATTGTGGCTTATGGCTTCGCTCGCTTTGACATTCCGTGGAAAGGCTTCTGGTTCGCGACGCTGATCACCACCATGCTATTGCCAAGCACCGTACTGTTGATTCCGCAGTACCTCATGTTCCGCGAAATGGGCATGTTGAACAGCTATCTGCCACTGTACTTACCGCTGGCGTTTGCAACACAAGGATTCTTTGTGTTCATGCTGATCCAGTTCCTGCGTGGTGTACCGCGTGATATGGAAGAAGCAGCTCAGATCGATGGCTGTAACTCCTTCCAGGTTCTGTGGTATGTGGTCGTACCGATTTTGAAACCAGCCATCATCTCTGTTGCGCTGTTCCAGTTCATGTGGTCAATGAACGACTTCATCGGTCCGCTGATTTATGTCTATAGCGTGGATAAATATCCGATTGCGCTGGCGCTGAAAATGTCTATCGACGTTACTGAAGGCGCTCCGTGGAATGAAATCCTGGCCATGTCCAGCATCTCCATTCTGCCATCCATTATTGTTTTCTTCCTGGCACAGCGTTACTTCGTACAAGGCGTGACCAGCAGCGGAATTAAAGGTTAATAGAGGATTTATCATGGCTGAAGTTATTTTCAATAAACTGGAAAAAGTATACTCCAACGGTTTCAAAGCCGTTCACGGCATCGACCTGACGATTAAAGACGGTGAATTCATGGTTATCGTCGGTCCGTCTGGTTGTGCGAAATCAACCACGCTGCGTATGCTGGCGGGTCTGGAAACCATCAGCGGCGGTGAAGTACGTATCGGTGAGCGCGTTGTTAACAATCTGGCGCCGAAAGATCGCGGGATTGCCATGGTGTTCCAGAACTACGCCCTCTACCCTCACATGACGGTAAAAGAGAACCTGGCGTTTGGTCTGAAACTGAGCAAACTGCCTAAAGAGCAAATTGAAGCGCAGGTAGCAGAAGCGGCCAAAATTCTGGAACTGGAAGAACTGATGGATCGTCTGCCGCGCCAGCTGTCTGGTGGTCAGGCACAGCGTGTAGCCGTAGGCCGCGCCATCGTTAAAAAACCAGATGTGTTCCTGTTTGACGAACCGTTGTCAAACCTGGATGCCAAACTGCGTGCTTCCATGCGTATCCGTATTTCCGACCTGCATAAGCAGCTGAAGAAAAGCGGTAAAGCGGCGACAAGCGTATATGTTACCCACGATCAGACTGAAGCAATGACCATGGGTGACCGTATCTGCGTGATGAAACTCGGTCACATCATGCAGGTCGATACGCCGGATAACCTGTACCACTTCCCTGTCAACATGTTCGTTGCTGGCTTCATTGGCTCACCAGAAATGAACATTAAGCCGTGCAAACTGGTTGAGAAAGACGGTCAGATTGGCGTTGTTGTGGGTAATAACGCGCTGGTGTTAAATGCTGAAAAACAAGACAAAGTGCGCAGCTATATCGGACAAGACGTATTCTTCGGTGTTCGCCCAGACTATGTTTCCGTGTCAGATACGCCATTTGAAGGCAGCCACTCACAGGGTGAGCTGGTTCGCGTAGAAAACATGGGTCACGAATTCTTTATGTACATTAAAGTCGATGGCTTTGAATTAACCAGCCGCATTCCTTATGACGAAGGTCGGCTGATTATCGAGAAGGGACTGCATCGTCCGGTATATTTCCAGTTCGACATGGACAAATGCCATATTTTTGATGCAAAAACAGAAAAAAATATCTCTCTTTAACAGGAGTAGTAACCGATGAAAAAAGCGATCCTACACACGTTAATAGCTTCATCTCTGGCGTTAGTGGCAATGCCTTCTTTAGCCGCTGACAATGTGGAATTGAGAATGTCCTGGTGGGGCGGCAACAGCCGTCACCAGCAGACGCTCAAAGCCATTGAAGAATTCCATAAGCAGCATCCAAACATCACCGTGAAAGCGGAATACACCGGATGGGATGGTCACCTGTCTCGTCTGACTACTCAGATTGCCGGTAACACTGAGCCAGATGTGATGCAGACCAACTGGAACTGGCTGCCTATTTTCTCCAAAAACGGTGACGGTTTTTACGATCTGAACAAAGTTAAAGATTCTCTGGATCTGACTCAGTTCGAATCAAAAGAACTGCAAAACACCACCGTCAACGGCAAACTGAACGGTATTCCGATTTCTGTGACCGCTCGCGTGTTCTACTTCAACACCGAAAGTTGGGCAAAAGCGGGTCTGGAATATCCGAAAACGTGGGACGAGTTGCTGAACGCCGGTAAAGTGTTCAAAGAAAAACTGGGCGACCAATACTACCCTATCGTGTTGGAACACCAGGATTCTCTGGCACTGCTGAACTCTTATATGGTTCAGAAGTACAACATTCCAGCTATTGATGTAAAAAGTCAGAAATTCGCCTATACCGATGCGCAATGGGTTGAATTCTTTGGCATGTATAAGAAACTGATCGACAGCCATGTCATGCCTGATGCGAAATACTATGCTTCTTTCGGTAAGAGCAACATGTATGAAATGAAACCATGGATCAATGGCGAGTGGTCAGGTACTTACATGTGGAACTCCACCATTACTAAGTACTCTGACAACCTGCAACCACCAGCAAAACTGGCGTTAGGTAACTACCCAATGCTGCCAGGTGCGAAAGATGCCGGCTTGTTCTTCAAACCTGCACAGATGCTGTCCATTGGTAAATCCACCAAGTACCCTAAAGAGTCTGCTCAGTTGATCAACTTCCTGCTGAACAGCAAAGAAGGTGCACAGGCTCTGGGTCTGGAACGTGGCGTGCCGTTGAGTAAAGCTGCTGTAGCTCAGTTGACTGCTGATGGCGTTATCAAAGATGATGCACCAGCCGTTGCCGGGTTGAAACTGGCTCTGGCTCTGCCACATGACGTTGCCGTTTCTCCTTATTTCGACGATCCACAAATCGTTTCTCTGTTTGGTGATACCATCCAGTCTATCGATTACGGTCAGAAGTCTGTTGAAGACGCAGCGAAATACTTCCAACGCCAATCAGAACGTATTCTGAAACGTGCAATGAAATAATGTAGTACTCGATTTACCTTGTAATTCATCCCTGCCGCACTGCCGGCAGGGATTTTTCATTTAAATTAAAACATCCGTTATATTCAATTCGATCTCCCTCACAATTTGAAACCCTATTTTACTTTTTGTTACCCAAGACGATCTCGATCACAGAACGTAACTTAATAATAAATAGAATAGAACTTGTCCCAAAAAACATAATGCGTGTTCTTTATTAAGCGACTTCCTAACCAATAGGGAATATAACAATGAAATTTAAATTACTAGCTCTGGCTGTTACCTCATTAATCAGTGTAAATGCAATGGCTGTAACTATCGACTACCGTCATGAAATGCAAGATACTGTCAAAAACGACCATAAAGATCGTCTTTCAATGTCTCATCGTTTCGCTAATGGTTTTGGGTTATCTGCTGAAGCTAAATGGAAACAATCCGGTTCAGATACCACACCAAATAAACCCTTTAATGAAACCGTCAGCAACGGTACTGAAGTAGTAGCAAGCTATGTTTACAACTTCAATAAAACCTTTTCTCTGGAGCCAGGATTCTCTTTAGATTCAAGCTCTGACTCCAACAACTACCGTCCTTACCTACGTGGTAAAGTAAATATTACTGACGATCTGTCAACCTCTCTTCGCTATCGTCCTTACTATTTAAGAAAAAGCGGGAATACGAATAAAACAGGTGCCAGCAACTATACTCAAGAAACGGGTTATAACCTCACCGCCGTTGTTAGCTATAAATTCCTGAAAGATTACCAAATTGATTACGAACTGGACTACAAAAAAACCAACAAAGCAGGTTCCGTTGGCTGGCAAGCAGATAAAGAAAATTGGAAAATCGAACACGATGTCAAACTGGCTTATAAGTTAGATAAAAACTGGAAGCCTTATATGGCAGTTGGTAACGTTGTCGGTGATAAAAGCACCGATGAGCGTCAAACCCGTTACCGTGTTGGTGTGCAATACAGCTTCTAATAATGACTTTATTATTTAAATAAGCGTTATTAGTTGGCAAAAGGGATGTTATTGTTAATTGATTTACTCAGTTTCATTTTTACCATTAACATCCCTTAGTTATGATATCCGTCGTAGATTAAGCAGGTTAGTTACGTTTCTTTGTTGTACATGATTTAGTTATATACGTTTTAGCTGTTGTAATTGCTGTGTCTGATTTACCCTCTTCGTGTATGAATGTTATTTCTTTATTAAAATTTGCGGTTCAGGGTGGTCATTTTTTCTCCGATGTGATGGCTACCCTATTTTTTATCATCGCCCAACGATTTCCCCCCTCATTCCCTTTGTCAGGTGATCTATCATGATTGTTCGTTCTCTGCTTGTCGGGGCCATTATGATGTCTGTAAATGGATTAAGTTACGCCCAACCTGTTTTTCCTGTCTGGCCACACGGTGAAGCTCCCGGAGCCTCTTCTTCAACAGCACAGCCACAAGTGGTCGAACGGAGTAAAGACCCTTCTCTTCCCGATCGAGCTGCGACGGGTATTCGCAGCCCAGAAATTACCGTTTATCAGGCAGAGAAACCCAATGGTATGGCATTACTCATTACGCCAGGCGGTTCTTATCAGCGCGTCGTGCTGGATAAAGAAGGCAGCGACCTAGCTCCTTTCTTTAATCAGCAAGGCTACACGCTTTTCGTGATGACCTATCGCATGCCTGGTGAAGGCCATAAAGAAGGCGCTGACGCCCCATTAGCCGATGCCCAACGTGCAATCAGAACCCTGAGAGCCAACGCAGAGAAATGGCACATTAACCCGCAGCGCATCGGCATTATGGGGTTCTCTGCCGGTGGTCATGTTGCCGCCAGCCTTGGAACCCGCTTCGCACAATCCGTTTACCCCGCGATGGATGCCGTTGATAGCGTAAGCGCACGCCCTGACTTCATGGTGCTGATGTACCCCGTTATTTCAATGCGAGCAGATTTTGGACATACCGGTTCGCGCAAACAACTCATCGGCGAGCATCCAACACAAGAACAGATCCTGCGTTATTCCATGGAGAACCAGGTTACCGCACAGACGCCACCTACGTTTTTAGTACATGCCGTGGACGATCCATCGGTTTCAGTGGAAAACAGTCTGGCGATGTTCAATGCACTGAGAGAGCATCATATACCGGTCGAAATGCATCTCTTTGAGAAGGGCAAACACGGGTTCGGTATACGCGGCACCAAAGGGCTTCCCGCAGCAGCCTGGCCTCAACTGTTGGACAACTGGCTCCGCGCGTTGCCAGCAAGCAGCGAATCGCCGAAAGCCGCGCCATAAAAGGCATAGCGGATACCGTTCCGAAATAAATCGTTACGCCGTCACCGCTTCCGCAGACAGGGATAATCTCTTATACTGTATAAAATAACAGTTTTATTTGAGAAGCTTCATGACTGCGGAAGGACACCTGCTGTTTTCTGTTGCCTGCGCAATTCTGGCTAAAAAGGTTGAGCTATCGCCAGCGCTGGCTGCCGGAGACTGGTGGCACATCATTCCCGGTGCTCTCCTTACCGCGCTGTTGCCCGATATCGATCACCCCAAGTCTGTTCTCGGACAACGCCTGAAATGGGTTTCCGCGCCAATTGCTCGCCTCTTTGGGCACCGAGGATTTACCCACAGCCTCCTCGCTATTGCAGCGGGGATTTTCTTTATTCAGACACGTCTGCCACCAGATTGGCCGATTCCGACAGATGCCTATCATGCTATGATCGTCGGTTATCTAAGCCACATACTCGCTGATATGTTGACTCCCTCGGGCGTCCCCCTGCTCTGGCCCTGCCGCTGGCGTTTCCGTTTGCCAATTTTAAACAGCCAAAAAGGTAATCAATTAGAACGCTTCCTGTGCATTGCCTGTATCGGCTTTTCACTGTATCAACCGCAAAAGAACTTGGATTGCTGCACCTATGAACAGTCATTTCGCTTCTTGCAATCAGCACAAACATACCTCTTCCAATACGTGAAATAAGCGCGTTACCTGGCGTAATACCCTAAATAATTCGAGTTGCAGGAAGGCGGCAAGAGAAGGAATCCCGATGAGCTTACTCAGGTAAGTGATTCGGGTGAGTGAACGTAGCCAACGCACATGCGGCTTGAAGTATGACGGGTATAGACATATCTCTGTAACATGATGGCAAAAGAACTGTTATCCTGTGCGTCTTTGTTATTTTTTATCGCGAAAGATCGGGCTGTCGCTTACGGCACTGTGCGTTATTGCATATCCGTGGATAGTGTGGCGCAAAGCGATTCACTGATAGGGAGCAAAGCCGGATGAATTTTCCGCTACTCATAAATATTCTGCTATTTGTCGTCTTACTACTCGGATTAGGTTATGCCAGCCGCAACCCATCCTGGAGTCTGGCAAAGAAAGTGTTACTGGGTTTGGTCGTAGGCGTGTTATTTGGTCTGGCGCTGCATCTGATTTATGGCGGTGACAACCCCGTTGTTAAGCAGTCCATCTCATGGTTTAACATCGTAGGTAATGGCTATGTGCAGCTGTTACAAATGATCGTGATGCCATTGGTCTTTATCTCCATTCTCAATTCCGTTGCCAAACTGCATAATGCCTCGTCATTAGGGAAAATCAGCGTCTTGACGCTGTCCACCCTGCTGATCACCACGTTGATTTCTGCATTAGTCGGCGTTTTTGTCACCAATCTGTTTGGCCTGACGGCAACCGGACTGGTGCAAGGTGCGCAAGAAACCGCGAGATTAACAGCGATTGAAAGCAACTATGCAGGTAAAGTTGCTGACCTTAACGTCCCTCAGCTTATCCTGTCATTCATCCCTAAAAATCCGTTTGCTGAGCTGACCGGTGCTAACCCAACTTCTATCATCAGCATCGTCGTCTTCGCCGCCTTCCTTGGTGTTGCTGCACTGCAACTGCTGAAAGATGACGCGGTGAAAGGTGAACGTGTATTAACCGCGATTGACACGCTGCAATCCTGGGTGATGAAACTTGTTCGTCTGGTGATGAAACTAACCCCTTACGGCGTCATGGCGCTAATGACCAAAATGGTTGCTAGCTCTAACCTGCAAGACATCCTCAAACTAGGCAGCTTCGTTGTCGCGTCCTATCTGGGACTGGCAATTATGTTCGGCGTCCATGCGCTAATCCTGTCTTTCACGGGTATAAATCCGGCGCGTTTTTATCGCAAAGTCTGGCCAGTGCTGACGTTCGCGTTTACCAGCCGCTCCAGTGCCGCAACCATCCCTCTCAGCATTGAAGCGCAAACGCGCCGCATTGGCGTACCGCAATCGATCGCCAGCTTTGCCGCATCTTTCGGGACCACCATTGGTCAGAACGGCTGTGCGGGGCTCTATCCAGCGATGCTGGCCGTGATGGTCGCACCAACGGTGGGAATCAACCCATTGGATCCCGTCTGGATCGCGACGCTGGTAGGTATCGTTACCATCAGTTCTGCCGGTGTAGCCGGTGTGGGCGGTGGAGCCACCTTTGCAGCATTAATCGTCCTGCCTGCAATGGGGCTGCCGGTAACCCTCGTCGCATTGCTGATCTCCATTGAACCACTTATCGATATGGGTCGTACTGCGCTTAACGTTAGCGGATCGATGACGGCGGGGACGGTCACCAGCCAGTTGATGAAGCAGACGGACAAAACGGTTTTCAACGCGCAGGATGATGCTGAGTTGACACACCGCTAAGCCACGTTTGCCATGCAAAAGAAAACGCCGACGGCTGAAGCTGTCGGCGTTTTTTTATGACGGACATCCTTGCCCGTCACCCTTCGGGCCGTTGCTGCACAACGTTGAAAAACGTTCCCTACGTTTTTTTATGACTCTTTTCTGATAAAAATATCGAGATATCAGGTGACTTAGCGCTGCGGGTTAGTATCGTAAGCCTGACAGCTCTGGAAACCTTTATTAAGAACATGGCCCGTGTCGTTATAACTCACGAAATAGTTCTGCGCAGTGCCATCGCGGTTTTTCAGCAGATAATCACTACAGGTGCCCTTGGCATTCACCAAACGTTTCTCGGTGCCGCCCGTTCCTGCAATCTGGTGAACCTGCTGCTTCGTCATTCCCACTTTCACATCTTTCACCACAGGCTCATTGACATAGCTTTCTGCCTTGTTATAAGCCGTACATCCCGCAAGCATGACAGCACCCGCTGCCGCAATACACACTAATAATCTATTATTCTTCATCTCATCACCTCATTATTATGGGTCACACTAAGGCTAGTCGGCGGCGACCACTTTTTCAAATCATAACGTGAAGATGTAACATATTGGCAGATAGTCTAAAACGAGCTATCTATAGGGAAAACAACTACCTGACAGCTTGCTCTTTTTCTTCACGTCGATTCGTTTTACACTCAGGCAATCGTAATAATTCTTTTGCAGTATCAATAAGTTCAGGAGGGAGATGGCATGTCATTACAAAACGACATTATCACTGCGTTGGGCGTGAAAAGTAGCATCGAACCAGCACAGGAAATCCGTGTTAGCGTTGATTTTTTAAAGAATTATCTGAATGCTCACCCATTCGTTACGTCGTTAGTTTTGGGCATCAGCGGCGGTCAGGATTCTACGTTGACAGGTAAACTGTGCCAGACGGCTATCACAGAATTACGCAATGAAACAGGAAACTCTCGCTATCAATTCATCGCTGTTCGACTGCCTTACGGCGTGCAGGCTGATGAAGCTGACTGCCAGGATGCCATCGCCTTTATCCAACCTGACCGCGTATTAACCGTAAACATTAAGCCCGCGATCGAGGCCAGCGAAGCCACCTTACGGGCTATTGGCGTGGAGCTTTCCGATTTTGTAAAAGGCAATGAGAAAGCCAGAGAACGAATGAAAGCACAGTACAGCATCGCGGGCATGAATGCTGGCCTCGTCGTTGGTACCGACCATGCGGCAGAAGCGGTAACGGGATTTTTCACCAAGTACGGCGACGGTGGTACCGATATCAACCCGATTTTCCGACTGAACAAGCGCCAGGGTAAAGCGCTGCTGCGCGAACTTGGTTGCCCTTCTCATCTTTATACGAAAGCCCCAACCGCCGATCTGGAAGAAGATCGCCCTTCTCTCCCTGATGAAGTCGCGCTGGGCGTTACCTATGAGAAGATAGACGACTATCTGGAAGGCAAGCAAATCGATGCTAATGATGCGACCACTATCGAAAATTGGTATCGCAAAACCGAGCACAAACGTCGCCCACCTATCACCGTTTTTGATGACTTCTGGAAGTAAACTATCGCGATGAACATCACCGGACGCATACAACAGCGTCCGGCTTGCTATTGATTCCTTCTGAACACTCTCATCGATTCCCTCAATAATTCGAGTGGCAGGAAGCACAACGCACAGGCAGCGCGAAGTATGACGGGTATAAACATGACGCCACAGCGCGCCACGCTCACGGGTCTACTGGCTATCATTCTATGGAGCACATCGGTTGGGCTTATTCGCAGCCTGACCGAAGTGCTCGGCCCGATTGGTGGTGCAGCGATGATTTACTCCACCAGCACGCTGTGTCTACTGGCCTTTTATGGTTTCCCACGGATTAAAACGTTACCCAGAATCTATTTGTTCGCGGGCGGCGCACTATTTGTCTGCTATGAAATATTTCTGTCTCTGTCCATCGGATTAGCCGATAGCCGCATGCAGGCGATGGAAATCGGTATGATTAACTATTTGTGGCCCAGTTTGACCATACTCTTTTCTCTTTTTATCAATCAGCAGAAAAGTCGTTTTCTGCTCTGGCCCGGCCTCGCACTCGCTCTGGGCGGCATTGTATGGATTATGAAAGGAGAAAGTGACTGGACGCCAGAGCTACTGTGGAACAACATTCTTGCTAACCCGCTGGCCTACAGCCTGGCATTTTCTGCGGCACTGACCTGGGCACTATACTGCAATATCACCAAGCGTTATGGACAGGGAAAAAGTGGCGTATCGCTGTTCTTTTTTATCGCTTCACTTGTGCTATGGATTCAGTACGCTTTCAGTGCCGAAGATGCCCTTTCATTAACGTTACCGAGTTCGCTGGAACTGCTCTTTATGGGGGCCTCAACCGCGCTAGCCTATTCCGCATGGAATGCGGGTATTCAGCAGGGCAATTTGACGCTGTTGGCAACCGCCTCTTATTTTACGCCCGTGCTTTCCACTCTACTGGCTGCGATCTGGCTCAACATCACGCCTGCCATTTCGTTCTGGCAAGGCGTCGCAATGGTCACGACAGGTTCTCTGCTCTGCTGGTATGCAACACGCTCGCCCACGAGCTGACCCGTTTTCGAAAAACTGTTTTTGGCCGGAGTTCCCGGCCAATAAAAACCTTAATTTGCTCGCGGTCACATTCTTCTCGCTAACCTGTTATAGTCACTTCACATTTCGTTACCTAAAAAAGTCAGACATGTTAAGGCGTTTCTTTTCGTACTATTCCCCTTACAAAGGGTTATTCGTCCTCGATTTTGGCTGTGCCATTATCGCTGGACTGCTTGAACTAGGGTTTCCGATGGCGATTAAAGCGTTCATCGACAAACTATTGCCCGCTCAGGACTGGTCTTTGATCCTGTTGGCGTCGGTAGCGCTATTGGCGGTGTATCTGCTGAATACTGCGCTGATGGCTATCGTCAACTATTGGGGGCATGCGCTGGGCGTGGGGATTGAAACCGACATGCGTCGACAGGCATTTGAGCACCTGCAAAATTTGCCGTTCCGTTACTACGACAATATGAAGACCGGGCATATCATCACCCATGTTACCAAAGACCTGGAAGAAGTCGGTGAAATCGCCCATCATGGCCCGGAAGACCTCTTTCTCGCCATCATGACGTTTATTGGCGCGTTCATTCTGATGGCGACAGTTCACCTGAACCTGGCGCTGCTGACGATTATTATCGTGCCTTTCATGGGATATCTCGTCAGCCGTTATGGCGCACGCATGACGGAGACTTGGCGTCAGCTATTCGGTCAGGTGGGCAACTTCAACGCCCGGATCGAAGAAAGCGTGGGCGGTATCCGTGTCGTCAAAGCTTTTGCCAATGAAACTCATGAGAAGAATTTATTTTCTCACGATAACGAGAACTACCGCCGTACCAAATTGCAGGCCTATCGCATCATGACCGCCAGCATGACGCTCAGTTACCTCAGCACGCGCTTGATTCAACTTATCGTGATGCTAGCGGGAATCTGGTATGTCATTCAGGGCGAGCTCTCCTACGGCGGTTTTATCGGCTTTCTGCTACTGATCGAAGTTTTCTTCCGTCCAGTTGCCAAAATTACCTCGGTACTGGAGAGCTATCCCAAGGGCATTGCGGGATTCAAACGCTTTACTCAATTGATTGATACCGTTCCCGAGATTGCCGATGCCCCCGATGCGCGCGATGCTGGTCCGCTAAAAGGCGACATCCAGTTTAATCAGGTGAGCTTTGGCTATTCTGCCGATCGCCCGATCTTGCGTAATATCGACCTGTCGATTCGCGCAGGGGAAACCGTGGCATTTGTTGGCCCGTCCGGCGCAGGAAAAACCACGCTTTGTTCCCTGCTGCCCCGCTTCTACGATTTAACCCATGGTACCATCACCATTGACGGCATGGATATCCGCCAAATGACGCAGGCATCGTTGCGCAACCAAATCGGCATCGTACAACAGGATGTCTTCCTGTTTGGCGGTACTATTCGAGAAAACATCGCTTACGGCAAACTTGGCGCCAGCGACGGCGAAATCATGGAAGCCGCACGACGAGCCCGATTAGATGAGTTGATCGAGAATCTGCCTGAAGGGCTGGATACTGTGGTCGGAGAGCGCGGCGTTAAGCTGTCAGGTGGACAAAAACAGCGTTTGTCTATTGCACGAATTTTCCTGAAAAACCCACCTATCCTGATTCTGGATGAGGCGACGTCCGCACTGGATACCGCAACGGAACAGGCAATACAGCAGTCGCTCAGCGAGCTTTCCACTGGTCGCACTACGTTGGTCATCGCCCACAGATTAGCAACCATACAGAACGCAGGGCGCATTGTGGTGGTGGATAACGGCAGCATTATTGAGCAAGGCAGCCATCAGACGCTGCTGGAACAAAGTGGCATTTATGCCAGATTACATCAGGCGCAGTTCGGTCAGGCCTGATTGCCTTCTTTCTTCGGCGAGGATTCTCCTCGCCTTTTCCTTCCCCCTTTTGCACACAGATGTGACTTCAGAGGTTCCCCTTGCAATAAATTGCATTTAAAATGCATCTATTATGATTTCATCAGGACAGGACGCACATGGCGAGAACCCCCCTGGGAAAATACCGACAGCGGGAGATCCGTACCGTTGGATTGATGATCGAGTTGTATGAGAATCACCATCCAGAAACCGACGCTAACGCGCAGTATAAAGACTTGTTCAGCTACGCTATCAAGCGTCTGGAACGCTGTCAGTTTGGTGAAGATAAACCCGCGTGCAAACATTGCCCTATCCACTGCTATCAGCCAGCAAGACGCGAAGCGATCAAAACGATTATGCGCTGGTCGGGGCCACGGATGCTGCTGCGTCACCCCATTCTGGCGATACGCCACTTAATTGACGATCATCGACCCGTGCCGGATTATCCAAACAAAGAAACATCACCAAAAGCATCAACCGGACGGGAAACTCGCTTAGCTTCGCAGCAGACTGCGCCAACAGACGCCGACCTGACGTTAAAGTAGATTACGTTGAAATAGATAAAATGAAGGCAAATAAGATAGGAAAAGGCCGCTTGCGCGGCCTTTTTGGGTGACACAGTTACTCTTTGGGAGAGGCGTTCTCTACCCTGCTTTTTAGCTTTTGCCCCGGACGGAACGTGACCACACGGCGCGCCGTAATCGGAATATCTTCGCCAGTTTTTGGGTTACGCCCCGGACGTTGGTTCTTGTCTCGCAAATCAAAATTGCCAAAACCTGACAACTTGACCTGTTCGCCATTTTCCAAAGCGCGACGAACTTCTTCAAAAAACAGCTCGACTAGCTCTTTGGCATCCCGTTTGCTCAGCCCGAGCTTCTCAAACAGGTATTCTGACATTTCAGCTTTAGTAAGCGCCATAGGTTCAATCCCTCAAGGATGCTTGGAATCGCTGTTTTAATGCTGCTACGCATTCTGCAACGGTAGCGGCAATTTCCTCTTCTGCCAGTGTACGCGTGGTATCTTGCAAGGTCAGACTGATAGCCAGACTCTTATAACCTTCCGCTACGCCCTTCCCTCGGTACACGTCGAATAAGTTTACGCCAACTAACTGATTTGCGCCAACTTTCTTACACTCAGCCAAAATATCGCCCGCAGGGACATTTTCAGCTACCACAACGGCAATATCGCGACGGTTCGCAGGGAAGCGGGAAATCTCGTTCGCATCAGGCAATACGCGGTCTGCGACCTTATCCCACAACAATTCGAACACCACGGTTCGCCCGTTAAGATCCAACTTGCGTTCCAGTTCTGGGTGAATAACGCCAATAAATCCAATGCGTTCTCCGCACAGATAAATAGCAGCACTTTGCCCTGGATGCAATGCCGGATTATTTTCGGCCTTGAATTCGATCTCTGGCAACTTACCCGTCAATGCCAGTACCGCTTCCAAATCGCCTTTTAAATCATAGAAGTCAACAGCCTGACGCGCCAGATCCCAATGCTCTTCATAACGCGTGCCAGTAATCACACCCGCTAGCATCAAATCCTGACGAATGCCCAGATCAGCGCTCGTATCCGGTACAAAACGCAGACCACTTTCAAACAGACGCAGGCGGCTTTGTTGACGATTCTGGTTATACACTGCCGCGCTCAGCAAGCCGCTCCACAGCGATAAACGCATCACCGACATCTCTGCGGAAATCGGGCTCGGCAGGCTCAGTGACGCTTCATCAGGGTGGATTAGGCCCTGAATTTTCGGGTCAACAAAACTGTAAGTAATTGCTTCCTGATAGCCGTGGTCGACTAATAATGTCTTCACGCGCTTCAATGACAGTGACGCTTCGCGATGCGAGGTCATGATCAACGGAGCCTGAGTAGGAATATTCGGAATGTTGTTGTAGCCGTAAATACGTGCGACTTCTTCAACTAAATCCTCTTCAATTTCCATGTCGAAACGCCAGCTCGGTGCAGTAGCCTGCCAACCAGCATCGATTTTCGCTACGTTGCAGCCCAGACGTTGCAGAATATCGCTAACCTGCTCATCGGCAATCACATGGCCAATCAGACGATCCAACTTCTCACGGAGTAATGTAATCGTTGCTCGCGTTGGCAAATTTGCCTCGCTGGTCACATCAACCACCGGACCAGCGTCACCACCACAGATCTCGATCAGTAGACGAGTCGCACGTTCAATGGCTTTGTGTTGTAACGCCGGATCGACGCCACGCTCGTAGCGATGTGAAGCATCGGTGTGCAAACCGTGACGGCGCGCACGACCAGTAATCGACAGCGGGTTAAAGTAGGCACATTCCAACAGAACGTTTTGCGTTTCTTCATTGACGCCAGAATGCTCGCCGCCAAAGATGCCCCCCATAGCCAACGCATTCTTTTGGTCAGCGATAACCAGCGTATCCGCGTTCAGTTTCGCTTCGTTGCCATCCAGCAGCGTCAGCGTTTCTCCCTCTTCTGCCATACGCACGATAATGCCGCCGTTGAGACGGTCAAGATCGAACGCATGCATCGGCTGACCGAGCTCCAGTAAAACGTAGTTAGTCACGTCAACGACCGGATCGATAGAACGAATACCGCAACGACGCAGTTTTTCACGCATCCACAGCGGCGTTGCCGCCTTAACGTTGATGCCTTTCACCACTCGGCCTAAATAACGTGGGCATGCCTGCGGTGCCTCGACCTGAATCGGGAAGGTATCCTGAATCGTCGCGGCAACCGGCTCAATAGTCGGTTCATTCAGCGCCTGTTGATTCAATACAGCGACATCACGCGCCACCCCGATGATACCCAGGCAATCCGCACGGTTTGGCGTCACGCTGATTTCAATCGCGTTGTCATCAAGCTTCAGGTAGTCACGAATATCCGTACCAATCGGTGCATCTGCTGGCAGTTCAATGATGCCATCGTGATCGTCGGAAATGCCCAATTCGGAAAATGAGCACAGCATGCCTTCAGACGGTTCACCGCGCAGTTTGGCGGCTTTGATTTTAAAATCACCCGGTAACACGGCACCGACTGTCGCTACGGCTACTTTCAGGCCTTGACGGCAGTTCGGAGCACCGCAAACGATGTCCAGCAGGCGTTCACCGCCTACATTAACTTTCGTCACACGCAGTTTATCTGCATTCGGGTGTTGCCCACATTCAACCACTTCACCGACAACCACACCGTGGAATGCACCAGCCACAGGCTCAACGTCATCCACTTCCAGACCGGCCATCGTGATTTGTTCGGATAGCGTTTCGCTGTCAACTGCCGGGTTTACCCACTCGCGTAACCAGAGTTCACTGAATTTCATGATGTATACCCGCCTTACTTAAACTGTTTGAGGAAACGCAGATCGTTTTCGAAAAATGCACGCAGATCGGTCACGCCATAGCGCAACATCGTCAGGCGCTCCATGCCCATCCCGAACGCGAAACCCGAATACACTTCAGGATCGATACCGACATTACGCAGGACGTTTGGATGCACCATGCCGCAGCCCAACACTTCCAGCCATTTACCGTTTTTACCCATGACATCCACTTCTGCGGACGGTTCGGTAAACGGGAAATAAGACGGACGGAAGCGAACCTGTAAATCTTCCTCAAAGAAATTACGCAGGAAATCATGCAGCGTACCTTTCAGATTGGTGAAGCTGATGCCTTTATCGACGATCAACCCTTCCATCTGATGAAACATCGGCGTGTGAGTCTGATCGTAATCATTACGATAAACACGGCCCGGAGCGATGATACGAATAGGCGGTTGCTGCTTTTCCATGGTGCGGATCTGAACGCCAGAAGTCTGCGTACGCAGCAGACGTTTAGCATCGAACCAGAATGTGTCATGGTCAGCACGCGCAGGGTGGTGCCCTGGAATATTCAGCGCATCAAAATTGTGATAGTCATCTTCTATTTCTGGTCCGGTTACTACGGAAAAGCCCAACTCGCCGAAAAAGGTCTCGATACGATCGATGGTGCGAGTCACCGGATGCAAGCCACCATTTTCAATGGTGCGCCCTGGCAGAGAAACATCAATGGTTTCCTGCGCTAGACGCGCATTTAACTCTGCGGATTCCAGGGTTTGCTTACGGGCATTCAGCGCGTCCTGAACGTCTTGCTTAGCCTGATTAATAACAGCGCCAGCGGCAGGGCGTTCTTCAGCCGGCAACTCGCGCAGCGAGGTCATCTGAAGGGTTAAGTGACCTTTTTTACCCAGGTATTCGACACGCACATTTTCTAGTGCGGCAACATCCTGAGCCTCTTCTATAGCTGTTCTGGCTTTGGCAACCAGCTCTGCGAGATGTGGCATTGTGTTCCTCTTTTTCTGCCTATGCGGCCAACGGTCATGATTGAAGAATGTCGTTTTACTAAAACGATAGTAAAAACCGATAATTATAAACAAAAAAGCCTCCCTGAGGGAGGCTTAAGCGCTACTTTTCGTTTCTTTTCTTACGCGCAAAGCCCCCTGAGTTCAGGCGCTAAAGTAAAAAAAGAAACGGAAAATAGCAGCGTTCATACTTGCGTTACCTTAATGAAGTGAATAATAAAAAATCTTATAAACAACAAAAACTGTGATGCTTGACGAAAAGAGGGAGCCAAAGCTCCCTCTCTCAACTGACTTACGCCAGTGCCGCTTTCGCTTTTTCGACCAGAGCGCTGAACGCTAATTTGTCGAATACTGCGATATCAGCCAAAATCTTACGGTCAATTTCAACAGAGGCTTTTTTCAGGCCGTTGATGAATTTGCTGTAAGACAGGCCGTTTTGACGGGCTGCTGCATTGATACGTGCAATCCACAGCTGGCGGAATTGACGTTTACGTTGACGACGGTCGCGGTAAGCGTACTGACCAGCTTTGATTACTGCCTGGAAGGCAACACGATAAACGCGCGAACGGGCACCGTAGTAACCTTTCGCTTGTTTCAATATTTTCTTGTGACGTGCACGGGCAACTACACCACGTTTTACGCGAGCCATATGCTCTCTCCTAAAGTCTTATTCTGAATTAAAAAAAGGTTACTTATGCGTACGGCAGACATGCGATGACAAGGCCCAGATCCCCTTTGGAGACCATACCTTTCGGACGCAGATGACGTTTACGTTTAGTCGCTTTTTTGGTCAGAATATGACGCAGGTTAGCATGCTTACGCTTAAAACCACCGCTTGCGGTTTTTTTAAAGCGTTTAGCGGCGCCACGTACTGTTTTAATCTTTGGCATTGTTATTTCCACTTCGCATTGTTAATAAAACGAATCAGATAAGGCGAACAAAACCGTACAACACTGAGATCGCACGGTCTTGCTACTTGAATGCCTTACTGTTTCTTCTTCGGTGCTAGCACCATGATCATCTGACGGCCTTCGATCTTCGATGGGAAGGATTCGACGACTGCCAGTTCACTCAGATCGTCACGAACGCGGTTAAGCACTTCGATACCAATCTGTTGGTGCGCCATTTCACGACCGCGGAAACGCAGTGTGATTTTAGCTTTGTCACCATCTTCCAGAAAGCGAACCAGGTTGCGTAGTTTGACCTGATAGTCGCCATCATCGGTACCAGGTCGGAATTTGATTTCCTTGACCTGAATAACTTTTTGTTTTTTCTTCTGTTCCTTTGTAGCCTTACTCTTCTCATAAAGGAACTTGCCGTAATCCATAATTCGGCAAACCGGCGGCTCGGCGTTCGGACTGATTTCAACTAAATCAACACCTGCTTCTTCGGCTTTTTCTAATGCTTCATTTAGACTTACGATGCCCAGCTGTTCGCCTTCGACGCCTGTCAGGCGTACCTCATGTGCGCGAATCTCTCTGTTGATGCGATTAGGACGCGCCGGTTGAACTCGTTTTCCGCCTTTAATACCTATACCTCCAATTGATGAAGACTACGGCTGCGAATCTCTTGCTGCAGCTTACTGATGACTTCACTGACATCCAGACTCCCAAGGTCTTTACCACGACGAGTGCGGACAGCAACTTTTCCTGCCTCGACCTCTTTGTCGCCACAAACCAGCATATAGGGAACCCGCCGTAAAGTGTGTTCGCGGATTTTAAAGCCTATTTTCTCATTTCTCAAGTCTGCTTTTACACGAATGCCCGCTTCTTGCAGTTTTCGGGTCAATTCGTTGACATAATCAGACTGGCTATCGGTGATATTAATAATCACCACTTGAACCGGGGCTAACCAGGTTGGGAAGAAGCCAGCGAATTCTTCGGTCAGAATACCGATGAAACGCTCCATTGATCCCAAAATAGCACGGTGAATCATAACTGGTACCTGGCGCTCGTTACTTTCACCAACGTAAGATGCATTCAGACGACCCGGTAATGAAAAGTCGAGCTGCACCGTACCACACTGCCACGCGCGATCCAAACAGTCATGCAAGGTAAATTCAATTTTTGGGCCGTAGAACGCCCCTTCACCTGGCTGATAGTCGAACTCAATGTTATTTTCAGTCAACGCTGCTGCCAAATCGGCTTCAGCGCGATCCCACATCTCATCGCTACCAATGCGTTTTTCAGGACGCGTAGACAGTTTCACCACGATTTTTTCAAAACCGAAGGTGCTGTACATGTCATACACCATCTTGATGCAGCTGTTCACTTCATCACGAACCTGCTCTTCCGTACAGAAGATGTGAGCATCGTCCTGAGTGAAACCGCGCACACGCATTAAACCGTGCAGAGAGCCTGACGGTTCATTACGGTGACAGCTACCGAACTCAGCCATACGCAGTGGCAGATCGCGATAAGATTTCAATCCCTGATTGAAAATCTGTACGTGACCTGGGCAGTTCATCGGCTTAATGCAGTATTCACGGTTCTCTGATGAAGTCGTGAACATCGCTTCTTTGTAGTTATCCCAATGGCCGGTTTTTTCCCACATCACGCGATCCATCATGAATGGACCTTTCACTTCCTGATACTGGTAAGACTTCAGCTTCATACGCACAAACGCTTCCAACTCGCGGAAGATCGTCCAACCGTCGTTGTGCCAGAACACCATACCTGGCGCTTCTTCCTGCATGTGGTACAGGTCAAGCTGTTTACCGATCTTGCGGTGATCGCGCTTAGCCGCCTCTTCAAGACGTTGCAGGTAAGAAGCCAACTGCTTTTTATCCGCCCATGCTGTTCCGTAGATACGTTGCAGCATTTTGTTTTTGCTATCACCGCGCCAGTAGGCACCGGAGGTTTTCTGCAATTTGAAATGATGGCAGAAACGCATATTCGGTACGTGCGGACCACGGCACATATCGATGTATTCTTCATGGTGATACAGACCCGGACGATCGTCGTGGCTGATGTTCTCATCCAGAATCGCCATTTTGTAGGTCTCACCGCGTGCAGCGAACGCATCGCGCGCTTCCTGCCAGCTGACTTTTTTCTTGATTACGTCATAGTCGGTGTCAGCAAGCTCGTGCATACGCTTTTCGAGCAGTTCAATGTCTTCCTGAGTCAGGGTACGATCAATATCAACGTCATAGTAAAAACCGTTGTCGATAACCGGACCAATCGCCATTTTGGTATCGGGCCACAGTTGCTTGATCGCATGGCCCAGCAAGTGCGCACAGGAGTGGCGAATAATTTCCAGACCTGCATCATCTTTAGCTGTGATGATGGCTAGTTGCGCATCGGTGTCAATCTTATCGCTGGCGTCAACCAACTCGCCATTGACGCGTCCCGCGATACAGGCTTTAGCCAGACCGGGACCGATATCAAGTGCAACATCCAGGGGAGAAACGGCGTGGTCGTAATGACGCTGACTTCCATCAGGAAGGGTGATAACTGGCATTATAATTCCCTTATTTACAGTGGTGAGCCACACGAAAGCTCACATGCAAAAAATCGCATATCAATTGAAAATCAAAAGTGTTAACTATGCTATTTCTCTGTACTCTGTGAAATATATACACATGATGCACACGACTGAAGGTGCGCATTAGCGTGACATAGATAACGTCGAGGCAATAATACACCTTATAAGTTGTGTGTTAAAGCCGGATGGGTAGCCTGCTCATCTTTACATCGTGATGAGTAGGCTACAAAAGCGTTTACAGCGTTTGAGTCGACTTCAGCCCGGCGCTATTTTTGCGGGAGAAGAGGAAGCCCAGCCAAATAACGGCAATCCAGAACGGAATTAAGATGACTGAAATGCGAATCCCCGGCGACAACAGCATAATCACCAGAATTCCCGCCAGAAACGCCAGACACAGATAGTTTCCCCACGGATACCAGAAGGCTTTAAACGCGGGCACAATCCCCCTCTCTATCATTGCCTGACGAAAACGGAGGTGCGCAAAGCAGATCATGATCCAGTTAATCACCAGCGTTGAAACCACCAGCGCCATCAACAATTCAAAGGCTTTACCTGGCATTAGATAGTTAATTGCCACACCCAGTGAGGTCGCCAACGCCGATAGCGCGATAGAACGGACGGGCACACCGCGAGCATTGACCTTGGCGAGAGACTTCGGCGCATTTCCCTGCTTTGCCAAACCGTACAGCATCCGACTATTGCAGTACACGCCACTGTTATACACCGACAGCGCCGCCGTCAGCACTACGACGTTGAGGACGTTTGCCACAATGTTGCTGTTAAGCGCATGGAAAATCAGGACAAACGGACTGCCGCCGCCGACCACATTCCCCCATGGATAAAGCGACAACAAAATAGATAGCGCGCCAATATAAAAAATCAGGATACGGTATACCACCTGATTAGTTGCCTGAGGAATAGAACGCTTCGGATCGGCAGCCTCTGCGGCCGTAATTCCAACTAACTCCAAACCACCGAACGAAAACATGATCACAGCCATCGCCATGATCAAGCCGCTTGCGCCATTTGGCATGAATCCGCCATGGATCCATAAATTACGTACCGTTGCCGTTTCACCGCCGTTACCACTCAACAGCAGCCAACCGCCGAAAACAATCATTCCGACAATCGCGAGTACTTTGATAATAGCGAACCAGAATTCCGTTTCCCCAAACATCCGAACATTAACCAAATTGATAAGGTTAATCAGCACGAAGAATATCGCCGCAGACAGCCAGGTTGGTGTCTCAGGCCACCAGTATTGGATGTAAATGCCTACCGCCGTCAGCTCAGCCATCCCAACCAGGATAAACATCGCCCAGTAGTTCCAACCGGCCAGAAAACCGGCAAAGTCACCCCAATACTTAAAGGCAAAATGGCTGAACGACCCCGCAACGGGCTCTTCCACCACCATCTCACCCAACTGGCGCATAATCAGAAACGCAATCATTCCGGCGATAGCGTAACCCAATAAAACGGACGGCCCTGCCATTTGGATAGTTTGCGATATCCCTAAAAACAATCCAGTACCAATCGCACCACCTAACGCAATCAGCTGAATATGTCGGTTTTTTAATCCTCGTTTTAAAACCAATTCCTGTTGATCGCTTGCTATGTTGTTTTGAGCATTTGCCATATTATTTTTGTGCTTCCTGTAAAGCCTTCTTCATTTTTATCTCAATGCCTGTTTACGCCATCAGTATGAAAGATGACGTCAATAAGCAAAGGCGCTACACCGTGGCTGAGCCATTAACGTTCAGGGATGACACTTTTAAACGTTAGCTCCACATCATCACTATCAAGCTCGGCGGCGAGCGTTTCAGGCTCACTTTTCTCTACATTCTGGGGCAACAATTTTTTCAATAATGTTAACTGCTGACGTTGCTGCTCTACGATCTCTTGCAGCAATTTCACTTGCTCATTCGCTCTGACACTCGCCCGATTGACAAAAAACCAGACCAGTGCAGCCAGTAGCACAACCAACAAGACAAAAACCACTTCTAATATGTTCACAACGACTCCACCTATAACCACTTATGACAGGTACCTGTGGGCTATCTTAACACCGTGGCATAGCCAAGTTCGATACCCAACCCTATCCGTTAACCACATCGTGTTAATACACATCGCTATCGTATTGGTATAAAAATAAAAAAAACGTGGGGAACGTTTTTCAACGTTGCTTGCGACGGCCCGCAGGGTAGCGGCCAAGGATGGCACACCATAAAAAAGCCTGTCGATAAAGACAGGCTCGAGAATCGCTAGGGAATATCAGAAAGGGTAATCGTGGTAACCCATTTGCTCAGAGATATTTCTGGCCGCAGTGTGCAGCATGGCTACATATTCGTGTTTGTTTTCTTCTGAAAAACGAATCGTTGGGAAAGAAATACTGAGGCCAGCAATCACCACGCCAAAACGGTCAAATACTGGCACGGCGATACAACGCAGCCCTTCTTCCTGTTCCTCTTTATCTTCCCCATAGCCTTGCTCACGCACGACATCCAATTGATTGAGAAGATCTTCAGCAGTACACAGAGTATGTGGCGTGCTACGCGTGAATTCGACAGTTGACAGAACCTCTTCTACTTCACCGCGATCGCGCCACGCCAACAGCACTTTACCAATTGCGGTACTGTGCAATGGATTACGGCGACCGATGCGCGAATACATGCGCAGGTTATACATAGAATCAATCTTGTGGATATAAACGATGCCGTCTTCATCTAACGCGCCAAGGTGGATCGTTTCTCGCGTCAGCGCAGACAACTCGCGCATCTGTATATCCGCACTACGGATTAAATCTACGTTCTGCAATGCTTTTGCACCAAGTTCAAATAACTTGAGCGTCAGCGAATATTTCTCTGATTCACCTTCCTGTGCAACATAGCCCAGGGATTTCATCGTCTGCAAGAAACGGTAAACGGTACTCTTAGACATCATGACTCGCTGAGAAAGTTCGGTAATACCAATTTCTCTCTCTTCACCTAATGCCTGTAAAATACCAAAGACCTTTAAAACGGACGACACGGAATCGGGTTGTTTATCTAAATCTGCAATAGCCATTTTTGTGGTTACCCTACTCAGGTTTTTTTGTTTTAAAAAAAATAGAACAATGGTTTTAGTATAAAGGGAACGCTTTGTTTATGGCAATGGAGCAACAACGATAATCAAGTTAAGTTTGAGAAATAACCGCGTCAGAGTCTTAATAAAATAATATGTAAGTAAATATTTTAAAATAATCCGCGCCATAAAATGTGACGCGGATTTATTAGTATTATTAGTTCCAGACTGAATCAGGAACCTTCGCCAGATACAGCGCAGGTTTTCCATCTACGTCAGAAGTAAACAGGACTTGTTTATTATCCGGCGTGAAAGATGGGTGCGGGTGAGTGACCTGACGGTCCCCTTCCAACACGTCCCAGGATGTATTGTGCTGTGCAATACGATGTTCTTTGCCTGTTTTCAGGTTGAAAACATACAGGAACGGATCGTTCTCAATTTTGTAGCCGCCATCATCCTGCACGTCGACCGGTGCATCGGAACCATCACCGACCAACAGAGTACCGTCATAGTTACTCATCAGATGAGAACACGGCGGCATGACGCGCAGTTGGCGGTCTTCCAGCGTAACGGGATCAATGCTGCGGATATAGCGGTTGGTATCGTCTTTTAGGTAAGAGACGTAAATCATCGCAGAACCATCTGGCACCCAGAATTCATGAGTGCAGCTTTCGCCTTCAGCATGCTCTTTCACTTTGCGCATGTTGGTACCATCTTCGTTGATGAACCACATACGGGCATCAACCAGATCGTGTGGACCTTCGTGGCAGAAAGCAACGGTGTTGTCATCACCAGGACGATAGATTGGGTGACCCAGCCACTGGTTTTCCTGAAGAATAGTCTCTGCTTCGCCCGTTACCAAATCGACGCGAATCAGACGACAACAAGGATTAGTGAAGTAGAACTCCTGGAATTTTTTCCAATCGGTCAGTGGTTTCCAGTCTTCTTTCTTGATCTCAATACCAACCATTTTGGTGCAATCAGAATTGGCAACCCAAGTACCGTAGCCGACCCAGTCGTCAGGTACCTGATAAATTGTTTTCTCTTCCAACGTAGCCAAATCAACACGCATCAGATTACGGGTATTTTTAACGTAATACAGCGCATCGTCGTTCGGGGACAGGAAACCACCAAAGGTGTTGTCGCCTTTGCCTTCCGTCAACTGCGTGGCATTCTGCTCTTTTAAATCCAGCAGATAGTAGTTCCATGGGCCATCGAATGCAGCGCCAAACAGCAGCTTGCTACCATCATTGAAGAAGCACTTCTGGTAGAAATAGTTGCGGTGGCAGATAACATCGGGCGGGGTTAAACGCACAACTTCGGTGCCGGTTGCTGAGTCCTGGTAGGTATGAAACGTTAGGGGGATCTTGTTACCTTTGGCCATCCGTAAATCCTTAGAACTTATCATGAAGAATTTGACGCCACACGCGCATACTCTTCGATAACCTGACATTTCTGATCGCCCGACGAATCGGTCACCCCGACACCGGTTGTTCAAAAATCAGGCCACCAATCTCACGCGAGACGCCTGTTATATCGGCATTATAGAAACAATGTTTCATTTTTCCGTGATCGTGGTTTTATTTTATAAAACATTCTTCATGTTTTCACCACCTGTTTCAGATCTAATGAAAACAGTCGGACGAAGAAAGCACAGGTTCGATGAATGAATAACGCAGAAATAACAAAGGCCCGAATGGGCCTTTGGGAAGAGACTACCGTAAATTACTTCAGGTATTCGCCGGAACGCAGCGCTTCGATTCGCTTATCCAACGGTGGGTGTGACATGAACAGCTCGCTGAAGGACTTCGATTTGCCGTTAATGCAGAAAGCCATCATGCTGCTCTCTTCCTGTGGCTCATAGCTGGTCTTCAAGCGCTGTAGTGCAGCGATCATTTTCTCACGCCCCACCAGCTTGGCTGAACCGGCATCCGCATGGAATTCACGGTAGCGTGAGAACCACATGGTGATGATACTGGCAAGAATACCAAACACCAGTTCCAGCACCGTCGCGACGGCGAAGTAAACTAACGGATTGCCGTTGCTGCTTTCGCCTTCATCACGGTTGCCGGACAGGAAACCGGAAACGACCTGAGCGATCAGGCGAGAGACAAAGATAACGAAGGTATTCACTATCCCCTGAACCAACGTCATCGTCACCATGTCGCCATTCGCGACGTGGCTGATTTCATGCGCGATAACCGCTTCAGCCTCATCACGGCTCATGTTTTGCAGCAAGCCGGTGCTCACGGCCACCAACGACGCATCGCGACGCGCTCCTGTTGCGAACGCATTGATATCCGGTGCATGGTAGATTGCCACTTGTGGCATCGCGATCCCAGCCTGCTGTGACTGTGAACGAACGGTTTCCACTAACCAACGTTCGGTTTCGTTGCGTGGTTGTTCAATAACTTCACCGCCAACGGACCGTAACGCCATCCATTTAGACATCAGCAGTGAAACAAACGCACCGCCAAAGCCAAACAGCCCAGCCATAATCATTAAGCCCTGGACACTGCTGGACTGAATTCCCGTCAGGCTGAGTACCAGCCCGAAAACCAACATCACCGCCAGGTTGGTGATCAGGAAAAGCGCAATACGCATCATAAAAGTCTGATTTCCTCTCGCAGAAAGATAAAGTTTGCAACACCTACATCGTATGGGTTGCCGTGGCATTTTCAAGCATTCTTAACTTTTCAGTTACTAAATCCACATAACTTTACACTTTTCAAAAGGAAAGCGGCGTCCTGCCTGCTGTCAATCCCGATACATCAGCGCGACATCGTTGACCGAAAATCAATCAACGCTGCCGCGTGGTCCACCTGAATCGCGCCCACGCCAGCGCGAATTAATGCTCCCCATACCGCGTCAGGATCGGCTAAAGCCCGCGTATCGCTGTAGTTGAGCGAGTGCGAACAATCTAGCGTATTCACCCAAATTCGTACGCCAAGCCGTTGAAACTCTGCGTAGGTCTCAAGCACTGTGTCGATATGGTCAAAGTTGGCTTCCACAATGGCAACCCCAAAGTCATCAACCTGTCGCAGAATATCGATGGTTTTCCCCCGTTGGAGGTGGATTAACGGCATGTACGGTATCTGAGTATCCTGAGCCGGTGATGTAATAGGAAAACAGGCAGTATCAAGATTAACCGGGCTTTTCATGATCACGCCTGCGCTGAGGCCTTTATCCCGAATATCGCGGGCGATAACACCAAACTCATGCTCATGTTTCACATCCACATTAATCACAATTCTCCCTCGCGCCTCTTCGAGAACTTCATACAACAGCGGAACCTTTTCGTGACTCAACGGCCATGCTGAACCACCGTCACTTCCGCGTAGACGCGCCTGCCGAATCTCCGCCAGCGTCATCTTGCCAACGCTACCGCTCATATCACTCGTGCGATCGAGCGTATCGTCATGAATCACGACAACGTGGCTATCTGCCGTTAATTGCGCATCGATTTCCACGATATCCACACCCTGGCGAATAGCTTCACGCAGCGCCGCCAGCGAATTTTCCGGTGCCGATGCCCAAATGCCGCGATGCGCTACCGTCAGAACCGTCGTGTTTTGCGCCGCAATCAATTCCTGAGTTATGCCCTTACTTTGCTTTGTCATCAGTCAAAAACTCCAAATAAACGGGGAATATCACGAATGACGGGAAACCGACTGCGCAAAATGCTGCAACAGAAGATCACCGCGAGAAACCACATTATCCAACGCCTGCTGTGGCGTTTCCTGTTCTGCCCAGACTTTCTCCAACTCTTCATCCATGATGGTGCGAATTTGCGGCATATTGCCCAATCGGAACCCACGCGTATAAGGCAATGGTGGCTTATTGGTGAGCTGTTTCATGGCAACATCGCTACCGGGGTATCTGGCATAAAATCCCTGCTCGCGCGTCAGTTCGTAAGCGGGCTGTGTCACTGGCAGATAGCCTGTCATCTGATGCCATTCGGCGGCATTTTCTGGCAGCGTCAGGAAATGCAGGAATTCAGCGATACCTTGATAATGCGCTGCTGTTTTCCCTTTCATGACCCAGAGGCTCGCACCTCCAATGAACGTATTCTGCGGCGCACCTTTAACCTCTTCGCTGTAGGGCAGCATCCCTACGCCGTAGTGAAACTTGGCATAGTTCTGAATCTTGCGTAACCCGCCCGATGAGGTGGTCAATATGCCGCAATCGCCGTTATAAAAACGCGTAGTACCCTCATCATTGCGACCGAAATAGCTGAACTCTTTCTTCTTCATCATCTCTGCAAGCTGAGTGATGTGCGCAACCTGCAACGGACCGTTCACCAGCAAGTGAGCATCGACACCATCAAAGCCATTATTTTTCGTTGCAATCGGTAGCCCGTTCCACACGCTAAAGGCTTCTAATAATATCCACCCCTGCTGCCCGGCGTTCGTATATCCACATGTCATCCCACTCTGGCGCAACCGCGCTGCATCGTACGCCAGCTCATTCCAGGTCCGTGGTGGTTTATCGGGATCGAGTCCCGCTTTGATAAATGCATCTTTGTTGTAGTAGAGGACAGGCGTTGAACTATTAAACGGCTGGGAAATCAGATGCCCAGTCTGGCTATCGCTATAAAACAGCGCCACAGCAGGCAGAAAGGATTTTTCATCGTTATCGATACCAACCTGTTTGAACAAATCGAACACCGGGATAATCGCACCGCTGTGCATCATATTCGGTGTACCGACGTCATAAACCTGCAAAATATCCGGCGCGTTACCCGTGCGATAAGCGGCAATACCGGCGGCCAGCGTCTGTTCATAGCTGCCCTTATAGATCGGTTCAACATGATACGTCGTCTGAGATTCGTTAAACCGATTGACCAACCGTATCAATTCCGTATTCAGGTTGCTGTCCATGCCATGCCAAAACGTCAGTTCAACGGCTGCTCTGGCAAACCGCGGGACAAACAAAACCATACTCAACAGCATCAAAAAAACAGATGTGAACCTAAACCGAATCATCATGGTGTTTTCTCCGGTTACTATTCATTTTCAAAGGGCATCATTTTTAAGGGAGACACGTTTTAGGAAAAAGACGTGCCGATAACGACGCTAGGGTTCACCTGTGACACGTAGATGACTAGGAAAGTGATGAACTGTATCGCGATATTTCAGCAGATGAGGAGAAGGAGTTTTGGGGCAGAGAAGAGGAAAAATCTCGCGCTGGACGGCATGGAGACCAGCGCGATGTTCTGTTAGCGTGGCGTGCTATTAGCTCTGTGCGTGTGCCATATCCGCACGCATTGAGTCAGCAACAGGCTGATGCTTAGGTGGTTTGACCCACAGGGTAATCAGCAGCGAGATGACAGACATAATGATGATTGCCATAAATGTCGCCTGGAATCCCCCGAGTTGTGCAGCGATAAACGAGCCAGATAGCGCGCCAATGCCGAATCCCTGATAAATCACGCCGTAGTTTTTGCTGTGATTTTTCAGGCCGAAGAAGTCACCAACAATTGCAGGGAACACCGTGATATTACCACCAAAGCAGAAGGCAATAGCACTGACACAGGCAAAGAACAGGATCGGATTCAGCGGCAGGAACGTCATCACGGACACCGCCACAATCGTCACAAACAGCGTAAAGGTGATGACTCGCATGCGTCCAACGTTATCGGAAAGTGCGCCAAGAACAATACGCCCAACGGTATTAAAAATAGCAATCGCAGACACGGCATTTGCCGCCGTCGCCATATCCATTCCCGCCATTTGCACACCGATATCTTTTACAATACCGATCAGATACAGACCGCTCATGCATGCAGTGAAGAAGATAATAAACAGCAAATACGACTCTTTGGTCGCCAACATCTCGGCTAGCGAAAAATCACGCGTCTGTCCCTGAGCTACAGTCTGTTGTGTTGTTGGCACAGCAGCAGGTTCTTTTAGCAGTGAACTCCCGACCAGAATCATCGCCATGACGATAACGCCCCAGTAGAAAAAGGCTTCTGACACACCGACTTCTGCAATCAAAAAGCTGTTGACGTATTTGAACAGCAGGCTTCCGGTACCAAATGCACCAACCGAAATACCCGCTATCAACCCTTTACGGTTAGGGAACCATTTGATCAAATTGGACAGCGTGGTGATGTAAGCCGTGCCGTCAGCAAAACCGACAACCACCCCCATCAACAGATAAATCAGCGTCAGTGACGGGCTTACCGCACTCGCCATCAGACCAGCACCCAGCGCGATGCCAGCGATCATGGTCAAGCGGCGCAGACCAATACGTTCCTGAAACTTACCGGCAAATAGCGTTGCAAATGCCAGACAGAAACTGGTAATTGAAAACGTCGTCGCAACGGAGCTCAGCGTCCAGCCAAATTTGTCCACCAGCGGCTGGTTGAACAAACTCCAGGTATAAATCGTGCCAAGTCCCATTTGGGTGATAATGGTACCGAGGACAATCAACCCCCGATTAACAGATTTGGTATTCATGGGTTTTCCCCTACATCAAAAATTGGTCCGATTCACTCGGCACGCTAAAAAATATAAGCTGATGTGGAGAAGAAAAAATCCATCAAAACACTGTCAGCTTATGGGCTGAGGCCAGTATACAAGCGGGCTGACAGTGGTTGATCGAATGGGGAATGAGATGCCTGAAACGCGGAATGAAATGCCTTTAAAGACGCATCAATGACCTGAATGCCTTTATCTTGCTCCGGCTTACCGGGACTTCAAAATCCAGATCGTTTAGTCGCAGGATATAGGTGTTGTTAAACCACGGCACAATTTCACGGATTTTTGTCAGATTGACGCAGTAAGAGCGGTGGCAACGGAAGAAATAGTCTTCAGGCAAACGACTGCAAAACTCTGTAATATTCATCGGCATGATGAATTCCTCACGTCGGGTATAAACCAGCGTGACCTTTTCCTGCGCAGCCGCATAATAGATATTATTAATATCCGTGACGATAATCCGCTCATCTTTCATCAGGTTAATCGTTTGCTGTGCCCCTCTTGGCGCCCCCGCATGCGTGCCTGTTTCAGCAGCAGGTGCAACTTGCCGCTGCTGCCAGGTTGCTTCCAGTTTGCGCAGCATCGTGACAATGCGAGATTCATGGTACGGCTTAAGAATGTAATCAAAGGCTTCGACTTCAAACGCCTCGACCGCATGTTCTTTGTACGCCGTAATAAAAATGATGTAAGGCTTATGCGCGAATTTGCTGATATTTTGTGCCAGCCAGACACCGTCTAACGACGGAATATTAATATCCAAAAAGATCGCATCAACTTCGTTATGTTGCAGATATTTCAGGACATCCAGCCCGTCATCAAATGTCGCTTCAATCGTAATATCACTGTGCTGTTTGATGAGGTAACTCAGTTCCTGCTGCGCAAGGAATTCATCTTCAACAATAATAGCTTTCATGGGTTGCCTCCTGTTTGCTCAGCAGTATCTCTTGATAACGGCACTTGAATGCTATCCGGCAACGCTGACGGGGTTTTATCTTCTCGTGGAATGTAGAAATAAATCTCGGTTCCCGGCTCCAAACGACGAATATGCAAACCATCACCATAGAGCAAACGGACACGATGATGGACATTCAGCAGACCAATTTTATTCCCCGGTAATTCATTCCGTGCGACGCGATCCATCGTTTCCTGACTAATGCCGTGCCCCGTATCTTTTACTGCCACCAGCAGCTTATCACCCTGCTCTTTCACAGACAGCACCACGGTTCCTTTGCCTCTGAAAGGCTGGATGCCGTGCACTATCGCATTTTCCACCAGCGGCTGAATTAATAAGCTAGGAATTTTGTACGCCAAATCGTCGTCAATATCGTAAATCACTGTCAACTTAGCGCCAAACCGCGCCTGCTCAATCGCGATATAATCCTGAATTTGGTACAGCTCTTTTTTTATATCGATCAGCGCATCATCGTTGAGTTCGAGGTTATAGCGCAAATAGCGGGACAGATTGATCACCAGCTGGCGCGCTGTATCGGGATTAATACGAATAGATGAGGAGATCGCATTGAGTGCATTAAAAAGAAAGTGCGGATTGATTTTACTTTGCAGCGCTCTCAGTTCCGCTTTATTTGCCATATCACGCAGTTGTTCTGTGCGGGACACTTCAATTTGCGTTGACATAATTTGTGATAGACCGACAGCCATCACGCGTAATGAATAGGTAATTTTATGTGCATGACGATAATAGATCTTCAGCGTGCCGGTCACCTGCCCGTGCTCCCACAGCGGGATGACGATCATTGAATGGATTTCCGGTGTCAGATGCTGTTCATCATTATTTTTAATGATGATTTTCCCGTCATGCATCGCCTGCTGCGTCATAGGGCTGATAATATCGTGGCCAATATTATATTTCTCTTCCCCAATCCCCACGTAAGCCTGAATGTGCTGCGTGTTTGTTATTGCCACGGCGTCCGCATTAATTTCAGTACGAATGATTCTACAAATGGCCGTGAGTGAATCACTGTTGATATTGCGAAAATAGGGCAGTGTTTTATGTGCGATATCCAGCGCCAGTTTGGCTTGTCTGGCGGCAATCACCTCTTTTTCATTCGCCACACTCTGCACCAGCAATACGATCAGGCCAATACAAATGGAACCAAGAATCATCGGCACTGCAATTTTTGAAACAATATCCAGCCCTAACTCGATGGGCGTCGCCCATGCCACAACCAGCAGCATAGTTAATGATTCACACAGCATCCCGCCAAGAATCCCGATGCTCCACTGCTGCTCTTTTTTGACTTTCTTATTGATATAGCCCGAAGTGATACCAGCAATGATGCTGGTAATCAGACAAGGTACAGAGGTGATGCCATCAATATCAATTAAATAACGGTGCACTCCCGCAATGATACCCGTCGCGATACCAACCCAAGGGCCAAAGAGAATACCGCCGGACATCACGGCAATCACACGCACGTTGACGAGTGAGCCCTCAACATTAATACCGGAATACGTACCGAACAGAGCAAACAGTGAAAAGATGGCCGTCACCGTCACCCGCTCTCTCGGCGAATGTTGCTCTTTTTGCAGCAATTGCCGGAACTGGCGCGTCCTTGTCAGGAAGAACAGGCAAATCAGCATCAAGGCGGCGCGGTCAAAGACCGCAAGGAGCATCTCAAATATTTCGTGCACAGGACATCCGGTACTGGGTTACAAGCCTGCACTATAGAAAAAATGTGATCCTGATTCCACTTTTTAGTCTGTTCAGCAAATGGGAAGCCCAAAGCATAAAAGCCAGCAGACGCTGGCTTTCAGAGAAAACTGGCATAGCGCAACCATTTATACGTCTATCGGTTTATTCAATTTTAGCAACTGGGTGAACTCCTCCGCAGGCATAGGATGCCCAAACAAATATCCCTGTGCTTCCTCACACCCTTTCCCCCGCAGCCTCTCACTCTGCTCTAATGTTTCTACACCTTCTGCAATCACACCCAAGCCGAAACTTTTTCCAAGATATAAAATCGCCCTGACAATCGCCGCATCTGGCGGAGATTCACACATGGTCCTGACAAAGGTTTGATCGATCTTTAATCGAGTTACCGGGTAGTTCTTAAGCATGCTGAGCGATGCATAGCCCGTCCCATAGTCGTCAAATGCAATGCCGATACCCGCTTCCCGCAACGTCTTTAATGGCTGCAACATATTCTCATCGTAACGGAGGATAATGTTTTCCGTGATCTCCAATTCGAGGGAACTTGGTTCCAACCCTGTTCGAGCGAGAGTATCCATAATTTTCTGCGCCAGCATACCGGTACGAAACTGCGCACTGAAAAGGTTAATGCTGATACGAAAATATCTGTTGCCAGACTGACACCATTCCGCGGCCTGCCTACATGCCGTTTCTACGATCCAATCACCGACTCGCTCCGCCCATGGGCCATTTTCCAGTGCAGTGAGGAATGCGGCTGGACCAAGCAATCCTCTTTCTGGGTGACGCCAGCGCAGCAAAGCCTCTGCACCAACAATCTCATTGGTCGCCAGTTTTACCTGCGGTTGATAGAACATTTCAAATTCATGCTGTTCGTAGGCACGCACAAACTCGAGCTGAAAAGCATGCTTGGCCTGAAAGACCTCAAGCAGTTCACGCGTGAAAAAACGGTAACAATTTCGACCTTCTGACTTCGCTTGGTACAGCGCTAAATCGGCGCTGGTCAAGAGGTCTTGTACGGTCAGCCCATAGTCGGGATACAACACCGCTCCAATACTGGCACTGATATTGATTTGGTGATCGTCAATAATCATTGCCTGCGAAATTTCATGAATAATTTGCTCGGCAATTTTACCCGCGACCCGTTTATCATTCAGGCCGGGAAACAGCAGTGCAAATTCATCTCCCCCCATTCGCGCCACGACATCACCAGAGCGGACCGTCGCTTTTATTTTTTTAGCAACATGCACCAAAATATCATCGCCGCTGGAATGCCCCAGGCTGTCATTGACATCTTTAAACCCGTCTAGATCGACCATCATGATACAAACCGCAGGTTCATTCTTTAGCGCGGTTTCGAGATTGGATGTTAATAACGTCCGGTTTGCCAATCCCGTGAGTGGATCCATATGCGCTAACAAAAACAGCCGTTCTTCATTACGTCGGCGTTCTGTAATGTCACGCAATATCGCACCATAGCTAATATTGTCGTTGTCTTCCCACATAGAAACCGACAATTCAACCGGTACCAGGCTGCCGCTTTTGGCTTGCACATTCAGTTCCAGCGTCACCCCTTTCATTAGCGAATCCCGGTCAGTGACTAAATGGTTGAGCTGCACAATAAAGGCATCAGGCACGATGGTATTAATATTGCGGCCAATAATGTCCTCGTCACTGTACCCCAGCATATTCTCCGCAGCGGTATTCCAGAAGGTAATCATTCCCTTCTCGTTAACGCACAAAATCGTATCTGGCGAGGTATTGGCTATATTTTCAAAACGTATCTGACTGGCTTTACGCGCCAGTTCCAGACGGCGCATTTCCAGCTTGTCCATGACCAATGAAGCCAGATCCTGCATATTATGCTCATCACGCTTGGTGAATGTCGCTCTGGGTTTCAAATCGATAATGCACAGCGTACCAATGGCATGTCCAGATGGCGTAATTAATGGAATACCTGCATAAAAACGAATGTAAGGAATGCCCACAACCAGTGGGTTATTTTTGAAACGCGCATCCTTGAGCGCATCGGGCACCACCATGATCTTTTTCTTTAGGATCGTGTGGGCACAAAAAGAGACATCGCGAGATGTTTCACAAAAAGGAACCCCTACGCTGGCGGCAAACAGTTGGCGCTCAGCCTCTACCAATGACACCAAAACAATAGGCGCACTAAAAATGTTAGCGGCCAGGCTAATCAGGTTACTCAGACTCGGGTCAAATAATACGTTCTTAATGCCATACTCACGAAGAGCAGCAAGACGTTTGTCTTCATCTTTGCTTATTGGGGCACGGCTCATGGGTTCCCCCCTCCCATCGTATTAATGTTCAGATTAGACAAAAATTTAGCTATAAATCCAAAATGTAGCAGCAATGAGCACGATAAGAACAGCGGGCCAGCGTTAGCAAACCAAAGCCCCTTCTCTTGCCAGGAGTCACGACGCATGATGGCTAAGTGTTGAGTATGGCAAAAGATCCAGACTCTATCACCCCTTCGAATCATTAATAATAACAAGTAGAAGTATCAATTAAGATGATAGATGAAAAGCGAAATAGAAAGATACCGATGCACTCACAACGTTGAGCGATGAAGACAAAAAAGAAAGGAGAAGGTTGGTATATTCAAAGACTCACTACCGGATAACGACAATGTATTATCAAGTTATTAACAGAATATAACCAACCAAAGAATCATCAGGCAGGAAAATAGGTTATTGAGTGTTCAGGCGTGTCATTTTTCGCTCGGATCACGACATCCCAAATTCCTGTATAAGGTACGGTTAAATACACTTCACCTTCCGCATAACGGCAAATAGAGTCCTGAGTAGCACTATTCTCTTCAGTCATGGTTTCCTGTTCACCATTGCTCATTTGCACTTCAAATGTATTAGCACACCGGACAATTACCGTATCACCACCAAACAGACTTAAACACGTGCGAATTACAGACATACATCCTCCGCGACACGCAGTCATGCGTATACTTAATGAAACGAATTTATTGGTTATATTTCCCACAACGGGATTTCCATAAGAGCAAAATGCATACTGTCGGATTGTGATTTAGATCAAGTGACACACATGTTTAAGTCAAATCAGGTGATGGAATAAGACGATACTATGACAGCCTGACATTTATTAGGATTTTTGATAGTCAGGCGATAGTGTTTATTTTGACGTTATCTCATACATCCACGCGGGTTCCCTCGCGCGGAATAACAACTTAAATTGTTTTAATGGTTGTATTTATGATGTTCTTTGCACACCGACAATACATAGCTTTGGTTTTTTTAAACAAGATTAATATCCACTTGATAAATTACAACCTAGGTTGTAAATTGAACGAATGAAAACGACACTTGCAGAACGATTAAAGACCGCCAGGACTGCACAAGGGCTTAGCCAAAAAGCACTTGGCGACATGATTGGTGTATCTCAGGCCGCCATACAGAAGATTGAGGGGGGGAAAGCGTCGCAGACAACCAAAATTGTTGAGCTTTCCAATGCCCTCCACATTCGCCCTGAATGGTTGGCAAATGGCGAAGGCCCAATGCATAGCGACAGTGTGGTTCGATCACTCCAGGAATCAAGTATTCCGCCAGCATCAAAATGGGGCACCGTATCAGCTTGGGACAGCACGACAGAATTATCAGAGGACGAGGTGGAAGTGCCTTTTTTAAAGGATATTGAGTTTGCCTGCGGCGACGGACGCATTCAAAGTGAGGATTACAACGACTTTAAGCTCCGTTTCTCCAAAGCCACGCTGCGTAAGGTCGGTGCAAATACTGACGGTTCAGGCGTTCTTTGTTTCCCGGCAGCGGGTGACAGTATGGAACCCATCATCCCGGATGGCACCACCGTCGCAGTTGATACCAACAACAAACGCATCATTGATGGAAAGCTCTACGCCATTGCTCAGGAGGGCAGCGGCAACGATAAGCTCAAGCGAATCAAACAACTTTACCGCAAACCTGGCGGTCTCCTCGTCATCCATAGCTTTAACCGCGATGCTGACGAAGAAGCCTACGAATCGGAGGTCGAGATCATCGGCCGAGTGTTCTGGTATTCGGTACTCCTATAGCTCGTTATAGGTGAGTTTTCGCTTAGGTGCTATCGGTTTTCCTCTCAAAAGCCAGTGAGCCAATTCGAGCACTGGCTTTGTTTCATACTTCAAAAACGTTTACCCTCGCTCAGATAACCTTACCCACGCGTAACAGTTTTATACAATCACCGTGCTATTGTTTCATCAACCCTTGTTGATGTTGTGTTATTCCTCCTGTCTATGTGTTTCTTTCCCGCCTTACGGCGGGATTTTTTTTGCTTCTCTGTGACTTCCCCTACATGCCGCTTTGCAGCTGCCCTCAGGCATAACAACCAAAAACAACCCAAATTAAAACTAAAGATGTTGACATTAAAACAACTATAGTTTTAAATGAACACATAACGCGGTTGTTATCCCTTGAGATAGCAATGCTCGAATCCTCACATAGCTGTAATTATTTTCTTTAAGGATAAGGTAATTTATGACTGAGCCACAATTTCGCAGTAAAGGTCCTGAGCTTCTGGTCGAACTTTCTCAACACGTTGCCGATACGGTCAAAAATGTCACAGAGTTGGACCCACAAACAGCCGAGCTGGTCGGCAATGCCGTTGCCAAACACATGATGACCGTATGGGGCGGACAAAACGTGTATTTCCCAATGGGAATATCCTGGCGAGCTTCCCAGCGCGATCTGCAAATCTATGAAGAATTCGATGGCCGTAATCATAGTGCCCTGGCTAAAAAATATAATGTCTCACTACAATGGATTTATAAAATTGTCAGAACCATGAGAAAAGATGAGGTACAAGCAAAACAAAAGAACCAAGCATAATTAAAAAGTAATAATAAAAAAATATTAATAAAGATAACAATTTCTAACTTTAATAAAAAACGACCTAAATAACCCCAGTTACGAATAATTCTACAAAGAGTTTTTATACACTAATGCCTGCCAGCATACGATGTTTAACGTATGCCTGATATATTAAATATAATATTTCCAGGTAATTAATAGAATGGGTACGATTGCGTACCCATTATTTTTATATTTCTGTCGATTTACTTTTAGAAGAAAAATATTATCGAGCCATATAATGAAGAGTGCACTATCCCCCACCTTCTAATACAAACCAATCCGCTAAGAAACCCACAAACATGCATTTTCAATGCACAAATCAATTTTTAACCGTTAAAGGCATGATAACGTTGCCCCACAATCCCGTCGATGCGTTGAAAGCACCAAATGAAAAAATAAATGGGAGCAATGAGTTCAATGAGTGAGAAAGTGAGAAAACGGTGGCAACGCCGATACGGAACCACTGGCGGTAAACTTCCCTGGAACGACTGGCGTAACGCTCTGACCTGGCGCAGAGCAACACAGATTCTGCTACTGACGATCAACGTCTATATCGGCGTCACCTTCTATTTTTGGGTACGCTATTTTGAAACCGGTGGTACGAGCCTCTATATGTCGAGGCCTGGCGGTATTGAGGGTTGGCTACCTATTGCCGGATTGATGAACGTTAAGTTCATGTGGGAAACCAGCAATTTTCCTCCTATCCATCTTGCGTCAATGCTATTACTTCTCGCATTTATTCTCACCAGCCTGTTACTGAAGAAATCGTTCTGCTCCTGGCTGTGCCCTATCGGTACAATTTCTGAGTGGATAGGTATATTGGGGGGAAAAATATTCGGGCGCCACTTCATTCTTCCTAAGTGGCTTGATATTACGCTGCGCTGTCTGAAATATCTGTTATTAAGTTTTTTCCTCTATATCGCCTTATCAATGCCAGCACAGAGCATTTATATGTTCCTGATGTCACCCTATGGGTTAATCGCCGATGTTAAAATGCTCGGCTTTTTCCGTAATATAGGAAACATCACACTAGCCTTTGTTTTTCTGTTTACGTTTGCCAGCCTGTTTGTCCGCCATTTCTGGTGCCGCTATCTATGCCCTTACGGTGCGCTCCTGGGAGTATTTTCGCTGCTCTCCCCTTTCAAGATCCGCCGAAATACCACCAGTTGTATCGACTGTGGCAAGTGTTCGAAGGCCTGTCCGTCTAATATCCCGGTGGATAAGCTGATTCAGGTGAGAACAGCCGAATGCACAGCCTGCATGACTTGTGTCGAATCCTGCCCAGTGGCATCAACACTTCATTTCTCACTAGTGACGCCTTCAGGATCACAGCTAAAAGACAACAAGGCAGCCAAACCGCTATGGCGACAAACTGCGCTGTCTGGTATTGCAATGACAGTGTTGGTGCTCGGTATCCTTTTCGGCATGATCGGCTTTGCAATGTACATCGGCGGCTGGGACAGTCCGATTCCCGAACATATATACTTCCGACTCATCCCCGGCTCACAGAGCATTGGTCACCCGTGAATAATGGCTAGGTCAACTGTAAGCATCCCGCTAAACCGAACCATTCACTTTTAGAGATTTTCCGGCATACCGATTGTGTCCCATTGAGGAGCTCGGTATGCGTAAAACCCGATTCACTGAACACCAGATCATTGCCGTTTTGAAGTCTGTCGAAGCTGGACGGACCGTCAAAGATGTCTGCTGCGAAGCAGGGATATCTGAGATTTCGTACTATATCTATGGACTACCTCCGTTCTGCAAGCACTGAATCTGGTCTTGGGTTATTGCTTACATCATCTATCCGGCATTGATTACCGCGCCCACCGTCGCATCGGAAACATCCACATTCCTCAGATTGTTCAGCAGAGCTCCCAGACCCTACACAGTTTCTTCACCTGTCAATTATCAATATCAACACTCACGTTATTACTCCTGCATGTCTATTTGTCTGATAGATCCGAAAGGGAAAAGGCGTATCGTTGCCCATACGAATAAGCGCTCTAACAAAAACGCTTATCGGCACAAATAAAAAAACCTTCCGAAGAGGGCCTATACCAAATTTGTGGTATAAAAAACCGGAGCAGCTTTTTAAGGCATACTCCGGTATCTTGCGCGAATTTAGCGCGTATTAATCATTAGTACAAGTTCAAGAGACTGAATTTATTAAAATTCTGACTACTTAGAAAACCCCACGATTGTGATGATAAAGGCGTTATATCCTTGAGAAACGTCGTCATTGATATTTTCGATGGCCCTATCATTGTTCTTTTTAATTTCACCTTCATCCGTTAGCTTATCTAGGCCATCCCACCGAGTATTCACATCAGGTCTGAAGCCTGGATTCAACCAGTGACCACCTTCTATCATTCCGATTGGTAGATTACGTTTCGCCGCTTCCTGGCATACTTCAATGGCTGCTTTTGGTGACAACTTCATGACAGCGTTACCAGACAATTCAAAGAAGAATTTACCTTCGCTAAAGAAGCCTCTATTATTTTGTGTCATTCTTATTTTCCCCAAATAATACGAGAATCATCCACCCATTCGGGATCGTTTTTATCGCTAACCTGAACAACTTCACCAGTCCTATCATTAACCACAACATATTTCCCTGATTCGCCATAGACAGAGGCAGGATCATTTCTACCTAAAAAATCAGGAGGTGTTTTTTTGGGACTACGTTTGTCTTCAGCACTACCTTTTGCTCCTTTTGAAACGGCATCTCGAACATCTTTTTCCGTCCACCCGCGAGTTCCAAGTTGATCTCTGATTTTATCATCAAATTTTATATCAGGAGTTTTTCCTTTATTTTTTTCTTGCTCATCCTTCAGCTTTTGATCTGCCGTTTTTTTATCCTGCTCAGCTTTTTTCCTACTTTCAATCGCAATAATCAGGGATTTTTCAGCGTTACTGATGAGCTCTTTGCTTTTTAGCAATTCACTGCGGAGATAACCGTAATATTCCAGAGCCTGCTCTTTGTATACGTCACCTAAGACAAACATCGTTTCGCTGGGATCATTCAGCATATCTTGTGAAAGATTGTTCACAGAATATTTTGTAATGACATCATGCCAACTGATTTCGTCAGTAAGCAAAGCATCTGCCCCCAGTGCAAGAAGAGCGTTAAGTTTTGCAACTGAATCGACCAGAACAGAGAAGTTAAACTTTATCTGCGCATAATCCCCATATTCAGGGACATTATATATTTCGGGCCATTCGACTTTAGCCGGGTATTTCACTGGATCAGCTAACGTCAACCCATTAGGTGAAGTTTTAAGATTATTAAGTGCTAACTCAGCGTGCTTAACTCCTCGCTCAGCCTCCGCTTCTGCATTTATCGCATCCTGAACTTTACGCTCTGCCGCTGCAACAGGATGTCGCAACAACCACTCCTGTTCACGGCGTTTAGCCTCTTCAACCTGCTTTTTCTCTTCCTCGGCGGTAACAATTTTTGAAAGAGACACGTACACAGGTTCATGATCGCTGCCAAAATCAATAAATGCATGGTGCGTATCAGCCACTGGCGTGGAAAGGAAAGAAGATACCTGGATATCGTCTTTTACTTTCGGTGGATTCTTTGCCAAAGCAGGCTGAGTTTTATCCAGTTTGATTTGAAGCGCGGGTTTATCAGCAATGATCTTCACCGAGTACACACCAGGTACAGCCGTTTTCTCAGCTTTAACCACAGGAATATTCGCGACAGGTGAATTAACCGCTGGCTGAGTGAGGGTAAGTTGGCGACGTGAAAGCTCAGTATTAACGACACTCTGAGCCAGCAAACTGGCTGGAGCGGTTGGCAACGAGCGAATTTCGCCAACAGGCAGGCTGCTTACTAAATCTGCAGGCATTGCTGTAACACTGTAACCCGTATTTGGTACGCCTTTCTGAGCGGCTAACTGCGCTGCTAGCTGAGCCATCTTTGTCTGCTGCATCCCGTTAAACACAGGATCAATGCTATCAGGAGCAATATCTGATGGCATGATAGCACCGAGAATACCAACCAGTCTTCCTGCAACAGGAGCCGCTTTAAGCGCAAAATCAGCAACTTTCTTTAATCCAACTTCAATAGCTGCCGTATTAAACGTAAAACCCCATACATCATCAATAAGGTAAACAGCAGGTGGTATAGCAAGGAACAGATAAGGATTTATCACCGTTTGTTTTTCAGGGTTTTTACCATAATCAACCTGTGGATCAGACTTATCATTGTTCCTGTCACTCCCCCCCTTGCGGTCATCATTTGATACCCAACCGCCGCCGCCATCAACGGTCATTGTGTCTCCATCGTTTGAAGCATATAAACGGTACTTAATCATTGAAATTCTCCATCACAAAATGCCAATACTGTATTTTTATACAGCCCGGCAATTATAGAGGCTTCTCTGATCTAGCTAAAGCATTCGCCTAATTTCATAAACACAGTTAATAAACTGATTTTAAAAATCTATTTTATCAATTCCCCCCTGAATACTCTGTGTCATCTGCGCGTTCAACGCCTCAATCTCCCGCGTCATGTTCTCCATATCCTGAAGAATACGACCCGTTTCTGCCTGCGTTTTAGCATCATCAAAGCGCTGGCTGTTTGCTAAGGTTTGCTCACGCTAAGCCACCTGCTGCTCTTCAGGTGTCATTTCATCCGGCGCTTTCGGCGTACCCAGCGCACTGCGGATCCGCTCGATAAACTCCGCCTTCTTCGGCACACCCAGCAGTTCTACCCACATATCCAATACTGTAGCTTGCACCTGCGGTGGCAAACCGGTGATAACCTGCGACATGCGCTCGGCCAGTTGTGATTTATAAGCTGGGGTTTGTTGGATCGGCGCAAGCGCAATGTGAGCACGTAGATGGGAAATATCGTTAGTCATGCCACCATCGCCTTCGGATTCGTCATTGATGGTAAAGGACTTATGACGCCGCAGATCGTCACGGTTCACCACAACGGAATAATTCCGCCGGCGCGTCAGATCTTCCACCAAATACGACAGCAGCAATTGCCCAACTTGCTGGCAGGCAAACTGATAGTTATCGTTGATTTCCACTAGTGTCGTGGCGCTCTGCCAAACCAAAGTGGTTGTTTTTCACTCTATTTTACTGAGGGATTTTACTGAATGGCTTTTTAGATGTTAAAAATCAGCGAGAGCAAAGCGCCCCCGCCGATCAATGTGATAACAGCAGATTACATGTTATCGATGATGTCTTGCGCAAACTCGCTACATTTCCGCAGCGTAGCGCCTTCCATCAAACGTTCGAAATCGTAAGTCACGGTCTTGTTCTTGATCGCGCCTTCAACGCCTTTAACAATCAGGTCAGCTGCTTCGAACCAGTGCAGGTGACGCAGCATCATTTCAGCAGACAGAATAACGGAACCTGGGTTCACTTTATCCTGACCAGCATATTTAGGTGCAGTGCCGTGCGTGGCTTCAAACAGTGCACATTCGTCACCGATATTTGCGCCCGGAGCAATACCGATACCGCCAACCTGTGCTGCCAGCGCATCAGAAATGTAGTCACCGTTCAGGTTCATACAGGCGATGACGTCATATTCAGCAGGACGCAACAGGATTTGTTGCAGGAATGCATCAGCGATGACGTCTTTTACAACGATCTCTTTACCTGTGTTCGGGTTCTTGATTTTCACCCACGGACCGCCATCGATCAGCTCACCGCCGAATTCTTCACGCGCCAACTGGTAGCCCCAGTCTTTAAACGCGCCTTCGGTGAATTTCATGATGTTGCCTTTGTGTACCAGCGTGAGGGAATCACGGTCGTTGGTAATCGCGTATTCGATCGCAGCGCGAACCAGACGTTTGGTACCTTCTTCTGAACACGGCTTCACGCCGATACCACACTGCTCAGGGAAACGGATTTTGCTAACACCCATTTCTTCACGCAGGAATTTGATCACTTTGTCTGCTTCGGCAGAACCCGCTTTCCACTCAATACCGGCATAGATGTCTTCGGCGTTTTCGCGGAAGATTACCATATCAGTCAGCTCAGGCTGTTTAACCGGGCTAGGTGTACCTTCATAGTAGCGTACCGGACGCAGGCAAACATACAGATCCAGCTGTTGGCGCAGTGCAACGTTCAGAGAACGAATACCACCGCCGACTGGCGTTGTCAGTGGGCCTTTAATCGCCACACGGTATTCACGAATCAGATCCAACGTCTCGTCCGGCAGCCAGACATCTTTACCGTAAACTTGCGTGGATTTCTCACCCGTGTAGATCTCCATCCAGGAAATCGCGCGCTTGCCCTGATAGGCTTTTTTCACGGCGGCGTCCACTACGTTGATCATAGCAGGCGTTACATCGATACCAATGCCGTCACCTTCGATAAACGGGATAACCGGATTGTTCGGAACAACCAGCTTGCCTTGAGCATCAACCGTGATTTTCTGACCTTCTGTCGGTACAACTACTTTGCTTTCCATTAACCTCTCCTTCGAGCGCAATTTTGTTAATGACTTGTAAGATGCGTGTCAATACTACTTGAATATTTAGCCCGCGCCAATCGCAAACCATTTCGAGTATAATGCTTTTGTTATCCGCGACTATAAAGATGATGAATAAATTCCCTGTTAAAAATCACAAAGTTAAACGATTCAGCTCACAGCCGGCAAGAAAACGTCAGCCTGACAACACGCCGCGCCGAATCGTTCTGTTCAATAAACCCTTCGATGTCCTGCCACAATTCACTGACGAAGCTGGACGCCACACGCTAAAAGATTACATTCCGATTAGCGGTATTTATGCCGCCGGGCGTCTGGATCGCGACAGCGAAGGCCTGATGATTCTCACCAATGACGGCAAGCTTCAGGCGCAACTAACTCAGCCAACGAAAAAAACAGCCAAAATTTACTACGTTCAGGTTGAAGGCATTCCTGCTGAGGCCGCATTGGCGCGTTTTCGTTCCGGCCTAGAATTGAATGACGGCAAAACGCTGCCCGCAGGCGCGGAGATCGTGCCTGAACCTGACTGGCTGTGGCTGCGCAATCCGCCAATACGTGAACGTAAAAGCATCCCTGATTGCTGGCTGAAAATTACGCTACATGAAGGCCGTAATCGGCAAGTCCGCCGTATGACGGCAAATATCGGGTATCCTACCCTGCGTCTGATTCGATACGGCATGGCCAATCAAACCGTAGAAAACCTGTTACCCGGAGAATGGAAGGAGATAGCGGATGTTTAAACCCCATGTGACGGTTGCCTGTGTGGTACAGGCGGATAACCATTTTCTGGTCGTTGAAGAGTTAATTAACGGCAAATTATTATGGAACCAACCCGCAGGTCATTTGGAAGCCGACGAGACGCTGATTCAAGCGGCGAGCCGTGAGTTATGGGAAGAAACCGGCATTCAGGCCGCACCGCAGAGTTTCTTGCGTCTGCATCAATGGATTGCCCCAGATAACACACCATTTTTACGTTTTTGCTTCGCGCTCGATCTACCTCAACGAGTCGATACCCAGCCGCACGACAGCGACATCGAATGCTGCCGCTGGGTGACCGCTGAGGAGATTCTGCATTCTCGTCAGCTTCGTTCACCGCTGGTGGCCGAAAGTATTCGCTGCTATCAGCAGTCAGAACGCTATCCATTAGCCCTATTGGGCGCGTTCAACTGGCCTTTTTAGACATTTAACTGTTCTTGCCATGGAAGGCTAATCACCACACGGCAGGAATAGCGATGCAGCCCTCAGCTCAACATGCTAAAATATGCCGCTTGTTTTTCGCATCAATGCGTCAGTAAATTTCAGTTCGTGAGACTCCCATGTCAGATAACAGCCAGAAAAAAGTGATTGTCGGTATGTCCGGCGGTGTTGATTCCTCCGTTTCCGCTTACCTGTTACAGCAACAGGGCTATCATGTTGAAGGCCTGTTCATGAAGAACTGGGAAGAGGACGACGACACAGAATATTGCTCAGCAGCCACTGACCTTGCCGATGCGCAGGCCGTTTGCGACAAGTTGGGTATCGAGTTACATACCGTCAACTTTGCCGCTGAATATTGGGACAACGTTTTTGAACTCTTCCTTGAAGAATATAAAGCGGGTCGAACCCCCAATCCCGATATCCTGTGTAATAAAGAAATCAAATTCAAAGCCTTTCTGGAGTTCGCCGCTGAGGACCTCGGGGCGGATTATATCGCGACAGGCCACTATGTCCGCCGTCACGACGTTGACGGCAAAAGCCGTTTACTGCGCGGCATGGACGGCAACAAAGACCAGAGCTATTTTCTTTATACGCTGAGCCATGAACAGATCGCACAGAGCCTGTTCCCCGTCGGTGAACTGGAAAAACCGCAGGTGCGTAAAATCGCCGAAGAGCTTGAACTTGCCACGGCGAAAAAGAAGGATTCTACGGGTATTTGTTTCATTGGCGAGCGTAAATTTACCGATTTTCTGGCGCGCTATCTACCCGCACAACCCGGCCCGATTCTGTCCGTCGACGACAATAAACCGATGGGACAACATCAGGGGCTGATGTACCACACGCTGGGGCAACGCAAAGGACTGGGTATTGGCGGCGTCAAAGACGGCGGCGAAGATCCTTGGTACGTAGTAGATAAAGATGTCGCCAACAATATTCTGTATGTCGCACAGGGTCACGAACACCCTCGCCTGATGTCGTACGGCTTAATCGCACAGCAATTACACTGGGTCGATCGCCAGCCGCTTACTGCGGAATTACGCTGTACGGTGAAAACCCGCTACCGCCAGGCGGATATCCCCTGCACCGTCACCCCACTTGGTGACGATCGCATTACCGTGCGTTTTGATGAATCTGTCGCCGCCGTAACTCCGGGCCAATCCGCTGTCTTTTATCTGGACGACGTTTGCCTTGGTGGCGGCATCATCGAAGAACGCTTACAGGAGTAACCGTGGCTAAAAATTATTATGAAATCACGCTGGCGCTAGCAGGCATTTGCCAATCGGCGCATTTAGTCCAGCAGTTGGCCCACACGGGAAACTGCAATAATGATGTGCTGCATACTTCGCTGAACAGCGTGTTGAACCTCAATCCGGTATCCACACTGGCCGTTTACGGCAATGACGAGCAAAATCTGAAAGTGGGTCTGGAAACACTGCTGGGTATTCTGAATACCAGCAGCAGTAAAGGCGCTGGTGCAGAATTATCACGCTACGCCTTCAGTCTGATCGCGTTAGAACGCAAGCTGAATGCAAAGTCTGCTGCGCTTGACGAATTGGGCAAACGCATCGGGCAATTGGAACGCCAACTGGAGCATTTTGAGCTGCTTTCCGAAACGATTGTTAGCGCGCTGGCCGCGATTTATGTGGATGTCATCAGTACGTTGGGGCCACGTATTCAGGTTACCGGCTCACCGGAAGTGCTAAAGAATAGTCAGGTGCAGGCTAAAGTACGCGCCGCACTGCTGGCCGGTATCCGTTCTACGGTGCTCTGGCAACAGATCGGTGGTGGGCGCTTGCAGCTGATGTTCTCACGCAGCAAACTGGTCAAAGAAGCGAAACAGATATTGGCGCGTTGCCCATCTGTTTGATGATATTCTTGCCGTTATGGCTGACGCTGGTGTGATCCACGCCAGCGTTGCGATAATCGGTTTTGTATTAAAACTGGCTGTATTGAAATCGGTCAGTTATTGAAACTCGTTATTGTCGAAACTAGTGTTCTTAAAACCAATTGTTACTGAAACCAATTGTTATTGAAACCAATCTCAGGAGTTGCTTGCAATGGAATTATCCTCACTGACCGCCGTTTCCCCTATTGATGGACGCTACGGCGATAAAGTCAGCACGTTGCGCACCATTTTCAGCGAATTTGGTTTGCTGAAATTCCGTGTGCAGGTTGAAGTACGTTGGCTGCAAAAACTGGCAGCCTGTGCAGAGATCCAGGAAGTTCCTGCATTTGACGCTGACGCAAACGCTTTCCTTGATAAAATTGTTGCCGAATTCAGTGAAGAAGATGCGGCACGCATTAAAACGATTGAGCGTACGACCAACCACGATGTGAAAGCTGTTGAGTACTTTCTGAAAGAGAAAGTCGCCGCTGTTCCGGCACTGCATGCCGTCAACGAATTCATCCACTTTGCCTGTACTTCAGAAGACATTAACAACCTGTCTCATGCGTTGATGCTGGATACTGCTCGCCGCGACGTTATCCTGCCACACTGGCGTCAAATTATTGATGCACTGAAAACGCTGGCACAGGAATACCGCGATATCCCGCTGCTTTCTCGTACACACGGTCAACCAGCGACGCCATCTACCATCGGTAAAGAATTCGCTAACGTGGCTTACCGTATGGAACGCCAATATCGTCAACTGCAACAGGTTGAGATTCTGGGTAAAATTAATGGTGCCGTCGGCAACTATAACGCCCATCTGGCCGCCTACCCTGAAGTAGACTGGCACCAATTCAGCGAAAGTTTTGTCACCTCACTGGGCATCAACTGGAACCCATACACGACACAGATCGAACCGCACGATTACATCGCCGAACTGTTCGACTGCATCGCGCGTTTCAACACCATTTTGATCGACTTTGACCGTGATATCTGGGGCTATATCGCACTGAATCACTTCAAACAAAAAACCATTGCGGGCGAAATCGGTTCATCCACCATGCCACATAAAGTTAACCCGATCGACTTCGAAAACTCGGAAGGCAATCTGGGGCTGGCGAACGCCGTGCTGGCGCATCTGGCCAGCAAACTGCCGGTTTCTCGCTGGCAACGTGACCTCACCGACTCCACTGTGCTGCGTAATCTGGGCGTGGGCGTAGGCTACGCACTGATTGCCTATCAGGCCACAATGAAAGGTATCAGCAAACTGGAAGTGAACCGCGATCGTCTGGCTGACGAACTGGATCATAACTGGGAAGTGTTGGCTGAGCCGATCCAGACCGTGATGCGCCGCTACGGGATTGAAAAACCGTACGAGAAACTGAAAGAGCTGACGCGCGGCAAACGCGTTGACGCGGCGGGTATTCAGGCATTCATCGATAGTCTGGAATTACCTGAAGCGGAAAAAACACGTCTGAAAGCGATGACGCCAGCTAACTATATCGGCCGCGCGATCGCCATGGTTGATGACCTGAAATAAGCGTTATCAAACCGCTGTCGTACTCTCTCTGGTGGGCACCCTGCCCGCCAGTTTTCTCGCTCACCATACTCTCTCTCTAGATAATTCGAGTTTCAGGACAAAACGTTAGCGTTCTGAACAACGCAAAGCGTTGGCCCGTCGGGCAAGGTGTACGCCAATCTGCCGAGTATCGTAGCCAATACACATGCAACTCGAAGTATAACGAGTATGACCATTTCCAGCCTGTTTATACCCGGTTTACCCTTCCTGTGGATAATTTAGCAAATAAAATAAATTACTTTCTCTGCGTATAATGTTGATATGCAGGAGAGGCATACGTGAAAGATAGGCTACATAAAAGCTATTTTGATAAATATGATGCTATCTATTCGACAGAGGATATAACGATGCGGATTCTGGTCGTTGAAGATAATGTATTACTACGCCACCATTTAACCGTTCAGATGAACGAAATGGGGCATCAGGTTGACTCGGCGTCTGACGCTAAAGAAGCGGATTATTTTCTGCATGAGAATATGCCGGATATCGCCATTGTCGATCTCGGGCTACCCGATGAAGACGGGATGAGCATGATTCGTCGCTGGCGCGCACATCAGGTCAAACTCCCTATCCTGGTGCTGACCGCCCGTGAAGGCTGGCAGGACAAAGTGGCGGTACTGGAAGCCGGTGCGGACGATTACGTAACCAAACCGTTCCATATGGAAGAAGTTGTGGCACGCTTGCAGGCACTGATGCGGCGCAACAGTGGTTTGGCATCGCAAATCATCAGCCTATCGCCCTTCGAGATCGATTTATCGCGCCGTGAGCTGATGATCCACAGCGTTCCGCTCAAGCTGACCGCGTTTGAATACACCATTATCGAGACGTTGGTTCGTAATAAAGGTAAAGTCGTCAGCAAAGAGTCGCTGATGTTACAGCTGTATCCCGATGCAGAGCTACGGGAGAGTCATACTATCGATGTGCTGATGGGGCGGTTGCGCAAGAAGATTCAGCAGGCCGATGCGCCAGATGTAATTACTACCGTACGTGGACAAGGATATCGCTTTGATATTGATACACCTTCAGGCCCTGCATGAGTGATAAGAAGCACCCCTTCTCACTGCGCATTCGCTTTTTACTGGCGACAGCGGCTATCGTACTGGCACTGTCGTTGGCCTATGGCGTCGTCGCGATTATCGGTTACAGCGTTAACTTTGATAAAACCTCATTCCGCCTGCTGCGTGGCGAAAGTAACCTCTACTACAGTCTTGCACAGTGGCGTGATAATCATCTGAATATCGTCATGCCCCCCGATGTTGATATCAATTTCCCCACGCTGGTGTTGATATATGATGAGAATGGCAACGTACTCTGGCGCGAAAAGCATGTTCCCGAACTGGAAGCGCTGATAAAACCAGAATGGCTGAACAAGACGGCCTACCATGAATTGGATACCGACACCGATACCAGCAGTGCGGTATCCAGCAGTCCGGTACTAACCGGTAACACCTTGCTGTTGAGCAGCCTGCGTGCGCTGAACGGGGCGCATAGCAATGCGCTAACGCACTCCATTGCCGTGAACGTTTATCCGAAGACCGACCACCTCCCCTCCATTACCATTGTTGTCGTTGACCGTATCCCACAGGAATTGCAACAGGAAGACGTCGTGTGGGAATGGTTCAACTATGTTTTGATCGCCAACCTTCTGCTGGTGCTTCCCCTGCTTTGGCTGGGCGCTCACTGGAGCCTGCGCCCTATTCAGCATCTGGTAAAACAGATCGCTGAACTGGAAAAAGGCACGCGCGAACAGTTGGACGAAAATCCACCGCGTGAGTTATTCAGTTTGGTGAAAAACCTGAATATCCTGCTGAATAACGAACGACAGCGCTACCATAAGTACCGTACTACGCTCACTGACCTCACCCACAGCCTGAAAACGCCGCTGGCGGTCTTGCAGACTACGTTACGCGCGTTGCGTACCGGCAAAGAAATCACCATCGATCAGGCTGAGCCGATCATGCTGTCGCAGATCAGCCGTATCTCGCAGCAGATTGGTTACTACCTACATCGCGCCAGCGTACGCTCTGAACATAATCTGCTGATACGTGAGGTACACTCGGTGCCAGCACTATTGGATGGCCTGTGCTCTGCATTAAATAAAGTCTATCAGCGCAAAGGCGTGGTATTGACGCTCGATATTCCGCCCGAGCTGACCTTCGTGGGCGAGAAGAATGATTTCATGGAAGTCATGGGCAATATCCTAGATAACGCCTGTAAGTACTGCCTGGAATTTGTCGAAATCAGCGTGCAATATTCCGATCACAAACTGCATCTGATTATCGATGACGACGGCCCCGGCATCCACGAAAGCAAGCGTGAAATGATCTTCCTGCGTGGGCAGCGTGCCGACCGCATGCGCCCCGGACAAGGTATCGGCCTCGCCGTTGCCGTCGAAATTATCGAGCAGTATCAGGGTGAGATCCTCATCAGCGATAGCGCACTGGGTGGTGCCCGAGTCGAAGCTATTTTCTCCCGCCAGAATCTGAGCCAGAACGAAGGCTGAAAGACAGTACAGCGAGCGATGCTTCCGCTATACTTAGGGCCAAAATGCGGATTGTTTTAAATACGGATTACTTCAAGAAAAATCATGTCTTCAAGAACAGTCATTTCCTCAAAAAACGAATTTCTGGAAAACGGTATGGACTATCAGCTTAATCTCGACTGGCAGGATTTTTTAGCAAACTACTGGCAAAAGCGTCCGCTTCTGATTAAAGGCGGCTTCACTAATTTTATCGACCCAATTTCACCCGACGAACTTGCGGGTCTGGCATTGGAAAATGAGGTTGATAGCCGACTAGTCAGCCATCAGGGTGGACGTTGGCAAGTGAGCCACGGTCCTTTCGAGAGCTACGATCATCTGGGAGAAAGCAACTGGTCGCTGCTAGTGCAGGCTGTCGATCACTGGCATGAACCGTCTTCTGCCTTGATGCAGCCGTTTCGACAACTGCCAGACTGGCGTACTGATGATTTGATGATTTCGTTTTCCGTTCCCGGTGGTGGTGTAGGGCCGCATCTGGATCAGTATGATGTTTTCATCATTCAGGGAACGGGACGCCGCCGTTGGCGTATCGGCGAAAAAATACCGATGAAGCAGCACTGCCCGCACCCGGATCTACTTCAGGTCGAACCGTTTGAAGCCATTATCGATGAAGAGCTGGAACCGGGTGATATCGTATATATTCCACCGGGCTTCCCGCACGAAGGCTATTCGCTGGAGAATTCGCTGAACTACTCGGTCGGTTTCCGTGCGCCAAACGCACGTGAACTGGTAAGCGGTTTTGCCGATTATGTACTTTCACGCGAGCTGGGCAGTTATCGCTACAGCGATCCCAATATCCCATCCCGTGAGCATATCGCCAGCGTGCTGCCGCAAGAGCTGGATGCGCTGCAAAAAATGATGCTGGAGCTGGTGAAGCAGCCGGAACATTTCCAGAACTGGTTTGGTGAATTTATTTCCCAGTCTCGCCATGAGCTTGACCTTTCTCCACCGGAACCACCTTACCAGGCTGGCGAAGTGTACGAATATCTGCAACAGGGGGAACCACTACGCCGCTTAGGTGGCCTGCGTGTCATCTGCGTTGGGGATAGCTGCTTCGTCAACGGGGAGAAAGTGAACAGCACGCACAAAGCGGCGCTATTTGCGCTGGCGGAACACCCAGCCATTGATGCAGAGCGGCTGGGTGACGCACTGGAAGATCCTTCTTTCCTCGCACAGCTCACAGTCCTGATTAACAGCGGTTACTGGTATTTCGCAGATTAAAGCCAAATCGAGATCATAGTTCGCACAAAAATAAGGCGGGAATTTCCCGCCTTATTCGTCTCTGCAAAATGCTAATGCTTACGGTTTCGCACGCAGCGCCGTCAGCTCTGCAATGCGCATAATCACAGACACCGCCTTTTCCATTCCTTCCAGCGTGACAAATTCATGTTTACCATGATAGTTGTAGCCACCGGTAAATAGATTCGGGCACGGCAGTCCCTGAAATGACAGGTGTGCGCCGTCAGTACCACCGCGAATCGGCTTCATGTTCGGCTCAATATCACAATCTCGCATCGCCTGCTGTGCCAGCGCGATAATGTGCGGATGCCGCTCAACCTGCTCACGCATGTTGTAGTAGGTATCGGTAATCGTGACTTCAATATAGCAATCCGGGTGCAGCCCCGCGCCGACCTTTTCTGCAATATCCAGCATTGTCTGTTTACGCTGTTCAAAGCCGTTACGGTCAAAGTCGCGGACGATATAGTGCAGATCCGCCCGCTCCACAGATCCTTTCATGCTGTGAAGATGGTAAAAACCCTGATAGCCTTCCGTCTGTTCCGGTGATTCACTCCCCGGCACATGTTGATGATAACGAGAGGCCAGCGTCAGCGCGTTCACCATCACGCCTTTGGCGCTACCAGGATGCACATTGTTGCCCACGATTTTCACCTGAACCGACGCAGCATTAAAGTTCTCATATTCCAATTCACCGACACCACCGCCGTCTACGGTATAGGCCCACTGCGCGTTAAATGCTTTGACATCAAAAAACTGCGCGCCCTTGCCAATTTCTTCATCGGGCGTAAAGGCAATCCGAATATCGCCGTGCGGTAGCTGGCTTTTTTTCAGGCGTACCATCGCGGTAATAATTTCCGCGATCCCCGCTTTATCATCAGCCCCCAGCAGCGTTTTGCCGTCTGTCGTAATCAGCGTGTGCCCCAGTAACTGGTGTAGTACCGGGAACATCACGGGTGACAGCACCTCATCCCCCACGCCTAAGGCAATATCGCCGCCGCGATAATTTTCCAGAATCTGCGGATTAACATTTTTTCCGCTAAAGTCCGGCGACGTATCCATATGTGAAATAAAGCCGATGGCGGGCACCGGCCAGGCAACGTTTGCTGGAAGCGTCGCCATCAGACAACCCTGCTTGCTGAGTACAATCTGTTCAAATCCTAGTTCAAGTAGTTCCTGCTGCAACGCACGCGCCAGCTTCAGCTGACCATCGGTACTCGGCACTTGCCGGACACCGGATTTAGACTGTGTATCAAACGAAACGTAGTTTAAAAATCTGTCGAGTAATTTATCCATCTTATGCCCCCTGAACCCTGAAAAGCATTATGGATAGGGCTACCACAGCAGATATTGCGTCAGGTCAGTTTTTTTCTGATTTAACAAACCATAGGACCAGAATTCAGAGCAAAAAGTGGTGGTAGCGTCACGAAGCGTTCCTAAATCAGGTAACAATCAAGAAACATACGCGTTAATTCATTGGCTGAATCTCCGCCATTTACGTATTCATTGGCAGGAAGCCGAGCCACACAAGTTGGCGTGAGACTCGGGTTTCCCGTAAAATGCAGCCCTTAACCGCGCACGCTAGCTGAAAGGTGATAACCCTTGGCACGATCGCAACGGAGATACCGTTGATCTGCCAAATCAGGAAATAGAGCTATACCTTAATGAAAGAAAACTCCCTGACTGCGCCGGTCGTTGAACTGCTCAACGTCCACAAAGGCTTTGATGGCAAAGACATCATTTCGCATTTTAATCTCACCATTAATAACGGTGAGTTCCTGACGATCCTCGGGCCATCCGGCTGCGGGAAAACCACCGTACTGCGTCTGATTGCTGGTCTGGAAACGGTCGATAGCGGCAACATCATGCTGCAAAAGCAAGATATTACCCACCAGCCCGCCGAACAACGGCATGTGAATACCGTATTCCAAAGCTACGCATTGTTTCCTCATCTCAGCGTATTTGAGAACGTAGCATTTGGCCTGCGTATGCAGAAAACACCTGCCGCAGAAATTACGCCACGCGTGATTGAAGCATTGAAGATGGTACAGTTGGATGAATTGGCACAGCGTCGTCCGCACCAATTATCCGGCGGACAGCAACAGCGCGTCGCTATCGCGCGTGCCGTCGTCAACCAACCGAAGGTTCTGCTGCTGGATGAATCTCTGTCCGCACTCGATTATAAATTACGCAAGCAGATGCAGAACGAGCTTAAGGCGCTGCAACGTAAGCTGGGTATCACCTTTATTTTCGTCACGCACGATCAGGAAGAAGCGCTGACCATGTCCGACCGCATCGTGGTGATGCGTGATGGTCGTATCGAGCAAGACGGCACACCGCGTGAAATCTACGAAGAGCCAAAAAATCTATTCGTCGCCAGTTTTATCGGTGAAATCAATATTTTTGATGCCATCGTACTGGAACAATTGGACGAACAGCGCGTGCGTGCTCAGGTTGAAGGCCACGAATGCGTTATCACCGTCAGCATTCCGGTCAGTGTAGGCCAACATCTCAACGTGCTACTGCGACCAGAAGATCTACGCGTCGAAGAGCTTGGCGACGGCATGCAAGCAGAAGGCATGGTTGGCTATGTCCGCGAACGCAACTATAAAGGCATGACGCTAGAATCCAACATTGAGTTGGAAAACGGCAAAATGGTCATGGTCAGTGAGTTCTTTAACGAAGACGATCCCGACTTCGATCATTCACTCAACCAGAAAGTGGACGTTACCTGGGTGGAAAGTTGGGAGGTAGTTCTGCACGATGAAGACGTCGCGTAAACGCTTTCAAAATACCATTATCACACTCATCGTTGCCTGGTTGGTGCTATTTGTTTTCCTGCCCAACCTGATGATCATCGGAACCAGTTTTCTGACACGCGATGACACCCATTTCGTCAGTCTGGTCTTTACGCTCGAAAACTATACACGACTGGTCGATCCGCTTTATGCTTCAGTCCTACTGCATTCGCTGAACATGGCCGTTATCGCTACGCTCTGCTGTCTGCTGCTAGGCTATCCGTTTGCCTTTATTCTGGCGCACTTACCGAAAAAAATTCAGCCTCTGATGCTGTTTCTGCTGATTGTGCCGTTTTGGACCAACTCGCTGATCCGCATTTATGGGCTGAAAATTTTCCTCAGCACGCGCGGACATCTGAATGAATTTTTGCTCTGGACGGGCATTATCGATACGCCGCTACGGATTATGTACACTTCCGAAGCAGTGATTCTCGGCCTGATTTACATCCTGCTGCCTTTCATGGTGCTACCGCTCTACTCCAGCATTGAAAAACTCGATAAATCCTATCTTGAAGCCGCCCGCGATCTGGGCGCAAATAAATGGCAAACCTTTATTCGCGTGGTGATCCCACTGACCATGCCGGGAATTATAGCGGGGTGCTTGCTGGTACTGCTACCGGCCATGGGACTATTCTTCGTGGCCGACCTGATGGGCGGAGCCAAGAACCTGCTGATCGGCAACGTCATTAAAAGCCAGTTCCTCAATATCCGCGATTGGCCGTTTGGTGCCGCGACCAGCATCTGCCTGACACTAGTCATGGGCGTGCTGCTGTTTATCTACTATCGCACAGCTCGACTACTGAATAAAAAGGGAGAGCTGGAATGACAGGACGCTTAATTCGCGGTGGATTTATGTCCATCATTTACGCTTACCTGTACATTCCGATCATTATTCTGATTGTGAATTCTTTTAATCAGGCGCGTTTCGGCATCAACTGGCAGGGATTTACGCTGGATTGGTATCGGCTGTTGATGAATAACGACAGCTTGCTCCAGGCCGCACAGCATTCTCTGACAATGGCCATTTTCTCCGCAACTTTCGCTACGTTGATTGGTTCCCTGACGGCCGTCGCACTGTATCGCTACCGCTTTCGCGGCAAGCCTTTTGTCGGTGGCATGCTGTTCGTGGTGATGATGTCACCGGATATCGTGATGGCCATTTCGCTGCTGGTACTCTTCATGCTGTTGGGCATATCGCTCGGGTTCTGGTCGCTGCTGTTTTCCCATATCACTTTCTGTCTGCCATTCGTGGTGGTGACCGTCTACTCACGTCTGAAAGGGTTTGATGTACGGATGCTGGAAGCCGCGCGCGATTTGGGTGCCAGTGAAGTGATTATTCTGCGCAAGATCATTCTGCCTCTGGCGATGCCAGCAGTAGCGGCCAGTTGGTTGCTCAGCTTTACGCTGTCGATGGATGACGTCGTTGTTTCTTCGTTTGTTACTGGGCCTGCGTATGAAATTCTACCCTTGAAGATTTACTCAATGGTGAAGGTTGGCGTATCCCCGGAAGTCAACGCGTTGGCGACGATCCTGCTGATTCTATCACTCATACTGGTACTCAGTAGCCAGCTGATTTTACGCGACCGCACCGGAAAGTAAGATTGCAGCTCGCACGATATATACCGTTATTTCATATCTGTATATAGGGGCATATTCCAGTAGGCGTTATTGGTGCAGCCAGCTTGGACACGGACAGCGCGCAAAAACCGGAGCGTACACATAGTACGTGAGGATTTCGAGCACTGCCTAGGTTCAAAATGGCAAACAAAATAGCCTAATGGGATAGGTACCAGCAGGTATTTTCTTTGGGACTTATAAGGAGGTAAACATAATGAAAAAGTGGCCACACCTACTGGCAGCCTGCGCGATAGCGTTTGGTATCAGCGCCGCCAATGCCAACGATGGCAAAACGCTCTATTTCTATAACTGGACCGAATACGTGCCGCCGGGCCTGTTGGAACAGTTCACTAAAGAAACGGGCATCAAGGTGATTTACTCCACCTATGAATCCAACGAGAGCATGTACGCCAAGCTGAAAACCTATAAAGACAGTGCCTACGATTTGGTCGTGCCATCGACCTATTTCATCTCCAAGATGAGCAAAGAAGGCATGCTGCAAAAGATCGATACCAGCAAGCTCAGCAACTTCCATAATCTCGATCCAAACCTGCTGCACAAATCTTTCGATCCCAACAACGACTACTCTATTCCTTATATCTGGGGTGCAACGGCAATTGGCATTAATCATGAAGTCATTGACCCTGCAAGGGTCACCCGTTGGGCCGATCTGTGGGATACGAAGTACAAAAATAGCCTGCTGTTGACGGACGATGCACGGGAAGTGTTCCAAATCGCCCTACGTAAGCTGGGTTACTCCGCAAACACCACCGATCCTAAAGAGATTGAGGCGGCCTACAAAGCGCTACAAACCCTGATGCCGAACGTGCTGACGTTTAATTCAGATAACCCCGGTAACCCATTCATTGAGGGTGAGGTTAATCTGGGCATGGTATGGAACGGCTCTGCCTATGTGGCACGCCAGGCAGGCACACCGCTTGATGTCATCTGGCCAAAAGAAGGTGGCATCTTCTGGATGGATAGCCTAGCTATTCCGGCCAACGCCAAAAACGTTGACGGTGCGATGAAGCTGATCGACTTCCTGCTTCGCCCAGAAGTAGCGGCGCAGGTTGCAGAAACTATTGGCTATCCAACGCCAAATCTGGCGGCGAAAAAATTACTGCCACCTGAAGTTTCAGGAGACAAAACGCTGTACCCAGATGATGAAACTATCGCTAAAGGCGAATGGCAAAACGACGTTGGCAGCGCCAGCACACTGTATGAAACCTATTTTCAGCAGCTAAAGGCCGGTCGTTAATAGCAAGACACCGTATCACGCGGTGGGAATGTTGTTTCTTTATCCCATCGGGTTGATACGGTAATGATTACAAAGCCGTTCCTTTGATAGGAACACTCATATTAGCGGTGTTAACACCTTCCAGTTCAAGTAACTGGATTTTTTTTGCGATACCGCCAGCATACCCGGTCAAACTGTTATTGGAACCGATTACCCGGTGGCAGGGAATGATAATAGATATTGGGTTGTGACCAACCGCTCCACCGGTAGCCTGGGCCGACATGCTGGTTTTACCCATAACAGCCGCAACATCTCTCGCTACGGTTCCGTATGTGACATATTCACCATACGGGATCTGACATAATCGTTGCCAAACAGCCAGTCTAAAATCACTGCCGTTTGGCGCCAACGGCAGCGCATCGAGGGAGGGATTATGGCCAGAGAAATAAGCATCTAACCACCGTTTAGTGACAGAAAAAAGCGGAAGCTCGGGGCTTATCGACGGTTCTACCTGAAGGGACTGTGCATAATATTTTTGACCTACAAACCAGAGTCCGGTCAGGTTTTTCCCATCGGCGGCTATCGTAATTTCCCCCATTGGAGAATCATACTGGCTGAAAAACATATTGTGTCCCTTTATCTTGGGTGAAATGCATTAACAAACATCTGAAATAGTTGCTATGTGTTGCTTTAGGTAGAAACAACACAAAGACTTGCCGCGATGAAACGGTGACAGCTCTACCCACTCTTATGCACTCACCAATCATGTAAAAGCGGATCACGATTACAATAAATGACTATCAATATCAGGACAGATTGTTCAGCGACAGCTATTTTGATTTTTTGCGCGTATCCGGCATTAGCAATGTGGCGAGCCCAAGCAACGGAAGATAACCGCAGGCATCATAGACCGACACAATTCCATAGATATCTGCCAACTTACCTAAACTGGCGGCGGCAATTCCGCCCACACCAAACATGGTGCCGAACATAATTCCGGCAACCATACCCGTTCGTCCTGGCACAACTTCTTGTGCATATACCACGAGTGCAGCAAACGCAGAAGACAGTACAAAGCCAATGATGAGTGTTAATGTTACGGTCCAGAAAAAATTTGCATGCGGCAGGATCGGAGCGAAAGGTATAACGCCTAAAAATGATATCCAGATCACCGCCTTGCGACCAATACGATCGCCAACAGGCCCACCTGCAAACGTTCCAATCGCTACTGCGGCAAGGAAAGCAAACAGACAGAATTGTGCGTCGCGTAAGGTAATATCAAAGCGTTGGATCAAGTAAAATGTATAGTAATTGCTGATGGAGGCTATGTACGTGAATTTCGTCAGCATCAAAACACTGACAATGGCAACGGCAAGAATAACTTTTTTGCGGGGTAATTTTTCACCACTGATACTGTCGTGTTTTTTGCTCCGCGCATGCCCGTGAGCGATAGTCCAACGACTTATGCGGGTCAAAATAACAATGGCAATGAACGCGATGATCATCAACCACGCTACTGACATTTGCCCGTGGGGAAGTATCAAAAGTGCGGCGATCAAAGGACCGAATGCGGTGCCAGCATTTCCCCCGACCTGAAAAACTGATTGGGCTGTGCCAAACTTCCCACCGGAAGCCATTCGGGCAACCCGTGAGGCCTCAGGGTGAAATGTGGACGACCCCACGCCCACTAACGCCGCAGAGATGAGCAACATAGTAAAGCTGTCAGCCATTGCCAACAAACCGATACCCAGAAACGTAACGCCCATCCCTGCGGGTAAAAGATAGGGTTTAGGGCGTTTGTCGGTATACAAACCGACCCAGGGTTGAAGAAGGGAGGCTGTGATTTGGTAAACCAGCGCAATCATGCCAATTTGTGCGTACGACAGCATGAAATTTTCTTTCAACATGGGGTAAATTGATGGCAGCGTCGCCTGAATAACATCATTGCACGCGTGAGTTAACGCAACCGCACCGACGATGTTAACCAAAAATTTTCCCGTATCATTCTCAACATGTGATTGTGTTGGTATTGGTTCGCTTACTTCAGTAGAAGACATATCCTGGTTTCTCATTGGCAGGTGAAAAACAACATTATCTGCATGCCAGTTCTCACCATATCCTCTTGCTGGCCGGTTCCTGACATCGAATATTTCACAGAAAAAATGTCGTTCAATTCGTACATTCTTGCGGAAAAAAACTATCATAACGACATCCACTGAATTTGATACGCCAATCGATATAGATGAAATGACAATAGAAATGAACAATTCCGACTGGGGATGTCTCGCCCGATCGTACGATCGGGGCACATTGAATCCAGCACACAAACATAAACGGGGGCAACTGCTTTATGCTGTAAAAGGTGTGATGTTGGTTCAAACAGATAGTCGTCAGTGGGTCGTCCCCCCTCAACGATCGCTTTGGCTGCCAGCAGGACAGTGGCATTCCTTCACCCTGCTTTCTCATACTGAATTAAGAACGCTGTACTTCACGCCTGCGTTTGTGGCGGAAGCCTGTGGTATGAAAACACTGGATCACATTCATGTCATCGGCATGACGCCTTTCGCACAACACCTGATATCCAGTTTGTTTGAGCAATCTTTCAACCACTTGACACAAAAGTTAATCGCCCAATTATTGCTCAGGATCGTGAATGAAACCGAAGCACTTCCTGTAGATCTGGCGATGCCATGTGACGATAAGCTGCACAAGGTGGCTCAAGACATACTCGTCAACAATAGATGGAACGTTTCCTTGAGTGAATTTGCGGGGCTGGTGGCAATGTCTGAACGCACTTTTTCACGCTATTTCACCGAGGATACCGGGTGCAGTTTTCGAACCTGGAAACAACGGGCGCGGATTTTTGTGTCCATGGATCTGCTTTCTAACGGTATGCCAGTCAAACATGTGGCCTATAAACTGGGGTTTTCATGCCCCTCTTCCTTCGTTGCCGCATTTCGCACAGTGACAGGCCAGACTCCTTCATGTTTTTCAGGGCTGTCTGACATTCATGAAGAGTAAAAGTCAGTCGTGAGAACTCGCCAGTGCCAGCGATATCCAGCGGCAGTCGAAACAGCAATACCGATACAGTATTGATTTGACTGCCCCATGGAGCCCTTCCTTACGATACGAATTTGGTTTACACAACGGTATGGACGTTGTCAGCCCTTCCCATATCCCTGTCGGAAGCCATTTTTAACATCATTTAACGACTGACAGCGCCTAATACCATCAAATTGATAGCTAAAAGCATTATCCTGATGGCATTAGGAAAATAATCACGCACAGCTTCTTCTATAATGATTCAACACTCATAAGGAACACGATAGGAGCACCACCATGCTACAACTCTCCAGCCACAGTTTTCAGGACGGCGAAAATATCCCAGGCGAGTTTGCCTTTGCCGTTCCAAATTCAAACAACCACATTGCACTGTCTTCTAACCACAATCCCCACCTTGCCTGGCACGGCGCACCCGAAGGAACACGGTCTTTCGTGTTAATCTGTCACGACCCGGATGTACCCAGCCGCGGTGACGATGTAAATCAGGAAGATCGCGAGGTTAGTGCTTCTCTGCCGCGTGTTGATTTCTACCATTGGCTATTGTTGGATATCCCAGCCAGCATCAGTGAAATCGCTGCCGCTTCGCATTCCGATAGCATTACTCAGCGCGGAAAAGCAGGTCCAGATGCACCAGCGGGACTCCGACACGGCATCAATGACTACACCGCCTGGTTCGCCAGCGACGAACAGATGAAAGGCACCTACTATGGCTATGATGGCCCTTGCCCACCGTGGAATGATGCGATCGTCCATCACTACATTTTCACACTTTATGCTCTCGCGACACCGTCTTTAACGCTGGAGGGTGAGCTTAACGGGGCGAATGTCCGTGCTGCGCTCGCTAACGCGCCCGTATTGGCGGAGGCGAAATTAACCGGACTGTATACGCTGAATCCTCAATTACTATGACTATAACGGCTTTACGCTCCGCCTCTCCGCCTTTCATTGCAAAGGTGGACTGGCGATTGCCATCAGGCCAGCCACTACAGCGGTATGGCCTGTGTGCATTAGCGCAACCTCATCTGCGGACACCACAGCAAACAACGCGTTTTCATTTTTATGAGGCCACGCTTCTGCTGGTTATCTCTGGTCAGTTGACCATTCTTGAACAGAATAAAACAACGGTTGTCGATACGCCGTCCCAGCTTTGCCTGGTTACACCTGATGCGAGTGCTGATTTGACGAAAACGCCCGGCGGTCATGACTCCGTTTTCCGGTCTATCTTTCTGACGTTTTCACCTACGCTGCTGGCGCAATTTTATCTCCGCTATCCTGATGATGGCGCCCATGTACATCCTCCTCATCCCTTCACCACTATCCCCCTGGATGACGATCTCACCGGCACATTGTTGTATCTGCTCGAAGGGATTACAGGCGGCGAGCTCAATGAATCACGTCTCGAACTCCGACTGATGGATATACTGCTGGCGCTATCAGAACGAGGATATCGCTTTGGTGCACCACCACAGCCTGGTGTTTCCACCCAACTACGTGCACTTATCAGTGAGGAACCGGAACGCCACTGGACCGCACAGTCTGCGGGTCGTTTGCTGGCAATGAGCGAAGTCACGCTGCGTAGGAGGTTGTCTGCCGAACAGACGCGTTTTGAAACCCTGTTGCTGGAGGTGCGGATGCAGCACGCGATGATGTTGGTGCAGACGACGTCATGGAGTGTGCAACGTCTGGCAGAGGCTTGTGGGTATAAATCCTCGGCTCGTTTTTCCGAACGGTTTAAAACCCGTTTTGGTTGTTCGCCAACCAAAATTCGTTAATTCACCATTTGGCGGAATAGCGCCACCCTCCTGCACTATCTAAAACAAAGCGCCCTGTCAGAGAAACCAACAGGGCGCTTGAGTGCGAGTCAAAAGACGATCAGAACAACGTTGGCGTATTACTCTTTCTGTTCTTGCGCCAGGTCGTTAGCGATTTTTACCGTTTCATCCAGATAAGGATCGGGAGCCTGATAATCTTTCGGCAAATCTTCCAGCGATTTGAGTGGTTTTTTACCTTCTCTCGCCAGTCGATCGTTAATTCGATTCAGACGCATCGCTTCATCATCGTCATTCTCTTTCTCACGTTGAGCAAGATTGAGTGACACGAGGTTACGCTTATCCTTCATCGCGTTGTAGCGGGCAATATCCTGCGCAACAAACTGGAATTCAGGATCTTTAGCGATACGCTCCTGATGGTGTTCATTCAGTTTGCCAATCAGCGCTTTCAGATCGCCGCTCTTTATGTAGTTGGCCGCTTTGATGCTGTCCCACGGTAACGCGTTATCTTCGAACTTCTCACCGGTATCTACCGTCTCGGTGCCCGTTGGCATCATCACGTCAGGCGTCACGCCTTTCATCTGAGTACTGCCGCCGTCAATGCGGTAGAACTTCTGAATCGTGTATTGTACAGAACCCAGCGCAGGCCAGTCAGGACGCAGCATCTGATCGTAAATTCGATTCAACGAGCGATACTGCTGTACGGTGCCTTTACCAAACGTCGGTTCACCCACGATCAGTGCACGACCATAATCCTGCATCGCCGCCGCGAAGATCTCGGAAGCAGAAGCACTGAAGCGGTCTACCAGCACCACCAGCGGGCCTTTGTAATACACAATGCCGTCTGTGTCGCTGTCTTCGCGCACTTTGCCATTATTATCGCGTACCTGCACCACTGGACCGCTAGGGATAAACAGACCGGAAAGCCCTACCGCTTCCGTCAGCGCACCACCGCCGTTAGTTCGCAGGTCAATCACAATGCTGCTGACGTTCTGTTTTTCCAGTTTCTGGAGTTGTACTTTGACGTCATCCGTCAACCCAACATAGAAACCTGGGATATCCAGCACGCCGACTTTATCTTTGCCGACCGTCTTGACGGACATCTTAACCGCGCGGTCTTCAAGACGAATACGTTCACGCGTCAGCGTAACAATGCGGGTTTTCGTCCCTTTACCTGCGGGCAGAATTTCCAAACGCACCTTACTGCCTTTCGGTCCTTTGATCAGCGCGACCACATCGTCCAGACGCCAGCCGATAACATCCACCATCGGTTTGCCGTTTTGGCCTACGCCAACCACACGGTCACCGACGGTAATGTTTTTACTCTTCGCTGCCGGGCCGCCAGGCACCATGGAGTTAATCATGGTGTAGTCATCATCCATTTGCAGCACCGCACCAATCCCTTCGAGCGACAGGCTCATTTCGGTATTGAATTGCTCGGTGTTACGCGGTGACAGGTAGCTGGTATGCGGATCAATTTCACGCGCAAAGGCGTTCATGATGAGCTGGAAAACATCTTCACTGTTGCTCTGCGCCAAACGGCGAATCGCAAACTGGTAACGCTTGGTCAGCGTCTCTTTGATGTCTTTATCATTTTTACCGGTCAGCTTGAGGCTGAGCCAGTCATATTTTACCTTGGCATCCCACAGGCGATTAAGTTCACCCGCGTTCTGCGGCCAAGGGGCTTTGGTGCGATCGAGCTCAAACGTATCATTGCCCGTCAGATCTACCGGTTTATCCAGCAGCGACAGCGCATATTGGAAACGCTCAAACCGACGCTTCTGCGCCAGATTGTACAATGCGTACGGAACATCCAGTTGACCGGATTTCAGCGCATCGCCCAACTGGGCTTTTTGCCCGGAAAATTGCGCTACATCAGAGGCCAGCAGCACGTTGTGGCTGTAGTCCAGCATGTTGAGATAGCGATTAAAAATTTTCTCAGAGAACTGCGCATCCAGCATAAACTGGCGGTAGTGCGAACGCAGGAAACGTGAGGCCACCCTGTCGCTAACGGTTGCATGTTGAGGTTCCTGATGCAATTGAGGAATCTGTTCAACACGCGTGATGTTTTCATTTGCAAAACTAGAGCCCGCCAGCAGTAAGCCTGCAATGGCGGTTATTCTGACTAAGTTGTTCATGCCCAGGTTGGCCTCCGTATCAGAACTGCAAGTGTTCTGCGCGTACAATCATTGCCAGCCCAGAAGCCAATTGCACTCTGACTTCGCCTTTGGCAATTTCAAGCACGGTAGCATCCATGGCATCTTTGCCAGCTCTGACTTTGATTTCCTGACCGATTTGCAGTTTGGAAACATCCGTAACCGCAACCCGCTGACGCTCATTGCTAACAGGCTTGTCCTGACGCGATTGAGCATTGGCTGATTGCTGAGAAGAGGACTGCGATTGGCCGGAAGAAGGCTGACGAGGTTTGCGCGATGCATGGCTTTGAGACGCGTTGCTTCGAGATGGATTATTTGAACCATCACGGCGTGGCGCACGTTTCTGAGCAGGACGAGGAGTACGTGCGGCTTCTGCCGTTTCTCCGGCTGCTTCACGTTTTTTCGCCTGTTGCTCAGCACGCTGAGCCTGAACTCGCGCTTTTGCTTCTTCCAACTGCTTACGGGCATGATCGACATGCTGCTGTTCCAACTCGCCGCACGGGTTACCGTCCAGATCCACGCGTTGAGCACCCAATTTTACACCGTACAGATACCGCCAGCTTGAGGTGTAAAGGCGCAGCGCAGAGCGCAATTGCGTCTTACTGACGTTATCGGACTCCGGTACTCGCTCAACAAGATCTTGAAAAATACCGATTTTTAACGGACGAGTTTCACCTTCAGTGGTGAAACAAAGCGGGAACCGCTCTGCCAAAAAGGCAATGACTTCTTTACTACTGTTCAACTTAGGTTGATTTTCCATGAAATTTCCTGATTACAACGGGTTTGCCAACCGGCGCAGGCATGAACAGGCGTCATTATAATGACGCCATCGGCAATTGCCACGTTAACCTTGTCTCAACGTGAGAGAATTGATGAATGTCATCACATCACTCGCTTCCAGTTGAGCACAAAGTACGCTCACCACGGCCTTCAGTCCTTCCTCATCAGCTGCGTCAAAGCGTTGATAAAGAGTACTGTCAATATCCAGAACGCCAATCGATTGCCCGTTAACGACAAGCGGCAGCACAATTTCAGCATTACTCGCGGCATCACAGGCGATATGACCAGGGAACGCATGAACATCATCCACGCGCTGAATGCGATTTTCAGCTATTGCCGCACCGCATACGCCTTTGCCAACCGGAATACGTACACAGGCGACCTTGCCCTGAAACGGTCCGAGAAAAAGCGTGTCGTTATCCAACAGGTAAAACCCTGCCCAGTTAACCCCATCTAAACGCTCAAACAGCAACGCACTACTGTTTGATAAAATCGTAATAAAACGGTTTTCATCCGCGATAAGCGATGACATGTCGCGGATGAGATCCTGATAAAATTCTTGTTTATTCATGCTTGTTTATTCATAAAGTATATCGTTGTCTTTTCAAAACAGTGCGGAAAGAGCCCACACAGACTGCATAAGCATCTATTACAGAATGCCATAAGATTAGCGCCTTCGCGCGAAGAATCATCCGCTTTACTGTATCGTTATCGTGCATATCGTGCTATTTCCACCAGCAAAATAACATCGGTCAGAGATCATATCCTTTTATGAATTTATCATTCAGTTACACTGACTCGCTGTGAATATGTTATCTATCGAGGATAACGGGACTCGACACTTTTACCGGATCGCAGGAAAGATGAAAATACACAATATAGTCAGCCCTGCGCCATTTTCCTCTCCCCGCCCCCCGCTAACGGGCGGTGCAGAGAGCACCGTATCCACAATAGACCGTTATCATCGATGCCCGGAATGTGATGCCTTTTTTGCCCTGCCGCAGTTGAAGCGGACCCAGACAGCCAACTGCCCGCGTTGTGATGCCAAAGTCAGTTCAGGCAGAGACTGGACCATTTCACGGCTTGCAGCGATGGCTGTCGCCATGCTGGTACTCATGCCATTTGCCTTCACCGAACCACTGATCAGCATTCGTCTACTGGGTGTCACTATCAATGCCAGCCTGTTCGAAGGTATTTGGCAAATAACCCGTCAGGGACACCCTCTCACGGCAAGCATGGTCGCTTTCTGTACCGTTGGCGCACCACTCACGCTGGTTTTCTCTCTGTTGTACCTGTTTTTTGCTCCGAAAATAGGTATGAATCTGCGGCCCATCTTACTCATGTTACAACGGCTAAAAGAGTGGATGATGCTGGATATCTATCTGGTCGGCATGGCCGTCGCCGCGATCAAAGTCCGTGAATTCGCGGATGTTCAGGCGGGTATCGGGCTGGTCGCCTTTCTGGCACTGATGACCTTAAGTCTGTTAACGCTGATTCACTTAAATACCGACCAGCTTTGGCAGCGGTTTTATCCGCGCATGAGGCCATTGATTTCACCAGATCGCTATCGAATCTGCCTTTCCTGTCATTTCACCAGTTCGCCTGACAACCGAGGACGCTGCCCCCGCTGCCATATTCCGCTTCGCTTGCGTCAGCGACAAAGTCTGCAAAAATCCTGGGCTGCGCTCATCGCTTCTATAATTTTACTGTTCCCGGCGAATCTGTTGCCCATATCAATTATTTATGTCAACGGAGCCCGCACGGAAGACACGATTTTTTCCGGCATTCTGTCACTCGCGTCAGGCAATGTTCCGGTCGCGCTGGTGGTCTTTATTGCGAGTATTCTTGTGCCGTTTACTAAAGTTATTGTGCTGTTCGGGCTATTGGTGAGTATCCATATCCGGTCAGAAGGTAACATAATGATGCGTATGAAAATGCTGCGCATTATCCGTTGGATCGGTCGCTGGTCCATGCTCGATTTATTTGTGATTGCGCTGACGATGTCGCTCGTTAACCGCGATCAATTACTCGCTTTCACCATGGGGCCAGCGGCCTTTTATTTTGGTGCAGCGGTGATTCTCACTATCCTTGCCGTTGAATGGCTGGATAGCCGACTGATGTGGGATAACACTGATGTGGAATAACAATGCAAGATAATACGTCTGGGACACCAACTGAAGCTACCGTGAAGAATAAGCGTCGCCTATCGCCATTTTGGCTGCTGCCGCTGATTGCGTTGATGATTGCAGGCTGGCTGATTTACACCAACCAGCAAGAGCGTGGTGCAACGGTTACGATTGATTTCGTCTCCGCTGACGGTATTGTCGCCGGGCGTACGCCTGTGCGCTACCAAGGGGTCGAAGTCGGCACGGTGCAAAATATTAAGCTCAGTGAAGACCTACGCACCATACAGGTCGAAGCCAGTATCAAAAGCGATATGAAGGAAGCGTTACGCAGCGGCACGCAGTTCTGGCTGGTTACGCCTAAAGCCTCTCTTGCTGGGGTTTCAGGGCTGGATGCGTTGGTCGGCGGTAACTATATCGGTATGATGCCCGGTTCCGGCGAGGCGCAAGAGCACTTCTCCGCGCTGGATACGCAGCCCAAATATCGCGTGAATACCGGAGAATTGCTGATTCATCTCCATGCTGACGACCTCGGTTCACTGAATACGGGTTCGCTGGTTTACTACCGAAAGATCCCAGTAGGAAAAGTCTACGATTACACGGTATCTCAGGATCGTCGCGGAGTGTCTATTGACGTACTGGTTGAACGCCGTTTCACTCATCTGGTAAAGAAAAATAGTCGTTTCTGGAATGTATCCGGCTTCAATGCGGACATCAGCGTCAGTGGTGCAAAAATTGAGATGGAGAATCTGGCGGCGCTGGTTAACGGTGCAATCGCGTTCGATTCACCGGAAGAGAGCGAGGACGCGAGTGCAGAACAATCTTATCGCCTCTATCCCGATCTGGCACAAAGCCAACGCGGGGTGAAAATCACGCTGGATTTACCTTCCGGCGACAGTCTATCCGAAGGCCGTACTCCGCTGATGTATCAAGGGTTAGAAGTCGGGACGCTGAATAAAATCACGTTGAACTCAGACGATGGTAAGGTCAGTGGAGAGTTAATCATCGATCCTTCCGTCGTTTCGCTGATGCGGGAAGGCACGCGTATCGAACTCAGCAAGCCCCAGTTTTCGCTCAGCGACCTGAATGTGTCACGCCTTCTAAGCGGGCCAACGCTGACATTACTCCCCGGCGAAGGCGAACCGCGCCAGCATTTTGAGGTATTGGATAGCGGACAACAGCAGCTTACTCAACCCGGTGCGCTTTCCATTCAACTCACGGCAGCACAAAGCTATGGTATTGATAGCGGTCAACCCGTACTGCTGCACGGCGTACAAATCGGTCAGGTAGTGAAGCGTTCGCTGGATGAACAAGGTGTCAGTTTCATTTTGGTGATCGAGCCACGCTATCGTCAGCTATTACACCGCGACAGTAAATTCATCGTTAACAGCCGTGTAAACGTGAAGATGGGGCTAGATGGGATTCAAGTACTGGGTGCCAGCGCACAAGAATGGGTTAGCGGCGGTATTCAGGTTTTACCTGGTAGCAAGGGCGAGATTCAAGCACGTTACCCGCTGTTTAGCGATCTCGAAAAAGCGGAAGAGGGTATTCGCGGTTCCACCCCTACCCCCACGCTTACTCTGGTGACCGATAGCCTGCCGGATATTCAGGACGGTTCCATCGTGCTGTACCGTAAATTCCAGGTGGGTGAAATCATGCGGGTTCGCCCCAAAGCAGATACCTTTGAGGTTGAGGTGTATATCCGTCCTGAACACCGCAAATTGTTAACAGAAAACAGCGTGTTCTGGGCAGAAGGCGGTGCCCGAGTGCAGTTGAACACGTCAGGCCTGACCGTGCAGGCCTCTCCGTTGAATCGTGCGCTTAAAGGCGCGATCAGTTTTGATAATCTGGAAGGCGCGCCGGAAATTAAAGGCGGTAAACGCGTTCTGTACAACAACGAAACGGCGGCGCGTGCCGTGGGGAGCCGTATCATTCTGCGCACCTACGATGCCAGCAAACTCGCACCGGGTATGCCGATCCGCTATTTAGGTATCGATATCGGTCAATTGGATTCGCTGAAACTGTCCGAACAACGCAGCGAAGTACTGGTGCAAGCCGTGCTCTATCCTGAATACGTACGTAATTTCGCCCGTTCCGGGACACGTTTTTCTGTCGTTACTCCAGAAATTTCTGCCGCTGGGGTAAACCATCTGGAGACGCTATTCCAGCCTTATATCAACGTCGAGCCGGGTAACGGCAGCGTAACGCGCAATTTTGAACTGCAACAGGCTACTATCTCTGACTCCCGCTATCAGGACGGCCTGAATATCAGCGTTGATGCGCCAGAAGCAGGTGCATTGCAGGTAGGTACGCCGGTTCTGTTCCGCGGTATTGAAGTAGGTACCGTTACTGGGCTGTCGTTAGGCACCTTGTCGGATCGCATTGCCGTGTCACTGCGCATCAGCAAACGCTATCAGCATCTGGTACGCGATAATTCCGTCTTCTGGCAGGCTTCGGGTTATAACCTGGAATTCGGTCTGGTTGGTGGTGTTATTAAGAGCGGAACCTTCCAGCAGTTCATTCGCGGTGGAATCGCTTTTGCCACTCCACCCAGCACGCCACTCGCGCCTAAAGCACAGGAAGGAAAACATTTCCTGCTGAGAAACGAAGAGCCAAAAGAGTGGCGGCAATGGGGTACGGCGATTCCCAATCCTCCCCAATAATTAACACTCATCACCTAACAGGGCGGCTATTGCCGCCCTGTCGTTTTCATGCGCCGTCTTGTCGTTTTCGCATGATGCATGAAAGATCCGTGCTACACTTCGCCGCTTCTTCCCCTCGTTTTACTGAATAACCTGTACGGAACTACACCGTGGCAAAATTTACCCCAGCCAGCCTGCCTGCTGAATTTCTCGACACGATGCGGGACATCATGCCTTCATCACTTTCAATGGAAGATTTTATTGCCGCCTGCCGGCGCCCGCTGCGGCGAAGCATCCGCGTCAATACGTTAAAAATCAGCGTCGATGCTTTTCTACAGTTGGTGCAGCCTTATGGCTGGCAGCTTGAGCCAATTCCCTGGTGTCAGGAAGGTTTCTGGTTGCTTAATGCGGAAGAGGAAAACTCGCGGCTAGGCAATACATTAGAGCACCTAAGCGGGCTATTCTACATTCAGGAAGCGAGTTCCATGTTGCCCGTCAGCGCGCTGTTCCATCGTAACGCGGCGCTGGACACGATTTTGGATGTCGCCGCTGCACCTGGTTCCAAAACGACGCAGATCGCGGCACGTCTGAATAATGAAGGTGCTATCGTCGCCAACGAGTATTCAGCCAGCCGAGTAAAAGTGCTGCATGCCAATATCAGCCGCTGTGGCGTCAGCAATACCGCGATTACGCACTTCGATGGACGCGTTTTCGGTGCCGCACTGCCGGAATATTTTGATGCGATTTTGCTGGATGCCCCGTGCTCAGGCGAAGGCGTAGTGCGCAAAGATCCTGCGGCGATGAGCCACTGGTCGCAAGAGAGCATTATCGAAATTGCCGCTACGCAGCGCGACCTTATTCTGAGCGCGTTCCATGCTTTAAAACCCGGCGGCGTCATGATTTATTCCACCTGTACGCTGAATATGCAGGAAAACCAGCAGGTCTGCCGTTGGCTACAGGCGCAGTTCCCTGATGCATGCGAATTTGAATCGTTAGACGATCTCTTCGCCGACGCTGGACGCGCGACAACGGAAGAAGGCTTCTTGCACGTCTTCCCACAGATTTATGACAGCGAAGGCTTCTTTGTTGCCCGTTTGCGTAAAACGGCCAGCGTGCCGCCACTGCCGCGCCCTGGTTATAAAGTCGGTAAATTCCCGTTCTCTCCCGTCGCGCCTAAAGACGGCATGTTGCTCACGCAAGCAGCGAATAAACAGGGTATTCACTGGGATGAGGCGTTACTCCAACTGTGGCAGCGCGATAGTGAGATTTGGCTCTTCCCTGTGGCACTGGCCTCTGCTTTCGGTAATATCAAATTCTCACGTATTGGCATTAAACTCGCCGAACGCTTCCCCAAAGGTTTCCGCTGGCAGCATGAAGCGATTATCGCGCTGGCCGATCCACACTCAGATAACGCCTATGCATTGAACGACCGCATCGCCTGCGAGTGGTTTCAGGGCAAAGACAGTTACCCGGAACCACCTCCTGCTGCGGACGAGTTAATTCTAACCTATCAGAACACCCCCGTTGGTCTGGCAAAACGCATCAATAGCCGGATAAAAAACAGCCTGCCACGCGATTTAGTCCGGGATGGCGCATTCGCAGCACAGCCTGTTTCTAAAGAATAAATGCGATTTCTGCATCAGGTGGCGATAAAACCGCCTGATGAACCGCGCGTTCTCTCTTTCCTCACGGATTTTCATCTATCATCTCTAGAGAGAAAATCAGTAATGTCTGGAGAACAGCATGGTTGCGTTAGTGATATTTGTTTGTTATCTCGGGCATGGCTGTGACGATGTGGTCGTCGGCGCCTACAACACCGAAGCGCAATGTCTGCAAGCGATGGATGAACAACGCCTGCGTCGTGCTGGCTGCTTCCCTATCGAAGACTATATTGATGGTTTCTGGATTCCCGCACAGGAATACGCTGATTTTTAACATGTCCATTTGAGCCCGTTTTCGCAGTACAACTCTGGTTGGGCCAATCATCCAATACCAGCACTAACATACCTAGTGTTTCTCATTTAGACTGCACATTTCCGTACGAAAATTGAATTTCTCTCAATCAGAAAATATTTCTTCATATCGGGAACATTTTTTTAATTCCTGCCACTCAATTTGCATCAATCACGTTGGAAGCATTTCTATTCGGTGATTGATACCCGTAGCAATATGGAAAATGATGAAGACTCACCATTACCTTTACTCTTTTTTACCATTGAAACTCATATTTAAAGGGGAAAATTTATGCCTGTATCATTAAATACGTCAATATCACATACAAATTACAATCGGGCAGAGACAGCACCTGCCTCTACGCAAGAGAAGAAAAGCGAAGAAAAACCAAAAGCTGAAAGTAATGAACAAAACAAAGAAAGCGATACTGTAAAAAATCGCAATCCAAATATCAAAGAAGCAACGCCCGAGGAAATCAGGGGCAAGGCATTATCCTCATTATCAAAAGGCCTAAATAAGGAGATATTTAGTACCAATAATGAACATAAAAAAGATAATGACCTTACTATCGCAAAACATTATGGTAACAAAGCAGATGAAGCGCAGTCTACGCTAAGAAATAAGCAGAAAGGCCCCCCAGATAACTCAGAAAAAATGCTGCTTAAAGACGCGATTAGCATTGTCCTTAACCGCAATAAAGAATTAGAAAAGATAGGTGAATTTACTGCAAAAGCAGACATGAATTCCCCTCATAATGGAGCTTACTTCTGGAGTGGAAGTACAATAAAAAATGGGGAGGTTATACATTCTGCAATGCTCACAGCACAATCTATGGCGGAAAAAAATTCTGGCACCACTTTAGAAATGACTCAAGGTGGCCATGCATTGCACAATTATAGTGGCGAGGCAGACAGTTTTTCTTATCTTAAGGAAAGGTTCAAATATACATCAGGAACGGAATCAAGCCCTGAAAATTATGCTCCCAGAAAAGAACTGATCGAAAAAGGGATTAATAGCAGTGGCGTTGACATGCTAGCTGAAACGGGATTAGCCAAAACCGGAGCAAAAGCGCTTATTCCAACCCCCCAAGACTCCGTTCCCCATATTCTGTGGGATATGATGTCAATGCGTTACGCCAACAATGTGTCTGGAGAAGCAACAGCCATTCATGCCGTATCGGCTGATGATCCCTATATAAAAAGTGATGCCTATCAACAAAACACCTGGAATATGAAAGAGAAACCTATTCTGGCAAGTAATAATGTGACAATTAAAGAAAAATTCTCTGAACAACTGCAAGGTGAGCTGGTTGGAGGAAAAGAGCAACATAAAACGAATTGGTCTAATACTGGTGGGTTCAAGGGAAATGTCGATACCGGTAGTAAAACCTGACGTTGGGTAATAAGACCGAAGGATGGGCCTCGCTTGTGAGACTCATCATCCCCTGTAACCAACCTAAGTCAGTGATTAGGGGACCAGACAAATCAGTGCCACAGGTATGAACACCGTCTGGACCCCTACTCAAGAACATGGCTCAAATTACGTCGATTATCACCAACGCACAAGCTGTTCAATGTATGGCAAGACGCTCTTTTCTGAGCAGCAGAGCCCCTCTGCTTCATCTTAGCGCCATCTTTTCATCGACATACGCCAAAACCTCGCATGCCAAAGTGAAAATGATTGGCATGGGCAGCGTTATATTCCGGCCCTAGCGAATTACCGAAAAAGCGACAGCTTTCACTGAACGTGGTACGTAAATAACTGCCACGATCGTCCATTTCCGACCACTGATTCAAAACGCTAATCTGCCGCCCGTCAGACAGGCGAAAAGCGGCGATGTCCCACGCATCTGCCGTTGCATGCTCACTCAAACGCCCTTCTGGCCGATGATAGACATTGCGACAGGCGTAGCTGCCCATATGATCGATACGCGCCAGCGACGAACCGAGCGATTGTGCCTGCGGCGCCGCAACCTGCGCCACAAACATGGTGCTACTCAGCGCCAACGGGCAACTAGCAAGGAAACTGGAACTCAGCGTGACCGAACCAAAACCTTGTACTCGAATAGGTAACGCCACTGGGCACTGCCCGCTGATGTCATTAGCCTCGGCGAATCGTAGCCGACCATTTTCCTGCGCCTGCTTTAACACCGCCAGACAGGCTTCAGGATCGTTGGCGACAGACTTCATTTTCAGTCGGGTAATAAACGTAGGCGGGTCATCGACGGACAAAGGAGAGAAAGGATCGTAACCGGGGGGGAGTTGACGTTGGATCCAGGGAGCCAAAGCAACTAATGCCCCCATTATCACCACAAATATCAACCATCCCCGCATCAGCATCGTCCCCCGGTTATTGTCTTCTCCTGAGTAATATTATGCTATTAACGCAAACTCGGTCGGATTCATTCCCAGTGATACCCCCGCCTCCACGATTTTTTGCCACTCCTGATCGGACAGAGAAATACCGCTGGCGTTACGTTCTATCTGAGAAAGACGCTCTGGTTCACCAGCGATTAAAATAGGCTGTGCCGGATCGGGAGCCGTTGAAGAACGAACATAGTCCAGCATCGCATCATATTCTTTTTGCAGCCATGTCATGGAAACCATGCTGGCGGGATCGATGATAATCGTTGTCATATTATTCACTATCGCGCCCTGACGCGTGTTCTCAGGCTGGATAGTTCCGCCACCAGAGAGTAATCCTGCCAGCATTTCAGCGGCTAAAATCAACCCGCCGCCTTTATGCTTAGCTATCGGTTTTAACGCGCCGTGTTTCTCTCCTTCCCACATCACTTTAGGATCATTAGTGGAAACGCCATTGCAATCCAACATCACGTCTTCATCAAACGTTTTGCCAGCCAAATACGCAACGCGAGTTTTCCCCAACGCCACGACGCTGGTAGCAAAATCCAGAACAAAGGCTGCATTACGATCCGTCGGCGGGAACGCAATGCAGATGGGATTAGTCCCGAAGCGTGCCTCACTACCGCACCAGGGAGCGACTATCGGATCGAGATCGTTAACGTTCACAAAGTGTATCGAAACGAGCCCGGCATCCGCGGCCATTTCCCCATAAGTGCCAATGCGCCCCAAATGGCAGGTAGACGACAGCGTCATTAAACATACTCCCGTCGTTTTCACGCGTTCAATGGCCGTCTGCATCGCTTCTTTTCCCGTGCGCTGACCAAAACCACGATCGCCCGTAAATTGCAGTACTGCTCCGCTATCGCGCAGTAAACGCGCCGGAGTATTCGGGTGCATAATGCCTTTCCCGATAAATTCCACATAATGCGGCAACATCCCCACGCCGTGACTGTCATGCCCTTTCAGGTTAGCGGTCACGAGATGTTCAGTGACGATGCGGGCTTCACTTTCTTCACATCCTGCTTTTTGCAATACGGCTTGCATCGCCGTCGCCAAACGACTGACTGAAATCTGCATATCTTTTTCCTTCATCCACTGAATCATTATTCACAATGATTCATCCTACTGCGGAACAGGTCTGAATGGCATAGTCAATAAAGAACAGTATTTTTGAAAAAGAATAACAAATCTATCTGATATTCATTACAAGGCCGCAGCGCTATCATTTTTCACATCGAGGCAAACCGCCTAATTGACACAATAAAACGTGAAGGAATAAATCATGAAAACCATCAAAAATTTTATCGCAGTTATTGCTCTTTCTACTTTGTCTTTCGGCGCTTTTGCTGCGCAGGAAATCGCAACGGTCTCCGTGAGTGGTGCAAAAACGCTAGATGCTTTCGAAGCTCAGGTCGCTCAGAAAGCTAAAAAAGCGGGCGCATCGTCATATCGTATCGTTTCCGCTACCGGTAATAATCAATTACACGGCACCGCGATCCTGTACAAATAAATCGCGTCAGACGTCAGGGAGCCCCAGGGCTCCTCTGTCGTATTACCTTCGACAATGTTCCCGCCTTTGTTCCGCCTGACGTTTCTGTCCCTCATCCTATTGTGATGGAAATATAGACAAATTAAGTGCAATACCAATCAGTGCGATTGCTTTAACCATCTGGTGAAGGATCCCCCTCAGCAGTACCATCCCGACGTTGTAAGACGTACACAGAGACGGCTGACATATATAGGGTTGCCTGTTTATCAGGCATAAATAATATGGATTTTATTTAAATGAAAAAGACATCGCGTTTTCTTCTGGCGCTCGCTGGATTATTGGTTTCCGTTACTGTCTATTCAGCGACGCCTTCCTCACCTCACGCTGAGGAAACCCGCATACCGGCTATCAAGCTGATCAATACGCCAGACAACCACTCGTCCTTCGTCACAGGCAGTGTTCCCGCTCTGGAAAAAATCACGGCACAGAAGTTCTGGCTCAGTAACTCCACTGAAGCGTGGGAGATGAACGTTCACCCCGCACCGCGCAAGCAATATGTCATCACGCTGAAGGGTACGCTAAAATTCCGAGTGAGTGATGGTTCCACCTTCCTACTTTCACCGGGAACGGTCTTGATCGCCGATGATACGCAGGGTGAGGGACATAGCTGGGAGATGGTTGAAGGCAGTGAGTGGGTCAGAATTTATATTCCAATTGTGGAAGATAATGATTATTTCACCCCCAGTTCATCGGTTACTACGGTAGCCAAAACACATTAATTTTTTCACAAAACATTGGCGACAGGGACCTGTCGCCAATATATTACGCCTTATTGGCACCAAACGGATCTTCGACATCATCCTTGCTATCATCACGTTTGCGCGGTATTTCACCCTGATCCTTCGGTGCATCTTTTGCTGGATGGTCATCTTCACCCTTATGTTGGGTGCCCGTATTTTTATCAGTCATCGCTTCCTCCCGTTACTTCGTGTTCTATTAATTTAGTCGATAACCTTTAGAGCAAGGGATAAATCAGTAAAAAAATTACCATGTGATGAGTAACATCGAATAAAAAATCTTGATGTTCAAACAGCATCAATATGGTCGTCATCACGATCTCTCCACTGATAATGAAGAATTATTAATAATCATCCCCCTATCAAGAATGATAGGCTTCTCTTATACAATTCCTTCATGGATATATCAATGAAACGAAAACTCTCTTTTATTCTCTTATCTACAGTATTCTTTTCTACTGTTCAGGCAGCATCGCCTCATCAATACCGTAACGATGGTGATAGTCGGAGAGCGGAAAAAATAAAGACAGAAGATCGACAAGAAGAAGAAGAAGAAGAAGAAGAAGAAGAAAATAGTTTTGTTTGTGACGGTAGGCAATATTGCTCTCAGATGAGCTCTAGAGAAGAGGCATATTTTTTCATTCAAAACTGCCCTAATACCAAAATGGATGGCGACCATGATGGGATTCCTTGCGAAAACGATTCCCGCTTTCCTCCACTTAGATCCAAGCGATATTAACTAGCTCATAGGCACTAGCGCATCATGGCGTTAAGAAATCATGAATAATTGAGATGATAATCCAGTGATTCTGGTGACATCCGAGTATAGAAAATCCGTATGATGCATAAACAAAAACCCCCAGCTTTACGCTAGGGGTTTTGTGTGTTCTCTTAACTGCTCCGGTTTACACCATCATCGCTATCGCAAGAGAAACATTAATTCAATTTGGCTTTATTACAGCGCAACTTGATTACAGTGCAACAACGTTGCCAGCTGATGGGCCTTTCTGACCATTTTCAATGGTGAACTCAACCTTTTGGCCTTCGTCCAGAGTTTTGAAATCGTTGCTCTGGATAGCAGAGAAATGTACGAATACATCTTTGCTACCGTTGTCAGGAGTAATGAAACCAAAACCTTTACCAGCGTCAAACCATTTTACTAAACCAGTCATTTTATTAGACATAGAAATTACCTTAATTTTATAGCGCCTTCCGGCAAATAGGGCCTGTGCACAGAATTTAATCAGCAACAATAAGGAGGCTCAAAAGAAGGGATATCTATGGATAACACTTTGAAATGAGAACTGCTTTACTAAACTGCTTTTTAGGTCTGCGAATCAAACCGACGAGCTATTAACGCATGTATAACAATCTTTAGCAAGCATTTATTCTTAAAAACCTTTTAATAGCCGGATAGAGAAGAAATAGACGCGATTCATCTCTTCAAGAGGAAATCTCTATCGGTACATTCGATAGCGATCAGACTATCGTGCATTGTAGATTGACAAGAGCTGCAAGCTATCACATCCAAGAGCCGTCTGCCTGAACCTCACGCGTCAAAATTTGTCGTAAAAATACGTTAGCTGATGACAAGCCAAGTGACCATGGTGATGAATGGTAAACAATTAATCTGGGAATCAACAATTTTACTCCAGTAGATAAATGAACACATGCTGACAAGGGAAAAAGTCATCTCTCTTTAGCCATAACCAAAATTGATTTATTTTTCTTAAAATATAGACACCTAGAAAAACGAGTTAAAAGTAAAGTTTTGCTATTCGATTATTTTATTGAATAGCAACGTACTTCTTTGGCAGCCCGTAACTGCAAGCATGACAATAATTAATCAGCCATACTTTCATCAAGTCTTTTAATTAATCACTTAAACACAATAGCTTTGGCGCAAGTTCATAGCTTGTTCTAGATTTAAAATGTCACGAACCATGCTCTCTTGTGAAAATTAAAAAATTGATGTTAGCTCTTGCATTGAAACTTCGATATACATAGATATCAATTATCAATATAGGTATCTCTGGGATGTGGAGTGTGCCATCTGTGGAGAAAAATATAGATAAAAAACACCGGATGCAATTCATTTAATCCCAATAAAAATCCAAAAAATTGAAATATAAAAATTTAAATCAATTCTTCGGCTAAAAAACCATCAAAAACACCGCCCTTTGCTATCCTCTGAAATCAAACGCATGCTATATTTTTCGGACATCATCGGGAAAATTTGGGCGTAAAAATGGAAACGGTCAACTATAACGGAACGATAATCTGCGTACAGGGAGACAGCGACATGCGAACTGGTTACCCCAGCGATGATCGAAGATTCCGGGTGTTATGCCGCGGTACGCATCGACGAAACTGACACGCCAGCGACTCATGATGCCCAGTTCCAACCTTAGAAGACACGCTCGACATCATCGCACAAAAGTTATCGCTGTTTGTCTGATTGCTTAGTGTACTCACAAGTTAAGATCTACGTTATTATTGAGAGTGGAGTTTTAGTATGTCAAATGATGGTGAATTATTTGTAGGAATAATAAATCTAGAACATCGAGATGACAGGAGAAGAGAATCACTTGATGAACTACAAAAAGCATCTATTAATACAAACGACGATGTATTTTTCAAAGCGACGTACATTGAGCGTTTTGGTGCTTTGGGGGCAAGTATTAGTCATGCTAACATTTTAGCGAAATATTTATCAACAACGTCGGCACCCTACGCGCTAATTTTAGAGGACGATTTTGAAATAGTTGATAAAGTAAACTTCCTATCAAACATTAATATTATTATAGAAAATAGTAATTCATGGGATGTATTTTTATTATCTCATAACACAGCCATTGCAATCGAAGCGACAACAATTAATGATTGCTACAGAGTAGTGAATTCACAAACCGCATCTGGATATATTGTAAAAAGAGACTTCGCCCCACAATTAATACAAATATTTTTTGAATCAGTTGTAAATTTAGAAAAATTCAAAAATTATCAAATCGAGACAAGACAACAGCTTGCACATTTTTATTGCTTAGATATTTTATGGAAAAACCTGCAAACGAGTCACAGATTTTTAGCCCAAATACCCGCGCTAATCAAACAGAGGAAAAGTTTTTCAGATATTGAGAAGACAGTTGTTGATTACGGCGTTTAACCACTATCGTATTGATAAATAGTTAAAAAAAGACTGAATACGATTCCTTTACTCGTCAAAAAACAATTAATCTATTGAAAAATAACAATTTTAACCATAGGTTAGGCTAAAAAAACATCGAAAAAACCGTCCTTTACTATCCTTTGAAATCAAACACATGCTATCTTTTTAGAACATGGATGGGAAAATTTCGGGTGTAAACAATGGAAACTATTAACTATAACGGAACAACAATCTGCGTACTTGATGACAGCGACATGCTGACTGATTGCCCAATCGGAGCCTATGCGGTTATCGAGGATTCGGGTCACTATGTCGCTGTACGCGTCGGCGAAACTGACGCGCCAGCGATTCATATCGATCCGGTTCCGACGCTTGAAGACGCTCTCGACATCATAGCCGGGCGTCTGTCATTTTTTGCGTAATCAGGCAGGTTTAATGATCGACTCGTAGGGTGTTTCTTCGCGATCTGGCATTTGCACGCGGACGCTCAGGAATGTGTCGGTCGGGATATCAATCAGATCTCCTTCTACGTAACTATCAATCTCGTTACGTGCAAAATTCATCGCGCTGGGATGCGTGCGGTGATACGTGCGGATAATAATAGAACCATCTTGTTCAACGTCATAATCAATCCAAAGACGCTCAAGACCGTTCCGGCAGCGTGGCCCAGCAATACCCCCATCCATCCCACCCCAAGCAAGATCAGCATTCAGGCCAAGACAACCAGAGATACGGTATTGACCAGTACCACTGCGTTCCGTGACAATCCCCTCAGACTCCGTATTCAATTCAGACGAACCATCAGAAAACAGCTTAACAACCGGAGATGCTGTTTTCAGAAATCCATTTGAATCGGTCATCGTATTGCCGGTGTGTTTGAGGTGTACAGCTGGCAAAAAGTTTCCGTTGACGGTCTTCTCCAAGACAAACTCATTGAAGTTACCTTGTGTCATATTGCCATCCACTAAACCCCAGCCCCATTGTGTTGAGTCGGTATCTGGTTTACCTCCTCTATGTCTAACGCTTAAATACGCCTTCCATATTCCACCAACAGTACAAGACCCTGCGGCTTGCTCGCTTTGTAAAGCGGCGGCGTAGTCACCACCAGTTGGGTAGTCTGTGGCTAGCGCATTTTTAACAAATCCATTGAGCGAAATTAGATTCCTACTGTTCCAATCAACAGACCAAGAAGTTTCCCAATTGCCCCTCTGAACGCTTATTGATGCCGTTTTTGCCCCACCTGTTGTAAAGTTGACGGCTACCAGCGAGGCATAAAATTCAGGGTGAAAAATAGGACTCCAATAAAGCACCGTATCGGCAAAACCTGGCGGTTTGTTAATTGCCGTTGAGTCAGCCCAATATAAGCCCGATGGCGTATTGACAGTAAAATAATCAAATAAGTTGGTATTTGGAGGTATTGCAACAGCCTTTCCGCCCCAGCCAAATTGACCAGCGCCCATTTTCGTGTTGAGCAACCGATCCCACTCAGACTGGCTTCGAATAGTTACAGACTGACCATCCGGCGTTGTGAGCGTAATGTTTCCGCTACCCGTCAATATCGATTGCCAACCCTGTAATTGCTGTTGGTAATAGGCAAGCGTTGAGGCGAACTCATGTGCGAATTGCTCAATAGAAACGGTTGGTGATGTGGGTACAGCGTATAGTTTATCGCCGCCAGTTATACCGGAAAATGCAGATACCAGAGTTAATTGGGTGTCAGATTGCACGGACTCAATTTCATAAATCTGAACAGTGCCAGCACCGGGTAATAATAACATCCGGCCAGTTGAGACACCATTTAATGGGTTGGAGAACTGAGTTCCGTTACCCGTAATGATTTTGCTACCGTTAGTTGCAGTAACAGAGCCTGTTTTATACCAAGACATATTTTCTCCAGACGTAAAAAAAAACCGCCGAAGCGGTTTTATGCTATTAGGAACTAATGCGAGACTTTAATTACCGTAATTCTTTCCGTCCAACACCATCAGGTGCGAGGATACGAACTCTATATCTCTCACTCCAACTCTAGTGACCCTGCTGACCAGCAGGTCGCCCCGTACAAGATGTGCTTGGTTACCAATTTTCATGAGTGCGGTGGTCCGTATCTGCATATTTTGCAGCGTTGTATCCACTTTGTACCCATAATCCCTGATCTGGACGAGATTTTTTGCGTACGGTAAGGGTTGCGCGTTCCGTGTTGGGGTGAACCCTGTATTGGGGTAAATTATAGGAACGTTCTCTGATGAAAACGTTATATCCCCCATCTCGTTATATACTGCAATACCCACTGTTGGAACGGTAAGAGTAGCACCAACTGAGAACACATAAATATCGACTTCAACATCAGCACCAACCCTGCTGATTTTGTAATTTGATGCGTCATACTGTATAGCAGAATCAGCGGAACTCCAGTCGCCAAACACTATGCATCGTCGCCTATCCCCAACAGATTCAGGGACTATCCATCCTGCCCCATTTATTACCACTGTCTCCTTGTGTACCATGGCGCAGATTTCTGACGTGCTATTGAATTGCGTCCAATCAACACCGTCTGTTATTAATAATCCAAAATCTGAACGCTCTTGAGTATCAGGAGTGAGAATTTCATAAACATCAATGACGCCCGAATTAGGGATTTCTTGCGTGTTCGTCCATGACAGAGAGTTAACCTCAACTCGCACAATATCACCGCTGACCGCCACCTTTGCTACATTGTTAACTCTATATCCGTTCAGTGTACCGCTACCACTCAGAAACCACCAATTACCGGCTGTAACAATGACAGGCAGGAGAATCGAGCCTGGTGTTTTATTCGTTATCTGATAATCCCATGCAAAGTAAGATATTTGTTGGTTCGTAGGTACTGGAAGAGTGATGGTTTGCAAATACCTAACCGACACGCACCCACTAATAAGAACTTGTTTGTTGTTGAGCATGTCTGGCGTCACCATTATGTCAATTATTTCAGACATCAGGAGCCTCCCCCGTAATTACTCCGATTTGTATGCGCAATCTCTTTCCTGAGTCAACGAACGATAAATTGTTTTCTGGTTTGCTGATCAACCAACCGCCGATACCGCCTGATTCTTTATAGCCAGATGAATATATAGCGTTTCCAATTTTAGCGTTATTTATAGCTGAGTCGGCAATTTTTGCACTAGTGATTGTTGCGTCACCAATCACCGCACTACGCAAAATAACTTGCGTTCCCTGATTGGTGAATATCGGTGTTGGCACCCCTCCGGCATTAGTCATCATCGTAAATCGGTCAGCTAGCATAATAATATTTGCCTGCATCCCATCCTGAGAATTTGAAACATCAAGACCAATACCTGCAATGTATTGATGGCCATTCGAATCGACAGCAACTTTAATTGATCGATACGCTGACATTTTCGCATCCATGCCATTTACGATACTGCTAACGTCGCTGATTTCAGTTGAGACGCCGTTGACAGTTGCAGTCAGCGTATTGATTTCTGTTGCCTGTGCCGTTAATTTTCCGTCCATATTCGACACTGACGTTTGCAGCCCACTCACAGCAGATGAATTAGCAGAAATACCGGATTCCGCATCTGTCATTTTACTGTTCAGATTCGTAATATCCTGCGCTGTTGTCTGTTCAAGCGTCGTAACTGTCTGCTGTAGCGCATTAAGATTACTGTTAGTTGTGCCGATCTGGGATTGCATTTCCAACATAGCAATCGTCCGAGCCTCAACCTCACTGGCGACAATGGCACGGGTTTCAGTGATTTCCGCAACTCGCTCGCCGTTCTGTGCCCGCCAGCGGCGGGTTTCTGAGTCGTTAGCTAGGCTATTGCGGATAATCGCTTTGGCCTGTTCAATGCTGTCACGCATACCGTCAGCTATTTGCTGAGTGTTGTTTTCAATGTCGCCAGTCAGCGATTTCCATGCATCTGTTTCCATCACTTTTTCTGCAATGTGATTTGATAACTCCTCAATATCATCATCTGGCTGACCACTGACAGTTATGAATCCAGACACACCAAATGCCGATCGTGTCCTGATGTATGCATGATATGTGGCGCCAAATTTCAGTTGAGAGGCGACCCACTGTGAGCCTCGTCCGAGAAACTGAGCCTCAGTTTCTATTTTTGATGCATCAGTGATTTTTTGCTCGCCAGACCACCAGAATTCAAATGTCGTATCTGTTGTTGCGCTAACAGGCATCACCGGAATCATTGTTGCCTGAAGAACGCCGGGTACCCACTGAACAAATGATGGAGCCTGCGGAGCACCGATGATCATGCTGACCTGAGCCTCTGCCCCCTTCATGCCGTTATCGTTGCGGCCTCTAACACCTAGCGTGTAATTGTCAGCATCGATCCCGTAAAATTCATAACGAAACTGGTCAGTTTCGAACTGAGCCACAACCGCCCCATTTTCGTTATAAACGTATAACTCAAACATCAGTTTTTTAGTGGTGGTCGCAGTCTCCCATGTGGCCGTGACCTGCACAGTTCCACTGTTGGTGTTGATGATTTTCAGGTCCTCAATATTAGGAACCCGATAGCCATTCAGCGTGTCTGACGGGGTTTCGAACACAGCGCCCTCGTCTACGATAGCCTGCTTGTTCGGGTCGTGCAGTGTCGCGGATATGCTATAGAGTGAGCTGTTGTCATCTTCCGACACTGCCATGATACGCCACAGGCGAGTACTGACCTCTCCAGTTGAGATGACGAACACTGTGCCGTCCTTCACCCATGCAGGCGCTGATCTCAATGTGATAACTGCGCCGGATACAGTGACAATCTCATGCTTCGCAAACTTACCGTCGACCCCCATGATCGACATCTTGTCACCTGTTCCAACAAGCTCAGACACATCTGCATCAACAGTGATAACAGCACCAGCGTGAGAGATTATCCGGCCGCCGAGACGGGTGGCGCCATGGTTGTTATCCATCACTTCAATGATGTCGCCAGGCAGAAATGCTATAGCATCCCGTGCCATCTTAAATGTGACCTTTTTATCCTCAAGCTTGGCGCTCTCTACCAACCATTTGGCGGTGCGAAGCGCCTGACCCCGTGATGTACAGCCAAATGCCTCAATCGTGGTTTCGTTATACTCATATCGACCGATCATCGCGTCATCGGAGTAATACTCTTTCACTTGTTCCCAGCCGTTGTTCGGGTCAGTCCAAGATACAACCACGGCATTAAATCGTTCTGAACGCTTCATTGAGCTGTATGTAAACAGGCCATCAATAACATTGGCATTTGTCACAGCAGAGACCGGGTCTTGCGGGCGATCAATCATGATAGAGAAGCGCATTCCATCCCACAGCGCGATACCACGGAACATGCCTGCGATATCATCGAGCAACTCGCGCGCACTCTTCTGCTCGGTGATATAGGCGTTCAGAGTGAATCGAGGCTCCTTACCACCGTACCCGTCATCTAATTTCTGATCGCAGAACTGCGAGAGCACATAGAGGCTGCCATCATCAACATCGATATAGCCAGCCCTGCGAGCCAATCCGTATCGTGTATTTTTCACCAGCGCGCGAAAAATCCAGGCGGGGTTGTTTGTCCATGCTGATTTAAATCCGCCAGTCCAAATGCCAGAATAGGTTCGGGTCTGTGGGTCGTAGTTATCAGGCACGTCAACAATTACTCCGCGCAAGTAATACGTGCGATTAGGGGTATCGGTATACTGGTCACGGTCGATGACTGCGCCACATACTGCTGTGAATGGGTATGACAGGTTGTCATCAGTGATTTCCGTGTAACTATTCCACACAGTCCCGTTATTCAACAGGTCACTGGTGCTGTCTGGAGTTATGCGACGAACGCGGATATCGAAGGGCTTTATTTCCGGCGCATTAATAACATGCGCCTCAAGGTACTCACCTGAAATCTTCCCTGTGATAGTCACTGTTTTTGCTATCTGGTATGCATTGTTTCCTGTGCGGGTTTCGATAACCATCGTCACACCGGTGTTCTGCTGATTCCCCTTAGTGTCCTGCTGTACGAGAGCATTAACACCGAGGTTTAAACGCACACGGGTAACATCATTATCTGTAACGGTGCGCACAAGTGGCGTTGCCTGCGTCACATCTGTATTGATGATAACTGTCGCTTCAATCGCATCAAATCCGTTAATCGGTGACTGATCAGCAGAACCGGGACGCCATGCGACGCTCACGCCGGGGATATTTACAATACCGGACGCACTGGTTACTGGGGTTTTATTGACTCTGAATGACGAGAGGTGTTCTTGATCTATAGGTCCATAAATTGGCCCGTCCGAAACGATGTCGAGAACGCGGTAAAACTGTTTTGATGTGAGGTTGTCATTAACTAGTGTTGGGGTACTTCCGCCACCGCCGCCTGAACTCATATTTCCGCCTTAGCTAATAGAGATGTTCCAGTCTTTGTTGTTGCTGGTATCAATGCCGAGTGAACCAACGTTTGAACCAACCACCATTTCACCCAGCAGTAATGGGACAGGGCGACCCTGCCCTACGCGGTTCTCTGCACTGGTGAATGAGTTGTTCGTAATTGAGTTGGATTGAGCAGCATCGGCTGAGCTTTTGGTCTTCATATTCGATGTCATGTAGAGCGAATAAGCGACCGAGGCGACGGTAACCGCCACCATCACCCACATTACAGCTGCGGCTGATAGCGCAGCTCCTTCGACAATCGGCACAAATAGGACCGTTGAGCCGTCTTTTAGGTGTCTGTCCATGTGGAAGCCAAGCGTGTCTTTCGACACATCAGTGCCATCAATGCGCATGCGGATACGGGATCTGTAGAAGTCGCGCTTGAACGCGGGAACCTGAGCAAGCAGCAGCCGAAGCCCTTGCGCCGGGGTTTCTACGTTTAAAGCGATCTGGCGGAAATGTCGTCTGAGATTCCCCGCAAATCTAAAGATAAGCATTCTTCATGCCTCCAGATTGAGTGAGTAAGGCGCAGGTAAGCGGGTCGCAGGAATTCGCGGCGACTTAGCCGGCCATGTAATTCATGATGTAGGATTGTGTTATCGCCGAGGTAAATCATGGCATGGCACGGATCAGTTTCAGCAAACGCGCGGCGGATCATGACGTCGCCGGGCTGAATTTTACTCATGCTGACTTCTTTGAAGCCATTATCGGCCATGTTTTTCAAATACAGATTCTCGCCACGCAACCACCAGCCGTTAGTGCGCTCAAAGTCCGGAAGGTCGATACCGCACAAGTGATAGGCGTCGCGGAACAGCGTGTAACAGTCCATAGAGCCATGGATGAATGTGCGCCCCAGCAGATACGGCACTGGCCGGAATTTTCGCAGTTCACCACCACTGGCTAGCCACCATTCAATCCCGGTAGCCAACTGCGCCTGACGGTCAGCGCTGGACAGCACTAACTTTGGTATTGGGTGAGAATGAAAAACGGCGGTGATTTCCCCCGCCGCTTCTGCTGATAACCAGTCATCGTCACTTATTCGAAAGTGCAGCACCGGATTCGGGTGAATGTTGCGACAGCGAAACAGCGTACTGCTATCGACGATCAACCCACACGCTTCAGATGATGAAGTGGCGGCATAAACCAGGCATTCATCCTCTATCATCATGAAACCTTCGCAGAGCCAGGAAAACCGCCATATGGCATTGCTGACGGCTTCGGGTGTCGCTTCCGGCAGCCTGACGTGTGTTTTGAGCACTTGTCCTTTGTCGGGTCAGTCGTGGGAAAATCTTTTTCATCAGCTACTGGAGGTCCTGAGTATCCACAACCCTCCCCCCGATAAATCCACTGGCAAACATCAGCCAGGATTGTTCTCGCCGGGATAATGGCATTATCGCAGTCAACCGGAGTTGCCAGGCTGTACGTAACGGTTTCGAATGTCTCCTCTGTCATCTCTTCAATGACGTATCGAGAAACAGCTTCCATTGTGGGATCTGCATCCGGGTTACCGCCGGGGAAATTAACGACATCGAGGTATTTAACAGGCACTTGCCGCCGAGTCACCACCGCACCGAGAGCATCATCAAAATCGCTATTGATGCCAGTAATCAGCCCGGTGATATTCGCCACCTTCATCGTCGGACGCGAGTATGTTCCCTCTGATTTCACCTCAAAACCTTCCACGGCTATTGGGTATGCCGAGTAAATCGAACCTTTCCAGATAACGTTTCCGTAGTAGCCATTTGAGCCACTGTGAAACCGGATCACATCTCCCCCAAACGACTGAAGGTCTACTTCAAACAGGTCAAGCATTGCGCCGACTCCGGCATCAACGCTCTCTATGATGAGTTCTGCTGGTATGTCTCGCACAGATTTCTCCAATAAAAAAGGCCGCGCGCGGCGGCCTTTGAATTGTCAAATGGATATATTATAGAATATTAATGATTTTTATATCTAGAGTTTCCTCTATGGCATTCTCCATACCATCTGAATATATATTTAATACATTATGAAGGCACTCATTTATTCTCATTAAACCATCTGAATTTTGGCGTTTAATATCATTAAGTGAACTAGCCCCATCATAGGTCAGCACGTTAGATTGAGCTATCATCAATTCAGTCAATGCTTCAGAAAGTTTTTTATTAACCTCATTCAATTGAATATTCACACGTTCAACATTCCTCACCAAATTAATATAATCATTAGAATTTACCACTCCATCCTTAACCCCAAGAATTCCATAATTAACAGAGGCTGAAGCATCACGCAAAATTCTAATTAATTCAGCTAGCAACCCTATCGTTGGATTAAAACAATTAAAAATAGCAATTTTATCTTCGTTCAGTTTTGCATGGGAAGTCTGGTAACGAATAGCATCAAGCTGACCATTAGTAACATGAATTATCTTATGTGACAAAGATTTAAAACCTTCAACCTCATTACGCAGTGATTTTATTTTAAATAGTTCACTTCTAATTGATAGCGCAGATGATACCTTATTTTTATCAAAATGAACACCTATCCAACCCTTAGCGTTTCGATAAACTAGAAATGCTATCAAAAATGTTAACAAGGCAACAATAATAGAAATTAACGAGAAAAAAACGCCAATCAAATCTTTATATTTTGACACAAAAACGTCAATAAGCTGAAGAATATCCATAACCTATTCCATTGACATAAATACGTTCCTGTATGTTCCTTATTTTTAAATTAAAAATCAAGTTCAACGAGTTACTTGCTCAAATGTAGCTGTCAAATCGTACTGTCCGCCTGTCTTTTTTATCGACCATGACCGACACACAAACAGCGTCTGCACATCAGTATCAGATGGTGTCCAGTAAAACGACTCGACCGCCATTCTTGCTTTCAGGAACGCCTCTGCCTGCTTCGCGTAGTTCGGCCTGCCGCACAGACCATCAACGCCAATAAACGTCAGCGAATAACTATCCATCAACGGGTTGATGCCTTTAACCTGCCGCTGTTCGTAACCGTCGCCGAGTTTCACGACAGCCACATTCGGTGCACGGCTAACCGTGAAGCCTTTTTGTGGGCTCCATGTGAATGTTTCAGGCATGGAAAACTCCAATAAAAAAACCCGCCTCGGCGAGTTTGCTTTCTTAATGTTAAATCAGAAGGTGGCAATTAAATCACGCAATTGCTGCTTGGCTTTTTCGACGGCGCGATTCTCAGTTTCTGCCAGTGAAGCGTCTTTATCGAGAGGAAGAATTACCTCTACAGAATGTCTTCGTGGCGGGCTTCATAATCCTTGAATTCAACCGTAGCCAACACTCCCTGGCCGTTCACGTTATCAAAGGCAGTGATTCTGCTTACTTCAACTTCCATAACCATTTTGATTTCTCCTGTGCGTAGATTGATCAACCGTAATACCGAAACTCTGATTATTTTCGCCCCTGAAGCATACCTTTAGGTCTGGTGCTCTGGTCTCTGATTATCAGCATTGTGTCTGTCTTCCATGCCTGCCTTAGCTGCTTAATAGTCGCATCATCTAAACCATTAGTGGTGTTGACCGTCAAATTCATCACCTGATTTAACGACGTTACACCACCACCGCCCATCATGTCCTTGTTGCTGATCACCTTGCCGTTATCGCCGGGGATCATATACTGCTTACCGGTGCTGGCTCGGTAGATTTCCGGCTTACCGCCCTCGCCTACCCGATACATTGAACCAGCAGATACAGGGCCACCGTGCTCGCGTGCACCTGCCAAGGCCATCCCTTTTGATGCAACGAGGGCGGTACTATATGCAGTCGTTCCGACAGTAGACGCTGAACCCATTGTGGCAATGGAGGCGCTTACCGCCGCTGGAGCCCATGCAGCCGCTGCCGCTGTTGCCTGCGCTGTTGTGGCAGCAAGTGCTGCCGTAGCAGCTACTTGACCCATCAGTGCGTTTTTTACCTGCTGCATCCCCATCTCAACCAGCGCCCCCACCACACTGTTAAGAATAGTTGTGCCGATATTCGCTAATGCCTCACTTAGGTTTTGTGTGCCATTGAGCAACCCCGTAATGGCGTTGGTAGCACCCCCTTGCAAGGCATCGACTGATGAAGCCAGTAGCTCATTAGTCATATTCTGGTTGCGGTACAGTTCCCACTGAGCTTCGATACGTTGTTGCTCGTATTGAGTGTTAGCGGCGTTCATCAATTCAAGACCGCGCTGAGTAATTTCTCCCTTCTGTGTCTCAAACTGCTGAATGAGCGCCAATTTACGGGTATTTTCGTTTGCCAGCGCCTGCACCGGATCAACTAATGCCGCTGATTGCTGTGTTGGGGTTACCGCGGCGTCCGCCCGAATCTTGGCGAGGTTGGCCTGATGATTCGCTTCCAGTTGCTCGGATTGCTGGTTGTACTGCTCCTGATTGATCAGCAATACGCCGTTGGAATCCTTCGCATCTTTCAGAATTTCAAGTTGGGATTTTTGCTGGGCGTAATTGGCGTTTTCTTTCAGCACCGGAATAGCATTCTGTGCTTTCAGCGCTGCCGCTTTATCCCACGCAGCTTCCGCATCCCGCTCAACCTGCGCGATCTGCTGTGGAGTGGCGTTGGTTAACTTCTGCTTTGCTGCAAATATCGCCTGCTCGCGTGAGAGATCGCTTATTGAATCAGCCGACAATGCCGCCTTTTGGCGATATTCTTTTAATACTTGCACATTTCTCTGTGCCTGTGATTCAGCCTTTTTGCTCTCAGCATTGCTTTCCTTTAATGCCTTGGTATTACTCTCAGTCGCGGCGTATTTATCCTGCAAAACAGCAATCGCTTTGGGGTCTGTTATTCCGGCATCCTCGGCGTCATATTGCGCTTGCAGTCTGGCCCTTGCTGCACCCTCTTTTTCACTGAGTGCCAATCGCCTTTCAGCCTGCTTGATCAGCTTTTCACCAGCCTCCCCGCCCCAATTTATTTTCAGGCTTTCGGCGTTAAAGCTTTTCAGCGCTTCGGTTGACGTGTTCAGCTTCTGAGCAAGAAACGCCTGAGATCCGCCGAGGATGGTTGTTTTCCTTTCGGCTTCCGCCAATGCCTGCGCGTTATCACGGGCGGCCTTCATTTGGTCGAGAATGCCTTGATTAATGCGAATATCCATCTGCCGCCGCGCATCTTTCGTGCTGGCTAATTTCTGCTCTTCGGCGTAAAGATTGGCGTTGGCCTTCGCTAATTTATTCGTTATACCAGTGGTATCAATATCACTATTGCCATTGCGCGTTGCCAGCGTAACCCTTTCCCAGAGTTGTCTATTTAAAAGTTCAATTTCTTCCCTTAAGCTACTTATCGATTTTTCTTGGTTTTTTATTGAATCTTCTGTATGCGCCCTAACACCTTGGGCTTGAACCAGGTTCATTTCCTTTAGTTTGCTAATTACATCAGGCAATGAGTCGGCAAAAGCGATACTCTCTTTTCTGGCCTCAGCTTGTCTCTGGGCATATAAGTACCATCCGGCAGCCACCATCATTACCACACCAGCCGTACCCCCCAGAGGCATCAGGAAGGTATTTACTGCCCTGAGCGCCCCCATCATACTAATACTAGTTGCCGCAACCCTTGCTTGGGATGCGGCTAAAGCTCCGTTCGCTGTCCTTGCCGCCGCCGTTGTTGTAATTACGTTCGCATTTGCTGCCGCTATTCTGGCGCTAGCGCTTTCATATGCTACAGCCCTAGCATTTTGCGCAACGGACTCCGCTCTAGCGACCTGCTGAGTAAGTGCCGTTTCTGCTTGTCGAAGTTGAGCCATGCGGGTTGCGGTTGCGATCCGACCCTGTTCGGTAATTTGTGATCTTGCACGCTGGATTTCTAACGCCTTTTCCGCCTGTATTTGCTGCAAATTCACTTTAATGCTGGCTAGCTCTGCGTCAGCATGCGCAACCGTTGCGACTGTTGATGCATTCGTTGCCTTTAAGCTAGCAAGCGATTCAACTGCGCGTTGGCGCTCAATGATTGCAGCTTCTTTCTCAACTACAGCGCGGCGCTGAATAGCGGTAGCTGCACCCAGTTCATCTTTTGCTAGTTGTCGATCTGCTGCTGATTGCTGAAGAGATGCTGCTGTTAGCTTCACCTTTCCTATGACCACCGAAGAAAGCGCAGTTACCAATTTTGTACTCATCACGGCAGCCAAGGCGGTGGCTGAGATGGTGACGGCATCGATAAACTTCGGCATGTTTTGTGAATCGTTGCCGAAATTAAGCAGCGCATCGGCAGCAGAGATAATGCCGTTAGTGAACGACTGCAACGCCCCCGTCCCCTTCTCGGTCTCCACCAGAATGGCGGTGATCGCCGTTTTCATGCGCACGCTGGCGTCGGTGAGGTTATTCGCCATGCCAGCGGCAGCGGTCGAGTTGGCCTCTAGTGACTGGCGTAATCCTTCGGAAAGTTGCTGCGCGGTGATCTTCCCGGAAGAGCCAAGAGAGCGTATTTGCGCTGATGTTTTACCGCTTGCCGTGGCAATATCGTCAATCACAGAGGGAATAGCTGCGATTATGGTTTCCCATGAATCGGCCTCAACCTTGCCCTTATTCATGGATTTGGAGAAGGCGCTAATCGCCCCATTAGCCCGGTCTACGCTGGTGGCGTTCTTCACGAATGCGTAGGACATCGAGTCCTGAATGTCGATCGCCTGATCCGTGGTGTAATTCATACTGCGCAGGCTGGCAGCGGTGGTAATGTACAACTCCTGCGCCTCAGCTAACGATCGGTAAGTGCCGTTGGCGGTTTTCAGTAGTCGCTGCTGTACGTGCTCGAATTCCGTCTGGCTAGATGTCGCCATCTGTACGCGGTCTGACATCTCTTGGTATTTCTGAACCATGTCCGCCAATCCGCGTAACGCGGTAGCAGCCATAACCAGTTTAATGGCGGAGGCCAACTTACTCATGCCTGATTCAAGGTTTGTAACAGCTCTTGCGCTACGGTCAAACCGGTCTTCCATCTGATCCAATCGCGCATTAACCTGACGCTGAGCATCTAGCAGACGACCAACTTCCGCTTCAACCTGATATACAATTCTACCGACAACTTCTTCAGCCATGATTTTCTCCGGGCAATAAAAAACCCCGCCGGAGCGAGGTTGTTAAATTCATGCTATCTCATATTTTGATAGCTTACTTTTTCGCAGCATCTGCATATGCCTTAGCTGTTTTTTGGGTTGATTCCATTATGTCATCCGTCAAGGTTTGCTGTCCCCACTTGGTGACTTTTCCACCAACAAACGTAACGGTTAGCCGATCGGTTGCCATCTGTTCGTTATCGACGATAGCGTAGCCATATGCAATTTTATTCCAATATATCCAACGCTCTCTTTCTTGGTTAACGTCTGTCCTGCGCGGCGCACCCATTATCTGCATTACGTCAGGTTTTGACATGCCTAATGCAAGCTGAAGTGATCTTTGATTGTAATCAACAGTATCTAATTTAGGTGCGCAGCCTGTAACCACCATTGATGAAAATCCAATAAATAGTGCCAATAGTACTTTTTTCACATTCCTACCCATTGGTAAACGTCAGAAAATCAGTTTAGCTACAGCCATAATTAGGCCAGCAGTGCCAATAATGGTGGCTGCAATCCACTTTGTTTGCGCGGAAATCGTCTGATGAATATCGATCCTGACAGACGAGATGTCCTCTTTTGTCGCATAGTTGGACTTGATGACCGCGACATCCTCACGAATAGTCGATACTGTGCTTTCCAGCTTATCTACTCGCTTCTCTAACATGGAATCACCTCCACCATTGCCGCCGCCATATCTGGGAAAATCACCGATAACAACATTATCATCGCTCGCGCTACTTGCCATCCCTGCTTTCCTTTTCTTCTTCAATCCATGTAAGTACAGGCCATACAGCCAGATTACTGATAAACCCACAATTTCTGCAAATAAGGCGATATTGGTATTTCATAATAGAATAATTCGGCCCAGCAGATTCAACTCGAACATAATCGACATAAACCTTAGTACCGCTACCGGCGGGATAAACAATAAGCTCCTGTGTTTGAGGGATACCAATATCCTCACTACCACACATCAAACACTTAACAACATGCACGCCTCGCTTATAAAGGAATTCCGACAGCAATTCTGGAGACACCTTAGACAGGCGTTCGTGCACCTCCCGGCCTAAATCCCTTTCATCTTCCGAATTTGACATTTCCCGCTTACCCCACTGGTAACATATGCTCACAGGTTAGCATAGAGGTAATGCAAAAACCCGCAGTTAAGCGGGTTGAAATTATTAATCAGCCTTAGCTGCTAGAACCGCCTGCAATCCGTAGTTAATGCTATCACGCAGATGGCTGGGTTCGGATGTTGCGATGAAAACGACTGCTGCAATGACGCAAGCTATGTAGTTCTGGTTGGTTAAGAGTAACCGCATAATCGTCTCTTTGTTGTGGCGTTAGCAAAAATTCTGCCATACAAAATCGGCGAGCGACAAGAAACAAACGGTACAAATCTAGGCCAAAAAAATTAATCACAGTCAAAAAGAAAAACCCACCTGAGTGGGCCATACCAACCTGATCCAAATTAATACCACACAAGGAAATATCGTGGGAGAATCAAACAAAACACTCTTCATAGTTATATGGGTTATCACATTTTTCCCATGTTACAGAATGGCTCGAAAAGCTGGATTTGGCTGGCCAATGGCTATTTTCCTGTCCATACCAGTGATCCACTACATCAGCCTGTATTTCTTTGCCTTCAAAAAGTGGCCGACCTTGCCGAACGCGTCATAAAAAACCCACCGAAGTGGGCATCAGCTATAAATACAGAAAAATTGAATCTCAACGCACATCATCCCAACTAAGGTTCTCTGCAACCTTGCGGAAAGTGCCTGGACTCGGCACTCGGTATTTGTACCAGTTGGTATCAAATACCGCATTTTGCTCCTGAGCTAACGTTCGGCCTTCGCGTAACATCTCTAAGAAGCCTGGCTCTTCAGTGACTTGATTCACAACGATAACGCTCATCGGGGCTAGATTATTGTAAAGACTGTAAAGAGAAACCAATGCCAAAGCCTCTTTCAACCCACGCCCAGCTCGTCGCCCATACCCCATTAGCTCAGCTAGTTCCCCATATGTAATCAACTTACCTGATTCTTTGTTGGCATGAGCATATCCAGACAAGATGTACCAAATCATATTGGCTTGCTCATAGCGACGGGTATTCCCCGGAGTAAACTCTTTTAGTTCTGGAACTGTTTTTTCCATGACACACCTGTATTAATTTTCACTATAGAGTGTGCAAATTAATACAGTTAACTTATCAAGTCAATGCTCCACGTGTTATATTTTCTGCCTTATGCCATCTTCAGCCGCCGCGCCTTCTTCGCCATATAGTCATCTGCGACCGCGTCATACTCTTCCCGCGTAAAGCCCTTCTGTTCGGGATATTTTGCCGCCAACAGCATTTGAAACTCGGTCATCGTCAGCAATTCGGCTTCCGTACGGCTCATGCCGAAGTGATTACGCGCCGCATTGATGTAGTCGAAGGCGTTAAATTCCTTGGTGGCTTCGCCGCCTTCATGACGCTGGAGCTTACGTACCTTCGCTTTGCCAATAATGCCATGCACTATCAGAGACTGAGCGAGAACCACCATATCGAACTCGTCCATTGCTCCGCGCCGGATTTTGAATGTACGTCCGCGCGTCCTGGCAGGTCGAACATCTCCAGTGAGTTCACAGATTTCATCATCGCAGCAGGCATCAAGGACGCTCACCGCCGCAGACAGGGCTTTCCTTCCATATGTTGAGCTTTTGATGTGCTGAACGATCCACTCGGGGATACATCCGTAAGCCGCCATAGCTCTCTGCATTAGGCCTGAAACCTCGTCGTGGTGCAGGTCATAGAACGCCGAAACAATTTCCTCCGGTTCACCGATCCTTGTCATGTTGGCGAAGGAGGGTCTGAAAAAGTAGTCCCGTTCGCCGTAGGTGATTAGGAGTTCACCTATCTCTTTCATGAGTGTCATGTTCTTAATCCTTAGCCAGCATTATATGGGCCTCTACTGGAAGCCCCGGGAATGATGACTACACAGTCACCGTGACAGCGAAAACGGCAGTGAATTCGCCATCATCAGTTTTGACGGTGATATTCGCGCCGCCTGCCGTTGCACCCGATGGGGCGCTGACCGTTACCGTGTTACCGCTGATCGTCGCTGTGGCGCGTGCTGGTACAGACGAGGCTACCGCAAAGGTTTTCTCAGTTGCATCGGTCGGCGTAACATTGACGGCGAAGGTTGTCGAAGCACCAGCAGCTACAGATGCACTGGTTGGTGTAATGGTTACTCCAGTGACCGGAATATCAGCGTCGGTATCAAGAACCTGAATAGTGTCGGCTGCCGCCACCTTAAACTCGGTAGAGAATGTGATGATGTCGTTGGTTCCACCATCAGAACTTAGAGCGTTAATCAGCATGTAGCCGACGAAGGTGATCGGACCGAACTCCATTCGCACCCACAATGTCGGCTGCCGAGCGGCCTGAATCTCGTTGTTGAAATATTTGATCAGTCGACCTACGCCGTACTGGTCGAGTTTGTCGTTCTTCCGCACCTCGCCCTCAAAAGAAATGGTGAAGTCAGCGTTGGTAACGATGCTCTCGACATAGCCTTTGGTGTCGTCGGCATCCGAAGTAACGCTGTTCGGCGAAAAGTCGAAACCCTTGCTAGTACCGGCGGCCAGAGCTTTCCATTCGGATTCCTGCGGAAGCGCATCGGCGCAGCCATCAGCAACTTCCAACACGATCGCACGACCAAACAATTTCGAATTGTTGGTTTGGCAATTAGCCATAGTATTACCTCGTTATAAGTAAAAAATCCGCCGGGTGGCAGATTGTTAATGTTGCTTACTCCCCGTAGAGGCAAGCGAATTGGAGTCGGAAGACAATCCTTCCTTCATCGGTGGGTATCGGAGGTGGTATACCGCCCATGTTTTCAATTTGCCCTACGCAACTGTCACTAATCGGATTTTCCTGCACGTAGTCGATAATGTTTTGAACTGCCTGTGCAGTGGCTGCACGCTTATCCTTCGGACCGATAACATCCACCAACACGTAATGTTCTGCGCCGAGGTCTTTGCGAATTGGAGTGCCGCCATTGGGACGGAAGACTATAAATGCGTCTGTCGCCTTCTTCGTGTCTTCAAAAAATAGCAACTGGACAATGCGTCCCTCGGTAAGACCGGCAGTCACAAACACGTTTTTAACCCGTTCATACATCGATGGGGTCATACCGATAATTCCTTATGCACCACAGCATCAATCTGACTGCGCATATCGTCAAAGCCTTTGCGTAAAAACTCTTTCTCAGCTGTAGAACGCCGGAAATTCTGCTTCACATTAGGGTCATGAACTGACAGCGCGTAATTTGCTGAATAGCCGACACGCCCAGTAACACGCATGCCGTTAATGACTAGCTCTCGGTACTGGCTGTTTATCAGTAACGATGTGTCGATAGGCGTGTACAGCGCAGCCTGTGAACTACCGATAATTAGCGCTGACTGAATGGCCCGAGCCACCTTCCGGCCAGATATGTCCTCAATGAGATGTTTCATTCTGGCCTTGGCCTGGCCGATGCCTCTTACTTTTCCAGCCATGGCTAAACTCCCGTGATAATGGCCCAGTCGTCAACAAGGCGGTCAAAGGTGTCTTCGAAGCAGACAGATTGCATCACTTCGTCAGCACCGGCAGCCAGCGGGTCTGCATCAGATGAAACACCGATCATGATGTAATCGCCGGTGTCAGCATCAGCGAATTCTGTCCAGAACGTGTTTTTCACCACGCGCTCAGAGCCGATATCGCCTAAGCGCTTACTCAGGCCGCCCTGGTATCCGCAGTCGATGACCAACGGTTCGGCGAAGCCCGCCGGGTCGCCGTATTCATTACCACCATCGAGCCGCTTCCAGAACGTCGCCTTGCCCGTATATGACCAGCGGCCAATTTCTGACATTGCTCACTCCTTCCAGCTCAGCACGGCCGCACCAGTCGCGCGAATGCGCTGACAGTTGATGTGCCACTCGACATTCGGCTCAACGAATCCGGTAGTCTGCCGGTTGGTATCGGTCAGCACCCAGACGCGGGCGAAGGCCTTGGGTTGACGTTCAGCGACAGAGGTCCACTCCATCAGCAGCCTCCAACGACATCAAAGAATCCGACTGACGAGCCAGATAGAGGCAAGTCGCCCAGGCATCCGTTCTTGTCCCAGGACAGGATTTGTGAGTAGAGGTGATCCGTTCCGGCACTGTCGTAGGTGAACGAGCGAGATGCGCCGGACGGTGCTGATTGAGAAGCTATTTTACGGGCACCGGACAAGGCTGCCAGTCGCGCGGCTGCATATATGAGAAGTAGCTTTTGCAGGCTTTCGGAATAGCCCGCCCCATCCATACACCCAGACGCGGCGCTAACCTGGTCAATAAGCAACTGAAGCACAGCATCCGGGACCGCGAAGCCCAAGTCAGTCATCAGCGGCTTAACGTCATCAAGCGTGATTTGGGCTGCCATGGTTACTTCGCCTTTTTGGTTGCTTCGGTCAGAGCCGCTTCTGCGGTTTCAGCACGAGCATTCGCCGCTGTCAACTCAGCAGCGTGAGCAATGTTCAACTGCTCCAGCACCTCAGCGTGCGCTTTGTCTTTCGCTTCGAGAGCGGAATGAGCAGTGTTCAGTTGCTCCAGCGCGTCATTTAGTTGGCTCTGCAGCACATTGTCATTACTGACAGGGGCTGACAGCGTTGCCACTTCAAACACCAGTTTCTCGCCCTTCTCTTTCGTCGGCTCTGCCTTGCCAGCCGCAACCCATTTTTCAGCGACCACGTCGTCAACTTCATAAACCACGCCAACCTCCAGTTTCTGGAAGCTGGCACCGGCAAAGAGGTTTGCTACCAATACCTTTACGAGTGCCATGTTTTATCCTTAGCTCGAAGCGTAAACTACAGAGAAGTGACCAGCGATATCCTGCTTGACCATCAGGCCAGCAGCCCCCCATGTGCGCCACACGTAATCGCTGTTGTAGAACTGGCGTGGGTCAGCAACGGTACCGAACGCCTGGCCGACAATAGGAGCGATAACGCCAGCCCCCAGCGGCAGAATCGTGATCTGGTTACCGGCCAGTTCCGCATCTTCTTTGATGTCTTTAATGCCAGAGAGCTTTTTAATCTCTTCCAGCACCGTGCGCAGGGAATTCACGTCGAAATACTGTTCCCAGTTCGACATGATTTCGCTGGAGACGTACCAGGTCTGCTCGCCGTACTGATAGTTCTGCAGCTTCAGCACATCGCGCAGCAATATTGCCTGTGCACGAATGGCCTTAGGATCGGTACTGGTCGCGAAGTTGAAGGTCAGCGTAATCTGAGCGACACGCTCATCAGCACGCAGGCCTTTCCAGGTTTTATCGTCGAACTTGATAAAGTTGCCTGCTTTGTCGCGGAAACCGCTCCAGATGTAGTCCACGTACTGACGACGAACATCATCGACAGATCCGGACTGGGCATCAGCCAGGGAAGCCAGCGCAGAGCCTTTGTTGAATACCGGGTCACGCCAGTTGAACTTGAAGCCGGAATCGTGGATCGGGACCATCGTGCCGTCGAAGGTGTAGGATTTCGCGTCCAGCGCCGCACCAATCTGGCCAGACATAGACGTATGCGCCCAGCCGCGACCGCCTTTGCGGGCGTACTCGTACACGGATTCTTCGAGGCGAACCGAGCGCGACAGCGGCATCAGGTCATTCAGTAGAGTGAACTCGGTGTTCGGCTCGAATTCAGCCAAAACGGTTTGATCGTAGGCGCGGTACAGACGACGGATATCGTCGACCGCATTCACTGCATCCAGCGCCGGGGCGTTAGCGGCGTCACCGCGCGCGCGGGTACGTGCGATGAAATCAGCTACAGCCTGAGCGCTGGCGTTACGAGCAAACTGCAACTCACGAAACTGAGCGGTGTTCGCCTCAAGGTTCCGGGTGGCCGTAGCCTGTTGGGTGGAGAATGCAAACATTCGTTGCTCCTTACTTGATGACTACGCGCAGCAAATCGCCGGCGGTCGCAATGGTGTATGAACGGTCTTCTTCCACGAAGGCGCGGACCGACTCATCAGCGGCGGCAACTTTTACGCGACCATTGACGATGGAAAGCGGCTGACCTTTGGTGTAGGTACCGGCCACAGCTGGCACGTTGAAAAAAACGCCTGGGGTCGGATGCATAGCAACCACCCAATCACCGGCCGCAATGATGTCGTCGACAGTTTTGCAGCGCAGATAGTCGTAGTTGGCGACATAGAGGATCGCGTCTTCGTCGCCGTCCACGGAGGCAGTAAACTTCTTGGTGGTGTTATCGAAGAAGCCGATCGTACCTGGCGGGGTTGCTGCGGCAGCGGCCCCCTCGCGATGAAGCTGCGGGTTGGCAAAGATGCCGCCCGCGTGAATCACGTGTTTCCCGTCTTTAGCCATTTCTTACTCCGGCATTTCGCTGAAAGATTGGTTGTTGTTCGCCTGGCGGAATGCACCACTCAGGCCCGTGGAGGTTTGGCACTGCGCGTAAAGACCATCAAGCGCAGCACCGTCGAGAGCGTTGACTGCCAGATCGTCGAGCTGGAATTTAGCTTTCACCGCAGCGCGCTTTTCGCCTTTCTCTTTGTCGGCGTTCACCGCAAGACCGCTTTCGATGGCGTTGAGTTTGTCGGCAAACGGCGCGAACCAGGCGGGCGCCTGATCGCTGTTGGTGGCCTGCTCTTTGGCCTTTTTCTCATCCGCTTCTTTCTTTTCGCGGGCGACTTTTTCTTCCGGCGTTTCGCTTTTCGCTGCTGCCTTATCGGCTGCCAGCTGGTTGTAGGCGTCCATCAGCTCGTCATCAGACTTACCATCAGTCGGCTTACCAGCGGCTTTCAGCGCATTGATAATCAGTTCTTTCATCGGATCATTCTCTCCGTTGGTTTTAATCTCGTACTCAGTGGGTTTGCGCACGACTTCTACAGGTTCGCCGACGAAAACGGCCTTGCCGGCTTCATCGATGAGGTACTTCTGTTTGAAATATTTCGCGTCATCGCGATAGATGAAGGTGTCCGGCCAGACAGACTCGGGCCAGAGGTATGAATCGGTGCCGCGCCCTTCGCGAAGTTTGTCGCTGATGGCGCGCTGGATATCGTCGAAGGAAAAGTTCGAAGCGTTGGTGAAGAAGAATCGGGTCTTGTTGAGCAGGCCATCGCGGGTGCAGTCGATTCCGTCAGCAAGGCGAACCAATTCGATCTGCTGCTCTTCGCCGTCCGAGTTAACGAAGATTCCTACGCCCTCCTCCGGCGTGCCGGCACCAAGCTCATCAAGCAGCACAGCAACATGGTCAAACATCATGTTGGTGGCGATCTCGTTGTACTTCTTGCCCTTCGACTCGCCATTTGCGGCGATACCGGAATACAGCAGGCCGGTGGAAATGTGGATCGGGTCGGAGTTGGTACCGGCCAGCATCTCATCCAGGCGGTTAATCAGGCGCTTGCCCTTCTCACTGGATTCGGCGTACTGGCGGTTAACGTACATGTCGCCCGTCACCTTCCCGTCTTTGTGGCTGACGTTTTGCAACCATGCCCCGACGTGGTACTCGTTCACCGCCCGGACATCGCGCGCAGATACATGCTTGCCGTCCACCTTCGGGTGACCCAGAGGCATCGGATTACGCTCAAGCGTGTTGTAGGCCTTTTCTATTTCGGCTGCCGGGTACAACTTCCGGTTCATCACAATATCGTCAACAACGGGCGTGATGCCGCGAACCACGATATGTGGCTTGCCGTCGATGGTTTCAGTAGTGATGTTTGAAGCGGAGTTGACGACGGTCAGCACGTTAACGCGATTGCGTTTCATGCTGGATCCTCATTGGTGAATTTCAGGCAATAAAAAACCCGCCGGAGCGGGTTATTCAGAATCAGGAGTAATTACTAATTGAAACGTGCTATTTATATCCCTTGTCATTATTGGGTGGGCGACACCAGTCAGATCTCCAACCTTCAAAACATAAGGGCTTACTTCACCTTTACCTCTGTCGAGGCTTATCCTGAACTCTTTTTGGTGTTCATAGGACTTTTGTTTGTGAAAGATAGCCTCTTCTTCGTTGGTCAAAGAAAGCGTCTGGCTTTGGTCGTAGTATTTAACTGTTTTAGCTATCATTTCTGACGCCTCGCCATTATCGACAAGATGCTGCGAGGCTGCCTGAACCTTCTCCAAGAATAAACCTGTATTTGGGATAACCACCGCATATTCTCCCAGATTAACCACATCTTCTGGTACTGCGAAGTAGTCTTTTAGAAGCTCAACTTGTTCAGCGCTGATTCTTCCATCCAAAGAAATATCATGTGAATGAAGGGCCATTAAACAGAGAACATTTACAGAGTCGAAGTGGGTTCTCTTGATCGCGATTGGGGCTGCAATGTCTGAACTTGGTATTTCAAACTCTTGATCTCCAAATTTGAAGATCATCCTCATCCCTGAAGGCTGTAACCATGCGCTTAGAGCTTCATGTTTATCACCAATATTTCCAGAGTGTTCTTCTTCAAGGTCAATGAAATACTTTAGGGGATTCATGTACAAATTCCCTTTAATAAATTCATTTCTATATTCTTCTGAAGAGAATATTTTCACAAAGAAACCAACGCCTTGCTGCATGAGCTATCTCCTAATGGAAAATAGCACCATATAACTTTTTTAGGATTCACTCCACTGCTGACGCTCTTTCTTCAACTTTTCCGCCAGCCCTTCATTAAATATGCTGTCGTCTTCGTTAAGCAGCACCGGAATCTGGCTGCAGTAGCAGTTGTACTGGTTGCCTCTCTCAGCATAAAACGCCCTTACCTGTTCAGTGGTGTACACGTTGCCGTGTCGACTGGCATGCCACGGGCGCGTCGTAGGTTTGAGCGCTGACAGCCACAGAAGACCGGTATTCAGTCCCAACCTATCAGCAACCCAGTTCGTTTCGTTCCACTGTGCCTGACGTAGCGCGCCAACCTGCTCGGTCTGGGCCATCGTTTTGGCGCGTGTCATCGAGACATCAAGGCGCTTGCTGATTACCTTCGCAGTCTCGCGAGGGTTAACGCCTCTGCCAATAGCGTCGGCAATGACGTTCGCGAGGTCACCGCGCGCCCGGTCACTCTCGAGCTTCCAGTCGCTGTAAGTACTGATATATGCGCTGGCTATCTGATTCTGGTATGCCGAGCTGGAGAGCAATTGCTGCAGCGTTGTCTGACTGGCGTACGCCTGAGACTGCACCGACAAGTTGGTGAAGGCGTTTCGCGTACCTCGCTCATACTCAGCGGCGACATAATCCAGCGCCCAGAGATTTTGGCTTCCACCGTCGAGCAGTGCATCATCCAGGATGGTCTGGACTATCTGAAGCAGGTCGGCCAACTGCGCCGCCGTCATATCGTAGATGTAGCGACCGGCATTAACCTGGTACAGCGAAGGCTCTGCGCCATCGTTGTTGCACATCAGCCAGGACTTCTCGCCGTTGGCTTCACGCTGCTGCCCGGTCAGCCGCTGGTCAAACATCGCTTTCAGGCGGCGCTTTATCGTCAGATAGCGCTCATCGATGTCACGAAACATCCTGCCAACCTGCCGCGCTGACTGCGTAGGGTCCGCTTTATTGCGTGGAACGATTGGCGTCCCGATTCGGGTCTGCACTGTCATCATCATCTGTCAGCGGATCCTTACCAGGTGGTTTTGCATTGGGGTCTGGTGTTCTGGGCTCTTTTCGTGGTTCCAGCTCACCGACAGCGCGGACCTCGTTCTCATCTACCGCGGGAGTGCCAAAGGCCTGCTGGGTCTTCGCCGCCACGTCCGCCATCGTTGCCATGTTCGCGAGCTTTTCTTTCTCACTCGGGGCCAATAAATCAGACCAGGTCAGCGTCACCTCACCGGATGCCGGCGGATCAATAATGCCGACAGTCCAGAAACGCTCAATCACACGGGTAATAACGTCAGAAAGAAAGCCCCAGCGGCGCTCGTTACAGCGGTTTGCCCAGGCTGCCTTATCTTCCTCAGACGCGAGGTTGCCCGTCTGCTTGCCGAACATAATGTTGAACGGGCACTGAATTGTGGAAGAGAACGAGTTAGCCGACACAGTCCAACTTGGCGTCGGGTCAGCAGCAGCCACCGAGAGCACGGAGGTTTTACCACCCTGCGTCACTAGCGCCGCGTCGGTACCGCTATTCAGCTTCGTTACCTTGTCGTTCATCGCGTCGCCGAGCTTGTCATAACCGGCTTCTTTTGCCTGTTTGATCAGCGCATCAATGCTGACCTGTTCGCCGAACTCAGTGGCGAGCTGACGGCTGGCATTCTTCAGGAACCCTTCCGCACTGCCGCCTTTCGTCTTCTCAATATCCAGCAGGTCGTTGTAACCGGCCTCAAGGAGCGGGATTCCTGACAGAATATTGTCATCCTCAGAACCCTCACACAGCAGGATAATACGATCGGGATGAACCTGGACTGAACGCGGACTGCTGTAAGTTCCCTCATCGCCGATAGGTTGCTCATTGAACTGATAGCTGACTGGCTGGCCGTAAGTTTCAGACCAGGTATCGATATCCAGATTGCCCGGTGTGATCTGTGGCTCCCACGCCGGGATAAGTTTCACCAGTGCTTTGCTGCCGAGTTTTTTTACCACGTCGGTATCAATAGGCTGGCTCCAGTCCCGGCTATCGCGCACCTGTATCAGTAATGCGGAATAGCGGCCGACCATGTTGCGTCGATCAGCGTCTTTGATTTTCGCCCAGTGTTTTTTCATCAGCTTCGTGACAGCTTTCTCCCACTGCGTTGTGGTCGTCGACTCCTTGTCTTCGTCGCCGTCGATGATGGTTGGCCGGTCGACCCAGCAGCCATCGAGAAGCTTGTGCACGGCCGAGAAGCCGGTCGAACCGCGCCGGTACTGCCGGTAGAAATTATCGAAGCTGAGCGTGTCCGGGTAGCCGAACTCGTCCCACAACTTCGTGCGCTTCACGTTGCCATTGCGCCCTGCGTACAGCATTCGCTGCCGCCCGATAGCATCAGTAAGGGCGTTTACGAGGAATGAAACCTCGCCTTGTTGTTCACTCACTGATGAGCTCCTTAGAAGAAGATTGCCCCCACCTTCGCCGGTGAGTGCAGTACGCGGTAACGAGTAGCATCCCAGTCGTGATCTTCCTGGGTGGTGTCGACATCGTCAGACTTCTTGTCGTCACGGACTAAAACAGGGATGCGGCTTATCCAGCCCCGGCAGTGCTCCATTACATAAAAAGCTGGCTTCTCGGGTATTCCTGACTCCATCTTTTTGGCTTCAACAACCGCCTCAAGCATGTCCGCGAAAAGCGATGCACCGTTGATACGCGATCCCGGCGTCTTGTCCGCCGGTATCCATTTGACGCCCTGAGCTTCCATTTTCTGTGCAATGGAAAGCTCGTTGTCGCCAGTGTTGAAAATTGCGCCGTCGGCAGGGCCGGGGATAACTTCGCGGCATATGCCTGGCACAATGTGCATCTGGCCTTTGCCCTGAACTTCCTCCGGCTCGTCTACTTCCTCACCCAACAGACGTTTATCAACCCATGCAACGCCCTTTGCGACGTTCGTCGAGGACATATTGAGGCCTTTGTTGAGTTCGTCCGGCGGGCAGCCGTACCACTCACCAATCAGAATCAGCGACCCGGCTGGCGGGCAGAACTGGCGGCCGTCGGGCAACTCAGCGGCTGTGCCGTCGGCGCGCGCCCACCAGAGGTTAGAGAACGGCTTTGATTCGCCCCAGTCGTGGGAGCGGTCAACCGTCCAGCTATCCGGGATACGGAACGGCTTGATAACGTGCAACAGCGCATTCCACAGGTGGTCAAAGCGCCCGCCACTGGTCACATCCCATGAACCTTCTACCCATGCTTTGCGCCGGTTCGGGTCTTTGATAGCCATCAGCGTCGCGATGTACTGCGGATCCAGATACGGGTTTTCTTTGAACGAGCCGTGAATTGCAACGCGTGTAAGCGTCACATCCTCTTCGCGCTCAGTCTGCGGGTTAAACACCTTCTGCGTTTCGCGAATGATGGTGCCGCGCGGCGCAGGCTCGATGAAGCGCTTCTTCACCCAGGTATGGCCGATGCCGAACGGGTTGGTCGTGCTGAACGTTTCCAGGGGGATCGGCTTCAGCAGACTGCCGTCCGCCAGCGGGTAGTTCTCGGGCCGGAACGAGCTACGACGACACGAAAACATCATTTCGTAGAATTCAGCAGACTGCTGCTTTGTCAGCTCGTTGAACCCGATGAACGGGAACTCCTGCCCGTGGTAGTCCCAGTAATCACCCTCTTCCTTCCCGAATCGGAACAGCAGCTCTTCGCCGGTAGGCCAAACCCAACGCAATTCACTGGCCGATGCCAGATAGCGTGCGCCGTCGTTAAACAGGCGGTACATACGCTTTGACTGGGTGATAATGTCGGTGAGGTTTTTATACTCGGTATCGAAAATGACGCCGCGCCAGAACGAACCATAGCCCAGACCAACCAGGCGACGAAAGCGCGCCAACTGGGCGGCGGTTTTACCCGGCCCGCGAGTTCCCTCGTAGAGTATCTCGTTACAAGGACAGCTAAGGGAGAGTGATTGCGATCCCGGCAAAGGTTTCCAGACGGCTTTGTAATTCATCCACCAAGAACCTCGCTCTGCTGTTTCTGTGCTGCCGCCTCCCAACCTTCAACGCTATCGCAACTCGGAACAGGCATAACGTTATGAGTGGCAACCACGCTTTGCTCCACCTTCTGCTTATTGGTGTAAACGTCACCAACATCTTTGGCTGCCTGCTCGAGCAATTGAGCGGTCATCCCGAAGTTTTTCATTTCCTCAGCCTTAACAGCCATGCGATTGAGCGCGCGGAGTCGATACGCTTTGTTGGCGATCGGGATATCTGAGATTTCATTCTGGAAGCGCTTGCGGGATTCATTGAACATATCAACCCATTTTTTCGCGAGCTTTTTGCCGCTAACTTTCGTGGGGTCGTGTGATTCAATCTGCTGACGGCTAACTTTGATGCCAAATTCTTTTTGGACGGACTCAACTACCTGAGAGGGGGTATCAAAGCATGCAAGTGATTGGATGATGAAGGCTTTTACCTCTGATTTTAACACCGCCATAGTTCACCATCCGTCCAACCCTGTCCAAAATTTACGCCAATTTTAATAAGCACGTTCCGCATGCCCTCGCCACATCGACGTGAGCCACTTCCGGCCTGTTGTTTGCCGCATCAACCATTTCCTGCACGTCACGGCTTGCACCGTAGCGACGAACGACGCCAACGAATTCCTCAACATCGTGACCGCGCACTTTCAGCACCGGCAATCCGGTATCTCGTTTAAATTTCGGAGCGCCAAATTCATCAGTCGCGTGGCAAATGTGGTAAAGCTCATGCTCAATGAGTGCGCAGAAATCCAGATCGCTACATTGAGCGCAATAGTCAGCGGCCAGCGTGATAATGAATGTTGGGATTCTCCCGAACCATTCGTGCATCTGCTGTTCCATTCTCGCTTTTTGCCATCCACCCGCACGCATCATCACTTCTTCGCATTGACCAAGAACAGTACGGCCTTTTTTCTCGAATGCTGATGACGCCCACATAAACGCAATATCAGCTGTATGCAGATGAAAATGATCCGGGTTATACAGGTTTCCGCTTTCGCTGATGATCTGCTTGTCTACCCAATCATAAATCTCGTCCGCAGGTATTAACCTGGTATATGGGCACGGGATGTGAGGCGTCATGAAATCATTTGGCGGGTATGGCCGCGTAATGTCTTTATCAGACATAACAGAATATTCCTCTACATTGGAAACTATAAACCCCACGGTACCGGATACCGGCGACAACGAAAACCTATACGATATTCTGCTTTCTGTGCGGTACCGTGGATGTTTTTAGCATTTTATAAAACCATTACGCTATTCACTCGCTTGGAAATGAATGGTGTGATGGCAATAAAAAAACCACCCGAAGGTGGCCTTTGTGCTGGCGATATAAAATCGCCCTTATATGGTTCCGATAAGCCGATTTACTTTACTTTTAATGCTTCTTGAATAGCATCAGCTAGCGTGGATATATGTTGAGCAACAGCCTTAAGCTCAACATCCGTTTTGCAAGTAGCGCAAACGTCCGAACTCCCTACTGAGGCTTTCGCAACTTCAAGCGCCGCCTGCACAGCTAGTAATCGTTGTGCTTTCTGGATTGCCTCTTCTTCTGTTTTGCTAGCTCCAGCAAAATAGTTCTCTAACATTATATTTTCCTTTTCTAAGCCATCCCCAGTAGATGACAGCAAAATGATAATTGGGTCGATTGCGCACTTTTCAAGCATTATCACGTGCGCCAGATTAGATGCCTTACTGCTGGCCTCAGCCATCTGCTAATGGCTTGATCATACCGTTGTCGTACTATGCCACTATTTCACGGAGAGACATCACTCCGGCCTGGTATGCCGATTCGATGGCTCCCCAGTCCGGTTTTGCCATGGTTGTTTTCCTGTTTTGAGCCATTAAAAAAGCCACTCGAAAGTGGCCTTTGTGGCGGCAATAAAAAACGCTAGGATGTGTGACAGTGTTATTTAATTACCGTGGTGGAAGTTGATTTACGTCCAACATGAACAAGCATCTTGTTCTGGACATCATTGATATCAAAAATCTGTTCCAGAAGTTCAATCACTCGCGCACTAATAGAGTCCGATGCAGACTTTAATTCACCAACCGATACATGACCTTCATCATCAAACTCTACAGGCCTTGCAATGACGCCATAATAAACGTTTTCAGGTAACTCGACTCCCGATGGGCTTTCCTTGGTGAATCCATTGTCAGCAAGTTGCTTTGTTACCTTAGAGTAAACTTCCGTACGCCCATCAACTGTAATGTCGAAAGTAATTAAAACAGTAAACTTCGTTTCTTTAAGAGCCATACATAACCCCATGCATTGTTTGTCGGTGCTAGATTATTTTATTAATGGGGTCTATTCCTAAAAATTCAAGCCATACTCTCGCAGTGGCCTAAACATAACGACTCAGATCAAGGCACAACCTCCATCCGTCATGCACACTTCCACGATCATGAAACGAATGCTAACTTAACCCTTCCTAATGCTGAGATCTCTTTTGTGAAAACTAATTTTTTAACCGCCGTGCCACTTATCATCGCTTCTTCTGGCACAGTGAATGCTGAAGGTATGAGTATGGCTGAGTATCAGCAAGTGCAGTCAATCAACCAATGTGCATATATCGCCAACACAATGATGGCTGACAATACAGCTCAGGTTATGAAGCTTGCGCTGAGCCGTTATGTTTCAATGGCCTCCAAGATGAGTCCTGATGACTATAACCCTACCCCAAGTGACCTCGCCATTGACTATGCGCTTTTCTTCCAGCAGAAAGTATCTAACACTGAAGACGAGATGTTTCAGCAGATTAACAAGCGCGTGCTTCCCCTAGCGTCAAGTTCTTGGGTGCTTGTAGCCCGTGACTGGTGGGTCGTCAAACAATGCTCACTTGCTACAGGACTATGATTATTAATAATTTTATCCAAGGCATTGTTCCCGCACGTACGCTTGCAAGCCCGTTAATTGGTTGGTGACGGTTTCGATTCGCTCTCGGAGGGTGAAATAACCCCGTTGAGCGGAATCAGTAGGTCTGATGCCGATTAGTGGGCGATGATGCCCTGCTGTTGCAGCCCTCGAATATACCCGTGAAGGTAAAGCAGTTTCGACTGGTCGTCCTTTATTCCGGCTCTGATATCGAGAATGTTTCGTCCAGCAACCGGAGAGAGTCGGAGGGCGGTTGCATTGCCCATGCTGCTGGCGCTGCGTACTGCGCCCGCTGATTGCTCACAGGTTGCAAGGGCTGCGCTGGCGAACTGCACGCGACGCTTGCCGCTGACAATATCATTACGCAGACGATCCGCTTCACGTTTTGCATCTTTCCGCTCCTTTGTGGATTTGGCATCTAACGCTGCTATTTGTTGTTGGAAGTTGTGCTCACGATTACGAGCCGCTTCGCTATCCGCTGTCGCTTTGTCTGATACGGATTTCAGCACCAGAGCGTGTTCAGTTTTCAGTGTCGCTATATCAGCGTCATAATTCGTTGATACGATCCACCAGCAGAATGATCCGCCAGCGATGATTCCAGCCACCAGCGAAACAGCTGCTATTTTCCAATTAGGGATAATGCTCATACCAGAACCTGTCGAGCTCGTTCAAAACGTTCACGCCGCTCGGCCAATCCGTTACTTCCGCCGTTTATCAATCGCGTTACTGCAACGACGTCATCAGCTACAGCGCCGCATTTACGTGAATTCCAGAACCACGCCGCAGAACGCATAGCATAAATGTCCTGCTCTAATAGCTCAGGTTTAGCAATCAAATCCACGCCCAATACCGCACCACAATTCATGTAGTTCGTTGCACCTGTGACTTGAATCAGCCCGCGCCCACGGAAGTTCCAGCCGTCACCCGCAGCCTTGTTTCCCATTCTCCCGCCATAAACCAGATTAGCTATTGCCGCCTGTCGGTTCATAGGAACAGATTTTTCACCGGGCTGACGCCCCAGCATCGAAATCTGGTCAGCACTCAGACGATGGCCGAATGTCGCTTTCAAACCATTCTGGCTGTAGTTAAACGACTCAACGATATGAGAAAATCCGGCTGACTCGTGGCCCACTTGAGCAATAAACATCGCTTGTGCCACCGGCAGAGTGATGCCGTATACATCGAATGTGTCCTTAATAACCGGATACCAACGCGCAGCCAGCTCGGCGCTGATATTAGCCGCCATTTGAAATTGTGACTGATTCATATTTATACCTGCGAATTAGTGTCGCCAGTCTTACTTCCAACAACGCGGCGAAGAATGGAACTGATATAGTCAATGCCGAGGAAGCCGATGAATACGCTGCCCATCGACGCAAAATTCGAATCCCATCCCAATGCTGACAACCCGTCATTGATGTAGTAGGCAACCAGCGAACACATAGCAGCATCGAGCAATCGTCGTGACCAGCTATCACGACCAACATACGCGGCACGCAAAAGCGCCATTACTGCCGCGGCAACTGAGTAACCGACTTCTTTCTGTGTAAACCACGCGATCAGTTGCGCCCACGCGTCGGGATTTTTATCTGGCATTTTCATATCTCCACCTCCGAGTTACGGGGCACAGTGTGATTTAAGGGCAAAGAAAGCCCGCCGCGAACTTACAGCGGGCTACGTAATTTATTAATTACTGCGGAGTTGTATCAGGGGCAGCCGAGGTCACTCACAAGAGCACCCTTTTGTGACTTGATTGTGTTGGCTACATTCGCAGGAAGCGATGACCAAATGTTTAAACCGGTCTTCTGTTCAATCTGACTTACTGTCACTTGGAAATTACAGAAGTTAGCCGCACGCGGGGTGTCTTGATTCATAATGAACGCCGCGAATTTGCCATCAGCCGGGCTAGAACCTGTGAACAGAATCTTCCAGTAGCCGCTCGGGATTTGAACCGATGGAGCATTAGGTAATGTAGCAATATTGCGCTCAAACAGTGGGCCAGTCACTGTATAGACAGCTGTGGTATTGGATAACGCACGCTCTTTATCTTCCAGCCGCACCCAGGCGCCCTGATTTAGGTCGGCTTTTTGCGGCGTGATGTTCGATAAATAATTCAAAGATTGCCAGTCTGACGAACCCCCGAGCCCAGCCAATGGAGCCTGGTGTCCACGGTCAACAGCTAACGCCGCATTCGCGCCAGTATATGCTGCTGGTGCCAACGTATCAGCAGCAGGCAAATCAGGGTCTTGACGCCATGTGCGCGATCGGCCACTTGCTTGGCTTGATGATGTCATTTTATACGCTACCCAGTTCGCGAAACGAGTAGAGGCGTTGTTGTTCAGCGTGTATGCGTCACGGATTAATGTCTGCGCACTGCCACCGGTTGGGCATCCCACGAGACAGTTATCTTTCGACACTGCCGCGACCGCTGCAACAGCGGCTTGCCGTGCCGGTGCAGGCGCAGCGATTTCAGCTTGCTCCCGAGGTTGTTCGGCTGTCTCTTGCGGTTGGTACGTTGAGCATGCGCCCAGAAGTAAAGCTGGCAGTAACTTGATGACGTTCAGTTTCATGCGATGTATCCCTCTTTGATGTATGTACAGTATGAGTCACTAGGACACGTTCAATGTACATAAAGGGATTATCACGTCTTATTAAACTAGTTTACTTCTTTCTTACACGGCGCACATAAAAAAGGCCACGCCTTAGCGCAGCCCTTACAGGATAATCCTTTAATCCAATGCTTAGACCTTGCTGTAAAACCTACTATCTTCAGAATAACAATAATCTTTAACCAAAACCAATAGGTCACTAGTTGCAGATTTTATATCATCAAATATTGATTTACTTAGTTCTCGTTCCTGAATTAGGCGACCATTTAGCCTAATTAGGCTATCCAGTTTCAATACCATCTTCTGTGACTCTTGACTGTTATTTTCAAAAATCAATAAAAACTTATTCCTTAATAAATTTTCCTTTCGCAAAAACTCAAGCATTTTTTCTTCATACTCATTATCTTCTTTAATTTCATCAATATTTCTTGCAGAAACATAAACACCAAAAACTAAAATATTTGACATATATTCTGATGCAGTGCTCTTTATTTCATCAATTCTTTTTTGATGATGAGTAATCGCAATTGTTATTCTTGTATTCCGCTCATTACTTCTAATGCTCTTTAACGCGATAAAACCAGGAATCCAGCCAGCAATAAGAGAACCCAGTAGGGTCGCTATAATAGTATCCCAAGCGAACCCAGAATCAACCACTATAGTAGGAATCTTATCTACGGTTAAAACTCCGCGTTCAAGCAACTCGGTTTGATATTGTCCAAATGGAAAAGGTACGCCCTGCCAAGTCATGATGCCCTCCTTGTGAAAGGAGAATCATAACAAAAAAACCCGCACTGATGACGGGTTTCGGTGTTTGTCTTTTTTTTGCAATTCGACGCTATGACAGGGGTACTGATGCAATGCATCTCGCGAATACCCCTGTCGTATCGCCGGAAAGCAAAAACCCCGCTAGTGCGAGGTTTTCGAATTTGTCAGATTGTCGCTTCCCATTGCTGCCATCGTGGCGTAGCTCTGCCAATCATGAATACATTAAACAATTTTTTGGCTCAATTTCAATATACGAATAGATAAATAGCACAAATAATCAAAAAATAATTCATACCTGCTCAGTTAATAGCTTTCGGGACGTCAAGAAAACCTTTGCCCTGAATATATCCAGACACCAGCGAACGCGCCTTCTCGCTTCACTGTCGGTTAGCCACGGCGCGATTGCCTGCAACTCGCGAGTAATATCTGAGATTTTTTTGCGCGTGGTGTAATACTGAACACCCACCAGATAGACCGGATCATTAACATCTAATGCCAGTAATACGCACTGCTCGACAAAATCAGCATCATCATTGCGCATAGCCTGATCGATAACGCTGGTGGTCTGTGGCCATAGAATGGCGTGAGCGCGATTCATTATCTGCTGCCCTTTGTAGCCCTCGCACCGCGCCTGATTCAATGCAGCCGTAAAGCGCTCCAGCGCCTTATCCGACCATCGACTACCTCTCAGGCCATTCCAGCATGCATGTCCCCGCGGCATTCGGGGGCCTGCTTCACCCCTTACCCCCTCGCCCCATGTGGTAAGTAATGATTTTATCCAGCCAGACTGGACGTTGGTTAATGAAGTAAAACGCCCCAGATAACTTTTCCGAGGCGCAGCGGCTATAAATCCCAATCCTGCATTATTTTGGCGACGTTGGCGTGGGGTCATGCTGCCTCCTGCTTTTTCAGTTCACGTAAATTAGCTCGGGCGGTTGCCCGGATTTTGTCGAGTTCCTCACGCGTCCATCGGTGTGATCCGTTGTTGCTCTCCAGTTCCTGCACGCGGGATTCACCAATTCGCCCCACCAGCGAAATGCGGTATGCCTCGATATTTCCCGATTTGTGGACGTTGCATGTGTGACACTGTAGCCAGAGATTGTCAGGCTCAAACCTCAGATGTGATGCGGCTGCGGTTGTTCTGTAGTGTCCGGCATGCCAGGCGAACGCCTCGCGTGTACCGCAGGATATGCAGCAATCGCCAGCGGCCAGCAGATATTCGCGCCGCCAGTCGTTAACAGCTCGCTGTGTCATGCTGATCCAATGTGAGAGGGGCTTTATAGCCGCCTTGCGTTCCCGCCATGCAGCCTGATCCGCTCTCTGTTTTTTCTGCTGCTGGCGCTGCTTTTCTTTTTCGCGGAGCTGTATTGCGTACTGCGCGCCGTGCTCAGGGCAGCACCAGCGCACATTGTCGAATTGAGGCGTGAATTTCTCACCGCAGATTTTGCATTTACGGCGGTGTAATTTAGCCATTACGATCACCCCAGCGTTTAGCCCACTCTATTTCCAGCTTGGATTTTTCGCTGAAATTTACGTGCTGCTGAGTCCCGAACCAGTAGATAGCCTCAATAACTTCTACCATCTGCGGGATATTCATTTTGCTGGTGCGCTGACCGAACATCACAATGCCACCATCCAATCCGGGTGCCATGCGCAACTCTTCCTTCTTGGATTTGGCAATCATCGCGGTGATCAGGTCTTTCCAGTCCTCCTTATCGTATTTACTACCGAACCAGACGACCTGGTCAGAGAGGTCTTTCAAAAGTGGCCACATTTTTTTGTTCTGAATATCGGTGCGGCTGGGCTCTTTGATGTCCACGACGAGGGGGTGTTTTTGGTCAACAGGTAGCTGCCGAATAAAATTAATAGCGTTTTGCTTGACGGCATCATTTGCCAGATGGAATTGCTGTTTCATGCGGCACCTCGCAGGGTGACCGCTGAATACAGAAAGTCGCTGGCGTCGTTAAACGTCAGTGACTGAGGATTTGATACGTTTTTTTGCGCCATTGGTTTCTCTCCGTTGGCGCAGCAGTTGATGGTTGTTCAGGCCATCAGCGGCAATTATATATTGTTATTTTAAACTTGGCTTACTAGATAACCGGCACGCTCTAACATTTGTGTGAATAGTGTCGGGGTACCGACAATCTCCTCTGGCTGGAGCGGCATAAATGAAATCGTATCGCCCCGCCGGTACGTTAGCGCCCGGTCAAATTCTGGAAAATCCTTAAACGTCGCTACAACGACATGGTCACGGCAGCGCACCACTGCGTAACCCGAACCTGGTAGTTTTATTGCCAATCCATCACCTTAATTAACTGTATATCCATACAGTAATGATATTATATAAAATATTTCAATATGCAACAAAAAGGCCCCTAAGGGCCTAAGAATTAATATGCTATGTGATGTGTTCTATTACTTTTAAGCAAATACAGCATCATCGGGAGTCAATAGAGGTTACTTAGTTATGAATTTATATACACCCCATGATGCAAGTCCTACTACTGCCGCCCCTGCGACAGCCCACCCAACGACAGGAACAACCGCGCTACTTGCAGCAGCACTAGCTATAGCAGCGACACCACCAGCCATACCAGTGCCACCAGTTGCAATGGCACCGCCACCAGCAGCAGCAATTGCACCAGTCGTTACGGATGCTGATGCTCCAGCTGCTACAGCAGTAGCGGCCATAGCTTCTGCAGCCGCAGCTACGCCAGCCACACCGATGGCAGCACCAGAACCAGCGCCTACGGCAGCACCAACTCCCACAGCGACACCTTCACCAATAGTGTTTAATTTTTCATCCATTATTATCTCAAACTCCCATATTTTATTTAAACCATTTCAACGGTTTTTATAGCCCCATTAATATAAGGTTTATTTTTTAGCCATACAACTTAGCAAGCAGTGTTCCTAACAAAAAACCGCCAATAATAATCCATCTGGTTTTTGTGCTAAACTAAGTAAAACTAATAATTATATGAGTTTATATTTACTTAAAACCATATAACTTTCGGTGCATCTTAAGAAATTTTTTGTTCCCCTCTTTAATAAGGTCAATCCTCAATTCATTAGAAACACCTAATTTACACAAGATTTCATCACTGAGCGTGTCTTTTATTAAGACACTTCCATTATCGTTAAAGCTAATTAATCCTTTATCAAAAAGTCTGTCTAAGTTTGGGGATAAAAGGAGACCGTTAAATTTATTTATTTTATCTTCATTCTTACTTAAGCACCAAGGATATATATGTGATGCAATAAGTAGGTCCTTACGATCGACCCCTGTCACGGCACATTTCCCTTCCCAGAGTTCTAATAAATCCTTCCTATACTCACCCTGACCAATCCTTGCTTTAGCCAGGATTTTTCTTTCGTATTCTTTTTGGCTTACTTCACCAAGTAAAATATCTAATTTCAATTCATCTATTTTATCTATAAGATATAATCCAGCATATACAGATAAAGATGACATGTAGATTTGAGTACAAAGCCCGCGTTTATTAAAAACTTTAGGGTGGCAATAATCGTTATAAAGATCTATAAACTCCTCTTTAAACTCTCTGATATCGATTGGCAAAGTTAACTCTTCATAAGCAATATCAACTCTCCACCCCTCAACTTCCCAGGCTGCAAACTTTCTATTGTCGGGGCGGCCAGCAGTATACGAATCACTTGTCGCTCTTAATATTAAATTAACTTCCCAGTTTCGATAGCCAAAAATAACATCTCCGGATTTAATTTTTGACATGGACTCCCAACCAGCATTTTTAACCTCTTTGCCATTAGCGTTAGTAGCATACTTAGGGGCCCATAAGAAACCATACTCTTTAACTTCTTTAAAACTTGTGCCCAGATTAACCCAAAAAAAATTCATATAAAATCATCCTTTTTAATAAAGCCAATTTACAACCAAGTTATTGATTTTTAAGTCCAATTTAATAACTATTAGAGCAGAAATTTCAGCTAGAGATAATAGCTTATAAAAAACTTAAGAATACAGAAAGATATCACTTTTTATGGTTTAATTACCAGCCATAAAGAAACACCTTTCGGTGCTTCAAAATGATAATTAATGAGCAAGCATCATGGATTAGATAGCTTATGAATACCGTCAGGCCAAATACTTATGCAACACTGCTTTTTACAAAAATAATCCAATGGGTTTTGTCGCCCTTCCCTGTTCGCTGCGTGATAATCGGGCTCTCATTTGTCAGTGATAAAACCTGGCTGACAGGAATCTGTGTTTCGTTCCATTTGAAAATCAACACGCCATCAGGCCGCAGCACGCGGAACGCTTCGACAAATCCAGCACGCAAATCATCGCGCCATGTCTGCGGATTCAACACGCCGTATTTTTTGCGCATCCAACCCTCTGGCCCTGCGCGTTCTAAATGTGGAGGATCGAACACGACAACAGGGAAAATCTCGTCGGCGAACGGGAGCTGACGAAAGTCTGCGATGATGTCAGGAGAAATAACAAGGCTCCGGCCATCGCACAGCGTGTGCTGTTCGCTACGGTTATCCATGAACACTGCGCGGGGGTCGCTTTTGTCATGCCAGAACATGCGACTGCCACAGCACATATCTAAAATCTGCGTCATGCGTCACCGTCCTTGCGCTCTAACTGCGGAGCAGCAGCAATCATTGCTGCATCGATTTGTTCACGTAGCGATGTGGCGTGTATTTCTGCCCAGTCTTCCGAAACCGTTTGAGCGACAAACAGTGCGTGGCTTCCGTAAACGAGCGGTGTGCGCACCTCTACGTAATGCGAAATAAGCCAATCCATGCGGCACTTATCCGCCAGCTCAGCTGCTAACTGATTACGCAATTCCAGAATCTCGCCATTCAGCCGCACGAATGCGTTAACGACGCCGGACTGAACTGATTGATCGGGAGGGATATCCAGCGCATGGCGAATGCAGGCCATTTCGCGCGACATACTGGATTCTGCTGCCAACAGTAATTCAATGCGGTTTGCTACCTGGTTCAATAACGTGCCGTCTTGATCGGATACGGCCATTTCGCGGATGCGCTCAATCATCACCGCTGTAGACATTTCAGGTTTCATGCGCGTACTCCTGCCAGCAGTTGAGTAAAACGAGCCTGTGCGGGATGAACGCCAAAGCCCGGATGAATCTCACGGAACAAATGGAACCGGTATTTGCCCGGTGTGCCGACTGCGATTACTTGATTGTTTTCTCTAAGCGTTCCGAGTGCGGAGCTGGCCTCACGGCGGGTTATATCTAAACCTCGGGCAATCTCTGTCCGCGTTAATCCTTCGTTGCGGCGAACGTAGCGCAGCACGCGCTGCTGTGTTGTCATCTTAGTTTTCATTGGTCAAATCTCGATTGTTAGTTAATCAAACATTCCCGCAGCTTTGCGGCGTTTGAACTCCGCATATGCGAGTTCCGCAGGTGTCGGCCCACCTGGATGTTTTGGCGCGGCAAGCTGACGGCGAATCGGCGGAATACTCATCCCATGCGCCACGTGCTTAACCCACTTGTTCAGCAGCCGTTCTGCCAGCCGCTCCAGTTCTCCCGCCGTCATGCGTTTTTCTACGCCAGCACGCCGCATCTCGATGCAGATGTGATACAGAACCGGCTGACGCCACGGGAATTCTGTGCTGCTCGAATATCGATACGACTCGTTGCGCCAGCGCTTGTATTCCGCCATCACGTCATCGGTACTCAGTCCGAACGGGTTGGCTCCACACTCAGCAATCAGCGACACGAACTCAGCCAGATCTGGCGGCCATGAATTACCAGCAGCGCAGCGTTCTAGGCACCCCGCGCAAATCTGCTGCAATTGCTCAGGTGTCATGCCGCTGATAATTCCCACCCAAATCTCCGACGGCGCCGTCCCGTTCTTCACTGCCCAGCGATCTGTAAATATTTCCCCCATGACCTCCCATAGCTGCCATGCCATCTGGGTTGCCTGCACTTTCTCGCTCCCACTGCTCACGTGCTGCCCTGATGCGCTGAACGGCGCGTGGCGCGGTTGAATCCTGGTTAACTCCCTCATGATTACTCACCTCGTTTTTTTGTTTACCTGCCGAACTCCGCACCTGCTGGATGTGCCGAGCAAATTTCTGATCCCACTGGAGCTGGTGGAACGCTTTGCCCTCCGGCTGCCAGTACATGACAAAACCCGCTAACTCAGTTGGCTGGTAGTCCTCATCCAGAATTACCCCCGCCAGCGCAGCCCGTTGTCGAAAATCCAACGACGGTCTCCAGTCGGAAAACATCGGGAATTTACCGATCGGCTCATCGATACCTGGCAGGTATTCCGGTAGTCCGTTGTTCTCAGCAGGAAGTAAATTTTCCTCGCGCGTTATGTGTGGGGTTTTATCTTTTACTTCTTCTTCTAATTCTTCTTCTGGTAACTCTTTTTGAAACGCTGATGTAACCCTCTCTGCGTTACTATTTGCGTTACCGTTTGACGGTTTCTTGCGGTGTTCTGTAACTCGCCTATTGCTAAGTGTCCGTTTTTTAGAGGATTTCCCGTTGTGCCTTTCGAAGTTGGGAAACATCAGGGTGTTACCCTCAGTCTTGAGCCAGCCAACTTGAAGCAGTGCATCAGCGAAGCCGGGAAAAAAAGTAATGCGATCGATAGCGTTTTTTGTAACGCTCGTAGCGTTACCATTTGCGTTACCGTCTATCGTTTGTTGGTCAGCCCACGACCATAGGCGGATCAGTTTCCCCAGCACTGAATCAGGGTCGATGCTCAATATTTCGGCCAGTTGATAAATCTCCGGCTTGTCGGGCGTAATGACCTCAACCTTGATCCATTCGTAAGCCATTAAGCCCCCTCAATGCGCTTAAAGGTGATGGCCCAACACCACGGATTGGCATTCCAACTTTCAGCGCCGTAGATTGATCTCCAGAGAGACCTGAAGCTATCCTTTGCGAATGTGCATCCGCATCCATAACCTTGATTTTCATAATCACGATAGAAGCCGTGGTACGTGTCGCTATGCCTGCGAGCCACTCCTTCGGAGATAGCGTCCTCTTCACTGATGTAGTTCAACCGCTCCACGCGCACATCTGTGATTTCCAGCGTGATACGGCTGGCATGGCGCGGCATGTGGATTGATGGCACCCATTTGATCGGATAGTTTTTCCCGTTCGCTGTGAATCGGATGGCATCAGGATTGCTGGCGCGATACACGCGAAACTCACCGGTTCCGCCCAATGCATCACGGCGAACTTGAAGGCCAGAGGTCTCGCGCACCCATAGCCGATCGCCAACCTCTCCGTATGGGCAGCGATAAACCTTCTCGCTGGTATCCATCCACGGACCGCCACTCAGTCGAGCCAAGCCGTCTTCATCTGGCTGATGCCTGACAACCCGCCGCGTCTGCGTCTTGAGACCGTCAAGGGTGGCCCGAACCATCTCGCCGTTAAAAATTATCCCGCGCTCTTTCATCGCTGGGCTCCTTAGTAATGTTTATTGGTCAAAACTCGATTAAAAAATCCCGCTGAACATCGTCACGGTGCTGTCAAGAACTGCGGCCCAACGATCGGGCGGCGCGAGCTGAATCAGCGACATAACCCCTTCCCTTATCTTTTGCTCAAGTTCACGCAGCGGCTCACCCAGCAGTGCAGCCTGTTTTGCTTCTGAGCATTCACGCGACGCAGTGGCCACTAGTTCCGCTTTTGTTTTGCCCTTCTTCAATCCGTACTGGCGAGCTATCTCAATGGGCATAACGTCGGCGATCACTGGCGTGAGTTTCGCGATATATCCGGCATAGCGTTTGGAATTGAATGGGTTATCAAGCCAGCGAAAAAGATTCTGTTTGTTGTTGCGGGCTGAGTCGCCCAAGTGCAGTCCACGCCCACCACTGAGGTGCCATTCATCAACCACCAGCTGCGCGATCGTTTCCTGCGCTTTACCTGGTAGCGTTTTTTGCCACGCATACACAGCATCACGAACGGCAGCATGTGCCACCACCGCCTGCCGTGATTGATTTCGGGATTTCAATAACCCCGGACTGATGCAGATATCATCCTGATAAGTTTGGGTATGCATTGTTAGGCTTCCTTTTCCTTTGGTAGGCCATCAGTTGGGTTTGGGTGAAGGTCGGGCCGGAGCTCATGAGGGGTAATTTCCCATTGCATCAGGCGGCAAAAAGGGATTACCCGGACAGCAGGAACCTGCCCCTTAAGCCACTTAAAAACGGTCTGCTGACTTACGTTCAAGTGGCGTCCTATTTCCGACTGTGTATAGCGCTTGGATACAAGTTCTTTTATTTCTTTTTTCATATAGGTCCTCCGTTTATGAACATGGCAAAAATACAACTTAAAGGAGTTAATTACAACAACTTTAAGTTCACATCGATTGATACATCCTTTAGTTGTATTATTTAGGAATGAAAATGAAGACTATTGACATCACTACATACCGAATTAACCGGCTTCTAAAAGAAAAGAACTGGACCCAAAACGATCTCGCTAATCGTCTCGGTGTTACACAGCAAACCATTCAAAAGTGGGTTAAGGGTAAAAGTAGCCCGTCAATGGAAAACATAGATAAACTCACTGATATAACTGGACATCCTCCTTACTGGTTTATGCTTCCACCAGACGATGGGGATCAGGTTGTAACTCCAGACTCCATGAAGATAGGCACCATGCAACTTGACCTGCTTAAAACCTTCAATGCTTTCCCGGAAGAAGATCAACAGCAGATGCTGTCTGAAATGAAAGAGCGTAAAGAGAGCATGGATAAGACGGTTGCCCGGTGGATAGCGGCGCAGAAAAACCATCGCACCTGATGTAAATCAGGCAATTCAAGATGGCATATCGCGTATCAGCCAATAGTTAGCAGTTGAAGAACAAGCATGAGTTCAAGATTGCCGCTCCAGTTGAGAGCACTGGATGAGTGTGTGGAGAAGTACCTTAGGGGTAGATATAAGCCCTCGGACGACTGATTTTATAATTACACACAGCGCGAATCCGACGCTGAGCGGATAGCATAGTCTTATTCAGGGAATAAGGTGAGTTGAGCATCACCAAATTTTTATTGGAATTCATATGGATAAGAGTAATTCACTGCTTCCTGGGCAGCAGATAGAAATAGATGTATTTCCTGTAAAGGAAGTGGAGATAGAGGGTATTCAAATGGGGATACTCAATAATGGCTCCCCTTACCTTACAATGCGAGGGCTCTCTCGTTTATGCGGCGTCGATTCATCAGTAATTGCAAGGTTAACAACCGATTGGATTGAAGAGCGTCAAAAAACTCGCGGGCAAAAGATCGACCAAATATTACAAAAAAAAGGAGTCCGACTTACTCAACTATATTGGAATGTAACTGTCAATGGTGTTGAGGTTAGGGCTTACCCAGATTCTGTTTGCATGGCAATTCTGGAGTACTATGCTTTTGATGCAGGGCAAGTTGACAATACAACCGCCTTAAAAAACTTTAGAGCACTTGCAGAGAACACCCTTAGAAGATTCATTTTTTTAAGTGTTGGTATTGATCCTGAGAATCCTCAGCGTGGTGCATGGCAGTGCTTTCACGAGAGATTGCAGTTAAACGCTCAGGTACCTTTTGGGTATTTTTCGGTGTTCAGCGAGATGGCTGATCTAACCCTTAAGATGATTAATGGTGGTTTTAATTTCGGTCCAGCCTCCGTTCCTGATATCAGTGTTGGTCTTAGCTGGGGAAAGCACTGGGCTGGCACAAATCTTGATAATAAATACGGGAATAGAACCAAACACTCCCACACTTACCCAGATTGGTTCCCGCAACACAGAGCTGGTCCTATTGAGGCATGGGTTTATCCAGACGATGCCTTAGGTGAGTTTCGTCGTTGGATGCAGCAGTCTTACCTCCCAACAAAATTCCCAGCATATATAGCAGTTAAGGCAAAAGAAGGCGCTATACCTCAGGTCGATGCGGTCAAATTGCTTTCTCAAGTCAAAAAACCAGAACTTCCCAAAAAATAAGGTTTCACTCTATCCCGCTTCGGCGGGATTTTTTTGCCCTTCTTATGCTCGGTGATATTATGTAATCGTTCGTTACTTATGAGGGTAGATAATTGAAAAAAATAGCAATTATTAGCGCACTAATAGCTTCTTTAGCTTTAGTCGGATGTGCAACACAGCCCCCCCCATCACCAGCCCAGATATCTTCAGCCAGCTACGGCGAGTTACCCAATAATTACCAAGATTTGGTAAAGACTCATTTTTCAGCAACGCTTAAGGATCCGTACAGTGCGCAATACACCTTTTTGCCAACATTTAAAGGTTATGCGCAGGATGGCCCGTGGGCGCCTACGGGTGGAAGGGTAACCTATGGATATATAATACCTGTTCTTGTTAACGCAAAAAATAGCTATGGCGGCTATACGGGTAACCAAAAACATGTGTTCATTTTCTCAGACGGAGTGCTTTATGACACCACGCTGAACGAGGCATACGGCAGAGTAAAGCCTGTAAATTAATCTAATTTAGATGAAAACCAACCCGCATATGCGGGTTTTTTTGTGTCTTCCTCTCAATAAATACAACTTAAGGTTATTGACTTAATAACTTAAGGTTGTATTATCAATTTATCGAAACGCAGCAACGCTCCAACGCATAACCCGCTGAGCAATACCCCGAGTTACTCAGCGATGCGGAAGGGCTAAGTAGCCAGCCTGAGGCGAAAGAACATGACGGCAGTTGTTGAGATTTAAGTAATAGCGCAGCAGGTTTCAACGTTCCGCCAGCCGGGCGACAACGGCAGAAGCAGAGGTGTCGATGAATATTCGGCAGTTTCGCATGGCTCAGCGTCTGGCACAAAAGGCGAGAGCACAAAACAGCAGTAAAAAATGGGATGCAGCTAACCGCATCATGGCAAGGGCATTACTAGGAAGAGGAAATTGATGGAAACACTATTCGCGCTGGTTCTCGTCATCTGTACGACGACTGGCGAATGTCACGAGGCTGTGTTGGGTGTTTACGACACGCAGCAAGATTGCGTTGCTGATATGTATGACCAGCGCGTTAACGGCGAGTGCTTTCCGGTTGAGGGAATCATCAGGGCTGACGGCCAACAGCCAGCAACGAAGTAATCGAGTTCTGACCAATTGCTATTAGCTAGCGGATTGCTGGCACCAGGGAAAAGCTGCTCGCAGCTTGAAACGCAAAAACCCGCCGAAGCGGGTTAGTACGCCAACGCTCCGACCAAAGAACGTTGGAATCGAGTTTTGACCAATGACCACTACCCTTGGGCGCAATCAATGGCTCAGGGGATTCTACAACCCAAAGGAGTCCCAACGCAATGAACACCTATGCGTTTATCATCAAAGCTAAAGCAAAATCAGACAAAAAGAGTTTGTTCTGCTGGCTATCTGCTAAATCCGACTCACGTGCAGAACGTGAAATCATGAACATTCTGGAAGACGACGAAATCACAACTGGCCGCGGCGGTGATTATAACTTGCCGCTTCGTACTGACTGGTTCGTCGTTGATGACCTTCCTGAGGAAGGCGCTCTGGATGATAAATGGTGCGATCGCTACGAACTGAATGATGACGGTAAATCGTGGCGTCAAATTCCTAAATCTAAACCAACTTCTACCAACATTCAGGATGAGCACGCCGCTATTACAGGGCAAACCGCATCAACTCAATTAGCTGACACACCAGCAACTGACGGCACAATCACTATCGAGCAAGCCTCATTCGCTCAGCGTATTGGCGGCGGCTGGCTGTATACGTCATTCGTGGAGCTGTCTGTTATTCAGCAGCGTGAAATCAGCGCATTGCAGCACGACATGGAAGCTACCTATTTCCAAAATTTGTTGCTGGCGCTGAACAACGCTAAAGAACTGTTACAAGCACAGCATGTTTTCCCTGACACGCTATTCAGCCTGATTGATGCGATTAAGTCAGTGTGGGCGATGGACGGCAAAACCCCATCTGTAGGCGACATCGTTTCATTTTCGAAAGAATGGCTGAATGCACGCAATGAAGATTCTACACTGGAGCGATCAGGTCCATATCGTTCAGAGGTTACAACGAAGTGGGCGAAGAAATCTGGCGTGCCGCGCACTGAGTCGGGGGCTAATGCTGGTGATGGTAGCAACACTGACCGTGGTTATACCCACACTTTAGATACTCTTGATATCGAAATCGCGCTGTTCACGACACCATTTGATTTTGATATCTACAATATTCCCGGCCCTGTTTATCGCCGAGCCAAAGAGATTGTCGCAAACAAAGAGCAGCCATTTAAAACATGGAGCCAAACTTTGCGACCAATGCCGGGCATTCTGAGCGTGTTCAAAGCAGGGATCGGCGCTCTAATTCGCAAAGCGAATCAGGATGTGCCCCACTTCCCAGACAGTCTCCAGCGGTACATTAACTCAACGTTGACGGCTGAATATTACACGACGCCGACACCAGAACTGCTGACGCTGGCACGTCACGCCCCTGCCAATTCCGCTAAGCAAGAGAACACCGAAACAGACGAAGAATTAGGCACTCAACCTCAAGTTGAAAGCCTTGGTGACGGTAAGTTCTCTATTGAAGGGTTGATGAATAGCGCCCCCTCAAATGAGGGAGAAAAACCGGAAAATGATGGGGTGGGCAATGTGCAGATGGAAAAGGCTGGCAACCAATCGAGCGAAACTAATTCAGCGGTATCAGCGTCAGCGAATGATGATGGCTCTATTAAAGAGGCGAGAGCAGCTCTCGAATCAGCTGTAGATAAGTGGGTGAGTGAGGGTGCCGCCGCTGAGGAACCAGTAGGGCCGGTAGTCATAGACGAACCGCCCTACTTTGAGCCAGGTCGCTATGAAGGGGTGTCGAATAACGATTACCACGCGGCGAATGGCGTCAGCAGCACTCAGGTAAAAGATGCGCGGGTCAGCCTGATGTACTTCAACGCACGCCACGTAGCCAAGACTATCGCACGTGAGAACTCCAAAGTGCTGGACATGGGTAACTTGGTGCATGCGCTGGCGCTGCAACCAGAAAACCTGCTGGCTGAATTCAGTATTGAGCCGGTAATACCTGAGGGCGCATTTACTACGACAGCGACGATCCGCACGTTTATCGATGAGCATAACGCCAGCCTGCCAGCGCTGCTGTCTGCAGACGACATCAAAGCACTGCTGGAAGAGTACAACGCCACCCTGCCTGATCAGCTTCCACTCGGAACATCTGCGGAAGAAACTTACACGTCATACGAGCAAATGCCGGAGGAATTCCAACGCATCGATAACGGTACGAAGCATACTGCTGTCGCAATGAAAGCCTGCATCAAAGAGTACAACGCCACCCTGCCGCCGCAGGTTAAAACCAGCGGGAGCCGTGACGCGCTGCTCGAGCAACTGGCAATGATCAATCCTGACCAGGTGGCGCAGGAAGCGCAAAAACCACAACCGCTGAAAGTGTCCGGCACAAAGTCCGATCTGATTCAGTCCGTTAAATCGGTTAATCCAGATGCGGTATTCGCTGACGAACTGCTTGATGCATGGCGCGAGAATCCCGAAGACAAAATTTTGGTCACCCGCGCACAGCTGGCCACAGCCCAAGCAATTCAGAAAGCGTTGTTGAGCCACCCAACCGCAGGCAAGCTGCTGACTCACCCGAGCCGCGCCGTTGAGGTGAGTTATTTCGGATTTGACGACGAAACTGGGCTGGAAGTCCGTGTTCGTCCCGACCTTGAGATCGACCTTGACGGTGTACGCATCGGCTGTGATCTGAAAACAATAAGCATGTGGAACGTCAAGCAAGATGGTCTGCGCGCAAAACTTCACCGTGAAATCATAGACCGCGATTACCACCTGAGCGCGGCAATGTATAGCGAAACCGCGACGCTCGATCAGTTCTTCTGGATTTTCGTCAACAAAGACGAAAACTACCACTGGATCACCATAGTAGAGGCATCGGAAGAGCTTTTAGAATTGGGCATGCTGGAGTACCGAAAAACTATGCGTGCGATCGCTACGGGGTTTGATACTGGCGAGTGGCCAGCGCCAATCACTGATGATTACGCGGACGAACTAAACGATTTTGACCAGCGTCGTCTTGAAGCACTGCGTGTGGCATAAGGGGGAGATCATGGAAAATACCAGCATCGTAACGACCGAACAGCAAGCACCTAACGTGATGAACAATAGCATCCTCCTGATGAGAGCTGACATCATGGAACAGCTAATGAATATTGCCGATGTCATGTCAAAGGGCGTCGCGACAGTTCCTAAGCACCTGCAAGGAAAGTCGTCTGACTGCCTGGCAATTGTCATGCAAGCTGCACGTTGGGGCATGGACCCATATGCTGTGGGGCAAAAAACGCATTTAGTAAACGGTCAGCTTGGCTATGAGGCTCAGTTGGTTAACACGGTTATTACAAGCTCCAGCGCGGTACGCGGTCGATTCAAGTATGAATATGGTGGGGATTGGGAAAAGATCGTCGGAAAAAAGGACGGGCGCGACGAGTCAGGGCTGTTTATCCGTGTCGGCGCTATTTTACGTGGTGAGCAGGAAATTACATGGGGTGAACCAGTTTATCTGGCTGATATTACAACGCGTAATTCCCCGCTCTGGAAGACGGCACCTAAGCAACAGATAGCTTATCTTGCCGTTAAATACTGGGCGCGCCTGTACTGCTCAGAAGTGATCATGGGTGTGTATAGCCCTGATGAAATAGAGCATCGCACAGAGAAGGAAATCAACCCTACACCGCAGCGTGTCAACCTCAGCGATCTACACGCAGACGCGCCAGAAACAACAGTCAGCTCGCAGGAGTCCACCAGCAGTCTCGACTCTTTGGCAGATGATTTCCGTGATCAGATTGAACGGGCCGATGATGTTGATAAAACCAAGGCTATTCGTGCTGATATTGAAACTCAAAAATCAGCGCTGGGTACTGCGTTATTCACTGAGCTGAAAAACAAGGCGGTGAAACGCTATTACCTGGTTAATGCAAAAAACCAGATTGAGGCGGAGATTAACTCCCTGCCCCAGCCTGACGAACCCGATGCCGTGGAGAAATTTGCGGCGCTGGAAAAATCACTGGCTGCGGCAAAGCGTCACCTCGGCGACGAACTCCATGATCAGTTCGCTGTAACGCTGTGCGATATGAAGCCCGAGTATATAAATAGCTAAACCTATTGGGGAGGCTCAACCTCCCCCGCTAAAACTGATTCTGAGAAATCTAAATACATGACGTTATGAGGCGAATATGGGAAAACTCATCACGCTAAACGAATGGTGCGATCGTAATTATTCGGGTAACCAGCCAACAATCCAAACCCTACAGCGTTGGGCGCGAGCTGGGAAAATTTACCCAGCACCAGAAAAGCATGGTCGTGAATATCGAGTCAGCGAAGATGCTGTATTTATCAATCCAAAAGATTACAAACTGTCGCGACGGATAATTGCCGAAAGAAAAGGCTTTAATTCAGATTTAGTGAGGAGAATCATTAATGGCAAGGACGACAAGGTATGATGCCAATTTGCCGCGCAACCTCACGTATCGTAAGAAATACAAATCATTTTATTGGCGCAATCCATTAACAGGAAAAGAAATATCTCTGGGACAAATCGCTCGCAGGGATGCGATTAGCCAGGCTATAGAGGCAAATAGTTTTATTGAGCAGAATTTCTCCCCGATAGCTCTGATTGAAAAGTTAAAAGTGAAAAAAGAACTCACGGTGACCGAGTGGATTGAGCGTTACGATGTAATTATTAAGCGACGAGATCTGGCGGCTAATACCTACAAAATACGCTCTGGCCAGTTAGCTACAATCCGGCAATCTCTGGGGGGAAAAATACTAAAAGAGGTTACAACGAAAGATATTGCTGAGTTTTTGGAAATTTATTTGCAGCAAGAAAAGTTATCGATGGCCGCAGGCTTCCGATCTGTTTTATCTGATATTTTCCGCGAGGCTATTGTTGAAGGTCATGTGGAAAATAATCCAACACTACCCACACGAACCCCGCAACCGAAAGTACAACGAGAGAGGCTTGAACTAGAACAATATAAAGCAATTCGCATTGCTGCTGAAAAACAGGCTCTTTGGTTTCAATTATCGATGGACTTAGCGCTCGTTACTGGTCAGCGCAGGGAAGATGTTGCTGCAATTAAATTCAGCGATATTGTTGATGATCGGCTACTCGTCGAACAGGGGAAAACCGGAAACAAACTGGCGATCCCTCTCGACCTGACAATCGATGCTATAGGGTTGCGCTTATGCGATGTCATTGAGCAATGCCGTAATGCCAGCAATACAGATTACATGATTAGTGTCGGTATTAGAAAAAATAGCCCTAACGGAGCTGTGGAACTTAATGGGCTAACAAAGGGGTTTGTTAAAGCAAGAAAGGCATCGGGGATTGAATTAGATGAGAAGCCGCCGACGTTTCATGAAATAAGAAGTCTGGCTGGCAGATTGTATGAGAAAGAACGGGGAAAGGAGTTTGCACAGAAATTGCTGGGACATAAATCAGCAAAAATGACTGAGAAATATCTGGATACTCGCGGGAAGGAATATATCTACCTATAAAAGGCCGTATATCAAATTTCGTGGATTTTTCGTGTATTTTCGTGGATATTAAAAATAAAAGCATAAAAATCAACAACATAAAAAAAGACTGAATACGATTCCTGTATTCAGTCTAGGGAAATGGCCCTTGGGAGAGCCGTGCGCTAAAAGTTGGCATTTATACAAGCTGTACTAGCCCTGTAGATTTAAGCTTAGCCAACTCCCCCAGGTTTTCCAGCTTCAACCCACTCGTAATGATCACAAATGGAACAGATTTCACACTTTACCCTAACCATAAAGAAGCAAATAGTTAACATTAATAGGTAAATCAATCACTTCATGGTTTAACATCTGGCTGACACAGTTGCTCTGCACGCTCGATAAATGGCTGAAGGCTTTTTTTCTGACCAGGATGTTTAGGATCGTCCAGCCAGATAACGTCTATCGGCTGCGCACTTACCCGACCGGACTTCATCTGCTCAATAGCAACATCATTCAACGGATATTGCATCAGCGTACCGGTATGCAAGGCGTATAGCGCATTGCCAGGGCGACAAATCAGTTGAACCTCTTCACGCGTGAAAGCCCAGCGATCGCCATATTCAAGCCGACTGATATTTGCCAGTTTGGCGGCAGCAAAAGCGTTCGCAGAAAGTGAGGTAAGCACGATAGATAGCAAAAATTTATTCATCATGGTATTCCCGACATGCATATTCAAACAATGATGTGTGTGAGTTTTACAGCCTTATCCAAATAACAGGAAGACAGCATCAAACCTTATAAAACATAAGGTTGTATATCACGACTAACGCGATCATAGCGACAGAAGAAGATGAAGTCGAGCACGAAGCCAAGAATAAAACTTACGGCGAGGTGTAGGTAGAAAAGTCGTTCGAGAGAAGAAATGGCGGGATAAAGAGAACATTATCCCGCATTATTCAAATGCGTATTGGCCGACAGAGTTGTCGATTGCCGTTAGGCTGACGGTGTCGCCGCAGACATTTTTTTCAGGTCTTGATCGATGAAGAACAAACCGCCTTCGCTGGCATTAACCAATGCAAGCTTGTCCAGAATAGAGCGGAACAGTTTCTCTTCTTCATGCTGTTCAGCAACGTACCATTGCAGGAAGTTAAATGTAGAGTAATCCTGCAAGGCCATCGCAGCATGTGCCAGCTCATTAATTTTTGCTGTGATCAGCTGTTCGTGTTCATAGGTCAGCTTGAAGACATCAGCCAGTGAATCGAAATCAATCGGCGGAGCCGCAATAGCGCCTAATACAGGCAGGCTTCCCGTGTCATCCAGATAGTCAAACAGGCGCTGCATGTGTTGCATTTCTTCCTGAGAATGCGTCTTCAGAAAACTAGATGCACCTTCAAAACCTTTGTCACCGCACCATGCACTCATTTGCAAATACAAATTCGCAGAATAAAACTCCAGATTAAGTTGCTCGTTCAGCTTCTGAATCATTTCTTTTTTTAACATAGTAACTCCCTATTTTCCCGGCAGGTGAATTTATTTAGGGCATTATGCCTGAAAAAATAAAATAAAAAACACTTTATTAACATTGAAGAACAATTAACAAAATAAACAATAAAAACAACATATTATGAAATTGTTATTGATATTTATTATCACTAAATCATTGATGGAATATATTATTGCGAATCATTTTTATTATCAAAAATAACAACCGAAACTTATGTGACTTATGAAAAAAGCGTATTAGAAATTATTCCCATTTCGTAATGAGAATAATAAACATCCACATGATAAGGCGAACACTTGCCATTTCCCTGCTGCTACTTTACCGTGGCATACATGAGTCTTTAGTCAATAGGCAGGAGAAAGCAGTATGGGATATAATCTGGCGGAACTATCCAAAGAGGATATGGATAAAGTTAACGTAGACTTGGCGGCGTCAGGCGTTGCCTTCAAAGAACGTTATAATATGCCGGTCATTCCAGAAGTCATTGAAAGAGAACAACCCGAGCATCTACGTAACTACTTTCGTGAACGTGTGATGTTTTACCGTCAGCGTTCCCTGCAATTCTCTCGTTTACCTTACGAGCCTAAATCTAAATAGCGGTCCCCTCATCCCAGTTCAAGATTGTTACACCGTGGAAAACATCCTTTTCCACGAGTTACATTCGCACACAGCAAAAACGATTTTCTGCTTGCATATCGACTCACACAAGAGGTTAATGGAGTGGCAACCTAACCTTTTATCAAACGAGGCAAGATATGAGTAAAGGACTGGATAGCAAAAAGAACAGTAAGAAGAAGCCCCTGAAAACGGCCGCCGAAAAACGAGCCGAGAAAAGGGCAAAGAAACCGCAGGCTGATATTACCTAAGTACTGATATTAACTAAGTAAAGTGCCATGCTGATCGGGTAAACCCGAAGACGGGTTTACCCACATAGCCGCAGTTGTTAGCCCTTACTCGTGACTTTCCTCTGCCTTTTCAAGCACCATTAATAGGAAAGCATACTCTAGGGCAATATCATCATAGCGTTTGAAGCGTCCCGATTTTCCGCCGTGCCCAGCCTCCATATCGGTGTACAACAGTACCAGACTCTCGTCTGTTTTTACTTCCCGCAATTTCGCTACCCACTTTGCAGGTTCCCAATACTGAACCTGAGAATCGTGTAATCCGGTAGTCACCAGCAAATGGGGATAGCCCTGTGCGGTAATACCATCATAGGGGCTGTACTGCTTGATGTAGTCATAGTAGGTTTGTTCATTCGGATCGCCCCACTCGTCATACTCTCCGGTCGTCAGCGGAATCGACTCATCCAGCATTGTCGTCAGTACATCAACGAACGGAACCTGAGCGACAACACCTTTAAACAGATCGGGCGCCATATTCACGACCGCGCCCATCAGTAAACCTCCCGCGCTGCCCCCCATGGCAAACATATTTTTCCTGTCGCCGTAACCTTTTTCTATCAATGCCTGAGACACATCGATGAAATCTGTAAAAGAATGCATCTTATTAAGCAGGCGACCATCGTCATACCACTGCTGTCCGAGTTCGCCACCACCGCGAATGTGCGTTAAGGCAAAAACAAATCCACGATCTAGCAGGCTTAGACGGCTAACGCTGAAGTCAGGATCCATGCTATTTCCATATGCGCCATAGCCATAAACCAGTATCGGATTCTTACCTGGGCTAAAATGGGCGCGATGGTAAACCAAAGAAACGGGCACTTCGACACCGTCTCGGACGGTGATCCACAAGCGCTCGCTCCGATAGTTATCCGGGGAGAAATCTTTCACCTCAGCTTGTTTAAGTAACTGCTGCTCACCCGTGTCAAGATTCAGTTCATATTGCGAACTAGGGGTTGTCATTGATGAATAACCATATCGCACCAATGCCGTTTCTGGCGTAGGGTTGTAAGACAGCCACGTCACATAGCTCGCGTCATTGAAGGTGATCGCTTTTTCTTCCTGTGTATGCCAGTGAATCTGACGTAAGCTGGTCAAACCGCGCTCTCGTTCTTCCACCACCAGCCAATCACGGAAAAGTTCGAAACTCTCCAGCACGCGGTGTTCACGTGGGGCAATCAGTGTTTCCAGCGTTTGCTCATCAGGCTTACCAGAACGGTAAAGACCAAAGTTTTTTCCTTCCCGGTTGGAACGCAGATAAAACTGCCCCTGATAGTGATCAATGCCATATTCATGATCTTTCCGACGTGGAATACATACCTGCGGCACCGCGTCTGGGATTGTCGCATCAAGCAATAGCACTTCAGTCGTCGTGGTGCTGCTGAGATAAACAGTGATGTAGTGCTCTGATGTCGTTTTACTCAGACTGACATAATACGTATCGTCTTTCTCTTCATACACCAGCTCATCCTGCGCCGGATCGCTCCCCAAGCGATGACGGTAGACCTGATACGGCAACAGCGTTTGCTCGTGTTTACGCACGTAGTACAGCATCGTCGAATCTGCCGACCATTCCGCACCTGCGGTCACATTTTCGATCACATCCGGTAGCCATTCGTCGCGATTCAGATCACGAAAGCGAATTGTGTACTGCCGACGAGATAAAAAATCCTCCGAGAGCGCCAACAGCGAATTGTTCGGGCTAATTTCAAGCGCACCGAGACTATAAAATTCATGCCCTTCCGCGCGTTGATTTCCGTCCAATAACGTTTCCCATTCTTCTGTTGTCTGTTCAGGCTGGCGCAGATAGATGGCGTACTCTTTACCGTGCTCATAGCGGCTTTGGTAGCGATATCCTTTTCTGACATACGGCACAGACATATCCGTCGACGGAATGCGTTTAACCATTTCGTCATACAACGATCGTTTACGCGCCTCGTGAGGTGCCATGATAGCTTCGCTATAGGCATTTTCCTGTTCCAGATAGGCTAACACCTGCGGATCGGCACGCTGGTCATCACGCAGCCAGTAATAGTTATCGATTCGCGTATCACCATGTGTGCTTATCGCGTGGGGTCTTTTTTCAGCTTGCGGTGTCTTCATCGCGTCGGATCTCATTGTCTTGACATAAAATTTTCACTCAGTAAGAAGAGTGGCACGATTGCCCAACAATGCCAAGCTACGCCCTTGTCTCTTGGTGCGCTTTTGCGGAACGCCTCCAGGGCATCCCTCTTTAATGCGCACGCAAACGTTTTCGTTTATACTGCGGCCATTTTTCACAACCCGATCAGGTATAAGGTTATGTTAACGATTGGAACCGCCCTGCGTGCGGATGCCACACGAGTGATGCTGCTTGGCTCCGGTGAATTAGGCAAAGAAGTGGCGATTGAATGTCAACGCCTTGGAATCGAAGTGATCGCAGTCGATCGCTATGCCGATGCACCCGCGATGCAAGTTGCGCATCGCAGCCATGTCATCAATATGCTGGATGGTGATGCATTAAAAGCGTTGGTTGAAGCTGAACGCCCTGATTACATCGTGCCGGAAATTGAGGCCATCGCTACCGACATGCTGGTGGCGCTGGAAAAACAGGGGCACCATGTTGTTCCCTGCGCCGAAGCGACACGTCTGACGATGAACCGTGAGGGCATCCGTCGTCTGGCTGCCGAAACGCTCGGCGTTCCGACCTCCACCTACCGTTTTGCAGATAGCGAAGAAAGCTTTCGTCAGGCAGTCGATACGATCGGTTATCCCTGTATTGTTAAGCCAGTCATGAGTTCATCCGGCAAAGGGCAAAGCCTGATTCGCTCCGCTGAGCAGTTAGAGCAGGCATGGATCTATGCCCAACAGGGTGGACGGGCTGGCGGTGGACGCGTCATCGTTGAAGGGTTGGTTAATTTTGATTTTGAGATCACCCTGCTGACCATCCATGCAGTTGACGGCATTCATTTCTGTGCACCTATCGGACATCGTCAGGAAGATGGCGACTATCGCGAATCCTGGCAGCCGCAGCAGATGAGTGCGCTGGCGCAGGAACGCGCACAAAAGATGGCCAGCGATGTCGTAAAAGCGCTCGGCGGTTATGGTCTGTTCGGCGTTGAACTGTTTGTCTGCGGTGATGAAGTCATTTTCAGTGAAGTCTCCCCTCGCCCACACGATACTGGCATGGTAACGATGATTTCTCAGGATCTGTCCGAGTTTGCTCTTCACGTTCGCGCTTTTCTGGGACTGCCAATTGGCGCAGTTCGTCAGTACGGCGCATCGGCTTCCGCGGTAATTTTACCGGAACTGGACAGTAACAATGTACGTTATCAGGGACTAGAAAACGCGCTACTCCCTCATACGCAAATTCGCCTGTTTGGCAAACCGGATATCAGCGGTAAACGCCGTATGGGCGTTGCGTTAGCCAGTGCAGAAACCACAGCTGATGCGGTTGAAATCGCCAAGCGCGTCGCGGCGAGTGTAAAAGTCAGCGGCTGATGCATTTTATTGCTGGCTGGGTGAGGTAAAGCGTCACTAACGGCGAGCTGAATACTCGCAATAAAAAACGCACGCGCGTTTTTCAACGTTGCGAAACAACGGCCCGCAGGGTGATGGACAAGGATGCCCGTCATAAAAAAATTTGGGGAACATTTTTCAACGTCGCTTGCGACGGCCCGTAGGGTGGCGGACAAGGATGCCCGTCATAAAAAAATTTGGGGAACATTTTTCAACGTCGCTTGCGACGGCCCGCAGGGTGGCGGACAAGGATGTCCGCCATAAAAAAGGCCACTCTCTGCGAGTGGCCTTTGTCATTCAGTAACCAACATGCTTAGGCTTTTGCGCCTGCAACGGCTTCACGTGCCAGTTCAGTAATACGCGCGTAATCACCGCTTTCCAATGCATCATTCGGTACCAACCAGGAACCACCCACGCACAGTACGCTTTTCAGCGCCAGATAGTCGCGGTAGTTATTTGGCGTAATGCCACCAGTCGGGCAGAAACGGATATGAGCAAACGGACCCGCGATCGCCTGGAGCGCTTTCACGCCGCCGTTAGCTTCCGCTGGGAAGAATTTGAACTGACGCAGGCCGTAATCCATACCCAGCATCAGTTCAGACACAGTGCTGATACCTGGAATCAACGGGATGTTGCCTTCAATCGCGGCTTTCAACAGCGGCTCGGTCAGACCTGGGCTGATAGCAAACTGCGCCCCCGCTTCAACAACCGCTGCCAGTTGCTGAGGATTTGTCACCGTACCTGCACCTATGATGGCTTCCGGCACCTCTTTCGCAATCGCACGGATCGCGTCGATGGCACAGTCGGTACGCAATGTCAGTTCCAGAACGCGAACGCCGCCCGCGACTAACGCTTTTGCCATCGGCACTGCGTGTTCCAGTTTGTTGACCACAATCACAGGAACAACAGGACCTGTTGTCAAAATCTGTTCCGCGCTCGTTTTCCAGTTTTTCATCAAAAGTTATCTCCAGTCATGCCCGAAGGCATCATTAATTATATAGCGCGCCCCTGCCACAGGGATCTGCGTCGCCGCAGATGTCCGACCGCACCGTTAGCCATACATTAAAACGATGGAATGCCGAATAATCTCGGCATTCCCGTTACTGACTTATTATCAAAAAATTATTCAAACTCATTCCAGGAACGACCATCGCGGGTAATCATCGCAACCGATGCCACCGGCCCCCAGCTTCCTGCCTGATATGGCTTCGGTGCATCGTTGTCCATCGCCCACGCATCCATGATGGAATCCACCCATTTCCAGGCTTCTTCAACTTCATCACGGCGGACGAACAGCGCCTGAATCCCGCGCATGGTTTCCAACAGCAGACGCTCATAGGCATCCGCCAAATGCTGCTGATTAAAGGTTTCCGAGAAGCTCAGATCCAGCTTCACCGTTTGCAGGCGGTGCTTGTGCTCTAATCCTGGGATTTTATTCAGAATTTGGATTTCCACACCCTCATCCGGCTGCAAGCGGATGATCAGTTTATTCTGCGGTAACTGCTGGTAAGAATCATGGAACAGGTTCAGTGCCGGATTCTTAAAGTACACCACCACTTCTGAACATTTCGTTGGCAGACGTTTACCGGTACGCAGGTAGAACGGCACGCCAGACCAGCGCCAGTCATCGATGTCGACACGAATGGCGACAAAGGTTTCCGTGCTGCTGCTTTTGTTGGCACCCTCTTCTTCCAGATAGCCCGGCACTTTATGTCCCTGAACAAAACCAGAAGAATATTGACCGCGCACCGTCGTTTCATGCACGTTGGAACGATCGATACGACGCAGCGAACGCAACACTTTTACTTTTTCATCACGGATGCGGTCAGTCGTCAAATCAGACGGCGGCGACATCGCAATCATCGTCAGAATCTGTAACAGGTGATTCTGGATCATGTCACGCATCTGGCCAGCTTTATCAAAATAGCCCCAGCGTCCTTCAATCCCGACCTCTTCGGCTACCGTGATCTGCACATGATCGATAGTCCGATTGTCCCAATTTGAGGAGAACAGCGAGTTGGCAAAACGCAGCGCCAGCAGGTTCAGAACCGTTTCTTTACCCAGATAGTGGTCAATACGGTAAACCTGACACTCGTTGAAGAATTCCGCGACCTGATCGTTAATGACGCGAGAAGACGCCAGGTCGGTACCCAGCGGTTTTTCCATCACTACGCGCGCAGGCTCTTTATTCAGCCCTGCCGTTCCCAACCCTTTGCAGATCGCACCGAATGTGCTGGGCGGCATCGCAAAGTAATTGATGGTAGTCCGATTTTTCTGGTCAAGCATCTTGCCCAGCTTGTTAAAGGCTTTCGTGTCTTCCACATCAAGATTGCAGAAATTCAGCCGATTGCTTAGCGTTTCCCACAACTTATCGTCGATGGCTTCTTTCATAAAAGTGTCAAGCGCTTCGCGCACGACGCGGGTATACTCCGCTTTATCCCAATCCGCACGACCTACCCCAATAATTTTGGTGTCCGCATGGATGTGACCTGCTTTTTCCAACTGGTATAGGGAAGGCAGCAATTTACGGCGCGCCAGATCGCCCTTGGCACCGAAAATAACCAGATCGCACGCTTGGGCTGTTGAAGTTACCGCCATGTTCATCTCCTCGTTGCAGGATGCTGTAATTTTATTACAGCGATAATGTACTCTTTTTGACTACAGCCAGTAAACCCATCATAAAAATGCCAAATAATGATCAGTATTGACTGAAAATCAGGCATAAATCGGTCTGTGCAGTGGCTGAAATCACTTATGCATTCGCCCTAAAACGAAATTTTTCGTCGTTTCTGACAGTCGATTACTTTTCTGAAAGTTAGACACATGTCATGTTCTGGCAAAAAAAGGCCCCAACTTAGCGTGTTGCCCTCTGCCAACCACTACAGGTCGTAGTATATTTTCATGACGTGCATTTTTTCACGTAATGCATGCCAGTTGTACCTTTAGTTGAAATTGGAAAAAACTTACATGGCCCTTGTCGTATGAATATGCTGGAAAAAATCCAGAGTCACTTAGAACTCTTAAGCAAATCAGAAAGAAAAGTGGCTGAAGTGATCCTGAGCACTCCGCAGACGGCCATTCACTCCAGCATCGCGACCTTAGCCAAAATGGCCGACGTCAGCGAGCCAACGGTTAATCGTTTCTGTCGTCGCCTTGAAACTAAAGGTTTTCCTGATTTTAAACTACATCTGGCGCAAAGTCTGGCGAACGGTACACCGTATGTGAACCGTAACGTTGAAGAAGATGACAGCGTTGACGCCTATACCAGCAAAATCTTTGAATCCACGATGGCGGGTTTAGAACAGGTGAAATCAAGCCTGGATGTCACTGCCGTCAACCGCGCAGTGGATTTACTGACCCAGGCGAAGAAAATTTCTTTCTTTGGCCTGGGTGCTTCCGCTGCTGTCGCACACGATGCGATGAACAAATTTTTCCGCTTCAATATCCCCGTTGTTTATTTTGATGACATCGTTATGCAGCGTATGAGTTGCATGAACTCCAGCGACGGCGACGTCGTGGTATTGATCTCCCATACTGGCAGAACCAAAAGTCTGGTCGAAATGGCGCAACTGGCACGCGAAAACGATGCGACGGTGATCGCCATCACTTCGGACGGTACGCCGCTTGCGCGTGAAGCCTCGCTGGCCTTACGGCTTGACGTGCCCGAAGATACCGATGTGTATATGCCGATGGTGTCCCGCATCGCTCAATTGACGTTGATCGACGTTTTGGCGACGGGGTTCACACTACGCCGCGGGGAAAAATTTCGTGATAACCTGAAACGGGTCAAAGAGGCTCTGCGTGAATCGCGCTTTGATAAAGACGAACGGTTGATCAACCCGTTCAGGTGATACCTGAGTTTTCAGATGGTAGTTAAGTTTTACGTTGTGCTTTGTTTTTAGTTATATCTATGAAAAATGAGCGGTATCATCTACCTGACTCATCTTGATGCGGCCAGAGTTTACGGCCATGGAAAGATGGTAGGGATTACCTGTACAGTATGATAATCAGACTCAACACGATGTTCGGATAACGCAGGTGAAATAGTTTTGTTGTAAAGTGACATTTTACACCGTTATTCGACGCTTAATCGCAACACTGCAGCTTCACAAGTGAACGGAGTTATACATGTCCAGACGGCTCAGAAGAACCAAGATTGTTACCACCCTGGGGCCCGCTACCGACCGCGATAATAATCTCGAAAAGATTATCAGTGCGGGAGCTAACGTAGTACGCATGAATTTTTCTCACGGCACAGCAGAAGATCATCAATTACGTGCCAACAAAGTTCGTGAAATTGCGGCTAAATTAGGCCGCCATGTTGCCATTCTTGGCGATCTTCAGGGTCCAAAGATTCGCGTGTCCACCTTCAAAGAAGGTAAAATTTTCCTGAATGTCGGCGACAAATTCTTGCTGGATGCCAACTTAGCGAAAGGCGAAGGCGATAAAGAAAGAGTCGGGATCGATTACAAAGGCTTGCCAAGCGACGTGGTGCCTGGCGATATCCTGTTACTGGATGACGGCCGCGTACAGTTAAAAGTCCTTCAGGTTGAAGGTCTGAAAGTTTACACCGAAGTTACCGTTGGTGGGCCGCTTTCTAACAATAAAGGCATCAACAAACTTGGTGGTGGTCTGTCTGCCGAAGCCCTGACGGAAAAAGATAAAGCCGACATTATTACTGCCGCAAAAATTGGCGTCGACTATCTGGCTGTCTCTTTCCCACGTACTGGTGAAGACCTCAATTACGCACGCCGTCTCGCACGCGATGCTGGCTGTAACGCCAAGATCGTATCAAAAGTTGAACGTGCTGAAGCCGTCTGCTCAGATGCCGCAATGGATGACATTATTCTGGCTTCCGACGTGGTAATGGTCGCAAGGGGCGATCTGGGCGTTGAAATCGGCGACCCTGAGCTGGTAGGGATTCAGAAGAAATTGATCCGTCGAGCTCGCCAACTGAACCGTGCGGTCATTACCGCTACGCAGATGATGGAATCGATGATCACCAACCCGATGCCAACGCGCGCCGAGGTAATGGACGTCGCCAACGCCGTGCTGGATGGCACCGATGCTGTAATGCTGTCAGCAGAAACCGCTGCGGGTCAATATCCAGCTGAAACCGTCGCTGCCATGGCAAAAGTGTGTTTAGGTGCGGAGAAGATCCCAAGCATCAACGTCTCCAAACACCGCCTTGACGTGCAGTTTGATAACACAGAAGAATCCATCGCGATGTCTTCCATGTATGCTGCCAACCACCTGAAAGGTGTTACTGCGCTGATCGCCATGACGGAATCTGGCCGTACCGCCCTGATGATGTCGCGTATCAGTTCCGGTCTGCCAATTTTCGCCATGTCTCGTCATGAGCACACGCTGAACCTGACCGCACTGTACCGTGGTGTCACACCCGTGCATTTCGACAGCTACACGGACGGCGTTGCCGCCGCCAATGATGCAGTAATTCTGCTGCGTGACAAAGGGTTCCTGGTATCTGGGGATCTGGTTATCGTCACGCAGGGCGACATCATGGGCACGGTGGGCACCACCAACACGATCCGTATCCTGCGCGTGGAATAATGATTGCAATAACCATCCGCTACTGAGTTAGCAGACGGTATTGTGATAGTAAAAAGCCGGACAATTCCTCGTCCGGCTTTTTTATCAGTGCGTCTATCCGCGACTCATCTCACTTCTTGTTGCGGTATAAATCATCCCGGCAATATGGCTCAATCTCACCCGGCTTGCGGGTTTTCAACAGCTTCAGAATCCAGGTGTACTGCTCAGGGTTTGGCCTGACCAGAATTTCTACCTCTTCATTCATACGCCGTGCAATGTAGGCATCATCTGCCTCCGCCAAATCATCCATCGGCGGACGAATAAATACATCAAGGCAACCGTCTTTGGCGTTATATACCGGGAATAGCGGCACAATATCAGCTCGGCACACTTTCATCAGCCGTCCGACAGCAGGTAGCGTTGCTTTATAGGTTGCAAAGAAATCAACGAACTCGCTGTGCTCAGGACCGTGATCTTGATCGGGTAAATAATACCCCCAGCACCCAGAGCGTACGGAACTGATGAACGGCTTAATACCATCGTTACGAGCATGGATCCGTCCACCAAAGCGACGGCGTAACCGATTCCACCAATAATCCACTAGCGCATTCTTCTGGTTATGGAACATCGCCGCCATACGCTGTCCACGAGAAGTTAGCAACATCGCAGGGATATCGACGCCCCATCCGTGCGGAACCAGAAAAATCACGTTCTTTTCTTGTGCTTTAATACGTTCAAGAATGTCTTCGCCGTGCCAACGAACATATTTCTCGATTTTCTTTGGGTTTCGAATCCCTACTTCTACCATCATGATCATCGACTGAGGTGCCGTCGCAAACATGTCATCGATGATAGCTTCACGCTGTGCTTCCGTTAGCTCTGGCATGCAATACAGAAGATTAATGCGGGCACGGCGGCGAGCACCTTTTGATATTCTCCCGACAAAACGCCCTAACCCTCCCAGCACCGGGTTTCTTAACCGAGCGGGAATATAGGCAGCGAGTGCCATCATGCCAACGCCTAACCAAACGCCCCAATAGCGCGGATGAAAAAAGGCGCGTTGAAACTGGGGAACAAATTCAGCGTTCGATTTTTTTTCTTTTTCCATGCCTAAACTCTTCAGATCAATCAATAAACATAATCATAATTGCCGCCCAACGTTTAGCAACACCCGATGACAATTACGCAAAAACACGTCTGCTTGATAATAAAAAATCAGGAACTCGTATTCTATAAATGAAAATGCCGGCAGCAAGCCACCGGCACAACATGCAGTAAATATGGTTAATCAAACTTAAGCTGCGGCACCACTTCCTTCACCTGCGCCAGATAATCACGACGCTCTTTACCCGCCAACCCTTCAGAACGCGGCAACTGGGCTGTTAGCGGATTTACTGCCTGCTGGTTGACCCAGAGTTCGTAGTGCAGATGCGGACCAGTGGAACGACCCGTGTTACCAGACAACCCGATGCGATCGCCACGTTTCACTTTCTGACCAGGTTTAACCAATATGCGATTTAGGTGCATAAATCGTGTCGTATACTGACGACCATGACGAATCACCACATAGTTGCCCGCAGCACCGCTACGCTTCGCAATTACCACTTCCCCATCCCCAACGGCCAGAACAGGTGAACCGACCGGCATGGCAAAATCGACACCTTTATGCGGAGCAACACGACCGGTCACCGGGTTCAAACGACGTGGGTTAAAGTTGGAGGAAATACGGAATTGTTTGATGGTCGGGAAACGCATAAAGCCACGCGTCAAACCGGAACCTTCGCGATCGTAGAATTTACCGTCTTCTGCACGAATAGCGTAATAATCTTTACCGCCGGTATTTAGGCGAACGCCAACCAATTCACTCTGTTCACTTTTACCATCGAGCATTTCACGGGACATCAGGACCGAGAAAGTGTCGTCTTTACGTAATTTGCGGAAATCCAACTGCCACTGCAGCGCTTTGATCACATCTCGCACTTCTGAACTCGTCAACCCTGCGTTTTTCGCGCTGCTAACAAAACTACCACTGACCCGACCATTCAGAACACTGTTACGCCACTCGCCTTTCAGCGTCTCGATTCGCTCTTTAAAATCAGCGCCTACACGTTCATAAATACGAGTTTCACGACGAGACATCTGCCAGGTCAAACTTTGCAGGTCGCCGTTCTCTCCCAGCGCCCATGAAATTTGCTGACCAATTTTCAGATTACGCAAATCTTTATTCTGATCTGCAAGCTGGGTGACATCCGCAATATCTATGCCGTACTGCGTCAAAATGCTGCTTAACGTATCGCCCGTAGAGACTACGTACTCATGTACGCCGCTTTCATCGGCAACCTTATCATCCAATTCATCTTGTGGAATGTCGTCATCGGGTGAGGGTTGGTCTATCGGTTCACTGGCTTCAGGCGTCAGGGTACGCAACTGGTTGGTTTCCAGGTCGATATCTTTCACGATGACGGGTGCATCATCGACGTGGGGATAAACAAAAGGCCGCCAAACAGCAACGGCCAATGTTACAACGGTAAGCGACCCCAGCATGACGCGATGGGGCCGAGGTAAGCTGTTATACGCCAGAGCGATAGTTCGGACTATCTGCTGCACTTATTCGTATCCTCATGATTTTTCCTCCAGACAGCTCACATACTGGTTCGATAGCTGCAACAAGAAATCGGCATAGCTATCTCTACCCAGTGCAATATTGCTTCCCAATGGATCGAGCACACCCGAGCGCACGTCGGTTCCCTTGGCAACAGCATTAATAACGGCTGGCCTGAATTGTGGTTCAGCAAAAACGCATACGGCTTTATGCTCAACCAACTGTGTTCGTATTTGATGTAAACGCTGTGCACCGGGTTGGATTTCGGGATTAACCGTGAAGTGTCCCAGGGGGCTTAATCCGTAATGTTTCTCGAAATACCCATAGGCATCATGAAACACGAAATACCCTTTCCCCTGCACAGGCGCTAGCATCTTAACAATTTTTTCATCTGCTTGCGCGATTTTATCCGTGAAATAAAGCAGATTCGCGTCTAGTTTGTCCTTATTCTGAGGCATAAGTTCCAATAATTTTGCATGAATGGCAATTGCCGCCTGTTTTGTCATCTCCGGCGAGAGCCAAATGTGCATATTGTACTCACCATGATGATGACCATCGTCACTGTCATCATGGGCAGTATTGCTGTGATCGTGGCCTTTTTCGTGCTCATCATGTGCCTGTTCATGGTCATTCTCATGCTCATGCCCGACCTCTTTTTCCAACTCAGATTTAATGGCTGGCAGGGCGGAAAGTGCGATCTGCTTTGCGGGTGAAATTTTCGTTAACGGTTTCCCGAGAAAGGCTTCCATTTCCGGCCCAACCCAAATCACCAGATCGGCGGACTGTAAACGCTGGACATCAGACGGGCGCAAGGCATAATCGTGGGGCGATGCGCCATCAGGTAACAAAACCTCGGTTGGCGTCACGCCATCGGCAATCGCCGACGCAATGAATCCCAAAGGACGAATTGAAGTAATGACCGCAGCGGATGCCGCATTGATTGATATCCCGCTTGCGAGTAACGCACTGGCAACAAGCACGCTTTTTAACCATTTCTTTTGCTGAATACATTTTTTTTGTTGAATAGACTGCTGCATGAAGATCGATCCCATCGATTTTTATCGTGTTGTTTGTTATATTATAACGTCACATGAGTTATGCAAACCGAATTATATGTCCACATTGGTATCACTTAATAATATTTCAGTGACATTTGGCAGCCGGAAGATCCTGTCAGATATCTCTCTTACCCTGCAGGCAGGTCGAATTTTGACGTTGCTGGGGCCGAATGGCGCAGGGAAATCAACGCTGGTGCGCGTGGTATTGGGGCTACTTTCTCCCACCTCCGGCTCGCTAGTACGGGATCCCGCACTGCGCATCGGCTACGTTCCGCAGAAGCTACACCTGGATACGACCCTACCCTTAACGGTCAGCCGTTTTATGCAACTGCGCCCTGGCGTGAAAAAGCAGGATATCCTACCTGCCCTTAAGCGTGTTCAGGCTGCACATCTGCTGGAACAGCCGATGCAGAAACTCTCCGGTGGCGAAACCCAGCGCGTGCTCTTGGCTCGCGCATTGCTCAACCAGCCCCAACTTCTGGTTCTGGATGAGCCGACGCAAGGTGTCGACGTTAATGGGCAACTGGCGTTGTACGATCTGATTAACCAGTTGCGGCAGGAATTCCACTGCGGCGTGCTGATGGTGTCACACGATCTGCATCTGGTGATGGCGAAAACCGATGAAGTCCTCTGCCTTAATCAACATGTTTGCTGCTCAGGTACGCCTGAGGTCGTTTCTCTTCACCCCGAATTCTTAGCGATGTTTGGCCACCGTGGTGCGGAGCAATTGGCGATTTACCGCCATCATCATAATCATCGTCATGACCTACAAGGGCGTATCATTCTAAAAAGACAAGGTGGAAACGACGCATGATAGAACTGCTGTTTCCCGGCTGGCTGGCAGGGATTTTGCTGGCGATTGCGGCAGGCCCACTCGGTTCATTCGTCGTCTGGCGGCGGATGTCTTATTTTGGCGATACGCTGGCGCACGCGTCTTTACTTGGCGTCGCATTCGGTCTGTTGCTGAACATTAACCTGTTTTCTGCCGTCATTGCCGTGACGCTCATTCTGGCGCTAGGGCTCGTCTGGCTGGAACGCCGCCCCTATCTGGCCATTGATACATTACTCGGTATCATGGCTCATAGCGCCCTGTCGCTTGGGTTGGTTGTCGTCAGCCTGATGAACAATGTGCGTGTGGATTTAATGGCCTACCTATTTGGCGATTTGCTCTCCGTCACAACAGAGGATCTGTGGGTTATCGGTGCTGGTGTGATCGTCGTTATTGCCGTTATGCGTTGGCAATGGAGCGCGCTGCTTTCCATGACAATTAGTCCAGAATTGGCACACGTCGACGGCGTGAAGCTACAGCGCACTAAGCTGCTTTTGATGCTAACCACCGCATTAACGATTGGTATCGCCATGAAATTTGTTGGTGCATTGATCATTACGTCACTGCTGATTATTCCCGCCGCCAGCGCCAGACGTTTCGCACGAACACCGGAACAAATGGCAAGCATCGCCATTATTGTTGGGATGATTGCCGTGACGGGCGGTTTGGCTTTCTCAGCTGGCTACAATACGCCAGCCGGGCCGTCTGTAGTGCTGTGTGCATCGCTGCTATTTATTGCCAGCCTACTTAAACGACAACCCGCCTAGCCAACAGTAAGCACTAAAAAAAGCCCTTCTCGAATACCTATTCAGAAGGGCTTTATGTTTTGGAGAGCGATGATTTCACGCGAATAGCATTTACTTCCGATTAGCCATATCTGGAATGATTAAATCACCCCGTAAAACATACGACTCCAGTACATCTTGCGTTTTCTCATTGAGCCAGGACACGATTCTAGCCGCCACCGCATCCATCGAATACTCAATTGCAGGAATCGCCGGAATGCCAGGAATATCGAGAGAGCCAGCAAGGCTGAATACCATGATGTCTTGTGGCACAGATTTATTAAACGCCTGAAGCTGTGTGATAACACGCTTTGCTTCCTGTTCATCCGCTACCAAAAGCGCATTGAAATTCAGCGTCGTGCTGTTATTAAGCAACACTTGCAGCGCTACCGAAGACGATGAAGATGCATCCATAAAAATCAGGTTGCGGTTAAACGGCAAGAAGTTATTTTCCAGTGCCCGCTTATACCCTAAAAGCACTTGCTCCGCTGAACTACTCGCGGCGGGATTGATCAGCGCAATTTGCCGTCGTCCTTGTCGAATCAGGTAATTACATGCCGTTTCTGTGGCGAAGGCGTGATCGAATTGCAGGCTGTTAGTGGTATCAGCCTCCATGCAATCGATCAGAATGATGCTCTTATCAGCCAGATTCAGCGGGAAGCGCGCACCGATGATTAAAATGTCATCACACAGGCCGCTGGTCAGTTCATCCAGCACATTCATGACTTCTGCCCTGCTGCTGGCAAACCGCAATAAGAGATGTTTTTGATGCCGGCTAAAGTGTTTTTCCAACGCATAAAGATAGCCGGTCGTCTGGTTGATGTTGTCCTGAGCGCAAATGACGCCAATACATCCGGTTGACTGGCTTAACAGCGATTGGGCTATAACATTCGGTCGATATTTAAGCTCATCAACCGCTTTTAACACCGCAAGGCGACTGGCTTCCTTTACACCGCGTGAACCACTCAACACCCGAGAGACTGTGGCTTTGGATACCCCAGCTAAACGCGATACATCGTTGATTGTAGACATCATTTGCCCCTGGAGAACGCTAAATCCGACTCGAAACCCTTAACACCAACAGCGCATTTTATTGTTTTGCAGTATAACCGTTTCTATTCGGCATGGAAACCGATTATCCATTTAACATCCAATAGGCATTTCTGCCAATAAGATGTGATGTAAATCTAATTAATACCGCCAGAAATCATCACACATTGACGGTCATCACACTTCTTTTTTCTTTGCATGGAAAACGGTTTCCATATGATATCCAATCATCCTGGCAATAAGTTTTTACATTCTGCTTAACGGAAAATGCGATCTATCGCGGAAGAAAGATAACGGATATAGGCTCACTTTCACAAAAGGCTGCCACACACGATGTTCTCGTCCGGCCTATTAATACAATAGGTTATGGTATGCAACGTGGCGATATGTACTTGATGATGATCTGTCGCCATCGCGGTGACACACGAAAAGGTGTTCACATGAGTTCCTTATATCAATCAATGATTGCCACTATCGAACAATCGATTACCCCGCTGGCTGGGCGTCTAGGGCAACAAAAATATGTGATTGCTATCCGCGATGGTTTTACTGCCGCACTCCCCTTTATGATCATCGGCTCATTTATGTTGGTGTTTATTTTCCCTCCATTTTCCGCCAATACCACGGTCGGATTTGCTCGTACCTGGCTGGATTTTTCCATCATCTACCGCGATCAGTTGATGCTGCCTTTCGAGCTGAGTATGGGTGTGATGACATTTTTCATCTCCGTGGGCGTTGGGGCCAGTCTGGGACGACAGTTTAATCTCGATTCAGTGATGTCCGGCCTACTGGCATTTATGGCTTTCCTGCTTGTGGCCGCCCCTTACGCCGATGACAAAATTTCTACGGAGTATCTGTCAGGGCAAGGGATATTCACCGCTTTACTGACCTCTATCTATTCCACCCGTGTTTACGCAGCACTGAAACAGCACAACATTACCATTCGCTTACCGAAAGAAGTACCGACCGGGGTTGCCCGCTCATTTGAGGTCCTCATTCCCGTACTGGTTATTGTCGCGACATTGCATCCACTTAACCTCTTCATTGAAGCGCAAACTGGCATGATCATTCCTGAAGCGATTATGCATCTGCTGGCACCGCTGGTTTCCGCCTCGGACTCACTACCAGCCATCCTTCTATCTGTGCTGCTGTGCCAGCTTTTCTGGTTCTCGGGGATCCACGGTTCACTGATTGTGACGGGCATCATGAATCCATTCTGGATGACCAATCTGGCTGTGAATCAGGCCGCGCTGGCGGCAGGCGAAGTACTACCGCATATCTATTTACAGGGCTTTTGGGATCACTATCTATTGATTGGTGGCGTAGGGTCAACGTTGCCGCTAGCCTTCCTGCTGTTGCGCAGCAAAGTGACTCATCTGCGCACCATTGGCAGAATGGGCATCGTACCGAGCTTCTTTAACATCAACGAACCGATCATGTTCGGCGCCCCTATCATTATGAATCCGATGCTGTTCCTGCCCTTCGTCTTCGTGCCGATGGTCAATGCCGTACTGGCTTACACGGCAACCAAAATGGGGTGGCTAGCGCAGGTCGTATCATTAACACCCTGGACGACGCCAGCCCCCGTTGGTGCATCGTGGGCCGCAAACTGGAGTTTCAGTCCGTTTATCATGTGCATATTGTGCATGGTGTTTTCCGCACTGATGTATTTACCGTTCCTGCGCGCTTATGAACATACGTTGATGAAAACCGAGGAGCAAAAAATGCAGGACGGCCTGTCGATTGCAAAAACGGTAGGTAGTAATTAATGGGGTGAATAAAGAACTCGTCAAACGTATTAAATAGAGGAAATAAAATATCGCGTTCAGCAACGGAATATTTTCATCATCTATTATCTTCCGTCATGAATAGCATTCAAGAATGCGGCATAGGGAATAAGACCATTGCCGCGGGTATTTTGTCACATAAAAAATAGGTTATATGATGATTACATTAGAAGATGCCGTAATGGATATTATTGTCAATGCGGGGCAGTCGCGCAGCCTATGTTTTGAAGCACTGCACGCTGCACGTAAAGGTAAGATTGATGAAGCCAAATATTTGTTGAAGGAGGCCGATGCTTACGCGCGCAAGGCACACCACATGCAGACCCAGCTAATCGAACAAGATGCAGGGGAAGCCAGACAGCCGATGACATTAATTATGGTTCATGCTCAAGATCATTTAATGACATCGCTGCTCGCCCGCGAATTATCAGAAGAAATTATTCATCTTTATCAGCGGTAATATTGCCTCTTAAAGGGAGGGTCGATTACGTCAGTTATTTAATTACGTTGCACTATTAGAAAAATAACAATCACCTTGTTCTGAGCGCCGTGCAATTATTCACGTCAATCAGAGCGGGATGATTATTGTCTGAAAATAACTTACCGAATTGAGATGACTATGAAAAATTGCAAAAAACTTCCAGTTACGCTGGCGGTGCTGGCTGCCCTTTGCTCCGGTTCCGCGCTCGCACAAGAAACCATTACCCAGGAGCAATTAGATCGCATTGTTGCTCAGGCAGTAGAAAAAGCGCTGGCGGAACGTCAGGCCAAATTAGACGCCATCGCCAGTAAGCAGGTCGACCCGCTGACCACACCGGATGCCCCCAAGACGCCTGACATGGCGATCCCCTATGGCATCAACTTTACCGGTTATGCGCGTTACGGTGCGCAATTCCAGAGCGGTGATCAGAAATATGTTGCGGTTGATGGTTCCTATAATGGTGCTTCCGCACTGGGCCGTTTAGGCAACGAAGGCAATGGCGGTGAGTTCCAGCTTTCCAAGGCGTTCAAGAGTGACAATGGTGCTATCTGGGATGTCGTCGTGATGATCGACCACTGGGGTGATGAAGTTAACCTGAAAAAAGCCTATGCTGGCGTCACCAACCTTTTCGCCTCTCAGCCAAACGCCTATCTCTGGGCAGGGCGTGATTTCCATCAGCGTCCACAGCAAGGTATCAACGACTACTTCTGGATGAACCATGATGGTCAGGGTGCAGGGATAAAAAACGTTGAACTCGGCGGTATTCAATTCGATGTGGCAGCTGTCGGTGCCGTAGAATCCTGTAATCCTCAAGTGATAGCAGATAACTCTAACCCCTCACGCATCAGTTGTACTGGCAGCTCCGGTACGGGCGATAAAGGCAATTACGCGCTGACCTCCAAAGTACATGGCATCAAGCTGGGGCCGCTGGATCTTGCTCTGTACGCTAACTACGGTTTTGACTCAAAAGCGGTGGATAGCGATGAACGGATGAAGGCCTGGCAAGGCGGTGCGGTTCTGAGCCATACGGGGAAAAATAGTCTCAATCAGTTTATCACCCGCTATTCGGACAATGCGGATAACAGCGTTTACAACAAAACGAACAACCTGAAAACCTTCTATGCCAGCTTCGAAGGTAAATACAAATTCACGCCGCAAACACAGGTCGAATACCTGTTGGCCTACCATGACTACTCGAATGACTCAGCGAGTCAGGATGATCGTCGTAACTACAATGCCATCGTTCGCCCCATGTATTTCTGGAATGACGTGCATTCTACCTGGCTTGAGGCGGGCTATCAGCATGTAGATTACGGCCAGGGCGGTGACAATAAAGGGTGGAAACTGACGCTTTCCCAGAATGTCTCAATTGCGATGGGAGCGGAGTTCAGACCGATGCTGCGCTTCTATGTGACTGGTGGAGAAGTGGATAACAAACACACCGCACGGACAACGACCGGGGTCAACACGCAGCTCGACTCGTTCAACGTTGGGGCAATGTGGGAAGCCTGGTTCTAATCGCATAAACTTAGGGAGACCGTGTGGTCTCCCTAAATGTGAACGAGATGGAAAACAGACTCAGACGATACTATTCTTCGCGTGTTAAGCCAAAATGCCGATAGGCATGCTGCGTCGCCATTCGACCACGCGGCGTACGCTGGATGAACCCTTGCTGAATTAGAAACGGTTCCAATACATCTTCGATAGTTTCGCGCTCTTCGCCAATCGCGGCGGCTAAATTGTCCAACCCGACAGGGCCGCCCATAAACTTATCGATGATCGCCAACAGCAGCTTACGGTCCATGTAGTCAAAACCTTCAGTATCTACCGCCAACATATCCAGCGCCTGCGTCGCCACGGCTCCGGTAATCGCACCTTCTGATTTAACCTCAGAAAAATCACGCACCCTGCGTAATAACCGGTTGGCGATACGCGGCGTACCACGTGCACGGCGAGCCACCTCAAGAGAGCCCTCAGGCGTCAGATCCAGTCCCAGACACTGTGCGCTGCGGCCAACGATATACTGCAAATCCGCCACATTATAAAACTCCAGACGTTGCACAATACCAAAGCGATCGCGCAGCGGAGAGGTTAACGACCCCGCACGCGTCGTTGCACCAATCAGTGTGAAAGGTGGCAGATCGAGCTTAATTGAGCGGGCAGCGGGCCCTTCACCGATCATGATATCCAACTGATAATCTTCCATCGCTGGATACAGCACCTCTTCCACCACGGGCGACAGGCGATGAATTTCATCAATGAACAACACATCATGCGGCTCGAGATTGGTCAGCAACGCGGCAAGGTCGCCTGCTTTTTCCAACACTGGGCCGGATGTCGTGCGCATATTCACGCCCATCTCATTGGCAACAATATTCGCCAGCGTCGTTTTACCTAAACCGGGAGGCCCAAAAATCAGCAGATGATCCAGCGCATCCCCACGTTTACGCGCAGCCTGAATAAAAATTTCCATCTGCTCACGCACCTGTGGCTGGCCTACATATTCGGTCAGCAGCTTAGGTCGCATCGCGCGGTCGAGAAATTCTTCTTCAGGAACGGCGTCAGCGGAAATCAAACGGTCGGCTTCTATCATCAATACCTCACAGCGCCGCGCGCAGTGCATCCCTGATCAGGGTTTCACAGTCTGCATCGGGACGCGCGATCTTGGAAATCATGCGGCTGGCTTCCTGCGGTTTGTATCCCAGCGCCACCAGTGCCGCTGCGGCTTCCGCTTCAGGTTCGCCAACGCGATTGTCTGTGGTAGCAGGCGATGCCAGCGGAATATCGCTGACCGGATTGAACAGATCGCCGCTCAGGCCCTTGAAGCGATCTTTCATTTCAACGACCAGCCTTTCTGCCGTTTTCTTACCTACGCCCGGCAGTTTAATCAGCGCACCAATTTCTTCGCGCTCCACTGCGCTGACAAACTGCGTAGCAGACATCCCAGAAAGAATCGCCAGCGCCAGCTTCGGCCCAACGCCATTTACTTTGATCAGCTCACGGAACAGCGCCCTCTCCTGTTTGTCATTAAAACCGAACAGCAGTTGCGCATCTTCACGAACCACAAAATGGGTAAAAATGATCGCTTCCTGATTGAGCTCAGGGAGTTCGTAAAAGCACGTCATCGGCATATGGACTTCGTAACCCACACCGTTAGCTTCTATCAGCACCTGCGGCGGCTGTTTTTCCAGGATAATGCCTCTGAGACGACCTATCACGTTGCGCTTCCTTTTACATAGGGAATGAATGGCTTGAAGTATGACGAGTATATAACATAAAAAAGGCTGGATGAATATCCAGCCTCCTGTTTCAGCGCAGTCTTCCTGCCAACGGGTTCACTTTCGCCGTCGCCGTACGTAGCAGACTCTGGTTAAAGTGGCAGTGAGTAATAGCAATCGCCAATGCATCGGCGGCATCGGCCTGCGGACTGGCAGACAGCTTCAACAGGGAGCGAACCATATGCTGCACCTGCTTTTTATCTGCTGCGCCTGTTCCAACCACCGTTTGCTTAACTAAACGCGCGGCGTATTCAAACACCGGTAGATCCTGATTCACACCGGCGACGATGGCCACACCTCGCGCCTGCCCGAGCTTCAATGCTGAATCCGGGTTTTTCGCCATGAAAACCTGCTCAATTGCCATACAGTCTGGGCGAAATTGCGTAATGATTTCACTGACGCCAGCATAAATCAGCTTAAGTCGCGTGGGCATATCATCTACCACAGTGCGAATACAACCGCTGCCGAGATACGTCAAATGACGCCCCTGCTGACGGATAATGCCATAGCCCGTTACGCGCGAACCGGGGTCGATGCCTACTATGATTGTCATGGTGCTACGACTGTCATCATGCCGCTCCGCCGATTCGCCCGTCTGGGTAGAGATTTCTACTTTGCATCACCATCTGCCATTACAGCAGTTCAGCCACCTCGTCGGAGATCTCACCGTTATGGTAAACCTCCTGCACATCGTCACAGTCTTCCAGCATGTCGATCAGACGCATCAGCTTCGGTGCCGTTTCTGCATCCATATCCGCCTTGGTGGACGGAATCATGGACACTTCAGCGGACTCCGCTTTCAGGCCAGCCGCATCTAATGCATCCTTCACATCACCGAACGTTTCCCACGGCGTGAAGACATCAATCGCACCATCGTCATACGTCACGACATCATCAGCGCCTGCTTCCAGCGCAGCATCCATCACGGCATCTTCATCCAGACCTGGCGCATAAGAAATAACGCCCTTTTTGGTGAAGAGGTATGAAACAGAACCATCGGTACCCAGATTGCCACCGGTTTTGGTAAACGCGTGGCGTACTTCGGAAACGGTACGGTTGCGGTTGTCACTCAGGCATTCCACCATCACAGCCGTGCCGCCTGGGCCGTAGCCTTCATAAATGATGGTTTCCATGTTGGAATCATCGTCACCACCGACGCCACGGGCAATCGCGCGGTTCAGAGTATCGCGCGTCATGTTGTTGGACAGTGCTTTATCGATCGCTGCGCGCAGACGTGGGTTAGACCCCGGATCGCCACCGCCCAGACGGGCTGCGGTGACCAGTTCGCGGATAATCTTGGTAAAGATTTTACCGCGTTTGGCGTCCTGTGCTGCTTTACGATGCTTTGTGTTCGCCCACTTACTATGACCTGCCATAAAAATCTCCGAAAAAAGCCTGTTCAGGCCGGATAAATAACAAATTCCTCAATCGCCTGCCGGTTGCTCCAGGACTTGGTCAGCTGTGCCGCATGGGGCACATCCAGCCACTGGTAGGCAAGATGCTCGGATAATTGCACCTCGCGCTCAGTAGGTAACGCCAGACAATACCAATGTTCAGTATTGTGCGTGACCCCCGGCGCATAGCGACGTCTCAAATGAGCAAATAGCTCAAACTCAATACAGCGCTGACAGTCAAAGAGTGATAACGCTTCTGCGGATATATCAATGTTAACTTCTTCTTTGACTTCACGCTGTGCGGCATACGGCGCGCTTTCCCCTTCCTCTATACTGCCAGTTACCGACTGCCAGAATTCAGGATCGTCACGCCGCTGCAACATCAGCACCCGCCCGGTGTCACGGGCATAGATCACCACCAGAACCGAAACGGGTCGCTTGTATACCATCTTATTCGTTCTCGGATTTTCCATCCTGAGCCGCTTTTCCTTTCACGACAACCGCAATGGCGAGCTCTTCCAGCGAAGCTGGATTGGCGAAGCTTGGCGCTTCCGTCATCAGACACGCTGCTGCCGTCGTTTTCGGGAAGGCGATGACGTCACGAATATTATCGGTGCCCGTCAGCAACATCACCAGACGGTCAAGGCCAAACGCCAGACCCGCATGCGGCGGCGTACCATATTTTAGCGCATCCAGCAGGAAGCCAAATTTCTCACGCTGCTCTTGCTCGGTAATGCCCAAAATGCTGAACACGGTTTGTTGCATCTCACCGCTGTGAATACGCACGGAACCACCGCCCACCTCATAGCCGTTAATGACCATGTCATAGGCGTTCGCGATCGCCGAAACCGGGTTAGTCGCCAGTTCAGAAGGCAACATATCGCGCGGTGCGGTAAATGGATGGTGCATCGCAGCCAACCCACCTTCGCCATCTTCTTCAAACATTGGGAAATCGACAACCCACAGCGGCTCCCAACTGTTATCTTTTGTCAGGCTAAGGTCACGGCCCAGTTTGAGACGCAGTGCACCCAGCGCATCCGTCACCACTTTCGCGCTGTCCGCGCCGAAGAACAGGATGTCACCATCTTGCGCCGCGGTGCGATCCAACACGGCAGACAGCACGTCTTCACTCAGGAATTTTGCTACCGGGCTTTGAACGCCTTCCAGACCCTTGGCACGCTCGTTGACCTTGATATAAGCCAGACCTTTAGCGCCATAGATTTCAATAAACTTGCCGTATTCATCAATCTGCTTACGGCTAAGTTGTGCACCGCCCGGAACGCGGATAGCGGCAACGCGACCTTTGGCATCGTTTGCTGGACCAGAGAACACTTTGAATTCGATATCTTTAACCAGATCGGCAACGTCAACCAGTTCCAGCGGGTTACGCAAGTCTGGCTTGTCGGAACCGAAACGACGCATCGCTTCCGCGAACGTCATGATCGGGAAATCGCCCAGATCGACGCCTTTCACATCCAGCCACAGTTCACGTACCAGCTTTTCCATCACTTCACGCACCTGCGGCGCAGTCATGAAAGACGTTTCCACATCGATCTGGGTAAATTCAGGCTGTCTGTCAGCGCGCAGGTCTTCATCACGGAAGCACTTGACGATCTGATAGTAGCGGTCAAAACCGGACATCATCAGCAGCTGTTTGAACAGCTGTGGGGACTGCGGCAGCGCATAAAACTTGCCTTTGTGCACACGGCTCGGTACCAGATAGTCGCGCGCGCCTTCCGGTGTCGCTTTCGTCAGCATCGGGGTTTCGATGTCCAGGAAGCCGTGGTCGTCCATAAAACGGCGCACAAAACTGGTAATACGTGCGCGCGTTTTCAGGCGCTGTGCCATTTCAGGACGACGTAAGTCCAGATAGCGGTATTTGAGGCGTGCTTCTTCAGTATTGGTTTGGTTGGAATCCAACGGCAGCGCTTCAGAACGGTTAACGATCGTCAGAGCGTTAGCAAAAATCTCGACTTCACCCGTAGCCATGTCTTTGTTGATTTGGCTTTCTGGACGGGCGCGTACTACACCAGTGAGTTGGATGCAGAATTCGTTACGCAACTCGGATGCCAATTTAAAGGCATCCTGACGGTCAGGGTCAAAAAACACCTGAACCAGCCCTTCACGGTCGCGCATATCAATAAAAATCAAACCACCCAGATCGCGGCGGCGGTTAACCCAACCGCATAATGTCACTTCCTGGCCCACATGGGACGAATTCAACTGCCCGCAATAATTAGTACGCATCACGATGTCCTTTTACTCATCCGCCAGCTCACACGTTTCACGCCGGATTACGTTTCACGGTAGATCACAACGCAAAAACAGTGGCATTTTCGCTGCACGGCATGGTTTTTCTGGGTTACTGTCTGATGAAAAAAGGCGGCTATTATAAAGGATATTCGCCCGAACGATAAGCATGAAGGTAACGCTCTGCGACGCTACCGCCTACTCTTTTTACGAAATTTCCTTTCCGGTTAACAGAATGTTCACTAATCGCGACGGAGTTGTTGCAAAACTGAACATCAGAGGCAAACCGAGTCATCTGAATATGATGATCTAAAAACCGTCAGAAAAGCGGCATAGCAGTCGGCTAATCTTCTGAAGATCTATCCGCACAACAGCACGATCATGCCAGCGCGCACGGCATGGGATTTGTGGAAACTGACCTTCTCTTTTAATAAAACCTGCTAAAATTAATAAGTAACTATTTATTTTTATAAAAATTTTAATAAAAAACGCTTTTCCATTATTGGCTAATGCGTATGGTTTACATGGAGAACAAGTATGTATTCATTTGTTGCCCGTCAACCCATTTTAAATCAACACCTCCAAACCGTTGCCTACGAGCTACTTTTCCGCATGGACGTCACGAATAAATTCCCTGACGTCAGCCCTGAATTTGCGACTGCACAGCTTATCTCAGATCAGTTCTTAACCAATCCCTTGACAAAATCCGTAGCGGAGCAGCCTTACTATATTAACTTTCCTCACCAGATGTTGATCAATGGCCAGGCTGAAGTATTACCGCTGGAAAAGGTTGTTATTGAGATTCTTGAAAATTCGCCCCCCGACAATGAGTTATTTGCTGCCATAAAAAAGCTAAAAAGAAAGGGCTTCAGAATTGCGCTTGATGACTTTTCGATGGATTCAGAATGGGATCGGTTTTTGCCTTTCATTGATATCATCAAATTTGATTTAACCCTGTCGAGCTTTGGCGACATTGAAAATTTCATCAAAAGAACCACACAGCGTAAGTTAATTTATCTGGCCGAAAAAGTAGAAACTCACGAACAGTATCTGCAAAGTAAAAAACTGGGTATCTCACTTTTTCAGGGGTATTTTTTCAGTCGCCCTGAAATGATTAAATCGAAAAAGTTGGTCAATAATTCGAGCAATACCATCAGGCTGCTGAGGGAAGTCAATAAACCTGAGATCAACTATGCCACGATCGAAGAATTAGTCTGTGCCGATCTGTCGCTTTATTATAAATTGATGCGCCACATCACTAATATCAAATACAACACCCGTTTCGGCATCACCTCAACCTCAATGTCTTTCCGCGCCATGGCGATGTTGCTTGGGCAACGAGAGCTTAAACGTTTTGTATCATTAATTAGCATTACCAACAGTAATGAGAATAAACCCAGCGAGCTTTATCGCACCAGCTTAATTCGCGCCAGGTTTTTCGAATTACTGTATGCCTCTTTTAATGTGAAAGAGGATACCACTGAGGCCTTTCTATGCGGATTATTGTCGCTGCTTGATGCCGTATTGGACTCGCCAATGCCGCTGCTGCTCTCACAAATCGCACTATCAGAAAAAATTAACCAGAGCTTATTAGAAAATACTGGCGAACTTGCCGTTTATCTGACGTTAATCGCTAAATACGAACAGCAAGAGTGGGAAGAGCTTGAAGACCTCTTGCTCCAGTTAGGTATTGATGAAAAAAACTTCTTTACCATGATAATGGAGGCCACGCAGTGGGCAGATGAGATTTTATAAACGATTTCTCTCGGCTCACTCGCGCGGCCCTGACAATTACGCGATAATCGTCATCATCCTATTGAAGCTCAATGAAGTTATCGTGTGATGATGTACATCGGATTACCACAATGGCAGCACCCCACATGGAGTCGGTTGGGGCTAAACGACCTTGCCGACTACAGTCGCTACTTTACCTGCGTTGAAGGTAACACAACTTTTTATGCGTTGCCTTCACGCGAAGTGGTCGAGCGCTGGCGTGACATGACGCATGATGACTTTCGTTTTTGCTTCAAGTTTCCCTCAACGATCAGCCATAAAGCCGCCTTACAGAACTGTGACAGCGATGTCAGCCTTTTTTATCAATGCATTGAACCGATTGAACATCGTATCGGGCAACTATGGCTACAGCTTCCCGCGACCTTCGGGCCAACGCAGTTGCCCGTTCTGTGGCGCTTTCTTGACACCTTACCACGGGAATTTAGCTACGGTGTGGAAGTACGTCATCCACTGTTTTTTGCCAAAGGTGAAGAGGAACGTGCGCTGAATCAAGGGCTACAGCAGCGCGGCATCAATCGTGTGATTCTCGATAGCCGTCCGGTTCATCACGCCGCGCCAGACAGTCCTGCTATGCGTGAAGCCCAACGGAAAAAACCTCGCGTTCCGGTACACGCCGTGCTGACCGCCACACAGCCATTGATCCGCTTTATCGGCAGTGAAACTCTGGACGAAAATCTGCGCTGGTTTGAATCATGGCGTAACAAACTGCCACAATGGCCAGAAGCGAATCCCTTCTTCTTTATTCACACACCGGATATCGGTGATGCCCCACCGTTGGCACAACAGCTTTGGCCATTACTCGCCGAGATCGATCCCACTTTGCCGCCCCAGCCAGATTGGCCGCAGCAGGCGACGCTCTTTTGAGCCACAGGATATGGAGGTATTAGCTCATTTAGTTATAAACAGTTTCACAACGTAACCCATTTCCGCTAAAAAAATCAGCCTTTACAGGCGACAGTTGCGTTAGGTAAAGCTATCATTCTGCAAGCCGTTTTCGGTTAGGTCACGGAGTAAAAAATGGTAAGTGCGCTCTATATCGTGCTCGGCGCAATCTTGTTGATAAAGCTGTCTATTGATGTTGTAAAACTGAGAATGCAGTATCGCGTGGCCTACGGCGACGGCGGATTTTATGAATTGCAAACGGCAATCCGGGTACATGGTAATGCAGTGGAATATATTCCCATTGCGGCGATTCTGCTGGTACTGATGGAGATGAACGGCGCGCTTATCATCATGATCCATTTTTGCGGCATTCTACTAATCACCGGACGTTTAGTTCACTACTACGGCCTTCGGCATCGTGAATTCCGCTGGCGGCGCTCAGGCATGGCGGCAACTTATGCCTCACTCATCCTAATGATTGCAGCAAACCTCTATTATCTTCCCTGGGATCTGGTTTTCACACTGTATTGATGGCGTGAGACAAAACGATACCCGCCTCTCTCGGGCGCACAGTCATGATGCGTCCGGGAATCAAAACCCGAGTCCACACCATACGTCTACACAATGTGAAAGGTGAAGGCTACTGCGTATTCTGCTAGAATACGCGCCTCTTTATTACTCTCAGTACACTTTCCGCCATGCCAAACCGCGATATGCTTTTTTCTGTGCCAATTGCCAACTTAGGTGACTGGACATTCGACGAACGCGTTGCCGACGTATTCCCCGATATGATCCAACGTTCCGTGCCCGGCTATTCCAACATTATTTCAATGATTGGCATGCTGGCAGAACGGTTCGCCCGCCAGGATAGTCTCGTCTACGATCTGGGATGTTCGCTAGGCGCGGCCACGCTGTCTATGCGACGCAATATCCATGTGCCGAACTGCAAAATTATCGCGGTAGACAATTCTCCGGCGATGGTGAAACGCTGCCGTAGCCATATTGACGCTTTCCGTTCCGATACGCCCGTCGAGATTATAGAAGCAGATATTCTGAACATTGATATCAAGAATGCTTCCATGGTTGTGCTGAATTTTACCCTTCAGTTTCTGGAGCCTTCCCAACGTAGGGTGCTCATCGAGCGTATTTATCAGGGATTAAATCCCGGTGGCGTGCTGGTGCTCTCTGAGAAATTCAATTTTGCGGACAAAGACGTCGGCGAATTGCTGTTCAATATGCATCTCGATTTCAAACGGGCAAATGGCTACAGCGAGCTGGAAATCAGTCAGAAGCGCAGCATGCTGGAAAATGTCATGCTGACCGATTCGGTAGAAACCCATAAGGCTCGACTGGCAGATGCTGGTTTTGAGCACAGCGAGATTTGGTTTCAATGTTTTAATTTTGGTTCGTTATTAGCCGTGAAAGCAGAGGAAAAGGCGTGATCGATTTTGGCAATTTTTATCAGCAAATCGCAAAGGGCCCACTCAGCCACTGGCTTAACACGCTGCCTTCACAGCTCAGCTCCTGGCAACAAGAATCTTTGCACGGTAAGTTCAAGCTATGGTTTAACTCGCTAGAACATCTCCCATCGTTGAAACCAACCACGCTGGATTTGAACGATAGCGTCACGGCGCGCATGGAGCCCGATATTTCCGTCGGCCAACGAGAAGGAATTGAAAAGCTACTGCGTAACCTGATGCCTTGGCGTAAAGGCCCTTTTTCACTTTACGGTGTAGATATCAACACGGAGTGGCGTTCAGACTGGAAATGGCAGCGCGTTCTACCACATATCAGCCCGCTGAAGAATCGCCTGATTCTGGATGTAGGCTGCGGAAGCGGCTATCACCTGTGGCGGATGGTCGGTGAAGGGGCCACGATGGCTGTTGGCATCGACCCCATGCAACTATTCCTATGTCAGTTTGAAGCCGTGCGTAAGCTACTCGGCGACGATCAGCGTGCACACGTTCTGCCGCTCGGTATTGAGCAACTCCCCGAACTGGCTGCGTTTGATACCGTGTTTTCCATGGGAGTTCTATACCATCGCCGTTCCCCGCTCGATCACCTGTGGCAATTGAAAAATCAGTTGGTGGCGGGTGGTGAGCTAGTGCTGGAAACGCTGGTCATTGAAGGCGATGAAAATCAGGTGTTGGTACCGGGGGAACGCTACGCGCAAATGCGTAATGTGTACTTCATCCCGTCCGCTGCGGCTTTAACGACATGGCTTGAGAAATGTGGATTTGTTGATGTCCGCGTCGTCGATATCTGCACAACCACAACGCAGGAACAGCGCCGGACAGACTGGATGATCACTGAGTCGCTGGCTGAATTCCTCGATCCTGAGGATCCAACGAAAACGGTGGAAGGTTACCCCGCACCGGTACGAGCGGTATTGGTTGCACGTAAACCAGGCGTTGAGCAATAGCCTTCTCCGCCATTATAGCGTTCGATAAAAGTACTGGTGATGACAACACCGCAGAAACATACTGCGGCGTTGTCAGGAAAAGCCAGCCCACGATGCCTTTCTGGTGTTCAAGCCTTGGACCATACACTGGCCTTTATCTACATCACTTTTCCACAGCAGCGACGGCGACAGCGTAGCTGTCTTCCAGCATGCGAAAACCAACGATCCTGCCATCACGGATCGTCAGTACAAAGGCAAACGGTGACTCGATAAGACGACCAGTACGTTTGACTCGCGACGCCAGTTCACCAAGCGCGACAGCAACGTCATCGTCGGCCACAATCCGCCGCACCTCGAATCGCTCCGGTATGATTTGCTCAGCCAGTTCACGGAAAAATGAAGCGACCTCTTCACGATTCCGACGCGGGCCGATCCACGGCACGATCTGCACGTGTCCGGGGATATCCCACTCCACTTCCTCCGCAAACAGCTTGACAATTGCTTTCAGGGTTTGTGGATCGTCAGACCTAGCCCAGAACGCCGCAACGCTCTCAAAGTAACGCGCGGCGATCTCACGTGGCGTTGCCGTGAACACCTTTCCACGATACAGGTCAACACGCCTGCGGTCTTCACTCGTAAAGTCGGGATCAACATAGATAGACATCCGGCTAATCCGTTTGCCGTTGAATTCGAAAACATTTGCAAAACGGCCTTGCGACGCACAGCCATCAGGCCACGTGCGTCCATCACGCGTGACGCCCCATTCTTTGCCTTCGACTGCGATCCGCTCGCCGTCTACGGTAAAAACCAGATTATCAATGTCGTGGGTAAGCCGAGCCGCGTCTACCGCAATCCGTTCAGCGAATTGTGCCACAGCATCCTTACCACATACCTGGCCAAATTTTGGAAAGAAGAATGCAACATCGTCGGTGAACAAGTCGAGAAATGAAGGATCGTTGGCATCCACTTTGCGAAAATAATCGCGAATGGTTGCAATACGTGAATCATGGTTGTCTGACATCGTTGGCTCCTTTGATATAAAAACAGTAGCGCCGCAAATCGCGCCTACACACAAGCTCTACCGAGAAGGCGCCTACTTACTGAGAGTCTGTCGCAGACGAAAACGAGATGCGCGACTCAAGTCAAACGTTGCTGATATCAGTAAAAAGCAAATACCTTCCAGTTAATTATTTAATGATCGTTACATAATTAACGAAATAAAAAGGCCATAAACCAGCATGGCGGCACAACTTAGAGTTGAGCCAAAATCCCCTCCATCACATCGTCAAGGAATGTGCGATCTGGCATCGCCCGACCCAGTACCCGAAGGCCGTAATAGCTGCTCAGGAAAGCTCGCGCTAACAATAGCGCCGGCCGCTCTGAAGACACCTCTCCGTTGCGCTGCCCTACTGCAAATAGATGGCACAACACCTGCTCCAGTCGGTTTACATAGACTTTACTGATCTGCACGACGATCGGATCTTTACCCGAACGCTCTAGCGCAGAAAATACGCCCATACAACCTCGGCACTTAATGGGGTCGAGGTCGCCTTCAATGCCCCACACCATCAGCGCTCGCAGCCTCTCTCTGAGAGTACCAGGACCGTTGAGAATCTCCGACTGAGCCTGGATACCAAGCTCCTGATAGCGGATCAGCGCTTCATGGTAAAGCTTTTGCTTGCTTCCGAAGGCGTTATAGAGACTGCCACGACCCAGCCCCGTGCGTTCGACCAGTTCCTGTGCCGATGTTGCCTCATAGCCATTCGACCAGAACACATCCATCGCAGCCTCTATGACCGCATCATCATCGAATTCCCGAGGTCTTCCACTCATCGCATTACATGCCTTCGTTGTATGTCTGACTGTTTATCATTCAGGTCAGCATCATAGATCATAATTGAACGAACAGTACAATATTAATTGTCAGCAGATTAATATGGGGAGTAACCACAAACCAAAAAAAGCCCCAGCAATATACTGGGGCTTGGTACTTGCCATGCAAACCTATCGGTATGCGGCGCGGCAAAAACTGAAGAATGACGATGTGGCATCTATAGCAATGCGATCTATCAACCGCTACACCATAAAATACCTTAGATTACGATACATACTGCATTTCACGATCCGGGCTGACCGCCAGTTTCATGGCTTCCACCACATCGCCATCCACGCAATACTGGCTAAATTCATCTAATTCCGCATCAGAACACATCGACACGCCGATTTTGCGATAACGCATAGAGGATGGCGTCCACTGGCCTGCGGAACTGTGCAGTTCTCGGATACCCGCTTGCTGAAATTTGTGCACGTTAGTCAATCGCACACCGGAACCTGCCATAATAATTGGACCGCGACTGGCCTGTGTTAGTTCACGTAATAACCGCAATCCATTTTCTGCCGTTTGTTGCTGCCCAGAGCTTAATATGCGCGATACGCCAAGGTCGGTGAGTTGTTCCAGCGCAACATAAGGGTTCAGGCACATATCAAACGCACGATGGAAGGTCACCGCCATCCCTTGAGCCACCGCCATGATTTCGCGCATTTTGGGCAAATCAATGTGCCCTTCTTCATTGAGTACGCCTACAACGACACCGGGGAATCCCATCTCGCGAATCTGCTCAATGTCGTATTTGATGGCAGCAAACTCCGTCGGGCTGTAACAAAAATCGCCGCCTCGCGGACGCACAATCGGGTGAACAGGAATCGTGACCTTTTCTCGCGCACCGCGCAGCGCACCGTAGGATGGCGTTAACCCGCCCTCTCGCTGCCCTGCACAGAGTTCAATTCTGTCAGCCCCAGACTGCGCTGCTGTTATCGCACAATCGACGCTATAACAGCATACTTCCAGTTTCGTCATCGCTGCTCCTCCATGTAAACTCCCAAACTACTTTTCTTAATTATCGAAAAATCGGCGAATCATTACGCCGATTAAAGTAATAACTATGGCATTCACATTCATATCGTGAGGAGACGGGAGTCACAATGAACGTGATACGTTGCCGAAATAAACATGACATAAACCACAGTTTTATTAATCTGTTCTATACCCGTCATACTTCAAATTGCAGATGCGTTGGCTACGTTCACTCACCCGAATCACTTACCTAAGTAAGCTCATCGGGATGAAATGAGAGACATCCTGTCTCTCACCGAAGGCCAAGCCTTTGGCTGGTCAAATTCGTTCCCGACGAACTTGTCGCTCGCTTGCCGCGTTACGATGCTCATAAATGAGCATCGCCCTAAAGGGCTAACGCTTCGCGTTATTCAAAACGAACTCGTTTTGTCCTGAAACTCGAATTATTTAGGGTATACAGTAGAAGAAATTGGCATGAATAACGTGACACACCATTTTACCTTTCAGACAATGTGCTCTTTCTGATTACTCTACGTGTGAATTATCCCTATTTTCATAATGCCAACATTTCGCTCGCGACAACATCTCGTATATCAAATGGATGAAATTTTATTGTCACTTTCCCATTGGTTATCGCCAGCGTCGGATTAGGGATTCGTTCTTTTTCTCCCTGTGGAGAACTCAATTTAAGCTTGATGCCTGGCGTACGCAGTGCGTCATCAGACAAGCAGGCCAGCGCACGCTGATGCAGCGTTTCCGTATCACCGGGCAGCACCAGCTCTACATGTTCCCAACCTTCGTGCGGATAATGTTTCTTCCCCGGCCATGGTAGCTCGATACAAGCAATCTGCCAGGGACCGACGGATATTGCATTATCCAATATAAACAGACAGATTGGACGGCCATTGATTTGGTTTTCAGACAGCAGTCTGCCAGCTTTCAGTAACGCCACTTTCCATGATTCGGCCGTCGTATTCTGATGGCAACGCAGCGAGATATGGTCAGCATGAAATGTGCTCAAATCCAGCTGTAGCACACCAGCCAACTCCTGTAACTCTTGCTCAAAACGTACTAAATCCGTTATCAAATCGCTGGGTAACATATCGGGTAAAGCTCCTCGCAGCATATCACATTATCTATAATCATTTTGTCGATGAGAATATCACACTCATAACACATTCTAATTAAATTCTATTTTCCCCGATGCACATTTATTTACACCTTCGTTACGTTAAGCGCATTAAATGCAAAGAAAAGGCAACCATACAGTTTGATTAATAAACGGAAACGTTTTTTACTCGGCGTTAGTCTGAGATACTTCTCGCAATCTATTCTGGGAGGAATCTTAAATAACTCTCACCCCATTGAACACAGAAAAGAAAACGTATAAATTAAGAAAATAAATAATAATGCAGAGATATCATCATGGTTTTACTCATTATATCCATCGCGCTTATCGCTATTGCGGCATATGCTATTTTTCGTCATTTTAAAACCAGAGACTCACATAAAATTGGTGTAAATAGTCGGTCAAGAAAACGTTAAGATCGCGATTTGATTTATTTTTATTATACCTAAAACTATCATTTCTTTTTTTCGTGCTCTCCTTATCTATTTTTCTCATATCATCGCGCCTTTTTTATCTCTTGCCGGCGGGTATTTTTTCGCCTGAACATCCCTTTGCCTCCCCCCGTCTGCTGACGAGGAAAGGCAAATATGGTATAAGCAAGGCTTAATTTTTTATTTAAGGTAAACCGGTGAATATTCAGGCTCTTCTCTCCGAAAAAGTCAGCCAGGCGTTAACCGCCGCGGGCGCGCCAGCAGACAGCGAAGCTCAGATTCGTCAGTCGGCAAAAGTACAGTTTGGTGATTATCAGGCTAATGGCGTCATGGCCGTGGCAAAAAAACTGGGCATGCCGCCGCGACAATTGGCTGAAAAAGTCGTCCAGCTTTTGGCTCTGGAAGGCATTGCGGAAAAAACAGAAATCGCAGGCCCGGGATTTATTAATATTTTTCTCGATAAGCAGTGGGTTGCGAGCCAGGTTGAGAATGCCCTGAATGCACCAAAACTGGGTTTAACGCCGGTTGAACCACAAACGATCGTGATTGACTACTCCGCCCCCAACGTCGCGAAGGAAATGCACGTCGGCCACCTGCGCTCAACCATTATTGGTGATGCCGCGGCCCGTACGCTGGAGTTTTTAGGCCACAACATCATTCGGGCTAACCACGTCGGCGATTGGGGTACGCAGTTCGGTATGCTGATTGCATACCTTGAGAAAATGCAAAACGAAAGCGCCAACGAGATGGACCTGTCCGATCTTGAAGCGTTTTACCGTGAAGCAAAGAAACATTATGACGAAGATGCCGATTTTGCCGAACGTGCGCGCGGTTACGTGGTGAAATTGCAGGGTGGCGATGAATATTGCCGTCAGATGTGGCGCAAGCTCGTCGATATCACCATGACGCAGAACCAGATCAACTATGAACGCCTTAATGTCACGCTGACCAAACAGGATGTCATGGGTGAAAGCCTGTATAACAGCATGCTGCCAGACATCGTTGCCGATCTGAAAGCAAAAGGCCTGGCCGTTGAAAGCGAAGGCGCAACGGTCGTTTTCCTTGATGAGTACAAAAATAAGGAAGGCGAACCGATGGGCGTTATCATCCAGAAAAAGGATGGCGGCTATCTCTACACCACAACAGATATCGCTTGCGCCAAATACCGTTATGAAACCCTAAACGCCGACCGAGTGCTTTACTACATCGACTCTCGTCAGCATCAGCATTTGATGCAGGCCTGGACCATCGTGCGTAAAGCAGGTTACGTGCCTGATTCTGTCAGCCTGGAACACCACATGTTCGGCATGATGCTGGGCAAAGACGGTAAACCATTCAAAACGCGCGCAGGCGGAACGATCAAATTGTCTGAACTGTTGGATGAAGCCTACGATCGCGCACTGAAACTCATCGCAGAGAAAAATCCACAGATGGAAAGCGACGAGTTAGCAGCATTGGCGAAAGTGGTTTCTATCGGCGCGATTAAATACGCCGACCTGTCGAAGAGCCGCACCACGGATTACGTTTTTGATTGGGATAACATGCTGGCGTTTGAAGGTAACACCGCGCCTTATATGCAATACGCCTATACACGTGTTGCGTCCATTTTCAAGCGGGCGGGCATACAGGAAGACGCCTTAACGCAGCCGATTACGCTGAGCGATGAGCGCGAATTTACGCTTGCCACGCGTCTGCTGCAATTTGAAGAAACCATTACCTCCGTCGCACGTGAAGGTACACCGCATGTGATGTGTAGCTACCTGTACGATCTGGCTGGCCTGTTTTCTGGTTTCTATGAACACTGCCCAATTCTGAATGCAGAGAATGACGAGGTACGTCAGAGCCGTCTGAGACTGGCGTTGCTGACTGCAAAAACGCTGAAGCAGGGTCTGGATACTCTGGGTATCGAAACCGTCGAGAAGATGTAATTCTTCCCTCGACTAAAGGCATATATATCAATTAAAACAGGAACGCCATTGGTCGCAGAACCAATGGCGTTTTTTTATTCCGTAACGTTGTTACACGCTGCGGCGGGCAAAATCTCGGGGACGGAACCCCAACAGCGCCAGCGTGGCAAAATAGGAGCCAGCGCCAGCGACTACCACCAGCAACAAACGTAGGATCCTCATCGTCATATTGCCGTCATCCCACGCAGGCATCCACCATAGCATGCCCAGCAAAACCAGCGACATCACGATGACCGCTGCCAGCAGGCGAACCAGAAAAACCTTCCAGCCCGGCTGCGGCTGGAAAATATTCTGCTTACGCAGTTGCCAGTACAGCAGCGCGGCATTCAGGCAGGAGGCCAGACCGATGGACAACGCCAGCCCCGCATGTTGCAACGGGCCGATAAAGATCAAGTTCATGATTTGCGTCAGAATCAGCGTGACTATCGCTATTTTTACCGGCGTCTTGATATCTTGCCGGGAATAAAATCCGGGTACTAACACTTTGACGACAATCAATCCCATCAATCCAACCGAGTAGGCGACCAGCGCTCGCTGAGTCATCAGTGCGTCAAAGGCGCTAAATTTACCGTATTGGAACAGCGACACCGTTAAAGGCTTGGCTAAAATTCCTAATGCTACCGCGCTCGGTAGCGCCAGCAGGAAACACAGGCGAAGTCCCCAATCCATCAGACGGGAATACTCATCATGATTGCCACTGGCAAAGCTTTTCGCCAGCGACGGGAGTAAGATCGTCCCTAACGCCACACCCAGGACACCGGAAGGAAACTCCATCAGACGGTCAGCGTAATACATCCATGACACCGCACCTTCGCTGAGGAATGAGGCGAAGATAGTGTTGATGATCAACGAAATCTGGCTCACCGACACACCCAGAACCGCAGGCCCCATCAGCTTCATGACACGCCAGACGCTCGGGTCACGCCATTTCAGGCGCGGCAATACCAACATGCCAATCTTTTTCAGATGCGGTAGCTGATAGCCGAGTTGCAGTAAACCGCCAACCAAGACTGCCCAGGCCAGCGCCATCACCGGAGGATTAAAATACGGTGCAGCAAACAGCGAGAATCCAATCATGCTGACATTAAGCAGAGTCGGTGCAAATGCTGGTACCGAGAAACGGTTCCAGGTGTTTAGCACCGACCCTACCATTGAGGTCAGTGAGATCAGCAGGATATAGGGAAACGTGACTCTTAATAGGTTCGAGGTAAGCTCAAAACGCTCCGGCGTCGCGGCAAAACCGGGAGCGGTGACCATAATGACCCAGGGAGCGGCGACCATACCCGCGACGGTAACCAACGCCAGAATCAGCGTCAGCATACCAGAAACATAAGCGAGGAACGTTCTCGTGGCTTCCTCGCCCTGCTGGCTTTTGTATTCGGCCAGAATAGGCACGAACGCCTGTGAGAATGCGCCTTCCGCGAAAATACGTCGGAGCAGGTTGGGCAATTTGAAGGCGACAAAGAAAGCATCCGTCGCCATACCTGCACCAAAAATACGGGCGACGATTGCATCGCGCACAAACCCTAAAATGCGCGATAACATGGTCATGGAACTGACAGCAGCCAGTGATTTAAGTAAATTCATCCGATTATGTTCTGAACGGTTCAGGCGTGATTATTAACCCGTTGGGGTTATCCTGATTGCGAGGTGCGACTAGTCTACGCATTGCGCGTGTAATAGCTACCGAACATTGTCATAACCGCTGAACTTTTCAGCTTTTTCCCAGCAATTTTTCAATCATACGCTGGGCCAGTAACGCCTGGTTACCTGATGTTTCTGCTGGTTTCCGTTGTTCAATCGCCGCCATGAAATGATGCACCGCACCGACAAAACCACGTTGTTCTAGCGTAGTTTGCCAGGATGGTACGGCTGGGTGGAGTGTCATCCCCTCACGATCTTCACGCCATTCGCGCATCTCATCCACCTGATATAACCCACCGTTGGTGACGGCCTGAACCCACTCTCGCTGGCTCCCTGCCTGACGGTGCATGCTGGTCGTCACCTGACAGGTACCACTCTGGAAATGATGCTCGGCATACAGCAATTGACCGTCCGCATTCGCGTGTAAGACGCCATCAATCAATTCAGCATCACCTCCTGCCAGCCATAGCGCGGTATCTACTACATGTAGGTAGTCGTCCAATAAGGTAAAACGCACATTGTGCGGCCCGACGCCATTAATACGATGTTTATCCATACGCAAGGATGCAGGCCGATCCAGCCGCTGTTTTAGTTGCTGATAACACGGGGCGAAACGGCGATTAAAACCGACCATGAGAATTTTTTGTTGTTGCGCTGCCAATTCGACCAGTGCTTCAGCCTGCTCCAGCGTCTCTGCCAGCGGTTTATCCACATAGACATCGACACCCGCTGCAAGCAGTTGGCTCACTACGGAAAAATGGCTGGCTGTACTGCTATGAACAAAAACGGCATCACAGTGTGCTGCCAACTCCTCCAATGCAGAGAAACCCGTCATCCGATAGTGCTGGCAAATCCGCTGTGTCTTTTGTCGATCGGGAGAAAATGCACCGATCAGTTCCCAGCGTTCAGCCTGACTCAGAATCGGCAAATAGGCTTTTTGCGCGATGGATCCCAATCCGACGACACCGATACGAGGTCGCGGGATGGATGCGGTAGGTTCTGTAACGTTTTCCGCAGAGGGAAACTGAGGCTTCATGGCTGGTTTTCTCCCTGATACCGATTCAATTACGCTAACAGTGCGGCAAGCTGACGCTTGAGTTCTGCGACCTCTTTTTCTAACGCGTCAACTCGCTCGACCAGCGGGTGCGAATTGTCGATCGTATTTTCCTCTTCGGGAGCCACGGCATCGCTAGCATCACCGCTGAAAAGGTGCCGATAGCGGCTTTCCCGTTTACCCGCCTCTCGCGCAAGTCGTACAACAAACGGGCCATCATCACGCTGTTGCAACTGTTCAAGGGTGGATTCAGCTTCTCCAACATCTGAAAATTCATACAAGCGAGCGGCGCGCGTACGCAATTCACCCGGCGTCTGTGGACCACGCAGCAGAAGTGTCGTTACCAGTGCCACTTCCGCAGGAGAGAGCTTCAGGTCACCAAATTCAGAATTGCAAAAACGATGTTCGTACTTCACAACGCGATTACCAAAGCCGCTGAGTGTACGTAGGAAATGCTTTTTCACCAGCAAATCCAGCGTTTGCTGGACCTCACTTTCGCTCAGCTCCATCACTGGCTCGCGATTAGTTTTCTGATTGCAGGCCGTGGTGATACTGTTTAACGACATCGGGTATTGATCCGGCGTAGTGATCTGCTTTTCCAGCATGCAGCCGATCACGCGAGCTTCACGAGCATCTAATTGGTATTTCATCATTTTTCCTTAACGCGGAGACTTCCACTCGGCGTTGGTCAGCGCGGTTAATACATGATCCTGCCATTTGCCATCAATGAGCAGATAATCCTTCGCATAACCTTCACGTTCGAACCCCAAACGCGTCAGTAAACTCCCACTGCGTTGGTTATGCGGCATATAGTTGGCCATAATGCGGTGCATATGCTGCTGACGTTGCATATAACGTATTGCCGGTTGCAACGCTTCATACATCAACCCCTGCCCCTGCCATTTTTGTCCGAGCGAATAGCCCAGATAGCAGGCATGAAACGATCCCCGCAGCACGTTGCTGAAATTCGCCACGCCACACACTTCGTTTTCATTCGGATCCAACAGGAGGAAGTAATAAGCACTGCCCTGCTTATGCATATCGTTAATCACGCTAAGCCGCGCCTGCCAGCCTGATGGATAGCAATGACTCGCGTCTCTAACCGGTTCCCACGGCTTAAGAAAATCACGGTTTTCAGAATAGTATTCAGCCAGACGCCATGCATCGCGTTCGTGAGCCAGGCGCACCACCAGCCTATCAGTTGTCAATTGCACTCTTGCTGGCGTTGAACGATAGCCAAACATTTTCCCCTACTCCCCATGTTATCGATAAGTAAAATTCATCGGCGCTGAAAAAGTGACTATTTCACATAAGCAGAAAATATCGGTATTTCCGATAATCCTTACTATAACCACATAAATTCATAGACGTAAAATCTTCGTCGCCGAGTTATTGCGCAGTTGAATCAGGAAAGCCATTTTTTCTCGCTGAAATGCTACTCGGATAACGTTAAATCGATAAAAAAATATTATCCAACAATAGGCTATACCAAAGTCGAATTAGAGTACAAAATAGTCACGTCTGTTATTTTCCTCCTTCCTTCGTTGTGGTGAAACATGCCTCTGATGTCGCAAGCTCGGAGCTTGGGTAAATATTTTTTATTACTAGATAATATGCTGGTGGTTTTAGGGTTCTTCGTTGTTTTCCCCCTTATTTCCATTCGTTTTGTCGATCAGCTCGGCTGGGCCGCATTATTAGTCGGTATCGCATTAGGACTGCGTCAATTTATTCAGCAAGGTCTGGGTATTTTTGGCGGGGCTATTGCTGACCGTTTTGGTGCCAAACCGATGATTATCACCGGGATGCTGCTGCGTGCCTCCGGTTTTGTTTTCATGGCGATTGCCGACGAACCTTGGCTGCTCTGGCTGTCCTGCGCGTTATCCGGTTTGGGTGGCACGCTATTCGATCCACCGCGTACCGCGCTGGTGATCAAACTGATCCGCCCACAAGAACGTGGCCGCTTCTATTCGCTGCTGATGATGCAAGACAGCGCCGGTGCCGTCATTGGTGCCCTACTCGGCAGTTGGCTGCTCCAGTACGATTTCGAGATTGTCTGCTGGGTTGGTGCAGTCATTTTCGTGCTTGTGGCGGGGCTTAATGCCTGGCTGTTACCAGCATACCGGATTTCGACGGTAAGAACGCCAATAATGGAAGGGCTGACACGCGTGATTCGCGACCGCCGTTTCCTGATGTATGTATTAACGCTAACGGGCTACTACATGTTGGCCGTTCAGGTTCTGTTAATGCTACCCATTATGGTCAACGAAATCGCCGGAACACCCTCTGCGGTGAAATGGATGTACGCCATTGAAGCCGGGCTGTCGCTGACGCTGCTTTACCCTATCGCCCGCTGGAGCGAGAAACATTTCCGGCTGGAACAGCGCCTGATGGCGGGGCTTTTCATCATGTCCGTCAGCATGTTCCCAATTGGGATGACGACAGAACTTCAGCCGCTGCTGATGCTTATCAGTCTGTTCTACATAGGCTCGATTATCGCTGAACCTGCGCGTGAAACCTTGAGCGCCTCGCTGGCCGATTCCAGAGCCAGAGGCAGCTATATGGGCTTCAGTCGGCTCGGACTCGCGCTCGGTGGCGCGATTGGCTACAGCGGCGGTGGCTGGCTATTCGATACTGGACACGCGTTGAATCAGCCGGAATTGCCGTGGTTCATGCTCGGCACAATCGGGTTTCTGACGTTAGCCGCACTGTATTGGCAGTTCAATCAACGCCGTATCGAACCTGCAATGCTGGGTGGTCATTAGTCTGAATTTTACCGACGAGTTTGATCTCGTCGGTAAAGCCCTTCTATACTTTCCTAATACATTCAAACAATTGTTTCGCTGCGAGCCTTCTCGCACACCCGCTTGACCTTGTTTGATGATGGGTTACACACGTGGCGCACGATGGCCTTTGTCTACACCTTGTAATTTAGGAGACGACGTATGAAGCTCTACATTTACGATCACTGTCCCTACTGCGTTAAAGCACGCATGATCTTCGGCCTGAAAAACCTCCCTGTCGAACTGCAAATATTGGCGAACGATGACGCTGCGACGCCAGAGCGCCTGATTGGCCAAAAGATGGTGCCTATTCTGCAAAAAGATGACGGCAGCTACATGCCAGAAAGTATGGACATCGTTCATTTCATCGATAGTTACGACCGCAAGCCGCTGCTAACGGGCTCAACCAATCCAGCAATCGCTGCCTGGCTGCGTAAAGTTACGGACTATACGCCACGTCTGATTATCCCCCGCTTTGCTCAAGCAGCCTTTGAAGAGTTTGCCTCTGCGTCCGCCCGGCAATATTTTGTGAATAAGAAGGAAGCCCAACTAGGCAATTTTGCTGACCATCTGAGTCATTCTCAGGGGCTGATTAAGAAACTGAACAATGATTTACAGGATCTTGATCCGCTGATTGTTCAGTCGAATGCCTGTAACGGCGTGCTATCAACGGATGACATCGATCTCTTTCCACTACTCCGTTCTTTGTCTATCGTTGCCGGCGTGACGCCTCCTTCTCGCGTTGCAGATTATCGAGATAACATGGCGAAGCAGACTCAGGTAACGCTACTCAGCAGTCTGGCAATTTAGCCATTCAATTTTACTCCGCCGCTTCGTTCCTGAAGCGGCATTATCGGCCATTTCAGTGCTATCCTATTGTTTACCCTGTGCATCGGGCGCACGCTGCCTAAGCGAAATCATGGTTTTCTTTCGCATGAATAGACTGCCCAGATAAATAAATTGTGCGCGTAACAAACAGCATTAAGAGGTCAAAATAATGAAAAAATCAGGATGGATGGTAGCGGCTACAGTGCTGCTCGCCTTTACACTCAGCGGCTGTAATAAACTCACGCAATACACGCTCAGTGAACAGGAAGTGAATGAGTACCTACAAAAGCACAATGATTATCAGAAGCAGTTGGGCGTACCCGGCGTAGTCGATGCACATATCGTGTTGACCGAACTATCCAGTCAGATTGGCCGTGCAGAACCCGGCAAAGTCACGCTAGCGGGCAATGCTAAGGTCGATATCTCGTCCCTGCTGGGCAACCAGACTGCTGATATGAAACTTACTCTGAAAGCACAGCCGGTATTTGATAAAACTCAGGGGGCCATTTACCTGAAAGACATGGAACTGGTTGATTACACCGTACAGCCGGAAAAAATGCAGACCGTAATGAAAACGTTGAGCCCTTACCTCAATCAATCATTAAAAAGTTATTTTGACCAAAAACCGGCTTATGTGTTGAATGCCGATAAGAGCACGACAGAATCGTTAGCGAAGAAAATGGCGAAAGGCATCGAAATCAAACCCGGCCAGATTGTTATCCTGTTTACTGACTAGCGTCTACTCGCCGATAGCATACGTAATGTTTGGCTATCGGCTATGTTTGTACCGGCTATGCCTGCTATCGGCATAGCCGACTTGGCCCATTACTCTTCTGCTTCAGACTCGTCGTCTTCATCTTCTTCGCTCTCGCCCAGTTCATCCCGCATGGCTTCCAGCGCTTCGCGGCACACTATCGCCAGTGTGCGATAAAATGCGGTGGTAGCGTGACTTTCCACTTTCCCGAGGAAACGATCGCTCCACGGTAATAGATATTCATCGAACAGAGTAATCTGCGCCGCCGTTTCGTCTTCTTGTGCCTGATCTTCCAGCCATGACGCCGCAAGCAGCAAACTACCAAAATGGCCGATCGCCCCCTCATTCAACGGCATGCCGCGCTGTTGCAGAAAAGTACGAATATCTGCATCATCAGCATCGCTTTCATAGGACGAACGCAGCGGTGAAACCGAACCGTTTTCACTATCAAAGAGCGCCTGATAATCCACCGCCATCGCGGGTAAATCCAGCCCTTTCTGTAAGCGGGCCAGCAATGCATCTTGCTCCAGCGGCCAATGCTGTACCAGTTTCCCTTCTTTAATCAGCGTAAATAACGGTGTCAGCAAAGGATCCTGCGGCTGGCGATAAAACAGCGTGCCCAATAGGCGGCACACAATAGAAAACTCGTTCATTCATAACCCTATTTATTTTTAAGTGGCACTGTTTTTAAGTCACGGCGCTTAAGTGACACCGTCACAAGTCAGCAAGTTCAGCGATAGCAGGCATTCCACGTTGCTCGAGGAAATCCAACACACGCCGTGGGCTTACGTTTAATACCCGATCCTGTGGGAAGTTCACTTCCTGCAAAACACGTTCACAGTGAGTAAAGTCTCCCAGAGAAAACGCAATATGGGAATCAGAACCTAAAGAAAGTAACCCACCCGCGTCACGTACGGCTTCAGCAATCGCCCGACAGTTTGGCCCACTGCCTTGACGGGAATGCATGAAAGAGGAGTTATTCAGCTCAAGCGCAACATTATATTTCGCCGCAGCCTCCGCAATCGCGCGGATATCGACGGGAAACTTTGGGTTGCCTGGGTGGCTAATAATATGTGCATCACCACGCGCCATAGTCGCGATCATCGCCGCAGTATGCGTATCTTTATCCTGCGGTGGGAAAACCGGTTCGTGAAAACCCGCAATAATCACATCGACCTGATCTAACATAGGTCCGGTGCAGTCGATATCACCTTCAATGTTTTTAATATTCGCTTCGATACCGCGCAGGATACCGACGCCATCAACCAGACGCGGCCAAACACGCATATTCATGAAGTGCCAGTAATGCGGCGCATCCGCCATATCCGGGCCATGATCGGTAATGGCAAACAGGCGGATATTCTTCTGCTGTGCTTCGGCGATGTAATCATGCAAGGTACTGTAAGCATGTGTACTGGCAACGGTGTGCATATGTAAATCGACGGGATACATAGGTTCTCCTGAGTCAACGTTTGCAAGTCAGCATACCATTTTCAGGGGTATTCCGCAGCCAGTCAGCGAGTTTACAACGCATGATTAACACAAATGAAACATAATTCTTCGGTTTAAGACGAGTGAATGAACGAAGGCAAGAGTAAAAACGGTGAGCAAAGCAACAAATTGCGTTAACTTTAGCTAATTGCACGCATGGAATGCAGAAGTTTGTTGACGCTGTTCAGCAATTTACCTACATTAGCGCCGTCCGCTGGTAAGACACATAGCGAGGCCACGGTGAGGTGTCCGAGAGGCTGAAGGAGCACGCCTGGAAAGTGTGTATACGTGAAAACGTATCAAGGGTTCGAATCCCTTCCTCACCGCCATATAAAAGAAAACGCCCTTGACGCAAGTCAGGGGCGTTTTCTTTTATGGAGATGGGATGGGCCTTGACCAAGTTCGACAAAAAGACAGGGCTGGCGTTTTGGACCGCCAACGGCAGTCGAATGTCGACAGAGTTCAGTCTACGAACTGAACCCTGCCATTTTTGCGCGGGTTATCTTGCACCTAGCGCTAAATAACTACCTGCGGATTCGTCCACACGGAACTGTTCAACGGTGCGCGACAGCTCTTGTGCCTGCTCGTTCAGCGAATGTGCCGCAGCCAGTGCTTCTTCAACCAACGCCGCATTCTGTTCGGTGCTCTGATCCATCTGCGATATCGCGAGGTTAACCTGTTCAATACCAGAACGCTGTTCCGCACTCGCGATGCTAATCTCGCCCATCATGGACGTTACACGGTGCACGCTTTCAACCACTTCACTCATGGTATCGCCAGCCTGCTTCACGAAATCCGTGCCTTCTCCCACTTTGGCAACAGAATCATCAATCAGTCCTTTGATTTCTCTGGCTGCGGATGCAGAGCGCTGTGCCAACGTGCGCACCTCACTCGCGACCACAGCGAAACCACGCCCTTGTTCACCAGCACGCGCTGCTTCCACTGCCGCATTCAAGGCCAGGATGTTCGTCTGGAAGGCAATGCTATCGATAACGCCGATGATATCTACAATTTTGCGAGATGATGAACTAATGGAGTCCATCGTCACCACGACCCGACTCACAACGTTACCACCGCGCACCGCCACGTCCGATGCAGATACAGCGAGTTCATTTGCATAGCGCGCATTATCCGCATTCTGTTTCACCGTTGCGGTCAACTGTTCCATTGCCGATGCCGTCTGCTCTAATGCGCTGGCCTGCGATTCAGTTCGGGCAGACAAATCGCCGTTACCCGATGCGATCTGTGTCGAAGCCGTGGCAATAGAGTTTGTGCTGCTGCGGACCTGATTAACCAAATGCGACAGGTTGTCGCGCATCGCACGGATAGCGTAAAGAATACTGGTTTGGTCGCCCGGCTTTGTTTCAACCTCAACGCGTAAATTGCCTTCCGCGATTTCACGTACAACATCAACGGCGTATTGCGGCTCTCCACCAAGCTGGCGCATCAACGTGCGCAACATATTCCATGCAAATGCGGAAATAATTAACAACAGAACCAGTCCTAAAGACAGTAAAATCAGTGCATTGCGCCAGAAGGTCTGCTGAATATCGTCAATGTAATCACCATAGCCAATCGTCCAGTCCCAAGGCTCAAATTTGATGACGGCATAGAGCTTCTCAACCTTATTCTGCTGCCCAGGACGCGTCCCTTCCGCGATCACGGTGCCAATCGTATTGCCTTGAAGCGAAGCACGGTAGCGTTCTCCTGCTTCCTTACCGCCATTCGCATCGACGATGCCAATACGCTTAGGATTAGGGTGCACATAGTTCACGTCATTCGTGTAGCCGCGCACAAAGAAATAGCGATCGCCCTGATGGAAACTGCCGATCGTCCGTTTGGCCTCTTTCTCTGCTTCGTCGCGCGACAGTTGACCACTTTTCTCCAGCTCATACGCCTTCTGTGCCGCCGAATGAGCCAGTTCAACCAACGTAGAAAGCTGGCCAGTGCGCTCGCTCATCATCGTGTTATAGAGTGTGTTCAGCGCCACCGCAGATAAAATTAGCATCCCTAACAAGGTCGTACCGCATAGCAGTGCAATTCTGGTTCGTAATTTCACTATATTCTTCTCTCTAATCTCTAACTGCTTTTCAGAAAATTCCGAATAAAAAATTACACTACATTGCCAGCTTGAGCTATACCATTCAGGTAGTAATGATAGATTTTTTAACAAAAAATAATGAATAATTACCCTATTCGCTCAATTTAAAAGCTAAATCGCGCAATAACGAATAATAAAATGGCGACAAATGATCGAAATCGAAATAAATACGTAAATGACGTTACAGAAGTCACAAAGCCTTGGATCGTCATCCAAAATTCATGCATTTGTTAGTCGTGTTGGTCGAACGTATCTGTCAGTTGAGCTCTGTGTCGATTGAACAGAGAGAGAAGCAGAATCAAGGCATTTGGCCCTTAAAAAACAAAAGCCTCCGCAAAGCGGAGGCGTTCCCTCTAATGACAAGGCGCGCTAAGCGGTAACAGCCCTGTCCTCCATGGCTTTTCGCCAGCCTCCCAACCAGTAAGACCGGGCATTAATTGATTGATAAGGACAAAATTCCTTTGGTCTACCGACAATACCAGCTTGATAACCACGTGAATGAGCCCGTTCAAGGCGATCGCGTTTCTGTCTCTTCATGCCTTATTTCCCTCATTATTTATCTGGTGGAAAGAAAACAATGATTACTTTATAAGCAACCACAGACTATCAATACCGATTCTGCCGCCAAAGGTCAAGGCGCAAAATTCACGCCAGTGTCATATTTGTGATCCAAAATAGGAATTTTCTCCGTTAAAGAACGGAAAAAGCTAACCAGCTGAAAACAATAAAAAACCCCTAAAAATGCAATGCAATCACAGCATTACATCTTTAGAGGTCTGATCTTTAGAAACGTGGTTTTTAGCGTGCTCGTTGTTTCAAACAACGAGCAGATAATGCCAACCACCAGTAACACTTAGTTAAGCGTACCAGCCTGCTGAGCAATCGACTGAGAAACCTGCTGCCAGCCTTGCGCCAACGTTCTTACTAACGCGTCATAGCCATCTTCCGTTTGTGGCAACAACACGCTGAAGGGGCGTTTAAGCACTTTTTCCTGATAGGTCAGCATCCACTCTCCACGGACGACGACATTGCCATCATAACGGCCGTGAAAACCAGTGACAGAAACGTTCAGCACAGCCTGTTCGCTTCCCTGTGGCTGCGTGGTCACAATCCAACCGGGCAGCTTATGCCCCAGATTAGCCACCAGCGCTTGCTGCAATTGCTGATCCAACGGGCTGGCCCACAGGTTATTACTGGCAATCACGTACTGCACATCGTTGGTCTGATAGACCAGTCCCGTGTTGACGAGATAATCCGCTACGCTGACATGCTCAACCCATAGCGGACGCCCTTGAGTTACAGCGGTCTGCGGCGTGCTGGTATCCGCTATTGTCGGTAGCTGATAGTACGTTTTCTGCGTATTGCTACTGCTACAGGCGCTCAATACCAGCACCAGAGCTAACGTCCATACTTTCATCATTATTTTGCCCTCTTCGGCTGAGGATCTTGACTACCAGAGGCCTCAAACACTAACGCATTGCTTTTCTCGTTCAGGGTACGCAGCACAGGCTGTAGTTCCCGCAAGACCTGATCCAACCGCTGCATGTCCGCCACCATCTTATTATATGCTGGTGAGCCGGGTTGGAAGCCTTTCATGCTCCGATTCAGCTCAAGCAACGTTTTTTGCATATCTTCCGGCAGATCCTGCATCGCTTTGCTGGACGTCAATTTGTTCAACGTCGCCAGCGTTTTTTGCATTTCACGCAGCGTTGCCTGACTTTCCGTCAGTGTCTTCGTTGCTTCATTAACCATCGGGTTCAACGGCAGGTTATTCACTTTATCCAGCACCGCCATCAGCTTCTGCTGAATCTGTGACAGACCACCGTCAATGGTAGGCAGAATCGGGTAGCCATCCAGCACCAATAGCTTTTTATCTACTTTCTCTTTTGGATAAAAATCGAAATCGATATAGAGCGCTCCTGTTAGGAGGTTAGCCGACTTCATCGAAGCACGTAGCCCCAGCGATTGAGCCTGCTTCAGGTGCTGTTCAAAGTCGAACGAGCCGCCAATCTTCTTCTCGAACCGATCGGGTTCAATACGAATCAGCACCGGAATGCGATAATCATCATCCAGTTCCTGCTGCATATTTTTTGGGAAAAATGGCGCTTCAGCAACCGTACCCAGTCGAATACCGCGGAATTCAACCGGAGCTCCCGCCTGTAAACCACGGATCGATTCGCTGAAGAACAGCAGATACTCTTTATATTCGGTGTACAGCGAATCCTGAATACTGCGCTGGCTATCAAAGAGCCGATACTGCGCCATTGCCTTGGCCGCATCCCCTAGTTCCCATCCAGCCGGGACATCAAAACTGACACCACCGCTAAACAACGTGGTCAGCGAGCCCATTTCGACACGCATGCCTTGTGCCGACATATCGAACGCGACGCCGCTGTCTTTCCAGAAACGGACATTGCTGGTGACCAAACCGTCATACGGCGCCGCGATAAACAGCTGATAGCGCATCTTGCGCGCTTTCGGATCGAATTCGCTGGTTTCCACCGACCCCACGCGATAGCCACGGAACAGGACGGGATCACCCGCATTCAACTGCCCGGATTGGTCGCTGTCGAGTATCACCCTGATGCCTTTCGCATCCGGCGAGGCCAGCGGCGGCGCATCCAGCAAGGTAAACTCGCGCTTCTCATCCTTATGAGCTCCGGGTTGTAGCTCAATATAGGCACCGGATAATAGCGTCCCCAGACCGGAAACGCCTTCTCGCCCAATCTGCGGCTTCACTACCCAGAAAGCGGAATCTTGTTTTAGCAGTTTATCCATACCATCATGCAGACGCGCTTTGATTTCCACCTGATGAAGATCGTCACTCAGCACAACGCTTTCGACCACCCCAACATCGACGCTGCGGCTTTTGATTGCGGTTTTACCCGCTTCAATGCCTTCAGCGTTGCTGGTAATCAGCGTAATTTGTGGCCCCTGATGGCTAAAATGATAAAACAGTATCCAGGCCCCGATCAGCACCGTGACAATCGGCACAATCCAGATCGGCGACCAGCGTTTAATCGTTTCTACATCCGCAACGGCATGATTATCTTTCGCCAACGGAAGACTCCTTATGAAGAACATCATCTCGACGATCCCATAACAAACGGGGATCAAACATCATTGCGGCAAACATGGTCAGAATCACCACGGCCGCGAATAGTACCGCTCCAACAGCGGGATAAATACTCATCAGACGACCAATGCGCACCATTGCAGACAATACGGCAATCACGAATACGTCAATCATTGACCAGCGCCCAACAAACTCAACCATCTCATAGATGACATGCATCCGCTCGCTGTCTTTCGTTTTTTTGGTTTTGCCATTGGCCTGCCAGCACAGCCAGCCTAGCGCCAGCATTTTTAACGTCGGCACCATCACGCTGGCAACAAAAATTACCATAGCGACAGGATAAGAGCCCATTCCCCACAGCAGGATGACACCCGACATGATCGTCGATCCCATACGATCACCGAAGGCTTCGGTCACCATAATCGGCATCAGATTCGAGGGGACATACAGCATCACAGAAGTGATCAGCAGCGCCAGCGTCCATTGCAGGCTGTGTTTCTTACGAGCGTGTCCGCGTGAGTGGCAGCGTGGGCATATTAACTGGTTGGCTGGCAGAATAGCGGTGCAACATGAGCAGGAACGTAGCCCTTGCGATAGCCCACTTTCCCCCAAAATCGGGGGAGCAGGCAGTGCTGGAGGCGCGACAATGTCATTCCACAGCCAGCGGCGATCGAGGCTTTGAAAAGCGAGCAGTTGTAACAGGCAGAACAGGACAAACGGCATAAAGCTGGTGCCAATACCAATGTCACCATAGGCCATGAGTTTGACAAAGCTGACCAACACGCCAGCCAGAAAAATTTCGGCCATTCCCCAGCTTTTAAGATGAAACAGCATCTTTCCCATGCCTTTTTTCAATGCCAATGGCAGCGAAGCATGCAGACAAAGCAAAATAAGGGTCGCCATACTGAAAGCCGGAACCAGTTGGACAAAAAGCATAAACAGCGTCGCGACGCTGGCGTAATTTTCCGCCACCATCACTTTAGGAATCTGCATCAGGGTAATTTCGCTGGTGATTCCCGCCACTCGCATGGAAACGAAGGGAAAAAGGTTTGCCAGCAATAGCATGAATAACGCACTCGCCGCATAGCCAACCGGCCGTTTACGCGGCTCAGTCTGGCGGCTGGTTAGCGCCGTTTTACAGCGTGGACAGGTCGCCTTCTGTCCATGTAGCAAGACGGGTAGTTCTACCAGCAGGTCACACTGCGGGCAAAGCATATAGTCATCATGGTGATGATGCTTGTGTTCAAGGCCATGTTCATAGTGAATGCCATGCTCACGTTGAAGATTACAGTCATGCCGATCGTGATGGGAACACACCCGGTTCTCTCCTTCAAAACGCGTCAGCTTCTGACCGAAAATATCTTCTATCAATACGGGAGTCGCCTCCCGTATTGATGACATAGCACAAACAACGCAGGCTAGCCGTTTTTCTGTGCTTCCAGCTCTTCCCAGCGGGCAAAGCAGCTTTCCAGTGCGCTTTCCGCCTCCGCCAACGCGGTCAATACCTGCTGCGTTTCGTCATGTGGGCGGCTAAAGAAATTGGCGTCATTCATCTGCGCTTGCAACGACTCAATCTCCTGTTCCAACTGCTCAATACGCAACGGTAGCTGCTCTAATTCGCGCTGCTGGTTATAACTTAATTTCACGACATTCCGTTTAGCGGACGGTGCTGTGTTCGCGCTCGTCACCGGAACAGTTACCGCAGGAGCAGCCGTCGTTCGCAGTGGTGTTGTCGTGGCACGCTGCTGTTGCGCATCGAAATATCCACCGACGAAGCGGGAAATCTTGCCATCACCTTCAAAGATCCAGCATTCGGTGACAGAGTTATCGACGAATTGACGATCGTGGCTGACCAGCAGAACCGTTCCCTGATAGCTTTCGATTAATTCTTCCAGCAGTTCCAGCGTTTCCACGTCCAGATCGTTGGTTGGTTCATCAAGAATCAGCAGGTTGCTAGGCTTAAGGAACAGGCGTGCCAACAGCAGACGGTTACGTTCCCCGCCTGATAGCGCTTTTACTGGCGTCATCGCACGTTTCGGATGGAATAGGAAGTCCTGTAAGTAGCCCAACACATGACGTGAGCGACCGTTGACCATGACTTCCTGCTTGCCTTCCGCCAGGTTGTCCATCACCGTGCGTTCTGGATCGAGTTCAGCACGGTGCTGATCGAAATAGGCAACTTCCAGCTTCGTGCCACAGTGCACACGTCCGCTGACAGGTTCCAATCCACCCAACATCAATTTTAGCAGCGTGGTTTTACCACAGCCATTCGGCCCCACCAGCGCAATCTTGTCCCCACGCTGTACCTGAGCGGAGAAATTGCGCGTCAGTATCTTATTGTCAATCTGATAGCTTACGTCTTCCAACTCAAAAACAATCTTGCCGGAACGAGCAGCTTCTTCAACCTGCATTTTCGCCGAGCCCATCACTTCACGACGCTGCGCACGATCCTGACGCATGGCCTTCAATGCCCGCACGCGCCCTTCATTACGGGTGCGACGAGCCTTGATGCCCTGACGGATCCACACTTCTTCCTGCGCCAGTTTACGATCAAACTCTGCATTTTGCAGATCTTCAACCCGCAGCGCTTCTTCTTTCCCTTCCAGATATTTTTCGTAATTACCCGGCCAGGAAACCAGTTTGCCACGGTCAAGATCGACAATACGGGTCGCCATATTGCGAATAAATGAACGGTCATGGGAGATAAAGACAATACTGCCCTGGAATGTTTTCAAGAAGGTTTCAAGCCAGTCAATCGTCTCGATATCCAGATGGTTAGTTGGCTCATCCAGCAACAGCACGCGTGGTGAACTCACCAGCGCTCTGCCAAGTGCGGCTTTACGCAACCAACCGCCGGAGAGCGAAGCCAGCGGCGCATCGGCGGACAGGTCAAGCTGTTCCAGCACTTCGTGAATGCGGCTCTCCAGTTGCCAGAGTCCCTGATGCTCCAGAACATCCTGTAGCTTAGCTAACTGGTTCAGGTTCTTTTCACTCGGATCGCTCTCTACCAGACGCAGCATGGCATGGTAATCCTTCAGGTACCCCGCCTGCGCGGCCACGCCTTCAGCAACAAAATCAAAGACGCTGCCAGCCACATCACGCGGGGGATCCTGTTGCAGACGCGCAACAATCAGATCCTGTTCATAGATGATGCGGCCATCATCCAGAGGGATTTCTTTAGCCAGAATTTTCAGCAGGGTCGATTTACCCGCGCCGTTGCGCCCAACCAGACAAACGCGTTCATTCTCTTCGATATGGAGTTCGGTGTTATCCAACAGCGGTGCATCGCTAAACGACAGCCATGCACCTGAAACACTAATTAAAGACATCGGTTACTTTTCCTCACCGGCATGCGTTAGCAGCCAGCAGTTATGAATCTGACGATTACGAGCAAAATCTTGTGATTGGGTCTGCGCAGTAATTTCTTTGGCGTTCAGCCCCAGCGCGGTCAGACCAGCAACATCCATCTGGAAGCCGCGTTTATTATTCGAAAACATGATGGTGCCACCACGGCGCAACAGGCGTTTGAGATCTTTCATCAACGCAAGATGGTCGCGCTGGACATCAAACGACTCTTCCATACGTTTTGAGTTAGAGAAGGTCGGCGGGTCAATGAAGATCACATCAAACTGCTCGTGACCGTTATGTAACCACGAGAGACAATCCGCTTGGATCAGACGATGCTGACGCCCAGTCAGGCCGTTCACCCGCAGGTTCTTCTCCGCCCACTCCAGATAGGTGCGCGACATGTCGACGGTGGTCGTTGAACGTGCGCCGCCCAGTCCAGCGTGAACACTCGCCGTGCCCGTGTAGGCAAACAGGTTAAGGAAATCTTTACCACGGCTCATCTCACCCAGCATTTTACGGGCGATACGGTGGTCGAGGAACAATCCAGTATCGAGGTAGTCGGTCAGGTTAACCCACAGTTTGGCACCAAATTCTTCCATCAGAAGGAAGTCGCCTTTCTGCGCCAGTTTTTCATACTGGTTTTTGCCTTTCTGACGCTCGCGCGTTTTCAGTACCAGGCGGTTTGACGGTAACTCCAGCACGCTCAGCGTGGCGTTAATCACATCAAACAGTCGCTGACGGGCTTTTTGAGCATCGATGGTTTTCGGCGGTGCATACTCTTGAACAACGACCCAACTGCCATAGCGATCAACAGCGACATTATATTCCGGCAGATCGGCATCGTAGATACGATAGCACTCAATCCCCTGCTGCTTCGCCCATTTCTCCAACTTGCGTAGGTTCTTACGCAGGCGGTTAGCAAAATCTTCCGCGATTTGCCCCGCAGATTCACTCTGTGTGTCTGCTAGTTGATAATTCTTCTGCACGCAGTCCAGTGGGCCATTTTTCGCCTTGAATTGACGTTCAGCACGAAGTTGCAGGCAGCTCAGCAGCTCTGGCGACGCACTGAAAAGCGATAGCTGCCAGCCGCCAAAATCACTTTTCATTTTACGACCCAGCATATTATGCAAGGCAATCAGCGCAGGCTCACTCTCCAGACGCTCACCGTAAGGCGGGTTGCTAATGACTGTGCCCTTAGGGCCTTCCGGCAACGGATTCTGTAACTGTGCGGCATCTTTTACGCCGAAAGAAATCAGTTCAGCAACGCCTGCCCGACGCGCATTGGCTTTAGCGATCTCAATCACTCGACGGTCATTATCCGACCCGAAGAAGCGTGACGTAGTCGCCTGTAGACCTTGGCGAGCACGCTGTTGTGCTTCGCTGGTCAGTTCATGCCACAGTTCAGCATCATGTTTTAACCAGGCGTTAAATCCCCAGTGCGTACGATGCAAACCAGGCGCGCGGTCGGATGCGATCATTGCCGCTTCGATCAGTAACGTACCGGAACCGCACATCGGATCGATCATCGGCGTACCGTTTTGCCAGCCAGAGCGTAAAACAATCGCCGCCGCCAGATTCTCTTTTAACGGTGCCAACCCCGCCAAATCACGATAACCACGCTGATGTAAGCCTTCGCCGCTTAAATCCAGCGAAACGCTGGCTGTATCACGCTGTAAAAAGACGTTAACGCGAATATCCGGCTGTTGTTTTGCCACGTCCGGTCGCTGTCCCGTTTTGCGCGTGAAACTATCCACAATCGCATCTTTTACTTTTAACGCACCATACTGGCTGTTGCGGATATCTTCATTGGTACCGGTAAAATGCACAGCAAAGGTTTTATCGATGCTAAAGATCGTTGACCAGTCAATCGCCTGCACGCCCAGGTACAGATCCAGATCGCTGTGTACCTTGAATTCATTCAGCGGCAGCAGGATGCGCGACGCCAGACGGCTCCACAGCAGGCTCTGGTACAGCAGGCGGTTGTCACCCTCAAAATGGACACCGCCCTGCACAACCGCACAGGACTGCGCACCCAATGATTCGAGTTCGCTTTTTAATAACTCTTCCAGTCCCCGCGCCGTGCTGGCAAACAAAGCATTCATGTCGTCACTATCACCAAAATATGTAAAAAAAAAGAAATTGGGGCGCATTATAGCTAATCCGAGACGCTTGTCATAAAGTTGCCGCTTTACTTCGGCAAGGAACAAGTCAGTGATCGGCGTAACGCGGCTTTATATACACCCAGTAAAATCGATGCGGGGGCTACAGCTGTCCCACGCGATGGCGTCTGTCAGCGGTTTGGCGAACGATCGTGCTTTCATGATCACCGAACCTGATGGCACATTTATTACTGCCCGCCAATATCCACAAATGGTGTTATTTACTCCCGCATTACTCCCGGATGGGCTATTTGTTGCCGCACCAGATGGTCAAACTGCCACCATTCGTTTTGCCGACTTCATCGAAGCTCCTCAGCCGACAGAAGTCTGGGGTACGCATTTCACCGCACTCGTCGCACCCGATACCATCAACACGTGGCTAAGCCATTATTTTCAGCGCGCGGTGCAGCTCCGTTGGGTCGGTAATGAACCGTCGCGGCGGGTTAAGCATTATCCAGACGTTCCTCTGGCGTTTGCCGACGGCTATCCGTTTCTGTTAATTAATGACGCCTCATTTCAGGCGCTGCGCCAGCGCTGCTCCGCTGGAATTAAAATTGAACAATTTCGCCCCAATCTGGTGGTGACAGGCGCGGAAGCCTTTGCCGAAGATAGCTGGAAAACCATTCGGATTGGCGAAATTATTTTTGACGTCGTCAAACCCTGTAGTCGCTGTATTTTCACCACCGTCAGCATCGAGCGTGGCCGTAAGCACCCATCAGCAGAACCGCTGGCAACGCTGCAATCTTTCCGCACTGCCGACAACGGCGACGTTGATTTTGGGCAAAATCTGGTCGCCAGAAATACAGGCATTATTCGCGTGGGAGACACGCTGGAAGTTTTGGCGACCAAACCACCGCGTCCTTATGGTTCTGGTCAGGTCGTCGAAAGTCTTGTCGTTCCTGAAAAAAGCGAACAGGCCATCACCATCCACTACCAGGGAAAATCGTTACAAGGGAATAATCAGCAAATTTTACTGGAGCAGTTGGAGCAACAGGGCATTCGAGTCCCCTACTCTTGTCGGGCCGGACTGTGCGGTTGCTGTAAATTGACGTTAGTCAGCGGGGAGGTTTCTGCACTGAAGCAAAGCGCCATCAGAGCAAACGGCGAGATTCTCAGCTGTAGCTGTATTCCACAGAGCGACATTCATCTGCAATAATTCGATGAAGTACAACAACGAACATGCAGCTTGGAGTATGACGAATCGATACCCTAAATAATTCGAGTTGCAAAAAGGCGGCAAGAGAAGGAGTCCCGATGAGCTTACACAAGTAAGTGATTCGGGTGACAAATCTGCCGGGAGCAGATTTGAACGCTGCCTGCAGCGGCTCTTCAGAGCGAGGCCCACGACGGGCCGAGTATTTGAACGCAGCCAACACACATGCAGCTTGAAGTATGACGGGGATTAGACGACTTTGGCATACTCAAATGCTGACGTGCCTTCACCCAGCGTGGTTTCCCACTCCGACCTATTCTGAACAACGGCCAGAATTAATCTGTCGTGCATGATTTTTATGGCATCACCCAGCACCATGGTTTTCCCACTTAATGACAGCTGCTCTTGCGCCAGCAGACAGAGGCAGGCTTTATCTCCCGCTTCCGCTACCAAAAAGCATGCCGTTTCATGGGTTTCAGTGAGCTGTACTTGCACAACGTCACCCGCCTGCGGTGAATAGGACACAGCATCCGGCTGTTGGATGAAATGCCAGCTTTTCGGCATTAACGGTTTCAGGAATCGGGTTGCTACGAGTGCATTCAAAACCAGCTCGCCTTGAAGGTCACGATGCAATGCCGCTTTCTGACATTTGTCATTATAAGTAAAAAATAACGCGGCATCGTCAACGCAAAATGCACATTCATTAAATGCATCCGGCGTTAACATTTTAGACGGAAAACGAGAACGGAATAACATGCCGTTAGCCAAATCCAACATCAGGCGATCGTGTTCAGTATCAAAATACCAGCGCCAGTTATCGTCAGGTTTTAACTTCATATTATTTACCCTTCGCCTTCACAGTAGAAATATCAGAAATGGCTGATTGTGTTTTCTTACATCACAATAATCATTCATCGTAATGAACATCCGGTAAGAACATCAGACATCAGTTGATAGATTATTAACGCAAACGGATAAAATATAGACTAGCTGGGGGGATAAATAAACCCCCAGCTAGAAATGAAAGGAATTTCGGATTAAATATGTGTAACGATATCTTTAATCAGACGAGGACCGTGGAAAATAAAGCCTGAATATATCTGTACCAGCGACGCACCAGCATCCATTTTTTCACGCGCGGCAACCAAAGAATCAATTCCACCAACGCCAATAATAGGTAAACGCCCCGCTAATTCCTGTGACAAACGACGGATAATTTCCGTGCTGTGCGTCTGCAAAGGACGCCCACTTAATCCCCCCGTTTGCCCACAGTGATTTAATCCCTGAATCAATTTTCTATCGAGAGTTGTGTTCGTGGCAATCACACCATCGATGTTATGACGAACCAGGCTATCGGCAATTTGGATCAATTCCTCTTCAGAAAGATCCGGCGCGATCTTCACTGCCACAGGAACATATTTCTGATGCTTCTCTTTTAATTCTGTCTGCTTATTCTTTATCGCTAACAAAAGATCGTCCAGCGCTTCACCATATTGCAGGCTGCGTAATCCCGGCGTATTGGGTGACGAAATGTTGATAGCGATATAACCCGCGTGAGGATAAACCTTATCCATACAGATCAAATAATCGTCTTTACCTTGCTCAACTGGCGTATCTTTATTCTTGCCAATGTTGATCCCTAATACGCCGCCAAAACGGGTTTTCTTTACATTCTCGACCAGATAGTCCACACCTTTATTATTGAAGCCCATCCGATTGATCAGACCTTCCGCTTCCACTACGCGGAATAATCTCGGTTTGTCATTACCGGATTGTGGACGCGGCGTTACCGTTCCCACTTCAATAAAACCAAACCCCATTGCGCCTAATGCATCGATACATTCGCCGTCTTTATCTAATCCCGCAGCCAGACCAAGCGGGTTTTTAAAAGATAATCCCATGCAGGTAACAGGTTTAGTCGGAACAGATTGACGGACGAGAAATTCAAAAGGCGTGTTGGTAATACGGCGTAATTGTTGGAAGGTCAGCTCATGCGCACGCTCTGGATCGAGCTGAAACAGGGCTTTTTTGATAACGGGATAGAACATATTGTCTCCTGAGATCCCTATCGCAAAGGTATCTTGCCTACGCTGGAAGTAAGCAATAGTGGATTACGGTTTAACTCACGGTCGGTGATGGTAGTGCCATCTTTGCGGAAAGTAAAACGTTTGCGGAAGTAAGAAATTGGCCTGAAGGAAAATGTCACACGCGGCAGGCTACCGCGTGTGACAGATGGATTAGTGTAGCAGGATTAGTCTTGCAGTGCCTTGCTGATCTTTTCGAACAGATCGCCAGACAGATTTTCCAACGTCTTCAGTTGCTCCAGAGCCTGACGCATTTGCGCCTGACGTTTAGCATCATAACGTTTTAAGCGGATCAGCGGTTCGATCACGCGTGCCGCAACCTGCGGATTCCGGGTGTTCAGATCGGTCAGAATTTCCGTCAGGAAGCGATAACCACTGCCATCTTCAGCATGGAAAGCCGACGGGTTCGAGGCCGCAAACGCCCCCACCAATGAACGCAGGCGGTTAGGATTGTTCAAGCTAAATGAACGGTGTTGCAGCAGCTCACGCACGCGAGTCAGCACATCATCAGCCGGGCTGGTGGCTTGCAGTACAAACCATTTATCCATGACCAAACCATCCTGATGCCAGCGGTCATCAAACTGCGCCAGTAGTTCATCACGCACAGGCAGTTGAGCATCCACCGCCGCCGACAGCGCGGCCAGCGAATCCGTCATGTTATCCGCCTGACGGAATTGCTCCCGCACCAGTTTACTCGCCTGATCCGCATCGCTGAATGCCAGATAATGCAGACAGATATTACGCAGCGCGCGTTTGCCCATATCCGCATGTTCGATACGATATTGTGGCGCGTGATTCGCGTGATATACCGCCAGCCACTCATCGGCCATTTCTTTCGCCATGGTGTGCGTCATACTTTCACGTACGGCAGCGATCGCCGTAGGATCGATGATATCAAACAGCTCAGCAATTTCATTTTCGCTAGGCAATGTCAAAATCTGAGAAGCCAGCATCGGATCCAGCTTTTCGTCCAGCAACACGCCACGGAAGGCATCGATAACATGCATTGGCACGGAAAGCGGCTGCTTTTGCTGATAGCGGGAAACGTTCAGGCGAATATAATTGGCCAGCAGACTCTGTGCCGCATCCCAACGTGAGAACGCATTGCTCGCGTGACGCATCAAGAACGTCAGTTGTTCATCGCTCCAAGCATAGTTAAGTTTTACTGGCGCAGAGAACTCACGTAATAAAGAAGGAATCGGGCGGCAAGGTACCTGATCGAAAATAAAGGTCTGTTCGGATTCGGTCACATTGAGTATAGACGCCAGCAGTTGCCCCTCTTTTTGTAACGGGATCACCTGCCCTTGCGGATCGTACAGCTCAATATCTAATGGAATATGTAGCGGCAGCTTCTGCTGTTTGTCGGCACCAACTGGCGTCATTTGGCTCACGCTCAGCAGGTACTGTTGCGTCTGCGGATCGTAATCATCACGTACGGTCAGCACTGGCGTGCCCGACTGACTGTACCAACGGCGGAACTGCGTGAGATCAACACCGGAAGCCTCTTCCATCGCCAGCACAAAGTCATCACAAGTCGCTGCGCTGCCGTCGTGACGCTCAAAATATAGACGAATACCAGCCTGGAAGCCTTCTTCGCCTAATAATGTGTGCATCATGCGGATCACTTCCGATCCTTTTTCATAGACCGTCAGCGTGTAGAAGTTATTCATCTCAATCACCTGATCGGGACGAATCGGATGCGACATCGGGCTGGCATCTTCAGCAAACTGCGCACCGCGCATCACACGCACGTTATCAATACGATTCACCGGACGCGACCCCAGATCGGAGCTGAACTCCTGATCGCGGAACACAGTCAGCCCTTCTTTCAGACTAAGCTGGAACCAATCGCGGCAAGTAACGCGGTTGCCCGTCCAGTTATGGAAATATTCATGGCCGATCACCGCTTCAATATTCAGATAGTCTTTATCCGTCGCAGTTTCAGCCTTGGCCAGCACGTATTTAGAGTTGAATACGTTCAGCCCTTTGTTTTCCATCGCCCCCATGTTGAAGAAATCAACGGCGACGATCATATAAATGTCGAGATCGTATTCGAGACCGAAACGCTCTTCGTCCCACTTCATCGAGTTTTTCAGCGAGGTCATCGCCCAGCCAGCGCGATCGAGGTTGCCACGGTCAACAAACAGCTCTAATGCAACATCACGGCCGGAACGTGTGGTGAAGCGATCTTGAAGGACATCAAAATCTCCTGCAACCAGCGCGAAAAGATAAGCAGGTTTCGGGAACGGATCCTGCCATTCAATCCAGTGACGGCCACCTTCCAGCTCCCCTTGTGCAATACGGTTGCCGTTAGAGAGTAAATAAGGATAGCGAGCTTTATCCGCGGTGATACGCGTCGTGAATTTTGCCAGCACATCCGGCCGGTCAAGGTAATAGGTAATGTGGCGGAAACCTTCGGCCTCACACTGCGTACAGAGTGCTTCTCCAGAGAGGTATAGCCCTTCCAGCGCGCTATTGGCGGCAGGATTGATGTCCGTTTCGATGCTGAGCGTAAAACGCGCGGGCAATTGTGTCACAATCAGGCCATCGTCCTGCTGCTGGTAATGTGTCCACGGCTGTCCATCAACGCTCAGGCTAATCAGCGTTAGTCCTTCACCATCCAGCTTCAACGGCGCGCCAGTTTCCCCCTGTAACACCACCTGACTAACGGCTTTTACGCGAGTTTTTTCAGCATGGAGATCGAAATCCAGCGCAATGTCGGTAATGGTGTAATCCGGCGCACGGTAGTCATGGCGATATTTTATTTGCGGCTGTTGATTCATATAAAGTTTCCACCTCGTCATAAGCATCAAAGATCAAGTCTAAGCCTGTTATCTTAATGTTACCACGACAAAATAATGAGGATAATCATCGTACCGTGGTTTACTCCCGCACGTCTCGCTATGTTGTCGTAATGTAATAAACAGATAATCAAGGTATACTGACCGGACATTGCTGATTGTCCCGATGGTGGATAGGCATCTTACAAGGATGCTGTAACGCATTATGACTTTGCACACTTCCCCGATTCTGCACTCATTGCTGGATACCGATGCCTACAAGCTGCACATGCAGCAGGCGGTGTATCATCACTACTATGATGTCGACGTTGCGGCTGAGTTTCGCTGTCGCGGTGATGAGTTATTAGGCATTTACGCCGACGAGATCGCCCATCAGGTTGATCTGATGCGTTTCTTGTCATTGAGTGACGATGAGTTCACCTATCTTTCTTCTTTGCCGTTCTTTCAGCAGGACTATCTCCACTGGCTGCGGGACTTTCGTTTCAATCCGCAGCAGGTTTCAATCAAGAATAACGCTGGCAAGCTGGATATCCGCATCACCGGACCGTGGCGTGAAGTGATTCTGTGGGAAGTCCCTCTGCTAGCAGTAATTAGTGAAGTCGTACATCGGCATCGTTCGCCCAACGTCACGACAGAGCAAGCGCTAACCCAGCTGTCAGCCTCACTGGAAATCTTCCGTCAGCGTAGCGTGGATGTAGATCTCAGCCAGTTTAAACTGATGGATTTCGGCACACGTCGTCGTTTCTCACGCGATGTCCAGCAAACCATCGTTACAACGCTGCAAGCCGATTTCCCTTATCTCATCGGCACCAGCAATTACGATCTGGCGCGCCGCTTGGGTATCACGCCTGTCGGCACGCAGGCGCACGAGTGGTTTCAGGCACATCAGCAAATTAGTCCGACGCTAGCAAACAGCCAGCGTGCTGCACTACAAATGTGGCTACGTGAATATCCCGCACATTTAGGCATTGCGTTGACTGATTGCATCACGATGGATGCCTTCCTCCGCGATTTCGATTTACCGTTTGCCGAAGCTTATCAGGGACTGCGTCACGATTCTGGCGATCCGGTCGATTGGGGAGAGAAAGCCATCACACATTATCAACGCTTGAACATCGATCCGATGAGCAAAACGTTGGTCTTCTCCGACAATCTGAATCTGGATAAAGCGCTGGCGCTGTATCGCCACTTCTACCAGCGCGTGAATCTGGTATTTGGCATGGGTACTCGTCTGACGTGTGACATTCCCGACGTGAAGCCGCTGAATATCGTGATCAAGCTGGTGGAATGTAATGGCAAGCCGGTGGCAAAGCTCTCCGATAGCCCAGGTAAAACCATTTGTCAGGATCAGAACTTCGTGTGTGAGTTACGCAAAGCGTTTGACTTACCCCGCGTGAAAAAGGCCAGCTAAGGCTTTCATCCATAGAGGTTGACCAACTTTGCAGCAGATTCACCGACATGAGCGAAAACTTCGCGCCATTCCGGTGATTTCTGCTTGTGTCCTGTTGCATCGCAAGTAACATAGCGAATGGCTCGGATTGGGCCACTCACCGTTTTAAACACGATATATTTCTTAAACACGATTAATTAAAGAGAGAATTTTATGAGCGTAGTGCCTGTAGTCGATGTACTGCAAGGCCGTGTCGCCGTTGACAGCGAAGTCACCGTGCGCGGCTGGGTACGTACCCGGAGAGATTCTAAAGCCGGTATCTCCTTTATCGCCGTTTATGACGGCTCCTGCTTTAATCCATTACAGGCTGTCGTTAATAATAATCTCTCGAATTACCAGGATGACGTACTGCGTCTGACTACGGGTTGCTCCGTTGAAATCACCGGTAACGTTGTCGCCTCTCCGGGTGAAGGTCAGAGCTTCGAGCTGCAAGCAACCAACGTCAACGTCGTCGGCTGGGTTGACGATCCTGATACCTATCCCATGGCGGCGAAACGCCACAGCATTGAATACCTGCGTGAAGTCGCGCATTTGCGCCCGCGTACCAATCTGATCGGTGCCGTTGCGCGTGTTCGTCATACGCTGGCGCAGGCGATCCACCGCTTCTTCCACGAGAACGGTTACTTCTGGGTGTCTACCCCGCTGATTACCGCATCTGATACCGAAGGCGCGGGTGAAATGTTCCGCGTTTCTACCCTCGATCTGGAAAACCTGCCACGTACCGAACAAGGTAAAGTGGATTTCAGCCAAGATTTCTTTGGCAAAGAAGCGTTCCTGACCGTATCTGGCCAGTTGAATGGCGAAACCTACGCCTGTGCACTGTCCAACGTATATACCTTTGGCCCAACTTTCCGCGCCGAAAACTCCAATACCAGCCGCCATCTGGCTGAGTTTTGGATGATCGAACCCGAAGTTGCTTTCGCTTCTCTGGATGACGTCGCTGCTCTGGCGGAAAATTTGCTGAAATATGTTTTCCAAGCCGTACTGAACGAGCGCGCCGATGATATGGCATTCTTTGCTGAGCGCGTTGATAAAGAAGCGATCACACGACTAGAGAAATTTGTCAGCTCCGATTTTGCACAGGTAGATTACACCGATGCTGTCGACATTCTGCTGAACTGCGGACAGCAGTTCGAGAACCCTGTTTACTGGGGCGTCGATCTCTCCTCTGAACATGAGCGCTATCTGGCGGAGCAACACTTCAAAGCACCGGTTGTCGTTAAAAACTATCCGAAAGATATTAAAGCGTTCTATATGCGTATGAACGACGACGGCAAAACCGTTGCCGCGATGGATGTTCTGGCACCGGGAATCGGTGAAATCATCGGGGGCTCTCAACGTGAGGAGCGTCTGACGCAGCTGGACAGCCGTCTGGAAGAGATGGGGCTGAATAAAGAAGATTACTGGTGGTATCGTGATTTACGTCGTTACGGCACCATTCCCCATTCCGGTTTCGGTTTAGGTTTCGAACGATTAATTGCCTATGTTACCGGAGTACAAAATGTGCGCGATGTGATTCCTTTCCCACGCACACCAAGGAACGCCAGTTTCTAAATAAAAATTTAATATAAGTAAAACAAATATGTAGAAAAGAAGAGTCGGGTTTCCCGGCTCTTTTTTTTTAATTTTTGTTATGTCTCACAAAGTTCCCTAATTTTTACATTTAGACACACATTATTTCCATTTGTTACTCGATTGCGAAGTTTGTAGCATCTTTAGGGTGGATTAACTAGCGAGCGAATGGAAAACTGCGTTCAGACACAGGAAGACACCAAACTTTCAGGAATAGTTCCCTAAAGAATTATTTATGGCAGTGGCAGGTGTCTAAATAACACCAATGAGGGTAATAATGATGAAACGCAACATTCTTGCAGTAGTAATCCCAGCGCTGTTAGTCGCAGGTGCTGCCAACGCAGCAGAAATCTATAATAAAGATGCGAACAAGCTGGATCTGACTGGTCGTGTACACGCGGGTTATAAATTTGCTAATCAAGACGCAGATAGCGAAGACAATACCAGTGCACGTCTAGGCTTTAAAGGCCAGACTCAGATCACTAGCGATGTGACTGGTTACGGTACTTTTGAATACCAATTCGATGCTAATAACACTGAAGAAAATAACGCGGGTCAAGGTAAAACTCGTAAAGCATTTGCTGGTTTGAAATTCTCTGATTTCGGTTCTTTAGACTATGGTCGCAACACAGGTGTTGCATACAACGGTCTGGCTTACACCGACGTTCTGCCAGAAAACGGCGGCGATAGCAGCGTCACTGATACTCTGACTGGTCGTGTCAGCAGCGCCGCAACTTATAACACCTCTAACTTCTTTGGTCTGGTTGACAACTTAGGTTTTGGTCTGCAATACGTTGCCAAGAATGAAAGCGGTACTCGTATCGATCGCAGCCACGGCGATGCATGGGCAACGTCTCTGTCATATGACACTGATTTCGGCGTAGGTGTTGTTGCTTCTTACGGTTCTCAAGAACGTACTGCCAATCAGCGTGCATCAACGGCTGGCGGTGAACGCGCAGACGTATGGGCTACTGGTCTGAAATACGATGCGAACAACGTCTACGTTGCAGCAACCTATGGCGAAGGTCGTAACTTCTTCAGAACAACTGGTACTACTTTAGCTGATGAAAGCAAAATCTTTGAAGTGGTTGCACAGTACAACTTCGATTTCGGCCTGACTCCAACTCTGGCTTACGTTTCTCGTAAAGATAAAATCAATACCGCTGCTAATTTAAATGACTACGGCGTTAAATACGCAAGCGTTGGCGCAACTTACGCATTCAACAAAAACTTCTCTACCTACGTTGAGTACGATATCAGCCTGATTAAGAAAGATAACCAATATGGTCTTCCGAACAACGACACTGTTGACGTCGGTGTAATCTACCAGTTCTAAGTTGTCGCAGCATAACGTAACGAGCTAATCGTTCGTATTGCAGAAAAAGGCAGGGCTTTGGCTCTGTCTTTTTTATTGCGTGTTGGATAGCCATCACTGATGAACCACTGCAGACGACATTGAAAATACTCGCCACGTTTTCTTTTTCTGCTTTGCGCCAATTATTCTCGTCTAACCAGTCTTTTATTTCGTCTCTCTCCTTCTCCCTGTTATTTCCCTTTCTTTTTGACATCAACGGTTGGCAAAGCCTTTTACTGACGGTACTCTGAGGATTCATATTTCATCTCAGTTATGGAACATTCTGGCAATGTTTGAAAATATCTCTGCCGCACCAGCCGATCCTATTCTCGGGCTGACCGATCTTTTCCGCGCCGATGACCGCGCGAATAAAATCAATCTGGGTATTGGTGTCTATAAAGATGAAACCGGCAAAACTCCGGTTCTGACCAGCGTAAAAAAAGCAGAACACTATCTGCTGGAAAATGAAACCACCAAAAATTATCTGGGCATTGACGGTCTGCCAGCATTCGGTCAGTGCACGCAGGAACTGCTGTTTGGCCAGCAGAATGCCATCATTGCCGACAAACGTGCTCGTACAGCACAAACTCCAGGCGGAACGGGTGCGTTGCGCGTAGCTGCTGATTTTATCGCTAATCAGACGTCTGCCAAACGCATCTGGATCAGCAATCCAACCTGGCCAAATCACAACAACGTCTTCTCTGCCGTCGGTTTGGAAGTATGCCAGTATGATTACTACGATGCCGCGAACCACGCGCTGGATTTTGATGGCTTACTAAGTAGCCTGAGCGCCGCACAAGCAGGTGACGTGGTACTGTTCCACGGCTGCTGCCACAACCCGACCGGTATTGATCCTACCGCTGAACAGTGGGCTAAGCTGGCAGAATTGTCAGTAGCAAAAGGCTGGCTACCGCTGTTTGACTTCGCCTATCAGGGATTTGCCCGTGGGCTCGAAGAAGACGCAGAAGGCCTGCGACTTTTCGCTGCGAAGCACGATGAACTGATCGTATGCAGCTCATATTCTAAAAACTTCGGTTTGTACAATGAGCGCGTCGGTGCCTGCACGCTGGTTGCCGCAGATGCCGCTACCGCAGACAAAGCATTTAGTCAGGTGAAAGCCGCCATTCGCGCCAACTACTCTAACCCACCGTCACACGGTGCGACCATTGTCGCTACCATTCTGGGCAACGACGCGCTGAAAGCCATTTGGGAACAGGAATTGACGGCAATGCGTGAACGTATTCAGCGTATGCGTCAGTTGTTCGTCAATACCTTACAGGAAAAAGGTGCGCAGCAGGATTTCTCCTTCATCATCAACCAGAATGGGATGTTCTCATTCAGCGGTTTAACCAAGGAACAGGTTCTGCGTCTGCGTGATGAATTCGGCGTTTACGCAGTGAATTCTGGCCGTATCAACGTTGCAGGGATGACGCCAGAAAACATGGCACCGCTCTGCGAAGCGATTGTCGCCGTACTCTGAGTCGTCCAACGATCAAAAAAGCCGACACACTGTGTCGGTTTTTTTACTTCTACTTTTCAACGCAATAAAACACTACCAAATCGCAGCATCTTCACGCAGGAAAGGATTAGTTTTGCGCTCATGCCCTAAGGTTGACATAGGGCCGTGTCCCGGAATAAACGTCACGTCGTCACCCAGCGGCAGCAGTTTGTTTTTAATGGACGCGATCAACGCCTGATGATCTCCCTGCGGGAAATCAGTACGCCCCACGCCACCGTTGAAAATAACATCACCTACTTGTGCCAATCGTGATTCGGTATCAAAGAAAACAATGTGTCCTGGCGTATGACCCGGGCAGTGGAAAACCTCTAGTGTTGTCTCCCCCACGCTCACCTCATCACCTTCCTGTAACCAGCGTGATGGCGTCAGTGGTGCGCACTCTTCCAGACCAAACATGCGGCTCTGTGCTGGCAACCCTTCCAACCAGAAAGCGTCTTCAATCTGCGGGCCAATAATCGCTACCTGATAGTGCTCAGCCAGTTCCGCAGCTGCGCCGACATGGTCCAAATGACCGTGCGTCAACAGAATCTGCTTAACAACAATCCCTGCATCTGCGACAGCACGCTTGATCTTTTCTGCATCACCGCCGGGATCGACAATGGCAGCCTCATTGGTTTTTTCACACCATAGCAACGTGCAGTTCTGGCTAAATGCCGTCACTGAAACAATTTGATATTTCATATCACTCCATGTTGAACAAACTGAACGGCTCGCGATGTAATAGCGAGCCGTATCAAAAAAGTGTAGCGCTGAGGCAGAAGACTACCAGGTGCGGACTGGGCCAGTATCGATATGAACGAAACCACTGCGGGGATAATAACCAACCCCACCAGCGCGCATTTTGGTGGCAGCTTTACGAATGTTGGCCAGTTGGACGCCTTGAATATGGAAATCCATCGCCTGCCCCTTTGTGTGATAGCTCTGCTTTGCCACGCCTCGACTATGCGCACGTAATTCATTATTAGTGTCGATCGCGCGATAACCAGAAATAAGCTGTACGGGCTTGTTGGTACCTAACATAACCTGTAAACGATAGAGCTGATCGAAAAGTTGCGGGTCGATCATTTTGACTTTATTAGCACGATAATCGCGGAAAAAGTGATTCAGGCGGGAAAGTTCTGATTTGTTATACCGTTTACCATCAAAGAATTCCGTTTTTAGCCGCTCTCCGGTATTCAGGTTGTCCAGTGTCAAAATTCGTGGTCGGGGTGTAGATAACGTTGCAAATGCCTGACCAGGAAGCAGTGCGATACCCAATGCGGCACCACCCAGTGCAAGCCACTTACGGCGATGGTTGTCAATGTGATCCATAGAACAAGTACCCTGGCTAAAAGAACGGTATAAAGGAGGTACAAAACGCACCGCCTTGAACCTTAACTGCCAGAGAAAAGTGAGTCAACCCGCTTTGCTCACGGGTTTGCGGGAGATCGCATCCTTCTCCCGCAAAATAATAAAAACCTAATACTGCTAATGCCCGTGTTTTCAATACTTACTGAAGCAACAGCCCTGCTCTGGAGAGGACTTTCGTCCCAGCGCGGGCAGTATCATCATAATTGTAAATATCTGTTCGGAACTGCGGCTTACCATCTTCAGCCACCCATGCGGTCAGATAATAGAGATTGACCGGAATCCGATGTTTCATTGAAACAAAGGTGGTGTTTCCCTGATCCAGCGTAGAAGAAATACGATTATTATTCCATCCCGCGTCCTGCAATAGCATGCTAGCCAGTTCCGATGCTTTATTGACCCGCACACAACCGGAGCTCAGCGCCCGAATATCGCGCTGGAACAGATTGTGATTAGGCGTGTCATGCAGATAAATCGCTTCCGAGTTTGGCATATTGAATTTATAGCGCCCCAGCGAGTTGTTTGCACCCGGTGCCTGACGCAGACGATATGGGAAGCGTTCTGGGGATACTACCTGCCAATCGATCATCGAGGGATCAATCACTTCAGCATCCTGACTCCAGCCGGACAATACCGTATAGCCATGGCGCTCTAAATAGCCAGGATCGCGCACTACTTTAGGAATAATATCCTGCCGAATCAGCGTCGTGGGGACATTCCATGGTGGGTTGACCACCACGTTATACAACGAGCTACTCATCAACGGTGTCTTACGTTTGGGCTGTCCAACAATGACGCGCGATGATAAACGCTCAGCACCATCCTGATAATAGATCAGCGAATAATTGGGGATATTCACCATAATGCCAGTATGAACATTATCCGGTAGCAAGCGCAGACGCTGGATATTCAGAGCCAGAAGCGTAGCACGCATTTGCGGAGAAACATTGAGCCAGTCACGGGTACGTTTACCAATAACACCGTCATCCTCCAGCCCTTGCCAATGCTGGAAACGTTTAACCGCATCAACCAGTTCTCCCGTGTAGCGATCGTCTATCGTGCTACTGCTGTCGACCAGCAGAGCCTGTCCCGTCGATACCGTCGTCGCTGTCGTATTTTCGTTAAACAGCGTGATGTTCTCCGTTGACGACAGCATGCCAGTACGCTGCAAAATTTCACGTAGTACTGCCAGTTCTCGACTCTGCTGCTCCGGTCGCAGAGACTCTGCCAGATTCAGGCTCGGCCACGGACGATTGTCCGTCAGCATCGTCTTCAATGCTTCATGCATTTTGACGTATTGCGAATGCTGCGGTGCCAGCGACACGACATAGGCCGCACTGGTGCCAGATTTCACGGCCTGTTGCCATTGCGAAACAATATTGAGCGCTGGTGATTGCAGTCGATAAGGTACGTTGCTGTAGAGCCAGTCATTACCACTACGTTCTACCCCAGAGACGAACTGCAAATAACCCAGCATCGCATCCGATAGCACGACATCACGTGCAAACCCGGTCAACTGAGGATCGGTCAGCCAAGTCACCCAGGTGGTGAACTGCGGCTGCACACCTGCGATCGCTAATTCGGCGAGTTGTTGTTGAAACTGTTGAACCGCGCGATTATCTGCCCACATAGGTTGCATTTGATGTTGGGCATAAAGCGATGATAAATCAGAGAGATAATGTACCGTTATGCCATGCGGCAGTGCTTTCAAAAGCCCTGCACGGCTATTTTCTACAGAAACCACACCCGAATGTTGTGATAGGCCGGATATCACTGTCGGAGATGCTGCCAGCACCGAAAACGAAGGAGACAGGCTTCCGACCCAAATACAACCCACGCGCAACAGCAGCCTGACCATTTTTCGTTTATGTAACAACAACATCCATTTATCCCCTGTACTCATTAATCACTATGCTTTTATGACAATCCACGTTGAATATGGAAATAACAAACCGAATTCGCTCGCATACGTTCACACTGGTATAAGCTCATCTTTTCATTTTCCATTCATCGTAGAAAACGATAAAGAATGAAATAGGATCGTTTTTTATATGACGTCCGTTATTACGGCACGTGGCTTTACAACATACAACCGTCAATCCCTCTACGGTCTGCCATCGCTTTATCGTCAGTATATAAAGAGAAAAATATTTTTGCTTCTTCTTCTGGTTATTATCTTACGCGTTTGATGAACCTATTCATCGCCAACATACTCTCTAAGCAAAAATAGCCTCTAAGCAAAAATAAAGCCGCTTAAAAAAGCGGCTTTATCATTATAGAAGAAAACAACAGCAAGGTTTATCGCTACGAAGCTTGCTCTTGCGTCTCTGGCGCTTCCGTTCCGAATCCACGTAGCCCGACCACATGGACGTGCTCGTTATTCTGGTAGACTTTACGTACCAGCTTATAGGTGGTTCCCTTCTCGGGGCTGATATTTTCCGGTGCAGCGATAACCAACTGCATTTCCAGCCGATCGCAGAGCTCAAATAGCGTGGCGATCGATTTGGCATCCAGACGTGCCGCTTCATCGAGGAAAAGCAGGCGACACGGAATGATATCTTTGCCGCGTAAACGCTTAGACTCTTCTTCCCAGCTCTGTACCACCATGACCAGAATGGACATCCCCGTACCGATGGCTTCCCCGGTAGACAGCGCCCCGCTTTCCGCCCGCAACCAACCATCCGCGCCACGGTTAACTTCCACTTCCATTTCAAGGTAGTTTCGGTAATCCAGCAACTCTTCGCCGATCGTTTGCGGCGTGCGCTGCCCCATATCAATTTCTGGATTCAGGCGCTGATACAGCTTTGCCAACGCTTCCGAGAAGGTCAGACGATTGCTGTTAAACAGATCCTGATGCATTTCCTGCTGTTCGGACAACACATTGAGCAACGTGGTATGCGTTTCGCGTACGTTGACGTTCAAGCGGACACTCTTCACCTGACCAAACGCGACCGCTTGCAGTCCCTGGTTTAGCATCCGAATGCGGTTCTGCTCACGCTGGATTGTTTTACGGATGATGTTTGCCACACTGCGTGAACTGATTGCCAACATCTGCTCACGTGCCGTCAGCTCTTCTGTCAGACGATTAAGTTCGATCTCCATCTGCTCAATGGCTTCTACCGGATCATCGGTACGGATAATATCCTGACGGATACGCTCGCGCAGATGCTGGTAAACAGCAATGTAGAACTGGATCTTGCGTTCTGGTCGCTTCGGATCTTCAGAAAGCCGCAACACGTCGCGCAGATGTTCGTTATCCGCCACGGCCAGACGCAGCGCACCCAGCGCCTTATCCGACATAGAACGCAGCTCATCGCCTTCCATATAAGCCAGTTCACGGCGATGCAGACGACGCTCAACGCCGTTGTCTTTCACCAAACGCATGACTGCACACCAGCCCGCTTTCGCCGTGACAACCTGCTCACGCATCTGGTGGTAATCGCGCTCCAGTTTACGTAATTTCTTCTGCAAACTGTCCATTTCCGCTTCACAGAACGTAATCTGTTTTTCCAACTGATTGCGCCGCGAACGGTTAGTGCTTAATGCGGCATGTAGCTCATCACGACGCTGCCGGGCACGCGCTTCCGCATCAGCATCGGCACGCACGCCGATATCCTGAAGCTCTTGTGTTAACTCCTTCAGCATGTCCTGCTTGGCATCGTAAGAACTTTTTAGCGATGCCTGAACCTGACTGTATTGCGTCAACTGTGCCTGATGCTGACGTAGCTGTTCGCGTGCTTTGGCCCGTTCTGCTTCAGCCTGTTCCAGACGGTGACGCAGTTTGTCATTCAACCCCGCGTTTTCACCCAGCATCCCGGCAGAGTCGGCATAGCTGAAGTGCGCGCGACGTTGCACAACCTCAGTCAGTGCAAATGCCTGCTGTTTTGCCTGCCGCTGTGCGTTCTGCGCCTGAGCATAATCTTCCTGCAACTGCTCATGTTGCTGCGGATCGCTTTGTAAGACAGCAACCAACGGTTCCAGCTTAGTCAGCGTCGCGCCATGCTGTTGAATGAAACGAGCAGATTCTTCGGTTTCATCCAGCTCCGCACGAATCTCTTCTACGCGATCCTGCAACGTCTCGTCGCACAGTAGACTAATGCGCGGAATCAATTTATTCAGCTGTGTGCTGGCTTCTTTCGCCTGCTCATATTGCTGACGCTGCTGCTGGTTTTCGCCATCAAAACTGGCCATAGCCCGATCCAGCTCGCCGCGACGAGAACTGAGCGTACGGATTTCCGCTTCAGGATCTTCATCAAAAACGACCGCCAGATGGGTACCAATGAAACGACTGAAAGACTGGTGCAAGCGCTGCGTTTTCTGCACATCAAATGACAGCGTCGCGTACTGCTCTGCCAGCGCTTCTCGTTCATCACGCAGGCTTTCCAGACGCATTTCCCGCGCGGCACGACCAAACAGCGGCACGTCAGGGAAACGCGAATAACGCCACTGGCGCTCCGCGACTTTCACCACCACCGCGCGTTCCAGTTCCTCGACGGCAAACACACTGTCATCAAACGACTGTGGGTCGCCTTCGATCAGATACAAATCTTCCGGGCAGTCTTCCAGACCCGCAAGCTGATCGCGGACCAGAGAAAGATCGGATACCACAATCGCGTGACGGGATGGACCATAAAGCGCCGAGAAGTACGGGGCATCGTCCAGCGTCACATCATCATAAATCTCAGACAACAGCACGCCGCCAAAACGTTCCGCCAGCGCGTTCAGGCGCGGATCTTCTGAGCCACCTGGCTGACTTAATCGTTCAACCTGTGCTTCGATTTGGCGTTTGCGGGCGGCGATATCATCACGTTCAACGGTGGTTTCACGTTCACGCTCCAGCAGTTGCTGCATGAACTCCGTCACCTGACGGCTATCTTCAAACGTTTCGCCGCTCTGTTCGCTCAGTTGCGTCAGCATTTCCTGTGCAGCCAGCCAGACTGGCGCACGCACCGTCAACTTCTGAATTCGCTGCTGGGTTTGCTCCAGTTCCTGACGCAGCGCCATACGGCGCTCACCCGCCTCCGCCACCAAAGATGATAGCGTTTCGATACGGGCATCAAGCTCTTGCTGGAGCGACTCCAACTCTTCTGGCTGATAGTCCTGGCCGTTGCGTTTGCTGAAATCCTGCAATAGCCGTTCAGCGTCCTGCTGTTCACGCAGGCGCTGTTCCAGCTCAGACAACCGCATCCGCAGCGGCTGTACTCGCTCCGCCTGATAGCGTTGTGACGAACTGTCGCGCAGCAAGTCACGTGCAACCTGCCAGGCTTCGTTACGATTAACTGCGCCAGCAATTTTGCTCACTAACTGATAGGCTTGCTCAAACTGGCCGTGCGCCGCATCTGCCACGCTCAGTTTTTGTTCCAGCATCAGCAGAATTTCTGTCGCTTCCTGCTCTTTCGCCTGATAGCTGTCCAGCCATTCATCTGCATTGTCTGCGGTTAAATCCGGTAACTGGCACAGCGTGCGGGCGCGCTCCAATGCCTGTTGCGCCTGTTGGTACTGGATAGCACGCGTTTGTTGGACGTCCAACGCCTGCTGATAATCGGCAAGCTGACTTTTCAGCTCATCCACTTCCAGTTCAGCGGCGTCAGCACGTTCTTCGTTTTCCGCCTGCTGCTCACGCGCTTCTTCTACCACCTCATTCTGTTCTTCGAGGCGATAGCTCAATTCTTCCAGATCGGCGTTATAACGCTCGATTTTTTCCTGCTGGCGCATCGCTGTCTGCACCAGATTCAGGTGGTCGCTGGCAGCCTGATAATCCGTTTCCAAATCGCCTTCAGCACCGCTCTGCTCCGCCAGCTCTCTCGCCATTTCCACATGACGATATTGCTCACTCGACAGTTGCTTACGGCTGGAGAACAGGTCACGACGCAGTTCCAGTGCCCCATCCAGATGAATGCGTCGCTCATTAGCGTGCCGCATATAGTCAGCGGCAACATAGGACGTCGCTTCGGAAATCAGGTGCTTAAACAGATCGCGATCGGACTGGGTAACACGAATCGCTTCCAGCGTCATACGGTTTTCACGCAGCGCTGCTTCCATATCCTGAAACGCTTTACGTACGCCGCTATTTTCAGGCAGCAGGTAATCACGCAGCGAGCGTGTAATCGCGCTGGAAATACCGCCGTATAGCGAGGCTTCAATCAGGCGATAAAACTTGCTACGGTCGGAGGCAGAACGCAGGCGGCGCGGCACTACGCCCAAATCAAACATCAGTGAATGATAATCGGTGATGGAGTTAAACTGCTTGAACTGAACGCCTTCCATTTCCTCGACGCGATCTTTCAGTTCTTGTAACGAGAGCACGCGCGCCTGACGATCGCCAACCACCTGCGTCAGAATTTGTGTCGGCTGGATGGCCGTCGGCAATCCCTGAATGGTGAAAGGCTTGATATCGACTTTACGGTCGCGCCCCGCAACCTGCTGGAGACGAACGCCGACTAGCACGCGCTGATGACGCGAGTTAACGACATCCAGCGTAGAATAACAGACGCCAGCGCGCAATTTACCGTGAAGGCCTTTATCGCGTGAACCGCTGGTGGCACCCGCTTCGGTGGTGTTTCTGAAGTGCAGCAACGTCAGGTCAGGGATCAGCGCCGTAATAAAGGCGGCCATCGTGGTGGATTTCCCGGCACCGTTACCACCGGATAGCGTGGTAACCAGTTCATCCAAATCGAAGGTGCGGGCGAAAAAGCCGTTCCAGTTGACCAGCGTTAGTGAGCGAAATTTACCGCGTTCAATCATTCCTGTTCATCCTCAACACTTAAAGCCTGCCCCAGTAGGAATGGGATAAGCTCTTATTCATCGTCGCCCGTTTCTGGCGCGGTATCATCGGTGCGATCGTTATCGTCGCTGTCATCTTTCAGCGACAAAGTACCTTCAACAGGCATCGCTTCACCATCGCGAATCATTCGTAGCTGTGCTTCGCGAGCATCATCGCCGCTGCGCACATCGGCTCCGAAGCGGAACACCGACTCGGTAATTCTGAATTTGCTGCTGTCGTTGCCCATAAAGTAGATCATGCCTAGCCGACGTAAGCGGTTAAGCGATGTTCTGACTTTTTCCTGCAACTTTTGGCGATCCAGATCGGAACCGGTGGAACGCTGGTTAACCAGCTTCAGCAGCTTACTTTCATCCGCCAGACTGAGCAGCTCTTCATAAAGCTCCTGCTGGCTGAAAATGCCTTCGTGCGCCAAACGCTCAGGACTCAGATAGAGATAGCAGAGAATTTTTCCTACCATCATATCCAGCTCAGACAACACAGAGCGAGGGATCAGCGTGGTGGAACGCGGGCGCAGATAGAAAAATCCTTCCGGCGCGCGGATCAATTCCACATTGTAGCGGCTGTAAAACTCCTCCAGCACTTCCTGAAAATCCATCAAAAAGACGTGGTTTTCCAGTTCTTCAATACCGACATGGCGCCCGGCGCGCAATTGGCTGTCCAGCGCGGGAAAGAGGTTATTCGACAGCGCGGTTGCCAGCTTTACTGGCATAAATTGTTCAATATTTGTCGATGACATGGGCCTGCACCTTGGCTCCGTAATCATTGATTGCCTGCCACAATGCTGGCAATCCAGTGAAATCTGTTTCGGCTACGCCCAGACGTACTGCCTGGTCGACCACGATTCGGGCAACATCAAAATGCCGCGAGCGAGGATGCTGCGCGAGGTATTCACGCATCACTTCACTCAAATCAAGCGGGATCTGTTGCACTTTATATTTATGCAGCGCCTGCTCGACCAGCGCGATTAGCTGTTCGCGCATTTCACTAAACTCTTCGTATTCCAGTTCCGGCGGCAGTTCACCAGTGACTTCTTCACTACGTAACGTCAGTTCTTCATCACGCATATCCAGCAGACGATCCGCGTTAGCGAATGTCAGCGCCCAAGGGTTGTCGAAATAGCTCTGCACTGACTGACGCAACCGCTGGGCAAAGACGCGGTTTTTATCCATATCGATCGCGGTACGAATAAACTTATGTACGTGGCGGTCATACCCAATCCACAAATCTATCGTCTGCTGTCCCCAACTCACAATGCGGTCGAGTTTATTTTGCAGGTCAAAGACCAGCTTATCGACAAACTCCAGGTTATGCGGATTATTCATAATCGCATCCTGAATACTCAACAGGCTCGTTTGCAACTTGTCGCCTGCGGCTTCAAGCGTATCTTGCAATTCACGCAGCGTAGACGAGGTTTCCGTCAGTAGTTGTTCACAGCTGCTGATCGCCGCTCGCCAGTCCTGATTTAACAGCGCCGCGATATCGTCTTTAACGCCCTGCTGCTGTTCATCCATTACACGCTGCGACAAATCAATACTGTCAAAAATCTCGGCAACGGAATATTTCAGCGGCGCAAATACGTTGCGATGCCAGTGGAACTCATCACCGTCTTCTTCCGCCGCATCGGCAGCACGGCTGAGCTCTTGCGCCACGATAGAGAGCTGCATGGAAAGCCGCAGCGTCGAGAACTCACGCTGCCGAATGTAATAATCGGTAATGCCGATCCCCAGCGGCGTCAGACGATAAATCGCATTACCTTCCGCCTGTTCGCTGGTAAAGCGGTTAAGTAACCGCTGACGTACCAGATCGTTAATCGCGTTATTGGCGCGGACGGTAATGGTTTCGTTCGTCTGATCAAATCCCTGACTCACGTGACGGAAAGCATCAATCAGCTCACCTTCACTCATTTCACCATCCATGCGTTCGCCGTTAAGCGTGGCGATCGCCATCAAAAACGCCAGGCGTTCGGTGGGGAGGGAAATAGAGAAATCGTTTTTTCGTGCCCAGGCGACCAGTTCGGGTACAGTCTGGGAAAAATCACTCATAATGCATCCTTCAAATGGGGTTTATGCGCCATGACATGGATATAACGGCCCAAACTCACAAAAGGCTCTTGCCGACAGTACCGCTGTTCAAGCTCAAGAATGTCGGCAAATTTATCAATCTGCTGCTGCTTATTCTGCAAGTAGTCATGAAACACACGCACGCCAGTTTTTCCGCTAATGGTCAGCCCCATCTCATCAAGCCAGCCGTACACGTCTTGCGGATCCAACGGGTGATCTGGCGATAAAGAGCGCCGTTTGTTCTTCGGCATGCCAGCCTGAACATAATCAAAGTTGCCCAGCACCATATTCCGCATCAACAACCCGTGATGGTTATAAAACATCAAAGACAGCGCCCCACCCGGCGATAGGCAATCATACAATATTTTCAGCGCCTGCTGCGGTTGCGCGACCCATTCCAGCACCGCGTGGAACAATATCAGATCGGCGGGGCTTTCCATATATTGCGCGATATCCTGTGCGGCACACTGCACAAAACGCATATTATGAGCGACGCCCTGTGCCGCTGCCGCGTTTTTGGCGCGCTGAATCATCTCATCGGAAACATCGCACAACAATACCTGATGTCCTAAAGCCGCCAGACGACAGGCCATCTGCCCTTCACCACCTCCCGCATCAAGGATGCGCAAAGGCCGTGCCGGAAGCTGAGCCAAAAGATCGCTAAGATCCTGCCACAATACCGCCAGCCGAAGTCTCCCCTTCGTTGTGCCATAGATATTCTGAGCAAATTTTTCGGCGATATCGTTAAAATTGCGATCCTGCATCAGTCATTGTTCCGCATCATATAAACGGGGAAAGCTCGTGCAGCTCATGTCTGCGCGATGCAATTTTTTCCAGCCTGCCATTTTGGCACAGGCTGGCTTAGAATAAATGGCCTTACCGCATGATATCTTCCCGGATGCGGGTTTTTCACTCAAAAGGAATGCAATTTTATGCTTTTCACACTCAAAAAGTTCGTCGGTGGCCTTCTGCAACCACTGCCATTACTATTGCTTCTGATGGGTGTCGGCCTGTTATTACTCTGGTTTACCCAGCGGCAGCGCACGGGAAAAACGATCATATTAGCCAGTTGGCTGGTGCTTATTCTACTCAGCCTGCAACCTGTTGCCGATCGGCTATTGTTACCACTGGAGTCACAGTACCCGACCTGGCAACAAACGCCACAGGCGAGCAAAGCCGGCTATATTGTCGTGCTAGGTGGGGGATATACCTATAACGCAGAATGGGCGCCCAGCTCCAACCTCATTAGTAACAGCCTCCCACGCGTCACAGAAGGTATTCGTCTTTATCATGCCAACCCCGGCGCAAAGTTGATTTTTACCGGCGGTGCGGCACAAGGTAACCCGGTTAGCAGTGCAAAAACAGCGGCGCTGGTAGCAGAAAGCTTGGGTATTCCCCGACAGGACATCGTCATTCTGGATACGCCAAGGGATACGGAAGAAGAAGCAGTAGAAACCGCTAAAATTGTTGGCGATCGCCCTTTCCTGCTGGTGACCTCGGCTAACCACCTGCCTCGCGCCATTCGCTTTTTCCAGGCTCAGGGACTAGCGCCGATTCCTGCTCCGGCGAATCAGATGGCGATCACCTCTGCGCTCAATCCGTGGGAGAAGGTATTCCCTTCCGCTTACTATTTATCACACAGCGAGCGAGCCTGGTACGAAACGCTCGGTCGTCTCTGGCAGTTACTAAAGGGAACCACGGCAGCACCGCACAACGAGGAACAACCACCGATTCATTCCAGCCAGGGAGACAGTTCGCGGGAAGCCACATCAAATAGCTGACGGTCTAGCTGTCCCGTATGGATATAACGGGATACCGCTTCCCAAATGACATAGAGCCAGCGCCGGTAGACAAAGGATTCAGATACCGGCGCTTGTTTGAGGTAGTGATAAAGCAGTTGCTCCGGCATGCCGGATTCGCAAAGCCGGAAGAGTTCATATTCTCTGGGAGCCCACAGCATCATCCCTGGATTAATCATCGCTAATAGCTGGTCGCTACGCGCATCCTTCAACATACTGCGTAGAGAAAGATTGCCGTGTACCAGCACACAGTTATCGTCAAAATCATCAAACAGCATGTCTAAACACTGGCGCGAGCGATAAAGCACGGTACGATCCTGCTGTGTGAGCTGCGGGGCATTGACATTAAGTAACGTAGACCACAAGACTTCCAGACGCTGTTGATACCAACTGAACCAATCGTTGTCCTGCGTGCTGTCTACGGCCCCCACGCAGCCATGGCTATCAATTCGGTGCCAGGCCAATACGTTTTCAACAATCTGATCCATCAGCAGCATCCAGCGCTGGCCATTTCTTGGTGGCGCTTCCACCGACACACCGCGCAAGCGTTCAATCAGCAGCAGCTCCCGGTAAGGCTTCTGTTGTGTCACCACCAGCCCGTAAACGGTTGGCAAACGGACATCACCTTCACGCGCCAGCATCGAAAGTTTGTAGGCTTCCTGCTGCGCCACACCCTGGCAAACATAACTTTTGGCCAACAAAGGAATCGCATTACCTTCTTTATCATACAAGGCATACAAATCCGCATAGGGCTGTTCGCTTATGCGCTCAAGTCGGCTGAGGCTTTCCCCCAAAACCGTACTGAGTTCCGATTTCAACTGTTCCATAAACGGCTATACCTCAGTTGAGCCAAATAGCTCTACCCACCATGATGCGGCGAGCTGATGACAAATTCTTCAACTCAGATCAAATATACTCGTCATACTTCAAGTTACATGTACGTTGGCTGCGTTCAAATCTGCTCCCGGCAGATTTGTCACCCGAATCACTTACCTATGTAAGCTCATCGGGACTCCTTCTCTTGCCGCCTGCATGAAACTCGAATTATTTAGAGTATAAACGGGGATCAATGACGGCAGGGAGCACGCCCTGCCGAGGTTATTGCAGCGATATTCCCAGCCTGTCAGCAGGGAATATAGTGAGTGACTGACTAGTGTATTAACACACTGTCGTTATTCGCGTTCAAAAGCACCCAGGTCTGGAGCCGAGCCTTTGTAAGGCAGTTTAACGTCTCCACCCTTGTTGATCAACGCGCTACCCGAAGCAAGATGCAGGCTCTTCAGTACTGGCAGGCTACCGTCCGCCTGACGTGGAGCATCCCATCCGGTCACGGAGACGCTCTCGAAGTCAGCGTCTGATACTGCAATTTTTAGATCCCATGAGTTATAGCGCATATTCGCTCCGTCGGAGAAAGACAAGTCTTTACCACCGTGAGAAACGTTGTTGCGCAGCGTGCCCAAACCAATTGCTTTTCCGTTTGCATCAATACCACGGATATTAAAGTTCGGGTTATTTTTATAACCCGTGTTATTAAAGAAATCGTTCGCTACTGGGTGGTGATTGGCATAAAAACCCGCTGCTTTATTTAAAAACGCAACCGAGTTACGCACGGTATGTTTCACCGCATTCGCCACATAAACGCCACCGTAGCCACCGATTTTAAAGCCATTACCGTTACCCGCAGCCAGTGACTGTGTCGTTCCCGGTAGATAACCGTGTGACCAGGCCCAGGAGTTTTCAATCAACACCGGAGAATAGGCATTAATTAAATCAAAGCCATCATCCGAGTTTGACCACGCACGGCAACCACGGAAAATATTACCTGGCTGGTTAGCTGGGATATGCGCACCGAAGCCATCTCCGCTTTGACCGGCACCATTAGAAGTCAGTGGATCGTAATTATGGTGAGAGTCGCTATTCAATACCAGATTATTTCCCCCACGCTGGATGAATAGCCCCGTCCCCATAATATGGTGAATATTCAGTTGCTCAAATATATTATTACTTCCCCGAATCCACACACCCCAGGATTCATGGTTAAGATTATTACGTTGCGGAACACCGGTTATTTCCAATCCTTTCACGGAAACCCAATCTGCAACCACGTTAAACCCTTTGACACGGCAATCATCCTGCATCTGGCTGAAATCAAAAATCGGCACTTCTCCGCTAGACGCCCAATACTCAATGCGCTTACCTTCAGTGCCGCTCTTACTCAGCGTAATCGCATTCACCACATCGGTACGAGTAGCGCAGACGTTCAACCCTTTAGTGAATACGTATTTTCCGCCACGGATCCACAGGCGATCGCCAGGATTTAACGTTTTCTGTGCGCGATCGATCGTTTTCCAGGGGGAGTTTTTACTACCGTTATTCGCGTCATCACCGTTAGGGGCCATGTAATAAACTGCCGCACTACTGCTTGCAGCAGCGCCCATTAACATACCGCCGAGAAAAATTTTTGCCATATAACGTTTAGCATTCATACCATTACCATCCTTAGTTGAAATAACAAAAAAACGCCATGCGAAAACATGGCGAATTGATAGTAGCATTTAAATTTAAAAATAAAAGTTCCACTCGCGTGGTTTAATTCAGGACGGGAATGCATGATCTGCATGAATAAAGCGTTGCAACGTAGTTTGAGAAAATTTAAGAATATATCCGTCATACTTCAAGTTGCATGTGCGTTGGCTGCGTTCAAATACTCGGCCCGTCGTGGGCCTCGCTCTGAAGAGCCGCTGCAAGCAGCGTTCAAATCTGCTCCCGGCAGATTTGTCACCCGAATAACTTACCTGAGTAAGCTCATCGGGATTCCTTCCCTTGCCGCCTGCCTGAAACTCGAATTATTTAGGATATAGTTATCTAAATAAGTGCTAAATAATTTAAAAATAAAGTAGTGGTATTAAGAAGAATTCCATGGGCCTCTATTCCGTCAAGAATAGATACCCATGAAATACTCATAGCAGATTAGTGTAATATGTTTTACTGATCGGCCATGACTTGTCGCACACGGGTCAGATCTTCTGGCGTATCAACACCGACGCTAGGAATAGCTTTAGCGACCGCAACATGAATTTTCTCGCCGTACCACAGCACACGCAGTTGCTCTAGTAATTCGATTTTCTCCAGTTGGCTCGGGGCCCATGTGACATAACGACGAACAAAACCTGCACGGTAGGCATAGATACCGATATGACGCAGAAAATGATCGCCAATGGTTTCCTTCGACTGAGCAAAACGCTCTCTGTCCCAGGGAATCGTCGCTCGAGAAAAATACAGCGCGTATCCCTCAGCATCAGTCACCACTTTTACTGCATTCGGATTAAATGCTTCTTCGCTGGTTTCAATCGGCACGGCCAGTGTCGCCATTCCTGCTTTACTGGCTGCAAGATTTTCCGCCACCTGACGAATGATAACGGAAGGAATGAGTGGTTCATCGCCCTGAACGTTAACAATGATGTCATCATCGGTAAAGCCGTAGCGCTCGATGACCTCAGCCAGACGTTCGGTGCCAGAATTATGATCGGCACGAGTCAGGCACACCTCACCACCGGCATGTCGTACGGCAACCTCGACGTCAGGATGATCGGTGGCAACAATGACGCGCTGTGCCCCGGATTCCTGTGCTCGTTCCATCACATGAACGACCATCGGTTTACCGTTGATGTCTGCCAGCGGTTTACCCGGCAGTCGGCTTGACGCAAAGCGCGCTGGGATGATCACAGTAAAGGTCATTGTGTTATCTCATCAGCTCCGAGTTTACGCGCCTCATTTTCCAGCAGCACGGGGATACCATCACGAACTGGATAGGCCAACCCATCGACCTTACATATCAACTCCAGTTTCTCTTTATTAAAATACAGCCGACCATTACAAACAGGACAGGCAACAATCTCAAGTAAACGGTGATCCATGCTTCCTCCATCTTTGGCCGATCGATGACCGGCATGTTCTTTCTCGCTATGGCAGCGATCTAATAAGGCAATGCTCTCACGTGGATATCTAAAATCGTGATACTGGCCGACTTACGTTCTGCTACCAACATGTTGCTTAAGCATATTTTCCAGTTTGTCGAGCAACTGTGCTCCTTGGGGTTCAGCAAGCACGGCATCTACGGGCAGATACCACCAGTTACTCTGCGCGAACACCTTACATTTTACGGCATCTTTTTCCGTCATCAGCAACGGCTGCGTCGCATCTTGTGTCAGCGATTCAAGCTGTTCTGATTGATACGATTGATGATCGGCAAAGGCGACTTCGCGTGCAATACTGACGCCAGCATCACGCAGCGTAGCAAAAAAACGAGGAGGATGTCCGATACCCGCCATCGCAACCACATCATGCAACTGGCTAAGTGGTCGGGATTCACCTGACAGTAAGTTAACTGCCATACCTGCCGTTAATGTCATCCCTATTTCGGTTGGTCGCGGAATACCGCCGTTAACAATGACGGCATCTACCGATGCCAGGCGACTTTCTCTTTCCCGCATCGGCCCTGCGGGCAGCCACCACCCGTTGCCAAAACGCCGCATTCCGTCAATCACGACCAGTTCGATATCTCTTGCTAAAGCATAATGCTGTAATCCATCGTCTGTGATCACCACATCTAGAGTATGCCGTGCCAATAACGCGCTCACAGCCTCCGCACGACGTGGGGCAACCGCAACTGGCGCACCCGAACGTTGGAAAATGAGCACCGGCTCATCACCTGCCTGCGCCGTCGTCACCGTCTCATCCAGCAGCAGTGGATAGCATTCAGCTTTTCCACCGTAACCACGTGATACCACCCCGACACGATAGCCCCTACGCTGCAATTGTTCGACAAGCCAAATGACTACAGGGGTTTTCCCATTGCCACCTGCCGTCAAGTTGCCTACGACCACGATGGGTACGGGAGAGCACCAGCTTTTCCGCCACCCGAACCGATAGCTCTGGCGGATCAGAAAAGTGATAAGTCCGTACAGCCACGAAAGCGGCAGTAACAGCCAATAGAGACGCGATTGCCCGGACCAGATACGCTCAATCATTCGCCAAACTGCATTTTATGTAGCTGAGCATAGGCACCGTTAGCTGCCAGTAGCGCGGTATGGTTACCTCGCTCAATGATTCTGCCATCTTCAACGACCAGAATCTCATCCGCTTTTTCTATTGTGGAAAGGCGGTGTGCAATCACCAGCGCGGTACGATCTTTTTGCAGTTCGTCTAACGCAGCCTGAATCGCACGTTCAGATTCAGTATCCAGCGCCGACGTGGCCTCATCCAGTATCAGGATCGGGCTATCGCGCAGCAACGCTCGGGCAATCGCAATACGCTGTCGCTGTCCGCCAGAAAGCATCACGCCGTTTTCACCAATGACCGTATCCAGACCGTTCTCCATCTTATTGATGAAGTCCATCGCATACGCCATTTTTGCAGCGCGCTCAATTTCCTCACGGCTATAGTGTTCGTTGCGAGCATAAGCGATATTGTTCGCTATCGTATCGTTGAACAGATGGACGTTTTGAGAAACCAGCGCCACCTGATTACGCAAAGAAGACAAGCGATACTCGCGTAAATCATGGCCATCAAGCAGAATTTCACCTGACTGAATATCGTAAAAACGCGTGATCAAACTGGCAATGGTCGATTTGCCTGAACCAGAACGGCCAACCAACGCTACCGTTTTACCCACGGGGATATGCAGATTGATATTCTTCAGCGTCAGATTTTCTCTTGCCGGATAGGCAAAATTCACCTGACGGAATTCGAGTTCACCTTTCGCACGTTTGATTTCTAGTTTGCCCGTGTCACGTTCCTGTTCCATGTCTAGAATGGCGAACAGCGTTTGGCACGCGGCCATACCACGCTGGAACTGTGCATTCACGTTAGTCAGTGATTTTAATGGACGCATCAGCGCGATCATGGAAGAGAACACTACAGTGATCGTCCCGGCTGTTAACGTCTCCATTACGCTAGGGAAGCTGGCAGCATACAATACAAACGCCAGCGCCAGTGAAGCAATCAACTGAATGATAGGGTCAGAAATTGACGAGGCAGATACCATTTTCATGCCCTGCTGACGCATGCGGTTACTGACCTGATCGAAACGTTTGGTTTCCACTTCTTGCCCACCAAACATCAGCACTTCTTTATGGCCCTTAAGCATTTGCTCCGTGCTGGTGGTGACGTGCCCCATCGTATCCTGCATGTTTTTACTGATATTGCGGAACCGTTTGGATACCAGGCGCATGGCGATCGATACAATCGGCGCAATAACAATCAGGATGATGGACAACTGCCAACTGTAGTAGAACATCAGAACGAACAGGCCAATAATCGATGCCCCTTCTCTGACAACGGTAATCAACGCACCAGATGACGAAGACGCAACCTGCTCAGAATCATAGGTGATACGAGATAAAAGCGTTCCTGTTGACTGTTGATCAAAGAACGCGACCGGCATCCCCATAATATGAGAGAAAAGTCGGCGACGCATATTCATCACCACTTTGCCAGAAACCCAAGAAACGCAGTAGCTGGAGACAAAACCCGACGCCCCCCTCACTAACATCAGCCCAATGACAACCAGCGGCATCCAGAGTAATACCGAACGATCGGTTTTGCCGAATCCTTCATCCAGTAATGGTTTTAGCAGTGAAAGCATGAGTGTATCGCCAGCCGCATTAATAATGAGTGCGATTGCAGCAACAGCAAGCCCTGCTTTAAAAGGAGAGATCATCGGCCATAGGCGGCGAAACGTCTGCCAGGTGGAGAGATCTTTATCATTCAGCATGTAATAAACCTGAAGCGGGAATAAATAGCCGACCATTTTACTCATTATACCGCTCAACGCCAAACCACTGATGATACCAACGCGGCGATATGTGATCCCTGAACCGTAGAACACGCCATGAATCGCTGAAAAAACGAGCACTTAACTGCCCGAATGATGCAGTATCCAGCCATGAGTAACCATGTTGCCGATATCTCTCGACTATCTTTACTGCAGGCAGCCGCCAAGGGTTATAGCGTGCTGCCGAGGCCATAGCCAACTCAGCATTAACAGCACGAATAAAGGGAGGTGACGATGAGGTCTTACTGCCATGATGGGGGATTTGTAACAAATTCGCATGCAGTACACTGCGATCTAACTTCATCAACGCTTTTTCTGCATCAGCCTCCAGATCGCCAGTCAACAAGACGCTGTATTTCCCATCATCGACGCGGATAACGCAGGAGTCATTATTTTCTGCTCGTCCGACGAGTGCTAACGGCCACAGAACGGTAAAACTTAACCCCTGCCAACGCCAATGCTCTCCGCGTAGACAGGGACGATGGCTTATCGATTTTATCGCGCTATATATCGTTACTTTAGGGTAAGCTGCCTGTAGCGTCTCTAGCCCCCCGATATGATCCATATGGCTGTGGCTCAGGATAATGCTTTCCACGTCCACACCTCGCCATCGTAGGTAAGGTAAGATTTCTCGCGTCGCCATGTCTCCCCCTTCCCAGCGATTTCCCGTATCGTATAACACCGCCTTCCCATGCTGTTCGATCACGATTGCCAGACCGTGGCCGACATCCAGCATGTCCACACGCCAATCCGGCTCATCACTCTTTATGCGAAAAACCAATAAAACCAGAATCAAAACACCAACACTCACGGGATAAATTCGCCACCAGCTAAAACGCCATATCACAACAGCTCCCCACCCCGCGACGCTCGCTAGCAGCAGCGACGCATCAAGATAAATCCATCCCGTCTGTAGATAAGTCAGCGGTGCGAATACCACACACAGAGAAATGTCCGCTAACCACCACAAAATTTCACTCAGCGGAGAGAATGCGATAGTGCTCAATGCCAGCAAAATGAGTGGCGTGGTAACGAAGGACACCAACGGCACTGCCCAGAGGTTTGCGGGCAGAGAGGTGATGCTAAAACCGTGGAAAATATGCAGTTGCAAGGGCATTAATAGCAACGTAATTCCAGTTTGCAGATGGACCCAACTCAACCAGAACCAGCGCTTCTCGATCTGTAGCCGATGAGGAAGTGGTGCCCATTGAAACCAGAAAATCAGCGATGCTACCGCCAGGCAAGATAGCCAAAAGCTGTCTGACAGTACACTCAGCGGATCGCTGACCAGAATCAACGCGACACACCATAGCCAGACCTGCCATGCTGAGCAGGTGATGTTGTGCATTTTTAGGCAGGCCCATACGCTAAGCGCTAGTGCCGATCGCACCGCCGGTGGATTTCCTCCTGCCAACCAGACATATCCCCATGCAGCTACCGTGCTCATCAGTAATGGGAAACGATAGCCAATCAGCGATACGGGAAAACCATACTGTAAGCAGCGCGCCATTCCCCAACCAACCAGACCCGCGAGCACAATATGGAGGCCAGAGATCGCCATCAGATGCATCGTCCCGGTATTCTGAAGAAGCGCTTTGAGTTCTGGGCTAACTGTTTTCATCTCACCAAACGTCAGCGCCAGTAAAATAGAACGCCACGACAATCCTTGCACCTGCTGCTCCGCCTGCGCGATCGTTCGTTGGCGAAAATCACAGTGACCATCAAGCACATTTGCCGTTAACACACGGCCTGATAATGGTTGCCGTTTAGCCATCGCCCAGCGTTGACTGTCAAAACCGCCTTCATTTAGTCGGCTATGAATGGGGCGAAAATTGGCCGTGATCGCCCAACGTTGGCCACCGCACCAGTTTTCCATAGTGGGTGATAAGGTCAGTTGGGCATATAGCGGAGGGAAGATCCTACGCTGATTAATCTCCTCCAACCGCACCATGATCGAGGTGTCATCGTGTTCACTAAACCGTATGCTACTTATCGTCACAACGGTATTAACCGAACCCTGCGTGAAGCGTTCAATCTGCAATAGCAGTGTTTGAGCATTCAACGAGGCCCAGCAAAAACTCATGGCAACAAGAGCCACAAAGCGTATCTCCGCATGACGATATCCCACTAACATCACGCAGGTCGATACCACTACGCCCCACCACAGCGGCGTTAGCGTAGGAATCTGCGGTAAAAATAGCAGCGGCAGGATGCCTAATACGCTCGCCCAAGCCAGACTATTTACCGACATCGCCGATTACCATGATGCACCTTTCCTCTTTCCCTGTGATTAGCGCTGAAATGTTGCAGTAACTCAGGCTGATGCAACAGCACGAGAAACTCAGGTAGGAAAAGGCTTCGCAATAAAACAGCTACATTGCAAAAAGTGACATGCAGCGCGCGAGCTGGACTCCAGTTTTTCAGGTGTTCAATGTAGTCACTATTGACTGAAAAATGGCTTAAGCAGGAAAAGGAGAATCATGCGGCGATTAGAGATCAAAAGAAAAAGGACCGCCTAAGCGATCCTTTCATAATAGAAAACAGTGCGTTGAGTTACTTAACTTCGCCCATCGCTTTCAGCTTTTTAGACAGCTCACGACGTTCTTTCGACAGGTCAGCGTTCTTAATGATGTAGTCATCAACGCGGTCTTCATAATCACCACGCATGTTGGCGATAATATTTTGCACGTCCTCAATCGACATGCCAGGTTTAAGATATTCGCTCAAGTTGTCCAGCAGCAGAACACGCTTCTGGTTATCACGAATTTTCTTTTCGTTGTCGACAATTTCACGCTGAAGCTTGTTTTTACGACGAAACATGCGCACGAATTCCAGCACATCCTGGAAACACGGCTTAGTGTCCTTATCCATCTTTAGCCCTTACCTTAAGTCATACATAAATTCTTATGCATTCACCATACAGGTTATACCCAGCGTCTTTCAAGCAGTGCTTACGCCCTTTGCGCTAACGCATCGCTAAGCGGATACTCTGTCACCAAACTATTAGCGGTAATATACGGCGATGCGTTGGTTATGAACCTCTTCAATGGCCACTTCTGTATCGAAGATATCTTCCAGCACATCGGATACCATGATGTCTTTTGGCTTTCCGGTGTAGATAATCTGCCCTTTGCGCATAGCAATAATGTAGTCCGAATAGGCAGAAGCAAAGTTGATATCGTGGATAACCAGAACGATAGTCTTACCTAATTCATCGGCTGCACGACGAATCTGCTTCATCATCGCCACGGCATGTTTCATATCCAGATTATTCAGCGGCTCATCCAGTAACACATACTCCGTATCCTGACACAGCACCATCGCAACATAGGCCCGCTGCCGCTGCCCGCCGGAAAGCTCATCTAAAAACCGATCTTTCAGCTCGGTCAAGTTGAGGAAAGCCAGCGCAGCACTGATGCGTTCGTGGTCATCCGCATTCAGTCGCCCTTTGGTATAAGGGTAGCGTCCAAAACCCACCAGTTCTGCCACCGTTAAGCGACTGGTAAACTGATTTTCCTGCCGTAGCACAGACAAACACGTCGCCAGCTTATCGCTTGGCGTTGTCATCACATCCATGCCGTTAACTTTTACCTGCCCACGGTCTGCATCCAGCAGGCGGCTGATGATAGACAACAATGTCGACTTCCCTGCACCATTTGGGCCGATAATCGACGTGACGCCACCACGAGGCACCGTCGCCGTGACATCATTCAATACTGTCACGTTATTATACGTTTTAGTTACATTGCCGATCTCAATCACACGGAAACCTTTTTCAGTAGCAACACAATAAACAGCGACCCACCGATAAACTCGAGTACAACAGATAGCGCCCCAGCCATACCTAACAGGTGTTCAAGAATCAACTGCCCACCCACTAACGCGATAATGCCAAGCAAAAATGCAGTAGGCAGCAAAATACGGTGCTGACTGGAACCGGCGATCAGGTAGGCTAAGTTCGCCACCATAAATCCTAAAAAGGTTAACGGACCTACCAGCGCCGTCGAAATAGCAACGAGCACTGACACCAACAACAGCACTACTGTCACATGGCGTTTGTAAGCAATACCCAGATTAATCGCCGTGTTTTTTCCCAACGCAAGCACATCCAGTTGGAAACGCAAGCGCCACACATACAGGGCAACAATCAGTATGATCACAGCAGAGAGCGCAATCAGTTCCGGTGCGGCACGAGTAAAGGTGGCAAACATTCGGCCTTGCAGTACCGCAAATTCACTGGGCGTCAGGAGTCGTTGCATCAGGCTGGAGGCGCTGCGAAACAATGTGCCACAGATGATGCCAACCAGCAGAACCAGGTGGAGATTACTGTGACGCCCGGTAAACAGGCCGCGATAGAGTAATGAGGAAAAGATCACCAGTAGCAACGCTTCGAGGATAAACTTGCCACTGACACCAACCGCCGTAATGCCTTGTACTCCAAAGAAAAACAGAACCGCGGTTTGCAGCAGGACAAACAACGCCTCAAACCCCATGATAGACGGCGTGAGAATGCGGTTATTAGTCACCGTCTGAAACAGTACTGTTGACACGCCAGCGGCAAACGCCACCAATACCATCGTGGATAAAATCAAACTGCGGTGTATCAGGATGTAGCGCAGGTTACCGCCCAGGTTGATGGTCATGAACACTACGATTGTCGCTAATGCCACCGCCCCCAGCCACCACAAACGCCGATAAGGCACCGTGCTATGCGCCACGGGCGCAGTGGCAGCGTGGGTATCAACTTTGAATTCATTAACTGACATGACGTTTCTGACTCAACAACAGGAGAAGGAACACGACGGCACCAATCACGCCCAGAATAACACTAACCGGGATCTCGAACGGATAACGCACCACACGGCCAATGATATCGCACAGCAGCACGAGCCCTCCGCCGAGCAAACAGACCCAAGGGATAGTCTTCCGTACGTTATCGCCCATCAACATACTGATGAGGTTTGGCACAATCAGCCCCAGAAACGGCAATGCGCCCACAACGACGACGACGACACCGCTAATCACCGCGATGATGGAAAGCCCCAGCAGCATAACCTTTCGATAGTTCAGGCCGACATTGACAGAGAACTCACGCCCCATTCCAGCAACGGTAAAGCGATCTGCTGTCCAACACGCCAATAACGTGAGGATCCCTACCAGCCAGAGCAGTTCATAACGCCCTTGTAAAATGCCGGAAAAATCTCCCGCTTCCCAACTGCCAAGCGACTGTAGCAAGTCATAATGCATTGCGCCGAATGTGGTTACCGCACCGATGACCGACCCCAGCATGATCCCAACCAGCGGTACCACCAATGCTGATTTGAGAACAATACGCCGTAACAGCATCATGAACAGTAATGTGCCAACCATCGCAAACACGCTGGCAACAACCATTTTCACCATCAGGGAAGCCGAAGGCGCGATCACCATCACAACCAGTAATCCAAACCCCGCTGACTGGGTTGTACCAGCCAGTGAAGGTTCGACAAAACGGTTCTGCGTAAGCAGTTGCATGATCAATCCGGCAACGCTCATGGCACTCCCAGCCAACAGCAGTGCCAGCGTACGCGGAACGCGGCTGATAAAGAAAATGTCACGCATCATCGGGTCGGTCCATACCGCATCGAACGTGACTTGCCCTGCCCCAATAAACAGACTGGTGGTAATCATCCCCAACATGGAGATGATACCCACCGAAAAATAAAACGTTTTCATCACCGAGGTCACGATGCGGTCTTAGGGTTTGGCATCAAGTGCTTTATTGACATCATCGATCATACGCAGATAGCTTTGCAGACCACCAGCGATGTAAATCGAAGAAGAATCAAGGTAAATGACACGGTTGTTCTGCCAGGCATTGGTTTTATTCACCAATGGGTTATCCAGAACCTGTTTTGCTGATTGCCCTTCCTTCTGGTTACCAATGGCGCTATCACGATCGAAAACAAATAGCCAATCCGGGTTAGCACTTAACAGAAGTTCAGACGTCACGACATTACCGTGACGACCGGAATCAGGAAACTCCGTTGCAGGTTTAAATCCCAATTCATCAAATACAAAGCCGAAACGAGATTTCGGGCCGTATGCCGACATTTTGCCGCCAGTCACCATCACCAATAGTGCAGTCCCCGCTTTATCAGCTTTTTCACGCGTTTGAGCGATGCGCTGTTTAAAATCATCCAGCTTGGCTTTAGCTTCGTCTTGCTTGCTAAAAATCTCCCCCAGTTGTTCGACTCGCTGCGTGAAACTGGTCATGAATTGGTGATCATCTATATCCAGTGCGATCGTCGGAGCAATAGCATTTAATTTGTCATAGGCATCACGAGCACGACCACCGCCAATAATCAAATCGGGAGCGGCACTGCTAATCGCTTCATAATTCGGTTCAAATAGCGTGCCCGCATTCAAGTATTTGCTGTCACGATATTGAGCAAGGACATCTGGAAAGATTTTGGCGTCACCCTGCGGCACGCCTGCAACCTCAATATTCAGCGCGGTCATCGTATCCAGAATAGCGGTATCAAACACGATGACTTTTTTCGGATTCACAGGGACCTGCGTCACACCTTTTGTATGTTCGATCGCTACCGTTTTGCTTGCAACAGGTGTTGAATCAGACTGATCGCAGCCAGCCACCACTAGCGCGGAAGCCAGCAGCGTCATTTTTATCATCGAGGGAAACCGCATTTCTTTCTCCTTTTATCGAAATTATGCCTTGAGATAATTTTGCAAAAAATCGAATTTAATTATCATTCGCATTAAAACAAAAAGTGTAACCGAATGGACACACACATGCCTAGTGATTATGTCTTCCTTCCTATTGATGTAAGTCAGGGAAGTGGTGCAAATCAGGAAAGCGCCACAGAAAGGTCGATTAGATGGTATCCTTGCTGTTTTCCAGTCTGTTTTGCCTGACGTCAGGCTCAGCGCGTACACGTAGCTAACTGCATATATGGCCGATAAAACACAACCCACTTTTTTCATTCATGATTACGAGACATTTGGCAAACATCCCGCGCGCGATCGCCCCGCGCAGTTTGCTGGCGTCCGCACCGATATGGACTTCAATATTATCGGTGAGCCACTGGTCATTTATTGTCGTCCGGCGGATGATTACCTGCCAGAACCCGAAGCGGTAATGATCACCGGAATCACTCCGCAGGTCGCGCTGGCAAAAGGTGTCAATGAAGCAGAGTTCGCCCGTCAGATCCACGACGCATTTAGCGTGCCCGGCACCTGCATTATGGGCTACAACAACATTCGTTTTGATGATGAAGTCAGCCGCAATATTTTCTATCGTAACTTCTACGATCCTTATGCCTATAGCTGGCAGAACGGCAATTCTCGTTGGGATTTGCTGGATGCACTACGCGCCTGCTATGCCCTGCGACCGGAAGGCATCGTCTGGCCAGAAAATGATGACGGTTTGCCCAGTTTCCGCCTTGAACATCTGACGAAAGCCAACGGTATATCGCACGAGCAGGCGCATGATGCAATGTCCGACGTCTATGCCACTATTGCGATGGCGAAACTATTCAAACAGGCACAGCCCAAGCTGTTTGAATATCTGTTCCCACTACGTAATAAAAACAAAATCTCCGCGCTGATTGATATCCCGCAAATGAAGCCGCTCGTTCACGTTTCCGGCATGTTTGGCGCAGCAAGGAGCAACACCAGTTGGGTTGTGCCGCTCGCCTGGCACCCGGATAACCGTAATGCGGTCATCATGTGCGATCTGGCTGGCGATATGACACCGCTGCTAGAGTTGGATAGCGAGGCATTACGTGAACGCTTATATACGCGCCGGGATGCCCTGGCTACCGATCAGAGCGCCGTTCCGCTCAAACTGGTACACATCAATAAATGCCCGGTATTAGCACCAGCCAATACTTTACGACCGGAAGATGCGGCAAGGTTGGGTATCGATCGTCAACGCTGTTTGGATAATCTGGAACTGCTGCGTAATCACGCAAGCGTCAGGGAAAAAGTGGTAGAGCTGTTTGCCGATGCTCCCGCTTTCGCCGCATCTGAGGATGTCGATTTACGGCTTTATGACGGCTTCTTTGGTGATGCCGATCGCATGGCGATGAAAATTATTCAGGAGACAGCACCGCAGAATCTCCCCGCACTAGATCTCACGTTTGCCGACAATCGTCTGGAGCCGCTGTTTTTCCGTTACCGCGCCCGCAATTTCCCCGGTACGCTGGACGACAGCGAACAGCAGCGCTGGTTACAGCATCGGCGTGCAGTCTTTACGTCTGAACGCTTACAAGCCTACCTGTCAGAACTCAGCGACCTATATCAGCTTCATGAAGATGATAAAGAGAAAATGGCACAGCTCAAAGCGCTGTACGCTTATGCACAGGATCTGGTGGGATAAGGCATAAAAAAGCGGAGCTCATTGGCTCCGCTTTTTCTCATCAGTAAGCCGTCAATAGACTTACACCGGCTCTTCGCTACATTGCGGCACCGGTTGACGGAAACTACGCGTCACAAATGCCAGATATAACAATCCGATTGTTGCCCATACCAGGCCCAACGTCATTGAGCTAGCTTCCAGATTGACCCACAGCGCACCTACTGTCAGCGCGCCCATCACGGGCAGCACGAGGAAGTTAATGGTGTCTTTCACGGTACGGTTACGGCGCTCACGAATGTAGAACTGTGAAATCACCGACAAATTCACGAACGTAAATGCCACCAGTGCCCCAAAGTTAATCAGTGCGGTTGCCGTCACCAGATCGAACGAAACCGCAGACAGTGCAATCACGCCGACCAGTAAAACGTTCAAAGACGGCGTACGCCATTTCGGGTGGATATAGCCGAAGAAACGCTCCGGGAACACGCCATCACGACCCATCACATACATCAGGCGAGACACGCCCGCGTGCGCGGCCATACCGGATGCCAGCACGGTGACACAGGAGAAAACCAGAATGACGGACTGGAAGAATTTACCCGCCACGTACAGCATAATTTCTGGCTGAGAGGCGTCCGGTTCTTTAAAGCGCGAGATATCCGGGAAATACAGTTGCAGGAAATACGCCACGGCAACAAAGATCACGCCGCCGATCAACGCCGTCAGGAAGATGGCTTTTGGAATCACTCGGCCTGCATCCTGCGTTTCTTCCGACAGAGAGCTGATGCCGTCAAAACCCAAAAACGAGAAGCAAAGAATAGTCGCGCCCGTGATCATGGGGACGACATGGGCGTTCTCGGACCAGAACGGACGTGTGCTGGTTAATGTACCTGCACCTTCACCCAGATAAACACCGTGAATCACCAGCCCCAGGAACACCGCCATGATGGCAACCTGCACCACCACGATGATAGAGTTCAGGTTAGCAACCAGATTGATGCCACGCAGGTTAAACAGCGTCATCAACCCGACTAACGCCGCCACAAAAATCCATGATGGAACACCTGGGAAGATTGCTTCCAGATAGATTTTCGCCAGCAGAATGTTGATCATCGGCATGAACAGATAGTCCAGCAGTGACGACCAGCCGACCATAAACCCAACGTGTGGACTAATCGCTTTTTGCGCATAGGTATAAGCTGAACCAGCGGACGGGAAACGTTTTACCAGTTTGCCGTAGCTTAGCGCCGTGAACAGAATGGCGACCAGCGCAAACGCATAAGCGGTAGCCACATGGCCGTCAGTCAGACCAGACACGATGCCGAACGTATCAAAAATGGTCATCGGCTGCATGTACGCCAGCCCCATCATGACAACAGGCCACAGCGTGAGCGTTCTTTTGAGCTGAGTACGTTTGGCGCCAGCATTAGGCAGATGAGTATCAAGCGACATGACGCACACCTCCGTTCATTACGGCAGACGCGGTATTGTTGTTTGTAAACGCACTAAAGCGGTACTCGAACGTACTGAAAATAAGGGGGTGGATACAGGACTCGCCTGAATCACGATGAGAAGAGGTGGCTGTAACAGCACCAGAGATAACTTGCGACTGCGTCGCGCCATAACCAATACCTTTGCAGCACAAACCGGCGGGCACCGGTGCGAAACTTGCTAATTGCCCCATCTTTCCTTTCCTCACTGTGCTCACAGGCACACACAAAATTATCTATCCGGATCGTTGTCCGGCCTCTTTCGTTGAAGACCCTATACCCAGCCAACCTGAGCCACAGAGAGAAGGTAAAACCACACCAATACCTCTGCAACCTGAAGTATGACGAGCATAAATGTAAAAAAATAACCGACGCTATTAGACGTCGGTTATTTTGCAAGGCGCGTATTCTGCCCCAGACGATCTCATCTGACAAGGCTCTGAGAACGTTGGAAACAATTTATTTATCCCCGCTATGCATCAAGCCGCCTATACGCTGGCTTTCGCATTACTTATGAGTAAATAAGTCGGGTAATACGTTAATAGTCGTAATGAAAAACGTTGCTGTTATGTGCGAAGCCTAAACAAAGGGTTGTCCTTAAAAATTACAACTCCTGAAACCGCTTTTTCTTTTCGTTTTGCAATCTTTCCAACTCAAAAATAACCTGCTGAAGATCCCGTTCCTGTGTCGCATTCAGCGAAGAGAATTTAAAACTCAAACGCTGAGTCAGTTTCAATTCGCCTTTGTTATCGACGATCTTCACCATTGCCTGACCGACAAACTGTAAATCAACACAGAAGAAACCGTGGTCAGCAAGATCCATTTCCACACTCTTAATGATATCGCCTTCGGTCAAGAGCCCGGTGGTATCACGGTCGGTATAGAGGCTCAATCCCCCCAGAGAGAGATCTTTGATGGTGAACGTAAAAACACTCTCATCCGGCAGTTCGCCACGGCACGTCAATGGCGGCCACAGTGGCGTATTAATACGGAAATAGGTTCTGCGCTGAATGAGATAAAGGAGTTCGGGAATCTGCGCGCTAAAGGCTGGCAGCCCGTCGTAATTCACCGTTTTCGCAATTTCGGCATTGAATTCAACTTTCGCGCCAGCGGGTTCTGCAACGAAAGACAACGAGCCCGCATACAGCGCGCGGCTATTTTCACGTTCAATGCCACCTAAATCGAAGACAAATAGGTTATTGTCGGGTACGACATCAAGAATTTTACTGATGAACTGTCCGTGAGAATGATGAACCATCAGAGACGTATCATTCTTCTTTAATTCGCGCAGCGTTGCACAGATAGCCAGTTTGTTGCGCTTAACAAACTGCTCTTTCAAATTTTCATTCACCGCTTTCATCCCCACCATATTTACATGGATTCTGTGTCAATGGTTTATATTGATGCACGCCTCTCCGTTATCTTTCAAATCCCATGTGTGCCAGCACAATTCCACAGCACTGGTTGCATATTGAAAACGATTACTCGGAGTACCTGAAACAGCATGATACATACCCTAAATAATTCGAGTGACAAGAAGGTGGCAAGCAAAGGGCAAATTCGTCGAAAAGACATTTGACCAGCTAGCACATGGGCCACTCAAAGTATAACGGGTAGAGGTTGGTGAAAGCGATATCGGCAATTTGCTCAATAACTTTAGTGGAACAATAAGAAAAGTGTTAATGAGCTGCCACATAATGAGAATTATCGGCGCTAACCATCACAGGACGAATCAGCGCCTTACCTACGTCAGCCCACTATTCAGCAGGATAGTGATATAGCAGCCAAGTTAAGGCCAGCAAATCAGCACTGCCGCCAGGGCTAAGGTTGCGGGCAATCAACGCCTCATCCATCTTGATTAGTGCCTGATGCTCCAGTGGGCCAGCAAGTAATCTCTGCGCGTAATCTTGTACAAACGCGAGTCCGTCCATGCCGCCTCGTGAAACGACATTGGTGTCAGGGTTATGGGCCATCAACACCAGCAGCGTCCGTAACAGCGCTGTTTCGTCGTTCATCCCAGCGGTAATCGCCTGCTGCAAAGCGGGCAACGCGTACTGGCATACCGTATTGAAACCGCTGGCGGCTTCCCCCCTCGCGCCCGTCAGTCCATGCCGCTGATAGAGGTGCTCCCCCGCCGTTGCCGCCCCAGAGCATGTCTCCAGCTCATTACGCACCAGGTCGTGACACATTGCGGCAACGCTGCCGCACAGGCTACGCTGCGTGACAGATTCTCCCCGCCCTGCCAACCAACCGGCGGCGGTGCACAGCAGGCCAAACGCGAAAATCCCACCTTTATGCGTATTCACACCTTTCGTCGCTGACAACATCGCCTGTTCACAGGCGATACCGATAGGACGAACCTGAGACAGTAGCTGTGCTAACGGTACGCTCGCATGCTGATAGCCCGCGTCAGTAAAACGTCGAAACCAGGGAGAAATGGCCTGAATGCTAGTCTGAAACAGCGCGACATCCATATCGCGGTGAGATCCGTTATTCGCGCGATCTACTAATCCAGGTTTCGGCGTCAACATGACTTCCATCGTCAGCGCATGCGCCACCCGCTGGTCGATATCTGGTAACGGGCAACGTTCCCGATGCTCTCTGACGACGGAATGAAAGGCCGAGACTGGCCGTACACCGTCAGGCTGGCATAAAATAGGCATTAACCTTTTCCTCAATATGCTCAAGCAACTCGGGCAACGAATGGCGACGCGAGCGGCTACAGGCGTGTGCCATCTGATCGCACAATAAGCAAGCGCGTCCCCCGTGCGCCAGCACGGAACGACCAATTGAACCGTCTTCTGGACTAAAAATGTCAAAATCCCATAGCCGCCCCAGTTCGTGATTATCTTCCAGCGCAATGGTCGCCGCTTTCACTGACAGTGCATCTTTGGTGATTGCCCACAACCCTTCCGCCCCCGTTGCCAGCCAGAATGTCTGCTGCTCCAGCACCATCCAACCCCGCGTCTGGCACAACAAGGTAAATGCCTTGACGGCTTCCGCCATCACCTGCCGGTAACCTTTGCTATCTTTTACTGGTCCAGGCGTGACGAGTGTCAGCGACACCAGCGTCGCACCGTGCCGAGCAAGCCATTCTTGTTGGCGAACTGCGCGGCGTTCCTTCGCCGCGAGTAAGGTTTCCAAAGAGATGGAAACAGCATTTGTCATCGTCGATTCCCTCATGCGTTTACCGCTTATTCGTTGGCTTCTTTCACCTGACGAACAACGTCAATTACACTGCCATCGCGATAGCGAATCACGCCGACGATACGATCGTGAAACTCGATAGCACGTGGTTCACCAGCAAGCGCAATCGCACGTTGATAAAGTGCCTCAATCGTCATCACATTCAGTCCCGCCTGTTGCAGACGTTCAGCAACGTCTGGACGAGCCGGGTTTACGGCAATACCGTGATCGGTCACCAGTACATCAATGCTTTCTCCCGGCGTAACGCGCGTCGTCACCTGACGCACCACGGTCGGGATACGGCTACGAATCAGCGGCGCAACAACGATAGTCAGGTTCGCTGCCGTTGCGACATCACAGTGTCCACCGGACGCACCCCGCATCACGCCGTCAGAGCCAGTGATCACGTTGACATTAAAATCGGTATCAATTTCCAGCGCACTGAGAATCACCATATCCAGTTGATCGCAGCAGGCCGCTTTAGAACTCGGATTGGCATAAACGTTAGTGGAAATTTCGACATGATTGGGGTTCTTTGCCAACGATGCAGCCGCATTGGCATCGAAACACTGGGTATCGATCAGCTTTTCGATCAGCCCTTTCTCATGCAGGTCGACAATACCGCCGGTGATACCACCGAGCGCGAAGCGCGCCACAATGTTCTGCTGACGCATTTTATCTTCGAGGAAACGCGTACAGGCCGTAGAAGCCGCACCGGAACCGGTCTGCATTGAGAAACCGTTTTTGAAATAGCCCGCATGTTCAATCACATCCGCCGCTGAACGGGCAATCAGCAATTCACGCGGATTGCTGGTGACGCGCGCTGCGCCTACGCTGATTTTGGCCGGATCGCCTACTTCATCGACCTGAACGATATAGTCCACCTGATCCTGTACGATGCTGGCAGGCATATTCGGGAACGGCACCAACGTTTCAGTCAGCAGCACCACTTTGCGAGCAAACTGTGCATCAACCATGGCATAACCCAGCGAGCCGCAGCTAGATTTTCCGGCGGTGCCATTGGCGTTACCAAATTCATCACTACATGGAACGCCAAGGAAAGCAACGTCGATATTCAGCTCACCGCTTTGCAGCAAATGAACGCGACCACCGTGAGAATGAATCTGTACCGGTTCTTTCATTAATCCGTGGGAAATGGCATCAGCCAACTTGCCTCGCATTCCAGAGGTGTAAATACGGCTGATCACACCCGCTTTGATGTGTTCGATCAGCGGTGCGTTACAGCTCATCAACGAGCTGGATGCCAAAGTCAAATCTCGAAAACCCATACCGGCCAGCGTATCAATCACGCGGTTGATAACTTTATCGCCTTCGCGAAAATGGTGATGGAAAGAGATCGTCATTCCGTCTTTCAGTCCGCTGTGACGAATCGCCTCTTCCAGATCGGTACACAATTTGCGTTCATGTTTTTGTTCAACATCATTCAGCCATGGCGTATTTTGATTGGCGTTAACGAAGGGTTGCAGATGACGTTTTTCTGGATACTGCTTTTGCAGTGCTTCAATAAAATGACTCATTGTCTAATCCTGTGATTCCTGAGAGCGGCAATTGCGGTGTAATCACGCAATGGCTATTTGCGAACGCCGGAGGCTTGAGCACGTTCCAGCACTCTTCTTGCATGGTCGATAATTGGCCCATCGATCATTTTTCCGTTCAGGGAAATGACGCCCAAACCAGCACGTTCGCCCTCTTCGGCGGCTTTGATCACCAGATGGGAGTAGTCCACTTCATCCTGCGTGGGTGCATAGGCGTTGTGTAACAGCTCAATCTGACGCGGGTTAATCAGGGATTTACCGTTGAAGCCCAGTTTGCGGATCAGATCGACCTCTTTCAGGAACCCCGCATCATCATTGACGTTGGGATAAACCACGTCGAACGCATCAATTCCGGCAGCGCGAGCCGCGTGCAGCACAGCACATCGGGCATAAAACAGCTCCGTACCATCGCCGCGTTCCGTTTGCATATCCATCACATAGTCAAACGCCGCCAGCGCAATCCCGATCATGCGTTCGGAAGAGCGAGCAATGGCAACGGCGTTAATCACGCCCACCGCAGACTCAATTGCCGCCATAATGCGAGTGGAACCGACTTCACGGCCGCAGGCTTTTTCGATACGAACCAGATGGCGTTCCAACTCATCCACATCATCGGTGGAATCGGTTTTTGGCAAACGAATAACGTCAGCACCACCGCGTACAGCAGCCTCAAGATCGAGCAGGCCAAACGGTGTACTGAGCTGGTTGATACGCACTACGGTTTCAATGTCGCGATACATCGGATGCTGGAGCGCATGGAAAACCAGCAGACGTGCGGTGTCTTTTTCCCGCAGGGAAACGGCATCTTCCAGATCGAACATAATGGAGTCAGGCTTATAGATAAACGCATTGGACAGCATGGCGGCGTTCGCGCCGGGGAGGAATAACATACTGCGGCGAAGCGTGTTCATTATAATTTCTCCCATTCAATCTGCTGCCCGTCTGTCGCACGCAGTACCGCGCTTTGCACGCGAGCACGGATGACACAATCCAACGCCCCTTTGTCATCCACAATGATCGTCCCTTCCTGCACGCCCAGCTCTTTCAGTGTGTCATTTACGACTTGCTTGATTTGGTGACCAAACTGTTTAATCACTTCACTGTTTATGACCACGGTGAGCTTCCCGTCTGCCGGTGCCACTTTGACCAGCAAATCGCTGGACTCAAAGGTGCCCGCCAGGGACTCCTTAATAATCTTCATAGATTTATCCTGATTAATTTTAATTACGCGTATTCGGGTTCGTAGTAGTGCTGTAAATGTTCAAAGGTTGAAACTGGCACGATGTCCTGAATACGGTTGTACTGCCGAAGTTTGAGTAATTTCCTGACTTCAGAAGCGGAAATTGCCAGTCCTGAGGTTTGCCGTTTACGTTCAATCTCAACCACACTTAATGCAGGAGAAGATACCGTCTGGTCTTTCTCCAGCCAGTAATGCATGTCCTGATTGTATTGATTCGTCACCGGGCAGAAGGGTTCGGTGCCAACGAAGCGCTGGGTAATACCGAGCGCTGGCGCGATATATTTCCTGAAAATGATTAAATCCAGCGCGGCATGGGCGCGGGTGATCAGTTTCTCTTCCTTCAGGAAATAACCAGGGAACGTCGCTTTAGAAATCATGTATTTTGAGCCCGCATGCACCGTTAGATTGTGGATATGCTCCACGCCGCGCTGCACCATTTCCAGACGTTCGCTGAATGGGAAAAAGGAAACATCCTCCCGAACGACGAACACATGCAGCCAATCACACGATTGCGCCGCGTGTTCCGCCAGATAGCAGTGACCTAATGTGAAGGGGTTCGCATTCATGACAATGGCGCCGATCTTTTTATCTCCACGCGCCGCAAGCGTTTCGGGCTGTGCAAACGCGGCCAAAGACTGACAATATTGCTGAATGCCAATCGGCGTGTTTTCCATCAGCACCGCGCTGTCCTGAAAGCACGCCAGCGGGTAGAAGCCACATCCGCGGAAGATGTCGACATTTTCCGGTCGGGTATAAAGGAACAGGTGGAAATGGCCGCGATCTGCCGCCTGCTGCATCACTTCATTCACTACCTGCACACCCAGATTGAGGTGCCTGAATTCAGGATCGACCGCAACGCACTTAATGGTGTTGGAGGCTAGACCCGCACAGGCAATCAGCCGCCCGCCCAGTTTGCCAACAACAACGATGTCAATATCGTCATCCATGCCGAGCTGACAGTGTGCAAGGAACTGCTGTACCGCGTCCCTCTCTTGCTCCCGAAGGCGCACATCCAGCGTGTCAAAAAAGACGGAATCATTGGCATACATCACGGTTCTTCCCACAACTCGAATTAGTTAGAGCATTCATTGCAGGCTTGCCGGTTTTCACACCGGCGAGCCAGACACTTGAACTTAGTGCACAACGACTTCAGCGGTCGGAACCGATTTCATCGGTACCACTGCATCCACTATCATGTTGCGCAGATGACCAATGTTTTCGATTTCAACTTCAATGCAGTCACCGGCGTTCATAAACAGCGGCGGATTGCGTTTTTTACCTACGCCGCCCGGCGACCCCGTGATAATCACGTCGCCCGCACTCAGTTCGGTAAAGGTGCTGATGTATTCAATCAGTTCAGCGACTTTATGGATCATGCTGCTGGTATTGTCGTCCTGCACCATACGGCCATTCAGATACGTACGGATTGCCAACACATGCGGGTCGGGAATTTCATCCGTGGTGGTCAGATATGGACCGAACGCACCGGTTTTTTGCCAGTTTTTACCCGCGGTAAACCAGCTGTGCTGCCAGTCACGCGCCGAACCATCCATGTAGCAGCTGTAGCCTGCGACATGAGAAAGCGCGACATCCCGAGATATATGTTGTCCGCCTTTACCGATAATGACTGCCAGTTCGCCTTCATAATCAAATTCGCTGGAATAATGCGGTTTGATAACAGGTGTCGCGTGTCCAGTTTGTGAATCTGCAAAGCGTACAAATAATGTTGGCGCAGGATTCAGTTCATTAAATTCCTGACGTTTAGCCGCATAGTTCATACCTACGCACAGTATTTTCCCTGGTGTGGTAATAACCGGTAGGAATGTCACATCTGCGACCGGAATATCCGATGCATTCGCACTAAACTCATATGCAACAGGTAGTGCATTCTGCGCCAGTAATGCTTTCAGGTCAGGGTAAAGATGGCCTATTTTACCGCCGAGATCGATTAACCCCGTTGCCGTATAAATGCCGTAACTGTCCTTACCGTTATGACGATAGCTTGCAAGTTTCATAATATTTCCTGTGCAAAATAAACCTATGTGTAATAGAGGTTTTATTTCGTTAACTCATGCGATTTTTCAATGCTGTATTTTAAAAAATTTATTTCTTTAGCTCAGAATCTTATTATTTTCTGAATGAAATTAGACTAAAAAGTTAGCGAGTATCAGTAATGAAATCGAAACGTTAATAGCACCACCGATACGGGTAGCAATTTGCGCAAATGGCATCAGCACCATACGGTTACCTGCCGTCAGAATCGCAACATCACCAGTACCACCTTGCCCACTCTGGCAGCAGGAGATAATGGCAACATCAATCGGATGCATACCGATCTTTTTACCGACAAAGAAACCAGTCGTGACCAGTGTCACCACGGTAGAAACAATCACCAGCAGGTTTTGAATCGTAAAGGCATTCACCAGTTCCTGCCACGGCGTAATCGCCACACCAACGGCAAACAGAATTGGGTATGTCACAGAGGTCTGGAAGAACTTATATACGACCTGAGAACCTTCCAGCATTTTCGGTGAAACGCCATGAGCCAACTTCACCAGCACCGCTGCAAACAGCATACCAACCGGTGCAGGCAGGCCAATCACTTTGTGTCCAAGCATACCGATCATATACAACAGGATGGCAAGCAGCGCGCCGGAAGCAATGGTCGTCACATCGGCTTTACCGCTAAAGACAGAAGCTGGTGCGCTGTTCTCGCCTTTGCCCAGACTATTACCCTTATTCGGCATCAGTTCACCTTCACCAGTCAGGTGCGGATAGCGTTTACCCAACTGATTCAGAATACCGGCAATGATGATCGCCGTCAGGCTACCCAGCATCACGATGGGTAATACGCGTCCCAGCGCTACACCTTGGTCCATATGTAGAATCGCGGCATAACCGATAGACAGCGGGATAGCACCTTCACCCACCCCTCCCGCCATAATCGGCAGAATGAGGAAGAAGAAGATTTGGAACGGATCCAAACCTAACGCAATACCTACTCCCATGCCCACCAGCATTCCTGCAACTTCACCACACAACATAGGGAAGAAAATACGCAGGAAGCCCTGAATCAGCGTCTGCCGATTCATACTCATAATACTGCCGACAATAATGCAGCAAATGTAGAGGTACAGGATGTTGGTACTTTTATAGAACTTAGTCGTGGATTCAACGACAACGTCCGGTAGCAGGCCGTAATGCACCATCGCCGAAGGGATAAAGGTCGCACAAATTGCCGCCGCCCCCATCTTGCCGATAATCGGCAAACGCTTACCAAATTCACCACAGGCAAACCCGAAGAATGCCAGTGTTGCCACCATGACAACGATGTCACTGGGCAGCTTGCCACTCAGGCAGTCGATGCCGATTAATACCCCTGCCAGCACAAAAAGCGGCACAGGAATAATACCTACTTTATAGGTATCCAGAATGTGCCACCATTTTTCCTTTAATGAAACTTTCTCAATCACCTCATTATTTACAATATCAGTCGTACTCATAACTCATCCCCCGTTTTATTTTGTCAGCGCATCATAATGGCCGATAAAACATTATTATGTGATTCCATTCAAATTAAAAAACGAGTTTTAAAGGTGTTTATGGATTTAATGGTTTATATTCAATAATCGTTTGCTATGCAGGCAGTTAGATTGATTTTTGCACGAAATAAACTTTAAGGTTCTTATGGTTTTTATAGCGTTTATTTCCTAAAAGGAATTATGTTGATAAAAAGTAATTAAGTTGTTTATTAAACAAAGCAGAGTCGTTTAATTTTATCTGTTTATTGCCACGCTATATTGATAGCAACATATTTAAATGTGTTATTGCTCACAAGTTTTTTTCTCTCAGTCCATTCTTAATACCATTCGTGATAAATTCAGTAACTATTTCTAGTTACCCCACAAGGCTTGCTAGCATCATGAGATTGAGACTTTCCTTTCATATCAAATTATTTATCTATTTGATCGTCTTCTTCTCTTCGCTACTACTAATGACAGGTATCTATTATTATCATGATATTGATAAGCAACTGTATTCTGAGCTGGGTACACGCGCACAGGTGCAAGCCAGAGAAATCGCCATTATTCCGACGCTGGTTGAGTCGGTGAAAAATAGAAATATCAAACAGATATATACTCTCGCCCAACAATTGAAACAGCGCAGCGATGCAAGCTATATAGTGATCGGCGATAATCAAGCGCGCCACCTGTTTCATTCTGAATACTCGGAAAGTGACAAACTCGTCGGCACGCAGATGGTCGGGGGAGACAATTTCGACGTATTAGCAGGAAAAAGCGCGATCACCGTACGCCACGGCAGCATCGGCGTCTCACTACGCAGTAAAGCGCCCATTATTGCTGATGGTCAAGTGATCGGTATTGTCTCCGTGGGCTACCTGAAAACCCACATCGATAACCTGACGTTCAGTAAACTGGCGCGTATTCTACTGGCGATTGTGGCGATGTTTGTCGCGCTGTTCATCTTTTCCTGGTGGTTCTCACGTAATCTGAAGAAACAGATGTTTGGCCTTGAGCCCCTAGAGATCCGCATGTTGGTCAGGCAGCAGAAGGCGCTGCTCGAATCGATCTATGAAGGGGTCATCGCCATCGACAAACAGCACCGTATTGCCGCCATTAACCATGCTGCCAAAGAGATCCTCGGGCTAAATGAACCCTCCCATCTGCTGCGCGGCAAACCGATTGATGCCGTGATCAAACCTGTGCCCTTCTTCTCCGGTGAAGCAATGTGGAGCAGTGATACCCACGATGAGATCTGCCGTTTTAACCACGCGACCGTCATTGCCAGTCGGGTGCAGATTATGCTGGAAGATGAACTTCAGGGCTGGGTGATCAGTTTCCGCAGTAAAAACGATATTCATACGCTCAGCATGCAGCTCAGCCAGGTGAAACGTTATGCAAACAGCCTGCGTATTCTGCGCCACGAACAGCTGAACTGGACCGCTACGCTGGCTGGACTCTTGCACTTAAAACGCTATGACGAAGCCATTAAATATATTGAAGCGCAGTCGGAAAGTGCACAGGTAGTACTGGATTTTGTTTCCCATCGCTTCTGTTCACCGGCGCTGTGCGGTCTGCTGCTGGGCAAGTACGCGACGGCTCGGGAAAAAGGCATAGAGATTGTTTTCGACCCACGCTGCCAGCTCACCCATATTCCTGCCGCGCTAAGCGAAACAGAACTGATGTCCATCATTGGTAATTTGCTGGATAACGCCATGGAAGCCACATTGGCCACCGCTGCACCACATTATCCTGTCGAAATGTACATCTACAACAGCGAACAAGAGCTGGTCATTGAGGTCGCCGATCAGGGAACAGGGATCGATCCAACAATTGCCGATAGCCTGTTCGAAATGGGCATGACCAGCAAAACGCAGGGCGATCACGGGCTGGGGCTGCATCTGGTCGCTAGCTACCTTAATCAGGCACAGGGAATCATTGAAGTCTCGGCCAATCAGCCGAATGGCAGCGTATTTTCCCTATTTATACCGCTTTCCCCTCAATAATCTGGGTTGCCATATCGTGAACAACAGATAGGCGGCCTAAAGTATGGAGGGAATACAGGGTACGAGATCTTCTTTATACTTCATACACTAACAGGGATTCACACCATGCAGCACACTGAACATTTCGATGTCTTAATCGTTGAAGATGAAAGTAAGCTGGCCACTATCCATGCTGAGTTTATTGAAAAGCATTTCAATCTGCGTGTTGTAGGAATTGCCGCTACGCTTTTTGAAGCCAAAAAACTCCTTCAGCAACATAAGCCACGTCTCATTCTACTTGATAACTATTTGCCCGACGGCGAAGGGGTTTCGTTGATTGAAAGCCAAGTGCTCAAAGGAATGGACTGTTCTGTTATCTTTATTACCGCCGCCAGTGATATGAATACCTGTGCTCAGGCGATTCGCTGCGGAGCCTTTGACTACATAATCAAACCGCTTTCCTATCCGCGGCTGCGCTCGTCGCTAGAGCGGTTTATTCAATTCGTGAAAACACAACACACGTACAAAATTGTCGATCAGCAGAATGTCGATATCCTCTACCAGTTGCAATCGTCCGGCCCGGCCTCCTCCTCATCGGCAAAAGGCATTGAGGAAAACACGCTAGGACTGGTCAAACAGATTTTTGCCAGTGATGGTGGCGATACGCTCTATTCTGTCGATGATATCGTCGAAAAAACCGGACTCAGTAAAACAACGACGCGCCGTTATCTGGAATTCTGCGTTGAAAATCAGTTCCTCGACACCGAAATGCGTTACGGAAAGATTGGTCACCCGCGTCGCCTATACTACAAAAAATAGCTACTGAGTCAGTTTAACGGCATCGTCGAGGGATTAGGATACTGATAGTCAAACCCAAGCTCATGGCAAATGCGCTGTCCATCAACAATTCGGCCCTGAGAACTATCGGTCACGGGTGCAAATTGCGGCGGAGACACATGTAATCTGCGCGCCTGTTCAGGATAAAAGTCCTGTCTGGCAGGATGCTCTGTCGCGCACAGATTATAGATATGCCCACCGTTGGGCAGCTTTAGCAGCAATAGGATCGCCGCCAGCACATCTTCCTGATGCACCAAATTCACGCCATGATTACCGCGCGGCAGATTGGTTTTACCCGCGAGGAAACGGCCGGGATGACGATCGCCACCCACCAGTCCCGCAAGACGCAGGATATCGACAGAGGTATCGGGTAAATGCTGCAACCACTGTTCGAGCGACACCAGCGTTTTCCCTGCTACTGTCGTCGGCTGTAGCGGAGACGTTTCTCTTACCGTGCCGCCGCCATCGCCATAGACCGAGGTTGAACTAGTGAAGATAATGCGCGGAACATGAAACACGCGCGCCATGTTCACCAACTGCTGTACCGCTTGCGCATACCCTTCCCCTCCTTCCGCCGTTCGGCTAGCGGGTAACGTCACGATTAATACGTCAACCTGTAGTAATGCGCTAAGCTCATCAGCATCACATTCTAATTCAGGCGTCAGCGTCAATTGATAGCATTCAATTCCGCTCATCTTCGCCGCCTCAACGCCATCCTGAGTGGTTTTCGTTCCCGTCACGTGGTAACCGTGCCCATTCAGCGCCAACGCTAGCGGCATCCCCAGCCACCCCAACCCCACAATCGATACTTTTTTCATCTTCCGTTCTCCCCAGCAAGGAGCCTGTGATTAACACCTTCGTCAACAGAGTAAACGGCTTTTCCCTCCATCGCTACAGAGCCCGTCCGATTTCAGCAGACATTTCTGCCTATTAATAACCGATATCCAGCACGATTATGCTGACCTATCGCCCTACTAAAACGAACTGTCCCTATCTGCTAAAAAAATGTTGCACAACGGCCCGAACATGGTTTAGGTTATTCGACAGATAAATCATTATTGATTTAATAAACACTGACACAACAAAGAGACATCTTATGACACGCGTTCTGTTTAACCACCATCATCACCATCATCCTGATTAGTCTTTCGGGCAGTTGGTGCTGGAAGACGTTAAGATCTTCCAGTGGCGCAGAACACAAAGAGAGCCCTCGGAAGATCACCTTCCGAGGGTTTTTTTATGCTCGCTATATTTCTAGAAATTTAAATTTGACAGGTTAATGAGGTTTCCATGCTGGATAAAACACGTTTACGGATAGCAATGCAGAAGTCAGGCCGCCTGAGCGACGATTCACGCGAACTGCTGGCGCGCTGCGGTATCAAAATCAACCTACAGCAACAGCGCCTGATCGCGTTTGCAGAAAATATGCCCATTGATATCCTGCGCGTACGTGATGACGATATCCCCGGTTTGGTGATGGATGGCGTGGTCGATCTGGGCATCATCGGTGAAAACGTGCTGGAAGAAGAGTTGTTAAACCGTCGTGCTCAGGGTGAAGACCCGCGTTACTTCACGCTGCGTCGTCTGGACTTTGGCGGCTGCCGCCTGTCTCTGGCCATGCCGTTGGACGAGGCTTATACTGGCCCTGAGTGCCTGCAAAACAAACGTATTGCCACCTCTTATCCTCACCTGCTCAAACAATATCTCGACCGACAATCCGTCAATTTCAAATCCTGTCTGCTCAACGGTTCCGTTGAAGTGGCACCGCGTGCAGGTCTGGCTGACGCCATCTGCGATCTTGTATCAACAGGCGCCACGCTGGAAGCCAACGGCCTGCGCGAAGTGGAAGTCATTTACCGTTCCAAAGCCTGCCTGATTCAACGCGACGGCGAGATGCCCGCAGAGAAACAGCAGCTAATAGATAAACTGCTGACCCGTATGCAAGGTGTGATTCAGGCTCGCGAATCCAAATACATCATGCTGCACGCACCTAGCGAACGTCTGGAAGAAGTGATTGCGCTTCTGCCAGGTGCGGAGCGCCCGACCATTCTGCCGCTGGCTGGCGATCAAAGTCGTGTTGCCATGCACATGGTCAGCAGCGAAACGCTATTCTGGGAAACCATGGAAAAGCTGAAATCGTTGGGTGCAAGCTCCATTCTGGTACTGCCCATTGAAAAAATGATGGAGTGATGGCGATGGCTGACAACACCAATAGCACTGGCAATTTCAGTACGCTTGTCGACTGGCAGCGATGTTCAGCAGAAGAACAGCGTCAGTTGCTGACTCGTCCAGCCATTTCCGCGTCAGACCGTATCACCGCTGTCGTGAGCGATATTCTGACCAACGTGAAAAGCCGCGGAGATAGCGCCTTACGTGACTACAGCGCACAGTTCGACAAGATTCAGGTGAATGCGATTCGCGTCACCGATGCCGAGATTATCGCTGCAGCTGCCCGTTTGGGTGATGAAGTAAAACAGGCCATGGCGATCGCCGTGCGTAATATCGAGACATTCCACAACGCGCAAAAATTGCCGATTGTCGATATCGAAACGCAGCCGGGCGTACGTTGCCAGCAGCTCACTCGCCCTATCGCGACTGTCGGCCTGTATATTCCTGGGGGCTCAGCCCCATTACCATCAACCGTGCTGATGCTGGGAACGCCTTCCCGCATCGCAGGCTGTGGTCGCGTGGTACTGTGTTCACCACCGCCAATTGCTGATGAAATTCTGTATGCCGCGCAGCTGTGCGGCATTAAAGAAGTCTTTCAGCTTGGTGGCGCGCAAGCGATTGCTGCGATGGCGTTTGGCACCGATAGCGTGCCGAAAGTCGATAAAATTTTTGGTCCGGGCAATGCCTACGTCACCGAAGCCAAACGTCAGGTCAGTCAACAGCTTGATGGCGCAGCGATTGATATGCCCGCTGGGCCATCAGAAGTTCTGGTGATCGCCGACAGCGGTGCAACGCCTGCGTTTGTCGCCTCCGATTTGTTGTCGCAGGCAGAACACGGCCCGGATTCACAGGTCATTCTTCTCACACCTGATGCCGCAATGGCCAAAGCCGTTGCAGATGCCGTTGAGGAACAGCTTACACAACTGTCGCGTGCAGACATCGCACGTCAGGCCCTTGCCAGCAGCCGTGTCATCGTCGCACGTGATTTGGCGCAGTGTATTGAAATCAGCAATCAATATGGCCCGGAACACCTGATCATCCAGACACGCGATGCTGAATCACTGGTTGATAGCATCACCAGCGCCGGTTCAGTGTTCCTCGGAGACTGGTCACCGGAATCCGCTGGAGACTACGCCTCCGGCACTAACCATGTTCTACCGACCTATGGCTATACGTCGACCTACTCGAGTCTGGGTTTGGCTGATTTCCAAAAGCGTATGACCGTACAGCAGCTCACGCCGCAGGGATTACTGCAACTGGCACCAACAATAGAAACTCTGGCACAGGCCGAACAGCTGACCGCCCACAAAAACGCCGTTACCCTGCGAGTTGCAGCACTGAAGGAGCAAGCATGAGCAGCATTGAAGAACTGGCACGCGCCAACGTCCGTGCATTAACCCCGTATCAGTCTGCCCGTCGTCTCGGCGGTAATGGCGATGTCTGGCTGAATGCCAATGAATACCCTCAAGCACCGGAGTTTCAGTTGACGTTGCAAACGTTGAACCGATACCCGGAATGTCAGCCAGTCATGGTTATCAACCGCTATGCCGAGTATGCAGGCGTAACGCCGGAGCAAGTTTTGGTTAGCCGTGGTGCCGATGAAGGTATCGAATTGCTGATTCGCGCTTTCTGCGAGCCGGGGAAAGATGCCATCCTGTTTTGTCCTCCTACTTACGGTATGTATGCCGTCAGCGCCGAGACATTTGGCGTCGAACGCCGCACTGCGGCAAGCAAATCAGACTGGCAGTTGGATCTTGATGCGATTGAAGCACAGTTGGACGGTACCAAAGTCATTTATGTTTGTAGCCCGAACAACCCGACTGGCAACCTGATTGCACGGGATGATTTACGCCAACTGCTTACGCTGGCACAGGGAAAAGCGCTGGTCGTTATCGATGAGGCCTACATTGAATTCTGCCCGCAGGCGACTACCGCAGTCTGGCTGGACGAGTTTCCTCATTTGGTGATTCTGCGGACCTTATCCAAAGCCTTTTCTCTCGCAGGATTGCGCTGTGGCTTCACGTTGGCGAATCCAGAGGTCATTGAGCTTCTGCTGAAGGTGATTGCCCCTTATCCACTGTCCACTCCCGTGGCGGATATCGCAGCGCAGGCTCTGAGCAGCGAAGGGATCGCCAAAATGAAGGCGAATGTCGCAGAGGTGACTGCCAACCGCCGCTGGCTGAGCGACACACTGAAAAATATCCCCTGCATTGAAGAAGTCTTTCACAGCGAGAGTAATTACTTGCTGGTACGCTTTACCGCCTCCCCTGCCGTATTTAAAACGTTGTGGGATCAGGGCATTATTCTGCGTGACCAAAATAAGCAACCCAGTCTCGCAGGCTGTTTACGCATTACTATCGGCAACCGCTACGAATGTGAACGCGTTGTTGCTGCATTACAATCATTACCGGGCATCAACGCTTAATTTTAAGGAGCTCACGTGGGCCAGAAATACCTCTTTATCGACCGTGACGGAACATTGATTGCTGAACCGCCTGAGGATTTTCAGGTTGACCGTCTGGATAAACTGGCGCTGGAACCAGATGTCATCCCCTCGTTGCTGGCGCTGCAAAAGGCCGGTTATACGCTGGTGATGATCACGAATCAGGATGGGCTGGGAACCGATAGCTTTCCACAGGAAACCTTCGATCCACCGCACAACCTGATGATGCAGATTCTGACATCGCAGGGCATCCGTTTTGAGCAAGTGCTGATTTGTCCGCATTTACCAGCAGATAACTGCACCTGTCGCAAACCCAAAACCGAGCTGGTGACCGCCTATTTGAACGACGGCCTGATGGATACGGCAAATAGCTACGTCATCGGCGACCGCCAGACCGATATTCAACTAGCGCAGAACATGGGAATCACTGGCCTGCTCTACCAGCGTGGCGGGCTGAACTGGCAAGCGATCACCAACCAGTTGACCAAACGTAACCGCCATGCGCACGTCAACCGCGTCACGCGTGAAACCGCGATTGATGTAAACGTCTGGCTGGATCAGGAAGGCGGCAGCAAAATCAACACCGGCGTCGGCTTCTTCGATCACATGCTGGATCAAATCGCCACTCACGGCGGGTTCCGCATGAACATTGAAGTGAAAGGCGATCTGTACATTGACGATCACCACACCGTAGAAGATACCGGCCTGGCGCTGGGCGAAGCCCTGAATAAAGCACTGGGCGACAAACGCGGTATCGGCCGTTTTGGTTTCGTCCTGCCGATGGATGAGTGCCTGGCACGCTGTGCGCTGGATATTTCAGGGCGTCCGCATTTGGAATATAAAGCAGAGTTCAGCTATCAGCGCGTCGGCGACCTGAGTACGGAAATGGTCGAACACTTCTTCCGCTCACTGTCTTATTCCATGGCCTGTACGTTACACCTGAAAACTAAAGGGCGTAACGATCATCACCGTGTGGAAAGCCTGTTTAAAGTCTTCGGCCGCACGTTGCGTCAGGCAATTCGCGTTGAGGGTGACACGCTGCCGAGCTCGAAAGGAGTGCTTTGATGAAGGTCGTCATTCTTGATACTGGCTGCGCTAACCTCTCTTCGGTGACCTACGCCGTGCAACGGTTGGGGTATACACCTGTTGTCAGCCGCGAGGCCGAGATTGTCCTGCAAGCAGACAAGCTATTTCTGCCAGGCGTCGGTACTGCGCAAGCTGCAATGAATCAACTGGAAGAGCGCGATCTGATCGCGCTGATCAAAGCCTGTACCCAGCCAGTTCTCGGTATTTGCCTCGGTATGCAGTTATTGGGGACACACAGCGACGAAAACGGTGGCATCCCCACGCTGGGGATTGTCGATGCACCAGTGAAAAAGATGGTTGACCACGGCCTGCCGCTGCCACACATGGGCTGGAATCAAGTGATTCCGAAAGCCGGACATCGTTTGTTCCGCGATATCGATGACGGTGCCTATTTCTATTTCGTGCACAGCTATGCCATGCCAGTTTGCGAAAACACGATTGCACAAGCCAACTATGGCGAAGCCTTCACCGCCGCGCTGGAAAAAGATAACTTCTTTGGCGTGCAGTTTCACCCCGAGCGTTCTGGTGCTGCGGGCGCGCAACTGCTAAAAAATTTCCTGGAGATGTAAAACGTCATGATTATTCCCGCATTAGATCTGATTGATGGACAGGTTGTCCGTCTACATCAGGGTGATTATGGCCAGCAGCGCCAGTACGGCAGCGATCCGCTTCCCCGCTTGCAGGATTACCAGCAACAAGGTGCAGGTGTACTACATCTGGTGGATTTAACCGGAGCAAAAGACCCATCAGCTCGGCAGATTCCCCTATTAACCACCCTGCTAGCTGGCGTTAACGTACCCGTTCAGATCGGCGGAGGTATCCGCACCGAGCAGGATGTAGAAGCGTTATTAAAAGCCGGTGCCAGCCGTGTCGTCATCGGCTCTACCGCGGTTAAGCAACCGGAACTCGTTCAGCAATGGTTCACCCGCTACGGCGCGGAAGCGCTGGTGCTCGCGCTGGATGTACGTATCGATGCCAATGGCACCAAGTTCGTCGCCATCAGCGGCTGGCAGGAAAACTCAGATGCCACGCTTGAGCAGGTCGTCGAACAATATCTGCCGTTTGGCCTGAAGCATGTACTGTGTACCGACATTTCCCGTGACGGTACGCTGAGCGGCTCCAACGTCGAGCTCTATCGTGAAATCAGCCAGCGCTACCCACAGATTGCCTTTCAGGCGTCCGGCGGTATCGGTAATCTGACTGACATCGCCAATTTGCGCGGCAGCGGTGTGCAAGGCGTTATCGTGGGTCGTGCGCTGCTGGAAGGTAAATTTAACGTTGCGGAGGCTATTTCATGCTGGCAAAACGGATAATCCCCTGCCTGGACGTACGTAACGGACAGGTCGTCAAAGGTGTGCAGTTCCGCAATCACGAAATCATCGGTGATATCGTGCCACTGGCACAGCGCTACGCGCAAGAAGGCGCTGATGAGCTGGTTTTTTATGATATCACCGCCTCTTCCGATGGCCGAGTGGTCGATAAAAGCTGGGTGTCACGCGTTGCGGAAGTCATCGATATTCCCTTCTGTGTAGCGGGCGGTATTAAAAGCGTGGAAGAAGCGGGTCAAATCCTCTCTTTCGGCGCGGATAAAATCTCCATCAACTCACCGGCGTTGGCCGACCCTGAGTTGATTACCCGACTGGCCGATCGTTATGGCGTTCAGTGTATCGTCGTCGGGATTGATACCTGGCACGATGCCGCGACAGGCCGCTACCACGTTAATCAATACACCGGCGATGAAGCACGTACCAAGGTCACCACCTGGGAAACGCTGGATTGGGTAGAAGAAGTGCAAAAGCGCGGTGCGGGTGAGATTGTCCTGAACATGATGAATCAGGATGGCGTACGCAACGGCTATGATTTACATCAGTTAAATCTGGTGCGTGATGTCTGCACAGTTCCGCTTATCGCTTCAGGCGGCGCAGGCACCATGGAACATTTTCTGGATGCCTTCCAGACCGCCCACGTGGATGGCGCGCTGGCAGCATCGGTGTTTCACAAGCAAATTATTAATATTGGCGAACTGAAACAATATCTTAAGCAACAAGGCGTGGAGATTCGAGTGTGTTAAGCGAAGAGTGCTTTCTAAATAACGAACAACGAAACCAGCTCGATTGGGAAAAAACGGACGGCATGCTGCCCGTTGTCGTACAACATGCGGTATCCGGTGAAGTATTGATGCTGGGCTACATGAATCAGGAGGCGTTGCAGGCTACCGAAGAGAGCGGCAAGGTTACGTTTTTCTCGCGTACCAAGCAGCGGTTGTGGACGAAAGGGGAATCCTCCGGCCATTTTCTGAATGTCGTCTCTATCACGCCAGACTGCGATAACGACACACTGCTAATTCTGGTTAACCCTATCGGACCGACCTGTCATCTGGGCACCAGTAGTTGTTTCTCACCTGCTGCCAGCGACTGGACGTTCCTCTATCAGTTGGAGCAACTGCTGGCAGAGCGTAAGCATGCCGACCCAGACAGTTCTTATACTGCACGTCTGTATGCCAGCGGAACCAAGCGCATTGCGCAGAAAGTCGGCGAAGAAGGATTGGAAGCGGCATTAGCGGCAACAGTCCATGACCGTGAAGAGCTGACCAATGAAGCGGCTGATTTAATGTATCACCTATTGGTGCTGCTACAGGATCAGGATTTGGATCTGGCGACTATCATCAATCGCCTGAAAGAACGTCACAATAAATAAGCCTTTCCCCGCGTTATCGGTTATCGATAACGCGGGCTGCACGATGACAGCTCTGAGAGAGCAAAAGCGATAAACGTAAAAAAGCACCCAAGTGGGTGCTTTTATAAGGCTGGTATTTAGGACTAAAAATTAGCCATAAATATTAGCGCGGTCGCGGAGTTCCTTACCTGGCTTAAAGTGAGGGACGTACTTACCTTCCAACTCAACTTTATCACCCGTCTTCGGATTACGACCTACACGCGGTGCACGGTAGTGAAGTGAAAAACTGCCAAACCCACGGATTTCAATACGGTCGCCTTCAGCTAACGTAGAAGCCATTTGCTCAAGCATTTCTTTCACTGCATCCTCAACCACTTTGGCCGGGATATGAGATTGCTGTCCAGCAAGCCTTTCAATAAGTTCAGACTTGGTCATAGCGCCTCCAAATGCGTGGCTATCAATAGCCAGGATAACTGACTACCGTTACAAGAATGAGCAACTTACGTTGCTCATTCTACCGTTGTGATTACTCGCCTTTAGCTGCTTTGAACGCTTCTGCCATCGCGCTGGAGAAATTGTTTTCTTCCGGCTTGTTGTTAACAGTTGCGATTGCATCTTTCTCGTCAGCTTCGTCTTTCGCACGGACAGACAGGCTAACAACGCGGTTTTTACGATCAACACCAGTGTATTTCGCTTCAACGCTGTCGCCAACGTTCAGTACCAGCGTTGCGTCTTCAATACGATCGCGAGAAGCTTCAGAAGCACGCAGATAGCCTTCTACGCCGTCTGCTAATTCAACTGTAGCACCTTTGGCGTCAACTGCTGTAACTTTACCAGTAACAATAGCACCTTTCTTGTTAACAGACAGGTAGTTATTGAACGGGTCTTCAGCCAGTTGTTTCACGCCCAGGGAGATACGCTCGCGCTCTGCGTCAACCTGCAGAACAACAGCGGCGATTTCATCACCTTTCTTGTATTCGCGAACGGCTTCTTCACCAGCCACGTTCCAAGAGATGTCGGACAGGTGTACCAGACCATCGATTCCGCCGTCCAGACCAATGAAGATACCGAAGTCAGTGATTGACTTGATTTTACCTTCAACGCGGTCACCCTTGTTGTGGGTTTCTGCGAACAGCTGCCATGGGTTGGATTTACACTGTTTCAGACCCAGGGAGATACGACGACGTTCTTCATCGATATCCAGAACCATAACTTCCACTACATCACCAACGTTAACAACTTTGGATGGGTGGATGTTTTTGTTGGTCCAATCCATTTCGGAAACGTGTACCAGACCTTCAACGCCTTCTTCGATTTCAACGAAGCAGCCGTAGTCAGTCAGGTTGGTTACGCGGCCAGTCAGACGCGTGCTTTCTGGGTAACGCTTAGCGATAGCGACCCATGGATCTTCGCCCAGCTGTTTCAGACCCAGAGACACACGGGTACGCTCGCGGTCGAATTTCAGCACTTTAACAGTGATTTCGTCGCCCACATTGACGATTTCGCTTGGATGTTTAACACGTTTCCAAGCCATATCAGTGATATGCAGCAGGCCATCAACGCCACCCAGATCAACGAATGCACCGTAGTCAGTAAGGTTCTTAACGATACCTTTAACTTCCATGCCTTCCTGCAGGTTTTCCAGCAGTTGATCGCGTTCAGCGCTGTTTTCAGATTCGATAACTGCACGGCGGGAAACTACAACGTTGTTGCGTTTCTGATCCAGCTTGATAACTTTGAACTCAAGCTCTTTGCCTTCCAGATGCAGTGTGTCGCGAACCGGACGAACGTCTACCAGAGAACCTGGCAGGAACGCACGAATGCCGTTCAGCTCAACAGTGAAACCGCCTTTAACTTTACCGTTGATAATACCGGTAACAGTTGCAGCTTCTTCGTAGGCTTTTTCCAGCGTCAGCCATGCTTCATGACGTTTAGCTTTTTCGCGAGAAAGCAGGGTTTCACCGAAGCCATCTTCGATAGCGTCCAGAGCAACGTCTACTTCATCACCGACCTGAATTTCCAGTTCGCCCTGTGCGTTCTTGAATTGTTCTACCGGAATGGCAGATTCAGATTTCAGACCGGCGTCAACCAGTACGACATCTTTATCAATAGCAACAACAACACCACGTACGATGGAACCAGGACGGGTTTCGATTTCTTTCAGGGATTCTTCAAAGAGTTGAGCAAAAGATTCAGTCATGTTTGATAATCTTAAGGGTTTCAATTTAACGTCCATCTGGCATCCTGCTCGATGGGGTTGTTTAACATGCCCCGCTGTGCATCCTTACAGCGAGGTAAAAATTCAGTTTTCTGTGATTACGCTAAAATTTCGCGGGCATAAGCCAACGCGCGCGCTATCACTTCATCGATTGTCATTTCCGTTGAATCCAGCACCAACGCATCGGCAGCAGGCACTAACGGCGCAACGGGGCGGCTGCGATCGCGCTCATCCCGTTCTTTTATCTCAGACAAAAGACGTTCAAAGTTAACATTAAAGCCCTTCCCCTGCAACTGTAGCATGCGACGTTGTGCACGTTCTTCTGCACTGGCATCAAGGAAAATCTTCACGGGTGCGTCAGGAAAGACCACGGTTCCCATATCACGACCATCGGCAATCAACCCTGGAGCCTCGCGGAAAGCACGCTGCCGACGCAATAATGCTTCACGAACGCGAGGGAAAGCCGCTGCCTGAGAAGCCGTGTTACCCACGGCTTCAGTGCGAATTTCGTGGCTGACGTCTTCGCCCTCCAGAATGACTTTCAGTTGCCCGTCTTCTGCAATAAAGCGCACATCGAGATGAGAGGCTAGTGGGACCAGCGCGTCTTCTGAACTGATATCCACATGGTGGTGTAACGCCGCCAGAGCCAAAACACGATAGATAGCGCCCGAGTCCAGTAGGTTCCATTGTAAAGCTTCAGCCAATGCCTTACACAAGGTACCTTTGCCTGCGCCACTCGGTCCGTCAACCGTAACTACCGGTGCCATCACCGTCATTTCTCTCTCCTTTAATACTGGGAAGTTCCGCTTATGCCGTTTATGGCATCACGGAGCCTCATTATACGCATCAATACGGAGAAAGGTTACCCTAATGCCGGAATGGCGGGAAAAATAAGGCATTCTCTGAACGCGCTACGCACTTTCAGAAGAAAAATAGAGCGGAAGGTAGTGAAAATTGTTCAAGAAAAAAGGCACGGAAACCGTGCCTAGAGAAGAATCAAGCCAGTTCGCTGAGGCGCGCCAACTGCTCAAAATAGTCAGGGAAGGTTTTAGCCGTACACTTCGGATCCAAAATCGTAACTGAGGTATCCGACAACGCCACTAGAGAGAAACACATCGCCATACGATGGTCGTTGTACGTGCCGATTTCTGCCGCTTTCAGCTTGGCTGGTGGTGTAATGCGAATGTAATCATTACCCTCTTCCACTTCTGCGCCCACTTTACGCAGTTCAATCGCCATCGCAGCTAAACGGTCCGTCTCTTTCACACGCCAGTTATAGATGTTACGCAACGTGGTGGCACCACCTTGTGCAAAAAGCGCCGCCGTAGCGATAGTCATCGCAGCATCTGGGATGTGGTTCATATCCATATCGATTGCGTGCAGTTCACCGCGCTCACATTCAATATAATCCTCACCCCAACGCACGGTCGCCCCCATTTTTTCCAGGACATCGGCAAAGCGGATATCTCCCTGCACACTATTACGGCCCACACCGGTCACGCGTACAATGCCACCTTTAATCGCCGCTGCGGCCAAGAAGTAAGAAGCAGAGGACGCATCACCCTCAACCAGATAATCGCCCGGTGAGCGGTATTGCTGGCGACCCACAATGAAGAAACGCTGGTAATTTTCATGGCGCACATCAATACCAAACGCTTTCATCATATGCAGTGTGATATCGATATACGGCTTGGAAACCAGATCGCCCTGAATGCTGATTTGCGTATCTTGCGCAGCCAAAGGCGCGGTCATCAGTAGGGCAGTCAGAAACTGGCTCGATACACTCCCATCTACGCTAATTTCACCGCCCTGGAAACCACCGTGCAAACGCAGCGGCGGATAGTTTTCCTGTTCCAGGTAGTCAATTTTCGCCCCGCCCTGACGTAGAGCGTCGACAAGGTGTCCGATCGGCCGCTCTTTCATACGCGGTTCGCCTGTCAGCACAATATCGCCATCCGTCAGACACAGAGCCGCAGCCAGTGGGCGCATTGCGGTACCCGCGTTCCCTAAAAACAGTTCCAGCGGCTGCGCCGCCGTAAACGCGCCACCCAGCCCAATAATCTCACACACGGTTCGATCAGATGACAGATGATATTCCACCCCCAACGCCGTTAACGCGGTCAGCATATGGCGCACATCATCACTGTCTAACAGGTTAGTCAGTCGGGTTTGTCCTTCAGACAACGCTGCCAACAAAAGCGCACGGTTAGAAACGCTTTTGGACCCCGGGAGGTTAAGAGTGCCGTTAATCAGCTTGATGGGGTGTAAGGTCAGGGATTCCTGCATGTGAAGCCTATTCTTTCAACGTGGACATAAAAACCCCGGAAAATCCGGGGTTGAACAAAATGTATAGCTGAGTGGCGTTAATCAACCGTGGCGACGTGCAAAGTCGGCCATAAACTCAGTCAGCGCTTTTACGCCTTCTAACGGCATCGCATTGTAGATAGAGGCACGCATGCCGCCCACAACACGGTGACCTTTCAGCGCGTGCAAACCTGCCGCGACTGATTCTTCCAGGAAGACTTTATCCAATCCTGAATCCGCCAACAGAAACGGTACATTCATACGAGAACGATTCGCCACTGCGACGTCGTTACGATAGAAATCGCTACCGTCAATCGCGCTATAAAGCAGATCGGCTTTCTCTTGGTTACGTTTTTCCATTTCAACCAAACCGCCGTGCTCTTTCAGCCATTTGAAGACCATACCGGACAGATACCAGGCAAAGGTCGGCGGCGTGTTAAACATGGAATCATTGTCTGCCAAAATCTGGTAATCCAGAATCGATGGCAACTCGCGACGCGCTTTGCCCAGTAAATCTTCGCGCACAATAACCAGCGTTAAACCAGCAGGCCCGATATTTTTCTGTGCCCCCGCATAGATCACACCATAACGGCTAACGTCAATACGGCGAGACAGGATGCTGGAAGAGTAGTCTGCGACCACAACTTTATCGCCAAAATCTGGCTCTTCTTCAATCGCAATACCATCAATGGTTTCGTTCGGGCAGTAATGTACAAATGCCGCGTCATCAGACAACTTCCATTCATGCATCGGCTTAATGCCGCGCAGATCGCCTACGCGCGTTTTAACGTCAATCACGTTAGGCGTACAGTATTTTTCTGCTTCATTAATTGCGCTGTGAGCCCAATATCCGCCATCGATGTAATCTGCGGTTGAGCGATCACCCAGAAGGTTTAACGGCACTGCCGCAAATTGTGCGCGAGCACCGCCGTGGCAAAAGAGCACTTTGTAGTTCGAGGGGATTTTCAGCAAATCACGCAAATCTTGTTCGGATTCAGCGGCAACCTGCATAAACTCTTTACTACGATGGCTGATTTCCATGACCGATGTACCCAGGCCATTCCAATTACATAGTTCCTGTTCAGCACGACGCAGTACTTCAACCGGCAGCATTGCTGGACCAGCGCTAAAATTAAAAATCTGAGTCATTTCCCCTCACCACACCTGAAAAATAGCAGCTATTTTTATCACCGTTGTTACAAATACCATTTTTATAAACCTGCCGGTTATAAAAATACCGCTGTTACAAGATCGTAGTTATAACGGGACGACCGTCATAACCACACTACTTTTACCCTGCTATCGGTTTTATCACTCGTCCAGCGCGGCTGCAACGCTTATTGCGCTTTCATTATGCAAAACGGCACGTTACGCAGTCTGTTCTTTTTCGCTGTTGCCGATCTGTTATGAATAAATAGAGTCCAGACAGAAAAATCCGTATCATGCCGCTTCCGCTAATCTCGATAAGAGTGAACACCATGACTCAAACGTTTATCCCAGGCAAAGACGCCGCCCTGGAAGATTCCATCGCCCGTTTTCAACAGCAACTCCAGGACCTGGGGTTTAACATCGAAGAAGCGTCATGGCTGAACCCAGTGCCAAACGTCTGGTCTGTCCATATTCGGGACCGCGATTGCCCGCTCTGCTTCACTAACGGCAAAGGTGCCAGTAAAAAAGCGGCTCTGGCTTCCGCGTTAGGTGAGTATTTCGAACGTCTGTCCACCAACTATTTCTTTGCTGACTTCTATCTCGGCAAAACTATCGCTAACGGTGATTTTGTTCACTATCCGAATGAAAAATGGTTCCCGATCCCAGAAGATGATGCACTGCCGGAAGGTATTCTGGATGCCCGTCTGCACCAATTTTACGACCCAGAACAGGAACTAAGCGCCAGCGATCTGATCGACCTGCAATCCGGCAATGCCGACAGAGGCATTTGCGCACTACCGTTTACTCGTCAGTCCGATCAGCAAACCGTCTACATCCCGATGAACATTATCGGTAATCTGTACGTCTCTAACGGGATGTCCGCCGGTAACACCGCTAACGAAGCCCGCGTTCAGGGGCTATCCGAAGTGTTTGAGCGCAGCATTAAAAACCGAATCATTGCTGAATCCATCAGTCTGCCGGAAATTCCGCAAGATGTTCTGAACCGCTATCCTGGCGTGGTCGAAGCGATTGCAACGCTGGAAAAAGAAGGCTTCCCGATTTTCTCTTATGATGCCTCACTGGGTGGGAAATATCCGGTCATCTGCGTGGTGCTGTTTAACCCCGCTAACGGCACCTGTTTTGCCTCCTTCGGCGCACACCCGGACTTCGGCGTAGCGCTGGAGCGTACCGTCACCGAGCTGTTGCAAGGTCGCGGCCTGAAAGATCTGGACGTGTTCACCCCACCAACGTTCGATGATGAGGAAGTTGCCGAGCACGCTAATCTGGAAACCCACTTTATCGATTCCAGCGGTCTGATCTCCTGGGATATGTTCAAGAAACAAGCGGATTATGAATTTGCCGACTGGAGCTTTAAAGGATCGACAGAAGAGGAATTCGCTACGCTGATGGCGATCTTCAAGCAGGAAGACAAAGAGGTCTACATCGCTGACTATGAGCATTTGGCCGTTTATGCCTGCCGTATCATCGTGCCGGGAATGTCAGACATCTACCCTGCCGACGATCTGCTATTAGCCAATAACAGCATGGGTGCTCACCTGCGTGAAACGCTGCTGACCTTGCCTGCCAGCAAATGGGAGCAAGAAGACTATCTGGCACTGTTGCAGCAGTTGGACGACGAAGGGTTGGATGATTTCACCCGCGTACGCGAGTTGCTTGGTATTGCCACCGGCAAAGATAACGGCTGGCTCACTCTGCGCGTTGGTGAATTGAAAGCCATGTTAGCTCTGGCTGGCGGCGATCTGGATCAGGCTCTCACCTGGACAGAGTGGACGCAAGATTTCAACGACTCCGTCTTTACGGCACAACGCAGCAATTACTACCGCTGCCTGCAAACGCTGCTGTTACTGGCACAAGAACCTGAGCGCGATCCAGCAGAATATTACGACGCCTTTACCAAAATGTACGGCAGTGAGACGGTCGAGGCCGCCAGTGCCGCCGTTGCTGGCGAAGCGTGCTTCTATGGTCTATTTGCCGTGGATGATACCTTTACCTCTTTGCCTGCGCACCAGTCGCTGCTGGCCGCCTATGAAAAACTGCAACAGGCTAAACGTCGTTATTGGCAAACCAAATAATTCCTGTGTGATGCAGCCAGCACACGTCTTATTTCGCTGAGTGCGAATCATTACAAATAGCCATTTGCATCAGCCCCAAATAGCCCTTTATTTTAAAGGGCTATTTTATTATCCAAAGGGCAATATTTATTATTCGTAATGCATAATCAGAACATTGTTATTGAATAGTGAATTTTTAATTAAATTACCTCGACAAGGTGGTACTGAAATTCTACAAAACATGATTTTTATTAACGCTAAATCGGTAGGTTTAACGCATACCATTCAACTCTTTTTATAAAATTTAAAATATTTTTTTATTATATTATTCAATCAATTAACCACTAAAACCCACTACTCCACCCTACCTACTGGCCTGTTAATTTCTTGCAGTATGATCCACGTCAAATTTTACCGTATACTGCTTTGTTAGTATCTCAACGCTGATAATTTTTAAGAGAGAGTTAGTGTGAAAGCTGACAACCCCTTCACTCTATTACTACCGGCCGCTATGGCAAAAGTTGCTGAAGACGCCGGAGTCTATAAAGCTACCAAACAACCGTGTACGACGTTTTATTTAGCGATCACGGCGGGTGTGTTTATTTCGATCGCTTTCGTTTTTTATATTACTGCCACCACCGGGACCGCAACGATTCCTTTCGGTATCGCAAAATTGATCGGTGGTATCTGTTTTTCCCTTGGTCTCATGTTGGTTGTCGTCTGCGGCGCAGACTTGTTTACCTCAACCGTTCTCATCGTGATTGCCAAAGCCAGTGGACGTATTACTTGGAAACAACTAGCCTGTAACTGGGCTAATGTTTATGTCGGCAACCTGATTGGCGCGCTTTTCTTCGTTGGACTTATTTGGTTCTCGGGAGAGCATATGGTCGCAAACGGTGCGTGGGGCCTCAACGTCCTGCAAACAGCTGAACACAAACTTGAACATACGTTCATCGAAGCGCTATGTCTGGGTATCTTAGCTAACCTGATGGTCTGTCTGGCCGTGTGGATGAGCTACTCCGGCCGCACGCTCACAGATAAAATGTTTGCCATGATTTTGCCTGTAGCCATGTTTGTTGCCAGCGGCTTTGAGCACAGCATCGCCAACATGTTCATGATCCCTATGGGCATTGTTATCAAAAATTTTGCGGCCCCGGAATTCTGGAATGCCATTGGCATGGTGCCGTCTCAGTTTGAACATTTAACCGTTAGCCACTTCATTACCGATAACCTGATTCCCGTTACCCTAGGGAACATCATCGGCGGCGGTGTAATGGTCGGTTTAACATATTGGGTAATTTATTTGCGCGGTGGAGACAAGCACCACTAAGGTGCAATCGGCCGCAACGTCGGGTTTTAAGAAATCCATATCAAAGGTAGGTGTAAAATGACCGAGCTGAATGAAAAATTGGCCAATGCATGGCAAGGCTTTAGCAAAGGTGAATGGCAGGATAATGTCAACGTCCGTGACTTTATCCAGAAAAACTACACGCCGTATGAAGGTGATGAGTCTTTCCTGGCTGGCGCCACCAAAGCGACCTCCGCGCTGTGGGACAGCGTCATGGAAGGCATCAAACAGGAAAACCGTACTCACGCGCCTGTTGATTTTGATACCAATGTTGCTGCAACTATCACGTCTCACGACGCGGGATACATCAACAAAGGTCTGGAAAAAATCGTTGGTCTTCAGACTGACGCTCCGCTGAAACGTGCGTTAATTCCGTTCGGCGGCATCAAAATGGTTGAAGGTTCATGTAAAGTTTACGGCCGTGAACTGGATCCTCAACTGAAAAAAATCTTCACTGAATACCGCAAAACTCACAACCAGGGCGTGTTCGATGTTTACACCCCAGACATCCTGCGTTGTCGTAAATCTGGCGTTCTGACTGGTCTGCCAGATGCCTATGGCCGTGGCCGTATCATCGGTGACTACCGTCGCGTTGCGCTGTACGGTATCGACTACCTGATGAAAGACAAGTTTGCTCAGTTCACTTCTCTGCAATCCAAACTGGAAAACGGCGAAGATCTGGAAGCAACAATCCGTCTGCGTGAAGAAATTGCCGATCAGCACCATGCACTAAGCCAAATTAAAGAAATGGCAGCTAAATATGGCTGTGATATTTCTGGCCCAGCAGCAACAGCTCAGGAAGCCGTTCAGTGGACTTACTTCGGCTATCTGGCTGCGGTGAAATCACAGAATGGTGCGGCAATGTCCTTCGGACGTGTTTCCACCTTCCTGGATATCTACCTTGAGCGCGATCTGAAAGCGGGCAAAATCACGGAAGAAGAAGCTCAGGAAATGATTGACCATCTGGTCATGAAACTGCGTATGGTGCGTTTCCTGCGTACACCTGAGTATGATGAGCTGTTCTCTGGTGACCCAATCTGGGCAACAGAATCTCTGGCTGGTATGGGTCTGGATGGTCGTACGCTGGTGAGTAAAACCAGTTTCCGCTTCCTGAACACCCTGTACACCATGGGGCCATCTCCAGAGCCAAACATGACCATTCTGTGGTCTGAAAAACTGCCACAAAGCTTTAAAAACTATGCGGCCAAAGTCTCCATCGATACTTCTTCTCTGCAATACGAGAATGACGATCTGATGCGTCCTGACTTTAACAACGATGACTACGCGATTGCTTGTTGCGTAAGCCCGATGATTGTTGGTAAACAAATGCAGTTCTTCGGTGCCCGTGCAAACCTGGCGAAAACCATGCTGTACGCTATCAATGGCGGCGTGGACGAAAAACTGAAAATGCAGGTTGGTCCGAAATCAGAACCAATCAAAGGTGACGTCCTGAACTTCGACGAAGTGATGGATCGTATGGATCACTTCATGGATTGGCTGGCTAAACAATACGTCACCGCTCTGAACGTCATCCACTACATGCATGACAAATACAGCTACGAAGCGTCGCTGATGGCACTGCACGATCGTGACGTATTCCGTACCATGGCTTGTGGTATCGCTGGTCTGTCTGTTGCTGCTGACTCCTTGTCTGCCATCAAATATGCCAAAGTTAAACCAATTCGTGATGAAGATGGTCTGGCTATCGACTTTGATATCGAAGGCGAATATCCGCAATTCGGTAACAACGATGCTCGCGTAGATGAACTGGCTTGTGACCTGGTTGAACGTTTCATGAAGAAAATTCAGAAACTGAATACCTACCGTGGCGCAACTCCGACTCAGTCTGTTCTGACCATCACCTCTAACGTGGTATATGGTAAGAAAACAGGTAACACACCAGACGGCCGTCGTGCAGGCGCTCCGTTCGGACCAGGTGCTAACCCAATGCACGGTCGTGACCAGAAAGGTGCTGTTGCTTCTCTGACTTCTGTTGCCAAACTGCCGTTTGCTTACGCGAAAGATGGTATTTCTTATACCTTCTCTATCGTGCCTAACGCGTTAGGTAAAGACGACAACGTGCGTAAAGCGAACCTTGCTGGTCTGATGGATGGTTACTTCCACCATGAAGCCAGTATTGAAGGCGGTCAGCACTTGAACGTCAACGTCATGAACCGTGAAATGCTGCTTGATGCGATGGAAAACCCGGAAAAATATCCGCAGTTGACTATCCGCGTATCTGGCTACGCAGTGCGTTTCAACTCACTGACGAAAGAACAGCAACAAGACGTTATTACCCGTACTTTCACACAGTCAATCTAATTTCCATGGCTGTCTGAAAAGGCGTAAAATAAAGGCTCCACGTCAGTGGGGCCTTTTTCTTACCCTCGCTTGTCGTTCAGATTGTTAGCCTGTTTTGCCAGCCCGCTATACTGCCTTCATCATGTGGATGGCTTGCAAAACAGATTCGACGCAGCATCTGTCACACGGTGTTTTTCTGTCAGAAATCCCTGTCAGATCGGCACCTGCTTTCTCATGACTGCGCTCATAAAGACCGCTATTGTCCGGTCAAATTTGGAGATAACCTCGCAATGTCAGTAATCGGTCGCATCCACTCTTTTGAGTCCTGTGGCACCGTCGATGGTCCAGGCATCCGTTTCATCATCTTTTTTCAGGGCTGTCTAATGCGCTGCCTGTATTGCCATAACCGTGATACCTGGGATACGCACGGCGGTAAAGAAGTGACGGTTGAAGAGCTAATGAAAGAGGTCGTGACCTATCGCCACTTTATGAATGCGTCAGGCGGTGGTGTAACGGCATCAGGCGGCGAGGCTATCCTCCAAGCCGAGTTTGTACGCGACTGGTTCCGTGCCTGTAAGGCAGAAGGCATTAACACCTGTCTGGACACCAATGGATTTGTGCGTCGCTACGATCCCGTCATTGACGAACTATTGGACGTCAGCGATTTAGTGATGCTCGACCTGAAGCAAATGAACGATGATATACATCAGAATTTAGTTGGCGTATCGAATCACCGTACCCTGGATTTCGCTCGCTATCTGGCAAAACGCAACCAGCGTACCTGGATACGTTATGTGGTGGTACCCGGCTGGTCTGATGATGATGAATCCGCGCATAAGCTGGGTGAGTTCACCAAGGATATGACTAACATCGAGAAAATTGAGCTTCTCCCCTACCATGAACTTGGCAAACACAAGTGGATCGCGATGGGGGAAGAGTACAAATTAGACGGTGTTAAACCGCCGAAGGCCGATACGATGGATCGAGTTAAATCGATTCTTGAAAGCTATGGTCACAAGGTAATGTACTAATTCTGATGCTTTCTGAAAAAATAGCGCGCTCACGGCGCGCTATTTTCGGTTTGGCTGATGGATATCACTACATTGTTAATATACGGCGCTAAGCCAAATTCCCTGCGGCTTTGATTTTCACCTGTACTGCATTCCCCGGCAGATAGGCCAGTGGAATTTCCTGATAATCGATGATTTCAACGCTGCCCGACATAGCTCCCGTCTCTTCAGCAAGACAGATAGTTTGCTGCTGTAATTCGTTTTTTACCTTTTCACGATCGTGGTCCGGCATTTTAACCACTCGTTCGATCTGCGCCCCTACTTTCCCTAACGCGACACCCACTGCATTTGCCGCATCAAAATTCAGCGGACGCATGACCTGACTGATACCGGATAAAACGTCAGGCAGTAAAATACTGCCACCGCCAACAAGCACAGCAGGAATAGCCGCATTCGACGATTTGATCCGATCGATAGCACTTTCCACTTCCTCAATCATCTGACGATAAACCAACTGACAAAGCGCTTTATCCAGATCGGGCATTGGATGAGAAAGCACTGATGTCCATCGCTCGCGATGAAGTTGCAGCATAATATCGCTGAGCGTTAACGTCTCACCACCAAAACTGACGCCCTGCTCAAGAAGACGATAGCCGACGCTGTCAGGCCCAAGAATGATCTCCCCATCCTGAGACTGCCGAACACAGGTCCCACCGCCAATGCCGATAGAAATAATATCCGGCATTCTGAAATTCGTCCGCACATTACCCACTTCAACAGCGATTGCTGATTCACGCGGGAAGCCATTCACCAACACGCCAATATCTGTCGTCGTACCACCGACATCGATAATCAGGGCATTATCCAATCCCGAAAGATGACACGCGCCGCGAATCGAGTTTGTTGGCCCACAAGCCATTGTCAGAATGGGATACTGCTTCACCATACTCTCGGACATCAAGGTGCCGTCGTTTTGCCCGAAGAATGGCGTAGCTTTAATAGCGTGCCGAATTAGCGCTTGTGTAAAGCCGTTAACAAAACGGTTCGCCGTACTTTGTAACGACGCATTCAGGATCGTCGCATTTTCTCTTTCCAGTAATCCCGTACTACCTACCCGGTGGGATAACGACACGGAAACGTCCGGCAGCACCGCATTCACCCACTGAGCAACCTGCAATTCCTGCGCATTGTTGACGGGAGAGAATACGCCACAGATAGCCACGCTATCTACATGCCCACGCATCTTGTCACATGCCGTCAGCACTTCATCCCGCAGTACAGGATGAATCTCTCGGCCATCAAATTCATAACCACCGTGAATTTGGTTGAAATGTTCGCCTAATGTCCTTCGCCATTCGTCATCCCAGCCAAACAACGGCGGGACGCTATCGCTGCTTGGCAAACTCAGACGCAATAATCCGACGCGATCCAGACCTTTTCGCTCAACAATCGCATTGGTACATTGGGTTGTGCCTAACATTGCATAGCGAATATGCTGCGGCGCGATGCCGGATTGCGCCAATACTTCAGCAATCACCTGCTCAATGCCGCTATAGATATCCATGCTGGTAGGAAATTTGGCCGTCGCAACACAGCGTAGATCAGCATCTAAAATTGCCGCATCCGTGTTTGTGCCTCCGACATCAATCCCGAGTCGGTAACCATTTTTATGTAACATCGGGAAGACCTCAGCGGTTTGCAAGCTGTTCTATTGGTACATACTGTACCGGATAGCCAAAATATTCCGGCCCCGCAACGTCAATCCCTTTTGGCGTTCGCCATTTTTCGTTACACGGATAGGCAATGACATCGACCCGCTGCCCATAACGCAAATGCTCCGTAATAATCGGACGTCCAGTTTCACTATCTACTATGGAGATTAAATCAGGAACAACAGCCAGCAGATTATCCTGAGTAGGTTCTGCCGTCGGTGAAGAACGATAAGCCAACAAGAGTTCATTCTGGAAAAGCACAGTAAACGACTCACCTTTGTCGTTCCCCATGCCATCCAAGACCACTTTGCCGCGGGCCAGCCCCGCGATGGTACGGCGATCGACGTCAACGACCTTGCCTGATGCAATGACGTGACCATCAAGTATAGCGAGTAAGGATTGCACGGGATGGCTACCCGATTGGTGGGCCTGACGCAATGTTCTTCCAATATTCTGCGCCAGCGTGAGCGTACCTTTGATGGCGCTACGCTTAAGTTGACTACCACGTAATGGATAATCACACATGGCACATGCGGCCCCCATTTGCTCCGCAATCACCCTAGCCAAACGCTCAGACCACATGCCATCAATAGGATTTAAGGTAACCGTGTTTCCCTTTTCATCTGCTAACGTATTTGGCGCAGAAGGCAAATTATCAAGAAAAAAGGTCACCATCTGCGCTTCGGGAAAGGCCCTACCCATCGCATCACAATCAACAACGGGTACACCTTTTGCTGCTGCAACGACAAACGGTATAAGCGAATTGATACCGCCAACTTCGATGGGAAATGTTGCAGTGATAGGTCGCAGAAGCGCCTTTTCCATTGCATCAAACGCCCGAACAAACTGGTTAGCTGACATGATTTTTTCTACCACTACCGTTGTTGCGCCTATCATGCTGCAGGGAACAAACAGATCATCGTCTTTAATTTCATCTAAATCTAATACAGGAACCTCGGCCGCATTTTTTAATGCGTATTTTGCCATCAAAGAACCTACATACGGGTCGCCGCCACCTCCTGTACCAAGAACAGCGGCCCCGAGTGCTATATCATCAATGGTTTGTACATTAATATAACGAGACATACCCTACCCAAGATCTCGTGTTATCGGCGTAACACGTTTAATCTGCCAATTGAGGGAAAAATTTATGTATACCAATATAAATTGCCATACTCACAATTACGCCATCCAACGCAGAAATCGAGCTTATTGTAAATAAATCAAAAAAATCTGGGGAGGTTAATAGGCTCACAATACTACCAAGTGACCAAGATATAGCCGCCACCACATTCAAGAATGAAGCCTCTGATACACTTTTCTGCAAACGAGAGGACTTAATAAAATAATATTCGACGAGATAGACACCCGCGATAGGAGAAATAAGGACACCAAGCAGTGACAAGAATTGGGTAAAATTATTAATCATACCGTTATATGCCAACAGCAACCCGGCAATAGCCATTAGCACAACCAATACCGGCCGTGATAGCGCACGAATAACAACGGATAACCCCAATGATGCAGAAACAAGGTTGGTACTATTTGTTGTCCACTGGGCAAAAATAAGCACCACAATTGCAGACATTCCCAAGCCAATACTGAAAAACACTTCAACTAAATCTTCTGTACCAACCAGATGAGTCAGGATGAGCGCAACGACTATTGTTGAGCTATTGCCCAAAAAGAAGCCTAATCCAGCACCGAGAAGTGCATCTTTACGCGTTTTCGCATAGCGCGCGATATCCGGTGACATCACAGCAGAGACTATCCAGATAGAAACAACATAAGAGATAGCGCTTCCCATACTAATTGGCGCTTTAATTATTGGAATAGGTATTTCTGGGTGATTATTTGCGGCTAAAACTAAACCTGTAATTATCAATATCAGCATTAATGGCACGCTGAATATACTCAGTTTTCCCAATGCCCTGACACCCCAAATAGCAGTAGAGGTCATCAGTACCATACCGAAAACCAAAATAAGAAAACGTCCTGGTTCTAATTGGTAATGTAGCAGTGCTTTTTGCAGCATTACACCAAAAAAGTCGAGTTGAAAAGCAAACCAACCAATCAATGAAACTGCGGAGAAAATACCGATAATCTTTCCACCGAGGCGTCCAAAAACGGAGATACTCAGGAGCGTTGTTGATAAGCCACATCCATAGCCGACGTTAGCACATAATGCTGCTAGCACGCCAAGAAAGGCAGAACCGATAAGTGTAGCGCTAATGGCCTGAGAAAAAGGCAGACCACCGCTTAAGAAAGCACCAAGAAATAGACCTGAGATATCGATCCCCATTGCCAGCCATATTAACGCGATGACATACCAGCTTTTTCTGGCTTCGGCAGGAACAGGTTCGTATTCGTAATCATAAATTTGCCGTCCCTGTTGTTCTTTTTCAGGTACAGCATTCCCTTGAGACATAACTCCTCCATTAAATAAGCAGCAAATAATTTTGTATCGTTGTGATATTTTATAGAGGTTGCCTGACGGCGTATAGAACAATGGTGTCGTCAGCGAGCTAACAACACCATTGTGCTTATGAGAGACCCTGATGTGACGCATAAACCACGATTTTTTGTGGCGACCACATCAATAATGTGGCGTAACGACAAGATAAATGGGTTTCATATCGATTAATACAGATATATTTTGATGTTAACATTCAGATATGTAATGTATGCGAAGGAAATGCTATGCGCTTAGATAAACTGGAGATCCGCTGGTTAAAGCTTTTTTGCAAAATTGTTGAAAAACAAGGAATTACAAATGCTCAAGTCGCAACAGGTTTAAGTCAGCCGGTATTAAGTCACTATCTGTCTCGCCTGGAGGATACGCTTGGGCTTGTTTTGTGTGAGCGTGGACGTGGGGGGTTTGCTCTCACAACGGAAGGCGAAGTGGTGTATCAGGAAGCCAAATCTGTCATTGCCACGTTGGACGATTTCGCCAATCGATTGGCAAGTATAAAACACCAACTTATTGGTAAAGCTCGGATTGGTTGCCTGGATAATACCGTCACTCACCCAGATAAAGTCATTTCTAACGCTATCGGCAAATTGTACGACCAAAGCCCTGATGTCGCAGTAGAACTCGAGATCGGTGACTATACCCCGTTAATGGAGCGTCTAAAAAACGGTCACCTTGATATCATTCTAAGCGTCTTACCAGATGATGTTCCAATCGACATCCATTTCCAGCCAGTTTTCGTTGAAAAAAGCCATTTTTATTGCGCGTCTGAACACGGTGAACGAATAGAAAGAGAATGGCATGAGGGTACACTCAACCCTAACAGACTGCTCATCGGTGGACATGCGCTACACGAAATTAGTAAGCAGTTAGGGCCTGTTGCAAAGAAAGGTTTGCAGGACACAGCATGGAATGTAGAAGCGAGTTTACTGCTCCTGTTGGCAGGAACACACATTGGTTTTCTTCCTGATCACTATGCAGCCCCTTGGGTTGAGAAAGGGAAACTCACCGCAATTGCGCCAGAGCGTTTAAAATTAACCAGCATCTTTTATCTGGTCCGAAATGCAAAACAGCGCCTTAGCCCGGTAGCCGAAGCGCTGTGGAATAATATGGTGGAAGCCGGGCAAAGCTCGCTGGCCGGACTTGATATCACAACCTCAAGCTGTAGCTAATGGCGTTGGATGATGATCGGCTTTTCTGAGCAACATCATCAGATAAATCATCGCAACTGCGGCGATTAGCACAAACAGTAATTGATCGGAATAACTCTGCATCAATACTGCTGCAACGCTTGGTCCACAAAGACTGCCAAGCGTGTAGCTGAGGAGCAGCGCTTGATTCATCGCTACCAGTTCGTCAGGACGTACTTTTTCACATGCCCATGACATGGCAACGGGATATAACGTAAATCCTGCGCATCCCAACAGGAACAGAGATGGTGCCATGGCGTAGTGGCTAATACTCAACATGGCAATGCAGCCGATAATCACCACGAAGACTAACACCCGCAAAACCAATAGCCGACCATAACGATCGGCCATGCGTCCGACAGGCCATTGGCCGACAATGCCTGAACTAATCAGGAGTGCCATCCAGTACCCAACCTGTGCATCATTCATTCCCTGATGGGAGAGAAATAGCGGCATCAGGCCATACAACGAACCTAAAATTGCGCCAGAAATAATACAGCCATGTACACCTAAACGCGCGCTACGATACGTTAGCATTTTCCACATATTGACATGCTTTTCGTGCTGCTCTGGCGGCGTAGGAAGACGAGTAAACAGCAGTGGTAATACAGCCAGAATAACTAACGCGACCATCCATGGCAGCACGCTCAACAATGACGTAGGCAACACACCAAGCAAGAGTTGTCCAATCACGCTGCCAAGGTAGTAAGCAATCATATAAGCAGCCAGCAGTTGCCCTCTCTGCGTCGGCGTTCCACTACATAACAAGGCACTTTCGACCACAACCCAGATCAATGCGCAACCTATCCCAGCAAGAAAACGCCAGAATAACCAACTGCCAATATCCGCAGAAATACCGAGACCAACGATCGCGATACCAAATAATAAAGCCGCAAAATAATAGCTACGGTTAAAGCCATAAAGTTTGATTAATTTACCCGCTAATAGCGTTCCAACCAGATTGCCGCCGAAATAGGATGAACCAACGAGGCCAACTTGCCAGACAGGAAGAGACTGATAACTCAGCCAAAGTGGGACCAAAGTATTTAATACCGCAATACAAACCGTCAGCAGCAGAAGTCCGCAGAGCAATAACAGCACTGGGCGTGAATAAGCAGACATAGCGAAGTGGATAACCAAACAACCGGAGAAGAGTGAGCGCATCATGCCACTGCGTATATAAAAGTCAATCCAGGCAAAAAGTGCTAAAACGTCTTTCTCAAATTATGGATTGAAAGAATTAATCAATACTTGCAGAAGGAGCGTAGACTGTGAAAACAGAAGGTTACTACTGGACTGATTTTAAAGAGTTTTAAGCTTATAAATTAAGAAGATCTGACGGTATTAGGTCGAGGAAATACTTTTACGATGAAAAAATATTACCGAAGATATCACGTAAAAAAAGCGCCCTTAGGCGCTTTATTCAAATAACCGCGATTAGCCAATAAATTCCAGCCCGCCCATATAGGGACGCAGCACTTCAGGAATTTCAATGCGGCCATCAGCTTGCTGGTAGTTCTCCAGAACAGCGACCAGTGTACGACCAACCGCCAGGCCAGAACCGTTCAACGTGTGAACTAAACGAGTCTTTTTGTCAGACTTACTACGGCAGCGAGCCTGCATACGGCGTGCCTGGAAATCCCACATGTTTGAGCAGGAAGAGATTTCACGGTACGTGTCCTGCGCGGGTAACCAAACTTCCAGATCGTAAGTTTTGGTGGAGCCAAAGCCCATGTCGCCAGTGCACAGCAATACCTTGCGATAAGGTAATTTAAGCAGTTGCAGCACCGTTTCAGCGTGGGTCGTCAACTCTTCCAGCGCTTGCATGGAATCTTCAGGACGGACGATTTGTACCAGTTCAACCTTGTCAAACTGGTGCATACGAATCAATCCACGCGTATCACGACCATATGACCCCGCTTCTGAACGGAAGCAAGGCGTGTGTGCGGTCATTTTCAACGGTAAAGATTCTTCATCCAAAATCTCGTCACGAACCAAATTGGTCAGCGGAACTTCAGCCGTCGGAATCAACGCATATTGGCTGCTTTCCGCTTCTTCGCTTAACGGATTGGTGTGGAACAGATCTTCACCAAACTTAGGTAACTGCCCTGTCCCGTATAACGTGGCGTGGTTTACCAGATAAGGCACATACGCTTCCTGATAACCATGCTGTTGTGTATGCAAATCCAGCATAAACTGGGCAAGTACACGATGCAGACGAGCAATCTGTCCTTTCATCACGACAAAACGCGCACCCGTTAATTTCACTGCGGCAGCAAAATCCAGTCCGTCAGCCATCTCGCCGAGTTCAACATGATCGCGCACGGCGAAATCATACTTACGCGGCTCACCCCAACGGGTAACTTCTTTGTTCTGCGTGTCATCTTTCCCAAGCGGCACAGAGTCGTCCGGCAGGTTCGGGATCGTTAACGCCAGATCGCGAATTTCATTCTGCAACTGATCCAGCTCGGCTTTCGCGGCATCCAGTTTTTCGCCTAATGTGTTAACTTCTCGACGCAAAGGCTCGATATCCTCACCGCGTGCTTTCGCTGCACCAATCTCTTTCGATCGGGAGTTACGCTCTGCCTGCAGGTTTTCGGTTTCTACCTGCAATACTTTACGACGTTCTTCCTGCTTACGCAGGGTCTCAACATCCAGCTTAAAGCCTCTGCGAGCCAGTAACTTTTCGGCGACTGCGTCTAGCTCATTACGCAGTAAATTGGGATCGAGCATGCTAATCCTGTGCTTATGATTATCAAATGAAATGGTGGCGTACACGGCACGCTACGCGGCCGGTTTCAGAAAATACCGCAATAACCTTACCGCAACGCTTAGTTCAACGGTAGCGTTTTGTCGGGCTATTTTGATCCTGAGCAGCAAGCCAGGCGAGCTTTTCGCCAATTTTACCCTCAAGGCCGCGTGAGGTTGGCGCATAATAGTGCGTATCCGCCATTTCTGGCGGAAAATAACTCTCGCCAGCCGCATAGGCATTGGGTTCATTGTGCGCGTAGCGATACTCTGCTCCTAGCCCCATTTCCTTCATCAATCGGGTAGGCGCGTTGCGCAAATGCTCGGGAACATCATAGTCTGGCTTCTCGCGGGCATCCTGCATCGCTGCTTTGAAAGCGCTATATACGGCGTTGCTTTTTGGGGCACAGGCCAGATAAACAATCGCCTGCGCGATGGCACGTTCCCCTTCTGCCGGGCCAACGCGAGTGAAGCAATCCCAAGCTGAAATCGCCACCTGCATCGCTCGTGGATCGGCGTTACCGACATCTTCCGACGCAATTGCCAACAGTCGTCGGGCAACATATAACGGATCGCCACCGGCAGTGATGATTCGGGCGTACCAATAGAGTGCCGCATCTGGTGCGGAGCCTCTTACCGATTTATGCAAGGCTGAAATCAGGTCGTAATAGCGGTCGCCCTTGTTATCGAAGCGGGCACTGCGTTCACCAGCGATTTCGTTGAGGAGTGCTGACGTCAGAACGCGCATACCCTGCGCATCAATTTCCGCCATATCCGCCATCATTTCCAGGCTGTTCAGTGCACGCCTAGCATCGCCATTGACCAATTCGGCTAACATCCGTCCAGTCTCGGCAGGCAGAACAATATCCTGTCCACCATAGCCACGCTCGCTGTCGCTCATCGCCTGCAGCAATACCTGTTCGATATCTTCCGCCGTTAGCGCTTTCAGCAAATAAACACGAGCACGAGATAACAACGCGGAGTTAAGCTCAAAAGAAGGATTTTCCGTTGTCGCCCCGATGAAGGTGATCGTTCCATCTTCGATATGTGGCAAAAACGCATCCTGCTGACTTTTGTTGAAGCGATGAACTTCATCGACAAACAAAATGGTTCGTCGCCCCGCATTACGATTTTGTCGGGCACGCTCGATCGCTTCTCGAATTTCTTTGATGCCGGACGTCACGGCAGAAATGCGTTCAACATCAGCCTGTCCATAATGCCCAATCAGTTCTGCCAGCGTGGTTTTTCCCGTTCCTGGCGGCCCCCAAAGAATCATTGAGTGCAACTGCCCTGCTTCGATGGCTCGAGGCAACGGCTTACCAGCACCTAACAGGTGCTGTTGACCGATATATTGCGCCAACGTCGCTGGCCGCATACGTGCGGCCAGCGGTTGGAATTCGTTATGGGAAAAGTCCAGTGACAGGTTACTCACTCTGGCCTCACTGACGCTGGTCATCCAGCGTGACACCTTTCGGCGGTGTGAAAGTGAATTGCGCAGCATCCACCGCGCCATTTTGCTGGTTCTTCAGCACATAAGTGCTCCGCTGCCCATCCTGTTCCGTTGCGGTAAACTGCTTGATAGTGCCGTTTGTCGTCACATTAATCGCAAACTGCTTCAGATTGCCGCTCGCTGACTTCGGCGTAAGTTCAAAATCATCGCCTTTCTGACGCACGTCATATTTATTCCAGTCGCTGGTATCATTACGCGTAATCAGAATGAACGGCGTATTTCCCGTTGCATCTTTCAACCAGGTTGCAGTGACTTGTTCAACAAATGGGTTGTAGAACCAAAGTGTTTTACCGTCAGAAATCAATGCACTCTCATCAGGCGATGTGGTTTTCCAGTTAAATAAGTTAGGGCGTTTCAGCCACAGCTCGCCTTCCCCTTCCTGCACCGCTGCGCCATCGGCACTGGTTACTTTCTGGCTGAAGTTTGCATGGAAACTGTTTACTTTATTGAGGCGACCCTGCAAATCTTTTGCCGCGTCCGCATAGACAGCGGTTGAGGTAACACCGGCAATCAGACAACTGATAGCTAACCACTTTTTCATACGCATAATCCTTTGAATTTCTAAATATAACGTGCCTTCTTCTAGCAAGGTCAGGCGCTTTACACCGCGCTCACGTTATTCGTAGATCTATGTTATCTGAACCCACTCGAGCGGTGATAGGTGAATTATCTGCTTATTGCCGCTTTTACGCTTCTTTGCATTAAGGGCTGCTCACGCAGCCCTTATGAAGGAGTGACGTCAATCAATACAGCGTTCTATTCCATTGATGGCGGTGCCAAGACCTCGCGGTTACCATTATGCCCTGGAGAACTCACAATGCCCTGCGCTTCCATTTGCTCAACGATTCGCGCTGCACGGTTATAGCCAATTCGGAACTGGCGCTGTACGCCGGAGATGGAAGCACGACGCTTATCGACCACAAACTCTACGGCTTGATCGAACAAAGGATCGAGTTCTTCATCACCATCAAGACCGAGGCTTCCACCTTCAGCGTCATCACCACCGCTGATAATATTATCGATATATTGAGGTCGACCACGTGCTTTCCAATCCTGAACGACGGCGTGAACTTCCTCATCGCGCACAAAAGCACCGTGGACGCGGATAGGTATTGAGGAGTTGGGTGCCATATACAGCATATCCCCCATACCCAGAAGCGATTCCGCGCCGCCTTGATCGAGGATAGTTCGTGAGTCGATCTTGCTGGAAACGGTAAACGCAATTCGCGTCGGAATATTTGCTTTGATCAACCCGGTGATCACATCGACCGAAGGACGCTGTGTCGCCAGCACCAGGTGAATTCCCGCAGCACGCGCTTTCTGTGCCAGTCGGGCAATTAGTTCTTCAACCTTCTTACCCACCGCCATCATCAGGTCAGCAAATTCATCGACCATCACGACAATATACGGCAGTTTTTCCAACACGGGTGGCGTCATATCCATACTGTCGCCCGGCTTCCAGAACGGATCGGGAATCGGACGCCCCATCGAATTTGCCGTCATCACTCGTTCGTTGTATCCCGCCAGATTGCGCACGCCAAGCGCAGACATCAGCTTATAGCGACGCTCCATTTCACCGACACACCAGCGCAGCGCGTTTGCCGCATCCTTCATGTCGGTCACGACTTCCGTCAACAAATGCGGAATGCCTTCGTACACGGAGAGTTCCAGCATTTTCGGGTCGATCATGATAAAGCGCACGTCTTCTGGTGTTGCTTTATACAACATACTGATGATCATGGCGTTAACACCGACCGATTTACCCGACCCCGTCGTACCCGCAACCAGAAGGTGCGGCATTTTCGCTAAATCGGCAACGACGGGTTCACCAGCAATATCTTTCCCCAACACAATTGCCAGCGGCGAAGGATTATCGCGGAATGCGTCGCAGTCCAGCACTTCTCGCAGATAAACCGTCTGACGGTGTGCGTTCGGTAATTCCAGCCCAACGTACGGTCTACCGGGAATAACCTCGACGATACGTACGGCAACGACTGACAGTGAACGCGCCAAATCACGCGACAAATTCGAAATACGCGCCGCTTTAACACCCGGTGCCAGATCCAATTCAAACCGTGTGATTACTGGTCCAGGAGAGTGATCGACCACATCCGCTTTTACCCGGAAATCAGCCAAGCGCGCTTCAATCAGCCGGGCCGTTTGCTCCAGCGCGAAACTATCAACAGGCGCTTCGCTTGCTGGTGGCGGGGTCAACAAATCTAACGTTGGCAACGGCGTAGTCGGCTTCTGCAACGGTTGTTCATTACGCATCAGGAACGGATGAATCAGGCCATCCATTGCCGGATGATGCGCTGGAGCCGCTGCATTTTCCTGTCGCATAACATCAGCAGACGCAGGCGTCGATTGCACTGGCTGCTCAAACATCAACGGGTTACGTTCATCGTTTGCATCTTCATCTTCGCCAGCATGCATCGGCGGAAGATCGGGCTCAGTGTTACAGGCTGGCTGCGAATAGGTGGATTCGCTGAACGTACGCGGTTCAGGTTCAGGCTCACTCTCCGCGCTAAACGGTGAGAATGAAAAGGCGTTATGTGACACCACAGGGTTTGACTGAATCGGCTCTCGGGTTGCAGGTGATGCTATCGGAGCAGGAATTTCTTCATCGCGCTGCGACATGCTGTCGTCATAACGTGACTGCTGCTGTGCAGCGAAATCTCTGGCTAGCTGCGCTTGCAGAAGCGCATCCTCATCGTCTTCCTGTAACGGGTACTCATCACCGTAACGTTGACGCTGCTGGTCCAGATATGCCTGCTGCAATGCTGCTTCCTGCTGGGCGATGTCATCCGGCGTCTCTTCCTGATACTCCTCGCTCGTCAATTCCCTTTCTGCGCTGCCGTTTTGCGCCTGTAGCCTTGCTTGCTCTTCGGCCAGCCGCTGTGACGGCAACTTGATTCCATATGACGCCAGTTCACGGCGCGTAGGAATACGAACCGGATTAGGGCGCGGCAGTTCCGGCCCTACGCCGCGTTTAATCTGAGGATTATCATCCCCATCGGCACTGAACGCAGGCATAAAGGTGTTGTTTGCGCTGAAATCCGTATCTTGCGCAGGCTGTGGAGGTTCAGCAAATGGTTGAACCGCTGGAGACACGACGATCGGCGGTACAACACTATTTCCGTAGGGTGTATACGCACTGCTATGGGGATCAGGCGTGGCTACATTCACTGGCATCGCTGCAGGCGTTTCAGGAACCTCAAACGAATAGAGTGGCGGATTCAGCGACGGCGCTGTATCAATCGTTGATGGCATAACAGGAGGAACAATGCCAGATGCGGCCAAGTCAGGTAACGTTGACGCTACCGCTGGCGTTTCTGCCAGAAGAGCCGGTTGCGTAGCTACTGACGCGTTTTCGACAGAAGGTGATGGTTCTTGTTCTGCCCTATTATCTGTCGTCGTGCCGTTTATGGCATCAGCAACGGAAGGCGCAGAAAACAGGACATCATCGTCATCACGCTGTTGTGTTACCGCTTCACCTGATACTGCATCGTGCTGCACGTTGAGCGCATCACGTTCATCGTCCTCACGCTCGGTTTCTTCACGGTAGTCCTCATCGCGGCGCGAACGGTTTGACATAAATGTCAGACAGCCCAAAACACCGGCACCGATTTTCTCGGCAATGGTTAACCATGACCAGCCGGTAAACAGCGTTAACCCTGCGCCCCAAACACACAGCAGAATTAGCGTTGCTCCCATACTGTTGAAACGTGGGATCATTGAGCTGCTCAACAAACTTCCCAAGACACCGCCGGAAGCAAAATAGTAGAGATCGTCAATATTCAACGCAGCCAAACCACACGAGGTGAGGATCAGCGCCAATGTCCCAATCAGACGAAGTGAAAAGGTAAAATATTCAATAGATTGCTGGTTATCACGCTGGCGGAAAGCAACCCAGCACAGGGATAACATAATCGGCGGAATAGCATAGGCCAAAACGCCAAAAATAAAGAACAGCGTATCGGCTAACCAGGCACCCGCCACACCACCAAAGTTATGGATAGGCTCATGCCACGCCGTCTGTGACCAACTGGGATCCGAGGGGCTGAAACTGAGTAGTGCGACACTGAGATAAACCGCAAAAAGTGCCACAACGATTAAAATCGCTTCAAGCAAACGACGTGTTCCACCGAGTTTTTTCAGGGTAACGTCTTTATCTTCTGTATATTCCTGGCTCAAGAGTCTCTCCAGGGGCCTGTAAGGTTTATGACAAAGCGCCGAGAAAACCCGGCGCTGGGACTGTATAAATTCACAGGAGTGTAGCTGAATTTATCGGGTTTTGCATCCACACGTTTATCGCGTCTTAATGACCAGACGATTACTTTGCTTCACTTCTTCCATCACCACGTAAGTACGGGTGTCGTTTACACCCGGCAAACGCAGCAGCGTTTCGCCCAGGAGCTTACGGTAGGCGGACATGTCCGGCACTCGCGTTTTCAATAGGTAGTCAAAATCACCGGAAACCAGATGGCATTCCTGAATTTCTTCCAGCTTCTGCACCGCAGAGTTAAACTGTTCAAACACATCAGGCGCGCCGCGGTTTAGCGTTATTTCAACAAAAACCAGCAGTGACGCATCCAGATAATGCGGGTTTAGCAGCGCTGTATAGCCATTAATGAAACCCTGTCTTTCCAGACGACGCACACGTTCCAGACAAGGTGTTGGCGACAGCCCAACTCGCTTGGAAAGCTCGACATTGGAAATACGCCCATCTTTTTGCAATTCGTTCAGGATGTTACGATCAATACGATCGAGATCTTTTCCTGGCCGTTTTTTAGTGTCTACCATTATTATTGTCTCTCTTCACTTTTCCCTGCACACGCTTTACCCCGATAGACCTCATGTATCAGAGTTACCCTTAAAGAAGACACGCTGCCTATTTTGTATATCAACAGTCATTAACTTCTTATTCTCGCCCTACGCATGCTTACCCGCGAAGAAAGCCATCACGTCATATCCGTAGCCCAAAGGCCTACCTGCGCAAAAACGAATAAAAAGCCGAGCTTTTAACTGTTCACACACAAAAAATTTCCTCTTACCCAGATGTTTTCGCAAATGCACAGCCGATTGTCAAAGTAAAACAACGAAAATCAGAAGAAACTGCCAGATTGGATAAGCCAGAGCCATATGCCAAGATGACTTCAATCATTTTACTTATGAATGTGGCTGATTTTTCAGCGATTTGTCATCATCATCGTCATTAACGATTAAACAAATAGCCAGCAACTTTTCTGCATACTTTTTTTACTCCTGTAATTTCCTTACAATCGTTCCCATTGTTCGTGGTAGATATGTTCATCGTTATAAATTGTTCGTAGTAAGGCAGTCTGTTGTCGTAGGAACCATCCGTATGAGCATTATCCGCCGTCATGAAATGAGGAAAGCATGGGTACCGTTAAACATCACAAGTTATTGATTCTGGGTTCAGGCCCAGCTGGCTACACTGCCGCAGTTTATGCTGCACGGGCGAACTTACAGCCAGTATTAATCACTGGTATGGAAAAAGGCGGTCAGTTGACGACCACGACCGAAGTAGAAAACTGGCCGGGCGATGCCGATGATTTAACTGGCCCGCTTTTAATGGAGCGCATGCACGCACACGCGACCAAGTTCAACACTGAAGTGATCTTCGATCATATTGAGCGCGTTGATTTGCAGAACCGCCCATTCCGTTTATTCGGTGATAGCGATGAGTACACCTGTGACGCGCTGATTATCGCCACTGGCGCATCAGCGCGTTATCTTGGCCTGCCATCTGAAGACGCATTTAAAGGCAAAGGCGTTTCCGCCTGCGCAACCTGCGACGGGTTCTTCTACCGTAATCAGAAAGTCGCCGTTGTTGGCGGCGGGAATACCGCTGTAGAAGAAGCGTTGTATTTGTCTAACATCGCTGCGGAAGTGCACTTGATCCACCGCCGTGAGACGTTCCGTTCAGAAAAGATCCTGATCGACCGTCTGATGGACAAAGTTAAAAACGGTAACATCATCCTGCATACCAACCGTACGCTGGACGAAGTGCTGGGCGATGATATGGGCGTAACCGGTGTGCGCATCCGCGATACACAGAGCGATGCCGCAGAAGAACTGGAACTGGCTGGCGTCTTTATTGCTATCGGTCACAGCCCAAATACAGCCGTCTTCGGCGGTCAGTTGGAACTGGAAAACGGCTATATCAAAGTGCAATCCGGTATTCACGGCAATGCGACACAAACCAGCATTCCCGGTGTCTTTGCCGCAGGCGACGTGATGGACCATATCTACCGTCAGGCCATTACCTCTGCGGGTACAGGCTGTATGGCTGCACTGGATGCTGAACGTTACCTGGACGGACTGACCGTCAATAAGTAGTTCAATGCTGAAACGGAGCGGTAACTGCCGTTCCGTTTTCTTCCTTCCGACTTGCCTTCTGTAACACAAAAATTGATCGCCCCACCCATTTCCCCTCTCCTTTTCGTTTTCAGCGCGCCCCTCTCGCGGTAACATGGCGGCATTCTGCATAATAGAAGATAATTTTGTTACCCAACAGTTACATAAGAGTTATTTTCTGTTAAGTCCATTTCTGCAATATAACGAACTGGTGCCTGATGAAAAAAACCAGACAGCAAGAACTGACCGCCTGGCTGAAACAGCAAAGTAAGCTGGCGCAACGGTGGCTACGACTTTCACTGCTGCTTGGATTCCTGAGCGGCGCGTTGATCGTGGCACAAGCCTGGCTGTTAGCTACCTTGCTTCATGCCTTGATCATCGATCATGCCCCACGTGAATCCCTGATCTCACCCTTCCTCTTTCTGATCGCCACATTTATTCTGCGCGCACTGAATAGTTTGGTACGCGAGCGTGTTGGTTTTCTTTGCGGACAAGCCGTTCGACAGCAAATTCGTAAGCTCGTGCTGGATAGGTTGCAACAGCTTGGCCCAGCCTGGGTACAGGGTAAACCCGCCGGTAGCTGGGCAACGATGATTCTTGAGCAGGTTGATGATATGCAGGATTATTACGCCCGCTATCTGCCGCAAATGTATCTTGCCGCACTGATCCCACTACTTATTTTGATCACGATCTTTCCACTCAACTGGGCTGCGGGTCTGATTCTATTTCTAACCGCACCACTTATTCCCCTGTTTATGGCGCTGGTCGGTATGGGTGCAGCGGATGCCAATCGACGCAATTTTCTGGCGTTGGCACGCCTGAGCGGGCATTTCCTCGATCGCCTGCGCGGGATGGAAACGCTACGTCTGTTTCATCGCGGTCAGGCTGAAACCGAACAAATCCGTCATGCTTCCGAAGATTTCCGTAGCCGTACCATGGAAGTGCTGCGTATGGCATTTCTCTCCTCGGGTGTACTGGAATTTTTTGCCTCCATTTCTATCGCCGTTGTCGCCGTCTATTTCGGTTTCTCGTATCTCGGGGAGCTGGATTTTGGTCATTATGGAATGGGCGTGACACTCTTCGCCGGTTTTCTCGTCTTAATTCTGTCACCGGAATTCTTTCAGCCTTTGCGCGATCTCGGCACGTTCTATCATGCCAAGGCCCAAGCTATTGGTGCGGCAGAATCGCTGGTGACATTTTTGGCAGAAGAAGGCGAGACGGTCGGCTTTGGCACACACGAATTCAGCAGCGATACCGCTATTGTCATTAGGGCAGAAAACCTGGTTGTTCTCGCACCGAATGGCACACCGTTGACTCAACCGTTGACGTTCAATATCCGAGCAGGTGAACGTATCGCGCTGGTCGGTATCAGTGGGGCAGGAAAAAGTTCACTGCTTAATGCGCTGCTGGGCTTTCTGCCCTACCGTGGCTCACTCACCGTCAACGGCCAGGCACTGGACACACTTACGCCTGAATCATGGCGTAAGCAGTTGAGCTGGGTTGGGCAAAACCCCCATTTGCCGGAACTGACGCTGCGTAGCAATATTCTGCTGGGCAACCCGCAGGCCAGCATTGTGGAGTTGCAGCAGGCGATTGAGCGCGCCTATGTGCAAGAATTTTTACCACAGCTTCCACAGGGGTTGGAAACCACGATCGGTGACGGCGCAGCACGTTTATCCGTTGGACAAGCGCAGCGCGTCGCCGTTGCCCGTGCTCTCATTCATCCTTGTAATTTACTGCTGCTAGATGAACCGTCAGCCAGCCTGGATGCCCATAGCGAAGAGCTCGTTATGACGGCACTGAACGACGCTGCACGTTCCCAGACTACGCTGCTAGTCACGCATCAGCTCACCGATATCACCGAGTATGATGCAATTTGGGTGATGGAAGGCGGTCAGTTAGTTCAACAAGGTGATTATCAAACACTCCGAGCAGAAACAGGCCCCTTCGCGGCACTGCTGGCACAACGACAGGAGGCGCTGTAATGGCTCAGATGAAAACGATGCGGGTATTGAAACCGTTTCTGGCACTTTATCGTCAGCACTTCTGGTATTTGAGTCTGGGCGTGGTGCTGGCAATTGCTACGCTGCTAGCCAGTATCGGTCTACTCGCCCTATCTGGCTGGTTTCTGGCGGGTTCCGCGCTGGCAGGGATCGTCGGGCTACTCACCTTTAACTATATGCTGCCCGCCGCAGGCGTACGGGGTGCCGCCATCGCGCGCACGGCTGGGCGCTATGGCGAAAGAGTCGTCAGCCACGATGCCACATTCCGTGTTCTACTGCGCCTACGCGTTTTCACATTTTCCCGTATTCTGCCGCTCTCTCCTGGCGGATTGGCGCAATTTCGTCAGGCAGAACTGCTAAACCGGCTCGTAGCGGACGTTGATACGCTCGACCACCTCTATCTTCGCGTTATTTCTCCCATTATCAGCGCCTTCGCCGTCATTCTTATCGTTTGTTACGGCCTGAGCTTTATTGATGCCTCACTGGCTCTGACGCTTGGTGCCATCATGCTGGTACTGCTGTTGTGTCTGCCTATTATCTTTTATCAGGCGGGGAACAGTATCGGGCAGGACTTGACCGCACTGCGCGCACAATATCGCCTTCAGCTAACAACCTGGCTGCAAGGTCAGGCGGAGCTCACCGTCTTCGGCGCACTCGATCGCGTCCGCCAGCAGTTGGCACTGGTGGAAATTAACTGGCTGCGTCGCCAGCGCCAACAGGCCAATCTTACCGGTCTGTCTCAGGCGGTGATGATTTTATGCAGTGGGCTGACAGTTGCCCTGATCTTGTGGCTGGCAGCCGATGGCGTTGGCGGTAATCCACAGCCCGGTGCATTGATCGCCCTGTTCGTGTTCGCTTCACTTGCTGCCTTTGAAGCGCTGGCGCCCGTCACGGTAGCCTTCCAACACATGGGGCAAGTTATAGCTTCCGCCGCTCGGGTCGATCAAATCATTCGTCAGCCCGTTGACGTCACGTTCCCAACACATGGCCCAGAAACTTCACGTGCGGCATCACTCGAACTCGCACATGTCGGGTTCACTTATCCTGGCCAGCCACAGCCCGTGCTGCAAAATATCTCCCTTTCCATTCAGCCGGGAGAACATCTGGCGCTGCTGGGACGTACTGGATGCGGGAAATCGACGCTATTGCAGTTGCTGACTCGGGCATGGAATGCTGAATACGGTGATATTACGCTTAACGGCCACCCTCTTGCCGACTGGCGGGAAGAAGATCTCCGTACCATGATGAGTGTGGTGCCACAACGCGTACATATTTTCAGCGCAACGCTACGCGATAACCTGCTGCTGGCTGCACCAACTGCACGGGACGAAAAACTGACCGAAGTATTACAACAGGTCGGGTTAGAAAAGCTGCTGGAAAACGAAGGGCTGAATGCCTGGTTGGGAGAAGGTGGTCGCCAGCTATCCGGTGGCGAACAGCGTCGTATCGCTTTAGCTCGAGCCTTATTGCACGACGCGCCGTTAGTTCTGTTGGATGAACCCACAGAGGGATTAGATGCAGAAACCGAAAAACGTATTCTGCAACTGCTCCGCCAACACTGTGCCGATAAGACCTTGATCGTCATCACCCATCGGCTATACGGTTTAGAATCAATGGATCGCATCTGTATTCTGGATGATGGTAAAGTGATCGAACAAGGCAGCCATCAGGCATTGATGGCACAACAAGGGCGTTATTGGCAATTTCGCCAACACGTTTAAGGCAATTCCAATGAAGCACAACGCTTGAAAAACATGCGCCTATACCAGCTATCGTCGCAATCACTTCAGTTTCCTGACCCGAATCATGCTCTGGATGACCCCAACGGCCTGCTGGCCGTTGGCGGCGATCTCTCCGTTGCCAGGCTTAAGGCAGCTTACCGGCAAGGTATTTTCCCTTGGTTCTCCCCCGGTGAGCCTATCCTGTGGTGGTCACCGAATCCGCGTGCGGTGCTACTTCCGGGTGAATTTCATCTCAGCCGCAGTATGAAAAAATTTCTGAAGCGCCATACTTTTCATGCCACGTTGAATCAGGCATTTGATGATGTTATTCATGCCTGCGCGCACGAACACTATGATGGAACCTGGATTACGCCGGACATAATTTCAGCTTATCAGCAGCTTCATCGGGCTGGGAAAGCGCATTCCGTCGAAGTGTGGCATAATGGCGAATTAGTTGGCGGGTTATATGGTGTTGAACAAGGGCGATTATTTTGCGGTGAGTCGATGTTCAGCCGTACGGATAATGCATCAAAATTCGCGCTGTTGGCGTTTCAACAACATTTTATTCGCCACGGTGGTCAGTTGATTGATTGTCAGGTGTTAAACTCCCATACCGCTTCGCTGGGCGTGAGTGAAATTCCCCGAGATCGCTTTCTACAACAGCTTTCCCAGTGGCAGGATATCGCTGTCGATGACGGTTGCTGGCTACCACAGCGGCTCGCAGAACCGACTTTTTAATAGAGAAAAGCGGGTAAATAACGCCCCAAACGTGAACGCTTCTTTACATAATGTCGGTTTTTCGGCATTATCTTGCGGTTAAAAAATAAAGGTAGTTAGACCTAGAGGATTCGATGGCCAAAGAAGACAATATTGAAATGCAAGGCACCGTGCTTGATACGCTGCCCAACACCATGTTCCGCGTTGAATTGGAAAACGGGCACGTGGTTACCGCTCATATCTCAGGTAAAATGCGTAAAAACTATATCCGCATCCTGACGGGTGACAAAGTCACTGTAGAGTTAACCCCGTACGACCTGAGTAAAGGCCGCATTGTCTTCCGCAGCCGTTAACCGGTTAGCTCATCGCTGATAACAGCGGTATATGAGGATGTGACTCCCTCCCCAGCCCTTCCCTTCATTGGCAAGGGCTTTTGTTTTTTGGTGCATTCCCGTCCCTACCTTCACGCTAGCGTCACCCTACTCATCGGCTTTTAATCCTGATTAAACGATCGGGTCAGATAAAATCATCTCTTTTTCAAAGAAAATTGACTTATAGTTAAGATGAATAACGATATGATTGATGAAATGCTCATATAAGGACGTGACATGTTTAAACCGAATAGCTTAATCATTTATGTTGAAGATGTTTTATTAAGCACTGAATTTTATAAAAAAATATTAAAATCGGAACCATTAGAAGCCTATGAGGAATTCTCTGTTTTTCCTCTCGCCTCCGACTTTATTTTAGGCATCCAGTCTAAATCAGGAATTGATCCAAAACCTCAAGCCCAATTTGGTGGGTTTGAAATTTGCCTGTCCGATGTCACCCAAAATGATGTAGACACGATATATCAGGAGTGGAAAAAGTTAGGCGTAAAATTTGAACTCGAACCAATAAATCTTGAATTCGGCTATACCTTTGTTGCCATAGATCCTGATGGGCATCGATTGAGAGTCTGCGCGACGGACACAAGCAACATTTCTTAGTCAGAAGCGATCCTAGATAGGTTCTTTACTTGTATCCTAATCAGCCATAGTCGACGCACCAGTAAAAAAGGGATGCATCAGCATCCCTTTTAGATAACAAACGGTATCGATTAATTAACGCTTTCCGCTTTCCGCTTCTGCGCGCTTTGGAAGCCATAGGTCAGCTGTTGCGTCTCTTTATCCAGTTCCACCGTTACAGAACCACCATCCACCAGCGAACCAAACAGCAGCTCATTGGCCAGCGGTTTCTTGAGGCTTTCCTGCATCACGCGCGCCATTGGTCGGGCACCCATCGCCTTGTCATAGCCTTTCTCTGCCAGCCAGTCACGCGCTTCATCGCTCACTTCCAGCGACACGCCTTTCGCGTCTAGCTGTGCCTGAAGTTCAACGATAAACTTATCGACAACCTGTTGGATAACATCGGTCGACAGATGGTTGAACCAGATAATGCCATCAAGACGGTTGCGGAACTCCGGCGTAAACACCTTCTTAATCTCTTCCATCGCATCCGTACTGTTGTCCTGATGGATGATACCGATGGATTTACGCTGTGTTTCCCGCACGCCCGCATTGGTAGTCATGACGACAATGACATTGCGGAAATCCGCTTTACGGCCATTGTTATCTGTCAGCGTGCCGTTATCCATCACCTGCAACAGCAGGTTAAAGACGTCTGGGTGCGCTTTTTCGATTTCATCCAACAGCAGCACGGCATGAGGATGCTTGATCACCGCATCCGTCAGCAGACCGCCCTGATCGTAGCCCACATAGCCTGGAGGTGCACCAATCAGGCGGCTGACGGTATGACGCTCCATGTATTCAGACATGTCAAAGCGCAGCAGTTCGATATCCAGCGCTTTTGCCAACTGTAATGTCACTTCCGTCTTACCAACCCCCGTAGGGCCTGCGAACAGGAAGGAGCCTACCGGCTTGCGCTCCTGACCCAGTCCTGCACGGCTCATTTTGATGGATTCAGACAGCGCTTCGATAGCCTTGTCCTGCCCAAACACCAGCATTTTCAGGCGATCGCTGAGGTTTTTCAGCACATCACGATCGCTGGCGGAGACGGTTTTTTCTGGAATACGAGCGATACGGGCAACAACCGATTCGATGTCACTCACATTGACCGTTTTCTTGCGCTTGCTGACTGGCATCAAACGGCTTCTCGCGCCGGCTTCATCGATTACATCAATGGCTTTATCTGGCAGATGACGGTCATTGATGTATTTCACTGCCAGCTCTACTGCCGCACGAACCGCTTTTGACGTATAGCGAACATCATGGTGAGCCTCATACTTCGGCTTCAGACCATTAATGATTTGTATGGTTTCTTCCACGCTAGGTTCAGTGATATCGATTTTCTGGAAACGACGCGCCAACGCCCGATCCTTTTCAAAGATATTGCTGAATTCCTGATACGTCGTGGAACCAATAACGCGGATCTTACCGCTGGAAAGCAGCGGTTTAATCAGATTAGCCGCATCAACCTGACCACCGGACGCTGCGCCAGCACCGATAATCGTGTGGATTTCATCAATGAAGAGAATGCTGTTTTTATCCTGCTCTAGCTGCTTCAACAGTGCTTTGAAGCGTTTTTCAAAGTCACCGCGGTATTTGGTGCCTGCCAGCAGCGCCCCGATGTCCAGCGAGTACAGCGTGCACTCCGCCATCACTTCCGGCACATCGCCCTGCACAATACGCCAGGCCAGCCCTTCAGCAATCGCGGTTTTACCCACGCCGGACTCACCGACCAGCAGTGGGTTATTTTTACGGCGACGGCACAGTACCTGAATCGTGCGCTCCAGTTCTTTATCCCGGCCAATAAGCGGATCGATACCGCCAACGCGAGCCAGTTGATTCAGATTGGTGGTGAAGTTTTCCATACGATCTTCCCCTCCTGCCTGTTCTTCATTGACGGGACTTTCAGCGTTCGGCGCCTGATCGGATTCTTCTTTGCGCGTGCCGTGAGAAATGAAGTTCACGACATCCAGACGACTAACGTCATGCTTACGCAGCAGGTAGGCGGCTTGGGACTCCTGTTCGCTAAAAATTGCGACCAGAACGTTAGCGCCAGACACTTCACTGCGGCCGGAGGACTGCACATGAAAGACGGCGCGTTGCAGTACGCGTTGGAAGCTGAGCGTCGGCTGAGTTTCGCGCTCATCGTCACTCTGCGGTAATGTTGGAGTGGTCTGTTCAATGAAGGCTTCCAGCTCTTGGCGTAGCGCGGCTAAATCTACCGTGCAGGCTTCCAGTGCTTCACGGGCGGCCGGATTACTGAGTAGAGCCAACAGCAGGTGCTCCACGGTCATAAACTCGTGTCGGTGCTCACGCGCTCTGGCGAAAGCCATGTTGAGACTGAGTTCCAGTTCTTGATTGAGCATAGGCACCTCTCCCAATAAATCGCCTGACTTCAGGCTTTTTCCAGCGTACAGAGCAGCGGGTGCTCGTTTTCTCTGGCATAACGATTAACTTGTACGACCTTGGTCTCAGCCACTTCAGCGCTGAATACGCCACAAATTGCTTTACCCTGATAATGCACAGTTAACATAAGCTGTGTGGCACGTTCAATATCATAAGAAAAGAACTTTTGCAGAACGTCAATAACAAATTCCATCGGGGTGTAATCATCGTTATTCAACACCACGTTATACATGGACGGTGGCTGCAATTTTTCTTTCTGTTGATCGGCGGTCAGGCTTTCCGATTGTGACCACGTACTATTGTTTCCCATTCTCTATCCACATCATGTAACGAACATCGCGACTCGCGACATTGGTCTGTTTATTCCCAATAGATCCGAGAAGCAGGAAATGCGTGCCTGCGACTTGAAAGATGACGGGTACCTTTTAATCCCAGCCACTTAAGTATGGGTTCAGGGGGAAACACTGATGATGAGACTCTCGCTGGGATGCCTCGCATCGTGGTAGCCCCCGGAATCTCGATCCTTAAACAATCGGCATTACGGGTATTTCTACATTTACAGTAGCACGTCTACTTTTTATTTTACCACCTGAGGAATGAAATGGTTCCCGGAAAGCAAAATTCAAGGCCTGCACTCGATATCTTGATTACGCAACACGATTGCTGGTTCATCAATAGCGTTATCTGCATCAAACTTTGACAAACTCTCTTCCCCACCACGCGGTGGATCGCTTGACGCCGGGATCGATTTCACTAAAGTGTACGGATGAATTGATGAGGTTTTAATCAATTCGTATTCGTAGTAACCAAATAACCACACCTTACTGAAAAGAATACTCTTGCGAAGGATGTCAATGCATGGAGACAGGTACTGTTAAATGGTTCAATAATGCCAAAGGGTTTGGTTTTATCTGTCCAGAAGGGGGCGGTGACGATATCTTCGCGCACTACTCAACGATTCAAATGGATGGTTACCGGACTCTGAAAGCCGGACAGGTTGTCAGGTTTGATGTTCATCAAGGGCCGAAAGGCAATCATGCCTGCCTGATCGTCCCGCAAATCGCCGAGGCCGCATCCTGACCCCTTCTACATACACCCTACACTTCTACTCAGAACACGCGACGCTAAACAGTAAAAATTAATACAATGCGACCAATGCCGTTCAGCACACTGAACGGCATTTTTATTTAGAGTCTATGCGTCGCGCGCATCTAATCCGCACGTCCGCGGGCCAGCCACAGGACGCGGGAGAACATGCTGCGAATAAGCGGTGGGATCGCATCGCTGCCCATCGCGGCGGCTTCCATCGCCACTTCAATTGCCAGATCAGGTTTGGATGAACGATGGATAGCCCTGATGATAATTTTGTGCATCGATAGCGGCACTTTCTCCGGTAGTTGTGCGATGCGGTGATAAACCTGGCTGAATCCCTCACGATACATGTAGTGTTCCATGTCCGATGCCGGCAAGACGGTCAGATGATCTCGCTCACTTTCATTCTGTACGATTAACTGGCTCCTCGCCGTCGCCGCATACTTTTTCCCCGCATCGTCGCCATCGACCAGCACATGCCATTCAATCCCCATACGACGCGCGAACTTCAGCAATGGCCGAAGACCCGACTGGGCAAACTCAATCACTTTTACCCCTTCCGCCTCAAAATGATGGCCACACTGACGCGCGAGCTCATTCAACATCCAGACTTCGGTTTCCCCTTCCACCAGTAACCAACAGCGGGCGAAAAGCGAGGCTGGCCGGTTCAAACGAATGTGAAACGCAATCCGCCGGCTGTCTTCCGCGTTCATGCCCTGACGACCAATACGGTACGTCGCAACCCTTGAGGACTCTCGCACCAGACGACACACCTGCTCCATCGGTACCAGCGACAGCAGCTCTCCCGAATTGGTCGTCGTGACTTTCTGAAGTGGCAGTTGCGTCAGAAGCCCCCACGCAACTGACAGCATAATCGGGTGCAGCCGGGTTTCCGGGTCTTCAATCAGCAAGAGTGGACGAGCGTGGGGATCCAACGCCACAGACCCTTTCGCCTGTAACAGCGTGGAGAACAGCTCTAACAGGATAATTCGGCGACTGCGGCTATTGGGATCGGCAATCAGGCGGTTGATGTTATCCAGCGACCGCCACGATTTACCGTTGTGCGTTCGCGCATGGCGGTGATGGCGTCGGTCGTTACCCGTGGCGTTCTGCTCGGAAAAATAGTGTTCCAGCAGTTGCCGCATAGCGACTAATCCCTGGCGCAGCTCTTTATCCGTCAGCTTCTGTGGATTTTGCACCAGCTCACGCATCAGTTGCTCAAACTGCTGAGCTAGCTTTTCATTGCTGTTATCTAACGTCGCCGCCAGCGTTCCCGAACGCAGACGTCGCATAAAGCGCGCATCGCGCAGCCGTAGCACCGGATGCAGGCGGATAATTTCTCTAGCCAGCTCATCAATATCGTCCAGCGGTATCGGATGCCCGTCGGCGTCCAGAAAACTGCGCCAGGTGAAAACCGACTGACTTTCGTCCACCTCACCTTCCAGCCGATAAAAAACGCGGTATAACGACTCGTTTCCCTCCACCCAAACGGGGCTAAGCGAACGGTAGCGAGGAGATAAATGGTGGCCAGGTGCCGTCTCGCAAAAAGTAAAAATAACCTGAAGGTGCTTTTCCCGACTGTTTTCATCCCCCGGAGTGAAGTGAAAATCCTGCATGTCAAAATGATAAAGCGGCAACGTCGGTGCCAACAGCAGCGAGAGTGCATCCAGCAGGCTCGATTTACCCCAGGCGTTCTCCCCAATCAGCACGTTATTTTCGTCCAGTGTCAGCGACAGACGATTGATTCCCCGAAACCCCAGGATTTCAATACTTTCCAGATGCATTATTCTCTCCTGTAGCGGCTGCCTGCGGATTTCTGCTGGTAAGATCCCCTCCGAGTAGAATATCCTGCCAGACAGCGCTTTACTCGCTCCGATAATTTGTTTAATTTTAATAGATTATCGTTTTTCTTCCCGCCAAGTGTAGCCGATGAATCCCACGATGCTGTCAATGCACGGTTTGTATTTCCGTCGTATAGACATCTCTCGGGGTAACAAATGAAGAAGAAAAGCCTCATTGTCTAACGACGGCAACCCCCGCCAATCCTAAAATACGGGTTAGCGCCGTTTTTCTCGCGTAAGGACATCAATTCTGTGATGTATTCAGGATTATTAATTATTTTATTACCGCTCATCATTGGCTATCTGGTACCGCTACGTGCCAAAAAAGCATTACAGCTGATTAATCAACTGTTGAGTTGGATGGTGTACGTTATTCTGTTTTTGATGGGAATTAGTCTGGCATTTCTGGAAAATCTCAGCAGTAATTTGTTACTGATCTTCCGCTACACCGCTGTCTTCGCGTTGTGCATTGTCGCGGCAAACGGTGTTGCGCTGTGGCTGTGGGAAAAACGTAGCGCGTGGCAGAGCAAGTTTAGAGATGCAGCCCCGCCTTCCCGACTGCGTATGATCGTTGAATCATTCAAACTCTGCGGCGTAGTCTTCGGAGGCTTTTCGCTCGGTTTAACGCAATGGTCAGGGTTCACTCACGCCAGTAAAGGCAGCGAGTATGCCCTGATTTTTCTGCTATTTTTGGTGGGCATTCAACTGCGTAACAGCGGAATGACGCTGCGTCAGATCGTATTAAATCGTCGCGGTCTGGTTATTGCGCTCATCGTGGGTATCAGCGCCCTCGGTGGCGGCCTGCTTGCTGCGTGGATTCTGGGGCTACCGCTAAAAACCGGTCTGGCGATGGCATCCGGCTATGGGTGGTATTCGCTATCAGGCATTCTGCTGACCGACGCCCTCGGCCCCGTCATCGGCAGTGCGGCATTTTTCAACGATCTGACCCGCGAGTTACTGGCGATTATGCTGATTCCTGCGCTGGCACAGCGCAATCGCTCATGCGCATTAGGCCTGTGCGGTGCAACATCGATGGATTTCACACTGCCCGTTTTACAGCGCAGCGCGGGTGTTGATATCGTACCTGCTGCCATCGTACACGGTTTCTTGTTAAGCCTCGCGGCACCAATATTGATGGCATTATTTACCTCATAAGCGCCTACTTCTCACCTTTTTCCCCTCGTTTATGGGCTGTGATTGAGAGTGATTTTCATTGCCCATCACCAAAATTGCGCTAAATCAAATTTACCTAAAGTTGCATTAAAAAAGCCTTTTTACCTGCCTCGGCTGACACTATGCTTTAAACAAGCATTTTAAATGCAACTTAAAAAAAGGAAGTCATTATGTTTTGTGTGCAATGTGAACAAACGATTCGTACCCCTGTTGGAAATGGCTGCTCTTACGCGCAGGGCATGTGCGGCAAAACCGCAGAAACCTCCGATCTACAAGACCTGCTGGTGGCTGTGCTACAAGGACTTTCGGCCTGGGCGCTGAAAGCACGCGAGCTGGATATTATCGATCATGATGTAGACAGCTTTGCGCCACGTGCCTTCTTCTCTACGTTAACCAACGTTAACTTCGATTCCCAACGTATTATTGGCTACGCGCAGGAAGCCATTACGTTGCGTGAATCGCTGGCGGTTCGCTGTCGTCTGCACGATGCCACGGTGACCGTAGATCACCCGATGGCGGCACTGCAACTTGCTGGCAACGATATTCCGGCCTTGCTGCAACAAGCGGAAGATTTTGCGCTAGACAGCGATAAAGCCAGTATCGGTGATGACGTCCATGGCTTACGCATGCTCAACCTCTACGGTTTGAAAGGTGCAGCGGCCTACATGGAGCACGCCCACGTTCTCGGTCAGTATGACAACGCTATCTATGCCGAATATCATGCTTTCATGGCGTGGCTGGGCACACAGCCATCCGATGTTGACACCCTACTGAACAACGCGATGGGCATCGGTAAAATGAACTTCAACGTCATGGCGATCCTCGACCATGGCGAAACCGATGCTTACGGTCACCCACAGCCAACCTCCGTTAACGTGCGCCCGATTGCCGGTAAAGCCATTCTGATTTCCGGCCATGATCTGAAAGATCTGCGCATGTTGCTGGAGCAAACCGAAGGCACGGGTGTGAATATTTATACCCACGGCGAGATGCTGCCTGCGCACGGTTACCCAGAGCTGAAAAAATTCAAGCATTTGGCAGGTAACTACGGCAGCGGCTGGCAAAACCAGCAGACCGAATTCGCCAAGTTCCCTGGCGCAATTGTCATGACCTCTAACTGTATTATCGACCCGAACGTAGGCAACTACGGCGATCGCATCTGGACGCGTAGCATCGTCGGCTGGCCGGGCGTGAATCATCTGGAAGGCGACGATTTCAGCCCGGTTATCGAACAAGCACAGGGTCTGGCTGGTTTCCCGTACAGCGAAATCGAGCACACGATCACCGTCGGCTTTGGTCGTGAAACGTTGCTGAGCGCCGCCGATACCGTGATCGATCTGGTTGCACAGAAAAAACTGCGCCACGTCTTCCTGGTTGGTGGATGTGACGGTAGCCGTGAAGAACGTAGCTACTTCACTGACTTCACGCTGAATGTCCCACAAGACTGCCTGATCATGACGCTGGCATGCGGTAAATACCGTTTCAACAAACTGGACTTCGGGACACTGGAAGGTCTGCCGCGTCTGCTGGATGTCGGCCAATGTAATGACGCCTACGCGGCCATTATTCTGGCTGTCAAACTGGCAGAGAAACTGGGCTGTGGCGTCAACGATCTGCCGCTGAGTCTGGTACTGTCCTGGTTTGAACAGAAAGCGATTGTCATCCTACTCACCCTGCTGTCCCTCGGCGTGAAAAATATCTACACCGGGCCAACTGCACCGGGCTTCCTGACGGACAATCTGCTTGCCATTCTGAATGACAAATTCGGTATGCGGGCAATTACCACCGTTGAACAGGACATGAACACCATTCTGGCCGCTTGATGAATCAATGCGGACGGAGGAGCGCGTTCCTCGTCACGCAGCGTGAGGTGTCGATATTGATGCCTCATGCTAAGCCTACCTTCCCATAGGCCGCTATTTTTACACGCTTCACCGTATCCGTTTGTTATGGAGATTGACTATGACGATGCCAGTACCACACGCTGGGCCGACACCGCTTTGTTCTAACCGCATGCAGGTGCACTCGATTACCCAGGAAACGCCGGATGTCTGGACGATTTCACTGGTTAATCATGATTTTTATCCGTATCAGCCGGGTCAGTATGCGCTAGTCAGCATTGCTAACAGCGAGGAAACGCTACGGGCTTATACGATCTCGTCTTCGCCAGGCCTCAGCCGCTTTATTACGTTGACAGTAAGAAGGCTGGACGACGGCGTCGGTTCACGCTGGCTGACTCAAACGCTGAAAGTCGGTGATTATCTATGGCTGTCCGATGCACAAGGAGAATTCACCTGCACCAACGCGGTCAGCGATCGTTACCTGATGGCAGCAGCAGGCTGCGGCGTCACGCCGATTATGTCAATGTGCCGCTGGTTGCTGGCAAACAGACCGCAAACCGACATCCACGTCATTTTCAACGTGCGCAATCCACAGCAGGTGATCTTCGCCAGCGAATGGCAAGATCTGATGCAGCGCTACCCGCAGCAGCTGCATCTAACGCTGATGGCAGAGTTTGATGCAGCGCCCGGCTTCCTCACCGGACGTATCAGCGGCGACCTGCTGGCCGAACACGTACCAGATATCGCCAGCCGTACCGTGATGACCTGCGGCCCGGCGCCGTACATGAACCAGATGGAAACTCTAAGTCAACAGCGTGGCGTGGCCTCAAACCGCATCTTCAAAGAACAGTTCCGCCCGGCAGATGACGTGGTGGATGAAGATGCCGACCAGCTCACGTTGACCATCAGTCGTCCGCTGAAAAATCTGCGTGTTCCGGTGGGTATCAGCCTGCTGGCCGCACTGGAAGCCAATAAGGTTCAGGTTCTCGCCGCCTGCCGAGCTGGTGTTTGCGGGAGTTGCAAAACCCGCGTGCTGTCTGGTAATTACACTACAACCAGCACCATGACGCTGACACCAGCCGAGATCGCACAAGGCTATGTTCTGGCCTGTAGTTGCCAGCTACAAGGCGACACCGTTCTGGCCTGATATTCTCCCCCGCTTTACCCCCTTCTGCTCGGTAGCACAGCTATCGGGCAGGTAGGCCATAGTAAATTACGCCTTGTTATCGCACACTTTTTCTCACTTTCTTCTTTTTCCCCGTTATAGTAAGCCATGGTTATATTTTGCTGTGGAGCCGCTGGCGCATGACATCCCCCTCAGCCCCGATCCTGATTCTGGGCGCAACTGGCTACATTGGCCGCCATTTAACCGAACGCTTAAGCAAACAGGGCAAGCGGATCATCGCTGCCGGTCGAAATACCGAATCCCTCGCGTCACGAAACTGGCCGGGCGTTGACTGCCAGCAGGTTGATCTCACCAGACCAGAAAGCCTGCCTGATGGCCTGTGGGGAGCGGAAACGCTCTATTATTTGGTGCACAGCATGGGTGACGGTGCAGATTTCGTTGCCAGAGAGCGCATGGCTGCCATGAATCTTTTGCTGGCGCTGTCCTCCAGCCGCGTAAAACAGGTTATCTATCTGGGGTCGCTTCAGGCGAAAGATGACACCTCACCGCACATGCAGGCGCGCCAAATCACCGGTGATGTATTACGCAGTAGTGGTATTCCCGTCACGGAGCTGCGCGCGGGCATTATTATTGGCGCGGGTTCGGCGGCGTTCGAGATCATGCGCGATATGGTCTATAACCTTCCTGTGCTGACGCCGCCGCGCTGGGTACGCTCTAAATCGTCGCCTATTGCACTGGATAACCTGCTGGTTTATCTGATCGACATTGCACATCACTCCGCAACAGAGAATCGCATCATGGATGCCGCGGGCCCCGAATACATCAGTTACCAGACGATGTTTGAGCGTTTCATTCAGATCAGCGGTAAACGCAGAGTGCTGATTCCCGTTCCGATGCCGACGCATCTGGTGTCTGTCTGGTTCTTGCATCTGGTGACATCCGTTCCCCCATCCATCGCCCGCGCGCTGATTCAGGGGTTAAAACACGACTTACAGGCCGATGGACGTGAGCTACAGGCATTGATTCCACAAAAGTTGATGAGCTTTGATGACGCAGTGCGTCTCACGCTGCAAAGCGAAATGGAGAGCGTGCAGCAGGCTGACTGGGGCGACGACACCGAGGTACGTGCACGTTGGAAGCCGAATTACGGTTTTTATCCCAAGCAGGCGGGTCATACGATGGAGACGACAGCCTCCAGTCAGGCGCTCTGGCAGGTCATCCAGCAGGTCGGTGGCAAAGAGGGCTATTTTTACGCGAATACGCTGTGGAACATCCGCGCCCGACTGGACGATCTTTGCGGTAACGGCGTGACTTATGGACGCCCCGAGCGCCCAACGCTGGAAGTGGGCGACAGAATTGACGGCTGGAAGGTTATCTCGATCACGCCACAGCGCCAGTTGGTACTGCTATTCGGCATGAAAGCACCGGGGCTGGGTAAACTCAACTTTACTATCACGGACAAAGGCACTCACCGAACCGTAGATGTCCGCGCCCGCTGGCACCCTTCCGGGTTCAACGGGCTGGTTTACTGGTTTCTGATGATGCCTGCTCACCTGTTTATCTTCCGTGGCATGGCAGCACGTATTGCGAAACTGGCGGAGAAGGACGCGGTTTAGCGGCTGCCGTATTTCTCCAGCAGTGCGTCGACAATCGCTTCACTCTGGGCATCTGGCTGACCTTGATAGTTCATAGGTCGGAAATGCATCTGGAAAGCGGCAATCACCTGCCGCTTCTCGCGTGTCGTCATCGTTTCAGGCACCGCATAACCATAACGCGCCAGCTTTTCCAACAGAATCGCTTCATCCACTGGCTGCAACGGCAGACGCCCATTCAGATAAAACGCCACCCGATGCGCATCCGGCCAGGCACCAACGCCCGCTTGCGCTAGCGCCTGCCAGGGGAACAGCGGTCCTGGGTCTTGTTTCCGCTGCGGGGCAATATCGCTGTGTGCCACCACATTCTGCGGTGCAATCTGATAACGGTCGACAATATCACGAGCGATGGCGGTCACGAGCTGAATCTGCGAAGCGGTGAACGGCTCCCAGGTATAGCCCGTTAGCGTGCGCTGATAGCCTGCATTTTCAATCTCAATACCAATCGAGGAATTATTCAGTCGACTAAACCCACGCCAGCTACTCGCCCCGGCATGCCAGGCGGACTGAGATTCAGGCACCAGTTGCCAGGCAAGCGGCTTGCCGTGCCGCAACGGCGGATGTGCCGGAATAAGGTAATGGGCGCTGACGTGCTCGTCCGTCAAAATATTCAGCGAGGTGGCAAAATCTTCCGCCGTGTAATGAATGACCAAAAAGCGGATACGGGATTCCTGCGCACGCGACTGTAATGCCGTCTCCAGTACATAATTATTCTGTTCCTGCAACGAGGGAGCCGTCTGGCAACCCGCCAACAGTCCCAACGCTATGCAGACCATCCATTTCAGCATCGTTATTCCACTATATCCGTGCTTTTCCACGACGTGTTTGCCCATTCTCGCTCAATTAACCCATTAGCGACTAGCGGCGAACCTTCACGGCAGTGCCGCTGACGGTTACCATCAGCATACTGGCATCCTTCCCGACGGTTTCATAGTCAAGATCAATGCCTACAACGGCGTTCGCCCCTAACTCTTCAGCTTGTTCCTGTAGTTCCTTAAACGCAATCTGACGCGCCTTACGCAGCTCTTTTTCATAGGCACCGGAACGTCCGCCAACAACATCGCGGATACTAGCGAAAAAGTCACGGAAGATGTTCGCTCCCAAAATGGCTTCACCGGTCACGACACCACAATATTCAGTAATGGTGAAGCCTTCCAGATTTGGCGTAGTAGATAGTTGCATTCATCTCTCCTATAGCGGGGCTCGGGTCGTAATACATTATTTTGTGCTATTATTTAACCAACAAATCGCTTATTGGCAAATTTTAACCCACGGTGATTGCATAACTATTCTGCCGACGTTAACATTCGCCGCATCAATGTCTATTCAATTCTTACGCATGAGTATTCAACTAAACGGCATTAACTGTTTCTACGGCACATACCAGGCGCTATTTGATATCACCCTCGATTGTCCTGCGGGTGAAACGCTGGTTCTTCTTGGCCCTAGCGGGGCAGGAAAGAGTTCGCTGATACGCGTTCTTAACCTGCTGGAAATGCCGCGTTCAGGCACACTTTCCATCGCTGGTAATCAGTTTGATTTTCAGCGCACGCCATCCGACAGCGCGATCCGTGAACTGCGCCAGAACGTCGGGATGGTGTTCCAGCAATATAACTTGTGGCCACATTTAACCGTGGTGCAGAATCTGATCGAAGCGCCCTGCCGCGTGCTGGGGCTAAGTAAAGAAGAAGCCAGAGCCCGTGCTGACAAGTTGCTGACTCGCCTGCGCCTTAATGATTTTGCCGATCGCTTTCCTCTTCATCTTTCGGGTGGGCAGCAACAGCGCGTAGCGATTGCTCGTGCGCTAATGATGGAACCTCAAGTCTTGCTGTTTGATGAGCCCACTGCCGCATTGGATCCAGAGATTACCGCGCAGGTCGTCAACATCATCCGTGAATTGGCACAAACCGGTATTACGCAGGTCATCGTTACCCACGAAGTTGAATTTGCTCGTAAAACGGCAAGCCGGGTGGTTTATATGGAAAACGGCCGCATCGTTGAGCAGGGGGATGCGACGCACTTTACCCAGCCGCAGACACCTGAATTCGCTGGTTATTTATCACATTGATTGCTATCAGGAAAATGATAATGAAAAAATTGATTGTTGCAGCCTTATTCGCAGTAGGGGCCGCCGCCTCTGCTAACGCCGCGGATACTATCCGTTTCGCGACAGAAGCCTCCTATCCTCCGTTCGAATTTGTTGATGCCAATAACCAGATTCAGGGCTTTGATATCGATCTGGCTAACGCCCTGTGCAAAGAAATGCAGGCCAACTGCACATTTAGCAATCAGGCTTTCGATAGCCTGATCCCCGGCCTGAAATTCCGTCGTTTCGAAGCCGTCATCGCGGGAATGGATATTACGCCAGAGCGTCAGCAGCAAGTGTCATTCACTCAGCCTTACTATGATAATGCTGCCCTGTTTATCGCCCAGAAAGGAAAAGTTGCCGATGTCGCTGCGCTGAAAGGCAAACGCGTTGGCGTGCAAAATGGCACGACCCATCAAAAATATCTGATGGAAAAGTACAGCGATATCAACACTGTGCCTTACGATAGTTACCAGAATGCAGTTCTGGATCTGAAAAATGGCCGTCTGGATGCGGTATTCGGTGATACCGCCGTAGTTAACGAATGGCTGAAGCAGAACGATACACTGGCATCAGTGGGTCAAAACGTAACGGATAAAGACTACTTCGGTGTCGGTCTGGGCATCGCGGTACGCCAGAATAACGATGAGCTGCTGAAAAAATTCAACGATGCGCTCAACAAAATCAAGCAGGATGGCACTTACGAGACCATCTACAAAAAATGGTTCCAGCAGTAATCTGACGCTCAATGATTGAATTTCAACCTCTTGCAAGCGCCGCCGGGATGACCGTCGGCCTTGCCGTTTGTGCACTGGTGCTCGGCCTTGCGCTGGCGATGCTGTTTGCCGTTTGGGAAACCGTTCGCTGGAAAGCCGTTAGCTGGACGGGTACAGCGATAGTCACACTCTTGCGCGGTCTGCCAGAAATTCTGGTCGTGCTGTTTATCTATTTCGGTTCTTCCCAACTGCTGATGATGTTGGCGGATGGTTTTACGCTGAATCTTTTCATTGTGCAGATTCCGGTAAAACTGGATATTGGCATGTTTGAAATCAGCCCTTTCCTGTGTGGTGTGATTGCGCTGGCGCTGCTGTATGCGGCTTACGCGTCTCAAACGCTGCGCGGTGCGCTGAAAGCGGTACCGCAAGGACAATGGGAATCTGGACAAGCGCTGGGGCTCAGTAAGTCTGCGATCTTTTTCCGCTTGATTATGCCGCAGATGTGGCGTCACGCCCTACCCGGATTAGGTAATCAGTGGCTGGTATTACTGAAGGATACCGCATTGGTTTCCCTGATTAGCGTTAACGATTTGATGCTGCAAACCAAAAGTATTGCGACACGGACGCAGGAGCCCTTTACCTGGTACGTCGTTGCGGCAGCAATCTATTTGGTTATCACGCTGTTAAGTCAGTATGTGCTGAAACGCATTGATCTGCACACCACGCGTTTTGAGCGGAGACCTTCCTGATGCTCGCTTATTTACCTGAGCTATTAAAAGGTCTGCATACCAGTCTGACGTTAACCGCCGTCTCGATTGTCGTGGCGCTGGTGCTGTCACTGCTGCTGACTGTCGTGCTGACGCTAAAAACGCCTGTCGTATCACTGTTGGCGAAAGGCTACATTACGTTGTTTACCGGTACGCCGCTGCTGGTGCAAATCTTCCTGATTTACTATGGCCCAGGGCAATTTACTTCTATTCAGCAAATCCCTTGGCTGTGGAACCTGCTTTCACAACCGTGGCTGTGTGCGATGGTAGCGCTGGCGCTCAATAGCGCGGCTTATACCACACAGCTGTTCTATGGTGCGGTAAAAGCCATTCCTGCCGGACAGTGGCAATCCTGCGCGGCTCTGGGAATGAATCAGAAGCAAACATTACGCATTTTGCTGCCGTTCGCGTTTAAACGTGCTCTCTCTTCTTATTCAAACGAAGTGGTGCTGGTATTTAAGAGCACGTCGCTGGCTTATACCATTACGCTGATGGAAGTCATGGGCTACAGCCAACTGATGTACGGTCGTACGTATGACGTGATGGTGTTTGGTGCCGCTGGGATTATCTACCTGTGTGTCAACGGGTTACTAACGCTATTGATGCGCTGGGTTGAACGCCGTTCACTGGTATTCGAACGCCGCAACTGATCTTTAACGCACTTATCCGTTTAGAAAGCAGGCTTTGATAGCCTGCTTTTTTTATGGCGTGCTGATGTAAAAACATGCAATAAATCGATTTATTAATCATTTTAATTGCATATAAATTCAATTACTGGCATGGTAATCGCCATGACGCCGGAATGTTTCCGCAAGTCTACCGTATAAGAAAAACAGACAGGAGTAAGTAATGAAAAAATTAGTGCTCGCCACCTTACTGGCAGGAATCGCCTTCAGCGCCACCGCCGCAGACACCATCCGTTTTGCGTCATCAGCCACCTACCCGCCATTTGAGTCACTGGATGCCAGCAACGAAATTGTCGGTTTCGATATGGATCTGGCGAAAGCGCTGTGCAAACAAATGCAAGCCACCTGTACGTTCACCAATCAGGCGTTTGACAGCCTAATCCCCGCGCTGAAATTCCGTCGCTATGACGCGGTCATTTCCGGTATGGATATCACCCCTGAACGTAGCAAGCAGGTGGCGTTCACCCAGCCCTACTATGCCAACTCTGCCGTGGTGATTGCGCAAAAAGGGAAATTCAGCGACTTTGCCGCGATGAAAGGCAAACGTATTGGTATGGAAAACGGTACGACGCACCAGAAATACATGCACGATAAGCACCCTGAAGTACAGACCGTCTCTTACGATAGCTATCAAAATGCGGTACTGGATCTGAAGAACGGTCGTATCGACGGGGTATTCGGCGATACCGCTGTCGTCAATGAGTGGATTAAGACAAACCCTGAACTGGCAACAGTTGGCGAGCATGTGACTGATGCTGAATACTTCGGCACTGGATTGGGCATTGCCGTTCGCCCTGATGACAAGGCGCTGCTGGAAAAACTAAATAAAGCGCTGGATGCCATCAAAGCCGATGGCACTTATAAAACCATCAATGACAAGTGGTTCCCACAATAATATTAAACAAGCATTGGGTGGTAAAACCATCCAATGCTTATCTACTGTGCTAGTTATTCATATTCAAGCTTATCTAGCTTTTTCTTCTTTTCTTTCAATGCCTGAATTTTTTCATATAGCACTATTTTTCCGTCTGCTAATGTTTGTTTAAATTCATCGACATCTGAGGTATCCATTTTTTTCATTTTTTCTTCAAAAGAGTCGATAAGATCATTTATCAGTGTGACTTCAAGATATAAGCTTCTTTCTGCTTCTATTCTTTCCTTTCGTGCCGCGTGCTGGGCTTTCAACATAAGTCCACCAGCAATCAAACTCCCTCCCGCAGCAGCAATAGTATAATTAACGATGGAAAGAGATAATTTTACGTCTTTAAAAAGCTCTAGAGGTTCCAGGCTCTCAAATGAAGCGATAACAATGGCACCCGCAAAACAAAAACATAGCCCGATAATAATCATGAAGGATGGTTGTCTATAAAAAAAACCGGACATTACTCCCCAAGCAAGGAGCAGTATTACTAAAATGAAAATAATAGAGCTTTCGATCATAAAATCCCTCTCTGATTTGACAAATACATTTACTTATTCAATCTAATATTTTTCCAATAACGTCAGCACTTCGTAATGTGCCGTATGCGGGAACATATCGAACAGTTGTACGCGCAGCGCGCGGTAATTCCTCAGCTCCGTCATGTCTTTTGCCATGCTTTCGGCGTTGCAACTAGAATAGAGAATATAGTCTGGCGCCATCCGGCTCAGGTAGGCGCACAGCTCGCTACCGATACCGCGACGCGGCGGGTTCACCAACACTAAATCCGGTATTTCCGCTTTTGCTGTCGCAAACTGCGTTGAATCCAGCGCCTGAAACTCCACCTGTGTTAAACCCAGCTGTTCCGCAGAGCGACGTGCGCAGGCTATCGCCTCAGCGCTGATTTCAATGCCCGTCAAACGCATTGAGGATGAGGCACAATGCAGGCCAAACCCCCCGACGCCACAAAACAGATCCCACATGCTGGTAATCTTCAGTTCTGCAACCCAGTCGCGCGCCGTCGCATAGAGTGCAGCCGCCACCTGTGGGTTAGTCTGGAAGAAACTTTGCGGGCGAATATACAGCGGCACCTGATTGAACTGCTCAGCCAACGCGGCAGCATCACTCAAGATAATCTCCGTTTTTCCTTCCATAATTGCCTGATGCACGGGCTGGATGTTAGCAGATATCACTTCAAGCTGCGGTAACTGCTGTTGTAACCAAGGTAAAGCGGCACGCAACTGCGCCAGTTTCGTTTCCGAGCGCAGGACAAAGCGCAACATAAACGTACTGCGCTGCGTACTTTCCGTCAGCAGCAGATATTTCAATTCTCCACGGCGACGCTCCACGTTATAAGGCGTCAATCCTGCACGGGCGATGAAAACTTTAAGTACGTCGAAAACTGGCGCGAAGCTGTGCGGATAAAGCGGACAATCACAGAGATCCACCGCCGTTCCATCACGATGCAGCATCCCCAGCAGCGGGCGTTCCACGCTGCCGCTCACCACCATTTTGGCTTTATTACGAAACGCAGACTGCGCAGAGGGCTGCACTGGCAACCAGCGCTGCACGGCGTGCGGCTGTAGCAAACCTTCAAGATGCTGTTGCTTATCGGATAGTTGCTGTGGGTAGGCTTTTTCCAACCATTGGCAGGAACGACAGGTTCCCGTGCTGTAGCGGGCACAATGCATAAAAATCTAACTATTAAAAAATAAGACGGAATGAGAGGATTATACCACCCTGATGGCGTCACCCTGCGATCTTTCCGCTTACTCATGGGCGACGCCAGCGGATCGACTGGCTCAGGAGAGAGAAATGTCTATTTCTGGCGCAGAAAAAAGCGCTTACTGCGTCGTGGCAGAAACAGTAAAACAATAACCAGAAGATCTGGGATCTTTTGCAGCAGGAGTTGGTGCAGCACGGCTGCATTATTCTCTCCTGATATATGGAATATCGCCGGCATAAATTCACTGAACGATGCCAGTAACAGATAACACACCACCACGGCCTGACAGGCTACATACCCCCATCGGCCCCAGTTCACACCGGCCAAAACAGCAAAGCCACAGCGGATCTCAATGCCGACAATAACAAGCGATAGCATTAGCACTAACGTCGAATCCCAGGCTTCCGCGTTACTGCCAATCCAGCCGCTCAAATCGCTGAGCCCTAACTCCCACACTAGCAGCAAAATCCCCAAAAAACGGGTAGCAATAATCGCAATCCCCGCCACCATGACTGGCACCGGGGCATAAACTTTGCGTTGTGTCATTTCCTTCTTCGTGTACAGAATTTCAACGCTCTCCCTTTATGCGGCCATTTATCAGCCCAAAATACGACACCCACATAAAATTGGATGCTGATATAAAACAACAACGCCCCCATACTCTGGCGGCGTTGCTGGAAACTTCGCTAGGCTAACAAATTACGGTGAGAAATCGAATCAGCCGCGTCTCGCTTTTTGCATATCGCGATAGCGCTGCTTCTCCGCTCTCGCCATAAACCACCAGGCGATAAACCCAATAATACCAACGACTAACAATATCAGGGAAGCCAATGCGTTAATTTGTGGATTAACGCCCATTCTAACGCTGGAGAATACCAGCATTGGCAGCGTTGTCGAACCAGGCCCAGCGACGAAGCTGGCGATAACCAGATCGTCCAGCGACAGCGTAAACGCCAGCAGCCAGCCGGAAAGCAGCGCAGGAGCAATCATTGGCACCGTGATAATGAAGAAGACTTTGAGCGGGTTAGCGCCCAGATCCATCGCCGCTTCTTCAATCGAACGGTCCAGCTCACGCAGACGAGCACTGATCACCACCGTGACATACGCAGTACAGAACGTGACGTGCGCCAGCCAGATAGTTAACATCCCTCTTTCCGCTGGCCACCCAATGGCATGCCCTAATGCCACAAAAAGCAACAACAGCGACAGGCCGGTAATCACATCTGGCATAACCAGCGGAGCCGTCAGCATAAACGCAAACCCATTAGCTCCGCGGAAACGGCCAAAACGCACCATCACTACGGCGGCGATCGTTCCGAGGATCACGGCCATCGTTGCCGAGGCGGCGGCAATCGTCAGGCTCAGGAGCACCGCACTGATCATTGCCGTATTGTGGAAAAGCTCGACATACCAGCGCGTCGACCACCCTGCCCACACGGTAACCAGCTTGGAGCTGTTGAACGAATAGATTACCAGCATCAGCATCGGCGCATACAGGAACGTAAAGCACAGCACCAAAATCACAATACGCCACGGTGAGCGAACGACAGGTAAATTATTCACGCTTCCCCCTCCGCAGTTTTGCTCTGATGTTTGTGGAACCAGATAATCGGCATAATCAACAGCAGCAGCATGACGATGGCAACCGCGGAGGCCACTGGCCAATCTCGGTTATTGAAGAATTCCTGCCACAGAATACGGCCAATCATAATGCTGTCCGGCCCGCCAAGCAGCTCTGGAATCACGTATTCCCCCACGGCGGGGATGAATACCAGCATCGAGCCCGCAATAATGCCGCCTTTCGTTAGCGGGACGATCACGCTGAAGAAGGTTCTTAGCGGCCGAGCCCCCAGATCCAACGATGCTTCCACCAGCGAATAGTCCAGCCGCGTCAGCGCGGTATAGATAGGCAACACCATAAACGGCAGGTAGGAATAGACAACACCGATATAAACCGCCAGATTGGTGTGCAGAATGATCAACGGTTCATCAATCACGCCCAGCCAAAGCAGGAAATTATTCAGGATGCCGTTATTTTTCAGAATCCCCATCCAGGCGTAAACGCGAATCAGGAATGACGTCCATGACGGCAGAATTACCAGCAATAGCAGGATATTACGCGTTGAGGGTTTACTGTGCGCCACTGCCCAAGCTAGCGGATAGCCGATAAATAGGCAGCACAGCGTCGATACTGCAGCAACCTGAAGCGATTGCATATAGGCATCAAAATACAGCGGATCGTCCAACAAATGCAGGTAGTTCCCAAGGTTCAGGGAAATATCCAGCTTGTCATCCATCCAGGAAACCAGATCGGTATAAGGCGGAATTGCTCGCGCCATCTCAGCGAAACTGATTTTAAATACAATCAGGAATGGCAGCATGAACAACAGCAGCAGCCATAGATACGGCAGCGCGATAACCAGCTTGCGCCCGTGCTTTTGACGCCAGCGCGCCATCAACACACGCAGCCAGAGTCTGGCCTTGCCCGGTGGTTCCGCCGTGTGATGTTCAGGAAATAGAGTCATGGCATTCTTCCTCGCTACACCGTCAGAACCACACAGCTATCCGCATCCCAACACAGCCGAACCTCATCTCCCCAGGTCGGTGCGCCTTTACGATAGCGGTAGGCATTTTGTAACTGCGCGCTAATGGTTTGTCCGCTGTTAAGTCTGACATGGTAAATCGACAAATCGCCCAGATAAGCGATATGCACCACTTCCCCCACGGCGAAATTACAGCCGTCAGCCGGAACGTCTTCACACAGCATGATTTTTTCAGGACGCAACGCGATGTAAACCGGAACGCCATCCACTACCGAGACATCCGAATCCACTTTCAGTGGATGCACCAGCCCGGGGCTTTTGATGATCAATGCATCGTCCTGACGCTCCTGCAATATGCCTTCAAACATATTGACCGAGCCGATGAACTCCGCACTGAAACGCGTATTCGGGTGCTCATAAATCTCTTCCGGCTCGCCGATCTGTACGAACTTGCCGCGATTCATGATGGCAATACGACCGGCCATAGTCATGGCTTCTTCCTGATCGTGCGTCACCATCACGCAGGTCACGCCTACGCGTTCCAGAATATCGACCACTTCAAGCTGCATGCGGTCGCGCAATTTCTTGTCCAGCGCACCCATCGGCTCGTCCAGCAACAACAGTTTTGGACGCTTAGCCAGACTACGTGCCAGCGCAACACGCTGGCGCTGACCACCGGAAAGCTGATGCGGCTTACGATTAGCGAATTCCTGCATATGCACCAACGACAGCATCTCTTCCACACGATCTTTGATTTCTGCACGCGGTAGCTTGTCCTGTTTCAGACCAAACGCGATATTCTTTTCCACCGTCATGTGTGGGAACAACGCATAAGACTGAAACATCATATTGATGGGTCGCTGGTAAGGCGGCACCAATGACAAATCCTGACCATCCAGAACAATCTGCCCTTGCGTGGGGAGCTCAAAACCTGCCAGCATGCGCAACAGCGTGGATTTTCCACAGCCAGAGGCACCCAGCAGAGCAAAGATTTCGCCTTTATAAATTGTCAGGCTGACATCATCGACGGCGGCCTGACCATCGAACGACTTCGTCAGGTTACGCACTTCCAGCAGCGGCGTGGCCGCTTTTTGAGGTTTTAATTGAGGGCGGGGGATCGCGTCATTCACTTCGCATTGCTCTCCGGCAAAAGCAGAACAAGTCACACCGCTGATGTCGCCAGTAGGCACTTTTTACAGTCAGCGGTATAACACAATATAGAGCGCAAACAGGCGGTATCTCCGCCTGTTCTTTGCCACATTAATACTCGTCATACTTCAAATTACATGTACGTTGGCTACGTTCAAATCGGCTCCTAGCAGATTTGTCACCCGAATCGCTTACTTGAGTAAGCTTATCGGGATGCCTTCCCTTGCCGCCTGCCTGAAACTTGAATTATTTAGAGTATTTTGTACCCATCCATTCTTTGGTTGCTGAAACCAGCAACCATCAAACGCTTGGGTCACTATTCAGATCCAAAAGGCTATTTGCCGCTTTTGACCTTCGTCCATGCACGGGTACGCGTACGGTCAATCTGAGGAGATTGCACCTTGAGCGTAAACATTTTGGCGCGAACATCTGCTGGCGGGTAAACGCCAGGGTTGTTACGAATCTCTTCGTTCACCAAAGGCAAGGAGGCCAGATTACCGCTCGCGTAATACGTGTGATTACTGATCTCCGCCATCACTTCCGGCTTCATCAGGTAATCCAGAAACGCGTAGGCTTCGTCCAGATTTTTAGCATCTTTCGGGATGGCGAGGACATCAAAGAATGCCAACGCACCTTCTTTCGGAATGCTGTATTGGATATTTACCCCGTTCTTCGCTTCTTTCGCACGGTTCCCCGCCTGCATGATATCTCCCGCCCAACCCACTGCGACGCAGATGTCGCCGTTAGCCAGATCGTTGATGTACTGCGACGAATGGAAGTAACGAATGCTTGGACGCAATTTCAGCAACAGATCGGTCGCTGACGTGCTGTAATCACCCGGTTTGGTGCTGTTCGGATCTTTACCCTGATAGTTCAGTACGGTGGCGAAGATCTCTTCCGGTGCATCCAGGAAGGATACGCCGCAGCTTTTCAGCTTTTCCAGATTCTCTGGCTTCAATACCAGATCCCAACTGTCAACGGGTGCATCGGCGCCCAGCGCGGCTTTAACTTTATCAACGTTATAGCCGATGCCGGTGGTCGCCCACAGGTAAGGCAACGCATATTTGTTACCGGGATCGTGCTGCGCAATGAGCTTCATCAGCTCAGGATCCAGATTTTTGTAATTTGGCAGTTTGCTCTTGTCTAATGGCTGAAACACTCCCGCAGAGAGCTGGCGCTCCAGGAAGCTGGCAGAAGGCACCACCAGATCAAAACCTGTACTGCCCGCCATGAGCTTGCCTTCCAACACTTCGTTGGAGTCAAACACATCATAGACAACCTTAATACCGGTTTCTTTCTGGAAATTGGCTAACGTGTTCGGTGCGATATAGTCGGACCAGTTATAAACATGCAGCGTTTTCTCTTCCGCAGATGCGGTGACGGACGCGGCCATCAGCAAGCCGGTAACAACACCCGATAGCCATTTTTTACGTTGGGTGAACATCCGTTCCTTCCTCCATATAAGGGGGTGATTCATGGGAGTAAGCATGTATCGTTCCGATACAAAATATATCCTGCCGCGCTATTCAACCGGTGAATGAGTATGCACCGATTTTTATTCGCTCAGACACAGACATAGCCCTGATTGCACTGTCTGTCTCTTACAGGAATAAAGCATAACCCCACAACATCGTACGCACCATACTTGAACGTAAAAAATGGGTTTTAACGATTATTTATTCACATTTTATCGATGTGATGGAGGCGTTTAGCGGCAAACAAAGAGAAATATCTGGCAACAATGGTAAATAACCAGAATAAATGGCGGTGAAAGGAAAATAAGTAAAACCAATTGCTGCCTTTGGCAGCAACCGTATCAATGCAGATGTGAGGTCATGACTCTGGCAGCAGAGCCCTCTTCTTCCTCGCCGATAAACAGCAGATTATTAGCGCTGGCCTCAAGGATCACCATTGAGATTTGCTCTTCGGATTGCTGCATAAAATGTCTGAATTGTTCCAACGTCATGCCTGCGGCAACGCTGAATGACTGGCACACAATCAGTTTCGGCAGGTTGTCGTCCTGAACATCAATAAACGCCTTGACGGTCAGCGAACTAGCATTGATTTGGCTTAGATCGCCGACCAGAGGAATGAGCGCACTGGGTTTCACTTCAGCGAGTGCGGAAAACAGGATCACGTTATCTACCAGATCAACTTTCGCATCGAACACACCATCAAAATTTTGCATATGAGGAAGATGGAGTGCCTGACAGGAATCACATTCAAAATACAGAATATTCAGTTGATCCAGCCACCGCCGTAGCATAGCCAAATCCGGGACGATGAGTGAATCCATCATGTTTGCCTCATACCTGCCGCCGTACAGACAGCGTTGTTGAAAAGAGAACACCGTTTACGCAGAAGCGGTGCTTAACAGAAACCGCATTAAAACAGAAACAATGTCAAAAACGGCACATAGCTTACGGAATATTGAGCGACGATGCCACGATAAAAGCACTTCATCGCCCGCTTTCCTCGTTCCGCAGCGCCACGACGCAGCAGGTCAGCCTTAGCCCAATGTCCACACACTAAGAGTCAGCCCCCATTTTACGGTGCAGCCCCTGTTTCAGAAAGCTAACTTTTGGCTATTGTTGCTGATGTTGCGACGAGCCTCTGAGTATTTTGCTCAATAAATTCAATCATCATGCCAGCAATGTCGAGTCCGGTTGTCGTTTCAATGCCTTCCAACCCCGGGGAAGCATTCACCTCCATCACCAACGGCCCCCGATCGGCACGCAAAATATCAACACCCGCCACATTCAGACCCAATGTTTTCGCTGCTTTGATGGCAATCGCACGTTCCTGCGCCGTAATTTTCACTTTATTCGCCGTACCACCGCGGTGCAGGTTTGAACGGAACTCCCCCGCTTTCGCCTGCCGCTCAATGGCCGCAACAACCCGATTGCCGATAACAAAACAGCGAATGTCCCTACCCTGAGCTTCATGCACATATTCCTGCACCAGAATATGCGCATTCAGCCCGCGAAAGGCATCAATTACGCTTTCCGCAGCCTGACGTGTCTCGGCCAATACGACACCGATCCCCTGCGTGCCTTCCACCAACTTGACGACCAGCGGCGCACCGCCCACCATCGCAATCAGGTCACCGGTATCATCCGGCGAGTGAGCGAATCCGGTGATCGGCAGGTCAATGCCTTCGCGGGCAAGCAGTTGCAATGAATGAAGTTTGTCACGAGCACGAATCACCGCAACAGAATTATTCAGCGGGTAGCTTCCCAGCATTTCAAACTGGCGCAATACCGCCGTGCCGTAAAACGTGATCTGTGAACCAATACGCGGAACAATCGCATCGTATTTATCCAGCCGACGCCCGCGATAATGCACTGACGGGGCCGCCGAATTGATATTCATGTAGCAGGAGAGCGGATCAATAATCTCAACGCTGTGCTTGCGCGCCTCAGCCGCTTCACGCAGACGTTTGCAGGAATATAACGCCCCATCACGAGACAGAATGGCTATCTTCATAAATATCCTACTGATACTAGCGTATCGCCCATCCTTGCTGATGTAAGTAGTCCAACATGAACGGACGTAACTCTTTTTTCAGCGTGCGTTCAACGTGCTCACTCCAACTTTCGCGGCGGCTCCCGGTACGCTGTAGATAATATTCCACCATTTGCCGATCGTATTGCGCCAACACATCGCGGTCGAGCGGCTGATAGACATTTTCATGCAGCATCATGGCGGTTGGCATGCGCGGTTTCAGCATTGGTTCAGCGTCAGGGTGCCCCAGGCACAGGCCAAACAGCGGAATCACTAATGTCGGCAATTGCAGCAACTGCGTTACATCAGCAATTCGGTTACGGATTCCGCCGATAAAAACCCCACCCAACCCCAGTGATTCGGCGGCAGTCAGTGCATTCTGCGCCATGAGCGCGGTATCGACACAACCAATCAGCAACTGCTCGGCCAGCCCGGTTTCAGCCTGTGGGAAGATTTCCACGTGGCGGTGGAAATCGGCACAAAAGACCCAAAATTCTGCCGCCTGCGCCACATAGCCTTGTTCGCCGGTATAGTGAACCAGCGTTTCACGCACGGCAGGATCGGTAATACGAATAATGGAACTGCATTGTAAAAAGCTGGAGCTGGACGCACTTTGTGCGGAGGCAATGATGGCGTGACGTTGATCATCCGTCACAGCCTGAGATGTAAACGCGCGAATAGAACGGTGGCGTTGCAGCAAATCAATGGTTGGTGTCACTCGGGCATCCTTGGGTCGGTAAAGTTATTTCATTCTTTATACCCTAAATAATTCGAGTTGCAGGACAATACGTTGGCGTTTTGAACAACGTGAAGCGTTGGTCCGCAGGGCGAGGCTCATTTATGGGCCTCGTAACGCGGCAAGAGAAAGACAGATTCGTCGGGAACGAATTTGTCTAGCCAACGCACATGCAGCTTGAAGTATGACGGGTATAAATAGCTTCAACAAATCGTTGTAACAGGTAATGACTACTTTTTTTCATCAATGAATACGGGCATAGTAGCGCGATTCGCAGTAACCTCATTAACCGTAACATTTTTAGCCGTGACCTTGTCTGCAACAGGCGTCACGCTATACGTTTCAAGAATGAGCACATTTTCTACTTTTACAAAGGAGTTTACATGTTCGCTGTAATTTTCGGGCGCCCGGCTTGCCCTTATTGTGTACGTGCGAAAGAACTGGCAGAGAAACTGTCCGAGCAACGTGATGACTTCAGCTTCCGCTATGTAGACATTCACGCAGAAGGCATTTCGAAAGAAGATTTGTCCAAGACGGTAGGAAAGCCGGTTGAAACCGTGCCGCAGATTTTCCTGGATGAAAAACATATCGGTGGCTGCACCGATTTTGAAGCCTATGCCAAAGAGCATCTGGCTCTGTTCCAGTCATAATAATCAGACTGGCAGGACAAGAGCGCGGCGAAAGTCCGCGCTTTTTTATGGGCTATTGTCCAGAACTCACTTAGCGAAGATAGCGTCGATACAGGCTACGCAAACACAGCATGCCCAGTGCCCCCAGCACACACCAAAAGACCGCACTCATCACATAGGCCAGCTCTTGCCAGAAAGAACGCATCGGCGTATTCCACAGGTGGAGAATCAATAAACACACAGGCATAGCCGCCAACGCGCCGAACAACGGGTAAAGCAGGCGACCGCGGGAGGAAAGAAAACAGGCCACCATACCGGGCAACACAAAGAGCAACATACCAGGACTACCGCGCAGCCCATCATTCACCACGACATCCGACACTTCAATCTTTTGGCTCAGAAACACCACGGTGAACAATAGAAAACAACAGGTCGCACCGACCCAACCTTTATTTATTGCCATAAATCGCCCCTCTCAATATGCCTCCCAATCTTCATCAACCAAATACCGAAAGCGTTCGGTATGGTAAAAATGATTGGTGTATCTATTCCCCGATATGAAAAACATGAGGCTTCGCTACGATTTATTCGACGCACTGGTTGTCTGTAAAAAAGACGATAATCCGCGTATTTCGTTAACAGCGGCACCACAATCATTAAATTAAACAATAATTACACTGAACAATTTTTATCGGATAAATTATACTGAATGAGGCTGATTCCTTTCAGCTGACGCGTATTGATGCCGTCGCGGGAATTCATGCATTTCATGGCTAAATCTAGCCGCTATAATGAATAACATCAAGAACTTACTGGTAAACAACAAGTTGCATTCCATGAATATAAACGTCGCTGATTTGTTAAACGGGAATTACATTCTGCTTTTATTCGTGGTTCTTTCATTAGGACTCTGTCTGGGAAAATTGCGACTCGGACCAGTACAACTCGGTAATTCTATTGGCGTTTTAGTGGTTTCTTTATTACTCGGCCAACAACATTTCTCGATTAATACCGAAGCGTTGAGCCTCGGTTTTATGTTATTTATTTTTTGCGTAGGTGTCGAAGCGGGGCCGAATTTCTTTTCTATTTTCTTCCGCGACGGGAAAAATTATTTCATGCTGGCACTGGTGATGGTCGGCAGCGCTATGTTACTGGCGTTAGGCCTAGGCAAACTCTTTGGCTGGGGGATTGGTTTGACGGCGGGGATGCTAGCAGGCTCCATGACATCAACGCCAGTGCTGGTCGGCGCAGGTGACACGCTGCGCAATACCGCCAGCTTGGGGAGTCAACTCAGTATTGAACAAGATCACCTGAGTCTGGGCTATGCGCTAACGTATCTGGTCGGGCTGGTCAGCCTCATTTTTGGTGCCCGCTATCTGCCCAAACTCCAACATCAGGATCTCCCCACCAGCGCGCAGCAGATTGCACGCGAGCGCGGGCTGGATGCGGACAGCCAGCGAAAAGTGTATCTACCAGTGATTCGCGCCTACCGCGTTGGGCCTGAGCTAGTAGACTGGGCGGCTGGCAAGAATTTGCGCGAACTGGGGATCTACCGCCAAACGGGTTGCTACATTGAGCGCATTCGACGCAACGGAATTTTGGCCAGCCCCGATGGCGATGCCGTCTTGCAAATCGGCGACGAAATCGCGCTGGTCGGTTATCCCGATGCCCATTCCCGCCTGAACTCCAACTTCCGCGATGGCAAGGAAGTTTTTGACCGCGATTTGTTGGACATGCGCATCGTGACGGAAGAGATTGTCGTCAAGAATCACAACGCCGTCGGCAAGCGCCTCAGTCAATTGAAGCTGACCGATCACGGCTGCTTCCTTAACCGAATTGTCCGTAGCCAGATTGAAATGCCGATTGACGATAGCGTCGTACTGAATAAAGGCGATGTCTTACAGGTCAGCGGTGACGCCCGCCGGGTAAAAAGCATTGCTGACAGAATCGGGTTCATTTCTATTCACAGTCAGGTCACCGATCTGCTGGCCTTCTGCGCCTTTTTTGTTATCGGCATGATGGTCGGGCTGATCACGATCCAGTTCAGTAACTTCACCTTTGGCATCGGAAACGCAGCCGGATTGCTCTTCGCCGGTATTATGCTGGGCTTCCTGCGTGCCAACCATCCAACCTTCGGATACATTCCGCAAGGCGCGCTCAACATGGTCAAAGAATTTGGCCTCATGGTCTTTATGGCGGGCGTAGGCCTGAGTGCGGGCAGCACAATCAACAGTAGCCTGGGAGAAGTCGGTATCCAGATGCTGGCTTCAGGGTTGATTGTCAGCCTTGTGCCGGTGGTGATTTGTTTTCTGTTCGGCGCATATGTACTGAAAATGAACCGAGCGCTACTGTTTGGTGCCATGATGGGCGCACGGACCTGTGCACCCGCCATGGAGATCATCAGCGATACGGCACGCAGTAATATTCCTGCTCTCGGCTATGCGGGGACCTACGCCATCGCTAACGTGCTGCTCACACTAGCAGGTTCACTTATCGTGGTTATCTGGCCTGAATTGCCCGGCTGAGAAATGTAAAAAATCGTCAATATTATTTTCTAAAAAATCAGAACTTTTTCTTTGATCTAAAGTCTGAGTAAGTGCCACTGCTTTTCTTTGATTCCCCTTATTGAGGAGCCCATCGTTCCCGCCTTTCAGGTTCAAGAACGATGGGCGTTTTCTTTTCTGCCTTATACTCGTCATACTTCAAATTGCATGTGAGTTGGCTACGCTACTCGGCACACTTGCGTGTGTATCGCCCCGTAGGGGCCGCTGCAAGCAGCGTTATTCGGCCTTATGGCCTCTCCCCTCCGGGGTCAGCGCAAGCGCTGTTCAAAAACGTCTTGCCGTTTTTATCCTGAAATTTGAATTAATTAGAGTATACCTCTTCCCTATTTCCCGATATCCACACATCCGCTATCACATTCGCTTCATTGTTTGTTATTAAAATAACAAATATTAATTTTTTTGTTATTTTTGTGACATTCAAATCATTGAGTGCCATAATCACGCTATCTGATTTTCTATCGACACAACCAAGGATTTATCATGACTGACTATGCACGCTATATCGACCACACTCTGTTGGCAGCAAACGCCACTGAACAACAAATCGTCACGCTGTGCGATGAAGCGATAGCGCACCATTTTTATGCCGTCTGTGTTAATTCCGGTTACGTTCCCTTAGCGGCCGAAAAACTGAAAGGTTCAACGGTACAGGTGTGCTCCGTTATCGGTTTTCCTCTCGGTGCAGGCCTGACCTCCAGTAAAGCTTTTGAAGCGAAAGCCGCGATTGATGCCGGAGCACAGGAAATCGACATGGTAATTAACGTCGGCTGGCTGAAAAGTGGGAAAATTGACGCCGTTAAAGCAGATATTCAGGCCGTGCGTGAGGTTTGCGCGGCTATACCGTTGAAGGTAATATTGGAAACCTGTCTGCTTGATGACGAACAGATTGTGCTGGTGTGTGAAATGTGTCGTCAGTTGAATGTCGCGTTCGTCAAAACATCTACCGGTTTCAGCACGGGTGGCGCACGCGAAGAACACGTTCGACTGATGCGCAATACCGTCGGCAACGAAATGGGTGTAAAAGCCTCCGGCGCGGTTCGCGATCGCGAAACGGCACAACGTATGATTGAAGCTGGCGCCACGCGTATTGGCACCAGTTCAGGCGTTGCTATCGTTTCAGGTGAAACTGCCGCAGCAGGAAACTACTAACAAAAAATAGCTACTAGCAGGGAATTTTATGGAAACGCGGCGCGACGAACGAATCGGTAGACTGGCTCAGGCACTAAAGAAAACCGATAAACTCCATCTTAAGGACGCCGCACAGCTACTCGGCGTGTCCGAGATGACCGTGCGCCGCGATCTAAATGCAGATTCCACCAGCGTCATGCTGCTCGGCGGCTACGTCGTTAGCGACCTGAAAAATAACGGTGTCACGAACTACTTTGTCTCCGACCAGCAGACTAAACACGTAAGAGAAAAGCAGTCTATCGGTACCGCCGCCGCCTATCTTGTGGAGGCAAACGATACCGTTTTTTTCGACTGTGGCACCACCATTCCCTTCATTATTGATGCAATTCCCGACGAGCTGCCTTTTACTGCGATTTGCTATTCCCTGAACACCTTTTTGGCGTTGCAGGAGAAAAAGGCGTGCAGAGTGATTTTATGCGGCGGGGAATATCATCCAGATAACGCGATTTTCACCCCGCTCAACCAGCGCAGTGAACTGGACAACATTTGCCCGAATAAAGCCTTTATCTCTGCGGCAGGCATCGACCTTAACGCAGGCGCGACCTGCTTTAATTTTGCCGAGCTAGGCATGAAGCAGCGCGCAATGGCGACCGCACAGCGAATCATTATTGTGGCAGACAACAGCAAATTCGGTCAGATCAAACGCGCCTGTATCGGCCCGATGACGCTGTTTGATACGGTGATTTCAGACAGCGCCCCCGGAGAACAATACCTACGTTACTTCTCTAACAACAGCATTCAGTTAATCCATCCGGGAAATTAGAGTCTGTTCTAGTCGGCGTTATTGGTAGCCCTACTAGGATAGACTCTTAGCCGAATAACCCACCAAACCACTGCTGTACCTTCATCATCACCGAATCCCAGAGACGACTAAAGAAGCCGGCCTCTGGGATATCATCCATCGCCACCAGTTGGCGCTGTCCGATGCTTTTACCATCCAGTTGGAAGTCAATGGTGCCAACAACCTGATTCTTGGTTAACGGTGCCGAGAGCTGTGGCTGATTCAGCGTGAAACTGGCTTTCAGATTCTTCATCTGCCCTTTTGGGATCGTCAATGCCGCATCCTGCGCCACCCCAAGCCGTGTCTCCTTCTCCGTGCCAAACCATACTCGCTGCGTGGTAAAAGGTGCATCTGTCTTGATCGGCGTTACCGTTTCAAAAAAGCGGAAGCCCCATGTGAGCAATTTTTCGCTTTCACGGAAACGAATGGCATCCGTTTGTGCCCCCAACACCACGGAAATCAGGCGCATATTGCCTTCCGTTGCCGAGGCCACCAAATTATGCCCCGCGCCATTGGTGTGACCCGTTTTCACACCATCCACATTCAGGTTCGTGCTCCATAGCAGACGGTTACGGTTAGGCTGACGAATATTATTGAAGGTGAACTCTTTTTCTTTGTGTAATGCATACTCTTCCGGCACGTCGCGAATCAGCGCCTGCCCTAAGAGCGCCATATCGCGCGCGGTACTGTACTGCCCCGGCGCATCAAGACCATGTACAGTAAGAAAATGCGTATTCGTCAGATTAAGCGCCTTTGCATAATTGTTCATCAGGCTGACGAATGCATCCTGACTACCCGCGACGTAATCAGCCAGTGCAATGCTGGCATCATTACCCGACTGAATGACAATCCCTTTATTTAACTCAGAAACCGGGATGCGATCGCCCGGCTTCAGGAACATCAGAGACGATCCGCGCAGCGTCGGATTACCCGTTGCCCACGCATCTTTTCCAACTGTGACTTCATCCGTCGGACGAATTTTACCGGATTTGATAGCCTGCCCAATCACGTAGCTCGCCATGATTTTTGTCAGGCTGGCAGGATCAAGGCGCTCATCGGCGTTACTTTCCGCCAGCACCTTGCCGCTGTTGTGATCGATCAAAATAAAGGCTTTGGCGTCAATTTGCGGCACGGCTGGCAACTGTTCCGCATAGGTGAGAGGCACCAAACCAACAAGCAATACCGTACCTACAGAGAAAGACGTGAGTCTGGTCAGGAAAGGAGTTGTTTTCATGAGTTCGCCGCAATGTCCATCAGTCGTTAAAAATTATTAATTTTCAATATGTTTTGAAAACTTTAGTAACATACAAAGGTAACGCGTCACCCCTAGGATGAAAACCGCTGCTTCTGTAAAGATAGTCAAAGAAATGAAATGTTCTAAAAAAACTTTTATAAAAAAAGGACTTAGCGAAACATAAGGAATGTCTGAAAATGCAAACGGTAGAATAATCAGAAAAATAGCAGAAGTACGAGGGGATATGGCAGCATCAGTCCCCCCTCGTGCCCAGACGTGACGCCTAACGGCGCTCGCGTTTATCGGCGCGTTTCGACAGCCAGTCACCCAGCGTCTGCACCACCTGCACCAGAATAACCAGTGCAATCACGGTAATTACCATAACCTCGGTTTCATAACGGTAATAGCCGAAGCGGATCGCCAAATCACCGACTCCACCGCCGCCGACAATGCCCGCCATCGCCGAATAGCCGATGAGGCTTACGAGCGTAATCGTCAGACCACGCAATAGTCCTGCTTTTGCTTCTGGCAACAGTACCGTGCCAATAATGCGCATCGGACTGGCGCCAAAGGCTTCAGCCGCTTCCACGATACCGGGATCGATCTCACGCAGTGCGCTATCTACCAGACGGGCATAAAATGCGATCGCCGCGACAGACATCGGCACTGCCGCCGCCACAGGTCCAATTGTATTGCCCAACAGAATCTGTGTAAGCGGCAGCAGCAGCACCAGCAGAATAACGAAGGGAATAGAACGGATGATATTCACCAACACGGTGCCAAACAGATAGACGGCGCGATTTTGCCAGAACAGGTTCCTGTCCGTAACGTAAATCAGCAGCCCCAGCGGTAAACCACCGATTACAGCAAACAGCGTGGAAATGCCCACCATCTGGAATGTTTCACCAAACGCTGCGATCAGATCGATCCATAAATCAGCCATGTAGCACCTCCACATTCGCCGTTCTTACCTGAATATGCTTCACCGCTTCCGCCACTTTTTCGGGGTCTGATGGATGAGTCAATAGCGCCACGAGTATGCCTAACGCACGATTACCAATGTATTCGATCTTACCGTGTAGAATATTGACGGACACACCAAAGCGCGTTGCAACGTCCGATAGCACAGGCTGCTCCGCCGATTCACCGACGAATAGAATCTTCAATAATGTGCCTTGTAAGTCCTCCAGCAAGCGAGGCGGCAAGGCGAGATCCAACGTATGAGATACTAGTTGGTGGGTAAATTCGTGCTGTGGCGTAGCAAAGATATCGAAAACATCCCCCTCTTCTACCACCCGACCACCCGTCATCACTGCGACCCGATCGCAGACAGCTTTAATCACGCTCATCTCATGGGAGATCAGCACGATGGTAATACCGAGTTTCTCGTTAATCTCTTTCAGTAGTACCAGAATGGCGGCTGACGTTTCCAAATCGAGTGCCGAGGTCGGTTCATCGCACAGCAACACTTCAGGATCGTTGGCAATCGCTCTGGCTATGCCCACCCGCTGTTTCTGACCACCGCTGAGCTGTGCCGGGTAAGACGATGCTTTATCAGACAACCCCACCAGATTCAGAATTTCCGGCACGCGCTGAGCAATTTCCGCATTAGATTTCCCGGCAGCTTTCAAGCTAAACGCGACGTTTTCTGTCACGGTCCGCGTCTGCATCAGGTTGAAATGCTGAAATATCATGCCAATTTTTTGCCGCTGTTCACGCAGCGGCTGCCCTGCTAATTCGCTGATGAGCACGCCATTGACGAGCACACGGCCAGAGGTCGGCCGCTGTAAGAGATTGATGGTCCGCAGCAACGTACTTTTTCCCGCACCGCTAGTGCCGACAATACCGTAAACCTCTCCGCGTTGGATGTGCAGAGACACATTGTCCACTGCGCGATTTTCTGGTTGCTTCCCTTGTGAGAAGTCAACGCTAACCCCTTCTAACTGAATCATTATCCGCAAACTCCTGGCCTGAGCGGAAAAGAAGAAAGCCGGTCATAGACCGGCCAAATAGTATTCTGTACAGCTTAACGCTTACTGTGCGGGCGCTGGCGTTTTTGCCTGCATCCACTCAGGTTTCTGGAACTGGCTATACATCAACGCAGGATCGTTGATCACAGCGGCATACGCAGGTGATTCCACAATCGCTTTTGTATCTTTCACGAATGGCTTATCAAGATCGTCGGTGCGCACGGCAATAACATTCTTCAGGTTCTCATCCAGCGTTTCCAGCTTGATGGCCGATGACAGCTTCATGCCTGATGCCAGCGCAAAATTACCGTTCACCAGCGATGCCGTCACGCTATCCAGCGTACGAGGCAACTGTGCCGCTTCCATCGGTTTGAAAACCAACCCACGTGGGTTTTCAAGGATATCTTTCTCAGAAGCCTTGGTTGGATCGATATCAGCCTTAATCTTAATCAGCCCTATCGATTGCAGAAAACGCAGGCCACGTGCCAGGTTGGTGGCATCGTTAGATAGCGTGACCACATCTCCTTTTTTCAGCTCATCCAGCGATGTGATCTTCTTCGAATAGAAGCCCATGCTTGCCGTCGGTACAACAATCAGTGGAGAAATTTTTAACCCTTTATCCTCGGCAAATTTCTCCAGATAGAGTGTATGCTGGAAGAGGTTGGCGTCGATGCTGCCGTTTGCCAGTGCCAGATTGGGCTGAACGTAATCACTGAATTCACGCACGACGACCTTGTAACCTTTTTTCACCAGCTCAGGTTTAATCGCCAGATTCACCATGTCGCCATACGGCCCAGGTGCTACGCCAAACGTGATCGTCTGCGGATCGCTGCTGGCCACAGCAAATTGCAAACTGGCGGCAAACAGCGTGATGCCCAGAGCGGCGCGAACAGAATGCGTCAATTTCATTGTGTAACTTTCCTGTCTGAATGTAACTTGCTGTCATTATTAAGAATGACAAGTTAAATCATAAAGACTAAAAAGGCATATCATTATTTCTCATCGACTGTCGCAAACATTTGAACATCCTTTATGCAGAAAGAGGTAGGTATGATAACGATTTGGGGTCGTGACAATTCGACCAACGTCAAGAAAGTCCTGTGGTGCGCGGAAGAGCTTGCGCTGCCGTATCAACACATAGTGGCTGGCGGACAATTCGGCCGTAATCATGATGCTGATTATCTGGCGATGAACCCTAATGGCCTCATTCCCTGTTTGCAGGACGACGATCTGGTGCTGTGGGAATCCAACACCATCGTACGTTATCTGGCGGCACAGTACGGCCAGAATTCGCTGTATCTCGCTGATGCGGGCGAACGTGCAGGTGCAGAAAAGTGGATGGACTGGACGAGCTCACTTGCAGCGTCTTTCGGCCCGGTGTTCATTAATATGGTGCGCATCGCGCCGGAAAAACGCGATATGGCATTGGTACAGAAAGGCATGGCTGAATGTGAACGTCTGCTCAGTATTGTCGATACGGTTCTGGCTCGTCAGCCGTGGCTATCCGGCGATCGGTTTGGCGTTGGTGATATTCCGCTAGGCTGCGTTGTCTACGGCTGGCTAAATATGCCGATTGAACGTCAGACGCATCCTCATCTGGAGCGCTGGTATCAGCAGTTGGCAGCACGTCCGGCTTACCAAAAGCACGTCATGATTCCGCTGTCTTAAGTGGACACAGGCACCTTCCGGTGCCTGATTTTGCTGACAAAGTATGCAGAGCGGTGATAATGGGTAGATCGTAAAGACGCTGCAAGTACATCCCTGTAAGCTCGGATTGCGCCATCCATGGCGCAAACGCTTTACTCTTCTATCCCATTACCCCCGTTCTCGTTCCATAGGTTTGTCAACGGGGCACCTTGCGGTGCCTGATTTTTTACTCCAGCCCAACCTTCAGTAATTTGCCATTGTCGTGATCGGTCAGCAAATAGAGGTAGCCGTCAGGTCCCAGCCTTACGTCGCGGATACGTTCACCCCGATCGTTCAGCAAACGCTCTTGTGAAGCGACCTTGTCACCCTCAAGCGTCAGACGAATCAGGTTCTTCTCTGCCAGTGCACCGATAAAGACCGAGTTTTTCCACTGCGGGAAACGATCGCTGTTATAGAAGGCCATCCCGCTGATGCCCGGTGATTTTTCCCAGTAAAAATCAGGATTCGCCATTCCTGCGATCTCTTTTCCTTTCGCTTCTGGAATTTTTAGCCCGGAATAGTTGATGCCATGTGTTGCAATCGGCCAGCCGTAATTCTCACCCGCTTTAGGGATGTTGATCTCATCACCGCCTTTCGGGCCGTGTTCATTTTCCCACAGCACACCAGACCATGGGTTAATCGCCAATCCCTGTGGATTACGGTGCCCATAAGACCAGATTTCAGGACGTACGTTAGGTGTGTTAACAAACGGGTTATCGGACGGCACCTTGCCATCTGCCGTCAGGCGAACAATTTTACCTTGTAACTTATCCAGATCCTGTGCAGTCGGGCGCTCGTTGTTTTCACCCAGTGCGATAAACAGATACCCTTGTCGATCAAAGGCCAGCTTGCCGCCGAAATGATTACCCGTCGACAGCTTCGGTTCCTGACGGAAGAAGATAGTGAAATTCTCTAACCGCTTATTATCTTCGGAAAGTTTGCCATACCCGACGGCGGTTCCCGCTTTGCCATCGCTCCCCTCCTCGGCAAAGCTCAGGTAGATGCGACGGTTCTGCGCAAAATCCGGCGATAGCGCAACTTCCAGTAGCCCACCTTGTGATTTGGCGAAAACTTTCGGCACGCCAGCAATGGGGGCAGACAACGCGCTATCCGCTTTCCATAAACGTAGATTCCCAGCACGTTCCGTGATCAAGATTCCCTGATTTTCCGGCAAAAATGCTAATGACCACGGGTGATCCAGCTTATCCTGTAATTCAGTCACCTTCGGTTCGGCCGCCAATAGCTGGCTGGAAAACAGCAACGTTGCGCTCAGCAGCAACCAGTGTGGCGCAGCAGAAAATCGTCGTAACCGAGTGTGTGAAGCAGAATTGCAAGGCATCGGGCAATAGGACATAGCGTTGTCTCCATCCAACAAAAGTCCTGTAAATTTAGGCGGCAGGCGATGTTTGTGCAAAAAAAAAGTTACGACAAGCCAATAAGTGGAAGCTTTTGATCTCATGCCCACACGCTTCTATTTTGTTTGTTTACCATCTTTCTGAAATTAGAGCTATTTAGAATCTACATCCTGATATTGCATGGAATATAGAAACCATTTCGAATTCAATTAAAAACATGCCAACACTCAGCAATGTGCATAAAATGCGGTTGTTGAAATATTCATTTGCCACAAATATTAGCATAAGATACGATTTTTTCGTATCTATACAAAAAGGAATAAATTAAACCCACATAATTAAACATCGAACAAAAAAAACAATAAGCCATTTACACCTACATCATGGTTAATTTTTCAAATCAATACAAAGCAATAAAAAACGCATCCATTAATAACGGTCAATTGTAAATCGTTCATTAACTTGAAGAGTCTGTGACGTACATCACATAAAAATCCTAATAGCAAGGAGTGCATATATGGAACAACAAGGCCAAGATTTACTTATTCCACACGATAGTTTATTACCACATCCTCCAGAAAATATTAGAATAGAATCAGTTATTCACCCTGTAAAAGAACATTATTCCAGTACACAACCACTTCAGGATATTCACTCGGAAGTATTTAAAATATTGCTCAATAGACATGATGCAAAGGAAGTGATTGAAATAATACGGCAGAGAATGCCAGAACTGACTTTAGCTCATGTGTCAGCCCACTATTTACAACTCTGCCTAATGTACGGTGCCGATCGCGGTGTGGCCAATCTGTTTCAGAAGATCAGAATGCGCTACAACCGAAACACTCATAATGATCTTGTTAATGTCGCAACACGTTTGATTAACACCAGTTTCATGGACGAGGCTAATACGATTATTTTGCACTTATCGGAGTTCGCTAGTCGGCATCCCGCTCAACGTATCTTGCGCTTAAAATATCTATTTGCACTCGAACAGCTTGATGAACTGAGTTCAGTGTTTAAAGACATTCCCCTGAAAGATTACCAAACGTCAGACGAGCTGCTTGCGCTTCGTATCAAATATGACTGTGTGATGGGGAATCCAGTAGCAGGTCTGGAATGGTTAATAGCCTTATCCCCCCTCAACACGCTACCGCCTCTCTTACTCCGGTGGGCCGTGGATTGCATGACTACGCTGGAACGATACGAGGAAGCTATTCCCTTACTAGAAGCATCGCTTAGCCTTGATTTTTCCTATCAGAGGGACACTAAGCGCGTGCTGCGGGTGGCGGAAAAAACGGGGGAAACGCCCAGGCTGGTGCAGACTATCGAACACCTCCATGGCTGGTTTACCAGTCCTGATCTGGTCCGCTTGCGCACGACGCTGCTTCAGGCTTATACCACGTCCTACCCAGTTCAAACTAACGTCCCCCTTCCAACAGGCAACTCTCAAACATTCGGTGATGTCCCTTTGTCGTTAGTGCCCCCCCTATCTGAATATGCCATATTTTTCTGTACAGATGCCGCGTTTAGTCTCCCGACCGTTGTAGCGTTAACGTCATTGGCGATGTCGATAGACTGCGCCAAGAATCCACCAGATATCTATATCTTTGTTCCACCCGAAATACATCCCCGTTGGGAACGTATTGCCGATCGATTCTCAGCAACGTTTCAAGCCATAACGCTACGAATTGTATCAACATTACAGATGGAGCTGGATGAAAAACGAGCACATTTTGGTTTCTATAGCGCGGGTGAGAAATTGAGTACAGCAGCCTACGCACGGTTCTACGCAAGCCGCTATTTACATCATATCGGCGTGGCCCGTGCACTCTATCTGGATTCTGATATTGTGATCCTGCATTCGCCCTTATCCCTGCTCTATGAGGATATGCAGGGGTTCCCATTGGCTGCACGCACTGACCGAAATAGTCCGCTGATAAAACGTGCAATAAGACTACATCGGATTGCCAATAAGCGTTATTTCAATGCTGGAGTGCTGCTGTTTGACCTCACGCATCCGGCCACAATTTCTAACATTAATACCGCAATTACTTATAGCGAACAAGGGGATAGCTCGTTGCTTTTCCTTGACCAATGCGCACTAAACAAAGCCATTTCGGGGCTTTATCTGGCGCTGGATGAGCGGTACAACAGATTCATGCCACCCAGTAGCCCAACACAAATGACGGTTGATGACACCATTATTGTGCATTTCATTGAAGCACCAAAACCCTGGCAAGCGGGCTACGCTGGACAAGGCCTCAAGCTATGGAATGAATACCAACGCCATGCGCTACGCATAGTCGGCGATGAGCTTTTTTGTTTTACCCCTCCCCGTCCCTCCGCGAAGGAAGACGGCTTTTAATAAACACTAACGCCTATCAACACCAGGGCGCTTCAAATCTTTTATCGATCTAATAGGCGCAGTCCCATCGAGACCGCGTCTGATACTAGTGCAGGTAGTACAACTACGGGCGGATACCGTTGGCCGTCATTTCATTGGGTGACAGTACCAACTCACGATATCCGCAATAGGGAGTGCAGAGATGACGGCACAAGACAAGGATTTTTTTTTCTCACACCACACCAGAGGGCCCGTTGCACCACCCTTGGTTTCAGGTCATTTATCGGCTAGTCGAATAACCGAGCCTTCGGCTGGCCTTACCATAACCGACACATTCCTCAATATTGAGATAAGCAGAATAGTGCTCAATTTGCACGATGCCAGTCGCACGTTTGCTGCACTGCAAACAAAGAACGCCAATGTTTCTCTGGGTGTTTTGACAGCTAGCTACCTGCAATTATGCCTCCGCTATGGTGCCGACCAAGGTGTCGCCCGCTTGCTAAAGAGCGTGCAAATGGCATACGTGCATAGCTGTTATCAGGCGCTGGTCGGCGTCGCAACTCGCCTAATCGACGCAGAGCTGATGTCAGATGCAGAGTCGGTCATTTCACATCTATGTGAATTCACTGGCCACACTTCAGATATCAAGATTCTCCGTTTGAAATTCATGCTTAAGACTGCACAGTTCGACGAGTTGCACAGACAATTTGTCCGTATTTCTTTACGCGATTATCAGCTCAACACTGAGCTCCTTACACTACGTGTTAGATACGAGTGTATGACGGGACGGCCCGATACAGGGCTAACATGGTTGGAGAAGTTAGGTCCTCTAAACACGTTACCTGTCGACCTCATGTGGTCTGCGGCACAATGCCTGAACGACCTCGGCAGATTTGAGGAGGCCTTGCCTTTACTTGAAACATGGCTCAGTCTCAATTTCTCTTTTAAGGATCACGCGGAACTGGTGCTGAATACGGCGTCAAAAAGCAGTGGCACCTTGAGGCTCGTGCGGGCTATCGAGGTATTACATGGCTGGTTCACTTCGCTCGATCTGTTACACCTGCGTAGCGCATTACTCCAAACAATTGAAGCACGCCATTCTGCTCATGCGAAAGTTACTTCTGTTGATGAGCACCAAAGCACCAGAGAGCTAGCCTTCCCCTACGCCAACGACATGATATCCATGACAGCCTCAAGGCAAAGACACGCTATTTTCTTATGTGCTGATACCGCATATAACGTTCCAGCGCTGGTAGCGCTAACCTCATTGGCAATGTCGATTACACAGACTAAGGATCTCCCCGAAATTTACATGTTTGTTCTGCCTGAAACGCATGACATCTGGCTCCACATAGCACACTGCTTTGCCCAAAAATTTACGCTGACAGTGCAAATTGTGTCGACATTACAGATAAATCTCGATGAAAGCCGGGCGCATTACGGGTTTCAAAACTACGGCAAAATGCTGAGCATCACCGCGTACGCCCGGCTTTACGCAAGTCGCTATTTGCAAGAGTTAGGCATTACACGGGCATTGTATTTGGATTCCGATATTGTTGTGCGCCGTTCACCAACGAGTTTGCTGCATATGGACATGGAAGGATATCCACTCGCAGCACGTACTGAACGTACACACCCAAGAATCAGCCGCGCCATTAAGTTGCACGGTATTCCAAGTGGGCGCTACTTCAATTCCGGTATTTTACTGCTTGATTTCCAGCACCCAGCAACGCAATTAACAGTAAATTCGGCCATCGCTTATAGCGAGCAACTCGATAATAAACTGCTCTATCTCGATCAATGCGCTCTAAACAAAGCCGTGCAGGGACTGTATCTGGATTTGGATGAAAGGTTTAACTGGTTCATTGTTCCTGACGATACGGCCCATCCTCAAGATGAGAATGCAACTATCGTGCATTTTATCAGTACGCCTAAACCTTGGGATCTTACCTACAGCGGTAGAGGAGCCGCACTTTGGGCTGGCTACAAGCACCATGCAATAGAGACAGTCAGCGAGGAGGTCTTTTATGCCATAAGCGAAGATCGCACTACGAGGGACACATATTAAACACCACCGATAGATCTCACGTTTAGTATCGATTTTAGAAAGCCAACAATACAAGGAACATAGATATGTCCAAACAGGATCGGAACTTAGTGCTGCCAAACCTCGCACTGCAACCAGAGAGACAATCAACGTCTAATCCATCTTCTCTTACCAATAATGCATCACCTGAAGATATTCATGTAGCGATATTCAAAACACTTCTCAACCAGCATGATACTCGTGAGGTGCTGCTTGCACTCCAGCAGCAAACATCGCTTTCATCGGGAATTTTGGCCGCCAGTTATCTGAACATTTCCCTGCAATATGGTGCTGACAGTGCAACTGCCAGACTTTTTAACAACGCGTCTATAGCCTACTCTTCTCGTAATTATGACGGCCTTGTCCACAGCGCAACCCGTCTGATTAATGCCGGGAGCCTAAAAGAAGCGAATGCCATCCTTTCACATTTGTCAGAGTTTGCCGGCCAGCATCTCAATACTCGTATACTTTATTTAAAGTACCTATTTAGAGACCGGCGTTTAGACGAACTGCGCCAACAGTTCGAAAATATTCCAATTCGAGATTATAGGGTGTCTGAAGAACTTTTAGGGCTTCGTATCCGCTACGAGTGCGATATCGGTAATCCAGAAGCAGGGTTGGCATGGTTGACCGATCTTGGCGCATATGAAACGCTATCTCCTCGTCTTATCCAAAGTGCTATCTATTGCTTGATCAGTTTAGCGCGCTACGACGACGTTGTTCCCTTGTTAGAAATCTGGCTCAACCTTGATTTTTCTTATCAGTACAACGCCAAACATATTTTGCTGGTTGCGACTCAGACAGGAGAAACAATCAGGCTGATACGTGCCATAGAACAACTGCACGGTTGGTTTACTTCACCCGACCTGATCCGCTTACGGAGCGCACTAATAACATTAGATTCAACGCAACAACGAATTCATAACGGGAACGACCAAGATCATAAACCAGAAAATACAGAGCAACAGGAACAATCTTCACTTGGTGTTCATCCTTCACCACTGCATACCGTTTCCGAAAGTGCCATTTTTTTCTGTACCGATGCAGAGTATACCGCACCAGCGATTGTCGCACTCATTTCGTTAGCGCTCACCATCGAACGTAGTGAAAATTTACCAGATCTCTATATTTTCGTGTTACCGGAAACCCATAGCCTATGGGAACGTATTGCAGACAATTTCAACAAGGAATTTTCGTCTCTGACGCTACGAGTGGTCTCAACGTTGCAAATGCAACTTTCTCAATGCCGTACTAAGTACGGGTTTAACACTATGGGAGATGTACAGAGCACAATGGCATACGCTCGGATTTATGCCAGCCGTTACCTATCCCAATGTGGTGTAGCCCGCGCCCTATATCTTGATTCAGATGTTGTTGTCCAATTTTCACCACTGCCGCTGTTATATATGGATATGGAAGAGTTCCCGCTGGCGGCGTGCAATGATCAGATTGACCCTCTGGTAGACAAAGCGATCAAGCTGCATGGTATCACTAATGGCCGCTACTTTAACTCTGGTGTGATGCTATTGGATTTCCATCACCCAGCTACATTACCCGCAATAGAAGCTGCGATTGCCTACAGTGAAGACACAGACAACTTACTCATTTTTCAGGATCAGTGCGCACTGAACAAAGCGATCCGTGGCCTCTATCTACCACTGGATAATAAATATAATTGCTATATGCCCCCAGGTCGGCCGGTGAGTGCAATTCATGAAAACGCCACTATTGTCCATTTCGTCAACACACCTAAACCGTGGCACCTGGCTTACTTAGGTCAGGGAGTAACACTCTGGTCCCGCTTTTATGACCATGCCGTGCGTATTTTCGGGAAAGATATTTTCCTCTCTATCTAAGATCCTATGCTAAGAAAGGTCTACCAGATTGAGCATAAAAGTAAACTTTCACGGATTATCGAAAAATACAGCCAAGCCTGCTGTGATATATCAGAGCAGGCTACTTCCTTCAGGGATGAATATAAAAGAGGTAGGTATGCTTTATCGTCGATTTGAGCAACTGATAGCTATTTTCCGCGATGCGCCAACAGATACCCCCCCAAATAGATTACGAGCCTTTTATTTTCACTATCTATATCAAGTCTGGCCAAGCTTCGTTGTACTATTAGTCGTAGGGGGAATTACCGCGCTTATTGATGTGGTGATACTCAGTTATTTAGGCCGTATTATCGATCTCATCCGCATCACTCCCAATAACCGCTTCTTTAGTGAACATGGTAATGAACTTCTCTGGATGGCGACCCTTATGCTCGTCATTCATCCCTTTTTTATGGGATTACGTAACTTACTCACTAATCAATCGATTAACCCTTGTATGACGAACATGATTCGATGGCAGAATTATAATGTTGTACTCAAGCAGAGCCTGAATTTCTTTCAAAGTGATTTTGCCGGACGGATCGCACAACGCATTATGCAAACAGGAGGAGCACTACGTGACTCAGCTGTTCAGGCGGTCTCTGCTATTTGGCATGTGCTGATTTATATATTAAGTACGCTGTTTCTGCTGTCAGAAATGGACTGGCGTTTAATGTTAATACTTATTATCTGGGTAGCATTATACATCGGCTGTATCCGCTATTTCGTGCCACGGGTCAAGGCACGGACTATTGAGTCAACAGAGGCCAACTCAAAACTCATTGGGCGTATCGTTGATGGCTATACCAACATTTTCACTTTGAAGTTATTTTCTCATACCATGCTTGAAACTCGCTATGTTCGGGATGCAATGGAAGAACAAACGCATAAAATGCAGATGGCCAACCGTGTACTCACCAGTATGGATCTGGCAATCATCATGCTGAATAATCTGTTGATCATCGGTAGTATCGGTTTTGCGCTATGGCTCTGGACGCAATCCTTGCTAAGCGCTGGCGCGATCGCGATAGTGACCAGTTTAATAATTCGTATCGCAAATATGTCAGGGTGGATCATGTGGGTGATGAATAGCATCTTCGAAAACCTTGGTATCGTACAAGAAGGCATGAAGACAATTTCTCAACCTATTGGCATTACCGATAAAGTAGATGCTCCGTCATTGAATATACAGAATGGCGCTATCACCTTTGAGCAGGTTAATTTTCGTTACAACACCTCACACCACATCATTGAAGAATTCAATTTTTGCATCAGGCCTGGGGAAAAAATTGGTCTCGTCGGGCCCTCTGGAGCAGGTAAGTCAACGTTGGTCGGATTGCTTCTTCGCCTTTATGACCTGCAAAGTGGAAGTATCCTCATCGATAACCAGAATATTGCCGACGTGACACAAGAAAGTCTGCGGGAGCAAATCGGGATGATTACACAAGATACCTCGCTGCTGCACCGCTCGATACGCGATAACCTGCTGTACGGTAAATACAACGCCACTGATAAAGAGTTGATGCAAGCACTGAGGAATGCACAAGCAGATGAATTCATCATGCAAATCGCCGATTCACAAGGTCGTTCAGGACTAGATGCACATGTAGGAGAACGGGGTATCAAATTATCGGGAGGTCAGCGTCAACGTATTGCCATCGCACGCGTATTGCTGAAAGATGCCCCTATTTTAGTGATGGATGAGGCAACATCAGCACTGGACTCGGAAGCAGAGGCCGCTATTCAGGATAATCTGGATATATTAATGAAAGGAAAAACCGTTATTGCTATCGCCCACCGCCTATCAACCATCGCCAAAATGGATCGTCTGGTGGTAATGCAACAGGGAAGAATTGTCGAAGTAGGAAACCATACCGATTTATTGGCACGAGAGGGGGTATATGCCCGTTTGTGGCGGCATCAAACGGATGGGTTTGTCGGGATAAGCTAAATCTGGCGTAAAACACAACCGGAAGGCACAGCCACTAACAGATATCGCTTCTACCCTCCACGCTTCTGGCTACTGGCCTTAATGATTCGCTACAATTTCGCCGGAAAACGGAAAAAGTGAGTCCTCCCTTTCATGCCTGTCACTTAAGGCCATTTTTAAGATAAATATGGGGACAGGTTCGCAGGAACACCTCTCCCCGTAGTCTCACTGAGTCTCTCAGTGCTTAAACGCACGGTATTCGCCCCTACGTCCCGTGGGCAAAAAACCCCATTGTTATCGCTTTCTCCCTCATCTTCTTATAGGCATTTGATGTTGACATCGGTACAATCGCTGCCCTAACGAACATAACTTTGACTATTTTTTATCCTTATGAGCAATATCGCCCCCCCACAACCACGTATCGGCTTTGTTTCCCTTGGTTGCCCGAAAAACCTCGTCGACTCCGAGAGGATTCTGACCGAACTGCGTACTGAAGGTTATCAGGTCGTGCCACGTTATGACGACGCTGAACTGGTTATCGTCAATACCTGTGGTTTTATTGACAGCGCCGTACAAGAGTCGCTGGAAGCTATCGGCGAAGCGCTGAATGAAAACGGCAAAGTCATCGTGACAGGCTGTTTGGGCGCCAAAGAAAATCAAATACGCGAAGTGCATCCTAAGGTTCTGGAAATTACCGGTCCGCACAGCTACGAGCAAGTGCTGTCACACGTTCATCAATATGTCCCTAAACCGACGCACAATCCGTTTACCAGTCTGGTTCCCGAACAAGGTGTGAAACTCACACCACGTCATTATGCATACCTGAAAATTTCAGAAGGCTGTAACCACCGCTGTACGTTCTGCATCATTCCTTCCATGCGTGGCGATTTGGATAGCCGGCCGATCGGTTCGGTACTGGATGAAGCGAAACGTCTGGTCGATGCTGGAGTAAAAGAGCTGCTGGTGATTTCGCAAGACACCTCGGCATACGGTGCTGATGTGAAGCAGCGTACCGGTTTTTGGAATGGCCAACCGGTCAAGACAAGTATGGTCAGCCTATGTGAGCAACTGGCCTCGCTGGGTGTGTGGGTGCGCTTGCACTATGTCTACCCTTACCCACACGTAGACGATGTGATCCCATTAATGGCCGAAGGGAAAGTTCTGCCTTATCTGGACATTCCGCTCCAACACGCCAGCCCGAAGATCCTCAAGCTGATGAAGCGCCCGGGCGCGGTAGAAAGAACGCTGGAGCGCATTAAGCGCTGGCGCGAAATTTGCCCTGATTTAACGCTGCGATCTACCTTTATTGTCGGCTTCCCCGGCGAAACGGAAGAAGACTTCCAGATGCTGCTCGACTTCCTGAAAGAAGCCAAACTTGACCGTGTAGGCTGTTTCAAATTCAGCCCGGTCGAAGGCGCAGCGGCTAATGAATTGCCAGGTCAGGTGCCGGAAGAAGTTAAAGAAGAACGTTTCCACCGCTTCATGCAGCTTCAGCAGGCAATCTCCACCCAGCGTTTGCAGGATAAAATTGGCCGTGAAGTGCTGGTGCTGATCGATGAAATCGACGAAGAAGGTGCGATTGGACGCAGCATGGCCGATGCGCCAGAGATAGACGGTGCGGTTTACCTGAACGGAGAAACTGGCGTAAAAGTCGGTGATATCGTCAAAGTAAAAATCGAACATGCTGACGAATACGATCTGTGGGGTAGCCGCGTTTAATACGCTCATCACGCCAGCTTTTCTGCCCGAAAGGCTGGCGTTTTATTTCCACACCCTATCGCCCCGAACGCTGAAAATTCAATCAATAAACCGTCTGTTCCTCGCCTGCTTCTTGCGTCACCCTGTCAGGTAAAGTAGCCTTGAGACATGATTAGTCTACTCGCCTTACCTGAGGCATAAGCATGTGGAAACGCCTGACATTCGGTTTGTTAGCCCTCATTGGCGTGCTGCTGCTCTCTGCTTTTGCCCTCGATCGCTGGATCAGTTGGAAAACCGCGCCATTTATTTACGATGAGCTTCAGACCTTGCCGCCACGTCAGGTCGGCGTCGTATTGGGGACAGCAAAATACTACCGCACTGGCGTGATCAATCAGTATTACCTGTTCCGTATGCAAGGAACGATTAACGCCTACAACAGCGGGAAAGTCAGCTACCTGCTATTAAGCGGTGATAACGCGCTGCAAAGTTACAATGAACCAATGACAATGCGTCGCGATTTGATCGCTGCAGGCGTTCCACCTTCCGATATCGTGCTGGACTATGCTGGCTTCCGTACGCTGGATTCCATCGTCAGAACGCGCAAGGTGTTTGATACCAACGATTTCACCATCATCACCCAGCGTTTCCACTGTGAGCGTGCACTCTTCATCGCGCTGCACCTTGGTATTCAGGCACAGTGCTACGCCGTGCCGTCACCCAAAAACATGATGACCGTGCGAGTTCGTGAATTTGGTGCTCGTCTCGGCGCACTGTTCGACCTGTATATTCTCAAACGCGAGCCGCGCTTTTTAGGACCACAGGTGCCGATTCCCGCAGAGCATAAGATCCCAGAAGATGCGCCAGACTACCCTGCCGTTCTGCCGGAACAAGTGCTGACTTCACCAGTGAATCAGACTAAACCTTACCAACCAACGAAAACAGCGCAGGAACCCACGCCGCTGAAAGAGAAAGCGGCACCGTAGTGCATCTTCCTACGCCGTTTTCCCTATCGCATTGGTGAGTTTACGCCACAACCATTCAAGTGGCCCCTGGCGGAAATAACGTAACCAATAGTGGGAAAAGACCAGATTGACGACCCAGATAGCGGGAACCAGCGCCAGCAGTTGCAGACGGGTGAAGGCCATAAATAGGCCAAGTTGGTTGAACAACGCCACACAAATCAGCGTTTGTAATAAATAGTTGGTTAGCGCCATACGTCCAATATCCGTAATCCAATACGTGATTCGCCATTGGCACAGCGTGGCCCAAAAACCATAACACAGCGCAAGATACCCTATCGCCTGTAATGGTGAGCTAAGCTCACGCGGGATCTGCAATAATAGCCCGCTCCAGCGATACTCCCAGCCCACCAGCCACTGCCCCACCACACCGATGCTATTAATTGCCACACCCAGCGGAATCAGCCAAAGGGCAACCTTACGATAGTGTGCAGTACTGAATTCACCTTTCAGCCAGCCGCTGCGCATCAACCCTGCGCCTAGCAGCATCGATCCCGCCAGTAACCAGCCGTACTGCACGCCCAGCGATAACAGGCTTTCCGTTAACAGATCAATGCGATTTTCCCACGCTACCGGTCCACCTAACGCCCGCCAATATGCCTCATAGGTGACATCTGCCATGCCTGGCAGCCAGAATCTTCCCGGTTGTAAACTCAGAATCTGGCTCAGGACAAATAGCACGCCTATTCCCACAAGATACAGAACCGCTCCGGTGCGCATTAACAAGCGGCTGCTCTCCGCATGGCGAATCATGCCATAGCACACCAGCCCAATCAGCGCATAGTCGAGCAAAATGTCACCATCCCACAGAAAAATGGCATGAATCAGCCCGATGATCATCAACCAGAACAGGCGTGCATGTACCCAGCGTTTCCCCCGCGAGAGCAGAAGCTGTAGTCCCGCACCGAAAAGAAGAGAAAACAGTGTCAAAAATTTCGCCTGTGCAATCAGATCCATCGCAGCCCATGTTAAGGCATCAGATAATGTGGTTTGTCCCTGCCATGCGGGGTTCAGGTATGCCGCATGCGGTAAACCAAACGCCGTAATATTCAGCAGCAGAATGCCCAAAATAGCGATACCGCGTGCAAAATCTAGCGCAACGATCCGCGAGGGTGGCAAATGAGGTGATGGTACAGTTTGAGAAGGCATACAAATTATATTTTCAAATCATCAAAGTAGCGATTGTATGCACTGACGGAGAAAAAGCGAAGGTGCTTGCTGATTTGGCGATGACAAAATGTCTTTTCTTCATCATCGCCTATACGAGAGGATTAATTATGATGACGTACCGCACGCAAGAATTCCTGACGCGTGTTCTGGCTGGATTTAAACAGACCACCTAGCGATGTCGTGGTTGTGGCACTGGTCGCATCACGAATGCCGCGCGCCTTCACGCAATAGTGCACCGCATCAATTGAGACTGCGACGTTGTTTGTTCCAAGCAACGTTTGTAGCGCGACCAAAATCTGCTGCGTTAAACGCTCCTGCACCTGAGGACGCTGCGAGAAAAACTGAACGATTCGGTTGAGCTTCGACAAACCGATGACGCCATCCTTCGGGATATATGCCACGGTAGCTTTCCCATCGATCGTCACAAAATGGTGTTCGCAGGTGCTGGTCAATGTGATATCCCGCACGGTGACCATTTCATCCACCTTCATTTTGTTTTCAATGATGGTGATTTTAGGGAAGTTGGCGTAGTCCAAACCGGAGAATATTTCATCAACGTACATTTTGGCGATACGCGTCGGTGTTTCAGCCAGACTGTCATCGCCCAGATCGAGGCTCAGCAAATTCATAATTTCCGTCATATGCTCGGCAATACGTTGCTTACGCGTATCCCGATCCAACAGCGCCCCGCGCAGCGGCGTTTCCAGACCGCGTGCCAGCAGCGCTTCGTGCACCATAACGGCTTCTTTACTTAGTGATGACATTATTATTCTCCTGCAGGTGTAACTATGCCTATCGCACTATCACGGCCTCGGTCAGACCCAAGCGCCGTCAACACTCTAGTTGAGAGAGTAACGATTATCCAGCGATTGTATGTCATGATTGTTGAAATAGATTCAAGTTATCAAGCGCAGTGGGTATGCCTGTGCGCCGTAGCAAGGATAGAAGAGTACACAGTAAAACGGCTATTCTGCGATAAACAAAAAAGCACTGAGAACATAATCTCAGTGCTTTTAACGATAAATTACCTGACTTTTGCGGCCGCCACTGTCCTGACGCCGTTTGTCATGAAATTATCAGAAGGTTTCCCAGTTGTCGTTGGCATTGCCTTTCTTACCGCCAGCGGCCGCTAATAACATCGGCTTCTGCGCAGCTGGCGCTTTCTCTGCCAGACGTTGCTGAGGACGACGATGCCCGTCTGTGGCCGACAAGTGGAACACCGATACGGCTTCCGTCAACTGCCGGGCCTGATCTTCCAGAGATGCAGCGGCGGCAGCAGACTCCTGTACCAGTGCGGCGTTCTGTTGCGTAACGCCATCCATCTCGGTAACAGCCTGACCAATCTGAGTAATCCCGCGACTCTGTTCATCCGATGCCGATGCGATTTCTCCCATCAGATCGTTCACACGGGTAATGGCAGAAATGATGGAATCCATCGCTTCGCCAGTTTGTGTGACCTGATTTGACCCCATGTTGACGCGTTGAACTGATTCCGTAATCAGGCCTTCAATTTCTTTCGCCGCCTGAGCACTGCGCTGCGCCAGATTACGGACTTCACCCGCAACGACCGCAAAACCGCGACCTTGCTCACCGGCTCTGGCTGCTTCTACCGCGGCATTCAGCGCCAGAATATTGGTCTGGAAAGCGATACCGTTGATCACACTAGTGATGTCGGCAATTTTCTTTGAGCTTGTCGTAATGCTCGCCATCGTCGCCATCACATCTGCCGTGACATCGCCACCCTTTTTCGCTGCCACAGAAGCTTCCTGCGCCAGCTTCGTGGCTTGATGGACGTTATCGGCATTCTGTTTCACCGTCGCACTCAATTCTTCCATGCTAGCCGCCGTCTGCTCCAGTGCGGCTGCCTGCTGCTCGGTACGTGCGGACAGATCGTTGTTTCCGCTTTTGATCTCACTTGAGCCCTGATGAATCGACGCTGAACTGTCGCGGATGATAGAAACCGTATTGACCAGACTTCCCTGCATCTCTTTCAGGTAAGGGATTAGTTGTCCGGCACAGTTGCGACCAAACTCGTCAATCGGGTGGCCAAGCTGCCCGGCAGCCAGTACCTGGAAATAGCCTTTGATCATATTCAACGGCTTGACCAGGTAATGAACCAGATAGCGATCTGTCAACAGCAGGATAAGCAACCCAATAATCGCTGCACCTAACAGGATATGATTACTCCAGCTAGCCAGACTATAGACCGCATTCATTGACGTCTCTGACGACGAAATAATCGCGGTCTGATATTTTTCCATATTGCTGCCAAACGCCACGCTCAGCGGTGGGTACGTTTTACGGAAAAGCTGACGAAACTCCTCCTGGCGGTTATCACGCGCGGCATTCAGCATCGGCGTTAACCCATTATCCAGCAGTTGGGTCCACGCCGCGATCATATTGTCTGCCGTATCTTTATCGACGCCGACATGTGCAGCGGCTTTAAACGCAGCCAGTTGATCTGATGTATTTTTAAACGCCGTTGTTGCTGACGTAAATACTTTTTCTGCTTCCGCAGTTTCGCTCGTTTCCTGAAAATCCATCGAACGCAACAAGCGAGTAACCGTACGAAAATACTGGTCATTGCCTTTTACCAGCATCTCTACGTTTTTACGCTGAGTTTCGCCGGACTCCAATAGTTTAGTCATGCTGCTTAATGACGTAGAGGTAAAGAAAGATGCTCCACCCCATACAACCAAAAACAGCCCCAATATTGTTAAAAGCATTGCCCTGATGGTGATATTTTTTAAAAAGTTCACAGAAGACTCCTATAAATTATCTGGCGATTTTCCTCTGCGCTTTCTACAACATGGCTGCACATTTTTAATTGGAAATACGCCGGGTGTTACGTCATTTAATGAAGAGCTAAGGCTCTCATTAGTTAGAGTTATTTTCCTTTAATGACAAAAAGATACACTTCCTTACAATAACGATAAGGTATTTCTAATACACATTAACATTATCGGCACTTTAGCCGGGCACTTTACGCCCTTACATCAACAAATGCGATCAAAATGAAGAAATGCGATAGTTTTTGGCTATTGCTTGGTTACAACTATTTACCTATACATTTAACTGTTTATTTTAATTATCTATTTATTTCCCCTCTTCTGCTATTGTGTCAGGGAAGATACGAATTTATTTTTCTGTGATTATTCTTATTTTTTATCCCGTTCTCTTTTCTTAGAGAATATGTCCTATTTGCTGTAATAGGTAATTGCGGTGCTATTAATTCAGAGCGCGATCATTTCATCGATTTCTTTCCTTTCTAAATCCAGATATTAATCCTGATGATAATTACGCCCGTAATTTTCATCACTCATGCATGTTTCATACCGCCAGATTTAGGTTGTGTTCACCATCAACGTGCTCTAAGCCAGTTGCGAAATGCACAGCTTGCCGCTACACTTCACAAAAAATGAATAATCAAACGTTAGTTCATTACAAAAAGAGAAAGATATGGATTTGACCCAACTCCGCATGTTCTGCCTCGTCGCCGAAACGGGATCCGTCGCGCGCGCCGCAGAGCAGCTTCATCGGGTGCCCTCAAATCTGACCACGCGGTTACGCCAGTTAGAGCAGGAATTGGGCACCGATCTGTTTATCCGTGAGAAACAGCGTCTGCGTCTGTCGCCGATTGGTCACAATTTTTTATGCTACGCACAGCGCATTCTGGCGCTCAGCGAGGAAGCGATCAGCATGACACGTACGGGGGAGCCTGCGGGCAACTTCGCGTTAGGATCGATGGAAAGCACCGCAGCAACCCGCTTGCCCACGCTATTAGCGGCTTATCATCTGCGTTACCCGAATGTCTCGCTGTCCCTAAATACCGGCACGTCAGGAGAAATCATCGAGCGCGTGCGGGCAGGAACGCTGGCAGCGGCGTTAGTTGATGGCCCCGTCGTGTACGATGAACTGAATGGTTGCTCGTGCTTTGCGGAGCGATTAGTGCTGATATCCGACCCTGCACACTCGCCGATTACACATGCTCGAGATGCCAGCCACGATACGCTGTTTGCCTTTCGCCCCAGCTGTTCCTACAGAAAGCGCCTGGAGAACTGGTTCCGTCAGGATGGTGTCGTCCCTGCTACCATCATGGAAATCCACTCATATCACGCCATGCTTGCCTGTGTGGCCAGCGGCGCTGGGCTAGCCATGTTGCCGTATACCGTCCTCGAATCGTTACCTGCTGGGGCACGCGTTCAGGTACATGAATTACCCCCCGACATCGCAGCCGCCTCAACCTGGCTAGTCTGGCGGCGCGACGCTTTCGGCCCCAATGTCGAAGCACTTAAAAAACTCATTATCGAGCAGTCCACTCAGCCGGAATGAGCATTTATTTTCAGTGAACGACCATTTTCAATAGAGGCGACCCAGTGATGAACACTGCGCCCTATCATTCAACTAACAACCAATAACGGTATGCCATTAGGAGTATCCACCATGCAAATGATTAAAACCCGCGCCGCCATCGCCTGGGGTCCAAACCAGCCACTGTCGGTTGAAGAAGTCGATCTGATGCCACCTCAGAAAGGTGAAGTGTTAGTGCGGATCGTCGCTACTGGCGTATGCCACACCGATGCCTATACGCTGTCTGGCAAAGATCCTGAAGGCGTGTTCCCGGCGATTCTTGGCCATGAAGGTGGCGGGATTGTGGAAGCCATCGGGGAAGGCGTAACCAGCGTCGCCGTTGGCGATCACGTCATTCCGCTTTATACCCCGGAATGTGGTGAATGTAAGTTCTGTCGCTCCGGCAAAACAAACCTATGTCAGGCTATTCGCTCCACGCAGGGCAAGGGTCTGATGCCAGATGGCACCACCCGTTTCTCCAAAAACGGCCAGCCAATCTTCCACTATATGGGAACATCCACCTTCGCAGAACACACCGTCGTGCCTGAAATTTCACTGGCGAAAGTGAATAAAGAAGCGCCGTTGGAAGAAGTCTGCCTGTTGGGCTGTGGCGTTACAACTGGCATGGGTGCCGTGCTGAATACGGCAAAAGTTAAAGCAGGCGATACGGTTGCTATTTTCGGCCTTGGCGGCATTGGTTTGTCGGCGATTATCGGTGCCCACATGGCCGGTGCCGGACGCATCATTGGTATCGATCTCAATACCAGCAAATTCGACCTGGCACGTAAACTGGGTGCCACCGATCTGATCAATCCGAAAGACTACGATAAGCCAATTCAAGACGTGATTGTTGAGCTGACTGATGGCGGCGTGGACTTCTCCTTCGAGTGTATCGGTAACGTTAACGTCATGCGCTCCGCGCTAGAGTGCTGTCATAAAGGCTGGGGTGAATCCATCATCATCGGCGTGGCGGGCGCAGGCGAAGAAATTGCAACACGTCCATTCCAACTGGTCACTGGCCGTGTATGGCGTGGTTCTGCTTTCGGCGGCGTAAAAGGCCGTAGTGAACTGCCAGGTATTGTCGATCGCTACCTGAAAGGTGAATTCCCGCTGAATGACTTCATCACCCACACCATGGGGCTGGACGACATCAATACGGCATTCGATTTAATGCACGAAGGCAAATCGATTCGTACCGTGATTCATTTCGATTAATTGCGCCACTGTCAGGAATAGAAAGGAGGCTTTACAGCGATGAACTCATCACTGGAACTGCTGGAAGAACACCGTATGTTTGGCGGTTGGCAACAGCGCTACCGCCATGTGTCAGAAACGCTGAACACCGCCATGACGTTCAGCATTTATCTGCCACCGACACAGGATGACACCCCGCCGCCCGTGCTTTACTGGCTGTCTGGGTTAACCTGCAACGACGAAAACTTTACGACGAAAGCAGGCGCACAGCGCGTTGCCTCCGAGCTGGGTCTGGTGCTGGTAATGCCGGATACCAGCCCGCGCGGCGATGATGTTGCGGATGACGCAGGGTACGATCTGGGTCAGGGTGCGGGATTCTATGTGAATGCCACGCAGGCTCCCTGGGCAACACACTACCGGATGTATGACTACATCAGTACCGAATTACCGGCGCTGATTCAGCAGCATTTTAACGTGAATAGCCGCCAGTCTATCAGTGGACATTCGATGGGCGGCCACGGCGCGCTGATGCTGGCGCTACGCAACCCAGAGCAATTTCTGTCTGCATCAGCATTCGCGCCGATCGTTAACCCAAGCCAGGTTCCATGGGGGCGTAAGGCGCTTACCGCTTACCTCGGCGACGATGAAACGCAGTGGTTGCAGTATGACAGTTGCCATTTGCTGGCAAACAGTCAGAAGAAGCTGCCAATATTGGTCGATCAGGGCGATTGCGATCAGTTCCTACCCGACCAGTTGCAACCAGCAAAGCTGGAAGAATTGGCAAGCCTGTATGCGTGGCCGCTGACGCTGCGGACACAATCCGGCTATGATCACAGCTATTTCTTCATCGCCAGTTTCATCGAAGATCACCTGCGCTTTCACGCACAGTATCTGTTTGAAGAATAGTTGTTCGCATGATAGTTGTTCAAATAATGGTGCTATGCTCATCTAGCTGATAACAGCACTCGGGGACAATTCGCTTCCCGAGTGCTATTTCCCTTCCCTGTTACAGCAAATCTCAGTAAAACAGTCACACACCTGCCCCGTGCTCAATGACGGAACCAAAACAAACAAAAAGGAAACATGATGATACACGTTCATCACCTCGAAAAATCCCGCTCAACTCGCGTGACCTGGCTGTTGGAAGAACTGGGCGTTGACTATGAAATTATTCGCTACGCACGTGATCCAAAAACCTTTAGCGCACCAGCGTCGCTCAAGCAGATCCACCCGTTAGGCAAATCGCCGGTAATTACCGATGGTGAACTGACGATTGCCGAATCTGGGGCCATTGTGGAATACCTGATTGAGACTTACGGCCATGGCAGGCTTCGCCCACAGAGCGGACAAGCGTTGCTGGACTATCGCTTCTGGCTACATTTTGCCGAAGGTTCGCTCATGCCGCTTATGGTGATGCGTCTGGTATTAGCGAAAACAGAGTCCGCACCGATGCCGTTTTTCATCCGCCCGATAGCACGAAAAATTGTGCAAAGTATTGAGCAGGCCTTTATTGTGCCGCGATTGAGCACTCAGCTTCAGTTCATCGAACAATATTTGAGTAAACAAGACTGGTTTGCTGGAGAGTCGCTCAGCGGTGCCGATATACAAATGGCAGTACCGCTGTTTTTAGCGAAGAACCGACTGGACTTCAACCGCTACCCGCATATCCAGCAATACATTGAGCGGATAGAAAGCCAACCGGCTTTTCAACGGGCTCTTGCTCAGGATTAACAATACGATCGAGAATCATCTCATCGATGAGGAATAACAAACTGGTTGATAGGCGACAGAGCAGGAATTCTGTGAGCGTTTACTGATTATTCATGAGCTAATGAAGATATGCTGCGGTTTACCCCGATATATTTCGAGCTATAACACGATATGGCTAGAGCGCTCGAAAGGTGGTATACCGTCAGGATGCGGCATTGATACGTTTGGAGTGATTAATTTTGCAGAGAAAACGAGTTTCATCAACAGAGTTGTTTTCGGTCGGGTACGATGCAGAAAAAAGTCAGTTAGAAGTCGAATTACTGAATGGAAGCATCTATCTGTATAGCGGCGTAGCACGCATGATTTATGAAGAGCTGATGGCAAGCAAAACAAAGTACCGTTACTACGCCAGCTATATCAAAAATTCATTCCCCTACGAGAAAACACAGTAGTTGTTTAAGGGCGGAGATATTCTCCGCCGCTTCCCAGTGATTTACTCCCCGCTCACCTCAACGGCGTTAAATGCTGCCAGCAAGACCTCTTCATTTAGCGCCAACGGCAGATAATGAATAGATTCCCCCGCTTGCAAAGTGCGTGCAATCACGGCCTGAAGCGCCGTGCAATCGCGAATATCCACATCCAACTCAGCCAACGATGTGGGTAAACCAAACACGTTGAACGCCGCTTTCAACTGGTGCAATGTTGCGTTGTCGCCCAATAAGGCACTTTGTACCAGAATGCCATAAGCCACTTTAGTACCGTGCAGGAAGCGTTCGGTTTGCGGCAACACCGTCAAGCCGTTATGAACCGCATGCGCAGCCGCTACGCGAGTGTATCGTTCTCCCAGACCGCCAACCATGCCGCCCCCGGCAATGATCGCATCCACTACGTCCAGAAAATCCTGCGTCAACTCACCACGTTTGACGGCCTCTAACGCAGCCGCACTTTGTTGCAACAATACATTGCGGATATCCAGTGCAGTCTGTAAGCCCAGACGAACGGAAAGCGGTAGCGTTTCAGGTTGGGGGCTGAGAACGACGGCTTCATACCACTTTGCCAGCGTATCACCGACCCCTGCCAGCAGGTATTCCACCGGCGCTGCGAGCATAATACGCGGCTCCACCAGCACCAGATGGTTGGCATCGGTAAAAATTTCAAAGCGCAGGGCCTGGCCGGCATCATTATACCAGACGGACAGCGGCGTCCAGGCCGCACAGGTTGCCGCAATAGTCGGAATGGCCACCAGCGGTACGCCGATATGACGTGAAGCGACCTTCGCGGTATCCAGTACCGCCCCGCCGCCGACACCAATGACTACCTGACATTCCTCGCCCGCATGAGCCACCAATTTTGCGACTTCCCCCTCGCTACAATGCGCACCAAATTGAACGCGTCGAGCTGAAGGTGCCTCGAATTCGGCCGGAAGATAGGAGCGAGCCGCAGCGATAGCACGCTCACCGTAGATCCACAGCGCGTTTTTCAGCACCTCTGGCGGGTAAAACTCTAGTAACTTATCGATAGCACCGGGAAAAGAGAAATAGTTGGCAGGGCCAACCTGTACGCGAACGGTCGTGGTGTGCATGTTTGAACATTCCTCACCGCCCCTTATCTTGAGCGCGGCTATTATCTTATGTTTGTCTGGTAGATGAGTCTCTACCTTGTTGATAATTGCATCTTATTCACTTGCCTTCGGCAGATTAAGAACTTTTTTATTTAATTTATGCTTTTTCGTTCATAGCCCACGGCGCTCAAACTCGTGAAGCTGTATTAAATTTTCTGGGATATATGCTACCTTTCTTTTCCGTTATTTCATGACCCTGACCGCCAAGAGCGTTACCGACCATGACCTCACCCCCTCAAAGCCGACTGGAAATGCACAACATTTCCATCTCCTTTTCTGGTTTCCACGCCCTCAAGCAGGTGAATTTCACACTGGAAGGTGGTTCGATTCATGCCCTGACTGGCGCAAACGGTGCAGGTAAATCCACGCTGATGACGATCCTGTCAGGCGCTTACGATCACTATCAGGGCGACATTCTGATTAATGGCAAACAGGTCGATGTTCATTCACCGCGTGACGCCAAGCGGTACGGCATTCATCTGGTACAGCAGGAAGTCGACGTCGCGCTGGTTCCCACACTGTCCGTGGCAGAAAACATTATGCTGGATACGCTAGCGCAGGACGGGCATCTGCTGAGTTGGTCGCAGATATATCGTCAGGCACAGGCGCTGCTCGATCAACTTGGCGTCCACCTTAATGTCCGTCAACGGCTTGATACCTGTTCGCTGGCGGAGAAACAGCAAATTTTGCTCGCCCGCGCATTATCCCACGAGTGCCGCTTCCTGATTTTAGACGAACCCACCGCTCCGCTGGATCAAGCTGAAAGCGCGCGCCTCTTTCAGGTCGTGCGTCGCTTACAGGCCGATGGCATCGGTATCGTGTTTATTTCCCACCGTATTCATGAACTGAGCGAAATCTGCGATACGTTGACCGTCCTGCGTGACGGTGAGTTTGTCAGCAGCGGCGCAATGCAAGGGCTGAGTGGAGAAGAGATTGTAGAGAGAATGCTGGGGCACCGGCTTGATGATATCTTTCCACCACGCCGTACCGAACCTTCCGAAGAGACGCTGCTTCAGGTCACGGGTTTGCACGACGAGACATTGCTCCACAATATTTCGCTTACGCTGCACAAAGGGGAAATTTTGGGCATTGCCGGGCTGGCGGGTGCGGGTAAAACCGAGTTGTGCAAAGCGCTATTCGGCGCGGAGCCCTGCCAGATCGCACAGGGAGAATATCGTGGCAAACCCTGGCGACCTCATTCGCCTCACCACTCCGTCGAGCAAGGTCTGGCGCTGGTTCCTGAAGAGCGACGCAAGGAAGGCATTTTTATTGATGAATCCGTCACCATGAATCTCAGTATCACCGCAACCGATAGCTTTTCCCGCTGGGGGATATTCAGCCGTGGCAAGGCATTGCGCTGGGCAAAACAGATTGTTGAGCGGCTTGCGGTTCGCACCACCGGCCCGGTGCAAAAGCTAGCGCGCCTGTCGGGTGGGAATCAACAAAAAGTCGCCATCGGCAAGTGGCTACGCAGTGAAGCACACGTGCTGATTTTTGATGAACCCACCAAAGGCGTCGATATCAAGGCCAAACAGGACCTGTTCACACTGATTGACGGCCTAGCCCGACAGGGCAAAGGCATTATTTATGCATCGGGCGAGTTTTCCGAACTTGTCGGACTCTGCGATCGCATCTGCGTGCTGTGGGATGGCCGCATTGTCGCAGAGCTGAATGCCGCTGAGATTGACGAAGAAACCCTACTTTTATATTCAACCGGAGGAACTCCCGCGTGAGTCACCCACTTTCATCTAACGGGGCGCTCCCCTTCCGTCACCACGTTTTCGAGTTTCTCTATAAGTGGGGCATGCTAATTACCGTTGTCGCGTTGATTACCCTCTTCGGGCTGGCGTCGGATAACTTTCTTGATCCGTATAACATCATCAATATTTTGCGCTCTATCGCCATTGTCACGGTGATTGCGATTGGTGTCTCTATTTCACTGTCGGTAGGCGGATTTGACCTTTCCGTAGGATCAACCGCGTCGCTGGCCAATGCACTGGTTATCTCCCTTTTTGTCTGGCACGGATTCGGTACCACTGGCGCGATTGTCCTGACACTCCTGCTGTGTACGCTGGTCGGGCTATTCAACGCTTTTCTCATCGTCGTGCTGAAGATTCCCGATATGCTGGCAACGCTTGCCAGCCTGTTTGTTATTCAGGGTGTCGCGATGACCTACAGCTATGGCGGTTCTATCACGCAGAATATGGTGTTGCCCAGCGGTGAAATGGCGGAAGGCGTCATTCCTGAGTTCTTTGCCACGCTGGGTCAGGTGCCCGTCATTGTTGTTATCATGCTGGCGGTGACGGTATTGGTGCAGTTGTATCTGTCCCTTACCAAGCACGGTCGCCGGATGTATGCCATTGGCGGCAACCCGGAAGCCGCTCGTCTGGCTGGCATTCGCACAGCGCGTTATCGGGTACAGGCATATGTGTTCTCTTCATTACTCGCCGCGCTAGGCGGGATCTTACTCGCATCACGCATCGGTTCTTCACAGGTCAATGCTGGCGGCGGCTACCTTATGGATGCCGTTGCCGCAGCCTACATCGGTTTCTCTCTGGCGGGATCCGGCAAGCCGAATGCGTTGGGTACATTGCTCGGTGCGGTTATTCTGGGCGTCTTGCAAAATGGCCTGGTTATGCTTTCAGTGCCTTATTACGCCATGGATATCATCAAAGGTCTGGTTCTGGCGCTCGCACTGGCGATGACGTATATCCAGAAACGCTAATACCTCTTCGCTTCCGCCCCAGTCAGATGAATGGGGCGGATTCTCAACGCCCCATCAATCCTTTCTCCCATTACGCTTTAAATAGGCTTTAATCGCAGACGAAATTAACCACCACGCGATACTATTTACATTTGTTATTATTTACAGGTAAATATTTCCAATAAAAAACAAATGTAGGAATAATCACAAAGAATACATGACTGCTTTAATACTGAGGTATCACTCTGTTCATCTTCACTGGATATAAAAAGTTAAGCAGACAATAGATTACGAAAGATTCAATCTAGTCAAACGTTCAATTTTGATAATGAATTAAAATTGATGAATATCATATTTTCGTTGCCGGGTAATATTCCCTCATACCCGGCGAAATCAAATTACACCTTATTTGTGTCCATTCTGCTGGGCATACTCATCAATATTCTCAATCGTCTTTTCCATCAACAATTGCAGCGATGAGGCGGATGTCCAGGAGATATGCGGAGTAATCAGAAGATTAGGCAGGGTTTTCGCCGCGATCATTAATGGATTATCTTTTTCCGGTGGCTCCTGCGTCAGGCAGTCTAGCGCTGCACCAGCAATTCCACGCAGGTGCAATGCCGATGCCAGCGCGTTCTCATCAATCAGCCCGCCTCTGGCGGTGTTAATAATAAACGCGGTTGGCTTACACAATGCGAGCGTCTCCGAATTAATCAGATGCCGCGTATTCGTATTTAGTGGGCAGTTGAGTGAAATGACATCCGCCAGTCGCAGAACTTCCTCAAACGGCAGGTACCCGGTACGACACTGTGATACTCCTCGGTGTTCGGCAAAAATCACCTTCATTCCCAGCGCCTGGGCCAAACGCGCAACTTCCCGCCCAATCGTCCCTGCGCCGATGATACCCAGCGTAGACCCCGCAATGTCCTTGACCGGGTGATCGAAGTAAGAAAATTGTGACTGACTGACCCAGCGATCGCCCAGCTGATCGCGATACCATGCCATAAGGCTGTGCTTCAACGCGAACATCATGGCAATAACGTGCTCGGATACAGCTTGTGTCGAGTATCCCGGTACATTTTTGACCGTGATCCCCAGTTCTTTTGCTGCGGTAAGATCGATATTGTCAGTCCCTGTTGCCGTTACGGCAATCAGCTTCAGCGTAGGCAACGCGGCCAAAGTATCTCGTGTTAATAGGGTTTTATTTGTGATGATAACGTGGGTGTCTTTGGCTCGGGCGATAACTTGATCGGGTGAGGTATGGTTATATTCAATCCATTCATGGCGGCATTGTGGACGCCTAAAACTCGTCTTTTTCAGGAAAATGGTTTCAGGCAGTGAGCCTTTATCCAAAAAGGTAATTTTTAACATCATCGCGCCCTGGTTGCTATTCATACACTGATGTCCGATTGCAGATATCAAGAGTTCCGCAGTCGACAATCACGACAGGTATGCTCATAAAAAATAATGAATCGAATTCTCTGTATGACACAAGACAACGAACGTATTAATAACGCTGCACTTCCTGCCTCATTGAAAATCCATCACTCCGTAACGTGAAGCGTAGTCAGCATTAAAGCAATTAACAATACCTAATATAATGAATTTCATTCATCGACATTCTTATCGTCGATATTCAGAAATATCACAAAAATAGGGCAACAAAGCATGATGAAAATAGAAAAGATCAATGTGTGGTGAAGAAAAAGGCGGAATTAGCAAAGCGGAGTGAAGCAGAAATATGGATGAAAGAGTCTGTAGAGCAACATGTTAACACCCCGAAACGGATGAACATCCGCTTCGGGGAAAGACGACAATCAGAAGTTAACGTTGACTGACATCCAATAGTTACGGCCCGGAGTGACATAACCTGTCGTAGAACGGCTGGAGTCAAAGTAATCACCAGCGTAGTATCCGTTATACGATTGTACTTGGGAGAAGTCCTTATCCAGTAAATTGTTTACCGTACCATTCAGAGTAACATCTTTCGTCACTTTGTAAGAGGCGCCCAAATTCATCACCGTCCACGCTTTCAAGTTGGCACCGCGCGCATTATACACCAGCTTCTCATCATCACTCAGATTGGCATAATTGCTGAGAAAACGCGGGGTTTTGCCATGATATTCGGCGGCCAACCAGGTAGCCCACTGCTCGTCAATTTGCCAGTTCAGGCGAGCATTCGCCATATGCTTAGCGGTGTTAGTGAGTGCAGCGCCGGGATTATCCCCACCGATTTGTTCACTGCGTGTATAGGTATAATTCAGTCCCAGCGTTAATTCTGGAACAACCACAGGGAAAGACGTTGCGAATTCAACACCCTGAGTTCTGGCTTTACCAATGTTGCGGCTAGAACCAACGCTTTCCGTAACCACTCTACCATTTGGCAACGTTATTCTATTGCTGCTAATCGTATAGCTATCAATTTTGTTTTTGTAATTGTTCACAAAACCGGTGATGTTGGCTTTTACGTTGGCGGCATTCTCATAGTACAGCCCCGTCTCAAAGTTGGTACTTTCTTCCGGCTTCAGGTTAGGATTACCTAGAACCGTCGACCAGCCATTCCCCGCAACGCCGCTGACGCCATTATGTAACTGTGCCAGAGAGGGGGTTTTGTAACCCGTGCTGACACCACCTTTTACCGTCCAGTCGTCTGCGACATTCCATACCAGATAGGCGCGCGGACTCAAGTGACCACCGAAGCTATCGTGTTTCTCATAGCGAGCACCTAACGTCAGAGACAGCGGATCGAGTAACTGCCAGTCATCTTCTGCATACAGCGACCAGCTTTTTTGTTCGAACGTTTCACCACTGTTTGCCAGCACGATGCCATCTTTGAGGCGTGCATCCCAGAATTGTCCGCCGACCGTTAGCAGATGATCCTCTCCGACTGGGGACACCAGCATGGAATCAAATATAGTGTTGGTATTTTTCAGTTCACGATCGCGACCAGAAAGGCTTGCATTGGCGGTATTCAATACGCGTGGTGTTAGCAGTCGTCCCTTGTTCTCGGTCACTGCATATGACAGATTTGAGCTCCAACGACCAAACGAGAGGTCGGTATCATGGCCAATGGCCAGTTTATTACGCTCAAAGCGCAATTCATCGAGGTATCCACCGCCACCAACACCAATCGGGCCCAGTTGGCTACTGCGGTTATCGTAAGTCTGACGTGATATATCGCCATCAACCCACAGCGTATTGGCGTCGCTGGTTTTAAAGTTCAGCTTCCCACCAACAGTGTAGTTATCAGTCTTGGTCGGGAACGGAACACGCGTGTCACCCGTCCCGCTCAGTGAGGTGATGCTTGATCCCTGACGATGTTCCACATTACCGCGCAATGCCAAACTAAATTGGTCATTCACCAACGGGCCGGAGGTATAGAAACCCAGCGTGGAACTATCGCCCCATTTACGATGTTCTTGCACCGTATGTGACAGATTAACGCTGCCACGCCACTGCTTGCTGTCTTTCTTGGTGATAATGTTGACCACACCGCCAATCGCATCGGAGCCATAGAGTGTCGACATTGGCCCGCGAATCACTTCAATACGCTCAATGGCTGACAACGGCGGCATCACCGCCGTATTCATGGTGTCAAAACCATTCGGTGTTGTATCTCCGCTGGCATTCTGACGTACACCATCGATCAGAATTAGGGTGTAACTACTAGGCATACCGCGGATGCTGATATCCAGTCCACCGGTTTTGCCCGTTCCGCTGCGGACATCAACGCCTTCCACACCGCTTAGCGCTTCTCCCAAATCGTGATAACTTTTTTGAGAGAGTTCCTCTTCGCTAACGACAGAGATGGAAGCTGGCGCATTCGTCAACTTTTTCTCATAACCACTCGCGGTGACTACCAGAACATCATCACTACCTGCCGCTATCGCCGCGTTTGCTGCTGTTGCCGCTAATGCCAGAGCCACTGCATTTTTGAGATTAATCAGAGAATTTCCGTTCATGATTCCTCGTTATTTTATTGAATTTTTTTTGCGAGAAATAGTGTAAGGGAATGCATATAAACGTAAATGATAATTATTAACATTTTTAATTTCGTTTAACTGCGGTTTATAAATGCCAGTTTTCCTCGTTCCAACACGCAGAAAAAGCAGGATAAAAAGCGTTCTGGAGAGATTACGCTGAAACAATCAAATTCAAAATATTTGATATAAAAATGGAATATTGACGAATAAAAACGCCGCTGATAAAAATTTTATCGGCGGCGTAAAAGAGATGACAAGCTAAAAGCAGATTTCGGTAACAGAGTTCTCGTGATTAATCTTTATGGTCCGGGAACGTCATATCCTGATACTTGATGAAGCACGTTCCACGAGACAGCTTATAGCCGAACCAAATCAGCAGGAACAAAGGAATACCGATGTATGTAGCCGTGACGCCATACCAGTCGATTTTATCTTCCAGAAATGCCTGATAATTCTGCCCCAGCGTGATAATCAGGCAGAGAACAAACGCAAAGATCGGACCAAGCGGGAAGAAACTCGATAAATAAGGCAAGCGGCTCAGGTCATGACCTTGCATGACATAGCCGCGACGGAAGCGGTAATGACTGATCGCAATCCCCAGCCAGGCAATAAAGCCGGTCATACCAGAGGTATTCAGCAGCCACAGGTAAACCGTTTGGTTGCCATATAAAGAAGATAGGAAACACAGCGCCGCCACCACGGTTGTGGCATACAGCGCATTACGCGGTACGCCACCTTTTGACAGCTTAGCGAAAATACGGGGCGCTTTGCCTTCCGATGCCAACGTAAACAGCATCCGCGTAGAGGCATACATGCCGGAGTTACCTGCCGACAACACCGCCGTCAGGATGACCGCGTTCATGACGGCAGCAGCAGACAGCAGACCCGCATTCTCAAACACCAGCGTGAACGGGCTTACCGTAATGTCTTTAACATCATTACGCAGCAGGTTCGGGTCGGTATACGGAATGATTAAGCTGATAATCAGAATCGCGAAGATGTAAAACAACAGGATACGCCAGAAAACCTGACGAATCGCACGGGGTATATTTTTACCCGGATCCTGAGACTCCCCCGCCGCCACGCCGATCAGTTCAGTCCCCTGAAAAGAGAAACCGACGATCATTGCGACCCCTATCATCGCGGAAAAGCCGCCCGCAAAGGGCGCATCACCGATTTGCCAGTTGTGGAATCCCGCATTTTCCGCACCGCTCATGATCCCCGTAATCATCATCACGCCAACGGCAATGAAAATAATGACTGTCGTCACTTTAATCAGTGAGAACCAATACTCGGCTTCGCCAAACCCTTTCACGGAAATATAGTTAAGCAGGAACATCAGCGCCAGGAACAAAGCGCTCCAGATCCAGCCAGAGACTTCAGGGAACCAATATCCCATCACCAGTTGCGCGGCGACCAAATCGACCGCAATCGTCACCGCCCAGTTGTACCAATAGTTCCAGCCCAGTGCAAAGCCGAAACCTTCTTCAACATAGCGAGAACCGTAGGTAGAAAATGAACCGGACACCGGCATGAACGCCGCCAGTTCGCCCAGGCTGGTCATCAGGAAGTAAACCATCAGTCCAATCAGGGCATAAGACAGGAGTGCGCCACCGGGGCCTGCTTGTGAAACCGTCGCACCAGAGGCGACAAATAACCCGGTTCCAATCGATCCGCCAATCGCGATCATCGTTAAATGCCGCGCTTTTAGTTCACGGCGCAGGGTCGGTGCGCCCTGGGTAGTTTGTTGAATATCGTGCTGAGCCATTGTTATCCTGCATGCTCGTGCTAAAAATCGAGGCGGGATTGTAGCAAATAGCGTTGTGCAGGATAGTTAAGATCGTCGAGTTATAAGAGAGCTTAATAACTCGCGCCCGATTATTAGCAGCAGAAAATATTTTCGCTATGGCGTTTCACAGCAATAACTCAGGAAACGCTGCAATACATTTGAAAGATGTTTCTGTCGATGATGTACCAGATACAGCGTCCGCGTAAGTTTAGGTAACGGCACCTTCAGTTCCACCAGCGATCCTGACGCCAACTGTTCAGCAATGACATGCCGCGATAGGCAGCTGATACCAATCCCGTGACGAACCGCATGTTTAATCGCCTCTGAATTACCCAACTCCATCACCAGATGGAAATGTGACAGGTGCGTCAACAGCAGATGATCTAGCACCTCTCGCGTACCTGAACCGCGTTCACGCAGGATCCAGTGCGCATCCGCCAGCGCTGCTAATGATACCGTCCCCCGACTGAGCGGATGTTCAGGAGAACAAAATACCACTAGCTCATCCTCCAGCCAGGGCTGCGTAATCAGATCTGGGTGATGGCAAGGCCCCTCGATCAAGCCTAAATCGACACTGAATTCGGACACTCGGGTGATCACATCTTTGGTATTGCCAACATGCAATTCCAACGGAATTTCAGGGTAATCATGGCGATAGCGTGCAATCATCGCGGGCAATAGATAGTTGCCGATGGTACTGCTGGCATAAATACGCAGTGCGCCATTATCACGCCGGAAGAGCTGCTCAATTTCTATCGATTGCTCAAGCAATGCCAGCGCCTTGGGGTACAGCAGACGGCCATGCTCATTCACAACCAAACGTTTACCCACGCGGTCGAAAAGTTGAACACCCAACTGCCCTTCTAAATCCGCCAGAGCGGCGCTGACTGCCGATTGAGAAAGTGAAAGCACAACGGAGGCCTGTGTCGTTGAACCACTTTTCAGTACTTCGGCAAAGACTTCCAGTTGACGTAACGTGATATGCATAGTGCGCTCTTTATCTGAAATACCTATAGGTTATAAATATATAATCAATTTCTCTTTTAATCTCGTGGATTATAAGCTGGCTTCTCAATTCGGCACGGTCAGAATAGGCACCCAATCCATGGCTCTTCCTGCGACATTACAAGCGATGACTCCACCCGATGGAGCAAAAGCGCGATTACCCGGCCTGCTGCTAGTAAGTTTAATAACTTTTTCACTTCTCTGGCTGGCAAATATTCCGAAAATCGCCCACTGGGGACCCGGTTCACTGACATTAGCGATCCTGATTGGAATCATACTGGGAAATAGCGTTTATCCGAGAATTCATCCGCTGTGCGATCCTGGCGTACAGTGGGCCAAACAGCATTTACTCCGCTGGGGCATCATACTTTATGGTTTTCGGCTCAGCTTTCAGCAAGTTGCTGCCGTCGGTTTTACCGGTGTCGCCGTCGATCTTACCGTCGTCACGCTGACGTTTTTGCTCGCCTGTTGGCTTGGAAAACGCTGGCTGAAACTCGACAATGAAACCGTGATTCTCATCGGTGCTGGCAGCAGCATCTGCGGTGCCGCGGCGATAATGGCAACAGCCCCCGTTGTCAAAGCACCTAGCAATGCGATTGCCGTCGCGGTTTCGACCGTGGTGATTTTCGGTACGACGGCGATGTTTTTGTATCCGTGGATCTACCAGCTCAATCTCGAACATCACTGGATTGAGGTTACACCGCAAATTGTCGGCCTGTATTTTGGCTCAACAATCCATGAAGTCGCTCAGGTCGTTGCCGCCGGGCATGCCGTCGATGGTGCGACGGAGAACATCGCCGTCATCAGCAAAATGCTGCGCGTGATGATGCTGGCACCGTTCCTTCTTATACTCGGATTTTTTCTGAGAAAAACTACGCAAAAAAGTGATGCGGAAAACGCAGTTCCACTCATGTTCCCGTGGTTCGCGTTAGGGTTTATCGCCGTCGCCGCCTTCAATTCCTTCCCGCTCTTTTCTCCGACACTCGTCACTCAGTTAGTTCAACTTGATAATGTACTACTGATGATGGCGATGGTCGCACTGGGTCTGACGACCCGATTCAACGCTATTTGTCAGGCAGGGGCAAAACCGCTGCTGCTGGCACTTATTCTGTTTATCTGGCTGATAATCGGTGGTGCAGGCATCAATCTGTTCTTTGAGCATTTATTCGGCTAACGATGAATTATTTACCTGTTAACATCTGATCAACCTACGCGACGATGCCATAATGTCTCGGTTATCAGAGGAGACCAACATGAAATTCATCGGGGCGCACGTTAGCGCAGCAGGCGGTGTCGATCAGGCCGTGATTCGCGCACATGAGATAAAGGCGACGGCTTTCGCTTTATTTACCAAGAATCAGCGCCAATGGCAGGCCGCGCCGCTCAGCACAGAGGTCATTGACCGTTTTAAAGCCGCGTGTGAACAGTACGGCTATACGTCGGCACAAATTCTGCCTCACGACAGCTATCTGATTAATCTGGGTCACCCGGACGAAGAAGCATTAGAGAAATCACGCATCGCGTTTATTGATGAAATGTCTCGTTGCCAACAGCTTGGGCTGAGCCTGCTGAACTTTCACCCCGGTAGCCATCTGAAACAGATTGAGGAAGCAGACTGTCTGAGACGTATTGCCGAGTCCATCAACATCGCGCTGGCGGAGACAGACGGCGTCACCGCCGTGATTGAAAATACAGCCGGGCAAGGTAGTAACCTGGGTTTTCGCTTTGAACATCTGGCGGCCATCATCGACGGCGTGGAAGATAAAAGCCGTGTCGGCGTCTGTATCGATACCTGCCACGCTTTCGCTGGCGGTTACGACCTGCGAACAGAAGCGGATTGCGAAGCAACCTTTGCTGAATTTGACCGTATTGTTGGGTTCCGCTACCTACGCGGAATGCATTTAAATGATGCGAAAAGCACGTTCGCCAGTCGCGTTGACCGACACCACAGTCTGGGAGAAGGCAATATCGGCAAAACCGTTTTCAGTTACATCATGAAAGACACGCGTTTTGACGGTATCCCGATGATTCTGGAAACGGTCAATCCCGATATCTGGGCCGACGAAATCGCCTGGCTCAAGTCCGAAGCCAAGAGCTAACTATCCTCTTTACTCCAATAAAAAAGCGCCAGCTGGTGAATACCAACTGGCGCGATCTCATCCACATCCTTGTGTCATGGCAATACTTTTATTCACTTTGCAAGCGTGGCGGTTAACGTTCTCCGCCACTATCCTGCATAGTAAAATTCATGACGATAATCAGGCTTACGCGACTTTCGCCAGTTGTTCATCAGAGCGTTTCAGCAATGCGTACAGCACGCCAGCTACCACCGTTCCCGCAATGATCGCTAACAGATAACCGATAACTGGGGTAATCGCACCTGGAATTAACAGTACGAACAGACCACCGTGTGGTGCCATCAGCTTAGCCCCCACCGCCATTGACAGCGCACCTGTCAGTGCACCACCGACGATGCAGCAAGGCAGAACGCGCATTGGATCACGCGCTGCGTAAGGAATCGCACCTTCGGAGATAAAGCACAGGCCGAGTACAAACGCCGCTTTACCACCTTCACGCTCTGTCGGGTTAAATTTCTTGCTTGCCAGTACAGTTGCCAGACCCATAGCCAACGGTGGCACCATACCCGCAGCCATTACAGCGGCCATCGGCGCATAAATCTGGCTACTGAGCAACGTCGTGCCGAAAACGTAGGCCACTTTGTTAACCGGGCCGCCCATATCCGTACACATCATCGCACCCAGAATTGCCCCCAGAATCACCGCATTCGCCGTGCCCATGGATTGCAGCCAACCTGTCAGGCCGGTGAGGATTTTCGCAACCGGCGTACCGACGACGTAAATCATGATCAGACCAGTGATCAACGTAGCGAACAGCGGAATGATCAGGATCGGTTTCAGCGCAGTCAAACTTTGCGGCAGAATCAGCTTATTGTTGATCGCTCTGGCAATATAACCCGCTAGGAAACCGGCAATAATCCCGCCGAGGAAACCCGCTCCCGTACTTACTGCCAACATCCCGCCAACCAGACCCGGCGTTAAACCTGGACGATCCGCAATGGAGAAAGCGATATAGCCCGCTAGCACCGGCACCATCAGCGCAAAGGCAGAACCGCCACCGATCTTCATCAGTGCGGCAGCTAGCGTACCTTCCTGTTTGAAGGCCTCAATACCAAAAACAAACGACAGCGCGATACACAGGCCGCCCGCCACCACCATCGGCAGCATGTAAGACACGCCAGTCAACAGGTGACGATATGGACCTGCTCCACCTTTCTGGCCAGACTCGCTCGCGCTTGCAGCGCTGGTTTGCCCAGATGGCTGATACACTTTAGCTTCAGCCTGCGCCTTGTCTAACTCCTGCGCCGTCTTTTTCAATGCCAGCCCGGTCGAGGTACGATACATCTTCTTACCAGCAAACTTCGCCAGATCGACTTCAATATCGGCAGCAACGATCACCAGATCGGCCTGCTCCACTTCCTCTGGCGTAATCGCGTTACCAGCACCAACGGAACCGCGCGTTTCCACTTTAACCCACCAACCGCGTTTTTTTGCTTCGCTTTCAATTGCTTCCGCGGCCATAAACGTGTGTGCGACGCCAGTCGGGCACGCCGTTATCGCGACAATACGCTTGGCAGTTGCGGGTTGCTGAACGGAAGCTGACGCGACAGCTTGATACGTCGTTGCTTCAGCCTGCGCTTTCGCTAAAAAAGCGTCCGGCAGTGAAACAGCCAGCTCGATATCACCGACATAAACCTGCTTGCCATTCAGTGCACTATCCGACGCAGCGGATGCACCCAGAACGATCGCCAGTTCAGCGTCGTTAGCTTGTTCTGTAAACGTCACCCCTGCTTTCGCAGCGGCAGCGCCGAGTAGGTTCTTCACCAGTTGGCTTCTCGCCAGGCCCAGTGATTTATCCAAAATCAGCAGCGTTTTCATTGTTTGTCTCCTGCTGTATCAGTTAAAGGGTTTCAGGTCGACACGCGTCATCATCGCGGCCAACTGAGGACGATCGGTAATACCTACATTACTTTGGCTGACGGCCAGAGCCGAAACCGCCGTAGCCAAACGCAGAGTGTGCTCACTGGACTCACGCATTAATAAGCCATAAATCAACCCCCCAACCATGGAGTCGCCCGCCCCTACCGTACTCACCACATCACAGGCAGGTGGTTTTGCCAGCCACGCGCCAGATGCATTCACCCACAGCGCGCCTTCCGCGCCCAGTGAGATCACAACATGCGCGATACCCTGTTCACGCAGTGCGTGAGCAGCATCCACCACATCAGCCAGCGCAGGTAATTTACGCCCAGCCCATATTTCCAACTCCCGGCGGTTTGGTTTCACCAACCAGGGAGAAGCCTTCAGTCCCGCCACCAGCGCTTCACGGCTGCTGTCGAAAATAATGCAAGGACACTGCGTGCGCAGACGAGACATCCAGTCAGTAAACGCATCAGGATCGACGCCAGCAGGCAAACTGCCGCTAACGGCGACCATGTCGAATTGCCCCAGCCAGCTCAGCGAATCATTGACGAAACGCTGCCAGTCTTGCTGTGTTACTTCAAAACCGGAAAAGTTGAAGTCGGTTACGTCGCCATCTTTTTCGGTTAATTTGACATTAATACGCGTACGTCCTGGCACAACCTGGAAACGGTTCGCAATGCCCAGCTCGCTGAACAATTGCTGAAAACCATCCTGGTTGTCTTTACCCAGAAAGCCACCTACCGTGACATCAATCCCGAGATCTTTCAGCACTTTGGCAACGTTGATACCTTTACCGGCGGCGTGCAGACCCGCTGTCTGAACCAGATTGACTTCGCCTTTCTCAACTTCCGGGCAATAACCAACCAGATCGTAAGCTGGATTCAGGGTGATTGTGGCTACTCTCCTGCTCATGCTGCCCCCTCGCCCAAACCGGACGTAATCGCATCGCCAATAGCGGCCAGTGCTTGTTCCGCATCGCTACCGCTGGCGGTGAAACGCAGTTTGTGACCTTTTTTCACGCCCAGCGCGACGACTTTCATCAGGCTGCGGCCATTTGCTGGCTTGCCAGTACCGTCCAGATTGGTCACCGTAATCTCGCTAGTGAACTGTTTGATCACGTTCACCAGCATGGTGCCAGGACGGGCATGCAGGCCATGTTCGTTGCGGATGGCAAATTCAGCCGTCAGCACTTCGCTCTCTTCCGGTACGTCGCTGGTCAAGAGTGCCAGCAGCGTCGGTGCATCGGCCGTCAGCAAGCGTTCTGCTTTTTGCGCAATCAGCAGGTTGCTCAGATAATCGATCGGTGCAAAAGCCTGATCGTCAGCCGCCGCAACCGTCACCAGCAAGGCAACATTTTCACCATCAACGCTGAAAGGTGCGGCCGGACGCGCTACCGCAGCCGCGCTGCTCAGGTTACCGATGGCGCTATCACTGAACCACACGCCTTGTCCCAGATTCAGCGGCTTATTGCTGACGGTGGTGCTGACGAAACTGGCGTCTGCTGCACCAACCTGCTGAAGACGACCAGCGTTCAGCGCCTGAAGCGTCAACAGATTATCGGTCGCCACATCCAGCGCAATCAGCGAGGTGTCAAAACGGAACTCGGCCAGCTGTTGTTCGCCCATCAGCAGGCTACGGAGTTCTTCTGCTGAGGTTGTGCTTGCCAGACGTGCCGCTACGCGATCGTCGCTCAGGACGTGAGTCAACTGACGCAGCAACGCAAGGTGTTCATCAGAACGGGCTGCGATCCCCAACACCACATAGGCAGTTTGATCTTCACCCCAGGCAATCCCCTGAGGAAACTGAAATACTTGAACCCCGGTCTTCAATACCAGATCGCGGGTATCGGTTGTGCCGTGAGGGATAGCAATACCGCTTCCCAAATAGGTAGATGTTTGCTGTTCACGCTGTAGCATGCCGTCGACATACCCTGCGTTAACGCACCCGGCATCGGTCAGTGCTGAAGCAACAAGCTGGATAGCTTCCTGCTTATTACTGGCCGCTGCGCCCAAATGAATATCTTGCTGTGACAACTGGAACATGGCTCTCCTCTCTTGCTGAAAGTTGAATCGTTTCAGCTTTTATGAGAAAAAAATGTGTCGATTGTTAGGGCGTTTCAAAAAAAATTCCGCTGAAACGTTTCAAAAGTCTCATTCTATTACGACATTTATGCAAGCATTCTGCGCTGCTGACATAACAGAATTTTGACATCACGCACATTTTAACGTGGATGACACGCTGCCCGCCAACAAAAACCATCAAATGGCTGAAGCCGTGCTGACGAAAAATAATGAAACAAGATTTCTGTTTCATTATAAACCCGCGTACTATGTCGCGCTCGACAGCCTCTGCCTATTTTCCAAGCGCTACCAATTTATGTTTACTCCTGCAAACACAACGCGACGTCCGCTTGACCTAACATCGTCAGCATTTTTGGTTATTGCCTTTCTGACTGGAACGGCCGGTGCCCTGCAACTCCCTACTCTCAGCCTCTTTCTTTCCAGTGAAGTGCAGGCTCGCCCTTTTCTGGTCGGCATGTTTTATACTGGTAGCGCGGTTATCGGCATCATCGTCAGTCAAATACTTGCTACTCGCTCGGATCGCCAGGGCGATCGAAAATCGCTGATCTTCGTTTGCTGCCTATTGGGCGCGCTGGCCTGCATGCTGTTTGCGTGGAACCGTAACTACTTTATTCTGCTTTTTATCGGCGTCTTGCTGAGCAGTTTTGGCTCAACCGCAAACCCACAACTTTTTGCGCTGGCACGCGAGCATGCGGACAAAACCTGTCGTGAAGCGGCAATGTTCAGCTCTATTCTCCGCGCGCAAATTTCTCTCGCCTGGGTTGTTGGCCCGCCCATCGCCTTTGCACTGGCATTAGGATTCGGCTTCACGACGATGTATCTGACCGCCGCCGTCGTCTTTATCTTGTGCGGCATTTTGGTCAAATGCTTTCTGCCCTCCATGCCTAAAACCGTGGAGAAAACCACCTCCACGCTGGAATCACCGCGCCGCAACCGTCGGGACACGCTCTTGCTGTTCATAGCATGTACCTTAATGTGGACCTGCAACGGGATTTACCTCATCAATATGCCGCTGTATCTGGTGCATGAGCTACGCCTACCAGAAAAGCTGGCGGGTATCATGATGGGCGTTGCCGCGGGGCTGGAAATTCCGGTGATGCTGATTGCGGGTTACGTTGCCAAACGCTTCGGTAAGCGCTTCCTGATGCGGCTTGCGGTTGGATCCGGCCTGCTGTTCTTCAGTGGATTGTTGTTCTTCAATGGAGAAACCGCACTGCTAGCGCTACAGGTGCTGAACGCCATTTTCATCGGGATTTTAGCCGGAATCGGCATGCTCTATTTTCAGGATTTAATGCCTGGACAAGCAGGGGCTGCGACGACGCTGTTTACCAACACCACTCGTGTTGGCTGGATCATCTCTGGTTCGCTGGCCGGTATTGTTGCTGAAATCTGGGACTACCACGCCGTTTTCTTTTTCGCGCTACTGATGATCGTCGGTTCTATCTATTGCATGTGGCGCATAAAAGACGCCTGACCGCCGCCATTTAAGGCGCAGTGTCAGCTTCCAGCTTGAGCAGATAAATCATCGCCTCATCGCGGTGGCTGAAGCACATATCCGCACGCGGCTTTAGCCCCGCGCAAACCGCAGGCCGCAGAGGGGAATGGAATAGCCCGCAGCGCATCGCCTCATCAAGATGAATACAGGGCGTGTTTGCAGGCTTGCCGTGCGGCAGGCCCGGCATAGGCGTTGAAATCGATGCTGCGATGCAGCAAGCACCGCAGTGGGGGCGACAGTCCATCAGCAAGCTCTCCGGTGGGCTGACAAGAGATAGAGATCGCCACGATAGCAGCCCCGTAGCAAAAAACCAACACACGCCCCTTTTCCTATACTCTAAATAATTCGAGTTTCAGGACAAAATGTATTCGTTTTGAACAGTGTTAAGCATTAGCCCTTAGGGCAAGGCTCAGGGATGAACCGAGTAGCGCGACCAACGCACATGAAATTTAAAGTATGACGAGTATATGCTTGCCTGAATTCTCCGGCGCGAGTAACGTGTCGCCACAAAAATCACACTCCTTATAGCAGGTAATTTTTATGGCAAGAGCGAACGAAATTAAACGTGGAATGGTCGTTAACTATAACGACAAGTTATTGCTGGTAAAGGACATCGATGTCCAAAGCCCCAGCGCCCGCGGTGCCAGTACATTGTATAAAATGCGTTTTTCTGATGTCCGCACGGGTTTGAAAGTGGAAGAGCGTTTTAAAGGTGACGACATTATCGATACCATCACGCTGACACGACGTACGGTCACCTTCTCTTACATTGACGGCGACGAATACGTCTTTATGGATGATGAAGATTACACCCCGTACCTCTTCAAAAAAGATCAAATAGAAGAAGAGCTGCTGTTTATCCCTGAGGGCGGAATGCCAGGGATTCAGGTATTAAGTTGGGATGGCCAAATCATCGCGCTGGAACTACCACAAACGGTAGACCTGGAAATTATTGAGACGGCGCCCGGCATTAAAGGTGCCTCCGCCAGCTCACGTAACAAACCAGCAACCATGAGTACTGGTCTGGTTATCCCCGTCCCAGAGTATCTCAGCGCAGGTGAAAAAATCCGTATTCACATCCCAGAACGTCGCTACATGGGCCGCGCAGACTAACAGCATACCTTGCACCATCAGCACGATACCTGTCGCCGGATGACATATCCGGCACATCTCAACCTTCCATTTACATAGGAGCCTGCCATGCTAACGAAAGTCAATTTGATTACGGGGTTTCTTGGTAGTGGAAAAACCACCACTATTCGCCATCTTCTGTCGCAAAAACCGGAAGATGAAGTCTGGGCGGTGCTGGTTAATGAGTTTGGTGAAGTGGGCATTGACGGTGCCTTGCTGGCAGATAGCGGCGCGGTTTTGAAAGAAATTCCTGGTGGCTGCATGTGCTGCGTAAACGGCTTGCCTATGCAGGTTGGCCTGAATATGCTGCTGCAACAGAAAAAACCGCATCGATTACTCATCGAACCCACGGGTCTCGGCCACCCGAAACAAATTCTCTCATTGCTTACGAGTGATATCTATCAGCCTTGGCTGACATTACAGGCCACGCTGTGTCTGCTGGATGCCCGTCAGTTAAGCGACACACGTTACACGGAAAATGAGAATTTCCGCGATCAGCTTGCCGCGGCTGACATTATTATCGCCAACAAGCGCGATACCTATACCACCGACGATCTCGCGGCCTTACAGCACTGGCAACAGGTAAGCGGCGATTCTCGGCAAATTATCGAAGTCTGTCAGGGAAACGTTGACCGGCAGCAGCTCGATCAGCCGCGACATAACATACGTGAACTGCCCGACGGCGCCCACCACCATTCACATCAACCAACCAATGGTTTGGCCGCGCTGAAACTACCGGGTGGACAATCCTGGCGACGTTCTCTTAATCAAGGACAGGGCTACCATGCCTGCGGTTGGATATTCGAGCCTGAAACCGTTTTTGACACCGCAGCCTTGCTGGACTGGGTCCGCCTTTCCCCCGTGAACCGAGTTAAGGGGGTGATGCGTATAAAAGAAGGGACACTTGTCGTCAACCGTCAGGGATTCGATCTTAATATAGAAACGCGATCAACGGCACCGATTGATAGCCGTATCGAAGTCATCAATGAAACACCAGCAGAATGGAATACGTTACAAGCCTTGTTGTTAAAGGCTCGTTTAACTAACGTGGACTAGACTGAAATCTTTTCGTCTTTGTTTGGATGCTTTACCTTATGTCATTTGCTCGTTTTTCTTCTATTTTAGTACTCAATGTAGTAGGTATTGGTCTGTTTTTATCTTGGTACCTGCCGGAAAACCATGGTTTCTGGCTCACGCTAGACAGTAACATCTTTTTCTATTTCAACCGTCTTTTGGTTGATAGTCCGACATTTTTACATCTGGTCGCCATTACCAATAACCGCGCCTTTGACGGCTGTGCGCTCATTGCGATGGGTTTACTGTATCTGTCGTTTTATCTGAAGGCCACCCCCACAGAGCGTCGCCGTTTATTGATCATCGGCTTTATAATGCTGTTAACTGCCGTAGTACTGAACCAGGCAGGACATTTATTACCCGTGCAACACGCCAGCCCAACACTCTATTTCAGTGACATCAACCGTGTTTCAGACTTAACCGGTATTCCTACCAAAGATGCTTCATCAGATAGTTTCCCAGGCGACCACGGGATGATGCTGATGATATTTGCTGCCTTTATGCTGCGCTATTTTACCCGCACCGCTTTCGCTATCGGCTTGGCCATCACGGTAATATTCTCATTGCCTCGCATCATGATCGGCGCACATTGGTTTACCGATATTGCAGTTGGCTCGCTCTCGGTTGTTCTGGTAGGCCTGAGCTGGTGGTTACTAACACCAGCAAGCGATGCCGCTATTGCTCTATTAAACCGACTATTACCTAACAAATCGACAGTATAAATCCTTATGATTTCAGATTTTTTACATCGACATTTTTTAGCTGAACACATCATTAAATCTTATAAATAAATTAGTTAAAACTTCTCGCAATCCTGCTGCTGTTGCGGTAGTCTCGTTCAAGTTTGCTTTTTAGCGCATACTGAACTAGCGGCGGAAAGAGAAATAATGTGCATTCTGGCACACTTTCGCTGATGAGTATTTGGCTAAGAAGAAACTCTGATTTAGTCTGAGTCTCGTTTTCGTTTGGCATTTATGCCCCACTCAAATGGGGATACTACATAGCGATATTTATCGTTAAGGACAGCAAGGGAACATAACAATAATGGTCAAGTCTCAACCGATTCTGAGATATATCTGGCGGGCAGTGCCTGCCGTCGCGGTAGCAATGATGCTTTCCGCATGTGGAAGTAATAGTGCATATAACCATAAAGCTCAAACTGATATGCATGCAGTTAATGATAAAGATGGTCTTTTACTGCAAGCCTCTCAGGATGAATTTGAAGCACTGGTTCGTAATGTGGACGTCAAGTCCAAGTTACTTAACCAATATGCCAGTTGGAAAGGTGTTCGTTACCGTTTAGGCGGTGATAGTCGCCGTGGCATTGACTGCTCAGCTTTCGTTCAGCGCACCTTCCGCGAACAATTTGGCATGGATTTACCGCGTTCAACCTATGAACAGCAAGAGATGGGCCAGAAGATTCAGCGCAACAAACTGCGCGTTGGCGACCTTGTTCTGTTCCGTGCAGGTTCAACCGGACGCCACGTTGGTATTTACCTCGGTAACGATCAGTTCGTCCACGCATCAACCAGCAGTGGCGTCATTATCTCCAAAATGACGGAAGACTACTGGAATAAGCGTTATCAAGAAGGACGTCGTGTTCTGAGTAAAGGAAAAGTAAGCTAAACAATATCCGTTCCTTGCTGTGGTATTGCTTAACTAGCCAACGAAACGAGACAACACCAACGCCGCTTATAACCTAAGCGGCGTTTTTTATTCCTGCTATTCCCTTCGATGCCACTGCGTTCTTTCCCTTCTGCGGCATATTGCGCAAAATATGACTGACTCAACAACCTGAAACATTAACAGGCCGTGATTAAGGTAGGTTTATCACCTGATTTCATGATAAAAAGAAAACACGCAACGTCCCGATGGGAATGTTAATTATTTCAAGAACTTTATGCCGAACAAATCGGCATCGCCGACGTTACAGTATGGCATGTCTACACTCGTCGCCTAATCAGATAACGTCCGCTCGCAGGAGATTGCCGTCAGATGTTAAAACGCGTTATCGCTGCCGTATTGCTTTGCACGACCCATTTTGGGCTGCATGCCGAAACGATTGAAAACAGCACCCGCTTTGCACTATTAGGTGAACCCAAATATGCCGAGAACTTCAGCCATTTTGACTATGTCAATCCTGATGCTCCCAAGGGCGGCAGCATCACCCTCAGCGCACTAGGTACTTTTGATAACTTCAACCGTTTCGCACTACGTGGCGTGGCCGCAGCGCGCACGGAACGGCTCTACGATTCGCTCTTCACTCCCTCTGATGACGAGCCCGGCAGCTATTATCCGCTGGTCGCGCTAACGACACGCCATTCAGCGGATTTCCGCTGGATTGAAATAGAGATGAATCCCAAAGCCCGCTTTCATGATGGCTCACCGATCACCGCTGCCGACGTGGCATTCACCTACAATATGTTTATGACGCAAGGTGTGCCGCAGTTCCGCATCTATTTTAAAGATGTTACCGCCAAGGCTGTTGCACCGCTGACTGTACGTTTCGATTTTCCCGTGTCCGACAAGAACCGCATGTTCAGCTTGCTTACTCTGCCCATCATGCCGGAGAAATTCTGGAAGAATCATAAATTCAGCGAGCCGCTATCGTATCCGCCCCCGGCCAGTGGTCCTTACCGCATTACCGCCTATCGAACGGGGCAATATGTCACCTATTCACGCGTGAAAGACTACTGGGGTGCCGATCTGCCGGTCAATAAAGGCCAGTACAATTTCGATAAAATCCGCTACGACTACTATCTGGACGACAGCGTCGCACTAGAAGCCTTTAAAGCGGGTGCCTTCGATCTGCGAGAGGAAGGATCGCCAAAAAACTGGGCGACCCAATATCAGGGTGGCAACTTTGCGCGTGGCTACATCATTAAGCAGGATCAGGTTAATCAATCCGCCCAAGATACACGCTGGCTAGCATTCAATATCCAGCGACCGCTGTTTCAGGATCGTCGCGTACGTCAGGCGTTATCTCTGGCGTTTGACTTCAACTGGATGAACAAGGCGCTGTATTACAACGCGTATCAACGTACCGACAGCTATTTCCAAAACACCGAGTATGCCGCTAAAGGCGAACCCAGCGCTGAGGAATTGGCCTGGTTGACCCCCCTGAAGGACAAAGTACCAGCCGAAGTCTTTGGCCCTAGCTACGCGCCCCCCTCCTCCGACGGCAGCGGCTATGACCGACAAAATTGGCTTAAGGCACTCAAGCTGCTGGAAGAGGCGGGTTGGGAATTGAAAGATCAGAAGCTGGTTAGTAGCAAAACTGGGCAGCCGTTTACGTTCGAGCTTTTGTTACCAAGCGCCGGTAACTCGCAGTATGTCCTGCCTTTTCAGCAGAGCCTGAAAAAATTGGGCATCACCATGAACGTGCGTAATATCGATAGCACGCAGTTCAACAACCGTATTCGTAAGCGAGATTTCGATATGACGGCAATGGTGTACCCTGCGTTCCTCTACCCCAGTGACAACCTGCAAATGTACTGGAGCTCGCAGTACATCAATTCAAGCTACAACAGACCTGGCGTCAACGATTCCGCGATTGATTCACTCATTGAGGATATCGTTAAGTATCAAGGACAGAAAGTACCACTACTGTCATTAGGCCGCGCGTTGGACAGAGTATTGACCTGGAATCAGTTCATGATTCCGATGTGGTATTCCAATCACGACCGCTTTGCCTATTGGAATAAGTTTGCCATGCCTGCTGTGCGCCCGGCCTATTCGCTAGGTTTTGATGGCTGGTGGTTCGATACCAAACAGGCAGCTACGCTGCCCGCAGAGCGACGTTAAGGAATCAAAATGGGAACGTATCTGTTACGCCGCCTCTTGCTGGTCATCCCAACCCTGTGGGCGATTATTACGATTAACTTCTTCATTGTACAAATTGCCCCTGGCGGCCCAGTAGATCAGGCCATTGCAGCGATCGAAATGGGGCATGGTAGCGGCTATACCGCTAATAGCGGAACAGATGCCGGGATGGCACGCACAGGCTCCAGCGGCGCGCCTAACATCGAGAATGCTTATAGAGGCTCACGCGGACTTGACCCAGAAGTCATCGAGGAAATCACCAAACGCTATGGCTTCGATAAACCGATCCATGAACGCTATTTTAAACTGCTGTGGGATTACGCACGTTTTGACTTCGGCGACAGCCTGTTTCGCGGTTCCTCAGTGATGCAACTGATCAAAGAGAGCATGCCAGTTTCGATTACGCTGGGGCTGTGGAGTACGCTAATCGTCTACCTGATATCGATTCCCCTTGGTATTAAGAAGGCCGTGAAGAACGGCACACCGTTCGATACCTGGAGCAGTACGCTAATCATTATCGGTTATGCCATTCCCGCGTTTTTGTTTGCGATTATTTTGATTGTGCTATTCGCGGGTGGCAGTTATCTGGACTGGTTCCCGCTTCGAGGCCTGATTTCCAGCAATTTTGACACCCTGCCGTGGTACAGCAAAATTACCGATTACTTGTGGCATATCGCGCTACCGGTTCTGGCTTCCGTGATTGGCGGTTTTGCGACCCTCACAATGCTTACCAAGAACTCCTTTATGGATGAAATTCGCAAGCAATACGTCGTGACGGCGCGAGCAAAAGGGCTGGATGAAAAGAGCATTCTCTACCGCCACGTGTTCCGTAATGCCATGCTGCTGGTGATTGCAGGATTCCCCGCCACCTTTATCAGCATGTTTTTCACCGGCTCACTGTTGATTGAGGTCATGTTCTCTCTCAACGGGTTGGGCCTGCTGGGCTATGACGCTACGCTGCAACGTGATTATCCCGTCATGTTCGGTACGCTATATATCTTCACACTGATCGGTTTGTTGCTGAATATCGTCAGCGACATAACCTACACGCTGGTAGATCCACGTATCGATTTTGAGGGACGCCAATGAGCCGCTTAAGCCCGATTAATGAGGCGCGCTGGGCGCGTTTTAAAAGTAATCGTCGCGGTTACTGGTCGCTGTGGATTTTCATGGTGCTGTTTATCCTCAGCCTGTTTTCAGAACTGATCGCCAATGACAAACCGCTGCTGGTGAAATATGACGGTCAGCTCTATACGCCTGTACTTATTGATCATAGCGAGAGAACGTTCGGCGGGCAGTTAGATACCGCCGCTGACTTCCGCGATCCTTATATCGCCGAACGTATCAGCAGCCACGGTTGGGCCATCTGGCCACTGATTCGCTACAGCTATGACACCATAAACTATGCCACCACCGCATCTTTTCCGTCAGCGCCCTCCTGGCAGAACTGGCTGGGTACGGACAGTCAGGGGAAAGATGTCGTCTCACAGGTACTTTATGGCTTCCGTATCTCACTGCTGTTCGGTCTAGCGCTCACCATTCTGTCCAGCGTGATTGGCATTATCGTCGGGGCGACACAGGGCTATTACGGCGGACGTATTGACCTATGGGGCCAACGCTTTATCGAAGTCTGGTCTGGCATGCCGACGCTGTTTCTCATCATCTTGCTGTCCAGCGTGATTCAGCCGGACTTCTGGTGGCTATTGGCAATTACCGTACTTTTCGGCTGGATGAGCCTGGTTGGCGTGGTTAGGGCAGAATTTTTGCGTACGCGAAACTTTGACTATATTCGCGCCGCACAGGCAATGGGCGTCAGCGATCGTGCCATTATGTTCCGCTGCATGCTGCCAAATGCGATGGTCGCGACGCTGACCTATCTGCCCTTTATTCTCTGCGGCTCGATTACCACACTGACATCGCTGGATTTTCTCGGCTTTGGTCTGCCGATGGGCTCACCATCATTAGGTACCTTATTGCTGGAAGGGAAAAATAACCTTCAGGCACCGTGGCTGGGCATTACCGTGTTTATGGTGCTTTCCATCGTGCTTTCCTTACTCATTTTTATCGGCGAAGCGGTACGCGACGCCTTTGACCCCAGCAAGGCACATTAATATGTCCAGTTCACCTTTATTGCAGATAGATAATCTCAGCATTGCCTTCCGCAAAGGCGATCGGGAACAGCGTGTTGTCGACCAACTTTCACTGGCGGTGAATGCCGGAGAGACGCTAGCGCTGGTCGGTGAGTCAGGTTCGGGGAAAAGCGTCACCGCACTGTCGGTTTTGCGCTTGCTCCCTTCCCCGCCCGTAGTTTATCCGCAAGGCGATATTCGCTTTGCAGGGCAATCGCTACTGCATGCCGATGAAAAAACGCTGCGCCAGATACGCGGTAACCGAATTGCGATGATCTTTCAGGAACCAATGGTGTCGCTTAACCCCCTGCAAAGCATTGAGAAGCAGCTGATTGAAGTACTTTCTCTGCATCGGGGTATGCGTACCGAGGCAGCTCGTAGCGAAGTTATCACCTGTCTGGATCGCGTGGGTATTCGGCAGGCTAAAAGCCGATTGAATGATTTCCCGCACCAGCTTTCCGGTGGGGAACGTCAGCGCGTCATGATTGCCATGGCGCTACTGACCCAACCCGATTTACTCATTGCAGATGAACCCACAACGGCGCTGGACGTTACCGTTCAGGCGCAAATACTGAAATTGCTGAACGAGTTGAAACAGGAATTGGGGATGAGTTTACTGTTCATCACCCACGACCTGAATATCGTCCGTCAGTTGGCGGATAACGTGTCGGTAATGAAGTCAGGTCAGGCAGTAGAGCACAACAGCTGTCAGCAACTTTTCAGCGCGCCGCAGCATCCTTACACGCGCCAATTGCTCGACGCAGAGCCGTCAGGCGAGCCGCAGCCGATAGAGGACGACGGTGAACCGCTCCTGCGAGTGGAACAGTTGCACGTTTCATTTCCTATCAAACGCGGCCTTTTACGCCGCACTGTTGACGAAAAGCAGGTAGTTAACAATATTAGTTTTGCCTTACGGAGAGGTGAAAGCCTGGGTCTGGTGGGGGAATCCGGTTCCGGGAAAAGCACAACCGGATTAGCGCTGCTGCGTCTGATCCAATCGCGTGGTGATATCTGGTTTGATGGCCAATCCCTGCAAGAGCTAACCCGTAAGCAAATGCTGCCCTTCCGTCACCGGATTCAGGTTGTCTTTCAGGATCCGAACTCCGCACTGAACCCACGGCTGAATGTGGAGCAAATTATTGCTGAGGGATTGACTGTCCATCACTCCTTGAGCAAAGAAGCGCGTGAACAACGCGTGGTGGCGGTGATGCAGGAGGTCGGGCTTGATCCCACCACCCGCTACCGCTATCCATCAGAATTTTCCGGCGGTCAGCGCCAGCGTATCGCTATCGCTCGTGCTCTGATACTGCAACCGGAACTGCTGATCCTCGATGAACCCACATCATCGCTGGACAGAACCGTTCAGGCGCAAATTCTGGCACTGCTGAAATCATTACAGGAAAAGCACAAAATCGCCTACCTGTTTATCAGCCATGATTTGCAGGTTATCCGCTCGCTGTGCCATCAGGTTATTGTGTTACGGCAGGGAGAAGTGGTCGAACAAGGAGAATGTAAACAGATATTCACGCACCCTGCAGAACATTATACGCGGGAGCTGCTTCAGTTCTCATCCTGTACGACAAAAGCACCGTCAGCGTAATAAGAGAATACCGTAGCGCCAGCCAGTCTGCTGACGCTACGGTTTAAAAAGGGTACTGTGCCGATACAGATTCAGCGATGGCGACACCGACATTCTTCAGACGGCACATTGCCGTACTTTCATCATTGCGATGCAAAAACAGACACGGTTCGCCTTCCCATTCCAGAACGGCGCATTCAACCTGTATTTCAGACAGGGATTGATTAAGCTGGCGCATGATTTCCCATGCGATATCGCCATCATGGCTCAACAGCTTGAGGCCAATCAGGTTATTGTCTTCTTCTCTGCCGCTCAGCGGAATCGGTTCAACGTTGATACCCGTAAAACCCGATAACCAGCGATAACTTTGCGGCAAACGATGAACTACCGAAAGTTGAAAACCGTCCACTACTGTTTTCCTCAGGTAATAATTCACAAAATAGTAACATATTTATCATAGTAGCGTGCTCGCACCATTTTTCGCCACTTTTCGTGAACAAAAAAATAACAAACACATATTTTGCATATCGTGACAGTGGCTAACAAACCTGATTGCAAGCGCTATTAATGCCAAATTGATCACGAATCGCTCTTCTTTTCCGGCTATATGTAACCTTTTCCATTTAATATCTCAACCCTTTTTAGCCTCATCGTTCACTTTTAGGTCAAATATTTTACATTAGCAAAACAAAAAGGAATGACAGACGATTGCTGTCAGAAGGAGAAGAAGGAGAAGGAGAAGAAGGACACATTCAGATGCAGGCACACTTACCTGCATCTGAAAGAAGGGAAAAATCAGGCCGCGGGGGAACGATGTGCGTACAGATACAGCATAAATGCACCGATCGAACAAAGCGCCATAGATAGCACCATCGGCCAGGCGCTGTTGAATGAAGCCAGTGATAGGATAACCCCTACAATCGCTCCAAGACCAAAGCGTAGCGTGCCAGCCAAGGATGAGGCCGTTCCTGCCATGTGGGGGAAATCATCAAGAATAACCGCCATTGCATTCGACGCCACCATCGCAATACAGCCGACAAACAGTGCCACGCCAAACACCAAGGGTAAGAAGCCGAGATCGAACAGGCAGACAATCACCAGCCATATCCCCATCACGAACTGAATGACCAGCCCCGCGCGAAACATCGCCATAGCACCCAGACGCCGTACATTGCGACTGTTAAACAGCGTCACCACAAACAGAAAGACGACATTCAGGGCAAAGTAGTAGCCAAAATTCTGAGGAGAAACGCCATACAGATTGATATACACAAACGGCCCGGCACTCAGAAAAGAGAACATGCCGCAAAACGAGAGCCCACTTGCCACCATATAGCTAAACACCCGCTTGTGGCGGAACAGAATGGCAAAATTCCCGATCGTCGTACGCAAATGAAATTTCTGCCGTTTCGCTGGCGGTAAGGTTTCTTTGATAAAAAAGAAAATCAGCGCTGACGCCAGAAAAGCCGCGGCAGAGATCGTCCAGAAAATGGAATGCCAGCTAAACCACAGTAGCAGCCAGCCACCAGCAATCGGTGCAATTAGAGGGGCAACAGTCATCACCAGCACTACAAACGACATCATGCGAGAAAAATCATCCCGCGAGAACATATCACGCATCAGCGCATTAATAACGACCGCTGCTGCTGCTGCGGAAACGCCGTGCAGGAAACGCATGTAAATCAACTGTTCTACTGTTTGCGCCAGCGCACAGGCCACGCCTGCAAACGCAAAAACCAGCGTACCGCCGAGAATAACAGGCTTACGCCCCAGACTGTCCGCCATCGGTCCGTAGAACATCTGACCGATAGCAAAACCCAGCACGTAAGTACTGAGTGTCATTTGGACATGCCCGTCCCCCACCCCAAACTCGTTAGCAATGGTCGGTAACGCAGGTAAATACATATCGATAGCTAACGGCATTAGCATCGAAATCAGGCCGAGAATAAAAATCAGCCCGAGATGAGAAGAACGGCGTAATTGCACTAACTAACTCCAGATGAGAAATGAGGTCGTTCTTAATAGAATTATTTTACGCTGGCTATCTCTTCAGCACTTAACGCCCGGAATTCTCCCGGCTCTAGTTCACTATCCAGACAGATGTCGCCAATACGCTCGCGGTGTAGCTCCACAACGCGATTTCCCACCGCAGCAAACATCCTTTTCACTTGATGATAGCGTCCTTCGCTAATCGTCAATCGCACGACATGATCCGTTATCTTTTCAAGCGTAGCGGGTTTAGTGAGATTCTTCTCGTTATGCAGCTGTACGCCCGCCGTAAATTGCTCTGCGGTGTCCTCGGCCAGCGGTAGCTCAAGTGTCACCAGATACGTTTTTTCACACTCATGCTTAGGCGAGGTAATACGATGTGACCATTGTCCATCGTCAGTTAACAGCACCAGCCCCGTGGTATCGATATCCAGGCGCCCTGCCGCATGCAGCTTGTGCGCCACCGGGACATCCATGAAATACAGAATGGTGGGGTGATCGGGATCGTCCGTTGAGCAGACATAGCCTTGGGGCTTATTCAGCATGAAATAGCGTGGACCGCTCTGCTGTTCCAGCGGGTTGCCATCAAATTCAACGTTATGCTCGGGGGATAGCTTGAACGCACCGCTCTTCACCACTTCGCCATCAACGGTAACACGCTGCGCACGCAGTTCACGCGCCACCAGCGAACGGCTAATTGCCAGTTGCTGGGATAGAAATTTGTCCAATCGCATTAAAACTAACTACCTGTTTCAAATCATGAGGCCATAGTATAACGGGGCTTTACCCGCACGTCCTGCAATTCACCGCCCATCGATTGCTCTTTTTAGCCAACCGTCAGGCTGCGCGTAGTCACCCAAATTCACTCACTTAAGTAAGCTCATCAGGGCTCCTCTGTCTGCCGCCTTCCCGAAAGTTGAATTATTTAAGGTATAATAGCGGCAACTTTTTACATTTTGAGGGCAATCGCATGTCATCTATTCACGGTCATGAAGTTTTGCAAATGATGCTCGCATCCGGCGAGTCATTTACCACCGAACAGTTGATTACCACCATTGAAGCCCGCTTCGGCAACGCCGCACGTTTTCATACCTGCTCTGCCGAAAACATGACGGCTTCAATGCTGGTGCAATTTTTGTCTGAACGCGGAAAATTTATCCCGCAAGATGCGGGTTTCACCACTAGCGCCAGTAAAATCTGCCAGCACTAGCGATGTCATTCACACTGCGGCCTTACCAGCGTGAGGCTGTTTCCGCCACACTCGACTATTTTCGGCGCCATACCCAACCGGCGGTCATCGTTTTGCCTACCGGTGCAGGGAAAAGTCTAGTGATCGCCGAACTGGCGCGGCTTGCTCGTGGTCGAGTGCTGGTGCTCGCGCACGTCAAGGAACTGGTCGCGCAAAACCACGCCAAATATTGCGCCTGGAATTTGGAAGCGGATATCTTCGCTGCGGGGCTACAACAGCGAGAGAGTCAGGGAAAGGTGGTTTTTGGCAGCGTGCAGTCTGTCGCACGTAATCTTGACCAGTTCGATAACGCCTTCTCCTTGCTGATCATTGATGAATGTCACCGCATTAGCGATGATGACAACAGTCAATATCAACAAATCATCCAGCATCTGCAAACGACCAACCCGCAGTTGCGACTGCTCGGCTTAACCGCCACGCCCTATCGACTTGGCAAAGGCTGGATATATCAGTATCACTATCACGGCATGATGCGCGGCGACGAGCGTTGTTTGTTCCGCGACTGCATCTATGAGCTACCGCTACGCTACATGATCAAACATGGCTTTCTGGTGCCGCCTGATCGGCTGGATATGCCAGTGGTGCAATATGATTTCAGCAAACTTGTCGCCCGCAGCAACGGACTTTTCAGCGAAGCTGACCTGAATCTTGAACTCAAACGTCAGCACCGCATCACACCGCACATCATCAGTCAGGTTGTCGATTATGCGCAAACACGGCGCGGTGTGATGATTTTTGCGTCCACCGTCGAACATGCCAAAGAAATTGCAGCGCTGTTACCCGCGGGTCAGGCTGCGTTGGTCAGCGCCGATACGCCACCAGCCGAACGAGATGCACTGATTGATGCCTTTAAACAGCAATCGCTGCGGTATCTGGTCAACGTGGCAGTGTTAACAACCGGTTTCGACGCCCCGCATGTCGACCTCATTGCCATCCTTCGCCCAACGGAGTCCGTGAGTCTTTATCAGCAAATTGTCGGACGCGGTTTACGTTTGTATCCAGGGAAAAAGGACTGTCTGATACTGGATTACGCGGGTAACCCACACGACCTCTACACGCCAGAGGTAGGCAACAGTAAACCCCATGCAGGTAGCCAGCCAGTGCAGGTTTTCTGCCCCGAGTGTGGTTTTGCTAACCTATTCTGGGGAAAAACCACCCCGGACGGCGATATTATCGAACACTATGGCCGCCGCTGTCAGGGCTGGGACATGACGGAAAGCGGCCAACGCCAACAGTGTGATTTCCGGTTTCGGTTTAAAGTTTGCCCGCATTGCGGCGCCGAAAATGACATTGCCGCGCGGCGCTGCCACCAGTGTGACGAGGTCTTGGTCGACCCCGACGATATGTTGAAAGCCGCACTGAAACTGAAAGATGCGCTGGTTTTGCGTTGTAGCGGTATGAGTTTCGAGCAAGGTCAAAATGCAAAGGGAGAATGGCTAGAAATTACCTACCATGATGAAGACGGTGGTGACGGCATTAGCGAATGTTTTCACCTGTATACCCCCGCCCAGCGCTACGTCTTTCTACAACGATTTTTACGCGTTCACCAACGCGCACCGGGAACGCCATTTAACTGGCAGAATACCGCCGACGTCATTGCACAACAAAAATTATTGCGTGCGCCCGATTTTGTCGTCGCCCGTAAAAACGGGAAATTCTGGCAAATACGCGAAAAGCTCTTTGATTATCAGGGACGCTTTCGCCGCGCCAATGAACTACGCGGCTAAGTAATGTTGGGATTCATTTGCCCGCGGAACCATATTCCGCTAGAATTCAGCCCGCTTTTGTTCGCAAAAGCTGAATAACCCCACCTGCTGCTGGGTCGCCTGTAGCAGGATTACTTTATATAAGTAGAGAAGAAAATGATTACTATCAAAGCAGAAGCACGTCAAGGTCAGGGTAAGGGTGCGAGCCGCCGCCTGCGTTCCGCTGGTAAATTCCCAGCCATCGTTTACGGTGGTTCAGAAGCACCAGTATCTATCGAACTGGATCACGATTCAGTAAAAAACCAGGAAGCGAAAGAAGGCTTCTACGGTGAAACACTGATCCTGTCTATCGATGGCAAAGAAGTTCAAGTTAAAGTTCAGGCTGTACAACGTCACGTTTACAAGCCAAAACTGACTCACATCGACTTCGTTCGCGTTTAGTTTGCGCTGAAGTCGTTTTCCGGGACGCCGGGAAAGAAAAACGCCGCTTATGCGGCGTTTTTTTTATAAAAATATCTTCATTCACAAAAGCCCACACAGAGACATCCGCTGGCTCAATGTCTACTGCTTGCTACCACTCGTCCGACGCTGTAGCTGATCGCGCAGATTCGGCGGTGTGCCTTTAATCGTCAACGTATCTGTCGCTGGATCCCAGAAAATCCGCTCGCCCAGTAATAACGCATCAAAGTTCAGACTAATACCACCACCACTGCCAGCAAATTTGGTCAACTGACGCAGCGTCCCGCGGTCGGCGGGGAAGCTCTCTTCTAACTCATACCCCTGATCGGCTGAAAACTGCTGAAAGGTTTTCTCACCCAGCGGTGGCAGTTCCTGCGATAGCGATGCTAGCTCGATTTCCTCACCAGACTGTAACTGCTCATTGCAGTAGCTATACACCTGCTGACGATAATTCTGGCGCTCGTTTTTATCCAGTTGAGCCTCATCACAATACTCATCAACCGCTTTCAGCAGACCGCGGTTTTGTGCTTTGGTGTCCAACCCTTCTGACGCCGCAAGAAAATCCATGAAAAAGTCAGACACTTTGCGTCCGACGCGGCCTTTCAGGAACGTCAGATAGCGCGTGGATTCAGGATTAGTTTCCCATTCAGTCAGATCGATACGGGCAACGATATCGGCGTGATTGATATCCAGATAGTGCGTGGTGCTGATATCCAGCTGTTCATTAACCCGCATGCTGTTGCAGCTATTAAGCACCGATATCAGCAAATATTCGACCGCCAGATAACGGTACTGGCAGAACAACACGATGCCACCTTCGGCAAACGGATACTTCGCCAACTCGTCACGCAGACGCCCGGTTGCGGCACGTGAGAAGCTCAGAAAGTCCTCATCCCCTTTGCGACAAGCCCGCAGCGCATCCGCCAGCTCGCTTTGCTCATTAAACAGCCCGTAGGCTTTACTCTTGGCGCTGTAAACGCGATGCAGTTCAGCCATCATCTCTTCTACTGCTGCGTTGGTCGACAGCAGTGAATCACGCAACACCATTTCCAGCGTTTGTTCGTCACGTTTAATTAGCTGATGCAGGGCAATCTGGGTGATATCCAGACTCATGGTAACTCTCCTTTTGGCAAGGCGCGTATTCAAGCATTGATACGAACGGCCTGCAACACATAAAGCCGCACCTTCTCACCTGTACGCACGCTAAGCGTCTACACTACTTAATGATAAAAGTACGTTAATGATAAAAGTGCGGAAAAGCATAAGCCTATACGGTAAGATAAGCGACTTTACCAGCTTGAGATACGCCATTTTATGCCACAATCATCCCGTTATAGTGACGAACACGTTGAACAACTGCTTTCTGAGATGGTCAATGTTCTGGAAAAGCACCACGCGCCGACCGATCTTGCTTTAATGGTGCTCGGTAACATGGTGACGAACCTGATTAATACCAGCATAGCGCCAGCTCAACGTCAGGTTCTGGCGCGTTCTTTCGCTGAAGCCCTACAGGCTTCAATTAAAAAAGCCGATAAAGCTCACTAAGTTTTGACCAACGTATGGTAACCAACCGTCAGCGCTACCGCGAAAAAGTCTCCCAGATGATCAGTTGGGGACACTGGTTCGCCTTATTCAACATTTTGCTCACTCTGGGGCTGGGTAGCCGCTATCTGTTTGTTGCCGATTGGCCAACCTCCCTGTTCGGTCGGATTTACGCACTGGTTAGCTGGCTTGGCCATTTCAGTTTTATCGTTTTTGCTGCCTACCTGCTGGTTATCTTCCCGCTAACATTCATTGTGATGTCGCAGCGTCTGCTGCGGTTCTTGTCTGCGGCGTTGGCAACAACCGGACTGACGATACTGTTAGTCGATGTTGAAGTTTTTACACGTTTCCACCTGCACCTCAACAGCACCGTTTGGGAGCTCGTCGTCAACCCAGGACAAGGGGAAATTGCCCGCGACTGGCAGTGGATGTTTATCGGCATTCCGTTGATTTTCATGGCAGAAATGCTATTTGGCACCTGGTGCTGGCAAAAATTACGCAGCCTGAACCGCCGCCACTTTGGCAAACCATTGGCGGGTGTTTTCATCTCGGCGTTCTTCGCGTCGCACCTGATGTACATCTGGGCTGATGCGAATTTCTATCGCCCGATTACCATGCAGCGTGCCAACTTACCGCTATCTTATCCAATGACGGCTCGTCGGTTTTTGGAAAAACATGGCCTGTTGGATGCGCAGGAATATCAACGCCGATTGACGCAGCAGGGTAATCCTGAGGCTATGACAGTAGAATATCCGCTCAATAACATCACCTTCCGCGATAACGGCAGCGGCTATAACCTGCTGATGGTGATGATCGACGATACCCAGCCTGACGCCATACAAAATCGTATGCCTAATCTGTCGCGCTTTGCCTCAGAAAACGTGCGCTTCAGCGATCACTACGATTCGGGCTCTCAGCCAGATGCCGCTCTGTTTAATCTGTTTTACGGCCTCTCGACGACTTATATGGATGGCATATTGAGTGCGCGTAAACCCTCAGCGCTGATCGCCGCACTAAGCCAACAGGGTTATCAATTCGGGCTATTTTCAGCGAACGGCTTCAACAGTCCGCTCTATCGTCAGGCGCTGCTTTCTGATTTCTCGTTGCCCGCGCCGCAGCAGCAAAGCGGCGATGCCATCATCGCGCAATGGCAAGAGTGGCTCAATAACGATAGTAATCCAGCACCCTGGTTCTCTTACGTTGAGTTGAGCAGTGCGCCAAAAAATGCTTCCAGCAAAGATGCTGAGCCAAGCAGTAGAGTGAATATTCAGGACGTTGATCGTCAGATTGGCCAAATCATTCGTACCTTGCAGGAAAAGAACATTCTGGATAACACAGTCGTCATTGTGACAACCGCACAAAACCAGAATGCCAGCACCAGCAACGCGGCACATTTCACCCGAACACAATGGCAAACACCGCTTATTGTTCACTGGCCGAATACGCCGGCACAGACCATTACCAAGATGACGGATAACAAAGACGTCATGACCACGCTAATGCAACGCCTGCTCCATGTGAAAAATGGCACGGATGATTATTCACAAGGTGAAGATTTGTTCTCTGCCCAGCGGCGCTATCCGTGGTTGATTAACGGTAATGGCGGCACGCTGCTGATCACAACACCGGAACAAATCATCGTATTGGAAAGCAACGGTAACTACCGGGCTTACGATACAGCGGGAAATCGGTTGAATGATGAAAAACCGCAGCTTGCCCTGCTCTTGCAGGTACTAACCAATGAAAGACGCTTTATTGCCAACTAACTGCCTAAATCTAAAGCAGTCGTTCTCGCTGGCTATTGCAATAAGGTCAGGAAAAGGTAGTATAAATACCACTGCATCGGCACGTAGCGCAGCCTGGTAGCGCACCGTCATGGGGTGTCGGGGGTCGGAGGTTCAAATCCTCTCGTGCCGACCAAATTCCCCCCAACGTTTTGTCTACTGAAGTCCAGACAAGACTATAAAGAACAGATTAAACAGTAGGTTGCATAAACCTGCTGTTTTTCTGTTGTCTACTGAATTCCATATTGATACATTGAAATCCACACTTTTTAGGCATAGATATAGGCATACGACGCAACATGTAGCCTAAACCCTATGCCTAAACAGCTTTGCGGATTTGATTGGAGAGCGATATGGCACGTCAGACAAAGCCCCTGAACAATACTGAGGTCAAAAGCGCCAAGGCAACTGACCGTGCCGTCACCCTCTACGATGGAGACGGTTTAGAATTACAGGTCACTCCGAGCGGTTCAAAACTCTGGCGTTTTCGCTACTACAAACCCTTCACTCGCAAACGTGCAATGATTAGCCTTGGCTCTTACCCTTCGGTATCTCTTGCCGAAGCACGTAAGCTCCGTGAAGATGCACGGCTTCTTCTTAGCAAAGACGTTGATCCGCAGGAGCATAAGCAAGCAGAGCAATCACGGCAAAAAAATGCTACAGAAAACACATTTGAAAAAGTGGCTGCCGAATGGTTTAAAACTAAAGAATCAGCAGGTTTGGCAACACATACGTTGAACGATATCTGGCGCTCCATGAGCAAGTATGTGTTCCCACACATTGGCTCTATGCCTATTGCTAACATCACGGCTCAACGATTTATTGGAGCGTTAGAACCCACTCATGCGGCTGGAAGACTTGAAACGGTTAAACGTCTTAGTCAGCGTATTAATGAAGTCATGGATTATGCCCTCAACTCTGGTCTGGTATCTGTAAATCCAGCCGCACGAATTGGACGAACATTCCATAAGCCGAAGGTGAAGCATCGCCCTGCCCTCTTGCCAGAGCAATTACCACTTCTGATGAAAACACTGTCATTTGCCAGCATTGGGCGACAAACCCGCTGCCTTATCGAATGGCAATTACTCACCATGACTCGACCAGCCGAAGCTGCCGAATCACGCTGGGATGAAATCGATTTTGACGCAAAAGAATGGCGTATTCCTGCGGGCCGTATGAAGATGAAGCGTGAGCACGTTATCCCACTCTCAGAGCAGGCGCTGGGGATTCTGGAAGTCATGAAGCCCATCAGTAAGCACAGGGATTATGTCTTCCCCGGATATCGTAATCCACTTGAGCCAATGAACAGCCAGACAGCGAACATGGCACTCAAACGTATGGGCTTCAAAGATATGCTTGTAGCTCATGGTATGAGAGCCATTGCTTCGACCATCCTCAATGAAAAAGGATTTCCCCCTGATGTAATCGAAGCAGCGTTAGCGCATATCGATACTAATGAAGTCAGGAGAGCCTATAACAGGGCGCAGTATCTTGAACAGCGCAGAGAAATGATGGCTTGGTGGGGAGAGCATGTTGAGTCAGCTTCATATGGTAAAACAAGCATCATTTCTGTCGCTGGCTAAGTTAGCCATTACAGCAAATGAGCAACTTACAGTCCCGGAACAGGAAATATCATGTTAGTCACCAGGAACGCAACTCTGTGCGAGCCGCTTATATCCACAAAGCTGAACATCTCGATGAGCGTAAACTGATGCTGCAATGGTGGGCTAATTTTCTGGATGCGAACCGCAGTGGTGTAGTTAGCCCATTTGAGTTTGCGAACAAGAAACAATAACTACTACCCTTTTAGCCCGTTCATGGTGGTTGGGGCTTTTCGATGAATCTCTTTTACTTTAATTTGTAAATGCAAGTTTGAGAAAAATAATGGTGGCTCAATTTTTCCAACGGAACTCTGCAAAGTATTTATGAAAATTGATATAATTATGCCTTAAGGGGAATATATTAAATTAATTTAAAACACACCATCAACAATGGTGATAGCAGGGTTAAAAATCAGGAAAAAAATTTAAGCCATATACACATAGTATACTAGCTATATTTTACCACTAACTTGAGATATATATTTAATGTCATCATTTTATTCCCCTATGCAAGATGAACAAAAAACAGTTAATTTTAATTATTACTAATAAATATTCTTTTAATAGCAATGTTTTTTATTTCACAATATTTAATAATTAATTTATCACTATTCAAATTTGAAGTTAGTTTTAAATTTATATTATCTTTCAACATCCTTCTCTCAACATTTGATATAACTACTCTATCGAGTGATCCATCAGGATTTAGATAGAAATCTTCAAGAATTCCACTATATAGATATGTTTTATTATTAGAGTCAAGCATACAAGTGATTTTAATCATATCAGGTATCGGACTATCTTTCTCAACTATACCGTTTAATTCATAATACCAAGGTAAATTAAAAGAGTAACATGATTCTTTGTTTGGGTTAAATTTAAACCTTAACCACTGCATAATAATTCCCGAGAAGTAGGAAAGTAAAAATATAAAAATGAAATAGATGGAAATCCAATTTACACTAGAAGTAACAGAATCTACCTCTGAAGGTATTAACTTATCATTCACAAGTATTTTAAAAACAATTTTATAATCTATAGTTTTATTTAAAATAACATGAGCTAAAGAGATCGCAATAATATGCATTATTAACGCAACAAAAAAGGCTTGAGCAGATGAGGCATCTAAGCTTTTCTTTTCTAATGATATATTCTCTTTTTTATCATACTTACTTAAATACAAAAAACCGGGAAGCACTAATAACAAAATAAAGAACGCCGTAAATGCTATATTCACTTAAATAACTCCATTTATACAAATTAATGTTCTATCTTATTTTTCTAACTGTAAAACCCTCACTATCAGAATATGATTCATCAGATTTTTTTACTTCATAAACATCACCGTTAGATAAAGTTATTTCTCCTACTATCTTCCCACTCATTATAAAGCTGTAAAGTTCATGTTTACCTTTAGAATCAGAACGTATAAAATCAATGCTACCGCTATTTCTAATTTTCATGTTTATGTTCCTTCTTTGAATTATATTTTATATTATAATGTTTTTTGTTTTTTATGTCAAAAATCACATTTTTTATTTTGTAAGACAACCATTACTATCTTAAAAACAAACCTTATCTCTAATAATCACTCTACAAACTACGTAATCATTACCTTATTTTAGGGGGGGTATATATTATTGGCATTGACACATTCTTTTAGCTCATAGTTGCTCGATATGGTTAAAACTGAATTTTAAGAAAAAGCCTCTGTAAAAGGAGGCTATCATTAATACATATGGTTTATTTTCACGCCATATCAAAAAGGCTATAAAGCTCTTTTAGTTTTTTCTGGTTTTCAAATAATCTTGGCATATGACTTGTTGGATAGTGCTCATCAATATAGGCCGATATTCTGTCAAAAGCACTATCTATAGTCGATTCAAATTTTGGCAGAGACGTTGCAGCGATCACTGATGACGAGTTCAAAACATTAAGACAAGAATTCATCGCAATGGAAATCAATACATAACGACCATGGATAACAATTTTTTCATCTCTTTTTATAACACATGTTTTTTCTAACGATAAAAGGTATTGCAAACATGAACGATAAACATTCACTGCATTGATAACTTTAACACTAGTAATACTAGGGTTAAATACGCTTTTATATAAAGGTCCAGATAGACTTTCGAAGAATCGTCCTCTATTAGACTTTAAATTAGCAATGTTTCTTAGAATGAAGTTACAACAAACTAATGCATTTAAAGCATCATCCATATCCATTACATATGAAGATGGATTTGCTTGAGGCATATCACTTCTTTTTATCTCATACTGATAAGGATGCTCCAAGGCAATAGATCTTCTAAGCTCTATTTGGATTGGATCTTTAGAAGCAAAATCTCTAGATGTAACTTTATTTTGATTATTGTTAGCTATAGTTATATCTAATGATATGTTATTTAAATCATTGTCAGCTAAATCCACATCATTATTAATAAGTGATTTAATAAACCTGCAAGATATTTTAACTTTACTCAAGTCATCTGCCGTAACATCACCAGATAAGTAAGCTTTACCAATAGTGCTTATGGTTTGAGCCCCATTAATAACACTCATGTTTTTAAAATCAAAACCACCTGATTCTCTTCTGGTTATATTATTACGTCTTCTAGGTTCGAAAGAGTCAACAAGAATTGTTACGCCATTGTTAAAATAATAGAATAGTTCAGGACGACTAATTAGTGTATCTCTTATTGCTTGATTTACTTCAGAACCATCTCCAAGCCCTCCTCGTATATTCTTCTCAAAAATCTTATCCCCATAATCCTCCCACCAATGGGCGACGATATCCCCAGTAACAATACCATGCACCGCTGGTAAAGGATGATCGCTTAATCCATATTGGAGAACTTCAACATCATCCATATCAATTTTTACAGAATTCGGATTGCTTATAAAGTCCCTTAAATCATCCAAATTTATAATAGATATAGCAGTTGCGTCGGGTCCAATATCATAATTAAGCTCTTTCCTATTTTGATCTATTATACTTTGAACTTCGACACTTAACTGATTTCCTCCACTATAGGAGAAAACAAAAATATATTTGTATGATGCATCATAAGCTTGATCTAAGTCTATTTCTGAACGTCTAAACCTGCTATTAAAAAGATTATATTTCTCTAAAAGAATTTCTTTGCATGAATTAAGAAAATCATTTATTTCACTTCGTCCTATAGAACCATTGCCACTTGAGTCGAATTTTGACTGAACAACTGTCACTGTCCTCTTTTCATGATTAACATGAATAGCATCAACACCATGATCATCGCTTCCATCACAAACACAATCAGCGCAGACATCATACTCTAATTCGTTATTATGAATTTTTACTGATAGTGCAGCAATGCATCGAGACATTAGGTTAAACTCTTTATCTACAGCTTTACTCCCAACATTGCTCATATCTATATGTGTTGCATAATTCTTGGTAAGATACCGCTTTAATGCATGTATAGCTATCTCTCTATTCGTTCCCATCTAATTTAATCCTCATAAAATATGTAGAGCAGACTATTCAAAAATTTTCCTATACTTATCAAAATGATCTCCAACACTCAACGTTCATTCACTGTCCTTCGGAATGAATATAAAATACGTGATGAAGTTCCCGCTATGATATATCAATCTAGAAACCTGAATTTCTCATTTTTTAATCTAACCACAGATCAAAGTGGCATGAATCATTGCTCATAAGAAATTGTATCAATAATTCTAAGCTGTTTACCTGTAATTTTTTATACGTCGCAGCTATTACTAGTAGATCTTCGACTTAATCATTCACTTACATTTCCTGTGAGATAGATTTTGCTAGTTCCTGTGCAAGAACAGGTAAAATAGAGAATGCCTATTCACCCCTTCGGCTCAATCCCCTGATCGCGAAGGTCTTTACGGGCAAGCTCTTTGAACCAATTGCCGAGACTGACGCCTTCTTTTGCTGCGACTTCATCTAACTGTTCACGTAACTCAGGCGAGATCCGAATCTGGAAGGTCGGTGATTTCCCCACGAATGAAGATTTTTTCGTATCTCGTTTTATCGTTGACATGTACGTACCTTTTTCAATATGATAAATTCCATAGGTACGTACACTATCACAAAAGCACATTACACTCATCACCAGTTTCGCCCCTGAAAGGTATTGGCCTACCAGACAGGGGCTGACCACAACGTTATAGGACTAACGACATGGCTATCAGCAAGTCTAGCAATTCCCTATTGGAAGATCAGCACTTTAAGCAATCCAGTAAACGTTATTTTAATCTGTTCTGGCAAGCTACGGAGGTGCGTCTTGTTCGATAACACTCCGTTAGAACAAGAAGAGATCATCGACCAGTGCAGAGCGTTGATCTACGCAGTGATCGAGACCAAACAGCCACAGGTAAAAGAGATCCTGACGTTCATCCTCTGGGAAAGGCTCGACTGGCTATATCAGGATTTTCATTCGACAGAAACTGCACCAATCTAATGATATAAATTTATCTCAATTCCTACTGTTAAATGGATCTGGTCTATATTTAGCCAGATCCTTTTGCATCAATAGTATTGAACGACAAAAGGATAGAAAGATAATAATATCTAAATGGTATTTTTTATTTAGTTTGTACTCTATGAATGGGATATTCACCTTTTGGGAAAGGCTCGACTGAATGCATAAGGATTTCCATGTTAAACAATGTAACTTAAAATTTATGACATTTTATTATTATTACACCCTCAAGTAAATTATCTTGGTAAAAACAGTAGACTGGACATTTTTTCTTGACAGCTTGAATAATTACCATGCTAAATATTACTTTATAAGTAAATCAAATCGTAAATACAATGTATATCAGAAAAATTTAAAAATTATACATTAATTACACATGATTAATCGATTCACCTATCAATACATAAGATAAAAACATCAAAATATTAAAATACAATCATTTTTGTTTATAATAACTCCGAATTCTCAGGAGAATTCTTCTATCATTTTCTATAATTAAGGATATTTATAATGACAAAATCGCCAATCGGAACAACTGGAAAAACAGGGGAAAATTGCCCTGAAAGTGGTGTTTGGAAGGTAGTAGGAAATCCTTCGACTACAGCACCTATTGCAAAAGGGAATCGATTTCCTCCTTATGACGGCAAAGCTGTCACTTGGAAATTAATACAATACGCATAATTTCTGGGCCGCAACTGCGGCCTTATAAAAAATTTCAATTGGTTATTTAACAAATAACATTGTCGATAGCATTCATACATACGAGCAATAAATGAAAAATAAAATCATATCTATTATTACTGTTACCATTGTATTAATGGCATCGTTAATTCTACTGTTTCTTTTATTACTTATACTTACATATATTAGTGTGTTTTATAAAAAATATATTTACTATGTTTTTTTTATAATTCCATTTATATTTGGATATTACAATTACAAATATCTTTACCCTATACATGGAAAAAAAATGAAACATGCCAATGACTTTTTCATCTACGCAGGAGCAACATTTGCAGCATGCTCATTAATAATGAATACCACAAACAACCCTATGGATTTTTTCAACTCAACAATGAAAAATTTAATCGGCTATTTAATAACAACAGCCTTAGCAACCTCAACAGTCATCAAATTACTAATTACTTATGATGAATATAAAAACTCTTAATTTTTTCTATAAAGGAAAAAACATCATTACAAAAATATTCCCATATAAAATGAGAAGTCATAAAACTAATAATATTTACCCCCCATGCTAATTGCCCTAAAGCATCATGTTTTACGTTTGCGACACCAATATTAAAAAGATACATTAAACACAAAAAATTAATTATCAACAAAGAAAAAAAACATATTAACCTTGATGTTTTCATATTACCTCCTTTAATTTATCAGTTACATTACAACCACCATATTATAAAATTTAGTCAACGACTTTTAAATAATTAAACAAGGGCTAACTCTCCGAAGCGCTGCGCTGCTTCTTCGAGTTCTCCCTTGTTTTTTTCGCCCTTCGGTTGAAAAAAATTAAAAGAAAAATCAACATCATGCATTGACATTGTTGGCTTCTGTCATATAAGTAATTCTAAGCATACGGAATATGCTTTTATTTTTATATGAAAAGGAGTTCATATGAGCACGGATAATACTTTTAATAATATCCTTCGCTGCCATTGCGTCAGTGTCAGATTAAATAATGAAGAGTTGTCGCTTCTGAATGAAAGCCGTGGCCGTTATCGCAAAGGTGAATGGCTGCGTATGGCATTTCAGCATAACCTTCCCTCCGTTATTCCCTCTATTAATCTAGAAGCCTGGAAAATCATTGGTGAGATTTCACAGAAGCTGAATAAGCTGGTTGTCCATCTCGATGAGAAAAGTGCAGGAAGCTCCCTCACACAGACAGAACTCTTCGCTGTGAAACGTCAGATCTCAGAGCTTCGCACAAATCTGATCACCGCTAATATGTGGAGAGCTTCCCATGAAGGGAATGCAAAAAATCCGTAGGTGTAAGAGCTTCGCTGGTGTCGTTCTCTATGCATTAAGATCAGGCTCTCACCATAAATGCACACCTAACGTCATTGGTGGAAACATGATGGGAGATATAGCCGGAGATCTGATCGCTGAATTTAATACTACAAAAATGCTTCGCCCTGATGTCGCTAAACCTGTCTGGCACAATTCGCTTCGCCTGCCGAAAAACGAAGCGCTGACAGATGCTCAGTGGTCAAAAATCGCTGATGACTACATGGCACGCATGGGCTTCGCTGAAACGCATCTGAAATGCTATATCCTACATGACGATGCTGACGGCCAACACATTCATATCATAGCCAGCAGAGTTTCTCTATATGCAGGAAAACTCTACCTTGGTAAGAACGAAAATCTCATCAGCACACGTATCATTCAGCAGCTTGAAGAAGATCACCATCTGACAAGAACCAAAGGGCCAGAATCGGGAGCAGCACTATCCCCAGCGTCGCCCTCCCCTAAGCCAAAACGCAAAAAATCACGTAACGAAGCGATGCAGGAGAAAAGGACTGGTGAGCTATGTCCGAAAACCATCATTCAGGAAGCCCTTGATACATTATTAATCAGCAAACTATCAACCACTGAATTTGTGCAGCAGCTTGCCGCACGAAACATCATGGCAGTCCCGAATATCGCTTCCACAGGAAAAATGAACGGCTTCTCATTCGAATACGGTGGGATTGCTTTCAAGGCATCGCAGCTAGGTAAGTGTTACTCCTGGTCTGCCTTACAAAACAGATTCGACTACCAACCTGAACGCGATAATGACTTTCTGTTCTCATTGAAAACCTCTGTTAGTGAAGCATCTGTTAGCGAAGCTCTTGATATGACCATTGCTATAGATGCCCCTGAAATCACAACAGAAGACGTTAACAGTCCCATCGAAACGCTTGCCCTTAATAAAGACGCTGGTCAGGACGAATACGCAATCAATTATCCCAAAGCGCTTCTCCCTGATGCTAATGCCAAAGAAGCGTATGCAACCGAAGCAGTAAAAGAAGCTGGTGCCGGTGGTAAAGAAGCACATGCAACCGAAGCAGTAAAAGAAGCTCCCAATCGAAGCTATGCGATTTCAACGTTCAGATGGTTAGAAACCATCCCCTACCTCAGCACCATCATTGAGGTTCTGAGAAAACTCAGAATCCCTATCCTGAAACGTCCAGGAAGACACAACACAATCACTGGCGGGAAAATAATAGAAATTACGTCGTTAACACCAAAAAACACCATTCAAACTACCCCAAAATCACACCCATCATCATTCCCAATGTAGGGCTGGCAAGGCTTACATCAAGCTCTTCTTCATACAAAAAAGACAAGATTAACGATCGATATAACCGATCTATAAATAAATTATAATAGATTTTATCTATCATAAGTAAACCATCGATCGTTACAAGCGATTTGCTTTGTTTAATCACAACTGTTCAAAATGTAGCTTTGCGATATCTCATAAAATACTGATTTAACTGTTCTATTTACTTATTCAACTAACGAAAGGTTATGAAATGACACAACTCGTCTCATGCATAGTTCCTGACTTCTTCATACATCGAATATGACCTTCACTTTCAGCTATTAAGGAATTTGTATGAGCATTTTACTCATGAGACGTTTTTGGGCTGCATTATTGCTGCCTTTATTTATTGACTGGTTTTCCAGAGGAAATGCCATCGGAGTCTGGTGGCTCTGGCTGCCCGTCACTGCTCCTCTATTGATCTGGACTTTTTTTACCTACAGGAAAAACCGGAAAGAAGACGCTGATTCCAGAGACTGGGTGCGTCAACAATGGAAAGAACAAATCACTACCGAGAAATTTGAGTTTTGCGGTCGGGCATATACATTTCAGGAAACGTTCTCAGGCACGGTCATCAGCTATGACCCGAACAACGATACCCTGTGGGTAAAAAAAGATGACGGAGCCGAAACACAAATCTCTGCGCATGGGTTGGCGTTCAGAGAATCGCATCGTATTAAAAAATACGCATTTCACTGCTATAGCGATCATAACGCTTATACATCATTTGAAGATGCAGTGATTGTTAATAAAACCACCAAAGAGCGACAAATTAACCTCCCCAGAAGATGTTTTGTTGTATCTGGGCCAAGTGCCATTACGCTGCTTCTGGGGCCCAGATTTCAGTTTACTGCTGCAAGCTATAGTTCTGCTATGCCTGTCCCACCTTTTTTTGCTGTTACTTTTATCCTGCTTAATATTATTGCTAACACTTCACTTTGCATTTTTCTTTTCAATTTCGACAACGTCGAACTCTGGCATACCTATTTGCTATCAACACTAGTCTGTCACGCTCTGATCAGGTTGTTAAACATCAGGGTTGACAAGTTTGATATCGAATTCAGACATTTTGTTAAATCATTAACACGTTAAAAATTAATTAATAATAAATCCCAAGGCATATAGTAATGAAAAAACTCATTATCGTCGCATTGGTATCACTCACACTCTCTGGATGTTATTCATTCGGTAATCAAACACTGAAAAATGTAACGCCGGAAGACGTAAAAGCTAAAATCGTGAAAGGAAAAACCACCAAGTCAGAAGTATTAACCGCATTTGGTAAGCCGGATAAACGCATTGCCTCAGATGATGAGGAAAAGTGGTCTTATTCGATGCATAACTACCGCAGTAAACCTACATCATACATTCCTCTTGTCGGGGTGCTGATTGGAGGAACGGATATTGAAGAAAAATCTATCCTCATTACGTTTAAAGGTGAAAAGGTCAATTCCTATGAGTTCAGTGCTGGTGCCAGTGAGATTAAGCACGGAGCCTTTTAACAGGTAGTAATCAGCTAACGAGAGCTATGATGAATAAAAAATTATCTTTGGGGTTACTGGTGCTGTCATTTTTTCTTACCGGCTGCGACAGCGAACCGTCCGATACTGACATTACGAAAGCAATGCAGTCTTTTACTGAAGAAATGAACAAAGGCGCACCGTCTGAATCAGCCAGAGTCGTTTTCAATTCAGCTAAGAAAATCGCTTGTAAAGAAAAAGACAGCGATGGAGGCTACAAATGCACGGTCGAATACAGTGCAAAACTTCCGTTTCTGGGTGAGAAAGCCTCAACCATGGAGTTTAAGTTCTTTAAGTTTGAAGACAAATGGAAAGTTTCACCTTCAAAATAATTGATATGACATAAACAGCATTAGGGAAAGCATCAGTCCGTAGTTTCAGCGCTACGGGCTTTTTCATCTGCATTACCTTAGACTGAACTAACAGTTTTCGCGGACAGAACACAATCAAATCTGACAGGCTGCATTGAGCGAGGAGCGGAAGTTCGGAATGCATACTTACATCGATGCGTCTTAAACAATAGGTAGCAGGTCAGTTCAGCCTACAGGACTCATGATACGCGGGCGTTAGCCCGGTTGCTGGGACTGGAATCTTGCACAACAGCAGTGCGAAGCCCGGAAAGTAACGGCATAGCAGAAAGCTTCGTGAAGACGATAAAACGGGACTACATCAGCATCATGCCGAAACCGAACAGCCAGGCAGCGGTGATGAATCTGGCGGTGGCCTTCAGTCATTACAACGAACATCATCCGCATAGTGCACTGGGATATCGCTCATCACGGGAATATATATGCAGGAAGTTATCGCAACCATAAGAGAGCAAAAACGTCTAGATATATAGGATCAAATCCAATAAATACAAGTTCAGTTCACGGATAAAATGGATTCCGCTCTCTTGATGTTCCTCAATAAGGATGACTAGCATCATTCTTATTAGACTTTTTATAGGTTACTATATAAATCCTACTAAATTTGAAGGAAATATCCATGAGACCATATGTTACTTTCGAATTCCTCAATATAACTAACGACATGATCTCCCATACGTGCTTTAGAGAAACTACAACAGATCATAATCAAGGCTTAGAACTTTTCGAAATGGTTATCTCACCGAATACTGGTGGTGGGGCTATCGTTAAGCATACGGGTAAACTATTAACCTTTTTTGCAGTTGATGGTGATGGCTTACCTTATCTTTATGATATTGGTCAAATGCAAAAAGTTGTTCGTATCAGCGATATGTCATGCTTCGTTGATGGCAAACCTTACGAAGTCTATCGTAATTCGCAGCAGGCAGATCAATAGCAAAAATATTGATGAATTTCATGCCATAATGTCTAAGTTGAAGGGCTAGAACCTTTCTTGACTACCTGCCATATCCCAAAAACCAATCATAACCGGTTGGTTTTTTTATGTCTGCAATTTGACGATCCACAAGGGAGGATAGATTTGTAGTGGTCAAGCAAAACTGGCCACGGCTTTAGAGTTTTCCCAGAACAATCGTTCTGATGCATTCGGCGTCAAACCGCCATTATAGTGATGAGGTCTGAGTCGGCTGTAATATCCCGTGATGTAATTCGTTATCGCTGTGTTGGCTTCGCTAAAATTAGCGTATCCATTATCCGGCACCCAGTCCATTTTCAGACTTCCAAAAAAACGTTCCATTGGGCTGTTATCCCAGCAATTTCCCCAGCGACTCAGGCTTTGCTTTATCTGATATCGCCACAGTAACTGTCTGAAATTTCTGCTGGTATAGTGGCTACCTTGATAAGAATGATACAGCACATTAGCGGGCTTTCCTCGCGCTTCCCAGACCATGGACGCGCTTTACCTGTCAGTGCTGAGTCCGGGGAGAATGACAACGCCCAGCCAACCGGTTTACGGGAAAATAGATCAAGCACAACGGCTAAATAAGCCCAGCGTTTACCCGTCCAGATATAAGTCATATCACCGCACCAGACCTGATTGGGCTCTGTTACTGCAAACTGGCGTCCCAGATAATTGGGGATCTCTACGTGTTCCTTAGACGCTTTCTTATATCGATGACCAGGCTGCTGACAGCTGATGAAATTAAGTTCTTTCATCAGCTTAGTTGCCCGCCAGCGGCTCAGTTTTACGCCTTTGGTAGTGACCATCGCGGCAATATTACGTGCACCTGCGGAGCCATTATTTTCGCGGTAGCTCTCACGAACAAGACTGAGTAATACCACGCGTGTGGCATCAGGCTTCTTTGGCTGCCGCCAGTATTTATAGCTGCTGCGGTGAACCCCAAACACGTTGCACACAACGGCAACAGGAAACCACGCCCTGAGCTTCTCAACTAATGAGAACTGTTCAGGGAGTCTGACATCAAGAACGCGGTAGCCTTTTTTAATATATATCTTTACATTTCAATGTGTTGAAGTCTTTTCTTCAGCTTGCGTATTTCAATCTGCTCAGGTTTCATTGGTGAAGCTATCGGGGATTTTCCCGCTCGATCTTCTTTCAACTGGCGGACCAACTTATCCATCGTGGATTTACCGACATTCATTGCCGTGGCAGCAGCGGCAATGGTGTAATGCTGATCGAGTACAAGCTGGGCAGCTTCGAGGCGAAACTCAGGGCTAAAATTGCGTCTGTTACGTCCGGTCATAATGTCACCTGTTTTTGACTATGAGGCGATGATATCACCTCTATTCAGGTGGCCAAATTAACTATGCCACTACAAAACTCCCCTTCCTGGGTGAAAAAATCTCAACTATGGAGTTTAAGTTCTTTAAATTTGAAGGAAAGTGGAAGATTTCCCCCTCCAAATAACTGATATATCATAAACAGCATTAGGGAAAGCATCAGCCCGTAGTTTCATCGCTACGGGCTTTTTCATCCGCATTACCTTAGACTAAACTAACAGTTTTTGAGGACGGCACACAATCAAATCAGATATGCTGCAACCACCGGTTGAACTCACAACGAAAAACAGACATAAGAATTATCATAACAATATCCTTATCTATCTGATATTGTTATGACAATTGAATTCTTAAATTAACATATAGTCAGGTTGTTCTTCACCATGAAAATAATTTTAGAAACTTTGACGAAAGGGAATGCGAAAGAGAAACTAAGTGTTATTGCTGATCTCACAACCATTGCGGGAATATCGATAGCAACAGTTACCGCAGGTCTGTTAGCCTTGGTCGCAAGGACTGATAAGATAGATGTAGGAAATCTTCTGGGAGTGGTAATAATATCTCTGTTAGCACTAGCTGGGGTTTGCTGTTTTATAGCTGTATTTATTTGGGTTGTAACCAAAATATCGAAACCATGGGGAGCTCCACGAGGGGTTCAGTTCTTAGTGACATGTGCTATCTGGATTTTTTTTATCTGTATGTTTTTACTTTCTATTTCTATCTTTTATGATTTTATCTCCTCGATACGTATATTTTTTTAATACTTATCGAACATCCCATGAAATATACAGGTTATATTACATTTAGCTCTGTGCCGCAACAGTGTCAGATCAGAGCTAATACATTTTTCATCACAATCGACAACCACTCTTCCTGACGCCCGTTGAAGCTCTTATTAGCTTGTTTGCATCATACTTTTTCTTTTCATGCATATAAATACGTTCAGTTCTTCCACCGTTGTTGGTGATGAAACTGATGATGGAGAGAAAAACTTTGTTCAGTCGTGGTTTATCTATCAAATCATCGCTGATTTTTTCGATATGGCAATAGTAAGAGAGAAGCAAAAAGCTCAACACCACTTCACGATTCGAGAACGTCAGATTTTCTATGTCTTGTTGATACTTAATGTAAAATCCTGCGCAAAAAAGATAAGACTGCGCTGTGATTTCTGCCTCTGAAAAACCAGACTCGTTAAGTTTATCAACGAACCTGTCCAGCAACAGCAGATATCTTTCCATTATATTCATATTTATTTTTTTCATAGCTATGCATCCTTGCATTAAAATGATTAATATTGTCGTCCTGACAAGATATAGATATCATCATTAAATTAAAAATCAAGTGATTAGTAAAAATATATTTACGCTGTCTGTTTTATTTTACAGCCTTTCTTCTTTTCGGGTAATGGTGCATTAAGATGGTGTAATTTCATACCACATTTATAGGCATTATACTGCCACAATGTGAACTGTTCTTTATAACGGTTATTTTGCTGTTCAAGAATTTCCATGTTTTTCTCAAGATGTCTTATTCTTTGCGCCGCAATTTTCAGACTGGCCGGTTTCTTTGGTGCAATCTGGCTTGCCTGTATCATTTTCTTTTTCATTAAATAGGCAGCCACGATATCCTCATACATATTTAATGACTGACGACTGGGTTTCTTTCCGATAAAACTGGCAACTTCAATACAAAGCGCTTCCCATGTCAACTTTCCTTTCCAGAGATGAAGGGTATTTTTTATTATCGTGATATCTGATGCGGTTAAATGTTTTGCCATACTGCCTCCTGAGGATTAATTTTATAAGTTATATTTTCATTTTTTATTTCTGCATTTTCTCTAAAACCGATAATACAGCTTCGTGATGCGCCACCCACTTATCAGCACCAAAATACTCGTCTTTCACCGCCTTTTTCGCTATCTGAAGGTGCTGACGGATTTTTTCGATACGCTCATGCTCATTCATTCCCTCTGCCCAGCCATAATACAACATGCTGGCTAATTTCTGACAGGGGAGCATCAGATAATCATGAACGCAATAACCGTAGGGCGTGACGTGAACTGCACCGTGATCCGGCTCTTCTGTGATAACGGGGATACTGACAGGCAGCGTGTAGCCGCGAGCGCCCAGCTTCAGTCCCTGGATTTTCTTGCGCATCTCTTCCTGAGAAACATGGTTATAGGCACGGTTCTGTATGACACTGACCCTGCCTGACCATTTGGCGATGTCCAGTTCGGAGAGTTCACCATGATGCGCCAGCGTGTTGAGAAGGTGTCTCGGCTGATGGGAGCGCAGAAATAAGGGGCTCCCTTCATCATCGGTATAACCATGACGCGCAAAGATGTTCTTCACCGCGCCGGAAGATGTCATCTTCGCGATATTAGATTCAAAGAAATGATACGCTGGCCTGCAAATCTGAAAAGCTCTTGTCTGTCTTTTCTCACAGCACTGATATTTGTTCAGCAGACACAGCGCGTTGCTGTATGGCACGAGTTTTTCTTTATCAAACCAGGGGAAATCCGCAGGCAGAGCCTGCATCACATCGGGTGAGAGCGGCTCTTTCATGGAAGACTCAGGTGAAGCCCGTTTTCCTGAGTGTTTTTGCTTTTCTGCCCGTCGCGCGACTGAACGTGCATTTTCCGACAGGCTGCGCAACCGGCTGACTGCTTTTCTGGCGACAGGCACCATAACATCCGGCACCCACTTGATTGTGGCTCCATAGCCCTTGACGGCATGAAAGCGAAGCCCGTAACGCTCCACGCCATTTTTATCTTTTCGGGTGATCTCACAGTCTGCCGGTAATGCCAGAATTTCTGAAATACGGCTTGGTGAGCACATCAGCAAGGCAAAAACTGAGGTGGTAAACAAATCACGCTCACTGAGTTCATCATCCGGTCGTGAAAAAATTTCAGCGATGGCGAATACAGCCCGTTCGTCCGGTAATTTATGCTTTCTGTCGGGATCGTCTTTCTCAGGAAGGTAGTGATTTTTCATATCCGGTTTAGTCGGATTGCGCCAGCGAAAAAAACCACAGGTGACGAAGTGATGATCCGTAAGAAACTGCGCCAGTTTCTCAAGCTGTGCGCCACACTGGTATAACACATTACTTTCATAATACTGTCTGGCTGCCTGCATCGCTTCATCCAGCACTAAAACCGACGTGTTATAGATATGGGCATTCTGGCAAACCTGCAACAACGCTTTTTCCAGACACTTCAGTGCCATGAGTGCCGCACCGTGATGTTTGACCGGACGTAAAGCCTGATTATAGCGAAGGTAGCTTTTGGCAAAAGAAATGAAATCGCTGTCCATGACATCTTCATGTCTCAATACACGTCTCCCCGTCCCCAGCTTGCGGAACGTTGCAATGCCTTTCCAGACAGGCGAATACCAGTCCAAATCCGCACCAAATACGGTAAGCTTATCCCGGCAAAAAACAGTAAAAGCGGCGGTATTCCTTTCCACACTCAATGCAGCCTGAGATTTGAATACGGTCACATTACCCATGCGCCACCTCGTTATTACAGTGGTGAGTGAAAGATCTGAAATAAAGGCACTGATGGCACGGAATGGCTGTCGTGCAGGATAAGCCGCTTTTTTCTTTCGGCTTTGCCTTCCCAAGAAAAACATCGGCAAAAAAGGATAATTTGTCGGAAACTGCCTGATTAATCCTGATGACACTGTCAGGTAAATTTTCAACATAAATTCCGGCACAGGCAGGGGAAGAATGATCTAACAGTTCCGCAATAAGCTGCACATCATACCCGTCCCGTGCCATTCTGGTTCCAAGGGTATAACGGAGCCGTCGCGAACTTATTTTCATGATTTCACCGGTTCTTTCAGAGATGACTTGCTCTGCGTTCACCACTTTCAGCAGTGCAGCATTCACCCTGTTTCGGGAAGCGTGAAGCCTGTCCGAAGCCAGTAACGCCGTCATATTCTGACCTTGTCTCAGATGACATACCGACTCACACAGAAAAACAGGCACGTCCTCTTTTTCTGTAGGTTGAAGCGCACGGCCAAGAATATGTTCAATCCGGCTTACCGACGCCTCAGCCTGCTGCCTGACAATATCAAACAGATATTCATCAACGTTCAGGAGTCTGAAGGTCGCCCTGAATCCGAGCCTCTGTTTTACTCTGGGGAAATTGATGAAACAGCCCCCCTCCCCCTTACCCTCTTCTTTTATGTCCCGGTATTTTAATGAGGTGATTTGCAATGACCGTCTCCCGGTCAGGCTGACCAGCAATGCCATCGCAGCCTCAGACAGTGTGATATGACCGTTTTCTCTGGCCCGGTGGATCGCCTTATTTAATTCGCTATGCTCCGTATCCGTTAAGGGACCTTTTTCCGGGTTTTCCTGTTTTACAACGTCTCCGGGCGCTTTAACCTTTATTCTCATGGCTTTCAACAGAGTAATAGCTCTCTCATCGATACCTTTATAACCCAGAAAATGCCACTTAATCAGAAAACATCTCAGCGTCACCAGACTTGCCAGCGGTGTTGCGGGTGAGCCTTTGTAATTCAGGATCGCTGATTCATTAATGTAACCAGGAGACGTCTCACGGATAAAACGCTTCATGCTGTTATTGATATTTACCACGTAACCCGCACTCCGTTTACTGGCAAAAAAAGCCAGTGTATTGAGATAACCCTCATGCAATGACGGGGGTAATGTTTGCAAGACAGAACAAACATCGACCGTATTATTTTTATCCAGATGCCAATACGTATCGGAGAGAGAAAATGAATAACCTGACTGTGTTACCATTAAATGGGATTGGTTTTCTTTCACTTTATTCATCGCATCTCCTTGATTATTTTTTTCTGAACATGCCGTGAAATTTTATTGGCTTCTGTAATAATGTGTCTTATGTTGTAGATCTTCTCCATCTCAGATCCCGGCACCCAGCCCATTAAATACCCTCTGCATTGCCCTTCTCCTACCTCAGAAAGATCATGGGCGTCTGACATGGAGGAAAAATTATCATTCCATGTATGTCTCAGTTGATGTCCTGTTAACCCGTATAATTCCGGTGAGCATTGACTAATCGTATTGATGATTTTCCGGTAAGCCGACATCGACAAGGGTTTTCCCTGTGTATTCCCTTTCTTGTAGGTAATAAAAAGAAAATCATTTTTCTTTGCATTTTTTATTTTTCGCCTGTCGTTCTGGATATAATTATATAATTCAGACATAACTTCTTCATCAGAAGTGAACTCCCTTCCCCGCGTTTTGACAAGAGGCTGCTTAACCCTTGGATCTGATTTGTCATTGGCGCGGCGTTGGATAGTGATAGAGGAAGAAGCAAAATTAATATCACTGATCCTGAGATTTAAAAGTTCACCGGCTCTGATCCCATAACTGAAAAGTAATACAATGATGAGTCTGTTCCGTGCCTGAACCTCAGGAGAAAATGGATTCAATTCAGACTCAACGCTGACAACTTTAAATAAAATATCTCTCTGCGCCTTCGTTAAGGATTTTTCAGGGATATAGTCACGATATCCATCAGAATTAGGCCTTTTATTTTTCAGATCAACCACCATCCTCATGATCTTGTCGTCAAGGTTTACGTCTACCGAATGTGGTAAGTGATACCGGCATAGCCAGTCAAGATAATGACAAATGAATGTCAGTCTGGAATACTTTGTCGGCTCTTTCACTCCTCGACTACCGGACAGTTTTTTTCTATTTTTGAAGTTTTCCGAAGCGAAATCAGCCAGCGCATCGATTTCATGAGAGCTTAAAAATTTCAGTCGGGTGATCCGATCCACGATGTCTATTTCTCTCATATACAAAAATCGATAAAATAACACCAGACTTCCGGCAACCGCCTCCATCGAGTTGATCGACACAGACTCTTTCCTGACGTTCGTCATCATATAGAGATTAGGATCAAAAAGTGGCTCTCCAGTCCTGCTGTTAATAACATGGCAATATCGCTCACCATTACTAAACATAAATGTATTCATTTTAATATGATCCATGACCTCTCCTTGAGATATTTTACAAAAGCACTCTAGGTGCAATATATTATTAAATCATGAATAGATAATTTACAAAAAAATCATAAAAAAATGGCAAGAAATAATTATTAAACTTCTTTTTCATCAATTAGATAATAACGATATATTTTACATTTAATATCTATGGTGATCTTAATTGCCATCCAGTGTCTTTTGTTCTTCCGTCCAGAAAGGATAGTTGAACTAGCCTGAACGACTAGTTACTGATCACCCTTTCCAGATTTCCTATCACTTGAATAGCGTGGATCTAATGTAATACTTTACCCTCTGAAGGTTCGAAGTTTGAGGCAATATTTTCTGTTGGTGGGCTGACTTTGACTTTTAGGCATAGCTATAGGCATATATCAAATATCAATATGAGAAATAAATTATATATTCCAATTATTTATAATGCTTACTTTAATCCTTTCGTGCAAAACTATAAAGAACAGATTAAACAGTAGGTTGCATAAGCCTGCTGTTTTTCTGTTGTCTACTGAATTCCATATTGATACATTGAAATCCACACTTTTTAGGCATAGATATAGGCATACGACGCAACATGTAGCCTAAACCCTATGCCTAAACAGCTTTGCGGATTTGATTGGAGAGCGATATGGCACGTCAGACAAAGCCCCTGAACAATACTGAGGTCAAAAGCGCCAAGGCAACTGACCGTGCCGTCATCCCAGATGGGTTACATTTTGGAGTTAAGGTAACCCATATTGGGTAAAGACCTTGTTCTTACAAAGTCGATTTTATTTTTTCATTCACCCATACCGTCATATCATGCAGCAACGTCATTGCTCCCTTCTTATCTTTCGATGGTCCCCAGAAACTGAGAGAAAGATGGGTTCCATTTTTCAAGAGAGTGACAGCATAATCTTCATTACTTGCACTCGGTATGAAATCATTATTGGCTATGCTCTTTTCTACCTCCTCCTTGAGATAGGCTATATCAGGATATTGATTTTTATTAATTTCAGAATTGACATAAAATTCAATTCCATCCCCATTGCTCTCTGGTCTATACACCAAAGTCATATACGTACTTCCATCCCCCCACACACTAGGCATGAAATGTAATGCTTTATAATCCTCATCCCAGTTATTTATACTCTTGGTGATATTGCTGTCAGGAAGTATTTTTGCAACGACACTCCTGCCTTCCTGATAGATATCATTTTCAAACGAATCTAACAGTTGCTTAGCTTTTATGAGTTTTCCGAAATTTTCCGAGATAAAATCAGACTGTTCATTATTCAATAAATTACTCATTTTTTCCTCGCTCAACGCAGATAGATGGGACAGTAATTCCTTGTAGAAAATCAACCACTTACTTAATGGTTCATTAATCATATCCTGGCCAAAAAGAGAAATCGCCATCTCAGCTAACTCTGTATAGGTAATAATTTCCCAGTCATTATTTACTGAGCTTTTATTCCATGAAGGTTTGAGGATACACTTATATACATCCTGATTATTATCAATGTATTCTTTAATTCGTTCTTCATACTTATCAAACGGATTGTTAATTCCGGATATGATTTTATTCTCTATACCTATTATAAATCTGTCATGCCTTATTAAAATATCGATTCTCTCACCGTCTTTACAGACAACTTCCCTTTCGGCAGTGAGCGACGAAAAATCCATACCCTCAACATCTACTTTTAACACTTTTAATAATGCCTTCAACAACCACGGCGTTACTTTTTCATGTCCCCCCATAAACAATACCATTAAATCTGATGTAGGGTTTTCCAAATACCCACATCCACCTACATCAAAGAAGTTAGGTTCAGGGATTTCTTTAATCGTTATTTTGCTAAGTTGTTCTAGAAAATCATCTGGAAAAATATTTCTGTTCATAGTCCCTCATATAATAAGTTAATCATAAAAATAACGCCTGCGATCCATCATCTCTCGCGCTCAATTCTTGACCAGATAATTCTTTAAGCGAGTGGCATAGATGATACCTTCTTTCGCTACAAATTCCTTGAGCTATTCACGACATAAAAGCTATCTAAACCTGAAAGCCAATATTTTGGTCTCTGGTAATCGCTTTCACATTTTATCTTTCTGTTGAAACGTGAGCATATCTGCAACCATGGTGAGTTCAATAACGACTATCTCTAACAAGATTAATTTACATCAAATAGATAGCAGTATATTAATATAATAGGAATGTGTTCCGCCCATTCGTCTATTACACTACAATTGCAGCTAAGTAACCTTGTCACTCATGAACGGAATAACAATAACCGAAGCAGATCTGGATGAACTGACTGATAAGGTAGAGCCGATTATGGAATCACTAAAAGTAAAAAGAGTATATGCCGATAACATGTTTAACGCATTGATTGATAAAGTAGGAAAAAAGATTAAATCTCATGCTTAAAGCCATTAAGAAAATTTTATTATTTTTATCCTACCAGTTAGGATTTTTACTGCTGACGCTTTGTTTTTTCTGGATTTGCTATATTGTCTTTGTTGGATATGCACCTTGGAGCGAGAAGGTCTATCATTTGGTTATTGCAATCATCCTAATGCTTATCTTTGGGAAGTTCTGTGACTGGTATAATCGGCGAAGATAGTCATGTTTTCTCGAATGTGATCTGGTAGTGTTTCATGTTAGAAAACGATTAGTTCTGACAACCAGTAATAAATAACATGATCGTTAGTAAACGTTTAAGATTATTGATGAAAAAACAATAATTAGGATAATATGGATATCAAATAACTCAGCGAGTTATATTCAAATGAAAAGTAATTAATACATTTCATTGAGTTAAAACTTTATTTTTTTCCGCTCGAGCCAACAGATTCAACAGACTGCCATATTTCAATTTCCCAGTTGCCGCTACTTCCATCGCACAAATAGCTTTCATAACAGATATCGCCTGCTGGTCGGTATCCCTGGCTGCTAATGGCTTTATAAAAATCGGTCCATGCTTTCGCAAAATCACCATTCTCAACGATGGTGTGCGTTACGGCATAAAGCCCTCCGGGAATGATTTCCCTACGTATTTCCGCGTCTTCTGATAATGTTGACGGTATCTCTTTACAGGTAATTGCCACATCTGCCCGTAATTTATCTGCCTCCACTTTACTTGGGTCATCCCAGTAAAATGCCAGTGATTTGTCGATGGTAAGATGATGCTCCCTTGCCCACGAGAGTATTTCATCAAATCCCTGCGGGATTTTCTCGTAGTAAGGGCCAACGACTCGAAGACTCAGCACTTCCATCGGTTCTGCAAGTTCAATTCTGATGGACACAATCGTCACTCCTGAATAGTGTAGATAATATACCCGGCACGCTAATTAACCATACCAATTGCATGGTCATATGGTAATGTCAACAGCAGGTTTAGAAACGAGTCACTTATCTTCCCTATCAAGACTTTGAGTTTCTATACAGACGATCCTCCCCCATCTCGACAGATTGGCTAATCTACTTATGTCATAACGCTCACAATGCGGCATAACTGCATGTTCCTACAGTACCAAACTGGGGACATGGCGTAGCGCGATTTTTACTGGTGATTTGCCTGGTTCGACGAACGCGAACCTAGATAGGATGGGCTAACGAAAATCGAGGGCTAATCTCTGTGATTCCGAACTAGCCCCCTGACATCAATCGACAACAAACAGTTTAGCGCCCGTTTCAGTATAGGAGCGGTGAGCTTCCGCGTTATCCGCGACCTGATAGCTCATTCCCGGCTTGAGCACAAAAACACGACCGTCGTCTAATTCAGTGTGGAGTTCACCCTCAAGACATAGCAGGATATGCCCTTTTGAGCACCAGTGATCGGCCAAATAGCCAGGTGTATATTCAACAATACGGACTCGAATATTATCAAAACGCTGTGTCCGCCAATATGCGATACCCGATTCCCCTTTATGCTCAGTGGGTTCGATTTGTGACCAATCAGTCGTACCAAACGGAATGTTCTTCATATCCATATTACTGCCCCTATTCTTTAACGTTGTTGGTTAACACTCCGCTTACTATCCCGGCAAATCAGCGTTTAGCACCACGGTTCCACGGCATTTTCATTAACAGCCTTGCCATGCCGCAAAAACCCGTCATTCCAGCAAACAACAACCCTGCTCCGACAAAACCAGAGAGCAGGAAGAACGTGCTGTTTACGCTGTAACCCAGTAATACACCACTCAGAATCAGTACGCCAGCGGCGATTTGAACCTGCCGTACTAACTCAATTGGTTGTTTATTATTGATTTCTGTTGGAAAACCCGCCTTTTTCCAGGCAGTCATTCCACCATTAAGTAAAAAAGCCGTTGCTGGAAACACAGACTGCGCCAGAATCTCAGCATTCTGTTCTGAGCGCATGCCAGACAAACAATGAAAAATCACAACCTTCCCTTCCCTATCCACTTCAAAAAGGGAATACCCATCCGAGGAATTCAGCGGGTGTAACCTCGCCTGTGCAATGTGTTCGCGGGCGTACTCTTCTGGCTGGCGAATATCGATCAGAACCGCGCCTTCATCTAGCAGTTTTCGAGCCTGGGCGGGTGAAATGGCAAGTGGTGTTGACATGATCGTGATCCTCTTTTGAGCCACTGAATTCCGTCATAATGCGTCGTTCAGTCGGCAATGAAGGTGATATCGCAGCTTGTATGCGTGCCATCATTAATTTAGATTATTCTAATTAAGTAAAATCTAAATTAAATAATAGCTACGTGCAACAACTTTCCATGCAAGGAAAGCACTCCAAGCTGGACATCGATTTGGCGGCTGATACTCTGTAAATAGGAACGCCATTTTAAAAAACAGCCATGCTGCGCGATCGTACAAAATGGATCAGTAACGGTATGGATAAGTCACTGTATGAATAAATACGGTGCAAAATAATGCTATTTGCGAGCCCTCTTGTGGCTCTGTTTACCGCACCTACTGGGAAACTTGAGATCTATCCAAGACCGTTTCATGAAAAAATTAAAAGATACAGACTGGTATAAAAAGCGTTACTCCAACCGCGTTCTCTTCTGGAGAGAAATCTCACCGCTAGCCTTCCCTATCTTTATTGAAGGCCTCTGCGTCGTGCTAATGGGGGTTTTCAGTACCTTTCTTGTCAGTTGGCTGGGGAAAGAAGCCATGGCAGCCGTCGGCCTGGCTGACAGCTTCAATATGGTTATTATCGCCTTCTTTACCGCTGTCGCCTTGGGGACAGCCGTTGTTGTCGCCTTCAGTCTAGGGCAACGCAATAGAAAGCAGGCACGCTCTGCTGCTCGCCAATCGATGTCATTACTCGTTCTGTCCTCATTTCTGTTAGTTGTTCTGGTTGAATTCGCCGGTTCAGCGATTATCGATCTGATCGCAGGACAGGCCGACGAACAGGTTAAAGCGCTTGCTCTCACGTTTCTTCGCTGGACAGTGTGGGGATATCCTGCCGTCGCCATCGCGTTAGTCGGCTGCGGCGCATTGCGGGGCGCAGGTAAAACCAAATTGCCAATGGTCATCAACATCGGGATGAATATCCTCAATATTGCCATCAGCAGTCTGCTAATTTACGGAGCCCTCTCCTGGGACGGACTCGGTTTTATCGGTGCAGGCATTGGTATTACCATTTCACGGTATATCGGCGCAATACTCGTAATTCTGACGCTGATGCACGGTTTTAACGGTGCGTTGCGCATTCCTTTCAAGTCTTACTTTGCACCTTTCACCCTGTCGATTCTCTATGAAGTGCTCAGTATCGGTATTCCCGCCAGCATTGAGTCCGTGATGTTTAACATCGGTAAACTGATCACTCAACGCTTTGTGGCAGGCATGGGGACCGAAGTGATTGCCGGAAATTTTATTGCTTTCTCCATCTCAACGTTGATCAACCTTCCCGGTAATTCGCTCGGTGCAGCAGCTACAATTATCGTTGGCACACGGCTAGGGAAAGGCCAGATTATGCAATCTACCCGACAGTTGAAGCACATCTTCTGGCTGTCCAATATTGGGCTCTGTGTGCTTGCCATACTGTCGGTTCCCAGCGCCAGCTTTTTGGCGTCGTTTTACACCAACGAGCCGGAAGTTATCGACGTGGCAAAACATCTTCTGTGGCTCAACGCGCTCTTTATGCCAATCTGGGCCGCATCCTGGGTGCTCCCCGCCGGATTAAAAGGTGCGAAAGACGCCAGTTACACTATGTGGGTAGCGATGGCAGGCATGTGGGGATGTCGTGTTATCGCGGGGTACATCCTCGGCGTGATGCTCGGCTTTGGGGTGATCGGCGTGTGGATGGGAATGTTCTTTGACTGGATTGTGCGCGGGTTCTTCTATTACCGCCGCCTGATGAGCGGGCGCTGGCTATGGCGCTATCGCCCACCGACTGATACATAATAGCGAGCGGCGCTCCGCTCGCTTACAACGAAAAATCACGGACTTAACGACTCGAGTTCTTCAATGGAGCAAAGCGAGTCGCCATGATAATCAATACGATGACACCAGCGGTCATAATCATCCAGGCTTGTTCCAATCCAGCCGTATGCTGGCGTATAAGCCCGGCAAGTAGCGGCATCAGGCTGGCAAGAATATAGCCACCGCCCTGAACAAAACCCATCAGTGAACCGGTTTTATGTGGCTCAGTCACCTGATCCAACGCCACGATTAGTGACAGTGGAAACAGCGCCCCAATCCCAATTCCTAGCATGATAATGATGGGGTACGTAAACGTCAGCGGAGCGACGATCAGCCCGATCATCCCCACCAGCATCACGAGCAGGATAGGAAGCAGCAGTTTGCGCCGGTCGGGAAAACGGTTGATGAACGTTGACACCAACAGGCCAGAAATCACTTCCGTCAGCGTTAATCCGCCCAACATCAGGCCGCTTTGTGTCGCATCTAGTCCTAATTGCATATAATACGGCGGCAGCCATGCCAGGACCAAAGTATATGCGCCCGTCCCAATGCCAAAGAACACCATCAGCAGCCAATCCATTCCCGTTCGGCGCGTGGCTACGATAGTCGTCGCATTCTGCTTCGCGGTATACGCTTTAGGGATACATCGCCAGGCCACCGTTGCAATTAATGCCACAATCCCCCAGCATGCCAGCGCACTTTGCCAGCCCCACGCATTTGCCAGCGGAGAAACAGATGAAGCGGCAAACGCCGCGCCAGTCATAATCGCGGTGGTATAAAAGCCCATCAGGAGGCTGCTATGGCGACCAAAATGAAGTTTGATAAACGACGGCACTAGCGCCTGAATCAAGGCAATCCCTATCCCAGCAAGCGCAGCGCTAACTAACAGGGCAATGCCGCTATTCAGCCACCAGCGGGCACTACACGCCAGAGCGATCACCACAATGCCCAGCGTGATTCCGCGATATTCGCCAAGGCGCGCCTGCAACTGGCCGCCATATAACGCGCACCAACCCATAGCGAACACAGGAAGCGTGGTTAACATTCCCGCCATGCTGTCATCCAGACCTGTAGCGGCCTGAATCTGATTCAGCAATGGACCAATGCCCGCCAGAACAGGGCGTAAATTCAATCCCAATAGAATAATGGTGAAGAATAGAAAAGCCCGCGTGCGGGCCGTTGATGTCACTACCATTTATAACCTCAATAGCTTGAGCAAGTCACTGCTGTCTGATTATCATTATCTTCACATAAAGAATCTTAACGTCAAGATAAAATATTATGACAGAGTAGGTACCGCAGATCCATGGTGGCAAGAACGACCGGGTATCGTTCGGCTGGAAAATTACTGGATAAATTCGGTGCTGGCTTAGCTAATAGCCATAAAAAAATCCGCCCTAAAAAGAGCGGATTCTTTCGACACAGCTAACACCAACACTGAGGGCAGAAACCCTACAGGGTTAGATTAGAAGCGGTAACCTACGCCAACGGCCCAAGCACCAACGTCAACACTGCGGATACGGCTTTGTTCGTAACCAACATCCAGAGCAACGTCTTGGATTGGGTTGAACTGAACACCAGCACCATAGGTGAAGCCATAATCGTCATTGCTGGCGTTATCCTGACCATTGGTGTTGTTGCTTGTTACTTTACCATGGCTGAAACCAACAACGCCGTACAGGCTTGCCCAGTCATTCAGACGGTAAGCAGGACCAGCGGTGAAGCCCATGTACTGGCCTTTGTTATAGAAGCCGTTATCACTACCATTTTTTTCCAGGTAGGTGAATGAGCTAATAACGCCCAGTGGGTTATTATCTTGCTCATAACGATATTTCAGGTTAAAGCCTTTAACTTTATTTTGTACGCCCTGAGCATCACCTTGAGCATAACCTGCAGTTACAGTACTTTGACCAGCAAATGCAGAACCTGCGCCAACGGCTAATACACAAGCCAGAGCTGAAAGACACGCGATTTTTTTCATATTTACAGCCTCAAATTCATTTTATGAAAGACTAACTAACGCAGTAAATATAACAAAGAAGTTTGGAACTTGCCGCCCTATAAATATTTATCAATTGGACTTTAGATGTAACAAATATTGTCAAAACCAATCTATCATCATAATTACATTGAATTTTTTATTGTGACAGTTAGATTAAAAATAAATTCACCACACGGCGGTAAAACAGACAATTCTGAATTCACCGCTCAGTTTGTATGCTAATGGTATTGAGTAGAAACACACCAGTTAAATGTTCCGTAAATAAAGGTCAATAAAAGTCAATTCATACCAGACAAATTGTTTACAATTGGATATAATAGCAACGGAATGTTATACCTGCTTTAAGGCCAAAAGAATGACCTTATTTTCCTACCGTTCGTCATCATTCGTCCCCGTATTGCTCATCATTATTTCGATGCTTTCTATCCAAAGCGGGGCCGCTCTGGCCAAAAGCCTGTTTCCACTCATCGGGGCCACTGGCGTTACGGCATTACGTCTGGGAATTGGTACGATCATTCTGTGCATCATCTTCAAGCCATGGCGTATGCGCTTTGGCAGCAACCGCCTGCCGCTGCTAGTTTATGGCATTACGCTGGGCGGGATGAACTTTCTGTTCTACCTTTCATTGCAGACTGTGCCACTCGGCATTGCTGTTGCACTGGAATTCACCGGCCCGCTTGCCGTTGCCATGTTAGCCTCACGCAGACCTCTTGATTTCCTATGGGTTTTTCTGGCTGTTACCGGGCTATGGTTCTTATTACCGCTGGGCAATAATATCGGCAATGCTGATTTGACGGGCGCCGCTTGCGCCGTGGGCGCAGGTGCCTGCTGGGCGCTCTATATTCTATTTGGGCAAAAAGCAGGTGCAAACCATGGGCCAGGAACCGTCGCCATTGGATCCTGCATTGCGGCTCTGATCTTCTGCCCTATCGGTGCATATTACGCGGAGAGCACGCTGTTTTCGTTCTCTATACTCCCACTCGGCATTGCCGTTGCCATTCTGTCCACCGCGCTCCCCTATTCTCTGGAAATGGTGGCGCTAACCCGCTTACCCGCCAGAACGTTCAGCACGCTAATGAGCATGGAGCCCGCGATTGCCGCCCTATCCGGGATCCTTTTCCTTGGTGAACATCTAGCATTTATACAGTGGATGGCGCTGATGTTTATTATCATTGCATCAATAGGCGCAACGTTAACAATAAAACCAGCGGGTACGGTCAAAGTGACGACTCAAACAGAATAAGTGCGTATTTCCTTGGGAAAGTGTTGCAGAAAGGTTTCACATTCCCGAGGAGAACGCAGAGTAATAAAGTGGATATGGCGATAGCGAGGATCAGCTAAATCTGCCAAATACCGCTTCCGATTTCTTGAATAAGTTTTTATTGTCCAGATTATAATCGACTCCCGACTGAAGAAACTGCGGAGAAAAGACTCTTTATTACCTGTACCTATCCAAAGCTCCTCTTTGTGCCATGCCCGAAGATAGGCGCGTCTCACCGCTTGAAAAAGCGTACGAGTGAAGCAGTAATCAACCCAAATTACGACATCTACATTTCGCCATTTAATGTCGCGGGTTCGATTATAGTTGCCATCCAACACCCAACTATCTGGTTCGATTGCGTTTTCAAGCCGTTGAAAGAAATCGTCATCCGTTCTTCCTTGCCAGTTGCTTAACCAAAATAATGCATCCATTTCAACGTAGGGCATATCCAACGTTTCAGACAAACGACGAGCGAGGGTAGATTTTCCACTTCCACTGGTACCAATAATATTGATTCTCATTATTCATGACGTCCTTTAATAACGCATAATATTTTCAAGAGAAAACTGGAGGATAATAACCATTCCCACCCAAGAAGTAATGATATTTATCAATATGTTTGATATTGTTGCAGAGACAATTAAAATATTTCCCTTGCATCACTATTCCCACATTATTGATATCAGATAAATCCTGACCACAAATAACCACAATATCGTTATGCTATAGCTATTCATTTGATAGGTAATTCTTTTCAATATTAATTTTCACCACTGCTATAATTAGTCACGTTAAACAGTAAAGTTATGCACTAAATAATTCGAGTTTCAGGACAAAACGTTAGCGTTTTGAACAACGCAAAGCGTTGGTCCGCTAAGGTGAGGTTCACGTAAGTGTGCCAAGTAGCGAAGCCAACGCACATGCAACTTGAAGTATGACGTGTATATGAATAATTAAAGAGAGGATAACTATTATGTCTACCGCCAAACTCGTGAAATCAGCACCGTCCGAACTGCTTTACACTCGCAATGATTTGGACGATAGCGTTAAGACCTCGACGATCGCGCTGTTAAACCAACTGGTTGTTGATTTCATTGACCTATCGTTGATTACCAAACAAGCACACTGGAACATGCGCGGTGCAAACTTTATCGCCGTTCATGAAATGCTGGATGGCTTCCGCACCTCGATTATTGACCATCAGGATACTATCGCTGAACGCGTAGTGCAGATAGGCGGTGTGGCGCTGGGTACCGTGCAAATTGTGGGTAAACAAACCTCGCTGAAAAGCTACCCAACCACTATCCATAGCGTCCAGGATCATCTGAAAGCACTGGCCGAACGTTATGCGATTGTCGCTAACAACGTACGTCAGGCCATTGGTAAAACGGAAGATGAAGCTTCTGCGGATATTCTGACCGCTGCATCACGCGATCTGGATCAGTTCTTGTGGTTCATTGAATCAAACATTGAATAATCGACGTTATCGTCCCGCGAATGCTTTCAAGGCTGCTTAGGCAGCCTTTTTACTCATCGAAAAATCCAGTCAGATTCCCTTCTCCTTCGTTCGATCTGCACAAACTACGCATTTTATCCGTTAATACGCTCAAAAAATTAGCTTTTGCCTCCATTAATTGGCCATAACGCTAATCAACGGTTGTTTCCCTCGTGTAAATCAGTTAATCATAACAGCGCCTTACCTTAGCGAATCGGAGATGAAAATTTCACCGCCTGCAAGGTAATAAAATAAAAACAACAGGTTAAGCACAACGTATGATAACTGACCTAATGTTCTAACGGGTGCCACTTTCGTACTATGCTTAAAACGCCTGTAAAACAAAAAGCTCCCACAACTGCTAAATAGGAAGGATTTGATGAAATCACTACTTAAGGCCTCTTTGGCTGCATTGACGCTGATGATGAGCGTATCCAGCTTTGCCGCTGAGAAAGAATTGATTGTCGCAACAGACACCGCTTTCGTCCCTTTTGAATTCAAACAAGGCGACAAGTACGTCGGTTTTGACATCGACCTCTGGGATGCTATCGCGAAACAGCTCAACCTGAAGTACACCCTGAAGCCAATGGACTTCGGCGGCATTATTCCTGCCCTGCAAACGCGTAACATCGATCTGGCGCTCGCAGGCATAACCATTACCGACGAGCGTAAAAAAGCAATCGATTTCTCTGACGGTTACTACAACAGCGGTCTGCTGGTGATGGTTAAAGCGGACAACAACGACATCAAAGGCGAGCAGGACTTGACCGGTAAAGTGGTTGCGGTGAAGAGTGGAACCGGCTCCGTTGATTACGCGAAAGCCAATATCAAAACCAAAGATCTGCGCCAGTTCCCAAATATCGATAATGCCTATATGGAACTGGGCACCAACCGTGCTGACGCTGTGCTGCACGATACGCCAAACATTCTCTACTTCATCAAAACCGCAGGCAACGGCCAGTTTAAAGCGGTAGGTGATTCTATTAAAGCCCAGCAATACGGCATCGCGTTCCCGAAAGGCAGCAACGAGCTGCGTGAAAAAGTGAACGGTGCCCTGAAAACACTGCGTGAAAACGGCACTTATGCTGAAATCTACAAGAAGTGGTTTGGCGTAGAACCTAAGTAATTGCCGATTTAATCTGGAGATATTCCATGCAGTTTGACTGGAGTGCCATTTGGCCTTCTCTGCCCCTCCTAATGGAAGGGGCAAAAATGACGTTGTTGATTTCTGTTCTGGGTCTGCTTGGCGGCCTGGTGATTGGCGTTGTCGCGGGTTTTGCCCGCGCCTACGGCGGCTGGTTTTCCAGCCGCATTTCGCTCGTTTTTATCGAAATTATTCGCGGTACCCCAATTGTTGTACAGGTGATGTTTATTTACTTTGCCTTGCCGATGATTTTCACGTCCGTACGAATTGACCCTTTTGCCGCCGCCGTGGTGACCATCATGATTAACTCCGGTGCTTATATCGCGGAAATTACCCGTGGCTCGGTATTGTCAATTCATAACGGCTTCCGTGAAGCGGGTCTGGCTCTTGGGCTATCTCGCAGCGCGACGTTACGTCATGTAATTGCCCCACTCGCCCTGCGCCGTATGCTGCCACCGCTGGGTAACCAGTGGATCATCAGCATCAAAGATACCTCACTGTTTATTGTCATCGGCGTGGCTGAACTCACGCGTTCGGGTCAGGAAATCATCGCGGGCAACTTCCGTGCGCTGGAAATCTGGACTGCGGTTGCCATTATTTACCTGTGCATCACGCTGATCCTCAGCTTTATTCTGCGTCGTCTGGAAAGAAGACTTAAGATTATATGATTGAATTTAAAAACGTATCCAAACACTTTGGCAAGACACAAGTCTTACATGATATCGATCTCACCATCGGTCAGGGTGAGGTTGTGGTCATCATCGGGCCTTCAGGCTCGGGTAAATCCACACTGCTACGCTGCATCAATAAACTGGAAGAGATTACCAGCGGTGAATTGATTGTTGACGGCCTCAAAGTGAACGATCCTCGCGTTGATGAGCGTTTGATCCGTCAGGAAGCAGGGATGGTGTTTCAGCAGTTTTATCTGTTCCCGCACCTTACCGCGCTGGAAAACGTCGCGTTTGGCCCGATTCGGGTACGCGGTGCAAGCAAAGCCGATGCTGAGAAACTGGCGCTGGAATTGTTGGCGAAAGTAGGTCTGTCAGAACGCGCACATCATTACCCTTCCGAGCTTTCCGGTGGTCAGCAGCAACGCGTGGCAATCGCCCGTGCGCTAGCCGTCAAACCGAAGCTGATGCTGTTTGATGAACCGACGTCTGCACTCGATCCAGAACTGCGTCATGAAGTGCTGACAGTAATGAAAGATCTGGCCGAGGAAGGCATGACAATGGTGATCGTCACCCACGAAGTGGGCTTTGCACACAAAGTGGCTTCACGCCTGATCTTTATTGATAAAGGCCGCATCGCAGAAGATGGCGACCCGGAAACGCTGATTACGAATCCACCCAGCGATCGCCTGCGTGAATTCCTGCAACACGTATCCTGATCAACAAGGGGGCTTTTGCCCCCTTTTCTTATTCTTACTACCCTAGGCTAGCAAACGCTACGCTTACGAATGTGGATATTCACGCTCAATAAACGCTGCAAAATCCTTGCACATTTTCTCATCCCCGAGTTCATTATCTGCCAGTATACGGCTGCCATCGACCACGCGAATTCGGGCAGACAGATCGAAATCTGCGGCTGGCTGAGGACGACTAGCGGCATGCGCCATCGTGCTTTCCGCCTGTTCCCAGGCTTCTTCCACCGTTAGATTACAAGCCTGTGCCAGATAGGCGGGATTGAATCCTTCCCCCGTCAGACTACGCAGAGTATCGTCATGGCTTACGCTATTACCCGGCAACCAATAGTGCTGCGCCAGATCGGGGCCGATAGCCGGGTTATCCGTCAGATACCCGTCGCGTTGCAGGAAATAGCTCCGTGTCTGCTCCACCGCCATCAACGCCAGCAGATAGCCCTGATAAGAACACGCTGATTCCATAGACAGCAGGTGCGGGATCGCCAACGTTGGGCGCGGGCTACCGCTGGTCCCCAGAATATGCTGCTCGGTGTCGCGTGCCAGTTTGGTCATCGCTTCCGGCGTGCGCGCCTCGTCATCCCACGAATAGAGTTGCCACTCAAAATACGGCACCAGCAGGATGTGTCGATCATTGAAGGCTCGCATCGGCTGCTGAGTACTGATATCCGCACGGATCAACTCATCAGGAATCGTCTCTCCCTGCGCATTCTTTGCATAGCGTTTTAACCAGTCAGCATCGCCCAACAGGCTGTCGCAAAACATGGATTGTGTTTCGGCATAGGCCATCGAGGTTGGCGGAAACTCCTGCGAAAAACAGGGAGCATTCTGCTTAATATTGGCAAAATGCGCGGCGTGTCCACCTTCATGGAACAGCGTATTAATACCGCTGGCACCGCTACCGATTTGGTCCGGTTTTGCCAGACTGGTGAAATTAATCCGTGCCGGAACCCATGTTCCTTCCTGCACAAACGGTGGTACCGGGCCGTGCATAAAGCCGTTCTCATATTTACCTTTGCGCACCAGCAAATCGAGCTGCATTTCTGCACCGTTAAACCCGATACGCAAACGCTTAAAACTGTTGATCCACCGTTCCAGCGACGCAGAGAAAGGGAAATATGGATCGAGCTGGCGCGTCACATCCCCCGCGCTGGCATAGCGAATATTCCACGGCTGCAGCGCATCTTCGCCCTTTTCATCCGCCAGATTTTTCAGGCTGCGGGCATTCGCTTCACGGGTTTGTTCTTCGAAAGGATCGAGGATGGCAAAAAGCTGCTCCGGCGTCATCCTTTCCGTTTTGTTAACCTTATAGTCAAAATAGTTTCGGTAGCCCATCTGACGAGCAAAGCGGTTACGTAGCGAAACCAGCTCAGGGAAACCATTCTGCAACAGCCACTGTTCGAGGGAACGCAGCGCCTGCTGAGAACTTTGACGATAGGCTTCAGTGTCATTAGTCGCCTGATTGGTCAATAGTTCCCCGAGCGAGGCGGAAATGCGCTCTCCTTTAGCATCCAAATGCGTCATCTCATAGGATTTACGCTTGGCGTATAGCGCACTTTCGGCCGCAATAATCTCATCCATCAGTGCCTGAGCCTGCGGATCTTCAATCACATTACAGTCGAAAAACCGATACCAGCCCTGCAAGCCATGTAACAACGCCTGGTCCTCATCACGCGGGCTATTCTCCAATGTTGCAATGTGGGTTCGCAGCTCAGCCAAACGCTGCGGTTGCGAAATAAAGCGCTTATACGCACTCTCTGCGACAGAGAAACGCTCAGACACCTCATCGTTTCCCGTTCCCATATACAGTTGCCAAAACAGTTCTTCTTTCGCCTGATGAACCGCAAGATAGTCACGATTCAATGCACTAAAATAGTCCGCTACCTGTTGCATGCTATTCCTTCTCTCTTCAAATGACAGCCGTTTGGCTGTGTGAAGTGGCGCGGTAATCCGCGTCCGAATCCGCCCCGGCAGGCCAATCAGCCAAGGCGCTTCTTAATTGTTGCAACGGCCTGTTCCATAGTCGCTGCTTCACCAGCAGCAACCAAACAGCAAGCAAGTTGCAGACGAATCGCCTGTGGTATGGCAATTTCACCCATCAGACACTGTACCGTCCAGCGCGCCGTGGTTGCGGCATCCTTCGCAATAGGTAAGGCATCGGGCGCAATGCTGATATCCTGCCGAAGTTGCAACACGTTAGTATGTTGCTGATGGATAAAATGGATTTCTGGGCAGCGCTGCGGGTTGGCATAAACCTCCCCTTCCGTGCCGTGCATCAGAAGCGCACGCCCAGTGATATCGTTAAAAAACGTTCCCACACGAGAAACATATTCAGGGTGTGAAACGCTGGCGATGCGCAGTGCCTCGTTTTCACCAAATGGTGTCGCCACCTTGGCTAGCGTGTGACTACTGTTACGCACCCCCATACGCCAGCGTAGCTGTAGCTGACGATCGATGGCCGGACACAGTACAGAGACAGGAATAAATACCGGGCTACCGTTATCAAGCTCCTGCTGGGCCTGCTCCGCGTTCTCCGCAATCGTCACGCCGAGGTTACGTAAAATCTCTTCGGTGGTAACACGAGTCGGATCGTCGCTTACGCCATGCACGACTACCGGAAAACCCAATTTTGCCAGCAGGAGCGCCAACAGAGGCGTCAGGTTAGCCTGCCTCCGCGCCCCGTTATAGCTAGGAACGACGACTGGCATAGGAAAACCTGCAGGTGGATTCAGGCGCAGCACATGCTCGTCCATCGCCTGATAAAAACCCAGCATCTCGGTTTCGGATTCTCCTTTGATGCGAAACGCAATCAACAGCCCGCCGAGCTCCAGATCCGGTACGTCACCGCGCAGCATCGCGCTATACAGTTCATAAGCCGTTGTCTGATCGATGTCACGCGCATGATTCTTCCCGCGCCCAACTTCTTTAATAATTTTGGTGTAATCCATGCTGGCCTCTTATTTTCGGCGACGCAGTAAAGAACTTATCAATGAAAATAACATGTTTGGTGCGGTTCTGGTCACTCTGCCACAGAGGAAATTGCTATTGCGTCGTTTTTAGCCAGCGGCAGGAATGCCATCCTTACTCTGTACTCCGCACGGGAAAGTACTTGTAGATGGTTTTTTCTGATACACCGACGACATTCGCCACCTGAAAGCGCGTAGCCCCTGTCGCCAACATCGCTTCGGCACGACCAAGCACATCTGACGTCATCAGCCGTTTTCGTCCACCGATGCGTCCCTGTAATCGAGCAGCATCAAGACCAGCCCGCGTGCGTTCGACAATTAGTTCGCGTTCCATCTCCGCTAGCGCACTCATCACATGAAAGAAAAAACGACCTGCGGGTATCCCTCCAGAGTATTACCCGACCTTCGTAGTGAGTTTATTCGAGATTGGGATGATGGGCGCAAAATTGACAGTGGGCGCACAATATTGAGCTTACAGTTAGATTTGTTTAAATCTCATTATCATGCACTTCACTATATCGTTTTTGATAATTACAACAATATAAATGGCACAAGCGGAAGTCCTCGTAGATATGCATAGGGAGATGATCCAGGGCATTCAAATTATAATATAGATTCTTTGGTCGGAGTGACTAAAACCCGCGTCCGTAATATCGCATTCAACTATATCGTGAGAGCAGCATAATGAAAAACTATTCTATTGAAGTTAACTCAGCAAGAATGAATGAATCAGGTTTTAGCATTCAGGCGGGTTGGATTACTATTTATCAGGCTCACCCAGTAAGTCAAAAATATATCAGTGCAAATTATGAATATTTTCCTATTGGTGTAGGCATTCCCGCTGGTAGCTATATTGACGTTCCTGAGCTTCCTTTGGCAGGTTTGGCGCTAAGACGTAGTGTGGATGGAAAACGGTGGGAGTATGTATCTGACTACCGTGGGCAGACTGTTTATAATAAGGAAACCACTCAACCTCAGAAGGTTACAGAGATTGGAGAGTTGCAAGCCAACCAGACCTTATTGGTACCAGCTTCTGAATTTGATAAATGGGAAAATGGGTAACCGATCTGGAAGCTCAACGTCAAACATTAATCGTAAATAAAAAATCAGAACTTAATACCAGGTTGTCTCAAGCAAGTGAACGTATTCAGGTTCTCAGTGATGCTATTGAGCTAAATTTAGCAACTGAAGAAGAAAAAAATGAGCTGAAAGCGTGGAGAAATTACCGCTTACAGCTCAGTCGAGTTGATATTAATTCAGAACAGTTTGTTTTTCCTGATATCCCATCCTTAGCATAATTTAACTAACAGGCTCTTCGGGCCATTCAATATCGGGTGCTTTTGACGTATCAAGACGCATCAACAGCACCCGATATTTCTTCCATGCACTTAATTTTTTTTCTTCTTCTTCACTTGCAATACCTAAATCAACTGCATCTTGCAGGGGGATGACATCTTGGTTAATGCGACTCAACAAAAATTTCTTTTTGTTATCTGCCATTTCGATATTTTCAACCTGGGTGTACACTCGCGGAATAATTGATTCCCCATCAAAAACCCATCCTCCATTAATATCAACACCATCAGGAAAATCGGTTATCTCTGCAACACTCATTTCGATAGGGAAAAATGATGACACATCTTTTGATAAAGAGCGAACAACATTATCCGCATCATACATTATTTTTAGCGTATTTTCTGAAAAACTATTTTGGCACTCATACCAATCATCTCCTGAATCACTGACTAAAAATATTGCGTTGTAATTTGATAGTTCCTTTTTATTTCCTGGCGTATACCTTCTAAATTTAATGAAGTTATTCATTTTATACAACCTCTACTGTTAACCATGTGCCATTAACTAATTTCTGAATCGGCCTGCGGGATAAAGTATCAATGTACTCATCGCTATTATTATTTATAATTGCGGTCATAACATACCCAGCAGTATCTGAAAATCCTGGGCCACGCCATGCATTAACAGAGCTTAATGCGCCCAAACGAATATCTTGAACACCACTGCCTTTCCCTAAATAACGAGAATCGGCTTCTGTTGATGTCAGCGCCCCAATTTCAGTAGCAGTTGGTTTATCCTGATCGCTATAAATACGCGCCCATGGTTTTTCAAAGCCAGAACTATCTCGGGAACTGCGATATTTTATTCCACCATTAGCGAAATCAAAATAAAACTGTGCCGATGATGCCGACCCTGTATTTAATCCCATATGCCAAATAAGGGATGAGTGGGAGTCATTATCCTTTAAATAGGCGCCAGTAGGACTGTTCCAGGGCAGTTCATCTCCTTGATAGATAACACCAGATGAGCCTTGCCGCACATAATTATTATCGGCATCTTTTTTTGTTATAGCACCGACATCCGACGCAGTGGGTTTATTACCTGAGTGATAGACCTGTACAGGATTAAGCCATTCACCATTATTTTGTTTGTATATGGAAATGTCATATGAATTCGACAACATATTTTCATCAATAATAGCAAACCCATACAGGCTATTGTTCTTGTCACCATTCTCTGGAATACCCCCCAGATGTCTCACGGAGATATGTGATTTCCAATTTCCACCAATAAACGTACGACTGCCCATTTCTTGTTGTTGTGATAATTGATGTAAATATTCATCCACGTTTGATGGTTTTGAAGGAGTAACACCTACTGCATTCGCCACTCCGCCTTTTTCGGAACCCATCCAGCTATATTGCCACTCGCCCCACAAGCCATCGATTGTACTAATTGTTGCTGTACGCACACGGCTATCATCCCCTGACGGGGTAAAAGATATCGCGACGAGTGTCCCATAAAAATCACTATGCTGAATAACCGACCAGAGTAACAAACAGTCGCTAAACCCAAACGGGCGGTCTGCGATCGTCGTATTACACCAATAGAGTCCCGATGGTTTATCTGCCTTAAAATAATCAATAATCTTTGAGTTAGATGGTAACGGAACTGCTTTTCCTCCCCACCCAAATTCCCCTTTGTTCATGGCCTCGCCCAAACCGAGGTTTGCGGGAGTCAGCGTGATATTAGCCGTGCCATCAAATGGTACGCCGTTGATCGTACGGGGGGTTGCAAATTTTACTGCAGCCTGGGCCGTCGCATTTTCAGGTAATGCTCCAACATCAGTCGCTGTCGGAACACGAGATGAACTCAGTGCAACAACCCAAGGTGCATAAACACCATCATCCCACTTTTGCCGCCAAGCATAATCTCCACTATGGTTGGTATATTCCTGCCCGACGAAATTATCGCGCTGAGAAACATGCAGCACGCCATAACCATACAATTTCTGCCCTTTATACGCTGGCATGTCAGAAACTTTATTGGGATCGGATATCGCTACAACATAATCGCCTGCTTCATCACAACTGGCGAAGGTCATACCGTTACCCAACGTACCACGCTGTAATACATTACTGTAGAACGTGGTTTTATCCTGAATATCTGCCCCATTTTGGTCTTTAGCCAATTTCGTCGCGCCAACCGACTTCACAAATGCCGTCGTCGCCACCTGCTGGCTATTGCTGTCAATTGCAGGCGTTGGCGCTTTCGGTGTGCCGGTGAAGGTAGGATTCTCCTTCGGTGCATATTGCGTATGTGGGTCAGCGGCGGCGGTGTGCTTCGCCAGATCGCTGCCCGTTTTTTCCTGCTCTTTTTTCAAATAACTGGTACGGCTGGCTAACTCTTTAGCCTGCCGGTTTGAAACACCGTCCGGTCCACCCACGACCGGATCTGACGTTTCGATTTGGTAAATGCCGTCAACCCATTGTGGGTTCTCTGACAAATTCGCCATGTTCAAGCGCTCCCATGATTGTAGTTACTGTCGTATATTGCCGTCCGGTTGTAGCGGATAGGCACTTCCCAATATTCGATGCTGGCCAAATGACACCGTGCCGGGGCAAACATCCCAATGGCATTGCGCAACATTCTGGCCTGATCGTTGGTAATGGGTTGTTTTAGCAGCACGCGATAAACAGCCCACGCGGCTTTATCACCGTGTACATAAAGGTTGTTATAGGTGGTTTCGCCGTCGTAGTTCAGGCGACCAATGTTCTCGATCAGTGTGCTGTCGCCGAAGCCGAAGCGACGGATGATCTCTTTAATGCTCCAGGGCGTCCCTTTGCTACGGTGTAGATCGATAGCGGCCTTGATCAACGCCCGTTTGGAGTCATCCGACTCCGCCAGTTCCCAACCGTCGCCAAACAACGAGAACTGTTCTGCCAGCCAGGGCAACGCGCTGCTGTCTGCAATATCAATCAGATAAACCAGCAAGGTATTCAGATCGATATCATCGAAGCGGTCGGCTAACTCCGCCAGCGAGCGAAAGCGGGCGTCGGCAGCCAGAGGCGGTGGCAGCAGTCGTAGTGAATCAGCCATTCGACACCCCGACGACGCTGACATTGATACCCGTACAGTTCGCCCATTCACTGTCATCAAGCACCATCAATGACGGCGAAACGAGCTCCACCTGATACACGCCAGGGATGGAAAGCGTGGCGATAATCTGGCTCGGAACAATGTCGCGCCCCAATGTGGCGGTACGGGTTTCAACCCAGGCTTGAACCGCTTTCTCCGCCGCAGCCTGAACGACGCCAGCCTGTTCACCGTTAAACAGCGTCAATTTGGCGTTAATTGCGTAATCCATCTGAGTGGGAGATTTGGCAGAGACAAGATCCGTCAACGGGCGCACCTGTTCGTCGGAGCAAAAACTCTCCACCAGCGAGAGCAGGCTGTTGTCCGGCAGACCAGTGCTAAGCAAGGGGTAAAGCACCACCTCGCCCGGTACGGGCGACATCACCGCAACATCAACAATGTTTTGGTGCGCCCGCATCGCATGGAAGCGATATGCCAGTTTCGATCCCGCCGTGCTGAACGATTCCGGTGCCAGTTGGACACGCTCTCGCAAACGATCGTCATCCTCTTCGGCGGAGCCGCCGCTGCTTTTGGTGATATTGATGACGCTTAAATCACTGTCGCCAATCTCATCCAGCAGTGTACTGATCTGGGCTGGCAACCAGTCATTGCCAACATCGCCGCTTTCGGTACAGGTCGCCAGTACAGTGACGCCGTTACCGTTCGCTCTCAGCAGCGCATCGCTGTCAGTCGTGAAGATCACGCTGTCAGATGCGCTAACGCGAGTGCCTGCCGGAATCAGCAGATCGCTGACTAGTGGCGTTTCAAGGGTAAAGCGAAGTTCTGCTCGCGCTGGCTGCGCGGCCAAACGGTAGACACCGACAAGCTCTGCCAGATAATCCAGCATCGGTGCGCGAGCAAAAGCAACCAGGTTCTGCTTAGCGGCTTCCTGGACCGCGCTGCGCAATAAGGTTTCCCGGTAGGCAAAGAGGTTAATCAACAGGCGTTCGGCCTGTGCTGGATAGAGTGTTTTCCCTGAGTCAGCTTCATATTTCGCGATCATTTCAGCGGTAATCTTCGCCGCGTCGCGTTCAATAAAATTGGGTTCTGTCAGCGCCATAACAACTCCGTGGTCTGTGTCGCGCCATTAGCGGTTTTCCAGCTAACGAGCAGCGTCAGGTGAGCCCCATTCACAGAAGGTTTAACCGCCAGTAGCTGGCAGCGAGGTTCCCATCGTTTAATAGCCTCTACCGATTCCCTGACGACATGCGGGATCGCACGATCGATCGGATAATCGAGATACAGGTGTAGATTGCTACCAAAGTCAGGCCGATGTGGGTCACTGCCGCAGGGTGTCCGCAGGATGATATGAATCGCCTGCATGATATCTGCCGTTCCTTCGACTATTTCGCCAGAACGTTGCAGCGCCGGTTGCCAAAAAACAGATTGAGTTTTCATAGGGGGCTATTGTCGCCCCCGGTGAGAGGAAGGAATATTAAATCGGTTTAGAGAAAGCGTTAGTGCGAGTGGTGATTGGAATTGCCACCAGCGTCCATGACACTACCGCTGGCGCTAACGTTGCCAGAAACGCTAACATCACCGCTGAAACCGGCACCGCCGGAACCGGACATCCCGCTCTCGTAGGTGAGTTGACCTTGCACCAGAAGTTTGCCAGTCACCGTCGTCTCTGGTGCATTGATAGTGACACGCGGAGCATTAACCACCACGTCAGTACCGCTGCTAATCGCAATATGCTGCACACCTCCGTTGATCGTTAACGTATGCGTTCGGCGATCGTATTCAATATGCGCACCGTCAGCGAACGTTACCGCCCTTTTGTCCTTATCTGCCAGCGTTGGCACATCAGCAGCGGAGTAAATCGCCCCTAGCACCAGGCCATCCTCGCCGTTGCCGTCCAGCAGAACTTCGACCTGTTCGCCAATATCCGGCAACCAGTAATCCTTATTATTCTGTGTATTGCGCTGTAATACCGGCAGCCAGGCCGTACGCAGATTGTCACACTCTGGTAGACGAACGCGCACCATCACGCGAACCTCATCCACCGCGCTTATCGTGCCAATTCGACGAGATAAACTCATGGAAGCACCTCCTTTTTACTCTTGACCGTCCGCGTTGTTGAACTGCCATCCGGGTGATAAGTCACCAGTGTTTTTCCGCTGTCCGACTTGCGCTTGCCCGCCGTAATCGGCCCACGCGTGACACCAATCTCTGTCGTGTAGCCACTACCACGCTCCAGAACGTGTCGAGCCGATTCGATCAGCCACTGGCCGGAAAGTTGGCCGAACGTCACCAGCTCTATTTTATTGCCCGCCGCCAACTGCGGGCTGCCCATCAGCGTCATCGACCCTGATTGTTGTTTTTCGTTGTGCGCATCCAACGCGGCATCCGTTTTCATCCTCGCGCCAGAGGCATCCGCCGCGCGCGCGTTAACTTTCAACGTATCCGCACTGGTCGCCACACCAGCCGACTTCATTTCGTTTTTCACTCCCCCATCGGCTTCATAAACCATCAGTTTTTTTTCACTCCCTTTCTGATATTTCGTCTTAGCCTTTTTGTAGACATGGCTGATCGTGTCGCGCAGTGAAAAACGCGCAACGTCCGTTGGCTTAATTTGTCTAACAGGTGCCAGACTACGCAGCGTTGCCAGATGGGAAAAAATCAGTTGGTCGTTGACCACTTTCACGGCATAGCCATATTCGCTGGCAAGCCGCTTTAGAAACGCGACATCGGTTTCCGCATATTGTGTCACACGATCGATTTTGATGATCTGAATCGTCCCCACCAACATCAACTGATGCTTTTTCGCGATGCGCGTCGCAATAGCGGCTAACGTTGTTTCTTCAAAACCGCGATTTGATTTGGTTCGCAGCGCTCGATTAACCGATGTAGCCACACCACAAATCATCACTTGGCTAGGCGGTGCACTCACCTCAATCTCATCAATTGAGAACGTACCGCAGTCAAACAGCATTTCGCCGAGATAGCCTAGCTTGAGCGACAGCGTGTCACCCGTACCGGGATACCACTTATCTATCCAGCGACCATCGGTATCATCGAGCCGGATCTCAATTGAATCCGATTCATTCTTGATGCTGTCGGTATACGTTACGCTGGTGACATACGGCGCGATATCATTGGTGATGTCTTTTTGCTGATACCACAGGGTGAACGCTGGTTGCAGCACTTCCGACACCGCAGGAGAGAGCAAGGTTAATTCTTCCGTTAACGCAGCCATGGTGGGGTGTCCTCCGCGCTGTTGGCCTCTGCCTGTTCAATAATCGGAATCAGCATCACCAGGCCTGATGGCAACAGTGGCACAATAGGGACATGCGGGTTCGCGGCAATGATACGCGGATAACCGAGCGGATCGCCGTAATACCGATAGGATAAGGTATCCCAGCGTTCGCCCTGTGTGGTGATATGTTCAAGGTGCATATTGTTTAACCCTCTTCACGATTTCCGCCGTCAGTTTGCTTAGCGCAGGTTCAGCGCCTTTAAACGTGTCGCTAGCGGCATCAACATGTTTACTGATGGCTTCCAGCTTCTCGATAACGTTTTTGCTGTCGACACCCTGCAACAAGGTGGCAACTTGCTTGACCTGTTTCAGCATTTCATTCGCTGCTTTATTGACTGCTGTAATTTCAGGCATCATCTTCTCTGCCTGAACGGCTGCATCAGAAATGGCTTCCGCTGCTTTTTTAAACGCCGGCTCCACCTCGCTTAACGGGGTCAATACATTCCCGACTTGCGTAAGTAGCCCAGGAATTTGCAACAGCGCAGTTTCGGGATTTTTCTTCATCCGTTTTACAATCTGAACGGTGGTTTTCACCGCCTTAAAGGCCGATTGTGCCTTCTTGGCATACGTGACGGCCGTACGTAACGAAGTCGCAAAGTCACTTACCTTATCGACCACCTTGGTGATCGCGCTGACGTTGGGCACAGGTGTCTGTATCGCAGGCGGTTTAAGCGGATTCTTCGGATCGCCAATATATTCGCGCAACGTCAGCTCCGCATTCATGGCCAATACGTTGCCTTTCGAGTCGGTATGTTGGCTGGTCGAGGTCAATGCGGTAATCACAAACCAGCCGCGATAATCCCCATTACCAAAGACCAACGCCATCGCCTGATGCGCCCGCATCGCCTCATTCAACCGCTTCAACTCCGTATCCGGCGTGCAGTACTGCTTGTGGAACACCAAGCTAATACGAATTTCATCCAGCTTCGCGCCGATGAATTGCAGACCGGGTTTACCTTCAATGCGGCTATGCTCGGCGTAATCTGCCCCGAATGAGGTATTAAAACCGTCCCAGTAGGCGGTCACTTTAAATTCAATATTTCCTAATACTGCAAACATCAGGCGTACCCCCTGCGCTCACGCTGAACGAGCAGCTTGTTCAACATATTTTCCAGTTCATTCATGCTAAGCGTCAGCGTCTTCGTCATTTCGGGCGTTGGCGCGGCCTTCTGACCGTTGAGATAAATGGTGGGAGAGAAGGCAACCTGAACACGCTCGGGAGAAGCCGCACTAGTGAGCTTGCTTTTCGTTCCGCCAGCAGGAAGCGTCATTGCAATACGTTCTTGCGGGGTTGGCACTGAGCCATCAGTCTTAGATGACTCAATACGAGGTGTTGGTTGTAGCGATAGCACAGATACCGGCGTGGGTTGCAGAGCTGGCGGATTTATAACACTGGCAGCCACAGATTGACCGTTAGCGTCGATAGATACCGTTTTCGAGCCGATACCCAGAAAGTCTTTAACGCTATCGGGAATAAATTCGTCGATCGTTTTCAGGACACTTTTTAGCTCGGGGAAGTAACTGACCAGCCCCTTAACCAAGGAGTCAATAATCACGCCACCGAGCTCACTTAGACTGCCGGGAAGCTGAATGCCTAATTCGCTGACGGTATCAGCGAAGATGGAATACAGCACGCCGTAGGGTGACCAATCGAGCAGTAAAGCGGTAATACCCACTACACCACCGGATACCGCATTATTGAGTGCTTCCAGACCCGCATCGAAAGCATTGCCAATTTTTGAACCGAGATCTTTGAAAAATGCAGCGATTGGGTCAAAATAGTAGTAAATCAAAGCAACTACCCCCACAATCGCGGTAATTATCCAACCAACTGGTGTTGTCAGCAGCAAACGCCCCAGCACTAATACGGCTCGACCTGCCATCATCAAACCACTGCGTAATACGCCGCCAAACATACGTGCTAATGTTCCGGCTCCGCCTACCAGCCAGTTCAGAGCAGCCCCAACACCTTGCAATACCCCTGTCGTTCTTAATCCTGCATTAAACAGCAGCCAGCCACGTTGAAGCTGTAAAATTCCGCTCCAAACGCTCTGCAAAGGCGATAGCAATGTGGTAATCCCCAGTTTTGCACCGCTCAATACCATTCTGAACGCGAAGAAACCGGCAACGGCCATCACAATTCCGCGAACCAATTCAGGGTTCGCTGCCGTCCATGTCACCAGTTGATCCAGAATAGGGATCAGTGCATCGCTCAGAGAAACCAATACCGGCGTCAGTGCTTCGCCTACATTGAGCGCAATATTCAGCAGCGACGTTGTCATTCGATTCCAACGCGCGGTCAGCGTGTCATTTTGTCGGGCAAAGTCTAGACCCAGCGTTTGCGTGGCAGCCGGGCTATTCATCACCTGCTGGTTAGATTGATAGCTCTGCCAGTTCTGTTTCATCGACATCGCATGATTTACCGCTTCCGGCGTACGGAATACCTCCTGCAGCCCGTAGCGCTGCATTAAACTTTGCTGTGCGTCTACGTTGCCCGCTTTACTGGCTTTATCCCACAGTTGCTGGAATTGACTGCCTTTGCTGTCGATAAGTTCGTTACTAATCTGAACCGCAGCGTCGTACTGTGAATACCCACCTTTCATATAGCTTTTGAGTGATGCGTTATAATCTACGCCCGCATTGTAGTAACTGTCGGCAATGTCCGTTCGCCCCACAGCATTCATGAAACTCCCCAGCCGCGCAGCCGTGTTCGCTTCCGTATCCGCACCTTTCGTGGCGCTCAGGCTGGAAACCAATTGACTTAACGCCTGATTGCCCGTCTCCCCCATCGCCGCAAATCCTGGAGCCAGCGCAGTCGCGTATTGCGTCATCGACGCCATGGAGAACCCCTGTTTCGTGCCTGACAGCATGCGGGAGAAGGATTCCTCCAGCGCTTTCACACCTTTCAGGTTAAACACACCATCCAACGTGGCCGAAAGTGCAGTGAGATCGGACATCGCCGCGCCAGAGGCCGTTGACGTTTTTCCCAGCACCGCAGCAACGTCTGTTGCCTGATCTGGCGACATGCCTTGCGCAAGCAACTGTCTGGTACTCCCGAGCAACGCATCCGGCGTTTGGTTCACCTGTTGAGAAGATTGACGCAGGCGCTGCCCCATCAATTTTTCTTGCTCGCTCGATATCCCATGAGCAACGCTGATGCTGCGTAACTGCGCCTCAAATGACGCATAACGTGTGACTGACGCCACTATCGGCTTCATGACAGAACTAAACTGCTCACGCTTAGCCTGAAAATCACCAGCGAGTTCATCGCGACGGCTGTGTAGTATTTCCTGACGTGACTGGCTACGCGCCAGCCGTTCCTGATTGGTTTCTAGTTCACGTAGCGACTGGCTCAGCCGTGACGTCGCCTGTGTGCTGCGCGATATCGCCTGCGAGCTGATGATGCCAAAACGTTCAAGCGACTGATTAAACTGCCGCTGCCGCTCTTGCGCCTGTTGGAGGCTATCATTAAGTGACAGCAGCGATTTTTTTGTGTCATCCAGCGTGGCGCCAAACGCCCTGCCCAGCATGACACCGTTTAAAAGCATATCCACGGTTCACTCTCATTCAGAAAAGCCCCTTGCGGGGCGGATCGGAGACGGCGGCTCGCGCCGCTCCCGTTTGATTTCCCCATCACAAACCGGGGATAAGACGAGGAAGGACGGGTGATAAGCGAGAGAAGAGACAGGTGGTGAGGGAGCAAAACGGCCAGCGTCCTGTCGCTGGCCGGGGTAGGATAGATGGTGGCCTAATTAATCCTGTCAGTAATCAGTCTTCCTCACCGTTCTCACGTTTTATCTGCTCACTGGCCTCATCCAGCCAGCGTTCAAAGTCGTCCAGTTCCAGTGAATCAATCTCACTCGGCTGAAAGCGAAACCACCTCGCCAGCAGAGCTTGCGCTTTCCACAGCAGCGCTGGCTGCGTTATCCAACCCAAGTAACTGTTGAAATCGTTTTTGCAGCGCCATGTAGTCCTGCGCGTCCATCTCATCGATGTCTTCCGGCACCAGACCGGTCATGCGCGACAGCAGTGCGTCATCCCAGTTGCTTGGATCATCGCTGATTTTTTTCACCGCTTTGATGTCTTTGACTTTCAGACGCTTGAGTGAAATGGAGTCCACTCGTTGGCCGGCAGAGGTGGTGTAAGGGAATTGCAGAGAATAGGTTTCAGTATGCATAACGGCTCCTTAGTAAATGTCGGGAGCAGTATCGCGTGCGGCGAGGAATAACGATTTTAAAGTGAATTAGAAAACGAAACTGGTGGGTGTAAAAAAGGGGCCGAAGCCCCTTGTTCGCTGAGTAAGAATTAACGCAGCTCTTCTTCTGCATAGAAGCGAACAACGCAGTTGCTCAGAGGGTAAGACGTATCGGTCAGAAAGAATCCAGCCGCTTTCTGTTCATCACTTAAAAATGATCCATCGGTCTGATCTACCTGACCAGAAATCAGACGCGCTGCAGATGACCCATCCGCACCAGCACGACTGGAATACGGCAAATCGAAGCCCGCCTCTTCTCCTGCATCCAAAATGTAGACATCCTCACGGCACTGGAAATGAATATTATTTTCCAAGTCAATAATATCAAATACTTTTGCTGACATAGTCACCTCACTTATTGATAGAAATGCCCACCACACTGGCGGGCTTGAAAGATAAATTAACCGCCGATATTGGCGCGGTAACTGTTCAGTTGATCCACGCCGCCCACCATGAAGATGTTGGACATATAATCCAGCTCCAGCAGGTCTTCACCGTTCATCACCTGCTTGATGTAGGTGCAGTTGAATGCACTGCTGAAATCCGGGTTTTCGTGCTGCTTGAACGTGCCCAGCGGATTCTTTTTGAACATGATGGTCATGTACGTCACCAGCGGCACTTCTTCGATACGGCCTTGAGAACCATAGCGTTCCACGCTGGAGCGACACTGTAGCGCCAGCGACTGGTACGGATTCGCTGCTGCCAGCATCGCTTCGCGGTAGAAGGAGTTCCATTTGATCTCGCCTTCCAGCTTGTCGAAGCCCGCAGGCAGTTCGATCTTGCCGACCATACCCAGCGCCTTGTGCTCCTGCATAATCATGGAGACATCAGGCAGTTTGATTTCCTGGGCACGCCCCAACAGGTTGGTGCCGTTGATGTAGATGTTGGCGTTGGTAATACGGTTTACTTCAATTTTCCCGGCCATCAGTTAGTGCCCTCCAGCGTTACCAGGTATTCCGAGGTGATCTCCGTCTCAAAGGTCAGACGCTCAAGCGGTGGCGGCGGAGTGAATTTGTAGTTAAGCAACAGGTGCCCTGCCGCCAGTTCGGTTTGCTCATTACGTGCAGCATCAAACCAGCATTTGAAGCCCAGCAGTGCGCCGTCACCTATCAGCTTGCGACCGTAGGCGTTGACGGACTCCACCAGCGCATCGATCAGCGCCTGGTTGATCGGCATATCGATATACTGCTGGCTGAAATAGCGGATAGACTCGTTAATCACATCGCCAGTACGACGCACGTTTTCGAAGTTCTTCATGTGCGTTACGGTTGGCCAGGCCGCGGTGCGGTTGCCCCACAGACGCAGGCCGGAACCGTAGCTGTTGAAGATGGTGCTGATGCCTTGCTCGTTCAGCAGGTTCACTTCACTCTGCGGATCGTCGATCATCGCGGACAACTGGCGTTCTACGCCGGTGATCCCTTTGATTTCCTGATTAGATGACGACCACCAGAAACCTTTCTCCAGATCGACTTTGGCACGCAAGCCAGCGGCTCGCGCCGACAGCGGTTCCAGACGTTCACTGTTAGTTTCCGCGTCATACACTTTTACGTGCGGGTAGCACAAACGAGCGCGCTCGGAGCTGGTGTTGAAATTGATCGTGCCTTCCGGGCCACGGCCGCTCAGCGCCTGCGCAAAGGTAGTACCGATTGGCGCATCGATATAGGCAATAGCGCCCAGTTTGTCTGCCAGCGAGATCAGTTCAGTCGTTACGCTGTTTTGCGTACAGAACACTGGAGAAATCAGAATCTTGGCGAAGAAGCCGTACAGGTTATAGGTATCGTTCAGCAGCTTCATACCGGTACGCTTGCCCGCGGCGTTGATGCTGCCGATGATGTCGGCGGCAGTCACTTTCGTCACATCAGCAAACTCATAAGACGCGCTGACCACTGCGGAGACATCAATGTTTTTACCCAGGTTTTTCAGGACGCCGGTTTGCGCATCCAGCGTATAATCCTGACCTTCCACAAACGGCTCGCCGCCTTCTGCCGCCGTCAGCACCAGTTTGGCGATCACGCGGTTAGCCAGTTGCGCCGTACTGGTCGCTTTATCAAACGTGACTTTTTCCGCGCTCACAGAAGATTTGTGCTTCGCCGGATCCAGCACGTTGATCACCAGAACTGTACCTGCACCATGATCGTAAATCGCATCCAGCGCCTGTGGGATGGTATAGCCACCGAACTGGCTACCAAACTGCGCCGCGTCTTTTTCGGACAGGCACAGCGTAACGTCATTTACCGCACCCTGTGGTGCTGTACCAATCAACCCAATTACCGCAGATTTGACGGTCTTCACCGGACGAGCACCGGTTTCAACTTCAATCGTTTCTACACCGTGTAAATAATTAGCGGCCAAGGGTCACCTCCGTTGCGCTATCAGCCAGACTCTGACCTGCGACGGGCAGCAAATAGCCCAGCGCGATCAGCGTTTTCACGTACTCATGATCTGCTGGCAGCTCAGTCACCTGAGCAGGCCAAAGCAGAATTTCTTGACCATCTGCCAACGTGACGCCGCTGGCGGGGCCGGTATAGCGGTATTTCATGCGTCTTTCTCCTCATAATTAACCGTGGTAAGCAGCGGACCATCCGTCTGCTCGCGGTCTTCGATAAAAAGGGTTTCAGTGGTGCAATCGATGGCGTAATGCCAACGACCTTCGGTGTAACCAACGTAGCGGTCGCGCACTAACCGGATACCGCGATGACAATCAGGCAGTCGGTATCCTCCCAGCGCCTGACGAATCGTATCGAGCGTGGCCAACACGCCGTCTTCGCCATCCAGTTCCGCCAGCAGCACGGCAACCATCAACTGAGGTCGCTGCGTCTGAACCGGAGAATCCACATCTTCTGGTGCAGAAAATTCGGATCCGCGATATCCCACCAGCACATCGCCAGGTGTCAGGAGATCTGGACTGATCAGAATATTTTCTGGACAGGAGGCGATCCGCCGTGCAGGTAAGTACTGCTGGAGGCGGGCTATCACCGCATCGATAATTGGTTTGGTATTCATATCCGTTCACCCGCTGTATTGATGGCGTACTGCTTTGATGGCGCTAGTATCCGGGTAATGACTGGCTGCGGCTTTTAATCTGTTTTAGAAAAAAACAGCGATATGATTTATTGATAAAAAACGTCTAATCCAATGAAATATAAAAATTATTTTGATAAAAAAAACGCCAACACAATCGTGTTGGCGCAGAGGAGTATGACGACACTGCTAAAGAGAGAATGCAGGGGAGAAACCAACGTTACGAGTTATCGATCCCAGTATTTTTCCGGCCGGGCGATGCCAACCATGCAGTCAACCGCATATTCGACAACGTCCACTCCCAGGCGGGTGAGATTCGCCAGCCAGACCCCCTCCACCTGTTTGGTCAACACCGCCATCTTGCGATCGGCCAGATAATCCAAAGCCTGACGCAGTTCCGGTTCAGAAGCATCGGCATACAGCCGTTGCATCACGGCCAATAAAAACATTTCATTCGCGGTATAAGGACGTGTTTTATTTAATGCAATGAGCAAATGCCAACGCATCGATTCCTGTCGGATACACTGCGAATCAGCCATGATGTCCTCCCGAATACCGCTGTTGCACTAACTCCAGTTTGTTATAAAGTGCATCCAGTTTGGCTTCTATTACCGTCTGACCACGGATGTAATCCTCACGTCGCACATAAATCAGCGGTAAATCGGCGCGAAACTCCAGAAACTCACGTTCCAGTCGCGTCCACCCCTGTTCGCTCTTCTGTCGTGCATTTTCCAGGGCGGCAAAACGCTCGTTCAGCCGCTTTTCAATCTGGGTGAGTAGAATCCGCCCGGCGGCAAACAAGAAGCTCATAAACGACAGCAGCAGGCCGACCAGCGACCAAAACTCTACTTCAATCTTCACGTGTTACCTCCCTTGCCTGTTGTAATGCTTCGATGTAATCCAGCAGCGCATTAACCTGCGCACTCAGCGCCTGATAGCGCTCTCCGTTGTCGCTGATGTTGGCGAGGATATCGCGCTGGGAGACACCTGAAGGCTGTAATTCGGCATCAGCGGTTGCGCTGAAACCGGGCGCTGTGCCAGCGTGGCGGGCAAAGGTGGTAATGTCTGAGGCACCATCGGCGGACAAACCGAAAGCGGCGTTGTAGTACTGCACGAAGCCACGAGTAAACACGCACTGCACAGGCTGAACCTTGCCTTTTTCGTCAATGTATTGCTGAGTAACATGGTCGATTTTCCTTTGCAGAGCGGCGTTATCTGCCGCCAGTTTTTGACGCGCTGCCACATAGCGCTGTTCGAGTTGATTCCCACGCTCAACCTGCTGTTGGTATTGCTCCGCCGCCGCACGTAATAGCTGATTTTGGGTTTCGGCCTGCTGTTGCTGTAGCAAATTGAATGCAGCCAACTGCTTTGCTGACGCAGCCTCCCCCAGTGCCTGCGCCAATTGGTAACCCTGATTACGGCCGGTTAAATAGACTACAAGTAGCAGCACAACGGTAAGCAGGACAGCGACTACACGCGGCGAAAGAAAGGATTTCAGGCTAGTAATAAACAGACTATTCCACACAGCTCGCCCTCCCCCAGCCCAAGTAACGTGGTGCCAGTTGATGCAAGATGCGATCGGGATAATGGCGGTTCTCTCGCCAGTTGGCGGTGCTGCGTCCAGCATTGACGGTTTCCACATGGTCGAACCAGCGAAGTATGTCTTTGTCGGCGAGCTTCGCACGTTGCTTATCACGTTGTAACCAGCCAAGTCCGCCGTTGTAGGACGATAAAGTCATTGCCATGCGTTCACAGTCGTTACGGGCGCTGATTCGCGTCCATAACCAGCGATCGTAACCCGTCAGCGCACGGATAGCCCAAGCGGGGTTAAACGGCTGATTGGCTCGAAGCTCAGGAACAATACCGCTGAACCAGTCGGCTGTTGTCGGCATAAACTGCGCCAACCCCTGAGCCCCGACGGGCGAGACTGCCCGTGGATTCCAGCCGCTTTCCTGATGCAACTGTGCCGCAAAATCAGCAATCGGGGCATTCATCCCCCAATCCAGCCGTGCGCTACGAATCACATCACTGCGGTACGCCTGAGCGGCACGAGGGATGGTGTCTGCAAAGACCGTAGCGCTAAAAAGCATGGGGCTAAAAAGCAGCGTGATAAGAATATGTCGCATATCACAGCCCCATCGCTACGCCGATGCAAACAGCTGACACAATCAGCGCTCGTCGTAACATTGCTGCGGCAAATACCGTGTGGTGACCGTCCCGAACAGGAAAACGTCCACGCGGCACAGGTTCATCACCTTGTTCAAGGAATAAACCGGGGCGCGCTTTAGGAAACAGAGAACGATCCAGCCAATAGCCTAATACGGCCGCGAGTGAGATAAGCGAGAGCTTATAGACAGTGACGGGAAGCTGTTGTGGTGAGATCAGCCCGATAACAGCAAAGAGACAAGCCGATGTCACAATCCAGCCGGTAAGACGCGGTTTTTTGATTTTTTTCACGATAAAGCCTCCTGATAAGAATGGAGGCTATTATGCAAAACAGTGAGATTTGATGATTTTAAAGGAGTTTAAGTATGACTGAAGCGCAATATCCTACAGAATTGAACTATTTAAAATGAGGGCTGGCCAGCAGGCTGAAACCAGGCCGCCAGTTCCAGAATATCTTTCTCATTCAGCGTACCAGCCGTATAGCGCAGTAAGAGCCATGCCTGCAACCAGCTATATTTCGCTTCTGCCAGCTCTCGTCGGGCGTTGTACCAGTCTTGCTCGGCTAGCAAAATATCCAGATTAATACGTTCTCCACCCGCAACACTCAACCGTGTTGCTTTGACGGCTTCTTGCGCCGACGAGGCCGTCATTTGCCAGGCCTTAATTTTCGCCGATCCGTTACTGTACAAGTTGTAGTATTTTTTCAATTCCGCCAGCGTTTGCTTGGTTTGATCGTCCAGCTCAGCCTGACTTTGCTGGTATTCCGCCGCCGCCTGCCGCATGGATGCAGAAACGGAGCCACCGGAATAAAGCGGGACATTTAACTGTAAACCGACGCTTTGTGTGTCGTATTTTTGGTTGTAGTTATATTCGCTCTCGGAACGGCTATTACGCGACGATGCCACCAGTGACAGCGTGGGTAAATGCCCAGCGCGGCTGCGTTCGATTTCATAGCGGCTAACCGCCAACCCCTCACGCTGCGTCGCCAGTTTAGCATTGTGCTGCACCGCAAGATCGCGCCACTGTGCCAGCGTTTGCTTGACTGATTCCGTAGACGGAAGTTGTGTAAGCATCAGAGGATACAGCTCTGTAATATCCAGCGCCGTGCCCGTCATATTCTCCAGATCGGTGATCGCAGAATCCAGATTATCCTGCTGCTCAATGCGCTGCGCTTCAATCAGCGTAAAACGCGCTTCCGTTTCCCGCACATCCGTTAGCGTCCCTTCGCCTGCCAACAGAAGACGTTTATTCAGAGTCAACTGTTCCTGATAGGCCCGCTGCTGCGCATCGAGCAATTGCAGTTTTTCCTGCGCCAGCAGCGCACTGCTCCAGGCTTTATATAGCCGCACCATCAGATCCTGACTGCGATCGCGAAAACGCTGATCGGCCATCAACGTACGAGCAACACCCTGTTGATAACGTGCCCAGGCCGCATAATCCAGCAGTGGCTGGCGCAGCGATAGCGTTGATGTGTAGCTGTTGTAATCACGTTTTAGCGTGTTAGCGGTAAAACTATCCGTTTGGGTGACTTTAGAATGGCTGCGATTCGCGCTATATCCATACTGGAGATTGGGGAGCAAATTGGCACGCCCGATCGTCTCCTCTTCCAGTCCTGCCACGCGTTCAAAACCCGCTGCACGAAATTGTGCATCGTTACGCAGAGCCAATTCCCAGGCATCAAGCAGCCCTAATGCGTTAGCGCCCGAAGAAAGCAGCCCAAACAGCACGATTATCGTGATCCTTTGCATGATTACTCTTCCGTTAATGCCAGATGCAGGCGATCCATTAAAGGCTTAAATAGATAATTGACGAATGACCGTTCCCCGGTACGGACGAATCCTTGTACCGGCATACCGGGTTTAATCTCCAACCCTTCCAGCGCGCGTTTCCCCTCATCATCCACCTGAACGCGCAGACTGTAATAAGGTGAACCATCTCTATCATCCAATAGACGGTCAGCCGAGAGCAGCTCGACGGTTCCGGCCACACGCGGTGTCGTACTTTGATTAAACGCCACAAACTGAAGCTCGACGGGTAGCCCCGGCCAGACTTTATCAACCAATTCCACGGGAAGGCGCGCATCCACCTGTAAAGGCTGCTCGTCCGGCACGATCTCAAGAAGCGTCTGCCCCGGCGCAATCACACCACCTTCCGTGAACACTTTCAGCCCAACTACCGTACCCGAAACAGGAGCTCGCATCTGTATATTCGCCAGAGTGAAATCGGCTTTTTCCTTCTTGCTGCTCACATCACTCAATAGCGCCTGCACTTCCGCCAGCTCGCTGTTCACCTCTTTGTCATATTCTTGCTGGCGTTGTGCGATCAGCAGCGTTTGTTGCTCAATATCACGGCGGGTGCGATTAATGTCCCCCGCCAGTTGTGCGATATCGCCGTTGAGCTGCGCCAGCAGACGTTCGTTCTCCAGCATTTTGTTGCGCGGGACATAGTTTTCCGCCGCCAATGAACGTAACCCTTGTAGCTGTTGCTCTAACGTCTCACGCTGTTTCTGCTTACTGGACATGACCTGCCGCTGTGCACCAAGCGACGCTTCCATGCCTGCAATACTCGTGCGCATCCCTTCTGCCTCAAGCTTGAGCGACTGCTGACGACTGTGCAACAAATCACGCTGCAATGCCGTAATCACACTCATCTCCGACTTTTCCACTAGCGGTTTCAGGCGAGCCGTCATGACCATGTCATTCAGGCGCTGCTGCTCAGCAAGCAACCGACCTTCCCGCGCCACCAACTGTAAATACTGGCCATCCAGCCCTTCACTCGCCGAACGCGCATCAACCTCATTCAGCGTTAGCAGAATCTGACCAGCCTTAACCCTGTCGCCGTCTTTCACCTGAATTTTATCAACGATACCGCCCTGATTGTGCTGCACAACCTTGCGATTACCGGAGATCACGACACTGCCATTCACCATGACGCCTTTATCCAACGGCGCAAACAGCGCCCACAGGAGAAAGCCGCCAAATCCGGCAAGCACCAGCAACCACCCCAGACGCACGGCACGTTTCTCATCGTGCCGCGCTGTCTGGTTCATATTCTCTTCGCTTATTTCAGATGCGGACATGTCTTTCCCTGTTTTCTCTCATTCCCTGTTACTGCTGGACAGCGGCAGAAGGTGTCATTTGTGCTTGGTTGGCAGCACGACGCGGCTGCAATTCGCTCAGAATGTCGCGCGCAGGCCCAAAACGCTGTTGCTTACCCTGATTAAGAACCAAAATCTTGTGCGCCAGTGTGGTTAATGCAGGACGATGCGTAATCAACACCACCGTTGCCCCCCGCTTCTGAAGGTGTGAGATCGCCTGCGCCAGCGCAATTTCGCCTTCGTTGTCGAGGCTGGAGTTCGGCTCATCGAGTACCAGCAGGCAGGGATCGCCATACACCGCACGCGCCAGTGCGATACGCTGCCGCTGCCCGCCCGATAGCCCATTGCCATCAGCGCCGAGGGGAGTGTCATATCCTTGTGGTTGGCTAAGAATCATCTCGTGGACGCCAGCCAGTTTCGCCGCCGCAACGATCTTTTCCGCGTCATGCTCGCCAAAGCGAGAAATATTCTCCGCCAGCGTGCCTTTAAACAGTTGCACATCCTGTGGCAGGTAGCCCATTGCCGGACCAAACATCGTTTTATCTACCTGACTAAGATCGGCTCCATCCAGTCGAACCTTGCCACGTGTCGGTGTTTGCGTTGCAACCAGCAGACGTGCCAGTGTGGATTTTCCTGAGCCCGATGCGCCCAGAATCGCCAGCGTTTCCCCCGCCTGAAGCGAGAAATGGATGTCCTGCAATCGTGATGCCCCTTGCGGAGTCTGTAATAACACATTCTCGACGCTAAGCTGACCAACCGGCGCGGGCAAGGCCATCGTCTCGATTCTGGGCGGGTAAGCCGTCATGATTCGATTCAGTCGATGCCAGGCTTGCCGCGCACTGCTCAACGGTTTCCAAATACCAATAAACTGATCGATAGGACTCAGCACACGCCCGACAAGAATTGACCCCGCAATCATCATTCCCGGCGTGATTTCGCCCTTAATCGCGAGCATGGCTCCCACACCAAGCATCAGCGATTGCAGGAAAATACGCGCATGTTTTGACGCGGCTCCGACAACCGCGGCCCGTTCGCTCGCCAGATTTTGCAACGTAATAAAGCGATAGTGTTGCCCCAGCCAGCGACGACGTAAATTTGGCAACATCCCCATTGACTCAATGACTTCCGCATTACGCAGTTGCGTATCCGCAAGATGGGTCGCCTGTAGTGCTTCATGATTTGCCTCTTCCAAAGGCGACGTGGTGAGATATTGATTCAGCCACGCCAGCAACACCAGCACCACCGTCCCCCCGAACGCTAACAGGCCGAGAACCGGATGGATCAGGAACAGCACCAATAAAAAGAAGGGAAACCAGGGAATATCGAAGAAGGCAAACAGTGAGTTGCCTGTAATAAACTGCCGCAGTAGCGTGAGATCGTTCAGCGCCTGACCAGCTTTTGCCTCTCCCGCTTCCAGATTGCGTTCAAACGCAGCGTTGAAGACCTGTTGATTCAGCTGTAGATCGATCCGCGTACCGAGTCTGACGACCACCAGACTTCGAACCCATTCGAGTGCCGCCATGAATATGCCCAGACCAGCAATCAGTAGCGTGAGCATCAGCAACGTGGTGCCATTGCCCGAAGCCAGCACGCGATCGTAAACCTGAAGCATATAAATCGAAGGCGACAGCATCAGTAGATTAACGATGGCGCTGAAAATCCCAATGCTCCAGAAGCTGCGCCGGAAAGGACGCAGTATACTCAACAACGAACGTTCCTTATTTGATAGTTGACTCACTGCGTTTGCCTCTCCTGTCAGGGCTGCTTATGTAACGTACGAGAACTGCCATCAGGCAATATCAGCGTATAGCCCTCTATTTCCTTGCTAAAAAACGCCACCGACTCGCCCTGTTCTTTCGTCAGCGTGATACCATCCGGCGTCGGCCGCCAACCTGCTGGGACATCGGATAGCAACGCTTTTAAACACTGCGCGTCACCGTCCAGACGCCAGGTGTTGTCCACTAGCGGCGTATTGTGCAGCACAACCTCACAGTGTTGTTCCCCGCCACGCAATTGCCATACGCCGCTTAGCTCACTTGCTGAAGGTAATTTCAGACTACTTGCCATACATCCTCCGCTTATTGCACTTAACAGCGCCGCGATGATTAATTTTTTCATAGTGGCCCCAAGTCGATAACAGAAAAGGACGGGTTTCCCCGTCCTTGCTACATCACACGATAAAATCGGTTGCCGCAGAAGGCTGACCAACAATATGTACAACAAAGTCTGGTGTGGTCTGGCCTGCAAAATTCAACCACAGATTAGTGGTGTTGCTACCCGCATCCCAGTCAAGCAGAGCTTCATTGCCACGTCCGGTGAAAGCGTCAACAAACTGCAAATCTTTATTTTGATTCAACGCTGACAGATCAATTTTGTCGATACCGCGTTGGAAATCCGTGATGGTGTCATAACCGTTCTTATAGGAAGAATCGCTTGCGCTCGCGTAGACAAAAATATCTTTGCCCGCACCGCCCGTCAGCGTATCTGCACCGCCGCCGCCGTAAATGACGTCATCACCCGCACCGCCATTCAAAATATTATTCGCATCGTTGCCAATAATAATATCGTTGCCGGAGCCGCCAATGGCGTTTTCGATCGTTACACCGTGAGCGATAGAAACGTTACCTTTCAGGCCACCAACATCAGAGAACCCACCTTCATTCAGGTTGATGCGCTGATCGTTTCTGTAGCCAGAGAAATCAAACGTATCAGTGCCACCCGCATCCCAAACGGAGAAGATCAATTTGTCACTGCTGCTCGTCGCTGAATAGAAATCACGACCCGTGTTGGAGTTGAAACCGTATACCGTATCACCGGTACGCGTGTTCATGTTTGCGCCATAAAGATATTGGATCGCCGTGATGTCATCAATCAGCGGGCCAGCAGCATAGTGTCCCTGGAAATCCCCACCAGTGTTCTGCTCACTCCAGTAGCTCATCAGGCTGAACTGGCGCGTATCTTCTGCGTAGGTCACATCACGGTAGGTCGGGTTACCTTCACCCGCATTGTAAGAACCAGGGTGGTTCAGGCCCAGCGTATGGCCGATTTCATGCGTCAGCGTCTGCTTGCCATATTCCGTCGCCGGGTTACGCACCGTATCGGAGTTGTAGTTAAACCAGGCGCTGCCCGCCGCCGAGTGATTACCCGGCATATAAGCGTAAGCCTGAGTATCGTAGTCCATCCGACCACTTGAATCACGGGTGTAGTTACCAAACGTGATGGTGGCTTTTTGAGTCGGGCTAACCTGAGTAAACGTGATATTGGCAACATCTGACCACGATTGCAGAGACAGTTTGGCTTGTTGTTCCTGGGCTGCGGTGAATTTCACAAAGCCCTGATCGCCAGAAGGGATAGACCGCACGTTCTGTAAGAACGAGTAGGTCAAATTAGCGGATTTGCCGAATACGTTCGTTCCATTCCAGGTCAGACCGTCACGGACAATTTCCTTTGCTGCCAGATCGCTTGTGAACGAGGGTTTGCCATTAAGCTGTCCATCGCCACGGGAATGGTAATTATACAGATCGAACACATCTTTATACCCCGTACCCGCTGCATTCAATGCAGATGCTGAGGTATCCTTATCTTGATCTCGTAAAGCCATCTTTTCTTCTCCATAAGTCTGATCGGGATGATCAGAATCCTAAATCCCTTCATGCAATGGCTGTATTGCATGTACCGCGCGTGGCCGCGGCCTAATCCTCTCCTGGGTAGATAAAGTTCACTAAAAATATTTATATCCAAAAAACGCATATAAATAAAAATTATCTCTATAAGAAAATCATTCAGAAAAAACGCCAATTATTTTCGTTATTATCAAATGATAAATAATAAGGTTCGATGACTAATTTTTATTATTGGTACGGACAGCAAGAAGGATGGATGCCAAAAGACATTCACTTTTGAAAAGGAAGGAATTTTTATTAACTGCATTAATTCTCATCATAATACCAGTCCCTGGTTGATAAAAACCGTATTGCGCATGACATACTTTGTCACACGTATTAACGGCATCCTTGCTGTTCTGAGACAAATCTAACAAATAAGAATAAAAAAATATAGCGCTAAATAGGGCTGAATGGCTTCCTTATTCGACGAACAGATATATAGAAATTTGTTATGGCATCTCTCGCTGTTCAATCGGAAAGACCGGCAACGCCGCCAGCAGCTGTGCGCCATAGCCTTTGGTCAGCAGTCGCCTGTCGTAAATGACGATTTCACCAAAACAGTCATGACTACGAATAAGGCGTCCAACTTGTTGGATGAGGTTAAACGAGGCGCTGGGCAAACTTTGTACGATAAACGGGTGTCGTTTAAGGCTCTTGAGCCACTCGCCTTCCGTCAGAATCACCGGGCTGTCGATGGGGGGAAACGCTATTTTGTGAATATGTACCTGAGAAAGCAGCTCGCCTTTCAGATCCAACCCTTCAGCAAAAGACTGCAAGCCAATCAGCACGCTGGTTTGGCCTTCTTGTACCCGCTGGCGATGTAATTCGACCAACCTATAGCGTGGTTTATCGCCCTGAACTAGCAGCATCAGGCGTAAATCAGCCACCTGCGTCAGAAAGAGTTGCATAGCACGCTGGCTGGCAAACAGCATCAACATACCTTTATGCTTATCCTGCTGTAATTCTGCGCGGAAAAATTGCGCCATCTCGGCAATATGCTGCGCTTCGGACTCCATCAGGGGTTCATGACGCATTTTAGGAATCACCAAACGCCCTTGTTCACGATGGTTGAAAGGTGAATCCAGTGCGATAAAGGTGTCCCCTTCCTGCTCACCCAAACCGGAAAGCTCCTGTATTCGCGCAAAACTGTTCAGCGAACGCAACGTGGCCGAAGTCACCACGACGTGCGACACCTTACTCCACAACAGCCTTTCAAGCTGATCGCAGACGCGAATTCCCGCACAGTGCAGGTGAAGATGCGGCTGGTTATCACGCATTTCCCGCGTAATCCATTTGGAAACTGGCGCGTTCGAGGATTTCTCCATCGCCGCCAACCGCCATAGCTTACTCATGGACTCCAGGTAGCTCTGCTGGCGGCTCATTTTCAGCAATGCGTGATAAACCCGCACTACGTCGTGTTTGCCGGTTTTCTCACTGAGATCGTTGAGCATATACTCCGCCAGCGCCCGTAGCGTATCGGTCAGTTTGAACAACCGCACGCAGAGTTCGCGCATTTCATCCGGCATTTTACCCATCGCAAAACGGTACTCGGTTTCCTGCCCGTCATTCGGAAGAAACAGCCCGCACATTTGCGAGAAAGACAGCACGCACTCGCGGATCTCCTCACAATGGCTGGTTAACCGTTCGCTGTTGGCTAGTCTCGGCGGTGATTTAGGGGCAAACTGCGCCATACACTGCCCGATGAGCTGCACCAGTTGTTCCAGTTGCACCATCATATAGGCAGGATGAATATCACCGGACATCTCCAACGTATCGCGAGCAACGTCAGGGATATGGTGCCCTTCATCGAGAACCAGCAGGAGATTCTTCGGGGGAGGAAGTACCGACTCGCTTTCCATCGCCGCCATCACCAACGCATGGTTAGTGACAACAACATCAGCCTGCTCGATCTCACGTCGAGCGATGAAAAACGGGCACTCACGGTAATAATGGCAGTTGTGTGCGAGGCAGTTTGCCTTGTCCGTACACAATTTTTGCCACAGGCTATCGTCAATCGAATCCTGATAATGATCGCGCAGCCCGTCCCAGGCATGGCCTTGCAGCGCTTTTTCAAGCTTTACACAGATGCGCTCTTCTTCCTTACTGGCGGACATCCGTTCATCATCCAGAAAAAGTGGTAAATCTCCCTGCGCGTCAGGATCGGTTGCCAACATCGCCAAATTACGTGGGCAAATATAACGACGACGGCCAAATGCTGCGGTAAATTTCAGTTCTGGAATAAATTTCTGCAACAAAGGCAGATCTTTGCTGTAAATCTGATCCTGCAACGCCACGTTCGCGGTGCTGACCACCAAGGTTTTATCCTCCGCACGCCCCACTGCAATGCCCGGAATAAGGTAAGAAAGCGTTTTCCCGACACCGGTTGGTGCTTCGATAGCCAGATGGCGCGGGTAATCACCCGCCAGCGTTTTTGCCACTTCGGCAATCATCTGTCGCTGAGGAACGCGGGAAATGAAATCTGGGATTTGCTCTTGCAGGGCCTTATACCATTGGCCAATCTGCAATTTTATTGCGGGGGACAGCGTCATGCATACTCTGTATCTGTGTAATCTGACCGTCATTGTCCCACAGACGCCCGGCGGCGTCAGCCGATATCACGTTCACGATGATTCCACTCTCGACAATCTTCCGCCTAGCGATTAGGGTAAGCTATTCTTTTTATCAAACATGTATTTTTATCAAACACGGTCTTTATCGCGAGCGGTAAACGCTATCTTCGGTAAACAATAGCTTCGGTAAATTATGTCTTCGGTCCACGCTATTAACCAATCGTATTGGTTTTCACCCCAGTTACCGCATGTTGAAAGCCGCACCACGCGCAACAGCCGCCATGCCTATAAAACACACAGCCATATGCAGTTCTCAATTGGGGCAATAGAACACGGAGAAACACTGTGCCATTACCGCAATGAAACGCATCACTTACAGGTTGGCGATCTGATCTTTATCGACCCTCAACAACCGCACAGCTGCAACCCACTTCCAGGGAAAGCGCGCAGTTATCATATGCTTTATCTGGATACCGCATGGTGCCTCGACCAGATCGCTGCCCACTGTGGTTATCAGGCGGATAGCTTGCGTTGCAACCGAGTCGTATTACGCGATCCCACGCTGTTTGTGCGTTATCAATATCTCATTGCCTTGCTGCATCGGGGAGAGTTTTCCTCAGCAGACGACCTGCTAAAAACGATGCTGATACCCATTTGGCAGCAATATTGCCTGCCTGTCGCATCCCGTTTGCCAACGTTACCTCTTCAGACATTACAAGCCACGACGCGACACATACGTGAACGTCTGCTGAATAATTTGCAAGAATCCCCTTCACTGGAAACGCTGGCGGATGAGCTAAATCTACGACGTGAAACGATCGTGCGACAGTTTCGTCATGACACCGGCATTACGCCGATGGCATTTCTTAATAATGCGCGTATTGAGTATGCCAAATCGCTACTGAAACAAGGTACGCCGCTGGTTGATGCCAGCTACCAAAGCGGCTTCTGTGACCAAAGCCATTTCCACAAAACGTTTGTCCACTACACCGCCGCAACACCGGGTCAGTACGCACGATCAATATTTGACAATAAATAGCAGAACACCTTGTCTAGACTGGGCTCGATTACTTATCGAGGTCAGAAATACGATGCTTATCAACACGCTATTCACCCCCCCCCTTTTTTCCGCCGACGCTCTCTTTCCTACCCATTTTCCTGCTCTGGCGCTGGCGCATTTTGTCGCACTGCTGAGCCCTGGCCCGGATTTCTTTCTGCTAACTGCCTACGCCATTCGATACCGACTGCGCGGCAGTGCAGGAATATGTCTGGGGATTGCACTAGGCAACGGCATATACATCCTGCTGGCAGCGATCGGCTGGGCAGGTATTCAACGCTCACCCACACTTTTTACCGTCATCGAATTGGGCGGGGCGGCTTACCTAATCTGGATTGGCTATCAGTTACTGAAAAGCCGTTCTGCGCCATCGCTACAGGCGGAACAGCAGTCCAGGCGTTGCCCGACGCTGCGTAAACAAATCTTGCTAGGGCTCGGTTCGTCGCTATTGAATCCTAAGAATATGCTGTTCTATATCAGCCTGATGACCAGTATTCTTGGGCAGGATGTGACACCTATGCAGCAATTTGTCAGTGGTAGCTGGATGTTTTCTGTCGTGTTAGCGTGGGATCTACTCATCGCTGCACTGATCGCTCGCCCGTTGATTCAGCAGCGTTTAACTCTCTGGCTTAACCCTATTGAGCGCGGTGCGGGTGTCATTTTGCTCTCTTTTGGTCTGCTGCTTTTATTTCGGTAACGGAGAGTATTTAAAAAGTGAGGAGCGTTTCGGCCTTGTTTCATGGGCGGAAGGCTTTATAATTCGGGGCAATTAACAAAAGGATAACCTGATGACTCTTCAAAAAATCGGTATTATCGGTCTCTTTGCCTTTCTCGCCTTAGGTGGCATGTCCGGCATGATGCTGGTGGGTTACATTATTATTGAGCACGCAGGCTGAGGTTTTCGCCCCACAGAGCGCCCTATTCCTGAGGCACGAATGCACGAACGGTGCCGCACTGAAACGCGGCAATGAATGCGATCGTTCAGGCTAGCGCGATTGATCAGATCTGAACGCCTGCCAGTACTCTGGAATACGAGCGAAAGTCAGTTGGAACCAGGCCGTAAACTGCTCGGGTGTCGTCACCATCCGCAGTGCAATCTCGTCTATCGACTGGTATTCGTAGCTCGACACTTCATCAGGATTGAGCTGCGGAACGTCATCCGTCATGCCAAAATACACATGCCCCAGTTCATGCTCAATCAACCCGTTATCTAGCGGCAGGCGATAGATCAGCGTAAACATCGGCGTCAACGCACAGCGTAATCCCATTTCTTCATACAAACGGCGGTGTGCCGCCTGTAATGTCTCTTCACCGGGTGCTGGGTGGCTGCAACAGGTGTTGCTCCATAAACCGCCGCTGTGATATTTCTCTTCTGCTCGCTGCTGTAATAACAACTGCTGGCGAGAGTTGAAAATATAGACGGTAATCGCACGATGTAACTCTCCTTTTACGTGCGCTTCCTGCTTTTCCATTACACCCGTTGGCTTGTCATTTTCATCAACCAATACGACTTCAGTCAACGGCATACCTTCCTCCTGCAATACCCTACTCTCCGGTAACAACACTTTATTTCGAAAATCACGCTGCGTTTCGGTAATAGCCATTCATGTATTCGCCGCCGGGAACCCCGGCGGCGAGGCAAACACCATTATAGCAGGGTGAAGCTATCGCTCTTCACACGCTGTGAATCAAGACCGATCATGACATCGAACTTACCGGGTTCTACTACCTGCTGCATGCGGGCATTATAGAATTTGAGTGCATCTTGATCGAGCGTGAAGGTGACCGTACGTGATTCTCCCGGTTGTAGCATCACTTTCTCAAAACCACGCAACTCTTTTAGCGGACGGCTGATGGAAGCCACCACATCATGCAGATACAGCTGTACTACCGTTTCTCCAGCACGGCTACCGGTGTTTTTCACCGTAACGCTGGCGTTGATCGTCCCGTTACGCTTCATCGTCTGACTAGACAAACGCACATCTGACACGCTGAACGTGGTATAGCTCAAACCGTAACCGAATGGATAGAGCGGCCCGTTAGCTTCATCGTAGTAGTGGGACGTATATTTGCCTGGATTTTCCGGCGTGTAAGGACGGCCTGACGGCAGGTGATTGTAATAAATCGGAATCTGGCCGACAGAACGCGGGAAGGACATCGGCAGTTTGCCAGATGGGTTATAGTCACCAAACAGCACATCGGCAATCGCATTACCGCCTTCCGTACCGCTGAACCAGGTTTCCAGTAACGCATCAGCCTGCTGATCTTCACGCACCAGCGCCAGAGGGCGACCATTCATCAGCACTAGCACCAACGGTTTACCTGTCGCTTTCAACGCCGCGATCAGATCGCGCTGGCCTTGCGGCAGATCGATATTCGAGCGGCTGGATGCCTCGTGCGCCATCCCGGCGGCTTCACCAACCACTGCGACTACCACATCCGCCTTCTTCGCGGCCTCTACTGCTTCATCGATCATCACCTGCGGTGGACGTTTATCCACCTGCACGGCTTCTTCATACTGGTTCAGGAAGTCGATAATGCCTTTGTGATTACTGACGTTAGCGCCTTTGGCATAGAGGATGGTGGCTTTATCGCCGACAGCATTCTTCAGCCCCTGATAAACGGTAATCGTCTGTTTCGTTACACCCGCAGCAGACCAACTGCCCATGGTATCGCGCTGGCTGTCAGCCAGTGGCCCAACGACGGCAATCGTGCCTTGCTTTTTCAGCGGTAGCGTTTGCAGGCGGTTTTTCAACAACACCAGACTCTTACGCGCCACATCGCGCGCATCCAGACGGTGTAAGCGGCTTTCCGCATTGGTATCTACTGGATCGGAACCTACCGGCCCCAAATGACGATACGGATCTTCAAACAATCCCATATCATATTTCACGTTCAGCACCTGACGGCAAGCGTCATCGATTTCCTGCACGCTCACCGCCCCGCTTTTTACTAACTCTGGTAGATAGCGTACGAAATACTCGTCGCTCATGCTCATTCCGATACCAGATTTAATCGCCAGACGTGACGCATCACGCGGGTCGCTGGCAACGCCGTGCTTAATCAGCTCTTTAATTGCACCGTGATCGGTAATGGTAATGCCTTTGAAATTCCACTGATCGCGGAGCACATCCTTCAACAACCAGCTGTTGGAAGTCGCTGGCGTACCGTTGATTGAGTTCAGCGCCACCATTACGCCGCTGCTGCCAGCGTCAATCGCCGCTTTGTAAGGCGGCATATAGTCTTGGAACATGCGTTGGGGGCTCATGTCGACCGTGTTATAGTCGCGCCCACCTTCAACCGCGCCGTAGAGCGCGTAGTGTTTTACGCTGGTCATCAGCGAGTGGCGTCCGGTTACGTCATCGCCCTGAAAGGATTTTACTACCACACCGGCAATTTTGCTGGTCAGCCAGGTGTCTTCACCGAAGCCTTCTGACACGCGGCCCCAGCGAGGATCGCGGGTGATATCCACCATCGGTGCCCAGGTCATGTTCAGGCCGTCTTCTGTCGCTTCATAAGCCGCCACGCGTGTACTTTTCGCAATCGCGTCCATATCCCAACTGGAGGCCAGCCCCAGTGCAATAGGGAAAATCGTGCGTTGACCGTGCACTACATCGTAGGCGAAAAACAGGGGGATCTTCAGGCGGCTGAGCTGCATAACCTGATCCTGCATCGCACGAATGTCCGGGCGGGTCACCGTATTAAAAATCGCGCCGACCTGGCCGTTTCTAATCATTTCCCGAATGGCTTCTTTCGGGTTATCCGTCCCGACGCTGATTAATCTGAGCTGGCCGATCTTCTCTTCCAGCGTCATTTTCTTCAGCAGATCCGTGACAAATGCATCACGCTGCTGATGTGAAGGCGATATTGATGCCGGCACAGTCGTTAATTCCTGCGCAAACGCCGGATTACAGGCAAGTCCAATTGCTATAGTCAGTGAAGTAAGCCATTTCATTCGTTATAAAGACCCAGTCAATCCAGGCGTCAGAGCAGAACGAGGCACTGAAGCACAAGACAGGTTGAAGATTTCGACGGTCACATCCCTTCTCTGACAAGGAGAAAAACACCTTCTCCTGCCTTAAGCGAATAAGGCTTCCCGATAGTGGTTGCCGCACCGACGCACTCAAATGCACAGCGCGTAATATAGTGCATTTATTGAGATTTCATTTAATAAAAACTGCAAGAATAATGCTAGACGGTACGCAAAACTTACATTCAACCTGAGCGGTCACAGAAAAATAGACCGCGTGGAGCCACATGCGGCGGACAACTGCCGACGCATGCGTATTTGAGAGGGAATTAACGCCGATGAGCCTGCGAACTTAGCGCTCGATCTAGCGCCCCGACCAACCAGTCGATGTCATGCTCCTGAAATGCCAACGGTGGGCGCAACTTCAGCACATTGCCATGCGGGCCAGCAACGGAGGTGAGGACACGTTCAGCGCGGAGTTGCTCAACCACGTCTAGCGCCAGCGCTTTATCCGGTGTTTTCGTTTCTCGATCGCTGACCAGCTCAAAACCGATAAAGAGTCCCGCGCCACGCACATCGCCGAGACACGTATGGCGGTCGGCAAGCAGCGTCAACTCCCGCTTCAGTTTTTCCCCGACGATACGGCTGTGTTCCTGCAATCCCTCCTCACGAATAACGTTGAATACCGCCTGCGCTGCCGCTATCGACACTGGATTTCCGCCAAAAGTATTAAAATAAGGAATCTCATCACTGAAGGCCGCCAGCACATCGGCTTTTGCCAATAACGCTGATACGGGAATACCGTTGCCCATCGGTTTACCCAACGTCACCACATCAGGCACAATATCATGCCGACCAAATCCCCAAAAATGCTCGCCCGTCCGGGCAAAACCAGGCTGAACCTCATCTGCGATGAAAATCCCGCCATTAGCATGAACCACATCTATAGCCGGTTTCAGGTAGCCCGCGGGTCCCGGCAACACGCCATCCGAAGAAAAAATAGAATCCGCCAGAAAACCCGCAAATTTGATGCCGTTCGCGGCCATATCATCAATTTGCAATTGAATTTGCTGTGCGAACCAGACCCCCAGATCTGGCGCATTCACGCGATAGCGATCGGGGGCGGGCACAAGACGTGTTGTCGCAGCTAATGGCTGCCCGCTTCCAAGCGCAGGTGACGCGCCAGACGTCAACTCGCTGGTCCCATGATAGGCTTCTCGACTCACAATAATGCCGGTTCCGCCGCTATAGGCTCGGGCTACGCGGATCGCCAGGTCGTTAGCCTCCGATCCGGTACACATATACATCGCCTTATTGATGGCGGCTGGCACCGTACTGAGAATATCTGCTGAGTAATCCAGAATACGTTCGTGCAAATAGCGGGTATGGGTATTGAGCAGACGCATTTGCTCATAAACAGCGTCGATGACCGCAGGATGGCAGTGTCCGATACTGGCAACATTGTTATAGACATCCAGATACTTATGTCCGGCAGCATCCCACAAATATTGTCCCTCACCGCGAACCAGATGCACCGGGTTACGATAGAACAAACGATACGAGTCCCCTAACATCTGGGAACGCCTATCCGTCAGTCTCCGAGTGTCTTCATCCAGCGCATCCGCATGCTCAGTACGAAAGCTGTTGGTATCCATGATGGTTGATCGTGTCGCCATAATGACTCCTGTAGCAAAGGTGGTAGCCCGACTGCGTATTACATGAGGAAACGCATCGCGCATGTTCAGATAACACTCACCCTACATCAAAAGCAATAAAATACACAAACACAAAAAAATGCACTTTTTTGATGCAAAAAAATGCCAAAAAAGTGCAATAAAAACGTCACAAAAAGAATCCTCAGTCTCATCCATCTATCGCCCTAACCACTCCCCCTTGACCAAAAATCTTATAAGTTATTAATTAATATAAATATTTTATGTATGAAATTTCACAGAATAAGAAAATGGCACGATTAGTGCTAAAACCTTAGACCACTCGTAATAAACACAAAAATACACATGACGGACTACGTAACGTTCAAGACGAGGGGGAGAGATAACGATGCCAACCTTTTCCACAACCGTAGGGGAATATTTATGAACCGATCTTTATTTCGCCGCGTCAGTCTGCTCGCTGCGTTCACTTGTGCCACGCTGGTTAACACTGCACACGCGGGCACCATCACGGTCTATACCTCACTAGAAGAAGATGAGATCAAAGATTACGTCGCACAGGCCAAAAAAGATTTGCCTGACTTGACCATTAACGTGCTGCGCTTGTCTACCGGCGACCTTGGCCCACGGATCCTGGCCGAATCCAAAAATCCGCAGCATGATGTCATTTGGGGCTGGGCGGTAACCAGCGTAATGGACCCACGGCTGTCTGCATTATTGGAACCTTACGATGCCAAAGGCAGTGACAGTCTCCCTGCAACCTATCGAGCACCGGATCACAAGTGGTTTGCGGCAACAGGCTATATGGCAGCCTTCTGCGTCAACACCGAAGCGCTAAAAGCCAAGAACCTTCCCGTGCCAGCATCCTGGCAGGATCTGACTAACCCGATCTATAAGGGCGAGATTGTGATGCCGAATCCCGTCTCATCCGGCACGGGTTACCTGCAAATTGCTGCATTGTTGCAAGCTAAAGGGGAACAAAACGGCTGGGCATTTCTGAAGTCGTTGGATGGCAACATCGCCCAATACACCAAGTCTGGCTCACGACCTTGTAAAGCGGCACGCACAGGGGAATATGCCATTGGCGTGTCACTGGCTTTTGCCGCCATGCAGTCAATTGAAGAGGGCTACCCCGTCAAAATGGTGATCCCAAACGATGGCGCAGGCTATGAGCTGGAAGCCTCTGCTCTGATGAGTACAGCCAAGAACAAACCGGATGCCAAACGATTCCTTGACTGGACACTTTCCAGCCATGCCGCTGCGCTCTACACCAAATATAAAGAGATCGTGACAATCCCTGGCGTTGAACAGTCCAAAGCCGCGCAAATGGCGGGTCTGCCAGCCGATCTCACACATGTACTCTACCCCGTAGACTTTACCAAAAGCGCCAACGATCGTGACGCCACACTGGCAACCTGGCAAAAATCCATCGGCCGATAACGGCCTGTCGCAGTAAAGACTGCCGCGCAGAGTATTTCCACCTTCGCGGCAGCCGTAATTAAGAGGTCCGCATCATGGCGCTGGTTATTCAAAATCTTTATAAAAGCTTTGAGGGTTATGTCGCTCTCGATCGCATCAATTTGTCGATCGAAAATGCCGAGTTTGTCTGCCTGCTTGGGCCTAGCGGCTGTGGCAAAACGACATTGCTGCGCATCATTGCCGGGTTACTAAGCTGTGATGGGGGAAAGATCACGCTGGACGATCGCGATCTGGTTAACGTACCAGCAAAAGAGCGGGGTTTTGGCATTGTCTTTCAGTCTTACTCGCTTTTTCCCCATATGACGATTGCGCAAAATATTGGCTATGGGCTCAAAATTCGCCAGACGCCTACCGAGGAAATTGACGCACGCGTCAGCGATCTGCTGGATACGGTACGCCTGAGTGGATTCGGCGATCGTTATCCTGCACAGCTTTCAGGCGGGCAGCAACAGCGTGTCGCTATCGCACGCGCGCTGGCGGTCAACCCTTCCCTACTGTTATTGGATGAACCCCTTTCAGCACTAGATGCGCGCGTGCGCGCCGGATTGCGCCAGGAATTACGCGACGTGCAACAGCGGCTCGGCATTCCCACCCTGATGGTCACGCACGATCAGGAAGAAGCGATGAGCATGGCGGATAAAATCATTTGCATGCACGGTGGACGCATTGTGCAGGAAGGAACACCGCACGAACTCTATACCAGCCCACGCACACGTTTCGTTGCCGAATTCATGGGGCACAGTAATCTGCTATCGCGCGATGTCGTCAACACATGGATGCCGGAACTGCTCCCCTCCGCACAGGAAGCCGCGCTACCAGAAGGTGCTGAATTGTTTATTCGCCCGGAAAGGATTGCACTGCATAAAGCTGAAGGTGCAGAAGGACGAGTCATCAACACCAGTTTCCTCGGGAGTATCCAACGCATACAGGTGATATGGAAATCGCAGCCATTATTAGTCGAAACTAGCAGCGCAGTGAGCTGGAATCCTGGCGACGCCATTCATCTCTCGATTCGCGCAGAAGACTGCGCCTGGGTGCAATCATGAATCAGACACTGCTTCCTCCGCAAACGGCCAGTGACCGCTGGCTTTCTCGCCTGTGTCTGTGGATCCCACTGCTGGCGCTGTTCATGTTCTTCGGCATACCGATGCTAAGTATCGTCTGGCACAGTCTGCTGAACGATCAAAACGGTACTGTTGGGCTATCAAATTATTTGGCGTTGATGGATTCACCTGGCATCTGGCGAGCAACGTTCAATAGCCTGTTACTTGGCATCGTCACCACGCTGGTGACTCTCTTGCTGGGATTTATTGTCGCCTATGGGCTGGAGTGCACCGTGATGCCCGCAAAGCGTTTTATCGCATTTGCGACCTCACTCCCTATACTTGCTCCCTCGCTGGTGTTGGGATTGGGATTAATTTTTCTGCTGGGAAGAAACGGGATCATCGGCAATCTTCTTGGCGTGCGCTTGGATATTTATGGTTTCTGGGGACTATTGATCGCCAACGTGTTGTACGCACTACCGCAAGCGATCCTGATCCTTCGTGCCACGCTGCGTCACAGCGATACTCGCCAGTATGAAGCCGCTAACGTTCTGGGTGCATCTGACTGGCGACAGTTTCTGGATATCACTCTACCCGGTCTGCGATACGGCCTACTGAGTGCGGCCTTTGTCATCTTTACCATCACGATCACAGACTTCGGCAACGCGATGGTTATCGGCGGCAACTTCTCCGTACTCGCGACCGAGATCTACAGTCAGGTCAGTGGTCAAATGAAATTCGGCATGGGGGCCGTTGTCGGGATCCTGCTTCTCTTACCTGCTGCTGCATCGATCTGGATAGAACGCGCAACGACCAGACGGCAAAAAGCGATCGGATCACATGCGGCTATCCCACACGTTCCGCAACCGCTGCGCACGCGCGATATGTCGTTCTACGTAGCAACGATGACTATCGCATTCACGATTGTCGCCGTTATTGGCACCGTGATTATTGCCAGCATGATACGCCTCTGGCCGTACCGACTGGATCTGACACTTAAACATTACGATATCGATCTTGCAGGGGGCTATACGCCACTGTGGACGTCAGTCTGGATCTCCGCACTGGCAGCCGTGGTCGGCACCGCGCTGTTATTCCTACTCACCTTCGGTATTCATCGGCAACCGGGCAAAGTTGCCAACGCAGCCGTGTTGCTGAGCGCATTGCCTGTTGCTGTTCCTGGCTTGGTGTTGGGGCTCTCTTACGTGTTCACATTCAATACGGCCGATCTTCCCTGGGGAATGCTGTATGGTTCAGCACTGCTGGTGGCATTATGCAATTATTACCACTATCACACACAAGGCTACACCACGATGATGATGGGAATACGCAACGTCCCTCATGCGATGGAAGACGCCACTACCGTTTTAGGCGGCGGCGTAGTGCGTATTTTGCGTGATGTATACCTGCCAGCCATGCGCGTAACGTTGATTTCAGTCGCCATGTTTTTATTCATGCGCTCAATGGTTACACTATCAGCCGTGATTTTTTTGGTCACGCCGTCGCTGCCTTTAGGTGCCGTCACCGTTATGCGGCTGGATGAAGCAGGCTTTACGTCACAGGCCGCCGCTTTTTCGACCTGTATTATGGGCATCGTGGCGATGACCGCACTCCTTCTGCATCTTGTGACAGAAAAGCGACAATCATGGTAACTGGTGTCAAAACATCAACGAATGGACAGCTATGTTAGAAGAAACGCGGTTACATCGCATACAAGCTCTGCTCTCAACATTAAACCGGGTGAGCACCGAGAAAATTATTCAACATCTCGGTGTTTCACGCGAAACCGTACGACGCGATATTCTAAAGCTGGAAGCAGCGGGCGCGTTACGCCGCGTCCATGGCGGGATTGTAGCAACCACGCAGGAACCGGAACCGCCGCTGTCCATTCGTAATACCGTGCGTGAAAAAGAAAAGCAGGCGATTGCCCGCGCAGCAGTGCAACAGCTAAAGGCCGGGCAAACGCTGTTTATCGACTCAGGCAGCACAACCTCTCTGTTAGCCGATGAACTGCTCTCCATGCCGGGGATGACGGTCATTACCAATAGTCTAACCGTCGCGCAAAAACTTACCTCCGCAGAATCGGTGGCACAGCACAGCGTGATACTACTCGGCGGATACATGGGCGCCTCGGCACAGGCAACCAGCGGCGATATCACCCTCAATGAACTGGAACGCTACCGTGCCGACGTGGCGCTTCTTTCTCCCGTAGGGATCGATGCGACCTCTGGTGCCACCAGTTTTGCTCACCACGAGGCGGCAATTGCCCGATCCATGGTGCAGCATGCCAGAACACGAATTATCCTCGCGGATCACAGCAAGGTCGGCGTCACCAGTCGGGTTGTCTATGCCACCGTGCAAGAAATCGATATGGTGGTGACGGATGCGTCTAGTGTGGATAAACCCGAGCTGTCGTTACTCCAGATGCATTGCCAGCAGGTTATCGTTGCCTGATATACCACTTTCCCGAGGTTTATTGCGGGCTTTATTACAGATTCTCACACAGCATACAGGCGGATAGATGCAGGATGATTTCTGCCGCCTTTCGTGCTAATGCTAAGGCTTCGTTACTATAAGGAGCCTCAGACATGTATCAGTTGTACATCGCTAATAAAAATTATTCGTCCTGGTCACTGCGTCCGTGGGTGCTGTTGAAAACACTGTCGATTCCTTTCGAAGAGAAACTGGTTGCTTTTTCGCCGGGCATGGCACAACCAGCATTTAAGGCCTTTTCACCGACGGCAAAAGTCCCCTGCCTGATCGATGGCGAGACCACTGTCTGGGATTCATTGGCGATTACCGAGTATCTGGCTGAACAGCATCCCGGCGTCTGGCCTGCCGATGCCAAAACCCGTGCCTGGGCACGCAGTGCCGCCGCCGAAATGCACTCTGGCTTTACCGCGCTGCGTAACACCTGCTCCATGAGCTGCGGCGTGCGTGTCAAGTTGAACGAGATCTCTCCAGCTCTCAGCAGCGACATTACCCGAATCAGTGAACTATGGCAGGAAGGATTAACACGATTTGGCGGGCCATTTCTGGCAGGAAAACAGTTTTCGGCAGTAGACGCGTTCTTTGCACCCGTTGTCTTCCGCATCAAAACCTATCAGCTTCCTGTTTCACCGGAAGCCGAAACCTATTGCGACCATCTATTAGCCCAGCCCGCGATGCAGCGCTGGCTACAGGACGCCTTAGCAGAAACCTGGCGTGAAGATGCGCATGATGAAGAAGTAAAAAAAGCGGGAGAAGTGATAGCAGATTTGCGCGCTCGCGCGTAGCGCCGTAGCAATCGGTGGCCGATTTGGCCACCGTCGCCATTTCTTCCAGAACAGCAGGAAGGAGAACCCGTTACTCGATTTCGATACTCGCCATGCTCTGCGGTTGACGAGAAGCCAGAGATTTCTGTTTCTTATAGCTCAACGCGGCAGCTGGCACTTCGCTGACCTTACCAGTTTCAATCCACTTACGCAGGCGGTTAGCATCCGCAAAGTGCGTGTACTTACCGAATGCATCCAATACCACCAGCGCCACAGGCCGCTGATTAATGACCGTACGCATCACCAGACAGTGTCCCGCCTGATTCGTGAAGCCCGTTTTGGTCAGTTGGATGCTCCAGTCCGCCTTATACACCAGATGGTTGGTGTTTCTGAACGGCAGGCTGTACGCCGGATGAGAGAAAGTCGCCGTTTTCTCCTGCGTGGTACTAAGCTGGCTCAGCAGCGGATATTGTTTACTGGCAATCAGGAGCTTGGTGAGATCGCGGGCGGTCGAGACGTTATTGATGGACAGACCGGTCGGCTCGACATAGCGCGTGTGGGTCATACCTAGCGCACGGGCTTTGGCATTCATCGCGTGGATAAACGCCTGATAGCCCCCCGGATAGTGGTGCGCCAGACTGGCCGCCGCACGGTTCTCGGATGACATCAGCGCCAGCAGCAGCATGTCATGCCGGCTGATCTCGCTGTTCAGACGAACACGCGAGTACACCCCTTTCATTTCTTTCGTCTGGCTGATATCGACAGAGATGATTTCATCCAGCGGCTGATTGGCATCCAGCACCACCAGCGCCGTCATTAATTTCGTCACCGAAGCAATCGGCACCACCACATCTGGGTTACTGGAATACAGGATGTGGTTATCACGCAAATCCACCACCATGGCGCTACCGGAAGCGATTTCCTGATGCGCAGTACCGGCGGAATACGTCGGCGCTTTCGCCATAGCCTGAGGCAACATCACAGCATGGGTTGACAGTATCAATAGGCCAAAAAGAGAAAGCTTAAAATTTTTAGTCATTCTTCAATAACTTAAACAGTATTCTGTTAAATGAAAGGGATAGGCACCGGCATTATAATTTACCGTCCTTCCCCACGCACTCATGCAGCAGAAAAAGCTTTGTGACAAATTTTGACAAACGATTTTAGCAACATACTGTTTTCTCTAGCCTTACGTTAGAGATGGTTTTATTTTGCGCATCTGATTGAGCAAACGCAGGCTGACGCCGCTGAATATGCCCGCGGTCATTCCCCCCACCGCGCCGGATAACAGGCAGAACACAGGGTCATGCGCCAATGTGGGAAACCGAGCCAACTGGACGGAAAGGTAGAAGCGAGAACAAAACGTCAGCAGCATCAGAGCTAATGGCCACCACGATCCCGTGCGTTGAAAACTGCGAGACGCTGGCAGATAGGTTCCAGAAGCCTTTCCCCACGCCCAACCGATCCACAGCCCCATCATCAACATCAGTAGAAATCCGCCCGCCGCCGCGAGCGGAAGCATCAGCGTGTGAAAAATCGCGCTAACACCCCATATCATGAAAACTGCGGGCACGACTAGCATCCTCACCAGCGATTGTTGCCGCGGCTGACTGGCTTTTACGCCAGCATAAATCAGGTAGCCCAAAATGACCCACACCCAATAGGGCGTGTGACGCAAAATAATCAGCAAGTTTTCCACAACGGTGCAATTCCTTCATCAACAGTGCATTCATCAACGGTGATAGTCACATTCCCGTTCAATCACGGTGTGACTTTTGCCTGTTCCAGCGCCTGTTTCACCGCGTTAATCACGCCCTGACTCGACAACGTTGCTCCCGTTACCGCATCCACCTTGTTAATATCCTGCGTCTCAAGAAGCTCAGGCACGATTTGATCTGTCGCGCTCAGCATCATCGCTTCGGTATCTCCATGCTTCAGCACTTCAGCGTTAGCGATCTTCCCGTCTTTAATGCTGACCGTTACCTCAACCTCTGCGGCCTTACCCTGTGCTTTACCAGTGTAGGTACCGTCTTTATATTGCCCTACATTACTGCCATGTGCGGACAGAGAAAAAGCCATCACTAACGTGGCCAGCATTGCCGGAATAGATTTTTTCATCATTTTTCCCTATGTAAATAAAACAACAAAAGCAACAATTCAATAACCATAAAAGAACAATCAACTAAACCCTAATAATTGATAATAAGATTTCGTTTCAATATTATCCAATGACAATTGAAGCCGTAGCGCACATTCCATACACCGATCTCTAAGTGCTTTCAACTGGGTTTCATCATCGGTCATCACCGATATTTCTACGAAATAACCAAGAGATTCAATATAATCGAGCGTGATATGGAAGGCACTTAAAAAGTAGATACTGCGGATTTTATGAATTTCAAAAAGGGGCTTATACCCCAGCGTCTGTAACATGCTGTCGGTTTTTTCAAAGGCTTCGACGTTAACCGCTTCGCAGCGATCGGCACCTGGCCCTTTAACAATCCAGAGTTTTATCCCCGATGGTTCCATACGTCGCACCAGCATTTTAATATTTTGCTGTTGCAGATGCTTCTCAGCATCATCGTAATAAATATCATGTTCTTTATTTTCAAAGACGAAAGCCTCTGGGTGGAGACTAAAAAGCGTATTTCTGAAAACGGCTATATCGTCGATGCGAAATTTGAGTTCTACTTCATATTTCCCTGTGAAATGTTCAACCATGTTCTTTCCCTCACTGGAGTCCCTGAAATAAAATTGACTCTCCGCCACATTGTCAGAATTTTTATTACGCTGACATACGGAGGTTCAAGAATATAATGATTCGGTCGTCCGCAAAATAGATCATACAGGTAACATAATATGGCCGAATGGCCGTCCTCTAACTCTCCTTGATTAACACCTTACGTCCTGTGACATCCAGGTAGCGCGATAGCATTACCGGGACAGCATTAACTCGACAATAATGCCGCGTTATTACCTTACAACGTCAGACATCCCGAGCGCAATTTCCTGACAGCGAATGCCATCAGCAATTTCCCATCAAAGAAAATGCGGTCAGAGCCGCACGGGACGCTGACCGCCGTTAATAGTAGCTGAGAAGGAAAAAACCGCTAGTTCTTCACACAGCAACAGCAGGTAATAGCAAAATCAGTGCAGAATCAAAGCCATGATGGTGCATAAACTCGCGCAAAATCAGTAAGCGAGCGGAGAAGGCATTCTCTAACGGAATCCCTTCCCAGACTGCCGGAGTCCCCAGCATGACACGCTCCAGACGTTTAAAGGTTCTTTCCATATCATCCTGCGGCAACCGCCACCGCGCGTCCTCTTCTTCTGCTCCCGAAATCTGTGCGATTGTCACCAATGTGGGATCGAAAGAGAACAGAATGGAATTCGCAGGGATATCGTGGCGAATACGTGTTACCTCATCTTCTACCGCCATGATCGCCAACTCCATCTCGTCCGGCGTCGGGGGAAGATGCTTGAAAAACGTCGCCGCCGTTTTGTCAAAACCGATGGTCAGTTGCAGGGTTGCCGACGGTTGTGATGCTGTCCCGCAGACGACTGTCGTCTGTTGCTCGCCAATGCACAGCACCGTTATCGGCACATCTGGCTCAACGCGCTGTCTGGCAAGCGAGTACATATGTTGTAGATTCACATCATTTTCCATCACGGCATCCCCTTATTTAGTACTCACTCTCGTGCTGGCAGCAGCGTGCAATACCGGCAATGTCGGCTGGCGTAGTACGGCAACAGCCGCCAATCAGACGTGCCCCTGCGGCCTGCCACTCGGGCAGATACGCGGTCAGCTGGCATGCCGCATCGTGCGTGTTGCTCCAGGTTTTGGTTACGGCATCATACTGCTCGCCGGAATTGGGATAAACCACCAAAGGCAAATCTGTTAGCGAAGACAGATGCATCAGCGCTGGCGTTACCTTTTCCAACGCAATGCAGTTGATACCAACAGCAACCACCTGTGAGCAGGCGTTAACCCGTTCCAGCACCGTGCGCAATGGCGTACCGTCGCTGAGATGTTCGCTATCACGCAACGTGAAGGAGAACCAGGCCTGTGCCTGAGGGAATTCGGCCAGTAACGCAATCAGCGCCTCTATTTCCGCAAAAGACGGCAGTGTCTCGCAGGCCAACAGATCCGCACCAGCATCATGCAGCGCCGCGATGCGCGGCCGATGAAATGCCATCATCTCAGCCTGCGGCAAATGGTAATCACCACGATACTCCGAGCCATCCGCCAGATAGGCACCGTAGGGTCCCACCGATCCCGCCACCAGCAGCGCCCCAGCCTGCGGGTTATCGTGGCGATAATCATCCCGAGCCTGCGCCGCCAGCTGTACGCTTTTGGCAATCAGCGCCAGCGATTCCACTTCGCTATACCCGCGAGCCTTAAACCCTTGTGGCGTGGCCTGATAGCTGGCGGTAATCGCACACTGCGCCCCAGCCTTGAAATAGTCGAGGTGCACCTGATAAATCAGCGCCGGATTCTCAACCAGTACCTTCGCCGACCACAGGGGATCCGTTAAATCACAGCCGCGCGCTTCCAGTTCGGTCGCCAACGCGCCGTCCAGCACAACCGTTGGTGCTGTCGCCAGCATTTCGGTAACCGTATTGTTATGCAATGTCTTCCACTCCCGTTAACCCACGCTTTTTCATTGACTGCGTAAAATAATAAGCAGCGTAACACAGCACGACAAACGGAATTCCACACCACAGTGCAATCCGCTGGCTGGGGTCAAACGCCAGCCCGACGCAGGCCAACAGGCACAGCAGGAAGCCAAGAATCGGCGTGATCGGGAACCAAGGTGCACGATATTGCAGTTCAGACAGTGGTTTTCCGCTGCGGAGATGATGACGGCGGAACATATAGTGTGAGGCGCAGATACTCAACCACACCGCCACTACGGCAAAACCAGAAATCGCGGACAGCGCCACGTAGACGGTATCGGGCGCGACCACGCTGGAAAACAGCGCCAATAGCCCACCCAGCATACTAACGGAAATGGCAAAGAGCGGAATGCCGCGGCGCGTCAGGCGAGAAAAACGGCGCGGCAAGGTGCCTTCGTTAGACAGCGACCACAGCATACGTCCCGAGGCATACAGCCCTGAATTCGCGGCAGACAGGATCGCCGTCAAAATCACGAAATTAAAAATATCGGCGGCGTAAGGAATGCCAATCTTCTCAAATACCAGTACAAACGGGCTTTTGGCGATGCCCGCCTCTTCCATCGGGATGATGGCGGCCAGTACCAGCACCGTACCAAGGAAGAAGATCACCAGTCGTGCGACGGTCGTGCGAATCGCCATCGGCACAACCTTGTGCGGATTCTCAGTTTCACCTGCGGCAATGCCGATCAGTTCCGTGCCAGAGAAGGCGAAGTTTACCGCCACCATCGTCATCAATATCGGCAGGCCACCATAGGGGAACCAGCCGGACGCAGTAATGTTCTGGAAGAACGGTGCGGGAGAACCATCCTGCATCGGAATAAAGCCAAACATCGCCCCCGCACCAAGCACGATAAAGGCGAGAATCGTGACAACTTTAACAATCGAGAACCAGAATTCCCCTTCAGCAAAGAAGCGGGACGATACGATATTCAGCAGGTAGATCAGCACACAAAACAGCAGACACCAGGTCCAGACTGGCACCTGCGGGAACCAATACTGCATGCAAAAACCAGCGGCAGTCAGGCTGGAACCCAGTGCGACCGTCCACGTTAGCCAATATAGCCACGCCACGGTATAGCCCGTTGCCGGACTGAGATAGCGGGAAGCATAAACATGGAACGCCCCAGTTTCCGGCATAGCGACAGAGAGTTCACCCAGGCTAAGCATCACCAGATAAACCACCAGCGCACCAATCAGATATGCCAATAGCGTCCCAGCCGCGCCCGTTGTGGAAATAATGTAGCCCGTATTGAAAAACAGGCCGGTACCGATGACGCCGCCGAGCGAAAGCATCACCAAATGGCGAGCTTTCATGGTGCGCTTAAACTGTCCTTCCGAGCCAGGTGCGTGTTGTTCCATGATGACCTTTCGTTATCAATAAACCTGCCCTGCTTGATGTCGCAGGACGGTAATGGTCCCTAAATAATTCGAGTTGCATGAAGGCGGCGAGTGACAAATCTGCCTCTGGCAGAGTTGAACGCTGCTTGCAGCGGCCCCAACGGAGCGCGGTACACGCAAGTGCTCCGAGTAACGTAGCCAACACGCAGGCAACTTGAAGTATAACGGGAGTAGACGTCTAAACTTCCAGATAGATGGAGTGTTATACCGTCAACCGATTCGTAAAGTAAAGCGCAGGCCGCGGGAGAGTAGTGAAGTGGGTTAAAATTGAGCAGCCGCTATCGGGAAACAAAAAGTGTGAAACAAAGAGGGGAAAACAAAGAATGGGAAAATAGATAACGAGAGGAAACGGTGAGCGCTTATGGCTCACCAATCACACGTGCGATTTCCGTTGAGGTCTTCAGCGTGCGAATCTCGCTGAATAACGCGGTGGCGTCGTCGTACTCTTTACGCAAATAGCCAAGCCACTGTTTGATCCGCGCCACGTGATACATCCCCGTATCACCCTGTTTTTCCAGCCGCACATATTTTTGTAGCAGTAACATAACCTCAGGCCACGGCATACGCGGTTCGTTATATTTAATCACGCGGCTCAGGTTTGGCACATTCAAAGCCCCCCGCCCCAGCATGATGGCATCGCAGCCCGTTGCCGCCATACAATCCTGTGCGCTCTGCCAGTCCCAGATTTCACCGTTGGCAATCACCGGAATCCGCAGTCGCTGGCGGATTTCTCCGATTGCCTGCCAGTTAATGCATTCAGCCTTGTAACCGTCTTCTTTCGTGCGACCATGCACAGCCAACTCACTGGCTCCTGCCTGCTGTACCGCGTCGGCAATTTCGAACTGACGAGCGCCGGAATCCCAACCCAGGCGTATTTTCACCGTGACCGGCAAATGCGCTGGCACCGCCTCACGCATGGCTTTTGCGCCCTGATAGATCAGTTCGGGATCTTTTAACAGCGTCGCACCGCCCCCACTACCGTTCACTAGCTTCGACGGGCAGCCGCAGTTAAGATCGACGCCATACGACCCCAGTTCTACCGCCCGCGCGGCATTCTCCGCCAGCCACTGTGGGTATTGTCCCAGTAGCTGCACACGCACCAGCGTGCCGGACGGCGTACGGCTGGCATGATGTAGCTCCGGGCAAAGACGATAAAAAGATTTAACCGGCAGGCATTGATCTACAACACGTAAAAACTCGGTGATGCACAGATCATAATCATTTACTTCGGTCAGTAGCTCTCGCACTAATGAGTCGAGAACCCCTTCCATCGGGGCAAGCAAAACACGCATAACGCTACTCGGTAACCATTTTATCGTTAATCACAGCCATTCATTGCACAGCCAAAAAAGCAGGCAATCCTAGGGGGGTATTGTACGGATAATGCAGCGGGAAAGATAACGCCAGATGCGCCCAGAGGTTGCCTCTTATGAGCATATCATCAATAATTCGTTACGAATTTGTGATGCTATCGTCCTTACGGACCACAACGAAGTGACTGTTTATTTATGTCGAATGTCAAAACCGCAGAATTTAAGCGCCCACAGCTTTCATTACCCAATAGCGCAGACAAACTGCTGCTGCACTCTTGCTGTGCGCCCTGCTCTGGTGAAGTCATGGAAGCCATCACCGCTTCTGGCATTGATTACACCATTTTCTTCTACAACCCCAACATCCACCCGCAGCGTGAATATCTGATCCGTAAAGAGGAAAACATCCGTTTTGCGGAACAGCATAACGTGCCTTTCATCGATGCAGATTACGACTCGGATAACTGGTTCGAACGTGCCAAAGGCATGGAATGGGAACCCGAACGCGGCATTCGTTGCACCATGTGTTTTGATATGCGTTTCGAGCGTACGGCGCTGTATGCAGCGGAAAATGGCTTTAGCGTTATTTCCAGCTCATTGGGAATTTCCCGCTGGAAAAACATGCAGCAAATTAACGAATGTGGCCAGAACGCGGCGCAGAAATATCCTGGCGTCACCTACTGGGATTACAACTGGCGCAAAGGCGGCGGCTCGGCTCGGATGATCGAAATCAGCAAGCGTGAACGTTTCTATCAGCAAGAGTATTGCGGCTGCATCTACTCCCTGCGCGACTCCAATATGCATCGCAAATCACAGGGGCGCGATATTATTCGCATCGGTAAGCTGTATTACGGCGACGAAGCCGAATGACCGATTAGGCACGTCATGCGGCGTGCCGTTTCGCTACGTCTGATTTTATCGCCGATACCGGATAGAAAAGATGGTGCTCAATGATGCCGACCTGGCGCCTATCTTCTTTTCTGGCCGTCCCTGGCTAGCATCGCTGCTACAACGTCGCTACGCCGCCGCCCAACGCGTTATACAGCGTAATCAGGTTATTCAGGCGCGTTTGTTCCACCGCAATAAGATCTTTCTGCGCGCTATACAGCGTACGTTGCGCTTCCAGCATATTGAGATAGGTATCCACGCCTTCTCGATAGCGACTGTCCGCCAGACGATAGCTGCGCTGCGCCGCCGCCACGTAATCCCACAGTGCGGCACGCTGTTCTTCCAACGTACCTTTGCGCGCCAGCGCATCCGCGACCTCTTTGAAGGCCGATTGAATGGCTTTCTCGTAGCTGGCGATATAGCCCTTTTTCTGCGCTTCGGCGTAAGCCAACGACGCCCGGTTAGCCCCTCCGTCAAACAGCGGCAGGCTGATGCTGGGCGCAAACGACCATACCCCCATTCCCTGACTAAACAACGAGGAGAGCGCGGTACTGCTCACTCCGCCACTGGCCGTCAGCGTGACGCTGGGAAAGAAGGCCGCACGCGCCGCGCCGATGTTGGCATTGGCCGACTTCAGAGTATGCTCCGCTTCCTGCACGTCCGGGCGTTGTAGCAATACCGTTGAGTCTATCCCCGCCTCGACCGGCTTCACCGCGTGCGCCAGCGCATCAAGATTCTCCGGCAGCAACGTGTCGTTTACCGTTTGTCCCACCAGCAAATTCAGCGCATTGATGTATTGCGCTACGCTGGTGGTATTGCTGGCAACATCGGCACGCGCCTGCTGATAGACCGTTTCCGCCTGCGCCACATCCACGCCGGATGCCACGCCGTTACGCTGGCGTTCTTGCGTAACCGCCAGCGATGCTTGCGCACTTTGCAATGTGTGTTGCGATAGCGCCACATCACTGCGCGCTTTCGCTAATGTCACATAGGCGCTCGCCGTGTCAGCAATCAGCGTCAGGCGCACGCGCTTCTCCGCCTCCGCAGTCGACAGATAAGTCTCCAGCGCTGCCGTGCTCAAACTATGCACTTTACCAAACAGATCCAGCGTATAGGCACTGTTAGCGAGAGAGGCGCTGTAGGTTTGCGTCATCGCCGTAGTGTTGGCGCTGCCGGGCGTTGAGGATGTCAACGCTCGTCCTCGACTGCCGTCCATACCGGCATTGATCGTCGGCAAGGTGTCCGCACGCTGAATGCCATATTGCGCCCGCGCCGCTTCAACATCGGCGATCGCTTTACGCAGATCGCGGTTATCGCTCAGCGCCAGTTCAATCACCTGGCGCAGCTTTTCATTGACAATCACCTCGCGCCACGGGATGTCTCCTGCCGACGTCGTGGCTTTTTGCCCAGCACCATAGGCCGCGCCCTGCGGCCAGCTTTTGGATACCGGAGACATTGGCCGCTGATAGTGCGGATCCAACGACAAGCATCCGCTGAGCAGCCAGGGCAGCATGAACGCCATCCACTTCAGGTTATACATCATGGTTATTCTCTTCGTTTTTCGGCGTACGGTGGCTCGCATCCTGTTTGATCTGGGGGAAAATGCGGCGCACCAACATAAAGAACATCGGGATCAGGAAGATCGTCAGGAAGGTCGCCGTCAGCGTACCGCCGACGATGCCTGAACCAATGGAGATACGGCTGTTTGCACCCGCACCCGTGGCAATCGCCAGCGGCAAGACCCCCATAATGAATGCCAGCGAGGTCATCAATACCGGGCGCAGACGTACCGATGCCCCTTCTAACGCCGCTTCAAACAGCGTCGCGCCGCGTCGATACGCCAGCTCGGCGAACTCGACGATCAGAATGGCGTTCTTGGCGGATAGCCCAATGGTGGTCAACAGCGCCACCTGGAAGTAGACATCGTTCTCAAGCCCGCGCAATGTCGCCGCCAGTACGGCACCAATAATGCCCAGCGGGATTACCAGCATGACGGAGAAAGGAATACTCCAGCTTTCATACAGTGCCGCCAGGCATAGGAACACCACCAGAATCGAGATGGCGTACAGCGCAGAGGTTTGCCCGCTTGCCAGACGTTCCTGATACGACAGACCACTCCAGGCATAGGTGGTGCCTTGCGGCAAGGCTTTCGCCAGACGCGCCATTTCGTCCATCGCCTTACCAGAACTGACACCGGATACACCGCTCCCCTGAATCTCATAGGAGGCGAGTCCGTTGTAACGCGAGAGGCTTTCCGGCCCGAACGTCCAGCGAGTAGAGGCGAAAGCAGAGAATGGCGTCATGGCATCACCGCTGCCGCGCACATGCCACTTATCCAGATCCTCCGGCTTACTACGCGTATCAACATCGCCCTGCATATAGACTTTTTTCACCCGGCCGCGATCGAGGAAATCGTTGATATAGGTGCCGCCCCAGGCGCTGCTGAGCGTCGCGGTGATATCGCTCATGGAGAGGCCGAGCGCATTGGCTTTCTCGTTATCGATATCCACCTGCAACTGCGGCATCTGCGCCAACTCGTTAGGACGCACCGCAGAGAGCAGCGGGCTTTTACGCGCTTCCGCCAACAATTGATCGCGCATTGCCAACAGCGCGGTGCGGTCTGTGGTGCCACTGGCCTGCAATTCGAAGGTAAAGCCGCTCGATTGCCCCAGACCGTCCACCGCTGGCGGCGTCAGGCTGAACACCTGCGCATCACGCAGCGACGAGAGCGACGCCATCGCACGCTGGGCTATCGCATCAGCGCGATTCGTCGCGCCTGAGCGTTCGCTCCAGTTTTTCAAGGCCACGAACGCCATGCCGGCATTCTGCCCGCTGCCGCTAAAACCGAACCCGGTAATAACGAAAATGGCCTTGGTGTTATCTTTCTCCTGCGTCAAGAAATAGCGTTCAATCTCTTTGCCTACGTTCTCGGTACGGGCCGCGGTCGCGCCGGGCGGCAGCGTAAACTGCACCATCACGTCACCCTGATCTTCCGTCGGCAAAAAGCCGGTCGGCAGACGTATCAGCAACAGTCCCATCCCCACAACAATCGCGCCATACAACAATACAAAGCGCAGCGGACGCCGCAAGATCTGCGCTACCTGACCGCGATGTCCGTCTTGCAGACGCTGATAAGCGCGATTAAAACGGGCGAAGAAGCCGACACCGTTCGCATCGTGAGTGACCGGGCGCAACAGGGTGGCGCACAGTGCCGGGGTTAAGGTTAAGGCTACCAGCACTGACAGTGCCATGGCCGACACGATCGTGATAGAGAACTGGCGATAGATCACGCCTGTCGATCCACCGAAAAACGCCATCGGCAGAAACACAGCGCTCAATACCAGCGCCACACCGATCAGTGCGCTGGAAATTTCACGCATGGAATTTTCGGTGGCGTCGAGCGGGGACTGACGCTGCTCTCGCATCAGGCGTTCTACATTCTCCACCACCACAATAGCGTCATCCACCAGCAGACCAATCGCCAGCACCATACCGAAGAGCGTCAAGGTGTTGATCGAGTAGCCGAATGCCGAGAGTATGCCGAACGTCCCCAGCAGTACCACCGGCACTGCAATAGCGGGAATCAGCGTCGCCCGCCAGTTTTGCAGGAACAGAAACATCACCGCCACCACCAGCACAATGGCTTCAAACAGCGTTTTCACCACCTCTTCGATGGACATTTTGATGAAATCGGTACTGTCTTTCGGATAGCCGATCTGGTAGCCCTGCGGCATGGTGTGTTCATATTCCGCCACCTGAGCCTTCACCCGCTCCGCTGTTGCCAGAGCATTTGCGCCCGGTGCCAGCATCACCGCAATCCCCGCCGCCGGATGACCATTCAGGCGTGTCATGATGCTGTAATCTTCATCGCCCAGCTCTACGCGCGCGACATCGCTCAGACGTACCAACGCACCGTTGGTGTCGCTTTTCACTACAATCTTGTTGAACTGTTCGACGGTTTTGAGCTGCGATTGCGCCATAACGGTCGCGGTGAGTTGCTGATCGCTGCGAGCGGGCAATGCGCCGATTTTACCTGCCGCCACCTGCACGTTCTGTGCTTCGATAGCCGTGGAGATATCGGAGGGCATCAGGCTGTAAGCCGCCAATTGGGTCGGATTGAGCCAGATACGCATTGCATACTGCGAACCAAACACTTTGACATCACCCACACCGGCCACACGTGCCAGAGAATCTTGCAGGTTGCTGACCATGTAGTCGGCAATATCAGCCGAGCTGGCTTTATCGCTGCTGTCGTACAACGACATGATCAGCAGAAAGTTGCTTTGGGATTTGGTGACGGTGACGCCTTGCTGTTGCACTTCAGTAGGCAGGCGCGTCAACGCCTGCTGTACCTTGTTTTGTACCTGTACCTGCGCGGTATCGGGATTAGTGCCTTTCTCAAAGGTCGCGGTAATGTTGACATTGCCGCTCGAACTGCTAGAGGAGGAGAAATAGAGCAATCCATCCAGACCTGTGAGCTGCTGTTCAATCACCTGCGTGACGCTGTTTTCCAGTGTTTCCGCCGAGGCACCAGCATAAGTCGCATTGATAGAGACGGAGGGCGGCGCCACATCGGGATACTGGGCAATGGGCAGAGAAGCGATCGCGAACACCCCAGCCAGCATGATGGCAATTGAGATCACCCAGGCAAAGACCGGGCGATGAATAAAGAAACGCGAGAACATCGGTTACTTTGCCTCCGTGGTGTCGGCAGGCGTCTGAACGGTCACTATCGCGTTGTCTGCCGTGTCAGTCGTCGTCGCGGAGACGTCAACAGGGTTGACGAATTGCCCGACGCTGACTTTGTCCGTGCCTTCAATAATGACGCGATCGCCTTGCGTTAAGCCTTCCGTCACCCGCCAGCGGTTGCCGATGGCTTGTTCCGTCACCACGGTGCGCTGTTCCACCTTCTGCTGGTCATTCACCACCAGCGCGACGGCATTCCCTTTGGCATCACGCGTGATGCCCTGTTGCGGTACCAGAATCGCTTTCGGATCTTCGCCTTGTACGACACTCGCGCGCGCATACATACCAGGCAACAACAGGTGCTGCGGATTGGGGAATTCAGCGCGCAGCGTCACGCTGCCTGTCGATTCATCCACCACCACTTCCGCTAACCGCAGCGTACCGGTGTAGGGATAAGTGGTTCCATTTTCCAACATCAGAGTGACGGGCACGTCGTCGGCTTTCTGCATGGCCTGAAGCGCCAGCCGCTGACGGCTGGATTGCGTCAAGTCGACATAGATGGGATCGAGTTGACGAATGGTCGCCAACGCAGTGGTTTGGCTGGCGATCACCAACGCGCCGGGTGTAACCGACGAGATCCCGATACGTCCAGCGATCGGGGCTTTGATTTGCGTGTAGTTCAGGTTAATGCGTGCGGTGTTGAGCGCTGCCTGTTTCTCCGCTACGTTGGCGATAGCGGCCTCATACGTGCTTTGCGCATCGTCAGCATCCTGCTGCGACACGCCTTCACTTTTCAGCAGGCGCGCGTAGCGTTCCGCCTTGAGCCTGCTTGAATGTACGCTGGCCTGCGCATTTTTCAGCGCGGCGGCCGCTTCATCGTAAGCGGCCTGATAAGTGGCAGGGTCGATCTGGTATAACACCTGCCCCACCTTCACTTCACTCCCTTCAGTAAACCGTCTCTTTTGAATAATGCCATCTACCTGCGGACGCACTTCGGAGACCAATGCGGCAGTCACCCTGCCGGTTAATTCACTGTTCAAGTGGATCGACTCTGTGTGCAACGTTTGCACCGTGACGTCCGTCGCTGGCACAGCCGCCGTCGAGGAAGCATTGTCACGACATCCGGCAGCCAGTAATACCAACATAAAAATAAAGTGCTTACTTTGCATGAAATCATGCCCTATCATTGAGAATGAACGTTCATTCTCAATTTTAAAGAAGCTTGTTTCATCACGTTGATAAGTTTTTGTAAGCCTTTCGTAAAGCGCATTTTCCTGACGTTAAAGGGGTCCACATGCATGCAGTAATGGGTAAAGAAGAACGAATCCAACGCCGTCGTGACCAGATCATTGCGGCGGCGAGGATCTGCTTTCGCCGTGGTGGATTCCACGGCGGCGGGATGGCTGAAATTGCCAAACACGCCGAACTGAGCGTGGGGCAGATCTACCGCTATTTTGCCAATAAAGACGCTATTATCGAAGAGATCGTCCGAAGGATCACCAACGACAAGTTGCAGTTTATGGAATTCGGCGTCGATCACGACAGCCATATCCGCCATGCGGCGCTAGCGTTCTCGCAGCGCGGCAAAATGGATGCAGGTTCAGTGCGGGAAGATGACCGCGCGCTGATGCTGGAAGTGACCGCCGAAGCCACGCGCAATGCACGCATCGCAGCAATCCTGCAAGATGCGGATAACCGCCTGTTTCAACAGGCCTGTACCATGATGGCTCGACACTATCCACAGTTCACTCACGCACAAATCGCCGCTCGAGTAGAAATGATGGCGACCCTTACCGAAGGGACGGCGTTTCGTTCCGTCGTGCAGTCGCCGGCGACAGACGACACGCTGAACCCGCTCTATCTCACTTTGTTAAATCATCTTTTTTCGATGCCTGAACACCATGAATAATACTGATACACAGCCGCTGCACGGCGCGACCCGCTTGAGTTATGCGTTGGTTCTCGGCCTGCTGGCCGCACTCGGTCCACTTTGTACCGACCTCTATCTGCCTGCGTTGCCCGAACTCAGCAACGAGCTGTCCACATCAGCATCTACCGTGCAACTGAGTCTGACCGCCGGGTTGCTCGGCCTTGGCGTCGGGCAATTGCTGTTTGGCCCGCTCAGTGATGCACGAGGCAGACGCGGCCCGTTACTGTTCTCGCTGGCGATCTTTCTGCTCACCTCCATCTGGTGTGCACTAGCACCGGATATCCACCTGTTGATCATCGCCCGCTTTTTGCAAGGGGCCTCCGGGGCGGGCGGCGCCGTGTTATCGCGCGCCATCGCACGCGATCTCTACAGTGGCTACGATCTGACGCGCTTTTTTGCCCTGCTGATGCTGATTAACGGATTGGCGCCGATCCTGGCACCAGTGATGGGCGGCGTGCTGTTAAATATGATGGACTGGCGCGGCATCTTTATTGCACTCTCGGCGATCGCCATTTTGTTAATCGCGCTTTCCGCCTGGCGTCTGCAAGAAACGCTGCCGCCCGAACGGCGCATCACGGGTGGGATTGGCAAGTTGTTGCGTTCGATTGGTACACTGCTGACCCAACGCGAATTTATGGGCTTATGCCTGACGCAAGGACTGATCGGCGCAGGCATGTTCGCGTATATCGGCGCCTCGCCGTTCGTGTTGCAAGAGGTCTATCAGCTCAGCCCGCAAGCCTTTAGCCTGTGTTTTGCCACTAATGGCATCGGCATGGTGATCGCCGCGCAGATCGCCACGCCGCTGTGCCGTAGAAAAGGCGAGCTGGCCGTGTTGAAAATGGCGCTGTGTATGGCGATTCTGGCGGCGCTGGCGCTGCTGCTGGCAGGCTTCGTACAAGCGTCTCTGCCCATCATTATGGTGCCGCTGTTCATTACGGTTTCCGCAATTGGCTTGATCGGACCTTGCGCATCCACGCTAGCCATGCAGGGACAAGGGAATCTGGCGGGCAGCGCTTCCGCGCTGATTGGTATGAGCCTGTTTATGCTCGGCGCCATCAGCACGCCATTGACCGGTATTAATGGCACATCGGCGCTCTCCATGGCGCTCGTGATCTTTATCTGTTATGCACTCGCAGGTGTCGCGTTCCTGCTGGTACGCCGTTCGCGTTAACGCTATTTGAAGGCGATCCAACGCACTTATCGGTCTGCAGCTGATTCTGGCGGGGAACGCAGTGATGTTTTATCGCCCACATCGTCCAGTCGCACAACACGCAACAGTAAAATAGCGCGATAAAAAAGGGAGCCAGTGGCTCCCTTTCGATGTTACTTGTCAGCTGGTTTGCTGCGGTTTTGTGGACGCGGCGCGCGGCGCTGGCCTTCGCCACTGCCCTTACCTTTTCCACCAGTACCCCACGGACTATCGCTATTGCCGCCCGGCTTGCGCGGCTGGCGGTTGCCATCATTTGAACGACGTTCGCCCTGACCTTGACTACGTTCGCTGCGTTCAGACTGACCGCGAGGTGCCGAGTTACGCGCACCGCCGCCGCCACGGTTGCCCTGACGGCCATTCACAATCGGCTCGGCCTTGATGGACGGATCCGGCTCGTAACCCTCAATAGCAATACGCGGAATCTCACGCTTCAGCAGACGTTCGATGTCACGCAGCAGTTTGTGTTCATCCACACACACCAGCGACAGCGCTTCACCCGTTGCTTCCGCACGGCCGGTACGGCCAATACGGTGAACGTAATCTTCTGGCACGTTCGGCAGCTCATAGTTCACCACGTGCGGCAGTTGGTCGATATCCAGACCCCGCGCGGCGATATCCGTTGCCACCAGCACGCGAATGCTGCCATCTTTGAAGTTCGCCAACGCACGCGTACGCGCACCCTGACTTTTATTCCCGTGGATAGCAGCCGCAGTAATGCCGTCTTTTTCCAGCAGTTCAGCCAGATGGTTAGCACCGTGCTTGGTACGGGTAAAGACCAATACCTGCTGCCAATTATTTTCACCAATCAGCTGCGACAGCAGTTCACGCTTACGGCGCTTATCTACAAAATGTACATGCTGCGTGACCAGTTCAGACGGCGTATTACGACGCACGACTTCAACAGAAGCGGGATTGGTCAGCAGTTTGTTCGCCAGCGCTTTGATTTCATCCGAGAAGGTCGCGGAGAACAGCAGGTTTTGGCGTTTAGCGGGCAGCTTCGCCAGTACACGACGAATATCATGGATGAAGCCCATATCCAGCATACGGTCCGCTTCATCCAGCACCAGAATTTCGATCTGAGACAGATCAACGGCGTGCTGATGTTCCAGATCGAGCAGACGCCCTGGCGTCGCCACCAGAATATCCACGCCGCCGCGCAGTTTCATCATCTGCGGGTTAATGCTTACACCGCCGAATACAACCAGTGAACGCAGGCGCAAGTACTTGCTATACGCCTTCACGTTCTCATCAATCTGCGCTGCCAGCTCACGGGTTGGCGTCAAGATCAGAGCCCGTACCGGACGGCGACCTTTCCCTTTATTCTGCGCTTCACGACTGGTCAGCAACTGTAATAACGGCAGCGTAAAGCCCGCCGTTTTACCTGTACCCGTTTGGGCGCTGGCCATTAAATCACGCCCTTCCAGCACGACAGGAATCGCCTGACGCTGAACGGGGGTAGGATCGCGATAACCCTGCTCTTCAATCGCGCGCAGAATATCGGCACTCAGGCCGAGAGAATCAAATGACATAAAAAGAACAACTCCAGATCCGCTCTGACCGGACAGCAGCCGGTGTAGTTTTCAGAGGGTCAGTAAGACGGGTTTGGCGGGCCACTATTAACGTAACAACTCACGTAACAACAACATACGCAACAACCACGGTGAACGAGCACAACTACGGTGCATGACTGCCGACGATTGTAGCAGAGATTCTGACCACTAAGGGATTTTTATCTGTGTCAGCCCATTTTTCTGGCGGGACGCAATAACGGGCAGTTATTGCAATATTCCTGCGGCTGCGACGCCTTGTAATAAAAACAGCAGGTGCGGCGAAATCGCACCTCACGAAAGCTCACCGCACTTCCCACAGCAGAAACTCGCGTTTTCGCACGAAAGAACGGCCTTAGCGGATTATCATCACAGCCAAAACGCTCACCGGGTGCAGCCAACAAAGCGTCAAAATCCTGCTGCACCTGCTGTATCAGCGTCATTCCCGGCGAACACACTGCCGCAGGATCGTCCCACTCAATACGCTGCTCGTATAACGAAAACACCCGCACGGCGACGTTCTCCCACAAAATACGCAGCGGTACACCCGACACCGCTGACAACGTATGCAGGATCGGCGACAGGTGTTGAGCAAACAGGGTGTCGAACAAATTATCGCGCCACGCCTCCCGCTGCCCTGTTTCTGGTTGAGACACCGTGAGATCGTAAAGCGGCATCGTCGATGTCCACAGGTGGTGGTGTCCGAATTCCAACACGCTGTTATCCAACGTCATATTCAGCCCTTTGTTATACACCGACATGGCGTACAGGCTGGCAGCCGTGGTTAAGAACCCTATCCGCTTCGCCAGTAGCGAAGCGGTAATCTTGATCGACGGCGAGAGTAACGGTGGCGTCAACGTTTCCAGCAGCCAGCGACAATAGTCAGGATCCAATACTCTCCCACTCGGACAACCATCATGACCTGTCCGCTGCGAGGCATCCGTCAATTGCAATGTGCCGGATAACATTGCCCACTGCGGTGCCGTCAGACGATTAACCGACATCAGTCATGGCTTCCGTGACTTCACGCCCAAACGGAATGCACAGCGGCGTGCCGAAGAACGGGTCGTCAATGATGCGACAATTCAGGTTGAACACCGTCTTTACCGTGGCTTCAGTAAGGATGTCGCGCGGATTCCCCTGAGCAAATACCGTCCGGTCATGCACCGCCACCATATGATGCGCGTAACGACACGCCAGGTTCAAATCGTGCAGCACCATAACGATGGTTTTCTGCTGCTGGAGGTTCAACTCCCGTAACAAATCCAACACCTCCATCTGATGCGCCAGATCGAGGTAAGTCGTCGGCTCATCCAGCAGGACGATGTCGGTATCCTGTGCCAGCGTCATCGCGATCCATACCCGCTGACGCTGGCCACCGGACAGCGAATCTACCGTGCGATCCTTTAATGCCAGCACGCCAGTACTGCGCAACGCCTCAAGGACTTTTTCCTCATCCGTTTCCGACCACTGTCTCAACCACGACTGGTGCGGGTAACGCCCCATCTTCACCAGTTGATATACCGTCAGACCTTCCGGCGCAGTCGGCGTTTGCGGCAAAATTGCCAGAGATTTCGCCACCTCAACGGTGGATTGCCGATGGATATCCGCCCCGTTGACAATAATTGTTCCGCTCGTTGGTTTCAGCAAGCGGGCGAATGACTTTAATAACGTGCTCTTGCCGCAGCCGTTGCTGCCCACCAGCACCGAAATTTTCTGCGCGGGTAGCGAAATATCCAGCGCGTCAATGACGATCTGTTTATCGTAGCTTAGCGTCAGCGACTGGCTGGCAATCGCATCGAGGGAACCGTTATTTGCTGGAGGTACATTCTTTGACAGCATAACCTTACGATCTCAATAGCGTTGCCGAAGCAATAAATAGATAAAAAAGGGCGTTCCGAGTACGGAGATAAAAATGCCGGCAGGTAAATCCAGCGGCAAGAACGCCGTACGCCCCATTAAATCGGCCACCATCACCAATAAGCCGCCCGTCAGTGCAGACACCAACGCCAACCCAGGGAATGAACGGCTCGCCAGCTTTTTCGCAATATGCGGTGCCAGCAGGCCGACAAACGCCATCGCTCCGGCGTAGGCAATAGCTGCACCGGCCAGCGCAACGCTCAGCGTTAACAGCGCGAGCCGAATACGCGCGACAGACTGACCAACACCGCAGGCTAGCGCGTCATCGAGTTCATGCACATTGACATGTCGCGCCAGCCCTACCAGAAATGGCGCACTGAGCAGCAACCATCCAGCCAGCGCCGCTACATGCTGCCACTGTGCACCATAGATGCTGCCCGTTAACCAGACATAGGCCGTCAATGTCGTTCCAATCGGGCTAAACACCAGCATCATCGTGACCGCCGCGCCCATGATAGCGGACAGTCCAACGCCGACCAGCACCAAGCGCAGCGGCGCGGCCCCTTGCTTCCAAGCCAGCAAATAGATAGCTATCGCCGTCATCCACGCTCCGCCCATCGCCGCCAGTGGGAGCCAGCGCTGGCTGATGGCCGTCGCCAGAAACGAGAGAAAGAATACTGCTGCTGCCGATGCGCCACTGGTAATCCCCAGAATGTCCGGCGAAGCCAGCGGATTACGTACAATACTTTGCAGAATCAAACCGGATATCGCCAGCGCCCCCCCGACCAACAGCGCCAATAGCGCGCGCGGCAAACGCAGGTCGTTGACGATAAAATGCACGCCGCTGTCTGCCTTTCCCAGCAGCGCCGACATGACCTGCGTGGGCGATAGCACAACCTGCCCCAGCGACAGCGAGAGGAACACGACAGCCAATAGCACCAGAAGGAGCGAGATCGCTACTACTGACGTGCGTAAATCAATCTGGCGCGAAAGGCTCCCCACGCGCACGGTGTATACGTTACCCATGTCGCAGCCCCCTTCTCGCCAAATAAATAAAGAAAGGTGCCCCCAACAGCGCGGTCATTGCCCCGACCGGCACTTCCTGCGGCACTATCAGCAAACGCGCGGCGACATCGGCCAGCAGCAGCAGCGTGGCACCGAAAATTGCACAGCCGGGCAACAGCCAGCGGTGATCGGCTGACAGTACTCGCCGCACAATATGTGGCACGATCAGCCCGACAAAACCGATATTTCCGGCTATCGCCACTGCGCCGCCCGCTAGCCCAATCACGCACAGCCCAGACAGCGCACGTACCAGCGCAGTACGCTGCCCCAGCCCTTTGGCGATCTCATCGCCCGCCACCAGAATATTCAGGTGGCGCGCCAGCAGCAGCGTGAGACATAGCGCGATCACAAAATATGGCAGAAGCGGCAACAGCATCGACAGATTGCGCCCGGATACCGAACCGGCCAGCCAAAACAGCATACTGTCCAACCCATCCTGATTGATAACCAGCAGCGCCTGTGTAAACGAAATAAACAGTGCGCTGATAGCCGCACCGGCCAGCACGATGCGTAAATGACTGGAACGCGCATTCCCTAACGTTCCCAACATATACACCATGACGCCAGCAACAGCAGCCCCCAGATAGGCCGTCCACGCCAGCGCAACCTGCGAGGAAAGGGTCAACAACGAAGACAGCAGCACGACGGTAAACATAGCTCCAGCATTAATACCAAATATCCCCGGCGAGGCTAGCGGGTTACGCGTTAACGCCTGCATTAACGCCCCGGCAACGGCAAGGCTGGCACCGACGACGATGGCAATCACCGTCCGCGACAGGCGGGTCGTCAGCACCAGAATGTGATCGATCTGCTGCGGATCGTAATGGAACAGTGCGCTGAATACCGCGCCAAACGAAATCGTAGTTTGCCCCAGCATCAGGCTGGCAACGATACTCAATAGCAGCAGTGTGATACCGGCTACCATCACGATGCCCTGTCTCATCGCGTCTGACTCTCCTCTACGATATCGCGTTCTTTACCCGCAGATTCGGCCTTGCCAGCAAACTGCCGTTCGATATCGTCCAGCATATTATTCGCTCCCAAAATACCACCAGACAGGCTCCAAGCAACGTTATCGACCGGATACACCTGCTGCTGTCGAGGGGCATGCAGCCGCTGCCAAAGCGGATGGGCCTGCCAATCCCGATAATTCTGCGCCACCGCTGGCTTGTCTGAACGCAGCAGCACAAAAAACAGATCGGCATCCACCACGGGAATGCTCTCTTTACTCGTAAGCTTTTGCATCACACCTGACGTGTAACTTTCTGGCCGCGACCAGACAAAACCGATTTCCGACAGCACCGACCCGGCAAAGCTGGCGGGTAGATAGCTACGCATGTGATCTTCACGGAATTCGAGAATGGAAACGCTAAGCGGCCAGCGTTCGCCGAATCGGGCCTTTAGCCTGTCACGCAGCGAATGCATGCGTCGATCCCAGTGGGATAAAATCTCGTTCGCCTTATCTTCCCTGTTCAGCGCGACGCCCATCATCTGTACCGTGTCCTTGAATTCAGACACCTTGTCCAGCGCAATCGTCGGCGCGATCTGCGACAGCAGGCCGTAGATTTTCTCATGCCGAAAAGTCGATGCCACGATGAGATCGGGTTTAAGTAGCGCGATGGTTTCCAGACTAGGCTGCGTTTCCAGCCCGACCAGCGTCACGCCCTGCAACGCGGAGCGAAGGTAGCGGTAAATCGGTTTCTCACTCCACGATTCCACCACACCAATCGGCTTGATTCCCAGCGCGACAGCGGAGTCGGTCGCGCCTTGAAACAATGTCACTATGCGCAGCGGCGTCCCCGTCACGGTAGTCACACCCAGCGCATGCTGAACCTGACGCGACGGTTCTGCCGCTTGCGTCAGCGTCACTAGCAGAAAAAACAACAACACGGCCAGCGTAAAACGCCGCCGTGTTGCTGATTTTTGGACATCGCTAAACAAGGTAATCTTAGAAATCAATCGAATAACCCAGCGTCATCGTGCGCCCACGCCCAGAGAAATAGCGCGTGTTGTTATTGAGTGCAGCCTGCGAGTAATAGGTGATGTACTGTTTATCCAACAGGTTAGCCACCGCCACATTGAGGCGACCATATGGCAGTTTGTACCCCACGGCAGCATCCATCAGCAGGTAGCCGTCAAACGCCATGCCTGCATCGTCAAAGCTGCGGCCGAAAGCATAATTCGCCTGCACGAATGAACTCCATTGATCGTTCCAGTTTGCCGACCAACTGGTGATGAGACGATCCGGGGCGATATTCAGCCCGTTGAATTTTTTATCCACTTTACCGTCGCCATTGCTGTCATACTTCCCCTCGCTGTGGGCGTAAGAAGCATTAATTTTATGCTGGTCGTTAATCTGGTAGCCCGCACTCACCTCTACACCACGGATCTGGGTACGTTGACGCTGGGACACAAAGACATCACCTTGTGCCAGAACGCGCTCACCCAATTTTGACTTGGACTCATAGTAACTGGCTTCAAAGTCAAACTTATCACGTTTAAATCTGAATCCCGTTTCTACGTTATCCGTGACAATCGGCTTAAAGCCATCAAAGTTTTTCAGACTAATACCAGGCTGCTCAATAGCACGCAGCGCACGGCCAACGTCCGGCATCCCAAACCCTTCCGAGTAGTTAGCAAATAGGCTGAGTGAATCCGTCGCGGCATAGACAATACCGGCGTTATACAACGTTTCGTTAAATTTCGGACTGCCGCCCTCAACGCTTACGCTATTGTCTGCCTGGGTGGCCGTACTGGAGGCCAGCGTTCGATAATCACCCACCTGAAGTTTGGCGATTTCGTGGCGTACGCCCGCATGAAGCGTGACATTATCCAGTAGTTGATATTCAGCCTGAATAAACGGTGAATAGTTGGTGTACTCCATCTCCGGCACATAGGTACGCTTGGTCAGGTAGAGATCCTGTTTACCTTTATCGTATAGCGTATCGAAACCCACCGTGACTTTCAGCGTGTCATCCAGCAGGTCGTCTTTGGTCAATGCCAGCTTAGTACCGTACTTATTGGCCACTGAGCGGGATTGATCGTAAAGCGAACCACGGGGTGCAATGGAGGTATCCTGGAAGGTGTCCGACAAGGTTGCGCCAAACAGCGCCTCATAACGCTGATTAAACACCAGTGCGGACAGCTTCATCCCTGCCAGGTCGTGGTGTTCATACGTTAAGCCTGTTGTCCAAATGCTGTTATTCGGTGCTTCACCCTGCGGCGTACCACGTACCGAAGTGGTTGGAATACCGAGCCTGCGCACGCCGTCTACGCTGAGGTAGTTATTCTCACCTTTAATGTTATAGCGGTTCACGCTCAACTGAATACGCTGATAGTCATCCAGCCAGTACCCTACTTTCGCCAGCAGATCGTAAGCGCGTGAATCCATGGTATCGCCCTGCGTGTTATCCACGCCGATGGGTCGATTGTTGCCGTCCAGATACAGTCCCTGATTCTCATAACCAATCGAAAACAGGTAGTCGAGATAGTCTTCACGTCCGTCGACCCGATAGGTGGTTTTATAGCTGGCAGTTTCACCGCGAATCTTCTCAGTCGGGATCGTGGTCTGTACGTTAACGTGCTGATTAAACGAACCGTTTTCCGGCCGCCGGGTAATGATGTTAATCACCCCACCTGTTGCGCCCATCCCATTGGTGGCGTTGGCGCCGTGAATCACTTCGATGCGTTCGACCATTGAGTAATCGACCGTATGCATCTCACGTCCGGTCGGACGCAGCGGGTTAGATTGCGGAATTCCGTCGATCATAACCAAAGCGGCACGACCGCGGAAAGTTTCACCGCTGCCGCTCATTTTCTGACGGCTGGGGGAGAACGAAGGCAGCAGATTACTCAGAATCTGCGATGAGTCAGAAGTGACCTGCATCTGCTGCTCGATTTGCTCTTTGGTAATCACCGTGACCACCTGCGGCGCTTTCTGCTGCTGGATATTCGAACGTGAGGCGGTAATCACCATCTCATCGTCGCTCGAATCACCCTTTTTGGTCGTGTCATCCTGTGCATACGCAGGAGCAATCAGCACGCATGGCATCAATGCGAGTAAAGTGCGCATCTGGTTCACTGTCCTTCCCCTTTGGTTATGTATCCAACCGTGAATAAAAATCATCGTCTGTGGCCGACCACTCGCCGCAGCACAGACAAAAAAATGCCAAAATGCTTCGCCTTACGCGAAACACTTTGGCGGATGACTATTGGCTCTGGCATTGGACACAAGGTTTACACCCTGTGGCACAACCTCAATGCTGCCAAACCACTCTGTCGGCACCAGTAAAGATGTAATTACTAATGACAATTATTATCATTCAATTAAATTAATTACAATAGCTACCGTTTATTTTCAATTCCTTAACAAAAATAAGGTGATATGCCGAATACAAAGAGTAATACGTGGGAGCCATTCGACTGGGGACATGTATTTTTGTGAGACAGATCGCTATAAATCACCGTAAACCTCTGTAACCCATCTTATGATTAATAGCTTACAGAAATAAGAGACGACGAGTCCTCTGCACGGACTGCGGGATCGCTACCGTCGACAAGCTCACCGCTGATAAACAAGGAATTATGCGTGATGAACAAGAGAAAACTGGCGTTCGCCGCCCTCGTTCTTGTCCTGCTCGGTGCAGGCTACAGCTTTTATCACCACCATCAGCAACGGGAAAAACCATTAACGCTCTACGGCAATGTGGATATCCGCACCGTCAATCTGGCCTTCCGCGTCAGCGGCAGAGTGACCGAATTAAACGTTGATGAGGGCGATACCGTACAGGCAGGTCAAGCGCTAGCAACACTCGACGCCGCGCCTTACGTGAATGCACAACATCAGGCGCAGGCAAACCTCGCCAGTGCACAGGCACAGCTTCAACTGGCGCAGGAAGGCTACAGACAGGAAGAGATCGCGCAGGTACGATCTCAGGTTGTTCAGAGTCAGGCGGCCTATGATTACGCCAACAGCTTCTACCAACGTCAGCAGGGGCTGTGGGATAAACGCGCCATTTCCGCCAACATGCTGGACGATGCCAGAACAGCGCGTAATCAGGCGCTTGCGGCACTACAGGCAGCGAAAGACAAACTAAGCCAGTTTGAAAGCGGTAATCGACCGCAAGAAATTGCCGCCGCGCAGGCGGCAGTGGCACAGGCCGAAGCCGCACTGGCACAGGCTGAACTGGATAAACAGGACGCCGAACTGCTTGCCCCCTCACCAGGCGTGATCCTCACCCGCGCCGCCGAAAAAGGCAGCATGCTGGCAGCGGGCAGTACCGTTTTCACCCTCTCCCTGACCCGCCCCGTTTGGGTGCGCGCCTACGTGAGCGAGAAAGATCTCGGCCACATCGTTCCCGGTAGCCAAATGCTGGTTTATACCGATGGCCGCCCCGACCAGCCTTATCGCGGCAAAGTCGGCTTTGTGTCGCCAAGTGCCGAATTCACGCCGAAAAGCGTCGAAACAGAAGATTTGCGCACCGATCTGGTTTACCGCCTACGTATTGTGGTTACCGATCCCGATGATGGGCTACGACAAGGAATGCCAGTCACGCTGCGTTTTGAGGATGCGCGCGCTGGGGAGAACAATCACGCCATTGAGCCCGTTCTCCATGACTGATTCTCCCACGCAGATTGCGTTGGACGGGCTGGAGAAGCGCTTTGCCGGACAGGAAAAACCGGCACTGACCAGCCTCACTGCCGAGATACGCAGTGGCGCAGTGACCGGACTTGTCGGCCCCGATGGTGCAGGGAAAACCACCCTACTACGCATGCTGGCAGGATTATTAACGCCTAGCCACGGCACGCTGCGAGTGGCTAATCTTGACCCCATCACAGAGGATCGTCAGCTACATGCCATTCTGGGCTACATGCCGCAGAAGTTCGGTCTGTATGAAGATCTGACGGTAATGGAAAACCTAACGCTGTATGCCGACTTACGCGGTATCACTGGCGATGTTCGCAAAGAAACCTTTGATCGTTTGCTGTCATTTACCGACTTAACCCGCTTTACCGACAGACTGGCGGGCAAGCTGTCTGGCGGCATGAAGCAGAAACTGGGACTGGCTTGTACGCTGCTGGGACAACCTAAGGTACTTCTGCTGGATGAGCCAGGCGTCGGTGTCGACCCCATATCGCGCCGTGAACTGTGGCAAATGGTGCACGAACTGGCTGACGACGGCATGTTGATCTTGTGGAGTACGTCTTATCTCGATGAAGCAGAACAGTGTCGGGATGTGTTGCTGCTGAATGAAGGCGAGCTGCTGTATCGCGGTGCGCCAAGCGATCTGACCGCACGCATGGCGGGACGCTGCATTCTGGTTGATACCGGAACTCGCCGACATCGGGATGTCTTGCAGGAAGCGCTACGTCTGCCACAGGTCAGTGACGGCGTGATTCAGGGGCAATACGTCAGGCTGATGCTAAAACCGGAGGCAGATCGGGCATCTCTGCTTTCAGCGTTGCATCTGGAAGCTGGCAGCCTGCACGATACCGATCCGCGCTTTGAGGATGCGTTTATCGATCTGTTGGGCGGCGGCCCAGCCAATGATTCATCGCTGGCGGGCATCATGCCACAGATTGACGTCAGCGGCGGTGAGACGGTGATTGAGGCACAGGCGCTGACGAAAAAATTTGGCGATTTCGCCGCGACCGATCACGTCAGTTTTCAGGTGAAACGAGGTGAAATTTTCGGTCTCCTCGGCCCGAACGGTGCAGGTAAATCAACCACCTTCAAAATGATGTGTGGCCTGCTGGTGCCAACCGAGGGCAAAGCGCTGGTGCTCGATATGGATCTGAAAACCAGCTCCGGCAAAGCACGCCAACATTTGGGCTACATGGCGCAAAAATTCTCGCTCTACGGTAACCTGACCGTCGAACAGAATCTGCGGTTTTTCTCCGGTGTTTATGGGCTAACGGGCAAAGCGCAGCGCGATAAAATGGCCGGTATGACCGAAGCCTTCAACTTTCAACCAATTTACCGCCAAACGCCGGATGCTCTGCCGTTGGGCTTCAAACAGCGCCTGGCGCTAGCCTGTGCGCTGATGCACGAACCCGATATTCTGTTTCTCGACGAACCGACCTCCGGTGTCGATCCGCTAACCCGACGCGAGTTCTGGATACACATCAACGGCATGGTCAATCGCGGTGTGACTGTCATGGTCACCACCCACTTTATGGACGAAGCCGAATACTGTGACCGCATCGGGCTGGTGTATCGCGGCAAACTGATCGCCAGCGGTACACCGGACGAGTTGAAACATCAAGCTGCCAGCACACAAACACCATCGCCAACAATGGAAGAAGCATTTATTACGCTGATTCAGACTTACGATGGGGAGGCAGAACGTGGCTGAACAGAACAACGCGAACCAGCACGGCAGCACGCATTTTTCCGGTCGTCGTCTTCGGGCGCTATGCCTGAAAGAGACGCGCCAAATTTTGCGAGATCCCAGCAGCGGGTTAATTGCATTCGTGATTCCGTTGCTGTTGCTGTTTATTTTCGGCTACGGCATCAATCTGGACTCCAGCCGCCTGCACGTCGGTATTCTGCTGGAACAGCAGAGTGAAGAAGCGCGCGATCTGGCCAATACGTTTGCAGCCTCGCCGTTTATCGCGCCGACCATCAGTAATAACCGTCAGCAGTTGATTCAGCAAATGCAGGCAGGCAGCATTCGCGGCCTGATCGTGATCCCCACCGATTTTGCCGAACGGCTGGCGCGATCGGGCGATCGCTCGCCGATTCAGGTCATCACCGACGGCAGCGAACCCAATACGGCAAATTTTGTTCAAGGGTATGCGGAAGGAATCTGGTTGCTGTGGCAACAGCAGCAGGCAGAAGATCGCGGCCACACGTTCGAACAGCTCATTGAGGTGCAATCACGCTACTGGTTTAATCCGGCGGCCATCAGCCAACATTTCATTATTCCCGGTGCAATTACTATCATCATGACGGTGATTGGGGCTATTCTCACCTCTCTGGTGATCGCCCGCGAGTGGGAACGCGGAACGATGGAAGCTCTGCTCTCTACGCAGGTCACTCGTGCGGAGCTGCTGCTATCTAAACTCATCCCATATTACGTCCTTGGGATGATCGCCATGACGCTGTGTATTCTGGTCTCAACCTTCATCATGCAGGTGCCCTATCGCGGCTCACTGATTTTGCTGTTTATTATCAGTAGCCTGTTTCTTGCCAGCACGCTGGGTATGGGGTTACTGATTTCCACCCTCACCCGCAACCAGTTCAACGCCGCCATGGTGGCGCTGAATGCGGCATTTCTACCCGCCATCATGCTGTCTGGCTTTATTTTTGAAATCGACAGCATGCCGGAATTTGTCCGAGGCGTGTCATACATCATTCCGGCGCGCTATTTCGTCAGTACGCTACAAACGCTGTTTCTCGCGGGAAATATCGGTACGGTGCTGATAACTAACCTGCTGTTTCTGATTCTTTCCGCGGTTGTATTCATTGGTCTGACGGCCTGGCAAACACGACGCAGACTGGATTAGGGAGCGATTATGTTGCATCGTCTGTGGACGTTGATTATTAAAGAACTGCAATCGCTGCTGCGCGATCCGCAAACGCGATCCATTCTGGTGCTGCCTGTTATCCTTCAGGTTTCCCTATTTCCCTTCGCCGCGACGCTCGACGTGACCAACGCGACCATTGCAATTTATAGCGAAGATAGCGGCCCCCACGCGATAGAGCTGACACAGCGCTTTGCCAAAGCAAAATCCTTTTCTCACGTACTCATGCTGCATAGTTCGCAAGACGTGGCACCGACGCTGGATAATCAGCACGCACTTCTCATTCTGCGTTTCCCACCACAGTTCTCGCGAGATATAGCCAGCGGAAACAGCGCCTCGCTTCAGCTTATTCTGGATGGCCGACGCTCTAACAGCGCACAGATCGCTGCCAACGACGTACAGCATATCGTTCGTGATTATCAGTTGGAATTGCTGGCAGCCAGACCGGCTCAAAGCAGCGCTAATCAGAGCAATTTATTTCATAACAACAGCGAGCTGGTGGTACGCCACTGGTATAACCCAAATCTGGACTATAAATGGTTTGTGGTGCCATCGCTCATTGCCATGATAACTACTATCGGCGTGCTGATTGTCACCGCCCTCTCCGTCGCGCGTGAGCGAGAACAAGGCACGTTGGAACAATTACTGGTTTCGCCGCTGTCTACCAGTCAGATCTTCATTGGCAAAGCCGTGCCTGCACTGATTGTCGCCACGTTTCAGGCCACGATCGTACTGCTGGCGGGCATACTGATATACCATATTCCTTTCGCCGGATCGCTGCTGCTGTTTTACACCACGATGCTGATCTATGGCCTGTCTCTGGTCGGCTTCGGCCTGCTGATTTCCTCGCTTTGTTCAACACAACAGCAGGCCTTTATCGGCGTATTCGTCTTTCTGATGCCTGCGATTCTGCTTTCCGGCTATGTCTCACCGGTTGAGAACATGCCGATTTGGTTGCAGCACATCACCTGGGTGAACCCCATCCGTCACTTCACCGATATAACGAAGCAGATTTACCTCAAGGACGCGGACTTCAGCATTATCTGGGGCAGTTTATGGCCATTGCTCATCATCACGCTGACCACCGGTTCGGCAGCCTACGCTATTTTTCGACGGAATATTGCTTAAATATATCGGGGAATGACAGGAAGGGAACGATCTGGCGCGACTCTTCGCGCCAGATCGCTGATGTAAAATTAACGACGATTACCGAAAATACGCAACAGCATCAGGAACAGGTTGATAAAGTCGAGATACAGGGTCAACGCGCCCACGATGGAATATTTACGGAAGCTATCTTTGTCATCAACAGACAACTGCTCGCCGATGTTTTTCAGCTTCTGGGTGTCATACGCGGTCAAACCGACAAACACCACCACACCGATATAGGTTACTGCCCACATCAGCGCTTCACTTTTCAGCCACAGGTTCACCAGCGAAGCCAGTACAATCCCGATCAGCGCCATAAACAACATGCTGCCAAAGCCGCTTAAATCACGCTTCGTGGTGTAGCCGTACAGACTCATCGCACCGAACATCCCTGCCGTAATGACAAAGGTGCTGGCAATAGATTCACCGGAGTACATGATGAAAATGCTGGAGAGCGTCAGCCCCGTCAGCGCCGAATAGAGCATAAACAGCGACGTAGCGACCGCACCGCTCAGACGCTGAACCATGCCGGAAATAACAAAGACCAGCCCCAGTTGGGCAATGATCAGTCCGAAGAAAGTGATCTGGCTGGAAAAAACAAAATTCAGTACGGCAGGCGTATTCGCCGCGTACCACGAAACGAATGCCGTCAGCAGCAGGCCGCAGGTCATCCAGCCATAAACTTGTGCCATATAGGCTTGGAGACCAGACTGCGAGCGCTCAACGATTGAACCCGAGCGTGGATATCTGTCCATGATGTTACCTTTGCATAAAGTTATCTGATTAACGCGGCGCGAACCGCCTGATTGGGGGATCGAGACTGAATATTCTCTCCCCGCCATCCTTTTATCCTAACACAGAAATCAACTACCAGCGCTGCGCGGCCTGTTTATCACTGTCACGGGACTCCACCCAATGCTCACCTTCCGGCGTGGCTTCCCGCTTCCAAAATGGCGCACGGGTTTTCAGGTAATCCATGATGAATTGAGCTGCATCAAATGCGGCGCTGCGGTGGGCGGCACTGACGCCGACAAACACAATTTCATCCCCCGGATAAAGTGCGCCTACCCGATGAATCACGCTCACACGTGGCAGTTCCCAGCGTTCGCGTGCCAGCTCAACAATCTCCGCCAGCGCTTTTTCCGTCATGCCGGGATAATGTTCCAACGTGAGTGCGCTGACGTTTTTCGCCAGATTGTGATTACGCACTTTGCCAGTGAACGTCACTACCGCACCGTCTTCATCACACTGTGACAGCCACTGGTACTCATCACCCACGTTGAAGTTCTCTTCGCCGACCCGAATGCGCGTTTCTGCCACGATCAACCTCCCGTTACTGGTGGGAAAAAGGCAACTTCATCACCGTCCTGTAGCGGATGAGTCAGCTCAACCAACGATTGATTGACCGCCGCCAACAGCTTGCCGGGCTCCAATGCTAATTCCCAACGCGGACCACGCAGACACAGCGCCTGTCGAACATCCTCCACAGTGCCATAATCCGCAGGCAGAGACAGACTGTCTGTTTCGATCAGTTCACGCACCTGTGCAAAAAACAGAATCTTAATCATGACCCCTCCGCCGTAAAATCCCCGGACTTTCCGCCGCTCTTCGCCAACAGACGTACCGGGCCGATCACCATATCTTTCTGCACGGCCTTGCACATGTCATAGATGGTTAACGCAGCAACAGAGGCGGCAGTCAGCGCTTCCATCTCCACGCCGGTTTTGCCCGTCAGGCGACAAACGGACTCGATACGAACGCGATTGTGCTCCGGCTGTGCTTCCAGCTCGACAGCGACTTTACTCAGCAGCAACGGATGGCAGAGTGGGATCAGTTCCCAGGTACGTTTCGCAGCCTGAATCCCAGCGATGCGTGCGGTGGCGAACACATCACCTTTATGGTGGCTACCGGCAATAATCATCGCCAGCGTCTGTGGAGCCATTTCAACGAAGGCTTCTGCGCGGGCTTCACGCACGGTTTCCGCTTTGGCGGAAACATCCACCATTGCAGCTTCGCCAGCGGCGTTAATGTGGGTCAATTGTGGCTTAGATGATGACATAGTGAATAAGGCTTACCGTTAAGAGAATTTTTTTACGTGCGGGTAAAAATTGCACGGTTTCTGACGCGCATCCAATTGTTCCTGAATGATGCGTTCCCATGCAGTTCGGCAGGCACGAGTCGAACCCGGCATGGCGAAAATCACCGTCTGATTAGCCAGACCGGCAAGCGCACGGGATTGTAGCGTCGCCGTACCAATATCTTCATAGGACACCATGCGAAACAGTTCGCCGAAACCTTCTATTTCCCGGTCGAACAAGACACTAATGGCTTCCGGCACCACATCCCCTGCGGTAAAGCCCGTGCCACCGTTAATCAAAATACCCTGCACATTGTCGCGGGCAATCCACGCCGAGACTTGTGCCCGAATCTGATACAGGTTCTCTTTCACAATGGCGCTGTCGACAATATGATGCCCTGCGGACTGCGCCGCTTCGCGTAGATAGTCGCCGGAGGTATCGTCTTCCGCCGTACGGCGTTCAGACACGGTCAATACCGCAAGGTTGAGAGAAACGAATTCGCTGCTGACTTTGCTCATGTCAGGCTCCTTTAAGAATCAGTGATGTCGCGGATTAACCGCCGATAAAAGACAGATTTTGCGTAATGCCGCTATTGCCTTCATGCAAGAAGTGGGTTTGCTTCTTCGTCAACAGTCCGCCCGAGATTCGCATTTTCAAATCCTCGAGATAACGATCGTCGGCCAGCAAATCGCGTAAAGGAATGCCCTGTTCGCCAAAGAGGCACAAATGCAGATTACCGATAGCAGACACGCGAAGGCGGTTGCAGCTCAGGCAAAAATCTTTCTCATACGGCATGATCAGCCCGATTTCACCCTGATAGTCTGGATGGCAGAACACCTGAGCCGGGCCGTCGCTGCGTGCGCGTTGCTGCTGTTGCCACCCTTGCTGCAATAGCTGCTGACGAATCACCTCACCGGAAACGTGATGACGGCGAAACAGATCCCCGCCCTCGCCTGTTTCCATCAGTTCAATAAAGCGAAGTTGAATCGGGCGATGTTTAATCCATTCGAGAAAGGTGTGCAGACTGCCCACGTTCACATCACGCATCAGCACGGTGTTGACCTTGACCTTGGCAAAGCCGCAGTCAAATGCTGCATCGATACCGTCCATCACCTGACGGAATTTATCCTGCCCGGTAATCGCATGAAACTGGCGGGCATCAAGACTGTCGACGCTGACATTCAGCGCGGTCAGGCCAGCATCACGCCATTGAGCAACATCGCGTGCCAGACGGTAACCATTGGTGGTAACCGCCAGCGTACGAATAGCTGGGTTTTCACGGATCGCAGCAATAATATCGACGAAGTCACGACGCAGAGACGGTTCACCGCCGGTAAGACGAACTTTTTCCGTCCCCAATTCAGCAAAAGCGCGGCTGACGCGACGAATCTCATCGAGTGACAAAAAGCGATGTGGATTGGTGCCATTGGCCTGATAACCATCTGGCAAACAGTAGGTACAGCGAAAATTGCAAACGTCTGTGATAGACAGACGCAAATAGTAAAACTTGCGCGCAAACGCATCAGTCAGTTGACTCACCATAAACACCTTTCCAAATACGGGAGATGCAGGCATTTCTACCTCGCACCCTGGTGACCGCGAAGGCCACGGCCAAGGCACCGTATCACGCGCAATAAACGCATCACTTAGGCACCAAGGCTAGGAGTTTGATTCCCATTGGTTTCCATCGAACAGCGGCAGGATAACCAGTAAAGAACCGTGATTTCATTGAGCAGTTTACTGCGAAAAAGCGCCGCTAACCACTCTCAAAATCGGTATATAAAACAATATATAGCGCATTTTCAATACCTTATGACGCACAGCATACGGGAAAATCTGCGGTGAAAATTGTCTCAGGTCATGCCTGTGCAAGGATTTTTCGCCTTTTAAGTCGAAATCAGCTACCTTAGCGGCAATTGTTATACCCTCAATAATTCGAGCTTCAGGACAAAACGAGTTCGTTTTGAATAACGCGAAGCGTTAGCCCTTTAGGGCGAGGCCTACGACGGGCCGAGTATTTGAACGCGGCCAACGTTCATGCAACTTGAAGTATGACGGGTACACACGTTATTCATATTCCTCTGACTCATTCACAAGGTTTTCTATGCGCAATCGCACGTTGGCCGACCTCGACAGGGTTGTCGCACTAGGAGGCGGACACGGTTTAGGCCGTGTGATGTCTTCACTCTCTTCCCTGGGTTCACGGCTAACCGGAATTGTCACGACCACGGATAACGGCGGGTCTACTGGCCGCATCCGTCGCTCCGAAGGCGGTATTGCCTGGGGTGATACCCGCAACTGTCTGAACCAGTTGATCACGACACCTAGTGTGGCGTCCGCGATGTTTGAATACCGCTTTAACGGTAACGGCGAACTTGCCGGACACAATCTGGGTAACCTGATGTTAAAAGCGCTCGACCACCTGAGCGTACGCCCGCTGGAAGCGATCAACCTGATTCGTAACCTGCTCAAGGTGGACGCCTTTTTAATTCCGATGTCCGAGCATCCCGTCGACTTGATGGCAATTGATGAACAGGGTAACCCTGTTTATGGCGAAGTCGAGATCGATCAACTGGCGGCCTTACCGCAAGATCTGATGCTGTATCCGACCGTCCCAGCAACATGTGAGGCCATTGATGCCATCGCCAAGGCCGATTTGATTTTGATTGGCCCCGGTAGTTTCCTGACCAGTCTGATGCCGCTGCTGCTGCTAGAAGAGCTAACACAGGCGCTCCGCCGTACGTCAGCGCCTATGGTTTATATCGGCAATTTGGGTGATGAGCAAAGTAACCCCGCCGCCCGTCTGACGCTGGCGGAGAAACTGGCTTGGATTGAGCGCAAAGTGGGGAAACCGGTTATTGATGCGGCAATCATCGGTCCGAAAGTCGATATCGGTCAGATCAATAACCGCCTAATCGTACAGCAGGCGCTGGCCGCAGAGGATGTGCCCCATCATCACGACCGTCAATTACTACGTCAAGCCATCGATCGTGCACTACAGCTATTAGGGTCTCAATCCCGCAACCACGGCGTATAAGTCACGCCAATCAGAATCCCTTCGGGGCTCAGGAAACGTGTTACCTGCTGGCCCCAAGGTTCAAGACGGTTTTCTACCAGCAGTTCATAGCCTTGCTCTTTCAGCGTGTTGGTTGCTTCCGTCATCTCAGCCACTTCAAACTCTAGCCAGCTTTGCGGTTCAGGATGTGATGCAGGCCAGTTACCTTGCCCAAAACAGGATTCGCTGGCCTGTGATAGCGGCCACAGGGCGAAATGCTTCACGCCGTCCATCACATCGGTCACCAAATAGTCACTCCCTTCTGCAACAGGTTTCAGCGGCAACTTCAGCGTATCAACATAGAGCGCATGGCTGGCGGAAAGTGATTTCACGATCGGCCCGAAACCCGCCACAAACAACACGTCTACACCCGGTATAGAATGATCCATCATTGATCCTCAGTGAGCACTTGCATCGCTAGGATGCAGCAATAAATTGTGCGCGTAATGCCTGGACTTCATCACGCAAGGCAGCAGCCTCTTCAAATTCAAGATTCTGCGCATGCGTCAACATCTTGCTTTCCAACTCGCGAATTTTCAGCTCCAGCGCTTTCGGCGTCATAAGTTCATAACGTGCTGCTGGTTCCGCCGCTTTACGGCTGCCCCGCCCTTTGCCTTTGTTCGCAGACTGTCCCAATTGCAGAATATCGGAAATCTTCTTATTGATTCCCTGCGGCACAATACCATGCTCGGTGTTGTAGGCTTCCTGCTTCTCGCGGCGGCGCTCCGTTTCGCCAATCGCTTTCGCCATCGACGCCGTAATTCTGTCGCCGTAAAGAATGGCCTTACCGCGCAGGTTACGCGCCGCGCGGCCAATCGTCTGGATCAGAGAACGTTCGGAACGTAAGAAACCCTCTTTATCTGCATCCAGAATCGCCACCAGCGACACTTCAGGCATATCCAGCCCTTCACGTAACAGGTTGATGCCCACCAGCACGTCAAATTCACCCAGGCGCAAATCACGAATGATTTCTACACGTTCGACGGTATCAATATCTGAGTGCAAATAACGTACGCGCTCGCCGTGTTCTTCCAGATATTCCGTCAGATCTTCCGCCATCCGCTTGGTTAGCGTAGTGACCAACACGCGTTCGTTAATCGCGGCACGCAGGCGAATCTCGGAAAGCAGGTCATCCACCTGTGTCGCAACAGGCCGCACTTCAATAATCGGATCGAGCAATCCAGTGGGACGAACCACCTGATCGATCACTTCACCACCCGATTTTTCCAGTTCATAGTTACCCGGCGTCGCAGACACATAGATCGTCTGCGGAGCCAGCGCTTCAAATTCTTCAAATTTCATCGGTCGGTTATCCAGCGCCGAAGGCAACCGGAAACCGTATTCGACCAGCGTCTCTTTACGTGCACGGTCACCGCGATACATACCGCCAATCTGGGGCACCGTGACGTGAGATTCATCAATCACCAACAGCCCGTCGGCGGGTAGATAGTCAAACAGCGTTGGCGGCGGCTCACCGGGACCACGGCCGGAAAGATAGCGTGAGTAGTTTTCGATGCCGGAGCAGTAACCCAGTTCGTTCATCATCTCCAGATCAAACTGCGTACGCTGGCTTAGTCTCTGCTCTTCCACCAACTTGTCATTTGCCAGCAGCACCTTCTTGCGATCGGCCAATTCTACTTTGATGTCTTCCATCGCCTGCAAAATACGCTCACGCGGCGTGACGTAGTGCGTTTTCGGGTAGATGGTATAGCGCGGCACCGTTTGAAGGACATGACCCGTCAGCGGGTCAAACAGCGACAGTCGTTCCACTTCTTCATCGAACAATTCTACGCGCAGCGCAATTTCATCAGACTCCGCAGGGAAAATATCGATCACCTCACCACGCACGCGGAATGTACCGCGCTGAAACGCCTGATCGTTGCGGGTATATTGCAATTCAGCCAGACGCCGCAAAATGGCACGCTGGTCGATCAGCATTCCCTGCGTCAGATGCAGCATCATTTTTAGATAGAGATCGGGATCGCCCAGACCGTAGATAGCGGACACCGAGGCCACGACGATCACATCGCGCCGCTCCAGCAGCGCTTTTGTCGCGGAAAGACGCATCTGTTCAATATGTTCGTTAACCGACGCATCTTTTTCAATAAAGGTGTCCGAGCTCGGAACGTAGGCCTCAGGCTGATAATAGTCGTAGTATGAGACGAAGTACTCAACGGCATTATCGGGGAAGAATTCTTTCATTTCGCCGTACAACTGGGCTGCCAGCGTTTTATTCGGCGCGAGCATCATCGTCGGCCGATTGAGGTCAGCAATCACATTAGCTATTGTGAATGTCTTACCTGAGCCTGTTACCCCGAGCAGCGTTTGGTGCGCCAACCCGTCTTCCAGACCTTCCTTTAAGCGACGTATGGCCTCAGGCTGGTCGCCTGCCGGTTTAAAGTCGGAATTCAGTGTAAATACTTTACTCATCGTTAAGCACGCTACTTATCGTTATTGCTCATCGCTAAATACGATGTTCGTGGATGGACGCACAGAGGCAGGTACAAAGACACAGACTGACGATATCAGGCAAGGCATTGATGCCGTCAGAAGCACAACGATCACACTAACTGGGTGTGATATACGATGCTTTATTCTGAATGCCAATGATAAAATTCGCCACCATCATGATACTGGATATAAAAACAGCATCAAGAAAATTATCGCTAGATTGGATGATTAATCGACAAATGAATTTGCTAGCACATTCATATTCAATCTACCAGATAAAATCATCATGATTTATCCCCAGTTTTGATAAAAATGTAACATGCAGGGATGACCAGTGACGTTAATTTATGCAACTACGCATCGTTGATGTTCAAGGCGCTTGATTTTACTTAAGCATATGATAATAAATAGATTAGGAAAACCGTGGAGAATAGCGTCAACCCGGCGACAACCCGCGCCAGCTCTCGGTTAGAACGCGTTGTCTATCCATAATACACATAGTTATCCACAGAAATGGTGGATAACTCCCACAACCCCGCATCAGCACTGAGTTAGAGAAATAACCACTTCATTCGTGATTCCTCCTGATATGGATTTTCTTCACACTCTTTCTGTGATTTATCGCATAAGTATTAGACGGAAAAAGACTAAAAACAGCAGAGGACTAAAATGCCACAATTCAGTCATGGCGGGGAGTTAGAAGAAAATTCAAGAAGGTTTTATCTATCGATTTTTATAAAAAATTAAGATTTATCCGCATAAAAGAGATATGGGTAAAAACAACAAAAATCATTGCGATGAGTACACAAGCAATAGCTTACCAAAAACCCTCGTCGCCATAATAGCGGTAGTCGTCCCCCCTGTAGAGTGACCGCCATTTCATTCAGGCCTACAGACAGCACGACTCTCTTAATTTTATATCTGCTCAGCCACGCTTCTCAACCTTGCTCTGATTCGATAAGCCTTACTGACGTCAACTACTCCGCCAATAACCGAATATCAATATACTGCCCCAGATTATGCTGCTGAAGATCTGATACATGAGGGATTTCCCCCAGCATCGGCGCAGGCAGTCGCTGTTGCAGCGTTTGCAGATACGGCTGGTGCCACTTACCGGGAGGAATGATGTCATTAGCGATCCAACCGCCAAGACGCAAGCCAGCGTGCTGGATCGCATGGGCGGTGAGCATCGCGTGGTTGATGCACCCAAGCTTAACGCCAACCACCAAAATCACGGGAAGCTGTTCCTGTAGTACCCAGTCAGCAAACGTGGCCTGCTCCGACAGCGGTGTAAACCACCCGCCCGCACCTTCGACCAGCAGCCAATCAGCCTGGGTTTCAACTGCCCGCAGCCCTGCTGACAGGGTCGAGAAATGGATAGGCCGCTGCTCCACCGCGCTGATAATATGCGGTGAAGTAGGTTCCATAAACGCCAGTGGGTTAACCATCTGGTAATCCAGATGGACGCTGCTATTGGCCTGAAGCGCCAGCGCATCGCTGTTGCGAATTCCCTCTGTCGTCATCTCACAGCCGGATGCCACAGGCTTATAGCCCGCAGTACGGTATCCCGCCTGACGAGCGGCCTGAAGCAACGCCGTGCTGGCGACCGTTTTCCCGACCTCGGTATCCGTGCCCGTCACAAACCAGCGTTCAATCACGATAAATCACTCCATAAACCAGTTGGTAGCTGAGCGGGTAGCCGCCCTCTTCTTGTGGATAGCAGGCAGACAATGCTGCCAGACGTGCTCGGCTCAACAGCCCTGGCGTACGACCTTCATGTAGCCACGTCGCGCCGATTCCCTTCAGCGATTTCATCAGCGTCAACACATCGGGGAAAAAACACACTTCACGTTCCTGTATCAGATGATGACGATAAGGTTGGCAGGCCGCGTCGACAGCGGTGAGCGGCAGAAAGCGATTCGTCCGCTGCGTACCGTCCAGCCGTTGCCATGCCTGCGACAGCTCGCTTAAGGATCCATCCGCCAACGTCGCAAACGCAATAACGCCACCCGGCCGCGTGACCCGATACAGTTCTGCCAGTGCTCGTGGTAATGAATCACACCACTGCACCGCCAAATTGCTGTAGCTGATGTCCACACTGCTATCCGCCAACGGCAGATCTTCGATATCCCCTTCCAGATAACGATCTGCAACGTGCTGCTCACGGGCATACGCCAGCATTTCCACCGACAAATCCAGCGCAGTCACATTTTTACCAGCTTGACGCCAGTAACGGCTAAAGTGCCCTGTCCCGCAGCCCGCATCCAGCACCTGTAAACCACTACGTGCAGGCAGCAGCGTCAGCAGACGTTCTCCGCTGATACGTTGCAGTTCGGCAAAGCGATCATAGCCAGCCGCTGCGCGCCCAAAGGCCTGCGCAATCGCCTGCTTGTTATAGTTTTCTGTCAGCATGGTGCAATACCGTCAGCAAACGATTGATATCTTCCGGCTGATGTTCCGCCGTCAGCGTAATCCGCAGCCGCGCACTACCGGGCGGTACCGTCGGTGGCCGCATCGCACTGACCCACACGCCCTGTTCACGCAGATGGTTCATCAACGCCAACGCTCGTGCGTTCTCACCCACAATCAGCGGCTGAATCGCACTCTGCGAACTCATCAGTTGATATGGCGAGTTTGAAATACCCGCACGAAACAGCGCGATGTTACGTCGTAGCGCATCACGCCGCGCGTCGCCCTGTCGAACACAGTTAACGGCTGCGCTCAGCGCACAGGCCTGTGCCGCAGGCATCGACGTGCTATAAATCAAATGACGGGCGAATTGCAGGAAGTATTCGGCCAGCGGTTCGGCACATAGCACCGCGGCGCCGCTGACACCAAACGCCTTGCCGAATGTGACAATCAGCAGTTCCGGCTTGACGCCCTGCTGCCAGCAGCTCCCGCGCCCTTCATCACCCAGCACGCCAATCCCGTGCGCATCGTCCACCATCAGCCAGGCATCGTGCGCACTGCACTGTGCCTGCAATGCAGACAGCGGCGCGGTATCACCATCCATGCTGAAAACGCCTTCAGTCACCACCAGCGTCTGGCCATCTGTAGGTTTCTCCAGCAGCGCTTGCAGGCTATCTGCCTGATTGTGTTTAAAGCGCCGCAGCGTCGCCGGTGACTGTGCGGCGGCCTCCAGCAGTGAAGCATGGCTGAGTTTATCGGCCAAAATCCTATCTTCCGCCTGTGCCAGCGCGGCTATCACGGCTTGATTTGCGGCATAGCCGGAAATAAACAGCAACGCACGCGGATAGCCCAGCCAGTCTGCCAGTTGGTTTTCCAGCGCGGCATGGGCATCAGTATACCCCGTCACGTGCCCGGAACCCCCGCTGCCAATACCGTATTGCTCAGCGCCTTGCTGCCAGGCACGCACAATTTCGGGCTGATGACTCAGCCCCAGATAATCGTTGCTGGAAAAATTCAGGTAGCAGCGATCGCCCTGCATCAGCCAGCGTCCGCTACCGCCCTGATTACTCTGCCGCACGCGGTAGGCATCATCGCGCTGGCGCTGTACCAACGCGGCTTCAATACGTTCCTGCCAGCTCATGATTGCGCACGCCTCATCCTACAATTGGCGTACAGAGCGCTATACCGCAGCATTATAAAATTGCTCGCTATCAGCATTAATCAGTTGTTCTGCCAATCGCTGCTGCTGTTGGTTGTCCCCAAATTCGGTCCCCGTTTGCTGTGGATTCAGGCCCAGTTTGAGGAACAGCGCCAGATCCTTGTCTTCTTTCGGGTTCGGCGTCGTTAAGAGTTTGCAACCGTAGAAAATGGAGTTCGCACCAGCCATAAAGCACATCGCCTGCGTTTGTTCACTCATCTGCTCGCGTCCGGCGGACAGGCGCACATAGGAAGCAGGCATCATGATGCGCGCCACAGCAATGGTACGAATGAAGTCAAACGGATCAACGTCCTCATTCTCTGCCAGCGGCGTTCCCTTCACCTTGACCAGCATGTTAATCGGTACGCTTTCCGGCGGCGTTGGCAAGTTAGCCAGTTGCACCAGCAGCCCGGCACGGTCACGCACAGTTTCCCCCAACCCGACGATGCCGCCAGAACAGACTTTAATGCCCGCACCGCGCACTTTATCCAGCGTATCCAGACGCTCCTGATACGTACGGGTAGTAATAATGCTGCCGTAAAACTCTGGTGAGGTATCGAGGTTATGGTTATAGAAATCCAGTCCGGCTGACGCCAGACGCTCAGCCTGATCGTGGTGCAGTGTTCCCAGCGTCATGCAGGTTTCCATACCCATCGCTTTGACGCCTTGCACCATCTGTTCCAGATAAGGCATGTCACGCTCGTGCGGATTTTTCCACGCTGCGCCCATACAAAAGCGTGTCGATCCCGCGGCTTTCGCCTGACGGGCCGATTCCAATACCTGTTCGACCTGCATCAGGCGTTCGGTATCAATTCCGGTGCGGTAACGGGAACTCTGCGGGCAATATTTACAGTCTTCAGGGCAAGCACCGGTTTTGATAGAAAGTAATGTGCTTACCTGTACCTGGCGGGGATCAAAATGCTGGCGGTGGATCTGCTGCGCTTCAAACATCAGTTCCAGAAAAGGTTTATTAAATAAGTCTTGCGCTTGCTCAAGCGTCCAGTAAATGCGGTCAGCCATCTCGGCATCTCCAAACTAAAAACGTTTCGCCAGTGTAAATTAACCCGATATACTGTCAACCAAATAGAATTTAGTTTGGTTGACAAAAGATCATCATGAGCCCGGAAGACATCATTTTTGACCAGCGCCACATTTGGCATCCCTACACGTCGATGACCAAACCGCTACCCTGTTATCCGGTCACATCGGCCAGCGGTGTCGAGCTGCATCTGGATGACGGACGCCGCCTGATTGATGGAATGTCATCGTGGTGGGCGGCGATTCACGGCTACAACCATCCGGTGATAAATCAGGCGGTACAAACCCAGCTCAGCCAGATGTCACATGTGATGTTCGGTGGGATCACCCATCCGGCGGCGGTTGCGCTGTGTCGTAAGCTGGTAGAAATCACACCAGATGCGCTGGAATGCGTTTTTTTGGCAGACTCCGGTTCGGTGGCTGTCGAAGTAGCAATGAAAATGGCGCTGCAATATTGGCAAGCGCACGGTGAAACGCGCCAACGCTTCCTCACCCTGCGTCACGGTTATCACGGTGACACTTTTGGTGCGATGTCCGTATGTGACCCGCAAAATTCAATGCATAGCCTGTATCAGGGTTACCTGCCAACCCACCTGTTTGTCGATGCGCCTCCCTGCGCTTTTGCCAACGAAGACGGTTTTACCGACGAGTGGCAGGAAGCCGACATCAAACCGTTTCAGACGATGCTATCGACACACGTTCACGATATTGCTGCCGTGATTCTGGAGCCTATCGTACAGGGTGCCGGCGGGATGCGTTTTTATCATCCGGCTTACCTGCGCCGAATACGGGATCTGTGCGACCAACGGGGGATCTTGCTGATTGCGGATGAGATTGCGACCGGATTTGGCCGCACTGGCAAGCTGTTTGCCTGTGAGCATGCGGGAATTTCGCCAGATATTATGTGTCTGGGAAAAGCGCTTACTGGCGGCTACATGACACTCTCAGCCACACTGACCACCCGAACGGTGGCTGAAATTATCAGCAACGGTGCGGCAGGCTGTTTTATGCACGGCCCCACGTTTATGGGTAACTCGCTGGCCTGTGCGGCCGCCAATGCCAGCCTATCCTTACTGGCGGAGAACCGCTGGCAGCAGCAAGTGAAAAATATTGAGCGGCAGCTGCGAGCAGAGCTGCAACCCTGTGCAGATTCCCCGCTGGTAGCAGACGTCCGCGTATTGGGTGCAATCGGTGTGGTGGAAACACATCGTCCGGTCAATATGGCACGGTTACAGCGTTTCTTTGTCGAGCGCGGCGTCTGGATTCGACCGTTTGGTCGACTCATTTATCTGATGCCACCGTTTATCATTCAGCCCGATGAACTGCATAAGCTAACCGATGCCGTCTACGCGGCTATTCATAACGCACAGCTATTTGAATAACCGGTCGCCCAAGGCGCACACTTTTGTGCGCCTTAAAAAATATCGCTGACACCATCCATATTATGACTATTCATTACCGCTCTTATTATTATTTACATGAATAAGATTTTCATTCTACTCATGATTAATGCATTGAATTATTCTGACACTGGATGGAATAACCATAAAATGTTACGCACCCCACACTTTACATTCAACCAATCATAGACAGCTGATGAATACGTGTTAGATTTTAACGTGAAAGACCCCAAGCATATATTTAAAAGGAGATTTATTATGCTTACAGCGAATAAGAAGCCACAGCGTATTTTCCGTACGTTATTCCCCGTGTTATTTTCTGCCTTGTTACTCTCACCCCTAACCGTTTCTGCGGTCAGTTCATCCAAAGACGCAGACAAACTCTATTTTGAGAATAATAAATATTACGTATTCAATAACGTCTGGGGGAAAGATGAAGTAAAAGGATGGCAGCAAACGGTTTTCTATAATAGCCCTACCAGCATGGGGTGGAACTGGCACTGGCCAAGCAGCAGCTCCAGCGTTAAAGCTTATCCATCGCTGGTAAGCGGCTGGCACTGGACTGCGGGTTATACGGAAAATAGTGGGCTGCCGATAAAATTATCCAGTAATAAAAGTATTACCAGTAACGTCACTTATTCTATCAAATCTACCGGCACTTATAACGCGGCTTATGATGTGTGGTTCCACACTACCGATAAAGCCAGTTGGGATTCGACGCCTACCGACGAATTAATGATCTGGCTAAATAATACCAATGCAGGCCCAGCAGGGGATTATATTGAAACAGTATTCCTCGGTGGTAGCAGCTGGAACGTATTCAAAGGTTGGATAAATGCCGGTAATGGCAAAGGGTGGAATGTCTTTTCCTTTGTCCGTACCTCCAATACCAACAGTGCATCGCTCAATATTCGTCATTTCACCAACTATCTGGTTGGCACCAAAAAATGGATGAGTAATACAAAATATATCAGCAGCGTTGAGTTTGGTACCGAGATCTTTGGCGGTGATGGGCAGATTGATATCACCAAGTGGAGCGTAGACGTAAAATAACGGGTAGATATTCTTCCGGTTCACCCCCCAATCCACACTAACGCGGGGTTGAACCGAATTTATCTCATTTGCCTCTCGTTTCATTTTCAGTCTGGACGGGTATCGCTCATCCTTGAGGCCGTCTCACCTTCCCGAACAAGATTCGTGATCTGTGGCACGTAAATTCCATTAGCGTTATGATAATCGCCTGTGCTAATCAGGAATTTCCCATGCGTAATACGTTCATCGTTTGTTGGCAGTATTTACGCGCTTTCGCATTGATTTATCTCTGCCTGCTGGCAGGCAATGCGGTATCCGCGTTACTTCCGTTCACTATCCCCGGCAGTATCATCGGTATGCTGGTCTTGTTCACCCTCCTCGCCTCGCAGATCCTGCCCGCGAAATGGGTAAAACCTGGCTGTCACCTCCTTATTCGTCATATGGCGCTACTGTTCGTCCCCATCGGCGTCGGCGTTATGAATTATTACGATCTGGTCAGCCAGCAGTTTGGCCCCATCGTGGTTTCTTGTCTGATCAGTACCTTTGTTGTGATGTTGATTGTGGGTTTTAGTACCCAGATAATGCAGCGTGAACGCGCTATGGCTAGCGATCGCACGCCGCCGAAGGATAACGAATAATGTTCAGCTATTTGTGGTGGTCACTGCCTCTTACTCTGATCGTCTTTTTCGCTGCACGTAAGCTAGCCGTGTTAACCAAGATCTCCCTGTTGAACCCGCTGCTGGTGTCGATGGCGATTATTATTCCGCTGCTGCTGGTGTTGAAGATTCCTTACGAGCACTATTTTCAGGGCAGTAAGATACTTAACGACTTACTGCAACCGGCAGTAGTCGCGCTGGCGTTCCCGCTTTATGAACAACTGCACCAAATTCGCGCGCGCTGGAAGTCGATCATCAGCGTGTGCTTTATCGGTAGTCTGACAGCGATTATCTCCGGCACGCTGGTGGCACTGTGGATGGGTGCATCACCAGACATCGCCGCCTCGGTACTGCCAAAGTCTGTTACTACCCCTATTGCGATGGCCGTCGCCAGTTCTATTGGCGGTATTCCGGCGATCAGCGCTGTCTGCGTGATTTTTGTCGGTATTCTCGGTGCCGTATTAGGCCACACCCTGTTCAACCGAGTCGGAATCAAAACCAAAGCCGCACGTGGTTTGTCGATGGGCACCGCCTCGCACGCACTCGGCACAGCGCGCTGCGCAGAGATCGATTATCAGGAAGGGGCGTTTAGTTCACTGGCGCTAGTCATATGCGGGATCATCACATCGCTGATTGCTCCGTTAGTGTTTCCTATACTCTTGCACCTTGCTGGCTGAAGCCTGAGGGGACGATGCGTATCCCGCATCGCTCCCACTATAAAATTGAGATATGTCTCGCATTTAGCAGTTAATTTGCAGTCATTTCACTCAATAAAGAGATTTCAATCACAATTTATTGCTACTCTGCTACCTAACATGACGTCATTGACGGGTAAAGAGAGTAAGCCGACATGCATCCACGATTTGAAAACGCCTTCCAGCAATTATCTACCGGTCTGCAAGACGCGCTCGGCCCATTGATCGATAAACCGGATTTCGCCGCCATGCTAACCGCTGAAGAGGTGAAGGCGGTCAGCGAAGCCAGTCAGCTAGACACCGATGCGTTGGCCTTTGCGCTATTGCCTCTGGCTGCCGCCTGCGCACAAGCCTCTATCTCGAATTTTCAAGTCGGTGCGATTGCGCAAGGGCTCAGCGGCAATTTCTACTTTGGTGCCAATATGGAGTTTACCGCCGTTCAGCTTCAGCAAACGGTACATGCGGAACAAAGCGCCGTCAGCCATGCCTGGCTGCGAAATGAGCGTGGATTGCGGGCTGTGACCGTGAATTACACGCCATGTGGCCACTGTCGCCAATTTATGAACGAGCTGCGCAATGCCGCATCGCTGCGTATTCAGCTACCGGGTCGCCAGCCAGCCGTGCTCAGTCACTATCTGCCGGATGCCTTTGGCCCCGTCGATTTGCACATCGATACGCTGCTGATGGATGACATCAACCACGGTGCAACATTGCAGAATGTGAATGCGCTCACGCGTCAGGCGTTGGATGCCGCCAACCGTAGCCACGCGCCTTACAGCAAAGCCATCAGCGGCATTGCGCTGGAAACGGCGAGTGGCAACATCTATACCGGACGCTATGCAGAAAATGCTGCGTTCAACCCCAGCCTGCCACCTTTGCAAGCGGCGTTGAATCTGATGAACCTGGCAGGCGAGGATCCGAGTACCATTAAGTACGCCGCTGTCGTTGAACGCCGTAATGCGGCTGTCAGCCACTGGGCGATCTCACAAATTATGTTGGCTGAGTTGGGCTGTACTGACGTTGAACACCACTTTATTGAGGAATAACGGTAGAAATAAGCGCCAAATTTCAGCGATATGAGTACGAAAAAAGAGAGGTGAATCGATAAAGCCTGTATTTCAGTCAAGATGCAAGCCATCTGTAACTATTTAAATTAACATTTCCTGTACATATTCTCTGGGTAATTTAAGATCCTCAGCAGTTTTTCATCGACAACACCTGAGTTTCTTTTCTGTTACCCGAAGAGTAAAAAGTCATGGAATTAGAATACGAAAGCAAACGTCCTCTCTACATCCCCTATGCTGGTCCGATCTTGCTCGAATTTCCCCTGCTGAATAAAGGCAGCGCATTTACTGAAGAAGAACGCGCTGACTTTAACCTTGCAGGCCTGCTGCCAGAAGCCGTTGAAACTATCGAAGAACAGGCAGAACGCGCCTGGCGTCAGTATCAGGAATTCAAACACGATATCGAAAAACACGTTTACCTGCGCAACATTCAGGATACCAACGAGACGCTGTTCTACCGCCTGCTAGATGGTCACCTCAGTGAGATGATGCCAATCATCTACACTCCGACCGTTGGCGAGGCCTGTGAACACTTCTCCGATATCTATCGTCGTGCCCGTGGCCTGTTTATTTCCTACCCTAACCGCGCACATATCGACGATATGCTGCAAAACGCCACCAAACAAAACGTAAAAGTCATCGTTGTGACCGACGGTGAGCGTATTCTGGGTCTGGGTGACCAGGGTATCGGTGGTATGGGGATTCCTATCGGTAAGCTGTCGCTGTACACCGCCTGTGGCGGCATCAGCCCAGCCTACACCCTGCCTGTCGTTCTGGATGTGGGTACCAACAACCCGCAGCGTCTGAACGATCCGCTGTATATGGGCTGGCGCCACCCACGTATCACCGACGACGAATACTATGCATTCGTTGACGAATTCATTCAGGCCGTGAAGCGTCGCTGGCCGAACGTGCTGTTGCAGTTTGAAGACTTCGCACAGAAAAACGCCACACCACTGCTGAATCGCTATCGTGATGAAATCTGTAGCTTTAACGATGACATTCAGGGTACCGCCGCTGTCGCTATCGGCAGCCTGATTGCCGCTAGCCGTGCAGCAGGTACGCAGCTACGCGATCAGACCGTTACCTTCCTGGGTGCAGGCTCCGCAGGCTGTGGGATTGCTGAGCAAATCATCGCGCAGATGAAGTCAGAAGGGCTGAGTGAAGAAGAAGCGCGTGCACGCGTCTTCATGGTTGACCGTTTCGGTCTGCTAACAGACAAACTGCCAAATCTGCTCGATTTCCAGAGCAAGCTGGTGCAGAAAAGCGAGCTGCTGGCTGATTGGGATTGTAACAGCGATGCAATTTCACTGCTGGAAGTGGTACGCAATGCCAAGCCAACCATTCTGATCGGTGTATCCGGCCAGCCAGGTCTGTTCACGGAAGAAATCATCCGTGAAATGTACAAACACTGTGCTCGCCCGATCGTGATGCCATTATCTAACCCGACATCTCGCGTGGAAGCCCGTCCAGAAGATATCATTCGCTGGACAGAAGGCTCAGCGTTGGTCGCGACCGGTAGCCCGTTCTCTCCGGTTAACTATCAGGATAAAGTCTTCCCTATTGCGCAGTGCAACAACTCCTACATTTTCCCAGGTATCGGGCTAGGTGTATTGGCGTCGGGTGCCAAGCGTATCACTGATGGTATGTTGATGGCTGCCAGCCGTGCTCTGGCTGACTGCTCGCCGCTGGCGAATAACGGCGAAGGCGCTCTGCTGCCGGATCTGTCCGATATCCAGCAGGTGTCCAAGCGTATCGCACTGGAAGTGGGTAAAGCCGCGCAGTTGCAAGGTGTGGCCGTCGTAACCTCTGCCGATGCATTGCAAAAAGCGATTGACCATAACTTCTGGCAACCACAGTACCGTAGCTACAAACGTACCTCGTTCTAAGCACTGACGGTTTTACTGCTGAAAAGCGCGACACTCGTTGTCGCGCTTTTTTATTTAGCTTTTCACTTTCGGGTCGAGCGCATCGCGCAGACCGTCGCCTAATAAATTAAACGCCAGTACCGTCAGAAAGATCGCCAAACTGGGGAAGATCGCGACGTGCGGGGCAATCACCATATCCGATCGCGCTTCGTTGAGCATCGCCCCCCACTCCGGCATCGGCGGCTGTGCACCCAGCCCTAAAAATGACAGGCTGGCTGCGGTGATGATCGACATTCCAATCCGCATCGAGAAAAACACCACGATGGAAGATACCGAGCCAGGCAGAATATGCCGAAAGAGAATCGTCCAGTCGCTGGCACCAATGCTGCGAGCAGATTCAATATAGGTAAGCTGCTTTAGCACCAACGTATTTCCCCGCACCAGACGAGCGAAAGCCGGGATGCTAAAAATCGCGACAGCGACAACCACATTTGCCATGCCGCTGCCCATAATCGCCACAACGGCAATCGCCAGCAAAATGCCGGGAAAGGCAAACAGCACATCACATATGCGCATAATGATGCGGTCAGCCCACCCTTCGTAGTAGCCCGCCAGCAGACCCAAGGTCGTGCCGATAATCATCCCTACCAGTACCGAGAAAATGCCCGCCACCAGTGAAATACGCGTCCCCATCAGGATCCGGCTGAGAATATCACGCCCCAATGAATCCACTCCCAGCCAGTGTGCCGAAGAGGGGCCTTCATTAAGTCGTTCATAATCAAAATAGTTCTCGGCATCGTAGGGCATCAGATACGGTGCCAAAAAAGCGATGGCAACCAGCAGGAGCACAAACAGGCCAGCCGCTACCGCGACGCGCTGCCGAAGAAAGCGCCGCCAGAATTCACGCCACGGCGTGCGAACGGATTTATCCCTAATAACAGGGAGCGTCGTCAGCATAGCGTTACGTCGCCAGTGTCTCATTCCCTTTCCTTATTTATAACGAATGGCAGGATTAATCGCGGCATACAGCATGTCGACCAGCAAATTAATCAGAATAAACTCCAGCGAAAACAGTAATACTTCTGCCTGAATCACCGGATAATCGCGCATTTCCACTGCATCAACTAGTAACCGCCCGAGCCCCGGCCAGTTGAAAACCTTCTCCACGACGATGGATCCACCGAGCAAAAAGCCAAATTGCAGCCCCATCATGGTGACCACGGGAATTAGCGCATTGCGCAGCCCGTGTTTCACCACAACCAGCGATTCGCGCACGCCTTTTGCTCGTGCCGTACGCATATAATCTTCCTGCAAGACATCAACAAACGACGCACGAGTGAAACGTGCCATCACCGCCGCTACGGCCGCCCCCAACGTCAGTGAAGGCAAGATGTAGTGCAGCCAGGTATCCGCCCCCACCGTTGGTAACCAGCCTAACTCGACGGAAAAAATCTGCATTAGCAGCATGCCGAGCGCAAACGCAGGAAAAGAGAGACCGGATACCGCCAGCGTCATCCCGATCCTGTCCGGCCAGCCGTTACGCCACACCGCAGAGACAATGCCGATCGCCATGCCAAAAATCACCGCCCACGCCATGCTGCAAACCGTCAGCCAAAACGTTGGCATAAAGCGCATCGCGATCTCTTCCGTGACGGGTCGCTTCGACACCATCGACGTTCCCAAATCCCCTTGCAGAATATTGGTCAAGAAATGCCAGAACTGGTGCGGTAGCGGCTTATCCAAACCCAAATCCTGCCGTACCATTTCGATCACAGCAGCATCCGCCTCACGTCCAGCGGCTAAACGCGCCGGATCGCCGGGCAGCAGATGAACAAACAGAAACACCAGCACCATAACAATCAGGAGCGTGGGGATCAGCCCCAGTAACCGTTTAATAAAATAATTCAGCATGAACGGTTTTCCACATACATGTGTCAGGCTCTCCTAAAGTAGACGAGTGTTGACCACAGCGGGTAGCCTAACGGCCACCCGACTCCCTGGTCATTCTTTTGCGGTGAGTTATTCCGTCAGATCGGCATCCTCAAAACTAAACAACGTATCTGGCATGACGTAAAACCCAGTCAGTTTCTTGCTGTTAGCCGACACCAAACGCTCTGTTGCAAGGAAAATCCACGGTGCATCAGCCCAGATTTTATCCTGAGCATCCCTGTACAGTTTCTGCTTTTCCGCTCGATCCGTCGTTTTCAACGCATTAGCCAGATCCGCATCAACCTGCGGGTTGCTGTAAAACGCCGTGTTGAACTGTGCTGGTGGCCAAGAGGCTGTAGCGAACAGCGGCGATAGCGCCCAATCCGCCTCGCCCGTCGATGCCGACCATCCGGTGTAGAACAGGCGGACGCCGGTTTCTTTAACCCCCTTACCTTCCACTTCAGCAGCGCGTTGCCCCGCATCCATCGCAGTCACCTGTACTTTAACGCCAACCTGTGCCAGCTGTTGCTGCGTGAACTGCAAGACTTTTTGCGCCGTGCTGTGGTTATGTGACGACCAGAGCGTAGTGGTAAAGCCATCCGGGTAGCCCGCTTCTTTCAGCAGTTCGCGCGCTTTGGCCGGATCGTAAGGCCATGGATGATATTTTACCGAATAATCGATGCTGCTCGGCAGTGGCCCTTCGGCTGGCGTCGCATAGCCGGAGAACGCCACTTTAATCAGCGCGTCTTTATTAATCGCGTAGTTCAACGCCTGCCGAACTTTCGGATTATCAAACGGTTTCTGCGTGACATTCATGCTGATGTAACGATGCAGAATCGAGGGCGACGCCACCAGCGCCAGTTTGTCATTCTTCTCTAGCACCTTGGCCTGCTCAAACGGTATCGGATAAGCAAACTGCGCCTCCCCCGTTTGCAACAATGCTGCACGCGTATTGTTATCCACCACCGGACGCCAGGTAATGCTGTCCAGCTTAGGCAACCCCGCCTTCCAGTAACCGCTGAATTTCTCAACTTTGACAAAATCGGTTTGATTCCAGGCCACAAAGCGATACGGGCCGGTGCCTACCGGATGGAAACCAATCTCTTTACCGTACTGCCTTAATGCCGCTGGCGAGATCATCACCGCTGCCGGGTGCGCCAGATTGTTAACAAACGCCGAGAACGGCGTCTTCAGCGTAATTTTCACCGTAAGATCGTCCACCGTTTCGGTTTTGTCGATCATTTTAAACAGGTTATACCGCTTCAGACGATTGTCTGGATTGCTGGCGCGATCCAGATTCACTTTGACGGCAGCGGCGTTAAACGCCGATCCATCGTGAAATTTAACGCCGGGATGTAATTTGACGGTGTACGTCAGACCATCTGGGCTGACGTCATAGCTATCCGCCAGCACATTAATCAACTTCATGTCCTTATCGAAGCCAAATAGCCCCTGATAGAATGATTTCGCCACCGTCTGCGATAGCGAGTCGTTGGCATCATAGGGATCCAGGCTGGTAAACGTGGAACCCACGGCGATAACCGCATCTTTGGCTGCCCAGACGGGTGAAGCCACCATTGCAGCGGTTACCCCTGCGGCCACTAACCAGCGCCGCTGTATCGTCATTACGTTCATGCTATGTTCTCCTTATGAATCCCTGTCAATAAGCACCTGCAATCGGGTGGTACGCCACAAAGTGGCGCTCGCCAACCTGAACCAGAGGTGCCGTTGTCGGCTCATCGCCAATCGCCCGAATCGGGCTGGGTATTTCATCAACCAACAATACCTGCTCACGTTGGCGGCATGAGGGGTCAGCTATCGGTACGGCCGACATGAGCTTACGGGTGTAGGGGTGCCGAGGTCGTTCGAATACGTCTTGACGCGGGCCGATCTCGACAATCTGCCCCATGTACATCACCGCCACGCGATGACTGATGCGTTCGACTACCGCCATATCATGTGAAATAAACAAAAAGGCAATGCCGAACTCACGTTGTAGCTCCAGCATCAGATTGATGATTTGCGCCTGAATCGACACGTCCAGCGCAGATACCGCTTCATCCGCAATGACAACCTTGGGGTTCAGCGCCAGCGCTCTAGCAATGCAAATGCGCTGGCGCTGTCCGCCGGAAAACTCATGCGGATAGCGTCGAGCGTGTTCGGGTGCCAACCCTACGCGTGACAACAGCCATTCCACGCGTTTTTCCGCGTCCTGTCGGCGACAGATCTTGTGTACCAACAGCGGTTCCATAATCGAAAACCCAACCGTCAAGCGGGGATCTAATGAAGCGTAAGGATCCTGGAAAATTAGCTGAATATCACGTCGCAGATGCTGTAACGCCGCCCCTTTCAACTGATGGATACGCTGGCCATTAAAGGTAATCTCACCCTTCTGACTTTCAACCAGTTGGAGCAACGCGCGACCCGTGGTTGACTTACCACACCCTGATTCCCCCACCAGCGAGAGTGTTTCGCCCGGCCAGAGATCGAAGCTGACTTTTTCTACCGCGTGCACCTGTCGGGTTACGCGGTTCAGTAACCCGCTGCGAATCGGAAAGCGCGTCACCAGATTGCTGACTTGCAAGATCGGCGCGATATCCACAGGAACGGTGTCCTGCGGCACGTTGTCCGCAATGCGTGCCGTGTTTTTATCCAGCAGTGGAAATTTTGCCGGGAACGGTTGTCCGCGCATCGACCCTAACGCCGGTACCGCCGCCAAAAGCCCTTGGGTATACGGGTGCTGCGGCGCAGTAAAGATCTGCCCCACGCTTGCCGCTTCGATACTTTCTCCACGGTGCATCACCAATACACGCTCGGCGACTTCCGCCACCACCCCCATATCATGGGTGATGAAAATCACGGCCATGTCCATTTCACGCTGTAACACACGGATAAGTTGCAGAATTTGCGCCTGAATGGTGACATCCAGCGCGGTTGTCGGTTCATCGGCAATCAGCAGCGACGGCTTGCAGGAAAGTGCCATTGCAATCATGACTCGCTGGCGCATTCCGCCAGAGAGCTGATGGGGATAACGGTCCAGCACGTTGCGCGCTTCCGGTATTCTGACCAGATCCAGCATACGCAAAGTTTCCAAACGCGCAGCGCGTCTGTCCATCCTCTGATGTAAACGAATCGACTCGGCTATCTGTTCGCCGACGGGAAAAACCGGATTCAGAGACGTCATCGGTTCCTGGAAAATCATTGCCAGATCCGCACCACGCAACGTGCGCATCACCCGCTGACGGGCACCTCGAAGATCCAGTACCTGCCCATCACGGCGACGGAATAGCATGTCTCCTTGATGAATCACGCCGCCGGCATGTTCTACCAGACGCATCAGCGCCAATGACGTGACTGATTTTCCCGATCCCGACTCTCCGACGATAGCCAGTGTTTCGCCTCGATCGACAGAGAACGTTAAATTACGTACCGCGTCCGTCCGCAGTCCCTGCTGCTCGAAATAGACACTCAGGTTGCGCACCTCTACCACCCGTTTTTCAGGCAAAATCAGCCCCGGTACAGGGGAAGACAGCGAGGCATAATAATCCTGTGTGGGCAACATGAACGGCGAATCTCCATATAAATGCGGCTGGAATCAGCGCAGCGCGATCGGGACAAATTATCCGCGATTTTCGACTATATTTAGCGCAAGGTATGATGTAAAGCGGAAACTGAAATCAGCACAGTGGAAAATTCTTTTTATAACATTAAGTTAACTGTCAGATAGCCGCATCATAAGGTGTGATATCCCATGCAGATACACTCACATTTGCCCGAAGTAGTTCGATTTGTGGGAAAAAAGTGACGCTTTCGCACCCCATCCTTGCCGTTTGATGCCTGACGAGTCATGCGCTATACCCTAAATAATTCGAGTTTCAGGACAAAAACGGCAAGGCGTTTTTGAACAGTGCTTGCGCTGACCCCGAAGGGGTGAGGCCATAAGGCCGAATAACGCGGCAAGAGAAGGCATCCCGATGAGCTTACTCCGGTAAGTGATTCGGGTGACAAATCTGCCGGGAGCAGATTTGAACGCTGCTTGCAGCGGCCCTTCAGGGCGAGGCCCACGACGGGCCGAGTATTTGAACGCAGCCAACGCACATGCAACTTGAAGTATGACGGGTATAAAAGCCCTATTCATTGACCTGCGTACATTCACCCACGTTACGAACTCTGACATAATTAATACTGGCATAGGAAACCGGTTTTCGCCCGTGAGCGTCACATCTGCGGAACACGATTCTTATAGAAGTAATCAGTCGTATTGATAAAACAAGCTGTGTTAATGAAACACGTTGTATTTTGTATTGATGAAAAACGGTGGAGTGAAGATGGAAAGCGTTAATTCAGGTTTACTGACTCTGGAACAAGCTCTGGAAAATATGTTTTCTCAGGTTCCTTCCCTTACCGAAACAGAGCGCGTATCCCTGTTCGACGCAGCAGGACGGATCACCGCTGATGCCATCACCTCTCCGATTAACGTTCCCCCTTTTGCCAATTCCGCGATGGATGGCTACGCCGTACGCTGCGCCGATTTATCCGCTGCCACCACCTTGCCATTGGTTGGTAAAGCCTTCGCTGGCGCGCCCTTCACCGGCGAATGGCCTGCCGGAAGCTGCATTCGCATCATGACCGGTGCGCCTATTCCCGCAGGAACCGACGCCGTGATCATGCAGGAACAAGCTGAAGTCAGCGAGGACGGCATCCGTTTTCCCCATGAGGTAAAACCCGGCCAGAATATTCGCCTCGCGGGAGAAGATATTCAGGCTGGCGCCAGCGTGCTGCCCGCCGGTTGCAAGCTGGGTGTAGCCGAATTACCGTTGCTGGCTTCGCTGGGTATTGCGCAGATTGACGTGATACGCCGCCTGAAAGTCGCGGTGTTTTCAACCGGTGATGAACTGCAACCCGTTGGCGAGCCGCTGGAAGACGGTCAGATTTATGACACCAACCGTTTCGCCGTGCGTTTGATGCTGGAACAGTTGGGCTGCGATGTGCTCGATCTGGGGATTATCCGCGACGATCCGGCAGCCCTGCGCGCTGCGTTCCATGAGGCAGACCAGCTTGCCGATTTGGTGATCAGCAGCGGCGGCGTTTCCGTTGGCGAAGCCGATTACACCAAACAGATGTTGGATGAGCTGGGCGATATCCATTTCTGGAAGCTGGCGATCAAACCCGGCAAACCCTTCGCCTTCGGCAAATTACAACACGCCTGGTTCTGCGGCCTGCCGGGAAATCCGGTTTCCGCCGCGCTGACATTCTACCAACTGGTTCAGCCACTGCTGGCTCGCCTGTCTGGCTATACACAATGGCACCAGCCGCCGCGAGTACGCGTAAAAACCACCAGCGCACTGAAAAAGACGCCGGGTCGCACCGATTTCCAACGCGGTATTTTTAGCCGCAACGCGCAGGGTGAACTGGAAGTGAGAACCACAGGGCATCAGGGTTCGCACGTTTTCAGCTCTTTCAGCCTTGGTAACTGTTTCATCGTGCTTGAGCAGGATCGTGGCCACGTCGCCGCCGGTGAATGGGTAGAAATTGAACCCTTCAACGCCCTGCTGGGACACTGAGATGTTGCCGGAACTGAGCGATGAAGAAATGCTGCGCTACAATCGACAAATTGTACTGCGCGGCTTTGATTTTGACGGACAGGAAAAACTCAAGGCATCACGCCTGTTGGTTGTCGGTCTGGGCGGTCTTGGCTGTGCCGCCGCGCAGTATCTCGCTGCGGCGGGCATCGGTCACTTGACGCTGCTGGATTTTGATACTGTCTCTCTGTCCAACCTGCAACGTCAGGTTCTGCACCGCGATGACCGCATCGGGATGGCAAAAGTCGAATCGGCGCGTCTGACGCTGGTCGACATGAACCCGCATCTTTCTCTCGATACCATTGATGGCGATCTCGATGACGACATATTGAGCGAGTTGGTCAGCAAGCACGATGCCGTGTTGGACTGTACCGACAATGTCACCATTCGTAACCGCCTGAACCGGATTGGCTTTCGGCTTAAAAAACCGCTGATCTCCGGTGCAGCGATTCGGATGGAAGGCCAAATCAGCGTCTTTACCTATCAGCCCGATGAGCCTTGCTACCATTGCCTCAGCCGCCTGTTCGGAGCCAATGCGCTGACCTGCGTAGAGGCAGGCGTGATGTCGCCGCTGGTGGGCACAATCGGGAGCTTACAGGCAATGGAAGCCATTAAGCTGCTAACGGGCTATGGCAAGCTGGCTACGGGTCGGTTGCTGATGTTCGATGCAATGACGCTGCAATTCCGCGAAATCACGCTGCCGAAAAATCCCCGCTGCGACGTCTGCGGCGAGTAAAGTAGAAAGTGGGAAGATAGGTATCCGACACGATAAGTCATTGAATATGGCAAAAATCAGTGACACAGTATTAAGGTAAGTCATCACGTAAACTGAGGAACACACCATGAGTAATGCTTTTTTGCAGTCAATCAAGGCCCGTCGTTCAATCTATGCCATCGGCAATAAACTACCGATATCAGAAGATCAGGTTACCGCGCTCATTACCGAAGCCGTTAATGAAAGCCCCTCCTCTTTTAATTCGCAAAGCTCTCGCGTTGTCATTCTGTTCGGCGAACAGCATCACAAGCTGTGGGATATCGTTAAACAGCAACTGAAGAAAATTGTACCTGCGGACGCCTTTGCCCCGACAGAAGACAAACTGGCCTCCTTTGCCGCCGGTGCGGGAACTGTCCTGTTTTTTGAAGACACTAGCGTAATTGAAGCGCTACAGGAAAAGTTCGCGCTTTATGCCGATAACTTCCCGGTGTGGTCAGAACACTCAACCGGTATCGCGCAATTCGCCGTGTGGTCGACGCTGGCGCAGGAAAAAATCGGTGCCTCACTCCAGCACTACAATCCGCTGATCGACAATGATGTCAAAGCAGAGTGGAATCTGCCTGCCAGTTGGAAACTGCGTGCTCAAATGCCATTCGGTTCCGTTGAGCAACCCGCTGGTGAGAAAACCTATATTGCCTTTGAAGAACGTTTCCGCGTATTTAAATAATCCGCAGAATCATCCTTTATCAACAAGCAGGACGCCGCATGGTGTCCCTGTTTGTTGGTAGTCTATCCATTACCACCGGACACCGGGGGGGCAAAAACCTGAATCGCTTTTTCCCTGATCCCGAATACCGCAGGCGTTTTGCCAATCAGCTCGCCATCCGCATTAATATCGTGCGGCCTAGAGGTACTCAACGTCAGCTGTTGGGCGGAAAAAGCGCGAACGTTGCGCCAGCGGCCATGTGTTCCTCGTCGGATAAAAGGGATGAGCGCCACCATTTCCCACCAGTGGGAAACCTCCAGACTATACACATCCAGCCGACCATCATCAGGCGCAGCACTATGTGCTACTGCCATGCCACCGCCGTAGAAACGCCCGTTTCCCACCGACACTTGCACGGTTCTAACCCGCTCGTTGATGCCATCATGCTCGATCTCAACGCGGAAAGGACGACTTTGTTTCAGCAGCTTAAAGGCCGCCAGTGCATAACCCAGCGTGCCCCAGCGCTTTTTGGACTTGGCCGACAGTCCGCGCGCCAGTGCCGCAGAAAAACCAATGCTGGAGACATTAAAGAAGAGATGACCGTTAACGTCCCCCAAATCAACTGCACGCCGCTGACCGTTGGCAATAATCTGAATGGCCTGCTGAATCTCCCGCGGAATGCCCACCGTACGCGCAAAGTCATTTGCCGTTCCTAATGGCAGCACGCCCAACGGTAGTCCGGTATCGACCAGGCCGGGGGCCGCAGAATTTAAGGTACCATCGCCACCGCCGACAATAACGAAATCAACCCGCCCCGCATAAGCACGTATAATATCGCTGTATGAGCCCGCCTCTTTTTCATCTGGTTCAATGAAGGTAATCTGGCTTTGCTGTAATAACTGTTTCACATCGCGAGCAGAGGAATCACCATTCCGCGCATGCTTATTAATCAATAAAAGCGCTGTTGGGCCTGATTCCTTCGCTGCTGAATAATGGCTCATGGTCATCCACCCAACATTATTGTCTGAACGAATCTAACCATAGGGATAATCAACCCGACAAGAGCGCTTTAACAAGCCCACAATACAATACAAAACATTACGTTCCGGCAATCTGCTCTAATACTTCCACAATGTAACCACTATACTGAATCCTACGAGTCAGCGATTCATTTACCCAATGATGCTTCACCGTCAGTCTAGTAAAATGTTGCACCACAATTTTTAGGTGAAAACAGAGGCTTATTCACCTATCTCATCAATGATTCTCTGGAGAGATTATTTTGCAGACTGGATTCATCAGTAACTCACGCTGGCTGGACAAAACACGCGCAATCATCATACTCGGCGCTATGTTACTCGCCGCATTCCTTGTGATTAGCTGGACCAGTTATGAAGTAGCTAAAGAGTCGCTGGAGGAAGAAATCGAAGAAAATACGCTGCCTCTGACCAGTGATAATGTCTATTCTGAAATCCAGCAAGACCTGCTAAAACCTATCTTTATTTCGTCGCTGATGGCACACGATACCTTTTTACGCGACTGGGTGTTGAAGGACGAAAACGATCCGCAAGCCATGTTTCGCTATCTGCGAGAAATCGATCGTCGCTTCGATACCGTATTTTCTTTCTTCATTTCGGATAAAACCAAGCGCTACTACGATCCACAGCGCATCTTAAAAACCGTCTCAGAAGATTCGCCAGACGATCGGTGGTATTTCCAACACCGAACGCTATCAGACGAGATGCCTTATGCCATCGACATCTCGTTCGATCCAGAGAATCACACTCGCCTTGATATTTTTATCAATCACAAAGTTGTGGACTATGAAGGCAACTTCATCGGCATCACTGGCGTAGGTATTCCAGTTGAACGAGTTAAACACCTTATTGAGAAATATGAGCAGCGCTATAATAGAACGATCTACTTCATTGATAAGGAAGGTAATATCACTTTACATGGAGAAACATATAACCGCCCTCTCAAGATTCAGCAACAGCAGGGATTGGGCAATATTGCCACTACGATCCTGACCGTTCCCGGCGGCGCTTATGAATACCAATCAAACGGGGAGCATGTTTTCCTTAATACTCGGCTCATTCCTGAATTCGGTTGGTATTTGATGATAGAACAAAACAGCCACCCTAGTGAAAAGCGGTTATTCGCCACACTGCTAAAAAACCTTGGTATCAGCACGTTCGTCAGTATTCTCTTCTTATTTCTGCTGTGGTTGACCATTGGCGGGTATCAACGCCGTCTGGAACAAATGGCCACAACCGATAAATTAACAGGCCTCATGAACCGACAGGCATTTGATTACTTATTTCGCCGTCTCGGTACGAAGAATGCCTTACAACATAAGTCGCTCTCCATTCTTCTCATTGATATTGACCATTTCAAGAAAATCAATGACAAGTATGGTCACAACGTTGGGGATCTGGTTTTACAAGAAGTCTCTGCCATCCTGTCGACCAACACTCGCTCCAGCGATCAATCCTGTCGTTGGGGAGGTGAAGAGTTCGTCATTCTACTCGACGATTGCGATATCAACGCCGCACAACAGCGCGCCGAAGCGCTACGCCAGAGCGTTGAAATAGCACACCTTCCCTACCGTGAAGGGATCATTCAGGTGACGGTCAGCTGCGGTGTCGCTGAATATCGGGCAGGAGAAACACTCAGTATGCTGATTAACCGCGCCGATATCGCGCTTTATCAGGCCAAGCAGCAAGGACGTAATCAGGTAGTCCGCGCGCAATAGCAACAAGCGTTGTGCCTGCATTACGCATGCAGGCACATGTAGACAGGAAGCGAGCAGGCTTCAATGAGGTATTATGTGGATTACGTTCGGTTTCCCGTTTGACGTTTCAGCGTAATGGAGCAGGTATATCGGTCTGCCGGATGGATCGATACCGTGGTTTCAAAGACATTTCCCGAGCGGTCAAGATAATGCCGTACGATTTTCAATGCCGGGTAACCTACGTCAACGCCCAGCGTTTTCGCTATTTTGGCCGGAACGCCAACGGCAGAAATCGTCTGGCGCACTTCTTCCCCCTGCACACCGTAATGCTTTTCAATCAAATCGCTAATCAAAGCGAACGGATCGCTGCGCACCAGACTTTTGACCTTGGCATAATCCGGGCTCACGTAGCTATCCGTCCAGCATATCGGGGAGTCCTTTTTCTGGCTGTCTTCACGAATACTGGAAATATGCAGCCAGCGATCGCCCGGCTTGCCGCCGATAATCTGTGCCAGCTCAACATCCGCTACGACTTCATCAATCTTCTTCACTACGCGCAGGTTGGTTTTAGCGAGTACGAACAGATCCTCAAGACTGGCCAGAGGATGATTGCGCTCCCGCTTTTCATCATTATCGACAACAACGGAACCTACCCCCTTGCGACGGGATAGCAAACCCGCTTCTGTTAGATCGCGCAGCGCCTCCCTGACAGTGTGGCGGCTAACCTGATACTGCTCGCAAAGTTCCAACTCGGAGGGGATCAACGAGCCAGCCGGGTACTTGCCTAGCGTTATATTCTGGCTGAGTTCACGGGCAATGCGCTTATACAAAGGTTCTTTCATCGGCTCACGCTCTTAATCAATATTGATGCCCTGCATCACAAAATAACATTTCACTGCTTCCCTAACTTGTCCGTACATGTTGTTATAACCACAACATGTACGGACATTTAATCATGTCCGTATATTTAACTTTTCCTGACCATGCCGTTCATCAAGGTAAGCTCGCTTCATCTTATCGCGGATATGGTCTGCATCTTATCATCAATATATCCGCTTCAGGAGGCGTTATGGCTTCGAATGTGCTTGATTCAGTTCTATTCCGTGATTCATTTGGTACCCCAGAAATGCGGGCGATCTTCGATGACCGGGAACTCATCCGTAAATATGTGGAAGTAGAGATCGCACTGGCCAATGCGCAAGCGCGTTGTGGCGTGATTCCAGAAGAGGCTGCTGCAGAAATCACTGCCAGCTGTAACGCCGACACGCTCGATTTTGAGCTACTGCGCCACGAAACAGAAATTGTGGGCTACCCTATTCTGCCGCTGGTGCACCAGATTTCCAAACAGGCTGGTCAATCTGGCGGTTATGTCCACTGGGGCGCAACGACACAGGACATTATGGATACCGCCGTGGTGTTGCAAATCCGTGATGCATTCGCGTTAATTGAAGCCGATATCGACGCACTACGCTCTATTTTGGCCGGACTGGCCGTGCGTTACCGTAATACCCCAATGGCTGGGCGTACTCATTTACAACAAGCACTACCAATTACGTTTGGCTACAAAGCGGCTATCTGGCTGGATATGTTCGATCGCCATGCCGAGCGTCTGGCACAGCTACGCCCTCGCGTGCTGGTGGGCGAGTTCGCCGGTGCGGCAGGGACATTGGCTTCATTGGGTGACAAGGGGCTCGCGGTACAAAAAGCGCTGATGGCAGAGCTTGGTCTGGGCGTACCTACCTCAACGTGGCATGTGGCTCGTGATGGATTTGCCGAAGCCGTCAACCTGCTGGCAGTAATCACCGGTTCGTTAGGGAAAATTGGCTATGACGTCATGCTAATGGCCTCCAACGAGTTCGGCGAACTGTATGAACCGTTTGTCAAAGGCCGCGGAGCCAGCAGCACCATGCCGCAAAAGCGTAACCCAATTTCTAGCGAGCTGATGCTGGCTTGTTCCAAAGGTGTTCGCCAACAGGCCGGGTTAATGCTGGATGCGATGGTGCAAGATCTGGAACGCGCCACTGGCCCCTGGCATGCAGAGTGGATCGCCATCCCGGAAAGTTTCATTCTCTCCGCAGGCGCACTTCATCAGGCCAAGTTTATGCTAAACGGCCTCATTGTTGATGAGAAGATGATGCTGAAAAACCTCAATATGACCAACGGCCTGATTGTGGCCGAATCCGTTATGATGGGGCTGGCACCGTACATTGGCCGTCAGGAAGCGCATGACATCGTCTACGATGCGTGCCGTATCGTGAATGAGAAAGGCGGCACGCTGGCCGATGCTCTCAATGCTATGCCTGGCGTATCAAGCCGACTCGATCCCAAATTAATCGAAAGCCTGACCAACCCCGTCAATTATTTGGGGAGCGCCCCTGAAATGGTTGACCAGGTATTAAATAAAACGGAAAGAAAATAGTTATCACCGGTAATTATCCGGTATCACTCTAATTCACAGACTGAGATCGATATTTCCCAGACGCAAGATAATAACGCGTCTGGGCAGGCTCTCTGTTGCCGGGAATGATGCCGGATAACCATTGCTTGCACGATTAAGGAGACGCTATGTCATCCGAATCCTCCACCAAGAAAAAAATAGTCGCGGTTATTATTCCTCTCCTGCTGGGCCTGATTATCTGGTTTTCTCCGGTTCCCGATGGCCTTACGCCACAGGCATGGCATATGTTCGCTATTTTTTCCGCCACTATCGCAGCAATATTGACGCAGCCTCTACCATCGGGCGCAATTATGCTGCTTGTCCTTTGCATCACTATTTTCACAGGAACATTAACAGAAGCGAAAGCGCTAGCCGGTTTTTCCAGCGGCACCGTCTGGCTCATCTTTTGCGCCTATATCCTCTCTCTGGGCTTTGTAACATCCGGGCTGGGGAAACGTATCGCCTACAAAATGCTGTCGCTATTCGGCGGAAGTAGCCTGGGGATCGCTTATTCACTGGGCGTTTCCGACCTGATCATGGCACCCGCTATGCCATCCGTCACCGCGCGTTCAGGGGGAATTATCTTTCCCATCGCGCGTTCGATTAATGAAGTCTTAGGATCAACACCCGGCGTTAGCGGTAAAAAGATCGGGGACTTTCTGATCATGGTCTGCTTTCAGTTTACTCCGATCACCGGCGCGATTTTCCTCACTGGCATGGCCGCCAACCCGCTCGTTGGCAGTCTGGCAAAAACCTCATTAGGTGTGGATATTACCTGGGGCGGCTGGTTCATTGCCGCTGTCGTGCCTGCAATGTGCTGCTTCTGCCTAATGCCGTTGCTGGTTTACAAAATTCTGAACCCTGAATTGAAAAAAACGCCAGAAGCCAAGGAGATGGGACGCCGCTCGCTGGCTGAATTGGGGAACATGAAGCCGGCAGAGAAAAAAGTGGCGTTTGGCTTTGTGCTCGCGCTGCTCGGATGGGGGACTAGCCTGATCACCGGTTTCTCCGCCACATCCGTCGGGCTGGCATTAGTTGCCTATCTGTTCGTTACTCAGGCCGTCCAGTGGAAAGAGGTACTCAGCGATCGCGCAGCTTGGGATACGGTCATCTGGTTTAGCGTAATTATCAGCCTCGCCGCTGGGTTGTCTGATCTTGGTTTCATTAAGTGGATGACCGTTAAGCTAGGTAATTCCATCCAGGGTTTCGGCGCGATGGAAACCTTCGTTATTCTCGGCATTCTCTATATCTATGTGCATTATCTGTTTGCCACCGCCTCTGGTCACGTTGCTGCGCTCTATGCCCCCTTCGCCGCCACCGCCATAGCCGCAGGCGCGCCGCCCATGATGGTCGCCATCTGTTTTGGGATTTTTAGCAACCTGATGTGGGGAAATACCGAGTACGGCGGAGGCCCCGGCCCTATCTACTTTGCTCAAGGATATTTTGAACGGCACCGCTTCTATAAAATCAATTTCTGCATCGTCACATTTAACGTCGCCCTGATCTTTATCGTCGGCTTAGTGTGGTGGAAACTGATTGGTTATTATTAATTGCGTCCTGCGCCCTCGCAAAAAATAACGGGGAGGCAACATACCTCCCCGTTATTTCGTCATACTCGCCATTCAGCTTTTCCAGCTATTAAATTCCGTCGTCTTTTGTCTGCACCCAAAACGCATGCACCAAACCAGGAAAATAGCCTAACAGCGTCAGAATGATATTCAGAATAAATGCCCCACCAATCCCTTTCCCCAATAACACGCCCAACGGTGGCAGAAGAATAGTCAGTACAATGCGCCAAAATCCCATATCAACCTCCGTAACGTGATAATTACTTATGAAAATAGTTCAGCACTCGCGATTTGTCAGCATTCATTGAAATAATTGAGATTAATCTTCGCAGAGAAAATGAAAGTACGTGTTTCACGCGGCACAAGTGCCATTGGGTACATGCTACGTTGTGAAGAAGGGGATTTACGCTGTCCACGTTAAGCCAATGCCAAGTGTGGAAAGCGTCACAGACTAAGTGAGTGGCAAGTGTTTGAATAGTGGCGGAGAGAGGGGGATTTGCCCCCCCGGTAGAGTTGCCCCTACTCCAGTTTTCGAGACTGGTCCGTTCAGCCGCTCCGGCATCTCTCCGTTTAGCAGTTGCCATGATGCCCACTTTTACGGCATTTTAACAGCACCCGCCCTCGCCTTTAAATTCAAGTGACGACTTAACGAGCAACAACAATGATTAAATGGCCGTGGAAAAACACTCAACCTCAGGTGCAGACGCTTGAACATTGGCAAGCTGCAATTTCGATCCCGCTTCTCGCCCCCTTAAGCGATGAAGAGCATCAGCGGTTGGTCGCCCTTGCCGATCAGTTTCTGAAGCAAAAGCGCCTGATTCCGTTGCAGGGGCTGTTGTTAACAGACATCATGCAGCAGCGTATCGCACTGCTATTTTCCTTACCGGTACTCTCGTTGGGTGTGGATGCATTGGATGGCTTTCACGAAGTTCTGGTTTATCCCGGCCCGTTTATTATTGAAGATGAGTGGCAGGACGACATCGGACTCGTTCACACGGGCAAAATAGTGCAATCAGGGCAAAGCTGGGATCAAGGGCCGATTGTCCTCAACTGGCAGGAAGTGCAGGATTCCTTCGATCTCTCCGGTTTCAACCTCATCATTCATGAAGTCGCCCACAAGCTGGATATTCGCAGTAGCGGTGAAGCTACGGGTGTCCCCTTGATTCCACTGCGCGATATTGCGGTCTGGGAACAACACCTACACGGTGCAATGGATGCCTTACAAGAAGAGATCGATCTGGTGGGAGAAGATGCCGCCAGCATGGATCCCTATGCCGTTCAGGATCCGGCTGAGTGCTTTGCAGTACTGTCGGAGTATTTCTTTAGTGCTCCTGAACTTCTAGAAGAGCGTTTCCCCGACCTGTATCGCTGCTTCCAAAAATTCTATCGACAAGATCCACTCACCCGACTAAAAAATTGGCAAAGCAGCATCGACTACCGCGCTCCATCCATTTATTAATTCATAAAAAAACAGCAAATTGTACATAGCCTAAACAGTCAGACAAGAAAGCTGATTTTGCCGTTGACAGCACTGCGGGTGCCGGATATCATGCGCCCCGTTCACACGATTCCTCTGTAGTTCAGTCGGTAGAACGGCGGACTGTTAATCCGTATGTCACTGGTTCGAGTCCAGTCAGAGGAGCCAAATTAGAAAATCCCGCTTAAGGAAACTTAAGCGGGATTTTTGCTTTTATCTCATATATTCAATACGTTCTACCTTAACATCGTTCCTAATACATGTTCGATTTCTCCCTCGCATCGGGAGAATTTGGTGGTCAGATTTGGGGTCAAGCCGGTTCGATGACGGAGTGACCCCCAAATGTCTCTTCACGATTCAAAAATCCGCAACGTAAAACCATCCGCAAACCCCTTCAAGGTTTCCGATTCTTACGGTCTGTACCTTTTAGTTAATCCAGGCGGTTCACGTCTCTGGTATCTCAAATATCGCATCAATAAAAAAGAATCCCGCCTCGGCTTAGGTGCCTATCCTGTGTGTCTCTGGCTGATGCTCGTCAACAGAGAGCGGCTGAACGAACCACTTCCTCACGAGCAGAATAACCATAATCCCCGATAATTGAACACTTGCAGATAACCGAGCTGAAACCCCGTAATTTCACCTACCGGCTGAAAAAGGTCTGATGGAAGTGGCGGCATGCTCCCGGCAGCATATGCGCAACATCATGCGTCATGCCGTACATCAGGAGTTGATAGCGCACAATCCGGCGGCAAATCTGGATGGCATTATCGCTTCTCCCGTTAAACACCACTACCTGCCCTTCCGCTGGAGTACTAATGAACGCCAGATATCACTCTGGCACTATCCGTTTTTAGCAAAAAGATTTGTTGAATATCGACATGCTCGCAAATGGCACACTCCTTGCTCATCAGTAAGGTGATGAACACCACGCCGTATCACCGCGAATTAATGAGAAGGCAATAAATATGGCTGAAAATATGACTGACATTGCTAATACGGACTTGTTCTCATTTTCCCTATCGCATAGCCGATCCCGAAATATTGCTGAACATGTTGTCAATATTCCTGGTTGGTCAGTGCACTATAACCAGTTTACTCAGGGAAAATTCGATGGTCGGTTGACCGTTCTGGAGTTAGATGGCATCCAGTTGATTCGAGAACGCACGACTCAGGCACTCCTAAAAGAAGGCCAGGCTGTTAAGAATCAGCTATTTACCTTTCCATTATATACGCCGTCAGACGCTTTTTATTGCGCAGGTCATCATATTAATCGCGAAAGTCTACTTGTTGCGCCCTCGAATGCTCTGCCAGAACTACGAGCGCCAGAAGCTATCGATCTACTCCTGATCAGCGTGGATGGTGACTATTTCCCTACTATTTTTGACGAAATTGATGAACGAACTCTACGCACACCTCGCCTATTTCCGCTTGTTAATCACGATAACCTCGTGCGCTGGCGTATGCTCAGCGACAGTCTTGAAGTTAGTGAAGGCAATAACAGCAGTCCTACATTACTGACATTCACGGCGGTTCGTCAGGCTATTAAAGATACCATTCTTATTTATCTATCTGAAATGATTGAGCCTGAATGTGCAATGACCCTAACAGATAGCGCCAAAAAACGCATTGTGGATCGTGCTCGTGAATACATGATGGCGCATTGCGATAGCCCCCCTTCTATTCTGGATGTCTGCAAATATGCGGGGGCGAGTCGACGTAAACTTCAGTACTGCTTTCAGGAAACCCTAGGTATTAATCCCATCAGCTATTTACGCGTATTACGTCTCAATGGTGTGCACCATGACCTATTAGAGGGCGCTACAACCGTGCAAGACACCGCTTGTCACTGGGGGTTCTGGCATCTCAGCCGCTTCGCGAATGATTATCGTCAGCTTTTTGGAGAATATCCATCAGCAACATTAAATAGATCCGGCAATAATTTTGCTAATTTCGGATAACAGCAAGCCATTTCTATTGCCTACTCTGGATTTACAATAAAATCAGGAGATGGCAGCATGAAACCGAATTATCGCAGAAGTATCGCAGCAATTACCCTCTATTTTCCGATTATTTTTGGAATAACCGGAACCCCAGCGATGGCAACAGAAAATGGAACGCCCTCTACTGCCGCGGGAACCTATGATTTTGGTGCAGGATTTTTACCGCCCACAACCGACTGGGGAACGTTTGGCTCTCGCGTGGCGTATTACACCGCACATGCCAATCTCGATAACACTGGCAACAAAAAAAATACCCCATTCTCCCTACAAGTCCTGTCTATGAGCCTGGTCTGGATCAAGATGACGGATCAAACGCTATTGGGAGGGCGTTACGGTTTTGGTGCTATTCAACCATTTTTCAAAATGAACATGGACATGGTCGCACCAACGCCGGTTGGTCCATTACCACTCAGCGGTGATGTCTTTCGTCAGGCAGACCTTCAGGTCATACCGCTTATCCTTGGCTGGATGCCTTCTCAAAATTTTGCTATCAACACTCAATTTCAAATTCAGGCACCAACTGGCGATTACGATAAAAACCGGTTAGTAAGCCCTGGCCTTAATCATTGGGTTTTTTCCCCAATGCTCAATGCCACCTATATCACAAACGGCGGTTTTGAGATCTCATCGAGTTTTCAAGTTGATTTCAATACAGAAAACCACGAAACAAATTATCGCAACGGCACTGAATATCGTTACGAATATGCCGCCGGTCAGCACATTGGGAACTGGACAGTCGGTATTGGCGGCTACTACTACAACCAATTCAGCGATGACAAGAGCAACTCGCTGACAGTGGGCAACCGGTCTCGAACATTTGCCTACGGCCCTGCGGTGAATTACTTCTCCCCAACCAGCCCTTCTTTCTGGATCCACGCCTATAAAGAAGATGACAGTCGTAACCGTAGTCAGGGTTACACCATCGCTTTACGTGTTGCACAAAGTTTCTGAGGAATGAGCCATGTCGATAACCACATCGTTACATCGCCCTAGTGCTAGCAAAGAAGGGTTGGTTCTTATTCTTGGTAGCAGTCTAACCATTATGGGATCGGTCATGATTGCCGCGGTGATGCCGAAAATAGCCACTGAGTTTGGCACCACGACACCTGGCGCGGATATTTTGATCCCACTGACCATCACGGGGCCCGCTCTAGCCATGGCAGTTTGTTCTCCAATGGTTGGCTGGTTGGCCGATCGATTTGGTCGCAAAAATCTGCTTATTCTTGCAACTCTACTGTATGCGGTGACTGGCATGCTGCCTGCGTTGCTTAATAGCCTAAGCAGCATTGTGTTCAGCCGGCTGGTATTTGGTGTCTGCGAAGCCGCTATCATGACCTGCTGCTCTACCCTGATTGCCGATTATTGGCATGGCCAGGAGCGAAGCCGTTTCGTTAATTTACAAGTTGTCTCGATTGGTGTTGTCGGCGCGATCTTTTTCATCGTCGGCGGTGTTCTGGGTGAACATTCCTGGAGAATGCCCTTCTACCTTTATCTGCTACCACTGCTGTTAGTCCCGTTTATGATGAAGATACTTTGGGAACCGGCATCTCAACATCATCCTCAACATCCTTCGCAATCAGACTCCCAACCGATAAATGTGGCGACGCTTCTGACTAATTACTTACTGGTCTTTGGTGGCATGGTGCTGGCATTCATTGTTCCTGTACAGACCCCTACACTATTGGTGCAGTCGGGTGTGACATCCAGCACCCTTATTGGCCTCTCTGCGGGATTAGGATTACTGGCTTCACTGGTGGGATCGTTGCTGTGGCCACCATTGCGTCGGCAATTTGGCATTATGGGAATTAATGTATTACTACTGACGCTAACAGGAATTGGGCTGTGGTTGTTAGTCCGCGCAACGGGTTATCAACAGATTCTGGTTGCTGTGTTTATTCATGGTGTAGGTATCGGAATGCTGGTTCCTAACACAATGCTTCCCGTTATGAACGCGTTGTCTGAAAAACACAGAGGGAAAGGCGTGGGTATGTTTACAGGCTGTTTGTATATCGGCCAGTTTGTTAGCCCATTGATTGTGGCGGTATTGGCAGGATTGACACAAGGACTCATGGGGGCAATTCATATTTTATCTATTGCGAGTTTTGGTGGTGCGGTGCTGTGGCTGGTAAGTGCCCTAAAAACACGCGTCCCTCGCGTGATGATCAACCGATAACAATAAAAATCATAATCGATTAAGGAGTGTTACCGTGAAACCAATCCAACAAATTCTGGATACTGAAGACGGTTTAGGGCTTGCCCAGTATGTCAGATGTGGAGATGTGACGCCAAGTGAACTACTTGAAGGCGTTATTAAGCGTTTGGAAAAAGTGAACCCACAAATTAATGCCGTAGCTGAAACGCTGTTCGAAAGCGCACGAGACGTCGCCAGACAACCCCAGTTAATGACGGGTACATTTGCAGGGGTTCCAACGCTAGTTAAAGATTTGTTTACCGCAGTGAAAGAGGCTCGAATGGCTAACGGATCGCTAGCCTTGGGCGATGCACATCCAGGGTTAGATGATGAGTTGGTATCACGTTACCGTAACGCAGGCATTGTCATTGCCGGGACCTCAACATCACCTGAATTTGGTTCGTCCTATACGACGGAATCAACACGCTTCGGTGCAACACGCAACCCATGGAATCTGGAGCATAGCGCCGGAGGCTCCAGTGGTGGAGCTGCTGCACTCGTTGCGGCCAGAGTCGTTCCTTTCGCACATGGAAATGATGGCGGTGGCTCAATTCGTGTCCCCTCTTCCTGCTGTGGAGTGTTTGGTTTGAAACCAACACGTGGACGTATGCCTAGCGGGCCATTAGTCGGTGAAGGCTGGGCAGGCATGGGCGTATCGCACGCCATTACACTATCGGTACGCGACAGCGCGGCGTTACTAGATATTTCGGCAGGCTCTGATTTAGGTGCTCCCTATGCTGCGCCATATCAGAAATCCCCCTTCCTTGATTGCCTGTCGCAACCGACCGGAACATTGCGCATCGCGATGATCGAACATTTATCACCCTGGACCACCAGTAAAGAGGCACTGAAGAGCGTTCGCGCTACCGCAGCCTTGTGTGAACAATTGGGACACCATGTGGAGGTTGTCTCGCTGCCCGTTGATGCAGAGCAGTTCTACAGTGACGCGTTTACCATTATCGGCGTGAATACACAGGCTTATGTTGACATGCTGGGCCATATACGTGGCCAGCCAGTGTCACTTGAAGACGTGGAACCGAGAACTCGTGTGATGCTGCGGGAACGCGGCCGGATACCCGGAACTGACTATGTTATGGCCGTGAATGCCATACACGCGCTGGGACGTCGCTTCGCCCATTTCATGACGGAATACGATCTGATTCTAACGCCAACGCTGACACAGGCCCCTCCGCTTATCGGCCAACTGGATGCCTTTGATGATACTCTGAACCTACGCGATATTATTGAAGGGTTTCATCGTTATTGTCCTTTTACCGCATTATTTAACGCCACAGGCCAGCCCGCCATGTCGGTCCCGCTTTACTGGACGCCGGAAGGATTACCTCTTGGTTCACACTTTGCAGCCCGTTTTGGTGATGAGCAAACGCTGCTGTCACTCGCGGCTGAGCTAGAGCGAGTGAAGCCGTGGGCGAAACGGATACCCTCTATTAATGCTCTGAGTTAATGCACCAGCTTTAGGTCTAAACAAGGCAGGCAAGGCGCTCCCACACACTGTGAGGGAGCGTCTTTTTCGTTGCATAGGATGATGGCGTTCTTGGTTCATCAGACAAGTCAGAGATGAATCCCCACATTGACTTGAGATTCACCTCTGTTGAGGCAGTGACAACCTATTATGCGATGAAAAGCTGCTCTACGACTGATCTAGCGGTACAATTACGCGCTTGCGATGGCGAAATAATGTTTAACAAAACTGGCGCTGGTGACGGTCCATGTCGTTGTTGTTCCCTGTGTAATTAACCAGGTGTCGCCCGCATGAAAGTGGAACGATTCCCCCGTGTCATCATTGACCATGATGACCTCACCGGTTAACAACGTAGCCTGCTCAGTGAACGGATAGACCAACCGAAATGCCCCTTGCGTTGTGCCAAAATACCCAGCACTGATCGGATCGATGGGTGTGCCGAGCGTCATTTGACCAAAAGCTTCAACATCGCCCCCTAAATCTTCAGCGCCTATCGCCGTAAATTTTCCCCATGATTCTAATTGTTGCAGGGTTACTCCGTTGTTAATTTTTGTCAGACTCATCTTTCTACCTTTTTTGTTGGGTTAAATAAAACAGTTAATTATCGGCCTATACCCCTAGCGGCGGCCTTGCCAATAACCTGCTGTTTGATGGGCCACCTTACCTAAGGTACAAAGCAAGGTGCGGAAATGATCCTTACCAGGAATTGTCCGACGTGGAATGCGACTCAACAACGTGTAGCGTTCACTTCCGCCCAGAATACCCTCGGCAAGTATCTTACAAATAATCTGACTGGGGGTTACGCCAAAACCACAATAGCCCTGAACAAAGAACGCATTCGGTTTATCTGTCAGCGTGCCAATCTGCGGAAACAGATTGGTAGTACTGGCCATTGGCCCACCCCAGGCCAGATCGATTTTTACGTCTTCCAGATAAGGGAAAATATTGAGCATGAGCTTGCGGTTCCATGCTTTCATGTCTTTAGGGATATATTCCAGAAGTGGTGTAGCTGAACCAAATAGCAGACGGTTTTCCTTGGTGACACGGTAGTAATCAATAATCGGACGAATATCGCTATAGGCCCCACGAATCGGGCTGATCCGATGAATCAGCTCGTCAGAAAGTGGCTCTGTCATTAACTGAAAAGCATAGGTATTAATCACCGAATTGTTGAGTTCTGGCTCCAGCTTATTCATAAAGCTGTCGCAGGCCCACACCAGTTTATTCGCCGTTATGGTTCCCTTGGCGGTGCGCACATGAATTTTCTTGCCGTAAACGACCTCCAGCGCCGGGCTGTGCTCAAAGATTTTGACCCCATAGATTTCACTGATCGCTTTTGCTTCTCCTAACAGGAGGTTAAGAGAGTGAACATGCCCACCCCCCATGTGCAATAGGCCTGAATGATAGGCATCCGAACCAATCAGTTTTTTTAAATCGTCACCCTCAACATAGCGAATTTCATCTTGCCCCCCCAGAGAGTTAAACAGTTTTTCCCACTCACGTAAGGTTGCCGATTGACGACGGTTAAAACCAAGGTAGGTATAACCACTGTGAAAATCTGCATCAATTTGATAGCGCTGGATTCGTTCGCGCATAATTTGCGGACCCAGTTCACTGAGTGCGAGAACAGCCTTAATACCCTCTTCTCCGACGTCCTTCTTAATCGCATCAAGATCGTGGCCAATACCTGCCATAACCTGTCCGCCATTGCGCCCACTGCCGCCAAACCCCAGATATCGCGCTTCCAGTACAGCGACACTGGTTACGCCCTGCTCAGCCAGTTCCATAGCGGTGTGGATACCCGAAAAGCCACCGCCAATGATCACAACATCAACATCAATATCGTTTTCAAGCTGCGGGAAATTGAGATGGTACTTTTTTGTCACGGTGTAGTACGTGGCAGTTTCATCATTATGCATAGCGGCTTCCACTGGTGGATGACAGGTTGATATCATTAGTAATCCATTGCCAGTCAGCGTGTATTGAATATTTACGACATGCAGATCGAAAGATGAATTGAGAAATGTTGGCAGCAGAAGCGTGTAGAACATAGAGATGAAGCGGGATGCCGCAATCGTTGCCGGAAATCATCGCTATCAGCAGGCCCCCCACCGCGCGGGTCAAAGGTGATGCCGCTGCGACCACAAAAAAGACGAGGAAAAATAAACCCAACGTATTTTTGCGTTGGGCGATTATCGTCAGCGCCTCCGTGTACGGATAGACAAAATCGGATAGAGCAACGGTGCAGGGTTGCACCGTTGCGGTGCTTAGTGGTAACGCAGGCGATGGAGTAACGCATCATCGGCAATGTGCCGTTGATAATCGCACGGTGTGGTACTGACGAATTTCTTAAATTCGCGCAGAAAGTGCGACTGGTCGCTAAAACCGAGGTCAACTGCCAGGTTGCTAAAGGAAATATCTTCTTGTGAGTGAATGCTATTCAGTGCGGACTGGCAGCGTAGAATACGGCTAAATGCTTTCGGTGATAACCCTGTGTCCTGGCGGAACTGTCGCTGAATAGTACGGCACGTATAGCCGGTCAATGTTTCCAGTTGATCGATACGGATATTCCCCTTTTGCTGCACCATTGCACGAACAATTGAAGTGGTTATGGATGAGGACTTACGTACCAGTTTTGGTGTAAAACAGGCATTAAATAATGAAATTTGCTGCGAAAAATCACGTTCTTGCACAATTTTCTCAAACGCCAATCGCGCATCTGGCACCACCTCAAGAAAGCTGAATTCATGGTTGGCGACCTCTTCGGCCATCACATCAAGAAAATCAGGAATCACTCCCGGCGCGAAACGCACGCCGAAATAATGATGATTGTGCAACATGTCGGCAACACGTGCTTCTAGCGTAGTACCACACACAAGGCCTTTGGGATTCAGTGGATCGCAATCAAAAAGGATATCGACACAGCCGTCAGGCACCGCCAGCGTCATCCCTGCCGTTCGCGCCACATCGAAGCTGTAAAAATGTGAAATTGCTGGGTTTTCTGAGGCGATCACCGAGTAATGTTGTGCTGCATTCAGCACAAACCACGGCTGTTCTGGGAGAAAGATTCCAGCAGGACGGCAAAGGGAATTTTCAGACATGACACACTCCAATATGGACTAAGCCTATAGCTGAATAAAGCAAACCCTGTGCCACACCTGTGTTACAAATATTCAATACAGGTTGCTCGCGTCACGTATTTCTTATTGTCATAGACCCGCACACCAGTCGCATTGGTGTCGACGTGAATACTCACTAAAATTGAAAATAAAACCGGAGAAACTACAGAAAAATGGAACGCTTATTTGTCTACGGCACACTGCGTCCGGGCCACACTAATGCACATATTCTGGAAAACATCGGTGGAGAGTGGTTACCGGGTTACGTGACAGGCACATTCTATGAGAGCGGCTGGGGTGCTGCCGCGGGTTTTCCTGGGATCGAACTGGATGATAATGGGCCTCGCGTCAGCGGTTATTTGTTTTTGTCCGATAACCTTGAAGCACACTGGGCAATGCTGGATGAATTTGAGGAGGGCTACGATCGCGTTGAGGCTGCCGTTACTACAGCGGAAGGCCAGCAGATTACGGCATGGGTTTACCAGTTACAGCCACAAACAGGCCAATAGGCGATGATATAGATAAATACATTCTCTGCTCTAACCTGCCCCAGCAAGGGAACTACATTTAGAAATCCTGCATAAGAAACTTAGGCGGGATTTTTTAGGCAGCTTCTGGATGTCGGCTTTGATGCTGAATTGACAGAGACGCTAAAAACATGGTTGTATAATACAACCATGTTTGAAGAGTTAATGTGAATGACGACTCAATCGTTACTTGTTGAAGAAATACGCCTAGCATCGCGGCGAATGGTGCGGGAGCTGGGTTTTATGAACCATACCCTCGCGGCAACTCAATATTCCCCTTCCGTAGTACACACGTTGCTTGAAGTGGAAGCACAAGGGTCGATGACTGCAGCTCAGTTAGTTCAGATCCTGGGACTTGAGAAATCCAGCGTTAGCCGAATGTTGGCAAAACTCGTTAATGTCGGTGAACTGGAAGAATCACCTTCTACTGAGGATGCCAGAACCAAGCAGTTGGGGCTGACGGCACAAGGCAGAGAAACCGTACGAAAAATTAATAATTACGCTAACGAACGCGTAATCGCCGCGCTCAGTAAAATGGATCCCCTCAGGCAACAAATCGTCTCGCAAGGTCTTACTTCCTATGCCAATGCTTTAAAAGCCTGTCGTGATAATACTGACATGAATTCATCGACCAGCTTCGAAATCGTCTCTGGCTATCGCACCGGAATGATTGGTCGCATTACTGAAATGCATAGCAGTTACTACGCAAGGGAGCATAGTTTCGGCAGTTTTTTTGAGAGTAAGGTTGCAGCGGGTCTGGCTGATTTTTCGGGGAGGCTGGATAAGCCATGTAATCAAATCTGGCTGGCCATGCAGAATGAACGTATTGTCGGCTCTGTCGCAATTGACGGTGAAGACCTTGGAAATGGCGAGGCGCACTTGCGCTGGTTTATCCTTGATGAAGGTTGTCGTGGCAGTGGATTAGGCAGAAAATTGATTGTCGAGGCGATGAAGTTTTGCGATGAAAGAGAGTTTTCTGCAGTTCAGCTCTGGACCTTCAATAAACTGATGGCGGCACGGCGTCTCTACGAGTCATTTGGTTTTACATTGTTTAAAGAATGGCAAGGCAACCAATGGGGCAGCAGCATGACTGAGCAGCAATTCACGCGTAGAGTACGATAATCAATCCTTAGCTGTATGCCCGTTTCTGGCACGAAGCAACACCTCAGGAAGGAAGAAATGGATAGAACAGATAAACCACCACCATAACTGAGATACTCACTATTATGCTGGCGATGAAGTATGTTTTAAATGGCTGCTTTTGTGTTTTATGGCGAAAGAGCTGTTGACCCGCCATCGCGCCAACCCACCCACCGACAACCCCAAACACCAGCAACGTGGATTCAGGCACTCTGCGCCAGGCCTTACGCGCCGCCATTTTATCCACGCCGTAAATCACCAGCGTCAATACATTGGCGAGCAGGAGCCACATAGCAAAGGGGTCAGACGTCGTCGTGCTACCGATAGCCGCAAAGACCAGTAGTAAATAACAAAAATAATTGAGACTCATACCATTAGCCACAGTCATTTTCAGAGTGTATCAAAGCTGCATTATACGCAGTACACACGGTGGGAAGAAACCGCTATCAGTATGGATTGGCGCGGAATAGGCCGTCGTGACACCTGGATAGGTGGCATTTAGCGATTTACTCTCACCTATCTCAGGATGATGCCTTTTCCATCAGGATATTCTATGCTGGCGATGACTTCGGCAAAAGGCATAACCATGATAACAGTAGAGAAATCAGATCCATCTGCTCCAGAATCTCGTTATTTAATCGAAACATTGTCATCAGAACTTGCCGCTATTACCGGTGATAGTGGCAAAAGCAATTTCACCGTTGATTCAATAGATAGGGACCGATCGCTGTGGGTATTAGCAAAAAACACTCATGGCGATGCGATAGGATGTGGCGCTATTCGCCCATTAACGCAAAATATCGCTGAGCTTAAAAGGATGTTTTCAGACCGAAGCGCGCCAGGTATTGGCAGAGCTTTACTCACTTTTCTAGAAGTATCGGCAAAGAATATGGGGTATACCGAGCTCTGGCTTGAAACCCGGCACGTTAACCACAGGGCTGTACATTTTTACGAAAAAAATGGGTACGTACGTATTGAGAATTACGGCCCTTATATAGGCCGGGAAGAGGCGGTCTGTTTTTCAAAGATATTGCAGGAGTGACATACGTTTCTTGCCAGAAATATGATGGAAAAACGTGGCTATCCGGGTATTGATACAGAAAATATATGGAATGGGTGGTTAGCATACAAGATGAATAGAATGTCATGAAAACTCTCGAAGAACTGAGGGCAGAGCTTCTTGGTATTGGCGTGCGACTTGGTTGTGGTGTCAGGCCTAATCATTACTTCATCATCCCCGACCAACCTGATGGCGTCGCGACTCCCTATCTGGAAATTTACAGGCAAGAATACCATTTCGTTGTGAGTGAACGAGGCATGGAAATCGAGCGTAAGGTTACCCTTAGCGACGACGAAATCCTTTATTGGTTCGCAGATTGCGGTGTTCGAGCTTTGGCTTCAGATTATGCTGCATCGAAGGTATCCCCTGACGAAAAATTCAGGGATAGATACTTCCGAAGACAATTTTACTTAATGCTCTCAATAAAGCCCGAATGGGCTACGAGAAAGAAAAAGGAATTCATGCCCTTTATTCAGTCATAACTATTTTTTCTGTATACATACACATTCTACTCATTAATAGCCTACCTAACCTGCAATGGCATCCCTGTCCTGTGAGAAATTTCTGCTTCTAGCACTGAAAACATGCTTAAAGGCTATCAGGTCTGCTATGAGCGATCTACGGACATTACTAGCATAGCGGTGTATTAATCATCGGGGAGCAGGTCATTTGTTCCACGGTGACGTGTTCATGCTCAAACCTCCTACAATGTGGGAGGTTTAAGTATGATTATCCCTAATGAGCGAGCAGCGGAAGTTATTTCTCTGCTTATCTAAACTGCATAATGCAGTGTAACTATCAGATCATGCTAAAGTATTAGCAAAATACAGGGGTTCTAAAATAAATTCTCTAATCCAGAAGCCATTTTCATAATGAAAACATTTAATAAAAAAGTTAGCGCTTTTCACTTCAGTCCTTTTCGTAATCTGTTTGCTGCTCGCCTTCTTACCGTTCTGGGTAATGGTATTGCACCGATTGCATTAGCGTTCGCAGTACTTGATATTGGCGGGTCGGTATCTGATTTAGGTCTCGTTGTTGCGTCCCGCTCCATCTTTAACGTTGTATTCTTATTGATCGGGGGCGTATTAGCGGACCGCTACTCTCGTAACCAGGTATTGGTATCCTCTTCAGTTATTGCGGCAGTTTCGCAAGCTATTGTCGCATGGTCTGTGCTGGACGGTTCAGCAACTGTGATGAGTCTGGCATTACTTGGAACTTTGAATGGAGCAGCAGCTGGCATCGCATTACCTGCATCCTCAGCGCTGGTCCCCCAAACTGTTCCAGTGCAGAATTTGCGAGCAGCTAATGCATTAATTCAGCTTGGTATTTATGGTGGTACGATTATCGGCACTTCGCTTGGTGGGATCCTAATCAGTTCTGTCGGACCCGGTTGGGGACTGGCAATTGATGCGATAGGTTTCGCAGCCTCTGCACCGCTTTATTTCTTAATTCGCATTACATCAATCAAAGCATGCCCACCATCAGGTAATATCCTGCAGGACTTAAAAGAAGGATGGGAAGAATTCGCAAGCCGAGCTTGGGTATGGGCAATTGTGATCCAATTCACCATTATCAATGCAGCATTTAGTGGCGTAATGATGGTACTTGGCCCTGTGATTGCTGATGCTTCTTTTGGGCGAGCCAATTGGGGAATTATGGTTGCTGCGCAAAGTGTTGGCCTTATGACAGGTTCGTTCTTCGCCCTAAGATGGCGTCCACGACGCGATCTCTTTATTGGTGTAATGCTAGTAGCACTTTGCTCAGTGCCAATTTTTATGCTTAGTCAACCTGCTTCTGCAACGTGGCTTATTGCAGCTTTTTTTATTGCTGGCGTAACTTTCGGTCTATTCGGAGTCTCCTGGGCTCATTCACTACAAACTCATATTCCTCAGGAAAAATTGGCTCGCGTGTACGCCTATGACGCTGTAGGTTCGTTTGTGGCCATTCCCTTCGGTGAACTGGTCGCCGGGCCTCTGGCAATACATTATGGTAGTAGTAATGTGCTTCTGGTTTCAGCGATGGCAGTAGTAATAGCAACTTTAGGAACCTGCCTAGTCCCTGGGATTAGACAACTCGACAATTTTTCACAGGTTAAGTCGCAAAAGGCTACGAGCTCCTCATGACAATACTCAAAAAAATTACAAAATTTGAAATGCAAACTATTGATTGAGACTATATAAGACGATTGAAAATTCCTAAGGAATTAGCATTTTCTGAACTCTTAAACTTCCGCTGTTGGCACTAAGCTGCCCACGGTAACGACTAGGGCAATTATGAGCGAAAAGCAGACGCCAAATATTGTTTGCTGGATTAGTAGGTTGAGGGTCATCGTGTAAAAAAGAACCTCATGGATATATCTATTTGAATTTTATATTATTTAACTAAAAATAAGGGAGTAATTATACTCCCTGCGTTTTTCTAAAATCAGAGCAAACTCATAAATGCTTTCAACTGCCTGCCTTCAGGGTCTGCAAGATCATTAAGTATTCCAAAATGGTCTGCGCCAGGTACAAGGATATGGCTGATATGCTCTCCGTTACTTGCACATACTTCGGCATACGCAGCAGACTGACGCATAAATTCTGGTAACTCCGCCCCTCCTACCGAAATCAGCGTTGGTGCACCTTTACCTATGTGCAATAACGGGCTGTAATCACCGATTTCCCTGGAACTTAATTCCAGCTTATTCTGTAGCCAGCACAGCCTTATAGGCTCCAGATCAACTATTGCGCTGACCATGTGTACACCTGTTACCGCAGGATGCGATCGATACATTGCAGCCAAATGGCCGCCCGCCGAATGCCCACTCAGATAAATTGGACTATCAGCGATGCCAAGTTTGTCCCTATCTGCCGCAAGATGTTCAATGAGCATGCCGATTTCTGCAACTATCTGCGTCATCGTGGCCCCGGGAGCCAGTGAGTATTCAGCAAGAACCACATTCATATTATTTGCAATCGGGCCATCTGCAATGAACGCATGCTCCTCTTTACTACCACTGTTCCAGTAGCCTCCATGTATAAACACATAAGTTGGCGCATTCGGTATTCCACATGGAAGGAAATCATATTGATTGCCGGCTTCCTTACCGTATCGAAGATTACGACACCAGTTGTAGCGTAAATATGCCAGTCTGCTTCTTTCCGCAAATTCGTTCAGAAGTGCAGGAAAGTTTTCAACAACCGCAACTACGTTATAAGCCTTATCCAGTTCTGAACGATCCATTTGTCTGTAAACAAAATTATTCATTTTCCTTTTTTCCTGACTGACAGAGTTAATCGTTATTCAGATGAATTTAATCTCTTCTTTATTCTGAAATAAGTAAAAACATTATTAAATCTAAAGTCTTCCAACTCAAAAATAAATACCGGAATAGTATCGATTCAGATGCAATACGACATCTAATTACTTCACTTCCAGCTTTATCTATTCTTTATTTTTCAACACTGAGTTGTTCCATACAGGCTTATTATTTTCATCAATCATCCAATGGGAGTGGCCTGGTTTGATACAAACACCACCGACCCATCGCTCATGGGATGCATAATTAGGCCAGTAAACCAAACCAGTTAAGGCTTCTCGCCCCAATTGAGTAATCGTCAAAGTGCGTTCAGTCCATTCCTTATGAACGTCGAGTTCAATAAGCAGCGGTTGAACCGTATCAATAAGAGGCCGCATCAAACTATGAAACATCATGTCACCCAGGAATGGAAGTGGTTCGCGTACTCGCGTGATTTCATTAAATACTCTGCGAAAAGACACTGTACCTTTTTCATTTACAATTTCCAAAGCCAGACGTTCAGTCAGAGATAAACCTCCACTAATCGCAGGTAGCTCCTGAAGTTGTCTGAGCAATGCTGGTGCCAGAAACGGTAAGCATTCATGATGACTATGCGCAATATTGGCAAGCTCAACAGGGGAATCACTACAAAAAGCTGACCAGGCTTGCCCGGCCAACTGTATCATTTCTTTATTAACCGGTTTACGCTGAAGCCACAGCCATGCCAGTAGCTCGGGGGCAAGCTGACCAATGCCAATAAATCTGGATACACCAGGTATTCCATCAACCTGTATAAGCTCTAGTTTCGTAGGCAAACGATCAAGTCCAGCCAATAAACGGACGAGGAACAGCTGATCATATGCATCCCCCTCACACCATAAAACGTTGTGGTTATCTCCTTTTAACAACAGGAGACTTTTATACTCTTCTTCAAGTCGGTGTAAGACCTCACTATGTTGTATTCCAAATGTGCGGCTTATATAGAGGCTCCGTATGTTCTTAAATTCATCAAAGTGTAAATTTTGAACAGGCCCTATGCATAAAGGATCGGTCAACGTGCGGAAATGGCCCTTAAAGCCAGCAATTCTTAGGGTGTGCGCAATATCATTGCCGCAGCGCCAATGTGTTGTGAACACTTCGTCGCTAGTTTTGCAATCTGGGTTCCTGGCAGCAAAATTAATTGCATCGACATGAGCTTTAAGTTTCATCCAGCTACTAAAACCAAGCTCTCTGGCAATCAACCATTGAGCATCAGTTAACGTAGGTTTTGAACGAGGATTTCCAGCTAAAAGCTGGGAATAGGATTCTGGTGATGCAGTACCATTTCTTAAATGTCTAAGAAGTTCTTTGGCGAGTTTACGCTGATGGTCCAGATTGATTTTTCCACTTTCTGGCTGCGGTTTATTTTTTGTCGACATACGATCTCCTAATACAAACCTTTTCCGCTCTGAGGTTGGAGTCGTAACAGTGTATTTGAAGAGAAGAACCTGGGCGCAGCCCTTTCCGCGGATGGTGGCGTGGAGAACACCGCAGAAAAATATAACTGATTGAATGTACGTTTACAATAATAGTGCTCACTGATTACCCGCTCTGTTGCCAGTAACCTGCACCCTCAATGATTAGTGCAGTGCAACGTTAGCAATGTCCACTTCCGGTACCGACAGACGGTTAGCTCTCTTTGAACACAGCCCCACTACGCGCAGCCCCTTCGATACTCGCTCTGGCTGAATTCTCCTCGTCGGGAATACCCTGGTAACGACCACCACATGCAACGACTCGCTTAAACCTGCTTTATATAAGCTGCCCTGTTGGTCGTTATTCTGCTGGTTTTGACAGGGTGAGAATATCCTCTTCTTCTGATTCCCCTCACCCACTAAAAGCCATGCGAAGAGATGTTTTTTGCTGGTAAAAATAGGGGTTGTCGTTTTTACCAGCAATAGGCGGGAAACCGTCGTGTCATTGACTGATACCAAGGTAAAAATGCCAAGCATCAGAAAATGAATAACCGCTAATCAGGCAGTAACGCACCTAATACGATGGAAAGGGCTTTTGCTGCATCCAGCAACAGTTGTTGGCTAGCCGCGTCTTCTGGAACAAATCGGCTGGTCGGCCCGGAAATACTCAGTGCCCCCGCTAATTGGTTATCATGTTTAAATACCGGCACTGAAATCGATGAGGTCAACAAACTTGCAGCCTGTAGGCGGTTTAACCCTGCCCCGCTGGAGGTAAATAACCCCTGCCGATAATCCCAATCGGGCGGCACCCCTTGCTCAAACTGGCGCAACACACTGGCAGCAGACGTATCATCCATCGCCAGCAGTGTACCGACGGGCACACTAGATTTAATATGGTGCGGTGAGTCCTGTCGCAACAGGCACATACGGTTAGCGCCATCACGCACATAAAAGGTGCTGCTTTCGAGCGTCGCCGCAGTCAGCTTTTCCAGCACAGGCAACACATGTCGATGCAAATTAAAGGTGCGCTCATAAGCGCACCCCAGTTGGTAAGCTCGTGAACCTAATTCATAACGGCCGTCTGTGCGTTTAAATATGTAATGCTCGGCTTCCAGCGACAGCATATAGCGCATAATCACGCTCTTAAACAGTCCGGTGGCCGCTTCCAGCTCACCTAGCGTGATACCGCCCGGATGGGGAATAAACGCATCCAGAATCGCCAATGTCCTTTTCACCGCTTTGACCGAGCGATCGATATCAGTACTTTTTTCTCGCGACATAACGTTCCATTAATAAGCTAAAACCGCATTGGCAGAACCCATAATGTAACCAAATCAAACCACTCTGCCAATCAACGGACTGTCGCCAAAATACCGGATAACATTCTCCAGCATCCGCTGCTGTTGAGCATGCTGCGCCGATCCGGTATTGGCAGCAATATGTGGTGTCAAAAGAAGGTTCGGTGCAGCGAGTAAGCGTGCAGATATGTCCGGTTCGAACTCATAAACGTCCAGCGCAGCCCCTGCCAACTCTCCCTTTTCCAGCGCCGCGCACAGGGCATTTTCATCGACCAACATACCGCGAGCAATATTAATGAGGCAGCCGTCGATACCGAGTAGACGCAAAATATCAGCGTTGATCACATGATAATTCTCCGGCATGCCGCGCGCAGCGACCACCATAATATCTGCCCACTCCGCTAACGATTCAATGCTGGCGCAATAATGGTAGTCATCCGTTTTTTGGCTGCGGCTATGATAACCAACCGTCATCTGAAAGGCCTGCGCTAGCCTGGCAATCTGACGCCCTATTTCGCCAAGACCATAAATACCAATGCGCTTCCCCTGTAGACCAGACGCAAGCGGATAGCGCTCAACACTGTTGCCCAGCCATTTACCACTACGTAGAAAATGATCGCTGGCGAGGATCTGGCGATTGCTAGCTAGCATCAGGCCAAGGGTAAACTCCGCCACGCTGACGGCATTGGTGCCAGCGGCATTGGTCAGAGCGATACCTTTTTGCTGTAAATAGTCAGCGTCGACAAATTCAATACCGGAACCATAACAACAGACTAGTTTTAAATTTGGCAGCGCATCGATCAGCGTACGCGAAGTGGGAATGCTGCTCATGGTTAACAACACTTCAGCAGACTCTGCTCCGGTGGGCAGCCCGCTGCCATCCATCACATTTAACGGGCCAAGCAGGTGGCAGTGTTCAGACAGCTGTGCGACCAGCGTGGCGGGAAGCATGCGCGTCATCAGTACATTTTTCTTCATTATTCTTTATTCCCGGTTGTCACTGTCGAATGTGTTGTTTTACGTTGCAACACCCCCCACTGCACGGCGAGGAAGATCGCTAGCATCACTGCCATCAGTAGAAAGGTCAGCGAAATGGTGCCGACGGAAGCCAGTAACCCCACTAGCAGGTTGCCCAGCGGCATGGTGCCCTGAAAGGACATACCGTACAGCCCTACCACACCACCGCGTAGTTCGGGGGGGCTGTAGTGCTGCAAGGTCGAGTTAATCATGGTGGAGAAAAACGTGAGTGACAGCCCCAGCAGCAGAAAACCGCTACAGGTCAATAATGGCAGTGAGGAATAGGCAATACCGCCAAGCGCCACTACCGCTGACCAAGGGGCGATTTGCAGCCAGCGCACCAGTCGTTGATGAGAGATCCGCGATGAAATCAACAACGCCGCCAGCAATGAACCGACTCCGGCACTGGTGAAAAACCAGCCGGTATAGCGTGCCGTATCATGGAACGTCGCCGCCGCCAGCACCGGGATCAGCGACTGGTAAGAACCGGCAAAAATCCCCAGCATCGCCAACATCGGCAGGAAGCGCATAGCAAAGTGATCATTGCGCACATAACGCAACGCGCTGCGCATACCACCACCGCGTCGAGCAGTACTTCCGCTTTCCACCACCCGCATACTGCGTACGGCAAACTGCATGGTGACCAACCCACAGAGCGAAATGCAAAATCCCGCCGCTGCGCCGTAGTGGTTAAAACTCCATGCCGCAATCGCAGGGCCAAACATCCGGCCCAGATTGAACACCATCGTATTCATGGCAACAGCGTTATACATCAACGATTTATCTTGCAGACTGCTGGTCAGCAAGAGCTGCCGCGTCGGCAACTCCATTGATGCCACACAGCCCGCTACCGCCGCCATCAGCAAGATAAACAGCGGGCTGATAAAGTGAAACAGCACGCTGGCCAGCAGTAGGCTGCTGACGATCATCGACAGGCACAAAATCTTCTGCATGATATTTTTTACCCGTCCGGGCGTCAGGCGACTACCAAACAGCAGAGGCACAATCAACGCCGGACAATAGAGCAAAAAATTCAGTACACCGAGTAACCATGGCGAGTGACTTAACTGCCATAGCAACAAATTGAGCGTGACGTTTTGCGTCCATAAACCGACAATGGATGCCGCCTGTCCCATCAGGTATCTGCGCATCATCGGTTCTTTAAAGACCGGAAAAGTACCTGCCAGCATCATGCGACATCCATCCCCAAGAGTGAATTATTTCAGGCTACGGCAGAAGCGTTGAATACGCTCGCAGGCCGCTTCTAACTGCGCCATCGATGCGGCATACGACAGACGGAAATTCGGTGCCACACCAAACGCGTCGCCATGTACCAGTGCCACCCCTTCGCTCTCCAGCAGTGCCTCAACAAAGTCTTTATCACTGCGGATCACCTGCCCCTGTGGTGTGGTTTTATTCAATACGCCAGCACAGGAGGGATAGACGTAGAACGCGCCCTGCGGTGTCTGGCAACGCAGACCCGGTGCCTCATTCAGCGCAGCAACCACATAGTCGCGGCGGGCGACAAAACTGGCACGCCACTCCGCGAGGAACGCCTGCGGCCCGGTTAGCGCCGCCACAGCAGCCCATTGCGACATTGATGACACGCCCGAAGTGGTCTGGCTCTGAATGGTTTCCATCGCTTTAATCAACGCCTCCGGGCCCGCACCATAACCAACACGCCAGCCGGTCATCGCATAGGCTTTCGATACCCCGTTAATCACCAACGAACGTTCGATCAACCTCGGTTCGATCTGCGGGAAGGTAAAGAACTGGCTGTCGTCATACACCAGTTTTTCGTAGATATCATCGGCCATTACCCAGACATGCGGATGGCGTAGCAGAACATCAGCGAGTGCGCGCAGCTCCTGCTGGCTGTACACCGCCCCAGAAGGGTTTGACGGGGAATTAAACAGCAACCACTTGGTTTTCGGCGTGATCGCCTGCTCAAGGCTGTCCGCCGTCAGTTTGTAGCCCCGCTCTTCACTGGTGGATACCGTTACCGGAACCCCGCCACACAGCGATACCATTTCTGGATAAGATACCCAGTAAGGTGCTGGAATAATCACTTCATCACCTGGATTAAGGGTCGCCATCAGGGCATTGGAAATGATTTGCTTCGCGCCATTGGAAACAATAATTTGCTTGCTGTGATATTCCAGTTGATTATCAACACGGAATTTATTCACCACCGCCTCGCGTAATGCCGGAATACCTGCAATGGGCGGGTACTTGGTTTCGCCATTCTGTAGCGCTTGCCAGGCGGCCTGTTTAATATGCTCCGGCGTATCAAAATCCGGCTCGCCGGAACTGAGGGCAATCACATCTTTACCCTGTGCTTTCATATCACGGGCGCGCTGGCTGGCAGCATTGCTGGCCGAGGGTTTAATCCGATCAAGGGTATGAGAGAGCATCTTCATCTGGGTGTCCTGTCAGTGGCGAATATCGGCGACAAATTTTTGTGCGCGTGGATGTTGGGGTTGATGGAAAAAGTGTTCAGGAGTGGCGCGCTCAATAATTTCTCCGCGATCCATAAAAATCACACGGTCGGCCACATCGCGAGCAAAGCCCATCTCATGGGTGACACACACCATGGTCATGCCCTCTTTACCGAGTTGCTTCATGACCTGTAATACTTCGCCAACCATTTCTGGATCGAGGGCGCTGGTCGGTTCATCGAACAGCATTACCGGTGGTTTCATCGCCAATGCACGCGCAATAGCCACACGCTGCTGCTGGCCGCCAGACAGTTGATGCGGATACGACTGTAGTTTGGTCGTCAGCCCCACCTTATCCAGCAGCGCAGTAGAAACTTCGTCAGCCTCGCGCTTACTGGTTTTGCGTACCCGGCGCTGCGCCAGAGTGACGTTCTGCAATACAGTCAGATTGGGAAACAGATTGAACTGCTGGAACACAAAACCGATGTTGCTACGAAACTGGTTCAAATCGATGCCTTGCTCACGGCTGTCGATACCATCGACCAGAATTCTGCCGTGCTGGATCTCTTCCAGCCGATTGATGGTGCGGATCAGCGTGGATTTACCCGACCCCGACGGGCCGCACACCACAACCACTTCCCCTTTTGCCACCTGCTCACTGACACTGTTCAGCACCTTGTGCGGGCCATACCATTTTTCGACATTTTCAAATGTTAACATCCGTTATCTCCTACAACTTAACTTGGCGTTTTCGCTGAATCATGTGTTCCAATTTTCCGACGACGCGCGTCAGGGAAAAACAGATGATGAAATAGATAATCGCTAGTACCGCAAATACCTGTAGGGGTTTGGTTAATTCCAGAGTATTAATCTGATAGGCAGAATAAGTGAGCTCAGCAACACCAATGACATATCCTAGTGAGGTATTTTTAATCAGGTTAATAAACTGATTAAGAATGCTGGGAATCATGGTAAATAATGCCTGCGGCAAAATAATATACAGCATGGTTTGTGAATAACTGACACCCAGCGTTCTTGCGGCTTCAATTTGTCCACGCGGCACCGATTTAATACCCGCACGAACAATTTCACCGAGAAAAGCCATCTCATAAATAATTAACGCCACAATCAGCGTCTTAACACCAGAAATAGAATGACCGGAGATTAATGGCACAGCAAAATAGGACCAGAAAACCAGCATCAATACTGGCAAGCCACGTACTACGTTGCTGAATAGCGTGACCGGCAGCCAGATAATTTTAAACTTACTGGTGCGGGCAATACCGATAATAACGGCGAGAGGAAAAGCACAAATTAATCCGGTGGCAGCAATAAACAAGGTCAATGCCAACCCGCCGATGGGCCCATGTGGATAACTGCCAGTCAGCAGCAAATTATGGTAGTTGGAGACAATGGCTAACATATCGTTCATTTAGCGGCTCCCGGTGCGAAAGATAAAACGGTCATAAGCCGCGCCAACGCTGACAATCAGCAATGAACCCATCAGGTAAATCACGGAAATAATGGCGAAGGCTTCAAACGTGCGAAACGTCTCATTCTCGATCTGTTTCGCGGCATAGGTCAGTTCTGCCACACTGATCGCCATCGCCAGACTGGTGGCTTTGTACAGCGCCAGCGACTGCCCGAGCAGCGGCGGAATTGACACCCTAATTGACTGCGGCAATATCACATCACGCATTGCCTGCAAGAAAGTCAGCCCCAGAGCACGGCAGGCTTCCATTTGTCCGCTGGCGATGGAACGCAGCCCGCTGCGCAAATCCTCCGACATAAAGGCCGCGCTATTCAGCGTTAACGCTACATAAGCAAAAAAGAATTCGCTGCCATGTTGGTTGACCCATTCCGACCAGCTATAGGGCAGCACAGCGGATAAGCCGAAATACCACAGCAATAACTGCACCAGCGCCGGAACATTACGGTGATATTCCACATAACAGACAACAAACCACCGCAGTGGAGCAATACTGGATATCCGCATCGATGCCAGCAACAACGCTAATATAAAACCAGAAATCAGGCTGAGGAAAAATAACCCCAGTGTGGTTTCCAGCCCTGAGATAATCCACTGCAAATACTGACCTTGCAGTAATGTCATTGGGTCAAAACTTACCATTAGACTTAACTCCCTGGTGCAGGCTTAACAAAAATAAAATAAGCAGCCACCATCACAGAAATGATTTATTTCTGCGTTCACTATTTTGCCGCGCCAGGCGGTGACGCGGCATATATATTGCGAATGGTTATATTACTGCAGACTTTTTTTCACTTGCTCAATAGTTTCTAATTTATGTTCACGCTTAATTTTATAAACGGTATCTGCACCGAGCCATTTATTCCAGATAGTATCCAGCTCGCCGTCCTGTTCCATTTTTTCCAACGCGCTATTCACTGCGGTAAGAAACTCGGGTTCATTTTTACGGATGCCTAACGCATTAGGCTCCCAGGCAATCGCCTGATCGATAAACGCATATTTACCTTTACCAGCCTGTAAATAACGTACACCCGAGGTTTGAGAAAAGGCCTGTCCACTGATTTTACGTTGCTCCATCGCCAAAAAAGCGGATGGTGAATCGTGGTAAGTCACAACGTCAATTTTCGGGAAGGATTTACGCAACCAATATTCAGAAGTCGAACCTGAGGTCATCCCAACACGTTTGCCATCCAGATCTGCCAGACTTTTATAACCTGCGGCAACGGGTGCCAGCACTTTTAACGGCACCTGAAAATGTGATGAGGTGAAATCAATTTGCTTCTCACGTTCGGTGGTGTAGCCCAGCGCGGCAGAAAGAATATCTACCCGGCCAATCTGCAATTCTGGAATACGTGCTTCAACTGACAGGCTCTTTTGCACCATTTTTACCCCCAGTTGATCTGCCAGTCCCTGACAGATATCCACATCGAAGCCGACCACTTTCAGGGTTTTTGCATCGGTAAAGCCCAGAGGTTCGGTCGTAGACAACGTGCCACACACCAGTTCACCACGCGTTTTAATATCGGCAAGTTGATTCGCGGAAGCTGCCCCGGAGATACCGAGCAGTCCCAACACTAACGCCGCCAGCGTACTGGCCGTTTTGGGTTGCATAACAGAGCTTGTTGCATTTCTGACCACAGGTAAATCCTCCAGGGTAAATACAAGGGAGAAAGCCGTTTCGGGCTGTCAGTACCACATCTTAATACCAACGCAAATGCGATCTGCATTTTCATAATGGCATTATGAATTTAACGATACTTAAACGATGCATAAACAATGCCACTCTGGAAAACCCCATTAGCGAGATGACAAAAATATTTTAAATTCAAATTCTTAATTAATTCTTTCGTAACGAGGAGAGCATGAATTCTGACAAAGCAGAAATGTGATCTTCTGCACTCTTTCAGTGAAGGGTGTTCCATGATGGTGAAAAAATATCATTTTGTGGCAATAAATGAGCGGCGATCGGAGAAAACAGAATTGGCAACATTGGCCAACGTGAAGCGGCATTAACCTAACGACAACACAAGTGACACCTCACAAAGAGATGACAGCCCACATGTAAATGTGAATCGGCATCAGCCAAAGGCAGAGCATCAGGCTTTCTTCTTACTCTGCGGCACTTTTCGATTGGCTGCGCAGCTCACCTTTTCACGCGTCTGCCCCCTTCTGTGCGTGACCTCAATGAGTTTCCTGAAGGTTGGGCATTCCATATGCGATGGTGCAGAACAATCAGCAACATGTCGCAGCGTGTCACGCAATACCCGCAGTTCATGGATTTGCCGATCGATGTCGTCGGCCTTCTGATGAAGCGCGGTACGAGGCAAATCTGGCGTCCCATTTTTGTTAAACATGCCAGCAATTTCCTGAAGTGAGAACCCCGCCGATTTCCCCATCGTAATCAGTCTGAGTTGCAGCAGTACATCTTCAGAAAACTGCCGCCGAAGCCCGTGCCTGGATACCGAAGCAATCAACCCAATCTCTTCGTAATAACGCAGCGCTGAAGGCTTGATTCCGCTCTTCTCAGAGACCTCGCCAATATCCAGAAATTTCATACTTGACCTCAAGTCGACTTTACTTTGTAGCATGCTCTGGAACCCACATTCTGACAAGGATAAAAAATGGTAATTAACCGCTCAGACGAACCGGAGAAGAGCAACACGGGGATCACTATCACGCTGGCACTGTCGATACTGTCGGCCTCTCTGGGAACCAGTATTGCCAATATTGCCCTTCCAACACTGACTGCGGCATTTTCTGCGCCATTCACACAGGTACAGGCCGTCGTCATCGCCTATCTTGCAGCCATGGCGATCTCAGTTGTCATCGCAGGCCACCTTGGCGATCGTTATGGGCTGAAGTCCGTTTTCATTGCAGGCCTTGCGCTCTTTGCTGTCGCTTCGCTGCTGTGTGCCATTGCACTCCATTTGTGGCAACTTATCGGGGCAAGAGCACTTCAGGGGATTGGCGCGGCTTTTCTGATGACGCTCGGTATGGCGCTGTTGAGGCAAACTGCCGGTGAGAAGCATATCGGACGCGCGATGGGAGTACTGGGAACGGTATCCGCACTGGGCACTGCGCTTGGCCCTTCTGTTGGGGGGATCCTACTTACGGTAGCGGGATGGCGTAGCCTATTCTGGGTACAGATCCCGCTGGTGGCGATCGTCCTGTTTCTGGCTTTCACCCTACTGCCAGCCACACCGGTAAAGGAAAAGGCTGCACTCTCAGGAGGATCGCCGTTTTGGAATACGACACTGTTACCGAATCTCGCGATCAATGCAGCCGTCACCTCCGTTATTATGACGACGTTAATCGTCGGTCCTTACTATCTTGGTTCGAGTCTGGGATTGAAGGAAACGCTGGTAGGACTGGTGATGGCCATTGGCCCTGCCGTTGCAACCGTTAGCGGGATTCCATCAGGGAGGCTGGTCGATATCTGGGGATTTGGGCGAGCGCTCACCGCCGGACTCTCCCTCGTGGTGGCAGGCACCTTTATGCTGGCGACCTTGCCTACTCTGTTCGGTGTCATGGGTTATATCCTTGCCATTATTGTCCTGACGCCAGGCTACCAGCTATTCCAAGCGGCAAACAACACCGCCACCCTTGCCAATATTCCTGGAAACCAGCGCGGAACGGTCTCTGGCCTGCTTAACCTGTCACGCAACATTGGGCTAATTGCCGGTGCCTCAATCATGGGACAGGCCTTCGCGTTAGGAGTCGGAACAGAAGATTTTCCCCATGCAACGCCCGCGGCCCTCGATAACGGGATGCGGTTAACCTTTTCTCTGTCTGGCGGAATGATACTTGCCGTCCTTGCATTCACTCACCTGCCGAGGTGGATTGCGTGGGCTCGCTCAGCCAAATCTCAGGGGAAGTGATTATGTAAAAATAGAAGCTTAACCGCCTATTCCGACGGCTTATGGTGGCGCGACGCGACCTTAGCAAGATCAGATAATACGGCAGTTGCCTCATCTAAACGCTCGGGGACGAGTTTGTAGAACACCCAGTTCTTGATGCGTTTCGATGTGACAATTCCGGCTTTCGATAGATATTGAAGATGGCCGGTGACGGTCGGTTGGCTCAGACCGATTTTCTCAGTGATAAACCCCACGCATACCCCGTCCTTAACCAAATCGCCATCCTGCTGTTCCGGGAAATGTGCTCGAGGATCGGCCAACCATTCCAGAATGATGAGCCGCTGCTCATTGCCGAGCGCACGTAGTAGGTCGGCTGCTGTTGCTGCATACTTGTTCATATAGCCAAATACCTATATAGTCATTTCCATATATAGCGGATAGGGAAATACTATGACAAGCAAACACCAAAGAGCAACCGACACTATCACATTGAAAGATATTTACACTGCCTCTCAGCAGATTAAAACAACGATATGCAGAACGCCGCTAGAGCACTCGCAGGAATTATCCGCCCTTGTTGGCGCGGAAATTCGGCTCAAGATGGAAAACCTCCAGCAAACCGGTAGCTTCAAGCTACGGGGCGCGGCAAACGTTCTTGCCAATCTTGATGCAGAACAGCGCCGCGCTGGCGTCATCGCCCCAACGGCAGGAAATCACGGACTCGGACTCGCCTATGCCGGACACGTAGCAGGCATCCCCGTAACCATATTTTTGCCACGCTCAGCAGACCCGATGAAGGTCGCGGCCATGAAAGATTGTGGGGCCCGTATTTCATTTTTTCATGACATCGAAGAAGCAAGGCAAGCAGCAATAGCAGCAGCGCAACAGTCTGGTGCCACCTTCGTTTCGGCTTACGACAATCCGCATATGATTGCAGGTGGCGGCACCGTCGGCCTTGAGATTATGGAAGACTGGGTAGATGCGGAGATCATTCTGGTGAATATCGGCGGTGGCGGGCTCGCCTCAGGGATTGCGACGGCAGCCAAAGCAATCAACCCCGCGATTGAAGTATGGGGCATACAAAGTGAAGCCAGCCCGACTTTCGCCCGTTGGAAGGAGGCCGGTGAAACGCTTCCCGTCGATCTGGCGCCCTCCATCGCTGAAGGCGTTAGCGGCTATATTGAGCCCAGTGCGATGACCTGGCCGCTGGTTCGTGACCGTGTCGATCTTGTGCTCACGGTATCAGAAGCTGAAATCAAAGCCGCGATGCTATCAATGCTCGAACTTCACCGTCATGTTGTCGAACCTTCGGGAGTGCCAGCCATCGCGGGCGCTATTCGCTACGCTAGCGAGATTAGGGGACGAAAAACCGTCTGTGTTGTCACTGGCAGGAACATTTCGAGCTCACGCTATCTCACTCTGCTTAATGAGGCAGCGGCCAGTGTGGATAAGTAGGATGTCCAAGTGCCCTCTTCGCGGCCAAAATACGTGAAGGCATTACAGCATAAACTCGTAATGAGAGCCGTCCGGCAGTTCGACGTCAAGGCGTAGCTTACTCCCGGTCGCCTCAACATAGCGTTTGAGTGTGGAAAGTTTCAGATCGCGACCGGGTTTCTCCATTACCGCCACGGTCGGCTGCTTTAATCCAAGCGTCTGCGCCATTTCTACTTGCGTTTTTTGCACTCTCTCACGCAGTTCAGCAAGGTGAATGTTGAGCAACATATCTGCTGCTATAGCATGAGCATCAATGACGACCTCTGGTTTCTCATCCGCAAGAAGCTGTTCCAGCGTTCTCCCCATGGCATTACTCCTTTTTCTCTATTTTTCCAGATAATTGGTGAATTCTCGATCGGCAAACGGGATCATCTCATCGTAAAAGCGCTTTTCATTACCAGACTTATTACCCGCACAGAGCAGGATCCCTCTACGATGTGGGTCGAAAGCAAAAAATGCTCGTATCGGCACCCCTCGGCTCTGAATGCGCAGCTCTTTCATGTTGCTATAGCGGGAACCTTTGACCGTATCAGCATAAGGTCGAGGTAGCATGGGCCCCTTTTCCCGTAGCACAATAAGTGCTGCAAGCACACAAGCTCGATCTATATCGTTTAATGCGCTTAACCAGCGATCAAACGCGTCCGTCGTTTCAATTCTCCACACAAATCCCCCTTACGAATATAGATTAAATGCTATATAGCAGTAAAGCTATAATTGGGATTATGAAGTGACAGTAGACGATATGCTCAGGCCAGTGAGAGAAACCGGAAAAGGTATTCCAACACTTCTGTGGGGATAAAATGAAATGACTATCATCGTGCGAGCAAGGTCGCACGATAAGGTGATATTTAGCGTGGAGAGGCCAATTGATTAAGAGTCAAATGGTCGTTCAGGCATCGCGTTGTCTGGCCTGACGGCGAGAGCGGCAAATTTCGGCATGGTTTTTATCGGCCCACTGAATCAACAACTGCATGGGTTGCAAAAAGGAGTGCCCTAATGACGTTAGCGTGTATTCCACGCGCGGGGGGACTTCCGCATAAATCGTCCGATGAATAAAGCCATCAGCCTCTAAGCGCTTTAGCGTGCGTGACAACATCTGACGTGAAATATCGTCGATATGGCGACTCAATTCGTTAAAACGCAGTGTCTTTTCCGCCAGCGCTTCCAGTATTAACAAGCTCCACCGATCGCCGATGCGATCCAACACATCACGGATCGGACAAGGATGGTCAAACGCCGCCTCATCGTGGTTTTCAACTGGCGATGTTTGCTGGCTAACCGTGTCGTCGATGGTTGTGTCATTAGTCATTGTTGTGTGACCTGGTTGCATACCGGTGACTTCTTGTTGGGAGAAAGTCGGCAATGTACCATCCAGATTGTCTATAGTCTATTTTTGTCACTTAGTCCCAAAACAAGAAAATAAGGAGTTCACATGTCACATATCGCTCTCATTGGCGCCTCAGGCGAAGCGGGTTCACGCATTCTTAAAGAGTTATCCGATCGCGGACATACGATCACCGCGATTGCACGTTCACCAGAAAAGATTGCCTCACTGCCGCACGTCACCGCTAAACAAGGCGACGCGCTGGACAAAGAGGCACTGGTCGCCTTATTCAAGGGACATGATGTGGTAGTCAGCGCCGTTAAATTTGGCTCGTCCGATCCCGCAACCCTGATCGCCGCCGTTAAAGCCGCAGGCGTAAAGCGCTATCTGGTCGTCGGCGGTGCGGGAAGCCTTGAAATTGCGCCGGGTCAGCGTCTGATCGACCAGCCGGATTTTCCTGATGCTTATCGCCCCGAAGCCTCTCGTGGTGCCGCCTTCCTTGAATTATTAAAGAAAGAAAAAGATCTCGATTGGTCGTTTCTCTCACCATCCGCCGAATTTGTTCCAGGCAAGCGCACCGGCACGTTCCGCCTGGGCAAAGATGCACTGCTGAGTAACGATAACGGCAGCAGCATCTCCTTCGAAGATTATGCCGTCGCACTGGTTGATGAAATTGAGACTCCGGCACACTCTCGCCAACGCTTTACCGTCGGCTATTAAGCTCTGATGACGAGCCGCACATTGGCCGATTTCCTTCAGCAGTGTGCGGCGTTATATCGCTATGAGGTAGAGATAGAACAGAACGGTATCAGCGAACGGCGTGAGTTTGTTATGGTGTTGGCTTAACTCGCTCTCTTTTCATGCATAAGGAGTTTTTGAATGGCTACGTCTCCAACCTATGTGCCTCCAAAAGTCTGGCAGCCCGCGTCCTCCGGCGGTGCTTTCGCCAATATTAACCGCCCGATAGCCGGCCCGACGCACGAAAAAGCACTGCCCGTTGGCAAGCACCCGCTTCAGCTTTACTCGCTGGCGACGCCAAACGGCGTGAAAGTGACGATCATGCTGGAAGAACTGCTCGCGCTGGGCCACTCGGGTGCGGAGTACGATGCCTGGCTGATTAAGATAGGCGATGGAGATCAGTTCTCTAGCGGATTTGTCGACATCAACCCAAACTCCAAAATCCCCGCATTACTTGACCAAAGCGGCGACAAACCGATTCGCGTGTTCGAATCTGGCTCCATTCTGGTCTATCTGGCTGAGAAATTTGGGGCACTGCTGCCAGGCGATCTCGCCACGCGTACTGAAACCCTGAATTGGCTTTTCTGGCAGATGGGTTCCGCCCCTTACGTTGGCGGTGGATTCGGGCACTTCTACGCCTATGCGCCGGAAAAATTTGAATACCCAATCAACCGCTTTACGATGGAAACCAAGCGCCAATTGGATGTGCTCAACCGTCGATTGGCAGAGAGTCGTTATCTGGCTGGCGATAGCTACACAATTGCCGATATCGCCGTCTGGCCGTGGTATGGCGGACTCGTGCAGAACGCGCTTTACTCCGCGGGGGAGTTCCTGTCCGTGCATGAATACACGCATGTGAAACGCTGGGCCGATGAGATTGCCGCGCGTCCGGCAGTGATTCGTGGCAGGAAGGTAAACCGTACCTGGGGTGAAGAGTCTGAGCAGGCCGCCGAGCGCCATCAGGCATCCGATCTGGATTAATCTTCTGCCGCCTGTCAATCAGTGCAGGCGGCATTCCCATTCATCTTTAGTGCTCTTTCCTTTCTGATGTACGGTTATCAGCCAATCTATTTTCCATGGTCTCGATACCCATCTGCCGCGAGGCATACCACCAGCTCAGCAGGGCTCCTATCGCACAGGCGGTTAATAACATGACTGGCGGAAGCAGCGTGCCGTCATGCACAACGCCCATCATCACGCCTGCGCCTCCACCGAAAACATACTGTAATACGCCGAGCAGCGAGGAAGCTGACCCCGTCTGACCGGGTGCGGTATTCATCGCCACCGCCACCACATTGCCGAACACCAGACTCAGGAAGCTCATGGTCAGGAACAGCAATGCCGTAACGATCCACAACGACGTCATGCCTGCCAGCAGAACGCCGGATAACACCAGCCCTCCGGCAACATGCAGAGCGATCCCGATTGGCAAGATTTGATATTCACGCCAGCGGTTGAGCAGAAAGATATTGATTTGCCCCATCGCCACCATGCCAAGCGCATTTGACGCAAAAATATAGCTGTAGGTCGTTGGCGAAAGCTGGAAATATTCAATAAAAATGAAGGCAGATGCACCAATATAGGTAAACAGGCCGCCCATCACGAAAGAGCCTGAAAGCGTATAGCCCATGAATTTTTTCTGCCGTAGTAACACGGCATAGCCGGTTAAAGCAGAAAGCATGCCACCACCGACGCGGTCACGCCGCGGAAGGCTTTCAGGCACACAACGCCAGGTGGCAAACAGCATTACGATGCCAACAACCGTCAGCACCCAGAAAATAGCTGACCAGCCCAGCGAACCGAGCAGAACACCGCCCAATGGCGGCGCGATGATCGGCGCTATCGCCATCACCTGCATGAGCAGCGAGAACACTTTTGCGGCATCACGCTCCGAGTACAAATCTGCCACGATAGCGCGCGGAATAACCAGTCCAGCTGCACCACCGAGGCCTTGCATCAGACGGAAGAAGACAAACCCCGATAGCGTGGAAGCATGGGCAATAAATAAGGAAGAAAGAGAAAATAGCACAATGCCCAGCAGCAGCGGCCCTTTTCGGCCATAGCGATCGGTCAACGGCCCATAGACTAGTTGACCAAGCGCCAGCCCGATCAAAAAGACCGACAGCGAGGTCTGCATTCCCGCTGCATCCGCGCCAATATCCTGCTGGATCGCGGGAAAAGCCGGGAGATACATATCAATCGACATGGCATCAAACGCGCATAGGATGCCTAAAATGCCGATGAGAACAAAACTGCGCGACGCCAATAAAGACGAATCAGACATCGATAACACCTCAAAAATAGACCACGTAAACATGAATAACCGACAGCAATGGGAGTGCGAATCGGATAAGATGCGCATTGCCGAACGCAATATATGACTGAGCAGTCGAAAATACAAGGTAATGTGATGGCGCGCAAAAAAACCATTGAAAACGATCTGATTCTGGATGCAGCGGAAAAGGTACTGCTGCGCGATGGCGTGCATCGTTTTACGTTGGATGCCGTTGCCGTAGAAGCGGGCATTAGCAAAGGTGGGCTGGTTTACAGCTTTCCTAGTAAGGACCTGTTGATCATGACCATGCTGTCGCGTGAACTTGCCCGCTTTGAGCAGGAAGCACAGCAACAAACCGCACGCTATAGCGGCCAACCTCATGCCGATGTACTCGGCCATATTACTGCGATTGCTCAGGAAGAAGAGGAAACAACATCGCGTGCCGTTGGCCTGCTCACCGCGCTGGTTCATTCCCCTGCAATGTTGGAACCCGTACGGGAATTTTATCGTACCAGATTGGATCGGTTACGTGATGCCACGCCGACAATGCAACGTATCCGCCTGGCTTTTCTCGCCACAGAAGGCATTTTCCTATTACAAGGGCTGGGTTTTGTGACGTTAGATCGCGAGGAACGGCAGGCCATGCTTAGTGATGCCAAATCCTTGTTCCAATCGGACGATGCTACAGCGACACATACATCTACCGCACACACCATTACAGCTCTTCACGCTACGCAGCCTGCGTTTTCCTCACGAGAAATGCCAGCGATTCCCGCTGGCGAAACCAACTCAGAACAGGCAATCGCCTGGCTGGCGGAAAAAGGCGTCACGCCAAGCGGTGCGGGGTTAAAAACCGTACATTCGCGCGCGGCTCACATTATTGAAACCGCCACGGATCTCATCAAACGTGATGGTATTGGTGCATTAACACACCGCGCCGTCGCGCATGACGCTCATGTACCGTTAGGATCAACCACCTACCACTTTACTAGTCTGGACGACATCCTGAATGCCGTCATGATTAGCGCCATTGCCCTATTTCGCGATGATATGTTTAGCTGGTTTCTCCGACGTCGTCACGACGACCCATGCGATGTCCTGACTGATTTTGTCATGCGTGGCATTGAGGATATTGATGAGCTGACACACGAGTATGAACTTTTTACCGCCGCCATTTCACGCCCTTCCCTGCGCCCCATCGCGCTCGAATGGTCTAACACCGTTATCGCTATCATCAAAGTCGTCGCTCCCGATAGCGCCGCACTTCCGTTGGGTACGCTGTTGAACGGCTTCTTCATCCGTGCACTGCTGGAAAAACATGAGCGTACTCTACCGCGCGATCTGGTCTATCAGGCGGTTTCAGCGCTGTATAACGCCTTCCGCTAAGCTTGCAGAGAAACCGTTTTAGTCCCTCTACGGTTCCATTTTCCCTTCTCGTTACCGGCCCTTACAATAAAAACTGTACATATGTACTACCTCTATGAACCAATCAAGCGCAATCACTCTCGCCTGCATTCATAGACGCGGGATTAAATCGGGAGCAGCTAAACAGGTGGCAACGAAAAAAATCGGCCTCTGCCCTCTCCCGCAAAGGAGGAGGCAAAGGCCGAATGTGTAATACGGCAGTGCGACTAATTAACGGCTGACTTTTGCTTTATTCAGCACAGTTTGGATCGCCGTCGACAGTTCATTGATTTCGAATTTCGCGACGTAAGCATCTGCACCAACATTACGTACGTGATCTTCGTTCGCGCTACCAGAAAGTGAAGAGTGAATCACAACGGGGATATTCTTCAGGAATTCTTCACGCTTGATATTTCTGGTCAGCGTAAAGCCATCCATTTCCGGCATTTCCAAATCGGTCAGGACAAGCGAGATTTTATCCGAGATAGGTCGCCCTTCTGATTGCGCTTCTTGTGCAATCTGCCGAATCTTGTTCCAGGCATCCTGTCCAGTGATGTGCATACTAAACGGAATGCCCATCTGAGTTAGCCCCTGTTCAAGCAGCGAACGAGCGACCTTGGAGTCTTCCGCCACAATCGCAATCGCGCCTGGCGTATAGGGATAAACTTTCTCTTCTGAATTTTTGAGCTTGGTTTCGCGATCGCCAGGAATAATATCAAACAGAATCTGTTCAACATCCAGCACCAGAGCTAGACGGTTACTGTCTTTGTCGTTATCAAGGCGTGCAATACTGGTGATATAGGAGCTACTCACGCCCGCTTCAGCGGTCAGAACCTGGCTCCATTCCAGACGAACGATATCGTCTACCGATTCCACTGCGAATGCCTGCGTACTACGCGCATACTCAGTAATAAGGAGAATATTTAGGCCCGTATCCGGTGCACTGCCGACCACAGCAGGAAGATCGATAACGGGAATGATTTGCCCACGAATGTTGACCATGCCCAGCATCGGCGATTTCATGCCAGCCGCTTTGGTCAACGTAGGCATTGGCACAATCTCACGCAGTTTAAATACGTTGATGCCAAACAGCTCAGATTTGCCACCTTCAGGTGATTTGCCCAACTGGAATAATAAGAGTTCGAATTTATTAGCAGAGGTAAGGTTTGTTCTCTCATCAATCTCTTTTTGAAAATTATCCATGCTTTCCTCAGTGCGAGTCATTTATAGGTATAGCGTAATCAGGCAACATTCGAGATGTGAGTAAACATGAACTAACATCTGGCCGCTCCACTGTACGTGATAGTCGTGTTCTTCAATCTTATCCAGCGTCAAACGTAAAATATTTGTTAGTTGTGTCAACCTCATCATCCAACGATGGCAATCATCGGACCAGTAGACGGATATCAACCCTCTCAGTATAACGGTCGGCTCGCATCCTTTAAGGCGCAGATAACATTCCCTGAACCATTAATATCGGCAGAACTTGCCAACACCTTATCCCAAATCGTGACAGAAATGTTGCCCGAGAAGAAAACCTTACGCCGATCTCGATACACAGGCACATCACCGCCGGTAAAAACGGGAGAAAGACAAGAAAAGCACGACAATGAGCACAGAAAGAAGACGGCGATTGATAAGGGAAAACGGATTATTTACTATCCAACGCCGAATCACAGGCGTTGCTATCCGTTCGTCACAGGAAGGCCAGCGTGTAGGTAATGTGAAGTATGATGAGGAAGCTGCTTTTAGGGCGCATGGCTTGATACCATGCACCCTAAATTCAGTAGACAGAACAGGAACAAAATTATGGGTAATTCCCTGGGTTGGCAAATCAATTTGTAACAATTATTTTTAAAATTTACTTTTTTAAATTTTTTTATAAATTGCCCTGTTCATGAAAAAATTATAAGTGATATCATGGAGTAACAGTAGTTAGACTTAGGTATAGGTCGGCACTATACTTTTATGACATCATCTATATCATGGGTACATTCTCGCTTTTTATTGAGGTCGTTACATGTCTGTATTTTGCTCTGACAATGAAATTATCAATAACACGATAAAAAGCTATCTCAGCCGAAAGTTAAAGCAGTATGGCGACCTGAAATACGCCTATATGATCATGAATAAGAAGAATCCGTCCCAGGTTGTGATCATCTCAAATTACCCGCAGGAATGGGTTAATACCTACAAAGAAAACAACTATCAGCATATTGATCCCGTTATTTTAACAGCGATAAATAAAGTCTCGCCGTTCTCTTGGGAAGATAATATCGTTATTAATTCTAAGCTAAAGTTCTCCAAGATTTTTAATCTGTCAAAAGAGTACGATATTGTTAATGGCTACACCTTTGTCTTGCATGACAACAATAATAATCTTGCAGCACTATCGATTATGTTTGAAGAACATGTACCAACGGATATGGAAAGTATTGTTGAAGGAAACAAAGACAAACTGCAAATGCTGCTCATTACTACCCATGAGAAAATCACCACGCTTTACAAAGAGATGACACAAAATACTCAGAGCAAAAAACAAGGCGACAAAGAGATTTTTTCTCAGCGTGAAAACGAAATTCTTTACTGGGCCAGTATGGGAAAAACCTACCCGGAAATTGCGCTGATTCTGGATATAAAAATCAGCACCGTGAAATTCCATATTGGTAATGTGGTAAAGAAACTAGGCGTTCTGAATGCCAAACATGCCATAAGACTGGGCGTGGAATTACAGCTCATCAAACCTGAGCCCTTATAATCGCTAGCGCATCTATTTCACCTGACACATCGGTACAGTGAGATAGACGCATACTCGTCTGCTGCACGTTCCACAATGCGCGATATAGTTCAGCTTCGTTTGCCATCCCTGCGTGCAGCAGCCTGCGGTTACCATCGGTTCCTCTTGCCGCTGACTCCTCTTACAATCCGTTACTGATTAGGATTTCTCCTTTCACCAAAGTCATATTAATGACATCGCCTCTCCCCCATACTGGCTTATCACTGAATTCTCATGCCCCGTTTTTCCCTGCTACTTCGCGCCTTATGCGCCCGCCGGAGACCCGTCATGAAACGCAACACGATCCTGTTCTTCACTGTTTCTGCCGTCATTTTACTTACCGCAGCCACGGTAATCGGATGGAAAGTGAGCCGAGGAAACAGTAACGCGCTGTGGGAAATCGTCAGCGAACAGTGTGTACCCAACCAGCAGCGCAGCGGGAAACCCGCCCCCTGCCTGGAGGTCAATCTGACGGAGGGCTACGTGCTATTTGATGACAGAAACGGCCCCTATCACGACCTGTTACTCCCCACGGATAAAATCAGCGGCATCGAGAGCCCTGAACTCTTGCAGCAAAACACCCCCAATTTCTTCATGCAGGCATGGGACCGACGCGGCCATCTGTCACGCGAAGCAGGTAAACCGATTAAAGATGACTATATTTCTCTGGCGATTAACTCACGCTATGGTCGCACGCAAAACCAGCTACATATCCACATTGCCTGCCTGCGCCCTGAGATTTATCAAACGCTGAATCAGCAGTTCCCGACGCTCTCTGGCGACTGGAAAGCGCTGCCAGCGAAGATTAACGGACACATCTATCTGGCAAAAACGATCACGGCGAACGAACTGACGCAAAACGATCCGTTCAAAACCCTAGATCGTTACGCACAGCAGCGAAATGAATCTATCGGCAAATACGGTCTTGCGATGGTTTCTACGCCCACGGGCGAGAAGGTGCTGCTCGCCAGCAGTCTTGACGTGTTTAATATGAGTCTCGGCTCCGTGGAAGAAATTCAGGATTTTTCTTGTGCACTGGCAAAATAGCCGCTGACCGCGACCTGAAGGTCGATATACCCTAAAGAATTCAAGTTTCAGGACAAAACGCATTCGTTTTGAACAGCGCTTGCGCTGACCCCAAAGGGGTGAGGCCATAAGGCCGAATAACGCGGCAAGTGAAGGAGTCCCGATGAGCTTACCCAAGTAAGTGATTCGGGTGACCGAATGAAGCCAACGCACATGCAACTTGAAGTATGACGGGTATAGCAATCAATTCGCTATAACTTATAACGTTTTGTTCATTGCATTGCTATCCAACCTCCGCCTAAAAAGTGGGGAAAATCGATACGTAGGTAGCTGCAACATGCATCTGGATTTACGGCAATTACGCAATTTTCTTGCACTGGCCGAACATGGGAGTTTCGTACAGGCCGCAGAGGCCGTCTGTCTGTCGCAGTCGGCATTCAGCCGCAGCATTCAGGCGCTGGAACAAGCGATGGGGCATCCGCTTATCGATCGCCAGAACCGACGCTTTGCGCTGACGTGGCAGGGCAATACGCTGCTGCCGTTTGCGCGGCGTATGCAGGAGCTGTCCTGGGAGTTGATGACCGACATGCGGCAGATCAGCGAGGCACAGGAAGGCGAACTGACGTTTGGCTGCGGCCCTGCGCCCTCTACCGCGTTGATCCCCAAAGCGGTCGCACATCTCCATGCCCTTCGCCCACGAGCCAGAGTCACCTACAGCGTGGATAACTGGCAGTCCCTGCGTGAGCGGCTGCTGGCCGACGAGTGGCCTTTCATCGTTGCCGATACCTGGCAGGCCGAAATGGAAACGAATCTCCATGTCCAGCCATTAAGCCAGCAGCGCTGCTTCTTTATCTGCCATTCTTCACACCCGCTGGCACAGCAGACGAACGTGACGCCGGATGACCTGCTGCGTTTTCCGCTCGCCTCACCGTTTATGCCCGTCGGCATGCGTAAGGTTTTGGCTGCCCTCACTCGCCAGCCCGATTACCGGCCGCAGATTCAGTGTGACCATATCTATTCGGTCTTCAGCATCCTGCGACATACGCAGGCTATCAGCTTCGCCAGCGAGGATGGATTCGCACTAGGACGATTAAGCCATCAGTTAGTAGAAATCCCGCTTACGGGGACACCGCCGGAATGGGGAAACATGCAAACCCGCTTCGGTATTGTCACCTGTTTGCAAAGAACATTGCCGCCGCTGGCCGAACTGATGATCGAAACCATACTGGCACAGGACCGGCTGCGCTCACCGGCTCCGGCACTGCCGACCCTGTAAGCGCCGTCATGATTATTTCGTCGGATTACCGCTGGCGTCATACACTGTCCAGTTCGATTCCAGCGCTTTGGCTTTTAATGCCCGGTCGACAAACTGGCCGGCAAACCAGTCGCTGGCTGAGAACGTGTTGCGAATCAGCCCGGCGGCTTTCGCCCGCTCGATGCTGTCCTGCAAACTGCTGAGCAGGAACGGATCGAGGCGCGGCGAGCTTTGGAATGGGAGATCTTCCGCTTTCAGCTCTTCCTGAAAAATCGCCTGCGGAATCTGACTCTGTTCAGACATTAGCGCCGTGTATTCCGGCAAGTGCTGCGCATCACCGATCCACCGCGCATTATCCACCAGCACATTCACCAACTGTTGCGTCGTTCCTGGATAGCGATCGATAAAATCCTGCGTCGCTAGCACCGCAGCCTGTGTGGTATTCGCCCACCCCAGCGCACGGCTGGTAGTAACGATATTAATACCCTGCTTACGCAATGCCAGCAGAGAAACACCGCCCCACACCGCATCAACACGTCTTGCCGCCAGCGCCGCTTTGCCCGCCGTCCAGTCAAGATTGATCACTCTCACATCGCGTTCGTTCAGCCCGACGCTTTTAATTGCACGTTCAAACGACAGCTGATCGGCCGTTCCTTTATAGACCGCAATCCGCTTGCCGCGTAAATCTTCAATGCGTTGAATACCCGATTCCGGTGTCACTGCCAGATAAGAATTAGAACCACGCGACCCCACTAGCACCCGCGTTGGCAGGCCACCCGCACGGCCAATAATAGCGGCCAGATCGCCCAGATACACCACATCCAACTGCTTGTTTGCCAGCGCCTCATTCACCGCGGGCCCTGCGCCTTTAAAGAACGACCACTGAATTTTAATACCCTGCGGCTCAAATTCTTTCTCCAGTTGCTTTTGAATATGCGCCAGCCCCAGAGGTCCTCGGATAAAGGGCTTACTACCGGCGCTTTGGTCCGGCAAACCGATACGAATCTCCGTTGGTTTCTGTGCATCCGGCGTTACGCTATCGTCAGCCTGTACCGCAGAAACGAGCGCGGCACTCATCAGTAACGTAATACCAAGAATCTTATTCATTCCCAGTCGCCAGCGAGAATAGGAAGCTAGCAAATCTAAAGCGGTAACATGCTGCATACGGTGTTCCTCAGTAATCCGTTTCATCTGCCATGAAAACTAACGAACCCTCGGTATCAGGCTTAAATAACATTTATAGGTTTACTCAGCGGAAAAAAGCATAAATCAGCACTGGCGGGCTCGGGCTACGCATATGCATTTATTGCACGGCGACCATCGTTTTATTGCATTGGCCTTCAGCGTGTAAACCTGTTTTTTATTACTTATTCATCCAGCCGTGGTGCTTTTGTGAAATAAAATGAATAAGTCGATACTGCTGAAGAAAACCGCGGTCGTCTGGCCTTCACTGCCGATAACGCGGGTCTATTCTCTTGTGGTGCTAATCGTAGTACCGCTTGTCGTGCCATTGGTGTTGCTGGCGCTGTGGTACATCAGTACCCATTACGGCTGGATGCCCGTTCAAATTCTTCCTGCCCCCAATGTCGTCGCCAACACCGCCGTAGAACTCTGGCACAACGATCTCCTGCCGCAGCTCTTTATCAGCCTGCAACGACTCGTCGGCGGCCTGCTGGCAGGTTTACTGGCTGGAACGTTACTCGGTGCGCTCATGGGAGCATCACGTCGCGCTGAACACTTGCTGCACCCAACGGTATACGCGCTGGCGCAGATCCCTACGCTGGGTTGGATCCCGCTGTTTATGGTGCTGTTTGGTATTGATGACGCTCTGAAGCTTGCGGTCATCATCAAGGCCGTCATTATCCCAGTGACGCTGCATACGCAAACGGGTGTGCGAAATGTGCCACACGCGCTACAGGAAGTTGCCCGAACCCTGCGCCTGTCGTGGCACCAACGCTTCATCAAATTAATGTTACCTGCCGCTTTCCCCACCTGGCTAACCGGCTTACGGCTCGCGCTTTCGCAGGCGTGGGTGTCGCTGATCGTGGTCGAACTGCTCGCATCGTCTCAGGGTATCGGCTATCTGCTGGTGTGGGGACGCCAGCTGTTTCAGCTAGACATCGTGTTTGTCTGCATCGCCGTCATCGGTCTGGCTGGGCTGACAATGGAGTGGCTGATCAACCAACTGGAGCGCCGTCTGGTCTTCTGGCCGCATCCCCCACTCAGCCGACTCACCACGACGCCGTCTCGCAGACTATCGGCTCTGGTTTTGCCTTTTCTGCTTCTTCTGTTATGGCAGCAGGCCAGCCGCTTTGGCTGGATCGACCCGCTCTTGCTCCCCCCACCCGCCGACGTGTGGCACACGCTGCTACAAGGCGTCCGCGATGGTTCACTTACCGAGGCGATGCAGGCCAGTCTGACTCGTGCGCTCGCCGGTGCAGTATGCGGTATTGTCGCAGGCCTCGTAGCCGGTGCGCTGCTGGGACTGAATGCCACCAGCGACGCGCTCTTCACACCCACGATCGCGACGCTGCGTCAGATTGCCCTGTTTGCCTGGCTGCCACTGCTGACTGCCTGGGTCGGTAACGATGAAGCCGGAAAAATCACGTTTGTCGCACTCGCCTCTTTCTTTCCCATGCTGGTGGCCAGCCATCGCGGCATTCGCCAACGTTCCCAAGCCTTGCAGGAAGTCGCGCTGGTGTTGCAACTGCGTTTAGCGACCCGTCTACGAGTTCTGATTTTGCCGGGCGCTGCGCCTGCCATCTTCGCAGGCCTACGTCTGTCGCTGGTTTACGCCTGGCTTGGCACCATCGGCGCAGAATATTTCATGTCATCCGGCACTGGAATCGGCAGCCTGATGATCAACGCTCAGCAGTTGCTGGACATGCCTCTAATTATCAGCGGCATGCTATTGATTGGATTAACAGGCGCAGTGCTCGATCGCGTCGGATTAGGTCTGGAACAGCGGATGACGCGCTGGCGTTCCGCAGGAGAAATCGTATGACGTCCCCTTCCCTTGATGTATCACCGCCAGTGGTGCAGTTCGACCATCTGCGCAAACAGTTTCGCGTACAGGGCGAACCGCTGACGGTGATTGAGGATTTTTCCCTGTCGATTCACAGCGGTGAACTGGTGGCGATTGTCGGCAGCAGCGGCTGCGGCAAATCCACGCTGCTGCGCATGCTGGTCGGGTTAGACAACGACTATCAGGGGCGCGTGCTGGTCGAGGGAAAAACCGTGCGCGGCATAGGGCGTGAGCGTGGCATGGTGTTTCAGGAACCGCGCCTGTTTCCATGGCTGACGGTGCGGCAAAACATCGCACTCGGGCTGGCGAATGAATCAATCAGCGAAAAAGATCGCAAGCACCTGATCGATCACTTCATTCAATTAGTGCATTTGCAGGATTTTGCCGACGCTCTACCCGCACAGCTTTCCGGCGGTATGGCGCAGCGTGTGGCTATCGCGCGCGGGCTGGTCGCCAACCCACGCATCCTGATGCTGGATGAACCTTTTGGTGCACTGGATGCGCTGACCCGCCAGCAGATGCAACAGGAACTGCGCCGCATTCATCAGGCGGAAGGCACCACTACGCTGCTGGTGACACATGACGTCGAGGAGGCTGTCTATCTCGCCGACCGCGTTGTCGTGCTGGCACCGCGACCGGGCCGTATCCGCCAGATTGCAACCATTTCGCTACCGCATCCGCGTCAGCGTGACAGCCAGACCTTTCACCAGCAGTGCAGCGATCTGCTCGCGCTACTGACGCAGCCTACTGACACGGCAGCTGCCCTTTCTTCTCTGAACACGTAAATACTGGAGCACCATTATGGGACACCCTTCCGTCTACCCGACCGGCACAACGATTTACAACCCGGAAAAAGCCTGGGGCGGCTACACCGTCTTTCAAGCGCTGGAGCGCGGTGCTGTGCTGGTGGATATGAACGGCACCGAACTACGCCTGTGGGAAGGCCTGCACGGCTTCCCCAACAAAATCCTGCCCGGCGGTTACATCCTCGGGCACAGCGGCGAACGCGATTCACGCTACGGCATGCAAGATATGGTCGACCTGATTCAGGTGGACTGGGACGGCAATGTCGTTTGGAAATTCAACGGCTATGAACACATTACCGATCCTGACCTTCCGCCAGAATGGATGGCGCGCGTCCACCATGATTACCAGCGCAGCGGCAATCCGGTCGGCTATTACGCGCCAGGGCAAGAACCGCAGTCGATTGGCGGCAACACGCTATTGCTGGCGCATACCAACCTGCATAACGAACGCATCAGCGACAAGTTACTGCTTGATGACACCATCATCGAGGTTGACTGGCAGGGCAATATTTTGTGGGAGTGGCGGTGCAGCGACCATTTCGACGAGTTGGGTTTTGACGACGATGCCAAAACCGCGCTGTACAACAATCCTAACCTGCGCAAAAGCGGCGGCGGGATGGGCGACTGGATGCATATCAACTCGATGTCAGCACTCGGCCCCAATCCGTGGTTCGATCAGGGCGATACCCGTTTCCACCCCGATAACATCATCTGGGACGCCCGCGAATCCAACATTATCGCCATCATCGACAAGCAGAGCGGTAACATCGTCTGGCAGCTTGGTCCCCATTACAATACGCCTGAACTCAAGCATATCGGCTGGATTATCGGCCAGCACCACGCGCATATGATTCCAGCGGGCTTGCCGGGCGCGGGCAATATTCTGGTGTTTGATAACGGTGGCTGGGCAGGCTACGGTGCACCCAATCCTGCATCTCCTGATGGAGTGAAAAACGCCTGGCGCGACCATTCTCGCGTGTTGGAGATCAATCCGGTCACGCTGGATATCGTCTGGCGCTACTCGCCTTATGAAGCGGGCATTCCACACCCAACCGACGCGTTTCGTTTTTACAGCCCTTATATCAGCAATATTCAGCGCCTGCCGAACGGCAATACGCTGATTAACGAAGGGGCTAATGGTCGGCTGTTTGAAGTCACCGTCGATCACGAAATTGTCTGGGAGTTTATTTCCCCCTACTGGGGTAAGACGGTGAACACTAACATGCTGTATCGCGCCTACCGCGTGCCCTATGAGTGGGTGCCGCAGCTGTCGCGTCCGCAGGAAACGCCGGTGATCGCACCGGATAACACACAGCTACGCCAGCCTGGGGCCGCCACGCCCGGCTTCGCCAGCGTCATTCGCATTGACGGCACACGCCCCTACAAAAAGAGCGGCGATGCCCTGTGTGTCGCGACCGACAGTGAAGACCTCAAGCGCAGTCCGAAACTCTTTTCCGTCAACCGTGAGCGCTTTGCTCCACTTACCGCCAACGACTGGACAGAACTGGCAGCACAAGCTGAACCACAGCTGTTGCTGGTAGGTGCAGAGCGCTGCGTACACTGTAAGCGCCTCTATCGCCAATTGGAAACGATTCTGGATAACGAGGAATACCGCCACATAACGAGCCATTATCTGGACGCCGATCATCACATCACACTGGCGGAGAAATTGGCGGTAAGAACATTGCCAACGCTACTCTGGATCGCCAACGGTGAAGAACAGGCTCGCCTGAGCGGCGCACAACAACCGGAACGCCTACGCCAGTGGCTGGCAGAACAGCAAGCCTAAACGCCGTGACATCTAAAGCGATCTCGCTTCCTGTGAGATCGCTGTGTTTCTTTCATTTCTCACTTTTCTTGCGCGCACGCTTCCATATCAGCGTAATCATCCTCTGTGTTTCTTCCCTGCCTATATCCGCTTCTTTTACCATTGCATAAAGACTATTCAGGGACGGAAAAACAGCATGGCCGTGCATGATGCGATTTTTAAGCAGCTTCTTAGCGATCCAGCCGTCGCAAAAGATTTCTTTGCCATCCACCTACCAGAAGAAATCAGGAATATCTGCGATTTCAGCTCATTACAACTGCAATCAGCCTCTTTTGTTGACGAGGAACTGCGCGCAAGAATATCGGATATGCTGTATTCGATTCATACCACCACAGGGCAAGGTTATATCTACTGTGTGATTGAGCATCAGAGCCGCACAGAAAAGCTGATGCCATTTCGTCTGTTGCGCTACGCGTTGGCTGCCATGCAGCAACACCTATCTCAAGGTCATGACACATTACCGCTTGTCGTCCCTTTACTGTTTTATCACGGCCAGCGCAGCCCTTATCCCTATACGCTGCGCTGGCTTGATGGGTTTTCAGACGCTATTCAGGCAGAAAAGCTCTACAATTCATCCTTTCCTTTGGTTGACCTAACGGTGATCCAAGATGAGGAAATCAAGACGCATCGCCGCGTGGCACTACTAGAGTTGGTACAAAAACACATTAGCACACGAGATATGCTGGAACTGGCGCAGGATATCGGGATATTATTTGAGCGCTGGAAAGTGCCGCTACCGCAAAAAAAAGCAATTCTGTTTTACATCGCACGAAGCGGCAACACGTCAAGACCAGCAGAGTTTATTGAGACCGTCGCGCAATCTCTGTCAACGGATCGGGAGGCAATCATGACCATCGCGCAGCAGCTAGAGAAAATCGGGTTTGAAAAAGGCATCAAACACGGCATGCAGCAGGGGATACAGCATGGTATGAAAACCAGTGCCCGACAGATTGCTCGCCAACTCCTGTTAAGCGGTATGGAACCGGCTCAGGTTTGTCAGATTACTCAGTTGAGTGCAATAGAACTGGCACAGCTCAGCCATGAACCTAACGAGTAACCACTCGAGACACAACGCGCTACCCTACAATTTACTCTCCTCTTTCTCGTCCGTTGATGCGAGCCGTTAAGGCTGCGTTGATAGGATGATTTATTCGCTGTGGATCACATTTCCTTTGCATCATTTTGCCTTAATTTGTTATGTTATTACATATCGATTTACATCAACTTTATACGCGAATCATGACCAACTGGGACAGACATACTGACGCCACGCTTCAGGTAGGGAACCTTAGCCTGTCTATGGGGGGTGAAACAAAAGTCAGCGATATCAGTTTTACGCTGTTCGCAGGTGAACGAGTCTGTTTACTCGGCGCGTCCGGTTCCGGTAAATCTCTCACCGCCAAAGCGATCATCGGCACGCCGCCAGCGGGTTGTCAGGTTAGCGGCAGTATTCGGGTCAATGGCGAAGAGGTCAGTCAGTTGAAGGCGCTGGCACGCCCGCATACCAGCCGCGTCTCTGCCGTTTTTCAGGACTCGGCAACGGCCCTTAACCCCCTCATGCCGTTAGGAAAGCAGCTCTCGCTAGCATTGAAAGCGCCGTCTTCCGCTGAGCTTTCTTTGCTTCTGTCTGCCATGAAGCTGGACGATATTCCCAATCTGCTGCAACGCTATCCTGCCGAACTGTCCGGTGGGCAGCGTCAACGTATTTGTATTACCCTCGCGCTGCTTGGCAAAACACGTCTGCTGGTCGCGGATGAACCCACAACCGCACTTGATGTCATCACCCAGCAGCAAGTATTGCAGGTCTTACAAGAGCGTAGCGCACAGCCGGATGCGCCAGCCCTGTTATTTATTACGCATGATATCGCCGTGGCCGCCCAACTCTGCCAGCGCGGTCTGGTGATGGAAAACGGTCAGATCGTTGAATCCGGTACTATGCGGCAACTCCTGAATGCCCCACAGCATTCCTATACCCGTAGTCTGGTCGCCGCCGCGCGTCGCGCTGACAATTTTTTATCAACGACTGTTTTATCCAGCAACATGTTACCCACCGCCGTTGCCGGAGCGCTTGCCGGATGAGCCATCATCTGCATGCGGTGTCCTCACCGTTTTTAAGCCTTGAGCACGTTAGCCGCTATCGCCAGACGCCACGTTTGCCGTGGCAAAAGGCCGATCCTGCCAGCGCCATTTTTCACGACCTGTCGCTGGATTTGCAACAGAACGAACGTGTCGGGCTGGTCGGTGCCTCAGGCTGTGGTAAATCCACGCTGCTAAAAACCTTGCTCGCACTTGAAGCACCAGAAAGTGGTGCGGTGTACTGTGACGGCAACCTGATTAAGCCCGGTTCAGTGCGTTCGCTGCTGTGGTATCGCCGCCGCGTTCAGTATATTCCGCAAGATCCAGCAGGCTCGCTCGCCCCACGCCAGCGCGTCGTCGATCTCCTCGCCGAACCACTGAAGCGGCTTCGTCCCGACGAGCGCAGTCGCGCTAATGAAAAAAATGTGCGTGACGTTATGGATCAAGTAGGGCTAAGCATCACACTTCTGGACAAGGTCGCCGGACAGCTTTCCGGTGGGCAGGCACAGCGCGTCGCGCTGGCGCGAGCACTCATTGTTCGCCCCGAGTTTTTATTGGCAGACGAACCCGTCAGCGGCCTGGATTTGCCACTGCGTGAACAGATTAAAGCCCTGCTTCAACAGGTCACTGAACAAAACAAGATGGGATTGCTGATGGTATCGCACGATATCTCCATGCTTGCCGGGCTATGCGACAGAATGCTGGTCATGGACGACGGACGCATCATTGAAGATCGTCCCACTACCGAGGTGCTGGTTTCGCCAGAACAGGTGCATACCGCCCGTTTATTACAGGCCGTGCCTGCGCTGTCGGCCTCCGGCTATTAGCTCGCTGAAAACGCGCTTTTTACAATAAAATACCGCTTTAATCACACATTTCCCCCGTAACGGGCTTTTTTATAACGGATGATTGAATGTCAGACCTTACCGCCAACCGCACCCCACGGCCTTATCCCCCGTTGCTTCTGGGTAGCCAGCTTGTTTTCAATATTGGCTTTTATGCCGTCGTGCCGTTTCTGGCTATTTTCCTGCGCGACGACATGCTGCTTTCCGGCTGGGCTATCGGGCTGGTAATTGGCTTACGCACCTTCTCTCAACAGGGAATGTTTTTAGTCGGCGGCGCGCTGGCCGATCGCTTCGGTGCACGTGTAATCATCCTATGCGGCTGTGTCGTGCGTATCAGCGGCTATCTCCTGCTGGCGTTAGGCGACTCGCTATGGCCGATCATCCTCGGCGCCTGTCTGACCGGCGTCGGTGGCGCCCTGTTCTCTCCTGCCATTGAAGCGCTGATGGCACAAGCCGGTACGCAAAGTGAAAAAGAGGGAAAACGCAGCCGCTCCGAGTGGTTCGCCCTGTTTGCGATTTGTGGCGAGTTGGGTGCCGTGCTGGGGCCATTGCTTGGCTCGGTGCTGGCGGGGTATGGATTCCAGCGTGTGGCGCTGGCGGGTGCCGGCGTCTTTGTTATCGCGCTCATCGTCCTGTTTTTCAGTCTGCCACCGACACAGCGGCATCAGGGCGAATTGCACATCGCACCGTGGTGGGAGACATTTCGCCAGCGGCGCTTTGTCGCCTTCATCATCGCCTACAGCGCTTACCTGTTCAGCTATAACCAACTCTATCTGGCGCTGCCAGTTGAACTGCATCGCTCCGGCAGCAGCGAAAAAGACCTCGGGCCGCTGTTTGTGCTGGCATCCCTGCTGGTGATCGGATTACAGCTCCCACTGGCGCGTTTTGCCCGTCGGGTTGGTGCGGCACGCATGTTGCCATTGGGCTTCGCGCTGCTGTCAGCGTCGTTCTTTAGCGTCGCGTTATTCGCCACCACCACACCGCCCGAAGGCTGGCAGCGCCTGCTTCCCGCGATCTCATTAATTACGCTGTTGACGCTGGGACAGATGCTAATCGTCCCCGTCGGGATGGACCTCATCCCGCGCTTTGCCAACAACAAGAATCTGGGGGCGCACTATGGTGCGCTGGCGTCAATGGGCGGTATCGCCGTACTGGTCGGTAACTTCGTGCTAGGGAGTCAGCTCGACCGCGCGCTGACGCCGTCGCCACAGGCCGCTATTCCATGGGTCTTGCTCGCCGCCGTACCGTTATGTAGCTCACTGGCGATGATGGTCATCTGCCGCCCGTTTAAATCCGCTTCAACCATGAATGAATAAGGACAGACTGATGAATATGCGTAGCACCCTGTGGCCTATTTCCGGTTTGCTCTCAGCCACGCTGCTGCTTTCAGGCTGCTTCAATGAGCCGGAGGAAAACCACACCTCGCATACTGATGGTCGAATCAAACTGGCGATGCTCCAGCCACCGCGCTCGGGCCTGACGCCGCTGAGCGATGACGCCTTTAAACTCTCCCGTTGGAGTACGGCGGAAACGCTGGTGGTGCTCGATAAACTCGGCGAAGCTCAACCCGCGCTGGCGACGAAATGGCAGCAGATCGATGATAAATCCTGGCGTTTTGAACTGCGCCCGAATGTCCATTTTCACGATAACACCACGTTAAACGCGGCTACGGTAGTCAATGCGCTCACGGTGGCGTCTACCGCCTCACCCAAACCCCGAATTCTGGACGGTGTGCAGTTAACGGTAAAAGCCGATGGTGATAACGCCGTCATTGTCTCCACCGCCAACGTGGATCCGCTGCTACCGCAGCGTTTATCCAGCCCGCAGTTAGCGATTCTTTCCACCACGGCATACGGTAAGAATGGCGTGGTGAACCCGATTAACACAGGGAGCGGTCCGTTCGTGCTGCGAACTGTTACTGGCACCAGCAGTGCGGTGTTGGACAGATTCGACGGCTACTGGGGCGAGAAAGCACAGGCTAGCGGTATCGACGTCAGCTTTGTGTCCGACGGCGCGGCGCGTGCCGCCGCCCTGCGTACTGGCACGGCAGATATTGTCGAAGCCATTCCTGTTTCTCAGGCACCGCTGCTGGAGCAATCGCTGGTACATGAAGTACCTATGCCACGTACCAACACGCTATATCTGAATACACGCCATGGCGTGATGCAAGACCCAGCCATGCGTGCTGCCGTACGCGATGCCATCAATCGTCAGCAGTTGGTGGATAACGTGTATGAGAAGCGTGCCGATGTCGCACAAGGTCTGTTGGGACCAGCCCTACCATGGGCTGCGACACTGCGTCAGCCCGTAGCAAATCCCGTTAAGGCCGGTACGCCCGCTGGCGCGACCATCACGCTGGCAACCTTCAGCGATCGCGCCGAGCTGCCTGAAGTTGCGGTCTATCTGGCGCAGCAACTCACCGCCGCCGGATTTACGGTAAAGCAGGTGGTACGTGAATATGCGCAGATCGAGTCTGACGCACTGGCTGGCAAGTTTGACGCCTTTATTTTGTCTCGCGCCACCGTGCTGGATTCCGGCGATCCGGTAGCGTATCTGTATAGCGATTTTGCCTGCGAAGGATCGTTCAATATCGCCCAGTTATGCCGATCGGAAATCGATCAGGCGCTGCAAAAAGCATCCGCTATTCCCGCCGGGGAGGCGCGTCGTCAAGCCATTATGCAGGCAGAGAACCTGATCCTTGCTAGCGATGCTGCAATCCCGATGCTGCATGAGCGCGTGATTCAAGGTGAAAGCGCGCAGGTGAAAGACGCACTGCGTGACCCGCGTGAACGCACATTGATTAACGCCGCCACACATATTGCCACTGGCGCAAAATAACGGGTAACGCACCTGCAACCAGAAAGATGACGAGTTTATGAGCGAATCGCTATATTGCCGTACCTGCGCGACCATCAACCAGACGCAACGTCCACGATACGGCATGCTGATCCCGCTATTTTCGCGACTGCTGACGCTGGCAGGGATTGTGGTACTGATTGGTATGTTGCCGTGGTTATCCGGCCAGGATCCAGCGCTAGCGCTGCTGCGTGCTCGTTCCGGCGAGCAAGAAGCGACCGCAGAAACGCTAAACGCCATTCGCCACTCTCTCGGACTGGATCAAGGTCCGTTGCAGTTGCTGTTGAACTGGCTGACAGGCCTGTTGCACGGCGATGCAGGCAACTCCTGGGTTTCTGGTCGCCCCGTGCTCCCGGGGATGTTGCAGGCAGCAGGCGTATCGCTCACGCTGATGGCTTCCTCGGCGCTGGTGGCTTTCACGCTGGCTGCCGTGCTGTGCGCCCCCACCTTTCGGCAGGGGTTACTCGGTCAGGTTCATCGTTCAGGCGGCCTGTTCGCCGCCCTATTTACCGCACTGCCCGAGTTCCTGCTGGCGTCGTTTCTGCTGATCGTCGGTGCTGTCTGGCTACAGTGGTTTCCACCCTATGGCTGGCTGGGCTTGCACTATGCGGTACTGCCGTCGCTGGCACTGGGCATCCCGGCAGGCGGTTACCTCGGCAGGATTATTGCCGATGCGCTCTCCGCCACCTTTAGCGAGAATTGGTTAACGACCTGGAGCGTCGCGGGGGTAAACCGTCGTCATATCGCGTTAGCCGTACTGAAACGCACGTTACCCAGCGTGATGCCGCTCATCGGGCTAGTGCTGGTATCGCTAACTGGCGGGGCGATTGCCGTCGAAAAAGTGTTCGCCATTCCCGGTCTGGGACGCGCAACGCTGGGCGCGGCGGCTGCGCAGGATCTCCCTGCCCTGCAGGTCGGCGTGTTGATTCTCTTATTCATCGCCTCGCTAGCGGGTATGGCAGCAAGCGGCGTGCGGCTGCTAATTCTCGGGGGCGCGCTGCACAGCGGGGCGATGCCAGTGCCAGAAGCGCGTAGTAATTCCGTATCTCGTCATGCCATCTGGCTGCCTATTATCTGTGTACTGCTGTTGGTGCTTTTGTTACTAGCAGGCTTGCCGCGCGATCCCTACACCTCCGCCTTTCTGCGCCTGCAACCCCCCTCGTTCCTGTTACCTTTCGGCGCAGATGCAATGGGGCGTGATTTGCTGGCGCGCGTCGCACACGGTACGTTAAATACCTGTCTGCTGGCGCTGGCGGTGTCGTTAGCCTGTCTGGCGATTGGCCTATTAGTTGGATTGTTCCCACGTCTGCTCATCGGCCCCATCGAAGTGACTAACGCCCTGCCGCCAGTGATTGCCGGGCTGCTGGTTGCCGCCGTCAACGGCCCAACGGCAACGGGTGCGGCGATTGCCGTGATTGCCGTCAGTTGGGCACCGCTGGCGGCCCACACGGCAGCACTGGTCGCCGAAATCACTGCGCGCCCTTATATTCGGATGCTGCCGATACTTGGCGTAGGGCCGATACGGCGCAGCCTATTCTATGTTCTGCCCGCGCTAGTTGGCCCACTCTTTCGTCATGCCATGCTGCGACTGCCCGGCATCGCGCTGGCGCTGGCATCGCTCGGCTTTTTAGGTCTGGGCGCATCACCGCCGACGCCAGAATGGGGACGCGTACTGGCGGAAGGTATGCCGTACATCGAGCGTGCGTTCTGGGGCGTGCTGGCACCGGCTGCCGCGCTCGGCGTGCTGTCGATACTGGCCGTGAGCGCCGCCAATCTCTCAGGGCGCCAGAAGCACTAACGGCCCTCTTTTCTTCACGTTAACAGCCCTGCCAGATTTCACGATGGCAGGGCTGTGCATCTTCAGTTACGCTATGAGCTAACCTCCGTCGAGGTACAGAATGTGACAGAAGTTCAGAATATGAACAGTGCAGAGCGTGAATAAAGGAGAGAACATGCATAACAGCGGATCCGACGTCAGTCTTACCGTCACTCAGACTCTGGATAAACTGGAAGCGCTGTATGATGGCGCCGTCTCAGCACTGCGCGATGCCATCGGGGACTTTATCAATGATGGTACGCTGCCCGATGCCACTGCGCGTGCAGCAGGGCTATTTGCCTACCCAGCCTTACGCGTCAGTTGGAATGGCAACTCGACCAGTCATCCCCGACATCGTGCCTATGGCCGTTTTACCCATCCCGGCAGTTATTCCACCACCGTCACCCGTCCCACATTCTTGCGTGCTTATCTGGCGGAACAACTGGCGCTGCTGGAGGGGGATTATGACGTCAGCATTGAGGTCAGTCCGTCACAGCAGGAAATTCCGTTCCCCTACGTGCTCGACGGTTCCGATCTGATTCTTGACCGTTCTATGAGCGCAGGCATCGCCAAACATTTCCCAACCACAGAGCTGTCGCAGATTGGGGACGAAACGGCAGATGGTCTGTTTCACGCCACCACCACATCGCCGCTGTCACACTTCGACGCGCTGCGCACCGATTTCTCACTGGCACGACTTCGCCACTATACCGGTACGCCGGTGGAGCATATTCAGCCATTCATTCTCTTCACCAACTACACCCGTTATGTCGACGAGTTCGTGCGCTGGGCGTGTGCGCAGATTGCCGATCCTGATAGCCCTTATGAGGCGCTGTCCTGCGCGGGAGGTATCTATATCACCGCTGACACACCTAACCCTGAGCAGACGGTTTCCGATCTGGCATGGAAGAATCACCAGATGCCCGCCTATCATCTGATTCCTCGTCAAGGTAAAGGGATTACGATGGTCAATATCGGCGTCGGGCCATCCAACGCCAAAACTATCTGCGATCATCTTGCCGTCATGCGCCCACATGCCTGGTTGATGATCGGCCACTGCGGCGGCCTGCGCGAAAGTCAGTCCATCGGCGATTACGTGCTGGCACACGCCTACCTGCGTGACGACCACGTTCTGGATGCCGTTCTGCCGCCGGATATCCCGATTCCCAGCATCGCCGAAGTGCAGCGCGCGCTGTATGACGCCACCAAGATGGTCAGTGGCATGCCGGGAGAAGAAGTTAAGCAGCGCCTGCGTACCGGCACCGTTGTCACCACCGATGACCGCAACTGGGAATTACGCTACGCGGCGTCCGCTCTGCGGTTTAATCTCAGCCGCGCTGTCGCGGTGGATATGGAAAGCGCGACGATTGCCGCACAGGGTTATCGCTTCCGTGTGCCTTACGGTACGCTGCTGTGCGTCTCGGATAAGCCGCTGCACGGTGAGATCAAACTACCGGGACAGGCGAACCGTTTCTATGAAGGGGCGATTTCGGAGCATTTGCAGATTGGCATCTGCGCCATCGATCTGCTGCGGGCGGAAAGCGACAAGCTGCATTCGCGCAAGCTACGCACTTTTAACGAGCCACCTTTCCGCTAATTGACAGACGTTGTTCAGAGAGGCGACCCCATTCGTGCGGTGGCCTGATCTGGCAGAATGAAGCATAGCAAAAGCGCCACATCCGTGGCGCTTCCTTAGTACCAAGGGTCAGGGCTAATTAATCTCAGGATGCTGTTCGGACAGCCGTTTTCTTTTTTTCTCCAACTCGGCAATTTGCTCATCAATGTCTTCTATTTTCTGCTCAATATTGTCGTATTGTTCCTGCAACAGCTCTTTGGCTTCCGTCCGATCCGACGCCGCAGGCGTTGCGCCTTTCAGCGGCTGATTTGCGGTTTCTCGCATCGACATCCCGGTAATCAGGCCGATCAGCCCAATCACCATCAGGTAATATGCTGGCATATATAGGTTGCCAGTCGACTCCACCAGCCACGCCGCCGCCGTTGGCGTAAAGCCTGCAACCAGTACGGAAACGTTAAATGACGTCGCCAGTGCGCTATAACGAATATGCGTGGGGAACAGTGCGGGAAGCGTCGATGCCATCACACCGGTGAACGAATTCAGCAGTACGGCCAACATCAATAATCCGCAGAAAATCAGCCCAATCACATCGCTGTTAATCAAGATAAAACTGGGTACTGACAGCAGCAACAACCCGATACTGCCACAAATAATAAACGGCTTACGTCCGTAACGGTCGCTCATCAGCCCCATAACTGGCTGCACGAACAGCATCCCGATCATGACGGCAATAATAATCATCACCCCATGATCTTCAGAGTAATTCAGGCTGTGTGACAGGTAACTCGGCATATAGGTCAGCAGCATGTAATAGGTGACATTCGTGGTAATCACCATCCCAATACAGACCAGCAAGCCTTTCCACTGTTTGGTCACAATCTCGCGCAGAGAAATCTTCGGCGGAGATTGAATACTGTCTTTCGATTCTTTATCAATATTATCCACGTGCTGCTGGAACGTCGGCGTTTCCTCGAGCGCATGGCGCAGATAAATACCGATTAAGCCGAGCGGTGCGGCAATAAAGAATGGAATACGCCATCCCCATTCCAGAAAACTTTCTTCCCCCACGATGGAGGAAATCAGTACTACGACGCCCGCCCCCATAACAAACCCAGCAATCGAACCGAAATCCAGCCAGCTACCTAAAAAACCGCGTCGCCTGTCAGGAGAATATTCGGCAACAAAAATAGCCGCACCGGTATATTCTCCCCCAACGGAGAAACCCTGCGCCAATTTCGCTAACAGCAACAATACGGGTGCCCAAATACCGATAGATTCATAGGACGGAATCAAACCGATACAGAATGTGCTCACTGACATAATAATAATGGTGATCGATAACACTTTCTGGCGACCAAACTTATCCCCCATCGCACCAAAGAATATCCCACCGAGTGGACGAACCAAAAAGGGAACGGAGAACGTTGCCAGCGCCGCAATCATTTGCACACCCGGATCGGCACCGGGGAAAAAGACCTGTCCGAGCGCATACGCTACAAAACCATATACGCCAAAATCAAACCATTCCATAGCATTGCCCAAGGCGGCAGCGGTAATGGCTTTTTTGAGTCTGGCATTATCAATAATGGTAATGTCCTGAATTTTCATCGGTTCGATTTTTTTCTTTTTTAATCTCATCCTTTATTCCTTTGCTTAAAAAGCGACCATTTATTAAAAATAAACCGACTTACTTCATGCGCAGGGAACCACCCGACTGCACACTAAGAAATAACCGCTTATTGGCCGCAATATTCGTTACACATTGATGCTGCTGAATGGAGTATAGAAGAATTTGAACAAAGGCTCGGATTCACGCCCCAGAATGACGCTGCATGCCTAAATAACGCACGGGAATATAATGAAAGGAAAATAACAGTAAAAGGTTATGACAGAATACGCCTATTATCTTCTGTGTATTATTTACTTACGCGGCGCAATCATTTTCGGGTTACGGTTAAAATAGCGCGTAAAGGCCAGACTGAAATTAGCCGGGTGTCGATAGCCGACTTGCCAGGCCGTTTGCGCCACCTGAAACCCTTGCTCCAATAGCTGGTGCGCCCGTTCCATCCGCATCCGCAATAGCATTTGACCCGGTGTGGTTGCAAAGCAGCGATGAAACCCAAGTTTGAGTCTGGATTCACTCATCCCTGATTGCGCGGCAATACAGGCTAGCGTTAGCGGTTCAGCCAAATGTTCACGCATCCAATGGCGAACTCGCTCCAACTGCCGCCGTTCCTGTGAATGAATAGCGCCACGTTCGCCGTTCGGTTGCAAAAGATGTCGATGCTGCGATAACAGACTTAAGGCGTGAATATGGCGATTCAGCGGATCGACGTCGCCGCACAGCGCATTCACATGAACCTGACTGGCCGCAGAAACGGGCGTAAATGCTCGCTGCTGTAGCCCATCCTCACTAAACAGCTGTTCCGCACACTCCGCGCCAAAGTAACGAGTAGTCGCCGCTTTCCCCACCAGCAACCGTAGCTGATCGACCTGCTGCTGAGCTTGATAACGGCGTTCGCCCGCGCTAGCACCAAACGTCGTTATAGTGACATGCTGCTGACGAAACCAGACCTGTGAACCGCCGCTATCGTAATAGGCAGATTCCCCAGCCAACGCAAACGTCATGACCAGCATTGGCTGTGAATGTGGGCTGTGTGTTTCTTCCACCAAAGCACGATGTGGGCGATATTGCGAACGGGCCAACGACAGATCGGCATCAATTCGGCTGAAATCCGACCAACATTCACCGATGCCATCTGGCAACGTACGGCGTGAGCCTGAGATGTCAGCCTCACTCGCACAGCACCGATCGCCTGCTGGCTTTTCACTTCGCTTCTGTCGCTGTCTTTGCATCACCTTCCCTCGCCGTTTCGCATATGAAAAACGCCGTCTCGCATAACAATGAACATAATAACCATTCTCATTTATAGATAGCATATTCCCTATCGACTGACCATCAATGAGAAAAACCGCTTATGAACCCACTAGAGACATTATGGCAGCTTGCTGCCAGCAGCGTGCAAGCTGACGCGTTACATCTGGCGCTGGAACAGCAGATTTTTGACCGGCTGGAAGATATCACCGCGCCGGAACAACTGGCGGAAGCATTGGGTTGGCAGCCGGAGAAAACCGGATTTCTGCTTGAGATCCTATGGAGTATGCAGCTTTTAACGCGCCATCATGACGGTTATCGCACCGCATCCACCAGCGCCACCGTACTTTGTCGCAGCAGCTCGCGTTTTCTCGGCGACGCCTGGCGTTTTCGCCTCACCAGCCTGCGCCAATTTGGTCAGGGACTTGGCGACGGAATGCACCAGCCGTTGCCTGCGCAGTTAAGAGAGTTACCCCGCGATGCCGCGTGGGCCAATGCGGCAGAGCAGCAAATCGCACAAGAGCAGCGATCGATAACCGCAGACCTTGCCGATCAATTGCTCTCCAGCCTGCCGGATTTCCCACAAATCAGGCACGTTCTCGATCTGGGCGGTGGGCCTGGCTGGGTGGCGATTACGCTGGCGTTGCGCCACGCTCAGATCTCCGGCACGGTTTATGACCTACCGCAAACCGCCGCCGTAGCGCAGCGCAATATCGACACCGCCGGGTTATCCGCACGGCTATCAGCACAGAGCGGCGCGTTTCCCAGCGAAAAATACGATCTGATCTGGAGTTCCTCATTCCTGCATTTTGTCGAGGATATTCCCACCATGTTAGCCACGCTTCACAACGCGCTAACGCCGGAAGGTACGCTGGTTCTGGCACAGGCAGAGATTGCCGAGAAGGCCGACGATGCCGCGCCGGTTCTACCATTCTATCTGCCAATGCAAATGAGTGGTCGCCATGTCACGCAGGAAGGACAACTGGCACAGTGGCTATTGGAGGCGGGTTTTACCTCTGTCGAAACTCGACGTCATCAGGCATTTCCCATGGCACCGTTAAATGTGCTGATCGCTCATAAACACGCATAACAGCGGTACACCGTAGCGAACACACAGAAACACGCTATACACAGGCAAAAAGCCAGTCAGCATATGCTGACTGGCAAAAAGGCTCATGCAATCTCTACCAAGATAGATTCTTGTTGTTATGCTCGCTGGCTTTTAATACATCCCTGATATGTTGGCTGTCATAATATTTTAAAAATTAGTCCAGTCTGACGCTCGCTGAGTTGGAGCTCGAGTAGCAACAGGGAGCATCGCCACAAGTGAGAGCGCCTGAGTTGCAGGCTTCAAGATCGCGGGCTTATGACCCGTAATTCTAAATACGGAGACTTCCCTAACAAGCTGATCCGCTTGCTCCTTGAGGCTTTGTGCGGCAGCGGCAGACTCTTCCACCAACGCGGCATTCTGCTGCGTAGTCTGATCCATTTGGCTAACAGCGATGCCAACCTGTTCAACCCCAGTCGACTGTTCGGCACTTGCAGAGCTGATCTCTGATACCGTATCGCTCAACTGGCGAATAGACATCACCACCTGTTGCATTGTGTCACCGGCTTTATTAACCAAAACAGAACCAAGTTCGATACGTTCAACGCTGGCTGTAATCAGATTTTTAATTTCTTTAGCCGCTTCGGCACTGCGCTGTGCCAAATTACGAACTTCTCCTGCCACAACAGCAAAACCACGACCTTGTTCACCAGCACGCGCAGCCTCAACAGCAGCGTTGAGCGCCAGAATATTCGTCTGAAAAGCAATACTGTCGATGACATTAATGATATCCGCAATGCTACGCGAACTTTCATTGATCGCGCGCATCGTGTCCACGACCTCATTGACAACATCCCCCCCTTGCTGCGCCACGGTAGTGGCATTTTTAGCTAGTACGTTCGCCTGAAGCGCGTTGTCAGCATTATTTTTTACTGTCATACCTAATTGCGTCATGGTCGAGGAGGTTTCTTCCAGCGCACTCGCCTGCTCTTCAGTCCGTGACGATAAATCAGCATTACCCTGAGCAATCTGCATGCTGGCCGTGGCGACACTCTCTGCATTGTTCCTGACACCCACAACCATCCGCGTCAGCGCAGCTTGCATTTCCTGCATTGCCTCCAATAGTAACCCCGTCTCATCACGGCTATTGACGACAATAGAACCACTCAAATCGCCCTCGCTGATACGCTTCGCAGAAGAAAGCGCAATAGATAACGGAGCCGTGACACTTCGGGTTAATAGCCAGGCAGTAAAGCATCCTAAAACCGTGGAGAAAACGGATAGCACTAACATCCACAACAACGCATCGTTGATATATTCTTTTGTCACCTGCTTAGCATGATCAACGAATGATACTTGTAATTCAGTCAACTCATTGAGCTTGGCAAAGTAAAGTGACTGGATATTGGCTATATCGCCAAACACCAATTCGGTAGCCAGCGCATCCTGTTCTTCCATCGCATAGTCAATTGCTTTATTAATGCTCAAACTATACTGTTTTCTGATATCGATAAGTTGGTTAAACAGCTCCCGCGCCTTTTGCGAGGTGATGCTCGCGTCGAGTTTTTTATATATTTCACTGGCCGAGTTTGTTGTTTGTACTATGACCGCCCTGAGAGCCTGTTTTTCCTGGTTTCTGTCGGCAGGAAGAAGAATAATATCGCGTAAAGTACGAACATTCGTATTCAGTATATCTTGAATATCACGTAACATATCGACTTTCATCATTCTATCTTCAGTGATCTCATCAACTTCGGCGCCAATATCCTTCATAAAATAATAGCCAACAGATGACAAAACCAGCGTCAGTACGATTAACAAACCAAACCCAATAGAAAGTCTATTCCCAATTTTTATATTTTTTAAAAAATCCATGTCAGCACCAGAACTTTACTTTATTACAATATTTACCCCATCGTAACCAATAGACACTCGCTACTATTTATCTACTTAAAATACAAAAAACAGTAAAGCGAATCGCTATTGCAACAGGATCCCTGGTTCCTCTAAACTTCTTATTTTCTATGCATGCAGCAGAACACTGGCATAAGAAATTCATTTAGCCATATATATTTTTCATATTTCATGCATGTGACGACGCTTGCTTATTTAAATTATTTACTTGATAAAGTAATTAAAAACCCCTTATTCCGTCGTTTCACACGACACGCTATTTTCGCGTGTAACTAAAATCATTTACTTATGTAACTAAAATCGAGTCGTAATTAAGAAAAGGCTCAACACTCACTATCCACTCACCCAACGCTGATAAGTGACGCGTTTAATTGATATAAGCACACTTATAAACATCATGTCGGGATGAGCGACGCTACAGTCTATAACTGTACACTATCATAAATCGAAGATCGATCGAAAATAACGATCATTAAACCGTTCAATTCCCTTTATTCGATCGATTTTTTCTATCATAAAAAAAGCCTGATCTTTGTTCATTAAATCGAATTTATAAATTAGAAAGCTAATAGTTAAGAATGCGTCACGATAACGCCAAAATCATGACGTTGTGGGGCGATCGATATAGCGTAACGTTGCTGAATTAATTAGATTTTAAACATAAAGGCAGAGTACTTAATGCCAGTAACATAAAAAAAAGCCAGTCAGTGAGGGCTGACTGGCTTTCGGGATAAGGGTAATCGGGTGCTGCGTGTTTCCGTCTCGTTTTTCACTCTACCGCATATTCCTTCATTTTATTTTCGTCAGGCATCGTGCCATTGAGCTTTTTTAGCACGTCCTTCGCTTCCTTCAATACCCGGGCACATTGCTCGCGCGTGATGGTAAGCGGTGGCTCAATCCTGACTGATTTGGCATTATTCAGGGTACCCGCAACCAGAACATTACGCTGGAACAGTTCTTTCGCGAAAGCATACCCGATCTCGTTTTTCCTGAACTCGATAGCCTGTAACAGCCCCATTCCCCGTGCTTCAATAATCAGTTGAGGATACTCGGCCGCCAGTTGCTGTAAGCCCTGTAACAAAAACGCCCCTTGAATTGCTGCCTGTTCTGGCAGATTTTTCGTCAGCAGTTCATTGACCGTCGCCAGCGCTGCCGCGCAGGCCAGAGGGTTGCCGCCGAATGTCGTAGTGTGCAGGAACGGATTTTCAAACAACACGGAGAATACGGCTTCCGTTGCCACCGTTGCACCAATCGGCATCACACCACCGCCCAACGCTTTCGCCAGACACAGAATGTCAGGCTGTACGCCGTAATGCTCACAGGCGAACATCTTGCCCGTGCGCCCCATGCCAGTTTGTACCTCATCCAGAATCAGCAATGCTCCAACCTCATCGCATAATGCTCTGACAGCAGGCAAGTAATTTTCCGGTGGCACAATCACGCCGCCTTCCCCCTGAATGGGTTCAAGGATAATGGCCGCGACATCATCACCAGTCTTCTGGCATTGCTGAACCTGCTTACGCATGGCGCTGATGTCGCCAAAAGCAACATGATGGAAGCCAGGTAATAACGGCATGAAAGGACGACGAAATGCAGGTTTGGCGGTGGCGGAAAGCGCTCCTAGCGACTTCCCATGGAACGCCCCAGTCGCAGCGATAAAGGTATATTTACCGCGAGGTGATTGGTAAGCCTTAGCCAATTTCAGGGCAGCTTCAACCGATTCCGTTCCGCTATTGCAGAAGAAGCTGTATTTCAGATTACCCGGCGTCAACGCCGCCAGCGTTTTTGCCAACAGTCCCCGTAGCGGGTCGAGCAGTTCCTGACTGTGCAGCGGTTGTCTGGCAAGCTGGCTCTCAACGGCGGCAATCACATTAGGGTTACGATGCCCAACGTTAAAAATGCCGTAACCGCCCAGGCAGTCCAGATATTCATTCCCTTGGGTATCAATCAGCGTATTCGGGCCGCTGGCGCGCCATTCGACTGCACCGTAATCGCCGCCGGTAGTGACAGATTTTCTGTACTCCAGAAAACCCGGGTTGACGTATTCACGAAAACAACTCAAAACTTCCCGATTCAGTGCCGCCATGTCATCGTGGGATAGCGTGTCACTATGAATCCAATGCAGTGCCTGCTGAGTACACTCTAGCGGGTTAAGGTGGGCGTTTGATCTGGACAAAATGCGCTCCTTGAAAACGGACATCACGTGATGCCAATTTAATTAATGCACATAACACGCCAGTCGCCTGCCCCAAATCAGAATAAAATATAAAAACGCGATCTAAACCAAAAATCCAGCAGATGATTTGAACTAAATACGAAGATTTGAAATTAATAACCAAATGGCAGAGTAGATGCCAGTATGAAGGTAATCAACGCATCTCGTGCTGCCCTGCTTTTGCCCAGCGCGCCCTCTCTTGGGGCGCGCCAAGGTTGGACAAACTCGCTATCTCATTACCCCATTTATCTTTCAGGACAAACAGGATTCCTGCGGCAGAGTGAATAGCCTCAGTGTCGGATCATGATATGCCGCACGATGGTGTAATCTTCCAGCCCATACATCGACATATCCTTACCGTAGCCGGACAACTTCTGCCCGCCGTGCGGCATTTCGCTAACCAGCATGAAGTGGGTGTTTACCCAGGTACATCCGTACTGAAGGCACGCAGCCAGGCGGTGCGCCCGCCCGATATCACGCGTCCAGACCGAAGAAGCCAGCCCATAGTGAGAGGCATTCGCCCAGCCAATCACCTGCGCTTCATCGTCGAACGGAGTGATGGATATCACCGGACCAAATACTTCTTTCTGGACGATTTCATCGTCCTGTTTTGCCCCCGCCAACACCGTAGGCTGGAAGTAGAATCCCTGCCCTTTCACTCGCTCGCCACCAGTCACGACTGTGATGTGCGGCAGCGCTTTGGCGCGTTCGACAAAGCCAATCACGCGTTCAAGCTGTGGCTCGGTAATCAACGGCCCCAGCTCGGTCGTTTCATCGTGTGGATCGCCCATTTTCAGGGTCGCCACGGCGTTTCCTAATGCCTCCACGACCTCATCGTAGATGGCACGCTGCACATACAGCCGACAGGCGGCGGTACAGTCTTGCCCGGCGTTATAGAAACCAAAGCTGCGAATTCCATCAACCACCTGGTCGATATCAGCATCGTCGAATACGATCACTGGCGCTTTACCGCCCAGTTCCATATGCGTGCGTTTTACGCTCGCGGCGGTATGCGAAAGGATATGCGCGCCGGTCGCAATCGAACCGGTCAGCGACACCATATTGACTTTCTCATGTCCTGTCAGCGCATCACCGATGTCTGCACCACGCCCGAACACGATATTTACCACGCCAGCAGGGAGTATCTCTGCCAGCAGGTGCGCCAGATAGAATGTTGTCAGCGGGGTTTGCTCCGCTGGTTTCAGCACCACGCAGTTTCCTGCGGCCAGCGCAGGTGCCAGCTTCCACGACGCCATCATCAGCGGATAATTCCACGGAGCGATGGACGCCACCACGCCAACCGGATCGCGCCGTATCATGGAGGTGTGCCCTTCCAGATATTCTCCTGCTGCCGACCCACTCAGGCAGCGCGCCGCCCCGGCAAAAAAGCGAAAGACATCCGCCACCGCAGGCACTTCATCATTCAGCGCCGCATGATAAGGCTTACCGCAGTTCAGTGATTCAAGTTCGGCAAACGCCTCGGCATTTTCCTCGATGGCGTCGGCAATCCTTAACAGCAGCGTCGCTCGCGTTTTCGGCGTGGTCTGTCCCCAGTGTGCAAAAGCGGACTCCGCAGCCAGAACGGCTGCATCAACCTGGTGCAGATCGGCCTGCGCAATCACGGCAATTTTTTCCCCCGTTGCGGGGTTAAATACCGGCAATGCCTCGCCGTTTCCCGCGACCAGCTTGCCTTCTATCAGTAATTTGTCATGCATACATTTTCCTTACAGAGAGAAAACGATCGTGTTTTTCATCACTATCTGCAAAATGTCTGTGCAAAAAACCTGCCACGTTATGTTTGATAGTCAATCCGTTATGCAACAGGTCGTATCACATCAGGGCGTATTACCCGACGCTTTCTTCGTCTGCGTCGCGGCCTGTCTGGCTTCCTCTGCAAGCGCTTCAATCTCTTCTTCCGTCAATTGATCTGACGCCTCATGCACCTTTGCCAGCCCTTCGCTGACCGTCACCTCTTTGGGATCGTCCTTCGTCGTCATCGTCATTCCTCTTAATCAAATAATACGGCAACCAAGATAAGTGTAGTCGACGGCGAAAATCCGCCAATCTGAAGAAGATTTAACTCTGCTTTCCGATTCGTCATATGTGATAATAATTATCAATTACATCATATTTATTATTCAGGGCCTTACCCCACCGACGTCAACGGACAGTACCGCGCTGCTCTCTGGATAGCGCCGTGACAAGGGAAAGGGTGTCTGTTGCCGCAAAGGCGGCGGGAAGGTCACCTGACGGGACGTTGGCATGTCAGAGTCTGAACTCAGAATGCTGTTCAACCACTATGCAGAGCGGTTAGAACGCTATCTCAATCATAAACTGCGCGACCCTCAGGCAGCGGCAGATCTGGTGCAAGAGAGTTTTTTACGGTTGGCGCAACGGCTGGAACAACAGGATGATGTAGACGACAAGAAAGCATATCTCTATAAGACAGCCAATAATTTGCTGCTCGACCATATCCGCCACCAACAACGTTGGCAGATGGCGACGTGTGTTGACGATGTGGATGCAACACTGGAATACCTGCCGGATGTTGCTCCCCAACTCGATCAGGCGGCGATGGCCCAACAGGAGCTGGAGCGTTTGGCAAACGTACTGGCGACATTGCCTGAACGTACACAGCAAATATTTCATCTGCACCGATTTGAACACATGACGCAGGCGCAAATTGCTCATCAGTTAGATGTTTCCCTCAGTACTGTCGAGAAACATCTTGCCATGACCCTGCACGCCATGATGACGATCCGCTCCTCATGAAGAGAATCGCCCGTCATGAAATAATCACAAATTATTTACGGGTTTATTGCCGTCAGACGTCTACTTATTTAGAGACCCTACATACTCCAGGCCTACAACATGAACGATTATCCTCCTGAGATTCATCAGCAGGCAGCACGATGGGCCATCTGTTTGGCCGAAGCGCCGCTGGACGATGTACAGGAACTGACATTCCAGCGCTGGCTGGCACAGGATCCGCGCCATCACCACGCGTTAGAACAGGCAGGGATGCTCTGGCATGAACTTGGGTCGCTCAACGCCGAGCAACAGCAAGTTCTACAAAAACAGGGGCTGCAACCACAGCAGTTAGCCATATTGCCTGTCAGACGCGTCAATCGCGTGACCCAGTGGAAAATTGCAGCCCTATTGCTGCTAGGTTTCGGTCTCGGCACAACGTGGATTTCCGATGGTATCATCATGCTACGCTCGGATTATCATGCAGATCACCAGGTCAAACACGTCACACTACCCGACGGCAGCCAGGTTGATATGGATGCAGGCAGCGCCATTGCCCTAGCCTACACGCCGCAAGAACGGCGAGTCACCCTGCTGCAAGGTTCGGCCTGGTTCACTGTCGCACCGACGAATGCACAGGAAAAACGCCCTTTTCTGGTTGATGCCGCATCCGGCACCACACAGGCGTTGGGTACACAGTTCATTGTGCAAAATGCATCGCAGACAACGACCGTCGGCGTAGTGGAACACAGCGTTCAGGTAACGGCAAACGGGCAAGCGCTGCGGCTTGATGAGCAACAGGCGGCACGCTATACCGAACAAGGTATGACACGCCTCCCTGGCTGGAATAGTCGCGAGCGCGGCGACTGGCGGCGCGGCCTGTTGATATTTGATCAACAGCCACTGGCTATTGTGATCGCCCGTATCAATCAGTATCGATCCGGCACTATCGTCATCTCCAACTCTGCGCTGCGCCAGCGTCAGGTTAGTGGCATGTTTTCGCTGAACGAGCTGGATAGCGCGCTGCAAACCATGACCACCGAATTGGGTGCTAAAACGGTTTCACTCCCCGGCGTCACGATTCTGTACTGACCCCCTTCTGACACCTGCCTTTCCCACTCCTGCAATACTGCTCAGGAGTGGCAATCTGTCATAAACCGCCCTTACGTTCACAAGGCTGCAACGCATTGGAGAAAAAAATTTAAATATTTTTTTACGGGTTCTTTCATCTCAGCCGTCTTCATATTTAGGTAATGATTTTTATTATCATTTTCATTAAGAAAAATAGGGTTGATTATCCCTTTGTTTATTAATGCTTATTGATGATTTAACGGATGACAGACCAGGCGAAAAATGTTTAAAAAAACACAACAGCAAGACAGCCGTTTGTTACAACTTAATCCACTTTCTCTTGCCGTCGGCATCGCGCTTTCGCTGCCGGGTTCGTTCCACTATGCGCAAGCAGAGACACAGGCCACCAACGTTCAGGAGGCCGCTCGCCAGAACACCGCCTTTTCCATCAGTTCACAACCCTTAAGTAGCGCACTGCTACGCTTCGCCGAACAAGCGGGGTTACAGGTCTTTTTTGCTGACGTAAAACTGGAAAATATGCAGGCCGCCGCACTTCAAGGACGTTTCACTCCCGAGCAAGGACTACGCCAGTTGATCGGTACCAATCCGGTCGATTTTCAGATTGGCAACAACGGCGTTATCACTCTGCGCCCTCGTTCAGCTAACGTCGATACGGTGAAAATAGACGATGTGATGACCGTTCGCGCATTTACTGTCGCCAACCCGGGAGACTGGATCTACGAACAGCCGCGTGCCATCAGCATCATTTCACGCGAGCAGATGGATAACCGCCCTGCTCGTCACGCTGCCGATATGCTGGAACAATCTGCTGGCGTCTACTCTAGCGTCAGCCAGCAGGACCCCGCTCTGTCAGTCAACATTCGCGGCATACAGGATTATGGCCGCGTCAATATGAACATTGACGGTATGCGGCAAAACTTCCAAAAAAGCGGTCACGGACAGCGCAACGGCCAGATGTATATCGATTCAGAATTACTCTCTGGAGCCACGATTGTGAAAGGTGCCACAAGCGGCATGGGCGGTGCTGGCGCATTTGGTGGCATCGCGACATTTAACACCGTCAGCGCCAGTGACTTTCTAGCCCCGGGCAAAGAATTAGGTGGGAAGCTGCATGCCAGTACCGGCGATAACGGAACGCATTTTATTGGCAGTGGCGTTCTCGCGCTAGGTAACGAAAGCGGTGACATTCTGGTCGGTGCCAGCGAGCGCCATCTGGGCGACTACTGGCCTGGAAACAAAGGCAAAATTGGCGATATTCGTACCGCATCGGGAAGCGACGAAAACACACTTCGCGCCAGCGAATCACTGAAACATGGCAAAGTCACTGACTCAGGCCACACGATGCGATCTCGTCTGGCTAAAGTAGGTTGGAACCTTCCCGCCAATCAACGCATCCAGTTAAGTTACTTGCAGACCCAGACAGACTCGCCCAATCCCAGTATGTTGACGAATACCACGTTTCCCGAACTGGGTTGGAAAAAAAGTGGATTTAGCAACATCATGTCACGCAGCAGCGCACTGGATTATCACTTGAACCCAGACGATCTCGACTGGATCGATTTTAGCGCAAAACTCTACTATGTCGACACAACGGATGAATCAGATACCTACAGTACCAGCAGCAGCATCAATAATAGTTATTGGACGCGCAGCCGCATGCGAACTTACGGCATACAGGCACAGAATACCTCACGCTTTAGTTTACCCGCCCAGCATACGCTAAGCGCCAACTACGGTATTGACGTTTTCTACGACAAGGCCAACAGTGAATCCACGCGCGAATCGATGGCAGGCGTTACGCCTGATGGTAATCGCTCTCTGGCTAGTCTGTTCGCCAACCTGACCTACGGCTATGATGATTTCCTAACACTAGAAGGCGGCCTACGTTATGACCGCTATCGTCTGCGTGGCACCACGGGAATGGAGATCACCGAGTTCCCATATACAGTGGACGCCCCCTGCACAGCAAATCGTCTAACGCTTTGTTCAACCGTCAAGAATACTCACCTCTGGAAGGTGGATAGCGAAACCGGAAAGTTTTCCCCTACCGCCGCGATAGCGATTAAGCCGGGAATAAACTGGTTGGAATTGTTCAGTAATTATGGCAAGTCATGGCGTCCCCCCGCCATCACGGAAACCTTGACCACTGGCAGCGCGCACTCATCATCAACACAATATCCCAATCCCTATCTGGAACCAGAACGATCCACAGCGTGGGAAACAGGGTTCAATGTTACGGCAAGCGAGTTGTTCACAGAATCCGATCGTCTGGTTGGAAAGGTGTCATATTTTGATACCAAGATAAGCAATTATATCAATATGGAAATCGGGCGAATTAAACCGGGTGTCTACACTGGGGCAGGTTCTGGTAACGCTGCCTATGTCAATAATCTGGTAAAAACGCGTTTCCGCGGCATTGAATATCAATTGAATTACGACACGGGTCGGTTTTATGCCGATCTGACCTACACCCGCATGATTGGTCAAAATGATTTTTGTTCAAACCCAGCTTGGCTTGGCGGCGTTGTCATCCGCGAGGGTGGACGAAATAATTACTACGCCACCCCCTATGATCAAGTTAACAACTACGTCCAATGCAACTACGGCACCGTTTTTAGCTCGTCATCCTATATGCCAAGCGATCGGGGAAGTCTCACTATTGGCACAAGAGCGTTTGATCGTAAATTAGATGCTGGAGCAGTAATCCGCTACAACCGCGGCTATCAGGATCGCTCGGCGGTAAATCAAGCAGGAGGTACTGGCAATTTCTATGTCGCCGACTGGCCGAAATATACCCTATTCGATCTCTATGCCAGCTATCAAGTAACGAATAATTTAAAGGTCAGTGGAGCGATAGAAAACGTTACTAATCGCGCATACATCGTTAGTTATGGCGATTCAATTTCATACACGCTGGGGAGAGGAAGAACCATCCAAGGTGGAATTGAATATCGCTTTTAAGCATTCTTCGCAGGAATTGTCTGCGAGTGAATCAGCCGCGAGTCATTTCGATGAGCGGTTCGACAGAGGGGGGGGTAAAACACCTCCGTTCATCAGATAGAGTATTAATGAGGAATAAAACATGAGTTTAAGTATTCAGTATGACACCGAGTTTTCCAGTTATTCTATCTCCCAGTATCTGACCGAGTGGTCCTCTTTATTCGGCGATGCAAACCATACCAACAATAATGTCACCGACAGCAACTCTGGGGGTTTCTACGGTGGCACCTCCTGGAATAACGGGACACAATATGCTCTGGTCAGCCCAAATAACGACACCTCTGCCTTCGTTGCCGAAGGCAACCTGACATATCAATTCTCTAACCACGTTCTGTACGGCCAACTGGACACACTAACCTTTGGTGACGGCCTGAGCGGTGGCACCAGCACCGAATACGCGATTCAAGAACCCCAAGTCACCTTTAGTGGTCTGGATCTCTCTAGCATCGTGGATAGTGGCCGTGAGGGTGTGGTACACGAAGTGGTTTACGGCCTGATGAGCGGCCAGGTGCAGCCACTGCTGGATGCGTTGGCTAACGCGGGTATCGATATTAACGCCAGCCTGGATAGTCTGAGCTTCGCAACAGCGACTTCCGATGCGGCACTTTCTGCCGATACCGTGGTTGACGTGGTCGGCGTCGCCGAAACGGCCGATCTGCTGGCGGCATAAGAAAACGGCTAAAAGATGACGCTTTTAGCCGTTTGAGTGAACACCGTCGCGGTACGGAGAGAGTAATACCCTAAATAATTCGCGTTGCAGGGATGCAGCGTGAAGTATGGCGGGCACGGCACCGCGGCGGTCTATTGAGTGTAATAACCGTTGGCAAACCGCGTCAATAGCGGTACGGCTAACCACTTCCTCCCTCTTCTGCGTGTGGGCACACCACAGTGAGAACGATGGCGATTTTATTGAAGAAGGAACATCCCATGCCCGCATCTTATCCAGCTTCATCAGGCAGGGAGATTATTGACGCGCTGGCCGCCTATCGTCAGGGGTTCTGGGGTATTGGCCTGTTCAGCGCCGTCATCAACCTGCTGATGCTGGCTCCAGCCATTTATATGCTTCAGGTCTATGACCGCGTACTGCCGTCCAGCAGTACGATGACGCTAGCGATGCTGACGATCATGATGCTGGTTCTATTTTTATTGATGGGATTATTGGAATGGATACGCAGCGCCGTAGTCATCCGTCTCGGTACACAGATGGATATGCGTTTGAATCAGCGTGTCTACAATGCGGCATTTGAAAGTAACCTCAAAAACGGAACTGCGGGTGCCGGACAAGCCTTAAACGATCTTACCGCCCTGCGTCAGTTTGCCACTGGGAATGCACTGTTCGCCTTCTTTGATGCCCCGTGGTTTCCGGTTTATCTCTTAGTCATCTTCTTACTTCATCCCTGGCTTGGCGTCATGGCGCTGGCGGGGGCGATCGTGCTGATTGTACTGGCCTGGCTGAATCAAAAACTTACGCGCGAACCCTTGGCATTAGCCGCACAAAACACCGTTCAGGCGACTCAACAAGCCAATGCCAACCTGCGCAACGCCGATGCTATCGAAGCAATGGGGATGCTGCCCGCCATGCGCGAACGTTGGCTGACGCAGCATAAAGCCTTTCTCTATTATCAGAATGTTGCCAGCGAAAAGAGCGCCAACATTACCTCACTGACGAAGAGCACTCGGCTGGCACTTCAGTCGCTGATGCTAGGCCTGGGCGCGCTGCTGGCCGTCAACGGCGATATCACACCCGGAATGATGATTGCGGGCTCCATTCTGGTAGGTCGCGTACTCAGCCCGATCGATCAGATCATTGGCGTCTGGAAACAGTGGATGCAGGCGCGTCTCGCCTGGCAACGTCTTAATATCCTGCTCGATAATCACCCCGCTCGACCTGCTGGCATGGCATTGCCTGCGCCAGAAGGTAAACTTCAGGTGGAACAGCTCAGCGCCAACGCGCCCAACACCCGCACTCCGATACTCGCCAACATCACATTTGAACTGGCTCCCGGCGATATACTCGGCGTCTTAGGCCCTTCTGGTTCAGGTAAATCCACCCTCGCCCGCCTGCTAGTTGCCGCCATGCCTGCACTCGGTGGCAAAGTCAGGCTGGACGGTGCCGACATGCACCAATGGGACAAAGGTGACTTAGGACGTTTCGTCGGATACTTGCCACAGGATGTGCAGCTTTTCAGCGGAACGATTGCCGAAAATATCGCACGCTTCACTCAACCAGATCCCGAGAAGATCGTCGCCGCCGCCATCACGGCAGGCGTCCACGAGATGATTCTACGGTTACCACAAGGCTACGATACACTGCTGGGTGAAGGCGGTGCCGGGCTGTCCGGTGGCCAGAAGCAGCGCGTCGCCCTCGCCAGAGCCATTTATAACCAGCCACGCCTGATCGTGATGGATGAACCGAATGCCAGTCTGGATGACGACGGCGAGAAAGCCTTATTGGCAGCGATTGCCGCGCAGCAGGAAGCCCAAAGCACACAGGTGCTGATCACGCATAAACCCGCCCTGCTGTCCTGCGCAAACAAACTGTTGGTTCTACGCGCCGGACAGATCCAGTATTTCGGCGCGACAGAGCAGGTGCTGAAAGAACTACAGCGTGCCAAGCCCGCTAATGCCTCTATGACCAACCCGATGGCTAAACCCGTCAGTACCAAACCCGTTAAGGCGGTTGACGCCGCGAATGCGTTTAGCCCAAAAGAGCCCGGTTCAACGGGTCTTAGCATGGTGTACAGCGCACCGACGTCTCGCCGTGTCGCACCGGATAAATAAGGCTCAGCACATTGGCAACGAACACCTGTCGTCAGGAAAGCATCATGGAAAGAAGAGGATAACCATGTCCGCGTTACGCAAAGTCCCATCACAGCCGACAGTCCCCCAGCATCCGGTAGAGGATAACGTAGCCGCGATGCCGTTACATACTGATGCCGGACGCTATTTAAAGCACGGTCTTTGGCTAGTTCTGGCTGGCTTTGGTGGCCTGCTACTCTGGGCTGGCATGGCACCGTTGGATAAAGGCGTCGCGGTGTCCGGCCGGGTCGTCGTCGCGGATAACCGTAAAGCAGTACAGCCCGTCAGCAGCGGACGCATCGCCTCGCTTGCCGTGCGAGACGGCGATCGTGTGCAGGTCGGGCAAATCCTTGCCACGCTGGATCAAACGCCCGCTCAGGCACAGCGCGATAATTTGGCCACTCAATTGCAGGAAGCACATGCAGGTGAAGCACGCCTGCTGGCGGAACGCGACGATCTGAACACGATCCTTTTCCCTGCCGCCACAGATCAATACAACACCGTCACACAGCAAATTCAAATTGCCCAGCAGCAGCTCTTCATCAGCCGTCGTGCGGCGCTGCAACAGGAGCGCGCCGCCATGCAAGCCGCCATCATCGGGGCAAAAGCCCAGTCGCAAGGTTCACAGGCGTTGCTTTCCAGCAGTCAAACACAGTTCCAGATCGTCAATGAACAGTTACGCGGGCTGCGCCCATTGGCGCAAGAAGGCTATATCGCCCGTAATCGCCTGCTGGACGTCGAGCGACAGGCCGCTCAGCTAGCAGGCGCGATTGCGCAGGAACGCAATAATCAGGTGCAACTCCAGCAGCAGGTTGTCGAGCTGGAACAAAAGATCCAGCAAAGCCAGAACGAATACCAAAAAGACGTGCGCGCCCAGCTCGCCGATACACAGCGTTCCATTCAGGATCTCACCCAGCGGTTGAAAACGGCGGAGTATGAGCTTCAGCACACGCACATTCGCGCTCCCGCTAGCGGAACGGTAGTCGGGTTGGCGCTGCACACCGAAGGCGGCGTAGTGAATAGCGGGCAGATGCTGATGGAGATCGTTCCCGATGGGCAGCCGTTATTAATTGACGCACAACTGCCTATCGAGCTGGTGGACCGAGTCAATAACGGACTACCGGTCGAGCTGCTGTTTTCTGCTTTCAATCAAAGCACTACACCGCGTATTTCCGGCGTTGTCGCACTCATCGGTGCCGACCAGTTAGTCGAGCAACAGACAGGAAAACCTTATTACGCCTTGCGTATTCACGTCGATGAACAAGGTAAACAGCAGCTCGCTGGGCTGGACGTTCGCCCCGGCATGCCAGTAGAAGCCTTTATTCGTACCGGTGAGCGCTCTCTGCTCAACTACCTGTTCAAACCACTTTCCGATCGCCTGCATCTGGCGTTGACCGAGGAATAACCATGCTGCGCCTTTCATCTGCTTACCGCGCGGCGCTCCGCTCCTGCTATGCCGTACCCATTTATGCCGCCCCCTTCTTCCTCGCGCTAATATACAGCGCACCGAGTCAGGCTATGGGGCTAATGGAAGCCTGGCAGCATGCGCTGACACACGATCCAACTTTCCAGGCTGCCGTGCATGCACGTAACGCCGACAGCGAAGAGAAGAACATCGGGCGCGCAGGACTACTGCCGAAAGTCACCTATGACTATAACCAGTCCCGCAACGATTCTACGGTCACCACAGGTGGCCAACAATCGGAGCGGGATTACACTAGTCGCGCTTCCAGTTTTTCCCTGCAACAGCCGCTGATCGACTACGCGGCGTGGTCGCGCTATCAGCAAGGTGAAGCTAGTGCGGTGTTGGCAGACGAACAACTGCGCGATGCCAGCCAGCAGTTGCTGGTACGCCTATTTCAGGCCTACACCAACGTGCTATTTAGCCGTGAGCAGATTACGCTGGTTCAGGCACAGCAACGTGCTTATCGTGAGCAATATCAGTTGAATCAACGCCTCTTCCAGCAGGGAGAAGGCACCCGCACCGATATGCTGGAAACCGAGGCGCGGGTCAATCTGACTGAGGCACAGCTCATCGAAGCACAGGACAATCTGGATATCAGCCTACGCGAACTGGAAACGTTGCTGGGTATGCCAATTGGCGTAGAGCAGCTTGCGGCGCTGACCCCGCGCTTCACACCACTGCCGCTTCAGCCTGCTGGCTATCAGCACTGGCAATCACTGGCGTTACATCACAACGCTCAACTACTGGCGCTGAATCAATCGCTGGCCGTGGCGAAATACAGCATTGAACGTAACCGGGCAGGCCACCTGCCGCAGGTCACACTGGTCGCCAGCACCCGCAACACCCAGTCAGATACCGAAAACAGCTACAACCAGAAATATGATACGCGCTCGATTGGCATCCGCGTCAGCGTGCCGATTTTTGCTGGTGGTGGCGTATCGGCGGCGACGCGTCAGGCAAAGGAGCGCTATCAGCAAGCCGCGCGGGAAAAAGATGAACAGACGGCAACCATTCAGACGGAATTACGCCGCCAGTTTAATTTGGTCACCAGCAGTCAGGCGAAAATCCGCGCCTATGAACTGGCGGAAAAATCGGCACTGGCGTTGGTCACTGCAACCCAAAAGAGCGTTCAGGGTGGGGAACGCGTGAACCTTGACGTGCTGAGTGCCGAACAACAGCTTTACGGTGCACGGCGCGATCTGACTGAGGCTCGCTATACCTGGCTAACAGCCTGGCTACAGTTGCGTTACTACGCTGGCACGCTGGATGAGCAGACGCTGCGTCAGTTAGCGACCTATTTCGTGCATAGCTAGATGACGTTTATAGACACTTCTGAAATGTTCAGAATACGGCTATTCATATCCATTTATCGGCTCCGTCGACGTATGCCAATACCGCGGTGGATTCTTCTCGCGCTCCATAGATCTTTTTCTGTACCTTCTCACGCGTTAAAAGCGGGGAAACACTTTCTGCAACGGCGTTGTCATGACCTTCTCCACGTCGACTCATACTGTCTTTTGAAGCAGGCCGTTAGCTCATATATCGATACGCTTAACGCATCCAGCAACACCTCTGTATTGGCGTATGCGTTTGTGATTGCGATTTATCGACAGTGAGTAACATAATGCCTACATGATTATCCTAGCCAGTGTAGTTAGAGGTTGTATCGATGAGTGCAGACCCCCTCCCGAAAAATTTGCCGTTGAGTAAACAACAAGTACGAACCTTGCTGGAATTGATTAGTGATGGTGTTTGGGACTGGGATGCGAATACAGGCTATGTCTACCGTAGTCCAGGGTGGTACACAATGCTTGGCTACCCTCTCAACTCACTTCCCAATACGGTTAAAACCTGGGAAGAACTTATCCATCCAGATGACTATGCCCGTGTGATGGCTCATTTTGAATCGTGTATTAATCAGCATGAGCCATACCGAATTGAATACCGGTGCCGTTCCAAGAATGACCAATATATCTGGATAGAAGATCGTGCCCATATTATCGTGCGTAATGATGATAATTCAGTGGCTCGAATGCTGGGGGTGCAAACCAATATTGATGCAGCTAAGCAGTTGATGTTCGCCCTGGAGTGGAAAAATCATTCTCTGGAAGAACTCATAGAAGAACGCACTTTAGAGTTATCCAAAGTAAATCAGCTGTTGCAGAAACAATTGGATAAAAATAGAGAACTAGCAGAGCACGATGCGTTAACGCAAACCGCCAACCGCTACGCTCTGGACAGAATCCTTGAGCAACAAGTAGAGCGAGCCGCTCGCTTTCGCCATTCCTTATCCTTGATTTTCATTGATGTCGATGATTTCAAGTTGATAAATGATAAGCATGGGCATATCCGAGGCGATGCGGCATTGATTAACGTCGTTTCATGCATTCAGGGTTGTTTGCGTGAACAGGACTGTCTGGCTCGTTGGGGGGGAGATGAATTCGTTATTGTACTGCCATCAACCTCAATAGAGGAGGCATGGCAAACATCAATAGCGATACAGCAAGCGATGAGCCGTATGCCACCCATTGACGATCACCAACTGACACTTAGCTATGGGGTCGTCCAGTGGCGCAAAGACGAAAGGCCAATTGATTTTCTACATCGCGGTGATCTGGCGCTGTATCAGGCAAAATTAAATGGAAAAAACATGCTTTCTCGCTGAAAAACACAAGCAAGTATACCCACTGCACCATAGTGGTCCCATGACAAACTCATGGCTGTCCCTGCGTTAAACACGAGTAGCATGTTAATCTTCTGTTTATGCCAAGGTAGCCACTATACAAGCAACCGGTTCAGGAAAACGCCAAACCGGTGACAAATCTTAGTTGATCACTACATGCTGATATGGTCGATATTCAGCCTTGAAAAAAATATTGGCATTCAGATATTCTAAAAAATTTATAGAAATTTTCTATTAATAACTAATAACACTATAACGAGTCCTCTCCCTTCGCATCTAATGCAAACATAGCAGAAAATAAGTTAGCTATATTCCTGAGGTGAATAGCGATGACGTAGCCGCTATTTTTATTTTTAAACAATCCCATCCTAGTCTGGCGTTGACTTCATTACCAAAAAGGGATTCATTATTTCATTTTTAAACTAATCATTTAAAAACAAGGAAATATGAGAAAATACCCCATTAGAGGTAGGTTAGCTGGCATTAAGATATGATTTTTTTTGGTGACCGTTAACGAAAACAAGAAATAAAGCAACACAAACTACAACAAAACAAGAACAAGAATTTAATTAATTTTAAAAACACTCCATCAATCATTAACAACCGTAATGCTTTACGCCCCCCTTAATCATTAATAAACTAAAGTCATACTTAAAAAAGTAAAGAAACCACAAAAAGATGATTATTGCGAGCGAGATCTTTTATTTTCAGGAAATAGGACAAAGATAAAAATTAATAGATTTAGATCAAGAAAACAAATAACAACCCGTCCATATAGTACCCGCAGTAAAAACTCACTTATTTTAATTCTAACTAATTAGTTCATCTTATTACCCTAAATAATTCAGGCGTGTGACAAAACGTTAGCGTTTTGAACAACGCAAAGCGTTGGCCCTTTAGGGCAAGGCCCATTTATGAGCCTTGTAACGCGGCAACTGAGCGAATCCTCAGGAGCTTACTCAGGTAAGTGACTGAGGTGAGTAAAGGCAGCCAACGCACAAGCAGCTTGAAGTATGACGGGTATAAAGCAATGCAATGGGGCTACTATGGAATTCATCATTCAATTAGTCATTGTCCTTATCTGCCTTTTTTATGGGGCAAGAAAAGGCGGGATCGCGCTGGGTTTATTAGGCGGGGTCGGACTTGTTATTCTGGTCTTTATCTTTAAACTGCAACCGGGTAAACCGCCCGTTGACGTCATGCTGGTTATCATTGCTGTGGTAGCCGCATCGGCAACGCTTCAGGCATCGGGCGGGCTGGATGTCATGCTACAACTCGCGGAGCGTATGCTGCGACGTAACCCGAAATACGTTTCGATTATCGCGCCGTTTGTTACCTGTATTTTGACTATTCTGTGTGGGACAGGCCACGTGGTGTATACCATACTGCCCATTATTTATGATGTCGCCATCAAGAATAATATTCGTCCTGAAAGGCCAATGGCTGCCAGCTCAATCGGCGCACAGATGGGGATTATTGCCAGCCCGGTTTCCGTGGCGGTTGTCTCACTGGTTGCCATGCTGGCTAATTTTACCTTCCAGGGTAAACATCTGGGATTCCTCGATCTGCTGTCTATTACCATCCCCTCTACCCTGCTGGGTATTCTGGCGATAGGGATTTTCAGCTGGTTCCGTGGTAAGGATCTGGACAAGGATGCTGATTTCCAGAAATTCATCGCTGATCCAGAAAACAAACAGTACGTGTATGGCGATACTGCTACGCTACTGGACAGAAAACTGCCACGCAGCAACTGGATCGCGATGTGGATATTTCTGGCAACGATCGCTGCGGTAGCCATTCTCGGTGCTGTTGAAGAGCTGCGCCCAGTTTTCGCTGGCAAGCCGCTGTCGATGGTGCTGGTCATTCAGATGTTTATGCTGCTTTCTGGCGCCATCATTATTATTGCGACCAAAACCAATCCATCATCAATCTCGAAGAATGAAGTGTTCCGTTCAGGGATGATTGCCATCGTCGCGGTATACGGTATCGCCTGGATGGCGGAAACCATGTTCGGCGCGCATCTGGAAGAAATCAAAGCCACGCTCGGGTCGTTGGTAAAAGTCTATCCATGGGCTTACGCAATTATCCTGCTGATCGTGTCCAAGTTCGTTAACTCGCAGGCGGCGGCACTGGCGGCGATTGTCCCGGTTGCGCTGGCCATCGGCGTGGATCCGGCATATATCGTGGCATCTGCACCAGCCTGCTATGGTTACTACATTCTGCCGACCTACCCAAGCGATCTGGCTGCTATCCAGTTTGACCGCTCCGGTACCACCAAAATCGGCCGTTTCGTTATCAACCACAGCTTTATTTTGCCAGGACTCATTGGCGTAACAACCTCCTGTATCTTTGGTTGGGTGTTCGCCGCGATGTACGGCTTCCTGTAATTCGGTTCTCTATACCTAAAAGCCGTCCAGCAATGGACGGCTTTTTTTATCTCTGCTGCCAGATGCGAACGCAGGCCTGTGCCAAGGCTCGCGTCGGATCGATGCTGATATCCCTCCAGCGTGACGACACCGCTTCTAGCGCAGGTGGAACTTCAGTACAGGCCAGCACCAAACGTTCAGCCCCTCGCTCCACAAGCTGTGCCGCAAGTTGTTCAAGCAAGCGCCCGCCGTGCTGGAGTTCACCGCGTTTTACCGCATAGCACCCCGGCACGAAGAGTGTCTTCATTTCCTGCTCGTCCGGCACCACCGTTTCAGCACCTAACTGTGCAGCAAAACGCTGCTGATACCATCCGGCCTTTAGCGTCCCGTGGGTCGCGATCAGACCGATTTTTTGCGGTGCTTTCTTTGCCTCCGCAGGCTGTGTGATAGCATGCAGCGTGGCATCGGCAATATGTACCAGCGGCGCATGGCTTGCCTCAGCCAGTGCGTCAAACCAGTGGTGCGCCGTATTGCACGGCACCACAATATGGCTGACCGATAAGCGATTAAGCTGCCGGACAACATGTAATAGCGTCGGCAACGGCGATTCACCGGTTCCTGCCAGCGCCTGCTGACGATCGGGAATCTGCGGCACATTCCAGGTAATCACCGGCACATGATCCTGATCGCGGCTGGCAGGCGTTTCCTCAACGATTTTATGCAGTAGATCGACCGTTGCCAGCGGCCCCATGCCGCCCAGCACACCAATCAGCGGTGTGCTCATTGTTCCGCCGTTTGTTCGAACAGTTGACGGTAGCCAAACAGCCCCGCCGAACCGCCGGTATGAATAAAGACAATGTTTTCATCGGCGCGAAAATGTCCCTGACGGATCAAATCGATCAGTCCCGCCATCCCTTTCCCTGAATAGACCGGATCGAGCAAAATTCCTTCCAACTGAGCCAACAGCCTGAGCGCCTCCAGCGTTCCCTCGGTTGGAATACCGTATCCTTTACCAACATAGTCGCTGTTTACCTGCACAGCGTTGCGTGGCAGTTCGCCCGAAATGCCCAGCAGTTGCCAGATGCGCTGCGCTAACGCATAAACATTCTCTTCCTGCTTTGCTTTGGGCGCTCTGACACTGATGCCTAGCAGCGGAATCTGGCTGTGTGTTGCCGCCAGCCCGGTAACCAATCCCGCCTGCGTACCCGTGCTGCCCGTCGCATGCACAATATGATCGATGCGCAGGCGCTGCTGGCTAGACTGGAACAGCAGTTCTTCCGCGCAGGCGACATAACCCAGCGCCCCTACCGGACTGGAGCCGCCGCCAGGAATGACATAAGGCTTAAATCCTTCTTTACGCAGCGATTCTGCCAGCGTTTCCATCGCCTGCTGCATATCCGTACCCGCAGGAAGATGATCGATAATTTCACCGCCCAGCAGGTTATCCAGCAGCACATTACCGGAGCGCTGGTAGTCCTCACCGTAGTCCTCAACCCGCTTTTCCAGCAGCACTTTGGTTTTCAACCCCAGTTTTGCCGCCGCCGCAATGGTTTGCCGTACATGATTAGACTGTGTCGCCCCCTGCGTGATGATGACATTCGCGCCCTGTTGCTGCGCATCGGCTAACAGGAATTCCAGCTTGCGGGTTTTATTCCCACCGGTCGCCAGCCCTGTGGCATCGTCACGTTTGATATAAATCGTCGGTCCGCCCAGATAGGCAGACAGGTTCGGCAATGCCTCCAGCGGCGTAGGAAAATGGCCCAGTGACAAACGGGGAAAGCGAGCAAGATGCATAATATTCTCCTGAAATTCAGATTACAGATTGAGGTGACGACGCGCTTCTTCACGAACGCGATGTAAAATACGCTGCTTCAATGCGGCGTAGTCAGGATGCTGTGCCAGGGTTTCAATTTCTCTTTCACGGCCAAACGGCAGCGGGATCACCTCCGCAATACGACCGGGACGCGCAGACATCACCAATACCCGATCGGCTAAAAACAGCGCTTCATCTACGTCATGCGTGACAAATAACAGCGTGGTACCCGTTTTCTGCCAGGCAGATAGCAATAGCTCCTGCATCATCAAACGAGTTTGTGCATCCAGCGCACCGAATGGTTCGTCCATCAGTAACACCTCGGGGTTCGGCAACCAGGCCCGTGCCAGCGCCACCCGCTGTTTCATTCCGCCAGAGAGCTGCCAGGGATAGTGCTGCTGGAATCCTTCCAGCCCGACCAGCGCCAAATAGTTTTCCGCTTCACGCTGAAGCTGGGCTTTATTCGCGCCCTGCATCCGTGGTCCAAACGTCACGTTTTCCAGCACGGTGAGCCAGGGAAATAAATTGGCCTGCTGAAATACCATGCCGCGCGAGGGCCCCGGACGACGAACAGGTTCATCACCGCACAGCACGCGCCCCTTATCGGCAGCTTCAAAACCGGCGATCATGTTGAGAATGGTTGATTTACCGCAGCCTGAAGGGCCTAGCAGCACCACGAATTCACCTTTAGCGATCTGGAGAGAAACGTCATCCAGTACCGTCAGAGGGCCACTTTGTGACGGAAACGTGAGGCTTACGCGTTCCACGACAATATGTGGCGCATCAGGCTGAGAACGTTCTGTCATGATGATTTCCCCGCCCATGGTACGAAGACGCGCTGCGCACCGATCAATAGCAGATCAAGCGCATAACCAATGCCGCCTAATAACAAAATGCCCAACATGACGATATCGGTACGCAGATAAGCGCTGGCGTTCATTACCATCCAGCCAATACCCGACGTGGCAGCGACCATTTCTGCCGCGATCAGGGACGTCCAGCCGATACCGATAGCCAGTCGCACCGTGGTGAATAGCTCCGGCAGCGTATCGGGCAAAACAACGTGGAAAAAGATCTGTCGGCGACTGGCACCAAGCGTTTGTGCGACGCGGATACGGGAACGTTCCACGCGCTCAACAGCGGCACTGGCACCGACCACGACGCTAAGAAAAGTCGCGATAAAGATCAGGAAAAATTTGGATGCTTCGCCGATTCCCAGCCAGACCACAGCCAGCGGGATCAGTGCGATTTTAGGCAATGGCCGGAGAAACTGCACAAAAGGATTAAAAATGGCAGCAATCGGAGCCGATAACCCCATCAGCAGGCCAAGCGGGACGCCAAGAATAATGGCAACACTGAAGGCGCTAAGCGCCCGAGCGACACTGACGGCAATATGTTCCCACAGCGACACTTGCCGATAGCCGTCCTGTGCTAGCTCCCCAGCGGTCAGCATGATATCCGACAGCGGCGGTAGCAGCAGTGGATCCACCCACTGCCTCGCTCCCGCCAACTGCCACAACGCGAGCACCAGCGCCACGGACGTGATGCTCAATAACACATAAGACGTTCTTTTCACGACCCGTTAATTCCCTTTCGCAGCCTGCTTCAGATAAGAGGAATTAATAGAGTCAGCGAACGATGCAGGAATATCACGCTGGCGAACTTCGCCGATACTCTCCAGAAAATGCGCCGTCTTTGCGACCGCCTGACCGATGCCGCTGCGATCGGTGTTGTTACCGTCACCTAGCCACTGTGCCGTCGCCTGCTGCTCCAGCGTCGGATATTCCAGCCCTGACAGCGTATTGGTTGCCGTCGTAACAGGTGCGCCGACCTCTTTTGCCACAATCGCCGCCGCTTTTTCCGGATCCTGACGGAACTCATTCACTTTCTGTTGATGTACCCGCAGGAAGCTCGCCACCGTTTCTGGGTACTGCTGGGCAAAGGCCTTTCTGACCACATAGTTGTTGTAAATCAGATAGCCATCTTTTTGCAGATCTTTAGTCGCGAAAATCGCATGTCCGGCGGAGGCTTCCAGTTCCTGCGCGAATGGCGCCCAGACGTAGCCAGCATCAATATCGCCACGCTTCCATGCGGCGACCATCTCTGCCGGACGTAGCGGAATAAGGGTAATCTTGCTGCGATCGAGTTTATTCACCGCGATTGCCGCTTCCAACGCGTACTGCGCCGTGGAATTTGGCGGATAGGCGACGCGTTTACCTTCGATATCTTTCAATGTGGCGATGCCAGACTTGGCAATCAGGCGCTCATACGTGGCGATCACACCAGATACGCCGACGATCTCTACGGGCAGTTTTCTGACAATGCCCGCTGTCGCGGGGCTGGAACCAAAGTTGGCGATATCTATCGCATTACTGGCGAAATAATTCAGCGCATCAGCACCAGAAGCAAACTGCACCCACTTTACTGGCGTACCCAATGCTTTTTGCAGTGAACCGTCGGCTTTGGCTAAGACTAATACTTGTGAACCACCGCTGTAGGCCACACGAACCTCATCAGGATGCTTTTCAAGAGCGTTATTTTCCGCTGCCAGTACGGATGTTGTAATTAATAACAAGCCACCGACACCGACCGAACTCAATATTTTTTTCATTATTTTTCCCTATGGTATTCGATAAATAACCAGTTAAATAAGTTAATAAATTATTAATTAATTCATTAGGCCACTTTGTTATTTAAATAAGATAATTGCCCCCAACTAACATCATCGACAAAAATGCCGTTATCCAAGCGCTGACGATAGGTTTGTTTTTCTTTATCGCCCGGCAGTAATAATTCGTTATCATCGCGGGATTGCCGCACCCATTCCAATAAGGCCGGAATTTCCTGCTGATAGGTTGCCGCACCGCCTAATTTTTGCGGATCGATTAAAATCGAGAGCATGCTGTTAATAATCTGCTTACCCTCACCTTTCGCCGTACGTTCGGTTTTCCCGCCAGTCAGCGCCGCGCCAAGCAGGGAACACACCAGCGACAGCCCCGACCCTTTATGTTCTCCGAACGGTAGCAGTGCACCCAACGGTTGTTCCATCAGCCAACGTGGATCCACCGTCGGGTTACCTTCGTTATCAACGATGCAACCAGGCGCAACGGATTTGCCCTCATTCCACGCGATACGGGCTTTGTTACCCGCAATCACGCTGGTAGCAAAATCCAGAATCACCGGATCGTCATGTTCAACCGGAATACCCGCACAGAACGGGTTCGTCCCGAAACGCGCCTGCTGGCCCTGCCACGGCAGCACTACCGGCTTGGTATACACGTTGGCAAAGTGCAGCGACACCAATCCGACCTCTGCGGCCTGTTCCGCCCATGCGCCGATGCGCCCCAGATGGTGAGCATTTGCCAGACTAACCACCGCCAGACCATGCGTTTGCGCACGCGCAATGCCTTCAGCCAGCGCCTGCTTTGCCACCACTTGACCAAAGCCCTGCTGACCGTCAAACGAAATTAACGGGCCGAAATCCAGCGTTTTTTCTGCACGTGCGTGAGGCGAAAGCCCACCTTCTCGAATCGCGTCAATATAGCGTGGCAGCATACTCACGCCGTGAGAGTCATGGCCTTTCAGACTGGATTCGACGAGGTTGTCCGCGACAATTTCTGCAATTGACGCGTCCACATCATTCTCTGTCAGTCGGTCGCGTAAATAATCACGTAAATAATGATGAGTAAAAACAGGCATATTTTTCTCGGCATACCACAATAATAATTAATATTGTCGCCACTATAACGCGCAGATTTTTATCCATAACTGAAAAATAAGACTATCTATAGCTAATATTTAGCTAAGGCGGTTATTTACTTGTTTTCCCTTATGCATCGCTAATTAAAATCACATTTATTCTAACTTATTCCAAAAAACACTTTATCAACAACGCACCAAGAAAATTACGATGCCTTCTTTAATACATCATTTACTACACGTTATTTATTGAAATATTAAATAATGGTTCTGATCTACTTTATTGCCGTTCGTAATTACTATTAATAATGAGACAACGATGATGAATCACTCACCACCACTACCCGCGAAAAAATCAACGCGTTTTACACGCCTTGCCGCCATGATCGGTCTGACGTTAACGGCATTTGGTGCCAATGCGGAGGGCACCATTAGCATTGCACAGCAGTTTGGCATCGGTTATCTGATTCTGGATGTGGTGCGTGACCAGAATCTGATAGAAAAGCACGGTAAGCAGCAAGGGCTGGATATCAAAGTAGACTGGCGTACGCTTTCTGGCGCGACGGCGATTAACGAAGCGCTGCTGTCCGGCGCATTGGATGTGGCCTCCGCGGGTGTTCCTCCGATGCTCACCGTATGGGATCGCACGCAGGGTCGCCAAAATGTAAAAGCCATCGCTTCGCTCGGTTCCATGCCCAACTATTTACTCAGCAATAACCCGGCGGTGAAATCCATCCGCGACCTGAGCGATAAAGATCGCATCGCCGTACCTGCCGCAGGCGTCGGCTTCCAGTCACGCACGCTGCAAATTGAAACCGCGAAGCTCTATGGCACAGAAGATTTCAAGCGCTTTGATAAGATTTCCGTCAGCCTGCCGCATCCCGATGCCAGCGCGGCACTTATCGCGGGTGGTTCCGAAATTAATGCTCACTTCTCCAGCCCGCCTTTCCAATATCAGGCACTGGAGCATGCCAATGTGCACAAAATTCTGAGCTCTTATGACGTATTGGGCGGTCAGGCGACGTTCAACGTGCTGTACACCACACAGAAATTCCATGATGAGAATCCGAAAACCTACCGCGCCTTCTATGAAGCCCTGAAAGAGGCCTCACAAATCATCAAGGCAGATAAAACCGCAGCGGCCGACACCTATATTCGGGTAGAGAAATCGAAACTGGATCCTGAGCTGGTGAAACGCATCGTTGCCGATCCCGAGATCGATTTTACCATCACCCCAGAGCGTACCTACGTTTATGCCGAAAAGCTGCAACAGCTTGGCGTGTTGAAAAACAAAGCCGCCTCCTGGAAGGATTATTTCTTTGCTGAAATCCATGACCAACCGGGTAGCTAAACGGCCAGTGTCAGGTCTATTCGACGACCATCGTTGTCGCTACGCAGGAGAACAAGCATGACAAACCACTCTCACGACGCTGTCGGCCAACCGCTGTTGCAGGTAGATGGCGTCGGGCTGGAATACCGCACGCGGCGCAGTCTGGTACGCGCCACCCATGATGTAAGTTTTGACGTCTTTCCCGCCGAACGGTTTGTGCTATTAGGGCCTTCCGGCTGCGGCAAGTCCAGCTTGCTCAAGTCTATCGGCGGCTTTTTGTCTCCGGTAGACGGAGAAATTCGCCTGGACGGACAGCGTGTCAGTCGTCCGGGCCCCGATCGCATCATGGTCTTTCAAGAATTTGACCAGCTACCGCCGTGGAAAACCGTGCTGGAAAATACGTTGTTTCCGCTGGTTGCCAGCCGTCAGGCAACGCGAGCCGAAGCAGAAGAGCGCGCCCGTTATTTTCTCGATAAGGTCGGGCTGACGAAGTTTGCCGATGCCTATCCGCATACCTTATCCGGTGGGATGAAGCAACGTGTCGCCATCGCGCGGGCGCTGACTATGCAACCGAAAGTGCTGCTCATGGATGAGCCGTTCGCCGCATTGGATGCACTGACACGCCGCAAAATGCAGGAGGAATTGTTGGCGCTGTGGGAAGAGGTGCACTTCACGCTGCTGTTTGTCACCCACTCGATTGAGGAGGCGCTGATCGTCGGCAGCCGAATTTTGCTGCTCTCACCGCATCCGGGTCGCGTGCGGGCGGAAATCAACTGCCATCAGTTCGCGCTAAACGATCAGGGCAGTGAAGCCTTTCAGAGCACGGCACAGCGCATTCATCATCTTCTTTTTCCAACCGATGTCGACGCGCCGTCACCCGTCACATCCACGCAAGGTAAAACTTATGAGCATCCAACCCCCCGTGCGGCCCGAGTATCAGCGTGAACTGGCACCGCTGAAAGATTTTACCCTCGCCCAACCTCTGCCGCTGGTAACCCGTCTGTGGAATCAGACCTGGATTCGCAAGCTAGTGCTATTGGCTGGGCTGCTATTACTGTGGGAAATAGGCGCTCGCTGGCAAAATAACGACCTGATGCTGCCCAGTTTCCTGCAAACATTCCAGGCATTTCGTGACGATATCGCCAGCGGCGAACTGCCGCATAAGATGGTGGTTTCACTCGGCACACTGCTGAAAGGTTATATCATCGGTAGCCTGCTCGCGCTGGCGCTCAGCGCGTTGGCGGTATCCACCCGTTTCGGGCGCGATCTCTTAGGCACATTGACCTCCATGTTCAATCCGCTCCCTGCGATTGCGTTACTGCCGTTAGCACTGCTGTGGTTTGGGTTGGGAGAAAAGAGTCTGGTGTTCGTGCTCGTCCACTCCGTGATGTGGCCGATGGCGCTGAACACCTACTCCGGTTTTCTCGGCGTCTCGGAAACGCTGCGTATGGCGGGCCGCAACTATGGGCTAACCGGCTTTCGCTACATTAGCGCGATCCTGATACCTGCTGCGCTGCCGTCGATTATCTCCGGCCTGAAAATCGGCTGGGCATTTGCCTGGCGCACCCTGATCGCCGCTGAGCTGGTATTCGGTGCGTCGAGCGGCAATGGCGGTTTGGGTTGGTACATCTTCCAGAACCGCAACGAACTTTACACCGATCGTGTTTTCGCCGGGTTGGCTTCCGTCATCCTTATCGGGCTGCTGGTTGAAGGACTGGTGTTTTCCACCATCGAAAAGGTCACGGTGAAACGCTGGGGAATGCAGCGCTAAACGTCATTCTGGTTATGCGAAATCTGCCCATTCATAGCCAGAATTGTTCTTTTGCGGTGTTCGATATCGCTGTTACAACTGATTTGTCTTTTCCCACAGAGATGAGAGATCGCGAACATGATTGCAATACAAGCACCACAAACCTATCTGAATCGTGATGGCGTCATTCGTTCTGTCGGCGACTATGCGGCTCCTTACGCCAGCACGGTACTCATTATTACCAGCCCGCAGGCATGGAAAACGACGTCGGATGCCGTCGAACACAGTCTTAATGAACACGGTTTACGCTATCAGGTCGAATTCTTGCCGGGTGATTGCACCAAACCCGCGATAGAAGCGCTGACCGCACAGGCGCGCGCCTTCAACGCGGAACTGATTTTAGGCATCGGTGGTGGGCGCGTGCTCGATGTCGCCAAAGCCGTCGGCGACATTCTGGGACAAATCCCCGTCATCGCCGTACCTACCATTGCCGCTACCTGCGCCGCCTGGTCACCAATCAGCGTAATTTACAGCGATAGCGGTGCGCACAACGGCCCCTTTCCGCTGACGCGTTTACCAGTGTGGGTGCTGGTAGACAGTGAAATCATCGCTCACAGTCCTTCCCGTTATCTAAAAGCCGGTATCGTGGATGCGCTGGCGAAGTGGTACGAATTTCAACCGTATCTGCGCCACGGCGATAATGGACTGGCGCTAGCGCTCAAAGCACAGGCGGCACGACTGGCTGTGGAAACCTTTAATACACTCGGCGAACAGGCCATCGCGGATAATGAACAAGGCTTAGTCACACCTGCCCTACGTAGCGTGATCGATGCGGTTATCGCACTGGCTGGCGTGGCGAACAGCATGAAAGATGAGGTGCCACGCATTGGCGTTGCGCATGCCATTCACAACAGCATGACACGCCTGCCAGAACTGCATGACTGGCTGCATGGTGAGAAAGTCGGTTTTGGTCTGGCGACACAGGCTTTTCTGGAACACGATAACGACGCTGACCGCGAAGAACTGTTCACCCAACTACGCCGCTACGGTAGCCCGATAACGCTAAGCGCCCTCGGCCTGAACGAACGTCCGCAGTTAGTTGAAAGCATCGCTCTGAACGTGAAAATCGCACCGAAAATTGCTGCACGCCTGCCTTTCGCAACGGATGCCGAACGTATTCAACAGGCGCTATGGCGCACGCAAACGCTGGAAAGCCAAGTGATAGACAGCCACGCGGCCTAGTTGATAGTCACCTTCAAAATGGAAACGGGTGCATCGAATAACCGATGCACCCGTTTCTCTTTTTCTTTCTGGCATTATCCCTGCTGGGCAGGTTGTGTACTGATTCCCTTTATTTCGCGCTCGTAGGCCTGCGCTTTCTTCTCGTCAAACTGATGTTCCCATTTGGCAATCACCAGCACCGCCAGCGCATTTCCCACCACGTTCAGCGCGGTACGTGCCATGTCAAGGATACGGTCTACGCCCGCAATAAACGCCAGACCTTCCAGAGGAATACCGACGCTGCCCAGCGTCGCGAGCAGCACGACAAACGACACGCCCGGTACACCAGCAATGCCTTTGGAGGTCAACATCAGCGTCAGCACCAGCACGATTTCTTGCCCAATCGACAGCTCGATACCGTAAAGCTGCGCGATAAAGATCGCCGCGATACTCTGATACAGAGTAGAACCATCAAGATTAAAGGAGTAACCCGTCGGCACGACGAAGCTGGTAATCGACTTCGGTGCGCCATAGGCTTCCATTTTTTCGATGATACGCGGCAACACAGTTTCTGAACTCGCTGTAGAGTACGCGAGAATCAGCTCATCTTTCAGAATACGGATCAGCATCGTGATTCGCAGCTTACACAGTCGCGCGACCGCACCGAGCACTACCAGCGCAAAGAAGAAGATTGCGGCGTACACCAGCATCACCAGCTTGGCTAGCGGCCACAGCGAAGCGAAACCGAAGTTGGCAACCGTAACGGAAATCAGCGCAAATACCCCAACCGGCGCATAGCGCATGATCATGTGTGTCACTTTGAACATGGTTTCCGACACGCCGCGAAAGACGCTCAGCAGAGGGTCACGATGTTCTTTAGGCAACGAAGATAGTCCCAGACCAAACAGCACCGAGAAGAAGATGATCGGCAGCATGTCGCCGTGTGCCATCGCCGCGAAGATATTCGGCGGAATCAGCGACAGCACCGTCCCCACAAGACTATGCGAACCACTCTGCACCTGCTCGGTGGTCTTTTGATACTGAGAAATATCAACGGCGGTCAGCGTCGACATATCAATACCGTGACCCGGTTGGAAGATATTGGCCAACGTGATGCCAAGGATAATCGCCACCGTCGTGATGATTTCAAAATAGAGGATAGTTTTAAAGCCGATACGCCCGAGCTTTTTAGCATCGCCTACCCCCGCAATCCCCACAACCAGAGTGGCGATAACAATGGGCACGACAATCATTTTAATCAGGCGGATAAAGATATCGCCCGCAGGGCTAAGAATATTACTGATGAGCCACTGGCGACTTTCCTGCTGTTCGTGCAGCACGGCACCGAGTGCAATACCAAGAACCAACGCGATAAGGATTTGCCAGGCTAGGCTGATTTTTTGTGTTTTCATCGTCATTTTCCGTTTTAAACTCCCCGCCATCACAGACATGGCGCTAGCGCGACTCCGGCGCAATACGAACCGAAAAATCAACGTGGAGGTGATTGACTAGTAAGAATATCTGATTAGTTTCTATCGTTATCTTTCTACTGCGATACAAAAACCGTTAACATAATTATTCAATAAAAACGCACAAGTATTTGTATCGCTTAACAAAAATACAGATATAAGTTGTTGTTATAGCAGGAATGCTACTATTCCACCACGCTCAGATCAAGCAGATTGTCGGCACGATAAACCATATTTATGCTGAATCGCACACAGAAAACGGCGAGCATCGCAGTATAAGAAACCACGATGAAATCGAAAGGAAAATAGTAGCCCAGTCAGAAAAAACGCTGGCTGGGCATCAGGTTAGGAAAATGTGTAGTCACTTAGATTTGGTAATCAATCACTGCTTCATCGCTATCAGAGAATACCTTGTCCTTAATATCATCCAGCGACAGTTCTGTATTACACAACTGAATAAATTTCCAGGCATAGTTACGCTGTAACTGGCCCTTTTTTAGCCCCAGCCAGACTGTGTTAGCTTCAAACAAGTGCTCAGCATTCAACCGTACCAGACCTTTGTCACGCACGGGGTCGAATGACATATCAGCGACAATCCCAACGCCGAGTCCTAGCTCAACGTAGGTTTTAATCACATCTGAATCCTGTGCGCTCAGCGTAATATCCGGGGACATACCTACGGCCTGGAACGCACGATCCAAGCGCGAACGCCCCGTAATGCCCTGACGATAGGTAATCAGTGGTTCCGCATTGAGCATTTCCAGCGTAATAACTGGCTCCTGCGTCAGCGGATGGTGCTCTGGCACGATGACCGAATGGTGCCAGCGATAATAAGAAAATGCCGCCAACGAGGAGTCATTAATCAATTGTTCACTGGCAATACCGATATCGGCTTCGCCAGAATGAAGCATCGCCACGATTTCATCCGGCGTGCCCTGATTCAATACCAAACGTACCTGTGGATACAGCGAGCGGAAGGCTTTAATCACTGGCGGCAGGCTGTAACGCGCCTGCGTATGCGTGGTCGCAATCACCAGTTGGCCAGTGTCGTTATTGGTGAAAACATTCGCTAACCGACGAATGTTGCTGGCATCATTCAGAATACGCTCAGCCACCACCAGTAGCTCTTTTCCCGGTTCAGTCATCCCTAACAGGCGCTTACCGCGACGGATAAAAATTTCAATCCCCAGCTCTTCTTCCAGCTCGCGGATATGGCGGCTCACGCCGGATTGAGAGGTAAACAGCGTATTCGCTACCTCGGTCAGGTTGTAGTTGCACCGTGCTGATTCACGAATAATCTTCAGTTGCTGAAAGTTCACCTTTCACTCCCTTGTTCTTTATTACAGATAGCAACATTGATCCAAGTAATGAGAGGCAGAACAAATAAGCAAATGGAGTTGATTATATTTTTTTATACTAACGGTATGTCTGCCGGGATAGATTACCTAACAAGAAATAGACATAAATATTAAAATCAAAAAGTTAGATAAATTCATTTTTATGGCTCACGCAGTGACAATCAACCATTTCGCTATGATTTATGCTTTTCTGATCTATTTATTTCACTACGTTATTCCCGTTTCCAGTATTTCCTCGCATCCTAAAGATAGCGTTCTACTTGAAGCTGGCGCTATGATAACGGGCAGAATCAGCGACAAGGTGGCAGCATGCAGGGCGTACCGGAACACTTTACCGATGAAAGAGACTATGCTCAGTTTCGACACATACCGACGCTGCCCGGCGTAGAGCTTTATCACGCGCATATCTGCCGCTATGCCTTTGAGCCGCACACGCATGAGGCGTTTGGCATCGGTACCATTGACGACGGTGCAGAGCGATTCCGCTACCGTGGTGCCAAACATATTGCGCCTGTCGATTCGCTAGTCTTGATGAACCCTGACGAATTACACACAGGGGAATCTGCCACGGAAGACGGCTGGCGCTATCGCATGATCTACATCCCACCCGATGTGCTGGAGAACATCTCTGGCGAGAAAGGCTGGTGGTTTACCGACGTCGTACGCCACGATCCCACAACCGCACGTCAACTGGCCATGACGCTGGCAGCGATGTGGCAGACGACCGATCCTTTGGCGAGTGAAAGCCTGCTGCTGTCGCTGATTACGCTTTTCCGCCCTCATGCGCGTATTGCACAGCGCCAAATTATTGAACCACTGCACCGGTTTGATGTGGTGAAAGCCTATCTGCGGGAGAATTTCGCTCACACCATTACCTTAAAAGAGCTGGCAGCGCTGGTTTCCCTCAGCCCGTACCACTTCCTGCGCCAGTTCAAAGCTCAGTTTCACGTGACACCGCACCAGATGCTGATGGCTATTAGGCTATATGAGGCCAAACAGATGCTGACGCGTGGTATGGCAGCCGCCCATGTTGCTGTCGCCGTTGGGCTAACCGATCAGGCGCACCTGACTCGCACCTTTGCTCAGCGCTATGGCATCACGCCTATTCGCTATCAAAAGCAGGTGTATCCGGTTCAGCGCGAGTCTTTGTAACGCAAATGCTTTCAGCGCAACCTCCACCGATGACAAACAGCAATATCCTACAATAATTCGTCGCCGACTCTCCCTAGACTGGCACGATGAAATATTGTGAACAAATGGGTTTATCATGCTGATCGGTGTTTTATTTGCCCTTGCCGCCGGGCTAATGTGGGGGCTGATTTTTGTTGGGCCGCTGCTCGTACCGGACTATTCTGCTGCATTGCAGTCCACAGGACGCTATCTGGCTTTTGGGCTAATTGCTCTGCCGCTGGCCTGGCTCGATCGCCGCCGCCTGCGCAAGCTAACCCGCAGCGACTGGCTGGAAGCTACGAAGCTCACCGTTATCGGCAACCTGCTGTACTACTTTCTGCTTGCCAGCGCGATTCAACGCACCGGGGCGCCGATATCAACAATGATTATCGGCACACTACCCGTTGTTATTTCCGTCACCGCCAATGTGTTGTACAGCAAGCATGACGGCCGCGTGGCCTGGCGTCGGCTTCTTCCTTCGCTGTTGCTGATTGCCGCCGGGCTGGTCTGCGTCAATATTGCCGAGATGAAGGGGAATACAGCCACATTCGATTTATGGCGCTACGCCAGCGGCATTGCGATGGCGTTTTGCGCGGTCGTTTGTTGGACCTGGTATCCACTGCGCAACGCACGCTGGCTGCGCGATCACAAAAGCAATACGCCACTTACCTGGGCTACCGCACAAGGTTTAGTCACGCTGCCGCTGGCACTGTTGGGTTATATTCTGGTGTGCAGTCATCTGGCGCTGACGGATGAGACGTTTACGCAACCGTTCGGCCCACGGCCTGAGGTTTTCATCCCGCTGATGATTGCGATTGGTCTATTTTGTTCATGGATCGGCACACTATTCTGGAACGAGGCAAGCCAACGCCTACCGACTGTACTGGTAGGGCCGCTGATTGTATTTGAAACGCTGGCGGGGCTAACCTATGCCTTTATGATTCGGCAATCCTGGCCGCCGCTGTTGACACTCTGCGGCATCGCTTGCCTGATTATCGGTGTAATCTACGCCATGCGGGTGAAACCAGAACCTGTAGTTGTGGAGGTTCAGATTCCGGTTTCACGGACAGAGTAAAAGCACGCCTGACATGCTGTGAAAATAGCCGGCCTTTATGTCCGGCTTGCCAGTTTCTGAAACAGCGCTGTCAGTTGTGCTTCATCCCTTGCGCCTTGATGCTGATCGGTCACCTTACCGTTGGTATCAATGATAAATGACGTTGGCGTGCCGCTGACCTGATAGCGCTCTTTGGTAATGCCCAACTGATCGCGCACCACCGGATACGTCACACTGTGATGCGCCAGCATTGAAGTGATATCTACGCCATCAGGATCGGTGTTGACCGCCACGACGACGACCTTATCGCCATACTCCTTGCTCAGCTTCTCCAGCGTCCCCATTTCGACCATGCAGCCACCGCAGCCCGACGACCAGAAATTCAGGTACACGCTTTTCCCCTGCCAGCGCGACAGATCCACCTGCTGTCCAGCCAGATCGTAGGCTGCCAGCGCAGGTGCTTGCGCCCCGACGCTAACCTGCTCTTCCTTGCAGCCGCCCAGCACGACTACGCCTAGCAGGCAAAGTGCGGTAATACCGTTACGCCATTTCATGATGATTGACCTCTTCACCGAAATACTTACCATGTTGCAGGCGGATAATGCGGTCAGCAAACCGCCCCAACTCAGGATTGTGCGTCACCATGACAATGGTACGCCCCTGCCGATGCAGATCTTTCAGCAGATCCAGCACTCGCTGTTCGTTCTCTTCATCCAGATTTCCCGTCGGTTCATCAGCGAAAATCACGGGAGGCTCATTCACCAGTGCGCGGGCGATACAGACGCGCTGCTGTTCGCCGCCAGAAAGCTGGCTCGGCAAGTGATCCATACGATGCGCCAGCCCAACCTGCTCAAGAACGCGCTGCGCTGCTGCTTCATCCACCACGCTGTGGTAATGCTGCGCCAGCATCACGTTTTCCAGCGCGGTCAAAAACGGAATCAGGTGAAACTGCTGGAATACCAGCCCAATCTTATCGGCACGAAACTGACGCCGCCCTTCCTCGTCGAGCGCAGCCGCATCGACGCCATCCAGTAGCACCTGACCTTCGCTCACCGTATCCAGACAGGTAAGGATGTTCATCAGCGTCGTTTTACCGGAACCGGACGCGCCCATAATGGCGACAAACTCGCCGCGTGCGATGCGAATATTGATATCTTCCAGCGCGGTAACCTGACCAAAGCGTTTGTAGAGCTGGCGAGTTTCAATCACCGCCTCCGCTGCCTTATCCATTTCCTGCGCATTTACCTCTACAGACATCGCACTACTCTCCTTTCAAAACTTTGGCCGGTTCGACATAAATCGCCCGCCGGGTAGGAACCACTGCCGCAACCGCCGCAACCAGCAGAGACAACCCCAATGTGAGCGGGAACACAGGCAAACGCAGTGAAATGGTCGCGTTGAATACCGCCATCCCCAACACCTGTGCCAACAGATAACCCAGCAGCGAACCACATACCACGGCCGCCAACGCGATAATGCCGGTTTCTGCCAGCATTTGCCGGATGATGTCTCGTCCACTCGCGCCCAGTGCTTTTTGTAGTGCAAACTCGCGTGCGCGTTCACCGACAATCGCCATCAGCGTGGTATTCACACACAGTGAAGACAAGACGAGGATCACCGCCGAGACCAGCCCCATCAGTCCTTTGATTTTATTCAGAACCTGACCTTCCGACGCCGACACTTTCAGAATCGGGCGGATCTCCAACTGCGGATACTGCTGCTGGAGTTGGGCCGCAAAACGATCGACCTGCCCCAGATCGTTACTGACACTCAGCAGGGCATTACTGATCGCGCCTTCTTTATCCAACCACTTTTGCGCCAGATCCAGATTCACGATCAGCATGTTGTCCGTCGCATCGCCGGATTCCACAATGCCTTTAATCTGCAAGCGCTGCTTCTCACCGTCGTCCACCAACGTAATACTGTCACCGACTTTAACGTTCAACCGCTCCGCCAGCTTCACCCCGATCATGGCATTACGATCGTCGAAGCTGACGCCAATCCAGTTGCCTGTGACCTGCCAGTACGGTGCCAGTTGGCGCAGCGATTCGAACCACACGCCCATCAGCACCACTTTCTCAAGTTCCGTACGCGCCATACCATACAGATAAGGGCTGGAGGCATTGATTAATCCAGAAGGTGCATTGTCGAGAATCGGCTGAAATGTACTTTGTGGAATGGTGTTGCCACGCGCCGGGCCAATGTAAAAATTCGCACCAAAGGTACGCAGTTCCTGACTCATCTTGGCGTTGATATCGAAATAGACGGCGGACATCGCGGTAACAATCGCCGCTCCGACCGTCAGTGCAGCAAACACCACGCTGACGCGCTGCATACGGAGTCGCAGCGCACGGAACACCAAACGCCAGAACATGCTGTTCATCCAGCTATTAGCGCCCATACAGCACCTCCACCGGATACAGTTTGGCAATCCGGCGCGCCGGGAACCACGTTCCGATGATGGCGATCAGCATTGAGATCACCAATACGCAGGGAATGACGATCCACGCGAAGCTTAACGGTACGCCAAACAGCATCAGGCCAATCGCTTTCGCCAGCCCCCAGCCTGCGACACAGCCCGCGATACCGCCTGCCAAGCCGCTCAATGCCGCTTCCAGATAAAACAGCAGCATGATTTGCCACTGACGAGCACCCAGTGCTTTCATCAGCCCGATTTCTTTGGCGCGTTCCATGATGGTGCTGGTCATCAGCGAGGCGATCCCCATCGCAGAAGCCACCAGCGCCGCAAAGGTCACCACCGCCAATAGCAGTTGGATCTTGTCGATCACCACACCTTCCGAGGCTGCCACCTGCCAGATAGGACGCACGACCGAACCAGAAATCGCCTCTTCTAATTGGTGTGCAATCGAAGACACATACGCCGTGCAGTACCAGAGGTCATATTCTTCGGCGTTGAGCGCTTCCAGATTTTCACGCGCCCGCCGCGATAGTTCATTTTCCGGCACGGTGAGCGCAGACACGCGAATGGCCTGGATTTTACCCGCCAGTCCCAGCAGCGATTGCACCGTTGCCAGCGGCATCACCAGTCTGCTTTCTTCATCACCGCCGCTGCTAAGAATGCCGCTAATTTCTACCGTCGCATCCCCTTTCGAGCCGTGCAGTGCGAGTTTATCCCCCACTTTCCAGCCCGTTTGCGTCGCCAGCTGTTTTCCCACCAGCGCTTGCGCCACATTTTCCGCTGTTACCGGCTCCTGCGGCCACTGCCCAGCAACCTGCCAGTAAGGGCTAACTGTCATTTGCCCGGTGCGATAGTCTTCTTCATCCGGCACTGCGACAGGCTGAGAAAAGAAGGTGCCCAATACGGCAACCGGCTGACCATTGATCTCGACATCACCGCTTAACAGCGGCGCGAAACCGACAATATTATTGCGCCAGAAGATATCTTTGATGTTCGGCAGCTCGGCTTCATCAAGAAAATCCTGCCCTTCCAGCGGATTACTGCGCTCGCCAAACAGTGCGGGTAGCGCAGCCTGACCAGCGGGTTCAATCAAAATATTCGCGCCGTAGGACTTCAGCTCACGCGCCATCTTGTCACCAATATCGATGGACACCGCCAGCAATGCAGAGATCAATCCCGCCGCCAAAAATACGGTCAACACCGCCAGCGATTTGCGCCGAATATTCCTGCGCCAGGACTGGCGTAACAGTCGCCACAGCATGATTATTCCTCCTCCGCCTGTTCACCAGCCGCCGCTTTGGTCGTGGCAAATTTCGCGGGACTTTCGCGGAAGCGGTTATAGTTCGCTTCCGACGAGAAGAAGTACGTTTTACCGCCGTAGCGATATTTATGCTCTGCGTTCACGTTGGTCAGCTTCGAACCATCAACCGGATCGATCACTTCCATCGACACCACCGTCGAGAAGTAGTTAGTGCCAGCCGCCAGCGAGGCTCGTCCAATCACCAGTTCATTATCGTCGTTGCTCCACCCTTCAATCGGCACCGGATTACAGCCACCCGCTTTCCCGATAGAAGGAATGAAAATATGCACACCGCAGGCGACACAAATCACCTGATTGCCTTCCATCACGTAGCCCTGATCGCCGCACAGCAAGCAGGCATCAAATACCACGCCCAGACGCAGGCGATCGGGATAGCGGTTAATGATGAAAAAGCGCACGGCCTTGCCATCATCGGCAATCCAGACGAAGCGGTGCAGTTTTCCATCGCGCACCTGCTCAATAGGAATATGTACTTTGCCATCGGCCGCCAGCGTTACAGGCTGGGCTTCCGACAGACGAGGCGGCTGCGACGCGACCTTGTCCCAATAGAGCTGAGCGAAGACGACAACCAGTAGCGCCGCTGCCGTCGCCAGCAACGTACGGCGCAGATTACGATAGCCTGCCGTCGCTTTACGTTTTTCAATCGCCTCATGCGCGGCCAGCACCTGGCGGCGTGCATACAGCAGAGGCCAGACCAAACTGGCGGCTAAAACCGCCATGACTAGCGCACTGAGGTAATTCAATAAATACGCGCTATTGGTGACGTGAGCCACGTAACTCAGGCGCGGCTTGGTTAGCCCCAGCACCTGTAATTTCATCAGTAGCAGCAGTAGATTACCGCTTATCGGCAACAGCAGAAGTGCGACCAGCAAGACTAGCAGCGGCCAACGCAGTAAACGAATGCGGTGCACAATCATGCCGCACAGCGCGGCACAAAATACCAGCCAGCCAAATGCCAGCACCACGGCGCTGAAATTCAGCAGCAGATCGGTATTCACCACGTGTGTGGTCGTCAACGCAGTCAGATTGGGATCGCTGCCCCAATGCACCGCCGCACCACCGACTAACAGCGACTGCCACAGATAGCCAAAGCGCGGATGGGAAAAACACTGACAGGCAAGAAACAGAATCAAGGCAAGCGCTTGAAGTGCTGTAAACCCAAGCAGAAACGTTTGCCCGTTAGGAAAATGAACGCCAATAAACGTACCGGCACACAGCGCCAGCAGCGTGATCCAGCCCAGCGGCCTGATCGTCGGCGTAGAACGATGGCTCCAGTTCAGCCCTAGCAATAGTGCAATCGGCAGGAAGGATTGAAGTGTCGTGATAAAGAAATAACTCATATGCTCGTCATACTTCAAGTTGCATGTGCGTTGGCTGCGTTTTGCAGGCGCGTCAGTTGGGCGTGATGTTTGGTGGCATCAGCACGCTGACCGAAAAATCTACACCTCTGTGAGCACAACGATGTACTCACAAAGGCGTGAACATGGCCGCGACAGCGCATCGCGGACAGAGGACCTTACTCTATGCCGACATATTTGAAATCAAAGCTGACATCAAACGGTTTCCACCAGCGACCAACGCCTGTTTCACCATCGGTGTGACGGTGCATACCCGCTTTTGATGGCGGATCGATGTGGTAAGTCACTTTATAGTTGCCCACGCCCATCATTTTGATGTTCGCGCCATAGTGTGGGCCATCGCTGGCAACCATTGGCATAAAGGTTCCTTCCTGCTTGGCACCGGTATCGGTGTTGGTAAGGGTGTAAGCAATTGTCAGGAACGGCATCCATTCACCGGCACCGAAACCGTTCTTGTTGCCTTCAGCCGCGTGAATATCCGCTTCCAGATGGATATCTGCTTTAGCCGCAGGCAGCCCCATGCCACGTGGTTCCATATCGATAGGTTGCAGATAAACAGCTGCAATTTCCATTTCGTTCAGGGAAACAGGCTCACCCGCTGGATATTCTTTAAACGCCAATGCAGCAGGCGCGGTGAAAATACCAGCAATAACGGCACCTGCAATCAGACTTTTTTGCATATTCATCAAACCCATCCTCATCTCAGTCGTCTCCCCTCACACTTGTGTCGCTAGGCGATTGGGGTTGTTATGGTTATTTTCTGCTCTTATTGCTTTCAGTATTACATTACCGTCAGATACTCTTTTTATCAGACGGCAGACGCTCTGCGCCGTATCACCCATAGAGCCAGTAATGCAGCGGCAACCAACACCCCTTGTGGAATCAGCGTTTCCACATAAGGATAAATACCCAGCCAGCTGATTTCCGGCACGCTGGTCAGCAATGTCGGCTCAAACAGTTTGCCTTCAATCAGTTCCAACACGCCTTTGCCTGCAAACACAAACGCCATCAGGTACATAAAGCAGCCGGTAAACATGAAGAACGGCTTAAGCGGTAATTTGACGATGGTGTAACGCATTACAAAGTAAGCGATCAGCAGGATCACACAGCCGATGGCAAACCCAGCCAGAATGGAGAGGTGCCCTGCCATATTGTTGGCATCCCCCACCAGCGCGTAGTAGAACAACACCGTCTCCGCGCCTTCGCGGTACACGGCCAGAAAGCTGGTTAACCATAGCCCGATCATGGAACCGCTACTCAGCGAGTGGGACAGCTTGCCTTCCAAATAAGCCTTCCAGTGCCGTGCCTCCACTTTGGATAACAACCAGTAGCTCATGAAGAACAGCATCACTACGGCAATCAGCATCGTAATGCCTTCCAGCAGTTCACGACTGGCACCGGAATTGGTGAACACAAGTTGGAAAATGACAGCGGTAATCACACTGCACAACAGCGCAACGTAAACCGACTGGCGAATCAGCGGCAGTTTGTCCTGCTGATTGTTTTTCACCAGATAGGCCACAATCGCTGCCACAATCAGTAAGGCTTCTAACCCTTCACGCACAATAATCAGCAGGCTGTATATCAACAGGCTCCAGTGCGTTTCACCGCCGTCGCCCAACATGGTGACCGCCTTCGCCAATTCCTGCTGCAACGCATCGGCCTGCCCTTGCAGTTGCTCAACGGGCTGTTTGGCATTCATCAGGCTTACCAGACGAGTGAAATACCCTTCCAGCGTAGATTTGAACGCCGCATCACGAGAACCAATTTTGTTCTCCATGCCGGTGGCTTCAAACAGATCGAAATAGGTGTCTTGCACCGCCATGATGGCAGGCTTAACCTGGCCCTGACGATATTGTGCGATCGCGGCGGCAATGGCCCGATTGATATCGTCGGAGACTTTTGCCCAGTTCGCATCTGGCACTGCGCCGGTATCGGCGTTCGCGACAGGTGTTGCCGTCGCCTGCTGGCTATCGCGCGTTGTCGGCAACCCCGGCAAGGCATCTTCGATATCCTGCAACAGCGTAGTGACCCGATAGGCAACGTCTGTCAGTTGATCGGGCTGGCTGGCTAACGTAATCAGTGCGGAGAATTGTTGATTAATGGAAGCGGCCTGCTGCGCCGAGCGATTCTGTCTGACCGACATTTCCATTTCAGAGTTTTTAAAACCCTGATAGTGCGCCTGCTGCACGCTCTGGCTGGCCTTTTTGTAATCGCCAGCCTGATATTCAGTCACGGCCAGCGCAAGCTGGTCATCGATGATTTTAAAACTCTGCTGCCAGTACGGTGCGATCTCGGAGTTGTCATAGGCACCGTGCTGCTCCTGCGCAACCAGCTTGTGACCTTCCGACAGCACCGGCAGAACGGCATCCAGTTCGCCCTTCAGCCATGAGATTTTTGCCTGCACATCGGCCTGTGGTTTCCCTTCGCCAATCATGCGGCGAATTTCACCGAAGGTCGCTTCTAGCTGATAGCTTTTTTGCGCGGAAATATTGATGCGGATAGGGCCTTCGAGGTTTTCAAATACCTCAAAATAAGCCATTTGAACTTCCGTGCGGGCGTCATCCGGCTTTTGCTTCTCATAGAGCTGAGCAGTTTTATCCAGCCGGGTTTCGATATCTTGAATGAATGAGGCGTAATCGGTCGCGGCAACTGCCACTGAACAGCTAAATAGCCAACACAACAACAGAAGCGTTTTTTGCCAGATAGACATAAGCGTGTGATGAAGCACAAATGATATTTATTCTTATTATCACTTTGAAGTCGCCATCTGTCTTGATTTACGTCACGAAAACATAAGCAATAAAGGGTTTTATATGTAACTAAAGATTTCCAACCTTTGGTTTTGCCAAAAGAACCTCTCCATTTATTAATCCAGCAGAGAAATACCGTTTTTTGATCGCAAAAACGGCAAAATATACCCAATAAAACCAAAGCAATAAACATACCATTATTTAAATAAAATCGGCCCAGCGCTAGAGACAGTCGTCTTAAAATAATGTTTCTTTACACTGGCAGAGTCAGATTTACAGAGAAAATGCCATTTTCCCCCTGTAATCCAAAGCATTAGGCATATTTATGTTAACGCTTTCTACCACTATCTTTGGCTCATCACTCAACAGCCCTTCACACGGTAACCCGACACCAAAGGAACCTGGCAGATTCCTTTCCGCCTTGTTCATTACCAGACTCATTGACGACCTTGTACCCAACCTCGGCATGCGTTCAACGTCTATCGCGTGTTCAACTCCATGCGAATCAGAATTTTTCCCATCCCTCACCGTGACGGCCATGCACCGACAATAGCGGTGTGGTGCCCTGTCCGACAGCGCGGTGAGTCGGAGCGGCAACGGCCGGGCGAGAGAAGGCAGTTTGCAGATCGCTATCCGAGTCCAGATTAAACACGTCCACCACGGCAGACAGTTCGCTCGTTTGTTCATCGAGACGAGCGGCGGCTTCTGCCGATTGCATCACCAGCGACGCGTTCTGCTGTGTGACGCTATCCATCTCGTGAACAGCCTGGCTAATCTGCGTAATACCGCGCGTTTGCTCATCCGTTGCTGCCGCAATTTCACCAATCAGATCGTTCACATGCGCAATGGAAGTGATAATTGCCGTCATCGCCTCACCGGATTGCTTCACCTGCCCGGCTCCGGTTTCAACCCGTGAAACGGATTCCGCAATCAGCGCCTCGATCTCTTTCGCCGCCTGCGCACTACGCTGCGCCAATGTACGAACCTCACCGGCCACCACGGCAAATCCTCGCCCTTGTTCCCCTGCACGCGCCGCCTCAACCGCCGCATTCAGCGCCAGAATATTGGTCTGGAACGCAATGCCGTTAATCACCGAGGTGATATCAGAAATTTGCCGGGAGCTGGCACTGATGCCATCCATTGTCGCCATCACATTGGTGCTGATATTTCCGCCTTTTTGCGCCATATCAGCAGCATCTTTTGCCAGTTGGCGAACCTGATGCACATGATCGGTAGTTTGTCGTACCGTGGAGCTAATCTCTTCCATACTGGCGGCTGTTTCCTGCAATGCCGCAGCCTGCTGCTCTGTGCGACTAGAGAGATTATCGTTGCCATCTTTAATACTGGATGTGCCGTTATTGATTTCCGTCGTGCTCTGCCGGATGACGGTCACCGTATCACGCAGACTTTTCTGCAACTTCTTGATATCGGGAATCAGTCGCCCTGCACAGTTCTTGCCGAACTCGGCCAGTTCACAGCCTAAACGACCTGCTGTCAGCTGCGACAGGTGCGATTTAAGTACGGCAATCGGTATCACCAGATAATTTCTCAGATAATACTCTGTGAAAATCAGCACAATAATCCCAATCAACATAACCACAATAAGCGCATTACGGTTTTTATCATTATGTTCATTCACCGTTGGAATTAATGACGAGGCGGTAATGCCATCCGAATAACGTTTAATATCGTCGCCAAATGTCAGACTGATGGGAGGGTAAACGGATCGGAAAATTTGCCGGAATGCTTCAGGATCGTTGCGTTGCAATGCTGAATTCATCGGATCGATAGAAGAAGAGATCAGCGTGTTCCAGGTATTTTTTACTGCATCAACCGTTGCCTGATTGACACCAACATGCTCCGCTGTCTGGAATTTCTCTAGCGAATCCTTGGTATTTTTTATCGCTACCTGTGCCATTTCCAAGGTCTGCCTGGCGTTTTCTGGCTCGTTACGCTGTAAATAATCCATGGTTCTTTCCATACGCGTTACGGCCCGAAAATATTGATCGGCTCCATAAACCAGATGGGAATACGTTTTGCGCTGAGTCTCACTTTTATCAAGCAAATTGGTGACCTGATAAAGCGAGTAAAGACTAAATCCGGATGCCACTCCCCATGCCACTAATAGGGAAGCCACGATGACCAGCACCATCATTTTTATGCTGACATTTTTTAGAAATTCCATAATGCACTCCGCGACGTTAACAAATATTTCCCGCCTGCCCACGCGGTCAGGAAAGTATTTACTTTTTTTGCTCATGACGGTGCCGCCCGTCATATCGCGCCCTTTATCCCGCGCGATCTAACAGACGTTCTGGAATTCCCTGATCATCACCCATTGGATGGAAAGTTATGCCTAAAAAATTAACGAATAGAATGCGTTATCTTCCCTGGGGTGCCAGTCCTCGTTGTTTTAAACGGCCAACAGGCATAAATACATCAGCCTAGTCGGTGGCACATAAATGAGTATCGTCAAAAACAGTATAGGCATTAACGGGTAAAGAGGATGTATATGCCGCAGCGTTATTTTTCAGACAAACATCCTATGGAAAAAAGCGCCTACCTTCACCGCGTTAGGACCCTTTGTCACGCGCTGAGCATGACCACGATCAGTAAATTAATTTTCTTTATCGGCGATTATTGAAGGTTAAACAACTGCATCCACACCTGCAGTTCTTACGATCCAAAATTTGGCTTTGGAGAACAATCATGCAGAAAGTGCTTACCGTCTGCCCGTATTGTGGGTCAGGCTGCAAAATTAACCTGCTGGTAGAGAACGGAAAAGTGGTTGGTGCTGAAGGGGCAAACGGCGTCACCAACGAAGGTGAGCTGTGTCTCAAAGGCTACTACGGCTGGGATTTTCTCAACGACACCAAGATTCTCACTCCTCGGTTGAAACAACCGCTGATTCGCCGTCAAAAAGGCGCGCCCTTTGAGGCAGTCTCCTGGGATGAAGCCATCGGCTTCGCCAGCTCTCGACTGAAAACCATCAAAGAGAAATACGGCGCTGAGTCGATTATGCATACGGGATCGTCACGCGGTCCCGGTAATGAAACCAACTACGTGATGCAGAAATTTGCTCGAGCGGTAACGGGCAATAACAACGTCGACTGCTGCGCCCGACTCTGCCACGGCCCTTCGGTTGCCGGGCTACAGGTTACGCTGGGCAACGGCGCGATGAGTAACTCTATCTGCGAAATCGAAAAGACCGATTGTATCCTGATTTTTGGCTATAACGCCGCAGACTCGCACCCCATCGTGGCGCGTCGGATCCTGAAGGCCAAAGCGCGCGGAGCAAAAATCATCGTGTGCGACCCACGCCATATTGAAACCGCACGCATCGCCGATCTGTGGCTGCCGTTGAAAAACGGCTCCAACATGGCGCTGGTCAACGCGTTTGCTAACGTGCTGATTAACGAAGGTCACTACGATAAAGCTTACGTCGCCCGCCATACCGAAGGCTTCGAGGAATTCCGCCAGACCGTCGCGAAATACACGCCCGAGTATGTCGCCGACATTACTGGTTTATCACCGACATTGATCCGAGACGCGATGCGGATATATGCCGCCGCGCCGTCCGCCACCATCCTGTGGGGGATGGGCGTGACTCAGTGGGGACAAGGCGTTGATGTGGTCAAAGGTCTGTCCGGTTTAGCCTTGCTGACCGGTAATTTAGGACGTCCGAACGTTGGCGTCGGGCCAGTACGTGGGCAAAACAATGTGCAGGGTGCCTGCGATATGGGTGCGTTGCCTAATATGTTCCCCGGTTATCAAAACGTCACGGATAAGGCAACGCTGGCGAAATTCGCCGATGCCTGGGGCGTGCCTGAGCTCTCTGACAAAATTGGCTACTCGCTGACCGACCTCCCACACAAAATAAAAGAAGGGAAAATCAGAGCCAATTACGTGATGGGCGAAGATCCACTGCAAACCGAGCCGGACCTGTCGATGCTGCGCGATGCGTTCAACGAACTGGAGTTGCTGATCGTACAAGATATCTTCATGACCAAAACCGCTGCCATTGCCGATGTTATTTTACCGGCAACATCCTGGGGCGAACACGAAGGGGTCTATACCGCTGCTGATCGTGGATTCCAGCGTTTTTATAAAGCCGTAGAGCCCCAGGGCGATGTCAAACCCGACTGGGAAATCATCAGCCTGATGGCGACGGCACTCGGTTATCCGATGCACTATAACAATACGCAGGAGATCTGGGACGAACTGCGACAGCTATGCCCGCTGTATTACGGCGCAACCTACGAGAAAATGGCGGGGCTAGGCTATGTGCCGTGGCCATGTCTGACCGAAGACAGTCCCGGCACCCCGTGGCTGTACGCAGGCAATCACTTCGATCGCCCCGGTGGGAAAGGTCTGCTGTTAACCGCCGAATGGCGGCCGCCGATGGAACTGGTCGATGAAGATTACCCGCTGGTACTGTGCACCGTGCGAGAAGTTGGCCACTATTCCTGCCGCTCCATGACGGGCAACTGCACCGCCCTACAAACGCTGGCAGATGAACCCGGCTATGTGCAGGTTAGCCCATATGACGCTGAACGTTTAGGGATACGCGATCAGCAACTGGCCTGGATCTCATCACGACGCGGTAAGGTTATTTCTCGCGTTGCCGTCAGCGAGCGTATCAATAAAGGTGCTGTCTACATGACTTACCAGTGGTGGATCGGCGCCTGCAATGAGCTAACACTGGATCATCTCGATCCGGTATCCAAAACGCCTGAATACAAACACTGCGCCGTTAAGCTAGAAGCCATTGACGATCAACAGGCAGCAGAGAACTATGTACAGCAGGAATATAGCCAGTTGAAAGATCGCCTGCGTACCACCGCAGAAAACGTCAGCTAACCAATAGCGCCCCACTGAACCACCACGAACTCTTTTACGTGGTGGTTTCATCCTTTTCGATGCAAGGCTGTTTTGGCATGGTCAGAACACCATGAGTAAACGGCAATCTTTCCAGTGAAAGATATTAGTAACATTATTTTAAATAACTGATAACAGAAAGTTAAGCAGCAATGGACGTCATTTTAAATAACCGAAACACTGTAAATATTACAAAAAAGAAACAATTTGATTAATAATTACACTTTATTTTATATGATTTTACCAAACAAAATTATCAATAAATAAAAGTCACTATTAAAATAATTAAAAAACTAATGTAATCAAGAAATGCGCTATATATCATTCTTTCGTTGATTGTTTCTTTATTACTACTTAGTTTTTAATCAATTGACCATGTATTTTATTGATGTAATCCACCGCATCATTAGCAACACTAATTCAACACGTTACCCTACCTTCTCTCGCTCTGTAAAAATCAAATCAACATATTGTTTAATAAACAGTTAATGAAAATGATGCCTTTTTCTCGCACTGCGCGCTACATCCCTATTTACCATTATAAGCGGTACGGATATGCATTTTTCGCATGACAAAGATCACAATTACATAACAATCCGCAGAAAAAAAATGTAAAAAGCAAGAATCGTTGTAATATCGGCGGGCAGACACAACACCCCAATAACAGGTCCGGGTGAGGGTTTGGTGTATTCAGGGAAACCACCAGCCATCACGCGGCAATAATATTGTGTTGTCTGAATCAATTCATCAACATGAGGTTTATATGCAAAGGCAGAAGTTACTTGTACAGATAGTCTTGGCTATCGTCCTGGGGATATTAATCGGATGGGCCTGCCATCAGTATCTTGATGGCAGTCGAGCAAAAGAAGTTGCATCTTATTTCAACATGGTTACCGATATCTTCCTGCGTCTGATTAAAATGATCATCGCGCCACTGGTCTTCGCTACGCTGGTTTCCGGCCTGGCAAGCATGGGAGGAAACTCTTCTGCCGTTGGCCGTATCGGTATGAAAGCCATGATCTGGTTTGTCAGCGCATCGTTCATTTCTCTGCTTATCGGTATGCTCTTCGCGAACCTGTTCCAGCCTGGTTCAGGCATGAATCTCGACATCCCTGTACAACAGGTAGCTACTGGCCTGAATACAGACGGGTTTACGCTTAAGAGCTTCATCAGCCATATCTTCCCGAAAAGTATCGTAGAAGCGATGGCGAACAACGAAATCCTGCAAATTCTGGTTTTCTCTCTGTTCTTCGGTTCCGCGCTTGCCTATGTAAAAGGTAAAAACAAACACGCGACCACGATCATTTCCATGATCGAAGAACTGACCAAAGTAATGTTCCGCGTGACCGACTACGTGATGGCACTGGCACCTATTGCTGTGTTTGCCGCAATCGCTTCCGCGATTACCACACAAGGTCTTGGACTGCTTTACGACTTCGGTAAACTGATCGGTGAGTTCTACCTCGGACTGGCTGTACTGTGGGGCGTTCTGTTCCTGGTTGGCTATTTGTTCCTGGGCAAAGCCATCATGACTCTGGCGAAACTGATTCGTGAACCGACCATGCTGGCCTTCGCTACCGCAAGTAGCGAGTCCGCTTACCCGAAAACCATGGAAGCACTGACCAAATTCGGCGTACCGAAAAAAGTCACCAGCTTTGTGCTGCCACTCGGTTATTCGTTCAACCTTGATGGTTCCATGATGTACCAGTCCTTTGCGATTCTGTTTATCGCACAGGCTTACAACATCGACCTAAGCATTACCCAGCAAATCCTGATCCTGCTGACGCTGATGATCACCAGTAAAGGGATGGCGGGCGTAGCGCGTGCTTCTATCGTGGTGGTTGCGGCAACGCTGCCAATGTTCAGCCTGCCGGAAGCCGGTATTCTGCTGATTATCGGTATCGACCAGTTCCTGGATATGGGCCGTACTGCAACTAACGTCATCGGTAACAGTATCTCTACCGCCGTTGTGGCCAGTCTGGAAAAAGACATCCGCGATGATGATGAGGAAGACGCTGTTGACGAAGTCGTCGCCTATCAGGAACCTCAGCAGGCAACGCAAAATAGCTAATGCTAAATGAGTGTTTCATCATAGCGGCCTTCGGGCCGCTATTTTTTTGTCTCTCGTAAGCACAATCCATGCTATCGCAACGTTTATAGTCCAGACGTCGATGACAGCCCTTTCATATAGCGCCAGAATTTCTCAGAAGCCACATTCAGCCGCGCATCAAGGCGGTACAGATAAACCCCCATGCGGATCACGGCATTCTCCATACTGAGGATTGTCAGCTCTTTGTTTTTCAACTCTTCCTGAATCGAATAGTCCGGCAGCCAGGCAATGCCATACCCTTTCTTTGTCATACGTTTGAGCAAGTCGCTCATGGAAGAAACAAAATTAACGGTGAACTTATCGCTATCAACGCTGGATAAGTAACGGCTGACCTGACGCCCCATGTAGCTTGTCTCGGTATAATTGAGCAACGGCACCGATGAGGCGCTCACATCAAACAGTGGTTTTCCTGCACTGTCGCACGCACAGACAGGATAAAGCCGGGATTCGAGTATCTTCTCGTGCATAAAGGGTTCTCCCATCAGATCCTCATTGTAAAATGAGAAAATGAAGTCGCTGCGCCCTTCTTTAAGATTCAGCACCGCTTCATCTACATCGATCGATTCGACATAGAAGATTTTTTCCTGCGGATCTGGCACGTCTTTTAACAGCTCCGGCATGATAAACACTGACAGCGAATGTGCTGCGGCAATAGTGATCTTATTTTTGTAATTATCCCCGCCGTGCAGCTTATTGAGTTGATACTCCAAATCGTCCAGCGTATTGCGGATATAGGCGTGGAACACGCGCCCCTGTTCGGTTAATTGCAGTGGTAGCGCACTGCGGTCGAAAATATCAAACCCGACCGCCGCTTCCAGCGCCTGAATACGCCGACTAAATGAAGATTGTGAGATATTCCGCTTCTCGGCAGCCAGCGTAAAACTCCGGTGCTCTTCCAGCACGATAAAGTCATAGAGCCACTTGGTTTCGATATTGTTCAGCATCACCCTTCACTCAACATACTCAGCATCATGTTTTCGTTCCCCATGCTCGCGTTTTACATCGCTAACAAAGGTTCTTCCCACTGGACGTCGTTAAACCCAGTAAAAGCATAGGGATGCCAATAGTTATGCAAATCATACATAGCAGATGGGAATTTAGCAATTCACATTACCCAACAGTATGCGATTATCCTTTTAATTTCATAATGCTACAGGGTTAACAGCATGAACAGTCTCGTGGGAATTCTTGGTGGTATGGGGCCGGGCGCCACCGTCGATGCGATGCAAAAACTGATCAAAAACACACCAGCGTATCGGGATCAAGACCACATTCCAATGATTGCGGTTTCTATTCCTGATATCCCTGACAGAACACAGTGCATTCTTCAGCACAGCGCTTCACCGTTGGGTAAGATGCTGCAATATATGAAAATTCTCGAAAATGCAGGCGCTGAGTGCATCATTATCCCGTGTAATACCGCACATTATTGGTTTAATGAATTAAAACAACAGTGCCGCGTGGAAATGATCAGCATTATTGATGTGACCTGTCAGGCGATTAAGAACGCCAATACAACACGCGTCGGGTTATTAGCGACGACGGCGACAGTCAAAGCAAGAATTTATCAGGACAACCTGAGCGTCGATAATATTGAATGCTACACGCCGGATGATGCAGACCAACACCAGGTAATGGAAAGTATCTACGCCTATAAATCCGGTGATATTGCCGGGGCCTATAGCATGCTGTCACCAGTAAAAGATCGCTTGTTACAGGCCGGTGTCGAGAAAATCATTTTAGGTTGCACCGAGCTTCCACTGATTCTGGAACAGGAAATCAGAACGTCACCGCAACACTATGTCGATGCGACGGAAGAGTTAATCAAGAAAACAGTCGAGTGGTATTTTACCCACTCACCCAAAAACGAAATTGCCGCCTGACGCCGCACAAAGAAAATCACTCCTGCAATTCACTGCCGCCAAGCGCTACGGCAAGATCGTTGGCGGCTTGCAGCCTCTGCTGCCACAATGTGCTGGATGCCAACTCCGTGCTATAAAACACACTTTGTGCGTTTAACAAGCGCGGTAAGTCATCGGCCCCCGCTCTATAGCGGCTTTCTGCAAGCCGCAACGAGTCCTGCGCCGCAGCCAATTGCGCATCTTGCCAGTGCTGCTGTTGCTGAAAATTAAGAATAGTGTGTAGCGCAGTTTCGACTTCACCAAACGCAGTCAACAGCGTTTCACGGTAAGTGTTAACCGCCATTTTTCGGTTAATTAAGGCGAGACGCTGGTTATCAACACGTGCAGCTCGATCCCAAATTGGTAACGAGATCTCCAGACCACTCCCCCATCCTGGGGCTAACCGAAATAACTGATTTAGCGCCGTAGCACTCAGGCTGGAAGTCGCCGATAGGGAAACCGAAGGAAACATCGCCGCTCGTGCGGCATCAATATTGGCACCTGCGGCAATCAATTTGGCTTCAGCACTTAATAAGTCAGGGCGTTTGCTCATAAGCTCCGCAGGAAAACCGGTGCCAATCTCAGGGATACGCAGATCCTCAATATTTTGTCTGAGCGGCATGAGTTCCTGTGGTGCTCTATCGAGTAGCATCGCCAGCGTTTTACTCACCAGTAAAGATTGTTGATGCAGTTGCAAAAGCATGGTCTCCATTCCCGCAACAAAAGATTGTTGCTGAGCAAGGTCAAGTCTCGCGACAGCACCAGCACGGTATTTCGTTTCCACCAAGGCAAGCAGCCTGCGGCTAATGGCTAGGTTCTGCTCAGCCAACGTTATCTGATTACGGATACCGAGAAGCGTTAAATACTGGGTAATCACCGACGATCGCAACATTAATGCGGTCGCAGCAACATCATAGGATGCAGCTCGCCACAGCGCTTCATTACTATAAGATGCGGCGCGTTTCGCTCCCCACACATCGGCAGAATAAGATAACGACACGCTGGTTCCATAACTCTTGTTGCGCTGATGCTCTCCCCAAACACCCGAAAGGTTTTTAGAAAATGCACTATTAACTTCTGGCGTTTTCGACATCTGGCTACTCTGCCATTGGATGCGGGCTTGCTCCATATTCTGGCGAACATTATCGAGATTACGATTGGCCAACAATGCCCCTTCCAGCAACGCGTTCAGTTCTTGACTACCAAAAGCCTTCCACCACGCCTTAGCAGGCGGTTTCAGTACTGAAGCGGCATCAGTTGACCAGGTATCTGGCAACTCAGAGGCAGCATCATCAGGAATCGGCAGCAGTGTACAACCAGCACACAGCATCGCCGAGGCTAAATAGCTGACTTTCGTTACCGCCTTCATTCCTGATTCAAGGCCATAACGGGATCGAGCCGTGCCGCTTTACGAGCGGGTAAGTAGCCAAACAGAAGCCCGGTGGCAATTGCACTAAAAAAGGAGAACAAGGCAGGGAAAAAACCCAGTTGTACGGGTTTACCGAATGTGTGAACAATTTGAGCAAGAAAGCATCCTGCCAGTAACCCTACAACGCCACCACTCAACGCCAGAATGACGGCTTCCCATAGAAACTGGAACTGAATATCCTGCTGTCTAGCCCCCACGGCAAGACGAATACCGATCTCCCGTGTACGTTCAGCGACAGACATTAACATCACGTTCATCACGCCAATTCCGCCCACTAGCAATGAAATAGCCGCAATGGAACCCAGCATGGCAGTCATGATATCCATCGACTCTTCCTGAGAACGCAAAATAGCCGCTCGATTGATGATGGTGAAATCAGGCCGCTGATGACGCGCTGTCAGCAGGTCATTAACCTCGCGTTCCACGCTTCTTACCGTTTGTAAAGAGCGAGCCTTCAATGTCACGCTATCGATGTTCTGACGCCCGATTACACGTAAACGCCCCGCACCAAAAGGCACGATAACCGCCTGATCAAGGTTACCGTTCATATCGGCCCCGCCTTGTTCAGCCAGTATTCCTACCACCGTGAATGGAATGTTGTTCAATAAAATGTCGCGGCCAACCACATTTCCAGCCGGAAAGATGCGCTGAGCAACCTCTGACCCCAACACAGTAACCGACATATTCGCATATTCGTGCAAAGGCATGATAAACGTCCCTGCACGTAGCCCCCAGTTGTTGACCGACATCGCCTCAGTAGTCGTAGCAATAACGGAGCTTTTTAAATTAAATGCCCCCTGCCGCACCGTGGCTTGCCCTGTCAGCATGGGAACTACCGCATCAACATCTGGTAACCGTTTGAGCGCCTCAATGTCTGAATCAGTGATACGACCCGCAACCATATCGGCATCAATGCTCTGCGGAATGACGGTCATTAACGTACTGCCCAGCCGCGATAAGGTTTTTGACATTTCTTGTCGGGCCCCTTCTCCTATCCCGAGCATCACGAGAATAGAAGCAATGCCGATGGCAATACCCAACAGCGTCAACGCACTTCGCAATGGAGAGAACAGCAGAGTCCGCCAAGCCTGACCCAATAATGTATAACGGTCGGTTTTCCCTCGCTCCGTAACAGGCTGATACGTGCGTGTTGCAACCGCCGGAGAGGAAACCGCACGGACGGTATCAGAAACGATGCGCCCATCGCGCAATTCGATAACACGGCGGGCGCGGTTCGCCACATCCGGGTTATGTGTCACTAAAATAACGGTTCTCCCCGAGGCTGCTAGCGTCTCTAATAACGCCAGTACCGACTCACCGTTAGCACTATCAAGCGCACCTGTCGGTTCATCAGCTAGCAACACCTCCCCGCCGTTTATCAGTGCTCGGGCAATAGACACACGCTGTTGTTGCCCCCCCGAAAGCTGCTCTGGTTTGTAGGCAAGGCGATCGAATAACGAAAGCTGTTCTAATAATGTCTGTGCATGTTCATGACGCAACCTTTTTTCCAGGCCGGAATAGACCGCAGGGAGCTCAACATTTTCCTGCGCACTAATCCCTGGAATAAGAAAGTAACGCTGGAATACGAAACCAAAAACGGTGCGGCGAAGTTGTGATAATTGGTCAGTGCTTAACTGGGAAATATCCTGCCCGGCAAAGCGGTAAACGCCCTGAGTTGCGCGGTCTAAAGCACCAAGGATGTGCATGAGTGTAGACTTCCCCGATCCAGATGGACCAATCAGGGCAACAAACTCACCGGCATTGATAGTCAGGTTGATATCTTGCAGTACGCTAACGTAACCTCGAGCATCGTCACCATACTGTTTGCCAACACCAGATAAGCTGATTAGAGGAGGATGATTTACCATAGGGGATGACTTTCCACAATTTGCGGCAACGGGGGCAGCAAAACATGTTCACCGAGCTCCAACCCAGAAGTAATTTGAGCCAGCACAGGCCCTTTTATACCGACCTGGACTAAACGGGGAATTGCGTTGGCGCGACTGCCTTTTGGCGGAAGCACCTCAACCTGAAAATGACCATCGGGGCGGAGCGTTAATGCAGAGATCGGAACACTTATCGCCTGCTTCACCGCATTCACAACAAGGTAGACCTGGGCGCTCATATGTGACATTAAGCGACCGTCTGCGTTATCAATATCGAAAAGCACGGTGTAAAACACTGTTTCCATCATGGAATTACCGCCAGTGTTTCCGCCACTCATTGTACTATCCTGACTTCCTTGTGGGGCTGGCATGATCTGCTGTAATTTGGCTTCCCAGCGCTCTTTCGGATAGCCAAGAACACTGAAATATACGGGCATTCCGATACGAAGACGGGGAATATCCGCTTCAGAAACACGAACGGATACCGTCATCTTTGTCAGATCGGCAATCCGCATAATGACGGGAGTTTGCTGTACCGCATTAAGCGTTTGCCCAGGCCGAGCCTGTAATGACACAACGGTACCCGCGATTGGCGCATAAATCTGGGTATATCCCAGTTTTACTTTATCCCCTTTTAGCGTCGACTCCGTTTGACGCACCTGAGCCTGGAGACTTTCCAACTGTGCTTGTGCAATCCGCAAGTTAGCTTCGCTACTCTGCACATCTTGCTCGCTGGTTGCCCCTTCAATCAGCATTTTCCTTTGTCGGGTATTCTGGTGTTGAGCCAACTCTAATTGTGCCATTTGCTGGCGAATAGCCGCTCGCTGACTATCGAGTAACGCACTATTCGCCTCAACGGTCGCGATTTGCAATGCCGGATCAATCTGTGCGACAAGTTGTCCCTTTTTGACTATCGATCCCGCCGTCACAGCAATATTCTGAATTTGCCCTGAGACCTGAACCCCAACATCGACATACTGCATCGGGCTTAACTGACCCGCAGCCGTCACAACATCGTCAATATCAGCGTAGGAAACCTCAACACTACGACTATTCGCAAACTCGGTCTGGCCGAAAAAAATTCCCACACCCCAAAAAGAAATAGCAATGCCGAGCATTCCCAATACCAACAATAGACCGAGAAATCGCTTTCGCTGCTGTATATTTATTCCAGGTTCCATGTTTAACACTCAATATTCATAATAATGTCTGGTGTTGGCTTATAAAAATAAAAACCACAAAATTATTTGACCAGCATTCCGATAATAAAAAATAACCGGCCAGATAATATGTCATTCGAAATATGATAAATATATCGAGTATGCCCTAGATAATTCGAGTTGCGTGAAGGCGGTAACCGAGCGACAAATCGGTTTTAGACCGATTTTAACAGCGCTAACGCTGGCCCGAAGGGTGAGTCTCATTTATGAGACTCATTAATCCCAGCAGCTTACTTAGGTAAGTGGCAGGGCTGCCAACACACAAGCAACTTAAAGTATGACGGGTATAGGTATTGTTATGGGTTGCTGTCACAGACCCAGCTAGATAACACTTGGTCACCGCTGCTCTTTGCCGTATCTTTTATATAATGAACACTTTTCGTTTGAGGGTAAGCTTTCCGACAAGCATCCCACGCTTTCCCCCAACTCGCGGTTGGCGGAATAGAATAAGTATAACTTGCCTGCCCCGTTGAGCGATCAAAGATAATTTTTGCCGGATCGGAAACATTGACGATACCAAATATTACCGCGCTAGCCTGAGGAACATAGCTAGCCGTAAATGCGGCGCTACAGAGAAAAAAAGCGAGAGTGCGAAATTTTCCTAATTTCATATTTTACGTCCTTTTAATACTGCATAAAGTTAAAGAGAGTGTTGATACTTATGACTGCGTGACAACTTATTATTTATCGCGGCAATCCCATGCTGCCAACCAGAACACACCACCTGTTGTTTGAGAAATGCCTTGTGTTGCACCTTTAAATTCTACGCTTTTAGTTCCGCGATATCTGGAACGACATTCATCCCATGCGGCTCCCCAACTGTCTTGCCAGACCGAATGGGACATAACTTTCGTTATTACACTTACCCCGCCTAATGTTGCTGCTGAGGTCATAGGTGAAAATAATGCAGGAAGAAATAAAACAGCGGCTATAAGAGAACGAGTCATCAATAACTTTTTATGAATAATGACGTCCATGTGTCATACCTCATCTGAGTAATCCTAATGTGTTTTATTACGGATGGCATGGTGAGGTTACAATAGTCGTTAAAATAAAAAAGGACGTAAGGCGGTCAATTGAGGACAAATCCGGCCATTTTCAGGTATGTCGCTGCGCTCGAAGCTGACGGGGCGTCTTGCCAGTCCAGCGAGTAAATGCACGCCTAAAGCTACGGATGTCATCAAACCCCACCGCAAGACCAATCTTCTCTATCGATAATCGGGATGTATACAGCAATGCTAGCGCACGTTCTTTACGTATATCATCCAGCAACGTGAGATATGTTTTACCACTCTCAGCGAGTCGACGCCGTAAAGTACGCTCACTAAGTGCAAGCTGTTTGGCTATTGCATCGAACATTGGCGGATTTTCTAGTGTTCGATACAAGATGTGAGACACTTCATTAACAATATCTTGCTGGATGGAATAGCGTTCAAGCAGTTGATCGAGAAACTCCAACATCAGTTTATAGTTGACACGATCATGAGTAGGAATAGGTAACTGTAGAATAGACTCTTGAAAATATAATGCATTATGTGGCTGGTTAAAATTCAAATCACAGTTGAACCGCTTCCGATATTTATCTACGTAAGGTGGTGGAAGGAAACTAAAATCAACCTTTATCAACCTCATATTCTTTGTAGACATTTCCTGGACCATTCTTAGTAAGAATGAAAACGCCTCTTCGACAAGAAAAGTCAGAATGTCTATCTGGTGAAGCGTACTGTATGCGAATAATACCAAATTATTCGCTTCATCTTTCTTATAATAAAAATGCAGTAACCCATGGGTAAGCCCTTGATATTTTAACCCGGTATCCAGTACATGATGGAGCGTTGGGCTCGTAATAAAAGCAAAATAAATCGGTCCCATTGTAGAGATAGTATGATTGGAACCAATCTGTAACCCGAACCCATCGCACTGGCAAAGTTGTAACGCCCGCTGGATGATTTTTTGTCCATGGAGTACCGGAACCCGGACATATGGATTATTGATATCTTGAAGGGTAAGGGGGAGTCCAGTCAGGATTCTTTCAGGATCAATGCCCTGACAGGACAGTTCATCAATGATACTACGCAGTAAAAACGTAGGCATGGTTGAATATAAAAACTCGCTGCTTTTCATCACTCCTCCATGACTCCAGAAAAAAGGAAAACATCTCCGCAGCATCCCTACCGTTCCCCGAACGCCATGCGAATGGTACTCTCAGCTTACTTTGTTATCGGACAATGTTGTCTGATGTTGATGGAGTAGAATAAACTTTTTCCAGCGCTACCTGTTGGCGGCGGGTTTCATCCACCCAGCCGACATGAAGCGATAATTCTAATGTAAAACCACTCTGAATACTTTAAATAAAAATGCCACCCAACATAAACAGGTTATGTCGAGCGGCATGGTTTTAAAATGCATTGATTTTAAATGCATGATTTAAAAATGCATCGTATTCAATGTTTAATAAAAAATTTAAAACAAATATACGAAACGCACATTAATATAAAAAACGTCCTCCATATAAAAATTATGACGGGAATTTCAGAGCACTACTTTGCGCACCAGAATTAGAAACAACCCAGGATTTCGCCGCTGAGGTTGTCATCAAACTGTATGAATAGTTAGATGACGCCGTCCATTTAGCAGCAGGTGATTTACTCGCCACAGCTGCCGGTGAACTACCATTATCCGTAAAGGTTGAACCATTACCTTTATCGTCAACCATTCCGTTATTTTCCGCACCAGTACCAAATACGTTACGTTCAGAAATCACATTAGCATTCTGCGCGACAGTAAATGCCAGATTGAATTTATTGACGTAGTTATTAAACACATGGAAATAACCATAACGCATCAGGCCGGGTGCACGAACCTGAATATTTTCGTAATAGTTATGGCAGATGGTCAAACGCGGATAGCCATTGTATGCACTATTATTGTCATCTGCCGGATGGCCGAAAATACAGCCATATTTATGATTTGAGAATAAGCAGTTACTGATTGTGACGTAATCCGCTTTCTCACCGATATAAATCAGCTTATCAAGACTACCATCGCTATCACTCCACGTATGTCCCGGCCATGAGCAGTGATCCACCCAATATCCCTTCCCGTAGTTCAGATACAGTTGGATATCGTCATTATCCTTGATAGAGACATCATGTTTAAAAACCAGATTCTGAAAAATGACGTTAGCTGAAGCACTATCAGCGCGTAGGTGAATATTGGTCAGCACATTAGCCCCGCCGAAAGAACCGACAATGGTTTTATTACTACCAAATACGACCTTGGTCAAAGCTGATGCTTTTAGTGACGATCCCAGCACCACGATAGTTTTTGTGGAGCCGCTCACGGCAGACTTAAAATCGGCCAGAGAATTTACCGTAACAACGTTACCGCCTGTACCTCCGGTAACATTCGCTGCTTTTGCAAAACCAATAATTCCAGTAAGATTTGTTGTTGGATAAGCCATAAATATCCCTCTTTACAATTAGTGAATAGTAATGTCTTCCGATGCATTATTTAATCGATGATAAATAACACGCTTCCGACAATTACAGAGTGTATATAAGAGATTTTATTAAGCTTATTAATTGGGTTTAATAAAAAAACAACCTTGAGAATAATTCACACACTAATTAATACGCCGCCATCCTTTAGTAAAAATAGCAGCGCACAGTTATTATATTATTATCATTACCACCCTTTGACTGCACCACCGTTAAAAATACGATCAGCAGCCCGTTCAACTTCATCAGACTGATAGGCTTTAATAAATTTCTTCACGTTTTCCGCCTCTCTATTATCCTCACGGGTCACAATGATATTCACATACGGCGATTCTTTATCCTCAATAAAAATACCGTCTTTAGTTGGCGTTAAGCCTGTTTGCTGAATATATGTCGTACTGATGATCGCCACGGTCACTTGCGGATCGTCTAACAAACGTGGCAACTGCGCACCTTCGACTTCCATGATACGCAGATTGTGTGGGTTGGTGGTGATATCCAGTACTGTCGGCAATAAACCCGTATCCGGCTTCAAGGTAATTAATCCGGTTTTTGCCAGTAACAGCAGAGCCCGTCCCAGATTGGTAGGATCGAAAGGAATCGCGATGGTGTCGCCGTCTTTCAGATCGTTGATGTTTTTAATCTTCTTCGAATAACCCGCCATCGGGAAAACGAAGGTATTCCCTACCGCCACCAGTTTATAACCGTGTTCACGGTTTTGCTGTTCCAGAAAAGGACGATGTTGGAATACATTCGCATCCAGATCGCTTTTATCCGTTGCCTCATTCGGCAATAGCGAACCGCTGAACCCAACCAGCTCCACATCCAGATTATATTTTTCTTTTGCTACTTTCTTTGCGACATCGGCAACATCCTGCTCTGCACCGTTAATCACTCCAACTTTAATATGATTGGCAGAGTTACCTGCATTATCGCACGCGGCCAATGCCATTGCTGCTGTGACCATTCCCGCCACCAGCGTAATACGCCATCTCGTCATCATTCTGTTTCACCTGATATCGTAAATACATCGATTTCTAAATACATAAATTTAAGGAGAAAAACAGTATGTCTCTCGATAAAATGAGTCAAATAACTCCGCGTTCTATCAATATGCCTTTCATCATTCGCTCAATAAGTGTGGTGATATCTGTTAAGCCGATTCCATTTTAATTATCTACTCTTGCTCGCCTCTGCATTCCCCCGCATTATGACGCTTTGATGACTTTGGATGCACACGGCGAAACCATGATTAATGTGGCTTTGGTTGACGATCACATCGTTGTACGGTCTGGCTTTGCACAGCTTCTAACATTAGAGAATGATATTCAGGTCGTTGGTCAATATGCCTCGGCGGCACAGGCGTGGCCGCATTTGCTCAAACAGCCGATTGACGTTGCCGTGATTGATATCGCCATGCCGGATGAAAGTGGCCTGTCGTTATTAAACCGACTGCGTCAACAGCGTCCCAATTTTCGCGCCATTATTCTGAGCATCTATGACACCACTGCGTTTGTACAGAGCGCGTTGGATGCGGGCGCGGGCGGCTACCTAACGAAACGCTGCGGCCCGGAAGAGCTAGTCCAAGCGGTTCGCGTGGTCAGCAGCGGCGGCCTCTATCTGTGTGCTGATGCACTGCACGCCATTCGCCATCAGCAGCAGCCACCGAAGGAACTGCTGGCACTAACCCCACGCGAGCGAGAAATATTCAGCCTACTGATCAACGGGATTAGTGTAAAAAGCATCGCTGAGCAGCTCGAACTTAGCCACAAGACGGTTCATGTTCACCGCGCCAATATTCTCAGTAAATTACAGTGTGAATCCACGGTAGAACTGGTGCACTTTGCACTGCAACACCAGTTGCTGGCCGGGAAATAGACCATGCGCCGCCTGCACGTCATCGGGATGACGCTGTTTCTGGCCTTTTTCTACAGCCTGATTTGGCTGGCGCTATGGACCATCAGCTTCTATTTGAGCAATAACGGCCAGCAGGCGACGCTGCTTTTACCGCAAGGGCTGCGGCTAGCGTTGATGATCTTGCTACCGCGTAAATACTGGCCGACTCTGCTGCTTTCGGAAATCGCTATCCAAAGCTGGCTTATCAGCGAACAGCTCATGACACGCTCGTTGCTGCTACTTTCCCCTTTCCTGAGCCTTGTTCCGGCCGTCATCACGCATAAAATCTGGTACCGCTATACGCTTTATTGGCAGCGGCTCCTGCTGTTGCTCGCGGCGCTGACGCTTAACACTATTCTGCATGGCATTGCCATCGGCCCCTGGTTGCATTCGCAGCTGACACAAACGCTGCTGGCCACGTTTACCGGTGGCGTACTGCTGATTCCGTTCATCTATCTGCTGTACGAATACATCAAGCAACAGCATTTGCAGACCTTGCTGGCACAGGAGATTCCCGATCCGCCGCTGCGTACTTCACTGCTGATTTGGTGTTCACTATTTTTTTCCATCGGCGTTTGCCTGCAAATGGCGTTCACACCAGAGATGGAACGCCTGCTGCTGATCTTCGTTTTTCTGCCGAATGTGGTGATGGCGTATAAATTCGGCTGGCAAGGTGGTGTACTGTCCGCCGTACTCGGCAGCCTAATGATTGCCGTCACACGTCAGGTGAGCGGAGCCTTTGACGATCTACGCGAGCTGGAACTTTTTCTCTCCACGCAGGCACTGCTCGGCATTGGGTTGGGGATCGCCATCAGCCGTCAGCAACAGCTGGCACAGCGGCTCCAGCGCTATCGCCAGCAGTTGGAACAGGAACTCAAAACCCGGCGTCGGCTGATGGAACGCATCATCCATACCGAAGAAGCCGTGCGCAAAGATATCGCGCGCGAGCTGCACGACGACATCGGCCAAAACATCACCGCGATTCAGATTCAGGCCATGCTGGTAAAACACAGTGCCCCTGCCGATGCAGCCCAGCATGCGGCCGGACAAATCAGCGAGCTGTCGCGGCGTATCCACCACACCACACGCCAACTGTTGCGTCAGCTACGTCCGCCGGTGCTGGATGAAATGGTGCTGGATAAAGCACTGCACCATCTGGCGGATGAGTTCGCCTTCGCGGCTCGCGGCATTCAGTTTCAACTGGATTATCAGCTCCCCACGCCTCCTCATGATGACGTGATAATTTTCACGCTTTATCGGCTAGTGCAGGAACTGCTCAATAACATCAACAAGCATGCCAGCGCCACGCAGATTACCGTCCGTCTTAGCCAGCAGGATGACCTGATTACGCTAGATGTCATCGATAACGGCGTAGGCATCGCACAAAAAGGCAGTACACACTCGACAGGCGGCGGCTTCGGCTTACGAGGCATTGAAGAACGCGTGCAGGCACTGGGCGGAAATTGGTTGGTGAAAGCCGCCGTCAACGGTGAGTCCGCCACGCCGCGTGGCACGCACATAATTGTTAACCTGCCCACAAAATTTAAACAAAAAGACGACTAGCTAGGAATTATTCCTAGCCATCTAAAACCTTGTCTCATCCTTTTTAATTCGCATCCCCCTACTCTTCTCTCAACGCGACGGAGAACCCCATGCAAGCACCCATGTATCCAAAGGGACAGCTTTCACCAACACAAATCAGCCAGCGCTATCGCTACTGGCGACCGCGGTTGTTGATTTCCATGGTCATCGGGTACGCCACATTTTACCTGACGCGTAAAAGCATCAACTTCGTCATGCCGGTGATGCAGTTGGAATTAGGGTTAAGCAAGGGCGATATCGGTCTGCTGGGGACGCTGTTTTACCTCTGTTATGGCGCGTCCAAGTTTATTTCCGGCATCGTATGCGATCGCACTCAGGTGCGCTGGTTTATGGGGGTCGGGCTGATGATTACTGGCGTGCTGAACATTCTGTTCATGTACTGCCAGTCGCTCACCGGATTGCTGATTGTCTGGGCGTTGAATGGTTTCTTTCAAGGCTGGGGGTGGCCCCCTTGCGCCAGACTGCTGAGCAGTTGGTATTCGCGAAATGAGCGCGGCCTTTGGTGGGGATGCTGGAATACGTCGATCAACATCGGCGGCGCGGCAGTTCCCTTACTCGCAGGCTATCTGGCCTCCGAATGGGGATGGCAAGCAGCGCTGCTGGTGCCGGGTATCATCGGCATTGTGATCGGGCTGTGGCTGTGCTGGCAGCTGTGCGACAAACCGCAGCAACAGGGGTTGCCAAGCGTCGGTCAGTGGCGACGCGACGCGCTGGAGCTTCGTCAGGAGCAGCAAAGTCCACCGATGCCGATGCGTCAGATTCTGCGCGATGCGATTTTGCGTAACCGTACCATCTGGCTGCTCGGGTTTTCCTACATTCTGGTGTACCTGATTCGCATCGCACTGAATGACTGGGGAAATATCTGGCTGTCGGAGAGTCACGGTTTCAACCTGCTCAGCGCGAACGCTACGCTGTCGCTATTTGAGCTGGGTGGATTGCTGGGAGCGCTGTTTGCCGGTTGGGGATCGGACCTGCTGTTTCGTGGTCAACGTGCACCGATGATTTTGCTATTTGCACTCGGGCTGTTTTTAACCATGACCGCACTGTGGCTGGCACCGATTCACCACTATTCACTGCTCGCGGCCTGTTTCTTCAGTATCGGATTTTTTGTTTTTGGACCACAGATGTTGATCGGCCTGGCTGCAACGGAATACAGCCATAAGGATGCCGCAGGCACGGTGACAGGTTTTCTGGCGTTGTTTGCCTATCTTGGGGCAGCGCTGGCGGGCTGGCCGCTAGCACAGGTGCTGCAACACTACGGATGGTCGGGATTTTTTACTCTGCTGGCGTTGGCCTCAGCCTGCATCGGACTGTTATTGATGCCGCTGTTAATGGCAGGTGTCAGCCGCCGGGAACGTTTGATGACATCAAAATAGCAATAACAATCGATAACTATACCCTAAATAATTCGAGTTTCAGGACAAAACGTTAGCGTTTTGAACAACGCAAAGCGTTGGCCCGCCAAGGGCAAAGCTTATTTATAAGCCTTGTTACGCGGCAAGCGAAGGAATCCCGATGAGCTTACTCAAGTAAGTGATTCGGGTGAGTGAACGTAGCCAACGCACATGCAACTTGAAGTATGACGGGGATATACAAAGGAAAACATCATGAAACTGAGTACCTTAACGACCCTCATCGCCGCTGGACTGACCGTTGCTGCCGTTACTACTACCACCGCTCGGGCTGAAGGACGCTTAGTTATTTACTGTAGCGCCACCAACGCCTTCTGCGAAGAGGAGGCCAAAGCCTTCGGCGAAAAACACAATGTTAAAACCTCCTTTATCCGTAACGGCTCCGGCAGCACACTGGCGAAAGTCGATGCCGAGAAGAAGAACCCACAGGCCGATGTCTGGTACGGCGGTACGCTGGATCCACAATCTCAAGCGGGCGAAATGGATCTGCTGGAACCCTATCAGTCTAAAAATCTTGATCAGATCATGCCGCAGTTCCGCGATCCTGCCAAACGTAAGGGCAACTACTCGTCTGCGGTTTACGTCGGCATTCTCGGTTTCGGCGTCAACACCGATCGCCTGAAAGAGAAAAATCTTCCAGTGCCACAGTGCTGGAAAGATCTGACTAACCCAGTCTACAAAGGCGAAATCCAAATTGCTGATCCACAGAGCTCCGGTACAGCGTATACCGCGCTGGCAACGTTCTCCCAGCTTTGGGGCCAGGATCAGGCTTTTGATTACCTGAAAAAACTGAATGCCAACGTGTCGCAGTACACCAAGTCCGGTATTGCCCCGGCACGTAACGCCGCACGTGGCGAAACCGCTATTGGCATCGGCTTCCTGCATGATTACTCGCTGGAAAAAGAAAAAGGCGCCCCGCTGACGCTGATCTCCCCGTGTGAAGGCACTGGCTATGAAATTGGCGGCGTCAGCATTCTGAAAGGCGCGCGCAATATGGACAACGCCAAGCTGTTCGTTGACTGGGCGCTGTCAAAAGAAGCACAGGAACTCTCCTGGAAAAAAGGCCAGTCCTACCAGATTCTGACGAACACCACTGCCGAAGCGTCCCCGCTGTCGTTGAAATTGCAGGACTTGAAACTGATTAACTACGACATGGACAAATACGGCGCAGCAGACGTGCGTAAAGAGCTGATTTCCAAGTGGGTTAACGAAGTCAAAATGGGCCAATAATCTCGATTTATTGCCCTTGATTGCAAAAAGAATGGGAGCACTGCGATACGCGCGTTTCGCTTAACGCAGTGTTCTCAACATCGCTGATTGACCATTACTCAATATTATTAACCAACCAATACCTGTGACGATTCAATCTCATAAAACAATTCTATATACCCTAAATAATTCGAGTTGCGGGAAGGCGGCAACCGAGCGAGTCCCCAGGAGCTTACTCAGGTAAGTGACTGGGGTGAGTAAGGGCAGCCAACGCACAGGCAATTTGAAGTATGACGGGTATAAAACTTGCACGCACCAGGGAACCATCATGTCACACACAATAACGCTTTCACCGACGCCTAAACGGGATCCTGTTTTCCTGTGGCTGGCGCTGATTGCAGCAACATTTTTGCTGCTGCCAGCGTGGAGCCTGGATTACGGCCTGCTTGATGCCTCACGCGATGAACTACTGGCGGCCTATAGCTGGTCGAGCCTGAATATCAGCCTGCTTTGGTTTTTGCTCCCGTTAGGATTACTGGCGCGTCCACTGCTTACGCCCAGCCGGGAACAGCGCGGTCGCCACCGTTTCGATGCGGCTTATGCCTTGTTCTGTGCCCTTTTTGTGGTCATCAGTGCGACCATTGAGGGTCGTGGAATGGGCTATGGCACTATCACGCTGTTTGTTGCCCTAAGTGCAATCATCACACTGGCGCTTTCACGGCTTGACTGGCTAGGTGGCGATCGCTTCGTCATCGGCTCACTCATTAGCATCATCGCGCTGATCGGCGTCTTTATTCTTTACCCCAGCATCGCCATCTTTATCCCGATGTTCACCAACGACAGCGGTGAATTCGCGCCGCTGGCATTCATGCAGATTCTGAGTCAGACGCACATTTTACGGGTGATCTGGAACTCCTTCCTGCTGTCGGTTGCCGTCGGTATCGGCTGTACCTTCTTCGGTATGGTGTTGGCGATTTACACTTCACGTATCGCCCGCCGCTCCGCTATTATTGGCCGCATTTTCTCCATACTGCCTATCGTTACGCCACCGTTTGTCGTCGGGTTAGGCGTGACGCTGATGATGGGCCGCTCCGGGTATGTTACCGAGTTGATGGTAGCCTGGTTCGGCCTGACGAACACCAACTGGCTGTACGGTTTTACTGGCATCTGGCTGGCGCAGGTGCTCGCCTTCACGCCAATGTCGTTTATGATTCTCGAAGGCGCGATGAAGACCATTCATCCGTCTCTGGAAGAAGCATCGTACACGCTACGCGCCAACCGCTATCAAACCTTTCAGCGCGTTTTCCTGCCCCTGCTGAAACCCGCGCTGGCTAACTCGTTCCTGATCGTGATCGTCCAGTCGCTGGCCGATTTCAGTAACCCGCTGGTGCTAGGCGGCAACTTCGACGTACTCGCTACCCAGATTTACTTCTACATCACTGGCGCACAGCTGGATTACCAGTCAGCCAGTACGCTCGGCGTTGTCCTGCTGTTGTTCTCACTGGCTGTGTTCTGCGTGCAATATCTGTGGATCGGCAAACGCTCCTACGTCACGATTTCCGGTAAGTCCTACCGGGGAGATGTGCAGCCGCTGCCCGTTTCGCTGGTGTGGATCGTCAGCATCCTGCTCTATGTCTGGATTGCCTTTAACGTTCTGCTGTACGGCAGCATTTTCTACGGCAGCTTTACCGTTAACTGGGGCGTGGATTACACCCTGACGCTGGCAAACTTCAGCAAGCTGTTCGGACAAGGCTTTAGCGACGGCGCCTGGCCTTCCCTGCTGGATACGTTGCTGTTCGCGGGTATCGCCGCACCCATTACGGCACTGTTCGGGCTGCTTATCGCCTACATCGTGGTGCGCCAGCAGTTCTACGGCAAGAAGGCTATCGAGTTCACCACCATGCTGTGCTTTGCCGTACCGGGTACCGTTGCTGGTGTGTCTTACATCCTGGCCTTTAACAGTGCGCCCGTTTACTTAACGGGAACAGCGGTAATCGTCATCATGTCGATGGTGATGCGTAACGTGCCGGTCGGTATTCGCGCGGGTATTGCGGGTCTGGGGCAGTTGGATAAATCGCTGGACGAGGCGTCGCTCAGCTTGAGAGCGGGTTCGATGCGCACGGTGTTTTATATTCTGCTACCGCTACTGCGTCCGGCCATTCTGTCCGCACTGATTTACAGCTTCGTGCGTGCCATTACCACGGTTAGCGCCATCATCTTCCTGGTTACACCGGATACTCGCGTCGCCACGTCTTATATCCTTAACCGCGTGGAAGACGGTGAATACGGTATGGCGATCGCCTACGGTTCCATCCTGATTGTGGTCATGCTGGCCATTATTTTCCTGTTCGATTATCTGGTCGGTGAAGCGCGGGTTTCCCGCACGAAAGCCAAGAATAGTGACTAAGCGGAGTGATTACCTTGAATACTGAAAAAAACTTTGTTGAACTGAAGCACGTCACTAAACGTTTCGGCAACAACACCGTCATTGATGATTTGAATCTGGCGATCCCACAGGGAAAAATGGTGACGCTGTTAGGGCCATCTGGCTGCGGTAAAACCACGGTACTCCGAGCCGTTGCAGGTCTGGAAAAACCGACGGAAGGCCAGATTTTCATCGACGGCGAAGACGTCACCGAGCGCTCGATTCAACAGCGTGATATTTGCATGGTGTTCCAGTCTTACGCCCTCTTCCCGCATATGTCGCTGGGGGAAAACATCGGCTACGGGCTGAAAATGCTCGGCCGCCCGAAGGCAGAAATCAATCAACGCGTCAAAGAAGCGCTGGCGCTGGTCGATCTGGAAGGGTTTGAAGATCGCTACGTCGACCAGATTTCTGGTGGACAGCAACAGCGCGTCGCTCTGGCGCGCGCACTGATCCTTAAGCCTAAAGTCCTGCTGTTCGATGAGCCACTGAGTAACCTTGACGCCAACCTGCGCCGCAGCATGCGTGAGAAAATCCGTGAGCTTCAACAACAGTTCAACATCACCTCATTGTACGTCACGCACGATCAGAGCGAAGCCTTTGCGGTATCCGACATGGTTCTGGTGATGAACAAAGGCAAAATCATGCAGTTGGGCGCACCACAGGAGCTCTATCGCCAGCCCGCTTCACGCTTCATGGCCAGCTTTATGGGGGATGCCAATATTTTCCCTGCCACCTTCACGGCAGACAGCGTGAACATCTATGGCTACCTCATTCCGCGTCCGCAGGATTTTGCCGCCGGATTAAGCGAATCGACCGTCGGTATTCGCCCGGAAGCGATTACGCTCAGCCATCAAGGTGACGAGAGCCAGCGTTGCACTATCACACAAGTCGCCTATATGGGGCCGCAGTATGAAGTGCAGGTGGACTGGCACGGCCAATCGATGCTGTTGCAGGTTAATGCTACCCAGCTTCAACCGAACCCAGGCGACAGCTACTACCTGCAAATTCACCCTTACGGTATGTTTGTGCTATCCGAGCAGTAAATAGCGGATAACTCACTGCCTATATACCGGGAGCATTCGCTCCCGGTTTTACTTTTGTCGCATTCCAACCCTGACATACTTTCATTTTGACCGGCTTTGATTGCGCCGGAATACATACGCCTGTTACGGATTCCCTACGCGATTTGTTATGATAACGCTCTCTCACGCACGGAATGGCCACAATGAAACAGAAACCCATAACACTAAACGATGTCGCCGATCATGCCGGGGTTTCCTATCAGACGGTGTCCCGTGTTCTGAATCAAGCGCCTCATGTTTCATCCCGTACTCGCAGTAAAGTGGAACAGGCGATGGCCGAGTTGAATTACACGCCTAACCGCGTCGCACAGCAGCTGGCAGGGAAAACCATCACCACGCTGGGACTGGTAACTACCGATCTTTCACTGCACGCACCGTCACAAATTGCCGCCGCGATTAAGAGCACCGCCAGCCAGTTGGGGATCAATATCGTGATGTCCATGCTGAGCAGCCCGGATGTCAACACCTGCAATAACGCTGTTAACGACCTGCTTTCTCAGCGAGTCAGCGGCGTCATCGTGAATGTTCCGCTATCAACGGATGAAGTCGCCCACATTAGCCAAACCTGTGCCGATACCCCCGTGCTGTTTATGGATGCCGATCCGCATACCGACATACTCAACGTCATGTTCGATCCCGATCACGGTGCACGTTTAGCTATCACGCATTTGGTGCAACTAGGGCACCAACATATCGCCCTGCTGACAGGGCCAATGACCTCGATTTCTGCCCGCCTGCGTTATGAGGGCTGGCTAACCGAACTGGAAAAACAGCAACTATCCCCCACTTCGGTACTGCACGGAGACTGGAGCGCCGCTTCTGGTTACCACCAAACGCTGGTTCTGCTGGGGCAATCCCTGCGCGTATCCGCCATTGTTGTGGCTAACGATCAAATGGCGCTTGGCGTTCTGCGCGCACTGCACGAGTATGGTCTGCGCGTGCCGGAGCAAATGTCGGTAATAGGCTTTGACGATACTCAGGACAGCGCCTATTACACCCCGCCACTGACAACCATTCGGCAGGATTTCAGGCTATTAGGTAAAGAAGGTGTCACTCGTTTACTCGCTACGCTGCACGATTCTACCCAGATCACGTCACTGCTGTTACCCACTGAACTGATCGTACGCCATAGCACCGCCGTACATTCATCAACCCATGCCTCTCTGCAAGAATTAACAAAAAATCTGTTGGACATTACGCGCCAGCTCCAGCGTTTGTAACCCATTACACAACAACATCGTTTGCACCATACTTGCCTAAACCTGACAAAATAATTTAATAAACAATAGGTTATTAATTAACCTTGTTGATTTATTACGTATAGCTTTCCAAATTCAATGTTCTTTCATTTCTTTTGCAAACGATCTTTGTGATCGCTTCCACTTTATTGTCACATTCCGCTTTACTCACTTTGGTGAGTCGATATGTTATGGAAAATAGAAATTGTGAGCGGATAACAATTTTAATTAGCCAATCACAATGAAGACTCAAGACGTTCAGGAGTAAAGCCATCATGAGCGACACCGTTTTACCGAATCCAATACGCCATCACGCCACGCTACGAGACATTCTTGCCAGACGTGATTGGGAAAACCCAGCCTGCACAAACTATCAGAGGCTCCCTGCACACCCACCGTTCAACAGTTGGCGAAGCGTGACTGCGGCACAGCAAGATGAGCCATCGCAGCGTGTTCGACGCTTGAATGGCGAGTGGGTGTTTAGTTATTTCAGTCGTCCTGAAGCCGTACCGGAAAGCTGGCTACAGCAGGACCTGCCTGATTCCGCTACCCTTCCAGTTCCTTCCAATTGGCAGCTACAGGGCTATGACACGCCGATTTACACCAACGTCAAATACCCGTTCCCCGTGAATCCACCTTATGTGCCGAAGGATAATCCAACCGGTTGTTACTCGCTCACTTTTAAGGCCAATCATGATTGGCTCAACAGCGGACAAACGCGGATTATTTTTGATGGTGTCAATTCCGCATTTTATCTCTGGTGTAACGGCCACTGGGTGGGATATTCGCAGGATAGTCGTCTACCTGCGGAGTTTGATATTGGTCGCTATCTGACGGTCGGGGAAAATCGACTGGCAGTGATGGTCTTACGCTGGTCTGATGGAAGCTATCTGGAAGATCAGGACATGTGGCGCATGAGCGGTATTTTCCGCGACGTCACACTTCTGCACAAACCAGCCGTTCACCTCAATGATATCCAACTGACTACACCGCTTAGCGCCGATTTCCGCCACGGCACGCTGGATATTCAGGTGAGAGCAACGCTTTCTGAAGCAGAAGCCAAACACCATCGCATCCACACACAACTCTGGCGTGGTAATCGGCTTATCGGCGATACACATCAGGCGTTCGGTACCAGCATTGTTGATGAACGCGGCGTCTACCACGACAAGGCTTTTCTCCGTATTGATGTGCCACAGCCCGATCTGTGGAGTGCCGAGCTACCACACCTGTATCGCGCCGTTATTTCATTGGAAACGACAGAAGGCGAACTCATCGAAGCGGAAGCCTATGATGTCGGTTTCAGAAAAGTTGAAATCCGCAGCGGCCTGCTGCTGCTTAATGGCAAACCGCTGCTGATCCGCGGGGTTAATCGTCACGAGCACCATCCGCAGCATGGTCAGGTCATGGATGAAGACACAATGCGGCGCGATATTATGCTGATGAAGCAGCATAATTTTAACGCGGTGCGTTGCTCACATTACCCTAACCATCCGCTGTGGTATCGGTTGTGCGATCGCTACGGTTTGTATGTGGTCGATGAAGCGAATATTGAGACACACGGCATGCAGCCGATGAATCGTCTGTCGGACGATCCTGTGTGGCTGCCAGCCTATAGCGAACGCGTATCAAGGATGGTACAGCGTGACCGTAATCATCCCTGCATCATTATCTGGTCATTGGGGAACGAATCCGGCTACGGCGCAAACCATGATGCACTTTACCAGTGGATCAAACGCCACGATCCCACTCGCCCCGTGCATTACGAAGGCGGCGGCGCGAATAGCCGTGCGACTGACATCGTATGCCCAATGTACGCCCGCGTTGATGAAGATCAGCCCTTCCCCGTCGTCCCCAAATGGTCGATCACAAAATGGATCAGTATGCCGGATGAACATCGGCCGCTCATCCTCTGTGAGTATGCACACGCAATGGGCAACAGCCTGGGGGGATTCGCCCGCTATTGGAAAGCATTCCGTCAATATCCTCGGTTACAGGGCGGATTCATCTGGGATTGGGTCGATCAGGCCCTGATTCGCCATGATGAACAGGGCAACGCCTACTGGGCGTACGGCGGAGATTTTGGCGACATGCCTAACGATCGCCAGTTCTGCCTGGACGGCCTGCTTTTCCCCGATCGCACCCCACATCCCAGCCTGTATGAAGCCCAACGAGCACAGCAGCATATTCAATTCGTCTGGCAGGCTGAGTCCCCCTGTGAATTACGTGTTACCAGCGAGTACCTGTTCCGTCATACGGACAACGAGAAGTTGAACTGGAGCATTACACTGGACGATAAGACGCTAGCAGAAGGTTCGCTACCCTTGAAGCTCGCTCCCCAGACGACACAAACGTTGACGCTGCTGGAATCACTCCCCATCATCGATCACACAGGAGAACTTTGGCTCAATGTTGAGATCGTACAGCCCAAGGAGACAGTTTGGTCGGAAGCAAATCATCGTTGTGCCTGGGATCAGTGGCAGCTCCCGGCAACACTTCATCTGCCAGAGGCATGTTCTGGACAGAAAAAACCACCGATTCTGCGAGAGTCCGACATCTATTTTGACGTTGTTCAGGGCGAACAACATTGGCGATTTAATCGCCAAAGCGGCTGGCTGGAGCAATGGTGGGCAGCCGATATCCCAACACTGCTGACTCCCTTACAAGATCAATTCGTTCGGGCACCGCTGGATAACGATATCGGTATCAGTGAGGTCGATCGCATCGATCCACGCGCCTGGGCTGAGCGCTGGAAATCAGCCGGGCTTTATCAATTACATGCGCAGTGTGTAGCAATTCAGGCAGATCAACTCGCCGATGCCGTGCTTATTGTCACTGAACATGTTTTCCGTCATGCAGGGCAGATTCTGCTACGGAGTAAAAAGCGCTGGCAGATTGATGCCCATGGCGTGATGACCACCGATGTTGACGTTGATGTCGCGACTGTCCTTCCGTCACTGGCCAGAGTCGGTTTGAGTTGCCAGCTCGCTGACGTCGAGCCTCTGGTCAGTTGGGTCGGGCTTGGACCACATGAAAATTATCCTGACCGACAGCTCGCCGCACAGCATGGGCATTGGAATCTGCCGTTGGATGACCTGCACACGCCTTATATTTTCCCATCGGAGAACGGACTGCGCTGCAACACGCGTACGCTGGCGTATGGCAAATGGACTATCACCGGAAATTTCCACTTTGGGCTAAGCCGCTACGGACTACCACAGTTGATGACGTGTACCCACCATCATTTATTAGAAAAGGAAAAAGGCGTTTGGCTCAATCTGGATGGCTTCCATATGGGAATTGGTGGCGATGACTCCTGGAGTCCCAGCGTCCATCACGATGATTTGCTAACAGCAACGCATTATCACTATCGCGTCGCTATTCAACATCACTGACCGCATTGATATGAAAAAAGCAGTATTAAAAACAGAGAAAGAGTGCGGCTACGCTGCCTCTTTCCATCTCAGTTGTATCCAGCAAGTATATATCCGCCATCAAAATAAATGTTGCGGGTATTATGCATATCGGAGAAGACAACATGTACTACCTATACAATAAGAATTTCTGGATATTCGGCCTTTTTTTCTTTTTCTATTTCTTCATCATGGGGGCTTACTTCCCCTTCTTTCCTATTTGGCTTCATGATATTAACCAAATAAGCAAAAGCGACACGGGTATTATCTTCGCCTGCATTTCCTTTTTCGCTCTGTTATTTCAACCTATATTTGGCTTGCTCTCCGATAAATTAGGATTGAGAAAGCACCTGCTATGGATTATCACCATTATGCTGGTGTTTTTTGCTCCGTTCTTTATTTATGTTTTTGGCCCATTGCTAAAATACAATATCGTTTTAGGCTCTATCGTCGGCGGGATTTATCTGGGGTTTATCAACAACGGCGGCGCACCGGCCATTGAAGCCTATATCGAGAAAGTCAGCCGCCGCAGCCAATTTGAATTTGGCCGCGCACGTCTGTTCGGCTGCCTTGGCTGGGCGCTCTGCGCGTCTATTGTCGGCATTATGTTTACCATCAATAACCAGTTTGTTTTTTGGCTTGGTTCCGGTTGTGCAGTCATCCTCGCCATCCTGCTACTGTTTGCAAAACCAGAGGTTTCTTCCAGCGCTATCGTCGCCGACCATGTTGGCTCCAACCAGAAACCCTTTAGTCTGAAAATGGCCGCCGAACTGCTAAAAGAACGCAAAATCTGGTTCCTGACCCTCTATGTCGTCGGCGTTTCTTGCACCTATGATGTGTTCGATCAGCAGTTCGCCAACTTTTTCACATCATTTTTCGAGACCCGACAGGAAGGCACAAGAGTATTTGGCTATGTCACCACGCTGGGTGAATTGCTTAATGCCACCATTATGTTTTTTGCACCGCTGATTGTGAACCGTATCGGCGGTAAAAACGCCCTGCTCATTGCCGGGACGATTATGTCCGTGCGCATTATTGGCTCGGCTTTTGCCGACTCGGTACTAGAAGTCATTGTGTTGAAAACACTACACATGTTCGAAGTACCTTTCCTGATTGTCGGCTGCTTCAAGTACATTACCACGGTCTTTGAAGTCCGTTTTTCTGCGACGATTTACCTAGTGTGCTTCTGTTTCTTCAAACAGATATCAATCATTTTCATGTCTATCTTCGCTGGCAATATGTATGACAGCATCGGTTTTCATGGCACTTACCTGATTTTAGGCGGCATCGCCCTCTCTTTTACAGCGATATCCCTATTTACGCTGTCAGGTAAAGGACCGCTATATGCCTTTTCCACTAAACAAAAAACACCGTTGAACACACTTTAGTGGTGGCTGAACACAATAAAATGTCGGTATTTGCCAAAAATATCGGCAAATTGCGCATTCTCTCACCGAACAGTGTGATTTTGTGGTTTCCGCCTTTGACATGGCCAGCGCACGCCGCTATTATGCGCCCCGTTCACACGATTCCTCTGTAGTTCAGTCGGTAGAACGGCGGACTGTTAATCCGTATGTCACTGGTTCAAGTCCAGTCAGAGGAGCCAAATTCTTGTTTTCATGTCTCTTTGCGAATCCTTATACGATGTAGATTCAATAAGTTAATGTGAAAAGTCTTCCCGATGCATTTTCAGTTTACCCTCCGCATCGGGAGAATTTGGTGGTCAGATTTGGGGTCTTTCCGGTTCGATAATGGAGTGACCCGCATATGTCCCTTAATGACACTAAAATCCGCAACTTAAAACCACCTGTTACCCCCATAAAACTGTCCGATTCACACGGTCTGTATCTTCACGTTAAACCTACTGGTTCACGTCTCTGGTACTTCAGATACTATTTTTGTGGCAAAGAAACCCGCATAGCGTTAGGTGCTTATCCGTTAATCAGTCTGTCAGAAGCGCGCCAGAAACGCGATGAACTCCGCAAACTTCTGGCACAGAATATCAACCCGGCGCAGCAACGTGCCGCAGAAAAGGCGGCTCGTTCACCTGCAAAGAGTTTCAAGACCGTGGCATTGAGCTGGCATAAAAGCAACAGAACCTGGTCAGAAAACCATGCCGCCCGTCTGCTTGCCAGCATGAATAATCATATCTTCCCGATAATTGGGCACCTGCCTGTTACAGAACTGAAAACCCGTCACTTTATTGACTTGCTGAAAGGTATCGAGAAAAAAGGTTTGCTGGAAGTGGCGGCTCGTACCCGACAGCATATGTGCAACATCATGCGTCATGCCGTGCATCAGGAGTTGATAGAGCACAACCCGGCGGCAAATCTGGACGGGATAATAGCCCCTCCCGTTAAACACCACTACCCTGCCCTTCCGTTGGAACGACTGCCGGAGCTGCTGGCTAGCATTGAGGACTACAAACAAGGACGAGAATTAACCCGCTTGGCAGTCTCACTCACCCTGCACCTATTCATCCGTTCCAGCGAACTGCGTTTTGCCCGCTGGTCTGAGATCGATTTCAGAAACAAAATCTGGACCATTCCAGCCACCCGCGAAGCCATCCCCGGTGTCCGCTACTCTGGGCGTGGGGCGAAAATGCGCACGCCGCATATCGTTCCCCTCTCCCGTCAGTCCATCACTATTCTGAAACAGATACGGGAAATATCCGGGCATCAGGAACTAATATTTCCCGGTGATCATAATCGGTATAAGCCAATGTGCGAAAACACGGTCAACAAGGCTTTGCGTGTGATGGGTTATGACACAAAAGATGAAATCTGCGGTCACGGATTCCGAGCAATGGCCTGTAGTGCGCTGATGGAATCTGGACTGTGGGCGCAGGATGCGGTTGAACGACAGATGAGCCATCAAGAACGCAATAGCGTTCGAGCGGCTTACATCCATAAAGCTGAATATCTCGAGACCCGTAAAGCGATGATGCAATGGTGGTCAGATTATTTGGATACCAACCGAGAAGGATATGTTGCGCCATACATTTATGCTCAACAACATAAGACGGCTGGAGCGACCTGATCGATAATGCACCTAAGAGCAGATCCTGATAACAGGATCTGCTTTTCAGACTGCGAGAAAATCTTGCCTCAACCTTTCAAAAAAAATCGAGAAATGTCAGGAAATTACTCAGACCGGATACAGGAATGAAGGTCTATTGAGGGGTAATCAACAACGTAGAATTAGGGTTACTTTTCTTATAACGATGGTACTGCAAGATTAGCGTTGCGAGATCCTCATCGACAGCATAAAAATACGCTTCCGGCACATCCAGCACCGCCGCAAAGCGGCAAACCAGACCAAAATCCGGTGAACTGACTTCCCTTTCATATTGGCTTACGCGAGAACTCGACGTCTCTTCATCCAGTCCAGCGAGACAACCGAGCTCGACCTGTTTTAATCCTGCATTCACTCGGGCCAATCTTAATCGTTTACCAATCACGGCATTACCTGCTTCGCAGATTAACATAAGCCGATTATCGCCGTTCCCGCCATGCCTCTCTTGAAGTGGTTCTTCACCCAATAAATTTAAAATTTATTTTTGGTTATTTTAAGATCAAAAATGAAGATTTAATTTATTGAGAGTAGGAATAATTAAATTTAGGAGGGTAAACGCACAGAGATTGAATACCATGACGCATTAGGCATCAACCTTACTGAGGTGTGATGAGCAGCGTGGAGTTTGGGTTGGCTTTTTTGAAACGGTGATACTGTAAGATCAAGGTGGCAAGATCGTCATCAACCGCATAGAAATACGCTTCAGGAACATCCAGCACTGTAGCGAATCGAGAAACCAGTCCAAAGTCTGGCGCACTGACTTCTCTTTCGTATTGGCTCACACGAGAGCTTGCCGTTTCCTCATCCAGACCAGCGAGGCAACCGAGCTCTGCCTGCTTTAATCCCTTGTTTACTCGGGCTAGTCTTAATCGCTTACCAATCACGGTGTTATCCACAGTACTGATCAACATATACTGATTATCGCTTCTCTCAATAAGTCCTTCTTGAAGCATTTCTTTCCTAAATAAATTTTATCTTTATTTTTGGTTGTTTTTTCACCCATAATGAAGATATAGTTTACTGGAAGAAGTAAAATTTCAATCCAAGAGGAGGACGTATGAACATTGAACAACAGGAACAACGACTGGACTGGCATCCTGCCGATATCATTGCAGCTCTGCGTAAACGGAAGACAACGTTAGCCGCCGTATCACGTGAGGCGGGCCTTAGTTCATCAACGCTCGCAAATGCACTAAACCGTCCCTGGCCAAAAGGTGAACGGCTCATTGCAGATGCCCTGGGCATACCAGCGAGTGAGATCTGGCCGAATCGTTATTTCGATTCACAAGGGCAGCGCATTCCAAGAGAAATTCGTCATAAAAACAATTAGATCATTTGCTGGGCTTAAACGCCAACAATCAGGGAAAACAAGTTTTTATCTCAACTCGGTTCAACCGTACCGCATCATCAATTGGTTCGTTAATGACTTAGAACCAATTGATATGCCGTAAATCATGATATTTTCATTCCTTTTTTGATGCGGAGCTTTGGTCGTATTGCTCTGAATAAAATCAGCAACGCACAGAATAAAGTTAGCCCATCTGCTGATAGCATCCTAGTTGGAACATTTTTGTGACCGCCAGCGAAAAGCGATTAATAACATCATCGTTATAATAACAACCTCTCATTAATCCTATTCCTCATTTTTAGAATCCTATCTATACGTCATGGCTGCATAAGGGAATGTTAGACACCTATGCATATATCATTTTCATATAAAGGAGATGAATCATGATAATGAAAAATAGGATGTTCAATACCACGAGTGATAAATTTAACTGGATTACGATACCAGAAGCCATAGTGATAGCGACTCAGATACGAAACTCACCGTTAACAGAAGCTGATATTTATCGCTGTGCCTTATACGGCGATATCAACCTTTCGATCTACTTCCAATCTCCAGTCATCTTACGAAGAATCAAAACATCAAATGCTAAGGCAAAACTTAAGCCTATAGGCAACCATTTTATCAGCCAACTATGTATTCTCGAAAAAAACTGTTTCATCAATAACAGAAACTTAATCGTTACCACCGAGGGTAAATACACTTACCCCACTCAACAAGTGATTGATACAACGCTTATCGGCTATGAATACGTTCTGGTTCAACGTTTATTAGCGAGATCTCTGGGTATTCCACTACCCGTAATCGGAGAAAATCACGTTAACTATGGTCTTACTGTCAATATCGGTGACGATTACTTTCAAATATTTGAAAAAATCAGGTATCGCGAAAGGATAAAACAGCAAACCATGAGACTTCCTAAAAATATTGCATCACATATTACTGAAAAAATCCCATATCAGAAAACAAAGCAGTATAGCCATAGAGAATATTTTCCGATTCATTATTTACCAAAGGATGCCTGTTTTGTTATCAAACATGCCGAACTTGAGAAATTAATTAGCATGCCCGTCAAAAACGATACCTCTCAATCCTCCTCGACACGTATATCCACGCCATTATCCAGACTGTTCTGGCTTGCCTGTAAAAACAATGAGGCTATCAGCCCATTAATCAGGCAACCTTATAAGCTTCTGTCCATCTTTGAACAATGGGCATCAGACGAGGGCATGACCGATCGATTCAGCGGCGATACGTTAAAAACGGCGCTTGAACGTGGTTCACCAACGTCCGTTTAGGTACCCCATTAAAATGACATTACACGCTTCAATCTAAAAACCCGTATTAAGGATAGTAGTATCCGTAATACGGGCTCTTCAACTTTCACTCCTTTCCTCACTGTGTTTTTTTGTCATCTCCGGGCATATCCCATTTCTGCACTGGAGGTATTTATGACAGCTCATCAGTTATTACGTCTGAAACAAGTGGAAGTAAAAACAGGTCTGAAACGCTCGCAAATCTACCTGTACATGAAAGAAGGCACCTTTCCCTCTTCAATAAAGATTGGACCTGCCAGCGTAGCTTGGCTGGAATCTGAAATTGACGAATGGATTAACCTCAAATTAGCTAACCGCTTAACGCACTGAAGGGAGACACAGCATTATGTTCCCCTCACTGAATTACGCGGTATTAACAAACGCTCTTGCCGCGCTTAAGGAAGGCAATTTTCGTTATTGTGAAACGTTAGGATTCACATTTGACGAATTAAATACCCTCAATCAGCTATCCCTCGACGAGCTCTTTATCGTCAGCCGTGCATCGGCGCAGTTTATGTCGATCACTGTTCGTCACGACGTTCTAAAACAGATTCTGACGCTGTCCCATCAGGAAGCGCAACGCCAGCAGCAGATAAATCGCGCCGTCAGATTGGGAGGTTCTATAGCACTCCTTAATCATTTTTTTGGCCTCACCTCGAATGAAGTCTGCGCTCGTCGCCGGTTGCTGGGTGTCACCATCCCTTATGGCCGAACGCCTATCCCAGATGAAGCCATTGATGCAGAAATTTGGCTGTCATGGCAAAAGAACCGCTCTGAAAACCTTGATACACCTGATGCGCTGGAAGCAATGATGCAGGTTACTGAATCATTGTCTTCCCGCGAAAAAAGGCTTTCCCTGACTGCCGTTTGGAGCCGTATCACCCTTTGTGAGAAAGAAGCACTGAACAGGAGGACATCGCATGCCAGATGAGATCGATCGCGATCAGGAATTTAATGAGCAACGCCTGGAAGAAATGATTGAACAGAATCGTTTTAAGCCAGCAACCACGCCCTCATTACATTACTGCCGTTTGTGCGGTGAACCCATTCCCGAGCAGCGGAGGAAAACCCTTCCAGGCGTGACAACCTGCACGGAATGCCAAACTATTCTTGAACGCCGTCAGTGCTGATAACAGGATGACATTCGCGCAGAGAAGCTATTTTCTCTGCGCGTTTTTTTATTATCTGAATAAATACCGTGTATATTATCAATAGTGAAATACTGAACGGGAATCCGTCACCATTATTATTTATCTGTATGGGCCCAGACTCGCCCTAGTAGTGTTCTGTGTTAAAACTCGATAGAACCTGACAGTCGGCAACGAGCGAACAGCGGAAGTTCGCAGTTTGATAAAGGCATTCCTTAAATCGTGCCGTGTTAAATAACAGGGAGCAGGTCAATCTCAATCAATATGTTAGCTCTTTCGTGAGCGATAATTTTATGCTGATTTTGTGAGAGTATGTATAGAGATTGAGCTCAGCGCATTACTTGGTCAGTAACATCTACATAACTCTCTCCAAACTGGCAAGTTGTATGCCGGCTTTTAGTCCTTTTTTTACGGTTTTAGCCATGCATGCTGAAGATGCATGATTATGAATGTGCCATCCTCAACCGTACTGACACTACGCCGCCAGCACTGGCGTAGACCTGAGGAAGGTTATGCAACTGCATTAATACGGGCCCAGTAAGCTAGCAGGCGTGACGGGGAGAGCATTGCGCTGTAGTATGAAAAATGCTAAAAAAATTTATACATGATCCTATGGGTATGAATATGAAACTCTTAAAGAATTCGATAATATTTTCAGAAAAACAAAAAGTTGAATTCGCCAACGTAATAAAAAATAATCTCTTCAGCGAGAAACGTAATAAAGTGACAATTTTTTTGTGTGGAGGGGATGTTAACGATAGTAAATATGGACGGTATAAAATTTCTCAAATTTTATCGAGAAATGATAGACTGGAAATTTTCTATCCAGAGGATTTGTTTGATGACCTTCTTGCTGGGCAGGGGCAATATAGTCTTTTAAGTATGGAGAATATGCTCGCTGAATCTGTTGATGCGATAATAATAATCCCTGAAAGTCCCGGTTCATATTCTGAACTTGGGGCTTTTGCAAATAATGAAAAATTAGCATCAAAAATGATATGTGTACAAGATAATAAATTTAGGTTTAAGAAAAGTTTTTTAAATTATGGACCTATACGGTTGCTTAAGAAAAATAGTTCCACATCAGTGCTTAGGTGTGATTTTAACGTCCTTAATGATGCTCTATTAAATGAGGGGTTTTATCAGTCCCTGATGAAAAGCATTAAAATCGTTCAAAAAAAATCACCTGTAAAGAAAAGTGTAGATAATATATTGATGGCGGATAGATTTATCTTGCCATGTATATACCTTATGGATGGTATCAATAATGTATTGCTTTATGATTTGTTAAGTAAAGCTACAGGAAAGGCAAATACATTGTGCGAAATTATCGTCAAATCTGCATTGTCAAAATTAATGAAAGAGCGGGTTATTGTTAGGACATCAGAAGGTTATCATATTACAGACGCTGGTATGGAATATGTACTACTTAGGTTTGATCGACTGGTTTTAGACAAGCTACGACTTGAAATGATGAACTTTGAAAATCGTAGCAATATATCATTGAACTATGGTAGGATTTTCTCAGCACACCCTTAGCGAGTCCCTTGTAAGAGGTGACTGGATAGTGTCTCGCTGTCCTGCATTAAATCTACTGTTTTGGCAGTTTACCTCGAACTCAGAGAACATCTCCCGATGTTCTCTGAGAGCGAGGAAACCTGGTATTTATGACGTAAGGGTGTGCGCATTCATGAACAATTTCTCCAGTACCGACGTTTTTCGCTTACGTAACTTTGGTCTGCCTGTGATGTCTTCACTAACAGATATGTCAAGGGAAATGCGACTGTCTGTCGAACTTTTAACCTTATTAATCACAAGAGCGGATGACTTTTACAAAGTTTATAGTGTACCAAAAACAGGTACAGAAAAAGGTGAAAGGGTGATTTGTCAACCCTCTCGAAGGCTCAAGGCTTTGCAAGCGTGGGTTTTAAGAAATATATTAGACAAACTTAATTCGTCACCTTTTTCAACTGGTTTTGAACGAGGCCAGTCCATAAAAGACAATGCGAACCCACATGTTGGTTCGAACTTTGTATTAAATATTGACTTAGAGGATTTCTTTCCTAGTATTTCTTCTAATAAAATTTATACTGTTTTTAATTCGTTGGGTTATAATAAGTACATATCTTCGGTATTGACAAAAATTTGTTGTTTTAAAAATAAATTACCGCAGGGATCCCCCGCATCGCCTAAATTGGCGAATCTTGTTTGCATGAGGCTTGATCACAGGATTCATGGTTATGCGGGAATACGAGGTATTATCTTTACTCGTTACGCTGACGATATAACTCTTTCAGCTCAGTCGTTAAAGAAAATTGAAAAAGCAAAGGATTTTTTATTTTCAATAATACCTACTGAACAATTAATTGTTAATTATAATAAAGTAATTATTAGTGGACCGAGAAAACAAAAAAAAATCACTGGATTAGTATTATCAATTGATGATGTTGGCATAGGCCGGCAAAAATTCAGAGAAATAAAAAGCAAGATACATTATCTTTCTGTTGGGCGTTCTGAAAATTATGCGCATGTTGGTGGATTGTTGGCTTTTACAAAGAGTGTAGATGAGAAAAACTACAGACGGCTTATTGTTTTTGCGCAAAAATTAAATAAGAAATTTAACCTTGACTTGGATAAGCTATTTAAGCACGGTTAATGCTACCCGTGCGCTTTATAATTGTTATAAACAGTAGGGTCTGAAAGATATAATTTCCGCGTTAGCCCACGCGTTGTCTGCGTGGCTGGCTTCCTCGCTGCGACTCGCTTCATAGGTCAAGCTGTGCCCGCTGCTGGTCATGGTTTTGCGGATCTCCAGAAACGACTGCATGATGTCAGTTGCATCGGCGTCATATTCCAGACACACGCGTAGGATGGTGTCTTTCGCTTTCAGCACCATCGCGATTTTCATTTCAGGCGTGTAGCGGATGGCGTTCGCTACCGGGAAGAACGAGCGCACGAGCTAGTCAACACCCAAGCCGATGCCGGTTGCCTCGATGCCGATATAGTCGACGGTGTATTTTTCAGTGAGCGAACGAATGGCCTCGGCCTGTGCCGCAAAATCCATCCCTTTCAACTGGTGGCGCTCAAGGATGCGGTACTTGCCAGCGGCGGAGCCAGTTCCGCACAGCCTGCGCTGTCGCCGGTGTGTGACGGGTCATTGCCGATCCAGACCGGTCGGCAAATTGTTCAAAGTCCTCCCACTCTTCCATCGCATCGACCATACAGCGCTCAAGGAACGCAAAAAGGGCTATCGCTTCCAGATAGATTTAAACGACGGGGATAATGTTGATATCAGTATCAGCCTACAACGCACCGATCACAACCTCGTCAGGAATGAAAACGGTGCGCTGCACGTCAGCTATGCACCTGAGCCGTCTCTGCCTGAACCGATGACGCGACCGACAACGCTGTGTATTAATGGTGAGCTGGTGAGTAAGTGGGATGAGTGAGTTTAAACCCTTCGACGATAAGCTGGCCGGGTTGATTGGTGCGCAGTCCCCGGAGGGACGGCGAAGGAGCTACGCAGGTCGCAACAGCAGCGTATTAAGCAGCAAAAAGGTCCTGATGGTATGCCGTATCAGGCTAGAAAGCACCAGCCAAATGGGCGAATCAAAAGGGCAATGTTCCAGAAGCTGCGAACGAGCCGCTACATGACAGCCAGTGGTCGCAATGATGCCGTAACGGTGGAGTTTACCGGCAAGGTGCAGCGAATTGTATAGATTCATCAGTTCGTACTAAAAGACCGGCCAAGCAAACATACCCAGTCTATGCAATAGACCCAACGTCAGTTGCTAGGTTTTAGCACTAACGATAAACAATTAATTATCGAGCTAACTATTCAGCATTTGAATCGCTAAATTTCATGCTCCTCGCTAACTACGACACCAATACGCGGTAGTACTAAAGTAGCATGATTTTCCAGATTTAACTTTTTAATGACTTGACTAATGCATGCAAGTTGTTGAATCATATGAAGCATAACTGATGTCGGCTGTCGAGAGTATGCAAGTAGAGTTAACGCCGCTTCTAGCGTCACAAGTGTGAGAAAAGCAAGGGGAGTAATCTATTACTCCCAAACTTTTGATGTACTTCCCACGTGTGTATCTCTATTTTTTAACTAAAACATACTGCTTTTTTATTTATTGCTAGATAAGTAAAGTGCGTAAGAGAATCTTAAGCCAAATTTCCCAGCGCGCATACATACTAGAAATAATAGGAAAGAAATCATAGTAATAAAAGTTGGGGTTACGAGATGAAATATTGGTGGGAGTCGGTGAGAACTACAGCGTATTGGAGATATGCTTTGTTTTCAGGCGAGGCATTAGCAAAGTTTTTTTCTGCCCTTGGCGTGTTGTATTTGTTAATTAATTTAGCTGATACTTTTAAAATTTACGAGAAAGGGCAGTATAGCAATTATGGGGTTTTCATTCTTATAGCCTTAGCCATTATCTTTGTGATATTTACACGGCGCCCGGTGTCACGCGTGTCTTATAAAGTACCTAAGAAAGATTATTCATTTGAAGTGAAAATAAGTGATTTATTTAAGGAGAGTGGCGAGATAATAATTAGCTCAAATACCACATTTGATACTGATATGAGTTCAGGTCTAATATCTACAGGTAGTTTGCAGGGCCAATTTGCAACTCAGTTTTTTAATGGGCAAACAATAGAAATAGATCGGCAGATTGAAGAATCACTTGCGAGTGAAAAATATATAGAAATTGATGGCAAGCCCGGTAAACGAAAAAAATATCCTCTTGGTACTGTGGCGCGCGTATCAGCGCATGGCAAGAATTTCTATTTTGTCGCGATGTCAGATATTAATCCTGAAGGAACAGCATTTTCAAATGGAAGAATGCTGGACGAGGCTCTTGAAGGTCTATGGTCAAATATGGCTCGAAAAGGGGAATTAGGTGATGTGATTATGCCTCTGATGGGGACAGGAAGAGGACGGGTGGCTATACCTAGAAAGAAAATAATAGAGCGCATTGCTCAATCTTTTGCCGATGCGGCTCAAGAACGGGTGTTTTCCAATAAGTTATCTATCATAGTCCGACCTGAGGATGCATCAAAGTTCTCTTTAAATTTATTCCAAGTGAGAGACTATCTAAGTCAGAGTCTTAATGCTTAATTACATCAGCATTATTAACGTAGTAATATGAAGTCACTGTGATCTACAGTTATTGGAGGAAAATATGGCTTACAGAAATGGAAATTATATAGCGTTCGATGGCTTAGGTGAAACTGATCCAACAAAATCGGACTTTCGTTATTATGCCTCAATTCAGGCATGGGCAGCGGGTAAGGGACACGATTTTAAATATGTAGACAGTCACGATAAAACTTTCGCAGTACGAGATTCTAGTCTAAGAGCAACACTCGAAGCGCGTATTCGGGACCGTCTTGCTGCATCAAAAAATATTGTTATCATCTTAAGTGATAAAACACGCCAGACTGGGAGTATGCTTTCATATGAAATTGAGAAGGCTGTCGACACCTACGAACTTCCACTAATCTGCGCTTATACAGATTTAAATCAAATGTTGGTCCCTTCCGCATGGAGCAATCGCTGGCCTCTTGCACTCAAAGATCGTATAGAAAATGGAAGTGCTAGGGCTATCCATATCCCATTCAAAAAATTAGCTTTACTAGATGCACTAACCCATACCGTGCATAGCCATAGTTTAGAAAGTGGGTTGCACTATTATTCTCCTGAGGCTCATCTTGAATTCGGGTGCGTGGATTAACAGGAATACATATTTTCGGCAATGTAATCAATCAATTGAAAATGAAAGCCCACATTGTGTAAAATCATTGCAGAGAAGATGCATCAGGACTGGTCGCCGGAACAAATCGCCGGTTGGCTGAAACGATGTTATCCGGATAATCAGGAAATGCATGTGTCACACGAAACGATTTATAAAACGCTTTTTATACAAACCCGGGGAGCATTAAAAAAAACTATAGCAATGCATCAGAAGCGGAAGAGCTGTGCGTAGATCCATAACGTCATAGCTTAAAGGGAAAGGACTAGGGTCAATCCCGGATGCGATACCTATCAGCGAAAGGCCACCTGAAGCCGCAGACAGAGCCATACCGGGTCACTGGGAAGGTGACCTGATCCAGGGTTCGAAAAACTCCTATATCGTCACCTTTGTAGAACGCCATTCCCGTTTTGTTATGCTGGCCAGAATCAGGGACAACAAGACCATAACGGTTATATCTGCACTCATCAAACAAGCTCAGGAATTACCTGTTGAGCTTTATAAAACATTAACATGGGATCGTGATGCTGAAATGACCAGCCACACCCGATTTACTGTAACGACAGACATTCAGATTTATTTCTGTGATCCGCAATCTCCCTAGCAACGTGGCTCAAATGAAAATACGAACATATTGCTCAGACAATATATTCTAAAAGGAACTGACATATCGGTTCACAGCTAGAAAAGACTTAACAGTGTTGCCAGGCAGCTCAACGAAAGGCCGAGAAAAACGCTAGACTATGAATCACCCGCAGAGCGGTTCAATAAGTGTGTTGCATCCATCGGTTGAACTCACAGCACAAAGCTGCCTGTCAGATTAGGTATGTCCATGGGCTACAAAGCACCAGTTCTAATCTAATTCATCCCTTCACAAATAATTATCACGCTACTCACTTTCTCTCTCATTTCCTTTTTGATTTTAGCATTTCCCTCCCAACGCCAATATCGCACGCTAATCGCGTCACCTTCTACTGGCGAGCTTTATGGACGTTTATTCGTCCGGGCCGAGTATTGCTCTTTAAAAAGATGAGTCGGGCTGTCACGCAACCACAATTCAGGGTGCCGCTGAATGTTCTCGCTGACCCGTTGAAACCGGAATGCAGAATCGGGATGTGATCGATTGAGTTAATTCGTCATGACACTTTATTAAAGGAAATAGTATGAGAAAACCTACCTATCACGTATTTGTCACGCAAGAAAGCCAACCCGATGCCAGCAGAGAAAAGAACACGTACTGGACAAAAGTCGGCGTAGCGTTCGCTCATAACGGCAAACCTGGATTGAACATCGTACTGACACCCGGTATTGCTGTCTCCGGTAAGCTAGTGCTCCTTGAGCCGAAAGACGATAGCGACATACCGCAAGCCCCCCAGCACGATTAACACTCTCCTCTCCTTTTCTTTGCTACCGACTATCTGATAGCTAGGTGTGGTTCGACTTTTTATCGAGGCAAACATGCTTTCACCCACTGCTTTTATGGCGGCGGCCATGCAGTGTGCCGCCACGATTCACCCATCCACCGCGTCTGATGTGGCGAAAGTGGAATCCAGCTTTAATCCTTACGCAGTCGCTGAGATTGTGCCAAAGAAAGAGAGAATACCCGGCAGTGTAGGTGTCATTTCTCATCAGCCCACCAGCAAGCAAGCTGCCGTCAACATCATCAAACAGGTAGCAGCAAAAGGTAGCCGCTATTCGGTCGGGCTGATGCAAATCACCAGTACCAACTTCCGCCATTATGGCGTGACGTCCCATGACTTGTTAGACCCCTGCACTAATCTGTCCGTTTTTGAACGCATCCTCACCGACTGCTACCAGCGAGGCGGCACGTTGAAAAGAGCACTCAGTTGTTACTATTCCGGCAATTTCGATACGGGTCAGCAGCCAGAATCCGCCTTTAACCAAACCAGTTATATCCAGCGTATTGGCTATGTGGTCCCGTCTACGCGGGAAGATCTCAAGCGTAGTACCACCAGCCAATCCACTTCAGAGATTCATTATCCGACCACCGTCCTGCGCGGCGAACTCTCCGATAAATCCATACCGGTTTTGACTTCCCTGCACTATCCCAACGCCATCATTCGTGGCGATGTATCCCTACCTGTAATTAATGAGGAGAAATGACGATGCAAACACATAAATACTGGCCTGCGTTTTCTTCCCTGTTGATATCAACCCAGACGCTGGCAGCAGGGAGCGGGTTTAATAAAGCCAACGATACGCTGAGTAATACCTCCACCGGCTTGCTCGGGCTGGCCGCCGTTACGATCACGCTGGCAACCATGTGGGTGGGTTACAAGGTGTTGTTTGATGGTAAAAGCCTGCATGACATGCGCAACGTCATTATCGGAGCCATCCTGATTGTCGGCGCATCGGGCTTTGGTGCCTATTGGGCATCCTAGGGGGAGTCGATGACCACCTTGAACAAAGCACTGACCCGCCCTGCCGCCATTATGGGTATCCCTCTTGTCCCGTTCGTGATCGTCAGCGGGGCTATCGTCCTGCTGTCGGTTTACACCAGCTATTACCTTTCACTGTTACTGATCCCAGCCTGGCTGGAAATGAAGGCAAAAGCTCGAACGGATATTCATTATTTCGGACTGCTGTGGCTGGCTTTTAAAACCCGTGGGCGATTTGCCACTAATAGCCATTTTGGTGCCAGTGCCCTGCTGGCAAGCCATTATGAAGCCGTCGATGTTTCGGAGTTTACCGATAAGATGAAATTAAACGAGCGCATCACGCTGGATAAATACATTCCTTACTCCTCCCACATTCATCCTCACATCATAAGAAATCGCGCCGGTGATTTAGTCGCTAGCTGGGAATTGGGCGGTACTGTGTTTGAATGTGAGGATGAACATCATCTGACATTGCTGACAAGCCACCTTAACAACCTGATCCGCTCGTATGAAGGGCTACCGATCACCTTCTATATTCACCGCATACGGGAGCAATATCAGGATGGCTTTGAGGCCAGTTCGGGCATCCCCTTTTCGGATGAAGTTACTGAACACTATTACCAGCCACTAAAAGAGAAACCGCTTTGGCGACACCGGCTGTTTTTTACCGTCTGTTATGTCCCGTTCTCCACGCTGGAGAAAAAAATCATGAAGACGCAGCCAGCCGGAAAAAGGAAAGCGGCGCTAGATGATGCCATGAAAGGGATGCTGGAACACCATGAAGCCATCCACACCGCCCTGTCACGTTACGTGGCAACACCATTGGGCCTCTATGAGGAAAAAGGTCGGGTTTACTCTTCGCAACTGGCTTTCTACCATCGCCTGATTACCAGCAAATGGCAGAACGTGGCGGTGACGCGCACACCGTTTTATCACACACTCAGCACGCCGGATGTGTTCTTCACTACCGATACCGCCGAATGTCAGACGGTCGGCGGTTCCCGCTTCTTCCGCAGTCTGGAAATTAAAGACTATTCACCGGAGACCTATACCGGCCTGCTCGATGCGCTGCTGTATGCCGAAAGCGAGTATGTACTGACGCAGTCTTTTACCTGTATGGCACGGAATGAAGCGCAAAATCATATCCGACTGGCGGAAAAACGGCTGAATTCAACCGACGATGACGCCATTTCACAGCGTGAGGAATTGATCGTCTTACGCGATCTGCTCCAGTCCGGGCATATATCTTGCGGCAAGTATCACTTTTCCCTTCTGGTCTCGTCGGCCAGTGCCGATCAAGTGATAAAGGAGACTAATACGCTGGCCCAGCCTTTTAACGATCTCGGCATCATGACATCCCTGTCTACGTTGTCGTTACCTGCCGCCTATCTGGCTCAACTTCCCGGCGTGTATACGTTACGCCCCCGTCTGGTGGTGGTGAGTAGCCAGAATTACGCGGATATGGGGAGTCTGCATAACTTTCATCCTCACAAGCGTAACGGCAATCCGTGGGGTGAGGCTATCGCCATCCTAAAATCCCCCGGTGGTGGCGGTTACTATCTGAACCTGCATGACAGTCAGGCAGGACGAAATGACTTCAATGAGAAAACACCGGGTAATACCGCCATCATCGGTAAAACCGGTTCAGGAAAGACCCTGCTGATGACGATGATGAAACAGTTAGTGCAGAAGTACCGCAATCCAGCAACATTTTCCGCCTCTGCCACCATCAAACGGCTGACCACCGTTTACTTTGATAAAGACAGAGCGGCGGAGATGTCGATCCGCCAGATGGGAGGTCGCTATTTCCGTATCCGGACCGGTATCCCTACCGGATTCAACCCATTTTCACTTGCTCCTACTCGACGAAATATCAGCTTTATCAAGCGGCTGATCCGCATGCTGTGCAGTCGTGGCGGTAAGCCACTCGATCCCCGCGATGAAGAGCGTATCAGCACTGCGGTGGATACCATTATGCTGGACTACCCGCCGGAATATCGCCGTTATGGTATTACCCGACTGGTGGAAGTGTTGCCCGAACCACCGACTAAAGAGGCTCGGACTAACGGCCTGCGTATACGCCTGAAACAGTGGGCGCAAGGCGGTGAATTCGGCTGGGTGTTCGATAACGAGGAGGACACCTTCAACATCAGCAATATTGATAACTTTGGTATCGACGGCACGGAATTTCTGGATGACGACGACATTCGCGGGCCGATCACCTTTTACCTGCTGTACCGCGTCACCAGCCTGTTAGATGGTCGCCGACTGGTGATGTTCATGGATGAGTTCTGGAAATGGCTGGCGGATGTCGAGTTTTCTAAATTCTCCCTCAATATGCTCAAGGTGATCCGCAAACTGAACGGCATTTTTATCCCCGCTACCCAATCGCCCGATGAAATCGTCAGGCATCCCATCGCTCCGGCGATTATTGAGCAGTGCAGCACGCAAATCTTTCTCGCTAACCCCAAAGCCAGCCATGCGGATTACGTGGAGAAAATGAAAGTCCCTGAAAGCGTTTACGACATTGTCCGCAGTCTCGATCCGAGCGAACACTATATGGTTATCCTGAAAACACCGCTGCGTGCTGGTGAAACTCGTCCGTTTGTCGCCATGGCAAGAATGGATTTATCGGGGCTCGGTAACATCACCAAAATCCTGAGCGGCAGTGAAGACAACCTGAAAATATTTGATGCCATTTATCAGGAAGGCATGTCACCCACCGACTGGAAAGAAACGTTCCTTAACCACGCAATCTGATATTCACCTCGGAGGTCATCACCATGCAAACCAGAAAGATGAGTCTGGCGTTATCGCTATTGATGTCTACACCAGCGATAAGCGCCGGTATCCCGGTATTTGATGCCGCCAGTAATACCGAGTCGATTAACCAATGGGTACAGAAACTCCAGCAATGGCAGGAAACGGTCACTCACTATAAAAGCGAGATTGACGCTTATAAGCAGCAATTAGCGACCGCAACAGGCATACGGGATATTCAGGGATTTCTCCTCGAGGCGAAAAGCCTGAAAAACGATATCGAACATCTCCGTAAAAATGGTATTTCACTGGATGACCTGCTGACCAACTCAAACGGTTATTACTCTTCTGACCTTCAGCTCCTATATAACAAATATCAATCGTTCGATATTTGTAATCAATCCAGTTCATCGCAACGTTATCTGGAAAGTTGCAAACAACTTGTTCTCAATCAGGCGGTCTCGATTGAGAATACCAGCGATGTTCAAAACAAGATTAATAGCACATTAAACGATATATCAGACTTATCCGACCGCATAGCCAACGCCAAAGACTCGAAAGAGTCACAGGACCTGGCTAACGCGGTGGCAGCCAAAAGCGTACAATTGAACGCATTAACCAGCCAATGGGAAATGTCAGTCAAGCAGGCTGAACAGCGTGCCGTGATGTTGACTCAACAGCGGCAAAAAGCATTCAATGAACAACAACTCGTCTCCCCGATTCCTGACTTTAATTATTGAGAGGGTAAGAATGAAAACGTCACTTTGCATTTTTACAGTTATGTTAGGCTCATTATTTCTGTCGGGGTGTGATAACCCGAAATCAACGCAATGGTACAAAGAACATCCGGATGAAATGAACCAGCGATATAAAGCGTGTGAATCATCCGGCGATGACTCCCAAGATTGCAAAAATGCACGAGCAGCGCGATTTGAACTCCGTCAGGAAAATGCCAAGGTTCCCGATTTGAATTAAAGGGGTCATCTATGTCAGGTGGTATGTTTGTTGGAATGAACAACACGATCACTGACGGATTACATGCCGTACTGCGGGGACAAACCTCCGTGTACGGCGATATGGTAAGCATTATTGCCGTCAGTTCCTTCACGTTATTTGTCACGTATCGGGGTTATCAAACCCTGGCTGGAAAACTACAAACACCAGTAGAAGATGTCATATGGGATGTCGGGCGGATGCTGCTAATCATGACATTCGTTTTAAATCTCGATGGCTGGCTGGATTTAGCCATTTCTGCCATTAACGGATTAACTGACGGCGTCAGCGGGGATAACAATGTCTGGGTGTTACTGGATACCGTCTGGGCGAAAGCGCAAACGATAGGGCAAAAGCTTTATCAACAAGATGATTCCACCTATGTAAAACTCAATGGCGGTATTGCCCAACTTCTGGTCTGGGGAGGTGCAATCGTCACCCTGCTCTTTGGTTCAGCGGTTAATCTGTTAGCCGGAATTATCATTGTATTAATGACCACCACCGCACCACTATTTATTTTCTGCCTGCTGTATGGATTCCTTATTCCAATGTTTAACAACTGGCTGAAAATTATTTTCACGGTGATCCTGACGATTATGTTTTCCGCGTTATCCATCAGGATTGTCATCAATTATCTCAATAGCCTATTAGATAAAGCGGTTAATTTTGCAGATAGCGCCAACATCATCACACTGGGTGTTCAGTGCTGCGTTGCTGGAGTCATTTCAGGCATCATTATCTGGTTTTCAGCAAAAATCGCGAATGCATTAAGCGGCGTCGCCGTTCAGGTCGCACTACAGGGTGCCGCTATGGGCGGTCTACGTGGGCTGGCGAAACCCTCTTCTGATGCAGCGAAACCGGTCATGAAAGCCGGTGCGGCGGGTGCCCGGTTAGCGGCAAAAGCGGGCGTCAACGCCGCTACTGCAACAGGTTCACTTATCGCCGCAGGCACCAGCAAAGCCCTATCCGCATGGCAAAAACGTGCGGCGTCTATCGATAGCATGAAGCGTTTCAACCAACAGCGTAACCGCTAATTACCTCCTAACACAACCTTTCCACCGCGTGCCGTGGCAACCACTACCGGTACGGCATTTCTGTCTTCGACAAACATAGGTATCGATATGAAATCCAGCCTCATCTTTCTGATGCTGTGCGTCCTCACGGGCTGCGCGCAACATCGGCACGACCTCCCGCCGGTATCTGGCGATCCTCAACCAGTTAATTCTCCCGCAATTATTCAGGAGCTGACAAAACATGTCTGAAACAGAAAACATCATCGCGTCATCCCGTGCCTTTGAATCTGTCCTGCTGGAAAAGGATGAACGGGAAAAAAAGATGGCGTGGCGAATAGCGGCCATAGGGTTTGCTTTGGCCGCTATGGCGATCACCACACTGATTATTCTGCTGCCGCTGAAAAATACCGAAATCGAATTATGGTCGGTGGATAAACAGACCGGACGTTATGAATATATGACCCGAATTAAAGAGCAGAGTATTTCCACAGAGAAAGCACTGGCTCAAGCGTTAGCGGCGCATTATGTCAGGCTCCGCGAGGGCTATAACTATTTTGCTCTCCAGCGCGATTATGACGATGTGCAGTTATTCAATAGCGACAGCGTTAACAGGGATTATCTCGACGGGTTTAACAGCAATCAGGCACCCGATATCATTTTCAATAAAGCGGAATATGTCGTGTCTATCGACATTATTTCCAACGTTCACGCGACCGCGACAGCGCCTGACCATCTGGCGACCTTACGCATTAAACGCACTATCCGCCGCATTGTCGATAACTCGGTTAAAACAGATGTCTGGAACATCCGTCTGACTTATCGCTACCTCCCTCGAAAACAACTGACAGACAGCCAGCGAGAAGTGAACCCGCTAGGGTTCATCGTGACCAGCTACCAACGCGATAAAGAGCTGAGGGGTGAATGATGCTGAAAACAACCGTGATCTTGTGGCTCCTTCTGGTGTCATCCATCGCCTGGAGCGCGGCGATGCCGCGCAGCAGCACGTATGACAGCCGAATGCAGAATGTCACCTATAACAGTCAGAATGCTACCATCGTCAACACCCGCCCCGGTTACCTCACTACACTCCTGTTTGATGACGATGAAGAAGTCATCGACGCGCAGGCGGGTTTTCCGAAGGGTTGGAAAGTCACAAAAAGCGATAATCGAGTCGGTGTTAGCCCAAACCCTATTACCCAACCGGTAACCGATGATAATGGCAACAACGTCAATAAGGTGTTTCTGCCAACGGCTAGCGAGTGGAGAACCAATCTCTTTGTCGTGACATCAAAGCGCGATTACAGTCTGGAATTGAACGTACTGGAGAATGACTCGCCTTCACAGGCCTTTATTATCCGTTTTCGCTATCCGGATGACGAGCGCAGACGATCAGAGGCAGCCAACGCAGCGCGTCTGAAACTCCTGCGTGAAACACAGGAAAAGCAGCAGATAACGACAGCATTTGAGCAGGCTACCACGCCGCGTAACTGGCTTTATACCAAACGAGTCGCTGCCGGTTCAGCGTCCATTGCACCTAATTTCGCTTACGATGATGGCCGCTTTATCTATCTCGGTTTTTCTCGCGTCAAAATCCTTCCGTCAATCTTCCGGGTCGTTAACGGGCAAGAACAGACTGTAACACCCCGCATAACCAAACACGGAAACTACACCGTGGTCGTCGTGCGGGCAATGTCTCCACAGTTGGTGTTGCGCTATGGCGGTTCGGTAGTCGGGATTGAGAATACGTCATTCGGCAACGCCACCGTTGGCAGCGGTGACACCGTTTCACCTGTCGTCACACTGGAGGCCAGATGACTGATAAAGCAGACTCAGAGACAACGGAAAAAACCGTGGCGGAGCTGGAGGCTGAAGCCCGTGAACGCGCCCGTTCAGCGATGGCGAGTCAGGCACCAGAGCAAAACACACCTCCCGGCCAACCTGAAGTGACCCGCTTCAAAAAATCCTCAAGCCGTCGGACGCTGCTGGTCAGCCTGCTGAGTCTGGGTGCACTGATTGCACTGGCATTGGGTGGAGATCGCTTCCTTATCGCATTAAAACAAAGCGATGATAAGGAGGTTGAAGCCCCAGCCCCGCAGTCAGCCAGTACAGGACAACATGAGCGTAAAAACCTCGGCATGGACAATAATCCGTTCGGCCTGTTTGGTCAGGACAAACGGGAAACCGCAACAAATAATCCCCCAATACAGACTGCACCACCGTCAGAGCCTCCTGCTTTAAATAAAGCGGCGGCACTGGTCGATGGGTCAAGTAGTGCCGCTGAGTCCACACAACGCGGTAATACTCAGGCTTCACAAACTGCCTCTTCCGACACACAGAGCTATCAGAACAAAGGTACACCAGAAACCACGTCTGGCACAGAGACTAACGACACCTATCCCGGTGTCGCAAAAGTGACCAATGTCAGGCGGCTTGGTCTCGATCCCAATCTTTACCTTCCGGTTGATCGTTATATTCCGTGCTCAATGATGCGGCGTTTTGTCTCTGACGTGGGTGGCCGGATTTCGTGCCTCATCGGTGAAGATGTCTACAGTGCCAACACCTACGTGAAGTTGATCCCAGCCGGAACCGTCGCCAGAGGGTTCTACCGCACCGGGGCGCTGCAACATGGCCGGAGCCGGATGTTTGTCATCTGGACGGAATTACGCACACCGGAACCCGGTAGCCTGCAAATCCCACTGATTGATACTGAAGCCACCGGTCCATTGGGTGAGGCCGGGATTAGCGGCTGGATTGATACCCATTTCTGGGAACGGTTCGGCAATGCGTTGATGTTGAGCACCGTACAAGATGTGGCTGCCGCCGCATCAGATTCAGCACCGGGGAAAGACCGCAATACCGATTACACCGAAAACACTCGCGCTGCAGCGTCAGAAATGGCGAAAACGGCGTTAGAAAACAGCATCAATATCCCGCCCACAATGTACCTCAATCAGGGCGATGTGATCGGCATCATGACCGGTACGGATATCGATTTCTCTTCCGTTTATCAACTACGTCTAAAAAAGAGGTGGTATGAGCGCTGAAAATCTGTCGCTGGATTTTATGAAAAACCAGTTGTTCGGCGATTATCTCAAACAGGATGGCCTGACGGAAATCGCCATTAACCGCCCCGGAGAGATCCACACCAAAATAAACGGTCGATGGCAGAAGCATGATTCTCCGGTTACGTTGCGTCAGTGCCATGCGTTTGCCAAAGCGTTGGCCTCATGGAATGAGGACAATATCGATGATACCTCCCCTATCCTTTCCGCCACATTAGGATCAGGTGAACGTGTCCAGACCATTATCCCCCCAGCCTGTGAGCGGAATACCGTATCGATTACGCTGCGAAATCCGTCATTTGAACAGAAAACACATCAATCCTGGATTGATGCAGGTTTTTATAACAGGATAGCGGGTAAGGAGAGAAACGAAAGCAAAGATGATGAACTGATCCGATGCTACAACAATGGTGATATTCCCCACTTTATCGAAAAGGCCGTCGAGTACGGCAAAACCTTCTTTATTGTTGGTGAAACCGGCTCCGGTAAAACCACCTATATGAAGACACTGGTGCACTATATTCCAGCACATCTCAGGCTGACCACTATTGAAGATAACCCCGAAATCCGTTTTTACCACCACGCTAATTATGTTCATCTGTTTTACCCGGCGGATGCTGGAGAGGATGCCATTGTCACCCCCGGTCGATTAATTCGGGCAAATTATCGAATGAATCCGGATCGCATTCTGCTGGCAGAAATTCGTGGGCGGGAGGCATGGGACGCGCTGAAAATTATCGGTTCTGGGCATGAAGGTCTTATCACCTCCCTGCACGCAGGCAGCCCGGAAGAATGTATTGAAGGGCTCATTGACCGCTGCTATGAGAATCCTGACTGCAAAAATATCCCGTTCGATGTGTTGTTACGCAAGGTGCTTAAATGCGTAGATATCATCGTCAGCGTAGATATTCACGGCGATATTCGCCGGATGGGAGATATTTATTTCAAACCGATACACCTTAATCAAATGAAAGAAACCTTCAGATAAAAAATAGCTAAATCATCTGTTATTTCCAATAAAGGTATTTGATATGAAAACTATCCTATTCACCGTCTGCCTTTTCTGCATGAGCTTACTACTGCCCTCTTCCGTAATGGCCGCTGATGCCTGTGAGATTGTTTTATGTCTGTACGGTAAAACAACCGGTAACGGCGGAGGAAATGAATGTCAGTCTGCTGAACGTTCTTTCTTTAAGGTTGTGAAAAAGAACAGACACGGACTTCACCCCAACCGTACCGCCGATGCCCGAAAATTTTTATTACTCGAATGCAAATCAGCCGACCCGAAAATCATCGACCAGATAATTAATAAATTTGGTCGCGTGCGTCATTGAATTAAAAGAAAAACAGTAATAACAATATCGGGATTATTACCTTTCCCCCTGTCAATTCTGGATGGAAAACTCGACACCGATCGTGACGGTTTTAGGCTTTTAAATTTATGCGAATAGCAGAAATTTAAAAGTGGCGTAAGGCGAGTAAATTCTATTTCGCAGAAATAGCTAATTTGCGTCGCCGAACCCATCTGCAAACAGCCGCGCCCACGCGGATTTTGCAGACCGGGGGAGCCGAATAAATTTCGCCGCCCCAGCGAGCGAAAAGCTATCGCCCACGATAGCAGTTTATTTGGGGGGCTTGCCCCGCACACCGTCGCAGCTAAGTCTCCGGCCAAAAGCCGGTAGCGTGGCGCGACCACCCGCTTTGAAGGCGTTTTCCCATTTTTTCGCTTGGCCGGAACGGACAAAAGAAAAAATAGGCGAAAAACGGCGTCTCAAAGGGGGTGGTCGCGCGTAGCGGGCGACGGTGTGCCGCCTTTGACCTTGGGGGTTTTGGCGCGGCGTCCAGCCGCGACATTACCCCCATGCGCCAGACAATAAGGGCGTCCAGCCCGCATGAACTGGCGCACGCTGTTTCGTGCTGGGAAGCATGCTTTCCGACACATGGCCGCAGAGCGGCCACCTTCTTAGCCCCAGACGTTCGCCCCGCCTTTTCGCCCAACACCGTGGGGCGAATTGATGGGGCGATACGTTGGGGCGAGTCGCGGACAAAGGAGGCACCATGATGTTAAATAAGCTTGCCATTTCACTGTCGCCGATAGTGAATGGTGCGCTGGCCTTTATTGATGTTATGCAACAGCATCAATTGATGATGGCGCTATTATCGGGCCTGACCCTACCGTTTTTCGCTTCAATGAAAAGCGATGATCGGCAGAAAGCCCCATTATGGAAAAAGCTGATTATCACTTTTTCCCTGCTGTGTTTCCTGTTTGGCACAGTGGGCCCCTTACTTATTAGCGTTTTTAGGTGGTTTTATAACGATCGGATATTTACCCGCACTCCCATTCTGGACTGGTCAATATTAATTATATTTACCATGGCAGGGCTTATTCTCCATATTAGTCTGCGCCGGGTATTAACTCCTGAACTGGATAAAATAAAAAAACAACTCATCAAAAAGACCAGTCTTGAAAGGGAATTACGCACAGATGTACGCACGGTAAAATCCCTGCTGCCGGAAACGCTGCATTATAACCCGCTGGATTATATCAACCTAAATAAGGGTGTTTTTATCGGGATAGACCGTGATGAAAAACCGATGTATCTCCCGTTAAAAGACTGGCAAAGACAACATGCGGATATTATCGGCACCACCGGAGCAGGTAAAGGTGTAGCAACCGGTATATTGCTTTACCAAAGTATCCTGGCGAGTGAAGGTGTATTTATTATGGACCCAAAGGATGATGAATGGGCGGCGCATCTTTATCGCAAGGCCTGCGAGGATGCAGGCAAACCCTTTGCCTTAATTGACCTGCGAAAACCGCAATACCAATTAAATCTGATTGAAAACATTACGCCTGACGAACTGGAGGAATTGTTTGTTGCGGGATTCAGCTTGACGGAAAAAGGTCAGGAATCCGATTTTTATCGTATCGACGACCGAAAAGCGGCACGCATGGCGGCACAATTTGTCAGCAGTCATCCCTCTTCTACTATCCGCGATATTTATAACGGCGAATATGTTCAAGGTATCACGGAGGATATCAAAGCCTTTTTCGGCAAGATTGAAGAGCTGGCGTTGCTCAATGCCATCAACGCGCCGACAGGATTTTCACTCCAATCGGTTTTTGATAAAGGTGGCTGCTGCTATGTCATCGGCTCAATGCGCAATAGCAAGATTATCACCACCCAGCGAATGCTGCTGGTACGACTTTACCAATTAGCAGAAAGGCGCGACCGGGTAAAAGAAACGCCCCGTCCCATAGCCATCTTTCTCGACGAACTGAAATACCATCTGTCAAAACCAGCGCTGGAGGGGTTAGGCGCAGCACGAGATAAAGGCGTACATATCATCATGGCCCATCAGTCCGTCGCAGATTTGAAAGACTGCCCAGCGGATTTAAAAGGCGATGCTGTTGTCGGTGCAGTCGTTGAAAACGCTAAGTTCAAGCTGGTATACCGCGTTATGGATCCGGATACAGCGGAATGGGTAGCGAGAATGTCTGGCACCATCTTAGTGGATGATGAAATCCGCAAAGCCAAAACTGATGCCGTACTGACGGAAACCATCGACGGTGAACGTACTATCAGACAGGCCGAGCGTTTCTTTATCGACAGCAATATGATCCTGAACCTGCCCGATTTTGTCAGCTTTATCTTTACGACGAGAACGCTTCCCTCTGCCTCACTGATTTCCCCCATCAAGGTACAAAAACACGAGCTGGAGATCTATTCCGTTTCTCCGGATATTGCCGCGTCGGCAGCACCGGCAAAAATCGCGCTGGACTTCGACGAGGAAGGAGCGACATCCGCTTCAACGACCAATGTCGCGGCAACCCAGCCTGATCTTTTCTTTGAAGGGGAAAGTAAATCAGCAAAACCGAGATCTGATGATGACGAAACACCGTCCTTGCTCAATTTTTAGGAGGCATAATGCTTATCGCAACGCATAGCGAGCGCACCGCCCGCAACAGCGAAAAGATAAAAAGGCTGCTGAATTTCCTGAAAGAAGAAACCTACAGCGACTTTAAAACACTGATGCTGCTTTTCGGCTTCAGGGATCACAAATCGCTGTATACGCTGCTGACAAAAACTGAGCGAATGGGGTTAATACAAAAGTATGTGTTTGAATCACGGACGATGAAAATGTCATTATGGGGTATAACCAGCGACGGACTGGCTATTGTTTTAACACCGGACGATGTCATTTTCCCGGCACGCTTTGAACCGTCAAAAATCACTGGCTGGACGCTGGAGCACCACCTTGATAATCAGGTTGCTAGGCTCATCCTGGAGAAAAAAGGCGCATCCGGATGGGTAAACGGCGATCGCTCAACGTTCCTCAGCCAGTATCAGGTCAAACACCGTCCGGATGGACTCATCACACTCCCTGACGGACAGGTCATCGCAGTAGAAACCGAGCGCCGCCTAAAGACCAAAGCCCGCTATCAGTCAATCATCGCCAGCCATTTGCTGGCCCGGACACAAAAGCACTGGATTTACGTCTTTTATATCGTACCGGACCTACAGAAAAAACGGGCGCTTGAACTGCTGTTTGGCAGCATCAAACACGTCATCATCAACCATCAGCACATACCGCTGGAAGCACGTCATCGGAACGTTTTTCGCATTTATACTCTCGACGAGCTGCGACAACTGGAGCCGAGGCAATATTCATAAGCTGGCTCTGACGTTGCCAAATCTCATGGTCGGCTAAGAGCGAGGAGCAGACGTTCACAACTATCATCGCCATTGATAATGCTCTACTCACCTTCCCGTGTGTTAACCGACAGGGAGCAGATCACCGTATTTTACATAGCCCTCCAGCGTTGCATCCGCAACGTCGATTCCGATCACCTCGGAGAACTCATCGACACTACGACCACGGCGTTTAAATGCTTATTTGAGAATTAGTCGCTAAGCCATGACCATACTTTATATACACCATACCCAACTAAAGCTACGCCTCCCGCGGCAAGCACAACGGGGGCCGCAGCTACTGTAGCTGCTGAAGCTCCAGTTAAGCCAACAATAGTACTCGCTCCACCAGAGAAAGCTGCTGTAGTTAACCCTGCACCACTAGCAACAGACGATATACCGGTCAATGCTGAAGTACCGGATGTCATTGCCCCTGATGCTATAGCTCGCGTAGCAACCTGACGGCTTGCCATGGACGCCGCAGTTCTTAATACCGTGGGGGCTGTTTGAGTTATTTTATAATAGCTGTAAGCATTGACCCCCGCCTGCCCTACAGATACTGCCATAGTCTTCACTGTTTTGACCTGAGCGCTTTCACTAACGCCAGTCACACACCATGTCGCAAAATGCTCACAGTTGTTGTTGAATATATTATATCCATCCTCACCCAGTCTGGATTTAGCCCTTTTCACAATATCTACATTGGAGTAAACACATTTAGCATCCAGATGTTCGATAATGGCAACTTCGCTCTGGTTCTGATTGAAGTCTTCAAACGAAGTCTCACAGATTTTACCTTTGCTTAACCCACTTGCCAGACCTGAATAATGGATAACTTTACCACTCCCAATGTAAATACCATGATGAGTATATCCGGTACGTTTGGATGAAAGGTGTGCGCCAAGGGTAAACATCGATTACTCCATTTTCAGCTAATCATATCCGCCGAGTTTATACCCGAAAGTATTGTTTGGAAATCACCAAGCGTTCAAATTATTTTGTAAAGACTTTTTCCCCTTATGACAGGAGAAGTTAAACGAGGTTAATGATGTCCGCGTTGAGCGAAATGCGGAAATTGACATATCTGTTAAAGTGAATGGTTCATTTTGCTGGGATACTTACATTTTGTAAAAGGCTTCGGCATCCATATCAAAACCGGTAACTATGAACCTTTTAAGACCGTGTGTCAGATCGAGTAATACAGTTTAAGTGACCGAATTTAGCTCTCCACTACACGCTTTATTTCAAGCGTACTCAGACAAGTCATGTTCACTCTTATCATTGAACTTTTTCCATTTTTCCGTCAACTTATCAGCATCAAGGTCTACATGATGCGGTTGTATGGTTTTACCCTCAAAGATAGTTTTGTGGATACAATCAATAGCAAAATGAACCGTTAAATCATCTGGATTAATCCCCATCAATCCTTTATCAAACATACGGTGTAGACTTACTTCAAGTAATAGGCCGTTAGAGGTGTTGTTGTTCGCAGCTTCTGTTATTGCTTCAATGTGTGCAGCTTCTAATATCCCTTCTGGCAGTTTATAGCCAGTGATAGCACATCTACCATTGAAGTTATCCCAAACACGGCGTTTGAAATCAGCTTGATCTCCTGCATGACGGGCTTTGTGCGTAACTTCAACTGTACGCCCTGTAGCACAGGCATCATGTGCAGCTTCTATAGGCTTAGTTAGCTCTTCATTAATAGCTATAGCCCCTGTACCTATGACAAAAGATGTTTCAATATTAGGTTCCGGTGGTGTTAATGGGCTTATGTATTGATAGCTTAAAAATATCATACTAGCATCTTCATCAGTGGCGAGTTTCCAGGCTTCTGATTGTGTCATTGTTCGTAATGCAGTTTGATAAACTTGTTTATTGAAATAGCGTTTATCTTCCTTATCAATTTCCACATCAATCGTAGGAGCTTCAATAGGAAGTGTTTTGTCACCAATTAATAGATCACGTATTTCTACAGCTTCTTCTAAATTATCAAACCATTTAGTAACACATTTGCTGTTTAGATCTAACCCCATGAAGGGAAGAGTTACACGGATTGCATTAGGATAAACTTGTAATAAATAACGTTTAGTGCCTTCTGGTTTATCAGTCCAAAAAGAAATGTATCTTTCACCAGTGGATCTATTCACTCTACTATCTGCATCTTCGACAGCATCAACAGGAGTTACTACAGGCATAGTAAGTGGGTTAGCGACATGGCCTACGTGGTTGTGTCGTAAATGCCACTCTATAGCATCATCTTTTACATGAATCTGGCAGACAGGACATACAACAAGCCCCATAGATGTTACAGGTAGCTTCTTGCCACCGATTAAACGTAATGTACTTGCATTCTGGTTATGTACTTTCTTTTGATTCTGTGTAAGTGCACTACGTTTAGCCTCTAAGCGGGTACGGAGCTTAGCAAGATTAAGCGATTTACGGCTATTTTGTCTTTCGTGATTATGGATCTGAATTCCTGCTTTAGTTTTGATTTTTGTCCACATAGAACTAGAGAATTTATGCCCGTGTACTTTTTTATAACCAGCATGAGCTTGCAAAGTAGCAGTGGGACTATCTAATCCATTTTTACGGAGTGCTTTATATTGCTGAAAAAGGTTAATAGCATGAACAGCGATAGCGAATTTGATTTCCCTTAGTTGGTCTTGTTTGGCTGCTTGCAATGCTCTTTGTTCTGGGGTAAGCAACTTCTGTTTGGCTTTCTTGGCTGTTTTCTTGCTCAAAGATTTTTTTCTGATGTAGTTCATTTTGCAAGCCTTTAATCTAATTCATTGGAGAGATGACACAATTGACCTGCTCCCAGCAAACTAACATAGCACGATGTAAGCAAGTTCCGCTTTTGGCACAGAGCGGACAGAGAGTAAAATCACCAAGCACCTTGAACAGCGCCGTCTGATGCTGCAATGGTGGGCTAATTTTCTGGATGCTAACAGCAGCGGTCTGGCTAGGCTGTTTGACAGTATCAGAACAGTGGCAAGAAACGGTATTCCGGTTCCGTTTAACATGTTCCGCACTATCGACGAACTGGAATAGGCTCCCGTCAGCCACGATTAAAGGCATGCCTGTTTAACAGCATAGAAAGAAACGTCAGAACCCGTCGATGAGGAAGTCTATTGCAGCCTTTACCTGAGAACGGTACTGCGAAGCATCACAAAACACCGCCCCCAGGGCCTGGACAGGGATACTTGCCAGCTCGTGGGTCATTACCGCGTATTCTTTGCCGTCCGTCAGCATGACGACGGGGACAAGGCGATCCGGTCGGCGGCCTGCCGGATACTTTTCAATAGGGAGTAATGGGATCACTATCCGACGATTCAATTGTCCAATAATATCGCTCGTGACATCGAGCAGTAGCGGGTAAACGACGCTTTTCCCAGTATTACCGTATACGGTGAATTGCATGGTTAAAACGTCCTGTATTCATCACTGAAACAGCCGTTTTCATCATGAAAACGATTTAATGCGTCGATAGCCTCCCTGTTTTCTTCCTGCCATTTCTTCGCTTCATGACGGCGAAGCTCCGCATCCAGCGCGGTTGACAGAGTAGCACTCAGGTTAATACCCGCTTCACGCGCTCTTACCAGCAAGGCACGCTCTACTGTCATGGTCACACTCTGCGTGTTGCGTTGTTTCGCGGTCATGGTTTCTCTCCTGCATGAAATACGTGTACATTACACGGCATAATACACTTACCATAACACCAAAAACAGGTTCTGCTACCGTTGTAGTCCTGCAAACTTCACAGTCAGTCGTCATACCTGAGCCGTCGTTTACAGCAATCACCGATGTACAAACGTCGTTTACGGGATGCGCGGACTCTTTGCCGCCCGCACCCGCAGCCTGCGAATTTTCCGGGCATATTATGTCCAGAAAATTCGCAGGGAAATTTAAACATCTCTCACCTTCCCTGCCCCACAATAAGCTTAAAGCCGCACTCCTTTGCGGCTTATCATCTCCGACTCAAATCTTATCCATCAGATAACGATGCGCTTTTGAGGCGGCGCTGGCCGCTTTGAAAACATAGCGCTTATCGTTTTTCAGCGCCTGGAGCCATGAGGCAATATAGCTTTCATGCTGCACCTCTCCAACAATCCCCAAATCCGCCATCAGAAAAGCACTTCCCAGCTCAGCCACTAATTCCTCCTCCGCATAATCTGCACTGCCAAATTTCCCTTTCATTTCACGGTTAAGTCGTTTTTTACCACCGCTCCAGTGAACCAGCTCATGCAAGCCAGTAGCGTAGAAATTAGCTGCATCTGAAAACAGATGGCGCTCCGGTAGCCAGACTTCATCAGTTGAGGGGCGGAAAAAGGCGTTTTGTCCTTTCTCAATGATGTTTGCGCCGCTCTTCTGGAACAGATTTTCAGCCTCCGGCAACGGGTCAAAGGTTGCTTCCGGGCTGACGGTTTCAGTTGTCAGAGGCAAGCCGTCAATTTGCTGAACGTTAAACACGTTGAAAGTTTTCAGCATCGGGATCTGGTCGATTTCACCGTCTTCGTTTTCCTTCTCTAAGGTGGTATAGAAAATGGCTGTCGTGCCGTGTTCACCTTTGCGAACCTGCCCGCCTACTGCCTGTGCTTGTTTGTAGGTCATCCAGCGTGAATCACCAAAACCCTGTTTTGACGCACTGCACCACAACAGCATGATATTCATTCCGCTATACGCGATACCGGTTGCGAAGTTGGAAGGCAACCCAGACATGCCCGGCACTCGTTGCCACGGGCAAGACCACGGTTTTACACCGGCATCAAGCGCTGCAATGATGTTATCGGTGACAGTCTGATAAATATCTGTTCTGGTGGTTTGAGAAAATTTCGTTTTTGAGGAGCCTGACTGCTCCAGCGGGGATACGCTGGTCGCCGCTGCGGTGTTAGGGGCGCTAGTCTGGGTATGCAGGGAAGTCGTCATGTTTTTTCTCCGTCAGTGGTGTGAATTTCGTCTTCGTATCGCCTGACGGTTCGCTTTCCCGGCAGCGTTCTGTACTGCAAGGGCGCAGCATGCGTGCCATTTACCCTTGCGGGACGGGTTGTGTTGGGAAACGATTAACCGGAAGCTGATACGGGAACGGAAGTCACGCGGGAGAAAAACTGACACTGCATAACCAGACGTAGCGCCCCTTAGGATGCAGTGGTGAAATGGGTTTGGGTTTGGGTTTGGGTTTGGGTTTGGGTTTGGGTTTGGGTTTGGGTTTGGGTTTGGGTTTGGGTTTGGGTTTGGGTTTAACGATATTAGTTCAAAGCTGAGTTGTCAGTATTATTATTTATAAAACAATAAGATATAGCAGCCTGCTTTATGAAAAAGCGGGAACGTTAGAGATTAATAGGCTAGGTCTCCAGCAGGATCGTGAACTCTGCTCAGTAAACAGGTAAGTTTTGCAGTCAGTGTAAAGTCTTGCCATGTCTACATCTATGTGGCTGTTGTTCACATGTTAACGCAATAACGCAACAGTACCCGGAGGCCTCGCATTAGTCCGTCTTAAGAATTAACTGCCGACTTTGCGCATTTAGCTGTTAGCCAATGGTTTTATCGGTTAAAACCAATGGACTAAATTTGGTCATGTTTTGATTTTAAACTTCGCAATACAGAAGTATTATTTTAGGATTAATCCACTTCCCCCTATTTTCCCTCGCCATTTTTTCGGCGTATGAGAAAAGTCATTCTTAAGGTTATTACCCATGGAGCTATGGATATTTATAGCGGCGATTTATGTAATTTATCTATTGTTTTTCAAAAAGAAAAAATATAAATCTGCAGATTCTTATCCTTCCAAAATCGTGAAAGCGCCACCTAAAGAATGGCTTGCTGACATCAAGAAAAAAGAGGCTGTTGTGAGAAACGATGACAGTGAAGATGATGATCTGGCAACTTTTACACTGGGCGGTCGTAATGTCGAATACAGAATAACAACGACTCAACGTCAGAATACCTCAAAAACTACTACTGGTACTTTGGCTCGATGGGTATTGCCGGGTGATGTGGCCACTGTGGGTGATGTGGAGATTACCGGTGGTTACTTTTATTTCGGTCAGCGGATGAAGCCCGCTAGGCAGAGCTTAAGCGGCTATTATGATGATGGCACTGAGGCATCATTAATTGACGACACGCTCAATATTCGCAACAAACCTTATCTTTATGAAGATAGTTCATTGGGATACTGGCCCAGCTATTCCTCGCTTTCAGCTGATGCGCGCGGCGCGTATCTAAACTGGCTTGCCAGTGATAGGTCCGACGCGTCATGCCCTGTAGGTTACGTATTTATCTATCTGTATGGGCTGGAAAGAAAGGCACTTGTTGATTGCCGAGATGGTAATACACCTGACGCAGAGTTCCGTACTCTATTTAATGAAATCTGCCGGTTAAGATCGGTATTCATTGAGAACCGCTCTTTCCGGAATTACTCGTCCCAGTTACTGGAAGCAATGTCTATTCTGCGCCCAGATGTTGATCTGGTTGCCGATCTTGGCCGTGATTCGAGTTTCAGCAATGGTATGCTGTTTAAGCTAGCGCTGGCAAAGGCTGTGGATGCTGGAGTTCCTGTGTCAGCCGATCTGGCGCTGACGTGGGTAACAAATCACACGGAGTATGCGTTACGAACTCCCGCCCGCCGCTGTGCGAAAGAATTCGCTGCGCTTTTCAAACGGCGCTATACCCTCAAGTACGGTGAGGGTATGGTTGTCAAACCGAATAAAACGCGACTGCGTCTGGATTACAACCCTGCAAGTCCCAGCTTGCGCGGCGTTCGCCTTCCTGTTCCAGACTTGCCTGACCCTAGTGCATTGAAGGGACCAGTCCAGAAAATCATGACGCTTGCAGAGATCTGTACAGATGAACTGGATGCTTACAGCCGCTATCTTGGCAGGAAAGGTACGTCAGAGAATGATACTGCGGCAATCATGTTGCTGCCTATGGAAATCATCAATGAAAGCGCAGGAAAAGTTTTAAATACATTCAAACGCTGGGCTGATGAAGTGATAGCGAGTCACAAGGGGTTAACCACCGTTGCTGACTTCTGGGCACATATGGGAGCCACTTGCCCGGCGAAAATCAATAAAAAAGAGGCCGACCTGATGCAGGCCTTTGCACTGAAAATGGGCTACTGCCTGGCACCTGATCCGCTTTACCACCATGTGAAAGCAGAAGCTGACGGCGCACTGATTTTATTTGCCGCTGGTGAGGGAGCGCGCTTACCGCCATCTCCGGCGTTTATTTCAGCGGTGATGACACTAAGGCTGGGGTCAATGGTGGCCTTAACCGACAATAGCCTTGATCAGGCCGAGCGGAAAGTGCTGGAAAATGCTATCGACCATAATTCTGGCTTTAGCGAAGATGAAAAACGCTCCTTACATGCGTATTTGACGTGGCAACTTCATACCCCAGCCAACATGGCAGGCATGAAAAATAGAATAGCGCTGTTGAGTGCGATGGAAAAATCAGCAGTAGGTAAGGTTATCGTGGGAGTAGCCTGCTCAGATGGCAGAATTGAGCCTGCCGAAATCAAACAGCTAGAAAAAATTTATTCAGGCCTAGGACTGGATCCTTCCACTATCTCCGGCAACATCCATCAGCATTCTACGGCAGAGGTTACCCCGCTGTCGTCTGCATCAGCGAGTCTTGGGGCCGCTGAGTTCACGCTGGACGCCAGCGTGCTGGCTCACCATGAGTCAGCCACAGACGATGTCCGTAAATTACTTAGCGCAATTTTCACCGAGGACGAACCGGAATTGCGCGAGAGCACTCCCGCAGCCGGGGCGCATGATAGTGGCCTTGATAATGCACATAGCCAGCTTTACCACAGGCTTTTGGAAAAGGAACAGTGGCCCCGGAAAGAGGTGTCGGAACTATGCGAGAATTTTAATTTGATGCTCAGCGGTGCTCTTGAGGTTATTAATGACTGGTCCTATGCAGTGGTTGATGCACCAGTGCTGGATGATGACGATGATGATATCTGGGTAGACCTGGAAATTGCCAAAGAATTAGAGGGATAGTTAATGTCTGTGACACGCATAAGAGTTAAAGAACGGGATGCTATTATCCAATCACTGAAGTCTGGTGTAACGCCAAGAATAGGCATTCAGCACATCCAGGTGGGCCGGATGAATGAGATAACGGCTCTCCATCAGGATATTGAGCGGATCGCGGACGGCGGCGCGAGCTTCAGACTTATCATCGGTGAATACGGATCAGGCAAAACGTTCTTTCTGAGCGTTGTACGTTCTATTGCGCTGGAAAAAAAGCTGGTAACAGTCAGTGCCGATCTTTCCCCCGACAGGCGCATTCACTCATCGGGAGGTCAGGCGCGCAATCTCTACTCAGAGCTTATGAAGAACATGTCCACCCGCAACAAACCTGATGGTAATGCGTTACTCAGTGTTGTGGAGCGGTTCGTCACGGAGGCAAGGAAGGAGGCTGATGCGGATGGCACTACAGTCTCGTCGGTTATTCACCAACGCCTGGCTGCTCTGTCCGACATGGTGGGGGGATATGACTTTGCTAAAGTCATCGATGCATTCTGGCACGGACATGAACAGGATAACGAGACGTTAAAATCCAATGCCATTCGCTGGCTGCGGGGCGAATACACCACAAAAACCGATGCCCGAAACGATCTCGACGTCCGGACTATTATTTCCGACGCCTCGTTTTACGATTCATTGAAGCTGGTAAGCCTGTTTGTTCGTCAGGCAGGCTATGCAGGGTTACTGGTCAGCCTCGACGAGATGGTAAACCTTTATAAGCTGAACAACACTCAGGCGAGGACTGCAAACTATGAACAGATCCTGCGGATCCTGAATGACTGTCTGCAGGGTTCTGCCGAGAATATTGGTTTTGTTCTTGGAGGCACGCCCGAGTTCCTGTTTGATCCGCGTAAAGGGCTCTACAGCTATGAGGCGTTGCAATCGCGTCTGGCGGAAAATCGGTTCGCTCAGAAAGCAGGAGTGATTGACTACTCGTCACCTACGCTACATCTTGCCAGCCTCACCCCAGAGGAATTGTATATTTTACTGAAAAATCTTCGCCATGTTTATGCAGGCGGAGAGCCAGAAAAGTATCTGGTATCAGATGATGCACTTACCGGTTTTCTGCACCACTGCAGTAAAACCATCGGAGATGCTTACTTCCGTACCCCCCGAAACACCATCAAAGGTTTCCTGGATATGCTGGCCGTGCTGGAACAAAACAGTACGATAAGCTGGCAGACGCTAATCTCGGGTGTGGCGATTGAAGATGACAGGCCCAGCGACATGGATGAGACCATTGCGCAGGAAGAAGAGGATGATAACGGCCTGGCAAACTTCAAATTATGAGCAGCGCATACGATAGTCTCGATCCCCGCGTCCGTAAGTGGGTTTATAAGCAGGGCTGGTCTGCATTAAGGCCCCTGCAAGAGAGCGCTATCCCGGTAGTTTTAGCCCGTGACCAAGACGTGCTAATCAGTGCAGGTACGGCAGCGGGTAAAACAGAGGCTTTCTTTCTGCCTGCCTGTTCAGCGATTGCAGATATCACAAGTGGATTTGGTATTATCTATATCAGCCCGCTTAAGGCGCTGATTAACGACCAGCATCGACGTCTTGAGAGCCTTGGCGAAGCGCTGGATATGCCGGTGACACCATGGCACGGTGATGTACCGCAAAGCAAAAAGAAGAAAATACGGACTGGCCCAGCAGGCATCCTTCTTATCACGCCAGAATCACTTGAGTCTTTACTCATAAATTCATCGGGTTGGATTAAACAGGCTTTTTCGCCAGTAGCCTACATTGTTATTGATGAGTTTCATGCCTTTATTGGTACTGAGCGCGGCATGCAGTTGCTCTCCCTTCTCAACAGAATTGATCATGTACTGGGCCGTCATGCGAATCCGGTTCCCCGCGTTGCGTTGAGCGCTACGTTAGGAGAACTGGATAAAGTGCCTGAACTGTTGCGTCCGGATCAGCGATTGCCCTGCGAAATTGTGACAGACAGCAATAGCACAGCCACACTGCAAGTGCAGGTTAAAGGCTATCTGATACAGGTGACCGAAAAAGGAGAAGAGCCACAAAGCTCAGCAGAAAAACACGTCTGCGCTGACATTTTCAGACTCTGCCGTGGAGACTCCCATTTAGTTTTTGCAAACAGTCGAAAGCGCACTGAAAGCATTGCGGCGACGCTGAGCGACATGTGTGAGGAAAATGTTGTTCCCAATGAATTCTTTCCCCATCACGGCTCCCTGTCTAGGGAATTACGCGAGACGCTCGAAGCCCGCCTACAGCAGGGTAATTTGCCTACAACAGCAGTCTGTACCATGACGCTTGAGCTGGGTATTGATATCGGTAAGGTGCAGTCGGTTATACAGGTTACTCCTCCACATTCCGTCTCCAGCCTACGTCAGCGTATGGGCCGGTCAGGACGGCGAGATTCGCCATCGGTTCTGAGAATGCTTATCTCTGAGCAAGAACTTACCGCAACCAGCGACATGGTAGACCGCTTGCGGCTACAACTGGTTCAGTCGATGGCGATGATTAGATTGATGATCACTAATCGATGGTTCGAACCGGCTGATGCCTGCCAGATGCATTACTCCACGTTGCTGCACCAAATCCTTGCGATCACAGCGCAATGGGGCGGGGTTCGAGCCGATCAACTTTGGTCACAACTGTGCCAGACTGGCCCCTTCCGGAACATCGACTTAACTGATTTCAAAACTCTGCTTCGGCATATGGGGGGATACGGTCTGCTGACACAACTTGCTAGCGGTGAAATGGTTATCGGGGCTGAGGGAGAGAAACTGACTAACCATTATACGTTTTACGCCGTGTTCAATACTCCGGAAGAGTTCCGCATTGTCACAGGAAGCCGAACCCTTGGCACAGTACCAGTGGACTCTCCCCTTCTGCCTGACCAGCACATAATCTTCGGTGGACGCCGCTGGAAAGTAACAGAGATCGAGGTGGAAAAAAAAGTTATCTATGTCGAGGCGACCAAAGGCGGCCAGCCGCCACAGTTTAGTGGTGGGGGTATGTCTGTTCATGATGTTGTTCGCCAAGAGATGCTCACCATATACAGGGAGAATGATTATCGCATCGCGATAGGAAGTAAGAGCGTCGATTATGCCGATGCCACCGCCAGAAGCCTCTTTGCAGAAGGCTGTGACAGCTTTAAGCGTTTCAATCTGCAAAACTCCCATTTTATTTCTGACGGCCAGCGTAGTTATGTTCTCCCCTGGATGGGGGATAAAGTCGTTAATACAATAACGGCCTTACTCATGCGTAGCAGCTTTAAAGCCAGTTCATTTGCAGGTGTTATAGAAATAGATGACGCAAGTGTACCCACTGTCCAACACGCGCTAAAAGAAATGCTATTGTCGGGCTTGCCTTCAGAATCAGAACTCGCTGCAGATGTTCCAGAAAAATATCTGGATAAATATGACGATTATCTGCCGGAGTCCCTGCTTGCGAAAGGATATGGAGCAAAGGCGTATGACATAGAAGGCGCGCAGATCTGGCTACAGAAAAGTATTCTATAACCTATTATCGTAATGAGGGTATAAAGAAATTATTTATACCTTTAATTATTTATACCCTAATCTTTTTACTTCCCTGTGGATTTACTAGGTTTTAGCTCCGAAGTATTACCGGAAGTATCCTTATTATCACGCCGACGTTTATCAGGTTTTCCTGTCGATTTAGCAATTGGTTTAGGATCTGGTTTAAGAGCCATGATAGTTATCCTTTAGCGCTTTGAGAGGAAAGCCCTCTACATCGATATATGGGATGTAATGAAATCTTTCAATTGAGGTTAACTGCCTTCCAACTGTAAGCACACCAGTTTTAGTTCCATGCACTTTTTGAGATATCTGGTTTTTGATCTCCTCCCAATATCGGTGCCAGGATAAATCAGAGATCTAGGAGAAGATCATTAATCTTGAATTATCTCAAATCCCGAATTTTTATTTTAGCGATTTACCTTAGTGCAAAAATAAAAACTATTTATGCTAAACGCTTTATTTAACCAGTAACTTGGGCATTGCAATGAATTTAATATTCATTTTTGGTCAAAAAAGACTTATATTTATAAACGGTATTTACATACATCGTTTTTGCAACTTGCCGTCAGGACTCGTCCTGCGCAATGTATCGACTTACCAACTAAAATCATGAGCGGTCAAATTAATCTAAAAATTAGGATAAAAAATGAGCTGGTTAGATGTGAAATGGTTTTTTGAGGACGCATATGATTCTATCACTGATGCTGTTAGCGATGGCGTCGATGCTGTAGCTGACTTTATTGATGAGAATCCTAAGACCTCGATAGCAATTGGTGTAATAGCAGGTATTGCCACAGCGGGTGTAGCTGCACCGGCTATAGCCGCTTCCATAGGCGCAACTGGCGCGCTAGGAGCCACTGCAGGAGGTACCGCAATAGCTAGCCTTGAAGGGGCTGCTTTATCAAGTGCATCTCTTGCTGCACTTGGTGGCGGCTCTATCGCAGCAGGCGGAGCTGGTATGGCAGGAGGAACTTGCGTGGTTGCAACAGGAGGAGGCATCGTTGCCGGTGGCGTATCAGCAGGCGGGGTTGCAACCACAAAGGCCCTTAAAAGCTGATTTGTAGTAATGTGGCAGCCCAAAATCTAATGTGATTTTGGGCTGCCACATTACACGTTCCATATACCATAACGTTCGAACATAACATTGACAAGAATATAAAAAGCCGACAAGCGCTGTTTCCGACATATCGGCGCATATAACATAATACTGCCTCCATTATCGCCTCAAACATCCTAAGTGAGATCACGTCCCGTAACTGTCAAAACCCGCTTTTTCGTCAATGGAAAAACAGCCCGATCTGGGTGATAATTTTTAATAACCAACATGACTATGCACAAAAATGGATAGTCGGTTATTTCGTTGCTCAGAAAACGCCTGAAGTCGGTTGCCGACATAAAACTCGCTAAATAATGGTAAACGAATGAGTAGTTTATAGTTCGACCACGAGGTGTTGTGATCGACCTCGGTCGATTAAAACAGGCTAATGTTAGTAACGTCTGCTTCGGGTAAGATCAGACTGTCATACTCTTTGGGAAAATTTCCACTAACAGAAGCAAGAGCAACTATTCTTCATTGGTGCCACTGTGCGGATCACCATATGCAGATAGGTCGCTCAAATCAGTTTTATGTAACCAGCTTCTATTGGTGGTCATTCTGGTGGTCTTGACAGGAAGGAAACTCTAGTTTAGCTTACTTATTAGCCAGTTACTGGCAAAGGCGATCCCAGTCAGAGGAGCCAAATTTAGAAAATCCCGCTTAAGGAAACTTAAGCGGGATTTTTGCTTTTTAGTCATTCAGTATCTTCACGTGAAAGTATTCTCGGTACGCGTTAACCCGGTCCTTCACTGCCAGCCGCCAGCAGGGGAACCAGCACATCACTGATGGGAACGGGAATACCGTGAGCGTGGCCGTAGCGCTGTATCACGCCGTTGCGAATATCCCACTCCATCGGGCGGTTAGCTTGACGGTCGGCGAGAATCGACGTACCTAAATCGGCGGGCGCACGCTGAAAATCATCCACGATCTCCTGCATAACCCCATCGTCCAACACCACTCCCTCAGCACGGGCGACAGCAAGACACTCGTGCAGATACGTCAGAGCCAGCGCTTTAATATCCTCACGGGAAAACATTCCGGCGCGGCGATTCGTTAGAACCATCAGGCCTGCAACCGCATTTTGCAGCAGTTTGCGCCATGCAACGGATAAAAAATCCGCAGACAGCTCAACCGCACAGCTCGTACCGCTCAGCGAATCAATCACCAGTTTCGCCTGAGGAACATCCGGCAGCGTCAAACGCGGTTTGGCGCGCAGCCAGACTGAAGCATCGGGCTCACGCTGAGCCGGGAACCACACCACCGAAGGTAACACCGTTGCTCCATTGACCCAGGGCTCAAGCTGGGCTTTCTGCTCAACGCCGTTTTGCAGAGCACATACCACCGTATTTTCATCGCACAGCGCGCTCAGCCACCCTGCGCTGTCAACGTTTTGCGTAGTTTTCACCGCGACAAAAACCAGATTGAAAGGATGGTCGATCGCCGTCGGATCGTTTAATACCGGACCTGGCACAACAATTTCGCCCCCATCGTGACGCAAAAGTAACCTCGGATGTGCGGTTCGCCCGCAAAGTAGCGGCGTACGGCCAACTTCATGCAGTGCCGCAGCGATAGTCGTACCAATCGCACCAGGCCCAATCAGCGCAATAGTCGGATAGTCAGACATCGATAGCTCTCCTGATTCGCTTAACCCATCATCATGTGTGCTGGCGACAATCACCGCACACGCCAGTATTTTTCTTAACGTCAACGCTTCGCCGAAAAACCAATAACCAAGCACAGCAGCAAACCCGGTTGCCGGCGCAGCAGGATGATATAGCACACCACAGAGTGCGTTCATCCACGCGGTAGGCACACACACCACCTACCACGCTATACGCGGCGATAAAAGCCCCGGTTGCCAGCACCTATTTTACTCCCGATATCTTCTCTGCAAAACATCTTCCATACTCATCCGGGAACGTCTAAAAAATCCTTTATTTTCAAAAATAATATAAAGTTAACCATCCGTATCAGTCCGACAAGTTCTCCCTAACTCCATGAAGAATATAGACAGTGATGTGTATCGTTTTTTATACGCCTTTTGACTTATGAGCAGGCACTTACAGACATACAAATCAAACGAGTAAAACCACAGGGCAAGCCCTACACGATAAATGTGGTTAATATCGTTTGGCAGCTACGAGTTAGTGAGCCTGGCGGAAGCCTATGAGAAACGAGAGATCGTCCGTAAACAAGTTGCTAATGGTATTAGCCGATTAAGGAACGGAAAACTCAAAAAGTGCGACAACGGTGCGGAGAAGTGTTTTGCTATGCAATCATAACAGGTCGAACTGTGTTTACTGGGATATTTATCATCACACCGTGAGCGTTAATTATTTTTCAGATTCCAGTATAAAATGAGAGAAATGCTGCTGGGAACACAGCAGCCTTTATTATCATATTAATGACCGTATTTGAAATTAAAGCCTAATGCGTCACCCGTGGTATCGTATTCACGGAAGTTGTATATCAGAGGCTTCCATTTTGACGAGTCGATGACATCATTTGATCCTAATAGATCGCTGTCCACCCAGACATTAAGAATATCCAGTTCGACAAGAATAAAGCGGCCTTTATCTGTCGTGCTAACGGTCTTACATTCTGCCTGGATCGGACATTCAATCACCCGAGGCGGCGTAATATCTGTAGAAGCTTCAGTATGGAGGCCGACTTTGTCGAACTTATCGTGGCATATTTGAACGCCCCATTTTATTTGGCCTTCAGATAGCGTATCACTTCCGGTCAACTTACCAAGTTCCTCAACCTTCTCCCAAAGTTTGTAATCAGGAATATTGATGACAACATCAGAACCGGATAATAAATTACTGTACGTCTTACTTCCTTTACTAACGCCGATAATAATTTTATCACCAAGAGAAATCGACGATGATATAGAGGAAATATTGATATTCCCGTTACTATTATCCGTTGTCGTAACAAGAAAAACAGGAAAGCCATAATAAAAAGAACTGAGTTTTATATTCTTTTTCATTTTAATTCAGACTCCAACATAAAGTGGCGTTATATTTCCCTATTGTTACTCTTTTTATTTCCACTTAACAATAACCACAATTAAGTATCGGTAGTACACTTTTTACGAGGTATTTCGGTATCGTAAAAAATTAACCAGCAAAAAATAATTCACAAGCACCAAAAGAGGTATATGATATGCACCATATAGTTTTTTCCTTCCCGACCCGAAATGTGGTTGGATAAAGCATGAGGCTTAAACATGGAACGAATTGTTATACCCGCAAATTATGTTCACACCCGTACAACACCGTTTTGGACAAAAGAGACAGCACCGGCGTCCATTTGGCAGCGCCATTTGGATGCAGGAACACGACAAGGTGTTTACCCACGATTGTGCGTGATGCAAGGGACAATTCGTTATTATGGCTATGCCGATGGGACGAGTCCTGAGCCCGTCGAAACGCTGACCATTGAAGCAGGGCAATTTGGCGTATTCCCTCCAGAGAAATGGCACAGAATTGAAGCATTATCTGATGATACGCTATTCAACGTAGATTTTTATGTCGATCCAAAAATTCTGATAGAAGGTTGAGGTAAACATAATGACAGATGAAAATAAAGGGTACTCATTAGCACTATTGAATCGCAACAATAATGAAAAAACAGAAAAAGTTTATCTTAAACCGATGGCTTTCTATGTACCTGACTTTGCTGCCAGCGCGGTTGATGAGTTAATAAACAATCTGGTTTTAACCAGCGATAGTAATAAAGGTTTTTTACTCGTGGTAACCAATAATAATAATGGCGTATCCGTTGATAAATATTTCTCCGCACTTGCAGAACTGGAAGATCAGACGGTTTCTTCTGATGCGGTAAAAGAACTGGTTAATATCGTGCGTGGTTACGATGCAGATGAAGAAACTAACGTTTGCGGCTGGTAACTCCGCATAAAGCCTGATAATTCAGGTTGAATATACGCAGGCTTTCATGCACTCGCATTATTTAAGATATAGCACGAGTACAGCCATACTCATTTAAAACAGCAGGCGCTGGATGTCTTTTGACTGAACAAGCGCCCTTTGTACCCTACAGCATCAGCCAGGTAGCGTTCCATTTTTTGCAACATGTCTGAGATCCATCAGCACTGTCAGTGCTGAACCTTTCATTCTGCTATTGCCATCACACTTACCTATCAGAGCTGCGCGATCTGTTTGACTTTCCCATGTGAGGGGACTTACAACAGCAACACAGGCGTGTAACTAGTTTTCTAGGCAAGACCTGAAGCTCTCCCACTCAACGCGATGGGAAGAGCTTCAGGTCTTTTTTCGTTTCTGGATCAGGGGAATCGTCGTATGGGCCACACAACAGCAGATAATAACGCGACAACCTATGCCACCACCGCTGAAAAAATCATCACGTTAGTCGGCGGAATTGACAACATTGAACACATTGAACACTGCTCTACGCGGTTGCGGCTGAGTCTTTACGACAACAGCCGGGTGAACCAGAACGAGCTGGAAAAGGTACCCGGCGTACTGGGCGTTCGGGTTAACGTACAGTGTCAGGTAATCATCGGCAGCGAAGTCATGCAGGTGTACGACGCGGTACAACATCTCGCTGCTGGTCGTAAAGAAACCGTTCGCACCGAGCCAGCAAAAACCAACCCTACGGCTTTGGTTATCGATTTTATCATCAGCGTTTTTCAGCCGCTGGTGCCTGCTATTGCCGGTGGCGGCGTGCTCAAATCGCTGTTATTACTGCTGGACCTACTCGGCTGGCTCACCAAAGACAGTTCAACCTACAAAGTGTTGGATAACATCGGTTCCGCCCCGCTCTATTTTCTGCCGATTCTGGTGGGTATCACCACCGCAATGAAGCTGAAAGTGAATGTGTTGGTCGCCGTTTCTGCCGTCTCCGTCATGGTGCTGCCCGCCATGTCTAAACAGCTGGCGGAAGGCGCAGAATTTCTCTCTCTCGACCTGAAGAACGTCGCTTACGCGTCACAGGTTTTCCCAGCGATTTTGTGTGTGATTTTTTACGCGCAAACCGAAAAAATCTTCAATCGCTACTCACCGAGCGCACTGCGTATTTTCCTGTCGCCCATGCTCTCGCTGTTGGTGACCGTTCCCGTCACGCTCCTAGTCCTGGGGCCACTCGGCTATGAGCTCGGTGCAGGTCTGGCTAGCGTGATCCTCTGGCTTTATAGCAAACTGGGTTTTGTGGCGACAGCACTGCTCGCTGCCGCACTGCCATTCATGGTGGCGTCAGGGATGCATAAACCAATGCTGCCCTATGCCGTTGCATCCATGAGCCAGTTTGGTAAGGAAATGCTTTATCTGCCCGCTTCGCTCGCACACAACATTGCCGAATCCGGTGCCTGTATGGCAATTGCACTCAAGAGCAAAGATAAAACGTTAAAATCGACGGCGCTTTCAGCAGGTATTTCCGCCCTATTCGGTATCACCGAACCCGCGCTATACGGGATTACGCTGCTAAATAAAAAGGCACTCTACAGCGTGCTGGCTGGTAGCCTCGTCGGCGGTGCATTTATCGGGTGGATGGCAATTGAAGCCTTTGCGTTAGTTGGCCCCGGTCTGGCCAGCATCTCTATGTTCGTCTCGCCGGAAAATAGCTGGAACATCGTCTATGCCATCGCCGGGGCCGCGCTCTCTTTTGCCATCGCCTTTATCTGCGCGCTGTTCCTCTGGCAGGAAGAAAAACCCACAGCTGCGGTAGAAGAAGAAACTCATCACGCAGTTACCGAGTGTCAGTTCACCAGCCCAATTGAAGGAAGAATGATTCCGCTGGAAAGCGTGAGTGACGAAATCTTCTCCAAACGTATTATGGGTGACGGCATCGCTATCATCCCCGAGAAGGGCGTGCTGTACGCCCCGGCAAGCGGCATCATTGAAAATGTGTTTGAAACTGGCCATGCCGTCAGCATGCTCACCGACAACGGTGCCGAACTGATTTTCCATATCGGTATCGATACCATCAAACTCAACGGCCAAGGCTTTCAGCCGAAAGTTACAGCCGGACAGCAGGTTAATACCGGCGATATCCTCATTGAATTTGACCTCGATGGCCTCATCGCTGCGGGTTACGATCCCGTCGTCATGATGGTTATCACCAACAGCGAGCGCTTTCGCGTGATACCGGAAGCCACTGACGCCATTAGCCATCCCCACACCATCATCATGACCTTAAAGGAGTCTGTGTAATGGATAAAAACATCGCATTCCCGGAACACTTTTTATGGGGCGGCGCCATTGCCGCGAATCAAGCCGAAGGCGCATGGAATAAGGATGGCAAAGGGCCGTCAGTCGCCGACGCCATTACCTGGAAGCCGAATCTCGATCTAAAGAATTACCATGCTCACATGGCGCTGACGGACGACAATGTGGCCGATGCGTTCAACGGAAAAAATGACGCGTTCTACCCCAAACGGCGCGGTATCGATTTCTACCACCGCTACCAAGGCGATCTGACGCTGTTTGCCGAAATGGGCTTCAAAGTGCTGCGCGTTTCCATCGCCTGGTCGCGCATCTTCCCGACAGGAGAAGACAGCACGCCAAATGAGGCCGGTTTACAGTTTTACGGCGATCTGTTCCGCGAGATGCGCAACCATGGTATCGAGCCGCTGGTGACGCTTTCACATTATGAAATGCCGTTGGCGCTGAGTGAAAAATACAACGGCTGGGTGCACCGCAATGTGCTGGATGCTTTTGTGCGCTTCAGCAATGTCTGCTTCGATCGTTATAAGGATCTCGTCCGCTACTGGCTAACCTTTAACGAGATCGACAGTATCCACCGCCATCCGTTTACCACGGCGGGAATCCGTGAAGAAAAAAGCGCGCCGGGGCAAGCTCAACAAGATATTTATCAGGGGCTGCATCATCAGTTTGTCGCCTCAGCTCTCGTCACTCGCGACTGCCACGAAAAGATCCCCGGCAGTCAGGTCGGTTGTATGCTGACCAAACTGACGACCTATCCGCACTCCTGCCGTCCAGAAGATGTTGAGGCTGCGCTGAAAAAGAACCTCGAAAACTATTTCTATGCCGATGTGCAAGTATTCGGCCATTATCCACCGCTCATCAAACGCGATCTTGAACGGCGCGGTATTCACATCACCATGCAGCCCGACGATCTGGCTATTCTCAAGCAGCACACCGTGGATTTTGTGTCGTTCAGCTACTACATGTCGCTGACCGAATCCACGCAGCCAGACGCCGAGAGAATACCGGGGAATACCGTTCTTGGGGTAAAAAACCCGTACCTGCCAGCGTCAGACTGGGGATGGCAGATTGACCCCATCGGGCTGAAAATATCCCTACTGGAACTTTACGATCGCTACCAGAAACCACTGTTTATTGTCGAAAATGGCCTGGGTGCGAAAGACGTTGTCGAGAACGGCAAAATCCACGATCCTTATCGTGTTGACTACTTCCGTTCACATTTCGAGCAAATGCGTGAAGCGATTGGAGAAGGCGTTGAGTTGATGGGGTTCACCAGTTGGGGAGCCATTGATATTATCAGCGCTGGCACCTCACAGATGTCGAAACGCTATGGCTTCATCTACGTCGATCAGGATGACGAAGGTAACGGCTCGCTGGCGCGTCTGAGAAAAGATTCGTTCTACTGGTATCAAAAGGTCATCGCCACCAACGGCAGCGATCTCACCTGACGGACAGGCTCAGCCGCAGGCCAGGTGTGTCATGGCAAGGTGTCGTCGTGATCAAAAAGTCATCGTGACCAGAAAGCTATCGTGATGAGGAAACCAGCGTGATTAAAGTGAAAAAAGCCTTAAACAACAGCATGCTGTTAGTCGATCATGAACAGCAGGAGATGATCCTGTTGGGCAAAGGTATTGGATTTGGTGCCAGACCCGGTTCCCTGATTGATGTGACGCATGTTGAGCAGGTTTTCATTCCGCTGGAGAATCTAAAGTCACGGCACTTTCTTTCCTTGACCGACACCATTCCTGCGGCTTTTTTTGACGTTACGCATGAGATCGTCACGCTGGCGCAAAGCCAGTATGCAGAAAAGCTTAATTCGGTGCTGTTTTTTACGCTGGCGGAACATCTCTATTTTGCGGTTGAACGCAGTAAAACGGGCAACCACTTCATCAATAAGCTCAGTTGGGAAGTGAAACGCTATTACCAGAAAGAGTACACCATCGGGGTACAGGCAAAAGACTGCGTATCGGCACGTTTTAACGTCACACTACCTGATGATGAAGCCGTCAATATTGCCTTTCACCTTATTAATGCCGCCGGTAGCGCCGAAATCGCCGATGCACATCAGCAGGTTCTGTTAGTTAATCGACTGGCAGAGATTGTCCGCTACAAATTAAACAAGAACATCGATGTCAACTCCGTCGATTATCTCCGTTTTATCACCCATCTGCGCTATTTCTCCGAGCGCGTGATCGCGCGAAAAATTGCGCAAGAACACACGGACAATTTCTATCAAGAACTGCTGAAACACTACCCTGAGGCAATGGCCATTTCCTGGGCCATCAGGGATTATGTGCAGGAAAAATACCAAATGGCGCTACCGAAAGAAGAGCTCACCTGGCTGACTATTCATATCAGCAGGCTGGCCGCAAGCCAGATGCCGTAGCATCCTGCAAAACAGCGGTATACCTCAGCCGTTTCCTGCGGAACGATGACGCCAGGCTAAAGGCGACATGCCGTAAACCTGTCGAAAGGCTTTAGAAAAGTGCATCTGGTTCTCATAGCCCACAGAGACAGCCACCACCTTAATCGCCAACGTACCGCTATCCAGCAGACTGGCGGCAATCTTCATTCGGAAATGTAATAAATACGTTTTAGGACTCATGCCGTATTCATGCTTAAACAGACGGCTCAGGTAGCTGCGATTCAGATTGCAATACTGTGCCAGTTGTTCAATGGTCAGTGTATTGTGATAACGGCTCTCGATATATTTCACCGCCCGCTTGAGGTGCTGCGTCTTGTCATCCTCCTTGTGGGTAATGTCCGTCTGCGCGTGCTCAATCAACGCCGCGAAAAAGAGATAGCTTAGGCCGAGTACCGTTGCCCATTGCTCCTGATTATGCTCTACCAACGCCTGCAATCGGCGGCCCGCTTCTGCGTCCTTGCGATACGTCCTCGGGCGGTAAATGGGGAATGCGCGACTCAGGTGACATTCATCAAAAAGCCTCGCAGCCTGTAATCCGTCTATCTCAATCCACATGTAGTGCCACGGCTCCCGATCGTCAGCGCAGTACGTCGTAATATCATGCGGATAAATCAGAAATCCCTCCCCCGCCAGTACGGGAAACGCACCGAATTCGGTATGCAGAACGCCCTTCCCTGTTATCACATAATGAAATAGATAATGCTGCCTAACCGCCGGACCATAACTGTGCTTCTTCGCGCAACGCTCTTCCCCGTATTGGTACACATTCAGCCCAATATTAGATGTCTGGGTTAACGTAAAACTCTTATACATCAGTAAACACACTGCAACAGATTGGAGTAGATAAACACCATAACACGAGATTTCGGTGGTAAATGCTCAGCGGAAAATGGTTTACGACATGGCTCACACTTTTTATTTTGCGTCATTTTTGGCCATATAAAAGTCACATTATTACCTATACGAACGCACTTCCCACGGCTAATTTTCCCTCACATTCCCTAACGCAAGACCGGAGAAAATGATGATAAAAGTCACTTTTATGGGCGCGGGCAGTACTGTATTTGCCAAGAATGTGCTGGGCGATATTCTGTCAACCCCAGCATTACAGGAAGTGGATATCGCGCTGTATGACATCGACCGCGATCGCTTGAACGAATCCTATGCCATGCTGGTCAATATCAATCGTAATGTGAATCAGGGCAGAGCGACTATTACCCCGTATCTGGGTGAAGAACAACGTCGCGCCGCGCTGAAAAACGCCAACTACGTGATTAACGCCATTCAGGTCGGCGGCTACGATCCCTGTACCATTACGGACTTTACCATCGCCAAAAAATTTGGCTTACAGCAAACCATTGCGGATACATTGGGTATCGGTGGAATTTTCCGTGCGCTGCGCACCATCCCGGTTATGTTTGCTTTCGGCCGCGACATGGAAGATGTCTGCCCAGATGCCTGGCTGCTGAATTACACCAATCCGATGGCATCACTGACGGGTGCAATGCTGCGTTACACGGGTATAAAAACGGTCGGGCTATGTCATAGCGTGCAGGTTTGTGCCGAAACATTGCTGAAAAGCGTCGATATGCCGACAGATGACGTACAGTTCCACATTGCCGGAATCAACCACATGGCGTGGCTACTGGATATTCGGCGTCACGGCGTCGATCTCTATCCTGAAATCAAACGCCGCGTGAATGATCTCACGGGCAAACACGACGATATGGTACGTCATGAAATCATGAAAACTTTCGGTTATTACGTTACCGAATCGTCAGAGCATAACGCCGAATATATGCCCTATTGGATCAAGCGCCAGTACCCTGAATTGATTGAGCACTTCAACATTCCTCTGGATGAGTATCCACGCCGGTGTATTGAGCAGATCGCAAAATGGCAGGAACAAAAACAGGCATTAACCCACGATGTCAATCTTGGGCACCAGCGTACACATGAATATGCGTCTTATATTCTGGAAGCGATGGAGACAAATCGTCCTTATAAAATCGGTGGTAACGTGCTGAACACTGGGCTGATTACCAATTTGCCTGCAAACGCCTGCGTCGAGGTTCCTTGTCTGGTCGACGGTCAGGGAATAACACCCTGCTACGTCGGTGATTTACCAGAACAGCTGGCGGCGCTGAACCGGACTAACATCAATACTCAGCTACTAACGATAGAAGCGGCGGTCACGAAAAAGCGCGATGCCATTTATCACGCAGCGCTGCTCGATCCGCATACCTCGGCAGAACTGTCGATTGACGATATCCACCATCTGTGTGATGAACTGATCGCTGCCCACGGAGACTGGCTCCCTGCCTACCACTGATTCATTCCACGCGACAATAAGTAAGATCGTAACACGCCAACATGCTTCTGCTCACAATACGGACGTTGTACCGTGAACGGAAGCATAATGAGATTGCAAACAAGAGTGATTATCATATATTGTTTTAGTCACCTGCCGAAAATGTCTCCTTATTTTATTAATTTACGCATCACATTCACTCTGGAGAAGATAATAACATGTCAAAAACGCTGTCTGTTCTGCGCAAAAAAGCGCGCCTGCTCACGCTAGCCTCATCGCTGATGGTAGCCTACGCATTGCCTGCCGCCGCAGAGGATTCTCTGACTCTCTACACCACTCGTGAGCCAGGTCTGATTCAGCCGCTGCTTGATTCTTTCACTAAAGAGACATCCGTCAAAGTGAACACCGTGTTCATCAAAGACGGCATGCTGGAACGCGTGAAAGCGGAAGGCCAAAACTCACCGGCTGACCTGCTGATGACCGTTGATGCCGGTAATCTGATCGATCTGGTAGAAGCTGGCGTCACACAACCCATTCAGTCCAGCACGCTAACTGACGTCATCCCCGCAGCGCTGCGTGATAAAGACAACCAGTGGTTTGGCCTGTCGATGCGTTCTCGCGTGCTCTATGCGGAAAAATCACTGCCGCTGACCGGTATTACTTACGAAAATCTGGCCGACCCGAAATGGAAAGGCAAAGTGTGTATCCGTGCAGGTCAACACCCTTACAACACCGCGTTGGTAGCGGCGATGATCGCACACCATGGCGAAGCTAAAACCGAAACCTGGCTGCGCGGTGTGAAAGATAATCTGGCACGTAAAGCCACTGGCGGTGACCGCGACGTCGCACGCGATATCCTCGGCGGTATCTGTGATGTAGGTCTGGCGAACTCTTATTATGTCGGCCACATGAAGAATGCCAAAGAAGGCACCGATGCCCGTAAATGGGGCGATGCCATCAAAGTGGTTCAACCTACCTTTGAAAACGGCGGCACGCACGTCAATATCACCGGTGCAGCCGTTGCACGCCATGCTCCGCATAAAGATCAGGCCGTGAAGCTGATGGAATATCTGGTTTCCGCGCCGGCTCAACAGCTCTATGCACAGGCTAACTATGAATATCCAGTACGCAAAGGCGTCACGCTGGATTCCACCATCGGCAACGCGATTGGTGAAGTGAATGTGGATACCATTCCGCTGACTGACATCGTTAAATTCCGTAAACAAGCTAGTCAGTTGGTAGATAAAGTTGGATTCGATCAATAAGACCGGTTCGTCAACCCTGCGCGGCGCCCTTGGGCGGCCGCGCCTCTTTTTTTCTCCGCTCAGCATCGCAGCCGTCGTCATTGCGCTTGGGGTACTGGCTCCGCTAATTTCCCTACTTTGGCTAGCGGCAGGCGCAGGCGTTGGCCATTGGGATCACCTGACGCGCTACGTGCTACCCGATGCCGCGTTAAACACGCTAATTTTGCTGGTCGGCGTCGGCACATTAGTGATGGTGATTGGTGCAGGCTGCGCCTGGCTGGTGACCGCATTTGATTTCCCCGGCAGACAGTTCGTTAGCTGGGCGCTGCTGTTACCACTGGCGATGCCAACTTACATTGTGGCGTTTGCCTGGCTCGATCTGCTGCATCCGATTGGGCCGATTCAGGAAGCGATCCGCAGTATTCTTGGCTATGACAGCCCACGTCAGTTCCGCCTGCCGGATCTGCGATCTATGACGGGTGCCATTCTGCTGCTCGGACTGGTGCTCTATCCATACGTTTATCTGACCATGCGAGCCATGTTTATCAGTCAACCCGCACACCTGTTGGAAGCCGCTCGCACGCTGGGCTTGAGCGCGACAGGCACCTTTCTGCACGTTGCCCTACCGATGGCGCGCCCTGCGCTGGCCGTCGGCACCAGTCTGGCCTTGCTGGAAACGCTGAATGATATTGGCGCATCCGAATTTCTTGGGGTGAATACGCTGACCGTGACGGTATACACCACCTGGGTCACCCGCTCCGATTTGCCTGCTGCGGCACAGATTGCCTGCACGATGCTGACGGTGGTCATCCTGCTGCTAACACTGGAATATTATGGCCGAAAAAACCAGCGCTACGGCACCAGCCGGCAGATGCGTGGCATCATGCCCACGCCGTTAAGAGGGGGGCGCGCCTGGCTGGCAACCTGCGCGACCACTTTACCGATCCTGCTCGGTTTCATCGCTCCAGCCCTCTTTCTGGCATGGGAAAGCGCTAAACGGCTGGGCGATAGCGTGACGATCTCCGCAGGCCTGATACAGTCGTTACAGAATTCGCTTCTGCTTGCCGTTGGTGTCACGCTGGTCGTTACCGTCGTAAGCCTGATTATTGCGTGGTATGCCCGTCATTCGGCTATCACCGACCACTCACCAGAGCGCCGCCGCACGATACTGCGAATCGCCTCGTTGGGCTATGCCGTGCCCGGTACGGTGTTGGCGATTGGCCTGCTGACGCCCGGTATGGCGACGGATAATTTCCTCGCCGACTTGCTAGGCTACAAGGGATTGCCCCTGCTTTCCGCCGGGATTCTGCTGGTGATCTGCTGCGCTATTCGCTTTATGGCGATTGGGATTGGCGCGCTTGATGCCGGACTGACGCGCATTCCTCCCGTCATGGAACAGGCGTCGCGTCTGCTGGGTGAAAGCGAACTGGTGACCTTTTTCCGCGTGCATCTCCCTCTGCTACGGCCAGCGCTGGTGACCAGCGCGCTGCTGGTGTTTGCTGACGCGATGAAAGAACTTCCCGCCACTCTGCTGCTGCGCCCGGTCAATTTCGAGACGCTGGCAACCGTCCTCTATGCCGAAGCGGCCAGAGGCACCTATGAAGAAGGCGCAATTGCCGCCCTACTGATTGTGATGGCGGGTACGCTCCCCGTTGTGCTGCTGGCACGCAGTCAGTTAAAAACGTCGGTTGAGAAAGAATGAAAATCATAAGGAAGAGTCAAGGTGTCTGAGGCTACACTCGTTCTGAATAATGTCCACGTTGCCTACGGGCACAAGCATAATTTTCACCATGTGCTGAACGGTTTTTCCATGCAGGTTGCTGCCGGTGAACTGGCCTGTCTGCTGGGTGCATCAGGATGCGGAAAAACCACGGCATTGCGAGCAATTGCCGGTTTCGAACACGTGACTCAGGGAACCATTCACGTCGGCGGACACTGCGTGGCGGGCCCAGATGTGCATCTGCCGCCGGAACAACGCAACGTCGGGATGGTGTTTCAGGACTACGCGCTGTTTCCCCATCTGACCGCCGCGCAGAACATTGCCTTTGGCCTGCGAAAACAGCCGAAAGAACGTCAACAATCACGCGTCCGCGCCATGCTTGAATTGGTCGATCTCACCGGGCTGGCACAGCGCTACCCACATGAGATGTCCGGCGGACAACAGCAACGTATCGCGCTCGCACGAGCGTTAGCTCCACAACCTGCCGTACTGCTACTCGACGAACCGCTATCCAGTCTCGACCCTGACAGCCGAAAACGGCTGGGGCAGGAAGTGCGCGACATTCTGCGCGACGCTGGACAAACCGCGCTTTTAGTCACGCACAGCGAGCAGGAAGCCGAACTGATGGCCAGCCACATTGGTTATTTGAAAGAAGGTAAACTCGGTAATATTTCGGTGAACCGAGATGCCTGATTCAGGTAGTTCCCCCTGACAACAATCGTGGCGGAACTCCAGCTTTCAAAGGTAAGGAGAACCTCTTTATAAAATAAACGAAAGAGCCATCGATAAGATAATAGAAAGCCAGGATCACATTATCTCTGATCAAGAGAATACCGAAACACCATTAGTGATTGACTTAACGGGTGATGGAATCATGACCTTAAAAGAGGAAGGATCTATCACATTCGACCATAACAATGATGGCATCAAAGAGAGCACAGGGTGGATTAGTGATAAGAATGCATTTTTAGTCTGGGATAAAAATAGCGACACAATCATAAATAATGGCAACGAATTATTTGGTAACAACACCGAATTACTCAATGGCTCAAAAGCCAGCCATGGATTCGCAGCACTAGCAGAACACGATAGCAATCAAGATGGCGTTATTAATGCCGAAGATAGCATTTGGAACTCACTTGCACGATGGATCGATGATAACCAAAACGGTATAACTGAAGCCCACGAATTTCTATCCATAAGAGAAACAGAAGTTGCATCTATTAGCCTGAACTACCACAAGAATGGTTTTGTTGATGACAATCGAAATATACATGTCTTAACCAGTCAAGTAACATGGAATAATGGCCTAACCACCGAAATGACCGATGTTATATTCACCACAGATAATTACCCGCAAGCAGAGCTTATCGGTATTAACGCCTCAGAAACTGAATTATCTGGCGGTATCTATGCATAAATATCTCTGCGTGATTGTTATGCTCACATTTTCGATACCCTCCTGCGCTACAGGGGAAAATAGCATGCATACTCCTGATATTGTTTATCACCATGCCAATGATTTTTTGTCCAATTTTTCAGTCGCTATGCCAAAAAATGCGAATGAATTCACGGGGCTAATCAAACAGGCAGACAATGGGAACCCAGACGCTAATTGGATGCTCGCCGTGATTTACTCACAAGATAAAAATTACCCTAAAGCGATTGAGAGATATGAAACATCGATTGGCAACAAAGATGTTCATCAAACCACTGCGATGGTAAATCTTGGTTATATTTACAAAGAGAAAAAAGAGTTCAAAAAAGCTCTTGAACTTTTTGAACGTGCTGGTGAATCAGGCTATTACGGTGGATATCAAGCGTTGGGTACCAGCTATCTTAATGGCAGCGGCGTTGAAAAAAATATCGCAAAAGCAAAAACCTTCTTTGAAAAAGGAAGCCAATTGGGCTGCCATGAATGCTCATGGGCAATTAACAATTGGGATGCAGTCGTCAAGGCAAAAAAATAAACTCGTTAAGCACTTTATCCATGCTACATAGCAAGGCGTTGTTAAGTCCTAGAATGACTCCAGTATCCTTTCATCCAGCTTCAGGTTATTCAGGAACTCATGGAGTTTAAGCGGGTTCATCGTGCCTGACGGATATAGCAGCAGCTTACAGGTTATCCATAAGCCGCTGACCATGCTTAAGCCCGCTTATCAGTATATTCCTACGCTTTTCCCGACCTGTGCTTATCCGCATATTCGGGGCTATTGATCCACTGGTGATCCGCTTCCCACGTGAAACGCCATTGACGCGTAGGGCCAGCCATCACATTCAGATAGTAGCTATCATAACCTGCAATGGTGGCAACCGGATGGTAGCCACGCGGCACCTGCACCACATCCCTATCGTATACCGCCATACATTCATCTAATGAACGGTCATCGGTATAGACACGTTGCACACAGAAACCCTGCTCTGGATTTAAACGATGATAGTAGGTTTCTTCCAGATAGGTTTCCTGCGGCGGATTATCGACGTCATGCTTGTGGCTAGGATAAGAGCTGGTACAGCCCTCGTCGGTGTAAACTTCGACCACCAACAGGCTATCCGCGGCTTTATCCTCCGGTAAAATGTTATGCACGTAGCGCTGGTTATTGCCAGATCCACGCTGTTCTGCGTCAATATCCTGTGGCGCGATCAGCCGAGTCGGATACGTGCCGAACCCCGGTGCGGCGCAAACTGCCAGCTCCAGCGCCGTGTGTGCCGTCACCGTAATCGTCTCTCCTGATGTGACATAAAGCGCATAGGGCTTTCTACGCTCGAACGGGCTCATTCTGTCACCAATCTGCTCGAAGCGCTTACCCGGCGTGACGACCGTTGCTTTGCCGCTCACCAGTACAAGACAACGCTCATTCTCGCTGGCAGGCAGCGATAGCACCTGCTCCGCAGCCAGTTGGTACACATCGAACCCCACATACCGCCAGCCCGCCGTTTCCGGCGTGATGTGCTGCGTGCGTCCATGTTCGTCAGGGGCACAATGACGTGATAAGAGTCGGGACATCTTTTTGCCTCCTAATACCACCACAAATCAGATCAATTCCGCCTGCTGGGCGAAACGTTGCAAGTTATTGTAGCCCAGCGTTGCATAGGTTAGCGGATGCGCAACAGCCGGATCCTGTTCCGCTTCGACAACCAGCCATCCGCTGTAGCTATTGGCTTTCAGAATGCTGAACACCGCCGGATAATCAACGCAGCCATCGCCCGGTACGGTAAAGACGCCACTTAGCACCGCGTCCAAAAAGCTGGTCTTACGGTTTTTTACGTCTTTCAGCACATCTGGGCGGATATCTTTGCAGTGAACGTGATTAATACGATTAATCCAGCGCTTTGCTACTGCCACCGGATCGGCACCCGCAAACGTTAAGTGTCCGGTATCCAACAGTAACCCGACTTCCGGCCCGGTATGTTCCATCAAATTATCCACGTCCTGTGCGCTTTCAATCACTGTGCCCATATGGTGATGATAGGCAATCTGCACGCCCTGACTTTGCGTATAGCGCGCAAATTCGGTCAGCTTTTTACCGTATTCCGGCCAGCGTTCTTCGGGGAAACGCGGACGCAGATGAACCGGTTTCTGCTGGTCGCCGTGAATCGCGCCCGTGACTTCGGCAAACACCAGTACCGTCGCACCGAGGTCACGCAATAACGCCAGATGCCCCTGCACCGCTTCAATCTCTTCTTCTACTGAACGGGTGAGCAGTTCGCCAGAATACCAGCCAGAAACTAAGCGCAGATCGTGCGCTTGCAAAATTGGCCCCAGCACGCTGGCCTGACGTGGGAATTTATTACCTAACTCAAAACCGACGAAGCCTGCCTGTCGCCCTTCACTCAGACAGGTTTCCAGCGGTGTGTCCGCCCCCAGAGAAGGCAGATCGTCATTTGTCCAGGTGAGTGGATTAATACCAAGTTGAACGGTCATGTTATGTCCCTTATTCAAACACATAGAAATGGGTTAACCACGCTGCCGCCAGACGGCGATCAGTTGCAGGTAGTTATGTTTAACTTGCTCAATCAATTCGACGTCATCGATTTCATTACGTAGCCACTTTTGCGCAGGCTGGGCAAACAGGGTGCGCCCGACGGCAAATCCTTTCACAATCGGGAAGCCCACTGCGGCGCTAAAGCCTTGTTGCAGTGTTTCCAGCGGTGCATCCAACCCAAGAATGACCACGCCACGACAGTAAGGATCGCGCTGTGCCAGCAGCGGCGTAAGCTGCGCCCAGCCGTCGGCGGACAGCGGTGGCAGTTTCCACCAGTCTGGCCGTACGCCAAGGTTGTAGAAGCGCTGAATGGCGCGCAGATAAAGCGCATCACTGTGCGCCATCCCTGCGGGAAGAATGACTTCGAGCAGTAGCTCATGGCCGGATTGACGACAGGCCTGATAGACCTCCATCACCTTCATTTCCTGCTCGCGCCGCAGCGCATGGGCATCTTCCGGGTGGAAGAACACCAGACATTTCACCACGTGTTCAAGCGGCCAGCTCACTAACTGTGAACCGATGTTGCCACGTTCCATGACTAACGGGCGCGATCCCGGTAGCTCAATCGGCCGACCAATCCACCAGCCTTTCCCAGTGATATCATTCAGCGCATCCTGCCCAAACGTGCCGTCACACAGCAGGCCAGCTTTGCCCTCCAGCCCCGCCAGCTGCGCCGCATCATAGCTGGCACGCAGAATCAGCTTCTTCAGCGCCGGAATACGACTGATTTCCGTGCCGCAGTTCAGCGCCATATCTTCCAGTTGGCTGCGGTGATCGAACGCAATCACGCACAATTCATCCCACTGTTTACGGCGTGTTGTCACACGGTGTAGATGGTTAAGCTCTTCGTCCAGATCGGGACGTGGAACACTTGCCGCCCGTGCTAAATAGTTATCCAGTTCGATCTTGCTTGGCATGGCTGGCGCACAACCATGGCGTGATACCACCAGCGCACCACAGGCATTGGCGTAAGCACAGGCTTTCTCCCAACCTTCACCATTGAGATATCCACGCAGCAGACCGGACATAAACGCATCACCCGCCCCCAGTACGTTGAGAACATCTACACGCACTCCTTTGATCGTGATGCCTTTATCCAGGTGGTCGGGAATGGCGTCGCTAAATACCGAACACCCCAACGCCCCTCGTTTGCACACCAGCTCCGCCTGCGTGTGCTGCCGTACCGTGCGCAGCGCCTGTAAGGTATCCGTGCTGCCGCCAGCAATGTGGAATTCCTCTTCGGTACCGACAATCACGTCGAACAGCGACAGCACCTGCTGCAATTGCACCGTGACGGCCTGTGCTTCAACAAAGCGGGTTTCGCCATCGCCCAGCGACGTCAGCCCCCACAGCACTGGACGGTAATCAATATCCAGCGCCGTCTTCACCCCGTTTCGCCGAGCATATTGCAGCGCAGTTAACACCGCTGCACGCGTGTTAGGGTGAGAGAGATGCGTGCCGGTAATCGCCAGACAGCGTGACGACGCAATGTAATCTTCGGTGAAATCCTCTGGTGAAATCGCCATATCGGCGCAGTTATCACGGTAAAAAATCAGCGGAAAGGTATCGCGATCTTTGATACCCAACAGCACCAGCGCCGTCAGGCGTTCCTTATCAGTAATCAAATGGCTGGTGTCGCAGCCGACCTGATTTAGCTCTTCACGCAGGAAGCGCCCCATATGCTCATCGCCCACCCGCGCCAGCATCGAAGAACGTAGCCCCTGTCGCGCCGTACCATAAGCCACGTTTCCAGACGAACCGCCAAGATACTTGGCAAAACTGCCCATATCTTCCAGACGCGCGCCGATTTGCTGCCCGTACAGATCGACAGCAACGCGCCCCATGCAAATCACATCAAACGTCTTTTCCTTACTCATAGCGGCAAACCCTGTAAAAAAGTCGCGTAAAAAAAGCCTTAATTAGCCCACCTCGTCCACGTTGACCCAACGTGCCGTTTCGTGTGACTGCACTATCGCATCCAGAACTCGCGATACCTTCCAGCCCTCTTCGAAATCCGGCCACATAGGTACGTCAGCCGCAATACCGTCGATCAGATCGCGTACTTCCACCGTTTTCTGATCGTTAAACCCAATACCGTGCCCGGCGCTGGCACAGAATGCCGCGTAATCAGGATGCTGCGGCCCGGTCAGCAGCGTTTTGAACCCCTGCCGATTCTCCGGTTCGTCATGCCGATACAGCTTCAGTTCCGCCATGCGCTCCTGCGTGAAACTCAGCGTGCCTTTGGTGCCGGTCACCACGTAGGTCAAGCCCATTTTGCGGCCGCAGGCGATACGTGAAGTTTCAATCACGCCACGCGCGCCGCTAGCAAACCGCACCATGGCATGCGCCTGATCTTCATTCTCCACCTGCACAAGTTCACCGCTGCCCGATGCCATCGGACGCTGCGCAATAACCGTTTGTAGATCGCCGCAGACGCTGGTGATATCACCCACCAGATACTGAGCCATGTTAACGATGTGCGCCGCCAGATCCCCCAACGCCCCCAGACCTGCCATTTCTTTGAAACAGTGCCAGTCCGCAGGTTTGTTAGGATCGGCCAGATAATCCTCATTGTGCGTACCGTAAAAATGCACCACCTCACCAATTTCGCCGCTGGCAATAATCTCTTTGGCCAGCTGTGAGGTCGGGTTCTTCATGTAGTTGAAGCCCACCAGCGTTTTCACGCCCGCCCGCTGTGCCGCATCGACCATTTCTCTGGCGTCACGTGCGTTCAGCGCCAGCGGTTTTTCCGAGTAAACGTGTTTGCCGTGCTGGATAGCCGCCATCGCCATCGTCTTATGCAGAAAGTTTGGCGCGCAGATATCCACCACATCAATGTCGGGATCCGCCACCAGTTCACGCCAATCCCCGGTTGAACGCTTAAACCCGAACTCTTGCGCCCGTTTAGCCGCCAGCTCCGGTGACACTTCCGCCAGCATGGCTTTCACCAGATTCCCTTTTAACGGGAAGACCGTCGGTGCCTGCGCGTAGGCGATGGCATGCGCACGTCCGATATAGCCCGTGCCGATTAACCCAATGTGTACATCCTTCATATTCACCTCGGTGCAAAAAAGATTCGGTACAGGTGCGGATCAGATAGCGCCGCGACGGCTCTTGGCATAGGTGTCAAACGCCACAGCCAGCACGATGATCAACCCCGTGATAATCTGCTGGTAGTAGGCGGATACGTTCATCAATACCAGTCCGTTAATCAGGATCCCCATGATGATCGAGCCGATAATCGTTCCGCTGATCCGGCCATAGCCGCCCATCAGCGATGTGCCGCCGATCACCACCGAGGCGATAACACGCAGTTCGAAGGTGATCCCCGCGACTGCTTCTGCGCTGCCGAGACGGGCGCTGAGAATAAAACCCGCCAGTCCTGCCAGACAGCCAATCACGACATAGACGCTGACCAGTACACGCTGCACATTCACACCAGCGAGACGCGCGGCTTCGGTGTTGCCGCCAATGGCGTAGACAAAGCGCCCCCAACGGGTTTTATGCAGCGCCAGATAGCCCAGCAAGGCGACCAACGCGAAGATCCAGATCGGCACCGAAATACCGAGAATCTCCCCCCGCCCCCACCAGCGATAGCCAGGGTCAAAGCCCGCTATCGGCGCACCGTCGTTCATCACCAGCGTTAATCCGCGCCAGATGGTCATCCCGCCCAGCGTGACGATAAACGGCGGCAGACGCAGTTTGGTCACCCCTAAACCATGCAGGAAGCCAATGAAAGTGCCCATTGCCAGACAAACGCCCAATGCAACCAACCAGCTCAAGCCGTACCAGGCATCAGGATCGACGGTGGTGAAGTTGTCGCCTTTAATCACCGATGCCGCAGTGATCGCACATACCGCCAGAATTGAGCCGACGGACAAGTCGATTCCGGCAGTCAAAATGACAAACGTCATCCCTACCGCCATGATGCCGTAGATGGACACTTCGGTAAGGATGTTGGTGATGTTGCGTTCGGACAGAAAATTGCTGTTCTGCGACTGAAAGAAAATCAGCAGCAAAATCATGAAAATAAATACGCCAAAGCGTTCAAAAAAGGCAATTGGGTCAAAACGTCCGCGCGTATTGGACGGCGTAATGGCCTTAGAAAGCGGCTGCTGGGACATACGTCACCTCCGTTATGCTGCGTGTAATGCGTCGTGGCAAATGGCCATCATCGTCATCAGTTTTTCTTCTGTGGCGTCATCGCCATGAATTTCCCCGCTGATCCGCCCTTCGCTGAGCGTGATAATGCGGTCAGAAATCGCCATGATTTCCGGCAGGTCGGAGGAAATCACAATCACGGCGACGCCCCGTTTTGCCATATCGAACAGCACCTGATGCACTTCAGACTTGGTGCCGACATCAATGCCGCGCGTGGGCTCATCCACGATCAATACCTTGGGGTTCAGTGCCATACAGCGGGCAAGAATCACCTTTTGCTGGTTACCGCCCGACAGCTTGCGCACTTCCTGCTCGCTGTTCACCATTTTGATATGCAGCGCCTGACGGTAAGCATCAATCAGATCGTCTTCCTTACGGGTGTTCACAAACCAACGCCAGCGCATAAGCGACGAGAGATTAGAGAGCGAGATATTTTCCCTGATAGATAACCCCAGCACCGCCCCCTCTTTCTTGCGGTCTTCCGGTACCAACGCAATACCCTGTGACAGCGCATGCAACGGAGTCGACGGATGATAAGGTGCGTCATCCAGCACAAACTCACCGGTAGAAAACGCATCGGCACCAAATAGACAACGCGCGATTTCCGTGCGCCCTGCGCCTACCAGCCCAGCGATCCCGAGCACTTCACCCGCGTGCACCTGGAAACTGATATCTTTCAGTGCGATACCGTGTGCATCCAGCGGCGGTTTTTCTCGGCTTAACCCCTTCACCGCCAAACGTACCGGCTTATCCTGATGATGTGTTTCAGAAGGTGGACGGCGGTTAAACACCACGTCACGCCCCACCATCAGGCGAATAATCTCCTGCACGTTGGTGCTGGCGACATCCCCAGAACCGGTGTAGCGGCCATCCTGAAACACGGTAAAACGATCGCATAGCTGGAAGACTTCATGCAGCCGATGCGTCACATACACTACGCTCACGCCTCGTCCTTTTAGCTCACGCACCACACGGTGCAGGCTGTCGACTTCACTGTCGCTCAGCGCCGCCGATGGCTCATCCATCACAATCAGCTTGGCGTTCAGCGTCAGCGCTCTGGCGATCTCCACCATCTGCTGCTGTGCTACGCTCAAACGCGCCACCTGCGTCGTCGGCGCAATGTTCAATTTCAGGTAATCGAGTACCGCTTTCGCCTCGCGATTGACCGCCAGCGCGTCAACGAACACGCTATTGCGCTGCGGCTCTCGCCCCAGGAACATGTTTTCCGCGACGCTCATATTCGGCAGCAGATTAAATTCCTGATAAATGGTGATAATCCCCCGCTTTTGACGTTCAACCGGCGATTCGAGCGGTAACAGTTGCTGGCCACCAAACCAGATATCGCCGCTGGTCTGCGGCTGCGCCCCTGCCAGCGCCTTTAACAGCGTCGATTTACCCGCGCCGTTCTCTCCCAATAGCGCATGAATCTCCCCCGGCTGTACGGTCAGTTGCGCATTACTTAGCGCCCAGACGCCAGAGAAACTCTTTGCCAGATTGGTGATGTTCAGTAGGGGTTCCGTCATGCGTACCTTCCTCCCGCGAGGCCGCGCGGTCGCGGCCTGCTGAATACCTTTGATTAGTTAACAGTGGCGTGGAAAACGATTTATTTACCTGCTTCGCCAATACGCTCAGCATCGTTCAGGTTATCTTTAGTAATCATGGTCGGTTGGTAATCAGCCCCGGTGATAGGCGCTTTACTGCGGATGTTATTGGTTAACTGCGTTAACGCCGTGGTCACGGCATAGCCTGGACGCTGATCGGCGGTCACATCCAGCCAGCCGTCGCGTACGCGAGCCAGCGCTTCCGGTACGGCATCAAAGCCCGTCACCATCACGTCGCCGGGTTTCAGGCCTTGCCCCTGTAATGCTTCAATCGCGCCCAACGCCATATCGTCATTCGCGGAGAGGATCACCTGCGGGCGTTTAGGCAACGAAGGAAAAACACTTTCAACGATGCGCATCCCTTCAGAACGCATCCAGTTCCCCGTCTGGTCGGCCACAATGTGGTACTTGCTGCCACCCGCTTTCAGGCTGTCGCGAATCCCCTGCGTCCGTTCGATGTTAGAAGAAGAGCCAGGCTGACCGGTCAGCAGAATGATCTCTGCTCCGTTCGGAAATTTGGTTTTGACATAGTCGGCAATCGCCTGACCACCTTTGTAGTTGTTGGCGCCAAAATGCGGCACGGCTTTTTCCGTTTTCACCGAACGATCCAGCGTCACCACTGGCAGCTTGGCATCCTGAATTTCGGTCACCGCGCTGGAAACCGCGTTGACGTCATTCGGCGACACTACGAAACCCTGCGCACCACGCGTGATGGCATTCTCCAAATCAGCGGCCTGCTTTGGCGAGCTACCCTGCCCATCCAGCACCTGCAAATTCACGCCCAGTTCTTTGGCGGCTTTGACGGCGGTGCGCTGCATGTGAACTTCAAACGGCATAGCGAGATTCGGCGTACTGAAAACGATTTGTTCATTTTGGGCCTGAGCAAGACCAGACAGACCCAGTGCGATGGCGATTGCGGTAACGCTGATGATCTTTTTCATATGTCTTTTCTCTTCATCTGCTTCTGTTATGGGTATGGGTGTAGGGTTGAAAGCAGGTAAAACGTGGAGTGCCGATACGGTTACACGGCGACCTCCTTGCCTTGAGCCAGGGATTCAAACGCTTTATCCGCCAGATTTAACGCCCGCTCCCCGTCCAGACCGGAACACTCTGGCTGGGTACGGCCATTCAGCACATCGACAAAGTGCTGCCACTCTGCCGCGTAGGCCGCGTGATAGCGTTGCAGGAAGAAATATTCAGGTTTTGCGGACAGACAGCCGTCATCCGTCCACTGCTCGACGACGTTTTCACGGATATTGCCTGCGGTGAGCACGCCTTTCGCGCCATGCAATTCAAGGCGCTGATCGTAGCCGTAGCCAGAACGGCGGCTGTTGACAATGGTTGCCATCGCGCCAGAGGCAAATTTCAGCACGATGAATGCGGTATCAATGTCACCCGCTTCACCAATCGCTGGATCGACCAAATTGCTGCCTTGTGCAAAAACCGACACGGGCTCTTCGCCCATAATGAAGCGCGCCATATCAAAATCATGGATCGTCATATCGCGGAACATACCGCCGGAAACGCGGACATACTCGGCAGGTGGCGGAGACGGATCGCGGGAGATAATCAGGAGAGATTCCGGTTTGCCGATATTGCCTTCGCCAGCCAGCGTTTTGACGCGGCGGAATTGCGGGTCGTAGCGGCGATTGAACCCCACAAACAGCGGCACGTTCTGCTGTTTCACAACGGTCAGGCAGTCGCGAACGCGGGCAATATCCAGATGTACTGGCTTTTCACAGAAAATGGCTTTGCCATGCTTAGCGGCCAGTTCAATCAAGTCAGCGTGCGTGTCGGTCGCAGAGGCAATCAGAACAGCGTGTACCTCCGGATCGTTCATGACCTCATCCACGGTTTGCACTTTGGTGTGGTAACGTTCGGCCAGCGCCGTGGCATTTGCTGGGTTGGGATCGACCACCGCGTACAGGTTGGTTTCTTTGTGTGCCGCGATGTTCACTGCATGGACCTGACCAATACGACCTGCGCCTAGTAAAGCGATGTTAAACATAGATGCTCCCTTGCTACCTGTGTGGTATTTAACGCCAGACTGAGAAAGTGACGGGATAACGGCTAGTCTCATTCTCTCCAGCCATCACCCACTTTTTACCGCAAATCCTGATAGCTAAAATAAAACATTTATTTCAGTTTTGTATAAATTGAAAATTATGTTTTTGCGCGCCAGTTAACATTTTCATGACATCTTCGCTGTTTTCTGCAACCCCAATCACACATCGCGTGAGAACGTTTATGGGGATATACATGACTATCGGGGAGCGATCAGGTGCAGGCGTACAGCAGGAAGGAAAATGAAACCACGGTTTGAAAATGAAATGGATATTTCAATTCATTGCATCCTACTGCATTTAACCCTCTCAAAAATACAACTACGGGAGTCATCAAGGGTTTTGCCCTTATACGGCGTAAAAAATTATGCAGAGGAGATAGCAGGCTTAGGATGAGCCGCAGGACGCGGCGAAAGCTTGCGCCACGTAGGGAACGTGTCGCAAGCGGTCCGTTGAGCCTGATACCGACGAAGGCACAGCGTCAGCGGCATAATTTAGCCGTAAAGCCAGGGGTCAAGGGGCGAGCGGCGTTTGAGCCGTCCCTTGTCGGGCGCGTGCTACGGGGTAGCATGAAAATGGCGGCACTATCGCGCACGAAACCGTCTCTTAGTCTTCATAAAAAATGTGACAAAGAGACAGTAACGCAGGGAAATTCACCTAATATTGCCGTGCGCGGGAGAGCGCGGCTTTCACGTCATTGGCAGCAGATTCAATCTCTGGGTTATCGGCAACCTGCGCCGTGCCAGTACGCCACCAGGATTCATAGCCGTGCGTCATGGTCTTCGGCAGCACCTTGATATCGAGCAGCACCGGCCCTGCTTGCTGGCGAGATTCCACCAGCGCCTGCCTGAGCGAGGCTTCATCGTGCACCCGCCACGCTTTGCAGCCGTAACTTTCGGCGTTCTTGGCGAAATCCACCGGAATGAGCGCGCCGCGCAGTTGCCCCGACTCAGCATCACGATAGCGGTTTTCCGTGCAGAAACTCCCCATTCCCTGACTCATTTGCAGATTGTTAATACAACCAAAACCTGCGTTATCGAACAGCAGCACGGTGATTTTAATGCCCTCCTGTACCGCTGTTTGCAGTTCGGTGTGGAGCATCAAGTAAGACCCGTCGCCAACCATCGCGTAGACAGGCTGCTGCGGTGCAGCAAGACGTGCGCCAATGGACGCCGCAATCTCGTATCCCATGCAGGAGTAGCCATATTCCAGATGATAGCTGTCCGGCGTTTTCACCTGCCACACACGCTGTAGATCGCCCGGCAACGAGCCCGCCGCCCCCACCACAATCGCGTTATCCTCCAGCTCATCATTCAGTATGCCCAGTACGCGCGTTTGCGTCAGATGGGTATTCAACGTCTGACGGTATTCGTCCAGTTTGTCTTCCAGACCATCCACCACTTCAGGCACCAGTTCCCCTTTATCCTGTACGGTAAAGAGCCGTTGTAGTTCACGCTCCCACTCCTCACGAGCCTGTTTAACAGCCTGCTGCCAGCCGCTACGATACGACGCCGTCGCCAGCCGTTCGCTCAGCGCTTCCAGCCCGACACGGGCATCGGCGATCAACGGTAACGCATCCAGTTTTAGCGCATCAAACTCGGCAACGTTGAGCAGTAAAAACTCGACATCCGGGTTTTGAAACAGCGACTTGGAACCCGTAGTAAAATCGGTTAAACGCGTTCCGACACCGATAATCAAATCGGCCTCTTGCGCCAGCCGATTGGCCGCCAACCCGCCCGTAACGCCAATACCGCCACAGTTCAGCGGATGCGATGAAACAATGGCACCTTTGCCCGCCTGGGTTTCGCCAAACGGAATCGCAAATTGCTCAGCAAATTGTGCCAGTGCGTCATGTGCGCCGGAATAACGCACGCCGCCGCCGCAAATCAGCATTGGACGACGTTTTCTCGCAATCAGCGCCGCCGCTTCACTCAGCCGTGCTGCATCCGGCGGACGACGTTCGAGGTGATGGACGCGTTTGCGGAAAAACGATGCCGGATAATCCCAGACTTCTGCCTGCACATCCTGCGGTAAGCACAGCGTTACCGCGCCAGTATCCGCCGGATCGGTCAATACGCGCATGGCGTTAATCAGCGCACTCATCAGCTGTTCAGGGCGATTAATACGATCCCAATAGCGGGAAAGCGGTTTGAAACAGTCATTGGTGCTGATCGATAGATCGTGGTATTGCTCGACCTGCTGCAAGACCGGATCCGGCTGGCGGCAGGCAAAGAGATCGCCGGGCAGTAGCAGTACTGGGATACGGTTGGCGGTGGCGGTGGCCGCAGCGGTCACCATATTCGCCGCCCCCGGCCCCACAGATGAGGTCACCGCATAGATTTTCCGCCGCTTGTGCTGTTTGGCAAACCCGACGGCGATATGCGCCATTCCCTGTTCGTTGCACCCCTGATGCACGGTGAGACGGTTTGCCTCCTGCTCCAGCGCCTGGCCGATGCCCAACACATTACCGTGACCAAAAATGGTCATGACGCCCTGCACAAAAGGGGATTCCTCACCGTCTACGCTGATGTATTGCTGGTTGAGAAACCTGACCAGCGCCTGCGCCATGGTGATGCGACACGTATCCATTGAGCTACTCCTTCACGTAAGGGAGGATTAAAACGACTGATCCCTACTGCAATATCGAGATACACGGGTATACCACGGGGCGAGGCGTCCCTGCGGGAACCTCATCCCCGTGTTCCCCCTAAAACTACACATTATTGATACAGCACATTTTCAGCACTTGTTATCGTTACAAACGCAGCACGAAACACTTACGCGCCTCACTCCAGCGTGGGCATGATGAAGCTGCTGGTATGGTGTTCCAGACGGACGCTGGCTGGCCAGCGGCTGGTGACGGTTTTCATCCGCGTGTAGAAGCGCACGCCGTCGTTGCCGTGGACATTGAGTGGCCCAAAAATAGAGCGCTTCCAGCCGCCGAAGCTGTGGAACGCCATCGGCACTGGGATCGGTACGTTCACGCCGACCATACCTGCCTGCACCTCTTCACAGAATTGGCGCGCCGTTTCGCCATCACGGGTAAAAATAGCCGTGCCGTTGCCGTATTCATGATTGTTAATCAACGTTACCGCCGTCTGGTAATCCGGCACACGCACGACGGATAGCACCGGACCAAAAATTTCTTCCTGATAGATTTTCATTTCAGGCGTGACGTTATCGAACAACGTCGGCCCGATGAAATAGCCTTGGGGATGTCCCTGTACGGACAGCGTGCGGCCATCGATACGCAGCGTCGCGCCCTGATCGACGCCACTTTGAATATAGTCGGCAATTTTCGCACGATGCGGCGCACTGATTACCGGCCCCATCTCATTTTCCTGCCCGTCTACCAGACCCGGTCCGACACGCATCGCTTTTATCTGCGCACTCAGACGCTGGTGCAGTGCTTCTGCCGTGTCATCCCCCACCGCGACCACCACCGACAACGCCATACAACGCTCGCCCGCCGCGCCAAACGCCGCGCCCATAATCGCGCTGGTGGCCATATCCATGTCTGCATCCGGCATCAGGATGCAGTGGTTCTTTGCCCCACCCAGCGCCTGACAGCGTTTACCATACGCCGACGCAGTCTGATAAATGTATTCTGCCACCGGCGTCGATCCCACAAAGCTCACCGCCTGCACGCGCGGATCGGTCAACAACACATCCACGGCCTCCTTGTCCCCCTGAACTACGTTAAATACGCCATCCGGCAGACCTGCTTCTTTCAACAGCTGCGCCAACAGCAGCGAGAGCGACGGATCTTTCTCCGACGGCTTAAGTACAAAGGTATTGCCCGTCGCCAGTGCAATCGGGAACATCCACATGGGCACCATCGCCGGGAAGTTAAACGGCGTAATTCCGACGCATACGCCGAGCGGCTGCATAAGCGAATGGCTATCCACCCCCGTGCCAACATTCGCCGAGTGCTCGCCCTTTTGTAGATGTGGAATGCCACAGGCAAACTCAACGACTTCCAGACCGCGCGTCACTTCCCCCACAGCATCGGAATAAACCTTTCCATGCTCCTGTGAAATCAGCCGAGCCAGCGTATCCATTCGTTCTTCCAGCAACGCCTTGAAGCGAAACAGGACGCGTGCACGGCGTAGCGGAGAATGCTTCGACCACGCAGGGAATGCCGCCGCCGCGCTGGCAATGGCCTGCTCTACTTCTGTCTTGTCAGACATCACAACCTGGCGAATTTGCTCGCCCGTCGCCGGGTTATACACCGCCGCATAGCGCTGGCTGTTGCTGGAGGCAATCGCCCCCTGAATGAAGTTAGATACGGTTTCCATGTTTACACCTTTGTGGGTTTTGAGGAGACAAACGGCTGACATCGGATTACAGTATATGAAATGAATATTCCATTTAATGGAAAAATAAAATAAATGTTGATTATTGTGATCCGCTGCGAATTTTTATGTAAACTTGAAATCAGCTGTCCACAAAGACAGGCAAGCAGCGTCTAAAAATAGCTTTATCGATAAAAGGGTTGCCGCTGGAAATGTCGTACAGATAAAACAGCCGTATCCAGAAATGAATTTTCTGTTCCGTTTCAGACACCAATCATCACAGATAGGACGGGAACTGGGCAGAATTGTGATATGTGAGTCTTACACGTCTTTGGGAGATGACCCGATATGCCCATGGCAACCAGCCTGAGAGAGTTACAGGAACAGATCCGCGAGCGTTATGATTCGCTCAGCAAGCGGTTACAGCAGGTCGCGCACTATGTGCTGGATAATACCAACAGCATCGCGTTTGATACCGTTGCGGTGATCGCCGAACGCGCGGATGTTCCCCCCTCAACGTTGATCCGCTTCGCCAACGCCTTTGATTTCAGCGGTTTCAACGAAATGAAACAGCTATTCCGTATGAATCTGGTGGAGGAAACGGCCAGCTATACCGATCGGGCACGGCTGTTTCGAGCGATGGAAGCTGACGCAGTGCCAGAAACACCATTAGATATTCTGCATGAGTTTGCGCGTTCAAACGCACAGGCGATGCAACAACTGGCTGCACGCACTCCGCAAGAGGATCTGCAAAAAGCGGTCGATCTGCTGGCGCAGGCAGACACGATCTATATCGTGGGATTACGGCGCTCTTTCAGCGTCGCGACTTACCTCACCTATGCACTCAGCCACCTGGAAAGCAGTGCGATTCTGGTCAACGGTCTGGGAGGCATGTTTCGCGAACAGCTCAGCCGCGTTAACTCGCGCGATGTGGTGGTCTCCATCAGCTTTTCGCCCTATTCACAGGAAACCGTGATGGTCAGCGAAATGGCAGCAAAAGCCGGAGCGCGCCAAATTGTGATTACCGACAGCCAGATCAGCCCGCTGGCAACGCTCAGCGATGTCTGCTTTGTGGTAAAGGAAGCGCAGGTTGATGCGTTCCGTTCACAGTCTGCCACGCTGTGTCTGGTGCAATCGTTGATGGTCTCGCTAGCCTACCGACAGGGAAACGGCGCAGAACAGAGCGAAAAACAGCAGCGCGGCTAGCCGGAACTATTTACTGAGCAGGATTAATATATGGGGAGACTCGTTTTATGCTTCAAGTCATCGCTCAGGATTTTATTAAGCCAGAGAGCATTGAGATCGTTATGCCGCTGTACCGCGAATTAGTAGAGAAAACGCGGCAGGAACCGCTGTGCATTTCCTACGCACTTTTTATCAATCAGAAAGATCCAGGGCACTTCACCTTTATCGAAACCTGGCCGGATAGAGCCGCACTGGACATTCATTGCCAGACCGAACACTTCCAACGCCTGGTCCCCATGATAAATAGCCACCAGCGGGCCGAGTGTACGTTCCTGCTGATGGATCCGTTTGACGGTGGCACTCCCAGCGTTTGAAGCTATGCTAGTTTAGGTGTTAGGTCGCTAAGCGGCCTACATATCGTCATAATTCCCGTTATTCTGCTTTCTTTTGCATCAATTTTTAATTCATTTTTTTTGAATTAAAATCTCAATTTTTTCCTGTTTAACATTATTCACAACCAGATAACATACGAAAATCTTCTGACAACAGGCAAGTTAACTGTTAACTCAGCAGGATAATGAATATCAAACAAATTAAATAATTTGATAATCATTTTAATGAATCTGCCTATGTATTCTTATCCAGGTCAACACCATCAAGGGTAAATAGTGTGTCGGTAGATACGGCTCTCATTCAGGAGGAATCGATGTTTAACATAAAACAGGTGGTCGCATTTACGGCGCTGATGGCGACGGCAGCGACCAGCTATGCGGCAGTAGAGGCCGACAAGCGCCCGATTAACGAGCTTTATCAAAATGCGTTACGGGAAGGTGGCATTGTGACTGTCTACGCCGGCGGTGACACTCCGGGCCAGCAAGATGGCATCAAACAGGCGTTTGAAAAACGCTTTCCAGGTATGAAGCTCAACGTCATTGTGGACTACAGTAAATTCCACGATGCACGTATTGATAACCAACTGGCAACCAAGACGCTAGTGCCGGATGTGGTACAGCTACAAACCCTGCAGGATTACCCACGCTGGAAGAAAGAAGGCGTGTTGCTGAACTACAAACCGATCGGCTGGGATAAAGTGTACCCTGCGTTTAAAGATAAAGACGGTGCCTGGACTGGCGTGTTTGTCGATGCATTCAGCAACGTGGTGAATACTAAGCTAATTGCTGAAAATGCCTGGCCAACAGAAGCCAATGATTATCTGCGTCCCGATCTGAAAGGCAGCATTGTCTTAACCTACCCGAATGACGACGATGCCGTGCTGTTCTGGTTTAAACAGGTTGTTGATAAATACGGCTGGGAGTATGTCGCTAAATTCAAAGAACAGAACCCGGTTTATGTACGTGGCACACAGGCTCCCGCAGACGATGTTGAAAGCGGTAAATCAGCGGCGACATTCTCAACCGACGGCGCGCTAGCTCCCGATCAAAACGCCAACTCCCGTTTTGTCCTGCCGAAGAACGATCCGTTTGTCTCTTGGGCACAGCGTGCGGCTATTTTCAAGCAGGCTCAGCACCCGGAAAGCGCCAAACTGTATCTGAGTTGGTTGCTGGATAAAGAGACCCAGAGCAATGTCTGGTATATGTGGTCAGTTCGTACTGACGTTGCGCCGCCAGCTGGCTACAAACCTATCTGGGAATATAAGAATACCAGTCCGCAGGCCTTTGCCGACTTCATGAGCGATCGTGCTGCGGTCGAATCATTCCGCGCTCAGATCGGTCTGTATCTCGGTGAAGTGAAAGGCGAACCGTCTCCGGGTAACTTAGGGCTGCATCCAAAAGAAGCATTGCCACACTAAAGATTTACGCCCCTTGATGTACTTCTAAAGCATCTGACTCGGCTTTAGAAAAAGCCCTTATCGCCAACAAAGCGATAAGGGCTTATTTGTCACTTTCGGTATTCAGCATTCAACACTCATTGACTGGTGGAAGACTGCTGTAAATAATCCGTCAAAAAGTGTTCCGGGTTACCCTGTCCAGACAGCGATTTGCTGTAACCAATGCGAACAGGCTGCGCCTCACCAGGTAAGTAGAGTTCGCCATATCCCTCGTTCATAATCAGCACCACGAACTTTTTATGATCAACCTGTAGCCAATAACGTGTGCCACTGGCTTGCTTCTCAACGTTCATTTTTTGGATTTTGGTATTCCACTCATGGTCGATACCCGTAATTTGTACCAGCGCCGTAGAATCTGCTGGCTCACCAATTCGTAGCGTCCAGACCTGTACCCCTTCCGTACCTTCATAGGCTTTGACCAGCGTCGCAATGGGTGGACGTGGCGTTTCCGCCGCAGCCACACGGGCAAATGAGAAGAGGCAAATCAGCAGAATAAATAATCCACCAAATGTAGTACGTAGCATAGTCATGATTCAGTCCCTGTTTGCGGCACCCGGTGCCCTGTAAAAAATACGCCTTCTTTCGATACAGACGATCCTGACCCCTATTAATGAATAGAAAACAGAATCCTGATGGTATTACAACACCCGAATATAAGGCTGATTGCGTATTCAAGCCACTTCGGTTCGACGGCGACCTTTATTTTTCGCCCGATAAAGCGCCATATCCGCCGCTTTTAGCCAGTCAATATATTGGCCCATATCTGGAGAAATTTCCGCAATGCCTACACTCACAAAAACCGCCAGCTGCGGCGTCTGGTTCAGAAACTTCAGTGATAAACTCTCTCGAATACGGTTTACGGCATCCAGAGCATCCCCCGCGCTGGTCTGCGGTAAAATAACGGCAAATTCATCGCCACCGAATCGCCCGATCACATCCGTCTCCCGAAAACCTGACGTCAGCTCACGCGCCAGCAACAATATCGCCTGATCGCCGACGTTATGCCCAAAGTTATCGTTAAAGGCTTTAAAATGGTCGATATCGAACAGGACTAACGTCGCAGTACGCTTATAGCGCTGGCAAATCTCATATTCATGCTTGAGCAGGCGTTCCCAGTGGTGACGGTTATAGAGGCTGGTCATGCCGTCATGAATACTGACTTCCATCAGCATACGCTTGTGCTCCGCCAGCTTCAGCGCGGTGGTATAAGTGACATAACCCAAAGAAATCGGGTAGACCAGCAACATCGGCAGGCAGGCATAAAGCTGAATCGGCGTGGTATCCAGCGAAATAGGTACAGCAAACAGCGCAATAACCAGCATGCAGGCAACACACTGTAATACGATTCCCTGAACAAACAGCTTGATTCCACCACCCGCCGTACCGTTCATCCCAACCATCGCGACAATCAGTGCGCTGGGCAGAAGATTCCCCCCCATGAAGCCTATCCAGATGCCACCAAATACCACATCAATCAATAAATTACGTTTCTCGCACCGCATCGGATCGCGCGAGCGTAGAGAAAGCATGTAAGCAATGTGTGGCCAGACAAAGGCGTTAAGAAAGAGAAATCCCCACATCAAAATCGGCACGGGTTTGACAATCAACACCGAAGAAATGAAGAGACAGCACAGTATCGTACCGACAATACGTGGAATATAGACCCGCTGGGAAAAGCGTAGCCCTGAGCGACGTACATCTACCGTTAAAAACGTCGGCGGCGAGGCTGACATAACGACCCCCATGCGGTTCACTAAAGAATAGCGAGAAAAAACATTATGGCTGAAAACGTGCCAGCATCAGTGAACAGTATTTTAATTTATTTTGTTACATAACGGACAGGTACCGTAACGGCTGAACAGAGTAACACGAATGTTAACGCGCGGTGGTCTTACCCGTTGCTTTCGTTTAGCTCCCGTAATTGTCGCAGCCATGCCCATCATGAACGTCCACGTTATTAAGATGGGGAGGGTTGTAAACGGTTAATGTGAATGGTCAAAAACATCACCTCATCGGTAGTCAGCTGGTAGCCGTAATTTTTTTCCACATAGTCATATACCTTCATCGCACAGGAATAGGCTCGTGGCATCAGTTCGGTAATTCCCTGATAGATGGAATCATCGCCATGGCTCACTGTTTCCCGATTTAGCAGGCGCAGAGCGAAGAACTTCAGGTGCGTAATCAAACGCTGATAATTGAGAGTATGTTCATCAAAAGTGACACGAAGATCGTACTTCAGAATGGTTAAAATATCTTTAATGATACCCGCACTCTGCATCGTGCTCTGCATGTCGCTGTTATTCGCTGCATTCGCCAGGTGGAGAGCAATAAACCCCGCTTCATCCTCCGGTAAATCGATATCCAGTCGTACACGAATCAGTTCCAGCGCCTCCAATCCAACGGCAAATTCACCGCGATAAAACTGACGAATATCCCACAGCATCAGATTCTTGATCGTCTGCCCTTTCTTATGACGTTGGATAGCAAAGTTGATATGGTCGCTTAAGGCCAGAAATAGTGTGTCCTGCACATCGAGCCGCAATGTTTTCTGCGCCAGAGTAATAATCTGCTGCGTGACCGCCAGGCAGTCCGGCGGAATATCCGCCAGCAGTTGTGACAGCACGTCCGCGATACCGTCACTTTTCTTCACGAACTGACTTTCAATGCGCTGCGGATCGATAGGATCGCCGATCTTTTTGCCAAAGCCGACACCTTTGCCAATCGCCACAATTTCTCGTCGGTCATCGGCCAGCACCAGCACGGCGTTATTGCTCAGTATTTTTTCAATGATCATCGCATCAGCCGTCCTGTCTGACGAGAAGGTACGCAGGCCTTCCCTGCCGTTTAACGCCTCAACGTCGTATTGCCGGGGCGTCTTCTTTCATCATTTACGCTTCTGAGCTATCTAGCCCATTGTTTTTAATAACATCAGCATACCAGTATGCGCTTTTTTTACGGATGCGCCGCAAATCTTTCAGATCGAATTCGTCACGGTTAACGTAAATAAAACCATAGCGTTTCGCACATCCCTGATGGGTAGAAATAAGATCCAGCGCCGACCATGGCGTATAGCCGAAGACATCCACACCATCGGTAATCGCAAGCTGAATTTGCTCAATGTGGCGTTGTAGATAATCAATGCGGTAATCGTCTTGAATCTCACCGTTTTCATCCAGCGTATCAAACGCACCTAGCCCATTTTCCGTAATGATCAGCGGTAAATGATAGCGATCGTGTAGCTCGCGCAAGGTATTGCGGAAGCCAATAGGATCAATTTCCCAGCCAAAGGCATTTTTCTGCAACCACGGGTTGCTTGCGCCACGATGTACGCCCTCTTCACCCGATTTCAGGTGCTGGTCACCTCCGCGGGCGATCTCATCCGAACCGTCACCTTTGCTGGCTTCAACCGTTTGCGAGGTGTAGTAGTTAAATGCGATGAAATCAGGCTTGGCCGATGCCAGAATGTCCATATCGCCGGGCAGAATCTCCGGCGTATAGCCCTTTTCTTCCATGTAGCGCCAGGCCGCCGTGTTGTAACGTCCGTATACCGCCATATCCAGATAAAGCCAGTTGCGGATCGCGTTATAGTTGAACGCCGCCATCACATCTTCAGGCTTCGCTGAAGCCGGATAAATCAACGCAATGTTGGGGGCTGGCCCAATTTTCGCACCAGGCACTTTTTCATGTAACGCATTCATCGCTTTTGCCTGAGCCACCAGCATGTTGTGGTTCTGCTGATAAAGATTCTGCTTCGGATTTTCCAGCGTAGGATCCAACGTGCCTAATGCAGAACCGTGCAAAATCATCATGTTTTGTTCATTGATGGTCAGCCAGTACTTTACCTTTTCACCATATTCATCAAACAGTATGTTGGCAAAGCGTTCAAACGCCTCTACTGTTTCCCGATTGTACCAACCGCCTTTTTCTTGCAGCGCCTGCGGCAGGTCAAAATGGTACATCGTGACGATCGGCTCAATGCCGTAATGCAACAGTTCATCGATAAGACGGTGATAAAACGCAATACCTGCCGGGTTTACCTCGCCGCTGCCATCGGGAATGATGCGGCTCCAGGCAATAGAAAAACGGTAGGTTTTGAAACCAATGTCGGCAAACAGTGCAACATCTTCCTTGTAGCGATGATAATGGTCACTGGCGACTTTAAAGTCCGTTGTGCCCTCAGGATAGGATGTTCTGGCATCAATTACCGATGGCCCCTTACCATCTTCATTCCATGCTCCTTCAACCTGATAAGCCGATGTCGCAGCGCCCCATAAAAACCCCTCAGGGAAACGTTTAAGATGACGGTATTTCACAGTTTTTCTCCTTTCCTTAACGAGATAATGTCAGCAAGGCATCACTGATGTTATGGGTTGGACGCAATCATGCTGAATTCAGGCAAAAAAAAACCTGATACGGACATGTCTGAATCACATGCGTCGTATCAGGTTTCGCTCAGGCCTTAGCCCGATCACGTCCTTCTTATCGGGTTATATCCGCTAACAGCGGTAGACTCAAATCAAGGTCGGGCAATCTGTGATGAATATCACCGATAATTCCCTCATCTGAGTATGATTCGTCCCTTGTACCAGTCATCGCTGAAATGCAGGCTATCGTTCACCACCATCATGGTCTCGCGCACCATTAAGCCGGACAAGTCGCTTCAATAACCCCAGCAACTTCATCCCGTCTGGTGACCCCAGCCCCGTACAAGCATCCCATCCTTCTGAGGCGACAAACGCCCCGTTATTTCCCCGCACGATATCCTTGCAGCTATTACGATTACGGTATAGTAGTGGGGGGAAAAACAGCGATGCCGACTCGGTCAAGGCAAGCATACGAGCCAACAATCCCGCCCACAGCGGTGCGACGGCACTGGTTCCTCCCACCACACCTTCCTGGCCGTTGACCTCAACCAGATAACCCGTTTCGGGATCGGCATTGCCGCTAACATCAGGTACGCCACGGTGTTGTAGTGGATGATGGCCGCCATATTTGTCAACCAGAGACAATCCTAACTGCCAACCAGGCAGGGCAAAATATTGGCTGACTCCGCCACCTGTCGCACTACCGTCTCTGTTATGCCAGGTGGTTTCCTCCATCGCTTTTTGCAAGCGGGTGCCACCACAGGCTAAAACGTAAGGGCTGGATGCCGGGAAATCGACATGTAAGCCATGCGGTTCACCGTCTTTTGAACCGCGATCGCCAGAAGCTACGCATACAGTAATGCCTAGTGCCGCGGCGGTTTGGAAAGCCTGGTTGTACACCAGTAATGATTGTGCCGTCCATTTCGACTCGCTGCCGCCCCAGCTAATCGAAATCACCGACGGTGCATTTTTCTCATCATGAATCGCGGTATTGATCGCTTCTAAAAATCCGGCATCAGTATTCGGAGCAAAATACACCACAATTTTGGCTGCTGGCGCCAGCGTACCCACGATTTCGATATCCATCTGTACTTCAATATCAATCGGGTTCACTTCTTTGTCGCCGTCTGGGGAAGCAGGCGTATTTTTGGCACCTCCCACGTAAACATCAACGATCTGCGGTGGGTTGACACCCATGCGTTTAAAATAGTGCTCCAACTGCGGTAAGCGATACCCTCCCCCCAGTTCAATAATGCCAATGCACTGCCCTGCGCCATCATTTTCAGGGAAGTGATAGTGCTCAGCTAACTCTAGCGGCGTATAGCCCGAGGAATGCTTTGTTTCACTAGAGAATGGGGTATTCATATGCAGGCAACAGTTCGTCGCCAAACGCTCATCCAAACCGAGCACAGCGATAACTACGCCCTGTAGATATTCAGGCAGATAAATCCCTCCCGATCTCCCGCGAAAAGCTCCGTTTTTGTGCTCATAGTGGGCTAAGCTCACACGAAATGCTTGTTCCATTTGCCCCGCAGTTCCCGTTAAGAAGAGGGTACGGCTGGCAGGATGTTCACGTTCGATAGATAGCCGATAATGTCGTGCAAACGCGCGGACATGCTCTATATCAGCATCATCTGCACTAAATTTTTTGGCATAACTGGCACGCGATAGCGGCCTGTTGGCGTTGATGCCGCCAAATTGTGGATCGATGCTATCGTGCAGTTCGGTGTAATACTCATCATCTGGCGTAGTAAAACGTAGTACCAGCATGACCCTGACGCTTTCATTAACATTACAGCGCTCGCGGTACGCTGCGTCAGCGATGTTTCCGCGCTCACTCCCTTTCAATAATTGGTAAGTCATCGTCTTCTCCCCCACTCAGCTATTTGCCGTCTGGTTCAATGTGACTCAATGCCGCATAAATCTGGCGTTTGTCGTTCTGTGACAGATGCTCAACATTAATAGAAGAAAGAAACGTGGCCTCTTGCTGAGGCGCAAAATGCCCGCCATTCGAGAGATAACGTTTAATACTAATCAGGAGTTGGTCGTCAATCGTGAGTAACGTGGGCCTGATCGTGTCGTTCAGCGAAAGGGGTGTCCAGTCGCTCTCAGGTGTCGAAAGCCAGTCCGCCATGTAGCGATACTGAATGGCTTTGCTGGCATTCATTAATGAAGTAAAAAACAACTGTGTACTCTGAGGAGATAAACCAACGGTAGCCGATTGCTCCCGCGCCTTACTCAAAATACGTTCTTCTTGCTTCAAATCCTCAACCGGCAGGTGTTGGCGGGCTTTGTACCCCGCAACATCTTTCATCAGTACCATCCTCTCCTGAATCAGTTGATAGATACCAAGAGGGTTATCCTGCACGGTCGCGTGCAGAGGGAGACACCAGGCAGAACTCATCACTAACGAGATAACAGCGGAAATAGGCAAATTCATTGGGTTGCACTCTCCTGTCAGCACTGCCATGAACATTTATGGCTATGTTTTTATTTCGCCATTGCGGCAGGAGATAATAGATTTCGCTACATGAACCTTCCATGACGAAACTATTTCAATCATTACCTACAGGACACACTTCATCTTGAGAATTTCCCGTTCTGTCGCGATAACCGCGATTAAGTCGTTAAATTACCAATAAGTTACGGATAACAGCACCGAATTGCTTTATCTGAAAGCCACATGATTAAGATACAAACAATAACCAAATGAAATAGTTCAATTTTGTTATTAAATGACATTATTCCGTAAAGCAAAGGCGCACAAAAAAGCCCGTCGTGGCACTTGGCCATGACGGGCTTGATTAACCCTGAACGAACGGGGATCGATTAGTGATCGGTGAGTCCATACAGCGAGCCACGGCGCTGTAGCATTTGGCCACCGTCACGCGTGAGTGGTACCCAACCGACTGCTCCACGTTTTACCGTCGGTTCAGTGAACAACAGATCAAACGGTATAGAGACGTAGAAGCCTTTGGTAAAGCTCCCTTCACCATATTCAGCAGCGCTGACGTTGGTTTTGGTTGCAAAGGCCCCGGCAACAATCCCGCTGTCAAAGCGGCGAGACAGGTCGAGGGTTACCCCTTTATCACCAGCCAGATAACGACCCACACTTACTTTCGCCACTGCACCTTCGACAAACGGCAACTCCCAGTACGCGGTAAGATGGCCTGTCACCACATCATAATCGGCCATCCTCATGATATCGTTCCAGTCACGCTGTTTGACATAGTTAACATCCAGCCCCAGCGCCCAGCTTTTACCAAACGGACGATACAGTACTTCAGAACCGACGCCGGCATACATCATTTCCAGATAGCCGCCATAGACCTGTGTATACCAGTCCTGCGCAGGATTATCCCTACGAGTCAATTGCAGATTGGTCAATAACAGATCGGAAGAAGTAGAATATTCACGTACCCAGGTTCTGACTCGCGGCAGCGCTGCGCCGTCCGCTGGCGGTGCTTTATACTTGAACTTGTCATAGTTATTTACCAAGTTCAGCGTCGCCGTTCCCCCCACGCTCCAGTGATCGCTGAGTCGGTAGTCAACGTTACCTTTCAGAGCAACCTGATACATGTAGAAGGATTCAGGGCCACCGAAAGACTGCACCAGCGCCGGATCTAATGAATACGTCAGACGATCGGGTTCTGCAAGCAACACCTGCTGACCACGCACGTCAGATACCTGTTCTTTGCGATGTGTTTCAGGTTCGGGTTGACCAAGCGGAACGGCAGCCTGCTGAACCTGATGGAAGGCTTTGGCATCAACTTCCGTGCTGGCAATCGGTAAACGCTGGCTGCGCTGAACGATGTGATATTCATCAATACTACCCGGTACATGGTTCGCCAATACTGTAGCGGCACGCTGTGTAGCCTGTTCACTATCACGATATTTTGTCTGATCGGCAACAATGGTAACCTGCTTTTGGTCCGCGTAAATATCGGCGTCCTTAAAGCCTGCCTTATCATTCAGTTCTTTCGAAACGAGCTGCCAATTTGTTCCTTTACCATCCTGCACCGGCGCATACACGGGCGGTGCGTCGTCTAAATAGTTTGGCTTCAGACTGTTAAAGTTGGTACGCAGGGTAAAACCCCACATCAGGGTATTGCCCCGTTGCCACGACAACGTGGTATCCAGTATATCGCCCACGCGGTAAACCGCGCCGATGTTGAAAGGAGAATCATGTTTAAGCTGCTGTGGTCGACCATCGGGTGAAGTTCGTTCCGCACTGTAATCGTTACCGTCATACTCTAGCTTTAGGCGCAACGGATCCCAAGGCGTTTGGTACTCTACGCCGCCAAACAGTGCCGCCGGGCCATGGAAGAAGTTTCCCACTTCAAACTGCCCCGTCTCTGTACTTTCAGTACGATTACAGAAGCTGGCTTTCAGTGAACAGGCCGGGTTTTTAATATTGCCGCTTTCGGCCATATTTCCCCATCCCATACCCAGAGTGAAATCAAACGGCCCCATACGCTTACTGGCTACCAGATATTCGCTATCGAACAGCCCCGTACCGGCAATATCACGCAACCCCAGCGATACCTCAGGCATCCAGTAACTTTCCTGCCACAAGCGCGCCTTGAGATCGAAGGCTTTGTCCTTGTAGGTTTGACTACCGCTGAAAGACGCATCGCCACTATAAAGCCGGGTACGGATATCGGTATAACGCACCGTCGTTTCCAGCCAGTCGAACAGCTGAAGGGACACGGAGTAACGACGATACTCTTCATTGTCACGGTAATTGAGGCTAAATTCGCCCACTTCCGCCATGCGTGCTGTCGGCGTCTGCAATAAGCCCGTGCCACCGAAATCATATTGCGATACGCCAGCAGGCTGAAAACGCAGATTCGGGTTCGTCGCAGTACGGCTGTTTTCTGTTTCAGCCGCCATCGCCTGCGCACTCAGGATGCTGCCAATCGCCAACGACAGACAGCCTAGTTTAACGTTTCTGTTTTTGGTCATTCGAGTGGGATCCGGTTAGCAAGGTAGTCAGCAAGCTGATCGTTAAGTGATGACATATCCTGAGGTAAAACAGAAGGATTGAAACCGATAAAGATCGTTTCGCCTGCGGCAGGTTCGCTATGCTGACGGTTCCACAGCGCTAGCGGTACTTTGCGCCACTGGCCATTTCCTCCAATCAGATAGCCATAACTGTTATCTGCTCCAGCTAAAAGCCGCCGCCCAGAGAGATAATCCTCAACCGACCACCCGGCGCGCAGCGCAACTGCCCCCGACGTTTCCAGCTCACCCACATCGGCGGAGGTATTCACCAGACCTATAAGCGACAGCTTGTCATTATGGGGCGCCACATACAGGGCATATTCCCCTACCAGAGGGCGATTATTTTCTATATAGACACGCACATGGTCAGGATCCAGATTCGTACGGATACGACCCGCAACATTAATCGGGCTAATCGTCTTTCTCAGAAGCCACGCGGAAATGGCCAAATCACCGTCACCAGAGTTACGCCAACGTGTTTCGAGCTCTGCCAGCTTTTGCAGCAAGACATCTCCCTGGGCACGAACCTTCTGCGTTGTCGCAAAATCAGAAATAAACGCCGTTTGCCAGTTGATATTCTGTGGCCAGGAAACCTGTTCGTAAAATTTTTCAAGACGCGTACCGTCATCCAGTTTAACAACGGCGATCGTCTCTTGAGGCGATTTCACCGTCAGTTGTGCAGACGTCGCGACGCCGGAAACCAGCAGCAACAAGGTAGCGATACGATTGAGTGCCAACATAGCAGCCCCTTATTGTTGTACGTAGGGTTTTAATACGGTGAATGTAACCAATGCCATATCCGGCCCCATATACTGCTGGCTTTGGACCACACTTCCGTTAGCCGGATCAAGCCAGTAGCTATTGATGTAAGATTCATTTAAAGCGGGAACGGTAACTTGCTCATCAAAGCGCAGCAGCTCACGTGAGGTATCCAGAATTTTTATCGTTTCTTTGCCACGGGCATGAAAAACGGACTGAGTATCGTAACCACCGCGGAAAACCTGAGACCATTCAACCCGGCTTTGCCATGTCATTGGTGTTGATGTCTTCAATAGACCTAATGTCAGCGGATCCTGTTGCAGGTTATCCACATAGGTAATGTCTTCGCCGAAGCCCTGCGTTTTTACTACACGACCATGTTGGGTCGCTAGCATGTTTTTATCGGCCCCGATCCATTTCAACTGATTCTGCTCGGCAAAAGCGAGAACAACAAACGCCTGTGGTGCCTCTCCCACTTTCAAATAGGCCGACGCATAGGGTGTATTGGCAACCTGTTGGGCCGTCACATGGGTATCATCCTGACCAAAAAACGCCAGTTTGAACGTTTTCCCCACCTGCTCCACATTTTGGGAACAGCCAGTCAACACAATAGATAAAAGAGGTATGGCAATCAGCGAACGTACCTTTGCCATTCGTTTTATTTTTGTCATGAAATGCAGTTCTCGTTGAACAGCGCAGCCTGGAAAAAGAAAGGCCACCGAAGTGGCCTTAGAATTGAAACGGAATTAACTACGAGTACCGGTAGTTACCGTCGTTGTGCTTGTAGCATCGTTGTTGTCATTGCTGGAAACAGCAACAGCAACACCAACAGCAACAGCGGCAGCAACACCAACAGCAATCAGTGCAGTAGTACCAGCAGCAGCACCGGCACCAGCAGCACCAGCAGCAGCACCAACACTTGCGCTGGTAGTCGTGGTGGTAGTGGTACCAGCAGCGGTTGCGCTGGAGACGCCATCAACAGCAAACGCGTTTGACGACATAGCCAGAACAGCGGCCAGCGCGATTAACGTTTTCTTCATTACGATTTCCTTTTTAACATGAAGTACTTCAGGGTGGAGTACCGTCGAAAAGACCATACCCCGTCCTTCATTTCAGCCAGCACAACAGCAAACACATCTCTATTTGCCTCGTTACCAACCGTTACCGGGATCCTCCCAGTAATGAACACAGTTCGATGGCAGTCAAACCACCTCTGATAAGCAGCAGCAGAAAACAAAACTACCACTCAATTTTTGCAACACTGTTAAAAATAGCAAGATCCCAGTGTAATAAACAGCAATGATCTCGGTAAAAAAGCAGATTTCTTTAATAAAATTTACAGTATTTTGGAAAAAAAGTCATAGATATCTTAACGATATCAATCCATTGATTCACAAATACAAAAAACGCCAGATATTTCTTAATCTGGCGTTTTATTAACAAACGGTATTATCTAAGCATAAGAAATGATTATTCCAACCATTCGGTATGGAATACACCTGCTTTATCTGTACGCTTATAGGTATGCGCGCCGAAATAGTCGCGCTGAGCCTGGATCAGGTTAGCAGGCAGGACGGCGGAGCGGTAGCTGTCGTAATAGGCGATCGCCGCAGAGAACGTCGGAGTCGGGATCCCTTGCTGAACAGCGTAAGAGACCACATCACGCAGCGCTTGCTGGTATTCGTCCGCCACTTTCTTGAAGTAAGGCGCCAGCAGCAGGTTAGCGATGTCCGCTTTCTGTTCATACGCATCGGTGATTTTCTGCAGGAACTGTGCACGAATGATGCAACCAGCGCGGAAAATCTTGGCGATTTCGCCGTAGTTCAGATCCCAGTTGTTTTCGTCTGATGCCGCTTTCAACTGCGAGAAACCCTGAGCATAAGAAACGATTTTACCCAGATACAGCGCGCGGCGCACTTTCTCAACAAACTCGGCTTTATCACCACCAAATGGCTGAGCCGTCGGGCCAGTCAGCACTTTAGACGCAGCAACACGCTGATCTTTCAGTGAAGAAAGGTAACGAGCAAAAACGGATTCCGTGATCAGAGACAGCGGTTCGCCCAGATCCAGAGAGCTTTGGCTGGTCCATTTACCAGTACCTTTGTTGGCAGCTTCATCCAGAATCACATCAACCAGATATTTACCTTCTTCATCTTTTTTCTTGAAGATATCGGCTGTGATTTCAATCAGGTAGCTACTTAACTCGCCTTTGTTCCACTCAGAGAACGTCGTAGCAAGCTCGTCGTTGTCCAGATTCAATGCCTGCTTGAGCAGTGCATAAGCCTCAGCAATAAGTTGCATATCACCGTATTCGATGCCGTTATGCACCATCTTGACATAGTGACCTGCACCATCAGCGCCAATGTAGGTTACACAAGCTTCGCCGTCAGCACGCGCGGCAATCTTTTCCAAAATAGGTGCAACCAGTTCATAGGCTTCTTTCTGACCACCCGGCATGATGGAAGGTCCTTTCAGCGCGCCTTCTTCCCCACCGGATACGCCAGTACCAATGAAGTTAAACCCTTCAGCAGACAGCTCACGGTTACGGCGAATGGTATCTTTATAGAAAGTATTACCGCCATCGATCAGAATATCGCCCTTCTCCAGATAAGGTTTCAGCGATTCAATCGTTTTATCGGTTGCTTCACCGGCCTTCACCATCAGCAGAATACGGCGCGGTTTTTCCAGGGATTCGACAAACTCTTCAACGGTGTAAGAAGGCACCAGTTTTTTACCCGGATTTTCCGTGATAACTTCATCGGTTTTATCGGAAGAACGGTTAAAAATGGAAACGCTATAGCCACGGCTCTCAATGTTCAGCGCCAAATTGCGCCCCATCACCGCCATACCAACAACGCCAATTTGCTGTTTGGACATTACAACAACTCCTGTCTGAAGGATAACCTGTCTGCAACGACGACAACGCCTCGCGTTGCGACCTCGCAAGCAATTTAAAAACAGGCCAACATGGTAACTCAGCTTTGCATGAGTGGGTAGTGATTGGTTTGATAGCGAAAGCGCGCCCAATCGGAACGTATGGCGGGGAAAAGAAAAAACCGCAGAACGATTCAACAATCTGCGGTTTTACAGCATGTTACCACTCAATATTACTTTTTCAGCAGCGCCTTAATACTTTCTTTAAATTCGGCACCAAATTCAGGATTACGTAATCCATAAGACACAAACGCCTGTGCGTAACCCAATTTACGACCGCAGTTAAAGTTCTTACCCGACATCTGTACAGCATCAACCTGCTGAGTCGCAATCATATCGGCAATCACATCTGTTAACTGAATACGTCCCCATGCACCAGGAAGCGCTTTCTCCAGCAGAGGCCAAGCATCGGCAGTCAAGACATAGCGTCCTACCGCAGAAAGGTCAGACCCCGTTTCAGATGGTGCTTCAGGTTTTTCAATCATCGACGTAATGGCGGCAGCATCGCCCGGATTCACCAGCGGTTTCTCACAATCGACGACAGAGTACTCTGGCAGCACTTCATAAGGACGATGTTTTACCAGCACCTGACTGCGTCCCGTCTCTTCAAAACGAGAGATCAGCCGCGCCAGATTTTCCTTCGTCTGATCGGCCGTATTTTCATCCAATACTACATCGGGCAGTACTACCACAAACGGATTATCCCCAACGATTGGACGAGCACAGGAGACAGCATGCCCTAATCCCAGCGTTTCCCCCTGGCGGACGTTCATGATCGTCACGCCTTTAGGACAGATGGCCTGAACTTCGGCCAATAATTGACGCTTAGCGCGCTCTTCCAGCAAAGACTCAAGTTCAAACGAAGTATCGAAATGATTTTCGATAGCGTTTTTCGACGCATGCGTCACCAGAACAATTTCTGTAATCCCCGCCCTCACACACTCGTTGACGATTTTCTCAATCACGGGGCGGTCAACCAGTGGCAACATTTCTTTAGGAATGGCCTTGGTCACCGGTAACAAATTCATCCCTAAACCTGCTACAGGGATAATAGCTTTCAATGATGTCATGGATTGACTCTCTTCAATCTGATGGTTTTTATCTAACTGTTTTGATCTGGCCGATCGTTTTCACTCAGCGGGGGTAATACCGCAACACCACGCATGACGCTAAGATTACACCCAATCGGCCACAAAGCGATCTCAGGTAGCGACTTTTTCTGATACATCAGACAATTCTGGTGGAGTAGAGTGATATAATAGAGGGACTATTTAGAGATATTCTTAATGAAATAAAGGGTGGACTAGTTGATGAAAGGGATCGTGCTCGCGGGGGGAAGTGGTACTCGCTTATACCCAATTACTCGCGGAGTGTCTAAGCAGTTACTGCCGATTTATGATAAACCGATGGTTTATTACCCCATTTCGGTTCTCATGCTAGCAGGTATCCGTGAAATACTGATTATTACTACACCTGAGGACATGCCAGCATTTCAACGTCTTTTGGGCGACGGAAGCCGTTTTGGCATTGAGCTTAGTTACGCGATTCAACCTAGTCCTGATGGACTTGCCCAAGCTTTTATCATCGGTGAAGAATTCATCGATGGAGAACGCTGTGCGTTGGTGCTCGGTGATAATATTTATTTCGGCCAGAGCTTTGGTAAAAAACTTGAAGCCGTTGCAGCTAAAGAAGACGGGGCAACAATCTTCGGTTATCAAGTCACCGACGCCGAGCGGTTTGGCGTTGTCGAATTTGATCAGGATTTCAGAGCGTTATCGATAGAAGAAAAACCGATTAAACCAAAGTCTAACTGGGCCGTCACCGGACTCTACTTCTATGACAGAAATGTCGTTGAAATGGCGAAACAGGTAAAACCATCGCACCGTGGTGAGTTAGAAATTACTACATTGAATCAAATGTATCTTGAGCAAGGCACATTGAATGTTGAGCTGCTAGGAAGAGGCTTTGCATGGCTGGATACGGGTACTCACGATAGCCTGATTGAAGCGTCACAATTTATTCATACCATCGAGAAACGCCAAGGGTTTAAAGTTGCATGTCTGGAAGAGATCGCATTTCGCAAAGGGTGGCTATCTAAGCAGCAAGTTGCCGACGAAGCAAAAGTGATGATCAAAACGTCTTATGGACAATATTTAACCCAACTCATCACAGAGAAATAACATGCAAATCATTGATACTGCTGTTCACGGTGCAAAAATCATTCAGCCAAAGGTGTTCGGTGATGCACGAGGCTTTTTTCTGGAAACGTTTGAAAAAAAACGTTATCAGGAGATGCTGGATATTGATTTAGATTTTGTTCAGGATAACCATTCCCGCTCAAGCAGAGGTGTTTTGCGCGGCCTGCATTTTCAGAAAACAAATCCACAGGGAAAATTGGTTCGCGTTGTACGCGGTGAAGTTTTTGATGTTGCAGTTGATATTCGCCAAGATTCTCCAACATACGGTAAATGGTATGGCGTACTCCTATCTGAAGAGAACAAAACTCAATTCTGGTTACCACCCGGCTTAGCACACGGCTTTGTTGTGCTTTCTGATACCGCAGATTTCGAATACAAATGTACAGACTATTATGATCCTAGCGATGAAGGCTGCCTGTTGTGGAACGATCCTGAGCTTGGCATCGAATGGCCAATATCAACTCCGCTATTATCCGAGAAAGATAAATTAGGTAAATTACTCAAGGATCTAGCAAAGTGAAAATATTACTAACAGGCGCAAATGGGCAATTGGGTCGTTGTTTTCAGGACCGCCTTCCTGAAGACTGGCAAGTTTATGCTACCGATGCAGCAGAACTGGATATCACTAATTCAGACCAGGTCAACGCTGTTGTTGCTCGCTATCAACCTGATGCTATTGTCAACGCTGCTGCATATACTGCTGTGGATAAAGCAGAAAGCGAACCGGAATTAGCGGAGCGCATCAACGCGATAGGACCAGCCAACCTAGCAACCGTAGCTGCAAAATATAAAATTCGTTTGATTCATGTTTCGACCGACTACGTATTTGACGGAAATGCAACAACACCTTATAGCGAGAATACGGAGACCAACCCGCTAAGCGTGTATGGTGCAACCAAGCTAGCTGGTGAACATGCGGTAACCGCAGCATTACCAGACGCGATCATCGTACGTACTGCGTGGGTGTTCAGCGAATACGGTAATAATTTCGTTAAGACAATGCTGAGGCTGGCAAAAGAACGTGACGCATTAAGTATCGTTGCCGATCAAAAGGGATGCCCAACTTATGCAGGGGATTTAGCGCAGGCGATTATTTCTCTTATTGAGAAAAATGCGGAGTGCGGTATTTATCACTATTGCGGTGATAAAGAAGTTAGCTGGTATGAATTTGCAAAAATCATTTTTGGAATGGCAAAACAGCAAGGCATTATCGATAAACTACCACAATTAACTGCGATAACAACTGAGCAGTACCCTACCCCGGCACATCGACCTCAATACTCTTCATTGTCGTGTGAAAAAATCGCAAGATTGACAATAAAACCATCAGACTGGGTTGGAGCATTGTCACGAACCCTGCCACGTTGAATGAAAGACCTGCTTTACTATAAAAATAAAGCAGGTCTTAATTTACTAATAATTCATACAACTAAAAATAACCTATCACTGTCGTAACAGATTTAAAATTGCGTCAGTTTTCTCAACCATTAAAGCGCTATTTGCTTTGGATTCTACATTCAGGCGAACAACCGGTTCTGTATTAGAAGAACGAAGATTGAAACGCCAGTCTTCAAATTCCAAACTAATACCATCGGTTTCATCAATAGACAGCGCTTCTGGCAAGTATGCTGCTTTAACACGTTCTATCGCTTTAACGGGTTCGCTTAATGTAGAGTTGATCTCTCCAGACGCAGGATAGGCCTGCATCCTTTCACTCACCAAATCTCGTAAGCTTTTATCTTTTACACAAAGCAATTCAGCGACCAATAGCCAGGGAATCATTCCTGAATCACAGTACGCGAATGAACGGAAATAATGATGAGCGCTCATTTCTCCACCGTAAACGGCATCTTCTTGCCGCATCCGCTCCTTGATAAAAGCATGCCCCGTTTTTGACATCACCGGTTTGCCCTGGCAAGAATTAACGATATCAATGGTATTCCAGCTCAACCGAGGATCATGAATGATTTTGGCTCCGGGCTCTTTTTGGAGAAAAGCCTCGGCCAATAAACCAACAATGTAGTATCCCTCAATAAACTCACCAAGATGGTTGAACAAGAAACACCGATCAAAATCACCATCAAAGGCAATTCCTATATCAGCAGAATGGGCGATAACCGCATCAGAGGTATCTTTTCGACATTCTGGTAAGAGCGGATTAGGGATACCATTAGGGAAAGAGCCATCAGGCTGATGGTGTACTTTAATAAAGGTTACAGGAATATTTAATTTCTTGAAGCATGCTTCCAGCGCATCAATAACGTGTCCTGCTGCACCATTACCACTGTTGATGACTAGCTTTAACGGTTTAAAATTCGCAGGCTCTATATAGGTCATTAAATGCTGAACATAATCATCAAGCACAGAAATTTTTGTGTACTCGCCTTTTTCTTCGGCAAGAACTGGGGTAAAAACATTGTTCTCTGCCAGTACCTGAATATCGCGCAAGCCCGAATCACCACTAATTGGCTTCGCACCTTTGCAAACCAATTTCATTCCATTGTAATCAATTGGGTTATGGCTTGCGGTAACTTCAATGCCTCCGTCAATCCCCAGATGGTGTGTCGCGAAATAGATTTCTTCTGTACCGACTAATCCGATATCTAATACGTTTGTCCCCGCATCCCGTAAGCCATCGGACAACGCTAATTTCAAACTTTCGCTGGTTAGCCTGACATCGCCTCCAACAACAACATTTCTTGCTTTGGTAAATTGGCCATAAGCCCGACCAATCCGGTAAGCAATATTTTCATTAAGTTCGTCGCCCAGGCGACCCCGAATATCATAGGCTTTAAAACAGGTGAGCGTAGACATCAATAATACCTTTTATATTCTGCCATATCGATCTTGCAGTCTGACGATGTCATCGTCAGCCAAATAGTGTCCTGAACGTACCTCAATCATTACAAGATCAATAACACCAGGATTTTCTAAAGTATGAACAGCCCCAGGCGGAATAAACGTAGATTGATTTTCTGAAAGGAAAAACTCTTTTTCATCAATATTGACTTTGGCAGTGCCCACTAACACAACCCAATGCTCTGCACGATGAAAATGTTGTTGCAAAGAGAGGCCATGCCCAGGATGCACGATTATTTTTTTTACCTGGTAATGGTCACCAGAATCAATATTGCTAATTTTACCCCAAGGACGAAATGACTCGGAGTGTTCACGGTAGTGATGGAGATTACTTTCTTTCAGCCGATCAACCACTTTTTTTACATCTTGCGATCTATCTTTAGCGGCGACCAAAAGCGCATCTCCGGTATTAACAATGACAACATCATCAATGCCGATTGTTGCAACCAATGCAGAGTCAGAAGAGATGTAGTTATTATGGCTATCAAGCGCGATTACCTCACCAATATTAACGTTACCCGATTCGTCCTTTTCTAAAATGTCCCATAGCGATGACCATGAACCAACATCACTCCATCCCGCAGCCAATGGAATAACTACCGCATCACTGGTTTTCTCCATGACAGCATAGTCGACAGAATCGTCTGGGCAATTTGTGAAAGCGGCTTCATCAAGACGAGTAAAATCCAGATCTTCACGCGAGTTGGCACAAGCCTGCTCACAAGCAGCAAAGATGTCAGGCCGATATTCTTTCAGCGCATTCAAGTAGACACTCGCCTTGAACATGAACATACCGCTGTTCCAATAATAATCACCTGATGAAACATAAGCTTCTGCGGTGCTCGCATCCGGTTTTTCAACAAAGCAATCGACGGTAAATGCCACATCATTAACACTGATGCCTCGACGAATATAGCCATATCCCGTATGTGCTTCAGTCGGGACAATGCCAAAGGTAATTAATTTCCCCAAGGCAGTAAGCTGCTGTGCCTGATTTACGGCTAGCGTAAAGGCTGCCTCATTCTCAATGACATGGTCTGCGGCTAACACCAGCAAGATGGGATCAACATCAGGGGATGAGCGCATGGCTTGCAACGCAGCCACAGCAATCGCCGGTGCCGTATTGCGGCCACATGGCTCAAGAATAATTTTCCCTTCACAACGCAATTCGCGAAGTTGCTCAGCAACAATAAAACGGTGCGCCTCATTACAAATAACGAGCGGGGCTTCTGATTCAAATCCAGCTAATCGACTAATCGTAGCTTGCAACATGGTGACATCGCTGTGCAATGCCAATAACTGTTTGGGATACAAGGCACGGGATAGTGGCCAGAGGCGAGTACCGGAGCCACCTGCCATAATAACGGGAACAATCATGTTACATCCTTATATATCTCAAACAGAAGAATTCCAATAGCTTTTGTACATAGACAATTTTTTGCACAGCGAGCGATTCAGGCGATGATAATTCTTACCTAATTTATATCCCAAATATTTTGCCCCCGAACTCGCAATAGAAAAAGGGATATAGTGGTAATGATTATTTTTTAACAAATAACCAATTTGGCCACGGGCAAATTTTATCCCCTCGCCTTCTACCTTACCCAGGCTTGCCAACATCCACTCTTGCGTTTTATGGAAGACGCCAATGTCAAAATAGCGCTTAAATTCTTCACCGACGCTGTAATTGTGGGAATGACGAGCAAGAGCTTGCGGCATATAAGCCACTTTTATTCCTGCCGATAACATCCGCGCAGCCACGTAAGAGTCTTCACCTAGGATAAGTTTTGCCGGGAACCCCCCGAGTTGACGCAGTGCACTGACCCGATATCCGGAAAAAGAATTAGACATAAATGCTTTACGGAAGCCCTGAGGAAAATCATCTTCCATCGATGTCACGTATCCAACTTCGCCATAGCTATGTAACCGAGCGTGCGTGGCGAGTGGATTCGCATCATGATGAGGAAGTTGACGCCCATAGACAGCCCCCACATTTTCATTATTGAATGCGCTGAGAAGGTGGAAAAACGCCTCATCATTCTGCAATATCGCATCCTGGGTCATATAAATCACAAACTCGGTGTTAACTTTTTCTAATGCCATGGAGCGAGTGCCGCCATGATCAAAGGTCGATTTATCTATTTGATGGACTTCAAAACCAGCCTCAAGGGCATACGCCACAGTATTATCTGTAGAACTTGAATCAATAATAATAACGTTTTCAGGCTGTGTGGTTTGAGATCTAATTGAACGAATCGCCTCTAGCCACATTATTCCTGCATTATAAACCGGTATAACAAGAGAAAAACCCATAATAACCCCAAGCCCCTGTAAATTTTAATGTCATCTACATTCTTTCACAGAAAAGCATTCCATATAAAATTTAAAATATAACACCATCAATACAGCAGCACCTACGATCTAAATAAACGCAATAAAAAAAACAAATTATCCTCAATAAAGAAAACATAAGATAATTTAAAAATAGAATATGGAAGAGAAGTAATATCATATCTGAAATTTATAATAACTTCATTTTTAGCCGATTGTAACCTTGACATCCTGGACATTTTTTTTCGACTACTCCATCCTCGACAGTGGAAAGCCTGTGTACTGTGATCTACAGCTATGCGTCCAATTTCACGCAACCTAATAGATAATTCAATATCTTCTTTATACATAAAAAATCTTGGATTAAAAAAATAACCATCTTTTATTATAAGGTTATTTACGATTGATTTCCTCACCAGAATTAAAGCACCACACAATGCATCAGGATATGATAACTCATCAAAAATCCGAATATCATTAGGATGCACAATATCTTTCCATGAAAATCCTGACTTATATATCCCTAATGAATCATAGTGTACTAATTCTTTTTTATTTTCAAAATCAAATGACTTCAATACCGCAGATATAGCAACCAGTTCTGGATTACCATCTAACCGTTCAGTAAGCAGTCCTAGATTAAACTCATCTATTATGGCATCTGGATTAAGAAATAAAATATATTCACTAAGAGAAGATGACAACTCAACACCTAGGTTATTCGCCTGACTAAAACCAACATTTTCACCGCAATTAACCTTTACTTTTTTATATCTATTAGAAAGATTTTTTATTTTTTCAAGATCAATTAAAGACCCATTATCAACAATAATAATTTCATTTATAAAACTCATTCTATCCAACACAGGAATATTCCACTCCAGATAGTTAAAACTATTATAACTAACTATAATCACTGAAATTAACACGTCTCTCTCCTCACCAGAAAAAATCTAAAAAACACAAAAAAAACCAATTGAAAAATAACAGGAAGATAAAGCCAGAAATTGACAAAGAAAGAGAATATAGAACAAAAATAAAGAACAGAAAAACATGAAACAGTTAAGAATGATGGTTTTTTTAGCATGCTATTTTGTATTAAAACAGCAACAACAAAAACAAAAAAAGTAAACAAAATGCTAAAACCAATACCCCAATCTTGCACAATAGGCATGAGATATGATGACACATTTAAATTATCTAAATCTAAAACCAATTCAACCTCATTCCCTCCAACCCCTCTAAAAACACTAGGTATAAGAGTAGAGAATGCATAACCATTGTTTAACCCGACGTATCCAGATGTAATTAAATTATCAAGATTTAACACATTAAAATAGCTATATGAATAAACCCAATAAAACATTGATGGCAGAAAATTATATTCAGGCCTTACATGAATCAGTTCTTTAATATCACCACTGCGCAGCTCACCTAGAAATGCAAATATGACAAGGGCAAAAAATAGCACTACAGATATCTTAGTTAGATTTTTAGATTGAGTACCTAGAGATTTAATCACTAATAATTCAAGGAAGATAGTAATTATGTTCTGCCGAGTGAACGTAAAAATAAAAACAAAAACAATGATGTATATGTGGATTTTAAATCTTTCATTTTGCTTTCGAAAATAGAACAGAATGACACACAATGACAGTGCAAAAGAATTTATAAAGCCATTTAAACTAGAAACGCCAAAATCCTTGTAATTACTATACCCTGAAACAAACTGAGAAACTAAAGGAATGAAACCACTCCATATGAAATTCAGAGAGAACAAAGCATATAGCAAAAAAAGAAAAAAGTTAAGTCGACTTGTTTTCACTTTTTCAGGCAAGGGTTCACATAACGCTCCCTTTCCCCTGCTAAAAGAAGAAATAATAACTCCAGATAATATCGGAACGGATATCAAATAAGCAGTCTCAGGCGATATACTCCTATAATAATAGGTCAAATTCAATTCTGAAAAAAGCAATAGAACACACCACGGGGCAATAAATGAAAACTCAATACGCCTATAATCAACTCGGTTATATAATATAAAGAAAAACCCTAAAAGAGACACTAGAAAAACAGGGAGCGATGAAAACTGAAAATAAATCATGAATATAACTGCAATAAATGAAATAACAAAGCCGCCTAATCTATCTATAGATATCTTGCCCACTTACGAATCCTTTATTATATCAGTTATTAAATTTCTTTTGTTTTCAGCATAAAAATTAACAATAGAAGAACTCATTTTTTTTAGTTCAGTACTATTATTTATCAGTGCTTCGAGCTCATCAGCTATCTCAGCTATAGGCCTGTTTCTATCGAATGGCTTACATCCATCTCGGATTTCTATTCCTTTCATTGACTCAATAGTACAAAAACACGGCAACCCATATGAAAGTGCTTCAACAACCTTAATCTTAATTCCAGATCCAAATATTACAGGTGATATCATAAGTCGGGCATTCCTAACCGTTTCAGTCAATAACTCTTCACTAAGAAACCCAAGAAAATGTACATTACTAACATGCTTATATGTATTACTTAATTTATTATTTCCGCCTATAACTTGATAGCTAATATCATGTGTAAGTGGAGCTAATTCATTACAAATCCATTCAATCGCTTCTTTATTAGGGAAGTATCCCTCACCACCAATAAAAACAATATTTTTCTTATTTTGAGAAACATCAACACCTATATCGTGAAAGGGAATAACAAAAGAACCAAGCTTAGTGTTATTTAAACCAAATATATTCTCAGCTCTAGACTTATCAAAATCGGAAAGGAAATATATGTTTTTAAATCGACCATATATTTTCCTTTCTAATCGTTTAGTTTTAAATAGCTCTATAAGGGAGAAACATCGCTCAATGCCTTTTGTATATTTAAATCTATCTATAAATATATCTCCTTCTATGTTATGGCTAATGTGAGTGACAGAGTCAGCATAATCATTAATTAAAGCATATGATGCAAGATGATCAGATATAATCACATCATAGTTATTTCTTTCAATTAGTGCCTTTATCTCATTTTTAGCGTTAGGATTATCTCGGACATGAACAAACCTAGGGTTAGAGTTAAAAACATATCGAACAAAAGAAAATAACTTCTCCACTAATGTGAGTTGCTCAGCCTTTTTCCCATTCCTTTCAAATAAAAAAAAACGTCCATTACATTTTATATGGAGAGGAAAGTCATCAATAGTAGACTTAAGGTCAACATCAAGAAAAACACAATCCAAGTGACTAATATAATCAGAATTAACTAACGATACTAAATTTTTAAAAAAGACCTTTTTCCCGCCGCTATCTGGGTTAACCGGAAACTCAGGACATACATATAAAACTCTTTTCATACTAGATACCAAAATTAATCAATGGAGGAAAATTAATACGATAAATGAAAATTCAATAAAAATACTAGCGATTATTAAAAAATTTCAATCGAGCAAAAAAGCTTATCAACTTGATAAAAGACCGACTAAAGATGCCAACAGATTTTGTTGATTCTTCCAGCCCCCAAATACAATTAACAGAGTGTTTTTGCATTTGCATTAATGTATATATCGTATGCCTCATGATTTTTGGTACTTTTTTCGAATCTATTAAATAATTCCTTAGTAAATTAGATTTGTAAATGAACGCATCCTGCACTTCTTTTTTCATACTTTCATTTTCATTAATTCTATATACGGCAACCTTATCATTTAACTTGAGAATACCGCTTATAGAGGTCGTCCATCGACACCAAAACTCATAGTCAGCTACAGGGGCCCAATCAGCAATAAACCCGCCAAGAGCAATACTTTTTTTCCGATCCATGACAACAGAAAGGGTACCATTAAAGCGATTTGATATAAAAAAATCAATTTTCGAATAATACTTTTTTTGGCGTATATTATTCGATACATTATTTATTTTTTCGCTTTTTTTCAATCTCTCATCTGATATGTAACTATCGAAACCAAAAATAGGAATACTCCCTTCGGTCATATCAGGAAACATTCTATTTATAGCGACCGAAAAATTATCTTTAAACACATCATCGTCATGTAATATAGTAATATACTTTCCTTTTGCTAAAGAAAGGCATTGATTCCAATTGCCAAACATCCCTAAGTTTTCATGGTTTATTACATACTTAAACCTACCTAATTTTTTATTTTTAGCGATGAACTCATGACGTTCTTTTAACTCAATAGAATTATTATCAACAATAATAACTTCAACTGGAAAAATAAAGTTTTGAATAAAACAACTTTTTAATGTTTCATTCAATAGAGCAAATCGATTATATGTCGGTATTGCTATTGTCAGAAGAAACTCATCCTCATCATTATAAGAATTAAAAAAAACCGAATAATTATCATTCATCATAACGCTCTTTCTTTAAATTCATTTAACATGAAAATCTTTATATATCATATATGGCCATTTCCAGTTGTTATATAAAAGTTGAATAACACCTGGTATAACAATCAAGAAATACATTGACGGTGAAAAAAAACGCATCGAAACATATATCAATAATACAATCACAATACCTGATATCAATGCTGGATATAAAAAAGGCACTGTGTTTTTAGTTGTTATATAAGTGGCTGCTATAGTATGGTTTAGTTCCAGCGCCCCAAAACAGAAAATTAACAGAAGAGCACTTTTGGATGGCAGGTGACTTCCTTCTTTCAGAAAAGAAAGAAAATAACTACCTAGTGTCACCGAAAAAAAAGCCACAATAAAAAAAATCAGTAATGAACGTAACAGTACTTTTTTGTACAAGAACCAATTTTCACTAGAATCATTCACGTGTGTCATAGCAAACTTGGGTATATTTAAATTAAAATACACTTGTGATATCGCCATATTGACACTTAAAACTTGCATAGCAATAGCAAATGATGTTAAATCTTGACTATTTAAATAAACTCCCCCGATGAAAATAGATGCTTTATTTATAAGATATGCGCCAAATGTAACAGCACCTAATCTAAAGGAATTTGGTATCATCGCTGATAAAACTGATTTAGTTTTATCATTTCCATCATGTAATAAAAACGGTTCATTCCTTAGAGCATATATACAATAAACCCGACCAAGAAGAACCCCCAAAAGATATGAGATAGCTAATGACAAAACACTTTTTGTTATTATCAACCCAAAAATACTAAATATTATCCACGCAGTCTTTATAATTATATTTGATACATTGCTCTCATAAATTTTATTTACACCCATCAGTATGGGGTTTAAATATAAATAATATATATTTAAAACAAAACCAATAACAAAGATCGCCCATAAACACCATACATTTGGAATATCTGATTTAATAGTAAAACCATGAATATAATATGTACCAAGTAAAAGCAAAAGGCTAAAAGCCACTGTAGATATTGTCCTATATATCTTTTTCGATGATATATATATATCACCCAGCAACATATCATTCCTTTTGTTTAACTTACTATTATCACCTAATGAAAACCCTTCTGATACTATTTTATCCGCACCATTATAAGCGTAAGAAACCGCTCTTAATATTGTTGGCGAAAAACCAAAATCGAGAACCCCAGTAAAACTAATTACAGCTAAAATAATCATCCAAAAAGCAACTTGCTCCTGAGGCAAATAGGCCAACATAAAAGGTAGCAAAAGAACCCCATAACCTATACTAAGTATTTGAGACAAATACCCAGTAATGATCTGCTTTTTTCCTACACTATGCATAATAAAAATATTACCATGATTTTAATAATGGAAAATTTAAATCTCTTTGTGAGATTATGTATTTCACATCCTTACCATTCCAATCAAAACCAAAGCTATCCCAGCGAATACCTGAGTCATGATCAGGAGCATGAACCGTGGACGTCATATAAACCATTGTTGCACTTTCCGATAAAGCCAGAAATCCATGAGCATAACCTCGGCCAATGTACAGTGCATTTGCTTTTTCCGACGACAGTGTCGTTGAAAAATACTCTCCAAATGTCTTTGAACCGATACGAATATCTACAACGACATCCAAAATTTCGCCACTAACACAATAAACCAATTTTGTATGATCATAAGGTGGAAGTTGAAAGTGCATTCCTCGCAGTACCCCCTTATGTGAAGTTGAATAAAAACTCTCTGTAAAATCCCCCTCTAATCCATTTTCAATAAAAGTCGGAGCATGAAAAGTTTTAACAAAAAAACCACGTTCATCTTTAAATAATTTATTATCTATCTCGTAGATGCCATCTAGATTTGTAGCATTTATTTTCACTTCATCCCTCCAAATCTTTGTAGTAATCAATTGTCCTACTAATGCCCTGATGTATTGTATACTTGGGAGACCAATTCAACTCAGATTGCAGCGTAGAAATATCAGCATACGCTATAGGAATATCATTTTCCGATGGTTCGCCCCACTCCTTATCAACCGTTTTGCAGAGATGTTGTTCTATTATAGAAATAAGTTCCCTGATGCTGATAGCGCGGCCAGAACCTAGATTGTATACTCGATACCCCCTCTCCCCCTCAAAACTTTTAACACCAGAAATATAAGCACTAACAACGTCACTTATATAAATAGGGTCAATTTTTTGCAATCCATCAGAAAGAGAAACCTTATCTCCTCTCAATGATTTCTGAATAACCGTAGGTATCAATTTGGTATTATCTTTTTCACCATAAGGTGAAAAAATTCTAAAGGTTATCGATGGAACACTATCCTGATAAGTTTTTAGGATATGCTGAAAAGCAAGCTTAGTTTTCGCATAAAAATTAAATGCTTTTTCGCTGGCATTTACTGAAACTGGTTGCTGGCTACAATCAAGCTCAAAAAACGTTCCAGTATTAATAAACCCTTTAACTCTATATTTTTCACACAATCCCAATAAAGCTGTGGGAAACGTAACATTAGAATTCATTTGGTCGATAAAATCATTCTCGTTATCAAATTTTCGATATAAGGTCGCTAGATGTATCATATAATCAATCTTATGTTGCGAAAATGCAGAGTCGAGAGGAACTCTATCAATATCGTAAAATATTATTTCTGATTTTATTTCTTGCAAACGCCATAAATCAGACGTAGAACGCTTATAGCCAATTACACAGAAGCCCTCTTTTATAAGGGCCTCTGCTACATGACTACCGATGAAACCTGTAATTCCGGTAATCAATACTTTCTTCATGTTAAAAATTCAACCCAAAGAATTCTTCAAATTTTCCGATCACAAAATCCAAATGTTCAGTATCTAATCCCGGATAAATGCCGATCCAGAAAGTCTGGTTCATGATACGGTCAGTATTGGTTAATTCACCGACAACACGGTATTTCACGCCTTCAAAATAAGGCTGACGAGTCAGGTTACCCGCAAACAACAAACGTGTGCCAATTTTTGCATCGTCCAGAAATTTAACCAGATCGACACGATTAATACCGCTTTCTTCTTTAAGGGTAATCGGAAAACCGAACCATGAAGGCTCAGAATTTGGCGTAGCTTCAGGTAACTCAATGAATTCTTCGCATGATGCAAGGCCTGCTTTCAGGTATTCAAAATTGGCATTACGCTTCGCAACGAAATCCGGCAAGCGATCCATTTGCGCCAGGCCACATGCAGCTTGCATGTCCGAGATTTTTAGGTTGTACCCGACATGTGAATAGGTATATTTATGGTCATAGCCAAAAGGCAGGGAACCTAATTTCTGGCCAAATCGATTATTACAGGTGTTATCACAGCCCGGCTCACAGTAGCAATCACGTCCCCAATCGCGGAAAGATTCAGTGATCGTTTTCAATTCGGATGAATTAGTAAAGACGGCACCGCCTTCGCCCATAGTAATATGGTGCGCAGGGTAGAAACTTACGGTAGCAATGTCACCAAATGTGCCAACGATCTGACCGTTGTATTTGGCACCCAACGCATCACAGCAGTCTTCAATCAGCCAGAGATTGTATTTATCGGCAATTCTCTTAACTTCAGATAAATCAAACACATTCCCCAGAGTATGGGCGATCATAATCGCACGGGTTTTATCACTGATTGCCGCTTCAATTTTACAGGGGTCGATATTGTAAGTAGGAATATGAACATCAACAAAAACAGGAATCAGGCCATACTGAATCGATGGGTTAACCGTGGTTGGAAACCCTGCAGCAACAGTAATCACTTCGTCACCCGCCTTTAACGCACGATCACCCAGTTTCGGGGACGTCAGCGTAGCCAGAGCCAGAAGGTTAGCGGCAGAACCTGATACTGTCGTCAGGACATGTTTTACACCAAGGAATTCACCCAAACGGCGTTCAAATTCACGGTTAAAACGCCCTGTTGTCAGCCAGCCATCCAGACAAGCATCAACCATCATTTTGATTTCTGGAGCACCGATCACTTTGCCCGCAGGAGGGATGATACTTTCACCAGCCAAAAATACTTTGGAGGCAAAAGCCTGGTTAGCATATTGTTCGACCAGTTTAGCGATGTCTTCTCTTAGGTTTTGGGTGCTCATCAATAGTGACCTTTATCGTTTTGAGTTTTCATATAATCATGTATTTCATTTAACGTAATCTGGCGCATATCTGCACCAGCTAACCAAGCTTTGTGCCACGTGACAATGCGGTTCAGCGTCTCTTCAAGCCGCCATACTGGTGCCCAATTCAAACGCATTTTAGCCTTGGAACAATCTAGCTTCAGATAGTGTGCTTCGTGGGGGTGTTCACCATCATCCAGAATCCATGATGCATCCTTGCCCCACGCACCAACCATCTTTTCAACAATCCATTGAACCGGTTGGGCATCTTCATCTAACGGTCCAAAGTTCCAGCCCTCTGCATACTCCGTACCATTTACATAAAGCGCCTGCGCGGCACAAAGATATCCAGATAGGGGTTCAAGTACATGCTGCCAAGGACGGATCGCGTGCGGATTGCGAATCAGCACAGGGCGTTGCTCTTCAAACGCTTTAAGGATATCAGGAATAAGACGATCGAGGGCCCAGTCACCGCCGCCGATCACATTACCCGCTCTGACAGAAGCCAGCGCACAACCATGTTTCTGATATTTATCAGCATTAAAGTATGACTGTCGATATGCTGCGGCGACTAATTCAGCACAGCCTTTACTGTTGCTGTAAGGATCATAACCGCCCATGGGCTCATTCTCACGATATCCCCAGACCCACTCTTTATTTTCGTAGCATTTATCACTGGTAATATTGACTACCGCTTTAACGCCACCGATTTTACGCACCGCTTCCAGCAAATGCACGGTCCCCATGACATTCGTAGCGTAAGTATCGACAGGAATATCGTATGAAAGTCTGACAAGCGGCTGAGCCGCCATATGGAAAATAATTTCAGGACCGAATGCTCTGATACTTTCTTCCATTTTCTGGTAATCACGGATATCCCCAATGTCACTGGACATTCCTTTTTCAACACAGGCAGCTTGGTAGATAGATGGCTCGGTAGGTGGTTGCAACGCATACCCCTTTACCTCTGCCCCCATGCTCTGTAGCCACAGGCATAACCAACTACCTTTGAAGCCAGTATGCCCTGTTACGAAGACTTTTTTTCCTTGCCAAAATGCTGAATTTATCACGCTGCTTACTCCCATTTTTTCCAAGGAGCTTCACCATTTTGCCAAAGTTCATCAAGAAGCATTTTGTCTCTTAACGTATCCATTGGCTGCCAAAAACCCGTGTACTCATAAGCCATCAGCTCACCCTGTGCGGCCAGAGTCATCAGAGGTGATTGTTCCCAAACGCTGCTATCACCATCAATCAAATCTAACACCTTAGGTGACAGAACAAAGAAGCCGCCATTAATCAAGGCACCATCGCCTTTTGGTTTTTCTTTAAAACTTTTCACCTGTCCCTGAGATAATTCAAGGGCTCCGAAACGGCCAGGCGGTAATGTCGCAGTTAATGTGGCAAGTTTGCCATGGCGTTTATGGAAGGCGATCGTATCTTGAATATCGAGGCCACATACACCGTCACCGTAGGTAAAGCAAAAGCACTCATCATCTTTAATATATTCAGAAACGCGGCGTAGTCGGCCTCCAGTCATGGAGTGATCGCCGGTATCGACGAGCGTAACCTTCCAGGGCTCGGCACGTTTTTGAAGCACCGTCATTTCATTATCCTTCATATTGAAGGTAATATCAGACATGTGCAGGAAATAATTCGCAAAATACTCCTTAATAACATATCCCTTATATCCACAGCATATGATGAATTCATTTATGCCATGATAAGAGTACATCTTCATGATATGCCATAAGATAGGTTTCCCACCAATTTCAACCATGGGCTTAGGCTTAGTCACCGTTTCTTCGCTCAGCCTAGTACCTAACCCACCTGCAAGTATCACCGCTTTCATGGAACGCTCCTAGTTGGTCCCTACTCTTTAATTTTTTGCCATATACAGATGACAAATAATACATTCGGTATATCTTTCTTAATCACTTATTATTCAACCAGATACTACAAAGGCATCTGAATAAAAATTAGCGGTAGGAAGTCCCTTTTCAATCAATAATGCTTTTGCCGACTCAATCATTGATTGGCTTCCACAGGCATAGACACTGGCTGTATTCAAGTCACCAATATCAGCGATAACAAACTCCTGAACATAGCCGTATCTTCCATTCCAACCCTCTTCAGGTTGAGACAAAACCAGATTGCATTTAACATTAGCGTGCTGGCTTTCCCATAGCTCAACAGAAGGATCATAGAACAAACTACTTTTTCTATTTCCCCAATAAATATAAATATCTCGTTGAACACCATTATTAAGCAAGTCAGTAACAATGGACTTTATCGGTGCAAATCCAGTACCCGTTGCAAGAAATATTATTGGCCCAGAGCTTTCATTATTCCGATAAAAAAAGGTGCCTTTGGGCCCTTCAAGCTGCATTAATTGGTTAGCGGATAAATTACTAAATACCTTGCTACTCATAGCACCATTTTCTACACGCTTTAAATGAAGTTCAATTTTGCTATTATTTTTCGGAATAGAGGCAATAGAGTAACTCCTGGTTATTCCTTGATACTTAAGATCAAGATACTGCCCAGGCAAGAATATAAGGTTAGCTGTAGGTGGTAAACGCAGCGTAATAATTACAATATCCTCATGAGGATATTCGATAGAATCAACCTTGCACGGTGCGGTTTTACTTTTAATATTCGCCAGTTCAGGATAGTACTCCGCCTCTAGGGTCATATCACAGTCAGGCTTTACCTGACAAGTCAAAATAGTAGTAAGGATTTCACCTTGAGGACTAAGAATATGGGCTTCACAAGCGTTACACGAACCATTTTTACAGCTATGTTCCAGAACAATTCCTTGATCTATTGCTGCATCTAAAATTGTTTTTTCTGATCCACATTCAAAAACAACACCAGAAGGCATTAATGTGATTTTATTCGTCATAATGGAAGCCAACTATTATTTATATTTTCGGCTAAATTCAGTTAGTCGATTTAGCACTAATTACAAATATGAAAAATGCCACTGATATTATCTTCTCAATGTCTATTTCATTTGAGAAATCACTAATACGCACCGTCTCTTTTTAAAACAACATTGATCGTCTTAAATAAGATAGCGATATCATTCCATAGTGACCAATTTTTTACATACCATGCATCAAAGTACACACGGGTATCATAATCAACATCATTTCTGCCGCTGACCTGCCATAGCCCGGTCATTCCTGGCTTTGCCATGAGATAATAGTCGACATCGCCGGCATAACGTTCCAGTTCTTGCTCAACAATAGGACGAGGGCCAACCAAGCTCATTTCTCCTTTCAACACATTGAACAACTGAGGCAGCTCATCTAAGCTAGTCTTCCTAATGAAATGACCTACTTTGGTGATTCTGGGATCGTTTTTTAACTTAAAATCTTTTTCCCATTCGGCTCTGGCTTCGGGATCTTTATCGAGTAATTCCTGCAACACTTCCTGAGAGTTGACGATCATTGAACGAAACTTCAAACATTTAAATTTTTTTGCATTACGCCCAACACGTTCATGCCCATATATGGCAGGGCCACCATCTTTAGAAATCAGGAAAGCTAAGAATAACAACAGGGGTGAAGCAACCAAAATAATAGAGATAGAACCCACAATATCAAATGTTCTTTTTACTATTCGTGACGTTCTTTTAGCCAGATTGTTACTGACTCGCAGAATCATCACTTCGTGGCTAAAAATGAAGGACATTTCAGTTCCATACAAAGGAACGCCGCGCAACGTTGGAATGACAGAGACAGAACGACATTTCTTTTTAGCTAGTGATTTTAACCAGTAATCTCTCAGATCATAATCTTCAGCATCAACAGCGACAATGAATTGCGTTTCTTCAGAACAGCACTGTTCCCAAAGTTCATCTTCAGAAGAGAGAACGGGAATATTAAAAATTTTCTTATCGTCATTTTTCTTAGTTGAAAAAAACGCAACTATACTAAAACCCAGAATCTCTTCGCTTTGTAAAGCAGCATAGGCATCTCTGGCATTTTTACCGTTTCCAATAATGACCGTTTGCTTTTTCCAAAGATTCAGTTTGTCTAAAACACGTTTAGTTAACGAGCGCCCCAGAGGAACGAGCATAAGCGCGAAAAACCACGTTAGCACCCAAACATATCGGGAGAAATCCCATTTTGAAAACGCGACAAATGCCAAATCTAAGATGGAAAAAATGACTAACGTTCTTAAAACTTCCTTTAACTCAAACCAGAACGGCTTACGATAAGAGTAATGTCTCAATCTAACCCAAAACCAACTGACACAAATACCCGAAAGAACAACATGTGAAATAAATCTGGCAAAAAATTCATTTTTTGGAATAAAAGAATAAAGATCAAGACCAAAAAGCTCAATCAGAATAAAAGTAAGCATTAATGAAAAATTAAAAAAGAAAAAATCTGAAAAAGCTAATGAGAATTTTATTATATTTATTTTTCTAAAATTTAAAAATGAATGCATGATTATTACACACCTTAGCAATTGCTAATATTTCATTAACTAATTTATTTAAAAATAAAAAAACGCCTTAGCATTTATAATGCTTTAGGTAACATTATTTTAGTAGATTTATTATATTCGATATAAGCATTGATAGTGGGAAGAGCAAGTAATCCTATAAGAGAACTACTTGCCATGGTAAGAAAGATACACTTATTTAAGAAGACTATTTATCTGATTTATATTCATATGAATAATAATCATAGTTGCCATAGCTATAGTAGCTAGCCGCACGTTTTACAATAGCATTCAGAATAACACCTTTAATCTCTGTACCATTCTGCTCAAAACGACGGATACTCACTTCAATTTCTTTCAGTGTATTCACCTCAAAACGAGCGACCAGAAGTGAAGTTCCAGCATGCCGACTAATCACAGCAGCATCAGTTACAGCAAGAATTGGAGGCGTATCCAGCAATACAATGTCATAGTTATTCGTCGCCCAATCGACAAATTGTGAGAAACGACTATGCATTAACAATTCAGAAGGATTAGGTGGGATTTGTCCACGAGGGATAAAATCCATATTTTCTACAGCGGTTTTACGAATGCTTTTCTCGGTCGTGATTTGCCCAGACAGTATATCGGAAAGCCCGTCTGTACCCTGGCATCCCATCAACTCATGAGCATAGCCTTTGCGCATATCACAGTCGACGATGAGTACTCGCTGCCCTGACTGAGCGATAACAGCTCCGAGGTTCGCACTGACAAACGTTTTACCTATCGCAGGACTGGCACCAGAGATCATAAGCACATTGTTTTTGGCTTCCATCATGGCGAAATGTAGGCTGGTGCGTAAACTTCTGATGGCTTCAATCGCGAGATCCGCGGGATTCCCAACGGCAAGTAATTCTGTAGATCGAGTATTGCCTCTTTTACTTTTAACTAGTAGAGCTCTATCTTTCTTCTGTTGCCATTCAGATAATGGGACGCTGGCATAAACATTTATGCCCATATCTTCCAGTTGTTCAGGGCTTTCAAGTCCTTTATGTAACAAAGTCTTAAGTATCACAAATATTGCCGATATAAAAATCCCAGCAATCATCGTCAGTAGAACTATCACTGTTTTTCTTGGTTTTACAGGCTTAATACTAAGAGCAGCCGAGTCAATAACACGAACATTACCAACTGTACTCGCTTTATTAATGTTTAGTTCCTGTTGTTTATTTAGCAACTGCATATAAACTTCTTGCCCAACATTCACATCGCGCGTTAATCGTAATATTTCCTGTTGAGTTTTAGGCATAGCACCTACACGCTTATTGATTTTCTCACGTTCTTCTTCAAGTGTTTTTCGTTTTTCCATTAGCGCACGGTAAGCCGGATGTTCTTTGGTATACAGTTTTGATATTTCTGCTTCTTTAAATGTCAATTCATTAAGTTGAGATTCAACTGCGACCATCGTTTCCAATACCGATTTTGCTTCCAGAGTAAGGTCAACAGATTCATTTTTTTGTCGATAACTATTCAGTTTATTATCGGCTTCATCAAGCGTTAAACGTACATTAGGGAGTTGCTCCTTAAGAAATTCTAAGCTTTTTCCTGCTTCTTCAGATTTACGCTCAACATTTTGCTGCAGGTAATTTTGGCTGATGCTATTTAATATTTTATTAGTTAAATCAGGATCTTCCCCCTGATAACCTAATGCCAACACACCTGTATCTTTACCTTTATCAGCTACAATCAAATCTTCTAAAACGTTATTAATTGCAGTAATTTCATTTAATTTTTTAACACGAAAAACAGTGCCATTTGCAGCCTGAATATCACTCACTAATATGGATACACCATTTTTATTTGTTAGCTGCCCTACCTTTCCTTCAATTTTTATTGCATCACTAATATCGACTTCATAAGTATTAGCATCAATAACACGTAAATCAAACCATTCATCTTTCCATGATGCAGGAACATCAAGTCGAGACACTGCAATTCCCTCAGGCTTATACTCCATCAAACGAGAGAATCCTTTGCCAAAAAGCGGAAAGTATTTTTTTTGGACAACGACATCCAAAGATAAATCACTGACCGTCTTCCCCACCACCATGCGGGATTTTATCAACTCTACTTCAGCCGCAGATTCAGGTTTAGCATCGGGTAAAACATTGGATATATCTTTTAATAATGAATTACCCGTATTTTTTTCGACTTGAATTAAAGCATCAGATTTATAAATTGGAGTAGCAAACGTAGCATAAAGGATACCAATAATAGTAAAAATTGCAGTAACACCAATAATTAACCAACGATGATCCAGCAATGTTCCTAATAAACGCCCTAAATCAATTTCATCCGAATTCGTTTCAGATGTTTTTACTGAAATTTTCTCTGCCATGGGTTTCCCTGACTTGTTAACGGCTTAATACCTGTACCCATTTCTGGGCGGACTGCTCAAGTTGCAAGTAGACGAATTCAAATGCTTCACGACTTTTACGATATGGATCGGCAATCTCTTGCTGATTGACCCAACGGCCAAATAACATTGTCTTACCTCGGACCTCTGGCGCGATACGGCACACTCCATCAATGTGCCCTTTTTCCATAACCAAAATAAGATCATATTGCCGACATAGCTCTGAAGTCAGTTGTTGTGCTTCATGACCATCAAGAGAAAGATTATGCTGGTTCGCAACATCTGCTGCGGTCACATCTGCGGGTTTTCCGACTAACGCACCTAATCCAGCGGATGAAATTTTTTTAGCAGGAAATGCCTTTTTTAATAGTCGTTCCCCCGTAGGAGAACGGCAAATGTTACCTACACAAACAACTAATATAGAATCAAACATAGTTATCTCTATGGCCAGGTGCGAACTCGCAGGCTCCCCTCACTCAAATCGTTAAACGCAGAAATCGTCGGTGCAAGTTGTGAAATCAAACGGTTCCAACGAACGATTGGTGCTGAAGTCACATAAACCACATCATAAGGTTGCAGTTGGAATTCCGCGCCCATAACAAGCGAAGTTGCGTCGGCGACATTAAGCTGATAAATATCAGCCAGCTTCGGCCCCTGTGTTCCTCTCAGTGGGCGAATGACAAAGACACCAGTCGCATCAGCCAACGTTTGATCCATACCTTCGGCGTTACCTAAAGCTTCCGTCAACGTCATGCCGCTGCGGTCCATTTTAAGTGTACTTTGCTTTTTGACTTCGCCCATTACGAACACTTTCAGGTCGTCATTACGCGGTATATAGAGGATATCGCCAGGATAAAGGAGATGGTTTTGAGACAGGTCGCCATTTTGCATCAGCGCCTGAAGAGAAATACGTTTTTCCTGACCGTTATGAGTAAGAACTATGTTACGCCAATCAGCATTCTCCGTCAGTCCGCCAGCACTGTTGATAGCATCTAAAACAGTGAGAGGCACATTCGTGATAGGTTGCTGCCCTGATTTATCAACTTCACCGGTTACATACGCTTTTTGCGAACGAAACGCGGCAATGCTGACATCAACCTGCGGAGATTCAATATATGTTGCTAAACGGCCCATGACCTCATCACGAACCTCCGTCACCGTTTTACCTGCAACTTTAACCTTACCAATGTACGGATAAAAGATTGTACCGTCGGAATGTACCCAGTTACCGGTATCAGCAGCGGTACGGTATGTACCAGCAGGCGTGGTCAATTCAGGGTGGTCCCATACAGTCACCATGATGACATCGCCAATGCCGATGCGATATTCATACTGCTGTAGTTCGCTTTCCAATGCAGGATTAGTCTGTGCGATTAATGGTTTGACGCGCATTTTATCGACTAAATAAGGCGTAAGAGGATAAACATTCACCAGTTTATCAATATTGAAATCAGCGTCTTGCTGCTCGATAACCTCTTTACCACTCGTCGAAAGATGACTTCCGGGAATTATGGTACAGCCGCTAAGAAAGGCTATAGACACAACTAACGGTGCCAATTTTAACTTGTGCTTTATCATCCTGTTATTCCATCACTCTTAATTCAAAATTGCACAAATCCCTACAAAATATCAAATGATTATAGAGAATATTTATTCAACTGAACCTGCAGTCTAGCGTATAAAAAGTCTGTAATTTGTCGCTTAGCGGCGCTGCACGATACGGTTTGGCAGCTTAGCCACCAGCCTGCTCGAATGCGTTCGCCGCCTCAACTGCACTACTTTTCCTATACGCGGCATAAAATAGAAATAAGCAATAAACGTTAAAAAAAACAGGCCCAACATCATGGACTGGCTCACGTTATTACGATCGCTGATGATACCTATGGCAGCCAGCAACAATGCCGCAAACGTAATTATCATCAACGACTGCCGCGAGGTTAGTCCTGAGGACATCAAAATGTGGTGAAGATGGCCCCTATCAGCTTTAAACGGACTATCGCCTCTCAAAAACCGCCGCAGCATGATGGCAATCATGTCCATCAATGGGAGTGCAATTAACCAAAGTGCCGTCACTGGATGCATAACTGCAGTCTCTCCCTGAGACGCAAGAACCAGTAACCAAAGTACGGTAAATCCTATAACGGTGCTACCCGCATCCCCCATAAAAACTTTAAATTTTTTTCCCAACGGAATGCCAAGATTAAGAAAAAGATAAGGTAGCGTAGCCACCATCATACATAGGCTCCAGAGTCCTAGCTGACGTTCGCCTCCAGAATAGAACAAGAAAAATAGCGAACAAAAAGCGATACAGGAAAGCGAACCCAGTAAACCATCAATTCCATCGACCATATTAAAGGCGTTGATAGCACCACATACGGCAAACAGCGTAATAACGTATCCGAATCCCCCTAAAAGAAGCTCATGCCCAAATAACACACTCCCCAATGATGAAAGGTATAAACCGGAGTACATCATTAAACAGCCCACTATCATTTGAACCGCGAATCGTGGCAGAACAGGAAGGTCAAACCGGTCATCAATGACACCGATAACCAAGAGCAATGTGACGCAAAGCATGTATAGAGGGAAATCAGGAAGCCAATCAGAATGAAACATAAACAAAGTGCAGAGAGCGAGGTAAATCGACAAGCCCCCGACAAGAGGAATATTTCCGCGGTGCTTTTTCCGGGCACACGGTTTATCCACCAATCCGATGATGGTTGCTACTTTTCTAGCCAAAAACAGCGCGACGAATGCGCTTAAAAATACAGCGATGAAATCTTGCATTTTTGCACCATCATCAACCGTTAAATGTTCTGCATCAGGAACGCTACCGCCCTTGGCTCATAGCTACCAATGCACTGTTAAATCATGTATGAAGCTCATTTACTGGATTAAAGATTAAAACCCATAAAACGTCCGCTGCGTATCAGCCTTTTCTTATTAGCAAACTCATAGACACCACTAACCACTTGTTAATAATCATTATTTTTCTTTATACAACTACACTATCACCGCAGAGACTTATTTTTCATCCCAATAGTATTGATGACGAAGTAAAGAGTACAAGGGTAAGATGTTCCTGAACGTTCTTTTCAGAATAAGACTACGCACTCACTTTCCCTAATGCACTGCCGGCCTAAAAGGCCACCTTACAGGAAGCGGTCGGATGCGAATAAAAAATCATAGCAAAAATCAGAGCCTCCCTGTCGTGAAAATCCTGTTAAATCGGCACGCTATTCTATGCGTTGTCTGCCGACACTATCAAACACTAACGCGCCCCATCCCGCTCATAATTCTGAAAATCTTGCCTATCGATGCTTTTTCACACTGTTTTCCGCAATTCACCACGCAGCATTGAAAAATGGCTAATTGCCCCATAAAAGCAAGATGAAATGCGAGTAAACAAGCTATCTACTGGTTTGTTGGCCTCGTAAAAATAAAGAATATCCCTGCAAATTCTGGTTCATCTGTGCGTGCCCTGATACGCTATCGGGGTTATGTTCATTTAAAGGTGAAAAAATAGATATGGAGTGGATCGCTGATCCAACGATATGGGCCGGGTTGGCCACGCTGGTTGTTCTGGAACTCGTTCTGGGCATTGATAATCTTATCTTCATCGCCATTCTGGCTGAGAAATTACCAAAAGAACAACGCGACAAAGCCAGAGTCGTCGGTCTGTTGCTTGCCCTGGTTATGCGTCTGGGTCTGCTGGCGTCCATTTCCTGGCTGGTGTCTTTGACGACCCCCCTTTTCACGTTCCTTGGGCATACATTCAGCGCGCGAGACGTCATCATGCTGGTTGGCGGGCTATTTCTACTTTTTAAAGCCACAATGGAGCTCAACGAACGTCTCGAAGGAAAAGATGAGGAGCAGCAAGCCCAGCGTAAAGGCGCACGATTCTGGCCAGTCGTCGCACAAATCGTGGTGCTGGATGCCATATTCTCACTGGATTCCGTGATTACCGCAGTGGGCATGACCGATCATCTGCTGGTCATGATGTCTGCCGTGACTATCGCCATCTTCCTGATGTTACTGGCAAGTAAGCCACTTACCCGTTTTGTCGCCGAACACCCAACCATCGTTATTCTGTGTCTCAGCTTCCTGTTGATGATTGGTTTCAGTCTGGTAGCAGACGCGTTTGGTTATCACATCCCCAAAGGCTATCTCTACGCTGCGATAGGTTTCTCGGTGATGATCGAGATGTTAAACCAGGTTTCCCTGTTTAATCGCCGACGCTTTCTTTCTTCTACGGTTCCGCTACGCCAGCGTACCGCAGAAGTTGTTTTACGTATTTTGCGAGGCAATCATGAAGAAGCCGAGCTCGACAATCAAACCTCGTCGATGATCGCAGACAATACCCGGGCAGGCCGCGAAGTTTTCAATATTCAGGAACGCCGGATGATAAAGCGGGTACTGGGGCTGGCACAGCGAACCATCAGCAGCATTATGACGTCGCGGCATGATATCGAATCGGTTGAGTTGGATATCACACAGGATGCGCTCGCTAAACTATTGACGACCAACCAGCACTCCCGACTCGTGGTCACCGACAGCAATACCTCCGATGAACCGCTAGGCATCGTACATGTTGCTGATTTGCTGCAACAACAGCTAAACCGCGAACCGTTTAACCCACGTATTTTGATTCGTCAGCCGCTGGTCTTTCCTGAACAACTTTCGCTTTTACAGGCGTTAGAACAGTTTAGAGAAGGAAGAACGCATTTTGCGTTTGTCGTTGATGAGTTTGGTTCGATGGAAGGGATTGTCACATTAAGCGACGTGATGGAGACCATCGCAGGCAACCTGCCACGCGAAGGCGAAGATCGCGATGCACGCCACAGTATTCAGCAGAATAACGACGGCAGTTGGACCGTAAACGGCTATATCCCGCTGGAAGATCTGACGATGTATGTTCCGCTGACGCTGGATGAAAAACGTGAATACTACACGCTGGCAGGGCTGCTGATGGAGCACGCACAGCGTGTTCCGCAAGTCGGTGATACATTATCAATCGATAACTATCAGTTCACTATCCTTGCGGTGGAAAGTCATCGTATCATGGAAGTCCGTATCACGCCGAACGACGAGCCACAGACTGATTTTGAAGTGTGATGATGCCGATGTAGCACAACAGACAACATAGTCGTACTTACAGCCCCTTCCAGAACGGTAGGGACTGTTTGCTAGGTATTATCAGGCAGGTATCATAATCTCAGTGGCAACCACCACCACAATCAGCCCAACCAACACGGGAACAGATGTGCGCTTCACCACCTCGAACGGCGATATTTTCGCCATCCCGGCAACAGCAACGACTACACCGGATACCGGAGAAATCGTACGGCCCAGATTGGAAGCCTGAAGCATTGGAATAGCCAGATAAGCAGGGTTTATACCCATTTGTGACGCCAGTTTTGGAATCAGCTCAACAAACGCATAGAACGGCGCATTACCCGAGCCCGTCGTCATCGCTGCCAACATCGTAATGACCACCAGTACCAGCATAATCACCAACCCACCGCTGCCAAATGACTGCGCGAGACCAATTAGGCCACTGATAAAGCCAATCGTGCCAAGCCCCTGAGCAAAAACACCGGCGGCAACCAGCAGGATTACAACACTAGAGAAAGCATCTGCCATGCCACGATAAGCGACATCCAGCCCATCAAATACTTTTTGCGCATTGAATGAACGGACAAATTCCAGCACCGCGGCCAGCACCATACAGATAACCAGTACGGTGATAATGTGAAGTTCCGGCCCCCATTTTCCATCAAAGACCAGTACACCCATGATCGGCGTAAACGGCAGAATGGCGTAAAAACGTGGGGCATTCGTCGTAATTTCGCTGACATCCAGAATCTCATGGCTAACATTTGCTTTGTTGTCCAGATAGCGCTGCCAGAAGAAATGCGCGACGGCCATGCACACGATAGCCATAATAGAAATAGGTAGCGTGGCCTTAAAGGCGAAATCCACTAATTTCATCTGCGATGCCTGCGCAGCAAGCACGACATCACCCGACGTCGGCGACAGGATCAGCGCCACAGGGGATGCACAAATTGCCGCAGCCGCACCGCGGCTAATACCGACATTCACCATGACAGGGAATAGTGTTGCCATTAACAGTACCCCCAGTCCGGTTGCCGATGACACCGCCAGTGACATCAGACAAGCGACAAAATAGGCCGCAATCATCAGCAAATAAGGCGAGTTGATCATTTTCAACGGACGGGAAACCAGCTTGACGACGACATCATTGGCACCAATATGCGTCATATAAGCCGCAAACCCACACAGCACCATAATCATCATGCCGAGATCGCCACCACGGCTCATCAACAAAATTTTTACGTATTCAGCAATATCTGTAGCGCTCCAGCCCGTCGCTTTTGCACTGGCTGGCAGTATGTTTTTCCCCAGCATGGCACTGATTGCCAAGAGTAACAGGCCTCCTACCAGCAACACGCCGGTCGCGGAGTACCCTTTTATAATGTAACGACCAACCAGAATCGTTACAGCAACACCAACCAAAAGTTCGAGCATAGTGAGTTTCGATACCTGAGTAATAAATGATCTGACAGAAATTCCCCGGCAGCGGAATGGCACCGCACCGAAAACAGGGAGCGGAGTTTACTGCTTTAGAAAATAAAAAAAGAGAAAAATATTAATATCTAGCGTTAAAAAAGAGACATCGAGCACAAAGTCTCGTTAGAGGAGGATGACGGATTCAGGAAAAATAGTAGGGAGAAGTGGCCGATTTGCTGACGGGAATAAGCAAATCGGCTAAAAGCACAGAGCATTTCTGAAAAATTAAAGACGATCAAGCAGTTGCTTCAGGTCTTTGCCCTTCTGACTTTTCTGATTTTCGCTGGCCCAATCATTCAGGCGTTTCTTCAGTTCGTCCTGTAGGCGTTTACGCAATAACTGATCCACCTGCAACTGGTAATTCAATTTATCCCACTCGCCATAGACGCGTAACGGAATCGCTGTGTTTTTCAACACGCTGACCAGTTGTTCATCGCCCTGCCACCCCTGCGTGATAGAGACATTCACATTGACGTCACACGTCTGCGCTGGCAGATCGAATTGCCCTGCACCGCTTAGCGACATCAGCTCTGAGCGACCATTAATATCGGTAAGGCGCAACTTACCGGCATTCAACTGTGCTTTTCCCGTCAGCTGTTGCAGTTCGGTATAACGTTCATAACGCTCTTGTCCTCGCACATTTCCGTTGCTACGGGCTACAGCCATCTGCACCATTTGCTGAATATTCAAGCCCTGTAGACGGACATTATTGGCTTGCAGCGTCGCAGCTCCCTGCCATTGCTGGAGCAATGCCGGTAACGCAATACTATTGCCGCTAAATTGCCCCACCATAGACAATTTTCCGCTGACCGTCTCAGCAGGCAGTGCAAGTGCGGACATCAGTTGAGACAGTTCAATATCCTTGAGATCTGGACGTAACGTGATGTTGGTTGATGATTTTGTCACGACTTTAGCGGGTAAAGAGAAATGTCCACCACCCAGCTCACCACTTAAAGTAGTGATATCTAACAACCCTGGCTGATTGTCTGCGCGTAGCGCAAATTGTCGGACATCAAGTCCACGGTAGATCAGTGATGCGGCCTGTAACGACAGACGAGCAGTGAATTGCTGTAGGCTATCTTCTGGATTAGCCGCGCCACTTTCATTTGAAATAACAGGAGCGGATGGTTTAACGGCCACCGTAGGGGCGTTATTCTCTTTTACCGATGCGAGCCCCAGCAGAGAATCCAAATCCAGTTTTTCAGACAACAGATCCAATTCATAATGCGGAATATCACCCAGCGTCATGCTACCAGACCCAGACAACTGGCTGTTATTGGTATTAAGTGAAAGCTGGTTAAATGTGATTTTTTCAGGTTGCTGTTGATAGCTCGCCTGCACACTTCCCGTTCCGCTGATACCGTTTGTCGGTATCCCCGCGCCCTGAAGCTGATAATCCAGTTTGGTGATAGTGGCATTTATCTGCTGAGGGAAATGCAGTAAGTCGACATCTGCGGCAAGAGAGAAAGCGATATCGCGCTGATCGCGATTGATGCGGCTAGATAATTCGATGTTGATCTGACGATCGCTGCTCTGCTCCATCGCAAGATTAATATCGCGAACATTAATCTGTTCATTATTACTACGTTGCAGAACCAACAGGCTATCAGCAACTTTTATCTTATCAATATCTAATCGCCAGCGTCGTTCTTCCGATGGGGCTTGCGAGCCCGCAGGGGCAATTGGCGCATTGTTCGATTGTTTGGCTTCACTTTCCGGCGTCAGTCGAATAATAGCGCCTTTCAGCATCACCTGTTTGACTGCCAGTTTGTGCGACAGTAGCGGCCATAGTTGCACATCAAGGCGCATATTTTCAGCACTGACAATGGGGGCACTAGAACCCGGCGCATTTAATGACATACCGCCAGATAAAATACTCAGCTGCGGCCACACATGCCAGCGCAGGTCGCCATCCAGTTGCAGATGATAGCCGCTACGTTCCTCAACCTGCTTCACCATGTAAGCGCGGAAGTCATTTGGATTAACCAGTACGACCAAGGCCGTCATTCCTGCCACCAGCACCACAAGCAGAATTGCCAGCGTCGTCAGAAATCTTCTCATGCCATCCTCATTGCGAAACGTACGGCTACCCGCTTTTACATGCCTGTCGCCAAACGCTTAGTCTTTATCGATCCGGCTCGCTACCGCACCCTGTTGATCTTTATATTTGGCATCCTGACGGCGGTTGTACGGACGAGCAGCCGGCCCGGAAAGCGGTTCAAAACTCAGTGCGCCAATCATCATGCCGGGGCGTAACGCCAGCGGCAACTTACCTGAATTATAGAACTCCAGCACAATTCTTCCTTGCCAACCTGGATCAATACGGTGTGCGGTGACGTGAACCATCAATCCCAAACGAGCAAGAGAAGAGCGGCCATCCAGCCAGCCAACCAAATTATCCGGCAGCGTGACGGACTCAAACGTCACGGCAAGCGCTAATTCTCCCGGGTGCAGAAAGAATGCCTCACCTTCAGGCAAATTAATCTCATCACTCATGACGCGATCCAGCGCCGCGCTGACTTCATCCTTCGGGCCGCTTAAGTCAATGAAAGCCGCAGTGTGTCCGCGGAAGACGCGAAACTGATTTCCCAAACGAACATCAACGGTCGCGCCACTGATCCTCTCAACTGGCGGACGGGGTGTAATCACCAGTCGGCCATCATCCAGCCAGGCTTCAATGTCACGGTCACACAGTCTCATCTTATTCTCCATTCGACACTGGTATCTATCAGATAAACCTCATCTATCCCCGTCATACTTCACGCTGCTGCACCTTTTTTCAAACGCTAACGTTCGGTCACGCAACCTGAATGATTCAGGACATATTATTCAAAGAACTGGCTTATCTTCGCTTTCAAAATATCAATCGCGATGCGATTTTTACCACCGCGTGGCACGATAATATCGGCATACTGTTTAGATGGCTCAATGAATTGCAGGAACATCGGGCGTACGGTCTTCTGATACTGTTCCATCACAGAATCCATTGAACGACCACGCTCATTAACGTCGCGACGCATACGGCGCAGCAGGCAAATATCCAGTGGTGTATCAACAAAGATAGAGAAATTCATCTCATCACGCAGGCGCGCATCCGTCAGCAACAGGATACCTTCCAGGATAATGACCTTTTTCAGCTCAATATGCACTGTTTCCTGTTTACGCGTGTGCTCGACATAGCTGTACTGTGGCACTTCGATTGCCTGACCGGCTTTCAGCATCTGCAAATGTTTGATTAGCAAGCTGTGATCCATCGAGCTTGGATGGTCATAGTTGGTTTTTACCCGCTCTTCCATGGTCAGATGGCTTTGATCTTTATAATAACTGTCCTCAGATATCACCCCGATATGCTGATCACCAACCTGATCGCGCAATTCACGATACAAGGTGCTGGAAATAAGACTTTTACCCGAAGCGGACGCTCCTGAGATCCCGATGATGACGCACTGGTGAGACTGATCAGTCATGGTATTAACGACCTGATTAACATAAATAAAAGAGAGGGGAATGCGCCAACAGGCACTTTGACGCGGCAATTATAGGGAGTTACCCCCCTTGACGCCACCCTTTCCGCGCATTGTGTCAGGGGAAACAAGGCACTGACGCATTCAACAAGCCGGGACGATGCCCGGCATTGATAGAAACGTTATAGCGCTCTGAATGAAATTTCGCTGGGGATAACATTACCCTGCCAGTAGAGCTGAGCGGCAACCTGCCCTGCCAGTTCACGGTACAGAGAAGTGAACTCACTGTCCGGCTGGCTGACCACCGTCGGCTCACCACGGTCAAGATCTTCACGCAGGGAGATGTGCAGTGGAAGCTGACCTAACAGAGAACAGTGATATTTTTCCGCCAGCTTCTGCGCCCCGCCAGTCCCGAAGATCGGTTCCAGATGACCACAGTTGCTACAAATATGGACGCTCATGTTCTCAACGATACCCAACACAGGCACGCTGACTTTTTCAAACATCGCGATGCCCTTCATAGCATCCATCAACGCGATATCCTGTGGCGTCGTCACGACAACGGCACCGGTAACAGGAATACTCTGCGCCAGCGTCAGTTGTATATCTCCTGTACCTGGAGGCATATCTAACACCAGATAATCCAGATCCGGCCAAAGCGTATCCTGCAGCAGTTGTAATAACGCTTTACTGGCCATCGGTCCACGCCACACCATCGCATTATCATCCGTCACCAGATAGCCAATCGAGTTGGTTGCCAGACCGTGCGCGATTATCGGCGCCATGTGCTGGCCATCCGGTGAGGTTGGACGCTCACTGGCCGAACCCAACATGGTCGGGATGGAAGGGCCGTAGATATCGGCATCCAGAATACCCACATTCGCGCCTTCTGCCGCTAAGGCCAGCGCCATATTGACCGCCGTACTGGATTTGCCAACGCCCCCTTTCCCAGAGCTGACAGCAATGATGTTTTTCACCCCCTTCACGCCCGCCAGGTCGTTAACCCGGCGTAGCGTAGCGACATCATGTGTTAAGCGCCATTCGACGGCGTTTGCGCCTGATAAACGTAATAACTCATCGCTAACCGTTTCTTTTAATACAGCCAAACCACTCAGCCAGACAAACGGCATCGTCAGTTCGATGTGCAACACATTATCCAGCAGTGCACAATGGCGCAGCGCATTCAGTGTCGTCAGATTATTTTTCAGTGTCGGGTGCTGAAAAGTAGATAAAACCCCGGTGACCATCGCACGCAATGCTTCAGGACGTTGTTCGGGGACTGTAGCGTTCATTCCGGCTCCTTGAAATTCTCATATTTGACCGTTGAGACCGTGTATAGCATATCAGAGCCATAGCGACCTGACGCTCTTCGGCATCAAAAACGTGGAAACGCTACGCAAAATAGAGTCTGCCGTGGTGTTTCCTACCGTTTTTACTCACGCCAGCGGTTTACGCAGCAAGGCGCTATCGGTTAACATCGATCTCCCTCTATTCACAAAAGAAAGCAAGTTCCTCATGACTCAAGTCGCAAAGAAAATCTTGGTAACGTGCGCGCTGCCTTACGCTAATGGTTCGATTCACCTCGGTCATATGCTTGAACACGTTCAGGCCGATATTTGGGTTCGTTACCAGCGAATGCGCGGCAACCAGGTTCACTTTATCTGTGCGGACGACGCCCACGGCACACCGATCATGCTGAAAGCACAGCAGATGGGGATTGCGCCAGAACAGATGATCGCGGCAATGAGTCAGGAGCATCAACAAGACTTTGCTGGCTTCAATATCAGTTATGACAACTACCACTCTACGCATAGCGAAGAGAACCGTGAGCTGTCAGGCCTGATTTATGGCCGTCTGAAAGAGAACGGTTTTATTAAAAATCGCACAATTTCTCAGCTGTACGATCCTGAGAAAGGCATGTTTCTGCCAGATCGTTTCGTTAAAGGCACCTGCCCGAAATGTAAGGCTGCCGATCAATATGGCGATAACTGTGAAGTGTGTGGCGCGACCTACAGCCCAACAGAGCTGATCGAACCGAAGTCTGCGGTTTCTGGTGCGACACCCGAGATGCGTGAATCAGAACACTTCTTCTTCGATCTGCCCGCTTTCAGCGACATGCTGCAAGCCTGGACGCGTTCCGGCGCATTGCAGGAACAAGTCGCCAACAAGATGCAGGAGTGGTTCGATTCTGGTCTTCAACAGTGGGACATTACTCGCGACGCGCCGTATTTCGGATTTGAAATCCCTGATGCACCGGGTAAGTATTTTTACGTCTGGCTGGATGCACCAATCGGCTACATGGGCTCGTTTAAGAACCTGTGCGACAAGCGTGGCGATCTGAATTTTGATGATTTCTGGAAGAAAGATTCAGACGCAGATTTGTATCACTTTATCGGTAAAGACATCGTTTATTTCCACAGCCTGTTCTGGCCAGCCATGTTGGAAGGCAGTGGTTTCCGTAAGCCAACCAATCTGTTTGTGCATGGCTATGTCACCGTCAACGGTGCCAAGATGTCTAAGTCACGCGGCACCTTCATTAAAGCGGGCACCTACCTGCAACATTTGGATGCCGATTGCCTGCGCTATTACTACGCGGCGAAACTGTCTTCTCGCATTGATGACATCGACCTCAATCTGGAAGATTTCGTCCAGCGCGTGAATGCTGACATCGTTAACAAGGTTGTGAATCTGGCATCGCGTAATGCGGGTTTCATCAGCAAACGCTTTGACGGCAAACTGGCTGACAAACTCGCCGACCCCGAACTGTACAAAACCTTCACCGACGCCGCCGCTAGCATTGCGGAAGCCTACAACAGCCGTGAATCTGGGCGTGCTATTCGTGAGATAATGGCACTGGCAGATATTGCCAATCGCTATGTTGACGAACAAGCCCCGTGGGTGGTGGCGAAAGCAGAAGGTCGGGATGCCGATCTGCAAGCCATCTGTTCAATGGGCATTAACCTGTTCCGCGTATTAATGACATACCTGAAACCGGTTCTGCCTTCGCTAGCGCAGCGTACAGAAGCGTTTTTAAACTCAGAACTGAGCTGGGATGCTATCACCACTCCTCTGCTGAGCCATCAGGTTAATCCATTCAAAGCGCTGTTCAACCGCATCGATCTGGATAAGGTCAACGCAATGGTTGACGCGTCTAAAGAAGACATGGTCACAGCACAAAAAGTCGTATCCGGTCCATTAGCAGACAACCCAGTGCAGGACACCATTAACTTTGACGATTTTGCCAAAGTCGATATGCGCATCGCGCTGATTAAGCAGGCTGAACTTGTTGACGGCTCTGACAAGCTATTACGTCTGACGTTGGATCTAGGCGGAGAAACCCGTCAGGTCTTCTCAGGTATTCGTGAGGCTTATCCCGATCCAGCGAAGTTGGAAGGTCGTTTGACGGTGATGGTCGCCAATCTGGCACCGCGTAAAATGCGCTTTGGCATCTCCGAAGGCATGGTGATGGCTGCAGGTCCCGGTGGAAAAAATATCTTCCTACTGAGCCCGGACAGCGGCGCTCAACCTGGCATGCAGGTCAAATAATCATCCAATCAAGCCGGATTCTTATCCGGCTTTTTTTTGCAACAATTTCTCCACAAATGCCCGCTTCTCCTTCTCCGATTGATCCGTAACTTCGCATAGTTTGTAACCACGAAATAACAAAATCGTTATGCATTACAATATATAACGAATAAAAAATATACCTCTTTGTAGGTGTAATGGGGGTTTAAATACTTAAATTTTGATTTTGCGCAAAGCCCACATTTTATGTGTTGTTAAATTGCTCGCAACAAAAATGACACATAATTACACAGGGAAACTAATGCAACTGAATAGAAGAGGTTTCTTTAAAGTTTGCGCGGGGGGGATGGCCGGAACCACTCTCGCGGTATTAGGCTTTACACCCACGGAAGCAATGGCATCAGTACGTCAATACAAACTGTTACGGGCGAAAGAGACGCGTAACAACTGCACATACTGTTCAGTCGGTTGTGGTGTGCTCATGTATAGCCTGGGCGATGGCGCCAAGAATGCAAAACCCTCTGTTTTTCATATCGAAGGCGATGCAGATCATCCAGTTAGCCGCGGCTCCCTTTGCCCGAAAGGTGCAGGCCTGGTCGACTACATCCACAGCGAAAACCGCCTGCTCTACCCTGAATACCGCGCGCCAGGATCAGACAAATGGCAACGAATCAGCTGGGACGACGCGATTGAACGCATCGCGCGCCTGATGAAAGCTGACCGTGACGCCAATTTCCAGCGCACCAACGCGAAAGGCGAAACCGTCAACCGCTGGCTGACTACTGGCATGCTATGCTCTTCTGCCGCCAGCAATGAAACCGGTATTCTCGACCAGAAATTTGCTCGATCGCTCGGCATGGTTGCCATCGACTGTCAGGCTCGTTTGTGTCATGGCCCCACTGTCGCCGCACTGGCACCGACATTTGGCCGCGGTGCAATGACCAACAACTGGGTTGATATCAAAAACGCCAACGTTATTATCGTGATGGGCGGCAACCCAGCAGAAGCGCACCCGGTTGGTTTCAAATGGGCTGTTGAAGCGAAAACGCACAATAATGCAAAACTGATTGTTGTCGACCCCCGCTTTAACCGCTCTGCTGCCGTTGCCGACCTGTATGCACCAATTCGTGCGGGCTCCGATGCCGCTTTCCTACTCGGCATCGTTAACTACCTCATCACACACGAGAAAATTCATCGCGAATACGTGGTGTCCTACACCAGCGCCAGCCTGATTGTGCGTGAAGATTTCAGCTTTGATGAAGGCTTGTTCAGCGGCTACGATGAACAAACGCGCCAATATGATAAATCCAGCTGGCAGTACGAGTTGGATGAGTCTGGTTTTGCCAAACGTGATAACACGCTGTTTCACCCACGCTGCGTCTGGAATCTGCTGAAAAAGCACGTTTCCCGCTATACGCCGGAAATGGTGACATCCCTGTGCGGTACATCAGCCAAAGATTATGAAACGATCTGTCGCACACTGGCCGAAACCTGCGTGCCAAATAAAACGGCGACCTTCATGTATGCCCTGGGCTGGACGCACCACACTAACGGTGCGCAGATTATCCGCTCAGCAGCAATGATCCAGCTTCTGCTGGGCAATATCGGCATGGCAGGAGGCGGCATCAACGCCCTGCGTGGTCACTCCAATATTCAGGGCTATACCGACCTTGGTCTGCTGTCGTTAAACCTGCCGGGCTATATGCCGTTACCGTCAGAAAAACAGCCAGATCTGAAAACCTATCTCACTCAAATTACGCCAGCAGCACTGTTGCCCGATCAGGTTAACTATTGGAAAAACACGCCAAAATTCTTTATCAGCATGATGAAGAGCTTCTACGGCGATCATGCACAGGCTGCAAATAACTGGGGTTATGACTGGTTACCGAAGTGGGATCGTAGCTACGACGTCATGGTGCAAACCGAGCTGATGGTCGAAGGCAAAATGAACGGCTACATCGTTCAGGGCTTTAACCCCGTTGCCGCATTCTCCAACAAGAACAAAGCGACTGAAGCACTCTCCAAACTCAAGTATATGGTCATCATCGATCCGTTGATCACTGAAACATCCACGTTCTGGCAGAACTACGGTGAATTCAATGACGTGGATACGAAGTCCATTCAGACTGAAGTCTTCCGTCTGCCCTCTTCCTGCTTTGCCGAAGAGAATGGTTCTATCGCCAACTCCGGCCGCTGGTTGCAATGGCACTGGGCGGCGGCTGAGCCACCAGGAGAAGCCCATCACGACGGTAAAATCCTCGGCAAACTGCTGATGCGCCTGCGTGAACTGTACACCGAAGAAGGCGGGGCTTATTCCGACCCGTTGATGAACATCAACTGGAACTATAAAGACCCGGAAGATCCAACACCAGAGGAGATCGCTCGCGAAGCCAACGGTATGGCGCTGGCCGATGTCTACGACGACAGCGGCAAACTGCTCCTGAAAAAAGGCCAGCAGCTTGCTGATTTCTCACAGCTACGCGATGACGGTACAACCTCTAGCTTCTGCTGGATCTATGCCGGTAGCTGGACGGAAGCGGGTAACCAAATGGATAGACGCGACAATGCCGATGCGGGTCTTGGCTGCACGCCGAACTGGTCATGGTGCTGGCCGCAGAACCGCCGCATCCTCTACAACCGCGCTTCCGCCGACCTGCAAGGTAAACCGTGGGATAGCAAGCGCAAGTTGCTGGAATGGAACGGCCAGAGATGGCAAGGCATTGATGTGCCTGATTTCGCCGCCACCGTACCACCGGGTAAAGACACCGGACCGTTCATCATGCTGCCGGAAGGTCTGGCACGTCTGTTCTCTGTGGACAAACTGGTAGACGGTCCGTTCCCTGAACATTACGAACCGATCGAATCACCTATCGGCACTAACCCGCTGCATCCATCGGTGATTTCCAGCCCGGTAGCGCGTTTATTTGCACGTGATGCGAAAACGATGGGTACCGCGAAGGACTTCCCTTACGTAGCGACCACGTACTCGATTACCGAATTGTTCCGCCACTGGACAAAACACGCGCGTCTGAACGCGATAGTGCAGCCGGAGCAGTTTGTTGAGATCGGTGAAAATTTGGCGAAGAGCAAAGGCATCAAAGCAGGCGATGAAATCAAAATCTCCAGCCAGCGTGGCTATATCAAAGCCAAAGCGGTGGTTACCAAGCGCATCAAAACGCTGGAAATTGCCGGACGCAACGTGGAAACCATTGGTATTCCCTGCCACTGGGGCTTTGAAGGAACCACACGTAAAGGGTTCCTGGCTAATACACTCACCCCGAGCGTCGGCGACGCTAATTCACAAACGCCTGAATACAAAGCGTTTTTGGTTAATGTAGAGAAGGTGTAAGGGTAGCCAACTATGTCAATGCAATCACAAGATATTATTAAACGTTCGGCCACCAACGGCTTTACACCGCCTCCGCATGTGCGTAATGACAAAAGCGAAGTGGCAAAACTGATCGACGTCACCACCTGTATCGGCTGTAAGGGCTGTCAGGTGGCCTGTTCAGAGTGGAACGATATTCGTGACGAAGTCGGCCATAACCTCGGGGTTTACGATAACCCGGCAGACCTGAGTGCCAAATCCTGGACGCTGATGCGCTTTTCCGAAGTGGAAGAGAACGATCGCCTGGAATGGCTGATCCGTAAAGATGGCTGTATGCACTGTAGCGATCCAGGCTGTCTGAAAGCCTGTCCTTCTGCTGGCGCAGTCATTCAGTACGCCAATGGTATCGTCGATTTTCAGTCCGAAAACTGTATCGGCTGCGGCTATTGCATCGCTGGCTGCCCGTTCAATATTCCGCGTCTGAATAAAGAAGATAACCGCGTCTATAAATGTACGCTGTGTGTCGACAGAGTCAGCGTTGGGCAAGAGCCTGCCTGTGTGAAAACCTGTCCGACCGGTGCCATTCGTTTCGGTACGAAAGAAGAGATGAAGCATCTGGCGGAAGAACGCATCGCCGATCTGAAAAGCCGTGGTTACGAGCATGCAGGTCTTTACGATCCGCAAGGCGTGGGCGGCACGCACGTGATGTATGTTCTGCACCACGCAGACAGACCTTCGCTCTATCACAACCTGCCGGATGACCCGCAGATTTCTACACCAGTCAATCTGTGGAAAGGCATCCTGAAGCCACTCTCTGCGTTAGGTTTTGTCGCCACGTTCGCCGGGTTAATGTTCCATTACATTGGTGTAGGTCCGAACACAGAAGAAATGGAACATGAGCACGAAGGAGAAGATAAAGAAGGGGGAGACAAACATGAGTAAACCAAAAATGATTTTGCGTACCAAGTTTATCGATCGCATCTGTCACTGGATTGTGGTGATCAGCTTTTTCCTGGTCGCGCTGTCAGGGATTGCTCTGTTTTTCCCAACTCTGCAATGGCTGACACAGACGTTTGGTACGCCACAAATGGGGCGTATTCTGCATCCCTTTTTTGGCGTGCTGATCGTCATCTGCCTGATCCCGATGTTCTTCCGCTTTGTTAGCCATAACATCCCGAAGAAGCGCGATCTGCCGTGGTTTCTCAACATCATTGAAGTGTTGAAAGGCAATGAACATGAAGTGGCTGAGGTGGGTAAATACAACCCAGGCCAGAAGATGATGTTCTGGAGCATCATGGGGCTGACGTTGGTACTGCTGATCACCGGGGTTATCATGTGGCGTCCTTATTTTGCCCACCTGTTCCCGATTGATATCGTGCGCTACGCCATTCTGATCCACGCTGCTGCGGCTATCGTCCTCATCCACGCCATCTTGATCCACATGTACATGGCATTCTGGGTTAAAGGCTCGATCAAGGGCATGATTGAAGGCAAAGTCTCCAAACGCTGGGCACGTAAACACCACCCGCGCTGGGCGCGTGAAATGGAAGAGAAAGAAGCGAAGAAATAATTCATTCTCTTTTCATCTCACGACTCTCACCACCGTCCGTAGTGCGCTAGTAACGGATAGATCGTAAAGACGCTGCAAGTACGTCCATGTAAGCTCGGATTGCGCAGATAGGTTTGTTAACGGTCTCAAATGCCCGCCTTGCGGGCATTTTTCTTTTTATCCCGCAATCAGTACTAATCGTTATAACTTAAATCCAAAAGTCATAACTTTCCCATCTATCGCTCGATGGCTATGATGCAGTATTATTTTTTAAATAGACATCCAGACATAAAGACAGCTATAAAGTGGTAACGCAAACTACATAACAATACTGTCATCACACAACATCAATTTATAAAACGCCATGGAGCTGATAATGAAGAAATTTACGCCTGCACTGCTTGTCCTGAGCTTACTGACAGCATTACCGGCACTGGCGAATCAGGACGCCACCATTGCCCCCGTTCCAGCAGCTATCGCCAATCATAATGGTCCGGTTCGCATCGCCGTCATCCGCAATCTGGGATCGGACGACAACACCACGCAGTTTGTTTCCGGCGTACTCGAAGAAGGTAAAAAGCTGGGCTTCAAGGTCAGCACGTTCCTGAGCAACGGCGATGACGCTCGTTTTCAGGATTTCGTGAATCAGGCCATTAGCCAGAAATATGATGGCATCATCCTGTCACAGGGACGCGATCCCTACTCTACCGATTTGATTAAGCGCATCGTCGACAGCGGCATTGCCGTTTCCGTATTTGATACCGCCGTGAATGGCGAGATTCCGGGCGTGACCGTCACCCAGCAGGATGACGCTTCACTGACTAACGAATCACTCGGCCAACTGGTGAAGGATTTCAACGGCAAAGCCAACATCATCAAACTGTGGGTCGCAGGCTTCCCGCCGATGGAACGCCGCCAGCTCGCTTATCAACAGATCCTGAAAGCTAACCCCGGAATCAAAGAACTGGAATCGATTGGTGCCGTGTCCTCTGACGTGCAGGGTGATACCGCCAACAAAGTCGGTGCAGTACTGGCGAAGTATCCGAAAGGCAAAATCGATGCGATCTGGGGATCCTGGGATGCTTTCAGCCAGGGCGCTTATAAAGCATTGAAAGAAAATGGCCGGACTGAAATCAAACTGTACAGCATCGACATCTCCAATCAGGATTTACAACTGATGCGCGAAGCGAGCAGCCCGTGGAAAGTCAGCGTGGCCGTCGATCCTAAACTGATCGGTAAAGTGAATCTGCGTCTGGTTGCCAACAAGATTGCCGGTGAACCGACGCCTGCAACCTACGAATTCCGTGCGGCCGCGATTCCACAAGCGTTGTTAGCCAGCCAGCCGGGTGCAGTCAACGTCACCGGATTGGCGAAAATCATCCCAGGCTGGGGCCATACGGATGATTTTATCGCACCGTGGTTTGCTACACTGGAAGCCAAACAGGCGAAATAATACGGAGAAACTTATGGCATCGACTCCTCTGCCAACACCCGATTACAGCCGCAATATGCGGCTGATTGGACACAGCGATCAGGGCGGCAGACCCGATGGTGTGCAGGTGATGGTTCATCGCGGCTACGCTTACATCGGGCATATGGTTTCACAAGGCGTGTCGATTGTGGATGTGCGCGATGCCAAGAATCCTAAGCCAGCGGGGTTTATTGCAGCCCCGCCAGGCACCTGGAATATCCATCTGCAAACACATGATGACCTCCTGCTCGTCGTCAATGCGCGCGATTTGTTTGCCGACGCCAGCTTCGCCGAGGAAAAGGTCTACTACACCCGCTCCGTCGCCGACACGGTCAGCACCAAACAGCAGGGCAAAAGCTGGAGCGCCGGATTACGGATTTTCGATATTTCAACACCGGATAAACCGCGCGAAATCAGCTTCCTACCGTTAGACGGCATTGGCATTCATCGCATCTGGTACGTGGGCGGGCGTTGGGCTTATGTCTCTGCGTTGCTCGACGGCTATAGCGACTACATCTTTCTCACTATCGATCTGGCCGATCCGCAACGTCCTGAAGTTGCCGGCCGTTACTGGTTACCCGGCATGCACACCGCAGGCGGTGAGACAGCAAGCTGGCCGGAAGGCAAGCGTTACGCCCTGCACCACGCCATCATCAGCGGCGACACCGCCTACGGAAGCTGGCGCGATGGCGGCTTGACGCTGCTGGACGTGAGCGATCGTACCAATCCACAGCTCATCAGCCACCGTAACTGGAGCCCACCGTTTGGCGGTGGCACACACACGGCGCTACCGCTGCCGGATCGCGATCTGTTGATCGTATTAGATGAGGCGGTATTGGATAATCAGGAAGATGGCGAGAAATTGATTTGGGTGTTCGACATTCGTGAACCGAGCAACCCGGTCAGTATTGCCACCTTTCCACAGCCGAAAGAGGCCGATTATGTGAAGAAAGGCGCACACTTTGGTCCACATAATCTGCATGAAAATCGACCCGGCAGCTTCATCAGTTCATCACTGATCTTCGCAACCTACCAAAATGCGGGGGTGCGGGCTTACGACATCAGTAACCCGTATCAGCCGAAAGAAACTGGCGCACTGGTGCCTGCTGCGCCCGCCACAATGGTCGATAAACGTCCCGGCAGGCCGCAGATTATTCAGTCTTGCGATGTATTTGTTGATGCCGACGGCATCATCTACAGCACGGACTACAATGCCGGTTTGTCGATTATCGAATACCGAGGCTAATGGCCTTCTCTTCTACCCCACCTGCATTCAACGTCTCACAATATTGGATGCAAAAAAAACCCTGCGGATAAACGCAGGGCTTAATATCGTATTTAGCTTACTCAATCCAGCGCCAGCACCGACACCCACATAGGTCCCTGACCGACAGCGTAACGCGCCAACGGTTGCAGATCGCCCGTGTGCTGATCGATGTGATACACCTCTATATGCTGAGACTTCTGCCCTGCTGAAATCAGGAACTCACCCGTGTGATCGATATTGAAACCGCGCGGCTGCGTTTCGGTCGGCTGATGACCGTTCAACGTTAACGTGCTGCCGTCTTCAGACACCTGGAAAATACTCAACAAGCTGGCGGTACGATCGCTGATGTACAGGAAACGGCCGTTCGGCGTGATGTGAATATCTGCCGCCCAGCGTGTATCACTGAAGCCAGCAGGCATAGCATCCAGCGTTTGCACTTTCTGCAAGTCGCCGCTGGCTGCATCCAACTGATACACATCGACTGAACTGTCCAGTTCATTCACACAATAGGCAAATCGCTGATTAGGATGGAAGGCCATATGGCGTGGACCCGCTCCAGATACCGTCGTCATTTCAGCCTGGCGATGTACGCTCAATTCGCCCGCCGCACCCAGATCATACAGGCGAATACGGTCTTCTTTCAGGCACGGTGCCCACACGATGCTGTTGGTTGGATCGATATTAGTAGAGTGACACCCTTCCAATCCGTCCAGTTGTTGAATCGGCTCACCGACAATACCGTCAGCATCAATCGGGCTAACGCTAACGCAAGCGCCGCTGTAAGACGCGCTGAACAGGAAACGTCCGTCGTTATCGGTAGACAGGTGCGTCGGGCTACCCGGCAAGGATGCAACACCCGCTTCCGTCAATTTACCCTGCTCATCAATACGATAGCTAAGAACCCTGAAGTCAGGACGAACACCGACATACAGGTGGCGCTTATTTGGCGCGATCGTCATCGGCTGAACCTGCCCTGGGACGTCAACGGTTTGCAATAATGTCAGATTTCCCTGAGCACCGAGTTGCCAGACATGAATCTGCTGGCTTTCCGGGCTGGCGACATAAACAACTTGCTGCATCGTATTCTCCTTATTTCACGCGAATGTGGCGGCACAGGAAAGCTCAGAAGAGGTTCATTGAAAGGATAACGAACTAGCTCACCCTGGCGCACGTATACCATAAATGATCAATCACTCTATTCTACAGAGACATCGCAAGGCTACTATTGATTTAAGCAATGGCTGATTAAGTTATACGATGGTGCCCGCACCTATCGGTTATTGCACAATGTACGTTCTACGGACTTCATATTATGAACATGTTTGATTCGCTGTTTTCCCGGCTGTCGCGTTCCCCTTTTCGCCAGCGTTTTAAGTTGGGTGTCAAAGAGCGTGACTATTGCTACAGCAAAGGTAAGGAAACGGTCGCATCCCACGCGGCCGATTTTATCGCACGTAGGCTAGCACCAGCGGATCCGCTCAATGACGGGAAACAGACACCGATGCGTGGTCATCCGGTGTTTATTGCACAGCACGCTACCGCGACCTGCTGCCGGGGATGTCTGGAAAAATGGCATCACATCGCCCAACACCGACCACTGAGTGACGAAGAACAGCACTATGTGGTCGAGGTCATTCTGTACTGGTTGGAAAACGATTTGATTAGTCGACGCTAAAAATGCAGGGTGATGAATAAAGTAGAAGCAATAGGAGATAAACAGCCAAGGATAAATGAGAAGAGAAGTAATCAGATAAGAAAGGGAAATATTGAAAGTGGCGGAGGAGTAGAGATTCGAACTCTAGAACACTTTCGCGTCGCCGGTTTTCAAGACCGGTGCCTTCAACCACTCGGCCACTCCTCCGCAATGACGCGCACTATAAACAGTACGCCGTGTATTGTAAAGCCACCTTGTGATTAATTGCTTAAAAAATAGGTGATAACCCGTTGAAAGCATAGAAAATAGACAATGATATCCTGTATAAGCCTATTTCATCCCACAGTACCGAATACTTCATCACCCAGCCCGCCGGACACTTTTATCTCGCTGTTATCTGTCTATTTTTCGCCATGTCCTTTATCGTAGGGGTAATTTGATATCCACATTTTTATTTGCGAGACAACAATGACCTACCGAGTAATTGCACTTGATCTTGATGGTACGCTACTGAATCAACAGAAAAAAATCCTCCCTGAATCTCTTAGCGCACTCGCACTAGCCCGCCAGCAAGGCATAAAAGTGATGATCGTCACGGGACGCCACCATTCAGCGATCCACCCTTTTTATCAGGGATTGCAGTTGGATACGCCCGCTATCTGCTGCAACGGCACCTATGTCTATGATTACCAGCACGGCCAAGCGTCACACACCAATCCATTATCTGTCGATCAGGCCAAAAATGTCATCTCGCTGCTAGAGGAGTTTGATATTCATGGACTGATGTATGCCGATGACGATATGTATTATCAATACTCTACGGGACATGTGGTTCGTACACTGGCGTGGGCTTCTACGTTGCCGGAACTACAGCGCCCGCGCTTCGCGCAGGTGGAAAATCTGGTGCGTCAAGCGGAGACATCTCATGACATCTGGAAATTCGCGACCACGCACGCCGATGTCCCTACGCTAAACCATTTCGCTGCGGAAGTGGAAAAGCAGCTTGGATTGGCCTGCGAGTGGTCATGGCAGGATCAGGTTGATATCGCCCAAACCGGCAACAGCAAAGGTAAACTGCTTCAGCAATGGCTCGGTGAACAGGGTATCAGCATGAAGGACGTCGTGGCATTTGGCGATAACTTTAATGATATCAGCATGCTGGAAGGCGTAGGATTGGGAGTGGCAATGGGTAATAGCGCCGACGAGATCAAAGCGCGTGCCGATCTGGTGATTGGCAGCAATGAAGAACCTAGCATCGCTGAAGTTATCCGCACCCGCATTCTGGCATAACCAATAGTCTCGCAATCAGGCAAGCGGGTGGTATTAGACGATCCCGCCGCTTTTCCTGATTGCGTTCAATTATCAAACAGGCTTACAGCGCGCTACCCAGCACCTGTCGCAGGTAAGCCCCTGCCCCCATTAATCCCGGCTGTTCATGGATAATCAGATATACGGGAATATCCTGCATGTAGCCTTTAAATCGCCCTTTGTCTTCAAAAGCAGCCCGAAAGCCAGAGGCTTTAAAAAACTCAAGAAAGCGCGGTACGATGCCGCCAGCAATATAAACACCACCAAATGTGCCTAAATTTAACGCCAGATTGCCACCAAAGCGCCCCATGGTGACGCAGAAGAGCGATAGCGCGCGGCGGCAATCCACATCCGTATTGTTGACGGCACGCTCGGTAATATCTTTCGGTTCCAGCGCCTCTGGTGTGCGCTCGTCAGACAGCACTATAGCGCGGTAAATATTCACCAGCCCCTGCCCAGACAGCAAGCGCTCCGCAGAAACATGCCCTAACGATTGACGCAAAATAGTCAGAATGTTGTCTTCTTCGTCGCAATTGGCTGCAAAATCCACATGCCCGCCTTCACCCGGCAGACTGATCCATTGATTGGCAACATGAACCAGATGGGCCACCCCCAGCCCGGTACCTGCACCATAGACGGCAATAGGTTTACCCGGCACCGGTTCCCCGCCGCCGAACTGGAGCAAACTCTCTCGCCCCAATACCGGAACCGCCATGGAAACCGCAGTAAAATCGTTGATGACCTCAAAATGGCGTAAACCCAGACTCGCTTTCATTTCAGCAATGGAAAATGCCCAGGTGTGGTTCGTCATCGCCACCCAGTCACCCGTAATCGGACAGGCAATCGCGATACAGGCATCCTGCACCGTGACCTGCCGCGAATCGAGATAATCACGGATCGCGCCTTCCAGTGAAGGGAAATCCAGTCCAGAATAAGTCTCAATTTGCGACAATTCGCCCGTCATGGCGTCACACAGCGCCAAACGAGTATTCGTGCCACCGACATCGCCCACTAAAACAAAGTGCGTCATTCTTCTTTCCCCTCAATAAAGCAGATGCCCGATCATTGCGCGAAAACAGGCAACTACGCTATGGCTATATCACTTTCTAGTGATAAGGGTCGCATTTACGCCATTCAACAACGTGTAGCTCAAATCAGCAAACATGCCGTGAAATTGTAGCCACAAGATGCCAGCCACTCAGGTAATAGAAGTAATAAAGCGTCCGCTAAAAGATAGGTATTGAGGGGGAGGTTAATCAACACACGACATCAGTGGTGATTAACCGAACTTGACAACCCGTATCCACTAACCACAGGTTGATGCAAGAAAGTCACGGCTTTCTTGCCGATTGACTACACCGTAACAGAGAAAAATCGCGTTTCTTCTCCATTACGCTGTAATAGACACGCTCTTAATCTGTGCGTAGAGCATTTGCCCCGGATGAAGCGCGAGATCGTCTCGTGCCCACGGTGTAATACGTGACCATAGCGTCTGCTGACCGACCGACAGCTTCACTTCAACCTGTTCGTCGACATCAATGCATTCCACCACGCTGGCACGCAGTACGTTACGGATGCTGCTTTTTTCCGGCGGCTGTAGCACCAGAGAAACATCGGCGGCATTCACGCGAATGCGCAATGCTGCATCCTGCGGTAGCTCGACTTTTCCGACCCACACCTGCTGGTCATCTAATGCTAATGCCGTCATCGCGTAATGCTCATGCTGGGCCAACACGCGTGCACTCAGAATACTGCTCTGCTCGTCTTTCGGTAACCAGGGGCGTAATGCGCTACTGGCCCACACCTCTTCCAGCAACCCTTGTGCTTTCACCTTACCTTTATCAAGCACCACAACGTGATCGGCTAACCGGACAATTTCTTCCAGACTATGGCTGACATACAGAATGGGAATATTGACCTCTTTTGCCAGCCGTTCTAAATAGGGCAACAGCTCACGCTTTCTGGGCAGATCCAACGACGCCAGCGGTTCATCCATGAGTAGCAATTCTGGCGCAGTCAGCAACGCACGACCAATCGCAACACGCTGTTTCTCTCCACCAGACAGCGTCAGCGGGTAGCGATTCAGTAAATGTTCGATACCCAGTAAGTTGACGATGTCATCAAACTGCGATTCCATCGTTTGAGCCATACCGTAGCGCAAATTGCCGCGTACACGGTAATGCGGGAACAGGCGAGCATCCTGAAATACATAGCCGATGTGCCGCTTTTCGGGCGGGAGGAAAACACGCTTCTGCGTATCCACCAGCACGTGCTCATTAAGCACGATCCGACCTCCATCTGGTCGGGTCAGACCAACAACGGCGTTGATCAGTGACGTTTTCCCTGCCCCAGACACGCCGAAAATAGCGGTAATACCGTTCGCGGGTAATTCAGACTGAACGTGAAGTTCGAGGCTACCCAGTTGTTGATGAAAGTCGAGTTGCAGCATTATCCCCCCAACCGCTTGCGGCTCCAGTTTGTTAGCCATTCCGAAGCCAACAGCGCAGCTAGCGACAAGACGATAGCTATGATACACAGCCTTGCTGCATCAGCTTCCGCGCCGGGCGTTTCAATCAAGGTATACATCGCCAGTGGGATGGTTCGGGTTTCACCAGGAATATTAGAGACAAACGTAATTGTCGCGCCAAATTCGCCAAGCGAACGGGCAAACGCCAATACGGTCCCAACAACGATCCCAGGAAAAGAGAGAGGTAATGTGATAGTGAAAAACACCCGCCAAGGCGAGGCACCCAGTGTTCGAGCGGCTTGTTCCAGATGCACATCGACGGCATCAAGCGACAGCCGAATCGCTCGAACCATCAGTGGGAACGCAACAACCGCAGACGCTAATGCCGCGCCGCGCCAGCTAAAACTAAAACTGAAGCCGAACCAGTCATAGAGCCAGGAACCAATTACGCCGCGTTTTCCCATCGCTACCAGTAGCAAATAGCCAATGACTACTGGCGGGAGCACCAGTGGCAAATGGATAATGCTATCCAGCAGCGATTTACCGGGGAACCGACAGCGCACCAAAATCCACGCCATCAGTATCCCAAACGGCAAGCTACAAGCCACGGCCACAACAGATACTTTGAGGCTCAGCTCAATAGCCTGCCATTCGTAATCACTCAGCATCGTTAACGTGGCGTAAAGCCATAACGTTTAAACACTGCTGCCGCTTCCGGCGTTTTCAGATAGTCATAAAAACCAGTCACCGCAGGGTTTTTATGTTCTTTTACTACCGCCATCGGATATTCGACAGGCTTGTGGCTTGATGCAGGGAACGTACCGATAACCTTAACTTTGTCGCTGGCAACCGCGTCAGAACCATAAACAATACCCAACGGGGCTTCTTCACGTTCCACCAGCGCCATGGCTGCGCGCACGTTGTTGGCTCGTGCCATCAGCGGGGAAAGTTCATCCCAGGCTTTTAGATTCTGCAAAGCTTCCTTGGCATAGATCCCAGCCGGCACGTGATCCGGGTCACCTACGGCCAAACGTCCATCTTTCAGCAGGCTTTTCCAGTCAGTTTTTTCATCAATGTTGATATCTTTCTGCGCACTCGCCTTCGGCGCAATCACTACTAGCTCATTGCCCAGCAGTGTGTGGCGTGTCGCGGTATCCATCAGGTTTTTATCCTGCGCGTAGTCCATCCACTGTTGGTCAGCAGAGATAAACAGATCGGCAGGGGCACCTTGTTCAATCTGGCGTGCCAGCGTTGAGGATGAGGCATAAGACGCCACTACAGAGACGTTTTTCTCTTTCTGATATTGCGTAGCGATCTCCTGCAACGCATTCGTCAGTGATGCCGCGGCGAACACCGTGACTTTATCTTCTGCCACAGCGGGCAACGTCATTCCTGCACTGAGGGTCAATGCGGCAAACCATTTTAACCATTGCTGCTTCATTCTTGTCTCCTGACAATTATCGTTGTGTAAATAATGATATAACGAATGATGAAGCAGTGTCATGTGCTTTAAAGAGGTAGATACAGAGAGGTAGAAAAGAAATGTCCGGCAAGAAGCCGGACATCAAAATAGAAAAGGATCGTGAATCAATGCTGATTCTTTGCGCGCTGACCGTCAGAATGGCCAATGCGGGACAACACGTTAAACACTTCGCCCAGGCAATAAATTGCCCCCATGATAACCACCATCATCACAGGAACCATAGCAACTGCAAACAGCAGGCTCTTCAACAATTCCAACATGCTTACCTCACTTATTGCAACGGTTAGCGCTACTTTAGCCCGCCTGACGCACTATTTCACTGTAAACCGAGATCGTCATAACTGCCACGTAGTCTACCGCAGTAATAGAAAATAGTGCGTCTATTTGTGCGATTTGCCCCTGATGAAGAAAATAGCGACAATACAGAGAATTAAACTCATCGACGGTGCTCTCACTATGCAGGCTGAAATTCTTCTCACCCTGAAACTCCAACAGCGTTTATTCGCCGACCCGCGGCGTATTGAATTGCTCAAGCAAATTCGTCATACCGGTTCAATCAGTCAGGGTGCCAAACTGGCGGAAATCAGCTACAAAAGCGCATGGGATGCCATCAATGAAATGAACCAACTGGCTGAACAAACCATCGTCGAGCGCATGACTGGCGGCAAAGGCGGCGGCGGTGCGCAACTCACCCGTTATGGCGAACGCCTTCTCCAACTGTACGATTTGCTCGCACAGATTCAGCAAAAAGCCTTTGATGTATTGCAGGAAGATGGGCTGCCGTTAGATAGCCTGCTGGCAGCCATTGCGCGTTTCTCATTGCAAACCAGCGCACGTAATCAATTTTTTGGAACTGTGCTCGCACGCAGTGAAGAGCAGGTGCAACAACATCTGGATATTTTACTCGCCGATGGTAAAACAACGATTAGCGCGCTGATTACACAGCAAAGCGCCGAGCGTCTGCAATTACAGAAAGGGAAAGAGGTGCTGGCACTGATTAAAGCCCCCTGGATCGATGTGTACGCCACCACATCCCCTGTGCCCGCTGTTGATAACATCTTGTCTGGGCAAATTCAGGCCATTCAGCGCGGTGCAGAAAACAGCGAAATTATCATTACGCTAATTGGTGGGGAAAGTCTGTGTGCCATGGTGCCAAATGCCTTGCTTGAGCAACAAAATTTACAACAGGGAACGGACGTGAAGGCCTGTTTCAATGCTGACCGGGTCATCATCGCCACGCTTTGTTAATACCACTTTAGCGCTACGACCACTGACGAAGGATAGAAGATGTCATTGTTGAAAATCACTCAAGGGCTATTTCGTCTCAGCGATACCCGCATGCTGCGTTTGGACGAGCTGACGCTTGAAAAAAACCAGTGCTGGGCCTTTGTTGGAGCTAATGGAAGCGGCAAATCCGCACTGGCACGGGCGCTATCTGGCGAACTACCGCTATTGAGTGGTGAACGAACAACAGGATTCCACCGCCCTATTCGTCTGTCGTTTGAGCAATTGCAAAAGCTGGTTTCCGACGAGTGGCAACGCAATAATACCGATCTCCTGAGTGAAGGCGAAGATGACACCGGCCGTACCACAGCAGAAGTAATTCAGGATAGCCTCAACAATCCCGCACGTTGCCAACAGTTAGCTCACCAGTTTGGCATTGCACCTTTGCTGGAGCGTCGCTTCAAATACCTCTCAACGGGGGAAACACGCAAGGTCATGCTTTGCCAGGCACTGATGCCTCAGCCTGACCTGCTGATCCTTGATGAGCCTTTTGATGGACTGGACGTTGCCTCTCGCCAGCAGCTTGCTGACGAGCTGAGGAAACTGGCAGGCGCTGGCTATGCGCTGGTACTCATTCTGAACCGCTTTGACGACATCCCTGATTTTATCAACCATGTTGGTGTGCTGGCAGACTGTACGCTGACCCGCGTTGGCGAGCGTGAAGCTATTCTCTCTGAAGCACTAGTGGCTCAGCTCGCTTTTAGCGAAAAACTGTCGGGAAGCTCGCTGCCAGAACCCGAAGATCCACAACGGTATATGACGCTCCCCGCCAATGAAGCGCGTATTCTGCTACGTAACGGCGTAGTGCAGTACAACGATCGTCCTATTTTGCACAAGCTGACATGGGAAGTATTGCCCGGTCAGCATTGGCAAATTGTCGGACCAAATGGCGCGGGAAAATCGACGTTGCTCAGCCTGATTACCGGCGATCACCCACAAGGCTACAGCAATGATCTCACGTTGTTTGGCCGTAAGCGCGGCAGTGGTGAAACCATCTGGGATATCAAGCGCCATATCGGCTACGTCAGCAGCAGTTTTCATCTGGATTACCGCGTCAGCACCAGCGTACGCAACGTTATCCTATCTGGTTTCTTTGACTCTATCGGTATTTATCAGGCCGTCTCCGATCGTCAACGTCACCTGACCGAACAGTGGCTCATCCTGCTTGGGCTCAATGGCACCATCGCCGATGCACCGTTTCAATCGCTCTCCTGGGGTCAGCAGCGTCTGACGCTGATTGCCCGCGCGCTAGTCAAACACCCTGCCTTGCTCATTCTTGATGAACCTCTACAGGGGCTTGACCCCCTCAATCGCCAGCTAGTACGACGCTGGCTGGATATTCTGATTGGCGAGGGCGAAACGCAGCTACTCTTTGTCTCTCATCATGCAGAAGATGCACCCGAGTGCATCACACATCGGCTCACTTTCGTCCCACAAAGAAATGATATCTATGGCTATCAAATTGATGAGTTATCTAAATAACGCCTAAAAACAGGGATGATAACGCTACCACAAAATAAAATGTAGGGTAGAAAGCCAGGCTCATTTACACTGTAGCCTACGCTTCACTAAGTTTATTCGTAATAAGAATCATCGATGACATAGGCAGATTATCGTTATAGATCACCTTTCTGAGCATCTAGCCATGTTATTTTGCAGCATTGCGATAATAGGGGTAATTATGAACGTTCTCGTCACAGGTGGTAGCGGTTACATAGGAAGTCATACGTGCGTACAATTACTGGCTGCCGGGCACACCCCCGTCATTCTCGATAATTTGTGCAACAGCAAGGCTAGCGTCGTTAAAACCATTACACGTTTAACCGATAAAACGCCCATTTTTTATCAGGGAGATATCCGCGACAGCGCACTGTTGGACGATATTTTCGCTAAACACACCATTGATTCCGTCATCCACTTTGCTGGCTTAAAAGCCGTGGGTGAGTCGGTGCGTGAGCCACTGAGCTACTATGACAATAACGTCTACGGCACGCTCGTGCTGGTTGAAGCAATGAAGAAAGCTGGCGTGAAGAACCTGATATTTAGCTCTTCCGCCACCGTCTATGGCGATCAACCACACACGCCTTATCAGGAAAGTTTTCCAACAGGACACCCTGCCAGTCCTTATGGCCGCAGCAAGCTGATGGTTGAGCAGATCCTGCAAGACTTACAGCATGCAGAGCCGGAATGGAGCATTACGCTATTACGTTATTTCAACCCGGTTGGTGCACATCCATCTGGTGAGATGGGCGAAGATCCACAAGGTGTTCCCAATAACCTGATGCCTTATATCGCTCAGGTTGCTGTAGGGCGTCGCGACTCGCTGGCCATTTTCGGTAATGACTACCCAACCGTTGACGGCACTGGCGTACGTGACTACATCCACGTTGTCGATCTGGCTGATGGCCACATCGCCGCTATGAACACACTGCAAAATCGTGCTGGCGTACACATTTATAACTTGGGTGCAGGTGTAGGCTACAGTGTATTACAGGTCGTCGAGGCTTTTAGTCAGGCTTGTGGTAAACCAGTCGCTCACCATTTTTCCCCACGTCGTCAGGGTGATCTGCCTGCTTATTGGGCGGATGCAGGACGTGCAGCAAAAGATCTTAACTGGCGGGTCACCCGCTCATTGCAAGAAATGGCGCAGGACACCTGGCGCTGGCAATCCACCCATCCTAATGGGTACGAAGAGGCGTAACCGCGTTTTTTACGCCAGGTGATGAATTAGGGGAAGAGAAGCAGAGCTGATCTCTGCGCCTTCCCCAGCATTGCACACACCGATCAACTCTCTCTATCTTGTCGAGTCTCTACAGGAGCAAGTCATGTTGAATGAAAGTCTTAGCACGCTGGCGCCAGATGGTCAGCCGTTTCAATTAACAACCTTGCAGAATCAGGCAGGTATGCGCGTGCGCCTGATGGACTGGGGTGCAACCTGGCTTTCCTGTGAACTTCCTCTACCGGAAGGTGAGGTGCGAGAGGTTCTATTGGGCTGTGCATCGCCCCAACAGTATCCACAACAAAGCGCTTATCTCGGTGCATCGATTGGCCGCTATGCCAACCGCATAGCCAAAGCTACATTCAGCCGAGAAACAGAAACCTTCCATCTGGTACCGAATCAGAACGAACATCAATTACACGGTGGCCCGGAAGGCTTTCATGCCCGCCGCTGGCGAATCGCCAGTCAGGATGCAACGCAGGTAACGTATCAGTTGCACTCCCCGGATGGCGACCAAGGGTATCCTGGGCATCTTAATGTGCAGGTAACCTACGCGCTGACCGAACATAATTCGTTAGAAATTTCGTATCAGGCTACCGTAGAGAAAGCCTGCCCCGTCTGCCTGACCAACCATGCCTATTTCAACCTTGATGGCGATTTGACTGATGTACGTAAGCACCAGTTGCAGCTATTTGCCGACTATTATTTACCCGTTAATAGCGCAGGAATCCCCAATGCCGATCTGACGTCGGTAAATGCTACGGGCATGGATTTTCGCCAGCCGAAAACGCTGGAGGAAGATTTCCTACGCGATAGCGATCAAATGGCCGTCGGCGGCTACGATCACGCCTACTTGTTGCATCGCACCTGCGGATCCAGCGAAAGCCCGGCGGCCAATTTGTGGTCATCCGATGGTCGCGTGCTGATGAGTGTTTTCACCAGTGCTCCCGCCTTGCAGCTTTACAGCGGCAACTTTCTGGCCGGAACACCTTCGCGAGACGGCAATCTGTATGAAAACTATGCCGGTGTCGCACTGGAAAGTGAATTCCTGCCGGACAGCCCGAATCACCCAGACTGGCCGCAGCCCGACTGCTGGCTGAAGCCAGGGAAAGTCTATCGCTCGGATACCACGTACCAATTTCTTATCCAGTAACTGAACGGTAAAGCATAATTAACCCATTGATAACATTGGCAGATAACGATCTGCCAATTTACGCCCCTACTTTACAAAACTATGCCATTCCCCGCTTGCCCCTTTCCTACCCAGACGCTTACACTGCCACAACGTCCAAAAAGGAAATGCCATGTCCGCATCATCACGGTCTCCATTGCTCATTCATCATCTGCGCCACAAAGGCAGATGGGGATTGCTATTGGCACTGTGCTGGCTTTTTCTGAATGCACAACTGGCTATCGCGGGTCATCAATGCGATATGACGCTCAGCCAGATATCCCCCGCTATCCAACATCAGGCGCATCTACAACAGTCTGACGTTCAGCCGTTATCATCTCACGCTCATCATGCAGTGAAAGCTTCTTACGCTGCCGACCAGCAAACGCCACTGTGTGAAAAACACTGCGTGCCGGATAGCGTGAAGCAGGATAATGGGTCGCTGGCATTATTAGCGCTACCTGTTAGTAGCGAGCTGGTAGTAGCGGATAACCCAGTCATGCTTAATCAGGCATGCGATACCTGGTTTTCTCCTCCTGCGGCTGGCCCTCCGGCTGAGATCCGCTTCTGCCGATTCAGAGAATAACCCAAGCTATTGATAACTCCTGTGCCGTAGGCACAACACTCTGTTTATCAATTATTTTTTGGGATTATTTTTATGCGTATCACTTACTCGGCCATTATCAGCAGCCTGATTTTTTTCGTCTCTTCCTTCATCTTCCCCGTGTGGGCAAATGACCACCAACACCACGCGATGATGCATACCAATCCAACTGCGGCCACGACAGCCGTTTATCAAAGCAGTGGTATCATAAAAAAATGGGATACCAACAGCGTCACGCTCTCCCATGCTCCGATTGCCGATCTAAAATGGCCCGCCATGACGATGGCATTCACGCTGCCATCCAGTGGTGAAATAACACCGCTCCCAGTCAACACTCCAGTCACGTTCAGCTTTATCCAGAATGACAGCGGCTACATCCTGACCGCGATTACGCCACAGCAGCCCTAACCGGAGCACATCATGAACTTATCCAAACACGGCGCCATGCGCGCGTGTCTGGCGATGTTGCTGTGGCTGCCTGCCGCCGTTTTTGCGGCAGATCTGAGTCTTGAGCAGGCCCTACAGGCGGCGGAACGTTATTCCGCCGATCTGTCAGCCAATCAACACCAGATTAATGCGCTACAGAACATGGCCGACTCCGCCACACAGCTTCCCGATCCTAAACTGAAATTTGGCGTCGAAAACCTGCCATTGGGTGGCAACAACGGTAGCCGACTCACGCGGGAAGGCATGACTATGCAACGTATCGGCGTCATGCAAACCTATGTCAGCAGCCGTAAGCGTGATAGCAAAGCGCAGGCCATTCGGGTAGAAGCCGATGCGCTGCAAAGCAATAGCGAAAGCATTCGTGCTCGCCTGCAACGTGAAACAGCACAGGCATGGCTGGATCTGGCGCTCTCACGCAAAGCGCTGAATGAGGTAACCGCGCTGGTTACAGAAAGCCAGCGGCAGATCGCTTCGCAAAAAGCGAGTGTGGCGGCGGGGAGTGAAGCGAGTAGCGTACTGGATGCCCGCCTGACGTTGGCAACCATGCAGGACAAACAGGCCGATGCAGAGCGAGATACCCGTATTGCACATGCCCGACTGGTGCAGCTTACCGGCATTGCAGACATCAATGTAAACGGAGAGCTTCCTCGCTTTGAACGACTACCTGCGTCACCGGATGTGTTGAGCAACACCATTCATCAGCATCCAGAAATGCAACAGGCACAGCGTGAAGCCGAGTTAGCTCAGGCTCGTTCCGCACAGTCAGCCGTTGCAGCCATCCCTAATGTCGATGTTGAAGTCTATTACGCGAAGCGTGGGGATGATTACGACGACATGGCGGGCATGATGGTGACGGTTGATCTACCGCTGTTCAAATCCAAACGTCAGGATAAGGACTACGCCGCAGACGTATCGCGCAGCATGGAGGCTCGCGACAAAGTATTGCTCACCGAGCGAGAACATCAGGCGCAACTCGATACGCTGATCGCTCAATATCAAGCAGCACAGTCACGCTGGCAGCGTCAGAACAACGAGATTCTGCCCCTCCAACAGCAGCGCATCAAACTGATTCAGGCTCAGTATCAATCCGGCAGTAGTAATCTCTCTGCCGTATTGGATGCTCGCCGGGCACTGCTCGAAAGCAGAATTGCCGTTCAGGATACCGCACGGGAGATGGCTCAATATTGGGCCGCTATCCGCTATCTAACGCCACAGGGAAGCCCTACGCGATGACCAAAACAGTAATGAGAAAATCACTGATGCTTAGCCTGATGACGCTGGCTATTCTCAGTGCGGGTGGCGTGGGCTATCTGGTTGGCAAACAGCAAACGCCGCATTCGCCTTCTACAGCCGCGCCAGAACGATCTGTTCTTTATTGGTACGACCCAATGGTGCCGGATAAGCGTTTCGACAAACCGGGAAAATCGCCCTTCATGGATATGGAATTGGTTCCCCGCTATGCCGATGACGTGCAGGAAGACGGAGGAGTCACGGTCAGCGCGCGTCAACAGCAAAATCTTGGCGTTCGTACAGCCCGCGCAGAAATGCGCGAACTTGCTGACCGCAACACGGGTTACGGTACAGTCGTGCTCAACGAACGTGGATTACACACGCTGGTCGCGCCTAGCGGCGGGATCGTCGAGAAACTCACGGTCAATGCACTGCAACAGCAGGTGAAGAAAGGCGAGACGCTAGCCACATTGTGGAACCCAACCTGGGCAGCAGCGCAGCGCGAATATCTGGCGGTGCGGCAACTGGGTGATGAAGCCCTGACACAATCAGCCCGTCAGCGACTGGCGCTGCTATTCATACCGGAAGCCATTATTCGGCAGGTAGAGCGTAGCGGCAAACCACAGGATAGGATCGTGATTACCACGCCGGAGGATGGCTACGTTAATAAGCTGGAGGTGCGGCAAGGTATGCAGTTAAGTCCTGCCCAACCGTTATTCGAGCTTGCCAGCCTGAACCCGGTTTGGGTGGATGTCGATTATCCCGAGGCACAGGCGGCGCAGTTAACAATCGGTAGTGATATCAGCGCCGCCAATAGCGCCTGGCCGGGTAAAACCTTCCACGGCAAAATCAGTGAGTTGCTCCCCGTACTGGATAGCACCACGCGCACGTTAAAAGCACGCGTGGTGCTGGACAACCCGCAACAGCAGCTCAAACCCGGCATGTACCTGACTGTCCAACTTTCTCGCTCTCGGGCGCTGCCGCGTCTGGCGATCCCACAGGAAGCATTATTGGTCAGCGGTAGCCAGAATCGGGTTTTACTGAGCGACGGCAGCGGCCATTTCACCCCGCGTAACGTCACCGCTGGTGCATCGTTGGGCAACTGGGTGGAAATCATTGATGGATTGAAAGAAGGCGACAGCGTGGTCACCTCCGGTCAGTTCCTGATTGACTCCGAAGCCAGCCTGCGCAGCGCACTGCCGCAATTTGCGGCTGACGCATCAGCCACGCCCGCCGCTCCCGTTGGCTATCAAACTCAGGGAGTGATCAAAGCGATAAACGGCAATCAAGTTACCATTGAGCATGAAGCCGTTCCGGCGCTCAACTGGTCGCCGATGACGATGGATTTCACGCTGCCACCGTCAGGACTGCCACAGGGTGTGGAGATCGGCAGCACCGTCAGTTTCCAATTCGACATGGACGATAGCGGGATTCACGTTCTGCATTTTTTACCCGCTGACGATCCACATGCCGGGCACGGAGGTCACTCATGATTGCCTACGTGATTCGGTGGTCACTCAAAAACCGCCTGCTGGTTTTACTGGCAGCGCTGTTTATGGCGGCTTGGGGTCTGCTTTCTCTGCAAAAAACGCCGCTGGATGCCCTGCCCGATTTGTCTGATGTTCAGGTCATCATTCGCGTCAGCTATCCAGGGAAAGCGCCACAGGTGGTGGAAAATCAGGTGACCTACCCGCTGACTACAACCATGCTTTCCGTTCCGGGGTCCAAAACGGTACGGGGCTTCTCCATGTTCGGTGATGCCTACGTCTATGTGCTGTTTGAAGATGGCACCGATCCCTACTGGGCACGATCCCGCGTACTGGAGTATCTCAGCCAGGTGCAATCCAGCCTGCCTAGCGATGCGAAAACCTCGCTTGGCCCGGATGCCACTGGCGTTGGCTGGATCTACGAATATGCGCTGGTTGATCGCAGCGGCAAATACAGTCTGGCCGATCTGCGCGGCTTTCAGGACTGGCTGTTGAAGTATGAGCTGAAAACCGTTCCCGATGTAGCGGAAGTCGCCAGCGTGGGCGGTATGGTCAAACAGTATCAGATCGTCGTTGACCCAGAACGTATGCGGACTCAGGGTATCACCCACCAGCAGATCGTCAGTGCCGTTCAGGCGGCTAATCAGGAAAATGGCGGCTCTGTGTTGGAGTTGGGTGAAGCCGAGTATATGGTACGCACCACTGGCTACCTGAAAACGGCACAAGACTTTAATAACGTGGTGATTACCACCCGCAACGGTATTCCTGTGCTATTGCAGGATGTAGCCACGCTCCGAGAAGGACCGGAGATGCGGCGCGGCATCGCGGAACTAAATGGCGAAGGCGAAGTGGCTGGCGGCATCATCGTGATGCGCTATGGAAAAAACGCGCTGAATACGCTGCATGCCGTCAAAGCACGACTACAGGAAATACAAAAAAGCCTGCCCGCAGGCGTAGAGATCGTCCCAACCTACGATCGCTCGCAGCTGATTGAACATGCCATCGACACGCTTAGCTTCAAACTGCTTGAGGAGTTTGTCGTTGTCGCCGTCATCTGCGCTCTGTTTCTGTTTCACTTCCGTTCCGCGCTGGTGGCGATCATCAGCCTGCCGCTGGGGATCCTGGGGGCGTTTATCATCATGCGCTATCAGGGCGTGAACGCTAACATCATGTCGCTGGGCGGTATCGCGATTGCCATCGGCGCAATGGTAGATGCTGCCATCGTGATGATAGAAAACATGCATAAAGTCATTGAGCAGTGGCGGCATGAAAACCCCGGAAAGCAGCCGCAGAATAATGAATGGTGGCGGTTAGCAGAACGGGCAGCGGTGGAAGTGGGCCCCGCACTGTTTTGCAGCCTGCTAATCATTACGCTGTCGTTTGTGCCGGTGTTCTCACTGGAGGCACAAGAAGGCCGCATGTTTTCACCGCTGGCTTTTACCAAAACCTATGCCATGGCCGTCGCCGCAGGATTAGGGATTACGCTGGTGCCGGTACTCATGGGATATTTCGTCCGCGGTAAAATACCGGATGAACAGGCAAATCCGATCAACCGTTGGCTGATTGCGCTCTATCACCCCATATTGCAAAAGGTACTGAGCTACCCAAAGACCACGCTGTTGGTGTCCGGCCTGCTATTACTACTGACGCTATTTCCGCTCAGCCGTTTGGGGAGTGAATTTATGCCGCCGCTGGATGAAGGTGACCTGCTGTATATGCCCTCTACCCTGCCCGGTATCTCCGCACGGGAAGCAGGCCGACTGCTGCAACAAACGGACAGGCTGATTAAAACAGTGCCCGAAGTCGAGTCGGTCTTCGGCAAAGCAGGCCGTGCCGATACGGCGACTGACCCTGCACCGCTGACCATGTTGGAAAGCACGATTAGGCTGAAACCCCGCGACCAGTGGCGTGAAGGCATGACTATGGACAAGCTGGTTGCCGAATTGGATCGTACCGTCAATCTGCCAGGCATCGCTAACGTGTGGGTTCCTCCTATCCGCAACCGTCTGGACATGCTGGCTACCGGTATCAAAAGTCCGGTAGGCATTAAGGTTAACGGCAACAATCTGGAGGATATCGAACATACTGCTGCGCAAATCGAGCAGGTGGTAAAACAGGTTCCTGGTGTGACGTCTGCGCTGGCGGAAAGACTAGCGGGTGGGCGCTATATCGATATTGATATCGACCGCCAGCGTGCTGCACGTTACGGCGTGTCCGTCGAAGAACTTCAATCGGTGGTCGCTACGCTTATCGGCGGACAAAACATCGGCGAAACCATTGAAGGTCGTCAGCGTTATCCCATCAACATCCGCTACCCGCGTGAATTACGCGATTCGCTGCAAAAATTACGCGACCTGCCTATCGTGACAGCCAATGGCAGCAGAGTAACGCTGGCCGAACTGGCCGATGTTCGCGTCAGCGAAGGGCCACCTATGCTAAAAAGCGAGAACAGTCGACTGTCAGACTGGATTTATGTCGACCTGCGCGGCCGCGATCTAAAATCCGCCGTTGAAGACATGCAGCAGGCGGTCGCCCAACAGGTCACACTGCCGGAAGGCGTGTCGTTGAGCTGGTCCGGTCAGTTTGAGTATCTGGAGCGCGCCACGGAGAAAATGAAAGTTGTCGTGCCCTTTACGCTGCTGATCATTTTTGTGCTGCTATATATCACCTTCAACCGCATCAAAGATGCGCTGCTGATTATGGCAACGTTACCTTTCGCGCTGATTGGCGGCGTCTGGCTGCTTTATATCCTCGGCTATAATCTTTCTGTAGCCGGTGCGGTAGGTTTTATTGCACTGGCGGGGGTATCGGCGGAATTTGGCGTCATCATGCTGCTGTACCTCAATCATGCGGTAGAAAAGCACCGTGTAGAGGGTCAGGCGCTTTCGCGCCAACAGCTAATGGATGCGATCCACGAAGGGGCAGTTCTGCGCGTACGCCCGAAAATGATGACCGTAGCAACGATTATGGCAGGGCTGCTTCCCATCATGTGGGGCGGCGGGAGCGGCTCTGAAATCATGCAGCGGATCGCCGCGCCGATGATAGGCGGAATGGTCAGCGCCCCTCTGCTGTCCATGCTGGTGATTCCAGCGGTTTATCTGTTATTACACAAGGGAGATTCCGCTTTGCTGAAACGGTAAAGCCAGAGCGTGATTTTACGCAAATAACCTGCGGATAAATCACGCTTGCCAGCGACTATCGATTGCCGATAACCGTTCTACGCCCCTATAATGAAATCAGTTATCACAGAAATCTTAGGATAGGAAGGAGTTTAGCTATGGCTGTAACTAAGCTAGTACTGGTAAGACACGGTGAGAGCCAGTGGAACAACGAAAACCGCTTCACAGGCTGGTACGATGTTGATCTGTCCGACAAGGGCCGTTCAGAAGCCAAAGCCGCAGGTCAGTTGCTGAAAGACGAAGGTTTTGCCTTTGATTTCGCGTATACCTCTGTGCTGAAACGTGCCATTCACACACTGTGGAACGTACTGGACGAGCTGGATCAAGCCTGGTTGCCAGTTGAGAAATCCTGGAAACTGAATGAGCGCCACTACGGTGCGTTGCAGGGTCTGAACAAAGCCGAAACCGCTGAAAAATACGGTGACGAGCAGGTTAAACAATGGCGTCGTGGTTTCGCAATTACGCCTCCAGAGTTGACGCGTGATGACGAGCGTTTCCCTGGCCACGATCCACGTTACGCATCTCTGAGTGACAAAGAGCTGCCACTGACTGAAAGCCTGGCGCTGACCATCGAACGTGTTGTGCCTTACTGGACCGAAACCATCCTGCCACGTATCAAAAGCGGTGAGCGTGTTATCGTTGCAGCTCACGGTAACTCACTGCGTGCACTGGTGAAATATCTGGACAACATGGGTGAAGATGAAATTCTGGAACTGAATATCCCGACTGGCGTGCCGTTGGTATATGAGTTCGACGAGAACTTCAAACCTATCAAACGTTACTACCTGGGCAACGCGGACGAAATCGCCGCAAAAGCTGCCGCAGTAGCGAATCAGGGTAAAGCGAAGTAATTTACCTCTGGATAAGAAAAACCCGGCCTACGCCGGGTTTTTTATTCTCCGCTATCTGTCACACCCTATTGCAGGCAGAAAAATAGAGGGAACGTTTTTGTATGGCGTGAGAATGCAACGCCATTTGATATTACTGACTGCGGCGTTCGCGCACAGCAGACGCTAACTGACGCAGCAGGGATTCTGTATCTTCCCAGCCAATACAAGCATCGGTAACGCTACGGCCATAAACCAACGGCTCATTGCTTTCCAGATTCTGGTTACCTTCAACCAAATGGCTTTCCACCATCACACCCATAATCGCTTTTTCGCCCTGAGCGATTTGCCCGCAGACATCAGTACAGACTTCCATCTGCTTTTTGAACTGCTTGCTGCTGTTCGCATGGCTAAAATCGATCATGACCTGCGGTGTCAGGCCCGCTTTTTCCAAGCCAACTTTCACGTCTTTAACGTGTTCGGCGCTGTAGTTCGGTGTTTTGCCACCGCGCAGAATGATGTGGCAATCGTTGTTACCGCTGGTGTTCACGATAGCTGAATGTCCCCATTTGGTGACAGACAGGAAGCAGTGCGGCGCGCTGGCTGCGTTGATCGCATCAATCGCTACCTTGATCGTGCCGTCGGTGCCGTTTTTAAAGCCAACAGGACATGACAGACCAGACGCCAATTCACGGTGTACCTGAGATTCTGTAGTACGTGCACCAATAGCGCCCCAGCTCATCAGATCCGCCATGTATTGCGGGGTAATCATATCCAGGAATTCACCCGCAGCAGGTAAACCAATATCGTTAATCTCCAACAGCAACTGGCGCGCAATACGCAGGCCATCATTGATCTGGAAACTATTATCCATGTGCGGATCGTTAATTAGCCCTTTCCAGCCAATCGTGGTACGTGGTTTTTCAAAATAAACCCGCATGACCACTTCCAGATCGTCACTCAACTCGTTACGCAGCGTCAGCAGACGCGCGGCATACTCTTTCGCTGCTTTTGTGTCGTGGATCGAACAAGGACCAATCACCACCAGCAGGCGATCATCATTGCCGTTAAGAATTTTATGGATAGCAGTACGCGCGAACGATACCGTTTCCGCGGCCTTCTCCGTGGCTGGAAACTTTTCTAGCAAAGCAACCGGCGGCAACAGTTCATTAATCTCTTTAATTCTTAAATCATCATTTTGGTAATTCATAAATAAATCCATCGGTTCCGAAACGGTATGTTAGCCCCATCCAATACGCGCCATTCCGCCTGTGCGGGCAGCCTGAGAAACGGGATGTTTCATATTGAAGATTGATTATTATATGTCAAGCTGGTGTTATCAGGACGCTGAAATCAGTAGGATTTGCGCGATCAAATGCTCTCAGATGCCGCATCCGTCCTATTTTCACCAAAAAATAGCCCAACCAACGGGTCAGTGAACACAGGATAGGTTTTCTCTGTGGGTTTCAGTAAAGTAGGATAAAACCGCAACTCAGGGTGATTTATGGCACATAACCACAGCCACACGGAATCAGGCAACAGTAAACGTCTGCTGGCCGCATTTATCATTACCGCCACGTTTATGGTGGCAGAAGTCATTGGCGGCCTGCTGTCCGGCTCCCTGGCTCTGCTCGCCGATGCCGGTCATATGTTGACCGACGCCGCAGCGCTGTTCGTCGCGCTTGTCGCTGTACGTTTCGCACAGCGTAAACCGAATTCGCGCCACACCTTTGGTTATCTGCGATTCACCACCCTCGCAGCCTTTGTTAACGCGCTAACGCTGATACTGATTACTGCTTTTATCTTCTGGGAAGCGATTCAACGCTTCAATGACCCTCAGCCCGTTGCTGGCATCCCTATGCTGCTTGTCGCCATTGCTGGGTTACTGGCAAACATTGTGGCGTTTTGGCTATTACACCAAGGTAGTGAAGAGAAAAATATTAACGTCCGCGCAGCGGCCCTGCATGTGCTGGGCGATCTGCTAGGATCCGTTGGGGCGATTGCCGCCGCCGTCATCATTCTTTATACCAACTGGACGCCTATCGACCCGATTCTCTCTATTCTGGTGTCGTGTCTGGTACTGCGTAGTGCGTGGGCGCTATTGAAAGAGAGTATTCATGAACTGTTGGAAGGCACACCAAACCAGCTCAGCGTTGAGGCGCTGCAGAAAGATCTGACGCTGAATATTCCCGAAGTCAGGAACATCCATCATGTTCATTTATGGCAGGTTGGCGAAAAACCGATGATGACGCTGCATGCACAAGTGGTGCCGCCTCACGATCACGATGCGCTGCTAAGACGTATTCAGGAATACTTACTGACGCATTACCAGATTGAACACGCAACCATTCAGATGGAATATCAACGCTGTGATGATGACCACTGCTCTTTTCATCAGGAAAACCATCATTCGGCTATTCATGATAATGAAAAGCATGATGTAGAAGGCCACCACCACAAGCATTAAGTTTGGGTTACACGCCGTTTGAAACCGCGCTGACGCGATTTTCCTTTGCGCTCTTAATCCACAGCCAAGAGCCGTTCAGGGCAATCAGCGTCAGGATCGCGTATTCGACCGCCATCGCATACACCCCCTGATAAGCAAAAATTACCACGCTTATCACATCAATCACCACCCACAGCAGCCAATTCTCGACGTATTTACGCGTCATCAAAATCATCGCCACAATCGACAACACCATCATCGTGGAATCCCAGAATGGAAACGCATCCGGCTGAAGATTCGGCATTTGTACTGACAACCCTAGCCCCTGCATACCAGAAACGGCAATACGCGTTAGCACAGCAAACACCGCATCAATGTAGAACGTCATCAAACCAATCGCGACAACGCAGGCTACCGACCAGCCAATGAGCTTCTGCGCGGGTAGCCAGCGAATGCGTAACTCGACTTCCTGCGTATCCGTCTTGCGCGTCCAGGCGTACCAACCATAGATATTGGCGGCAAAGAAGAAGATTTGCAGCAATAGGCTAGCGTAAAGCTGAATCTGAAAAAAGATCACGGCAAACAGCGTGACGTTAATCAACCCAAATAGATAGTTGATGGTTTTTTCCTGGCTCGCGAACCAGATACACAGCAACCCAAATAGCGTGCCAATCGCCTCAATCCAGGAAAGATCGTATCCCCCTTCGCCCAAAGGAATATGAATTAAAATATTACTGGTACTAAAAAAATCCATCTCACCACCCTGTCTCAATTATTGTAAGAAACTTATATCAAAATGCCCTGAATCCCCGTCAAGCATTCCCTTTCACACGCAATTTTAGCGAAGCAGCAAAATCCAACATGCGATTCAACGGGATTAGCGCGCCTTCTCGCAAAGCTGCATCAACATGTATCTCATGTGCATCACCGCCTTGCTCCAGACCGTTAACAATCGCCTCCAGCCCATTCATCGCCATCCACGGGCAGTGAGCGCAACTGCGGCAGGTTGCCCCTTCACCCGCTGTCGGCGCTTCCAGCAATGTTTTCTCCGGGCAGGCCTGCTGCATCTTGTAAAAAATGCCGCGGTCGGTCGCTACAATCAATTCACGCTGTGGCAGCGTCTTCGCAGCCTGAATCAGTTGGCTGGTTGACCCAACGGCATCAGCCATCTCTACCACGCTCTGTGGCGATTCTGGATGGACCAAAATTGCCGCATCGGGGTACAGAATCTTCATGCGTTTCAGCGCCTGCGTTTTAAATTCATCATGCACAATGCACGCGCCTTGCCAACACAACACATCCGCCTGCGTCTGTTTTTGTACATAGCTTCCCAGGTGGCGATCCGGCGCCCAGATAATCTTTTCTCCCAGACTATCCAGATGTTCAATCAGCTCCACCGCGATACTGGATGTAACGACCCAATCTGCACGCGCTTTTACTGCCGCAGAGGTATTGGCATACACCACTACCGTTCGGTCTGGGTGCGCATCACAAAAACGGCTGAACTCATCGACGGGGCAACCGAGATCGAGCGAACATTCGGCTTCCAGCGTAGGCATCAGAATCGTCTTTTCCGGGTTAAGTATCTTGGCGGTTTCCCCCATAAAGCGCACCCCTGCTACCAACAGCGTCGATGCAGAGTGGGTGCTACCAAACCGCGCCATTTCCAGCGAATCCGCCACACAGCCACCAGTCTCTTCAGCCAGCGCCTGAATTTCCGGATCGGTATAGTAGTGCGCGACCATGACAGCGTTTCTTTCCCGCAGCAGCGTCTTTATCCTGCTGCGATAATGCTGTTTTGCATCAGCCGATAATGGCTTGGGCTTCGGCGGAAAGGGGTAAATAGTCTCATTGCTATCAAAAAGGATACTCATTATGGATTTCCACGATGACAACTCGGGTTGGAACACCTGATACTGGTTCAGCACCAGCAGCGGAGTTTTCTATCCTAAACAAAATACCGAAAACCTTGCCTAAAGTCGCGGTATTTTTTCTAGTAAACCCACCATTTTGTTTAATATGCTTAAAATAGTGATATGGGATACGTGGATGGGACCATCAGTAGAAGAGAGACAAGGAGAAAAATGGCATGGCCAGCCTCTATATCAGAATATATCGCGATACGTTGACCGTCAGAAACGTGGACACTAAAAAAGAGGTGACTGAGCAATCAGAAGTACCTTTTACAACCACGCGCTTACTGCTCGGGCAGATGATTCCTGCGATGAAGCTATTGGACCGACTCGCACGCAAGGTAGCGGCCAAACGACTGGCTGATCTGTTCTCCTCACACAACGTTATCATCCATGCTATGGAGATGAATGAAGGCGGGCACAGCCAGGTTGAGTTTGCCAGCTACATAGAGTTAGCCAAGAGCATCAGTCCGCAAGGAAAACATATTTATGTATGTAGCAAAAATGTGCCGCTTACCGACCAGGAAGTTATACAAATTTTTAGCGGCGACATGCCTTCTATCGTCAGCCGCTAATCAGACACTGCGTTTTAGGCGAAGAATCGATGCCAGTACAAAGAGATAGGGATAACCAGAACCAAAGCAGGCAGGAAGTTAACTACCGCAAATGATTTGATCTGCGCGATTCTCAGCCCTACCGCAATCATGATAATTCCGCCACAGGCAGAAAAATCACCCATCGTGACCTCTGTCATAAAGGGCATAATCAATTTGGCGGAGAAGAATAACAAGATCTGGACAATCATCTGCGGTATCGCAATCGACATTACAGCAAGGCCAAGCGTGATGGAGAAAATCAGCGCGGTGAAAATATCCAAAGCAGATTTAATAATCAGCAGTTGATAATCACCCGTTAACCCTTCCGTCAACGCCCCAACTACACCAGTGCCGCTGGCACAAAACAGAACGATTAGCGCGGTAAAGTTCTGAGTGTAGACATCCTGCGGTAGGCGATGCTCCTGCGCAGGCAGAACGCGGTTTAATCCTTTCTGAATCATCGTACCAGCCCACTGCACGCCGGACTCCATACGTAGCAGTTCACCTAACGCCACGCCAATCACGATAGCCAGCGCCACTGCAGGGAGTTGCTGGACTTTAACAACCAGCGTGACCCCCATGGCAATCGACACCATCGCAAATGCAGGAGGCAAACCATCCTGCAAACGCTGAGGAATAAAGCGACGTAAAGCAATGCCCAGACCGCTACCAATCAAGATGGCGGCACCATTAATCAACGGACCAATCATATATCTTCCTAAACAGGGCGACACACGCTTCCCTGTGGCAATGACTTCCCTGCTTGATAGGATTAGGAAACAGTTCCTGACGGGTTATGTAGTCCATGCAGAGGGGTGAAACCCTACTATACTCCAAAGCTTTAACGAGCTGGGAATGATAATAGGTTTTATCTCATCGAGACGACACGTGCTGCATAGACTAAAATGAATTTATTCAAAGGAGGAGATTTACTGCTGAAGCGGTGGTGGGTCGTGCAGGATGACTCAGCCTTCGGGGTCAACGTTGACGCGCTTCGCTCGGCTCGAACCTGCGACCAATTGATTGAAAGTCACGATGTTCATTGCGTAGAAACGCAGATAGTATTATCAGGAATTGAACTGCTAGAAGATGGTGGGTCGTGCAGGATGACTCAGCCTTCGGCTTCGCCCCTTCGGGGTCAACGCTGGCGCGTTGCTGTCTCGCTTCGCTCGGCTCGAACCTGCGACCAATTGATTGAAAGTCACGATGTTCATTGCATAGAAACGCAGATAGTATTATCAGGAATTGAACTGCTAGAAGATGGTGGGTCGTGCAGGATTCGAACCTGCGACCAATTGATTAAAAGTCAACTGCTCTACCGACTGAGCTAACGACCCGCAATGCGGAACTACTGCTTACTAACATTCTTCTTGAAATTGGTGGGTCGTGCAGGATTCGAACCTGCGACCAATTGATTAAAAGTCAACTGCTCTACCGACTGAGCTAACGACCCAATTTCATGCTGCTTTAGCGTTTCGCTGTTTGCCTTGGCAACGGCGGCACATATTACTGATTTAAATTTTCAGCGCAACCTATTTTCTTAAAAAACTGTTTGATTGCTTACTCTTAAGACGTTTAGGCACAAAAACCGCTCATGATGCGCAATTTTTGTGCCAATTAATACTGGTATTACGATCCCGCTAAACGCTTTTGCGCCTGCTTTGCACTTTCCGTATTGGGGTACATTTTTACAACTTGCTGGTAAACGGCCTTGGCTTTATCAGCCTGACCTTTTTCCTGCATGATCACCCCAACCTTCAGCAAGGCTTCGGAACTTTTTGGTGACTTGGGATAATTTTTAACAACGTTGGCGAAATAGTACGCCGCATCGTCCTTTTTCCCCTTGTTGTAATTCAACTGACCAAGCCAATAGTTAGCGTTAGGTTGATACGTTGAATCAGGGTACTTCTTGACGAATGCCTGAAATGCGCTGATCGCCTGATCGTACTGTTTTTTCTCCAATACGAGTGCGACTGCAGCATTGTAATCAGTATTCGCATCACCCGTACTGGCCGGTGCCGCCGTATTGGCGGCACCGGTATCAGTACCCGCAGCAGCGGCAGGTGTGCCGTCTGTTGTCGGTGTAGAAGATGATTGCGAACTTAATCCATCAATCTGCTGATAGATCTGCTTCTGCCGTTCAACAATCTGATTCAACTGATACTGACTTTCCTGAATCTGCCCACGGAGGCTGTCCATATCACGTTGATTATCAGAGATCTGCTGCTGAAGTTGGGTTAAAAGCTGACTGTGAGCGTTAGAAATACGCTCCAATTGAGTGACGCGGTCTTCGACCGAGCCTGAGCCGACATTACTGATTGGCGCTTGGGCAGTAGCGGCCCAAGGGACCGCTACGCCAACCAGTAACGACAGACCCAACAGGTGACGTCTGAAGTTACTGCTCATGCGATTCTCTTAATATACCAGAACGGCACGACGGTTTTTGGCATATGCCGCTTCGTCATGACCGAGAACAGCTGGTTTCTCTTTACCGTAAGAAACGATAGAGATCTGATCGGAAGAAACGCCTTTACCCTGCAGGTACATTTGTACCGCGTTGGCACGACGCTCACCCAGAGCGATGTTGTATTCTGGCGTGCCGCGTTCGTCCGCATGACCTTCGATAGTCACTTTGTAAGACGGGTTGCTACGCAGGAATGCAGCGTGTGCGTCCAGCATCTGAGCGAATTCAGAGCTCACATCGTACTTGTCCAGACCGAAGTAAACGATGTTGTTGCGCTGTAATTCTTGCATCTGCAAACGAGCTTGCTCAGAAGAAGACATGTTGCCGCCGTCCATCATGCCGTTGTTACCAGCACCCATGGAAGATTGGTCATTGTCCGCATTCTTGTTGGAGCTACAAGCGGCCACTGCCAGTACCGGCAGAGCCAACATCAGGCCTTTCAGCACTTTATTGAATTGCATTTCTTATGTCCTTTGACGAGTTTATTGTACATATCTGTACTTATAGATACGGCGACCAGGCAGGGAATTTAACCTGTCCATCAGTAGCCGGAAGACGCGCTTTGAAACGTCCATCTGTCGAAACCAGCTGTAGCACTGATCCCAGCCCTTGTTTAGAACTGTAGATCACCATCGTGCCATTCGGTGCGATACTTGGCGTTTCGTCCAGGAACGTGTCCGTTAATACTTGTACGGCACCCGTTACCAGATCCAGTTTGGAAATATGCTGAGCCCCACCATTAGAGCTCACCGTTACCAAAAATTTCCCGTCGGCGCTCACATCTGAGTCCTGGTTCTGAGAACCTTCCCAAGTCAGACGCTGTGGAGCACCGCCGTTAGCATTAACTTTGTAAACCTGAGGACGGCCAGCCTGGTCTGAAGTATAGGCCAAGGTTTGGCTGTCTGGGAACCAGGTTGGTTCCGTGTTATTGCTGCGGCCATCAGTCACCTGACTGATTTGTCCCGATCCCAGATTCATCACATACAGATTCAGGCTACCGCTCTTAGACAGAGCAAACGCCAGCTTGCTGCCATCAGGAGAGAAAGAAGGCGCACCGTTGTGACGCGGGAAAGAAGCAACCTGACGAATCGCGCCATTTGCCAGCGTTTGGATAACCAGTGCTGAACGACCACTTTCAAACGTTACATAGGCGAGTTTGCTACCGTCTGCTGACCAGGCTGGAGACATCAGCGGCTGCGGTGACCGGTGAACGACAAACTGGTTGTAACCGTCATAATCCGCAACGCGAAGTTCGTAAGGGAACTGGCCGCCGTTGGTCTGTACGACGTAAGCGATACGGGTACGGAACGCACCTTTAATACCGCTCAGCTTTTCAAACACTTCATCACTTGCCGTATGTGCAGCATAGCGCAACCACTGTTTGGTCACTTTGAACTGGTTCTGAGCCAGTACGTTCCCAGGGTTACCCGACGTATCAACGAGCTGGTAAGAAACCAGATAGCTGCCATCGGCGCTCGGTTGAACCTGACCAACAACCACCGCATCAATGCCCAACGCCGTCCATGCAGCAGGCGTCACTTCAGATGCCGTTGCAGGTTGCTGCGGCATACGGTTTGCATCGATCGGATTGAATTTCCCGCTGTTACGCAAATCAGCACCCACGATGCCGCCTACGTCTTCAGGCGCAGCGCCCGGCCCTGCCCATTTGAACGGAACGACACCAATAGGACGTGCAGAGTCTACCCCTTGGGTAATCTCTATACGTACTTCCGCGTGCAGCGCCGCTGCCCACAGCATTAAAAAGCTTACTGCAACTTTCAGTACTTGCTTCATCTCATCTCCCTTATCCAGACGCGAAGTCTACGATAAATTAGCAGAATTTTAACAAAAACAAACCAATGTCAACAAAACAACATAACCTGGTTTATTTACCATCGTAATAATCTTAAATCTATTGGGTAAACAGCCCGGTTACTGCGGTTTAAAATCTATTGGCGCATTTTTGAAAGCCTCATAAACATCCGTACTTGGTGGCTTCGGTATTTTGGCCTGTTTGGCAGCCGCAATAGCCGCCTGGCATAACGCAGGATCGCCACCTTCAGCCGTGACATCAATCAGCAGACCATCTGGCGCCAGCTTAATCCGTAATGTACAGGTACGCCCTTTGTAGAGCTGCCAGTCATAAAACTTGCTCTGAATGGCTGAACGAACCTGACCACCATAACTATCGAGTGCCGCACCTGATGCACCACTCTTTTTATTGTTACCTGTGCCCGCAGGCGCACCACCGCCAGACTTCGGCGCATTCTTCGATGATGCCAAGCCGCCCAGCAAATCATCAACGGCGTTTTCCTGCTTAGCCGCCTCTGCTGCCGCTTTCTTTTTATCATCAGCGGCTTTTTTAGCCGCTGCGGCTGCTTCTGCTTTTTTCGCCGCATCAGCATCAGCTTTTTGTTTAGCTGCCTCAGCTGCTGCTTTTTGTTTAGCTTGTTCAGCCTCTTTTGCTGCCTCCGCTGCGGCCTTTGCTGCTTCTGCTTTCGCGGTTTCTGCTGCCTTTTGCTTGGCTGCTTCAGCGGCTTTTTCTTTCGCCTCTTCTTCCGCCTGCTTCTTAGCAGCAGCGGCAGCAGCTTGCTTCTTCGCTTCGTCTTCTGCTTTCTTTTTAGCGTCTGCAGCCGCTTTCGCCTGCTGTTCAGCTTCCGCCTTCGCTTTTGCGGCAGCAGCTTCGGCTTGCTTCTGCTGTTCTTTTGCCTGCTGAGCCGCCGCTTCAGACTGCTTACGCTGTTCAGCCTGTTCCTGAGCCTGCTTCTTCGCCTCTTCTTGCGCTTGCAGACGTTCTTTTTCCAGCTCTTTCAGCCGCTGCTGTTCAGCGGCTTGCTTCTGCTGAAGCTCTTCGGCCTGCCGTTCAGCCTGCTTTTGACGCTGCTGTTCAGAACGTTTCGCATCAGTCTGTTGCTGCTGCTGGCGGTTATACTGCTCCACGACTGCGCTCGGATCGACCATTACGGCATCAATTGACGAGCCTCCGCCGCCCCCGCTGGCATCCATCGTTTGCGTCGACGAACTCCAGAGCAGCAAAGCAATCAGTATGACGTGCAAAACAGCCGAGATAATAACGGCGCGTTTCAGCTTATCGTTTTGTTCGTTTGCCTTTAACACAAGCGATTCCCAAAAACAGTGTTGCCAGAAATAGGCTTAACGATCATTACCGTGATGTGCTCATTTAAATCGGTTGCGTCATCAAACCAACGGATTTTACGCCAGCCTGATGCAACAAATTCAACGCTTTAATGATCTCATCATAAGGAACATCCTTCGCGCCACCAATCAAGAAGACCGTCTTGGGGTTGGTTGCCAGTCGTGATTGCGCTTCGGCAACCACCTGCTCTGCCGGAAGCTGTTCCATACGGTTTTGCTCAACAACCAGACTATATTGACCTACGCCCGAAACCTCTACGATCACAGGCGGATTGTCGTTGCTTGAGACCGTTTTTGAGTCGGTCGCATCAGGCAGATCCACCTCAACGCTCTGCGTAATAATCGGTGCTGTCGCCATAAAAATCAGCAACAGCACCAACAGCACGTCCAGTAGCGGAACAATGTTGATCTCGGATTTCAGCTCACGACGACCTCTGCGTACTCGTGCCATGATCCCCCCTGATTACTTGCTGTTGTCGCTGGAGAACGCCTGACGGTGCAGGATCGCGATGAACTCTTCTGTAAAGTTGTCGTAGTTCTGCTCCAGTTTGCCCACTCGCAAGCTAAGGCGGTTATACGCCATTACCGCAGGAATCGCGGCAAACAAGCCGATTGCGGTTGCAATCAAGGCTTCGGCAATACCGGGAGCAACCATTTGTAAGGTTGCCTGCTTCACGGCGCCCAGCGCGATGAAGGCGTGCATAATTCCCCAAACGGTACCGAACAGGCCGATATACGGACTGATAGAACCCACGGTGCCCAAGAAGGGAATGTGTGTTTCCAGCGTTTCCAATTCACGATTCATTGAAATACGCATCGCACGGGATGCACCTTCTACCACCGCTTCCGGCGCATGGCTGTTAGCACGATGCAACCGCGCAAATTCTTTGAAACCTGAATGGAAGATTTGTTCAGTGCCCGTCAGACTATCGCGACGACCTTGGCTTTCCTGATAAAGACGCGACAGTTCAATGCCCGACCAAAACTTATCCTCGAACGCTTCAGCCTCACGCGTCGCCGAATTCAAAATTCGGGTACGTTGAATAATGATCGCCCAGGAAGCGATAGAAAAACAGATTAAAATCAGCATGATTAGTTTGACCAGAAGGCTTGCCTTCAGGAACAAATCAAAAACGTTCATGTCAGTCACTGCTTGAACTCCGCGACAATAGACTTAGGAAGCGCAATTGGCTTCATTTGATGTGGATCGATGCATGCGATCAAAACTTCAGCATGGCTTAGCAGGGTGCCACGAGCATTGAGAATACGCTGTGCGAAAGTCAGAGAAGCACCACGTAGCGAGATAATCTCGCTTTGCACTTCCAGCATGTCGTCGAGGCGAGCAGGAGCAAGATACTCCACCGTCATCCGACGAACAGCAAACGCGACGTGCTCACTTAACAAGGCTTGCTGGTGAAAGTTGCGCTCACGCAACGCCTCAGTCCTTGCCCTTTCATAAAAGGCAACATAGCGTGCATGGTAGACAACGCCACCTGCATCAGTGTCTTCAAAGTAGACTCGAACTGGCCAGCGAAACAACGAATTACTCACTCTACATCCCGGTAATGCATTAAACCTCGCTACTATACGCAAGAGAAATGAGGTTTGGAATGGATTGTGACTGCGGAAAGAAAATAATTATGGGCTGCAAGCAACCCATAACTAAATGGAATAGGAGGCTATTTTAGCCGAAGAAATAGTACAATCCTGCGCACAGGATCACAAAGGCGGGAAGTGGGGCGAAAAACGCGCGCCAGAGCAGACGATGTGGACGGAAGCCGACACCATGAACAACGCCAGCGCAAACGGCCCAAATCAACAGCAGCCCTTGCCAAACCGCGAGTTCACTGGTACGCGCCGCAAAGCGCGTCGGATCCCAGAATACACAGCCAGCCAGCAGCAACGCCATGATAAGGGAAAGAGCCCTTATCGGGCTCTTATCCATCAGGCGATAGAGTTTATCGACCAGATCACTCATTGCTTATCTTCTTCAGCCGCTTTGCTTGCCTCACTCTGCTCAATCGCCAGGGCCGTGATGATCCCCAGTGAGCAAGCAAGAAGCGTTCCGAGTATCCAGGCAAAATACCACATAAATTAAGCTCCTTACTTAGTACATAGAGTGAGTGTTTTGCTCAATCTGCTCTTTGGTAATGCGACCGAACATCTTGTAGTAACACCACGCGGTATAAGAAAGCACGATAGGAACGAAAATAATCGCAACCACCGTCATCACTTTCAGCGTCAGCAGGCTCGATGTCGCATCCCATACCGTCAAGCTGACGTTAGGCACCGTGACTGATGGCATGATGAACGGGAACATTGCGATCCCAGCAGTCAGAATCACACAAGCAATAGTCAGAGAAGAGAACAAGAATGCCCATGCTCCTTTCTCTGCGCGCGCCATGAGGGTGGTCAAGATCGGCAATATCACGCCCAGCACTGGAATAGCCCACAACACCGGATGGTTATTGAAGTTAACCAACCAGGCACCCGCCTGCTGAACAACTTCTTTACGCAGTGGATTAGACTCAGCCGCGGTATTTATCGCAGAAGTCACTACATAACCATCAATACCGTAAATCACCCATACGCCAGCCAGAGCAAACGCCACCATCATCACCAATGCGGAAATCTGCGCGGCAGATTTGGAACGCACGTGCAAGTCGCCCGTGGTCCGCATCATCAGGTAGGTTGCGCCCTGAGCAAGAATCATTGTCAGACTCACCACACCAGCCAGCAAACCAAACGGGTTCAGCAGTTGGAAGAAGTTTCCGGTGTAGTACAGACGCAGATACTCATCGACGTGGAACGGTACACCCTGCAACAGGTTGCCAAACGCGACACCGATGACAACTGGCGGAACAAAGCTACCAATGAAGATGCCCCAGTCCCACATCCCACGCCAGCGCGGATCTTCGATTTTTGAACGGTAATCGAAGCCGACAGGACGGAAGAACAATGAGGCCAGAACCAAAATCATGGCGATATAGAAACCGGAGAACGCGGCAGCGTAAACCATCGGCCAGGCAGCAAACAAAGCGCCACCCGCGGTGATCAACCATACCTGATTACCGTCCCAGTGCGGCGCAATGCTGTTAATCATGACACGACGCTCAGTATCCCCACGTCCCATCAGACGGACCAGAATGCCCACACCCATGTCAAAACCATCAGTGACAGCGAAGCCAATCAGCAAAATACCGATCAACAGCCACCAGATAAAACGTAAGACTTCATATTCAAACATAGTGGACTCCTGTTTACCGTGCTTCCTGCGCAGCCGCTATAGGTTGTTCAAAATGGTAACGCCCAGTTCTCAGGCTGCTCGGCCCCAAACGTGCGTATTTGAACATCAGATACATTTCTGCAACCAGGAAGAGCGTATACAGACCACAGATCAGCGCCATTGAGAACAGGATATCCCCTGCTGTCAGTGATGACGTCGCGACGGCTGTTGGCAGAATTTCACCAATGGCCCAAGGTTGACGACCGTATTCAGCGACAAACCAGCCGGCTTCGATAGCAATCCACGGCAGCGGAATACCATACAGTGCGATACGGTGCAGCCAGCGTTTCTGACCAATTTTGCCACGCAGAACGGTCCAGAAAGACAGGCCGATGATCAACAGCATCAGAATGCCGCAACCCACCATAATACGGAAAGAGAAGTACAGCGGCGCAACGCGTGGGATAGAATCTTTAACCGCTTGTTGAATCTGAGTTTCTGTCGCATCAGAGACTTTCGGCGTATAGCGTTTCAGCAACAGGCCATAGCCCAGATCTTGCTTAGACTGATCGAACGCTTCTTTAACCGCTGGGTCGGTATTGCCTGCGCGTAATTCTTCCAGCAGATGGTAAGCCTGCATACCATTACGAATACGCACTTCATGCATCGCCATCAGCTCTTTCAGACCTGTGACTTCTTTGTCAGTCGAACGGGTGGCAATTATTCCCAGAGCGTAAGGAATCTTGATGGAATAGTTATTTTCCATCGTATCCTGGTTCGGGATGCCGATCAGCGTAAAGGATGCTGGGGCGGGCTGTGTTTCCCATTCGGCTTCAATCGCGGCCAGTTTGGTTTTCTGCACGTCGCCCATTTCATAACCGGATTCATCACCCAATACGATAACGGACAGAACAGAAGCCAGACCGAAGCTTGCTGCGATGGCAAATGAACGCTTGGCAAAGGCAATGTCGCGGCCTTTCAGCAGATAGTAAGAGCTGATACCCAGAATGAACATCGCACCAGTACAATAACCTGCTGCCACCGTGTGAACGAATTTCACCTGAGCGACTGGGTTCAGTACCAGATCGGCGAAACTCACCATTTCCATACGCATGGTTTCGAAGTTGAAATCCGATGCGATAGGGTTTTGCATCCAGCCATTGGCGACCAGAATCCACAGTGCAGAGAAGTTAGAGCCCAGTGCAACCAGCCAGGTAACGGCCATATGCTGCACTTTTCCTAAACGGTCCCAACCGAAGAAGAACAAGCCAACAAAGGTCGATTCCAGGAAGAATGCCATCAGGCCTTCAATCGCCAGTGGTGCGCCGAAAATATCCCCGACATAGTGAGAGAAATATGACCAGTTGGTCCCGAATTGAAACTCCATGGTCAATCCGGTAGCAACCCCCAGAGCGAAGTTAATTGCGAATAACTTGCCCCAGAATTTGGTCATATCTTTATAGATCTGTTTGCCGGACAGCACATATACCGTTTCCATAATCGCCAACAAAAACGCCATCCCCAGCGTTAATGGTACGAATAGAAAATGGTACATTGCGGTCAAGGCAAACTGTAAACGTGACAGTTCGACTACATCAAACATTTTGACTCCTTGCTCCTCGCAGGAAGGGATTAGCTTGCAAACGCTAACAAGCTGCCAAACATCCGGCCATTACACCCAAAAAGAACACAACAAGAATTGCTTTAACACAGGCTGTAACAAACGCTAAAAATACCGTTCACTAAGGCAGCCACACCGTGACGCCCCGACAGCAAGCTCAAGATAAATCACAAGTATTACAAATAGCGTACCCCGTAAGGAGGTAGTCGTATATTACGCCTGTAATCCCACACAATAAATAGGTTTTTACGTGACCCAGACTAGGTTTTTGGCTTCAAATCAACTTTTCCACTAAGCAATGCGAAAACCGATAATTGACCTCGCGCAATTTAAGCCTATTTCAGAAATTATATCCAGAGGCGTTTTTTGATCTAAAACAATTTAACGCTTTTCTCGTGATAGATGCGTTGCATTAATTTCTTTATTACGCTCATTGTTAATTTATTGTGACTTTTCAGTTTAAATTAAAATTAATTCAGCAATATAATTTTTACTTCCCGTTATCGATTATTCACATGTTTTTTTATCTTCTATTTTGTGTCAGATTTTTATTTTTTATTTCTGACAAAAAATCGATATTTTTTATCAACCTGAAGAGAACTCCCCCTGCTCTTTCCTCGGTGTATCGTCAGTTTGTCACGCTGCATGCAAAAACGGAGGCCAAAAGGCCTCCGCGGTGATCACAGATTAGATGATACGTAGCAAGATGCGGTATTCACATCTTCGTTTTCATACGCTCGATAGCCTTATCGTAAACCGTGTTACTTTTCTGGCTTCTCGCAAGCTCATAATGCTGAAGTGCATCGCTGAACTGGCCCGCATTCTCGTAGATTTTTGCAATGTTGTAGTACGAGCTGGCACGCGTGGTTGCCGCATTGCTACCGTTTGCCAGCGCTATCGCTTTACGGTTGGCCCAAATCGCTTCGGCAATATTGCCCCGTTTTTGATAGGCCAGGCCCAGGTTGCTGTATGCCTGACCAAATGCACTATCCTGTTCGATCGCGGCCAGAAACAGAGTTGTGGCCTGTTCCAGTTCACCGCGCCCATAGGCAGCCTCACCGTCACGGTTAAGCGTTTTTGCCAGTGCGGTATTTCCAGTAATGAAAGTGGCCGTCTGCGCCGGGTTAAGCACCATTGGCAACGCATTACCATCCTTCGCTTTTGAGAAATCGGCCTCGCCAACGGCATTGATATCGTCAAAATCACCGTTAGGGTTAAGACGGAAAACCGTCCAGATATTCCCCAGCTTATTCATTGGGACGGAATACGTCCGCACTAATGAACTCCCCACATAGACAAATACCTTTGCACTACTTGCGGAAAGCGCGGATGAATTAGTTTTATCACCATTCGTATAATCATGAACAGCATAAAGATAACTTTCACCTAAACGCTTTTTATCAATGGTGATGGTTTCCGGCCCAAAGCTATCGGTATCATCGACATCAAGATTGGCATCGCGTCCTTTCTTGTGTTGGAAATAAATATGATTATCCGGATATATAAGATGGGAATCTAAATCGAAAGGCCTTTCACCCCAAGTTAATACAATTCGCATACCGTCCAGATTTTTCATTACTGGACTAATAGCATAAGTCATTCCATCACACGGACATTTCACCACCAGATCGGAATAGCCTTCTTTTTTAATGATCAGCAGACTGTCCTGATCGACGTCGAACGACACATTAAGCGCCGCGCGGCCTGCGGCATCAGAGCGAGCAGTCACTGACTGAGCACCGTTCTTCTGTAGAATCACCGCCGCGTCATCAATCTTTTTATCTTTAACCGTCGCACTCAGCACTTCAATATTAATAGATTGCGCACTGGCCGCACAGGTAAATACAGACAATGCCAGAGTTAGCGCTATTATATTTCCTTTCACAAAACATCCCCTTAAGGCAAATTAATTAATCATTCCCTGCTTACATTAGCTCAATGAGATAATCATCATTTCTATTTATCACTAACCACCCTTTTCAGGCGCGCGAATTATCCAATAAAACAGTGAGAAAGTCATGTGTAATTCGATTGTGCCAATTAACCTTAACAACCAAATTTGGATAAAAAAAGCCACCCGAAGGTGGCTAGGATATTTAATCGAATAGTAGATTAACGCGCTAATATCGCTTTTACTGCGTCGCCGATATCCGCCAGACTGCGAACGGTTTTAACACCCGCCGCTTCTAACGCTGCGAACTTATCATCAGCAGTACCTTTACCACCGGCAATAATGGCACCAGCATGGCCCATACGTTTGCCTTTCGGTGCCGTCACACCTGCGATGTAACCAACAACAGGTTTAGTCACGTGCTCTTTAATATACGCCGCCGCTTCTTCTTCTGCCGTACCGCCGATTTCACCGATCATGACGATGGCTTCTGTCTGTGGATCCTGCTCAAACAGCTTCAGAATATCGATGAAGTTAGAACCGGGGATCGGGTCGCCACCGATACCTACACAGCTGGACTGACCCAGCCCCGCATCGGTCGTTTGCTTCACCGCTTCGTACGTCAGTGTACCTGAACGAGAAACGATACCGACTTTACCCGGCAGGTGAATATGGCCAGGCATAATCCCGATCTTACATTCACCCGGCGTGATCACACCTGGGCAGTTCGGACCGATCATCCGTACGCCGCTCTGGTCGAGTTTTACTTTCACCGTCAGCATATCCAGCGTCGGGATACCTTCAGTGATACAGATAATCAGTTCGATACCTGCGTCAATCGCTTCCAGAATGGAGTCTTTACAGAACGGTGCAGGAACGTAGATAACGGATGCCGTTGCGCCCGTCGCTTCTACCGCTTCACGCACCGTATTAAATACAGGCAGACCCAGATGTTCCGTGCCGCCTTTACCCGGCGTCACACCACCGACCATTTGCGTACCGTAAGCAAGCGCTTGCTCAGAGTGGAATGTCCCCTGACTACCGGTAAAACCCTGACAGATAACTTTGGTATTTTTATTAATCAGAATGGACATTATTTATCCCCCACTGCTGCAACAACCTGCTGAGCCGCACCCGTCAGGCTGGTGGCGGCAATGATATTCAGGCCGCTATCCGCCAGTTTCTTGGCACCCAGTTCCGCATTGTTTCCTTCAAGACGTACCACAACCGGTACGTTAACACCGACTTCGGCCACCGCGCCGATGATACCGTCAGCGATCAAATCGCAACGCACGATGCCACCAAAGATGTTAACAAAGACGGCTTTTACCTTGTCGTCCGACAGGATAATTTTGAATGCTTCAGTCACGCGTTCTTTTGTTGCGCCACCACCTACATCGAGGAAGTTAGCAGGAGAACCGCCATGCAGCTTCACGATGTCCATGGTACCCATTGCCAGACCAGCACCGTTCACCATACAGCCGATGTTACCGTCCAGCGCCACATAGTTCAGTTCCCACTGTGCCGCATGCGCCTCACGGGAATCTTCCTGGCTTGGGTCACGCATTTCACGCAACTCAGGCTGACGGAACAGTGCATTACCGTCCGCGCCCAGTTTGCCATCCAGACAGATCAGATCGCCCTGCTTGGTGATAACCAGCGGGTTGATTTCGACCAGCGCCAGATCGCGCTCAAGGAACAGCGTCGCCAGCCCCATGAAAATTTTGGTGAATTGGGCAACTTGCTTGCCGCTCAGACCCAGTTTGAAGGCCAACTCACGGCCCTGATAAGGCTGTGGGCCTACCAATGGATCAATGGCAGCTTTGTGGATCAGTTCCGGCGTCTCTTCCGCAACTTTTTCAATTTCTACGCCACCTTCGGTGGATGCCATGAACACAACACGACGAGTGCCACGGTCAACAACCGCGCCCAGATAAAGCTCTTTATCGATATCCGTTGCCGCTTCAACCAGGATTTGATGAACCGGTTGGCCCTGTGCGTCGGTTTGATAAGTCACGAGCTTTTTACCCAACCAGTTTTCAGCAAAAGCGCGAATGTCTTCTTTGTTGCTGACCACTTTAACGCCGCCCGCTTTACCGCGACCGCCTGCGTGAACCTGACATTTTACGACCCACGGACCTGCACCAATCTTAGATGCGGCTTCTTCTGCTTCACGCGGTGTAGTACAGGCATAACCGGTCGGTGCCGGCAAACCATATCGAGCAAAGAGTTGTTTTGCCTGATACTCGTGTAAATTCATGATGTTCTATCCATTTAGGTTTGGAGATAAGTCGGCAGACGATTTTTCATCACCGAATCTTCAGGTCGAGAAAAACGCCATTAACTCTCTGATATATTTGGATAACGCCGTTGAGAAAAAACGGCCTGCATAGCACTTAATCAGTGTTTCAGGCGGAAACCGTCAGGGTTATCCGCCCGAAAGTCTATCTGTGGACTACACGTCCAACAGCAGACGCGCTGGATCTTCCAGCATCTCTTTCACCGTGACCAGGAAGCCAACGGATTCACGACCATCGACCAAACGGTGATCGTAAGACAGTGCCAGATACATCATTGGCAGAATAACCACCTGACCATTAACCGCCATTGGGCGATCTTTAATGGCGTGCATACCCAGAATCGCACTCTGCGGTGGGTTGATGATCGGGGTAGACATCAGAGAGCCAAAGACACCGCCGTTGGTAATCGTAAAGTTACCACCCAGCAACTCTTCAACCGTCAGTTTGCCGTCACGACCTTTCACTGCCAGATCTTTGATACGCTTCTCGATGTCGGCCATGCCCAGCGCATCCACATCTCGCAGCACTGGCGTAACCAAGCCACGCGGGGTAGAAACCGCGATACTGACATCGAAGTAGTTGTGGTAAACCACGTCTTCGCCATCAATTGAGGCATTCACTTCAGGGTAGCGTTTCAGCGCTTCAACGACGGCTTTGATGTAGAAAGACATGAAGCCCAAACGTACACCATGACGCTTCTCAAACGCTTCACCGTATTGCTTGCGCAGATCCATGATTGGCTGCATGTTGATTTCGTTAAACGTCGTCAACATTGCCGTGCTGTTTTTCGCTTCCAGAAGACGTTCTGCAACGCGTTTACGCAGACGCGTCATCGGTACGCGTTTTTCGCTGCGCGCGCCCAGAGCAGGTGCAGGAGAACCTGCCGGAGCCTCAGGCTTAGCGGCTTTACCAGAATCTTTCTTCTGGGCAGCCAAATGCTTATCCACATCTTCACGAGTAATTCGACCACCGACGCCGCTGCCTTTGATAGTAGACGCATCGAGATCGTGCTCTGCAATCAGGCGGCGGATTGCCGGGCTAAGTGCGTCACTGTTCTCTTCTTCCAGACCAGCGGTATGACGCTGTGCCGGTGTGGATTCTTTACTCTGAGATTTCTCGCCGGTTTCTTTACCAGAGCTATCGCCACGGCGAATACGGCCCAGAAGTTGGCGAGACGTGACGGTTGCGCCTTCGTCTTCCAGCACAGCATCCAGAATACCCGCTTCAGAAGCAGGAACTTCCAGCACCACTTTGTCAGTTTCAATCTCAACCAATACTTCATCACGCTGGACGCTATCGCCTGGTTTTTTATGCCAGGTAGCAACAGTGGCGTCAGCTACAGATTCAGGCAGGTCGGGTACAAGAATATCTACGCTACTCATTATCTATCCTTTTATTTAATCAACGTTCAGCGCGTCATCAACCAGATCTTTCTGTTGTTTCTGGTGTACGGACATATAGCCAACGGCGGGTGATGCAGACGCCGGGCGTCCTGCGTAACGTAAAGAAGCCCCAAACGGAATCACTTCACGGAAATGGTGCTGACTGCAATACCAGGCTCCCTGATTCAGCGGCTCTTCCTGACACCACACGAAATCGTGAACATGGGCAAAAGGTTCCAGTGCCGCTTGAACGGACTGATGCGGGAACGGATAAAGCTGTTCGATACGGACGATCGCGACATCTTTTTGCTCGTTCTTGCGGCGCTGTTCCAGCAAATCATAGTAGACCTTGCCGGAACAAAGCACGACACGCTTCACGGCTGCCGGATCTAATTCTTCTACCTCACCAATCGCTGGCTGGAAGGAACCATTTGCCAGTTCATCCAGTGAAGAGATTGCCAGCGGATGACGCAACAGGGATTTCGGTGACATCACCACCAGCGGACGGCGCATCCCGCGCAGCGCCTGACGGCGAAGCATGTGATAAACCTGTGCTGGTGTTGACGGGATACATACCTGCATATTTTGCTCAGCGCACAGTTGCAGATAACGCTCCAGTCGGGCGGACGAGTGCTCAGGCCCCTGCCCTTCATAACCATGTGGCAGCAACATGACCAGACCACACATCCGGCCCCATTTCTGCTCGCCGGAGCTGATGAACTGGTCGATCACCACCTGTGCACCGTTGGCAAAGTCACCAAACTGCGCTTCCCAGATGGTCAGCGTACGCGGTTCTGCGGTGGCATAGCCGTATTCAAACGCGAGTATCGCTTCTTCGGATAATACAGAGTCCCATACATTGAACTCGCCCTGTCCGTTATGCACATGGTTCAGCGGCGTGTAGCTGGAACCGTTTTTCTGATTGTGCACAACAGCATGGCGATGGAAGAACGTACCGCGACCGCTGTCTTCACCAGACAGGCGAATCGGAATGCCTTCATCCACCAGCGTAGCGTAGGCCAGCGTTTCTGCGCCGCCCCAGTCGAACGGTTTGTTACCTGCGGCCATTTCAGCACGGTCAGAATAAACCTTAGCCACGCGAGGGTGGATCTCAATACCTTCAGGTACTTCACTGATACGTTTGGCAAGCTCCTGCAAACGTTTCATTTCCGTTGCGTGCGGATAAGGCTCATCCCATTCGTGATTGAGATACGGCGTCCAGGTAAAGGACTGCATATCCATCTCACGCCATTCATCGACTACGCACTCACCGGCATCCAACGCGTCACGGTACAGATTGACCATTTCGGTGGCATCTTCCAACGTGATCGTTTTTTCTTGTTCCAGACGATCGGCATACACCTTGCGTGGCGTCGGATGCTTTTTGATCTTCTGATACATCATTGGTTGCGTTGCACTTGGCTCGTCGGCTTCGTTATGGCCGTGGCGACGGTAACAAATCAGATCGATAAATACATCGCGCTTAAAGGCGTTGCGGAAATCCAGCGCCAGACGCGTGACAAACGCCACGGCTTCTGGATCGTCTGCATTAACGTGGAAAATCGGTGCCTGCACCATTTTACCGATATCGGTACAGTATTCGGTGGAACGGATATCCAGCGGGTTAGAAGTGGTGAAGCCGATACGGTTATTGATCACAATACGCAGCGTACCGCCTACTTCGTAGCCGCGCACCGTCGACATATTCAACAGTTCCTGCACTACACCCTGGCCACTGACCGCTGCATCACCGTGAATGGTGATTGGCAGAACACGCGGACCACTCTGGCTATTCAGGCGATCGAGACGCGCACGAACCGAGCCCGTCACAACCGGGCTGACGATCTCCAGATGCGAAGGGTTGAACGCCAGCGCCAAGTGCACCAGACCACCAGCCGTCTCGAATTCAGACGAGAAGCCCTGATGATATTTAACGTCACCCGTACCCAGATGTTCTTTATGTTTACCGGCGAACTCGTCGAACAGGTCTTGAGATTTTTTGCCCAACACGTTGATCAGTACGTTGAGACGACCACGGTGAGCCATCCCCAACACCACTTCACGAGTATCGTTTGCACCCGCATGGCGAATCAGCTCTTTCAGCATCGGAACCAGTGCATCACCGCCTTCCAGCGAGAAACGCTTGGCACCAGGATATTTAGCGCCCAGATAACGCTCCAGCCCTTCGGCTGCGGTTAACTCTTTCAGGAAACGGCGCTTCTCTTCTACCGTAAACGACGCCTGACCAGCTACCGATTCGATACGTTGCTGGATCCAACGTTTCTCTTCCGTGCTGGTCATATGCATGTATTCCGCACCGATAGAACCGCAATAAGTGCGTTTCAGCGCGTCATACAGATCTTCCAGCTTCATGGTGTCTTTGCCGATAGCAAAAGAACCCACGTTGAAGGATTCCTGCAGGTCATCCTGAGTCAGGTTATGGTAATCCAGATCCAGTTCAGCAACGGGTTCCTGAGGGCGCAGGAAGATCGGGTCCAGGTTAGCTCGCTGATGTCCACGGAAGCGGAACGCATTGATCAGCTGTAATACCTTGACCTGCTTAGCATCAATATCGGGATCGGTGACTGATGAGGTAAAGCGCGAAGAATCTTTCGCCAGACGGCGGAAATATTCACGCGTTTTGGAATGGAGTTGATCCGGTTTGACTCCACTCGTAGGCAATTGCTGGAAGATCGAGCGCCAGCTATGTTCGATCGAGTCAGGATCGGTTAAAAAATCTTCATAGAGTTGCTCTATGTAGGACTGATTCGCACCCGCCAAATAGGAGGAATCCAGCCAGGCCTTCATCGCGCCGTTCTGCATTATGATCCCTTAAGCTAATAAGCTTCAGTTTTCGCCGTGGTTAACATGTAATTAGTGTCCGTATATCGTTTGCCATACAAACGGTTCACTTGTCGTACAATCGGTACGCGCTTAGGGTATCCGTCCCCCCTAAGGAACCTTTAAAAACTGGTTCTGGCGCGCAAGCCAGCTTTTAAAGGTTTCCTGCGCTCCCTCTGAAGAATAGCAACTTCAGAGGGAGATACATGTTTTACTACTTAATCTTTATGCAATAACGCGTTACGTATTAACTATCGGTTACGCGCTACGGTGCAGCAACATCGATTTAATATGGCCAATAGCCTTGGTCGGGTTCAGCCCTTTCGGACAAACGCTGACGCAGTTCATGATGCCGTGGCAGCGAAACACGCTGAACGCATCGTCCAGATCGTCCAGTCGTGGCTTGGTTTCCGTATCACGACTGTCGATCAAGAAGCGATACGCCGCCAGCAGCCCCGCAGGCCCAACAAACTTGTCCGGGTTCCACCAGAACGACGGGCAAGACGTTGAACAACAGGCGCACATAATGCATTCATACAATCCATCCAGCTTGGCACGTTGTTCAGGCGACTGCAGATGTTCACGCGCTGGCGGATTTTTCCCATTATTCAACAAGTAAGGCTTTATTTTCTCATATTGAGCATAGAACTGCCCCATGTCCACTACCAAATCACGTACAACGGGTAATCCAGGTAAAGGACGGATAACAATTTTGCTGTTTCCACGCCGTAACGCGGAAACTGGCGTAATACAGGCCAGTCCATTCTTGCCATTCATGTTAACGCCGTCGGAACCACAGACGCCTTCACGGCAGGAACGACGGAACGAGAGCGTCGGATCCTGCTCTTTCAGCAGCATCAGTGCATCCAGCAACATCATGTCGCGGCCTTCTTCCGCTTCCAGTTGGTAATCCTGCATCCGCGGAGCATCGTCAACATCCGGGTTGTAACGATAAATAGAAAATTCGAGTTTCATCGTTTGATCTCCGCAATTAATAAGTACGTATTTTCGGCGGGAAGGCCGGACGCAATTTAGGCTGCATGTTCACCTCACGGCGCGTCATGCTGTCGGTTTGCGGCAGATATAACGAATGGCACAGCCAATTCTCATCGTCACGCTCTGGGTAATCGAAGCGGCTATGGGCACCACGGCTTTCAGTACGGAAGTTAGCCGAAACAGCCGTTGCATACGCGGTTTCCATCAGGTTATCCAGTTCCAGACACTCAATACGCTGGGTGTTGAACTCCGTTGATGTGTCATCCAGACGAGCGTCTTTCAGGCGCTCACGGATCACTTTTAGCTCTTCCAGCCCTTTCGCCATCGCATCGCCTTCGCGGAATACCGAGAAGTTGTTTTGCATACAGGATTGCAGCGCTTTACGGATTTCCACTGGATCTTCACCGGAACGGGTATTGTTCCAGCGGTTGAGGCGGTCAAGAGAGGCTTCAATATCAGATTCGCTGGCATCGCGGCTTTCGCCCTGCTCTTCCAGAGACTCTTGCAGATGGACACCCGCCGAGCGGCCGAATACCACCAGGTCAAGCAGCGAGTTCCCCCCTAGACGGTTGGCACCATGGACCGATACGCAGGCAATCTCACCCACGGCAAACAGCCCAGGAATCACCACATCTTCGCCTTTCTCATTCACCGTCAGCGCCTGACCACTCACTTTGGTCGGAATACCGCCCATCATATAGTGGCAGGTTGGGATAACGGGAATCGGCTCTTTAACCGGATCGACGTGAGCAAACGTACGAGACAGTTCCAAAATACCCGGCAGGCGGGATTCCAGAACATCTTTACCCAGATGGTCCAATTTCAGCTTGGCGTGTGGCCCCCACGGGCCTTCACAGCCGCGGCCTTCACGGATTTCGATCATAATAGAACGGGCAACAACGTCACGCCCCGCCAGATCTTTCGCGTTTGGCGCATAGCGTTCCATGAAACGTTCACCGTGCTTATTCAGCAAATAGCCGCCTTCACCACGACAGCCTTCGGTTACCAGCACACCCGCACCAGCAATACCAGTCGGGTGGAACTGCCACATTTCCATATCCTGCAACGGAACACCGGCACGCAGTGCCATGCCCACGCCGTCGCCAGTATTAATGTGCGCATTGGTGGTGGACTGGTAGATACGGCCCGCACCGCCGGTTGCCAGCACGGTTGCTTTCGCTTTGAAATAAACCACTTCGCCCGTTTCGATACAAATTGCCGTACAGCCGACAACCGCACCATCCTGATTCTTCACCAGATCGAGTGCGTACCATTCGGAAAAAATCGTGGTGTGATTTTTCAGGTTCTGCTGATACAGCGTATGCAGCAGCGCATGGCCAGTACGGTCAGCAGCGGCTGCGGTACGTGCGGCCTGCTCGCCGCCAAAATTCTTGGATTGACCACCGAATGGACGCTGATAAATGCTGCCATCGTCCAAACGAGAGAACGGTAATCCCATGTGTTCCAGTTCCAGAATCGCTTCTGGGCCGGTTTTACACATATATTCAATTGCGTCCTGATCGCCAATGTAATCCGACCCTTTTACGGTGTCGTACATGTGCCACTCCCAGTTATCCTCATGGGTGTTACCTAGCGCAACGGTAATACCGCCCTGCGCGGACACAGTATGGGAACGGGTTGGGAACACTTTAGATAACAGGGCACAGGACAGGCCCATTTGGGAAATTTGCAGTGCGGCGCGCATACCTGCACCACCCGCACCTACAACCACTGCATCAAACTCTCTGACTGGCAAATTCATCACGCACCCCACACCACAATAGTTCCATAAATGACGTACACCAACAGCGCTACCACAATTGCCAACTGTAAAGTCAGGCGTAAGGCCAGCGGTTTAATGTAGTCGGTCAGCACTTGCCACATCCCTATCCAGGCATGAACCAGAATGGAAAATAACGTTAGCAGTGTGAATACTTTGGTGAGGGCCATCGCGAAGAAACCACGCCAGATTTCATAAGTGATGTCGCCAGTAGTGGCAATAAAGCCAATAATATAAACCACATATAGAACAATGACGATGGCGGAAGCGCGAATCAGTAACCAATCGTGTACGCCATTGCGTCCTAACGCAGAAGCATTGCTTACCATACGAGGACTCCAGCCAGAATTGAAAGCACGACAGTAATAATAAAGGAGATATTTGCAGAACGCTTACCTGCGGCAAGCTCTTCTTCTATATAGCCAAAATCCATCAATAGGTGACGTATACCACCAACAATGTGATAAGCCAACGCGACGAGGATGCCCCAAACGATAAATTTGACGATGAAGCTATCCATAATTTCCGCAGCGCGCAGGAACCCTTCCTCAGAAGAAAGAGAAGTGCCTAACAGCCACAGTAAAATACCGACAGCGACAAAGGTGATAACGCCGGAGACGCGGTGAAGAATAGATGCTATCGCAGTAACGGGAAACTGGATCGTCTGCAATTCCAGATTGACAGGTCTTTGTTTTTTCACGGATTTGCCCACACAGCTTTTATTATTGTTTCTTCCTCCGGGCCTGATGTGAGGTCAGACAGCATGAAAGTTACAGCCCTGAGAGTGGGTTTGCGATACGCGCTCAAACATCGACATTCCGGTGTCTAAACAGCGCATGATCCTTCCATACTGGGTGCTCCTACTGCAGGGTGATTCCGGAGACCTGGCGGGAGTATAGGTCCTTCACATTCCTATTACAATTCCCATACAAACTGTTTGGTGACATTTGCCCCGAACAGTGATTTAGATCACGAAGTTCACAATTTATATAAAATTAATTATCTGATTTGACAAAACTTCAACATTTCAATTACAACTAGGGGATTGAATTCCTTATGATGTGTTAAAGCACAACGGTGACACTTCCACACTGACGTAACTTATGTAACAGTGAAGAGAGTCCACGTAAAAGTCATAGGTAATGACTACAATCTATTCAGAGCATGGTTAATTGCCTGAAGATCGCTAATTACCTGGAGAACGAATTTTTCATCCTGAATGCGGCTATCCGCCTTACTCTGTATCCTATTTGACGGCTGTGTCACAACAGAGTTTCACTGGTCATTATTTGTCCGGTGCACAGGCATGACGGTATTTCTTCAGTGAAAATTTTTAAAATTAAAGCGCTAAGGAGACTGTAAATGGCTGATAAAAAAGCAACACTTACCCTAGAAGGTAAAGAACCAATTGAGCTAAATGTCCTATCCGGCACATTAGGGCATGATGAGATTGATATTCGTCCTCTCGGTTCCAAAGGTTACTTCACATTTGACCCAGGCTTTACCTCTACCGCATCTTGCGAATCCAAGATTACCTATATCGACGGTGACGAAGGCATTCTGCTGCACCGTGGCTTCCCAATTGCCCAACTGGCTGAAAAATCTAATTATCTTGAAGTTTGTTACATCCTGCTGTTCGGCGAAACCCCGACCGTAGAACAGTATGAAACCTTCAAGACGACCGTGACTCGTCATACGATGATCCATGAGCAGATTACCCGTCTGTTCCACGGTTTCCGTCGTGACTCACATCCAATGGCGGTCTTGTGCGGCGTTACTGGCGCACTGGCAGCGTTCTATCACGATTCGCTGGATATCAATATTGAGCGCCACCGCGAAATCGCGGCCTATCGCCTGCTGTCTAAAATGCCGACCGTCGCGGCGATGTGCTACAAATATTCACTGGGCCAGCCGTTTGTTTATCCGAAAAACAACCTGTCCTACGCGGGTAATTTCCTGCACATGATGTTCTCCACCCCTTGTGAAGAATATGTTGTGAATCCGGTGCTGGAACGAGCAATGGACCGCATTCTGATCCTGCATGCCGATCACGAACAAAACGCCTCGACGTCTACCGTGCGTACCGCGGGTTCATCTGGTGCAAACCCGTTTGCCTGTATCGCCGCGGGGATCGCCTCGCTGTGGGGGCCAGCGCACGGCGGCGCGAACGAAGCCTGTCTGCGTATGCTGGAAGAAATCAGCAGTGTGGAACACATCCCGGCGTTTATTGAACGTGCAAAAGACAAGAACGATTCCTTCCGTCTGATGGGCTTCGGCCACCGCGTGTACAAAAACCACGATCCACGCGCCACAGTCATGCGTGAAACCTGCCATGAAGTGCTCAAAGAGCTGGGCAGAAAAGATGACTTACTGGAAGTGGCGATGGAGCTGGAACATATCGCGCTTAACGACCCGTACTTCATTGAGAAGAAACTGTACCCGAACGTGGACTTCTACTCTGGTATCATCCTGAAAGCAATGGGGATTCCGTCTTCCATGTTTACCGTTATCTTCGCGATGGCGCGTACCGTAGGCTGGATTGCACACTGGAACGAAATGCACGACGACGGCATCAAAATTGCACGTCCACGCCAGCTGTATACCGGCTACGACAAACGTGACTTCTCGTCTAATCTGAAACACGATTAATCTATTCAGCACCAACACAAAAGGCCGGATATCACTATCCGGCCTTTGTTGTTTCAGAACGGTATTTACATACTCTCTAGTTCTGGCAGTGCGGACACCAATAGAACGGGCGTGATGACAGCATCGTTCTTTCAATGGTTTCGCCGCAGCGCTCACAGCTTTCCCCTTCACGATGGAAAACCTTGAACGAAAAAATCGCCCCATGATGTCGATTTTCATCCACGGTACCACGCGTGTTGTAAGACAACCGAGGAATCTCCAGCAGCGCCCGACTTAACGTCTGCAACTGCTCTTCATTCAGTTGAGACGCCGTATGCTGCGGTGCCAGCTGTGCCTGCCACAGAATCTCAACGCGCAGATAATTCCCTAACCCCGCGAGAAAAGCCTGATCCAGCAGCAACCCGCTGAACTGGCGACGACGGAAACGCGGTAATAACAAACGCTCACACACCTGTTCTGGCGTCAGAGAAAGATCCAATACATCCGGCCCAATACGTTGCAGGAAAGGATGCATCGTGAGTGTCTCCGGTGTCAGCATTTCAATATCTGACGCGCTGTAGAGCAGAATGGCGCGATCCTGCGTCTCCAGCCGGATGCGTAAATCCCGCTTCGTTTCCGGCGACTCACCAGCATTCACGACTCGCCACACACCATAGAGTTGATTGTGGCTATACAGCACCCGATCGTTGCTAAAATAGGTCAGCAGTGCCTTCCCGCGCGTTTCGATCTGCCTGATCTGCTGCCCAACCAATTCTGTTTCGTACGGCTTAAGTGCGGGAAACGCAAACCAGACGCGCGTCAGCGTTTTTCCCACCACTGCCTCAACCAGCTTATCGGCCGCTCGGCGAATTTCCGGCCCTTCCGGCATACTCGACTACTCCCTGAAAATCAGACGCACTGCGACTGAGCGATTCGCTAAACTAATGTAATGCCCCACCAGTGACCGCCACATCAATTTGCTGCACCAGTGATTGCTTAATCATCACTTCCAGCGCCGCCGTGACTAACGGCGTTGGCATGCTCGGTTCGCTGGGGTGTCGTGCTGCCTGTTCAGGTGAATAGGGAATATGAACAAATCCACCGCGAACCACATCACCTTGTTGGTGTAACTGGTGCAAAAGCCCGTACATCACGTGATTGCAGACAAACGTCCCTGCGGTTTGTGACACCGATGCAGGAATCCCTGCTGCGCGTAATGCCTGCACCAGCGCTTTTACTGGTAGCGTCGAGAAATACGCCGCAGGCCCCTTTTCTACCACAGGCGTATCTATCGGCTGGTTGCCTCGGTTATCCGCAATTCGGGCGTCATTAATATTAATTGCCACGCGTTCGACAGAAATATCAGCTCGTCCGCCCGCCTGCCCCACCGCGATCACGACTTCCGGCTGCCATTCAACTATCGCACGGTAAAGCTGTTCCAGTGACAGATCAAAGACGCAAGATAAACGGCAAGCTACCACTCGTGCACCGCCAACTTCTTGCTGATGGAGTACTCTCACCGCTTCCCATGAGGGATTAATCGGTTCGCCCTCAAAAGGTTCAAACGCCGTGATCAAAACGGTTTTCATCTATTATCCCCGTCATACAAAAATAATGATTATGCCGCAGCAACCGCGATCTTATGCAGGCTAAAGCAGTTACGTAACTTACGGGCAAACAGCAGCGCATGTTGTCCATCACCGTGAACACACACGGTATCCGCTTGTACGTTAACCCAGGAACCGTCGATCGCCCTAACCCGCTGACGTTGAATCATTTCCAGTGTCTGCGCCAGCGCCAGTTCATCGCTATTAATCAGCGCGCCAGCCTGAGTGCGTGGCACCAGCGATCCGTCAGGCTGATAGCAGCGATCGGCGAACACTTCCTGACGCGTCTCTAACCCCAACCGTTTCCCGGCGCGGATCAACTCACTTCCCGCCAGTCCAACCAGGCGTAACGCAGGGTTAACGACCTTCACCGCCTTGGCTATCGCATCAGCCAGTGCCGCTTCGCTCGCAGCCTGATTGTAAAGCATACCGTGGGGCTTAACGTGGGACAGCGTTCCCCCCTCAGCAGCGACGATCGCGCTAAGTGCGCCTAGTTGATACACCATTTGTGCAAAGACAATTTCCGCAGGCACATTCATTGCCTTACGGCCAAAATTTTCACGATCGGGGAAACTGGGATGTGCGCCAAGCGCGACGCCATAGCCCATTCCCCAGCGTACTGACTGACGCATGGTTTGCGCGTCACCCGCGTGAAATCCACAGGCAATATTGGCAGAGGTCACCAGCTTGAGCAGCGCTTCGTCATGCTCACCGCCCTCTCCCAGATCGGCATTCAGATCAATAATCATGCAGCCTCCACGCCAGTTGTTCGAGGTAACGCCGCTGTTCATCAGCAGCTTTTTGCGCCTGAGCCTGCGTACAGTGAATAAAATGTATCGGTTCACCGAGTCGAATTTGTGCCAGATGGAACAGATCTGCTTCGATCACACTCGCAATACGCGGATAACCACCGGTTGTCTGCGCATCCGCCAGCAGTACGATAGGGTGGCCATTATGTGGAACTTGTACGACACCCGGTAGCAGCCCATGTGATGGTAGTTCGCGAGGTTTATTGCCTGATGATGTGGTGCGCTGTAGCTCGGCACCCAGTAAACGGTAACCCATACGATTACTTTGCGGACTCAACTGCCAAGAGGTTCGCCAGAACAACTCCTGCATCTCGTCGCCGAATTCCTGATACTCCGGTCCCGGTAATGCCCGCACGCGGTTGCTGAATAACAGCTGCTTGATACCAATTTCTCGCGTTAGTTCGCGAGTCGGCGTTCCCAGCGGAAGCTCATCTCCATCCATGAGTAAACGTCCGTCAAAACCACCGAATCCGGCTTTCAAATCGGTACTACGTGAACCCAGTGCTTCCGGCACGTCCACACCGCCAGACAAGGCCAGATAGCTGCGCATTCCGTTACGCGGCATACGCATTTTCAACGTTTGCCCCGGCTTCGCGGCGAAACGCCAGCCAGTCCAGAGCGGCTTTCCATCCAGTTCGGCATGGCAGTCTGCACCGGTCAGCGCCACCCAGCAGGCCGTCGTGAACGTTGCGGTAAACTTGCCCAGTGTAATTTCCAGCGCAGCGGCGTTATCGTCGTTGCCCACCAGCAGATTGGCCATTTTCAGGGCAGGCAGATCGAGTGCTCCTGACTGGCTGATACCCAAACGACGAAAACCGACGCGACCACCGTCCTGCACCGAAGTATGCAATCCTGCATGGATAACTTTCAGCATACCCCCTCCTTCTGTGGCACAAACCGAACGTTATCTCCAGGGCGCAGCAGCGTTGGCGGCATCGTTTGTGGGTTGAATAGCGTCAATGAAGTCTGGCCAATCAACTGCCAGCCGCCCGGTGTTGCCAGCGGATAAATCCCCGTCTGTGCACCACCAATCCCGACCGATCCCGCTGGCACTCGCAGGCGTGGTTCAGCACGACGCGGCATATGTAATTTCTCATTTAATCCGCCGAGATAGGCAAACCCCGGTTGGAAACCCAAAAAGTAAACCACGTACTGTACGGCCGCATGCGCTTCTACAACCTGACTCTCACTCAGGCCGCTATGAACGGCAACCTCTGCCAGATCCGGCCCCGCCTCACCACCATAAATGACAGGAATGTCGATATCTCGTGGATCAAACACCAGCGATTCGCTTTCTTCCCACCAGCTCTGCAAACGCTCAATCGCATCCAGCGCCACCTGTTGCGGATGCGCCAACAGCACCGTCAGGTTGTTCATACCCGGAATCGCTTCCAGCACCTCTTCATGGTGATTCAGGCGCTCGGCAAGCCCCCATATCCGCTGCTGGCTCTCCAGAGACATTGGCGGTTCCAGTTCCAGTACGACAGCCCTCTCGCCCAGAAGATAACACCGTGCTCGTTGCAATCTTTCCTCCTGAATCGCGTTTTATCCGTCATGGTGAACATGGCTAAATGATTAGCGTAGCTTACTGATATATTTTCTTCTCAAGAACCAAGCAATAACAATGCCAACATGCAAAATACATCAGCATTCCTGTGCTATACCGATACTTTCAGCCCATCAAGCCGGGTTGGGAATATCAATGAATGTCACATCAAAACCATGTTGTTCCGCCAACCATTCACCCAACGCGCGAATGCCGCCGCGCTCGGTAGCATGGTGTCCGGCAGCAAAGAAGTGCAGCCCCATCTCGCGAGCAATATGGATGGTTTGCTCAGACACTTCACCAGTAATAAAGGCATCGACCCCAAATCGGGCGGCTTGTTCAATAAACCCCTGACCGCCACCGGTACACCAGGCCACACGCTGTATCTGTTGCGGTGCATTATCCCCACAATGCAGCACGCTGCGCCCCAGCCGTTTTTCCAGGCGACGGCAAAACGCATCTGCTGTCATCGGTTGTGCCAGTTCGCCATACGGCACGAGCGGTTCGATCATGCCCTGCACCTGAATTTCCAGCAAAGCCGCCAGCTGTGCGTTGTTCCCTAATTCCGGGTGTGCATCTAACGGCAGATGATAGCCATACAGGTTGATATCATTAAGCAGCAGCGTTTTCAGCCGGTTACGCTTCATGCCGCAAACAATCTGCGGTTCGTTTTTCCAAAAATAGCCGTGATGAACCAGAATCGCATCGGCCTGCTTCTCTACCGCCGCATCCAGCAGCGCTTGTGAGGCGGTGACTCCCGTCACAATACGTTTTACTTCCGCACGCCCCTCAACCTGTAAACCGTTAGGCGCGTAGTCCTGAAACGTCCCCGTACTCAGCTTCTCGTTAATGATTCTTTCCAGTTCCGTATTACGCATACTTATTTTTCTCTTCTCGATCGTTATTCGCCATGCCGATATTCTTTGCCGCTTCAAACGCCGCCAGCGTATCCTGACGAGCTGTTTTGTGGTCAACGATTGGCAGCGGATAGTTCAGCTTAACGTGTTGTTTGTCTGCCCAGCGATGGGGCTGATGAATGTCTTTATCCGGCACGGCGACCAGTTCGGGTAGCCAGTGACGAATAAACCGACCGTCAGGATCGAAACGCTCACCCTGCGTTGTCGGATTAAAAATACGAAAATAAGGTGCCGCATCGGTGCCCGTCGACGCCGCCCACTGCCAGCCGCCGTTATTCGCCGCCAAATCGCCATCCAGTAACTGTGACATAAAGTAGCGCTCGCCTTCACGCCAATCGAGCAGCAAATCTTTGACAAGAAAACTGGCGCAGATCATACGCAGTCGATTATGCATCCACCCCGTTTCATTCAGTTGACGCATCGCCGCATCCACAATCGGATAACCCGTTTTACCCTGTTGCCAGGCGGCTAAATCCTCAGGAGAGGATCGCCACTTCACCCACTGCGTCCACGCGGTGAAGGGTCGGTGTTTACACAACTGCGGCCAGGACACGATCAGGTGACGGTAAAACTCACGCCAGACTAGCTCGTTAAACCAGGTAAATGCCCCGCCCTCACGCCGTTCCAGCATCTCCGGGCATTCGGCACGCAGGCGGTTAAAACATTGGCGCGGCGATACAATTCCAAGTGCCAGATACGGAGACAGTTTGCTGGTGCCGGGCAGCGCGGGGAAATCCCGCTGCCGATCGTAATCCTGAACCTGCTCGCGGCAAAAACGGCGCAACTGCTGTAATGCAGCACGTTCGCCGCAGGGGAAATCATCACTATCCACCTCGCACAGCGGATAGCTGAACGGCACTAATGCCGCCGTGTTATTGATCGGCTCACCGCGTGCGTCCGGTGCAGGTACACACGTCGAATCCGCTTCCAACAGGCGCTTGATAAAAGCCTGACGAAATGGCGTGAACACTTTATACATCTCGCCATTGCCCGTCAGCACGCTGCCCGGCGGCAGCAACAGGCTGTCATGATAGCCATGACAAATCACGCTATCGGCCAGACGATCTTTCACCTGCTTATCACGCAGGCGCTCGTTAATTTCATACTGGTAATTGTAGAAAAGATCGGTGGCCTGCTGCTGCGCACAAAACTGCACCAGCCAGTCAACCGACGCGGAAAAGTCAGCGCATTCGTGGTAGTGCAGCGGGATGCCTTTTTCGGCCAGCGCGTGCTGTACCAACGTCAGGTTCTCTAGCAGAAAGGCAGCCTGACGCGGTGCCATAACGTGCTTTTCCCATTGTGCAGGCGTCGCAATAAATACCGCCAGCACGGTCGCATTCGGATTCTGACAAGCCGAGTACAGCGCCAGATTATCGGTAATGCGCAGGTCATTACGCAGCCAGACTACATGTGTAACACCATGCGAGATCATGAAACTCCTTGGGCGGTCAAACTAGTGTCCGTAACGCAAGCGTAATGCTTCCGGGTACGGCTCAAAGTAACGCTGTTGAGCCAGGTACGCATCGGGGTATTCCGCCATATAATGTTTTAGCAACGTGATAGGAGCCAATAGCGGCTGCAAACCCTGCCGATAGCGATCGATAAGCTGTGCAAGTTCCTGCCGCTGTTGAGAACTCAGCTGACGTCGGAAGTAGCCCTGCACATGCATCAGCACATTGGTGTGATTGCGCCGCGTCGCAGGCGTCGACAACAGCTTCATCAGCCGCGCCCGGTATTCAACAACATAGTCTTCCAGCGATTCCCACTTATCGATCCCCGCAACAAACGGCCCCAGTTCACGATATTCCGGCTGGGAATGTGCCAGCAGCAGTAATTTATAGCGGCTATGAAAGGCAATGAGCGCACCACGACTCAGTCCGTTTTGCCATAGCTGATTCAGTTCGTGCAGCGCATAAACGCGTTCAATGAAATTTTCCCGTAAGCCGGGATCGTGCAGGCGCCCATCTTCCTCAACCGGTAGCCAGGGCATTTGCCGCATCAGTTCCTGCGTAAACAGGCCGATTCCGCTTTTACGCGCATTCTTTTGCGCTTCATCGTAAATCTTCACGCGTTCCATACCGCAGCTTGGTGATTTGGCGCAGACGATATACCCGCATAAGTCCTGAAGCTGGCTGACTTTGTCAGCGGAAAACACCGCCATCTGCTGGGTGACATCCAGCGGCGAACCATTGCTGGCACGCAGTGTGATGTGGCTTTCCCCTTCTCGCACCAGCCTGAGCGCAGGACGAGGCACAGGTAAACCAATCGCCATTTCTGGGCAGACCGGTTCAAAACGAAAATAGGGAGCCAGTTGTTCAACGGCAAACGTCAGACGCTTGTGTCCGCCATCAAACCGCACGGGATTACCGAGCAGACAGGCGCTGATACCAACAGGGATGAGTTCGAGCGTCATGATTTATCCTTATACCCGTCATATTTCAAGCTACAGTGCCTTGATGACATTTTGCAGACCTTCTCATCAGCATAGCGGATTTCACCACGATTCTGTGCAGTGACAGTGAAGAATAAAGTAATAAATCATGAGATTGATGGATTATGCCGAGCAAATGAGGCGGTTTTGTTTGCGACCAGAATTCATATCAGGAAGGTGTGCTTCAGCCATCTTTTCATCTGTCATCAAATAGCCTTATTCCCCGATTACAATCCCCATTCCGATATAGAGTCCCAAAGAGGATACCCCATGTTTTTTCCCCTGCTTTACCGGCGGGACGCTTTCCTATGCCTTTTAAACTGGCAACCTAGAAGCGCTCGTCTGCTCCATCGATATCACAATGGATATCGCCTCCCGTTATTGCACGGAGGCGATGATGACCACGGCTGAACTCGCTACACCTGCCGCGATTGCGATCGACAGATTATCCCACGCTTTCGCAGGAAAAACGGTTCTCGACTCGATCAGCCTCAATGTGCCGAAAGGCACCATTCTGGCTTTGCTAGGGCCTTCCGGCTGCGGCAAAAGCACATTACTAAAGTTGCTGGCCGGATTGTTACAGCCAGATGCGGGCACCATTCATTTTGGCGATCGTCAGGTTGCTGGCCATCAGCTATCCCTGCCACCTGAGCAACGCAATCTTGGCATGGTCTTTCAGGACTACGCACTGTGGCCACATATGACCGTGGCACAAAACGTCGGGTTCCCACTGCTGATGAGGAAGGTTCCGCGCGATATCTGCCGCCAACGCGTTGACGTCACGCTAGCGCGCGTCGGTCTGGCTGATTTTGGCGATCGCAAACCGGCCGATTTATCCGGCGGTCAGCAACAGCGAGTCGCACTGGCGCGCGCCATTATCGCGGAACCAAACATCCTGTTATTTGATGAACCGTTATCCAATCTCGACCGGGATCTACGTGAATCGCTTTGTCAGGAGATGGCGTCACTCTTACGCCATCTTGGTACCACCGCCGTGTATGTCACCCATGACAGAGACGAAGCCAACATACTGGCGCACCGCATTGTTCACATGTCGCAAGGCCACATTACTGATATCACCACACGTTAATTTTGGGGAAAAATGCAATGAAAAACACACTGTTTACCATGAATCAACGAGGCATCATTATGGGTATAGCCCTCTCATTAGCAGCGGTGGCAGGCAGCGCACATGCCCTGACGCTGTACACCGCCGGACCAGGAGCACTGGCAAAGAAACTGGCAGCAGGTTATGAAAAGCAGACTGGCGTGAAAGTCGATGTTTTTCAGGCAACAACCGGTAAAGTCATGGCCCGACTGGAAGCCGAGCAGGCCAATCCACGTGCCGATGTTCTGATTTCTGCGTCGTGGGATACCGCAACAGATTTGCAGCAACGAGGTTGGCTGTTGGCGTTTGATAGCCCGAATGCAGCCACCGTGCCTGCACAGTTCAAAACCCCGTTCTACGTGGCACAGGGCATTTCCGCGCTTGGTATTGTATGGAATAGCAAAAGCGGCACCCCAGAACCCAAAGACTGGAGCGACCTCACCAAACCTGAATTTAAAGATAAAGTCACGACACCCGATCCCGCACTGTCCGGCGCCTCACTCGATCTGCTGATTGGTTTGCAAAATGCGGAAAAAGATAAAGCCTGGGAAATGTTCGATCGCTTAAAAGCCAACGGCATGATCATCGCAGGCCCGAACGCACAGGCATTAACCCCAGTGTTGCAAGGCGCGAAAGCCGCTGTTTTCGGTGCAGTGGACTACGTTTCTTACGGCAGTATGGAGTCTGGCGAATCCATTAAAGTCATCTTCCCTTCCAGTGGTACCGTCATTGCCCCTCGCCCAATGATGATCCTGAAAAGCAGTAAGAACCAGCAGCAGGCAAAAGACTTCATCAACTACATGCTGTCGCCTGAAGGCCAGAAAGCCGTGGCAGAAGCCTGGCTGATGCCAGCACGCCAGGACATTGAAGCCAAGCGACCTCTGTTTAAGAACCTGACGTTGTTGCCGGAAGGCGATAGCGCTTCAGCTTCCCGTGCGGCCGTTCTCGATCGCTTTGCCGCCTTGTTTGGTCAGCGCTAAGCCTGTTCATTCATGACATACCCTGGATAGTTCGAGCGGCAGGACACCATGTTCGCGTTTTGAACAACGCGATATTTCTGAGCAATACACGCATGAATCCACGGAGGGATCGAGCAGCTAAGCGAATGCTCATACAGCTTGAAGTATAACGAGTATCGATAATGCCTTGCTGACAACAGTCAGCAAGGCTGGAGTATCAAATGAACAAGTTTGCTTTACTGCCACTGCTGACGGTGGCGGTACTTTTTACCCTGGTTGGCATTCCCGTATTGTTCGTTACGCTACAGGCGATCTTCCCCAATTTGGGAGCGGGTTCTTTTTCCAATCCGTTCTCAACCTTTGCGGACGTTTTCGCGCAGGCACGTCTGTTTGCGTTGTTGAAAAATACACTGCTGCTTGGACTGGGTGTTGCCCTGTGTTGTGCGGTAATTGCTATTCCACTCGGTGCATTGCGCGGACTCTTTGCGCTACCGCTGGCAAGATTTTGGGATTTACTGTTTCTCATTCCATTCCTGATCCCACCTTATATCGCCGGACTCTCGTGGATGCTGGCTCTACAGCCAAGGGGGTATGCCGAACAGATATTACCGATTCAACTGGGCGAGACCCTGTTTTCATTGCCCGGCATGATTGGCGTAATGACGCTGAATATTTTCCCGGTAGTCTATTTCGCCGTTTCACGCAGTATGGCCGCGAGCGGAAACCGCCTTGCCGATGTCGCACGCGTTCACGGTGCCAGCAGCTGGCAGGCATTCTTGCGGGTCACGCTGCCGCTGTCGCTACCTGCAACAGCGGCCAGCCTGCTACTCGCTTTCACACTGGCGATCGAAGAGTACGGTATACCCGCAGCACTAGGATCGCGTGCGGGTATTCAGGTATTGACGACAAATATTGAGCAGCGTCTGGCGGACTGGCCAATCGATCTCTCCGGCTCAGCGGTGTTGTCTTTGCTGCTGGTTGCTATCGCGCTCTGCGCATTTACCCTACAGCGAGCGATTGTCGCCGGTAGCAATGTGGAAACGACCACAGGCAAACCCGCCGCTATTGTTACTCGTCCATTAGGAATATGGCGCTGGCCAGTATTAATGCTGTTTAGCGTTGTCGGGCTGCTGGCGGTAGGAATTCCACTTGCCTCCATGCTGATTACGGCGTTTTCTGCCACCATTTCTAGCGCGATTTCCTGGCAAAATTTAACCTGGCAGCACTTCACCATGTTGGTTGATTACGAAAACGAAGCGCTACCAGCACTGACGACCAGTTTGGGGCTGGCTGTCGGCAGTGCTTTACTGACGGGAACGGTCGGCTTCCTCGCAGCCTGGTTTGTCGTCGCCAAGCGTATTCGAGGTGCGGCGGTACTGGATGGGCTGTCGATGCTACCTGCTGCACTGCCGGGAATTGTTGTCGGGGTGGGATTGATTCTTGCCTGGAATCAAAGCTTCTGGCCGATAACGCCCTATAACACCTGGGTGATTTTGCTACTGTCATACAGTTGCCTGCTTCTCCCCTATCCCGTTCGCTATAGCAGTGCCGCATTGGCGCAAATCGGCAGTAATTTAGAGTCAGCAGCGCGCGTTCACGGTGCTAGCGCAATGGCGGCATTACGGCTGATTGTTTTCCCGCTGGTATTTCCCAGTCTGCTGGCAGCCATGATGTTGGTCTTTGCCGTCGCATCGCGCGAGCTGGTGACGTCACTCTTGCTATCACCTGCTGGCGTGCAGACCGTGTCCATTTTTGTCTGGCGTCAGTTCGAGCAAGGTTCTGTCGGAGATGGTATGGCGATGGCAAGCGTTGCGGTATTTATCAGCCTATCGGTAATGTTGCTGGCGTTAAGATTTCATTCGCTAAAAACAAAATAAGCGCCAAATCCATAACAGAAATGGCGCTTAATGATTGCCGTTGAATATGAGCTTGTTCAAACACATGACGTCAGTATGCAATGTACTGACGTCATCATTACGCGAACAGGACAGCCAACGGCAGGCTGGCGAGAGATATTATCAATAGAAATCGCAGGCAGCGGCTTCAGACTGCGCCATCCATACCGGTTTATCGCTAGTTTTCAGCCAGACACGGTGTAAATAGCTGTAAAAACGTGCCCGATCGCGGCGAAACAGCATCACCGGTAACGCCAGCAGGCCGATGGCAACCACAGCAGCGCGACGCAGGAGAATACGGTGCAAGGGATAAGTAGTATAAAGCGACATAACGATCCTCCTCTGGGATAAGCGCCCTTTTTCAGGAGCGCTTTTCATAACGATAAAATAAGAACTGTGACATTGGTTAAAATTTTACCGCCTTTCCTGAAAGTTTACTACTCATCGGACCAGAAAAAGATGAAATAATCGCCAATTTTTTCGCCATCTTGTCATTAAGTTACAGCAACGTTAAAAACAAACTCACCATTAGTTAATTTATGGTTTTAGATTGGATCAATTTACTCCCGCACTTCTCACTACATAGGATGTTATTCACCCCGTAACCTCATAACCGCCTCTCACGCCTGCTTTTCACTCCATTTTTATACTTTTTTTACGCCCACAGACGGGAAATTTGCACCTTCTTTTCCTGCGTTTTCCTACCCTGACGCTGTCTATTTTGTTCTGGAGGTGTGTTGTGACACTTAGCATCGTCTTAGGTGGCCTGCTCGTGCTGCTGTTACTGGCCTATCTGATTTATGCCCTGTTGAAGGCGGAGGAATTCTGATGGCCGCTGACGCTTTTTTACTGATCTTTGGCCTGCTGCTCACGGTGCTGATCGTCGCTCAGCCGTTGGGTAGCGGGCTGGCTCGCCTGATTGAGGGTGAAACGGGTACGCTCCTGCAAAAATTCGAAACGGGGACAGCGCATTTCTTCGCTCTGGATACAACTGAGATGCGCTGGCAGCAGTATGCTGCGGCTATTCTGACCCTTAACCTGATCGGTATTGTCGTCCTGTTTGTGCTGTTAATGGTACAGGGCTACCTGCCGTTTAACCCAGAAAATATGCCGGGGCTGTCGTGGCATTTAGCGTTAAACACCGCCGTCAGCTTTGTCACCAACACGAATTGGCAGGCTTACAGCGGTGAAAATTCGCTGAGCTACCTAAGCCAGATGGTCGGATTAACGGTACAAAACTTCCTTTCCGCCGCCAGCGGCATTGCGGTGGCCTTCGCGTTAATCCGCGCTTTTTCCCGTCGCTGTGTCGATACGCTGGGCAACGCGTGGCTCGACCTGTTACGTATCACGCTGTACGTGTTGCTGCCGCTGTCCCTGCTATTGGCGCTGTTTTTTGTCAGTCAGGGGGTATTGCAGAACCTACTGCCTTATCAACATCTGACCACGCTCGACGGTGCAGCACAAACGCTGCCGATGGGACCCGTTGCCTCACAGGAAGCCATTAAACTACTGGGTACCAACGGCGGCGGTTTCTTTGGCGCAAACTCCGCGCATCCGTTTGAAAACCCGACGGCACTCAGCAATATCGTGCAAATGCTGGCGATCCTGCTGATTCCTACTGCGCTGTGCTTCGCCTTTGGTAAAGCCGTCAGCGACAAGCGTCAGGGCCATGCGCTGCTGTGGGCAATGGCGCTCATCTTTATCGTTGCGGCGGCCGTGGTGATAAAAATGGAAATCACCGGTAACCCACATCTGCTGGCATTAGGGGCAGACAGCGCCGTGAATCTGGAAGGCAAAGAGACGCGCTTTGGCGTTCTGACTTCCAGCCTGTATGCCGTTGTCACCACGGCAACCTCAACAGGTGCAGTGAACGCCATGCATGACTCCTTCACGGCACTCGGCGGTATGGTTCCCATGTGGCTGATGCAGCTTGGCGAAGTGGTGTTCGGCGGCGTCGGATCAGGACTATACGGCATGCTGCTGTTTGTGCTTCTGACCGTCTTTATCGCTGGCCTGATGATTGGCCGCTCGCCGGAATATCTGGGTAAAAAAATCGAAGTCTACGAGATGAAGATGACGGCGCTGGCGATACTGATTCCCCCTGCGCTAGTGCTGCTCGGTACGGCAATCGCGCTGAGTACTGACGCCGGACGCAGCGGTATCCTGAACCCCGGCGCACACGGCTTTAGCGAGGTGCTCTATGCCGTATCTTCCGCCGCGAATAACAACGGCAGCGCATTTGCTGGCCTGGGCGTCAACACGCCGTTCTATAACGTCTTGCTCGCTATCGCTATGCTGCTGGGTCGCTTTGCCGTCATGGTGCCTGTGCTGGCTATCGCCGGTTCGCTGGTCGTGAAAAAGCGCCAGCCGGAAAGCAAAGGCTCACTGTCTACCCGCAGTCCGCTGTTTATCGGCATGCTCATCGCCATCGTTCTGCTGATTGGTGCGCTGACATTTATCCCTGCACTGGCGTTAGGGCCAGTGGCTGAACATTTACAGTTCGGCCTGACCCACTAAGGCTGGAGACTCTTTATGACTCGTCACACGATGAATCATCAGGCAACACAGGAACCGACCTCATCTCAACAGGATGAGGTCTCCCGCCACGTTGGCAAACGTAAACAGCAAACGCTGTTTGATAGAACGTTAATCCGCTCGGCGCTGAAAGATGCGCTGAAGAAACTCGACCCACGCGTGCAGTGGCACAACCCGGTCATGTTTGTGGTGTATCTCGGCAGTATGCTAACCACCCTTGTCTGGCTGGCTATTCTGGCAGGTAAAACGGAAGGTAATGCCGTGTTTACCGGGCTGGTGTCACTCTGGTTATGGTTTACCGTGCTATTTGCCAACATGGCCGAAGCGCTGGCAGAAGGTCGCAGTAAAGCGCAGGCAAACGCGCTAAAAGGCGTAAAAAAAACCAGTTGGGCTAACAAGCTCACTGCGCCAAATCACAACGCCAGTTCGGAGTCAGTTCCAGCCGACAGTCTGCGCAAAGGCGATATCGTACTGGTAAGCGCGGGTGAAACCATCCCGTGCGACGGTGAAGTGCTGGAAGGCGGCGCATCAGTCGATGAGAGCGCCATTACCGGGGAGTCGGCTCCCGTCATCCGCGAGTCCGGCGGCGATTTCGCTTCCGTCACGGGCGGTACGCGCGTGCTGTCCGACTGGCTGGTGATTCAGTGTAGCGTCAACCCCGGCGAAACCTTCCTCGATCGCATGATCGCGATGGTCGAAGGTGCGCAGCGTCGTAAAACGCCAAACGAAATCGCACTGACCATTCTGTTGATCGAGTTAACGCTCATCTTCCTACTGGTGACAGCGACGCTCTATCCATTTTCCTGGTTTGGTGTACAAGCTAATCACAGCGGCGATGTCGTCGGTGTAACCGTACTTGTCGCTCTGCTCGTCTGTCTGATCCCGACCACCATCGGCAGCCTGCTGTCAGCTATCGGCGTAGCAGGAATGAGCCGGATGCTGGGGGCTAACGTCATTGCCACCAGCGGCCGGGCGGTCGAAGCGGCGGGCGATATCGACGTTCTATTACTGGATAAGACCGGCACCATTACACTGGGTAATCGCCAGGCTTCCGCCTTCCTGCCCGCGCCGGGCGTCACCGAGCAAGCGCTGGCTGACGCCGCACGCCTCGCCTCGTTAGCCGATGAAACGCCCGAAGGCCGCAGCATCGTGGTGCTGGCAAAACAGCGCTTTAATCTGGCGGAACAAGACTTACAACAATTAGACGCAACCTTTGTTCCCTTTACTGCCCAGACGCGCATGAGTGGCGTCAATTTCGGGCAACGTACCATTCGTAAAGGCGCCGTCGATGCCCTGCGTCGCTACATTGAAGCGAACAATGGCGATTTCCCGCATCAGGTCGAGGAAGCGGTATCCAACGTTGCACGTAGCGGGGGAACGCCGCTGGTCGTTGCAGAAGGCAAACGCGTGCTTGGCGTGGTGGAACTGAAAGATATCGTGAAAAGCGGCATCAAAACACGCTTTGCCGAGCTGCGCAGCATGGGGATCAAAACCGTGATGATCACCGGTGATAACCCGCTCACAGCGGCAGCTATTGCCGCAGAAGCAGGCGTCGATGATTTTCTGGCGGAAGCCACACCGGAAACCAAGCTGGCGCTGATTCGCCAGTATCAGGCCGAAGGTCGGCTGGTGGCAATGACAGGCGACGGCACTAACGATGCTCCCGCACTGGCGCAGGCAGACGTTGCGGTTGCCATGAACTCCGGTACGCAGGCCGCGAAAGAAGCGGGCAACATGGTCGATCTGGATTCCAACCCGACCAAGCTGATCGAAGTGGTGCATATCGGCAAACAGATGCTGATGACGCGCGGCTCGCTGACGACGTTCAGTATCGCCAACGACGTGGCGAAATATTTCGCCATTATCCCAGCCGCCTTTGCTGCCACCTATCCGCAGCTCAATGCGTTAAACGTGATGCAGTTGCACTCCCCCACGTCGGCCATGCTGTCAGCGGTGATCTTCAATGCGCTGATTATCGTGTTTCTCATCCCGTTAGCGCTTAAAGGGATTAGCTATCGACCCATGAGCGCGGCAGCACAGCTAAGCCGCAATCTGTGGATTTATGGTCTTGGCGGGCTGCTGGTGCCGTTCCTCGGTATCAAGCTCATTGATATGTTACTGACCGTGCTGAATCTGGCTTAAGGACTGACGGGTATGCGTTATTTACGTTCTTCTTTGTTTTTATTCTTGTTATTACTCCTGTTGACCGGTCTGGCGTATCCGCTGCTGACCACCGTGCTGGCACAGTGGCTATTTCCAGCACAGGCAAACGGATCGCTGATTTATCGTGACAATACCGTCGTCGGTTCATCCCTGATCGGGCAGTCGTTCAGTCGGGCTGGCTATTTTCAGGGACGCCCCTCCGCGACGTCGGATGCACCCTATAACGCGCTGGCGTCGGGCGGTAGCAACTTGGCCGCCAGCAATCCGGCGTTGGATAAACAGATTGGCGAACGCGCCACTTACTGGCATCAGGCCGTCGGCAATCAGAATCCAGTACCTACTGAGCTGTTGACGGCATCCGGCAGCGGACTGGATCCGCAGATATCCCCAGAGGCGGCACGCTACCAGGCGCTCTACATCGCCCAGGCCAGAGGGATGTCGCTCCAGCAGGTACAGCAATTAATCGATCGCTTTACTGAGACCAGTAGGCCCGCGTTCATCGGGCAACCCGCGGTCAATGTCCTGCTGCTTAATCTGGCGCTGGATAAGGAAAAACCGCTGCCCTAATCGACAGTGCGTTACTATTAATCATTATACGGAACCCCGCTGAGGCCGTAGAGCGGTGGTAATGGGTAGATCGTAAAGACTCTGTGAATACGTCCCTGTACGCTCGGCTTGCGCGGATATGAATCTCATCCCTGAGATTCACCCTTACAGAGCCGTCGCAAGCGACGTTCAAAAACGTTCCCGACGTTTTTGTCCCTGGCGCAAACGCTTTACTCTTCTATCCCATTACCACCGTTTTCGTTCCACAAATCGCTATCTGCGGCCTGACCACGGTTCAGGCCGCGCTAATAAGGGATAGAACATGATTGACGGTGAAGATCGTCGCCCGGATCCCGATAGCCTGCTGGCACAAGTCGGTACACCGCCGCGTGGCAAACTGAAAATCTTTTTTGGCGCCTGTGCAGGCGTAGGGAAAACCTATGCCATGTTGCAGGAAGCTCAACGGCTACGGGCGCAAGGATTGGATATTCTTGTTGGCGTGGTCGAAACCCACGGACGTAGCGAAACCGCCGCGCTGCTGGATGGATTACCGCAACAGCCTCTCAAGCATCTTCGCCATCACGGTCGCCACACTGTTGAATTCGATCTGGATGCTGCACTCGCACGCTGTCCGGCACTGATTCTGATCGACGAACTGGCACACAGCAACGTCCATGGCTCACGTCATCCCAAGCGCTGGCAGGACGTGCAGGAACTACTTGATGCCGGTATCGATGTCTTTACTACGGTGAACGTCCAGCATCTGGAAAGCCTGAACGACGTGGTCGGGGGCGTCACGGGGATAAGAGTGCGAGAAACGGTGCCGGATCCGATCTTCGATCAGGCCAGCGAAGTCATTTTGGTGGACCTGCCGCCAGACGACCTGCGACAGCGTTTGAATGAAGGCAAAGTGTATTTGCCGCTTCAGGCCGAACGTGCCGTCGAGAATTTTTTCCGTAAAGGAAATTTGATCGCCCTACGCGAGTTGGCACTGAGACGTATGGCAGATCGGGTTGACGATCAAATGCGCGCCATGCGTGCTGGACAAGGTCGAGAACAAGTCTGGCATACACGCGACGCCATTCTGTTATGCATCGGTCACGGCACAGGCAATGAAAAACTGGTGCGCACGGCAGCACGGCTCGCGGCGCGCTTAGGCAGCGCCTGGCATGCGGTTTATGTTGAAACGCCGCGCCTGCACCGCTTACCCGAACCGCAGCGGCGTGCCATTTTACGTGCACTCAAGCTGGCGCAGGATCTCGGGGCAGAAACCGTTACGCTATCCGAACCCGATGAAGAGATTGCCGTCCTGCGCTATGCGCGTGAGCATAACCTCGGCAAAATCGTCATTGGCCGCCATGTGGAACAGCGCTTCGGCTGGTGGTGGCGCACCCGTTTTGCCGAACGGCTCGGCAGGCTGGGGCCGGATCTCGATCTGGTTGTGGTCGCTGTGCAGGACGACGTGCCTGCCGCACCAATTAAGACACCTGATGCACGTGGGCTGGTAGAGAAATGGCGCATGCAGCTATTCGGTTGCGGGTTGGCAACGCTGCTGTGTGCCTTTATCACCCTGCTCGCCTCATGGTCGCCGTTTGCCATGCTGGAACCGGTCAATCTGGTGATGATCTATCTGCTGGCCGTCGTGATCGTCGCGCTTTTCTTTGGCCGCTGGCCGTCAGTATTCGCGGCCGTCATCAACGTTGCCAGTTTCGATCTCTTCTTTATTCTGCCACGCGGCACATTTGCCGTATCGGATGCCCAATATCTAGTGACCTTTGCCGTCATGCTCGGCGTCGGCCTGCTGGTCGGTAACCTGACGGCAGGCGTGCGCTATCAGGCCAGAGTCGCCCGCTATCGCGAGCAGCGCGTCCGTCATCTGTATGAGATGTCCAAGGCACTGAACCGCAGCCTGTCTAGCGCCGATATCGTCGAAACCAGTCAGCATTTTCTCAGCACAACGTTTCAGGCCAAGATCGCAGTTCTGCTGGCCGATAGCCTGCACCACACCTCGTCCGACTTAGCGCAGCCCACACGGGATAATCAGCAGTTGATCGTAGATAACGCTATCGCTCGCTGGAGCTTCGATCATCGTGCGCCTGCCGGAGCGGGAACATCCACCCTGCCCGGCGTGCCGTATCAGATTCTGCCGCTCGCCACCACGCAGCAAATCTTCGGCGTCTTGGCTATCGAACCCAATAACGCACGGCAGTTGATGATTCCCGAGCAACAGCGCCTGCTGGAAACCTTTACCGTGCTGATCGCCAATGCACTGGAGCGTCTGCACCTGATGCAAAGTACGGAAAATGCCAGGCTGGATGCCGAGCGTGAGCAATTGCGTAACTCGTTGCTTGCCGCACTTTCGCACGATCTACGTACTCCGCTGACCGTACTTTTTGGTCAGGCTGAAATTCTGACGCTGAATCTGGCGAGCGAAGGGTCGCCTTATGCTCAGCAGGCTAACCAGATTCGCCAGCACATTTTAAACACGACACGGCTGGTAAATAATCTGCTCGATATGGCACGTATTCAGTCGGATGGTTTTAACCTGCGTAAAGAGTGGCAAACGCCGGAGGAGTTAATCGGTAGTGCCCTGCAACAGTTGGAAACCGCACTGGCGAAAAACACTATCCGGGTTAATCTACCCGATGAGATGGTTCTGGTTTATTGTGATGCTGGCTTGATGGAGCGCGTGTTCATTAACCTGCTGGAGAATGCGCTGAAATACGCCGGAGAGCAGGCTACGATCGTTATTTCGGCAAGCGTTATTCCAATAAGTGCCGCCATGCAGACCGATATGCAGGAAAACGCACTGGAAATCATCGTGCAGGACAATGGCCCAGGGATTGAGCACGGGCAGGAAAGCATGATTTTTGATAAATTCTCCCGCGGCCACAAAGAGTCATCGATTCCCGGCGTAGGACTGGGGCTGGCGATCTGCCGGGCAATTGTGGAAATTCACGGCGGTCGTATCTGGGCAACTCATGCCGAAAGCGGCGGTGCAGCCTTCCATTTCACGCTACCGCTGTCGGCACCGCCAGATCTCGAACCGGAAGATATTGAGGAGCACTGAATCCATTGCAGGCCACTATTCTGATCGTTGAAGATGAAAAAGAGATCCGTCGTTTTGTTCGTCAAGCGCTGGAAGGAGAAGGCTGTCGCGTATTTGACGCAGAAACGATGCAGCGCGGCCTGTTGGAAGCGGCCACGCGCAAACCCGATCTGATTATCCTCGATTTAGGCCTGCCGGACGGCAACGGTATTGACTACATCCGTGATTTACGCCAGTGGAGCAGCCTGCCCGTGATCGTGCTGTCTGCTCGTACCGACGAACAGGATAAAATAGACGCACTGGACGCTGGTGCCGATGATTACCTGACCAAACCATTTGGTATCGGAGAGCTGCTGGCACGACTGCGTGTCGCACTACGTCGCCATAGCAATACTCAGCAGGAAACGCCGCTGGTGAGTTTCGGTACGATCACCGTTGATTTGCTTAATCGACAGGTGAATCGCGATGGTCAGGCATTACACCTGACTCCCATTGAGTTTCGTCTGCTGGCGACTTTACTCGCCAGCCCCGGAAAAGTGCTGACGCAGCGCCAGCTTCTGACGCAGGTCTGGGGACCCAACGCCGTCGAGCACAGCCACTATCTACGCATTTATATGGGACATCTGCGCCAGAAGCTGGAAAGCGACCCCGCAAGACCGCGCCATCTATTGACTGAAACCGCTATCGGTTATCGATTTATGCCGTAAAATCATCTTTCTGTATCAGGCGACGTACGTGGAGAATATCTCCCGTAGTACGCGCCCGTCTTTTCTTCAGGAATACATCGTCATGAGTAGTTGGTTGATTTACGCCTTGCTGTCTGCGGTATGCGCTGCGATGGTCGCGATATTTGGCAAGATCGGTTTGCAAAATTTGGACGCTAATACGGCAACCGCGATTCGTGCCGTCATCATGGCGCTTTTTCTGGTGGGAGTGGTGGTCGCGCAAGGTAAGCTGGGGCTGGTCGGCGAGATTATTGCCAATAAGAAAGCACTGTTGTTCATTGTGCTCAGCGGCGTCGCGGGGGCATTGTCATGGCTGTTTTACTTTGTCGCGTTGAAGACCGGTAACGTCGCACAGGTCGCGCCGATCGATAAACTCAGCGTGGTATTTGCCGTTGTGCTGGCGGTCATACTGCTGGGAGAAAAAATTTCGCTGATGGCGGGAGCGGGTGTTGCGCTGATTTCCGCAGGTGCTCTACTGGTCGCGTTGGGATAAAGGCATTCTGCGTTTTCTGGTTGTACGAGATGAAAAAGGCGCTGCAAGCAGCGCCCTTTTAACTTATTTGGCGCTTGCAAGCACCGCACTAACAATCTCTACCGCTTCTTTCTCGATTCGCTCGCGGTGTTCCACCCCGAGGAAACTTTCACAGTAGATCTTGTAAGCCTCTTCCGTACCTGAAGGACGCGCTGCAAACCAGCCGTTCTCGGTCATCACTTTCAGGCCACCAATCGATGCTCCGTTGCCCGGCGCAGCGGTCAGGCGAGCAGTGATCGGATCGCCCGCCAGCGTGCTGGCCGACACTTGTTCAGGCGACAGTTTAGACAGCGCAGCTTTTTGCGCATGCGTTGCAGACGCTTGAATACGGTTGTAGCTCGGCGCACCAAAGCGTTGTGCCAGTTCATCATAATGCTGCTGCGGGTTTTTACCCGTCACGGCCGTAATTTCCGCCGCCAGCAGACACAGGATGATCCCGTCTTTGTCCGTCGACCACGGCGTGCCGTCAAAGCGCAAGAAGGAAGCCCCTGCACTTTCTTCACCGCCAAAGCCAAAGCTGCCGTCATACAGGCCGTCAACGAACCACTTGAAGCCAACCGGAACTTCCACTAGTTTGCGGCCCAAATCTTCCACCACGCGGTCAATCATCGCACTGGATACCAGCGTTTTGCCGACGGCAACAGACTGCCCCCACTGTGGACGATGCTGGAACAAATAGTTGATCGCCACCGCCAGATAGTGGTTAGGGTTCATCAACCCCGCCGGGGTGACAATACCGTGACGGTCATAGTCAGGATCGTTGGCAAACGCCAGATCGAATTTATCACGCAGCGCCAGCAGCCCAGCCATGGCGAATTCTGACGAGCAATCCATACGGATCACACCATCATGATCCAGCGACATAAAGCGGAATGTCTGATCGACTGCGTCGTTAACCAACGTCAGATCCAGCTTATAGTGCTCTGCGATGCGCTGCCAGTAGGCAATACCGGAACCACCCAGCGGATCGACACCCAGTTTCAGACCCGCGCGCTGAATCGCCGCCATGTCCACCACGCTAGCCAGCCCTTCTACATAGGCCTGAACCAGATCCTGCTCGTGAACATGTCCGCTTTTCAACGCCTGATCCAGCGTAATGCGCTTCACGTCACGCAGTTCATCGGCCAGCAGCGCATTTGCGCGCGTCTCAATGACACTTGTAAGGTTGGTGTCAGCAGGACCACCGTTCGGTGGATTATATTTGATGCCGCCATCTTCCGGCGGGTTGTGGGACGGCGTAATCACAATGCCGTCCGCCAGCGCGCCGCCCTGACGATTGTGAACCAGAATCGCGTTAGACACCGCAGGAGTTGGCGTAAAACCATTATCCAACTGAACGATCACATCCACACCGTTAGCAGCCAACACTTCCAGTACGGAAATAAACGCAGGCTCGGAGAGCGCGTGAGTGTCTTTACCTACATAGCACGGGCCGCTGACGCCCTGCTTTTTACGCTCTTCAGCAATCGCCTGCGCAATTGCCAGAATGTGTGGTTCGTTAAAGCTATGACGCCCCGCACTACCGCGATGGCCAGACGTACCGAATTTCACCGCATGTGCTGTGTTACCGACTTCTGGGCGCAGCACATAATATTGTGACGTTAACTGCGCCACATTTATCAAATCGCTCTGCCGGGCAGGCTGTCCGGCTCTTGGGTGATTAGCCATTGGCGCTTCTCCCTAACGCTGTAGTTAGTGTAGTTAGATAAGTGGTTAATGCTATACCCCTCATCCTTCAAGCTGCTTGTGAATTGACTTCACGCAACTCGAATGATTCAGGGCATAGATAGATGATTAGATGGTTCCGCACACTTTTTCTGTCAGTTCCGCAGGGAACTGCATCGTCAACATGATGTGCTCAACCATGCTACGTTTACGACCGGTATTCGTGTTGGTAATGACCCAGTATGGCGTGCCTGGAATATGTTTAGGCTTTGTGTGTGTGCCATGCTGAAGCAATGTCTGTTGGTCGCCCGCGAAATAGACCCGCGTGCGACCATGAAGAGATTCCGTCGCGGCAGCAAACTCCTGCGGCGATAAGGTATACAGCGTAGACAGAACCAGCATAAAGCGATTAATGGCCTTATTCTGTTCAGCGTATTCATCCGACAGCAGCAGCTCACGAAGGGTGCGTACTCGATCGCGCGGGCTTGGCGCAGTGGCAGGCTGAGACATCGCCGTTGCCGTCGCCTCTACCGCTGGCGTTGCGATAGGCTGCCCAGCAGTAAACTTCAGCATACGCCGTAAAATATCCGATGCGCTCTCACCAATATGCTGTGTGTGGCTGGCAATATAACGATAAAGCTCTTCGTCGACTTCAATAGTTTTCATCTTTATCCAGTGCTGTTTTTACCCATTATCGTGCAAATTACAGAGATACTTCCCTTCTGCAACCCGACATCGATGGGTAGATGACTCAAATCAAAAGGATTATACAGGCGTTCAAACATTATCGAACAGCGGCATAATGGGACAATACCAAAAGTCAGACTATGCCCCAATGTCTTTCACATCCATTTGAGTGGCTATGCTGTTCCTTCAGTGACAACATTGCATCTAAAGTCATGATACCCTAAGCCCATGTCTCTCTGAATGACCTTCACTATGAAATTGAATCATCGCTGGCAAAATGCGCACCAGCCCACAGATAAACTCCCTGTTGTCCTGATTCATGGCCTGTTTGGCACACTAGATAACCTTGGCGTACTGGCTCGGGATTTGCAAAACACGCATGACATTCTGCAAATCGATTTACGCAATCACGGTTTGTCACCGCGTTCATCACAGATGAACTACCCTGCGATGGCGCAGGACGTGCTAGAGCTACTGGATGAACTGAACATCGAACGCGCTATTGTTATTGGCCATTCGATGGGCGGGAAAGTCGCCATGGCACTCAGTGGACTCATTCCAGAACGACTGGACAAACTGGTCGCGATTGATATCGCGCCAGTGGATTATCAAGTGCGCCGCCACGACACCATTTTCGCCGCGCTACGCGCCGTAACGGAAGCCGGCTTGACATCACGAACCGAAGCGACAGCCCTCATGCGCCAGCATATAGAAGAAGAGGGCGTGATTCAGTTTTTGCTGAAATCCTTCCAGCAGGGAGCGTGGCGTTTTAACGTACCGGTTTTGTGGGAACAGTACGAAAATATCGTTGGGTGGCAAGATGTTCCGGCTTGGCAAGGGCCAATATTGTTCATTCGCGGCGGCGATTCTCCCTATTTGGACGATCGCTACCGTGATTCACTGCTGCGCCAGTTCCCAGCCGCGCGTGCACATGTAGTCAGTGGCGCAGGCCACTGGGTTCACTCAGAAAAACCCGATGCGGTTTTGCGCGCCATCCATCGTTTTCTGGACGCGAATTAACCAGACGATACTCACACTGGTGGATTCATGGCAACGGCGACAGTTAACCGTTGTCGCCGCCAGTGCGGCTAGGGTATGATGGCGCTCGCAGTAGAGGGACGGCTGATTCAGCCACAAGCATTGTAACCACTTCATCAAAATGCACGCATAACTTCCCGGCATGTTCCACACATAGGCAAACCGCGACCTGACAATTCTGTTTCAGGATGAGAATAGGCATCGGTTTTATTTGTAGAACAAGACGGACGGCACCGTGTCTTTTGGTCCGAATACCTTGCAGTATCATTACTTATGGCAAAAGAACAAACGGATCGCACCACACTGGATCTGTTCGCAGATGAGCGTCGTCCGGGCCGCCCCAAGACCAACCCGCTCACACGTGACGAACAACTAAGAATTAACAAACGTAATCAACTACGTCGCGATAAAGTTCGTGGCTTGCGCCGTGTTGAATTAAAGATTAACAGTGACGCCGTCGATATCCTGAACAGCCTTGCTGAAGAGCGGAACATTAGCCGCAGTGAATTGATTGAAGAGATGCTGTTGGCGCAATTGGCCGAGCAACAGTCCTGATTGACGTAACGATATTCACATCATTCAGTATTCACATCTTGTGCGGCGCCATTTCTGACGCCGCCTGAACGTTAACCCAAGACTAAAAACACCATCCCGGATTAAAACAACAGTTAGAATTTTTCCCAGTTGTCGCTACTGACCGGTAGCGCTTTACCTGCACGAGGGGCAATCACCTGCGCTTTCTGCACCGGTTTTGCTGCCACTTGCAGCGCTGACTGCGAATCAGACAGTTGGAACAGCGACACGGTCTGGTTCAGCAATGCCGCTTGTTCTTCCAGCGACAAGGCTGCCGAAGAGGCCTGCTCAACCAACGCGGCGTTTTGCTGCGTTACGCTGTCCATTTCCGCCACCGCCTGACCAACCTGCGCAATACCTTTGCTCTGCTCTTCCGATGCAGAAGCGATTTCACCCATGATATCTGTCACGTTAGTGACTGCACGGACGATATCCTGCATGGTGTCACCAGCATCGCTAACCAGGTTGGAACCAGTATCCACACAGCGAACCGATTCAGAAATCAGCCCTTCAATCTCTTTTGCTGCCTGCGCACTACGCTGCGCCAGACTGCGAACTTCTCCCGCAACCACGGCAAAACCACGCCCTTGTTCACCCGCACGCGCCGCTTCTACTGCCGCGTTTAATGCCAGAATATTGGTCTGGAAAGCGATGCCGTTAATCACGGTGGTGATTTCTGCGATTTTTCTTGAGCTGCCGGAGATTTCCGCCATGGTTTTCACCACGTTCTCAACGATGTCACCGCCCTTCTTCGCCGTTGTCGAGGCCTGCAATGCGAGCTGGCTGGCGTGGTTGGCGTTTTCGGCGTTCTGTTTCACCGTTGCCGTCAGTTGCTCCATGCTGGCTGCGGTTTCTTCCAGCGCAGAAGCCTGCTCTTCGGTACGTGATGACAGATCGTTGTTACCCGCAGCAATCTCAGAAGCCCCCTGATAGATGGAGTCTGTACTGTTTCTGATCGTACTAACGGTGTTAGCCAGACTTCCCTGCATTTCACGCAGCAGTGGGAACAGGCGACCGACACAGTTATTACCAAAATCCAGAATCGGTTTACCCAGGTGACCAGAAGCAATCACGCTAAAGTGATAGCGCAGATCATTTAACGGACGAACCAGACACACCACCAGATAACGGTCGGTCAGGAACAGCATGATAAGGCCGATAAACAGCCCACTAAGCAAAATGTTCTGCCCAATCGTGGTGATTCTTTCAAAACGAACACCCGCGGCAGCGAATTTTTCTGCACTAGCGTTACTAAACGCGGACAGAGATGCGCCAAACTGGCGACTCAATGGTGGCACCACGTTCTTGGCATGATTTTGGTAGTCATCTAGTGCATTGGCCGCAGCCTTTTGGTAAAGCGGCTCAACACCTTGAACAACCAGATTGTTCCAGTCACGGCTGACAGCCTGTACCAGCGCATCGTCCAGACTCGCATGATCGATAGCATTAAACGCCACCAGATCAGACTTCAGTTTATCCAGTGCAACTAACGCCGATGCCTGCTCTTTATCTGCGGTTGCATTATCACCGCTACGACGAGCGTCAACAGCGCGCGCCAGACGGGTTACCATGCGGAAGTATTGATCGTTGCCCTGGTTGATAAAATTCATGTTCTGAACCAGCAAGGTGCTGGTCTTCGAAGTCGCCGTCATCTCTTTAAAAGAGAACATGGTATATATTGATACGCCGCCCCAAAGGACACAAAAAATGCCCAGCACCCATAACATAGCGGTTCTGATAGCAATATTTTTTATAAGTCTCATAGTTCACTCCAAATCAGGAAAATGGTTAAAAAGATTTTTATCGCTAATCAACCGATATGAATCAGAAAATTCACACCATGAAACAGGTCACTTCTCCCTAGCGTTCACATTTCACCGAGTTGAAAACTCAAAAACCACGCTAACTCATCGGCTAATTACCGAGAATATTTAGCGTTCTCGCTATATTTATTAATATAATTTTTCATACTGAGAATAAATTCACCTTTTTTACAGATATAAGGATTTTAATCAGAGGGTTGCAGGTGAAGGCATCACCACCCAGGCTCTATGCACGCTGGCATGAACAATCTCTCATGCAGTACGGTGATTAGAGATGAATTTCCATTTTATTCTTTAACATCAAAAGAATAAGGCCATTATCCGCAGCAGTGCATCGTTTCAGCTATAAATGGTTATAGTTCTTATTCTCTTTTGTTAGGAATATTCCCGTGGAGTGTTACGGTTTTCAATTCGATAAAAACATTATCTTTTGTATGAATTTTAATTCACCTAAATAGTAATGTACCGCTCCGTGACTTTTATTTTTCACAAACAGAAGTCTGCTTTTAATTACAATCGGAACAAGTTGAAAAAATAAAAAACACATTCATAAAAAATGAAACATGGTTATGAGTTAATAACCATAATGATATTGAGGATACCTCCATTTAATCTCAGACGATAACATAAACCACATTCATTATGAGGATTTTGACATCAGCAGAGATGCTTTTCATTTCTCTTCCTGACGCGCGCCTTTGACACGCTCTTGATTTACGCCTCCTTACCGATACGAGTTTCTCCCGATGTGAGTGTCTGTTATTATTAACAGATAAGTGGGTGAAATATTACACCATACCATTAGGAATCAAGAGGTTATTCAATTCATGGCACTCATCGGAATATTCTTTGGCAGTGATACTGGCAACACTGAAAACATTGCTAAAACGATCCAACAGCAGTTAGGCACCAACGTTGCGGATGTCCATGACATCGCCAAAAGCAGCAAAGAAGACCTCGAAGGTTTCGATATTCTGCTGTTGGGTATTCCAACCTGGTATTACGGTGAAGCCCAATGTGATTGGGATGATTTCTTCCCGTCACTGGAAGAAGTTGATTTCACAGGAAAATTGGTTGCTCTGTTTGGTTGCGGCGATCAGGAAGACTATGCGGAATACTTCTGTGATGCCATGGGCACCATCCGTGACATTATTGAACCGCGCGGTGCGACGATTGTCGGCCACTGGCCAACAGAAGGCTATTACTTTGAAGCCTCTAAAGGGCTTGCAGACGACAATCACTTTATTGGTTTAGCTATCGATGAAGACCGTCAGCCTGAACTCACCAGCGAACGTGTGACGACGTGGGTAAAACAGATCAGCGATGAGCTGAACCTGAAAGAGCTGGTTGGCTAATCCATTTTTGGCTCTGATACCCCCTATCAGAGCCAAAACAGCATTGATAGATAAAACCTTTCATAATAATTGATACATTTTTTTAACTTCTATCAGTAAACCTGTACAATAATCCCATCGGTTTTATAGGTGCATCTTCATTTCCTCATTCATCAACAACGGATTGCGTTGTATACCAGTAGTGTGAATGGGGACAATATTGTTAACATTCCCTTGTTTTCATTTTGTATGTGCGGTTCTATAATTGGGACGTTATTACATTTTTTGAGCCGACCGATGTCATAGGCTAGGCAGCCTCCATTGATAAGTAAGCAACAGGACTAAACCCGCATGACTGACAACAATACCGCATTAAAGAAGGCCGGCCTGAAAGTCACTCTTCCAAGACTGAAAATACTGGAAGTGTTACAGGATCCTGTCTGCCATCACGTCAGTGCGGAAGATTTATATAAGAGACTGATTGATATGGGCGAAGAGATTGGTCTTGCTACCGTCTATCGCGTACTCAACCAGTTTGATGATGCGGGTATCGTCACCCGTCATAACTTCGAAGGTGGCAAATCCGTCTTCGAATTGACGCAGCAGCATCATCACGATCACTTAATTTGCCTCGACTGTGGCAAAGTCATTGAATTCCGCGATGAATATATCGAAGCACGTCAGCGCGAGATCGCAGAAAGACACGGCATTAAACTGACCAACCACAGTTTGTATCTCTATGGGCATTGCAGTGAAGGGGATTGCCGAGAGGATGAAACCCTGCACGATTCCACACGATAAATCGACCGCATAAAAAAATAAAACCGCCGAGGCGGTTTTATTTTTGTCTTTTTACCGGGTAACTTTAGCCTACCCAGGTATCTCGTAGTCCAACCGTACGGTTAAACACCAGGTGTTCCGAACTTGAGTAAATGCGATCGGCACAGAAGTAACCTTCGCGCTCAAACTGATACGCTTTCTCTACTTCAGCCTCCGCCAAACTCGCTTCTACAAAACCTTGCGTAATTTTCAGTGAGTCAGGGTTAATCGTCGACAGGAAATCTTCCGCCGCAGCAGGATTTGCCACACTAAACAAACGATCGTACAAACGGAATTCCGCCGGCACCGCATGCGCCGCAGAAACCCAGTGGATAACGCCTTTTACTTTACGACCATCCGCAGGATCTTTGCTCAGCGTTTCCGCATCATAACTACAGTAAATCGTGGTGATGGTACCCTGCTCGTCTTTTTCAATACGATCGGCTTTGATCACATAAGCATTACGCAGGCGAACTTCTTTACCCAACACCAGACGCTTGTACTGCTTGTTAGCTTCTTCACGGAAGTCAGCGCGATCGATATACACTTCACGGCTGAATGCCACCTGACGTGAGCCCATCTCTGGTTTATTCGGATGATTTGGCATCGCAACAAACTCTTCGTGGTCGGCTGGCAGATTTTCGATCACCACTTTGATCGGATCCAGCACTGCCATCGCACGCGGAGCATTTTCATTCAGGTCATCGCGGATACAAGATTCAAGCGCGGCCATTTCTACGTTGTTATCCTGCTTCGTTACGCCGATGCGTACACAGAATTCACGGATAGAGGACGAACTGTAACCACGACGACGCAGACCCGAGATGGTCGGCATACGCGGATCGTCCCATCCTTCAACGACGTTTTCCACGACCAGTTGATTCAGCTTACGCTTGGACATAATCGCGTATTCGAGGTTAAGGCGGGAAAATTCATACTGACGTGGATGGCAAGGAATCGAGATGTTATCCAGCACCCAATCGTACAGGCGGCGGTTATCCTGGAATTCCAGCGTACACAGCGAATGAGTGATCCCTTCCAGGGCATCGGAAATACAGTGGGTGAAGTCATACATCGGGTAGATGCACCACTTATTCCCCGTCTGATGGTGATCGGCGAATTTAATGCGATACAACACGGGATCACGCATCACGATAAAGGACGATGCCATATCGATTTTTGCACGCAAACAAGCAGTACCTTCCGCAAACCCACCGTTACGCATCTTTTCAAACAGCGACAGGTTTTCCTGCACAGTGCGATCGCGGTAAGGGCTATTTTTACCCGGCGCCGTCAATGTGCCACGGTATTCACGAATCTGTTCAGGCGTCAGTTCATCAACGTAAGCCAGCCCTTTACCGATCAACTCAACCGCATAAGCGTGCAGTTGATCGAAATAATCAGAAGAATAGCGAACATCGCCGCTCCATGAAAAACCCAGCCACTCGACGTCACGTTTGATCGACTCAACGTATTCGATATCTTCTTTTACCGGATTGGTATCGTCAAAACGCAGGTTGCACTGCCCCTGATAGTCACGTGCGATACCAAAATTCAGGCAAATAGACTTTGCATGCCCAATATGCAGATAGCCGTTCGGCTCTGGCGGGAAACGCGTCTGAATATGGTCATGCTTACCGGACGCCAGATCTTCATCGATAATCTGACGGATAAAGTTGGTTGGGCGGGCTTCAGCCTCACTCATTCTTCATTCCTCAATGCTAAAACGACGTATAACCGACAATGATCCAACAAGCTACGCTGGGAAACAACCGTTAGTTTCATTTAATTATTCATAACGAAAAAAAAGGGCGAGATTGCTATCTCGCCCATCGCTTTCATCGGCATAACACCGCGTTAAACAAGTAACGCCGTCACATTACGCTTTGTCATGTTCTGCTTTCAGTGCGGTTGCGATCGATTCAGCCTGCGTGCCCACGACAATCTGCACACTCTGCTTATTCAGACGAATAACACCTGCCGCACCAAGACGCTTCGCTTGCGCATCATCAACCAGAGAAGAGTCAGCCACATTCAAACGCAAACGCGTGATACAAGCATCAATGCCGATCACGTTGGCTTTACCGCCAAGCGCCTGCAAATAGCCGCGCGCCAACGTCACCGTATCACTTGATTTTTCACTCGCAGAGGCAGTACTTACGTCATATCCATCGGCTTCGCTACCGCTCACTGCCAGCTCGCGTCCCGGTGTTAATAGATTGAAGCGCGTGATAGTAAAGCGGAACACCACATAGTAAATAACGAAGAATACCAGCCCTTGTGCAATCAGCATGTACCACTGGGTGGCCAGGGGGTTACGCGAGGACAGCACCATATCCACCAGACCGGCACTGAAGCCAAAACCGGCAATCCAATGCATACTAGCCGCGATAAAGACGGAGAAGCCCGTCAGTAACGCATGCAGGAAGTACAACACTGGCGCAACGAACATAAATGAGAATTCCAGCGGCTCAGTGATGCCAGTGAAGAATGAAGCAAACGCCGCCGCCAGCATGATCCCCGCAACTTTACTTTTGTTCTCAGGGCGCGCGCAGTGGTAAATCGCCAGCGCGGCTCCCGGCAGGCCAAACATCATAATCGGGAAGAAGCCCGCCTGATAACGTCCGGTGATCCCCACCACGGCTTTGCCAGAATCGATTGACTGCTGGCCTGCGAGGAAGTTAGGAATATCATTGATACCCGCAACATCAAACCAGAACACGGAGTTGAGCGCGTGGTGCAACCCAACAGGAATCAGCAAACGGTTAAAGAAGGCATAAACCCCAGCACCAGCAGATCCCAACTGTTGAATATGTTCACCAAACGATACCAGCGCATTGTAAATCACTGGCCAGACGTACATTAAAATGAACGCCACCAGAATCATCAGGAAAGAAACCAGAATCGGTACCAGACGCCGCCCACTGAAGAACGACAGCGCTTTAGGCAATTCAACCTGGCTGAAGCGGTTATACAATTCGGCGGACATGACACCGACCAGAATCCCGATAAACTGGTTTTCAATCTTGCCAAACGCAGCGGGCACCTGTTCAACAGGGATCCGCTGGATCATGGCGACAACGGCCGGGGAACACAACGTGGTCAGCACCAGATAACCGACAAAACCGGTTAATGCCGCCGCGCCATCCTTATCTTTCGACATACCGTAAGCGACACCGACCGCAAACAGCACCGCCATATGCCCGATAATCGCCTCACCCGATTTGATGAGAAGTGCTGCCAACGCGTTTTCGCTTCCCCAACCAACCGGATCAATCCAGTAACCTATCCCCATCAGGATAGCGGCAGCAGGCAGTGTCGCGACAGGCACCATCAATGCCCGGCCGACTTTTTGTAAATAGCTCAGAGTACTCACTTTTCCCTCTCTTACCTTTGCGAGGTAAATGAAATGTTGTGGGGCAAACAAACCTGCCAATAAATTTCACTGCCGAAAAACTTCACGATTACAAAGCGTCATTGTCGAAAAAACAGGCACAGCGATAGTTCTTAGGGGGAGTGTAAGAAAAATAATTCGCTACACAAATTAAACCCCGTAATTATGTGATAAAAATCACCAAAAAACTGCATATAAAAAGTTTATACCTGAATAAAACCCCAACTTATTTCAAGATTAAAAAAAACAGAGTAGACTAATTTTAATGCATAGACAAAACGCGTGACTGGCGTGATTTGCGCAATAACGTCTTTAATTCCACTAAAAATCAGGAGAGCGCTGATGAGACTCATTCCCTTAACTACCGCCGCCGACGTCGGAAAATGGGCCGCCCGCCACATTGTTGAGAAAATTAATGCCTTCAATCCCAGCGCTGAGCGCCCTTTCATTCTTGGGCTACCAACAGGCAGTTCACCGCTGGAAGCATATAAATCGCTGGTCGCCATGCATAAAGCGGGTCTGGTGAGCTTCAAACACGTTGTAACTTTCAACATGGATGAATATGTCGGCCTGCCGACCGATCACCCGGAAAGCTATCATACCTTCATGCACCAGAATTTCTTCAATCACATTGATATTCCGCGTGAAAACATTAACCTGTTGAACGGCAACGCAGAAGACACCACAGCAGAATGTCGCCGTTATGAAGAGAAAATAAAGTCCTACGGGAAAATTCATCTTTTCATGGGTGGCGTGGGCAATGACGGACATATCGCCTTCAATGAACCCGCCTCCTCCCTGGCTTCCCGCACTCGCATCAAAACGTTGACGGAAGAAACCCGTATCGCCAATTCTCGTTTCTTCGGTGGGGACGTCAGTCTGGTGCCTAAATTTGCCCTGACCGTGGGCGTCGGTACGTTGCTGGATGCCGAAGAAGTGATGATTCTGGTGACCGGTCGCAACAAGGCTCAGGCACTACAGGCAGCGGTCGAAGGCAACGTCAACCACATGTGGACCATCAGCTGTCTGCAACTTCATGCTAAAGCCATTATGGTTTGTGACGAACCTTCAACAATGGAGCTGAAGGTAAAAACCGTTAAATATTTCCGTGAGTTAGAAACGGAAAGTATGAAAAATCTTTAACCGATCGCGGGAGTCGATGATGTACGCCTTAACCCATAGCCGGATTTTCACCGGCCATCAGATTCTGGATAATCACGCCGTCGTGATTGCTAATGGGCTGATCGAGCGAGTCTGCCCACTTGCTGAGCTCCCTGCTGACATTGAACAACGCGATCTGGGCGGTGCGTTTCTCGCTCCAGGGTTTATCGATCTCCAACTAAACGGCTGCGGCGGAGTGCAATTTAACGACTCGCTGGATACGATCTCCGTCAAAACGCTGGAGATCATGCAGCAGGCGAATCAGCGTTCGGGCTGCACCAGTTTTTTACCCACGCTGATTACCTCCAGCGATGCGTTTATGAAACACAGCATCAACGTAATGAGAGACTGGCTGGCGCAGAATAAACATCAAGCGCTTGGATTGCACCTCGAAGGCCCGTGGCTGAACGTGATAAAAAAAGGCACACATGATCCTGCTTTTATCCGCAAACCAACGCAAGATCTCGTCGATTTTCTGTGTACCAACGCGGATGTGATTACGAAAATTACGCTGGCGCCGGAAGAAGTCGAACCGGCAGTTATCCGCCAGTTAACGGCTGCGGGTATTATCGTCTCCGCCGGACACTCTAACGCTACCTGGGAACAGGCTAAGCAGGGCTTTTCCGCTGGCATTCGCTTCGCCACTCACCTATTCAACGCCATGCCGTATTTGACTGGGCGTGAACCTGGGCTAGTCGGCGCGATTTATGACGCCCCAGAAGTCTATTGTGGCATTATCGCAGATGGTCGACACGTAGACTGGGCCAATATTCGCAACAGTAAGCGTATCAAGGGCGATAAACTGGTTCTGGTGACCGACGCCACGGCACCGGCTGGCGCAGATATTGACCAGTTCATTTTTGCTGGTAAAACCATATACTACCGTGATGGCATTTGTGTCGATGAACACGGCACCCTGAGCGGTTCGGCACTGACGATGATCGAAGCCGTGCGTAATAGCGTCGAACACGCTGGTATCGCACTGGATGAGGCAATTCGGATGGCTACGCTCTACCCCGCTCGCGCCATCGGCGTCGATAGACAGTTAGGCAGTATTGAAAGCGGTAAAGTGGCCAATCTGACCGCATTTGACCGTGATTATCACATTCTCAAGACCTTTGTTAACGGTAATCCTGTTTGGGGATAAAGCGAGAAACGTCTTGGGGTAAAACGGAAATACGCAGGGGTAAACCGAGATAAGGTTTCCCCAACGTTGAGTTAAACCTAAGCGAGTAACCTTTAATGACCACAGGCGGACAGGCGCAGATAGGGAATGTCGATCTGGTTAAGCAATTAAACAGCGCGGTGGTTTACCGCCTGATTGATCAGCAAGGCCCAATCTCACGGATTCAGGTAGCAGAACAGAGCCAACTCGCGCCCGCCAGCGTCACCAAAATAACCCGCCAGCTTCTGGAACGCGGACTCATCAAAGAAGTCGATCAGCAGGCTTCCACTGGTGGCAGACGCGCCATTTCGATTATCACCGAAAATCGCCCTTTCCATACCATCGCCATACGTCTTGGTCGTTATGACGCCACCATCGCGCTGTACGATTTGCAGGGAAAAGCGCTAGAAGAAACGCACTACGACCTGCAAGAAAAAACTCAGGAGGCGCTGGAAGCCACGCTCTTTCAGTCTATCAGTGACTTTATCACCATCCACCAACGCCGTATCCGCGAGCTTATTGCGATCTCCGTGGTGCTGCCGGGGTTGGTCGATCCGGTTGCGGGCATTGTCCGCTATATGCCGCACATCAGCGTAAATAACTGGCAACTGGTTGAAAACCTGCAACGCCACTTCAACGTTATCAGCTTTGTCGGCCACGACATCCGCAGTCTGGCACTGGCAGAGCATTATTTCGGTGCCACCCACGACTCAATGGATTCTATTCTGGTACGTGTGCATCGCGGTACGGGGGCGGGTATCCTCGTCAACGGACAAATTTTTCTCGGCAGTAACGGCAACGTGGGCGAGATTGGCCATATTCAGATCGATCCACTCGGCGATCGCTGCCACTGTGGTAACTTCGGTTGTCTGGAAACGGTTGTCGCCAACGGAGCAATTGAACAACGTGTACAACATCTGCTGCGCCAAGGCTACCCCAGCAAGCTTTCTGCAAATAACAGTACGATTTCGGCAATTTGCAAAGCGGCAAACCGGGGCGACGCCCTCGCCCGTGAGGTGATCGAACAGGTTGGACTCAATCTTGGTAAAGCACTTTCCATCGCGATCAATCTGTTCAATCCACAGAAAGTCGTGATTGCTGGTGAAATTACCGAAGCAGAAAAAACACTACTTCCTGCGATTCAACGCTGCATCAACACGCAGGTACTGAAAGAATTTCGTCATAACCTGCCGATTGAGATTTCCAGCCTCAACCATCTTTCGGCTATCAGCGCCTTTGCATTGGTCAAACGTGCGATGCTAAATGGTGTTCTGCTACAGCAATTGCTCGAAAACGCCTGATTCCCTTTCTGGCCGGATTATGTAATCACTAAAAACCCGGCCTTTCCCTTCCATGTATTTGACGAATCAACACCAAAAAACCCAATAAATTAACGAAACACCACAGCAATGGCTTTTTTCATTAAATAATATTGAATTCCTATGGCACTTTGATGCTAAATCAATGGCACTAAGGTCGAATTCGTAATTATTGGGAGTCATGTATGTGTTCTATTTTTGGTGTGCTTGATCTGAAAAGCGATCCTATTGAGCTGCGTAAGAAAGCGTTGGAATTATCCCGTTTAATGCGTCACCGCGGGCCAGATTGGTCCGGCGTTTATGCCAGCGACAAAGCGATTCTGGCTCACGAACGTCTGTCTATCGTTGACGTCAACACAGGGGCACAACCGCTTTACAACGCCGAGCGCACCCACATTCTGGCCGTTAACGGTGAAATTTATAACCATCAGGCATTGCGCCAGCAATATGGTGACCGTTATGCGTTTCAGACTGGCTCCGACTGTGAAGTCATCCTGGCGCTGTATCAGGAAAAAGGCCCAGAATTCCTAGATGAACTCCGCGGTATGTTCGCTTTCGCACTGTATGACAGCGAAAAAGACGCCTACCTGATTGGGCGTGACCACCTCGGTATCATCCCGCTGTATATGGGCTACGATGAGCACGGTAACCTCTACGTCGCTTCTGAAATGAAAGCGCTGGTACCGGTTTGCCGCACCATCAAAGAATTCCCGGCAGGCAGTTACCTGTGGAGCAAAGACGGTGAAATCCGCGAATATTACCAGCGTGACTGGTTTGACTACGATGCGGTAAAAGACAACGAAACGGATAAAGAAGCACTGCGCGATGCGCTGGAAGAAGCCGTGAAAAGTCACCTGATGTCTGACGTGCCTTACGGCGTGTTGCTCTCTGGCGGTCTGGATTCTTCTGTTATCTCAGCGATCACCAAAAAATATGCCGCTCGTCGCGTAGAAGATGATGAGCGCAGTGAAGCTTGGTGGCCTCAGTTGCACTCCTTCGCTGTGGGTTTGGAAGGCGCACCAGATTTGAAAGCGGCGCAGGAAGTTGCTAACCACTTAGGCACCGTACACCACGAAATTCACTTCACCGTGCAGGAAGGGCTGGATGCGATTCGCGACGTGATTTATCACATCGAAACCTATGACGTCACCACGATTCGTGCTTCAACGCCAATGTACCTGATGTCGCGTAAAATCAAAGCGATGGGCATCAAGATGGTGCTGTCAGGTGAAGGTTCTGACGAAGTATTCGGCGGCTACCTCTATTTCCACAAAGCGCCAAACGCCAAAGAACTGCATGAAGAAACCGTGCGTAAGTTGCTGGCACTGCATCAGTATGACTGCGCTCGCGCTAACAAAGCGATGTCGGCATGGGGCGTGGAAGCTCGTGTACCATTCCTGGACAAAAACTTCCTCGATGTCGCCATGCGTATCAACCCACGCGACAAAATGTGTGGCAACGGCAAGATGGAAAAACACATCCTGCGCGAGTGCTTTGAGTCCTACCTGCCGCACAGCGTTGCCTGGCGTCAGAAAGAGCAGTTCTCTGATGGCGTGGGCTACAGCTGGATCGACACGCTGAAAGAAGTGGCTGCTAACCAGGTTACCGATCAACAATTGGAAACGGCACACTTCCGCTTCCCATACAACACGCCAGGCTCCAAAGAAGCGTATCTGTACCGTGAAATCTTCGAAGAGCTGTTCCCAGTTCCAAGTGCGGCAGAATGTGTCCCTGGTGGCCCCTCCGTCGCCTGTTCATCGGCTAAAGCGATTGAATGGGATGAATCCTTCAAGAAACTGGATGATCCGTCAGGCCGCGCGGTTGGTGTACACCAATCAGCCTACAAATAATTCGGTTTAATTTCTCCAGTCAACGGGCCTTTCAGGCCCGTTTTTGTACGCTTAATTGATTGGGAATGCGTGCTTTTTGGCGTTTTTCTCACCATACTGTTCACAACCCAAACAAACGGTACATTGAGGACACTTTTCGGGAAAAAACTAGTTGACGCAATTAGGCCAACTACGCATAATGCGCCCCGCAACGCCGATGAAGGTGACGCGGAAAAGATGGCTACGTAGCTCAGCTGGTTAGAGCACAGCACTCATAATGCTGGGGTCACAGGTTCGATTCCCGTCGTAGCCACCATCTTTTTGCGGGAGTGGCGAAATTGGTAGACGCACCAGATTTAGGTTCTGGCGCCGCAAGGTGTGCGAGTTCAAGTCTCGCCTCCCGCACCATTATCATCTTGTCGGTCTGACATCGCTTTTCGAAGCTTGTTAGTGTTTTGTAGTGATTGGGGTATCGCCAAGCGGTAAGGCACCGGTTTTTGATACCGGCATTCCCTGGTTCGAATCCAGGTACCCCAGCCATTTCAAAACATATGCTGAAAAATTCGTTGTCCTGTTGGGGTATCGCCAAGCGGTAAGGCACTGGTTTTTGATACCAGCATTCCCTGGTTCGAATCCAGGTACCCCAGCCATCTACTTGATAGTAGAAGATTTTGTTGAAGTGAAGTAAGAATAGCAGTACATTTGGCTACGTAGCTCAGCTGGTTAGAGCACAGCACTCATAATGCTGGGGTCACAGGTTCGATTCCCGTCGTAGCCACCACATTTTTGGGGTATCGCCAAGCGGTAAGGCACCGGATTCTGATTCCGGCATTCCGAGGTTCGAATCCTCGTACCCCAGCCAAATTAAGCTGGTAAAACAGCAAGAAACGGGGCGACAATCGAAAGATGTCGCCCCGTTTTGTTATGTCTGGCATTAACATAGTCTAGTGCTAACATATCCAAACCAACTATATCGATTTTCCCAAAAGGGCAGGCATGAAGGTTTTATCTACATCCTCTGTTATGCATGATTTCAACCACGTTGTTGTGCCACAGCAGAATGACGTCAGCCAGCCGTGGCGATCTGCCATACGTATGCAGCTAAGTAAACTGCTACTCGGCATGGCGCTACTGTTTTGTTTTCTCACTCCGACTTATGCTGCCGATGCAGCGTCTTTCAAGATGTCAGCACAAACGTTCGCTGATCGGATGAATGCCAATCTGGCGAAACTCAATATCCCTCTCAAGTTGACGATTAATCTGGAAAAGGGAACGTCCGTCGATGACTTTCAGCACATTTTTAATGAGCACGTCGGATTAATTGGGTCCGTAGCGAGTAAAACCCAAAAGCTTAATGGGCTCGTGATACTCAACGCCACGTCAGAATCCCCCGAAGCAACAAGACAAAATCTGCAAATCGTCACTGCTGCGTTTTCTGCACTATTGGGTGAGAACTCATCAGGTGAAAATAGTCTCGAAAGCCCTGAGATAACAGCGATGATGTTCAGCCTGCTTCAGGATAGCCAGACCTCAGGTAAAGGCATGCGGCAGTTAGGAAACGTTCGCTTTACGGCAACAACTAACGAGGACACCGATATCATTTTCACCGCCGAGCCAGTGTTATAGCGAACGGTGCCCTTATTATTGGTCAGACACCAATGGCATATTTCAATGCGCGCTGTTTTAACGCACCAGCGCGCTGTGCAACCATCAGCGCCATATTACGGGCAAAACTCAGCGGCGGTAATGCGTTACTAAACGCGTTATAGAATAAATCCATCCCGCTTTGCATCATCAGGTTATCCGGTAGACGGCGGCACTGATAGCGGCGTAAAACACGTTCAGAGGCCCACTCTTCTCCCGCATTACGCGCGTTGATCAACACATCCAGCAGCGCTTCAACATCGCGATATCCCAAATTAACGCCCTGCCCTGCCAACGGATTAATGGTATGGGCCGCATCACCCAGCAAGACTAAACCGGGCTTGATATAGGTTTGCGCATGGCGTCTAACCAGCGGGAATGACCCGGCTGAGAGCGCTTTGACTGCGCCCAATCGTTCAGGAAAAGCGACCGCAATTTCTTTATCCAACTGTGCAAGCGGCATCGCCTGAAGCTGACGAATACGCTGTGGGCTGTCATACCACACCAACGATCCCCATTGGTCAAAGAGCGGTAAAAACGCTCGCGGGCCGCTCGGAGTGAACTGCTGCCAGGTAACATCCTGCTGCGGTTGTGAAGTTTCAACACCGATCAACATACAAGACTGACGATACTGCCAGCCGCTGATGCCAATCCCTGCCCACTGGCGAACCTGAGAGTTCGCGCCATCGGCACCAATAACCAGCGAAGCCGTTAGCTTCTGCCCGTCGGCAAGCTGTAAACACCAGCTATCATCCGTACGCTGCAGGCCTTGCGGCGTAGCTGGGCAATAACATTGGCAACGGCTCTCTTCCTGTAAACTTTCCCAGAGTGCCAGTTGCAGCACACGGTTTTCCACCATGAAACCCAGTTCAGGCAGGTGAATATCGGCGGCATCAAAAACGACTCTGGCATTCTCCCATTCCCAGGTTTCCAGCCGTCGATAAGGCGCGCTGCGCATCTGCCTCACTCGCTGCCACGCCCCTAGTTCTTTCAATAGCGCAACCGACGCATAGCCAATCGCTGAGATCCGTAAATCTGGTGGACTGGCAGCATCAAACGGCGTCGGCATTTCCTGCTCAATCACCGCAACCTGGAATCCTTGTTGTGCCAGCCCAAGCGCCGCAGCCGCACCGACCATTCCACCGCCAACCACAATCGCATCGTAATGCATATTGGCTTTATCCTCTCTGGTTCTGGTTTATTCACACCAGTAAAAATGCCTGAAAATAGTGTACTGGATTTGCGGGTGATTTTTCAGAAAAGCCGCATTTTTATAGAAAGTAAGGAGTTAACAAATCAGCTCATCTTCCAGTACTGGTCACAACGTCAGCTAACGATTACAATACCCACCCCAAATGAGGGGAATCTTTCTTATCCGCACTGAGTAATGGCAAGTCGATGACAAAAAAACTGCATATTAAAACCTGGGGCTGTCAGATGAATGAGTACGATTCATCAAAGATGGCTGATTTACTGGGAAGTACGCACGGCTATGAGCTTACTGAAATCGCTGAAGAAGCTGATGTCTTGCTGCTCAATACCTGCTCGATCCGTGAAAAGGCGCAGGAAAAGGTCTTCCATCAACTTGGTCGCTGGAAAGCGCTGAAAGATCTTAATCCGAATTTGATTATTGGCGTCGGTGGCTGTGTTGCATCGCAGGAAGGCGCGCACATTCGTGAGCGTGCGCACTACGTTGACGTTATTTTTGGCCCACAAACGCTGCACCGCCTGCCGGAAATGATTAATCACGTTCAGGGCACACGTAGCCCCATCGTTGACATCAGTTTCCCTGAAATCGAAAAATTTGACCGCCTGCCAGAACCGCGCGCCGAAGGACCAACGGCATTCGTCTCCATCATGGAAGGCTGCAATAAATATTGCACATTCTGCGTTGTGCCTTATACCCGTGGCGAAGAAGTCAGCCGCCCATGTGATGATGTACTGTTTGAAATCGCTCTACTGGCCGCGCAAGGCGTGCGTGAAGTTAACCTTCTGGGGCAAAACGTTAACGCCTATCGCGGCGAAACCTATGACGGTGAAATCTGCTCTTTTGCTGAGCTGCTGCGTCTGGTCGCCGCCATTGATGGGATCGATCGTGTCCGCTTCACCACCAGCCATCCAATTGAGTTCACAGACGATATTATCAGCGTTTATGAGGACACACCGGAGCTGGTCAGCTTCCTGCATTTGCCAGTGCAAAGCGGTTCTGACCGCGTACTGACAATGATGAAACGCCGTCATACCGCACTGGAATACAAGGCCATCATTCGTAAGCTGCACAATGCACGTCCAGGCATCCTGATTAGCTCTGACTTTATCATTGGCTTCCCTGGCGAAACGCAGGCTGACTTTGAACAAACGATGAAGCTGATTGCCGATGTGAATTTCGATATGAGCTACAGCTTTGTCTACTCTGCCCGTCCGGGAACACCGGCTGCGGATATGGTCGATGACGTACCGGAAGAAGAGAAAAAACAGCGTCTTTACCTTCTGCAAGAACGCATCACCCAGCAGGCTATGCGATTTAGCCGCCTCATGTTGGGCACCGTTCAGCGTATTCTGGTGGAAGGTACCTCGCGTAAGAGCGTGATGGAGTTGTCTGGTCGTACGGAAAACAACCGGGTCGTCAACTTCGAAGGGACGCCGGATATGATTGGTAAATTTGTCGATGTTGAAATCGTTGATGTTTATACCAACTCGCTGCGTGGCATCGTGGTGCGTACCGAAGATCAAATGGATCTGCGCGTACATGAATCACCGTCTTCCGTAATTGCTCGAACCCGTAAAGAGAACGAGATCGGCGTCGGATTCTACCAGCCGTAATCGACTTTCATTCGCTTGAATATTATTGTGGGTGGCTCTGCCGCCCATTTTTTATGCCGGGCTATCCCTACCTGCCACCCCTCGGGCCGCTGCCTTACAGCGTTGAAAAACGCTCCCCGCGTTTTTTTATGGCAGGCTATCTTTAACCTTCAATCCACTTCAATTTCATGACGCTTACATTTGCTTTTGCGAAGCAGCATCCCAATATCATTATTGTGACTTGCAGCATTGGGCATTCACGATGAATAATTCACTCACATGGCGGACACATCAGGCCATCTGATAACAGTTCATTTTGTGCGGGCAGAAATCGTGCCAGCACAGTAACGCTCAAGAGGAATAATTTGAACGTAACGACAAAAGAAATTGCCCTTGAACCCGCAGATAATCAACGCCTGCTCAGCCTTTGCGGTCCATTTGATGACAATATTAAGCAGTTAGAGCGCCGCTTAGGCATCGAAATCAATCGCAGAGACAATCAGTTCAAACTGGTCGGCAAGAGCCTGCTGACTCAGGCTGCGGCTGACATCCTACAACGTCTGTATGTCGATACAGCTCCGGTACGTGGTGTCATCGGTGATATCGATCCTGAACAAATCCACCTTGCAATTAAAGAATCTCGCGTGCTGGAGCAGTCTGCGGAACACGTTCCTGACTATGGCAAAGTGGTCAATATCCGTACCAAGCGCGGCGTAATCAAACCGCGCACGCCGAATCAAGCACAGTATGTCGCCAACATCCTCGATCACGACATCACGTTCGGCGTTGGCCCGGCGGGTACGGGGAAAACCTACCTGGCCGTCGCCGCCGCCGTGGATGCATTGGAACGTCAGGATATTCGCCGTATTCTGTTAACTCGCCCAGCGGTCGAAGCCGGTGAGAAACTGGGCTTCCTGCCTGGCGATCTCAGCCAGAAAGTCGATCCCTACCTGCGCCCACTTTATGATGCCCTGTTTGAAATGCTGGGCTTTGAGCGTGTCGAGAAGCTTATCGAACGTAATGTGATTGAAGTTGCGCCACTGGCTTACATGCGTGGCCGAACGCTGAACGATGCCTTTATCATTCTGGATGAAAGCCAGAATACCACCATCGAACAGATGAAAATGTTCCTGACACGTATCGGGTTCAACTCAAAAGCCGTCATCACTGGCGACGTCACACAGATAGACCTGCCAAAGAATCTGAAATCCGGCTTACGCCACGCGATTGAAGTGCTGACCGATGTGGAAGAGATTAGCTTTAATTTTTTCCACAGCGAAGACGTAGTACGTCATCCGGTGGTTGCGCGGATTGTGAATGCCTATGAAGCGTGGGAAAATGCCGACCAGAAACGTAAAGACGCCTTAGCAGAACAGCGTAAGCGTGAAGCGCAGGCAGCGGCATCAGATCAGGAGCAAAAATGAGTCAGGTGATTCTCGATTTACAAATCGCCAGTGAGCAAGCGCAGGGACTACCGGAAGAAAAAGACTTTCAGCGCTGGCTGGAAGGCGTTCTGCCGCAGTTTCAGGAAATCTCTGAAGTCACCATCCGTATCGTGGATGAAGCAGAAAGTCGCGACCTGAACAATACCTATCGCGGTAAAGACAAACCGACCAACGTGCTGTCGTTTCCTTTTGAAGCACCGCCCGAAGTCGAGCTTCCTCTGCTTGGCGATTTAATCATCTGTCGTCAGGTTGTCGAACATGAAGCAACAGAGCAGGAAAAAACCGCAGAAGAGCACTGGGCGCACATGGTTGTCCATGGTAGCCTGCATCTGCTAGGGTATGACCATATCGAAGACAGCGAAGCCGAAGAAATGGAAGCGCTGGAAACCGAGATTATGCAGAGTATGGGTTATGCCGATCCTTACCTTGCAGAAAAAGATGGCCTCACCGAATAAATAGAAATACATTTTATATGACCCTAAATAATTCGAGTGCAGGACAAAACGTTATCGTTTTGAACAACGCAAAGCGTTGGCCCGCTAGGGCGAGTACCATTTATGGGACTCGTAACGCGGCAAGGGAGTGAATCCCGATGAGCTTACTCAGGTAAGTGAGTCGGGTGAGTGACAAATCTGCCAGAGGCAGGTTTGAACGCTGCTTGCAGCGACCCCTGCGGGGCGAGACACACATCAGTGTGTCGAGTAGCGCAGCCAACGCACGTGCAGCTTGAAGTATGACGGGTCTGCTCGAGATCGGGAAGATGTCGGGTACTTATCAGCAACTGTGCCGCTTCCAGTTGCTGGCAATAATTCCTTAACAAGAGTGATGTTAATTAAAACGCATGAGCGACGACCATTCTCAAAACAGCGATGCACCCAGTCCCAAAAAGGGCTTCTTTTCTCTTATTCTTAATCAGCTTTTTCACGGCGAGCCAAAAGATCGTAACGGTTTACTCACACTGATTCGTGATTCCGAACAGAATGAACTGATCGATCCTGAAACACGAGATATGCTCGAAGGCGTCATGGATATCGCCGACCAGCGTGTACGCGACATTATGATCCCCCGCTCGCAGATGATTACGCTCAAGCGCGATCAAACGTTGGAAGAGTGTCTGGACGTGATTATCGAATCCGCCCATTCCCGCTTCCCCGTTATTAGCGAAGATAAAGACCACATTGAAGGCATCCTGATGGCCAAGGATTTGCTGCCGTTTATGCGCAGCGATTCCGAACCGTTCAGTATGGATAAAGTCCTGCGCTCCGCCGTCGTTGTGCCGGAAAGTAAACGCGTTGACCGGATGCTGAATGAGTTCCGCTCGCTGCGCTATCACATGGCGATTGTCATCGATGAATTTGGTGGCGTATCCGGTTTGGTCACGATTGAAGATATTCTTGAACTGATCGTCGGCGAAATTGAAGACGAATATGACGATGAAGAAGACAGAGACATTCGTCAGCTTAATCGTCAGACCTACACCGTTCGTGCTTTAACCGATATAGAAGATTTTAACGAGGCTTTCGGTACACGGTTCAGCGATGACGAGGTCGATACCATTGGCGGCTTGGTTATGCAATCTTTCGGCCATCTTCCTGCTCGTGGCGAAACCATCGACATAGAAGGTTACCTGTTTAAGGTTGCGATGGCAGACAGCCGCCGTATTATTCAGGTTCATGTCAGAATCCCTGACAACGCCCCTCAACCAAAATTGGAAGAATAATTTGGCAATGGTTGTCGCTTCTTTTCTACAACGCCAGCAGGTTAAAGCCCTGCTGGCGCTCTTATTTGGTGCCTGTGGCACACTAGCGTTCTCTCCCTTTGATTTCTGGCCTGCGGCGATTATCTCGCTCATGGGGCTACAGGCGCTGACGCTAAACCGCACGAGTCGTCAGTCAGCCTGGATCGGATTTTGCTGGGGACTAGGTCTGTTCGGCAGCGGCGTAAACTGGGTTTACGTCAGCATCTCGCAATTTGGCGGAATGCCGGGCCCAGTCAATGTTGCGCTAGTCATTCTGCTTGCAGCCTATTTGTCTCTCTATCCTCTGCTGTTTTCCGCCTTGCTCTCGCGACTGTGGCCGAAAACAACGCTATGGCGTCTGGCACTCGCCGCCCCCGTACTCTGGCAGTTAACAGAATTTCTGCGCGGCTGGGTGCTCACCGGTTTCCCGTGGCTGCAATTCGGCTACAGCCAGATTGACGGCCCGCTAAAAGGTATTGCACCCATTCTGGGTATCGACACCATTACCTTCCTCTTGATGAGCCTCAGCGGGCTACTCGTTTATGCCATCAATCAACGCAAGGTCGTCCCAGCGGCCATTGCTATCGGTGTTTTCGTTTTATCATGGCCACTGCGCAACGTGCAGTGGTATACCCTGCAACCTGAACGCGCCGTCAATGTCGCACTGGTGCAGGGCAACATCCCTCAGGCTATGAAGTGGGAACAAGATGAGCTGCTGAACACCCTGAGGATATATTTGGATAACAGTCTGCCCTACATGGACAAGGCACCTATCGTTATCTGGCCGGAAACGGCAATTCCTGATATTGAAAGCCGTCAGAACGCTTATTTAAAGCAAATTGACGATATCCTGCGTAGCCGTAATAGCAGCCTGATTACGGGTATCGTCGATATTCGGCGCGATGGCAATAAGACCGATTTTTATAACTCAATTATCGTACTCGGCGACAAAGAGCCGTACAGCTATCCCACGACGAACCGCTACAACAAAAACCATCTGGTGCCTTTTGGCGAGTTTGTTCCGCTGGAAACATTGTTACGCCCACTGGCTCCGTTCTTCGATCTTCCGATGTCGTCATTTAGCCGTGGAGACTATGTTCAGCCACAGCTTTCTGTCCATGGTTTCAAACTTAATGCCGCCATTTGTTATGAAATCATCTTAGGCCAACAGGTGCGTGATAATTTCCGGCCAGACACCGATATGCTGCTGACCATCTCAAACGACGCCTGGTTCGGTCACTCAATCGGCCCATGGCAACATTTCCAGATGGCACGTATGCGAGCGCTGGAATTAGGGCGTCCTCTGGTTCGTAGTACCAATAACGGCGTCACTGCGGTGATTGCGCCCGATGGCGAGGTCAGCGCCAGTCTGCCGCAATTTACGCGTGCAGTGCTGGACACGCAGGTCGTTCCTGCAACTGGAATAACGCCTTATGCCCGTTTCGGGTCCTGGCCGCTCTGGATCGTAACGCTGTTGGGTGGCGTTGTAGCTGTATTCTACGGTTTACGTCGCCGATAATAGTCCCTTCCTCACTTCCCTAAGGGCATGCTTTTGCATGCCTTTTTTATTTATGGCACGGTATTTGCCTCTTATTACTCTGTAAATGGTTGTTTCTGTACTTTTTTGGATATTACGTCAGCTTAAAGCCCCTTCTCAGGGCAAGTAACGCACCAAATTGGTGCCAACCTCTGACATTGCTGCCATTTGGTGCGGCAGATATCGCAAAAAGAAAACATTTCCATTTCAATCTATTTACAATCAGCTATTTTTTAACTGTGTACGCAGTAACTTCGCGCTTTAACGGTGCAACGTTATCACTGGGAAGTAGCAAAGTGTCATGAGTGACTCAGCGATGCGATGTTAACTTGAAGACAGTGTTAACTTGAAGATAACGAACACATTAACCATATGGTTATTGATGACAGCGCTATAACTATTGCAGCAACGACAGCAAAGGAGTTAGAACATGCAAATGCGTAAACTGGCATTATCACTGATTCTGCTTGGCACTGCCGCCAGTGCAGCCCAGGCTGAAGATCTGGCCGGTACATTGAAAAAGGTCAAAGATAATGGCGTGATCGTCATTGGCCACCGTGAATCATCCGTCCCTTTTTCTTACTACGATAATACGCAGAAAGTCGTCGGCTATTCTCAGGCCTACTCTGACAAAATTGTCGAAGCGATTAAGAAAAAACTGGATGCGCCTAACCTGCAGGTCAAACTACTTCCTATTACCTCTCAGAACCGCATCCCTCTGTTGCAAAACGGTACATTCGATTTGGAATGTGGTTCAACGACCAACAACCTGGAACGCCAGAAACAAGCCGCGTTCTCTAATACCATTTTCGTTGTCGGTACGCGCCTGTTAACCAAAAAAGATTCCGGCATCAAAGATTTCCCGGATTTGGCGGGTAAAACTGTCGTCGTGACCTCCGGTACAACCTCTGAAGTTCTGCTGAACAAGCTGAATGAAGAAAAACAAATGAAAATGCGCATCATCAGTGCAAAAGATCATGGTGACTCCTTCCGTACGCTGGAAAGCGGCCGTGCTGTAGCCTTTATGATGGATGATGCCTTATTGGCTGGCGAACGTGCGAAAGCGAAAAGCGCAGATCAATGGGACATCGTCGGTAAAGCACAGTCCGAAGAAGCCTACGGCTGTATGCTGCGCAAAGACGATCCACAATTCAAGAAACTGGTTGATGACACCATCGCCGAAGTACAAACCTCTGGCGAAGCCGAAAAATGGTTCGATCGCTGGTTCAAACAACCGATTCCACCAAAAGATCTTAACCTGAACTTTGCACTGTCAGACGAAATGAAAGCGCTGTTCAAAGCGCCAAATGACAAAGCACTAAACTAATTAATAATGAGAATAAGGGCAGAATCACTCTGCCCTCTGATTGCTGATTCGTGGCAGGACAGACAGGCATGTGATGGTCGTTCCCCATCACATGTTGCCCCGAGAAATTTCGATAAACAGGAAAATAAACAATACGCCTGTAGTTTGAAACTGAACGGGAATATGGCCGCTCATCAATCTTCAGGGTAGCTTCGCTACCCTTTTTTTACCGGAGTTCGTTATGTCAATAGATTGGAACTGGGGCATATTTCTACAAGCCGCCCCCTTCGGCAACACAACCTACCTCGGGTGGATTTTGTCCGGTCTGCAAGTCACCGTCACATTATCTATCTGTGCCTGGATTATCGCCTTCCTGATTGGTTCTTTATTTGGAATCCTGCGTACCGTCCCAAACCGTTTTGTTGCGGGTATTGGTACCTGCTACGTTGAGCTATTTCGCAACGTCCCATTGATTGTTCAGTTCTTTACCTGGTATTTGGTGGTTCCCGAACTTCTTCCCGCCAACATCGGTATGTGGTTTAAAGCCGAACTAGACCCGAATATTCAGTTCTTCCTGTCATCGATGATTTGTCTGGGGCTCTTCACCGCGGCGCGCGTTTGTGAACAAGTGCGAGCAGGCATTCAGTCATTACCACGTGGGCAGAAAGCCGCCGGGCTAGCGATGGGCCTGACGCTGCCACAAACCTACCGCTATGTGTTACTGCCTAATGCATATCGCGTGATCGTTCCGCCATTGACATCAGAGATGTTGAACCTGGTAAAAAACTCGGCTATCGCTTCCACAATTGGTCTGGTTGATATGGCAGCACAGGCGGGGAAACTACTGGACTATTCCGCCCACGCCTATGAATCCTTTACCGCTATCACGCTGGCGTACGTTGGCATCAACGCCATCATTATGTTGATCATGCAGGTCGTTGAGCGAAAAACCCGTTTGCCGGGCAATATGGGGAGCAAATAAATCATGTATGAATTTGACTGGAGCTCAATTGGGCCAAGCATGCCGTACCTGATTCAGGGAATGGTTGTCACACTCAAAATTACGCTGACAGCGGTAGTCTTCGGGATTGTCTGGGGGACGATTCTGGCTGTAATGCGTCTGTCGCCGATCAAACCTATCAGTTGGTTCGCCAAGCTTTATGTGAACCTGTTCCGCTCCGTGCCACTCGTCATGGTCCTGCTGTGGTTTTATCTGGTGGTTCCTAGCTTATTACAAAATGTGCTTGGTCTATCGCCGAAAACCGATATTCGACTGATTTCAGCTATGGTAGCCTTCTCGCTGTTCGAGGCGGCCTATTATTCAGAAATCATTCGTGCGGGTATCCTCAGCATATCGCGCGGTCAATCCTCCGCAGCGTTAGCATTAGGAATGACGCACTGGCAATCCATGAAACTGGTTATTCTACCGCAGGCGTTCCGCGCTATGGTGCCATTGCTGCTGACGCAGGGGATTGTTCTGTTTCAGGATACCTCACTGGTTTACGTACTCAGCCTCGCTGATTTCTTCCGTACCGCCTCAACCATCGGCGAGCGTGACGGAACACAAGTTGAAATGATCCTGTTTGCCGGGTTCATTTATTTTCTCTTCAGCATTACTGCCTCAATGCTGGTCAGTTACCTGAAAAAAAGGACGGTTTGATGATTTCCCTGAAAAATGTTTCTAAATGGTACGGCCAATTTCAGGTGCTAGCCGACTGCTCCACAGAAGTAAAAAAAGGTGAAGTCGTGGTCGTCTGCGGGCCTTCGGGCTCCGGTAAATCAACCCTGATCAAAACCGTAAACGGTCTGGAACCGATTCAAAAAGGTGAAATTACCGTCAATGGCACCGCTGTTAACGATAAAAAAACCAATCTGGCCCAGTTGCGTTCCAAAGTCGGGATGGTGTTCCAACACTTTGAACTGTTCCCGCATTTGTCGATTATCGAGAACCTGACGCTGGCGCAGGTAAAAGTGCTAAAGCGTAAACGTGAAGATGCCAAAGCCAAAGCACAGAAACTGCTAGAACGTGTTGGACTGGCAGCACACGCCAACAAGTACCCTGGGCAGCTTTCCGGTGGTCAGCAACAGCGTGTCGCCATTGCCCGTGCGCTGTGTATGGATCCTATCGCGATGTTATTTGACGAACCGACGTCCGCGCTCGATCCAGAGATGATCAATGAAGTACTGGACGTCATGGTTGAGTTAGCACAAGAAGGCATGACCATGATGGTTGTCACCCATGAAATGGGCTTTGCCCGTAAGGTGGCGCACCGTGTGATCTTTATGGATGAGGGAAAAATCGTTGAAGACACCCGCAAGGATGATTTCTTCAATAACCCACAGTCCGAACGTGCTAAAGACTTCTTGGCGAAAATCCTGCATTAATGCTCAGACCATTGAAAAACCTATTTACTGAATAAAAACGGGAGTAACGGAATAGAAGAGTAAAGCGTTTGCGCCAGGGACAAAACGTCAGGAACGTTTTTGAACGTCGCTCGCGACGGCTCTAAAAGGGTGAATCTCAGGGATGAGATTCATATCTGCGCAAGCCGAGCGTACAAGGATGTATTCACAGCGTCTTTATGATCTATCCGTTACTCTCGCTCTAAGGGCTTTGTCAGCGTGCCGCAAGGCACGCTGTCTCTATTTAGCGCGTCCAACAGCCCTACGGCTGAAACGGCTGGCGATGAAACAGGTCATGTGAGCATTTAGGGCAAAGAGGCAAAACTTCCGGCGTGTAGAACGCGATATGATGATGGCAGTTCTCGCAGACCAGATTACCTAATCCCACGACTTCACCACTGTGGTACACCCCGTGATGATTCACATCTTTAAAGAGCTCACGCCACTCCAACTGTGTTTTATCCGTAATATCCGCCAGCTCCTGCCACAGACTTTCCTTGATGACTCGCATAAAAACGCTATCGGTAAATTCATCCTGACTTTCGCTATAGCTTCGGCCAAACTCTTCCAGATCGCGCTGAACAGCCTGAATCACCTGCTCTATTTCTTTCTGCGTCAGTTCCGAGCTTTCCTGCAACGTTTTACGGGCGCTCAGCACCAGACTGTCGAGATCGCGTTCACCGTTGTTCAGCCGGGCCGTCACTGAAGCCATTAACTCGCGGTAATAGCGGGCTAGTTTATTCATGCTTCCTCCTGAATAAGCGGGTTGAAAGGTGATAAAGAACGAATATTCGCCGTCTGGCACACTAGGCCAAAAACCGATACGTTGCCTATCTCTCTCTATTTTAGATTATTTTCTCCACCTGTCTGAGGAATTGTCGCCAATTTGCGCAATCCCTCGCAGTATGTTGCTTATCGATCAGAAATATTCCTCAGTCGGGCGCTGGGTGTTGTTGCCCGCGCCGCTTACGGCTATGCTATGCGGATCTTTTGTTATGAATCAGAACAGGCTACTCACGTAGCGATTCTCCACTAAACAGGACCCCTGGCAGCCATGCAAGAGCAATACCGCCCAGAAGAGATAGAAGCGGACGTCCAGCTTCACTGGCAAGAGAAGCAGACATTTAAAGTCACCGAACAGCCTGGCAAGGAAAAATACTATTGCCTTTCCATGCTGCCATACCCTTCTGGTCGACTACATATGGGCCACGTCCGTAACTACACCATCGGCGACGTGATTTCCCGCTACCAGCGCATGCTGGGCAAAAACGTTCTGCAACCGATCGGTTGGGATGCGTTTGGCCTGCCAGCTGAAGGGGCCGCGGTCAAAAACAACACTGCGCCAGCACCCTGGACATACGCCAATATCGATTACATGAAAAACCAGCTCAAACTGCTGGGCTTTGGCTATGACTGGGATCGTGAAGTCGCGACCTGTAAACCAGACTACTACCGCTGGGAACAGTGGTTCTTCACCAAGCTGTATGAAAAAGGTCTGGTTTATAAAAAAACGTCCGCCGTTAACTGGTGCCCGAACGATCAGACCGTGCTGGCGAATGAACAGGTTATCGATGGCTGCTGCTGGCGCTGCGACACGAAAGTCGAACGCAAAGAAATTCCGCAGTGGTTTATCAAAATCACCGCTTATGCAGACCAACTGCTGAATGATTTAGATACGCTGGAAAGCTGGCCTGAGCAGGTCAAAACCATGCAGCGTAACTGGATCGGCCGCTCAGAAGGTGTGGAAATCATCTTTGATGTGGCGGACAGCGCAGAGAAGCTAAGTGTTTACACCACGCGCCCGGATACGTTTATGGGTGTGACCTACGTTGCTGTTGCAGCGGGCCACCCTCTCGCCGCACAGGCTGCCGCAACGAACCCAGCACTGGCTGATTTCATTGCAGAGTGCCGTAATACCAAAGTCGCCGAAGCTGATATGGCGACGATGGAGAAAAAAGGCATGGCGACCGGCTTGTATGCCATTCACCCACTGAATGGTGAAAAAGTCGCGATCTGGGTTGCTAACTTTGTCCTGATGGAATACGGCACAGGCGCTGTCATGGCCGTTCCGGGCCACGACCAACGCGACTGGGAATTCGCCACCAAATATGATCTGTCCATCAAGCCGGTTATTCTGAATACCGACGGCAGCGAGCCCGACCTGTCTGCTCAGGCGATGACAGAAAAAGGCTGCCTGTTCAACTCTGGTGAATTTGACGGCCTGGATTTCGAAGCTGGATTCAATGCCATTGCCGATAAGCTGGTAGAAAAAGGCATTGGCGAGCGTAAAGTCAACTATCGCCTGCGCGATTGGGGCGTATCCCGTCAGCGCTACTGGGGCGCCCCCATTCCAATGGTGACGCTGGAAGACGGTACCGTCATCCCGACGCCAGAAGATCAGTTGCCGGTAATCCTGCCGGAAGATGTTGTGATGGATGGCATCACCAGCCCGCTGAAATCTAACCCGGAATGGGCGAAGACAACCGTTAACGGTCAGCCAGCGCTGCGTGAGACCGACACATTCGACACCTTCATGGAATCTTCCTGGTACTACGCGCGCTATACCTGCCCGCAGTACGATCAAGGGATGCTGGATCCAGCTGCTGCCAATTACTGGCTGCCCGTTGACCAATATGTTGGCGGTATCGAACACGCCATCATGCACCTGATGTATTTCCGCTTCTTCCACAAGCTGATGCGTGACGCAGGCCTGGTGACCTCCGATGAACCAGCCAAACGCCTGCTGTGTCAGGGCATGGTGCTGGCAGATGCCTTCTACTATCTGGGTAATAACGGCGAGCGTATCTGGGTTTCCCCTACCGATGTTACCGTTGAGCGTGATGAGAAAGGTCGCATCGTCAAAGCCGTAGATAACGAAGGCCGTGACGTGGTTTACGCGGGCATGAGTAAAATGTCGAAGTCGAAAAACAACGGCATCGACCCGCAGGTTATGGTAGAGAAATACGGTGCGGATACCGTCCGTCTGTTCATGATGTTTGCTTCTCCGGCGGAAATGACGCTGGAATGGCAAGAATCCGGCGTAGAAGGGGCAAACCGCTTCCTGAAACGCGTTTGGAGACAAGCATTCGAACACACTGAGAAAGGTGCAGTAACGGCACTGAATGTCGCTACGCTGACCGAAGATCAGAAATCACTGCGCCGCGATCTGCACAAGACTATCGCCAAAGTGACCGATGATATCGGCCGTCGCCAGACCTTCAATACTGCGATCGCCGCCATCATGGAGCTGATGAACAAGCTGGCTAAAGCACCGCAGGAAAGCGATCAGGATCGCGCGCTAACGCAGGAAACGCTGCTGGCCGTCGTTCGCATGCTGTATCCATTCACTCCGCACGTCTGCTTTACACTGTGGCAGGCGCTGCAAGGCGAAGGTGATGTCGATACCGCACCATGGCCGATTGCGGATGAGAACGCGATGGTTGAAGACTCCAAGTTGGTTGTGGTTCAGGTTAACGGTAAAGTACGTGGTAAAATTACCGTAGCCGCTGACGCCAGCGAAGAACAGGTTCGCGAACGCGCTGCTCAGGAACCGTTGGTCGCGAAATATCTGGACGGCGTCACGGTTCGTAAAGTGATTTATGTCCCTGGCAAACTGCTTAACCTGGTTGTAGGTTAAGGCAAGGAGGAACTGTGCGACATCGTCTATTCACGTTGTTGCTGGGGCTGACGGTGTTAATCACCGCTGGCTGCGGTTTTCATCTGCGCGGCACGACACAAGTGCCTGCACAGTTACAAACACTGGTGCTCGACAGCAGTGACCCTTATGGCCCGCTAACACGCGCGGTACGTGAACAACTCCGTCTCAGCGATGTGAAAATCGTTGACGATGCGACGCGTCAGGATATTCCGTCTCTGCGGGTTCTGGGCTCAAGCGAAACGCGCGATACCGTCTCCATTTTTCAGGACGGTAAAACAGCGGAGTACCAGATGGTGCTGACATTGCAGGCGCAAGTGCTGATGCCGGGTGAAGATATTTATCCGCTCAGCGTGACGGTGTTCCGCACGTTCTTTGATAACCCGCTGGCTGCACTGGCGAAAGATGCCGAGCAAGACATCGTCCGTCAGGAAATGCGTGAGCAGGCTGCGCAGCAGTTGGTGCGTAAATTGCTGACCGTCAACGGTAGTCAGGAAGTCAAAAATCGGCTTCAGTCCACCGATTCAACGACTGCCGCCAAGCGTTCATGATTCGGCTTTACCCCGAACAACTCACCGCGCAACTCCATGAGGGGCTGCGCGGTTGTTATTTGGTCTTTGGTTCAGACCCGCTCTTGTTGCAGGAAAGCCTCGACAGTATTAAACGGGTCGCTCAACAGCACGAATTCAGCGAGCATTTCAGCTTCATTCTGGATCTTCATACTGACTGGGATGCGATTTTTGGCACCTGTCAGGCGCTCAGCCTGTTCGCTTCACGCCAATCGCTTCTGCTGGTCTTGCCGGAAAATGGCCCGAATGCGGCAATGAGCGAAAATCTGGTCAAGCTCGCTGCATTACTGCACCCCGATATTTTGCTGATTCTGCGTGGTCACAAGCTGACCAAAGCGCAAGAGAACAGTGCCTGGTTCAAAGCGTTGGCACAAGACAGCGCCTACATCAATTGCCTGACACCAGAACAAGCACGGCTCCCCCGCTGGGTTGCCCAGCGCGCCAAAGCCATGAAGTTGACGCTGGACGATCAGGCTACACAGCTCATTTGCTATTGCTATGAAGGCAACCTTCTGGCGCTGTCTCAGGCGTTAGAGCGGTTGGCGCTGCTTTATCCCGATGGCAAGCTGACCCTGCCGCGCGTAGAAAATGCGGTAAATGATGCCGCTCACTTCACGCCATTCCACTGGCTTGATGCCTTGCTGGCAGGCAAAAGCAAACGCGCCTGGCACATTTTGCAGCAGCTAAAACAGGAAGATTGTGAACCTGTCATTTTGCTGCGCACGCTACAACGGGAACTGCTGCAACTGTTGACACTGAAACGGCGTATGTCAAACACGTCGCTGCGCACATTATTCGATCAGCAAAAAGTGTGGCAAAACCGGCGTGATCTGCTTACTCAGGCATTACAACGGCTCTCTCTTCAACAGCTACAGCAAGCCGTACGGCTGCTGACGCAGGTGGAAATAACCTTAAAACAAGACTACGGTCAGTCAGTTTGGTCTGAACTTGAATCACTTGCCATGCTGCTGTGCGGCAAAGCCTTGCCGGAGGCATTCATCTGAATAGGTCATCCACTGCGCCCTCGTTGACCGCCTTTTTTGGTGGCACGTTCGATCCCATTCATTACGGTCATCTTAAACCGGTAACCGCGCTGGCAAAACTCGTGGGTCTGACTCAGGTTGTCCTGATGCCCAATAACGTTCCGCCTCACCGACAGCAGCCCGAAGCCAGTTCCCGACAGCGTTTCCATATGTCTGAACTGGCAGTCGAAGACAATCCACTCTTTACCGTGGACGATCGTGAACTGCAACGGCAAACCCCCTCCTACACTATTGATACACTTGAGGCGCTGCGAGCTGAAAAGGGTCATGATGCGCCGTTGGGCTTTATCATCGGGCAGGACTCGCTGCTAACACTACACCATTGGCACCGCTGGCAGGATCTGCTCGGCGTTTGTCATTTGCTCGTGTGTGCTCGTCCCGGCTATCGTTCAACGCTGGAAACACCCGAATTACAACAGTGGCTGAACGAGCATCTAACTCACGCGCCAGAAGATCTTCATCAGCAGCCGCATGGACGGATCTTCTTGGCAGACACACCATTGGTCACTATTTCCGCAACGGAAATTCGCCAGCGACGCCAACAAGGTCTGGACTGCCACGATTTATTACCTCCTGCTGTACTCAGTTACATCAACGAACACAGCCTGTACCGATAGCGCAGGTTTTCCCGCCCATCAGCCACGGGCTTTATACCACTCGGCAAAAGTGCGTGATATACTCCGCGGCTGGTTTCAATCACCGGGAAAAGCGGAAATTCTCGGCAATTACTCGGTGATTTACGTTTTTCCTAAACAATTCAGCGCCACACGCGTTCATCAGTTACTGACAGAACGCCATTGAGGGGGAACCTTTGCAAGGTCAAGCACTCCAAGACTTCGTTATTGATAAGGTCGATGACTTAAAAGCCCAGGATATCGTTGCACTCAACGTCCAGGGTAAATCCAGCATCACCGATTACATGGTTATCTGTACGGGTACCTCTACGCGTCATGTCGCGTCTATTGCCGATCACGTCGTACAATCCTCACGCGCTGCGGGCCTCATCCCACTCGGTGTAGAAGGTGAAAGTGCTGCGGATTGGGTTGTTGTCGATTTGGGTGACGTAATGGTTCATGTCATGCAAGAAGAAAGCCGCCAGCTATACGAACTGGAAAAGCTGTGGGGCTAGCATGAAACTGCAACTGGTCGCCGTTGGCACCAAAATGCCCGACTGGGTGCAGACTGGTTTCACCGATTATCTGCGGCGCTTCCCGAAAGACATGCCTTTCGAATTACTCGAAATTCCAGCGGGGAAGCGAGGTAAAAACGCCGATATCAAACGCATTCTGGAGCGCGAAGGCGAACAGATGCTAGCTGCGGTGGGCAAAGGCAACCGTATTGTTACGCTGGATATTCCAGGGACTCGTTGGGAGACGCCGCACTTGGCGCAACAGTTGGAGCGCTGGAAACAGGACGGGCGCGATGTCAGTCTGCTGATTGGCGGGCCTGAAGGGCTTTCGCCGGAATGCAAGGCAGCAGCAGAACAAAGCTGGTCACTCTCGCCATTAACGCTGCCACACCCGTTGGTTCGTGTACTGGTAGCGGAGAGCCTGTATCGTGCATGGAGCATTACGACTAATCACCCTTACCACCGGGAGTAAGGCGATACGATGAAACATGTGAAATAGCACTGGATGAAAGTAGAACGTAAACCCTTTCGTGATTATACGGCTGAGTCCGCCCTGTTCGTGCGCCGTGCTTTGGTGGCATTTCTGGGCATTTTGCTGCTTTCCGGTGTATTAGTCGCTAATCTTTATCATCTGCAAATTTTGCGTGTTGATGACTATCGCACGCGTTCCAACGAGAACCGCATTAAGCTGGTTCCTATCGCACCCAGTCGCGGCATCATCTATGACCGTAACGGCACACCGCTGGCGTTGAACCGCACCATCTATCAATTAGAACTGGTGCCCGACAAAGTCGACAACCTTAAAGATACGCTGGAAGCGTTGCGCCCCGTCGTCGATCTAACCGATAGCGATCTGGAAAACTTTGAAAAAGAACGCAAGCGATCACGCCGCTTTACCTCGATTCCGGTAAAAACCGGACTCGATGAGATTCAGGTTGCCCGTTTTGCCGTCAACCAATATCGCTTCCCCGGCGTAGAAGTTAAAGGCTATCAACGCCGCTATTATCCTTATGGTTCTGCTCTGACGCACGTCATTGGCTATGTTTCCAAAATCACCGATAAAGACGTAGAGCGGCTGACCAAAGAAGAAAAAATTGCTAATTACGCCGCCACGCGTGACATCGGTAAGCTGGGTATTGAACGCCATTATGAAGATCTGCTTCATGGCAAACCCGGCTATGAGGAAGTTGAAGTTAACAACCGTGGCCGTGTAATCCGCCAGCTCCACGAACAGCCACCGCAGGCAGGGCGTGATATTTATCTAACGCTGGACCTGAGCCTGCAAATCTACATCGAGAAACTGCTGGAAGGCAGTCGCGCCGCCGTAATTGTCACCGATCCACGCGATGGCGGTATTCTGGCGATGGTTTCTACGCCCAGCTACGACCCCAACCTGTTTGTCGACGGGATTTCCACCAAAAACTATGCAAAATTACAAAGCGATCCCGATCGTCCGTTGATCAATCGGGCAACACAAGGGATTTATCCCCCCGCTTCCACCGTTAAACCTTATATCGCGGTTTCCGCTCTGACCGCAGGCGTTATCACGACCAATACCAGCCTGTTCGATCCCGGCTGGTGGCAATTGCCCGGTTCCGAAAAACGCTTCCGCGACTGGAAAAAATGGGGACATGGTCGTCTTAACCTCACCAAATCTCTGGAAGAGTCTGCGGATACTTTCTTCTATCAGGTCGCTTATGACATGGGCATCGATCGTCTATCCGAATGGATGAACAAATTTGGTTACGGCGAGAGAACCGGTATCGATATTTCGGAAGAAAGCAAAGGCAATATGCCAACGCGCGAATGGAAATTAGGTCGCTTCAAAAAGCCATGGTATCAAGGAGATACCATTCCGGTTGGGATTGGCCAAGGCTATTGGACCGCAACGCCTATCCAGATGAATAAAGCCTTGGTTACGCTGATCAATGACGGCAAGGTCAAAACGCCGCATCTGCTTTATAGCTCGCGGGAAAATGGCACAATTGTGCCTTTCCGGCAGACAGAGAATCAGCAAATTGGCAACATCCACTCTGGCTATTGGGAAGTGGCGAAAGACGGGATGTATGGCGTAGCAAATCGGCCTAACGGTACCGCACACAAAAGTTTCGATGATGCCCCTTATAAGATTGCGGCAAAATCCGGTACAGCACAGGTCTTTGGCCTGAAAGAAAACGAAACCTATAATGCGCACAAGATCGCAGAACATCTGCGTGACCATAAATTAATGGTTGCGTTTGCCCCGTATAAAGACCCTAAAGTAGCGATGTCGATTATTCTGGAAAACGGTGGGGCTGGCCCGACCGTTGGCACCATCACCCGCCAGATCCTCGATCATATCCTGCTGGGTGATAACAATACCGATTTACCCAGTGCGCCCCCTGCGCCACCGGGTAGCGAGAGTGAGTAACAGACATACATGACCGATAGCCAACAAAAGGGATCGTTCTGGGCGAAAATCCACATCGATCTGCCGTTTCTTCTCTGCATCCTGGCACTGCTGGGCTATAGCCTATTTGTCTTGTGGAGTGCCAGCGGACAAGACGTCGGCATGATGGAGCGAAAAGTCGTTCAAATCGTGCTGGGGTTTACGGTGATGGTCGTGATGGCGCAAATTCCCCCTCGCGTGTATGAAGGTTGGGCCCCCTACCTCTACATTGTCTGCGTAATTTTGCTGCTCATCGTGGATATTTTTGGACAAATCAGTAAAGGCGCACAGCGCTGGTTGGATTTGGGTTTCATCCGTTTTCAGCCATCGGAAATTGCCAAGATCGCCGTACCGCTGATGGTAGCCCGCTTTATTAACCGTGATATGTGCCCACCGTCGTTAAAAAATACGGCGATCGCCCTGATTCTGATTTTTGTTCCTACGCTGCTGGTTGCCGCACAACCGGATTTAGGCACCTCAATTCTGATCGCTTTATCAGGACTATTTGTGCTTTTCCTGGCAGGTATGAGCTGGCGCTTGATTGGCGTCGCCGTACTGTTATTAGCCGCTTTTATTCCTATACTCTGGTTTTTCCTGATGCATGATTATCAGCGTGCCAGGGTAATGATGCTGCTCGATCCCGAAAGCGACCCGCTAGGGGCCGGATACCATATTATTCAGTCGAAAATTGCGATAGGCTCAGGTGGCCTGTCAGGAAAAGGTTGGTTGCATGGCACACAGTCTCAGTTAGAGTTTCTACCAGAGCGACACACTGACTTTATCTTTGCCGTGCTGGCTGAAGAGCTTGGTTTAATCGGCGTATTGATTCTACTCGCCATGTATCTGTTCATGATTATGCGCGGTCTGGTGATTGCCGCAAATGCGCAAACCTCGTTCGGTCGGGTTATGGTCGGCGGGCTGATGTTAATTCTGTTTTTCTATGTTTTCGTCAATATCGGGATGGTCAGCGGTATACTTCCCGTCGTTGGCGTGCCGTTACCGCTGATCAGTTACGGCGGGTCAGCGCTGGTCGTCTTAATGGCGGGGTTCGGTATCGTCATGTCGATACATACTCACCGCAAACTGCTATCTAAGAATTTATAACACGAGGTGAGCAATGCGTAAGGATTGGCTTTGGGTCGGCGTAGCAACTCTGGCGCTTGCGGCCTGTACCACAACGGAACAGCGGCAGCCTGCGCCGCCTGTCACTCAGGTTTACAGCGGCCCGACGGAAGAGATCGGCGGTGCAGAACCTCGTTATGAACCCTATAATCAGGGTACGCTGCAAGACTATAGCATCAAGGGCAAGAGCTATAAAATTGTCAAAGATCCGCAAAACTTTAGCGAAGCGGGTTTAGCAACATGGTACGGCGAAGAAGCCAGCGGTAACCGCACGTCAATAGGCGAAATTTTTGATCCTAACGCGATCACTGCGGCCCATCCGACGCTGCCGCTGCCAAGCTATGTCCGCGTCACCAACCTAAGTAACGGTCGCCGTCTGGTTGTGCGTGTTAACGACCGCGGGCCGTACACGCCGGGCAGAATCATCGACCTGTCGAAAGCTGCGGGCGATCGACTGAACATCTCTAACAATACCAAAGTAAAAGTAGATTTCATCAGCGTCGCGCCTGACGGTACGCTCTCCGGTCCGGGAACCGTAGGCACTACCGTTGCCAAACAAAGCTTCTCCCTGCCGGAACGCCCGAACTTCGGTGCTAGCGGATTGGGTACACCCATGATGGAAACAACCTCATCCACACCCAACAATGCCGTTCGTCCGATCAGCAATAGCAACCTGAGCACGCCAACAGAAAATACTCAGCAGCAAAGTAGCGCGCCTTCGCACAGCGGTGGCTTTTTAGGCGCGCCTTCAGCACTACGATCTGGCGTGGTTGAGTCCAATGTCGTGCCAACTGCAACACCATCCACTGCGCCAATGAACGTCGCGCCAGCTACCGCTGCTGTTGCCGCTCCCGCAGTAGCAGCTCCCTCCGCCACGGGTCGCTATGTGGTTCAGGTCGGTGCGTTGAGCGATCAGCAAAGAGCGCAAACCTGGCAGCGCAGCCTGAGTGAACGCTTCCGCGTGGCCGGTAAAGTCACAGCAAGTGGCGGACTGTACCGTATTCAACTGGGGCCATTCCAGAATCGTCAGCAAGCCGCTGAACTTCAACAACGTTTGTCAGTCGAAGCTCAGCAACAGTCGTTTATTACCGCCGCACCCGGCACGCTCTAGTCACGGATAATCGGCAGGCTCACGAAGTGAAAGCGGCGGCTATGGCATTGAACATACCGCCCTTTTGCAAAATCACGTAACGTAATGCCTGATGCCTGCCCTTTCCCCATCTGCTATAGTGTGGCTCGTTTTTTAACTTATACCCACGGATGTTGTTGTTCCAATCATGAATACTGTAAACACGTCTCGTTTTACTAAGCGTACTGCGCTTGGCGCACTACTCCTCGTTAGTGCCTCTTCCTTTGCCTATGCTGAAGATATCAATCTTAAAACGATGATCCCCGGCGTCCCGCAAATCGATGCCGAATCCTACATCCTGATTGATTACAACTCTGGGAAAGTGTTGGCGGAAATGAATGCCGACACGCGCCGCGATCCGGCCAGCTTAACGAAAATGATGACCAGCTACGTCATTGGTCAGGCGATTAAATCAGGAAAAATCAGCCCTAACGACATCGTCACCGTCGGTAAAGATGCGTGGGCAACCGGCAACCCGACCTTTCAGGGTTCTTCCCTGATGTTCCTGAAGCCAGGTGACCGTGTTCCTGTTTCCCAATTAAATCGTGGCATTATCCTGCAATCCGGTAACGACGCCTGTGTTGCGATGGCTGACTATGTTGCAGGCAGTCAGGATGCTTTCGTTAACCTGATGAACGGTTACGTGAAAGCGCTTGGGCTGCAAAATACCAATTTTGAAACCGTACACGGTCTGGATGCACCCGGCCAGTTCAGTTCAGCGCGCGATATGGCCTTAATTGGTCAGGCGTTAATCCGCGATGTTCCAGAAGAGTACGCGACTTACAAAGAGAAAGAGTTCACGTTCAACAACATTCGCCAGCCTAACCGCAACGGCTTGCTGTGGGATTCCAGCCTGAATGTTGACGGTATCAAAACGGGCCATACGTCATCAGCTGGCTTTAATCTGGTCGCCTCGGCAACAGAAGGTCAGATGCGTCTGATTTCAGCGGTACTGGGCGGACGTAATGCCAAAGGACGTGAATCAGAAAGTAAAAAACTGCTGACCTGGGGCTTCCGCTTCTTTGAAACCGTCGCACCGTTGAAAGCAGGCAAAGAATTCGCGTCTGAGCCGGTCTGGTTTGGCGACAGCGACCGCGTTGCGTTGGGCGTTGAGAAAGATGCCTATCTGACCATTCCGCGCGGCCGTATGAAAGATTTGAAAGCCAGCTATGTTCTGGACAACACCGAACTGCATGCGCCGTTAGCCAAAAATCAGGTTGTGGGTTCCATCAACTTCCAGTTGGATGGCAAAACTATCGATCAGCGCCCGCTGGTAGTTATGAACGAAGTGAAAGAAGGCGGAATTTTTGGCCGCATGATCGACTACATCAAACTGATGTTCCACCACTGGTTCGGCTAACCCCCTTGTCTGGGGCCAAAACGTCCCCATATAGGTAGTATCCTTAACTCCCGCAAAAACGCGGGAGTTATGTTTTTTAGTATAATGTAATGACATCGTGCTAATACCGTCGGAATTACCCCGACGTATTACCCTCTCTGGAGCGCAAATGAAAACCAAATTAAACGAACTGCTTGAATTCCCTTGCGTTTTTACTTACAAGGTCATGGGTGAGGCAAAACCGGAGTTAGTCGATCTGGTCGTTGAAGTGGTACAGCGTCATGCGCCTGGCGACTACACTCCACAGATCAAACCCAGCAGCAAAGGGAACTATCACTCGGTTTCCATCACCATCACGGCGACTCACATTGAGCAGGTGGAAACGCTGTACGAAGAACTGGGCAACATCGACATCGTGCGTATGGTGCTGTAAGAAGAACAGGCGGGAAAATGGGCGAGTGCAGCATGGTTTTGTGACCATAGCTTTACACACATAGCTTTATGACACATAGTTTTGTGCCGTATAGCGCTGCGTAATTTTGCATAGTGCTGTTCGCTGAGGCTTCCCGCCGTTATAATCCCCCCACCTTTCCTTAACCTGAAGATGACACACTTGCTACAGGATAAGATCATCGTACGTCAATTCGACGTGCAACCGTATGAACCCGTCTCTCTGGCGATGCATAACTTCACCGACCGACGTGATGATAGAACCCCAGATGAAATCTGGTTGGTTCAGCATCCTCGCGTATTCACACAGGGTCAGGCGGGCAAAGCCGAACATGTACTTATGCCCGGTGATATTCCCGTGATTCAGAGCGACAGAGGCGGCCAGGTGACCTACCATGGCCCCGGCCAGCAGGTTATGTACGTGTTGATTGACCTTAAGCGTCGCAAGCTCGGCGTTCGCCAGCTGGTTACTGCGATTGAAAATACCGTGATTGGCACACTGGCACACTTCCAGATTGAAGCTCATGCGCGCCCTGATGCACCCGGTGTCTACGTGGGTGAGCGTAAAATTTGTTCGCTAGGGCTGCGTATTCGTAAAGGTTGCTCTTTCCACGGGCTGGCGCTCAATATCGCCATGGATCTTTCTCCTTTCCTGCGTATCAACCCCTGTGGTTACGCCGGTATGGAAATGACGCAGGTAAGCGATCTCGTGCCAGGCATCACGTTGGATGACACCTCACCGGTGCTGGTGAAGACCTTTTTGCAGTTAGTCGGCTATTCCGCACCCGAATATATTCCGTGGAACCTGGACGTTCAGGGTGAGCCGCTTTCTGCTTAACCTGTTTCATTCTGTCAATAAAAATCAGCCAGTTGGACGCTCGCTTTTTGATAAATTACATTTTATTCACATAATTTCTTCATTTTGATCGTGCAAAAGCTGATTGTGATTAGGCAAGATGATATAATTTTTATAGTTTTTTAAAAAAAGTTTAACAAAAAACATAATCCTTTGAATTTGAAAAACAAATTTAAAGAAACGATTCAGAACTGGAACTTACGCAAACATGAGTAAACCGATTCAGATCGAACGCGGTGTCAAATACCGCGATGCCGATAAGATGGCCCTAATTCCGGTACGTACCGTCGTTACCGAACGCCAAGAGCTTCTGCGCAAACCTGAATGGATGAAGATTAAACTTCCGGCGGATTCGAGCCGTATTCAGGGAATCAAAGCGGCAATGCGCAAAAATGGGTTGCACTCAGTTTGCGAAGAAGCGTCCTGTCCGAATCTGGCCGAGTGTTTCAACCACGGTACGGCCACCTTCATGATTCTGGGTGCCATTTGTACGCGTCGCTGCCCGTTCTGTGACGTTGCCCACGGCCGCCCGCTTACGCCGGACGCCAATGAGCCAGAGAAGCTGGCACAAACAATCCATGACATGGGCTTACGCTATGTCGTGATCACCTCCGTTGACCGTGATGACCTGCGCGACGGTGGAGCACAACACTTTGCGGATTGTATTAGCGCTATCCGCCGCAAGAACCCACATATTCGGATCGAAACGCTGGTGCCAGACTTCCGTGGCCGTATGGATCGCGCGTTGGAAATCTTGACCGCTACGCCACCAGATGTATTCAACCACAATCTGGAAAACGTACCGCGCGTTTACCGCCAGGTCCGCCCTGGTGCGAACTATGAATGGTCGCTGAAGCTGCTGGAAAACTTCAAGAACGCGCACCCTGACATCCCGACCAAATCTGGTCTGATGGTTGGATTAGGGGAAACCAATGCTGAAATCGTGGAAGTCATGCGCGACCTGCGCCGCCACGGTGTGACAATGCTGACGCTGGGACAATATTTACAGCCGAGCCGCCACCACCTGCCGGTACAGCGCTATGTCAGTCCAGATGAGTTCGATGAGATGAAAGCCGAAGCGATGGCGATGGGCTTTACCCATGCGGCCTGCGGCCCGTTTGTTCGCTCGTCTTACCATGCCGACCTACAGGCAAAGGGCATCGAAGTAAAATAAGCACTCATACATTTTTACACATTTTTTGTGTGGAATAAAAAACGGACGGCAATTGCTGTCCGTTTTGTTATGTGAAGTGCGATCAGGATTCTTTACGAGATGAATCATTCAGCGCTGCCGTGTCATCCGTTTTTGCCGGTTGCTCGTCATTCATCGCCTTCTTGAAACCTTTAATCGCCGCACCCAAATCGCCACCTAAGCTACGAAGTTTATTCGTACCGAACAGCAGAATGATTAATGCGCCAATCACCAATAGTTTGGCAATACTGATACCTTCCATACAAACCTACCTGATTTACAGAGGCTGGAGACGCCAGCGAACGAGAACACGTACTTGTCGAATAATGGTTGTCAAAAAACAGGGTTGTCGAAAAAATTTTTTGCATCCTATGTCCTCTATGTAAAACCTTACGCCGCACGACACAATTGCTATCTGTAACAAAGTAAGACGCCGCTTTCGCACATATTCAGATCGCTTTACAACTTTCCCCTCTGCATCACTACAAAAATCCCATCTGACGGCGTAAACTTTCCCTACTAAAGTGGAGATGACATTCCTCCCTACCCTAGCGCCACCAAAAACGCTGGTAGCCTGAAGTACAGGGTACAACCGCCACTCGGCTAATGATGTCTACGTCCACCTCGCAGAGAGGGCGTAGTGTCCTGCCCAATACTCTCCGAGATCGCAAAAAGCAATCTGTGCAAAGTAATCCAAAAAGGTTTCTATGTTTAGTACATTACTCGCGGTATTTATTGGTGGCGGAGTCGGCAGCGTGGCGCGCTGGCAGTTGGGAGTTAAGTTTAACAACCTGTATCCAACGTTACCGCTGGGCACTTTGCTTGCCAACTTGATTGGGGCTTTCGTTATTGGCGGCGCGTTAGCCTTCTTCCTGCGCCATCCCCATCTCGATCAGGACTGGAAAATATTAATTACTACCGGGCTGTGCGGCGGCTTAACGACGTTTTCGACCTTTTCCGCAGAAGTTGTCATGTTTCTGCAAAGCGGACAGTTGGCTGCGGCGGGATTACATGTGCTGTTGAATTTGGCGGGCTCATTACTTATGACCGCATTGGCGTTTGCGTTGGTCACTTGGGTAACAACACACTGATATAACGTAGAAAATGAGGCAAAAAAAACCCGCCATTGGCGGGTTTTTCACGAAATCGGTATAATTAAATAGCGTTAACGTTAGCAGCAGAAGGACCTTTGGCACCGTCAGTGATTTCGAACTCTACACGCTGACCTTCAGCCAGAGTTTTGAAACCATTGCTCTGGATGGCAGAGAAGTGTACGAACACGTCTTTGCTACCATCTTCTGGAGTAATGAAACCGAAGCCTTTGGACTCATTAAACCACTTAACACTACCTTTAATCTTAGACATCAAACTTACCTTTACATGAATGAAAGACACAAAATCTGTGTCAGGTACAGTACAACAATAGATTGACCTTTTGTCCAGTTGAAGTTGGATAAAAAGTGATAAAAGTCGCTAAAAATGTATACCGAACGACTTCGCTGCCCTATTTTAACCGAATGCAGAATACAGGGAGTTCAGTTCTGGTCGATTCATCACTTTTTACGATATCAAAGGAAGGTGCCATGGTAAGCAAAACGCTGGGTCTGATCGGGGGCATGAGTTGGGAATCCACGATCCCGTATTACCGCATTATCAACGAATATGTAAAAAACCAACTTGGTGGCCTGCACTCCGCCAAAATCATCCTTCACAGTGTCGATTTTCACGAGATCGAACAATTGCAGTCACAAGGTGATTGGGAACAGGCAGCGGCCGTACTAAGCAATATCGCCGTAGGATTACGCCAGGCGGGGGCAGACGCTATCGTTATCTGTACCAACACCATGCATAAAGTCGCTGATGACGTTGAACGCACCTGTCAGCTTCCCCTTTTGCATATTGCCGATGCTACCGGCGCCAGTCTGAAACAGCACCGATTGAAGAAAGTTGGTTTGCTCGGCACCCGCTACACGATGGAGCAGGATTTCTATCGCCAGCGCATTCAGGAACGATTTGGCGTGGACGTAATTGTTCCTGACCATGAGGGGAAAGAATTAGTTAATCGCATCATTTACGATGAATTGTGTCTGGGGAACATTAACGACACATCACGGCAGGTCTATCGGGATATAATCCAACAACTTGAACAGCAAGGTGCGGAAGGCATCATTCTGGGGTGTACAGAAATTCCGCTATTAATCAGTGCAGGAGATGCGACGGTTCCTCTCTTTGATACCAGTTACCTTCACGCCATCGCTGCCGCGAAATTTGCGCTTAATATGTCTTAATCCGTTGTAATAGCACACCCATATAAAATAAACAGTATCACTCGGCTACCACGAATATAGGTGCCGAGTGATATATTCATTAGCACTGACTACGCGTCAAGCAATTCCCACTACTGCGGTTAATCTTTAAGGGCTATTGTCCCTTTCAGATGCGTAAAGGAGTAATCCTTCGCCGCAATATTGGTATAAACCGTACCGGTATTCCAATCTTGTACATGAACCACATTCGACCCCGTATGTGGCTCATTCCAATAGACCATGAACACGTTTTTGCTCACCTCAATCGGGAGGTACTCCACCGTATCCGTAACGCCTTTAAAAGCTCCTGATGTACCAATAAATGACATCGTATGATTATCTTTAAAGGTCAACTCAAAGACCGTATCACCGAAGTGAATTTCAGCCTTGCTGCCGATTGGTGGATAAGGCGATGTAACATGCCAAGGCAGTTCACCGGTAAACACTTTCGCACCAAATTCAAGCGATTCTTTGCCCGGTAAATCAGGATAAGCCTTTTCCAACTCAGCAATGATGCCCGATGCATCTTTATTCGTGGATGCCGCAACCTTATAATCAGACAGGTATTTTCTGACAAAACCCAAAATGGCAGGCGAGAAATCACTTTTCACGTAATGACCGGGAATCACTTTCTCCGGTTTCAACGATCGCATATCGTCAATCACGTTAATCCAGCGATCGATATCTTTAGCTGTTGACGTATCTGCCATCCACAGATGCCCGCCTTCACTCACAGGAATTCCCCCTAGCACCGTTTTAAGTGATGGAACCCATAGATAGCTATGTGCGGAATCACCTTTGACTTGTCTGATATAAATATTTTCTCCATCAATAACCAGCTTATTCGTCGTCACAGCCTCTGGAACATAGAGTTTTTCTGGCGCATCGGATCCGAGTTTTTCTTTCCAAACCTCTAATTTAGTATCTTTGGATGCAGAAATAAGATAAGCCGTCTGTGCAGTAGACACTACCTGTGCTTTAGGGAAGGCTTTCTTGATTTCATCCAAGCCGAAATAATAATCTGGGTCGCTATGAGAAATATAGATATATTTCAAATCCCTTCCAGAAGCATTGACAATATCAATAACCTCTTTGGCGTATTTCTTTTGAAACTGTGCATCAACAAGCACTGCATCACGATCGCCATAAATCAGCGTAGAAGAGACAGGGAATATCGCATCTGAACCTGGATTGAATGTCGTTAAGTTAAGTGAACTGGCAAAAACATTAGCAGAGATCGCCATTGCGGCAATAAATGTCGCGCTATTTATTTTTTTCATCATAGATCATCCTTTTTATATAATAGATTATCAAATACCCCTAATTATCTTTACGCCCACACGAATGCATCTCACGCATTGAGTTGTTCAACACAACGAGAAAAAAAATAGGCATCAATAAATAGAAAGAAAATGATATTTAGATAAGTGGATAAATCACCATTTTCTTAATTTATTTAAACGACCCTCCAGTCATATAAAAATAAAATAAAGATATAACCTAACATTGAACAGATGGGGTTCGACCCCCACCTATTTACTGTTAGCCGGAATATAGCAAGTATAGTGACGACATAATTAACGAAGGGCTTCTTGAACCTTCTCACTATCCACATACTGCTCCATTTTCACGATCTTGCCATCTTGAAGATGATATAAATGCGCAAACGTTGCCGTCATGGATTTACCTGTTTTAAGATAAGTACCAGAATACACACCAAATGCAGCAACACGATCGCCATCAGCCAGGTAAGTATGTACTTTGGCCTGATAGTCTTTCCACTCCGTACCTAACCGATGAAATACCCCCTCAACAATCTGCTGAGGCCCGACATAAGTACCGGCATAGGGAAAGCCAGCCGCCTCTGTCCATGTTGCATCTGCTGCCAAGACAGCAAGCAGATTTTTACCATTCTCTGCGGATGACCCTTCATAGGTCGCTTTAATAATATCCAAATTTGTTGGCATAATCCTTAACCCCACTTTATCTCGCCGGTTGCTACTTTCGCGCCAATCTGCAGTGCAACATCCAATTTAGCATCGGGATAACGCGCGGTTAATGCAGCAATCAATGCCGTGCTGTCAGAAGATCGAGCCAACTCTTCTTCAAAAGCCAGGAGGTAATCACGCGTGTGGCGAATCGCGGCAACATCGATCGGTGCGTCTAATGCCACGTGTCCCGGTACAACGACTTTAGGGTCACGGGCAATGATTGCATCCAGATTTTTCACCCACGCTTTACGTGCTTCTGGCGTAGCAGTATCAGCAGTCCATACATGCAGTCCTGAGAAAATCAGCACGCCGCCAAACACAGCACCAAGCGATGGAACCCAGAGATAGCGGCGGTTAGTCAACCCTTCAGCATCCACGATCTGGATCTCATGGCCTTCCAGAGTCAGTGCGCTGCCATCAAATACATCGGGTAAAACAATATCTGCCAGATTCTGTGGGCCATTTTCTTTAAGTTGTGGACCCCATACCGCTAATTTTTTCTCAACGTTTCCTTTTATCGCTTCAACAGTAGATGACGCCGCAATCACTTTTGCGTTCGGATAAGCAGCTTTAATCGGCCCCAGGCTGAAATAATAGTCTGGATCGCTTTGGCTGATGTAAATTGTGCTCAATGTTTTGCCGGATGCTTGAATCGCCTCAACAATAGTTTGACCATCAGATAACGTAAAACCACCATCAATAAGGATGGCTTCATTTTCACCGAAAAGTAAAACTGGCGCACGGAAAAAGCCATGTTCACCCGCTGGAAAATGCTGCCAACTCAGATTATTTTTTATCTCTGTATGAACTGTCATATGAATCCCCTTTATATTGTCTTATATACATTACATAATTCTATTTTTAGACAGGCGATAAAAGAATGAAAAATTCGTCGACAACGAATTGATCAGTCAGCGCACATGCCACTTGAAATATCACGGATATATACATTACTAATAAATAATAGATGGTACTTATCGTGAATAATAATCACGATATCAACTAAGCATTGTTAATTTCCTGAATAAAATCCTGGCTGTTTGAAAAAACCTTACCTGTAGGCAATATACGACGTTCTTTACCGTCATCCAGAATAAAATTAGGTACACCCTGTGCCCCAAATTCTTGCATCAAAAGCCGCGCATAATTGATACGAGACTGATTCGCCTGTAAAAGCGCATTATCCGGTTGTGCGATTAGGTTAGCCGCCTCATGCAGACCACGTTGTTCTAACCACCCCGCCAGCATTTCTCTGCTTGTGACATTATTTCCGTCAATATAACGAGCATGTTGAATCGCTTTTAACGCTTCTAACTCATGTTCTGGAGCCGTCAATGACACAGCAGTAAGCGCTACCGTCGCCGGACCACTATCAAAAGCCTGAGATTGGTCACTCAGTACCTGCTGACGGTAGTTTTCAGTAAAACGTTGTCCAGTCAGGCGAGCGATACGCTGATCGTTACTCCAGGCATACTGAGCAAAATCGTCATCCATTAAACGAGCGCCCTGACCTGAAAAAAGCCCTGTCGGCATAAGCTGAAGCGTCACATCTGGCAGTTGTGAGGCTGCTGTTACTGTTGAAGACGCGCCATAGCACCATCCACATAAGGGGTCGAACAAATACGTTAAAACCTTAGCCATAGCATTTTCTTCTTTCGTCAAGGAACTCTGCCCGTTGATTGGATGAAGAACATGCTACGCAAAAGTCATTGACAGATAAATATGAACGCTATAAACACATTGTATGGAAAAAGCATACAATAAAGATCGGATAAACTCGGTCGTTTTATCCAACCTCAATCGTCTGGCCTATTTCACTGCGGTAGTCGAAACATCGTCATTTACTGCGGCAGCCGAGCGGTTGGGTATTACAAAAGCAGTGGTCAGCCAGCAAGTTGCAAAACTTGAGGATGAATTGCGCACAACGCTATTAATCCGCAGCACACGCCGTGTCCGCACGACGGAAGCAGGACAGGCATTTTATTATCGCTGTGTATTGATTTTGAAAGATGCAGAGGATGCCTTTAGCGAACTGGCTGAACGCATCAGTGAGCCCTCAGGAACACTACGACTCACCGCCCCATTGGATTACGGGATTAATGTCGTCGTCCCAACGATTACCGAATTCTCCAGGCAATTTAGCCAGTGCAAAGTTGAAGCATCGTTTAGCGACAAAACGATGGATGTGATGTCCGAAAATACGAATACAGATGTGGCAATACGCGTAGGTTGGCTCACAGAACAGCATTTACAGGCACGGAAAATAGGTCATTTTCGGCAAGTGCTAGTAGCATCAGGGCATGACAATCCCAGCATTCGTGAGCTTACTGAGCCACAGGAGATTATCTCCCTACCTTTTATCGCGAATACGGCCCTACGCGAACATTCTCTCTGGACATTCTCGCAAAATGAGCTTGAGCGGCAAACCATACGTCTTCACCCATCCATCTTGCTTGACGCCACATTGGCTGTGAAAGAAGCCGTTCTCGACGGAGCGGGGCTTGCCATATTACCGGATTTTACCATTGCGGATGAACTTGCCTCAGGTCGGCTCATTCAGGTACTTCCACAATGGAATTTACCGATTGGATATATTTATGCGGTATTTCCTACCGCACGTTTTCGTCCAGCAAAAGTTAAAGCCTTCATTGAGCTGCTCACACGCCGAATCACCCCAACGCCCTAAGCACACAGAGACGCAAAGTCAGCCAACGCAGCATAAGTTCATAGCGCGATAGCTGCACTTTGAGGATCTCTTCCTCTTTTTAACGCCTTGCCGATCATGACAGCACCACTAAGAAAATCATGAGAATAAAAATAAATTATTGAATTTTATTGATATTATAAATCATGGTTAATATTTAATAATACCCTCTTTTATTTACTCAGGTTTCCCCTTTTTGCATAAAAAAAAGCAGCATTGAGAGACTCAATACTGCTTATTCATATGATTTTATTCCTGGTATGCAATGACTATCGGTACTTATCGTTATTATTTGCGTAACATTGCTTCAATAAAATCTTTCCAAGTACTCACTTCTGCTTCTACCATGCGAACCTCTTGGTGATTAACGGCGGCATATTATACGCACACTTTTTAATCAGGTAAAAGGGTTATGAAAGTATAAAAAGTGTACTCCCGCTCATTTCTGCAATGTAGTTCACAGTAGATCTCCCCGCCTTTTTTCGGCATGCTGGGCTATCGCACGATGGGGCCCAATCAGGCCGCGCTGTACTCCACAGCAATCGTCACGCAACTCAATAAGCAGAAAGGATTTTACCCCTATGGCGCTGACCATGTACGGCATTAAAAACTGTGACACCATAAAGAAAGCGCGCCGCTGGCTGGAAGATCAACAAGTGGCGTATCGCTTTCATGATTACCGTGCCGACGGTCTGGATGAACAGCTGTTGCAGCGTTTTATCGACCAACTGGGGGTTCAGGCCTTGCTCAATACGCGTGGAACAACCTGGCGTAAGCTCAGCGAAGAACAGCGTGAATTAATCAACAGTAGTACCCGCGACAGCGCAGAGGCCGCCAAAAACCTTATGCTGGAACAACCAGCAGTCATTAAACGGCCATTGTTGATTGCCGATGGCGGTAACGCACTGCTTGGGTTTAGTATCGACAGCTACCAGAAATTTATTGCGGAGAACCAATAACGTGTCTTGCCCAGTCATAGAGCTCGCTCAACAGTTAATTAAACGCCCTTCCCTCAGCCCGAACGACGAGGGCTGCCAGGCACTCATGATTGAACGACTGACGGCGATTGGCTTTACCGTCGAAGCAATGGATTTTGGCGATACCCAAAATTTCTGGGCATGGCGCGGCACAGGTAAAACGCTGGCCTTTGCGGGGCACACCGATGTGGTTCCCAGCGGCGATGAAAGCCATTGGCAGCATCCGCCGTTTGAACCCATTATCCGTGACGGTATGTTGTATGGTCGCGGTGCAGCAGATATGAAAGGTTCACTGGCAGCCATGGTGATTGCCGCCGAGCGTTTCGTCGCAGCCCACCCTAACCATCAGGGGCGTCTGGCGTTTCTGATTACGTCAGACGAAGAAGCTAGCGCCATTAACGGCACCGTAAAAGTGGTCGATGCGCTGATGGCACGCAACGAGCGATTGGACTACTGCCTGGTCGGCGAGCCGTCCAGTACGCATGTCGTAGGCGACGTGGTGAAAAACGGCCGTCGTGGTTCTATCACCGCGAATTTACGCGTACATGGCGTTCAAGGGCATGTTGCTTATCCTCATTTGGCAGACAACCCCGTTCACCGTGCAGCACCAGCGCTGAACGAGCTGATCGCCACCGAATGGGATCGGGGCAACGACTTCTTCCCACCAACCACCATGCAGATTGCCAATATTCAGGCAGGCACGGGGAGCAATAACGTCATCCCCGGAGAACTGTTTGTGCAATTCAATTTCCGTTTCAGCACCGAATTAACGGATGTGTTAATCCAGCAGCGCGTAGCGGAATTACTGGATCGCCACCAGCTTAATTACACCATTGACTGGAAGCTTTCCGGCCAGCCATTCCTGACCGCACGCGGCGAACTGGTCGATGCCGTGGTGAATGCCGTCAAGCATTACAACGAAGTCACCCCAGAGCTGCTGACGAATGGTGGCACCTCCGACGGCCGTTTCATTGCCCGCATGGGTGCGCAGGTCGTTGAGCTAGGTCCCGTCAACGCCACGATTCATAAAGTCGACGAATGCGTCAACGCGGCAGACCTACAACTGCTAAGCCGGATGTATCAGCGCATTATGGAGCAGCTCATCGCATGATGACGCCAGCTATGTTAACCGGTAAAAGCGACCAGCATCTGGTCACTTTACACGGTCGCCATCGTCTTCAGCCGGAAGCGGTAACCGCGTTTCTGGCGCTACAGCACGCGGCAAAAACAGCAGGATTTAACCTACAGCCCGCCAGCACATTTCGCGATTTTGAGCGTCAGCGCCAGATCTGGAATAGCAAGTTTCGCGGCGAGCGTCCCGTCATGGATGCCAACAGCCAACCGCTAGATATAGCGTCTCTGGACGATGGGGAACGCTGTGAGGCCATTCTGCGCTGGTCTGCGATGCCGGGCTCCAGCCGTCACCATTGGGGCAGCGATCTTGATATCTACGATCCTGATTTATTACCCGTAGGCCGTTCGCTCCAGTTGGAACCGTGGGAATATGAAGAAGGCGGCTATTTTGCCACACTGAATGCGTGGCTGAGCGCACACATGCATGAATACGGTTTTTATCGGCCTTATGCACACGATCTCGGCGGTGTCGCAGTCGAACCCTGGCATATCAGCTATTATCCATTAGCACAGTATGCGGAAGAGCAGCTTACACCCGACCTCATTCTTGCCGCCTGGCAAGATGAAGACATTGCAGGCTACCATTGGCTTTGCCAGCACTTGCCGCAGCTGTTTACCCGTTACATTCATAACGTTGATGAGGCGTGACCATGGCATGGCTGGCTGATTACTGGTGGATAATCCTGATTATCCTGATAGGCATGCTGATTAACGGCATCAAAGAATTGCGTAACGTTGACCATACGCGTTTTCTGCTCAATAAACCGAAATTGCCCCCACATCGTGACAACAACGATAAATGGGACGATGAAGACGACGACTGGCCGAAGAAAAAACCCTGACTCCTGTCATCGCCAAACTGCCTGCACGCGAGCTAAGCCCCGCGCTGCGGGCGGTTTGGATTCTCATGCAGCGGGAACAAAACTTTCCGCCCGCTCCAGAAGAAAATCATAAAACTCTTTCGCGCACACCGAAAGCTGCCGCTCTTTATCCGTTACCAGATAGATACCGCGCTGCAATGATAAATCCCGGAATGGAATAATCGCGATATCTTTGTGCTGGAACTGGAACAGCGTCAGCCCCGTCACAATACTCACGCCATAATTTGCTGCCACCAGCCCCATCATGGTGGTCAACTGACGCACTTCCAGCACGTAGTTAAAACCTTCTGGTTCGATAAGCTGATCGGTGTACTGCCGAATGCTGGTGCCTTTGCAAAACCCGACAAACGGGTATTGCGCCACATCGGCCACATCAACACTGTCGCGCTGCGCCAGCGGGTGCGAATTCTGGCAAATCAGATAAAAACTGTCGGCGAACAGCATGCGAGAACTGAATGTTCCCGGTGACGGCTGCCCTGCCGTCAATGCCAGATCGGCACGCCCATCCAACACGGCTTTCAGGCAGCGATCCCACTGCGTATCCAGCAGTTCAACCTTTATCTTGGGGTAAGCACGATGATATTGCGCCAGCACCTGAGGCAACCATTCCACCGCCATTGACGGCAGCACTGCCAACACAATCTTCCCTTTATACCCCGTGGCATAAGACTTGATTTCACCAACGGCATCGTCATGGGTTTGCACCAGCCGACGGGCAATATCAATGAAATGGAGGCCATCAGCGTTGAGCTGCACTTTACGTGTATCACGGTCAAACAGTCGATAACCGACCTCTTCCTCTAACCCGGCAATTAATGAACTAAATGCAGGTTGCGAGAGATTTATTTTCTGAGCGGCACGCGTGAAATTATCAGTTTCAGTCAGTGCGATAAAGGCCCGTAATTGTTTTATCGATAAGTTCATAGTGTTTTTATATAAATAAAATGAAGTCTCCGGTAAGAAAGGAACAAATTCAATAGAAAACGATCGGCACCTACTATTTTTATGATCCTTCCCGCATTTATTTAATTCCATTCAAACAACGTTCGGCATTCATAAAAATGGACATTTTAGATAAATATCACAAAGCGTAAAAAACAATTGAACAAAAAGACCTAACTAAGCAAACCAAATCAATCAATTAGCCATTAATAAGAAAAACAAAACAATTAATTTCATTAACAAATGAAATAAACCCATCAGATTTACGAATAAAACCATTGCGATTACGAGTTAGTATAAAGAGGGTCAGGGGTGATAAAAATAGCGCAGACAAAAAATCAAATGACTCTGGGATAAGCATTCATTTTTTATTTGTTAATTATTACATGGATTGTTATTGAGTTGTTTAATTTATTGTAAATAAAACCATACGATTATACTAATGAGGAGTTTTTATGCTGGCTCTCATCGGGGTGCTCACTATAGCTACCCTGCTATTTTTCATCATGACAAAACGAATGTCGCCTTTGGTTGCGCTCATCGTGATTCCGGTTCTCGGTGCACTCGCAGCAGGTAGTGGCACCGATACCGCGAAATACGTGGTAGACGGCATCACCAAGCTGGCACCGATGGCGGCGATGTTTGTTTTTGCCATCGCCTTCTTTGGCGTAGTCACCGATGCCGGTATGTTTGATCCTATTATCAAAGGGATCTTACGCATGGTCGGCACCAACCCGGTAAAAATCATTATCGGTACAGGCGTGTTAGCGCTGATTGCACACCTGGACGGTAACGGTGCCGTCACTTTTCTGATCACCATTCCCGCGATGCTGCCGCTGTTTAATAAGCTCGGCATGGATAAGCGCATTCTGGTCGGCATTACAGCGCTCAGCGCAGGAGTTAACTTCCTGCCGTGGACCGGGCCGATGATCCGTGCTGCTGCCGCGTTGAACACCACCACGCACGACCTGTTCATTCCGCTCATCCCGGCACAGGTCTGCGGCCTGACTTTCATGGTGCTCATGGGCTATTACTGGGGCAAGAAAGAAGAGAAGCGTCTGGGATTAGCAGCGGGTAATCCGCTGGCGGGTGGTACGCAATCCATCACGGCTCAAGAGCATGTAAAAGAGCTGACCGATGCAGAAAAAGCGCTACGTCGTCCGAAGATGTTCTGGGTCAACATTGCGCTGGTTCTTGCCGTTATCGGCACCATGGTGTTTACCAAAATTTCACCGACGGTCGCCTTCATGATCGCCCTGACGCTGGCGCTGATGTTCAACTACCCCAACGTTGAAATGCAAAAAGAACGTATTAACGCCCACGCCAAAGCCGCACTGATGATGGCCAGCATTCTGTTCGCTGCGGGTGCCTTCACCGGCATCATGAGCGGTACAGGCATGCTGAAAGCAATGTCGCTCTCGGCGGTCAGCTTTGTGCCAGAGTCTTTTGCCTCCCACATTCCGTTTATCGTCGGTCTGATTTCCATGCCGCTGAGTCTGGTGTTCGATCCTGATTCGTACTACTTCGGCATCATGCCAGTTATTGCCCACACCGTGGACATGCTGGGTGTACCGCCGATTCAGGTTGCTCAGGCTTCCGTATTAGGACAGATGACCACGGGCTTCCCGGTTAGCCCGCTCACACCAGCGACCTTCCTGCTGGTCAGCCTGGCAGGTGTCGATCTCGCCGACCACCAGAAATTCTCTATTCCTGTGCTCTGGGCCGCCAGCGTCATCATGACGTTCGCCTGCGTCATCTTCGGGGTCTTCCCCTTATAGGGACATACAGTTTCCCATTGATTACGCCAACAGACACATTTCATTGATAAAGGTAAGTTTATGAAAACAATCCGTATTGGTTCCGGCGCTGGCTATGCTGGCGACCGCATCGAACCGGCCGTAGAACTGGCTCAAAAAGGCGACATTCAGTATCTGGTATTTGAATGTCTGGCGGAACGTACTATCGCCATCGGCCAAAAGCAAAAACAGCAGAATCCAGAAAAAGGCTACAACGAACTACTGGCCGACCGCATGCACGCCGTGCTGCCCCTCTGTCTGGAAAAAGGTATCAAGATCATCACCAACATGGGATCGGCTAACCCTGTCGCCGCCGGTCAGCGCGTATTGGAAATCGCCAAAGAACTCGGCGCAGACAAGCTGAAGATTGCGATCGTCACCGGTGACGATGTGCACTCGGTGCTGATCGCACAAGATTCCAAATTGGATGAGATTGGCTTACCTATTTCACGCTGCGGCAAAGACATTCTTTCCGCCAATGCCTATCTGGGTGCGGATGCGCTGGTTGAAGCATTGCGTCAAGGTGCGGACGTGATTATCGCCGGTCGCGTTTCCGATCCCTCTCTATTCCTGTCTGCGATGATGTATGAATTCGACTGGGCTGCCGATGACTGGGATCGTTTGGGCAAAGGCACCTGCCTCGGCCACCTGCTGGAATGTGCGGGACAAATCACCGGCGGTTACTATGCCGACCCGGGTGTTAAAGATATCCCTAATCTTGACCGTTTGGGCTTCCCAATTGCGGAAATTACCGAAGATGGTAGCGCCGTGATCACCAAGGTTGAGGGTTCCGGCGGCTGTGTCTGTGTGGATACCTGTAAAGAACAGTTGCTGTACGAAATCCACCGCCCGGACAGCTACATCACCCCAGACGTCATTGCCGATTTCAGCCACGTGACATTTACGCAAGACGGTGAGAACCGTGTGCGCGTACAGGGTGCAACCGGACGAGCAAAAACCGACACCTTAAAAGTGTCTGTCGGCTATCAGGATGGGTTCATCGGCGAAGGCGAAATTTCTTACGCCGGTCCCGGCGCGGTAGCGCGTGGTCGTTTGGCACTGGATATCGTTAAAGGACGTTTTGCGCTGTGCCAGCTTGATCCTCAGGAAGTGCGCTACGACCTGATCGGCGTTGATTCACTGCACGGCGCACAGCGGTCGCAAAGCAGCGAGCCGTATGAAGTTCGCGCTCGCGTCGCAGCACGCTGCACCTCCAGAGCACAGGCGGTCAAAGTGGGTAACGAAGTTGAAACGCTCTATACCAACGGCCCGGCAGGCGGCGGCGGTGTTAACAAAGCAGTAAAAGAAATACTGGCGATGGATTCCACCCTGCTGTCTCGCGCCTGCGTCACACCAGCCGTTGATTATCTGGAGATTAAATAATGAAACTGCGTGAAATTGCTCACTCTCGTACCGGTGATAAAGGAAATACCTCCAATATTTCGCTGATTGCTTACCGTGCGGAAGATTATGAAGTGCTGAAAGAGAAGATCACTGCCGAAAAAGTGAAATCCTGGTTTGCCGATATCGTGACGGGTGATGTCGTCCGCTATGAATTACCCAGCATCGGCGCACTGAATTTCGTCATGTACGGCGCACTCGGCGGCGGCGTCACGCGCTCGCTGGCGCTGGACATGCATGGCAAAGGATTAAGCTCGGCCATACTGGATATCGATATTTAATCCGATAACAGGGAACAGATGGAGATTATTTAACCCCCCTCTGTTCCCGCTAAATAACGTACATGTGCCGCCATGATTAGCAGATATTTATTTATCTGCGGGGATTCGTGCGGCCATTTTTCAGAGCAACAACTTTCAGAGTCATTATTTAAGAGTAAATATGCAATGAACAATAAAGTCATTGATGCCAGCCATTTCCGTTCTTATTTATTTGACGGAATGACAATTATGTTCGGTGGTTTTATGGGCGTCGGAACACCGAAATTATTGGTAGATGAAATCATTAAATCCGGCGTCTCTGATTTAACGCTGATTGGAAATGATACCGGGTTTGTCGATACCGGCGTTGGGCCGTTAATTGTCAGCGGTCAGGTAAAAAAACTGATTACCTCACACATTGGTACGAACCCAGAAACCGGGCGCCGTATGCTGTCCGGCGAAATTGACGTAGAGCTGGTGCCACAAGGGACGCTAGCGGAACGCATTCGCAGCGGCGGCGCGGGCTTAGGCGGTTTTCTGACACCAACCGGCGTTGGTACCATCGTCGAAGAGAATAAACAAAAAATAACCATTAACGATATTACCTATTTATTAGAGCTGCCAATTAAAGCAGATCTAGCCATATTACAAGCCAGCATTGCCGATACCAGCGGAAACCTTATTTATCACCTCACTGCCCGTAATTTTAACCCACTCATTGCACTCGCAGCGAAAAAGGTCGTGGCGCAATGTGAGCAGGTTATTCCGGTTGGCCAACTTGCGCCGGAATGTATTGTCACCCCAGCGGCGCTGGTCGATCACCTTTATTTGGGAGAGAAATAATGGATGCGAAAGAATTAATCGCCCGCCGCGTCGCGCTGGAACTGAAAAACGGTGACGTGGTGAATTTAGGCATTGGTTTACCCACCAAAGTGGCGAATTACGTGCCGCACGGCATCGAAGTGACCTTCCAATCAGAGAACGGCTTTTTGGGGCTTGGAGCAGTTACCGAGCCGGATGGCAATCTGGTTAACGCCGGGGGTCAGGCATGCGGCATGGTGCCGGGTGCCGCAATGTTCGATAGCGCCTTTTCCTTTGCGCTGATTCGTGGCGGCCATGTCGATGTCTGCGTGCTGGGCGGCTTGCAGGTCGATGAGCACGGTAGCCTCGCCAACTGGATGGTACCGGGAAAGATGGTGCCTGGCATGGGTGGCGCGATGGATCTGGTTGTCGGCGCGAAGAAGGTCATCATCGCCCTTGAGCACTGCGCCAAAAATGGCGATGCGAAGCTATTGCACCAGTGCACCTACCCACTGACTGCCGCCAATAAAGTCAGCATGGTCGTCACTGAACTGGCGGTCTTCCAGTTTATCGACCAGCAAATGGTGCTGACCGAAATCAGCCCTGACATCACCGTGGACGAACTGCGCCAAAAAACCGAGGCGAACTTCACCGTGTCCGCCGCTTTACAACCCTTCAGCATTCATTAATCGAGGCAACCATGAACGACTCCGTTGTTATTGTTAATGCCAAACGTACCGCAATTGGTAAATTCGCAGGCAGCCTGGCCAACACATCGGCTATCGACATGGCAGCAGCCACCATCCGTGACTGCCTGTCGACGCTGCCGGACACGCTGGCGATTGATGAAGTGATCCTCGGTAACGTACTGCAAGCCGGTTTGGGGCAAAACCCGGCGCATCAGGCCAGCCAGGCTGCGGACCTGTCTTTTGAAACCCCTTCGCTGACCATCAGCAAAGTGTGTGGTTCCGGCCTGAAGGCGGTTGTGCTGGGTGCCCAGTCGATTCTGTCCGGCGATAATCAGGTCTGCGTGACCGGTGGGATGGAAAACATGAGCGCCGCGCCTTACCTGTTGGAAAAAGCGCGCCACGGTTATCGCATGGGAGACGGCAAGCTCGTTGACATCATGATTAACGATGGCCTGTGGTGTGCGTTTAATGATTACCACATGGGCACCACGGCGGAAAATATCGCCGAACGCTACCAACTCACGCGAGAAGAACAGGATCTGGTGGCGCTGGCATCGCAGCAGAAAGCGGTCGCCGCGATTGAAGCGGGTCGCTTCAAAGCCGAAATTACCCCGCTGTCACTGCGTAGCAAAAAAGAGACGCGGATTTTCGATCGGGATGAATTCCCTCGTGCAGACACCACACTGGCATCGCTGGCCGCGTTACGTCCGGCGTTTTCCGCGAATGGCACCGTCACCGCAGGTAATGCGTCCGGCATTAACGATGCTGCCGCGACGCTGGTGTTAATGCGTGAATCCGAAGCGAAAAAACAGGGGATTACCCCGCTGGCGCGGATCCGCAGTTGGGCATCTGCTGGGGTGCCGAGTGAGGTGATGGGGCTGGGGCCAATTCCGGCAACGCAGAAAGCCTTGCTAAAGGCTGGGTTGACGATCGGTGATATCGACCTGATTGAAGCGAATGAAGCCTTTGCCGCACAATTCCTGGCCGTACAGCGCGACCTGCAACTCGATCCAGAAAAAGTGAACGTCAACGGCGGCGCAATTGCGCTGGGCCACCCTATCGGCGCGAGCGGTGCGCGTATTCTCGTCACGCTGGTACATGCGCTGCATAGCTATAACAAAACGCTGGGATTGGCGACGCTGTGCATCGGCGGCGGACAAGGTATTGCGATGATCGTCGAGCGCGTTTAAAGCGGGTTGTTCCCGGTTAAAACGACAATGCAGGCCATTACGGCCTGCATTGCTTTGTTCGTGCTACACGTTTCGATCAGCAGCAGCACGATTCCTCGGTTAAAACGTTTCCCAATTTGCATTCGCTGATCCGGCAGACGTGGGTTTGGGCAACAGCGATTTTGGTAATGCAGTAAGAGAAGGTGCGCTCGCCGCACGGTGTTCCTGCGCGGCCGCCTGATTAATTTTGAACACCTCAACTGCGTTCTGCAAAAATCTGGCCTGCTCTTCCAATGCCGCCGCGGCAGAAGCCGATTCCTCAACCAACGAGGCGTTTTGTTGCGTGACGCGGTCCATTTCATTAACCGCCTGCCCGACCTGATCGATCCCCCGGCTTTGTTCATCCGACGCCGACGCGATTTCACCCATGATATCCGTTACCCGGCTCACGGCGCTGACGATTTCCTTCATCGTATCGCCCGCGTCTTTAACCTGCACAGAACCGGTATGAGCACGGCTAACCGAATCGTCAATCAGCGCTTTAATCTCTTTAGCAGCCTGAGCACTGCGCTGTGCCAGCGTACGGACTTCACCCGCTACCACGGCAAAGCCCCGTCCTTGTTCCCCCGCTCGCGCCGCTTCTACTGCCGCATTCAGTGCCAGAATATTGGTTTGGAAAGCAATGCTATCAATCACACTGGTAATGTGGGCGATCTTTTGTGAGCTATCAGAAATCTCATTCATCGTTTTCACGACATTATCGACGACAGCGCCACCTTTATTCGCCGTCTCCGATGCATTTTTTGCCAGCAGCGTGGCCTGACGTGCGTTGTCTGAATTCTGTTTCACCGTTGCGGTTAGCTGCTCCATGCTGGCCGCCGTTTCCTGTAGCGAGGCGGCCTGTTGCTCCGTACGCGAAGACAGATCGTTGCTGCCCACCGAAATTTCACTCGCTCCAGAATGAATGGAGTAGGAACTGTCGCGCACCAGACTCACGGTGCGGATTAATGACTGCTGCATATGGTGCAACCCCGCCGCCAATTGGCTCATCTCATTACGGCCTGCGGTATCAATATGATGCGTCAGGTTACCCTCGGCGATAGCACTGATATGCCGCATGAGCGTACGCAGCGGGTGCAGAAGAATACGCTGTAATCCGATCCAACTGAGGATAATCACTAGCACGACAACCACGGAGAGTGCGCCTAAGAGCCACAGCATGGTTTCAAATGCGACGTGGTTTTCCTGTAAGCCGTCATCCGACAACTGATTTTGTGCCGCACGCCACGTAATATAAGCGTCCTGCATTGCCACGTTAAACGGTGTCGCCCCACTGCTCAATTTCATCGCTGCTCCCGCTAACCCACCGGAAAGCGAATCCACAATATCATTCAGTAGCTTGTCATAAGCGGTATAGCTTGCCTCAAGTTTTTTGGATAATGCTTCATCCAATCCGGGCGTATTAGGCAGAGACAAATAATGTTTATAACTACTCTCTGAGGCAGCCAACTGTGATTTGGCCTGCTGTAAAAGTGCCTGCATGGCCTCTTTATCCGCATTCCCCATCATCATGTTTTGTATAATTGAACCGATAGCGATGCGTGTCTGGTTCATCATAATCCAGGCATCAGTAAAGGCGGCCACATTCTGGTTAGAGCGTTGAGAAACAAGGAAACTATCTCTATCGTTCATCAATGCCCGAACGGATAGCGCCCCTGTTAAAAACTGAGATATTCCTAATACAAACAATAAAATGACAAGGATGGTAATGACTTTAATACGCTTAAACATGGCACACCCTCTTTTTCCATAAGGATGTGATAGTTATATCCGAAAAAATAAAGGAAATATTGAACACTCAACACAAATAAAAACATTGCCTATATTATTTAACATCCATATATGGATTATATTATTTTAAATATGGATAAAACCTCACCTACAAAATATATCCTTTATTTTGAATTGAGGCAGCGCCGACAAATCATTATGTATACCGTACGTAATGATAACGAGCGCTGCCGCATCAACAATCACCAATAAGATAATCTGATAGATTATCTTATTTCAGATAAGCCAGCGCCTGCTTCAGCATTTGTTCATCAATACCGTGCCCGACACCGGGTGCGATATCCAACGTAAACGACGTCCCGAGTTCCTGAAAGCGATGAGCGGCAGCATGAGCATGCCCAACCACAATAACGCCGTCTGCTTCACCGTGAATCAGATGCACCGCGACATCAGCAAAGGCTTTTTCTGGCAAAACGGCAAAGCGACCGCTGAAGGCAACAATGTGCCCAGCCAGCGAGGACTCAGACTTCAACGCTTCCAGCGACATGATGCTCCCCTGCGAGAAACCCACCAGCACGGTTTGTTCCGCACTAATGCCATTTTGTTCCTGCCAGTGGCGCACGGTATCAACAAAACGCGGCAGGTTTGCTTCAATTCGGGATAACCGGTTCTCTTCCGTGACGCCCTGAACAGAAAACCACTGCCGCCCGTCGCCATAGCCAGTGCTGAACGGCCCGGCAATACTGATCACGATCGCCTGCGGTAATGCAGCGGCAAAATAGCGTCCAATCTGCGCCATACCAGCGGCGGTATCGCCCACACCATGAAACAACAGAATTAACCGATTTGCCTCTGAGGGTTGCTGAACAACAACATAATCTTGATTCATGTTTTTCTCCTGAAGGCCTGCGTCAAACGCAACACCTGGCGACGTTCGTCATAAAGTACGGTTAATTCTCACTATACGCCGCGCACTGACAGGAGAAATCGGGAATTACTGAACGAGATGTTCCATTTTTTGCAACGACAGGCGGAGCCTCCCACAATCTCTCCCTGTCAATGCGGTTTGATAATGCGGATCGTTGAAGCCGGATCGTTCGTCAGGCAACTTACCGGACGCACGGGCCGTTTGACCAATCCTCCCCCACAGTTCGGACAGGCGTGATGAAATACGGAATCCGCACAGTCAGGACAGAACGTGCATTCATAGGAGCAGATATACGTTTCGGCGTCCGGCGGCAAATCACAGTCGCAGTGTTCACAGTTAGGGCGTAATTCCAGCATCGGCTTATCCTAATTCAACAAAAAATAGTGAGGCTCTCGCTGTCACTTTTCTGTGGTTATTGCACAAAGATCAGTGAAGGAGACTGAGGTTCTTTTCTACCAGAAACCGTCATTCATGCAAATAAGGTTTATACGCCGAAATAATGCATCGCATTAACGTCAACCTTACTTTCCAAATCCCTTTTTATTTGGGAGGCGGCTCTATGTTCTAAAATGCAGGGAAAATAAAATGACAGCAGCAGCGCAGCTATTTTCATTAAAAAAGAACGTTTCGTTAAAAAGAAAAACATTTCGCCAATCCGTCATTGCAGCCAATATCAGTATCGCATTACTGATGTTGGCAGGTTGCGGCAGTAGCGGAGGTGGTGGCGGTGAAACTGCCAGCGTCGCGCCAACGTCGCCATCGCCGACGACGCCAACAACTCCCACTACTCCAACAACACCGGAAACGCCAACCACATCTGCCGTTAAAGTCGGGATTATTGATTCCGGTCTTGAAGCGGCTCGCCCGGAATTTAATTACAGCAACCTGCACTTTTCAACGTTTGTCGGCGGTAACCCGCAAGTCAATGATAATCAGGGCGTGAACGGGCACGGTACGCTCGTGGCGCTGACGCTTGCAGGAATAGCAACGGAACGTTATTTGGGAGGCATTGCGCCAGACAGCGAACTCTACATCGCACAATCCTCGGCAAATAATCGATTTAATTATCAAAACACCACGAATGCGGTGAGCTGGCTGCTCAATTCAGGCGTAAAAATTATCAATATGTCCTATGCTTCGGAGGAACGGCTCACCAGCACCGCCGAACTGACGACTGCCCGCAATAGCCTTGACTACCAACTCGTTCGCAGTGACCTACGAAATATTGTTAACGCCGAAGCGCTGAGTATCGTCGCCACGGGGAATAATGCCGGTTCCACTCCCTCGCCCAATACCCAAATCCCACTAATTTTTGGTGATGCCTCGCTGCAAAAAGGCATTTTAGCCGTTACCGGGTATGTTCCCGAATGGGTAGGCAATGATGGCACCACACGCCCTTCAGAACTCTATCTCTTTGATGCCTGCGGTAATGTCGCGGCCTACTGCATGAGCGCACCGGGCTACGTCGATTATCCGATTGCCAACAGCAGCACAATAGAACGAAGCCACGGCACCTCGTTTGCGGCTCCGCGCGTTGCAGGCGGCGCATCACTCGTCAAGGCAGTCTACCCGTGGATGACTGGCTATAACCTGCAACAGACCTTGCTTACTACCGCGACCTATCACACCGATGGCTATCGACGATACGACGCGGATAATTCTTACTATGAAACCATCAGGGACAGCGAGGGGAATGTTACCGAGGTTATTTTCCGTCCAGCCTATACCACCGTCGCCGACACCGCCAACGGCAGGCCCTACAATGACACCTTTGGCTGGGGAGATCTGAATACCGAGAAAGCGGTAAAAGGCCCGGCGATGTTTTATGCCGATGATTTTACCGCCCGCCTGACAGCAGGAAATTACACCTTCGCCAACGACATCAGCGGCGACTACGGTCTCATCGTCAACGGCGCCAGCAATGCGGGAGGCGTTCTGCATTTAACCGGCAGTAACACCTATAGAGGCGACACGCTGATTACCGCCAACAGTTTGTACGTTGACGGTTCAATTACGGGCAATGCCAGCGTATCCGGCTCCGGCACGCTGGCAGGAAAAGGTCGTATTGGCGGCAATGTGAGTAACACGAGTATCGTTGCCACCACCGCAGATGGCGGGTTGACCGTCGGGGGCAATTATACCCAAGGCAGTAACGGCCTGCTGAGCGTGACGTTAGCCAATCCGTTCACCGTTGAAGGTAGCGCAGTGCTGGATGGCGGATTACGCGTTGGTCTCCCCAGCAACACCTATATCGTTCAGGCTCAAGAAACACTACTGCACAGCAATCAGGGGGTCAGCGGCACCTTCAGTAATGTCGATCTCGGCCTGTTCCTGACGGGGAACCTGACCTACGCCAGCAACGATGTGACAGGTGCATTTAGCCGCCTCAACACGGTAGACGCGGTTACCAACAGCGGCTTACAAAGCGCTGCACAGTTGCAGACCGCTGCCAATATCGAATCGGCGCTACAGGTTGCCGACCGCTGGTCAACCTTATCCTCAACCAGCGAGCAGCAATCCAGCTTGTTGGCGAAGGCCGCCGCATTTCAGCAGTTGGGCAGCGCGGGAGCCGCAGCCATCGCACTGGATTCACTGTCCGGTCAGGCGCACGCTTCCAGCAACGCGATTCTGTTTACTAGTCTGGATTATCAGAACCAGCTCCTAAACAACCGGCTGGATCTGTTAGGGAGCGGGAAGCACTACGGACTATGGATTGAAACGGGCAAGCTGCGCGGCGATCTGAGACAGTCCGGCTATCTGGGTAGCGATTACGATATCACCCTGACGGCCATCGGTACGGATACCGACTTCAACACCCCAGGATTACGCGCCGGGGTTGCCTATACCAACAGCCAGATCAAAGCGGACTATGACGGTAGCGGCGGCAGTAGTGAGAATGAGCTGCATGGGGTAATGACCTACGCGCGCTACAACCTTACGCCAGAGTGGTACATTCAGGGCAACCTAAGCTATCAGCACGGCAGCGATAAGCTGAAGCGTTCTATCTTATTGAATAATGTCGAAGCCGTTTCCAGCAGCACCTCAAGCGATAGCTGGCAGAGCCTGCTCAAGACCGGCTACGAATTTGCGATCAACGACATCTTTAGCGTTCAACCCTATGCAGGACTCAAATACAGCTATCTGTCTACCGGCGGCTTTACAGATACCGGCAGCGCATTCGGGCTGACGGGAGAAGGCAACGATTATTCCCGTACCGTGGGTCTGACGGGGCTTAACCTGCGCGCCCTGCTGCAATGGAATCAGGGATGGTGGAGCAGCATCGGTGTTAGCGGTGAGTATCAACATGCGTTTACTAACCCATCGCTTGACGTCTCCGCCCGCTGGAGCGGACTGGGCCGTGAAGGCGAGCGCCTCGATATTCCGGGCATTCGACTGGATAAAGACTCGCAGTGGGCAGGCGTGAGGCTAGACGTAGGTAAGGCAGCGGATGCACGTTTCTTCTTGCGTGCTGACAAACACTTTGCCGATCGCGGTAACGAAGAAGTGCTGCGCGGCGGCGTCGACGTTTCCTTCTAACCACCCATGACGCTGGCGGCATCTCCGTCGGCGTCAATATAATATTCCCATCATCACGGAAAAACTCGAATTTAAATGTAGCTAACCACAAGCAGCTCGATGTATATATTCATATTTCTTCTGTTCTATACCACTTTAATCATGAGACCTAAATTCATACATGCCGTAAAATAACTCAATCTGGGTGCTTAATTCTCAATCAGTTCAATAAGGGAAAACGGCGTGAAAAGAATAATTCTCTCCTTTGTTATTTCTAGCATTTTAATCCTATTCGTCGCAGGTTACTTTGCAATCGAGAATAATCCTTATTCAGGTATCGCAGCGTCCGTCGCTGGATATGTCATCGGCGCCATAATCGTGTTAGCAGCTAAGGCAATAATTTTCAGGCACAAAACATCACCCTATGACGTTATGGCTATTGCCGTCATCACGATATTGTTTTCTCTGTCTACGGCTACTTTCGACCTATTTTTCTCAAGCTCTCCGCCACTCATTAAAGCATTACTAGCCAGTACTATTTTACTGGTTGCTGGTTTTATCACGCTGAAAATCTTCCATCATTCAAATAAAGGCACTTTATTAGAAAAAAAATAAGATGCCCTCAACATTGAAAGGTAAATAAAGTGGAACAGAGTGACAAACCCTATCTGCAACGTGTCTATTTTCATCCAAAGAAAATACGTGATCCCCAACATTATCCATTGTCCATTCCGGCAATCCGCGATCTCGAAAAGATTCGCTTCCACCCCGATGTTACTTTTTTTGTAGGAGAGAACGGTTCTGGAAAATCAACGTTGTTAGAAGCCGTGGCGATAGCGATGGGATTCAACCCGGAAGGCGGCTCGCGTAACTTCAATTTCAGCACCCGCGACTCCCATTCTAACCTGAGTAGCTACCTGCGCATCGTCAAAGGTATAATGCGTCCGCGCACCGGCTATTTTTTACGGGCAGAAAGTTTTTTCAATGTCGCAACAGAAATAGAAAATATCGATCCCGGCCTGATTCAACTGGCCTACGGCGGTGTGTCGCTCCACCAGCAGTCGCACGGCGAATCGTTTATGGCGCTGTTAAACCATCGCTTTGGCCCCAACGGGTTTTATCTGCTGGACGAACCGGAAGCCGCGCTGTCTCCTACTCGGCAGCTCACTGCGCTAGCGCGTATCCACCAGTTAGTGAACTCTGGGTGTCAGTTTATTATTGCTACTCATTCCCCGATTATCCTGGCCTACCCCAATGCGGTTATTTATCACTTCGGTGAAGAGGGTATTCAGCAGGTTGCGTGGCAGGAGACGGAGCACTATCAAATCACGCGGCAGTTTTTAAATAACCCACAGGGTATGATGGATATCTTATTCGCCGATGATAACATCGGCGAATCCCTTTAGCGTCTGGGCGATTGCTCTGTCACCGGGCTATTCCAGTCGGGTGTTTTTCGCCCTGCGAGATGACGAATAAAAAAGTCCCACATTAGCCGCTGACCGTATGCACCGCCGCTTACACCGTGACCTCCACCGGGCATATAAAACAGGTCAAAATCCTTATTGGCTTTAATCAGCCGATCGACAACCTGCATCGTTGTGGATGGATCAACGTTTTTATCCAGCTCCCCCACCATCAGCAACAATTTGCCCTGTAAACGCCAGGCATTTTCTGCATTGGAAGACTCCGTATACTCCTTTCCTATCGGCCACCCCATCCACTGCTCATTCCACCAGATTTTATCCATACGATTATCGTGACTGCCAGAATCCGCCACCGCGACAGTATAAAATTCAGGATGAAAGAGCAGTGCTGCCATCGCGCTCTGCCCGCCCGCAGAAACCCCCGTAATACCGACACCACGAGCAATGTCATACCAGGGATACTGTCGTGCTACTGCCTGATGCCACAGAATCCTATCGGGGAAACCCGCATCCTTGAGGTTACGCCATGCCATATCGTGAAACGCACGCGAGCGGTTATTGGTGCCCATTCCGTCAATCTTTGCCACAGCAAAGCCTAATTCGGTCAAGGGTTCGGGCCAAAAGGAAAAATCTTTCGGCACAAAAGAGCCATGCGGCCCGGCATAGATCCCCTCAACAACAGGATATTTTTCCCCTTCATTAACATTATGTGGCGGATAAATAAGCCCCCAGATTTCGGTTTTACCGTCTCTACCCGGCGCTATGAACGGAACCGGAGGACGCCAGCCAGCGGCACGCAAGCGACTGATATCGGTGGTATTGACGCGCATAACGGCTTGATTATCGGCCGTACGATAGAGCGTGGTGATCGGCGGCAGATCGTAGCGCGAGTAGGTATCGATATAGTAATCGCCGTTGGGTGAAAAATTCAGCGTGTGGTTGGCGGGTTCCGGTGTTAATGCCGTCAGCTCGCTACCGTCAAAGCCGATTTTGTAGCCGTGTGTGTAATAGGGATCTTCACCTTGATTGATGCCTGATGCACTGAAGTAAATTACCCGATTCTTTTCATCAACCCAGTTAACGGCGCGCACTACCCAATCACCTTGGGTAATGGCGTTTTTCACTGTTCCGGTCACAGCATCATACAGATACAGATGCTGCCACCCACTGCGCTCTGAAGCCCAGACGATCTCTGTACCGTTAGCCAGATCGTGCCGGTAATATTTACCGCTGCCGGTCAAAACCCCTGTCAGCGGCATATAATCGATAAACGTGTCCGCCGTTTCGTTAATCATCGTGCGTGCCTTGCCCGTTTCGCTATCCACTTCAATAACCCGATATACCTGATGACCACGCTGATTATATTCAAATGTGAAAACACGCCCCCCCTTCTGCCAAACGGGGTAAGAGAGCGAATAGGGATTTGGAAACAGAGCCGGATCGATAGCCGTAATACGCCGTGAAGCCACCTCAATCACGACTGGCTGAGGCTTATCCCACGCATCGCCCGGTTTAGGGTAGGCAATCTGACTGTATTTCGGCTGTAACTGGTCTGCGGGCGAGGATTCAATGTAGTGAACATAACGTTTTTCAGCCCGCTGAGTACGGAATAGTACTAATCTCGCGCTGTCTGGAGACCAACTCAATCGTTCGATCTCGTACTCATTCTCTGCCGTTCCGTCCTGCGTGATGGTGGTCCGTTCACCATCCTGCTTACCGATCAGCACCAAATTGTGATTATCAACGATCGCCTCCCATTTCCCATCGGGCGATATCCGGCTCTGATACTGAGGGGTACCCTGACCGGGCTCCGAGGTTTGAGAGAGATCGGACACAACACGGCATTGATAGAGATGGATATCACAGCCAAGCAATCGTGCCCCTTGAGGGATAAATAACAGTTTTGCCTGTTCGTTATAATCAATCTGTTCAAACGGCAGTGTCGTCGCCGTCACTGGCTTGGTGAGTAATGGGTTGAGCGCCTGTGCCAGACGCTCGTGATCGAAAGCAGGCCGCTGAGTCTGGCTGGCGGCCTCCACCCGCATAAATTCATAACCACTGGGTCTATCTGCTGTGGCAACAACCGAGCGACGATAAACAAACGACTGGCCATCCGACTGCCATATCATCCGCCCCGGATAATGATCAACCAGCGTCCGGTAATACTGTCCCAGTTCCCGAACCCGGCGATAATCCTCGCGGTTCAGATCGGGCGACTCACTCGCCACGCCAGGCAAGGCCACGCTCGCTAAAAGCACTATCAGTACGTTGATACCGTGGCGCGTCATCGCCAGTCTGGTTTTCCCTATCATGATGGTTATCACTTCCGGTTAGCGGTGTCAGATGTAAATGATGAGTATGGAAGGCAGCCAGCGTTTCCCGATGTGCCACGCTGATGATGGCGCTGTCAGGTAAAGCGTTTACCAGCGCTTGATAAACCCGCTGTTCCGTCTCCGGATCCAGCGCGCTGGTTGCTTCATCCAGAAAAATAAAATCGGGTCGATGCAGCAACGTGCGGGCTATCGCCACTCGCTGCTGCTCACCGCCAGATAGCAGATGCTGCCAGCGATCTTCATTCTCCAACTGCGTCACCATATCCGGTAATTCACTATCGAACAGAGCCTGCCGACACTGCTCGTCGGTAAAATCCCGCACGTTGCCGGGGTAACACAGTGCCGCTTTCAACGTTCCCGTTGGGAGATAGCTTTTTTGTGGTAAAAATAGATAGTGTCTGTGGCGAGGACGCACAATTTCCCCCGTACCGTGATGCCATAGGCCAGCACAGGCGCGCAGTAGTGTGCTCTTACCCACCCCGGATACACCATTCACCATCCATCGTTCACCGGGTAATACTTGCCATTGATTCAACGCCGTTAACGCACGGCCATCCGGTGTGAACAGATTCAGCCCCCGACAGGAAAATTCAGGCCCATCTTGTTCCGTCACCAGAATGGGCGACGACTGCCGCTCGCTTTTATTCAGCACCTCTTCCATATCCTGCAAACGCTTCGTTAACGCCAGCCAACGAGTGAAGGCCTGATACGCCTGCATAAAGAAACTCAGCGTGGCGCCCAATGAGCCATACGCCATCTGAATACGCGTCAGATCGCCAAAGGTGATCTCGCCACGCAGCAGTTGTGGCAACGCCAGCAGCGTCGGTAAGGGAGAAAGGAAATGGCTAAACAGACTCTGACCAAATGACACTTTAAAGCCACGTAACAGTACGGCTAACGCATTGTCGCGCACGCGGGCAAACCGCTGGGTCAGTCGTTCCCCTTCGCGTGTGCCGCCTTGGTAGAAGGCAATCTGTTCCGCGTTTTCACGAATTTGAACCCCCAAAAAGCGGAAGTCTCCTTCCGCATTCTGCTGGTTCATATTCAGTTTGATCAGCGCTTTGCCAAGCCAGTGTGAGAGTCCAACCTGTAGGAAATATTCAATATAGAGAACGTAAACCATATAGCCGGGTATCGCCCAGTCACTGCCCATGAACGAGAAGCGCAGCACCCCGGACACCGACCAAAATAGTGCGGTGTAGGTGACAGTGCTGATGACGACCGAGATAATGCTGAGAAGAAAATTCAGCGAGGCCGACACCAGTTCGTTAACGTCATCGGCGATACGCTGATCGACATTCGTCAGCGTACCATCCCTTTCTATTTGGTAATACGCCGATGTCCCTGTCCAACGCCGAACATAATCAAGCGTCATCCAGGTACGCCAACGCAACGCCAGATATCCCTGAGCGAGTACATTTGTCCACCTCAGCATCATCGCACCCAGACCGAGTACGAAGCTGAAGATAAACAGCGGTTTTATTTGCTCCCAATCCAGACCTATCAACGCATCGGTAAATTTCCCCGATATCCGGTTCGCCTCCACGCTGATATAGGCTGTCCCCAGATTAATGCTAATAATCACCGCCAGAATAAACAGCGCCAGATATTTCTCCGGCGTCAGCCAATAGGGCATCAGAATCTGGCCGATGCCCGGTCTTGTCGTACTCGTCTCGCTTGCGTTCATGCGTCGTTTCTACCTGCTGATTCGCGTGAATGGCCGTTCTCGTTGTCCGTCGAACGCGTTATCAGAACGAATACGTCCCGGTAAGGCGCCATATCCGGCCATCTTTTACCCCCACCCATGAACGCGTGGATGATGGATAGTAGATATCGCGATCGAAAACGTTATTGACGCCCAGCGTCAGCGACCATACAGGCTGGCGATAGAAGACAGAGGCATCTGTCGAATATTGGCTACCGATATCAAAGGATTGCGTACCGCGTCCGCTGCTGGCACGTGAAGTCCCACTCACGCCAACAGAAGCTCCAGCCCCCTGAAAACGCCCTGACTGAATCTCATAGGACGTCCAAACGTTGCTGGCATGGCGCGGCGATCCTTGAGACTGAACCGCAGAAGGATCTTTGTTATCCGAATAGGTATAACTGGCTGTTACGTCCCATCCAGGCAGCACGGTGCCATTCAGATCGACATCAAATCCTTGCGTTTCACGTCCTTCCGTACCGACCGCAATCCCATTCTGGAACACCACCAGATTTTGCTGTTTCAAGCTGAAAAAAGCGGTCGTCAATGTCAGGTCATCATCCAGCAAATTGAATTTCAGCCCTGCTTCTTTGGATTTACCCGTCGTCGGCGGCATCGTTTCCCCCGTGCGGCTAACCTGCGCATTACCGCTGAAGCTGTTCAGCAGGTTGGCATAAATCGTAATATCGGGCGTAATATCAAAGCTAAGACCGTAATTTGGAATCCATTTACTGGAGGAATAATTAGAAGGACGCGTTCCCACCAGATAAGAGTTATTCCAACTGGAGCGCTTCAGAGCAAGTTGGGCGTGCCATCTTTCCCACAGATCGATTTGATCCTGCAACAGGAAACCACTCTGGATCAGCTTCGAGTTATAGGTTTGCCTTGTGGGTTCACCAATACCGGGATAGACCAGCGAATCAGGGTTGTAGACATTGCCGTTAGTCAGCAACGTAAAGTCGCCATCGTAGCTGGTAAAACGCCCGTATTGGTAATCATGCCCAATCAGGAGCGTTTGGGTAATCGGCCCTAATTCCACTTTGCCACGGAAATCGTTTTGCAGGCTCCAGTTCTGGTTGGTGGACTTATAGGCCAATGGGTGGCTGAATTTACTGCCATCATTATTGATTTGCAGCGTTTCATTCATTTTGGCCTGCATAGAGGCGCTTTGGAAACCCGCTTTACTGTTGAACGTCCAGCCGTGCAGCAGATCTTGTTCAAACTCGTAATAGGCATTCGTCGTTTTCAGCTTGTTATGATCATCCTTGTCGCCCAGTCGGTAGACGGGGAGTTTTTGTATCGCCCCATTGCTGAAGAACGTTCCCGCCGGGCCAGAATCACGGAGTTGATTCACTTCCGCCCCCACCGTCAGCCGTGTGGCGTCCCCTTTCCATGAGAAAGCTGGGGCCAAATAGTCATTGTGGTTGCCGTTGAAGTCAGGATAAGAATGATTGGACTTCATGGTTGACGCATTTAAACGGTAGCTGAAAGCCTTGTCATCCGTGAGCGCACCGCCGAGGTCAATGGCAGTTTTGAATTCACCGTAACGCGCGGCCTCTACCTTGACGCGCCGGATCGTCTCCGTCACAGGCTTTTTGCGCACGATGTTAATCGTTCCTGCGGCAGAGCTGCTCCCCGCCAATACCGATTGCGGCCCTTTCAGTACCTCAACACGTTCGATACCATCGATAGCCGTTCCCTGACCAATACCGGCGTTGCTGGATCCGGCAAGACCGTCCGTCGCGCCCGATGTCACGTTAAAACCGCGAATCCAATAGGTGGGAGTGCCCCGGTTAGACTGCACCGTCACCACGCTACCTGAGTTTTTCAACGCATCTTCCAGCGAGGTAGCCTGACGCTCATTGATCAGCTTATTACTGATTACCTGAACCGACTGTGCCGTTTGTTGCAGCGAGGTATTAGTGCGTAATGCCGAAGATGACGTACCGGGGTTCAATACGGTTTCATCTTCACTGCCTGCACTGACAGTAATCGCAGGCAGCGTTTTATCACTCGCCTGTGCCACTTCTGCATCATTAGCGCGGGAAGAAACGATGGTCAGCGTGCCATTATCCGTCGTCGTCAATAATAACGGCGTACCTTGCAGTAAGCGTAAAATAGCCTGACGCGTTGAATAATTGCCATTCAGCGCGGCACTCTGATAATTAGCCACCAGCGCAGGATTAAAAGAGAGCGTCTGTTTGCTTTGATTGGCGATAGCCAATAGCCCTTTTTGCAGATCACCCGCAGGAATAGAAAATGCCACGGTGTCATTTTCACCCACCGCATAGACGGTCATAGGAACGGTCGCCGCCCCCATGAATAGCGCAGAATTAATCGCCAACATATTAGTGAAGAATAAGCGCTTCTTAAAACTCAGCCCCAGAGCGGGAGAGGCAGCATTACGTTTTTTCATTTTTCCCTCGTCAATTGCTTCAACAAATCAGTTTTTATTGGTCTTCGTATGATTTGTGCAATGACGATGAAAAAGTGACAGCAGGAATAGATTTTTTTTATGAATTAATTTTCCTTCAATAAGGTTCGAGTTGATTTAAAAAAAGTATTCCCCATTTTTCTCACCATTCAATGCGCCAGATATAAGAAAAACACCATCAATCAGCCTTCATCAACGGCCTTACCGCCGCGTCATTGCAAAATGCGGGAAATCTTTTTTTTTACAAATTTCTTAGCAACATAACAATTATAAATAAACATATAAGAAAAACGTTGTTTGACTCATCCGTATTTTGTCTTAAAACGCAATACAGGACTTATTGTTTTCGCTGTGTTGCGTCCTCGGGTTACCCCGGTTCAAAGATTGTCTGCTTATGTCGTGAGTTATGTTACTGAGGATGCCCTATGTATACCGAGTCTGTTAAAAAAACCGACTTACTGTCGCTGATATTTCGCAGCGACTATCGCTGGCTAACAGACAAATTACGCCGCCGCATTGCCTACGGCTGTGAAGCGGAAGATGTCGCCTCAGAGGCATTTCTACGTTTAGCTTCTCTACCGAATCTCGCCAACGTACAAGAACCGCGCGCAATGCTAACCACGCTCGCCAAACGCGTGCTGTATGAAAATTGGCGTCGCCGCGATCTGGAAAAAGCGTATCTCACCGCGCTGGCGAGTAAACCTGAATTTCACCATCCGTCACCGGAAGAGCAACAGCTGTTGATGGAAGCTCTGTTTTTCATCGATCAAGCATTGGACGGGCTTTCCACTAATGCACGACGGGCCTTTCTGTACAGCCAGCTTGATGGCATGACCTATGCTGACATTGCCGTACAGCTCAATGTCTCCACCAGTATGGTGAGAAAATATATCGCCAAAGCGCTGACCAACTGCTATCTGGCCACGCAGGATAGCAGTAACTTATAGGTGAACCGCATGGCAAGACGACACATGGATGACCCAATTGCCGAACAGGCGATTGAATGGATGGTACTGCTACGTTCCGGCGAAGCCACACAGACCGATTATGATGAGTACCGCCGCTGGCGATACGAAAATCCTCTGCATGAGTGTGCCTGCCAACGCATCGAGCAAACGCTGGGGAAATTTCAGCCGCTTCTCGCCGCACTGCCCCATGACCCTATTCGCCAGGCACTATTAGCACCATCAGGTCGGCGGAAAGTCTTGCAATATGGGCTGGGCATGGTCGCTGTCGCGTCGCTAAGCAGCCTGCTACTTAACCAGCACTACCCATTATCACCGCTTCTATCTGATGTGAAGACCGCCACAGCAGAGCGCCTGCTCGTTCCGCTTAGTGATGGCAGCACGCTCATGCTGAACGCGCGTACCGCCATCGACATCAATGTCGAACCAGAAAATACCATCCGTCAGGTCGGTATCCTCAACGGTGGTATCTTCGCGAAGATTACACCAGATGCACAACGCCCTTTTATTATTGATACCCAGATGGGGAATATTGTCGCGCTTCAGGCGAATGTAAACGTGCGTTATGAAAGCGGCGGCATCCACGTTGGCGTGCTGGATAACATCGCCAAGGTGACCAACCACGCAGGGCAAAGCCTGCGCCTCCACGCGGGTCAAGGCGTCTGGTTCGATCGCTCAACGCTCTATCAGGTTGCCGTCACGTCGGAAGCGGAAAGCGCCTGGATGCAGGGTCGCCTGGAAGTCCGCGATCGATCGCTGGCGTCGGTCATCAGCGAGCTGCGTGATTACACTCCCGGAATTATCCGGCTGGATCCGGCTATCGCCGATCTACGCGTCAGCGGCAATTTCCCGCTAGATAACCTGAACTACACGCTGGATTCTCTGGCGCAAACCATGCCTATCGCGATTGTGCATACCACGGATTACTGGATACATATCCGCGCCGCCGACGCCAGACACGTATAAGCGATGGTTCACAAAGATAAAAATTTCACGTATGTGGTGACACTTTTCCTGCCTCGTTGCACATCGTTAATAGAGGTCATCACAATCTCGATGTTCAGGGCGATATGAAGCGTCCGGCACCGTAAGCAAGAGCAGCAGAGGAAAACGTGCAACAGGCATCCGTGCAACACCTTTCGTTAAACACGCACGTTGATGCGGCACCCGCCGCACGGCGTGACGTCGCACCCGCACAGCCGTCGCGCAGCATGACGGTGGCGGCACCCACACAGGGAGAAATGGGGAAGATTGTCCTTAGCTTTCTCACGGTCGCGCTGATCCATGCCGGTGTCGCAGCCTTACTCATCACTCGAACCACCGAATACACACCGATCAACCTACTCAATCCAGCAGCCAGCATAAGCATTCAGGCGACGGTGGTTGAAGCGCCAGAACCCGAAGCGGTTCCCGAACCGTCGCCGGAGCCCCCCGTGCTGACATCAGAACAGGGTGAACGTGAAATTGCCCCTGTGCCTGAAAAGCCAGTCGTTGAGGAACAGCAAACGCCACCGCCACCGGTCAAAAAAGAGGTTCACCAGCCGCCAGTGAAACCAGTGGTAAAACCACAGCCTGTCCGCCCAAAAACCACCGCCGAGCGCCAGCCTGCGACTCGTCCTGCACCGGAGCCTTCTCCCGCAGCACCGGAAGCGACACCAGGCCAGTTGACGCTCGCCAGCAAGGGCAACCTGATGCAGAACATTCCGGGGGCGCAGCCTAAACAGGTCGCATCCGTCGGCTGTGTCGTCCCGCAACCTGACTACCCCCGCCGCGCCAAGCGTCTCCAGCAGGAAGGCAACGTTCTGGTTCGTCTGGTGATTAGCCCAGAGGGGCGATTGCTCCGACACGACATCGCTCGCAGTAGCGGCTATGACACCCTCGATCAGGCCGCAGTTGAGGCCGTGGCACAGGCACGCTGTACGCCTTACCGCGAAAATGGACAGGCCATTACCGTCATGACGATTCAGCCCGTTAATTTCCGGCTGACTCACTAAGAAAACACCCGCGTTGAAAGAGCGCATCTGTCGTTTCGCAAACACGCCCGAATCAGGTTATTGCATAAGAGGTCACACATGAACACGTTAGATATCCACCATTTCTGGCAGCAGGGCGATGTGGTCACCCACTCGGTAGCCATTATTCTGCTGATCATGTCGCTGCTGTCATGGACTGTCATGCTGCTCAAAGCACGGCAGCTGTTAGCATTGAACAAGAGCGTGCAATACAGTCGACATACCTTTTGGCAGGCGACCAGCCTGCAAGAGAGCGTCGAAAAATTCGGTAAGCAGCGTTTCAACCCGTTCCGCGATCTGGTGATCGAAGGGCATGCACTGCTGAAGCACCCACATAAATTCTCTTCCACACTAGGCGGACATGTCGATCTCAGCGACTGGCTAGTGCGCGGTCTGAGCAACACGCTGGACACCAACTCAGGAAAACTGCAATCCGGCCTCGGAACGCTGGCGTCTATCGGTAGTACCGCGCCGTTTATCGGCCTGCTGGGCACCGTGTGGGGAATTTTTCACGCGCTACAAACCATCAGCACCATTGGCCAGCCCGATCTGGCTCAGGTTGCGGGCCCTGTCGGCGAAGCCTTGATCATGACGGCGTTTGGCCTGTTCGTGGCGATTCCCGCCGTATTAGGATTCAACGCGATCAACCGCCGCAATCGCATCGTCCTGCATGCCATGAATCGCTTTGCGCACGATCTACACGCTTACCTGCTGACTGGCGCACGCGTGGAAACCAGTATTACCGACCTGACCAGTATTACCGACCAGAATAGTGCGGCGCGGTATGAACCGACTCACTCTGTTGAGCGCTCCGCCTAAAGAGGAACACCGCCATGAGTATGTCATCCCCGTTTGAAAGTCAGGAAGACGCCTTGCTTAACGACATCAACATGACACCATTTATCGATGTCATGCTGGTGCTACTGATCGTGTTCATGATCACCCTGCCGGTGATTAATCACGCCGTCAAAGTGGAGCTGCCGCGCGCCAGTGTCGAGAAAATCAAGAAAGATCCACAGGCCGTGGATATCGCGATTACCGCAACCGGACAAATTAACTGGAATAAAGAAGCGGTTGATGATGCCCAACTGATCGCTAAACTCGATGCGGCCTCAGCCGAAGGGACTCACCCGAATATACGCCTGTTTGCCGATCAGGCCGTCGAATATGGTCGGGTGGCCTATGTCATGACTAATGCACAGCAGCGTGGCCTGAGCAAAATCGATTTCGTCCTGCAACCTGTCAAAGCCCCCTGACCTCCTCTTCCATTCTGATGCTGGCAGCCTCGTCAGCATCAGAATGCATCATCTCCCCAACACCCTCAGCGTAAAAAATTTTCGTCGTGCGGTGACGCTTTTCTTTCTTCGTTGCACATCATGAGTAGAACACTGTCACGCATGGATACCGAATAATGCCTTCTCTTGATGAATCCCCCGTTCTTGCTACGCCGCAGACCGATACGCTTCAGTCACTGGCCGGAGACGTGCTGGACTTCGCGGCCGCAAAAGGCGCGAGTCAGGCGGTCGTTAGCGTATCGCAAGGAAACCGCCGCACGATCCGCGTCAGGAACGGCGATATTGATACGCTGACGCAAAACCAAAGTCGCTTCCTCTCCGTCACGGTCTACTTCGGTCAGCGCGCAGGCACCGTTTCTTCGACCTTGTTTAGCAAGGAAGCGTTACAGGATGCCGTTGATGCTGCCAGCACGCTGGCAAAATATGCCGATGAGGATCCGTGTAGCGGCCTGCCAGAAGCGCAACATTTCGCCCGTGATATTTACGATCTTGCGCTACACAACGCCGATACGCTGACGGTTGAGCAAGCGCTGTCGCTGGCACTGCGCGCCGAGCAAGCCGCCAATACCACGCATGAGCATGGCTACAGCGAAAGCACGGAAATCACCTCGCAGCAGGGAGACTTTATTCTGGCGAACTCTGCCGGTTTTTCGGCAGGTTACCCGACGTCGTTGCACACGCTGTGGAGCCATGCGATCGCGCGTAACGATACGCAGCGCCAACAAGGTTTCTGGCACACCACCGGTAGAGCGCCATCGCAACTGGCTCCGCCAGAAGCTATCGGACACACCGCCGCACAACGTGCGGTGGCGCAGCTGGGAGCACGAAAACTCTCAACCCGCCGCTGCCCAGTGCTGTTTGACGCCCCTGTAGCGCACAGTTTGGTTCATCATCTGGTCGGTGCGATGAGCGGCGCGGCGCTTTATCGTTCCACGTCCTTTCTGGGGCAATGCCTCGGTGAAACCATCACAGCACCACACCTGAGCCTGTATGAAAATCCGTTTATTCCCGGCGCACTAGCCAGCGCCTGCTTTGATACCGAAGGTGTCGCCGCCGTGCCACGTCACGTTATCCAAGACGGTATTGCTCAAGGCTATTTTCTCTCAAGCTACAGCGCTCGACGTTTGGGGCTCACGACAACCGGACACGCTGGCGGAGCCTATAACCTGATTATCAGCAGCAACCAAAGTCGCGCTAACGATGATTTGCCAGCGCTGCTGCGCCAGATGCACACAGGGCTACTGGTTACCACGCTGTTAGGACATGGACTGAACCCAATGACGGGCGACTATTCACAGGGCGTGGCAGGCTTTTGGGTCGAAAACGGCGAAATTCAGTATCCGGTCGAAGAGATCACCATTGCAGGCAACCTGAAAACGCTGCTCCTGCAATGCGTCGCGCTCGGTGCGGATATCCACACGCAGGGCAATCTTTCCTGCGGTTCCCTATTGATTGAAGAGATGCAGATCGCCGGGCAGTAATCCCTCATCGCGTCACAGAAACAGGATCATCATCATGGCAATACACGCTTCCAGAGCGGGAGTTTCGCCTGCGCTGTCGGCATTTTCGCTGGAAACGACCGAGATAACGCACGCGCTGAACCACATCATGCAGCGCCAGGTGGACTATGCCGATCTCTATTTTCAGCGCCGTCAGCAGGAAGGCTGGCAGTTAGAAAATGGTATTGTGCGTCCAACAGGATTTAGCCGCGATCAAGGCGTTGGCGTTCGCGCCGTCAGCGGTGAGAAAACGGCGTTCTCCTACACCAATGACCTCCGCCCGCAGGCTATTCTGCAAGCAGCCAATACCGTAAGAGAAATCAGTCGTCAGGGACAGAGCGCCAGTGTGGCATTACCCGCGTCGCTGCCACACGGCATTACCGCGCTTTACCCGTCAGAGAATCCCTTACTTGCCGTAACCGAAGAACATAAGCGTCAGCTTCTGCTCTCGATCGACAGACAGGCACGCGCCCGCGATCCTCGCGTGACACAGGTAACGGCCTACCTGAATGCCTCACATGAAACCATTCTGATCGCCCGACATGACGGTCGGCTCGCCACCGATGTTCGCCCACTGGTGAATCTGGTCATCAATGTCGTCGTCGAACAGCAGGGTCGCCGGGAAAATGGTTCCAGCGGTGGCGGACGACGCCTCGACTATGGTTTTTTTACCGAAGACGCGGTTAGCCAGTGGGTCAATCAGGCCGTCGATCAGGCGCTGAATAATCTGGACGCCAGCCCAGTACCAGCGGGCACTTACAGCGTGATCCTGGGTGCGGGTTCTCCCGGTATTTTGCTGCACGAAGCTATCGGGCACGGGCTGGAGGGTGACTTTAATCGCAAAGGCAGCTCCGCATTTTCTAGCCTGCTAGGAGAACGCGTCGCCGCACCGGGTATTACCGTCGTGGATGACGGTACGCTCGCCAATCGGCGGGGTTCGCTGCATGTGGACGACGAAGGCACACCGTCGCAGTGCACTACGTTAATTGAGGACGGCATACTGCGCGGCTATTTACAGGATAGCCTCAACGCCAGACTGATGAATACCGCCCTGACGGGTAACGCGCGTCGTGCTTCCTACTCTGCGCTGCCGCTGCCGCGCATGACCAACACCTACATGCTGGCAGGACAATATCCCGCCGAAGAAGTGATCGCGTCGGTCAAAAACGGCCTCTACGCCGTCGGCTTCGGCGGCGGGCAGGTTGATATCAGCAGCGGGAAATATGTCTTTTCCACCACGGAAGCCTATCTGATTGAAAACGGACGCGTCACCCGCCCGGTTAAAGGTGCCACGCTGATTGGTCACGGGCCAGAAGCACTGCTGCACGTCGCCATGGTGGGCAACGATCTGGCTTTGGATGACGGCAATATCGCCTGCACCAAAGAAGGCCAATCGCTGCCCGTCAGCGTCGGCCAACCTACGCTTCGTATCGACAACATGACCGTAGGCGGCTCGCAGTAAGCCGTGTTGCAACGGTTCATTGCCCCTACCCAATTTACTCACGATTTTCTCTGAACGGAGACACTATGTCAGACGCCATTATCACTGCCAGCGACACCTCGCTGGATGCGTTGCTCACGACTAGCGACAAGCCCATTTTGCTCGATCTCTGGGCACCCTGGTGCCAGCCGTGTAAAACGCTGGCACCTCTGCTGAACACGATTGCCGATAACACGCCAGACAACCTGACCGTCGCCAAGCTGGATGTAGAGCAATATCCGGCATTCATGCAACGTTTTGGGGTACGCGGAATTCCTACACTGCTTCTGTTTAAAAACGGACAGGAGATTTCACGGCAGATCGGTGTGAAAACGCTGGCACAGTTACGCGGCTGGCTGGAATCACACCAGATTGCGATACAGAACACCGCCCAACCGCTGGCAGACACCCACGTTACGTGGGGCTCGTTCTATGGTGATGCTTCTCTGCATAATTTCCTCCACCAGCGGCTACGTAAACACGCGGAGAACGGCGATATCGAACACGCATTTTCCCCCTACTGGCAGGACAACAAAGGTTCTGTCTCTGCCGTTCTGGCGCACAATGCAGATATACGTATCTTTGAACGCGTCACCGGACTGCCTGCCGCACTCGGCCTGCTGCTGGAAAAGCTGGCGAGTACCACGCCAGCGCAGGTTGACGCTCTCTTTGCTGCTCTCACTCCAGGAAAAACGGTAGATGGCGTCGCACTGCAATGGCTGCACGGTTGGTTAAGTCACGAAGGGAATCCGTGGTCTGACTGGCTGGCAGATGAAACCGTAGACGGCTTGCGCCAACAGTGGACCCAGGCAATTTCGCGGCTGTTAGCTGGTGAAACTGTGGCGGAAAGCGAATGGACAACACTGCACCAACAGGCGATAAGCTGGGAAGAAAAAGCCACTACCGAACTGGGCCTTGAAAAGAATATTGCAACGATACTCGCTAGCCTGTCGCCACCGCCTGCCGCGTCCGACGCCAATAGCTGGCGGGGTATAAGTATGACGCTCGGCTTCGCACTGTCGCAGATCCTGCAAATTAAAAACGGTTGGAGCAGAGAAGAACGCGCAACGCCGGATAAACGCTTCCGCTGGTTTCAGGCACAGGAAGATGCCACACCGAACAAAAAGCTAACGGATGAGCAAATTACCGCGCTGCGTGAGCAATGGCTTCAGGAGAACCCGGATTTCTCCACGAAGGAGGATGCATTTTATCAGCGCTATCCACAACTGTTAGAAGAGCAGAAAATCCCCTTGCAGGAAGCGCTGTGGGAATTGCTTCGTCGTGCACCCACCTTCAAATCACAGCTGGACTGATGCCATCATCCAACAAACCTGATGATTCAATATAGAAAAAATGGTCGAATACCCAAACAGACAACGGCTAGCACCGTTATCGATACGCGGTTAAAACCAGTAGAGAATGTAATCAGGAAGGCGAGCGTGGTTGAAAAAGAAGACATTTTTTCCACCCTTCAACAGTTTTTGGACAGCGCTTATGAGACAGTTGCAGAACACGATGGAAACGTATTAACCAAACGCTCTGGTCACACTGTGTACCAGAGCGGTAAGTTTATCGTTTATATCAGTCTGTTCCCTCATGAAGTTGAGCTTATTTTTGAGGGAGAGGATGCCGGTAACCGTGAAAATATAATTACGCTGATTGCGTGCACTCCCGATGGCAATGTGTTGAACGACAACATTTTCACGCTATGTGGTGGGCTTGCCGACATCAAGATAGCATTAGAGTCTCATCGAGCACGTGTGGCCGATGAGCTCACCACGCTTTTACCTTTTTGATGGTACATTTGCTGTCAATGTGATGATTTTCAGGCAAAACATCCACACACTTTCCTACTCAGGTCAATAACCATGCAGGACGAATCAACGCAAGACTATTTTGAAACCAGTGATGGAGCCGTTCGCATTTGGATCGAACAAGGCTCATCTATCCAGATCCGGGCAATGACAGAACATCACGATCCCGTTGAACTCTCTGCATCGGAAGCATTGGAAGTAGCAAACGTGCTGCAAAAATTCACAGCACGTCTCTAAAAATGTAGCCTGGGATGACTTTTAAACCGAAAGGGAAATGAGCGATGACAAGTGACAACGATGAAATGTACCAGCTCGTCGGCGGGCTGTTGCACGGCATCCAACATGGCGACCCGGTGATTTTATTGGGTTTTGGCGTGAGCCCTGCTATTTATGAAGAGATTCTTGAGGAGTTGGATAGCGCGGGAGAAAACCTGCTGGAATTGACAACACCACCTTACGACCTCGCTTTTACGCCTGATAAAACGGGTAGGATCCCGCTGTGCAGTTACGCAATAGACGCAGCCCCCCAACGCAAGAGAGTGGAATGCCAGCTCTGGTCTGGAGAGAAAAAGACTGAGCTCACATTAATTGCCGACTACCCAGAAAAACAGGGAAAAGCCTCTCTGATTTTCCAACTTTTAGAGACGCAATAATCTCCTCCTCTCGGCGATGAGCAGATCTATACGTTTACTGGCACTGCATCACCTGGATTACGCTTCTTCGCCAAAGCTCACCGCGTTGCGCATCAAGATCGATTAGCGCATTGGCGGTTTCTTCTCGCCAGCGTTTCAGAAGCGCTTTCTTGCCCGTTAGCCCCAACGTAGCCGCAGCCTGTTCGCCTTCACCCGGTTTTTCCGTCAACAGACGTAGTGCAGGCAGCGGCAATGAGGAGTGAATGAGCAGGCGACAGATCGCGGCGAAGCTGGCTTCCATCGGCCGATGCGCAAAGGCAAATCCTGCCAGCTCACGCCAGTCGTCGTCATTCAGTTCAATATTCTCTGTACCCAGCGCCGTATTTTCTGGCTGTGGCAGCGTGAGGTTTAGCGGAATGATACGTTGTAGCCAATACCAGTCACACGCCAATTGCTGGCTCCCCTGCTGCACCAGCCTATGGCCCGCCTCACTCAGCGGCAGTATCGCCATCGCGCTATAACAACCGCTGCTGGCCTCAAGATGGCTACCAATACGCACCAGTTGAAACCCACACGATTGCCAGAACGCCCACAGGTCTGGCTGATAGCCGAAACTAACCGACAGATAATCCAGCGCCTGCTTTTGTGCCTCACGTGTCTGATGTGCGATTAATGCTCGCCCTATCCCCTGTCGGCGAGATGACGATGCAATCGCAATCCGGCTCACGCGACGCGCACGCAGCGTCGGTGCATTCCACAAGCCAGCATGCGCGGCCAGCGATTGCGCCACCAGATTACCGCGCGGGCGTCGCCGTCCGGCCCAAACGTCATGAGCCAATGAATCAGACAACTCGCCTTCATCCACCAGCCACAGCACGCCGCGAGTATCATCTGCGACCTGTGCGCTGACAATATGCATGCCCGGCGCATCCATCAGGCGGCGTAAATCCAACGGTGAGGTACGGTAATGGGCACTGCACAATAGCGCGTAGCACCACGTCAGGCGTTCGGGATGTGTCAGCCAGTCGTCGGCACGTTCGGTACGGATATCCAGTTCGGCAGAGGGCAGAGCCAGTGCGCCATCAGCGGGATTTTGCGGAGAATGAAGCGCGACAGGTTCGTTGAACAACAGTGCCTGATCCAACACGCGTTCCAGCGGATCGTTAACGGCCCAGCGCAGAGGGTCGTCCAGAGAAAATACGCGACACTGCGGCAATGCCGCGCAAAACTTCAACAGAAACCCCCGCCCCGTGCCTTCATACCCTTGCACCGTCGTGGTCATCAGAATACGGGGAAAATAGGGCAACAGCGCGGAGAGGACGGAAGACGGAATCGCCGCCGCTTCATCAATTAATAACCACTCGATATCGGGCGCGCCATGAAGTCGACAGTGCGCCAGTAGCGCATCCGGTGCCCAGAATTGCGCATCGCCGCGCGCATACTGTTGCAGGATATTTGTCGCCGAACGAGAAGGTGCAGTGATCCAACAGGTTCCACGACTACGCTGCGTCAGCATTCCCGCCAGCGTCGATTTTCCCCGCCCGCGTGATGCTGTAATCACAAATACGCCAGACTCGGCAGTATCGAGCTCATGTAGGATGTGCTGCTGTCCCGCTGTCGGTTCGCCCTGCGCAGGCTGCCAGTCGGATCTTGCAGCCAGTGGCTGAATCACGGATTCTTGACCTTGTTGCCAGAGAACCACGTCGTCATCGGCCAGCAGTTGCCGCTGAAAATGCTGAATAAAGTGCGGAGTGGCAATCGGCTGCGCATGCTCACTCCAGCGCAGACTGTCTTGATCCGGTAGCGTCGGCCACGCTTGCCATGACGGAACCAGCATAATCAGCCAGCTCCCTGCCTGTAGCGTGCCAGACAGCATCGCCAGCGCCTCAACATCCACACCGCGGCGTGCATCAAACACCGCGTGGAGAAACTCCCGCCCCAGTAGCGTCCGAACACGACTGGCCGATAGCGAGGTAACGGAATCAGGTGCGTGTTCACTCATCCACAGCCAGTCGCCAGTTAACCGGCGGCTGAGCGCCAGCCCCTGTTCTTCACACCAGCTCGGCTCACCGCTCAGCACCAGCAGTCGCCGAATGCCATAGCGCTGCTGCTGGTGTTGGCTATGGAGAAAATCACGCAGCATCATCACACGCGCCGGATAAGTCAGGTCTTGCCGATCAGCAGAGAAAGTAGCCCTGCGGCGATCAATGGCCCGACGGGAACACCACGAAACAGCGCCACGCCCATGACGGTTCCCACCAGCAGCCCCGCGACAACGGAGGGCTGGTTGCTCATCAGCGACACACCGCGTCCACCAAGCCAGGACACCGCGACGCCAATCAGAATCGCCAGCAGAGATTTCCAGTGCAGGAAGGAGTGCATCACTTCACTGGCGGTAATTTTTCCACTGGCAATCGGTGCCATCACACCAATCGTCAGGATGACGATACCGATGCTCAGACCGTATTTTTCTACCCACGGGAAATAGCTATTCAAAGGAGTGATGCGTATCGCCAGCAGCACCAGAATCGCCAGCGTGACGGTCATGTTGTGGCTGATGATACCCAGCCCCGCCAGGACGAGCAGAATTAACAATGTTGGATCGAAGTAAGCCATGGATGCGAATCTGTCGAAAGTAGTCAGGTTGTGCGTTAAGCAAAGCGCGATGATAGCATTAATCGGAGTGAGGGACAGGTCAGCAAATCATTCGGGCAAAGACGAGAATAGAAAGGCGGCACTTCGAGAGGAAAAGCGTTAAAACATTCAGGTCGCCAGCGTGTTGCCGATTGACGACCTGAACGTAAACGATTGCGCAGTTAGTCTAATTTTACGCCGATACGGTGCGCAACTTCTTCATACGCTTCAATCAAACCACCGAGGCTCTGACGGAAACGGTCTTTATCCATTTTGTTCAGCGTTTCTTTGTCCCACAGGCGGCTACCGTCTGGTGAGAACTCATCACCCAGCACGACTTCACCTTTAAACAGACCAAACTCCAGTTTGAAGTCGACCAGAATCAGCCCGGCGTCACCAAACAGTTTGCTCAGCACATCGTTCGCCTTGTAGCTCAGTTCCTTCATGCGAGCCAGATTCTCTTCGCTCACCCAGCCAAACGTCTTGCAGTAAGATTCGTTCACCATCGGATCATGCATAGCATCGTTTTTCAGGAACAGATCGAACAACGGCGGATTCAGTTCGATGCCTTCTTCGATACCCAGACGTTTTACCAGCGATCCCGCCGCACGGTTGCGCACGACACACTCGACCGGCACCATCTCCAGTTTTTTCACCAGCACTTCATTGTCAGACAGCAGGCTCACCATTTGGGTTGGGATTCCGGCTTCTTCCAGTTTGCTCATGATGAAATGGTTGAACTTGTTATTCACCATTCCTTTACGGTCAAACTGCTCAATGCGCGCACCGTCTCCTGCTGATGTATCATTGCGAAATTCCAGCACCAGTAGATCGGGATCTTCGGTGGTGTAGACGGTTTTCGCCTTTCCACGATACAGCTCAGCTAGCTTTTGCATCTTTAATTACTCCACACTGTGAGGGTCAAAAAGTACGACCCGATATTTAACGCGTCCCCGAACGGTTGCCAATGGCGCCCGTCAATTCGGGTAGAGATTGTTGAATGAAGAAGGGCCGGATAATCCGACCCTTAGGTTTATGCGTTATTTACTGAACGCCGCCTGGAATACGGCCACCAGCGCATCGTTCTGAGACTGGGTGAGCGTATGCCCTTTGGAATCGATAAATTGCAGACTGCTGCGGTTATCTAAATCGCCGACCTGCAATTTGTAATCGCCGTTAGGCAGTTCAGGGTTTTTCGCGCCCAGATCATCCCAGGTTCCGCTGCTTGGTGCTCTATACGTCACGGAAACAGAACCCTGCGGACGACTGCGATCGTTAACCTTCATGCCGATCTTGTCCAACGCGACTGGCAGACGATCCCACACAACGGTGTATGGACCGCGCACAATCAGCAGCGGCAGGCCAGTGTCATCCGCACCGCTCTGCACATCCAGCGAACCAATGGTGCGGTTTGCCAGTGCATTTTCGCGTGCGGTTGCCTGAGAATCCAGACCATTGCTGAGCGCATTCAGCATCAGGCCAGTGTAGCGCTGAGCCTGATCGCCCGTCGTCACCGATTGGCCGTTCAGCTGTAATCCCAGCAGTTTCACAATCAGAGCGACCTGATAACCCTGCTGCTGTACGGAAATCTGATAACGCCCCTGATACGGTACGTCTTCATCTTCACGTGGCCATGAGATCCAGTCGGTCGTCAGCGTTTGGCTGGCATCCTGACGGCTGGCAATGGTAAACGCTTTGTCTTGCAGCACGCGGATAACCTGAGACCAAAGCTGGCTGTTTTGCGCGCTGTTTTCTAACAACAGCGTTGCCGTATCTCCTGAGGTCTGGGTACGGGAACCATTCAACAAAGCCAATGGCTGTACTGGAGGACGAATATCCAGTTCTTTGCCGACTGCGCCATTCAGGGTCACTGGCGGTATCTCAAAATCCCCGTTCTGTACCGGTAAAATCATCCCGGCAGGCGTATTCAGCGCGTGCTGCGCTGGTGCCTTCAAATAGGATTCATCGCCACTGACCTGACGCTTATAGCGCTGATCGCTGGAACAAGCCGCAAGCAACATCACGAGTGATAAGCCAACGACTTTCGCCACCATCGACTTTTGTAATGAATAACTCATTAAATCTCCCTAACGATTACAGCAGACCCGCTTGCTTAAGTGCTTGCCCCATCACCGTACGACCGGAATCGGTCAGCGGTGTCATCGGCAGGCGCAGCGTATCGGTCGCCATGAGTCCCAATTCCTTACAAGCCCATTTCACTGGGATAGGATTGGGTTCAACAAATAATTTCTGATGCAGTGGCATCAGGCGCTGATTTAAACGGCGCGCTTCGACAAAATTGCCTTGCGCCGCCAGCCTGCAAAGTTCTGCCATTTCACGCGCCGCGATATTCGCTGTCACGGAAATCACCCCTTTACCGCCGAGTTGCATAAAGTCCAGACCGCTGGCGTCGTCGCCGCTCAGCAAAATGAAGTCTTCACTAACCAGCTCTTGGATCTGGCTTACCCGACTTAAGTTCCCCGTCGCTTCTTTAATTGCGACAATATTTTTCACTTCGGACAAACGGGCAACAGTTTCCGGCAGCATGTCGCAGCCAGTGCGGGAAGGTACGTTATACAGGATTTGCGGCAGATCGGTATGCTCGGCGATCGCTTTGAAGTGCTGGTATAGGCCTTCCTGCGTCGGTTTATTGTAGTACGGTGTGACTGTCAGGCAGCCAACAACACCCGTGCCATGAAACCGTTTGGTCAGAGAAACGCCTTCGGCAGTCGCATTAGCACCGGTTCCCGCGATAACAGGAATACGTCCGTCGCTCAGTTCCAGCGTCAGCAGTACGACATCACCATGTTCATCATGGCTCAGCGTGGCTGATTCACCCGTGGTGCCGACAGAGACAATCGCCGCGGTACCGCTAGCGACATGATAATCAATCAGTTTTTTCAAGCTCGCCCGATCGACAGCGCCTTTGGCGTCCATCGGCGTAACCAGCGCAACAATACTTCCCGTAAACATTGGCCATCCCCTCCACAAACAAGTGCTTCATGGTACTTTTGACCTCTATGCAAAAGCAAGCGGACAAGGGCGTTGTCGGCGTCTGACGCAGGTTTTTTTATGACGCAGCAAACGAAATTAAAAATGCTTCTGATATTTTGGTACAAAAGCAGCTCGCTTGCTGCGGCTTATCTGTTACTTACAAGATGTTTTGCGTTGCTTTTCTCTCAACCGATCAAATCCAAATATCATTTTCAGCCGTCCGCTCGCCGCCTTCATGACCCGTATTCAATACGCCTTTCGGCTCAATGAGCAGCATTTTTACTTCGTGTTCTGCATACGGCTTATGTTCAACGCCACTTGGGACAACATACATTTCTCCGGCATTGATGAGCACATCACCGTCACGAAAATCGATTCTCAATTGGCCTTCTAGCACGATAAACGTTTCATCCGTTTCGGGATGGGAATGCCAGATGAAGTCGCCCTGAATCTTAACGATTTTGAATTGATAGTCATTCATCTCAGCGATCACTTTCGGCTGCCAACGATCGTCGAATAACGCTAATTTTTGGGCAAAATTAATGGATTTATACATACCGTCTCTCCTTATGATGACGCCATCAGGCTAACTAAGCAGAGTGCCGACTGTATTGAACGATTGTGCAAGTCGATTAAAACGTAGTGAACATGCGCTGCCAGTAGCCTGGTGAAATACCAAATGCTTTCACGAAATGTCGTGTCATATGGCTTTGGTCTGCAAAACCAGTCTGGGCGGCAATATCATCAAGATTGTCACCCGCCAGCATGAGTCGCCGACAGTGTTCGAGACGGCGCATGGTGACGTAGCGATAGGGCGTTGTACCAAAAAGTGCACGAAAATCACGCGTCAGGCTCCAGCGGTCCCGACCGCTCACCTGTGCCAGCTCATCAAGCGTAATCACCTTATCAAAGGCATCATGAATATATTCACGCGCCCGTTCGGCCGCATGGTAGTCGAATAACCGCCGCGGATGCCGCTGCCCACCAACGGCCGACAGCGCCTGTGCCAAATCGTAAAGTACATCATCCTCTTCCAATTCATCGAACGCCTCCTCCATTGCTCTGAGCAACGGCTCCGTTGCAGCAAACAAACGTGGGTCGTTGGATATGCCGCCGTTAATAAAGGGCAAGGGTTTACCGCCGAGTATTTTTTGGATCAACGCAGGCTCAACGTAAATCATGCGGTATTGGAAGCCATCGACAGAACCGGCCTCACCATCATGAATTTCATCCGGGTGAAGTACCAACGTTCCTCCCGGCACGCTATTGCACAGACGGCCTCGATAGTGAAAGCGCTGCACGCCGGATAGCGTACGCCCTATCGCATAGGTATCGTGCCGATGGGGATCGTAGCCATGCCCACGGAAGAAAGCCTCGATTCGCTCGAACGAAGCAGGATGCCGCGCCTGTTTTATCCAGTCGTTATTAGCGTGATGACGTCGCATGATTAAAGGGTCTGTCTCTCTGGTGACTAACGCCTACCATAACGCGGAATGCCCGTAATCTGGAAATATTGTCTGGGCCGCCGCAAGCGGCGTTAAAAATTGCTCCAGGTTTTTTACGGTGGGCTATCCCTGCCCACCGCCCTTCGGGCCGCTGCAGCGGCGTTAAAAATTGCTCCAGGTTTTTTTACGGTGGGCTATCCCTGCCCACCGCCCTTCGGGCCGCCGCGAGCGGCGTTAAAAATTGCTCCAGGCAATTTTTTATGTTTACCATGTATTAATGGGAAAAAAGACAGGAAGCATGATGTTGCCAAGCTCACAAGAACACTATCTGGTTATTACCGCGCTAGGGGTTGATCGCCCCGGCATTGTCAATGCGATTACCCGCCACGTCAGTAGCTGTGGCTGCAATATCGAAGATAGCCGTCTTGCCATGCTAGGCAAAGAATTCACGTTTATTATGCTGCTGTCCGGCAGTTGGAACGCGATAACGCTAATTGAATCTACCCTACCGCTGAAAGGCGCTGAGATGGATTTATTGATTGTGATGAAGCGAACGGAGTCACAGGCCAGTCAGCCAACCCCCTCCACCGTTTGGGTAAAGGTTGACGTTGTCGACTCCCCTCACATCATTGAGCGTTTTACCGATTTGTTCGATTCCCACCAGTTAAACATTGCTGAATTGGTTTCCAAAACGCAGCCCGCCGAGGGTGGCAAACCGCCGCAGCTGTATATTCAGATTGCCGCACACAGTTCTGCCACGCTCGACAGCTCAATAATTGAGCCAGCCTTTCATCAGCTATGTACAGAATTGCACGCACAAGGCAGTATTAGCGTCGTTAACTATGCCCAATAGTATAATTTACGGGTATATCCACAGCATGAAGAGAAACAAGACGGAGAGTCGTGATGAACACACTGAAAGCCGGTGATATTGCACCGAAATTTAGCTTGCCCGACCAGGATGGCGAACAAGTAAATTTAACCGACTTCCAGGGACAGAAAGTGTTGGTGTATTTCTACCCTAAAGCGATGACGCCAGGATGCACCGTTCAGGCTTGCGGCCTGCGCGATAACATGGATGATTTGAAAAAACATGGCGTCGAAGTTCTCGGTATTAGCACTGACAAATCAGAAAAACTGTCCCGCTTTGTCGAGAAAGAAGTCTTAAATTTCACGCTGCTTTCTGATGAGGATCATCAGGTATCAGAAGGATTTGGCGTTTGGGGAGAAAAAACGTTCATGGGGAAAACCTATGACGGCATTCATCGCATCAGTTTCCTGATCGATGAAAACGGCAAGGTCGAGAAGGTTTTTGACGACTTCAAAACCAGCAACCACCACGACATCGTTCTCGATTATCTGAAAAGCGCCTGATTCGCAGTTTGCAGAGCGTCCACCGGCACCCTAATAGGTGCCGGTTTTTCCTGCCTTTCTCTCTCGTCACCACGTTTTTCCCGTTCGGGCATTTCTTTGTCTGCCATCGCTGGCTAAGATAGTCGGCAGAATGCTTTCACGTTAGCTGTTGATAAGGTTATCTTCCGTTATGTCTATTCGGTTAAGAAAAACGGTCATGTCCGTCCTGTTTGGGGCGCTACTGGCTGGAAACCTGCTTCCTGTTCAGGCCGACACGCAGGATCGGCTGCCGGATATCGGCACCACCGCAGGCGGTACGCTCAGTATCAATCAGGAGCTGGCAATGGGCGATTTTTACGTCCGTCAGTTGCGAGCAGGCGCGCCGCTTATCAATGACCCACTGCTGTTCAATTACATTAATCAGCTCGGCAACAGATTGGTCAAACAGGCTGATTCAGTGCGTACCCCATTCCATTTTTATCTGATCCGTAACGACGACATTAACGCCTTTGCCTTCTTCGGCGGTAACGTCGTCCTGCATTCCGCCCTGTTCCGCTATGCCGATAGCGAAAGCGAACTGGCCTCCGTTCTGGCGCATGAAATCTCTCACGTTACCCAACGCCACCTTGCTCGCAGCATGGAGTCACAGCAGCGCAGCGCCCCGCTTACCTGGGTCGGCGCACTCGGTTCAATCCTGTTAGCGATGGCCAACCCACAGTTGGGGATGGCGGCACTTAGCGGTACGCTGGCTGGCGCGCAGCAAGGGATGATTACCTTCACGCAGTCGAATGAACAAGAGGCAGACCGTATCGGAATTCAAGTGTTGCAGCGCGCAGGCTTTGACCCACAAGCCATGCCGAATTTCCTGCAAAAGCTGGCTGATCAATCGCGTTACGCCTCCAAACCACCAGAAATGCTACTGACTCACCCATTGCCGGAAAGCCGCCTGTCCGATGCCCGTAACCGTGCCAACCAGATGCGCTCAACGCCGGTGCAGTCTTCTCAGGATTTCTTGTTCGCAAAAATACGCACCTTTGGTATGTATGGCTCGCCGGATCGCCCGCTGAACGACGATCTGCTGGTGCAATGGGAAAAGGGGAACGTACGGGAACAACTGGCCGCAAAGTATGGCCGTGCGATTCAGCTTTATCAGGCGAAGAAGTACGATGAAGCGCGTAATGTGCTGCAACCACTGCTAAGCAGCGCACCAGACAATCCGTGGTTTCTGGATATGATGACCGATATCGATCTGGGGGAAAATCGTGCCACGCAAGCTATCGCCCGTTTACAAAACGTGCCAGGAATGCAGGTTAATCCTGTTCTTCAACTGAATCTGGCGAATGCCTATGTAGAAGGGAAACAACCTGCTGCTGCCAGCAAAATACTTTATCGCTACACCTATGCACACCCTGACGATCCGAACGGTTGGGATCTACTGGCGCAAGCCGCAGCAGCCCAAGGACAGCGAGCAGAAGAGTTGGCTGCACGTGCAGAGAGTCTGGCGCTTAACGGCCAACTCGATCAATCAATTCGGTTACTGAGCAACGCGAGTTCACTGGCCAAATTGGGTAGTCTGGAACAGGCGCGCTACGACGCCCGAATCGACCAGTTCCGCCAGTTGCAGCAGCGTTTCCGCCAGTACCAGAAATCCTGATAAGGAGCATGACGATGACACAGCCTTCAACCAAAGCATCCGTGACGATTTACCACAACCCGCGCTGCTCCAAGAGCCGTGAAACGCTGGCGCTGCTACAGGATCACAATATTACTCCCGACGTTGTGCTCTATCTCGACACGCCGCCCGATACCGCGACGCTGGCTCAGCTTATCCAGCAGTTGGGCTTTAGCAGCGCGCGCGAGCTAATGAGAACCAAAGAAGAGATTTATCAGCAGTTGGGATTGTCTGACACCACGCTGACAGAAGCGCAGCTTATTCAGGCGATGATCGAGAATCCGAAACTCATCGAACGCCCTATCGTCGTGGCACAAGGGCAGGCACGTATTGGTCGCCCACCGGAGCAGGTACTGGAGATTCTGTAGTTGAGAATGATTCCAGTTGTAGATGATTGCTGTGAACGATAGTCGTCAGCGATCTTCAACTATCGTTCTCCCACTACAGCCCGAGGATCTCTTTCACAAAGGGAATGGTCAGCTTGCGCTGTGCAGTAATTGAAGCATGGTCAAGCTGATCGAGCGTCATAAATAACGTGCGCATTTCCCGATCCAACCGCTTCAACAGAAAACGGCTCACATCTTCCGGCAATTCGAACCCGCGCAGTCTGGCACGCAGCTGTAGCGCTTCCCCCTTCTCATCATCCGACAACGGTTGCAGCTTGTAGATTTGTCCCCAGTCGAGACGAGAAGCCAGATCGGGCAGACGTAAATTCAACTGACGCGGTGGACGATCGCCAGTAATTAGCAGCCGGGCCCGCCCCGTTTCCTGAATGCGGTTATACAGATTGAACACCGCCATTTCCCACTCTTCATCGCCCGCAATCGATTCGATGTTGTCGATACAGACCAGCGCCAGCTGTTCCATACCTTCCAGTACATCCGGCACAAAGTAGGCACGTTTATCTAACGGCACATAGCCCACTGCACGTTCCTGACGCGACAGTTCGGCGCAGGCAGCATGCAGCAGATGGCTGCGCCCGCCTCCTTCGCGTGACCAGAAATAGATATAGCTACCATGCTCTTGATACAAAGCATTATTGACGGCGGCAAGAAGAGACGCGTTTTCACCCGGATAGAAACTGGCAAATGTTTCGTCATCGGGTAAGTAGAGTGGCAATGAAAGCTGTGCCGGCGTGTTCAGAATCACCTCAAGCAAAACGGGCAGGAAATCGGATCGAGTTTACCACAGAAACCAGACTCTGTTGAGGACGCGATATGCACGGCCTCAACAGGGAGAATAACGTGGTTATGAACGCACGTCTTTCTCTTCTGGTGCATCAAGGATCTCTTCGTCTTTATGGAACAGGCTGATGACCTTAAACACCAAACTCATACCGATGCCGACAACCGTTGCCAGCGCCATGCCTTTCAGCTCGGTCGAACCGAGATGCACTTTCGCACCACTGACGCCGATGATCAGAATCACGGAGGTCAGGATCAGGTTTTGCGCTTTGTTGTAATCCACTTTGGATTCAATCAGTACGCGAATACCGGACGCACCGATCACACCGTACAGTAGCAGCGATACGCCGCCCATGACAGGAACCGGTACAGCCTGAATCGCCGCCGCCAGTTTACCTACGCAGGAGAGCAGAATCGCGAGGATCGCCGCACCGCCGATAACCCAGGTGCTGTACACTTTGGTAATCGCCAGCACGCCGATATTTTCACCATAGGTGGTGTTCGGCGTAGAGCCGAAGAAACCAGACAACACGGTAGAAATTCCGTTGGCGAACATAGAACGGTGCAGCCCCGGTTCACGCATCAGATCTTTTTTCACGATATTTGCCGTTACGACCAGATGACCAACGTGCTCCGCAATCACCACCAGCGCCGCAGGCAGAATCGTAAGAATGGCAAACCACTCAAAGCGTGGCGTATAGAATGTCGGCATCGCGAACCAGTGCGCTTCACGAATCGGAGTCAGATCAACCACGCCCAGTGCGAATGACAGCGCATAGCCAGCCAGTACCCCGATTAGAATCGGAATGATCGCCAGAAAGCCGCGAAACAGCACCGACCCCAGAATCGTGATCGCCAGCGTCGCCAGAGAAATTGTCACCGCAGTGGAATCAACGGATGTGCCATCGGCAGGCAGCAACCCTGCCATTCCCGCCGCAACACCCGCCAGTTCAAGGCCGATTACGGCAACAATCGCCCCCATTGCCGCGGGCGGAAACAGTACATTCAGCCAGCCAGTACCCGCTTTCTTAACAATCAGCGCCACCAGACAAAACAACACGCCGCACATAATGAAACCACCCAGTGCAACTTCATACCCCAGCGGCAACAGCAGTAATACCGGGGAAATAAACGCAAAACTCGACCCCAAATACGCCGGGATTTTGCCCTTACAAATGAATAAATAAAGCAGCGTACCCACGCCGTTGAATAACAGTACAGTCGCTGGGTTGATCTTGAACAGAATGGGTACCAGAACGGTAGCGCCAAACATCGCGAACAGATGCTGGAAACTCAACGGGATGGTTTGTAACAAGGGGGGTCGTTCACTCACCCCGATGGCGCGACGAGTCATCTTCAATATCCTCTGTAGTGTTGCTATTTGTGTGTGCAGGTAGACCCGCACTTATTATCACAGCCAGACTCATCCCGCCCCACCGTAGTGAAGCAAGATGATGTTGACTGCTGATGTAATAAAAGAACCGCGAGTGACGTAACACAGGCTGTGGCGAACCATAGGGAATACTTAGGTTTACGCCAAAAAAAAGCCGACTATAAGTCGGCTTACCTGTTATTTCGTACCAAATATTTTATCGCCTGCATCACCCAGACCCGGCATGATGTAACCCTGCTCGTTAAGGCCTTTATCGATGGATGCCGTGTACAGCTCAATATCCGGGTGGGCTTTCTCCAGTGCGGCAATCCCTTCTGGCGCCGCAACCAACACCAGTACCTTAATACTGTGGCAACCTGCTTTTTTCAGCAGATCGATCGTGGCGATCATTGAACCACCGGTTGCCAGCATTGGATCAACAACCAGCGCCATGCGCTCTTCGATATTGGAAACCAGCTTTTGGAAATAAGGAACAGGCTCCAGCGTCTCTTCATCACGGTAGATGCCGACAACGCTGATACGCGCGCTAGGGACATTTTCCAGCACGCCTTCCATCATCCCTAACCCTGCACGCAGAATCGGTACGACGGTAATTTTCTTGCCTTTAATCTGATCGACTTCGACCGGGCCGCACCAGCCATCAATGGTGACTTTTTCGGTTGCCAGGTCAGCCGTCGCTTCATAAGTCAGCAAACTTCCTACCTCGGAAGCCAGCTCACGAAAACGCTTCGTGCTAATATCGTTCTCACGCATCAAACCCAGTTTATGTTTGACTAGTGGGTGTTTCACCTCGACGATCTTCATCATTATCTCCCCATCGGCTAGTGGACGGACAAAAAACGCTACACGCGTTTTTAAACACCGCTTGCGGCGGCCCGCAGGGCGGCGGGCATGAGAGCCCGTCGTAAAAAAATCGCGGGATTATACCGCCTTTTTTACTTATCGCCATATGATTAAGCCTGATCCAGATCAACCGAGAAAAGAAATTGTCGCCATTAACGAAAAATAGCCAGCCAATGACTCATCACTCGCAAACGATTGCCTACACTGTTAGAATTAGCGCGCATTATTTTTTACCACAGTATGTTTTCTGAACACCCTATTTTCTGAATACAACCCGTAACCTTCGTGGGGACTCAGCAGTGACCGACAAAACCTCTCTCAGCTATAAAGACGCAGGCGTGGATATCGATGCGGGTAATGCATTGGTAGACCGTATTAAAGGTGTAGTGAAACAGACCCGTCGCCCGGAAGTTATGGGTGGATTGGGTGGTTTCGGTGCCTTGTGCGCCTTACCGCAAAAATACCGCGAACCGATTCTGGTTTCCGGCACTGACGGAGTCGGCACCAAACTGCGCCTGGCGATGGACCTGAAGCGCCACGATACGATTGGTATCGATCTGGTTGCGATGTGCGTGAACGATCTGGTCGTTCAAGGTGCCGAACCGCTGTTCTTCCTCGACTATTACGCCACAGGCAAGCTGGATGTTGACACCGCTGCGAGCGTAATTACCGGTATCGCGGAAGGCTGTAAGCAATCAGGCTGTGCGTTGGTCGGTGGCGAAACCGCCGAAATGCCAGGTATGTATCACGGCGAAGACTATGATGTTGCTGGCTTCTGCGTCGGTGTCGTAGAAAAATCAGAAATCATCGACGGCAGCAAAGTTCAGCACGGTGATGTTCTGGTTGCTCTCGCAGCCAGCGGCCCACACTCCAATGGCTATTCGCTGGTGCGTAAAGTGCTTGAAGTCAGCAAAACCGATCCAGAGCAGTTTGAGCTAGAAGGCAAACCGCTGGCCGACCATCTGCTGGCACCGACCAAAATTTATGTGAAATCCATCCTGTCTCTGATTGAAAAAGTGGACGTGCACGCGATTTCTCACCTGACTGGCGGCGGTTTCTGGGAAAATATCCCACGCGTGCTGCCAGAAGGTATGCAGGCAACTATCGACGAATCTAGCTGGCAATGGCCTGCAGTTTTCAACTGGCTGCAACAGGCCGGTAATGTCAGCCGCCACGAAATGTATCGTACTTTCAACTGCGGTGTTGGTATGATCATCGCACTGCCAGCCGAACAGGCAGACGAGGCCGTTGCATTACTCAACAGCAGCGGCGAAAACGCATGGAAAATCGGCGTCATTACTCAAACCGATGCCGGAGACGCAGTGGTTATTAACTGATGAAAAACATCGTTGTGCTGATTTCAGGTCATGGAAGCAACTTACAGGCGTTGATTGACGCCTGTAAGAACGGACGTATCAAAGGAAAGATCGTCGCCGTATTCAGTAATAATGCGGAGGCTTACGGGCTAGAACGCGCGCAAAATGCGGATATTCCGACGTTCGTCCTGAACCCTGAAGACTTTGCCGACCGCGCTGCATTTGATGCGGCACTGGCAAACGAAATTGAGCAATATGAACCGGCGCTGGTGGTCTTAGCAGGCTATATGCGCATTCTCAGCCCGGAATTTGTCGCTCAGTTCGCAGGCAAAATGCTGAATATTCACCCGTCCCTGCTGCCGAAATATCCTGGATTGCATACGCACCGTAAGGCGCTGGAAAATGGCGATCGGGAACACGGCACATCCGTACATTTTGTCACTGATGAACTGGATGGCGGCCCGTTGATTCTGCAAGCTAAGGTGCCTGTATTTAATGACGATACGGAAGAAAGTCTGAGCGAACGCGTTAAAACGCACGAGCACACGATTTATCCGATGGTCATTAACTGGTTCCTGAACGGCCGACTAGTGATGCGTGATAATGAAGCCTGGTTGGACAGCGTGCGTATCCCTCCACAGGGTTATGCCGCCGAGTAGTACCGTCAGTTCGTCATATACTGTCAGTTCGTCATAGAAGTAAGGCTCTCTTGCGGGGCCTTACCCTTTCCTTTTTCACTTCTCTCTTTTCCTGACTATTCGCATCACTGCGGTTCTTAACTCTCTATCTACGCTTTAAATATTTACTAATCTTTACGAAAAAATCACTAACCATCAGATAAGAAAGAACATTTCTATCAACCGTAATTACACGCACTCTTAGTCGGTTGAAAACGAAAATGACAATGATTATCTTTCTCCATCCCAAATTTTGTGAACCCGATCATGCGTACCGTCTTACTCCTTTGCCTGCTTTTCCTCAGCCCACTCCTACAAGCAAAAACCGTCACCGATATTTTAGGCCGACAGGTAGAGATCCCAGACAGTCCCCAGCGCATCATTCTAGGTGAGAGCCGTATGCTGTATACGTTAGCCCTGCTTCAGCCTAACGAACCAGCCAAGAATGTTGTCGGCTGGCCGGGAGACATGGCACGTTACGATGCGCAAAGCTGGCTACGATATACCGAAAAATTTCCACAGCTGAAGCAGATCCCACAGCTCGGCAACGGTAGTCTGCAAGCGATGAATGCAGAGATGCTGCTTCCGCTAAAACCCGATTTGGTCATTCTGCCGCGGCTGGCAAAAAATGTAGACAATGAAGATCAGTTGCAACAAACGCTGACCCGCGCGGGTATTCCCTTCATTTATGTCGATCTACGTATAGACCTGCTTAACAACACGTTACCCAGTATTCGCCTGCTTGGTGAGGTGTTGAACCAACCCCAACGCGCGGCTTCCTTCAGCGATTTCTATCAGCAACATATGGACGTGATTCGCCAACGCATCGCGCAATATCACGGTAAGAAACCGACAGTCATGCTGCACCTGCACCTGGGCAGACGAGACACCTGTTGCACCACGGCGGTCGGCGGCAGCCTTGGCGATCTACTCACTTTCGCTGGTGGCGAGAATATTGCCGCTGGCGTCATCAACAGCGTCTACGGCGAGTTGAGCCCAGAGCGCGTGCTGGCTGCCAATCCCGACGTCTACATCGCCACCGGAATGGCTGGGCCGGAGGGCAAACGTTTCTCTAGTCTGATGCTCGGACCACTGGTTAACGCCGCGCAGGCGAAAGAGAGCTTCGACACGCTCATTCGCCAAGAACCTATTTTGTCTCACCTGCGAGCCGTGCAAACAGGTCGCGCCTGGAGCATGTGGCATAACTTCTATCTCAGCCCGTATCACGTCGTGATGGTCGAGATGTTTGCCAAGGCGCTCTACCCCGATCAATTTACCGATATCGATCCGCAACAAACACTACAACAACTCTACCAACAGTTTTTACCTATTGAATTTTCAGGGATTTATTGGAGTCAGATTTCGCATGAATAAGTTTGCTACAAAAAATGGCGCAAGCCATTTACAACGTCGATCCAGCGACAAACAGAAAAATGGCCGCCATGAGTGGCAGACCATAAAAAAGAACGCGTTCCGTCACGGCTGGCCTCTGCTGGCGCTGCTGCCATTTAGCATTCAGGCGGCCGTCGACGATAGCAAAGAAGACACCATGGTGGTGACGACCACCACTGGCAGCCAGACGGGAAAAGAAACAGGCTATCAGCCGCATAAAACCGTGACCGGCACTCGTACCGAAAGCCGACTGTTGGATGTCCCACAGGCAGTCAATGTCGTCCCCACGCAGGTGCTTGAAGATCGTGCGGTACGCAATATTGATGAAGCGCTGTATAACGTCAGCGGCATCACCCAGTCTAATACGCTAGGGGGCACACAGGATGCCGTCATCAAACGCGGCTTCGGCGATAACCGCGACGGTTCGATCTTTCGTGATGGTGTGCGCTCCATTCAGGCGCGTAACTTTACCCCCAGCAGTGAGCGCGTCGAAGTGCTTAAAGGCCCCGCCTCCATGCTCTACGGTATGGGCGAACCCGGTGGCATCATTAATATCATCAGCAAGAAACCAGAATTGGTACAAAAAACGCACATTGAAGGCTGGGGAAGCAGCTTCAAAGGTGGCGGCGGACAGTTGGATGTTACCGGTCCGTTAGGCACGTCCGGCTTGGCTTACCGGATGGTCGTCGATCACGACGAAACCGACTACTGGCGTAACTTTGGACGTAACCGCCAGACGACGATTGCACCGTCGCTGATGTGGTACGGCGAAGACACCACGGTACGCGTTTCCTACGAACACATGGAATACCTGACGCCTTTCGATCGCGGCACCATTATCGATCCAAAGACGGGAAAACCAGTTAATACGCCACGTGACCGCCGTTTTGATGAAAGCTACAACGCAACACGCGGCGATCAGGATAGCGTTACTATGCAAGTTGACCGCAACGTGAATGACCGTTGGAAAAGCAGCCTGACTTACTCGTATAACCGCAACCGCTACAGCGATAATCAGGCGCGAGCCACGAAATACAATGCCAACACGGGTGTACTAACCCGTCAGCCAGACTCTACAGGTTATGCACATAGCCAGGCGCAAATTGTCCAGCTCACGCTGAATGGCGATGTCGACTGGGGCCGCATCAATCATCAGCTATTGTTTGGGTTTGATTATGAAGCGGATAGAACATTCCGTGGTGATATGATTCGCGGTACGGCGACCTCGGGATTCAATATCTATAACCCCGTATATGGTCGATTGCCAGCCTCTACTGCCGTCAACGCGAAAGACAGTGACCAGCGCGAAAATATCGACAGCAAAGCGTTATTTATGCAGGATGCCATTCGCCTTAACGATCGCTGGCAACTGCTGGGTGGCCTGCGTTATGACACCTTTGATGTGATGGCAGGTAAGGGGCGTCCGTTCATCACCAACACGGACAGTTCATACCATCGCGTCGTTCCGCGTGCGGGCATCATCTATAGCATGACATCGTATTCATCACTTTATGCCAGTTATAGCGGATCATTTAAGCCCAATAGCAATATTGCCAATAATATCGGTGCCCTTCCGCCGGAAATTGGCAAGTCTTACGAAATTGGCGCCAAGCTGGATCTGCCCAATCGTATTACCGGTAACGTGGCCTTGTTCGACATTGAAAAGCAAAACGTGATGGTTAAGGTCGACGACAATCTTTACCGTACAGCGGGCAAAGTGCGTTCACAGGGTGTTGAAGTGGATCTGGCGGGTAGCCTCACCGATTCTTTAAGCCTGATCGGTTCTTATGCCTACACCGATGCACGCGTCACCGCTGACCCGGAAAATACAGGTAAACGCATGCCTAACGCTGCACGTCATACCGCGTCGCTGTTCCTGACACAGGACTTCGGCAACATTGGGCTGGCAGCCGGTGACGATCTCCGCGCCGGAGCGGGGGCACGCTACGTCAGCCGTCGTGCAGGTGATGCGGCGAACACCTTCTATCTGGACGATTACACCGTCGCCGATGCGTTTGTTGCCTATAGCCTGCCGCTCAACGGTTACAAGGTGAAATGGCAATTAAATGTAAAAAATTTGTTCGACCAAACCTACTACCCTTCCAGCGGTAATAACCTGCGTGTCGCCATTGGCGAACCGCGCCAGGTAGTACTGCGCGCTAGCGTCGATTTCTGATGTACTTTCGCCCCGTATCTCACCGATACGGGGCACTTAACGATTTTTCATTCCACATTACGCGTTCAGCGCCAGCCTATCCGCCGCTATACTAGCGTTGGCATACCCATGCCAGCGTGACCCCAACAGCACGGTTCACGTCCCTTTTATCAATTAAGGATTCACTATGTCCGGTACGAGCAATTCCGTTCGGCTACGACCGCTGGAGCGAGACGATCTCACGTTTGTTCATCAGTTGGATAACAACGCCAGTGTGATGCGTTATTGGTTTGAAGAGCCTTATGAGGCCTTTGTCGAACTTAGCGATCTGTACGACAAGCATATTCATGACCAGAGCGAACGACGCTTCATTATTGAACACGAGCAAACTAAGGTAGGTCTGGTTGAGCTGGTGGAGATTAACCATATCCACCGCCGTGCGGAATTTCAGATCATTATCGACCCGGCCTATCAGGGCCGCGGCTACGCCAGCACGGCAGCCAAATTGGCGATGGATTATGGCTTCTCGGTATTGAACCTGTACAAACTGTATTTGATTGTGGATAGGGAAAACCAGAAAGCGATCCACATCTACAGCAAGCTAGGGTTTGAGGTAGAAGGTGAGTTGATCCACGAGTTCTTCATCAACGGTGAATACCGTAACACGATCCGCATGTGCATTTTCCAGCATCAATATCTGGCGAAACACAAAACCGTGACGGGAACCGGCGGCGAAGCACCGGGAAGTTCCATCAGCCAGTAAGGTAAAAAGATCGATTTTCTCTGTTATACGGCATCAAAAATTATGCAGCGGTGAGCTTGACCGCCGAGTGAGCGACAGGACGTCGCGAAAGCCAGTGCCGCGTAGGGAACGCGTCACTGGCGGCTCGGTTAGCGGTCATGAACACCGATGGAACCGCGTAGCGGCATAATTTAGCCAGAAGCCAGGGTTCGCAGGGCTGCGGCGCTTGAGCGCCCTGCGTCGGGCGCTTATAAGGTTTTGCATAAACGTGGCGGCGGTACTGCGCACGAAACTTTCTCTGTGTTTGCATAGCAATTCGTCTCAGAGAAAATGGCGTATTCTTATACGCAATATTAACCCGCGAACTGGCGGAACAGGGCTTTACCGCGTAAGAGTCGTAGCCCCAACCAGCCACCGCAGAGCGACAAAAGGAACGCCGCGATTAACGGAAGCGTTATCCACATCGTGATATTCGGCTCCCAGGCAAAGTTAAAGACCTTCCGCTGCAACAGCCACAGAGCCGACTCTGCACCAATCGCCGCCGCCGTTCCCGCCACGAGTCCCAGTACCGCGAACTCACACCATAGCGTGGTGCGCAGCAAGCGTAATCCCGCGCCCAGCGTACGGTAAACCATCAACTCTTGACGCCGTTGACGCATCCCGACCTGAATTTGTGCCAGCAACAGCAGCACGCCGCAGAACAGTACCAGTATGACCATAATCTCTAGCGCACGACTTACCTGCTGCAAGACTTGCCCCACCTGACGCAGAATACTGCCGATATCCATCACGCTAACCGTCGGGAACTGACGATTCAGTTGGGTAATCATCTTCTCATCGCCATCGTAGCGGAAGCTGGTCAGCCAGGACTGTGGCTGGTTATCCAACGCCCCCACGGGGAAAATAAAGAAGAAGTTCGGGCGCAGGCTTTCCCAATCAACCTGACGGAAGCTGGTCACTGTGGCGCTAAACGGCTGCGTGTCGCCGGTAAAGGTCAGCGTATCGCCAATCTTGATACCCATCTCTTTGGCTTCTTTCGCTTCCATCGAGACTTCACCCGCCTTCGGTGCTTCCCCTTCCACCAGCACGTTGTGCTGCGGAATCCCGTTCATCCAGGTTAGGTTCAGTTCACGATTCACCGTGTTACCGCCCGGATCGTCCTCATGGATCACTTCTGTCGCGATCTGCTGATTAATTTCCGTCAGCCGCGCACGAATAATCGGGAAGAATTGCTCCGGCGTCACGTCATGCTGAGAAAGGAAATCCTGCACCTGTGGCACCTGCTCCTTCGTGATATTCAGCAGGAAATAGTTCGGGCTGCCTGGCGGCAATTGCTGCTGCCAGCGATCCAGTAAATCGCCACGCATCACCAGTAGCAGCGCCAAGAGCATGAAAGACAGCGAAAATGCAGCCAGTTGACTGAGCGTCGACCACGGCTGGCGCAACAGGCGATTAATGGCCAGACGCAACGCCAGGCGTTTAACCGTCAAACGTCGTAATAACAGCAACCCGCCCCAGCCGATAACGCCCAACAGTAACGACAGCACCGCCACACCGCCTAGCAGCGACCACAGCAGCACGCCGCCACCGGACAACACAGCCAGCAGGCCGACGACAATAAGCTGGACAATCGGCAGGTAGTAGCGCAGCGGCCACACATTCGCCACCACATCCTGACGCAGCACACGCAGCGGCTGCGTCGCCAATAGCAGTCGGTACGGCCGCAGCCCAACCAGCAGCGAAATCAGCACCAGTGACCCCAGCGCCCACACCCATGGCCATACCCCGGATGCTGGCAGTGCAGCGGGTAGCACCGGTGCCAGCATTTTCATTAACAACGCCTCAAATCCCAAACCAAGCACGCTACCGCACACCGCCGCCAGCCCAAGCACAGAGAGCCATTGGCCGATGATTAATCGCCTCAGCGCTTGTTTCCCTGCCCCCAACGTTTTCAGGATAGCGACCAAGTCATAGCGGCTGCGGCAGTAATGCCCCATCGCCACCGCAACGGCGGCGATAGACAACAACAGCGTCAGCAGCGCTGACAACAACAGGAACTGCTGTGACCGCTTTAACGACTGGCTCAGCGCGCCTTCAGAATCTTCCATGCCATACCAGCGCTGATCGGGCTTGAGCTGTGGCTTGATGAAGTTGCTGAATTCACTAATTTGCTTCTCATTGCCGGAAAACATGTAACGCCAGGTAATACGACCACCCGGTTGAATCGCCCCCGTCTTCTCGACATCGTCCAGATTCATCAGAATACGTGGCGCGGTTTCGAACGGGTTAAAGCCAGAATCCGGTTCCTGAATCAGCTCACCGCTGACACGTAACGAGGTATCCCCGACGTCCAGCATGTCACCAACGTTCAGCCCGAGTAAGGCCAGCAGGCGCGGAGCCACCAGCACCGTCCCCGCTTCGGCATGCAGCCCTTCGGGACGCGTCTGCAAATTACCATACAGCGGATAGCGCTGGTCAGTAGCCTTCACCTGCGCCAGCTGCGGCGTATCGCCCGCGAACGTCATAGTCATAAAGGAAATCTGCCGACTGAGCGTCAGCCCACGCTGCTGCGCGTCCAAAAGCCAGGTTTCCGCCACGGGTCGCGACGCACGCAGCACGCGGTCACCTGCCAGGAAATCACGACTCTGCTGACTGAGCCCTTTTTCCATGCGGTCGCTGATGGTGCCCAACGCCAACACACAGGCCACCGCCAACGTTAACGCCAGCCAAACAATCAGTAAGGAAGGAGAGCGCCATTCGCGCCAAAACCACCGCCAGATCATGCGTCCTCCCGCAGTTTGCCGTCGACTAACCGCAGGCGTCGTTCGCAGCGTGCCGCCAGTTGCTCATCGTGCGTCACCAGAATCAACGTGGTGGCATAGTCACGATTGAGGGAAAACAGTAAATCAACGATACGTTCACCGGTTTTACGATCTAAATTCCCGGTGGGCTCATCGGCAAACAACACGTTAGGACGGCCGCTGAACGCACGCGCCAGCGCCACACGTTGCTGTTCACCGCCAGAAAGCTGAGCAGGAAGATGGTGTAAGCGCTCACCTAACCCAAGCTGTTGCAGAAGTTGTTCAGCTTGCCCACGGCTGTGGCTGTCGCTTTCACCGCGCAGCAACGCCGGTAATTGCACGTTCTCCAGCGCATTCAACGTCGGCACCAGCATGAAAGACTGGAACACAAAACCGACGTGTTGGGCACGTAGCGCTGCACGACCTTCCTCGTCCAGTGCCTTCAGCGACTTGCCCATCAGGCTAACATCCCCTTCCGTGCCATCATCCAGACCAGCCAGAATTCCCAACAACGTTGACTTTCCCGAACCAGATTCACCAATCAGGGCAATTGTCTGCGCAGGTTTGACAATGAGCTCAACTCCGGTAAGGATGGAAAGCCGATTCTCTCCTTGACCAACGTGCTTACTAAGATGATGAACTTCAAGAATGTTTTCTACGTGCGCAGTTTTGCTTGGCGTAGCACTCGCTGGGCTGGTCTTCGCAAACATGTTTTCGTCCTTTTGCTTCTGGGATTATGCAGCGTACGTGCTTTCGCCGCTGACACATTATTAATTCTGGGCGATAGCCTCAGTGCGGGCTATCAGATGCCGGCCGCTAACGCCTGGCCGACGCTGCTGAACACACAGTGGCAGACTCAGAAAAAGGGCATCGCTGTTGTTAACGCCAGCATTAGTGGCGATACCACCGCACAGGGGCTGGCACGACTACCTGCTCTACTGAAACAACATCAGCCGCGTTGGGTGTTGATCGAACTGGGCGGCAATGACGGGCTTCGGGGATTTTCGACCGCCAATATCGAGCAAGATCTGGCGAAAATCATTACGCTAGTCAAACAGGCTAACGCTAAGCCGCTGCTCATGCAGGTTCGTTTACCAACCAACTATGGCCGCCGCTACACCGAGTCATTCAGCAATATGTACCCCAAATTGGCGGAGCAGTTTGCGCTTCCTCTGCTGCCTTTCTTTATGGAGCAGGTGTATCTTAAACCGGAGTGGATGATGGAAGATGGCATCCATCCAACCCGTGATGCTCAACCGTTTATCGCAGAATGGATGGCGAAGCAGTTGGAACCCTTAGTTAACCATGAGTCTTAATAAATAGGCTTTTGAATTAGGTAAAGTTATGCAAAAAACGGTCTTCATTACCGGTTGCTCCAGCGGTATTGGCCTGATTGCCGCACAGGATTTGCAAAAACGCGGCTATCGCGTGATTGCAGCCTGCCGCCGCGCAGAGGATGTCGCGCGTCTGACCGCGTTGGGTCTTGAAGCAATCACGCTCGATCTGGATGACAGCGCCAGCGTTGAACAGGCTGCTGCGGACGTGATCAGACTGACTGATAACCGTCTGTATGGCTTATTTAACAACGCCGGATACGGCCTGTATGGGCCACTGAATACGATTTCACGCCAGCAGTTCGAACAGCAGTTTTCCAGCAATCTGTTCGGTACGCATCAGCTCACACAGTTGCTATTGCCCGCAATGCTGCCGCACGGCGAAGGCCGCATCATCCAGACCAGTTCGGTAATGGGGCTAGTATCCACGCCGGGACGCGGCGCGTATGCCGCCAGCAAATATGCACTGGAGGCCTGGTCAGATGCATTGCGCATGGAGCTCCACGGCAGCGGGCTGCGCGTCAGCCTGATCGAGCCCGGCCCGATCAGCACACGCTTTACTGATAACGTCGCACAGACGCAGACGGACAAACCGGTCACCAATCCCGGCATCGCCAAACGCTTCACGCTACCGCCGGAAGCGATACTGCCGAAACTCCATCATGCGCTGGAAAGTTCGCGCCCCAAATTGCGCTATCCCGTAACACTGGTGGCTCATGCTTTAACCTGGTTGCGTCGCCTGCTACCGGGGTGTCTGCTGGATAAAGTATTACGAGGATAAGGCAGCAGAAGGCGGCGTATTGCGCACTCACCTCTGCACGAGGCTTGTAAGTAACACCAACAGGCCCCATCTAAAGGTCAAACGAATTCAAGAAGTAAGAGAGACTACTCATGTTAGAACAACAAACGACTATCGTTGACGTTAACGAATCCAACCTGCATCAGGTTTTGGAACACTCCGCGACACTGCCCGTCCTGTTTTACTTCTGGTCGGCGCGCAGCCAGCACTGTTTGGAACTTGAACCTGTGCTGGACAAACTGGCGCAGGAATACGCAGGACAGTTTGTTCTGGCGAAGGTTGACTGTGATGCCGAGCAGCGCGTAGCCGCCCAGTTTGGCCTGCGTTCAATCCCAACCGTTTATTTGTTTAAAGACGGACAGCCGCTGGATGGTTTTCAAGGCCCGCAGCCGGAAGAAGCGATCCGTGAACTGCTGAAACGCGCGCTGCCGAAAGAAGAAGAGCTGAAAGTCGCGCAGGCACAGCAGTTAATTCAGGAAGACAAACTGCCAGAAGCAATGCAACTGCTGAAAGATGCCTGGCAACTCAGCCAGCAGCGCAGCGACATCGGCCTGATGCTGGCGGAAGTACAGATTCAAATTAAACGCAGTGAAGAGGCCGAAGCCGTGCTGGCCACCATTCCTTTGCAGGATCAAGACACTCGCTATCACAGCCTCATCGCTCAGATTGAATTACTGAAGCAGGCAGCAGATACGCCAGAAATTCAGCATTTACAGCAGCAGTTGGACGCTGACCCGCAAAATGCAGATCTGGCCGTACAACTGTCTCTGCAACTGCATCAGGTTGGTCGTAATGAAGAAGCGCTCGAACTACTGATGGGATTCCTGAAGAAAGATCTGGCCGTTGCTAACGGCAGCGCACGTAAAACGCTGATGGACATCATGGCCGCCCTCGGCACCAGCGATGCCCTCGCCGCGCGCTACCGCCGGCAGCTCTATTCGTTACTGTACTGATTCTCTTGTGAAAAAGGCCAGAACGTTGATTCTGGCCTTCTTATTTGCAGGTAAGCATTAGCCATCGTCTTATCGTCTTATCGTCTTATGCTAGATTGATGGGATGGTTTCGGGCGTGCTAACTCGGCGTAAAAAATTATGCTGAGGAGATAGCAGGCTTAGGATGAGCCGCAGGACGCGGCGAAAGCTTGCGCCACGTCGGGAACGTGTCGCAAGCGGTCCGTTGAGCCTGATACCGACGAAGGCACCGCGTTAGCGGCATAATTTCCCGCCGAAAGCCTGGGGTCACGGGGCGAGCGGCGCTTGAGACGCCCCGTGTCGGGCGCATACTACGAGGTAGCATGAAAATGGCGATATTATCGCGCACGAAACTCCCCCGAAAGCCGAATAGAAATGCAGCTAGGCAGAGACCCTCAATCCCCCGCTGACTACAGCGTCTTCAACACCGTGATCCAGCCGTGGCCGCCGTAGACTGACCAGCCGTTTAGCCAGCGTCGCAGCATGTTCATCGCCAGCATCGCCACCACTTCCTGATGAGTTTTCAGACTGTAGCGCTGTACGTTGAACTGTATCGTTTGAGCGAAAGCTCCTTCGGGCGTATGCAGCGCTAAGGAAAGTTCAGCATCATCCCGTCTGCCCACCACTAGCGCTAGCGACGCGCCCTGACGCTCTGCCAGATGGCGTGCATAGTCCGCTAACCCAGACAAACTGGTGTCCTGAACGTTTGCCAGTAACTCTCCACCAGCCAGCGGAGCACTCGCCGATTGAAGCTGCCAGTTGAGTAGTCCAGCCGTGAAATGTTCACTCACCGCTAGCGTCGTATCACGTTCGGCAAGACGCCGAGCCAGTTGTGCCGGTAGTCCTTCCGTTCCTTCAAAAATGACATTTTCCCCTGCTACGGCGCGCACGGTTTCCCACAGTTGCTCCATTTTTTCCTTCTGTGCCGCTGGGCCAGTCAGCTTCAGCTCGATAATCGGCATAGAAGAACGGTAGCCCAGCACCACGCCCGGCGGTAACGCCATACCATCCAACTGGCTTGCCAGATCGCTCTCGGAGCGACCAAAGGTGGTCAAACGCAGGCACAGTGGAGCATCCGCGACAGCAAAACGCTCGCGCAGACGCGGCATAATTTGCTGATCGACCATGACTTTAAACTCAGAGGGCACGCCCGGCGTAAAAAACATCAAGCATTTATTCAATTGCAACGCAAAACCACAGGCGGTGCCCACCGGGTTATCCACCATCTCTGCGCTGGCAGGGATTTGCGCCTGTTTGCGATTGCTAGGAGCCATGACTCTACCGCGCTCGGCAAAGAAAGCTTCCATACGCGCCAGCCATTCGGCGTGCTCAACCAGCCCTTCTCCTGCTGCGGTAGCCGCCGCCAACGCGCTAAGATCGTCGCTGGTCGGCCCCAAACCGCCGTTCACAATCAGGATATCGGCTATCTGGCTACGCTGCGTTATCGCCGTCACTAGCGCATCGAGATCGTCACCCACCGTCATCCGGCTGGTCATCGGTAGTCCCTGCTGAAACAGATAATCCGCCAGCCAGGCTGCATTGGTGTCAACAATCTGGCCGTGCAGCACTTCATCGCCGGTACATAACATCTCAACCCTAAGCATTTTTCACTCCTGATGATGATTCTGAAACCACTTTAGAAAGTCAGATGAACAAACACAATATTTCTTTCAGCCTGTCCGGTAATGCGCCACGCAGACGTACCTCGCTCCAGTGTAAATATAAGGTTACACGTCTCGTAACGGCCTTTTGACAGAAATCACTGAATACTCTACCCTGCTGCCAAAAATATCTGGATATACCCGTAATACTTCAAGTTGCATGTGCGTTGGCTGCGTTCACTCACCCGAATCGCTTACCTGAGTAAGCTCATCGGGATGAAATGAGAGACATCCTGTCTCTCACTAGAGGCCAGCCGTTGGCTGGTCAAATTCGTTCCCGACGAATTTGACCTTCTCTTGCCGCGTTACGATGCACATTGCTGAGCATCGCCCTAGCGGGCCAACGCGAAGCGTTGTTCAAAACGAGTACGTTTTGTCATGAAACTCGAATTATTTGGAGTATAACCACGCTATATATAGAGGAATAGGTGAAAAATCGTACTCTTGGCAGTATTTTTATCGTTGCTGGTACCACAATTGGAGCAGGAATGTTGGCGATGCCGTTGGCAACGGCTGGCGTCGGGTTCGGTACCACATTGATGATATTGATCGGTCTGTGGGCGCTGATGTGTTACAGCGCCTTGTTGCTGGTTGAAGTGTATCAACATCAGCCGTCGCACACCGGGTTAGGCACATTGGCAAAAATTTACCTCGGCCGCTGGGGGCAATGGATTACCGGTTTTAGTATGCTATTTCTGATGTATGCGCTAACGGCAGCCTATATCAGCGGCGCAGGCGAGCTACTCTCCAGCAGCATCAGCCAGTGGAGTGGCTACTCACTTCCACTATCCGCAGGCATTTTACTCTTCACGCTGGTTGCTGGTGGCGTCGTTTGCATCGGGACATCTTCAGTCGATTTATTCAACCGCATCTTGTTTAGCGGCAAAGTGCTGATGCTCGTCATTATGCTGGCCGTCATGGTTCCGCACATTCAGCGCGTCAATCTCTTAACGCTGCCGCTGCAACAGGGCCTGACGCTCTCAGCATTACCCGTTATTCTGACTTCATTCGGTTTTCATGGCAGCATCCCCAGTATCGTGCACTACATGGGCGGTGACAGCCGTAAGCTGCGCCGGATATTTCTTATCGGCAGCGTGATACCGCTGATTGCCTATATTTTCTGGCAGCTCGCGATGTTAGGCAGTCTGAGCTCTTCGACATTCAATGCCATTTTGGCCGATCAGGCGGGATTGAATGGGCTGATGCAGGCGATTCGTACACTCGTTGCCTCGCCACACGTTGAACTGGCCGTTCACCTGTTTGCCGATCTGGCACTGGCGACCTCTTTCCTCGGCGTAGCGCTCGGATTATTCGATTATTTAGCCGATCTGTTTAAGCGTAAAAATAGCGTCACGGGGCGTGCGCAGACGGGTTTACTGACCTTTATTCCACCGCTGGTATTTGCGCTATTTTATCCGCAAGGGTTTGTGATGGCGCTGGGCTATGCAGCTATCGCACTGGCCGTGCTGGCGTTACTCATTCCCGTCCTGCTGAGTTGGCAGGTGCGCAAAAAGCATCCTGAAATACATACAACTCGCGGCGGTGTGCCAGTTCTGGGTCTGGTCTTCGCCAGCGGCGTAAGCATCATCCTGATCCAGTTGGCGATGGTGGCAGGCTGGCTGCCGTCAATCAGCTAATCTTTTCGGCCCTCCTAGACATAAAAAACGCTGGGAGCGTTTTTTAACGTTGCGTAGCGACGGCCCGAAGGGTGGCGGACAAGGATGTCCGTCATAAAAAAAGAGCGTGAACTCAGCATTCACGCTCTTTTTTCTTTCAAACAGCGATACCTGATATGGCAAAAAGGCCAACACACCTGCCGCTTGAAATATAATGGGTATTTAGAAGCTCAGACCAACGCCAACATAGGCAGAATCAGCCAACTTATTATCTGGGCCATTCTCACGCGCCATATTGATGTAACGGTAGCCGACATCAACGCTCAGCGGCGCAAAGACCTGCCAGCGCACGCCTGCTTTCCCTTCAACATAGTGGTCAACATGGCTGGAGAAAGCATCTGGTGAATAGTAGCCTTCGCCATACAGCGAGAACTGACGGCTCAGCGGCCACTGCACGCCACCGCCCAGAGCAACGCCATAACCATCATCGCCGTGATCCTGGTTCAAATACAGCGCTTTGCCACCCAGAGTCAGCTTGAGTGGGCCAACAGGAATGGTATATCCCAGGCCGAAACCGTAGACATCATTGTTGTTGTCGCCGTGAGCATAGCTCACACTGCCCGCAAGCCCAGGAATGCCCAGACCGAAGCCCGCACTGGCACCAGCGTAATCACGACCTGCTTCCCCAGAAAGGCTAATGGCATGTACAGAAGCGCTTGCTAGCAACAGGCTTCCCGCACAGGCAATCACAAACTTTTTCATTTTCAATATCCTTAAAACCGTCGTTAAACGCGCGTGTAAAGATGTTATCGTTGCCGATTCTACCCGAAACGTCCCCCCACTCCAGCATGAAATTGCCCTGAACAGTGATTTATTCTGTTAATAATCATAAAAATGCTGATTGAAAATTGCTGACAATAGCAACGATAAGCACCGCCTATTTGCCCCTAAAACACAAAGTGGGCAATAGTATTCACCATGGATGATGGGTAAACAGGCAGAAGGAAGCGATCATGAGAGAAGGAAAATTAGCCGTAGGGCAAAACACAACAGCAAGAGTCGATCATCATTCGGTGAATGCCGAGAGGCGCAGTCCGATACAGTTTCAGGACATGTGGTTTTTGGAAAAACTGGCCCAGTTTGATCGCGAAACCAGCACCAGTCATCGGAAGGGCAAGGTAGGTTCAAGCCCTCACGTTCCAGAGAAATAATATGCCGTCGAGCGCCCCCTACCTTTTAGGTTGGGGATACGTGGCATTGACCCAGTTTTTTACCTGTTGGCGAGAAAGCTTAATCCCACCATTTTTCAGTTCAACTGGCAGCACATAATATGCGACCGGGCGCTGAAATCCGGCAAGTTGCGGCTGTAACCAATCGCGAACCGCATCAAGCGTCGTCGTTTGTGCCACTTCCAATACCGCAACAGGGCGGTGGCCGAACTCCACATCCTCAACGGGCACAATACATGCCTGCTGAACATCGGGATGCGTCAACAGCACAGCTTCGATATTCTCCGGCTGAACCCCTTCTCCGCCGCTGAAAAACTGATTATCTAAACGCCCCAGAATATGCCACTCATCCCCGGCAAATAGCCCGCGATCCCGCGTATGGAACCAGCCATCATCATCGACCAGTGGAATCAGTTTTCCGTCACGCCAATAGCCAACGGCCAACGTACTGCCACGCAGCAGAATCTCATCGTCCATAAGCCGGATTTCTCGTCCTTGCAGCGGTATGCCGACGCCCGAGCGTCCATCAGCACGTTTAGCGCAAACCGTAGACGCCAGTTCCGTCAGACCATAGCCACACCAGCAACTGACACCTCGAGCTTCTGCCTGTTGCGTCAGCGTCTGCGGAATCGTCGCCCCGCCGAGCAACACGGCTTTCAATGCTTGAGGAAAGGCCTTCTCTGACAGCAGTCGCCATAGCTGAGTCGGTACCAGAGAGGCATGAGTGCAATCGCGCAACGCATTCTCCAACGGCTGATGCGCACGGACAACAACCGTCGCCCCGGTAGCAAGCCAGCGCCAGACGATGCCCTGCCCGGAAACGTGAAAGAGCGGAAGTGACAACAGCCAACTATCATTGGCGGAAAATGCCATCATCTGAACCACACCTTCCGCGCTGGAAAGGTGAGCGGCGAACGTATGCACCACCGCCTTTGGCATCCCGCTGGAGCCGGATGTCAGCGTCAGCGTCGCCAACCTATCGGCCTGCCAGCGTAATCTATTAGTGCAGCCGGTTTCTTCGGTATCACCCGATAACGAACAGGCTGATGGTAAAGAAAGCGAACGTATCGCATCCGGCCAAGGCTTATCATTCAGGCACAGGCCATATGCCACATTCAGCGCAGGCAGCAGCACATCGGTTAACGTATCGGGTAGCTGTGGATTCAGCGGTAGCGCCCGCGCACCGCACTGCAACAGCGCCAGATAACTACACAACATCTGTACGCTATTTTTACCGCGTAGCGCTATCGTGCTTTCAGCAGTCACGCCCTGCTGTATAAAATACTCTGCCAGATGATCTACCCGCCGAGCGAGAGCCTGCCAGCTCCAGCGGGTTTCATCTTCAATCAACGCGACAGACCGGGGCGTATGGTTAGCCCAGTGTCGCCACGGCCAGTCAGTCAGGATAGCCATACCACATCCAGTTGCTCGGCAGCCAGAAGCGGCAGCGTGCTATCCGGCCAGCGTTGAATCACCTGTGCCTGCATCAGATCTAACGTGTCCAACCCAGGGATCGTATCCGGCGTTAACCAATGCGCCACCCGCGCCAACTGCGTTAACCCCAGACTAGATTCAATACTGGAGCTGATCACCGCCGTTAACCCCGCCTGATGCGTTTCCTGCACCAGTTGCTGACAGCGAGCGAGACCACCGACCAGCGTCGGTTTGATCACAATCGCGCTCACGCCCGGCTCGGCTTCTACCCGAAAATCCGCCTCACGCACACTTTCGTCCCAGGCAATATTGATGCCGGTTTCCCGCGCAAACTCACGAGATTCATTACGGGTTTTGCAAGGTTCTTCAAGAAAGGCAATGCGTGAACGTAACGACGGGGCGACATAGCGGGCAAAGCCGTCCGCTTTAGCTCGCGTCCAACTGCGGTTGGCATCCAGACGGAGTTTCAGATCCGGCAAGGCTTCCAGCAGTACGTTAACGATCATGCCATCACGAACCGCCTCGTAGAGGCCGACTTTAATCTTTGCCACTTTCTCGCCTGGCATCGCCTGTAGCATTTCGAACAGCTCATCAGGATCGCCATTGCACAATGGCGCTTTGCGATAGTCCGCCGCCTGCGGCAGGCGCTGATCCAGTTCGGCCTGCGCACAGCTCAAACCGAAGGCCACGGACGGTGGAAGAACGTCAGAAAATGCAGATCCTGCCGCCCACGCAGCCAGTTGCTCAAGCGCGGCTGACTGTGCCTCTGCCAGCGTTTCTACACTGAACTCCGGCAGCGGCGCAATCTCGCCCCAGCCCAACCGTTCGCCTTCTTGCAGGCGAACGATAAGGCCATCGCGGGTTTTCAGACGCTGATTGCGCAGCACCACCCCGGCTTCCATCGGCACGCTGTAACGATAGAGAGTGACCTGCCGCATTACGGATTCCGTTTGAATTTGCTGAAGTCAGGCTGGCGTTTTTCATTGAACGCGTTACGACCTTCCTGCCCCTCGTCCGTCATGTAGAATAGCATGGTGGCATTGCCCGCCAGCTCCTGCAAACCTGCCTGACCATCGCAGTCTGCGTTCAGCGCAGCTTTCAGGCAGCGCAGCGCCATCGGGCTGTTTTGCAACATTTCACGGCACCAGCGTACGGTTTCTTTTTCCAGCTCAGCCAACGGTACGACAGTGTTCACCAGCCCCATATCCAGCGCTTGCGCAGCGTCGTACTGGCGGCACAGGAACCAGATTTCACGCGCTTTCTTCTGACCAACGATGCGTGCCATATAAGAAGCACCCCAGCCGCCGTCAAAGGAACCGACACGTGGGCCAGTCTGACCGAAGATGGCATTCTCTGCGGCAATCGTCAGATCACACATCATGTGCAGAACGTGTCCACCGCCGATAGAATACCCTGCGACCATCGCGACAACCGGTTTCGGGCAGGTGCGGATCTGGCGCTGGAAATCCAGCACGTTCAGATGATGCACGCCGCTGTCATCCTGATAACCGCCGTAGTCACCGCGTACTTTTTGATCGCCACCGGAGCAGAATGCTTTGTCGCCAGCGCCAGTCAGGATGATCGTCCCGATACCATCGTCATGACGGGCATTATCGAGCGCCTGAATCATCTCTTTTACCGTCTGCGGACGGAACGCATTACGTACCTGAGGACGGTTAATCGTGATTTTGGCAATACCATCGACGGATTTATGGTAGAGGATATCGGCGAAGTCGCCGCTGCAATCGTGCCATTCAATCGGTGCGTAAAGCAGTTCTTCACTCGGATAAAGCATAGTTATCAATCCTTAACGGGGTGCAAAAGAAAAGAGCGAACCTGCTCAGCATAGGCCGCGGGGTTCGCCTGATGTGCATTATGACCTGCCCGAGCTACGCTCAGTAACGGCAGGCCGTATTGCGCCGCCAGCGTCTGAAATTTCACATCGCTGGCACCACATAAGTAAACAAAAGGTATCGACAGGTGTTGGAGTCGCTCCGCCAAAAAAGGCTGCCGCCCCAGAGAGGTTGCTTCCAGCATCGCCGCAACGGATGTACCCTGATTATTGCTGCGGCGCGTGACCAGTTGCTCACGCTGTACGGAGTCAACATCGGCAAAAACTGCCTGCTGATACCAGTCCAGCAAGACCTCTGGCAGCGGTTCCTGACGAAAGCGCAGCGCCCAGCGTGCATCATGGTGGATACGCTCCGTACGCTGTTCGGACGTTGCCAGACCGGGGTGTCCGCCTTCGACCAGCAACCCCAGCATGCCGTCATGATTTCCCTCGCAGGCTTGGTACATCGCAATGCGCCCGCCGAGCGAATAGCCCAACAGCCAATAACGCTCAATGCCCTGCGCCAGCAGCGTAGCGGTTAGCTGGCGACTTACATCGGCAAAATCTGCTGTAGCAACGGCTTGTGACGCACCGTGTCCGGGTAAATCCACCAGCAGCACGGGCCAATCACGAAAAAACGGCAGGACAGGCTGCCAATCCTCACCGCTGCCTAATAAACCATGCAGACACACCAGCCACGGCTGCATCGGAGCAACCGCACCATATGCCGCTTTTCGGCAGGCTAGCCCCTGAAAACCTAGTGAGCCCACGTCGCTACCTGCGCGACTAGTTCATTAAGCGTTTCCGCGCCATCCTTTGGTTCAACGATAACTTCAAGCAGCGTGACGCCCCCTTGAATCCAGCAATCCGACACGGTATCCGCCAGTTGTTCCCAGCTTTCGGCACGCACGTAATTCAGGCCAAACATCGCAGCGGCATGTCCAAATTCCACATTTTGCGGCATGCAATAAAATGCTTCACGCTGTGCAGCAGGCGTCGGCAGCAGGGAAAATATCTGGCCACCGTTATTGTTCACCACGATCAACACCAGTGGCGCAGGGGACTGACGCAATAGCGCCAACGCATTCAAATCGTATAATGCAGAGAGATCGCCGACAATGCCCAGCGTCGCTTTCGCCGTGGCACGCTGAACACCTGCCAGTGTGGAAATCAGGCCATCAATACCGCTGGCGCCTCGATTACCATACACAGGATACCCTTGCGGGAGCTGCGCCAGTGCGTCTATCAGACGTACCACGAGACTGTTGCCAATAAATAACTGCCCATCAGGCGGCAAAAGCGCCGGTATCCGCTGCGCCAGTTGCGCTTCACCAAAGCGGGAAGCCAGATGCGCGTCAACCTGCCGCTGCGTTTTGTCGGCAATATCCACCAGTAAATCCGCCCACGGCGTCTGTTTGTCTGCCGGATGCGCAGACAGCCATTCGCCAACGTCCGCGACCAGACGACGCCCGCGATGGTGAGCGGGATCCAACCGTCCTGGTAAATCATCAATTAACCAGAACTCTTGCGGCTGACATTGTTCCTGCCATTGCAGCAGACGTTTGCCAGTCAGGCTTCCGCCGAACTGTAGGACGATGTCCGCCTGCCGTAAAAGATCTGCTGCTTCAGGGTGTGCCAGCCAAATATCGGCACAGGGCAAAGGCTGCCCACTTTGCGACAGAACATCACCAATCAGCGGCCAGCCCAGCTCATTCGCCCACGCCGCAAGATGCGTGCCTTGTTCAGGGCTAACGCGGCCAGCGAGGACGACGCCGCGCTTCTGCCGCCACTGTGGCCAGTCCGGCTGTACCGCCAGCGCACTCTGGCGCATTTCACGCAGCCAGGGTTCACGGCTGTTCCACCAGTCGCCAAGCGTCATCAACCAGTCCTGATAGGCCGTGCCATCATCAGCACCGTACAGCGGTTCAGCAAAAGGACAGTTGATGTGCAACGCGCCGTGTGTAAGCCGCGCCATTGCACTATCCACAGAGGAAACCAGCCAACTAGCCGGAATATCGGGCGTAGGACGCGGCAAATCCAGCGCCAGCGTAGGGTGTGACGCATACAGTGCATGCTGACGAATCGCCTGATTCGCACCGCAGTCAATTAACTCCGGCGGGCGGTCAGCCGTCAGAACCACCAGCCGTTCGCCGGTCAGCCCTGCTTCAATGATTGCGGGATAGAGATTCGCGGCAGCCGTACCGGAGGTTACGATAATCGCAACAGGCTCACGCGAGGCTTTTGCCAACCCCAGAGCAAGATGCCCGAGCCCTCGTTCGTCGAAATGCGTGTGGCAAATCAGCGCATGATTATCCGCCGCGGACAGCGTCAGCGGGGTGGAACGAGAACCAGGCGCAATGCAGATATGCCGGACGCCGTGACGGGTCAGCGATTCCAGCAGTAATGTAGCCCAGCGGCGATTAAATACACTTGTTGACATGATTTACTCAACAACTCAGGTTGCAGGTTATTCCCGTCATACCTCAAGCTGCATATACGCTGGCTTCTCTTACTCGCCCCAGTCACTTACTGATGTAAGCTCCTGAGAGTCGTGCGCTCACCGCCTGCAACTCTAATTATTTAGGGTATAGCAAATAATAATGATCAAACTGTTGGTGGCCTGGTTGCCCTTCAACGACTATCACGATCAGCCTTATTATATTTTTTTTTACCACGCTGACTTTGATATAAACCAGTACCTGACACAACAATCATAAAACAAAACTATGACATATCACCGTCTAGCAGGGATCTCAGCCCAGCGGCTTTGTTCTCCAACTCTTGCCATTCTTGTTCTGGATCAGAACCTGCCACAATTCCAGCACCGGCATAGAGCGTCAAAACATGATCCCGTACTTCGGCCGAACGTAGCGCCACGCTGAATTCGGACTGATGGCGCGAAAGGTAACCCGCAGAACCCGCATACCAGCCACGCTCAAACGGTTCATGAGCGGCAATAAAACGGCGCGCTTCTTGCCGCGGTAAACCCGCTACAGCCGCCGTAGGCTGCAATGCGTTCAGGCATGCGCTATCAGACGCGGAACGCAGCGTCGCATGAATGGTACGGCGCAGATGCTGCACCTTGCGCAGACGCACAATTTCTGGCGGCATCACATCCAGCGACAGCGCAGACTGCTGTAACCGCTGGCAAATATCATCCACCACCAGCATGTTCTCGCACTGATTCTTGGTATCTTTCATCAACCAATCGGCCAGCTCAGCGGCTTTGAGCGCATCGCGATCGCTTGCCACCGTTCCCGCCAGCGCTTCCGTTTCCAGTTCGCTTCCCCGCCGACGATAAAGCCGCTCCGGGCTAGAGCCGAGAAATGCATGACGCGCATCGTGCGCCAGCATGAAATGGAAACAGTGGTGATTTGCCGCTCGACTGGCGGCCATAAAGGTAGTGGCCTGTAACGGCTGTGAGAGCGTTAGCGTGGTAGCCCGCGCCAGAACGACCTTTTCCATTAGCCCTGTTTTGATGTCATGCAGCGCCCGCTGGAGCAAATTAATCCACCCCTGATGCTCCGGCTGATGCCCAACGGACTGCACTTCCGCATGCAAAATAGGCTGTGATGCGGGAGGCAGAAGCAGGTTAATAAACGCCGAGGCTTCATCGGCATCCTGCTGCAATGACGTCTCACTGAACAGGTTAATACTCAGGCTGAGCGTATCATCCTGACGCCGTAGTTCTGCCCGAGGCAAAAACAGATAGCCAGGTGATGAGGTACTGCCTTCTTTTATCTGGTTAAACGCGTTCAATCCCCAGATACGCACATCGGGATCGCACTGCTGCTGAACGAGGAATGCCTCTGCATCCTGAAGATGATGAAACCCACACACCTTGCCGCAAACGGCAGCTTCTTCACGATCCTGACGGTGCTGCCAATAGAACTGAGGATACACTGGCTGGATCGCCAGCCACGGCAGTAGTTCGGACGTGTCGCTAAGAGTTAATGAACGCGTTATTTGTCTGAAACCTGCGCGTTCAGGCTGTGGCTCGCGCAAATCCTGCTGCAAATGTCGCAACAAGTCGGAAAGTTGTTTCACCGTCACCCCGGAGACCTAACACAAAGTAGGGGATTATACGGGAAAAAAACACGTCGTGGGTGAGAGGTTACACAACCCCAAAGGGTTACCTTTAGTAGAGTACGCCTCATCGCATTTTTTATGACGTGCCATCCCTGGCCGTCACCCTTACGGGCCGTTGCTGATGCAACGTTAAAAATTTCTCCCGGAAATTTTTTATGACGTGCCATCCCTGGCCGCCCCCCTTACGGACCGTTGCTAGCGCAACGTTAAAAATTTCTCCCGGAAATTTTTTACCCACAGAGGATTATCTGCATGACCAGAACGGTGAGCATGGACTGAAATCGCATCAAACGGCAAAACGAAGCGCGCACATCGCACTAAAATCCTATTCCATCATCATTATTGCTTCAATTGTTCGATTTCTTTTGCCGATTATCTAATCGGCATTTTTTTGTCTGCTCCGTGGCCTAAAGCCCCCCACTCTTCTCTCCCCCGTAAAACCGCACGTCAGGATTCTTTCCATTCAGACCGCTAATTATGGTAAAAATAGGCCCTTGTTACGTCGACCGGATAGCCTCATTCAGGATGAGTACGACTCTGAATTCCAACCCGTTATGCATTAATCGGCATCTGCCAGGCAAAAAAGCGCAGGCAGCTACACGCATCGTTTTCTTTGTTGCAGGGTTTGCCATGGCTTCCTGGGCACCACTGGTGCCATTTGTCAAAACGCGGCTGGCTATCAGTGATGCCTCTCTGGGGATGTTGCTGCTTTCTCTCGGTATTGGCTCACTACTGGCAATGCCGCTCACCGGTTTCCTTACCAGTAAGCTGGGATGTCGCAGCGTTATTTTGCTGGCAAGTGCACTGCTTTGCCTGGTATTGCCCGCACTGACGCAGGCAGAAACTCTGCCGCTGATGGCGATAACACTGATCTTTTTCGGCGCCTCCATCGGTATGATCGATGTCGCGATGAATATTCAGGCTGTCATCGTGGAACGTGCGAGTGGTCGAGCCATGATGTCTGGTTTTCATGGTTTCTTTAGCGTGGGGGGGATTGTCGGCGCAGGTGGCGTCAGCGCCCTACTGTGGTTTGGTCTGTCACCACTACTGGCCATTCTGACTATTGTCGCACTCATGTTGATATTCATGGCAACGGCGCACAAGCACCTGCTGCGCACCACGAATCAAGATGACAGCGGCCCACTGTTTGTTATTCCACGTGGCTGGGTGATGTTCATTGGTTCACTGTGCTTCATTATGTTCTTAGCCGAAGGCTCCATACTGGACTGGAGCGCCCTCTTTTTAACGGTTGAACGCAACCTGAGCGGCGCGCAGGCAGGCATGGGCTATGCCGCGTTTTCCGTGGCAATGACACTGGGCAGACTGAATGGCGATCGTATCGTTAATGCGCTCGGACGCTACGCGATTCTTACCGGTGGCAGCCTCTGTGCCGCACTCGGTCTGATGTTAACGATCAGTATTGATAATGCCGTTACCGCCATTATTGGTTTCGTTATGGTCGGTATCGGCGCATCCAATGTGGTACCAATCCTTTTCAGCGCAGCAGGAAATCAAAAGGTCATGCCGCCAAATCTAGCCATCGCGTCTATTACAACAGTAGGCTATGCGGGTATTCTGATCGGCCCGACTATTCTCGGTTTTATTGCACAATTCAGCAATTTAGCCACCGCATTCGGGTTTGTCGCACTGCTATTGCTGATCGTCAGCGCTAGTGCGCGTGCCGTTATCCGCTAATCAGGAGCGTTAATTGATGCCAGCCATGATCCTGCGTTATTTTTCCCTCCTTACAGTGTTATCGCTGCTGATTACCGGAACATTCGGCTATAGCTACATCAACGATTTGCTGGCGGATAAAAAACATTCGCTGACAACCATTGCCCAAGGCATACAGAAACGTATCGATACCTACCGTTTCTTCACGTACCAAATTTACGGCAGTCTGAACAGCGAACCGTCCGCTAGCGACACCAATATCACCGCGATTAATCTGATGCCCAACGTTTTCTACGTAGAAAAAAACGGTCAGAAAACGGATGCTCTGATTTTTGGGCAACACGATAAAGGCACACTGACGTCGGTTCGCCGTATATCACGTTACCTCGATATTCTCTGGGGAGCAGAAAATAACGTCTACTCCATGTATTATCTGAATGGCATCGATAACAGCCTGACGATGATTTCTACACAGACGCTGAAAGATATCTCCTCGCAGTTCCGCGGCAATTATATTACGGTCATCGCCGAGGCTCGTCGGACGGAAATGCTGCAACAGGCGAATGTGTTAGACGAACGCGAAAGTTTTTCCCCACTGCGTAAATTACGCTTCTATAACGACTACTATTTTACGCTGCGTACCACATTCAATCAGCCGGGTCATCTGGCGACAATTCTTGCGTTCGATCTGCCGATCAACGACTTAATCCCAGACACGATCTCGCGTGAATACCTTATGCTGAAGCCGGATACGCCAGCGGCCAGCAATATGGATAGCAGTAATACGGGCGAAGGTGTGGCCGACGTGCAGTTTCATGGTTCGAACCTTGAAATCTCCGCTACGCTCGTCAATGCGCCGATAAAAATCGTTTTTCAGATGCCCGTAAAAGCGCTGATTATTGATTCAGTGCGTAATAACGTGTGGCTTCTGCTGCTGAATCTGGTTTTGCTGAGTTTATCCATTGCTGGTTTTTATCTTTTCCGTCGAAAGTATGCGAATCCTGGAGAGGATTTATCTCATCAGTTGGAAAAGAAACTGGATATTTACCGCGAAACAACCGGCCGGATCCCGATGGGCGTGCTGGTTTATGATTTCAGCAGCAACAGAGTGATCATACAAAATGAGCGTGCGGAGCATCTTCTTCCACACCTGAGCCTGCAAAAAATCACCAATATGGCGGATGAACATCAGGGCGTCATTCAGGTCACCATTAATAATGAGATGTACGAAATACGCCAAATCCGTAGCCAATATTCGCCAGATTATTGCCTATTTCTGCTGCGTGAACAGGATAAAGAGATTCTGGTACAGCGGAAATTGCTGCTAGCCCAGCGTGAATACGAAAAGAATATTCATGCCAGAAAACGTTTATTCCAAAACCTGCTCAGCGAATTTAAACAGCCGCTGATTTCACTACAACAGCACATTCATGCGATACGCCAGAGCGATACGGCAACCGTACAAACACCAACGCTGGATCAACTAACGGCGGATACTCGCTGTGCTATCGAACTGCTGGAAAATATCGCTTTGCATGAAAAGTTGGAAGCGCAGGAATGGAGCGTGGTCAATGACAGTTTTTCACCGCTGGCTCTTATCGATAGTGTTCTTCTTGAGCTGTTGCCAAGATTGAAACAAAAAGGGCTGACACTGTTCCATCATTACAATTTGGATAGTAATCAAACTTACATAGGTGATGCCGGACTGTTGAAAAAGACGCTGGCGCTGTTGCTAAATTATTCGGTGACTAACACGGATTACGGCAAAATCACGGTGTCGATTGATAGAAAAAATAATGAGTCGGACACGTTGATTATTCAGGTCAGCGATACAGGGACGAAGGTTTCAGGCAAAGAGCAGGAAAATATTCGACATCCTTTCCTGCATCCTGCCGCTTCCGATCATTTCGGACAAAATTCAGGATTGACCTTATTTTTGTGCAATCAACTCTGTAATAAACTCGGCGGCGCATTAACCATCAACAGTAAGTCCGGGCTAGGCACGCACTATATTCTGACGCTGAAACTGGAACCAGAAACGCTTCCCGTTGAGGAAGAAAAACTGCTTGATGGTATTAGTGTTCTGCTGGATGTGACATCCGATGAAGTGCAGCATATTGTTGGCAATATGCTGACGGGCTGGGGCGCTAATTATCTGGTCAGCGATGAGCGCCAGATTAATCAGGAAGCCGATATCTGTATTACTGATGACCCGGAGAAAAAAGCAGACTATACGCTACTGTTGAGCCATGACGATGACACAGTAACGCCTTTGGGCCCGCGCCGCTTGCGGGTGAACTATAATATCAGCCACCTCCTGCTGGAGGCATTGCTTAAGCTGATTGAGCTGCAACTGGAAACACCACCCGATGCGATCCAAGAGGGAGAACCGAACGATGTCGAATTTTACGCCGCTCAATTGGCGTCAAGCGACTATTATTCGCTGTTCGTGGAGACAGTACCGGATGATTTAAAGAGGCTGTATACTGAAGCGGAAGCAGGCGACTTTCCGTCACTTTCGCAGACGGCACACCGGCTGAAAGGCGTGTTTGCCATGCTGAATCTGCATCCTGGCAAACAGTTGTGTGAACAGCTTGAACAGCATATTACCGCGCACGATAGTGTACAAATCGAGGCTAACCTTCATAAAATTGAGCGTTTTGTCAGTGCATTACTATCCCCAATAGAACCTAAAGGGCAGCAAGGTAGCCAACAAGATGAGTAACCAAAACGATGAGTAACCTAAACGTAATTATTGCCGACGACCATCCTATTGTCCTTTTTGGCATCAAAAAATCGCTTGAGCAGATTGAATGGGTCAATGTGGTTGGCGAATTTGAAGACTCAACAGCGCTGATCAACAACCTGCCTAAGCTGGACGCTAACGTTTTAATCACCGACTTATCCATGCCTGGCGATAAATACGGCGATGGCATCACCCTCATAAAATACATTAAGCGCCATTTTCCTCACCTCTCTATTATTGTTCTTACCATGAACAATAATCCGGCGATTCTGAGCGCGGTGTTGGATCTGGATATCGAAGGCATCGTGCTGAAACAGGGCGCGCCGACCGACCTACCCAAAGCGCTGGCAGCCCTACAGAAAGGGAAGAAATTCACGCCGGATAGCGTATCCAAAGTACTGGAAAAAATCAGCGCCAGCGGTTACGGCGATAAACGCCTGTCCCCGAAAGAAAGTGAAGTGCTACGTTTGTTTGCAGAAGGTTTTTTGGTTACCGAAATTGCCAAAAAACTGAATCGCAGTATCAAAACGATCAGTAGTCAGAAAAAATCAGCCATGACCAAGCTGGGCGTCGAGAACGATATCGCTCTGCTGAACTACCTGTCATCCGTCAATGGCGGCGCGACACAGGTAGACTAAACCTTTCCTTTCCTGCACCGGCAACCGCTGGTGCAGGTTATTCCCCAGATGTTCTCGCCTGACGCACCACGTTACTGTAATACGCCAGCGCCTGCTGTAACGTATCCAGCGTAACCGGTTTTGACAAACAGTTATCCATCCCTGCCCCAAGACAACGATCTCGTTCTTCTGCCAACGCATTTGCCGTGACACCGATAACCGGGAAGCGTAACCCTTGCTCACGCATACGCTGTGTAAACAAATAACCATCCATATTCGGCATATTGACGTCCGTCAGCACGATATCAATGTGGTTTTTACTCAATACGCTCAGCCCATCGACGCCGTCATTCGCCGTCATTGCCTGATAGCCCAGAGAACCGAGCTGATCGGCTAGCAGTCGACGGTTGATCGGATGATCGTCAACGACCAGAATCATGATGTCGCCATTCTCTTCACGCACATAGTTAGTCAGCGGCGGTGAAATCTCAGTGCGAGCCCTGTCTTCACTTTCTGAACGATAAATTTTCTCCAGCAAGTCAGGCAAGTGTTGAGGGGTTGATGTCCCTTGCACCCAGTGCCCTTCACTCACTTTCTGCGCAGGTCCGTTATGCGCGCCACTCATCACGATATGCGCCCGAACAGTAATGTCGTCTATCGATGTATAATCACTAATCATCACATCATCAGGTGATACTGTTTGATTCTGGTAACGCACAGCCTGCACGCCTTGATCCTGCAACAGCGTCAGTAGATACACCTCCAGCCTAGCATTGCGTACCCTCAACCAGCATGTTTTCCCTTGCAGACTGGCATTGATCGCTACGGGAGCATAGTGCGCTTTATACAACGGAATCCTGACGCCAAACAGACTACCCAGCCCAGGTTCAGATTCAATGGTAATGTCGCCATCCATCAGATTGACCAGCTTTTCACAAATAGCCAGCCCTAAGCCTGTGCCCTGGAAATGACGCTGCACGCCGCTCCCAGCTTGGAAGAACGGATCAAACAGCTTCACCGCTTCGCGCGGTTGAATGCCCACACCGGTATCGCGCACCACAAATTCCAGATAACCATCGCGGCAGCCGACTTCAAAAATGATGCAGCCCGTGTCCGTAAACTTGATGGCGTTGCTCAGCAGGTTAGACAACACTTGCTGCAAACGCACGGGATCGCCAAACAGGCTGACAGGAACATTAGGATCGATAAAGCAGTAGAGCATCAGGCGTTTTTTGACTACCAGCGGGAGATAGTTACTGGTGATGTGGCTAATGACCTCATGCGGAGCAAATTCACACGGCTCTATCTTCAACTGCTCCGACTCAATCTTGGAAAAATCGAGAATATCGCTGATAATTTTCAGCAACAGCGAAGAGGAGTTGTTCATCGCTACAACCAGACGGTTGGCGTCCTTCGGCAACGATTTGGTTTGTAGCAGGTCAAGGTTCCCAATAATCCCGTAAAGCGGCGTACGCAATTCATGGCTGACGGTAGCAAGGAACATCGATTTCGACTGGCTTGCCTGCTCGGCAGCATTTGCCATTTCCTGTAGTGATTCTTCCATTTTGACGCGCGCACTAACGTCCAACAGCACACAAATTGCCACATTTTCATTACGATAGCGCGAATGAACAAAACTGATTTGCAGGTGATGGTTGCGGCTGGTCATGACATCCACAAACTTGGACTGCTGCTCGCAAATAATACGGGTAATTCGCAGTCTATCCTCGTGGGTAAGCAAGTTGAGATAGTTGTGCGCTAGTTCGTTACTGAGGATATTCGTACCGTCATTAATACGCAGGATACAAATCCCTACTGGCGCCGACGCCACAATCTTGCGGTTGAATTGCTCATTCTCTTCTAACTGGAACGCATTCACTTCCGCAGGCAATAGCATTTTCCTCTCGAACACCAGCGCCAACACAAATAGCACAATAGCCCATAGAATATTCAGCACAAGCATGTTGATCATCAATGCGCTGATGTAGGAAAGCAGCACTTTCAACGGCAGTGAATATACGATACTAAATGACGTCGGCGGCAGCGACTTCTTAAGAATGAGTTCATCATAACCGTTCACATAGCCAAAATAGTTATGATCGGAGGGATAACTGTCTACCGAAGAGGCATAGCGCTCTTTAGTATCGGAAAACTGTAGAACAACCTGATTATATTGATCCAGCAGCCTGGCACCGATCGGAAATTTACCCACGGTAACGAAATCATCCAAACGAATCGTCTGCTCGATCCCCATGATGACTTCTAGCTTGTTATCCACATAAATCGGGGTCAGCGCATATAAATAGCCGACATCGGGGATAGACGCAGGAGTAATCCAGTAGAGTGTTTCATCGCGGCCAGTTTGGGTGCGGTTCTTCTTCTGATCCTGAAACCGATCCTGCACGTTTTTAAGCAAGTTATCACGATCGAGTGACTGGTTACGGATGCCAAAATCCACCATACAGCGACGATCGCCGCCGACAAAAAACACTCGATTAAGATCGTAGACGGCAGAGAAATTATCCTGCCAGCCGTTAAAAAAATGACTCAATGAGAGCAGTGCAGCATTCCCGCCATATTGCGTGGAGCAGGTTGCACCGGGAGCAAGGGCGTAAACAGAGACGCCGGGGCCGTCTTCCATTGGCGGCTCTGCTTTTTCTCTCGCCAGCACCAGGCGATTTGCCGCCAGATACTGGAGTTCGCGCACAATATCCGACGCGTGTCGGATGTAACCCTGCGACTGATCAAAGCTGAGGTTATATTCCTGCCGCAGCTCTGACTCTTTTTCATTCAATACTTTAGTCACATAGAAAATGGATATCAGCGCCCCCAATACCCACAGCATGACCGCCAGAACCCGAAATAAATAGCGGGAAACTTTTAATGTGGTATGGAATGAGGCGAGATATTTCAAGTGGATACCGTTGAATAATGGGAGAACCAGTTTGCTGATACACTACCGAGTGTCGATAAAAAAAGCCAGCGCATCGCGCTGGCTTACTCGACTCATTCCCGTTTAAGGAAAAGGCTTATTCGTCATCTTCAGCGATATCATCATCGCCATCAATGTCGTCGATAGCACCATCGTCTTCGGCGATTTCGCCTTCAACTTTTACTACGCCATCCAGCTCTTCATCTTCTACCGGTTCAGCAACACGTTGCAGGCCAACAACATGTTCGTCTTCCGCTGTACGAATCAGCGTCACACCCTGCGTGTTACGACCCACAATACTCACTTCAGACACGCGTGTACGCACCAGCGTTCCCGCATCGGTGATCATCATGATCTGGTCTGCGGCATCAACCTGAACCGCACCCACCACTTTACCGTTACGCTCACTAACCTTGATAGAGATAACCCCTTTCGTCGCACGCGACTTGGTTGGGTACTCGCTCACGGCAGTACGCTTGCCAAAGCCATTTTGCGTGACGGTCAGGATATCGCCTTCACCGCGAGGGATGATCAGCGATACGACGCGATCTTCACCTTGCAGGTTGATACCACGGACGCCCGTTGCCGTACGGCCCATGGAACGCACCGCCTGTTCGGAGAAGCGAACCACTTTACCTTCCGCAGAGAACAGCATCGCTTCATCATTACCATCGGTCAGGTCAACGCCAATCAGCTCGTCGCCTTCATTCAGGTTAACTGCGATGATCCCCGCGCTACGCGGACGGCTAAATTCCGTCAGCGCCGTTTTCTTCACCGTACCGCTCGCGGTTGCCATGAAGATGTGGCGGCCTTCTTCGTATTCACGTACCGGCAGAATCGCGGTAATACGCTCATTCGGTTCAAGCGGCAGCAGGTTGACGATCGGACGACCGCGCGCACCCCGGCTGGCTTCCGGTAATTGATATACCTTCATCCAATACAAACGGCCACGGCTGGAGAAGCACAGAATCGTATCGTGGGTGTTTGCCACCAGCAGACGATCGATAAAATCTTCTTCTTTTATACGTGCGGCAGACTTGCCGCGGCCACCGCGACGCTGTGCTTCATAGTCGCTCAGCGGCTGATACTTCACATAACCCTGGTGAGACAGCGTGACAACCACATCTTCCTGATTAATCAGATCTTCGATATTGATGTCGGCGGTGTTCGCCGTAATTTCCGTGCGGCGCTCGTCGCTGTACTGCGTTTTGATCGCTTCCAGCTCTTCGCGGATCACTTCCATCAGACGCTCAGGGCTATTGAGGATATAAAGCAGCTCGGCGATCTCCGCCAACAGCTCTTTATATTCATCCAACAGCTTTTCGTGCTCCATGCCAGTCAGTTTCTGCAAACGCAGATCCAGAATCGCCTGAGCCTGCTGTTCAGTCAGGTAGTAGCGACCGTCACGGATACCGAACTCTGGCTCCAGCCACTCTGGACGTGCAGCATCATCGCCAGCACGTTCCAACATGGTGGCAACGCTACCCAGTTCCCACGCTTGTGCGATCAGTGAGGCTTTCGCTTCAGCAGGTGACGCAGCACGGCGAATCAGTTCGATAATCGGATCGATGTTCGCCAGCGCAATCGCCAGACCTTCCAAGATATGGGCGCGGTCACGGGCTTTACGCAGTTCAAAAATGGTACGACGCGTCACCACTTCACGACGGTGGCGCACAAACGCAACCAGAATGTCCTTCAGCGGCATGATTTTCGGCTGGCCCTGATGCAGTGCCACCATGTTGATGCCGAATGACGTCTGAAGCTGCGTCTGGGAGTACAGATTATTCAGAACCACTTCGCCCACGGCATCACGCTTAATCTCGATAACGATACGCATACCGTCTTTATCGGATTCATCACGCAGTGCGCTAATGCCTTCAATACGTTTATCTTTGACCAGCTCGGCAATTTTCTCGATCAGGCGAGCTTTGTTCACCTGATACGGAATTTCATGCACGATAATGGTTTCACGCCCGGTTTTCGCATCCGCCTCAACTTCTGCACGCGCACGGATGTAAATCTTACCTCGCCCGGTGCGATAGGCTTCTTCAATACCGCGTCGGCCATTGATGATTGCCGCCGTCGGGAAGTCTGGGCCTTTGATGTGCTCCATCAACCCTTCGAGGCTGATGTTTTCATCGTCGATATATGCCAGACAGCCATTCACAACTTCTGTCAGGTTGTGCGGTGGAATGTTCGTTGCCATCCCGACTGCGATACCGGAAGAACCGTTAACCAGCAGGTTGGGAATACGTGTAGGCATGACGTCAGGAATCTGCTCGGTGCCGTCATAGTTCGGCACAAAATCGACCGTCTCTTTTTCAAGATCGGCCAGCAGTTCATGAGCAATTTTCGACATGCGAATTTCGGTATAACGCATGGCCGCAGCGGAGTCGCCGTCAATCGAACCGAAGTTACCCTGACCATCAACCAGCATGTAGCGCAGTGAGAAAGGCTGCGCCATACGCACGATGGTTTCATAAACGGCAGAGTCGCCGTGCGGGTGGTATTTACCGATGACATCCCCGACGACACGGGCGGATTTTTTATACGGTTTGTTCCAGTCGTTACCCAGTACGCTCATCGCATACAGTACGCGGCGGTGTACCGGTTTCAGTCCATCACGAACATCTGGTAATGCACGCCCGACAATAACGGACATCGCATAATCCAGATACGAGCTTTTCAGCTCTTCTTCAATGTTGACCGGTGTGATTTCTCTGGCAAGGTCGCTCATGGAGCCGCTATCCCTCTATTTAGGCATCTACCCGTGTTCAGAAAAGTGAACCGTTCAGATAAGGTGAACTGTTCAAAAGGTGAAAAATTATATCACAAACCGCCGTTTCGGGGGAAACTCCCTTCCGCTCTGAACAGACGGTTTTCCCAGTGGACATTTATCCCCAGAGAAAAGTATCTCGCAGAGAAAAGCGACACCGCTGCACGTTGCGACACGAAGGGGGTATACTCGCGGCAGTAGAAGATAACGAAAGGCAGTGATGACACATGAATGTAGAAAATCAAACTCCGAACGTTGACCATCAGGAAATTGCCAAGTTTGAGGCGATCGCGTCACGCTGGTGGGATTTAGAAGGCGAGTTCAAGCCATTGCACCGCATTAACCCGCTGCGTCTGGGCTATATTTCGCAGCGCGCCGAAGGGTTGTTCGGCAAGAAAGTGCTGGATGTCGGCTGCGGCGGCGGCATTTTGGCCGAGAGCATGGCGCGTGAAGGCGCGGACGTCACCGGGCTAGATATGGGCGCAGAGCCGTTGCAGGTTGCGCGCCTGCATGCGTTGGAAAGCGGCGTCACTGTCAATTACGTGCAGGAAACAGTCGAAGCACATGCAAACGCACATCCGGGCCTTTACGATGTCGTCACCTGTATGGAAATGCTGGAACACGTTCCCGATCCGCAATCCGTGGTGCAGGCCTGCGCGAAGTTGGTTAAACCCGGAGGGCACGTGTTTTTCTCCACGATAAACCGCAATGCGAAAGCATGGATGATGGCCGTTATCGGTGCTGAGTATGTTTTAAAAATGGTGCCACGCGGCACGCACGATATTAAGAAATTCATTCGCCCGGCAGAACTGATGCGCTGGGTTGATGACACCGCCCTGCGTGAAAGGCATATCACCGGGCTGCACTACAATCTACTGACGGACCGCTTTAAACTGGGCCCAAATGTGGACGTGAACTACATGTTGCATACCTACCACGATAAACAAATCTGATTCAGAATACTCTTAAATGCTGCGCGGTTTTTTGCCGCGCGCCTTTACCTTTCTGGTGTCAAAATCAGCAAAGTCTTCCGGTTTTCTTTTTCTTATCAAAACCCAGAATAATATTGACATCGCTACAGGCCTTATCGGGCGAGGTTTTTAACAAATAGCGTTCTGACCCTCACCAAAACTAACGAAAAATCAACTCTTGTTCTTAAAAGAATCCACACTACAATACTCACCATGTAGTAGCCATTTATCAAAAAATATCCATATCTAGTATTTATCCACAGAGTTAGTCACAGATGAATTTCTGTGAATAAACGGGGGATATTTTTTTATTTTCATCAACAGGTAAATCCCAACATGAACCAGAGCTTGCTCGTTACCAAACGCGATGGCAGTAAAGAAAAAATCAATTTGGATAAAATCCACCGCGTCATTACCTGGGCCGCAGAGGGTTTACACAATGTTTCCGTTTCTCAGGTGGAACTGCGTTCCCACATCCAGTTTTACGACAGCATCAGAACCTCTGATATCCATGAGACCATCATCAAGGCCGCAGCCGATCTGATCTCCCGCGAAAGCCCGGATTATCAATATCTGGCCGCACGTCTGGCTATCTTCCATCTACGTAAGAAAGCCTACGGCCAGTTTGAGCCACCAGCCCTACTGACCCACGTCACCAACATGGTGGAACTCGGCAAATACGACAAGCACCTGCTGGAAGACTATACCCCCGAAGAATTCGCCCAGATGGACGCTTTCATCGATCACTGGCGTGACATGAATTTCTCCTATGCTGCGGTTAAGCAGTTGGAAGGGAAATATCTGGTACAAAACCGCGTCACCGGTGATATCTACGAAAGCGCCCAGTTCCTGTACATTTTGGTCGCGGCCTGCCTGTTCTCCGGCTACCCGCGTGAAACCCGTCTGGATTACGTTAAACGTTTCTATGATGCGATCTCCACGTTCAAAATTTCTCTGCCAACACCAATCATGGCAGGCGTGCGCACCCCGACGCGTCAGTTCAGCTCCTGCGTGTTGATCGAATGCGGCGACAGCCTGGACTCCATCAACGCGACGTCCAGCGCGATCGTGAAATATGTTTCCCAGCGTGCGGGTATCGGCATCAACGCGGGTCGCATCCGTGCGCTCGGCAGCCCGATTCGCGGCGGTGAAGCATTCCACACCGGCTGTATTCCTTTCTATAAACACTTCCAGACAGCGGTGAAATCTTGCTCTCAGGGCGGCGTACGCGGCGGTGCCGCTACGCTGTTCTATCCGCTGTGGCATCTGGAAGTGGAAAGCCTGCTGGTGTTGAAAAACAACCGTGGCGTAGAAGGCAACCGCGTTCGTCACCTCGATTACGGCGTGCAGTTGAACAAACTGATGTATCAGCGTCTGGTAAAAGGTGAAGATATCACGCTGTTCAGCCCGTCTGATGTACCAGGACTGTATGGCGCATTCTTCGCGGATCAGGATGAATTCGAGCGCCTGTATGTGCAATATGAGCAGGATGCCAGCATCCGTAAACAGCGCATCAAAGCGGTTGAACTGTTCTCCCTGATGATGCAGGAACGCGCTTCTACGGGTCGTATCTATATTCAAAACGTTGACCACTGCAACACGCACAGCCCGTTCGATCCTCAGATTGCTCCGGTTCGCCAGTCCAACCTGTGTCTGGAAATCGCGTTGCCAACCAAGCCGTTGAACGACGTAAATGATGAGAACGGTGAAATCGCGCTGTGTACGCTGTCTGCTTTCAACCTCGGTGCAATCAATAGCTTAGACGACCTGGAGGAGCTGGCGACACTGGCCGTACGCGCGCTGGATGCCCTGCTGGATTATCAGGATTACCCGATTACGGCAGCAGAACGTGGTGCGATGGGTCGCCGTACGCTGGGTATTGGTGTGATCAACTTTGCCTACTATCTGGCGAAAAATGGCGTGCGTTACTCCGACGGCAGCGCCAACGGCCTGACGCACAAAACGTTTGAAGCAATTCAATATTATCTGCTGAAGGCTTCGAATGTGCTGGCACGCGAGCAAGGTGCCTGCCCGTGGTTCAATGAAACCACCTATTCGCAGGGTATTCTGCCTATCGATACCTATAAGCGCGATCTGGATGCAATCTGTAATGAACCGCTGCATCTCGACTGGGAAGCACTGCGTAAAGACATCAAAGAATACGGTCTGCGTAACTCTACGCTGTCTGCGCTGATGCCGTCTGAAACATCGTCTCAGATCTCTAACGCCACTAACGGTATTGAGCCACCGCGCGGTCACATCAGCGTCAAAGCGTCCAAAGACGGTATTCTGCGTCAAGTGGTGCCGGAATATGAAACGCTGAAAGACGCTTACGAACTGCTGTGGGAAATGCCAAATAACGACGGCTACCTGCAACTGGTGGGTCTGATGCAGAAATTTGTCGATCAGGCGATCTCCTCCAACACCAACTACGATCCGTCACGCTTCCCATCAGGTCGAGTACCGATGAAGCAGTTGCTGAAAGATCTAGTCACGGCCTACAAATTCGGCGTCAAAACGCTGTATTACCAAAACACCCGTGACGGCGCTGAAGACGTACAAGACGATCTGTTGGCTGAGCCACAGGACGATGGCTGCGAAGGCGGCGCGTGTAAGATTTAAGCCACTAATGAAAGGCTGCAATGCAGCCTTTCATCCTTTTAGCGCGGGCGTCCTACCCGTAGTCGCAACTGGCGTTAAAAAATGCCCTTGGCATTTTTTTGGAGAGACTCATGGCCTATACCACTTTTTCACAGAACAAAAATGACCAACTGCTCGAACCGATGTTCTTCGGCCAGTCTGTCAACGTTGCACGCTTCGACCAGCAAAAATATGAAATTTTCGAAAAGCTGATCGAAAAGCAACTGTCCTTCTTCTGGCGCCCAGAAGAAGTTGACGTGTCCCGCGATCGTATCGACTATCAGGCACTGCCCGATCATGAAAAACACATCTTCATCAGCAACCTGAAATACCAAACGCTGCTGGATTCGATTCAGGGACGTAGCCCGAATGTGGCGCTGCTGCCGCTGATTTCCATCCCTGAGTTGGAAACCTGGGTAGAAACCTGGGCTTTCTCGGAAACCATTCACTCACGTTCCTACACGCACATCATTCGCAATATCGTGAACGACCCGTCGCTGGTGTTTGACGATATCGTGACTAATGAAGAGATCCTGAAGCGCGCCAAAGATATCTCCGGCTACTACGACTCGCTGATTGAGATGACCAGCTACTATCATCTGCTAGGTGAAGGAACACATCAGGTTAACGGCAAGACCGTGACAGTGAACCTGCATGCACTGAAAAAGCAGTTGTATATCTGCCTGATGAGCGTAAACGCGCTGGAAGCCATTCGCTTCTACGTCAGCTTCGCCTGCTCGTTTGCTTTTGCTGAACGCGAGCTGATGGAAGGCAACGCTAAAATCATCAAGCTGATCGCTCGTGATGAAGCACTGCACCTGACCGGCACACAGCATATGCTGAACCTGATGCGTTCCGGCCATGACGACCCTGAAATGGCGCAGATTGCCGAAGAGTGTCAGCAAGAGTGCCATGACCTGTTCGTTCTCGCCGCTCAGCAAGAAAAAGAGTGGGCTGAATACCTGTTCCGCGACGGTTCGATGATTGGCCTGAACAAAGATATTCTCTGCCAGTATGTGGAATACATCACCAACATCCGCATGCAGGCGGTTGGGCTGCCGCTGCCGTTCCAGACGCGTACCAACCCTATTCCATGGATCAACGCCTGGCTGGTATCCGATAACGTACAGGTCGCACCACAGGAAGTCGAAGTTAGCTCTTATCTGGTCGGTCAGATCGATTCAGAAATCAGCGATGACGACCTGAGCGATTTCCAACTGTAATCAATGAGCAATCCAACGATTACACTGCGCACATCCGGTGCGCAGTTTCCCTGTTCAGACGACGGCCCTTCCCTACTGGATGTGCTGGAATCCAACCGAGTCAGCATTGAATATCAGTGCCGCTCTGGCTATTGCGGTTCCTGTCGTCTGCGTCTGGTAAAAGGCCGCGTGGCGTATCGCCAAACACCGCTGGCCTGCATCCAACAGGATGAAATTCTACCTTGTTGTTGTATGCCGCAGGGCGACATCGAACTTGATATCTAGCTCAATCTCTTTCATATTTTGTGTCCTTGCTATAAGTATGCCCCAGTTCATCAACGCGCCACAGCGCCGACTGACGTGCTTACCGACGGTAGCTTCTTGCGTCTGATAACGGAAAAACCTTTCGTTCTAACCGCTTTCCCCTGTTCACCCGTCGGCCCGAGATATTCCGGCCGACTGCCGTCAAAGATAGGTTTTAGCCGAGGATGGCGCTAGAATCGTCAACGCAATACATTTCAGTCTAATTTTCTCTGGGACATTCACAAAAACAGCCATAAATAGAGGTTAATACTATGCTCACCGTCATTCCCGTTTTGATCTTTGTTGCACTTATCATCGTCTGGTCAGGCATCAAAGTCGTACCGCAGGGATACCAATGGACTGTAGAACGTTTTGGTCGCTATACCAAGACGCTGATGCCGGGGCTTAATCTGGTCGTGCCGTTTATGGATCGTATCGGCCGCAAGATTAATATGATGGAACAGGTGCTGGATATTCCCTCTCAGGAAATTATCTCTCGCGATAATGCCAATGTCGCCATTGATGCCGTCTGCTTTATTCAGGTGATCGATCCCGCGCGGGCCGCCTATGAAGTTAGCAATCTGGAACAGGCTATCGTGAACCTCACCATGACCAACTTCCGTACCGTACTGGGTTCGATGGAGCTGGACGAAATGCTGTCTCAGCGCGATAGCATCAACACGCGCCTGCTACATATCGTTGACGAAGCGACCAACCCGTGGGGCATTAAGATTACGCGTATTGAGATCCGCGACGTACGCCCGCCAGCAGAATTGATTGCGGCGATGAACGCGCAGATGAAAGCGGAACGTAACAAACGTGCCGATATTCTGGAAGCCGAAGGGGTGCGTCAGGCCGCTATCCTGAAAGCCGAAGGGGAAAAACAGTCACAGATTCTGAAGGCGGAAGGCCTGCGTCAGTCTGCGTTCCTGGAAGCGGAAGCGCGTGAACGTGCCGCGGAAGCAGAAGCACAGGCGACCAAAATGGTATCCGAAGCCATCGCGGCAGGTAATATTCAGGCAATTAACTACTTTGTCGCACAGAAATATACCGATGCCTTGCAGCAGATCGGGTCTTCTAATAACAGCAAAGTAATCATGATGCCGCTGGAAGCCAGTAACCTGATGGGCGCTATTGGCGGGATCACGGAATTGATTAAAGACAGCAAAAACAGTCGAGGTCAATAATGGGCATTGAACTGGTGATGGAAAATGCACACTGGTTCTGGCTGTCGCTCGGCGGTCTGCTTTTGGCCGCCGAAATGCTGGGGGCCAGTGGCTATTTGCTGTGGAGCGGCTTATCGGCGGTATTGGTTGGGCTATTAACATGGGTAATGCCGCTGGGTTGGCCATGGCAGGGAACGATTTTCGCCATTCTGACCATCGTCACGGCGCTGCTTTGGTGGTACTGGCTGCGTAAACGGACACTGTCACGCCCACAGTCGACGCTCAACCAGCGCGGGCAACAGCTGATTGGTCTGAGAGCCACCTTGACCGAACCCGTGACTAACGGTTTTGGCCGGGTAAACATCGGCGATAGCAGTTGGCGCGTAAAATCAGAGCAGGATCTGCCCATCGGTACTCATGTTGAAGTGATTGCCATTGATGGTATCACGCTGCATGTGCGTCCGACCGAACGCTAGCAGCACACATTATTTGGGGGAGCCGGTCTCCCCTTTATGCTAGCTTACGTTGTTGATAATTTACTCTTTTGCCAATTTATCTTTTTGACAACAGCCCGCCAGATTATTGATTATTGGGCACTCCGCGCTACCGTCCCCCGGACACTGTTCAGCCAGTGCCAATAACTGCTCGCGCATCGTTTTCAGCTCTTCGATGTGCATCTCGATTTCCTGCACTTTCTGCAAGGTTCTCGCTTTGACATCCGCACTTCGCCGCAGCGGATCGTTAAATAGCGTAACCAGTTCACGACACTCATCCAGATTAAAACCAACCTGACGCGCCTGACGCAGCAGCGTTAGCTCTTCGACATGATGGTCATCGTAGCTGCGGTAACCATTTTCAGAACGCAGCGGCGTAGTCAGAAGTTCTTTCTCTTCATAGAAGCGAATAGTTTTACTGCTGAGACCGGTTTTTTTCGCAACATCACTGATATTCATGATTTCCCCTTGACCCTCCCCTTGCTAGAAGGTTTACCTTACTCAATAACTAGTAGAAATCAGATGGCCGGTCAACGTCTTTCACCTCCGGCTGTGATCACGGGAGAAAATTATTATGTCTCAAACTATCGTGTTGTCGTTGCAGGGACTGACCTGCGGGCACTGTGTTCAGCGCGTTAAAAAAGCACTGGACGCGCTACCCTCTGTCGAACAAACCGACGTCACCCAACAGTACGCCAGAGTCAGCGGCGATGTTGATTCACAGACGTTGATCGACACCATTGAGCAGGCTGGCTATGAAGCGCAGTCCGCGACTACGCCGGATGTGTCCCTCTTGCTTTCCGGTCTGAGCTGCAACCACTGTGTCGCCGCTACGCGTAAAGTGTTGGAAGCCATTCCCGGCGTCGTGGCGACGGATGTCACCAAAGAACAGGCTGCCGTGTATGGCAACGTTGAGGCCACCATACTGATTAGCGCGATTGAAGAAGCGGGCTATCACGCCAGCGTACAGGAGAGCGCTCACCCAAAAACTGAGCCGCTGGCACAGGTAGCGACAACGCCGGAAGCGCTGCCAGCGGCCGAGAGTATTCTTCCGGTAATGACAACACAGACCACCAACGATGACGACAGCGTGCAACTCCTTCTTCAAGGGATGAGCTGTGCCAGCTGTGTGAACCGCGTACAAACAGCGCTGCAAAACGTCAGCGGCGTCACACAGGCGCGGGTGAATCTGGCTGAGCGCAGTGCATTAGTGAGCGGTCACGCCGAGCCAGAAGCGCTGATTGCCGCCGTTGAGCAAGCAGGCTATGGCGCAGAAATTATTCAGGACGAAGAAGCACGCCGCGCGCGTCAACAGCAAACCTCTCAGCAGGCGATTCGCCGTTTTCAATGGCAGGCAGCGCTAGGTTTACTGCTGGGTGTACCGTTGATGCTGTGGGGCGTATTGGGCGGCAGCATGAGCCTGACGCCGGAGAACCAAACACCGTGGCTCGTGATTGGTATTTTGACGCTGGCGGTAATGGTATTGGCTGGCAGTCACTTTTACCGTAACGCCTGGCGCAGCCTGAGAAACGGCGCAGCGACCATGGACACACTGGTTGCACTGGGAACGGGGGCAGCCTGGCTTTACTCTATTACCGTTAATCTGTGGCCGGACCTTTTCCCGATGGCAGCACGTCATCTGTACTATGAAGCCAGCGCGATGATCATCGGTTTAATCAATCTGGGTCATGCGCTGGAACAGCGTGCTCGTCAGCGATCTTCGCGCGCGCTGGAGCGGCTGCTGGATTTAACCCCCCCAACAGCCCGCGTTGTGACGCCAGAAGGTGAGAAATCTATTCCGCTGTCCGACGTGCAGTCAGGCATGACGCTGCGTCTGACAACCGGTGACCGCATTCCTGTCGATGGTGAGATCTTACAAGGCGAAGTGTGGGTGGATGAAGCCATGCTGACCGGGGAACCGATCCCACAGTCCAAAACATCTGGCGATACGGTTCATGCAGGCACGTTGGTTTCCGACGGCAGCGTTCTCTTCCGTGCGGACGCGATCGGCAACCAAACCACCCTGTCACGCATCATCCGGCTGGTCAGGCAGGCACAAAGCAGCAAACCCGCGATCGGCCAGCTAGCCGATCGTATTTCCGCCGTATTTGTTCCCGTTGTCGTTGCCATCGCGCTTTTCAGCGGCGCGATCTGGTTCTTCGTGGGGCCACAGCCGCAGATAGTTTATACGCTCATTATCGTCACAACGGTTCTGATCATTGCTTGCCCTTGCGCGCTTGGGCTGGCAACGCCGATGTCGATTATTTCCGGCGTCGGGCGTGCAGCAGAGTTTGGCGTACTGGTGCGGGATGCCGATGCATTGCAGCAGGCCAGCAAGCTGGATGTGCTGGTGTTTGACAAGACAGGCACGCTAACCGAGGGACAACCGCGCGTCGTGGCGATTCACACGTTCGGTGGCGTAACAGAGGAGCAGGCGCTGACCTGGGCAGCGTCGCTGGAACAGGGGTCTAATCATCCGCTGGCGAAGGCGATTCTTGCACGGGCGGAAAACCTTACGCTAACGCAAGTCGAGCAGTTCCGCACGCTGCGCGGTCTCGGCGTCAGTGGTAATATTGGCGATGCCAACCTGCTGCTGGGAAATCCACCTCTGCTCAAACAATATCAGGTCGATATCACCGAAGGTGATACGCTGATCAACGAACAGGCTCAGCGCGGTATCACGCCGGTGTTACTTGCGGCGAATGGTCACATCATTGCGGTGTTCTCTATCCACGATCCGCTGCGAGCGGATAGCATCAGCGCCTTACAGCGCCTGCATCAGCAAGGCTACCAGTTAGTGATGCTCACGGGGGATAATCCACTAACGGCGAAGAGTATCGCTAAAGAAGCGGGTATCGATCAGGTGATCGCTGGCGTGCTGCCAGACGGCAAGGCAGAAGCCATCAAAAAGCTACAGGCTCAAGGCAAGCGCGTGGCAATGATTGGCGATGGTATCAATGATGCCCCCGCACTAGCGCAGGCCGATGTCGGCATTGCGATGGGCGGCGGCAGCGATATTGCGATTGAAACCGCCGCGATCACGCTGATGCGCCACAGCCTGCACGGCGTCGCCGATGCGCTGGCGCTATCCAATGCCACGCTGCGCAACATGAAGCAAAATCTGCTGGGCGCGTTTATCTATAACTCGCTAGGTATTCCGATTGCTGCGGGCGTGCTCTATCCGCTGACCGGAACGCTGCTCAGCCCGGTAGTCGCAGGAGCAGCTATGGCGCTATCCTCCATCACGGTGGTCAGTAACGCCAACCGCTTGCTGCGTTTTAAACCTAAAAATCAGTAATGTTAGTGCGCCATCGTCATTCCGAATGATGGCGCACGCTTTCTTTCGCATAACCTTTTTACACCATCCCACCTTAGCTCTACCCGCGGTATACCTTGTATTGTTCTGCATCTAGCGTTTAGCATAGCTATTCCCACATCAGGAGACGGAATCAATGGGGCAACTGCTGCGTAGAATCGCGACTTTTCTTGGTTTTATTTCACCGCTGGCTTATGCCTACCCGGCGATAGATGTTCAGCTTGCCAATGGACGACAGCTGCATCTGGTTGGCAGTATTCATATGGGTAGCCTGGATATGGCACCGCTGCCCGATGCATTGCTGCAACAGCTCCGGCAGGCAACTGCACTCATTGTAGAAGCCGACATCTCCGATTCTCATTCTCCCTTCGGACACAGTGATGCCGAGCCGCCGCTCGTGCAGCGCCTTAGCCCGGAGAACTACCGCCAGTTGCAAAAAATCTGCGAATCACTCTCTTTCGATGAGAGCAATATCAATACGCTTCCAGGTTGGCAGGCCGCGCTGATGCTGCAAGCAAGACAGGCACAGCTGCTGGGCTTACGCCCCGATTACGGCATTGATTATCAACTGATTAACGCGGCGAAATCCCATGGTATTCAGGTTATCGAACTGGAAGGACAACAGACGCAGGTTGACCTATTACAGCAGTTGCCGCAGGGCGGTTTGCTGTTGCTGGAGGACACCATTAAGCACTGGCACACTAACGCTCGCCTGCTGCAAACAATGGTGGGCTGGTGGCTAGACAGCAGGCCCGGCACGTATAAACCGGATATCCCCGCGACATTCAGCAATGAAATGACTGACCTGCTGATGGGTAAGCGTAACCGTCGTTGGCAACAGCAGCTTCAAGCGCTACCGCCCGGAAATTACGTTGTAGCCGTCGGCGCGCTGCATCTGTATGGAGATGAGAACTTACCTACGCTGCTCAACAACGGTCATTCAGCCACTCCGTGAAAGCACACACGATGACGCACCAGCGCGTCCGCAAGATAAGACCCAAAAAGGGTTTAAGGATAGTGAAGTCATGACACCCGCAGTCAATTTACTCGAAAAGAACAAGATCGCCTTTACGTTACACAGCTACCATCACGACAGCGACGAAACCAACTTTGGCGAGGAAGCGGCCAGAAAGCTAGGGCTGAATAAAGAACAGGTTTATAAAACGCTGCTTGTTTCTCTGAATGGTGATGCAAAAAATCTCGCCGTGGCCGTCACCCCAGTCGCTGGAATGTTGGATCTCAAGAAAGTCGCTCGCGCTCTTTCCGCTAAAAAAGCCGATATGGCCGACCCAATTATCGCTCAGCGTGTAACAGGTTATCTGGTTGGAGGGATCAGCCCGCTTGGGCAAAAGAAACTGCTGCCGACCGTGATTGATGAACCGGCACGCCAGTTCAGTACCATTTTCATTTCTGGCGGTAAACGCGGGTTGGATATCGAATTGTCGGCAGACGATCTGGCGCGACTACTGCGCGCCACCTTTGCCGATATCGCCAAGCATGATTAATACCGCGATTAAACGCATATAACCTGCCAGACGATATGGTATCAAGGTGAAGCAGATAGCAGAGGACTCCACGGCCAGTGTGTCCCCTGCTACCGCTTCATATACTCGTCATACTTCAAGTTGCATGTACGTTGGCTGCACTACTCGACACACTGATGTGTTTCTCGCCCCGTTGGGGGCAGCGCAAGCACGGTTCAAAAACGCCTTGCCGTTTTTGTCCTGAAACTCGAATTATTTAGGGTATAATCGATTACTGATCGACTTTCGCCCCTTTATCCAACTGCATCACCGGGCCTTCCTTCACATTCAGCGTCAGGCCCTTGGTTTGCAGTTCCGCATTCCTTACGCGAATACCTTTATCCGCATCAATCCGTACATTATCAAAGTGGAAACCACTGAGCGGCGCTTCCGGTACGCCGATAATATACGCCGCAGCCTTAGTCTTACCGGTTGATTCCAAATTCTCGATCGTCACATTGCTGAAATGCGGCGTCTTGTACTGATCAAACGGCTGCTCTGGATCGGTATCCGGTGGGTAAATCTGTTCACCCATCGTGAAGCCACCTTCGGCCAGCATCTTGTCTACCTCAGCCTGCACAATCGGCGCGGCTTTGTAGTAAGCGGCAAAGACCAGCGGTATTTCGACATCGACCATTTTGGTATTACGGTAAGTGATGTTTTTCACTTCGCCGCCTTTACCGCGTAGGGTTTTAATGCGGATACCGTACATGGAACCTTCAAACTGGTTGTTTTCAACCAGCACGTTATTCACACCGCCAGAGGTTTCGCTGCCGATGGAAATGCCGCGCCCCTGCTTCAGGATATTGTTAGCGATATAAATGTTATCCACGACACCATTCGGGAAGCGGCTATCCGGCTTCTCAGCTTTTATCGCGATATGATCGTCATTACAGTCGATATAGTTGTTAGTGATACGAATATTCTGGCTGTCGATCGGGTCGATAGCATCAGTATTTGGCGCATGCCACGGCGATAGAATCCGCGTGCCGTTCACATCTACATCATGCGAGTAACGCATCACGATGTGAAAACTCGGGGAATGCGTGAGCGTGACGCCGTCCACCAGCACATTACTGGAACTTTTGATATAAATCAGACGGGGGCGATCGGTCCCACCTTTCTTGCCGGTTGCGCGAATATTTTCACGCCAGCGCTCCCACCAGACGGCACCCTGCCCATCAATGGTGCCCTGACCGGTGATAGCCACATTCTGAGCGTCGGCAATACTGATAAAGGGAAGCCAGCCATTTTCCGCTTCAGCGTACTTGGTTTTTTCCGTCGCGCGATAGGCTGCCACTTCGGTCGACGCGACGATAGTTGCATCTTTTGCCAAATCCAGTCGAATGTTACTTTTCAGGAACAGCGGATCGACCAGATAGTTACCGCGAGGAACGTGTACCGTTCCGCCGCCAGCCGCCGCGCAATCATCAATCGCTTTCTGGAACGCTTCGGTATTTAGTGCGATCTGTAGGCGGTGACCCTCGGCCCCGTATTGTGTGACGTCACAGATTTTATCTGGAAATTTCACTGAACTGGCCGCCTGAGCCGTACCAGCTTGAATACCCAGCGTGATGCAGGAAGCCATTAATGACAGAGCAAGACCACTACGCATACTTAACCTCACCAAATAATGAAATATCGTTTTAATAAAATAACACCAACACGTCATTAAAAAGCGAGAGACGATCACGTTTTAGATGTATTCGTAATAATTACAATAAGGTAGGGATTTTTTCGTGCAATTGCACTATTCCCATTTTGAGAATCTGCGCATACTGGGTACTGTCGCAATCATGTTGGGGCGATAAAAACAGAGGTAGGAAAGAAAGCAAGACGGAGAGATTGTGCTGGCCTGAACGACCAGCACAGATAAGACAAAAGCGTTATGCCGTCAGACGAGCGAAAGCATCACGGATTTCCTGTTCAGGTAAATCCACACCAATAAACACCAGCACGCTCTCTCTTTCTTCATCAGGCTGCCATTCTCTGTCCCAGTCAGCGCTGTACAAACGCTGAACTCCCTGAAACAGCAGGCGACGGTCATTACCGTTAATGGCCAGAATACCTTTATAGCGCAGTAGATTATCGGAGAATTGTAGCAACAGGTTTTCCATCACATCGGAGACAGCCTGAAGCTCAACGGCCTTATCGAGATACACGACAATCGATTGCACGTTATTCTGCGTGGGGGCAATAAAGCGAAATACTGGCGTTTTCACGTCCAGCTTGTCGCTAAGGACATTATCGCCAAGAACAAAGCCATCGATGTTAAACAGCACGCTCAGATCGATATCGCCGTGTACCACAGGATAGATCGGCGCACGCGCATTGATGCGTTGCAAACGCGGTAGCAACGTTTCGTCTTCGTTTGCCACATCCGTTTTAGTTAGCAGTATACGGTCAGCATAGCCAATCTGTGACTGTGCGATGGTGAACTGATCGAGCTGCTGTTGTGCATGCACGGCATCCACTAGCGTGATAATCCCATCCAGAACAAAGCGTTCACAGATCACTTCATGAGAGAAGAAAGTTTGCGCCACCGGCCCCGGATCGGCCATACCGGTACATTCAATAATAACGTGATCAAAATCCAGCGTACCGTTATCCACGCCATCAATTAGATCGAGCAGCGCATCAGCCAGTTCATTGGACTGCGTGCAGCAGATGCAGCCGTTGCTCAGCGTCGTAATCTGGCTGGCACGTTCACCGATTAACGTATTATCAATCGGAACTTCGCCAAATTCATTTTCAATCACGGCAATCTTGTAGCCGTGTTCGGCATTCAGAATATGCCGTAATAAGGTGGTTTTTCCCGCACCAAGAAACCCGGTCAGAATGGTGACATACACGGGTTTAGTCACATCAGAAGATAAAGGTTGAGTCATAACAGGTTCCAAGTCGTTAACAGCAGCGCATCCCGCCTTTGCCGTCTCCGCCGTAACGCGCCTGCTGGCGTTCGCGGAAAAATTCTTCGTACGTCATCGCAGGTTTATCCGGGTGATTGGTCTGCATATGCTGCACATAGGTGTCATAATCTGGCATACCGACCAGCATACGCGCCGCCTGGCCCAAATATTTTCCTGCTTTTCCCAGATTGCCAAACATCATTACCTCCAGACCATCGCCTGCAATAGCAGCTAGATAAAAAATACCCTGTATAACGTTATACATTATACAGGGTATCTGTACCCGTCATCTTTCACGTTCAACCTTGCTAGCTGTCTCGCAAAATCCGACGGGCGTGTGGCTTAGTGACCGGAAGAGACTTTCACGCCACCTTCAGGAACCGGAACATACGGCGTTTCCTGATCGGTACGTTCAGCCACTTTACGTGCAGCCAATGCCGCTTTAATACCATATGCGATAATGCTGTACACCACGATCAGGAACAGAATACTCAGACCGGCGTTGGTATAGTTATTGGTCACGATATGGTTCATGTTCGAAATCTGCTGCGCGCTCAGATCGGCACCGCCTTCTGCGATTTTGCCCTTGAACATGTTCGCCATGTAGAAGAAACCTTCCAACTGTGGGTTGTCGCTAAACAGTTTCAGCCCCAGCGCCCAAGTGGTACAGATCAGCAGCCAAACCGCAGGAACCAGCGTTACCCAAATGTACTGCGTACGCTTCATCTTAATCAGGATAACGGTACCCAGTACCAGCGCCACCGCAGCCAGCATCTGGTTAGATATACCGAACAACGGCCACAGGCTCTTCACGCCGCCCAGCGGATCAACCACGCCTTGGTACAGCAGGTAGCCCCACAGACCGACGCAACCCGCCGTACCAATCATACCGGCAATCAGCGAATCGGTTTTCTTCAGGAATGGAACGAAGTTACCCAACAGGTCCTGCAACATGAAGCGACCAGCACGTGTACCCGCATCCAGCGCCGTCAGAATGAACAGCGCTTCAAACAGAATACCGAAGTGATACCAGAAGCCCATGTCGGCACCAGGAATGATCTGGTGGAACACGTGTGCGATACCGACAGCAAGCGTTGGTGCGCCACCTGCACGGTTCAGAACGGAAGGCTCACCGATGTCTTTCGCCGTTTGCAGAATTTGCTCAGGAGAAATCACGAAGCCCCACGAGCTAACGGTCGCCGCCGCGTGTGCGGATACGTCCTGCAACTGTGCCAGAATCATCGGCGCATCCGCCGTGCCCAGTCGATGCAGATCCGGCATCGTAATGCCCAATGCCGCTGGCGGGGTATTCATCGCGAAATACAGACCAGGTTCGATGATAGACGCCGCAACCAAAGCCATGATCGCCACGAAAGATTCCATCAGCATGGCACCGTAACCGATGAAACGCGCATCTTTCTCGTTAGCCATCAACTTCGGCGTAGTACCGGAAGCAATCAGCGCGTGGAAGCCAGACACAGCACCACAAGCAATAGTAATAAACAGGAACGGGAACAGCGTACCTTTCCAGACCGGACCGGTGCCATCCACAAATTGCGTTACCGCTGGCATTTTCAGATCGGGATTCAGAATCACGATACCAATCGCCAGACCGACGATGACACCAATTTTCAGGAAGGTTGCCAGATAGTCACGCGGAGCCAGAATCAACCATACTGGCAACAGTGCAGATACGAAGGCATAGCCAATCAGCGTATAAGTGATGGTCGTATCTTTGAAGGTCAGCGCCGGGCCCCAGTACGGGTCGTGTGCAACTACGCCACCAAACCAGATTGCCAGCACCAGTAGCACGATCCCGATCACCGAGATTTCACCAACTTTACCTGGACGGATAAAGCGCATGTAGACGCCCATAAACAGGGCGATGGGTACCGTAGAACATACGGTAAAAACGCCCCACGGGCTTTCTGCCAGTGCTTTCACCACAATCAGCGCCAGTACGGCAAGAATGATGATCATGATGAGGAAACAGCCGAACAGCGCAATCGTACCCGGTACCGGGCCGAGTTCTTTCTTAACGATTTCGCCTAACGACGCACCGTTACGGCGGGTCGAAATAAACAACACCATGAAGTCCTGCACGGCACCCGCCAGCACCACTCCGCCCAGCAACCATAAAGTGCCCGGTAGGTAGCCGACCTGCGCGGCCAGTACCGGCCCAACGAGTGGCCCAGCACCTGCGATAGCGGCAAAGTGGTGTCCGAACAGCACGTTACGGTTCGTCGGCACATAGTTGAGGCCATCATTATTAACAACGGCAGGGGTTGCTCTGGTCGGATCCAACTGCATGACTTTTTGTGCGATATACAAGCTGTAGTATCGATAGGCCACGAGGTAAACGGCGACAGAAGCAACAATAATCCATAGTGCACTGACATGCTCACCGCGACGTAGTGCAACTACGCCGAGGCAGGCAGCCCCAATGATTCCGAGAATCATCCAGGGGATGTGTTTAAGAATGGAACTGCTCTTCATAAGACATCCTTCAATTAAAAATTACAATCGTTTGATTTTGTTAGCTGTGGAAAAAGAAACCCTGGTACGACGTTGCGCTATAACGCAGTCCATCGCGTGTTTCAGATAAGGAAGATAGTGGCGGCACAGTACGTCATCGCATGCGCGCGTGGAGCGGGTATTTGGTTAGGCGGCAGAATAGCGTGCTAAGCGGTTAGAATGACGCAGTGAGTGGCTGGAGAGATCTCGGGCTACCTAAAAAAGAAAAGGCCGCGATATACACGGCCAGTAAGGTATTAAGTATTACGAGCGATTACGGAATCTGATACGCCAGTTTGTAATTGCCTGCCGTTACCGTGCGGAATGTCACGCTGTCCGTGCGCCAGCGGATTTCCACTTCCGCAGGAGATTGCACCTTCCAGCTAGACGCATCGTTAACGTTCAGCACCAGTCGGTCAATGGTCGCGACATCTGCCACCGGATCGGTGATATCGAGCGCAAACGCAAAGGCAAGCGAGTCAGGCACGCCGTTATTGGATGTAAACAACTGCGTCCACTGTGCTGCGGTAATGCTACCCAGCTCGGCTGGCGTCATCCCCTCTGCAATCAACGCCGTTGCACCTGCGGTGTCTGCTGACAATGATCCAACATCAACCCACGCCCCGCTCCGCAAGACATGCCAGTTCACCAGATCTCGCGTCACTGCGACACGTACTTTGCCATTGCCCGTCTGCGTTGCTGTTAGCGTGGCGGAATTGATTTGAGGCCATGCAGTAGCACGCAACAGTGATTTCTGGACAACGATTTGAGGCTGTGACTTGTATACATATTTAATTAATGCACTTTTATTACTTACAATCGTTACATCCTGAGCATCTTTTCCAGTAAGAGAGGCGGATGAAACCCCAATATTTTCAATTAGCTCAGGTGTAACAGGATCCGTTATTTCAATAAGGGCTCCATTTACTACAGTGTAAAACTTATCAGCGTAGCGCATGATAAATTTACTTTCAGGTGGATATAACTTCAGTTCTGCAATGACAACAAAATTTTGAGTACCGTTAACACTGGTGATAAGCAATCTGTAATGTTGATATACAGCAGTTTCATCCAGTTTAAATGACTTAATCACTCGAGTGTCATTTCGAGTATCATTCGTTACCTTATGTAGGTCATGCCAGTCAACGCTATCATCACTACCTTGGAAAATGAAATCTCTGGCTGAAGCCACGTTATTTCCGTATGAATCAATGTATCTGGAAAATATAGCAAATCCAGAAACTGGGAGTTTATTGGGTAAATCTATACGCAGCCATTGTGGCGCTTGTTCCGTCGGACGAGCATTAGAAATCCATGCTTTCTGATTTGTCTCAGATACACCATCAAAGCTGTAATATGCGCTATAAGCTGCCGTATTATAGCTACTAGCACTTGCGGTATATCCAGTCGGAATGTTATCAGATGTCATGTTGGGGACGATTGAATCCTTTACGACACTCATATCGACGGAATGATACCCATTTTTTATCTCTGAATTATAAAAGCTCCCGCTTTGCTCTAACACTTCTGAATACACACCATTAACTTCGTGTAATCCCCCATCAAAGACAACATCATTCGTTGTGTCATAGTTAATTTTGCTAGATGCATTAAAATCATCAACCCCATAAGTCTGATTCGCCGCACCCGCTTCTTCTTTCAGCGCATACGCCGCAAGATTAAATTTATGTTTTGGGCTAATGCTGAACGCGTGGTTTTGCCCCGCAGTTGCTCCCTGACGATCGGCTACGATATAACCAGGACCACCGCTACCGGAACCACCACCCGTAGCACTGATTACCGTTTTCTCACTCGCAGGGTTATAGCTCAGCGTCACGCCCGCCCCCGCTTCCAGCGAGGAATGAATAAGCTGTTTTGTTTTTTGTGTGTAGTCGGTGATTTCCGCTGTGGTATGGGTGTGTCCGACAGCCGCAACACCCATTTGCGCTGGCGTTAGTGAAAGATCACCGCTGCCCAGCAGCGATTGACCAAAGACCGTGCGGATAGTGGTACCGGAAATTAACTCATCCTGCTTTGCATTCCAGACCGCTTTTTCATCCAGCGAGACAAATTTTCTGGTGGTAGTTTCGGTAATCTGATCGGCCGTATAGTCGCCTGATTGTGCAGTGACAGCGCCAGTCCGTCCGAATACGGAGGCAACGCCGGTAACGCCAGGCTCTTTCCCGCCGCCATTATCTGAATGGCAGCAAACAGGGGGATGAACGGTACATGTTGCTTTACCTGTACTGTCACAAACATTAATTTCAATATTGATATCTTTCATGGTATTGATGACTCCATTAATAAAAGGAATAAGGAGTATCACTTATTTTCCCAGTGTATTATTTCAACGTATTTTACTAATCCATCATTTCCTTTTATATAAAAAACAGAAGCAAAAATGGCCGCAAAATAGCGGCCAGTGGAATAGATAATCGGAAGAAAAATTACGGAACCTGATACGCCAGTTTGTAATTGCCTGCCGTTACCGTGCGGAATGTCACGCTGTCCGTGCGCCAGCGGATTTCCACTTCCGCAGGGGACTGGACTTTCCAACTGGACGCGTCGTTGACGTTAAGCACCAGTCGGTCAATGGTTGCGACATCTGCCACCGGATCGGTGATATCGAGCGCAAACGCAAAGGCAAGCGAGTCAGGCACGTCGTTATTGGATGTAAAAAACTGCGTCCACTGTGCTGCGGTAATGCTACCTAGCTCGGCAGGCGTCATCCCCTCTGCAATCAACACCGTTGCGCCTGCGGTATCGGCAGACAGCGCACCGACATTAACCCACGCCCCGCTCCGCAAAACATGCCAGTTCACCAGATCTCGCGTCACTGCGACACGTACTTTGCCGTTGCCCGTCTGCGTTGCTGTTAGCGTTGCGGCATTGATCTGGCTGTAACTCACAAGCGAAGTCAACGCTGACTGAGTCAGGAGCTGTGAGTATGGCGTGTATTTCGTCTCAATATTCATTTCCAAATTGGAGATTACTTTCACAGGGCTAGTGAATAATGATGGCAGATTGCTGACGCTGCCAATACCCTGTGAACTAATTTTTTCTGCGGTTAACTCACCGGCAATCTCTTCCAATGAGCCATTATTGAGACCGTAATTTTTACCGCCGTAGTTAATTACAAACTTATCCAGTGATTCATAAATTTCCAATTCATCAACAGCGACGAATGATGATAAAACCCCATAATTCGCAAGCGTGATATGAATGCGATAATATTGATAGCTGATATCATTATTAATGACATACGAGCGTTTCTGTCCAGGAACGTTCTGGGTGTCGTTTGTAATAGAATGCAATACCGTCCACGTAACCCCATCATGACTCCCCTGAAACGCCCAGGTACGCGGCGAATTTGAATACCCAGACTGATTACGGGTCACAACGGAATAGCCTTTAGCAAGCGCGGACGCAGGGAGCTTTACTCCGACCCATTGTGGCGATGAGACGGAAGGTGCACCATCGCTAGTCCATGAATCAGTACCCCCAACCTGAGATCGGTTAAACGCTTTATATATTGCAGATCCGGCTCCTGGGTCTCTACTATTTGAGCTTGCGATTGCTTCATAGCCTGCTGGCGCGTTATTAGCTGTCATTACAGGAATGATGCTTTCCGCTGTGACTGGTGTTGTCGATGTTTTCTGAAGAATGCTTATCGCTTCTCCATCCGCTTTTATTTCAGCAGAGTAAAATTCTCCATCCGGTGTTAACTGATAATTTGAACCGGTATAAAGGCTAGCTATACCATCAAAAATAACATCATTTGTCGCGTTGTAATTAGGCTCGCTTGAGGCATTAAAGTCATCCATAACATAAGTCTGGTTCGCCGCACCCACTTCTTCTTTCAGCGCATACGCCGCAAGATTAAATTTATGTTTTGGGCTAATGCTGAACGCGTGGTTTTGTCCCGCAGTTACTCCCTGACGATCGGCTACGATATAACCAGAACCACCGCTACCGGAACCACCACCCGTAGCACTGATTACCGTTTTCTCACTCACAGGGTTATAGCTCAGCGTCACGCCCGCACCGGCCTCCAGCGAGGAATGGATGAGCTGCTTCGTTTTTGGCGTGTAGTCGGTGATTTCCGATGTAGTGTGAGTATGCCCTACTGCAGCTACGCCCATTTGTGATGGCGTTGGTGAAACATCACCGCTGCCCAGCAGCGACTGACCAAAGACCGTGCGAATAGTGTTTCCAGAGATTAACTCATCCTGCTTTGCATTCCAGACCGCTTTTTCATCCGGCGTGGCAAATTTTCTGGTGGTAGTTTCGGTAATCTGATCGGCCGTATAGTCGCCAGGCTGTGCAGTGACGACACCTGTCCGCCCAAATACGGAAGCAACGCCAGAAACTCCTGGCTCTTGCCTATTACCAGAATGACAGCAAGAGTGAGGATTAACCTGAATAGGAGGATGAGCGATACATGTTGATTTGCCTGTGCTGTCACAAACATTGATTTCAATATTGATGTCTTTCATGGTGTTGATGACTCCGTTAATAAAAGGCACAAGGAGTATCACTTATTTGACCGGGGTATTATTTTAAAGCGCGTTACTAATCTGCTATGTCCTTTTCTATAAAAGTCAGAATAAAAAAGGCCGCGATATACGCGACCAGTGAAATAGGTAATCGGAAGACAAATTACGGAATCTGATACGCCAGTTTGTAATTGCCTGCCGTTACCGTGCGGAATGTCACGCTGTCGGTGCGCCAGCGGATTTCCACTTCCGCAGGGGATTGCACTTTCCAGCTAGACGCATCGTTGACGTTCAGCACCAGTCGGTCAATGGTTGCGACATCTGCCACCGGATCGTTGATATCGAGCGCAAACGCAAACGCAAGAGCATCCGGCACGCCATTATTTGATGAGAACAACTGCGTCCACTGTGCCGCAGTAATAGCGCCGAGCTCAGTTGGCGTCATACCGTCTGCAATCAACGCCGTTGCGCCCGCTGTATCTGCTGACAGAGATCCAACATCAACCCACGTCCCGTTACGCAAGACATGCCAGTTAACAAGATCCCGCGTCACAGCAACACGCACTTTACCGTCGCCAGTTTGCGTAGCTGTTAGCGTTGCGGCATTGATCTGTGCCCATGAATCAGTTGATGTTAATAACGTCTGAATGACTAATTGCTCTAATGGTGTATATGTTGTGCGCACACTAATCTGCCGATCAGAAATCAGTTTTACAGGAGTAGTAAAAATAGGCAGCGTCGTATTTAATGAATCGATTTTCGATACACCTAGCAGATCTATTTTTTCTGGGGTCAACTCTCCAGTGATTTCAGTCAGTACACTTCCAGAGAAGCCATAGTTTTTCCCACCAGTATGGATGATAAACTTTCCATTTGGTTGAAAGAATTTTAGTTCTGAAATAGTGACATATGGGCTGCTACCATTAATAGCTGTAATTAACAGACGGTAATTTTTGTAACTAGCGAATTGTGAGAGAGTAAAATTCCTTATCGCACCAGGTTCATTATTCGCGTCATCGGTAACGGAATGTAAATCATCCCACGTTACACTCTTATCATTACTGCCTTGGAGTTTCCATGTTCGAACATTCCCCATATCCAGTTGGCTACGGTTGGTAATTTGATAACCACCGATGACCTCTTCCGCTGGTAAATCGATTTGTAGCCAGTGAGGACGTTCAATAGAAGGTACCCATGTACCATCAGTTCCCCAACAGTTGGGTGGCGGACCTGAATTGTTAGAGCCATCAAACGCGATAAAAGCTTTATACATCCCTAGAGATTCATTAGATGCACTCGCTGTATAACCTACTGGCAATGTATTAGATGTCATAAAAGGAATAACGGACGAAGAAAAATCAGCTATTACAGCGATATCTAATTTCTCACCATCCGATTTTATTTCAGCAGAGTAAAAATCCTCATCTGGCATTAATTGATAGTTTGAACCAGTATAAAGACTGGCCATGCCATCAAAAATAACTGCACTCGTCGCTTTGTAATTTGGCTCACTCGACGCATTAAAATCATCAATCACATAAGTCTGATTCGCAGCACCCGTTTCTTCTTTCAGCGCGTACGCCGCGAGATTAAACGTGCTTTGTGGGCTCATGCTGAACACATGATTTTGCGCTGCCGTTGCACCCTGACGATCGACGACGATATAGCCAGATTTGCCTTCGCCAGAACCCCCACCCGTTGCGCTAATTACCGTTTTCTCACTCGCAGGGTTATAGCTCAGCGTCACGCCAGCCCCAGCTTCCAGAGAGGAATGGATGAGCTGTTTTGTTTTCTGCGTGTAGTCGGTGATTTCCGATGTCGTGTGAGTATGCCCGACTGCTGCTACGCCCATTTGTGCTGGCGTCGGCGAGAAATCACCGCTGCCCAGCAGCGATTGACCGAAGAGCGTGCGGATAGTTGTTCCAGAAATTAATTCATCCTGCTTTGCATTCCAGACCGCTTTTTCATCTGGCGTAACAAATTTTCTAGTGGCAGTTTCGGTAATCTGATCGGCGGTATAGTCGCCGGATTGTGCAATGACAATACCCGTACGCCCGAATACGGAGGAAACACCCGAAACACCGGATTCTTGCCCATCTCCGTTATCGGAATGACAGCAAGTGTGAGGATGAACAGTACATGTTGATTTACCAGTGCTGTCACAAACGTTGATTTCAATATTGATATCTTTCATGGTGTTGACGACTCCGTTGATAAAAGGCATCAGGAGTATCACTTATTTGACCGGAGCATTATTTTAAAGCGCTTTACTAATCGGCTGTTTCCTTTTCTATAAAAGTCAGAATAAAAAAGGCCGCGAGATACACGGCCAGTGGAATAGATAATCGGAAGACAAATTACGGAACCTGATACGCCAGTTTGTAATTGCCTGCTGTTACGGTGCGGAATGTCACGCTGTCCGTGCGCCAGCGGATTTCAACTTCTGATGGTGACTGCAATTTCCAACTGGATGCATCGTTGACGTTCAGCACCAGCCGGTCAATGGTTGCGACATCGGCCGTTGGATCGGTGATATCAAGCGCGAACGCAAAGGCAAGCGAATCCGGCACACCGTTATTGGATGCAAACAGCTGTGTCCACTGTGCCGCCTTAATAGCACCGAGTTCAGTTGGCGTCATGCCGTCTGCAATTAACGTAGTAGCCCCTGCCGTACTGGCTGACAGCGCTCCAACATCAACCCACGTCCCGTTACGCAAGACATGCCAGTTAACAAGATCCCGCGTGACAGCGACACGCACTTTACCGTTGCCAGTTTGTGTTGCCGTTAAGGTGGCGGAATTGATTTGAGGCCATGCTGCGGGTGTCAGTGATTTTTGAATTGCTATATGATTGATTGGATAATTATTCACTGTAACACTTATCGCATGGGATGATATTATTTCAAATGGCGCTAATCGCTGCACATCATATGAGGAAATAATCCCAGATTCATAGAACCCGGAGCGTTCTATATCTAATCCAGATTCCGGTTTTTTTACTTCAGAAATAATTCCACTGTGTGATGTGTAATACTGTTCCCCGGAACGTATCAACATACGTGATTCGGTGCCGAATAATCGTAACTCTTGTATTGTACATGCATCTCTCGTTGTATTATATCGAGTTATATACAATCTGTAATGATTAAAACGACTCGGCACTGATAGTTTAAACTTTTTCTCTTCGTTTGATGAAAATGAGATGTCAGATCTACTATCCAGTACATTCCATTGTTTTCCGTCATTGCTTCCCTGAAGTTCAAAATCGATCGGAGTTCCACCCAAATTAATATTCTGCCGAGCAGTTATTGAGTATGAATCTACTGTGGTTACTACTGGAAGCTGAATAGACAGCCAGTGCGGAGCTGGCGTAAGTGTTGCTGACCATCTTGATGTATCACCAGTTATGACGCCATCAAATGCCAGCCATCCCATCCATGCAGGATCGTAATAGCTATCCTGAGATACGATATAACCCGTAGGGAGGATATTTGATGACATAGAAGGTACTATTGATGATAAAGGTATTTTTATATTAATAGGCTCCCCATTATTAACTATGTCTGTTGAATAAAAATCACTATTAACTGTTAAATCGTAAGTACTTCCTGTAAATAACTTCATTGAGTCATCAAAAATAACCGCACCAGTCGCGTTATAATTTGACTCACTCGACGCATTAAACTCATCAACAACATAAGTCTGATTCGCTGCGCCAGCGACTTCTTTCAGCGCGTACGCCGCAAGATTAAACGTGCTTTGTGGGCTCATGTTGAACGCATGATTTTGCCCTGCCGTTGCGCCCTGACGATCGGCAACGATATAGCCAGAGCCGCCACTGCCGGCCCCCCCTCCCGTAGCACTGATTACCGTTTTCTCTCTCACTGGATTATAGCTCAGCGTCACACCAGACCCTGCTTCCAGAGAGGAATGAATGAGCTGCTTCGTTTTTGGCGTGTAGTCGGTGATTTCCGCTGTGGTATGGGTGTGTCCAATCGCAGCAGCCCCCATTTGCGCTGGCGTTGGTGAAACATCACCGCTGCCCAGCAGCGATTGACCAAAGACCGTGCGAATAGTGGTGCCAGAAATTAATGCATCCTGCTTTGCATTCCAGACCGCTTTTTCATCCGGCGAAGCAAATTTTCTGGTGGCTGTTTCGGTAATCTGATCGGCCGTATAGTCGCCTGGCTGTGCAGTGACAACGCCAGTCCGTCCGAATACGGAAGCAACGCCGGAAACACCTGGTTGCGGCTCGCACTGATTATCCGTATCCACATGGCAGCAGGTGTGAGGATTGATCTGAATTGGGGGGTTAACAGCACACGTTGATTTTTCTGCGCTGCCACAGACATTGATTTCAATATTTACGCTTTTCATAGTACCGACTACTCCGTTAGTGAGGGTGCATCAGGAGTATCGTTTATTTGGCGGGTCTGTTATTTTAAAGCGCTTTACTAAACATAAGATTATTTAATCAATTAAATCAGCAAATTAGATTCAATTCATTTTTGCAATGAAGGGGCTAAATGCGGCACAGCCACTAAGAACTCGTCCCAGAAAAAATGGCGGCTTAAGTCATCAGCAATAGAGACAAAAACCGCCATGATTATTAATTACTTATAAACGATCTCACCTTTCGGCGCATAGGCTTCTGCATCCAGCGGAGAATGTTTCTCGATGTACAGCTTCAGCACTTCAGCATCAACAAAACCGGTGTTCACATAACTCGGTAGGTTATCAAGACGCGGATAACCATCACCGCCCATCGCATTAAAGTTCAACGTTGCCATGCGGTAAACTTTATCAGCCTGCAACGGCTCACCCTTGATTTTGACGTCCTGCACACCCTGCCCGTCTGCCGTCAGGCTGACATTAAGGAATTGCGCATAGGCACCGGAATCCACCTTTTTATTGGCGGCTACGGCCAAATATTTCTCAACATCGCTGCCTTTCATATCGACATAAACCAACGTGTTGGCAAACGGTTGAACCTTCAGTACATCTTTATAAGTGATATCACCCGATTCAATCGAGTCACGTACCCCACCACCGCTCATGATAGCAAAATCAGCCCCCGCACGCTCAAGCTGTGCGGACAACAACACATGCGCCAGATTGGTCTGACGGAAACGCACCTGATTACGATCGCCTTCCAGTTTGCCCTTCACGCTACCGATTTTGATCCCCAACTGCGCCTGACCTTTCTCCTGGAACGGCGTCAGCATTTTCATGACGTCAGAGTCCTGAGCGATTTCATGCGTATAGAAAACACGTTCGGTTTTGCCGTCTTTCTCTACCTTTTTCTTCAGATTGATCGGTATCAACTGATAATGCTCAAGTTTCAATTCGCCATTGCGGAATGTGAAATCAGCACGCCCCACATATTTACCCCACTCGTGCGCCTGAACAATCCAAGTGCCATTTTGGCGGTCGGGTGCACAAGGCGTGCCCGGCACATAATCCACCTGCTTTTTATTTTCTTGCGCCATACAGACCGGATCCTGCGAGTGGCCGCCAACAATCATGTCCAGATATCCGGCAGGCAAGCTACGCGCCATTTCTACATCACCCGGCGCATTAGAGCCATGATTACCGTCGTCATAATGCCCCATGTGCGTCGCGGCAATAATCACATCCGGCTTTTCGCTCTTACGCAATTGCTCAACAACCTGCTTCGCTTCTGTCGAAGGATTACGGAATTCGATATCGGTAAAATACTCAGGATTGCCTAATTTGGCCGTATCGTCCGTTGTCAGGCCGATAACTGCGATTTTCACACCTTGCTTATCGAACAGGGCATAAGGCTTGAACAAGCGCTGATTAGTGCTTTTTTGGTAGATATTAGCCGATAACAGCGGGAATTTTGCCCATTTCTCCTGCTGACGCAGGACAGACAGTGGATTATCGAATTCGTGGTTGCCGAGCGCCATCGCATCATAGCCAACCATATTCATACCACGGAAATCAGGCTCCGCATCCTGCAAATCGGATTCAGGTACGCCAGTATTAATATCGCCACCAGAAAGCAGTAATACGCTGCCCCCTTTACCCGCCACTTCCTGACGAATCTGATCGACCAGCGTTTTTTGCGCTGCCAATCCATATTCACCGTGATCGTTATGCCAGAAATGGCCGTGATGGTCATTGGTATGCAAAATAGTGATGGCGTATGTTTTGTCTTTTTCCCAAGCCATTGACATAACAGGTGTTAGCGCCAGCGATACCGCCATCGCACATCCCAGAGCTTTTATTGAAAAGCGCATGATAAATCTCCGTTTATTTTAAAGACTCAGTGGAACTACTGAGAAACGCATCGCACAAACTATAATTTATGGCACAACTTAGCACAGCCAGATGAACAATGCGCGACGCTCGTTCACGACCGCCATCGGCAATGTGAGATAGGTGACAAAATCAGATCAGGTATAGCAGCTATAGTGATATCACGCTGGTCTGGCACTGTCGTCGCGCCGTCACGAACTCTTGTTAATATGGATGCTTCAGCGGAATAATCCAGCATCACACCGTTTATCCTCTATTTTCCGGGGTTTTATACAGGTGGATGAAATTATTTCGCTGAATACACAGAAAAGCAGTGAGGCATTACAGTCAATAACATCACGCTATCGGAATAATTACGCATGTTTATCAATGCTTATCGCAAGAAACCACCCTTAAATCTGTGTTACACTATCTTTAGCTGGAGAAACTGATATTTTTCATAAAATACCACTTTTACCCAAGCAACATTTCACTATATGCAATAGAATTTGTGTATACCCAGAATAATTGGCGTTGCAGCCAGACAGCGAACTCACGAAACCCAACACACTTTTCGGTACATAATAAGAGTGATAAGGGTAAGTAAACACCGCTAACCACGCTGTAGCGTCAAGGCAAGAAGGGTAAATCCGCTCAATTACGTTTCACCTATGGCACAAGGAGTTGGGATGCATGCTGCAACACCGCTAATTTCTACTATCGCTGGGGGGCTGGTTCTTGCCTTCCTCCTTGGTATTCTGGCAAACCGCCTGCGTATCTCCCCCCTTGTTGGTTACCTTGCCGCAGGCGTACTTGTCGGTCCTTTTACACCCGGTTTCGTTGCAGATACCTCACTGGCATCAGAGCTTGCTGAACTTGGCGTAATCCTGCTGATGTTTGGCGTCGGCCTGCACTTCTCACTGAAAGACCTCATGGCGGTAAAGTCCATCGCCATTCCCGGAGCGATAGCCCAGATTGCCGTGGCAACGCTGCTTGGAATGGGGTTATCCACCATGTTGGGTTGGAGCCTGGCGAGCGGCCTGGTTTTTGGCCTCTGCCTGTCCACCGCCAGTACCGTAGTTCTGCTACGTGCACTGGAAGAACGCCAACTTATTGATAGTCAGCGTGGCCAAATCGCCATCGGCTGGCTAATCGTAGAAGATCTGGCGATGGTACTCACGCTGGTTCTGCTGCCCGCCTTCGGCGACATGATTGGTGCTGAGCATGCCGATACCAGCAAGCTACTGACGGATTTAGCCTGGACTATTGGTAAAGTTATTGCGTTTATCACCCTGATGATTGTGGTTGGTCGCCGTCTGGTACCGTGGGTGTTGGCAAAAAGCGCCAGCACGGGCTCACGCGAGCTTTTCACACTAGCGGTGTTAGCGATGGCACTGGGTATCGCTTTTGGCGCAGTGAAACTATTTGATGTCTCCTTTGCACTAGGCGCGTTCTTCGCAGGCGTGGTATTGAACGAATCTGAGCTCAGCCAGCGCGCAGCCCACGATACGCTGCCGCTACGCGATGCCTTTGCCGTACTGTTCTTCGTTTCTGTCGGTATGCTGTTTGATCCGATGATCCTGCTGAACGACCCTATTTCCGTGCTGATCACACTGGCTATTATTGTGTTCGGTAAGTCAGCCGCTGCTTTCTTGCTGGTTCGACTCTTTGGTCACTCAAAACGAACGGCATTAACGATTTCCGCCAGTCTGGCGCAGATCGGTGAGTTTGCCTTTATTTTAGCCGGGCTCGGCATTGTGCTGGGGCTACTGTCCGAAGAAGGACGGAATCTGGTACTGGCCGGCGCCATTCTCTCCATCATGATAAACCCGCTGCTGTTTACGCTGCTTGAACGCTATCTGGCGAAGCATGAAACCATCGAAGAGCAGATCGTGGAAGAAGCGATTGAGGAAGAGAAACAGATTCCCGTCGATATGTGCAACCATGCGCTGCTGGTCGGCTATGGTCGCGTAGGTAGTCTGATTGGTGCCAAATTGCATCAGGCTGGGATTCCCATCGTAGTCATTGAAAATTCGCGTACCCGCGTTGATGCCTTACGTGAACAGGGAATTAAAGCGGTATTGGGTAACGCGACCAAGCCTGAAATCATGGACATTGCGCGCCTGGACTGCGCCCGCTGGCTACTACTGACAATTCCGAACGGCTATGAGGCGGGGGAAATCGTCGCTGCGGCTCGTGAGAAGCGCGCCGATCTGGAGATTATTGCCCGCGCGCACTATGACGATGAAGTCAGCTATATTACCGAGCACGGTGCCAACGAGGTGGTCATGGGTGAGCGGGAAATCGCCAACAGTATGATCACACTGTTGAAGCTGGAGGAAATCCCACCTGCACCACAGGCATGCCCTATCTAAGCGACCACATGCCAGATACAAAAATGGCGGGCAAATTATGCCCGCCATTTTTTTACGCTATGCGATGTGGCCACCCTGCTTTCAAACACCGCCAAACAAAAGTACTCTCGTCCTTACTCTACTTTTCCAACGAGCTGTTCCAGCAGATCGATATGTAGCGGATCGTCATTGAGCGCAGGAATGTAGTGGAATGCCTCTCCACCAGCATGCAGGAAGATTTCACGGTTCTGTTCCTCAATCTCCTCCAATGTTTCCAGACAGTCAGCGGCAAAACCGGGGCACATAATCTGAATGTGTTTAATTCCCTGCGCAGGTAACCCCTTCATGGTTTCATCTGTGTAAGGCGTCAGCCAAGGCTCACGGCCAAAACGCGACTGGAAGGTCATCATTATTTTGCCTTCCGGCAGCCCCAATGCGGCAATCAGCGCCTCTGTAGTCGCTCGACAGCGTTGCGGATAGTCATCCCCTTCATTGGCATAACGCACCGGGATACCGTGATAAGAAATCACCAATCTGTCCGGTTCGCCGTGTTCAGCAAAAGACTGCTCAACACGGTGCTTCAACGCCGCAATATAAGCCGGATGTTCAGCGTAATCACGGATAAAGCGAATCGCGGGCAGTTGGCGATTATCACGCAGTTGCGCAGCAAGCCCATCCCACACAGCGGCGGTCGTCGAACAGGAATATTGCGGATACATGGGCAAGACCACCAGTTGCGTTACACCTTGCGCCAGTAACTTATCCAGCGCTGAACGCAGGCTGGGCGAGCCATAGCTCATACCCAGCTCAACAGGCGTTTCCGGCATGCGCGCAGCTAGCGCCTGCTGCTGTCGGCGACTAATCACCAACAGTGGCGATCCCCCTTCCATCCAGACTGATTGATAGAGCTTCGCCACCCGTGGCGAACGAGTTGGCAGGATGATACCGCGCAACAGCGGCCACCATAACAGACGCGGCGTATCCACAACGCGTCGGTCGCTCAGAAATTCAGCCAGATAACGCCTCACCGCCTGCGGCGTCGGGGCATCGGGTGTCCCTAAGTTCACCATCAGCACGCCGTATTTCTCTTGTTTCATCGCCGTCTTCCTTTTATGGAGAAGCAGGCTCTCTTTCAGCCCGCCCGTGCGTAACATCAAGTGTCCATTGTAGCGAAAAAAAGCTAAACAAATACGGGTAGATAGCAGGGGTAACGCCGATGCTATCAATAGAGAAAAAGAAGCAAACAAGAATTTCAGAACAAAAAAATGCCAGACAGTCGTCTGGCATTCAGATGATGGGGTATGATTCGCTTAGAAAAATTAGCCCAGAATAGTTTCCAATTCTGCGCGAACTTCATCCACTTTACGCGTACCTTCCACTTTGAAATAGCGCGTGTTGCCTGCGTCAGCTTCTTTCTGATAGTAAGAAACCAGTGGTGCAGTCTGCTGATGGTACTCAACCAGACGCTTACGCACGGTATCTTCTTGATCATCCTTACGAATGCTTAGATCTTCGCCTGTCACGTCGTCTTTGCCTTCAACTTTAGGCGGATTAAATTTTACGTGATAGACGCGACCGGATGCCGCATGCACGCGACGGCCAACGATACGATCGATGATCAGTTCGTCAGGAACTGCGAATTCGATAACGTAATCCACATCGATGCCAGCGTCTTTCATAGCATCAGCTTGTGGAATGGTGCGTGGGAAACCATCCAGCAGAAAACCATTACGGCAATCGTCCTGGGCGATGCGTTCTTTAACCAGAGCAATGACTAATTCATCAGTGACGAGTTTACCCGCGTCCATGATTTCTTTAGCCTGTTTGCCCAATTCAGTACCCGCTTTTACCGCAGCACGCAGCATGTCACCCGTGGAAATCTGCGGAATACCGTATTTTTCCATGATGAATTGAGCCTGAGTACCTTTGCCTGCGCCCGGAGCGCCCAGCAGAATAATACGCATCGCGTAAATCCCCTTGCTATGTAATATTTATAAAATAAATTTGAAAAACGCTAAACCATACCATTCCAGACGCTTATGCTCAAGGAACGGGCTCGCTTCAGCATCGCGTAGGCAGATGAAAAAAAGCCAAATACCTAAAAATGCGGTTTGCCGCCTGCCCAATGTTGCCATTCAGTGTAGACGAAGAAACCCTCATCAGAGGAAGGATACGTAAAAATCGAGGGAGACCCCGGTTGAAACCGGGGTCTGAAGGGCATCAATATCAGGCGCTTAATAGCTGATTCATACGACGAATGAACTGGTTCGGATCGTCCAGCGTACCGCGTTCGGCCAGTAAAGCCTGATCCAGCAGCAGCTCAACCCACTCGCCAAATTCAGCATCGTCAGAAACATCAGCGGCACGTTTAATTAGCGCGTGTTCTGGGTTCAGTTCAAAGATGTACTTCACTTCCGGTGCCTGTTGGCCCGCTGCGGCGAACAGTTTCGCCATCTGCGTACTCATCTCGTCGGCATCTGTCACGACAATCGCAGGCGTATCGGTCAAACGGTACGTGAAGCGTACATCTTTAACACGCTCACCTAGCAACGTTTTCACGCGGTCAACAAACGGCTCCAGTGCTTTCTGTGCTTCTTTCTGCGCATCGTTTTCTTCATCAGCCAGTTTGTCCAGCGTATCATCCGCTTTGCTAACAGACTGGAAGGATTTGCCATCGAACTCGGTCAGATAGCTCATCATCCATTCGTCAATGCGCTCGGACAGCAGCAATACCTCGATACCTTTCTTACGGAATAGCTCTAGGTGTGGGCTGCTCTTCGCCGCTGCATAGCTGTCTGCGGTGATGTAGTAGATTTTGTCCTGACCTTCCACCATCCGGCTAACGTAATCTTCCAGCGATACCGTCTGCGCGGAACTGTCGGATTGCGTGGTGGCAAAGCGCAGCAGTTTCGCGATCGCTTCACGGTTACTACCGTCTTCCGCCGGGCCTTCTTTCAGCACCAGGCCGAACTGTTGCCAGAACGTTTGGTATTTTTCCGCGTCGTCTTTTGCCAGTTTATCCAGCATTTGCAGCACACGTTTAGTCAGTGCATTACGCAGGTTCTGCGTCACACGGCTGTCTTGCAAAATCTCACGAGAAACGTTCAACGGCAGATCGTTGGAATCAATCAGGCCACGAACAAAGCGCAGGTAATTCGGCATGAACTGCTCGGCGTCATCCATAATAAAGACGCGCTGAACATACAATTTCAGACCGTGTTTATGATCGCGGTTCCACATATCCCACGGCGCACGAGCAGGAACATAGAGCAGACTGGTGTATTCCTGCTTACCTTCTACACGGTTGTGACTCCAGCTCAGCGGATCGGTAAAGTCATGGGAGATGTGCTTATAAAATTCGTTGTACTCATCATCGCTGACTTCAGATTTGCTGCGCGTCCACAGGGCTTGTGCCTTGTTAATCTTTTCCCAACTAACGGTGGACTCACCACCTTCTTCTTCACTTTCAGTCTGGGATTCTATTTCTACCGGCAGCGCAATATGGTCGGAGTATTTGCTGATGACGGAACGCACACGCCAATCATCCAGAAACTCGTCTTCACCTTCACGCAGATGCAGAGTGATTTCCGTTCCGCGATCGTCTTTAGTAATGTCGGCAATGGTGTAATCACCTTCACCGGCCGATTCCCAATACACGCCCTGATCGGCATTTGCACCCGCAGCACGGGTACGCACAGTCACTTTATCTGCAACGATGAAGGCGGAGTAGAAACCCACACCGAACTGGCCAATCAGTTGGCTATCTTTAACCTGATCAGAACCCATGGATTCCAGAAAAGCCTTGGTGCCGGATTTCGCAATTGTACCGAGATTATCAATGACTTCGTCACGGTTCATGCCGATACCGTTGTCAGAGATCGTCAGAGTACGTTTTTCTTTATCCGTAGACACGCGTACGCGCAGGTCGCCGTCGCCCGCATACAGCTCTGGCGTAGACAACGCACGGAAACGTAACTTGTCTGCCGCATCGGAGGCGTTGGAGATCAATTCACGCAGAAAAATTTCTTTGTTGGAATAAAGCGAATGGATCATCAAATGCAGGAGTTGCTTAACTTCGGACTGGAACCCGCGAGTTTCTTGGCCTTTCATACTCATTGTTGCTTACCTCAATCCTAATATTATTCAGGCTGATTAAACTGACGATAAGTAGCAGGTGGGGATAAACCAAGATGATTTCAAGGGGTAAATTTCAGCGAATGACGAAAATGGTGGGAGAAAAAAGAAGACTGTGGCTGCCAGAGAGTGACGCTGACAGCCGACAGATTAAAACCGGAAAGGCTGACGACCCGCCAGAGAATGGGAAAGCGTTGTACCATCCACCATTTCCAGCTCACCGCCGACGGGCACACCGTGTGCAATGCGGCTGGCCATCACGCCGTGTTGCGCACAGAGCTCAGCGATATAGTTCGCCGTGGCATCACCTTCTACCGTTGGGTTGGTAGCCAGAATGACTTCGCTGATCGACTCAACTTGCAGACGTTCTTCCAACCGTCCCAAGCCAATATCGTCCGGGCCAATACCATCCAGCGGCGACAAATGCCCCATCAGCACAAAGTAACGACCGGCAAACTGCCCCGTCTGTTCGATCGCATGAATATCAGCCGGGCTTTCTACAACGCAAATTTGCCCATTTTGCTGTCGACGCGGATTCGAACAAATTGCACAAACGTCCTGCTCGGTGAATGTCCGACAATCGCTACAGTGGCCGATTTCGGACATCGCCCGCGTCAACGCCTGCGCTAAACGCATACCTCCGCTGCGGTTACGTTGCAGCAGTTGAAACGCCATGCGCTGCGCCGACTTGGGCCCAACGCCCGGCAGGCAGCGCAGCGCTTCCATCAATGATTCAAGAAGCGGACTGGTCTGCATTAGAACGGCATCTTGAAGCCCGGCGGCAATTGCATACCGCTGGAAACCGATGCCATTTTTTCTTTCTGCGTTTCAGCGATGCGACGAGCAGCATCGTTGAACGCCGCAGCGATCAGATCTTCCAGCATCTCTTTGTCGTCTTCCATCAGACTGGGATCGATCTCAACACGACGGCAGTTATGCGCACCGTTGATCGTGATTTTCACCAGACCTGCGCCCGATTCGCCCGTGACTTCCAGATTTGCCACTTCTTCCTGCATCTGCTGCATTTTTTCCTGCATCTGCTGGGCTTGCTTCATCAGGTTGCCAATTCCACCTTTACCAAACATAGTTTTCTCTCTATCACGTCGGGCTGCGCACTCGCAGCGGTTAAACAGGGCGGATACTTTCTTCGTCCAGTTCCGCATCAAAGAAACGCCGCAGCGTTTGAATCGTTGTATCGGCCAGAATCGACTGACGCGCCTGCGCCAGCTTCTCTTCATATATAGCCTGACGCCACTCCAGCGGCGTTCGCACCGCAGGGTTGTCGTCTTCAGTAATCAGTAATTCTACAGGATGCCCGTAGTGAGCCGTCAATGCGTCCCCCAGCGTCTTTTGCGCCGCAGGCGAATTCAGATGCCGCTGAGATGAACGCAGATGTAAATGGATTTTATCTGCTTCTTCACTCTCTTTAAACGCATTGAGTGCCAGCTGTTGTACCAGCTTTGGCAGCGTCAGGCGATGGATTTCCGCCGCCCATGGATCCCGCTCTAATGACTCTTCCGCCAGCCGTGCCGCCAGTTCCGGCGTTTTTTCGTGCTCTAGTGCCGAACGCAGAGCTTTTGGCGTCGTCACATCGACCTTCTCTTCGTCGACTTTATTCTGTGCCCGCCAACGATAGGCTTCTGGCTTTTTAGGCTCAGAAGGAGACGTTTTCGCGTTTTGCCGTTGAATGCTGCGCTCAGTCACTGAGGCCAATCGCTCCAGCGCTGAGGTTGCCGGCCGCGTATTGTCAGACGCCGCCGGTTCAGCCTTTTTTGGTGGCGTACTCCCCTGTTTTCGCAGGAGCTGACTGCGCGCCTGTAACAGCTGAGAAGTCGCATCAGGCAGTTCGCTCCCACTATGCTGATCCGCAGAATCGGCAGAAACAGGCGGTTCCCCTAACGGCGGGGCATACGCGGAAACATCCATCGGCGGTTCGGGAGAATAAGATGGCGGTGGCACGTCGTCATGAAATTCCGTGTTTTGTGGCATCGACGCACGAGTCACCGACGATGCGGTAGCAACAGGCTGCTGCACAGGAGGCTGGATAGAAGTCACGCGCGCAGCCTGAACAGGAACGGTGCTGACGGGTCCTACAGGCTCGGCAATAATCTGACTGGGGTGAAACGCCAACGCTCTCAGGAGCGTCATTTCAACGCCCATCCGACGATCTGGTGCAAAAGGCAGCTCTTTGCGGCCAATGAGCATCGTCTGGTAGTAAAGCTGTACGTCTGCTGGTGGCAGCGCACGCGCCAACTCTCGCATACGGGCTTCAACTGCGGCGTAATCATCGCCTAACGCCGCAGGCAGCAGTTGGACCATCGCAATACGGTGTAACAGTGTCTGGGTTTCCACCAATAACGATTCCCAGTCCACGCCTCGTGCCGCTACCTGATCGAGCAGCGACATGACTTGCCCACCATCGCCTTTCGCCAACGCTTCAATCAGTGCCAGCGGTTGTTCATCGTCCAGCGTACCCAGCATTTGGCTGACTGAAACGGTCGTCACCTGCCCTTGCCCCATGGCAATCGCCTGATCGGTCAGACTCAGGGCATCACGCAAGCTACCATCGGCAGCACGCGCCAAGAGTTGTAGCGCACGCGGTTCGCTAACGAGATTTTCCGCCTGTAATACCTGTTCCAAATGCGCACGAATCTGTTCGACATCCAGCGCTTTGAGATGAAATTGCAGGCAGCGCGACAAAATGGTCACCGGCAGTTTCTGCGGATCGGTGGTCGCCAATAGGAATTTGACGTGTGGAGGTGGCTCTTCCAGAGTTTTTAACAACGCATTAAAGCTGTGGCGCGATAACATGTGTACTTCGTCAATCAGGTACACCTTGAATCGCCCACGCGCGGGGGCATACTGCACGTTATCCAACAGATCGCGCGTGTCTTCGACTTTAGTGCGAGAAGCGGCGTCGATTTCAATCAAATCGACAAAACGGCCCTGTTCGATTTCTCGGCAGTTGTCACACTGGCCGCACGGCGTTGCCGTCACACCCTGCTCGCAATTCAGCCCTTTTGCCAGCAAACGGGCAATCGTCGTCTTCCCGACACCGCGGGTGCCAGAAAACAAATAAGCGTGATGAATTCGACCTAGGGAAAGGCCGTTAGCCAACGCGGTCAGGACATGTTCCTGACCGACAACTTGGGTAAACGTTTGGGGACGCCACTTACGGGCAAGAACCTGATAGCTCATCAATACCGCAACAGTCGAGTTATTGAGGCGATCATGCTAACACAGCCACGCCGCTATCGGCGAGACTGTTATGATTAATGACCGGGGAAGTCAACCAGGCTATAGCAGGCCACACCCATCTCAGTCAGACGTTGCTCACCACCCAGATCAAACAGATTGATGATAAAAGCGGCATCGCTCACCGTACCACCCAGACGACGAATCAGTTTCACGGTGGCCTCAAGCGTACCGCCCGTTGCCAGCAGATCGTCAATCACCAGCACATTATCGCCAGCAGAAATAGCGTCGGCATGAATTTCCAACGTATCTGAACCGTATTCCAGTTCATAGCTTTCACTGATCGTCGGACGTGGAAGCTTGCCCGGTTTACGCACGGGAACAAAACCTACCCCCAGTGCCAGAGCAACCGGTGCGCCAAACAGGAAACCACGCGCTTCTGTGCCGACAACCTTAGTCACACCAGTGTTGCGATAACGGTTCGCCAGCATCTCAATACTGGCCGCATAGGCCACAGGATCTTCCAGCAGGCTGGTGACATCACGGAACAGTATCCCCGGCTTCGGATAATCGGGAATGCTTTTGATACTGTTTTTAATTAATTCTGCCTGCTGCTGCGCTGTTACGGTCATCATAGTTGTGCCTGATAAAACGTTCTGAACATACAAATGCCGGTCACCACAAGGCTTTCATCATCGCATGATGTGTGATGAAGAGGCATTATGACAAAGAGGAAAATGGCGACCCGCGCACGAAAACGCTCAAATCTAGTCAAAGTGACGGATAAATGCAACCATCCGCACTCTGGGTGGGTATTTTTTGTATACCCGTCACGGAGGCCGCCGTTTGCGCTATCTTTTCGGATTCGCGCTTTGCGTTTGTTGTTCTGGATCAATCACGGGTAAACGAAGCATAAAGGTCAGCAAAATAGTCAAAATGACTAACAGCAAGATCCTGACCCAGACGAGCTTAACCAGCCAGAGTGACAGCGCGAACGTCAACAAAATCATGGTGACGGCCTTCCATTTTGCTCCCGGCGGCAAGGCTCGGTGTTGCTGCCAGTGGCGCAGATAGCTGCCAAACCAGGAGCGATACAGTAACCAATCATGGAAACGCGGGGACGAACGGGCAAAACACCAGGCGGCCAGTAACAAGAATGGAGTGGTCGGTAATAAAGGTAATACGACACCCAACGTTGCCAGCACAACGGAAACCCACCCCAATATAATCAGCAACACGCGATACATATTCACCTTTACACCTTGTTTGCTACCAATATGTTTTGTCTACTCAACATGCTTTGTCTACGACAATGCCCATCACACTTTATCACCACCTTGCCCGATGAATTAGTTAAGATATCCTCATGCAGTGTATTAAGGCGACGTAGACTCACTGTATCGATCTACTGGTGGCGACTCGCTGAACTATCAGCCTTACCGTAAGGGAAAAAAGTGAATACGCATCAATTGCTGCTGGTACTTGAACAACAAATTAACACGCTGGCGAAAGAGCTTGAGCCGCTGGCGGATAAAGCAGTACCGCAATCGCGCTTTGATCGTCAGCTTTTTAGCAGCTATGGCACCAGGCTGCGTGACTATCGCGCCGAAGTTGAACAAAACCTGCACGCAATAAAACAGCTTGTCGCTGAACAGCGCACCGATCGCGTGGCATTTCTGGCGGAAAAATTGGTCAGGCAGATAGCCGCATTACAGCGTGAACTGGCGACACAATCATTGCGCAGACAAGAGCAAAGCGCCGTACCACAGCAGGAAGATGTATATCACAAGCTGGCGGAACATCAGGATTATGAACGCCGTTTGCTTTCTATGATTCAGGATAGAGAAAGTCTGCTCCTTACACAGACGCTTTTCAGCGAGCAACAGCGGTTGCAAAAAGAGCTGGCCGCGCTCGAAGGACGGCTGTCACGCTGCCGTCAGGCGCTGACACGCCTGGAACGTCAGATCGAACGTCGGGAGCAAGGATTGTAGCGCGATAGCTTAGCCGAGAAAGAAGAGGAACTGATTCATGTCACTTGAAAACGCACCACCCGAAGTCAAGCTGGCGGTCGATTTGATTATGCTGCTGGAAGAAAACAAAATCGAACCGCGTATCGTACTAGCCGCGTTGGCAATGGTGCGTACCGATTTTGAGAAAAAGCTCTCGCAAGAAGAAAGCAACGCTGAATCCTCCACCCAAGGTAAATAGCTCAGCGTTTTAAAGACAAGAGATTTTAATGCATCGAACCACGACTTACTCAGCGGGTTTGCGTAACGAAGGGCTAAAATGCAGCATATCGATAAAGGCATCCACCAGCGCTGGCGCTTCCTGATCGAGATCGAAACTTTCCGGCATAAATAGCCAGTTTTCCATCACGCCGGAAAAATAAGCACGCAACGCAATCGCGGCACGACGAGGATAAATGTCCATCGGCAACATTCCCATGCGGATGCACTCAATCAGGTTTTCTTCGATATCGACATAACAGGAAAGATAAAGCTCTTTGCGTGCATTATACGATTGCAACATTTCACCGACAAACTCACATTTGTGAAAAGCGATCTCCATAATAGATCGCCAGTGGGTATCACTAACGGTTAAACGCAGCATATAAATCAATAATTCACGCATCACGCGGAGTGGATTATCAGGGAATTTTGTCTGATACTCTATTTCAAACTCACTGATCTTTGACTCTGCCAGAACCCAGATTTCATCAAAAATTTCGGCTTTGTTCTTAAAATGCCAATAAATAGCACCGCGGGTCACACCAGCAGCAGTCGCAATGTCAGACAATGAAGTCGCAGACACACCATGCTCAGAGAACACCCTTAACGCAGTATCCAGTATCTGTTGCCTAGTTTCCTGAGCCTGTTTTTTGGTTTTTCGTGCCATGATAATTTGGTTTTTCGTGCCATATCGCTGTATTTGAAGGAAAGTGAGATTTACATACATTCAAGTATGTATGTAACATAGCACGAACATAAGACTATAGCAGCAATGGGTTTTTAAGCTTGTGATCCATTGGTCAATTTCAAATCGGACACTTGAGGTTTATCTATGAACAAAAACAGAGGGCTAACGCCTCTGGCGGCAGTTCTGATGCTTTCTGGCGGCTTAATGCTTGCAGGATGTGATGGCGGCAATAATCAGCAAGGCGGCGCACAACAGCAGATGCCTGAAGTGGGTATTGTTACGTTGAAAACGGAAGCACTGAATGTTATGACCGAGCTGCCAGGCCGTACAAGTGCTTACCGCATTGCAGAGGTTCGCCCACAGGTTGGCGGTATTATCCTCAAGCGCAACTTTGTTGAAGGATCTGACATTAAAGCTGGTGCATCGCTATATCAGATCGATCCTGCAACATACCAGGCAAATTATAATAGCGCCAAAGGCTCACTTGCTCAGGCACAAGCTCAGGCAGAAATTGCCCGCCTGACGGTTAACCGCTATAAACCGCTGCTGGGCACCAATTACGTCAGCAAGCAGGATTACGATCAGGCTGTTGCCACCTCTCGTCAGGCTGACGCCGCCGTTCAGGCTGCCAAAGCGGCAGTTGACACGGCGCAAATCAATTTGGCCTACACCAAAGTTAATTCGCCAATTGAAGGCCGCGTGGGTAAATCCACGGTCACGGAAGGCGCATTGGTATCCACTGGCCAGACAACGGCACTAACGACCGTACAACAGCTTGATCCAATCTATGTTGATGTCACACAGTCCAGTAATGATTTCCTGCAACTGAAAAGAGAGCTGGAAAACGGCACGCTGAAACAAAATCAAGGCAAAGCGAATATTCGCCTGCTGTTAGAAAACGGTACCGAATATGCTGAAGCGGGGACATTGGAATTCTCTGATGTAACCGTAGATGAAACCACCGGTTCCATCACGCTGCGCGCTATTTTCCCTAACCCACAGCATAACCTGCTGCCTGGTATGTTTGTACGAGCTCGCCTCGATTCCGGTGTTAACCCAACGGCACTGTTAGTTCCTCAGCAAGGAATCACCCGCGATCCACGTGGTCAAGCTACGGCGATGGTCGTTGGGGAAGGCGATAAAGTAGAACCTCGCGCGCTTAAAACCAGTAAAGCAATTGGTGACAAATGGTTGGTTACCGAAGGCTTGAAAGCGGGCGACCGCGTTATCCTCACTGGTCTGCAAAAAATCAGACCCGGTGCGCAGGTGAAAGTTAAAGAAGTCGCTCCAGAAAATCTGCAGGCGCAGCAAGCGTCAGCAGAACCCGCGAAGTCTTAAGACGTTCTAACAGGAGCCGGTACAATTCATGGCTAAGTTTTTTATAGATCGACCCATTTTTGCATGGGTACTCGCCATCATGGTGATGCTGACGGGGTTGCTGGCAATTGTTAAGTTACCCATTGCCCAGTATCCGACGATCGCACCACCCGCGATTGACGTAACAGCAACGTATCCAGGGGCCGATGCATCAACGCTGCAAGATTCCGTTACGCAGGTTATCGAACAGAATATGAACGGTATCGATAACCTGATGTACATGTCATCAAGCAGTGACTCCTCTGGTACGGTTCAGATTACGCTGACCTTTGACGCTGGTACCGATCCAGACATCGCGCAGGTTCAGGTGCAGAACAAACTGCAACTGGCCATGCCGCTGCTGCCGCAGGAAGTACAGCAGCAAGGGGTTAACGTTCAGAAATCAAGTAGCAGCTTCCTCATGGTTGCCGCCTTCATTAGTGAAGACGGTAAAATGTCGCAGGAAGATATCGCTGACTACGTGGCTGCTAACGTTAAAGACCCGATCAGCCGTACATCCGGTGTCGGTGACGCGCAGCTGTTTGGCTCCCAGTACGCCATGCGTATCTGGCTGGATCCGAACAAACTGAATAACTATCAGTTAACTGCCGGTGATGTCACAGCCGCGATCAAAGTTCAAAATAACCAGATCGCCGCAGGGCAATTGGGGGGCGCACCACCGGTTCCCGGGCAGCAGTTGAACGCCTCAATCATTGCGCAAACCCGTCTGAATTCAGCAGAGGAGTTTTCTAAAATACTGCTGAAAGTTAACGCTGATGGGTCTCAGGTTCGCCTTAAAGACGTCGCACGCGTTGAGCTAGGAGCAGAAGGCTACGACGTTATCGCGCGCTTCAATGGTAAGCCCGCTGCTGGTATCGGTATCAAATTGGCAACAGGCGCGAACGCGCTGGATACGGCAACCGCAGTAAAAAATGCGCTGACCAAAGCGGAAGAGTTCTTCCCTTCCGGCCTGAAAGTCGTTTACCCGTACGATACAACGCCGTTCGTTAAGATTTCGATCAACGAAGTGGTGAAAACGCTGGTAGAAGCCATCGTACTGGTATTCCTGGTCATGTATCTGTTCTTGCAGAACTTCCGTGCCACGCTGATCCCAACCATCGCGGTGCCAGTCGTCTTGCTGGGGACGTTTGCAATCCTCTCTGCGTTTGGTTATTCCATAAACACCTTGACGATGTTCGCGATGGTTCTCGCCATCGGGCTTCTGGTGGATGATGCCATCGTCGTCGTGGAAAACGTAGAACGTGTCATGGCGGAAGAAGGTCTACCGCCTAAAGAAGCAACCAAACGCTCCATGGAGCAGATCCAGGGCGCGTTGGTCGGTATTGCACTGGTTCTGTCCGCTGTATTCGTCCCGATGGCGTTTACTGGTGGTTCTACTGGGGCAATCTATCGCCAGTTCTCCATCACAATCGTTTCTGCGATGGTGCTGTCGGTTCTGGTCGCGTTGATTTTAACGCCAGCGCTTTGTGCAACACTTCTGAAGCCAATCGCCAAAGGCGATCACGGTGAAAAAACAGGCTTCTTCGGCTGGTTCAACAGGCTGTTTGAGAAGAGCACGCACCACTACACCGACAGCGTGGCGAATATCCTGCGCAGCACTGGCCGTTATCTGGTCATCTATCTGTTGATTGTTGTGGGTCTGGCACTGTTGTTCTTACGTTTACCAACGTCCTTCCTACCGGATGAAGACCAAGGGGTTCTCCTGAACATTGTTCAGCTACCTTCAGGTGCGACGCAGGAAAACACTCAGAAAATCATGGACAGAATGACGAAATATTATCTCGAAAATGAGAAAAATAACGTCAAGTCTGTATTTACTGTGACGGGCTTTGGGTTCTCTGGTCGTGGGCAGAATGCCGGTTTGGCCTTCGCCAGCTTGAATGACTGGAGTGAACGAAGCGGTGCGGAGAATAAAGTCCAGGCGATTGCTGGCAGGGCTAACGCGGTCTTCAGTCAGTATAAAGAAGCTATCGTGATTGCGGCCAACGTCCCTGCGATTATCGAACTGGGTACAGCAACAGGTTTCGACTTCCAGTTGATTGACCAGGCTAACCTTGGTCATGCAAAACTGACTGAAGCACGTAATCAGTTACTCGGCATGGCTGCACAACACCCTGATACGCTGGTACAAGTTCGTCCTAACGGGATGGAAGATACACCGCAATTCCGTCTTGATATCGATCAGGAAAAAGCTCAGGCGCTTGGTGTGTCACTGTCGGATATCAGCTCTACGTTGGCAACAACGCTGGGTGGATCTTATGTGAATGACTTTATCGATCGTGGCCGTGTGAAGAAAGTTTACGTTCAGGCCGATGCGCCTTTCCGTATGCTGCCAGATGACATCAAAAACTGGTACATCCGCGGTAGTAACGGACAAATGGTGCCATTCTCTGCATTCACGCAGAGCCACTGGGAATACGGTTCACCGCGTCTGGAGCGTTATAACGGTCAACCATCCATGCAGATACAGGGCGAAGCCGCTCCAGGTAAGAGTACTGGTGAAGCCATGGCATTGATGGAAAGTTTCGTCACCCAATTACCGCAAGGTATCGGCTACGAATGGACGGGTATGTCTTATCAAGAGCGGTTATCAGGCAACCAGGCTCCTGCAATCTATGCCATTTCATTGATTGTCGTGTTCCTATGTCTGGCAGCACTTTATGAAAGCTGGTCAATACCGTTCTCCGTCATGCTGGTTGTTCCATTAGGGATCATCGGTGCATTGATTGCAGCGAATATGACAGGTCTTGAAAACGACGTTTACTTTAAGGTGGGCCTGCTGACAACCATAGGGCTATCCGCGAAGAACGCCATATTGATTGTCGAATTTGCTAAAGACCTGATGGAAAAAGAAGGGAAAGGACTGATAGAAGCAACGCTCGATGCCGTTCGTATGCGTTTGCGCCCAATCCTGATGACATCACTTGCCTTTATCCTCGGTGTAATGCCGCTGGTAATCAGTAGTGGTGCAGGTTCCGGTGCACAGAATGCTGTTGGTACTGGCGTAATGGGCGGGATGATTACCGCAACCGTGCTGGCTATCTTCTTCGTTCCAGTGTTCTTTGTTGTTGTCCGCCGCCGCTTTGGCAAGAAAGCAGACGACACAACAGCACACTAAAACCATCCCCAGAGATGTATCCTAAAAGGCCGCCTAGCGGCCTTTTTTACGCCCCACCCTCACCACCTTCACATTACGACTAATCCGTGCCAAACAGCGCGCTGTCCTGGTTTGTCTCTTACCCATATCTATAGTGACGTAGAGAGTACAGATATCTCGCCACAACATAATGGTTGATCCTGATGCTAAAAAAGCGCAACATGCTTTGTATGTTATAACATAACAATTGAGGTAGATATGAAACCGGGTATTCACCCTGACTATCGCACAGTGGTATTTCATGATACCAGCGCAGATGTCTATTACAGAACTGGATCAACCATTAAAACCGATCGGACGATTGAGCTTGAGGGCACCAACTACCCTTACGTCACCATCGACGTTTCTTCGGCATCGCATCCCTATTACACCGGGAAGCAAAAAGAATATTCCAAAGAAGGTAGCACGGCGCGCTTCCAGCAGCGTTTTGGGAACTTCTTCAAGTAATCAGAGAGGGTTATTAAATGCAGGTTCTTAGTTCGCTGCGTTCAGCAAAAAATCGCCATAAAGATTGTATAGTAGTCCGCCGTCGCGGACGAGTTTACGTTATATGTAAATCCAACCCGCGCTTTAAGGCAGTACAAGGCGGGAAAAAGAAAAAAGGTTAATCTTTTCCAGGTTCATCCCGTACGGTCTGCGTTGCGACACTAACAAGACCGCTCGGGATTATTTTCATAAAAAAACTTCTGAAACAATAAGATAACGAAAAACAATTCACCTTATCAACTGAAAAATCCCGTCGCATTACTTCTGTCATTCCTCATATTTTCAGATAGAAATAATTAAATAAACCGCAGCCGAGTTTATTCTATGCTCATTGTTACAACAAAAAATCTGAGATTTAATCAAAATAAATAGCAATGAAAACCTTATCTATTACCCGCGAACTTTACGAACGCTTTTGCTATAGTCATATATAGAATGACGTAATCGTCACCAACATGGTAGAGCTATACTTAAGGTTAAGTCATGATATGTTGGTATTTACGCCGACCCTATTTCGCGACATAGTAGATAGTAGGAGGTGAAAAAATCTTTGTTGTCTCATTCATTGCTGAACAAATCACAATCGTCAACGCATTACCTGTAACAGCATGAATACGAAACAATGCTAATGTCTTTATCTTGCAGGCTTCATCAGTCTACCTGTTTACCAGGTGTTAACCGCAGTAACACTGAATAACGGCTTAACGGAGGGATTGATATGGATGAGTACACACCAAAACATTATGATATTGCCCAACTCAGATTCTTATGTGAGAATCTGTGTGATGAAAGCATAGCTACGTTAGGCGATAGCAGTCACGGCTGGGTCAATGATCCAACATCTGCGATCAATCTCCAATTAAATGAACTTATTGAGCATATCGCTACGTTTATTCTCACATTTAAAATAAAATACCCTAACGAAAGTGAGCTTTCAGAGCAGGTTGAAAAGTATTTGGATGATACGTACGTCTTGTTTAGCAACTATGGTATTAATGATGCAGAACTACGACGTTGGCAGAAGTCCAAAGCAAAATTATTCGGAATGTTCTCAGGGGAGAACGTCTGTACGCCTGCTAAAACTTAAGCAATAATTTATTTATATTTTTTAACCACCAGGTACTGTTTGCATAGGCCATTATGAAAAAAATCGACTATTTGATGCGTTTGCGTAAATGCACAACCATTGACACCCTCGAACGCGTTATTGAAAAAAACAAGTATGAGCTCTCTAATGATGAACTAGAGATGTTCTTTTCTGCAGCCGATCATCGTCTGGCTGAGTTGACGATGAACAAACTCTACGACAAAGTTCCTACTGCAGTATGGCGATATGTCCGTTAATTTCTAACGAGCGCATACAAAAACTGACATTAAATACACTGTGCCGATAATATTATCGGCCTTTGTTTTTATTATATTTTTAACGCATTAATTAAGTAAGACTTGTAACAAATTGTATTTTTAATATTAAGTAAAAATGCAAAACCCTTCTCGCTCCACGCTTATTCCCCATCACTTATCGTTTATAACAATTGCATCGATAGATGACATACGGATGGTATATCTCTTGATGAAAAACAGAGGTCGTAATAATTACCGCAATTATTACTCGGTAAGTAAAGATATGTAGTCTTCTCCCTGAAGAAAGCAAAAGCAGTGCATGATGCCTGTTAAGCCGAGAATGACGGCACTGAGTTTATGTATGCGAAAATGTTGAGTGTATGGCAGAAACACGAGGTCGATAAGCAGAAGAGAAAGTCACAGCCTGACGATAAAAAGTTATACAGAGGCAGAATTGGTGGAGGCCCTGCCAGCTACATCCCGGCACACACGTCTCCTGCTGCGGCTGCTTCCTTCCGGATCTGACCGAGTCCACAGGTTAGTGTTGCGGGAGAACCGACAGGGCCTCCATTGACGACTTTATAACAGCTTACACATGGTAACTACAGCGTGCTACAAAGCGGTGGGCATTATCGGTGATGAGATAGGCAATTGCAAGCTAACCCAGACTAACCGTTGTTTTCTTACTCACCTTACTATGCCACTATGATGTTTCATCGATTTAGAAACAGCAGGAACATCCTCGGATGTCAGAAGAAAACGATAATTTTCGCCAGCGAGTTTTTCAAATCGTCGCGGCAATACCGTACGGAAAAATAGCGACCTATGGCGACATCGCGCAGCTTGCTGATTCGCCCAGAGCATCAAGACAAGTCGGCGGTGTGCTAAAACGCCTGCCGAAAGACAGCAAACTCCCCTGGCATCGAGTAATCAACCGTAAAGGCGAAATATCGCTGGCTGGTGGAGATTATGTACGCCAGAAATCTGCACTACAGGCAGAAGGGGTGATTTTCAATCGTCAGGGAAAGATTGATCTTGCTAAATATCGCTGGCAATACGCGCCATAACGGCGCGTATTCAGATAAATTACCAGATTGGCTGCGGAGCCATAGATGACGAATCGGGCTGCCCCTGAAGCATATGAGGAGTCTGATTTGTTGGGTTAGATATCATTGAGCCCTGATTTTTCGCTGGTAAGGGAACAGAAGCGACAGGCACCAATACCAGATCGGCGTTATTTACTCCGTTGCTGATGACTGGCAAGACATTCTCCGTCACCATTACGATACGGTTATCGATCGCAACCGCTGCGCTGAGTAAGATGCGCGCGTTAGGCTGAATATCAGCTGGGTTGTACGGTAATTCGAATTGGAAAGGAGCCTGCTTCCCTTCTGTACGCGTTACGCGCTGAGTAATAACTTTAGAAGGCGCATCTGCCAGCGATGCATCAGACACTGTAACGGTCAAAACTGCGTTGTGAGGTAGCGCAATGCGCTGACGAATATTCACGGTACCAGTTACCGCTGGCATCGCGACAGCCGGACGCGCTGAAGAAACACTGGTGACAGGTGCACCAGTCTGAGGAGAAACGCCATAATCACCCCTCTGTGCACATGCAACCAGAGTCATCGATAACGTGATACCGCCTAAGATATGCCATAATTTCATTCGGTCAGTCTCCTTTATTATTGTCAGACTACCGGCATCGAAGACCGGCACTCATAAATAGTATGATTCAATAAACACAATAATGATGGTGCAAAATTCTGATTTTTTCCTGAAAATCACATATTTATTGCGGTGAAAAAGCCATAATAAAACATTTTACACATTACAAAACAAACAGATAACCAGCCATTCGCATCCACTGAGGCCGATACCATGAGTCAACCACTACAACACCTTCTCGACCTCCTTCATTTAGAGAAACTCGAAGAAGGGCTATTTCGCGGGCAAAGCGATGATTTGGGGCTGCGCCAGGTTTTTGGTGGACAAGTCGTCGGCCAGGCCATGTCGGCCGCGAAACAGACCGTTCCTGTCGAGCGCAATATTCACTCTTTTCACAGCTACTTTTTGTTACCCGGCGATAGCCAGAAACCGATTATTTATGACGTTGAAAACCTGCGTGATGGCAACAGTTTCAGCGCTCGCCGTGTTAGCGCCATCCAGAACGGTCGTCCCATTTTTTATATGACTGCCTCATTTCAAAGTCATGAGGAAGGGTTTGAGCACCAAAATGTGATGCCAAATGTCGCACCGCCAGAAGCGCTGAAATCCGAGCAGGAAATCGCGCAAGACATGCAGCATCTTCTGCCGCCCCGCTTTCGCGATAAGTTTATTCAGGCTAGCCCGATTGAGATGCGCCCGGTTAAATTCCATAACCCGCTAAAGGGCGAAGTAGACGAGCCTGTACGACACGTTTGGTGCCGTGCCAGCAGCACACTGCCGGACGATAAGCGCATTCACCAATATCTGCTCGGCTATACGTCTGACTGCAATTTCCTACTTACCGCCTTGCAGCCTCATGGCGTTGGCTTTTTGGAGACGGGTATGCAGGTTGCCACGATCGATCACTCGATGTGGTTCCACCGTGATTTCCGGCTGGACGACTGGCTGTTATATACCGTGGAAAGCACGTCCGCATCCGGTGCTCGTGGCTTCGTACGTGGGCAATTCTATACTCGGGAAGGGGTATTGGTTGCATCCAGCGTGCAGGAAGGGGTCATGCGTCGCCGCCAGCAATAAATCTGCTGACAGACCTATTGCATAGCGAAAACAACGCCATTTGAATAGCTTTAGCTGTAAAGCAAAACAGGCGTGGAGTTTCCTCCACGCCTGTTCACTGCTTTTGAACTGTCTTACTTATTGGTTGTAAGCGCTCTCGCCATGGCTGTTGACGTCCAGACCTTCGCGCTCTTGCTCTTCAGGTACACGCAGACCGACGATCATGTCCGCAACCTTGAAGGCGACAAATGCCACCACGCCAGACCACACCAGCGTAATAATCACGCTAAACAGCTGAACCCAAACCTGGTGCGCCATTGTCACACCTTCTGCATAGCCAGTTCCGCCCAGCGATGCCGATGTAAATACCCCTGTCAGGATACAACCAACGATACCGCACACGCCGTGAACACCAAATACATCACATGGGTCATCCACACGCAGCCATCTTTTCAGTACTGTTACGCCCCACAGACCAGCAACGCCACCAGCAAGACCGATGATCAATGCACCACCCACGCCAACCGTACCCGCCGCTGGCGTGATTGCCACCAGACCTGCGATACAGCCAGAGCACGCCCCAAGCAGAGAAGGTTTACCACGCACCAACCACTCACCGCCAACCCATGCCAGAATCGCAGCGGCAGTCGCGACAACCGTATTCAGGAAAGCCAGAGCAGCGACACCGTTCGCAGCACCCGCAGAACCCGCATTGAAACCAAACCAGCCGATATACAGAATCGCTGTACCGATAAACACCATCGGCAGGTTATGTGGTTTGAAGGCTTCCTTACCAAAACCAGCGCGTTTGCCCAGCAGGTAAGCACCAATCAACCCAGCGACAGCGGCGTTGATGTGAACAACCGTACCGCCAGCAAAGTCTAACGCCCCATCCGCAGCCAGATAGCCACCACCCCATACCATGTGCGTCATCGGCAGGTAGGAGAAGGTCAACCACAATCCAACAAAAATCAGTACAGCAGAGAAACGAATACGCTCAGCGATCGCTCCGACAATCAACGCCACGGTGATACAGGCGAAGGAAGCTTGATAAGCCACATGCACAAACTGATAGTAGGTGCCGCTGATGGACTCAATCCCGATACCTTTCAGCATAAACGTACTGAAACCACCGAAGAAAGCGTTACCTTCACTGAAGGCCAGGCTATATCCATAAACCACCCACAGGATGCAGACCATCGCGAACGTTACGCTCACCTGCGTCATCATGGACAGAACGTTCTTAGAACGAATCAGGCCGCCGTAAAACAGTGCGATGCCCGGTATAGTCATAAAGAGTACCAGCGCGGTACAAATCATAATAAAAGCGTTATCCGCTTTATCAATCGTCGGTGTTGCAGCCATTGCCCAGGACGGGAGTAATGCCGCCACACCGAGACCTAATGAAGAGAGTAGTTTTTTCATTTTCATCCATCCCTATTTACGTATCTACGCTAGGTGTTGTTAAAGTGCGGCTTCGTCAGTTTCACCCGTACGAATACGGATTACCCTTTGCAACTCGGCGACAAAAATTTTGCCATCACCAATTTTTCCGGTGTACGCGGCTTTGCTGATGACGTCGATCACTTCGTCCAGTTGGTCGTCTGCAATCGCAATATCAATTTTTACCTTGGGTAAAAAGTTGACGCTGTATTCTGCGCCACGATATAGCTCCGCGTGCCCTTTCTGACGACCAAATCCTTTCACCTCAGTGACGGTGAGCCCCTGGATGCCGACAGAAGATAACGCTTCACGTACATCTTCCAGCTTGAATGGTTTTATCACCACAGTAACCAGTTTCATTTATCTTCCCCCTAGCCATTACGTTCAGGCTTTCGCCCGCCACTTGTTCGATTACGCACTCTATGAAGTAGGTCTACGTCATGATTAAAGCAAACGGTGTGCCATAAATGATTTATCTGGCATAAATCAGGATGGAGAACGCGATTAAAGATAGAAAAGAACAAAAAGCAAACGGAACGGGAATGGAATAGTGAAGAATTCGGGGCAATAATTGCACCAATTTAGTGCACGCAGAGTACTTTCAGTGCAGGATAGGTAAAAACCAGAATCACGATGCTTGCTGATGGTGCGAAGGTATATGCAGACTGTTGGTCTGCACCACACAAGACGGTGCAGACCGAGGCATTACAGATAAGAGTATTATGCAAGACAAGATTCAGTACTAGTGGCCACGAGATCCTCTCCTGCCAACTGCAATTGATACATTTGATAGTAGCGCCCCTGCTGTTGCAGCAGTTGCTCATGCGTTCCCCGTTCAACGGTTTGTCCATGATGAAGCACCATAATCATATCGGCCTCAACGATAGTGGAAAGCCGATGGGCGATAATAATCAAGGTCGTCTGTTCCCTGATGATGCGTAGCGCCTTTTGCACCGCCTGCTCCGTACCTGAATCAATATTCGCCGTGGCCTCATCAAGAATCAGAATTTTAGGCGTTTGCACCAAGACCCGCGCAATCGCTAACAGCTGTTTTTGTCCGGTAGACAAGTTGTTCCCTTGTTCGCCGATACGCGTATGCAGACCTTCAGGAAAATCCCTAACCAGTTCAGCAAGTTGTACCACTTCCAGCACGCGCCAGACGGCCTCCTCGCTGATATCACGACCCAGAGTCACATTCACAAGCATGGACTCCGCCAGCACAACGGGATCCTGTTGCACCATTGCCACATTTTGGCGCAAAACGGTATGAGAGAGCGTCTCCAGTGGCCGACCATCAAGCCGAATCACACCCTCATCCGGCACGTAGTACCCCATCAGTAAGCTGGCTAGCGTACTCTTTCCACTACCGGTGTGCCCCACTAAAGCGACAAAGCCGCGATCAGGTATCGTCAGAGAAATATTCTGTAGCACACGTTTTTCCGAGCCATAAGAGAAAGAGACATCGTCAATATCCACGCGCCCGGTAGTCAGAGGACGCTCGTCATTGCCGTAGGTCTGCTTTTTGCCATCCATCAACTCAAAGATACGTTCACCAGCGACGACCGCCTGCTGTAACATCGATTGCTGGGTAGTCAGCTCAATCAGTGGTTCATTCAGACGGCCAAGGTAGTTGATAAACGCGTACAGAACCCCAACGCCAACCGACCCTATCGAGCTAAAACCAAATTGGATCAATAAGCCACACAGTACCATTGCGGCAAATAAGCTCAGCAGCGGCCGCAGTAGAAACCCCTCCAGCCTCAAGGCTTTCATCCGCGCTTCATAGTGTTCATGGCTGGCTGCACCCAACTTCTTGCCAAAGCGAGCCTGCTGACGAAACTGCTGAATAACGCCCATGCCATTAATCACTTCGTTGAAACCGTCATTAATGTCCGCAAGATAGCTTCGCACCTTGCGCACAATTGGCGTACTAAAGCGATGGTAGAGCGCCATGACTGTCGCAACTGCGGGGAAAATCATCAGCGCAACGAGTGCCATCTGCCAGTTCAGACTGAACATCGCCACCAGCATCGCACCAACCAGCGCCGCACTGCGTAATACCGTTGACACCACCATGACGTACAGGTCTTTCACCACCTCGGTGTCATTGGTGACGCGTGAAATCAACTGTCCAACAGGTTGTGTATCAAATGTGCTAAGTGGCTGGCGCAAAGCGGCATCCATCACATCAATACGCAGTTGCTGAACAACACCCACCGCGACCCGGTTAAATAACAGCGTCTGAAAATAGTGCAGTGAGGCAGCCAGAATTTGCAGCAGGATATAGGCCATTGCCAAACCAGCCGCAATCGCTAGCGGAAACTGGCCTTTTGCCACCAGATCGTCAATAAAATAGCTCACCAATACGGGACCAGAAACTTCAGCGATAGCAGCAATCCACAGCATCAGAACGCCCTGTATCAGCGGTTTTCGCCAAGGAGAACCATAGGCCAGCAGACGTTTCAGGGTAGGCCAAAACTGTTGAGGGCTATTCATTTTTCGATCCTTCCAACTGCGGCACATCATCCAACGCCGCTTCCAGCTGTTGATAACGGTACATATCCCTATACCAGCCAGGCTCTGCGGCCAGCGCTCGGTGTGTGCCACGTTGCACTGTTTTTCCCTGTTGCAACACCACGATTTCATTCGCTTCGGTTAGCGCAGATAGGCGATGTGCGCTGATGATCAGCGTCCGCTTTTCGCCCCATGTTTTGAGATTCTGCAAAATCTGGTGCTCCGTTCGTCCATCAACCGCAGACAGCGCATCGTCCAGCACCAGAATTTCTGCATCCAGTAGTAACGCTCGGGCAATCGCGATCCGCTGTTTTTGACCGCCCGACAGCATCACACCACGCTCGCCAACCTCCGTCTGGTAGCCTTGAGGCAAACGCAGAATGTCGTCATGAACGCTCGCAAGCCGCGCTGCCTGTTCAATCTCTTGTTGCGTGGCATCAGGTCGACCCAGTGCAATGTTTTGTGCCACGGTGTCCGAAAATAAAAAAGGCATTTGCCCCACAACGGCAAAACGACTCCGTAGTTCATCCAACCGAATCGCGTTCAAGGGACGATCGTGATAGCGAATTTCTCCCGATTGGCTATCAAAATGACGCAGAATCAACGCCAGCAGCGTACTTTTACCCGACCCTGTCGGCCCGCATAACCCCAGCATATTGCCAGGTGCTAGCGTAAACTGAATATGTTGTAGAGCATCGCGGGTATTATCCGGGTAGCGAAATGCGGAAATATTCACCTCCAACACGCCCCGCTCGGCAGGCAATGATTCTTCACCGTCTTTCACCACAAGCTCTTCGGCAAGTAGCTGACGAATACGGCTGTATGCCGCGCTACCGCGTTCAACGATATTAAACATCCAGGCCAGGGCCAGCATCGGCCAGATCATCAACCCCAAATACATGACAAAACTCGTCAACAGGCCTAACGTTATCGAACCGTTAATCACCATCCAACTACCACCGCCAATCGCCAGCAAATTCGACAGTCCAACGGCGATATAAATGGTGGGATCGAAGCGGGCATCGACTCGGGCAACGTGCATGTTTTTAGCACCTGCATCCTCTGCAACCTGCGCAAAACGCGCGGATTGGTAGTTTTCTAACCCAAAGGCCTTAATCATCCGAATACTGGTTAAACTTTCCTGCGCCTGATCGTTAAGCGAAGAAAACGCCGCCTGAGCGGATTTAAAACGGTTATGCAGTTGGGTACCGTAGCGTTTGATGAAAAGCGCCATGATCGGCATTGGGAGCAGCGCCAACAGGGTGAGTTCCCAGCTGATTTGAGTACACATGACAACCAGCACGGCACACCCCATCACCATAGAATCGACCAGCGTCAGCACGCCCTCTCCGGCAGCAAACACCACGCGATCGACATCGTTAGTCGCACGCGCCATCAGATCGCCGGTACGATGGCGTTGGTAAAATGCAGGATGCTGACGACTCAACTGACGGTAAAAATCTTCTCGTAACTCAACCGCCAACTGGTATGACGCCCCAAACAGGAATACACGCCACACGTACCGCAACAGATAAACCATGACGGCGGTAAGCAGCATCACGCCAATCCACTTCATCATTTCGGTCATCGACATGCCGTGCTGTGTTACGCCATCGACAATCACGCCAACCAGTTTAGGTGGCAGCAATTGCAAAATAGCAATCACAATCAATAGAGCAATGGCTCCTAGATAGCGCCGCCATTCACGACGAAAATACCAACTCAGTTGAGCAAACAGTCTCACGCGGTTTTCATTCCAATAGCCAGATGGGTCATGACAGACTCAGAAAAGTGATTATACAAAAGATGGATATACGATGAATCACAGGGATAAAGGCAGTGCCGTGGTATGTTTGATTCGCTCCATAGCAAAGCTAGATGTTACATCTACCAGACCGGGAATACCATTCACCAACAGCTTATAGAAATCATCATAACTTTTCATATCAGCAACCTGAACCTGCATCAGGTAATCGTATTCGCCAGCCATGCGGTAGAAAGCCAGCACTTCCGGCATCTCGGACACCACCCGCGTGAAGGTCTGATACCAGTCACGGTTATGCTGCTGCGTCTTCAATAAGACAAACGCGGTTAGCCCTAATCCGAGACGTTCATTATCCAGCAGCGCCACCCGAGCTCGGATGATCCCTTCCTCTTCCAGACGCTTCAGACGTTTCCAGCACGGCGTGGATGTCAGATTAACCGCATCGGCCAGCGTCTGTAGCGAAAGCGTGCAATCCTGTTGCAACATATTCAGCAGTGTGCGATCAATTTTATCCAGCATACTTTTACCCAACAGATTGGCAACCTATAGAAAATATTTCTCTACTTTCCGCAATTAAGAGAGAAAAGCAATACCCTTTTCGCCCAAAAACGGGAGGATAGCATTATTGGCACCATAACTTTAGGAACGATCCCCTCCATCGATTTCGACAGAAAAAATATCTCAATATGAATTAATTAAGAGTAAATAACCCCCCAAAAATAAACATAGAGAGATAAAAAGGTAATTTTTTTATCCTAAAAACTCGCTAATCTATTCGCATAACTATCTAACTGAGTTTTCATCATGAGCACTGCCTGGGTTAAAAATGCCATCCGCGCTATCGAAGCCGATTTTCAGCGTTCGGCTGATACGCACCTTATCCGTCTGACCCTACCGGATTACCCCGGTATCTATTTCTATCTCAAAGATGAAAGCACACATCCCAGCGGTAGTCTGAAGCATCGTCTGGCGCGCTCTCTGTTTCTCTATGGGCTGTGCAACGGTTGGATTAAAGAAGGCACGCCGGTTATCGAAGCGTCATCCGGCAGTACTGCCGTATCAGAAGCCTATTTTGCACGCTTGCTTGGCCTACCGTTTATTGCCGTTATGCCGTCCTGCACCGCAAAAAGAAAAATCGAGCAAATCGCTTTCTACGGCGGACGCTGCCATTTTGTCGAACAGGCGGGACAGATCTATGCCGCATCCGAACAGCTGGCGCAAGAGATGAACGGCCACTATATGGACCAGTTCACCTACGCGGAACGTGCCACTGATTGGCGTGGCAACAACAATATTGCCGACAGCATTTATCGCCAAATGGCTCGTGAACCACACCCAGTACCGGACTACATTGTGATGAGTGCCGGTACGGGCGGCACATCAGCAACGCTCGGGCGCTACATTCGCTATCAGGGGCTGGATACGCAACTGGTCGTCGTCGACCCAGAAAACTCCGTCTTCTACGACTGCTATCAGAAACAGGATCGTTCCATCATTGGCCCGTGCGGCAGTCGAATAGAAGGTATCGGTCGTCCGCGCGCCGAGCCTTCTTTTATTCCAGGCGTCATAGATAGCATGATCAAAGTGCCAGATGCTGCCAGCATCGCAACACTGTACTGGTTAGAAAGCGTATTAAGCCGCAAAACGGGTGCTTCTACCGGTACGAATGTCTGGGGGATGCTGCAATTGGCAAAAGAAATGGTTAATCGTGGCCAAAAAGGCGCAATTGTTACCCTGCTATGTGACAGCGGTGAACGCTATTTGGATACCTACTACAACAGCAGTTGGGTAGAAAAAAATATCGGCGACATTGGCCCTTACCTCAACGCTCTGAACAACCCGGAGATGTCTTCTCTCATACCGGAACCCAGCCTGGCGTGAGGCCGATGTCTTCAGCGCGCAGCCGCAGCACTGAAGACAGGCTATTTTTCAGGTCACATGGTTTTCAGGTAACATAGCGACTTTGCACCACATGCGTTACAAACGTATGGTGGTTAACGTCGTGTTAAGGTGAATGAAGAATGAAGCATGCGGTTGTCGTTTTTAGCGGTGGACAAGATTCCACAACCTGTCTGATCCAAGCCCTGCAACATTATGATGACGTCCACTGCATCACCTTCGATTATGGGCAACGCCACCGGGCTGAAATTGATGTCGCACAAGAACTCAGCCAGAAGCTGGGGGCAACGGCGCATAAAGTACTGGACGTCGGCTTACTCAATGAGCTCGCCACCAGCAGCCTAACGCGCGACAGTATCCCGGTTCCTGATTACGACGCCAATGCACAAGGTATCCCTAACACCTTCGTTCCGGGAAGAAACATTCTTTTCCTGACGCTCGCATCGATCTACGCCTATCAGGTTGGTGCAGAAGCCGTCATTACCGGCGTGTGTGAGACTGACTTTTCCGGTTACCCAGACTGTCGCGACGAGTTCGTAAAGTCACTGAATCAGGCTATTGTCTTAGGGATTGCCCGTGATATCCGTTTTGAAACTCCGCTGATGTGGCTCAATAAGGCTGAGACTTGGGCGCTGGCGGATTATTACCAGCAACTTGATACCGTGCGTTACCACACGCTAACCTGCTATAACGGCATCAAGGGTGATGGATGCGGCCAGTGTGCCGCTTGCCATTTACGCGCAAACGGACTCGAACAATATCAAAAAGACTCTACGGCGGTCATGGCCTCACTGAAGCAGAAAGTCGGGTTACGCTGATATTTAACGTCACCACACTAAGACATCACACCCATTAAAAAACAGCAGGCCACTCTGTATAGCAATGGCCTGCTATTTCATGTTAACGGCGAATCTCGTCCAGGTGCTCCAGCAGTTCTCCCTCTAGCGGCAGCGCTTTTTGCGTCACTAAATCAATACAAACAAACGTCAGCGTGGCATCCGTCACATCACTTTCATCAGACACTCGGGTTATCTTCTGACTGATCACGCCACTTTTCGTATTCATCTGCAGTAATTCGCTATCAACACGTAGCACGTCACCGAGAACGGCAGGTTTGCGATAGTTGATATTGATGTTTACCACCACGAAAGCAATATTGTTACTACGCATCCAGCCAAAAACGGGCAATGTTTCCAACCATTGCCAACGAGCCTCTTCCAGAAACTCCAGATAGCGCGCGTTATTAACATGCTGATAAACATCAATGTGGTAACCACGAACGGTAATGAAAGTCTGCATAACGCTAATGCTCCTGTGACAAAAACCAACAACTGGTATGACCTGATAATTAGCCTAGCAGAGGTTCGCAGCCCCGAGGAAGTGCTCGACAGGGCTGCGACCAACATCACAATTTTAAAAACGTCACAGCTTTAAACGAGAGAGATTGCGTTCAACTAATGCCGCCCCAATGCCCGGAACTTCAGTTAATTGTTCGATCTGAGTAAAAGGACCATTTTGCTCACGATAGTTAACGATCGCTTCCGCCTTTTTAAGGCCGACACCATTCATTATTTCAGCCAAATCGGCAGCGTTCGCCGTATTAATGCTTACCTTATCTTCATCACCATCAGGAAGCGTTGCTTTTTCCGCTTTCTGATCTGCTGGCGCAGACTTCACCGCCGTCACCGTACTGTCAGCGGCTTTAGGTGCAGCTTGACCCAGTAATGGCAACCCAGACAAACTCATTCCAATGATTAAGCACAGTGCTTTTATTCCTGATTTTTTCATGCTGTTTCCTCCTTGTGTTTGACAGCACGGCTACCTTGCCGCAGACCCATCAACACCGCAAACAGCAGAATTTAAATGTGGAAAAGGCCGCGAAAGCGGCCTTTAGTTGTTGCAACGATTTGCAAATTTTTGCGGAGCTTATTGCTGTTCCTGCGCCGCATTGCCCATCTTGATTTTTGCTTCACTACGCAAGCTGGACAGCAGAGAATCAAACAGCGCGCCTAGCGAACCTTGCTGAACCTGGCTGGCAAACTGTGTTTTCTGCTCATCGTTTAGCTGATGCGGCGTCACACTATCCAGCGCAGCCAGCACGACGTTACCAGCCTGATCCTGAGTAATTGCATAAGATGGTTTATCTTTCTGTGGGTGCGGCATAGCAAAAATCGCCTCAGCCGTTGCATCACCTTGAGAGATAGAAGACATCGTTTTCGCTTCACCAAAACTCAGTCCAGCTGCTTTCAGCGCGTCATCTTTACCCTGCTTCAGCTCAGCCAGAATTTTTTCAGCATCCACACGAGCCTGCTGTTCAGCCTTCTGACGCTTCAGTGTCTCTACGATCTCGGTACGAACCTGATCCAGAGGGCGGGTGCTTTCAGGCTTGTGCTCAGTGATACGCAGAACGAAAGCACGGTCACCATCAACGTTAATCACATCGGAGTTGTTGCCCGCGGCACCATTCTCGCCCAGCAGCGCACCGCTAAAGATAGCCTGCGTTACCGGTTGGAAGTTCAGCGCAGCAGGAATCTTCTCACGCGTAAACCAGTCTGTCTGCGTCGCTTTCACACCGGCCGCTTCTTCGGCTGAAGCCAGAGATTCGTTGTCATTGCTAGCCGCTTCGCTGACTTTTTGTTGCAACGCATAGTAACCATCCTGCGCTTTCTCGTGCTTCACTTTCTCAGCAATCTCGGCACGCACTTCGCTCAACGGTTTGACCTGCTGCGGCTGAACATCATCCAAACGCACAATCAGATAGCCCACAGAGGATTTAATCGCTGCAGAAACCTGACCTTTCTCCGTCAGTTTTGCCTGCTTAAGCTCATCAATCATGCTGTTTTCGTCCATCCATCCCAAATCGCCACCGTTGCGACGCGAGATGATGTCCGTTGATTTCTCTTTCGCTAACGCAGCAAAATCCCCGCCCTGCTTCAGTGAATCCAGAATAGATGCTGCATCAGCCTCATTCTTCACCTGGATGACGCTGAATTTTTTGCGCTCAGGTTGGGAATAGTCGTTCTTATTCTGCTCGTAGAAATCGTTGATAGCCGCATCATCTACTTTCACGCTATCCATGATGCTTGCTGCATCCAGCGTGATGTAGCTGACTTTGAATTCTTCTGGTGCGATGAAATTCCCTTTATTTTGCTCGTAATAACTCAGGACTTCATCGTCAGCAACCGTCTGAGCTTTCGCCTTGGCAGCGATATCAATGGTTGCCACACGGACAACGCGATCCTGCGCAGCCAGTTTCACCAAATTATCGATCTCCTGCGGTAGCAGGAACGCGGTATTACCAAAACCGCGGATCAGCTGTTGCGAAGTCAGCTGCTTACGCAGCATCTGAGCATACATTTCCGGCGTTGCGCCTAGGCGACGAACCTGATCCAGATACTTTTCATTATCAAAACGGTTGTTTGTCTGAAACGCGGGAACGTCAAAGATCGCCTGTTTGATTTGCTCATCACTGATACTTAGCCCCAGCTTGTTGGCATACTGATCAAGCAAGGTTTCATCAATGAGTTGGGAGAGTGCCTGCCTACGCAATTGCTGCATGTAACCATCATTACTCGCCAGGAGAGAGAAATTCTCACCCAGGGTTTCCTGCTGACGACTGCGTTCGTTTTGTACCGCCTGCTCAAGCTGTGCCCGGGTAATCTCTTGCCCGTTCACCTTTGCGGCGTAATCTCCTGAACCACCAATAAGATAATCACCAACGCCAGTTAAAACGAATGATGCGATGATCAAAGCAAGAATAATTTTGAGCACGACGTTATTCGCGGCCGTACGTAAATTGTCCATCATAATGTGACAACACTCCGCTGTAGAATGGATAAAACTCCCTGCGCTGGCCGAAGCCATGCATCCTTGCGATTGCTATAGCCCAATACAAGGCTAGGGCGCACTTAAGCTTATTGCCCGCCACGTTCTGCCATGTGTCGGGTATGTATAGTCCTATATAAATAAAAGGCACATCATAAAATGATGCGCCTCGTATCTTACCCTACCAATATCATTGCGTCAGGTATTGTTTGGCAACCCGAAGTGGTTATGAACCAAACCTGTGACGCAATAATCAGTTAACGGCGTCTTTCAGCGTTTTACCAGCACGGAATCCTGGTACTTTTGCCGCAGGGATACTGATTTCCTTACCAGTTTGCGGGTTACGACCGGTACGAGCAGCACGTTCACGCACTGAGAAAGTACCAAAGCCAACCAAAGCAACATCATCCCCTTCTTTCAGGGATTCGGTAACGGAACCAATAATTGCATCTAACACACGCCCTGCTGCCGCTTTGGAAATATCAGCATCTGCGGCAATTTTGTCGATCAATTGTGACTTGTTCACTCTGTCATCCCCTCTGGAATTCTCTTATCGCGCTTCAATGTCCCAAGACGCGACACGTAACTTATTATCAATACTGTCATGCTTAGCCAGTTACAGCTAAAACTAACAGTGCTCTAACTTAGCGGTACAAAAAAAAGCTGGCAAGCACGAATTCACTCACCAGCCCTGATTTTCTCAAGGGTTTTTGCGACAGGTCACTATTTTGCCTTGGCCTTGGCTCTGGCTTTAGGGGTCGTGACCACCTGAATGCCAGAAGGCGCATTCTGCAACGCTAACGCCAACACTTCCTCGATACGCTTCACTGGATGAATTTCCAGATCGGCAATCACGTTCTGTGGGATATCTTCCAGATCGCGCTTGTTGTCATCAGGAATCAATACCGTCTTGATACCACCACGGTGTGCGGCCAGCAGTTTCTCTTTCAAACCGCCAATCGGCAGCACCAGGCCACGCAGGGTAATCTCACCCGTCATCGCCACATCAGCGCGTACCGGGTTCCCGGTCAGACAAGAAACCAGCGCAGTACACATAGCGATACCCGCACTCGGCCCGTCTTTTGGCGTCGCACCTTCAGGAACGTGAACGTGAATATCACGTTTCTCGTAAAAATCAGCATTGATGCCTAATTTTTCTGCTCTGGCACGAACCACGGTAAGCGCAGCCTGAATCGACTCTTGCATGACCTCACCCAACGAACCAGTATAGGTCAGTTTACCCTTGCCCGGTACGCAAGCGGTTTCAATCGTCAGCAGATCGCCGCCAACTTCCGTCCAGGCCAGTCCGGTCACCTGCCCTACGCGATTTTCATCGTCTGCACGGCCATAGTCAAAGCGCTGAACCCCAAGGAAATCTTTAAGGTTATCGCCCGAAATCTGGATATGCTTAGTGGATTTATCCATTAACAGCGTTTTCACTGCTTTACGGCACAGCTTGGAGATTTCACGCTCCAGACTACGCACACCCGCTTCACGCGTGTAATAACGGATAATGCCAACAATCGCACTGTCTTCAACCGACAGTTCGCCATTTTTCAGCGCATTACGTTCAATCTGTTTCGGCAGCAAATGCTGCTTGGCGATATTCAGTTTTTCATCTTCGGTATAGCCGGAAAGACGAATAACTTCCATACGGTCAAGCAACGGTGCCGGGATGTTCATGGAGTTAGACGTAGCAACAAACATCACATCGGACAGATCGTAGTCGACTTCCAGATAGTGATCGTTAAATGCGACGTTCTGCTCAGGATCGAGCACTTCCAGCAGGGCAGAGGCCGGATCGCCACGCATGTCGGAAGACATTTTGTCGATCTCATCCAGCAGGAATAGCGGGTTTTTCACACCGACTTTCGCCATTTTCTGGATCAGTTTGCCCGGCATTGAACCGATATAGGTACGGCGATGCCCGCGGATTTCCGCTTCATCACGCACGCCACCCAACGCCATACGCACATACTGACGTCCGGTCGCTTTGGCGATAGACTGACCGAGCGACGTTTTACCCACGCCAGGAGGCCCAACCAGACACAGGATCGGTCCTCTGATCTTGCTGACTCGGCTCTGTACTGCGAGATACTCAAGGATACGTTCTTTCACGCGATCCAAACCGTAATGGTCGGTATCCAACATTTCCTGCGCTTTCAGCAAGTCTTTCTTCACTTTGCTGCGCGCATTCCACGGTACCTGCACCATCCAGTCAATATAGCTGCGCACCACCGTCGCTTCTGCCGACATTGGTGACATCATCTTCAGCTTTTGTAACTCGGCTTCGGCTTTTTCACGCGCGTCTTTCGGCATTTTCGCCGCTTCAATCTTACGCTTTAACGCTTCGTGTTCATCCGGCGCGTCATCCATTTCACCCAGCTCTTTCTGAATGGCTTTCATTTGCTCATTCAGATAGTACTCACGCTGGCTTTTTTCCATTTGCTTCTTAACACGGCCGCGGATCCGCTTTTCTACCTGCAACAGGTCGATTTCGGATTCCATCATCGCCATCAGGTACTCTAAGCGTTCAGTGATATCGAACATTTCAAGTACAGACTGCTTATCAGCCAATTTCAGCGGCATATGCGCAGCAATGGTGTCGGCTAAACGCGCGGCATCATCAATGCTATTAAGAGATGTCAGGACTTCCGGCGGAATCTTCTTGTTCAGCTTGATGTAACCTTCAAACTGATTGATTGCCGTACGCATGAGCACTTCCTGCTCGCGCTCGTCAATTGCCGGGGAATCAAGATATTCTGCATGTGCAGCGAAATGTTCACCGCTGTCAGAAAGCGTCGTAATACGCGCACGCTGTAACCCTTCGACCAGCACTTTTACCGTGCCGTCTGGCAGTTTCAGCATTTGAAGAATTGAGGCTACCGTCCCTACCGAGAAAAGATCGTTAATACTTGGCTCATCCGTTGAGGCTTCTTTCTGTGCCACCAGCATGATCTTCTTATCATGATCCATTGCGGCTTCAAGGCACCGAATCGATTTCTCCCGACCAACAAACAACGGAATGACCATGTGCGGATAAACCACCACATCGCGCAAGGGCAATACGGGGATTTCTATGCGTTCGGAACGCTCAGGGTTCATAGAGCTCTCTCTTAGTTTCGTTTCCGCCAGGTTATGGGAATCTCGTGAAACGCGGTTTTCACGGGTTTCATCAAATAGGTATTTGAGTATATGGGGATAAATGTCTCACATTCAACGACCAGCATGCGTGTAAAAAACAAATGGGGGATAAAATCCCCCATTTTTATTTTCTGACACGGCCAAGTTGATTAATTATTCGCCGGAAGCCTGCTGTGTCTCAGGCTTGCCATAGATCAGCAATGGCTCAGACTGGCCCGCAATAACAGACTCGTCAATAACGACTTTATCCACGCTATCCAGCGATGGCAGGTCATACATGGTATCGAGCAGAGCAGCTTCAACGATAGAACGCAGGCCGCGGGCACCGGTTTTACGCGCCATCGCTTTCTTGGCAATCGCCGTCAGCGCTTCATCACGGAACTCCAGCTCAACGCCTTCCAGATTGAACAGCGCCTGGTACTGCTTGGTCAGCGCGTTCTTCGGCTCACGCAGAATCTGAATCAGTGCGTCTTCACTCAATTCTCTCAGCGTCGCAACAACAGGCAGACGACCGATAAACTCTGGAATCAAACCGAATTTAATCAAGTCACCTGGTTCAACATTGCTTAGCAACTCGCCTTCGGTCGCTTTTTCAGCCGATCCTTTAACCGTTGCATTAAAGCCGATGCCGCGTCCTGTATCAGTACGTTGCTCGATCACTTTATCCAACCCAGCAAACGCTCCACCACAGATAAAGAGGATCTTGGAGGTATCAACCTGCAAAAATTCCTGCTGCGGATGCTTACGACCACCCTGCGGCGGAACCGCTGCAATGGTTCCTTCGATCAGCTTCAACAGCGCCTGCTGGACACCTTCACCAGACACATCACGAGTGATCGACGGGTTGTCTGACTTACGAGAAATCTTGTCGATTTCATCGATATAGACAATGCCACGCTGCGCTTTCTGTACATCGTAATCGCACTTCTGCAACAGCTTCTGAATGATGTTTTCAACATCTTCACCGACGTAGCCCGCTTCAGTCAGCGTGGTAGCATCCGCCATGGTGAATGGCACATCCAGGAAGCGTGCCAGCGTTTCAGCCAGCAACGTTTTACCGCTCCCTGTCGGACCGATCAGCAGGATGTTACTTTTACCCAGTTCAATCCCGTTACTGCTGTCACCATTACGCAAGCGTTTATAGTGGTTGTATACCGCAACAGCCAACACCTTCTTGGCCTGTTCTTGACCAATGACGTAATCGTCAAGGTGACGGCGAATTTCGTGTGGCGTCGGCAACGCACTGCGCTCACGGTGTGGCGCCACTTCTTTAATTTCTTCGCGAATAATGTCGTTACACAAGTCAACACATTCATCGCAGATATACACCGACGGCCCGGCAATCAGCTTACGCACTTCATGCTGGCTTTTGCCGCAAAAAGAGCAGTACAGTAACTTTCCTGAACCGTCTTTGCGCTTATCTGTCATGAGTTAAACCTCTTCTTCGTCTTTTGCCCGCAGGCCAACCACAGCGATATCGCTACAACGAACGCCGATACTTATAGCCAATACGCGTAAAATAACCCCGCACAACAGACTATCGGTCGAACACTGATTTTTAGCTACACCAGACCGCTACTATGGCGGAGTATTACCCACGGTTAGTGAATACGGAGTCTACCAAACCGTATTCTACTGCCTCGCTGGCAGAGAGGAAACGATCGCGCTCTGTGTCTCTCTCTATCGCTTCAAGAGGTTGCCCCGTGTGTTTAGCCATCAGCTCATTCATTTTGGCTTTCACTTTCAGTATTTCTTTGGCATGGATTTCAATATCCGTTGCCTGCCCCTGGAAACCACCCAATGGCTGGTGAATCATAACGCGCGAGTTAGGTAAACAAATACGTTTACCTTTAGCTCCCGCCGTCAACAGGAACGCCCCCATTGAACAAGCCTGTCCCATACAGATCGTGCTGACATCCGGCTTGATAAACTGCATGGTGTCATAAATAGACATACCCGCAGTAATAACGCCACCAGGAGAGTTAATGTACAGATAAATGTCTTTTTCTGGGTTTTCAGCTTCCAGAAACAGCATCTGTGCCACAACCAGATTCGCCATGTGATCTTCAACCTGACCAGTCAGGAAGATTATCCGTTCTTTTAGCAGACGGGAATAGATATCGTAAGAACGTTCCCCACGCGAGGTCTGTTCAACCACCATCGGCACTAACGCCATGTGAGGTGCTTGTCTTTCTTGTTCGCCACTGTATGACATTCACGTCTCCTAGATAAAATGCGTCCGGCACTCTTATTGCGTTGTTCAACGCATTGCATTGCTCAATTCTACTAGAGATAGGGGGGGATGACTATGGAACCCTACCCCGCCACAGCTGAACAACCCAACGGCCGAGAATCCTTACCTGCTGCGCCAGCGTTTCCTCTTCAGTGAGTGGGGGCACATGCATTGTATTTCAAGCTTACACTATCAATCGCTCTCTATTAAAGAGCCAATTATTTTATTATTAACACGTTATCGGCACAGCAAACCTGTGGTTTAACTCTTTGCCTGAACTAATAAATTCCTCACCTGATTTAATAATAGTGCAATTTCAGGCGGTCATTCTTTGCGCATTGCCTGACAGGAACAAAAGCGTTCAACACCGGAAATAACCGTTCGCCTAAACGCTCGTCATCGGCACGATGATTATGCAGATTCATAAGCAAAAAGCCCGCGCCATAAGGCACGGGCTTTGATAGGGAAACACCCCGCTACGCAATAAACAATGTTGATACCAACAAGGTTTATGCCGTAGTCGTTTGATTCATCAGTTCGTTGAAGCTTACTGATTTCTCAACCACTTTCGCTTTAGCAAGCACAGTTTCTACTGCTTGCTCTTCCAGAGCGACGTTACGCATGTTGTTCAGCAGCTCTTTATTTTTGCTGTAGAACTCGATAACTTCCTGCGGATCTTCGTAAGCAGAGGCCATCTCTTCGATCAGTGCATTAACGCGTGCTTCGTCAGCTTTCAGCTCGTTGCTGCTGATCACTTCACCCAGCAGCAGACCGATCACAACACGGCGTTTCGCTTGCTCTTCGAACAGCTCACGCGGTAATTCCTGCGCTTGCTTCTCGTTACCGCCAAAACGCTGTGCAGCCTGGCGGCGCAGAACATCAATTTCGCCATCGATCAGTGCAACTGGCACTTCGATTTCGTTTGCGTTGATCAGTCCGTCCAGAACCTGAGTTTTCACACGGTTACGCACCGCGCCTTTCAGTTCACGTTCCATATTTTTACGGACTTCAGCACGCAGACCTTCCTGAGAACCATCAGCCACGCCGAAACGTTTGATGAATTCTTCAGTCAGTTCCGGCAGCTCACGCTCTTCAACTTTCTTCAGGACGATAACGAACTGAGCCGCTTTTCCTTTCAGATTTTCAGCGTGGTAGTCTTCTGGGAAGTTCACATTGATAGTGAATTCTTCACCCGCTTTGTGCCCAACGATGCCATCTTCAAAGCCAGGGATCATGCGATTCTGGCCCATTGCCAGAACGAAGTCAGACGCTTTTCCGCCTTCGAAGACTTCACCGTCGATAGAACCGGTAAAATCGATCGTTGCACGATCTTCTGCTGTCGCAGCACGGTCGGTTTCTTTCCAGGTTGCCTGTTGCTTACGCAGCGTGTCCAGCATGGTATCAACGTCAGCGTCAGTCACTTCAACAACCGGTTTTTCAACTTCGATTGCTTCCAGACCTTTCAGTTCGACTTCAGGATACACGTCAAACTCAACAGAGTAAGTGAAGTCGCCACCTACGGCATATTCGCCAGGGATATAGTTAGGCGCACCAACCGGATTAATTTTTTCTTTGATGATAGCGTCAACAAAGTTGCGCTGCATCAGGTCACCCAATACGTCCTGACGCACGGAGGCACCATAACGCTGAGCAACAACATTCATCGGCACTTTGCCTTTACGAAAACCGTCAATACGTACTTTTTTGGCCGCGTTGACCAGCTCGCTCTTCACCGCACTCTCAATGATGTCAGCAGCAACGGTAATCGTTACGCGACGTCCCAGACCTTGAGTGGTTTCAACTGAAACTTGCATCTTGTTACCTCAAAAAATCACAGTGATCGGTCAACCCCAAAACTATTCTCGCGACGAAAAACTCTCACGACAGCGGAGCTTATTCAGACTGCCACCACCTAAGGTGCACAGTTCAAATAAACCTCGCAGAACCGGGAAATTGCCAACCCCGTCCTTGTAGTCAGAAGCGTCCCGAATACATTCAGGAAAAAATAGACGCAGCATTATAGCGATATAGAGGGGATGAGTCGAGAACGGCGGGCGGACTATTACAGCAACGGATTCACACTTTTGTCAGTAACCCGCCCTGATATGTCAGGACGGGCCATAATAATGACTTAAGAAAGGATGCCTGCACCACCGCAGGGCGGTGAAGATGGGACTGCGTTTTGCAAACTCGTCCACTCTTTGGTTGTATACGTATGCAACGCTAACGCATGCACAGAACCTGCAAGTTCCGCAGCTAATACGGCATAGACTGAACGATGTCGCCCAATCACGCGTTCGCCCGTGAATTTATCGCTAACCAGTACAACTTTAAAATGACTTTCCGCTCCGGCAGGCACGTTGTGACGATAACTTTCATCAATCACCTCTAAATGCGCTGGCTCAAAACCGACACGCAGCTTCTCTTCTATCGTTTCACGCATCATACGGCTACCCTTTCGGCTTGGGGGAAATTTGATATCAACGCGACATGACTGTCATTCACCGATGCCCGAATCATTACAACCTTAGCGGTTTTCAACCCGTTATGCCTAAAGACGGCAAGAAAATTTTCGCAACAGGTTGATATATGTTCGACGGTCTTGATGTGATAAAAACGGTTTTTCCAGCTCAAAAGCATGAAAAAGATGAATTTCAGGACAATTTACCTGCTATGGGATCTTTTTCCTGCCTGTGGCGATGATATGATACCAGCAATATTTGTCAGCTCACCACACTAATCATCACTGAGAAAATACGAATGTTAAAAAAATTATTTTTCCCTCTTCTGGCCGTCATCCTACTTGCAGGCTGCGCAGCAAAAAGCAATACGCTGAACATCAGCCCAAAAATTAGCGTGCCTTCTCAGGATCCGACCTTGATGGGCGTAACTATTAGCATCAATGGTGCAGACCAGCGTGCAGATCAAGCTTTGGCGAAAGTGAATCGCGACGGCCAGTTGCTTACGTTGACACCTTCCCGCGATCTGCGCTTCCTGTTGCAAGAAGCGCTGGAAAAGCAAATGACTGCGCGTGGCTATATGATCGGAACAGGCGGCCCAGTTGCCTTACAGATTGTGGTTAACCACCTGTACGCCGATGTCTCCGAAGGCAACCTGCGCTACAACATCACGACCAAAGCGGATATCTCAATTATTTCTCAGGCGGCAAATGGCAACAAGCAGGTGAAAAATTACCGCTCAACCTATAATGTTCAAGGCGCATTTACCGCCAATAACGAAAACATCACCAATGCGGTTAACACGGTGTTAGGCGATGTCATCAACGACATGGCACAAGACACCACCGTAAGTACGTTTATCAAAGAGAACGCCCGTTAATTTCGGCACGCCGCTTCCCTTACTCCAGCTCTCTCATGGAGTAAGGGAAAGGACTATCCATGTTTAGTCGTATCATTACTTTGTTCAGCCAACGTAATTCGCTTTTTATGCTGTTACTTGGTTTCGCCTCCGGTTTACCACTGGCATTGACATCCGGCACACTGCAGGCCTGGATGACCGTCGAGAACGTCGATCTCAAAACCATTGGTTTTTTCTCTCTGGTTGGGCAAGCCTACGTATTCAAGTTTCTGTGGTCCCCCCTGATGGACCGTTACACCCCACCGTTTCTTGGCCGACGCCGCGGCTGGCTGATACTCAGCCAACTGCTGTTGATTGCTGCGATTATTGGTATGGGATTTATGAATCCGGCACGCGATCTCTGGTGGCTGGCCGCGTTGGCTGTTCTGGTCGCGTTCTGCTCCGCTTCTCAGGATATTGTTTTTGATGCCTATAAGACGGATTTACTTCCCCCTGAAGAACGCGGTACGGGCGCTGCAACCTCGGTATTAGGCTATCGGATTGCCATGCTGGTTTCTGGTGGACTGGCGCTGTGGATGGCCGATCGTTATCTCGGCTGGCAGGCAACCTATTGGCTAATGGCAGGATTAATGCTGATCGGTGTCTTCGCCACGCTATTTGCACCGGAACCATTCAATAGCCAGCCTGCGCCGCGCACCATGGAGCAAGCGATCGTTGCACCTCTACGCGATTTCTTCGAACGCAATAACGCCTGGCTCATTCTTCTGTTGATCGTGTTATACAAACTCGGTGACGCCTTTGCGATCAGTTTGACGACGACGTTCCTGATACGCGGCGTTGGCTTTAATGCCGGTGATGTTGGGCTGGTCAATAAAACGCTTGGACTCTTCGCCACCATCGTGGGGGCGATTTACGGCGGATTATTAATGCAGCGGCTCTCGCTGTTCAGAGCGCTGATGCTGTTTGGCATCCTTCAAGCCGTTTCCAACGCGGGATACTGGCTGCTGGCGATCACAGCCAAGAGTCTGTTCACCATGGCTACCGCAGTTTTTCTGGAAAACCTCTGTGGCGGTATGGGGACAGCAGCATTTGTCGCGCTGCTGATGACGTTGTGTAATAAATCCTTCTCAGCTACACAGTTTGCCCTGCTCTCTGCCCTTGCCGCCGTTGGACGAGTTTATGTTGGCCCGATTGCTGGCTGGTTTGTCGAATCCTACGGCTGGGCATGGTTCTATCTGTTCTCGATTTTTGCCGCATTACCAGGTCTGGCAATCCTGATGATTTGTCGCGAAACGCTGGAGTTTACCCAGAAAACAGACACATTTCAGTTGCGCACAAACTTCCAGAATTATTACAGAAAGGCCTTACATGTGTTAGGACTCGGGGTGATATTACTGGCGCTGTGGCTCATTCTGCTCGTCAGCAATGCACTGGAATGGTCTGCATTGCACCTGTTAGCAGAATATCTACTCATTGCAGGCGGCACGCTCGCGCTACTAGGCATTTTCTTTGGTAGCTTGCTGGACTACCTATCACTCAGACGAGCATCTAAGCCGTCCGTACACTAACGATATTCGTTCAGGTAGCACCACCCGCTACCTGAACCTATTACACCATTCCTTTATTTAATTATTTTTTTCATAATTATCTTGCTAGAGGGAATTTTATTTCCTTGTAAAATCTCCCCAGAACTAATTTCATTCGTTATCAAAAACACATGTTGGGCAAAAAATTTCACCAAACTAAAAATAGAAAATAAGCGTTAAGGTAAGTTGTAATTTCTTATTATCCATCCATACTCTCATCTGGGTAGCCACTTAATTTGCTGTTTTTAAATACCATTTTTATTTTGGCTATCTTTGTGACATTAAGGGCAAAAAACAGCAACAATCGGCTGACATAACCTTAATCATGTTTACAGTGCAGTAACCTTCCCGTAAAATGCCCGCTCGCATGAAATGACAATAGAGCCCTTGTTATTGAGGTCGCTAGATGAGACTCAAGAAATACAATAAAATTTTTGGGATGCTGTCTTTATTTGCAGCCACTGTTCTACTGAGCGGTTGCGATATGGCGCTGATGAACCCCAAAGGAGAGATCGGGTTAGAACAAAGATCGCTAATACTGACTGCCATCGGGCTGATGTTGATCGTTGTGATTCCCGTTATCGTTATGACGATAGCTTTTGCCTGGAAGTTCCGTGCTTCCAATGAAAAGGCAAAATATACCCCGAATTGGTCACACTCCAACAAGATAGAAGCCGTAGTCTGGACTGTACCAATTATCATTATCGTTATTCTTGGCACGATTACCTGGAAGACGACCCACTCGCTTGATCCGTACAAGCCGCTGGTATCAGACGTCAAACCTATCAATGTCGAAGTTATTTCGCTTGACTGGAAATGGTTGTTTGTTTACCCGGACCTTGGTATCGCTACGGTTAACGAATTGGCTTTCCCTGCCAACGTGCCTGTTGCATTCAAGATCACATCCGACTCCGTGATGAACTCCTTCTTCATCCCTCGTCTTGGTGGACAGATTTACGCCATGGCCGGAATGCAGACGAAGCTCCACTTAATCGCTAATGAACCGGGCAAGTATGACGGTATCTCCGGCGGTTATAGCGGTAAAGGCTTCTCTGGTATGAAGTTCACCGCGATTGCCACACCGACCCAACAGGAATTCGATCAGTGGGTTGCGAACGTTCGTGCGTCCAACAAGACACTGAACACCATGGATGAATTCAACACGTTGGCTAAGCCAAGTGAATTCCATCCTGTCGAATACTTCTCCAGTGTCCAGCCGGATTTGTTCAATAATATTATTCGCAAATTCATAGGCAACGACATGAACATGCAACATCATGGTGAAGGCATGAAGCCCGATGAAAACATGCAACACGGTGAGGGTATGAACATGGGCGAGCATAGCTCGCACAAAGGAGCCGAGGGATAATACGATGTTCGGAAAACTTACACTCGATGCGGTTCCGTACCACGAACCCATTATTATGGTCACCGTGGCGGCGATCATCGTTGGCGGCCTTGCGCTGCTAGCGGCAATAACCTATTTCGGTAAGTGGAAATGGCTGTGGACCGAGTGGTTCACCTCCGTAGACCACAAGAAAATTGGTATCATGTATATCATCGTCGGCTTGGTGATGATGATACGTGGCTTTGCCGATGCCATCATGATGCGCGGCCAGCAGGTTCTTGCCTCTGCCGGGCAAGAAGGCTTCCTAAACGCTCACCACTACGATCAGATCTTCACCGCGCACGGTGTCATCATGATCTTCTTCGTGGCAACCCCGTTCGTTGTTGGCTTGATGAACCTTGCGGTTCCCTTGCAGATCGGTGCGCGTGACGTTGCTTTCCCATTCCTGAACTCTCTCAGCTTCTGGCTATTTGTCGCTGGCGTTGTCTTGATCAACCTCTCTCTCGGGGTCGGTGAGTTTGCGCAGACTGGCTGGGTGGCGTATCCGCCGCTTTCAGGAAAGGAGTACAGTCCCGGCGTCGGGGTCGATTACTGGATATGGAGTCTACAGATATCCGGTATCGGTACCACGCTGACTGGCGTTAACTTCTTCGCGACAATTCTGAAGATGCGTGCACCGGGCATGACGTTGATGAAAATGCCGGTATTCACCTGGACAGCGCTGTGTACTAACGTGCTGATCATTGCCGCATTCCCGATATTGACCGTTACCATTGCGCTGCTGACGCTTGACCGTTACCTCGGCACCCATTTCTTTACCAATGATATGGGTGGCAACATGATGATGTACATCAACCTGATTTGGGCATGGGGTCATCCTGAGGTTTACATTCTGGTGCTACCGATATTCGGTGTTTACTCCGAAGTGGTTGCGACCTTCTGTAAAAAACGTCTGTTTGGCTACACCTCACTGGTATGGGCAACCATTGCGATTACGGTTCTATCGTTCATCGTTTGGTTACACCACTTCTTTACCATGGGGTCCGGCGCGAACGTCAACGCCTTCTTTGGTATAGCCACAATGATTATTTCAATCCCGACCGGGGTTAAAATCTTCAACTGGCTGTTCACCATGTATCAAGGTCGTATTCAGTCCCACTCTACGATGCTGTGGACCACGGGCTTCATCATCACCTTCACCATCGGTGGGATGACAGGCGTACTGCTAGCCGTACCGGGGGCAAACTTTGTCCTGCACAACAGTCTGTTCCTGATTGCTCACTTCCATAACGTGATCATCGGCGGCGTGGTGTTTGGTTGCTTCGCGGGTATTACTTACTGGTTCCCGAAAGCCTTTGGTTTCACCCTGAACGAAACCTGGGGTAAACGCGCGTTCTGGTTCTGGATTATCGGCTTCTTCGTTGCCTTTATGCCGCTGTATGTTCTCGGCTTCATGGGAATGACGCGTCGTTTGAGCCAGCAAATCAACCCTGAATTCCACGCCTTGCTGGTTGTGGCATCCATCGGTGCAGTATTAATTGGTATCGGTGTACTGTGTCAGCTTATCCAGTTCTACGTCAGTATCCGTGACCGTGACCAGAACCGCGATCTGACAGGCGACCCATGGGGTGGACGTACGCTGGAGTGGGCAACCTCTTCTCCTGCACCGTTCTACAACTTCGCTATCGTGCCACATGTTGACGAGCGTGATGCTTTCTGGGAAGCGAAAGAGAAAGGTGAGGCTTACAAGCGCCCTGCCAGCTATGAAGAGATTCACATGCCGAAGAATACCGGCGCCGGTGTGATTATCTCTGCATTTAGCCTGGTATTCGGTTTTGCTATGATCTGGCATATCTGGTGGCTGGCCATCGCTGGCTTCGCAGGCATGATTGTGACCTGGATCGTGCACAGCTTTAATCAAGACGTGGATTACTACGTACCGGTTAAAGAAATTGAGCAAATTGAGAATCAGAATTTTGATCAACTCAGTAAGGCAGGCGTGAAACATGTCAACTGAAACTCTGACTAACCACAATACTGCCCATGCCGAGCATGGGCACCACGACGCAGGAGCCAATAAAGTATTCGGCTTCTGGGTCTACCTGATGAGCGACCTGATCATTTTCGGGTCACTGTTCGCAACCTATGCAGTACTGGTTAACGGTACTGCTGGTGGCCCCAGCGGGAAAGACATTTTCCAACTGCCCTTCGTGCTGGTAGAAACGTTCGCACTGTTGTTCAGTAGTATTACCTACGGCATGGCTATGATCGCCATGAATAAGGGCAACAAATCACAGGTTAATACCTGGTTGGGTGTGACCTTCTTGTTCGGTCTGGTGTTTATCGGGATGGAAATCTATGAATTCCATCACCTAATCGTTGAAGGCTATGGCCCGGATCGCAGCGCGTTCCTGTCTGCCTTCTTCGCACTGGTCGGCACCCACGGACTCCACGTAACGGGCGGTCTGATCTGGTTGGTCATCATGATGATTCAGGTGTCCAAACGTGGCCTGACTGCAACCAACAAAACACGTCTGATGTGCCTGAGCCTGTTCTGGCACTTCCTTGACGTGGTGTGGATTTGTGTCTTCACCGTTGTTTATCTGCTGGGGGCAATCTAATGAGTCATTCAACAACCGATCATGCAGGTGCCAGCCACGGTAGCGTTAAGTCATATGTGATAGGTTTTGTTCTGTCCGTTATTTTGACAGTCATTCCTTTCAGTATGGTCATGAGCGGCACTGCATCGCATAACGCCATTCTTTTCACAGTGGTGGGATGTGCAGTGGTTCAAATTCTGGTGCATCTGGTGTACTTCCTGCACCTGAATACGTCCTCAGAAGAGCGCTGGAATGTAGTGGCTCTTGTGTTTGCCGTCCTGATTATCGCGATTGTTGTCGTGGGCTCCATCTGGATTATGATGAGCGCACACCACAACATGATGATCCAGTAACAGAGCCGTAAAAGATGATTAAGCAATACCTGCAAGTTACTAAACCAGGAATTATTTTCGGAAATCTGATTTCCGTTATCGGTGGGTTTCTCCTTGCGGCCCAAGGCCACATTGATTATCCCTTGTTTCTCGCCACCCTACTGGGTGTGTCGTTAGTCGTTGCGTCTGGCTGCGTGTTTAACAACGTCATTGACCGCGATATCGATAAGAAAATGGAGAGAACCAAAAATCGGGTTCTGGTAAAAGGACTGATTTCGCTGAAGGTAACGCTGGTTTACGCATCGCTGTTAGGTATTGCGGGCTTTGCTCTGCTGTACATCGCGGCTAATCCGCTGGCCATGTGGCTGTCGGTGATGGGCTTCGTCGTATATGTGGGTGTATATAGCCTGTACATGAAGCGACATTCTGTTTATGGCACGTTGATTGGCAGCCTGTCCGGCGCAGCACCACCTGTTATCGGTTACTGTGCCGTTAGCAACCAGTTCGACGCTGGCGCGTTGATTCTGCTGTTAATCTTCAGCCTGTGGCAGATGCCGCACTCCTACGCGATTGCGATTTTCCGCTTCAAGGATTATCAGGCAGCCAACATCCCGGTTCTGCCCGTTGTGAAAGGCATCTCCGTTGCAAAAAACCACATCACGCTCTATATCGTCGCGTTTGCGGTGGCAACATTGATGCTGTCTCTCGGCGGTTATGCGGGCTACAAATATCTGATCGTTGCCGCAGCAGTCAGCGTGTGGTGGTTAGGTATGGCGTTATCAGGCTATAAAAATGCTATTGATGACCGCGTATGGGCAAGAAAACTGTTTGTTTTCTCCATTGTCGCGATTACCTCACTAAGCGTGATGATGTCCGTGGACTCAATGGCTCCAGCGCATGAAGTACTGCTGACCTACCTGCGTTAACCATAAGCAGCACGTTATTTATTAAGAAAAACAGGTGGCTCGTCCACCTGTTTTTTTATGGCGAGCTTCCGGGCCGTCGCAAGCGACGTTGAAAAACGCGCCCCTGCGTTTCTTCTTTCCCCCTTCCCCCATTTTCTCTTTCGCCAAATCACGTAACAAACCTATCGTTTACTGTCTGGCCAATAACGCACTAAAATAGCGCCAATTGTTTTCAGAGGTATGCATGAACGATAATAAAATGACCCCTGGTGAATTACGCGCCACATGGGGCTTGGGAGCCGTTTTTTCACTACGCATGCTTGGCATGTTCATGGTGTTGCCCGTTCTAACAACTTACGGTATGGCATTACAAGGCGCCAGTGAAGCACTGATCGGGATTGCGATTGGCATCTATGGCCTGATGCAGGCTATTTTCCAGATCCCCTTCGGCTTAGTCTCCGACCGTATTGGCAGAAAGCCTCTGATCGTCGGGGGGCTGCTAATTTTTGCACTGGGTAGCGTCATCGCTGCACTGAGCGACTCCATTTGGGGCATTATTCTCGGCAGGGCGTTGCAAGGCGCGGGTGCCATTTCCGCCGCCGTCATGGCGCTGCTTTCCGACCTGACGCGTGAACAGAACCGAACCAAAGCCATGGCGTTTATTGGCGTGAGTTTTGGCGTCACCTTTGCTATCGCGATGGTCGTTGGCCCTATCGTTACGCACGCCTTCGGTTTGCAAGCGCTCTTTTGGGGCATCACCGTTCTGTCACTCGCTGGCATTGCTATCACACTGACCTTAATCCCTTCTGCGCCCGCACACGTCCTGAATAGAGAATCGGCGATGGTGCGTGGCAGTTTCCGCAAAGTACTCGGCAATAGCCGCCTGCTGAAACTGAATATCGGCATCATGTGTCTGCATATTTTATTGATGTCGAGTTTCGTCGCCCTACCCCGCGCAATGGAGTCCGCAGGACTGGCACCACAGGACCAGTGGAAAGTCTATCTGGTCACCATGTTGGTCTCCTTTGCTGGCGTCGTACCCTTCATCATTTATGCTGAAGTGAAAAGACGGATGAAACAGGTCTTCATCGGCTGCATCGTGGTATTAATCGCCGCAGAAATTGTTCTGTGGGCGTCAGGCAACCATCTCTGGCAAATTATCATCGGTGTACAACTGTTTTTCCTGGCTTTCAACGTCATGGAAGCGCTGTTGCCATCGCTGATTAGCAAGGAATCGCCCGCGGGATACAAAGGCACCGCAATGGGTGTTTACTCCACCACACAGTTTATCGGTGTAGCAATCGGAGGAAGTCTCGGTGGCGGGCTGTTTGAACTTTATGGCGCATCAGTCGTGTTTATGGCTGGCGCGGCCATTGCGGTTATCTGGCTGTTTGTCAGCTTCACCATGCAGGAACCGCCCTATCTCAGCAGCCTGAGAATCGCACTGTCCGATTTAGCATTGCAAGATAGTCAGTTGGAACAAAAAATACGCACCCAACCCGGTGTTGCCGAAGTGGTTATCGTGCCGGATGAGTACAGCGCCTACGTGAAGATCGACAACAAAAAGACCAATCGACAGCAGTTAGAGCAATTAGCGGGTCAAGCCTAGGTTAAGCAAAAGGCCAGCTTTCGCTGGCCTTTTCTATTGATCGGCTGATCGGCGGATGGATAGAAAGCATCAATCGCGGAAGTTGGTAAATTGGAACGGCTGTCCCAGATTGCCACCACGAATCAACGCCATTACACCCTGCAAATCATCACGTGATTTACCGGTGACACGAACCTGTTCACCCTGAATCTGCGCCTGAACTTTCAGTTTGCTGTCTTTAATCAGCTTGATGATTTGCTTCGCTAGCGTCGTTTCAATACCTTGCTTCAGCTTCGCTTCCACACTGTACGTTTTGCCGCTGTGTTCCATCTCTTCAGGAATTTCCAGCGATCCGCCTTCAATACCCCGCTTAACCAGCTTTTCACGCAGAATATCAACCAGCTGTTGTACCTGAAAATCAGATTCGCTGGCCACTTTGATACTCTGTGATTTCTCATTCAGTTCAAAGCTGGCCGGAACATTACGAAAATCCCAGCGGGTGCTCAGATCGCGCGTCGCATTTTCCACCGCGTTACGGACTTCCTGCATATCAATTTCCGAAACAATATCGAAAGATGGCATAATTCGCTCTCCTGACAAATTTGGCTGGCGAGCATAATAACCGCTCTTCTGCGATAAGCAAGATGCCAGACACAATCCCGATTTTTACTCTGCATCAGGTAAACAGGTCGAATAGCACAAGATCACAATGTGAATGATCGCCTAAGATAAGAGATCGACAGCGCCTGCATCAAACAAGGGAGACGCACATGAAAATCACCGTTCTTGGCTGTGGCGCGCTGGGCCAACTTTGGCTCGCCGCGTTGCATCAGCAAGGGCATGATGTCCAGGGATGGCTGCGCATTCCGCAACCGTATTGCTCGGTCAATGTCACTATGTTAAACGGCCAGCATTGCAATCTCAACCTGACGGCTAACGATCCCAATCATCTCGCCCAAAGTGAACTGCTGCTGGTCACGCTAAAAGCCTGGCAAGTCTCCGATGCTGTTGCCGTACTGCTGCCCCAGCTAAACCCCCATTGCACGATTCTGCTGTTACATAACGGGATGGGTACGCGGGAAGAGCTGCCGTCGTTACAGCAGCCGCTGGTGCTCGGTATCACCACCCATGCAGCACGGCGCGACGCAAACAACGTTGTACACGTTGCCGCGGGCACGACACATATAGGTACATTTAACGGGGACAGTAGTCAAAGTCATTTAGCTGAAATACTGCATCAAGCCTTACCGGATGTCGCCTGGCATACCAATATTAGCGCAACTTGCTGGCTGAAGCTGGCAGCTAACTGCGTCATCAATCCACTAACGGTGAAATATCACTGCATCAATGGCGAACTTTCTGCGTACCCGGAGCTTATTGCCGCACTTTGTCAGGAAGTGGCCAATGTTATGGAACGGGAAGGCTTCCACACATCGCGAGACAGTCTGCTGCTCTACGTTAATCAAATTATTCAGAACACCGCAGCAAATACCTCATCGATGTTGCAGGACATCATCGCTCAGCGACATACCGAAATTGACTACATTACTGGGTATTTGCTGCACCGTGCGCGTCTCCACGGCCTGATACTCCCTGAAAATGCCCGTCTGTTTGACTACATTAAGCAAAAGGAAAATGACTATGACCGCATCGGCACTGGTGTGTCTGGCGCCTGGTAGTGAAGAAATTGAAGCCGTCACCACCATAGATTTGCTTGTCCGCGCGGGCATTCAGGTGACGCTAGCCAGTGTGGCCAGCGATGGCAATCTTGAAATCGTTTGCTCACGCGGGGTAAGGCTGCTGGCCGATGCGCCACTGGCAATGGTTGCCGATAGCTCTTTCGATGTGCTGGTGTTACCGGGTGGGCTGCAAGGTGCGGAATGCTTCCGCGATAGCCCAATTCTGGTGGAGTGTATTCGGCAAACACATCTGGAGGGAAAAATTGTCGCCGCAATGTGCGCCACACCTGCGCTGGTGCTTGAATATCATCAGTTGTTCCCCACCGGAAACATGACAGGCTATCCCACATTTAAAGATAATATCGCGCCAGAGAAATGGATGGAGAAACGTGTCGTCTACGATCCACGTGTAAATCTGTTAACCACACAAGGACCGGGTACGAGTATGGATTTCGCTCTGAAGATCATTGATTTGCTGCTGGGGAAAGAAAAGGCCGCCGAGGTCGCCGAGCAGCTTATTCTGCCACCCGGAATTTATAACTATCACGATTAAGCCAGACGAAAAAGGCGCTTGCGCGCCTTTTCTACATTAAGGACGGTATACCTTTACGTTGCTAAAACCTTGCTCACGCAGGTAAAGCGCCTGCAGGCGGCTCATCACGCCACGCTCGCAGTAAAGCAGATAGGTTTTGCTCTGATCCAAATCACCAAACTGCGTACCCAGTTTGTAGAACGGTAAGGATTTGATTTCGATCTGATCCAATTCAAGCGGCTTATCGTCCTGTTCATCTAGAGAACGGATATCCAGCAGTACGTCGGTTGGCGCAAATGATGCCACCGTTTCGACTTCAACCACTTCTTGCTTGGTCTGCTCGGCGATCTCACGGATATCAATATTCCGAGCTTCACTCACTACACGGTCCAGAATAGAGAAATCAAAGTGGCCTTCCTCGGCCTCAATCTTCGCTTTCACCGCCTTCACCGTCGGGCTTTTGGAGATCACACCACAGTATTCCGGCATCGTTTTGGCGAAATCTTCTGTCCCCAGTTCGCGAGCCTGTTTGATAATGTGTTCTTTATCATGAGAAATCAGCGGACGCAGAATCAGGGTATCGGAGGCATTATCGATTAAGCGCAGGTTAGTCAGCGTCTGGCTGGATACCTGTCCTAACGCTTCGCCAGTCACTAACGCCTGAACACCGTAACGCTCGGCAATTTTAGAGGCAGCACGCACCATCATGCGTTTCAGTACGACGCCCATCTGACCGTCATCAACCTTCTCCAGAATTTCACCGACAACGGGATCGAAATCGATAGCAACAAAGCGAACCCGATGCGAGCTACCAAATCGATTCCACAGATAATGCGCAACCTGCTTCACACCAATCTCGTGTGCCGCACCGCCAAGATTGAAGAAACAGTAGTGCACGCGGCATCCGCGACGCATCAACATATAGCTGGATACACCAGAGTCGAAACCACCGGAAATCAGTGACAACACGTCTTCTTGTGTACCAATCGGGTAGCCACCAATCCCTTCATAGCGACCTTTAATCAGCAGAAGACGATCCTGCTCAATTTCCAGATGCACGGTGACCTGCGGCGAAGTGAGATTGACTCGCGCAGTCTCAATATGTTGGTTCAAACCGCCGCCAACATAGCGCTCCACGTCTTGTGAGCTAAACTCATGCTTACCGCGGCGTTTTACCCGCACACAAAACGTCTTGCCTTCCAACCGTTCACGATACAGCGCCAACGCCTGTTCAAAGATGCTGTGTACGTCGGTATAGGCGTGATCTTCAACTTCCAGAATATGGTGAATACCCGGAATTCTCGTCAGTGCATCACGAATCGTTCCACGCTGACTTTCGTCTTTAGCCCGAACTTCGATATGATCCCAGTGACGGACAACCGCCAGCGTTTCATCATAGTGTTTTAATACGTTGCGAATGTTTCCGGTTAGAATCTTGATAAAGCGCAACCTAACAGATTGGCTCTTGATGGTGATTTCCGGGAACAATTTAATGATAAACTTCATGGTGGCTGTCGTTACTTGGTCAGAAAGGTGTAAATAAATTTACCCTGAGCACTAAAATCACGTTATCGGTAAAATCAGCCAGAACAGAGATGATTTTACCAATAGCATCCAAGGCGCGGAGTATATCATTATATGAAGATATACTGTGCGTTTTAACCGTATAATCGTCGCGCCATCCACGGATGACCAAACGCAACACCACGCTTTGCCGCCACAAGCCAACGGCGTATAACACCAGGATTCCGAAACCACTATGCCTAAAAAGACCGAGCAGCCAGTCAGCTTTGAAAGCTCACTGAACGAACTGGAAAAAATCGTTACCCGCCTCGAATCAGGTGAACTCCCGCTGGACGATGCGCTAAATGAGTTTGAGCATGGCATCCAGCTCGCTCGTCAAGGGCAGCAAAAGCTGCAACAGGCCGAACAACGCGTACAAATCCTGCTGAGCGACGATCCTGAAGCGCCGCTGTCACCGTTTACGCCGGATAATGAGTCGCTATGACCGATTTCAGCACGCAACTGAATGCGCATTACCAACGCACTAACCGTATGTTGGGGCATTTCATCGCAGACCTCCCCTTTCAGAGTAGTCCACTGGTCAATGCAATGGAGTATGGCTCACTCTTAGGGGGCAAACGCCTGCGTCCATTTCTGGTTTATACTACTGGTGAACTGTTTGGCGTGCCGCTAGAGAGTCTGGATGCCCCTGCTGCCGCAGTTGAATGTATCCATGCCTATTCATTGATTCATGACGACCTGCCAGCGATGGACGACGACGATTTGCGCCGTGGACAGCCGACCTGTCATATCAAATTTGGCGAAGCGAATGCCATTCTGGCGGGCGATGCTTTGCAGACTCTGGCCTTCTCCATTCTGGCCGATGCGCCGATGCCGCAGGTCTCTGACCGCGATCGACTGGCGATGCTCTCAGAATTAGCACAGGCAAGTGGCGTAGCAGGTATGTGTGGTGGTCAGGCTTTCGATTTGGAAGCGGAAGGTCATCAGGTCGATCTGGCTGCATTAGAGCGGATTCACCGCCACAAAACAGGTGCCTTGATCCGCGCCGCCGTTCGACTGGGTGCGTTGGCCGCTGGTGACATCGGCCGCGCAGCATTACCTCATCTGGATCGCTATGCTAACGCGATCGGGCTCGCCTTTCAGGTTCAGGACGATATTCTCGATGTTGTTGGCGACAGCGCGACAACAGGCAAACGTCAGGGTGCCGACCAGCAGTTAGGTAAAAGCACCTACCCCAGCTTGCTGGGGTTAGATAATGCACGGAAAAAAGCACAGGAGCTCTATCAGGAATCACTGGCAGCGCTGGACGAACTTGTCGCATCCAGCTCGATCTCCCTGAATATTGCCCCACTACAAGCGCTGGCGAATTTCATCGTTGAACGCGATAAGTAATTACTTAATGAGTCTCTAATGAGTTTTGATACCGCGAAGTACCCTACATTGGCGTTAGTGGAAACACCGGATGAACTTCGGTTGTTGCCGAAAGAGAGCCTGCCAAAGCTGTGCGATGAGCTACGCCAATATCTGCTGGACAGCGTCAGCCGTTCAAGCGGCCATTTTGCTTCAGGATTAGGGACGGTTGAATTAACGGTTGCGCTGCATTACGTCTATAACACGCCTTTTGATCATCTGGTGTGGGATGTCGGCCATCAGGCTTACCCGCACAAGATCCTCACAGGCCGCCGCGATCGTATTTCAACGATCCGTCAAAAAGGCGGCTTGCACCCCTTTCCGTGGCGCGATGAAAGCGAATATGACGTATTAAGCGTCGGGCATTCATCCACCTCAATTAGCGCTGGGCTAGGTATGGCCGTTGCGGCCGAGCGTGAAGGCAAAGGCCGCCGTACCGTTTGTGTCATCGGCGACGGCGCAATTACCGCAGGTATGGCCTTTGAGGCGATGAACCACGCGGGCGACATTAAATCCGATCTGCTGGTTGTGTTGAACGACAATGAAATGTCGATTTCAGAAAACGTCGGCGCATTGAACAACCATCTGGCACAGCTGTTATCCGGTAAGCTCTACGCCAGCCTGCGCGAAGGCGGTAAAAAGGTTTTATCCGGCCTGCCTCCCATTAAAGAGCTGGTAAAACGCACCGAAGAACACCTTAAAGGCATGGTTGTGCCGGGGACACTATTTGAAGAACTGGGCTTTAATTATATTGGCCCAGTCGATGGTCATGACGTTCAGGCGCTAGCGCATACGCTGAAAAACATGCGCAGTCTGAAAGGCCCGCAGCTTTTGCACATTATGACGAAAAAAGGCAAAGGTTACGCCCCCGCCGAGCAGGATCCGATCAGCTGGCATGCGGTGCCAAAATTCGATCCAGCCAGTGGCACATTGCCGAAAAGCAAAGAAGGCGCGCAACCCACCTATTCTAAAATCTTCGGTCAATGGCTACAGGAAACTGCCGCTAAAGACAGCAAGCTCATGGCGATCACGCCAGCGATGCGTGAAGGTTCCGGTATGGTGCAGTTCTCACGCGACTATCCGCAGCAATATTTTGACGTAGCGATTGCTGAACAGCACGCCGTAACGTTTGCTGCGGGTCTGGCTGTCGGTGGCTATCATCCGGTCGTTGCCATTTACTCGACTTTCCTGCAACGCGCCTACGATCAGGTTATCCACGATGTGGCAATCCAGAATCTACCAGTTCTGTTTGCTATCGATCGTGGCGGTATTGTGGGTGCCGATGGGCAAACGCATCAGGGTGCTTTCGATCTCTCTTTCTTACGCTGCATCCCGAATATGATCATCATGACGCCTAGCGATGAAAATGAGTGCCGTCAGATGTTGCATACGGGCTATCACTACCAGAAAGGCCCTACGGCGGTACGCTACCCACGTGGGAACGGTACAGGAACTGACCTGACACCACTATCAGAGCTGCCAATAGGCAAAGGTGTGGTACGCCGTCAGGGCGAGACGATCGCTATTCTGAACTTCGGTACGCTATTGCCAGAAGCCCAGACTGCGGCAGAGAAGTTAAACGCCACACTCGTCGACATGCGGTTTGTGAAACCACTGGATGAAGTGTTACTTGAAGAGCTGGCACAGTCTCATAGCACGTTTGTGACGCTGGAAGAAAATGCGGTTATGGGTGGTGCTGGGAGCGGTGTGAATGAATTCCTGATGGCGAAACGCCTTGCGGTTTCAGTACTGAACATTGGGCTACCGGACGTATTTATCCCGCAAGGTTCGCAGGAAGAAATCCGTGTCGATCTAGGTCTGGATGCCGCTGGCATTGAGCGCAGAATCACACAATGGATGGAATAAGCGACTAACGCAAACCGGGGCACTGGCCCCGGTTCAATAATGCAGTGGTTCAATAATTCGATAGCATCAGAATATCGGCCAGTGATGGCCGATAAAATAGATAATTCCCGCAGAGATCACTCCCGCGACAATATCATCGATCATAATCCCCATGCCGCCATGCACGTTGCGATCGAACCAGCGAATCGGCCAAGGCTTCCAGATATCCAGACAGCGAAAGACGACAAACCCCGCGGCTACCCATTGCCAGCTATCCACCGGAATCGCCATCAGGGTAATCCACATACCGACAAACTCGTCCCAGACGATACTGCCGTGATCGTGGACCCCCATATCTTTTGCCGTCTGATGACACAGGTAAACACCGATACAAATACTCAGCATCACCAACAGCGAATACAATTCAAGCGGCAGGAACGACATGAGATACCACAGTGGAATCGCTGCCAGCGACCCTACCGTACCCGGCATCCAGGGAGACAGGCCGCTACCAAACCCTGTCGCCAACAGGTGCCACGGATTGCTCAGCCGTAAGCGGCGTTTTGCCACTTCAGCGCCTTTCGTCTTGTTCTCGGGATCAGTTTTGCTCGCTAAAATGGTCATACCCCTTCCAGTTCAGCTCGGTCGCTTTATTATCTCTGAAAAAGCGCAGCCCTTCAGATGAAGGCCCGATTTGCCCGATACAGGTATAGTCAGCGCCGAGATGCCCCAAGGCAAGCTCCAGTGCACCGCGGTTAATTTCCGGCACGGTAAAGCACAGTTCGTAGTCTTCACCACCCGATAACGCCCAGCGCAGCGCCTGTTCTTCATCAACACAGCTTCTCAGCCAATTAGATTGTGGAATCGCGTCCAGATGAATACGCGCACCACACTCGCTAGCGTTAAGTATATGCTGTAGATCGGAGATGAGGCCGTCAGAAAGATCGATGGCAGAACTGGCGAGATCGCGCAGTGCCTGTCCTTGCAGGATTCTGGGCTGAGGACGGAGGTGACGCTGAAGCAGTCCCTGCCGCACTTCATCATCATCAACCTGAAGTGTATTTTGGAGGATAGCCAGACCAGCAGCGCTATCACCTAATGAGCCGGTAACATAAATCCAGTCGCCAATTCTGGCTCCTCGACGCGTTAACGCCCGGCCAGCAGGCACCAGGCCGTGGATAGTCAGCGTCAGGCTCAACGGGCCACGCGTCGTATCTCCCCCCACCAATTGCATACCATAATAATCCAGCAGTTCAAACAAGCTGTCGCTATAGGCGGACAGCCACTGGCTATTGCTTTTAGGTAGGGTAATGGCCAGAGAAAGCCAGGCAGGATCGGCGCCCATTGCGGCCAGATCGCTTAAATTAACCGCCAGAGATTTGTAACCCAGATCGGCGGGATCGATATCAGGTAGGAAATGAACGCCTGATACCAGCGTGTCGGTACTCACCGCCAGCATCTGCTTATCTGCTACCGTCAGTAACGCGCAGTCATCACCGATGCCTAACTCAACATCGCGACGTGAACTTCGAACCCGATTAAAATAGCGGGCAATAAGGTCAAACTCACCTTCAACCATAACCTTTCCAGCCAGCCTATCATTCAAAAGCGATCAGGGCCGGATTATCCGGCCCTGATTCGATTCATTTTACTTCTTGCCTTTCCGTACACTCGGAGCGGCTTTGTCTAGCACGCCATTCACAAACTTATGGCTATCTTCAGCACCGAAAATTTTAGCCAGTTCGATGGCCTCGTTAATCGCCACTTTGTAAGGAACGTCTTCGCGCTTGCTCAACTCAAACATCGCCAAACGCAGAATCGCTTTCTCAACCTGTCCCAATTCGTCAATCTGGCGAGACAGAAAAGGTGCCATCAGTTGATCAAGCTTCTCAGCTTGAGTGGCAACGCCCGCCAGCAATTCACGGAAATAGGTAATGTCGACATCTTTGACATCCTGCTCGCTCAGGAATTGGTGTTCAACATCGGCAATATCATTTTTAGATAATTGCCAGGAGTAAAGCGCTTGAACCGCACATTCACGAGCGCGGCGACGAGCAGCAGGTTTCACGGAATTCCCCTTACTTAATCAGGCTTACTTAATCGCTTTTAATACATTAATCATTTCTAGCGCGGTCAAGGCAGCTTCTGCACCTTTGTTCCCCGCTTTCGTGCCAGCACGCTCAATCGCCTGTTCAATGCTCTCCGTCGTCAGAACGCCGAAAGCAACAGGGATTTCGCTGTCCATCGCAACGGAGGACAGGCCAGAGCTACATTCGCCAGCAACAAATTCAAAATGCGCCGTTCCACCACGGATGACCGTTCCCAGAGCAATAACGGCATCATATCCGCCATTTTTCGCGCTTTTAGTCAGCGCACGAACTGTCAATGGCAATTCGTAAGCACCTGGCACCCAGACAACCGTGATATTTTCGTCTTTAACCTGACCAATGCGTTTCAATGCATCAATCGCACCTTCCAGCAGGCTGTCGTTAATAAAATGGTTAAAACGCGCAATCGCAATCGCCACACGGGCATCAGGAGTAGCAACAACACCTTCGATAACGTTCATAGCTTTCCTTTATCTGGTCTTTATGCCCCGTAGGGGGGCGGATTCTATCATAATTTTTGTTGGCACGTATTCGGTTTTGTCGGGCACGCACCACGTATTTACATACATATCAGAATTTAGGTTTCAGGCGTAAGCGCAAATCGGGGCCAACCTGACGAACCTCTGCGATATCAAATTCCGGCGCCTGAGACAGCTGATCCAATCCTGGCAAAAGGCACAGTGAACGGGCATTTTCACCCAGCAGTTTTGGCGCGAGATAAACGATAAGTTCATCAACAACACCCGCATTAAGCAACGCCCCCGCCAGACTGGCACCAGCCTCAACCCAGACGGCGTTAATTTGACGCCTTCCCAGCACCATCATTAGCGCCACTAAATCAACGCCACCATTGTGCTGCGGTAGCATCAGTTGCTCAACGCCCTGTGGCCATGCCTGTGCATCAGCCTGTACTCGTGCCAGCCAGGTCTCACCCGGTTGGCTAACAATCCGATGCTGAGGCGTGACGCGCTGCTGGCTGTCTACAATCACCCGAACGGGCTGTCTGAGATCCGCTTCTGAATAGCGTTGCTGAACGTCGGAATCCAGCTCTGACCACCGCACGGTAAGAGAAGGATCGTCAGCCAACACCGTCGCACTGCTGCTCAAAATCGCTGCGCTCTCAGCGCGGAAACGCTGCACATCCTGCCGCGCCTGCGGTGAGGTAATCCACTGGCTTTCTCCCGATGCCATCGCAGTACGCCCATCCAAAGATGCCGCCATTTTGAGCTGCACGTAAGGAAAGCCCGTCCGCATACGTTTCAGGAAGCCTACATTGACTTTCTCGGCTTCAGCCATCATCAAACCATGACTAACGGCAATCCCCGCTTGCTGTAAGCGATGTAAACCGCGACCCGCTACCTGCGGGTTTGGATCCTGCATCGCGGCAACAACACGGGAGACGCCAGCAGCAACCAACGCATCGGCACAAGGCGGTGTTCGGCCATGGTGGCTGCACGGCTCCAGCGTGACATACGCCGTTGCACCACGCGCACGTTCCCCCGCCATTCTCAGCGCATGTACCTCTGCGTGAGGTTCACCCGCACGGAAATGGTAGCCTTCACCGACAATTTCGCAATCACGCACGATCACACAACCGACATTGGGGTTGGGTGCCGTTGTAAAGCGACCACGACGCGCCAGCTCTAACGCGCGCGCCATGTATAATTCATCCTGAGGCAATTGGCCGTTTTCCTGAAAAGCGCTCATTCCCGTCCCTCTTATCTTTGTCAAATCGACACGACTTAGTCCTGCAAACGCGCAATCTCTTCGCCAAATTCACGGATATCTTCAAAGCTACGATACACCGACGCAAACCGGATATAAGCGACTTTATCCAGCTTTCTCAACGCTTCCATCACCAAATTCCCCACCATCTTGGTGGTCACCTCGCGTTCTCCGGTCGCACGAAGATGAGATTTAATATGATTAATCGCCATTTCGACGTCATCAGAACTCACCGGCCTTTTTTCCAGCGCCTTCAGCATGCCGCTGCGCAATTTATCTTCATTAAAAGGCTCGCGCACTTCATTGCTTTTGATGACTCGCGGCATCACCAGCTCAGCCACTTCAAACGTGGTGAAACGTTCATGACAAACCAGACACTGCCGACGACGACGGACTTGCGAACCTTCACCGACCAAACGGGAATCAATGACTTTGGTATCAACAGCGGAACAAAACGGGCAATGCATGATATGTCCTGACCAGTAATCCTTAACGTGAAGACAGTTTACCCTGAATTAACGGACTAACCAAAACTCCTGATCCGCGTTGCGAAGGGTTTCGCATCTCTTCCAGTAACAGGATGAAAAGAGCGGCCTCACCTATGACTTAGGCTTAATCACAGCTAAACTCAGCAACAGGGATCAACGGATCAATGAATAAAACATCGAAAGGGGAACCACAGATATGAGAACCCGATATCGCGTACTGACCTTCCTGCCAGCACTGCTTTTGCTTGCAGGGTGCGCTGAACAGCGCCAGATGCCAAAATTACAGAATCAGATAGGTCAGCTCAATCAGCAACTACAAACGCTGACCGATCAGGCCACGGCATTAGAACGACAAAATGCGTTGAACTCCCAATCCACCTCCGGCGTTTATTTACTGCCCGCAGCACAAACCAGTACCATGCTGGAAAGCAGTATTGGCAGACTCAGCGTATCGCTACGCAATATCGAGGCAGAAGCGAACGGAACAAGTGCGTTGTTACATATTCGGACGCTTGATGCGAAAGGGCTACCAGCCTTTGGCGCGCAGCTTGATTGGGGGAGGCTCGATCCTGTGAGCGGGAAGCCTTTAGCTGGCGACACACAGACACAGTCCTTTGTCGTCTCACCTACGCTTCTCCCAAAAGCTGAAGCCATTATTGAATTGCGTCTGAGCGGTCTACCGCCGGAAGAACTTGGCTTTGTTCGTGTGCATCAGATTCAGGAAATACAAAGTCCGCCGCCTGTTGCCGCAACCGAGTCTCCCTAGCAAACGCATTTCCCAACGCTAAGATGCAAAAAACCCCGCAGCGCGGGGTTTTTTATGTTTACAGTCGGCAGATTAAGGCAGGATAGACGGTTGGTCCGCCCCTTCTTTTTCCACTTTCTGAACGATCAGGTGTTCACGCTTCATACCCAATTTCAGTGCCAGAGCAGAAGAAACATAGATAGAAGAGATCGTACCGATGATCACACCAATAAACATCGTCAACGAGAAGCCATGCAACAAGGCGCCACCGAAGACCATGAGGATCACAATCATCGCCAGCGTGGTCGCGGATGTGATGATGGTACGATGTAGCGTCTGCGTCAGAGAAATATTGGTAATTTCGTAAGGTGTCCCACGACGGACCTTGCGGAAATTCTCACGAATACGGTCAGATACGACGATCTTATCGTTAAGTGAATAGCCAATTACCGACATCAGCGACGCAATGATCGTTAGGTCAATCTCAATAGAGAATAAAGACAGCAGACCCATCGTGATGATCGCATCGTGCGCCAGAGCCAGTACGGCCCCCATCGCCAGACGCCATTCAAAACGAAAACCGATATAAATAAGGATAGCAATCAGTGCAGACAACAGCGCTAATGCACCAGCCTGCGCCAAATCGCTACCCACGCTCGGCCCGACGAACTCAATACGTTTCACCGTAGCATGCTGTTGGAAAGTATCATTCACCACCTTCAGCACTTTGTTACCGAGCGCTTCGTTCTCGCTGCCAGAAACCGGTGGCATACGTACCATCACGTCACGACTGCTACCGAAATTCTGCACCTGTGGCTCTGAAAAACCCGCGGTTTCCAACGAGCTACGCAGTACATCGAGATCAATCGGTTTCTCAAGGTTAATCTCGATGACCGTACCACCGGTAAAGTCGAGCCCCCAGTTAAAACCACGAACGCCCATAATAGCGATAGAGGCAATGATCAGCAGGCCGGAAATGGCAAATGCCAATGTGTCCCAGCGCATGAAATCATAGACTTTACGCCCATGGTTTAGTTGTTCAATGTTGTATTCCTGTTCCTGTGCCACAACGCACTCCTCAGATAGACAGCTTGTTGATGCGTTTACCGCCGTAAAGCAGGTTAACGATGGCACGAGTACCGACGATCGCCGTAAACATTGAGGTGGCAATCCCAATCGCAGTGGTGATAGCAAACCCTTTTATAGAACCGGTACCCACTGCATACAGGATGATGACTTTAATCAACGTCGTGACGTTCGCATCAACAATCGAACTGAATGCACCTTTGTAGCCCTCATGAATAGCCTGCTGCACGGAGCGACCATTACTGAGTTCTTCCTTGATACGTTCGTTAATGAGTACGTTAGCATCCACGGCGACAGCCAGTGTAAGCACGATACCCGCGATACCTGGCATGGTCAGCGTCGCACCTGGCAGCAGAGACATCACACCGACAATCAACACCAGGTTAGCAACCAGTGCGCTGGTCGCAATCATACCAAATTTCTTATAGAAGAAGACCATGAAGAGGATCGATGCGATCAAGCCCCACAAACAGGCTTCCAGCCCCTGAGTGATGTTTTGCATCCCCAGCGTTGGTCCAATGGTACGTTCTTCCACGATCTGGATTGGCGCAATCAGCGCACCGGCACGTAACAGCAGAGAAAGCTGACGCGCTTCATTCGGGTTATCAATACCGGTAATACGGAAGCTGTTACCCAGTCGCGACTGAATTGTCGCCACGTTGATGACTTCTTCGTGTTTTTCCAGCACCGAACGGCCCGTCGCATCTTTCTTGCCGCTGTCTTTGTATTCTACAAACAGCGTTGCCATCAGCTTGCCGATACTGTCTTTGGTGAAGTTGGACATGGTGTTACCACCTGCACTGTCCAGCGAAATATTCACCTGAGGACGATTGTATTCGTCATTGCTTGATGTGGAGTCAGTGATGTGGTCACCCGTCAGAATGACGCGCTTGAACAGTACAACGGGTGAACCGTCACGCATGTTCTTCACTTCAGAGTCGCCCGGCACGCGGCCGTTTGCCGCCGCTGTCGCATCAGCATCGCTGTTGACCAGACGGAATTCGAGCGTAGCGGTCGCGCCAAGAATTTCTTTCGCACGCGCCGTGTCCTGAATACCCGGTAACTCAACGACGATACGGTCAGCACCCTGACGCTGTACTAGCGGTTCAGCAACGCCCAGTTGGTTCACACGGTTACGCAGGATATTGATGTTCTGCTGTACAGCGTACTCACGCGCTTCACGCAGACGCTCGTCAGACATCACTGCACGTAGCAGATTGCTACCGCTGCTGCTGAGAACCAGATTGCGGTGACGGGACGTCAGATAGTTGAGGCCATCATCACGCGTTTGAGCATCACGGAAACGAATTTCGACGCCGTAATTATCAATCTTGCGCACGGAGGCATAAGGAATGTTCTTCTCACGCAGATCGCTGCGTAAAGAGTCCATTGTTTGTTCTTGCAGTTTACCCAGCGCAGTATCCATATCCACTTCCATCAGGAAGTGAACGCCGCCGCGCAGGTCAAGCCCCAATTTCATCGGTTCAGCGCCTAACAACCGCAGCCAGGTTGGCGTGGCAGGTGCAAGGTTAAGTGCGACGACGAATTTTTCGCCCAGCTCATTAACGAGCGCTTCACGCGCGCGGAGCTGAATATCGGGGTTAGAGAAGCGAGCCAGAATTGCACCGTTTTCCAACGCAATCGATTTACTGGTAATATTTTGTTCTTTTAAAGCATTCTGAACTTGGATCAGCGTCGTTTCGCTGGCGGCGGTTCCCCGCGCGCCAGTAACTTGTACCGCCGGATCCTCACCATATAGGTTAGGAAGTGCGTAGAGCAGGCCGACAAACAACACCACGACCAGCATCAGGTACTTCCACAAAGGATAACGATTTAACACGGCAGTTCCCTTCGGGAAAATCGGAAATTACAGGGCCTTAATCGTGCCCTTCGGCAGCACGGCAGCCACGAAATCACGTTTGATAACCACTTCATTGGTTTCGTTCAACGCAATCGCAATATAGCCAGTTTCGGACACTTTGGTCACGCGACCAACCAGACCGCCAGTCGTTAAGACTTCATCACCCTTGCCGATGGAATCCATTAACTTTTTGTGTTCCTTGGCGCGTTTTTGCTGAGGACGCAGGATCATAAAGTAGAAAATCAGACCAAAAACGGCCAGCATAATAACCAGAGAGTACGGGCTTCCCTGAGCCGGAGCGCCGGTTGCAGCTACAGCATCGGAGATGAAAAGACTCATTTAAATATCCTCTTTTTTGTCAAAAGATAAGCTATCAAAAAGATAAATTATCAACCTTACAATCATAAAAACGCTTCACAGCAAAATGCAATTCATAGCAAACGCGCTGTCAGTTGCTTGCAGCAACGTCTTTTTCAGCAAGCGGCGGAATGGATTTACCTATCCGTTGGTAAAAATCCACCACAAAGTGCTCTAATTTACCCTCTTCAATGGCCTGACGTAAACCCGCCATTAAACGCTGATAATAACGCAAGTTATGAATGGTATTGAGTCGTGCTCCGAGTATTTCGTTGCAACGGTCAAGATGATGCAAGTAGGCGCGACTATAATTGCGACACGTGTAGCAATCACAGTGTTCGTCTAGCGGGCTGACGTCATCTTTATGCTTCGCATTACGGATTTTCACGACGCCATCAGTCACGAAGAGATGCCCGTTACGTGCATTGCGCGTTGGCATAACGCAGTCAAACATATCGACACCGCGGCGTACACCTTCCACCAGATCTTCCGGCTTGCCAACACCCATCAAATAGCGCGGTTTATCTTCTGGAATCTGCGGGCAAACGTGCTCCAGAATACGGTGCATGTCTTCTTTCGGTTCACCCACCGCCAAACCGCCCACAGCGTACCCATCAAAGCCAATGTCTACCAGCCCTTTTACGGATACATCTCGTAAATCTTCGTAAACACTGCCTTGAATAATACCGAACAGTGCATTTTTATTCTCTAATTCATCAAAACGCTGGCGGCTGCGTTTCGCCCAGCGCAGCGACATCTCCATGGAACGCTTTGCATAATCCCAATCAGCAGGGTACGGCGTACACTCATCAAAGATCATCACGATATCGGAACCGAGATCGTGTTGAATCTCCATCGATTTTTCCGGGCTAAGGAAAATAGAGTCTCCGTTGATCGGGTTACGGAAATGCACGCCCTGCTCGGTAATCTTGCGAATATCGCCGAGGCTGAACACCTGAAAACCGCCAGAGTCCGTTAGAATCGGGCCGTGCCACTGCATGAAATCGTGCAGATCGCCGTGCAGCTTCATGATTTCCTGACCGGGACGCAGCCACAGATGGAATGTATTACCGAGCAGAATCTGCGCGCCAGTCTCTTTCACTTCTTCCGGCGTCATGCCCTTCACCGTACCGTAAGTCCCCACGGGCATAAAAGCCGGGGTTTCCACCACGCCACGTTCAAAGATCAATCTGCCGCGTCGCGCACGGCCGTCTGTTGTTTGTAATTCGTACTTCACTTAGCCTCCAGCATCAGAAAAACAGTCTGATGGTAACCATGTATTAATGCCTGACAGAGCGTGGTCTGTGGCATCGCTATTGTGCAGAAAGCAGGGGTTATCCCACTTTTTCCTGTTCGGCCATCGGGTTGTGCGTAATAAACATCGCATCACCATAGCTGAAAAAACGATACTGCTCTGCCACCGCTTCACGGTAGGCAGACAGGGTGTTCTGGTAACCGGCAAAGGCCGATACCAGCATGATTAACGTCGATTCGGGCAAATGGAAATTGGTCACCAGCGCATCAATAATGCGGTAGTGATAGCCCGGATAGATAAAAATTTTGGTATCGTCGAAGAACGGTGCGATCGCTGCATTCTGGCTGGCTTGTGCAGCACTTTCCAGTGAACGTACCGAGGTGGTGCCAACCGCAATCACACGGTTTCCGCGCGCCTTGCACGCCAGCACGGCATCAACGACGTCCTGTGGCACTTCGGCATATTCCGCATGCATGATGTGATCTTCAATCGTATCGACACGTACTGGTTGGAAAGTCCCAGCCCCCACGTGCAGCGTAACGAACGCCATTTCGATGCCCTTCTCGCGCAGTGCGGCCAACATCGGCTCATCAAAATGTAACCCCGCCGTCGGCGCCGCTACAGCTCCTGGACGCTGGCTATAGACCGTCTGATAAAGCTCACGGTCAGCGTCTTCATCAGGCCTGTCGATGTAAGGTGGCAACGGCATATGGCCGATGTCATTCAGAATCGTCAGAACATCACGCGCGTCATCAAAATGCAGTTCAAATAGCGCATCGTGGCGAGCCGCCATTGTGGCCTTAACACTTTCATCATCACCCAGCAGCAGTTCTGTGCCCGGCTTTGGCGCTTTTGAGGCCCGAACGTGCGCGAGTACCCGACGATCGTCCAGCACGCGTTCCACCAGCACTTCCAGCTTACCGCCACTGACTTTGCGGCCAAACAAACGTGCAGGTATCACGCGTGTGTTGTTGAATACCAGCAGATCGCCCGGATTCAGCTTCTCCAGCAAATCGGTAAACACGCCGTGCGTCAGATTTCCTGTCGGCCCATCCAGCGATAGCAAACGGCAGCCACTGCGTTGCGCTTGTGGATAATGGGCAATCAATGACTCGGGAAGTTCAAACGAAAAATCGGCAACACGCATGGCAATTCACTTAGCTGTTAATACATTAAAAATGGGCGGCCTAGTCTAGAGCCGCAAGCGCATGGCTGCAAGAAATAAGCACACGGCAGGCGTAACGCATCACAATTACAGTAGGCAAACTGCCCACTTTCGCCATATATAAGAGGACGTGCATAATAAAAGAAGAAGCAGATATACTACGCTAATGAATTTTCTTGCTCACCTCCATCTGGCCACGCTGGCCGACAGCTCCCTGTTAGGTAATCTGATGGCGGACTTTGTTCGCGGCAACCCACAGGACAGCTACGCTGACGAGATCGTCGCGGGTATCCGTCTGCATCGCCGCGTTGACTCGCTGACCGATAGCCTGCCGGAAGTCAAACAGGCGCGTCAGTACTTCAGCGAAGAATTCCGCCGTGTCGCCCCCATTACGCTAGATGTTTTATGGGATCACTATCTTGCACGCCACTGGTTACAGCTAGTGCCGGATATGCCCCTGCAAACTTTTATCGATGGCGCGCAGTCACAAATCGAGCCCCATCTGGCGCAAACCCCTGAACGCTTTCAGAACCTAAATCTCTATTTGTGGCCGGAACGTTGGATGACGCGCTATGCGGAGCTACCGTTTATCGCCGATGTACTGCACAGAATGTCAGTGCGCCGCCCAAAGCTGGCAGCACTGTCCGGCTCTTTTCAGGATATCGAGCAGCACTATCACCAATTTGAAATACTCTTCTGGCAATTTTATCCACGCATGATGCAGTTAGCGAAAACGCAACAGCTGTGAGATCACAACTTTTCCGTTTTTTGACGCAATATATTGTCCTTTCTATTAAAAGGGTTAATGTGATTTATTGAAAGGAAATAGCGATGAGTTCAATAGACAAAAGCTATCTCATTGATTGGTCTCTTTGCCTGTATTCACTCAGGCAGAGTCCCTATACTAATTGCTGTTTTTTACATCCTCCGATCATTAACCGCTATCTACAGGAGTAATTATGGTCCTGGTAACTCGTCAAGCCCCAGACTTCACCGCAGCTGCCGTTTTAGGCAGTGGCGAAATCGTCGAAAATTTCAACCTGAAGAAGCATATCAACGGTAAAGCTGCCGTGATCTTCTTCTGGCCGATGGACTTCACCTTTGTTTGTCCGTCAGAGCTGATTGCTTTCGATCACCGCTATGCCGAGTTCAAGAAACGCGGCGTAGAAGTGGTTGGCGTTTCCTTTGACTCCGAGTTTGTTCACAACGCATGGCGTAACACCCCTGTGGACAAAGGCGGCATCGGCGAAGTGCAATACGCGATGGTTGCTGACATTAAGCGCGAAATCCAGAAGGCCTACGGCATTGAGCACCCAGAAGCGGGTGTTGCACTGCGTGGTTCTTTCCTGATCGACAAAAACGGCGTGGTTCGCCATCAGGTAGTGAACGATCTGCCGCTGGGTCGTAACATCGATGAAATGCTGCGCACCGTTGACGCACTGCAATTCCACGAAGAGCACGGCGAAGTCTGTCCTGCACAGTGGGAAAAAGGGAAATCCGGTATGGGTGCGTCACCAGATGGCGTAGCGAAATACCTGTCTGAAAACGCGGACAAGCTGTAATCCCTCATCTTTGCCCTCTGAGGTAATGTGATAATCAAGCCAGTTGCTATGCGACTGGCTTTTTTGTTCCTGATGTCTCCCTAATCATTTCCCTCACCACTCACCTTCCTCAGCGATCCCAGAGAATACAAAAGGTTGACTAGGGGCGCTAAATCCTTAGCCTTAACGTCACATCGTATTAATGCACGACAGATTGATGGAATAAAAGGAGAACGCATGCAACAAAACCTCGCGCTGTGGTTGAGAGAAGCAGATATCCAACACGCTGGCATCATTGCATTACTGATTGTTCTTGGGCTGATATTACTCATTTCTGCCGTCATTCACCTGATTCTGCATCAGGTTGTGCTGAAAAGAATGGTTCTACGCTCACTCAATAAGCCTGGGAAAACCGAGGGGCACGGGTGGAAGCAGGCACTGACGCAACACAACTTGTTTAATCGGCTGGCCTTCTTGCTACAAGGGGTGATCCTGAATATTCAGGTCTTTGTGTGGCTCCCCGCACAAAGTGAAACCCGTGAAGCGCTTATCATCTGCTCCCAAGTGTGGATTATGATTTTTGCGCTGCTATCCCTCTTCTCGCTACTTGATGTCCTGCTTAACGTTTCCGCCAGAACCAAGGTCGCAGCACAGTTGCCGCTGCGCGGCATCTTCCAGAGTCTGAAACTGATCGCCACTGTCGTCATCAGCATCATGGTGGTGTCACTGCTCATCGGGAAATCACCGCTGATTCTGATTAGTGGTTTAGGTGCAATGGCCGCCGTGTTGATGTTGGTGTTCAAAGATCCAATCATGGGGTTAGTCGCGGGCATCCAGCTTTCCGCCAACGATATGCTGACGCTGGGAGACTGGCTCGAAATGCCGAAATACGGCGCTGACGGTGCCGTCATCGACATTGGGCTGACGACGGTAAAAGTAAAAAACTGGGACAATACCGTCACCACCATTCCCACCTACTCGCTGGTGTCAGACTCCTTCAAAAACTGGCGTTCTATGTCAGAATCAGGGGGACGGCGCATCAAGAGAAGCATCAATATCGATACCACTAGCGTGCATTTCATGACGGAAGACGAACAATCACGATTACTGCGCAGCAAGCTACTGTCATCTTATATTCAAAGTAAGAAGAACGAGTTGGATCAGCACAATGCGCAATCCGGTTCCGACCTGACATCGCCGCTGAACGGTCGTCGTCTGACGAATCTGGGGACGTTCCGCGCCTACCTTCAGGTTTATCTGCGCACTCATCCGGGCATTCATAAAGGGATGACGCTGATGGTACGGCAACTTGCGCCGACGTCAGAAGGGGTACCGCTGGAAATTTACGCGTTTACCAACACCACTGCCTGGGTTGATTACGAAAGCATCCAGTCCGACATTTTCGACCATATCTTTGCAATCTTACCGGAGTTCGATCTCCGTATTCATCAAACACCGACAGGCCACGATATGCGGATAATGGGACAGCAGATGACGGCTCCGAAAGCGTAATATCGATTAAAAAGCGCTCCAGTAGGAGTAATGCGATCGTTTAAGCATCGAGATACACGGGGCGACCACAGGGGTGAGGCGTTCCTGCGGAAACCTCCCCCTGTGTTTCCCCTAATAACGGGCTTAAGTAATCAATATTATTCCAATGGAGCGCCAAGCTACGGGCTTAATTCTGTGCAGCCACCGCGTTCTGACGCTTTTTCTTCCAGACATAACCCACTAAAAGCAGCAATATCCAGATAATACCGACATACAGCGACACACGGGTATCCGGGAAGTAGCCAATCAAACCGATGATGAAGAACAGAAAGACGATACCGAACACGGAGGTCGCGATCCCCCCGCGCAGCGGGAACGCCAGCGCTTTCACTTCATCAGGACTAAGACGGCGGCGGAAGGCGATCTGAGAAAACAGAATCATGATCCACACCCACACCGTCGCAAAGGTAGCCAATGAGGCAATCACCAGAAACACTTTGCCAGGCATAATGTAATTCAGGTACACCGCTACCAGCAGCGCCATCATCATCACAACGACCGTTACCCACGGAATACCACGTTTGGAAATACGGCTAAACACTTTCGGAGCATGCCCCTGCTCCGCCATCCCGTGCAGCATACGACCGACACCGAAGACATCGCTGTTAATCGCAGACAGCGACGCGGTAATCACGACAAAGTTCAGGATACCTGCCGCAGCCGTAATGCCCATATGCTGGAACGTCAGCACGAACGGGCTTCCGTTGGTGCCTACCTGATTCCACGGATAAATCGACATAATGACGAACAGCGTACCGACATAGAACACCAAAATGCGCCACGGCACAGAGTTAATCGCGCGAGGGATAGATTTATGCGGGTCTTTGGCTTCACCGGCAGTGATCCCAATGATCTCTACGCCGCCATAGGCAAACATCACCAACTGTAGCGATAGAATCATCCCCATTACACCGTTACTGAAGAACCCACCATTGCTCCAGAGATTATGGATGCCAGTAGGTTGACCACCGTTACCAATCCCCCAGACAATGATGCCGACCCCGGCAACGATCATGATGATAATAGTGGCTACTTTGAAGAAAGAGAGCCAAAACTCCAGTTCACCAAAGGCTTTCACATTCATCAGATTGATGGCGCCGATGATGAGTACCACGCTCAAGACCCAGACCCAGTGCGGCACCGCAGGGAACCAGACGCCCATGTAGATGCCAAACGCGGTCACATCAGCAATGGCGACAATCAGCATCTCAAAGCAGTAGGTCCAACCGGTGATATATCCCGCCAACGGCCCGAGATAATCCTGCGCATAGCGAGAAAACGAGCTGGATTGCGGATTATGCACCGACATTTCACCCAGTGCGCGCATGATGATATACGCGACAATCCCACCGATCAGATAAGCCAGCAATACGCTGGGGCCAGCCATTTGGATCGCGCTAGCGGAACCATAAAACAGACCGGTTCCGATCGCCGAACCAAGGGCGATAAAGCGGATATGCCGCGTGCTTAACCCACGCTTGAGCTTGGAGGATGGTTGTTCCATTGATAAGCAACCCTGTCTTATATAAAGAAAAACATTACAAAAAGAAAAACCACAGGCAAATACCTGTGGTGCAGAAACCCAACGCCGTGCTGGAACAGTAGGTATTCCTACCACTCCAGCGCTATCAGGTATGAACGATATTATTGATGTACCGTAACTTCCTGACGACCACACAGTCTGTCGTAAATCACTGCTACCAGTAAAATCAGCAGTGACGGTGGTAACCAGGCCAACCCTTGCTCACTCAGCGGCAGGTTGAGGCTCCACTCGGGTAACAGCGATTTGAAAGCCGACGATTTTATACCATCTATCATGCCAAATAACAGACTGACTAACATGACAGGGGCCACAATACGTGAAGCGCTATTCCACCAACGCAGCGTAAAACTCAGTAAAACCAGAATGATACACGGTGGATAAATCGCCGTCAGTACAGGAATGGAAAGTTGAATCAGGTGGCTCAAGCCAAGGTTAGACACCACCATTGAGAACGCTCCCAGCACAAATACCAGCGTGCGATAGGACAACGGCAGATATTGCGCAAAGAACTCAGCACACGCACAGGTTAACCCCACCGCCGTCACCAGACATGCGATAAAGATTAACAACGCCAGGAAGCTGCTTCCCATGTTACCGAACGTGTGTTGCACATAAGCATGGAGAATCTCTGCCCCATTCAGTGCCTGCGGCACCAGTTCACCACTGACAGAACCGAGCTGGAACAGGCTCAAATAGACCAGAGTCAAACCAATGCCGGCAATTAACCCAGCCCACACGGTGTAACGAGTCAGCAGTACTGAACTAGTCACGCCACGTGAGCGTGCCGCATTGACGATCACGATACCAAAGACCATCGCGCCCAGCGTATCCATCGTCAGATAGCCGTTAACAAAGCCATTGGAGAACGGCAGGTGCTCATACGCTTCTGTCGCAGGAATCGGTGTACCCGCAGGCCACAGCACCGCAGCAATACCCAGTACCGCCAGAGCAATAATTTTCAACGGTGCCAACACATGGCCGACCGTATCCAGCAGTTTCCCCGGATACAGAGAAATCCCGACGACGATAGCAAAATAAATCAGGCTGTAAATCAGAAGTGGAGTCGCACCGTTACCGACCAACGGAGCCAAACCAACTTCAAACGAGACAGTCGCCGTGCGCGGCGTCGCGAACAACGGCCCAACAGCCAGATAGCATACGGTCGCCAGAACCACACCGGCTTTTTTACCAATCGGTGAGCTTAGCGCATCGACGCCGCCGCCAACCCGAGCAAGGGCGATGACAGTCAGCACAGGTAGGCCAACCGCCGTCAACAGGAAGCCGATTGCCGCAGTCCAAACGTGCTCTCCTGCCTGTAATCCCACCATAGGCGGGAAAATAATATTTCCTGCCCCCACGAATAAAGCAAAGGTCATAAAACCTAATGCCACAATATCTTTGGAAGTTAAACGATGACTCATAGTGATGTCGTGTTGCCTGTATCAAATCGATAAAAAGAAAATCGTGCCGTTTATCGCCGCCAGAAGCCGTTCGTAAACGGGTACACCGAAGCATGATGCCCACACTCTAGCGACGCGAAAGATGGCGGCTAATACTCTAAATAATTCGAGTTTCAAGAAGGCGTCCCGATAAACTTACTCAGGTAAGTGATTCGGGTGACTGATGCAGCCAACGCACATGCAACTTGAAGTATGACGAGTATAGAGGAGTTATTTTTTGCACAGCCATATTGGGTGCTAAGTAAAACGTTTATAGCGTAAAAAGACAAGCGGAGATCTAAAAACCAGAGTATCTAGCCTAATTACACTAAAAAATAAGAATATAAATTGGTTTATCATGATTTGCATGACACATGATTTGCGCATTTATCGATATTTCACTGCAATAAAACTGATAAAAATAGGCATAAAATGCGTAGTTCGATCATAAAAAAAACATATTGCACAAAAATGTCGCGAGCGAAGAGCAGGATAACGGCCATAAAAAAGGCCGGATCGTATGATCCAGCCTCTGTCTATCCATTATGGAGATAAGGTTACCTCATGGGTATCACCACACGCGATTGGCAATATCCACGACAAGCTTCAGCTTATTCCACTGCTGTTCTTCCGTCAGGCTGTTACCCTCTTCCGTTGAAGCAAAACCACACTGCGGGCTCAGACAAATCTGGCTAAGATCGACATACTTTGCCGCTTCCGCGATACGTGCCTGCACAACTTCAGCGTCTTCCAATTCGCCGTTCTTCGTGGTGATCAGCCCCAGCACGACTTGCTGATGACCCGGCTTCACAAAACGCAGCGGCTCAAAGCCCCCCGCTCGCTCGGTATCGTATTCCAGGAAGAATGCATCGACATTCACTTCACCAAACAGAATTTCTGCAACAGGCTCATACCCGCCTTCAGAAATCCAGGTTGAACGGAAATTACCACGACAAACGTGTAAACCGATAACCAGATCGGCGGGTTTATCAGCCAGTGCTTTATTCAGGACGTCGGCATAGGTCCGTGCCAACTGCGCCGGATCTTCGCCACGTTCACGAATCTGGCGTTTTTGATCGTCAGAACACAGGTAGGCCCACACGGTGTCATCCAGTTGCAGGAAACGGCAACCCGCATCATAAAATGCGTGAATCGCATCGCGCCAGGTTTGTGCCAGATCGTCGAAGTATTCGGCCAGATCGGGATAAACCGTCGCATCAATCGCTTTTCTGCCACCGCGGAAATGCATCACGCTCGGGCTAGGAATCGTCATTTTAGCAACGGCATCACCAGAAATGCTGTTCAGGTAACGGAAATGATCGAGCATCGGGTGCTGAGGATTAAAACTCACTTTATCCACGACACGAATCGCATGGGATTTGGTCTGGATACCGTTGAATTGAATACCGTGATCGGCTTCGTAGCGCTCCACGCCGTGCAAATCGGCAAAGAAGTCAAAGTGCCACCAGGCACGGCGCAACTCACCGTCTGTCACAACCTGCAAGCCCGCTTCACGCTGCTTTTCTACCACCCGCAGAATCTCACGATCTTCAATATTACGCAGCGCGACATCATCAATCTCGCCCACCTGATGCTGAAGACGAGCCTGCTTAATCGCTGCTGGACGTAAGAAGCTGCCGACGATATCGGCACGGAAAGGGGATAAAGTGTTCGCCATATGTCGCTCCTGACATGTTGCCAGCACTCATCTTCAGGAAATAAGTGTACTGACAGATAGTTTCAATATGAAATATTTGCCCAGAGGGATAGTTACATTTAATCTTATTTGGCCATCTGGACGTCTAAATTTAAAGCTATCGTGTCACGTGGCGAATCGCAGGGCAATGGAAGAATTTTCACATCACATGAATAAAATTCATGTAGTAAGAAAATATCGCAAATCGTCATAGAGAAAGAAGTTATTCAGGCAGGCCAATCTGTTGACGCGCCTGACGACGCGTTTCTTCCGGCAGCGGCAAGTAGCCATCCTGATTCACCAGCGATTGTCCCGTCTCAGACAGCACGCGCGCCAAAAATGCCGCCGTCAGCGCTTCCAGCGGTTGTCCGGGTGCTTTGTTGACATAGATGTAGAGATAACGGGTGTAGGGATACAAGCCACTGCGAATATTTTCAGTCGAGGGATAAATGTAGTCGGTGCCTTGTGCGGCTAATGGCAGCATTTTTACACCGCTGGAACGAAAGCCTACGCTGGCATAGCCGATCGCATCGGTTGATGCAGCAATCGCCTGAACAACGGACGCGGAACCTGGCAGCTCATTAACTTGGGGAAGAAAATCGCCACGGCATAGCGCTTTTTGCTTAAAGAACCCATAGGTTCCCGATGCAGAATTGCGCCCATAACGCAGTAGCGTGCGCTTTTCCCAACTGCCGTGCAGCCCAAGGTCACCCCAGTGTTTTATCGGCTGGTGGTTACCGCAGCGCTGCGTAATCGAAAAGATCGCGTCCAACTGTGACAAATTCAGCCCGGACAGGGGGTTATCCTGATTAACCAATACAACCAGCGCATCCATTGCCACCGGCACCGCCAGCGGCGGATAACCGTAATGCTGAACAAAAGCCTCAATTTCGCTGGCCTTCATCGCCCTGCTCATCGGCCCGAGCTGTGCGGCACCTGATGCCAGAGACGTTGGCGCGGAGGACGACCCAGCAGCCTGAATCTGTAAATTCACGTTCGGATAATGCTGGCTGAAATCCGCCGCCCAAAAGGCCATCAGGTTAGCCAGCGTATCCGACCCCGCGCTGGAGAGGTTACCTGCCAGCATCTGACGAGGCTGCGCGGAGCAAAACGCGCTGAGCAGCAGTAAAAAAGCGCCCGCAATACGTATGGCGGATTTCATGGATAGCATTTTCCGTCAGGCTGAAGGTTTCACCGTATTTTCAGCCAGAGAGGTAGGGACAATCAACCGATTCGGCAACGTAAAGACAAAACGTGATCCCAGACCATCCTCACTCATGATCTCCAGACGGGAATCATGATGACTGAGCGCATGCTTAACAATCGCCAGCCCCAGCCCACTACCGCCCGTCTGTCGCGAACGCGCTTTATCCACGCGATAAAAACGTTCAGTCAGGCGCGGCAAATGCTCGGCTGCAATTCCTGGCCCGTTATCGCTGACCTGAAATTGCGCACCTTGTGGGATCTTCTGCCAGCAGACTTCGATACGCGTTCCCTCTGGCGTATGGTTGACCGCGTTATACACCAGATTGGATACCGCACTGCGCAACTGCTCTTCATTACCAAACACGCAGAGGTTTTCATTCACACGAAAGACGATCTCATGGCGCCCTTGGCTCAGGGTCTGCGCTTCACGCTGTAACACGCGCAGCATCAGCGGAATATCGACTTTTTCATTCAGATCGATCGCCGTGGCAGCCTCGATGCGGGACAAGGTCAGCAGTTGTTTAACCAGCCCATCCATGCGTCGGGTTTGCTCCTGCATAGTATTCAACGCTTTCCCGCGAAGCGCCGTATCCAGCGTTTCTTCCTGCATCATTTCCAGATAGCCCTGCAACACCGTCAACGGGGTTCTCAATTCATGACTTACATTGGCAAAAAAGTTACGTCTGGCGCCTTCTAGCTGGTGCATTTGCGTAATATCACGCACCACCATCAGTAGCTGCCCTTCGGAATAGGGCATCACGCGGAATTCAACATGATGGGAATTATTCAATTGCAGCGTGAGAGGACGGCTGAAATCTTGTCCTTTCATGTAATTAGTAAATTCGGGGTAGCGCAATAAATTGAGGATATTCTGCCCGTTATCTTCCGGCCAGCGGAAGTTGAGCAGGTGTTGCGCCAGATGATTACACCAGAAGATCGTTCCCTCTTCAGTGGTGATCACCACGGCATCCGGTAAAGATTCGGCACCACTGCGAAACCGTTTAATCAAGAGCGCCAATTCACGGCGTCGGCGTCGGTTACGCAACTGCATCTGATAGAGCCCGTAGAACAGCGGCTCCCAGCTCCAGCGGCCGGGCGGCGGCGTCATACTGCGGTCGACCCACAGCCAGTAAGAGAGTTTGAGCTGGTTATAAAAATTCCAGCAAAGTAAGCCTAAAACGGCGACCAGCAGAAACCAGGGCAGATAGCCAAAAATCAGCCCCAGCAGTAAAGCGGGTAGACAAAAAAAAGCTAGCTCCAATGCCAGCCTTTTCCAGGATAAACGTTCTAGCACGTTAGTGTTTCTCCGGTTACGATCACCTCAGTAACGCGTTGAAAAACGGTAGCCCGTTCCCCGAACGGTTTGCACCATTTTGTCATGTCCGCTGGTTTCCAGCGCTTTACGCAGGCGACGAATATGGACGTCGACAGTACGATCCTCAACATAAACGTTAGTGCCCCACACGTGATTCAGCAACTGCTCCCGGCTATAAACACGTTCAGGATGCGTCATAAAGAAATGCAGCAGTTTAAACTCCGTCGGCCCCATGTCCAATGCGTGCTCTTCGGTCGTCACGCGATGCGAGGAAGGGTCGAGACTTAAGCCACGCATTTCAATCACTTCTTCCACCGCCATCGGTGAAATACGGCGCATAACGGCTTTGATTCGCGCCACCAGCTCTTTGGGTGAAAAGGGTTTGGTAATGTAATCATCCGCTCCCACTTCAAGCCCGCGTACGCGGTCTTCTTCTTCGCCACGTGCGGTCAGCATCATCACCGGAATATCACGCGTCAGTGCTTCGCGCTTCATATGCTTGATGAATTGCAGGCCCGAACCTCCTGGCAGCATCCAGTCCAATAACACCAGCTCTGGGAAAGGCTCCGACAGTTGCGTTACCGCACTGTCATAATCTTCGGCTTCAACTGGCTGATAACCATTTTGTTCCAGTACAAAGCAGACCATTTCACGAATTGGTGCTTCATCTTCCACGACTAATATGCGTTTTGCCATTGTTAATCCTGTCGTTAATCATCGTCGCTGTTAGCAGGCGAAAGGCATTATGCGTCAGTTTTATGACAGATTTATGAAAAACACACGGCCCCTCATCGCATGGTGTTACAGCGCGTACATCCTATTCTTCGAGCCACTTTCCAAACGTTTGATTCCACCGCGACAGCCACCATCCCTGCTATATATAATCATGGCATTACGGTGACAGAGCACCATGCGACGACACACCATTTCACATAATGGACAATGACAACGTCATCCAACGCCACACGGCATGAATATCGAGAGAGCACGATGCGCATTATCCACACCGCCGATTGGCATTTAGGGCAATATTTTTATACCAAAAGCCGCGCCGCTGAGCATCAGGCTTTTCTGCGCTGGCTTATCGCTCAGGTGGAACACCACCATGTCGATGCCATTATAGTCGCAGGCGATATTTTTGATAACGGTTCGCCTCCCAGCTATGCGCGGGAAATGTATTATAGCTTCGTGGTAGAGCTACAGCGCACTGGCTGCCAGCTCGTCATTCTCGGCGGCAACCACGATTCTGTCGCGATGTTGAATGAATCCCGTGGCTTGCTCGCCTGTCTGAACACGCGGGTGATTGCCTGTGCCAGCGACGATCCATCACAACAGGTACTGCTGTTGGAAAATCGTCAACAGCAGCCCGGCGCCCTGCTCTGCGCGATTCCTTTTTTACGTCCGCGTGATGTGCTAACCAGTAAAGCTGGGCAATCCGGTGATGAAAAACAGCTGGCGCTACAGGAAGCGATTACTGCGCACTATCAGCAGTGTTACCAATTGGCTTGTCAGAAGCGAGACGAGCTTGGCTTACCGCTGCCGATTATTGCAACCGGGCACCTGACGACGATTGGCGCAACCGCTTCGGAATCCGTGCGCGATATCTATATCGGTACGCTCGATGCCTTTCCCGCTCAGGCTTTTCCCCCTGCGGATTACATTGCGCTTGGGCATATTCACCGCCCACAGCGCGTGACCCAAAGTGAGCACATCCGCTACAGCGGTTCGCCTATCCCGCTAAGTTTTGATGAACTCGGCAGCGAAAAATCCGTTTGTCTGGTCAGCTTTATACCCGATGCACCACCGCAAATAGACATACTGCCCATTCCCGTAACCCAGCCGATGCAGCTGATTAAAGGCAGTCTGAGCGACATTGAACAGCAACTGGCCACCTTTCAGAACTATCAGGGGGATAAACCGGTATGGCTGGATATCGAACTCAGCACGCAAGATTATCTGAGCGACATGCAAAAGCGCGTTCAAGCGATGACCGAGAACCTGCCCGTTGAGGTGCTTCTGCTACGCCGCACGCGCGAACAGCGTTTGCAGGCGATGATCCGACAGGACAAGGAAACGCTAAACGAATTGAGTGTGCATGACGTTTTTGAACGTCGTTTGGCAACGGAGACAGACATGGAAGAGGGCCGCCAACAGCGCGTTCGTACGCTGTTTAATCAGGTTATTGATGAATTGGAAAATAGCGAGCCTGCCAAATGAAAATCCTCAGTCTGCGCTTAAAAAACCTCAACGCGCTGAAAGGCGAATGGAAGATCGACTTCACGCAGGAGCCCTTTTCCAGCAACGGCTTATTTGCTATTACCGGCCCAACCGGGGCAGGAAAAACCACGCTGCTGGATGCCATTTGTCTGGCGCTGTATCACGAAACACCACGGTTGGGTCAGCTTTCCGCTGGTAATAACGATCTGATGACTCGCAACACTGCGGAGTGCCTCGCCGAGGTCGAGTTCGAGGTTAAAGGTGTCGGATATCGTGCTTTCTGGAGCCAGCGTCGGGCTAGAAATTCACCGGATGGGAATTTACAGGCCCCCAAGGCCGAACTGGCGCTCATTGAAGGCGGCAAAATTCTGTGTGAAAAGCTCAATGATAAGAAAGAGATGACCACGCAGCTCACCGGACTGGATTTTGGCCGTTTTACGCGATCCATGATGCTGTCGCAGGGGCAATTTGCCGCGTTTCTCAACGCAAAAGCAGACGACAGAGCGGAACTGCTGGAAGAACTGACCGGCACGGATATTTACGGACTGATTTCCGAGCGCGTCTATGAAAAGCACAAACAGGCAAACATCGCGTTGAACACGCTACAGGCGCGCGCTTTGGGCATTCAGCTGTTGACCGATGAACAGCGTCAGCAGGTAGAAACACAGCTTGCCGGGCTACTCCAGCAAGAGCAACAGAGCAACGCCGAGCGTGAGCAAGCACTGACTACGCTTCGCTGGTTTGAGCAATTGACGCAGCGGCAAGCGCAGCTCACTAACACGCAGGCGCAACATGCGACTGCTGAATCAGCCATTCAGCAGGCCAAGCAGCAGCTCGAAAAATTAGCCAACAGCGAACCGGCAGAAAAACTGAGGCCACTGCATCAGGACAGAGAGCGCTATCAACAGGAATCCCTTACGCTTGCCCAGCAGATTGCACAACTGACTGAGAAACAGAGCGCAGAACAGTTGGCTTTGACAACGCTACGCCAGCAGGAAGAAAAGGCGGAACAGAACGTTAGTGACCATAAACGGGAACGTCAGAAACAAGAGTTGTTGATCAACGAACAGGTTGTGCCGCTTGACCATCGTATTGCCACGCTGGTTCAGCAAAAAGCCCAGCAGCAGGACGAACTGGCAAAAACGCAGCGTCGTCTGCAAGCCGACGAAAGCAAGCAAACGCAGATAGCGGCGGAGAAACAGCAGGCCAAACAACAGCTTGAACAGATTCAATCTTACCGTCAGCAACACGCGCATCACCAGCAGTGGGGAGAGCAACTTCCCCTGTGGCGCGCACAGTTTCGGCAGTTGCGCCAGCTTCAAGACGAGCAACAAAAGCTAAATCAAAAACAGGCACAGCACGTTGAACAGTCGGCAGCGATCCAGCAAGAGGCTGCAACGCTGACGGCACAACTGCGTGAACAACAAACCGTCGTTGATGCCGCGCGCGAGTTGTTCACACAGCAGGATGAGATACGGAAAAATCAGGAAACACAACAGCCACTTTCCACCCTGCTCCAGCGGTTTAACCAACTCATTGACCAGCGAACCGCACGCCAACAGCTCGCGACAATCAGCGACCAGTTCCAGCGTCTTCATTCCCGTAAACAGCAGCATCTCGCCAGACAAGATGAGATACAAGGGCATATCAGCCAGTCAGAAGTCGTAAAGAAACAGCAACAGTCTGAGCATGAACAGCGCACCCAGCATCTGGCCGATCTGGAAACAATGTACCGGCAGGAAGAGCGTATCGTTAAGTTGGAAGCCGAACGGCAACGGCTACAGGCTGGCGATCCTTGTCCGCTGTGCGGTTCGACCGAGCATCCGGCGATTGAACGCTATCAGGCACTGCAACCATCCGAAACCCAAAAGCGCCTAACGGCGCTACAGCAGGAAGTGAGCCAATTAGCAACGGCGCTGGCAAATACGACGGCTCGGTTGACCTCGCTAGAGCAACAGCGGGAACAACTCCTACAGGACATCGCTCAGCTCGATAGCGAACATCAAACCCTGTTACAACAGTGGCAAGATGTCAGTAAGCGCTTACAAGTTAACTACACGCTGGAACAGCAGGACGAGGTTGCCGCTTGGTTTGAACAAAGTGAGGCCGAAGAACAAGACATTCGCCAGCAGATTACCGCTCGCGAACAACAGCAAAAGCGGTGGCAGGAAAGTAAGGATTCACTGACTGCTTCAGAGACATTACTGCGAGAACTCGACCAAAAAATTGCGCTAAACGCCCAGCAACAAACCTCGCTAAACGATTCACAGGCAGAAATTGTCCAATCACTGCAAGACGTGCAGCGGCAGCTAGAGCAGTACACTCAGGAAATCACACTGACGCTGGAAAATGCGGGCCTGCTTCTACCGGAAACCGCAGCACAAGATAGCTGGTTGGTTCAGCGCGAGAACGAATGGCAAGACTGGAAAACCAAAGAACAGGAGCAGTCTCGCTTAATTCCTTTATTAGCCACTCTGGAAAGCGATTTTCAGCATCTGAACCTCAGTGTGACCGAGGTAAAACAGCAGCTACAGGTGCAACAGCAACAGCTGGAGCAGCACAACAACACACTCCAAATAAGCCAACAAGCGCGGCAGGCGCTTTTCGGTGACAGGCAAATCGCCGATGTGCGCGAACAGCTACAACGAATCAGCCAGCAGTATGACGATGCACTTCGGTTAGCCCAGTCAGCACGTCAGCAGACCGAAACGACGTTGAGTCGCCTGACGGGAGAACTGACCCGCACGCAACAGCAGTATGAACAGAGTACACATCAACGCGACAGTGCGACTGAACGTTTTACTCAGGCTTTGCAGCACAGTGCTTTTGCTGATGAAACCGCCTTCCTGAATGCGCTGCTTGATGAGCAAGAGCGACAGGCCTTGCAGGCATTGAAGGAGAAACTGTATCGAAGCTTGCAGCAGGCAGCGGCGCTTCACCACCAGGCTGAACAGGCATTACTTGAGCAGCAACAAAAACGGCCTGCATCCCTCCCAGAAGAAGCAACGCAGGAATCTGTGCAACAGCGGTTGTCAGAACAGGATGACACGCTGAAAGCCAATCTGAGGCAACAAGGCGAATTCCAACGTCAGCTATCTGACGATCGGCAACAGCGCCAGAACCAGCAGACCTTGCTTAACGAGATCGCCCAAAGCCAGAAAATGTATGACGACTGGGATGCGTTAAACTCGCTGATCGGTTCAAGTAAAGGGGACAAATTCCGCAAGTTTGCTCAGGGACTAACGTTGGATCATCTGATCTATCTCGCCAATCTCCAACTTTCACGCCTGCACGATCGTTACCAGCTAAAACGTAAGCCCGGTGGCGAGCTAGAACTTCTGGTGATGGATACCTGGCAGGCAGACGCAGAACGCGACACAAAAACGCTATCCGGTGGCGAGAGTTTTCTGGTGAGCCTGTCGCTCGCACTGGCGCTATCCGATCTGGTCAGCCATAGAGCCAGCATCGACTCTCTGTTTCTGGATGAGGGTTTCGGTACGCTGGATGCCGAAACGCTGGATATCGCGCTGGATGCGCTCGATAACCTGAACGCCTCCGGTAAAACCATCGGCGTCATCAGTCATGTCGAAGCCATGAAAGAACGAATTCCAGTACAGATCAAAGTACAGAAAGTTAACGGGCTGGGTATCAGCCGACTGGCACCGCAGTACGCCGTTTAGCCCTTACTCCGTCTTTGGCCATAGCCAGGCGGCTCCGCGAACCCCGCTGGAGTCGCCGTGTATGGCCTGCCGCACAGGCGTTTCGCACTCGCTGCCGAAGATCCACTGTTTAATCTTTTCCGGCACGGTCTGATAAAGACGAGAAACATTACTCATTCCGCCTCCCAGTACCACCACGTCAGGATCGAGCAGGTTAATCACGTGTGCCAGCGATTTTGCCAGACGATGTTCATAGCGCTGTAATGCCAGCTCTGCGATGGCATCACCCTGATCTGCCAAGGCAATGATTGCTTCACCCTTGTGCGGCTGGCCGCTCAGACGCTGGTAATCCAGTGCAAACCCCGTTCCAGAAATAAAGGATTCAATGCAGCCGGACTTGCCGCAATAACAGGGAACTGTCTGCCGATAATGAAGTTCATCTTCATCCATCCAGGGCAGCGGGTTATGCCCCCATTCACCAGCAATACCGTTGCCGCCGACGTGAGCCTGACCGTTCAGCGCAATTCCCGATCCACAGCCAGTGCCGATGATGACCGCGAAAACGGTCTGCTTTCCTGCTCCAGCACCGTCTACCGCTTCTGAAACAGCGAAGCAGTTCGCATCATTCGCAACCCGCACGGGCCGATTTAACAGCGTGGCAAGATCGAGATCCAGCGCCTGACCGTTGAGCCAGGTCGAGTTGGCATTTTTTACCTTACCAGTAAACGGCGACAGCGTACCGGGAATACCCACGCCAACGCTACCGCGACAGCCGATTGCTTTTTCAGCCATCTCTACCAACGTGGCAATAGTCCGCAACGTTTCTGGATAGTCATTTCTTGGCGTCGGCATACGCTGCCGAAAACGTTCTTGCCCCTCATCGTCCAACGCAATGACTTCTGTTTTCGTCCCGCCCAGATCGATACCGATTCTCATGATGTCTCCCCACGTGTTGTAAATAGGCCCGCGTAAGTTTGTCACCGACCTGAAAACTTTCTTAATAGAGATAATCAGAGAAAGCAATCTACTGTCACCCAAATCGTGATAGGTATTCCTCTGAATCGCGGTATTTTATTCCACATTACGGTCTCGAATTCGTTATCATGCGCGCAACGTTACAAACCCGCGTGCAAACCTGCGCGCCCAGTCAGGGATAACACCATGCTGTGGTTTAAAAACTTAATGATTTACCGCCTAAGCCGGGACAGCGTGCTGTCCAAAGATAACGTTTTGTCTGCGGATGAAATGGAAAAACGGCTCAGTGCCTTCGCGTTCACCCCGTGCGGCAGTCAGGATATGATGAAAACGGGTTGGGTATCGCCGATGGGATCGCATAGCGATGCATTAACGCACGTCGTTAATGGGCAAATCGTTATCTGCGTTCGCAAAGAAGAAAAAATTCTTCCGTCCCCCGTCATCAAACAAACCCTTCAGGCAAAAATTGAACGTCTGGAAGCGGAGCAACACCGCAAGCTGAAAAAAACCGAAAAAGATTCGCTGAAAGACGAAGTGCTGCACAGCCTGCTGCCACGTGCATTCAGCCGTTTCAGTCAGGTCTGGCTATGGATCGATACGGTTAACGGCTTGATTATGGTCGATGCCGCTAGCGCCAAAAAAGCAGAAGATACGCTGGCGTTACTGCGCAAAACCCTGGGCTCTCTGCCTGTTGTGCCACTGACAATGGAAAACCCTATTGAGCTAACGCTGACTGAGTGGGTACGTTCCGGTGAGCCAGCAGCAGGCTTCGTGCTACAGGATGAAGCAGAACTGAAAGCGATTCTGGAAGACGGTGGCGTGATCCGCTGTAAAAAACAGGATCTGGTGTGCGATGAAATTGCCGTGCATATTGAAGCGGGCAAGCTAGTCACCAAGCTGGCGCTGGACTGGCAGGAACGCATTCAACTGGTCTTGTCTGATGACGGTTCGGTAAAACGGTTGAAGTTCTCAGATACGCTGCGGGAACAGAATGACGACATCGATCGGGAAGATTTTGCTCAACGGTTTGATGCCGATTTCATTTTGATGACCAGCGAGCTGGCAGCATTGATTGCAAATCTGATTGAAGCGCTGGGCGGCGAAGCCCAACGTTAATACGATCGATTGTTAATACTATCGATTGTTAATACAGTCGGTGATTGCCCGCCAGCGTTCTGGCGGGCAAAACACCCTCAGTCTCTGAATCCGTTAGACCCGGAATGCCCCGACGACGGCGTTCAGTTCTTCAGCCTGTGATTGCAACGCGCCCGACGCGGCAGCAGATTCCTGCACCAACGCAGCGTTTTGTTGCACCATCGAATCCAACTGTGCTACCGCTTTGTTGATCTCGTTGATGCCACGCATTTGTTCATCCGCTGCATGTGTAATTTCAGACATCACCGTGCTCACGGTAGACACACCGCCAACAATTTCATTCATCTTGTCGCTGGCCTGACGCACCTGCACCGAGCCAGAGGTGACGCTGGAGACCGTCGATTCAATCAGCTCTTTAATCTCTTTTGCAGCCTGCGCACTGCGCTGTGCCAAACTGCGAACTTCACCGGCAACAACGGCGAAACCACGCCCCTGTTCACCCGCTCGCGCGGCCTCGACTGCGGCGTTAAGCGCCAAAATGTTAGTCTGGAAGGCAATGCCATCGATCACGCCGATAATGTCGCCGATTTTACCCGACGCGACCACGATATCTTCCATCGTGACAATCACATCAGACACCACTTTTCCGCCCGTCCCCGCATCTTTCGAGAGCAGCAGCGCTTTAGCGTTAACCTGCTGCGCAGACCCTGCCGATTGCGTCACCGCAGCAGAGATCTCTTCCAGCGACGCTGCCGTTTGCTGAATACTCGACGCCGCAGATTCAGTGCGCGCAGAGAGATCGTTGTTCCCTGCTGAGATCTCATCCGCAGCAACCTGAAGCGATGCGCTGATATCCCGAATCTGAATCATTACCTGACTGATCTTATCGACAAAAATATTAAACGAGCGGGCAATTTGCGACACTTCATCATGCCCTTCATCAGGCAGGCGCTGTGTCAGGTCGTTGTTGCCGTTGCTGATATCATCCATTGCGTCACGGATTTGCAGCAGGCGCTTGAGCGTTGACGTGATGATGAAACCGATAATCAGCGTTCCCAGCAGCGCAATAGCAACCAGTGTGATGATAGAAGTAGACAACAGAGAGCGCATGCCAGCAGTGGCTTCCGCTTTATCCAACGCCACCAGCATATACCAGCTCGTGCCAGTAATCGGTTTTGCCAACACCAGCTTTGTCGACCCAGAAAAATCCACATCGTGAGCGCTATTAGCGGAAAGAACCTCGTTCAGATTAATCGCAGGGGCAATGTCGGTGATGTTTTTCAGCGTCAGTTTTTCATCCGGGTGCGCAATGATCGTACCGTTACGGTCAATCAACACACCGAAACTCCCCGGAGTTGGGTTGATGGCTTTGACGTTTTCGATCACGCTTTTCATCGTGACGTCACTACCAACTACGCCTCTCACCTTGCCTCCTTCCAGCACCGGAGCGACGAAAGAAACCACCAGCGTATTCGTTACCATATCAACGTACGGCGCAGTCGCTAGCGGCTTGCCTTCTTTCACCGCCTGCTGATACCAGGGTCTGATGGTAGGGTTGTAATCGGCAGGAATACCGCCAGGATCGGCAAATTTGGCAGTGCCATTCGCGTAGCCCATGTACACGTTCAGGAAACCACCGGATGCCACAATCTGTTTAAACAGCGGAATAGGATCTTCATCCTGTATAGCGCGGTCATGCAGTGCAGAGATCATCAGCGTTTTAGAAGCAACCCAGTCGCTAACCGCTATACTATGGCTGGTCGCAACCGCATCCAGCGTATTCTGGATCGATTCCTTATTGGCGTTATTGGCTATGGTGTAATTAAGAAAGGTATTAATAACAAGCGAAAGTACAACAATGGTCGAACAGGCCGCAAGAATGCGGGAACGGGTCGTTTTCAGCATAAAATACTCTTTGCGTAGAATAGTTATACTATCCATAACGGCACAGCAAAATAAAACTTGAATGCGATCACATTCTACAGCTGCCATTTATCTTAAAAACTGCGTTGAAAATTAATACGTTCAACCAATCCATTACGTAAAAAAAGTAGGGTAATTAAAAATACGCTAAAAAACCAATGTAAATCACCATAAATAAACAACCATAAAGAATAAAAAACTTATTATTTTCCATAATAAAAAATTATTGATAAGGCTCATTATTTATTAAATTTTAACAAGTTAGGGATAATTCTTAATAACCATCCATTCTTTCATATTATTAATTAATAAACATAATTAAATAAAACAACTCATATATGGAATTAATGATTAGCGTTACAAGAAAGAGCGAGAGATTACACGCTAGAGATATATGCTACCGGTTAATAAATAAACTTGATTTTATGCGGCCACGCAGTGGAATTTTTCGACATAAAATCACTTATCATTGATGAATAAACAACCAAAAATGAACATCTGCATTAACACATTCCCTCCCATCGAGAGCCTACGGTGCATTTCGTATCGCAGATGCCATTGTCTGACAATGGAGTGCAACGTTGCCATTTTAGGTATCCACACTAACCATTTGAGTTTCAGGACAAACGAGTTCGTTTTGAACAATGCGACGCGTTAGCCCGTAAGAGCGAGGCCCACGACGGGCCGAGTATTTGAACGAAGCCAAGGCACAGATAGCTTGAAGAATGACAAGTACAGAGACGATAATACCAGTGGTATTATGAATACTCTACGCAGGTAGACCAGGAACAGAGAAGAATGGAACACGCGCATACTCAATTAATAGAACAGCTTACTCAGCGCTTTGCGGCAGCAGACAATACTCCGCTCTACCTAAAATTTGCCGAAACGGTCAAAAATGCCGTGCGCAGCGGTGCGCTGGAGCATGGCAATATTCTGCCGGGAGAGCGTGACCTAAGTCAGTTAGCTGGTGTGTCGCGCATTACCGTGCGCAAAGCTATGCAGACGCTGGAAGAAGAAGGTGTTGTTACCCGCGTGCGCGGCTACGGTACACAAATCAATAATATTTTTGAGTATTCGCTGAAAGAAGCGCGCGGCTTTTCACAACAGGTCGTGCTACGAGGCAAAAAGCCCAATACGCTATGGGTGAACAAACAAATCGTAAAAAGCAGCAAGGAAGTAGCCGAACAATTAGCTATTGCGCCAGAAACCTCGGTTTTTCTGTTAAAGCGTATCCGTTATGTGGATGAAGACGCCGTTTCCATTGAAGAGTCATATGTCCCTGTTGATCTGATCGCTGATGCTGAAGATATCGGCGTCTCGCTTTATGACTATTTTCGCAGCCAGAACATCAATCCGCAGCGTACACGCAGCCGCGTCAGCGCACGTATGCCCGACGCCGAGTTTCAGTCACACATTCAGCTTGATAATAAAGTACCGGTTCTGGTCATCAAGCAAATTGCGCTCGACCAGCAGAACCGGCCTATCGAATACAGCATCAGCTATTGCCGTAGCGATCTATACGTGTTCGTCTGCGAGGAGTAACTGAGCACGAAGTTCAGTCTGGGTGGGTGCACAATCGCCCCCCCGGTGACTCACAACATAAGCCGCAACAGCATTCCCCAGCGTGACGGCGTCTGCTAATGACCACCCAGCGGCCAAGCCTGCCAGCGTCCCTCCCGCATGGCTGTCTCCCGCGCCGATGGTATCAACCACCGTTGCCGGAAACGGTGCGACGAGCCCCTCAGACGTCGCATCGAAATACCAGGCCCCCGCTTTGTCTTGACGAATAATCACTGGCGCACAGTATTTCTCCCTCCAGGCACGCCCCAGCGTTTGCGCCTCAGCCGACACACCAAGCATTTCCGCCGCTACTTCCGCTTCCTGACGATTAAGGGACACCACGGGATGAAGTGCCATAATGCGCGCCATCAGGTTTGCCGGGATATCGGCAATGCGTGGACCAAAATCGATAAATGGCGTGACGCTATGCAAGGTTTCCAGCCAGCTTACCAGACGCTCACCGCACGGTGCCGCCAGTTGATAGCCAGAAAGAGAAATCAAACTCCCCGATGCGACGGATAACGATGCTAACCAGCTGTCACTCCACTGGTTTTCAACGCCGCTGAACGACATAAATGTACGTTCGCCGTCCGGCTCAACCAGCGCCAGACACCAACCATTGTCTCCCGAATCGGTTTGAACCACCGTGGTGATGTTCTGTTTTTCCAGACTATTACGAATGATATCTGCCCACACGCCCTGCCCGACAGGCAAAGCGTTTTGTGCTTGCATCCCAAGGCGTTTAAGCGCAATGGCAATATTCAAGGCGCAGCCACCAATATTCACGCTTTGCTGCTTCAGTTCGATATCACACCCGCGGTACGGCAACGCATAAGCATCGGCAATCACATCAATCACCGCAGCCCCAATGATGGTCAACGGCTGACGTGTCGTTAATTCATCCAGTTTTGCAGCAAGTTTGCTGGCTTTCATCACGCCTCCCGTGCTGAACGGAATTGCAGTAGCAAGCTGGCATAGCGATGAAAATCAAGCTGGTTAATGTCATCCAGTTCTTGCTTCAACGCGGCATCAATCGCCGTTACCCCATGCAGTGCACCACATATCGCCGTCGCCATCGCCCCAATCGTATCGGTATCCCCCCCGAGGTTGGCGCACAGAATCGCACAGCGGTTTGGATCGGTTTGCGCCAGCTCCACCATTGCGATTGCGGTCGCAACAGATTCGATCGTGCTCGTTCCCGCACCAATCAGTTGATAAAGCTGCTCGCTGGCGCTTTCCGTACCGTTTGCGTTACGCACGATATTCAGAGCCAATTCCAGACGCGCGGCAAGAGAAGCGCTAAACGTAGTAATTCGTTTTTCCTGAGCACGCCGCGCCACAGACGGCAACGCATCGACGATATCCTGCCAGCCAGCTCCGTCAATCGCCTGGGAAATAGCCCAGGCAATAACAACAGCTCCCGCAATCGCCACGTCGGATTTATGCGTCGGGCTGGAGGCCAGCGCTACCTGCTCAATGAAGGCATCAAGATTGTGCGTGGGCAGCAGGCAACCGAGCGGGGACGCCCGCATCGCGGCACCATTCGTGACGCCATTATTTTCCAGCTCGCTTACCGACGTACCTTGTCTGATCGCATTCAACGCAATTTTAGACGTTGGGCCGAGTACATTTTTATTAAATGCATCGAACGATTCCGCCCACTTCAGGATGTGGCGGCCAATCGCATCAGCATTGATCTCTCCATCGCATTCAATGATGGCATCGGCCAGACTTAGCGCCATCGAGGTATCATCCGTAAACTCGCCGCGGCCGAAATAACACGCTGCATTGTTTTCCGCCGGACCCGGTAAAAAACGATCAATCCAGCCGAAATGCGCTTTAACGCGCGTTCGCGGCCACAGTTCCGATGGCATACCCATCGCATCCCCTAAAGCCTGGCCGTATAAGGCACCGAGAATACGTTCTTGTTTCATTTGTTTTCCTCTGTACTGAAATGCTGATTTGCACCCTCTACATCGATCGTCGAGATCGCTTTATCTGACTCCCGGAACAGCAGGATAAAGATCAGCGCAATAATCGCGATCATCACCGCACCAAAAAGCCACATGCCGGTCCAGTTAAAGGTCAGGCCGTTTACCGGCTCACCGTGGGCGAAAAGTTTCTCCATCATCACGCCCCCCAAACGGTATCCCAACAGGCTGCCGAAGCCCTGACAGCAGAGCGTTATCAGACCCTGCGCAGCCGTACGCATGTGCACTGGCGCTTTTTTATCAACGTAGATATAGGCGGTGACATAGTAAAAATCGTAACTCACACCGTGTAGCAGAATGCCGAGGAACAGCAGCGCATACGTGAAGTAGTGGTAAGCATCGCCGTAGACGAAGAAGACGTAACGGATAGCCGCCGTCACCAGCCCCAGCAACAATACCTTTTTAATACCAAAGCGTTTGGTGAAAAACGGCAACGCCAGCATGAAGAAAATCTCCGAGAACTGGCCCAGAGTCATCCAGCCTGTTGCGTTTTTCATGCCAACTTCGGTAAGGAAGCCAGTGGCAAAAATGTAATAAAACGCCAGCGGCATCGCGAACAAGAAGGAGCAGACAAAAAACACCAGAAAGTTTTTGTCTTTTAACAACACAATCGCATCCAGCCCCAGCATAACTTTAACATCCAACTTGCCAGTGCTTTTCGGCGGCGTATCTGGCAGGAAAAAGGCAAAGAAACCAAGCAACGCAGAGCTGGCGGCAGTAATCAGCAACGGGATATTAGTCGGAGAAATATCGCTAAACCCAAGCCACGTCGGCAGAAAACCACATACGATACCGGAGGCGATCCAACCAATCGTTCCCAATACTCGGATGCGTGGGAAATCCCGCTCCACATCGGCCACATGCGAAAAGGCGATGCTGTTCGTCAAGGCGATAGTGGGCATGTAGGTTAATGAATACGCCAGCAGCAGCGGGAAGAAATACATAAATTCCGTTTGCTGCGCCGCCAGATACATCAGTATCGCTCCGGCGAACATCAGTACTGCCAGCACTTTTTGTGCGGCGAAGAAACGGTCGGTGAGTGACCCCACCAGAATCGGCGACAAAATAGCGGCAATCGCAGTACAGGCATACGACCAGCCGATTTCGCCCGCAGTGAACCCGCTTTTGCTCAAATACAGCCAGAGTGGAACAAACCAGGCTCCCCAGATAAACCATTCAACGAACATCATGAACGACAGCTTTGCTGTAGTTTTCATATTTACATCCTTCATGACAGAGTAAGGTACACCTTTAAAATACCAATTAATAATACCTTTTAAATACCTTTGAGTTCATTACTTGAGCCATGTAACATTTTTGCAGCAAAATTTATCATTTCAGGGAAAAGAATGGCAGAAAAGCGCGATAACAGCGTGGAGTTAAAATGGGGATAAAGGGGGCGGTGCAGAATCAGCATAAAAAACGCCGCGTCATGTAACACATAACGCGGCGAGAAGGATGTATACCCGTCATATTTCAAGTTGCGTATGCATGGTTCAAAACGCTACCGTTTTGTCCTGAAACTCGAATTACCTAGGGTATAGAATATAAATAAAATAGGTATTACAGGTATTTACATAAGTAAGAGGTTGGCTCTGCTACCTGCAAATTGAACTCACTTTTCCCCGGAACGAAAAACGTTTCTCCCGGTGTGAAAACCTGCCAATCCGGTGCGCCGGGCAACAGTACTTTTAATGCCCCAGTGATGACCGTCATTTCTTCCGGCTGTCCAGTTCCAAACGTGTATTCGCCCGCGTCCATAACACCGACACTGGCGCGGCCAATGCTGTCGCCTTCAAAACCGATTGACTTGACCTTCCCTGCAAAATACTCATTTACATTCAGCATAGCGCGGCACCTATCGTCGAAAAATTCAGGAAATTCATCTTAAAAGGAGAGTTGAGCCACTGTCACGATCTATTCATTGAAAGTTAGTGCTCAGTAACACTGACTGGTGAATATTTTGCCAGTGTCCCATTTTACCGCCCTACGCTGCCGACGAGCGTAGCGCCTTCAACACGCTTGCCACAATAGCGTCTGGCGCCTGCGATGCATCGATGACGTGATGCGCCACACCGCGATAAAGCGCGTCACGCGCGGCCAGTACGTCGGCCATTTCCTCTGCGATGGGGCGCCCCGTCAGCGTAGGTCGCTGGTTATCCTGCGGATTTTCTTCCAACCGCTGAGCCAGCAGTTCAGCATCCGCGTGGAGGTAAATCACAATACCTTTATCATGCATAAACCGTCGATTGGCTTCCGCTAGCACCATTCCGCCACCTGTCGCGACAATGCAGCGGTTAGACGCCACCTGCTGAAGTGCCAGGCTTTCACGCTGGCGGAAACCATGCCATCCTTCCTGCGCGACCACATCAGCGACGGTCATATTGGTCGTCTGTTGCATAAACAGGTCGGTGTCGACAAAGTCATATCCCAACGCCTGCGCTAGCTGATGCCCTACAGTGGTCTTCCCACAGCCTCTGGCACCAACCATAAAAATGGGGTGTGTCATGTAATGACGAATCCTTCTTTTTTACTCACCCGTTCCGCCATAGTTCAAGCCGCACGCGCATTGGCGGAGCCACAACTCGAACGATTTCGGGTATCAAAGATAAACGGGGTGATTACCTGCTTTGTCGTGGGCTGAATCATACCGATAAAATCGACAGAGAGGGAAGTGACTTCTCAGTGGGAATGAAAAGTTGCATAAGCGGGAGTACAAACTGACAGAGCAGAAGCAAAAAGCCCCGCGTTTAACCGCGGGGCTAACACACTAAAAACCGCCCAAGCGATTAATAAGCGTGGAAGTAATCCTGAATCACAGTTGGATTCGTCGTTTTCGTCAGCGCCAGCATCAACAGAATACGTGATTTTGCCGGGCTCAGAGAATCGGCAACCAGACCGGGTTGGCCTGCATCCGGTGGGACGATACCGCTACCGGTACGGCTGGAGCGCACAACAACAATGCCTTTGCTTTCCGCTTTGCGGATGCCAGCGTCGCCGCGTTTGGATACGCTACCTGCACCCATGCCCGCATACACGATGCCTTTTACGCCGTGTTTGATAGCAGCGTCATACATATATTCTGGATCGTCCTGATAACCATAAATAATGTCGACAGCTGGCAGCTTATCTACGTTGGTCACATCGAATACGGAGCGCGTGGTGTGAACTTTATCCAGACGAGTCTGGTAGTAAACTTTGTCACCGATAATCACGCCCAGATAACCTTCTTCTGGCGCTTTAAAGGTATCCAGCGTAGAGGCGTTGGTTTTGCTGATGAAACGGGCAGAACCAATACGGTCGTTCAATACAACCAGCACACCACGACCGCGAGAGTTTTTATCCGCTGCCACTTTTACTGCACCGTACAGGTTCATCGGGCCATCGGCACTGATTGCCGTTGCCGGACGCATCGCAGCAACAAAGACTACCGGCTTGTCGCTTTTCACCGTCAGGTTCAGGAAATAAGGAGATTCGTCGAGCGTATCCGTACCGTGCGTAATGACCACGCCATCAACATCGCTGCGTGCCAGCAGTTCGTTCACGCGCTTGCTCAGCTTTAACAGCACATCGCTGGTCATATTTTCACTGCCGATGCTGGCAACCTGCTCACCTTTGATATTGGCAAGCGTTTTCAGCTCTGGCACCGCTTGAATCAGCGTATCTACGCCCAACGCACCGGCTTTATACCCAGTGGTTTGCGTATTAGCGGCTGCGGAACCAGCAATCGTACCGCCCGTTGCCAAAATGACAATGTTGGGTAGATTTTCTGCCGCATTTGCCAGAGACGAAAAGCAAACAAAAACAACAACGAATAATGCGTTAAACATCCTTTTCATAACATATACCAACTTATTGAGTTAAGTGGCAGACCAGATACGTCAGGTGCCTGATCTGTAAGTAAAAAACCTCCACTCTGTTGGCAGCCTGCCAACATTGGCGCTTATAATGCCCCAGAATTCAACGAATTAATATATGCCTGTCAGACTTCACGCTAACGGTGTGTTGTGACTCACAGGGTGACATTCTTACGTTACCGACTAATCTGCGCGACGGCATCCTGCGAGGCCTGTTCACGGGCTGCGCCCGTCAGTTCTGACAGCGTACCTTGATGCATTTCAAGCAGACGATCGGCATGTTCAAAATAGTGATCGTCATGGCTGATCGCCACAATCGTTTTGCCTAATGCGCGCAACTGCGGTAACAGCTCAAGATAGAACACACGACGGAATTGCGGATCCTGATCGGCAGCCCATTCATCCAACAGCAGAATGTCGCGCTGTTCGGCGACAGCCAGCAGTAGTGCTACACGCTTACGCTGCCCTTGTGATAGCTGCAAATTCATCACCTGATGATTCTCTAGCGTCAGCTTATGCCGCATGTTCAGGTGCTCCAGCCAGCCATCGACCAGCGCCATATCTGGCTCCATTCCCTGTGGGCCCATCATTTGTCCAAACAGGTGGAAGTCGGTAAAAATGGCAGAAAATAGCTTTTGATAATCCCCTCGAGTTTCCAGCGTAACAGGTTGATTATCCAACAGTAATATCCCCGACACCGGCGTATAAAGCCCTGTCAGCAGCATTGCCAGCGTCGATTTCCCGCTCCCGTTCCCACCAATCAGAAACACCAGTTCGCCACGCTTAATCACCAGATTGATTGGCCCAACTTCAAAGCCGGAATCGTTATAGCGAAACATCACGTCACGCAGTTCCAGCGTGTGCCAGTCGGCAGGAGCCATTGCAGAGGAAAAAGGTTCCTGATAGTCCGCGAGATCGAAGCGTTTCAACTTATTAAACGCCACTTGTGCGCTCAACAGCGTCGGTAGTGCACCAACGGCCTGAAGCATCGGCGTCCGTAAAAAAAGCAGCGTGAGTGAGTAAGTCGCCGCAACATTGGTATCCGCCCAACCGAGATTGTTTGCCATGAAAAAGACCGCACCAATCACGCCCAGCATCATAATATTCGACCAGTTCACCGCGCTAAGATGGAAGGTGTCGGCACGAATCACATTCTGTCGATAATCTTGCGCATTGGCCTGATAAACCTCTTCGTACAGTTTCTGCGCCCGCTCCCGATTGAGCGTCAATTCCTTACGCCCGTTAATCACGGTTTCATAATCTTTCTGGAGGCGATCTTCCGCTTCCCGAACCTGAGTGAGGTGGCTGTACACGCGGGAAACCAGCATGAACCCACCCCAGAGGGTTATCGCAATCCAGATGGATGTCACTACCAGCATTTTTGGAGAGAGCCACGCCAGATAAGCCGCTGAGCCAATAGTCAGTACAATACCCTGAATCAGTTCCGGCAGGCGTACAAACGCGATGGTGATATTGCGGATATCGCTGGACAGGCTGGCGAGCAGTTGCGCGCTCCCAATCTGCTCAATACGTGCAATGTTGGTATCCAGAATTCGTTTGATAAATTGCCCGCGCAGGCGATAAACGAAATGGTGTCCGAGCGTGGTCAACGCCAGTTGCGATACCAGCGTTACTCCCATCAGGAGCAGCAGCAAGCCCAAAAACTGTGGCAAGACACTTAACGACTGATTGACCGTTTCAATCAATTGCAGGTTGATAAAGGCAATCAACCCAATACCCAATGCGGCGCTCAGCAAGCTTAAAATGATAACAGCGAGAAATGGCCAACGGTATTGTTGGTAAACAATGCGGAGCAATTCCATAACAACCTGGTCTCTATAATGAAAACAATCGCCCGCAGTGTAATGGTGATGACCGTGATATCAAGAATAATTCTCATATCCGGTCTTGTGTCACATTCGCTACTCCCGCAACACACTTTGCGCCGTTAACGAAACTCATTAGAAAAAAGAATGAATAATCACAGCTATTATTATTTCCCTGACAACAAGTTCCGTTAACAGACCACACGTCTCCGTCAAATAAAAAAACACAAATTGATACAATCAATACACTTCAAGATAGCGGTTTACAGAAAGCTGCTCCCTCCATCTTCGCTTCAATGTGTGCAAAAAACGTCTTAACATGCCATAAAAAATGCTAAGTGATGGTAATTAAACATGATAATTAGCATAGTAATAATCTTAAAAAGGAATTCGCCAACTAACGCCTTTAATATGTAGGAATATTGTCATATTTTTTTATTTTCAAAACATTTCAAAAAAGTTGGATTTTTAGTTAAGCCACACCTATAAATATCAAGAATCGGACAAATCTCATACCAGCGAGATTCCCTACGGAAAGGGGCCTACGCTGCATTCAATTTAGCCACACTTTACTGTTATCTAAACCAGGCCTGTTTTTGTGCTCCATTTTTGGTTGCGCATATACCTATACATTCCCGTTGCCACATCGTTCTGTCGGGGGGATGTATCCAGACAATGGTTGCAGATGAGTAAGAGGCTATTTCATGTCAGATATGAATGTTATTGCGGGAAATGTGAACATCCTGTCGCGCCATAATGGCCGGTTCATAGAAAACGTTCCACAGGGGACGAGGAACGTCGAACTACTGGAAAGCAGCACCGTTCGAGTCCAGGGCACACCCGAGATGGTGTCCCGCTATGAGCGCGTCGGCAACGATCTTATCTTGCACATGAAAGACGGCACAACCATCCGCTATGAAAGCTTCTTCACCCTCGACACAGCTGGCTATCACAGTGAGTTGGTTTTTGATGATGGCACTCGGCTTATCCATGCCCAGTTCTCCGGCGCGGCAGCAGGAGAAGGGGCCGCACTCACGGCAGAAGCCGTAGCCCTCACGCCAGAATACGCCACACTGGGTGACATGGCGTCATTACTGATTGGCAGTACCACCAGCGCACTATCGACCGCCACGTTGGGTAGCATTCTTGGTGCTGTCGCTCTCGGCGGAGCCGCTGTCGCAGGGGTCGCAGTCGCTGTGGCATCATCGAGCAATGACAATAACAACAACACACCACCGTCACAGCCAGAACCCTTAACCATTGATGTCTTCGCTGGCAATAACGGACTGAACCGTGCAGAGATAGGCCAACCACATATCCTCAGCGGGAAAACCACCGGAGTCAGCGCAGGGCAAACCGTCACCATCACGCTGAACGGCGTGGTTTACACCACCATAACGGCTGCCGACGGTACGTGGCAATTTACTCTGCCAGCAGATGCATTTACCGGACTGGAAGACGGTATTTATACATTAAAAGTCAGCGTGCCGGGCGCGAACGGCATCATCCACGAGAAAACCCTCGACCTCACCATTGATACGCTGCCTCCGCATTTAACCGTCGATAAATTTACGGGAGATAACTACCTCACCGTAGGAGAACTGGCAAACGGCCAGGTGCTCAACGGGACGGGCGAAGTGGGTCAGAATGTCACGATTACGTTCAATGGAAAAACATACACCACGACGATTAATGCGGCGGGTAACTGGACATTAACCGTTCCTGCCGCAGACCTTCGCGTTCTGAGCGAAGGCGAGCACACCTTGTCGTTCACGATTAGCGATAGCGCTGGCAATATCACTGTGGTTAACCGCACCATCATTGTCGATACCACGCCACCCGAGTTATCCCTGTCACCGTTTACCGGAAATAATCTGATCACCGCAGACGAACTCCAATCTTCACAGTTTATTTCCGGTACGGCTTCACTATCGGATGTCGGCCAGACCGTCACGGTGACGTTTAACGGCACGACTTACACCACTACCGTGGAGAGTGACGGCGCATGGAGCGTTTTCATTCCTTCCGGTGATATGCAGGCGTTAACTAATGGCACCTATAATCTGGTGGCGTCATTAACGGATAAAGCGGGCAACACCACCACGCTACCTCCACAAACCATCACGGTGGATACCAGCGCCGAAGCGGTCAACATTAGTATCATCTCATTTGATAATCGCCTGAATGCCGTAGAAGCAGGACAACCGCTAACGATTGATGGCACCACAGCTAACGTTGCAGCGGGTGAAATCGTCACCGTTACATTGAACGGAAAGTCCTACACCGCCACAACAGGGGCTGACGGCAAATGGTCTGTGGACATTCCTAGCGCCGATCTGCTTGCTCTGACGGATGGTAGCAATACCATTACTGCCAGCGTGCAAGGGATCAGCGGAGAAACTGTCACCGTCGATCACTCGCTGGATGTACACATCAATACGCTCCCATCAATTACGCTGACACCGCCGTTCACCGACGGCGTATTAAACGGAGCCGAAGCCGCACAAGATCAGACCATCAGTGGGGAAACCGGAATTAGCGGTAGAGGCCAAACCGTCAGCCTGACGATCGGCGGATATTACGTTACAGGAACGGTAGATACCAACGGGCATTGGACGGTCACGATCCCTAAAGACGTACTGCAAAACTTGCCATCGGATAATGTCAGCGTGCTGGAGATTGTGGTCCGCGATATCGCAGGCAACGAAGCGATTGTGACGCAGAATATCAGCGTGGATACAACGCCACCGACGCTGACCGTCTCCGCCATCGCTCAGGACAACATTCTCAACGGCATGGAACTGGCGGTCGATCAGATCGTCAGCGGCACAGCATCACTCAGTGAAGCAGGCCTCACAGTTACCATTACGCTGAATGCCAAACCCTACACCACTACCGTCGGCAGTGACGGAAATTGGAGCGTCACACTGCCAACGGCCGATCTGGTGGCTATCGCAGATGGCAACCAGAATCTGACCGTTACATTGACGGATGCCGCTGGCAATACCACCACGGTTACCCGTCCACTCACCATTGACAGCGGTGCGACCAACGCCCCAACCATCACCATCAATAACGTCGCGGATGACAACGTTATTGATGGTGCGGAAGCCAAAGTCAGCCAGCAGTTAAGCGGAACGACGGCCAACGTTGAGGCAGGACAAGTTGTAACCATTAGCCTGAATGGAAAAACTTATCTTGCTACCGTGCAGTCTGGCGGTATCTGGAGCATTAATGTTTCAACTGCGGATATAGCCCTGCTGGCAGACGGTCCACACAGCATTAGCGTTAATGTGAGTAACAAATCGGGCAACACGGCGAGCGGAAGCCGGGATATCAACGTAGACAAGTCTGGCGATAGTATTGCCATCAACATCATCGCCAATGACAATCTGTTAAGCCGGGCAGAATCCCTTCAACCACTGGCGATCAGCGGTAATACCGCCAATGTTCCTGCGGGACAAACGGTTACCGTTACGCTGAATGGGAAAAATTACACGACCACCGTCGCGGCTGACGGCAGTTGGACGTTGCAAATCCCGAGTGCCGATCTTCAGCTTCTGTCAGACGGCAATGCCACCGTCACCGCCAGTGTCAATGTTGCGGGAGGTGCGGCCGTAACCGACAACCAGCCCCTCGGCGTTCATATTCATACCCTGCCGCAACCGACGATTGATACCCCGTTCGGCAATGGCTCACTGAACGGTGCAGAGGCGCTGGTCAGCCAGACGATTACTGGCCACACCGGTATCAGCGGCGCAGGTCAGAGCGTCATCTTGTCTCTTGGCGGGAAGTCTTACACGGGGACGGTTGATGCGGCTGGCAACTGGAAAGTCACCGTCCCTGCGGCCGATCTCCAACAACTGCCAGAAGGTGATAATACGCTGCTGGTGACTGCACAGGATGCCGCAGGCAATCAGGCAGGCCACACATTTGTCAGTCATACCGATTTCACCGCCCCTACCCTGACCATCGGCACCATTGCAGGCGATGACACCATCAATCTCGTCGAATCGCAAAGCAACCAGACGGTCAACGGCACTGCTTCAATCAGTGAAGCGGGTCGTACCGTTGTTATCACCTTCGATGGACAGTTCTATACTGGCGTTGTTGCCGCCAATGGCAACTGGAGTATCAATTTACCCACGGCGGCCCTGCGCGGCATAGCTGATGGCAGCTACACGCTATCCGCTTCGCTCACCGATACCGTCGGGAATACCACCAGCGTCGAGAAATCTATTACGCTTAGTGCCGACCCGGCGTTCCAGCCAACGATCTTCGTTAATGCTTTTGTCGATGAGAATAACCTTATCAGCGCGGCAGATCTCAGAGTCAGCCAGTTGCTAACGGGCACCAGTGCGAATGTGGAAACGGGGCAGGTCGCAACTATTCTTCTTAACAAGAAATTCTACTTTGCCACCATCCAGAGCGATGGTAATTGGAGTGTGGAAATTCCGGCTGAGCATATGGCTGAACTCAGCGAGGGAACGGTATCTATCTCTGCCCAGATCGCCGATCTCGCGGGGAACACGGGGAATCATGAAATCTGGTCTTCTATCGACACCAGCAGTGACAGTATCTCTATCAGCATTGTCGCACTTGATAACCAGATTAATCGCCTCGAAGCATCACAGCCGCTGACCATTTCGGGTTCGACGGTCAACGTCACCCCTGGAGAAAGCGTTACCGTTACACTTAATGGCAAAACCTATACAGGCACGATTGCCGCAAACGGCAGTTGGAGTGTAACAATCAGCAGCAGCGACATGCTGGCGTTACAAGATGGGACGGCAACCATTACGGCCAGCGTGGCCAACCCTGGCGATATCCCAGTAACTGCCAGCCGCAATATTGATATCCATATCAATAATCTGCCGCAGCCAACAATTAATCAGCCTTTCGGTGACGGAATACTGAACATTGTGGAATCGGCCAGCGGGCAAAACCTGACAGGGAAAACCGGCATCAGCGGAGGGGGACAAAGCGTTGTTGTCACGTTGAATGGCAAAACGTATACGGCAACCGTGGATAATCAGGGGAACTGGATCGCAGCACTTCCTGCCGCCGACCTGCAATCCCTGTCAACCGGCGTACAAACAATCCGTGTAGAGGCAACCGACACCGCAGGCAATAGCATAGAGATCGCTCGCGATATTACCATCGACATGGATCTCCCTGTTCTAACGCTGAAACCGCTGACCAGCGACGGTATCATTAACGCGGCCGAGAGTTTGAACGATCAGTTGATCTCCGGTCATGCACTACAATCGGATGCTGGACGCACCGTTATTGTTACCGTCAACAATAAAAATTATCAGGCACAAATTCAGGCAGATGGTAACTGGAGTACCACCATTCCCGCCGCCGATCTCCAGGCTTTAGCTGACGGTAATTACACCGTTACGGCAACATTGACCGGAGCATCGGGTAACAGCACCACCAGCACAGGGTCATTAACGCTGGATGCCAATCCAGCTAACCTACCTCTGCTCACTATCAACGCCATCGCGCTCAATAACGTCATTGACGGCGGTGAAATCAACGTTGCGCAAGTCATCAGCGGCAGTAGCCTGAATGTCGAAGCTGGGCAGCGCGTTACCGTTACACTCGGTGATAACACCTACACCACAACAGTTGACAGCAACGGCCAATGGCGCGTCAGCGTGCCATCTGTCGATCTTATTCATCTGGCACAAGGCACGCATACCGTAACGATCGGCGTCAACGATGTCAGCGGTAATCCGGCAACGCTCAGCCAGACGATTACAGTAAATACCGCCCTAAGCGGTATCGCCATTGACACCGTCGCGGGTGATGACAGGCTGAATCAAGTCGAAGCCACACAAGACCTGACCATTAACGGCAGCAGCCAGAATGTGGCAACCGGCACCACCGTCACGATCATGCTAAACGGGAAAAGTTACGATGGCGTGGTACAGCAGAACGGAGCCTGGAGCATCACCGTGTCTGCCGCGGATGTCAGCACACTGGCCGACGGCACATCAACCCTGACCGTCACTACGATAGACAGTGCGGGGAACGTATTAAGCAGCAGCCGCACCATTGATGTGTTTACCCACAGCAGCCCGATACTGACGCTGAACACGCCGTTTAGCGACGGCATACTTAATGCCGCAGAGGCTGGCGTGACCCAGACGCTCAGCGGCACAACCGGTATCGCCTCACCAGGGCAAGTCATCACCGCCACGCTAGGTGGCGTGACTTACACAGGGATCGTTGATACAGCAGGCAACTGGACGATTTCTCTGCCTGTGAACGGTCTGCAAAATCTGCCTAATGGTGCAACAACATTGCAGGTTAGCGTCAGCGACGCAGCAGGAAACAGCAATACCCTAACCAGCAATATTACCGTAGCTCGTACGCCGCCAACGTTGACGACAGCCAATTTTGCTACCGATAACGTCCTGAATAGCAGCGAAGTATTGAGCGATCAGTTGCTAACCGGCACCGCCTCGCCGTCCAGCGCAGGACAAACCGTCACCGCAACGCTGAACGGTAAAACCTACAGCGGCACCGTCGGTAGTGATGGCACCTGGAGCATCACCATTCCGTCGGCCGATCTGCTCAGCTTGTCCGATGGCAGTTACAGCATCGTTACCCGTCTGACTGATACCGCAGGCAATACCACCACCACCACGCAGACGATTGGTGTCGATGCCAGCCCGTTAAACGCACCAGTCATCACAGTGGGTACTTTCGCGGGCAACAATATTATTGACGGCGCGGAAGCTCGAGTCAGTCAGGTACTCAGCGGCACCAGTAGAAATGTTGAGCAAGGCCAGACGGTGACGATTGTCTTCAATGGCAAACCATATACTGCCGTGGTTTTGTCAAACGGGAACTGGAGCACCACGATCTCGGACGCCGATATGGCCCTGCTGGTTAACGGTAGCCAGACCATTACCGTCAGCGTGAATGATGTCTCTGGCAATACCGCGACATCCAGCAGCACCGTCACGGTTAATACCAATGCAAGTGGGCTGTCTATTGCGCCAATTACTGGGGATAACCAGCTAAATGCGCTGGAAGCGACAAACGGCATTACGATTAACGGTAGTGCCGTCAACGTAGCACCGGGAACGGATGTCAACGTCATACTCAACGGAAAAACCTATACCGTACAGGTGCAGCCAGACGGTACCTGGAGCGCCACGGTTCAATCTGGCGATCTGCAACTGTTGGGTGATGGCATTATTGCGGTTCATGTTACGGCCGTCGATCAGGCTGGCAATACCCTGTCGAGTACACAGCAATTGGGCGTCAGCATCCATAATCCACCGGTAGCGTCGCTGAATATGCCATTCAGCAACGGTTACCTGAATGCCAATGACGCACTATCTGGGCAGACGCTCTCTGGTAGCACAGGCCTTCACGGATCCGGACAAACCGTCAGCGTCACCATTGGCACCACGATCTATTCCGGCACGGTTGACAACAACGGTAACTGGAGCCTTCAACTGCCATCGTCCGTTCTGACTGGGCTGCCAGACGGCATACTCAACATTTCCGTTACCGTCAGCGACGCGGCAGGCAACACGTCTACCGTTCAGGGCAGTGCATTCGTAGATTTAACCCCACCAGTGCTGACCATCAACCCGATTGGCGTCGACGATATCATCAACATCGCGGAAAGCCTGCTGCCACTGGAAATCAGCGGGACATCGCCTATCAACGACAGCGGCCGTCCCATCATTGTCAACGTCACCATCAACGGGCAAATCTATCAGGGGCTGGCACAGGCCGATGGCACATGGAGCGTCACCGTGCCCGCAGGCGACCTGCAAAACATGCCGAACGGCGTTACAGCAATCACCGCCACCTTGACCGATGCCGCAGGCAATACCGGCACCGTCAGCCATTCGATTACGCTGGATACCGATCCTGCCAAAGCACCAACCCTGACGATAGCTACACTGTCGAACGATGATTATCTCAATCTGGCAGAGTCGGGCCAGCCATTGACAATCAACGGCAGCAGCCAAAATGTAGAACAAGGCCAGCAAGTCACTATCGTCCTCAATAATCAGACCTACTTTGCCACAGTGGGTGCGGATGGCAGTTGGAGCGTACAGGTTCCGGCAGCAGATGTTGGCAACGTACCTGACGGCAGACAAACCGTGAGTGCCAGCGTGACCGACGTGAGCGGTAACCCCGGTGCAGCCACGCACTCAATCACCGTCATTACCGATGTCGCCAACTTACCGGGCATCACCATTGCGACACTGTCAGGCAACGACATTATCAGCGCACAGAATAGCCAATCCGACCTGATAATCTCAGGCTCAACGACAAATGTTCAGACAGGACAGCGCGTCACGGTGACGTTAAATAGTAAAACGTATCTGGCGACCGTCGGCGCTGACGGCAGTTGGAGCACCACCGTTCCCGCTAGCGATGTGCAAAGCCTGCCACAGGGCAGTCAGGATGTTACCGCAGCGGTCAGTGACATCGCGCAAAACCCAGCCACGGCGACGCATCCGTTTACGGTTGATACCATTCCACCACTGCTGTCCATCGACATGCTGGTCGATACCAGCGATATCGGTTTGGCAGACGCACTGGCCGGACTCCCACTGAGCGGTAAGGCCGAAGCAGGTCTTTTGGTCACCATCAAAGTCGGTGTGCACGTCTATAGCGTTGTTGCAGATAGCAACGGCGTCTGGCAGATCGCCATTGCGGCGAACGACCTGCTGGCGCTGGGCGACGGCGTGAAAACGCTTGAGGCCAGCGTGACCGACGGCGCAGGGAATGCCAGCGCCACCAGCATTGATATCACGCTAAAAACGCAATCGCTCCCAACGCTGACGCTGGATGCGCTGTATGACAACAATGTCCTCACTACCGCGGAAGTGGCGATAGCAACAACGATCGGCGGTAGTTACACCAACCTGCCAATCGGGGCTGCGATTCAGGTCACAATAGGGACTTACACCGTAACGGGTGTGACACTCGCAGGTGGACTGTGGAGCGCAACCATCCCAGCCAATGCACTTAGCATCCTGGCAGATGGCAACGTGCAGGTCAGCGCGACAGTCACAGACAGTGCAGGTAATACCGGCAGTGCGAGCGGCGCGTTGGATGTCGTCATTAATACCAATTTCTCCATCAGTATCACTCCACCGTTTGTTGACGGGGTGCTCAATCAGGCAGAAAGCACCGTGGATCAACTGCTAACGGGTACAACGGGGCTCCTCGATCCTGGCCAGAGTGTGTCCGTCTCGATCACCAACGGCACAATCACCCATACCTACAGCGCCACCGTTGCCGCCAATGGCCAGTGGAATGTAACCTTACCCGCAGCCGATTTGACTTCACTCGGTGACGGCACACACACCATCAACGTCACCGCCACAGACCATGCAGGTAATACAGGTTCAGGAAGCAGAACGTTTGCCAGCGTGATTGTGGATGTTCCTGCCGCTACGCTGGATACCCCGTTCGGCGATGGCAAACTGAGTCTGGCAGATGCACTGCCGGGCGGTACACTTTCAGGACAAACAGGGTTATCCAGCAATGTGGGACAAACCGTATCGGTCAGCATTAATGGTACAAGCTTCCCGGCTACCGTGAATGCCAATGGGAGTTGGACGCTGTCGCTGGACAGCACCACGCTAATCAATATACCGGACGGCACAGCAACCTTCACCGTCACCGTCACCGACGGTGCAGGCAATACCAGCTCCGCATCAGGCACCGCAGATATTCTGACGACAACCCTGCCAGCGGCAACGCTGAATCTGCCTTTTGGCGATGGCATTCTTAATACTACCGAGATTCAGGTTACCCAGAGCCTGACCGGTCAAACCGGCATTACCGGCGTGGGTCAGAACGTCACCGTTACGGTGACGAATAAAACCACGCTGCTGGAAACCACCTTTACCGCCACCGCAGATGGACTCGGCAGTTGGTCCAGAGATCTGTCCCCTACCGATTTGGCGCTCTTCACCGAAGGAAATTACAGTATTGCTGTCACCGTCACTGACCGGGTAGGCAATACCAACACCAGCGTCCCGCGCGATGTGAGTGCAGCATTAACCCTGCCATCGCCGATTGTCGACGTACAGCCGTTTGGTGCAGATGGCATTCTGAGCAGCGCCGAGGCTGCGTCAGCACTGACATTCTCTGGTCGTACGCAGATCGGCGGTAACGGGCAAAGCGTGAAACTGGAGATCGATCTCAACGGCATTCGCTACACCGCGACGGTAGATAGCGCGGGCAACTGGTCTGTCACACTGCCTGCTAATGCGTTGAGCTCACTGACCGATGGTCCGCATACCATCACGGTGACAGCCGTCGACGCAGCAGGGAATGTCGGTTCAACGCCAATTTCGTTTACCAGCGACCTCACTCCACCGACGATCACACTCAATACGCCGTTTGGCGATGGCTACCTGAGTATTGCTGAAGCCGCAACGCTTGCGGGCAGGACGTTAAGCGGTAGCGCGGGGGATGCAGCCAGCATGACCGTCACGCTGGGAGGACAAACGCTTGTTACGCAAATTATCGCTGGAGTCTGGACGGCTGAGCTGACGACAGCTCAGCTCACCCAACTTACTGACGGTACACAGAGTATCGTCATCACGGCGACAGATGCCGTAGGTAACAGCACAACGCTGAATTCTCAGGCAATCCTTGCCGTACAATCGACCCCGGCACTCGCTATTACCGCCTTTGCCGGACTGGATGGCCTCACCTATGCGGAAAGTCGCACCACACAGACCATCAGCGGTACCTCGACCGGGCTGGAAGTCGGGCAAAACGTGGTCGTCAGGCTGAATGGCATCGACTACACCACAAAAGTGCTCACAGGGGGGATCTGGAGCGTTAACATTCCGTCTTCGGCGCTGCAAACTCTGGCGAACACGACGTATACCATCACCGCCGATGCAACAGATAAAGCGGGCAATCCGGCAGCGCAAGCCAGTGTAGGATTCAATGTCGACTTGACGCCACCTTCAATGACGATGGTGATCGACCCCATCGCAGGTGACGATATTATTAACGCTGCTGAGATAAGCGGTGATATCACCCTATCCGGGCGAGTGGCTGGCCAGCCAATGGCCCCAATAACCGTGTTAATTGGGGGCATGCCAGCTAGTGGCATAATCACGACTGATGCCAATGGATTTTGGCAAACCACCATTTCCGCCAGTACCTATTTCACGATCAACGGTGATATTACTGTCTCGGCAACCGTAACAACATTCCCGCTCATAACCAGCACCAAAACGGTGCTGGTCGATACGGTAGCGCCTACGCTGAACATCATCTCCTTTGCGTCGGACAACGTGCTCAACGCCGCGGGAATGAGTACGGCACAGGCGATTACCGGTACGGCATCCATTACGGAAGCAGGGCAAATCGTTTCGATTAGCCTGAATGGGAAAACCTACAGCGCGCAGGTTTCCGCAACAGGTACCTGGAGCGTCAATGTTCCCGCGGCCGATCTGGCACAGCTAGCCGATGGTAGCCACACCATCACGGCGACTCTCGCCGATAAAGCAGGAAATAGCACCACCACTACGCAGACGGTTGCCGTCGATACCGCCATCCCACTGCTTAGCGTTACGCTGTTTGATGACAATATTCTGACGTTGGCAGAGGCGCTGGCGGGGGGTGCAATTACCGGGACAGGCGAAGTGGGTGCCACCGTTACGCTAACCGCAGGCCCGCTGACAGGCACAACCACTGTCGGCCCTAACGGTACCTGGAGCATCCCCGTGCTGTCCGTCAATTTGCAAAGTCTGACAGACGGCGCGCAGGTCATCGGTGTGACGCTGACGAACACCTCCGGCAACACCACACACCTTAATGTCACGCTGGACGTCGCGCTCAATCAAACGCTCGGTGCTGGCGTCAGCAATATCTTCGGTAATGATGGCATTCTCAACCTGGCCGAATCGCTGGTGACACAGGTCATCAGCGGTAACGCGACGGGGGACTATCTGGGCGCGAAAGTACAAGTCACCGTGCTCGGCACCACGGTGGAGGCCACGGTGGGCGCTAACGGTGCCTGGAGCGTTTCGCTTCCTTCGACATTATTCAACGGATTAAGTAACGGGCTACTGCAAGTTAACGTAGGCATTATCGATTCACACGGTAACGAGAAAACCCAGTTGATCAACATTGACGTGCTGAAATCACTGCCCGTGATTGACTCCATCGTTGCTTTCACCGATGGCGCCTTAAATGCGGCTGATGTCGCTACCAGCCAGATTATCAGCGGTGTGGTCAGTAATGTGAACATCGCTGCGGGTGCAACGGTCGCTGTGACGTTGGGTAACACCATTTATACCGGTATTACCGTCGGCGCAGGCGGTGCCTGGAGCCTGTCCGTTCCTGCTCTTGATTTGCAAGCCTTGCAGGATGGAACCTTAGCGGTAGGCGTTGCAGTCACCGACCATGCGGGCAACACCACCAGCCAGGTTGTCAACGTTCCAGCAGTCATCAAGAATCTGCCGAGCATTACGCTCAACCCGGTCTTTGGTGATAGCGTGCTCAACCTGGCCGATCTGCTGGTCAATCAAACCCTGAGCGGCACGGCCACTGGTCTGGCAGGCAGAACCATTACGCTGAGCATCGCGGGTTCACAAATCGCTACGGCTACCGTTGGCACAGATGGTAAATGGAGCGTGGCCGTCACCCCTAGCATACTGGGCGTCCTGCAAGGGCTGGGCAGCGGTGACTTCACCGTGTCCGCGACCGCGACAGATAGCGTAGGTAATAGCACCAACGCCGGTGCAGGTATCAAGTTCGATTTCGCACAGCCAGTGATTACGCTGAATCCGGTATTTGGCGGCGATGGCTTCCTCAATGCAGCAGAAGCACTGGTCGCACAAACTATCGGTGGCGTGGTAACCAATGCAAGTGTGGGATCGCAGGTTACCGTTACCCTTGGCAGTAAAACCTTCCTATCTACCGTCGGTGCGGGTGGCGTGTTCAGCCTGACGCTGCAACCGTCAGATCTTAGTGCACTGGCCGATGGTAGCGTGACGCTTGGCGTATCCGTCACCAACGCCTCCGGCAACACTGGCACGGTTAATAACGCCATCAACATTATTGCCAAAAACTTGCCAACGATTAGTCTTGGCTCGCTGTTTGGCGGTGATGGTTTCCTCAACGCCGCAGAGGCTGCACTGACGCAGACGATCGGCGGAACCACCACCAATGCGATAGCAGGATCGTCCGTAGTGATACGCATCGGCTCTCTGACGCTCAATGCCACTGTAGGTAATGACGGCACCTGGAGCACCAGCGTAACGCCATTGCAACTGTCCGGCCTGGCCAACGGCAACCTCACCGTCAGCGCGACAGTGACCGATCCGGCAGGTAACAGCAATGGCATCAGCACGGGTCTTAACGTCGCCATATTGCCACCAACCATCACTCTTAACACGTTGTTTAACAATGGGGTATTGGATCTCTCCAGCCTACTGAGCGCCCAAACCATCAGCGGAACAACGACCAACGTGGCTGCCGGTACCGCACTCAACGTCACGCTGGGCAACAAGACCTACACCACAACGGTCGGCGCAAACGGCAGTTGGAGCCTGCCGGTTCCTAGCCTCGACCTGAAAGCCCTCGTGGATGGCGTCACGAGTGTCGGCGTCCGTCTGGTTGATGCCGCGGGTAACGTGGGCGAAAGAACCGGTGCATTGAGTGTGGCGATTAACGGCCAGCCAACGCTGACCATCAACCCACTCTTTGGCGGTGATGGCCTGCTGAATGCCATCGAAGCCGCTGCGGGTCAAGTGATCAGTGGCACCAGTACCAATGCGATAGGTTCCACGATCCAAATATCGCTGGGAACAAAGACGTATTCTGCCGTGGTACAGAGCAATGGTAGTTGGTCTGTGAGCCTACCAGCACTCGATCTCAACAATCTGACGGACGGTACACTTTCTCTCAGCGCATCGTTAACCAACGCGGCAGGGAAAACAATCAGCGCAGGAGCGTCGATCGGCGTAGGTATTCACGCGCTGCCAACGGTCAACCTCGGTTCCCTGTTTGGTGGAGACGGTTACCTGAATTTGGCTGAAGCTGGCGTGAACCAGATCATTAGCGGGACCACAACCAATGCAGCAGGCGGCAGCATCACGTTAAACGTAGGCGGGCTCTCGCTCAACGCCACCGTCGCAAGTAACGGCACCTGGAGCATCAGCGTACCCAGCGCCAACCTCCTCAACATCGCCGACGGTAATTTGTCCGTGGGTGTTACCGTCACCGACCGCTACGGCAATACCAACAACACCAGCAGCAATGTAATCGTGAAAACACACCAACTACCGCAGTTGGGCATTGATGCGGTCGGGTCACTGATTGGTAACACGCTTGGCCTTTTGACAAACGGCGTCACCGTCAGCGGGGTATCACGCTATGTCCAGCAAGGTACCAAGGTCAATGTCACCCTGCTCGGCCAAACGCTACAGGGCACCGTCGGTGCCGATGGCAAGTGGAGCGCACATTTCACCAGTACCCTACTCGGCATTAACGCCTTCAATGTAGGGGCAATTTTGACAGCGCTACTCGGTACGGCAGTTGAAGCCTCTGTTACCGACCAGGCCGGTAACTTCACTGGTGTTTCTGCCGGATTAACCTCTGGCGTCGTTATCGGCTTGCCGATCGCGAGCATGATGGCGCTGGACGTTGACGATAACAGCCTTGCTCAGGTGGCTTCACTATCCAGTGAACAGAGCGATACAGGGGAAAGCGCCGATGTGCAAACCCTGCATGTCAGCTCGAAAGTGGCGGCGACTGCGCTTAGCGAGACAACCACCATCGACAATAGCGCCAGCACCGAAGTGGATGACAGCGTGTATGCCATCGGCGGCGTTGTTATCAGTCTGGCCGACGGCAGCGTGCACACAGGCACCGACATCGAAGGCAGTGAAGGTGATGACCTCATTACGCTCTCGACTCTCGATTTTACGCAGATCGATGGTGGCGATGGCATTGATACGCTGGTTTTGGATGGCACCGAACTCAATCTGGATCTCACCGTGTTGGGGCTGAAAATCGACAACGTGGAGATCTTTGATTTAGGCCAAAACGGTACCAACAGCATCACGCTGGATCTCGAGCGCGCCCTGAATGTCACCGACCGACCAGAAGATGACCTGCTGATCGTCGGGGGTGAAGGTAGCAAGGTGAACCTGATTCCAGGCGGCGGTGCCTGGAGCACGGTAGGACAGCGTGATATTGATGGCCAGCACTTCGATGTCTACCACCATTCATCGCTGGATAACGCCAACAACCTGGGAGATGTGCTGGTGCAGCAAGGGCTGCTCGTCAATATGGTGTAACCGCGTTTTAAGTGCCGGCCCAACAAAGGACCGGGGCTCGGGGCGAGCGGCGTTTGAGCCGCCCCGAGTCGGTCGCATGCTACGAGGTAGCGTGAAAATAACGGTATTGTCGCGCACGAAATATCCCCCAGCAGCATAAAAATATGAAGAAGAGAGAGATCGGGAAGGGTATTAACGCATTTTGCCAGCGTGCCCTTCCCTCCTTTTAAAGGGACTAAAACAAGAGTGATGAAAACAGGGGCAATTGATGCACAAACCATTTTTTATCAGGGGCATGTTTTTTCCGCGTAATCGCGCTTTTTTGACACACATACCGCGTTATGTACTGGCACTCGGGCTAGCCTGCGGCAGCCTTCCCTTCTTCTATAGTCCAGCGACGCTCGCGCAGGCCGTCGCGTTTGACTGGTCCGCCGCGCCAACAGAGCAACAGGTTGATAGTCTGGATCTAAAGCAGGCGATTCTTCGCGCGTTTGCACGCAACCCACAAATCGCACAGGCTTCGGCGCAAATTCGTGTCGGCGACGCCGATCTGCGCGTAGCGCAAAGCGCCTGGTTTCCGCAAATCGGCCTAAGTGGTAACGTCGGGCGATCAGATCAAAGTGATTCTGGCGGCACGATGAGCAACAATTCCACAGCGGGCATCACGCTGAAGCAGCTCCTGTACGATTTTGGTAAGACGGGCGGCAGCATTGATGAGCAGCACAGCTTATCGGATGCCTACCGCTATCAGCTTTATGGCATCATGACCACCGTCGGCCAGCAAACCTTACTCACCTACCTGAAAGTTAAACGTTATCAGGAACTGAATCAGGCAGCGGAACGCAATATCACGTCACTCAGTCAGGTAAAAGATATCGCGACGCTCCGTTCCGAAGCGGGTCTCAGTACGCAATCCGATACCCTTCAAGCAGAAACCCGCATCTCGGGTATGAGGGCGACGCTGGAACAATATCGTGCGTTGGAACGTTCCTCACTGGCACAGCTCAGCGTGCTGACCGGTGTCCTCCCTAGCGCCCTGCCCGATCTGCCACGTGCGCTGCTGCAACAAAAGATTACCCTCAAGGCGCTTCCTTACCAGCAGAGCAACGCGGTGTTGAGTGCGCAGTCCAAGCAGGAAGCCTCTCGCCATCGAATTCGTCAGGCAGAAGCACAGCACTGGCCTACCGTTGCCGTACAAGCTGCGCGTACCCGCTATGAAACCGACAGACGGAATTACTGGGATGACCAGCTACAGTTGGTCGTAGAAGCCCCGCTTTATCAGGGAGGCGCAGTCAGCGCACGCGTTGATGCCGCATCAGGTACGCGTGAAGCGGCGCAGGCCGAAGTCGAAGCAGCGAAGCTGGATATGAATCAGAAAGCCTCAACGGCTTATGCCGATCTCATCGGTGCGCAACAGCGTGAAAAAGCCAGCCAGCAGCAAATTACCAGCGCGACTTACACCCGCAACGTTTATCAGGATGAATACAAGCTCAGCAAACGCAGCCTGAATGACCTGCTCAGCGTCGAACAAGACGTGTTGCAGGCCGAAACCTCACGCATCGGCGCGTTATACGACGGCTGGGAGGCGGCGGTTAACTATGCCGCGGCCGTCGATAATCTGCTGGATATGCTGGGTATTGAACGTCATCAAGCCAGTGGCGAGACGCTACCGTCGCTGTAAGCCGGCTTGCCTGCCGGATAAGAACATGCAGGAATGTAAATGACACAAGTCACCAAAACTGAGATCTGGATAGCCGCGATGGCACGCGCCGCAGCTCACTATGGGCAAGTGGTCGATCCCCAGTCGGTACGCCAGCAGATGCGCTGGTATGAACATCTCCCCATCGCACGCCAGTTAGAACAGATCAGCCACCTGATGGGGTTGACCATCAGCCTGCGACACACGGAGAAGATTCGCTGGCGCAACAAAATTCTACCGGTGCTGGCAGAAACCGACGATGGCGGTGTCGTCGTCATCGAATCCTTGAATGACGAAGGAATCGCGACCTATTGGCTGGATGACGGCGGCGATCTTCAGCGTGAGGCTGAACTAACAGAACTCATCAAACACAGTCAGGGAATTATCGTGCTGGTTGGGATTGCGGAGCGTGGCCGTGATACACGCATCGATGATTTCGTCAAACCGTATCGCAAGCACTGGTTCTGGCAACATTTTCGCGGCGCAAAACGGCAGATCGGGGAAATCTCTCTGGCATCGATCGTGGGTAACGTTCTGGCACTGGCAGGGATCCTGTTCTCCATGCAGGTGTATGACCGCGTGATTCCGGCGCAGTCGATTCCCACGCTATGGGTTCTGTTTTTCGGCGTGCTATTAGCCGCCGCCCTCGAGTACGCCATCCGTTTGTCGCGCACCGTCGTCTCCGATTTGATGGGCAAGAGCATCGATCTGAACGTATCGGGGATGCTATTCGCCCGCGCGCTGGCAATAAAAAATGAGGCCAGACCCAAGTCCACCGGCTCGTTTATTTCTCAGCTGCGGGAAATCGATCAGGTACGTGAATTGCTGACCTCAACGACCGTTGGGGCGGCAGCCGACATGCCGTTTGTCTTTCTGTTTCTCGGCATCATGGCGATGATCGGCGGCCCGCTGGTGTTTATTCCTATGCTCGCGATTCCGCTGATTGTGATCCCTGGCCTGATGCTGCAATGGCCGATGGCGAAACTCGCCAAGGAAGGGATGCGTGAAAGTGCGCTGCGTAATGCGGTGCTGGTCGAGTCTATTGAAGGGCTTGAAGATATCAAAGCGTTGCAGGCTGAACCCTACTTCCAGCGTCAATGGGAGCAAACGCACGACGTCAGCGCCTCCATCGGGATGAAGCAGCGCGTCTGGGGGGCGCGGCTCAGCGGCTGGGCGTCAACCGTCCAGCAGTTAACCTATGCCGGAATGCTGGTGTTCGGTAGCTATCTGGTGCTGGCAGGTGATATCACCACCGGTACACTCGTGGCCTGTAGCCTGCTTTCCTCCCGTACCATCGCCCCGCTCATGCAGCTAACGATGGTCTTTTCGCGCTGGCAGCACGCCAAAACCGCCATGACCGGGCTGGACGATTTGCTGCAAAAACCGCTGGACCGGCCAGAAGAAGGAAAAATGGCGCACTGCCCGATCCTTCAGGGTCATTTTCAGCTCAACAACGTCCAATACAGCTACGATCCCGAACAGGGTGATACCGCCTTACAGATCGTGAAACTGGACATTAAGCCGGGCGAAAAAGTGGCGCTGCTGGGTAAGGTTGGCGCAGGTAAATCTACCCTGCTCAAGCTGCTCGCCAATCAGGCTACCGCGACGCGCGGCAAGGTCATCATTGATGGCGTAGATATTAGCCAGATCGACCCGGCCGATGTCCGCCGTCAGTTGGGTTTTCTGTCACAGGACTCCCGCCTGTTCTTTGGTAGCCTGCGACAGAATCTGATGCTCGGCAACCCACACGCCACCGAACAGGAACTGTTACAGGCATTGCGCATTAGTGGCGCACTCAGCCTGATCCAGCAGGACGCTGCCAGCTTGGATCGTATCATTCATGAGGGCGGACGCGGTTTATCCGGCGGACAGAAGCAGATGATCCTGCTTAGTCGGATGTTATTACGTAATCCTCAGATTGTGCTGTTGGATGAGCCCACCGCGTCTATGGACGAGCAGTTGGAAAACCACGTTATTCACCAATTGAGCAGTTGGCTCACGGGCCGCACGCTGATTCTGGTGACGCACCGCCCTGCACTGCTCAAGCTGGTTGACCGCGTGATCGTCATGGATAACGGACGCATCGTGGCAGATGGCCCGCGTGACCAGATTTTGAAGGCCGCCAGTAAACCAGCAGACTCCGCACAGAGCGTGGCGTAAGGGGAAACACAATGAGTAGTATCACGATCCATGATGACCTGAAACGCCAGGGGCGACGTGTATCCGTCATTATCTGGCTCAGCCTGCTGGGGCTGGTCGCCTTTTTTGTCTGGGCCAAATTCGCCGTGCTGGATGAGGTTTCCGTTGGGAGCGGTAAGGTAACCCCATCGACCCGTGCGCAGGTGATTGAAAGCCTGGATGGCGGGATCATCGGCCAGCTCTATGTGCAGCAAGGCAATGTCGTCGAGAAAGGACAGGTATTGGCGCAGTTGGACGTCAACCGCTTTCAGTCCGTCTACGGCGAAGCCTTCTCCCGCGTACAGACGCTGCGGGCATCTGCTGAACGTCTGCACGCAGAACTTAGCGGCGAACCGCTAAAATTCAGCGCGGAAACGATGAAGGAGTCTGCACTGGCCACGCGGGAGCGCCAGCTTTATGAATCACGCTTGCGCAATCGCGATGAGACAGTCGCCAATCTGCAACAGTCGATGCGGCTGGTCGAGCAGGAACTGCGGATGACGGAGCCACTGGTGCAGCGCGGTGCAGCCAGCGCCGTTGAGGTGATTCGATTACGCCGCCAAATTAGCGAAATACGCGGAAAAATCGATGAAGCACGCAATCAATATGCCGTGCGGGCGCGTGAAGAACAGGTCAAAAACAATGCCGATCTGGAAGCACAGAGGGAGGTCGTCAGCGGAAAAGCCGACCAGCTCAAGCGCGCCACCATTACGTCACCAGTGCGCGGAATTGTGAAAGACATTCAGGTAACGACCGTTGGCGGCGTGCTACAACCGGGCGGTAAATTGATGGAGATCGTACCGCTGGAAGATCAGTTGCTGATCGAAACGCGCATCAACCCGCGTGATATTGCCTATATCCGACCGGGCTTACCCGCCACGGTAAAAATTACCGCCTATGACTCTTCCATCTACGGTAATTTAACGGGCGAAGTCGAAAGCGTGTCGCCCGATACCCTTCAGGACGAAGTCAGGCGCGATCAGTTTTATTATCGGGTCTATGTGCGTACCACACAGGCCGAGCTGACTAACAAGGTGGGGGAAAAATTCCCTATCGTGCCCGGCATGGTTGCCAGCGTCGAGATAAGAACCGGCCAGAAAAGCGTTCTGGATTATCTGATTAAACCACTGAACAAGGTCAATGAAGCGCTGCGTGAGCGTTAAGCTCACGCAGTACAATGCCAGTAAGTAACAAACAGAAGCGCCGCACGGTTTCCCGCGCGGCGCTGTCATGACAAAACAACGTATTAGTTGAACTACTTCTTAACCGTGACGTTCTTGATCTGCCATGTGCTGTCGCTGGTCAGTTTGACATTCTTCATCGTCACTTCTATCGGCTTTTTGGCATTTTCACCGTTCAGCACTACGACGCCCTTGGTTTCCGACGTCACATCCTTAAACGTGATATCGCTCCAGTCCGGGACATTACTCCCTTCTTTTTTCTCATATACCGTATCAATCACAATCGGTTTGGCCACATTCTTCATCACGACATTGCTATACCGAATACCGTTGACCACACCAGCAGCCGATTTGTCGCTTTTAATGCGTAAACCGTTGGTGGTGCCATTCATCTTCAAGTCATCGACCGTGACATTATAAACGCCCATGGTTTCACTACCGATCGACATGCCATGTCCGGTACCAAAATCGTTATGGAGGATGGAGATATTGCGCGTCTCGGCACGGCCTTTGTAGGCTTTGATCGCGACATTATCGTCACCCGTTGAAATATTACTGTAAGCGATAGTGATATTTTTTGATGACATCGGATCGATACCGTCAGTGTTTCTGGCGGTGGACGGCGTTTTAATCGTGGTTTTCCATGCGGTGAAACCATCACCATCACTGAACACGACGTGGAAATTCGGGGAATTAATGAGAGAGACGTTATACAGCGTAAAATTCTTGCTCTTATTAATCTGAATCAGGCGAGGGGTATTCTGTTTTAACTTCTTCACTTTGGCGTCAGCAGCCAGATCCCACCAGCTCACTTTTTTATCCTGAAGCTTCACGCCCCCTTGCCCATCAATGGTGCCCGGCCCATAGATTCCGCTGTTCGTCGTACTCGTGGCGGTAATAAATGCATTACAACCTTTACCGTTGTTATCCACTACGCCACAGGATGACGCCGCATTGTCAAAAGACTTGGCGTCATTCACAGCCCGCAGCGTCACCCCGCTGTCGATTAATAAGCTGACGCCCGAAGGCAGAGAAAGTGGCCCGCTCTGAAAGACGGAAGTGCTTCCCGCACTCAATCTTACCGCTTTTCCTTGCCCACAATTATTCAGTGCTTTTTGAATGGCGCTGGTGGCCGTACTGCTGTCCGCTTTCAGCACCGTACAGGAAGATGGAGCTTTCGGTTCACTTACCGTTCGCGAATCAGAAGCCCATGCCGATGTGCTGAACAGGCCGATAAGGCCTAGTGATAATGATAAAACCCGCTTTGATTGATATTCCATGTCAAACCTTACCTTATAGATATCCGCAATTTGGTTGTAACCAAAAAAGGAATTACGCTTCTTTTTAGCTTAATAAGAAAAATAAAACACTTTTATAGAAACTAAAAATTGTCGGACATACATATGTAGATTAATAAAAGTCCATTTACATAAAACTTTGTCTATGTTTCCCAGAAAAGACATCCAGTTTTACGCGTGATTAAAATATCACCAGAAAATTAAATGAAGTATCAACAGAACGTGGAAACAAACCGAATCCCGTCACGTGCAGCCGTCAGCGAATGCTAAGATTTTTATCTCTTCACGACATTCATTTTTCTTATTCTTTAATAAGAACCATCAAAATATTTATTAATTCACAAAAAATAATTAAATAAAATATAATAAACAAAAGATAAAATTAAATAAAAAATAATAACAGACTAAATTAAATAACTTATCCCACCTCAATATTTTTCATGAATTATTATTCATTTTATATTCTCTAATATATAATCCCCGTCGATGCGCAAGGACTCCCTCTTTATTTTCCAAATAAAGAGAAAAAAATATCCGTTTAATTTACAAGGAAAAACACATGTTTAAGTATTTAACACCGATATTTTTATGTACGGCTGCTTTTTCTTTTCAAGCTCAGGCTGATGACACCATGCTGATGCTGCTGAAAAAAGATAATGCCACCTATTTAAGCTGGTCTACCGATGCAGGCAATGTAGTTCGTCAGGATGTGTATCGCAGTACCAGTAATAATCAGGCTGGCAGCGAAAAAATCGCAGAGCTCAATTCCACCGACAGAACATTTACGGATTTAACGGCTAATCCGAAGTCGGAATATTGGTATTGGGTGGATACGGTTAGCGGCAATAATAAAGTCCTGAAGTCTAACGCAGCACCGACCAATGCCAATCTGGAAGTTGCACCACTGCGCGCGGCGTCACTTAAAGCCGCCAGCTCAGAATGTAAAGCAGGTGCAGTGATCAAAAACAAAACCGTCGACTGCGGCGGTATTACTCTGGGTCTGAGTTGTTCTGGAGACAGTGATAAGCAGCCTCCTGTTATTACTCTGGAAAATGCAACCATCAAGAACTTGCGCATCTCTGAAAAAGGCGGTTCTGACGGCATCCACTGTAAATCAGGTGACTGCCGTATTGAAAACGTAATCTGGGAAGACATCTGTGAAGATGCAGCAACCAATAACGGTAAAACCCTGACCATCGTCGGCGGTGTCGCACATAACACCACCAATGGCCCTGGCGGCAAACCGGACAAAGTACTGCAACAGAATGCCAAAAACAGCCACACTATCGTGCAGGGCAACTTCACTCTGACGGGTCAACACGGCAAACTGTGGCGTTCTTGCGGTGACTGCACCAACAACGGTGGCCCACGCAACCTCACCATTATCAGCGCAACCGTTAACGGCACCATTGATAGTATTGCTGGTGTAAACCGTAACTTTGGTGATGTCGCTGAAATTCGCGATCTGCGCATTAAAAACTATAAAGAAGGCAAACCGCCTGTATGTGAAGAGTTTACTGGCGTAGAAAAAGGCAAAGGTAACTCACCTAAACACGGCGAGTTCTGGGATACCAAGAACTGCAAAGTCAGCCGTTCAAACGTGAAAGCCCTGTAATTCAGCTAGTAGAACGATATCTAAGCGAATACCTCTTTAGGGTCCTAACGCATCAATCTTCAACAGACCGTGCCTACAAAGCACGGTCTGTTTCATTTCATCATCCTTGCTGCAATTCGGTAAACAGCGTGCGCTTCAGCGCCAGCTCAACGCCACGCAGTTCCGCTAGCCCTTTCAATCGTCCGATTGCCGAATAGCCCGGATTGGTTTTCTTTTTCAGATCGTCCAGCATCTGGTGCCCGTGATCCGGGCGCATAGGGATCGGACGGCGATCGCCCGTCTTCTGACGACGCAACTCTTCCGCCAAAATGGCATTAATGATCGCCACCATGTCTACATCCCCTTGCAAATGCGCCCCTTCATGGAAGGAATTGGGATTGTCTTCGCGGCAGGTCGCACGCAGATGGGTGAAATGCACGCGATCGGCAAACATTTCCAACATGTTAACCAGATCGTTATCTACCCGCACACCGTAAGAACCCGTACAGAAGGTAAAGCCGTTATGAAGGCTATCGACCGTCTGTTTCAGCCAGCGCATGTCGTCAATGGTCGACATCACACGCGGTAGCCCAAGGATCGGACGCGGTGGATCGTCGGGGTGAATAGCAAGGCGGATACCCGCAGCTTCCGCCACTGGCACAATTTCGCGGAGGAAATGCCCAAGATGCTCACGCAGTTTGGCATGATCGATACCATCATACTCTGCCAGGCGGCCACGGAATTGCTCCAGCGTATAGCCCTCTTCGGACCCCGGTAGACCCGCGATAATGTTGCCTGTCAGGCGCGCAATATCTTCTTCGCTCATTGCACGGTAGTAATCGGCAGCCTGTGCCTGCTCATCCGCCGTATAATCTTTTTCGGCACCGTTGCGTTGCAGGATATGCAGTTCAAAAGCCGCAAAGGCAATATGATCGAAACGCAGTGCTTTTGAGCCATCCGGCAGCACATATTCCAGATCGGTTCGCGTCCAGTCCAGTACGGGCATGAAGTTATAGCACACCGTATCAATGCCACACTGTGCCAGATTACGCAGTGACTGCTGATAGTTGGCAATATGTTGCTGATAATTCCCCGTCTGAGTTTTGATCTCTTCATGAACAGGAACGCTTTCTACTACCGACCACACCAGCCCTTTTGCCTTCAATTCGGCTTTGCGCTTCTCAATTTCCTCAATCGACCAAATTTCGCCATTGGGAATATGGTGTAACGCCGTCACCACGCCAGTCGCTCCGGCTTGCCGCACATCATCCAGTGAGACAGGATCGTTCGGGCCATACCAACGCCAGGTTTGTTCCATACCGAGTTACCTTTTTTGCCAAAAATAGTGGTTTTCGTCGAGATAGCAAAAGCCTACCTCACCGAGACGGGCTGTCAAACGAAACCCACAAATTGATTGACCAATTACACAAAAAAACCGTTATTTGGACTAACACCATGCATAAAAAGGCTGTGTAAATGGAAAATAAGTCAATGATGACAAATTTGGTCTGATATATTTCCCCTCCGCACACCAATCGCACACCAATATAGTGCCGGAGAGAACGTTAACTCAGGAAAGGAAATAGCTGGGATATCAGGATTCCAGACGGGAAGGGACGGATTCGAACAGGTAGCCATCGAACGCGGGGTCATCCACATTCGAGATTTCCAACAGTTTAATTTTTACGTTCTCAAGATGCTGCCACATCGCCTGACGTGCCATGTTCACATCACGACGAGATACGGCACGCAGGATCTGTTCATGATCGTCTAACCACTGGCGCTGATAGCTAAAATCATCGGTATGAGAGTGAATTCCCTGCCACATAGGACTGCGCTTACGCGCCTGCCAAACCTCATACACCATATTCGCTAAGACGCTATTTTGGGTAGACTGCGCCAGCAGGCAATGGAATTGTTCATCAGCGCTTTCATCCACGCTACCGTTCTCAAGAGACGCCCTTTCTTGTTCAATGGCTTGTCGCATCTTCACAATGTCGCTCTTGGTCGCCTGCATTGCGGCAAATGCAGCGACTTCACCTTCCAGCAATTGACGCGCCTGCATCAGCTCAAAAGGGCCATAGTCGCTCTCCACCGCGCTATCTTTTCCCTGTGCGCTAGGGAGTTGCATAACGTAGACACCAGAACCTTTACGCACCTCAATCAACTTTTCCAGTTCCAGCATGATTAAGGCTTCACGCACCACGCTGCGGCTGACGTTGTAGGTTTCAGCAATATCACGCTCGGGAGGCAAGCGGTCTCCAATCTGATAGTTTCCCTTCAGAATTTCCACGCGAAGATTGTCACCAATCTGCTGATATAAACGCATACCGCCATCCCTTTATTCAACATCGGCCATCGCAATATTGGCCTGACCAAAAGACAGAAAAAACGCCCAATTTGTCTGAAGTATAACATGAAGCCCCACCACGCCAGCACGTTGAGCGCCATGCTTGCCAAATAATTTCAGATATAGTGTTGTCGAAACGCCATATCCCGTTACCGATCAGGTTGATATTGCCAGCAGGCAAGGAGCATTAATGACAATAGACGTATTCCGGTTCGTTTCGTGGACAGTCTGGAAACGGGTGATGACTGGTTTATTCGCCATCATCGGCGTACTTTTTATCGTGGGGTGCAATAGCAATCCACGCGACATCACACCATTAGGGCAAACGTCATTCGAACGTTACCAGCAAGACACCACACGCTGGGTAGCGCAGCATCGCGCCTTCCAAACCACGGATAAACAGCTGGAATTACGCTGGAACACGCCCAGTGAAACCCGTCCTGCGGGTCAACCGCATAAAGCAATTTTGCTGGTTCATGGACTGGGAGACTCACCGGGTTCGTTCATTGACATCACACCGCAATTGGTCAAACAAGGCTTTCTGGTCAGAACCGTTTTGCTGCCGGGGCACGGCACTCGACCATCCGATCTGTTGCACGTCACCGTTGATGACTGGCGCAAAGTGGTCGCCGAGCAGATAGCCATCCTCAGTAAAGAAGTCGATGAAGTCTATCTGGGCGGCTTTTCGACTGGCGGTAATCTGGTCCTGGAATACGCCTCACAACACCCCGAAATTAAAGGGTTGGTGCTGTTCTCACCCGCGATTAAGTCCAACGAAAAATACGATTTCATGACACCTCTGCTGTCCGTATTTACCGATTGGCTGATGTCACCGCGCCCCGGCTATCCTGAGCAGTTGGCGACCCGCTATATGCGAGTGCCGACCAACGGTTTCGCCCAATATTATTATTCCAGCAGCGGAGTTCGTTCGCAGTTGGCCAAAAAACCTTATGACAAACCGGTGTTAATCGTACTGGCGGAGCACGATTCCGTCGTCGATACGACCTATATTGTCAATACGTTCGATACGCAGTTTACCAACCCACGCAGCCGCCTGATCTGGTATGGCGATCGCCCTGCGGGTGTGCATTCCTCGCGCGTTTTGGTGCGTACCGGCTCACTACCTGAATGGCGTATCAGCCAGTTTTCGCATATGTCGCTCCTGTTTTCACCAGAGAATAAGGAATACGGCAAAACGGGCGCGATCGTTATTTGCGCCAATGGACAAACCAATAGCGACCTGACGGCCTGCGCGGATCGCAGCACGCTGTGGTATTCCGACTGGGGATATATCGAGAATGGCAAAACCCATGTGCGCCTGACCTTTAATCCCTATTTCGACTGGCAAAATCAGATCATGGCCAACGTACTGGGCGCGCAATAACCTTACCAAAAGCGGGTGCCTTCCCTAGATCATTCGAGTTGTAGGCAAGCGGCAATCGCACGACAAATCGGTTTTAAACCGATTTGAACAGCGCTAGCGCCAGCCCGAAGGGGGAACCTCATTTATGAGGTTCATTAATCCCCAGGAGCTTACACAAGTAAGTGACTGGGGTGAGTAAGGACAAATCAGCTAAGTCGATTTGAACGCCGCTTGCGGCGGCCCTTCAGGGCGAGGCTCAGAGATGAGCCGAGTATTGCCAACGCACCTACGGCTTGAAGTATGACGGGAATTGTCATCATTTGGTCATCAAGGGCAGGTATTTTTACTTAAAGACAAATCCGCCCAAAGATTAACCATGATCTCCATGCCCGCTCCTTGCGCCCAACCACTCCTCCGGGGTACTCCGGTGGCGCGAGATCTTTGCATTCCTTTGCCGGACGTTTCTCCCAACACCGACAATGCCACCGTATTGCAGTTATTCAGTAAAAATAAAGAATGGGTCAGCTTGCCTGTCGTTGAGGATGGACGCCCTTTCGGCTTAATCAACCGCCATATTTTTCTCTCGCAGATGTCCCGGCCTTTTTATCGCGAACTGTATGATAAAAAGAGCTGCATCGCGTTTATGGATAAAAACCCGCTGATCGTTGATGCGCTGGCGTCATTGAACGATGTCGCCGATCAAACGGTGATCACTGGTGATAAATCGCTGACAGATGGCTTTATGATCACCGAGAACGGGCGCTATATCGGTATCGGACTCGGTATCGATCTGATCAAGGCCGTATCCGATATGCACCTGCGTCAACATCAGCAAATTATGCAGAGCATCGAATATGCCAGCGTGATTCAGGCCGCGATGCTGACGACGTCAACGCAGGCGATGTCTCGCACACTGGCCGACTGGTGCTTAGCCTGGGAGCCACGAGACTGTGTCGGTGGCGACTGTTATGCTTTTAAAACCTATCAAAACGGCTGGCTGGCTGCCGTCGCGGACTGTACCGGGCACGGTGTACCCGGCGCATTTATGACGCTGATTTTCTCTTCCGCACTGGAACAGGCACTCACGCAGCACGGCCCGATGCTGCCAGCACAGTTATTACAAGCGATCAACCGCCATATCAAAGATACGTTGGGGCAGCGCGGCGAATCACGCCAGCTTTCCACCTCTAATGACGGCTGCGATGCAATGTTGGTGTTCTGCGATATGACGCGCAACACGCTGACATTTTCCGGCGCGCGGATGCCAGCCTTCATGATGCAACGCCACACCGGACAGCTGACGCCACTCCAATGTGATCGTATGGGTATCGGTTATACCGAAACGCCTTATGACTATCAGTGGTCGAGCTATGAATTACCGCTGCATGACAACGACATGTTTTTCATCACCACGGATGGATTGACGGATCAAATTGGCGGAGAACGCAGAATTATGTTTGGTAAACGTCGACTACAAGAACATCTCCAACACTATCAACACCAACCAATGCGTGATCTGGCTAACCAGCTTCTGTCAGCACACAAAATCTACCAGGGCGATCAGACCCGACGAGACGATTTAACATTTTGGGGCTTCCGACATTGTTCGACTTTTGTTTAATCAGGTAGGCAGCATGATGCCAAACATCAAATACACCGAGTTTTTTTCGCCCTCACATCAGCATGACATCACGCTGTATTACGTGGGGTATTTTTCACAAAACATCATCAGTTCACTGGCTGAAACCATGCGGTTACAGTTGGAAAAAAAGCAGCTTCCCGCCGGTATTCGTCGCCGACTGTTCTCCACGTTCGTGGAAATGGTACAGAACATCACTCGCTATTCTGCCGCACAGTTGACCGCTCTTGAGAGCCCCGCCGAGGTTCGTCATGGTTCCGTGTGTCTGGGTTATGAAAATGGGAAATACTTCCTGTTGTGCGCTAATCCCGTACGCCCCGACGATGTCGAGAAGCTGCGGGAACGCCTTGAACCGCTGCGCGGTATGACGCTTGATGAAATCCGACTCGCCTATAAGGTCTCTCTGCGTGATGAAACCCCGTCATCAAGCAAAGGCGCGGATATGGGGCTGTTGACCGTCGCACGTGATGCCAGTGAGCCACTCCAGTTTACGTTTCGGGCCGACGCATCAACGGGGCTATCTACGTTTTATCTGAAGGCAATCATTTGACATGAAAAATATAACGACCATAAGCAACCTCCATATTTCGGGGACATCCTGTACCCCGGCAGTTGATTTTCACTTTGACACACACCGTCTTTATCTTTCCGGCGAATCTTATCCTGAGAATGCCGCGGCGTTTTATCGCCCACTGCTCACTGAGATTGAGTCGTATCTGCACGCGTTAACGATCGATGCAGAAACAATGCCACCGGATGAGACACTGCCAAACATCGAGATACACGTCTCCCTGATCTACTTCAACAGCTCCAGCACCAAGATGCTGTTTAGTTTGTTCAATCTGCTTAATCAGGCCGCTGAACAGGCACTTTCTATTGCGCTGTATTGGTATTACGACAAAGACGATGACATTGCGGAAGAATTTGGTGAAGAACTCCACATCGATTTTCCTGCCCTGACCTTTCACAGCACGATTTTGAGTGATAACCATGAGCACAATTGAATTGTTTACACCGGAATACGACATTCTGCTCGCCGCGCGCAACATCGCTAATCAGCAGGAAAGACCAGCGGAAGTCTATCGCGACACGCTGCTGGCACTCACCGATCACTACCAGCGATTGGTGCGAGAATCGCACCGCCTGATTTCACGCAGTGACCGAGCAGAGAAGGAACTGAACCGTCTGAATGCGCAGCTTAATCAGTTGGCAGTCGAATTGGAGTACAAAGCCAGCCACGATCCGCTGACTAGCGTGTATAACCGCGGCGCGATTATTGAACGCATAAACCACGCGCTGGAACGCAATCAGGCTGCGCTCATCGTGTTGGATATCGATCACTTCAAACAGGTGAATGATACCTATGGCCACCCTACCGGTGATGCCGTGATCTGCGATCTGGTGTCACGCGTGCAGCACATCCTGAATACTACAAGCAGCATTGGCCGCGTCGGTGGCGAAGAGTTCACCATCTTGCTGGAAGGACATACGCTCATGCAAGCCGTCTCGATCGCCAACCGCCTTCATCACGATCTCAACAGGATGCCGCTCAGCGTACTGCCACAGCAGCGCGTTACCGCCAGCTTTGGCGTCAGTTGGGCACCGCAAAACACCAGTTTCGATGCGCTCTATGGCGCAGCGGATGTGACACTCTATCAGGCCAAAGAAAAAGGAAGAAATAGGGTGGAGTTTCAATAAGTCTCAGGGCGGACGATTGCCGTCGCCCTGACTCACGACCATAATAGTGGGTATCGGCTCACCCGAGACAGATTCCCCTATGCGATTCGATTTAACCGATCTCCGGCTGTTTCTCAATATTCAGAAAGCAGGCAGTATTACCGCGGGTGCTTCGGCGTCCAGTCTCACCGTGCAGGCCGCCAGTGAGCGAATTCGGGGTATGGAAGATGAATTGGGCGTCGCGCTGCTGCTGCGATCAAAGGCGGGCGTTTCACTCACTGACGCGGGATTTTCGCTCGCGCACCATGCCCACATTATCCTGCGTCAGGTAGAACATATGCGCAGCGAATTACACCAATACGGCAAAGGACTACGCGGCCATATTCCACTATTGTGCAACTCGGCGGCGCTGAATGAATATTTACCCGCTCTGCTGGGCCGCTATCTGGTAGTCTGTCCGCAAATATCCGTTGCGGTGAATGAAAAACTCAGCCGTGATATCGTCGATGCGATCCGCAACCAAACCGCCGATCTCGGCATTGTGGCCGACTCCGTGACGCTTGACGGACTGGAAACTCGTCCGTTCCGCCAGGATCAGCTGGTGGTTGTGGTTCCGAAAAATAGCACATGGTTTGGGGAGAAGCGGCTCAGCTTTTCAGATATTACCGACGCCGAGTTTGTCGGACTCAGTGAAGGTGCCGCGCTGCAGGAACACATCGATGACCATGCAAGAAAACAGGGAAAACGACTGAACTACCGTGTGCGCCTGGCCAGCTTCGATGCTGTCACTCAGGTGATTCACAGCGGTATCGGTATTGGCATTCTTCCTCGACATGCGGCACAGCGCATGATGGAACGGCTAGATATTCATACCATCCCGCTGTCAGATGACTGGGCGACGCGCAATCTGGTTATCTGCGCCCGACAGTTTTCCACCCTGCCCGGCTATGTTCAGGATTTCGTGACGTTTATTACCGGAGATCATGCGGATTAAGCCAGCCCGCGTAGCGCCATGTATCCGCCCAGCACAATCAGCCCGCTAAAAAAGCAGCGCCGGAAAACCTGCTCACTAATCGCGTGGCGCAGGCGTTGCCCTATCATCATACCCAGTAGCGCGGGAATGAGCGCCAGCACGGACTGCCAGAGGTCGATACCCTGTAGCCCGATCCCCCGCATGAGCTGCAACGCCAGCCCCAGCGTGGAGACAGTAAACGCCAGCCCCAATGCCTGTACCAGATCGTTTTTATTGAGCCGCAGGCATTGCAGATAAGGCACAGCGGGAATCACAAAGACCCCCGTTGCCGCCGTGATCGCCCCGGTGATGTAGCCTACCAGCGGCGACAGCCATATTTCATGACGGCCTGGCTGCGGCAAAGTCGTCGCCACGATGCCCCACAGGCCATAAACCACCAAAATGCCGCCGAGCGCCGCGCTCGTCCATGAAGACGACGAGGTGAGCGCAGGCAATACATTCCAGAACGTCCCAATAATGATTCCGGCAAATAGCGTCCAGAACCGCTTAATCAGGCTAAGAAAGGCAGGGCCACAGACAAGCTGCCAGATATTGGTCACCAGGGAAGGCACAATCAGCAACCCTGCCGCGCTGGCTGCGGGCATCACCAGCGTTAACAGCCCCATGGCGATCGTCGGTAATCCCAGGCCAATTACACCTTTCACCACGCCAGCCAGCAGGAACACCACCATCATCGTCGTCATTTATTGCCTCGGTTTGCAACGCTATAGGAAGATCCCTACGCATGAATATTCCAATGAGACGGCTGCGGGTGTCTATGCGGATTGTATTGAGGCTGGTTCAAGGAAAATTGGAGGTAGAGGGAAGATTGGGATTCTCGGAGTCACATATTTATGCAGGCTCAGAGACCGTTTCGTGCGCAACAATATCGCTATTCTCATGCTACCTCGTAGCACGCGCCCGACGCAGGGCGCTCAATCGCCGCCGCCCTGCGAACCCTGGCTTCCGGCTAAATTATGTCGCTGCGCGATGCCATCGGTGTTCATGACCGCTAATCGAGCCACCAGTGACGCGTTCCCGACGCGGCACTGGCTTTCGCGGCATCCATGCCGCTCACTCGGCGGTCACGCTTACCGCTGCATAATTTCTTATGCCGGATAACGGCCAACCCCCACTTACGCCCCTGCATTATGTAAGAGACAGACCCGGCAAATGGGGCTACCAACACCAAACAGCAGATATCTTAGTAGCTCTGACCTTGACGTGCGCGGCCTACCGCTTCGCCGAGCTGCCATACGGCCATCGCATAGTGCGTGCTGTGGTTGTAGCGCGTGATGGCGTAGAAGTTCGGCAAGCCGTACCAGTACTGATACCCCGTGCCGATATCCAACCGCAGCAGGCTGGCTTCACTGTATCCCGCTAGCGAATGCTGTGGCATCAACCCTGCGGCCTGAAGTTCAGTAAGCGAGTAGCGAGTATTAAAACCATTCGCGAGCAGCGGCGCCTGACCGTTTGCCTGTACCGCGACAGGCGCGCCCTTCACCCACCCGTGCGCTTTGAAATAATTGGCAACGCTACCAATTGCGTCCACCGGATCCCACAGGTTGGTATGCCCATTGCCGTCGAAATCCACAGCGTAGTTCTTGAAGGATGAAGGCATAAACTGTCCATAACCCATCGCACCGGCGTAAGAGCCGCGCAGGCTGAGTGGATCATTGCCTTCTTTACGCGCCATCAGCAGGAACGTTTCCAACTCGCCCGCAAAGTAGTCGGCACGTCGTGGGTAATCAAACGCCAGCGTTGCCAACGCATCAATGATGCGCGTTTTCCCCATCACTCTGCCCCAGCGGGTTTCTACGCCAATAATACCGACGATGATCTCAGGAGGAACACCGTAAATGTCCTGAGCACGCTGTAACGCATCCTGATATTGATTCCAGAACGCTACGCCATTCTGCACGTTATCTGGCGTAATAAACTGATTACGATAGCGATTCCAGGCGCCGTTCGGCCCTGAAGGCGGGCGCGATGTCGGGGCTTGTTTATCCATCAGGCGAATCACCCAGTCCAGACTTTTTGCCTGTACCAGCACATCATGCAATTGCTGACGGTTAAACCCATGCTCCAGTACCATTTTATCGACAAACCGCGCGGTGGCCGCATTAGTCGCAAAATCACCGCCTAGCGGGTGAACATTGTGTGCGGGTTCAAGCAAGAAGCCGCCTTTGAAAGGATTACCCGAAGGCACTTCTGCGGGAGGAGGAGCTGGCTGACTGCTACAAGCAGAGAGCAAAACGAGCAGAGGGAGAAAACGAACCAAATGACGCATCAGATATCCGTATAGCCAGGTAAGAAATCAATATCAGCTATGGTAAAGGATTGTCTGATGTGAAAAAACCAGCCTGAAGTGAAAAAGTGCCGCGCGCCGACCGAATGGAAGAGCGGCGCACGCCATCACACCTAAATCAGTTTTTCTTCACAAACTCGGATTTCAGCTTCATCGGGCCAAAACCGTCGATTTTACAATCAATGTTGTGATCGCCTTCTACCAGACGAATCCCTTTCACACGGGTGCCGATTTTCAGCGGCGTCGAGCTGCCTTTTACTTTCAGGTCTTTAATGACCGTTACCGTATCACCATCAGCCAACAGGTTGCCGTTGGCATCCTTTACCACTAAAACGTCATCCTGCGCCGCCGCATCACCCGCCGCCGACCACTCATTTCCGCATTCAGGGCAATTGAGCATTTCACCCTCTTGCCAGGTGTATTCAGAACTGCATTTTGGACAATGAGGCAACTGTTGCATGATAAACTCCTGAAAAATTCATAATAAAAAAGTAATAAATATCATTAGGTAACTACCATATTTTCGATATTTTACCCTTTTATGCACATTTTTGATAGTGAAGCAGCGTTTATCGTGGCTTTACTGCCCGTCAGACGTGGTTTCTCGCGTTGCCGCCAAAAACGCAATTAACGCCTCTTGCGTTAGTGCTTTGGAATACAGCCACCCCTGCGCATAGGCTACGCCGAGGCTTTTTAGGTAAGCTTCCTGAATAGGAGTCTCGACGCCTTCCGCAACAATTTGCTGGTTAAGGCAATGCGCCATGCTGACGATATGGGACAGAACGATATCCGTGGGTGAATGGTTATTAATATGCCCGACAAAAGATTTATCAATTTTAAGCGTATTGGCTTTGACCCGTTCAAGATATGACAGCCCGGCATATCCAGTACCAAAATCATCAATGGCAACGTCAATACCTTTCTGCTGATACAGTTCCACCATAAGCCCGGCTTTTTGTGGTTCGATCATTGATGATTCGGTTAGCTCGACATTAATATTCGCCCCTTCAAGATCGTGTGCAGCAATGTGCTCCACGAGATAATTGAAAATGGAAATATCTTCGAATTCTGCCGCTTCAAGATTGATGGAAACAAACATCTCGGGATCACTTTTCTTTAGTATGCAAGCCGTTTGTAACGCTTGATCGATGACGTATAACGTCAGTGCTTTCATCAATCCCACTTGACGAAGCATTGGTATAAAAGAGTCCGGCATAACTAAGCGGCCGTCAGAATGACGCCATCGTATTAGCGCTTCACACCCCACAACCTGAGCCGTATTCAGTTCAATAATCGGCTGATAATGTAATTCAAACTCTTTTTGTCTCAGAGCCTGATTAAAAACATAACTCGGTCTCTGAATCGCCAGCGACTTTCTGGAAATAATTGTGGACAGCAGCAGGGAAAGTAGCAGAAAGACAGGCAGTGAATAGAAAAATTGCCGGATATAAAGCAGCGAATCGATCGGCTTAACCGCACTCACCGCCAACGCCAAATCGCTGCCCGGTAACACCTTCGTGACATAATAATTATTACCAATATAAAATCTATCGGCTCGATTTCCTCCCGTTCTCAGGCGGGAAAAAACGTCATCACTCATCGAGCCAGAAAGAATAACCCGCACCTCTTGTTTATTTTTCTCTAATAGGGCGTATTTGATATTGTAGCTGTAGGAAGGGACATCCAAAAATGAACGTGGGTTGAGCACAACAAAATGGCGCGCTGATCCAATATAAACCATCCCCTTTTTCTTGTTCAGCAGGCTCCCAACTTTAAACCAGAGATGATACTTACCTTTGTAAGAGAAATTCGACGCAGCAAGAAAAGACGCATTGACATCACCCAGCATGGCAGAACAACTGACATAGTTACCATCAAAATAGGCGATGTCCTGAATATAATCATTGTCGTAAGTCGTTTTTCTCAATAGATCTAAATGCGAGTTGTCACAATAGGCTGCGAAATTGTTTTCCAACAAATCCAATACCGACGTCGCTTGCCCCATGATTTCTTCAGCGTGTTTCAGCGTCGCATTAGAGAAGTTATCCACATTGTCTTCAAATTCCCGCATCGTGATGGTTGAATAAACCACAAGCGTCAACGCAAAAAGCGAAATCAGAATAAAAAATAGGCAGAGGGATAATAAGAAAAAACCTTTCTTAAAATAGAGCGTTTGAAAATAGGCTAACAGGTTTTTGCTCATAGGGAGGGCGACGTATAATCATCACGAGAAATCCAACATAGCACATAACCCTTCCCCGCAATGTATGGATATCCTAAATAATTATGATTTTAATCTGCTGACAACCACTTGCTACAGGAGCACTGCCACACAGCGATGACACATTTATTCTCTTCAAAAACAGAATGTTGCCTTACGCTTCTTTTGTCGTGACGGTTTCACCCGATGATTTAATTGTAATGAAAACCATTATCATATTAACATGGCACCTTATTACTGTTTTTTGGCCACCGTTAGCTGTTTTTATGTCTGATTTCCCTCCTTTTTCTCTGTTGGTTTGGCGCTCATATTGCTATCAGAGCCATACTGGTGCGAACAATCCCTCACGAATAAAAACAGTTGAGCAGGCTACCCCGTGTTTTCTACATTCAGGGGACGACGCCCCTATCTTTCCCTTCGCTGGGTAAAAACTCAGCTTAACTATTATGGAGTTACGCTATGTTTGCTCTGATTCGCGTTGCCCTGATTGCAACGCTTTGCCTCTTCGGATTAGGTCGCGCCAACGCCGTAACCGTGCAGGATGAACAGGGTTCCTTTACGCTCGACACGCCGCCTCAGCGCATTGTGGTACTGGAGCTCTCTTTTGCTGATGCGCTGGCCGCGATAGACGTCAGCCCAGTCGGCATCGCCGATGACAACGATCCAGACCGGATCCTGGCGGAAGTCCGTGAACACCTTAAACCGTGGCACTCCGTGGGAACGCGCGCGCAGCCGAGCCTGGAAGCCATCAGCGCCCTGAAACCTGATTTGATTATCGCCGACAGTAGTCGCCATAGCGGTATTTACACGGCGCTGAAGGCTATCGCTCCGGTACTGCTGCTGAAATCACGCAACGAAACTTATGAAGAAAACCTGCATTCGGCGGAGATCATCGGCAAAGTGTTGGGGAAAGACAACGAGATGCAGGCTCGTCTTACCCAGCATCGTGAGACAATGAAAGCCTATGCAGCCCAGCTTCCCAAGGGGACAAGCGTCGCCTTCGGCACCTCGCGCGAACAGCAGTTTAACCTGTACTCCAACGAGGCCTACACCGGTAGCGTGCTGGTTGCTCTAGGCCTGAGCGTGCCGAAGCCCATCAACAATGCGCCCATGGCCTCCATCAATCTGGAACAGCTGTTGGCGATTAATCCACAGTGGCTGATTGTGACGCACTACCGTGAAGAAAGTATTGTGAAACGCTGGCAGCAGGATGCGCTCTGGAACATGCTGGAAGCACAGCAAAAACAGCAGATTGCCGCCGTAGACAGTAATGCCTGGGCGCGGATGCGCGGTATCTTTGCAGCGGAACGCATCGGCAGCGATACGGTGAAGATTTTTAAACATCAACCCGTTAGCATCAGCAGCGAGCAATGAGGAAAAATTTCCATCCGTTCTGGCGTTGGGGGTTACCAATAACGGTGCTGTTGGGCGTATTCTGGCTCAGCTTGTTCTGTTATTCGGCAATCCCCATCCCCGCGTTGGGTGCCATCAAAGCGCTGATAACGGGATCGCCGTCTTCGCTACCGGAAGCACTGGTGCTCAACCTGCGCCTGCCACGCAGTCTGGTTGCCATACTGATCGGCGCCAGTCTGGCCCTGTCCGGCGCTTTGCTTCAAACCTTGACCCATAATCCGCTGGCTTCTCCTTCTCTGCTCGGCATCAACAGTGGCGCAGCGCTGGCGATGGCACTAACCAGCGCCTTCACGTCTTCACTCTCTGGCTACCCTATTGCCTTTGTTGCCGCCTGCGGCGGTGGCCTGTGCTGGCTTATCGTGATGGCTGCGGGAGGCGGCTGGCGCCAAACACTCGATCGTAATCGCCTTATTCTGGCGGGTGTCGCGCTTTCGGCCCTGTGTATGGCCTTAACTCGCATCACGTTGCTGCTGGCGGAAGATCACGCCTATGGCATTTTTTACTGGCTGGCGGGTGGCGTATCACACGCACGTTGGGTGGAGTTCTGGCAGCTTTTCCCCTTTGTCATCATCGTCACTCCGGTTGTCCTGCTAATGGCAAACCAGCTAAATCTGTTGAATATCGGTGACGTAAGCGCCCATACGCTGGGCGTCAACTTGGGTCGCCTGCGCCTGATCTTGAATCTGGCAGTGCTGATACTAGTGGGTGCCTGCGTGAGCGTGGCGGGACCGGTAGCGTTTATCGGTCTGTTAATACCGCACCTGGCACGTTTCTGGGCAGGTTACGACCAAAGAAAGATGCTCCCGATGAGTATGCTGATGGGGGCGACGTTTATGTTACTAGCCGATCTGCTTGCCCGCGCGTTGGCCTGGCCGGGCGAACTACCTGCCGGAGCGGTATTGGCACTGATCGGTGCTCCCTGTTTCGTCTGGCTCGCAAGGAGACGAGGATAATGCGCCCCGTCACTGTGTTCATCTCGATTACACTGCTGTTACTCATCACCAGCGTTCTGTCGCTGCGTATGGGAGCGATTCCGCTACCGTGGTCGGCGTTGATGAGCGGTTGGCACAACGCCAACGAACATCATTACGTACTGACGCAATACCGCTTGCCCCGCGTTCTACTGGCACTGTTCGTCGGCGCTGCGCTGGCGATTTCTGGCGTATTGGTTCAGGGGATTATACGTAACCCACTTGCCTCGCCGGATATTCTCGGCGTAAACCACGCGGCGAGTTTGGCAACCGTCAGCGCACTCATGCTGATGCCTTCATTACCCGTAATCTGGTTGCCGCTCCTTGCATTCATCGGCGGCATCACCGGGCTGCTGCTACTGCGACTTATCGCGGGAACGTCGTCCCCAATGCGTCTGGCACTCATCGGGATAGCGCTATCAGCCACCTGGGCAAGCATCACTGATTACCTGATCCTCTCCCGACCGCAAGATGTCAACAATGCGTTGTTGTGGCTGACGGGAAGCCTATGGGGACGTGACTGGTCATTCGTCTTGGTCGCGCTGCCTGTCCTCTGCGTACTAATTCCGCTCAGCCTGCGTTTTTGCCGCGATCTGGATTTATTGGCGCTGGGCGACGATCGCGCCAGTACACTCGGCGTCAACATCGGACGCATTCAGTTCTGGGGATTGGCGCTCGCCGTGGCACTCGCTGCAACCAGCGTTGCCGTCTGCGGGCCTATCGGCTTTATCAGCCTCGTTGTGCCGCATCTGATTCGTCACCTTGTCGGAGGACGGCATCGCTGGCTTCTTCCTGCTTCTGCCGTTGCTGGTGCACTAGTGCTATTACTTGCCGATCTGCTGGCACGTACACTGAACCCACCAATGGAATTACCCGCAGGAGTGCTCACTGCTATTATCGGTGCGCCCTGGTTTTTCTGGCTTCTCGTGAGAATGCGCTAAATGGAACTAACAACACAAAACCTGACGGCAGGTTATGGCGAAAAGCGGATTCTTGACGGCCTATCGCTTTCACTGCCTGCGGGAAAAATTACCGCCCTGCTCGGCCCTAACGGCTGTGGAAAATCAACGCTGCTGAAGTGTTTCGCCAAGCTGCTTACTCCAGAGTCCGGTGCTATTCAGCTCAACGGCAAACCGCTATCTACTTTCTCTGCACGACAACTTTCACGTCATCTGGCGCTGTTGCCACAGCATCATTTGACGCCAGAAGGGATTACCGTGCGTGATATGGTGGCCTACGGACGCAGCCCTTGGCTATCGCTGTGGGGACGGTTATCACAGGACGATCGCCAGCGCGTGCAGCTCGCGATGGAGAAAACGCACATCGTCGACCTCGCCGACAAACGCTTGACCGATTTGTCCGGTGGGCAACGTCAGCGGGCATTTCTGGCGATGCTGCTGGCGCAGGATACCCCCGTTGTGCTGCTCGACGAACCGACGACTTACCTCGATATCAATCATCAAGTGGAGCTGATGAAGCTGCTGCGCGAACTGAATCAGGCTGAAAAAACGGTGGTGACTGTCCTGCACGATCTGAACCAGGCCAGCCGCTACTGCGATCATTTGGTGATGCTGGCGGGTGGGCGCGTAATGGCGCAGGGGTCACCGCACGAGGTCATGAAGCCTGAATTACTACAACAGGTGTTCAGCATTGATGCAGAGATCCACGCCGACCCCGTATCAGGCCAGCCGATGTGTGTCGTGCGGTGAGCATGGGTCGTGCTCCTATCCACCGTCGATAGGCACACCTACCTCATAAAAATATTTATACCCCTACAAAAATAGCCTTGTTGGCCGCGAGCCATCGGAATCGCTACTCTACGTGTATTAACGTGGAATCTACTACACGTAGTGGGAACAACATCCTAGCGATTAGCTCAAACCATCAGAATTTAAGGAAGAGTTGTATGGGACTAAAATTACACCATCTTAACGATTCACGTTCTGTTCGTATCCTCTGGCTGCTTGAAGAAGCCGGAATACCTTATGAACTTGTCAGATATCAGCGAGATGAAAAAACGCATCTGGCCCCAGCATCACTGAAAGCGATACATCCTTTAGGTAAATCACCATTAATTGAAGAGGATGGAAAAATCATCGCAGAATCTGGGGCGATTGTTGAATACCTGATCAATCGTTACGCACAACACTTAGCCCCAGATGCAAACACAGCCGAATACATTGATTATCTTCAGTGGGTACACTTTGCAGAAAGCTCCGCCATGTTACCGGTTTTACTAAAGATTTTTGGCGAGTTTGAAAAGAATACCGGTACCACACTGAATTTCCTTGAGGGTTACGCTGACAACGAATTCGATAAAGTCTTTTCGTTTTTAGATGACACGCTGTCTTCGAGAGAATTTATCGTGGGGGATACATTAACTGGCGCAGATATTATGCTGGGTTTCGTTATTCATACCGTTATAGAACGGCTCGTTCCTGCTGAACGTTTTCCTAATATTCAACGCTATTCACAGCGGCTGAAAAACCTTCCCAGCTGGCGGAAAGTTCAGAATATTGAAGCAAGCGCAGAATAAGGAATAAACGCGAGGCCACCACGCCATACTTTAGAAAAATTACGAGTGGCCTCGCGCTCCCAGACTACTGTGGAGAACTGACCCCACTTATCTATTCCGACCTGATAAATCAGCCAAAAACTCATTAAAATCAATATAAAAACTTGTATAGTCACAACCCAGCCCCCTCTCATTAGCATTAGCTTTATTAAAAAAATTAGCATACTAATTACCACGAGAATCAAGCATGGTTAGTGTTATACATCGCACGATAACCGCTATTGACTCATTGATTAAAAAATGCAGAAATTATCCTCCCATAAGGAAAAAGGATTTATGGGGCAGGATTATGGACAACATTAAGGAGTAAATAATGGCAAATTTGATCTATTTGAAACTCACTGGCACCAAGCAAGGTCTCATCTCTGCGGGCTGTTCAAGTGCAGACTCGATTGGCAATAAATATCAGACTTCCCATGAAGATGAAATTTTTGTTTATGAGTTAATGAATAGAATAACTCGGCAGGATAATGTTTCCCTCAACCCTGTGGAAATCAGAAAACCGATAGATAAGGCAACGCCTCTTCTGGCACAGGCATTAGGTGATAACGAAAAACTAACCTGTGAATTCCTGTTTTACAGAACCTCTCAAGCGGGTGGCAACGAACTCTATTTTAAAATGGTGCTAAGAGACGCCATTATCAATGACATTCAGTTTTTCTATCCTAACTCATTAACACATAATGAAACCCAGCCACAGGAAAGCATTTCGTTCAAGTTTGCATCAATCGAATGGGAGCATGTGGTAGCAAGAACCAGTTCTTTCCTCTTATGGACTGATTCAGCTTACTAATACATAATTGATGGGTGATAGTGTTAACACATTGCTACACCCTATAAAATATAATAAAAGTTAGGAGAAAAAAACCATGAATGACCAAGAGATAGAGAAAGAACTCTTAGAGAATGGTTTCACACAGAATGATATTAACTTCATGAGAAAAATAATCTCTCGTGGTGAGGATAGTGAAGAAACGCTACAGAGACTGATTCATACATTACGAACACGGTTTTATAACGGGTGCTTTTTGTTTGTTATTATAATAGCTGCATTTACCATTAATTTTATTTTTAACACACGAGCTGATTTAATTGAATTCTTTGTTTACTTTTTTGTCATGATGCTTTCTATTTTTTTAGTTTATCACATAGGGCCAATGAAGTTGGCATATAAATCATATAAATTAATAAAGGGGCAGGAACATGAATGACCAAGAGACAGAAAAGGAACTCTTAGAGAATGGTTTCACTCAGGATGATATTACTAAAATGAAAAAATTAATTTCTCGTGGAGGTAATAGCGAGGAAACCTTATCGATATTAACACACTCACTGAAAAATGCATTTTTCAATGGTTTTTTCATATTAGCAATTCTTATCTCTTCATTTTTCATCAATGCCATATTTAATATTTCCAATGATAGAGTGGGAATATTGGTCCATTTTATATTTACGATATTCTTCACTTTACCCATATATTACCTTATCCCAATGAATTTAGCATACAAATCATATTCCTATCTAAAGAAAAAAGAGAACACGGGCTAATCCAGCCCATTATCTTAAAGAGAGTCATCTTTATATATATCAGACATTATTCGTATCTTATTTCCAGCCCCGATCATCTTCAACATCAGCGATGCTCTGCTCATCGTGTTTATTTTTCTATAATAATCGCTGGGAATATATCGAAAAAGCCTCCAAGTATCTGGTTTTAGTGTTAATTTTACGATACCATAGAATGAAGTGACAAGATCGACTGAATGATAAGCTAAAAGTCCTGAGCTTTTATCAAACCCCAAGAATTCTGCTGTACGTACATAGCCAGACTTCATAAATCCGACGCTACTATCATGACCAATAAGATGTAAAAAATTTTCCATAGATGAACTTACGCCGTTTAATACAATATGAGCACCAATAAACTTACCGACGAAAGATGTCGCGCTGGCGATAACACCAATTCCAGAAACAACCTGAGCACCACCAACCATCACACCAATTGCATTTATTGTATAACCAAATTCCTTCTCTCTTTTCTCCATGTTGATGGTAATAAATACCCTGGCTTTCTCAAGAGAAAGCATCGTTCCTTGTTTTTCAATATTGGCACATTCTTCCTTGATATTATTAATAGCAACCTGACATTCCGATGAGCTACTGGCATTTCTAACGATGTCCAGATTTCCATTAGAAAAACGTCGAATTTCGTCTTCAAATTTTGCTTTAAGAAAGAGATCGTTAATATGACGAGCGGAGACAATTCTGGCTGTCTTTATTAGATCAAACGAGGCTGCCTGAGCCATAGCCAAAAAATATTGATTATTAACACTATTTCTATTTAGGTAATTGTCCATATTTCGCATCCTTGACGTTAAAGAACATTGAGAACCATCAATACTATTCCCTTGGTTATCTGTTCTGCTAATCAGCTAACTTTCAGCCCTTCGGCTCAATTCCCTTCTTGCGAAGCACTTTACGAGTAAGTTCCTTGAACCAGTTCCGAGACTGATACCTTACTTTTCTACGTCAATCTTACCTTATGGATGATTACAACGTTGGGCAAACTTGCGAACCACCTCGCGTACTCAAGCAATAGTGGAAAAATCGGATACGCATCTCTTTCTCAGTCTGGTAACGTCGCTCTGACGCCAAATAACAACCATCGATGATAAGATAGCGCACTCGCAGGTGATGTTTTTCATCTGCCAGCCAGTATACTTCTGGCATTCCATTTCAATGCTCAGGTGACGAGCCATCGGCTAGATTTAACATCGACCTCTACGCCATCATCTGAATGAACAAAAGCGTTAAGACTGAGTAAAATCAATATGAAAGATTCTACCGACAAGGATTTCACTGCCCACACTCCCATGATGCAGCAGTACTTTAGGTTAAAGGCTGAACATCCGGAAATCCTGCTGTTTTACCGTATGGGCGATTTTTACGAGCTGTTCTATGACGATGCCAAGCGGGCTTCTCAACTGCTGGATATTTCGCTGACGAAACGCGGCGCTTCCGCAGGGGAACCGATACCGATGGCTGGCGTCCCGCACCATGCCGTGGAGAACTACCTTGCCAGACTGGTACAAATGGGCGAATCCGTCGCGATCTGCGAACAGATCGGCGATCCAGCAACCAGCAAAGGCCCTGTGGAACGAAAAGTCGTGCGCATCGTCACGCCGGGAACCATCAGCGACGAAGCGCTGTTGCAGGAAAAGCAGGATAACCTGCTGGCAGCAATCTGGCAGGACGGTCGGGGATTCGGTTACGCCACGCTGGATATCAGCTCTGGACGTTTTCGCGTAAGTGAGCCCGCCGATTGGGAAACCATGGCGGCAGAATTACAGCGCACCAATCCAGCAGAATTACTCTACCCAGAATCCTTTGAGTCCATGGATCTGATCGAAAATCGTCATGGACTTCGCCGCCGCCCGCTGTGGGAATTTGAACCCGACACCGCACGTCAGCAGCTTAATCTGCAATTTGGCACCCGCGACCTAACCGGCTTTGGCGTAGAGCAGGCAAAACTTGCGCTGCGAGCCGCAGGATGTTTGCTGCAATACGCGAAAGACACGCAACGCACCTCTCTGCCACATATTCGCGGCATTACGATGGAACGCCAGCAGGATGGCATCATCATGGATGCGGCAACGCGTCGTAACCTTGAACTGACGCAGAATCTATCCGGCGGCGTAGAAAATACGCTGGCTGCCGTTCTGGACTGCACCGTGACAGCCATGGGCAGCCGGATGCTGAAGCGCTGGATTCACATGCCTAGCCGCGATATTGATGCGCTCAAGCAGCGCCAACAGGCTATTAGCGCGTTGCAGGAGATCACTCCCGATCTGCAACCCTACCTACGGCAGGTCGGCGATCTGGAGCGTATTCTGGCACGGCTCGCTTTACGCACAGCACGTCCGCGCGATCTGGCACGCATGCGCCATGCTTTCCAGCAGTTTCCCGATATTCGCGAACAGCTTGCGCCGTTGCAGACCGACTCCGTTCACCGTTTGGTCAGCCTGATTGGCCAATTTGATGAACTGCGTGATTTGCTGGAACGCGCCGTTGTCGAAGCCCCTCCCGTGCTGGTACGCGACGGCGGCGTCATCGCACCAGGCTACCATGCAGAATTGGATGAGTGGCGTGCGTTGGCTGACGGAGCCAGCGATTATCTGGATCGTCTGGAAATTCGCGAACGTGAAAAACTGGGGCTTGATACGCTGAAAGTCGGCTTCAATGGTGTGCACGGCTATTACATTCAGGTTAGCCGTGGTCAAAGCCATTTGGTGCCGATCCACTATGTGCGCCGCCAGACACTAAAAAATGCCGAACGCTATATTATTCCAGAGCTGAAAGAGTACGAAGACAAGGTTCTGACCTCGAAGGGTAAGGCGCTGGCACTGGAAAAAGCGCTTTACGATGAGCTGTTCGACCTGCTGCTGCCACATCTGGCAGAGCTTCAGCAAAGTGCGGCAGCACTAGCCGAGCTGGATGTCCTGACGAATCTGGCGGAACGCGCCGATACGCTGAATTATGTCTGCCCGACGTTGAGTGACAAACCCGGCATCAAAATCGCAGGTGGACGTCACCCTGTCGTCGAGCAGGTACTGCGTGAGCCGTTTATTTCAAACCCCCTGTCACTCTCACCACAGCGTCGTATGCTGATCATTACCGGCCCCAACATGGGGGGCAAAAGTACCTATATGCGTCAGGCAGCGCTGATTGTGCTGATGGCGCATATTGGCTGCTTTGTTCCAGCGGATCAGGCGGTCATTGGCCCCGTCGACCGTATTTTCACTCGCGTGGGTGCAGCAGACGATCTAGCATCGGGTCGCTCTACGTTCATGGTTGAAATGACGGAAACGGCGAATATTCTGCACAACGCCACGGAAAACAGCCTGGTACTGATGGACGAAATCGGTCGCGGTACTTCTACCTATGATGGTTTGTCGCTGGCATGGGCCTGCGCCGAGAATCTGGCGAACCGCATCAAAGCAATGACGCTGTTTGCAACGCACTACTTTGAGCTGACCACCCTGCCGGAAAAAATGGAAGGGGTGGTGAATGTCCATTTAGATGCACGCGAACACGGCGATACCATCGCCTTTATGCACAGCGTTCAGGATGGTGCAGCCAGCAAAAGCTACGGTCTTGCCGTCGCCGCTCTCGCAGGCGTACCAAAGGAAGTGATCAAACGGGCACGTCAGAAACTGAAAGAGCTGGAAACCTTGTCGAATAACGCATCATCAAGCCATATCGATGGCGCGCAGCTAGCGCTGCTGAGCAATGATGGGCCGTCACCAGCGATTGAAGCATTGGAAACCATCGATCCCGATGCGCTCACGCCACGTCAGGCGCTGGATTGGTTGTATCAGCTAAAGAAAATGCTCTAACGCGGGTCAGAACAGGGCAAATAAACAGCAAAAAGGCACTGAAAATCAGTGCCTTTTCTTTTAAACGTCGAATCAGTCTATCTGTGTATCGCAGTTTGCTCGCGCCTTCATGCGTACTTTATCGCTGCCGTTGGGGACAACCGCCTTCACCATCTGTCCTTCTTCCATCGAAGGAATAATGGCAAAATGCGCAGTGAGAACAAGTAATACCGGCTCAGCGGCTTTATCTCTCACGCGAAAATATTGTCTTTCCAACTCCGCGCTATCATCCATCACAAAGGTTTTTCCTGTCGCGCAGTCAGAGAAGGTCGCGACGTCCGCCATATAGCGATACATTCCCTTCATTACCATCGGCGTATTTGGCAGAGGCTGCTCGGTTGCCGTCAGTTGACGAGGAAGAGACGAATTGATAGGCAAGCCTTGCTGATCCAGCATTTCAAGGGTGTTATCAACCGGACGGAAATAACGTTTTCCACCCGCGCTATCCGTCAGCACCAGCTTATCCGCAGTGCGTCTCCATTGCCCATAAGAGGCGAACGTGTTGTCACCTTTTCGCGTCGTTTGATACTGTTCGCGCAGAACAAATGTTCCGTCTTTTTCCAAAAACAGTGATGTATCAATCCCTCCGCAGTCCGCACAAGGTAAAACACCACGATAGCTTTGCGCCATTGGTTTAAGGGGCTCTTCCTGAACTTGTGAGCGGGTATGGCACCCGATTAACCCAGAAATCCCCGCAATCAACAGCACACCGATAGCCAGTTTTTTCATCATTATTTTTCTGTCCCTCTGTCCTGTTTTCCCGTTCTTACTCAATGTGCTGGAATGTATCCAACTTGTTATCATCCCTGAGTCTGAGGAATTTTCCACTCAGAAAATGCTATTTCAAGACTATTCTTATCGTCAGACAACCAGATCGTGCCGTCCTGTATTGTTGCCTGCAATGACATGGTGCGCTGAACCAATCCGGCAAGCTGAGCCAGCTGATTGTCATCTAAAAAACGGACCGCCAGATTCTTGTACCCAGAGACCTTACTCGATATCGCATTCCACCAAACCTGTGCCGCACGCTCGCTGTAGGCGTACAAGACAACGGAACGGGACTGATTACAGGCTTTCTTCAGCCGCTTTTCATCCGGCAGGCCTAGCTCAATCCACAATTCCAATTCCATCGTATCATTACGTCGCCAGATTTCAGGCTCGTCATCTGCGCTGAGCCCTTTGGTAAAGCGCAAGTTTTCATCAGCATGGCAAATCCATGCTAAAAGCCGCAGCATCATGCGCTGTTCGGTTTCAGACGGATGCTGGGCTATCGTCAGGTTCGCGTCGTGAAAAAAATTCCGATCCATATCGGCAATATTGATTACTGCTTTGTAAACCGTTGCTTTTAATGCCATCAGTGACCTCGTCTTTATTCCCTCCTAGTTTACTTGAGTTAGCGCGATCCTCACAGTAAAGGTGATATCTACCACGTAACCGATAGATTAGGCCTCTAAGGACTACTGATATCCTGTTAGTCCCTATGCTATAGTCGGTTTGATAAATAGAGTTTATCTTCGTAGGCTTACAACATCGCGCACCACAACGAGTGATGATGCATGAATATCTACCGAGCTAAGCTTTCAAGGGAGGATATAGTGCAAGAATACTGTGAATTAGTACGTCGCTTATACGCAGAGATCGCCAGTGGCGATCTGGGCTATATACCCGATTCGCTGGGTTGTGTTTTGAAAACCCTGGATGGCATTGCCGCGAATGAGGCGTTGCCATCCTCCGTCAGGGAACAGGCTGCTTTTGCCGCCGCTAACTTATTGGTGAGTGATTATGTCAATGAGTAATGAATATCAACCCATCAACTGTGATGATTACGACAGCCTGGAAGCCACCTGTCAGCAGAATCTGACGCTGACGCTGGAACTACGCAATGGTGAAGTTGTGACCGGTAAAGCCAGTGACATGATCTCACGTAAGCAGGTCGAATATCTGGTGATTGAAGCATCCGGTGCAACGCGCGAACTGCGCCTCGACCATATCGTCAGTTTCAGTCATCCTGAAATCGGGAAGGTCGTCGTCAGCGAATCCTGACGGACTTATCCTTTCATTTAGCGGCAAACGCTGAATAATGCTTCCAAAACGGACAACTCAGGTTGTCCGTTTTTATTTCAGCGCGACCCACATCCGTTTTCCACCAAGCTTATTTTTCCCAAACCATGTGCCACACAGGCTGATTTTCTTTGACCTGCCCTTCTCGCGTGACGAATCTCCCCACAGCAGCAATCAGTTGATCGTTGTAGAACACCAACGGCGTCCGATCGCGCCACCAAGGTGGAACGCCCAGTTCCTGCCAGAGTTTCTTGATTTGTCGACCGTGTGCCCTGCCAACAATATGCACGATCCCGCTGGTAGAAAAGCGAATACTCACCGTCTCACTATCTTCCGGCGCGCGAACGGCTACCCCGCGCTCGGCAAGCTGTAGCGTTCCCAGATTATCAGGTAATGACAGCGAGCATGACGTCGGTTGCCATGGCAGAACACGGTCTTTGAGCGATGGCATCAGCGGCAGCAAGTAGAGATGCTGGCGAAAACGGCGGATCTGCATCTGATTCAATTGCAATATGGGTTCCGCATCCTGCCGACTCGTCGCAACCTCATCCCAGAGTCGTTGCAATTGATCGCGCGCGGGCATGTTAGCCCCTTGCTGCGCCAGCCAGCGCCGTAGTAGCGCAAAACGGCGTACCGGACTTAGCGGGATCAGGCCATCAATGCTCAACGCCCCATCCGACTGGCATAGCACCTGCAATGATTCTTCCAGCAACTCATCAAGCAGTTGTTCCTGCTCGGCACAAAGCTGGGCGCTACGTGCGACGGCGGAGGGGAAATGCGGCCAGCGCTGCGTCAATCGCGGTAAAATTTGGCGGCGCAGAAAATTTCGGTCGAAACGCTCATCCTGATTGCTGTCGTCTTCAATCCAGTGAAGCTGATGTCGCTGCGCATACGTTTCCAGTTCAAGGCGAGAAACACCTAACAACGGACGAACTAAACGATGATGGCCAAGGACGCTATTAGCCGCCATCGCAGACAATCCGGCAGGCCCACTGCCGCGTTTAAGCGCCAGTAAAAAGGTTTCGCTCTGGTCATCAAGGTGCTGTGCCGTCAGCAGGGTTTCGCCCTCTTGCAGATACGTTTGCAGCGCCTGATAGCGCGCGGCTCTGGCTGCGGCTTCAATGCCACCGTTCTGTGCCTCAACCTTCACTGCCAGCGACTCAAACGGGATCTGCCAGCGTTCACACTGCTGGCGACAATGCTCAGCCCAGCTATCTGCCAGCGGATTTAAACCATGATGTATATACGCCGCTCGAATAGTCAGCTCGGAGCGTTGACGCATAGCTACCAGCAGATGTAATAGCACGCTAGAGTCCAGGCCACCGCTATAGGCCAGCAAGATCGCGTTGCATCCGGCCGTCTGCGTCACAATCGTCTGGATCAATCCATCATCAGGTTCAGTGCGGTCCACGATATCAGATCTCATACAGTTCGAGAGGCAGGCCGTCAGGATCGGAGAAAAACGTGAAGCGTTGCTGCGTTTCAGGATCGATCCTTACGGGTTCACAAATGACGCCAGCCTGTGCCAACGAGGTAATGGCCTGTTCTACATCGGCGACAGCAAAAGCTAGATGACGCAGACCGCAAGCCTCCGGCCGACTGACACGCGTAGGTGGATGAGGGAAAGAGAATAGCTCGATAGTGTAGCGCCCATTCAGCGAGAGATCGCCTTTCCATGACTGCCGAGCGGCACGGTAGACCTCATTGTTCAACGTAAATCCCAGAACGTCACAATAAAATGCCTTGCTGTGTGCATAGTCAGAGGCAATCACCGCAATGTGATGTACATCGAGCAATTTCAACATTATTCAAACCCTCATAGCAAAAAATCCGCTGTCATTCCTGACAACGGATTTTCAGAGTAGCGCCAGAATAGACTGATTGATAACACTACAATCAATCAGACAATCACGTCATCAGCAGCAACCCTAGCGCGTTAGCAATAACCACTGTACGTTAGCAATAACCATAATTCATCAAACGCTGATAACGGCGGTTCAGCAACGCTTCTTCGCTCAGACCATCAAGGTCGAGCAAATCGGCCAGCAATTGCGCTTTCAGTGACTCTGCCATTACCGGAACGTTACGGTGCGCGGAACCCAACGGTTCAGGAATCACGGTATCGATCAGTTTCAGCTCTTTCAGACGTGGCGCGATGATGCCCATGGCTTCAGCCGCCAGCGGTGCCTTATCCGCACTCTTCCACAGAATAGACGCACAGCCTTCCGGTGAAATAACAGAGTAGGTGCTGTACTGCAACATATTGACCTTGTCACCTACGCCGATAGCCAATGCACCACCGGAACCACCTTCACCGATAACGGTACAGATGATTGGTACACGCAGCGTCGACATTTCACGTAGGTTGCGTGCGATAGCCTCAGACTGACCGCGTTCTTCTGCGCCAACGCCCGGATAAGCGCCCGGCGTGTCGATAAAGGTGATGATCGGCATCTTGAAGCGATCCGCCATTTCCATTAGGCGCAGTGCTTTGCGATATCCTTCTGGTGCAGGCATGCCGAAATTACGACGAATCTTTTCTTTGGTTTCACGACCTTTCTGATGACCAATGATCATCACCGGACGTCCATCCAAACGGGCAATCCCGCCGACAATGGCTTTGTCATCGGCATAGGCACGATCGCCAGCCAATTCATCAAAGTCGGTAAAGATATGCTTAATATAATCAAGCGTATAAGGACGTTGCGGATGGCGCGCTAATTGCGCAACCTGCCAGGCACCCAAATCGGCGAAGATTTTGCGCGTCAGTTCAACGCTCTTCTCACGCAGGCGCTGGACTTCTTCGTCCAGATTAATATCTAATTTTTCGTCTTGACGGCTGACTGCGGTCAGCGAGTCAATTTTCGCTTCCAACTCTGCAATCGGCTGCTCAAAATCAAGAAAATTCAGACTCATAGTATTCCTATATTAGTCAAATTCCAGTTCCACCTGCTCATTACCCACTAATGTGCGCAGCTCATTCAGTAGCGCATCGGCAGGCGTTACACGCCATGCTGCGCCGAAACGTAGTCGTGCGCGCGCATCTTCACGCTGGTAATAGAGATGCACTGGGATCGTCCCCGATCGATGGGGTTCCAACGATTGACGGAGACGGTTTAATAGCTGGTCATCAATTTGCCTGTCAGTCAGCGAGATAGCAAGCCCGCGCGCGTATTTTTCCCGCGCTTCACTGATATCCATTAACTCTCGGACGGTCATTTTAAGCCCACCGCTGAAGTCATCAAAGCTGACCTGTCCACTGGCGATAAGGATACGGTCTTTCTCAAGTAAATGCTGATATTTTTCCAACGCATCGGTAAACAACATAATCTCGAGCCGACCGGAACGATCGTCCAATGTACAGACGCCAATACGGTTGCCCCGCTTGGTGACCATAACGCGAGCTGCCAACACCAGCCCAACGGCAGTGGTCATTTTACCCCGATCCGTCGGGTGCATATCTTTTAAACGTACGCCACCGGCATAGCGTTCAATTTCCTTAATATATTGCGTGATCGGGTGGCCGGTCAGATACAACCCCAGCGTCTCCCGCTCACCATCCAATACGACCTGCTCCGGCCACGGTGGCACGGTACTGTAGGATTGCTCGACCTGCTCAGGCGCATCGGCCAGTACACCGAACATATCCACCTGACCAATCGCTTCGGCTTTAGCATGCTGATCGGCGGCTTTTAGCGCATCAGCCAATGCATTCATCAGCGCAGCGCGATGCGGCCCTAGTCGGTCAAACGCCCCGGACATAATCAGCTTTTCCAGCACGCGGCGGTTCAGTTTTTTAATGTCGGTACGCGCACAGAGGTCAAACAACTCTCTAAAATAGCCGCCCTGATTACGCGCTTCGATTATTGCCTCAATTGGGCCTTCACCGACACCTTTAATCGCGCCGATGCCATAAACAATCTCGCCATCGTCGTTAACGTGGAAGTGATACAGCCCGCTATTGATGTCGGGGGGCAAGATTTTTAATCCCATCCGCCAGCACTCATCAACCAAGCCCACCACTTTATCCGTGTTGTCCATATCGGCCGTCATCACCGCCGCCATGAATTCTGCCGGATAGTGCGCTTTCAGCCACAGCGTTTGATAAGACACCAGTGCATAAGCAGCGGAGTGGGATTTATTAAAGCCGTAACCAGCGAATTTTTCCACCAGGTCGAAAATCTTAACCGCCAATTCGCCGTTGACGCCACGCGATTTGGCACCATCTTCAAAGCCACCACGCTGCTTCGCCATTTCAACCGGGTTCTTTTTCCCCATCGCACGACGCAACATGTCCGCACCGCCCAGCGTATATCCCGCCAGAACCTGTGCGATCTGCATGACCTGTTCCTGATAGAGGATAATACCGTAGGTCGGCTCCAACACGGGCTTGAGTGACTCGTGCTGCCATTCAATATCAGGGTACGAAATCGCTTCTCGACCATGCTTACGGTCGATGAAGTTATCCACCATGCCGGATTGCAGTGGGCCAGGGCGGAACAGTGCCACCAGTGCGATCATATCTTCAAAGCAGTCGGGCTTTAGACGCTTGATCAGGTCTTTCATGCCGCGCGATTCAAGCTGGAATACCGCTGTGGTTTCCGAGCGTTGCAGCATATCGAAACTTTTCTTATCGTCGAGCGGAATGGCCGCGATATCAATCGGTTCCTGACCTTGCTTCGCGCGACGGGCGTTAATCATCTCCAGCGCCCAGTCGATGATGGTCAGTGTACGCAGGCCAAGGAAGTCGAACTTCACCAGCCCGGCATATTCCACATCGTTTTTGTCAAATTGGGTAACCGGATGGTTCCCTTCCGCATCGCAATACAGCGGTGCGAAATCGGTAATCTTGGTGGGGGATATCACTACCCCACCCGCATGTTTACCGGCGTTACGCGTTACCCCTTCAAGTTTACGCGCCATATCAATGAGGGCCTTAACTTCCTCATCGGCTTCATAAATTTCTGGCAGTTGCGGTTCAGCAGCGAAGGCTTTTTCCAGCGTCATGCCCGGATCGGGCGGCACCAGTTTTGAAATACGATCGACAAACCCATACGGATGCCCGAGCACGCGCCCTACGTCACGAATAACCGCTTTTGCCGCCATTGTACCGAAAGTGATAATCTGCGATACCGCATCACGCCCGTACATTTCCGCGACATGATCGATAACCTTATCGCGTTTTTCCATGCAGAAATCGACGTCGAAGTCAGGCATGGAGACACGTTCCGGGTTGAGGAAACGTTCGAACAGCAGGTCAAATTCCAGCGGATCCAGATCGGTGATTTTCAGCGCGTAAGCAACCAAAGAGCCCGCACCAGAACCACGCCCCGGACCAACAGGCACATCGTTATCTTTCGACCACTGAATAAACTCCATGACGATCAGGAAGTAGCCGGGGAACCCCATCTGGTTGATTACGCCCAGTTCAATATCCAGACGTTCATCATATTCAGGCCGACGCGCGGCACGCACTTCCGGGTCGGGGAACAGGAATTCGAGACGATCCTCCAGCCCTTTTTTCGAGCACTGAACCAGAAAATCTGCTGTGCTCATATCGCCCGTCGGGAACTGCGGCAGGAAATATTCGCCCAGGCGGATCGTTACGTTACAGCGTTTGGCAATTTCAACGCTGTTCACCAGCGCTTCGGGAATATCAGCAAACAGCTCGCACATTTCCTCTTCCGAGCGCATGTACTGCTGCGGGCTGTAATGACGTGGGCGTTTGGGATCGTCGAGCGTGTAGCCATCATGAATGGCAACGCGAATTTCGTGAGCGTCAAAATCATCAGTGCTGATGAAGCACACTTCATTAGTCGCCACAACGGGCAACGCGTACTTGGTTGCCAACTCTACGGCCGCGTGTATATAACTTTCTTCGTCAGGGCGGGACGTGCGAGTCAGTTCCAGGTAATAACGCTGGGGAAAGTGCTCCATATAAAATGCCAGGCACTGTTCGGCCTGCGCCTGATTACCGCGCAGCAAAAATCGCCCAACATCACCCCGGCGACCACCAGACAGTAAAATCAGCCCTTCTTGATGTTCAACCAGCCAATCACGGTCAATCGTCGGCCCGGCAGCGCCATAACCGCGTTGATAAGCATGGGAAATCAGCAACGTGAGGTTCTGGTAACCATCATTATTCATGGCCAGCACGGTGAGATGTGCCAGTTCATCCCCTAATTCATCGCTTTCGACATAGAAGTCTGCGCCGATGATAGGTTTGACCCCCGCGCCATGCGCGCCGCCATAAAATTTAACCAGCCCACACAGGTTGGTAAAATCGGTAATCGCCAGCGCTGGCATACCAAGTGCCGCCGCTTTTTTTACCAGCGGACCGACTTTGGCCAGCCCATCGATCATGGAATAGTCACTATGAACACGCAGGTGAACAAAACGTGGTTCGGCCATCTCCAGATCCCAGAATTTATCGAGTAGTCAGCGTTGCAATAGTGATATCACAACACAGAGAGTTAATGATGATGTTTTACGCCAGTCCTAATACACGTTTGACTGGCGCGAAGCTCCGACGGTGAAACTCTGTCGCACCCAGTGCAGCAAGCTTCTCCAGATGAAAAGCCGTTGGATAGCCTTTGTGTTGGGCAAAACCATAGTCGGGGAAGCGTTGATCCAACTCGACCATCTCACGATCGCGAGTCACTTTCGCCATAATCGAGGCCGCGCTGATTTCTGCTACGCGGCTATCCCCTTTAACGACCGCCTGCGAGGGCATCACCAACGCTGGACACCGATTGCCATCAATGAGAACAAAATCGGGCACGATAGCCAATCCAGCCACCGCACGCTGCATCGCTAACATCGTAGCATGCAAGATATTCAGTTGGTCAATCTCTTCCGGTTCCGCACGGCCAAGGCTCCACGCCAGCGCCTTCTCTTTGATTTCATCATAGAGCGCTAGCCGTCGTTTTTCACTCAGCTGTTTGGAATCCGCTAACCCGACAATTGGCCTAGTAGGGTCAAGAATCACCGCAGCCGTCACGACTGCACCAACCAGAGGACCACGGCCCACCTCATCAACACCAGCGATACAGGTCGCCTGCGGGTAAATAAATTTTTCACTCATGGTTTTATTAACATGCATTTATTAACACGACTTTACTAATTCCAGTACCGCCTGAGCCGCCTGCTCATCAGCGTTACAGCGAATCTGCTGATGCAAATCCACAAATGTTGTGCGCAGCTCAGCCGTTTTTTGGGTATCACTAAATAGCGGCAGTAACGCAGCAGCTAACTTATCCGGCGTACAGTCGGTCTGTAGCAATTCGGTTACCAGCTCGCGCCCAGCCAGCAAATTTGGCAGAGACACCCACTGCGTTTTAACCAAGCGCTGTGCGAGCCAGAAGGTAAAAGGCTTCATACGATAACCCACAACCATCGGGCATTTCGCCAGCATGCACTCTAACGCTGCCGTACCGGATGCCAATAGCGCCGCATCACTGGCAATCATGGCTTCACGCGCCTGCCCATCCAGCAGATGCACACGCAGATCGGGTGCCACACTGCTTTTGATCCGTTCGAACTGTTCACGTCGCTTACTGTTCACTAGCGGAACAACGATTTCCAGATCGGGAAAATGCTGACGTAGTAACACTGCCGTATTGAGAAAATCCGCGCTAAGCATTTCAACTTCTGCACCGCGACTGCCCGGCAACAGCGCCAGACAATGCGCATCGGGCGCAATACCCAACGTCGCACGGGCGGCCAGTTTATCGGGATGCAGCGGCATCGCATCAGCCATCGTATGACCAATAAAGCGACAAGGCACATTGAAACGATCGTAAAACGCTTTTTCAAAAGGCAAGAAGGCCAGCACCAGATTGGTTGCTTTACCTATTTTGAAAACGCGTTTTTGACGCCATGCCCACACGGACGGGCTGACGTAGTGAATAGTATTGATACCGCGCTTTTTGAGGTTGCCCTCCAGCGTGATATTAAAATCAGGTGCATCAATGCCCACGAAAACATCGGGCTGGAGCTCACTAAAGCGCTGGGTTAAATCCCGCCGAATTTTAAGCAGACGAGGGAGCCGTTCGAGCACCTCAACAATGCCCATAACGGCCAGCTCTTCCATCTCGTACCAGGCTTCACAGCCTTCAGCCTGCATACGCGGCCCGGCGACGCCGACAAACCGCGCATCGGGCACCTTTTCTTTTAGCGCCCGGATAAGACCTGCGCCTAGGATGTCGCCGGAAGTTTCCCCGGCGACCAGCCCAATAGTCAAAGGACGTGATGACATGGATTAACGAATGATGCCGCGAGTGGAACGGGCAAAGAAATCGGTGAATGCCTGCACAGCCGGATGTTCAGCCGCCAGAGCTTCAATTTCCGGTTTCACCTCATCCAGCGTTTTACCGCTACGGTAGAGCAGCTTGTATGCGTTGCGGATCGCATGCAGCGTTTCTTTTTCGAATCCACGACGCTTCAGGCCTTCAATGTTCAGGCCAAATGGCGTGGCATGGTTACCCTGAGCGATAACATACGGCGGCACGTCTTGCGCGACACCAGAGCATCCACCAACCATGACGTGGGCACCGATAATGCAGAACTGGTGCACAGCCGTCATCCCACCGATAATCGCAAAATCATCGACGGATACGTGGCCACCCAGCGTAGCGTTATTCGCCAGAATACAGCGATTGCCCACGACACAGTCGTGTGCGATATGCGTGTTGATCATCAACAGGTTATCGCTACCGACTTTAGTCAACCCACCGCCCTGCGACGTGCCACGATGAATCGTGACGCTTTCACGGATACGGTTACGATCGCCAATCTCAACGCGGGTCGGTTCCCCAGCATATTTGAGATCCTGATTCACTTCACCAATTGACGTGAACTGATAGATTTCGTTGTCGCGACCAATCTTAGTGACGCCATTGACGACGACATGCGATTTCAGCACCGTACCTGCACCGATCTCAACCTGAGAACCGATATAGCAGAAAGGGCCAATATGAACGCCAGCACCAATAATGGCACCGTCTTCAACAATCGAACTAGGGTGAATAAAGGCGGTTTGATCAATCACGTTATCAGGACTCCCGACGGCGAGCACACATCATTGACGCTTCACAGGCCACTTCGCCATCAACTTTGGCAACACCTTTAAAGCGCGCAACGCCACGACGCTCTTTAATGAATTCAACTTCAAGGATCATTTGATCGCCTGGCTGCACGGGGCGCTTAAAGCGCGCTTCGTCCACAGCGGCGAAATAATACAGCTCACCCGGCTCCAGTTTACCGACGCTTTTGAACGCCAGAATACCCGTAGCCTGAGCCATTGCTTCCAGAATCAGAACGCCAGGAAAAATCGGTTTCCCTGGGAAATGCCCCTGAAAGAAGGGTTCGTTGAAAGAGACGTTTTTCACCGCCCGCAGAAATTTCCCTTCTTCAAAATCCAGTACCCGATCAACCAGTAAAAACGGGAAACGGTGCGGTAATAATTCTAAAATCTCTTCAATATGCAGAGTATGAGTGTCAGTAGTCAAAATACTCTTCCTGTCCATAAAAACTGATGCCATCAACAACACGGCCTGCGCAGACCCTAAATTAGGTGTCTTCAGGCAGGCCGCAAATAAAACGCGAGTGATTAAACGTTATCGACTTTTCGTTCAACGGCTTTTAACCGTTTGCTTATCTCATCAATATTCATCACCAGCGCTGCAGTTTTGCGCCACACTTTATTGGGTTGCAAAGGAATGCCCGAAGAGTATACCCCAGGTTCAGTGATTGGTCGCATGACCATACCCATTCCCGTTACCGTCACTTTATCGCAGATCTCCATGTGCCCGTTAATCACGCTGGCACCACCGATCATGCAATAACGACCAATTTTCAAGCTCCCCGCCATAATGACGCCACCCGCTACCGCGGTATTGTCGCCAATCACGACGTTGTGCGCAATCTGACATTGGTTATCAATGATAACACCATTGCCAATGACCGTATCATCCAACGCACCACGATCGATGGTCGTGCTCGCGCCAATCTCAACCCGATCGCCAATTCTGACCGTCCCCAACTGCGGGATCTTCACCCAGTTGCCGCGATCGTTGGCATAACCAAAGCCATCAGAACCGATCACCGTTCCAGACTGGATCAGGCAATGCTCACCAATCTCAACGCGGTGATAAATCGTTACATTTGCCCACAAACGGGTACCTGAACCAATACGCGCATGTTTACCAATAAAACAGCCTGGGCCGATGACAACGCCATCCCCCAACTGCGCACCAGATTCGATGACGGCATTGGCGCCAACGGACACCTGCTGACCCAGAGTTGCATCGGGAGCAATCACAGCACTCGGAGCAATATCAGTGGCCGGTTGCGGCGTCGTATCCAACAGCTGTGCCATGCGAGCATAGGTAAGGTAGGGATTTTTCACTACCAGCGCAGCAACCTGACAGTAAGGTAAATCCGCTTCCGTCAGCACGACCGCAGACGCTTGCGTCCCGGCCAGTTGCTCACGGTAACGACTGTCGGAAAGAAACGTAATTTGCCCAGTTTTTGCCGAATGCATAGAAGCAACACCGGTGATGACGATATCGCCATCACCGTGTAATTGTGCATCCAACTGTTGAGCTAACGCGTCCAGTCGAATTGAATACATGTATTATTTAACCTGTTTCAGCACATCGGCAGTAATGTCTTTGGCATTGGCGACATACGCAACAGCGTTAGCGTCAATCACAACATCATAACCTTCTTTGGTTGCAACGGCTTTCACTGCATCCTGAATACGGCTCAGGATTTTGTTGCGTTCTTCAGTCTGACGACGACGGTTGTCCTGTTCAAAAGCCTGTGCTTTCGTAGAGAACTGCTCGCGCTGCGCCATGACGTCTTTTTCCATTTTGCTGCGATCGCTCGCTTTCATGGTAGAGCCATCACGCTGCAACTTCTGCATCTTGGTCTGTAAGTCGTTTTCCATTGATTGCAGTTCAGAAGCGCGGCCTTTGAACTCGTTTTCCAGCTGTTTGCCAACGGTTTCCCGCTGTGGCAACTGTTGGAAGATGCTGGAAACGTTAACAACGGCAATCTTGTCAGCAGCCTGAACGCTGGCTGAAGCAGCCAATGCTAAACCGAGGCCTGCGGCACATAACCACTTTTTCACTATAAACTCCTCAACCTAACCTAAATTTGTGTCTTTACACTTTAATGATGGGCATAGCGTCATGACATCAGCTGTATTTCCAGCATTGATGTCAATGAGCAGCGATGCGACATTCCCTGCATACGACCTACGACGTCACACTACCAGGTTTTGCCAATGTTAAACTGGAATTGTTCCGACTTGTCTCCATCGTACTTTTTAACCGGCTGGGCATAGGAGAAGACCAATGGCCCAAGCGGAGACATCCACTGCAATGCGATACCGCTGGAAACACGGAAGTTACTCGCTTTGCTGTAATCCGGTACACCTGCGTCAATAGTTTCCTGTGTATTTTTCCAGTTGGTATCCCATACTGTACCACCATCAACAAAGAAGGAAGTACGTACGGAACTCGCGTATTTGTCACTGATAAACGGCGTCGGCACGATCAGCTCCGCACTCAACACCGCCATCGCGTTACCGCCAACGGCATCGTCCAGATTGGTTGAATCAATTTTGCACGAAGAATAAGGCTGAGTCGAATTAGCACAGTTATAATACGCCGCTTTAGGCCCAATCGTGTTCGACTGGAAGCCGCGCACCGTGCTGGAACCACCGGCATAGAAGTTATCGTAGAACGGCACTTCTTTACTCCCGATACCATCAGCAAAGCCTGCGCGCGTACGGCCCATCACCACCCATTTTCCACTCTCGGTCAACGGATAGTAGCTTGTCGAATCAAACGTCAGTTTGTAGTATTCATTGTCCGAACCCGGCACCGCGATCTTGGCGTTTGCGGATGCTCGTGTTCCTTTTGTCGGGAAGTAACCGCGATCCAGATTGTTGTATGACCACCCAGTATTCAGGAAGAAATCGTTCGCTTTAAAGTCCGCACTTGACTTATTACTATTACCAACAACAACCTCAGGATTAACCCCAACGGAATTCAGATAACGCCACATCGCCACCTGCGGTCTCATGTCCGACAGATCGTTATGCACATAATCCAGACCGACACGCAGTGAGTTATTCTCGTTAATCGGGAAACCCAAGGTGCTGCCAACGCCATAACTCACGTTGGTGTAGTCGGATAGATCGGCATCAGACGCTTCAAATTTATTATAGAAAATGCGTCCACCGAGGCTAACACCATCTACGGTAAAGTACGGGTCGGTCAGTGACAGCTCGACATACGTCTGGTAGTCGTTTTTAGTCCCGCTGATACCAACGGAGTTACCCGTACCCAGCCAGTTATCCTGCTGAACCCCCGCCTGGAAGCTCACACCACTTTCCGTACCGAAACCGACACCAAAGTTGAATGTACCCGTATTACGCTCTTTGACTTTATACGTTACATCAACCTGATCGGCCACACCGGGAACGCGCTGCGTTTCTACATCAACGCTTTCAAAGTATCCCAGTCGGTTTAGACGCTCTTTGCCCTGTTCAACCAGATCGTTGCCTAACCAGGCACCTTCCATCTGGCGCATTTCACGACGCAGAACAGAATCTTTCGAGGTGTCATTACCGTCAAAACGGATATGACGCACATAGAAGCGGTTACCCGCATCAACGTTGATGTTTAATCTCACCGTCTTATCTGCGTCATTAATTTCCGGCTGTGTGACCACGCGCGGATAAGCATAGCCATAACGACCCAGCAGCTTCTTGATGTCCTCTTCCATCCGGGTCACTTTCGTCCCGTTGTAGAGTTCACCCGGTTCGATCTTTGTCAACCCTTCAATTTCCGCAGAGTGACCCGCCAGATTGCCTTTCACCGCAACGCCGGACAGCTTGTACTGCTCGCCTTCCGTCATATTGATGGTGATATAGATGCCTTTCTTATCTGGCGTCAGACTCACCTGCGTGGAATCGATGTTGAAACGTGCATAGCCGCGATCCAGATAGAAACTCCGTAGGGTTTCCAGATCGCCAGACAGTTTTTGTTTCTGGTATTTACGGTCACCGACCACATTCCACCACGGCACTTCGTCACGCAGTTGGAAGCGGGAGATCAATTCGTCAGAACTGAATGCTTTGTTACCAACAATATTAATCTGCTGAATCTTGGCAGAAACACCTTCCGTGAAGACCAGTTTCAGGTCTACGCGGTTACGCGGCAGTGGCGTGACAACGGCTTTAACCGACGCACTGTACTTACCAACGCTGTAGTAGAAATCTTCCAGTCCTTTTTCAATGCTGGTGAGCGCAGTGCGGTCTAGCGCTTCACCGACGCGCACGCCCGAGGCTTCCAGGTTTTCTTTCAGCATGTCGTCTTTAACTGACTTATTGCCGGAAAACGTGACGCTGGCGATTGTCGGACGTTCTTTCACCTGCACAATCAGCGTTTCGCCATCGCGCAGGACGCGAACATCTTCAAAATTTCCGGTCGCAAACAAGGCACGGATGGTATTACCGATATCATCGTCACCGATGGTATCACCAACGCGGACTGGCATACTGAGTAGTGCCGCCCCGACGGCAACCCTTTGCAGGCCCTCGAAATGAATATCCTTCACTACGAACCCGTCTGCACCGTATACGGTTGCGCTGCTAAACAGCAGCGACGCTATGAGCAACTTTTTGATCGCCATCGTTGTTATGCGTTTTTCCTAACCTAATCCCGCGCCTAGAGACGAGAGAAATCATTGAAAAGTGCGAGTCCCATTAACAACATCAGCAACACTGTACCAATGCGATAGCTAACGTCCTGCACACGCTCAGAAACCGGCCTGCCCTTCAGCTTTTCAACCGCAAGAAAGAGCAGGTGTCCACCATCCAATACCGGCAGAGGGAACAGATTGATGATCCCCAAATTGACACTGATTAAGGCCAAAAACATCAGGTAATAAATCAATCCATAATCTGCTGACATTCCAGCCCCCTGAGCAATCGAAATAGGACCACTCAGGTTATTTAGCTTAACATCACCCATAACCAGTTTCCCTAACATACTGACGGTCAATTTCATCAGTTGCCAGGTTTTATCTGTTGCCTGATAGGCAGCACTGAACGGCCCATACTGGCGCACAGTCCTGTATTCTTCAGGCAGCGGCGTCACGCTTGGCATAACACCAGCCAGACCTTCAACTCTGCCACTTCCCACAGATTTGCTGTCTGGCGTTAACGTCAACGGTACCGCGGCACCGTGTCGATCCACCTCCAGAGCAATAGATTGTCCGGGGTTATCACGCACGGCGATAACAAAATCACGCCATTGCGCTAGCGCCTGCCCGTCGACTTTAACGATCCTATCCCCGACTTGCAAACCTGCTTTTTCCGCCGCCGAACCGGCCTGCACTTGATGCAATACAGGCTCGATTTGCGGACCGCGCGGGATAATCCCGAGCGATGCGGCAGGATCTTGCTTATCAGGCTCAAACTGCCACTCACGCAAATCCAGCGTTTTCTGGATAACACGATCGGAGCCTAAAGGTGCAGTTCCGATCACGACATCGCTATCGCCGATTTTACCGATCAACGCCAGACGCGCGGTATCCCAATCAGGCGTTTCGATACCATCAACAGACTTTAGTTCCATTCCTGCTGACATTTCCGCCTGCGCCGCGATGGAATTGGGCAGTATTTCACCCACTACCGGCCGCACGCCCGGCACACCGAGAATAAACACCAGCCAGTACGCCACAATGGCAAACAGGAAATTAGCGATCGGACCGGCGCTGACAATAGCCGCCCGTTGCCAGACAGTTTTACTATTAAATGATTGGTGGCGAAACTCTGGCGCTACCGTGTCGACACGCTCATCCAGCATCTTCACGTAGCCGCCAAGCGGGATCAGCGCAATCACGAATTCCGTACCGGTACGGTCGCGGCGACGCCATAGTGCGCGGCCAAAGCCGACAGAGAAGCGTTCCACCTTCACACCACAGCGACGAGCCACCCAAAAATGTCCAAACTCATGGACGGTGACCAACACACCCAGTGCGATGATAAACGCGGCAAGATTCCAGAGAAAACTCAGCATAAATAGCTCTACCGCTTTATTCTAAGCCACTTTAAACAACAGCAGCATCAGGCAAGAGAACACAGGAACCGCAGCCGTCAGGCTATCGATACGATCGAGCACGCCACCATGCCCCGGAATCAAATGGCTACTGTCTTTAATGCCAGCCTCGCGTTTGAACATGCTTTCCGTCAAATCACCCAATACCGAGGCCAGCGCAGCGGCGATAGAACATATCAACAACGTCGCTGGCGCTATCGTTAATGGGGCATAGAGGCTAAACAGCACGGAGATTAGCGCTGAAGTTGCCAGGCCGCCGAGAAAGCCTTCCCAGGTTTTGCCAGGCGAGACTTTTGGCGCAAGTTTACGCTTACCAAACAACTTGCCGAACATATAGGCACCGCTGTCCGCACCCCAGACCAGCAGCATGACGTACAACAGCCACCAGGCACCAGCGAATGGATTAATCGCGTAATCGTAATGACGAAGCGCAACCATGCCCCAAAAAAACGGCACGATCGTCATGATGCCAAACACGAGTCGCAGTGCGCGTGAATGACGCCAGAAAGAGGCGGAAGCTGGGTAGAACAGAACCAACAGCAGAGCAACACCCCACCACACTAGTGATGACCAGAGCGCGATACTGATTTGCGGAATATGAACGGAATAATGGTAGGCCGGGAGCGATAACAGCATCAGCGCCAGCAAGAAGCCACAAAGGATCGCGAGCCACAGGCGTTGACCATAAGAGGCAAAACCCGCCAGTTGACCCCATTCCCATGCTGCCAGCATACAAACAGCCAGCGTCACAAGCGTGAATCCCAGAGGAGGCAGCAAGAAAAGTGCTGCAATAACAATCGGGATCAAAATAAAAGCAGTAATCAGGCGATACTTCAGCAAAAGTTCCCCCTAGGATGCATCAGCATCGATAGGTGTTGTTCCCCCGAAGCGGCGCTCGCGTTGTGCAAAAGCATTCAGCGCACCTTCAAAGACTTGTTCATCGAAATCAGGCCAGAGGACATCAGTGAAGTAAAGTTCAGCATAAGCAATTTGCCACAGAAGAAAATTACTGATGCGGTGTTCTCCACCGGTTCTGATCACCAAATCAACCGGAGCCAGCTCATTCAGACAGATGTACTGACATAATGACGCTTCATTAATGCTATCAGGCCGCAGAATACCTTCTTGCACCTGCTCTGCAAGTTGCCGTACTCCCTGAATAATATCCCAACGGCCGCCATAATTCGCGGCAATATTCAGTGTTAGCCCCTGATTCTTTTCTGTCAGCAATTCTGAACGACGAATTCGCTCTTGTAAACGCGGGCTGAAACGGCCGATATCGCCAATCACCCGCAAGCGAACATTGTGTTTGTGCAGGCTTTTCACTTCGCTATCCAGCGCCCGAACAAACAGCTCCATGAGTGCGGAAACTTCCTGCGCCGGACGATTCCAGTTTTCACTGCTAAATGCGTAAAGTGTCAGTGCATCCAGCCCTTGGCTCACTGCGAAACTGACTGAACGTCGCACAGCCTTTACACCAGCCTGATGGCCAAAAATCCGCATCTTCCCCCGGCTTTTTGCCCAGCGACCATTGCCATCCATAATAATGGCAACATGCCGTGGCCCGGCGAGTGGCAGATCGTTAGTATTCTTTTGATTATCGGACGGCATAACGCGTACTTATTTCCTCAAGCAAGAAATACAACAGTCCTTCCGTAACATCAGACCCCGTAGCGCAAAAAAAGCCGTGAACGATCACGGCTTAGCTTCACGGTCGATTAAACAAATTTCGCATAATCAACCATTGAGTGGCGCAGACTATACCACCTCCACCGCACATGAACAAATTGTGCCATGGGTCTATCCGGCTACCGCGCGTAATGTGTCAGAGTCTGTGTTGCGACCTGTCTAGCCCAGTTGTCGATAAACAGAACATCATCAACACTGGCGGGTTCTGGCAATGCAAGCTGTTCAATAACATGCTGATTTACCGCCGCAATATCCGTAAAGCGTATCTGCGACTGCAAAAATGCCGCCACCGCAATTTCATTCGCGGCGTTCAATGCTGTGGTGGCAGACTGTCCATTATTACAAGCATCAATCGCCAACTGTAAACAAGGATAGCGCGCATAGTCTGGCGCCAAAAATGTCAGCGCGCCAATCTGGCAAAAATCTAACGCTTTTGCGCCCGATGCCACACGCTCAGGATAAGCCATTGCATGCGCAATCGGCGTACGCATATCGGGCGAGCCCAACTGCGCCAGAACGCTGCCATCACGGTAACGCACCATAGAATGAATGACCGACTGCGGATGAATAATCACTTCCATTTGTTCGGCAGAAGCATTAAACAACCAACGCGCTTCGATATACTCCAGCCCCTTGTTCATCATCGTGGCAGAATCAACCGAAATCTTGCGCCCCATTGACCAGTTTGGGTGCGCGCACGCCTGATCCGGTGTCATGTCTGTCAATGCCGACACGGGAGTTTCACGAAACGGCCCACCAGAACCGGTCAAAACAATACGTTCGACCCCATGTTGCGACAATGAAGCGTAGCCTAATTGACGCTGAATTTGCTCAGGTAAACTCTGAAAAATCGCATTATGTTCACTATCAATCGGTAAAAGTTGCGCACCGCTTTGCGCGACAGCATCCATAAAGAGACGCCCACAGGTGACCAGTGATTCTTTATTCGCCAACAACACCTGTTTTCCGGCATGTATTGCCGACAGCGTCGGTAACAGCCCGGCAGCACCCACAATCGCAGCCATGACCTGATCGACACCGTCAAGTGCAGCAAGCTCGCACGCCGCCTGTTCTCCTGCCAGAACCTCTGTTTTGCAGCCGTATTCCGCCAATTGCTGACGCAGAGCAGTGGCAGAGGCTTCATCAGCCATTGATGCATAGATAGGTTGGAAAGTGAGGCACTGTTCCAGCATCAGTTTGACGTTATAACCAGCGGATAGCGCACGTACGGCAAATTTATCGGGGTTGGCTTTAATTACAGCCAGAGAACTGACGCCAATAGAGCCAGTGGAACCAAGAATTGTCAGTTGCTTCATTAAAAATGCTCTGAATAACCGGATTTGATGACAGGAAGGTACACGAGTCTGAGACGATTACCATGATATATCTCTGCGATTGATCACAGTCACGACCATTGCAGGCATATACATAGCAAAAAATTGTTTACTGCCCAGAGGGACTAGCCTTCACCCATTCATTGCATAACTACTGTAATACTCTCAATAATTCGAGTTTCAGGCAGGCGGGAAGGCATCCCGATGAGCTTACTCAGGTAAGTGATTCGGGTGACTGACAAATCTGCCTTTGGCAGATTTGAACGCTGCTTGCGTGGGCTCTAACGGGGTAGGGCCCACGCAAGTTGGCCGAGTATCGTAGCCAACGCACATGCAACTTGAGGTATGACGAGTATAAAAAATAAAGCGCCGCCGGAAAAAGGGAAAGCCCCAGCTTCCTGCGACGCAATATCTAACAGGCTGATTAAAACTCCATCAGCTCCGCTTCTTTTTCTGCCAGTGCGACGTCTACTTTCTTAATGAAGATGTCAGTCAATTTCTGCACATCGTCCTGAGCACGACGTTCTTCATCTTCACTGATCGCTTTGTCTTTCAACAGTGCTTTAAACTTGTCGTTAGCATCACGGCGCACGTTGCGTACAGAGATACGCCCCTGCTCTGCTTCGCCACGAACCACTTTGATCAGATCTTTACGACGCTCTTCCGTCAGCGGTGGCAACGGAACGCGGATGACAGTACCAGCAGAAGATGGATTCAGACCGAGGTCAGAAGCCATGATCGCTTTCTCAACCGCGGGACCAAGCGTACGATCGAATACTGAAATCGCCAGCGTACGGGAGTCTTCTACCACGACGTTAGCGAGTTGGCGCAATGGCGTTGCGCTGCCATAGTATTCAACCTGAATGCCATCAAGAATACTAGGCGATGCACGTCCAGTACGGATTCTGTTGATCTGGTTTTTAAACGCTTCAACACATTTGTCCATGCGCGTTTCAGCATCTTTTCTGATTTCATTAGTCACGTTGTGAACCCTTGAAAACTGGTTGCCTGGCAGGCCATGTCAGTACATGACCCGGTGAATAATTAATGCCAGCGCTCGGCTGGCGTATGGCGCAATACTGACAATATATTACCCCATAATTGACGTTACTGGCTGATCAACGTCCCTTCTTTTTCACCCATGACAACACGACGCAGTGCGCCGGGCTTGTTCATGTTGAAAACACGGATTGGCAAATTATGATCGCGTGCCAGCGTGAACGCAGCAAGATCCATCACTTTCAGTTCACGTTCTAACACGTCTTGATAGGTTAGCGTTTCATACATCGTCGCTGAAGGATCTTGTACCGGATCGGCAGAATAGACGCCATCGACCTTGGTCGCTTTCAATACAACATCCGCTTCAATCTCAATGCCGCGCAGGCAAGCTGCGGAATCAGTGGTAAAGAAAGGATTGCCTGTTCCGGCGGAGAAAATCACCACGCGATTATTACGCAGCAGGCTGATCGCCTCTGCCCAACTATAGTTGTCACAGACGCCATTCAGGGGAATCGCAGACATCAGGCGAGCGTTCACATAGGCACGGTGCAACGCATCACGCATTGCCAGACCATTCATGACGGTCGCCAGCATTCCCATGTGGTCGCCCACAACGCGGTTCATACCCGCTTTAGCCAGACCCGCGCCACGAAACAGGTTACCACCGCCGATAACCACACCGACTTGAATGCCTAACTCAACCAGTTCTTTCACTTCCTGAGCCATGCGATCCAGAATGCTCGCATCGATACCAAAACCTTCAGTTCCCTGTAAAGCTTCGCCACTGAGCTTCAGCAGGATTCGTTGATAGACGGGTTTTGCATTGGTTGCCATGGTGTTCTTATCCTACAGGCTGTCGTGGTATTGGGGGGGTGTATAAATCAATACTGTAAAAATCAAAACTGCTCCACCTGGCTCCCATCTGAATACAGGAAGCCAAGCGAACTAAAACGAGTGAGGCTAGATAAAAAGGAACCGCCAACTGGCGGCTCTTTTTTTACTATTAAGACTGCTTACTCATTGCTGCAACTTCAGCAGCAAAGTCAGTCTCAACTTTCTCAATACCTTCACCTACTTCGAAGCGGATGAAGTTAGTCACGTCAGCATTATGCTCTTTCAGCAGTTGACCAACAGACTTAGCTGGATCCATAACGAAAGGCTGACCAGTCAGAGAAACTTCGCCGGTGAATTTCTTCATGCGGCCTTCAACCATTTTCTCTGCGATTTCTTTCGGCTTGCCAGACTGCATCGCGATTTCTAACTGAACCTGGTACTCTTTCTCTACCACTTCAGCAGACACGTCTTCTGGCTTAACGAATTCAGGCTTGCTTGCAGCAACGTGCATAGCTAGGTGTTTAACCAGCTCTTCGTCAGCACCTTTAGCGGCAACCAGAACACCAATGCGAGCACCGTGTTGGTAGTTACCCAGAACTTCGCCTTCCAGAGCAGAAACGCGGCGAATGTTGATGTTCTCACCGATTTTAGCAACCAGTGCAACACGCTCTTCTTCGAACTGTGCTTTCAGCACGTCAACATCAGTGATTTTGCCTGCAACCGCAGCGTCCAGCACTTTGTCAGCAAATGCCTGGAAACCACCATCTTTAGCAACGAAGTCAGTCTGGCAGTTAACTTCCAGAATCACAGCATAGTTACCGTCGATCTTAGTCTTGATTACGCCATCAGCAGCAACGTTGCCTGCTTTCTTCGCCGCTTTAATCGCGCCAGATTTACGCATGTTTTCAATTGCAAGCTCGATGTCGCCGTTAGCTTCAACCAGCGCTTTCTTACATTCCATCATGCCAGCAGCGGTACGCTCACGCAGCTCTTTTACCAGGGATGCGGTAATTTCAGCCATTCTAAAATCCTCGGAAGATTTGTCCTGCCCGGCCGTCACGACCAAACAGCTTTAAAAGTGAAAAAGGGGCCATAAAAAGGCCCCTAACCAAACTAGTACTACCTGGTTAATAAGGGCTCAACGAGCCAGACTTATTATTCAGCTTCTACTAAGCCTTCTTCTGCCTGCACAGCCAGATCTTGAGAACGGCCTTCGCGGACAGCAGTAGCAACAGCGCTCAGGTACAGGCTAACTGCACGGATTGCGTCATCGTTACCAGGGATGATGTAGTCAACGCCATCTGGATCGGAGTTGGTATCAACCACTGCGAATACCGGAATACCCAGGTTGTTAGCTTCTTTGATTGCGATGTGCTCGTGATCGGCGTCGATAACGAACAGCGCGTCTGGCAGACCGCCCATATCTTTGATACCGCCCAGGCTGTTTTCCAGCTTGTCCAGTTCACGAGTGCGCATCAGCGCCTCTTTTTTGGTCAGCTTGTCGAACGTGCCGTCTTGAGATTGGGTTTCCAGATCTTTCAAACGTTTGATGGACTGACGAACGGTTTTCCAGTTAGTCAGCATACCGCCCAACCAACGATGGTTCACGAAGAACTGATCGCAGTTGTTGGCTGCATCTTTTACCGCTTCGCTTGCTGCGCGCTTAGTACCAACGAACAGGATTTTGCCTTTGCGAGAAGCAATTTTGCTCAGCTCAGCCAGAGCGTCGTTGAACATTGGTACAGTTTTTTCAAGGTTGATGATGTGAACTTTGTTACGCGCACCGAAGATGAATGGCTTCATTTTCGGGTTCCAGTAACGGGTCTGGTGACCAAAGTGTACGCCAGCCTTGAGCATATCGCGCATGGAAACAGTTGCCATGATTACCTCTATTAATTAAGTATGGGGTTATGCCTCCACATGTCCCATTGCGCCGACCCCATCCGGTGAAACACCTCAGGAGCACCCCGGCGAACGTGCCGACATGTGTGTGTTATTTACACAAAGTGAGTTTAGTCGATGTGGTTAGATACCGTATAACCGATATCCAGCCGGATCATCGGCGCGCTTTATACCATAAATCTCCCCACGACACCAACTTTTGTTATTCTCCAATCCACTAATCCGAATGATAATTTGGCAAGCCAGCGGCAGGGCTGGTAACATAAGTTATTAGTTATCGCTCTTAATTTTCGTGCTTAACAGGCACCTGCGGACAATCATCAATGGCAATTTCAATCAAAACCTCTGAAGACATCGAAAAAATGCGCGTAGCTGGTCGTCTGGCTGCCGAAGTCCTGGAAATCATAGAACCCCATGTCGTACCGGGCGTGAGTACCGCCGAATTAGACAGAATCTGTCATGATCACATCACCAACAAGCAGCAGGCCATTTCTGCTTGTCTGGGCTACCACGGCTTCCCAAAATCCGTCTGCATCTCCATCAATGAAGTGGTGTGCCACGGGATTCCTAGCGACGAGCGTATTTTAAAAGATGGCGATATCGTCAACATCGACGTCACGGTGATCAAAGACGGCTTCCACGGCGATACGTCAAAAATGTTTATCGCAGGCAAACCAACCATTCTGGGCGAGCGCCTCTGCCGCATCACGCAGGAAAGCCTCTATCTGGCACTGAAAATGGTTAAGCCGGGTATCCGCCTGCGTACGCTGGGCAAGGCAATTCAACAGTTTGCGGAAGGGAATAACTTCTCCGTGGTGCGTGAGTATTGTGGTCACGGCATCGGTAAGGGCTTCCACGAAGAGCCACAGGTCCTGCACTACGATGCAGATGACGGCGGCGTGGTATTGCAGGCAGGTATGGCCTTTACGATCGAACCTATGCTTAATGCCGGAGATTTCCGCATTCGTACGATGAAAGACGGCTGGACGGTAAAAACCAAAGATCGTAGCTTGTCGGCACAGTACGAGCATACTATTGTGGTAACCGATAACGGCTGTGAAATAATGACGTTGCGAAAGGATGACACCATCCCCAACATCATCACGCATGAACAGTAAACACTAAGCCGGCAGATGCCGGCTTTTTTTATGGCGTGCAAAAAGCACGCCTCTCTTCGGGCCGTCGCAAGCGACGTTGAAAAACGCGCTCTGCGTTTTTTATGGGCTGCGCTATGACAGATAAACGCTTTTCGCCAGACAATATGCCACCTGACGTGTCCTCATCCGACAGCCTTGTAGATGGCACTGTAGCAGCACAGCCCCCCGCGTCACCGCTGACCTACGCTGATGACATGCTAAATTGTCAGACGTTGAAACAGCAGTTGGAGCTATTCCAGCTTTGGCTTGGTTCAGAATTCCGTTCCGGCGTCAGCGCAGAAAAGCTGATTGATGCCAGAACCTTGTTCATTGATCGCCTGTTACAACGACTGTGGTATTTCCACGGCTTTGAGAATATCGCTCAAACCTCTTTGGTCGCCGTAGGCGGATATGGCCGCGGCGAGCTACACCCGCTTTCCGATATCGACGTGCTGGTATTAAGCCAAACAGCGCTTAGTGAGGAACATTCCCAGCGCGTCGGCCAATTCATTACCCTGCTGTGGGATTTAAAACTGGAAGTCGGCCATAGCGTCAGAACGCTGGAAGAGTGCTTACAGGAAGGGCGTGCAGATATTTCCGTCGCGACTAATCTGATCGAATCGCGCATGATATGTGGCGATGTTGCACTGTTTCTCACGCTGCAAAAACACGTATTCAGTGATGAATTTTGGCCGTCATCCACGTTTTTTCCGGCAAAAATCGCCGAACAGCAGGAGCGTCATCAACGCTATCACAGCACCAGTTACAATCTTGAGCCTGATATCAAGAGTAGTCCGGGTGGGTTACGCGACATTCACACGCTGCTGTGGGTCGCAAGACGCCACTTCGGCGCGACCTCGCTCAACGAGATGGTCGGTTTCGGCTTTCTGACAGAAGCTGAACGTAAAGAACTTAACGAATGCCAAAGCTTTTTGTGGCGCATCCGCTTCGCCCTGCACCTGATCCTGCCGCGTTACGATAACCGTCTGCTTTTCGACAGGCAGCTTAACGTCGCGCAGCTGTTGCAATATCAGGGTGAAGGCAATACCCCAGTAGAGCGCATGATGAAGGATTTCTACCGCATGACGCGTCGCGTCAGCGAGTTGAACCAGATGCTATTACAGCTCTTTGACGAAGCCATTCTGGCGCTGGATGCCAGTGAAAAACCCCGCCCGCTTGACGATGAATTCCAGCTACGCGGCAATCTGGTAGACCTGCGTGATGAAAACCTGTTTATCAAAAAGCCGGAAGCCATCATGCGTATGTTCTACCTGATGGTGCGTAACCGTGACATCAGTGGCATCTACTCAACCACATTGCGCCAACTGCGCCATGCGCGTCGTCATCTTGCCAGCCCGCTTTGCACCATCCCAGAAGCGCGTCAGCTGTTCATGAATATTCTGCGCCATCCGCATGCGGTAAGCCGTGCGCTATTGCCGATGCATCGCCATAGCGTGCTGTGGGCGTATATGCCGCTGTGGGGCAATATCGTCGGCCAGATGCAGTTCGATCTGTTTCACGCCTATACCGTGGATGAACACACGATCCGCGTTCTACTCAAGCTGGAAAGCTTCGCCGACGAGGATACGCGACCACAGCATCCGCTGTGCGTAGAGCTCTACCCTCGCCTGCCCCAGCCCGAATTATTGCTGCTAGCGGCGCTGTTCCACGATATCGCCAAAGGCCGTGGAGGCGATCACTCTGAACTGGGCGCGCAAGATGTACTGGAGTTTGCCGCGCTGCACGGACTGAACTCACGCGAAGCTCAATTGGTTTCCTGGCTGGTGCGTTGCCATCTGCTGATGTCCGTCACTGCGCAACGTCGCGACATTCAGGATCCCACGGTTATTCAGCAATTTGCTACGGAAGTGCAAAGCGAAACCCGCTTACGCTATCTGGTCAGCCTGACAGTTGCGGATATCTGCGCCACCAATGAAACGCTGTGGAACAGTTGGAAGCAGAGCCTGTTGCGTGAACTCTATTTTGCTACCGAGAAACAGCTGCGCCGTGGCATGCAAAACACGCCAGATTTACGTGAACGCGTCCGACACCACCGCTTGCAGGCACTGGCGCTGCTGCGCATGGATAACATTGACGAAGAAGCGCTGCACAACATCTGGAGCCGCTGTCGTGCTGATTATTTCCTGCGCCACTCGCCAAATCAGCTTGCCTGGCATGCGCGCCATCTACTGGAGCATGATACTAACAAGCCGCTGGTGCTGATTAGCCATCAGGCAAGCCGTGGCGGTACAGAGATCTTTATCTGGAGCCCGGACAGACCTTATCTTTTCGCGGCCGTCGCTGGTGAGCTAGATAGGCGCAATCTTAGCGTGCACGACGCGCAGATTTTTACCAGCCGCGACGGCATGGCGATGGATACCTTTATTGTGCTGGAACCAGACGGTAGCCCGCTGGCACAGGATCGGCATGAAATGATACGTCATGCGCTGGAACAGTCGCTGACCCACCGACACTACCAGCATCCGCGCGTACGACGGCCATCACCCAAACTGCGTCATTTCAGTGTGCCAACCGAAGTCAACTTCCTGCCGACGCATACGGACAGACGCAGCTATATGGAGCTCAGTGCTCTCGACCAACCGGGGCTGCTGGCACGAATCGGTGAGATTTTTGCCGATCTCAATCTGTCACTGCACGGTGCGCGAATTTCCACGATCGGCGAGCGAGTAGAAGATCTTTTCATTCTGGCCGATAGCGACAGGCGGGCATTGAAGCCGGAATTGCGTCTTAAATTGCAAGAACGGTTGACAGAAGCCCTTAACCCAAACGATAAAGTACCATTGAGTTAATTTTTACAATCAGGAAAGAGAAATCAGGATGCACCAACAATTACAGAACATCATTGAGACGGCTTTCGAGCGCCGCGCAGAAATCACTCCGGCAAACGCAGACACCGTCACGCGTGAAGCCGTTAATCAGGCGATTAGCCTGCTGGATAGCGGCGCCCTGCGCGTTGCAGAAAAAATCGACGGCCAGTGGGTTACCCATCAGTGGCTGAAGAAAGCCGTGCTGCTCTCTTTCCGTATTAACGATAACCACCTTATCGAAGGCGGAGAAACTCGCTTTTTCGACAAAGTACCAATGAAATTCGCTGACTATGATGAAGCGCGTTTCCAGCGTGAAGGCGTTCGCGTTGCACCGCCAGCCAGCGTACGTCGCGGTGCCTATATCGCACGTAATACCGTGCTGATGCCGTCTTACGTCAACATCGGCGCTTACGTCGATGAAGGCACGATGGTAGATACGTGGGTAACCGTAGGTTCCTGCGCCCAAATCGGTAAAAACGTTCACCTGTCCGGCGGCGTCGGCATCGGTGGTGTTCTGGAGCCGTTACAGGCTAACCCAACCATCATCGAAGATAACTGCTTCATCGGTGCACGCTCCGAAGTGGTAGAAGGCGTTGTCGTTGAAGAAGGTTCTGTTATCTCTATGGGCGTGTTCATCAGCCAGAGCACCCGTATTTACGATCGTGAAACCGGTGAAATTCACTATGGCCGCGTTCCTGCGGGTTCCGTCGTGGTTTCCGGCAACCTGCCGTCCAAAGATGGTAGCCACAGCATGTACTGTGCCATCATTGTGAAGAAAGTGGATGCGAAAACCCGCGGCAAAGTGGGCATCAATGAGCTATTACGCTCCATCGACTAAACTAGAAACGGCGGGTTAATCACCCGCCGTTTCTTTATGTTCGAACGATAAGTTATTTATATGCCCCTAAATACTTCGGTATAGCGGGTATAAACAGCGTAGGTTCTCGCTGGCATGATAATCAGGACTATTCGGCCAAAGGCAGATTTGAACGCTGCTTGCAGCGGCCCCAACGGGGCAAGGCCCATGCAAGTTGGCCAAGTATCGCAGCCAACGCACATGCAACGTGAAGTATGACGGATATATCTAAAAACCGAGAAGGTGACGCTATGTATGACAATCTAAAAAGCCTGGGCATTACCAATCCCGATGATATCGATCGCTATAGCCTGCGTCAGGAAGCGAATAACGACATCCTGAAGATCTATTTCCGTAAGGATAAAGGCGAGTTTTTTGCTAAAAGCGTGAAGTTCAAATATCCACGCCAGCGCAAGACCATCGTGGCAGACAACAGCGGGCAGGGCTATAAAGAGATCAACGAGATCAGCCCAAATCTGCGCTATGTGATTGATGAATTAGACAAGATCTGCCAGCAGGAACAGGTTGAAGTCGATCTGAAACGCAAAATCCTCGACGATCTGCGTCATCTGGAAAGCGTCGTTTCCAACAAAATTACCGAAATCGAAGCGGATTTAGAGAAGTTGACCAAAAATCGCTAAGTGCGATCTCGTATCTAAGCATCATCGTCGCTAAAACACACAGTGATGATGAGAAGCAACAAAAACGGGAGCGTTACAAGCTCCCGTTTCTTATCTCAGCACCATATCACTGTGCATCAATCAAATCGGCCCATTCTTCAACCCACGGGCATGAAATGACTTCAGGCTCAGGATTTTCGACCGCATCAATATCCAAAATGTCGCCCAGACGCGTAGCACCGATTTCCTGCAACAGCGCATCGAACAGATGGCCGCCCGCGCAGAAATTCGGATAGCTGCTGTCACCTAGCGCAATGACGCCATAGCGCAACGTGGGCTGATAGCCGCCTTTTTCACGCAGCGCTGCATAAAGCGGAACGATAGAATCAGGCAGTTGGCCTTGTCCCGTCGTTGACGTTACAACTAAAACGGCATGCTCACGATAATCCAACCAGGACTCCAGCGTCGCATCCTCAAAGACCTTAACTTCGTGACCACGATCCTTAAGAATATTTTCGGCTTCTTCGGCCACCAGCAATGCATTCCCGTAGACCGTACCAACAAAAATACCAATCTGCGCCATGCGTCTGACTCCCTTTTGAATTCGATGTGTTTGATATAAAAGCTATACAAAGGCAATACGACAGATATTACCCGATGAGATGCCCGCTATCCTGACCCGAGTCGGCGGGAAACTCAACCCCTTCAAAATCAGGGAGAATACCCTGCCAGCAGAACTGTCTCATCACCCCCTGCCATGGTGCATCCCAACGTGCCTGCAACGTCAATGGCAGCCCACTCACAGGATGATTCAGTTGCAACTCGCTGGCATGCAGCATGAGTCTGCCGCAGGAGAAATGCGTCTCCATGCCACGGTTGTGTCGCAGGTCACCGTGCGCGGTATCGCCGATAATCGGATGGTGGAGATGTGACATATGGCGGCGAAGCTGATGTTTACGCCCGGTCTGCGGTTTCAACTCCATCAAACTGTAGCGTGCTGTTGGGTAACGGCCGATGGCAACCGGCATCTCAGCCTGTGCTAAAGAGCGGTAATGCGTGACGGCAGGCTGCGGCGCTTTATCAGGATTAGTAAACTTATCGGCAATCTTGTCCAGCTCTTCGGTGAGCGCATAGTCGATCACACCATCATCCAGCACATAGCCGCGCACAACGGCATGGTACGTTTTCTGCATCTGATGTGATTCAAACTGCTGGGATAGTGCTCGCGCCACCTCACTGGACAACGCTAACAGTAAAACGCCAGATGTCGGCCTATCGAGGCGATGAACGGTATATACGTGCTGACCAACCTGATCGCGCACTGTCTGCATCACCACGACCTTCTCTTTGCGATCCAGCCAACTACGATGTACCAGCCAGCCACTCGGTTTATTGACGGCAACCAGATGCTCATCCTGATAAATAATCTCAAGCATCGTGCACTGCGCCATCCTGTACATCGGGGTTGAACAGCTCATCAAGCTGCTTGATACGCAACAAAACCGCCGCAGTCTGTTCCGGTGTGCCTTCCAGCGCGTCTTCAAAATAGGGGAGCAGAGCCAGCTCGGCAGGCAGCGCTAAATCGCTATCCAACAAAGCGTGCATGCGCGGCAAGAAGACCCATTGCAACCACTCTTCGGGACGCATGGTATCGAGGCTAAAAGGCTCAGTACTGTTAAACGCTTCTTCTTCCGGTGGAACAACCTGCCAAAAAGGGCTTTCCCTCAATGCGCGCTCAATATCGAATAATGACTGGCGAATCTGATTCTCTCTGCTCATGTGGTTTCTCGCACTTGAAGCCAACAGTAATGGCGGCAAAGCATAGCATTGATATCAGCCTGACCCAATCCGTGCATTTTCCTGGATGGTATGTGTGCAAGCGTGGCTGGCAAGCAGGGCAAGCGTGACTGATAGTCATTTTTACATTGAATGTCATCACTGCGTTTTCCACGTCAAACTTCAGCGGTCACTCTGGTATAACGTTTTTTGCGCATTTTCTCTTCATAGCATGGGTGCTACATCAATGCGCCTGGGGAGGGGGAACTTGTCAGATAGGCAAAAAGTTGGGGGTACTGATTGCTCAGTACCCCCGGTTCGTTTTATAGCTATCCCGCTACACATTTGCATCCCTGCTCATCCATGAAAACTTTTCCTTTTCGGTCATCCTGACCCACAATCCTTGCTGGCGTCCCACTTTCGTCCTGACGTTTCCATCCTGTATCTTCCGTGATTCAATCCCTTTAGGCTCCTGCCCCACCGACATTCCTAATCGGCTCTCGGTCTCCTTCCTGGAGGTGTCCCTGATTTCATCCTGAAACCGTGTTTCTTCCTGAAAATCGCGCTTCTTCCTGAAACTACTGTTCCTTCCTGAAACAATGTCTCTTCCTGAAAACACTCCGAGTACAGTAACGTTATCTTGTTACCGACAGTCACCGTTACACACACTGTAACCGGTTACTAATTTAAGTAATAAGATGTATTAATTGTCAGCTTTCGGCAAGGGGTAAGTGACAATGTTTCTCAACCGCCCTTACGAGACACTGTAAATTACTGACTCAAACAAATGATTTATAACAAAAAAATAAAAATGAAACCTATTTTCAACATTAAAGATAAGATATTTCTTACAGCAAATGTAAGAGATCTCTCACAAAGCCGAAAGTGAAATTCGATTAACCATTAGAGCGCTAACGGGTTAAGTCCTGAAAGAAAGGCCGCCAGCGTCGGCGCTAAGCACTGACGTCTCTTCGTTCCGAATTCTTCAAGGACGATCTCCCCAGAAACATTACACAACGATACCATTGTCATCTCAGAATCGGTCGTCGCTAAAAACAGCGTCGGTGTAAGCTTAAGGCGCTTCTGCGTTAACAAATGGCCAATCAGGTTTTCCTGCATGCGGGTAAAGTCCTCTTCACTCCACACCTGCAACAGTTGGCAAGATAGTGAATCAAACTGCGCCGCCATATCACCAGCATACTGCGCGGTGTAGAAAGCGTGAACATCAGGATGTAAGCAGATTTCCAGTGCGCGTTCCACACCATCCAATGCGGCTGAAGGGGCAAAAGGCTGTGGCGACCAGTAAACCGTATCCTCATGATTTTCGACAATACACGGGGAAGGTATACCGTAAAGGGCTTCACTGGCAGGCAAATGCCCCTTTTCCTGCTGCCAACAGGCAACATAGCGCTGGGTGAACGCCGCCAGTGCAGAAACAACCTCATGCTCCATAATTTTTCTCATCACTCTTCTAGTAAGGTTACACTATTCGCCATCACGCTTATCACATCAAGGTAACAGCATGTCCGTTTATGACAAGCATCAGGCCCTAAGCGGGCTAACACTGGGCAAACCCACGCCCTACCACGATCGCTATGATGCAGATCTTCTGCAACCCGTTCCACGTAGCCTAAACCGCGATCCACTCGGTATCTATCCTGATAACTTGCCTTTTCATGGCGCAGATATCTGGACGCTCTATGAGCTTTCCTGGCTAAACAACCGCGGTGTGCCTCAGGTGGCGGTTGGTGAAATGCACCTTAATGCCGAAAGCCTGAATCTGATTGAGTCAAAAAGTTTTAAGCTGTATCTGAACAGCTTTAATCAGACGACATTCGACAGTTGGGAAAGCGTACGCACAACGTTAGCCAACGATCTGGCGCGCTGCGCACAGGGAGACGTCAGCGTCACGCTTTTCAAACTCAGCGAGCTTGAAGGTCAACCGATAGCCGCATTCACGGGCGAGTGCATCGACGATCAAGACATCCAGATCGACAGTTACGACTTCAACGCCGACTATCTGGCAACAAACGAACAGGATGCGACTATCGTTGAAGAAACACTGGTCAGCCACCTGCTGAAATCCAACTGTTTGATCACCCATCAGCCCGACTGGGGCTCCGTACAGATCCACTATCGCGGTAAGCGCATTAATCGCGAAGCACTGCTGCGCTACATTGTTTCGTTTCGTCATCATAACGAATTTCACGAACAGTGTGTGGAACGAATTTTTAACGACCTCATGTACTATTACCAGCCGGAAAAACTTAGCGTTTATGCGCGTTACACCCGACGCGGTGGGCTGGATATCAACCCGTGGCGCAGTAACACTCCGTTTAACGCACCAACTGGCCGTCTGCCACGCCAGTAACCGACTGATAAGCCGCGCGCTTGCGCGCAAAGATACCCTAAATAATTCGAATTTCAGGACAAAACGTTAGCGTTTTAAACAACGCAAAGCATTGGCACGTTGGGGCTAGGTACACGCAAGTGTGCTGAGTCGTGAAGCCAACGTGCATGCAACTTAAAGTATGACGGGTATATGCGTAGCGTCACGCAAGTTAGGCGATAGACTGGCGTCAACATTGGAAAAAATGATGGCAGCGCGTTAAGGTGGTATGCCAGACAACAAAAGATCCACAACGTCTGAACGGTGCTCAAGTAGGTTTTATTTAAGCCAGCGGCATTTAACCCATACGCGTTCCGCATAACGGCTTAAATGAATGACATTCGTGCCATGTTGCTGAAACGTCGAGCGTGTAACAACGGAACGTGCTCGCAATCGCCAGCATGGCATCGCGAATTATATTGCGTTTCAAGGAGCAAAATTGATTACACATATCAGCCCATTGGGATCGATGGATTTGTTATCGCAGTTGGAAGTCGACATGCTGAAAAGCACGGCCAGCAGCGATCTCTACCGTTTGTTTCGCAACTGTTCCCTCGCCGTACTGAATTCCGGTAGCCAGACAGATAACAGTAAAGAGCTACTGTCTCGTTATGAAGACTTTGATATCAACGTGCTGCGCCGTGAACGCGGCGTCAAACTGGAACTGGTGAACCCGCCGGAAGACGCCTTCGTTGATGGCAACATCATTCGAGCCTTGCAAGCTAACCTGTTCGCCGTTTTGCGCGATATTCTTTTCGTCAACGGCCAAATCGCCAGCGCAGGTCGCTATCAAAACCTGAATCTGGAAAATTCTGCTCACATCACCAATCTGGTGTTTTCTATCCTGCGTAATGCCAAGGCGCTCCACGTCGGGGAAGAACCGAATATGGTGGTCTGTTGGGGTGGTCACTCGATTAATGAAATCGAATACCTGTATGCCCGCAAAGTGGGCAGCCAGCTTGGCCTGCGTGAACTGAATATCTGCACGGGCTGTGGTCCGGGCGCGATGGAAGCACCAATGAAAGGTGCCGCCGTCGGCCATGCACAGCAGCGCTACAAAGAGGGGCGTTTCATCGGTATGACCGAACCGTCCATCATTGCCGCCGAGCCGCCGAACCCACTGGTCAATGAACTGATCATCATGCCGGATATCGAAAAGCGTCTGGAAGCCTTCGTCCGTATCGGGCATGGCATCATTATTTTCCCCGGCGGGGTTGGAACGGCAGAAGAGTTCCTCTATCTGCTGGGCATCATGATGAACCCAGAAAATAGCGAACAGGTGTTACCGATTATCCTGACTGGACCGGAAGAAAGCGCAGACTATTTCCGCGTGCTGGACGAATTTATTGTTGGCACATTGGGTCGTCAGGCTCGTCGCTACTATTCGATCATCATTAATGACGCCGCGGAAGTTGCACGTCAGATGAAGAAAGCAATGCCACTGGTGAAAGAGAGCCGCCGCCACACTGGCGATGCCTATAGCTTTAACTGGTCACTGCGCATCGCACCGGATCTGCAACTCCCCTTCGAGCCGAGCCACGAGAATATGGCCGACCTTAACCTGCATCCGAATCAGCCAGCTGAAGAGCTTGCTGCCGCACTGCGTCGGGCATTCTCCGGCATCGTGGCTGGTAATGTGAAGGAAGTCGGTATTCAGGCTATAGAGCAACGTGGGCCATACAAAATTCATGGTGACCCGCAGATGATGAAAAGCATGGATACGCTGTTACAGGGCTTTGTCGCACAGCAGCGCATGAAGCTGCCCGGCAGCGCCTATATTCCGTGCTACGAAATCTGCTCATAACTGCTCACTTAACCAACACCTACGTGGGGAAGCCCGACTTCCCCCCTTCTTTCAGGAATGATGCGATGCCCGTCCATTTGCTGATTGTCGACGCGCTCAATCTGATTCGTCGCATTCATGCGGTACAAGGTTCGCCCTGTATAACGGCATGCCAACATGCGTTGCATCAGCTTATACAGCACAGCCAACCTACGCACGCGGTTGCCGTCTTTGATCATGAAGAACTTGATGATGAAGATCGCAACACCAGTTGGCGTCATCAACTCCTGCCTGACTACAAGGCGGGACGTACGCCAATGCCGGATAATCTGAAACAGGAACTCCCACAGATTAAAACAGCATTTGCCACAGTTGGCGTAGAAAGCTGGCATAGCCCCGGTAATGAAGCCGACGATCTGGCTGCCACGCTCGCTACCAAGCTGTCCTCTGCGGGTCATCAGGCGACAATTGTGTCGACCGACAAAGGGTACTGCCAGTTATTGGCACCACATATTCAGATCCGGGATTACTTTCAGAAGCGCTGGTTGGATCTGCCGTTTATCGAACAGGAATTTGGTGTCTCACCGCAACAGTTGACTGACTACTGGGGGCTGGCAGGGATTAGCAGCAGCAAAATTCCGGGCGTCGCGGGTATTGGCCCTAAAAGTGCCGCACAGCTGTTGCAACAGGCAGGAAGTCTGGACGCGTTGTACCAGCAATTAGATGCCGTGCCAGAGAAGTGGCGTAAAAAGTTGGAACAGCATAAAGAAATGGCGCTGATCAGTCGTCAGGTTGCCACACTGCGAACCGATTTAACGCTTAATGGCAATCTGCAACAATTGAGGCTACCCGTGCAGAGCAGCGTTCAGCCCCATCCTAACTAGCAGCAGGATTAATACAGATGCGTACCTGAATGACTCCAGATACGCATCTGCAAGTACTATCGCTCGTCGCGTCGGCCAGGCACCGCACTCCAGAAACGACGCACATGCACAGTGACTTCTTCACGGTCATGATACAAATGCTTGGCATGTACTTCGGCATTAATACCATTCTCACTCAGGCGTTCACGCAGTCGTTCCAGATTCTGTGACACTTCTTCATAGCGCTTCTTCATCGGCAACTTCAGGTTGAATATCGTTTCACGACACCAGCCCTTAATCAGCCAATCACTCATCAGGCTTGTGACTTTAGCGGGTTTTTCTACCATGTCGCACACCAGCCAATACACATTATTGCGCGGTGGTTCGAAACGGAAACCATCCGCTTGATGGTGCATCACCTGCCCAGTTTCCATCAAGCTCGGTGCCATTGGTCCGTTGTCTACCGCATAAACCATCATGCTGCGCTTGACCAACTGATAGGTCCAGCCGCCGGGGCAAGCGCCTAAATCCACCGCGTACATCCCGCTGCCCAGACGCTCATCCCACTCATCCGCAGGAACAAAAACGTGAAATGCTTCTTCAAGTTTCAGCGTCGAACGGCTTGGCGCATCAGAAGGGAACTTAAGGCGTGGGATCCCCATATAAAACGGTGAGTTGTTATTGCTATAAGAGTAACCGACATAGCAGCAGCCAGGCGCAATGAACAACACATGAAGCACGGGTCGATCCGCTTTTTCATAACCCAGTAGAATTTTGTGTTCACGCAACGCCGCACGTAGCGGTACGGTGAACTTGCGGCAGAACTTCATCAACTCTTTGCTTTCATTAGTGTCAGGAACTTCAACACGCAGTTCCCCAGCCCGTTCAATCGCTCCGGTCAACATACCAACAATCGGCGTGATGCGGTCTTCCGGTGGTAGATCTCGCAACAGTTCGCCGCAGACAAACATCTGACGGGCAAAAATCAGCTCATGAAACGGCAGCGTTTTTACCAGACGCTCGGCATCTTCATGCTGGTAGCATTCAAACACGACGTAACCACTGTTTTCTTTTACCCGTGCGAAACCGAAGGCATTGTGCTGCGTGGCTTTTTCCGTTATTTCCGCCGCACACTCTTTCTCAAAACCAGGGCGGCAATACAAAATGACTTTATTCATGGCGTTCAGCCTTTCTCTTCAGACGCAGTGCGCCAATCAACATTAATACCCATCCCACCAGAAAACAGGCTCCGCCAATCGGCGTCACATAAACCCACAGTTTCAGGTGAGAAAGCGCCAGACAGTACAAACTTCCGCTGAAGAGTACCGTTCCCAACGCCAGAAAAACGCTGCTCCAGTAAAACCACAGATTGGCTCGCTGTTGCATCGCAACCGCCAGCGCCAGAATCGCTAGCGTGTGAAATGCTTGATACTCGAGGCCAGTTTTCAACCAGCCCAATTCCGTTGCACCCAGCGTTTTACTGAGAACGTGGGAACCAAACGCGCCTAGCGCGACAAAAGTAAAGCCACTAATAGCAGCAAATACCAACATGAAACGACTATTCATCGTTATTACCTATAAACGTAGTTATCTATCATCGTAGTTATCTATCATCGTAGTTATCTATCATCGAAGTTATCTACGTGAGTTATTCGGTCAATCACCTTCGACAATCAACGATTGCAACTTCAGCGCGTACCGTTGTCATAGCGGAAGCGAAACTTTTCCTGCTCGCTGGCTGCCCGCGCCAGAATCCAATGGCGAAAGGCGGCTATTTTACCCAGTTCTGCCTGACTGTCATGACATACCAGATAAAAAGCATTCCGGCTGACAAGCACATCGTTAAACGGGCACACGAGCCTTCCGGCTTCGAGTTCCGTTTGCGCCATCACGTTATTCGCCAGCGCCACGCCCTGTCCGTGAATCGCTGCCTGCAACACCATCGCACTGTGGCTGAAAATCGGCCCCTGCTGCACGTTAATCTGTACACCAAGCTGGCGGGTATAGGACAACCAGTCACGGCGCGATGCATCGTGCAGCAGCGTGTGTGCAACCAAATCGTCCGGTGTCTTCAACGGATGATCTCCCGTCAGCAACACGGGCGAACAAACAGGCAGAAGATACTCGGCGTACAGCTTTTCCACCCGCAATCCCGGCCAATTTCCCCGACCGTAGAAAATAGCGACATCCACATCATCGGCCAGACGATCTTCGTCACGATCCACTGCCTGAATACGAACATCAATCCCCGGGTAGTCAGAGTTAAAGCTCGAAAGACGCGGCACCAGCCAATGAATAGCAAAGCTGGGCAGCAGGCTCACCGTTAACGCGCCCTTCGCGCTACGAGATTGCAGCTTACGCGTCGCGTCATTCAGCGATGAGAAGATCTCTTTGATATCAAGATAGTAACTCTGACCTTCTTCGGTCAGTAACAGGGAACGATTACGACGGCGGAATAATTTCAGCCCCAAAAAATCTTCCAGTGATTTAATCTGATGGCTGACAGCAGCCTGCGTGACAAACAGCTCTTCTGCCGCTTTGGTAAAGCTTAAATGGCGAGCCGCCGCATCAAAAACGCGCAATGCGTTGAGCGGAGGTAGACGTTTTGACATGAATGAAATCTTTTTGTTTGCGCTAAATCAGCGATTTATCAGGTACATTCGTACCCATTAAATCTTAAGATACAGAAAGGCAACAACGGGAAAGATCTCTAGCCAATTAGCTGGCTAAGCGATTAAGACCTTCGGCAACAGCCAGACTTTCTGCAACAAAAAGATGACGGGTACATATATTAGTTTTTGTAATCCGAGACATTATAATTTGTCCGTTGAGGATGTACCAGCAAATACCTATATTAGCGCAACTTCCTGGGCCGGAACGAAAAGTGCGGAGGGGTAACCTAAGGTGCTTTTGGCTTGTGGTTGTGATGTTGTGTTTGCTATTTGTTTGTCTGCCTTTTGCAGATGTGGTAGCGAGTCTACCCTATTCACTTCCTGTACATTTACCCTGTCTGTCCAAAGTGATTTTTTGTGTAGCACCGCAAATTGCGGTGCTTTTTTTTGCTCACGTTTCGCATCTGAACGCTATCACAGCCTTATTTGACTCTGGCGCAGATTAACAGACAACGTGTGCTGGCAGGCAAACGGTACTATTTCCCTTTCACCATTTCTTTCACATTATCTCGGTTAATTTGCTGTTGCTGACCATAAGCATCGGTATAGCTGATCATACCGGTTTCATCGTCAACCTTCGGTTTCCCTTCAGCCACGATGGTACGCCCGTCATTAGTATGCATGACGTAATTACTCGAACAGGCAGCCAGAGAAAACGCCATCACGATAGCGGCAAAAATAGAAATTTTATTCTTCATAGTTAACCCTCAATGAATTTAAATGTTTTCTAGTTAACCCTATGCATCAGGAAATCCTGAAAATTAACACTTTAAAGCGTAGCAATAATTGTTTTTTTTTCCATAAAATCGCATTAGGCATAGTCCTAAACTTGTCTCTCTCGATAAAATGGGACAGGATCTCTCCTCTACAAGAGGATGCTCATGACACCGTTTAACCCTGCAACTTTTCGCCAACAGTTCCCTGCACTCCAGCATTCGACGGTATATCTTGATAGCGCCGCGACCGCACTGAAACCGCAGTCCGTCATTGATGCCGTGCAGCAGTTCTATTGCAGCGAGAGTGGCACGGTACATCGCAGCCAGCATCGCGGCGCACAGGCGCTAACGCAGCGCTTTGAAAACGCTCGTGAGCAAGTCTCCACCTTACTTCATGCGGACGATCCGCGTTCAATTGTCTGGACCAGAGGCACGACGGAAGCGATCAATCTGGTCGCACAGAGCTATGCCCGCCCTCGACTTCAACCGGGCGATGAAATCATCGTTAGCGAAGCGGAACATCACGCTAATCTCATTCCGTGGCTGATGGTGGCGCAGCAAACTGGCGCAAGCGTAGTGAAGTTACCGATAGGCGCAGATTTCTTACCGGATATTGAACAATTAACCACATTGATCACGCCAAGAACCCGCCTGCTGGCGCTGGGTCAGATGTCAAACGTAACGGGTGGTCAGCCCGATCTGGCGCGTGCGATTACGCTGGCTCACCGCTATGGCGCGGTGGTGGTGATTGACGGCGCGCAGGGCATCGTTCATTGCCCACCAGATGTGCAGGCGTTGGATATCGATTTCTACGCCTTTTCCGGGCACAAGCTTTATGCCCCCACTGGAATTGGCGTGCTATATGGCAAAACGGCATTGCTGGAAAGCATGACGCCGTGGCAAGGCGGCGGGAAAATGATGACGCAGGTTTCCTTTGACGGCTTCCTACCGCAGGCCATTCCACAGCGGTTTGAAGCGGGTACGCCGCATATTGCTGGCGTGCTTGGCTTGTCTGCAGCATTAGACTGGCTGACCACGCTGGATTGGCACGCCGCAGAGCAGCACAGCCAGCAGTTGGCGCAGCTTGCCGAAACGCATCTGTCGCAGTTTCCCGGCTTTCGCAGTTTCCGTAGCCCACATTCCAGCGTGCTGTCCTTTGATATTGCCGATGTACACCACAGCGATCTAATTACGCTGTTGGCCGAAAGCGGCATCGCACTGCGCGCCGGACACCACTGTGCGCAGCCGTTAATGGACGCACTCGGCGTAAGCGGCACGATCCGTGCTTCGTTTGCCCCGTATAATAACCAGCAAGATGTTGCTGCGCTGATCGCCGCGATGGGCAATGCCCTTGAATTACTGCGTGACTAACCGACGCTACAAACGATAATCAACTACATACTATTGTCGCCCACAACCTATTGATCGACCACGGACTATGACCGAGACAACCGACAACACACATCCCTTTGGCCCCCCCATCACCGTTGCCGATCTGCTGGCACGATTTGATAATTGCCGGGCATGGGAAGATCGCTATCGACAGCTCATTTTGCTGGCAAAGACGCTACCAGCGCTGCCTGATGCACTAAAAACCGAGGATATTTCATTATCCGGCTGTGAAAATCGCGTCTGGCTAGGTTACCAACGTCAGGAAGACGGCAGGCTACATTTTTACGGTGATAGCGACGGGCGCATCGTGCGGGGATTACTGGCGGTATTGTTAACCGCCGCTGAGGGAAAAACGCCAGAAGCGCTGTTACAGCAGGATCCGCTGGCGCTGTTCGATACGCTGGGGCTACGGGCTCAGCTCAGCGCTTCACGTTCAAGCGGTCTGGCCGCCTTAGCCGCCAGAATCAAGGACATTGCCGAACGAGAAGCAGCGAGCAAATAGCAGATTACGCTATGCTATTTCTGCACCGCAGACGCTCGTTCCATTTTCGCTATCATTTTCTTCAGCACATGAGATACCGCAACAAACCCAAAGGTTGCGGTGACCATCGTCGCCGCACCAAAACCTGACGCACAATCCATACGCATCACGCCATCAGCCGTACTACGAGACGCACAGACGGAGCCGTCAGGCTGCGGATAAACCAACGGTTCACTGGAAAATACACAGTCGATACCCAGTTTTCCTTTGCTGTTTTTCACTACGTTAAAATCATGCTTTAGCCGTTCACGCAGCTTGGCAGCCAGCGGATCCTGAATGGTTTTAGCCAGATCGACGACCTCAATCCGAGTCGGATCGATCTGCCCACCCGCGCCGCCGGTTGTCACCACGGGGATCTTATAGCGACGACAGTAGGAGAGCAGCGCAGCCTTCGGACGCACACTATCAATAGCATCAATCACATAGCTAAAATTTTGGTCGAGCAGCTCCGCCACGTTTTCCGCACTGATGAAATCATCCACGCAGGTGACGTTGCACTCCGGGTTGATCGCCAGAATACGTTCAGCCATCACTTCCGTCTTCGACTGCCCGGTGTGCTGACGCAGCGCGTGGATCTGTCGGTTGGTATTACTGACACACACATCATCCATATCGATCAGCGTAATCGCGCCGATGCCGGTACGCGCGAGCGCCTCAGCCGCCCAGGAACCGACGCCGCCGATACCAATCACGCAAACGTGAGCCTGAGAAAACAGCGCCAGCGCCTGTTGACCATATAACCGTGCGGTGCCGCCGAAGCGTTGCAAATAGGCTTCGGATAATTGCGTATTCATTCAACCAACCTTACGAAAACAAAATCACAAGAAAATAACACAGCGAAAAGCGGCTCAGAATAGCGCTAAACCCGCACAACATCTACCAGACAGCTCATCGCGTTCGGCCCCTGCGTCAGCGGCGATGTGCCGATATCCAGCGTTAATACATTCGCATTTCCTGATTGCTCAACCGGATGCCACGTTTTCTGACCAAAACCGGGCTCAAACCAGGCGCCAGTAGACATGATCACCACGCCAGGTGTTACACCGTCAGTAATCTGTACGCCAGCCAGAATACGACCACGCGCGTTTCTGACTTCGACCTGCGAACGATCGGTAATATTCCGTGCGGTAGCATCCTGCGGATGCATGTACAACGTCTCTTTTCCAGCGGTCTTATTCGCGGCAACCTGCGGCGTGGCGGCCAATTGGCTGTGCAAACGGTCAGAGGGCTGAATGGAAATAAAGTGCAGCGGCCATTCTTCCGTACTTTTGGCCCCTAGCCATTCAACGGGAGGCTGCCACTCAGGATGCGGCGCAAAATCGGCATAGCCATAGCTGGCAATAGCCGAGCTGAACAGTTCGATCTTACCGCTTGGTGTACTCAAGGCATGATGCTGCGGATCGCGGCGAAAATCTTCAAAGAACACAAACGGCTTTTCATCCATCGGGATTTCTACATGTCCCTGCTGCCAGAAGTCCTCAAATGACGGCCAGCTGTCAGCGGCGTCTCGCTGCCTTGCCCGACATTCCTCATAAAGGTGCTCCACCCACTGCTGCTCGTTGCGATTTTGTGTAAACGTGTCTTTATAGCCCAGACGCTCTGCCAGCTCGCTGAAAATATCCACATCATTACGTGCCTGATGCTGCGGTGTAATCGCTTGATGCATAGCAAAGATAAAGCGATCGCGGGACGATCCGCCGATATCGTTACGCTCCAGCGTAGTGGTAACGGGCAGCACGATGTCGGCCATCTGCGCCGCTGGCGTCCAGACGATATCCTGCACAATCACCGTATCTGGTTTACGCCAACCGTCCACCAAGCGGTTCAACTGCTGGTGATGATGGAACGGATTACCGCCCGCCCAGTGAATCAGGTGAACATCGGGATAAGTATGGGTTTCACCCCGAAAGGTATAAGGCGTTCCCGGATGCAATAGCATATCCGCGATACGCGCCACGGGGATCGCGCTCCCTGCGTTTGGGCTGGAAGGCGAAGCGGGCGCAGGCGTTGAAATCCGCTCGTTACCAACGCTGTTCATCGAACCATGGCCGAAGGAGAAGCCACCGCCCGGTAATCCCACCTGCCCCAGCATTGAAGACAGTGCGATCATCATCCAGTAAGGCTGTTCGCCACGGTGTGCGCGCTGAACGGAATAAGAACAGGTAATGAAGCTACGCACGCCAATTAGCTGCTGCGCCAGACGCCGGATGCGCTTAGCGGGAATGCCCGTGATATCGCTGGCCCATTCGGGCGTTTTCACCACGCCATCGCCGCGACCGTGTAAATAGTCACTCAGTTGCTCATACCCGACGCAGTAGCGTTGCAGGAAATCCTTATCATCAGCTCCCAAGCGCTGAATCTCATAGCCCAGCGCCAGCATCAGGGCAACATCGGTATTCGGACGGATGGGAATCCACTCGGCATTCACAAACTCAGGGCAATCGTCGCGCATCGGGCTGATGTTAATAACGGGAATCCCTTTCGCCACCAGTGCTTCCAATGCAGGCTTAAGTGTATGGTGCCCGGCACCGCCTGAAGCTATCTGCGAATTTCTCAACGCCAGACCACCAAACGCGAGGAAAATATCACAGTGCTCGGCAACGCTGCGCCATTCGGTCACCTTGCCCGTCAGCGGATGGAAGGTGCCAATCACATAAGGCAGGAAGAATTGCGCGGATCCCCAACTGTAATTTCCCTGTTGGTCAACCGCACCACCGCCGGAAAAATAGAAGCGTCGCACCTGAGAACGCGCGTGGTGATAACGCCCAGCAGACGACCAGCCGTAAGAGCCAGCAAAGAGGCCATCCGCACCATAGCGATCGCGAATACGGCGATTTTCCTGCGCGACCAGATCGAGAGCTACGTCCCAATCTACCTCAACAAAGTCTTCCCGACCACGCAGCGTCCTGTCGCTATTTTCTCGTTTTTGGAGCCAGGAACGACGTACCGAAGGTCGACGGATACGCCGGTCGGAATACACCAGCGGCACAATGGAATCGAGCATAGCGGAAGGTGCAGGATCGTCAACAAACGGCTCGCATCGAATCAGCCTGCCGTCTTCAACCACAGCGGTAAACGCGCCCCAATGCGCAAGATGTGGATAACGTTTAATCGCCACGACAACCTCAGGATAAGTAATTAGCAGGGTGGATAATAACCTGAATTATCTATGTCCCCAACAGCAAGAAGAGTGAATAGCTTATGCATAATTTTGCATTCGTTATCCATATTTAAACGTTCGTTTAAAACACATGTTGGGCTAGGGTTTAACCAGAAAATAAAGAGGTGGTTCAGGATAATGCCGATCGTTTTAAGAACCGAGATACACGGAGCGACCACGGGGTGAAGTGTCCCTGTGGGAACCTCATCTCCATGTTTCTCCTAAAATGAGGCTTAAGTGACCCGCTTTAAAATTCATGCAGTTTTATTATTTTTTCGTTATTCAAACCAGGAACGCAGCATGAAAACCATTACGCCACACAGCTATACCCTAAATAGTTCGAGTTTCAGAAAGGCGGCAAGAGAGGGACAAATTCGTCTGGAACGAATTTGACCAGCCAACGGCTAGCCTTCGGTGAGAGGCAGGATGTCTCTCATTTCATCCAGATGAACTTACTTAGGTAAGTGATTCGGGTGACTGACAAATCTGCCAAAGGCAGATTTGAACGCTGCTGGCAGCGGCCCCAACGGGGCGAGGTGCACGTAAGTGTGCCGAGTAGCGCAGCCAACGCACATGCAACTTGAAGTATGACGGGTATATCTCATTACTGCCCCGATGTTGCCCTCATTTCTCTTCCTCAGAGAAATGTGCGTTGTCGCCTCAAACACATCATTCAAAACACGCTATTAAAAAATAAAAGCGGGGAGCACACCTCTGCCCTCTGCATACGGATGGGAAATATGAAAAAAAATCTATTCTTGTCAGCGCTGATTCTGACGTCTTCGCTCTTCAGCCTTGCCACACAGGCTGAAACATTGACGCCTAAACGTGGCGGCACGCTGAATTTTTTGGCCGAACCTGAACCGCCTGTCTTAACCAGCCTGGTTAGCACCAGCGGTGCGGTGATGAAGATCAACGCTAAGGTGATTGAAGGGCTGTTGAATTACGATTTCGATATGAAACCAACCCCGCAGCTTGCGACCAGTTGGTCGGTTAGCCCGGACGGTAAACAGTATACGTTCCACCTGCGCAAAGGCGTGAAATGGCATGACGGGCAAGACTTCACTTCTGCGGATGTCGCGTTTTCCATTCTGACCGTCAAAAAATACAATTCACGTGGTCAGGGCACGTTTGCCAACGTCACCGAAGTGAAGACCCCCGATCCGTACACCGCGATCCTGGAACTGTCAAAACCTGCACCTTATCTGCTGAGCGCATTCTCCGCCAATGAAGCACCTATCGTGCCGAAGCACTTATACGAAGGCACAGACATTCTGTCTAATCCTCACAATACCGCGCCGATTGGTACTGGCCCGTTTGTGTTCAAGGAATGGGTGCGTGGCAGCCATATCCTTTATGAACGTAACCCGAACTATTGGGACAGCCCTAAGCCGTACGTCGATAAACTGGTGGTGAAGATCATCCCCGATGCCGCCACTCGCACGATTGCGCTTGAAACCGGTGCATTGGATCTGGGAAGCGACTCTCCCGTTCCACTGAGTGAAATTGAACGCATCAAGAAGAACCCCAAGCTGGGCATTGAAACCGCTGGCTATGGTTACAGCCCGACGCAAACCCGCATCGAGTTCAATCTGGATAACCCTTATCTGAAGAACCTGAAAGTTCGTCAGGCTATTGCGCACAGCATCAATATTGAGGTGTTGAAAAACGTGGTGTGGTACGGCTATGCGGTCAACTCACCAACGCCGATTACGCCGGAGTTGGCACAGTTCCATGATACGACGCCGTCACCTTATGGCTTCGATATTGCCAAAGCAAACAAGCTGTTGGACGAGGCGGGCTTCCCACGTCAGGCAAACGGTATCCGCTTCAAGCTGGTACATGACTTCATGCCCTATGGCGACAGCTTCAAACGCGTAGCGGAATACCTTAAATCGTCGCTGGCTAAAGTCGGTATTGACGTCACCATTCGCTCTCAAGATTTTGCCACTTTTGTTAAGCGCGTTTATACCGACCGCGACTTTGACTTCAACAACGGCTCTATTTCAAACCTGTTCGATCCAGCGGTAGGCGTGCAGCGCCTGTACTGGTCAAAAACTTATCAACCGGGCGTGCCTTTCGGCAACGGCTCACATTACAGCAACCCAGAAGTAGACCGTCTGCTTGAGCAGGCTTCGGTGGAAACCGATCCTGAAAAACGCGTGGAATTGTACAAACAGTTCCAACGCATCATCGCCACGGATATTCCTGATTTGAACCTGCTCCAGATTAAGCGCCAGACCATTTACAACAAGCGTGTGCATAACGTCGTCACGGATATTCAAGGTGTTAACGGTAGCCTGGCCGACGTGTGGCTGGATCAGTAATCGTAATACAGCATTCCCCTGCGCTGGCAGGGGAACTCTCATGAAGGTATGTGATGAATAAAGTAGAACGAATCGGGCGCGTACTGTGGCGTACTCTGCTTCATGCGCTGCCAACGGCGATTGGCATTATCATTCTGGTGTTTTTCCTGTTGCAGTTGGTGCCGGGAGACGCCGTTGATGTGCTGGCAGGCGAGTCTGGTAATGCAACCGAAGCGACTATGGCACACCTACGCGCCCAATTCGGTCTCGATCAGCCCATACTGCAACAGCTCTCGGTTTATTTGGGCAATTTGGCACAGTTCAGCCTCGGTTTTTCTCCCCGCTACAACGCACCGGTGATGGACCTGATTCTGTCACGACTACCGGGCACCCTGTTCCTGATGCTGCTGTCACAGGTATTCGCCATCGTTATCGGTATCGCACTGGGAGCGATAATGGCGGTGTGGGCGGGTAAATGGCCCGATCGCCTGCTTTCTCTGCTCGCGCTGCTGCTCTATTCCACACCGGGATTTTGGATCGGCCTGATGACGCTGATTCTGTTTTCCGTTCATCTTGATTGGCTGCCAAGCGGCGGCAACATCACCATCGGCGCAAATCTGACTGGCTGGGCATATTTCAAGGATATGTTGCAGCATGCCATTCTCCCGGTACTGGCGCTGAGCAGCTTTTTTATTGCCATTTATGCCCGCCTGACCCGAGCGGCCATGCTGGAAATCGCTCAGCAGGATTTCGTGCGCACCGCGCATGCCAAAGGGCTGTCGCCGCTGTGGGTCACCCTCAGACACATTCTGCGCTGTGCGCTGCTGCCAATTACTACCGTTGCGGGTATGCACTTCGGCAATCTGCTGGGCGGAGCGGCCGTGGTCGAGACGGTCTTTAGCTGGCCTGGGTTGGGCCGTTTGGCGCTGGAAGCAGTGATGGCACGCGACTTCAACGTCTTGCTGGGTGTCCTGCTGCTTTCCGCATTCCTCGTCATTTTGGCTAACGTGCTGGTGGACTTACTGCAATCCTGGCTCGATCCCCGAATTAAGGCTCGCTGATATGAATGACCTTTCTCCTGAAAACCTCGCGCCAAAGAAAGCCACAGTTGATGGCGCTAGCGCAGTGACGACTCGCACGTTAAAAACGCCTTTTCGCCTGTCGCCGGAGGTACGCGCATTTATCCGTAATCCCGCGGGGATGGCTGGCCTGCTGTTGCTGATTACGGTATTTCTGATGGCGGTGCTTGCGCCGTTACTGTATCCCGGCGATCCACTGGATATGGTCGCTCAGCCTTTCTTGTGGCCGGGTGAAAACCCTAATTTCCCACTGGGAACTGATTCAATGGGCCGAGATGTCGCTGCTGGAATCGTCCATGGCTCACAGGTTTCCTTGCAAATCGGCTTCTCGGCCGTGATGGTCAGTCTGTTAATTGGCACTGTCGTCGGTGCATTAGCGGGCTATTTTGGCGGTCGGATTGATGACCTGTTGGTTCACATCACCGAACTGTTCCAGACCTTTCCGACCTTTTTGCTGGTCGTGGTACTGGTCGCCATCGGTTCCCCTTCGGTTACGCTGATTTCTCTGGCCATCGGTATTGCCGCTTGGCCAACGATTGCACGTCTGGTGCGGGCCGAATTTCGCTCGCTGCGTGAAAGCGATTTTGTGTTAGCCGCACGCAGTCAGGGATTTTCCAGCCTGCGTATCATCTTTCAGGAAATGCTGCCAAACGCGCTGCCGTCAATCATCGTCACCACGTCGGTCATGGTCGCCTCGGCCATTTTGATTGAGTCCGCCTTATCCTTCTTAGGTTTTGGCGATCCGAACCGCGTGAGCTGGGGCAGCATGATCGGCGCTGGCCGCGAATCGCTGCGTACCGCCTGGTTTCTTACCGCCCTGCCCGGCACTGCACTGGTATTAACCGTGCTGTCACTGAATCTGGTGGGCGACGCGTTGAACGATGCCCTGAATCCACGCTTAGGGGGGAGAAGCGCATGAAGCCACTGGTCGATATTCAAGATTTACGCGTCGATTTTCCCTACCACCAAGCTGTTCGAGGGCTAAACCTGACGATTAATGCCGGAGAAACGCTGGCGCTAGTCGGTGAATCTGGCTGTGGTAAATCCGCGACAGCGCTGTCCCTGATGCGACTGGTCGCCGAGCCGGGAAAAATCAGCGGCCGTATTCTGTTTGACGGACACGATTTGCTTACCCTGCCAGATCGAAAAATGCGCCAACTGCGTGGCAATGCGCTGTCGATGATTTTTCAGGAACCGATGACTTCGCTCAATCCAGTGCTCTCTATCGGGCAACAGATTAGTGAAACGCTGCGGTTGCATGAAGCGCTAACGCCAGCACAGGCACGAACTCGCACTATCGAGCTGCTGGATCTGGTCAAGATCCCTGAGCCAGCCAGACGAGTGGATGACTATCCGCATAATCTATCTGGCGGTCAGCGTCAGCGCGTCATGATCGCCATGGCAGTGGCGTGCCGTCCGCGTTTGCTAATTGCCGATGAGCCAACCACGGCGCTGGACGTCACCATTCAGGCACAAATTTTGGCACTGCTGGATAATCTGCGTCGTGAATTTTCAATGAGCCTGCTGCTGATTACCCACGATCTTGGACTGGTAGCGCAATGGGCCGACCGCGTAGCGGTGATGTATTCCGGGCAAAAAGTAGAAGAAGCACAGGCAGCCGAACTGTTTCAGTCGCCTACGCACAGCCTTTCACCCAAGCATAACGTTTCCCCCAAGCATAACTACACACGTGGGCTGCTGGCAACATCGCTACATATGGAGCAGGACAGACATTACCGTACCCATCGGCTAGCGGAAATCCATCACGCGACGACGAACGATGACTCAAGTTTTACGTTGCTGACGCCACCTAGCTTGATTCACCGAGCCATCGATACGGGCCAGCAACCGCTGCTCTCGCTGCAAAATATTCAGACCCGCTATTCAACACCGCAGGGCAAGGTGCTGGCGGTTGACGATGTGTCACTGACAATTTTACCCGGAGAAACGCTGGGTCTGGTGGGCGAATCCGGCTGTGGTAAATCAACCTTGTCCAAAACCATTCTGCGTCTGTTACCACCTTCACACGGGCAGATCGTTTTTGATGGGCAAGATATCACCACGCTAAAAGAATCGCGGTTGAAAACGTTACGTCAGCGAGTACAGATGATCTTTCAGGACCCCTATGCCTCGCTGAATCCACGCCATAGCATTCAGCACATTCTTGAAACACCGCTGGTTGTGCATGGCCTTGGCGATCGTCCGCAACGACAACAGGCGATCAACAATATCATCGAGCGCGTCGGTCTGCCGCAAAGCAGCCTGAATCGCTATCCCCATGAGTTTTCCGGCGGGCAGCGTCAGCGTATCGGTATTGCTCGGGCGCTGGTAGTACGCCCTTCACTGGTGATTTGCGACGAGCCCGTATCCGCGCTCGATGTCTCTATTCAGGCGCAAATTCTCAATCTGCTGGTGGAGTTAAAAAACGAAATGGGCCTGTCGCTGCTGTTTATTTCTCATGATCTCGCGGTGGTGCGCTATATCGCCGACCGGGTCATGGTCATGCAAAACGGACGCTGTGTGGAAAGTGGCGATCACCACAGTATCTGGCATCAGCCACAGCATCCGTATACCCGTAAACTGATCGATGCCGCCCCCGGTAGCGAGCTGCGCGAAGCGCCTGTGTCTCCACAGCAGATGAGCAGGCAGGCACATGGATAAGCACGGTGAACACAAAGCGAGCACATCGACTGTCATTGACCAAACGAAGATGGAATCGGTCATTCAGGATTTTTTGCCTGAACTGATTGCGATTCGTCACCATATTCATCAGCACCCAGAAATCGGCTTCGAAGAGTTTGCTACTGCCCAACTGGTGGCAGAAAAACTGACAGAATGGGGGCTTGCCGTCACCACAGGCATCGGTGGAACGGGCGTGGTCGCCACCTTACGCGGCCGCTATCCCAGTGAAGACAGCATCGGCCTGCGCGCTGATATGGATGCGCTATATATCAGTGAAAAAACCGCTCTGCCTTATGCCTCGGTACACGCAGGGAAAATGCACGCCTGTGGACATGATGGACACACCACCATGCTATTGGGTGCCGCACGCTATTTGTCTCTGCACCCCGACTTCGCTGGCACCGTGCACTTTATTTTCCAACCGGCAGAGGAAGGATTAGGCGGCGGGATTGCCATGCTAAATGACGGCCTGCTGACCACGTTCCCCTGCAATCGACTGTTTGGCCTCCACAACAAGCCCGGTATCGAGGTCGGTAAGTTCGCTATTCGCAGCGGCCCGATGCTGGCGGCCAGCGATACCTGGCAGGTCACGTTTCACGGCACAGGTGGGCATGGCGGTTCAGGCGTCCACCTTTCTATCGATCCAACGCTGCCTGCCGCACAATTTATGCTGGGCCTACAGACGATAATCAGTCGCAACGTCCCCGCGATGGACGCAGCGGTGCTCAGCATTGGGCATATTCAGGGCGGCGATATCAATGCCCCGAACGTTATCCCTGACAGCGTCATCCTTAAGGGAACTGGGCGGAGCTACTCGGCGAGCGTTCGCCACCTGCTGGAAATACGTCTGCGAGAACTGGCGCACAGCACTGCGCAGGGCTTTGGTGCGACGGCCGATGTGCACTATGAACGGCAATATCCCGCGCTGGTTAATGATACACACGCCACGCAACTAGCCATTAACGCCGCTGCGCAGGTGGCCGGGCTCGAACAGGTTGAAACCGCCATGACGCCGCTGCTGGGCGCAGAAGACTTTGCCTACATGCTGGAACAGCGTCCCGGCGCGTTCATGATGCTAGGAAACAGCGACAAAGGTACGGCCAACGTACATCACCTGCATACCCCGCACTACGACTTTAATGATGCGCTGCTCCCATTAGGGATCCGCTATTGGGCGATCTTGGTTTATCAGGAGCTGGGTTTATCGAAAGGTGATATCGCGAGAACGGCAGCCCATTCTCTCACGGCCTAAATATAACAATGCATGACGACGGTACATCCGGCGTCGCGCAAGAACAAAAAGGATGAATCATGGTGGAGTTATTGAAAACCAAAGCGCAAAGCAAAGAAAAAGAGGCAGACATTAAACAGCGCATCCTGCGTGAAGCCATCACGATCTTCGCCAGCAAAGGAAGTGAACTCACGACGATTCGTGAAATCACCGAAGCCACCAACGTGAACGTGGCATCAGTGAATTATTACTTTGGTTCGAAAGAAGGATTGCTGCGTGCTGTGCTGGACCATGTTCTTGGCCCGTTAAATGACGAAAGAACGCGTCTGCTGGATGAGGTGGAAAAAGCCAATCAAGGTGGTGTTCTGCCCGTTGCCTCGCTGCTGGATGCACTATTGCGCCCACTGGTTAAAACGGCCCGCACGCCTGACGGTGGACGTATTGTCGTTCGACTATTACAGCACCTACGCGCGACGCCAGGTCTGGAAGTCACCGCCTTGCTTTCGGCTCAGTTCGATCAGGTTGCCCACCGTTTTATCGATGCATTTACTCATGCGTTGCCGTCGTTATCGCGCGCAGAGGTGATCTGGCGCTATGAATTTGCCCGTGGTGCTGCCATGCACGTATTAACCGACGCCGATCCGCGTTCTGGCCGTCTGGCGCTGCTCTCCAAAGGGCTATGTGACAACCGCGATGACGACCGCGTGCTGTCGCATCTATTACGTTTTGTCGAGGCGGGCTTTATCGCAGCACCGCTGACTGAAGTCCCCAAAATCCGTATTTAAGCAGACGAGATTAACCCGTCCTGATTTTTTATTTATCCATAATATGTTTAAACCGACAGGAAACAGACATGAGCAGAGAAAAAATTGAAGGGTCCTTTGTAGCCCTCATCACACCTTTTAATGACGATGGTAGCGTGGATTTCGGCGCATTTGAGACGTTATTAAAATTCCAGGAAGACAACGGCACGGCTGCCGTTTTGATTATGGGCTCAACAGGGGAAGTTTCCATGCTGTCCCCAGATGAGAGAAAAGCGATCATCCGCCGTACCGCACAATACAGCACCAGTAAAATGAAGCTGTTCTACGGCTGTACCGGTAACAATACCGATACCACCATTGACTATGTTCGCTATGCACATGACAACGGCGCAGACGGTGCCATTATCGCCGCACCGGCTTATATCTGTGCCAGCGAGAGCGATATCGAAAGCTACTTCCTGGAAATTGCAGACGCGACCGATTTGCCGTTAGGAATTTATAACAACCCGCCACGCGTGAAAACGGATCTGCACTGGACATCGCTGCTGCGTATTTTCAAACACCCGAACTACGTTATTCATAAAGAATCCACGACTCGCGTGGGTCAGGTCGCACAAGTTCTGGCAGGTAATCCTGATGTTTCGGTGATGTGCTGCGACTCGCCCAACCTAGGTTTAGTGGTGCCAACCATGTCGCTGGGAGGCCATGGAACAGCCAACATGACGGGAAATATTGCGCCAGCAGAACTGGCCGAAATTTCTCGGCCGTGGAAAAACGGCGAGGATGCAGAACGCTTCCGTAAAGCCTATCAGCATTTGCTGCCGCTGCTGCATTACACCTATTCGGCAATCAACCCGGTGGCGGTGAAATCATTGATGAAGGCGGTAGGTTTACCGGCAGGCAGTCTGCGCCGTCCGCTGAGAGGATTACAAGGCGAAGCGTTGGATTCCGGCGTTCGCATCGTGAACGAATTAGGACTGAGCAGCAAATACGGTTTTAAAAGCTGATTATCTTCTGGAGATTAGCGTGTAGAACGCGAAGATTTACTCTCAGAAGTGGCGTAAATAGAGAGCCACTTCTGAGATATCAAACGAAAGAGATAGCTACTGCGGATTACTGACTAACAGCGAGCCTGAACCGTTCGCCGTACTGCTTTGTGCGTTCTTCAACACCCAGACCCGTCCATAGTGATTGTAGAAACCAGCCGAATGCCCTGCATCAGGCCCAATACCCTGATACATATCGAAGTGTTGGCCTTTAATTGCCCCACCGACATCCAGCGCAATCATCAAGCGCATCTCATACTTGCCGGTGAATTTTCCGACGTTATCCAACAACGGTACTTCCATTAACAGAGCAGTACCTGCCGGAATCAGCGAGCGGTCAGAAGCCACGGAAGCTTTCGCCACCAACGGCACAGCGCTCGCCCCTTTCACTGGCGCAGACATCATCGGCTTAAAGAAGACAAAAGAAGGATTTTGCTCAAACAGCTCACGCACTTCATACTCGGAATGCTGCTCCGCCCATTTGCGGATCGCCTGCATCGACATCTCTTCACGCGGCACTTCACCACGATCGATCAACACCTTGCCAATACTGCGATAGGCATGGCCGTTTTTGCCTGCGTAGCCGAAGAACGTCAGCGGGCGTCCATCGCCAAAATCTATATAAGCGCTGCCCTGCACTTCCATCATGAAGTTATCAACCAGCGAGTTGGTCCAGGCAAGAACCAATCGCTCATCCAGCGCGCCTGAATAAATTCCGGCCCGATCCGGTAAACGGCGGTTATTTTTACCCTTTGCAGGCATAGCATATAAAGGATGGCGGAATTCACCCTGACGGGTATGGCGCGCCTGTAATACTGGCGTGTAATAGCCCGTGAACTGCACGTTCCCAAAGTTATCGACACCTTCCATCTGCCAGGCGTTCAGACCAAATTTGCTCAGTTCGCGGGTATCCGCCCCCGACATCATCCAGTTTTCGATCGCCTGAAAGGTCGTGTTATTACGTGTGTAGAGATTCGGTGACGCCGACCGAATTTCCGAAACCTGAGTGATGAAATCCCGCGCATTGACCGGCTTTCCTTTGGCATTAGGCTCATTCACCAATTCCAGAGGCTGGTTGAGGTGACCATCTTTATATTGCTGCCCACGATCGGTTGGCCTCGATTGACACCCCGCCAGAATGGCAATGACCACTGCGGTCAGCACATATTTTCCCCACCGTCCCTTCATCTTTGCGCTCGCTTTTTACATCAAAAAATTTACCGTCGAACGATAACAAACGCCTATCGAGAAAGGAATGGGACAGCGCATAAATCAATGAGGCAAGGGAAGAACAGTTCAGCTCACGGCATCACAAAAAGCCATTTTCTGTAAATCGCCCCATTACGTTCACAAAACAACCCATCAGGCGGTAAATCAATCACCTAACAGCCAAATACTGCGCTTTTTACAGAAATAGGTTGCATCAATGTTCATGGAGAGTATAGTGCGCATCCACGGACGCGGGGTGGAGCAGCCTGGTAGCTCGTCGGGCTCATAACCCGAAGGTCGTCGGTTCAAATCCGGCCCCCGCAACCAATTGATGTGAGTCGTCCATCAAAAGCAGTAAAGATAAGTCAGTACGGACGCGGGGTGGAGCAGCCTGGTAGCTCGTCGGGCTCATAACCCGAAGGTCGTCGGTTCAAATCCGGCCCCCGCAACCAATTGATGTGAATCGTCCATCAAAAGCAGTGAAGATTAGTTATTACGGACGCGGGGTGGAGCAGCCTGGTAGCTCGTCGGGCTCATAACCCGAAGGTCGTCGGTTCGAATCCGGCCCCCGCAACCAACTAAGACTTTGATTAAGAACTATGCGACAAAGCACCTTAACGGGTGCTTTTTTGTTTTCTGCAAAACATGTTTCTACACATGCTCTACTTCTACGATCGTTTCAGAGATATTTCTTTTAAACCGCGCCGACAAAACGCGGCCATACGTAATATTGACTCTATCAGCGATACCAACAACACGAACTACCGCTCCGCCTGACTGGCAAAATAGGCTTTAATCCCTGCGAAAATGGATTCGGCAATCTGCTGCTGGAAATGACTGGTGCGCAGCTTGCGCTCTTCTTCCAGATTACTGATAAACGCCGTCTCAACCAGGACAGACGGGATATCCGGGGCTTTCAATACCGCAAACCCAGCCTGATCGACGCTGTTCTTGTGCAGACGATTCACCTTGCCCAACCGGGTCAGGATCTCTTTACCAAACTTCAGGCTGTCGCCAATCGTCACGGTCTGCACCAGATCAAACATGGTGTGATCCAAATAGCGATCGCCGCTCATACTCACCCCACCGATCAAATCTGATTCGTTCTGGGTCTCTGCCAGAAATCTGGCTGCGGTACTGGTTGCCCCTTTCTTCGAGAGTGCAAAAACCGACGATCCTCTGGCAGATCGATTGGTAAAGGCATCCGCATGAATCGAAATGAACAGATCGGCACGCTGCTTACGCGCTTTCGCCACCCGTACACGCAGCGGAATGAATACGTCTTCATTGCGCGTCATATACGCTTTCATGTTGGATTCATTATCGATCAACTTGCGTAGACGACGGGCGATTTGCAGCACGATGTCTTTTTCACGCGTTTTATTCTTGCCAATCGCGCCGGGATCTTCACCGCCGTGACCGGGATCGAGCATAATAATCAGCGGGCGATCCCGCCCTGCTTTCCCGGCTTTCGGCGCTTCCGCTGGCAGCGTGCGTTCTAGTTCGCCTTTGTTGTAGTCCTCCAACAGCGCCAACAGCGGATCTTCTTCGTTGTCATAGCGCCCCGCAGCAGGGTACAAATCCAGCACCAGTCGATGCTTGAATTCAGCCACTGGTCCCAGCGTAAAGACTTTGGTCGTTGCCTGCTGTTTGAGCTCCAGCACTAAACGCACCGTACTTTTATCAAACTGGCCGATGCGCGCCTCTTTAATCAGCGGATCGTTATCCTGCTGAAACTGGCTAGCGATCTCCTTCAGTACACTGTTCAGATGAACATTCTCAATATCCACCACAATGCGTTCAGGATTACTCAGACTAAACTGTTTATATTTCAGCGAATGATTGGATTCCAACGTGACGCGGGTATAGGCGGAAGACGGCCAGACGCGCACGGCGATGATCTGTGTCGTCGCCGCCAAACCCACACCGCTGACGCTTAATAGCCAGGTTGCTGCTGCGCTTTGTAATAGACGCCGTCGAGTCAGATGATGATTCGAATGAGACATGCCGCTCCGATCTGATTGCTGTGCGCTATCCTGCATTACCGTGTTGCCAATGCATTGGATATGCCATCAAAAATGAATAAAGGTAAAAATTGTCAAAAACTTTAACGAATCTGCTCGATGCTGTCATGCAAAAATCCTGTGCATGCCCGTCATACTTCAAGCTGCATGTGCGTTGGCTTCTCTTAAATACTCGGCCCGTCGTGGGCCTTGCCCTGAAGGGCCGCTGCAAGCAGCGTTCAAATCTGCTCCCGACAGATTTGTCACCCCAGTCACTTACTTATGTAAGCTCCCGGGGACTCGCGCGGTTGCCGCGTTACGAGGCTCAGAAATGAGCCCCGCCCTAACGGGCCAACGCTTTGCGTTGTTCAAAACGCCAACGTTTTGTCCTGCAACTCGAATTATTTAGGGCATGGTGACGATATGAAACAAAACTCTCACTTTTCTGGTTAATACTTCCTCTTGCGTTTTACGTCATAAAGAATAAAAATACAGAAATTACGAATAAAAATGCAAAGAGGGCTCACAGTGAAGGAACGTAGTACAGAGCTGGTTCAGGGCTTCCGCCATTCAGTTCCCTATATCAATGCCCACCGTGGCAAAACGTTTGTCATCATGTTAGGTGGCGAAGCCATTGAACATGCCAACTTCTCTAGCATCGTAAATGATATCGGGTTGCTACACAGCCTGGGGATCAAGCTGGTCGTCGTTTATGGTGCCCGCCCCCAGATCGATGCCAACCTGACAACGCACCACTACGAGCCCCACTATCATAAAAATACCCGTATCACCGACAGCGCCACACTGGAGCTGGTGAAACAGGCGGCGGGTATGCTGCAACTGGACATTACCGCTCGATTGTCGATGAGCCTGAACAACACGCCGCTGCAAGGTGCTCATATTAATGTCGTCAGCGGTAATTTTATTATTGCGCAGCCGCTTGGCGTTGATGACGGTGTGGACTATTGCCACAGTGGCCGTATTCGCCGTATTGATGAAGAAGCGGTTCACCGCCAGTTGAATAGCGGCGCGATTGTGCTGCTCGGCCCAGTTGCAGTTTCCGTTACGGGTGAAAGTTTCAATTTAACCTCAGAAGAGGTCGCGACCCAGCTCGCCATTAAGCTGAAAGCAGAGAAAATGATCGGCTTCTGCTCTTCACAGGGTGTGACCAACGCAGAAGGCCACATCATTTCAGAGCTGTTCCCCGATGATGCGCAGCAGCGTATTGATGCATTAGAGCAGACTGGCGATTACCATTCGGGTACGGTCAGATTCCTGCGCGGCGCGGTCAAAGCCTGTCGTAGCGGCGTCCGTCGTAGCCACCTGATTAGCTATCAGGACGACGGCGCACTGTTGCAGGAACTGTTCTCACGCGATGGAATCGGTACACAGATCGTGATGGAAAGCGCCGAGCAAGTTCGCCGTGCGACCATCAATGATATCGGCGGAATTCTTGAACTGATCCGCCCACTGGAAGAGCAAGGTATTCTGGTAAGACGCTCGCGCGAACAGCTGGAAATGGAGATCGACAAATTCACTGTCGTAGTACGCGATAACCTGACTATCGCCTGTGCCGCACTTTATCCGTTCCCGGAAGAAAGCATCGGAGAAATGGCCTGCGTTGCGGTTCACCCGGATTATCGCAGTTCATCACGTGGCGATATGTTGTTAGTACGCGTGGCCGCTCAAGCACGTCAGCAAGGTCTGCAAAAACTGTTCGTGCTGACAACACACAGTATCCACTGGTTCCAGGAACGCGGCTTTTTACCCGCTGAAGTGGAAATGCTGCCGAAGAAAAAACAGGCGCTGTATAACTACCAACGTCGTTCGAAAATTCTGGTACTGGACCTCTGAATTATTCCATTCGATACATTTATCGTGGTCGATCGTAAAATCGGCCACGATAATTTCATCGGTTTAGGACTGTTTGCCAAACTCACAGCTCAGCGTCGTCCACTTTCTTGCCTGCTCACTCAGCGTGAACCCTAGCCCCAGACGATCGGATACCCACATGCGTCCATCACGCAACTCTAGCTGCTCGTTGAAGAGCGGATTCAGCCACTCGAAATGCTCCAGCCAGGGTTCAATCGGATAGGCCGCAGCCAGATGCAAATGCACTTCCATCGCAAAGTGCGGTGCCAGTTTACGACCATGCTTAGCGGCCAAATCCATGATTTTCAGGAAAGGAGAAATCCCCCCTACACGCGGCGCATCCGGCTGAACAAAATCACTGGCGTTACCGAGAATCAGTTGTTCATGCTCACGGAAACTGGTCAACATCTCACCCGTGGCAATCGGCGTATCCAACGCAGCCGTCAGCGCCGCATGGCCTTCCACATCATAGGCATCCAGCGGCTCTTCAATCCAGACCAGATTAAAGGCTTCCATTTTTCTTCCCATCCGAATCGCCGTTTCACGATCCCACTGCTGATTAGCATCTACCATCAGCGGGAAATCGTCCCCCAACGCTTCGCGCACCGCGGTGAGACGACGGATATCCTCCGCTGCGTTCGGCTGCCCGACTTTCAGTTTGATTCCGCCGATACCGCTTTCACGGGAGATCACGACATTTTTTAATACCTGTTCCAACGGCGTATGCAGGAAGCCACCGGAGGTGTTGTAACACTGAACGGAATCCCGATGTGAACCCAGCAGCTTCGACAAAGGCAACCCCGCACGCTTGGCTTTCATATCCCACAGGGCGATATCGAGCGGAGAAATCGCCTGTACCGCCATTCCGCTGCGGCCGACCGATGCTCCAGCCCACAGCAGCTTGGCATAGATCTTATCGATATCATTCGGATCTTCGCCTAACAGGTTATCTGCAATCTCCTTCGCGTGAGCGTAGATACCTTGTCCACCCGCCCGCTTGGAGTAGCTGAATCCCACCCCTTCAAACCCATCACGACTGCGAATTTCAGCAAAAATAATAGCCACTTCAGTCAGCGGTTTTTGCCTTCCGGTTAACACTTTCGCATCGCTGACCGGCGTTGCCAGCGGCAAAAATGCCAGAGAGAGTTTTACCCATTCGATTCGATCGCCTGACTCGGCAGCCGTTCTGACATTCGTGACTTTTGCATAGCTAACCGCCGCTGAATTTGCACTGATGGTCATGTCTCACCCCATTAAATGATTGCGCTAACATTTATAAACGAAAAAGAAGATAGCGATAAAAGAAGAAAAAACATGCAACATAGATCACATAATAATCATTAAAATGCGTAGGGAAAACTTCAAGCAACCAAATAATGATTGCGCAATCACCACGAAAAGTAAGAGGATAAAACGAAAATATGCAACAGGAAATTCAGGTGCCAACGCGAAAAAACGAGAAAATTCGGCAGGTTGCTAAAAACATGGATGACTGGAAAATCGATGTACCATCAACGATAATCCCGCAACACGTGAATATGCGCGCAGCCTCAAAAGGGAACCAGTGATTGAAACGCGATAAGAACGCCAACAGCACTCCACCTCGCGCGCCCACGCTTGAAGATGTCGCGCGCGCCGCAGGCATTTCGCCCATGACCGTCAGCCGCGCGCTAAACAACCCGAAGATTGTTCGTGCAGAAACGGTAAACAAGGTGATGGAAGCCGTCCGTGTTACGGGCTATATCCCCAATATGTTAGCGGGCGGACTGGCCTCCAGACGCAGCAAGCTGATTGCCGTCGTCGTGCCGCAAATCAATAACAACATGTTTGTTGATACCGTTCAGGCAATCAGCGATGAACTGGCCGCACGTGGTTATCACATGCTGCTGTGCGTTGCTGGCTACACCAATGAATCAGAAGCGGAGATTGTCGCCACTCTACTTTCTCGCCGTCCAGACGGCATCGTGCTCACCGGTATTCACCACACGCCCGAGCTCAAACGCCTTCTCCTCAACGCAGCCATCCCCGTCGTTGAAATCTGGGATCTGACCCCGACGCCGCTCGATATGCTGGTCGGTTTTTCTCATGAAAGCATCGGAAATACCATCGGACAGTATTTGATCGGTAAAGGGCATTCGCGCTTCGGCCTTGTCTGGACGGAAGATGCACGCGCCGGACTGCGTAAGAAAGGCATTTACGACATCATCCAAAAACAGCCGGGAAACTCGGTGCGTGAAGCCATCGCCCCATGGCCCGCGACGCTGGCATCAGGGCGACAGGGGCTAAGCGAACTTCTCGCTGATGGCGAGACTTTTGATGCCATTATTTGCAGCTCCGATACGCTGGCACAAGGTGTGATTATCGAAGCTACAGCCAGAGGATTAGCGATACCGAAGGCGCTGGCAGTCATGGGATTTGGCGATCTTGATTTCGCTGCTCACAACAGGCCGAGTATAACCACGGTCAAGATCGATCGCTGGAAGATTGGTACCGATGCTGCGGCAATGTTAGCGGAAAAGATTGAGGGAAAAAGCGTGCCTTCCCCCATCATGGATATCGGTTTTTCACTGATTGAGCGTGAGTCCGCCTGACCTTAATGCCCACTCAAAAGCATCATCCTATTAAAAACGCTCCATTAGTGCGCTAATTCTCTCTTCCAAACCGCTATAGCGCTGCGTTGGCGTTTTCACCGCCCGACATAGGACTCTGATATCGGTATAGAGTGACAAGCGCTGGCGCGCACGCGTGATAGCGGTATATACCAACTCCCGCGTCAGCACGGGTAAGTAGTGGTTCGGCAGCACCAGCGCTGTATGATCGAATTCCGACCCCTGCGATTTATGCACCGTCATCGCATAAGCCGTTTCATGCGGCGGCAGACGGCTTGGCGTAACATCTTTGGTTTCGCCATTCGGCAAGGGGAAAAATACTCTCAGTTCCCTGTTCTCCCCCATCATAGCGATACCGATATCACCATTGAACAGACCCAACGCGGCATCATTACGTCCAATCATCACCGGTCGGCCGGGATACCAGCGGTTAAGTGGATTCCGACTGCGTAGAATCAGCCCTGACTGATGCAAAGCCTGCTCAATACGCTGATTGAGCCCTGCTACGCCAAATGGCCCTTCGCGCAACGCACACAGCTGGCGATAACGCTGGAAGGCAATCAGCACGGCGTCCGGTGTCGCTCCCGCTGCGATAAGCTCTAGATAATCACGATACCCTTCGACACACTGTGCCAGCATCGTCTGATACTCTTCGGCCTCTGCTAATGGACTACAGGTGATGTCGGCAAACTCGCCGTTCAGCACCGCACGCAAGCGAACATCATCGCCAGCGTTCACCGCCAGCGCCAATTGCCCAATACCGGAATGCGGATCGAAGCGGTAGCTCCGACGTAGCAGACAAATACTGTCACTGACTGTCGTCTGCCCTTCGGGACCACTTTCATCCAGTGTACAGCCCGTCAAGCGTTGCAATTGCTGCGCCCGCGCACGGCTATAGCCGGCCTCGGCAAAACGACAGATGTCACCTAACACCGCCCCCGCTTCTACGGACGCCAGCTGATCGCGATCGCCCAGAAAGATAACTCTGGCCTGTGCTGGAAGGGCCGCGATCACACTCGCCATCATCGGTAAATCAACCATCGATGCCTCATCCACAATGAGTACGTCCAGATGAAGTGGATTTCCCTGATGGTGACGTAGTCGCTGGCTATCCGTCACCGCGCCTAAAAGGCGATGCAGCGTTGTCGCCTCCTTCGGAAACGCCTCTCTCTGCCGTTGATCCACCGCCAGACGATGCAATGCCAGCCCTAGCGATTCCGTTAGCCGCGCGGCGGCCTTTCCGGTAGGCGCAGCTAATTGGATACGCAACGCTTCCCCTGTATTCAGCTCAATCAGCGCCGCCAGCAGCTTGGCAACCGTCGTCGTTTTCCCCGTTCCCGGTCCACCGGAAATAACCGCAATACGGCGTGTCAAGGCGACAGCAGCGGCCACCTTCTGCCAGTCAGTCTCTTCGCCCGTATCAGGAAACAGGCGATCCAGTACCGCCCGAATCGCAGGTTCGTCGACCGACACCGTATCACGCTCACTGGCAATAAACTGCGCTACGCGGCCTTCACTCTGCCAGCTACGCTGTAAATAAAGTTTCGCCCCTTGCAGCACTAAGGGTGCCGGTTTACTGCCATCGCTAACGGCATCGGATGCCAGCAAACGCTGCTGCCACCCGGCAACCGTGTTGATTCCAGATTCGGTGATCAGTTGTTGCGCCAGTTCAGGATCGCGGCCGTCAAATAGCGTCTGCGCCTGCAAGTTTTCCAACGGTAGACACACATGCCCCGCGCCCGAATGTGCACTCAGGCAGGCGGCGGCCAGCAGCAGATCGGGCTGCGTGTCATCAGCCAACATTCTGGCAAACTGTATATCCAGCGGGCGTAGCAATCGCCGCGCTAGCGCCATTTCAAGCAACGCAATCATGATGGAATTCCTGTATCAGCATCATCAAGCGCCTTTCCCTTGAAAAGCGTATCAAGCCCGAAAACAAATTCAGCCGTGGGACGAAAAGCAAAGATGCCATTACCGGGGTGAGAATCCTCAACGCCGCGTAAAAACAGATAAACTACCCCGCCAAAATGGCGATCATAGTCATAATCCGCAATGCGATGACGCAAATAGCGATGCAAAGCCAGCGTATAAAGCTGATATTGCAAGTCATAGCGGTGCTCGGCCATCGACTGCGCCATGGCAGACTGGGTATAAGCACTGGCCTCAGGGCCGAGCCAATTAGATTTGTAGTCCAATAGGTAGTAACGTCCTTCCCAGCGAAAGACCAGATCGATAAACCCTTTCAGCATGCCTTTAACCTGCTGAAAAGAGAGCGGCGGACACAGTGCGGATAGTGGGTCATAGTGCTTTGCCAGCCGATCGAGCTGCGCTGCCTGTATAGATGCTTCAATGGGTATGTAGAACTGTAATTCAGCCTGCTTATCCGAATTATCCAGCGCCGATAGCGTGATTCCTTGATCGTTAAGCGGCGTATTCAAAAGTGTCTCCATCCACGCCTTCAACACCGGATGCCAATGCGCTTCAAATCCCTGTAGCTGCAACTGCTCGGCCAGCCAGTCATCATCAACGGGTTGGGTAAAATCCAGCGTTTCAAACAGGCTATGTAGAAACGTCCCCGGACTCGCGCCGCGCGGGAACGTGTGTGGCGTCAATTGGGTTTCCCCCGCTTCCTGACGTTCACCCATCGCTTCAATATCCAGGCGCGGCACCAGATCCTGCGCGTTTGCTGACCCATGTTGCTGAAGCCCGGAATAGCTGGTCACTCGCCAGCCGTCGCGCAGTTGGCGCTCAATATAGCGAGCCTGCAACTCTGCCAATTCAGGTCTATCCGGTTGCCAACGTTCCACTGCCGTCGCCCGTAGCGGTGTCAATGCAACACCGTCGCCCACCATTCCCTCAAGTTCGCTGACCAACGTGGCGACATCTGCCTCTTGGCCGCGCTGGAGCAAATAGCCCAGCGCGCTGTGGTGCATATCACTGCTGCCATCTTTCTTACGCGACCGCTGAACGGGTGCAACGCCAACGCTACAGTGGTAGATAGAGCGGGTTAGTGCGACATACAGCAAACGTAAATCTTCCGCTAGCCTCTCTTCTTCCGCCAGCGTCTGGCTTTCTTCGTTATTTTGCAGATCCAACACGGCCTGATAGCTATCGCGATCGTGGTAAATCCCCTGTTCCTGTACGCGGAAGTTGCTGATGAAAGGTAGCCATACCAGCGGATATTCAAGCCCTTTCGATTTATGGATTGTCACGATCTGTACCAGATGTCGGTCGCTTTCCAGACGCAGTTGTTGGTTCTCTGCCTGCGGATTAGGCTGGACAATCTGTTGTGATAGCCAGCGCACCAGCGCGTGCTCACTATCGAGCGTTGCCGAGGCATCCTGCAACAATTCACCGATATGCAGAATATCGGTAATGCGGCGTTCCCCCTCTGCGCTCGCCAGCAGGTTCTCCGCAAGTTGATGGTAACTCATCAACGCACGCAGCATTGGCAGTACACCTCGTTGACGCCACAGCGTGCGGTAGCCAGCAAACTCGTCCACCAGCGCGTCCCATGCGGTTTCGCTTTGTCCTAAAGCGTCAACTTGTTCAGCATCCAGACCCATTAGCGCCGTTGCCATGGCGCTACGTAACGTGCGCTCCTGCTCGGGTGCCAACACCGCCTGCAGTAGCCACAAAATATCGCTAGCTTCAGGCGTAGTGAACACACTATCGCGATTCGACAGGTACACCGAGGGAATGGACAAACGGCTCAGTGCATCACGAATCAGCGAGGCTTCACGTCGGCTACGCACCAGCACACTCATATCAGAGGCTTTGACCAAACGCCGGGAATCGTCGTTTACCAACCAGGCCTCATTGCGCTGACTCGCCGCCAACCAGTCACGAATCTGCGCTGCACACTGGCGTGCCATCTGTTGCTGATAATCCCCCACACCAATCGGTTCCGCGCCCGTTAGCCAGAATTGCAGAGCTGGCTGAGGCTGTCCGGCGATATCAAACACCAAACCGCGCTTAGATTCAGCAGGATTGACCGGTAGAAAAGGGATATTGCGAAAAATAAAAGGGTATTCGAGACGTTCAAAAAGGCGATTAACACCACGTACCATCTGGTGCGACGAACGCCAATTCGTACCCAACGTATAATGTGCGGCCACTTCTCCACGCGCGTGCATGTAGGTAAAAATATCCGCGCCACGGAATGCATAAATAGCCTGTTTCGGGTCACCAATCAGCAATAGTCCACACTGCGGCTGCCCGACATAAAGCGTGCGGAAAATCCTATACTGTTGAGGATCGGTATCCTGAAACTCATCGATCATCGCCACCGGATAACGTTCACGAATGGCGCTGGCAAGCTGTTCTCCACCAGGCTGTTGTAATGCGTCATCCAGACGGCTCAGCAGATCGTCAAATCCCAGTTCCGCACGCTGCCGTTTTTCTTCACGTACAGAATCCCGAATTGCTGATAGCGCACGTACAACGACCAAATCACGCAGCGATAGCGGTGTTTCCAGCAGCCGCTCTGTCGCCTCAAAGATGACATGAACGGGCGGTTCACCTTTCTTCGTCTTCTCGATTAACGTTTGCTGGGCAAACCTCACCAGATCTTTCGGCAGTTGGTAATCCAACGTCGGCTGCTCTGCCCACAACGTAACTTTCTGTAGCCAGTTGGGAAGGTGCTTGCTGCTGTAGCTACGTTTATCCACGCCAGAAGTACTAATCAGCGCTTCAAGCCCCGGTGCTGACGCCAGCCAGTGTTGTTTGTAAGCGTCGATCGTCGCCACGATTTTCTCATGTCGACTCAGCAGCGTTTCGTCTTCTTCTGGCGGCAAGCGAAACGCAGGAGCCTCCCCGTGCAGATAAGGCATCAGATCGGCCAGCAAATTCTCCGGTCCTTTCCACTCCAGACCAACGATACGCGCGACGTCCATCGGCAGCGGATAACAATAACGACGCCAGAAATCGGCACAGGCCTGGCGGCGCAACGGCTGTTCATCTTCTATCAGCACCTGTTCAAACAGCACGCCGGATTCAAATGCATTGGTACTAAGCATGCGTTGGCAGAAACCGTGGATCGTGTAGATCGCCGCCTCATCCATTTGTCGTTCGGCTGCCAGCAATACATCGGCAGCCTCGCGGTGATCCGCAATCTCTGCGAGCAGTTGCGCTAACGAGGTATCCTTAGGTTCCTGCGCCGCTTCACCCTGCGCGCTTTTACGCAAGCAAGCGATGCGCAGCGCGTGAATTCTTGCTCGAATGCGCTCACGCAGCTCTTCGGTCGCGGCCTCCGTAAAAGTCACAACCAGAATTTCCTCGACCAGTAACGGACGTGGATACGCGGCTTGCTTACCCAGCCCCAACAGCAGACGTAGGTAGAGCGCCGCCAGCGTATAGGTTTTCCCCGTTCCAGCCGACGCCTCAATCAGTCGCTCACCTAAGAGCGGCAACGTCATAACGTCTAATGATTGCGGCGCGGCATTTTTCATTGTGCTGAAACCTTACCAACAGCTTCCGATGCCGCTGGCTGTGGTGCAGGTGCGGGGATCATTGTGGGTGCTTTCTCACGCGGTAACGTTTTCTGCAATGAAGACGCATCAGCGTAGGTATGCCAGCCTTTAGGCGCAGCATAGTCGGCTTTGCCATGATGGCTACCGGAAACCTGTGATAACACCGCCAGCCCTTCGGGCTTCAACGCCTGCTGGAAGAAATCTGCCAGTTGCTTCACTGTCAGTGGTTTGATTTGTTCGAGCAATTTCTCGCGCGAATCAAAAGCAAAATTCTCCCGATCCAGATCGCGGCGCAGTCGGCTGGCCTCTTCACCCAGCGTTTGTGGACGCTGATTCAGTTCATTCATCACGCCTTGCTTATACTGCGCAAATTCTTCTTCACTCATTTCGCGCAGTCGTTTTTGCGCCTTTTCGTAGAAGTCTTCATAGCGCTGATACAAATAGGCAGGCTGTTTGCTATTGCTTTGCAACAGGAATCCGATCCCCCACTGCCTGCCGATAGCCGTTGGGAAAGCAAACACCGCATAGCCCAACTGCTCTTCCGTTCTCAGTTGGCTATAGAACCAAGGCTGAACGATCTGCCCCAGCACTGAGCTATACGCCATGCTTTCCGTTTCGGAATAGCCAGTCGGCACATACACCGCCGCTAATGCAGAATCGGTACTACTGCCAGCGCGCTCCAGATTAGCAAGCTGTGGCTGGCTGATTTTTATATCATCGCTACGCGACAGATTTTCACCATTGGCCTTCAAATGCGTTTTTAGCGTATTCGCTAACTCGATGACACGATTCGGTGCCAGATTGCCGACAACGAGCATTTCCGGTGTGGATTTTTTCAGCAGGTCATTGCGGTAATTAACCACATCCTGCAAACGAATATCCTTCAACAGGCTACGGCGCTCAGAGCGTTCAAAATATGGAGGCTGAGACGCGGCTCGGATAGGCTGCATTGCCTGTTCAAAAGCTTTTGATTTCTCCGCCGCATCCAACTGCTGCAAATACCAAGATTTTGCCTGCGCGAGTTGCGCTTCCGTTGAGGTAAAGGAAGCATAGCCATCGACCAGCGTCAGTAACAACTGTGGTAAATGCTGAGTATAACCATCCGCACTAATAAGCAGACCATCATTGTTTTGGGTGGAGAAGCTGATACCGCCAATTGAGGCCTGATAACTCAGTTCATCCAATGCCAGTCCTGCCAGATAATCATTTAACGCGAACAACACCTGATTGCGGGCGGTACTGCATGCTTGCTGATTACGCAGCATCAGTGTAATTTCCGCTTTCGGCTCATCGGCGAAATAGTGACTCGGCATGTACAACACGCGCAACCCCGGTTGATTCAGCAGGAGTGTCGGTTTAGTCATTGCCTTATCCGCTTTGATCAGAGAAAAATCATTCGGGATATAAGGGTTGATTGTCGGCAACGACAGCGACATTTTCTGCCCCAGCGTTTTCCATTTTGCAAAGGTTGCTGACGGGATTTTATCCATCTCGTACGGCGCATCGACAAAATAAGCCACCTTATTATGCGGCTCATTCGGGCTGATGACCCACACGCGCGCATTCTGCGGCGTCATCTCATCAAGTCGTGCAGCGATAGCTTTCGGATCGTAGCGATCCGCCACATATTGTGCATCCAGCGTATGCTCGACTGGCACGCGCAACATGGTATCAACCAGCCATTCGATATAATCCATATCCCGGCTGATGGACGGATAGCGGAAATCCAGATCCAGAACATGCGCGATCTCATCAAAATAACGCTGCTGAATCCCCTCGGTACGGATTTGTTGTAGGTAACGGAATATTGCTGCGATGACTTCGTCCCGCTGCGCCAGGCCTTTATCGGTCAGCGAAGCAGAAATAGCAAACATGCCGCCGTTGCGGTCAATTATCGGTGAAGAGCCTGCACCGATAGACTCAACCAGCCCTTCCTTTTGCAACCAGTCAGAGAGCGTATTCTGGCTGCGGTTGCCGAGCAGATAGCTGATGTAGGTATCCGTCTTGCTACGAAATTCCTGGCTAATATCGCTAACGCGAAACTCAATACGCAGCTGTTTTCTCGGTTGAGCAGGAACGTAGTGAATCATGACTCCACGCTGCTTCTCCGTTGTTACGGGAACCGTAACCGCGGGAATGCTGGCGTTATGATTGGCAATGCGACCGAATGTGTCGGCCGCCAGTTTCGCCAGTTCAGGCAGAGGTTGATTACTGTAAATCACCCCTTTCATCAGATTAGCGGAGTAGTATCGCTGGTAGAACTTCACCAGCTCATCATGCAGTTTGCTGCCGGGTTTATCGCTCAGAGTTTCAAGATTGCCCCCCGAGAAACGTGCGCTCGGGTGCGCCGGATTCAACGTCTCCGCCCCAACCTGTGCCATACGGTGACCGTCACGTGAACGCGCCATCGTCAATTCCGCATTGACCGCATTACGTTCACGATCGGCGTTCACCGGATCGAGCAGCGGTTCCGCGATAGCATCAGCCATCCGATCCACTGCTGGCCGTAGCGCATCGTTTTCCACTTCCAGATAAAATGCCGTGCGGTAAGACGCCGTACTGGCATTGTGGCTACCACCATGCTTTTTCAAAAACTCGGAAAGCGCCTCCGGTTCCGGGTAACGTTTCGATCCCATCAGCACCATGTGTTCGAGGTAGTGTGCTAATCCCAGTTGGTTATTAGGATCGTCCAGCGAACCAATAGGCAGCGCCAGCGATGCCAAAGATTTCGGTGCCTGTGGATCGGAAACCAGCAGAACCGTCATGCCGTTATCCAGTTTGATCGCCTGATATTGCCGCGGATCTTTTTCGCTTTTTCGAATCGTCTGGGCCAGCGGCTGCCAACCCGTATCAGCCCAACTCGCCGGAAGCCAGAATGTGAATAAAAGAAACCACCCGGTAATCCAGACCCACTGTTTACGCATGCAATTCTCCAACCTCATATCCACCACTTTTCACGTTGCAGTGCGTTATCTTTTCGCACCTCGAAATCTATACAGACATCATTCAAAACACACTCATCAAGCCAGATTAAAGCGGAACGGCGGCAGTAGCCAGACTTGCGCCGCTTCAATCACCTCATTCATTCGTTTTTCATCCAACTCACGGACAATACGTTGCAGGTAATAATCCTCACCTTCACCCCGCATTCCCATGTTACCCTGCCAAGCTTGCAGCAAGCGGGCGCGCGCTTTATTCTGCGCCTCTTCATCTGACCGCAGGCTATCGCTTTCACGATCATAACATTCCGCCAACCACGCGCTCCCTGCTTTGTTAAGCAGTAACAACGGTTTGCTCATTCCCTGACGATATCCATCCAGCATAATGCTCAGATATTCTCTGGCCTGAGCCTCCGACAACGCGGCAAAGCGCCACACGGTGTCTTCCCGCCCATACAGCCGACTTTCTCCCTGTCCACCCGTTGCACAGTAGGCCAGATGCTCCAACCACAGCGTAATGCCATCCTTCATGGAAAGCGTACCGGGACGCCAGCGCAGCAAACCATCCGGCTGAACCTGATTTAGCCAGCCGCTGACACGCACGCCGTCAAGGAGAATATCCACTTCCCGGCTCACCGACAGCGACAGCGTTAATTCATCACGCACGCGCGCGGCGAGCTGCGCCATATCCTGCTGCTGTTCCTGCCAGTAAATTTCGCCAAACGCGCCATAGGGCAATTCGCCCGCGGCTCTGGCGCGACGGTACAGTTTTTCCGTATCACCTTCATTAATCAAGGTATTCAGCAACTCACTATTCAATTGATAGCGGTTCAGGCTATCAACCACAAAAGGCTCTTCATCCAATAGCTCGTCACTGTGTAGCATAAAACTCACGCCAAGCCGCAGTTGAAAAAAAGCGCGCACAGGGTGGCGGTAAAAACGTTTCAGATCGTCCAGGCTGACATCGATATCACTTGCTCTTTCGGACAGTGCTTCACGATCGAAATCAGGCTGTGCTTCTCCTTTTTGGTTCGCCGCCGCCAGCCACTCTGCCGCAAAGCTCAACGGCTGCGGTGCAGGCTGGAAGTTATGCGCATCAAAAGGCATACGGCTATGCTCACGGCATAGATGCTGCACAACACGCTCTGCGCTGCTATCAATATCCAGCGCCTCATCACCCGGCAGGACGTAGCTCTGCGCAATATATTCCGTCAGCTCGCTGACCAATACGGAAGGATAACGGCGCATATTATCCTGAATCGAGCGCCCGATATAACTGATATAAAGCTTGTGCTGTGCCGACAGAAGCGCTTCCAGAAACAGATAGCGGTCATCGTCACGCCGGCTACGGTCACCGCGCTTGATTTTCCTCCCCATCAGGTCGAACCCAAGCGGCGGCAACGTTCGAGGATAAACGCCATCGTTCATCCCCAGTAAACACACGACTTTGAAGGGGATGGAACGCATAGGCATCAGCGTACAAAAGTTGATAGCACCAGCCAGGAAACGCTGGCTGAGTCGTTCTTGATCGAGACGCCGTGACAGTTCATCACGTAACCGGGAGATCGGCACCTGTTGCGGATAATGCGCCATCGTGCCCATGCCAATGACGTGCTGCCACTGTTTTTCAACTAGCGCCAGCGCCGCTTCAGTCTCACTGTCAGCATCAAAGAAGGTTTCGATTAGTTCTCGGCATAGCGGTAACCAGTCGACAAGCAAACGTGGCTGGGACAGGCGCTGACGCCATTGATGAATCTGCATCAGTAGTTCGGCCAGTTGACCAGCCAGTTCCGCAATCAGCCCACTGGATTCGTCATAAGGCAGCACGCCCTGCCAGTCGCCAGTCTGGCTATCCATCGCATAACCCAGCAGCATCCTCGTCAGACCGAAACGCCACGTATGTTGCCCCGTTGGCGGCAACATCAGATCGCGTACGTTGTCGTCATCCAACCCCCAACGCACACCCGATTCCACCACCCACAGGCGCAAACGACGTAGCCCTTCTTCCTGAATACCGAAACGAGCAGCGAGTGCGGGTACTTCAAGCAATGCCAGAACTTGCTCCGCCGTAAAACGGCTCGTGGGCAGATCTAACAGACTAATCACCGCCTGCAACGCAGGATGTGCATGTCGCGCACGCTGATCGGAAATGGCAAAAGGCAGGTAGCGGTTGTCCGGCGCATTACCAAACACGGCTTGAATAAACGGGGTATAGCTGTCGATGTCCGCCATCATCACAATCACATCGCGCGGCATCAGTTCAGGATCGTCTGCCATCATGGCTAACAACCGATCGTGAAGCACTTCAACTTCACGCTGCGGACTATGGCAGGCATGAAAATCGATCGAACGATCGTCGAGTGCCAACAGACGCTTTTGCGTACTGGTATTTTGTGTTTCGTGGCTTACCGCCACAACCGCATGATCTTCCAGTTCAAGGATATCGCGCTGCAAAGTTTGCAGTAGATTTTCACCATCCGACTCAACAAAGGCATCGATTTCCTGCACGCTATCCAATTCAGCCAGCAGATACAGGTTATCGCGCCCCAGCTTGCCCCACGATGCCAACAACGGATTATTAATCGACTGTTTACCTTCCTCGTTGAATAGCGTTTCTGCCAGTGAGGGATCGCGAAATAACGAACGGGTTTCATCAGTCTGTTCGCGGTCAAAACGATGTAAACGGCGGTTACGGGCTTTTAGCTTCGCCAGAAATTTATAATCCTGAATATCACTCCAGTAATGGCGACAGGGATTGGTAAATAGCAGATGCACATCAATGTGCTGCGCCAGCGCGTTCAATGCCTGTAAATAGATGGGGGGTAACGCCGATATACCGCAGATAAAAACGCGTGGCGGCAGGCCTTTCGGACATGTTTTTGCCTGTTCTAACGCATTAATAAAACGTTGGTATAGAATCGCATGGTGCCATTCAGGCTGCGCCAGTTCACGTGTGTAATTCACCAGAGCGCGCCACAGCGCCGACTGCCACAGCTGGTTACCACCGAGATCGTCAACCTGTTTCCCCTCTTGCCATGCTTTAATCCAATCAGGGCGATAAATCAGGTATTGATCAAAAAGATCCGCCACACGTCCGGCAAGTTGGTGCAGCTTGCGCTGGTTATCATCATCCTGCAAATAGTGGTTAAGTGCTGAGAAGTCAGGTTGTGCCAACAAATCGGGTAGCAAGTGCATGAGCTTCCACGTCATCGCATCCTTGCTGAAAGCGCTTTCTTTTGGAATATCCGGCAGCACATGGCGACACATATTCCACAAAAAAACGCCGGGCAGCGGGAATTGAATATTGGCAGCAATACCAAAGTCTGCGGCCAGTTCCATTTGCAACCACTGCGCCATCCCTGGGCTTTGCACCAAAATCACTTCCTGCTGGAAAGGATCCACAAGCGGCTGACGTTTTATCAGCTCAACCATCAGCCTTTTCAAGATATCCAACTGATTGGAGTGATAGATTCTAAACATTCTGGCTCCTGCTACCGCTGCTTACGATTGATCATTCATATACCCGTCATACTTCAAGCTGCATGTGCGTTGGCTTCTCTTAAATACTCGGCCCGTCGTGGGCCTCGCCCTAAAGGGCCGCTACAAGCAGCGTTCAAATCTGCTCCCGGCAGATTTGTCACCCCAATCACTTACTGGTGTAAGCTCTCGGGGATGAAATAAGAGACATCCCGTCTCTCACCGAAGGCCAGCCGTTGGCTGGTCAAATTCGTTCCCGACGAATTTGTCGTGCGGTTGCCGCCTGCCCGCAACTCGAATTATTTAGGGTATAGTTTGCCAGGCATGTTTAGCTGACAGGTGATGACCGGCAAAACCAACGGTTCAGTGTAGCCTGATAGCGACGTGGCGTCATGACTCTTGCCGTTACCTGACGGCATTCTCCGCTCTGTAACTGCTCTGACAAACTAAACTGCCAGTTTTTACCCGAAAGAGACGCAGCATTATCAAGATCGAACGGATAATATGACACACCCGCTTCATAGGCCTCGAGCTGCTGCATAGCAAACCGCCAGGCCTGACGCTGCTGCCACTGGTGCTGAAATGACTGTTGCAAGATCTGGTGATATTGCAATAGCCCCATCAGCGATACAGCAAACAGCAACGCTGCCACCAGCGTCTCCGGCAGGCTGAAACCTGATTGACGACTCACGAACCTGTTGTTCACTGCACTACTCCGTTGCGTCACAGCGTGTGACATCTTTATCTGGGCAAAAATCTAGCCAGCCATTACCTAATGGTTGAATAGCAATCTGGCCCGACGATAGTGCCGAAAATGACACTCGTTGGTACAACCTCAATGGTCGCGCAGAAGCAGGGAGCATTCCTTCACCTCGCAGTAATCCTTGCGCTCCATCCGAGGCCGCACGCAGACACACCACCAATTGATCTGCCGACAACTGCTGGCATTGCCAGTTTTCCGTTAGCGCCCCCCAGCGCTGCTCTCTTCCCCAGTTCAGCGAGGACAATGCCTGATTGAAGGCTCGCAGATAGTGCCGTTCATCGTTTCCTAGTTGAATGGCAGCATCAAGCTGGCGTTGCAAACCAGACATTAACAGCAGGCCGATAATGGCGATGAGCAGCACCATACCCAGCGTTCCACTCCCTTCTTGCTTTCCTGCGCTCATTGATTACGACCAAGAATAATGCGAGTAATATGCTGCCGGACGGCAGGGCGTTTGGCCCAATAACCAGCCAGTTGCAGTTCGTACAACGCCACATCATTCTGTGCAGACAGGCGCTGTAGTCGGAAAACCGTGAGCACCACCTCCTGCGGATCAAACAGCTTCTCCCACCTGTCTCCCTGGCAGCTATGCGCCCCACTCTGAATTTCTAACGACCGCGCACGCAGACGATAACCAAAAGACTCGGCATCCTGCTGTTCTCCACCATCCCACACGCCATTCCGGTTCAGATCGTAAGAGACATTCAGGCAGCTGTTTTCCGTTTCTCCCGGATAATTCCCCATGCTGATCGCCTTTCCCTGGCATCTTCCGGCACAAAACCCCGCCCGACGGATATCTTTCTCAATCCCCATCGCTACCTGACTAAATAGCTGTTCCAATCGGAAAAGCTGTGCGCTGTCCTGGCTTTGGCTGCGTAACAGAGGGTACAACTGCGCTGCCGACAGCATAATCAGGCTACCTAAACTCAGCGCCAACAGGATTTCCGGCAGTGTGAAACCGCGTTGTTCACACCCTAACCCTGCTTGTCTCAACACTCTCTGTTTCAACATTCTCTGCTTCAACATAATGGAATCGCCAATACAACTTGCGACTCGCTACACAGACGGATGCGTCCCCTCACCGAGATAACCAGACGCAACTGCCCCGCAGAGTTCGACAACGAGATGTGACCAGCCTGTGCCGCGTTACGCAAGCCAAAAAACGTGAAAATATTGCTTGTGGACTTGGCCAACACGACATCCTGAGAACGGCGAACAAACTGCCCTGGATGATTCTCACGGCACACGTCCTCCGTCTGTTTTTCATTCTGACCTGCCATCATGCACCACTGCGTCCCCTGTGAAATAAGCTTCGCAGTACGAGTTTCGTTATGCCAATAGGCATTCGCCTGAACCCGGCTCAAGAAGTCCAACAGTTGCTGCGCACTCTGTTCCAGACGGATGGCCTGCTGATACTGAATCCAGCCATGTAGGCCGCCGCCCGCCATCAGTGCCACAATCGTCAGCACCACCAATAATTCAAGCAAGGTAAACCCTCGCGGTTGTCGATTCCCTGTTTTCATGACGTCAGGATAGAGAGTCTTATCCACAAAAACAGCGCGTTAATGGTGCTATACGCGGCGGTTCGCAATGTTTTGCTGCAACGATGTAACAACAGAAAAATCGTGCGGGGAGGTGGGTAAAGTGAGGAAACAAAAAGGGCCGCATTATGCGGCCCAGAGAAACGGTGAAAGGCTTTAGATCGCAACCGGTGCTTTGATGGCAGGATGCGGATCGTATCCCTCAATTTCAAAATCTTCGAAGCGATAGTCGAACAGCGTATCTGGGCGACGCTTAATCACCAATTTAGGCAGCGCGCGCGGTTCACGGCTCAGCTGTAAGTGCGTCTGTTCCATATGGTTGTTATACAGATGCGTATCGCCCCCCGTCCAGACGAAATCACCGACTTCCAGATCGCACTGCTGCGCCACCATATGCACCAGCAGCGCATAGCTGGCGATATTGAATGGCAAGCCGAGGAAGATATCGCATGAACGCTGGTAAAGCTGGCAAGAGAGTTTGCCATCCGCCACGTAGAACTGGAAAAATGCGTGGCACGGTGCCAGCGCCATTTTGTCCAGATCTCCTACGTTCCAGGCAGACACGATGATACGGCGAGAATCTGGATCCTGTCTCAACTGGGTCAGAACATTCTTCAACTGGTCGATTTGGCGGCCGTCTGCGGCTCCCCACGAACGCCACTGTTTACCATAAACTGGCCCCAAATTACCGTTCTCATCTGCCCATTCGTCCCAAATACTGACTTTATTTTCATGCAAATAAGCAACATTGGTATCGCCGTTCAGGAACCAAAGCAGTTCATGAATAATCGAACGCAGGTGGCATTTTTTGGTGGTAACCAGCGGAAACCCGTCCTGCAAGTTGAAACGCATCTGATGGCCGAAAATGGAACGCGTGCCCGTGCCGGTACGGTCGGCCTTCGGCGTGCCTTCTTCAAGCACTTTTTTCATCAGATCCAGATACTGTTTCATACTACCTCACCACAAAATTAAAGAAGGACAGCGGATTATTGCTGTGCAGGCTGACGGCGATAAGCCCAAACCATCATCAGAATACCGGCGATCACCATTGGCAACGACAGGATTTGCCCCATGCTGAAAAGGTCGCCAAACAGACCCAACTGCGCATCCGGCTGGCGGAAGAATTCGGTAATGATCCTGAACATGCCGTAGCAAATAAGGAAAAGCCCCGATACGCTCCCCATCGGCCGAGATTTACGGATAAAGAGATTCAGAATGATAAACAGCGCCACACCTTCCAGCATCATTTGATACAGCTGTGAAGGATGACGCGGTAGCATACCGTACTGATTGAAAATCGCCTGCCACTGCGGATTGCTGACGGCCAGCATCATATCTTCGCTGCGCGAACCAGGAAACAGCATAGCCCATGGGGTATCTGTCGTGACACGACCCCACAGTTCGCCGTTGATAAAGTTGCCCAAGCGGCCAGCGCCAAGTCCAAAAGGAATCAGGGGAGCAATAAAATCAGCGACCTGGAAGAAATGACGTTTGGTTCGGTGAGCAAACCACAGCATGACGCAGATAACGCCCATTAAGCCGCCGTGGAACGACATACCGCCATCCCAGACTTTGAAAAGATAGAGCGGATTTTCAAGAAATGACGGGAAAGCATAAAACAGAACATAGCCCAGACGTCCGCCGACGAACACCCCAAGGAATCCCATATACAGCAGATTTTCGACTTCATCCTTGGTCCAACCGCTACCCGGTTTATTCGCCCGACGCACCGCCAACCACATGGCAAATACAAAACCCACCAGATACATCAGTCCATACCAGTGCAGCGCCAGCGGGCCGATTGAAAAAATCACTGGATCAAACTGAGGAAACGCCAGATAGCTTGTCGTCATCATTCACCACATATTTTATTGTGTTATCCCTGTTTTCGGGATCGTCATTGATAGGCAAAAGGCAGGAGAATGAATCCATTCCTGCGAACCGCGGTGGCGAATCATAGCATACGCCCCCGTACTCATTGCTCGAGAACGGGAAAAGTTCTGTAAAACATTTATGCGTCGTTAAACATTTATTCGCAATTACGTCGTGATATCTCAGCAGAGAATGTATCGCTACGCATTAGCGCCCACCGCGAATCAAGCCGCCCAGTCCGCGCTCTTCCATGAAGATCGCCGCCCACTGTCGAACTTCTGTCGCATTCTGTGCATTCAATAATTGCTTCACCAGTGCCTGCGACTCAGCGAGCGTAATTTGGCGCAGCAAATATTTAATTCGTGCAACGCTGCGCCCGTTCATGCTGAGAGAACGATAACCTAGCCCGGTCAACAGCAGTGCGCCAAGCGCTTCTCCCGCCATTTCACCGCATACGGAAAGCGGAATGTTATGCCGTTCGCACTCGGCAGCTATCATATTCAGTGCTTGCAACATAGAAGGATGAAGGCTGTCATAAAGCGATGCCACGTGAGCGTTATTGCGATCCACTGCCAGCAGATATTGCGTCAGATCGTTGGTGCCGACCGAAACAAAATCGATCCGGGAAGCCAGATGAGGGAGCAGAAACAGCATCGATGGCACTTCGATCATAATCCCAATCCGCGGCTTGGGCTGCGGGAAGCCGAGTAATTCCTCTACTTCACCTGCGGCCTGATCGATCAGACGACGCGCTTCACTGATTTCATCCAGGCTGCTGATCATTGGCAACAGGATATTGAGATTACCGATATGTGCATTAGCACGCAGCATGGCGCGCACCTGAATTAGAAAAATTTCAGGCTGATCGAGCGTAATACGAATACCACGCCAGCCAAGACAAGGGTTTTCTTCGCTGATAGGTAAATAAGGTAATGGCTTATCCGCACCAATATCCAGCGTGCGCAGCATCACGGGGCGCGTAGGATAAAGCGCCAACATGCTTTGGTATTGCGCCATCTGCTCATCTTCGGACGGAAACCCACTTTGCAGCATAAAAGGGATTTCCGTACGGTATAACCCAACACCATCAACCTGATTAATAAAACGTTTTTCATGATCGGCACTTAGCCCCGCATTCAGCATAACCTGAATACGCTCACCGCTTTTCAGTACAGCAGGCTGCTCCATCTCGCCTTCGGCCAGACGAGTCAGCTCGTTTTCTTCCGTCAGCAGGCGCTGGTATTCCTGCACCAGCACTGGTTCGGGATCGACCAGCAGCTCACCGCGATAGCCGTCGATAATCAGCTGCCGCTGATGCAGCAATTCTGGCTGAATATCTGCGCCAACCAGCGTAGGAATACCCATGGCACGCACTAAAATCGCCGCATGCGAATTGGCAGCACCGTCATACACAACTACGCCCGCCAACCGCTCTGGCGGCAGTTCCGCCAAGAGCGTTGCCGTTAATTCATCCGCAACAAGGATAAAGCGCTCAGGCCATTGCCCCATGATTTGCGCGTTATCGTCAAGGTGAAACAGCAGCCGTTGTCCTAACGCGCGCAGATCGCCAGCACGCTCGCGCAAGTAGGTATCCTGCAAATTGGTGAACTGCGCCGCAAAACGTTCGATCACCAGTTTGACGGCCCACTCAGCGGCGTTACCCGCATCCACCTCCTGAAACAGTTCACGTTTGAGACGCGCATCATTCAGCAAGTGCGAATACAAATCGAAAATCGCCGCGCTCTCTTTCTGCGCGCTGGCGCTAAACCGTTTGCTGAAGCGACGGAATTCCGCCGTCGCCTCCTCTAACGCCTGCGTTAAACGGGAACGCTCGCGCTCGCTATCCAAGCTCGAGGCGGGGAAAACCTGCTCCAGAGAAGGCTGGGTACAATCCTGCCAGCCGGGGGCTATCGCTACACCTGGTGCAGCGACCAGCGCCTTAACGCGCGTCTGACGGTATTGGCCGAAAAGCGTTTTTATCTGCGAAAGAGAAAGAATAGCGGCCATCTGCGTGGCCAGCGTCACCATGAACGATTCTTCGTTTTTATCAAACTGACGATGTTCACGCTGCTGAACCACCAGCACACCCAGCAGATGGCGACGGTAAATAATAGGAACACCGAGAAAAGAACGGAAATGTTGCTCTTTTACCGAGGGGATATATTTGAAGCTGGGGTGCGTACGAGCATCGGCCAAATTGATAGGCTCAGCACGTTGACCGACCAGCCCGACGATACCTTGCCCAAACGCCAGCGTAACCGTACGCCCGCGCGGCTTTTTCAATCCGCGCGTTGCCATCAGGTAGTAGCATTGACGATCGTGATCGGCCAGATAAATGGAGCAGACTTCCGTGTCCATAGCCTGACAGGTCTCATTGACCAGAATGTCCAGCGCATCACTAAGGCGGGCCGTTGCCGCAACATTTTCGACAATTTCTCGCAAGCGCGTGAGCATAATGTGCCTGAATTACCCTCTTTTTCGCCGGGGACCAGATGGGGTCGCCGCACGAGCCGCAACACTCTCCTGAAGCAGTATCACCGGGTTGATAAATTCCTTCATCACGCGACGATACACATCTCGCTTAAAAGAGACGACCTGACGTACCGGATACCAGTAACTCACCCAGCGCCAGCCATCAAATTCCGGCGTGCCGCTGCTCTGCATATTGATATCCGACTCATTACACATCAACTGTAGCAAAAACCATTTCTGCTTTTGGCCGATACAGACCGGTTTTGTATCCCAACGCACCAAACGCTTTGGTAATTTATAGCGTAACCAGTTACGGGTAGATGCCAACACGCGCACATCCTTTTTTCTTAACCCGACTTCTTCAAACAGTTCGCGGTACATCGCCTGCTCGGCACTTTCACCGGGATTAATTCCCCCCTGTGGAAACTGCCATGAGTGCTGACCATAGCGCCGGGCCCACATCACCTGCCCCTGCCGATTACAAATTACAATACCAACGTTTGGGCGGTAGCCATCATCATCGATCACCGGACTACCTCAATAAACATCAATGCAAAGATGACCTGATTGTTTCACACTCCCGTCAGGCGGTAAACCACTGCTTAGAAAGCATGTGACACGAATAAAAGTAAGATAACCCACAGATAAGATCAAAGTTATAAACATGTGAAGGCCATAATTCGCAATTTATTCACTTTTTCTGTGGACATCTTTGTGCAGAACCCATGAAGAAGTGAGTAAAACTCATTTTTCATGAAGAAAAAAAATCACTACAAATTAAAAAATAGTGCTTTTTATTCATTAAATTACAAACCATTTTAATTGAAATAGCGAACCCTGATTTTTTGTTCAAATGACATACAATACAAGATTGGCGAAAGATCGCACTATGCCGATTTTATCCACAGGGAATGCCTCAAACTCAGGCAATAAATAGGCAAAAACAGCAAAAAGGCCAGGAGTCAAGGCTGTAAATGGAACCAGTAATTCATGTTTATGTGGGTTATCCAAGAAATCTGTGGATAACCTAGTGTAAGATCCTGTTTATTGTTGGTGGCTACAAGTGCACAGTTTGCAAAACGATGTTCAGTGATCGTCATCACACTAAAAAAAATCGCTATTAATCATGCTATTATTGTTTCTCTCCACAGTCTTTCAGGCTGTGTGCTGATATTTTCTATCTGCTGTATTTTTTTTGAGCGGAAAAACATCGAGCTATACGCTATGAATTCACCCAAGGTTCACACGACTGCACCGCTAAATGAGCAAGCTTTGCTGGAACGTGCGCAATCCCTCGCGGGTTATAATCTCGCAGAATTAGCAGATATCGCTCGCCTGCCTCTTCCTGCCAACCTGAAACGCGACAAAGGCTGGATTGGCATCTTGCTGGAGCACTTTCTAGGCGCAAGTGCTGGCAGCAAGCCTGAGCAGGATTTCCCTGACATCGGCATTGAGCTAAAAACCATACCTATTGATGAACAGGGAAAACCGCTGGAAACGACCTTCGTGTGCGTTGCACCGTTAACAGGCAACAGCGGCGTAACGTGGGAAAGCAGCCACGTACGACACAAGCTCGCTCGGGTGCTGTGGATTCCAGTAGAAGGCTCGCGACACATTCCGCTAGGAGAACGTCGTATTGGCACACCGCTGATATGGAGCCCCAATGAAGAAGAAGAAGAACAGTTGCGCTGCGATTGGGAAGAGTTGATGGATCTGATCGTACTCGGCCGGGTAGAAAGCATCACCGCCCGACATGGCGAAGTGCTACAGTTACGCCCCAAAGCAGCAAATAGTCGAGCATTAACAGAAGCCATTGGCGAGTTTGGTCAACCGATTCTGACGCTACCGCGCGGGTTCTACCTGAAAAAAACCTTTACCACACCGCTACTGGCCCGCCACTTTATGCAGCTCAGCGACTGAATTTAATCAGCAGCAAATTTAATTAGCGCGATGCTCTATTAGCCCCCTACTTCATCGGTAGGGTACTTCATCGTACACTGCCTTATACATAGCACTATATATGCAGCAGTTGTGCGACGAGGGAATGCTACTGGGGAAAACCTGACGCTGACCTGAAGCAAAAGGGATGCCAGCGGACGTGCCGCCATGCGAAAGATGCAAAGGATGTTTTTACAACATCACACTTTTGCTTGCCTACACACCGAACTGGCAGAGTATAATATCGTTTACGTTTTGTTTAAGGTGTATTGATATAATGTTTGATTGGATTGTTGATCCGAACGCATGGTTGGCATTGGGAACGCTGACTATTCTGGAAATCGTTCTTGGGATCGATAACATTATTTTCCTGTCTCTGGTTGTCGCCAAACTGCCGAAAGCCCAACAAAATAAAGCTCGCCGCATCGGGTTGATGGGTGCAATGTTGATGCGTTTGGGACTGCTCGCGTCTATCGCCTGGGTCATGCGTCTGACCGACCCACTGTTTACCCTCGCAGGTAATGAAATCTCCACGCGCGACCTGATTCTGTTCTTCGGGGGACTCTTCCTGATCTGGAAGTCGAGTATGGAAATTCACGAAACCGTCGAAGGCGGTTCGGAAACTCATAATTCCAAGGTGTACTCTTTCTTTGGTGCGATTGTGCAAATTATGCTGTTAGACATTATCTTCAGCCTGGATTCTGTTATCACCGCCGTCGGCCTATCTGACCATCTGTTTATTATGATGGCTGCTGTCGTTATCGCTGTGGGTGTCATGATGTTCTCCGCACGTCCTATCGGTGAATTTGTAGAACGTCATCCATCCGTCAAAATGCTGGCCTTGTCGTTCCTGATCCTTGTTGGGTTCACCCTGATTCTGGAAAGCTTCGACGTCCACGTACCGAAAGGCTACATCTACTTCGCCATGTTCTTCTCAATGTCCGTTGAAGCATTGAACCTGTTGCGCAGTAAAAAAGATAAAACAGCGCACTGATCGCTATATTGCGCCCGTTTTTTACGGTAAAGACATCATAATCAGGCGGCAACCTGCCGCCTGATTACACAAAATTAATTCCCTCCAAACGCATTTTTTCCATTATTCCTACGTTATCTCCCAAAACCATTTGCTAGACTCACTTTAAGTTTTGGCACTTATTAACGGGTTAATTGATGAAAATACAGATGAAAATGGCGGTAACACTGGCGTTATTATTCACCCTTGTGGGCTGTTCCAGTAACTACGTAATGGCGACAAAAGAAGGACAAATGCTCCTTACGCAGGGAAAACCTGTGCTGGATAAAGATACCGGGCTGCTCAGCTATATCGATGAGCAAGGTAATCAGAAACAAATCAACAATGACCAAATCTCACAGATAGTGCAGCGTTAAGATCGCTGCCAGCCCGAAACAAGCTCCTCGCCTCGGCCGAACTACCAAGAATAATCTGAAAAGGATAACAGAAGAGACTTCCCCACTCGCCACGGCTTCGTTATAGTCGAATTCAGGTGTGTCTTCCCAAACTCATTGGAATCGCAGCAAATCATGCGGAGATGACGGGAAATACGCCTGCTATTTTCAGACATAAGGAAGCTGGCAATGCAATATCACCGTATTCCCCATAGTTCTTTAGAAGTGAGCGTGCTGGGTCTTGGTACGATGACCTTTGGCGAACAGAATAGCGAAGCAGACGCTCATGCCCAGTTAGATCACGCCATTGCCGCAGGTGTTAACCTGATTGACACAGCAGAAATGTACGCCGTTCCTCCTCGCCCTGAAACACAGGGATTAACCGAAAGCTATATCGGTTCCTGGCTAAAATCCCGTGGTGGACGTGAAAAGTTGATTGTGGCGAGTAAAGTGTCCGGCCCTGTGCGCGGAAACGATCACAGCATCCGCCCACAACAAGCTCTGGACAGGAAAAACATCCGCGCCGCGCTGGATGCCAGTCTGCAACGTCTGAACACTGACTATATCGATCTCTATCAGTTGCATTGGCCACAGCGCCAGACCAATTGCTTTGGCAAACTTAGCTATCAATATACTGATGATAAACCGGTAGTGACGCTGCTGGAAACGCTGGAAGCGCTGAATGAACAGGTGCGTGCCGGTAAGATCCGCTATATCGGTGTTTCCAACGAAACCCCATGGGGCGTGATGCGTTACCTGACTTTGGCGGAAAAACACGATCTGCCACGCATCGTTTCGATTCAGAACCCCTACAGCCTGCTGAACCGCAGTTTTGAAGTCGGTTTAGCGGAAATCAGTCAGCATGAAGGGGTAGAACTTCTCGCCTATTCATCACTGGCGTTCGGTACGCTGACGGGTAAATACCTCAATGGCGCGAAACCCGCGGATGCCCGCAACACGTTATTTAGCCGCTTCACCCGCTATACTGGCCCACAGGCTCAGGCAGCGGTTGCCGAGTATGTAGCGCTGGCACAAAAGCACGGACTGAACCCAGCGCAAATGGCATTGGCATTTGTGCGTCAGCAGCCGTTCGTCGCCAGTACGCTGCTGGGCGCGACCACGCTGGAACAGTTGCAAATCAATCTCGACAGCCAGAATCTGACGCTGGACGGTGAGATCTTAGATGAGCTGGAAGCTATCCACCGCCGCTTCACGTTCCCGGCACCATAAACGCAAAAAACCGGGCAATGCCCGGTTTTCTTTAATGTTTGTAGATGCACTGCAATAGTATGTAGTGGTACTGCGTTTACTTTAGCGACTGTAAGAGGCTCTTGCGCTGGTTTTCCAATGACGTGACGCGTCCGCATACGTCATTGCCAAAGCGTTGGAACTCCAGTTCCTGATTATTCCACTCAGCCTGAATCGCTTTCTGCAAACCGCCGAGATTACCCATCATCGCCTGTAGCGGATTGCCACCACTGGACATCTGTTTTACGCCCATTTCGTTCAGGCTGTCCTGCAAGACGCCGCCCATGCTTTGCTGCACGATCTGCTTGCCATCTTGCTCAACCTGCTTAATCGCCTGATGGTGGAACGTCAGGCCATCGCTGCGGTGTTCGATAATACGGTTCATCTGCTGTTTGAGCTGTTTATCCAGCGTAGTCAGACGATTACGCACATTGCTGTCGCTGCCGAGCTCCTGCACGATCACTTTATCCAACGCGACACGTGCTTTTTCAAGATGCTGCTGCGCACCCTGGTCGATCCACGGCAGTTGTTGGCGTAAATCCGCCTGATAGGCTTTGGATTTCTGGCGCTGTTCGGCGTTCAGGGTCAATGGCGTTCCGTTGCGGACAATATCACCCTGCGGAGAAAGCTGTAAATTGCCGCTAGCACCCACGACCTCTACATACTGCGGACTGATAATGATGTCGTCCTGCGGATTCACGTTGCACTGGTAGGCCGCCTGCGCTTGCCAGGACAGCAACATTAATAAACCCAAGGTCATTTTACGCGACATATTTTCTCCTGAAGAAAACAACGACAGTGGCGAGAAAGCGGCAATGTGCCCTCTGATGAGGTGGATAACGCCTGAGCCAGGATCAGCTCAGGCATGCCTTGATAAGACCAAGGATTACAGCAGGTGTTCTGGCAGATCCCACCAGATATCGAACAGGTTGCTGACTTTCACGTCCGTCAGTTTCTGCTCTTCCAACCAGCGACTAACCAGTTGGCGATGCTCTTCGGTGCAGTGACCAATTTTTTGCAGACAGATCAGGCCTTCCCAGAGCAAATAACCGCTGCCTTCAAATGCCAACCCTTGTGGTTCAATGACGTCGTCGACGAATTTATCCATCAGCTTGTCGATATCTTCCACGCTAGTGCCTTCCGGGAAGCGAAAGCTAACCGAAAAACCTAATTCCTGAAACTCATCAATGTGCAGTTTTTTACGTAAACGACGGCTACGAGCTTGTGCCATTTTATTTTATCCTCTCAAACATCAGATCCCACACGCCATGCCCCAAACGCTGGCCGCGTGCTTCAAATTTCGTCAGCGGGCGGGACTCCGGCCGCACAACGTACTCATTATTATCGGAAAGATTACGGTACCCAGCGACAGACGTCATCACTTCGAGCATGTGTTGTGCATAAGGTTCCCAATCTGTTGCCATATGGAACACACCGCCAACTTTCAGCTTACTTTGCACCAATTCGACGAACGGCACCTGCACGATACGGCGTTTATTATGGCGAGCTTTGTGCCACGGGTCAGGGAAGAAGAGTTGAACCATGGACAATGAGCCATCGGGAATCATCCTCATCAGCACTTCGATCGCATCGTGACACATCACGCGCAGATTGCTGATTCCCGCATCCTGTGCGGAAGCGAGACACGCCCCTACACCGGGCAGGTGAACTTCAATACCGAGGAAATTCTGCTCGGGATGCTGTGCCGCCATCGTCACCAGCGATGCCCCCATCCCAAAACCAATCTCCAGCACCACGGGTGCTTCGCGCCCAAATAACGCATTAAAATCTACCTGCTCGGTCTGATATTCCACGCCCATCACCGGCCAGTAGTTATCCAGCGCCAGCTGCTGCCCGTTGGTCAAACGCCCCTGACGGCGGACAAAACTGCGGATACGACGCATCGGGCGCCCGTTTTCATCAAATTCCGGTGAAATGACGTTGTTAATCATAAAGAGTGCTTACTTGCTGTCCGATTTCGTTAATGAAACGCGCATTATGCAAGGATACCGCGGTTTAGCAAGCCCACTGCCTCGGAAAGTTCCGGTTTACAGCACATTCACTCTGTGCTGGAATCGCTGTCAAACTTTTTACCTGTCGGATAGTGATTCCATTTTATGATGCAAGCGCAACAGTTCGCCCATCAGGTGCTGGACTGGTATCAACGCTATGGCCGCAAAACGCTGCCATGGCAGCTTGAGAAAACTCCCTATAAAGTATGGCTATCCGAAGTGATGTTGCAACAAACGCAAGTCACCACGGTTATCCCCTATTTCCAACGCTTTATGGAACGCTTTCCAAACGTCAACGCATTGGCGGCAGCGCCGCTGGATGAAGTGCTCCACTTATGGACCGGGTTGGGCTACTACGCCCGTGCACGTAATCTACACAAAGCGGCGCAGACCATCGTTTCACGCCATGGCGGCGAATTCCCGACCACCTTTGATGAAGTCGCCGCGCTGCCGGGCGTTGGGCGATCTACCGCAGGCGCAGTTTTGTCGCTCTCTCTCGGCCAGCATTACCCCATTCTCGATGGCAACGTGAAGCGCGTGCTGGCACGCTGCTACGCCGTTGACGGCTGGCCGGGCAAGAAAGAGGTCGAAAAGAAGCTGTGGGCACGGAGTGAAGATGTCACACCTGCCGAAGGTGTCAGCCAGTTTAATCAGGCGATGATGGATCTCGGCGCGATGGTTTGCACCCGCAGCCGCCCCAAGTGCGAACTGTGCCCGCTGAACGCTGGTTGCATTGCCTACGCCAACCACAGCTGGGCGCAATACCCTGGTAAGAAGCCTAAGCAGACATTGCCGGAGAAAACTGGCTGGTTCCTGCTGATGCAACAGGGTTCTCAGGTTTGGCTGCAACAGCGCCCCACAGTGGGTCTGTGGGGCGGGCTATTTTGCTTCCCACAGTTCAGCGAACGTCATGAATTGGAACTCTGGATGCAGCAACGTGGTCTGAATCCTGATGGATTGCAACAGCTTGTCGCGTTCCGCCACACATTTAGCCATTTTCATCTGGATATCGTTCCGCTTTGGTTGAACGTATCGCAGAGCGAACGCTCACAAAACAGGTCCTGCATGGATGACAGTGCAGGTCTCTGGTATAACTTAGCGCAGCCGCCGTCTGTCGGACTGGCCGCCCCGGTAGAACGCCTGCTGAGGGAGCTGGCTCACCCACAGTCAACACTTTTGAATGACTGCGCAATCGATGAGGAAGAAGCATGAGCAGAACGATTTTTTGTACCTTTTTACAACGCGACGCTGAAGGGCAGGACTTCCAGCTCTACCCCGGCGATCTGGGCAAGCGCATCTATAACGAAATCTCTAAAGAAGCCTGGGCGCAGTGGCAAACCAAGCAAACGATGCTGATCAACGAGAAAAAACTCAGCATGATGAATGTTGACGACCGTAAGCTACTGGAACAGGAAATGATCAAATTCCTGTTTGAAGGGAAGGACGTTCACATCGAAGGCTATACGCCTCCGAGCCACTGAGATTGCGGGCTTTCGGGCCCGCTTGCGTCCCTATTCCGACACGGCTTGTTATATGAAGAAAATATTAGCTCTGCTGGTGATTGCCCCACTGCTGGTTTCCTGTTCGGGAAACAAAGGGAATACCAACGACGAAGAGTTTCTCAAGGATACTAACGCCTTCGATATTTTGATGGGCCAGTTCGCCAACAACATCGAAAATATCTGGGGGATGAATGAAGTTCTGATCGCTGGACCTAAAGACTACGTCAAATACACCGATCAATATCAGACACGTAGCCACATCAACTTTGATGCCGGTTCAATCACTATTGAAACCATTTCGGCGACTAACTCTGTTGCCAGCTTGCGCCAGGCAATCATCACCACCCTGCTGATGGGCGATGATGCCAGTAACACCGACCTGTATTCCGACGCTAACGATATTCAAATTAGCCGCGAACCTCTGCTATATGGGCAGGTGCTGGATAACACTGGACAAGCGATCCGTTGGGAAGGTCGTGCAGCCAGCTTCGCTGATTACCTGCTCCAGAACCGTTTGCAAAAACGGACCTCCGGCCTGCACGTTATCTGGTCGGTCACGATGCAGCTTGTCCCTAACCATCTGGACAAACGTGCACACAAATATCTGCCACTGGTGCGTAAAGCCTCTGAGCGTTATGGCATTGAAGAGTCGCTGATTCTGGCGATTATGCAGACAGAATCCAGCTTCAACCCTTACGCCGTCAGCCGTTCTGATGCTTTGGGTCTAATGCAGGTGGTACAGCACAGCGCAGGGCGCGACGTCTTCAAGATGAAAGGAAAATGGGGACAGCCGAGCCGCAGTTATCTGTTCGATCCAGAACAGAATATCGATGCAGGTACGGCCTATCTGTCGATTCTGAAGAACAGCTATCTGGCCGGTATTGAAAACCCGACGTCAAAACGCTACGCCGTCATCACCGCGTATAACGGTGGCGCGGGAAGCGTGCTGCGCGTCTTCTCCAGCGATCGAGATCGTGCCGTGGGCATTATTAACAATATGTCACCGAGCGATGTCTACCAAACGCTGACGACGAAGCACCCGTCTGGTGAATCACGTCGCTACCTGTATAAAGTGAACACGGCGCAGAAAAATTATCGCCGCTAACTCACGTAAGCCACAGAACGCCGCGCTACCGGTTTTACTCCGGCAGCGCGGCATCATCAGACGAACAATATGACCACAATTCCCTTACCGTTTATTACCGCATTTCTGCTGGTTATTTTGTTTTTCCGCATCCAGCTTCTGCATATTCAAAATAAAGAAACCAAGAGGCGTCATACCAAAGCAGAGGCGATATTTATCGGTGTGAGCTGCATTGCACTGACACTGGTGGCATTACGCTGGGGTAGCAATATGGCTTTCCCTGCTTTTATCCAACCCGCGATTGCCGCGTCAATTCCGTCACTGCTATGGCTTTGCCTTTTCCCCTATGGCAAGAACGCGACTGATACCTTACCCCGCAGACGACAAGCGTCCCTCCTTCACCTCTTACCGCCCCTTTTCACCCTGGTTACAGGCGTCATCCAGAGTAGAACGACCATTCCGCTCATTGATATAACGCTGGTGAGTATTTACTTCGGTTATGGGGCCGCGCTAATTTACACCGCTCGCCATCTTCAAACACCATCATCCATATGGAAAAGCGCGCCGTTTATCGCAGGATGGTATGTCCTTATTTCCGGCACGATTGATACAGCGATCGCATTGGATATCGCCTTCAACAACGGTAACCACGCGGCAACTATCATTACCGTATTCCATGTTGTCATGCTGGCGATCCTGGCGATGCTTATCGTCACGCATTCAGCACGCCCGCAGGCTGAGCTTATCGTTACACCTGGTCAGAGGCCGGAAGCGCCACCCGCAACCGATGATGAACACCAGTTGGCAAAAACCGTAGATGACTTCATTCGTACTCATGCGTTATATACCGACCCCAGCATGACACTTCAGCGCCTGAGCAGACGCATGGGAATCCCACTCAGACGCCTGTCCGAAACCATCAACCGCGTTCACGGCCGTAATTTCTCGCAGGTGATAAACGAATACCGAATCGAGGAGGCTAAACGCCTCCTCAGTCAAACGGATGCACGCATCACGGATATCATGCTGGAGAGCGGGTTTCAGACTAAATCAAACTTCAACCGCGAGTTTTTGCGGCTAACGGGCATGAGCCCCAGCGTCTGGCGTAGTCAGTGCCCACTTCGGGAACAAGCTACAGCTTCCGCCACGCCGCCTGAAGAAAATCGCTGATATCCTTTGCCACTTCCTGGTGAATCTGCTCACGCGATCGTTCACCACCGTCGAGACAAATCATGCCGTCACCCGGATTCTCGGCGTTGATGATCTCAACGGCACCCGGTTTACAAAGCTGCATGAAGCTAAAATGCGTCGCATCAGCAATTTCCTTATAGGCTGAATGCGCTGGCGACAGCTTCCGCGCCAAGTCGTGAGATTCCAATTCCGCAGGCAGTTCCTCATTCGGATACCCTGCCGCGACGATCGATACAGGAATGTTTATTGCTGCCAGACTCTCTGCGGTAAACCCTCGCGCCAGTCCCATATCCAGCGATACCACTGCGCTGATGCGCGGGTCCGCTAATGACTTATCAAGCTGTGTACGCGATGAGGCACTTTTTGCGACCTGCATCTTTTCATAGACTTTACAGGACGCCAGCCCGGCGTGCGTCAGGCAATCCGTCTCAAATTGCTCCGTGTTGAAGCGCCCACCAGCTAGCTCAAGCACCGTCCAGCCTCCTAACGAGTGACCCACAGCAGCAATCCGCTTCTCATCGACTCGCCCCGTCTTTTCTGGTGCAGCAAGTAATGCGGTAATGACGCGGCTGATGTCATTAGGCCGTTGCCACAATTTCTGAGCGTTCTCCGTCCGCATATCTTTAGTGGTGGTTCCTGGATGATTGGGGGCGGCGACAATATAGCCTTGTTTAACCAACGCCTGCGCCAGCCAAAGTTGATTAAGCCAGTTCCCACCGTAACCGTGTGAAACCACAATCAAAGGATGTTCACCAGATTCAGGCGCAGCGCTTTTACTCACTGCTATACCGGGAAAAACAACATTCTCACCGATTATCGCAGTCTGTTGTGATAACGACGTCGGATAAAAGACAGCGACGTCCAACGGCCGATTATTAGCCCCATCGGTGAGTGTTATTTGTTGAAACCCAATACCGGCATCCGCCATAACAGCAAAGCTGAGTAGTAAGTTAGTGAGCAATCCTATTGTGATACGCCATGTCATCTCTATTTCTCCGAAGTTTCTGCACTGTGAAAAACAGTATTTATAACAATGGCTTTCTTTCCTATGCGACCTAAAACGCTATTTAGTACCTCTTCTTAATGCACAAAAAACTACGGCCAGCATAAGCTGGCCGCATTCCCTGATATTGGCACAAAATTTACCCGTTTTTCTTCCTGAGTTAGGACATCGGCGGATATAGAGCCAAAAAAGTCTGTTAACGCTTAATTTTTTTGAATTGCTGTGTAGTAGCTGTTAACGCTGTTTCTGTCGGCAACCGCTCCATGGAGCTGGCACCGTAAAAACCATCGCACTGCGGGCAGTGATCCATAATGAACTGTGCGTCCTGCGGCGTTGAAATCGGTCCACCGTGACACAGCACAATTACATCCTTACGCACGGCCTTCGCCGCATCCGCCCAGTGGTTAATCAATGGAACACAATCTGCCAGATTAAGCGCGGTTTCTGCCCCAATGTTACCGCCAGTCGTTAACCCCATGTGCGGAACAATAATATCCGCGCCCGCTTTCGTCATCGCGACGGCATCTTCCGCACTGAACACATAAGGCGTGGTCAGCATGTCTTTTTCGTGCGCCAGACGAATCATGTCTACTTCCAGCGCATATCCCATGCCGGTTTCTTCCAGATTGGCGCGGAAATTACCGTCAATCAGGCCAACCGTCGGGAAATTCTGTACACCAGAGAAACCTAGCGCTTTCAGGTCATCCAAAAATTTATCGAACTGACAGAACGGATCGGTACCGTTCACCCCTGCCAGCACGGGGGTATGCTTCACAACCGGCAGCACTTCTTTCGCCATATCCACGACGATTTCATTCGCGTTGCCGTATGCCAACAGACCAGCCAGCGAACCTCTCCCCGCCATGCGATAGCGCCCGGAGTTGTAGATCACGATCAGGTCGATACCGCCCGCTTCTTCACATTTTGCGGACAGCCCCGTTCCCGCACCACCACCGATAATCGGTTCCCGGCGGGCAATCATTGCGCGGAATTTTGCCAACAGTTCCTGACGATTTATGCCTGACATCTTGCTTTCCCCCTTCTTATTTCAATAACGCCCGGAACGCATCAACAGCCGCGTGGGCAAATAAAGGATCGTTAATATGGAAAGGCAGACGAATAATCTGTCGTCTTGCCGTTTGCTTAACCACGCTCTCCAGCGTGCTGACAAACGCATCACGCGCTTCTGGGTGCCAGAATGCCTGATCCGGTGCATCCAGTGCGGAGAAGCCGCCTTCCGGGATCAGGAAACGCACCTCGCCTTCACAACGGTTAAGCTTCTCCCCAATCCAGCGCGCCATCTCAATGTTCTCGTCGATCGTGGTACGCATCAGAGTGACCTGTGCGTTGTGGTTGTAGAACAGGCGATGCGCGTATTTCTCCGGCACGCTGGCAGGGGCACCAAAGTTGACCATGTCCAACGCACCACAGGACGCCACGTAAGGCACCTGCGTTTTGGCTATCGCATCAAACCGTTCCGGCCCACAGGCCAGCACGCCATCAAACAGTAAATCGCACACTTCTGTCGTGGTGAGATCGAGCACGCCAGTGAGCAAATGGCTGTCCACCAGTTTTTCCATCGCTTTGCCACCGCTGCCCGTCGCATGAAAGACCAGACAGTCAAACTCCGTCTCCAGCAATTTACTGGCTTCCTGAATACAGGGCGTCGTGACACCAAACATAGTCAGGCCAATAGCGGGCTTATCTTCACGATGTTCCTGAATGTGAAACTTCACGGCTCCAGCAATTTGGTGCGCCGCGTTGCCGAGAACCTGACGAGAAATACGGTTCAGACCCGCCACATCGGTAACGGAATACATCATGCTGATATCGCTGGCTCCGATGTAGCCGGAAATGTCGCCGGAAGCCATCGTCGAAACCATCAGCTTCGGCATACCAATCGGTAAAGCCTGCATCGCGGGTGTAATCAGCGCCGTACCGCCGGACCCCCCGAGGCCGAGCACCCCAGCGATATCATCGCGCGACAGCATGAAATGCTCGAATGCGATGGCCATGGCGCTAATCGCTTTCCCTCTGTCGTGGCAAAACACCGCTGATGCACCCTGCGGGTGGTAAGATGCCACCGTGTCTGCGCTGATATCAGTTGTATCCAACGTAGGTGAATGCGTTGACAGATCAACCGTGACGGTTTTCAAGCCCGTTGCTGCTATCAGATCGCGGACATAAATCTGTTCTTTCCCTTTAGTATCAGCTGTACTTGCAATATAAACGCTGCCAACTTCACTTCCCACTTGGTATCCCTCTCACCATTAGCGAAACAATTAACAGATTGATATAAATAACAATTACAAGAAACCAAAAACAGACAAGATTAATTTATCACCATATTGAGACTTGAGTATCAGAAAGACAATTCATTAAACACCCAAATGAGACAAAAGTCTCAAAATGTTATGTATGCCAACACATAACCAGTAAGAAAGCTTGACGTGACACAAGAATCACTCAATTTGCTATAGTTCAGGTGATAATGCCGTGCTGCCTGATAGCTCCGGCCAGAAAAATTCAATGAGGTCTATGTGATTGAACAGGATGAGAAACTGACATCAACAAGGGCGAAAACCCGTCGTTTACTGATTGATACCGCCATGAATATGTTTGATCAAGGCATATTCCCTTCCATTACCGATATTGCCACTGCGGCCAAGCTTTCACGCGCGACGGCCTACCGCTATTTTCCGACGCAAAGTGCGTTAGTTTCAGCCGTTGTTGGCGAAAGCCTTGGCCCTATTCTTGCGTGGCATCCAACACAACCGGACGCCAGCGAACGCGTTGCCGAACTGCTGCGTTTTGCTTACCCAAGGATGCTGGAGCATGAAGGTGCGCTGCGTGCCGCACTGCATCTTTCACTGCAACAATGGGCCGACCGTCGCTCTAATCGTCTTCATACCGACGTGCTGACACGCGGCAATCGTAAACGCTTGCTCAAGATTGCCACCGAACCGCTGGAAGGAAAAATCACACCGGAAGCACAGCAGCGGGTAATTTACGCTCTGTCGCTCATTTATGGTTCCGAAGTTTTCCTGGTACTGAAAGATATCTGGAATCTGGAGGAAGACGGTATTCAGGACGTCACGCAGTGGGTTGCCAAAGCCATTTTACGGCAGGCGGAAGAAGACGCAGCGCAGGCTGATTCATCGAAAATATAACGAAAGACAGTAACGCCGTATCTCGCTACGTTGCTGGCCCGGATATTAGCGGGTAATTCATCACCTTTTTCTGTTCATCCCGCCCCGTATATTCATCACGTAACCGGGGCGGTGAAGTTTGTTTCCCGCCGAATGCCCAACGCACCATCATCCTCTGACACACTTTCCCCCTATCCATTTTTTGCCACAGAACACAGGAAAAGGTAGCATCGCTGCCGTTGTTCTCAACAATGCGGCTTACCGCGCTCGACGCACAATAAAAAAAACGCCGCAGATAAAAACATAACCATTTGATTTTTAAATAACAATAGCAAGCGCACCATCATAGAATGCGTGACAGACAGGAAAGCACCGACATCAATGACACAACATTCCTCCCCTCATAGCGAGCCTCATGCAGCCGGGCAGAACCTCCACGAAAAGGGCTATCACCAAAGTCTCGGCAACCGCCACGTACAGATGATCGCGATTGGCGGTTCCATCGGCACCGGCCTGTTTCTTGGCGCAGGCGCACGTCTGCAAATGGCGGGACCAGCACTGGCGCTGGTCTATCTGGTTTGCGGTATCTTCTCTTTTTTCATCCTGCGCGCGTTGGGTGAACTGATCGTTCATCGCCCCACCAGCGGCAGCTTCGTGTCTTACTCGCGTGAGTTTCTGGGTGAAAAAGCCTCCTATGTAGCAGGCTGGATGTACTTCCTCAACTGGGCGATGACCGGAATTGTCGACATCACCGCCGTCGCACTCTACATGCATTACTGGGGTACGTTTGCCGATGTTCCCCAGTGGCTGTTCGCGCTGGGCGCACTGTCCATCGTCACGCTGATGAACCTGATCGGCGTGAAGTGGTTTGCAGAAATGGAATTTTGGTTCGCGCTGATTAAGGTCGCCGCCATCGCTATTTTTCTAGTGGTCGGCACGGTCTATCTCGGCACGGGTAGCCCACTGGCTGGCAACACGCCCGGCCTGCATTTAATTACCGATAACGGCGGTCTGTTCCCACACGGCATTCTGCCCGCACTGGTACTGGTTCAGGGGGTAATCTTTGCCTTTGCCGGTATCGAAATCATCGGGACAACGGCAGGCGAATGTAAAAACCCGGAACAGGTGCTGCCGAAAGCGGTCAACAGTGTCATCTGGCGTATCGGTCTATTCTACGTCGGTTCTGTCGTGCTATTGGTCTGCCTACTACCGTGGAATGCATATCAGGCAGGACAAAGCCCGTTCGTGACCTTTTTCAGCAAACTGGGCGTTCCCTATATCGGGACAATCATGAATATCGTGGTGCTGTCCGCCGCGCTGTCCAGCCTGAATTCCGGCCTGTACTCGACGGGGCGTATTCTCCGCTCGCTGTCGCTGGGTGGCTCGGCTCCCGCTTTCTTGTCGAAAATGAGCAACCAATCTGTCCCCTATACCGGCATTTTGGTGACGGTCGGCATCCACATTATCGGCGTGGTGCTGAACTACGTAGTGCCATCACAGGTATTTGAGATCGTCCTGAATATCGCCTCGCTCGGCATTATCTGCTCCTGGGCGTTCATCATTCTGTGCCAGATGCAATTACGTAAAGCGATCCGTCAGGGGAAAGCCAAACCGGTTGCGTTCAGAATGCCCGGTGCGCCAGTAACATCATGGCTGACGCTGGCTTTTCTGTTGAGCGTATTGGGGTTGATGGCGTTTGATTACCCAAACGGCACCTGGACGATTGCGACAGTACCCGTGCTGGCGATCATGTTGATCATCGGCTGGCGCGGGCTGAAAAAACAGCGTGAAGCGGTGAAACTCGCCAACCAGCAGGAATCCAGCCTGCGTTAGCGATGCAGTGATAAAAATCATCTTGCTTTAAGAAAGAAACAATTCAGGCTCGTTTCCGAGCCTGAATTTTCGATGTGAAAAGCAATATCGTTACTTTTCTACCACGTAACCGTACAGCCGTTTACTACCATCTTCTTCCGCCACGCTGTAAACCCCCTGCAATTCTGGTGAAAAACCGGGCAGCAGGTTAATTCCATCTTCCAGCGCCAGAAAATAGCGCTGTACCGCTCCGCCCCAGGTTTCACCCGGTACGACACACAGCACGCCAGGGGGATATGGCAATGCCCCTTCTGCCGCGATACGTCCTTCCGCTTCAACGATGGGAACCAGTTCAATATTCCCACGCACAAACTCTCTGTTAGCATCCTGCGGCAACATCACCACGGACGGAAACTCAGTTTTGCGGAACATCGCTTTTTGCAGATCTTTCACGTTGTGCTGGGCGTAAAAATCATGCATTTCCTGACACAAGCGACGCAGTCGATAACCGCGGTAGCGCTCTTTGTATTTCTGATACAAGCTGGGCAGCACTTCGCTCAGCGGCGCATCGCGAGCGATCAGCGTTTCAAAATGAACCAGCGCATTCACCAGTTCCTGCATTTTGGCACCGTCTTCCGCTGGCGTTAACAGGAACAGGATCGAGTTCATGTCGCATTTTTCAGGGATGATACCGTGCTCACGCAGATAGTTAGCCAGGATCGTCGCCGGAATACCAAATTCAGTGTAATCACCGCTAATCGCATCAATACCCGGCGTAGTCAGCAGTAACTTACAAGGATCGATAAAGTACTGATCCTCCGCATACCCTTCGAACGCGTGCCATTTCTCGCCCGGTTCAAAGTTGAAGAAACGCACGTCCTGCGCGATCGTCTCCGTATCGTGATCCTGCCAGAGCGCCCCGCCCACGGTTACAGGCACGAACGGCTTGATGAGCGAGCAGCGCGTCAATAATTGCTTACGTGCCTCAATACCTAGCTTCACGCAGTCCATCCACATACGACGCCCGCTCGCTCCTTCGTGCATTTTGGCATTGACGTCTAGCGCGGCGAACAGCGGGTAAAACGGACTGGTTGAGGCATGCAGCATAAAGGCGTTATTCAGCTGTTTATGGTTACAAAAACGGCGCTGACCTTTGATGTGCGTATCTTTTTTGTGGATCTGCGAGGTCTGAGAGAAGCCCGCCTGCTGCTTATGCACCGACTGGGTGACGAAGATACCCGGATCGTTTTCATTCAGATCCAGCAACAGCGGCGAGCACTGCTCCATCATCGGAATGAACTGCTCATAGCCGACCCAGGCGGAATCAAACAGAATGTAGTCACACAGGTGCCCAATGCTATCGACGACCTGACGCGCGTTATAAATCGTGCCGTCATAGGTGCCAAGCTGGATGACGGCCAGACGGAACGGGCGCGGCTCGTTGGCGCGTTCCGGCGCAACTTCCGCAATCAGCTTACGCAGATAGGCTTCATCGAAACAGTGTGCATCCACGCCGCCGATAAAGCCGAACGGATTACGCACAGTTTCCAGATAAACTGGCGTCGCGCCCGCCTGAATCAGCGCACCGTGATGGTTGGACTTATGGTTATTACGGTCAAACAGCACAAGATCGCCGCGCGCCAGCAGCGCATTCGTCACCACTTTGTTCGCCGAAGAGGTGCCATTCAACACGAAATAGGTCTTATCGGCGTTAAACACGCGCGCTGCGTGCTTCTGCGCCTTCTTCGCCGCCCCTTCATGGATCAGCAAATCGCCCAGTTTGACGTCGGCATTACAGATGTCAGACCGAAAAACGTTCTCACCGTAAAATTCAAAAAACTGACGCCCCGCCGGATGCTTACGGAAGAACTGACCGCCCTGATGCCCCGGGCAGGCAAACGTCGTGTTTTTCATTTTGACGTACTTGGTCAGCGTATCGAAAAACGGCGGCAGCAGCGCATCCTGATAGCCTTTCGCCGCACGTTCCAGCACGCTGGCATGCTCACCTTCATCATCGAGAATCAGCCATTCGCTGCCCGCAGGCAGAACATCTGACTCTTTATCTTCATCAGGCTCTTCGACAAACGCCGGGATAGTAAAACCGGTGTGCTGCAATATCGACAGGATACCGCTACGGGCTTCCTCAATAGAGACGACGACCGCCGCCACATCAGTGAAGTCAGTCTGACTCAACGCGACAATCTCGCGCGTTGTGATTAAACGGGTGGCAACCGCTGCATTCGCCGCAATTTTTAACTGTTTCATGTAACCAAACCCAAACGGTTAAGGGTAAGTGTACGTGCCTAGAAGACACCGTTCAGGGATAACAATCCCGACCAATCACAATGCCAATCAATAACGACAAGCGTATGATCCCTACAGGTAAACTGTAGGCTAAGAATGGAAAAACTGGAGCCAGCACCATCCGATAGACATCAGTAAAAGCAGAGCAGCACTCTATTTTTACTCATGCCTAACAGCGAGCGAACGAACGCCTCACCGCATGGTGAAGGAGGATAATCGACAGGAAGAAAAGTAAATCGTGCAGCGATGGGAAGAAGAAACGCGCAGTGACGTCATCAGCGAGCTGGCACGAGCATTCTGCACCATGAGCAATGAATCTGACATATCGGCGATCCTCTTTTAGCTATACGCTAACTACGCTTAAAGGGGCGTTCAGGTGAACGAGACGTTAAAAACCGCGCAATAGTGGCATTATTCTTCATCAAATTCAACAATCCAGCCCGTACACAAGGCGGTAAAAAGTGCAACGAAACATGCCGAACGTATACGGGAAGAAGCATGAGTGCGCTAAGCATGCTGAAAGGATCGCCAGGAATCGGCTAGCAAATAATACAATTGCCTGAAAATAGCGCAGGCTCTCCGCTTTGTGACAGAAACCCGTTGACGCCACGCAGCCAATACGGTTTAATGCGCCCCGTTGCCCGGATAGCTCAGTCGGTAGAGCAGAGGATTGAAAATCCTCGTGTCCTTGGTTCGATTCCGAGTCCGGGCACCACTTATTTAAAGAAACCAGCCTAACGGCTGGTTTTTTGCTTTTGGGAGATTCGAACTCTCCATCGAACACCATTCGATTATTCGCCGCAAGCGGCTCACCCTTTCAGGGCCAGCGCGACAAGCGCACTGCTCAACGCCTCCGGCGTTTGTCCGAGTCCGGCACTACCTTTCCTTTTTTAGGCCGCCTCATCCGAACGTATAAAGATTGCCCTTCACTGACCGATATCTTTATTGTTTTGATGAGAAGTGATGCCCGATACGGGTCCACAGTATTCATCCAACGCTTTAAAAAATAGTGCCAGAAGGAAATTCAGGTATGATCAACCAGGTTGGAACCCCCTATAGCACCAGCACACAGGCCGCAGATACCCAGCGCACGGCCCCCCAGTCAGCCACTGCGGATAGCGTAACCGTAAACGCCGACAGCCAGACCAAACAAGAGGTGGTGTTTTCCTCTCTGGCGCAGCAATTAAGCGACAGCGCAAGCCGCGCAGATGCCGAGTATGCGAGCCTCAGCAGAAAAGAACTCGGTGAAAAAGCCACCACGCTGCTCAAAAAAATCACCGGGTCAGATTATGACGCTAACCGGGCGATCAATAACGCTGAAGTGCCCAATTCTTCCGATCCTGAACGTTTGGGTAGGGCAGCAGACGCCACAAAATTTGTTAATGGTTCCGGAAAGAATCCGTTTGCCAGTCTTTCACGCGATCAGCTTGCTTTAATTACCTATGACGACAGTGGACTCTATACCACCAACGAAAGAAGAGCAGCATGGGAAGAGTCATACGATCAAGAATATGCATGGCGCAAAGAGGTGGTCGCCAAAGCGATGGCGGAATATAACAGCAGCGGGAAACTGACCGGTTTCTTTAGCGAGGTGCTGGACCACTATAAAACACTACCGGATATCGAGCAGGCACAATATCCAGAGAACTATGAAGCGAAATTGCAGAAATGGATTGATCTCGATTACAACTACTTTACCAATACCGTAGAAGGTAAAGGATCGCCGAACGATATTCTCTCGCTGCAAGAAAGCCTGAACATATTGCAACAATAGTCTGGACGATTCGCTGTTGAAGTTTGGTTATGTGGAAAAATATGCCGTTGTTGATTAAACCAACGGCATTGCCGCTATATAGCCATAAGATTGATGTCATCGCAAAAACATTCAGGTTTTGAACCCCGATAAAAATGACGCATCGTTACGTTATGATAATGACAATGATGAAATGCAATTAACTCAGTAACGTTACCCAGCCACTGGGGACATCAGTAAAAAACGTGGCTTCCTGTGTGGCCGTCCGTGTGCCAACAATAACGTACTGACTAAGCGCCGGGTTAACGTTGGTTAAAATGTAGTACGGCTTGCGCCCGAACATATTCCCTTGATTTGGCTGCTGTGTGCCCACGCTACCATCGAGGTTGAATTCAAAATACAGGGCATTCTGCGGTGCAGTGTAAGTATCCCACTAAAATGAACCATCCATCTTTTGATGTTCACGAGCACGGTATCAATTTCAAATTGATAAACTCCCCACCAGCAACAACGATCGATACGATGACGCGTTCGCTTCCAGTACGATCTCTAACTCTGTTCCCTATCAAACTTCCTCAGAAATCTGACTGGTTTCCCGCAGCGTTCCCGGTGCATGGCCCACGATGCGTTTAAATGCGCGGCTGAACGCCGCCAGCGATCCGTAACCCAGACGTAGCGCCACTGTTTCAATCGGCTGATGCTCATGACGGATGTACTGGACAGCCAGACGCATGCGCAGCTCGCTGAGATATTTTACGGGCGTGGTTCCGGTTGCGGAGAGAAAGCGTTCGGCAAAAACGGAACGGGAAGTGCCCGCTTCTTTTGCCAGCTCCGCAACGCTCCAATTGACGCCCGGATTCTGATGCATCGCGTAAATCGCCCGGCTTAGCCTCGGGTCGCGCAGTACCTGTACCCAGCCCGTTGCTTTACCGCAGCCTGCTTCAACCCATCCGCGCACGATGAGCGCAGCGACCACATCGGCCAGTCGCGCCAGAATACCAGCGAAGCCCACCTGACGTGTCATCGACTCACGCTCCATAGCTACAAGAAGAGGATGAATTTCCGGCCAGGTCGACATCAAGCGGCTCACCATCATGACTTCCGGCATCGCTTTAATCAGCGGCTGCATTCCACCCAGCTCAAAATCCATGCATCCGCTGAAGATTACCGTGTTCTCAGTGTCAGGGCAGGGTTTGCAATCAATCGCACAGACCGAATTGCAAATCGATTCGCTGGGAAAGGCAGATACTGGCGTAACGTCAGCCTTTTCATCAGAGAGCAGCGCATGCGAATTCCCGTTGGGGATAAACAGCGCATCCCCGCTTTTTAGCACAAACGTCGCACCACTCTCCATACGCAGCAGCGCCGTCCCCTGGCTGACAAAATGGAACTGCGCCTTGCCGGGCACATAGTGAAACGCCACACCAAACGGAGCATGGGTTTCAATTCGGCGATATATCACCCCAGAAAGACGCATCCGGCGCAGAAGTTCGCTGATCAAATCGGGTGACTGAACGGTCATGGCAACAACCCCGGACGAATAATCAATAAGTGAAGAGTATATGTCATAGATCGTCCATGCGGAACGCTTTATGCTTCGTGACGGTTGTCACATTTTTCTAACGAGAGAGCAACAGATGAATTCATGTATAGCGGCAAGTGAGGCCATCTCGCCCGCAAAACCCGCCTGGCGAGCCGTTTATTCACTGGGGCTGGGGGTATTTGGCCTGATTACGGCTGAGTTTTTACCGGCCAGTTTACTAACGCCGATGGCAGCAAGCTTAGGCGTGACGGAAGGCATGGCAGGCCAAGCGGTGACTGCGACGGCGCTGATTGCATTGGTGACCGGATTGCTTATCACTCCGGCGACCAAAAGTATCGACCGCCGTTGGGTGTTGATGTTTTTCTCGGTGCTGCAAATCATCTCCAGCTTACTGGTAGCCTTTGCCCCCAATCTGCATGTGTTGCTATTCGGGCGTTTACTGCTGGGGATTGCCATTGGTGGATTCTGGGCCATGTCCACCGCCACGGCGATGCGTCTTGTGCCTAAGGATAAAGTACCGAAAGCACTGGCGGTGATCTTCTCCAGCGTCTCGATTGCTACCGTCGTTGCCGCGCCGCTTGGCAGCTATCTGGGGAGTTTGATCGGCTGGCGAAACGTCTTTATCCTCTGCATTCTACCGAGCATTGTGGCGCTGTTTTGGCAGTTATGGGTATTACCATCAATGAAACCGGAGAGCAGCGGTAGCCTGGGAACACTGCTTCGCGTGCTGCGCCGTCCGGGCATGATCGGTGGATTGCTGGCAACCGTGCTGATCTTTAGCGGACATTTCGCTTTCTTTACCTACCTGCGGCCGTTTCTGGAAACTGTCGGGCAGGCAAGCGTCGAAAGCATTTCCTTAATTTTGCTCGGCTTTGGCCTCGCCAATTTTGTTGGTACCTCGATTGCCGGTTATCTACTGGCGCGAAACTTACGCTTGACGCTGGCACTGGTGCCCTTTGTGATGGGCGTACTGGCTCTGACCATGGTGGCCTTTGGACATCTGCCGATGTTGGACGGTTTACTGGTGGCAATGTGGGGATTTGCGTTTGGTCTGGTTCCTGTGGGCTGGTCAACCTGGCTTGCGACCACCGTACCGGACGAAGCTGAAAGCGCAGGCGGTTTACTGGTGGCATCGATCCAGTTTGCCATCGGTGCTGGCGCCGCAGGTGGCGGGGTGATATTTGACCTCAACGGGGCCAGTGGCGTATTTGCTGGCAGCGGATTATTGCTGGTATCAGCAATGGTGATTGTTTTTGCGGGCGTGCGAGTTCGGACGCAATAAAACGGTATGACACACCCGAGCGTGGGTGTGGTATCTGTCACTTACCCGTTATAACGTCATGACCTATGACTACGATTTGCTGAATCCACTAAGCGAAGAACCGACAGTCATCACCGCGCAGGAGCAAGCAGGCACAGAGTTGAAGAAACAGCTGCTTGATATAGCTACGGCCTAAAAGAATAAAAGCCCTGACTGTGTTAGCCAGGGCTTTTAAGGTACTACAGACTTAATGTTTAACATTCATTGACTTAATAACGTCTTACTACTATTGGTACTGCCTCAAATGTACACGTGTATCACAGATAATATTGGGTACTAAAAAAATAGCTAAACCTCCCATATATTTACTGGTTTACCCCCGACCAACCTTACCAGACATGCAAAGGTATGGCAGATTAACGGGTACATCCCCCATCGCGATATAGACTCTTTGATGCGTGGCCTTACTCTCGTTGCGACATTTTACGAATGACTCAATCAACACCCAATCGCAAACAATAAAAACTAAATCATGGCCTTACATCATCGCGCTTTCGTCCCCTTTTGCGATTGTAGATACTGACTACGTGGCCTTAAGCATCATCAAGTGAGAATATTAACTTTTCTCAACATCGATTACCCATACAAAAATACTTCGTGGCCTTTATCGCAAAATAACTTATTAAAGAACATGTTCGTTGTCTTTAATATAACAGCAAACTTAAAATAGTCGCCGTTAATAACCAATTTACGGATTTTAAAAACAGTGTCAATACTGTTATTAATAACATGTTTTTAATAACAGTATTCATGAGGGAGTGGATAATGAAAACGTAAGAAAACAGGTCACTTACGCCATTCAACCCAGCAACGTAGTGTTTAATTTAATTTCAACGATCGTATGGCCGGTTGTTATTTTCTTTGTGCCAACAATGGCTAATCCGCTTAACGTCAGAATATCTTCTATATCTTTCAATGTCCTGTATCGCGTGCCATCCTGACAGATAACGGATTGGAAAAGTGCATTCATCAATAATCTGGGTGACGTTTCTTCATACTCCAGCAGAGGCTCGATAATTAACAGCGTTGAATTTCCAATTGATTTCGCTATTTCTTTTAAGATCTTCAGGCTAAATTCATCATTCCAGTTATGTAATACATTTTTAAGCAGGTAGACATCATAACCAGAAGGAATCGCCTCAAAAAAACTGCCGGGAGTGAAAACCATTCTTTCTTTCAATGCAGGATAGTGCTGTGCGACACGCTTTTCGCTTCGACTACAGACGCCAGTCATGTCGAAAAGACATCCGGTCAAGTTATGAAACTGTTTTATAATCTCAACCAGAATAACGCCACTACCGCCGCCAATATCAACAACGCTTCCAGCCTTTTTAAAAAGAGATGCATATTCTTTAGCCAACACATAACCTACCGGACGCGATAAATCCCGCATGGCAAGATCGTAAACTTCTGCACGTGATGGGGAATCCGCCAGGTGCTCATACAATGTCAGCCCAAACCTCTGCTTAAATCCCGACTCCCCCGTACGGCACGTATGCAGTAATCCATCAAACCCCTGGTAATATTCATTACCGAATAACATACAGAAATTTTTCATTGAGCTAATGTTATCCGACATCAGCAGCGCAGAACGTGCGTTATTTTTAATAACATTGTCATCTTTCACTTCGAAAAAGCCAAAGACCTCAAGTACCTTTATAATATCAAAAAGGTTTTTCTCACATGTATGACATGCCTTTGCCAATTCATAAATGGTTGAACCCGGTTCCTCTATCTTATCTGCTATCCCTATTTCCGCTGCGACACATAATGCTTTTGCAGCTAAAGGCATCATCATTATTTCTGAAATATTTCTTATATACTCAGCGGAATTCATATCGTTACCTTTATTATCTGATTTCATAGCGAGGATGAATTGACTATCTAGCATGTCATTTATGCCGATACACAAAGTATGCTGAAATGAGGCTAAAAAGTATCATCCATTTGGCCGAGCGATAATCAGCTATTTACGACTCGGCCAAAATAAATAAGGGATGAAATCGATATTATTTAAAAAGCTATTGTTTTAAACAAAGGGGAGTTTGCTAGCAATAGATCGATCACAGCATTTATCGGAAAATTTTCTCACCAATATTGCGTGCGGCATCAATACAAGCCTCTGGCGTTCCCAGTTCCGGCATCAACAGCATTTCAGACGTCAAGACTGGCGCACCACAGTAGTCAAAAATCCCATGAGCGATCTGCGCATGAAAGGCATCTGCGTAGCCACGCTTTTCGAATGTTCTCTGGTTGGCTGCGCCCAGAGCCACAAGGTGCACCGGTAAGTGCCCCAGTTTCTTTATCACTCGTCCATCAGTCGTTTCTTCATAGGCCCAGCCGTTTGCAAAAACGCGGTCGATCCAGCCTTTCAACAGCCCCGGCATGGACCACCAATAAATCGGGAATACCAGCACCAACGCATCTGCGTTATCAATACGGGATTGTTCAGCAACAACGTCAGGCGGTGTTGTACATGTGTGCTGAAAAGCCGCCATATCTGACACAGAAAACACCGGATTAAAACCTTCCTGCGTAAGATCTGCGATTTCAAACGTATTTGTCGGGTTTACTCCAGTAATCCCTTCCGCGATGGCGGTCGCGACACTATGGGTTAGTGAGGTATTAACAGGATGAGAAACGACAAGTAATGCATGCATTCTGGGTACTCCCTATTGCTATAAAACGACGTCAGAGATAGTCTTATATACTAACGGTAACTTACCACTGGCAAGTTACTTTTGGTACATAAGAATGTCAACAGGATAATATCGGTGATCTCCAAACCACAGGCACGACAGCGTTTATCAAGAGAAGAGCGCCATATACAACTGATACAAGCCGCCTGGCAGATTATTCGGGAGGAAGGTACGGAAGCGCTGACACTTGGGCACCTGGCAGAACAGGCAGGTGTAACGAAACCGGTAGTTTACGATCACTTTACTAACCGTTCGGGGCTGTTAGCTGCACTTTACAAGGAATATGATGCTCGCCAGACGGCGATTATGGATGACATGATCCGTAAGACTGAACCTGTGCTCGAAAAGTTGGCGACGGTTATTGCCACCTCGTACATTGATTGCGTGCTGCTTCAGGGGCGCGAAATGCCTAACGTCATGGCAGCACTCACGGGTACTCCCGAGCTTGAACAGATCAGGCAGGAGTACGATGCCATTTTCACGGAGAAATGCCGCGATCTTTTTGCTCCATTCTGTTCAGCTCAACCACTTCATGATGCAGCACTGCGCGCTATGCTCGGTTCCGCAGAAGGATTATCTTATGCTGCGGTTAAAGGAATTATTACGGAACAACAGGCTAAGGATGAGCTATTCCACGTAATTATTTCTATGGTGCAAAGGTGCAGTACAAACGAGCGCCATAACGCTTCCCTGCAAAATAGCTGAAGCAATCCAATACTGAATTAGTAAGAAAACGCCCCACATCAAAAGACATCCCACGACTCGCCTCATCCCTGAGGCAAACTCTCTCAGGGCTGTCGCTTGCGCAGCCCAATGCCGTGCCAATACGCAGGCCACTTACTTTCCTCAGCGTAGTTATTGATCACCGCGGCGATCGCCACCAGCACAATGCTCCCCAGCAGAACGGGCGTGACTAAGAACTCAAACCCCACAGCGCTTTTCCCTGCCAGAATAATGACCAGTGGGTTAGCGCCAGCCGGTGGATGAACAGTGCGAGAATATTGCATCAGCATCGTCGCCACACCAACCGCGAGTGACAAAACAATGATCGTGTCACCGAATCCATATAAAGCAATCAGGCCCACGGCTGATGTAATGAAATGTCCTCCAATTACGTTCCTTGGCTGTGCGAATGGCGATGCTGGCGCAGCAAATAAAATGACGCACGTTGCTCCAAAAGGTGCCATCAACCACGGTACGCCAGTGGATTGTCCCAAATAGCTTAGGATCAGAACTCCTACACTCCCACCAACTAACCCCTTCATTAACTGGATAAACGTTGGCTTTGGCGGTAAAGCACCGCCTCCCCTGAGTTTCTTCATTGCTCATCCTCGATAAAAATATGAGTTTTATGATATTGCCGTGCTATATTGAGTGTACAGATCTGTACACAAGCAAAATAAATGGTACAGATCTGTACACACAAAAACAACCCATTACCGATGAAGAAAATGATGAAAGAGAACATGGGTAAGAAAGAGCACATTGTAGATATCGCCGAAGCGCTATTTAATGAATTTGGCTATACCACCGTTGGCGTGGATTTGATTCGAGATAAGGCGGAAGTCTCCAAGACCTCCATGTATCGCCATTTCGGTTCAAAAAACAAGCTGATTGAAGCCGTGCTGATTCGTCGGCATACGCATTTTGAGGAAGGACTCGCTCGCGCGGTATCAGGGAGTAAAGATGCGGAAAGTCGCCTGGATGCCGTGATGGACTGGCATTTTGCCTGGTTCAGAACCGTGAACTTTAAGGGATGTATGTTCATGCATGCGCTGGCTGAGTTTAAGGGGCAAGATGAAGCCATTACCGCTCTAGCGCTGCACCATAAAGCCTGGCTCAAATCATTTTTACTATCCATCTTCACCCCCGAAGAACCAGACAAGGAATATAAAGCCGAAGCTATCATGACGTTTCTTGAAGGAATGATCGTGAGAGCGGAATTTATCGGCGTAGCCAGCGGCGAGGATGTTTATCGCCGACACGCGAAGCTCTTAGCATTATCTCATCCTGCTCTCAGCCAGTAATAGCGCGGTGCCTATCACACATTGGCACAGTAAAACGAACCGACGAATGCGTAGTCATCATTAGTTTTGTCTTTAATTGAGGAACTCGCCATGAATTCACCAGCCACACAAGGCGTTCACCATATTGGTTTGGTGGTATCAGCACTGGAAGAAAGCTCATACTTTTTTACCTCGCTTCTGGGATGGAAAGAGGTAAAACGAAAAGAGGATTATCCCGCTATTTTTGTCAGCGACGGCACGGTGATGCTCACGCTTTGGCAAGTACAGACCAGCGAGCCTGTTCCGTTCGATCGAAAAAACAACGTCGGATTACATCATCTTGCCATTAAGATTGATAACAAAGCCGTACTGTTTAAGCTCTTTGAGAAGTTATCAGCCCATAACATCAACATTGAGTTCGCGCCCTCTCTGATTAATGATGGGCCGGCAATGCATATGATGTGCTATGAACCAAGTGGAATCCGCATCGAGTTTTATTGGTCAGGTCAGTAAGCGTAGACGAAGAAACCCCGGCTCATGACCAGCATCAATAATGGCACTGATATCACCGTCATTTACCATGGTCTAAAATTGACCAAAATCAACAAAAACCAAGTAAATACATTACTTTACCTTTCTATACACCCTGCCTTTTGACCTTCCCGTAGGGGGAAGGTGTAACGTCATAGCATGTGATTCCAAGATAATGATTCTATTGAGGGGAAGTAATGATGAAGATAAAGATGATGGCGGGACTATTCGGTTTGATATTAAGCAGCTCAGGTTTTGCAGCGACGGCTGATGCTAACGCTTTTCTTGCCAAGCAAGGGCTCGCGGGGAAAACCGTCGAGCAGATCGTCGATGTTATCGATCAATCACCACAGGCAAGACCTTTGCCCTACAGCGCTTCTATTACCAGCAAAGAACTGAAATTATCAGATGGGCAGCAGCAATATAGCTATCCGCAGGGAACTAAATTCTACCTCTCATTCGCCCCTTATATTCAACAAACACACCCCTGCTTTAATCACAGTTTGTCTGGGTGCCAGGGGGAACTCGCTAATACCGCGTTTGACGTAAAAATCACCGATAAAGCGGGTAACGTTATCGTGCAGAAAACCCTAAACAGCCACCAAAACGGTTTTATTGGCGTATGGTTACCGCGCAATATTGAAGGAACAATCAATGTCACCTATCAGGGACGCGTGGCAAGCTCACCGTTTGCTACCTATGACGACAGCCAGACCTGCATGACAACATTACCGTTGAAAGAACGGGCGTAGAGAGACATAAGTGGGTACTGATTGAGAAACCCAGTACATCGCTGGGTTTCTTATTTAAAGGAAAAACAGGCGAATTATCGAACCTCAGCTACAGGCGGTAAACACTCATACCACGCCCGTATCTACACGCTTCCCGATATCTTTTAGCTGTGAATATTTTTCTAACAAACCTGGTGCATCGTCCAGGCTCATGGCAAACATCCACATGTAAGTCATCACCGAATAGATATGCCCCGCGTTAGTTCCACCGTTAAGTGTCATATACAGGATCGTCAGTGAAAACAGCACGGCAGCAGCAGCGCCAATCGATAAGTAACCCAACGCTTCACGATCCGACAGGCGAATGCGCAACCCAGCCAGCACGTGATAATGCTTGGTCAGTGACGCGGCAGTCGCACTGCTGACAAAACCGACTTCCTTCTCCAGACGGTTATTTAATTTGCCGAACAGGACTTCATTTTTACGAGTGTAGCTTGGCAGAAACAGGGCAAAAAACAGCAGAATGACGATGCAGGCGACACCCGCCCAGGATTCAATCACCAGCAGCATGACGGCTGCACCGATGATCGACGCCAGCGACGTGATCAGCACCGGGAGATGGATTTCAAAAAAATCCACGAACTCGCGTGACAGCGCCACGCGCGCCGCAATGGTCGAATGGCTGTGGTTCTCTTTTCTCTGCGCCAGAATAACTGGCACAGCCAAGGCAGCATAGATACGAGCAAACGTGCGGGTATCCACGCTGCGTCGCGCTGCGCCAATCGCCCACATAACAAAAACCATCAGTGCATACAGCACCGCATGCCAAGGCTGAGCATTAAGAATCGCGTTAATAGCAAAGCCAGCCATCAAGGGATAAAGCAGGTAAGTTACATTCTCCGCGACGACTAACAGCAGAGTGAGAATCAGTTTTTTGCCATGCAGCTTTCCAAGTTTTTTAAGGGTAACAGCGGCACTATGCGAAACCTTGCCCGGTTCGCTGATATTATGGGTTTGCATGAGAATAGCATCTAGCAGAGTTATACTTGAGCGGTTGCTCAAGAGAAAAAATTGTATTTGAGCACCTGCTCAAAGTCAACGCGGGGATGGCAATGAAAGAGACGACGACAGCGCTAAAAGACAAGATCCTTAATGGCGCAATCGAGCTATTTATCGAGAAAGGTATAGAAAAAGTGACAACACGCGAACTGGCGGAACACGTCGGTATTTCGCGCAGCCATCTTTATCATTACTTTCCTGACTGGCAGACGCTGTCGATTGAGGCGCTAACGGTGTTTATGCAGAAAGATTTGGAGGACGTCGCGGCTGAAATCGCCACATTAACGCCGAAAGAGAAGCTGCATGAGCTGGTGAAGAACTACCTGCCGGATACCACTGACGTTATCTGGAATCTTTATGGATCGCTATGGCAGTTGGCGGTTTACAATACCGCTTACGCAACGCTCGCACATGTGATGACAGAGAAGTGGTCTGCTTTACTCGAAGATATTATTGCATCAGGCGTCGTGTCCGGTACCTTTAAAAATACCGATACCCAGCGCGTCTCCCGCCAACTGGGCGCACTGCTAAACGGCTATTCTGACCATTTGATTATTAACCCTGCTCCTGCCGACTTTCAGCAAGCAATTGAAGATATTGATGATTTTATACAACGCGTGTTGTGAAGCACATAAACCGTATATCCAGAATAACGATTAACACATTCACGTCGTTCCAACACACATTAATCGCGGATGTTGCATGCCATCTTTGATTGGACGGTGCTAATCAGATAGGCATGTTTCGTCAGCATTTCGAACTGGATAACATCATTTTCAGCCAGGATGGGGATCGCCTCATCAGGCGCATTATCATTGGTATTCTTACTCATTCCAATATTGTTCACCACCAGTCGGTTCGACTCCCACACAGAATCAAAGCTGAACGTGCGCCGAATTGTCAACGGTACGCCATCCTCACCAATGTAAAGACCATTGACCAAAACCAGCGCTCTATTTTGTTTATTTAGATAAAAATAGACGTCATATTCCTTTCTGACTTTATGGTCTTCTTCGTAAAGTTTTACCTCACCCTGACATATCAGCGGCTTTCTGTATAAATCGCTTTTTAAATAAAAAATAACCCCAAGAGAAAATGAAACAAAAAGCACCAACGTGGTGCAAAAAAATGTCTTTCTAATCCTAATTATTAACATAAGTTATACATCCATACCCATCTTTATTACAGGAAATAACAATTTCACTTTTCTTATCTAACACTCCAGATATAACAATTTTTTTCGACAGGAAGAATAATGCGTTATCTGAACACAGATTTTTGTAGTCGGTCGGGAGAGGATATCCCACGCTGTTATATAAATAGAAAAGATCGCACTTCCCGCTCATCTTCACGTCGACAAGATGTCGATACGAAAAACGATTTACGTTCTCCAACGCAAGCAGGAAAATCCCGACTATCGTAATCCAGATGAGGAGGAACCGAACGTATTGCTGTTTTTTTACGGGTTCAGGAATAGCATGATGCTCTATAGAAAATGGCCTTTCCTCTTCACAGCCATTGTCTTCAAATATCTTTTCAACCTCCTGATTTAACGTTTCTTTCTCTTTCTCCGCCACATCCTCATTCAGATGCGAAACAATACTTTCAACGTTAAAGACAATACCCATTTTAGGGATAGTCACTATCGAATCTGAAAGATCAAACTCGCGCAATACCTTCCTTAATAGAGATAGATAATTGTTGAGATTATTAAGAGAAGGGCAAAGTGCATGCTTTTCCAGAGCCTCCTTCAACAAAAATTCACGGCTTAGCGTTACCCCTTGGTTCTCTATTAATAAGCAGAGCAATCGTGAAATAGGAAAATTCACAGAGGTTGCTTCATTTTCACGCTCTATCCATGCCAGTGTTCCCTCTCCCTCGTTAAAAATGATTAAATCATTGATCAAATAAACCATTCGACCTTTTTCCATCAAGATTATAGGCACTATTCATCTGTAACAATAAGATGATAGATACGCTTTTTTATGAACATAAAAACTACGGAATAATCTGAAAAATAGCCATGGAAAAACAAAAATTTTTATCTATAAAAGAAAATTTAATTATATACATAGTCTTACCGAGGCTATCCTTGGCAAGGATAAAAACTTACCCATTTATTGTCAAAGATTATTTGGATTTCATTTAGTCATTGTCTAAACAAAAAGACATTTCATTATTTTTATAAAAAAACAACCATTTTACGACATCATCACACAAGAAAGAGAACGAAAAATAACGCATTGAATTAACATGATTTATATCTGTAAATGATATTTACCCCGCAAAACCCGCCCTAAAACAAAAAAACACGCAACAGAATAAAAACCTAAATAAACGTAAATTTAAAATACATAATCTAAATAAAAATATTTAAAGCAATATATTTGACCAAGAAATCGACCGATATTACCATTCACTTCGTTACAGAGCAATAAACTGGGCCGACGATAAAATATATCCACCGCACAACCGTACAAAAGGTGGCAAGCCGTCGGTCAATCAATAGAGAAGGCATTATCCGTTGTGGTTATGTATGAGTACGGTGGACACTCATGCGTAGCGATAATCTTTTAAATAGAGTAACCAACAGAGAGAGCATAATATGAAACCATCAATAATCACCCTGGCATCAATCATCTCCGTGATATTTTCCGTCGGTGCCTATGCCGCAGATTCACATAACGGAACGGTGACGTTTAAAGGAAAAATTATTGATACGCCCTGCTCGATTTCTCAGCAAGATCTACATCAAACTATTGAGTTTGGCGAAATCAGCAAAACGGTGTTGGAAAATGGCGGCACTTCAGAAATTAAGCCGTTTGATATCACATTAAAAGATTGCAGTCTGGATACCGCAACCAGCGCCAAAATTGTTTTCTCCGGTGGCGCGGCATCAGGTACCAATAATGAACTGCTGGCATTAAATGGCAGTGCAGCTGGTGCAGGTATTGCCGTAGAACGCATCGGCGAAAAAATCAAATTCGATGGCACAACACCAGCGGTTCCTGCTACGCCACTGGCAAACGGAGATAATGTCTTCTCTTTCACCTCTTACGTGACCAAACTCCCAACCCCACAAGAAGGTGAGGCACCGGTAATAACCACAGGTGCTTTCTCCAGCACGGCTAATTTTGTTGTGTCTTACCAATAAAATATAGATGTGCTAACAACAGGGTATAGGTAATCAAGCGGGGAGGTCTCCTCCCCTATACTCTTTCTTTATTCCCCATGTCGTTTGACATGAATGGATACCACAATGCTGCATCTGTTTAAGCATATAATATTCCTATGGAAATTAAGACCATTACACTCAAAGAAAAAATAAAATCCGAGTTATTTCGCTATGGTATTTTTATTTTCTCTTTGAGCACAACATCGCTCAGTGCAACGGAATTTAACATTAATGTACTGGATGTCGATGAGCGCAGTGATATTGATCTTAGCCATTTTTCCGACCCCGAATACGTCACGCCCGGCACTTATCTTTTATCAATAAAAGTAAACTCGCGTGAAATACAGCAGCAAACGATTAGTTACCTGCCGCAAGGCAATAATAGCCCTCGGCCAACGGCCTGCCTCTCGACCGAACTCATCGATAAACTAGCACTGAAAAAAGAAGCGCGCGACCAGGCTGAATTATGGAATAACGGCGCGTGTGTCGATCTAACGCCAATTGCTGGCGTCAAAATCTCTAATCAAATAGGCATGGGAACGCTAAATATTACCATTCCTCAAGCCTGGCTTGTGTACAGCGATAGCAACTGGATTCCGCCCGAACAATGGGATCACGGCATAAACGGTGCGCTTCTGGACTATAACCTCGTCGGAAACGTACGCCGTGATACCAATGGCAGAGGCACATCACACTATCTCAGCAGCTACGGCACAGCCGGATTTAATCAGGGAGCCTGGCGCTACCGTGCCGATTACCGCTACTTTCTGCAAAAATCGCGCAACTCAAATCGCGATAGCTTCTCGTGGGATCAATTTTACGCCTATCGTCCGCTGCCAACCCTATCGGCCGATCTTAAGCTGGGTGAAATGTATTTCAGCAGCAATCTTTTCGATAGCTATCGCTTTACCGGTATGTCATTAGCCAATAACGAGAACATGCTTCCCCCTTCGCTGCGTGGCTACGCGCCTGAAATTCGCGGCGTTGCCAAATCAAACGCGACGGTGACCGTCACACAAAATGGCAGGCTAATATACGAAACCACCGTGCCTGCTGGCCCTTTTGCGATTCAGGATATGAAAAATGGCGTCAGCGGAACGCTAGACGTTCGCGTGACGGAAGAAGACGGCACGGTGACAACATTCCAGACCGAGTCGGCCAACCTGCCTTACCTGACGCGGCCAGGGCATGTGCAGTACAAACTTGCCGCAGGTAAACCCTCGAACACCAATCATCGTCTGCAAGGCCCGGCCTTTTCTGCTGCCGAAGCCTCATGGGGATTATCCAACGCGTGGTCGGTGTACGGTGGCAGCATTCTGTCCAATAACTATCAGTCCTGGTCGGTAGGCATAGGGAAAAACCTCTACCTGCTGGGTGCGCTGTCCGCTGATATCACACAGTCACGCGCGACACTTCCGACAGCGCCATCGTCGCAAATGGGACATGCGTTTTCTCTTAACTGGTCTAAATATTTCAATTCAATCGATAGCCAGATCAGTTTTGCGGGCTACCGCTTTTCAGAGAAGACCTACATGAGCATGGCGCAGTATCTCTATGCACTGAATCTTGATAACCGCTATCGCAATGAAAAAGAGCGCTATACCATTACGCTCTCAAAAAATTTCTCGGCGCAAGAGTCGTCCTCGCTGCTGAGTGGGCTATCAACCTACGTTACCTATACGCGCCAAACTTACTGGAATGAAGCCGAGCAGGATCGCTACGGCATTTCGTTAAACAAATACTTTGATATCGGTGAAATTAAAGGAATTTCTGCGAATTTATCGGCCTATCGCACCGAATTCAACCGCCGCACCGATGACAGCCTGTACCTAAGTTTTTCTATTCCACTCGGAGAAAAAGATCGCCTGAGCTACAGCATCGGGCGCTATAACGACGGCAGCAATCAGGCATTAACCTATTCCAATAACGCCGATCCGCGCCGAACCTGGAATCTAAGCACCCGACACGATAGCAAAGAGAACATTTACCTGAGCGGCAACTATACCCATTTGGCACCGATGACAGATGCCTCCGTTGGCGTCGCCTGGCAGCAGGATCGTTATACCTACCTGAATGGCTCACTACGCGGTGGAATTACCGCCACCCGCCATGGCGTCGCGGCCCATCCGAAAGGCAATCAAGGCGGCACTCGCATCATGGTCGACACGGAACAAGCTGGCGTACCGTTCTCTGGTAGTCAGGTCGAGACTAACCGCTATGGCCTGGCAGTGATTGCCGGTACCAGTAGCTACTACGATGTATCGACCCGTATTGATTTACAGAAATTACCGCAAAATATTGAAGCCATGACGACAGTGGTTCAGGGCACGCTGACCGAAGGCGCGATTGGCTACCGCAAATTTGACGTGGTTAGCGGGGAAAAAGTCATGGCTCACGTTGCGCTAGCCGATGGCAAATATCCCCCATTTGCCGCCCAGATCAAAAACAAGAAAGGCCGAGATATCGCCATGATCACCAACGGTGGGCAAGCCTATATCACAGGCGTATCGCCTGACGAAACGCTGTCCGTCATCTGGGAGGGGAGAACGCAGTGTTCCATCACCCTGCCCGCCACCTTAAATCACCTTGATGCGCTGCTGCTTCCCTGTAAATAAGCGGCGCGAGAATATAGAAAAGCCCGGAGAGTAGTTATGAAATACCCATCTTATCGGCGAGCAACAGGATTCATCATCGGTTGCCTGTTTTTGATGCCCTCGGCCTATAGCGCCCTGAGTCTCGATCGCACCCGCGTTATTTTTAACGATGATGAGCAATCCGCAACGGTCATGTTGATGAACCAAAACGCGGAGAATCCGTTTCTGGCACAGTCGTGGCTGACGGATGAGCGCCACAATAAGGTGATTACACCGCTGATGGTGCTGCCGCCATTACAGCGCATCGAAGCAAAGGGCTACAGCCTGATCCGTCTGGTCAAAACCGAACAAATCACCCAATTACCGACCGATCGCGAATCGCTGTTTTACCTTAACGTCCGGGAAATTCCACCCAAGGCGGAAAAGCCTAACGTACTACAGATAGCGATTCAGTCTGAAATCAAGGTGTTCTTCCGCCCCCGCAGCGTAAAGCCAGCCAAAGACGAAATATGGCAGGAAAAACTGACCGTCAGAAAAACAGGAAACGCCTTTCAGGTAGAAAACCCAACGCCGTACTACATCACGGTAAGCAGCATCCTGAAACAGCCTAAAGCGACGCGAGCCAACCCTACCAGCCTGCTGAAGGGAAATGCCTTTATGATCGCACCACGCTCAACCCTATCAGTTGAGGTGAATGACGGCTCGGTCGATCGTTTCTATCTGTACTACGTCAATGACTACGGCGGGCATCTGGAATTGCCTTTTGCCTGTGCACAAAACCAGTGCCAGCCCGTCATCCGTAAATAAGCCACAGGGATATCTGCCATGTCTTGGTTAGCCGTTCGTCAACATCGCTATATCGCTCTCTACGCGGCGCTCTTTTTCGGCCTAACGGCGTTTAACGCCAGCGCGTTGGAATGTCGGCTGGGTACAGTAACCGGCCCGGTCTCTGATTATGAGGATATCGGTACGCTAAAAATCCCAGCGACCTTGCCTATTGGCAGTCGCCTCTGGACGTCAAAACCCTATACCCGCAGTCTGGCCTGCTGGGCGTATCAATCCGTACGCCCACAAGGTGAGATGTCCTATTTCTATCCCAATCCTGAAGGTAAGGTCATCAGCCAAGGCATTGGGATTGGTATCATCTATAACGGCCAGGATCTCGGTGTGATTACCAATGGCGGCACCACCGCATCTCGCGTGCCCACAGGGCAGTGGGTCTTGCCAGGTCCAAGTGGTTCAAGACCACCATCCAACCCGACCATGCTCAATGTCACGGTGCAACTCTATCTCGAAAAAACGGGAAATATCACCGACACCACGGCGGGAGTAGATTCACTGCGCGTCTTCCAGGCTGACGGTGAGGGGGGCATCAACAATAAGCCAGACAGCAACTATGGCCTAAGCCTGTCAGGGCTACATGGCATCGAAATTATGCAGTGCGCGGCAAATATCAACGTCTCGCCCGATAGCTATGTTGATTTTGGTACGGTTAGAGCGTGGTCTGGTACAGAGGCCAACGCGCTGGCGCAAACAGAGTTCTACATTAACGTATCGACCGACGGTGGAGAAGACTGTGGCAAGGGATTCGATCTGGACATCAACTTCGATGCCTCTTCGCGGGGAAATTCGCTTGTCGGGATAGACGGCATGGATATGGGAAATGGCGCCACATTAAAAATTGAAGATATGCGCAGCGGTAATAACGTGGCGTTTAACCAGTTCATCGATCTGGTTGACGGCCTTACGGCATCAAGCGGCATGCTTGAACGACGTTATACGGCCAAGCTCTACGCCTCCGGCCCCGCAGTGATAGGCGATACCGAGAAAAATATTATTCTGCGGTTTAATTATCATTAATCTGTCTTCATACGCGAGATCGCAACGATGATAAAACACAGCAATACAATAATGAAAACCAATTCCAGCACCACCCTGCTCGCTTTTACCTTTGGCATCCTGACGCTTTCGTCGGGTACATCCATCGCGCAACAGATGTCATCGCTGGACGAACATGAAGTGACGTTTCACGTTTTAGTCGTCAACGCGGCCTGCAATGTGAGCACGGAGAGCAAAGCCATTGTGGTGAACATGAGCGAAGTCTCCGATCGCTATTTAAAAGCCAATAGCTACGGTAACTGGCATGATTTCTCCATTAATCTCACAGACTGCAACCTGGATACTTACCAAAACGTCACCATTCGCTTTTCAGGAAAAGAAGAACCGCTTTTGCCTAAGCGGTTAGCGCTAGATACGCCGTCCAGTGCCAAAGGTATCGCAATTGGCATCTATCACGCGAATAAACTGGTCAGCATCAACAGCAGCACGGATGGTATTCTCCTACAAAGCGGAGATAACGCCATTCCCTTTTCAGCACGCATCGAAAAGATACGCGACGACCTGATTCAATCCGGTGATTTTGTAGCAACGGCTAACTTCACCTTGAGCTATTTATAGCGGGGATAAGATCTGAGCCGCCATGTTCTTTCCCACACTCGGGCGGCTCGGTCATTCACAATACGCGGTACATAAAAAATTACTCAGAAATCACATAATCAACAGCCAGTTTGGCCAGAAAACTATATTTTATCGTTTAAAAAATAGTTTAATTCATTGTATTAAATAACTTTCTACGATCCTCCCCTTCTCTTTCCAGCCAGCCATCCCATCATGTTAAGTTTTTCTTAAACTGTTTTAAATAACCCTATATTGAGTAATTTCGCGCGACCACTATCATCACTACCAAGAACGGAGAAGCTAATAGAAACACTATTTCTCTCTACCTATCGGATTATCAATATCGAGAAAAAACAACACTAAAAAAATAAAAAATAGAATTAAACACGGCCAAATAGATTTGTTCTACACATGTAAAAAAATTATTTACATGCGTCAAATATCGCACCAAGAAAATAGAATAGGCACAACTATGTTAAATGAAAATATGTTGAATAAAAAAAACACACTGAATATCGAATTGACAGAGAAATTAAAACGCCTGGGTACAGCAACGCTCTATGAAGCACAAGGGGCAACAGGTTCCCTTGACTCTTCTATCAAACCATTGGCACGGGGGATGAAACTCGCGGGTCCTGCAACGACGTTACAGATGAGACCTGGGGACAATTTGATGATTCATTATGCACTGCTCCACGCTAAAAAAGGTGACGTGCTGGTCATCAACTGTGACGGGTTCACTGGCGCAGGTATTTGGGGTGATGTGTTAACGGCACAGGCGCAAAATATTGGCCTTGCGGGACTGGTGGTGAATGGCGCAGTAAGAGACAGCGATGCCATTATCGAGTCAAACTTTCCCGTTTTTACAAAAGGGCTCTCTATTCGTGGTACAGAGAAAAAGCAGCCAGGGAAAATGAATGAAACGCTTCTGATTGGTGACTGCATAATTCATCCCGGCGATATTATCGTAGGCGATTCAGATGGGCTCGTCGTCATAGAGCAATCACGTTTGGAGGAGGTTATCCATCTCTCTGAAGAGCGTGAGGAAAAAGAAAACATCTACAAAGAAAAAATATCACATGGCTCATCAACGGCTGAATTAATGGAGCTAGGTAGCACTTTTAAAAATCTGAATCTGAAATAACTCCCCGACATGGCATCATGTCGGATAAAAGCAGGAACATAAAAAAGAAGTACGTTATAAAAATAAAAAACAAAAACCAAATGAAAGATAAATACTTACTTATTTAATCAGCAGGTAAAAAAATGAATAAAATAAAAAACAGCAGTCAGTTTCGCTGGATTGTCACAACACTGATTTTCTTCGTGTACACCATAGCCGCAGCGGATAGAGCCAACATAGGGGTTGTTTTACCGTTCATCCGTAACGATTTTCATATGTCTAATACAGAAGCTGGCGCCTTAGCAAGTTTATTCCTGCTCGCTTATGCAATAGCGCAGATCCCAAGCGGTTTTTTGTATTCAAAATTCGGCGTCAGGAAGATATTCTCCCTCTCCATGATCCTGACCTCATTGGCAACTGGCTTGGTGGGGTTTTCTACCTCCATCCTCGGGCTCAAAGTTTCCCGTTTCATCCTGGGGCTTGCGGAAGGTCCACTGCCGATTGGTATAACATCGACAATTAATCGGTGGTTTCCTTCTCGTGAGAAAGGCATCGTCACCTCAATATTTTTGTCCGCCGCAAAATTTGGCCCTGTACTTGTTCCCCCGATTTGTGCCTTCATTCTTTATCACTATAGTTGGCACTACGTTTTTTATTTCTTTGCAATTCCCGGTATTTTTCTTAGCGTTATATGGTATTTACTCGTTCCTAACACGCCACAGGAAAGCCGCTTTTGTTCCGAAAGTGAGATCGCGCTGATTGAAGAACGAGATAATGTTTCCACATCATCAGCGAATACGGTCACACAGAAAAAAATCCTACCTGTTCGACGCTTCACACTGCTGGACAAGTTGATTCGTGCCAAGAAGGTGAAACTGATTGATAATTCCAAGGGCATCTTCAGATCCTGGAATATTCTTGGCAGCACTTTAGGCTACTTCTTCATGATGGGGATTGTGAATGTTCTCCTTGCCTGGATCCCTACCTATTTAATGAATGAAAAAGGCTTTTCCATTATCAAAATGGGGATGCTGGCCTCTGCACCCTGGGTTGGCGCAGTCATTGGCAATATTATTGGCGGCTGGTGCTCAGATCGCATTCTCAATAAACGCCGCAAACCTTTAATGATGCTATCAGCGATTGCAACGGTAATCATGATGGTGATCCTCATCAATGCACCAGACAACCCGATGATTCTTGGGCCACTACTGTTACTGACAGGGATTCTTTTTAATCTCGGCTTCTCAGCTTATATGGTCTATCCCATGTCGCTGACAACCAAAGATGTCTTTCCGGTTGCTGGTGCGTTAATTAATACAGGAGGCCAGTTAGGTGGGGCGGTATGTCCTTTAGTCGCAGGATACTTGCTCGATCATTACACCTGGGGACACGTTTTCGGATTCATGGCGCTAGGTTCTTTCTTATGTTTGCTTGTCCTCTTCACCATTTCTGAACCGCTCTCTGACGATCAAATTGATCAGAAAGCAGCCTAACTGTCATATCGTTAAGGCACAAGGATGTGCCTTTAAACTAAGGCAGCAGCGCTCAACCTGATATCGTTTTCATCGTTTCAATGAAATTCATAATATTCGGGTTAGGATTCTTCGCGTTATAAACGGCGTAGATATAGCTCAAACAGTTAAAATCCTCGATTGGCAGAAAAAGAACATCCTGACGATTATTAGGAATCGTTGATCTTCCAACAAGTGTAACGCCTAATCCTGCCCCGACCAGTGCCAACGCCGTATGTATCTCGACCGTGCGATGAGCAACTGCAGGCTGTACGCCATATTCGATAAATTTATCCTGAATTCGCATGGTATAACTGCTTTTAGGATCGCTCGGGAAAATGATAAAGGGTGAATTACAAAAATCTCGCAGCGTAATAAAATTCTTCCGGCTCAAATAGTGATTAATCGGAATCGCCGCCACAAGAGGATCAATCAAAATCAGCTCACGCGACAGTTCCTGCCCATCAGTCGGCTCGCTGATATCCATTTCACGGGTGAAACCAATATCAATGGATTGCGTTGATAGCAGTTCGGTCTGATATTCAGAAAGCACCTCTTTTAGGGTGATACTAATATGGCCGTGCTTTTCTGAAAAAAGTTTGATTGTTTCAGGAATAAGATTAAACATCACCGACCGGACAAACCCCAAATTGAGATTAACGGATGCGGTACTCACATACTGCAACGCGTCCCTTTCGAGCTTGTCAAAGCTGAATATCACTTCATGAGCTTTGTTAAAAAGAAATTCGCCCAGCTTTGTCAGCGTAATGGGTCGAGAAGCGCGGTTAAACAGCTCACCGTTAAACTCTTTTTCCAGCGATGTGATTTGCAGGCTGATTGCCGCTGGAGCAAGAGAAAAAACCTTCGCTGCCTGGCTTATTCCCCCTGCTTCAACCACTTTACAGAAATAACGCAATTGTTTGATATTCATGATTCGCTATCCTCTACCGATCGTTTGGTATGTTATCAGCATAACGTGAATAGTGGTTTCCTTTTAGCGATTAAACACCACCGGAATTCTTTTCGATAACATGAAATACGGAATCCAAACGACAATGCCGAAAACCGAAGAGGCAATGGCGCGAATATCGCCAGTATCGAGATTAACATCAAACAGGTAAGCGGGTAGCAATGTCATATATCCCACCAGCAGTGCGCTAACAAGATAGTAGGAAACCATCACATTCCGCGTACGTTTTTTACGCTGAAAGAAGCTCATTGCGGCAAAAACCTCCAATGCAAACATGACAAGCAAGAAAAACACCAGAGCTAAAGCGTAATAGCCGAGAAATCCAGTGTTCTTAAAGTGAAGAATCATCGCATTGATAATGTCATACAGTGAGAACGGCGTCGTAATGACAGAAAGAATAATCCCCAGCGCAGGAAGATAGAGAATACCGTTAATTTTCTGCTGTTCTTTCTCTTCACACACAGAGCACAGGCCAGATTCTTTACGCGCATCATTATCGCAGTTTAAGCACTTCATTTCTTAATCCCTATAAAAAAACACTCGGTATTAACCAACATAAAACAAATAATCATATAAACATCACCATTAGCGCTAGATTATATTTAATTTGACGTATGCCATTCCCCCTCATCCACAGGTCATATTGTGAATCACCCCACTCACACCTAAATTAACTCAACATGCAAACAAAAAAAACAAGTCAAACTCAACCTTAAAAAGGTAAGAATTGATTATTTTATTTGTGAAGCATGAAAACCACACATAATAAAACTTAATAGAGAGAGAATAAACATGGCTAAAATCACACAGTTTGTAGGAACCGAAGCTACTGCTGGGAAAGTATTACCAGCATCATGGCAGTTGTTCTCCAGAGGCAGCATGAGCGAATGTGGTACCATCAAAGTTAACTCTATTAGTGATTACAGCGCCAATATCACTATTGCAGTCAATATTCATCACGTTCCTTTTAATGCAACGGTGGATATTAACCTGCTTGATAAAGATCCTGATTCAACATCTGGCTCTGCCACTGTCAGTTTCGACGGTGGCCCAGCAGAGAATGTTCGTTATCATGAAGGAAAAGCCAATAACCCGCATAATTATAAAGGCGGGAATGCTATCTTCCTGGATGATTTAAAATACCAGAATCTTAATGTCAGTCTTCAACTGTGGCCAGTTGCAGATAAAACATTATTCTATATTCAAATCCCAATGCTTTCTTTCTGGTTAGCCGCAGGTTAATTAACAATAGTGTCCTTACTCACCGATATGGTGAGTAAGGACGCAGCATTACAATACCAGTGATGTTGTGCCTACGCTTTGAACCGACACTTATTCATCAGCTCAACCATCAACTTAGAAATTGTAGTTGACCGTCATTGAGACACTGCGCGGCGTTCCATACACAGCATAAGGCGCAAGGTAGTCGTAATACTCTTTATCAAACAGGTTATTAATATTTGCCTGTACCGCCAGCTGTTTAGTGACCTGATAGCGGCTAAATAGGTTAACCAGCGCGTAGCTGCCTTGTTCGGCACGTAACGTTGTGTTTTGTGGGCCGGAACCTTCCTGCCAGATGCCATTTTGCCAGTTCACTCCACCGCCGACGGTTAACTCTGGCAATGTTGGTAACTGGTAGCGGGTAAACAGCTTGAACGACGTACGCGGCAATTCTGGATTGACCGATTTGCCATCTTTATCATCAACCACATAGCGTGAGCCGCCAAACGTCATTTGCAGGTTATCCGTCACCGCGCCATTGACTTCAAATTCGATCCCTTTGCTGACGACACCGTCAACAGCGTAATAAATTGTCTCGTTCGATCCTGCAAAACGACTACTATCCGTCTGGGCCACGTGATCCTGTTCAATACGAAAAACAGAAACAGACGCAGTCAGGCGACTGTTATACCAATCTCCTTTCAGACCCGTTTCATAGTTTCTGCCCGTGGTCGGCTGCAAGTAGGTTTTGTTGATATCACGCTTGTTATTTGGCTGGAATATATCGGTATAGCTGGCATACGTCGACCAGGTATCGTTGATGTCATACACCAGTCCTGCATACGGTGTAATACGGTTTCTACTATCACTATCCGAAGACCCCGTCACACTCCAGTCGGTATAACGTGCACCGACGATCAGGTGCAACGGATCGGCTAACGAAAAGCGTGCAGAGGTGTAGACTGATTTCTGGCGTGTCGTAGAATTTTCGTAAGGCTGCCAAGCACTCCATGTAGGATCGGCAAGGTTACCATTCCAGTTGAAATAGTTACCGACAGCCGTAGAAGTGAGCGTATCTAGCGGATAAGAGTTATTGTAGTCATTACTTTGTTTACTATAACTCGCTCCTACCACCAATTCATGCTGGCGACCTAACAGCTCAAAGGGACCAGTCGCAAAAGTATCGACTGAATCGACTTTACGCTTCCCTCTGTTCCAGCCACCATAGGCCCCAACGGCCACAGTGTTATAGGTAGGATAATAAGGATCCACCAATACCCCTGTGTTTTTGTCTGGGAAACCGTTGGCATACATCTGTTTCGAATCAAAATTCGTCTCGTCATGCGTGCCGTTCATCCGCACCTGCCAACCACTATCAAAACGCTGGGTCAAACCGGCAAACACCTTTTTCGACGTTGTATCGGTATAGCTCCAGTTAGGTGCAGAATTAAGGCTGCGATCAAAACGAACACGGCTGCCATCACTGTACCATGTCGGCAAGCCTCCCCACGTTGAGTTAGTATTGTGATTATCCTGGTAGTCATAGCCAAGCGATAACGTGGTGGAATCTGTTACATCGGCGTCGATCACACCGTAGAGGAATTTTTTACGACTGTGATAACGATCGAGCCAGGTGTCGTTATCCTGATAGCCAGCAACTACGCGCCCGCGCACATTACCGGACTCCGTCAGCGGTGCAGACAGGTCGGTCACCATCCGTTGTTTATCCCACGAGCCGTAGCTGCCAGACACCGAGCCTTTGAACTCGCGGCTATCCGCATGCTTACGCACCATATTCACCGCCGCAGAAGGATTACCCGTTCCTGTCATCAGCCCGGTCGCGCCACGCACCACTTCGATACGGTCATAGATTGCTGTATCCGAAGCGGAGTCTCCAAAGTTCCAGATATCGTCAACCACTGTCGGAATATCGTCGAACAGATAGTTATTGATAAGAAAACCGCGAGCGAAATACGTCATGCGTTCAGAATCAATAGTTTTAGAGGACAACCCCGTCGTATTCGTCATCACCTCGCCAATCGTTTGCAGGTTCTGATCTTCGATACGCTGCTTGCTGATAACACTCACCGACTGCGGGATATCACGCGGCGTCAGCGTCATCTTCGTTCCGGCGTTAGTGACTTTCACACTGTAATCCTGCGGATCGCTGTCCTCTGCATTAGCATTGGCGTTAGCGCTGACGACAAGCGTATCACCTGAAGCAGGGGTTTCTTCGGCAACAGCCTGAGCAGGCAGGAAAGAGGCGGAAATCAACAGGGCGAGAAGAGAGACTCCGAATGGTTTTGCTCCGGCCAGCGAAGAATCACAAACGCGCGTTTTTCCGGCGCGAGTAACTCCAAAAGACATGGTATATCCTCGGTTAACTAAAGATGATTTTGGCGAGATGCTGATACGTTTCTTGTCAATATCCGCACAAAAAAGCAAATGATAACTATACGCATTATTATTGTCATTTCAATGAAATGGTTAATTCACTTAAAATACAGTTAGATAGAAAAGAAGAAATCACCATGTCGTTAACAAGGCATTGTTGCAAAAAGAACATACGAGGAATTTATAGAGCCCGGTCAGCCTGAGAATGAGACAGCGGCAATGTGAAGCCTGCCTGAGTGATTTCAGTACCGGTTCAATCTCTCACGGCAAACCTAAATCGATAATCGTCTTACGGAAAATACCTTCTATCCAGAAATACTCATTCGGATGGCGCGACAAACTAGAATCCGTCCTGACACAGTGACGTATTGACCAGCCCAACTGAGCAGGGTTTTATCGACTCGTTAGTCACTGTGGTGCCGCCTTTTTACATGGATTGCAACATACGCAGGCAGAGGGAATGAACGAAAGAGGGATACCAGCGAAACGAGGTGCATTTCGCTGGTATAAACCGGGCTGAGAAATAAGTCGGTCAATGGAAAGACAAGAAGAGTAACTTACTCATAAAAAACATATTTTTCGATACAGCATACATTTTTATTATCAATAATCTGGTATTTTCCCTGGCGAGGCAAATACGTGCTTAATTTCTGATTTTTATCAACATATAATCAATAAATATCAGATTATGTTTCTTAGCATAGAGCAACAGAGCAATCTAATAACGAGTGAAATCCACCCTTGCATAAACATATTTAATATGATAAAGAAATATCCATATTAGAAGTATAATTTAGCATGCTAATAATGAGGTTTTATTGTAATGAATCTGAATGTTACTGACACACCAGAAGCAAATGAAGAAGAGTTTGTAATAGCGAGTCTCTGGAAACACAACGCGCAGTATGATGCTGTTGATATTTCCCCTCTCTTTTTAAATTTCAAAGATGATGACAATAATATTATCGCAGGATTAATCTCCAGAACCTGGTGGGGTGCATTGGAGGTTCAATATCTTTGGGTTAGTGAGAAGTATCGTAAAAGCGGTCTTGGTCGACAACTCATGCAAACGGCTGAAAAAGAAGCCTTAAAACGCGATTGTCATATGGCCTACGTAGATACATTCGAATTCCAGGCCAAGGGATTCTACGAAAAACTAGGATACAAAGAATATGGTAATCTACCAGGATATGCGCACAAACATACTCGGCATTATTTAGCTAAATTAATCCGTTGATTTAATCCCGGCCAATTAAGGAGGGCAGGATGCCATCATCACAAACAAACATGACTGATTATATTCGCAATCTGATTATTATGATGGATTGTTTAAATGAACCATGGGGTATTAAAGACTTATCATCACGCCATGTTTACATGAATAAAGCCGCTTACCTTTATACCAACACACCGATGAGTTTTGATATTGAAGGGCGACTTGATGATGAATTTCCTGCCAGTTGGGCGGAACTTTCCGACGATTTAAAAGAGCATGACAGGCTGACAGAAAATAGTGAACAGCGCGTAACTGTAATAGAAACTCACTATTGGTATGGAAAGAAAACGCTGACCCCCTTCGTCAGCGAAAAAATCCCCATTTTTGATGCAAATAAGCTTTGCATTGGGACCATGTGGAATGCCAGGCCTCTGGATACACGGTCTCCGCTTATATATATAGACCAAAAGAAGCCGACCACATTACAAACTGAGCTAACAACCAGTATATTCACTCAGTCAGAATTAGACATTATCTTTCTGATATTACAGCGTTTATCAAATAAAGAAATTGCAAGGAAAATGAACGTATCACCAAAAACAATCGAGAATAGAATATATAACATGTATCAAAAGGCAGAGGCGCACTCGCTACCTCAATTTGAGGAATTTTGTCGCCATATGGGAATCGATGGTTATATTCCTAACTCTCTCATCGAGAAAGGCATTCAATTTATATAAGAGAACATATCTACATGGAAAAAATAGATGATTATCCCGTCAGCCGCGTTCCGCTGAATGTCCGGTTGCCTTTCTTAAACGTGGCATTAGTGCATATTGGCATGTTGACCGCGCTAGACCAGTTTATGTTAGGGGCAGTGCTCGGTCACTCAATGACGCTAAGTCAGGCATTTCTTGCCATCTTTATTGGCAGCGCCATTTTTGGCGTGGTGACCGTGGGGCTTGGCTACGCGGGGATGAAAGAAGGTATGTCGGGCAGCCTGCTTGCTCGCTGGTGCGGCTTTGGCCGTATTGGTTCCGTCCTGATTGGGCTGGTTATCGCCGTTAGCCTCATCGGCTGGTTCGGCGTCCAGAATGCCGTATTCGCTAAAGCGCTCAACTTCGCAATGGCAGATAAACTCGGCTTTGGCTGGTCCGCCGCCCTGTCCGGTATTGCGCTGACGCTGCTGGTTGCCTTTGGTTTCAGAGCATTACGCTTCACCGCCAAAATCGCCGTGCCAATGTTTGTGATCGTTGTTGGCTATATTTCGATCATGACGCTCTCCGGTCACAATATTGTTGAACTGATCGCTTCTGCGCCTAACGGCGAGGCTATTTCCATTAGCGCAGGTGCGACGATGGTGGTAGGAGGCTGTATCGTCGCCAGCTTAATCACGCCAGATATGACGCGCTATTCCCAAAAAGGGAAACACGTGTTCTGGATGACGATGCTGTCGATTATTGTCGGGGAATTTATTGTGAATGGCCTCGCCATCATTATTGCCCGTGCGCTCAATACCGCAGATGTCGTGACGATCATGTCCCAGGCAGCTGGCGGCATCGGTCTGATTGCCGTTATTTTTTCGACATTGAGAGTGAACGATATCAACCTTTATTCGTCCTCTTTGGGAATCGCCAATGCCATAGAGGGCGTCACAGGGAAAAAATTACGCTATGTCTCGATTACGCTGGTAATTGGCCTCATCGGCACCGCGCTATCTGTCGCCGGTATTCTGGATCGTTTCATCGATTTTCTGACGCTATTGGGCGTGTTGTTCCCACCGATTATCGGCGTGATGCTGGTTGATTATTATATTTTGCGCACTCACAGAACGTTGCTCGATTCCAGCCGTGCCGAAGGCCAATTACCCGATATCGCACAAACGCCGCTGATTGGCTGGCCTGCTATTATTGCCAGCCTTGCTGGGGCCATCGTCGGATTAGTCATTGAATGGGGCGTGCCAGCGTTTAATTCGTTACTGGCTGCCAGTCTTCTTTATTGGTTAATAAAGCACTACGCCAATAATAACGTTATTTTAGGAAACCAGAACATAACCAAAACTTAAAATGAAATAGGTAACAAGATAAAATTAATCTATAATCCAATCGACCTCTTTCTACAGAGGTCGATATATTTTTACTTAAGCAAAATAGCTCCTGAATAATTCCAACTGCATGCAGCGGTAACGTACAGGCAGTTGGAAGTATGATGGATATAGGCCATGATGGCCTTGGGATGGAGTCTTATATATCAACGAGGAATTCCTTCTCGTGAAATAATAAGGCTGATTAGCAATATTCATGCTAGGAAAAGGATTTATGCCAAAAATAAAAACACTTCTCACGCCCCTAAACTGCCTACTCGTTTTAAGTGGCGCATTAATGGTCAATACGGCAAACGCCGCTGAGGCTTGTGTCGCAGGCAGTTGGCAGGTGGATAATTCAATTACCGATATGCCTTCCGTGAAATACCAGACAGAGCACTTTGCCTTCCGCTGGAATAATAACGACGTGAACCGTAATGATGCGGTTGCTGCGGGGCAAAAACTGGAACAAATTTGGGATAAGTTCATTAACCAAATTCAGTATCCAGAGCCTTACTGCAAACAAACGGTGAAATATAAGGCCAATATTCACATCGATCCCACTTTTGGGCTCAGTGGAGGTATTGCAGGTGGTGGCAGCATGGGAATGTGGATCGGCCCAGCCTCACTCAAGGATAACTGGGGACTGGCACACGAATTTACCCATGCGCTGCAAGGACAAACTGGCGGCTTCCAGGGCGCAGGCGGAGAAAACTACGTTGGCTGGATTTGGGAATCCCACGCGAACTGGATGACGCACCAGATGGATGAATTCCGCGGTACGTCAGCACACTGTTCGGAAATGCAGGTCAACTATTCACATATTTATTTGGGTTCAACACGTAACCGTTACTGCAACTGGCAGTTTATGGAATATCTGAAGAACCGCTTTGGCTATAGTGTCATCAACGATATGTGGTCAAAAGCGCCGAAAGGAGGCGAAAGCGGCCAGTCTACTGCCGATCCGCTATCCGTTCTGCGTAGCAACATGGGCTGGAGCCAGTCTGAATTCAACGATGTCTTCGGTGACTGGGCGATGCACAACGTCAACTGGGATTACATCGATCCAGATGGCTTCGATCGTGGTCGCTTTTACCGTTCAACCTACGGCGGTTATGGTGCGGTTCAACCCAACCAGAATAACGCCGACCGTTTGCTGAGAACCACTGCGCTTGAGCCCGTTGTCGGTGCCAGCGCTAGCCTTCGACGCTTCTCCGTACCGTTCGATCAGGCTCCGCAACAGTTAGGCTACAACATCGTCCGTCTGATCCCAGAAAGCGGTGCAACGAAAATCACCGTTAAATTCCGTGGCATGGTGCAAAGCAAATCGGCCATTACCCGCTTCCCTGGGCTGAAAAACGATCCGGCAACGATGCCACAGCCAAATTCCGACTGGCGTTGGGGTATTGTCGCTATCGGTTCCGACGGCGTTTCACGCTACAGCGAATTGCAGCGCGGCGCATCCGCTACGGTGAAGAACTTCACTATCCGTCAGGACGATAGTGGCATTTACATGGTGGTAATGGGCACACCATCGCAAATGCAGAAGATCAAGTGGGATCAGGCTTACTACTCCCTTTACCGCTACCCGTGGATGGCTGATTTCACTGGCGTCTGGCCGGAAGGCAGCCAACCTGGGGCCCCGAATCCAACCGCTAATGGTTCTCGCCATCCAAACGGCGGCGGCTGGGTATCTAACTCCGCGAATGTCGCACCTACCGCATACGTCGGGCCTTATGCTCGCGTCATCGGTGGTACGGTGAGGGATAACGCCAGAATTGAAGATCATGCAACGATTCTGAGCGGAACAGTGGAAGGACGTGCCGTTGTCAGTGGCCTGACGGTCATGCAGGGCAATACTATCGTGCGCGACAATGCACGACTGCATACGGTCTTCATGGGGCCAGGAGCTTATGAACGCGGCATTGTGCTATCAGGCAATGCGCAGATGCGCGGGGATGCGGAAATTCGCGGTGCTTCCGCGTCACAGGGTGTGTTCTATGGCTTTATTGATGAAAATGAAGTCAAAAGCAGTGCAGCCGGTGCTTACCTGACCGAAGCCGTGCCAGAAGTGACGGCCGTTCCGGTCTATAGCACGAAATAATATCACCACAAAAAGGGGAACTGGCTCAGAACCACGTTAGGTTGGTTCTCAAAATAAGTCGGCCCCATCAATAAACAGGCCGCCAATAAGGCGGCCTGTTTTATGCGATGCATAGCACAGATTCTTAGAACAGTGCGCCAGGCGGCACGTCTTTATAAGTATTCAGGTAAGCCGCCAGCATTTTTTTAAAGAAATTACGCACTTTTTTCACCTTGGTTTTACTTAGCTCGTTATTCTCATGACGCGATGGAGTTGTTCTTGTCTTACTGGCAGTGAGCTGCCTTATGGTGGTGGATTGTACAACCCCTATTGAGCAAAAGCCATTTTTTTGTGATGCAAGTCACAAAAACAAATTCACCGACGCTATCCCCTCCACGCGCTGATTTTCTTTTGTTGCGAATCATTACCCTCAGTGACCAATACGCCACGAGCTATGCTATGCTCATGATGAAAGACGAAATTTTAGTCACTGCACGTTATTAATTGAGCGCTATTCACTGCCAGTAGCACACTTTCTCACGCGCAGTCACCACAGTTTCGCCATTGGTTATTCGCTGATGAAGGCTCGTTCCGACCCCCATGGAAACCTGGAAACTTAACCTCTTCTCTGCCTGGCTGGGATGCTTTTTCACCGGGCTGGCCATGAGCCAGATATTGCCCTTCCTGCCGCTGTACATCGAACAGCTTGGTGTTAGCTCGCACGAGTCGCTGAGCCTGTGGTCCGGCTTGATCTTCAGTTCATCTTTTCTGATCTCAGCCATCGTGGCGCCACTGTGGGGAAGCCTCGCTGACCGTAAAGGCCGCAAACTTATGCTGCTGCGCGCCGCACTCGGCATGGCAATCGTGATGTCGTTGCAAGGGTTGGCAACCAACGTATGGCACCTGTTCATTCTGCGCGCATTAATGGGGCTGACCTCCGGCTACATTCCCAACGCGATGGCGCTGATCGCTTCGCAGGTTCCGCGTGAAAAAAGCGGCTGGGCACTCGGTATGTTATCGACCGGGCAGATTGCCGGCGTCATCCTTGGCCCCTTATTCGGCGGCTTTATGGCCGATTATATCGGGCTACGCATCGTCTTTTTCATCACCGGCGGTATGCTGTTTACCAGTTTCCTGATTACGCTTTTCGCGATTAAAGAGAGCGTCGTTAAGGTCACCAAAGAAAATAGGCTAAGCGGGAAAGCCGTCTTTGCTTCCCTGCCCTATCCGGCACTGATCATCTGTCTGTTTATTACGACGATGATGATCCAGATGGCAAACGGCTCCATCAGCCCTATCCTGACGCTGTTCATCCGCGATCTGTCCCCCGGCACAGACAACATAGCCTTTATCAGCGGCGTGATTGCGGCTATTCCCGGCGTTTCCGCCCTGCTATCTGCACCACGCCTTGGTCGCTTAGGCGACCGTATCGGTGCGCATCGCGTCCTGATCGCCGCACTGGCAATCAGCGTGTTGCTGTTCCTGGTTATGGCAGTAGTACAAAGCCCCACCCAACTCGGTGTCCTCCGCTTTATGCTGGGCTTTGCCGATGGCGCACTGATGCCAACCGTACAGGCGCTATTAGTCAAATACAGCAGCCAGCAGGTGACGGGCCGCATCTTCGGCTATAACCAGTCATTCATGTATCTGGGCAACGTACTGGGACCACTGATGGGTTCTGGCGTTTCCGCCCTGATGGGATTCCGCTGGGTGTTCGTCGTCACCGCTTTTCTGGTGCTATGCAATACGCTGCAACTCTTTTTCGCCTTCAGGAAACCACGCGGAAAAGGGATAACTCCCCAGCCAAAGGATAACGCCCCCTCCACACGATAACGACCCAGCCAGTGGCTTCACTGGCTATGCATTTTCCGCTGCTCTCACCAGCCAGATGTACTTTTCCCTTCTCTGGGATTCACTCGCCGCTGTTATAAATGATGTAAAAACATCAAAAAAACTTATTTTTTGACAAAAAATTACCATCAAAACGTATCAACATGAAAAATTAATCACATAAATGTAAAAAAAATTAAACAAACCCTACCTATATTGGCTGCTTTGTTTCGGCGCCACGCGAATTGCCCGACGCCGATATTCAGACATTCGCGCCTGTAGGGAATTGAGTAATGAGAAACTGGAACGAACCTAAAAAGCAAAAAGCCCACATCGATTTGGTTCCCATGATCGATGTGATGATGTTCCTGTTGGTCTTCTTTGTCCTGATCAGCATGAACGTTATTCCAGCACTAGGCCTGAAAACACAGCTCCCCGCCGCAGGCAGCGCACAGCAACTCAAGCCGCAGAAAAAAGCGATCATTACGCTGGGTGCACAAGATCGTCTTGAGCTGGACGGGCAGCCGATGGCACTGGGCGATCTCATCAATACGCTGCAACAGCAGCAGCAAGACCAGCAAACCACCATCATTATCAACAGCGATAAAAGCGTCGAGGTTGAGCGTCTGGTCGCCGTCATGGATACCCTGCGTCAGGGGGGCTTCTCGTCCATTTCTATCGCAACCCGGAAATCGTGACATGTATCTGCTCTATCGCTCACGCCACGCCATCAGTTGGTTGCCGTTGCCGGTCTTTGCCACCTGCCTGTTCTTCGCCAGTCAACAACCGCCGCTGAAAGTTAAGCAGCAATACGACGAAACGGTCATGGCGATCATGCTAGCTGAACCGGAGCCGGTTCCCCAGTCCGAACCGATCCCAGAACCGGAACCTGTGCCACAGCCGGAACCCGAGCCGATTCCAGTTGATGAGCCAGATCCGATTATAGAAACACCGCCGGTTATTCCCCCTAAACCGGAAGTGAAGCCGAAGCCTAAACCGGAGGTTAAGCCCAAGGCCGAAACCAAACCGAAACCGACACCCGCTCCGGCTAAACAAACTGCACCACGCACGGAAGCACCGGCCAAGCGCCCGGCACCGGCTACAAATGCGGTGCCATCTGCACCGTCGGTGAATGTCGCCGCGCTGGAAAATAGCTATGCGCAGGCACTGCGTGCGCAGCTTGAACAAACCAAACGCTACCCAACCGGGCGACAGGCATCGCTTGAACGTCCCGAAGGTCGCGTTGAGGTCTGGCTGGAAGTCGATCGTACAGGGCGAGTCATCAATTCAGGGATCAACAGCAAAGCGCCCAGCATGCTGCTAAACCGAGCGGCGCAAGCCAGCTTACAGAGCATCAAACAGGTTCGGGCCTTCCCTGCCGACGCCTTTGCAGGACAAAGCACAAAACGCTTTTTAGCCACGTTCGATTATCAGGCGCAGTAGCGTTTCGCACCTGAGCAAGAGAGTGAATCAGCAAAACAATGTCAACAATACATTACTGATAATACTAGGATAATTAAATGAAACCGTTCAAACTTTCTGGGGTATGTTTGTCCGTCGTCGGCGCATTATTGGCAGGATCTGCGCTGGCGGAGGAGGCGACAAATGTCGGCACCATCAACGTACAGGGACAACCGCTCGGCGCAGGATTAATGGTTCAGGAAGATAGCGCCAAATCGCGCTCAACCGTGACAAAAGACGCGCTGGATAAAATGCCCGCAGCAGGCAACGCCATTGATAAACTGAAATACACCGCAGGCCTGAACGTCAGCAGCAATGACGCCAGCGGCTTGAGCGGCGTCAGCTATACCATGCGCGGCATGAGTGCGGATCAGGTCGGCCTGTCATCAGATGGCATTCCCGTCAATGACTCCGGCGACTACGCCGTGTACCCGAACGGCATGGGAGACCCGGAAAACCTGGAGCAGATTTTCGTCACCCAAGGCTCATCAGAAATGGACGGCCCGCACATCGGCGCCAGCGGCGGCAACATCGGGCTGGTTTCCCACCGTCCGGCGAAAGAGTTTGGCGGCTTCGTTAAGCAGACGTTCGGCAGCAACAACCTCAGCAAGACCTTTGCTCGTTTGGAAACCGGTAAACACAACGGCTTCAGCAGTTGGCTCTCCTACTCATACACCGACTCCGACAAATGGCGTGGCGCAGGGTATTCCCGTGCCGATAAAGTCGAATGGAACGGCCTGTATGAACATGAAAATGGCCACAGCAGCAGCCTGATTGTGAAATACAATCAGCAAGATGCCATCAACTATTCGACGTTGAGCAAACGGCAGTTCGAGCAAAACGGGCGTAAGATGGATTACGCCACGACGCCGGTTTACAACAACCGTGGACAGATTTCTCAATACTACAAAATTAACCGCAATAACTTCGAAACGCTGAATGTCACGTTCACCCAGAAATTGCAGCTACGCGATAATCTGGCGCTGACCTTACAACCCTATTATTTCTCGACGAACGGCGGCAGCCACGGTAGCGGAAGCGCCAGCGTGTTATCCGCAACGTCAGACCGCGCGGGTAACTACGATCTCAGTAACCTAACCTCCAATACCTACTACCGCCCGTCGTGGACGGAAACCTGGCGACCGGGTATCACCACCAAGCTGAAATGGGATCTTAACGACGAGCATAGTCTGGATATCGGCTACTGGTTCGAGCGTGCACGTCAGCGCCAAACGCAGCCGTTTATTCCGATTAAGAGCGACGGCACCCCAGCTAACATCTCCGGCAAACCTGGCGATGCGGATCAGATCACCGACGCGAACGGGAAAGTGGTTCAGGGCCGTAATCAGTTTACCGTCACACCCGCTCATAAAATCTGGGTACAGAACACCTGGTTCTTCTCACCGGAATGGACGTTCACTGGCGGTCTGGCCTATCAGCACGTAGAACGTGACGGGACTAACCTCGGCAGCTTGTATAGCGTCGCAGAGAAAAAGAACAAGAAGTACCACGAGTTCCTGCCCAGCTTTAACGCGGCCTACCGCATCAATACCGAAAATCAGGTGTTCTATAACATCACGCGCAACATGCGTACTCCACCCAACTACGTCTTGTACAACGTTGGCGACTCAATCAATACCAAACCTGAGTTGAGCTGGAATCAGGAACTCGGCTGGCGCTTCCAGAATGAAGATATGCTGCTGAGTGCCTCATTGTTCTTTATCCGCTTTACCGATCGCCAGATCTCCAGCCGTGACGCCAACGGTGATTACGAAATGATCAATGCCGGAAAAGTAGAAAACAAAGGGCTGGAGCTGGAGTGGAGCGGCAAGCTGCCTCATAACTTCAACTACTTCGCCGCTTATACCTACACCGATACCGAGCAGAAAAATAATCTCGCCACCAGCGGCAGCCAGCTCCCCACCACGGGCAAGCAGGTCGCCAATGCGCCGAAAAATATGCTCAACCTTGGGCTGGGCTATGACGACGGCCTCTACTACGCGGGCGTGAATAGCCGCTACGTCGGCTCGTTCTACGGCGATATGACCAATGACGAGAAAATCGGTGGACGTACCGTTTTCGATCTCAGCGCCGGTGTCTATCTGCCAGTGGATAAGAAGATCGTGAAAAGTGCCACCTTACGCGTTGGCGTCAGCAACCTGTTCGACAAAGAGTATCTCGACTCTGCGCGCTCAGTGAGCTTCAACTCAAGATCGTATAACGGCGTATCGGCAGGCACACCGTTTTACAACGTCGGGGAAGAACGCACCTTCAGCGCCTCACTGGAAGCCACGTTCTAATTCGATAACGTAATACGACAGTGCGGGCAACCGCGCTGTCACTAATCACAAATCACGCCCAACAAGGCAACAGAAGGATCAGGCCATGAACGCCGATATGCTGCACGAGATTATTTTCTACGTCATGTACGCCTCACTGGTGATCGCTCTGATGATCATCATCGAACGAAGCCTCTATTTTTCCTATACCCGTCGGCAGGCCAAACATCTGGATCGCGCGCTGACGGCGGATATTCGCCACGCTCACGATCTGCCGAATGCGCTGACACAGCGCCCCAGCCTGCCCATCACGGTGGTCACACCTGTTCTGGCACAGTCACATCAGGCAGAAAATCGCGATGCGCTTAACGACCTAATCGACGCACAATATCTGCAAAGTAAACCGCAGCTATCTCGTGGGCTATGGATTCTGGAAACCGTCGTTACCGCAGCACCCTTGCTGGGGCTACTTGGCACTATTATGGGAATCATCGAAACCTTCAAGGCCCTGTCCGCCGCGGGGATTTCCGACCCGAGTCAGGTTTCTGCGGGAATGGGAACCGCGCTCTACGCGACCGGGCTGGGGATCGCCATCGCACTGGTTTGCCTGCTGGGGAATAATTTCCTGCAAAGCCGGATGGAACACATCAACGAAATGCTGAAAGTCCTGCTCATTCGCGCCGGAATGCCGCATACTCGCCAACAGAAAGCGGGCCCTGCGGTGGCACACAGCTCCATGACAGAGAAAGCAATGGCGGAGAAACGCTATGCTTAATTATGGTGGTTTCACGTATCCGGGGCGACGCTGGAAACATTGCATCAACACGCTGCTGACAGGAGGCGTATTGTTTATTGTAAGTACGTCAGCCAGTGCCGACACCAGCGCGAACGGCTATCACATTCCCGGCTACGAATTAGTGTATGACGCCCCGGTAGAAACCACGCTGACCGCTCCCGATTTACGCCCTAGCGATGCGGTGTGGACATCGCTGTTTGATAACGCCCGGCACACCATTGAACTGGGCCAATTCTATGTCGCTAATCAGGCAGGAACGCGCCTCGATAGCGTCTTGCAGCATCTGCGTGCCGCCGGAGAGCGCGGCGTGCGAATCCGCCTGCTACTCGAAGAAAAAGGGCTAAAAATCTCCACGCCAGACACGCTGGAACAGCTCAAAACCATCCCGAATCTGGAACTGCGTGTGATTCCCTTTGAGCGCCTGAGCGGCGGGATTGTGCATGCCAAATACCTGCTGGTTGATGGCAAACAGGCTTATATGGGTAGCCAGAATCTTGACTGGCGAGCACTGGAGCACATTCACGAAACGGGGTTATTGATCGACGATCCGCGCGTGGTTCATCAGATTAGCGCCATTTTTGAACAAGACTGGCAGGCACAGGCGCGACTAGCCAACGGTGAAACCGTTCCGCCGTTACCCGCATCGACAGACGCCGTTGACCGTTCGGGAAACTATCTGGTTGCCAGCCCCAAAGCGTTTAATCCCGCTGGCGTGATAGATTCCGAAGAAGAACTTCCCCGCTTGCTGGCGGAAGCTCAGCAACAGGTTCGCATTCAGGTGATGGATTATGCCCCACTCTCCTACGGCCCCGATAACACGCGCCCGTATTATGCAGTGATCGATAATGCAATCCGCACCGCCGCCGCACGCGGCGTACAGGTAGAGCTGATGGTGTCCGAATGGAGCACCAAAATGCCAAATATCGCCTACCTGAAAAGTCTGGCGTTGCTCCCTAATATCCAGATAAAAACGGTGTCTATACCCCAAGCCAGCAGCGGCTTCATCCCTTTTGCTCGCGTGATCCACAGTAAGATCATGACCATCGACGGCAAAAAAGCCTGGATCGGTACCAGCAATTGGAGCGGCGGCTATCTGGATAACTCGCGCAATCTGGAGATGGTGATTCAGAACACAGCGATGACACAGCGGGTAGACATGCTCTATACACAGCTATGGAACAGTGCATACGCGCATCCTCTGCGCATTGATTATGATTACCCACGACCCAACCCAGGCGGCGTGAAAGAAAAAGAGAAAACGAAGGAAGACAGCCCTTCATCCACGACAGGCGGCACGGTCACCGCACCGTAGCCACTACCAGAATGACATTTGATGGGGAATAGCATGAAACATACGTTGTTAGCACTGCTGGTTGCCGGACTTCTGCCGTTCAGCGCTCAGGCCGCGGGAGAAAAAGTGACGCGCTATGTCGTCACCTTCCCGGCTGGCGATCGTGTTCCGTATCAGGGCACATTCGCTAAAAACTTCCCCAACGGTCTGCCTGTCGGCATTGGTTCAGGCCTCTATTTCACCGGCAAACAGGGTGACGACCTGATGTTTATCACCGTCACCGATCGCGGCCCGAATACCGATGCGCCGCTGGTCGGCGAGAAAGAAGCCAAGATCTTCGCCAGCCCTGACTACGCGCCGTTGATGATGGATATTCGGGTCAGTGCGAAAGCGGCAGAAGCCATAAACCCACGTTCGCTTCACGATGCCGAGGGCAACATCACAGGCCTGCCGCTGCCAGCAGACTTCATTGGTACCACCAATGAAGTCGCGCTGAACGACGCACTGCAACCGCTTAGCACCAGCCAGCGTGGACTGGACACGGAAGGCATCACGCCGGATGGCAAAGGCGGTTTTTGGCTGTGTGACGAATATGGCCCGTTCCTGATCCACGTTGATGCCAGCGGAAAAATCCTGGAAAAATTCGGCCCAACGCCTGCGGACAATGAGCATTCGGTTGCCAGCGGCTTACCAAACATCATCAAATGGCGTCAGCCGAATCGGGGTTTTGAAGGGCTAACTCGCCTACCGGACGGCACCATCATCATGGCCGTGCAAAGTACGCTGGATATCGACGGTAAAAGCAAAAACAAAGCGCAGTTTACGCGTCTGGTGATGTTTAACCCGGAAACCAAAACCAGCCGCATGCTGGGTTACCCCATCAACATCGACAGCTATAAGAAAGCGAAGGATGCCAAGATCGGCGATATCGTCGCACTGGATAATCAGCGTATTCTGCTGGTCGAGCAGGGTACGGATAAAGACAAGCAAATGCAGAACCGTATCTATCTGGTCGATCTCAGCAAAGCGAGCGACCTGACACCGTTCGATGCCGAGGGTAAATCACCGGAATTTGACGATTCCGCACAGTTGGAAAAACGTGGCATTACGCTGGCGCACAAGCAGGAGCTAGTCGATCTGCGTAAGCTCGGCTGGCAGCAGGAAAAAGTAGAAGGTCTGGCGCTAGTCGATAAACAAACGCTGGCCATCATTAATGACAACGATTTTGGCCTGCAATCCGTGCTGCAATCCCCCGTGAAAGCAAAAGACAAGGCGGACGACTATCAGGTCAATGCTGATGGCAAACTCACACGAGACGGAAAGACAGTCGATACGACGTTGGCAATCAAACCGTTGCAGAAACCAGAAGCCGATAACGAGCTGTGGTTAATTCATCTGGCCCAACCAATAAAATAGCTTTTAGCATGGCTTCCACCAAAGGATCGAAGTGGAAGCCACCCTTCAACGCACTCAGGCGTGCTCGAACCAGTCGCTATTCTGCTGTGCAATCGGCGTGATCGAATAGATCATTTCCTGCAAATGCTCACGGATCGCTTTTTCCGCTGCATCGGGATCGCGCGCTTTCAGGGCGCTAAAAATCAGGTAGTGCTGCTGGATAAGGCTTGGTGGGGGCGAAACCTGGCTCAGGCTGAGAAAACGTACGCGGTCCATCGTCGCTTTGATCGATTCGATGGTTTCCCACGCCAGTGGGCAGTTGGCAATCTGCGTCAGAAGTTGATGGAAACTGTCATCGAGGCTAAGAAACTCACGCACTTGTTCATTCTGCGCGGCCAGTTCCTGGCGGCGTAAGTTGTGCTCCAGCGTTAGTAGTTGCTCGTCCGTCACCATTTCGGCAGCCCGGCGCACAATGGCGCATTCCAGCGCCTGACGAATAAAGCGCGCATCTGCCACACGCTGCTCGGAGATCTTCATCACAAACGTGCCACGCTGCGGCATGATCTGCACCAATCCAGCTTCGGCCAGCTTGATAAAGGCCTCTCTGACCGGCTGGCGGGAAACATCAAAGCGCACAGAGATTTCTTTTTCAGACAGTAGCTTACCCGGCGGAATATTGCATTCCACAATGTCTTTGCGCAGTACGCGATAAATTTGCTGGTTGACTGGTTCGCTGTTGTTGATCTGAAAAGAGGTATCCATGCCGCTGTGCTTAGCCAAGAAATTTACCGCTTATGATACACGCTTCGCGCGGCGAGTGTCATTGTTACCGAACCCGCCGCGCTTTTCATCCTACCAGTCCGTCGCCTGCAACGTCCCTTTCACACCTTTAGCTAATAACGATAAATAGTACTGCGTCACGGCTTCCACAAAAGCGGGATTCTGCGGTAAATCCTTACCAAAAATCGCCGTCAGCGTCAGCAACGCCGCGACTCGGCTTTCCCCTTCCATACTATTTTGCACCGTTTCAGCGATTGCCTCTTTCAGTGGGTCGCTGACTTCAATGGGTTGCCCTTGCTCATCCACACCACCGACATAGCGCATCCATCCCGCCACACCGAGCGCCAGCGCATCAAAACGGCTGCCGCTCGCCAGATGCCAGCGGATAGAGTCCAGCATCCGCTGTGGCAGTTTTTGCGAACCGTCCATCGCAATCTGCCAGGTGCGGTGTTTTAACGCACGGTTACGATAGCGATCCAGCAGCGCATCCGCATAGGCGGCGAGATCGACACCCTGCGTACGCAGCGTCGGTGCCTGTTCATGCAGCATCAAATGGTGCGCTGCCGCGACTAGCGCGCCATCCTGCATGCACTCGCTGATATGCTGGTAGCCAGCAAGATAGCCGAGATACGCGAGAAATGAGTGACTACCGTTAAGCATGCGCAGCTTCATTTCCTCAAACGGCAGCACATCCTGTACCAACTCCGCACCCGCTTTTTCCCACGCGGGACGACCGTTGACAAAGTTATCCTCAATCACCCACTGGAAGAACGGCTCACAGGCGATCCCAGCAGGATCGACAACGCCCAGTTGTCCTTGGATTGTTTCCAGCGTTTCTTCGGTAATGGCAGGGACAATTCTGTCCACCATGGTGGAGGGAAAGGTGACGTGCTGTTCAATCCAGCGCGCCAGTTCGACATCCTGCTGTTCCGCCAACTGCACGATCACGTTGTGCGTAACGTGCCCGTTCTCCGGCATATTATCGCAGGACATCACGCTGAATGCCGGTAGCTCGCGCTCCCGTCTGCGTTTGATGGCAGCCAGAATCACACCGGGCAGGGAGCGTGGTTCTGCGGGTAACGCCAGATCGTGGCAAATCAGCGGATGTTCACTATTCAACAGCCCCGTAGCCGGATGATGACAATAGCCTTTCTCGGTTACGGTAATCGATACGATAGCGATATCTGGCGCACTCAGTGCTTCCAGCACCGTCTCAATACCGTCGACTTCCGCATGCAGTGCGGTTGTCGCCACGCCGATGACCCGACTATTCCAGCCACTGTCCGCCATTTCGGACACCGACCACAGTAAATCCTGCTGGCGAATCGCCTCGATCTGCTGCTCGCCGCCAATCAGATTAATTTCGCAATAGCCCCAGTCGCTGCCCTGCTCCGCCGCCAGCTTATCGGCACAAACCGCCTGATGCGCACGGTGAAATGCGCCAAAGCCAATATGCGCAATACGTGTTTTTAGCAGGCGTCGGTCGTAACGCGGCACCACAACCTGCGGTTTAAGAGTAGAAAATTCATTAATACTCATCGTTATCCCTGATAGGTGATTCAAAAAATATGTCTACGTTGTAAATAATTCGAGTTGCAGAAAGATCGACTCATCTGCAACTCGAACAATGGCAGGTTGAACGTTATGCTGCGTCGTCTAATTCATCTAAATCACGATCTTTAACTTCCGGCATGCTGATAGCCGCAAATAAGCCAATTACGGAATAAGCAATCAGCATCACGACAATTGGCCACCAGGAACCGGTCATATTGCAGAAAATACCCGCTAATACCGGACCAAAACCAACGGCAACCAGACCACCGGTTTCTTTGGCTATCGCCATTTGCGTAAAGCGGCTACGTCCACCGAACATTTCTGCCAGAGTGATATTCTCCAGTGCAAATAATCCCAGCACTGCGAAGTTATGAATAATGATAATGCTGACGATAATGACATTCACGCTATTCTCTTTATCAACGATAAGAGAGAGCGTCGGGTAGGCTAATAATATCGCCGAGATATTCAGAATAATATAAGGCACGCGACGACCGACTTTATCCGAGAGCCATCCTAATAACGGAATGGTGATGAAACCGATAATAGAACTGATCATCAAAGCATCTGTCGGAATATACTTCTCGAACAACAGCGTTTGAACCAAATACCCTGCCAGGAAGGTCTGAATTAACCCTGAATTTCCCGCCTGACCGAAACGCAACCCGACTGCCAGCCAAAACGCTTTACCTTTGAACATCGACAATATGGATTTTTGCTCGCTTTGCTCAACCACCAGAGCAGGCGACGGCACTTCATTACCAGATACATCGTTGCTGACTTTCTCAAAGACCGGACTTTCCTTCAGGTTCATACGCAGCCAGATGGCGAATATCATCACGACTACGCTAGCCAGGAACGGGACACGCCAGCCCCACGCCAGTAATTCTTCTCTGGAGAGGGCAAAAAACATGAAGGCCCAGATAGCCGTGGCGCTAAGCGTACCGCAGTTGGTGCCCATGGCAACCAGCGAGGAAATAATCCCGCGTTTCCCTTTCGGCGCATATTCCGCCAGCATCGTACCCGCACCGGAAATCTCCGCACCGGCCCCCAACCCCTGCACGATACGCAACGTCACCAGCAAGATCGGCGCAAAAATACCAATCTGGGCATAGGTCGGCAGCACGCCGATTAACGTAGTACAGATACCCATCATGGTGATGGTAATAAAGAGCACTTTCTTCCTACCGATCGAGTCACCCATACGACCAAAAATAAAGGCACCGACAATACGTGCAATATAGCCTGCGCCATAGGTGCCCATTGCCAGAATCAGCGCCATCGCCGCCGATTGTTCAGGGAAAAATATTTCATGAAAGACCAGTGCTGCCCCAAGCGAATACAGTTGGAAATCCATGAATTCTAATGCCGTGCCCAGCCAGCCGGACACCGCCGCTTTAACTAAATCAGAGGTACTTCTTGCAGGTTTATTTTGTCCAGATGCTATCTTATGCTTATTCATATATATACTCTCGACGATTTGTAATTATGGTATATCCGTCATACTTCAAGCTGCCTATGCGTTGGCTTTCCTCATTCACCCCAGTCACTTACTTATGTAAACGCCTGGGATTCACTGCGTCGCCGCGTTACAAGGATTATAAATAAGCCTTGCCCTCGCGGGCCAATGCCGCCGTTGTTAAAAATGCTAACGTTTTGTCCTGCAACTCGAATTATTTAGGGTATAAATAACAGTAATAAAATTACCGTTCATCATGGTGTCGCAATCCACTCCAGCCCGTTATTGATGGTCTGGAGTGATTAAGAGAGAAATAATTACTTCAAAGGAATGATTATAGTTTTCTGTAATCGATAGTGTTTTTCCTTTTATATAGACCCTGTTGCTAATAACTCGTCATGCTTAATTAAAAGTCAGCAGGACTTTACAGCAGCGTTTTTGATCTTTTTCAAAGACCTCAATCGCCTGTTCCACCTGCTGATAATCAAATCGGTGTGTGATCAGCTTTGCCGGATCGATACGTCTCTCTTTCAGCCACTCAATCACGATAGGGAATTTATTGGCATTCAAGCGTGATGAGAAAATGGAGAGCTCTTTGCTGGTCATTCCTTGCTGGCTGATCTGACAAGGTTCGCTGGAGAAGCCCATAATAGCGATACGCGCCGCAGGAGAAGCAATCGTAATTGCTTCCTGCAAAATAGACGGATGGCAGGCGGCGTCAACGATTAGCGTAGGCTTGATATTCAGCGCCTCCAGCTCATCTTTTAATGACAACGATGCGTTGTTGATGACCCTGTCCGCCCCGCTGCGCAATGCCATATCCAGACGTTCAGGAATGCGGTCAACGACGATGACGTCTTTCACGTTGAACACGCCTTTCAGTACCTGAACCGAAGTCAACCCCATCGGCCCCGCGCCATAAATCAGGGCAACATCCTGTTCTGTTGGTTTCACCTGCGCGGTCACGTTGGCGGAAATCGTGAAAGGCTCCACCATCACGGCGAACTCATCGGGAATTTCATCAGGAATGACGTGTGCATTCTTCGCCGGTACGGCAGCGTACTCGCTGAACCCACCGTCACGGTGTACCCCCAGCACCACCAGCGAGGTACAGACGTTCGGTTTGCCGATTGAACATGGGTAGCAGTGGCCACAGCTCACCACAGGATCAACCGAAACGCGTTCGCCCAACCGGGCCGCGTCTACACCGTCACCGACCGCCTCAATCACGCCGAAAAATTCATGCCCGATGACGCGCGGGTACTTAGCGAAAGGGTTATGTCCGCGGTAGATGTGGCTGTCCGAACCACAGATACCCGCCAGTTTCACCTTCACCCGAACTTCACCTGCCGCCGGTTGCGGAATCGGGCGTTCTTCAATCACCAACGAGTTTGGCTGCTGTATCACAATACTTTTCATGTTTTGGCCTCTAATTACCAATTCCACAACGTACCGTCTTCCAGACGGGCAACCGGTAAATAAGCGGGGTCATAGGGATATTTGGCCGCCAGTTTTTCATCGAACTCAATGCCTAAACCTGGCTTTTCGCCTGGATGCATATAGCCGTTATCGAATGTCCAGCTATGCGGGAACACTTCCAGCATTTGCTCCGAGTACCCCATGTATTCCTGTACGCCAAAGTTTGGCACCCAGAGGTCAAAATGCAGCGCCGCTGCCATGCAGATAGGCGACAGATCCGACGGCCCGTGCGAACCGGTACGTACCTGATAGAGCGAGGCAAAGTCGGCGATACGGCGCATGCCGGTAATCCCGCCCGCATGAGTAATCGTAGTGCGGATGTAGTCGATGAGTTGTTCTTCAATCAGTTGCTTACAATCCCAGATGCTGTTGAAGACTTCCCCTACCGCAATTGGCGTGACGGTGTGCTGACGGATTAAACGGAAGCACGCCTGATTTTCCGCAGGCGTCGGGTCTTCCATCCAGAATAGACGATAGTCCTCAACGCTTTTCCCAAAGCGCGCCGCTTCAATTGGCGTCAGGCGGTGGTGCATGTCATGTAGCATATGTTCGTTGAAGCCAAACTTGTCGCGTACGGCTTCAAACAGCTTCGGCGTGAAATCGAGGTATTTTTCCGTGGACCACAATTGCTCTTCTGGCCAGTTACCTTTCGTCGCGGGCTCATAGGCCAGCCCTTTGCCCTTCGCCATGCCGTAGGTGGTCTTCATGCCAGGCACGCCGCACTGCACGCGAATCGCTTTATAGCCCAGATCGCGATGTTTGGCGTAATCATCCAGCACTTCATCAATCGAGTGGCCCGTCGTGTGGCAGTACACCATCACACCCGTGCGCGATGCTCCACCCAGCAGTTGGTAGAGCGGCATATTGGCGGCTTTAGCCTTGATGTCCCACAGCGCGGTATCAACAGCCGAAATCGCGGACATGGTTACTGGCCCACGACGCCAATACGCGCCTTTATAGAAATACTGCCAAATGTCTTCAATCTGGTGTGCATCACGGCCGATAAGCTGCGGACACACATGATCTTTGAGGTAAGAGGCGACCGGCAACTCACGCCCGTTGAGCGTCGCATCACCGAGGCCAGTTAATCCGCTATCTGTCGTAATCTTCAGAGTGACAAAGTTCCGCCCTGGGCAGGTGACAAACACTTCAGCGCTGACAATCTTCACGTTACTTATCCTTCTGTGCATATAGGCATTCATTTATGCTGACTACCATACAAGTATATTTATAATGATAATTTGAATCGCCTCACATTTATTCACATTTGCAACATTTACCTAAAACGTGTGAATAACGGGAAGCGGAAACTGAATGAATCAAGGGGGGATAAATGCGCTACCGAACAGACTCACTGTAGTCTTGTAAGAAATCTAAAAACAGGCGAACCATCGGGATGTTCACGCTACGCTTCAGATAGCTAATGGCGAAAGTCCTTTTTAGCTGCTCTTCCAGCGGAATAACCGCGACGTCGCAAGCGGTCAGGCTTTTGGCGACAGACGAACAGAGGAAGACCACGCCGGACAGGTTGATCACCAGATCCATAATGATGTCCATGTTACTGCATTCACGAAAATAGCTGGGGTTAATGCCCTGTCTGGTGAAGGACTCAGAGACAGCGGCATGCTCTCCCGTCCCTTTTTGCGGAACGATCAGCTTTTCTTTTACTAACTGCGGCAGGCTTAGCGTCTTATTGTCAGCAAGGGGATGTGACGTCGCCATCACGGCAACAATGTCATCAACCTGACAAATGGTATGGTGAAACAAAGGATCGTTCAGGTATTCATCGAAAGGCGTCGAGAAAGACAGGTGAATCTCGCCATTCCGCACCCTTTCCAGTAAATCGGTGCTCACACCGTCAATAAAAGAGATATCAATATTGGGATAGGCTTTCTGAAACAGGTTAAACATATTGTAGTGGGCCAGACGATTAAAGATTGGGATCACGCCAACCAGCAGCGCACCGTCTGTGCTTTCCTCATAGCTGCTAACGAACTGTTCCAGTTCATAATGCTCTTTAATGATGCCCTGAATTTTATCAGCAAAGAGCTTCCCGAATGGTGTCAGAGAAAACTGCCGAGTGGTTCTGTTAATCAGTTTTCTTTCCGTTTCAATCTCCAGGCGCGCGATCTCCTGTGACAAAAAAGCCTGAGAGATATTCAGTGCCTTCGCCGCTTTAGTGAAACTCCCAACACGGATGAGTTCCTGATAATAAATCACACGCTTTATACTAAGCATTTTTTATATTACGCATTAACTGCCTCGTTTATAACAACCTTTAATAACAATTATAGAGATTTGTAAATAATCAAATGTGATTAGATGCACATTTAATTAATGAGAAATAACGTTAATAGTAGATATAGTCAACTTATTATCAATAATGAAATAATTGATTATTCAAAACTGAATGCCCTCTAATATTAAAGATTTTTTAATATTATTTTTACAAATAATAACATCGTCACTCACAAATCGAAAAAGTTTACATATCCCTAACAAAAGGATTTAAGATATGGGTTATTCGAAAACAACAAAAATAGGGCTGGCAACCTTGGCAATGATGAGCGGGACTGCAATCAATGCAGCACAGAATCAACATGAAATTACCGTAAAGCAGGAAACCACATCGGTGAAGTTAATCTCTGATGTCGTTTACTCTCAGGTATCAATGCGGGGGTATCCAAATGTTGCATTAAAAATGGATATTCTTCAGCCTGAAGCGCAGAAAGCGCTTCCCGTCGTGTTATTCATTACCGGCGGCGGCTTCATTAATGCCAATAAAGACAATTATCTGCAACAACGCCTTAGCATTGCAGAGGCTGGCTATGTGGTTGCCAGCATGGAATACCGTGTCGCCCCCACCGTCCTTTTCCCCTCACCGCTGGAAGATGTCAAATCCGCGATTCGCTATCTGCGTGCGAACGCGAAAAAATTCGGCATTGACGACCAACATGCCGCAGTTTTCGGTTCATCAGCGGGAGGTTATCTGGCGGCATTTGCCGGGGCGACGAATGGTTCAAAAACCTACGATAAAGGCGATAACCTCGATCAAAGCAGTGATGTCCAGGCCGTGATTGATTTCTATGGATTATCCGACCTGACGCTCGTCGGTGAAGGCTTCTCTGACGATGTTGTTCAGAAACACACGTCGCCTTCTGCGACAGAAGCTATCTGGGTCAACGGCACCGCGGTGTTTAATGAGGGAGGCGCAATTACCCGTTACCCGGATAAAGCGGCAGCGGCCAACCCCATTAACTTTATCAGCGCCGCCACACCGCCGTTCCTGATTATGCACGGCACCAACGATACCCTGGTTTCTCCACGCCAGACCGAACGGTTGCATCAGGCTCTGACAGCAAAAAATATCGAATCAACGTACTACAGCGTTAAAGACGCAGAGCACGGCGGGCCACATTGGCTGCAACCGGACATCATGCAAATTACCGTCCGCTTTCTTGATAAACACCTAAAGATTTGATGTCCGCAGACAATTAAAGCTATCTATTTCGTCATTAGATTATCTATTTTGTTGCATAAACGTTAGCGCTAAATAAGTGCTAACGTTTTTATTTGTTGCTAAAAAAACCGCCATCAATTTATCTCCCTCATAACCTCGCATAAAAAAACATACAATCTGATATACATCAATTATCCATTTTTATCATACGCAGAAAAAAAACAGAAAAGTCCCATAAATGAATTATTTTCTAAAAAACATCCCATTTAAATTAAACTTATAGCAAATTGATGTTTGTTATATAGGGATCTACAAAAAAACAAATGTGACCAAACGCACACTTAGTCTTTTATCCCCATGCTCCAATAAAACCATAATAACAACGGGATCTATTAACTATTTCCCTCGTAATGATGGACCACTCTTTTCTATTAGCGTCAAACTGCGAAATATTAATGCTGGTACAGGGTTAATACTGTCTATGAAAGATATGGCGTTCGCACGGCTATCACCTCAATGTGAAGATTTATAATATGGAAGAATTATCTCGCCGTCGTTTTATTGCCTACATGGGAAGTACGATTGCCATTAGTGGGCCTATCAGTCTCGCCAAAGCGCAAAATGAACCAGAAAAAGCGCAGGGCAAATTAGCCGTTAAATATGGCTTATTGCATAACGAAATGCGTTGTATCGGATGTAAAGCCTGTATCAAGGCCTGCAAAGAGACGAATAACGTCCCTGATGGCGTAACCCGACTGGACATACTGCAAACCGTCGACATTCCCGCCGTCGAGAAAACGCGCGCCATCAAGCAATTTTTCCGTAAGTCCTGCCAGCACTGTGAAAATCCGCCCTGCGTTGCCGTTTGCCCGACGGGAGCGTCATTCAAAGACGCTCTCACCGGCATTGTAGACGTCAACGATAAACGCTGCGTGGGCTGCCGCTACTGTATTGCGGCGTGCCCTTACCATGTGCGTTTCATCAACCCTGTCACGAAAACGGCAGACAAATGCAATTTTTGTCGGGAAACCAATCTGGCTGCGGGAAAACAACCCGCCTGCGTCGAAATCTGCCCCACCAAAGCGTTGGTATTTGGCGATCTCAACGACCCTGAAAGCAACATTGCCAAGATGATCGAGAGCAATGCGACCTACCGCTCCAAGGTTTATCTGGGTACCGAGCCTCAACTCTATCGTATTCCTGGGAAACGAGGAGCAATCGACAATGCATAATGCCTTCACGTTCGACACGCTGGTATGGGACTGGCCCATCGCCGTTTATCTTCTTCTGGTCGGCATTTCGGCGGGGATGGTGTCGCTGTCGCTGCTGCTCAGGCACTATGTTCCCAGCGAATATCACGGCAATAATCGCGTCATCAAAGCCACCGCCATTGTGGCACCACTCGCTGTAATCCTCGGGTTGGTAATTCTGATTTTTCACCTGACTAAACCGCTGACCTTTTGGTATTTGATGGTTTTTTACAATCCCACCTCCATCATGTCGCTTGGGGTGATGCTCTTTCAGGTGTATTTCGTCGTGATGCTGTTATGGCTCATCACGCTTTATCATGACGCATGGCTGACTCAGCTTGAGACCGTTTGGCACCGTCCCGCGCTGGCTATGCGAACGCGTAGACTCACGGCAGTTATCGTCAAAAACGCCACGGTGGTTGAAAACCTGCTGCTGGTGCTGGCAATCCTGCTCGGCTGCTATACCGGTTTTCTGCTGTCCGCACTGAAATCGTTCCCGTTACTGAACAACCCCGTCCTGCCCGTCCTGTTTTTAGTGTCCGGTACGACATCCGGTATTGCCGTCATGCTGCTGGCCAGCGCGTGGGGGCGTCAGATCTCAGAGAATTCACGCTCTCTGCATTTCATCCATCGAGTGGAAACGCCGGTGGTATATGCCGAGTTGTTCCTGCTGCTGGCGTTTTTTGTCGGGCTGTTGCTTGGCGGCGGGCAAAAAGTTGTCGCCGCCCAGACCGCGCTGTCCGGTTTCTGGGGAGGCGTATTCTGGATTGGCATTATCGGCATCGGTATTGTGATCCCCTCGATTATCAATCGAGTACGTAAACCTTCTGCCCATTCCGGCAAAGGACAAGTGATTACCTTAGCCGTCATGAGTCTATTCGGCGTGTTCCTGCTACGGCTGTTCGTGCTTTATGCCGGACAAATGACGGTGGCCTGAATGAACGCGTCATGGGTCTTATTCTGGATTGCTTCTGCCACCTTTTTCATGCAATCCCTGGATACCACCATGGTGTATATCGCCATACCGACTATCGCACAGTCGCTGCACCAGCCGGTGTTGTATATGGAAACGATCGTGATCGCCTACATTGTCACGGTCGTCGCGTTTACGCCGGCCAATAGCTGGCTGGCGGAACGGCTAGGAGAAAGAAAAACCTACCAGATAGCGATCGCCATTTTCACGATCGGCTCGCTGCTGTGCATGACAGCCACCACTCTTGGTAGCTTAGGCGTTTACCGCTTTATTCAAGGCATCGGCGGTGCGCTCATGCTGCCCATCATCAGAACCGTGATATTGCGTACCACGCCGCAAAATCTGAAATTACGCTTTCTTAATCGGGTGACCTTATTGGGATTACTCGGCACGATGATCGGCCCCGTACTCGGTAATCTTTTGGTTAATTTTCTATCCTGGCAGGCTATTTTCTTCGTTAATATTCCGCTGGCTTTAGCCTGCTTTTTTCTGGCAAGCAAATATATTCCGGTTGTGACAATTAAAGAGACGCCACGCACAGGTGCGTATGAAGCCGCCTTTCCCATCTTGATGTTATTTCTTATCGCTTTCATGCTAACCACCGCCACGAAAAATATATTACCAACGTTCGTCATGTTATTCCTGTTTTGCAGCACATTGGGTTTGGTTTTTCTTTACTACCGACAACATTTGATTGCAGAAACAGCATTATTCCCGCTTGCCCTGTTTGGCATCAGAACCTTTTCTGTCGGCGTTATTGGCGGCATCGTGACGCGAACACTACTGGCATCAATACCCGTTGTGCTCTCACTTATGCTGCAAACTACGCTGGCCTGTAAGCCGGCGGAAACCAGCCTGATTCTACTACTCTTTTCCAGCGGAGCACTGTTGTCAAAGCTGCTGTTCGAGCCACTGGTCAAACGCATTGGCTACCGCCGACTGTTGATGCTGACGACCAGCGTAACGTCGCTGTGTGTCCTTGCCTTGAGTGTCGCCGTGCAAGAGCGTTCGACGCACCTCATCGGTATTATCGCCATGCTATTAGGCGTGCTGATTTCAACCTTATATTCCGCAGAAAGCACACTGGCATTCAGTAATCTGAATAACAGCACTTATCACAGCGGTAATAACCTGTTAACCATTAGCCAACTGCTTTCCGTCATGCTCAGTATGACGCTGACATTTCCACTATTACGCTTTCTCTCTCAGTTAGAAATCATCTTCAATCTTAACCCTTTCAGTCTGTTGTTTTTATTACTCGGCATTGGCTTACCGATTTGCTGCCTGATATTCAGGCCTCTCAATAACGACGACGGTTATCACTTTATTCATGGGAGATAACGGATTATTCGCCGTATTCATTCAAAAACTGATGGAATTATTGATATGAAAATATGCTCAGGAATCCTTCCACTTTGCTTGTTATTCACAATGGGAACAGCAGCCGCACAGGAGGGGAATTTTAAAGCGGGTACCTATTCCGCCGCCAGACAGGGTATCGGCGGCGATGTCACCGTCACGCTTGATATCGATGCGCAGGGAAAAGTCCTCAAATCGACAATTGATGCCCCGGAAGAGACACCCGAAGTCGGCGGGGAAGCCGCAATCGAACTCGCAAAAGCCATGACCGAAAAACAGAGCATACAGGTTGATGGCGTGTCAGGTGCCACGATGACCAGTGGCGCGGTACAAGAAGCGGCGGAAGACGCGTACTCACAGGCTAAGGCGAAGTAATACCGTGTTGTAAGACTCTTAATAACATCAAGGAAAACATCATGAAACGCTTCAGAAAAAGTGTACTCACGACGCTCTGTCTCTCAATGATGAGCTGGTCTACCGCACAGGCGGCGGACGCAGCAAAGCCGGAAATTCCGAAAAGTGCCGATATCGTTATTATCGGTGCAGGCGCGGCGGGCACCTCGGCAACGATGGCCTCCGCAGAAAAAGGGGCGAAAATCGTCTTACTGGAAAAACAGCCGATTGTCGGTGGCACGGGCAACTTTGCCGAAGGCATCTTCGCCGCCAACAGCAGCATGCAGAAACGCCAGGGGATTATAGTGACGCCAGATATGGCGTTTAAAACCATCATGGATTACAGCCACTGGATGGCCAATCCCTTCGTGGTTCGCGCCTTCGTCAACCGCTCGGCGGACACGATTGAGTGGGTGAAATCGAAAGGTATCAAGTTTGAATACATCGGGCCCGGCGGCCCCGGCGGTATGTTGACCTGGCATGTGATCGACGGCCCCGGCCACGGACGCCACCTGATCAAGACATTCCACGAACAGTTTAAAAGTATGGATGTCACCACGCTGGTGAAAACGGCGGGTAAAGAACTGGTTGTGAAAGATGGCAAAGTAACAGGCGTCATCGCACAAGATAGCGACGGCAATACCTTCCAGATCGACGCCAAAGCCGTCATCATCGCCACTGGCGGCTATGCCAACAATAAAGAGATGCTGCAAAAATACGCAGCCTTCCCCGATACCATAATGGTTGGTAACGTCGGTAAGGACGGCGACGGGATTAATATGGCATGGAAAGCCGGTGCCAAACCGGACGGTCTGGGGCTGCTGCAAGCCTATCGCCCCGGTCTGCCAGACTACGCGCCTAACTCTCACCTACTGGCCGCTGCACGTCAGCCCTATCTGTGGGTTGACCAGCATGGCCGACGCTTTACCGATGAATCCAACGTCATCATCTGGCCACACTCTGGTAACGCACTGTCAAAAGCGGGTGGCATCATGTACTCCATTTTTGACGAAACGTCCCGTAAGCATTACGTCGAAGACGGCATTGATGTGCCGATTGGCGAATGGGTGATCGCCAATACCAAGCTGACAAAATTCGATAGCGAATTTACGAAGGAAAGTCAGAAAAATCGCGGTTTCGTCTTCAAGTCCGCTACCGTTGACGGGCTAGCGAAAGAGATGGGCGTTGATGCCAGCGTGCTGAAGAATACGCTGGAGGAAAACAACAAATTTGCGACGCAAAAACGGGATGAGGTGTTCAACAAAAACATGGATTACCTGCGCCCGATAAAAACCGGCCCGTTCTATGCGGTGAGAATGCAGCCTGCTGCACTGGGCACGTTAGGTGGCGTGAAGATTGACGAGAAAATGCAGGCGATAGATAAATCCGGCGAGGTCATTCCGGGTCTGTACGTCACAGGTAATGATGCCGCTGGCATGTATGGCGACACCTATGACCTGCTGCTAGGCGGAGGCACGTTTGGCTTTGCGCTCAACTCAGGTCGAATTGCAGCAGAAAGCGCCCTTGATTATATGAAGTTCAGCAAGAAATAAGCGCGTCCCTTAAGTCTACTGACATTCGTTTGAGTATCGAGATACTCGGGGCGACCACGGGGGAAGCATCCCTGTGGTTTCCCTATCCGGCTTTACGAAACGTCAGATTAAAACGGCATTCATCAAGCATCCCTTGCGGTACGGTGCCATTTTTCAGCGGCAGAATACCGTGGAAATAGAGTCGCGATTCACCGCCCCAGACCACCACATCGCCATGTGTCAGCGGAACGCGCTGCGCTTTATCGCTACGTGCCATACCGCCAAACAGGAACGTCGCGCTAAGCCCCAGCGAGACAGACACGATAGGCTGGCGAAAATCCCGTTCATTTTTATCCTGATGCAGAGACATGCGCGTGCCGACATCATAGCGGTTGATCAGGCAGGCATCCGGTTCGAAATCAGCAAAACCGGCGTCGCTCGCCGCCTGCTTCGCCAGTTGGAAAAAGGCCTCCGGCATAGCTGGCCACGCTTCTCCACTCATCGGATCCTGTGAGGTGTAACGATAACCCTGTTCATCCGTTACCCAGCCGAGCCGACCACAGTTGCTCATCGCCACCGACATCACAAAGCCACCCGGCGTGACCATATTACGCAGAGGCGCGCGCGCAATGACGGTTTGCAGCGCCGCAAGCAATGCTGGCGCGTCGTCATAAGCGCGACCACGCAGGATGACCGCCCCCGGTGCCAGTATTTCCGTCCAGCAACGCGGTGCTTCATCGGCAAATAAATCAAAATTCACGGCGACGATTCCTCTGGCTGATGCACGACCTGTTCTTTCTCCACTTGCTCTTTCTCTAGCAGCGCACGTTTGCGCACAACGCCCCAGCGATAACCTGACAGCGCCCCATCATGTCGCACTACGCGATGACAAGGAATCGCAACTGCCAGTCGGTTTGCCGCACAGGCACCTGCGACAGCGCGCACGGCAGCGGGCGATCCGATTCGCTCGGCAACCTCACGATAGCTCAGCGTTTCTCCTGCCGGAATGGCCCGCAGCGCCTGCCAGACACGCTGCTGGAATGCGGTGCCGCGAATATCGAGCGGCAGCGTCAATCCAATGGACGGATCGTCGACAAACCCGACGACCTGCGCCATCCGTTGCTCAAACACCGCATCGCCACCGATTAACTGTGCGTTGGCAAACATCGTCTGAAGCGAGTTGAGCAGAACGTCAGGGTCGTCTCCCAACAGGATCGCGCAAATCCCTTTCTCGCTCTCCGCCACCAGCACCTCGCCAAGTGAGCAACTGCCAATAGCAAAGTGGACCGTCATCCCCTTTCCTTTGTTCTGAAATGCCGTCGGCGTCATTCCTAAATGCGTACCGGCTTCAGCATAAAAGCGACCGCTAGCGTCATAGCCCGCCGCGATAATCGCCGCAGTCACCTCTTCATTATCTGCTAAGTGTTCACGTAACTGCCGATGACGATGGGCATTAGCATACTGTTTTGGCGTCAGGCCCGTTGTGGTTTTGAACACGCGATGAAAATGGAAAGTGCTCATCCCTACCGCTTGAGCCAGCATCGCCAGCGTTGGCTGATGCTCCGACTGCTCAATCATTCGGCAGGCTTGGGCAATCTGCTGTGCTTGTTGTTCCTGCCGCGACAGTGCTCCCTGACGACACCGTTTACACGGACGGAAACCTGCCGCCTGAGCCTCATTAGCCGTCGCGAAAAACACCACATTTTCACGCTGGGGCTGACGTGAGGCACAGGAGGGCACACAATAAACGCCCGTCGTCTTCACCGCATAAATAAAGCAGCCATCAGCCGCTTTATCGCGCGTTACTACCGCCTGCCAGCGCGAGTCGGCATCCTGAAACGGCGTATCACTAAGCATTGTATCGTTACGCATCGTGTCGTTACGTATCATATGCACCTCATTCCAATCTCAGCATTGCTGCCAATCTTACTATTACTGAAAGTCACGCCATGTGCTAACGCTAAACCGAAGGCACCTTACACACACGTTCAACTCTTGCTTTTTCATTCGAATTTTCTTTTTCATGCGAATAGTCCTTTCCGCATGGCGTGCCATGCGGCAATCTCCTATGCTCATTTTCTGCCCTTGCATTCTCATCACGGAAGCCGTTTATGCCATCCCATCCGCCGTTGGATTTCACACAGCAGGCCAAAACCCACCTCAGCGCTATCAATGCGCGTTGGGCCAGCCTGATCGAACAAATTGGCGATTGTCGCCATCAAACTGCGCCTCACAGGGAACCCTATGAGGCGCTGATGCGTGCCGTTGCCTATCAGCAATTGACGACGCGAGCAGGAGACGCAATGGTCGCGAAACTCCTGCGGGTGCATGACGATGCCTTTCCCAACCCGGAGCAGATGCTGGCCTGTTCCACCGACACGCTGCGGCAGTGCGGTTTTTCCGCCCGCAAAGCGGATACGCTACACGCTATCGCGCAAGGCGCCGTCAGTGGGCTGGTGCCCAGCCTCGAGCAAGCTGCAAACATGGACGATGACACGCTCATTCAGCAGCTCACCTCGATAAAGGGGATCGGGCGCTGGACGGTAGAAATGTTTTTGATTTATTCGCTGGAACGCACCGACATCATGCCGCTTGACGATTTGGGAATTCGTCAGGGATTACGCTACGTCTATGATTTACCGGATATGCCGAAGCCACGTGAATTGCAGGCACTCAGCCTGCCCTGTCAGCCTTACCGCACGGTGGCATCATGGTATTTATGGCGATCGCTTGAACTACCGGCGTATCAGAGCTTCAAGCTGACACACCGGTAAAGCGCAGGGTTAGCGTGAACGGGAGCTGGCCGAAACCTGACGAACATGGCGACGGCGGTTCACAATGCGTTCCCGTAACGTGTCATAAGCCCAGTTATACAGCACGGTATACGGCAGGAAGAACAAGAAGAAGCCGATCTCCACCATCAGCGCCTGCCACAGCGTGACGTTCAGCATCCACGCCGCCAGCGGCAAGCCAATGAGGATAAAGCCACCTTCAAACCCCAGCGCGTGAGCAACACGGATCGGCAGCCGACGCTTAACGCGATCCGCGGGCCATAAGCGATCGAATATCGAGTTATAGATCATATTCCAGATCATCGCGACGCTGGACAACATAATGGCCAGTGCGCCCATATCGAAAAGTGGCTTATTCAGCAGCCAGGCACCCGCAGGTGCACAGATCGACAACGCGATCAGTTCAAAGCCCACCGCATGGCAAAGACGTTCACGTAAGGTTTTGCTGGTTTTGTTCTGCATAGCACATTCACTTTTATTTATTGCACGTTACTGGTCAATTTTAGCCATGACCATGGATGGCATCGTATTACGCCCTTATTTTCATCGCATAAGATGGTAGAGTACAGTTAGATTCCATCGATAAAAGCGATATAGTCGTCATGCGTCAAGTTGCATGCGCGTTGGCTTTACTACTCGGCCCACTCACGTGGACCTCGCCCCGTTGGGGCCGCTGCAATCAGCGTTCAAATGTGCTTCTGGCAGATTTGTCCTGAAACTCGAATTATTTAGGGTATAGATAAAGATGCGTTATTCACCAGAATCCTTACTGGCGTTTGTAACCACCGTTGATGCGGGCTCGTTTTCCGCCGCTGCCCGGCGATTGCATAAAAGCCAGTCCACCATCAGCGCCGCCATTGCCAATCTGGAAGCCGATCTTGGGCTGACGCTATTTGATCGATCTGGCCATCAGCCCGTTCTGACACTGGCGGGCAGAAAAGTGCTTTCTCACGTACAGGCCATCTTATCCGCCAGCGAAGAACTGGATGAGCTGGCGATCCGTCTGGCTGACCATATCGAACCTCGTCTGACGTTTATGCTGTCCGACATCTGGCAAGCGACTCACTATGAACCTGTACTCCAGCGTTTCGCCCAGCACTTTCCCGATATTGAATTTGAATGTCTGCTTGCGGAAGGCGACGACGTTATCGATCTGCTGCAAATGGACCGTGCGCATGTTGGGCTAGTACGCGCCCAAACGGATTATCCGCCCGATGTAGCCGCTGCACGTTTGCAGATCAAGACTGAAATGGCCATTTTCGTGTCGGCAGCTCACCCGCTAGCCGCTGAAAAAGCCGTAACGCGCAGCCAACTGGCAACCGTCCGTCAGCTCTATCTCAATACCTATAAACGCAGCGATCGGCTGCAACCGGAAGGGATCGTTTGGTCTGCGCCGTCCTACCTTATGCTGCTGGAAATGGCACAGCAGGGGCACGGCTGGAGCATGCTTCCGCGCTGGCTGGTGGCGCAATACGACCGACAGAAGCTGGTGGAGTTGCCTGTGGCGGGCTGGCCACAGTGGATTGATGTAGACGTTGTCTGGTCCAAACCCCATCCACCCGGCCCTGCTGGGCTGTGGATGATCGACAATCTCCTTGCCCAGCAAGAGAGTACGCTACACTCTGGGGACACTAACTGATTCACCTATGGAGCAACCATGACTTTTTCCCCACAGGAACGTGAGGTGCTGCTCGCAGTAAAAGGCGTTGGCCCTGCCGTGGTCACCCGTCTGGAACAAATGGGCTTCACCACACTGGCGCAATTGAGCGGGGCAAATGTCAGCGATATTGTCGCGAACGCCGCCGTACTGACAGGCTCAACCTGCTGGAAAAACAGCCCACAGGCACGCGCTGCCATCAGCGCAGCCATAACGCTGGCAAAATCACATCAGTAATCACATCGGCCACAGCACTGTGGCTTATGTGATGAATCTGCTTTTTCGTGAAACGATAAAAAAGCCAATAACGATTCCTTTATATCGTTAACGAATAACATTAAAGATGGAATGGTTATTGTTTTTAATTTCACCGTTTACTTTACTTAATTAAGCCAATTAAAAGAGGAATATTTCCACGCGAACCCGTGCGTATTTTCCTTTGTAGCCTGCACACGGAAAATCAGTGCCGCACCGCGGCTTCTCTCGTCTGCCACAGGGAAAAATAATGCACATCATGATTATTATTGTGATGTACCAAAGTAGTACTTCCCGACAAAAAACCATACTATTATAGGGATTACTACTTTTGTATTCGAGACATCCCTGTGGTGCTGCGGTAATACGCCTTACCTTAATAATAAGACGTTGAATCCTATAAAGGTCGGAATTTACTAATTAATGCAATTGCAAGTGAGAAAAAAATGTCGAATAAACCCTTCTATTACCAAGATCCTTTTCCACTCAGTAAAGATGACACCGAATATCGCCTGCTGAGCAGCGACTTTGTTTCTGTCGCACAATTTGAAGGCAAGGATATCCTGAAAGTCGAGCCAGCAGCATTGACCCTTCTGGCACAACAAGCCTTCCACGATGCCTCTTTCATGCTACGCCCTGCTCACCAGCAGCAAGTTGCCGATATTCTCCACGACCCGGAAGCCAGCGAAAACGATAAATATGTTGCTCTGCAATTCCTGCGCAACTCAGAAATTTCCGCCAAGGGCATTCTGCCGACCTGTCAGGATACCGGTACCGCGATTATCGTTGGTAAAAAAGGCCAGAATGTCTGGACCGGCAGTAACGATGCCGAAGCGCTGTCGCGGGGTGTGTACAACACATTCATTGAAGATAACCTGCGCTACTCGCAGAACGCCGCGCTGGATATGTACAAAGAGGTCAACACTGGCACCAACCTGCCTGCGCAAATTGACCTCTACAGCACCGAGGGCGAAGACTATAAATTCCTGTTCGTCACCAAAGGCGGCGGTTCAGCCAACAAAACCTATCTGTATCAGGAGACCAAAGCGCTGCTGACACCGGGTAAGCTAAAAAGCTTCCTGATCGAGAAAATGCGTTCACTGGGCACCGCGGCCTGTCCGCCTTACCACATCGCGTTTGTGATTGGCGGCACCTCGGCAGAAACCACGCTGAAAACCGTTAAGCTAGCCTCAACCAAGTACTATGACGAACTGCCAACCGAAGGCAACGAGCACGGTCAGGCGTTTCGCGATGTCGCACTGGAGCAAGAGATTCTGGAAGCGGCACGCGATCTGGGTCTGGGCGCGCAGTTCGGCGGTAAATATTTTGCGCACGATGTACGGATTATCCGTCTGCCGCGCCACGGCGCATCTTGTCCGGTCGGTATGGGCGTGTCCTGTTCCGCTGACCGCAACATCAAAGGCAAGATCAACCGCAAGGGCGTCTGGCTGGAGCAGTTAGAACAAAACCCCGGCAAATATATCCCTGAGCACCTGCGTGAAACGGGCGAAGGCGATGCGGTTAAAATCGACCTGAACCGTCCGATGGCCGAGATCCTGAAGACGCTGTCGCAGTATCCGGTATCCACTCGCCTTTCCCTGACCGGTACCATCATCGTGGGTCGTGATATTGCTCATGCCAAGCTGAAAGAGCGTTTGGATAACGGTGAAGGTCTGCCGCAGTACATTAAAGATCACCCGATCTACTACGCAGGCCCGGCAAAAACACCGGAAGGCTACCCGTCTGGTTCATTAGGCCCAACCACCGCAGGCCGCATGGATTCTTATGTCGATTTGCTGCAAGCCAACGGCGGCAGCATGATCATGCTGGCAAAAGGCAACCGCAGCCAGCAGGTCACCGACGCATGCCATAAACACGGCGGCTTCTACCTCGGCAGCATCGGCGGCCCGGCAGCAATTCTGGCGCAAAACAGCATCAAGAGTCTAACCTGCGTCGAGTACCCTGAACTGGGTATGGAAGCTATCTGGAAAATCGAAGTCGAAGATTTCCCGGCCTTTATTCTGGTCGACGATAAAGGCAACGATTTCTTCCAGGTGATTCAGAGCGCCAAATGCGTGAAATGCGGTTGACTCACTTCTGCTGTGATTAGAGGTTAGCCGCTAACGCCAGCCGAGCGGGAAATAGGTTTGTCAACAGTCTGCAACGCCCCGACTATCGGGGCGTTTTTTATTTGATGCCCAGTCGCTTCGCCAGACGGTGCAGGTTGCCGCTGTCCATTTCCAATTCTCGCGCGCAGGATGACCAGTTGCCCTCATGCCGTGCCAGCGTGTGTTGGATAACCCGCCGCTGATAGTCATCTGTTGCCTCTCGCAGGCCGCCGCTGATGAAATAAGCGGGCACGGTCTCAATAGCATTTGACGGTCCTGCTCTGGAATGGACCGGTTGGGAGGGAAGTTCGAGATTAAAATGCTCTGGGCCTAAAAGCACCTCGCCCGATTCTTGTCCGGCACGCGCCAGCACGGTGGCGCGGTAAATAGCATGCTCCAGTTCGCGCACATTCCCCGGCCAGTCGTATTGTTCCAGTAACGCCCCTGCTTCCGCGGTTAGCGCCAAACGTGCCAGCCCCAACTGCACGCGGCTGCGTTCACAGAAGAAACCCGCCAGCAGTGCCACATCCTGACGACGTTCGCGCAGCGGCGGAACAGACAGCGGAAACACGCTCAAGCGGTGGAATAAATCGGCACGAAATACGCCATCCAGTACCGCCTGCCGCAGGTCGCGATTGGTCGCGGCCAACACACGCACATTCACTTTCAGGCTACTGTCATCCCCGACGCGCTGTAGATCGCCATACTGCAATACGCGCAACAGCTTCGCCTGTAGCGTCAGCGACAACTCGCCAATCTCATCCAGAAACAGCGTACCGTTGTCGGCCATTTCAAACTTGCCGGTTCGATGATGAATCGCACCGGTAAATGCCCCTTTCACATGGCCAAACAATTCGCTTTCCGCCACCGATTCCGGTAGCGCGGCGCAGTTCAGGTACACCAGAGGATGATTTGCACGACTGGAACCGCGATGAATCGCCCGTGCCACCAGCTCTTTACCGACGCCAGTTTCTCCCATAATCAATACGTTCAGCTCGGAACCCGCAACGATATCAACCTCTTTCTTCAACCGCTGCATCGGTTCCGATAATCCAACCATTTCCTCCACACTTTCCGCGGCCGGACTTTCGGCATGCACTGGCGCGGGCAACTGCCGCTCAAGACGCTCCATCAGCAGCGCATTACTCAGCGCCGCTGCCGCCATCGCCCCCACCAGCCGCAGTTCCTCATCGCTAAAATGGTCGAACTGACACGGATCCATACCGTCTACGGTCAGCGCCCCAATCAGGTTCTGATTGGCAAACAGCGGCAGGCCAACGCAGGCATGCACTTTAAGATCTTCCTGGCTTGGGATCAGGCCGTCATACGGATCGGGAAGCTGGCTGTCCGCCGGAAAGCGCACCACATCACCCGCACGGGCAATCGCCTCTAGACGAGGATGATCGGACAAACGAAAGCGTCGCCCCAGTACATCCGGTGCCAGGCCGTCAATCGCCAACGGACGGAACAGCTGATTTTCATAACGCAGCAACGCCGACGCATCACAGCGCAGCAGTTGGCGCAGGCTGTTAATCAAGCGCTGAAAACGATCCTGATTTGATAGCCCCATTTGCAGCTCGATAGCAATGCGGGCAAGGGCGTTAATAGAAAGCGTCATGGTGTGTCCTAATGACAGAACTTGTGTCATTAAGACAATATATAATCCGTGTCATTATGACAACAAATATTTATTAAATACATAAAAATCAACATATTAAAAAATGGCACGCTTCCTGCTATCTCTCTACAGCATATTTCCCCGCATATAATTATTGAGGTTTCAGAACATGACAATTCACGTAAAGAACAACATCCACTGGGTTGGACAACGCGATTGGGAAGTCCGTGATTTTCACGGCACAGAATACAAAACGCTGCAAGGCAGTAGCTACAACAGCTACCTGATCCGCGAGGAGAAAACCGTGCTGATCGATACTGTCGATCATAAATTCAGCCGCGACTTTGTCCAGAATCTCATGGCTGAAGTGGATCTGAACACGATTGATTATATCGTGATCAACCATGCCGAAGAGGATCACGCCGGGGCGTTAAGCGAGCTGATGGCGCGTATTCCCAACACGCCGATTTACTGTACCCACAATGCGATCGATTCCATTACCGGTCATCACCATCATCCTGAGTGGAATTTCCACACTGTCAAAACCGGCGACACGCTGGATATCGGCAACGGCAAGCAGCTGATCTTTATCGAAACGCCGATGCTGCACTGGCCGGACAGTATGATGACCTACATGACCGAAGATGCCGTACTGTTCAGTAACGATGCGTTCGGTCAGCACTACTGCGATGAACACCTGTTTAATGACGAGGTGGACCAAACTGAGCTGTTCGAACAGTGCCAGCGCTATTTCGCCAATATCCTGACGCCGTTCAGCCGTTTGGTGACCGCCAAGATCCACGAAGTGCTCGGCTTCAATCTGCCGCTGTCGATGGTCGCCACCTCGCACGGTGTCGTGTGGCGTGACGATCCTGCCCAGATTATCCACCTGTATCTGAAGTGGGCTGACAGCTATCAGGAAGATCGCATCACGCTGTTTTACGACACCATGTCGAATAACACCCGCATGATGGCTGACGCCATTGCGCAAGGCATTAACGATGTCGATCCAGGCGTCGCGGTGAAAATATATAACGTCGCCCGCCACGACAAGAACGAAATCCTGACTCAGGTCTTCCGCTCGAAGGGCGTGTTGGTCGGTTCATCCACCATGAATAACGTGATGATGCCGAAAGTCGCGGCCATGCTGGAAGAGATCACCGGCCTGCGTTTCCAGAACAAAAAAGCCTCGGCATTCGGCAGCTACGGCTGGAACGGCGGTGCAGTAGACCGTATTCAAACTCGCCTGATGGACGCCGGTTTTGAAACCACGCTGGCGCTGAAAACTAAATGGCGTCCTGACGGTTCGGCGCTGGAAATTTGCCGCGAGCACGGCCGAGAAATTGCCCGCCAGTGGGCGCTGCATCCACTGGATGATACGCCTGCCCGTCGCGTCATCTCGCCAGTGAAACCGACCGCCGCCGTACCGCCAGTTACCGCTGCATCTCAATCCGTAAGCGATTGTGGATGTCATGACGTCGCAGCGCCACAGTCAACAGCAAAGCCAGCAGCACAGTCAGAAAGCGGCTGTATGCAATGCAGCGTTTGTCAGTGGATCTACGATCCGGCACTTGGCGAACCCATGCAGGACGTCACACCTGGCACCATGTGGTCGGATGTACCCGACAGCTTCCTCTGTCCAGAATGCGGGCTGGGTAAAGACGTTTTCAATCCGGTTCGCTAAGGAAGGGATGATGAAAGATATCGTGATTATTGGCGCGGGCTTTTCCGCCCGCCAGCTCATCCGACAGCTACGCAAGTTGGATGCCCACAGCCCTATCCGCCTGATCACCGCCGACAGCGGCGATGAGTACAACAAGCCGGATTTAAGCCATGTGATGAGTCAGCAACAGCGCGCCGACGAGCTGACCAAAATGCAGGCAACCGCGTTTGCCGAGGAAAACCGTATTACGCTGCTGGCCAATACGCGTGTTACCGCTATTGACCGCAACGCACAACAGGTTGCCTGCGGAGCGGATCGTTACGATTACCACAAGCTGGTGTTCGCGACAGGTGCCAGCGCAATCGTGCCACCGATTCCAGGGCGCGAACACATGCTGACGCTCAATAGTCAGCAGGAATACCGCGCCCACGAATCCCGACTCTGGCAGGCCAAACGCGTGCTGGTGCTCGGTGCCGGACTCATCGGTACCGAACTGGCGATGGATTTGGGTCGCGCCGGAAAACAGGTCACGCTAGTTGACTGCGCCGGCAGCATTCTGCCTGCGCTGATGCCGCCTGAAGTCAGTGCGCGCCTGCAATTCACACTGACACAACAGGGCGTTTCGCTGCGGCTAAACACAACCGTGCAGCAGTTGGAGAAAACTGAAACCGGTGTGCAGGCTATGTTTACCGATGGGCGAACTGTCGAAGTGGACGACATCATCTCCGCCGTCGGTTTGCATGCCAATACGCAACTGGCAACAGCAGCAAATTTAGCCGTGCGAAAAGGCATCCTGACTAATGCGCAGCTACAAACCACCGATCCGCAGATTTATGCGTTGGGCGACTGCGCGGAAATTGGCGGTAAGATTCTGCCTTTCCTGCAACCCATTCAGCTCAGCGCGATTACACTGGCGAAAAATCTGCTGGGAGCCAGTGAAGCGCTGACGCTGCCGCCGATGCTGGTTAAAATCAAAACGCCACTGTTTCCGTTACAGATGGCAGGTGATACCACCAGCAGGGATTTGCACTGGCAGCAGGAATGGAACGATCAGGGCATGGTAGCCAAAGCGCTGGATAGTCAGCAAAAGCTGTGTGCCTTTGTGGTCGGCGGTGAGCGAATGAAAGAGGCATTTCCTCTGCTACGGCAGCTTTCTGCCACCGTTTGATACGGAAAAACAAATAATGCATTTAAAATACATATTTCTGGTCAGACCGCATGCGGATTAATAGAATACGGCCATAGAGTGTAGAATTTACAGACCGAGGTAACGATGCAAGATCTCATTTGTTATAAGAAGATGCCACAGTGGAACAGCCAGACGCTGCCTGCCGCGTTTCAGGAAAAGCACAACACACAAGAAGGCTCCTGGGCAAAACTGACCGTGTTGAAAGGGGAAATGACCTTTTCCATGCTGACCGAGGGTGGCGATACGCTGGAGACGTTCCATTTCTCCGAACAGAACCAGCCGCCGTTTGTGGAACCACAGGCATGGCACCGTATCGTCTCATTCTCTGACGACCTGGAATGTCAGCTTAGCTTTTTCTGTTCGGCGGAAGATTTCTACCATAAAAAATACGGTCTGACGCGAACCCACTCCGAAGTGATCAACGCAGTGCAGCACATTAAACCGGGTAAAGCACTGGATTTGGGCTGCGGCGGCGGGCGCAACTCGCTGTATCTGAACCTGCGCGGGTTTGACGTGACTGCTTGTGATAAACACGAGCAAAGTATTGATTCGCTCAATAACATCATCAAAAGCGAAGCGCTGGAAAACATCCGGGCGGGCGTTTACAACATCAATCTGGCGGAAATCAAAGAGCAATACGATTTCATCCTCTCAACCGTCGTACTGATGTTTCTGGAACGTGACCGTATTCCACATATCATCAGCAATATGCAGGGCAGCACCGTGAACGGTGGCTACAACCTGATTATCGCGGCAATGTCGACGGAAGATTGCCCGTGCCCAATGCCCTTCTCGTTTACCTTTAAAGAAGACGAACTGAAAAACTATTATGCCGATTGGGAGATCCTCAAATATAACGAGGACATGGGTGAATTACACAAAACGGATGCACAGGGTAATCGCATCAAGCTGCGTTTCGCTACGCTGCTGGCAAGAAAATCCTAAATAGGGATCAACCGTTAAAAATCCTAAGCGGTAAAATAGAAAAGGGCCGATTAATCGGCCCTTTTCATTCTCTATCTGTGTGATATCAGCTGGCTTTGCGCTCTGCCGCAACGCGGTAAGCCACCAAATCTTCAATCGTCAGCACCGGCATATCATGCTGTCTGGCAAACACGATCACTTCCGGCGCGTGCGCCATTGAGCCATCATCGTTCGTCAATTCACACAGAACACCAGACGGCTTCAAGCCCGCCAGCGTCATCAGATCCACCGTCGCTTCAGTGTGACCACCGCGTGTTAATACACCACCAGCCTGGGCGCGCAACGGGAATACATGGCCTGGACGATTCAGATCGCTCGGCTTGGCATTATCCGCAATCGCAGCACGAATGGTGGTCAAGCGGTCTGATGCAGAAACACCTGTCGTCACGCCTTCAGCGGCTTCGATCGTCACCGTGAACGCCGTTTGATAATGGCTGGAGTTCTTCTCCACCATCATCGGCAATTCCAGTTGCTGGCGACGCTCTTCGGTCAGGCACAGGCACACAATGCCACTGCCGTGACGAATCGTCAGCGCCATTTGTTCAACGGTCATATTTTCAGCGGAAAAGATCATGTCACCTTCGTTTTCACGATCTTCATCATCCAGTACCAGCACGCCGCGGCCATGACGCAATGCATCAAGTGCGCGTTCTACGCGTTCGGTAGGATTGCCAAATTCAGAAAGTAATGTCTGATTCATGGTAAAAAACCTCAATGTTATTATGGATTACCAGAATCAGGGCGAGCTTGAGGAGTAACCACACTACTGGTTGCATAGCAATGGTTAACAAAATAACGCGAGCGGGCACATAACCCGACAGATACCGTTACTCTCTCCCATCCGGACTTTAACCGTCGGCCCCGGAATTACACCGGGTCTGCTGACCTCACGTTGCGGAAACCGACAATAAATACCGGAAAACACAGCGTGAGCGCTCGCGGGCTTCCAGTGCGCAGAACCTTATTCGTTCATACGTTCACTGGTTTACCGCCGGTGGGGAATTACACCCCGCCCTGAGAATAAGCGCGTTTACTATAACGCTAATACCTCGACAGGGCAATTGATCCGCCACAGGAAATAGGGCAAAACGAATGCTGGATTACAGTAAAATTATGCTGAATATGTGCAAAGCAGATGTCGGATTTCGTTTATAGGCATTACACTTGCTCTTGCTATAGTATTTACTTACATAACCTAATCAGGAAAGCGACATGATTGACCCAAAGAAGATTGAGCAAATCGCCCGTCAAGTGCATGAATCTATGCCAAAAGGTATCCGGGAATTGGGTGATGATGTGGAGAAAAAGATTCGTCAGGTCTTGCAAGCACAGCTGACCCGACTGGATTTGGTAAACCGTGAAGAGTTCGATATTCAGACGCAGGTTTTGCTCCGCACGCGCGAGAAGATTGCGCGTCTGGAACAGCGCCTGACCGAGCTGGAAGCGAAACTGTCTGTGGAAGAAAAACCAGCCGTAGCACCGGAAAACGACTAATCATCATCGCGATGCAACGCCCTACTCAGGGCGTTGCTCGATTCTCTACACCGCAACAGCGGCGATCGTCCGATCAGTGGGAAACCAGTTCAACCGACCTACGCGGCAGGAACAGCCATAGCACAGCCAGCATGATTAATGCGTACAGAGATTTCCAGCCGATCATCAGCAATAGCGCACAGCAGAGCATGCCCCCAATTGCCGCCATCACTCTGGCGCGCCCTTTCAGCAAACGCCACCCTGCCAGCATACACAGCAAATAAATCAGCACAAAGATGCCGTTCGCGTACACAATCAGCATGTCCAACGGTAGCCTGAGCCAGTAAATCAACAGGCAGCACACCAAACAGCAGGCAACAACCATCGACAGTGCATTAACCGGAGTCTGCCCTACAGACAACTTAGCCAACGCACTGCCTTTCGGTGCCTGCGACCAGACTAAACGGGCGAAACCCTGCGTGTAGATATTCACGCTGGCAAAACAGGCCAGATATCCAACAAAGCAGGCAATCCACAAAGCGTGCTGGCCAAACAGCTGCACGACGATCCCCGGCAATGACGCCGTTGCGGCCATTCCCTCACCGTAAGCTTTAAAATGCAATACCGCTACCGTGCATCCCCAATAAACCGCGCCAGCAACCAGCATGCCGATGAGTAAAGCCCGTGGAAAATCCCGCTCCGGTACCCGAAATTCCGTCGCCATGTGAGCAAACGCTTCAAGGCCAACGAAACACCAGAACATGACAGCCAGCGCGCCGAAGGTGTTAAGCCATGACAGTTCACTCACCGACGGCCAGGGGATATGCGCGGGCGTGATATCGCCCTGCCACCAGATTGCGGCAACCAATCCTACAACCAACATCGCAATGACGATCTGAATATTGGCGCTGGATCCTGCACTGCGCAGACCAAGAAGCCAGATGCCACCTAGCGTCAGCAGTTGTACGCAGAGCAGCCCCAGATCGCTCCAGCCAAATGCCGCCTGCCAGAACCCCGCGGCGATCTGCAAAGCAGCAGGCAAGCCAAGAGGAATAACGGAAAGGAATAACCAGCCAGTCACACGCGCCATGCGCGGTCCAAAGGCCAGGTTAACAAAGTGAGCAGCGCCGCCCGCATTAGGAAAATGCTGCCCCAACGCAGCAAAGCCAATGGCAATAGGAAAAACAAGCAGGATCAATATCGGCCACGCCCACAGGCTGTCTTGCTGTGCCAGCTGTGCGACCAATGCAGGAACCGCAAACACCCCGGTGCCCAACAGCGAAGTAGAAAGCAGCCCAACGCCTTGAATCAGGCCAAGTTCTTGTTTTAATCCTTTTGCTTCACTCACAACGTTTCACCTTTTCCTGCCTTTCTATATCAATGTCGGTTCGAAGAATCACGGTAGGCTCGAAGAATAAAAAAAGCCTCCATTAACGGAGGCTTCTCTCACCCACTACATTCACAAACTTTCTGCTTTCACATACGCCTTTATGCTTTCGCATAGATAGATTGTGCTATCAGGCGTTAGCTTTCAGCACATCGCGAATGCGGGCTTTGTAGGATTCGACCTTCTGCGGCGTCATCATACGACGCTCATCATCCTGCACCACGCCGCCAACATCGTCAGCTATACGCTGCGCAGACTGGAGCATTAGTTTAAAGTTCTGACTGGCGTCACCATAAGACGGCACCATCATGAAAATGGACACGCCAGGCGTCGAGAATTCTGCCATCGCGTCCACATTGAACGAGCCAGGTTTAACCATATTGGCCAGGCTAAACAACACCGGCCCTGCGCCAGCTGGATTCACATGGCGATGGAAAATATTCATTTCGCCAAACTGGAAACCGGCCTGAAGCAGGCTTTGCAGCAGCAATTCACCGCCGATGACACCGCCCTGATGCGCCACCACGTGCAGTACCAGAACCGCTTCTTTTGCCGCTACGGGTTCAACAGGTACAGCGGGTTGCTGAGGCTGTACGGGTGCTGACTGAACTTTTTCATGCAACGAACGTTCATGCAGCGAATGCGCAACAGGCTGCGACGGCGTGGCGTCATACGCAGACGGTTCACGAGAAGCGTTAATGTTCGGCTCAGAAATAGACGTTTCTCTGGGGTCAACAACCTGCGGTTTGGCATCACCGCGCACCTGAGAACGCGGAGAATCCACTGGGGTAGCTTCATCCAGTAACGGATCGTAAGAAGAAATAGGAGACATGTGCTCGAACGGCGATTTTGCCTCTGAACGAGCGTCTTCACGCGCACTACCGTAGTTATCAAATGAAGCGTTATCGAATGACGAGTTATCAAGCGAAGCGCTGCCAAATGAAGGCTCATTCTGCTGTGGCCGAGCGCCTTTCACGCGAACTTCGCCAACGCCTTCATCCAGATCGTCAAGCGGCGTTTCATCACGCATTTTCTTTGCACGTTTAACCGGGCGGTCACGAAAAAGGGACGAGCGCTCTTTACGGCTGGTCCACAAGCCGTGAAGTAAAAGCGCTATTATAGCGATCGCGCCAACAACGATTAATATCAGACGCAAGTCCTGCATCATTGCTATCCCAATTGTTCTAACAATACATTGCCACCACGGCAAATACTTATACTACTAACTCTATTTGCCTGAGTACACAAGTGCAAGCCTGCACGGTACTTTATGACAATAAAGATAGATACAACGCACTTTTTTGCTGTTTTTTCATCCAAATGTGGGCTAGTCAGCATAAGATCATCCCGATATGATGCCCTGACAAACAAATGACTGAGTATATCGGCACCATGTTTCCAGAAAAACCATCGTCTTTCGAAAAACCGTCTTATGGCAGCGCAGAACAGGCTCGCAGCGGCATACACTATTTTCTTGCCGGATGGCGCCTGATCTCACTGCCGGGCATCCGGCGTTTCGTTATTCTTCCTTTACTCATGAATATCGTGCTGATGGGCGGCGCTTTTTGGTGGCTTTTCACCAAGCTGAATGATTGGATTCCCCAGATCATGGGCCACATCCCAAGCTGGCTTCAATGGCTCAGCTACCTCATTTGGCCACTCGCCGTACTCTCCATTCTGCTGGTATTCAGCTACCTATTTAGCACTATCGCCAATTTTATTGCCGCTCCGTTTAACGGCTTGCTGGCGGAGCAGCTAGAAGCAAAATTAACCGGCCAAACGCTGCCGGATAGCGGCATACTGGGTATCGCCAAAGACGTCCCTCGCATCATGAAACGTGAGGTTCAAAAGCTGGCATACTACTTGCCACGCGCCATTGTGCTATTGCTACTCTATTTCATCCCCGGCATTGGACAAACTGTCGCTCCGGTTCTGTGGTTCCTGTTCAGCGCGTGGATGTTGGCGATTCAGTACTGTGATTACCCTTTTGATAACCACAAAGTAGGCTTTTCAACGATGCGGCAGGCATTACGCCGCCACAAAGTCGCCAATATGCAGTTTGGCGCATTAGTCAGCCTGTTTACGCTGGTACCTTTCTTGAATCTGGTCATCATGCCCGTCGCAGTATGTGGCGCAACACAGCTATGGGTAGATCGTTATCGGAATCTGTCAGCAACGTTGCCGAAAAAAGTGCCATAAAAAGACCAGGCGCGCTGGCTCATAACGGCCAGTGTTTTCTGTTGTTATGAAAAGATATTTCTTAAGAACATAACGATATAGCAATTCTTTACTTCACTGAAAAGTGTGAACGGGTATTCTCTCTACGTTCGCAAAAATTTCATACAGTTATAAGGACAGGCTATGAGCAAGATCTACGAAGACAATTCTTTCACAATCGGCCATACGCCGCTGGTTCGCCTGAACCGTATCGGCAACGGACGCATTCTGGCTAAAGTGGAATCCCGCAACCCCAGCTTCAGCGTAAAATGTCGTATCGGTTCCAACCTGATTTGGGATGCAGAAAAGCGTGGCGTTCTCAAACCGGGCATCGAACTGGTTGAACCTACCAGCGGAAACACAGGGATTGCCCTGGCCTACGTCGCGGCGGCTCGCGGTTACAAGCTCACGCTCACCATGCCAGAAACCATGAGCATCGAACGTCGTAAGCTGCTGAAAGCGCTGGGTGCTAACCTGGTGCTGACCGAAGGCGCAAAAGGCATGAAAGGTGCTATCGCCAAAGCAGAAGAGATTGTCGCTAGCGATCCGAGCCGTTACCTGCTGTTGCAGCAGTTTAGCAACCCAGCTAACCCAGAGATTCACGAAAAAACCACTGGCCCTGAAATCTGGGAAGATACTGACGGTCAGGTTGATGTCTTCATTTCTGGCGTCGGTACTGGCGGTACGCTGACTGGCGTGAGCCGCTATCTCAAGAACACCAAAGGCAAAGCCATCATCAGTGTGGCGGTTGAACCTACCGATTCACCAGTAATCTCTCAAGCGCTGGCAGGCGAAGAGCTGAAACCAGGTCCGCACAAAATTCAGGGCATCGGCGCAGGCTTCATTCCCGGTAACCTGGATCTGAAACTGATTGACCGCGTAGAGAAAATCACGAACGAAGAAGCGATCAGCACCGCACGCCGCTTGATGGAAGAAGAAGGTATTCTGGCTGGTATTTCTTCCGGTGCCGCCGTTGCAGCAGCGCTGAATTTGCTCAAAGAAAAAGAGTTCGACGGTAAAACTATCGTCGTTATCCTGCCTTCTTCTGGCGAACGTTACCTCAGTACTGCACTCTTTGCCGACCTGTTCACCGAGCAGGAACTGCAACAATAGCCAACAGGCCATCCTCGAACAATAAGTGACCAATGTGTTAAAAAAGCACCTATTTAGGTGCTTTTTTGTGGCACACGTCAAACTTTCCACCACATACAGATTGCTTTTCTGCATCAGGTTTAGTATTTAACCGAACAATTATTTTGATGCGTGAAATTAATATCCGACAAATGCCACACCTCATCACATTGTTTTTGTCCTGCGCACAACGCTTTGTTCCCTGCGCACGATAGCCCACATCGCCGTTTTGCGACTGAGGTTAAGATAATGGGTGGCGGAATCTGCGGTGTTTGATGGTATTTTATTCAGGAAATACGTTTGACGGTTTTCTTGTCGCATCGTGGCCTGCCCCTGTAACATAAATCAGGAGCTAACCAAACAGGCTAAAGTTCAGTGAATAAACTAAACTTTAGTTCCACAACATTAATCTAATCCATAAGTTGGGGAAAAAAGCATGTTCCAGCAAGAAGTGACTATCACCGCACCGAATGGCCTGCACACTCGTCCCGCTGCTCAGTTCGTCAAAGAAGCCAAAGGCTTCACTTCAGAAATCACTGTGACGTCCAACGGCAAGAGCGCTAGCGCCAAGAGCCTGTTCAAATTACAAACACTCGGCTTAACACAAGGAACTGTGGTTACTATCGCTGCGGAAGGCGAAGACGAACAAAAAGCGGTTGAACACCTGGTCAAGCTGATGGCTGAGCTCGAGTAACCGACGAGTTTTTTAGTGAACACCAGAATCGAGTAAGGTAGGGTTATGATTTCAGGCATATTAGTATCACCGGGTATTGCTTTTGGTAAGGCACTGTTACTGAAAGAAGATGAAATTCTCATCAACCGGAAAAAAATCTCTGCGGATCAGGTGGAGCAGGAAATTGAACGTTTTCTGACTGGCCGTTCCAAAGCATCCGCACAGTTGGAAGCTATCAAGAAGAAAGCGGGCCAGACGCTGGGCGCAGAGAAAGAAGCCATCTTCGAAGGGCACATCATGCTGCTTGAAGATGAAGAGTTCGAGCAGGAAATCATAGCCCTGATTAAAGATGAACATGCTTCCGCCGACGCCGCTGCGTTTTCCGTCATCGAAAACCAGGCTAAAGCACTGGAAGAGCTTGATGATGAATATCTGAAAGAACGCGCTGCGGATATGCGGGATATCGGGAAGCGTTTGCTACGCAACATTCTCAATATGACCATCGTCGATCTGGGCGATATTCAGGATGAAGTCATTCTGGTCGCAACGGATCTGACACCGTCAGAAACCGCACAGCTGAATCTGGATAAAGTGTTGGGCTTCATTACCGATCTCGGTGGTCGCACGTCTCACACTTCCATTATGGCCCGTTCTCTGGAACTGCCTGCGATCGTTGGCACAACCAACGTGACCCAACAGGTCAAAAATGGCGACTATCTGATTCTGGATGCGGTAAACAACCAGATCTATCAAAATCCGACTGCGGATAAAATCGAAGAATTAAAAGCCGTTCAGCAGCAATACCACGCTGAAAAGTATGAGCTGGCCAAGCTGAAAGATCTGCCAGCCATCACGCTGGACGGTCATCAGGTTGAAGTCTGCGCCAACATCGGTACCGTGCGTGATGTCGCAGGTGCAGAGCGTAACGGTGCAGAAGGTGTCGGCCTGTATCGTACCGAATTCCTGTTCATGGATCGTGACTCACTGCCGACTGAAGAAGAGCAATTCCAGGCGTATAAAGCGGTTGCCGAAGCCGTTGGCGCTCAGGCCGTGATCGTCCGTACCATGGATATCGGTGGCGACAAAGATCTGCCTTACATGAACCTGCCGAAGGAAGAGAACCCGTTCCTTGGCTGGCGAGCTATCCGTATCTGTCTGGATCGTAAAGAAATCCTGCACGCTCAGCTGCGTGCCATTCTGCGCGCATCTAGTTTTGGCAAACTGCGTATCATGTTCCCGATGATCATCTCCGTGGAAGAAGTGCGTGAGCTGAAAGCCGAGTTGGAGATGCTGAAAGCGCAGCTGAGAGAAGAAGGTAAAGCCTTCGACGAAAGCATTGAAGTTGGCGTAATGGTTGAAACACCTGCCGCCGCCGCTATCGCGCCACATTTAGCCAAAGAAGTCGACTTCTTTAGTATTGGGACAAATGACTTAACCCAGTATACTCTGGCAGTTGATCGCGGTAATGAGCTGATTTCTCATCTCTATAATCCGATGTCCCCAGCTGTCCTGACCCTGATTAAGCAGGTGATCGATGCGTCTCACGCCGAAGGCAAGTGGACAGGGATGTGTGGTGAGCTCGCCGGTGACGAACGTGCTACACTACTGTTATTGGGAATGGGTCTGGACGAATTCAGTATGAGTGCGATCTCTATCCCGAGCATCAAGAAAATCATCCGTAATGCGAATTACGAAGATGCGAAGGCGCTGGCGGAGCAAGCACTAGCCCAACCGACAGCACAAGAGTTAAGCAATCTGGTGAGCCGCTTTATTAAAGAAAAAACGCTCTGCTGATTCTGCTTTACCTAATAGATTTCAAGGTGGCAATCAGCACCCCCGACAGGCGGTACAGTCGCCGTCGGGGTAGCGAAGAAAACCAATGCCACACCGACTTGAAAGATTAGGGTATACGCTGGCCCAATATTAATGCTTAGGAGAGAATCATGGGTTTGTTCGATAAATTGAAATCTCTGGTTTCTGACGATAAAAAAGACACAGGCAGCATCGAAATCATTGCCCCGCTGTCTGGTGAAATCGTCAATATTGAAGATGTTCCTGATGTCGTATTTGCAGAGAAAATCGTCGGCGACGGCATTGCCATCAAACCAACTGGCAACAAGATTGTCGCACCGGTAGACGGCACCATCGGTAAAATTTTTGAAACCAACCATGCGTTTTCCATTGAGTCTGACAGCGGTATTGAGCTGTTTGTGCACTTTGGTATTGATACCGTTGAATTGAAAGGTGAAGGCTTCAAACGCATCGCCGAAGAAGGTCAGCGCGTGAAGAAAGGCGATCTCGTTATCGAGTTTGACCTGGCTCTGCTGGAAGAAAAAGCGAAGTCTACTCTGACACCAGTGGTTATTTCCAACATGGATGAAATCAAGGAATTGACCAAACTGAGTGGTACGGTTGTTGTCGGTGAAACACCGGTTATCCGTATCAAAAAGTAAACCGCCACTCTACGGATGGTTTACTACGTTTGCACGAAACGGCACCCGGATGGTGCCGTTTTCGTTTTAGGCTTTCCAGCGCGGCACGCACAAGCGAATCACCAACCCGCACTGCTCACCATTATCTGCCTCAATATGCCCACCGTGCGCCAACACAACTTTGCGAGCAATCGCCAACCCTAGTCCATAACCCTTTCCGGACAGCGGCGAATCAACACGAATGAAAGGATCGAAAATACTGGAGAGTTTACTTTTCTCCACACCAGGCCCCTGATCGGCAACCTGAATCGTCCACTCCTGTTCATTGCCGATTAACGACACCGCAACCTGCTGTGCCGGCGCAGAAAAACGTAGCGCATTGCGCATTACATTATCAACCGCTCTGCGCATCAGCTCCGCATTGCCTTTGATCGTGTAATCATCGTCTTCATCGGCCGCAAGCAGGATTTGAACACCCGTGACCTGAGCTTCATAACGCGTATCGTTTACCACAGCCGTCACCAGCCCCAGTAAATCGAAATAGGCTTCCTCAATACCGGAATTCTCCGTACGCGATAGTGTCAGTAGCTCGCCAATCATCTTATCCATCAGCAAAGCTTCACGCTCGATGCGCTGCAAGGAATTTTCTAGATTGTCTGGATTCTGCCTCACCAGTCCGATGGCAAGCTGCAAACGCGCCAGTGGAGAGCGCAGCTCGTGCGAAACATCATGAAGCAGTTGTTCACGCGCGCTGGCCAGACTGTCCAGCCGTTCGACCATAGAATCGAAATCACGCGCCACATCGCTGATTTCATCGTGACGTTTACGCATTATCGGCAACAGGCGCACATTCAGATCGCCCTGCGCCACTTGATCAAAACTGGCGCGAATCTGGTTCAACGGGCGAGCCAGACTCCATGCCAGCACTGAGCTGAACAGCAGGCCACCAAAGCCCGCAATGATCACAAACGGCGCAGGCACATTGAGAAATTCGACGGGACGAGGAGGACGAAATTCGCTGCGTAGCAGCTCGGCGTCATAGCGTATCTGATACCACTTTCCCGCGGGACCGCTGACTTGCTTGATAATATAAGTGGCATGCTGTGCGCCACGTTTTTCCGGCGCAAAAGCGTCATCGAGCAAAGCGTTCTGCGGGGAGGAGACTAACTCCTGTTCCGACAGCGGCAAGGGTGATTCCGTGATGGAAATGTATTGCTGCTCTTTCTGCGGTAGCAGCGACATCACATCGTTGAGTTCCCTCAAGCCACCATGTTGTAGCGCCGCAGCCACTATCTCGGTTTGCATCGTCGCAATGCGTGAAACCACGATTTCTTCCAGCGGTTTATGCCGTTCGCCGTTCAGGGAAAAAGCCAGCCATAGCAGTTGAGACATGACGAGAAACGTCAGCCAGAACCCCAGTAATATCTTCCAGAAAAGCCTTCCACGCATCATCATCAGCGAATCCGATATCCTACACTGCGCACGGTTTCAATTGTCATGGTGTTGCCCGCCAATGACCCGAGCTTCTGACGAATATTGCTGATGTGTACGTCCACACTGCGGTCATAGGCCTCACGACGACGCCCCAGACATTTTTCAGACAGCTCATCTTTTGACACCACCCGCTCTGGGGAACGCAGCAGCAACTCCAGCAAATTGAACTCAGATGCGGTCAGATCAAACGGCTTCCCACGCCATTCGCTGATGCGCGTTGCGGGGTTCAATACCAGATCGCCACTGGCAGCCACACTTTCGTCTCGCTTTGTACTCGGCTGATCGTCATAGCGACGTAACACCGCACGCAGCCTTGCCACCAGTTCACGCGGGTAGCAAGGTTTAGGCATATAGTCATCCGCGCCCATTTCCAGACCAATAACTCTGTCGATGTTATCGCCTCTCGCCGTCAGCATAATAACGGGCAACTGCTGGGTTTTTCTGATCTGGCGCAGCACATCAATGCCACTCATATCCGGCAACATGACATCCAAGATCATCGCGGTGTAGTCACCCGATATCGCGCCATCAACACCTTCTTTGCCCGTTAGCACGCGTGATGTCGAAAACCCTTCCGCATTCAGATACTCACAGAGCATATCGCCCAGCTCTACGTCGTCATCAACCAGTAAAATATTCATATCCAGTCCTCATTAATCGGGTATACCCTAAACAATTCGAGCTGTGGGAAGGAAAACGCACAGATAGCTTGAAGTATGACGAGTATATACTCTAAATAATTCGAGTTTCAGGCAGGCGGCAAGAGAAGGAGTCCCGATGAGCTTACCCAAGTAAGTGATTCGGGTGAGTGAACGCAGCCAACGCACATGCAACTTGAAGTATGACGAGTATAGATAATGTATTCTCAGGCCTGGCGTTAATATTCGCAGCCAGATTTACTTAATCCTTACCATTTCTTTCAGCAAAGATTACCGATACCTTTACAAACTCGGGGTAAATTACTCACCTGCGTTATTTACTCCCGTTGATACCCTAAATAATTCGAGTTCCAGGCAGGCGGCACGATGAGCTTACTCAGGTAAGTGATTCAGGTGACTAAGCGCAGCCAACGCACAGGTAACTTGAAGTATGACGGATACAGATGCATTCATTAAGGACGACTTCCCCTGATGCAATCACGATTTTTTACACGCCGCCGTACGACGATCGCTATTGGTCTTATCATCACTGTCGTGCTTATTCATCTATTTTTCAACAAGCCATCGCCAGCACCCAATGCGCTCACTGCCGCCGTAGAGATCGCGGATCTCGAACAGACGGTACTCGCTGACGGAAAAATTGAGGCACAGAAGCAGGTCAGCGTCGGTGCGCAAGCCTCAGGGCAAATTAAAGCGCTGCACGTCGAGCTCGGCGATAAAGTGAAAAAAGGACAATTGATCGCCGAGATTGATGACCTCACCCAGCAGGACACCTTAAAGAATGGCGAAGCGGCACTAAAAAACGTTCAGGCTCAGCGAGCCGCCAAACTGGCGGAATTGCGTAATAATGAATTAAGCTGGCAACGCCAGCAAATGCTGATGAAGCGCGGCGTTGGCGTACAAGCCGATTACGATAGTGCGAAAGCGACGCTCGACGCAACCAGAGCCAATATCGACGCGCTAGATGCCCAAATCATTCAGGCACAGATCACCGTCAACACCGCCAAGGTTAACCTGGGATACACCCAAATTCGCTCACCGATGGACGGCACCGTCGTCGCAATTCCCGTTGAAGCAGGCCAAACGGTGAACGCGATCCAGACGACGCCGACCATCGCCAAAGTCGCGAATCTGGACACCATGACAATCAAGGTAAAAATCTCAGAAGCCGACGTCGTCAAAGTAAAAACCGGCATGCCAGTCTGGTTCAGCATTCTGGGCGAGCCAAATAAACGCTACGAAGCCACGCTGAGCTCGATTGAGCCCGCCCCCGATTCCATCAACACGGACACGACTACGACGTCATCCAGCACAAGCAGTTCCAGTTCATCATCCAGTACCGCAATCTATTATAACGGTCAGTTCAATGTACAAAATCCTGATGGTGTATTGCGTATTTCAATGACGGCGCAGGTCAATATTCTGCTGTCCTCGGTAAAAAATGCCATTGTCGTCCCAGCCACAGCGTTAACCCTGCGCAATGGCATGTGGTATGTGCAAGTTGTGAACGCGAACAAGAAGGTTGAATCGCGTCTGGTGACACTTGGCCTCAATGATAACGTGCGTACCCAGATCCGTTCGGGGCTCAGCGTCGGTGAACAGGTGGTTGTTAGCCAGTCATCCGGCGATGCGACGTCCACGCATCCTGGCCCGCCGATGGGGATATAACGCATGTCCACATCCATACTTAAACTGACCGGCATTACCCGACGCTTCTCCAACGGTGAACAGGACGTTACCGTCCTCAAAGACATCAATCTAACCATCAATCAGGGCGAAATGGTGGCGATTGTCGGCGCATCCGGGTCGGGAAAATCCACGCTGATGAATATTCTCGGCTGCCTGGACAAACCATCTGCTGGCGATTATCAGGTAGCAGGACGTTCCGTTGGTGAGCTGGATAACGACCAGCTCGCTGAACTGCGCCGCGAGCATTTCGGCTTTATTTTTCAGCGCTATCACCTGCTCGGCGATCTGACCGCTCTGGGAAATGTCGAAGTCCCCGCGATTTATGCAGGAAAAAGCCGACTCGCACGCCGTCAACGGGCGGCAGACCTGCTGACCAGACTAGGATTGGAAAATCGCCTTCACTATCGGCCCAGCCAGCTTTCAGGCGGCCAACAGCAGCGTGTAAGTATCGCACGGGCGCTGATGAATGCTGGCGGCATCATTCTGGCGGATGAGCCGACCGGGGCGCTGGATACTCACAGCGGCAATGAAGTTTTGAGCATACTTCGCGATCTGCACAGACAGGGTAATACGGTCGTGATCGTCACGCACGATATGACGATCGCCGAACACGCGCAGCGCATCATCGAACTACGTGATGGCGAAGTGATTGCCGATAGGCAGACGCGCCCCGAAGAAGCCACAGCAGCATCGCCTGAAGCAGCAAGCTCTCCGACCACATCTGCCCTGAATCAGTTCAAAGATCGCTTTATTGACGCCTTTAAAATGGCGCTGCTGGCAATGAACGCCCAGCGGATGCGTACCTTTCTGACCATGCTCGGTATTATCATCGGGATCGCGTCCGTCGTCTCAGTCGTCGCGTTGGGCAAAGGTTCACAGGAACAGGTATTGGCCGATATCAACTCGATGGGCACCAGCACGCTGGAAATCTTCCCTGGCAAAGACTTCGGCGACATGGATGCCAGCGCCATCCAGACGCTGCGGGCCAGCGATATTCAGCCGCTGACATTACAGCCCTACGTACATAGCGTGACGCCCTCTGTCTCCACCAGTGTCACGATGCGCTACGGCAACATTGCCGTTTCCGCCAGCGTGTCTGGGGTCGGCGAGCAGTTCTTCACCGTGCGTGGTTATACGTTGGAACGTGGGGTGCTTTTCCCTCGTAGCAGCGTCGATGAACTGACACAGGACGCGGTGATTGACAAAAATACACGCAATAAGCTCTTTCCCCACGGCGAAGATCCCATCGGGCAGGTCATTTTGCTGGGCTCGCTACCCGTACGGATTATCGGTGTCGTCAGCAAGAATCAGGGTGGCTTTGGCAGCGATGAAAATCTGAATGTCTGGGTGCCGTACACGACGGTGATGAAGCGTATGGTCGGGCAATCCTACCTGAAAAGCATCACCGTGCGGGTGAAAGACAATATTGATATGAGCATCGCCGAGCAGAGAATTACCGACCTGCTAATGCAGCGGCACGGTACGAAAGATTTCTTTATCATGAACACAGATAGCATTCGTCAGATGATCGAGAAAACCACTACCACGCTCACGCTACTGGTTTCGATGATCGCCCTGATTTCGCTGCTGGTCGGTGGTATCGGCGTGATGAATATCATGTTGGTATCGGTCACGGAACGAACCCGAGAGATCGGCGTTCGTATGGCGGTCGGCGCACGTACCAGCGACATCATGCAGCAGTTTCTTATCGAAGCCGTGCTGGTTTGTCTATTCGGCGGTATTGCGGGCGTGGCGCTGTCGTTGGCTATCGGTGTGCTATTCGCACAACTCAGCAGCAATTTTTCGATGATCTATTCCAGTTCATCGATCATTGCCGCGTTCCTGTGTTCCAGCCTGATCGGTATTATCTTCGGTTTCTTCCCCGCCCGTCGTGCAGCGCGGATGGAACCGATTCATGCGTTGGAGCGGGAATAGCCAACGCACATACATTAAGTACTCTAAATAATTCGAGTTTCAGGACAAAACGTTAGCGTTTTGAACAACGCAAAGCGTTGGCCCGCCAAGGGCAAGGCTTATTTATAAGCCTTGTTACGCGGCAAGAGAGCAAATCCCGATGAGCTTACACAAGTAAGTGATTCGGGTGAGTGAACGCAGCCAACGCACATGCAACTTGAAGTATGACGAGTAGGTTAATCAAATACCCCGGTGGACAGATACCGATCGCCGCGATCGCAGGCGATCGCCACAATCACGCTACCGGGGTTTTCCACCGCAATCCGCAGTGCGCCAGCCACCGCACCACCAGTGCTGACACCGCAAAAAATACCTTCCTGACGCGCTAGCTGCCGCAGCGTATTTTCAGCATCCACTTGCGTCATATCCAGAATACGATCGACCAGATCGGCGCGGAAAATACCTGGCATATAGTCCGGCGTCCACCGGCGAATACCGGGAATATGGCTCCCTTCCGCAGGCTGTAGCCCTACCGTACAGATTGCCGGACTCTGCTGCTTCAGGTAGCGACTAACGCCGGAGATCGTGCCTGTTGTCCCCATACTGGAGATAAAATGCGTCAGCTTGCCCGCCGTCTGCTGCCAGATTTCTGGACCCGTTGTGAGAAAGTGCGCCAGCGAATTATCTGGGTTATTGAACTGATCGAGCGTTTTCCCTTCTCCCGCCTGCACCATCTGTTTCGCCCGATCTCGTGCCCCTTCCATCCCCAGCTTGCGATTGACCAACACCAGTTCCGCCCCATACGCGCGCATCGCTGTCTGGCGTTCATAGCTCATGTTGTCCGGCATCAGCAGGCGCAGCCGATAACCTTTTACCGCTGCAATCATCGCCAGTGCAATACCGGTATTGCCGCTGGTCGCCTCGATCAACCTGTCGCCGGGGGTAATATCACCGCGATTTTCCGCCTGCTGGATCATAGAGAATGCAGCACGATCCTTTACTGAACCCGCAGGATTATTTCCCTCCAGTTTCAGCCAGATTTCACTCTTCAACCCCTGCGTCATGCGCTGCAATTTCACCAGCGGGGTATTGCCAATACAGTGCTCAAGCGTTGTCACAAGTTGAGTCCTAAAAAAACTCACGCGAGCAGCGTGAGTGGGATAAAAGTTAGTGTTTGTTCATTTGCCGTTTTACACGCCATTGAATGGCGCTTTTGATAAATAGCGTCAGTATCGCCATCACGGTTAATAGTGCCGCAGCGGTAAACGCCCCCACGCTGTTATAATCTTGATGCAGCAATTCAACCTGCAACGGAAGCGTGTAGGTTTCGCCACGAATTGAGCCAGAAACCACAGATACCGCGCCAAACTCGCCGATCGCTCGAGCATTGGTAAGCACCACGCCATAAAGCAGCGCCCAACGAATATTCGGCAATGTCACCTTATAGAACACCTGCCAGCCTGACGCACCGAGCAGCACGGCAGCTTCTTCCTCCTGACTGCCCTGGCTCATCATTACCGGAACCAGTTCCCTGACCACAAACGGACAGGTTACGAATATCGTCACCAGTGCAATGCCCGGCCAGGCAAACATCAACTGTAGCCCCTGCTCGTCCAGCCAACCGCCAACCGGGCCGTTGGTGCTGTAAAAAAGTAGATACAGTAACCCCGCCACCACTGGCGAAACGGCAAAAGGAATGTCGATCAGCGTGAGCAACAGCTGCCGCCCCGGAAACTGAAAGCGTGTGACCAGCCACGCCAACAGCGTGCCAAAGACCAGATTCACTGGTACGACGATCGCGACCACCAGCAGCGTGAGGCCGATCGCATGCAGCATGTCAGGATCGCTCAAGTTACGCCAGACGCCGCCCAGACCGTGCGATAGCGCAGCGGCAAAAATTGATACCAAGGGGATGACCAGCATGATGAGCGATAATATCACGCCCAGCGCAATCAACGCCGCTTTCGCCCAGTTGCGCGCCTGCCGCACAGGATGAGGTTCGCGCTGTTGCTTCACGTCAGGAATTTCCGCCATTACACGCTCCGGGTCCGTTGACCAAAACGGCTTTGCAGTACGTTGACAGCAAACAGTATCAGCAAGGAAACGGCTAACACGACGGAGGCAATCGCACTGGCAGCAGGGAAGTCAAATTCCTGTAAGCGAATAAAAATCATCAGCGAAACGACTTCCGTCTGCCAGGCAATATTCCCCGCAATAAAGATAACCGCACCAAACTCGCCCAGACTGCGGGCAAACGACAGCGCAGTGCCCGTTAATAGCGCCGGGGTTAATTCCGGTAAAATGACGTAGCGAAAACACTGCCAGCGGTTCGCCCCCAGCGTCTGCGCTGCCTCTTCGTATTCCGGCCCCAGATCTTCCAACACTGGTTGAACGGTGCGTACCACAAAAGGAATGCTGGTGAACGCCATCGCGACCGTGATCCCAAGCCAGGTATAGGACACCTTGATGCCGTACTCAGCAAGCCATGCGCCATACCAGCCAGTCGTGGAAAACAATGCAGCCAGCGTCAGCCCCGCCACAGCGGTAGGGAGCGCAAAGGGTAGATCCATCAAGCCATCCAACAGAGCACGACCGGGAAAACGATAGCGCGTCAGAATCCACGCCATTAGCAGGCCAAACCCCGCATTAAACACCGTTGCCAGCCCCGCAGCCAAGAGCGTCACTTTATAGGCCGCCACCACCTGCGGATTAGAGATCACCGCCCAGTACTGCGACCAACTCATTTCAGAGAGTTGCATCACTAACGCACTTAAGGGCAGTAACAGAATCAGACAGACGAACAGAAGACTGCTGCCCAGACTCAGCGCGAATCCCGGCAGCACCCGTTTACTGGAACCAGAAAAGAGGTTACCCGACCCCAAAGACATTACTGACGACCAGCCGCCAGCAGTTTATCCAGTTCACCACCCGTGTCGAAATGGGTTTTCATCACCTGTGGCCACGACCCAAACTGATCTTCCACCCGAAATAAGGTGGTTTCTAGGAAACGAGATTTTAGTGTTTGCGCCAGCTCTGGGTTATTCACGCGGTAGTAAAAATCGGTGATAACTTTCTGTGCTTCCGGCGTATAAAGGTAATTAAGATAGGCTTTTGCCGCCTGCTCCGTGCCATTCTTCTCGACATTCTTATCAATCCACGCCACCGGGAATTCCGCCAGTACGTTAACCTTCGGGACGATCACCTCGTAATTCTCAGCACCGTACTGGTTACGAATGTTATTCACCTCGGATTCAAAGCTGATCAGCACATCGCCCAACTGACGCTCCACAAACGTGGTCGTTGCGCCGCGACCGCCGGTATCAAATACCGCGACGTTCGCCAGAAAACGCGTTATCCACGCGCGGGTTTTCGCCTCATCGCCACCGTTGGCTTTACTGGTCGCTCCCCAGGCTGCCAAATAGGTATAACGGGCATTACCGGAAGTTTTCGGATTCGGGAAAATTAGCTTCACATCATCACGCACCAGATCGTTCCAGTCGTGAATCCCTTTTGGATTGCCTTTGCGAACCAGAAAGGCCATGGTTGAGTAGAACGGAGAACTGTTATTCGGTAAACGCGCCTGCCAATCAGCAGGAATCAACTGGCCGCGATCGTGTAGGATCTGGACGTCCGTCACCTGATTATACGTCACGACATCAGCCTTCAGACCTTGCAGAATAGCCAGCGCCTGCTTAGATGAACCGGCATGCGACTGTTTGATCGTCAGCGGATCGTTGGGGTGCTGCGCCAACCACTGCTTTTCAAAACCGGGATTGAGCGCAACAAATAGCTCACGAGACACATCATAAGAGCTGTTCAGCAGCTCGGTAGCAGAGACTGCGCTCTGTCCGCCCAGCAGTAATGACAGCGCCAAAGAACCCTTCACCAGCCAGCCTTTCACCTGTACTTGATTCATCTTATTTCCTGCCAGAGTTAGAGCCTATTCGATAGGCCTTGTTATGGGGGCCGTTTTTGCATATACCCTAAATAATTCGAGTTGCGTGACAAAACGTGAGCGTTTTGAACAACGCTCTGCGTTGACCCTTTAGGGCAAGGCCTATTTATGGCCTTGTAACGCGGCAACTGAGCTAATTCCCAGGAGCTTACTTAGGTAAGTGACTGGGGTGAGTAAGGGCAGCCAACGCACAAGCAGCTTGAAGTATGACGGGTATAAAATGCACTTGTCAGCGCAACTCAGTGTAGGGGGAAGTCGTGGTTAACATATAACCTTTATATATAATATTTCGGAGTTTTTAAGCGCTAAATGGCATAACACCACGGCAAGAGATAATAGGAAGAAAGAGAAGAGATAGAAGAAGAAATTACGGCAGGATAGCTGATGAAAGAAAGCGGAAAGAACCGATGCCTGCACGGATACAGGCATCAGGAAAACACGTTGGATCTTACAGCGACAAAAGCTGATCCAGAGACGGTGCGAAGAAGTAGCTGCCGCTGACAGCACGCGTAAAGCGCAGCATGTCATCACGTTTGCCGTCACGATCGCCGAACATACTCAGCAACTGCTGCTCGATGTTGTGCAGACGTGCGCAGTAAGCGACGAAGTAAAGTCCATTCTTCCCGCTAGCCGTGCCATAAGGCAGGCTCTGACGCAGGATTTTCAGCCCCTTGCCGTCCTCCTTTAAATCCACGCGGCTAAGATGCGACGTCACAGGGCGCTCGTCGGATGACAGCTCCTCATTGTCCTGCTTCGTACGCCCAATCATCTGTTCCTGCTGTTCGACGCTAATGCGCTGTAACTGCTTCAGATTGTGTTCCCAACGCTGGGTAAACACGTAGCTACCGCCGGCATCCGGCTGTCCTTCAGGAATAATCGCCACAGCGTGGCGGGCATCCCCCTGCGGGTTTTCCGTACCGTCGATAAAGCCGCTTAAATCGCGATCTTCCACCCAGCGGAAACCGTGAGTCTCTTCTTCAATACGAATCGCGTTACCAAACGCAGCCAGCGCGGCCTGAGCTAGCGTGAAATTGACATCATGGCGGAGCGATTGAATATGGATCAACAGATCGCGCTGCGTGGCAGGTGCAAGCCCGTTACCCAGCGGCGTAAACGGCTTCAGTTCTGCCGCGCTGTGATTACAGTCCAGATCGCGCCAGACATCGTTACCAAACGCCAGTACAGCACCTAATCCCGCATCGGGATACTGCTGCTGCAAATCTTGTAACGTCTGACAGAATTTTTTGCATCCCTGCCGGATAGCATCAAACTCTCCCTGAATCATCGCTTCCATAAAAATGGCAAAACGGCGGTGTTCCAATAAAATACCGCTTTGAATTGGTGTCATTTCTGCTTCCTCAAACGTCAGTTTTTTCTTTTGTTGTTATGAGTGACTACGGTAGTGATGCCGAATACGGCTGCCGAAAAAAATCAGGCGGCGCGGGTATCATACCGGAAGCCGCCTGACTTTTACTTTGCGTAAAAACAAATTAGTACTTTACGTAAAAACGAATTAGCTTCGCGCCTGCGCATGCCACACGATTTTGCTCACTGTCCAGGTTTTCAGGATATCGTCAGGCGGCATTAACCCTTCTGGGCCGCCCCACTCACCGGAATAGACATAGCTAACATGCGTACTCTGCGGCGCAGCACACTCAACGCTCCGTGCATCGTCACCCTGCCCCAATTGGCAGGATTCAAACGCTTTGCTGTAAGTCTTACTAAAAACGTCACCGATTTTCACACCACTAGCGCTATCAATCGCCGGATCCATGACTTCAACTTTACGCACGCTGCCCTTCGGTTGACCGCTAATGACCATTTTCACGTCTTTGCCGTCCAGTGCCTGATAAAACGCAACCAGTTGACCGTTGGATGTCCCCATTCCGCTACGCAGTTGATAACTGCCATCCAGCGCGTTCTGTAACGCCCCTTCGGACAACGGAGTACCCGCATTGATACCGCCGACGCCTGCATCGGTGACCTGTAATGTACTGCCGAACCAATTAAACGGCGACAGGCTAGACCAGGAAAAATTGGAAAGCGTGCTGCATCCGGCCAGCAACAGCGGTAAACCCAGCACCAGCGATAAACCCAGCGGGCGAAAATTCATAGCATGTACTCCTCAAGATTGAACGGCTTCTATCGTCAACCACCATAGCAAGATGGGGGTTGGAGTCTGCAAGAGACGAAAAGTGCCGTAAAAGACGGGATAATCTTGTGAGGGATTATAAAGGGCATACGGAAAGAAACATACCAGAACGACAGACAAAGGCCGCAGAGTGCGGGAGTAACGGATAGATAGTAAAGTCGCTGTAAACACGTCCATCCATGTGCGCTCGGCTTGCGCAGATATGAATCTCATCCCTGAGATTCACCCTTGCAGGGCCGTCGTAAGCGACGTTCAAAAGCGTTCCTGACGCGTTTGTCCATGGCGCAAACGCTTTACTCTTCTATTCCGTTACTCCCGTTTTCATTCGTCGCATAGGTTTATCAACAGTCTGAGGCCTCCCGAGAATCGGAAGACCTGCGGACAACATCAACTACGCTGTAAGGCAAAATCCGTTAAGTCATAACGATGCGGGAACAGATCGTCCAGCTCCGTCTGGTGCGTAATCGCTACCACGGTGCACATCGGCAGCGCCAGCTTGACCAGTGCCAAAAGCTGTCTGGCAGAATCGTGATCCAGATTGCTGGTCGCTTCGTCCAGATAGAGCGTATCCGGCTTGGCAATCAGCGCACGGGCAAAGGCAACACGCTGCCGCTCACCGCCGGAGAATACCCGATCCCAGTTCAGCTGTTCACTCAAACGATCGCGCCACGCACTCAGCCCGACGCTATCCAGCGTCTGACGCAGCATCTCGCTGTCGGCCAACGGCGGATGTGGATAGCAGAGAATCTCAGCCAGCGTACCCTGTCCCAAATAGCTTTGCTGCGGTAACAGCAAGCTATGGCCTTCAAGCGACTGCCAGCGGCCATCATAATACGGCCACAGACCATTTAGCGTACGCAACAGCGTGGATTTCCCCAACCCGCTGCGGCCTGAAAGTTTACTCCAGCTACCGGCCTCACAGCTCAGCGCCACATTTTGCAACAGCGGAGAACCCTGTGGCGTAGTAAAGGACAGTTGCTCAATACGCAAATCCTGCCCTACTGGTGCGTCAGCCTGTTCAGACTGATGACGTTTGATTTCTTCTTTGAACTGGCTAAGACGCGCCATACTGGCGGACAAAATCACCAACTCCTTGTACTTATGAATAAACCAGCTCAGCGCACCATGTACTTGCGCAAACGCCCCGCGGATCTGCATCAACCCGCCCAGCGTTACTGTTTTACTCAGGAAAGCAGGCAAAGCGGCAAAGATCGGCACAATCTGGCTTACACGCATATAGCCTGTGGTGAAGAAGCCCAGATTACGCTCGGCATTCATAAAACGCCCCCAGTTCGACACGATGGCAGAGAAATGCCGCTGAAGATGGCTTTTCTCTTGCGCTTCGCCGCCGTACAGCGCGATTTGCTCGGCGTTATCATGCTTACGCAGCAGCGCTGCACGGAAATCGGCCTCTGCCTTTTGCTTTTCATAATTAATATTATGCAGACGCTTCCCGACCACATGCGTAATCAGGCTGCCGAGCAGCGTATACAGAATAGCGATCCAGACCAGATAACCTTTGATTACCCACTCCTCACCGAACAACGTAAAGCGCTGAACGCCCGATAATCCCCACAGAATGACGACGAAAGAGAACAAGCGTGCCGTCACGATCAAAAACTCGACGACCAGGCTAACGGCTTTGTCGACGAAAAGGTTGATATCTTCAGCGATACGCTGGTCTGGGTTATCAATCTTGCCTGCAACTGACATGCGATAAAATGCGCGTTTCGCGAGCCAGCTATCCACCATCTCTGCGGTCAACGCGCTGCGCCAGCGGATAATCAGCAATTTGGTAAACCATTCCTGATACACGATCGATCCAATATAGAGCAGGATGTAAATACCGTATTCTTTCATCAGAGACAGCAGCAAACTACTGTCGAATGCACCTAACGCGTCATAAAACGTTTTACTCCACTCGTTTAACAACACGTTGAGATAGACGATCATCCCACCCATCCCGATAGTGATGAACAAGAGCAACCAGGCCTGCCAGCTTCGTTTACCGCCCCAAAAGGGACGGCAGAGATCGACAAATTGAGCCGTCATCTTTTTCACTCTTTCACCTCTTGCGGCAAGGTGATGTAAAGCACGCGGTTATCTGGGTTATACAGCTTCGCCGACATCGCACGCACGCCTTCCAGCGTAATACTGTCCGCCAGTTTGGATGCACTACTCAGATAACGCGGATCGTTATAATGGCGATAGCTCAGAATCAGGCGGCGCTGTATCGTTGTCAGATCGCCCTGACGTCCTTTTTCCGCACGGATGAACTGTGCTTTCTGATCGTCCACATCCTGTTGTGTAATCTTCGTTGGCAGCTCAGCAAAGACCTGCTCAGCCAGCTTCCACAGTTCTTGCGCACGTTCAGGCGCACTGGTGAAGCTCACTTCCGTCTCAATACGCTGTTTTTTGTCTTCCAGCTCGCTATCGACGCGCATGCGGTAAATACCCAGAGCGTCATCACGCAGGCTCGTCTTGAGATATTTATTCGCAATATTACGGGCAACACTCACCTGCACTGCTGCCTGTGGCGTCCACACATGGGGAGTAAAACTCCAGGTCAGAACATCGGCGCGTGGTTCGATATTGATGGCAGAGGTCGCTTCACGTTTACCCGGCAGTGCCAGATGCTGTTTTACATCGCTGGCAGGCTGACGCGGAATGGTCGCGAGATAGCGTTCAACCTGTGGCAACAGCTGTGCAGCAGGCATATCCGCCACCAGGTAGTAGGTAACCGGTGCGAAAGCCGCTTTATGCCACTGTGACAATAATGCTGGTGCGGTAATTTGCTTCAGCTCTGCAATTTCAGGCTGCTGCCAGGCGGGTTCACCAAAGCGCAGTTTGGTCATTTCGCTGGCACGTTTTCCTGAAACAGACTGATCGTCATTGGCCTTCTGGCGTGCCAGACTCATCATGCTCTCTTTCATCACATCAGGATCGATGCCCGGCGCAACATTCAGCTCACGGTATAGTCCCAGCAGATTTGCCAGTTGTTCAATCGGAGCGTTCCCGCTCAACGTCAGTTGATCCGCGCCCTGATCGATACTCAGTGACAGCGTTTTTTCCTTTTTCCAGTTACTTAACGCTTCCCCACTCCACGCCGCGGGGCCGCTTTGATTGACCAGTTGGCTCGCCAACTGCGCCTGCCACGGATTCATCGAGGTTGCCATGAATCCGGCCTGACTCATCGCGGTGAGATACACTTTCTTACCCGCCTCTGGCGCACGCAGCCATACCACGCGATCGCCATTACTCAACTGCCACTGCTCGACGTTCTGTGCAGCAAAAGTCTTCATCGCCGTGCGTTTGCCGTTTTGCGTCACAGCAGGAAGTTCGGGGATGATTTTCTTCTTTTCCACCTGCAACGGTGCCAGTGTCGCCACCGCCCACTGCTTCTGCAATTTGCTAATCGCATCCGGTTTAGGCAATGTGAAAGGCGTCGCACCCGGCACGCTAAACTGCACCAGCGTATCTGGCGAAGCTAACCAGCGTTGCAAATGGCGGTTCACATCTTCCGCTGTGATGGTATCCAGCGCTTCCAGCGCGTCTTTGCCACGCTGCTGGCTGCCAACATAAGGGCGATCCTGCTGCCAGACGATGGTCAACTGCTGAACCCAGTCCGCAAACTCACGTGTTTCTGGCGTCACGCTCATACGCTGTGCGACTTCACGAATATCGGAGGTGATCTCCGTGATGTCCTGTTCGTTTAACGGATAGCGTTTAAACCGCTCAATTTCTTTCAGTACGGCAGAAATAGCGGCGTCATGACCACCCGGCATCACATTCGCAAAAAATCCCAGCGCCGCAGTGGTTTTACCAATATCCGATTTACGCACCACCAGACTACTGGCGTCCTGGGGCAGCTCAGCTTGTTGTCGACGAACCTGACGCGTTATCGCAGACATCGTGATTTGCGTCAGCAAGCGGTGACGCAAATCGGATTGTCCGAATGTGTCTTTATCATTGAAACGGTAGACAAAAGACACCTGACTGCTGCCGCTTTGGCTATCCTGCAAGCGTGCGACTTCAAGCTGCGGTTTCAGTAACGGTTCATAGTAGTCACGTGCTGGTACCGCGACATTAGGCAACGGTGCAAAATAGCGTTGAATTTCGCGCTCCGCATCCGCTGGAGTGATATCACCAATAATCATCAAACGCATATTCGACGGGTGATACCAGCGCTGATAGAAATCCTGTAGCACGCTGGCTGGCGTGTCGTTAATCGACTGTTCGGTGCCAATCGTCGGGCGGGAAGGGTAGCGAGAGTCATGACGAATCGCCTGTACGCGCTGCTGGTTCATGCGTTCCGCTACGCCCAACTTGCCACGCCACTCTTCCAGAATGATTTTACGCTCGTCATCGAGATCGCTTTGCAACAGCTTGGCATGCCCCGTCATCTGGCTCAGCGCCTGTAAAGTCGTTCCCAGATCGAGGTTACCTTTCGGTGGGCTCATCATGTACATGGTGCGTTCGTAGTTGGTCACAGCGTTATAGCTCTGTCCGCGTCCCCAACCTTGTTTATGCAGCTCTGTACTCACGCCTTGAGGAAACGCGTCGCTGGCACGAAACACCATATGCTCCACCATGTGCGCCACGCCGGATTCATTGTCTTTCTCATCAATCGAGCCGGCATCAACAATCAGGCGAATATCCACCCGCTTCCTCTGCCCTTCCAACGGCACGAGGGTATAACGCAATCCGTTCGCCAGCGTTCCTTCTTTAAAAACTGGCAACGGACTTTTTATTTCTTCTGCCTGGCTCACAACGCTTCCCGCTAACAGGCTGACAGCCGTTAGCGATAACCAGCAACATTTCTTCCAGTTCATAACAACCTTTTCGTTTTTATTTTTGCCCGTAAGGCAATTCTTTGAGCGCATCAATGCAAAATGCCCCGTCAAACGTCAGCAAGTGACGAATGACGGGGCATAGGATTTACCAGGTGTAAGCGACGCCAAGCCAGAACTGACGACCGGGTTTGTAGGTGACAATAGACTTGGTCGAGTTTCCAGTTTGGTTGGTTTCTACCACATTATCTAAAACGTTCAGTACATCTAGCGTGATATCCAGGGTCTGAGTTTTGTACACTGGCTGCGAGTAAGAGAAACGCCAATCGTAGGAGATAAAGTCTTCGTATTTCATACCCGTATATTCAGTGAAACTACCAGTTTCATTACCGCACGCAACATGGCCTCCTGGGCATTGGACGAAACTCGCAGAGGTGACATACCCTTTGTATCCTGAGGTATACCCCAGACGCTGCCCCCAGTTGAGACGAATTGCAGGAACGTAGGTATCTACATTAAGGAAAGCGCGCCAAGGAGTATTGAAATTCATCGCATCAATATCGCCACGGTTCATCAATTTATCATTAAAGATAACTCGCTGATCATCTTGATTAGCCGAATCGTAATAAAGTTGTGAGTTAGTTTTATTCTTCTCTATCGAAGCTCCTAGTGACCATTTCACATCAGCAAAACTAAATCGATAAGGGCTAATTGGCTCAACTGTCAGTGTGTATGAGTTGCCTTCTGTTCTTCCAGTGTTATCCAAAACGTAATAGCGTTTACCATCACTATCAGTCGTAGTTTTACGCCCAAATTGTTCTTTACCTTGACGGTTAACCCATTTCACCGTCCAGATGGTATCCAGAACTCGTTGCGAAAGACCGAAAGATAACTCATCACTATAAGGTGTTTTCAGATCAGAAACGTTATAATCTATAGAATCTGTTTTTATCGGATCGCTAACCCAAGGGCTATTCGCATCGTTTCGTTTTTGTACAATATTAGAACTAATCCCTGTCCGTAATTTATAAGCCAATATATTTGCAGCATAATATCGGTTGGCGCCGCCAAAAACACGAGTTGAGCGATCACCGAACAAATCATAAGAAGCAGCCAAACGAGGAGCGATATTCATATTTTTCAGATAATCATCGTATTGTAAGCGAACACCAGGCGTCACTTCAACACGACCAAAAGATATACTATCCTGAAGATAAACAGCATAGTTTACGTAATTACCTTCAACAGTACGTTCTGGATATAAAATCCGGCCTTTGTAGTACTGTTCGCCATTAATACAAAAATCATCTCCAGACTGACATACCACGCTCTGATCTACAGTTGGAGTGGCACGACCAGAATAAGCATCACTAAAACGACGATATCTTGCACTATAAGAATCAACTTGCCAGCCTAAATCGAACTGGTGCTGAGTTCCCCAAATCGCCAAAGGATTAAGTTCATAGTTTTGCTTTAATGTAATTGTATTTTTTTCTGTTGCAAATTTCCCGAACCCTCCTATTAATGCGTTTTGATAGGTACGAGCAGGAAGAGCACTAACCCAATCAATCTCATTAGAAACAAAATTATATGTATTGTGATAGCGATACCAAGTCTGGAATGAATTGGACTCATGTTCAATTTTATTCTGTTCATACTGATATCCAGCCAAACTGGTCATTTTCCCCCAACTGGCATTGTGCTCCCACTCCATATTGAAACGATAGCCACCACCTGTATTAGTAAATGCACCATTCTTTATGTCTTTCTTATAATACTTAGACTCATGCGGTGCATACATCCCAGTCAAACGAAAAACATCTCCATTATCAGATAGATAAGACCCCTTAAGTAAATATGTTTCATTAATTCGTTCCTGATCACCCCACATTTTCAAGTACTGGTGATAGTTTGGAATATCTGACTGTTGACGATTGTAGGCAAAAATAAATCCAGCCTTGTCACTTAATGGTTGGTTGAATGATACGGAATAAAATTGTTTTTTAAACTTCGGCTGGTAGTGCAGGTAGGTCGCAGAATAAAAATCATCTTGAATGGCATCATCGACATGATAGCTAGTCCAACTATCTTGAGTCATACGATAAGATATTTTACCAGATGCTTTATCCAATTTTGGATCTTTGAGTTTTGCATCCACCACTCCGCCAGTAAAATCGCCATACTTAGCAGATATATTGCTGTCAAACACCTCTAAAGACTCAATTAACTCTGAGTTAATCCAGAACGATTGGGTTCCTCCGCCCGGTAAATCTGTAGCATTATAGCCATCTGGTGTATTGCTTAATTCGCCATTATTAGCACCAGGGTTAATATTGTTATTATTCGATAACCCATCGACCATAAAGTTATTATTGTAAAACTTCTCGCCGTGGAATGAGACGTTCTCCGGTGCCAGTTCGCCCGGCGTATTACTGCTATTCGCCGTATTCGAGAACTGCACAGCTGGATTATTCTTTAATAATTCGGTAACCGAGCCATTTCCGGTTGGCATCTTTTTAATCTGCTCAGCATTAATAATCTGCGTTCCCATCGACTGACTGGTCGGGGTTGAGCGAACTAAAATGGTATCTTCACCATTTTCCAAAGAGGAATCACTCTGCTGATCTTCTTCGATTTCTGTATTTTTTTTCTGCTGATTCTCATCGACAGAAGTGTCGTTTTGCTGTGCGAGCGCAGGCCCTGATAATAATGACAATAGCATCATTAAATAGACGTTCTTATTCATTTATTCAACTTCCCCAGTGAACCTTATTAATTGGAAAATAAAATTATTTTTTTAATTACTACATGTAATAGTTACGGCTAATCATCAACCTGAATATGACCATTCAGTTTGAAAACAATAGAAACTACCTGATTATCAACCGGTGCCTCCGTCCGATAGCGCCAACGCGCCATGTCTTTCATCACATCATCGCCAAATACGCCGTCTGGCGTTTCAGACAGAATCTGTACGTTAGTGACCGTACCGCTACCGGTAATATCAAATTTGACGCGCACTTTTCCTTCCACTCCCAGCGCTTTTGCCCGAGAGGGATAATTCACACGACGATGTAACGCTTTAAAATTTTGACTATTGCTTTTCCCTGCACCACGAACCGCCTGACCGCTGTCGCTTTCTCCTGCTTTGGCCGTTACGGCACTGCCCGGCGTACCCACAGAGGATGGCAGCGATGACGGGGCATTACCGGTCTGGCTTGTCGCAATGGGAGACTCACTCTTTTTTTCTGCCTGCTGCTGAGCCGCCTGTTGCTGTTCTCTTGGTTTGATCTCAGGCTTTTTTTCAGGCAGCTTTCTCTCACGCACCGGTGGCTTCTTTTCCACAACAGGCTTGTGCTCAATGACTGGCTGTTTAATGACCGGATTGGGGTGTTCCGGTAATGGCGTTAAAATCGGCATAACCACCGGAGTAGGTTGGGCAACGAGGGGCTCGGCTACGGGTGGAGAAGTTTCGACAGCCTGTGACATCGCGGCAGCCATCATCGTCACCTGCATACTTCCACCTGCATTTCCCGCCATATCTTCAATGCTTTCTTTCGGGGAATAGTGCAATAGAAAGAAAACTGCCAACGCAGCATGCGCCACGCAGGACAACACAAAAAAGGCCAAGGAACGCCAGTTAGGAACATCAGCGGTCAACGTGGTCGTTGAATAGAAATGAGTAAGAGGGGACGGCAATGCGCTGCCGCCAGTGCGATTCGCACCTAGTAAAGCCCCATGAAGATTTTCACGACCCACTATCCAACTCCATATCTTGAACTTCAACTTCCTGGTGTCAGCAGTGCAATCACAATCTTCCAGGCGATAAAAATGTAAGCAAGATCGGAACACGAAAAAACGTGTCAAGGTCGGTCGAGCAACATTAATAAATAATAATACAAATGAGAATCGTTTTACAAATGAAAACTATTACCCATAAAGATTGACAAAATTTCAGTAATATCATTACGGAAACATGTAATCCATTGATATCAATTAATAATTATAAGAAACCAGCACATTCCTTATCACGATGAAACAGGTATCGAGGTTGAGGTTCTCCCTCTCACAGCGCAGTAAGCCGCTAATTTACTCTGGTTATTTTCAACATCTATTGTGTCTAGTCGGAAAACCGAGATTGATGATAAGAGTCATTATCGACATAATTCGCATTATCACACCGCATAAACGCTGTTTGATGATGACTTTGCCGCATAAAACACTGACAAGTAGTGTGGTCACTCTGGGCATTCTGACTTTAGGTTCCCGTGATTCCACAATTGCAGATTCACCAATACTGGCAAATTGATTTGATGGTTCTCCTGTACGTATAACAGGCAATTCAACTCGATGTAACTTATCGCCTGCTCAGCATTGTCACGCCTCTGGGGTAAATGTTTCACCTGATTAAAGGAAGAATGATGAACACAAAAAAATACATGCGTTGGACACTTAATCCGTTATTTCTAGTCATGATCGCCCCTGTCGCTGCACAGCAAACCGGTGAAGATGAAATGGTGGTTTCCGCAAGCAGAACCCACCGAACTGTCACAGAAATGGCACAAACCACCTGGGTGATCGAAGGCACTGAACTGGAGCAACAAATCCATGGTGGCAAAGAGTTAAAAGATGCATTGGCGCAATTGATTCCCGGCCTCGATGTCAGCAGCCAGAGCCGCACCAACTACGGTATGAATATGCGTGGGCGCGCGATTGTCGTACTGATTGACGGTGTGCGGCTGAACTCATCCCGTACCGATAGCCGTCAGTTGGACGCTATTGATCCGTTCAATATTGCGCATATCGAAGTCATCTCCGGCGCGACTTCACTTTACGGAGGAGGCAGTACGGGGGGCTTAATCAACATCGTCACCAAAAAAGGCCAACCGGAAATTGAGACAGAATTTGAGGTCGGAACCAAAAGCGGTTTCAATAGCAACAAAGATCATGATGAGCGTATTGCCAGCGCCGTCTCCGGCGGTAACGAACGTATTTCCGGGCGAATGTCTGTTGCTTACCAGAAGTTTGGCGGTTGGTACGACGGCAATGGTAACGCCACACTACTTGATAACACCCAAACCGGCCTTCAGTATTCCGATCGTCTCGACCTGATGGGCACCGGTACGCTGAATATTGATGAAACTCAGCAACTGCAACTGGTAACGCAATACTACAAGAGCCAAGGTGACGATAACTACGGCCTGTTTCTCGGCAACAATTTCTCTGCGGTGACGGGTAACGGAACCGCCTACGCCAGTAAAGGGCTGAATTCGGACCGGGTTCCGGGTACAGAGCGTCACTTGATCAGCCTGCAATACTCCAACACGGATTTCTTCGGGCAAGAATTGGTAAGCCAACTCTATTACCGCGATGAGTCTCTGTCGTTCTATCCGTTCCCTACTGTATCCAGCAATAGAGTCAGTAGCCTTTCCTCTTCTCAACAAGATACCGACCAATATGGCGCTAAATTGACGCTAAACAGCAAGCCATTGGACAGTCTACAGCTGACCTACGGTCTGGATGCCGATCACGAACGCTTTACCTCAAACCAGATGTTCTTCGATTTAGCGAAAGCTAACGCGTCTGGAGGCCTGAACAATCAAAGCATCTACACAACGGGGCGCTATCCGGGTTATGAAATGACCAATCTGGCTGCCTTCCTCCAGTCAAACTACGACATTAACGACACCATAACCCTGAGCGGTGGCGTACGTTACCAGCATACTCAGAACAAAATTGATGATTTCGTTGGCTATGCGCAACAACAGGCAATCGCTAACGGTCAAGCGACCTCCGCAGATGCCATTCCTGGCGGGTCAACCGATTATGACAACGTCCTGTATAACGCCGGTATATTGATGCACATTACCGACCGTCAACAAACGTGGCTTAACTTCTCTCAGGGCGTGGAGTTGCCAGATCCCGGTAAATACTACGGCAACGGTACCTATCGTCTGGTCAACGGCCACTATCAGTTGGTTAACAGCGTTAATGTAGGACAGTCCAAACTACAGGGAATCAAGGTTGACTCCTACGAGCTAGGCTGGCGCTACACCGGTGATGCGCTGCGTACGCAGCTTGCCGCATACTACTCGCTCTCTGATAAGTCCATTTCGATTAACCGCAGTGATATGACCATTAACGTCAATGACGATAAGCGCCGTATTTATGGGTTGGAAGGTGCGGTGGATTACATCATTCCAGATACGGTCTGGAGCACAGGCGTCAACTTCAACGTGCTGAAATCTGAAACCAAAGTCAGCGGAAAATGGCAGAAATGGGATGTGATTTACGCCAGCCCGTCCAAAGCAACCGCCTATATCGGCTGGGCGCCCGATCCGTGGAACCTACGCGTACAAAGCACCCAATCCTTTGACTTAACGGACGCAAAAGGCAATAAAATCAACGGTTACAACACTGTTGATTTTATCGGTAGCTACCAACTCCCTGTGGGCACATTGAGCTTCAGCATCGAAAACCTATTGGACAAAGAATACACCACCGTTTGGGGTCAGCGAGCACCGCTACTTTATAGCCCAACCTACGGTTCGACCTCACTGTACGACTACAAAGGCCGTGGACGAACGTTTGGCGTTAACTATTCAGTGATTTTTTAAACCAGTCCTGATTGTCCGGCTGGTGTCGGGCAATCTTTCCTGACCATGAGCTCACAAGGCTCACGAAATGTAGTGCCGTTAAACAACAACAAAAAGCAAACCGAGATCAATATTCCCGATCTTCAATCAGGCGTTTTCCCAGCGTGACGCTATCGACGATCTCATAGTCGAGTTTTTCATACATGCCGATTACAGCGTCGTTGTCTTCACGCACCATCAGGTGGATCTTCGGACAGCCGCGGGCAATCAGCTTTTTCTCCAACCGGCTAATCAATGCGTTCGCAATGCCGCGTCCGCGAAAATCCGGGTGCACGCCCAGATAGTACGCCGAACCGCGGTGACCGTCGTAACCGCCCATTACCGATCCCACGATTTCGCCGTTCACCTCTGCGACCAGAAACAGATCGGGATCGTGATTGAGCTTACGTTCAATGTCCATTTCAGGATCGTTCCACGGGCGCAGCAAATCGCAACGTTCCCAGAGGGTGATCACGGCTTCAAAGTCATCCTGCCTGAATATGCGGATTTCCATCACAGTCGCCATTTTGCAATAAGGTAAATCGTGATTATCGCGTGATTTTTATCAGACGCAATCCAAAATTGCGCGCCGCTATCAGGAATCACACAACAGGTGACCGGGGATCGATTTTATTGATGGTATAATGCCCGCCTTATTACTGTGCCAACATCGCTATGGAAACGAGATGCCCACTATGTCTGATATCAACGCGGTAAAAAATTTTTTGCTTAACTTACAGAAAGATATCTGTCAGCAGCTTGCGGCGATCGATGGCGGAGCCGATTTCGCCGAGGATGAATGGCAACGTGCCGAAGGCGGCGGTGGATGCAGTCGCGTACTGTCAGGTGGGCGAGTCTTTGAACGCGCTGGCGTAAATTTTTCCCATGTTACTGGCAAGTCATTGCCACCTTCGGCCAGCACGCATCGCCCCGATCTAGCAGGTCGTAGCTTTCAGGCTATGGGTGTGTCGCTGGTGATTCATCCGCTCAGTCCTTACATTCCCACCAGCCACGCCAACGTGCGCCTGTTCGTCGCCGAGAAACCGGGAGAAGAGCCAGTTTGGTGGTTTGGCGGCGGATTCGATCTCACGCCCTATTATGGTTTTAAAGAAGATGCAGTGCACTGGCACCAGACCGCCCACGACCTGTGCCAGCCGTTCGGTGACGATGTGTATCCACGCTACAAAAAGTGGTGCGACGATTACTTCTTCCTCAAACACCGTAACGAAGCACGCGGCATCGGTGGGCTCTTTTTTGACGATCTAAATGAGCCAGATTTTGCTACCAGCTTCGCCTTCATCCGTGCCGTTGGTAACGGATTTCTCGATGGTTATCTGCCCATCGTCGAACGGCGTAAAGATCTGCCGTGGGGAGAGCGCGAGCGCGAATTCCAGCTCTACCGTCGTGGCCGCTATGTGGAGTTCAACCTGATTTGGGATCGCGGTACGCTGTTTGGCCTGCAAAGCGGCGGACGCACCGAGTCAATTTTAATGTCCATGCCGCCTCTGGCTCGCTGGGAATACCAGCATCAACCTGAACCGGATAGCCCAGAAGCCGCACTTTATCGAGATTTCTTGCCCGCCAGAGACTGGCTGGCGGACAGCAACACATACAACAAGGAAGCATAAGTCATGCAAATTTGGGTCGACGCCGACGCCTGTCCTAACGTCATTAAAGAAGTGCTATTTCGCGCGGCGGATCGCACACAAATGCAAGTAACGCTGGTCGCCAACCAGACCATAAAAGTGCCGCCGTCACGCTTTATTAACACCCTGCGCGTCTCTGCGGGTTTTGACGTCGCCGACAATGAAATTGTACGCCGTGTTGAATCGGGCGATTTAGTGATCACTGCCGATATACCACTAGCATCGGAAGTGATAGAAAAAGGTGGCGTCGCGTTGAATCCGCGCGGCGAGCGCTATACGCCGGATACGATTCGGGAACGGCTGAACATGCGAGATTTTATGGACACCATGCGCGCCAGCGGGATACAAACCGGTGGCCCAAGTGCGTTGAATCAACGGGACCGCCAGCAATTTGCGAATGAACTGGACAAATGGTTGCAGCAGTCGAAAAAGCCATAAGTTACTAAAAGCTATAGTTACCAGAAAACCATTGTGACTAAAAATGCATAGTTACTAAAAATGCATAGTTACTAAAAAACATCGTGACTAAAAAACATAGTTATCTGGGGATCGTTATCTGGAACGCTCGCCATCCCACCGCTTCTGTTTTAGCAGGTAACTGGGATGGCGATATGGACTTACCGATAAACCGGTAACAGGTCGAGACTGGAAAGAATATGTATCAGCGCAGTGCCAATACCAAATAGCAGCACCAGCGCAATCATCGCATTACCGCCGCGAACGCGAAACAGCGGGCTACCGAAGCGACGACGCGACGCAAGCGCCAACAATGCAGGCGTAATCACCGCCCATACGGTGGCGGCTAATCCGGCAAACCCAATCGCGTAAATAAAACCGTTCGGATAGACCAGCCCACCGATGATTGGCGGCAGGAAGGTCACCAGCGCCGTTTTAGCCCTGCCCATTCGGCTATCGTCAAATTTCAGCAAATCAGCCAGATAATCAAACAGCCCTAGCGTAACGCCAAGAAACGAACAGGCGACAGCGAAATTAGAAAAGACGGTGAGCAACACATCCAGATAGGGACTATTCAACACGCCGCCCAGCGTCTGAACCAGAACGTCAATATTACCGCCACGCTCTGCAATCCCAATAAAATCAGGACGGGCAATGTTTCCCATCGTACTAATCAGCCAAATGGCATACATCGCCAGCGCCAGCATGCTGCCAGTAAACAGGCAACGTTTGATTACCTGTGGCTTGTGGCCGTAATGCTTCACCAAACTGGGAACGTTGCCATGAAAACCGAAAGACGTCAGACAAAATGGTAACGTCATCAACACATACGGAAGATAGCTCGGGGCTTCTTCCGCAACGTTGAGTAAAACAACCGGCTTAACATTCCACAGCAGGCTGCCGAACGTCATGAAAAAGGTCAGTACCTTTGCAGCCAGAAAAAAGGCGGTCATGCGACTCACCGCCGCCGTGCTCAGCCACACGGTAAAGGCGACAAACAGCGCAAATAGGCAACCACCGACGCGGGCGGAGAAATCGATCGACATCTCCGAAAGCGTGTGGTGAATGATTGAACCACTCGCCGAGATATAGGCGTAGGTCAGGATATAGAGGACAAAGGCAATCGATATGCCGTTGACGGCATTCCACCCCTTACCCAACAGATCTTTGGTCAGCGTATCAAAGCTGGCACCAGCCTGATAGTTAAGGTTAGCCTCCAAAATCATTAATCCCGAGTGATACATGCAAAACCAGGTGAAGACCAGCACGGCAAATGACCAGAAAAACCAGGCACCCGACATCACCACAGGCAGGGAAAACATCCCGGCACCGATAATCGTCCCTGCAATAATCATCGATCCGCCAAACAGCGAAGGAAGACGCTTTTCTGCACCGTTTTTTTCTACTGTATTCTCTTGCACTGCGCGTGTTGCCATAGCCGATATTCGCTCGTTGGTTTTTTTATCGAGTCCGGGGAAAGGGGCTCCTACAGACGAGGCGGGATCATGGCATAAAACGAAAATTATTCCATTGATTTAACTTATGTCACCGTATGGAAAAATCCACGTTCTGCTAAAAATGACGTGTTAAATTATAAAGGGATTAAAGGAAAAGTAATTTAAGGATGATGAGGCAATGCTGAAGGCTGTGAAATCTGTTTTATTCGATATTCTCTCCATGATACTGACATTTATTCTCTGTGTTTTTTCAATTATTGCCGTCGTATCGCTATTCCCAGATAACCTGTTGTTCCCTGTCGGAATTTTTGGCCTCATTGGTTCATATTGGTTAGGCGATTATTTGGTCGATAAACTGCGGTAAATAAAAAACCCAGCCAACAATCGACTGGGTTTGTCTGTATTAATGGAAATAACTTACAGCGGCTGAGTTTGTGCTTCCACCACTGCCAGCGCGACCATATTCACGATCCGGCGAACCGAAGCAATCGGCGTCAGGATGTGTACGGGTTTCGAGATCCCCATCAATACCGGCCCGACCGTCACACCTTCAGAAGAAGAGACACGCAGCAGATTATAGCTGATACGTGCAGATTCCATATTCGGCATGATCAGGATGTTGGCTGAACCTTTCAGCGGGCTGTCCGGCATTTGCTCGCGGCGGATCGCCTCCACCAGCGCGGCGTCACCGTGCATCTCACCATCGATCTCCAGTTCCGGTGCCAGCTTGTTGACCAGCGCCAGCGTTGCACGCATCTTCTGCGCCGTCGGGGAATCCGAGGTGCCGAAACTGGAGTGCGACAGTAGCGCGACTTTCGGTTCGATACCGAAACGGCGTACGCTCTCTGCCGCCATCAGCGTAATTTCCGCCAGCTGTTCCGGTGTCGGATCCGCATTAACGTAGGTGTCGGCGATAAAGGTATTGCCGCTTGGCAGCATCAGCGCGTTCATCGCACCCGCTGCATGCACGCCCTCGCGGTAGCCGAACACTTTCTCGACGACGTCGAAGTGTTCTTCATACGTGCCAATCGTGCCACAAATCAGCGCATCCGCCTCACCACGGTGAACCATGATCGAACCGATCAGCGTAGGATTACCAATCACCGCACGCTGCGCTTTTTCCTGCGACACGCCGCGACGCTTCATGAGTTCGAAATACTCACTCCAGTATTCTTTGAAGCGTGGATCGGATTCGTTATTGACCACTTCAAAATCTTTACCGATGGTCAGTTGCAGCCCCAGCTTTTGCAGACGCATTTCGATGACGCTCGGACGACCAATCAGAATCGGGAATGCCAGCCCCAACGTCACCAGTTCCTGCGTGGCGTGCAACACGCGAGCATCTTCACCTTCGGCGAATACCACACGTTTCGGCTGCTGACGCGCCTGTGCGAAGATCGGCTTCATGAACAGATTGGTTTTGTAGACGAACTGGGTCAGTTTTTCGATGTAGGCATCGAAATCTTCGATCGGACGGGTCGCTACGCCGGAATCCATCGCCGCTTTCGCTACCGCTGGTGCGATCTTAATGATCAGACGCGGATCGAACGGTTTCGGAATCAGATAATCCGGGCCAAATGACAGCTCCTGATCGCCGTAGGCAGAAGCCACCACTTCACTCTGCTCCGCCAGCGCCAGGTCGGCAATGGCGTGAACGCAGGCCAGCTTCATCTCTTCGTTAATCGTGGTCGCGCCAACATCCAGTGCGCCACGGAAGATGAACGGGAAGCACAGTACGTTGTTCACCTGATTCGGGTAGTCTGAACGACCAGTACAGATAATCGCATCCGGGCGCACTTCTTTTGCCAGCGGCGGCAGAATCTCCGGTTCCGGGTTTGCCAGCGCCATGATCAGCGGGCGTGGAGCCATGGTTTTCACCATGTCTGGCGTCAGTACACCGGGGCCGGAACAACCAAGGAAGATATCCGCATTAGGGATCACATCAGCCAGCTTGCGGGCGCCATTATCTTCAATCGCGTAAGCAGCCTTGGTTTCTTCCATATTTTCGTCACGACCGTGGAAAATCACGCCGCGCGAATCACACACCACGATGTTGTGCTTCTGAAGACCCAGCGCTACCAACAGGTTCAGACAGGCGATAGACGCTGCGCCTGCACCAGACACCACCAGACGCACATCGGAAATATTCTTCTCTACTACGCGAAGACCGTTCAGAACGGCGGCGGTACAAATGATCGCAGTACCGTGCTGATCGTCGTGGAAGACGGGAATCTTCATGCGCTCGCGCAGTTTCTTCTCGATGTAGAAGCATTCCGGTGCCTTGATGTCTTCCAGATTGATACCGCCGAACGTCGGCTCCAGCGCAGCAATCACGTCGATCAGCTTGTCTGGATCCAGTTCATCGACTTCGATATCGAAAACATCAATGCCGGAGAATTTTTTAAACAGGACGCCTTTGCCTTCCATCACCGGTTTACCGGCAAGTGCACCGATATTACCAAGGCCCAGCACGGCCGTTCCGTTAGAGATAACAGCGACCAGATTGCCACGCGCGGTGTATTTGTAAGCGGCCAGCGGATCTGCCGCAATCTCCAAACAGGGTGCCGCAACACCTGGGGAATACGCCAGCGCCAGATCGCGCTGCGTTGCCAATGGCTTCGTCGGGGAAACCTGAATTTTACCGGGAATCGGATACTGGTGGAAATCAAGGGCGCTTTGCTTTAGCTGTTCATCCATTTTATGTACCTTTTCGGTTTTGTTGTGTCTGTAGGGTAAAGAGTACCCAGTATAGTGTTTGCCAATGGCGAAACTACCGAGGATGGCAAAAACTGAGGGGGAATGCTGGTTAATATAGTTATTTTATTTGACGGTTTTTTGTTCATATTACCGTCAGCGTCAGATACGCCAAGCGGGATAATCGGAAGAAATTCAGAAAAAGCGGGGGTATCGTCGCGTGATGCAAACACACCACGCAACGGAGGAAGGTAGGTTACTGCGTCATATTCAGAATAGTACGAATGTTGCCTGCACTGTGGCGATAATATCGATGGCCCCGATGCACAGCGAGCCGAGAATCGGCAGGGCTTTGGTATTTTCAGAGGCAATCGCCATCACACAGGGGATTTTGTGTAGCTCTTCAATACTCACGCGAATGACCCGTTCGTTCATCACGTGTCGATACGCTGACCCTGCGCGTTAAAGAAATCATATCCGGCAATATTGTTTGTGATCCAGATCAATTAATTCACCTGAGTACATTGCATGACTCCGGCACCGCATGCTGATATTGCGGCGCAACACCATAAGTTGCACCAGCCTATTTTTATCGCGGCGTGCTACTGCTACGGCAGGCAAGACCAAAGTAAAAATGCATTTCCTCTCTTTAAGAGGTGCATTTTTATTTTGGTCTTTTTTTTTGGCCTAATTGGCGTCAACACAGGGTAACACTATGAATTATCAAAAACTTGGAGTCGATATACTCGAGTTGAGCGGCGGTAAGCAGAATGTCAGCAAACTGACCCACTGCGCCACTCGTTTACGTTTTGAGTTCAACGACAGTCATGCCGTACAGGCAGAAGCTATTGCCAAACTTCCCGGCGTCATCAGCGTGGTCGATCGTGGTGGTCAATTTCAGGTGGTGATCGGCAACGACGTTCAAATTACCTACCGGGCGATTTTGAATGAGATTGGCGAGATGAATAGCCAGCGCAGTAACGCTAGCAAAGACCAGCAGAAAAAAGGCGGTATTTTTACGCAAATCATCAGCGTAATCTCCACCACCTTCACCCCCGTTATTCCAGCGATAACCGGCGCGGGGATGATCAAAGCGCTGCTGGCGATCCTCAAACTGGCCGGATTAATTTCCGCCGACAGTACGACCTATCGCCTGCTAGACACTATCTCCGATGCGGCTTTCTTCTTCCTGCCCGTGCTGCTGGCCTACGGTGCCTCCATCAAGTTCGCCTGTAACCCGATTCTGGCGATGACGATTGCGGGAGCCTTACTGCACCCAAATTTGGCTCAGTTGCTGGCATCAGGCGGGCCGATTAGCTTTATCGGTATTCCGGTACGGCTGGCGGACTATGCAGGATCGGTGTTACCGATCATTCTCACCGTCTGGATCATGTCCTACATCGAGCGCTTCGCTGAAAAAATCTCGCCCTCGATGATCACATTTTTCACCAAGCCGATGATCGTACTGCTGTTTACCGCACCGTTGGCGCTGGTGGTAATTGGGCCTTTCGGTATTTTCCTCAACGATCTGGTCGCCAGCGGTGCTGCCATCATTGACGGAAAGGCAAGCTGGCTCATTCCGATGTTGATGGGTGGCCTGCAACCGTTCCTGGTGATCACCGGTACAGCCTGGGCGATGACGCCGATTGCCACCTCGCAGCTTACTCGCAACGGTTTTGAGATGATCAACGGGCCAGGCATGCTGGCTTCCAACATTGCTCAGGGTGCCGCCACACTGTGCGTCGCGTTTAAAACCAAAAACAAAAATCTGAAACAGCTGGCTTCTTCGGCAGGCTTCACCGCCCTGCTGGGTATCACCGAACCTTCCCTATACGGGGTAACGCTGAAACTGAAGAAACCGCTGATTGCCGCCATGATTGGCGGGGGCTGCGCGGGCATCTATGCCGGTTTAGCCGGGCTGGTTCGCTATGCCTTCGTCTCACCGGGGCTGGCAGCACTGCCTGCCTTTATTGGTGAAAACCCGATGAACATCGTACATGCGCTGATCACCTGCGCTATTGCGATTGTCGTCACGTTTGCGCTCACCTGGATCATGGGATTCGACGATCCGGTAGATGAAACTGACAACGCTCAAACAGACTCGGCCCAGTTTGGGTCGACAGTGAATACCCCACAAAAATCACAGGCCACAGAAAACCATGCTGAACCGCAAACCATTCTCAGCCCACTGTCCGGCAAGCTGGTCGCGCTAAGCGACATCAACGATGACGTATTCTCACAGGGATTATTGGGGCAAGGCGTCGCAATTATTCCTGACAAAGGTGAAGTCGTCGCGCCCGTCAGTGGGGAAATCATCACGTTCCTTGAGTCCAAACATGCCGTCGGTATCCGCGCGGATAACGGTCTGGAATTACTGATTCATGTTGGACTCGATACGGTGAATCTCAACGGCAAGCACTTTACCGGCTACATCAAACCGGGCGATCGTGTCACCGCTGGCGACAAATTAATTAGCTTCGATCTGCATGAGATCGCGCGCTTAGGCTATGACACGATTACGCCAGTCGTGATCATCAACAGCGATGAGTACTCAAGCATCGCCTGCACCGCGCCACAGTCGATCGCACCGATGGATACCATTATTAACGTGCACGCCTGAACGCCCATATACACTAAATAATTCAAGTTGCAGGAAGGCGACAAGGTAAGGAATCCCGATGAGCTTACTCAGGTAAGTGATTCGGGTGACTGAACGCAGTTAACGCACATGCAGCTTGAAGTATGACGGGTATAACGGCATTGGGTGCCCCGCCCAATGCCTTTGCCGTCTTCCCGGATGTGAGAGAAAATATGCATTACCAACAGCAAAAACACTTCCCTACGGGCTTTCTGTGGGGAGCCTCAACGTCGGCTTATCAGGTCGAAGGAGGCTGGCAGGCCGATGGAAAAAGCCCATCGATCATTGATAAATGCCAACACCCGGAAAACACCGCCAACTTCACTGTCGCCAGCGATCACTACCATCGCTTTAAAGAAGACGTGCAACTGTTTGCAGAACTGGGATTAAAGGCCTATCGCTTCTCTATCGCCTGGACGCGCATTCTTCCCGACGGCACGGGTGCAGTAAATCCGCTGGGCATCGCATTTTACAACGAGTTGATTGATGAGCTGAACGCGCACGGTATCGAACCAGTCGTCACGCTCTACCATTTCGATTTGCCTTATTGTCTGGAAGCACAAGGCGGATGGCAAAATCGCGCCACGATTGATGCCTTTGTTGATTACGCCCGTACGCTGTTTACGCATTTCGGCGACAAAGTTAACTACTGGCTGACGATTAATGAGCAGAACACCATGATTCTGCATCCCGGCGCGATTGGCTTGCCGGAAGGCGGCGTTTTGCCATCCAAAAAGGCGCTATATCAGCAGAATCACCACATGATGCTGGCGCAGGCACAGGTCATGGCCTTGTGTCACGAACTTGCCCCCAACAGCCTGATTGGTCCGGCGATCAATACCACTTCCATGTATCAGGCCACCAGCAAACCGGAAGATGCTATTGCCGCGCACAACTGGGAAACACTGCGCTGCTGGAGCTTTCTCGACGTCGCCGTACATGGTCGCTACAACGCGCTGGCCTGGCGTTATCTGGAAGATCGCGGTCTGGCTCCAGAGACACAGCGCGGCGATGACGAGATCCTACAGTCAGGAAAGCCCGACTACGTGGCGATCAATTACTATTCCACTGCCACCATTGCCGCCAGCAAAGGTGATGCATCGGACGTCAGCGCCCGGGCAGGCGATCAGCAAATCATGCTAGGCGAACCCGGTGTCTATCGCGCGACGGAAAATCCGCACGTCGATAAAACACCCTATGGCTGGGTCATCGATCCCGTTGGCCTGCGCTTAACACTGCGTAAAACCTACGAACGCTACCATCTGCCGATCCTGATTACGGAAAACGGCATGGGCGCACCGGATAAGCTGGAAGCAGACGGTACGATAGACGATCAATACCGCATCGATTTTATTGCCCGACATATTGAACAAATGCAGCTCGCCATCAGCGATGGTGTTGATCTGATTGGTTATTGCCCGTGGTCGGCGATCGATGTGGTCAGCACCCATCAGGGCTATGGTAAGCGCTATGGGTTTATTTATGTGAACCGCGATGAATTCGATCTGAAAGATCTGCGACGTATCAAAAAGAAAAGTTTTTACTGGTATCAGGGTGTCATAGAATCAAATGGTGCGCGGTTATTTCCCAGTGCTCCCTAATACTGACGCCCCAGGATACTAGGTTAAAACGGGGATAATCCTACTCTTAATCATTCGCGTTGCGGGACAACCGCCCGCAACAGAAAAGAGAAGAAATGGGTTATTATTTCACTGACACTCCTACTGATATCACTCAAGAAACGCATGATGGCTGAACCAATAAAAGCAATAAAAATACTGAACAATAGCCTAGTGTTATCTTCCGATGCAGATAACAACGAAATCATTGTCATGGGAAAAGGGATCGGCTTTAACAGCAAGACCGGAGATATTCTCGATCCAGCCAAAATTGAGAAAACCTTTATTCTCAAGGATGGCACGTCACCACGCGAATTTGCCCGTTTGATTGAGCACGTTGGGGAGGAATATGTTCACATCGTAAATAAGATTATTGATGATACGAACCGACAACTGCATGGTCGCTTGAGTGAACAGGTCTTTTTTACGCTGATCGACCATATCAGCTTTGCGATTGAGCGTTATCGCAAAGGCATCAGCATACAAAATCGTCTGCTTTATGAGGTAAAGCGGTTCTATCCACAGGAATTTGCGATTGCCTCAAGGGCGCTCAACGACATTAATCAGCAGATGGCGCTAGAGTTGCCAGAAGAGGAAGCGGGCAATATCGCGTTTCATTTAGTCAACGCGCAAACCGACGTCCAAAATATGGAAAACACACTACAGTCGGTCAAGATGCTGAAAGATATCTTTAACATCATCCAGTACAACTTCCATATCGTGATTGATAAAGAATCTATTAACTACTCACGCTTCCTGACGCACATGCAATTCTTTATCCAGCGCCTGTTGGAAGACAGCCTGATTCATTCAAATGATGATTTTATTTTTGAGCAGGTCACCAAAGAATATCCTGATGCCTATAAATGTAGCCGATTAATCAAAGACTATATTCACAACCTGCTCCATATCGACATTTCTAACGATGAGATGCTGTACTTGATTATCCATATCGTCCGCATCGCCCCCCAAGAATAAGTCCGACAACTGGCCACATCAGCTTTCCGATGTCCAGCAGCAGCGATAGCGATTGCCGTACCTTGCCATGAATCCAGAGGTGATGCTCTTTGACAAACCGATCTCAGCGTTAAACCCAGAACGAGTCGGTGAAAAACTTCAGGACATTAAAAAGCTGGCGCATTCTGGTATTGCTATGGTCATCGCCACACACGAGATCGGCTTCGCTCGTGAGAGCGCCGATGATATCGTGTTTATTGAAAATGGCAGAATGGTCGAGACAGGCACAGCCAGACAGATGCCAGATGATCTGCAAAATGGCCGTGCGCAGGCCTTTTTCTCTAACGGTTCTGTGACAACGCGGGTATAGCCATTTATATTGGCAACCGCCTGATTTCTGATAATTTACTCGTATTTTTGAATAATGAGGATGTTAATTTAATTTATCATTGGCTAATATCAGTTTCATAGAAAAATTATGGAAAATTTTTGTGACAACGATTAGAGATATTGCCCAAAAAGCCGGAGTGGCAGCATCAACCGTTTCTCGCGTGCTTAATAACGATCCAAGCCTGTCCATAACCAAAGAAAAGCGCCAGCTCATCAAGAAGATTGCCCATGAGTTGCTCTATTTGTCGCCCACGCAACGTAAGCAGCAGAAAAAAAAATTAGAGAACTCGCTTGTTGTACGATCTCATTACAAAATGGATAACGACAATTTATTACACCTCGCCGTCGTCCACTTTCTTACGCCCTCCGAAGAACTCAACGATCCTTATTTTACCGCAATGCGGATTGGCATTGAAAATCGCTGCCATCACTTTAATATTTCGTTGCGAAATATATTCACCACCAATTTATCATCCAATAGCCATACGTTATCTCAGGCACAGGCGATTATTTGCGTAGGACATTTTAGCGATGATGATATCTCCTTAATCTATTCATTAAATAAAAATTTGATTTTTATTGATTCCGCTCCCCTCGATAAAAAATGTGACGCTGTGATTTTTGACCGGGAAGCGGCTGCACGCGAAGTATTACACTACATTGTTCAAAGCGGTGCTGCGCGCCCTGCATTTATCGGGAACAATGAGAGCCGATTGCATGTATTTCAAAAAGTGACCCAAGAATACGGAATCTACCATGAATCACGGTGTAAGGTCAGTCAGCTATTCTGTATTGAATCCGGCTATCAGGCGATGAATGAGTTGCTACAACAAAAAGAATGGCCCGATGTCGTATTCGCCGCGACAGACATTATCGCTATCGGCGTGTACCGTGCGATTCAAGAGAAAGGCATTTCTATTCCCAAAAAAATAAAGGTGATTGGTATGAATGATATTCCTATGGCGCAGCACCTCAACCCCAGTTTGACCACAATGCGACTCTATCCCACCGAAATGGGCGAAGCCGCCGTCGATCTGTTTTTAGAACTTGTGTCAGGACGCCAGTATAAGAAACACGTACAGATTGGGTATGACATGATCTGGCGTGAAAGTTTCACACTCAATACGATATAACGGTGCCAATTTCTATATCCGTCATACGTCAAGTTGTCTGTACATTAGCTACGTTTAGTCACCCGAATCACTTACCTGAAGAGGTAATGTGGCCACGCAAGTAAATTGCGCGGCCGGAGAACATCAATTAGCGGTTATTTTCCATAGCTGATTCCATCCGCCGTTATCACTCCATTGAATACCGGCTGCGCCATTCTCTGTCGAACGGCTGCTGACATCCAAAAGCTTTCCGCTATTTCTATTCATGATTTTATAATAGCCATCACCAGCATCCAAAATCAGCCACTGCTGGCTAAAATGTCCGGTGTTGTACATTTGGATAATTTGCGCCCCATCGTCATTAGCACTGGAGGCAATATCGATGTACTTTCCACTATTAACATTCACCAGATTAAAATAACCATTACCAATCGCGCTAAAATAAAACCGCTGGCTGTCCCAGCTGCTATCGCTGTATTGTTCAAGCAATGCGCTATCTTCCTTCGAACCGCCCACGACATTGAGCGATTTACCACTGTTCCGATTAGCGATCTTATAGCGGGTTCCGTTAATAAAATTGATTTGAGATTCGGCAAACGCATCCAGTGCACGGGTAAATTGCAATACATTGTTTGAAACGCGTGTCGTCGTGCCTAGAGCATAACCATCCGGCAACACGCTGGCATTACCCGCAGGTTCCCAATAAAAAACCCCAATCCCTTTATTTCCCGGCACCGCTTTAACAAGATTAATCGTATCCTTAATCGTCCAGTAACTGTCTGTCGGGTTAGTTTCCAAACCACCGACTTCAACAACCATGACTTCCTTACCATACCTACTCGCCATATCATTGAGATTGCTAGCCAGTGCGCCAGTCAGCTCCCAATAGTTCTTCCCCTCCCAATAGGGGTAGAATGAAAAGCCAATCACATCGGTTTTCCCACCGTACGTGGTGAGGAAATTGTCAAAAAACCAGCGAGAGTTTGCATTATTATCCCCATGCGCCAAATGGCTGATCACCTTAGAGGAAGGGCTGACCGCTTTAACCGCATCATAGCCCGTATTCAGTAGCTGCGTTAAATTGGCAAACCGACTGGTACTGCCTTCCGGTAGTAAAATTCCCGGATTCATTTCGTTACCGACCTGCACCCACTCCGGCGTCACACCTGCGGATATCAACGCGCTCATCACCTCATGTGTATGATTATAAACGGCCGTCGTTAATTGACTCAGATTGTAGTTCGCCCACGCCGCAGGCTTGATTTGATGGCCTGGATCCGCGAAAACATCGCTGTAGTGAAAATCCACCATGACGCGCATTCCCATCGCTTTGGCACGCTGTGCGGCTGCTATCACGCGAGCTTTATCCGTATAGCCGAGCAGCGTCCAGGTCGTATTATCTTTATGCCATAATGCGCTGGGATCAGGATTAACAAAAATACGCAATCGCACGGCGTTTATGCCGTGATCGCGTAATATCTGCAATACATCACGCGGAGTTCCGGCATCGTCACGCCAGCTCACCCCACGATCTTCCAATTGCTTTACCCAGCCAATATCTGCACCGTAAGCAAACGGCTGCGCGGCTTTCGCCAGATTGGCTACCATGAACCCTATAAATAGCATTAACAATATAGAGATAATTCCTGAATAATTATTCTTTTTCATTTATTTCTCCTTGAGACGATACTCTTAAATGGTATTTATCACGTGAGCATAGAGGGACAGATTAAAAACAGAGGAGATATTTATAAAAAACATCGCATAATAAGCCAGGCAGCCAACATTAATGGCTGCTTAGCTAATTTCCTGACCTTTTCACTTATTCAACATGGCGTTTTATATGGCGTTACTCTCGCCATTACAGAGACTTCCCTTAATTAATTCGCTTTCCATTTTCATCAAAAAAATGAAGATGTTCGCTACGGCATGTGAGCGGAATCGTTGAGTAAGGAACAATACTATTGTCACCCGACAAATGTACTTTGAAATGATTAACGCCAGAATAAGCGCCAAAAATATACGTGGCATTACCCAGCCTTTCTGTTACTTCGCTATTGATCGACAGGCTAACATCTCCTCCTTCCGAATCAATACTGAGATGTTCGGGGCGAATACCTACAGTAATTTTCTGATCGATGCGCAATCCGTGGCTAGCCAGATTAACGGAAAGCGTATTGAGTTTATTAATCAAGATGCTCACCTTATTTCCTTCAACCTGTAATACTTCACCAGGTAGAAAATTCATATTTGGCGAACCGATAAAACCGGCAACAAAAAGATTCTCCGGCTTATGGTATAGCTCCATCGGTGTGCCAACCTGCTCAATATATCCTTTATTTAACACCACGATTTTATCCGCCAGCGTCATCGCTTCCACTTGATCGTGTGTCACATAGATCATGGTATTACGCATTTCCTGGTGCAGCCTGGCAATCTGTAAACGCATTTCCACGCGTAATTCGGCGTCGAGGTTTGATAGAGGCTCATCGAATAAGAACACTTTAGGATCGCGTACAATTGCCCGACCAATCGCAACACGCTGACGTTGTCCACCAGACAGTTGTTTCGGTGTCCGATCTAATAAGGCTTCGAGTTGGAGCGTCATCGCAGCCTTTCGCACCATTTTTTCGACTTCGGCTTTCGGGTGTCCATTCATTCTCAGCCCAAACCCCATATTTTGAGCCACTGTCATATGCGGGTATAGCGCATAGGATTGGAAAACCATCGCAATCCCTCGCTCTGCGGGATCAAAATGGTTAACTAAACGGTTATCAATATGAATTTCACCGTCCGTAATCTCTTCAAGTCCAGCAATCATTCTCAGCAACGTCGATTTACCACATCCCGATGGGCCAACGAATACCACAAACTCGCCAGAATTAATTTCAAGATTGATACGATGGATCGTCTCCGTCTTATCGTAACGTTTCACTATATTTTTTAGTAAAATATCAGCCATGTGAACCTCAAACTTTAATTTTCCATTGAGAGCGAATTACTTTACCGCTCCCGTCATGCTGGCGATAAATTGCTTCTGCATGGCAAAGAAGATAAGTAAACTGGGAAGGGTAGAAATAACCGTTCCAACCATAATCAATCCGAAATCTGGAGAGTAAGCGGAAGCAAAGCTCGATAACACCAGATTGATCGTTTTTAATTCATTGGATTGAAGGACAATAAGCGGCCAGAGAAAAGCATTCCACGACGTCATGAAAACAATAATAAAAGCGGCAGAATAGCTGGCACGCATAATCGGCACGTAGACGTACAGGAAAATTTTCCACTCAGCGACGCTTTCCACTCGCGCAGCATCAATCAACTCTCTCGGAAACGTTTTAGTACATTGCCTAAAGTAGAAAATAATAAATGCCCCAGCCACTGTCGGCATGATCACGGCAAAGTGCGTATCCAGTAAGCCAGCTTTACCAAACATGGTGAAAAGCGGGATCATTAATGCCGCAAACGGAATCATCATCGTCGTTAATAGCGCCACGTAGACACGTTCACGATTCTTGCTGGCATAAATTTCAAACGCATAGCCTGCGATAGAGCACACGACAAGCGTTGACACCGTACTGATCAACGCAATTTTTGACGTGTTCCAGAACACCAGCGCCAGATCCACCTGACTCGTCAAATTGGTAAAATTGACCAGTAATTGATCGCCAAACGTGAATTTCCCCATATTGATTTGGCTGGTGCTATTGGTACTGGATACCACCATCCAATAAAACGGGAAAAGCGAGAAAATGCTCATCAACACGAGAAATGCATGCATCAACATGCTATTAACCTTACTTTTTCTCATATTATCCCTTCCGTGCCGCTTTAAATTGAATCAGCGCCAGTATTGCTGAAAAAACGACAATCACGTACGACACCGTTGCCGCATAACCAAAGTTAGGCACAAACTTGAATGACAGGTTATAAATATAAAGCGATAACGTCAGCGTCGCATTTGCCGGACCGCCATTCGTGATATTCATGGCTTCATCAAACAGCTGTAGTGTGCCAATCGTAGATGTCACACTGGTAAAAAGAATCACTGGTTTCAATAATGGTATAGTGATGAAAAAGAATTGCTTAATTGGACTAACGCCATCGACTCTGGCGGCCTCATAAATCGATTTGTCAATATTCTGCATAGCGGAAAGATAGAATATCATGTTATATCCCGTCCAACGCCATGTAATGGCAATAATGATAGTCACCTTCGCCCAGAAAGGATCAGAGAGCCACGGAATGGGATCATCAATAACATGAATAAACATCAAGAATGAATTAATCACACCATCCAGTTCAAACATACTCTTGAAAAGAATCGAGTAGGCAACCAACGATGTCACACAGGGTAAAAAGATCGCTATTCTAAACCACTGACGATATTTAAGCTGAGACGAATTCAGGCAAGAAGAAATGGCTAGTGATAGCAAAATCATAATCGGAACCTGGATCACCAGAAATGTCAACGTATTCCAAAGTGCCGTTTTAAACATCGGATCATTGAATAAACGAATGATATTTCCCAGGCCAACAAATTGTGTCACCACACCACGGCCAGACTGAAAAGAGAGCCAAAGTGATTTGAAAATAGGGTATATCGTCATTAGGGCAATTAACCCAACGGCTATAGAGACAAAAGCCCAGCCGTTGATGTTATAAAGCCTATTCATTTTAGGTTTATACATCATTATCACACCATCGATTTCTGGAGAGAAATACTTGAGGGCTTCCCGCCCTCAAGCTCACACTCGCTACTGCATAATCTGATTTTTTAATGCAGTTTCGGCGCGTTTTAAAACATCATCGACAGAATCGCCTTTCAGTAATGCAGGTATTTCAGCCGCAATTGCGTTATCAACTTCCTGGGTATACATACCGTAGGAGACCTGTGGAATTTCAGTCACCCATTTAGAGAAATCAGCAAATACCGGTTGCCCGCCAAAGAACGGATCTTTTACTGCATAAGCGGGGCCAGAAGTAGCGGGAAGGAAGGTCGCAAGCGCACCGCGATCAACCAACAGGGTTTGATACATATTGCTATCTGCCGCGAAGGTTTTCTGCAAAAATTCAATCGCCTGTTTAGTATTTTTGCCACCCTTCAATACATACCAGCTCGATCCCCCCTGATTGGAGGCATGTGTCGCGTTGTCGAGATTCAACCGTGGGATCGGCGCGACACGCCATTTTCCTTTCTGATCTTCAGCGCTTTTAATTGAACCAATCACCCATACACCAGAAACCACACTCGCCGATTTTCCGGCATTAAAACTCCCCACAAAACTCGACCAACCAGAGATAGGGCGTGCAATTTTCGCGTCATTAATCGCTTTAATCGTTTTTAACGTTTCTTTTAGTGCCGCGTTTTTAGTGAGATTGAGTTGCCCTTGGTTATCGAAGAACCACTCTCCGCCGGACTGCATCATAATATGAGGAAGAACCACATCGTTCATATCGTAGGTCAACATATCAACACCGGTTTTCGCTTTTACCTGCTTACCAATCTCAATATATTTATCCCAGGTAATATTCACCATATCACTCTCTTTATATCCGGCAGCCTCCAGATAATCGAGTCGATAGAACATTCCCGCCACGCCGGAATCAAAAGGAACACCGTATACCTTATTCCCCACCGTCATCACTTTTGTTTTATAAGGTGCAAACTGGCTGTAATCGATAGCATCCTGCAATGGGATAAACGAATCAGGATAAGCCTGAAGATATTTCTGAGCATTATAATCTTCAATAAGCACAATATCAGGAAGAGAGTTTTTAACGCCTGAAGCCAACATGGTATTTAATTTCTGCTCAATATCTTCTTTCCCCGAGTCGATCACTTTCAGACTAAAACTTGGGTCGGCTTTTTTATATATCGACGATGCTTCATGCATTGCCGCGACATTGAAGTTAGGATCCCAGGCCCACACGGAGACTTCAGCAGCCAAGCTGTGACTCGATAAGCCCAGCGTGAGAAATGAAACTGCAAATAGGGTAGATACTTTATTCTTGATCTTCATCAGAGCAGTCCTTCTTTACTTTTTGTAAAGAGAGAATATGAGTTACTGCATAATGAAGCAACGAGTTACACCGCTTACATTCTTTCATCCGGTGATACGGGTCACACAACAGGGAGAAAAATGACTAAATATTCGATCTGAATACAAAAAATTTAGGAAAAATTTCCTTCAATAAAACCCATGCCAGCCAATAAAAATGATTAAAATAAAAACAAAAAACGACATATACCATTGAAAATAAAAAAGAAAATGAAATCAAAAAAAGATTACTCAGCTAATATTCACCATACTTACACCTTCACCATCAAATAACGCAAAAATGAAAACGTTACCACACTAAATCAAGCGGCACAGGGGGATACCCGAGTGCCGCAAAACATGCCTACGCTTTGGCAAACCAATCGCGGATGATCGCGTGCTGTAGCAACATGATGGTTTTGCCGTCTTTAATCCGGCCATCGTTCATCATTTCAACGGCTTCGCTGAACGGCAATTCCAGCACTTCGATATCTTCATCTTCCACACCACCGCCGGAATTATCCCGTAGCGATTCATCGTATTCGGCAGCAAAGAAGTGCAGCCGTTCTGTGACACCACCGGGCGACATATAGGCATCAAACAGCTTCTCAACGTTACCGACCGCATAACCGGTTTCTTCTATCGCCTCGTTACGGATGCACTCTTCGGGCGAATGATCGTCCAGCAAACCGGCACAGGCTTCCAGCAGCATGCCGCTTTCGTTGCCGTTAACATAGGTGGGAATACGGAATTGTCGAGTCAGAATCACCGTGCCTTTCGCCCGGTTGTACAGCAGAATCGTTGCGCCGTCGCCACGATCGTAAACCTCACGAATTTGGCGCACTACACCACCATTCTTTCTTTTCAAATCAAAAACATACTTGTGAAGGATAAACCAGTGGTCGGATAGCAGCTTCTTTTCGACTATATCAATGGGAGACGGCATGCAAACACCTCGGTGATCGATGGCTGGGGGCTCATTTCATGTATAACGACGAAGCCATCATATCCCTTTTGGACTCCTGCATAAACGGGCAAGGAAACGTATTCCTAATGGAAAGAACGACATAGTTACGCACCAACCCTATGATATTCATGGTTTAGTCTCACGCTCTCATTCCGCTCTTTTCGTCCATCTGACGTTTATCGACTATGCTATACCTTAAATCAATCACGTTTCAGGAAGTCGCGCTGCGCTTTCGTTTCCGCCATCACCATCACCACCGTCAATTTATCTCGTCATAACGCGCGTACCGCAACCGCCTTCCATGATTCACTCGGATTCAATACCGCATCACTTCTCCAACCACATCATCGAGGTAGATAACATGAACCATTTCATTTTCTCTTCACCTAGAAAATATGTTCAGGGTCGCGGCGTACTGGATGAGCTGGGTGAACAACTCAAACCACTGGGAACGAAAGCGTTTCTCATGGCGGACGGCGTTGTTTGGGACATTATCGGCCAGCGCGTTGATGCATCCCTCAAACAGGCAAGCATCGGTCACCATTACGAGCGTTTTAACGGTGAGGCGTCCAGCAATGAAATCACCCGCCTTGCCAAGCTAGCGCGCGACGCAGGCACGAACATTATTGTCGGATTAGGCGGCGGTAAAACGCTAGATACGGCGAAAGCGGTCGCCGATGAGCTAAAACATAATGTCGCGATTGTCCCAACTGTAGCCTCAACAGATGCACCGTGCAGCGCGTTGTCCGTCATCTACACCGACGAGGGCGTGTTTGAGTCCTACCGCTTTTACGACAAAAACCCCGATCTGGTGTTGGTCGATACCGCAGTCTGTGCGCAGGCACCTGCACGTCTGTTCGCCTCTGGCATTGCCGATGGTCTGGCAACCTTTGTCGAAGCACAGGCAGTTCTGCGCTCTCATGCCCTCTCCATGCTAGGCGGAAAACCTACGCTGGCGGGCATGGCGATTGCCGAAACCTGCGAAAAAACGCTGCTAACCTATGGCTACAGTGCTTATAAAGCAGTAGAAAAAGGCGTGGTGACACCCGCAGTAGAATCCGTAGTTGAAGCCAACACGCTGCTTTCCGGCCTGGGCTTTGAGAATGGCGGTCTGGCAGGCGCTCACGCCATCCACAACGGATTTACCGCGATTAAAGGCGACATCCACCACCTCACTCACGGGGAAAAAGTCGCCTACGGTACACTGACACACATGGTGCTGGAACAACGTCCCGACGAGGAAATCGCACGCTACATCCGTTTCTACCGCGCGATTAACATGCCAACACGGCTAAAAGATCTGCATCTGGAAAATGAGCCCTTTGAGAATCTGATCAAAGTGGGTGAACTGGCGTGCAGCGACGCCGACACGTTGAAAAATCTGGACCGCGGGTTAACGGCTGAAGACGTCGCCCACGCGATTGTTGCCGTCGATGCGTTCAGTAAAACTATCGCTTAGCCGTAACCACGGTAAAAAGCCTGACGTCAGCGAAATCGATCCAATGGCGTCGGGCTTGGTATACCAGATGTGCCCTTCTCTCCATATCACGGCCACAAAACATTCTCTCTGCGTCATCAACCTGCTCACGACTATTCACTTTTATTTGATGAGAAAACGGGCAGGATAACGACATGTTCTCTGTATTTTGGGTTGTCGCATGATGGACCGTCCTCGCCTTATCCCTCTCTCGGATACGCTGACTCTTGCCCTTTTCGGGACGATCGTGCTGGCGTTAGGTATGGGGCTTGGGCGTTTTTTATATACACCGATGCTGCCCGTAATGCTGGAGGAAGGGAACTTCACCTTCGGCCAGCTTTCCTACATTGCCAGCGCAAACTACGCTGGTTATCTGTTCGGCAGCCTGTTTTTCTCCTTCAGCCGTCGCGCCTCAGCCTCTCAACCGTTGTTCCTGCTATTTACCGCAGCCGCCGCGACCTGCCTTTTGCTCTTCACAATGACATTGACCACCAATACGATACTGGTCATGCTCATTCGCTTCATCGCGGGGATCGCCAGCGCGGCGATGATGATTTTCGGCTCCTTGATCGTTTTGCACTACACAAGGCATGCTAGCGTTATCGCCTCGCTCTATGCAGGGGTTGGCGTGGGGATCGTGTTAGGCAATGAGTACATCGTCAGTGGGCAACATTACGCACTGACTGCCGAACGACTATGGTGGGGAGCAACGCTGATCTCTGCGCTACTTCTGTTCGCCTTACTCATACTTTCACCACATAAAGCCAACGTACCGCAGCAGCAGATGGGCAATGTCGATGAACAACCTCGCCTTGGCTGGCAACGACTTGCGCTGCTATACGGCCTCGCGGGTTTCGGCTATATCATTGTCGCTACCTATCTCCCGCTGATGGTAACGGCGCAAGACATTCCGCATTTATCCCTTCATCTCTGGTCGTTGGTTGGGCTGGCAATCATTCCTGGCTGTTTTTTCTGGCTGTGGGCTGCCAGCCGTTGGGGAACGTTACCCTGCCTGACGGCTAATCTGCTAATTCAGGGCGTGTGTGTCCTGCTGACGCTGTTCAGCCACTCGCTTGTGGCACTACTATTCAGCTGTATCGGCTTTGGTGCTACTTTTATGGGAACCACCTCACTGGTGATGCCATTAGCCAAACGGCTACACGCGCCGCACGGCATCAACCTGCTTGGTCTGGTGACGCTCACTTACGGTATTGGTCAAATTCTTGGCCCACTACTCACCAGCGCCTTAACAAATAACAACGCTGTAGCACCAGCCATTCTGTGCAGCGCAGCAGCACTTTTCATCGCGGCTGGGCTCTGCTTATCTTACCGTCGGCCACAACCCTAATCCCGGAGGATCTATGCCATACGTCAATATCAAAATCACTAATGAAGGCGTTACCGCTGAACAAAAACGTCAATTGATTGAAGGCGTCACACAGTTGCTGGTCGATGTGCTTAACAAAAATCCGAAAACCACCGTGGTGGTAATTGATGAAGTCGAAACGGACAACTGGGGAATCGGCGGAGTGCCGGTGACGGAGCTGAGGAAGGTCAGCAAGTAAGATAAACCAGTAAGTAAGAAAGCTAGCAAATAGCAAAACGGTGCCACGCTATGTGGCACCAGATTTATATACTCCAAATAATTCGAGTTGCAGGACAAAACGTTAGCGTTTTGAACAGCGCTTGCGCTGACCCCGAAGGGGTGAGGCCATAAGGCCGAATAACGCGGCAAGAGAGAGACAAATTCGTCGGGAACGAATTTGACCAGCCAACGGCTGGCCTCTGGTGAGAGACGGGATGTCTCTCATTTCATCCCGATGAGCTTACTCCGGTAAGTGATTCGGGTGAGTGACAAGTCTGCCAGAGGCAGATTTGAACGCTGCTTGCAGCGGCCCCAACGGGGCGAAGCCCACATAAGTGGGCCGAGTAGCGCGGCCAACGCACATGCAGCTTGAAGTATTACGGGTATACCCCCATCATCGTATCGATCAGTAGATACATATTGAGGGAAACCACAAGCACGACAATAAGTTGCCCGATGCGCTGCACCCATTTGCCGTTAACCATCGTCCCCATCAGCTCACGGTTGCCAGTGAACGACAGCAAAGGAACCAGCGCCAGCGCGATCCCGAAGCTCAGCACCACCTGACTCAACACCAGCACGCGCGTCGGATCCATACCAGACAGAATCACGATAAACGACGGCAACATCGTCACAAAGCGGCGAACCCAGAGCGGGATATGGAAGCGCACAAACCCTTGCATCACCACCTGACCGGCCAGCGTACCGACAACGGTAGAGGAAAGGCCTGCCGCCACCAGACTCAGACCGAAAATCACCGCAGCGGCTTTACCTAACAACGGCTCTAACGTGAGATAGGCTTTATCCAGATCGGCAATATCCTGATTGCCGCTGAAATGGAACGCCGCCGCTGCCGTCGCCATCATCGCCAGATTGACAAATCCGGCAATGGTCATCGCAATCGCGACATCGACTTTCGTTGCAGAATAGCGCTCGGCACGAGTATGGCTGCCTTCATGCTGCGTCAGGGAAGAATGCAGGTAAATCACATGCGGCATAATCGTCGCCCCCAACACGCCTGCGGCCAGCAGCACAGCATCGGAGGTCGGCAAGCTAGGAATTGCCATGCCTTTAGCTAAGGCGGACAGCTCTGGCTGAGAAAATACCAGTTCAACAATATACGCCGCCGCAACAAACAACAGCAGGCCACCGATGACCATCTCAAGCGGCTTCTGACCACGCTGTTGCAGCATAAGAATCAGGAAGGTAGCAATCGCGGTGAGGATCGCGCCTTCCAGCAGCGACACGCCCAATAGCAGTTTAAAGCCTATCGCCGCACCGATAAATTCGGCCAGATCGGTCGCCATCGCAATAATTTCGGCCTGTACCCAATAAGCCCAAACGGCAGGACGTGGAAAGCGATCGCGGATATGTTCCGCCAAATTCTTACCCGTTGCGATGCCTAATTTGGCAGACAACAGTTGGATCAGCATCGCCATCAGGTTCGCCCACACCACCACCCACAGTAACGTGTAGCCGTAGGCCGCACCAGACTGAATGTTCGTGGCAAAGTTACCCGGATCGATATAACCAATCGCCGCGATAAACGCCGGGCCCATCAGAGAAAGTTTGACCTTCCTTGACGTACGGCTTGTTGACTCGATAACACGGCTACCCGGCATAGTATGACCCTTCTAACACTGTTGTTTTATTACTCTCACAAAAATGATAATGATTATCAAGTGCATTTAGAGTGGTAATACCAATTCTTTTGATAGCTAACGATGATGAGTCATTCAAAAGCTAAAAAACATCTTTTTTATCAAACAAATCTTAACAAAATATAAACAAAAAACCCCATGCAGGGCACGGGGTTTGGAATGAAGATACGCTGTCACTATGGTACGTAAAAAGCAGATAGTGCGTAAAAGCAGAGAGTATTAGTCTTGTGCTTTTGATACGGCAACCATCGCCGGACGCAGCAAACGGCCGTTCAGCGTATAGCCTTTTTGCATAACCATCATGACATGGTTCGGCTGGTGATCGGCTGAAGGTAACATCGTCATTGCCTGATGCACTTCGGGGTTAAACGGTACACCCACATCACCCACCACCTCGATACCGAATTTATGCACGGCATCCAGCAACGATTTCAGCGTCAGTTCAACACCCTCAATCATTGCAGCCAGCGATTCATTGGCCTTGTCCGCCGTATCCAGCGCACGTTCCAGGTTATCGATGACCGGCAGCATTTCACTGGCAAATTTCTCTACCGCAAATTTATGCGCTTTCTCGACATCCATTTCCGCACGGCGGCGAATGTTATCGGCTTCAGCACGGACGCGAAGCATATTGTCACGTTCACGCTGTTGCAGTTCACTAAACTGGGCTTCCAGCTCGGCGATGCGCGCATCACGCGGGTCAGCTACGTCTGCCGTCTCTGGCGCGGCATCCGCTTGCTGCCCTTTTGCTGCTTCCTTTTGATCCAGGACTTGCTCGTCAGGCGTTTTCTGTTCTTTACTACTCATGAAATTCTCCGCGGTTTAGCATTAATCTCGCTAGTTGCTTATTATGGGGATCAAAATCGGGGATTCAAGGGAACCTGTCATATATTGGTTTCCGACGCTGCCGATACACCACGCTGAGGACAAAACAGCAATGAACACACCGCTTACAATGAACAAGCCGTTTAATTGTATTGGCATTGTCGGCCACCCGCGCCATCCAACGGCGTTGGCAACGCACGAGATGCTCTACCATTGGCTCACCGACAAGGGTTACTCGGTTCTGATCGAACAGCAAATCGCGCGCGAACTGAACCTGAAGGACGCACCGACAGGTAGCCTTGCCGACATCGGCCAGCAGGCAGATCTGGCGGTGGTTGTCGGCGGTGATGGCAACATGCTGGGCGCGGCACGCGTGTTGTCACGCTATGACATCAAGGTTATTGGTGTAAACCGTGGCAACCTCGGTTTTTTGACTGACCTCGATCCCGACCATGCGCAGCAGCAACTTTCTGACGTGCTCGACGGTCATTACCTGAGCGAACAACGCTTCATGCTGGAAGCGCACGTCTGTCGCGCAAACCAGCCCGACAGCATCAGTACCGCGATTAACGAGGTGGTGCTTCACCCCGGAAAAGTGGCTCACATGATTGAATTTGAAGTCTATATTGACGACAAGTTCGCCTTTTCCCAGCGCTCGGATGGCTTGATTATCGCCACGCCGACAGGCTCAACTGCCTATTCGCTTTCCGCTGGCGGCCCTATCCTGACGCCATCGCTGGACGCTATTGCGCTGGTGCCGATGTTCCCGCACACGCTGTCTGCCCGTCCGCTGGTGATCAATAGCAGTAGCACAATTAGGCTGAAATTCTCCTGTATTACCAATGATTTGGAAATAAGCTGCGATAGCCAGATTGCGTTACCGGTACAGGAAGGTGAAGAAGTGCTGATTCGCCGCAGTGAACATTACCTGAATTTGATTCACCCAAAAAACTACAGCTATTTCAACACACTAAGTTCAAAACTCGGCTGGTCAAAAAAATTATTCTAAAATTCAATTAAGCCACTTTACTGTATATAAAACCAGTTTATACTGTATGTAATCACATGTGATTACATACAGGGGCTTATCATGCTGGCGCAACTCACTATCAGTAACTTCGCCATCGTGCGCGAATTAGAAATCGATTTTCAGTCAGGAATGAGCGTAATCACCGGGGAAACCGGTGCGGGGAAGTCCATTGCGATTGATGCCCTCGGTTTATGTCTGGGAAATCGTTCTGACGCCAGCATGGTCAGGCCAGGGGCTGCCCGAGCCGACATCTGCGCGCGCTTTGCGCTGACGGATACTCCGATGGCACGTCAGTGGCTGGAAGAAAACCAGTTGGATGATAGTAACGAGTGCCTGTTACGCCGCGTGATTAGCGCCGATGGTCGCTCACGTGGCTTTATTAACGGCACCGCCGTGCCATTGTCTCAACTGCGTGAGCTCGGCCAGCATCTGATTCAAGTACATGGCCAGCATGCCCATCAGTTACTGCTGCGCGCCGATCATCAAAAACACCTGCTGGATGCTTATGCCGATGAACCGAAATTGCTGATTGCTATGCAACAGGTGTGGCATCAGTGGCACCAGAGCTGCCGCGCATTGGCACAGTTGCAACAAGCTGCAATTGAACGCGAGGCCCGCCGGGAACTGCTGCAATATCAATTGAAAGAACTGAATGAATTCTCCCCACAGCCTGGCGAATACGAACAGATTGACGTCGAATACAAACGTCTGGCGAATAGCGGTCAGTTGCTAACGATGAGCCAACAGGCCATGCAATTGCTTAGCGAAGACGACGAGCAGAACATCATCAGTATGCTGCACAGCGTAAAACATCAGCTTGACGAGCTCATCAGCATGGATGACAAGCTGTCTGGCGTGCTATCCATGCTCGAAGAAGCGGGCATTCAGCTTAGTGAAGCCAGCGATGAGCTGCGCCACTACAGTGAACAGATGGATCTCGACCCAATTCGGCTGTATGAACTAGAACAGCGCCTGTCACGTCAGCTTGCACTGGCGCGTAAACATCACGTTGCCCCAGAGTCGCTACCGACGTTCCATCAGCAGTTGCTGGAAGAACAGAAGCAACTGGAACAGCAGGAAAGCGATCATGACGCGCTCAGCGCCTCGGTTGGCGAATATCATCAGCAGGCGTTGCATCTAGCAGAACAGTTGCACGTGCGCCGCCAACACCACGCCAGTGAACTGGCACAGCTCATCACCACCAATATGCGTGAACTGGCGATGCCGCACGGCCACTTCACCATTGACGTGAAGTTTACGCCAGACAGCCTGACGGCTACCGGTGCCGACAATATTGAATTCCGCGTGACCACCAACCCCGGCCAGCCGCACCAAACCCTGGCAAAAGTGGCATCAGGCGGCGAGCTGTCACGTATTGCACTCATTATTCAGGTCATCACCGCGCAGAAAATGGATACGCCAGCAATGATCTTCGATGAGGTCGATGTGGGGATTAGCGGGCCGACCGCCGCTATTGTCGGCAGAATGCTGCGCCAACTCGGCGAATCCACGCAGGTTATGTGTGTGACGCACCTACCGCAGGTCGCAGGCTGCGGTCATCAGCACTTCTTCGTAAGCAAGCAAACTGACGGCGCAGAAACGGAAACATTGATGCAACCGTTGGATAAACGTGCGCGGTTACAAGAACTGGCTCGCCTTCTGGGTGGCAGCGCCGTGACCAAAAACACGCTGGCGAACGCCAAAGAATTGTTGGCAGCCTAAAATCTGCTGCCGACAGGGCAAGAAAGGTGCATCAAAGGTAAAAAAGCTCAACTTTTTTACCTTCCTGAGGTCATACAATCGCCTTGCAGGTTTCCAAGTCCTGCAAGGTCTATTATCATCGGCAACCTATGCCCTTAAGGAATGTAATCACTATGCGCTGTAAAACGCTGACTGTCGTCGCCGCGGTGGTTGTTATGCTGACTGCCGGTTGTTCCACGCTGGAAAAGGTGGTCTATCGGCCGGACATCAATCAGGGAAACTATCTGGCACCGGCTGACGTTGCAAAAATTCACACCGGCATGACCAAACAACAGGTCGCTTATACGCTGGGTACGCCTATGATGCAGGATCCGTTTGGCAGCGATACCTGGTTTTACGTCTTCCGCCAGCAGCCTGGCCATGAATCGGTCAAACAGCAGACGCTGACGCTAACCTTCAGCGGCAGTGGTGTGCTGACCAACATCAACAACAAACCTGCGCTGGATTGATGCTTTTCCACGCCGCTCAGTTGAATCAGGATGAATGATCCTAATCTACCAGAAGCGTCGCTTTAAGACGAAGCCCACCACGGCAGAGTACTTAAGAGAGCCAACGCATACGCAGTTTGATGTATAGCAAAAATAACAGCAGGCAAATCTGAAGGTTTCAGGTTTGCCTGTGTTTTTTGTAAAGACCTATCAGTCAGGGCAATCGGTAGGCACGCTATGTGTCGCTTAACGCTATGTGTCGTTTAACAATATAACTCAGGATTTGCTCTTAGAACGCTCCGCACGCTGACGCCGTAGCTCTTTTGGATCGGCAATCAGCGGACGATAAATTTCCACGCGATCGCCATCCTGCACCACATCGGCCAGCTTCGCCGAACGGCTGTAGATGCCGACTTTATTCACCTGTAAATCGATATCATGGCGTAGTTCTAGCAGGCCCGATGCCACAATCGCCTGTTCAACCGTACTGCCTTCTTCCAGTTTCACCGTGCGCAGATACTGACGTTCCGGCAACGCATAGACCACATCAACCTGCATTGCGGACACTATAAACCTCTTTTGCTCGCTGCGTGAAAGCCTGCACCATATTTCCCGCCAGCTCCTTGAATACTTTGCCAAAAGCGAGTTCAATCAAGGCATTGGTGAATTCAAACTCCAGATGCAGTTCGACTTTACAGGCATCGGCGCTCAGCGGCGTAAAATGCCAGTCGCCACCCAGTTGACGGAAGGGGCCATCGACCAGTTGCATATTGATGTTCTGGTTGTGCGTCAGCGTATTACGTGTGGTAAATGTCTTACTGATACCGGCTTTGGAAACGTCTACGGCGGCAGTCATCTCTCCTTCTGAGGAAGAGATCACGCGACTCCCCGTACAGCCCGGTAAAAACGCGGGGTAGGAAGCGACATCATTCACCAGCTTGTACATCTGTTCAGCGCTGAACGGCACCAGTGCGGAACGACTTATCTTTGGCATACTATTTTCCGTGATTCATAAAACGCGCAAAATAATAGCATTGATAGCCCGGCAGGCAAAAATTCTGCGAAGCTTATCGCACGATATCATTAACCACGACACGGACACACGGCGGGGATTTCATTCCCAATGACATCCAGTATAATGACGGCACTATGACAAAGAAAAAAGCATACAAACCCGGTTCCGCCACCATTGCGCAGAACAAGCGCGCCCGTCACGAATACTTCATTGAGGAGGAATTTGAGGCTGGTCTTGCTCTGCAAGGATGGGAAGTCAAATCACTGCGCGCAGGCAAAGCCAACCTCAGCGACAGCTATGTCACCTTCATGAACGGTGAAGCATACCTGTTTGGCGCAACGATCACGCCGCTGAATGTGGCGTCATCACACGTTGTGTGCGATCCCATCCGTACACGCAAACTCCTGCTCAACAAACGCGAGCTAGAGTCGCTGTTTGGCCGCGTCAGCCGTGATGGTTACACGGTCGTCGCGCTGTCCATGTATTGGAAAAATGCCTGGAGCAAAGTCAAAATCGGCGTGGCAAAAGGTAAAAAAGATCACGACAAGCGTGATGACATTAAAGAACGTGAATGGAAGTTAGACAAAGCCCGTATCATGAAGAACGCCAATCGCTAAGCCACTGGCTTAACAACAGTAAGTTCTGGTATACTGGCGACAGTTTCTTGGGGGCTGATTCTGGATTCGACGGGATTTGCAAAGCCCAAGGTGCATGCCGAGGGGCGGTTTGCCTCGTAAAAAGCCGCAAAAAAATAGTCGCAAACGACGAAAACTACGCTTTAGCAGCTTAATAACCTGCTTTGAGCCCTCTCTCCCTAGCCTCCGCTCTTAGGACGGGGATCAAGAGAGGTCAAACCCAAAAGAGATCGTGTGGATGCCTTGCCTGGGGTTGAAGCACTAAATCTAATCAGGCTAGTTTGTTAGTGGCGTGTCTGTCCGCAGCTGGCAAGCGAATGTAAAGACTGACTAAGCATGTAGTACCGACGGTAGAGTGGTTCCGGACGGGGGTTCAAATCCCCCCAGCTCCACCAAATTAGACATCGGTTATTACCAGATAAGTCCGATGAAGTACGGAAAGCCCGCATGGTGAAAGCCCTGCGGGCTTTTTTGTGTCCGTCATTGTCCGACGATATTCGCCTGAATCCAGAGATTATTGGCCTACGTTTAGGCCTACGGTATCATATAGGCCTAAAAACGTAGGCCTAAAACACGGACGACCCCGCCATGCCAAGAATTGCACGCCCTTTGACACATACCGAAGTCAGCAAAGCACGAACGCCTGATAAAGAGTTAAGCCTACATGATGGTGATGGCCTCTTTCTACTTATCAAACCGTCAGGGAAAAAATTATGGCGGTTTCGCTATCTACGCCCTGATACCAAGAAACGCACGACACTCTCCTTTGGCAGCTACCCGGCCTTATCATTGGCCGACGCAAGACAACTACGAGCTGAACATTTAGCCCTGCTTGCAAAAGGCATAGATCCACAGCAAAAAGTGGCTAAAGAAGAGGAAGAAGCGCAAATCGCGGTAGAAAGCATTTTCATCAATGTAGCGCGTAACTGGTTCACACTAAAACAGACAAAGGTCAGTGCAGATCACGCCAAAGACATTTGGCGATCGCTGGAAAAAGACGTGCTCCCGGCTATTGAGAATATCCCGGTACAGGAAATCAAAGCCCGCACGCTGATACAGGCGCTAGAGCCGATTAAAGCCCGTGGCGCACTGGAAACCGTCAGGCGGTTAGTACAGCGCATTAACGAAATCATGGTTTACGCGGTAAATACGGGGCTGATTGACGCTAACCCCGCCTCTGGTATTGGTATGGCCTTTGAACGCCCTAAAAAGCAACACATGCCGACTATCCGGCCAGAAGAGCTACCCAAGCTAATGCGCACCATTGCCATGTCTAACCTGTCCATTCCAACCCGTTGCTTATTAGAATGGCAGCTACTGACGCTGATTCGCCCCGCGGAAGCCTCCGCAACGGCATGGGCAGAGATCGATATAGAAAAAAGAACGTGGAGCATTCCGGCGGAACGCATGAAAGCCAAGCGTGATCATATCGTTCCACTCTCCGATCAGGCGCTGGAACTACTCGACATCATGCGCCCTATCAGCGGCAACCGGGAACATGTATTCCCCAGTCGCAACGATCCTAAAAAACCCATGAATAGCCAGACCGCGAATGCCGCATTAAAACGCATCGGCTACGGTGGCAAACTGGTCGCACATGGTTTACGCTCGATAGCCAGTACCGCAATGAATGAAGCTGGTTTTAATCCTGATGTGATTGAGGCGGCGTTAGCGCATTGTGATAGGAATGAGGTTAGACGGGCTTATAACCGCTCTACCTATCTCGAACAGCGTAAAGAGTTGATGGATTGGTGGGGAAAAGATACACACTCACAATATACTATTAATGAAAAAGGAAGATACAATGAGTCTAGAAGATGAAGTTCTACTATCCAAGAAGCAAATAATATCTGATGGTTATGACATGTCTGTTGGTGAAATTATGAACCTATACAGAGATAAGGAATTGGTTATATCTCCTGACTATCAGCGTTTATTTAGATGGGATTTATCAAAAAAAACACGTTTTATTGAATCACTGTTATTAGGAATACCAATCCCACCAATATTTGTTCATCAAGATGATGAAGGTATTTGGGAACTAATTGATGGATTACAACGTGTTTCAACTATCCTAGAGTTTAGTGGGATTCTTGAAAGCAAGGATAACAATGGTTATTTACCATTATCAATCTTAAATGGAACACAATTTCTTCCTAGTTTAGCCAATAAAAAATGGAGTGACTCTACTACACCTGAAAATGAAATAGGAAAAACATTACAGCTTGAGATTAAGAGAGCACGATTAAGAGTAGAAATACTTAGAAAAGGTAGTGATCCTTATGCAAAATATGAATTATTTCAACGTCTCAATACCGGAGGGGCAAATCTTTCAGAGCAAGAAGTAAGAAACTGTACTGCCGTAATGTTAAATCCAGAATTTTTTCAGTGGTTGAAAAAATGCTCGGAACAATCTTCATTTACAATTACAACAAATCAAACTGATGAAGCGATTGAAAAACAAGCGAATATGGAGCTTGTATTAAAGTTTTTCGCATACCGTCACTTCCCTTATGTATCGGGAATGGATATCCATGAGCATTTAGATTATGCAAACGTAGAACTTTGCAAGTCAACAATTAACTTTCAACTTGAGGAGAAAATATTTTTAGATGTGTTCAATTTATTAAATGACATCTTGGGGAATAAATCATTCAAAAAATGGGATGGACAGGATTTTAAAGGTAAATTCCTTATCTCTTTATATGAGATAATAACAAATGGAATGCAAGCAAATTATAATTCTATTTTTAACATGCCAGAACAAGAAGATAGAATTAATTTCATCATAGAAAAAATAAAATCGCTTTGGAACGATGAGAATTTCACAAAAAACTCAGGAGCAGGAGTTAGAGGCACAACTCGTTTAGCAAACTTACTACCGTTATCAATTGAATATTTCAAGATTTAAGAGAATGCTCCCATGGCTAAAATACGAACGCTAGATGCTTTTCAGGACTATATAGATTCCGAAATGGCATGGAGAATCAAAGAGGTATCTTATTTAACTAATACAATTGAAACATCCCGTTCTGTCGCTCAAAAGACAATGATTCGTGCATCAATCCCTCTATTATATGCTCATTGGGAGGGGTTTATAAAAAACAGCGCAGGAAAATATATAGAATATCTATCCAACCTTAAGTTGAAATACTCTGATTTAGAAGAATGTTTGATTGTATTAGGAATGCGCAAACAACTTAGTTTGATTGTGGCAACAAATAAGCATGATTTGATGTCTGAATCAATCAGATTTATTTTATCTGGACAATCAGGACGAGCAACTCTCAATTTTGACTCTGCGATACAAACAGAGTCAAACTTAAAATCACATGTTTTTGATAACATTGCAAAGAGCATCGGTGTTTCAGTTGAAAGTTTTAGCACAAAATATAATTTTATAGATGAGAGCCTACTTAAACGTAGAAACTGCATAGCTCATGGAGAGTATTTGGATGTTAACTCTAAAGAATGGAAAGACATTTCACAGGAAACACTAACATTAATGAGAAACTTCAAGAACGAGTTATTAAACAATGCTTCAACGAAGAGATATCTAAAAAAACAAGACACGGCCACAACACCTTAAATTATTATTTACCGTGGGGTTTCATAAAAATAAATATTTTGTTAATGAAACCCTCCCCCATTAAAAAATGTGATTTTCATTGTTCAAAAAAAATATTTATAGTTATGGATTTTATATATCCTGCGGTATTAAAATCTCTTAAATCTTTCATTTTCATCTACTACACCTTCGTATTCTAAAGAATACCCGACAACAAGTTCATAAGCAAAATAGAATACATCGCCCCCGCGCGCAATACTATCCTCGCCACTCTACCCCTTCGCGCGTACCCTCTCCCCGCCTGCCCGCTCTCACTAGATCATGCACTTTCCATGCATGGTACAAATTGCTCCAGAAGCCTTGTAGCAAGGGGAAACTGGTGTTTTTGAATTATCCTCATGCATGCAATTCCATGCACCGTATGCATGCACGGCCAAAAAATTGCTAGCCAGAGAAAAAAGCTCGCAAAAAAGCCCGCGCAATGGCGAGCGACTTCCTGATATTAACGGCAATGAAATTATAATCTGGCTAATTAATTCCACAGGACTGAGGCTGGGTAATCCTTATATTTTTTCTGCATGGCCGGTGATAACGGAATATCCGGCACCGGCAGATCTCGTCTATTCGACGGCTGAATAATTTCCTCTATCGATTCCAGTGTCCTAAAAGTTGCCGAGCATTCAATATTCCGGCACTGGTGATAACGCTGCTTGACGTTCTCCGATAACAGGCGACTGGTACGGGCATGGGCGGCATGGCCGCAGAACGGGCAATGCATCATACTTTTTGGCTCCGTGTTTTTAATGCTTCCTCTTTTTCTTTCAATTCCTGAAAAAATACCGTCCGTCTTGCCAGGCTGGATACCGGTGCAAAATCGGCATGCGGCAATGAGGGCACGTTCAGCCCCAGCGATGACAGCACTGGCTCGTTGCTCATATCAAAACGGTAGTTATTCGTTTTCGCCTTGAGCTTTTCAGTAACCAAATCCATTACCACTTTTTCGGGATTCTGATAGGCGAGACCCTGAGTAAGTTCAGAGGTGGTGATATCCAGCATATGCCGCTTTAACTTAATCGCCCGGATCACGTTTGCACTGATGGTATTTAACGCCTGATTAAACTCCCATTCTGCGTAGTCTCGCAGGGCACTGGCGTGAGCGTTACAACAATCTTTTGCTGAGGTGTGGCATTTCGCTTTTTGCCTGAGCTGGTCGATTTCTAACTGTGCCAGCAAGCCGTCATACTCCTGTGCCAGTTCGCGCTGTGCCAGCCGCTGTAATTGCTGGTTTTTCAGTTCTTCCGTCATTTTGCCACGGGCGGCAAGAAAACGCGTACGCCAGTCAGTATCGGAAAGCTGATTTTCCGCTTCCGTATTGGTTTTCTGTTCTTTGGCACGGGCAATCGCGGTATCGATGTTATCCAGCTCACTCGCATTAACGGTGTGCGCTTTCCGCATTCTCAGGTAATAGTCTGTCGCTTTTGTCAGCGTATCCGGCAGGGGATTAACGGGTTTAGTGTCTGGTGTGGTTGTCTGGCTCATGGTCATTGCTCCATTGGGGTTAGTGTCTGGTGGCTATTGTGCAATTCACCACACAACCCCCGCTATCTGAGCCTGTCCTGTCATCGGCCACACAAAACAATCTCACCCTTAGCCGGTTTGCCCGATTTAAAACCAAATCTTTTATAAAACTATTCACTACTCTTCACCTGAGAAAAAAGAATAGATAAATCAATAAATAAATAGGTGAATGGTTGATAAGAAACTCTTCACCGAGTGTTCACACTGTTCACCCGGTTTTTTGAGCCTTTTTTCTGGCGAGCGGTTTTTACGATGTTATTTCCTATAAATAGCGCGGTGATTAATAGCCATAAACACGTAGACTTTTCTCAAATGAGAAACAAAGGAAAACTAAGAGAAACAATGACAATCCGGTGGCAAACAAAGCCTGTTTTTTGCTCACCGATGACACAACAGCCCCTTGTTGCCAGCCCTGAAAATATTCACATAATAGCGAGCTACCAGAGAAATCCAGCGCCATCCGGCCAGAGCCGAGTGGACATTAACGAGGTAGCGTCACATGTTGTCAGCCCCATCCCCAACTCCCATTCCTGCTGTGCCCCCGATGCCACTTCATCCGGCCAGAGAGCGCTTAATGCGCCTGCCGGAAGTGCTGCACGTCACCGGTATTTCCCGCTCGACGCTGTACGAGCTGAGCAGCCGCAAAGCCTTTCCCGCCAACGTTTCGCTGGGTGGGAAAAGTGTCGCGTGGGTTGAGTCCGAAATTCATCACTGGGTGGCCGAGCGTATCGCCGCCCGTCAACAGGAGAGCCACGCATGATCACCTTAACTATCGCCGGGCAGTCAGTCACACTTGATGAGCGGGAAGCCCTCAGTCTGTGCGATCAACTGTTTCCCGCCATCCGTAACCCGGCCACCGTTGCCGCCCGTGAACAGCGTTTCGGTGCGTTGCTGCTGAGCGTTGCACCGACGCCCGCCGCCTCTGATTCACCCCGGCGTTACTGTGCATCCCGTGCCGGTGATGCGCTGACCAACTGCTGAGGCTGTTCATGACTGCGCAATTTATCCGTTTCCCCGGCTTGCCTGCCGGGGCTTTTTGGCGTTATAGTTCTGCCGCTGCCGCAAAATCGGTAGCCGGGATTGGCGTCCCGAGCAACTCAACGGCGACACCAGACGCGCCATGCGTCTTTTTTTACGTCGCGGCCTTAGCACTATTGCATGTTGTGCGGCAGCTTTTTAGCCGTTATTGCATCCAAACAATGGTGGCTCAGGCAGGGCAGCCTTCGGGCTGGCCGGTATTCGTTGAGGCCGGTTACGCCAACCCTGTCTGGGCTACCACCAATGAAATTGGCGTTTCCGGTGGTAGCTATACATGCTACTCAACGGAGAATGCCACATGGCTACGACCCTCACCCCGTCACACCCGCAATTTACCTTCTTGTTTCTGGCTGTGCGCCGCGCCGAATTACGCGCCTTACCGCACCGTGAAGCCGTTATCGCCCCGGATGAAATCAGCGCCCGCCGTTTGCTGGCACGTGACTATGTACTGGCTTTTGCTGGCCGTCTCCCTGTTCAGGGGGCTAGCCATGTTTGATTCTACCCCGCTGACCCTTGATGAAATCGCCGACCAGTGCCGCGCTCTGACGCACGCCGTCATCGAGCTGGATAACCCGGTAGCCAAAGAGGTACTGACGTTTGTACTGGCCGAACGGCTGGAGCTGCTGGCCGTTACGCTGCAAAGCCCGGAAGCGCCGGAAACTGACAACGGGGTGAGCGCATGAATAGCTTAGCCGCCCGTCTCAATAATCAGGATACCTATCCCATTCCCCACGCTGACTACCTGCGCCTGTCTCATGCGCACCGCGTTGGTGTGATGTTTCTCGATATGCTGGACGCTCAGCAATGCGGCATGACCGTCGCCAAACCCAATACGTTACCGGCCGATGATATGGCCGCACTGGTGGCGCTGCTGACTGACCAGATAGGCCACGTCATGACCCACTGTGAAGCCCAACTTTTCACCGCACGGGAGACAGCACAATGAACAGCAATAATCAGTCCTGTATTCCGCTGGAAGTGCGCACCGCCGTGTACCGTCGCGCTGTGGCACAGGCCTATCTGGATAACTGCCGGGAAACCGGCATTGCCCTGAACTGCAACTTAACCGAACTGGAAATTGCCATTGCGCTGGAGCTGGAGGGCGCACATGTGCGTGAGCACGGCACCGCCACCGGGATGGAAATCGCCTGCGCCATGTTGGGCGATATGGTGCAGCCCACGTTACTGACCGATAAACCCCGGTTAACCGCGCTGGGGCACATCATCATGGGGGAGCTGTGCCAGTGTGCGACAGCTTCCACCCCAACCACCACACTGCATTAAGGGGCGACGCATGGCACACCTTACCGTGACACAGGCCGTGAAACGCGCCAGCGGCCACTGGCCTCAACTGCTCCCGGCCGTGGGTATCCGCATTGATGCCACCGGGCAGCATACCGCCTGCCCGATGTGCGAGGGCAAAGACCGTTTCCGCTTCGATAACAAAGAAGGGCGCGGCACATGGTTCTGTAACCAGTGCGGTGCAGGGGATGGCCTGAATCTGGTGGAGAAAGCCCTGAACCTGACGCCGACAGAAGCTGCCCTGAAAGTAGGCGCATGGCTGGGCGACCTGCCGGACAGCCCGGTAGCGTCAACACCTGACGACGCAGACAGCGAGGCCGCCCGGCAACGGGCGGCGGTTCAGGCACAGGCGAAACTGAAAGAGGCGGTGACACAACCCGGTAACGCCTACCTGAATGCCAAAGGCTGGCCGGATATCGCCATGCCAACCTTACAGGGTAAGCCGCTGCGCGTGGGCGGTATCACCTATCAGCCCGGTGACGCACTGGTGCCACTGACCACACCGGACGGTGAAGTAGTCAATCTCCAGCTTATCAATGCACAGGGCGACAAGCGCACGTTAAAAGGTGGACAGGTCAAAGGCACCTTTCACGCTTTCAGCGGCAAGCAGGCCAGCGTTATCTGGCTGGCCGAGGGCTACGCCACCGGCTTAACGCTGCATCAGTTAACCGGTGATGCGGTGTATGTCGCGCTCAGCGCCAACAATCTGCCATCCCTTGCCCGTGAGCTGAAAACCCGCCACCCGGCGGTTACGCTGCTGATAGCGGCTGACCGGGACGAGAACGGCACCGGCCAGACCAAAGCGGAACAGGCCGCCGCTGCCGTCAATGGCCGTGTTGCGCTGCCGCCGGTGTTTGGTGACTGGAATGATGTCTATCTTGCTGAGGGTGCCGACGCCACCCGGCAGCACCTGAACGAGCTTACATTGCCGGAAAAAGCCAGCCCGTTTGCGTCGCTGGGTGAGGCTGAATTCAAGGCCATGAGCGCCAGCGAGAAAGCGGAGAAGATACGCGAACACTACCGCGATGCGCTGGCGATTGACGCTTTCGGGGAAACGTTCTTCCAGTACCAGAACGGCGCGTGGAAAGTGTTGCCCTATCGCCTGTTAAGCCGGGATATCGCGGCGCTGTTTCAGAAGATACAGGCACCCTTTACCGCGTCCGGGATTGGCAGCGTGTTGGACACCCTGAAACTGATTATCCCGATGCAGGAAAAGCCCCAGCGCCGGTTAATCGGTTTTCGTAACGGGGTGTTTGATACTGCCAGCGGTGAATTTAAACCGCATCGCCGGGAGCACTGGTTGAATACCGTCAATGATGTGGATTACACGCCGTTTAAGGCTGGGGAAAACCTTGCGGATAACGCCCCGCACTTCTGGCGCTGGCTGACCCGTGCCGCCGGGAACCACGCGGATAAGCAGGAGCGTATTCTGGCCGCGCTGTTTATGGTGCTGGCGAACTGCTACGACTGGCAACTGTTCCTTGAAGTCACTGGCCCCGGCGGTAGCGGGAAAAGTATTTTGGCGGAAATCGCCACCATGCTGGCCGGGGAGGACAACACCACAGCGGCCACCATCAACACCATTGAATCGTCCCGTGAACGTTCGTCGATTATCGGTTTCTCATTAATCGTACTACCGGATCAGGAAAAATGGAGCGGTGACGGTGCAGGCATCAAGGCGATTACCGGCGGCGATGCGGTGATGGTTGACCCGAAATACCGTGATGCCTATTCCACCCGTATTCCGGCGGTGATTCTGGCTGTGAATAACTCGCCGATGCGCTTTAGCGACCGCAGCGGCGGCGTGTCCCGTCGCCGGGTGATAATCCACTTCGGCGAAACCATCCCTGCCAGCGAACGCGACCCCAAGCTGAAAGAGAAAATACGCGCAGAGCTGGCGGTGATTGTGCGTCACTTGATGAAACGCTTTACCGCCCCAAACGACGCCCGGACGCTGTTACAGGCGCAGCAACACTCCGCCGAGGCGCTGGAAATCAAACGGCAGGCTGACCCGCTGGTTGATTTTTGCGGCTACCTGCTGGCACACGGTGACACCACCGGGCTGTATATGGGTAACGCCAACATTACGCCGCGCAATCCACGTAAATACCTGTACCACGCTTACCTGTCTTTTATGGAGTCACACGGCCACCAGAAGCCCATCAGCCTGACGGCCTTTGGTAAGGTGCTGCCTAACATGATGTCGGAATACGGGCAGACGTACCTCAAGGGGCGAACCAATCAGGGCATACAGACTAACCTTGAACTGAAAGACGAATCAGACGCCGACTGGCTGCCCAAATGCGAGATAGCGAGATAGAGATACCAAATACGACGAAACCGGCGCAGGCCGGTTTTTACTTTGGATGCATAGCCTTACCAGAGCGGTAGAAGCAATGTGCTTGGCTGGATTTCCGAGGGTGTAAAACCCCAGTGCAGATAAAAAGCCTTTGCCTCTTCAGAGAGCGCATGAACCAATAATGCTTTTGTTCCCACCTGTTCAGCAACCTGCCGGGAACGCAATACTGCATCTTTCAACAGACCTGCGCCAATCCCCCGGCGATGATAACGTTCATCAACAGCCAGACGCCCCAAGACTAATACTGGCAGCGGATCAGGCATATTACGCCGTAACGCACCCGATACGGATTGACGTTGTATGCTGCCGGTTGCCAGCGCGTAAAAGCCAACAACCTGATTCTCACCGGATTCACATACGACAAAAGTACGTGATGCCCCCATGGTCTGATTTTTGAGTGCCTTACGCTTTAGCCATTCGTCTAGTGACGGCTCTGAACTTCGGAAATCGACTACGGCATGCTGAGGCAATAATAATTCAGGTGCCGTTATTCCCACGGTGATGTCCTGTTTAATAACGCCTGTAACCGCTCATTCGCAGCGACGGGTTTTTCCAGTGCGTTAATAAACGCATCGAATTGTGAGTCATCAACCAGAAACAGGCGTTGATCCAGTAGAACCTCTTCTGCCTCACGACAGGCGGCCTCAAGGATAAAATCAGTACGTGACTTTGAAAGCAGCTTCGCGGCAACGTCTATCAGTTCCCGTTGTGATGACTTAGCCCGAATGTTGATCGGCGCTTCTTTTGCTTCGGTTCTCATAATCGCCCATTGTATAGCTAATCGTTATACAAAAATCATAGCCAATTGTGTAGTAAATAGCTACACGCCTATTAAATTTCACTGTGGGGTAACGAGTGACTCATCACCTGTTCATCAACTCATCACCCATTAATACATTGATTCATAAAAATAAAAATCCGTAGTGAAGAGAGTGAACAGTTTTATGCAAAATCTTTTTATTGGGATGTCAGAGAATGCTTTTCTCAAAAATATCGGCTAATGGTCGAATATTGCCGTGGTATCCGGCCACGTTAGCCGCCAACCATTCCTGAACGCCGATCTTTTCGAAAGAGACACCATAGCCACAATTGATAATCATATGCTCGAACAGTAAACGCTGAGAACGTCCATTGCCTTCCCGAAACGGGTGAATTACATTCAAATCTGAATAATATTCTGCTAACTGAGTTATTAGCGCTGGACGTTCAAGGCCTTGTAAAAAATCATCATTGGATAGCCGTGTAAAAATTTTATTGGCTTCAATTTCGATACGGGATACGGTGCAGAAACGTGTTTGACCTTTAGAAATATCGATACACCGCATTTCTCCTGCCCAATCGAATAAATCCCCGAATATTTTCCCGTGCAGCCCACACCAATAATGTAAATCGTAAGGCGGTTCTTCAAAATCAATATCGAGAACAGCCAATTCGGATAGTTGACGCTCCGCATCGTCGAATTGGCTGTCATCATTGATGCCGAGCTTATTTATCAGAACATCGCTATCAGGATAGGTATAAGGATCTTGCCCTGAGCCGTATTTATCAGACATAACCACTCGCCTTATACATGGCTATCAGATTTTTTCTCAGCGCTTCCCTTTCCTGCTTGTCTGCGGGAAGTGGCGTATCCTCAACGCTGAATCCTTCAAGACGCATACTGTCCCGATAGTTTTTGAGTTTCACCTGATTGTAGTAATCACGCTTTTCTTCCAGCGTCACCATACGTGGGGATCGTGTTTTGTCTGGCAGTGCTTTTGTCGTGATTTTCCGGTGTTGTTTAAATATCGACAGATCGGTATTTTTCAGTTTCTCGATCAACCGTTCCCCGTCACCAAAGACACCCCATGACGAGATAGACAAGGCTTGTCGTTTGCCATTCTTCTCGCGTGATATGCTGATATCCATCGTTGACTGGAGCGTGTTTAACACGTCCTGTACTTTTCTTTCAGAGATACCTGTAGCGGTGACGATAGAGTGCGTATTAGGGGAATCCTCTTGTACCAGAGCCGCGAGTACCGCCATTTCATAGCGCATGTGCTTTCACCTTTAATCCGCATATATATGCGATAAAGAGTACCACAATTACGACCTAGGCGTATCTTACCTGCATGGGTGATGAGTCACTCGTCACCTGTTCACTCACTGTTAACCACTTAACTCGCTAAAAATAAAGAAAAAAATGAAAGATGAAGAGAGTGAACAGTTTTATGCAAAATCTTTTTATTTTGGCGTCACGTCTATACCGCTCTATTGCTGCTTTTTGGATTGGGCGTTAAATTCCGTATCATGGGTGAAGGGGAAACGCGTTAGGGTCGATCCGGATGAGTTATAAATTAAAGCGTGAAGAAAAACGTTCGCCAAAGAACGAAGAGACGATGTTGCTTAAGCTGGAGCCGGAAGGACAACATCAATTCGCAACTACCCTACTATCCGAAGCACCAATTTCACCAGCATTGCTCTCCGCGATCAAAAGGCGTAAAGAATTGAGTGAAAATTGATCTTTTTTTTATCTCACATACTCATCGTCATTTTTCGTAGGCTCACGTTTAGGCCTATGAACAAAGTCTGAACTCACACTTAAAACATCAATATCATTGAGTTACGTGAATTATTCAGATTCCCCCAGCCCACCAATTTAGACATCGGGTATTACCAGATAAGCCCGATGAAGTACGAAAAGCCCGCATGGCGCAAGCCCTGCGGGCTTTTTTGTGTCTGTAATTATCCGAGAGCATCCAGTCAGGCACGATGATATTGGTATACGTTTAGGTATATGCATACAAGACATGCAGACTAATCTTTAGCTGAAACACGAATCAGACGACGACTGGCTACTCAGATGCGATACAGTAAATCGACGCTATCCAGTTTTTTTGCGTCAAACTAAAACATCAATACGACATCAACGATGAGATGCCTCTAATCGTATAACCATTTCCCTGCTTTGCTGACTCAATAATCATCTCGACGGTGAGGGGCTTTAACGCTTTCGATAGCGGTTTCTTTTGCCAGATAGGATACTCATATTAAAAAATAATTTCTTCCCTCAAAATTTGAATAATCAATATTAAAATGCCCGAATACATCGAGAAGAAAATCGTGAGCATCTTCTGGCAAAAAAGGGGAATCATCCTGTAACATCCAGTATTTAGTGACTTGTCTAATACCGGATTTAAACCAATATTTCTTAATAGGGTAACGTTCCATGAAATATTGAATCACCTCATTTTCGATATCTCTTTTGCTCATCAGAAATACGTCCATTCAATGCGGTCTTCTGGCCTAGCGATCAGGTTATACTGTCTACGAGTATCCCTTGCTACCCATTGCATTATAGCTATCAATTGGGCGTAGCCTATCCATGGAATATAACGACCAATAAAAGAGGCAATCTTATTCGTAGGGCTCATATTCAATAATGGTCATTTATAACGAACCGAATGACATTCGGTTCGTTATTTCAGTTGGTCAATCCTGCCATTTTTCAATAATAACGTTCACTGTGCCGGAATTATCTACACGCTGCCAATCCTGAAGGTACAAATCAAATCCCCCTGTTTGCGGAAATGCATGAATGATCGCAGAAGCCTGTAAGCCATCATCATTCAAACCGTAATAGCTTACAGCCGCAGTCTTGTCAGCAGTGCTGGTGCGATCATATACCATCAATGCAGCCGACTTTGAGCGTGTATTTCCAGCCTGCCCCGTAGCATAATCGATACCGACAGAAGTTGGATCAATGCGAAAACGATAGACACCCGATGCCACCACGGTTTCGTTGTAAACACTTCCACCAGGGATAGTATTGTTATATCCATCCAACGTCACAGTCTTATAAGGTTTCCAATCAGCCATCGCAGAACAAGATACCATCAACGAAGCTGTGACCATCAAAACCTTCACCTTGTTTCTCATCATTCAATATCCTTCTGAATAAATTAAATACCCTCTATATTGTCGTGGTAACCGCCTACAACAACAAGAGGTTGAATATAATTATTTATTTTATTAATCAGTAGTATATAGTTCAATAAACCATAAAAAAGCCATGCTGATTCTTTACGTTGTGAAGTCATGTAAAATATCAACAAAACAAGCTGTTGATACAAGGTCATGGATAGATGCACCGCCTCTATAAAAAAATGATAACTTATTTAGTATCGAAGGATTTTCGCGTTACGCTCCTCGTCGTATCCATCATCCTATCTATTTTCTGGTACATGCTTTGGGCTTCTAGCCTGTCTCGTCGTACGATATTGATAAAGACACTCCCAGATTTCACCATCTATCTTACCTTTGGGCTCGTTCTGGGGCTGATCTTTGCTGGCCGAGCATTCTACTCTCGCTCGGTAAAGAAGAAACTAAAGCACACGCTAGAAATGTTTTTCGGCGGCTTTGTGCTAGGGTTTCTTTCCATTGTGAATATTTTTGACGTGTACGTTTACCTGTTCCCTGATGAGGTAATTAGTTACACATCCGACTATAAGATTGTTTTTCCTGGGCCATCCACAGGAAAAAGTAGTCGTTGCGAAGCAGGTTTATGGATTAAAGATGTACATACCGACCAATTGAAACAGCTATGTACCAATAGAGAGACATTGTTTAAAAAAAGACGACAAGGCATGGATGAGTTATGGATCACGGCAAAGGTCAATAAACTCGGCACTTACATTGTCGATTATCGTTTTACCTACAAGTAAAACTCCCCGACCAAAAATGAAATTATCGATTGGAAATTATTTCTCTTTTACACGCCTGGACATCATCGATTTCTCAATTTTACATTCCGAAAGCAAATAATAACAATTAGTTATAACCTCAAGTGTAAATTAACGTCAGTTTTTAAAATGTGGGCTGAATGGTGAAACGGTACCCGATCCGCTTTGGCCTATCACTGGTGATAATACGGATACCGAACATTAATGTTCATTTCATACGACTAAAAAGAGGTGTTACTGTTATGTTCAGAAAATTATCTCTCCTGAAGATCGTTATCATTTTTTCTATTTCACCCTTTGTATGTGCAAAATCGGACATACTGCGTATTGGCGTTGATTTAACGTATCCTCCCTTTCAGAGCATGAGTAAAAATGGCAATCCATCGGGATTTGATATCGAGGTGACTGATGCCATCTGCCAATCTATAAATGCAAAATGCGACTATATCGTCAACACATTCGATTCGCAGATTCCCGCCCTTCTCTCGAAAAAAATAGACGTTATTGCCCCACTTGGAGTAACGCGAAAGAGAAAAGAATCGATAGATTTCAGTAACTACGTTTTCCACGTCCCCACCAAACTTGTCGCAAGGAAAGAGGCAAATATTCTTCCCGATGTAGAGATGCTGCGCGGGAAAAATATCGCGGTACAACAAAGCACTATTCAGGAAGCTTACGCCAACAAATATTGGCTGCCCGCAGGAGTAATCGTGAAAAGCTATCCTGACCAGGAAGCCATTTATGAGGATTTATATTCAGGCAGAGTTGAAGCTGCGCTATGCCCATCCGTTGCTCTGACATTTGGATTTTTACAAACGCCGCAGGGCAAGGGCTTTGAGCTAAAAGGCCCAGAAGTCACCGATGCGGATTTATTCAGTATTGGTTCCGCATACGGTATACGCAAAGACGATATAAAGACAAAGCAGCTAATCAATCAGGGGCTGAAAAATATCGTCCAAAAAGGCATATATGCCAATATACAGAAACGCTATTTTGGCGATATCGATTTAAGCGTGAAGGAATAATATCAACCGTGGTTACCACTGCGTTCCACGCCCTACACCCGCGTCGGCAGCAGAATGTTAGCGAGAGGGAGAGCGTCATCAGTCCCTTTTCTGTTACTATCACGCGTTGGAAAATACCGATATGTATGTGAATATATCTCGCTCAAACATCACCGTTATCGATAACGCTTTCACAGTGAACTACACGCAGGAGAAATCATGAGCCTTCACCTCTGGCTGGCTTATACAGGAATTATCATCGCCCTGATTGCCATTCCGGGCCCATCCGCCTTAATTAGCATGTCGCACGGTTTACGCTACGGCGCTTCACGCGCGACAGCAACCGTCCTCGGCGGAGTCAGCGCGGCAATGATATTGATGTCCTGTTCAGCATTGGGGTTAGGTGCCATCCTCGCCGCGTCAACCACCGCATTTATCGCCTTAAAAATTATTGGTGCGGTTTATCTCATCTGGTTAGGCATCGCGTCATGGCGTTCCAAAGATATGACCACAGCGGAACAGGATGTGCAGGAAACAGGGGCACCGGGCTGGTTTCCACTCTTCCGCAAAGGCTTTCTGGTTGGGATCAGTAACCCGAAAGATCTGCTGTTTTTCGCCGCGCTCTTCCCAAATTTTATCGATACCAACGCCCCGCACGCCTTGCAGCTCATCATTCTGGCGGTAACTTGGGCGGTCTTCGATTTCAGCATCATGTTTATTTATGCCTGCACCGGTCGCCGTTTATCGGGCCTGTTTTCCAACCCACGCCGCATCAAGCTGTTTAACCGCTCAACGGGTGGGATCTTTATTCTGGCAGGCACCACGTTGGCAGCCTCAACGCGTTAATTCAATAGGGCTCCTGCTGCCTTTAGACCAGCAGGAGCAACACGTTACGATGCCGTAACAAAATCAGCAATGCCCTTCTCGTCCATCCGATAGCGAACCCACTCATCCTGCGGCTGCGCACCAATACTTTTATAGAAATCGATCGCAGGCTGGTTCCAGTCCAATACGCTCCATTCTAGCCGTCCGCACTGCCTTTCCTGCGCAAGACGCGCAACCTGTTTCAGCAACGCTTTACCTGCACCCGCATGACGATATGCCTGCGCAATGTAGAGATCTTCCAGATAGATACCGTATTTCCCTAGCCAGGTTGAATAGCTCATGAAGAAAATCGCATAGCCGACAGGCTTGCCGTCAATCTCACAGATCAGCGTTTCGGCCGTCGCACCCTCGCCAAATAACGAGCTCTCAACATCCTCAAGCGAGGCCAACACTTCGTGGCGCGCCTTCTCGTACACGGCAAGCTCAATAATTAAATCCAGAATCACACTTGCGTCTGATTTCTGCGCGGGGCGGATGATAATATTCATAAAGCTTCTTTTCTCCGGTGCTAACTTTCCAGTACCAACAATAACCAAGGCTTGCCATGCTACCGGATTAAAAATACTGTATGAACTGCATTTTCTACAGCAGCTAATGAACACTATGCATCTGGATTTACGCCGTATTGATTTAAACTTGCTGGTGGTGTTTAACAGCGTGTACCAGCATCAATCCGTCGCCGCTGCGGCAAAAGAGCTGGCGATGAGCGCCTCGGCGGTCAGCCACGCCCTGACGCGCTTGCGCAATACGTTCTCCGATGAACTGTTTTTTCGCGTAGGCAACACCATGCATCCGACCGTATTGGCGGAAGATATCGCCGGGCCTATAGCGGAAAGTCTGGCGCTGCTGATGCAGGGTCTGACGCCGCGCCCACGTTTTAATCCTGCCCGCAGTACGGAAAGTTTTACCTTCTCTATCACCGATTACACCGCATTTTCGGTGTTTCCTACCCTGATGGAGAAAATGGAAAAGCTGGCGCCCCATATTAAATTCAATCTGGTTTATTCACCGCAGAAGGTCGCGATTACGGATTTACTGGCAGGGAAAATTGACTTTGCTTTAGGGTTCACCGATATGACGCAAGCGGAGAACAGGGAGATTGAGGAGATAGATTGGATAGAAGACAGCTATGTCATCATCACCGCCGCTAATTATCCGTCAGTCGAGGCACTGACGCTGGATGATTACCTTTCCGCACGGCATCTGGTAGTCACACCGTGGAATGAATCACGCGGGGTGATTGACTACGCGCTGGATAAGCTCAATAAGAAGCGTCATGTCGTACTGAAAACACCATCCATGATGAGCGCACCATTTATCATCGCCGATTCAACGCTGATCATGGCATTACCGCGCAATGTCGCGACAATCTTTGCGCAACTCCTGCCGTTACGCATCCATCCCCTTCCTTTTACTGTGCCATCCTATCGCGTGAAGATTTATAGCCACCGCCGCAATAGCCGCTCGGAAGCCAGTCAGTGGATTAAAAATCTGTTACACAGCCTGATTAATCCCTCTGCACAATAGCGCGATTGGTTTCCGCTCTGCATGACCAAATCCCTATCTCCCCCTCACCATTGCTCTAATCATGGGGCTCAAAGAACTACCGACAGAAAGCGACTTTCCCAATAAACAGCTCCGCAAACTAACTTGTCATACAGGTAAATTAGAAAAAAGACCACGTTAATTTATTGATATAAAATGGAAATAGCTCCACATATCTTCTGGTTACGCTGCTTTCTTTGTCATTTTTTTGTGACCTGTCTAACACATACCAAGAAACGTAACCTTCTTAATAAAATCCGCAATAGTTAATCCCAGCCAAGGAGATAACAATAGCCACGAGCCTGGCAAGAAGTTCCTCGATCATTTTTTTGGAGTTTCCAATGACCAACAATAATAAGCTGAGCGTTGCGGAGAAAATCGGCTTTGGCATGGGCGATGCCGCCTGTGGCATCGTCTATTCTTCTGTAACCATGTTCCTTACCTACTTTTACACGGATATCTATGGTATCTCCGCCGCCGCGGTGGGGGTGATGTTTCTGGTGACTCGCGTGCTGGACGCCATTGTTGACCCGTTGATTGGCCTGATTGCAGACCGCACTAAAACCCGCTGGGGACATTTTCGCCCATGGCTGGTCTGGTTTGCCGTCCCTTACGCGGTAATTGCCGTGCTGGCCTACACCACACCAGAGCTGAGCGGTACCGGTAAACTGGTTTATGCCTACATTACCTATACGCTGCTGATGCTGTTCTACACCTTTATCAATATTCCTTATTGCTCGCTCGGTGGCGTCATCACCAGTGATGAAAAGGACAGAATTTCCGCGCAGTCTTACCGTTTTACCATCTCCTCAATGGCAGGGCTTGTGGTGTCGGTCGGCACGCTGTGGCTCGTTGACTGGATTGGCGGCACCAACAAGCAATTAGGCTATCAGGGCACGATGATAATCATGGGCAGTCTGGCTGTCGTGATGCTATTTTTCTGTTTTTTCACTACAAAGGAACGCATCAACCCTGCCGTAGATAAAAATCAGAATGTTTGGGACGATGTCAGAAACTTACTGAGCAACGATCAATGGCGAATCGTGGCCATCATTACGTTTTTTTCCAGCATGGCAGGCGTCATGCGCGGTGCAGCAACGCTTTATTACGCAACCTACCTGATGGTCGGGCCGGAACAAGGTAGCGCTGCCGGAACGGCAATGAAATCCGCGTTTATTACCACCAGCGTTGTCGGCACCATTATTGGTGCCATGATGGCAGGCTACTTTGGCAAGCGCTTCAGTAGCATAAGCCTGTTCAAAAACATCAACCTGCTGCTAGTGTTTGTTGGCGTCATCCTGTTCATGGTGCCACCACAGTGGCTGGCTGTCGTGTTCCCACTTTACTTTTTGATCGGCTTTTTCCACCAGATGTACCAACCTTTCAAATGGAACATGATGGCGAATGCCGCCGATTACGGCGAGTGGAAAACAGGTCGCCGCATTACCGGTCTGTCTTTCTCCGGCAATCTGTTTGCGCTGAAGCTGGGTATGGCAATTGCCGGAGCCACCGTCGGCTTTTCACTCGGCTGGTTCGGCTATGTCGCCGGTTCCCCCACACAGACTCCACTTGCCACTGCTGGAATTATCGGCCTGCTGAGCATCGGGCCATCGCTTTCTTATCTGGTGCTTTATTGGCTGGTACGTTTTTACAAACTAGACGATAAGACAATGGAAACCATTCAAGCCGATTTGGCGAAGCGTCACAGCACGGCCGACCGCACGCCAGAAAGCGAACTTCCTGTCGATCAGGGTCTGACGCCAAAAGGCGCAGCCTGACCGCAATACCTGCGGGTAGCACGCTGCCCGCCCTTTACTCTCAGGATGATGATATGAGTACAGCACATTCTCCCTGGAATCCGGATTTGGGTAACGGACGTTATAAGAATCCGATTTTATGCGCCGATTATTCCGATCCTGACATCGTGCGCGTCGGCGATGACTTTTACATGGTGTCGTCCAGTTTTAACCACATGCCAGCGTTACCGATCCTGCATTCTCAGGATTTGGTGAACTGGACGCTGATCAATCACGTATTCAACCGGTTCGATCTGCCTGGATATGAACAATTCCAGCCGGGAAAAGGCGTATGGGCACCCAGTATTCGTTATCATGCTGGAAAATTCTGGGTGTTTTTCAGCACGCCCGATGAAGGGATTTTTATGTCGCAGTCTGACGATCCCAAAGGCGAATGGAGTGCGCCACATTGTCTGAAAGAGGTTAAGGGCTGGATCGATCCATGCCCGTTCTGGGATGACGACGGCACCGCCTGGCTAATACACGCTTTTGCCTTCAGCCGCAGTGGTAAGAAACACCTGCTGCAACTGTGCAAGATGGCAGAGGATGGTCGATCTTTACTTGATGAAGGGAGGATCGTTGTCGATGGTCGAGCAACACAACCCACCATCGAAGGGCCGAAGCTGTATAAACGCAACGGCTGGTATTATATTTTCGCACCTGCGGGTGGCGTTCCCACTGGCTGGCAAACGGTGCTGCGCGCACGCTCATTGAATGGACCGTGGCAGAGCAAGATCGTTCTGCATCAGGGAACCACATCCGTTAATGGTCCGCATCAGGGCGGCTGGGTAGAATTAGATAACGGTGAAAGCTGGTTCGTACATTTTCAGGATCGCCATGCCTATGGTAGGGTCGTCCATCTACAGCCGATGCGCTGGCAGGATGATTGGCCTCTGATCGGCGAACAACATAATCCACAGGGACTGGGGCAACCCGTGCTGGAAGCGACCAAGCCTCGTGTGAATACTCCTCTTGATATACAGCAACCATCAACCTCCGACGATTTCTCTTCGGCTACGCTGGGGCGACAGTGGCAGTGGCAAGCAAATCCCGACAAACATTGGCTGGCACTCACACAGCCGGGGCTTCAGCTATTCTGCCAGCCCATGCCTATTCGCGCAGGTGAACCTTCATGGTATGACGTGCCTAATTTGCTGATGCAAAAATTCCCGGCTGAGGAATTCGAGGTGACTGTGCACCTGACACCAATTCTTGAGCAGATAGGTGACCGCTGCGGCCTGATTGTTTATGGCGAACGCTTCGCTTTCCTCGGCGTTGAGAAAAACGCGGAAGGCCTTGAATTAGTGACCGGATTTGGCTGGATGAGTGATGCGCAGCAGTTGGAGCAACACCAGAAGTCTCTGGCTCTACTGCCCACACGGCAGAGCCTCACCCTGCGCGTCATCGTGCGGCAAAATGCCATTTGCCAGTTCGCCTGGCTGGGTGATAACGGAGAATATTGTACGCTTGACAGTCACTTTGCCGCTGGCCCAGGCAAGTGGGTTGGCGCTAAAGTGGGCCTGTATGCGCTGACAACGGCATCAGGAAATAGCGGTAGCCACGCTCAGGTTAAGGATGTGAACGTTACCGCCATCGATCAATAGCCCGATAGCGGCAATGGGAAAATAATGAATCTGGCTGTCTGCGTTTCGATACCGTTCCGGTATCACACTGCTCTGGTATTAAACGTCAAGAGCATCAGCAGCCAGTTCACTTTCCTCTTTGGAAAAGTTTGCGTAGGTCAGCGCATCGAATAGCGCTGCACGATCGATCGCCGGATAAATATCCAGGTTCAGCAAAAGCTGGCCGATGTCCTGCACTGTCAGTTGAGGATAGATGGCGTGTGATGCAGCGGCTATATCACGGGCGTTATAGCCCAACTTACGTAAAATCACTGCAATCTGCTGGTGTGTTATCGCATCCTGATACACGGTGTAAAGCACATCGGCAATTAATGTCGACGTCAAGACTGAAATACGGGACACATCACCCGCTCGCCCACCCAATGCTTGAAGAATGTGTTCGACAGCCTGTTCTGGCGTTTTTCCCTGCGCCTGTTGTGAAGCCAGTACGGAAACCAATTTATTTTTTATTTCATCATTTGCCATCGTTCGGTTCCTTCATACATTCATTACAGATGTTATTTTAGTATAAGCACGCTACCTGTCATGACACTAATGAGCAAACAAAATCATGCATCAGTACTCTTGAATAGGTACAAAAAGACATCAACCTGCTCTGAGGTGTATAATAACATCCGTATTTAAGAAACGCGGGTTCTCCCTCATAATGCAAGCAACGCACACGCAGCTTGAAGTATGACGGAGATAAAACACATATTGATACAACTCCGCGTATATCGTTCCTCCCTCTTTTTTCCTGAAATGCGATAATCCTCCGATAAGAATCGTATTTTCGTTTATGCCCAGTCATTTTCATCGCCCGAAAAGACCATGTAAAATGAAAGGCTTAGTGAGCAAAAAGGCTATAAGTCATGATCACCACCGACGGTAATAACGCAGTCGCCTCTGTGGCGTGGCGAAGTAATGAAGTCATCGCCATCTATCCCATCACTCCCAGCTCCAGCATGGCTGAACACGCGGCCGCTTGGTCGAGCGACGGAGGAGTGAATATATGGGGTGACACGCCCCGCGTTGTTGAAATGCAATCGGAAGGCGGCGCGATCGCTACCGTCCACGGCGCATTGCAGACGGGTACACTCGCCACCACGTTTACCTCATCGCAGGGTCTACTGCTGATGATCCCCACACTGTATAAGCTGGCCGGTGAACTAACCCCATTCGTCCTGCACGTCGCTGCCCGTACGGTTGCAACACATGCACTGTCCATCTTCTGCGATCACTCGGACGTCATGGCCGTACGCCAGACGGGTTGCGCCATGCTGTGTGCCAGCAATGTGCAGGAAGCACAGGACTTTGCGCTGATTTCACAAATAGCCAGCTTGAACAGCCGTCTGCCATTTATCCATTTCTTCGACGGTTTCCGTACCTCACACGAAATTAATAAGATTGAACCGCTGGGCGATGAGGTGATCCGTCAACTTCTGCCACAGCAGGCGATTGATGCACATCGTGAGCGAGCACTCACACCTGAACGTCCAGTGATTCGGGGTACGGCATCTAACCCAGATACTTTCTTCCAGGCACGTGAAGCCACTAACCGCTGGTATGACGCAGGTTATGAGCACGTTGAGCAGGCAATGAACGATTTCGCTGCCGCCACAGGACGCCAATACCAGCCGTTTGAATATTACGGCCACCCGGAAGCGACCAACATCGTCATCCTGATGGGATCCGGCGTCGGTACCTGCGAAGAAGTGGTCGATACGCTGTTGATGCGTGGAGAGAAAGTCGGCGTAGTGAAAATCCGTCTGTATCGCCCGTTCTCTGCCAAACATTTTCTGGCCGTCATTCCACAAACGGCGAAGAGCATTGCGGTACTGGACCGTACTAAAGAGCCGGGTGCACTGGCAGAGCCGCTGTATCTCGATGTGATGACCTCGCTGGCCGAGGCGTTCTCCGCTGGTGAGCGTTCACTTATGCCACGCGTGATTGGTGGACGTTATGGACTATCCTCCAAAGAATTTACCCCACAGTGCATACAGGCGATCTTTAATGAGTTAGCACTTGCTAACCCACGTCCGCGCTTTACCGTGGGTATTTATGACGATGTCACTAACCTGTCTCTGCCACTGCCGGAACAGCACTTTCCAAGCAGTGCGTCACTCGAGGCGCTGTTTTACGGCCTGGGCAGTGACGGCACGGTTTCTGCGACCAAGAACGCGATCAAAATCGTTGGTGAAACCACCCCGATGTTTGTACAAGGCTACTTTGTCTATGACTCGAAAAAGGCCGGTAGCCTCACCGTTTCCCACATGCGTGTTGGCCCACACCCGATCAACTCAGCCTATCTGATCGATCAGGCCGATTTCGTCGCCTGCCATCAGTGGCAATTTATCGACAAGTACAACATGGTAGAGCGGCTGAAACCGGGCGGCGTTTTCCTGATCAACTCGCCGTATAGCAGCGACGATCTGTGGCACCGCTTGCCGCAGGAAGTGCAGGCAGGACTGAATCAACGTAATGCTCGCGTGTACTGTATCAACGCCGCCAAGATTGCCCGCGAATGCCATCTGGGTGCGCGTATTAATACCGTCATGCAGATGGCGTTCTTCCACCTGTCACAGATTCTGCCAGCGGATGTAGCGGTAGAAAAACTGCGTACCGCTATAGCCAAGAGCTACGGCAGTAAAGGACAGGAGCTGGTTGAACGTAACTGGCAGGCGCTGAGCGCCACGCTGGAAGCGCTGGCAGCAGTCCCACTAGAATCCGTTAACCCTGACAGCCCGCAACGCCCACCCGTGGTTTCCGACGCGGCACCTGATTTCGTCAAGACCGTCACGGCCGCGATGCTGGCTGGACTGGGTGATACGCTGCCCGTTTCTGCCCTGCCGCCCGATGGCACCTGGCCGACGGGCACCACCAAGTGGGAAAAACGTAATATTGCGGAAGAAATTCCGCTATGGCAGCCGCAACTTTGTACGCAGTGTAACCACTGTGTCGCCGCCTGCCCGCACTCGGCTATCCGCGCCAAAGTGGTTCAGCCAGATGAGATGGAGAATGCACCAGCGTCACTGCAATCACTGGATGTGAAAGCGCGTGACATGCGCGGCCAGAAATACGTGTTGCAGGTCGCCCCGGAAGACTGCACTGGCTGTAATTTATGTGTGGAAGTCTGTCCGGCTAAAGACCGTCAAAACCCAGAAATCAAAGCCATCAATATGGAATCCCGTCTGGATAATCTGACGGCGGAAAAAGAGAACTTCGATTTCTTCCTGCAACTGCCGGAAATCGACAAATCCACGCTGGAACGTATCGATATCCGTACTTCTCAGCTGATTTCGCCGCTGTTCGAGTATTCAGGTGCCTGTTCCGGCTGTGGCGAAACGCCGTACATCAAGCTGTTGACGCAGCTTTATGGCGATCGTCTGCTGGTGGCGAACGCGACGGGCTGCTCGTCTATTTATGGCGGTAACCTGCCGACCACGCCGTGGACCACCGATGCCAACGGTCGCGGCCCGGCTTGGGCTAACTCGCTATTCGAGGATAACGCCGAATTCGGTCTGGGCTTCCGTCTGAGCGTCGACCAACACCGTCAACGCGCCGTTCGTCTGCTCAATAAACTGGCACCGCAGCTGCCGCCGGATCTGGTGAGTGCCTTGCAGGAAGAGTCCATCGCGCCCGATTTGCGCCGTCAGCAGATTGAGCAACTACGTGGATTGCTGACAGCCATCAATGATACCGACGCCAGCGTACTGGCGAGTGAAGCAGACCATTTTGTCGATAAATCCATCTGGCTTATCGGCGGTGACGGCTGGGCGTATGACATCGGCTACGGCGGGCTGGATCACGTCATGAGCCTGAGCGAAAACGTCAACGTGATGGTGCTGGATACACAGTGTTATTCCAACACCGGTGGTCAACAGTCCAAAGCAACGCCGCTGGGTGCAGTGACCAAGTTTGGTGAGAAAGGCAAACGCAAAGCGCGTAAAGATCTGGGCATCAACGTCATGATGTACGGTCACGTGTATGTTGCGCAGATCTCGCTGGGAGCACAGTTGAATCAAACGGTGAAAGCGATTCAGGAAGCAGAAGCCTGGCCGGGCCCGTCACTGATTATCGCGTATAGCCCGTGTGAAGAGCACGGCTACGATCTGGCATTCAGCCACGATCAGATGCGTCAATTAACCGCAACCGGCTTCTGGCCACTCTATCGCTTCGACCCACGTCGGACCGAAGAGGGTAAGGCCGCGCTGGTGACGGATTCTCGTCCGCCATCAAGCAGCCTGAGCGAAACGCTGCTGAAGGAACAACGCTTCCGCCGTCTGGATAGCATGATGCCAGAAGAAACCGCACTGCTCTATGAAGAGGCAGAGCTGGATCTGCGCCGCCGCTTTGACTTCCTGACTATGATGGCAGGCAAGGCAGAGAAGAACCCGCAGGAATAATCCTTCATCCCAAACCGGCTTCGGCCGGTTTTTTTATCTCTACGTTTTCCGAGATCTGCCCTCTTCGTACTGACTCATCAATGCGATTTTATCTGCTCCTCCCTACGACAAACGGAAAAGCAAACTGGGATTAATACCGAGAAATCCAACGCGGATAACCCAGTTTGTCAGGCAGGGTAAAGAAGGGCTGACAAGAGGCGCGTTACCTTATACTTTATGGGATTATTAGCTCGTTACGGCGTTAAATCGATCTCAACGTTGCAGAGGATGAAACATGAAAGGAAAGTTCGCACCATCGCAGATTGCACTGCACTGGCTGGTTTTTATTTTGCTCGTTGTTACCTATGCCACGATAGAACTACGCGGGTTTGCTGAACGAGGCTCACTGCTGCGCACCGTGATGATCGTGACACACTTTAGCTGTGGCGTAGCCATACTGGTTCTTATGCTGGCTCGTCTGTTCTTGCGCCATCGGCATACTTCCCCCGCCATTACGCCACCGCCGTCACGTTGGCAGAGTGCGCTGGGTTCACTCACTCACGCCGTTATTTACCTGCTGTTTATCACGCTGCCGATACTCGGCGTGGCCTCACGCTATTACAACGGCCGCGACTGGATGCTTTTTGGTATCAGTATGCCAACATCCGCTACGCCGAATTTCGACCTTGCTGAAACGCTGATTGGCTGGCATGAAACGTTGGCACCGTTAGGGTACTGGCTCATTGCACTGCATACCGCAGCAGCCCTGTTCCACCACTATGTCATGAAAGACAATACGCTGCTGCGTATGATGCCAGCCAAACGTGATTAATCAGACAAAGGGGATCAAGAATGAAAGTCGCGCTGGGACAATTCGCCGTTGACCGCGAGTGGCAACAAAACGCCAGGACAATCGCCGAATTTATGTCGGCAGCACAGCAAAACGGTGCCGACCTGTTGGTTCTGCCTGAGGGGGTGTTGGCTCGCGATATCACCAATCCCAATATGGTGCTCACCGCCGCCCAACCGCTTGATGGCCCGTTCATATCGCATCTACTGGAAGCCAGCAAAGGCAATAACCTGACGACAATGCTGTGTGTGCATATCCCGAACGGAGAGGGGAAAGTCTGGAATACATTACTGGCGCTGCGTAACGGTGAGATCATCACTCAGTACCGAAAACTGCATCTTTACGATGCGTTTTCCGTACAGGAATCGGAAAACGTACTGGCAGGAGAAGAGGTTCCCCCCTTGTTGAGCATCGCTGGGTTGAACGTCGGGCTGATGACCTGCTATGACATTCGCTTCCCCGAGCTCGCTCGCCGTCTGGTACTGGATGGCGCAGATGTGCTTGTGCTTCCCTCAGCCTGGATTAAAGGGCCACTGAAAGAAGCGCACTGGGAACTACTAGTACGCGCAAGAGCATTGGAAAACACCACCTACCTTGTCGCCGTTGGCGAATGCGGCGTCAAGAATATCGGCAACAGCATGGTTGTCGATCCTTTGGGTGTTGTCGTGGTTCAAGCACCGGAAACCCCGGCTCTTATCTATGCCAATATTGAACCAGAACGGCTGGCCTATGCCCGTCAGATTCTTCCGGTACTGGCTAATCGTCGTTTTAATAAACCCACGCTGGAAGGGGAAAACTGAGTTAGCGATATACGAGATAAACCTGCTTTCTGATTGGCGCATCAAAAAGTGTGATTAGTTACACATGTTGTTTCCCTCAGAGGCCATTCTGCACATATAATGCGCATCCGGTCGTTATCGACCTTAGCAGCCCGGCCTCCCTATTCGGAGGCGCATTTATCACTCAAATAAAGAAATGAAAATGAGTATTCGCGCGATCTTTACTTTAGTTCTTGCAGCCGCCACATTCAGCCAGGCCGCTTTTGCCGTTGTTTATCCCCTGCCTGCGGCTAATAGCCGACTAGTAGGCGAGAATCTGGAAATCACCGTACCGGAAGATAGCACGCAGCCGTTAGAGCATTTTGCAGCACAGTTCCAGATGGGCCTGAGCAACATGATGGAAGCCAACCCAGATGCGGACGTTTACCTGCCAGTCCCGGGCAGCAAAATGGTGATTCCTCACCAATTGATTCTGCCGGATGCGCCACGTGAAGGCATTGTCATTAACAGCGCAGAAATGCGTCTGTACTATTACCCGAAAGGCACTAAGACCGTGATCGTGCTGCCAATTGGGATCGGTGAATTAGGTAAAGATACGCCGATTAACTGGACAACATCCGTTCAGCGTAAGAAAGCGGGTCCAACCTGGACGCCAACCGCCAAGATGCACGCAGAATATGCGGCACGCGGTGAGACGCTGCAAAAAGTATTCCCAGCAGGCCCAGATAACCCAATGGGGCTGTATGCGCTGTACATCGGCAATCTGTACGCGATCCACGGCACCAACGCCAACTTCGGTATTGGGCTGCGCGTAAGTCATGGCTGTGTTCGCCTGCGTGCCGATGATATTAAATACCTGTTCGACCATGTTCCAGTTGGTACGCGTGTTCAATTCATCAACGAACCCGTGAAAGCCACCGTTGAGCCAGATGGTTCACGCTATGTTGAAGTTCACAATCCACTGTCCCGCACGGTAGAAGAATTCCACTCTGATTCTCCAGCGCCGATCAGCATGACGCCAAAAGTGAGCAAGGTTCTGGCCGATGCCAGCGTGAACACCAGCGAAGTGGATCAGGCAGTCCAGAGACGTTCTGGTATGCCGACCAAAATCAATGGTCTAATCGAACAAGCCACACCGGCAATTCCAGTTGAATCTGCTGCTGCACCCGTTGCACCAGAAATACAACAAGAAGCACCAGAAGCACAGCAGCAAGACAGCCTAAATGCGGAACAAAATACCGCACCGGTTGAATCACAGACGAATACGACAGAAGCCGGCGCCAACCGTTCGTAATCGCCATGACGCGTTGGAAACTGATTCAGGTTTCCAACGCGTTTCTCAAACGCCCTACCGTTTAACTTTTCTGCGACGCTTCCAGCGCCTGCGCTACATCAGCGATGATGTCATCAATGTGCTCAATACCGACTGAAATTCTCACCAGATCCTCACTCACTCCGGCTTTCGCCAGTTCTTCTGCATTCAACTGCCGATGTGTAGTACTTGCCGGATGACACGCAAGCGATTTGGCATCACCAATATTGACCAGCCGTAAGATCATCTTTAGCGCATCGATAAAATGACCACCCGAGGCTTTTCCACCTTTAATACCAAAGCTGATAATCCCAGATGCCTTACCTGAGGTAATTTTGTCGCAGTTTGCCTTGTATGGGCTATCAGGCAGCGCGCCATAGTTCACCCAGGTTACCAAAGGATGCTGGTTCAGGTAGCTAGCCAACGCTTCCGCATTGCTGCAATGGCGTTCGATGCGCAGGCTGAGAGTTTCCAGCCCCTGTAACAACAAGAACGTGCTATGGGGAGAAAGCGCTGCGCCCGTATTGCGCAATGGCACCACGCGGCAGCGCCCAATATAGGCAGCCGGACCGAAAGCGTCGGTATACACCACGCCGTGGTAAGAAGGATCGGGCTCGTTCAGTAACGGAAAACGCGCTTTATTCGCTACCCAGTCAAACTTGCCAGAATCGATAATCGCACCGCCGATCGTGGTGCCATGACCGCCGATATACTTGGTCAACGAGTGGACGACGATGTCTGCGCCGTGTTCAAAAGGTCGGCATAGCACGGGCGTCGCCACCGTGTTATCGACAATCACCGGGACACCGTGGCGGTGCGCAATCTCCGCAATTTTGGCGATGTCCACAATATTTCCTGCTGGATTCCCGATAGATTCACAAAACACGGCGCGGGTGCGTTCATCAATCAGCGACTCCAGCGTCGTAAAATCATCAAAAGAGGCCATCCGCACTTCAACACCCTGACGCGGCAACGTGTGAGCAAACAGGTTATAGGTGCCACCATACAGCTGGCTGGTACTGACAATATTGTCACCAACCTGCGTAAGAGCCTGAAGCGAATAGGTAATGGCCGCCATACCGGATGAAAGCACCAACGCCCCAATGCCCCCTTCAATAGCGGCCAGCCGCTGTTCCAGTACCGCATTTGTCGGGTTCATGATACGGCTGTAGATATTGCCCGCCACCTTCAGATCAAACAGATCGGCACCGTGCTGCGTGTCGTCAAAAGTGTAAGAAGTCGTCTGATAAATGGGTACAGCGGCGGACTTCGTTGTCGCTTCAGATTCATAGCCATGATGTAGCGCGAGGGACTCAAGTTTCATCTTACGGGCCTTTTTGTTGAGCGGTGGAGTGAGGAAATCGAAACAAAATAGCAGACTGCGATCGGGAAAAGCACTTGATGATGTAGAAGAAATGGAGATAAGTTAGTAAAAACAAGACTAAATTTCAGCGTTACATTATTACGCTGAATCGCCTTCACAAAACCGTACGCTGCCGCTGAATCGAATCTGAAAAAGCGCTAAAATTTGCGCAGAGAAAAAAACGTGCGCGCCGTAACCTATCTGCACGTGACGTATTGCACCGCCTGTAAATCACGGCTACTTTTAACGTCATGGATCACCCACCCGAAAGCGCAATAAATGACTGATAAAATAAAAAATATCGCCACCTGCGAATTACCGTCCAGCGTTCAATTCCCCCTCTACGATCGCCGGGCGCTGAAGCCGCGTATCGTCCATATCGGTTTTGGCGCTTTTCATCGCGCTCATCAGGCGCTGCTCACCGATCGCGTGCTGAGTATGGTGGGGGGGGACTGGGGAATTTGTGAAGTCGTACTATTCAGCGATGACACCATGATTAATGCGCTGCGCCAGCAGGATCATCTGTTTACCGTGCTGGAAAAAGCCGCGACGAGCAATCAACCGATTGTCGTTGGTGCCGTGTGTGAATCGCTACATGCCAGAATAGAAGGCATTGGTGCCATTATTGAGAAACTCGCCGCGCCAGAAACCGCCATCGTTTCCCTGACGATTACCGAAAAAGGCTACTGCATGGACGGTACGAGCGGCAAGCTGGATCGTACCAATAAACTGATTCAACAGGATCTCGTCGATCCCCATCATCCCGCTTCGGTGCCGGGATTGCTCGCGGAAGCGCTGCGTTTGCGGCACGAACGCGGGGTTGCGCCGTTCACCGTTCTCTCCTGTGATAACGTGCCGGAAAATGGCAAAACGGCCAAAGCAGCTGTACTGGAGTCGGCAGGCATCAACGATCAGAATCTGATCGATTGGATCAACGCGAATGTTTCTTTCCCCAACACCATGGTGGATCGCATTGTCCCTGCTGCGACGCCTGAAGCGTTGCAGGAAATTGCCGATCATCTTGGGGTCGCCGATCCCTGTGCGATAGCCTGTGAGCCCTTTATTCAATGGGTGATCGAAGATCATTTCACTGCCGGACGTCCAGAGTGGGAAAAGGCTGGGGTACAGCTAGTGCATGATGTTCTGCCGTTCGAAGAAATGAAACTGCGAATGCTGAACGGAAGCCACTCATTTTTAGCCTATTTGGGCTATCTCGCCGGCTATGATCACGTCAGCGATTGCATGAATGACGAGAACTATCGCCGGGCCGTGTCCCATCTGATGTTACTGGAGCAGGCACCGACGCTCAGCGTGGTGGATATTGACCTGAAAGACTATGCCGTTCAACTGCTTACTCGTTTTTCTAATCCGGCACTCAAGCATCGAACCTGGCAGATCGCGATGGACGGTTCACAGAAGCTTCCTCAGCGTATGCTGGAATCTCTACGTTGGCACGTGCGTAATGGAGGAGACTATCGCGTTCTGGCTTTGGGGATCGCAGGTTGGATGCGTTATGTCAGCGGAAAAGATGATGCAGGAAACCCTATTGAAATCCGCGATCCGCTAGCGGAGAAGCTCAGGCACGTCGTTGCAGAAACGTCAGATAGCGCCGAACGGGTCAGTGAATTTCTCAACATTCGTTCTATTTTTGGCGATGACCTGCCTGCAAATCACGATGTATTCAACGCTATCGCACAGGCTTACCTGAAGTTGCGCGATCACGGCGCAAAGAACACCGTGGCCGCACTGGTACAAGACTTTAAATAACGATAAATCCAAGCAGCGCAAGATATACCGCACTTTGGACACCCAGCGCCAAAGTGCGGCTTTTACCTTTTGTTTCATCCAGCCACGGCAGCGATGACCAACTCATCCCCCCACCGATAATAGCAATCACCAATATCGCTGCGGCAACCAGCCAGACCAGCTTATCCAGCAGCGAATTGGGAAACAGAATTTGCAATGCGGAAACCACAAGAAACAGCGTAACGCAACGTAAGACACCGACCAAAATACCCGCGCGATCTCTTAGTCCACGCGGAGCGGAAGAAGGCAGCCAAGCCTGAAAAGCAAACAACCCAACCACAGCAATAAAAATCACATAAATAATGGCATAGACCAGCAAATGACTCACGTTACGGCTCCTGATGAGGGAATACGATAAAGTAAACTGGGCGGGATGATGACGACATTTGCTCTCTGAGGTCAATGCGTTATTTCACACTATGCTATTGATTTGTGGGGTAGCGCCCAATATCGTCTCGCCGTCAATCGGCACGCGCACCGCTTATTGTAGGAAATCTACAAACTTTGTAAATTAAGCACACAAAGGCAGGATCAGAAAATTATAAAAATCAAATTAAAATATCTTATTTCATGATCCACCTGACAGATCGTTATTAAAAGCGCTCAAAAGCGTGATCGTCAGTTTACTTTCTTTTCAATAGAGCAAATTATAAAGAAATGATAGTTCAATCGAACTGAAATATTGTTTCATATTTGTAAGTAGGCTGATCATGAATAGACCCATCTCTTTTAAACACACGTTCTGCTACGGCAGCGCGAACCTGCTCGGCAGTGGCGCGCTTGCTATCAGCGGCGCATGGCTGATGTATTTTTACACCACATTTTGTGGTTTAACATTGGTTCAAGCTGCTGCTATTTTCTCCGTCGCCAGTATCATTGATGCGATCAGTAACCCAGTAATGGGATACATAAGCGATAATTTTTACAACACCCGTATTGGTCGCCGATTTGGTCGCCGCCGCTTCTTTATTCTGCTAGGCGCCCCACTGGTTCTGGTCTACCCCATGCTATGGGTTGAAGGCTTTGGCTTCTGGTACTACCTGGCGACATATGTGCTGTTCGAGCTGATTTATACCTCGATCATGGTGCCATATGAGACGCTGGCTACCGAAATGACCTCTGACTTTAAACTGCGCTCTAAGCTGACGGGTTCTAAAGCCATTTTCGGTAAAATTGCCAACTTCCTGGCGGCATTCATTCCGGGGCAGTTTATTGCCATCTACGGTAAAGACTCTGCAACGCCATTCTTCTACACCGGCCTGGTCTACGGTGCCATTATGTGTGCAGCGATGATCGCACTGTATATGACATCCTGGGAGCGTCCGGTAAACGAAATCGTACGTGAAAGTACGTCCAGCCTGTGGCAGGCCATGAAAAAGCTGAGCGTGGATATGGTCTCCACTTTCCGTCTGCGTATTTTCCGCAAGCATCTGGGGATGTATCTGTTTGGCTTCGGTGCTGAGTGGCTTTTCGCTTCCGCGTTTACCTACTTTATCGTCTTTGGCCTGAAACAAAACACGGCACTGGTGTCACACCTCAACAGTTTCAGCTCAGTCATGCAGCTTATTTCTACCGCAGCCTTCATCGGTATTTGCGTCAAAATGGGCTTTGCACGGCCGTTCCGTCTGGCACTGATGGTGGTGATTGTCAGCGTAATAGCCTATGCCGCACTCTATTTTGCAAACTGGTCAGATGAAATGACCATCTTCGTCCTGTTTGCTATTACCGCTGTATTTGGCCTGAGCACTGGCGGTATCTACTACATTCCCTGGACGGTTTATACCTTCCTGGCCGATGTGGATGAAGTTCTGACTGGGCGTCGCCGTGAAGGTATTTACGCAGGTGCCATGACGTTTGCTGGCAAGATGGTACGTTCCGTCATTGTCTTCGCGATGGGCTGGACGTTGAGCCAATTCGGCTTTGTCTCTGGGCACTCGGTACAGCCAGAATCTGCCGTACAGGCGATTGTTGGCGTGTTCTCTCTCGGTGTTATCGCTCTTGCGCTGGTTGCGATTTACTACACGACGCAGATGAAGCTGGATCGTAAAAACCACGCCATTCTGCTGGAAGAAATTGCACGTATCAAAGCAGGTGGTGCCATTGCCGATGCACCCGCTCATGCTCGTGCCGTCGCAGAAGAGCTGACAGGTTGGGAATATGAGAAATGCTGGGGCAACAATCCGTTGGGTGTTCAGTCAGAAGAGACGAAACCGCAGGTTGCTAGTGTGCAGCATTAATCGAAGCTAATTATTCGCTAAAAACTCGCACCACTTAAAAACTATCAGCCCAATTTCGCATTGGGCTGATTCATTTAGAGCATCGTGTATTGATTAACAGAGCGTGAGGATAATATGGCAGGCGGTCGCCTCAATCGCCTACCGAAACGCGGTATTAAATCAGTGATGCTTCTTTCAATTCACTTTTCAGGTAAGCGTAGTATATCGGCGCCGCAATTACCCCAGACAGGCCAAATGCCGCTTCAAACACCAGCATCGCCAGCAGAATTTCCCACGCATGCGCTTTGATCCTCGTCCCAACGATTTGTGCATTGAGGAAGTACTCAAGTTTGTGAATCAGCATCAAATACACTAGCGCAATCAGCGCGATAGGCAGCGAAAGAGATAAACCAGACAGGAAAACAATCGAATTGGAGATCAGGTTACCGATGACCGGTAGCAAACCAAAAACAAAAGTGAGCACCACCAGCGTTTTGGCAAATGGCAGATGAATACCGCACAGCGGCAGCGCACCGAGAATAAAAATGGCAGACAGCACCGTATTAACCACAGAGATTTTCACCTGAGCGAAAACAATGTTGCGAAATGATGCCGACAGCAACGTAACCCGGCGCAGTAATTCCGCTTTTAGTAACGGTTTTTCCGTGTCCTGATCGACGTTATAAAGCGAGATAATCGCTCCGAGTACCATACCGATTAGCATGGTCACAAAACCATGCAGAAAACTTTTCCCCATGTTCTGCAACATCACAATGTGTGCCTGAACCCATTGCAGTAGCTCATGCTGAAGTTCTTCAATACTGACCGGCAGATATCCCGGTAGGTAATGGACAATCTGCTGCTGGATGTCATTGAGGATGTAGCCAATACGAACATTGAACGCAGCAGTATCCTTCATTTCCTGCATCAACAACCCGACCAGACTGCCAAACAATAAACTCAACAGGCTGACCACTAACGTGCTGATCACCGCGACAACTATCCAACGAGCGCGTTTACCGCTGATGACCCGCTGAAAATAGGGGGTCAGTAAATTCACAATTTCATACACCAAAAAACCGGCAATAAAGCAGGCCAGCAGGCGTAGAGGCAGCAATATAAACAAGCCGCTCATAATAAAGAAAAAGCTCAACAGGCGAGCTTGTTTCAGATTCAGTAACTGCATGATGACATCCCTAAGAAGAGGCAACGCTGAGAATACTCTTTGTGGAGTATGCTACGCCTTTTTCGGTATCAACAGATTGATATATATGCCCCAGATTCGCGTTTAGTCTGCGAGTAATAATCAACCAGATAACAAACGGAGAACATTTTTGGTGTTTTATTGGTGAAATACCAGCAGTGTTTTAGCTAGGACGGATATCCACCCACCAGGAAAAACGCCTGCTAACCTTCACAGGCAAAGTCCGTGCAACGGCGTCAAGCAGGCGATCGGTTTCATGTAGTGGAAATACGCCAGAAATCCGTAAATTTGCCACTGCGGAATCGACATGAAAATATCCCTTGTGATAGCGGGAAATTTCATTGATAAGCTGTCCTAACGGCATGTTATCCGCGACTAGCTGTCCCTTTCGCCAGCTCTGGCGGAAGTTCTCAACGGGCGCAGGCTCGCTGCACTTGTCGTGAGTAAAGATAACCTGTTGCCCGGCCGTCACGCGCTGTGCGGCGGGTATCCCGGTTTGTAGCAATACTTCACCGCTAAAAACGGAGAGGACGCTGTGGGCAGAAGTATAGCGCAGCACCAATTGGCAGGAATGCGCAGAGGCAGCGAGATCGCCATGGGGCGTAGTCAACCGGGCGGCATGTGCCGTTTGGTTGTCCAGCATCAACTCACCTTTGATCAATTGAAACGTCAGCGGCTGAGACAACGCGGGATTGCCCTGCTGATTCAATGCTGAATCCGTATTAAGCCAGACAGTCATCCCCGTTTCGATGCTCAGCTCACGCGTTTCTCCGGTTCCCGTACGATAATCGGCAGCATAACTTTCCCACGGCAGACTAAAACCCACGCCTCCGGTGATGCTGGCGATCACCAACAATTTGAGCACGCGCCGACGTTCCTCACCCCGTTTGCTCAACACCGTAGAGGCTAATTGGCTGTCTACCGTATGGAAACGGGCATGAATCTGTTCAACCTGCTGCCAGGCGAGCCGATGTGTTTCATCTTGATGTAACCAGCGCTGCCATATCTGACGATCGTGTTCGGAGCAGTCTTCATCATATAGCGTGGCATACCACTCAGCGGCGGCATAAAGAACATCTTTCGGAATAGAAGAAGTGATAGAGGAAATCATAAGTCCTGACACAATAGACAATTCAGCATTGCCTGTGCCATATATTTTTTCACCATCCGCTCGGAAACGGCTAATTTTTCAGCAACCTGCCGATAGGTTAAGCCGTCCAGATGCACCAGCAAGAATGCCTGACGCACTTTGCCCGGCAGCGTCGCCAGCATCTGGTCAATCGCCAGTAACGCATCAACCACGATGGCCTGCTGCTCCAGCGAAGGCGAAAAGGTAAATTCTTGCTCTGCCAACACCTGAAGATAGGCGTTTTCGATGTCTTTACGTCGCCAGTGATTCACCACTAGCCCATGGGCTACGGTCGTCAGCCAGGCGCGAGGCTCACGAATATGATCGGCCTGATGCTGACAGATCAAACGTAGAAACGTGTCTTGCGCCAGATCGGCAGCCTGCTGTGAACACCCTAAACGCCGACGCAGCCACGCCTGTAACCAGGCATGGTGGTCATGATAAATCTGCTGAACGTTTAAGGTTTCAGGTTGATCGGGGCAGACAGCGGCGGAACTCTTCACGGTATTCGCTCAATGTGACAGCAATGAAATGATTTTCATTATCATTAAAAGCAAAGTCAACGACTATTCACGTCTATCGTGCCGATTGCGGTAAAAACGGGGTATTACATGGGGCAGTGCAAAAAGAAAGAAGCCCGAAGGCTTCTTTCTGTGAGATTCAAAAAAGAAGGTTACCAGCGATAACTGACGTTCGCGCTGACGATGCGACCTTCACCGTAGTAGCACCAGTAGTTACAGGCGCTGACGTACTCATGATTTGCCAGATTGGTAGCATTAACCTGCAACCGCCAGTCTTTGCTGAAATCATAGGCAATCATTGCATCCCACAGCGTATAAGCGGGAACCTTCATATCCGCCGTATTGGCAATGTCGCCGTAAGAACTGCCAACATAGCGTACACCGCTACCGATACTTAACCCTTCCAGCTTGCCGTTAAAGGCATAGGTCGCCCAGCCAGACACGATATGCTCCGGCAGGCCCGGTAGGCGTTTACCCACTTCACCAACGGAACCGGATTTGGTCGTCTTGACTTCGTTGTACGTGTAGTTTGCCGTCAGCGTCAGGCCAGTATAAACCTCACTGCTCAATTCCAATTCAAGACCGCGTGAACGCGCTTCACCAGCCTGAATAGTCAGACTCGGGTTTTTAGGATCCGTCGTTTTAACGTTTTTCTGTTCCAGATTAAACAGGGCAGCAGAAGCATAGCCGTTAAAGCCTTCCGGCGTGTATTTCAGGCCAATTTCAGTCTGTTTGCCTTCTTCCGGCACATAAGGACGTTCGTAGCCATCACGTCCCGACACCGGAAGGAACGATTCGGAGTAGCTGACATAAGGGGAAATTCCGTTATCAAACAGATACATTACCCCAGCAGTCTTGGTGAATTTGGTATCGTCGGTGCGGGTATCCACTCCTGATGACAAATTATGGTCACGAGACTTTGCCACATCGTAACGTCCTCCCAGCAAGAAGATCAGACGCTCGTCATATTTGATCTGATTCTGGACGTAATAACCGGTCTGGTGTCGCCCAGAACGGTGATCGAACAGTTGGCTGTCCGGTGACGTATAGTTGCCATAAACGGGGTTAAAAATATCGATCGGGTCACCAAAGGAGTACAGGTTCCCATCACGGCTTTGCGTATTGGCACGACGATAGTCAAACCCGAGCAACAGGGTATTTTCAATATTTTCCCACTGCCATTCACCCACTAAACGGTTATCTGTAGCCCAGTTTTGCGCAAAGCCGTCGCGGTAGGTCAACCCACGAGTAGCCAGTCGATCGCTGACAGTATTCGTTACCGGATCGGTATACCTTCCCAGCACGTAGGCTCCGCGCAGATCCATATTCAGATAGGCATAGTTCAGGTTCTGGTGGAATGTCCAGGTGTCGTTCAGATGATGCGTGAACTCATAGCCTAGGTTGAACTGCCGGGTGTTGTGGTTGTTAATTCCCGGCTCGCCGAGCGACGTTTTATAGCCCACTTTGCCAAACGGCGTGTTATGCAACGTACCATACGGCAGCTTAAAGCCGTTGGTCATGTCGGATTGCGTATCCATGTAGCTGGCTAACACAGTCAGTTCGGTGTCTTCACCAAGAAACGTGACGCTTGGTGCCAGATAGAAGCGCTTGCTTTTAGAAAAATCCACCTCGCCCGACGTATCACGCGCCAGCGCGACAACGCGGTACAACACCGAACCGTCATCATTCAGCGGACCTGCACTATCGACAGCCAAATGGCGATAGTCGTTAGAGCCATATTCCAGCTCGACTTTTCCCTGCGGCAAACGCGTAGGCCGTTTGGTGATGACGTTAACCAGGCCACCCGGCGGGTTTTGCCCGTACAGAACGGACGCAGGGCCTTTCAGAACTTCGATACGCTCGACGCCAAATGGCTCAATCTGCTGACCATAGAATCCATCTTCATTCAGCGTAGCCAGACCATTCTGGAACCGAGATTGATCGCTAAATCCACGGATGGTCACCCATTCGGCCTTATTATCCGGCCCATATGGCGTCGCAAGAATACCGCTGCTATAGCGAAGCGCCTGATCAATTTTTTGCGCCCCGCGCTCTTCGAACTGTTTCTCTGTCACAACCGCAACCGCACGTGGCGTTTCCGAAATCGGTACATCCAGCTTCATCGCGGTATTCGGTGGAGCGGTGACGACAATCCGATCGTTTTTAGCGACAGCAGGCGCTGAAACGGGAACGGGCTCACTCGCCGTGCGCTGCACTAGCGTCACGCTACCATCGGCACTGAACTGTGCTCCTAGGCCACTATTGCTGAGAATCTGTTGGAAACCCTGTTCAACGCTGTAGTTCCCCTGCAACCCGGAACCGCGTTTACCCGCTACTAATGCCGGATCGTAAGAAAGTAATACGCCAGCCTGTTGGGCAAATTGATTGAGCACCTGATTGAGTGGGCCAGACGACACCGTATATTGTTGGACAGACGCCGCAGATGCAGCATAGACGGCCACCATTGGCAGCACTGAGGCAAACGATGCCCCAAGTACCCCGGCACGTAAAATACGAGCCAACAGGTGGGTACGGAATTTAACCATTATTTATCCCCTATCGCATAAGAAACGCTTGTTTTCAGAATCTATGCCAATTGGGAGAGTAAAAAGGGGAACCAGAAATCGAAAAATAATTGCAGTAATACGTTATGAATCAGAAATTATTACGGAAAAGTTGTTGTCGATATTGGTGAATCAATGTGCAGAAATATCCTTACCAGTAATGGCTGACACCGTTTTTTATCAAAAAGTGCTATACCCTAAATAATTCGAGTTTCAGGAAGGCGGCAAGTGAGAGAACCCCGATGAGCTTACTCAAGTAAGTGATTCGGGTGACTGAACGTAACCAACGCACATACAGCTTGAAGTATGGCGGGTATATATGGCGATAAGTGCTGTATCGGCTCTAGTGCATCCATAATTAGACGAGCGTCTACATATTTATTCATCATCATTTAGGATTCAAGGTGCTAAAAATAAAGAAAATTTACAGAACTTATTATCAATGTTTAATAAACCAGGATGTCTAAAGGAATAACTCACGAAAAGGCAGAAGGAAAAGGTAATAGGCAAAGAGGAAGGCAGGATGAAATCGAAACGTTTCGCTGTTTATTTTAAAAGGAGCATATTACATACAATAAAATAGTTAACTCTCTATTTTTATTAATCTTTCACGCCATGGCAGTTAATAAAAAGCGTCTTTTATTCCCCATTCATGAAAAATCGATACAACTTTATGGTTCTACTGACCGTCAGCAAATATCAGAGAATAACTAACGCAATCGATTGCGGTTGAAAAAACGAGGCTAATTAGTGATGGCAACGCAATTAATAACAACAATTTTTCTTTTGTCGCTATTTTCCACTATAAAATTCCCGCTGCTATTCTTCCCGCCAGATAATCTACGATTATTCAAGCTTATGACGCCAAATTTGTCGAAGGCTCAACCGTATCCTGATTCAGGATCAGCAGAGAAAGCACTCGGTTTTCAACGTTCAGCTTAGAAAAAGACAGCGTACTTAACTGTTTTTTGGTAAAGCCATCGGACAGTAAATCCGAAACCACGCGCGTACTCAACACGTTGGAATCCGTCATAAAGTCGTGATAGGCAAACTTCACATTGATAGGTAATACATCATCAATTGAGACGGGCGTATTCATTTCAGCACGCAATCCGAAATGGGCGTTGAAAGCAGAATTTGCGCAGACGACCTTACATTTTTCGTCAATCACCGCCACAGCACGCCGATCATTCTGAACTGGTTGAGAAAGCATGCCTAAAATCTCATTCCGGCCAAATATCAGACTCATTATTTCCTCTGCATCATGCTATGTAAAAAGATATCTCACAGCGCACCATGACGCCACGGTGCCCTATTGATAAGCAATCAACCTACCGGAATTTAAAAGGTTTCCGGACTAATAGTGTTCTTCCCCACCCTAGAAGCCACCTAATGAAAATGGTGAATTTCGCTAACCGGAACTTTTTACTCGTCCTCTGGTTACCGGGGCTCAAACATCTGCCGCCTTACTCAGCGCCAGTGATATTGGGTATATCTATGTTGTTTATTTTTGGAAACCGGATATTTCTGAATAAGACACAAAAAATAACACTTAATTTTTCTTTTTGTCAGCGGCTGGCACACGACATCTTTACCTGTTTTAAGAAGGCCCACATCTATGCCGTAGAACCTACCTAGAGTGTAGATTATTCACACTTATCTGCCCGTTGATAATCAGATAAATCTATTTCATTAATAGTCTACATATAATTAACAATTGAAACAAAATCCCAACACGTAAACCACAGTAGAACGTGCTAAATAGCTGCTCCACGTAGGAATATACTCTGAACAGGATTTTTGCTATCGGCTGAATAAGCGGGATCTTTATGCCTTTTGATCGTAAAGGGCGATCAAAAACCTAATAACAATAGATATAATCTATTGAAAACAATGAATTGATCGTTAATGACATTATAACAGCATAGATAATTCTACTGGCTTTCATATTGTGACATACATCACTTATCGCATTTTGGCTACCACGAAAAAGCTGCCTATTTTCTGAGCTAAAAGACTATCTTTTAAGTAACGCTTCATTGCTTTTCCTGCATTGCGTGATCAATCGCGCAAAAAAGAAACAAAGATAACGGGTTAACTACAATTAACCATTATTTGACATAGCATTAACATGTTTAAGGAGAAGCGCTATGACACAACATAATAAACACGCCATTCCCACCGCAATTGCGGAAAATGCACTGATAAATGCCCAGCAATATGAAAATATGTATCGACTGTCCGTTGATGATCCCGCCGCCTTCTGGGGTGAGCAGGGAAAGATCGTCGATTGGATCAAACCCTATGAAACGATCAAGAACACCTCATTTGACCCTGGCCATATCCGTATTCGCTGGTTTGAAGACGGTACATTAAATGTGGCTGCAAATTGTTTGGATCGCCATCTTGCCGAACGTGGCGATCAAACCGCCATCATCTGGGAAGGCGATGACGCGACTGAAAGTAAAAAAGTCACCTACCGTGAACTGCATCAGTCCGTGTGCCGCTTCGCCAATGTGTTGAAGTCACAAGGCGTCAAGAAAGGTGATGTCGTTGCCATTTATATGCCGATGGTGCCAGAAGCCGCCGTAGCAATGCTGGCCTGTGCCAGAATCGGTGCGATTCACTCGGTGATATTCGGGGGCTTTTCTCCCGAAGCCATTTCCGGGCGCATCATCGACTCCAGCGCCAAGCTCGTCATCACCGCCGATGAAGGCATCCGTGCCGGACGCGTGATTCCGCTGAAGAAGAATATTGATGAGGCGTTAAAAAACCCGAACGTCACGACAATTTCCAGCGTTATCGTTTTCCGTCGTACGGGCAAGATCAATGAATGGAAAGACGGGCGCGATCTGTGGTGGCACGATCTGATTGAAAAAGCAGACGATCATTGCCCGCCAGAAGAGATGAACGCGGAAGATCCGCTATTTATCCTTTATACATCGGGTTCGACCGGTAAACCCAAAGGCGTACTGCATACCACTGGCGGCTATCTGGTTTATGCCGCACTGACCTTCAAGTATGTCTTCGATTACCATCCCGGCGACATCTACTGGTGTACAGCGGACGTTGGCTGGGTTACGGGACATAGCTATTTGCTTTATGGTCCGCTGGCATGCGGCGCGATCACGCTGATGTTCGAAGGTGTGCCAACCTGGCCGGACGCTAGCCGCATGGCGCAAGTGGTCGACAAACATAAGGTCAATATTCTCTATACCGCCCCTACGGCGATCCGCGCGCTGATGGCTGAAGGTGATAAAGCGATCGAAGGTACATCGCGTGAATCGCTCAGGATCATGGGTTCCGTTGGCGAACCGATCAACCCGGAAGCCTGGGAGTGGTATTTCAACAAAATCGGCAATGGTAAATGTCCTATCGTCGATACCTGGTGGCAAACGGAAACGGGCGGCTTCATGATCACCCCGCTCCCCGGCGCAATCGAAGCAAAAGCTGGCTCTGCGACACGTCCATTCTTTGGGGTACAACCTGCGCTAGTCGACAATCTCGGTAACCCACAGGAAGGCACCACTGAGGGCAATTTAGTCATCGTTGATTCCTGGCCGGGTCAGGCAAGAACGCTGTTTGGCAATCATGACCGCTTCGAACAAACCTATTTTTCCACCTTTAAAGGCATGTACTTCAGCGGCGACGGCGCGCGCCGTGACGAGGATGGCTATTACTGGATTACAGGCCGCGTTGACGACGTGCTTAACGTTTCCGGTCACCGACTGGGGACAGCAGAAATCGAATCTGCACTCGTCGCACATCCTAAGATTGCCGAAGCGGCAGTGGTGGGTATCCCGCATCATATGAAGGGGCAGGCCATTTACGCCTACATCACACTGAACCACGGTGAAGAGCCGTCCAGCGAGCTGTATACCGAAGTTCGCAACTGGGTACGTAAGGAAATCGGCCCCATTGCCACACCGGACATCCTGCACTGGACAGACTCATTACCGAAAACGCGATCCGGCAAAATCATGCGGCGTATTTTGCGTAAGATCGCCGCCGGTGATACCAGCAATCTGGGGGACACCTCAACGCTGGCCGATCCTGGCGTCGTCGAAAAACTGCTCGAAGAAAAGCAGGCCATGAGTACCGCCTCTCAATAACCATTAGCCCCCCGCTCGCTTCATTCCCGTAAGCCATGACGTGGCTTGCGGGGATGTGGCTGGCGATAAATCAGGCGGTAACGTCTCGGCAACACTCAACCTTACCGATTACTGGAGACTTACGATGAATGATGCCATTTATCAACGGATTGAAAGTAACCCCTTATTCAGAGAACTGGTCAACAAGCGACAGCGTTTTGCCGCTTTTCTTTCGCTAATCATGCTGGTGCTTTATGTCGGTTTTATTCTGCTGATCGCCTTTGCGCCCGGCTGGCTGGGCACACCGATCGCTCCCGATTCCAGCATTACCCGTGGAATTCCGATTGGTGTGGGATTGATTGCGATTTCCTTCATTCTGACAGGCGTCTATGTGTATCGCGCTAACGGTGAATTTGATCGTCTGACCAAGCAGTTACTGGATGAGGTAAAGCAATGAAAATACGCTTTATGATGCTGTTCGGACTGCTGGCACTGCCAGTTCTGGCGTGGGCGGCGGATGCACTCACAGGGGATGTCCAGCGCCAGCCGCTGAATATTCAGGCCATTGTGATGTTTCTGCTGTTCGTCGGCGGTACGCTGTATATCACCTACTGGGCGTCGAAGAAAACCCGTTCACGTAGCGACTACTATACAGCTGGCGGAAATATCACAGGTTTCCAGAACGGGCTGGCGATTGCAGGCGACTATATGTCAGCCGCCTCCTTCCTCGGTATTTCTGCTCTGGTCTATACCTCCGGCTACGACGGTCTGATCTATTCACTCGGTTTTCTGGTCGGCTGGCCGATTATCCTGTTTCTGATCGCGGAGCGGCTGCGTAACCTCGGGCGTTATACCTTTGCTGACGTCGCCTCCTACCGTCTGCAACAGCGTCCTATCCGTAGCCTGTCAGCCTGCGGCTCTCTGGTGGTTGTGGCCCTATACCTCATTGCACAGATGGTGGGCGCGGGGAAACTCATTGAGCTGCTGTTTGGCCTCAACTACCATGTGGCCGTGGTGCTGGTCGGCATTCTGATGGTCATGTATGTGATGTTTGGCGGCATGCTTGCCACCACATGGGTACAAATTATCAAAGCCGTCCTGCTGCTATTCGGCGCCACCTTTATGGCCGTCATGGTAATGAAATCCGTAGGGTTCAGTTTTGATGCACTGTTCAAACAGGCAATGGCGGTTCACCCGAAAGGCGCTGCAATCATGAGCCCTGGCGGATTGGTTTCTGACCCGATATCTGCGCTATCTCTTGGACTGGGACTCATGTTCGGTACAGCCGGTTTGCCGCACATTCTGATGCGTTTTTTCACCGTCAGCGATGCCAAAGAAGCCCGGAAAAGCGTGTTCTACGCCACTGGGTTCATGGGCTATTTCTACTTCCTGACCTTCATCATCGGCTTTGGTGCCATTCTGTTGGTCAGCGCGAATCCTGCCTTTAAGGACGCGACGGGGGCACTCATCGGTGGGAATAACATGGCGGCAGTGCATCTGGCTGATGCGGTCGGCGGCAACTTCTTCCTCGGCTTTATCTCCGCCGTGGCCTTTGCCACCATTCTGGCCGTTGTTGCTGGCCTGACACTGGCGGGCGCGTCTGCCGTATCCCACGATCTCTACTCCAACGTGATTAAGAAAGGAAAAGCGACGGAGCGCGATGAGCTGAAAGTCTCGAAAATCACCGTACTGGTGCTGGGTGTGGTGGCTATTTCGCTCGGTATCCTGTTTGAGAACCAGAATATCGCCTTCATGGTTGGGTTGGCGTTCTCTATCGCTGCCAGCTGTAACTTCCCAATCATTATCATCTCCATGTACTGGTCGAAACTGACGACACGCGGAGCCATGATTGGCGGTTGGGCAGGGCTATTAACGGCCGTCATTCTGATGGTACTGGGGCCAACGATCTGGGTGAAAATTCTCGGCCACGCCACGCCTATTTATCCTTACGATTACCCAGCGCTGTTCTCTATGCTGGTTGCGTTTATCGGTATCTGGTTCTTCTCCATCACCGATCGTTCCGAATCCGGGCAGCAAGAACGCGCACGCTTCCACGCTCAGTTTGTCCGTTCACAAACCGGCGTCGGCGCTTCAAAAGGCAGTTCCCACTAATTTCTCTCTCATTGGCCCGCTTTCGCGGGCCAATTCTTCTCTGATATCCTGCACTCCACGTTATTAAAACGGGTTTTACTCCTCACTTAAGGTCACCACGTCATACATCACACTGCCGCCTTTTAATTGCAGCGTGATGATGTTGCTGCCGTTTTTCAGGAAATCCGATGACACGGGGATACGCGCAACATGATAGCGACCACTCTGTAGCGCGCCGCGATAGATCGCTTTGTCGTTCTCATAAGTTAGTGTCTCCAGCGTGCTACCGTTTACCGCTACCGCCAGCTGTGGCACCGTTGGCTCGCTCATGCCGCTGTTGCTGGCTGCCGCCAATGCGATGTTCAGGAAATAGGTTTTCTTCTCAGGTTGTAGAACAAAACGGATATCCCATTTTCCCGGTTTAGTCTGCGCGTAATACCAGTCGCGCTGATAGTCGCTTCGGCCAATATCGAACGTCAGATTTGCCGGAACCTCATGCTGCCAGCGGGTGTTACGCGCTTCGTTACCAAATCGGAATTCGCTCGCCTTCCGATTTGCTTGCCCAATAGCCCAGACAACCGATTCGGCTTTAGGCAAGACTATCATCGGCAGCGTTTGCTTATCACCGGAAACAGACAGCATTTGCTCAGCCACTATCCCCGGCTGCGTCCCGCTGTTGGCGTACACTGCCAGATGGTAATTGCCCGGCCGAACGTGAGGAATAGCAAAGTTTCCCTGCGAGTCTGTCGTTGCCTGATATGAATAGCCACGGGTTTGTACATCAAACGGTTCATCCAATGATGATGAAAGCACCACCGTCATCGACTGCTGGCTCGCAACACGTCCGCTGACCTGCGTGCGATCGGGCGCATAGCGTGAATCGTCCACCCATTTATACGGCCAATTTATCGTTTCCGTCATCGCCTGACGCTGCGCATCTGCCAGCATTTGCTCGGTATCGCCCTGATTAATGTATAGCAACCACGGACCATAGAATTTTTTCCAACCCGGCGAGACTTTCATATCCGGCGTGCCAAAGTGCGACCCCGTCATATAGTTCAGAATGATCGCATCCTGATGCACCAGAAGATCCTGTTTGAGTGCATCACCGGAGAAGTACTCCCGATTACCGTGAATCAGCCATGCGCCCACACCGTTACCAAAAACGCCCCAGAAAGGCGCGGTACGTATGTAGCCAGCGAAATCATATTTGGAATAGATGCTGCCATCCGGCAATCGCCAGGTTTCATCCTGCACCTTTGGCGACACCTCAAGCTGGCTATAGAGCAGCGGTTTACCCTGACGAACGCCGCTGTAGAGATGATCTAGTCGAGTGGGATCGAAGCGATAGACGTTACGCAGCTCGCTGACGTTAACATCCTGACTTCCGCTGTTTTCGGCCATGACATAACTATAAAGCCCGCTAACGCCACGACGCATAATCAGGTGATATTCGAGCTTTAGCAGCCCACCTCGGTCATCGATATAAGCCACATGCGCCATCTCACGATCGTTACGCAGCACCTCCACCCGCTCGGGGACAAAATCTTTGACGCCTTTGACGTAATAATCAAGGTAAGCGCTACGTGTTTTGCTCGGATCGCGCGCAGCACCGGACAGGTTGGTGACAATATTTTTGCCTCCCGTCACCATGCTCACCGCGCTGCCATCCTCCCCAAATGTGATTTTCAGTAATCCGTTATCCAGAACGGTATTCAAACCAGAAACGGATAACGACACGGCGTTATCCTGAGCACTATAGCCATAAGGTGCCAGCATGGCGCCCACCAACAACAAGACAGATCGCTTCACAGTCAGCCCTCTTGTGTTCCACGGTTTAGACAGAAACGTTTATCGCGATGGTTCAGGCCACGGCAAATATCAGATATTAGGGGAAACACGGTGATGAGGTTCCCGCCGGGACACCTCACACCGTGGTAGCCCCGTGTATCTCGGTATGGCACCAAACCTTGTCGCTGAAATTAGAAATTTCTGCCATGTTAAATAGATGGGATAGAGATATCAGGAACAACATAATCGAGGAAAGAAGCGCCCTCCTTCACACTACTGCCAGCAAAAACAAGAAGCTGGCAGTAGCAGGAAGAAAGTCTGGATCGACATCGCAGAAATCAAAACCGATCAGAATGACAGTTCGCGGATCAGCACGGCAGATACCACTTTCCAGCCGCGAATCAGTAGGCTTTGCGCCTTACCGTCCATGACGACTGTGCCACGTAGTACCTGCGGCCGAGCGCGATAATCCTCAGGCAGACTGAGTAATACGCGGTAAACCGCCTGCTCAGGATGCAGTTTGCGCTGTGAGTCGCTCAACGTAGCAATGTCGCCGCCGTAAACCGAGGCGAGTTCCGGCGCAGCATTCAGATCGCGGGTCGCGGTACTGGCAATCTCCACAATCGTGAGCGGCAACGACGAGCGGCTGACATCCTGTAAATAAAACGTGCCTTTTCCACCCTGACTGAGCCGCTGCCAGTCTTTTTCCGACACAAATGCTTCGACTAACCCGCCGGTTGGCTTGGTCACTACGGCCAACCACTCGCCTTGCCCCAGCCACTCGCCCGTTTCCAGCGGCGTCGCCATATCCGCCACCACGCCGTCTATCGGCGCACGTACCGTCAACTGTTCAGACTGACGCTGCAATACCTGTAACTTTTGCAGCGCCGCTTCGTACTCCTGCTTCACCCGTTGGTGATCGCCAGCCGCTTCCTTGTTGAATACCTGAAACGTACTTTGCCAGTTCAGCGTAGCGATTTGTCGTTCCAACTGTTGCCGTTCATGCGCCAGCGCATCAGACGACAGCGTAAATAGCATCTGCCCAGCGCGCACAGGCTGACCGACCTGCACGTCAATACGCTGAATCATCGCGGGTACAGGCATATACAGGCTGCTTTGCTGTTCCGCTCGCAGCAGCGCCGGTGCGTACACGCTGTGCTGCCAGGGGATCATGAGCAAGAGCAGAACCACGATACTCACGGTCAGCGTCGTCGTCATATTACGGTTCATACGATAATCCTTACGGCGTTTACTCCATTCGCGTACTTCATTCACCACGGGCATCACCACGAAGTAGCCGATTTCAATCGCGAAAAGCAGCATCCCCAGCAGCTTGAACGCCATGTGGTAAACCAGAATCGCGATACCGGTAAACAGGAAGAAACGGTATATCCATACCGCAAACGCATAGCCCACCAGCGTGCGTTGCAACCAGCGCGGAAAGTGCTCCGGCGGTGCATCCCCCAGCCCGAACAGCCATTCGCGCATCTGCCAGCGACCAATGGCAAAACCTCGATTTTGCAGATTCGGCACCTGTAATCCGTCAGAAAGCAGGAAATAACCGTCGAAGCGCATCAGCGGGCTGAGATTTATCGCCAGCGTCATGATCCACGTGGTCGTCGCCAGCATAAAGGCAGCGCTACGCAGCATGCCGTCTGGTAAAAAGCTCCACGCCAGCGTCGCCCACGCGGCTAGCACTAGTTCGGTCATCATGCCCGCCGCGCCAATCGCCATACGCTGCCGACGACGAGTGAGTTTCCATGAACCAGACGTATCGGTGTACAGCACCGGCATCATCACCAGAAATGCGACGCCCATGGTAGCGACTCGGGCACCAAAGCGCTTACAAGTGTAGGCGTGACCGAACTCATGCAAAATCTTGGTAAAGCACAGCGTAAGCCCCGCTAATGCCGCACCTTCCAGCGTGAAGAAGTGCAGAAACGTATGTTTGAACGTTTCCCACTGGCGTCCGGCGAGGAATAGCCCCAGCACGGCCACCAGCAGCGTTAGCTTGAGAAAAGTACGGCTGAAAAGTGGCGCGATCCACGGCAGCGTCGCGCCCAGAAAGCGATCGGGATGCCATAAAGGAATACGAAAAAACAGATAATTCTTCAGCAGCTTGCGCCAAATAGAGACACGTGACTGCTCCACCTGACGGGTAAACTGCGCCAGCGCTTCATCACCGGAAACACGCGTCAGGCTGTTGGCCTGTAAGAAACGGTTGAAGTACTGCACGTCGCTGTCATCAAGCATCAGAGCAGAAGTCTGGTTAACCTCGGCGACGATCTGCTCGGCATTCCCCATCGACCAACGCGATAGCATCGCCATTTCTGCCCAACCGATACGAAAGTAAAGACCGCGCAACGGATCTTCCAGCGTCCAGCTTGGCGATCCATCGCGGTTAGCTGGCCCGGCATGCAGGATCAGTTCATCGCGCAGCGGGCTGAGTCCGGCGGCTGGCGTCGCACCTCCGGCCATCGTTAAACGCCCAGCCAGACGCGCAGGGATGCGAGCGGTTTACGCAGCAGATAAACGAATAGCACCGTGCGTTTCCCGTACAGCTTGGCAGTACCTTTCAGGCCTACGCGCAGCTGTGGATCATCCTGCGTAAAACGCGCCCGTAGCCGATAGGCCATCACATTATCTGGCGTCGGCGCAGCACGATAGCCAATCTGCTCAAGCCGTGCTTCCTGTGCAGAATTCGGCGCGACGTTGAGGAACAGGCGAACATCCGCGCCGTTTTCCAACGCAATGGCATCCGCCGCAGGCAATTGAATTTCCAACTCAACATCGTGCGGGTCGGCGATCATCATGATACGTTCCCCCACCGCCACCGAACGCCCAATCCAGTCGCTGCTATCGTCAAAAATCGCCACGCCGTCACGCGGCGCAACGAGCTGCATACGTTCCTGCTGACGTTGCAGAAAATCCATGTCGCTCTGTGCCTGCTCTCGGCGGCTTTGCAGCACGGCCAGACTGGCTTTACTGTTGGCATCGAACAGCGCCTGCTGCTGTGCCTGACGATACTGGGCATCGGCAGTAGCAAAAGCCTGCCGCGCTGATTCCAGTCGATTTTCCAGTTCACGCACGTCCAGCCGCACTAGCGGTTGGCTAGCGTTAACGGTTTGATTGGGGCGAACCAGAATGTCATCCACCACGCCCGCCACAGGGGCGCGTACCATAACCGGACGGTGCGCGACGATCTCTGCCGGAGCCAGCACCGACTGGCGAACGGGGATCAATAAGATCAGTACTAGCGCGATCGCGGCGGCAAGGATCAGGCGACGTCTGGCAGGCAGCGTTTTCGATGGGCGACGACGTACTTTACACAGGCTCGACCACGCATGCGCGTAAGCGTCAGCCAGCTTTTCCAGCAGTACGATTTCAGCAGGCAACCACGCGCTGTCGCGAGCTAACACCAGCACTAGCGGCGCATCCCCTTGAGCTACGCGCAACGGTAGCCAGAGTAAAAACTCGGGCAGGTGTTCCTGCCACAGAACCTGATCGTCAGCAGGAAGTTCTCGGCATTGCAGCACCTGCGTTTGGCGCCCTTCCTCCTGCCACTGACGGCACAGTCGGCTAAATTCGGTGCAGAACGGCGCGTTGTGATCGAGTGAGGCCAGCCCGGAAGCCGCCTGTAAACGTCGTTTGTCGCCGTCCCATAACAGCGCCTGCCGATACTTCACTAGATTGTGCGTTTCATTGACGATGAAAAACGCCAGTTCATCCAGCGTTTCACGTGCTCTGGCACGGCTTTGCAACTGTAACAGTTCGGCCAGCAGCGCCAGCCGGGTATCCTGTTCGGTTTGTACTGCTGCCGTTGTGTTCCGCTCGGTCATGGCGACACGCTGCCTGCTGCGTCAGGCGGTGCAATCTGCGCCACGCCGCTCATGCCCGGCAGTAATCCAGCGGTGGATTGTGTAATCCGGCCAAAGACCTTCACTGACTGACTAACCGGATCGATAGCCGAGGAGAGGCGGCTGATTTCCGCCGGATAGCTCAGGCCGGTTTCATCCAGCGTGACCTGAAAGGCGCTACCCTGCTTTAACCACACCAACCAGCGCGACGGTACGATCATTTCCAGCTCGAACGCGCTGTCATCATAAATCGCTAACAGCTCTTTGCCTTCCGGCACGGATTCCCAACGCTTCACCTTGGTTTCCGTTACGCGGCCAGCAAACGGCGCTTTAATCGCACAGCGTTGCAGCATAGCCCGATTAACGCCGCTTTCCGCCTGCGCCATCGACACGGACGATCGCGCCTGATCGACATCAGACAGACTGATCGAATTGAGTTTATCCAACCGATCGGCAATCGCCAGTTTCTTACGCGCGGCGTTCTCTGCGGCGTTCGAGTAGTTCAGCTTTTCGCGCAGCACGGTGCAGTCAAACGTTACCAGCGTGTCGCCCTGTTTGAAATGTTCGCCTTCTTTCACTGCAATATCCGTCACTTTTCCGGCAATTTCGCTGGATAACACGGTGTAACGCTGTGCACTAAGCTGCACGCGAATGTCTCCCGTGGTCGCAGCCTGCCCCCACAGGGGCAGACTTAACGCACTCACCAGCAACAGAGGACGCATCATGCCGACAGCCATTAACGCGGGCCTCCCGCCTGTAGCGATTGCAGGTTGTCCCACATATCTGTATTCACCACGCGATAGGGTTTCCCCGCGTTAGCCGCTGGCGTCACGGCAACAGGCTTTATGGGCTTCGTTACAGGCGAACCTGTCGTGGAAGCCGTTACGGTAGAAGCCGTCGTGGTAGCAGGCGTAGGTGGTGTTGACAGGGACAAACGCGGCACCGCAACGCCGCCTTTCTCAAGATTCCCCGTGGTACGGGCAATCGAGCTACTCAGCGCGGCCAGACTGACATCGTTCACGTTATCCGGCAGCACATCCAACCCGGCAGCCTGATACACCGCGCCCAGCGCGTTCTGCACGTCGGCAAAGCTGCGGTCACGTGCGCGGGTGGTCAGAATGGTTTCCGTACTGACGCGCACCTGTTCCATTTGCGTTTCGGCACGATGCTGTACGCTGAGCGTGGTCTGGTTCAGGATGCCGCGCTGAATCCGCGCCAGTTCCTGATAACGACCGAACATCCGCGTGCTCTGCTGGTATTCTTGCCAGGCAACGTTCACCTGTGTCAGCACCGCCATGCGCAGTGCCTGGCGACGCACTTCCGCCAGATCTTCATTCGCCTGTCCGGCGCGTTTCACCGATGACCATGACAGCACATTCAGCAGGTTGCCGCTGACCTGAACGCCCGCGTTCGCCCATTGATGATTGACCAGATAGCTGTTGCTGTCGCCATTGATACCAGCAAACAATGACACACCCGGCAGCAGACGCAGCAGCGATTTACGCGTTTCCAGTACGCTATTGCGTGCCAGATAGCTCTCTTCGCGCACTTCTGGGCGTTTCACCATCGAGAAGTTTTCCAGATCGTCGAGCGAGTAAGCCATCTTCGGTGCCACCAGACTGCTTTCACTCGGCACGACAACATCATATTTGCTGGACGGCGGCAGGTTCATCAGCGCCGCCAAACGGGATTTCGCCACCACCAGATCGCTGTCGACGATTTCTAACTGGCGCACCATCTCCAGCATATTTTTTTGGAAACGCAGCGCCTCAACGGGTGCCAATAGACGCTGTTGCTCGGTCTGACGCGCGTATTCCAACGCCTGACGTGCCTGCGTCAGCGCCGTTGTCACTTCCGGCTGCAAGCGCTGCGCCGTTGCCGCTTCCCAATAAGCGGTACGCACCTGACGGGTAATATCTGCCACGACGCGACGGCGGCGCTCTTCCGCCGCCAGCGATTTGTTCGCCTGTACTTTGGCATTGAAATAGCTGATACCGAAGTCCAGCACATTCCAGCTCATCGTCAGATCGGCCGTACGTTGGGTCTGATCCTGACTGGTAGACGCCTCCAGTGACTGCCGACCCGTAGTAACCGACTCACTGCTAGAACCGGCCACGTTATCACGGGTTTGTAACCCGGCGCGTGCGGTCAGTTTCGGTAACAGCATGTCCAGATTTTGTACGCCCAACAGGTCGTCTTCCATCGCCTGTTCCATCAGCGCGACCCGCTGTTGCAGGTTATATTTCAGCGCACGGGCAATCGCCTCATCCAGCGTGATCGTACCGCGCACCGGTTCCTGATTGGCGAACATCTGCGTTCTGTCGCTCAGCGCCTGTGCAACCTGCTGTTCAACCGTTACCGGTTCTGGTTTGACGGCACAGCCAGCCAACCCCAGACAGGCGAGGGTCACCGCGATCCGTAACGCCCGGGAACCTGCGGAGCGTGGTGTAGCCTCGCGTTGAACGTTCTGCTGTTGACTATCGTGCTGCTGGCTATCCCAGAAATGCGCTATGTGCTGATTCACCCGGGTTCTCCCCATCTTCTATTTGTCTGTTCCCTTCATCTTACAGGCAGTGGATTGATTCCTGCCTGCAAGCGTCTGGGTTAGTGGTTAAGTAATAAAATGTCGCTCGGTATTCGATCTGCGATGCGCTAGGCTCGCAGGCTGCTCAACTCACTGAGCGCCGCCAGCAGCTCATCCTGTTCCGGCTGATGCTGACGTAGCTGTTCGGTAAAGGCGGTTTTCCCCGCTGGTGCTAACCGTTCCACGTCCCGGCTTTCAGTGGGAAGTGAAGGCGATTGCATCGCGCCGCGGTCGGTTGCCATAGCGGCACCATCGCCCTGTCCGGTTTGTAACGTAATCGGTACGATTCGGCTGCTGCCGTCAGCGGCCTGTGCTTTCAGCGCCAGTTGGATCTGATTCACCTGCACAGCACTGGCATCGGTAATGCGCACCACGCCGCTGAGAGCATCAAATTGCACCCATGCCGGCAGCGGACGCCCGTTCGCCAGTTGCAACGTCAGCGTGGCATTACCTTCACGCACGCTGAACATGCGCTGCGGCAAGCTAAAAGCGAGCGCACCGGAGGCATCCGGCCGTAACGCGCCCTGCACGCTGCTGAACGCCGATTCCAGCGCCGTCGTCTGACCGCGCACGCTCAGGAACAGGTTAGAATCTGCCGAAGAGACTGGTGCGCTATCGCGCACGACGGTGTTAGCGCGAGAAGAGAAGTTGACTTGATCCAGCGTCGGCATCAGCTGTGACATTACGGGATCGAGCACCCAGGGAGCATCAGACTGGCGTGCCGTATCAGCATCGCGCTGACGCACAGGTTCAGCAGTAATGTTGGCCGGTAGTGGTTGAACGTCTGGACGAGACAGGTCAGCAACAATCGCGCCCAGCGGCTGCTCGCGCTCCCTTTCACCCGAATCAACAGGCAGACTTACGCCCTGCTGTACCAGAATGACGGGGGCAGCGGTGGTGGTGTTATCAGGATTGGCTGGCTCCGTTGGTGTGCCTGGGTCAACCGGCGTCGAGGCGGCATTGACCGTCAGCGCCACATTCAGCGCCGTCGCGTTGCCCGCGCTGTCCGTCGCGGTAATCGTCAGGTTGAATGTTCCTGAAACAGCCGGATCGCCGCCGATCGTGCGCGTTGCGGCATCAAACGTCAGCCCGTTCGGTAGACCGTTGATCGACAACGTCAGCGCATCATTTTCCGCATCGCTGAACAGGCTATTGGGTAAGGCATAGGACCAGCGAGTGCCAACCTGTGCCGTTGGCGGGGTGAATAATTCTGCATGGCCAACAGGCGGCTGGTTAACCTCTCTTGACAGCGTCACGCCAAGTGTTTGCGCTGTAGAGTCGGTTTCACCGTCATTGAGCACCAGCGTCAACGATGTCGCGCTCCCCGTCAGCGGTGCGCTTGTCGCCCAGCTAATCTGGCGAGCCAGCACCGTCGCGTCCGCACGGGAAATAGCAGCAGTGAAGGTGATGGTGAGCTTGCCTTCTGCCTGTGTGAAGGTCGCTACCGCTTGCCCGTCTTTGCTAATTACGCCATTCGCTAAGGTGAAACCATTGCCCGCAGTAAAATCGAAGCGATCGCCTGCTGATGCCGTTTCACCACGCTGTAACGTGATCGAAGCGCCTTGATAGTTTCCCGCCCCGCCATTCAGCGCATCCAGTTCCGCATCACTGAAGACGATCGACGGCGCAACGATAACCGCCGGACCATCGATGCGATAAACCGGCAGGCGAGAGACTTCATCCAGCACCGTCACACCATTGCCGAGCGCAATCAGACCACCGTCAACGGGCAACAGATGGGCAAAGCCCGCCCCGTCATTTTTCAGCGTATCGAGTTTTGTCAGCGCCTGACCATTCAACACATAGCGAGTCAGCGAACCGTCGCTTTGCGTAACGTACAGCACCCGCGCATCCGCAGAGAAAGCGATACCATTCACCGTACCTTCCGCCGCGACGCGGGCAAGGTGCGTGAAGGTTCCCGTTGCCGTATCCAACGCGAAGGCATCGATGTGATCTGCACTGGCGACAACAATGCTACGGCCATCGGCGCTGACCGTTATCTGTTCCAGTCCTGAAAGCGCTACGGTATTTCCTGCAGCGTCGGTAAAGTCGCGGACATGTCCCAACGGCGTCAGTTTGCCGCTGTCGTCGCGCTGATAAACAATCACCGTCGCACCATTACTTGGATCGGTGGTGACAAAGAGCAAGTTGCCGCGGCTGAGAATACTGGTCGGGGCCCACAGATAAGGCGGATTATTCATATCGCCCCCCAGCGCCTCAACATAGGTTAACGCCCCTGTTGCGGTGTCACGGCTGAAATAGGCTAACTGGTCGCTGTAGCTATTGATGAGATAAAGATTCTTCCCATCATCAGACAACGCAATCCCTTTGATATTATTCAGGTTACCATTATCAATATTATAGTCACTTGCTATCGTGGCCTTATGGGTCAACTCACCGTTCGCATCGCGGCTAAACCAGACAATCGCGTTACCGTCGGCACGCAGTGCATACACGCTGTTGCCATCGGCGGAAACCTGTAGCTGGCTTATTCCTGTCACGCCTTCAGCGGCGGCAAAGGTCCGCACATAGGTTAATTCGCCGCTGTTCGCATCACGCTGGAATAAGGCAATCGCCCCTTTATCATCGCTGACATACAGCGCCAGCCCGTCAGTTGTGCGAGCGGCCGCCGTTACCGTACCCAGACCGCTAATCGCGGTATAGGTATTCACCAGACGCAGTTCATCGGCAGAGAGCACCGGATCGTTCGCCACGACAGGCGTGTCGTTGATCGCGGTAACCGCCACCGATAAGGCCGTAACCTGAGACTCCAGATAACGATCGGACAGCATTACCGTCACCGCAACCTGTGCGGCAGGCGTATGGCTGTCGCTGGCATAGGTAATCTGGCGCAGCGTATTCTGCACGTCTTCCGTGGTCGGGATGGTGCCAGCATTAGCATTGAAGCGGATCGTCAGCACGCCGTCTTTGTTACTGACCTGACCAATGGTGACACCATCTTTCTGCAGCGTATCGCCCGATAGCGTCAGGCCGTTGCCTGCATTGAAGCCCAGCTTATCCAGCGCCGTTTTGCCGTCACCCAACGTAATCTTGAGCGTCGCGCCGTCGTAGTTACCCTTGCCACCGTTAAGTTTATCCATCTGCGCATCGGACACCGTCGCATCCGGTGCCAGCACGATAGGATCGGCACGCTCGGTATACGTCGGCGTGCTGCCCGGAACCGTAATGACTGGCGCAGTATTGGTCTCTGCCGCAGGCACCAGGGTTAAGGTAATTGCCTGCTCCAACGTGGTTTCCGGTGCGCTGCCGCTATAGTTATTCTCCTTGATCATCAAGGTAACATGGCGTTCCCCGCTGGAATCGCTGCCCAGATAATTGTAGCCGATGCTGTCAATCACCGCGGCAGTGCCGCTACCGTCTTTCCCGACATACAGGAGAACCGTTGCTTTACCGTCTTTCACATCAACGGAATATTGCAGCCCACTGGCTGTGCGCGGTGTACCGGTGGATTTTTCGAGCACGATCGTGCTGCCATCGACGCTGATCGTCTCATTTGGCCCTGACACATCAAACGTCAACACCACCTGCCAGATGGTTTGTCCACTCTCAACGGTGTCGATATGCGTATCTTTAAACAACTTCACGAACTCGCCGTTGCCCGGAATTTGTGGGTTCAGTACCGTTGTCGTCAGTACAGCCGGATCGTTGACACCGATAAGATTGACCACTACGTCCATCGTCGCAACGTTATTGTCACCGTCATTAATGCTGAAGACGAATGTCGGCGACGAGCCCGCATGCTCAGGATCCTGACTGGTGTTCTGGTAGGTAATCTGACGCAACACATTTTGCGCATCAGCTTTTGTCACCGCTGCCGTAAAGGTCACCGTCAGCACGCCATCAACCTGCGTAAAGGTAGCGATCGTGGTGCCATCTTTGACGATATTGTTACCATCCAGCGCCAAGCCGTTATCGGCCTTAAAGCCGAAGGTATCTTCCGGTAGGCCTCCCTCTTGTCGGCCTACCGTGATGCTGGCACCGTTATAGTTACCCGCACCGTTATTTAACGCATCTAGCTGCGGATCGGACAAACGGCCTGACGGCAGCAGTACCGTTGCATCAGCCTTTTCGGTATAGGTGGCACCCGCTGTCCCGACATTCAACACATGAACTTTATCGCCGCCAATCAGGTACAGCTGTTTGCCGTCTGCACTCAGTTCTACATTTTGTAGATCCGAGAAGGAAATATTGAGCGGGCTATCCCAGCCGCCGCTAATCGTATGTTTCAGCGTGAGGCTGCCATCCTCGGCACGAGCGAAAACAGAAATATTCTTACCAACCACAAACAGCGCGGTGCCATCGGCAGAAACGACCAGATTGGTCGCCAGCGCTTCACCAGTATCACTTCCATCATCGGTGATTGGCGTTGTCTCTCTCAGCGTCAGTGTCCCATCGGCACCCACCGTTATTGTATTGAGCGTGTAATTACCCACATCGGCATTAATCGCATACAGCGTTTTGCCATCAGGTGAGAGGGCAAGTGAATTGATGTAATACGGGTCCTCGCCTGCCGCACGAATCTGGGCAACCTGAGTTAGCTTGCCCTCAGTATCAATACTGAATGCGGTGACACCGACGGTACCGCCGGAACCCGACACGAACAGGTAACGTCCGGCTGGATCAAGTACAAGACGGCTCGCCCCGATCAGATTATCGGTCTGGGAAACCGACGTCAGGCTACCGTCTATTCCGCGCTTAAACACCAGTACGCTGCGGCTATCATTATCACTGTCAGATTGGGCAGCGGTAAGGTAGAGGTAATCACCCTGAGAAACGATATGAGAACGCACATCCAGCGAACGACCACCCAGTTCAGCCGAACCAAGGGTGCCAGCCTGCGTCAGTTCACCGTCGCTGCCAACGCTGAAAATGGTCACGGCGTTGCCTTCACTGCCTACCACATACAGGTACTTCCCATCGGCAGACAGAGTAACCTCTGATGCGCCCACCAGCCCGGCATTGTCCACAACCTTATCGAGTTGCCCCGTCTCATCGTTATACACGGATCGATAGTTGAAGAAGGTCTTCGACAGGGTAAATTTACCTTCCTCATTACGTACAAAGACGCTCAGTACCGCTGAACCGCTCTCTGGTGAACTCACGACATAGAGCGTTTTACCATCCGCAGACAGCGAACTGTCTTTTACCCCGCTCAGTACATCCACATAATTATTAGAGTCATAGCCCTCAAGACCGTAATCATTCTGAAGGGCGCTGGATTCACCGCCAATCGCAGGCACTTGTGCAGGATCGGATGCCATGGTCAGCGTAAGCGTCTGCTCCGCCTCTGCACCCGATTCATCAGTCACTATCACGGTAATAGCAAAAGCGCCTGCGCCATTAAGCGCTGGCGTACCGGAAATGGTGCGGGTTGCGGAATCGAAAGTTAATCCAGCAGGAAGACCGTTGACCTGCCACGTCAGTGCGCCATTTTCAGGATCGCGGAACAGATCTTCTGGCAGTTCTGCACTATACGAGTGTCCTGCTGTACCAGACGGCGGGACATATCCTGCGTTATCCACGATCGGCGCTTTATTCGGCACTAGCGTCAACAGCAGGTTAGTATCCTTACTGCCGTCGCTGAAGGTGATAGTCAACGGAATCGATGCACCAGCCGCATCACCATCATTACGGTAAGTCACCTGATGCAGAACCTGATTGGCAACGGCTTTCGTGGCACTTTCGGTAAATACAATCTTCACCGTTCCTTCGCTCGCACTGAAGGTGGCGATTGTCTTGCCCTGATACTGAATCTCGTTGCCGGATAACGTCAGATCGCTGCCGTTTTGGAAAGCGAAGTGGTCATTTGCCGATGCTTCGCCATTGCGGCTAATGGCGATCGATGCGCCCTTATAGTCATCAGCGGCATCCAGCTCCTGATCTGACAGCGTAACGCTGGTTGCAAACGGTGTGTCCGCCGTCTGGCTATAGGGGGCATTTGCCGCCGCATTGAGTACGTTCAACCCCGCAAAGAACGTACTGACCCCGGCATAGATGTTCTTACCATCTGCACTGACGGCAAGATGGTTGGCCGTGTTAACCGAGAGCTCAACGCTATTACGGTACGTTAACGCACCAGAATCAGCGTCTCGAGCGAATACCAGCAGTGATTTACTGCCGAACGCCGCAACATACAGCGCTGAACCGTCCTGAGAGATCACAATTTCACGCAGTGATGTCGCCCGTAGCTCAGCAGGAACATGGCTTTCACTGTTGTACAAATCCATCGTCCCAGCGTAGGTCAGCGCGCCCGTATCGCTATCACGGCTGAAAATCGAGACAGTACCCTGCGTATTTGATGACACATAGACAAAACGGTTATCGGGTGAAATGACGATATCTTGCAGTGCCGTGAGGTAACGATCGTCCTTTGGAATTTCCGCGCTATTTGCATCAGCAGCTATCGTACTTTTATTGATCGTACTGACATAACTCAGGCTGCCCGTCTCTGCATCGCGTGAAAGCACGGTAATGCTGTGATTTCCCAGATTAGAGATATAGGCCGATTTACCATCGCTGGACAGCACAATGCCGCTTGGGCTCTTCAGCGGAATCGTGTCGCTACCAACCAACGAACCGACAAAGGTCAACGCACCGGAGGTGGTATCGCGCGAGAAGAAGGTAACGGCATTTTTACTGGTAGAACCATCGACTGGCGTCACACCATTAACGGTATAGAGCGAAGTGCCATCCTCAGACAGCACGATTTCGGAAACCGTTGCATCCAGTCCACTAACGCCATTCACCCCTTGCGTGGCGACAATCCCGACATAGCTCAGCAGTCCCGTCGTGGCATCGCGGCTAAACTGCACCAGCGAATAGGCGCTTCCGCTTCCGCCCGCGACATACACGCTGGAACCGTCTTTAGATTGCGCTAGCGTGGTGATGGTATTCAGCCCGTTAACTTCAATTACAGGGGTGGACGGATCGTCCTGTTCACCCTGCGTGAAGCTTTGTAGCAGCGTTAACTTGCCAGTTTCCGTATCACGCGCATAAACGCGCAGGTAGGTCTTGCCGCCGTTATTGTTCCCTTCACTGCCAGTTACCAGCAGGGTTTTACCATCCTGAGAAACATCGATCGCCGAGACACGTTCGTTGTAATCACTGAGCTTCCCATCGTTGTAAAACAGCGCGGCATCAGGGGAATAGGTCGCCTCAATCGTCGGTATCTCATTGAAGGTCAAATTGACGCTGCCGGAAACCGTCAGCGTTGCGGTATCGCTCCCGCCATTGGCGGTACCGCCGTTATCTTGTAACTCGGTTAAGGTGATGGTACGCAAACCGCTGGCGCTGGTACTCTCCTTGCCAGCCGAGTAGCTCAGGCCATCGACCAGCTTCATCATCGCCATGCTGCTGATGCCCTGAGCACTACTCAGCACCAGTGAAGACTCACCGTTCGAGGCATTATAGGTGTAGCTATACTGATAACCGCTCACCGTGGTGCCCGTACTGTCTTTACTCAGATCGATGACCGTGCCATCCACCGTCAGGTATTCCTGATGCGGGTTGTTTAGGCCATCAATCCCTATCGACAGTTTCGTCAGCGCCTGTCCAGCTTCTCCGGTATTCACGGCGGTATCTTTGAATATCGTGACGGATGCGCCACGCGTATCCAGCGTCAGGTTGCTTCCACCCTGACTAACCAGCGTTGGCGCACTGTTAGCAGTCAGCAGCAGCGCAACAGTGGTCACCATGCTGTTCAGTTCGCCATCGTTCGCGGTCACCGTCAGCGCTACCGTGTCGGTTGCGCTCTGGCTGCCAACGTTGCGGTAGGTGATTTGTTTCAGGACGGCATTGGCAGTCTCTTTCGTCACATCGGCGGTAAAGGTTACGCTAAGCACGCCCTGATTTTGCGTGAACGTCCCAATTTCCGCGCCTGACTGCAGAACTTTGCCATCTTGCAGCGTCAGGTTGTTACCTGCACTTAAACCGAATTGATCGTCTGCGGAAGGCGTTTCACGACCGATAGTCAGCGTGGCACCGTTATAGTTACCTGCTCCGCCGTTTAACACATCCAGATTGCTATCCGAAAGTGCGACATGATCGGCAAACGGTAATTCACTGCCATAGATATAAGTGCGTAAGGCGCTAAAACGCTGAATCGCCTCACCAGCGATCAGGAGTGATTGTCCATCTGGCGATAGCACCATGCCACGCGTATCGCCAATATTCGTAATCTGACCGCTTTCACTTAGCGCCCCCGTAGAGGCGTTTACGCTATAAATCTGCAACGAACCTTCGCTACTCAACGCATAGAGTTGGCTACCGTCGGCGTTAAGATAGATAGCGTTGACGCCTTCCAGCGTTTTCGTATCCGTGCGGGTCAGCGTCTTACCTTCAGTGCCATCGCGCAGTTGGTAGACACTAATTTCGCCATTATCAGGATCGGCAATGTAGATGAACTGCTGATCCTTCGAGATCGTCAATTGATAATCTACTGCGCCATAACCTTCCCCAGACGTTTCCAGCGTCGCGACAGAGATTAATTTTCCGGTATCACTCCGTTGGAAAACCGACAACGTGTGCTTTGATCCCATCCCAATCGTGACCACATAGTTACCGCTGCTCGCCACGATACCACTGCGATCGATTCCGCTGTCATTCACCACCTGAAGTAGCGTCAGGCTGCCCGTTGCCACATCGCGAGTAAAAACAACCATGCCGTTCCACTGTGTAGTGGCATAAACCTGAGTCCCATCACTGGAGACGGCCAGCCCGGTAATATTGCCGTTTTGCGAAGGGGTAGTTTGGGTATAGCTGTCATTGACCTGAATGACCTGTCCGTTATCATCCAGGCTAAGTGCAACAATATTGCTATCGCCCGTGATGGCATAAAGTGAACGGTTGTTCTCACTCAGCGCGATGTCTTTCACATCCTTGAGCGCGCTGATATCGCTCAGCGTTTGGCTCAGCGTCAGTTTGCCATGCTCGCCGACGGTAAAGACCCCCAGCGTGCCATCACTTCCTATGGCGTAGGCATACGCGCCATTACTGGAGTAGCGCACGTCCTGCGGCGATTCCATACCAGGTACGACGATCAGTTCAGCCAGTTCGGGCGCATCCGATACAGACACCACGGGCGCGACGTTGATTTTGCTATCGATGGTGATGGTCGAGTGGATATTCAGCTCGGCAGTGTCGCTCTCATCGCTCAGGCTTTTCAGCGTCACCGTGACATCACCGCCTGCCACGGTTTTATTGAGTGGCCGATAAGTCATGCCGTCGATCAGCTTAGCGACGTCATTAGGCTCAAATGCGTCAGATGAAGCAATGCTTACCGTAACAGTTGTCGTCGTACCGCTAACTGCAACGGTATAACCATATTTTCCGTCGCCTGCTGTTGTTTTCGCGCCATTAAAGGCCTCCAACGTAATTTCAGTACCGTCGATGACGATTGCCTGATCCGCGCCCGTGCGATTGACGGTAATCACCAGATCTTTCAGCTCCTGCCCGCCTTTATCCGCTGACACGCTAACGCCGCTGAAGAGATCAATAGGCGCAAAGCTGTCGCTGGAATCGGTGATCGTGACCGTTGCCTTAACCGGCGTGGCATCGACGCCGGGGGCAGTGTCCGTTGCCGCAACGTGTGCTGCCACATCCACCGCAGTGACCACCGCAGCGGCATCAAACATCATGCGCGGTTCCAATACCCACGCCTGACGCGGCGTACGCGTTAAGGCTGAACCAGATTTTGAGCGGGAAAAAGTCATCGTGTCATGTCCTGTAATAAAAGGGGCAAAGCGCGTCATTCCTGGCTACATTCAGCGGTCATTCAACCAGCCGAACATAGCCGCCCTCGGTTTCGATCTGGCCGGCGATACGATCCAACCGTTGAATCAATTGCTCCTGAACGCCTTCTGCGCCGAAGCCTGCACCATCGATAAAGCTCATACGTTTTTCCCCTTCAGTGCAGACCAGCAGGCCCGGCGTCGCATCTTTGTCGAACAGGTTGCGGCCAAAGTCTTCAGGGTCACCGGGGCGAATGCCGACAAAATAAAACTTGATATTGCGCGCGCGGAAACTGGCACACAGATCGTGGAAACGCTCCGAGGCAAAGGAACGGGCAGGATCGGTTCCAGTCGAACCACTAAATTCGCCTCGGTTGGTGTTGTAGCTGTCGGAGTCAAACCAGTTACCGATGGTGTTGGCCATCATCACAACCACCTTTTGCCCATCACCGTTGCCGTCCAGATTGAAGTCCAGTGGCAGCTTGGAATCGCCCCAGCCGTCTGAACCGCGCATATTGGGTGACAGGGCTGCTCCCGCCCATGACATAGCTATCGCATAGTTGGTGTTAAAGCGCGGGACAAGCTCTGCAATGCGCGCTTCCAGCTTGCTTTGTTCATTGGTCAGCGGCATCAGGGCTGCATTTGGACACCCTCTATCCGCGACAATAAAGCGGGTATCTACGGCATTGGAGTTGTTATCCCACGGATAGAGATCGGGGTTGGGGCCACGCCATGTGATAGGGGGTGCTCCGGGGCTACCGTTTTGCGGCAAATCGTGGCGGTAATAAATACGGAACTGGCCGACAGGCGGCTCATCCCAGAAGAAATTCTCTCCTCGGCCTAGTCCACGGTACATACACAGCAGATTAGCGCGCCGATCGGGGAAACGACGATCTGCCAGGCTACTGACAACCCCGCTGGCAAAAAGCGAACGCAACTCCGGTGGGTTCAGCGCTCCCGGCGTAGACCAGCGGCGAATGCGATTTGCATCTTCTGCGTCGTACACGTTCACTGATTGACTATACGGCACCAGCGATAGCCACAGGTTGTCACGCTTACCGTCCGCGCTGCTCAGCATGCGTTCGACAAACGAGCGGCTGACGCTTTTCAGCGAGCGGATATCGCCCTCACTCATATCTCCCGTCACTGGCATGACAAAAGCAATTTCGGTCGGTCGGTTGACGACCTCAGAGGTCGAGTACACTTCCTGCTTCTTTGCACCCAGGTTCAGCAGGCTAGGCTTGGTTTCGAAGGCGGCAGTAACGGTATAGGTTTTACGTGTGCCACTGCTATTCCCTTCAGTGACGGACACATCGCCAGCCACCAGTTTTTCACTCAGGGCCTTATTCATCCCCAGATTGTTTTTGACGTATTCATACGCCAGCTTATTGGTGTCTTCCTGGCTATATTCTTCGCCATTAATCGTCGCCTGGTGCCCGACAGCTAACGCAGCGGCATCTGTCGCGCGTTTAATCTGCGTCGCATCACCCGTTGCCGTCGAGGTATCGACGATAAAAGCCGCCGTCACCAATAACGCCATCGCACCCAGCACATAAAACCCCGTGCCAGCCCCCTTTTCCTGCTGAATAAAAGCAGACAGGCGTTCACGCCAGAACAGAGTAGTTCTGCTATCGTCTTTTTTTACTCTTCTGTTCTGTAAGGTTTTTTTCATTACTTCCTATCCTGTATACCTGGATTCAGCGCGTACTCAACCCGCCCATAAAACGGGAAAATAAAAACGACATTGCTCATATGCCTATTTGTCTTAATTGTTTCGTTATTCCGGTAACGAGACACTCGCTGCCGTTCGCGGTCTATGTGCCGCTTCTGTATCTACGTCCGTGATTACTTTTCTTCTTCCTCTAACTGCGCCTCTTTTCTGAGTACCTCATCCAGTTCAACCACGTTGATAGCGACCCGGCTGACTGACGACGCATGCAACAGACCGCCCAGCGACATCCCCCCAAGCAAGCCCACGTCTTTACCCTGACGGCAAATCTCGACCACTATCATGGAGGTATTCTTACTGCCTTTCTCACGATCTCTTTCCGGCAGTTCAGGGAGATACTCTTCACCTGGCCGCGTTTCACTTTCCACACACAGCGATTCTGCCGTGCCTCTGCTCAACTGCCAGTACAGCTCGCCAGTCTGACGCACGTTGCTAATGAGCAACTGATAGTTTCCTGCACCTTCTGCTGGCAATACCTTATCGAGCAGCCCCTGTAGGCCTTTTTGATCCAGCTTCTGCTGCATCGCTAATATTGACGCAATGGCACCCGCACGCTGTTCCATATGCGTACGCTCCAGCCCTACGGTGTAGATATCCGCACACAGCGAGCCAATCGCCAGCACAATCGGAAATGCCAACGCCGTTTCTACCGCAATAGAAGCACGGCAAGAAAACCAGAAGCGGCGAAACTGGCTCAGGAAACGGCTGGTTTTTAATACACGATCAGTCATTGCGCAGTTCCGTCCCAAACACATGCTTGTACTGATAGCGGAAGGTGTCCCCCAGTGTTAACACTTCCGGCAGCGGCGTAATAAACGCCTTTTTAATCTGCACCGTCACGGACCACACCGGTAGCGTCGTCGTTTCCTCACCCGTGGCGTTATCCTGACTGCTATTGCCGTTCGTCAACCCGCCAAGCTGGCTAAGATTGTCGAAGTGCAATACGCTGACGGTTAAATCGTCTTCCTTGAGGTAGCCGTAACCCGCTTCAACCATGCGCGCCTTTAGCCGCGTTCCCATCTGTTCTGCACCGTCCGTACCGAGGTTATCAAGACGAAACGTCTGCACGGCTTTATCTAGAGCAGCACTGCCAACGGCAATCACCAGCCCGATACGAGCCAGTTCAAACAGCATCATCACCCCGACTAGCATCACTGGCACCAGAAATGCCACTTCCGTCGCGATCACGCCGCACGTGCTGCGCCAGTTGCGTTCATGGCGCGGCACGATGCTTTGCACTGTGCCTTTATCACGCGACGGGCCGAGATTACGAAGCCACACCATTACTCGGGCGCACTCAATTGCAGGCGCTGACGGCTGGACAACAGCAGCGCTTCACCACGGGATTTATCCTGCTGCATTTGCTGTAAACGCTGATTCAGTGCATCCATCAAGCCATCAATACGCTGCGGCTGGGCAATGGTCTCCAGCGCCGAACGAGCTTCAGCGTCTCTGCCACCAGAAAGGTAAGCCAGTGCCAGGTTCAGCCTGCTGGTTGCGTTGCTTTCATCCACCGAACGCAACAGAGAAATCGCTTTGTCCGCGTTGCCACTCGCCAACCATGAAAGCGCCAGATTGTTAAGTGCCGCAACATCGGCTGGGTTCACCTGCAATGCTTTTTCAAACAGTTGACGCGCTTCAGCGTGTTTACCTGATGCATCCATCACCACGCCCATGCCATTAAGTGCGCCAGCGTCATTCGACTGTGCTTTCAGCGCACAGGCAAAGTCGGTTTGCGCCATCGCATTACGCCCCAATGCCAACTGTGCACGTCCCATACCCAGACACACCGCCAGTGCTTCTTCCGGCGTCATTTTGTTGGTATCACCGCCCAGCGCCTGACGTGCTCGCCCGTACAGTTCTAACGTCTGCTGTGGCGAACGAGCCAGAGCCGCAACGCTGGCATACTCGAGCATCTCAGCACCTTTCAGCGCATCACGACTATCGAGGCGGGCATATACTTCCGTCGCTGCTTCCACACGCCCCTGATCGCGTAGCAGACGAGCCAGGCGCAGGCCTTCATCCTTGCTGCCTTTAATCGCCATCGAGCTGCCGCATCCCACCAGCACGGTACTGACAATCAGTAATGCCAGCATGGGCGCGCCGCGCTTAAGTTTTGCTACCAGATCGACCATCTTCGATAACTCCATCAGTTGTAACGCTAGTAATTTCCGGTTCATACCGGGAATCAATGTTTGTAAAATAAATACTTTTAAAATCAATATTTTAAAAATAAAAAACTATTGCGCCAGCAGGCGAACCACTCGCACCAGCGCGGGCGATGCCATAATGGCGATAATCGGTGGCAAAATCAGCGCCATCAACGGCACGCTCAACTGCGCAGGCAATTTCCCGGCCTTCTCTTCCAGCCCCAAAATCAGCGTTTTACGGCTTTCATCTGCAATCGTACGCAGCGCCTGAGACAGTGGGGTTCCGTAGCGCTCCGCCTGAATCAGCGTCGCCACCATACTTTCAATCTCGCTGACCCGTGTACGTTCCGCCAGATGCTTCATCGCCAGCGTACGATCCGACAGGATCTGTAATTCGGCAGCGGTGTAGTGCAATTCATCCGCCATTTCCGGTGAAGATAGCCCTAATTCCTTCGATACCACCTGCAACACGCGTCCGATAGGCAGCCCAGCTTCGGCGCAGACCACCATCAGATCCAGCGCGTCCGGCACCGCACGCGCCAGTTTTTCACCCCGGCTTGCCGCACGCCATTTCAGCCACCACTCCGGCACCATGGAGCCGACAAAGAAGCCGATGAGTCCTGCCGCTACGCCTGTCAAGCCAGCACGGTCGGCAGGCGGTAGCCATCCCCACACCAGAGCGATAGCGAGCAGCGCCCCAGCGGCAAATTTCCCCATCACCAGCCAGCCCACCGCTTCGTTACGGCGAAGCCCCGCGAGATCCAGCAGGCGGCGCAGATTGCGGCGATCGCGATCCGATCCCGACAGGCGTTCGCCCTGCGCGGCGAGAGGCTGCAACAGCTTTTCCAGCAGGGGAGATAATGTGGTTCCCTGGCCTCTCAGGATGTTTTCCTGAGAGGCCGCCTCTATAGAGGCGCTGGGCAGATGCCCGCGCATGCGAATTTCCAGCTGTTTATATTGCTGCACTTTGTGCTGTGTCCGCGCCAGATAAATCCCGGCTACCATCAACACTAACGCCAGCAGCAGTAAGGGATCGTCAAAAACAGTCATGAGTGGCTCTCCCTTTACCCTATCCGTTTAACCATAACGTGCGTGATCAACATACCGACCGAGACGCTACACAAGGCGTAAATCAGTACCGTTGTCCCCACCGGATCGGAGAACAAGAAACTGAAATCCTCCGGCGATTTAATGTACAAATAGGCCAGACAGCCAGGGAACAGCGCGGCGACAATCTTGGCCGATGCGCGCGCTTCAGACGTCTTGGATTGCACTTTCAATTGCAGTTCTCGGCGGTCACGCAGCGTCGCAGACAGACGTTCCAGCGTTTCCCCCAGTCGTCCACCGGCTTCCTGATTGATGATCAAAATCACCACAAAAAAGCGGTACTCAGCCATCGGTACCCGCGTCGCCGAGGCCTGAATCACCTGACGCAGTGGAATACCGAGTTTCAACCAGTGGTCAATCGTCTTGAATTCATTCGCCAGCGGCCCAGTCAGGTGCTCGGCGACAATCGCAAAGGTATTCGCTACTGGCACCCCCGCACGGCAGCTGCGGGTAATCGCATCGATCGCTTCCGGCAGGCTTTCACGCAGCGCCTTCAGATGCTTTTGCAGCGTCGAACGGAACAGCAGCGTGCCGATGCTGACAAACAACAGCAGCGTAAACATCAGCCCCATCGTGAGGGGCAACAGGGTACGTTGCCCCAAAATCATGCCGAGTATCAGGCTGACCGCTCCCAACGAGAGAGAACGCTGAAGCAGGTTCTTTTTCCAGCCGATGAACGTCATTTGCGCCCAGAGGATCGCCATCCAACGCCCAATCACAGGGACGCCCATCAACGGCGTTTTGATCTCGTCACGCAGGATCGAATCAGAGGCAACTGCGGCGGCCGATGGGCTGACCTCGTTTAAAACCTGCTGCCAGCGCTGCTCACGCTGTAGACGGCGCTGACGTGATTTTCTCCAGGCGTTGGCTGCCAAAAGCAGCGCCAGCACGCTGAGGAATACCAGTAGCGTGACCAGGTTTAGGCGTAAATCACTCATCGGCGTCTCCTCAGTTCATCATTGCGCATCAAACAGATGCGCTTTATCGCTGTAGAACTGTGGGCGCTGAATGTGCTGAACATATTCACCCGTCAACAGACCCTGCCCATCCATCCCCTGAATGTTGAAGCTGAACAGATCCTGAAGTTGGATCACTTCATTCTCCATGCCACACACTTCGGTGATGGACACCACACGACGCATGCCATCACGCATACGTTCGATCTGCACGATCAGGTGAACCGCGCTGGCGATCTGGCGACGGATCGCCATCAGAGGCAGCTGCATGTTCGCCATCATCACCATGTTTTCCAGGCGCTGTATTGCGTCACGCGAGGTATTGGCGTGCACCGTACACAGCGATCCATCGTGACCAGTGTTCATCGCCTGCAACATGTCGAAGCTCTCGCCGCCACGTACTTCACCTAAAATGATACGGTCGGGGCGCATACGCAGGGCGTTACGCATCAGATCGCGCTGATCGACGCGACCAGTGCCTTCCGCGCTGACCGGACGGGTTTCCAGTCTTACCACGTGTTCTTGCTGCAATTGCAGTTCGGCCGCATCTTCAATGGTGATGATGCGATCGGTGCTGCCGATCTTCTGCGATAGCGCATTCAGCAAGGTGGTTTTACCCGCGCCCGTGCCGCCGGAGACAATCACGTTAACGCGTGCCTGCATCGCTTTGTTCAGGACATCCGCCATCGCGTAGGACATGCAGCGGCGCTCTGCCAGCATTTCCAGCGACAGATTGCGGCGCATAAATTTACGGATTGAGATCGTGGTGCCGTCGATCGCCAGCGGATAGGTGATCACATTGACGCGGCTGCCATCGGGCAAGCGGGCATCCACCATCGGGCTAGCTTCGTCGATACGGCGTCCCACTGCGGCGGCAATACGCTGCGCGGTGTTAAACACATGTTCTTCATCGATGAAGGTAATCGGTGACAGCTCCAGTTTGCCAAAGCGCTCGACAAACACCTGACCCGCACCGTTGACCAGAATATCGTTGACGGTGTCATCCGACAGCAGCGGCTGGATCGGCCCAATCCCCGTCATCTCGTCCAGCATTTCGGTCGCGATGGCCTCCTCTTCCTGTCGAGAAAGCTGCAACCGTTGCTCATCACAGATGCGGCGGATCACCGTTTCGATCTGCACCAGCAGTTTGTCACGTCCCATCATCGCCGCTTTACCGGCATCGATCTGATCGTAGAGCTGTGCGCGAATAATCCGACGCTGGCTGTTCCGGTTGTCAGTCTGGCGGGCTGCGGGCGCGGCTCCAGAAGACGTGTTCGCCGTTGGCTGTGTGCGATTCTCCGCAGCTGGACGCGTTTTCAGTTCTGCCACGTTGGCAGCAGGCGCGGCCTGAGGCGCACTTTTCCCTGCTTCACTTTTTTGCAGGTTATTCTTACGAATCAACATGTCCGTAACCCTAAAATAGTCTTTAACCCTTTGAAAAACGGCGAACGCTTAACATCATCAGGCGCGTTTTAACCAACGCGAGAACCAGCGTTTTTCAGCTGGTTTGGCACGCACGCCACAGGCCAGATCGACCAATTGGCGCAATCCCTGCTGGAAAGCGGGAGCCGCAGCCAGATTCAATGCGCCAAGCGCCAGACTCTGCGCTAGCGCGTGACCCGCATTCGGCAGCACGACATCAATCTTCCGGCCGGTAAATTGTTCAAACTGGTCGCGACTTAACGGCGCAGTTGCAGCAAAACGACTCTGGTTATGCACCAGCAACAGACGCTGCCCTTCGCTTTCGTCACCGATTTCATTCAGCACACGCCGCACATTACGCGCATCCTGAAGCGTCAATTCCGTCACGATAATGCGTAGATCCGCGTAGGTCAGTACGTCCAGCGCCCCGGTCGGATAGCTGCTAGGCAGATCCCAAATCACCTGATTGAACATACGGCACAGCGCACCACCGAGATTCAGCACGTTATCCACATCAACCTGACTTAATTCGCCCAGCTCAGGCTTCTGCGCCAACAGGTGCAAGCGGGTATCCACCCGTAACATGGCACGCTGCAACAGTCGGGTATCCAGTTCCTGAGTCCCCAACACCGCAGCCAGACCCGCGTCATCGGTTTGCCCTTGCAGCAGCAGTTGGTCGCCGTTACGACGGTCAAAATCTACCAGCGCCACCGGTAAATGGCGTTCGCCGGACAGCAGGCGGCTCAGCCCCATCGCTACAGTGCTGGCACCACTTCCACCGCTGGCGCCGACAACTGCAATAGTTCTGCCCATCCGGGCATATTCTGGTCCCGCCTGTTGGCCTTCACACTTCGCCAGCGTTGTCGCTAGCAGATCCAGCGTGAGCGGTTTCACCAGGTAGTCCACCACGCCCGCCTGAAGCAGCGCGCGGTATAAACCAACATCTTGCTCTTTGCCTATCGCAATAACCTGACTGGTGGGGCCGCAGACACTTAGCAATTCTTCCAACGCAGGAAGCGGCCAGTGCGCCCCTTCCAGATCCACCAATAAAATGCGCGGCGGTACATTGAGTTCGCACCATTGACGGGCGGCTGCGATACCGCCAGACATCACCGGCACATCAGGCTGCTTCAGGCGAGTAAAGAGATCGCTGATATCGGCCACATCGCGTACATCATTGGCGAACGCGACCAGCGGCAGCGCCAGTTCTTCACCATCGTTAGGGGTAATTTCACTCATGGAATGTCACGCCCTTAATCTTCTTCAAAGTTAATGTCGATGAGCTCTTTCACTTCACCTTTGTGATAGCGTTCGATGCTATTGACCGCCGCCACGCCATCCGCATTGTCCAGCGCTTTCGCCTGAATCAGATCGCGTGGTTCAGCGACCATCATCGCCAGGTTGTTTTGCGTGGCGCAGCCGAGAGAACCAATCGCCTCATAGGGGTTCACCATCAGTTGATTTGGGTCATTGATCGTGCAGCGAGTAGTTTTGACGACCAGCGCCTCGGAGATCACTTCCAGATCGCCAGACTGTCCGCTTGCCGTAGAACGACGCATCTGTTTCACATTCTGCGCATTGGCACCGGCATTTTTCAGCACCGTCGCGAGTCGCCCCGCCATCTGCTCGCCGCTCGCGCTATGTGGGATAAGCGTTAGCGTCTGCGCGGATAACCGGCCCTGATCCTTTAGCATGATATTGAGCTGTTTAAGGGATTCGGGCAGAAAGCCCCGTCCGTTCGGTGCAACCAGCAGCGGCACGGCCACTGATGAAGGCTGGACGGCGATCGGTTGCAGAGCAGGCTGATCAAAGCGCTGCATACGTACATCATTAATCGGCTTATTCCATCCGCATCCTGCCAGCAGAAAAACGGCGGTTAGCACTGCCGCACGCATGTGCAGCGGGCGAAACGGAGGGTGGTTGCTGTTGATCGTTTTCATATTTTATTTCCCCTCACGAACTCAGTAGAGATAGCCGATAGACGCAGAGCGTGGCATGGATGAGTCCAGCATTTTTACGCCTTGTCCCGGCGTCTGAAGATCGCCTGCATTAACCGGTTCAACCACATAAGCGGTCGCGATAATCACCAGTTCCGTTTCTTCCTGACTGGTGGACTCGCTTTCAAACAGGCGGCCAAACATCGGGACGCTGCTCAGTCCCGGCACGCCGTTGATGGTCTGGCTACCTGCGCTACGCAGCATCCCCGCCAGCGCAAAACTCTGTCCGCTGGCCAGTTCAACCGTGGTATCCGCACGACGTACCGTTAATGCCGGAATACGCGATCCGCCTTCCAACTGTACGGAACCTACGTCCGTGAGTTCACTGACTTCCGGCGCAATGTGCAGACTGATACGATTGGCAGACAGCAGCGTCGGTGTCATACGCAGAATCACACCGTAGGATTTGTAATCGATGCTGACGCTGTTGTTGGTGATCAAGACGATTGGCACTTCACCACCCGCAGCAAACGCAGCGGTTTCCCCCGACATCGCCGTCAGGTTGGGTTCGGCCAACACGGTTGCCATGCCCTGCTGGTTCATGGCGGTTAACAATCCACTCAGTCTGGAGCGACCGAAGTTCAGGAAGCCCGTATCTGTTGGGTTAGAGAATCTTCCGGTCGCGGCATTAAACAGATTAAGACGCGAACCGCTGCCCGCACTCATGTTGCCACTTCCCGTGCTCAATGATGCGGCCCAGTTGAACCCGAGTTCGCTGGTCAACTTGCGGGACACTTCCACCACACGCACCTGAATATTGATTTGCGAAGGCGTTTTGATTTTTAGCTGGTTGATCACTTTGCCGGAGGATTCGCTGGAACCAGGCAGTTTTTCGCCACCGCCTCCACCGCCGCCCCCCTGTCCTCCACCTGAGGACGCACTGATATAAGCCTGTATGCTGTCGATGACGCGCTTGGCATCCTGCGGCGTATCAACGCTGCCGCGCACAATCACGCCGCTGGGAATCGAGGCTTCCAGTTGAATATCCGCACCGGGGAATTCACGCTTCATGCGTTCACCCAGCGCTTTCAAATCATGTTCAGACACCAGACGAATGGCATTGATGACATTGCCATTTTCATCCATCGCATAGAGCGTGGTGATACCGACACTTTTGGCGTAAACAAACAGGTTACCCGGCGAAGGCAGTTCAAAACTGGCAATATTCGGATCGGCCACCAGTACGCTATCCGGTGTATCAGCAAGTTGGAGTAACCGTCCCTGATTCACCGTTAGGCGAACCTCATCAGTAATAGGCGCTGTAGATACCCCAGCAGCTAGCGTGGTCACAGGTAACATCATCGTCGTTAGCGCGACAGGCAATACCGTATTAAACAGGCCAGCGGCCAGCAATCGTTTGCACGTACCCCGAAAGTCCGATTTCAAAAACAGCGAAAACATCGTCATTTACTTAATTTCCGTAATGGGCTTCATTGTTCTATGAGCAGCTCGCGGCACTCCGCAGGCTGTCAGATTGCGTATTCGTCCTATCGGGATGGGAACGTCACCACGTCTTTTTGGTCACCGCGATACGTTTTCACTTTGTGACCGCCGGCTCCAGCGGATAAGGCACCATAGATATCCGTAGCCTGTGTCACCGTGGTTACTTCAGAAGGCACAGTCGCTAAATCCCCTGCTTTATCCGTCGTTGCGCCACGCAGAGACAGATGCAAAACACCCAGTTCTTTGGCAACGGCCAACATCTCAGCCTGCTTCGGTGTCACTTCCAGCGTGACGGTTTGATAAGTCGTAGAACGTGAGCGAGTCCCCGCCGCAGACTCGCGGCTTTTCGCTGTAGCATCAAGCACAGCCCCATCTTCCGACGTATCAAAGCGTGGATATATCGGCGTACTGGTTTTATCGTTCATCGCCAATACACGTAAATCACGGACTATCGTTTGTGATGCCAACAGAGGCATCACAACGGGTTGGTTACGGCTTACGGGTAACTCTGACTGATCGTCTCGTTTCATGCTAAGGATCACATCAACACGATCGCCCGCTGAAACTAACCCGGCATTGCTCGCAATGGCGCTGGTAGGAACGGAGATAGCACGCATGCCTTTGCCCAACACAGCAGCGACAAAGCCCGGCTCATTCGGCTTCACAACAACATTATTGTTAAGCCATGTCCCTTCCTTCACGGTTTGACGCAGAGTTGCGCCAAATAGCAGAGACTGACTATCCTGGCCACGAACGAAGTTAAACGTACGGGAAACCGATTCATCAGTGGTCTGCCAACGCAGCGAAGTAGAATCAATGAAATCACCAGGATGCAGATCTTTCGCCGCCACCAAAACAGCGGCTTTTTCCGGCGTTTTAACCACCACCGGAGGCGGTGCTGGGGGTTCAGAAGAGAGATGGCTACGCACCATCAGCGCAACAATGCCTGCCAGCACGAGTGCGCCTGACAGTACGTATGTAGAGTTCACTTTCATTTCAACTTGCCTACCCTAGCGTGTGTGTCTTAAAGCTGCGACAGAATTAAAACAAGGGAAAAATCAGGACATACATCGCACCGAACGCGATGGCAACGCCGTAAGGTATGCCTTGAGAAAGGTCGGCGGGCAACGCAGGTGGCATAGGCAACCGACTCTTGAATACCCGGTTGGTGGTTTGAATGCCCATTGCAACTGCGGTGGGTACGACATTAAGCAGAGGCAAACTGAGGGCCAGAACACCGCCAGCCAGCGCCGTCACCATGACGAAAACAATCTGGTGCCCTTGCCCAACCCACAGGCACAGTACACTCATCAGCTTGACATCCCCGGCACCTAATCTGCCGGTGAGGAAAAGCAAAAAACCCACAACCAGTACTGCCGCCGCGCCTGGCAGCGCCCATAGCGTTTTCTGTAGTGCCAACATATCTAACGCACCGGATTGCAGGACACGTGAAGCGCTGAAGAACAGCCAGCCCAGCAATAAAATCAATACCGCCTGATTCGTGATTTTGCGTACTAACAGATCGGTACTGATACACCACAGCAGGCACCCCATCAGCAGTGCCGTCTGCAGCCAATGCGTGTAATCCGCCATCTCGTGCTTATTTCGCTGCGCCGGATGTACCACCGCTGGTGCCCGTGCCAGTAATTTGATCGGCGATCTGAGTGAATTTTTCATTCAGCGCTTTTACGAAAATACCATCGCCACCGAAAATCGCGCCGATAGCCGCAGCCATTGCCGCCGCAAGAATGCCGTACTCGATCGCCGTTACACCGCTCTCGTCACGCAGGAAAGAACGCAATTTTGCTTTCATATTTTTCATAGGAAGACTCTCTAATCCGCAGCCAAAGAAATCATGGCCTACTCAGGATCGGGGGGCGCCATGATGATAATAAGATTAATAATGAGACTTATTATCAAACACCGCAAGCAGCAGAACATTAATATTCGTTAATCTTTCCATACAAAAAATTATCAATATAAATCAATAATTAACATAAATTTCGTTGCGGATAAAATTAATAAATATTCATATTTTTTGCAGGGATATTCATAAAAAATAAGAGAAGATCGTCGTGGTAAACGGAGTACAAACCACTTACCACAAGTCGTATTTATTGTGAGAAAAAAGGCATTAACAGCGATTAAGACACAGATAGACGTTCAACCCCGGCTCGGAAGAGTCCAGATAGAGCTTGCCACCGTGTAGATCGGTAATCGCCTGAACCAGAGACAACCCTAATCCATAGCCGGACTGAAACCAGGTATCCAGCCGTTGAAAACGCTGCAACGCTTTAGCATGAAGTGCAGGCGGAATTCCTGGGCCACGGTCAGCAACACTTAGGGCGATCCAGCCGCGATAAAGCGTCACACTCAAGGTGATGTATTTCCCCTGTGCTGCGTATTTCAGCGCATTTTCCACCAGATTCGCCAGCGCCTGAAACAACAGCGCACGGTCACCAAAAAGCTGGATTCCGGCTTTGATTTCAATCGTCAAGCGGCAGCCGCGCGTTTCCGCTAGCGGTTGATAATATTCGGCAATTTCTTCCAGCAGCTGGCGCGCCTCAATATTCTCAAACTGATGCACGCAGCGTCCGCTCTCAATTTCACCGATGCGCATCACGGTACGGAACAGCCCGAGGATCTTATGTACCTCATCCACCGCCAGATTCAATTCATCACGAATATCGTTATCCAGCCCGGCGCGCTCCGTCAGATTAAACAGGCGATTTTGCAGATGCGTCAGCGGGGTACGCAGTTCGTGTGCGACATGGCTCGATGTATTGCGCACCTGTTCCATCAAGCGCTCAATCCGCTCCAGATTCTGGTTAATATCAGCGCTCAGGCTGTCAAAATCATCGTCGTAGGGCGACAACGGCATACGCACCTGCTGCTCACCGCTGCTGTAGCGGTGCAGCGCCGCGCGGATTTTCTCCACGCTGCGCAAGCTACGTAAGCTGAAATGGCGGCTGACAAGCAGGCAGAAGAGCAACACGATAAACAATCCAGCCCCTGCAACAAGCGGGATCGTCCTCACTCGCTCTAACATGGGCCGAATGTTGTAAGCGGTAAACAGCACGCCTCCGTCATCCAACATGACGGATAAACCGATTAGATTGGGATCGTCTGGGCTGGAAATTTCGGTTTTAAGACAGCTGACATCCATCTGGCAATCGGTATGCTGGCGCATTTCCAGAGGATGTGTGTTGACAGAATCGGGGGTTAAAGGATGTGTTCTTAGAGGATGATTGTGATACAGAATATCACCCTGTTTATTCATCACCAGAAACAGTGGTAATTCATCACCTTTCGCTCGATTATCCTGTCGTAATTGCGCAATCAGGCTATCGGCATTCGTTAAACGCGACTGCATCGAGTAATCGTAAATATTACCCAGAATAACTTCACGGACATGTGTTCGAATCAGTGTTTCGCTTAATGAACTGAAACCGACAATACACATCAGCATCATCAATAAGAACAGAAAAACAATGGTTATTGCCTGACGAAAATTAGAGGTGCATAAAAAGTCGGGGTATTGGCTTGCCCCAAGTAATTGCCAATGTTTTATTTTTATCTGCCAGCGCTGCCCCAGCCTCTTTATTTTTATTTTATTCAGCGTGGCTGCCAACATCTGTTTTGTCCTTATCTACCGCGCCTAATGCGTAGCCCATCGCTCTCAGCGTTTTAATTAATGGACGAGGGAATCCTTTATCAATTTTCGCCCGCAACTTTGACATATGAACGTCGATCAGATTGGTCTGCGGATCAAAATTATAGCCCCATACCCGCTCTAACAGCATCGTACGCGTAATCGCCTGCCCAGGATTTTCCATCAATATAATCAGTAACTTGATCTCTTTATCGGTCAGGTCGATACGCTTACCGCCACGCCATGCTACACGCTGCATACGGTCAAGTTGCAGATCTTCAAAAGTCAGCATAGAAGGATTATCGACATGACGTTTACCGCGTCGCGCCATAATATCCAGACGTAATCTAAGCTCATTAAAATTAAAAGGCTTACCGAGATAATCTTCCGCACCAAGCTCCAGTCCCATCACTCGATCGACATCACGATCCAGCGCCGAGAGCAGCATAATAGGTGGATGACGTGACCCTTGTAATTCACGTAATACCGTAAATCCATCCATGATGGGGAGCATTCTGTCTAACAGAACGACATCATAAACTTCATCCTTGATCGCTTTTAATGCGTGTGCGCCATCGTGAACCATTCGGCAAGAATGGCCATGGGAATGTAATTTAGACCCGAGCCAATGGCACAGCACAGAATCATCATCAACCACTAATACACGCATAACTTTCCCCTATAAACGTGGCTTATTACCTAATTAATTCAGGGTTAATGTCCGTTTATTTTTAATCCGGTCCTTCAAACAGCCATTCACCCCACACGGTTCTGATACCGTGCAGGCCGTTTTTTACTTCTGTTTTTGCTTCCCAGCTTTTCGTTTATGACTTCTCTACTTCTAGACTTTCTATTTATGAGAATTGTCCTACGGATAATAACAATCATTATCATTTAGTGACAAGCAGTTTACAATCACCTGACACAGTTCTGAGACTGGACGTATAAAAAACATCCCCATCGCTTACGCCATGGGGATGTAGAGGAAGGAAAGAGAAAAGAAAGAAATCAACGCAGTAGCAGGAAACGCCTCACTGCGCCTTACTCATTTTCGATCAGGAGTGCTTCCATCAGGTCGAGATCGCGCAGCATTTTTTGCAACGTTTCATTGCTGATCTGCTGGGTGGCGCGTAAGTGATACAACTCTGCACGCTCTGAATTCAAGGCAGTCAGGCGAAAACGCCGCTCCAGATCCTCAATCAACATACCATTTTCAGGATCGTCTTTATTAATTAACCGTCGACGTAGATTACCGATGACGCGCGCACTGACTTCTTTCAGCACCTGTTCATCAATGTTTTCCTCTCGATCGGCTGCCAGACGTTCCTCCATTTTGTGCATGCTTTTGATCGCCACTTCCGCCACGGCCATACGTGCCATGCGGATTTCTTTGGCATGCGCCGCCTTGTCCGCCACCACCACACCGCGCAGCAGAAACGGTAGCGCCAATACGCCACAAAGCAGAGAGAACAAAATAACGCCCGTGGCGATAAACACCAGTTGATAGCGTGACGGGAACGCCGTGCCATCAGTTAGCAACAGCGGAATAGACAGCACACCCGCCAGCGTAATCGCCCCTCGGACGCCAGCAAAGGAAGCGATCCACAGTTCACGCGTAGAGAACTCGGCGAAAACCATCGGGCGCTTTTTTTGGATGTGCGTGCTGTATGTTTTCATCACCCAGAGCCAGCTGAAACGTAACAGCAATAAGGCACCATAGATGATCGCAATATCGGTAAACAGCATCCAGGTTTCAACCGTTGGGTCGAGTTCAGCCTGCGTAACAGAGGTTTCCAGAATGTCCGGTAATTGCAGACCCAGCATGATGAACACCATGCCGTTGAACACAAACTCCAGCATCGACCACACGCCGTTGGCACGCATCCTCATCGTGAGTGGCGCGCTACGAATCACACCCGACTGGCCAATCGTCATCCCCGCCGCTACCGCAGCCAAGATGCCCGATACACCAATGTGTTCTGCGATCAGATATGATGCAAAAGGCAGCAGCAATAACAGTACGATCTGCGTTGCGGCATCATCGCCACTCCAGCGGCTGATAACGCGCAGCGATTTACCGAATATCCAGGTCACACCGACGCCCGCCAACAGCCCGCCCAGCGCTACCTGAATAAATTCCAGCGTCGCACCGGAAACCGTAAACACCATAGTCCCCATCGCAATAGCGACAGCAAACTTCAACGACACCAAGCCGGACGCATCGTTCATCAACGCTTCGCCCTGCAAAATGCCCATCAGTTTTTTCGGAATACGATCTTCACCGACGATACCCGACAGCGCGACGGCATCCGTCGGCGACAGCACCGCAGCCAGCGCAAAAGCAGCAATCAACGGCATTCCCGGTACCATCCAGTAGATGAAATAGCCGATGCCCACCACGGTAATCAGTACCAGAACCAGCGCCAACCCAATAATTTCCCGGCCGTGTCTCAGGAACTCACGCGTAGGTGTTTTCCAACCGTCGGCAAACAGCAGCGGTGGAATAAAAAGCACCATAAACAGCTCAGGATTGAAATCAACATGCAACCCGAACTGGGGCCAGGCGAGGATGGCGCCCAGCGCGATTTGCATTAAAGGCAGAGGAATTTGAAAAGGTAAAATGCGGGTAACTACCCCGGACAGGGATACAACCAGGGTCAAAATAAGAATCGTAAAAAATATTTCCATGCTTTCCTTAGACGTACTCCTAAATCAAAAAATTCTGCCTGCGAGCGCGTGAACTGCCCTTCCATATTTAACGCATTTAGTCCGGTATGAAAATGGATTTTTAGCTGAAAAGCCGAGATTAATAACAAGGTTGATTATCACACAGAAAACTTAAGCTTAAAGCGAATAAAAAGGCATATAAACACCCGTTTCGGGGGAATATTACGAGGGAGGAAGGGAAGAAAGGAAAATGTAAGAAGTAGACCTTCGGGGCGATGCCAGAAGGTCTACAGAAAAAGAGACTTACAGCGCCCAGCCGCCAGCGTAGAACACCACCAGCGCAATAGCGATAATCACGGTGCCGATGTTCAGTTTACGCCATTCACCGGAGCAGATGCGTCCTAATACCAGCGCACCAAAGCCCAGCATGATGCCAGTCACGATGTTACAGGTCAGTACGATAAATACGGCACATACCAAGCCGGACATTGCATCAACGAAATCATCAAAATTCAGTTTAGAGACGTTGCCCAGCATCAGCAGACCGACGTACATCAGCGCTGGCGCGGTAGCATAGCCGGGAACCAGATACGCTAACGGAGAGACAAACAGCAGCAACAGGAACAACACACCGACTACCGTTGCCGTTAAGCCAGTTTTACCACCGGCCGCCGTACCTGCCGCAGATTCGATGTAGACCGCCGCCGGTGACGTCCCGACCAGACTGGAGAAAATGCTGCTCACGGAGTCTGCAGTCAGTGCTTTACCGCCGTTGATGATTTGCCCGTCTTTATCCAACAGGTTCGCCTGTCCAGCTACAGCACGGATAGTACCGGTGGCATCGAACACCGCGGTCATTACCAGTGCCAACACGCTTGGCAGAACTAGCGGCTGCAATGCGCCCATGATATCCAGACTGAAGATCAGCGACGAACCGTCAGCTGCCGTCAAACTCGGCAACGCAAAGAAGCCAGCGTATTTTACATTCGGGTCAAAAATCAGCCCCAGAATAGAGATCACAACGATAACCAGCAAAATACCGCCCGGCACGCGACGTTTCTCTAAACCGATGGTCGCCGCCAGCCCTAACAAAGACATAATGACGGGGAAAGAGGTGAAATTACCCAGCGCAACCGGCAGGCCGTCAATCGGGTTTTTTACCACCAGACCCACTCCGTTGGCGGCAATAATCAGCAGGAACAGACCAATACCAATCCCTGTACCGTGTGCCACGCCCAGCGGTAAGTTACGCAGGATCCAGGAACGGATGCCTGTGACAGAAATGATGGTAAACAGCACGCCCATCAGGAAAATTGCTCCCAGCGCTACGGGAATACTAATTTGCTGCCCCAGCACCAGACTAAATGCGGTAAATGCGGTCAGAGAGATCGCACAGCCAATCGCCATCGGCAAATTGGCCCACAATCCCATCAGCAGCGATCCTAGTCCGGCAACCAGACAGGTCGCGACAAACACGGCTGCTGGCGGGAAACCAGCCTTGCCCAGCATACTCGGCACCACAATCACCGAGTAAACCATGGCCAGAAACGTCGTCAGGCCAGCTAATACTTCCTGACGCACGTTACTGCCGCGCTGTGTAATTTTGAAAAAAGCATCAAGCGTGCCTTGCGAGCCAGCCTGACGGGTGGTGTTTGACATGGTGGTATCCCCTGAAATGTCATTATTATTTAAGAGCAATTCTGAACGGTTCCCGCGGCCTTGCCCCGCGAGCGCACCAACATCTCTGGTGCACCATGAACCGTATGGCCTCGCACGCAAACGATTAGCTCGCTGAATGCAAAACCGGAAAACGTTACTGTTTCAAGACATTGCAGAATCAAAACAGGCTGTACTAATACGGGCTAGATAAAACGTGCCAGGCAATACGAAGCGCACGATTATCCCGCTTCCCCTGCGTTTATTTCAACTGCTAATCGAGACTATTTACCTATCTCACACCATCTTTCTGGTAAGTAAATACGCCGCCAGTACAGGTAACGCTCAATCCTGCAACCCGCTGAAAACACGTCAGTATGAAGAAAAAGCAGAAAAGGTTTTTAGACGAAAATCAAAACAGCGGTTTACTCCTCACAAACTGAATGTTCATTTTTTTGTGATTCGCATCACAAAAAAGTTGACCACCCGTATCAGTACGAGTATTCTTAAAAACGTGAACAGCATCACAGAAAACAAATCAACTAACAACGAGGAAATGACCATGAAACTGCTGAACAAAATCATCGCTATGTTTGAAAACATCAACATCAACTTTGGTACTTTCAACCAATAATTATTTAAGAATCGTGGGGATAAAAAGATGCGCGTTGTCCGCAAAATCAATCAAATATTAAAAGCGTTGGGCAAAACCTATCGCGGTGTTAACCCCCACGCTATCTTCCGTTAATCGTACTCAGTACGTTAACTCCCTAAAATGGCTGCCATCCGGTGGCCATTTTTGTTTGTGGTATTCAGTGTACTTTACTACGCGACATAGGGATGATTCACACGCCAGTGCTCTGCAATATCCTGACGGCGACAAATCCATACGCGCTCATGCTGCTGGATATAATCCAGAAAACGCTGTAAGGCGCGAAAACGTCCCGGCCTACCGAGTAAACGACAATGCATACCTATGGACAGCATTTTTGGTGCAGTCTCCCCCTCGGCATAAAGCACATCAAAGCTGTCTTTCAAATAGCTGAAAAACTGCTCGCCGCTGTTAAACCCCTGCGGTGAGGCAAAACGCATATCATTGGCGTCAAGGGTATACGGCACGATAAGGTGAGGATGTACATCGCCAGTACTTATTTTCACTGGCATCCAGAATGGCAAATCATCACCATAATAGTCACTGTCGTACCAAAGATCGTTCTGCTCAACGACCAACTTACGGGTGTTGGGACTGTCTCGACCGGTATACCAGCCTCGTGGAGGCTGACCAAATAGCGCCGTTAAGACGTCGATCGCCTTATTCATGTGATCACGTTCAGTATCGATGTCCATATTTTGATAATGAATCCAACGCCAGCCGTGACTCACAACATCGTACTCAGCCGACTTGATAGCATCCACAATCGCCGGATTACGTGCCAGCGCCATCGCGACGCCAAATACCGTTAGCGGCAGGCCGCGCCGCTGAAACTCCTGATGGATGCGCCAAAACCCTGCGCGAGAACCATATTCATACAATGAATCCATTGACATATGACGGTCGGGATAACTCGCAGCGCCAATAATCTCGGACAGAAACTGCTCGGAGCCCGCATCACCATGCAAAACGTTATTTTCCGCGCCTTCTTCATAGTTCAATACAAACTGCACGGCGATTCTGGCATTTCCAGGCCAGTTAGCCTGAGGTGGATTGCCCGCATAGCCAATAAGATCGCGTGGATAGTCTTCGTCAATGGCGCCAATCAATGCGGCAGATGCTTTTATCATCGTCTTATTTCCCTAACGCAAGGTGCTAAAAACGCCACTCAACGGCTTGGCAACAGGATAATCCAGATCGCCATGTTTACTGGTTGTCAGCCCCAGTGCCGACAAGGATTCAATCAGTTTTACGGCTGCGCTGACGCCGTCAATGACCGGAATTTCCAGTTCTTGAGTTAGTGATTGCGCTAAATCGGCCATTCCGCCACAGCCAAGTACAATCGCGCCCACACCATCCTGCCGCAAGGATTGTATACAATATTCGCGCACTTTATTCTGTGCGATACCGCTATCTTGTTCTAATGCCAGAACGGGTAAATCGATCGCATGCAGCGCGGCACAATGGTGCTCAAAACCATAACGCTGTAATAAATGACGAGCGATAATAACGGTACGCGGCAACGTGGTGACAATTGAGAAGCGAGTTGCCACCAGCGTTGCCATATGCAAGGCCGCTTCTGCAATACCAATGACCGGCTTACTAGCAACTTCCCGAGCAGCAAGCAGCCCAGGATCGCCAAAACAAGCAATAATGTGCCCATCCACACCCTGTGCTTTTCCCAGCTTCACTTGTTCCAATACGCCAACCGCCGCTATCGCTTCATCAAAGTGCCCTTCAATAGAAGGCACTCCCTGAGAAGGGGACACCGCAATAATTTTCGTCCCCGCGGAAGCAACAGAACAAGCCGTCATCCTAATCGTTTCCGTCATAGCGAGGCTAGTATTAGGGTTAATAACCTGAATCAAAAGAGGTTTCACGAGAGATCCTCCTTAATATGGCCAAACAAGCGGACAAAATCAGGCTCGGTGTTTTCATCGTTGTCAAAACGTAAGCTGGCAACAATATCATCGAAATGCCGCGCCATCGCCTCAGACATAGCCTGAACATTTTTATCCTGCAGATGCGCGAGAAGGTCGTGATGATCGTGACACCGACACCCTTGCTGCCACGGCGATCCATAAGCGGCAATGACCAGCGACGACCGCAGCGTAAGCTGTGAGACAATCTCCGTTAATACCGTGTTACCAGAAATTGCCTGTAGCTGAACATGGTATGCAGCAGAGAGACGAATCGCTTCCGCACCGTTTTGAGCTGCATGAGCCTGCTGTTCTGCAACGTTCAACTTATCCAACGCAACCAAATGAGATGCGCGACAGTGTGAGACAACCTCAGGCAGATTGGCACATTCAATAAAACGACGCGTCTGAAAAATTTCCCGCGCTTCTTCCACCGAGGGGATCGATACCTGCGCACCACGTTTGGGCGTTAACGTAACCATTTGCACCATAGCAAGACGCTGCAAGACCTTTCGGATCCCCGTTCGGCTCACATCAAATACTTCTGCCAGCGCTTCCTCCGGCAATTTTGTTCCCGGCAACAGTTGGTGTTCCACAATGGCGTTGAGCAACGCCTGATAGATAACATCATCTTTTTGCTGGGATAACAGCGTGTTTTCAAGTCCGTAAGTGTAGTTCATCTCATTATCTCGTTGTCAAACCACCAGAAGATCGTACACAAAAAATATTATTTATGTATACAAAAAAAATGAATAATGGCCTGATTCATGCAACGTCACTTTTACACACAACGTCACTCACTGAACGACCAAGGTAAAAGGAGCAGACTCCATGCCAGAAAAAATCGACGCAAATAATGGCAACAGCATGTACAGTCCCAGACTATGTAATGCGGATTTGGCACCGACCCGCGTTCAAACCTGGTCCTGGTACAACATTTTTTCATTCTGGATGTCAGATGTGCATAGCATGGGGGGATATGTGGTCGCAGCCAGCTTTTTCACGTTGGGATTAGCAAGCTGGCAGGTACTTCTGTGTCTCCTGATGGGCATTTGCATTGTCCAGATTTGTGCCAACCTTGTCGCCAAACCGAGCCAGATGAGCGGTGTTCCCTACGCGGTCATTTGTCGTCAAGCATTCGGCGTGTTTGGAGCCAATATTCCCGCAGTAATCCGTGGCTTAATCGCCTTTGCATGGTACGGAATTCAAACCTATCTGGCGGCACATGCTCTGATGCTGGTGCTGCTGAAATTTTACCCGGCTCTCGCGCCACTAACGCAGAGTCATTGGCTCGGTCTGTCAGCACTTGGGTGGGTTTGCTTTGGCATCATGTGGTTCCTGCAAGCCATGGTGTTCTGGCATGGCATGAACGCGATTAAACGCTTTATCGACTTTGCAGGTCCGGCAGTATATGTCGTGATGACACTGTTGGCCGTCTGGATTATTTATCAGACCGGATGGGAAAACATCTCTTTTACGCTAAGTAGCAAAACGCTAACGACCAGCGAACAAACCTGGCAAATGCTGACCGCAACAGCACTGGTGGTTTCCTATTTTTCCGGCCCATTGTTGAATTTTGGCGATTTCTCTCGCTACGGCAAGAGTATGCAGGAAATCCGCCGTGGCAATCGCTGGGGACTCCCCTTTAATTTCCTGCTCTTTTCCGTCATCACCGTGGTTATTGTTTCAGGAACCCAGTCATTGTTTGGTCGCATGATGACCGACCCCATTGAAACCGTCACACACATTGGCAGCGGCTTTGCCGTTGCGCTTGGCGTACTGACCATGATCATCGCAACAATAGGGATCAATATTGTCGCCAACTTCGTCTCTTCTGCGTTTGATTTCTCGAACTGCTCACCGCAACGTATCAGCTTCCGCACAGGTGGCATGATCGCCGCTGTCGGTTCTGTTCTGCTTACGCCGTGGAACCTCTTCAACTCACCAGAACTGATTCACTACACTCTGGATGTCCTCGGTGCCTTTATCGGCCCGCTGTTCGGTATTCTGCTTATGGACTTCTACGTTATCAAAGGCGGGAAAATTTATGTGGACGATCTCTTCGACGCTACACCAAAAGGACGCTACTGGTATCGAAACGGTTTCAATCCAAATGCGCTGATGGCATTGATTCCCGCAGTGGCTACAGGTTTGCTCATCAGTTTCATTCCGCAATGGCGCGATGCCGCCAACTTCAGTTGGTTTATCGGCGCGTTCCTTGCTGCTGGCGGCTACCGTTATTTAGCACGACATGAACGTGTCGGCGTCACCAGAAAAACCTTTGCCGCACGAGAAATGATGTTAGAGAAGGAATAAAAAACGGCAGACGCCGCATGTGGCTACCCATGCGGCGTTTCTGTATTAAGCGTAGAGCGATACCTCACCTGCCGGGCGAGTTTTAAAGCGGCGATGTAACCAGAGATACTGTTCAGGCGCGCGCATGATTTCTTTCTCAATCACCTTATTTATGTAGCAGGCCGCAGCCTGTTCATCATGATAAGGATAATCCTGTAATTCAGGCTGAATCACCAGTTGATAACCCAACGCATCGGGCTTGCGAATCAGTACCGTCGTCATCATCGCAGGTTTTGCCAGACGACTGATGGTGTAAGTGCCGCTGGTGGTTGCCGCATTTTTCACCGCAAAGAACGGTGCAAACACGCTGCCTTTAGGGCCGTAATCCTGATCGGGAGCGAACCATACCGCTTCACCACGTTTCAGTGCCTGCACCATACCACGTAGATCTTTACGGTCGATCATCGCCTTGTTCGAGCGAGAACGTCCCCAGGTTTGCACCATTTCCATCGCTTTATTATTGTGCGGGCGGTACATCGCCATCATCGGCCGGCACAGCCCCATCGCCCTGCCGCCCAGTTCCAACGACATAAAGTGAATACCAATCACCATCACGCCCTGACCTTTTTCGGTGGCGCGCTGTAAATGTTCCAGCCCTGAAACATCAAACCAATGGCGCACGCGACGATCGGGCCAGAACCAGGCCATGCCAGTTTCGACCAATGCCATTCCGAGCGAAGCAAAGTTGCTGTCGATCATGGCCTCTCGTTCGTCATCGGTAATCGTAGGGAAACACAGTTCAAGATTACGTCGAGCAATCGACACCCGACGTTTAAGAAAGATACGGGATAAACGACCTGCGCTGCTTCCGATTTTCATCAACAGCGGATAAGGAAGTTGGACTAATAAAAACAGCACGCCAAGGCCGAACCAAGTCGTCCAATAGCGCGGGTGGAGTAATGCCCTGGTAAATGTTTGCTTAATCTTCATGATACTCATCTTTAAGTGATTAACAGCGTACCGCATAAAGAGTCGTTCTCATCGCGCTACATCTATCATGACACTTATTTATAGGGATCGTTTCAGCTGTGTGGAAAACTTACTTCTGACCGTTATCGCGCATGAGGTTAAAAAGCAGGATAAACATGCTGATAACACAGAGGGGATTTTGCACAGCCGATGAACGGCTGACGGTAGCTACATCATACCTGATTCATAGTCAATAAAGGAGTAGCAAGATAAGAAATATTCGCAATCTGAGTCGACCTAAAGCTAACATAAGACCATGCGCCAACAAACGCGACTGGCTTCCCAACATCAGGTCATAGAGGATAGCAAGCCATAGCATAATCAAGGACTTGATGGAGTATGATCTTCTCTTACCCTTACCGACTCAATATATTAACCGCCGTCATTGCCAGCATTCCTACGCTAGCTTTTGCCACCACATTCTCCGATAGCACTTTCTTTCATAAAGATTGGGAGATCGTTTGCGATAACACGCTAACGTGCCGGGCGGCTGGCTACTCGCCAGAAGAGAAAAGCATGGGAGAAGTGACAGAAGCTCAAGACGTCTCACTGCTCATAACGCGCCATGCAGGGCAAAACACACCAATAACGGCCGAAGTCACACTCGCTGAGGTACACGAAGGCGTTCCTAAAGGTACCAAACTCACGTTAACCGTTGACGGTGTGGATAAAGGTGCCCTGACCTCAACTGAAGACAATCTCTGGCAGCTAAATGAGACACAAATTGCTGCCGTATTACAGGCGCTGAAAGGTAGCGGGAAAGTCGCTTTTCTACACGATGGCATGGTTTCCGAACTGTCTGGATCTGGTGCCTATGCTGTCTTGCTAAAAATGGATGAGAAGCAGGGCCGCATTGATACAACAGACGCCATCGTCAAAAAAGGGAACAAAAGCAGTGAGCTATCCGCCGTAGCAGCCCCTGTTATCCACGCAGCAGCAACCCAGCAGGAGCCCTCACGAAATCTGACGCATGCGGAACAAGCGGCTATCCAGAAAAAACTGCTTAAGACGCTAAAGCAAGATGACTGCTATGACTTTCCACCACAGGGTGACAGAACAGCAGAACCGATCCTCCTCACGCCGCTCAATGGCAGTATGTCACTGCTCAGCACTCTCTGCTGGCGTGCAGCCTACAACGAAGGCTACGCTTACTGGGTCATCGACAATGCAATGCAAACCCAGCCCCAGCTTGTGACCACAATCGGAGTAAGCTACGAAAACGGTGAAATTACCGCCGTACAGAAAGGGCGCGGACTCGCAGACTGTATGAGCGATAATGCCTGGATATGGGATGGCAAAACATTCCAGCAAAGCAGAGCATCAACCACAGGTTCATGCCGAATGATCCGCCTCGGCGGAACATGGGATTTACCCTACTGGACAGCGACCGTCATTCAACCAGGGAAATGAAAGAAATCGGGGTCACTCGCTGACCTCATATTCCAACATGGGGAAAGCTGACGAGAAAGAATAAAAATGCGCCAGATTCCCCTAAGCGCGTCTGGATTGACTAAACACAATCAATCCAGAAGTGTTGTTCCATAGGAGTTATCAATGGTGCAAAGCCAGTTCCCAACAGCATCTTTCCTGAACACGTAGGTAGCCCGTCGGGTTATTGTGACAATACTCCCTTGCTCATCGGGGTAATGAAGGACGGTTTCCATGATAACTAAAGCGTCTCCACTGCCCTCAATGACCTGCATATTGCCTTGTTCAACAACTAATTGATTTTTAAAATAATCGGCAATAGCGACAAAGGCTTTTCTTATATCATCTTTTCCTCTAGCAACCATTCCTGGCTTGATAACAAGTGCTGCATCCTCGGCATAATAATTCATCAAGGCATCAAAATTTCGTTCAGAAATTGCTTTATCACACGCTTCAATGATTTCGCGTATCGGGTGTGGCTTCATAAGCATTGGCCTCAGTAAAGTGTCATAGAATATTCTGGTTTGAAGAAGACCTATCCATTTGCTGTTAATAATATAATTACCACGTTATAACAACGTTAATGCATACAAAAAGGAGATTACTCAATGATTTCGAAGGATAACGCAGAGCACTATGTCTGGGGCGACAGCTGTGATGGATGGTATCTCGTCAAAAGACAGGATATGAGTATCATTCATGAAAGGATGCCATCAGGAGCTAAGGAAAAACGTCATTATCACTCAGAATCAAGACAGTTCTTCTTTGTGCTTGCTGGTACCCTAACTATTGAATTAGAAGGAGAAGCACACATAATCACTGAACATCAAGGTCTTGAGATTCCTCCCAGTACAAAGCATCAGGCCAAAAATGAATCAGATGATAATGTTGATTTCATTGTCGTATCACACCCGACGACTCGGGGAGACCGTATCGACCTTCTATAGGTCATTCAGCATATAGGATCTAGCGTGACATAATGTCCTATACACTCTGATGTATAAATTTCGATAGACGCGTTTTCCCGAACGACTGAAAACAGTGATAAGCCTTGTCATTACTGGATTTGAGTGGACGTTGAGAGAAGTGTGATTGGAGCGAGTGAAGGGAATCGAACCCTCGTATGCAGCTTGGGAAGCTGCCGTTCTACCATTGAACTACACTCGCACAGAGAGGCGAGTGGCATTATAGCGCTATGCCGTTGCCGAGCAAGTAAAAAACCCGGCAAAGTGCTGTTGTTTTAGCCGATCATGCAGCCGTGGATAGCGGTAGGAATAGCGTCTCATAACCATTTGAAATGACGTGCCAGGCAAAGTAGGCAAATAACAGTGCGGATATCAGGCTACAGTAAAATGAGATGCGCTCTTTTAGCAACCGCTGGCCGTATTTTACCAGCGCCGCGAGGAACAACGTCCACAATATCCCCCCAACAAAAAAGCCCAGCAGAAACAGGCTGATCATGAAGGCAGAACCATCGGTAGACTGTGCAATAATGGTGCCGCCAATCGCCGCAAACCACAGTAACGCAGTCGGTGAGGCCAGCGCCATGCCGACACCGCTGAAAAATTCAGTGTACCGGGCTGGTGGCGTGGTGGAATCCATAGCATTCGCAGTCGTAGACAGCTCGGCAAAACGTTTAACCTGATAGTCGCGCCATGCCGCACGCGCCATGCTGATCGTCATCCAGATCAGAATCAGTCCGCCGCCAATCCATAACGCCCAGCGCACCGGTGTCAGATTAAACACCACCGCCAGTCCTAGCACCGACAACGTGGCATAAAACAGATCGCCAAAACAGGAACCTAGCCCGATATAAAACGCCGAACGCGCCCCATGCCGCAGCCCACGGTTAATAATCGCAGTATTGACCATCCCCAGATCGAGACACAGTGACAGAGATAGCAGCATCCCCGTGAAGACAACTAACAGCATGGTATTCCCTTAGAGCGTTAAGCAATAAGGCGAGTGTAGAGCGCAGGGGAAACGCTGTATTGTCAAAAATTGATACGGCGGAACTGCCCCGGTGTCATGGCGTTGTAGCGGTTGAAGGCTTTCGTGAAATGCGCCTGATCGGCAAACCCGACATCGCCTGCGACCTGACTGATCGCCGTGCCCTGCCGCAGCAGTTCTCGCGCTTTACACATACGCCGTTGCATCAGCCACGCCAGCGGTGGCAGGCCCACCGCCTGATTAAACGAACGAACCAGGTGCGCAACCGACAAACTTTCCTGCTGCGCTAGCTGATCAAGCGTAGGGACATCGCTGAGATCGTTCAGCAATCCGTCTTTGATCCGCGTGATCCGCTCTGCCTCTTTGCGCTGGCTCTGAGACGGCATTCTGTGCTGACCTTCCATCAATCCTGCCAGCAGCAGGATAATGCGTTCCTGACGGGTACTGTCGTCCAACTCAGAGGTGACAAGCTGTTTTAACTCGGACGCCAGCTGCGCCGACGGATTCCAGCCCCGTGAGAATAGAAACGTTTGATGGAAATAATGCTCGAATGCCTGCGGGTGAACGTACAACGATGCGCACTGCCAGCGGTCAAAAGCATTGTCGCTGCCCTGTAACTGATTGGGATTGTAAGTCGTCACCATATCGTTGGTTGCAACAAAGGTCTCGCCATCCAACCAGACCGTTTCCAATCCGCTGAGATTGGCACTGATGACGAATTCATCGTGCGTATGCCGTGGAAAGCTGCGACCGTTGGTTAACAGCGCCAGCTCAAACCAGGCATCGCGGTAAGTCATCATGGGGGCGTTCCGATAGTGAATGAATGTCTGAAAATAACATCTTCCCCCGTCGGGCAACAATCACAGAATGACGACAAGAATGCAGAGATAAAATGAGAGGTAGTACTATCGCGGTGAGATCGAGATACGCGGGGCGACCACGGCGCGAGGTGTCCCTACGGGAACCTCATCCCCGTGTTTCCCCTAAAATTTGACCTAGGCGATAACGTCAAACCGGTGCAATTGCACCGGTTTCGAAGGTTCAGCTAAAACGAGCTTATTTCTGCGGACGCATCGCAGGGAACAGGATGACGTCGCGAATGGTGTGGCTGTTCGTGAACAACATCACCATGCGGTCGATACCAATCCCCAGACCCGCTGTCGGCGGCAGACCGTGCTCCAGAGCCGTCACGTAGTCTTCGTCGTAGAACATCGCTTCGTCATCGCCTGCATCTTTAGCATTGACCTGCTGCGCAAAACGCTCAGCCTGATCTTCAGCATCATTCAGCTCGGAGAAGCCGTTACCAATTTCACGGCCGCCGATAAAGAACTCAAAGCGATCGGTGATTTCCGGGTTCTGATCGTTACGACGCGCCAGCGGTGACACTTCAGCCGGATATTCGGTGATGAAGGTCGGCTGGATCAGACTGCTTTCTGCCGTCTCTTCGAAGATCTCGGTAACGATGCGGCCTAGGCCCCAACTCTTCTCGATCTTGATGCCCAGAGACTGTGCGATCGCGGTCGCTTTCTCCAGATCGTCCAGATCGGCAACGTTGGTTTCAGGACGGTATTTGCAGATCGCTTCGCGCATCGTCAACTTCTCGAATGGCTTACCGAAGTCAAATGTCTGATCGCCATACACCACTGTCGTCGAGCCCAGCACGTCCTGCGTCAGCGTACGGAACAGATTTTCCGTCAACACAATCAGGTCTTTATAATCGGCATACGCCATATAAAGTTCCATCATGGTGAATTCAGGGTTGTGGCGTGGGGAAACGCCTTCGTTACGGAAGTTACGGTTGATCTCGAACACACGCTCAAAACCACCTACGACCAGACGCTTCAGGTACAGTTCCGGCGCGATACGCAGGTACATGTCAATGTCCAGCGCGTTATGGTGCGTGATGAACGGACGAGCAGACGCGCCGCCAGGGATCACCTGCATCATCGGCGTTTCCACTTCCATAAAGCCGTGATCGACCATAAAGCTACGGATCGCCGCCATCACTTTGGAACGAATACGGAAGGTATTGCGAGATTCGTCGTTAGCGATCAGATCCAAATAACGCTGACGGTAGCGAGTTTCCTGATCGGCCAGACCGTGGAATTTATCCGGCAGCGGACGCAGCGCTTTGGTCAAAAGACGCAGTTCGGTACAGTGAATCGACAGCTCGCCAGTCTTGGTTTTGAACAGCTTGCCACGCGCACCTAAGATATCGCCCAGATCCCATTTTTTGAACTGCTCGTTATAGATGCCTTCCGCCAGATCGTCGCGAGCAACATACAGCTGAATACGGCCACCCACGTCCTGCAAGGTCACGAAAGAAGCTTTACCCATGATACGACGGGTCATCATACGGCCCGCAACGGTCACTTCGATACCCAGTTCTTCCAGCTCTTCGTTCTCTTTGGCATCGAACTCAGCGTGCAGACGATCGGAGGTGCTGTCACGGCGGAAATCATTCGGGAATGCAATCCCGTTTTCACGCAGCGTCACCAGCTTTTCACGACGCGTTTTTAATTCATTATTCAGATCTTGCGCCTGATCGGCACCCTGTGATTGTGATTCAGCCATGTGAATTCTTATAACCCCGCTTTTAAACTTGCTTCAATAAATTTGTCCAGATCGCCATCGAGTACGGCCTGAGTGTTACGTGTTTCCACTCCAGTACGTAAATCTTTGATGCGCGAATCATCCAGAACATAGGAACGAATCTGACTGCCCCAACCGATATCCGATTTGTTGTCTTCCATCGCCTGTTTCTCAGCATTTTTCTTTTGCATCTCAAACTCGTACAGCTTGGCTTTCAGCTGTTTCATCGCCTGATCTTTGTTTTTATGCTGGGAACGGTCATTCTGACACTGCGTAACAATGTTGGTCGGAATGTGGGTAATACGCACCGCGGATTCTGTCCGGTTAACGTGCTGACCGCCCGCACCGGATGCGCGGTAAACGTCAATACGCAGGTCGGCCGGATTGATTTCGATATCAATATCATCATCGACTTCCGGGTAGACAAACGCGGAGCTGAACGAGGTATGACGGCGACCACCGGAATCGAACGGGCTCTTACGCACCAAACGGTGTACACCAGTTTCAGTGCGCAGCCAGCCAAACGCATAGTCACCAATGATCTTGATGGTGGCAGATTTTGTACCGGCCACGTCACCGTCTGACTCTTCAATAATTTCGGTTTTAAACCCTTTGGCTTCGGCCCAACGCAGGTACATACGTACCAGCATGCTGGCCCAGTCCTGTGCTTCCGTCCCGCCAGAACCCGCTTGAATATCTAGATAGCAATCCGCGCTGTCGTACTGGCCGGAGAACATGCGACGGAATTCGAGCTGGCCTAATTTATTTTCCAGCGCGTCCAGCTCTAGCGAGGTTTCATTAAAGGTGTCTTCGTCGTCTTCTTCCACCGCGAGCTCAAGCAGACCCGTCACATCTTCCAGACCCTGGGCCAGTTGATCGATGGTGTCTACGATGGCTTCCAGCGAGGAACGTTCTTTTCCCAATGCCTGAGCACGTTCAGGCTCATTCCAGACATCAGGCTGTTCCAGTTCAGCGTTTACTTCTTCGAGGCGTTCTTTCTTGGCATCATAGTCAAAGATACCCCCGAAGAACGTCGCTACGTTCAGACAGATCTTGAATGCGGTTTTTTACCGGATTAATTTCAAACATGATTTTTTATATTCTTACGTTAAGTCGTTGACAACGGAATGATGTAACCCGCCATTCTAGCGGATAAAAGGCCCATTTTATAGACATTCCGCCCGCCGTATTCGGTTCACGCGCGCGGCCACAGATGTTGAATCAACAGTTGCACCGAGCGTTTACCACGAAATTCGTTAATATCCAGCCGGTACACCATTTCCACTTCTTTAATGCTCGGATCCGGCCAAACGGTGGTATCGACATTAAACGCGATGCCATCTAACAGTGGCACAGTTCCTGTTACGCCAATCGGCTCAAACATCGCTTTCAAATGACGTTCTTTAAGTAAGCGAGGTTGCAGAATACGAAAGCAGCCATCGAACGTCGGTTCAGGGAATGCCTGTCCCCACGGCCCCGCGTAGCGCAGCATTTCTGCCGTTGAGAGCAAATTCAGTTCTGGCAGAGCCAGCTCGCCATCAGACCAGACGACGCCTTCAAGATGAGACGGATCGAGCCACTCGCCCACCAGTTCACCAAAGCGCTGGCGGAAATCCTCGAATCGATCTTCATGCAGCGATAGCCCTGCTGCCATTGCATGTCCACCGAACTTATCCATCATGCCGGGATACAGCGTATCCAATCTTTCCAGCGCATCACGCAGATGCAGACCCGCAATGGAACGTCCCGACCCTTTCAGCATGCCGTCTCCGGCAGGTGCAAAGGCAATAACCGGACGATGGAAACGCTCTTTAATACGCGAGGCCAGAATACCAACAACGCCCTGATGCCACTCTGGGTGATACATCGCCAGACCGTAAGGCAACTCAGTGCGGGTACGCTCCAGCGATTCACACAGACGCAACGCTTCCACCTGCATTCCCTGTTCGATCTCTCGCCGATCCTGATTCAATGCGTCTAAATCGTTAGCCAACATGCGCGCCTGAGTAATGTCATTACTCAATAACAGTTCGACGCCAACCGTCATATCATCCAGCCTTCCGGCAGCGTTCAGACGTGGCCCAATGGCAAAACCTAAATCGCTGGCGACCAGTTGAGTAGCATCGCGGTTAGCCACTTCCAGCAGCGCTCGAATGCCCGGACGACACTCGCCTGCACGAATGCGATTCAACCCTTGAGCCACCAGAATCCGATTGTTAGCATCCAGCGGCACCACATCAGCCACTGTGCCCAACGCAACCAGATCCAGTAATTCAGTGAGATTCGGCTTCGCCAGCCCCTGTTGCGTAAACCAGTCGCTGTCACGCAGACGCACAAATAGCGCCATCATCAGATAAAACGCAACGCCCACGCCTGCCAGCGCTTTGGAGGGAAACGGACAGTCAGGTAAATTGGGGTTAATCATGGCGTCGGCGTCAGGCAAAATTTCGCCCGGCAGGTGGTGATCGGTCACCAGCACCGCGATACCGCGCCGATGCGCATCCTCGACACCCGCATGAGAAGATATCCCGTTATCAACGGTAACAATCACTTCAGCCCCCAGCGCGGCAGCTTGCGCCACCACAGCTGGGCTTAGCCCATAGCCATCTTCAAAACGGTTCGGCACCAGATATTTTACGTTCGCGCCGCCCATGCTGCGCAACGCCAGTACGGCAAGCGTAGTGCTGGTGGCACCATCAGCATCAAAGTCGCCAACAATCACGATACAGCGCTTCTCTGCGAGCGCCAGTTGCAACAGGTCGATCGCTTTATCAATACCGCTGAGTAAACGGTAATTGAGTAAACCACTCAGGCTACGTTCCAGCTCCTGAGCCCCTTTAACGCCGCGCTGCGCATAGAGGCGACGCAGCAAAGGCGGAACGGTGTCAGGTAAATCAATATCCTCCGCCAGCGGACGCCGACGGAGTTGGGTAATCATATCCACGTAGCATTAACCGCCGGTTTTCTTCGAGGCTTTATGTGCTTCCAGCATCGCCAACATCTCTTTCGGCCCCTGATATCCCGGTACAACCATGCCATCTTGCAGCACGATAGCAGGGGTACCCTGCACACCAAACTGGATGCCCAGTTGGTAATGCGCAGCGATATCGGTTTTACACGTTGCTGGCGAGATCGCTTCGCCCTTCATCGCGTTATCAAATGCTTTATTGCGATCAGCCACGCACCAGATAGACTGCATATCTTTCGCTGCCGCGGATTTCATCCCCTGACGTGGGAAAGCTAAATAGCGCACAGTGATGCCCAACGCATTGTAATCTTTCATCTGCTCATGCAGTTTGTGGCAATACCCACAGGTGATGTCGGTGAAAACGGTAATAACGTGTTTTTCCTGTGCGGCTTTATAAACAATCATCTGTTCCTGTAGCGCATCCAGCTTGCCAATCAGGATTTTATTGGTGGTGTTGACCGGCATCGTTCCGCTCACGTCGTAAAGCGGGCCTTGCAGCAAATGCTTGCCATCTTCGCTGATGTACAGCACGCCGCTATCGGTAATGACGGTTTTCATGCCTGCCATTGGCGAAGGCAGGATTTCAGCGCCCTGCATATCCAAACGCGTCAGCGTCTGCTTGATTGCGGCATCGTCGGCGTGAGCAAAATTGGTCGCCGTCGCTACCAGTAAAGAAAGCAGTAATAACCCTTTTTTCATTTCATCAATCCTGTTGTGTCGCAACGTCATGGTGAATACGTCGCTCGTAGCAATACGCCAAGGTGGTTGGCGAGAGGCCCCGCCAGTCAGATAACATCCTGTTACTCTGTCTATTTACTCTATGCTATGCACGCGGATGGTGCTGTTGATGAAGCTGCTTCAACCGCTCCGTCGCCACATGGGTGTAAATCTGCGTCGTGGATAGATCGCTGTGCCCTAAGAGCATCTGTACGACCCGTAAATCCGCGCCGTGGTTCAATAAATGGGTAGCAAACGCGTGACGTAAAACGTGTGGCGAGAGCTTTTCGCTATCGATAGATGCCAGCACCGCATAATGTTTGATGCGATGCCAGAACGTCTGGCGCGTCATTTGTCGTGCGCGATTGCTGGGAAACAGGACATCCAGCGTCTGCCCGTTCAATAACCACGGGCGACCGTGTTCCAGATAATACTCGATCCAATACACCGCCTCTTCACCCAGCGGCACCAGCCGTTCTTTATTACCTTTCCCCAGCACGCGGACAACGCCTTGCCGCAGGCTGACATCGCTCATCGTCAAACCGACCAGTTCGGAAACACGCAGCCCCGTCGCATACAATACCTCAAGCATGGCTTTATCGCGTAATTCCAGCGGTTGTTCAATGCTAGGGGCGTTGAGTAACGAATCAACCTGCGCCTCGCTCAAATCTTTGGGTAGACGCTGCGGCAGTTTCGGGGACGACAGCACTGCGCTAGGATCGTCGCTACGCTGCTTTTCCCGATAAAGGTACTGAAAGAAGCGACGCATCGCACTGAGCAAACGCGCCGAACTCGTCGCTTTATAGCCTCCATCGATCCTATCAGCGAGAAACGCCTGAAGATCGAGCGACTGCGCCTGTAGCAAATCGTTGTCATGATGTGCAAGCCACTCCGCAAGCGTTCGCAGATCTAGCCGATAAGAGGCCAGCGTATTCTCGGCCAGATTTCTTTCCAGCCACAGCGCATCGAGAAACTGTTCGATAAGCGCCTGATCGTGTTCTTGCATCGCCGTGTCCTTCTTCACTTATTGGCAATATTATGCCGATGAAGCGATGACTTTACACCTTCATCAAGGCGGTATTCTCTCGCAAGCAGAATTGTGTACGATCTCACATATTCCGTGAACATCAACATCGCCATAACATTCTCCGGCAAAAATAAGGCCATGGCACATTATATTTTATGTATCGTCAATATATCGGAACAGGCTCCTTGAATCCGCATGTCTACTGGTATTGACCTTACTTAATCAACGTTGAAAAGCCGATTTTTCTATGCGTAGAATGGCTGTTCGTGTTGTTAAAATAAAGAAACATTATGCAAGCCACCATCACCCCCACTCTCGATGCCGAAGCGGAAGCACCACCCGTAAATTCACGCAATAAAGTGATTGTTGCGTCGCTTATTGGCACCGCTATCGAATTTTTCGATTTTTATATCTATGCCACCGCCGCGGTGCTGATTTTCCCACACATTTTCTTCCCGCAAGGCGATCCGACTGCCGCGACACTACAGTCACTGGCAACTTTTGCGATTGCCTTTGTGGCTCGCCCTATTGGTTCTGCGCTATTTGGTCACTTTGGCGATCGCGTCGGACGTAAAGTCACGCTGGTCGCGTCTCTGCTGACCATGGGGGTTTCAACCGTTCTCATCGGGCTGTTACCGACCTACGAAACCATTGGTATTCTTGCGCCGATCCTGCTGGCACTGGCGCGTTTCGGCCAAGGTCTGGGTCTGGGCGGTGAATGGGGTGGCGCAGCGCTGCTAGCGACCGAAAACGCCCCGTCCAATAAACGTGCGCTGTATGGGTCGTTCCCCCAGCTTGGCGCACCGATTGGTTTCTTCTTCGCTAACGGCACCTTCCTGCTCTTGTCCTGGCTGCTGACAGAAGAGCAGTTCATGAGCTGGGGCTGGCGTGTGCCGTTCGTTGCGTCCGCCGCGCTGGTGCTGGTTGGCCTGTATGTTCGCATATCACTGCATGAAGCCCCGGTCTTTACCAAAGCGGTCAAAGCCGGTAAGCAGGTGCGTATGCCGCTGGGAACGCTGCTTAGCAAGCACATGAAAGTCACCATTCTCGGCACCTTCATCATGCTGGCAACTTACACGCTGTTCTACATCATGACCGTTTACTCCATGACGTACGGCACAACGCCAGCACCGAAGGGGCTGGGTTTCTCACGTAACAGCTTCCTGTTGATGCTGATGATCGCGGTGATCGGCTTTGGTCTGATGGTGCCAGTAGCCGGGTATCTGGCGGATGCCTTTGGCCGTCGCAAGACCATGATTACCATTACCTGCCTCATGCTGGTCTTTGCCATGCTGTTCCCTTATATGCTCGGTTCAGGCAATCAGGCGCTGGTAATGGGCTTCCTGGTGCTGGGTCTGAGCATCATGGGACTGACGTTCGGCCCAATGGGCGCTCTGCTACCGGAGCTGTTCCCGACGGAAGTGCGTTACACTGGCGCGTCATTCTCCTATAACGTTTCGTCGATTCTCGGTGCATCGGTTGCACCGTATATCGCGGCGTGGCTGACGGCCAACTACGGTCTGTTCTATGTCGGCGTTTATCTGGCAGCCATGGCGTCACTGACGTTGATTGCACTGCTGCTAACCAAAGAAACGCGTCACCAATCTCTGGGATAAGCCAAATAGTACAAAAAAAGAACCGCCATTTCGGCGGTTCTTTTTTATCTAGCATCACAGTATGTCTTACTTATCGACAGGAATAACCGCACCCTTATATTTCTCACGGATGAAATCCTGAATCGGTTTAGAATGTAATACCTTCACCAGAGCCACAATATCAGGCTTGTTCTCGTCACCTTTACGTACAGTGATGATGTTGGCATACGGGTTATTTTCACCACTTTCTACCGCAATAGGATCTTTGGTCGGATTCAGGCCCGCATCGATAGCATAATTGGCATTAATCACCACCGCATCGCCCTCGTCGTTATTGTACATCTGCGGCAGCAGCGCACCTTCGACATTAGCCAGAAACTTCAGTTTCTTCGGGTTTTCCACGACATCAGAGATACGCGCATTCACCTTATTGATACCAGGTTTCAGCTTAATTACGCCTTCACGTTCAAAAATGGAAAGAATACGCCCTTCTTCTGCTACCGCATCACGCATAATAATACGGCCACCTTCCGGCAGATCTTTCAGGCTTTTGTATTTTTTGGAGTAAATGCCGATTGGCTCAATGTGAATCGCCCCCGCGCTGACAAAATCATAGGTCTTATCGTTAGCGTGATCTTTCAATACCGACTCCAGATACGGGATATGCTGGAAGTAGTTGGCATCAATATCCTTGCTGGCAAGCGCAGTATTCGGCAGGATGTAATCTTGAAATCGTTTGATTTCCAAATCGATCCCTTCTTTTTTCAGAATCGGTTTCGCTACTTCCAAAATCTCGGCGTGAGGTACATTAGATGCCCCAACCACCAGCTTGGTATCCGCTGCGGCGCTGAACGACGCCAGCGCGGTCAACGAGGCGAAAGCCATCATCATAAGCTGTTTTTTCATCATCATTCTTCCTGTGATTAACGTTTATCGAGTGTGGTAGTAATCAGGTCGCCGATGAACTGGATGACAAACACAATCACAAGGATCGTCAGTGTCGCAACCAGCGTCACGTCGCCGTGGTTTCGTTGAAAGCCTTCCAAATAAGCCAAATTTCCCAACCCGCCTGCACCGATCACACCAGCCATCGCGGTATAGCTGACCAGCGCAATCAGGGTGACGGTAATACCGGAAACCAATGCGGGAGAAGATTCCGGCAATAAAACACGAAAGATCAGCGTGTGGGTTTTTGCCCCCATTGAACGAGCGGCTTCAATCACGCCTTTATCTACTTCACGCAGGCCAATTTCGACCAGACGCGCGTAGAACGGTGCAGCCCCGACGATCAACGCAGGCAGTGCAGCATTCGCGCCCAGAATGGTACCGACCAACGTTTTGGTAAACGGAATCAGTAACACAATCAAAATAATGAATGGGATAGAACGGAAGATATTCACCAGCGCGGAAATCAGTAGATAAATCGGCCGATTCTGGAGCAACTGCTCTTTGGATGTCAGGAAGAGCATAACGCCCAAAATGATCCCCAAAATCAGCGTCGCAACACCGGCAACGCCAGTCATGTATAGCGTTTCCCACGTTGCATCCAGCAGTTGTTCAATTTTTAGGTGAGGGAATAAAGACTCAAGCATGCTTAACCACCTCAACGGCGATGGCTCGCTCTTGCAAGAAAGTCAGCACGCGTGCCGTTTCCTGTTCGTTGCCGTCAACATGGATATATAACTCGCCAAACGTTCCGTTCAGCGTGTGGCTGATTTGACCATGCAAAATATTGATCGTCAGATTATAGGTTTGAATCACTTCAGAAATAACCGCCTGCTGGGTTTGCTGGCCGATGAAGGTCAGTTTAAGCACGGCCCCTGACAGATGTTCCGTCAGCTGTGGATTAAAACTTTCTGTTGTTTCCTGATACAGCCCAACCTGTTTCACGAACTGACGAGTTATCGCCTGCTGTGGACGAACAAATACATCCAGTACTGGTCCTTCCTCCACAATCCGACCATTTTCCATCACTGCCACCCGATGACAGATTTTACGCACCACATACATTTCGTGTGTAATGAGTACAATGGTCAGGTTCAGTTTGCGATTGATATCCAACAGTAATTCGAGGATCGCGTCTGTCGTTTGCGGATCAAGCGCCGAAGTCGCTTCATCACATAGCAGTACGCTAGGGTTATTCGCCAACGCACGAGCGATACCCACCCGTTGCTTCTGACCACCGCTGAGTTGAGAGGGATAGGCGTGCTCTCGACCTTCCAACCCCACCAAAGCGATCAAGTCCGCAACACGTTGTGTAATTTCAGCTTTTGGCGCCCCTGCAATTTGCAGGGCAAAGGCGATATTCTGGCTGACCGTACGCGACCACAGCAGATTGAAGTGCTGGAACACCATGCTAATTGTCAACCGCGCACGGCGCAGATCTTCACCGCTGGCACGGGTGATATCAAATCCATTAACAACGATGCTGCCGCTGGTTGGCGTTTCCAACCCATTCAGCAAGCGGATCAGCGTACTTTTCCCCGCTCCGCTGTAGCCGATAATGCCGTAAATCTGTCCTTGCTCGACGGTGAGATCCACATCATCTACGGCGACAATACGCCCATGTGTGCTATTAAAAGTCTTTCCTACGTTCGAAAGAACGATCATAACGAAATGAATCCTTATACATCGTTGCCGCTTTTTTCCGATGACCTCACTCGGTTTAGGAAACAACCCGAGATCGTCAGAGCAGCTATTCGTGACCATACGACCGTATCCTAGCGGGACTTTATATAGGCATAAAGAATGAATAGCTAATTAGTTATTTGTTTTGGTTATATATGAAATACGGCGATTTTTCATAACAAACCATACTGCCGTGAGTAGAGTCCCATACCGACAACCTTGCGGAGGTATCAGCACCAGTGTCACCCTCTGCACAACACATGACTTGTGGTATCCTCGCCAACATTGGTCACAAAAATTCTCTTACGACATATGAAAATCGGTCTGTTTTACGGCTCAAGCACCTGTTACACCGAAATGGCAGCGGAAAAAATTCGCGATATTCTGGGCGAAGAACTGGTAGATCTGCACAACGTTAAGGATGTCGAACCGCAACGTATGGAAGATTACAGTACGCTGATTCTCGGCATCCCAACCTGGGATTTCGGTGAGATTCAGGAAGACTGGGAAAACATTTGGGGTCAATTAGCGACGCTGAACCTCAAAGGAAAAGTCATCGCGCTTTACGGTATGGGTGACCAGCTTGGCTATAGCGAATGGTTCCTTGACGCGCTGGGCATGCTGCATGAACAACTGCTGCCGTTAGGTGCCACATTCGTTGGGTACTGGCCAATAGAGGGCTACGACTTCACCAGCCCAAAACCGCTGACTGCTGACGGCAAACATTTTGTCGGGCTGGCGCTGGATGAGGTGAACCAATACGATCTCAGCGATGAACGGCTGGAACAGTGGTGCGAACAAATCCTGCAAGAAATGGCGTCATTGCTGTAAACGGTATGGCTCAACAGAGGTAAGCACGATGAAAATGTTACTCATAGCGGTCGCAGGACTGTTGCTTGCCGGTTGTGTGCAAACAGACACAGAAAAATACGCCAAGAATCTGGCTGGGAAATGCGATGTGCCGCAATATTATGATATCGATTTCTCAAGGTTTGATGAGACGGCACAGCAAATCGCGCATGCCACAGGCTGTGGCATCATCACCGACACCACGCTAACTGGCGCGATTAAACCACATCCCGTTAAAGGCTATCTGACCAGACGGGAAGCGGTGTTTATGGCGATTCAGGGTACGTCGTTGAAGGTGACAAAACAGGAACCGGATACGGTTAGCGTTGAGTAAAAGCCCACCTCCAGAGAGGTGGGTTGCTGACAACAAAACGTTCACGGGTACCTTTGCGATATCTATCAGTGAAGGTTTATGTTCGTGAAGACTGATATCCGTAAAGCTCGAAGTCGCTTAGCGCTTTTGTAACCAGCGGGTACGCGCGGCGGTATCCAGAAAGCTCCACGCGATAAAGCGGCTTTGCTTTTGGCCTTGTGCCATATCTATCGTTCTGACCTTTTCCGCGTCAACCGCTTCCAATGCACGATAAATCTCCGGCAGATTCTCTTTGCGCGACACCAACGACGTAAACCACAGGCACTGACGGGCAAAACCGACGCTCTCTTTGATCATCTGACCAATGAAGGCTGACTCGCCCCCCTCGCACCATAGCTCATCCTGCTGGCCGCCAAAATTCAGCGGTGAGCGCTTATCCAGCCCCAGATTATGCAATTTACGCTGCGATCCCTCGCGGGCATCCTCAGCAGAAGCATGGAACGGTGGATTACACATGACGGCATCAAACGTGTCGTTCTTGTGGATAATACCTGACAGTATCGCTTTGCTGTTTTTCTGACGACGCAGGCGAATCGATCGGTTCAAGCCAGGGTTCGCTTCAATCGTCTCATTGGCCGCCTTCATCGCCAGCGGGTTAATCTCGCTACCGGTAAAACGCCAGCCGTATTCACGGTGCCCAATCAGCGGATAGACACAGTTAGCACCGCAGCCGACATCCAGCACGGATGCATCGCGAGGTACCACTGAGCGGTTATCTTCCGCCAGCAAATCGGCCAAATGGTGGATGTAGTCGGCGCGACCGGGAATCGGCGGGCATAGAAAGCCGTCTGGAATTGTCCAGTGCTCAATCTGATAAAAATGCTGCAACAACGCCTGATTCAGCGTTTTCACCGCCTCGGGATTGGCAAAATCCACAGACTCATCACCGTAGGCATTCACCTTCACAAACGGGATCAGCGCAGGATAGCTCTGTTTGAGCGCGGGAAAATCATAACGGTCGCGATGGCGATTACGAGGATGCAGACCATTTTTTTGCACTGCGGGCTTAGTCATCAGTTATACCCAATAGATTGTTATACCCTATAGATTGTAAGGCACGAGTCAGGCGGTGACCTAATAAGCTCAGGTTCAAACAGGGAAAAAGAGAAAGGAAAGCGACATTCCCCTGACGGGAACAGCCGATATCTTATCCTCACGAAGCGGCGTAAGATACCTGCTGCGATTATTTCCGTAAATCACCATAGTGATTTTTCTGCACACAGGGCGCAATACCCCGCATAAAAACATGCCGTTAGCGCGCCCAGTGTTTCTGCTGCAAAAGAAGCTGACGCAGGTGGCGCCACTCTTCATCGCCCATGCTGTCCGATGCCAGCCACAGCTGTTGTCTTTCTTTACCGCTAACCGATTGCAATGCCAACAGCACGCCATTTTTTAAAAGCCACGGCCGTTTGACGATTTGCCATTCCTGCTGCCGCCAGTTCAGGGTCGTTTCGCTAAGCAAAACGATTTCCCCCTGTCGGGATTTGATATTCCTTTGGCTACGGATAAAACCGAACATCACCATCGTGACCAAACATAGCCACAGCCATGCATAGCCGTCCGGCCACGGTGCCAGCAGAATGAGCAATACGAGTAGGCCATGCACAACCAATGACAGCAGTTGCATGCGCCAGGAAACGCGAAGGTCACATTGCCACTGGGCCACGATCTTTATTTCGCGTCTGAATAAGGGAAATCATACGTTTAAGCTCTCCGTCCTTCGGTTCACCGTGGTTCATCAACCAGTTGAATAAATCAGGATCGTCGCTTTGTAACAAGCGTACAAACGTGCGCTTATCACTGTCATTAAGTGTGTCATAGTCATGCTCAAAAAACGGCATGATCGCGATATCCAATTCGCGCATACCACGGCGGCATGCCCAATGAATGCGTGATTTATTATCGATTTCCATATTTCATGTCCACCTTGTTATCGCTGCTTGCCGCTAGTGTACTCCGATTCCGGTAGCGGGTATCAACTAATAGTAACATTTTGACATAGTTTACCCATGTGCACCGCGCTAAGTGCGCTTACCTGCATCAGGATGTGCTATGTCATAACGCTGCGTGAATAACCACTTGCAAACCCTGAGCGCTCTTTTACCATTAGGTCATTCGGGTATCGCCCTTAGCGCAGGATTGTACTATATGGTTAACCAACATACGGCTCATCAACTTCCTTTTGCCTCACAGCTCCCATTTGCCTCCGCCCAACTGGCCGCCACGCTCATCTCACTGGATGACTGGGCACTGGCCACGCTGGTCGGGCCGGATACCGTCAAATATCTTCAGGGACAGGTCACCGCAGATGTCGGGGCACTGCCTGACGATGGGCACGTCCTTTGCGCCCACTGCGACGCGAAAGGGAAAATGTGGAGCAACCTGCGTCTGTTCCATCACGGCGAAGGCTTTGCTTTCATTGAACGTCGCAACCTACGCGACGCCCAGCTTAGCGAACTGAAAAAATACGCCGTTTTCTCGAAAACAACCATCGCACCGGACGATAATGCCATCCTACTGGGTGCCGCGGGCGCAGGTATTCGCGAACTGCTGGCCTCTGTATTTAGCCAACTTCCAGATGCCGAGAACCCTGTCGTTCAGCATGAAGGCGCAACCTTACTGCATTTCGCCCATCCCGCAGAGCGTTTCCTGCTGGTGCTATCTCCTGAGCACAGCGCTTCGCTGCTTGAACAGCTCGGCGATAAAGTCAGCCTGAATGACAGCCGCCAGTGGCTGGCTTTGGATATTGAAGCAGGTCAGCCCATCATTGACAGCGCAAACAGTGCGCAGTTCATCCCGCAAGCGACTAATTTACAGGCATTAAATGGGATTAGCTTCAGCAAAGGGTGCTATACCGGTCAGGAAATGGTCGCTCGGGCGAAATATCGCGGAGCGAACAAGCGCGCACTCTACTGGCTGGCGGGTAAAGCAAGCCGGGTGCCTCAGGCTGGGGACGATCTCGAATTGCAGCTCGGCGAGAACTGGCGTCGTACGGGGACAGTATTGGCGGCCAGCCAATTGCAGAACGGTGACGTGTGGGTGCAGGCGGTGCTGAATAACGATCTGAACGCAGAAAATATCCTGCGCGTGCGTGAAGATGGCGAAAGCCAACTCACGGTTCAGCCTCTGCCGTATGAGATCACGGATTAATCCGACAGGTGGCATTGCGCATGAGCCCGTTAGGCGCATGCGCTTTATACAAACTTAAATATAAAGATAAATTGCCAGAAAGTGGCAGACGCTGCCGCCTAAAACGAACCCGTGCCAAATCGCGTGATTGTAGGGAATGCGCTTGCTGGCGTAGAAAATCACCCCCAGCGTATACACCACACCGCCCACCGCCAGCAGCGTTACACTTCCCACCGACAACTTCATCACCATCTGATAAATCACCACCAGCGACAGCCAGCCCATGACCAGATAGGTAATCAACGATATCACTTCAAACCGGTGAGCAAACGCCAGTTTGAAGATCACCCCCAACAGCGCCATGCTCCAGATAACAACCATCAAGCCGTGCGCCAGCGGCGAATCCAGCCCGACCAGCAAAAATGGCGTATAAGTTCCGGCAATCAACAGATAGATAGCGCAGTGGTCGAATTTTTTCAGCCACGGTTTGATACGCGGCGAGGGGATCGCGTGATACAGCGTCGACGCCAGAAACAGTAGAATAATACTGCCGCCATAGAGGCTGTAGCTGGTGATCGCCACACTGCCAGCATCATTGTTTACGGCCTGCACCAGCAGTAAAACCAGACCAACAATACCGAAAATCACACCGATTCCATGGCTTATGCTATTCGCAATTTCCTCTGCCAGAGAGTAGTCCGGCATCTGTGCATTTTTTGACATCAATAGGTTCCGCAGTATTCGGCAACAGTACACATTCAACAGCGTCATGCGCTGACCTCATCCACCTTAGCTTTCCTGCTCTTGTACAGGGCGAAACAGGCGAGGTGTTTAACCTTTGAGCAGATTAACTGAGAATAGTTTCAGTGTACACGTGTAAGCTAAAATAATTCTCTCGCTACCTTCCCTCTTACTTAACGTGCAATCATGCATGTCAATCTCGGGCAACATCCCCTAGAATGTTCGACTTCGATATCTTCCTGTTTTTTGAAGGGCTCTGTCGTTGTTACCGGTTATTCGCGTTAACGGTTATCCGGTTCTGACGCTCATAGCACCTTCCTGTAGTTATCACTGCATGACTTTTACTGCATCGTTTTCACTGCAAGAGGTAAGCTTTTCATGTCATCTTCCCCATCCACTCTGAATTTCGGTTCCATGACCGATGTCTTCGGCTTTCTGATAGAAATCGATAAATTGAAAAGCGTGCAGCGCCGCACCAAGATTATTGGTAGCGAACGTCACGAGGATTCTGCCGAACACAGCTGGCATTTTGCCGTCGCCGCGATGGCGCTGGCTCCTTACGCGGGTGAAGGCGTAGATATTCAGCGCGTGATCCAAATGGCGCTGATTCATGACATCGTCGAAATCGATGCGGGTGATGTGATCGTGTACGATCTTTCCGCTCGCCTGGCGATTCACGATCAGGAAGTCGCTGCCGCTGCCCGCATTTTCGGCCTGCTGCCGGAGCCACAGCGTCAGCAATTCCACGATCTATGGGAAGAATACGAAGCGAATGAAACCCCCAGCGCCCAGTTCGCCATGGTGCTCGATCGCGTTATGCCGATGCTGATGAATTTGTACAACGGCGGCCAAAGCTGGGTAGAAAACGGCATCCATCTGGAACAGGTTCTCGACCGCGCCGAATTCATCGCCACCATCAACCCGGAACTGTGGCAATACCTGAAGCAGCATCTGGAAGACGCCAAAGCCAAAGGGTGGCTCAAGTAGTTGCCAGCGATCCGGGTCTGTTGCTGAGCCGCTTCGTTTGCCCAGCGACAGACCGAATACCCCGTTCTACATCATTACAGCGGCTTATGCGCCGTTTCTCTGGCGGCCCATACAGCCCATAACGTGACAAGCAGTGCCAGCGAGACATACAGAGAGATCGCTAGCGTACTGTCATAAGATTTGAATAATGATGCGATGATCAACGGTGCAAAACCACCGCCCACGATCCCAGCCAATGTATAGGCCAGCGACGATCCAGCATAACGTACATGGGTTGGAAACTGTTCGGTGACAAAGGCAGCCTGCGGTCCATACATCGCCGCGTGAATCAGTAACCCGACAATCACCGCAATACAAATTTGCACGGGTTGCGAACTATCCAGCAAGACAAAAAAGATAAACGCCCAGACTATCGCCGCCAACGCCCCGCCCATATACACCGGACGACGTCCGAAACGATCTGAAAGCATGCCGAACAGTGGAACAGCAATAGCATTACCGCAAGCGCCCAGCATGGTCGCAGTCAATGCCAATGGGCGTGGCAGATGCAGTACCGTTGTCACGTAGGTCAGGGTGAAGACGACGACCAGCGCATACAACACATCGGAACCGATGCGCGCCCCGCCAGCAACAAGCAGTGAACGCCAGTGTTGAGTGAACACTTCACGAATGGGGGTTTTAGTGATGTCTTTACTTTTCTCCAATTTAAGAAAAGCTGGCGTTTCACTCACGCCACGACGTAGCCATAGGCCGAAACCGACCAATACCAGACTCAGCAGAAAAGGAATACGCCAACCCCATTGCTGAAAGCTATCCGGCGACATCGAGAGGGTGACGAGAGTGATAAAGCCGGTTCCAATCAGCGTACCGCAGGAGGGCCCAACCTGAGCAAAGGACGCATTTCGCCCACGCTGATTCGGCTTACCATGTTCCATCGACAGCAAAACCGCACCAGCCCACTCGCCTCCCAGTGCGATACCCTGCACAAAGCGGAGCATGACCAGCAGCAGTGGGCTCCACACCCCCCAACTCGCGTAGCTGGGCAGCATCCCCATTAACGCCGTCGTCACCCCCATGATCACCAGTGTCGTCACCAGCACAAAACGCCGCCCTAGCACATCCCCAAGATGACCAAAGATAATGCCGCCCACGGGCCGTGAGATATAGCCAACGGCATAAGTGGAAAACGCCAGAATCGTTCCGACTAGCGGATCGAATGAGGGAAAGAACACATGATTAAAAATCAGTGCCGCCATGATGTTATAGATGGTGAAATCATACCACTCCAGTGCCGTGCCGATAGAACTGGCCGCCGCCAGTTTGCCAGTTTTCGGAGTTCCCGCTGTCTGTTCCTGCGGTGATACTCCTTTTGCCGTCGCGGTGGTCGCATTGTTCATCATTTCAGCTCCTGTGCCGTAAGTTGCCAATTGAAGGTGTAATGCAGAATAGGGCTGGCGGAGACGCCTAACGCCCGGACTGCGACTTCGCTCAGGTGCGCGTCAGCAACCGGGCCGCTACTTTCCAGCAGCAACATTGGTAGCAGGCTGCGCGAATCGAGAGACTCTTTGGGAAGCGGCGTACTCAACACCGCATCCGGCAACAGCAGGGAACTGCTGACGAACCCCGCCTCCGCAGAGAGGGTTTCTCCAAGGCGCAGAATGTTGTCGATCAGTTCTCCGTCTGACGCAGGTTCAAGCGTCACGATACTGAGATGGCTCCCGGTTCCTTGCCCAGTAACCGCCTCTACCGCACAAACGCGGCGCATTGGGTCGATCATGCGTTGCAGATTGGTTTCCGACCACGCGGTCTGGCGGGAAAAGGCAGCCTGATAGGCTGGTGAGGTAAAACAATCAAGGGATGTGGTTTTATATAAGCCGAGATATTTCCGGCCGCAGCCTTGCGATGCCTGATAACGCGTGCCAGTCAAAAAACCGGGAATACGCACCCGTTCTTCCACATGTTCACAGTCGTACCACTGATTAAAATCCGCTTCATCCTGCGCGGCAACATCGGTTGCGACAAACAACATTCCATTGGGGGAAACAGTCATGGGTATTCTCCTGTTAACTCAACGAGGCGGCCATGCCGCCAGAAAATTATGCGCTGGCAAGGCCATGCTCAATCGATAACGCCCAGCCCAGCAGTGCGCTGTCATGCTGTGGCAATCCCGCTACCATCAACCCAACCGGCGCTTCACCCGGCAGTTGGCACGGTAAAGAAACGGCACAACCGTCCAGAAAGTTGATCACTGAAGGGTTTCTCAGCGCCGCACCATTGATACGGAAGTAGGCTTCGTCATCTGCCTCCAATTCGGCAATCGTTGGGGCTATAAACGGTACGGTAGGCATCAGCAGTGCGTCGTAGCCCTGTACCTCAGCGGTCACTCGCTGCTGCCAGTCGATACGTTGTTGAATCAGCTTTGCCCTATCGCGCTCCTCCAGCGTGGCGCCGCGACGAATACGCGACAGCACTCGCGGATCATAGAGATCGGCATGTTTCTCGATGAGTTCCTGATGCCAGCGCCACGACTCCAGCGCCGTGAACCCACCCGAGGCGTTGATCTCGGCCAGTTCCGCAAATGCGGTACACGGGATCGTTTCAATCCGTGCGCCCATCACAGCCAGACGTCGCAGGCTTAGCTCAAAAGCCGCTGCTACCTGTTTGTCTAACCCATCAAGTACACATGTTTGTGGTATGCCAAAGCGTGCCTGCGTCAACGGCTTCACTATTGGCAACAGGGGTTGTTCGGCAATCAGCCCGTCCAGTACGACACAATCACCGACGCCGTGGGCGATAACACCAATTGAATCCAGAGAAGGTGACAGCGGCAGTAGCCCTGCGCTATTGATGCGCCGAGCAGTAGGTTTGTAGCCAGTCAGGCCACAGAATGCTGCAGGAATACGTACTGAGCCCCCCGTATCGCTGCCAATCGAACCAAGGCTCATCCCATCAGCCACCGCCACCGCCGCGCCAGCAGATGAGCCCCCCGGAATACGTCGTGACGCACGATCCCACGGGTTGGCAGGCGTACCATAATGTGGATTGATCCCCAGACCAGAATAAGCAAACTCAGTCATGTTGGTCTTACCCACCACCACTACACCCGCTTGCAAGAGTCGCTCCACCACCACGGCATGCCGAGATGCCGCCTGTCCCGTAGCCAACACGCGAGAACCCGCCGTCGTCGGTTCACCGGCAATGTCGAACAGGTCTTTGATCGATATCGGTACGCCGTCCAACGCCGAACGTGGCCGATCGGCTATGCGCCGTCTATCAGACTCCTGCGCCTGTTGCCGAGCCACGTCGGGGTAGACCCGCGTAAAAGCACGCGAACCTTCTCCCTGTTCATCCGCAATCCGTGCCAAAGCAAATTCAGTTAGCTCAGCAGAGGTGAACGTTCCACTTGCCAGCCCTGCAATGGCCTGCTGTAAAGTGAGTTTTTCCATCACGCCACCACCGGCAGCTCAATACTGCTATAGCAGTGGCTAATCGTGCGTCCCAGACGTTCATCCACCAGCGCCATGCGAAATTCTGTTGCTGGACGAATGCCACCAATCGCCGTCATGGTGCCGCAGCTCATTGCCAGTCCATCTTGCCGATCGGCAAGAGATACATCGCCCCCCAGATACCGCTGCAATAGCACCATCGGCGGCTGAAGGCTGGCCAATGTGCCTTCCTGGTACAGCCGAAATTCCCCCTCTTCCTTGATCCATGACCGCAAGATCAGTGAATCCCAGTGTTCGATCACTTCACTAAGCCGCCAGGCGTCATGCGCTACGGGTTTCACACACAATTGCTTCGACAAGGCAACACTGTGTGCTTCCAGACGACGATCGGTATGATCCGACGCCAGCGAGACATACCATTCGCCACGGTGAGAAAAAATAAGTGGTTCGGCTTCACCAGAGCTGGCGTCACCGATCACTTCAACGACTGAGGATTGGCTAAGTTGGTTCGCCGCTACGCGATAAAACAGGGGGATTGCACTAGGCTGAGGCACACCTAGCGCCTCTAATTCCCGAATATGGTGCAAAACCGCATCATGATCGCGCCCTGTCCAACCCGCGACCACCAGACGATTGATATCTACATTCAGCGCCACTGCGCCTGTGTTTTCAGGTAAATTAAACGCCAGTTTCATGAAATCTTTACTCCTCACATAAAATAACTGTGAAATTTCACAGAATCTTCAGTAAGGAAATAAGCGATTTTCGTGCCATGTTTTGTGTACTATGTCTAAGGACTTTCCGTTGTAGGAGCAATGAGTGAAGAGTATTGACGAGAAGCGTCGGTCATTATTGACGATAGAGGAAGCTGGCCTGTCACTGAACGAACTGGCTTATCAACGATTTAAGCAGTCGTTGGTAACATTAAGCTATAAGCCTGGGGAATATTTGAACACCGTGCAGGTGATGAATGAGCTGAATATCGGCAGAACCCCCATCAATCAGGCCATCCACCGTCTGGCAAACGAGGGATTACTACAGGTGATTCCGCGTAAAGGCGTTATGGTGTCTCCCCTGTCCATCAACGATGCTCTGGAACTGATTGATGTCCGGCTGACCAATGAACGCCTGTGTATGCGTTTAGCCAGCCAGCGCACCACGGCAACGCATATCGCTGAATTAACTGAGCTTAACCAACAGATTGAAACCGCCTGCCAGACTCGGGACCGGATATTGATGATGGCTCTCGATCGCGAATTCCACCAGATGCTGGCGGAGATCGCGGGTAACAGCACACTAACCGATATCCTCAGTGTCCTGCTCGCCCGTTCGCAGCGCTTCTGGGCCAGCACGCTGTCTCAGGAAGAACACATGTTGGAAGTGATAAGAGAGCACAACGCCATTATTAATGCACTGGCGCAACAAGATGCAGCAGCAGCGGAAACGGCCATGGAAGCCCATGTGCTATCGTTTCGTCGCACGCTGCTGCACGCTTACTGACGGGCGCACAACCCCATCAGATAGGCCATTTTTACTTGACGTCTCTTAACGCGGTTTTATCCACGTAAGGCTTCATGATGCCATCCGCCTCTTTCTGTGCAGCGGCAGCAGCGTCATCGACCTTTTTCGCCGGATCGTTTAACAGCGCCGCCAGCTGATTTTCCATCGCTTTGCGTACGGCGACCGTTTCATAGGTTGCGTACCACGGATGGGCATATTGCAGCTGTGACAGCGCAATGGCTGCGCGCGGATCTTTTGCCAGATAGTCTTTCATTTCCGGCAGATCGTAGGCCGCCATACGTGGTGCGAAGTAGCCGGTAAAACGACTCCAGCTTCCGCTGACTTCCGGGCTGATCAGATAGTTCATAAACTGCCAGGCCGCTTTCTTCTGCTCCTCGGAAATCCCCTTGAAGCTCACCAGACTCGCCCCGCCGATGGTCACACCACGACGTTCTTTTTCCGGCATCATCGCCACGCCAAGCTGAAAATCTTTGGTGTTTTCACGCATAAAGCCCAGCGCGCCGGTACTCAGCATCGTCATACCCAGCTTGCCAGAGAAAAATGCGGCACTGATCTGTTTGGAATTCAGCACGCCAGCGGGCATCACTTTGTCGCGATACACCAAATCGCGCCAGAACTGGAGCGCGCCTTTGGTTGATGCGGTGTTGTAATACACTTCGCCCGGATAGTCGGCATTGTAATAGGCCCCACCGTTGGCGCGCGTTAGCGCAGACAGCATCCAGCCGCCGTAATCATCGTTCGTGGACGGAATCATGATGCCCCACTGCCCTTTTGCCGGGTCAGTCAGCTTCTTCGCTACTGCAATCACTTCATCCCAGTTTTTCGGCGGTTCGTTGAATCCCGCTTTCTTCAGCATGTCTTCGTTGTAATAGAGGATCGGCGTCGAGTTGTGGAACGGGATCGCGTAAGTCACGCCCATCACCTGCGCGTTCTGATGCAGCGCAGGCCAGAAGTTTTTGGTCAGGAAAGGCGTGGCTTTTTCGTTGCCGTATTTGAACAGCTCGTCCATCGGTAGGATTTCATCCTTGATGACCAGATCGGCAGTGAAGTTTGCAGACATAATTACCAGCGCTGGCGGATCGCCTGCTTTGGCGGCGGCTTCAGCTTTCACTTTCGTCGTGTCGTAATTTCCGGTGAAGATCCCACGCACTTCAACCTGATCCTGCGATTGGTTGTACTCTTTGATGATGCGCGTCATTTCCATCGTCAGCTTGCCATCAACCGGCGCGGGAAACATAAAATCGATACTCTCTTTTGCCAGAGCGGGGCCAGACATCAGCAAGGCTATCGCCAGCGCCATCATACGAGGCTTACGCATTTCTTTTCTCCTGGGATAAATTACGGGCGGTTTGCCCAGAAAACCAATGACAATCCTGCGGTGAAAAATGAAGCACAACGGACGCACCCGTGTTCGGTACGCCATCGCGATTTGGACGACGGTAGCGGATGTTTCCCAACGGCGTATCCACATGCATCAGATACTCCGCGCCAAACAGCTCCCGTTGCCTCACCGTTCCCGATAACGACAAATCGCCTTCTGACGAGGCGTGTTCGGTAATATGTTCAGGGCGAATCCCCAGCAACACACTGGTTAATGAACGTGTTTCTTCACTGGCGGGCAGCGCGACAGGCAGTGCTTGTAAAATCGCCTGCCCACCGGTACAGGGTAGCGTCACCATGTTCATTGCAGGCGTGCCGATGAATCCGGCGACAAAGACGTTCGCCGGATGAGAATACAGCTGTTCCGGTGTACCAACCTGTTGCAATACGCCGCGATCCAGCACGGCGATCCTGTCCGCCATCGTCATCGCCTCGATCTGATCGTGCGTGACGTAAACGGTGGTCGTTTTCAACTGCCGATGCAGATCCATAATGCCGTCTCGCACATCACTGCGCAGCCGTGCATCCAGATTCGACAGCGGTTCATCCATCAGAAACAGGCGAGGATCGCGCACGATCGCCCGCGCCATCGCCACACGCTGACGCTGGCCGCCGGACAATTTCCCCGGTTTACGTTTGAGTAACGGCTCAAGCTGAAGCAGGCTGGCAACGCGTTGTACCCGCTGTGGATAGTCAGCTTTCGGCTCACCACGCATCCTCATGCCGAACGTGATGTTCTGCTCAACGGTCAAGTGCGGAAACAGTGCGTAGTTCTGGAAGATCATCGAGAAATTGCGCTGCTTGGGGCTCCACGTCGTAATGTCATCGTCACCCAGCAGAATTTGCCCATCACTCACGTCTTCCAGACCCGCCAGCATGCGCAGCAACGTACTTTTGCCACAGCCGGACGGCCCGACCAGCACCAGAAACTCACCGTCGGCGATATCTAACGACAGCGATGCCAGCGCCTGCGTGTGTTCGAAGCGTTTACTGATATTACGTAACTGAATCACGGCCATTACGCATCCACCGGACAGCTGATTCGTGGATCGTAGAGGTAAGGCCCAGAGTTCGAGGCGATCGACTGGCTATAGCTCACCAGCCCGGTTACTGGCACATAACGGTGCATCACCACGCTGGCAGGTTCCAGGTTGTAGTACGACGTGTCGTCATAGTAGAAATACGGCACCTGATGGACGGTACCCGGCACCGTAGCGATAATCGCCTGCCGATGCTGCGTCATAATCAGCCGATGCGTATGGCCGCAGAAGATCCGCGTAAGCTGTGGGAAACGTTCGATCAGCATTAACAGCTCGTGCCCATTTTCGCAGGCGATACGATCCATATGCGCCGATCCCAACGGCAGCGGCGGATGGTGCATGAAGATCGCCGTTTCGCGCGTTGAGTGATCCTGTAATTGCTGCTCAAGCCAGCCTAGCGTGGACGGCGTCAGCCAGCCTTTCGCCTGCCCAGTCAGACTGGTATCGATGAACAGCAGACGCATGGGGAAATCATCCACCGCATAGCGGATATTTTCTGGATCATCACCCAATTGTGGACAAAGTGGGCGCATCGCGTTGAGGAAATGCTGTTTGTCATCATGATTGCCCGGAATCACGTACAGCGGATAATCCAGCATTTGCAACATGCGCTGGGCGACCTGATACTCCTGCGGACGTCCGCAGTTGACGATGTCGCCGCTAATGACTACCGCGTCCGGCCGCTCGCTCAGCGCATTCAGCTGATTGATGACTTTGGCATTTTCCCCGTTAATATCAATAAACTCATAGAGCTTGCGCCCCTCACTGCGAAAATGCAGATCGGAAATCTGAGCCAGCAACATAACAACCACCTCTATCATTATTTCGCCCGTTGGCGAACACCGATCGCTTAAGGATCGAGATACACGGAGCATGTCGCTCCTGATAAATAGAATTAAGTAACCCGTATTACCCGCATGGCCTTATCAGCGATTTACTTAATGCCTGAGAAGCCGAAGCTGCTCAGGAACTGCTTCTGGAACACGACAAAAGCCACCATCAGCGGCAGACATACCAGCAGGGTACCCGCGCAGATCAACCCCCACTGTCCGCCGGACTCTGCGCCCATCGCGAACGACACCAGCCCGATGGTCAGCACCTGTTTGTCCGGGTCGTTGAGCACCATCAGCGGCCAGAGGTATTCGTTCCAGTGGTAGGTAATGCTGACCGTGGCGAAGGCCAGAATCGATGGCCAGGTCATCGGAATCAGGACGTGAAACACCACCTGCCACCAGCGACAGCCTTCCATCAACGCAGCTTCTTCGATCTCTTTAGCGATATTGAGAAATGCCTGACGCATCAGAAACACGCCAAATGCTGAAGCGAAATACGGCATCATCACGCCGGTCAGGGTATTGAGCAGGCCGAGCTGTTTGAGCGTCATCATGTTTGGCACCATCATGACGACAGGCATGATCATCATTTGAATCAGCAGCAGGTAGAACAGCAGCGTTTTGCCGCGGAATTCGTGGTAGGCGAAGATGTAGCCTGCCGTGGTGATCGTCACCAGCTGCACCAGAAACGTGCCGACCGCAAAGATCAGCGTATTGGTGTAGAGCCGTAACCAGTCGGCACTGTCCCACGCATCGCGGAAGTTATCGAACGTCAGCGGAAGACGCGGCAACAGCGAGGCCATATCCACGCCGAAACTGCTGGCACTGACGGAAGAAGACAGCATCCAGATAAACGGGCTGACCCACAGCAGCGCGGCGCAGATCAGCAGCAGCGGCAGCGTAAACCGGGTCGTGATGCGAAGTGGGTTGGTCACGCTTCGGCTCTCAACGCGCTGACTTTTCACACTCCGAACGTCAACGATCTGATTTTCAGCGCTCATAATGTGCCCCCTTCTCCAGCACCTTCAGATTCATAATGGAAAAGGCAAACAGCATCGCCAGCGTCAGGAAGGTTGCCGCAGAGGCTTTGCCCAGATCGTGCGTGTCATTTGCCAGATCCTGAATGTAATAAAGCAGTACGGTCGTGGCGTTATTCGGCCCACCGCGCGTCATCACAGCAACGTGATCAATCTGAGTAATGGCGTAGATAAAAGCGATGGTCACCACAAAGGCGATAGTAGGCCGCAGCAGAGGCAGCGTGACGTAGAAAAACACCTGACGCCGTGAGGCTCCCTCCATCAGCGCCGCCTCACGTGCAGAAGCAGAAATCGCTTGCAGACCGGCGAGAAAAAACAGCATGTAATAACCCGCAAACTTCCAGATACCAATGACGCTCACCGCCACCAGCGCGCTGTCGCTCATACCAAGGTAGTTGTTATTCATCGGGCCGAACACTTTCGCCAGATAGTAATCCAGCAGCCCCAGCCCCGGCATAAAGATGAACAGCCACAGCGTCGCGGCGCTCACCAGCGGAATAATCATCGGAAAGAAAAAGGCAGTGCGCAGCCAACGATTCACGCGTGTGTTCTCCCACAGCAGCACCGCCAACAACAGCGCCAGCAGCACACCGGGCACAACCGTCATCAGGATATACAACACGTTGTTCAGCAACGCCTGCCAGAACACGGCGTCCTGCACCAAACGCACAAAATTATCCAACCCGACGAACAGCGGCGTATCGGCATTCAGCCGAGTGTCATACAGGCTGTCGATGACCGAACGCAACAGAGGGAAATAGGTGAAGGCAAGCAAAAAAACCAGCGTCGGCAACAGCACAAGATAGGGAAAGCATTTTGCACGCATAACTCTAGGGTCGCTCAGTGTGAAACACAGAGGCCTTACCCTAGAACGCCAGCGTGTCAAAGGGGCGTCAGTTTAATGACAGTTTGTTTTCCGATGGGGAAAATATGCCTGCGAACGATTTCGCAGGCCCATCTTCTATAGATTGGCAACACCACCATCGACCAGCAGTTCCGTTCCAACAACGAAACGGGACTCGTCAGAAGCAAGGAAAACAGCCGCTTTCGCCAATTCCCAAGTGGTGCCCATACGACCAATCGGCACCAACTGTCGAATTTGCTCCTGCATGGCACGTTGCTGTTCGGGAGAAAGACCTAATTTATCAAGGGCGGGCGTTTCAGTGGGGCCCGGACTTAAGCCATTAACCCGAATGCCACGCGTCACCAGCTCAGCCGACAGCGTGCGCGCCAGCGAGAGTAATCCCGCTTTACTCGCGGCGTAGGCGCTACTCTGCGGTAGCCCGATGTGCGCACTGGTCGATCCACACAGGATCACAGAAGCCGGGTTGTTCAGCAGCGGCAGTAGCGCCTGAACCAGAAAGAATGGTCCTTTAAGGTTGGTTGCCATGAGTTGATCCCAAGCCGCTTCATCCCAGCCTTCTAAAGGACGATGGGTGACATCGCCTGCATTGGCATATAACACATCCAGACGTGGCCACTGCTGTGCCAGCACGTCTACCAAGTCATGTTGGGCACGGATATCTCCAGCATCGCAACGGATCGCCAACGTAGAATGGCCTAATTCAGCCTGCGCACGCGCCAGCGCTTTCTCATCGCGCCCCGTTATGGCGACCGTCGCGCCTTCAGCCAGAAACTGACGTGCGGTTTCTATCCCAATGCCGCTAGTGCCACCGGTGATCAAAGCAAACTTATCTTGCAGCCGTTTCATCATGATGTGTCCTGTCTCGTTGCTTGAAAAACGGCAGTATTTCATCAATAGTATGCTTTTGTAAGTAGGCACCAATTGGATACTAAAGAGGATATTGGAACCCTATGTCTGTCCACGCCCCATCAGCAAATACGCCATCTGACCTGGCAGAACCGTGCCCAATGGTAAATTTCGTCAATCTCATCGCGGGAAAATGGGCAATTCCCATACTGTACCGCCTGATCGTGATCGGCGACCCCGTGCGCTTCAGTGCACTACAACGCGCAATCGCCCCTATCACTCAGAAGGAACTCACACGACAACTGCGGCTGTTCGAACAACGCAAACTGGTGCAACGTAAGGTGTATGCAGAAGTGCCACCGCGAGTGGAGTACCAAATCACTCCACTGGGCAAATCGCTCCAACCAACGCTGGATTCACTGGCAGACTGGATGAGGACACATGGAAAAACATTAGCTGGTGATGGCTAAGCACATGATGCCATAGGGGGAATAGATAAAAATCAGTAACTTAATCAGATATGCAGGAAGTAATACTGTTCACTTAAGCCCGTTTTTAAGGGAAACACAGGGAGAGGTTCCCGCAGGGATGTCTCACCCCTGTGGTCGCCCCGTGTATCTCGATACTTAAACGACAGGTATTACCCCTGTAGAAGAACCATGAACAACAACGCTACTGGCGTTGTAAATGACTGCCAGTGCGGTTAATTACGCATAATCGCTCATCGGTACACACGAACAGAACAGGTTACGATCGCCGTAAACATCGTCCAGACGCTTCACGCTCGGCCAGTATTTGTGTTCGCTACCCGCCGGGAATACTGCCAGTTCGCGGCTGTACGGGTGCGCCCAATCGGCCACCAGCTCTGCCTGCGTGTGCGGTGCGTTGACCAACGGATTGTCGTCAAGCGGCCATTCGCCCTGTGCAACGCGGTTGATTTCGGCACGGATCGCCAACATAGCATCGATAAAGCGATCTATTTCCACCTGACTTTCTGATTCCGTCGGTTCCACCATCAGCGTGCCCGCCACCGGGAACGACATGGTCGGCGCATGGAAACCGTAATCAATCAGACGCTTGGCGATATCCATTTCGCTAATACCCGTGCTTTCCTTAAGTGGACGAATATCCAGAATGCACTCGTGCGCGACACGACCGTCACGGCCGGTGTAAAGCACGGGATATGCCTGCTGCAAGCGCGTTGCAATGTAATTCGCGTTCAGGATCGCCATCTGACTGGCCTGTTTCAGCCCTTCCGCGCCCATCATGCGGATGTACATCCAGCTAATCGGCAGAATGGAAGCACTACCGAACGGTGCCGCAGAAACTGCGCCCTGTTCCGTTAACACACCATCGATTTTAACTACCTGATGACCCGGCACAAACGGAGCCAGATGCGCTTTCACACCAATTGGCCCCATGCCCGGCCCGCCGCCGCCGTGCGGAATACAGAAGGTTTTATGCAGATTCAGGTGCGATACGTCAGCGCCAATGTAGCCCGGTGTCGTAATCCCAACCTGGGCGTTCATATTCGCGCCGTCCAGATACACCTGACCACCGTATTGGTGCACGATCTGACACACTTCGCGAATCGTCTCTTCATAAACGCCGTGGGTAGACGGATAGGTCACCATGATGCAGGAAAGCTGTTCACCCGCCGCCAGTGCCTTCTCACGCAGATCGTGCAAATCGATATTGCCCTGTTTGTCGCAGGCAACGACCACGACCTCCATTCCCGCCATCTGCGCCGATGCCGGATTAGTTCCGTGCGCGGAGCTAGGAATCAAGCAGAGATGACGACCCGCTTCATTGCGACTTTCATGATAGCGACGGATCGCCAGCAGCCCCGCATATTCACCCTGTGCACCCGAATTGGGCTGCATGCAAACGGCATCATAACCCGTCAATTGCACCAGCCAGCCCGATAGCTGCTCGATCATCTGACGATAGCCGAGCGCCTGTTCCGGCGGGCAGAATGGGTGCAGTTCAGCAAATTCTGGCCAGGTAATCGGCAGCATTTCCGCCGCTGCATTGAGCTTCATGGTGCAAGATCCGAGCGGGATCATAGCCTGATTCAGCGCCAGATCCTTACGTGCCAGACGGTGCAGGTAACGCATCATCTCGGTTTCGCTGTGATAGCGATTGAAAACCGGATGTGACAAGATCGCATCATTACGTAGCAACACGGCAGGGATCGTCGCAGCCTGTTGACCGATGGCCACATCAAGCGTTTCAATATCCAGCCCGTGATCGTCACCTAGCAGCACAGCAAACAGCGCCAGCACGTCTTCACGCGTGGTCGCTTCATCCAACGTGATACCCACGGCACTCGCCAAATCGCTGCGCAGGTTGATGCCAAAACTTAATGCGCGGCTCAGCACCGCGTCCTTGTCCGCCACTTCAATCGTTAGCGTGTCGAACCAGCTACGATGACGCAGCAGCAGTCCGCCCCGCGTTAATCCTGCTGCCAGAATGTCAGTCAGACGATGGATGCGCCCCGCAATACGCTTGAGCCCTTCCGGCCCGTGGAATACCGCATACATTCCCGCAATGTTGGCCAGCAATACCTGCGAAGTACAAATATTAGAGTTCGCCTTCTCGCGGCGAATATGCTGTTCACGCGTCTGCATCGCCATGCGCAACGCGGTATTGCCCGCTGCATCGCGCGACACGCCGATAATACGTCCCGGCATGGCACGTTTATGTTCATCACGACAGGCAAAGAACGCCGCGTGTGGGCCGCCGTAGCCCATCGGCACGCCGAAGCGCTGTGCGGAACCGAAGACGATATCCGCGCCCTGTTTGCCCGGTGCGGTCAGTAATACCAACGCCATAATGTCCGATGCCACGCAGCTGACGACCTTACGCGCTTTCAGTGCCGCCATCAGGTCGCTGTAATCGTGTAATTCTCCCGTGGTTCCTGCCTGTTGCAGCAGGACACCAAACACCGCATCGTCTTTCAACGCCTCTTCAGCCTTGCCGACCACAACCTCAAAACCGAACGTTTCTGCACGGGTACGCACGACATCCAACGTTTGCGGGTGTACATCATCAGCAACAAAGAAACGCTCGGCCTGTTTGAGTTTACTGATGCGTTTTGCCATCGCCATCGCTTCCGCAGCGGCAGTGGCTTCATCCAGCAGAGAAGCGGAGGCGAGATCCAGTCCGGTTAAATCCTGCGTAACCTGCTGGAAATTCAGTAACGCCTCAAGACGTCCCTGAGAGACTTCTGGCTGGTATGGCGTATAGGCGGTGTACCAACCTGGGTTTTCCAGCACATTGCGTAAAATCACAGGTGGCATCAGCACCGCGCTGTAACCCATGCCAATATAGCTTTTATAACGTTGATTGCGTCCTGCAATGGCTTTCAGCTCAGCTAACGCCTCATGCTCCGTCACGGCTTCCCCCACCGCTGGCGGGCTAGGCAGTTGAATATCCGCTGGGACAATCTGGCGAATCAGCGCATCCAGCGACGTCGCCCCCACCACCGACAGCATGTGCTGCTGCTGGCTGACGGAAGGACCGATATGGCGCTCGATAAATGCGCCGTCATGTTCGAGTTGACTGAGTGTCTGGGTCATTACAGCAATTTCCTGCATCAATCGTGATAGATCGTTGCCGCGCTGAAATACCACGCGGGCGAATAAAATAAAACGCCCCAGCACAGAGGCCGGGGCGCGTTCACTACTCGTCTTCTTCTAACGATGCCTGATAGCCTTCGGCATCAAGCAATTCATCCAAATCAGACTCATCAGAAATTTTGATACGGAACAGCCAGCCATCGGTATAAGGCGCGCTGTTGACCAACTCAGGGGAGCTTTCCAAATCTTCGTTAACTTCCACGATCTCACCGCTGATAGGCGCATAAATATCCGAGGCCGCTTTTACCGACTCAGCAACCGCGCAGTCATCGCCTGCCGCGACGACCGTGCCCACTTCAGGCAAATCGATAAATACCATGTCACCCAGAAGTTCCTGTGCGTGTTCGGTAATGCCCACGCTGTAGATACCACCGCCCTCGTGCAGTACCCATTCATGCGACGTAGTGTATTTTAATTCTGCTGGTACATTGCTCATTGCATCCCCTTTCCTAAAGTCGTTAATCCTGTATACCCGCCATACCTCAAGCTGCTTGTGCGTTAGCTGCCCTCATGCAACTCGAATTATTTAGGGTATGGGCTTATTTTGATAAGCACGCGGCTATTAATACTGAACGATGGCTTTTCCGGCACGAACAAAACCAGGTTTGGTCACACGCACAGGCAGTTCGCGGTTACGAATCTGCACGATAGCCTGCTCACCAATTCCCGCCGGAACACGCGCCAGCGCGATACTGACGCCAAGCGTCGGTGAAAACGATCCGCTGGTGATTACCCCTTCGCGCATCACACCATCACTATCAGTAAAGCGCACAGGTAAATCATTGCGCAATACGCCTTTTTCCGTCAGCACTAAACCAACCAGTTGCTCGGTGCCTTTTTCGCGCTGATGCGTTAACGCCTCACGCCCGATAAACTGACGCTCTTCCGGCTGCCAGGCGATCGTCCAACCCATATTGGCCGCCAGCGGCGAAATACCCTCATCCATATCCTGACCATACAGGTTCATGCCCGCTTCCAGCCGCAGCGTATCGCGCGCACCCAACCCGCAGGGCTTCACGCCAACCGCCAGCAGTTGCTGCCAGAAATCGACCACCTGTTCATTTGGCAGCGCGATCTCATAGCCCGCTTCGCCCGTGTATCCCGTCGTGGCGACGAAAAAGTCCCCTGCCTGCTTGCCAAAAAACGGCTTCATGCTGGCAACCGCAGCCACGTCTTCATCACTCAGGCCTTTTGCCTTCAGGAGCCCTTGCACTTTGTCCTGCGCCTGCGGACCTTGTACCGCGACCAGCGCCAGATCGTCGCGCTCACGGATTTCGACACCGAACGGCGCAGCATGCTGCTCGATCCAGGCGAGATCTTTTTCACGCGTCGCGGAATTCACTACCAGACGGAAATAGTCTTCCGTAAGAAAATAAACGATCAGATCGTCAATTACGCAGCCGGAGGCATTCAGCATGCCGGTATAAAGCGCTTTGCCTGGCTGTGTGAGTTTGGCGACATCATTCGCCAGTAGATAACGCAGGAACTCACGGGTTCTCACACCGTGCAAATCGACAATAGTCATGTGGGAGACATCAAAAATGCCAGCGTCCCGACGCACAATGTGGTGCTCGTCCAGTTGGGAGCCGTAGTGCAGTGGCATCATCCAGCCATGAAAATCCACCATTTTGGCGCCATCGGCCAGATGTTGTTGGTACAACGGGGTCTGCTTTGCCATTCCTCATCCCTCTTCAGCGCATGGCGTTCAGACGATAAAACACACTGCGCAAACGATATCTTCTGATTGAACTTACCACCGAAGCGCAGGTTAAACCACACTCTTAGTCATAAGATAAATTATATAGAAAGCGAAGAAAGCCGAGCGACTCACAAAAAACAAATCAGATTAATATGCTTAATAATAGATAAAATTAAGCACGTAAATTATTTAAATGAGTAGATCACACAGATTAATGACATTAAAACTGGCTAACTCAGGTAATGCCTCCCGAATAAAAAAACCATTCGGATTAGATAATATAATGCTAAAAACAGGCTTAAATTAGATTTTTTCAATCAAAATACAATAGCGAATCCCTGCCTTACTCCCGCCCTTACGCTGCCATCATCACGATTCTGTGAGCCACTTCTCAAGCGTCTTCACCTCCGTGCCAGCGTACAAGATGACATGGCAGCAGATGGAAGGCGCTCACCGCTTGCTTTTTCCACACTAATAGCAAGGAATTGCACAACATGTATTTTTAGATTTATCAAAATCAACGTTAAACAGGAGCATACAATGGCTAACAGAATGATTCTTAACGAAACATCCTATTTTGGCGCAGGTGCCATCGCTCAAATTGCCGATGAAGTAAAACGGCGGGGATTCAAGAAAGCCCTGCTGGTGACAGACAAGGATTTGGTTAAATTTGGTGTCGTAGCCAAGGTTATGGCGAAGCTGGACGCAGCAGGGTTGCCCTACGATATCTACGATGAGGTGATTCCCAATCCCACTATCAGCGTGGTGGAAAGAGGCATCGAGTGTTTCAAGGCATCACAGGCCGATTACCTGATCGCGATTGGCGGAGGCTCACCGCAGGATACCTGCAAAGCCATCGGAATTATTATCAATAACCCTGAATTCGCCGATGTCCGCAGCCTGGAGGGCGTTGCAGCCACCCGACGCCCCGCCGTCCCGATTATCGCGATACCGACCACCTCCGGCACGGCAGCCGAGGTTACGATCAACTATGTGATCACCGACGAAGAAAAACGCCGCAAATTCGTGTGCGTCGATCCGCATGATATTCCGATTGTCGCCATCGTCGATCCCGACATGATGATGAGCATGCCTGCCTCACTGAAAGCGGCAACGGGGATTGACGCACTGACGCATGCCATTGAGGGTTTCACCACCAAAGCCGCCTGGGAACTGACGGATACGCTGCACCTGAAAGCCATTGAGATTATCAGCCGTTCACTGCGCGATTCCGTTGCCGGGAAGCCGAAAGGCGTGGAAGATATGGCACTGGGACAATACATTGCCGGTATGGGGTTCTCGAACGTCGGGCTTGGGCTGGTACACGGCATGGCGCACCCGCTCGGCGCGTTCTACAACACCCCGCACGGTGTCGCCAATGCGATCCTCCTGCCACATATCATGGCCTATAACGCCGATTATACCGGTGAAAAGTTCCGTGATATCGCCGTTGCCATGGGGGTAAAAGGCGCGACAGATATGCCAATGACTCAGGCGCGAGAAGCCGCGATTAATGCAGTGCGGCAGCTTTCTCACGATGTGGATATTCCACCGAGACTGCGCGATGTCGGCGTGAAAGAAGAAGACATTCCCGCGCTGGCACAGGCTGCCTTTGATGACGTCTGCACCGGCGGTAACCCGCGCGACACCAACATCGACGATATCAAATCGCTATATCAATCTATTTATTGAGAAGCTATCGACGCCACCCGCGAATCCAGCGGGTGGCCGTTCGCTATTGCGGGATCTTCTCTTCAATGCGTTGAATCAAATAGGGATAAAACGGGTTCGACGACAGACGCAGCAGCGTATCCAGATCGACCACCAGCGCGGAACGCTCCCCTCGTGGGGTAATTTTCCCCAGCGGCAGGCCAAACTCGGTCGGATTTTGTGAGAAACGGCCATACAGCGAATCCGAATCCGGGAACGGCAGCGCGACATGCGATAACGAATACACGTCTGATGGATAATCCATTCCCAGCTCGCGAGTCTGTTCTTGCATCGTCCCCGCCGCGACGTCAAATGCCACAGCATGTGCGCTATTCGGTGCAGCGTTGGAAATCACTGTCGTATCGTAATGACGCGGGGTAGCAGGTAACAGTTGACTGACGGCACCATTCGTCGATTCGCGCAGAAGCGGACCGAAATTAACGGTACGGTTGACATCAAAGAGCACCAACTGACTGCCGTTAACGGGCAGCAAATTATAGAACGCCGTAATGACCGCTCGCGTACTGACGGTGAAATCCATCACCGACTGGAACGTCAGCACAGGTGGCAGATTAACCAACGCGTTCGCCTGCGCTTTACGGCTTAACTGACTCTGGAGCTCATGCGTCAGCAGCCAGGATTGGCGAGCACCGTTTACCGGAAAGGAGTTGTATTTGAAGGGATTGAATTCCGGCAAAATACCCAGCCAGGCAGATTTGGCAAAGGCTGGAAAGATCGCGGGTAGCCCAGCCAGCCCCGCAAAGCGCGCGTAGCTGGTAATGCCGATCATTGGGGAAATGAGGACGAGCTGGTCAGGACGCGCCAGTGCAGGATTATCCAGCGTATCCAGTGTGTATTTCAGCGCCAGCGCACCGCCATTGGAAAACCCGACGATATGTAGCGGCAGCGTCTGGCCTTGTTGCGTCTTCAGATGCGATGTCGCCTCACGAACCGCCAGACGCGTGGCTGCCAGCCAATCTTCCCATTGCACATCGGTCAACGCCCCCGGCACCGTACCGTGGGCAGGCAAGCGAATACCGACGACGAAAAAACCACGCTGGCGATAACGCTCAGCAATATGGCGCAAGCTGTAAGGGGAGTCAGTCAGGCCATGTAACATCACCACTGCGCCTTTCAGTTCCCCTTCCGGCGAGAGCTCATAGGAGCGATTCCAGTCATGCTGAAATTTCCCTGGATAAACCGGGCTCCCCGAAAAGTAACGGTTAACCGGGCGCTGTTCATCCTCATCCAGTTCCTGAGTGACGTGCTGATTAACCTGCTGGAAGATAAGCGCTTCCTGCTTTAAATACGCAGTCCAGTCGCGCTTATCCAACTCATCAGCCGACAGTTCATCCGGCACATAGGTATGCCAAGGCGCAAGTGGTGGCCCGCTTTGCGTATCATAAACACGAATAGCCAGCAGCGTCATCGCGATAACCCCGATCACGATAAGACCGCGTCTGATAAGTCGCCGTACCGATTTCAGCATGGTGTATCCCTTCTCATTACCCGTATGACCATGCCGAAGATTCTAAAGAAAACGATGCAAACACACACCGTATTATTCAGAGAAACCATCATTGATTCATTATTACACACCACCCTTATTATTTTAATAATAACAATGAGTTAATAAATTTTACTTCACAAAAAGCTTGGACATTTCATTAAACCACGTAGATAATTTTAATTTCACTTAATTAAAAATAAATTAACTTTCTTTCAAACCTCAAATAAAAAAGGATTTTATATGGCCAATTCAATTTATGTAACAATAGAAGGTCAAGAACAAGGGACGATATCCTCTGGGTGCTCAACCTTTCCTTCTATAGGAAACAAATACCAAACAGGGCATGAAGACCAGATAATGGTTTATTCCTTTGAACATGCTTTAACTAGAGAGCAAAACATTAATCACGGACCAATATCCTTTATTAAGCCGATAGATAAATCATCACCACTTCTTGGCATTGCAATATCGAACAACGAATGTCTTAATCTAACATTCGTTTTCTACAGAACATCATCTTCTGGTGCTGCCGAGCTATTTTATTCAGTTAAATTAAAGGATGCTTATCTGATAAGAGTTAACGTTATATATCCACATGCTATTGACCATGCAAGTAATCAGCCCGAGGAAATGATCACATTAAAATATCAAAGCATCACATGGGAACACCATATAGCGGGCACATCAGGATATAACCTGTGGGGCGAAAATATTTATTAAAAATCTAAAAAAAAACAACTCACCTTCTTGAAGGTGAGTTACAAAAACACATTATTCGATACTAAAACCAAAGACAATCTCTATATTTATAAATAAACCCCAAACACCAAACCAAGAAAAAAAACATCAAACTAAAATTTAAAATAATTTTTTTAAATTTCGTTTTTATAGAATATGCAATTACAGGGATTATCGCGACTAATATTGCTAAAGCCATGGGACCCCGATGGTCATCAACGACAAAGACTCTGACTGCATCACAAATGTTTTTTATCTCATCTCCATCGATAAAAGACTCTTCCTTTAACGAGCTAAAAACTAAGGATATAAAAATTAAAAACCATGTATATGTAAATATTATTATTGATACTGGCGTTATTTTTTTCATATTCACATGCCTAATATTTTATTGATAATATTTCTTCTTTTTATTATCACCCGACCATAAGAAGAATAATCTCTCATTGGACTTCCTACTTCCGCATTAATTGATGCAATGAAGTCTTCTTTTCTTCTTTCTATACCTCTGTTGTATCTTGATGCAGCCAAGATTAATTGCTCATCTGTTATATTTAACGTATCAATGATACCTGGATTATCATAGATAATAAGATCTCTAAGATGACCGGCCACAATACGGATATTGAAATCATCATCTAACAAACAATTAGCTAATTGTAATTGCTGCGTTGAAGTCAAAGTTTCAGGATCGATACCTAATGTTTCGGCGGCAGCTCTAAGTTGAATAGCCAAGCTCCCAACTGAGGTTGAATTTGATTTTTTATTACCACTTCTTTTGAATAAATCCAGCAATTGATATACTTGAAGAACACCGTAAGACTTCGCACGCTCAGGCACTCCGCCAACCTCAGCAACAGCAACCCCAGCCAAAAGTAAAATAGGCACCCTTTCACTTAGAGCATATTTTTTAATTTTATCTCGATTATAACTAAGGTAGGCTGCCTTATATGCCCACAATCTAGGCTCACCGGTAACAAGCATTTCATCATCAGGAAAATATTGCCACAGAGCAAAGTCAATACCATTCCATTTAGGAAAAGAAGACGTTGAGTTCACATCACAGAATTGATTTTTCATTAGGCCATCCTTGCCTTATTTTAATAATAAGAAAGTAAATAATATTACTCTATATATATCCTATCTTAACGCAAGGGAAGACATTTAAAAAGAGGGATTTTGAGAAACTACATCATATTATTTAGGAATATCTTTCTATGTCATGTCCGCCCGAGTCAATGCGGGCGGACAGTCGTCTAAAATATCAGATCAGTACGCTAATATTCAGATTCTCCATCAGCCAATGGTTGTCGGAATAATCAACCGGAATGGCAATCACTGCGGGGCCGTCAACGTCCATTGCCTGCCGGAGCTTGCTGACCAGTTCATCAGCAGATTCTACCGCAAACCCTTTCGCGCCAAACGCTTCCGCATAGGCTTTGAAATCTATTGGTCCAAATACGACGCCCGCCGGGCGATGGTATTTGTGTAACTGCTGGATTTCTACCATGTTGTAGCCGTTATCAACCCAGATAATATGCAGGAGATTGCTTTTCAGGCGCACTGCCGTTTCCAGCTCCATGCTGGATTGCATAAATCCACCGTCACCAGAGACAGAAACCACTTTTTTGCCAGGTTGTACCAGCGATGCGGCTATCGCCCATGGTAATGCCACGCCCATGGTTTGCTGACCGTTAGTCATCAGAATCTGCCGAGCCCGGAAGCTATATAGGTAACGTGCCAGCCAGATATGGAAACTGCCCATATCCACGCACAGTGTGACATCCTCATTCACGATGTCCTGCATTGCCCGAACAAGGCGCAGCGGGTGGATCGCAAATCCCGCCATGTTGATGGCGCGCGTGCTGAGATCGTGGCGCTGGCGCTGGCGATCCTGCAATACGGACTGTGTATCAACAGACAAGATAAACGGTTCGCTGATACACGTATTCAACGTGTCTACCGTCATCGCAATATTACCGATCAGTTCTATATCAGGCCGATAGGCGCTATCAATCTCTGCCCGCAACACATCAATGTGGATGAGTGTCGCCTTACCGTTGTTCCACAACGATGGATCGTACTCAACCGGGCTGTAGCCCACCGTAACGATCACATCCGCCTGCTGTAGCAGCTTATCTCCTGCCTGATTGTTGAATAATCCGACACGTCCGGCAAAGTGACCAAAATGTTGCTGGTCAATCACCCCTGCTGCCTGATACGTGCTGGTAACCGGTAACTGGCTATGACGTAGAAAACGGCGCAATGCCTGTGCATTTTCCTGTTGGCTGGCCATTAATCCAAGCAACAACACCGGATTTTTAGCCTGCCGCAACCGTTTAGCCGCTTCCGCAATGTCACTCTGTGGTGCGCCGTTTAACAACGGCAAATGTGGGCAGGCCAGTACCGGGCTCGTCACCGGTTCATTGACGATATCCTGCGGCAGGCTGACAAACGCAGCCCCCGGACGTCCGCTCTCCGCGGCCCGGAAAGCATTAGCAAGCACTTCCGAGATGGCACTGGATGCGGTGACTTCCGCACTGAATTTACTGACCGGTTGAAACAGACTGACAGTATCGAGGCTCTGGTGCGTCAACTTGAGCTTATCTGCCCGTTTAACCGCTCCACCTAGTGCTACGACAGCATCCCCCTCTGCGGTTGCCGTCGCCAATCCAGTTACCAGATTGGAACAGCCAGGGCCGGATGTCACCAGCGTCACGCCGGCTTTCCCTGTGAGTCGCCCTATCGCCGCCGCCATAAACGCGCCGTTCGCCTCATGCCGTACCGGAATCGTTTGAATCGTCGAGTCTTCCAGCTCATCAAACACACGATCGATTTTTGCGCCGGGAATACCAAAAATATGCTTTACGCCCTGCGCTTCCAGGTGTTTTACCACTAGCTCTGCCCCGCAGTGCCAGCTCTGTGGTTCCGTTGACTTTTCCATGACATAACTCCGATGAAATGACTAGCTTTCTACTGACTTGATTACGCTATTGAGGTTTTCTGATGACAGATCGGTATTGAGGAATTCCCGATCCTGAGGCAGGTCGATGATCAATTTGGCGATCACGCCAAATGTCAGCGTGCCGTTTTCAACGTCATAATTCAGAATATGGCCGCCGCCTTGGCGATCGTCAGTAATGAAATGTTCGTGGTAACCCGCGACATTAATTCCCTGGGTATAAGCTGGGCTGCGAAACCCAATAACACTGCCACTGCGGTGTTCAAAATGAAATGTTGGCTGTCCTTCAACCGCTTCTTGCATCGGTTTATAAGGCCGACACTGGCGGGGTACAGTACGGGTTTCCACGCAGCGAAAACGTCCATCAATCCGCAAGGCACAGAACAAATTGTCCGTCCCTACGATTTCATCGATTTGACGATGTACTTCCTCGCGTGAGGTCCAGCGCTCAAAATGGATCGTTTCTGTTGGGCGAAAAAACGTCATAACTGCAAACGGCGTTTTCTGATCTGGCTTCGCCGCCCGAGCGCTGCCATCGGATAACAGCTGGAAAATCTGGCTATTCAACGCAACCAGTTCCCCATCCAAACAGTTAAATGTTCCTAATCCAAAGTCACCATACTCCAGTAATTCAGCCATCGTTCGGCTGCCTTCGTATATGCCATTTATTAGCCCACTCATTAATGATGTCTGATAAATAACGCAGTCTGCACGCTGACGCCGGAAATCATAAGCATAGCTAGCAAAGGCTTCCTCACAGGATTGTTCACCCACACTCATTTTCATACGTTCCTTCTCACCACATCAATTACTTAAAAATTACTAATCTTTAGATAAAGATTGACGCGGGAGGGGACAAAATTCCAATATGCAATCAAGGTCATTTCAAGATCGGAAAGATATGGAGTTACGTGAATGGATCTACGTTACCTGCGCTATTTTGTCGCCGTTGCACAAGCCCGGCATTTCACACGTGCGGCAGAAAGTCTGGGGATGTCACAACCGCCTCTCAGCCAACAGATCAAGAAATTCGAACAGGAGATTGGTACACCGCTGTTCAAGCGACTAGCGCGCGGTGTAGAAATGACGGAAGCGGGGCAAGCGCTGTATGAGGACGCACGCCGGATTCTACAACTTACCGATTCGGCAATCGCCCGGATCAGCAGCATTGCGCGAGGAGAGAAAGGGAGCCTGAACGTGGGATTCTCATCATCGGCGATGTTCCATCCCACCGTGCTTAGGCTGCTGCATCGCTACTGTCAACAGCATCCGCATGTTCAGCCGTTACCGAAGGAAGAAAACCCGGCTGCGCTCATCACCGCGTTGCAAGAACGCCATATCGATATCGCATTTCTGCGCTTACCCTGCGATCTCAGTGATGATATTAACGGGGAAATTTTGGCAGAAGAGCCAATGACATTGGTCTTGCCTGCTGAACACCCGCTTAGCCATAAAACACAGGTTTCGTTGAGCGAACTGCGTCAGGAACCGCTGATTATTTTCCCGCGCGAGGTGTGTCCGGGACTGCACGATATGATTATTCGTACCTGCTATCTGTCAGGCTATGGTCCCAGACCCAGCCCCTTTGCCCCGCAGTTGACAGCCACCATCGGGATGGTCGCCGCAGGTTTCGGTATCACCCTTGTACCAGAATCACTCGCCTGTATTAAGGCTGATAATGTGACCTATCATGATATCGGCATGCCAGAAGTCCATACACAAATTGCGGCTATCTGGCGTAAACATGAACGATCGGCCGCGATCGTGAACATGATTCACTTAATACGCCATTATCTGAGCAGCCAACATCCCGATTAAGGCTGTCTGGTAGAAAATTCCAGCAATCTACTCGTCAAAAAACTAGTAATTGATATAAATTCTTATATGATATTAGTTATCATTATCATTTTTGACGGGTGGAAAAATGCTGGCAGCAATGATCACAGCTTGCGGGCTATGGGGTGTGAGTTGGTGTATGGGGAAGCATCTGTCTAGTGCCTGGGGCGTGCTGTTACCTTGCGCTATTATGCCACTACTGGCGCTGCTCAATCTAAACCTGACACACCTGAAAGTGATTATCGCCATCGCTCTGCTGGCGACTCTCGTCATGCTGTTTCATCAACGTTTACGCCACTATTTACTTCTGCCATCCTGCATTGCACTGGCTGGCGGTTTAGCGGCGCTATCCGTCATGTTTAATTTGACGACGTTATAAACACAGGTGGAATGATAAACGACACAGTATTACAGAGAATACACGATAGTAAGAAATGAGATAAAAGAGAATAAACGGGAAGAAAATCAGGAAAATACCGAGGCGTTCGATGGTGCGAAGAGAGGGACTTGAACCCTCACGTCCGTAAGGACACTAACACCTGAAGCTAGCGCGTCTACCAATTCCGCCACCTTCGCACTGAGAACGTTGTTTGTCTTATGCAGTAGTATCTTATGCAATAACTGTCTTATGCGGTAACCTATCACGACATGGTGCGAAGAGAGGGACTTGAACCCTCACGTCCGTAAGAACACTAACACCTGAAGCTAGCGCGTCTACCAATTCCGCCACCTTCGCAACTCTGTCATGCAATTTTTGCTACGCAATACTAATTACTGCATCGGTTCGACAAACCAGAACCATTGTAGTGATGTTGGTGCGAAGAGAGGGACTTGAACCCTCACGTCCGTAAGAACACTAACACCTGAAGCTAGCGCGTCTACCAATTCCGCCACCTTCGCAACTCTGCTTTACGCAATATCACTACGGGGGCGAATTCTAGAGGTTTTCGCGTTCACGTCAATGATTATTTCCTCTGGAATGCGGGGTTTGCTGTAAAAATCATCATCTCACCACAGCGTTGCGCGTAAAGAGTTCATCGAGCCACTCTATGAACACCCGAATCCGCGGCGCAAGAAAGCGGCCGGGCGTATACATCACGTAGAGCGGCATTACGGGTGGCGGTATCTCCGGCAAAATTTCTACCAGTTCTCCGCTTTCAAGAAAAGGTCGCAGACCACGGCGCGGCGCCTGAATAATGCCCAATCCAGCACATGCGCTGGCAATGTAAGCATCTGTGCCGTTAACCTGCAATGCACTGGGCAACATACGCGTAACGCACTCATCACCAGACATGAATTCCAGCGGGTAAAGGTATTCAGTTCGCAGGGAAAAATAGCCGACCATTCGATGCCCTGATAACTCATCAAGCGAACGCGGCACACCGTATCGCGCCAGATAGTCAGCCGACGCACAGGTAACCTGCGGCATCGACGGCAAATGACGGGTTGCTAGCGTCTCGTCATCCGTCTGCCAGGCACGCAGCACGCAGTCGACCCCCTCACGCAACACATTGATCGCCGCATCGTTGGCACTCAGCATCAACGTCACTTGCGGATAACGCGCATAGAACTCGCCCAACGCAGGAACAACGATTTCCCGCGCCAGCGAATGCGGCATATCCACCCGCACTTTACCCACTGGCTGCTGCTTTCGCTGCGTAAAAAGCGTGTCGATTTCTTCAATTTCCGCGAGCAATTGCAGGCAGCGTTCATAATAAACGCGCCCTTCATCGGTAATTTGCACCTGACGGGTCGTACGTTGCAGTAAACGTACCCCCAATCGCCCTTCAAGCTGTTTGATGGTGTTGCTCACCGTCGCGCGCGGTAACGTTAGCCGCTCCGCCGCACGGCTGAAACTGCCCAGTTCAACAATACGCACAAAGACCCGCATCGCTTGAATATGATCCATCATCGCCACCATTGTTAGCTATTTTTGAATAGTGTTGCATAAAAAGCAGTATTTATCTTTTTTGGATAAACAACCAGACTGCTAGCACTGCCAACGAGATGAGGAAGATAACAATGCAACAGCGCAAATTAGGAGCGAACGGCCCACAGGTTTCAGCGATTGGGCTAGGCTGCATGGGAATGAGTGATTTTTACTCCACCGCGCAGGATGAAAAAGAGTCCATCGCCACGTTGCATCGTGCACTGGAGCTGGGCGTCACCCTGCTGGATACCGCCGATATGTACGGCCCTCACACCAATGAACTGCTGCTTGGCAAAGCGATAAAAGGCAAGCGCGAGCAGATTTTTCTGGCAACCAAATTCGGCATCGTACGCGATCCGACTAATCCCCACGCTCGCGGTGTCTGCGGTAAACCAGATTATATCCGTCGAGCGGTGGAAGGGAGCCTGACGCGTCTCGGTACGGATGTTATCGATCTTTACTATCAGCACCGTATCGACCCAACCGTTCCGATTGAAGAAACCGTCGGCACGCTGAGCGAGCTGGTTAAGGAAGGCAAAATTCGCTACATCGGCCTGAGTGAAGCCTCTGTCACCACACTTGAGCGCGCACATCGCGTGCATCCGATTACGGCATTACAGAGCGAATATTCACTGTGGACACGCGATATGGAAGCCGAAATTCTGCCCACCTGTGAGCGTTTGGGTATCGGCTTTGTGCCATACAGCCCACTCGGCCGTGGCTTTCTGACCGGCGCGATTCGCAGCCCGGACGATTTGGCTGCCGACGATTTCCGTCGCACTAATCCACGCTTTTCTGGGGAAAATTTCGCGAAAAATCTGCAACTGGTAGAGAAAATTCACCAACTGGCAGAGGAAAAACAGGTCACGCCATCACAGCTGGCGCTGGCATGGGTACTGGCGCAGGGTGAACATATCGTGCCAATTCCAGGCACCAAACGCCGTCGCTATCTGGAAGAGAACGTTGCGGCGCTGGATGTCACATTGACGAAAGAAGAGCTGGCCGCCATTGATGCCATCTTCCCGCCCGATGCCGCAGCAGGAGAGCGCTACGGCAAGGAGAGTATGGCGGCCCTTAATCAGTAGGATTTTACCGACGGCCTTTGCCTGTGCGTGGCGGACGACCCACGGTGGCCTGATACACTTTGAAGCGTCCGGTCTGCGCCAGTACCTCATGGCTACCAAATGCGGCATCTAACAGTGCCGGATAAGGCAGGAAGGCGTTAGCCACGATGCGTAATTGTCCACCAATCGGTAGATGGGTCACCGCACCACGAATCAACATTTCCGCGGCTTGCAGACTGGTCTGTAAGCCGTCGTGGAATGGCGGGTTAGAGACGATCATATCGAAGCGGCCGTTGATATCTGAATAGACGTTGCTCGCAATCACACTGCCTTCCAGCGCATTCGCCGCTAGCGTAGCTTTGCTGGATTCCACCGCCGCAGCGCTGACATCGCTCAGCGTCAGGCGGATTTTCGGCGACTGTTTCGCTAATACTGACGCCAACACGCCCGCACCACAGGCGATATCCAGCACTTTGCCTTTCATATGTGGCTCAAACGTAGACAGCAGCAGTCGGCTACCCGGATCCAGGTCATCACGGCTGAATACGCCCGGAAGCGTTTTAACGATAACGCCCTCTGTCACATATTCATCCCACCAGTCGTCCAGCACAAAGCTGGTCTGTTTATCAATTCGTCCGTGGTAAAGCCCGCAGCGACGCGCGCTGTCGATTTTCACCAGCTCAACGAAATCAGACAGCACGGTTTCAGCACTACGTACACCGCTACGGTTTTCCCCAACAACAAAGATCTCCGCGCCGACGGGCAACAGAGACAGCAGATTACGCAGTTGAAATTCCGCTTCCTGTTTGCTCTTCGGCCAGTAATAAATCAGCGTGTCGCTATCCGCCACCAGCGCTGCATCCGCGACCAGACCATATTGAGCGTTATCCCCAAGTGGCTTTGCCATCTGTTGCCAGTGGTGATATTGGTTGCAATGGACACGCACCGATGCCGCCTCAAATTGTGCGGGTAGGGTATCCTGCAAATCACCGGCAAACAGAACTCGGCGTGAAAGAAATTCGTCACTATGGCGCAGTATGACTTCACTGGCGGGGGTTAATGCGGACATCAGGCTACGGCTCCTTAATCATTGAGCGGGGGATTATATACGCTTCGCCTCCGAAGTTGCAGAGCGGAGAGGAAATAACCGCACCGACATTGGCGCAGCCTAACGGGGTTTGTTAGCATAGGCACGAATCATTTTTTCGCACGCCAGACAGGATAACGCATGGAATCAAGACGTGACAGGCTGCTACAGCAACTGGGGATTACGCAGTGGACACTGCGTCGCCCGACGGTGCTGCAAGGAGAAATCGCCGTCAGTCTGCCCGAACAGGTGCGTCTGGTGATCGTCTCAGCCGAACCGCTGGCCGATGATGAACAGTTACTGACCGACGTTCTGCACAGCCTTGCGCTCACTCCCGCGCAAGCCTATCGCCTGACACCGCAGCAGCTAGAAATGCTGCCCGCCGACGCACACTGCCATAGTTGGCGATTGGGTATCGCAGAGCCTATTGCGCTACAGGGCGTTCAGCTTTCCAGCCCTCTGCTTTCCGAACTTTATCAAAATGCCGACGCCAAACGGGCGCTGTGGCAACAGATCTGTGAACATGAACACGATATCTTCTCTGACGCCAGCCGATCTGGCACAAGCCTTTAAAATTGAACAAGCTAGCCATGCCTTTCCCTGGACGGAAAAAACGTTTATCAGCAATCAGGGTGAACGTTATTTCAATCTGAAACTCAGCCATGACGGGAAGCTTGCCGCTTACGCCATCACGCAAGTGGTGCTGGATGAGGCGACGCTATTCAATATCGCCGTGCATCCTGACCACCAGCGTCAGGGGCTGGGCCGCCAGCTATTGGAACATCTGATCGAAGAGATGGAGCAGCGAAGTATTGTGACGCTGTGGCTGGAAGTCCGCGAGTCAAACGCACGGGCCATTGCGCTGTATGAAAGCCTCGGATTTAACGAAGTCTCCGTGCGCCGCGACTATTACCCCGCGGCACAAGGCCGGGAAGACGCAATTCTCATGGCGCTACCACTCGGTTAACCTCTTCGATACTCCCAATAATTCGAGTTTCAGGACAAAACGATAACGTGTTGAACAACGCACATGCTACTTGACGTATTACGAACGTCTGGCACTAGCGACAAATCGGGTGCCATAATGTGCGCTCCGTCCCGCTCTGCCTTTTTTCCCGACAGAAAAATCCCCGCAACGTGATCGATATAAATAAAACCTCGTTTCTTTTTTATCACAATAAGGTTCCATTTCATGTTTCTGATTTGCAGGCATGGCATGGTTTACCCGTTATCTACGAGGAATAATATGAAAAAATATACTCTGGCTACGACGCTCCTGTGCGGCTTATTCTCTCTTTCCGCTTACGCGGTACAAATAACGGCGGTTACGGCCTCCGCTTATGATTCAGACAAGGGCCACAAGCCTGCCAATATTGCCGACGGTGACGTAAAAACGCGCTGGGCAGCAAATGGGGAGAGCTGGGTTCAGTTAGAACTGGATAAAGAACAATCAGTTGAAAACTTTGTCCTGGTTCCTTTCAAAGCGGACGAACGCAAGCTGAAGTTCTCCGTTTCTTACTCCACCGATGGTAAAACCTGGAAAAAACTGGCAGACAATCTGGTCACCTCCAGCAATGCCAAAGACGGTGAAAAATTCACCTTTACTGCCGTTAAAGCAAAATTCTTCAAGCTGGATACGTTTGGCACCGATGTGAACAAATGGAGCGCCATCAACGAGATCAGCTTTAACAGCGCTGCGCAGGTTCCTGCTCAGGCGATTAAGTAACGTATTGGGATGGTCTGCACTTAGGCCGGTCCATGCAGATTTCGTTGGACAGCACCACACCGCAGCGACTAATGGGTGTGGTGCATTCTAGCCTTGCAGCCCACAGTACCCTCACCTCGCCCCTCAAGATCGTTACCCACATTTTCCTTAGCGTTGAAATAAAAATCATTCTCAACTAAGATGCGCCTGAAATTTGACCTCCTATTGCTCCGTTTCAGGCACCAGATATGTCATCAGCCAATATTGATACCTCAGCAGATATGCACCAGCTCTATTGTCAGCATCACGGCTGGTTGCAGGGGCTATTGCGTAAGCGGCTGGGGAATCTGTGTGATGCGGCCGATCTGGCGCAGGATGTGTTTTTACGACTGCTGCTGAAACCGCGTCAGTTCGACAGCCACGCCGGTGCACGGGCTTATCTGAGCGTAATGGCGCAAGGTATGTGTGTCGATCTCTGGCGCAAGCGGGAGATTGAGCGAGTCTGGCTCACTTCGCTGGCCGAACAGCCGGAGCCGGTTGCCCTGTCGGCGGAAGATAGCAATATCATTCTCGAAACCCTGTATCAAGTCGATGCGATGCTGCGAGCGCTGCCAGAGAAGGTACGTGTCGCCTTTATCATGGCGCAGGTTCAAGGCCGACCTTATCGGGACATTGCCGAGGCGCTGGGCGTTTCCGAACGCATGGTGAAAAAATATATGGCGCAGGCCATGCTGCACTGCGTGCTGCTAGAGGCAGAAATAGACGCGGACGGTCAGGCCACTCAGTCATGAATAAACCCAGTTTTATTGCCTTGCAGCAGGCATCGCAATGGTACGCCCAACTGTGCGATCGGGAACCTGGCGATGAGCACTACCACCACTGGCAGCGCTGGATGGAGGAAAGCGAAGAGCATCGCCATGCCTGGGAATACGTACAAATGGTCAGCCAGCGTTTCCAACCATTGCGCGGCGACGGTCAGCAGCCCGCACTGAACACGTTACTGCACAAACCTGAACCCATTACCCGCCGTCGCGCACTCAAGCTCGCCGCCCTACTCAGCACCGGTTCCTTACTTTCCTGGCTAACGTACCACCATACGCCGTTAAAAGGCTCGCTGCTGGCGATGACGGCCGATCATCACAGTGCAGTAGGGGAAATCAAATCACTCACGTTGCCAGACAACACCCGTCTGTGGCTGAACACAGCCAGCGCCATTGATATTCGCTACAGCGATCGGCGTCGGGAAATCGCGCTGCTGGCAGGCGATATTCTGATTGATACCGCCGCCGACGCCCGCCCTTTCTTTGTGACCACGGCACAAGGGCGCTTGCAGGCGCTGGGCACGCGATTCAGCGTCGCGCAGGAGTCAGATACCACAACGCTGGCTGTTTACCAACATGCTGTCGATGTCAGCGCCACATACGCCTCCACCGCACGTCGGGTTAATGCGGGCTATCACCTGCGTTTTAACGCAAACGGTCAGGGCGATATCTTGCCCAACCAGCAGAACGATGCCGACTGGTCACACGGCATGTTACAGGCGGACAACATGCCGCTGGGAGAACTCGTAGCCCAGCTGTCGCGCTATCGCCACGGCTATCTGGCGTGTCAACCTGCTATCGCTGATTTACGTGTGATGGGCACCTTCCCGTTAACCGATACCGACATGGCGCTAAACATGCTGGCGCAGGCCTTCCCGGTCCGCATCCATCAACGTTTTCCGTGGTGGGTAACCGTCGAACCACGCTGATGTCGTTCTCATACCAGTCACCTTTTTAGAACGCTTTTTGGGATAAAGACAAAAAATTTTCTCTTTTGAGTTCCCCTTTTTCCACTGTCGTTCGATTCACAGTAAAACCACCAATTTTTACTCTGGGTCAGAAGGCGAATTTTCATGGCATTGATTCCATTTTTCTCTACACAGCGCACACCTTCCAAACTGGCAATTGCCGTTCATCTGTTGCTGTGCGGCGCACCGCTGTTCGTACACTCCACCGCAACGGCAGCAGAAACGACCACAGCTGCGGCAACCAAAACGTATTCCATCCCTGCCGGACCGCTTAATCAGCAACTCAACCAGTTTGCCGCCCAGTCGGGCGTTTATCTGGTCGGCGATGCACAGTTGGCAACAGGAAAAACCGGGCAGTCCCTAAAAGGGAATTACAGCGTGGATGATGGGTTTTCAGCGCTGCTAGCTGGAAGTGGGCTTCAGGTGATTCCGCAGCCTAATAGCGTCTGGCGCTTACAGAGAATACCGCAAGGGGATGAAATGCTGGTCGTAGCGGGCGTCAACCGCAACGGCGTGACCGAGGGCACACAGTCCTACACCACTCGCAGCATGAACACCGCAACACAGTTGAATTTGTCACCGCGAGAAACACCGCAATCAGTGAGTGTCGTGACGCGCCAGCGCATGGACGATCAGAATATGACCTCACTGGACGAGGCCATGAAGCAAACCACTGGCGTCAACGTGGTCAATCAGAATAGCTTTCAGGTGAAATACGAATCGCGCGCGTTCGCGATGGATAACATCAAAGAAGATGGCGTCAACCAGTCGTCGCAAAATAGCGTAATGAACGCCTCCCAATCGACCAGTGAATCACCCGATCTGGCGATTTACGATCGCGTCGAAGTTCTGCGCGGTGCTTCCGGCCTAACACAAGGCAGTGGCGAACCCGGCGGCACCGTCAATCTGGTACGTAAAAAACCAACCTATGAATTTCAGGCGTCTGCCAGTGCAGGGATCGGTAGTTGGGACAATTACCGTAGCGAGATAGATATTTCTGGTCCACTCAATGACGATGCCAGTCTGCGTGGCCGTCTGGTCAGCGTATACCAGGACAAACAGAGTTTTACGGATTATGTCGGCAGCGAACGTAAGGTGCTGTTCGGGACACTGGCTTGGGATATCACACCCGACACTACCGTGACAACCGGAATAAACTGGCAGAAAACCGATGTAGTGCCCGATCTTTATGGCGTTCCTTTCGGCACCGATAAAAGCAACTTACACCTCCCGCGTTCAACGTTTCTGGGGGCGAGTTGGAACCGAATTAATTTTGAAAGGATTAATCCATTTGCTGAATTCGAGCATCGCTTTACCAACGACTGGACACTGAAAAGTGCGCTCAGCTACACACGAGCCACGTCTAAAGAACGCTATATCGGTATTATGAACGGCACGGCAGGCGTCGATCCCGCTACGGGAGTCAGCCGATTAAACAATGCGCTGCACTATGACAACAAGAGCGATCAATGGGGCTATAACCTCAGTGTAAGTGGTCCGTTTGAGTTATTGGGACGTAGCCATGAGCTGGTGTTCGGCGGTGATTATCAGAAAGAGAACTTCGACAACGCTATTGGCCGTATTGCTAACACCACCAGTGCCAATATCTATAATTGGAACCCCAACTCAGTCGCAGAACCCGATTGGTCGAACCTTAGCCTCTACAGTTCCCGTTATAGAGAACAATATAATATTTATCAGCGCGGACTGTTTACTACCACACGCTGGGAGCTGGCCGATGACTGGAAACTCATCCTCGGCGGCCGCTACAGCGCTTATAGCTACGACTACTATTACGATAACCAGCGCAACACCAGCGACAAGGAATACAGCAGCCTGCACGTTCGCGATAAATTTGTCCCTTATAGCGGCCTGCTATGGAATTTTGCCGACAATTACACCTGGTATGCCAGCTATGCTGAAATCTATAAACCGCAGAGTGCACGCGATAAGGACGATAAGCTGCTGCCTGCCATTACTGGCACCAACTATGAAACCGGCGTGAAAGGGGAGTTTTTTGACGGCGATCTGAATGCTTCACTGGCACTGTTCCGCATTATTCAGTCCAACCGTGCACGCGCCGAGGCAGACAGTTCCGTTTGCCGAAATTCTAATAGCGGTTGTTCCAGTGCTGAAGGCAAAGTACGCAGCCAAGGGGTCGAACTGGATGTCACAGGGCAACTGGCTGAAGGCTGGCAGATTCAGACGGGTTATACCCTGACTAACAGTAAATATTTGGAAGCATCAGAGAGTGAGAAAGCGGCACAGTTCAGCCCACGCACACCAAAGCATATGTTCAAACTGTACACCTCCTACAATCTGCCGGGAGTGTTAAACCCATGGACGATTGGTGCAGGCATGACCGCTCAGACGGGTACGCAAACCTATCCAAACCGCGCTTTTGGCCTGTCTCAGGGCGGCTACACGCTGTTTAACGCCAATGTCCGCTATCAGTACAGCAAAAACCTGAGTTTCAATCTGGTGGGCAATAACCTGACGGATAAAACCTACTTCCTGAACCTGAACAACCGCCACCGCAGCGGCTACAACTATTACGGCGACCCGCGTAATTTTATGCTGACCGCGAAGTGGAATTTCTAAGCGCACTCGCCTGCCAGCGTCTGCTGGCAGGCTATCGCTCAACCGATTATGCAAACGCTTAAACGCTTTTATTCGCTGGTCGCGCCTTTCTGGCTGACCACGCGAGCAGCGCTGCTCTGGCTGCTACTGTTACTGATTATGAGCCTGACACTCTCCGTCGTGTGGATCAGCGTGCAATACAATAACTGGAGCCGGGATTTTTACGACGCGCTAGCCGACTACTTTCAGCACGCGTCAATCTACGATATGGCTGTACGCTATCTGGCTTATACGCTGCTGTTCGTGCTGGTGATCATCTGCGGAAACTGGTTCAAAAAACAGCTGATTATCCGCTGGCGCGATACCATGACACGCCAGTATGAACAAGATTGGCTGCGCAATCACGCGCACTACCAGCTCAATTCAGGGCTGGATAATCCCGACCAGCGTATTGCAGAAGATATTCGTCTACTGATCGAACAAAGCCTCGAACTCCTGCTCTCTTTACTCAAGAATATCGCCCGCTTTTTCTCTTTCATCGCCATTCTCTGGCAGCTTTCCGGCGTCCATACCTTCATGCTGGGCGGCTACACCATCACGATACACGGCTATCTGGTATGGATTGCTCTGGCTTATGCAGCATTAGCCAGCGTTGCGACACACCTATTGGGGCACCGCCTGCACAAGCTGAATATTGAACGCCAGCGTACAGAAGCCGACTACCGCGCCACGCTGCTGCGAGTACGGGATAATAGCGAGCAAATCGCGTTTTATCAGGGCAGCGACGCCGAGCAGCAGCGAATGCGGCAACACTTCTTACCCATCGTGCAAAATTGGCAGCGCTTAATGGCGCGGGAATTCCGACTGGAGAGTTTTACCACCAGCTATTTTCGTTTCAGCCTGATCATCCCCGTTTTCGCTACCCTGCCGCTGTTTCTCGCCCGTCAGGTTAGCCTTGGAGCGATTATGCAGGCGCGATCCGCCTTCGGCTATGTGCTGGATGCCTTTGGCTGGTTTATCGATGCGTATCGTCAGCTAGTTCAGTGGTCTTCAACGATTGAACGGCTGTGGGAATTCCAGCACCGCTTACAGCAATTACCGACGCCAGACGCACCGCACCATGAAGGGCAAGTTCTGCATATCAACGAATTATCTGTAGCGCGCCCTAATGGTTCAGCCTATTTCGCCCCGCTCACGCTCACGCTACAGGCTGGCGAGTGGGCCGTGCTCAGCGCAGCTAGCGGCAGTGGGAAAACCACCCTGCTGCGGGCGCTGGCGGGGCTGTGGCCTGAATCGCAAGGAGAGTGGCATTTTCCGGTGGGTCGAGCGTTATTCTTGCCGCAAAAGGCCTATTTACCGCAGGATACGTTGCGTCAGGTATTGTGTTACCCGCAAGCGCAGCTAGCCGATCACTCACAGCTATCCACCGTGTTGGAACAAACCGGACTCGCCTCACTGATTCCGCGTTTGGATGACAAGGCGAACTGGAGCCGAGAGCTGTCTGGTGGCGAACAACAGCGTTTGTCACTCGCGCGTGCGCTGCTACTGCGCCCAACATTACTTTGTCTGGATGAAGCCACCAGCCAGCTCGATGATGCGGCGGCACTTCAGTTATTGGAGCAAATCAGGATAGCGCTGCCACAAACCATCGTACTGGCAGTCAGCCATCAGCCTGCCGTGCTGGCTTGCTTCACACATCAGATACGGTTGACACCACTCGCTCCAGAGGAGAAAGAGGAAGCAGAGAGTCACGCGATCGCTCTTGCGGTTACATCACCAGAGACGAATATCCAGCAGGCTTCTTACGAAAGGATGTGAAGGGACAACAGGAAAATACAGCCCGGAGCGCATGTCCGGGCTGTGATGGTGTTACTCGTTATCGCCCAGTAGAACGGACTCCAGCGCGATCTCGATCATCTCATTGAACGTGTTTTGACGCTCTTCTGACGTGGTCTGCGCACCAGTACGAATGTGGTCAGAAACGGTACAGATTGCCAGCGCTTTCGCACCGAACTCAGCCGCTACGCCGTAGATACCCGCCGCTTCCATTTCTACACCCAGGATGCCGTATTTTTCCATCACATCGAACATCTGCGGGTCTGGCGTATAGAACAGATCGGCAGAGAAGATGTTACCTACGCGTACAGAAACATCGCGTGCTTTAGCCGCATCAACGGCATTACGCACCATGTCGAAATCGGCAATCGCCGCATAGTCGTGATCTTTGAAGCGCATACGGTTCACTTTGGAATCCGTACAGGCGCCCATACCGATCACCACATCGCGCAATTTAACATCTTCACGTACCGCACCACAGGAACCCACACGGATGATCTTCTTCACGCCGAATTCGGTGATCAGTTCTTTCGCATAGATCGAGCAGGATGGGATCCCCATACCGTGACCCATGACCGAAATTTTACGGCCTTTATACGTGCCAGTGAAACCCAGCATGCCACGCACGTTGTTCACTTCGCGGGCATTTTCCAGAAAGGTTTCTGCAATGAACTTAGCACGCAGCGGGTCGCCCGGCATCAGTACAACGTCAGCGAAATCACCCATTTCTGCATTAATATGTGGCGTAGCCATGCGTTTATTCCTTAATTAATCAAGTTTCACTAAAACGGTGTTTTTACAGTATCGATTTGCCGTAGTCCATAGGTGACAAGCCAAAGTAGGTTGCAACCGTCTGCCCAATATCGGCGAAGGTTTCACGGTGACCGTATGACCCCGGCTTCACTTTCGGCCCATAGATCAACACCGGTACGTTCTCGCGAGTATGATCGGTGCCGTGCCAGCTTGGGTCACAGCCGTGGTCAGCCGTCAGAATCAGAATGTCATCACCTTTCACGCGTGACATCAGCTCAGGTAAACGGCGATCAAACAGCTCCAGCGCGGCCGCATAGCCTGGAATATCACGGCGGTGGCCGTAGGCAGAGTCGAAATCAACAAAGTTGGTAAATACGATCGTGTTGTCGCCCGCGCTATCCATCTCTTTCAGCGTGGCGTCAAACAGCGCATCGATGCCGGTAGCCTTCACTTTCTTCGTGATACCGACCTGCGCATAAATATCCGCAATTTTACCGACGGAAACCACTTCACCGCCCTTTTCATCCACTAGCTTTTTCAGGATGGTTGGCGCTGGCGGTTCAACAGCCAGATCGTGACGGTTGCCGGTACGCTCGAAGCTGCCGGGTTTGTCGCCAATAAACGGACGTGCGATTACTCGCCCGATGTTGTAATTCCCTTCAGTCAGCTCTTCGCGGGCTATTTCACACAGCTCGTACAGCTTATCCAGGCCGAACGTTTCTTCATGGCAAGCAATCTGGAACACCGAATCCGCAGAAGTGTAGAAAATCGGCTTGCCCGTTTTCATGTGCTCTTCTGCTAGCTGATCCAGAATCACCGTACCAGAAGAGTGACAGTTGCCCAGATAGCCTGGCAGATTGGCACGTTTTACCAGTGTATCCAGCAGTTCCTGCGGAAAACTGTTTTCTTCATCTTTAAAATAGCCCCAGTCAAACAGGACAGGCACACCAGCAATTTCCCAGTGGCCAGACGGCGTATCTTTACCCGAAGAAATTTCACTGGCATGTGCGTAAGCGCCGATAATGTCTGCGTTTTCATCCAGCCCTGCCGGGAATGTCCCCGTTGAGGCCTCAGCGGCTTTACCTAGCCCCAAACGGCTCAGGTTCGGCAAATGCAGTGCGCCACTGCGCCCTTTATCCGCCGTACCCGCGGCACATGCCTGAGCGATATGACCAAGCGTGTCAGACCCTGCATCACCAAAACGTTCGGCATCAGCACTGCTGCCGATCCCAAACGAATCAAGAACCATAATATATGCACGTTTCATTCTTTCTCTCCTGCGCAGCTATGCGCTAACGCCCCGCCTACCGGTAGGGGAAAATCAATTCAAGGTTACCTGTCGCCAACCCTGCGCAATCACGCTTCCGCACTCACCCGACGATAGACCATCGGGGTCTTTTCTGGTGCCGTGTCGCCCAATTGGATCGCGGCTCGGACGTCATTCGCCGCCTGCTGCCACTGCGCTTCCGTATTGGCGTGGATTACCGCCAGCGGACGCTGCGCGTCAACGCGCTCGCCCAGGCTAATCATGCTATCCAGACCGACACTGTAATCGATCGTATCGGTGGCCTGACGACGTCCGCCGCCCAGCGATACCACCGCCATGCCCAGCGCACGGGTATCCATCGCGGTCACAATGCCCTCACGCGCCGCGAACACTGGCTTACTTAACGTCGCCACTGGCAGGTAACGATCGTAGTGTTCAACAAAATCGCCCGGTCCACGCTGTGCGGCAACCATGCGACCAAAAACATCGGCCGCTTTGCCGTTATCCAACACGGCCTGTAAACGTGAATGCGCCTCGTCCGCTGAACTTGCCAATCCGCCTGCCAGCAGCATCTCGCCACATAGCGCCATAGTAACATCATACAAGCGTGGATTGCGGCTCTCTCCCGTCAGGAAACGCACGGCTTCTCGCACTTCCAGCGCATTACCCGCGCTGGAAGCCAGCACCTGATTCATGTCAGTCAGCAAAGCACTGGTACGGCACCCTGCGTTATTCGCTACGCCGACAATCGCCTGTGCCAGCTGTTCGGACAATTCATAGGTCGGCATAAATGCCCCGGAACCCACTTTAACGTCCATCACTAACGCATCCAGCCCTTCGGCCAGCTTCTTCGCCAGAATCGACGCGGTGATCAGGGGAATCGAATCGACCGTAGCGGTAATATCGCGCGTGGCGTAAAAGCGTTTATCCGCCGGAGCCAGCGATGAGGTCTGCCCAATAATCGCGACGCCCACCTGCTGGATGATGCGACGAAAATCGTCATCGTTTGGGAAAATATCCAGTCCCGGAATCGCTTCAAGTTTATCTAACGTGCCACCAGTATGCCCCAGCCCACGCCCGGAGATCATCGGCACATATCCCCCGCAGGCGGCGACCATTGGCCCCAGCATCAACGAGGTCACATCCCCTACGCCGCCAGTAGAATGTTTGTCCACCAGCGGGCCGTTCAGGTTCAGACTCTTCCAGTCCAGCACCGTGCCGGAGTCACGCATCGCCAACGTCAGCGCCACACGCTCATCCATCGACATGTCGTGAAAGTAAATGGTCATCGCCAACGCGGCGATCTGACCTTCAGAAACAGTATTGTCACGAATACCGTTGATAAAGAAGCGGATTTCTTCTTCGCTCAGAGCTTTTCCATCACGCTTCTTACGAATAATTTCTTGAATCAGAAACAAGGTCTGTACTCCTGATGAATTCTGATATGGCTTAGCAACCTATCGCTGCAAGCACATTTGCTGTTGTGAACCAATACCGTCATCAACAACATGTTTTCACAAATAAATAGTGCACTATGTGCGCGTGATTAGTAGCTGCCGCGTTGCGCCACTGTCTCGTGGCCGAGCGTCGTCAGCAGGCTAGCCAGCAAACTGGATGCGCCAAAGCGAAAATGCTGTGCATCCGCCCACTCAGCGCCCATGATATCGTCCGCCAGTTGCAGATAGATGGCGGCATCTTCCGCATTACGCACGCCGCCAGCGGCTTTAAAGCCAACATGCCCACCCACACCTTTATCGCGGATCGTCTTCAGCATGATCGACGCACTTTCTGGTGTCGCATTCACAGGTACTTTGCCGGTTGAGGTTTTAATAAAATCGGCCCCCGCATCAATGGCAATCTCACTGGCCTGACGAATCAGCGCGTCTTGTTTCAGCTCGCCTGTCTCGATGATCACTTTCAGCAGCACGTTGGCATCCTGACACACCGCTTTACATGCCTGTACCAGATCAAAACCGATTTGCGAATTGCCAGCTATCAGTGCTCGATAGGGGAATACAACATCCACTTCATCAGCGCCGTAGGCTATCGCCGCTCTGGTTTCTGCAACAGCAGCGTCAATATCATTATTGCCGTGCGGGAAGTTGGTTACTGTCGCAATGCGGATATCTGGCGTACCCTGCTCACGCAGGATCTTTTTCGCCAGAGGGATAAAACGTGGATAGATACAGATAGCAGCAGTTTTTCCTGCCGGGCTGTTCGCCTGACGGCAGAGTGCCGTCACTTTTTCATCCGTATCATCCTCATTCAGCGTGGTTAAATCCATCAGCGCCAGCGCGCGTTGCGCGGCCGTGGTTAGCTTGGTCATACAACTCTCCAACTCGTCAGCCAGTCTAACTGGCCTTGAACATTAACTGGTGCAAAACCAGCACGTTTGGCGAGCGGACTTGGTTCCTTGAAGATAACGCTCAGGAGAAACAACCTGTAGCGGCACCGAGATCCTTCTCACCGCAGTCAGCCTTCCTCTACCCTTCATCCTGTGATTGTTTCAACACCGAAAGAACGATATCGAAAGAAACGCTTTATACACGTGGACAGATAAGATATTTGAACACGCCATGCCAGACTATTTTGTGCATTCATTCACACTTGATGTAATAGAAATGCAATGGACAATGATTATATGTGATTTTAATCACACATACTTCCCCAGATAAGGCTAATGCAATGAATACCAGTGACAGCCTTGTCAGCCAAAGCATCCATTTTCATCGGGAAAAAGAAGACGCTAACCACGGGCAACATGCAGGTTGGAAATCACCGGATGCCGCGGGTTAAGATCATGTAATAAGCATAGCGGTTTCTCCCTAAGGGCAGAGGGAAACCGCGGCAGAGCGGGAAAATTATTTCCCTTTGGCAGGTTTGCGGTAGTCCAGAGCAGGTTTTCGGTCACCCAGTAACGGTTTATAATGGAAGTTCTCTCCACGACTCTTGTTGAACTCAGCCTTTGCCTGTTCAATTAATGTGGGGTCGCTCAGCAGCTTGGCCCCCGTGACAGCCAGCGTTTTAGCCGCAACATCCATGCCTTTATAGCCAATCGCCATACCACCTGATGCCACCGCCTGCCAGCTATGTGCCGGTACGCCAGGCACCCAGGTCGCGGTTCCTAAGCCCACTGTCGGCACAACCCAACTGACATCACCCACATCGGTTGACGCGTATCCCGTTTCGCCAAAGTGGTACGGGGCGATGCTAGCAGCACTAGAAAGCGGTGGCAGTTTGGATTGATCCAACGTTTTCTGTAACGCGGTGGCGAAATCCGTATCCGCTTTGTCCCACTGCGGCGCACCGACGCTTCTGAGACTGTCATCCATCACTTTCCCCAACACGTTGTTCGGTAACAGGCTGTACACGCCGCCGAGAATTTCAAATTCATACCGTGTTTCGGTTCCCAGCGCCGCACCTTCCGCCGCCTTGCGGATGCGATCGGTCACGCTAGCAACCACGGCGGGATCGGGGTGGCGCACGTAGTAATACACTTCAGCGAAATCTGGCACCACATTCGGCGCTTTGCCGCCATCAGTAATCACATAGTGAATACGCGTTTCCTGCGGCACATGTTCACGCATCGCGTTCACCATAAAATTCAGTGCTTCCACGCCGTCCAACGCCGAACGCCCCTTGTCTGGCGCTATCGCGGCATGAGCAGAACGACCATAGAAACGGAATTTACCGTTCACGTTCGCCAGAGAATAATCTTGCGAGGCGGAGTTCTCATCGCCGGGATGCCAGTGCAGCATCACATCAACATCCTTAAACAGCCCTTCCCGTGTCATATAGACTTTACCGGAACCCCCTTCTTCAGCTGGCGTGCCATAGACTCGAATTTGACCAGGTTTACCCGTCGCATCCAGCCACTGTTTCAGCGCAATCGCAGCACCAACCGACCCCGCACCAAACAGGTGATGCCCGCAGGCATGTCCCGCCTCAATACCATCCACTGGAGAACGCTCCGGCGTAGCGGCCTGGGAGAAGCCCGGTAGCGCATCCATCTCGGCCAGAATACCAATAACCGGCCCGTCGGATTTCCCCGCCGTCGCTACAAATGCGGTTGGAATCCCCGCGACACCCGTTTCAACACTGAACCCAGCGGCTTTCAGTTCTTCCTGTAGCAGTCTGGACGTGTTGGTTTCCAAATAGCCCAGTTCGGGCTTTGACCATATCTGCTGAGCAACGGTTGTCATCTGATTAGAATAACTCGCGACGGCATTAACTATTGTTTCCCGATCCTTCTCAGCCAGTTCCGCGGCATAGCCCAATGAAAGGAAGCAAGAAGAGAACGCTACGGCCAACGCTGGCGGCATATATCGTTTCAATGTCATACGTTTTTCCCTATCGGTAAAAGAAATGCACATGGTGAGTAACGACTCTTGATGTGATGTAGTATTGGTTCTTTGAAATGCTAATTGTTTTAAATACGATTGGAGTGAGGTGCTATTTATGTTTAGCTGTGCCGAGCCACTTTTTCAAACAATAATCCACAGACAACGCGATGACTGAACACGTCGAACATTCTCAATGGTATCTGTACATGCTGCGTACGGTCACCGGGGCGCTGTACACGGGTATCACGACGGATGTCAGCCGCCGCCTGAATCAACATCAAGCAGGAAAAGGGGCAAAAGCACTGCGTGGGAAAGGGGAGCTGACGCTGGTGTTTCACTGTCTGGCAGGCGATCGTTCAAACGCACTCAAGCTGGAATATCGCATTAAGCAGTTGAGCAAAAGCCAAAAAGAAAGGCTGGTACAGGACCAGCCTCAGATGCTTTGTATTGATACACTATCGGTTAGAGAAAGCGCTTAAACGGCTCGGCATATTCAACCAACCCGATCGCCTCTTCAAATCCGCTTTCGCCTTCAGGCGAATCTTCACCAGCAACCTGATTGTCCGCCAATGGATAGACCTGAAAAGTCGATTCGCTGTCTGGCCAACGACAATGCAGCTGGTGCTCTGTAGCGGGAACGAAACCAAAGCGAGAGTAGTACGCAGGTTCACCCAGTACAACGACAGCGGTGTAGCTAAATTCATTCAGCGCATCCAACCCTTCGTAGACCAGATTCTCCCCTACACCTTGTCGACGCAGACTTTCATCTACCGCCAACGGCGCAAGTGCGACCCACTGCCGATCCTCACCTTCGATCAGCACCGGGCTGAATGCAGCATAGCCCACCACACCACCTTCATCGTCAGTTGCCACAACGCCAAGCGTCAATAAGCCGTCTTCACGCAGTTGATGCACCAAATCTGCTTCTGCTCCCGTAGGAAAAGAACGGCGCAATAAGCTGTCGATCCCTGCGGCATCGACGGGAATTTCCACCCGAACTAGCATGATACTGGCGCGTGATTCGTTGTTTGCACTACGCCCTCCTGTAAACCGGCCTCAACAAAGTTCGCCAGTTGCAACAGGCCAATACGCAGCGGCGCAGGCATGGCTTCCAGCTCAATGGCATCCATCAGGTTCTTCACATACAAACCTAATTCGGTATCGCCCTCAATGCGTAGACGACGTTGGAAAAACAACGTATCAGGATCCTCTTTGCGTGCGGCGATCAAAATCAGATCATTTGCATCCGCGCTGAAGCTGACATCCGGCGTCTCATCATGGCTCACCACCAAGCGCCCCTCACGCAGCGTCATAAACCACTGCAAGCCGACATCACGCACCTCAATTTTCAGCCAGCGGCTTTCGAGAAATGCCAGATCGCCCTCTTCCAGCGCCTGACGGAACTGCCAGCCCAACATCTGTTCCAAAACCTGACGCTGTAGCGCAAAGGGGGTGAACTTGAGTGGCTTACCTAATAAGCTCGGCCCCTGACGCACAATCTGCGCTCGTAGTTTTTCCAACACTGGCGTACTCCTCTTAAAGCAATCTGACTGTTCAGATAATCTGCAAACATTTTGCCACATCCACCGCAAGTGGCAGAGGTCTATGTCAATAATTTAGTCGCTTATCCGATTATGCCCAACAGATTTTGTCCTTGTGCGACGATTAGCACCATAAACTGCCTTAAATCAAAGTCCTTACCTGATGGGTTAATTAAGATTCCCAATCGTTAACAACATTCATCGACTGAAAAATAATTGCTTGCGACAGCCCGCAAAGGGGACAGGCTAGGTGCCTGTCATAGTAGCTATTATCAGTCTGAACATCATTGATCGCACCGGCCCGCTACGGCCCCGAAGGGATTAATGAAGGATTGTGTATGGAACTGCTTTGTCCCGCTGGTAACCTGCCAGCACTGAAAGCTGCTATCGATAATGGCGCAGATGCGGTCTATATCGGCCTAAAAGATGACACCAACGCACGTCATTTTGCCGGGTTGAACTTTACTGATAAGAAACTACAGGAAGCACGTGAGTACGTGCATCGCCACCGGCGTAAGCTGCATATCGCCATCAATACGTTTGCGCACCCGGATGGCTATCAGCGCTGGCAACGCGCCGTGGATATGGCAGCACAGATCGGTGCCGATGTGCTGATCCTCGCCGATCTCGCCATGCTGGAATATGCCGCCGAACGCTATCCCAACATCGAACGCCACGTGTCGGTTCAGGCTTCCGCAACAAACACCGAAGCGATCCGTTTCTATCATCGCCATTTCGATGTCTCACGCATCGTGCTGCCGCGCGTGCTGTCCATTCATCAGGTGAAGCAAATCGCTCGCACCAGCCCGGTACCGCTCGAGGTTTTCGCCTTCGGTAGCCTGTGCATCATGGCGGAAGGACGTTGTTATCTCTCTTCTTATCTGACGGGTGAATCGCCGAACACCGTAGGTGCTTGCTCGCCTGCACGGTTTGTACGCTGGCAGCAGACGGAAAACGGCATGGAATCGCGACTGAACAATATCCTGATCGACCGCTATCAGGACGATGAAAACGCCGGTTACCCTACGTTGTGTAAAGGCCGCTATTTGGTCGATGGGCAGCGCTACCATGCACTGGAAGAACCCACCAGCCTGAATACGCTGGAGCTTCTGCCTGAGTTGATGGCTGCCAATATTGCCTCCGTAAAAATAGAGGGTCGCCAGCGCAGCCCGGCTTACGTCAGCCAGATTACGCAGGTGTGGCGGCAGGCTATCGATCGCTGCCGCGCCAATCCTGAGACATTCGTACCCACTCAGTCCTGGATGGATGCGTTAGGCGCAGTGGCAGAAGGCACGCAGACCACACTCGGTGCGTATCATCGCAAATGGCAGTAGCAGGAGAACACATGAAATACGCATTAGGGAATATCCTCTACTATTGGCCGAAAGAAGACGTCGAGGCGTTTTATCAGGCCGCGGTGAACAGCAGTGCCGATATCGTTTATCTCGGCGAAACGGTGTGCAGCAAGCGCCGTATAATGAAAGTGACGGACTGGTTCAACGTTGCTCGTGAGGTTGCCAGTAGCGGCAAACAGGTGGTGATCTCTACACTGGCGCTCTTACAGGCTCCGTCTGAACTCACGGAGCTAAAACGCTATGTGGAGAACGGCGAATTCTTGCTGGAAGCTAACGATCTGGGCGCAGTTAACATCGCTGCTGAACGCAATCTGCCATTTGTCGCCGGACACGCGCTCAATTGCTATAACGCCTACACCCTGCGAGTGCTGCACAAGCAAGGGATGGTACGCTGGTGTATGCCGGTTGAGCTATCTCGTGACTGGCTGCAAAACCTGCTAAACCAATGCGAAGAGCTTGGCTTTCGCCATCAGTTTGAAGTGGAAGTACTCAGCTACGGCCACCTGCCATTAGCCTACTCCGCACGCTGCTTCACCGCTCGTTCAGAAGATCGGCCAAAAGATGAATGTGAAACCTGCTGCCTCAGCTATCCGCAAGGCAGAAAAATGTTGTCGCAGGAGAACCAGCAGGTCTTTGTCCTCAATGGCATCCAGACACAAAGCGGCTACTGCTACAACCTCGGCAACGAGCTGACATCAATGCAGGATTTGGTCGATATTGTCCGGCTGTCTCCAAACGATATCACCACTCCGGCGATGCTGGATAAATTCCGCGCCAACGAGCAAGGCAATAGGCCATTAACGCTGGAGAATCAGGCCGATTGTAACGGCTACTGGCGTCGTGTCGCTGGCCTGGAACTCGTTCAATAACGCCCATACTATTAGGGCGGCCAGCCGCCCTTTCCATCTATTCTAAATAACTCAAGTTTCAGGCAGGCGGCTAGCAGAGGCATCCCAATGGGCTTATCTAAGTGAGTGATTCGGGTAGCGACACAATACCAACGCACATGCAACGTGAAGTATGACGAATATAAACGCATCTTTTGAATTACGCAGTGCTGCGACATTCCCTCATACTGCTCTGACTTTCATCATTGACTGACGGCGTTAGCATCCACTAAACAAGTGGAGTCAGTGAACAACAAAGTGAGCCATATTATGTCCACATCTTCTCAATCCGCTGTGTTTTCCGTCCTCGATCTGGCACCGATTCCACAAGGCGCGACAGCGCGTGACGCCTTCCATCGCTCGCTGGATCTGGCGCAACATACAGAAAAATGGGGCTATCACCGCTATTGGCTGGCAGAACACCACAGCATGACCGGTATCGCCAGTGCGGCGACATCAGTGCTACTTGGCTATCTTGCCTCCGGTACGCAGCGCATCCGTCTCGGTTCCGGTGGTGTAATGTTGCCGAATCACTCACCGCTCGTCATCGCCGAGCAGTTCGGTACGTTGGAATCGCTGTATCCCGGCCGTATCGATTTGGGATTAGGCCGTGCTCCCGGCACAGATCAACGCACCATGATGGCACTTCGCCGTCACCTTAATGCCGATATCGACGATTTCCCACGCGATGTACAGGAATTGCAGCGCTATTTCGCTGATGCACAACCGGGTCAGGCAGTGCAGGCTGTCCCCGGACAGGGTCTAAATGTTCCTATCTGGCTATTGGGATCGAGCCTGTATAGCGCGCAGCTAGCCGCGAGACTGGGGCTGCCTTTTGCCTTCGCTGCCCATTTCGCACCGGATATGCTGCTAGAAGCATTCCGCCTGTACCGCGAAAACTTTGTCCCTTCAGCCACTCACGCTAAACCCTATGCGATGGTTTGTGTCAATGTGGTTGCGGCCGATAGCGATCGGGATGCGCGCTTCCTCTTCACGTCAATGCAGCAACAATTCATCAACCTGCGCCGTGGCACGCCGGGCCCGCTGCCCGCACCGGTGGAAAATATCGATACGGTTGGATCTCCCGTTGAACAATTTGGCGCGGAGCAAGCACTGCGGCTGTCGATTGTCGGCGATCGCACAAAAGTCCGTCATGGGTTGCAGAGCCTTTTACGTGAAACGCAGGCAGATGAAGTGATGATCAATGGCCAAATCTTTGACCATCAGGCACGTTTACAATCTTTTGAAATCGCGATGGATGTACGGCAGACGCTATAACACGAAATATTTAGAGCCCCGATAGATTTGTTGTGACCAAAAAAAACGACCCTGAACGGGTCGTTTTGCATTGCAGCTTATTTCGTTGAAACAGTTCGAATTAAAACAAACTGTATTGCAGCTTACGCGTCAGCAGGACGACGACGTGGAGCGCGCGAAGCACCGTCACGGTTATCACGGTTGAAAGAACGTTCACGACGCTCACCGCCGTTACCATTACCTTCACGGCGTTCACCACCGCCGAAAGAGCGACGTGGTGCTGCGCCATCACGACGTTCGCCACCAGGACGGCCACCGCCACGACGTTCTGGCTGTGCTACTGCATCACCCAGCAATTGCATATTCATTGGTTTGTTCAGAATACGCGTGCGGGTAAAGTGTGATAACAGATCGCCCGGCATACCTTTCGGCAGTTCGATCGTTGAGTGGGACCCGAACAGCTTGATGTTACCGATGTAACGACTGCTGATATCCCCTTCGTTAGCGATAGCACCAACAATATGACGAACTTCAACGCCGTCATCACGACCCACTTCGATACGATACAGTTCCATCTCACCAGCATCACGACGCTCACGGCGTTGCGGACGGTCACCGTCACGGCTTTCGCGAGAATCACGTGGATCGCGGCGACGATCGCCACGTGAATCACCACGAGACTCATCGCGATCGCGGAATTCACGGCGAGGACGGAATGCCGGATCTGGCGGCAGAATCAGAGGACGTTCGCCCTGTGCCATTTTCAGCAGTGCGGCAGCCAGCGTTTCAACATCCAGCTCTTCCTGCGGTTGCAGTTTCGTCAGCAGCGCACGGTACATGTCCAGATCGCTGCTTTCCAGCTGTTGCTGTACTTTCGCAGCAAATTTAGCCAGACGGCGTTGACCCAGCAGTTCTGCGTTTGGCAATTCCACTTCAGGAATCGTCAGCTTCATGGTGCGCTCAACGTTACGCAGCAGGCGGCGCTCACGGTTTTCAACAAACAGCAGTGCGCGACCCGCACGACCAGCACGGCCAGTACGGCCAATACGGTGGACGTAAGACTCGGCATCCATCGGAATATCGTAGTTCACGACCAGGCTGATACGTTCAACGTCCAGACCACGTGCCGCAACGTCGGTGGCGATCAGGATATCAAGACGACCATCTTTCAGACGCTCCAGCGTTTGCTCACGCAGCGCCTGGTTCATGTCACCGTTCAGCGCAGCACTGTTATAACCGCTACGTTCCAGGGCTTCAGCCACTTCCAACGTCGCATTCTTGGTACGAACGAAAATAATCGCCGCGTCAAAATCTTCCGCTTCCAGGAAGCGAACCAGCGCTTCATTTTTACGCATGCCCTGCACCGTCCAGTAGCTCTGGCTGATGTCTGGACGCGTCGTCACGCTTGATTGGATGCGAACTTCTTGCGGATCTTTCATGAAACGGCGCGTAATGCGGCGAATCGCTTCAGGCATGGTCGCAGAGAACAGCGCAGTCTGATGCTCAGCAGGGATCTGAGCCATGATGTTTTCAACATCTTCGATGAAGCCCATACGCAGCATTTCATCAGCTTCGTCCAGAACCAGACCGCTCAGGTTGGACAGATCCAGCGTACCGCGCTTCAGGTGGTCCAGCAGACGACCTGGCGTACCAACAACGATCTGTGCTCCACCACGCAAAGCGCGCAGCTGCACGTCATAGCGTTGTCCGCCGTACAGTGCAACGACGTTCACGCCGTGCATATGTTTGGAGAAATCATTGCAGGCCTCTGCTACCTGCACCGCCAGTTCGCGGGTCGGTGCCAGCACCAGAATCTGTGGTGCTTTCAGCTCAGGCTTCAGATTATTCAGTAATGGCAGAGAGAACGCTGCTGTTTTACCGCTACCGGTCTGTGCCATACCCAGCACATCGCGACCATTCAGCAGGTGAGGAATACATTCCGCCTGAATCGGAGACGGTTTTTCATAGCCCAAATCAGTCAGGGCATTAAGGATAGAGGTGTTCAGCCCCAAATCGGCAAAAGAAGTTACTAAATCAGTCATGTACACGTGCCTCATTAAACATGGCGGCCAGTCTACATAACTCGTCGTGAAAATTTTCAGTCATTTTCATTGAAAAGTGTGAACCGGCTCAAATTGGATTAAAAAGCGAACAAAAAAGCCCTCACCCGTTAAGGTGATAACCGAAGTTTTTCAGGCTGATTAAGTGTTCGTCAGCTATTGCTGGTCCGATCCTGATAGGTCGTCTTGCTCTTGGCCTAATAGCGCCAATTCCAACAATGCATAGCGGTGCTCAACAAAGTTGTGGACGTTGTTGGCAACCGTCAGCTTGAACAGCGCCAAAGCGGTGTTCTTGTCCCCCAGACTTAGGTAATGCTTACCTAAATAGAAGTCAGTTTCACTGAGATGCTCAGCGAGCGAAGTGTTATCCGTAGCTTCTTCCTGTAAACGCTGCATCAGTGTCTTTTCACTGATACTGCCCAGGTAGAATTCGACAATATTCCATCCCCAAGGCCCTTTCTTGGCGTCGTCATAGCGTTTTTTCAACGCAATTTTGGCCGTCTCTGGATTGATTTCTCTCTCCACAAGATACAGCCATAACGAACGGAAAGGATCATTCGGATCGTCTCGATAAAACGCCAGCAGATCATCCTGCGCTAACAGATAGCGACCGCCATAATACAAAGCGATGCCACGGTTTAAACGCGCATAATTGTAAGTTGGATCAAGCTCTAGTACAGAATCAAACGCTTCATAGGCAGCATCAAAATTGCCTGCCTGCGTTAAATAGATACCCAAATAGTTAAAAACTTCTGGAATATCAGGGCGGATCGTCAACGCTTGTGAAAAATCATTCCGCGCTAATGCCCGTAACCCGAGACTATCATACAGCACTCCGCGCTCATATAATAGCTGTGCTCGCTCATCATCGGTTAATGCCCGGCTTGCAAGGATTTGTTCCATGCGTGCCAGAATCACTTCCTGCTGTAAAGTCGGCTGTAACGGAATCGCCAATACTGCGTCTTTACGCCAATCCGTGTTGCTGCATCCTGCCAGCATGAGTGCTGTTGCAACATAACACCAGCGCAAGAAAGGCTTCATTTCCCACTCCCGAAGACAAACATTGGATGAACATCCTGTCCCGGACCGCTCAACGCAAGGACATCCATACCCTTACGATACACACAGCACCTTGCCATAATCAGGCAAGGTGCCATAAGACCGTTTTCTAACAGTCGTTATTCCTCAGAAGACGGTGCTGCCGCTTCCTGAGTTTGTGCATTTGCTTCTTTGATGCTTAAGCGCACGCGGCCCTGGCGATCAACTTCCAGAACCTTGACCGGCACTTCCTGACCCATTTGCAGGTAGTCAGTTACTTTCTCTACGCGCTTATCGGCGATCTGAGAAATATGTACCAGGCCTTCTTTGCCGCCGCCGATAGCGACGAAAGCACCAAAATCAACGATGCGGGTAACTTTACCCTGATACACTCGGCCAACTTCAATTTCGGCAGTGATCTCTTCAATACGACGAATCGCGTGTTTCGCTTTTTCGCCATCGGTTGAAGCGATCTTCACAGTACCATCGTCTTCGATTTCAATGGTGGTGCCCGTCTCTTCGGTCAGCGCACGAATCACAGAACCACCTTTACCGATCACATCTTTGATCTTATCGGTACTGATTTTGATGGTGTGAATACGCGGTGCGAATTCGGAGATGTCGCCACGCGGCGTGCTGATTGCCTGTTCCATCACACCCAGAATGTGCAAACGTGCACCTTTGGCCTGATTCAAAGCAACCTGCATGATCTCACGGGTAATCCCTTCGATCTTGATATCCATTTGCAGCGCGGTAATACCTTCACGGCTACCAGCAACTTTAAAGTCCATATCGCCCAGGTGGTCTTCGTCACCCAGAATGTCGGACAGAACAACAAAGTTGTCGCCTTCTTTCACCAGACCCATCGCGATACCCGCAACGGCTGATTTGATTGGCACACCCGCATCCATCAGTGCCAGAGAAGCACCGCAGACAGACGCCATGGAAGAAGAACCGTTAGATTCCGTGATTTCAGATACCACACGCACGGTGTACGGGAATTCGTTCGCCTTCGGCATAACTGCCAGCACGCCGCGCTTAGCCAGACGACCGTGACCAATTTCACGACGTTTAGGCGAGCCAACCATACCGGTTTCACCGACAGAGTACGGAGGGAAGTTGTAGTGCAGCAGGAAGCGATCGGTACGTTCACCGGTCAGTTCGTCGATGGTCTGCGCGTCACGCTCAGTACCCAGCGTTGCCGTTACCAACGCCTGCGTTTCACCACGGGTGAACAGTGCAGAACCGTGGGTACGCGGCAGCACGCCAGTGCGCACATCCAGACCACGAATCATGTCTTTTTCACGGCCATCAATACGCGGTTCGCCAGCCAGTACGCGGCTACGCACAACGTTTTTCTCGATGTTACCCAGGATTTCCTGAATCTCACCGGCATTCAGCGTTTCATCTTCGGCTTGCAGCGCAGCAACAACGTCAGATTTGATGACGTCAACCTGTGCATAACGCTCTTGTTTTTCGGTGATACGATAAGCGTCACCCAAACGTGCTTCCGACAGAGCCTGTACACGCTGTTCTAAGGAAACATTAACTTCTGGCGCATGCCATTCCCACTTCGGTTTGCCAGCTTCTGCAACCAGTGAGTTGATGTTTTCGATAACGATCTGCTGTTGGTCGTGGCCAAACACCACCGCACCCAGCATCTGATCTTCACTCAGCAGTTCAGCTTCGGATTCCACCATCAGAACCGCGCCTTCTGTACCAGCAACAACCAGATCCAAACGGCTTTCTTTCAGCTCATCTGTCGTTGGGTTCAGAACATACTGGTCATTCAGGTAACCAACGCGAGCAGCACCGATAGGGCCGCTGAACGGAATACCAGACAGACTCAGCGCCGCAGAGGCACCAATCATGGCAACGATGTCAGGGTTAACTTGTGGGTTAACGGAAACCACAGTGGCAATAACCTGAACTTCATTCAGGAAGCCTTCTGGGAACAGAGGGCGAATCGGACGGTCAATCAGACGAGAAATCAGCGTTTCGCCTTCGCTTGGACGACCTTCACGGCGGAAAAAACCACCAGGGAAACGTCCAGCAGCGTAGGTACGCTCCTGATAGTTAACCGTCAACGGGAAGAAACTTTGGCCGGGCTTAGCGTTTTTAGCGCCGACAACGGTAACGAATACCGCTGTGTCATCCATGCTTACCATTACAGCGGCGGTAGCCTGGCGTGCCATCATACCCGTCTCTAATGTGACGGTATGCTGACCATATTGAAACTTACGAACGATCGGATTCAGCAAAATAATATCCTTAGCTGGGGCGCGTTACACGTATTCTAGATAAACGCACCAGTGAACTCCCGACCTTTACACTACATCCTCACGACTAATGACAACCCTTATCTTGCTTATGCAGATAAAGCCTCTCATTAGCCGCGCGAACCTCTGTAATGAAAGATCATATTTAACAACAATACACTACTCTGTTTTGCTAACGCTTCCTAGAAGAAAGGGGCCAAAAGAGGCCCCTTCCCACTGAAACTCAGAAGACTTAGCGACGCAGACCCAGACGCTCGATCAGACTGGTGTAACGTGCTACATCTTTACGCTTCAGGTAGTCCAGCAGCTTACGACGCTGAGAAACCATACGCAGCAGACCACGACGGCTGTGGTGATCTTTTTTGTGCTCAGAAAAGTGGCCTTGCAGATGGTTGATCTGCGCAGTCAGCAAAGCAACCTGAACTTCAGTAGAACCACTATCGTTAGTGCCACGACCGAAGTCTGCTACGATTTTAGCTTTAGCTTCAACACTTAGAGACATTGTAATACTCCAAACATTATAGATAAAAAAACAGGCGCCGATCTCTAATTCAGCCACCCAATAGTCAAGCCGCGCTATTCTACCCTCAGCGTTCTGCGATAGCAAGGCAGCAACGGACGGGTTTACATCGGAAACTCAACAACCAAACGCCGTGGTGCAACGCGCCCATCGCCGTCAATTTCACCCATTCCGATAAATTTGTGCTCATCACCTTCGGTGATTCTCACCATGCCGTTCAACGGCGCATTTGCTGCCTGAACCGCCTGCCCCAGTTTCAAATAACCTGCGACAACGGGCGTCAAATTTACTTCAGGAAAATCAATAACCGGGCTTTCCATCGGCATGAGCAGCGGATCAAGGCTCAGAGAAAGCGAGTTTTCTTGCGTCTGAGCCTGCTCGGCCAAGGCCGCTAGCTGCTCCAGCGTCACCATTCTTTCAGTAGGATATGTGGCAACCTGCAAGCGGCGCAGGTAAATCACATGCGCGCCACAGCCCAGTTGTTCACCCAGATCGTCAATAATGGTACGGATGTACGTCCCTTTCGAGCAGTGAATCTCCAGTTCCAGCTCATCACCTTCCCAGCGAATGAACTGAAGTTCGTAAACGGTGATTTCACGCGCTTCACGCGGAACCGTCAGTCCCTGACGTGCATACTCATACAGCTTACGCCCCTGATATTTCAGCGCCGAATACATGGATGGTACTTGCTGCGTGGTGCCACGAAAGCTCTCAAGCGCCTGTTCCAGATTCTCAGCAGAAAAACCAATAGCACGTTCTTCAATCACGTTACCATCAGCATCAGAAGTATCGGTTCGTTGCCCAAGGCGAGCAATGACACGATAACGTTTATCAGAATCCAGCAAATACTGAGAAAACTTCGTCGCTTCCCCAAGACAAATCGGCAGCATACCGGTTGCTAATGGATCCAACGCACCCGTATGGCCCGCTCTGTTAGCGTTAAAAATCCGTTTTACCTTCTGTAAAACATCATTAGACGACACGCCCTGCGGCTTATCTAACAACAATACGCCGTGTACATCACGGCCACGGCGACGAGGACGACTCATTAATCCTCCTGATCTTCGCCCGTAACAGAACGACGTTCCGTATCGTTTCTAACCACATTGGTCACCAGATTGGACATTCTCATCCCTTCAACCAATGAGTTGTCATAGGAGAACGTCAATTCTGGAACAACGCGCAGGCGCATTGCCTTGCCGATCATCATACGGATAAAACCAGACGCATCTTGCAGTGCTTTAACCGCTATTTTAACTTGCTCTGGCTCGTTATCATTCAGGAAGGTCACAAAAACCTTGGCGTACGCCAGATCGCGAGAAACTTCCACACCGGATACGGTCGCCATGCCGATGCGCGGATCTTTCACTTCACGTTGAATGATAATGGCGATTTCTTTTTGCATTTCCTGCGCAACGCGCTGGGTGCGGCTGAATTCTTTTGCCATGATAAATCCTCCAGTAAAAATCGGGGGGCACTAGGCCCCCCTTACGAATCACTTACGTCGTCGCTGAAAACGGATTACGCGATCGTACGTTTGATCTCGATCGTTTCAAAGACTTCGATCATATCGCCTGGGCGAACGTCGTTGTAGTTCTTCACGCCGATACCACATTCCATGCCGTTACGGACTTCGTTAACGTCATCTTTGAAGCGGCGCAGAGATTCCAGCTCGCCTTCATAGATAACCACGTTGTCACGCAATACACGGATCTTGTTGTGACGCTTAACGATACCTTCAGTCACCATACAGCCAGCGATAGCGCCAAATTTCGGTGATTTAAAGACGTCACGCACTTCGGCCAGACCGATGATCTCTTGCTTATATTCCGGCGCCAGCATACCGCTCATCGCCTGTTTCACTTCGTCGATCAAATCATAGATGACGGAGTAATAACGCAGATCCAGGCTTTCCGCTTCAACTACGCGGCGAGCTGATGCATCTGCACGAACGTTAAAGCCAAGGATAATCGCATTCGATGCGGCTGCCAGCGTGGCGTCAGTTTCTGTGATACCGCCCACACCAGAACCGACGATCTTCACTTTCACTTCATCAGTAGACAGTTTTTGCAGTGAATCGGAAATCGCTTCGCAAGAACCCTGAACGTCAGATTTCAGAACGATGTTCAGCTCAGAAACTTCACCTTCTGTCATGTTGGCGAACATGTTTTCCAGTTTAGATTTCTGCTGACGAGCCAGTTTGACTTCGCGGAATTTACCCTGACGATACAAGGCAACTTCACGCGCTTTCTTCTCGTCACGAACAACCGTAGCTTCATCACCTGCGGCAGGCACACCGGACATACCGAGAATTTCTACAGGAATAGAAGGACCCGCTGACGCGATTTCGCGGCCTAACTCATCACGCATCGCACGGACACGGCCATATTCAAAGCCGCACAGAACGATGTCGCCTTTATTCAGCGTACCTTCACGTACCAGTACAGTTGCAACCGGGCCACGACCTTTATCCAGGAAGGATTCGATCACTACACCGTTTGCCATGCCGCTGCGAACGGCTTTCAGTTCGAGAACTTCGGCCTGCAACAGAATCGCATCCAACAGTTCATCGATACCCGTACCAGCTTTAGCAGATACGTGGACAAACTGAGATTCACCACCCCACTCTTCTGGCATGATACCGTACTGAGACAGCTCGGTTTTCACACGGTCTGGATCAGCATCAGGTTTATCGATTTTGTTTACAGCGACAACAACCGGAACCTGCGCAGCTTTCGCATGCTGAATAGCTTCGATTGTCTGAGGCATCACGCCGTCATCCGCCGCAACAACCAGTACCACGATATCCGTAGCCTGAGCACCACGAGCACGCATTGCGGTAAACGCGGCGTGTCCCGGTGTATCCAGGAACGTAATCATACCGTTGTCGGTTTCAACGTGATAAGCACCGATGTGCTGGGTAATACCACCCGCTTCGCCTGCTGCTACTTTAGTTGAACGGATATAGTCAAGCAGGGAGGTTTTACCGTGGTCAACGTGACCCATGATGGTCACGACCGGCGCGCGGGATTCTGCCGCAACACCCATATCACGGTCGCTCATTACCGCTTCTTCCAGCTCGTTTTCACGACGCAGGATAACTTTATGGCCCATCTCTTCCGCGACGAGTTGCGCAGTTTCCTGGTCGATGACCTGGTTGATGGTTGCCATCGCACCCAGTTTCATCATCGTTTTGATGACCTGAGAGCCTTTAACTGCCATTTTGTTAGCCAGCTCAGCAACGGTAACCGTTTCACCAATCACGACATCACGGTTAACCGCCTGAGCAGGCTTATTGAAGCTCTGCTGCAATGAACTTGGCTTACGCTTACCTTTACCACCACGGGTAACAGCACGCGCTTCTTCACGGTCAGCTTTGGATTCAGACTGGCGATTGCCTTTCTTCTGCTTGGTGACTTTAGCAGCACGAGTGCGGCTACGGCGTTCACCTTCAACCTGACGGTCGTTTTCATCTTCCGCTTCGCGGGCATGATGAGACGTCGTCACATGATAATCGGCAGATTCTTCAGGTTTAGCGCTTTCCGCTTCCCAACGTCCGGCATTTTCTTCAGCCATACGACGGGCTTCTTCAGCAATACGACGGGCTTCTTCTTCAACTTTAAGACGTGCAGTTTCTTCTGCTTTACGCTTAAGTTCAGCAGCTTCCGCTTCGCGTTTCGCTTTCTCAGACTGAGCCGGCTTGGTCATATTTTCGTTTTGTTGGTTCGTCACTTTTTCTTTTTCCGCTACATCACGCTTAGCTTTTTCAGCGGCTTCACGTTTGGCTTGCTCGTCGGCAGCACGCTTCGCTTTCTCAGCGGCTTCGCGCAGATCGGCCTCGCGTTTAGCCTGCTCTTCAGCGGCACGTTGTGCCTGTTCTTCCGCTTCACGCCGTGCCTGCTCTTCCTCTTCAGCCTGTTGGGCATCAATTGGATCGCGTTTTACATAAGTGCGTGTCTTGCGGACTTCAATCTGCACCGACTTACTTTTACCGCCAGTGCTAGGGACATTTAACGTGCTGCGCGTTTTGCGTTGCAGCGTCAATTTACTCGGCGCATTACCGCGATCGCGGTTCAGATGCGCTAATAACGTTTCTTTTTCATGCTGGGTCACAGAGTCCGATGCAGACTTGGTCATTCCCGCATCAGCAAACTGCTGTACCAGGCGGTCAACCGGAGTTTGAATCTCTGCGGCCAGCGATTTTACGGTTACATCTGTCATGCTGTTCCTTTCCTGCTACAGTTCGTTATTCGTTGTCGTCGCCAAACCAACAGATATTACGTGCGGCCATAATCAGTTCGCCCGCTTGCTCATCATTGAGCTCTTCAATATCTGTCAGGTCGTCAACACCCTGTTCAGCAAGATCTTCCAGCGTACAAACACCGATCGCAGCAAGCTTGAACGCCAACTCACGCGACAGCCCAGGCAAGCTAAGCAAGTCTTCAGCAGGTTGACCGTCACCAAGGCTTTCTTCATGCGCCAGTGCCAGCGTTGTTAATGCAGCTTTAGCACGCTCACGCAATGCTTCAACGGTTTCTTCATCAAGGCCTTCAATAGCCAACAGTTCCTTGATTGGAACGTAGGCCAGTTCTTCAAGTGAGGAGAAACCTTCTTCAACCAGCACAGTGGCAAACTCTTCATCGATATCAAGGTGCTTGGTAAAGACGTCGATTGCGGCATGTGCTTCGGCCTGATGCTTGGCTTGAAGATCTTCCACTGTCATCACGTTCAGTTCCCAACGGTCGTCTGAACGATGCTGTTTCAACAGTTGAGAAGCCAGACGTACGTTCTGCCCGTTGCGACCAATCGCCTGAGCCAAATTGCTCGACTCAACGGCGATATCCATCGTGCAGGTATCTTCATCAACCACGATCGATACTACATCGGCAGGTGCCATTGCATTGATCACAAACTGCGCAGGATTGTCATCCCACAGAATGATATCAATACGCTCGCCGCCCAGTTCACTGGAGACGGCCTGCACACGTGCACCGCGCATACCAACACAAGCACCGACAGGATCGATACGCTTGTCATTCGTCTTCACTGCAATTTTCGCACGTGAACCCGGATCGCGGGCCGCGGCCTTAATCTCGATAACTTCTTCACCGATTTCTGGCACTTCAATGCGGAAGAGTTCAACCAGCATTTCCGGGCGGGAACGGCTGACAAACAGTTGAGCACCGCGAGCTTCAGGACGAACAGAGTACAGTACGCCACGAATACGGTCGCCAGGGCGGAAGTTTTCACGAGGCAGCATATCTTCACGGCCAATTACCGCTTCTGCACTGGTGTTAGAACCATCGATGGGTCTGACTTCAAGCGAAATATTATCACGGTTCACCTTCTTCACGACACCGGTGATAATTTCGCCTTCTTGCTCACGGAACTGATCAACAACCATCGCACGTTCTGCTTCACGAACTTTCTGTACGATAACTTGTTTTGCCGTTTGCGTCGTAATACGGTCAAAGGTTACAGATTCGATTTGATCTTCAACGTAACCGCCAACATCAAGAGCAGGGTCTTCAAACTGAGCGGCTTCAAGCGTAATTTCACGCGTTGGCTGAGTGACTTCATTCACCACTAACCAACGACGGAAGGTATCAAAATCGCCTGTTTTACGATCGATACTGACGCGAACATCAATTTCCTGCTCGTATTTTTTCTTGGTCGCTGTCGCCAGTGCGGTTTCCAGCGCTTCAAAAATCTTCTCGCGCGGAAGGGCTTTCTCATTGGAAACTGCTTCAACAACAGCCAGAATCTCTTTGTTCATCCTAGTTGCCTCATCCAAACTTTAAAAGTGGGGTACAAGATTCGCTTTCTGAATGTTGCTCAGCGCGAATACTTCATCTTTGCCTTCCACTGTTATGGTGATCATTTCGCCGTCAACAGCTTTGATCACACCCAACCATTTACGGCGATTCTGGACTGCCATACGCAGCACCACTGTCACCTCTTCACCGACGAAATGCAGATAATGTGCCGCCGTGAATAAGGGACGCTCAAGCCCTGGAGACGAAACTTCCAGGTTGTAGGCGACAGTGATTGGATCTTCTACGTCCAATACCGCACTGACCTGGTGGCTGACATCAGCACAATCATCAACAGTGATCCCATCTTCACTATCAATATAGATACGCAGCGTCGATTGACGGCTGCGGATGAACTCAATTCCAACCAATTCGTAGCCTAATGCGGCAACGGGTGCTGAAATCATCTCTGTTAATTTTTGCTCTAATGTGGACAAGTCCACCCCCAAGACATAAAAAAAGGGCCTAATAGCCCAGTTGTTTGTTGCCAAATAACAAAAAACCCCGATAAATCGGGGCTTTATGCAACTGGACCCTAATACCGCTTACCACGCGGCATAACTTTCGGTGAAGGATTTTTTCAAAAATCACTGCAAAAAGAGATAGAAATTGAGTGAAGAACGTATTTGAAAAAACACTTTACTGGAAGTTAAGTGGTTGCGGGGGCCGGATTTGAACCGACGACCTTCGGGTTATGAGCCCGACGAGCTACCAAGCTGCTCCACCCCGCGTCCGAAAACGTGGCAAATACTACGCTGACAACTGCATAAATGCAAGTCATCTATAGGATTGGTACGAAGGCGATTCTTATACGCGGAATACGTTTCTTTGTCAACAAACCCGGGTTGCCAAGAGGCGGCAATCACGACACTGGGTATGCCACTTTTTATGCGTCGATCTTATACTGTCACGCTAGCCGCAAAGAGGCCAGCCATTAAGGAAAGACCCGGCAGCCCAAGGATGGCAAAAAGAGATGACGCAATAATGAGGATTCCCTGATGCTTAAATCAAACAATAACTAAATCTAAATAATGTAATAAATAAAATTTATCTTCGTTCTTCTTCTAACAGCACGATCGCAGCCTGCGTTCTGTTACGCACATTAAGTCGTCTGAAAATCGACTCCAAATGTGATTTCACAGTTCCTGCACTAATGTTCAATGTCCGACTAATTTGTTTATTAGAGGCGCCGGATGCAATCAGTTGCAAAACTTCATGCTGTCTTTCACTGAGTTTACCTTTTACGCTGTTATCGACACTCCACCCTTCATAGACCACCCCATCATCTGGCAAGCAGACCATTCCCATAGAGACCGTTTTTAATGCTTGCGCAATAGAGTCGATAGGCGATGTTTTAAGAATGACACCCATAACATGGTGTTTCAGATAATTATTCAAAACATTCTTTTCAATAACATCAACCATAATAATCACACTGACACCGACATATTTATCATGCAGAGTTTCAAGAAAAAAACCGTACTCTCCATTTTCTTTATCACAATTAATTAAAATAAAAGCGTTATTCATCCCCTCAAGGCAGGACCATACATCGTCAATTTCCTTTACGCCAACAACATTGACATCGTGAATAAAATCATTCAGTCCAACAGATAAGCCTTGAATGAAAACAGGGGATTTATCAATAATAACAACATTCACTGTGCAATCTCCATTTATCTTTATTTTAAAATGCCACATTTAAAAATGCCTCTAAGAAGTTTTAGCTTATCTTGAAAGAATGATATCACGCCATTTGGCATATGCCGTTTACCTTATGGACGCTGCTATGCTTATTCGCACATACTGAGATGATATTTTCAGATAAGAAACCATAGAGAAATACTATTATCAATGAAATAGCACCTTAGAATAAACCCTAATGGTGTAATGATTTCATAAATGTATAAAAATTAGCACAATTGGTTTTTTAATTATGGATAAATGGCCTATGCCACATTACATGATATATCCAACACAATGACTGATACGTTCCATACTCATTATCTGTTAACGTTTTCTCAAATTATCATTTATTTCCTCCAGAGTATTTACGTTTAGCTACTGGAAAATAAAATAAGGAGAGAGCATGTCATTCAAGAATTGGCTAACGGGGAAAAATAAAAAAACAGATAATGCTAATAATACCCAAGAAGAAAACTCTCACTCCACGTCAAACGATCGCGTCACGACATCAAAGGCAATGACATTAGCAGACATTGCTTGCGGCATGCAGCACGCCGCTACCGCCGCCAACCAATTTATTGCTCATCAATATCAACAAACTCTCGATCCTTTTTTTGATCGTAGTGCTGATGGCGCGTTAACCCCAAAGACTATTGCAATTCAGCTTGATTCTCGACACCACATAGAACTACCGCTAGTTGCCCTTTCTACACCACGGGGATTGATGCTGGAAAAAATGAAAGTGCAAATGACAGTGAGAACCGATGCGGTCAGCAACGATGAAGTCACCTCGTCTTTGGACGGTTATAACATCAGTAATTTTCACGTCAGTATGTCACCTTCAGGAAAAAACAAAAACGGCAGAAATAGTCAACATATCGATATAGAAATGCAGTTCACGGCGATTGAACCACCAGAAAGCATCATGCGGTTAATTGATGAATATACCAATCTCGTTATCCCCCGAATAATCCAAGAGGAAAAGAATAATGGCTAATATTCCAGAAACGATCAACGACGCAGGTCTTAATCTGATTAAGAGTTTTGAAGGATTAAGATTAACAAAGTATCTTGATACAGCTGGTAGGTGGACCATTGGATATGGGCACTTAATTCTATCAAATGAAAACTTTAATAATGGCATTACCACACAGGAAGCTGACTTGCTATTACGGCAAGACTTAAAGACGGCGGAAACTGGGGTTCAGCATTGTGTGAAAGTTGATCTCAATGGAAATCAATTTGGTGCGTTAACCTCATTTGCCTATAATCTGGGAGTAGAAAATCTAGAGGAGTCGACATTATTACGCCTGCTTAATCAGGGCGACTATGACGCCGCTGCCGATCAATTCCCACGGTGGGATAAAGATGGTGAACAAATCGTGGAAGGACTCCTACACCGTAGGGAAGCAGAAAAAGCGCTGTTCCTAAAACCCATCGCAACAAACTAACATTTAAAAAGGCCTAGAACTCTACCTCATAGAAACCATCATCACGGATATATTATGGATCTTTCAACATCCCCTATCATCTATGGCATTTTGCTCAGCGATATGATTGCATCAATTTCAGGACTATTCGGCGGACTCAGTATTTCTTTCTTTTGGAGACCGCAGAAATTGAACAATTATGACAAATTTGTCGGTGCATTAATCATTATTATCATCAGTATTTCAGCAGCATTCTCACTGGTAGGTATTATCGCAGAATTACTACACGTTAATATCAACAAAATGGAGAATGCAATAGGATTAGGTTATCTGATTGGTGCGATTAGCGTAGGACTCGTTACGCTGTTGGCTAATTTCTTCAGCTACCGAGAGAATAACGATATTCTGGATGTCGCATCGGAAATAAAACAGGCGACAAAGGGCGTTCATTCGATCAATGAGGCTCGGGAAAAAACGTCCGATGACAAAAACGCATCAGACAGCTGATGCCCTATATTCAACAGTCCATATGACAGGAAGGTGCATGACAGCCTTCCTGTCCTCGTTTTCCCCTTTCCCACTTGCCCAGCCATCCTCAACGAAGGCGTCTCAGTATGGGACGCCTCGTTTGCATGAGCTACAGGTTACTGCATAAGAGAACGGTATTTGGCTGCACCATATCCATGAGAATTTGATGATACTGATGCGACAGCACGGCGATATCTTCCGCTTTAAACGCCGCTTGCTGATAATTAAAACACAGCGTCAGTGCCTCATCGTCATAAACAGAGAGCGTTAAATCCAGCCGTGCCTGGCGATTAGCAATGTCCGCAATCCTATATTCAGCATCATTGAGCCTTACAGCTGGCGGCATCGCCGTCAGATAGTTAAAGCTGACTGGAAAACGTAGCCGATCAGACCATCCTTTGGCCCGGACATCAGTCATTAACACATCATAGGGCAACGTCTGATTGTCCAAAATGGCATGAACCTTATTCTGACTACGAGCTAAGAGCGTGTTGAAAGATTCCTGAGCAGGTGAATCATCATAGTAAGTCACCATATTAACGAAACAGCCTATCGTGGTGGCGTTGTCCGTCAACATACGGTTCGATACTGGAATACCGATGGGAACATGACGATAGTCTGTTGTTTTGAGCAACAGAGTAAAAGCAGTCAGCATACAGACAAACGGCGTCGTGCGATGCTGCTGGGCATAGTGTTTTATCGCCTGCGTTAGCGTATCAGACAAAATGCACCAATAGTTTTCTCCATCCTGGCTTGCACTTAGCGGAAATGCTGTCGCATCAGCCCCCGCGGTCAGATAATCCTCCATCTTGTTCAACCAGAACTGGCGCTCTATCGGATAGCATTTATCTTTGATACGCAATTGCTGTTGCCGGTAACGCAGATGACGCTCCCCATCGCCTATTTTATAGCTGCGGTCACCCGCGCTATAAGCACGGACATACTCAACAAATTGACTAAAAAACAATCCGATAGCATCATGATCGAATACAGTATGATGCACACGCACCAGCAGAATATGCCGTTGCGTCGTCAGCGAAACCAGATGAAAACAGATGAGCGGTGAATGTTCTATATCCATCTCTGGCGTATTGACCAGTTCCAGCAATTGTCGGTCGCTTAGCGTATTGGCAAACCCACCGGGAGGGAGCGCCGTCAGCCGTTCAATCTGAATAGCCTCGGTAGGATAATCGCCTTCAAGACACAGTATCCCGTCCAGATCAAAGCGGGTTCTCAGCACCGGATTACCTTCCAGAATACGCCGGATACTCCACTCGACAGCAGACTCATCCAGTGTCCCATCTATCGTCAAACGAAAAGCCAACTGATAAACCGAAGGTTCTGGGCTGAGCTGATCCAACGTCAGAAAATAGCGCTGCTGTGATGATGGAGCACATTCCTCGGTATCCGTTTTACCCCCGTCAAATGTGGGCTCGTCGTCATTAACATAGTAAGGAACGATGAAAGCAAGCAAGTGGGGAGTCGCGTTGTTGAAAAATAGCGGGTAGTCGATTTCACTAAACAGCCGTTTGCGAATCAGTAGCCTGGCCTTCATCGCCTGGAGTGAATCTCCCCCCAGATCGAAAAAGTTATCATTGGCTCCGAGTTCACGAAAACCAAGCACTTCCTGCCAGATATCGATCAGTTCCTGCTCCAGCTCATTACCTGCGGTTTTAACAGGATATCCTAGCTCAGGGCGCTGCGGGCAAGGCGCCGGAAGTCGGCTAACATCCAGTTTTCCGTTAGGCAATTTCGGCAAGGTTTCCAGCATAATAAAATGGGCTGGATGCATCGCTCTCGGCAGCTTGTCTTGCAAGAATCGGCGCAGGTCGTTCGTAGCAAGCGACGGATTGCGACTCACCAGATAGGCCACCAGGCGCTGGCGTCCGTTTTCCTGAATCGGCCGCACCAGTGCCGTATCGATATCAGCATGCTGACGCAAAACAATCTCAACCTCTTCAGGTTCAATTCGAATACCATTAATCTTAATCTGCCGATCGAGACGCCCCAGATATACGATCTCCCCTTCCGGCGTCCTTTTCCCCAGATCGCCGGTGCGATGTCCCCAATAGCGTTTATCGCCGCTGACGTGGGTAAAGAAACGCTGTTGAGTGAGTTCATCGCGGTTAATGTAACCACGGGCAACGCCTTCACCGATAGCGCAAATCTCCCCTTCTTCCCCTTCAGACACGGGGCGCAGACTCTCATCTACGATCAGAATTTCGCTGCCACGCAGTGCCTTACCGAGCGTCACACTTTTGCCTGGTTTTAATTCAGCGAACGAGCAGTTGGCCGTCGTTTCCGTCGGGCCATAGAGATTAAAAAGCCTGACATTAGGGATCTGCTCGAATGTGCGCTCTTTTAAATCAAAAGAGACGGGCTCGCCAGAGAGAAAGACCGTTTTGGGCAAAGCCCACGCGTGAGAAGACGATTTCTGGTAGCGCAGTAGCTCATCCCAAACGGTCGGTACGCAGTAAATGGCCCCCTCTGGATGCTGTTGATGCCAGCGTAATAAAACCTCGGGTTCATTCAAACTATCGGCAGGCAAAATAAATAGGGTATCGCCGCGTAATAAAGGCGCATAAAGCTGTGTCACGGCGGCGGCAAAACTGAGTGTCGATGTCAGAGGAAGCGTCGCACACGTCTCCGGCCACACATCTTCGTTAAACCAATTCAGGTAGTAGCTCAGGTTACGATGCTCAATGGCCACGCCTTTTGGCTTTCCTGTAGAACCGGAAGTGTAAAGAATATAAGCGAGATCGTTTTCGGAAACAGGTGGTAATGTTGCAGCGGATTCAGCAGGATAATGGATATCCTCTAATACGAGCGTAGAGGAAAAAACCTTATCGATAGCCGTTTTATTTAACATCGAACGTGTGGAAATAAGTAAAAATGCCGAAGAGTCATCAAGAATCTGAATGATTCTTTCTGACGGATGAAAATGCGAAAGAGGAACATAAGTATGTCCTGCTTTTAAAATAGCTAGCAAGACTACGGGCATCATCACACCGGGTTCCAGATAGACAGCAATTCTGCCACGTTTATTATTCGGGTAGCGTGATAACAGATAATCAGCCAACAGGCGTGAGCGTGTTTCTAGTTGTTGATAACTCAACCTATCGCCATTAAATTCCACCGCAGTCTTATTAGGACTTTTCAATGACCATTCAGAGATAATTTCAAAGACAGCTTTTCTATTCTTCATCATTTTCCTTCCATATTGTAAAAGGATGCTTTTTCGGGAATGGTTCTAACGCGACTTCCGGTATCTCACGCGGTGAAAAATTAATGCTGTAGAAATGAGAGCATGTAACGATAAGCTCGTCATGTTAGTACCAGAAAGAAACATGAAATAACGCGTATATCTGAGTATGGGTTTAACAAATAAAAGACATTATTGCCTATATACCAAAAGGACTATGCCAGAATGCGAAAGCCCACCTGCACCCTGACGGGTATTTTTTTTCCTTCCCTTTGCTATTTTTTATTGACAGTACATCACACCCTATTCGCAGATAATTGGAGGTCCCGATGGATTCACAATTTATCGGTTCGGTTATTAATGCGTTACCGCTGGAAAATATGATTAGCGGGCCATTACAGGCAATGATTAACGCACAGGTTCAAGCCAGCAAGGCCTATACGGATTTTCTATTATCCGTATGTATTCAGAATAATAAAGCCGTCGCCATCCAATTCGATTACGACGAAACACTGATAGACGAAAGTGGTGTAGCAAAAGGCGCGGTGACAAAAACGATGCGCATACCGCTGATTGCCGCCATTACCCATCCGATTATTTCTATTGAAGAAGGAACAATCGATTTTGAGCTTGAAGTGACACAGAGTGAATCTTCATCCGATGACATCGGAGAAGACGGCAATTTGGCGGCTTCACTGGGATGGGGCGCTTTCAAGGTCAAAATGGCAGGCCGGGTGTCACACAAATCGGCGCAGACCCGGACTACGGACACGCGAGCCAAATACAGCATCCACACGCAGGTAAAACGCCAACCCGCACCTGAGGCGCTCATGCGCGTCATCGATTTTCTGACCGATGCGGCAACCAGACCCAGTATTCCCGCTGAAGAAAGTACGCCGCAGACAGCAGAAAGCGCCGCTCCACCAGCGTCTACAGAGCAACAAGAAACATCATCATAATCAAAGAACACTATTCAGCGACAACATTACTCAGCGGCATAGTGTATGCGTGCCGTATCTGCATAACGCGTAAAAGGATGCCTGGCGTGATTTCCTGGCATCACCAGAGGATCAGATCATGGCATCGGCAAGAGTGCTCCATACCCTATTTGAACAGCAGCGGCATCAAACGCCGGACGCCATCGCTCTGAGAAGCGATACAGAAACGTTGACCTACCGGCAATTGGATCTGCGTGCAAATGCAATGGCGCACGATCTGTTGCAGCGGGGCGTAAAGCCGCAGGATGTTGTCGGTATTTATTTGAATAAAAGCCCGAATCTTATCGTCAGCCTGCTCGGCGTTTTGAAAACCGGTGCCTGTTATTTACCACTTGATCCGTACTATCCACATGAACGTCTGGATTATATGGTCAATCATGCCGATGCGCGTCTGGTCATTACTGACGATGAACACGCGCTGACGCTAGGCCGTCGTAAGATGGTTGATATCAACCAGGTCGATTTGACCTCTCAGCTAGCGCCAACACTTCCCACGGTTAGCGAAGAACATCTTTGCTATGTGATGTACACCTCCGGCTCCACCGGAACGCCAAAGGGCGTTATGGTCAGCCACCGGACGGTGGTCAATTATTTGGCATGGATGCAAAGCGCCTTCGGCCTGCATCACAAAGACGTTGTCCTTAACCAGTCCACATTCAGTTTTGACGTGTCAGTGTGGGAAATTTTCTGGCCGCTGATCGCTGGCGCAAGCTGTGCCGTCATCACGGAGGACGCCAAGTACGATCCGCTGCTGCTGGCAGAATTTATATACCGTCATCAGGTCACCGTCGCACAGTTTGTGCCAACGGCGCTGCGCGTCATTGCTGATGCGGAGGTGCTATCTCGTTGCCCCTCTCTATGCCATATCTTTTCCGGTGGTGAAGCGCTCGATCAAACTCTGGTCAACGATCTTTCCCAACAATATCTGGGAAAAATCCACAACCTCTACGGCCCCACCGAGGCAACAATATTTGCCTGTCACTGGCTCTGCCAACCGGGGGCAGAGGAAAAAATTGCTCCAATTGGCAAGCCAATCCCTCATGCCGCCGCTTATGTATTAGATGAAGCACAACAGCCTGTCGAATTGGGGGAAAGCGGTGAACTTTATCTGGCAGGGGATATTTTGGCAAAGGGCTATCTGCATGCGGAAAAACTGACGCAGGAGCGGTTTGTTGATGACCCTTTTAGCCATCAGGTCGGGCAGAAAATGTATAAAACCGGCGACTGGGTTAAGCAGCGCGCCGATGGCGTTCTGGAGTTCATTGGCCGAATAGACAGCCAGGTTAAATTGCGCGGACACCGTATTGAGTTAGCAGAAATAGAAACTCACTTACAGTCACTGCCGCAAATTAACCATGCCGCCGTTATTCTCGAAAAACGCTCAGAAAGCTCAACGCCATCGCTATCGGCATTTTATGTATTACGGCATCAAAAGAGCATCGATATTCAGGAAATAAAAGCGCACCTTGCCAAAGCTCTGCCTTTTTTTATGGTGCCATCCCATTTCATTGTGCTGGAAAAAATGCCAACGCATCCTAATGGAAAAATTGACAAATCCAAACTGTGTTCCTGCGTAAATAACTAATGGTGAAAAAATGTCAAATGACAAAGCAATATTACCTTCAGAGATAGAGAAAAATATTATTTCTATCTGGCGGAGCGTACTTAATAATCCCAAAGTTTCTATTCAAGAAAATTTTTTCGATGCAGGAGGGAACTCCCTGCTGATGTCCAAAGTTTATCGAGAAATAAAAAACAAAATAGAGTCACCTATCTCTATTGTTGATTTATTCCAATACCCAACGGTACAGATGCTAAGCAAACGCATTAGCGAAATACACGCTGGGAAATCAAGTAGCAAGAAGTAATTACGCAAAAAGCGTATTCATACTCCAGGGGAATAACCGCCCTATAATGGGTAATATGTTTCATCATCCTTATTTCACTGATAATAGGTGGTAATACCATGTCTGCAAATCAATTAAGTGCTATTTATGCAACAAAATCAAAAGTGGCTGCTGCTATTCATATTGTAGAAAGCCATAAAGCCTCATCCAAACCCACTCACTACCATGGTGTTGGCCGAGCGCTTCTGCCAAACGCGCTAAAAAAGTGGGGTAAAAAACCGGCACCAACCATGCCTGCATACATCAAGGCATTATATCAGCACCCTTCTGCACTTTACCTGAAAGATATTCTTAAACAGGTAAAAGCAGAGCTTGCAGCTAGCAAAAACTAAATCACGCTAATTTAGCTGTCCCTTCTATATTCACGACGAAATGCGTCGTCTTCCTTCTCTGGATTTTATTCAGAGAAGGAAGGTTCATGCAATTTATCGTGACAGAAGGCGAATATATTCATGGTGAGGTAATTAAATGAAAGAGCAAGAACAGTTCCGCGACAAGGATATTGCCATTGTAGGAATGTCAGCCCGTTTTCCCGGTGCGGAAGATACCGCGATATTTTGGCAAAATCTGTTGGACGGCGTGGAGACAATCAGCACATTCAGTGAAGAAGAACTGAGGGAGTCAGGCATTGAAGAAGAGATGATCGCCTCACCCAACTATATTCGTCGCCGGGGAATTTTAGGCAACGCACAACACTTTGACGCTAATTTTTTTGATATTACGCCCCGCGATGCCGAAATTATGGATCCACAACATCGTGTCTTTTTGGAGTGCTGCTGGCATGCCTTTGAAGATGCAGGCTACGTACCCGCTACTTACCCTGGAAAAGTGGGCATCTTCGGCGGAACGGGAACCGCCTGGCACTTGAGCAAAGTGAATGCCCATCCTGAAGTACAGAAGTATGCCAGTGGCGCATCGGTCGTCACCAACAATGATAAAGATTACGTAACGACACGGGTTTCTTACAAGCTCAACCTCAAAGGGCCGAGTGTTAACGTACAGACTGCCTGCTCAACGGCGATGGTGGCCGTCGTCATGGGCATGAATAGCCTGTTGAACGGGGAAAGCGATCTGATCGTCGCAGGCGGTGTTTCCGTGGATACGCCAGAACGTCGGGGTTACTCCTATATGCAAGGCGGCATGGAATCCGCAGATGGCCGCTGCTATGCCTTTGACTCCCGCGCCAACGGTACGGTGTTCAGCCGTGGTGCTGGCGTGGTGCTACTGAAGCGTCTGAATGACGCCGTACGCGACGGCGACCATATTTACGCCGTGCTAAAAGGCGGCGCAGTGAATAATGACGGGAATTTGAAAGCCGGTTTTACCGCACCGAGCATCCACGGACAAATCGCCGTTGCCAAACAGGCTATCGCTAATGCAGAGCTTGATCCCGCCACAATCAATTTTGTTGAAGCTCACGGTACCGCGACGGCGCTGGGCGATCCTATTGAATTCACTTCGCTCACCCAAACGTTTCAGGAATATACGGATAAAACCCAGTATTGCCGTCTGGGCTCGGTGAAAACTAACATCGGCCATACGGACGCGGCATCAGGCATGGCCAGCCTCATCAAAGCCTCAATGGCACTGGAAACCGGCAAGCTGCCAGCCTCACTTCATTTCGAATCGCCGAACCCTAACATTGAGTTTGAAACCAGTCCGTTCATCATGAACACCGAACTCAGCGAGCTGGAACCGTCGGAGACGCCGCACCGTGCGCTGGTGAACTCTTTCGGCGTTGGCGGCACCAATGCCTGCGTCATTCTGGAAGCCGCTCCGCAGTTAGAAGCGGGTGATGTCCATGACGATAGCCTACTGGTTTTACCTTTCTCCGCTAAAAGTCGTACGGCGCTGGACGATATGAAACGCCGCCTGCGCGATTACCTTAGTGCACATGACGATGCTAATCTGGCGGATATCGCCTACACCCTACAGGTCGGAAGACAAAAGTTCTCACACAGCACAGCCATCATCGGGAAAGATCGTGATTCCCTGCTGGCCAAACTGGAACAACCTTCGTTCGTGGTGAGCCAACAGGGAAAAAATCGAAAATCCGTCGTGTTTATGTTCCCAGGACAGGGCAACCAGTATGTCAACATGGCGCGTGAACTGTACGATACCTACGACGTCTTCCGCGCGAGCATGGATCAATGCTGTGAGTATCTGGAACCGATTTTGGACGTCAATCTGACGTCTATTATCTTTCAGGACAGCGACGATATCGCCGCTTCCCGCATCAATGAAACCCAATTTACCCAACCGTCCCTGTTCGTGGTGGAATACAGTCTGGCAAAACTGTGGATGTCGTGGGGCATTCAGCCGGATGTCATGATCGGCCACAGCGTAGGGGAATATGTGGCAGCCTGTCTGTCCGGCGTGTTCTCACTGGAAGATGCGCTGAAAGCCGTGGCGCTGCGGGGCAAAATGGTACAGGCATTACCCGCAGGAGATATGCTCGCTGTTCTGCTTGATGAAGAAAGTCTGAGGGCAAAACTGCACGGTAGCAAACTGGAAATTGCGGCGGTGAACTACCCGGGATTATGCGTCATCGCCGGTGCTTCAAACGATATCGCGCGTTTCCAACAGCAGTTGGAAGACAGTAATATCTTCTGCAAACATCTGGATACCTCACACGCCTTCCACTCACACATGATGGAACCGATGCTGCCCGCCTTCAAAAAGGTCATCGACAGCATCAAGCTCCATGCGCCGCAGATCCCATTTGTCTCTACCGTTAACGGCGCATGGGTCACTGAAGAACTGGCGAAAAACAGCGACTACTGGGTACGTCACGTACGCAATCCGGTGCTGTTCTCTCATGCCTTCAAAACGCTGATGGATGAAGAACATCACGACTTCGTGTTCCTTGAAGTCGGGCCGGGGCGCTCACTGGAATCATCCGCCAAGCAGCATTTCAGCGCGGAAGACGGCGCCTTAATTTATGCCTCACTACCCACGGCAAAAGACGTTGCCTTATCCGGCGAGCATCTCCTCTCAACACTCGGCGCTCTTTGGGCTAGCGGCGTAGACGTTCCCTGGCATCTGCATCATCCAGAGCAGCACCGTCGCCGCATCCCGCTGCCGGGCTACCCTTTCGAACGCAAACGCTTCGCCCTGCCAGCCTTGTCGTCAGCCAGTAATGACGCGCAGAGTGAACTATCTGTTAAGGCTAAAAAGCGGAAACAGGCCGATATCGGTGACTGGTTCTATATGCCAACCTGGAAAAAAACGATCCCGGCAAAATACATGACGGGCAAACGTGTTGAAGCCGAGAACACCTGCTGGCTGATCCTGACCGATCCACAGGGCATCGCGGAACGCGCGAAGCAAATACTGGAAAAAGAGGGGCATAACGTCTTTTTCGTCACCCCAGGGGCACAGTATCAGGAATCGCCTTCCGAAGGTCGGTATACCCTCAACGCCTCCTCGCGCGCCGATTATGTCCGATTACTGAAAAGCCTGACGGAACAAGGGCTACGCCCATCGCGTATCCTGTATTTATGGAACCTGATGGCGGAAGAACAGGTACTACCGCTGAAGCACACCTATCTCTCCTCACCGCTGAATACGTTCTACCCAGCCCTCTATCTTCAGCAGGCACTGGTGAACGAGAATTTGCTGGACGATCTGCATGTGATCTTCGCCACCAGCAACACGTTCAGTGTAATGGGTGAGTACGTTGCTTCACCGGAAAATGCGCTGCTGGTAGGGCCCTCTCGTGTGTTCTATCACGAATATCCCGAAGTACAGTGCCATCTGGTGGATCTCGATCTCAAACAAAACGCCGAACAACTTGATGAACTTGCCCACAGTCTGATTGCGGAAAGCCAAATCACAACACACGGCAATCTGGTGGCTTACCGCGGAAATCAGCGCTGGGAAGAAAGTTATCAGGCCGTGTATTTGGAAGATGACGCGATAGGCGAGCCTGCTGAGATAAAAAATGACGGCGTTTACCTCATTACTGGTGGTCTTGGCGGTCTGGGAATACTGGTCGCCAATCATCTGTGTGAAACAAGCCATGCAACGATAATTCTGACTTATCGTTCCGCTCTACCGCCGCGTGAGGAATGGCATAATTGGATCCAGCAGCACTCTGTCGATGATCCTACCAGTGAAAAGCTGGCAAGCATTTTACGTCTGGAAGCCCATGGCAACCCGGTGCATTTAGCACAGGTGGATGTCTGTGACTATCAGGGAATGAGCACCATGCTATCCGCATTCCCACAGATCGATGGAGTATTCCATACCGCAGGCGTGCCCGGCGGTGGCATCATTCCTCTGAAAAGCGATGCCGATTGCGCCAGCGTGCTTGATCCTAAGGTCGCAGGTTCGCTCATTCTGGATGAGCTTCTGCAAGACAAGCAGCCTGACTTCTTTATTCTTTTCTCCTCCATTACCGCCATTGTGGGTGATGAAGCCCGCATTGACTACTGCTCTGGCAACGCATTTATGGATGCTTTTGCCCATTATCGCAACCAGCATCGGCGCGGACGTTCAGTATCGATAAATTGGGGACAATGGGGCGATGTTGGCATGGCGGCCCGTTGGAACAAACAGTTAGAAGAGAAGAAAAACAACAAAGCGCCTGTCGCTGAGGTAGTCACAGGGGATTTACTCACGCTCGTTGAACGTGAAAATATGCGGGAAAGCTATCAGGTCAATCTCACCGTAAACGACTGGGTTATCGATGAGCATCGCCTTTCTCAGCAGCCCTCACTGGTGGGAACGACGATCTTATCGCTGCTACATGAGTTCATGACATGCTTCAAGCCTCAGGAAAATCTGCAGGTCAAAAACCTGATGATGACCAAACCAATTATCTATACCGATGCCTGGCCTCGGTTTATGAGACTGTTCGTCACGCAGGATGGAAAAGGCTATCAATTTAGCCTCAAGAGCCGGGGTCTACTTGAACTGACATGGCAAGAGCATGCATTAGGGGCAATAGGTCACAGCGTTCAGGTGTCTCACATCGTGCCGTCATCGCTCGATGCCATCAAACAGCGCTGCACGACCAAACTCCCCTATTCGCCTTTTGTTACCGAGTTGGGAAATGCCAGTACTGGCGGTAATTTCCTCTCTTTCAGTCAACGCTGGAATAATCATAGTGAGATCTTCCAGGGGGATAACGAGTGGCTGATACACAAAGTGTTGGGGAACGAATATCAGCACGATTTGACGCGTTATCCGTACCATCCTGCGATCATCGACTCAACAGCGATATCCTGCATTATCCTGATTACCACGAATAATTACTTACCGATTAGCTATGGGAAACTCGTCTTCCTGTCTCCATTGGAAAAAGAGTGCTACGCCCACGTCAAACTCAAACAGGCATATCAGCCGCAAGACAATTCCATCGTCATGGATATTACTTTCCTTTCGTCGACAGGTACTCCACTGTTGATACTGGAAAACTATACGCTGCTGAAAATTACGTCAGACAATCAGGTTGTTACCGCAGAGAAGGTGTCAACGTCGGTCCCCGCAGCGGTCAAAGTCAATCTGGCAGATAAAGACATTATGTTGCCTGAAGGGATTGACGCCATGAAGCGCCAGTTTGCTCACCTGGAATTTGAGCAAATCGTGATCGTCACCAGCGATCTGGAACAGCTCATTTATGAGACGATTCCAGAACAGGAAACACCTGAGTCTATCTTGCAGGATAATGAAGCGACGGAAGGATATTCCAGACCTGCGCTCTCTGTCGATTATGTCGCGCCAGAAAACGACATTGAAAAGGAAATTATCAAAGTCTGGCAGTCCATTCTGGGGATCTCAGGTATCGGTGTTAACGATAGCTTTACTGAGCTGGGCGGAAACTCGCTGCTGGCAGTGCAGGTCGTTTCTACGGTTTCGGGCATCTTTGAAATCGATATCCGCGTTGATCTATTTTACCAGAACCAGACAGTGAAAGGGTTAGCCATGCTGATTCTCACTGAACTGGAATCCTTACTTCAAGACTAAACACACGAAGACCTTCTACAGTCATGTAGAAGGTCTTCGTCATTGTGAAAACAGAAAGTCACAACACGAGACTCGACAATGACACAGAATCCTACCGGAAAACTCACTTCACTTAGCATTGATGAACTTAAAAAGTTGGCAAAAGAAAAAAAGAAAGCGGGTGGTACGCAAGCAGGTAAAACTATTTCCCCACAGACTTCGCCAGGCAGAGTGCATTTCCCCATGACCAGTGCTCAGAAGAGTATTTGGATGCTTTCTCAGTATCTCGACAATAATCAGGTCTATAATAATCCCTATGTTCTCGCGAGTAGAATTGAACATGAAATGGAGCCGCATCGCATCCAGCAAACACTTAACTATATAATGAAGCAACATGACATTCTACGAACGACATTCCGTTTGGTCGACAATGAAGTATGCCAATGTATTGCTGAAGAAATGTCCTTTCCTTTTCATTTTGACGATATCTCCACATTCAGCGAAGAAGATATTGAGAAATACATCTCGAATATGTCAAAAGAACAAGGGAAGATTATTTTTGATCTGGAAAATGGTCCTTTAGTCTATCTCCATATGGTCAAAACACGCCAGTACGACTATGTCTTATTTCTAACATTTCACCACATTATTTCCGATGGATGGACGCTAAATCTGTTCATCAAAATGTTAATAGAGAACTACTTCCGCCTGTTGCAGGGAGATACACTGCACATCGAAAAAACGCTCCAGTTTTCCGATTACGCCCTGGCAGAAAATCGATGGTATTCCCAAGGTGAATACCAGACCGGGCTTGCCTATTGGGCTAAGAAGCTGGATGGCATATCAGGGCAACTAGATTTGGCAACAGACTACCCTCGCCCTGCCAAAATGAGCACCACTGGCGGGATCGTCATTGATTATTTTGACGAAGCTTTCTGTCAGCGCTTAAAAGATTGTGCAACACAGCATCGGGCAACACAATTTCATATCATTCTCACGGCCTATAAAATCCTGCTACATAAATACAGCGGACAGCAGGAAATTATCATTGGCGTCCCTTTTGCTAATCGAAATTTACCAACCACGCAAAATATGATGGGGTTATTTATGAACACCCTACCATTACGCTTTGATATTATTTCCGACACTAGCATTACCAATCTCATTGATGTTGCTCGCCTCGAATGTGAAGAAACCATGAAGTATCAGGATGTGCCATTCAATTATATTCTGGATGAAATCACCTATACTCGTAACCCCCAAATAAACCCCATATTTCAGGCAATATTGACGTATCAGGTATTCCCTCATTTTCACAATCGAAACAGCGGAATAAAATATAAACCGCTAAAAGTCGATTATGGCAGTGCCAAAGTAGACCTGAATTTATGGATAGAAGAAGATAGAGATAATGGCGGTTTGCTGTTTACCATGAACTACAGTAATGCATTATTCTCCGGAGCCACCGTCGAGCGCATGCTAAGCAATCTGCGTACTATCATCGAAACAATAATTACCCAACCGCAGCTAGCCGTTCGAGATATCTCACTGTTAAGCGACGAAGAACGCCGTGCGGCAATCGCACAATGCCACCCGACCGCTGACACCCCACCATCAGCCATTCATACGCAGTTTGAAGAACAAGTACGGCAAAGACCTGATGCCATCGCGGTTCGCTGTGAAGGGCGTTCATTCACCTATGCCCAGCTCAACGAACGGGCAAACCAGCTGGCTCATCAACTACAGCAAGACGGGCTCGCGCACGGTGAACGTGTCGCGCTCTTTATGCCTAAAAGCGAGTATTACGTCGTTGCGATTCTGGCTGTGTTAAAAGCAGGCGGATGCTATGTACCAATCGATATGGATCTTCCCACACAGCAGGTTGAATTCATATTGCAAAACGCTGACGCCCGTTGCGTCATCATTGATGAACAGACGCCCGGAGAAATGCTCCCCAGCATCTACGTAAGACAAAATCGCAACGTGATGCCGGTAAGCAATCCATCGCAGCCACAAACAGTTACGGATGGCCCTGCCTACATCATTTATACCTCGGGCAGTACCGGCAAACCTAAGGGCGTTCAGGTCAAACACTCACAGCTAAGCCACTACTGTCAGGCCATTCGTCCAGTGCTCAACCTGCCGCCCAATGCCCACTACGGCATGTTCTCATCCTTCACAACCGATTTGGCACACACGGTATTATTTCCCGCGCTAATCCATCAAGGCCAGCTAGATGTGATCAGCACGGAATTGCTCCGCTCACCACAGGAACTATTTGCTTATCTGACGCACTACCCCGTAGATTGCATAAAGATCACTCCGTCCCATTTAGCGACGTTACTGACCTCACCGCAGGCAGAAGCATTATTACCTCGGCAGTTGCTGGTTATCGGCGGAGAACGCGTTCCTCTGTCACTCATCAAGCGCATACGTGAGTTCCAAACGTCTTGCCGTATTCTCAATCATTATGGCCCAACTGAGTGTACCGTCGGCGTCACAACCTATCCGGTACCGAACGACCTTAGCACTCTTTCAGGTGACTACCTGCCCATCGGTAAGCCCCTGTCCGATAGCCATGTCCTGCTGCTCGATCCTTATCACCAGTTAGTCCCTGCCGGGTTACCGGGCGAAATTTATCTGGGTGGTTCACATGTGGCAGAAGGATACATCGGCCTGCCGGAGCAAAATCAGGCACGCTTTATCCCCCATCCTTACCTTGAGGGCGAGCGGCTTTATCGCAGCGGTGACAAAGGCCGCTTCTTGCCTGATGGCAACCTGGAATTTATGGGGCGTTTGGATCGTCAGGTTAAAGTGCGCGGCTACCGTGTTGAATTGACAGAAATCGAACAGGCATTACAACAGGTCGCTAATGCGACTCACGTTGCCATTAAACAAAACACGCTGCCCCATGGCGAAGCCGTCTTAACCGCCTATGTATGCGGTATTACCGAACCCCATCAGGCCGCAGTAAAGGCAGCACTACAAAAGAAATTGCCGGACTATATGCATCCCGAACGCTGGGTGTGGCTAGAAGCGATGCCATTAACTGCCAGCGGTAAGATAAACTATGCCGCGTTACCCCTACCCTCAGCGGAAAAACGGATATCGCTTCATACCCCGGAAAATCAGTGCGAACACGACCTGCACGAGATTTATCGCGATATCTTACAAAACGATACCATTGATACGCAGGAGAGCTTTTTCACGCTTGGCGGAAACTCTCTCAGCGCATTAAAACTCATCCTGAGCGTTAATCAGCACTTCGGAACCTCTCTGTCTTTGGGGCTACTGTTCGAAAACAGCAGCATTGCTCAGTTGGCACGCGCGATTGAAGAAAAAGGAACCCAGACTCAAGTTGCAAGGGTAACAATCAATCGTGGCCAGCCTGAAGATAATCCCACCTTGCTTCTGATCCACCCTGCGGGGGGGAATGTCCTGTGCTATTCCGCACTGGCGCGTGAGTTGGGCGAGAGCTATCCGGTCTACGGTATTCAGGTGCCCGATTTCAGCGTTAACCAGCCTTATAACGCCGATATCAAAGCGCTTGCCGCTTTTTATCTGTCACAAGCCGGTGACGTTATTCATCACTCTCGTCTGGTTCTGGGAGGGTGGTCTCTCGGTGCGACCATCGCTTTTGAAATGGCACAGCAACTCGCGGAAAAAGGTATAACCCCCACCGTGTTAGTACTGGATCAGCCTGCGCCAGAGATCAATATCGACGACTCGGCAAACATGAATGAGGCTGAACGTCTGGCGTTTTTTGCACATAAAGTGGCCTTATTTACCGGTGCATCTTTCAATCTTTCAGAACAGTCGCTTTCAAACATGAGTGATGAGCAGCGCACAGCGCGTTTTCTGGAAGAGTTTAAGCGCGTGGGGCTGGTGCCTGATGAGATTGGACCGCAAGAATTTCAAGATTTTCTCAAAATTTTACAATCACATATTTACGCAGCGGAGACCTACCGCAGCGCACCTTACCCTGGGGACTTACTGGTCGTTGAAGCAGAAGATATTTTACCGGGTCGTACCCGCCTGCCCGAATCAGGGTTAGGGTGGCATCGTCTGACGGAAGGATATCTGACTGTACTAACAGCTTCTGGCGATCATATCTCCATGATGAATACACCGCATATTTCGCGCATAGCAGAGAAGTTAAAGCACGTATTGCGGTAACACATCCGCCAAATATCTAACGGCGGCTTTATCACATAAGCGAGGAGAAGCAAATGAGCGATACACCGTCGTTAACCGTTTGGCAATATCTGGTATCACGCGATGCCATCCTAACCATTATCTTACCGATTATTATTTACAATATCGCTTTCTGGCAATGGGGGGCGGGCGCTGCGCTATTAATTACAGCTATCTATTCTGGTGTCCTGCAATATATCAGTCGTTGGAAAGGCTACCTGCCGATTATCGCCCTTATTTTGGTCTCAGGGCTAAGCCATTATCTTTATTTGGAAGGGTATATGCTGTTTGATATCAAGCAGGAAAGCGTCTTCTTATCCGTCAGCGGCGCAATGTCCACCGTGATTATCTTCAGCATTTACAGCATGCTCGGACGTCCTGTCATACAGACACTAGCGGAACAGGCTACACCAAGACTAAAAACACTTCCTAACTATGGCACCCCACGGTACACCAAAATATGGAACGAAGTCTCATTGGTGTGGATTTTGGCCTATCTGATAAAAGCTATCGTCATTTATACCCTTTCACACCGACCCGGATTACCAATGGATACCCTCGTCCTGATCAGCGGCTGGCCTCTAACATTGTTGCTCGTAATTTTCAGCTTCAAATGGCCAAAATATCGCTGGTCTTCACATGCGCGCGATAACGCGGCCTGAACCAGCCATCAAGCCATGCGTAATGAATGATGAATATAGGGAATATTATGAACCCGTTAACAAATAAACTAATCGTACTCGCTCACCATCCTGATGGCCCAGCCCAGTTAGAACACTTCAGGCTTGATGAACGCCAAATCGATGCGTTACAACCCGGCGAATACATAGTTGAAAATAAGTGGCTATCTATTGACCAATACACACGCGCTCGACTCAGCAAAAATACAGCCTTTGTTAGCCCTATCAAGCCCGGAGAGGTTATTCAAGGGGAAACAATAGGTAATATCATCGCAACGAAAAACCCAAAATTTCAGGTTGGAGACTGCGTATTCACCTTTTCTGGCTGGCAGAAATACTATATCGGTACGCCTCAGGATTTTATTACTCATCGCGTATTACCGACGACCTTATCGCCTTCTATTTTTTTGGGAGCTGCAGGCACACCGGGACGTTCCGCTTATTTTGGCCTGAATAAAATAGCCAAACCCAAAGCGGGGGAAACACTGGTGGTATCCGCCGCCTCCGGAGGCGTGGGATCCGCTGTCGGTCAGTTAGGTAAACAGGCCGGATGCCGAGTTGTCGGCCTAGCGGGCAGTGAAGAGAAATGTCGCTATGTCGTTGAGACATTAGGCTTTGATGCCTGCATTAATTATAAAGAAGATGATTTAAATCAGGCCTTGCGGGCCGCTTGTCCTAACGGGATAGATATCTATTTTGAAAATGTTGGTGGTAGAGTTTCGCTCTTTATTGCCAGATTGCTTAACGAAGGCGCCAGAGTTCCTGTTTGTGGCAGCGCGGCACTCTATAATCAAGGGAGTGATGTTGATGCTTCAAGCCCAGTGGCATTTTTCTCTTCTTTGCCCGAGGCACCTCTGAGTCGCTTTTTTCTCGTAACTGAATGGTTCAAAGACTATGCGGAAGCCGACATTTGGCTACTCGATGCCGTAGAGAAAGGACGATTGAAATATCGGGAGAACATTATTGAGGGAATTGAGAACGCGCCCCAAGCCTTTATCGATTTGTTAGACAGTAAACACTTTGGCAAGCAACTGGTACGTTTGTAAGACTGATACCAGAAATTAAAGACAAAAAAATAGACGTCCATTGACGTCTATTTTTTATGTTGGTACCGAGGACGGGACTTGAACCCGTAAGCCCAATCGGGCACTACCACCTCAAGGTAGCGTGTCTACCAATTCCACCACCACGGCATCACAATTACTGCTTTAAAACGCTTACTTCGGAATGTCACTCGCCGGCGTTGAAGGCGCAGCAGGCGTTGTCGTCTGCTCGACTTTTTCTGGCTGGCTCAGGTTATCCCATGCACCGCCTCTTTTCTGCAGCGAACTTAAGTTGCCGAGAATAAGGCTGATAATGAAGAACAGGGTCGCCAGTATCGCCGTCATGCGGGTCATGAAATTACCAGAGCCGCTCGAACCGAACAAAGTGGCAGAAGCACCTGCTCCGAACGACGCTCCCATATCAGCACCTTTACCCTGCTGAAGCATGATCAAGGCAACTAACCCGATCGATACTAACAGGAAAATCACTAATAGAGCTTCGTACATAGTCGTACCCGTTAACCGTTTTCCCCATGATTCATGGAGATGCTATATTCTGGCGGTAAACCGCGTGTCATTCCGCTAAGCAGGATGTAGCGTACATCCCTTATCAAGCGGGTCTGAATACTAACCAAAGGATGTAATGTACGCAAGGGTAATTTGGTCGCCACCGGTTGATTGCAGAAAAAAACAGCGGCTTTCGACACAAGGTGCACATTGAAAGCCTTATCTACCTGATTGGCGAATCAAAAAACCTCAACTGACAGCTTTCACGGCATCAGCAATACGATTCGCCAACGCTATCACCGTCTCTTCATGTTCACCTTCAACCATCACACGGATGAGTGGCTCAGTACCCGATTTACGCAGTAATACTCGTCCGCGTCCAGCCAACTCTTTTTCTACATCCTGCGTAATCTGCTGCACATTATCGTCTTCCAGCGGATCGTTTTCACCCGTAAATCGCACGTTAACCAGGATCTGTGGAAATAACTTCATACCGCTACATAAATCATGCAGGCTCATATGATTTTTCACTATCGCAGTAAGTACTTGCAAACCAGCAATCACACCGTCGCCCGTTGTGGTTTTATCTAACAAGATGACATGCCCGGAGTTTTCCGCCCCGATACGCCACCCTTTTGCCTGCATCATTTCTAACACATAGCGGTCACCCACCTTGGCACGAGCAAACGGGATACCGAGTTGCTTTAACGCGACCTCAAGCCCCATGTTGCTCATCAGAGTTCCCACTGCACCACCGCGGAGTTGCCCTTGGCGTAGGCCTTCGCGGGCAATGATATACAGAATCTGATCGCCATCGACCTTGTTACCCAAGTGGTCGACCATGATGAGGCGATCGCCATCACCGTCGAATGCTAGCCCAACATCCGCTTTTTCAGCCAACACGCGAGCCTGTAGCTGTCTAACATCCGTCGCACCACACTCTTCATTGATATTCATGCCGTCCGGATCACAGCCAATCGCAATGACTTTAGCGCCAAGCTCGCGCAATACGCTGGGAGCGATATGATAGGTAGCACCATTGGCGCAATCGACGACAATCTTTAAGCCATTGAGGCTCAACTCGCTCGGGAAAGTTCCCTTACAAAACTCGATATAACGCCCGGCGGCATCAACAATGCGGCTGGCCTTTCCTAATTCAGCAGACTCAACGCACGTCAGCGGTTTTTCCAGTTCAGCTTCTATCGCTTCTTCTACTTCATCCGGCAGCTTGGTGCCGTCAATCGAGAAGAACTTAATACCGTTGTCGTAATACGGGTTGTGAGAAGCAGAAATAACGATACCCGCTTCTGCGCGGAACGTACGGGTAAGATAAGCAACCGCGGGCGTAGGCATCGGGCCGGTAAAAGAAGCTGACAAACCGGCAGCGGCCAGCCCAGCTTCCAGCGCCGACTCCAGCATATAGCCAGAAATACGGGTATCTTTGCCGATAATAATCTTACGGGAACCATGACGTGCTAGCACTTTCCCTGCGGCCCAGCCCAGTTTAAGCACAAAGTCAGGTGTAATCGGCGTATCGCCAACCTTGCCGCGTACGCCATCGGTACCAAAATATTTACGGTTACTCATTTCGTTTTTATTCCTTCGCAGAAAGGGTGGCCTCAACAATACGCATGGCATCAGCCGTTTCTTTAACATCGTGAACACGAATAATCTGTGCTCCCTGCATTGCCGCGATGACTGCACAGGCGACGCTGCCATGAACACGCTGTGCAGGCGGTACATTGAGGAGCTGTCCAATCATAGATTTCCTCGACATACCAACCAGAAGAGGCAGTTCAAAACGATGTAACTCACTCAGGCGAGCCAGAAGCGCGTAATTATGGGCAAGATTCTTACCGAATCCAAACCCAGGATCCAGCAATAGCTTACTTTTCGGAATATTGGCGTTCACACAGCGTTCAATCTGCTGTTGTAAAAAATTCCCAATGTCCTGCATCAGATCATCATAATGCGGTTTATGCTGCATGGTTCGTGGCATTCCCTGCATATGCATCAGACACACTGGCAAACCGGTTGCCGCAGCCGCCTCCAGAGCACCGGGCTCTTGCAAAGCGCGAATATCATTAATCAGGTGCGCCCCTGCCTGCGCTGACGCCGTCATCACTTCCGGCTTTGAGGTATCGACCGAGATCCATACGTCAAAGCGTTTAGCAATTGCTTCAACCACGGGCACCACACGAGCCAGTTCTTCTTCCGTGCTCACATCACTCGCCCCAGGACGCGTCGATTCGCCGCCAATATCAATCAGGGTCGCACCAGCGGTAATCATCTCCTGAACGTGCAGTAATGCAGCATCGAGCTTGTTGTGTTTGCCGCCATCGGAAAAAGAGTCCGGTGTAACATTAAGAATACCCATGACATGTGGGCAGGAAAGGTCCAGCGTTGAGTCTCTGGCAACCAGCTGCATGATTTACCTCCGCTTCTGGTGTAGTTAGCATGAAATATGATTTGAAGAACATGACCAGTAAAAAACCCCAGACTGAGCTGGGGTTTCGTAATGTTACAGATGTCTATCACGAGCGAATTATTTGTCGTCCACTTGCTCAGACATTGTATTACCAGGATTAGGCGTTTGTGGCTCATCCACTGGTGTAGGGGCTTTAGGTGTACCGCCGCCATTACCAGAATCGTTGTCAGAGCGAGACTCTTCCCAACCCGCAGGCGGACGTACATCTTTCTTACGCCCCATCAAATCATCGATCTGTGGTGCATCAATGGTTTCATACTTCATCAACGCGTCTTTCATTGAATGAAGAATGTCCATATTTGCCATCAACAGTTCACGAGCACGCAGGTAGTTACGCTCAACCAGAGATTTCACTTCCTGATCGATGATGCGCGCCGTTTCGTCTGACATGTGCTTGGCTTTTGCTACAGAGCGACCGAGGAAGACTTCACCGTCCTCTTCCGCATAAAGCAATGGACCCAGTTTTTCAGAGAAGCCCCACTGCGTCACCATGTTACGGGCGATCGAGGTTGCAACTTTGATGTCATTCGACGCACCGGTAGAGACATGTTCTACGCCGTAAATAATTTCTTCGGCCAGTCGACCACCGTACAGTGTAGAGATCTGGCTTTCCAGCTTCTGACGACTCGCGCTGATCGCATCACCTTCGGGCAGGAAGAACGTCACACCCAGTGCGCGACCACGTGGAATGATCGTCACTTTATGGACCGGATCGTGCTCTGGCACGAGGCGACCGATGATGGCGTGCCCTGCTTCATGATACGCCGTCGATTCTTTCTGCTTTTCCGTCATTACCATGGAACGACGCTCTGCGCCCATCATGATTTTGTCTTTAGCTTTCTCGAACTCAACCATCGAAACTACACGCTTGTTACCGCGAGCGGAGAACAATGCAGCTTCGTTAACCAGGTTCGCCAAATCCGCACCGGAGAAACCAGGTGTACCGCGAGCGATAACTGACGCATCAATATCTGGAGACAACGGAACGCGGCGCATGTGAACTTTCAGAATCTGTTCACGACCGCGAACATCCGGCAGCCCAACAACAACCTGACGGTCAAAACGGCCTGGACGCAGCAACGCTGGGTCAAGAACATCGGGACGGTTAGTCGCCGCAATAACAATGATGCCTTCGTTGCCTTCAAAGCCGTCCATCTCAACCAGCATTTGATTCAGCGTTTGCTCACGTTCATCGTGACCACCGCCTAAACCTGCGCCACGCTGACGGCCAACGGCGTCGATTTCATCGATAAAGATGATACAAGGTGCAGCTTTCTTCGCTTGTTCGAACATGTCACGAACACGGGAAGCACCGACACCGACAAACATTTCAACGAAGTCAGAACCGGAGATCGTAAAGAAAGGCACTTTCGCTTCACCGGCAATGGCTTTCGCCAGCAACGTTTTACCGGTTCCCGGTGGGCCGACCATCAGAATGCCTTTTGGAATTTTACCGCCCAGTTTCTGGAAACGGCTAGGTTCGCGCAGGTATTCGACCAGCTCGCTAACCTCTTCCTTCGCTTCGTCGCAACCGGCTACATCCGCAAACGTCGTCTTGATCTGATCTTCAGTCAACATACGCGCTTTGCTCTTGCCGAAGGACATGGCACCTTTACCGCCGCCGCCTTGCATTTGACGCATGAAGAAGATCCAGACGCCAATCAGTAACAGCATTGGGAACCAGGAAATAAAGATAGAAGCCAACAGACTCGGCTCTTCCGGTGGCTCACCAACGACTTTCACATTCTTCGTTAGCAGGTTATCCAGTAGCTTGGGGTCATTGACAGGAATGTAAGTCGTGTATCTGTTGCTGTCTTTTTTGATAACACTGATCTCACGCCCGTTAATACGTGCTTCACGGACCTGATCCTGATTCACTTCAGTCAAGAAGGTTGAATAATCCACCCTACGGCCATTCGACTCGCTGGGCCCAAAGCTCTGGAAAACAGACATCAGCACAACTGCGATGACTAACCAGAGAATTAGGTTTTTCGCCATGTCACTCAAGGGATTAACCTCATATTACAACTGTGTTAAAAAACAGCGTTAGGGTACTACAGTTTGCGCCCTGTCGCTACAATATACACTTCACGAGACCGGGCACGTGAGGCGTCTGGTTTACGAATTTTCACCTTCGTAAACAGGGAGCGAATTTCCCGCAGGTATTCATCAAAGCCTTCTCCCTGAAACACTTTCACCAGGAAACTTCCGCCTGGTGCTAATACATCCCGACACATACCAAGTGCTAATTCAACCAGATACATCGACTTCGGAATATCAACGGCTGGTGTACCACTCATGTTAGGGGCCATGTCAGACATCACCACCTGAACTTTGCTATCGCCAACCCTTTCGAGCAAGGCTTTGAGGACCAGTTCATCACGAAAGTCCCCTTGCAGGAAATCGACGCCAACAATCGGATCCATCGGTAAAATATCACAGGCGATAATTCGACCATTTCCACCAATTTGCGTGACCACATACTGTGACCAGCCGCCAGGTGCAGCGCCTAAATCCACAACCGTCATACCGGGTTTAAACAGTTTGTCGCCCTGCTGTATTTCATCAAGTTTAAACCAAGCGCGTGATCGCAGCCCTTTTTTCTGGGCTTGCTGCACATATTTATCGCTAAAGTGTTCCTGCAACCAGCGACTGGAGCTTGCAGAACGCTTTTTATTCGCCATCGATTTTCCAACTATTCTCAGTAACACGCTCGTGGTGGGGAGAAACTTCTCACATATTACCAATCAGAACAGTCAAATTGGTTATAATCATGAGATGGCGGTAGAATGAACCGTTTTCAATCCCAACCTAAGTAAAAAAGACAATGAACCTAAGTAATAAACAAAAACAACACCTGAAAGGCTTGGCACATCCGCTAAAACCGGTTGTCATGCTGGGCAATAACGGTCTCACCGAAGGTGTTCTGGCTGAGATCGAACAAGCATTAGCACATCACGAGCTGATCAAGATAAAAGTAGCGACAGAAGACCGCGAAACCAAAGCCTTGATTGTTGAAGCGATTGTTCGTGAAACGGGTGCAGCTAACGTCCAGGTCATCGGCCATACGTTGGTGCTCTACCGTCCTGCGAAAGAACGTAAAATTGTGTTACCACGATAACACTTTTTATTTCAGGATACTCAGTTTTAACGGAAAGGTGCCATGCCTCTCGGTTAGAGAAAAGGCCGCAAGCGGCCTTTTTCTTTTCTTTACAATTTTTGCTGTTTTAATCAACAATACGGCAAAAATTATAGATATTCGACCTTCAGTACTTCGTATTCCACGTCGCCGCCCGGTGTACGAATGACCACAACGTCATCTTGTTCTTTGCCGATCAGGCCACGAGCAATCGGAGAGTTAACAGAGATCAGATTCTGCTTAAAATCCGCTTCGTCATCACCAACAATCCGGTAAGTTTGCTCTTCTTCGTTATCCAGATTCATCACTGTCACGGTTGCACCAAAAATGACACGCCCGTTGTTAGCGGCCATTTTTGTGACATCGATAACCTGCGCGTTAGACAGTTTTGCTTCAATGTCTTGAATACGCCCTTCACAGAACCCCTGCTGCTCGCGTGCAGCATGATATTCTGCATTTTCTTTCAGATCGCCGTGCTCACGGGCTTCGGCAATCGCTGCAATAATTTCAGGTCGGCGTACAGATTTCAGGTGGTCAAGCTCTTCGCGCAATTTTTCAGCGCCACGCAACGTCATCGGAAATTGTTTCATATTGTCTATACCTCTAAAAAAGTCCGTAAGACTCAAATAATCGTCATCCTGACGCGCTAAAAATCAAAGGCGACGGAGTCTCTGCAACGTCCCAGTCCTCACTGGACATAAAACAAAAGCAACCAGCCCCGGAACAAAATTTCCAGGCTAGCAGCGATTTTGCATTTTGATACGTATTTTACCCCAGAGTTCAATGAGGGTCATCGTTTACTTTAGACCTTATTGCGCCGTAGTATGACCACACGTTACCCCGTTCTTAGCTGAGATTATGCGTTTTTCATCGATTGTTACCGGACTTGCCTGCGCTTTTGTTCTGCATGCCAATGCAGCTTCTGTTGAAGATCATCGTCAATATTTGCCTGATGGCGCCAATTTGGCGTTATTGGTGCAAAAAGTTGGTGCAACAACACCCAGCATGGCCTTCAATAGCCAGCAAATGGCGCTTCCTGCCAGTACGCAAAAGGTGATAACCGCATTAGCTGCATTACTGCAATTGGGCCCAGATTATCGATTCATCACCACGATGGAGAGCCATGGTCCCGTAACCAGCGGTATTCTGAACGGCAACCTGATCGTACGGTTTGGCGGCGACCCAACATTGAAGCGCCAACAAATACGGAATATGGTTCAGGAATTAAGGAAACGAGGAATACAGGAAATATCAGGCGATGTGCTGATCGATACTTCCGTTTTTGCCAGCCACGACAAAGCGCCAGGCTGGCCCTGGAACGACATGACACAGTGCTTCAGCGCCCCGCCGGGCGCGGCAATTGTCGATCGTAACTGCTTTTCCGTCTCACTTTACAGTGCGCCTAAAGCGGGTGATAACGCATTTATCCGCGTTGCATCCTATTATCCGGTGCAGATGTTCAGTGAAGTGCGCACGCTGGCTAAAGGATCCCCTGATGCCCAGTACTGCGAACTGGATGTCGTCCCGGGAGAATTGAATCGCTTTACGCTCACAGGCTGCCTAACTCAGCGCACAGAGCCACTTCCGCTGGCATTCGCGATTCAGGATGGAGCCAGCTATGCCGGTGCTATCGTTAAAGATGAACTTCAGCAGGCAGATATTCGCATTAAAGGCAGTCTACGCCGCCAAACACAACCAGGCCCTGCGGGAAGCGTGCTGGCTCAGACGCAATCGGCTCCGCTACACGACCTGCTCACTATCATGCTAAAAAAATCGGACAATATGATTGCCGATACCGTTTTTCGCACCATTGGGCATGAACGCTTTAGCGTACCGGGAACGTGGCGTGCAGGTGCGGATGCAGTACGACAGATCCTGCGTCAGAAGGCGGGTGTAGATTTAGGAAACAGTATTGTGGTGGATGGCTCAGGCCTGTCACGACACAACCTGATTTCACCGGAAACGATGATGCAGGTATTACAGTACATCGCGCAACATGATAGTGAGCTGAATTACATCACGATGCTTCCGCTTGCTGGCTATGACGGCACGCTACGCTATCGTGGGGGCCTGCATGAAGCTGGTGTTGACGGCAAAGTTTCGGCTAAAACTGGAGCATTACAGGGCGTATACAACCTGGCAGGCTTCATTACCACCGCGAGCGGACAGCGTATGGCATTCGTGCAGTTCCTGTCAGGCTATGCCGTACCGCCAGAAGACCAGCGCGCACGTCGTGTCCCTCTGGTGAGATTTGAAAGCCGTCTCTACAAAGACATTTATCAGAGCAACTAGCATAAAAATACGGCCTTACCCTGACAGGATAAGGCCGTGATAGGCGAGAATTGACTAGCTGAAGAATGGATTACTTTTGATAGATAATCTCAACACCTTCATCATCTTCATCGTCCCAATCATCATCCCACTCTTCTTCGGCTTCTTTTTCTACTTCAGCCAGTTGTTCACGGTGATAATCATCCCACATGAATTCAACTTTTTCTGGCGCACTTTCGGCAATCGCCGCCATTTTCGGATTGGCTTTCAGGAAGCTCATCACATCCCAGCAAAGTGGAGTAACACCTTCACGATTTGCCGCAGAAATCAGGTAGTATTTATCATCCCAGCCAAGCGCAGCTGCAATGTCCTTAGCACGTTTTTCTGCTTCAGCCTTGTCGATCAAATCAACCTTGTTGAAAACCAGCCAACGCGGCTTTTCTGCCAAGCCAGCGCCATACTGTTCTAACTCGTTGATAATGATTTTGGCATTTTCAACCGGATCTGATTCATCGATCGGTGCCAAATCAACCAAATGCAGCAGTACACGACAACGTTCAAGGTGCTTAAGGAAACGAATCCCCAGCCCGGCACCGTCGGATGCCCCCTCGATCAATCCAGGGATATCCGCCACGACAAAGCTCTGCTCGCTATCCATACGGACTACGCCCAAGCTCGGTACCAGCGTGGTAAACGGATAATCGGCCACTTTCGGCTTCGCCGCTGATACTGCACGGATAAAGGTCGATTTACCTGCGTTAGGCAGGCCAAGCATTCCTACGTCAGCCAGCAACAGCAGTTCCAACGTCAGCTCACGCTCTTCGCCTTTCGTGCCGCTGGTCTTCTGACGAGGGGCACGGTTGACGGACGATTTAAAACGCGTGTTACCTAAACCGTGCCAACCGCCTTTAGCTACCATCAGATTCTGCTGATGGCGCGTCATATCACCCAGCACCTCGCCGGTACCCTGATCAAGAACGCGGGTACCAACAGGGACTTTAATCGTAATATCTTTACCGCGTTTACCAGTACAGTCGCGGCTTTGTCCATTTTGTCCACGCTCAGCGCGGAAGGATTTTTCAAAACGGTAGTCGATCAGCGTGTTCAGGTTTTCGTCTGCCAGCAGGTAAACGTCACCGCCATCACCGCCATCACCACCGTCCGGGCCACCGTTAGGAATATATTTTTCACGGCGAAAGCTGACACAACCGTTACCGCCATCGCCCGCCACAACGAGAATTGTGGCTTCATCTACAAACTTCATTGATTCTCTCCGCAAAAAACCAATAGAGAATATCTACGTGTTTTAGGCTTGTTATTGGTTCTCTTTGGCGTAACTTTTTGATTTTACGGCATGTAGCGTATTTCTACTCACCATTAAAAAACTGACGCACCAGAACGCATTCCAGCAAAGGAGCAGGATTGTACCTGCCTGCTCCAATAATTTCATCTGTATTAAAAATAAACAACACATGCAGACTATCAAAAGATGGCTGTGACCACTGCAATATGCTTTATCTTAAGTTACTTTTTCACCATCAATGATGGTACAGGTTCTTTCTTTCCAGGGAAGAAGCGATGGCCGATAGCGGAAAACATAGCACCAGCAACAACGACAAAGGCTCCTACATAGCCAACCCAATTCAACACTGGAGCAGCAAAAAAAGTTGGCCACCCTAACGCCAATAAATCGGAAAACAGCAGCGTAAATAGCGGCGTTAACGTAATGACCGCGCTAACCTGCGAGGCCTGCCAGCGAGCCATCGCCTCCGCTAGTGCACCATACCCAATCAATGTATTAGCGCCACAGAATAGCAGGCAAAGAAGCTGCCATCCGCTAAGCTGGAAAATAACCTCAGGTTTGGCAAAAGGTGTGATAAAGACGACACACAAGACATACAGCAGAAACAGAATCTGCTGCGAAGTCAGACGCCGTAACAGGACTTTCTGCGCCACACCATACGATACCCATACCGCCGAAGCGCAAACACCCAACAGTACGCCCAGCGTGTAGTCTGTTAATCGGGTAAAAATCTCAATCAGGCTGGTATTAAAAAACAGGATCAGGCCACAGATCAGCATGATCGCTCCAATGACCTGCGTGCCGCGCATCTTTTCCTTCAGGATAAGTACGCTGGCGAACATCATACCAACCGGGGAAAGCTGCCCAATAACCTGAGACGCCGTCGGGCTCAGATATTGCAGAGACGAGCTAAAAAAAACAAAATTGCCTAAGAGGCCTGCCGTAGCAATCAGCAGCAAAACCCACCAACGCCGATGACGGAAAACTTGCATTGGCGGTAGCTTCTTCCGGGATGACAAAATAATGCCAAGTCCAATCGAAGCGATAATAAAGCGATACCAAACAACCGTATAAGGTTCCATAACCACCAGAACCTGTTTCATAGCTATCGGCAACGCGCCCCAGCAAACAGCGGTGGTAAGCGCCAGACAAAGACCGATACCCGTCTGTTGTTTAGTATTCATACTTATCCAGATGGTTTACTCAGAATCAGAATGTAAAAAGCCCCGCAAAGATTGCGGGGCTTAAATCTGTAAGACCTAACGCGAAAAATTATTCAGCAACGATGCTGATAAATTTACGGTTCTTCGGGCCTTTAACTTCAAACTGAACTTTACCATCAGTCAAAGCAAACAGAGTATGATCTTTCCCGCAGCCAACGTTAGTTCCTGCGTGGAATTTGGTGCCACGTTGGCGAACGATGATGTTGCCAGCCAGTACACTTTCGCCGCCAAAACGTTTTACGCCCAGACGTTGTGCGTTAGAGTCACGACCGTTACGGGTTGAGCCGCCAGCTTTCTTGTGTGCCATTTAATCCGCTCTCCTAATCTTAAGCGCTGATGCCGGTAATTTTCACGTCAGTGAACCACTGACGGTGGCCTGCTTGCTTACGGTAGTGTTTACGGCGACGGAACTTAACGATCTTCACTTTTTCGCCACGACCATGAGCAACAACTTCAGCTTTGATTTTACCGCCATCGACGAAAGGAACGCCGATTTTGATTTCTTCACCATTAGCAACCATCAAAACTTGGTCAAACTCAACGGCTTCACCAGTTGCGATGTCCAGCTTTTCCAAGCGAACGGTTTGACCTTCGCTTACTCGGTGTTGTTTACCACCACTTTGGAAAACTGCGTACATATAAAACTCCGCTTTCCGCGCACCCGTTAATAGGTTTCAGAGCACGCTATAAATATTCATAATAGGGCGCGAATTCTACGCAAAAATACTGAGGATGACAAGTGCATAATCAACGGATGTGAAGAAAAAGAATACAACGTATCAACTGCCGTTTATCTCTCTCATTTTTCAAGTACAATCGGCTCAATCAGTTTCGTCTTGCCGATATGCAACAGCAATCTTACGGCAGTGTTGAAGACATACGTTGGCACAAACCATGAATCTAGAACAAATTACAACATTAACTGCACAGGATATGGCAGCTGTTAATAAAGTCATTCTTGAACAACTGAATTCCGACGTCGTTTTGATCAACCAACTTGGCCATTATATCATCAGCGGCGGTGGAAAACGGATACGCCCGATGATTGCTGTGCTTGCGGCCAGAGCCCTCGCCTATGAGGGTGACAAACACGTTACCGTCGCTGCACTGATCGAATTTATCCATACCGCAACGCTACTACATGATGATGTGGTCGATGAATCTGACATGCGGCGGGGTAAAGCGACAGCGAATGCTGCCTTTGGCAACGCCGCGAGCGTACTGGTTGGAGATTTCATTTATACTCGCGCTTTCCAGATGATGACCAGCCTCGAATCATTACGTGTACTGGCACTGATGTCAGAAGCGGTAAACGTGATCGCTGAAGGGGAAGTCTTGCAGTTAATGAATTGCAACGACCCAGATATCACAGAAGAAAGTTACATGCGCGTCATTTACAGCAAAACAGCACGTCTATTTGAAGCAGCGGCGCAATCTTCATCCATCCTTGCAGGTGCAACGCCAGAGCAAGAAAAGGCACTTCAGGACTATGGACGCTATCTGGGCACGGCGTTCCAGTTAATTGACGATCTGCTGGACTACAGCGCAGACGGCAAAACCCTGGGGAAAAACACGGGCGATGACCTTAATGAAGGCAAACCAACGTTACCACTGCTGCATGCGATGCGTCAGGGTAATACAGAACAGAGCTCGCTAATTCGCAAAGCAATTGAGGAAGGAAACGGGCGTCATCTGCTGGAGCCTGTTCTTGCTGCGATGCATCAATGTGGTTCACTCGATTATACACGCCAGCGTGCCGAAGAAGAGGCGGATAAAGCGATCAGCGCACTACAGCTGCTGCCAGAAACGCCATATCGTACAGCACTTGAAGGACTCGCCCATCTAGCCGTACAACGCGATTTCTAACGTGGTATAAGCTTCTTATCGGATAAGAACATTGATTCATAAGTAGCGCTGCCTTGCAGCGCTACTCGCTCGACAGACTAGGCGGTCTGATCGATTGTGACATCATCCAGCCGAGACAACATTGCTATTGTTCCCTCACGCAAGATGAAATTAATCAGCCGGGATCGTTCATCAACAGATAGCTGATGAAAGATATGCACCCATGATGACAACAGAGTCGGCTCATTATCAGTACAATAGTATTCTGTTGGCGAATTCTCTTTCACTAATAGAGAATTTCTGACCTCATTCGGCAAACTGCGAATCGAGTATTCGACACCACGCCCTTGAACCCCTTTTCGCCTGCGCTTTTCCCAACCGTCGTCACGTGCCCGCTTGTTCAGCCCTTGCGGCGATTTAGGCAACCCACCTACGCCAACTAGCTCACTTGTTGCAAACCATTCTTTGTCCATACTCGTCACTCCCTTGTTTGTTTTGAACAGGCATTACGTCAACTCGCCCAAAAGTTTCCATATAATAGACTATAATTACCTAAACCGCTAACTTTTACACGTTACCGACACACCTAAGTAATAGAAGAAATGATGAAATCCGGCGCGATGCCCACACACCGCAGCCAGAAAAAATGCGACAAAGCGAGAAAGAATACAGGTTCCTTTCCATCGCTGAGGTTCATGCCCGAAAAGATCGCCAGCAGCGCGAATCAGTCAATCACCATCGATGAGACAGGCTCCTCATCTGACGGTATGATGCCCAACTGACTCAGCGTGGCAGACACCCCAACTCGCAGAATATAAGCAATTAGCTCATCTCTTTCTTTTTCAGATAGTTGCTGATAAATCTGCATCCATACGGCCAATGCCGCAGGCTGTTTTGCAGAGTAAACTGAAGGCTCGATTTCGAACAGTAGGGATTTTTTTACCGTATCCGGTAAGCTGTGAATTGAATACTCGACTCCTCTTCCCTGGACGCCTTTACGGCGACGCTTCTCCCATCCATCCTCGCGGGCGCGCTTATTTAATCCTTGTCTTGATTTCGGAAGGCCGCCGACTCCAACCAATTCGCTGGTAGCAAACCACTCTTTTTTCATTGCCATTCATCCTGATAGTGCCATCCCTAACAAAAACGCGATCATTTGGAAATTAATTGAGAATTTTAAGGAAAATTAATGCTATATTATTTCCAAATAATAATGTCATGTTAGCTCGGCATATAACTAACATCCGTTATTTATACCACTAATCTACAGTCGTCTTATAGCAAATAAGGGAAGGATTATGATTTTAAGGAAACAAGACTGGCATCCTGCTGATATCATTGCTGCACTGCGCAAGAAAAATACGACGCTGGCAGCAGTATCGCGAGCGGCCGGATTAAGCTCATCTACGTTAGCCAATGCACTCTCTCGCCCTTGGCCCAAGGGGGAATGGCTTATTGCTGATGCGCTAAATATCCACCCATCGGAGATTTGGCCCAGCCGGTATTACAATCCAGAAACCAATGAGCTTATTGACAGAAAAAAACTCATACGCCCCGATTAAAATAAAGAAAAGCCCGAGATCGACATCTCCGGCTTTTTATTCTGCGTATTATTAACATTCAATAATACCCTAAATAATTCGAGTTGCAGGCAGGTGTTGACGCAGAGAGTCCCCAGTCACTTACATAAGTAAGTAACTGGGGTGAGCGAGGACAAATCGGCTAAGCCGATTTGAACGCCGCTTGCGGCGGCCCTTCAGGGCGAGGCTTAGAAATAAGGCGAGTATTACCAACGCACATGCAGCTTGAAGTATGACGGGTAATCAATTACTTGATGAACGTCTCGCCTAGCTCAATATCCTGCTTCAGCGTATCCAGCATGCTGTTCAATGCATTTTGCTCAAAAGCACTTAATGTGCCGATATCTTTACGCTCAGCGACGCCATCTTTGCCTAACAAGATTGGCTGAGCGAAGAAGCGCGCATGTTTGCCATCGCTTTCAACGTATGCACACTCAACCACACCGCTTTCGCCTTGCAGCGCACGAACCAGAGACAGACCAAAACGCGCAGCAGCCTGCCCCATAGACAGCGTTGCCGATCCGCCACCTGCTTTGGCTTCAACAACTTCGGTGCCCGCATTCTGGATACGTTTGGTCAGATCGGCCACTTCCTGCTCGCTGAAGCTGATGCCTGGCACCTGAGACAGCAGAGGCAGAATCGTCACACCAGAGTGCCCGCCGATAACCGGCACGTTAATATCCTGCGGCTGTTTGCCTTTCAACTCAGCAACAAACGTGTTGGAACGGATGATATCCAGTGTTGTTACGCCGAACAGTTTGTTCTTGTCATAAACGCCAGCTTTTTTCAGCACTTCAGCGGCGATGGCGACGGTCGTGTTCACTGGGTTGGTGATAATACCGATACAGGCTTTCGGGCAGGTAACCGCAATTTGCTCAACCAGATTACGCACAATGCCAGCATTGACATTGAACAGATCGGAACGATCCATGCCTGGTTTACGTGCCACCCCCGCAGAAATCAGTACGATATCTGCACCAACGAGTGCTGGTTTAGCATCTTCACCGCTATAGCCTTTGATCTTCACTGCTGTAGGAATATGGCTCAGATCGACGGCAACACCCGGCGTTACCGGAGCAATATCGTAGAGAGATAGTTCTGAACCTGAAGGAAGCTGGGTTTTAAGGAGGAGTGCGAGTGCCTGACCGATACCACCTGCTGCTCCGAGAACTGCAACTTTCATCCTAAACTCCTTATTATCGTAAAATAAAAAAGTGCCGTGAATTCATTTGGTTATAAACAGAATATAAAAATGGGGATAAAATCAGTCTACTTATCTTCCTACAAATGAATGAGAGACAAAAACCCGCTATGTCTCTAATAATAAACCAAAAACAACCATTCGTTTGAAAGGTAAGTAAAGTTAATAAGCTATTGAGCTATAACGTGGCGTTCATTCACGTGCGTTTAACTAGTGGGCTACATTACACCGATCAATGGCGTCCAAACAACATCATTCTGATAACATTTGATTTACTTTTATGTGACGCAGAACGCATTTTTTGGACTACCTGGAAGGCTGATTTTTTTTGAAAACAGTGACTAGCGCATATATGGGGAAATAGACTGGAATTATACGCGATTTAATTGCATAAAAATTCACACAACTGCATAATGGGACAATTAATCATAACAATTAATCCGGTGCAGAATGCGAAATTCGACAAAACAAGAAGACCTCGTTAAAGCGTTCAAAGCGCTGTTAAAGGAAGAGAAGTTCAGCTCTCAAAGTGAAATTGTTCAGGCATTGCAAGACGAAGGATTTGAAAACATCAACCAATCCAAGGTGTCTCGCATGCTAACGAAATTTGGCGCGGTACGCACACGCAATGCAAAAATGGAAATGGTGTATTGTCTCCCTGCTGAACTCGGCGTCCCAACCACATCCAGCCCGCTGAAGAACTTAGTGCTGGACGTGGACTACAACGACGCGGTCGTCGTGATACATACCAGCCCAGGTGCCGCACAGCTCATTGCTCGTCTGCTGGACTCACTAGGGAAGTCAGAGGGTATTCTTGGCACCATCGCAGGTGATGACACCATCTTCACCACCCCGGCAAGAGGATTCAGCGTCAAACAACTTTACGAAGCGATTCTGGTGCTCTTCGAACAAGAGTTGTAATTCCACTCGTCCGCTACCGTTTTTTGTTACTCGTTTTTTGCTACATCTTCATCTTCTTTGCTACGTGTAGATCTACTACACGTAGCAAGTATCACTCGGATGCTTACACCGCCGGCAATTCAGCCAACGGCCAACGTGGGCGAACGGATACACCCAGCGTCTGACTCGCACCATGAAGTAGACGTACACTACCCGCATAGGCAATCATCGCGCCATTATCCGTACAAAATTCAGGGCGCGCATAAAACACCTCACCACCGCGTTTTGCCATCACTTCACCTAAGCGCTGGCGCAATGTCCGGTTTGCGCTCACACCACCCGCCATGACCAATCGTTTGAAACCCGTGTCATCCAATGCACGACGACACTTGATGGCAAGGGTATCAACGACAGCATCCTCAAAGGCACGCGCAATATCGGCACGCGTTTGATCGTCATCACCGTTGCTACGAATCGTATTGGCAGCAAACGTTTTTAGCCCTGAAAAGCTGAAATCCAATCCAGGACGGTCGGTCATCGGGCGAGGAAATGTAAAGCGCTGCGAATCACCTGTTTGCGCCATTTTCGACAGCATTGGACCACCGGGATAATCCAACCCCAGCAACTTCGCCGTTTTATCAAACGCTTCGCCCGCCGCATCATCTACTGACTCGCCCAGTAAGCGATATTCGCCAATGCCTGTCACACTGATGAGCTGTGTATGCCCACCGGAAACTAGCAGCGCCACAAACGGAAACGCAGGTGGATTATCTTCCAACATCGGCGCCAACAAGTGCCCTTCCATGTGATGCACAGGAACCGCAGGCACGCCCCAGGCGAACGCTAACGACCTGCCGACCGTCGCGCCCACCAATAGCGCGCCAACCAAACCAGGGCCTGCGGTATACGCCACACCATCGATATCATCAGCCTGTAACCCGGCTTCACGCAGCGCCGCCTGAATCAGAGGAACCGTTTTACGCACGTGATCGCGTGAGGCAAGCTCAGGCACGACGCCGCCGTAATCAGCATGTAATTTGACCTGGCTGTATAGCTGATTGGCGAGCAAACCCGCTTCCGTGTCATAGATAGCCACTCCGGTTTCATCACAGGATGTTTCGATACCCAATACGCGCATTACTGTTCCTACTTTAATGACGATACAAGCACGCGTTAAATGCTGCTTGCTTCAAACTGCGGATAGTCTACCATAAGCGGCCTGATTTCTGCGCTGGCCGCGGTTGGGTGTTTTATGATCACCGCAATGCTTTACAAAGGCGTCACGTTTGCAGTAGAATTCCGCACCATTTTGAAAAGGCTGGCACAAGGCCAGCGGCAAACCGAATTTATTGAGGTGAGAGGCACATGCCGGTAATTAAAGTACGTGAAAACGAGCCGTTCGACGTAGCTCTGCGTCGCTTCAAACGTTCCTGTGAAAAAGCGGGCGTTCTGGCTGAAGTTCGTCGTCGTGAGTTTTATGAAAAACCAACGACCGAACGTAAGCGCGCTAAAGCTTCTGCAGTGAAACGTCACGCGAAGAAATTGGCTCGAGAAAACGCACGCCGCACTCGTCTGTATTAATTTTCTGGAGGGTTTCCCTCCAACGCGTGATTAATCCGCAGACTTAGCAGTTGCATACGAAGGCCGTGCTTTCCGTAAGGAAGCGCGGCTTGTTGTCGTTTATAAGCTATATCCAATGTAACCACGTTGCAGAAAGGTATACACCAGGGGCTTATGGCTGGACGAATCCCACGCGTATTTATTAATGATCTGCTGGCTCGCACCGACATCGTCGATCTCATTGACGCGCGCGTCAAACTGAAAAAGCAGGGCAAAAACTACCATGCGTGCTGTCCGTTCCATCACGAAAAAACCCCTTCATTCACCGTAAACGGTGACAAACAGTTCTATCACTGTTTTGGCTGTGGCGCACACGGCAACGCCATTGATTTTTTGATGAATTACGATCGTCTCGAATTCGTTGAAACTATTGAAGAACTGGCCACCCAATACGGCCTCGAAGTGCCTTATGAAACTGGAACGGGCCCAACCCAGTTAGAGCGTCACCAACGGCAAAGCCTGTACGAACTGATGGGACAGCTCAGCGGGTTCTATCAGCAAGCCCTAAGTCAATCAGTTGGAACACCAGCGTTGCAGTATCTGCAACAGCGTGGTTTAAGCGCAGAAGTTATCAGCCATTTCGCGATTGGCTTCGCCCCGCCCGGCTGGGATAACGTTTTAAAGCGCTTTGGCCGCAATAATGACGATCGCAGCACATTGAACGATGCTGGGATGCTGGTGACTAACGATCAGGGTCGAACATATGACCGCTTCCGCGAGCGTGTGATGTTTCCCATCCGCGACAAACGGGGACGAGTGATCGCCTTCGGCGGACGCGTATTAGGCGACGGTACCCCAAAGTACCTTAACTCGCCGGAAACAGAAATTTTTCATAAAGGTCGCCAACTGTACGGCCTGTATGAAGCGCAGCAAAACCACCCAGAACTCAAGCGATTGTTAGTTGTTGAGGGTTATATGGATGTGGTGGCGCTGGCACAGTTTGATATTGATTATGCGGTCGCGTCGCTGGGTACCTCCACGACAGCCGATCACATTCAGTTACTATTTCGCGCCACAGACCTGGTGGTGTGTTGTTACGACGGAGACCGTGCCGGACGCGAAGCGGCATGGCGCGCGCTGGAAACTGCGCTACCCTATTTGAACGATGGTCGTCAGCTACGCTTTATGTTCCTGCCAGACGGTGAAGACCCCGACACACTGGTGCGAAAAGAAGGCAAGCAAGCGTTTGAGCAGCGCATGGAACACGCGCTGCCGCTGTCGCAGTTTCTGTTTGAGACCTTGCAACAACAGGTGGATATGAGTTCACCCGACGGCCGTACCAAGCTCAGCACGCTGGCACTGCCGCTGATAGGCCAGGTACCGGGAGAAACGCTGCGGCTGTATTTGCGCCAGCAGCTCGGCAACAAACTGGGAATTTTGGACGACAGCCAGTTGGATAGACTGCTACCCAAAGTGGCAGAACAGTCTCAATCCTACCAGCCGCCACAACTAAAAGTCACAACTATGCGTATACTTGTAGGACTTTTAGTACAAAACCCAAGACTGGCGGCAGAGGTTCCTGACCTCGCGCTGGAAGGCATTGAAGAAGACAAAGTTGCTGGTTTATCGCTGTTTCAGGATTTGGTGAAAACCTGTAATACCAGCCCTGGCATGAATATGGGCTTGCTGTTGGAAAAATATCGCGACAGCAAGTACCGCAAACAGCTTGAAACCATGGCTTCATGGAACCATATGATCGAAGAGGAAGAGCTCGACGAGAAGTTCAGAATCAGTCTGGCAGAGCTCTACGATCAGCTGTTGAAACAGCGACAAGAAACATTGATTGCCCGTGACAGAACGCATGGGCTCAACGCCAAAGAAAAAAAAGAGCTTTGGTCGTTGCAACTGGCGTTGACCAGAAAACACTGATACAGAGGCTTAATTGCCGATAAATAGCAGGGTTGAGCCCTGCAAAGAGCCGCTACAGGGGCGCGGCGATAAGAAAAATACCCCTAATGCTATTGTTAGCGAACTACGCTGACCGACACCAACCCAAATACTCTGAAGTGTGGATACCGTCTTATGGAGCAAAACCCGCAGTCACAGCTGAAGCTGCTTGTCACCCGTGGTAAGGAGCAAGGCTACCTGACCTATGCTGAGGTCAATGACCATCTGCCGGAAGATATCATCGACTCGGATCAGATCGAAGATATCATCCAGATGATTAACGACATGGGCATCCAGGTGATGGAAGAAGCACCGGATGCTGACGATCTGTTGCTGGCCGAAAACACCAATGATGCCGATGAAGATGCGGCAGAGGCTGCTGCGCAGGTTCTATCCAGTGTTGAATCGGAAATTGGTCGCACCACCGATCCGGTTCGCATGTACATGCGTGAAATGGGTACCGTTGAGCTGTTGACGCGTGAAGGCGAGATCGATATCGCCAAGCGTATTGAAGACGGTATCAACCAGGTTCAGTGCTCTGTTGCCGAGTATCCTGAAGCCATTACCTATCTGTTGGAACAGTACGACCGCGTCGAAGCGGGCGAAAGCCGCCTGTCCGATCTGATCACTGGCTTCGTCGATCCTAATGCGGAAGAGGACATTGCCCCTACCGCGACTCACGTTGGTTCTGAGCTTTCGAGCGAAGAAATGGACGATGATGACGAGGAAGAAGACGACGAGGAAGAAGAAGACGACAACAGCATCGATCCTGAGCTGGCGCGTGAGAAGTTCACCGAACTGCGTGAACAATATGAAACGACCCGTCAGGTGATCAAAGCCCACGGTCGTAGCCATGCTCTGGCAGCACAGGAAATCCTGAACCTGTCTGAAGTCTTCAAACAGTTCCGCCTGGTGCCGAAACAGTTTGATTTCCTGGTTAACAGCATGCGTTCCATGATGGATCGCGTCCGTACTCAGGAACGTTTGATCATTAAGTTGTGCGTTGAGCAGTGCAAAATGCCGAAGAAAAACTTCGTCACGATGTTCACTGGCAATGAAACCAACAACAGCTGGTTTGCAGCAGCAGTAGCAATGGGCAAACCATGGTCTGAAAAGCTGAATGATGTTGAAGAAGACGTCAGCCGCAGCTTGCAAAAACTGCAACAGATCGAAGAAGAAACCGGCCTGACGATCGAGCAGGTTAAGGACATCAACCGCCGTATGTCGATTGGTGAAGCGAAAGCTCGCCGCGCCAAGAAAGAAATGGTGGAAGCCAACCTGCGTCTGGTTATTTCTATCGCGAAGAAATACACCAACCGTGGTTTGCAGTTCCTCGACCTGATTCAGGAAGGCAACATTGGTCTGATGAAAGCGGTAGATAAGTTCGAATATCGCCGTGGTTACAAATTCTCGACCTATGCAACCTGGTGGATCCGTCAGGCGATCACCCGCTCTATCGCCGATCAGGCGCGTACTATCCGTATTCCGGTACACATGATTGAGACGATCAACAAACTGAATCGTATCTCTCGTCAGATGTTGCAGGAAATGGGTCGTGAGCCGACGCCGGAAGAACTGGCTGAACGTATGCTGATGCCGGAAGATAAGATCCGTAAAGTGCTGAAGATCGCGAAAGAGCCGATCTCAATGGAAACCCCAATTGGTGATGATGAAGATTCACATTTGGGCGATTTCATCGAAGATACGACGCTGGAGCTGCCGCTGGATTCCGCAACGTCGGAAAGCCTGCGTTCTGCGACACACGACGTACTGGCTGGCCTTACTGCGCGTGAAGCGAAAGTCCTGCGCATGCGTTTCGGTATCGATATGAACACCGACCATACGCTGGAAGAAGTGGGCAAACAGTTTGACGTTACGCGTGAGCGTATTCGTCAGATCGAAGCGAAAGCGCTGCGTAAACTGCGTCACCCAAGCCGTTCCGAAGTGCTGCGTAGCTTCCTGGATGATTAATTCATCTCTCAGCTAATCCACGCTAAATAGCTTTCTTCTAAATAACCCCGGGCCACCGGGGTTATTTTTTACCTGTCAGAATGCTCAGCCTACGTTCTATCCTGCAATGCCTGATGCAGTTCCTGATACGACGCCACCAATGACTCCAGCGTCGCACGATTCAGCCCACTAGGATTTGGCAACACCCAAACCTGTGTTTCGCCAATACGCAGCTCCTGACGCCCCCATGAAACCTTTTTGATACCAAACGCCTGACTGAACGCCTGTTTCCCTAGCACGGCCAGCGCACGCGGTTGATAGCGCGTCATCTTCTCAACAATCGCATTCCCGCCTTGCAGTAGTTCATCTCGCCCTAGCTCGGTCGCCTCAACCGTTGGTCGCTCCACCAGCATGGTAATGCCGCATCCGGTGTCCAACAGATGTTGTTCTTCTGCAGGTGTCAGCAAACGTTCGGTAAAACCCGCCTGATGAATCACTTTCCAGAAGCGATTATTGGGATTAGCAAAGTGGTAACCGTGATGGGCCGTCGACAGCCCGGGGTTAATACCGCAGAAAACAACCTGAAGATTTATTGCCAGAATATCGGTAATCATGTCTTTCCCTACTGCCGTTGACTACGCCATCGTAAATTCTGATAAGAATAACAACAAGCTATCTTGAGTATAAAACCACCACCCGGCAGATAGACTATAGACCTCCCCCTGCACATTACCGTATAATCATCGCCCATTCGGCCCCTTAGCTCAGTGGTTAGAGCAGGCGACTCATAATCGCTTGGTCGCTGGTTCAAGTCCAGCAGGGGCCACCAAACTTTAGTTTTAAAATCATGAAATTAAGCCACCTTTCGCAAGGTGGCTTTTTTGTATTTGAAATTGGGAGTGCCGATAAAATGGCTATGGGAACTGCGACACAATGCAACTGTGGAGTTGTCGTCAGAGTATGACTCTCCACTGGTGCTCGATGGTCTGAGGCTGAGGGACTAAAGAAAAGCCAACTAACTAAATATAAAATTGCTTACACTAAGACAAAGGGAAGAAAAAACCGCACCGTCCCTATTAGCAAAGAGCTTTATGACTCGCTCCCAGATGATAAAAAAGGCCAGCTCTTTAGTGAATGCTATGGGGCGTTTAGGTCAGCACTTGAAAGAACAGGCATTGAATTGCCTGCCGGACAACTTACCCATGTATTGCGCCACACCTTCGCCAGCCACTTTATGATGAATGGTGGTAATATTCTGGTCTTACAACGTGTGCTCGGTCATACCGACATAAAAATGACTATGCGATATGCGCATTTTGCTCCAGAGAATTTGGAAGATGCAGTTAAACTAAACCCTTTAAATAGTAGAGTTCTATAATGAATCTTAAAGATATTATTTCAGATATAGTTAGGCTAATTGACAATCGAGACTTTAGTTGTGAAAAGGGATTTCCTGACACAATAACAACAAGATCAGGAATACAGATCAGTTATATTAGTGATGTAAGATATAAAATTGAATTATTTAAAGATATTATAAAAGCGGATTTAAAACATCCTTTAAACAATATTTCAAATAATTCACTTTACGATATATGCCGCAATTCCATCTGCGATTTATATACAGAAAAAACTTTACATGAAGGCATCGAAGATAACAGTAGAAGCCATATAAAAAAACTAAAAAAAGAAATAGAAGAAAGAGTTCACATGAGCCTTACAACGCTAACGCATCATTTTCCAGCACATACATGTCTATTTCCTCTTTCAGAAGCAATTAGTATTGGCCCTGTGACTTTCTACCCTAATCTTCAATGGGTTAAAAAATTAGAACTGCATGATAACTATACACAACAAACATTAGCACCAGATGAAGACTTAGTAAATTGGAAAGAGGAACTCATAAAATTAACCGATCCTTTAGAAAGATATGAATCAGAGAACCATATTGCAAACCGTATATATAGTATAATAAAAAAATCAAATACCATATTAGAAATTGAAATAAAAAATTTTGAATTTAATTTATCTAGAAAATTAGCAAAAATCGCCACACAAGCAACAATTGATTCTTTCTCTTTGATTTTCAACAATGAAGGTATGTTCAAACAACAGAATCTATATGAGCACCCTACTCTTCCATTTTCATTCAATACCCTAGCCTCATACAAGGGGAGGCTTGTTTATCCCGGAATGACATTGACAGAACGAACGCCAGTATATAATGGTGCTACCATTAGCACTTTTCTTAATGAAAATAAAGAATTCATCGATTCGGCAGGAAATATAATAGATTCAGTAATTAACATAAAAAACTATCCTAATAAAGATTTATCGATTCGATGGACAACATCATTAAACTGGTATGCCGAAGCCCAGAGAGAGCAAGATGATGCAATCGCTCTTGCTAAGATTGGTATTTCCTTAGATGTTTTATCTGGCGGTGGTGAATGGGTAGGTATTTTAGAAATGGTAAAAAACATCTTGGGACTTGATGACCAGCATGTAATTTTCGAAAAACCGCATAAAACAGTATTAAAAGAATTCATTTCAGATTTGTATAATAAGGGACGTTCCCAGATTGTTCATGGTAATCACATCGATAGACTAATTCCTTTCGAACAAGAAAGAAAGAAAGCCTCAAAAATGTGTAGAGTTATTCTGATGGCATCAGCTCATAACCTCATGAATTATTCCGGTGATGGGTCACATAACGCGTTTGTAAAAATGGCTCATAGATAAAAAGCAGTGGCGATAAAATGGCGGTAGAAGTGGCCCAAACTGGCCCCTAATTGGTCAGCAATGTCCCTTTATCTTCATAATTTATAATGTAACTCATTGATTCCCATTTGTTCCTACAGGAACTCATAATCGCTTGGTCGCTGGTTCAAGTCCAGCAGGGGCCACCAGATTCAAAGAGTTGCGTTAATAGCGCAGCTCTTTTTTGTCTATGGGGCTTAGAGGTAAAGCGACTAACGCCGCATCATCAGAGATTCCACGTTTCATGTGTAAGGCAATCAAGCCTATATCGCTGGCACACTCAGTACACATCTCGCACATAGCGTTTGTCCTGTGCCATTTTGGCAACATAAGCCGCGGCCTCTTCGCTACTCATATTCCCGTGAACCTGTATAGCCTGCCGGAGCGCCGAGTCGACATCTTTAGCCATGCGGCTGGCATCACCACATACGTAGAAATGCGCCCCCTCCTCCAACCAACGCCATAGTTCTGCGCCCTGCTCGCACATGCGGTGCTGGACATAAATTTTCTCGCGTTGATCACGCGAAAAGGCCGTATCAAAGCGATGCAAATAGCCATCACGTTGCAGTATCTCTAACTCCTCACGATAGTAGAAATCGGTCGCCGCACGCTGCTCACCAAAGAACAGCCAATTTTTACCTTGCGCCTCTGTCGCCCGTCGTTCTTGCAGAAAAGCCCGGAATGGCGCGATACCAGTGCCAGCGCCAACCATGATGATTGGCGTATCAGCATTTTTCGGCGTGCGGAAATGCGCTGACTTTTGAATGAAAATAGGCACCGCCACCGACTCTGCCGCGCGGTCAGCCAGAAAGGTTGAGCACACGCCGCCACGCAGTTTGCTATCCATGCCATAGCGAACCGTCGAGACAGTCAGGTGAATCTGATGCGGTGTAACCTTCGGACTGGACGAAATAGAATACAAGCGCGGCTGAAGGCGCTTAAGCACGGTCAACCACTCTTCGGCCTGAACCTGAACCGGAAATGCCTGTAGCAAATCGACAATCTGCCGTCCCCACAGCCACTCTTTTAGTTCCTCCTTACGCTCCTCTTTCAACAGTTCAGCCAGCACGTTATGGCCTGAACGAGCGCTGACAAACTGCAAGACCTCCGGTGTGATGCGGGCAATCTCGAAATGCTGGGATAACGCCTCGGCCAGCATCATGTCACCTTTATCCTTCACGCCAACCACGGTAGACGGCGAGAGTTTGAGGGCGGAAAGCATCTCGTTCACCAGTTCAGGGCTGTTAGTTGGCCAGATGCCGAGCGCGTCGCCTGCTTCGTAGCGCATATCGCTACCTGAAATATCAAAGGCGAATTGCCGGGTCTCTTTTTCCGCTCCTGGCGCATTAAGCAGTTGGTTGATGACAAGGCGTGCGGACAGCGGCGCATTTCTGCTGAAAAGAGAAGACGAAGCCACGACGGGTGCCGCAGTGCACACTTCATCCTCGTCAGCCAGTGTCACCGTTGCAGCCATAGCCACGCTATTTACGATTGGCCTGTTGGCGCCCGCAAGCACGTTGACCATGCTGTCCAACCAGACTTTTGCCACATCCTGATAGTCGGGCTCACAGTCAGTTCGCGCGACCAGACGCTTTGCCCCTAGCGCCTCAAGCCGCGCATCGAGCCGACGACCAAAACCGCAAAACTGGTCATAGTTTGAATCTCCGAATGCCAGCACAGCGAATTCCATTTCAGGCAACGGAGGAACCGAATCAGCCTGTAATGACGTCCAGAAATTTGTGCCATTGTCAGGAGGATCGCCGTCACCAAACGTGCTGGCAATGAAGAGCACACGCGGCGTCGCAGGCAAATTTACACTTTTGAAGCTGTCCATATCGGACAGAGTGACGGTATGCCCTTCCGTCTTCAGACGTTCGGCGCACTGTGCAGCGAAACTTTCCGCATTGCCGGTTGATGATGCCCATAAAATCAAAATAGGTGGCTGTGATGGTGCTGTCACAACCGCAGGAGAAGGCACAGGCAAAGAAGCAACACCGCCATCAGGCAACCAGGTGCGGGCAAAAAGCCCAGCCAGCATACCGTCGAGCATCAGGCGTCGGGTAGGTTCCAGCGGTGCCGTGGCGGGCAGCACGGGTACACCGCCAGCCAATCTTGATGCGTCAGTACGCAAGGCCGCGATATAACCTTGCAGATAGTGCTGTTCGTGCGCACTCAGCGTTATCGCAGGAGGAGCATCAAGGCCGAGTAACGTAGCCAGTGCATCGATGTGTTTCATGTCGAGTTCCTTGATGTCGTTGTTTGGCGTACCCGCCTCGGCCTGTTCCGGTATGGGCACAGCAGCCGATGTGATCTCTTGACTCGAAAGCACGAGCGACGCAGGTTCAGCGATCCGCATCAGCGCTACGGCAGAGAACTTGAATTCAGGCTGTTGAGAAATGGGATCAATGGCATCGCTGGTGACCGCGTTAATCGCCAGATCGTCACCAAAAACATCATTCCAGTGAAAGGGAGCAAAACAGTTGCCGGGACGAACCCGATCGGTCACCACGGCAGGGAGTACGGCTCGTCCGCGACGCGATCGGACTTCCACACGATCTTTATCCTGAATACCGAGCGCATTGGCGTCTTCAGGATGCACTTCGATAAAAGGCCCAGGGTTGAGCTTGTTGAGCGTTGGAATCTTCCCGGTTTTCGTCATCGTGTGCCACTGGTGCTGCAAGCGACCGGTATTCAGCACAAATTGGAAATCACTATCCGGCATTTCTGCAGGTGGCATATGCGGTCGGGGAAGGAATATCCCTTTACCGCTTTCAGTTGCAAACACCAGGCGCGGCTGCGTGCCGTCCGGCAAATCTTTACGCGTCTGGCTCACGCCGTCGTTGAGATAGCGAATCGGGTGGCGGTCTTGGTTATCCTCAGGGGGACAAGGCCACTGCAAGGGAGATTGCCGTAAACGCGTATAACTGGCTCCCCGAATGTCATAACCCGTCTTCGGGTTCCAGAACTGTTTGATTTCTTCAAACACTTCAGATGCCGATCCGTAGCTAAATCCCTGCGAATAACCCATCTCGCAGGCGACGTTGGCAATAATTTGCCAATCCGCCATCGCCTCACCGGGCGAATCAACGGCTTTCTGCATCAGCGTTAAATTCCGCTCGGAGTTAATCATCACGCCTTCCGCTTCAGCCCACAGCGCGCCGGGCAGCAGGATATCGGCATAACGGTTAGTCTCGGTATCAAGAAACGCATCTTGTGTAATAACCAGTTCGGCGGCTTGCAACCCGGCTATCACATTCTTACGGTTGGGAACCGTGGCAACCGGATTTGTACAGATGATCCAACATGCCTTGATCTTGCCCGCCATCATATCTTCAAACAGGGCTACGGTGCCGCCGCCAAGATCGGTGCGTAAGGTTCCGGCGGGTACATCCCAAAGCGCTTCAATGGCTGCACGATCTTTCTCCACCAGCACCGAACGCTGCCCCGGTAATCCCATCCCCATATAGCCCATTTCACGCCCACCCATCGCATTGGGCTGTCCCGTCAGAGAAAACGGGCCGCTTCCTGTGCGGCAAATTGCACCGGTGGCTAAGTGCAGGTTACAGATCGCATTGGTATTCCAGGTGCCATGCGTGCTTTGGTTAAGCCCCATCGTCCAACAGCTCATCCATTCCGACGCGGTGCCGATCCATTCTGCTGCTTTACGGATATCGGCTTCTGTCAGCCCAGTGATCTCCGCCACTTTCTCCGGGGGATAGTCCTCAAGGAACTCAGGCATTGCCTCCCACCCTTCGGTAAACTCGGCGATAAATGTGGGATCGGTGTGCCCATTCTGGACAAGCAGATAAAGCAGGCCGTTGAGCAACGCCAGATCGGTACCAGGCTTGATTGGCAGGAACAGATTAGCTTTGTCCGCCGTGGCATTACGACGTGGGTCAACCACGATGAGCTTAGCCCCGGCTTTGACGCGATCCATCATTCGCAGGAAAAGAATAGGATGACAGTCGGCCATATTCGCACCAATGACGAAAAAGACATCAGCATGGTCAAAGTCTTTATAGGAGCCCGGCGGCCCATCCGATCCCAGAGAGAGTTTGTAGCCGCTACCCGCGCTAGCCATACACAGGCGGGAGTTTGACTCGATGTTATTCGTGCCGATAAAGCCTTTGGTGAGTTTATTCGCCAAGTATTGGGCTTCCAGCGACATCTGGCCAGAGACGTAAAGCGACACCGCATCAGGGCCATGGGTATCAATAATCCCCCGCAGTCGCCGCGCGGTTTCCGTGATGGCTTTTCGTATATCAACCCTGACTGATTCGTGCTGACGATCCACGCGCAGGTAGGCATGTTCCAGCCGCCCTGATTCAGCGAGTGCCTGACCACAGGTATTACCCTTAGTACATAGTCGCCCGAAGTTAGTGGGATGCGTCTTGTCACCTGATACCTTGATCACGCGATTGTCTTTTACTTCCATCACCACACCGCAACCGACCCCACAGTAAGGGCAAACGCTCTTCACACACGCTGAGGATTTGGCATCCATGGCTGACTCCCGTAGGGCTGATGTTGCAACAGCCCTGCGAAAGAAGAGCTGCACCGGGCGAATTTAGGCATAAAAAAACGTCCACATAACCCCGCTCTCGCCATAATGCGAAAAGCGTGATTGTGTGGACGCCATTGTCCTACCCGAGGTTTGGCTCTGCGTTGAGGCAAATCTGCGGAATCGCTATAGCTTTGATAAGCAAGTTGCGTGCCATCGCTATGCAAAGCCAGATATAACGCGGTAGAGAGAGAAACGATGCAATGTCGCGCAGCATAACTGCATCACAATGGTGCAGGGTAAGAGGGCAACCGTGCATTTCTGGTTCATCTGCTCTTTCAGGTTATGCACTTCAATGAGGAAAAGCCGGTATGCCATTGCAGCGCGTTCTACCGGCTTCATGAAAAGATAAACAAGATGCGTAATCAGAGGCCGATGGGCTGATAGCCCTGCCACTCCGGCGTAAATGGTGTCCCCACAGCAGAAGGGGTCAGATGGATGTACAGACCGCCGATCTTCTCAAGCAGCAGGCAGTCATCCACGTCCTTGAGGTTGTCTTTATGCTGGTGTAGCGCACCATTCAGCAGTGATGCCAATCCTTTCGATTTCGCTTCCTGCGCACTCTTCGCCACAAATAAATCGAACGCATGCAACTCCGCCAACGTTGACGGGTGATAAGCGCCCGCGTTGACAAAAAAGAGCCGATTGCCGTCCTGGGGCCGAGTCTCAGAAAGGGTAACGGTATAACCATCAGCCCATGAGATCCGAGCATAGCCATCAATATGCACTTTATCAGGATCGCCAAACCACGCTTCCCGAAGTACAGGCCATGCATCCTTTGGCTTCTCAGCTGCCACAAACTGAATATCATGAACTTCGATATTGGACTTCCCGGCGTTCCCTCCCAGATAAAACATATACAGATGCACGTTATTTTTCTCCTCATACATGGCGTCAGACATCGGACTGCATTATCTCATAGTCGCTATGTTTTTTTATACATAGCGAAATCCCCCAAAATACCCCCTATCCTTTCTTCTATCGCATCTCGCCTTGTGCCAAATAACGCCAGCAGAGATGTCGTGACTGGAGTCACATAACCAGACAGGGGCATTGCCGCAGAGATTCAGGGTTGTATAGTGTCCTAACAAGACGTTACCGCCAATGGCGGGCGAGACTTGGGCAGAGGTGAGTCACACGACTCTCTTCTGCCCAAGTTTTTTTTTGCCTGTTATCCGGCTATTCCCTGCGCGACAGCGCAGAGCCACTGTCCGGCACAGCGTAATGATGTAAAAAACGATAAGGAGAAATACCATGAAAGCATTCCCCGAAGGATTTTTATGGGGTGGTTCAGTCGCAGCAAACCAGGTTGAAGGGGCATGGAATGAAGGCGGTAAAGGCGTATCGACCTCCGATCTTCAGCTAAAGGGCGTGCATGGTCCGGCGACAGAGCGAGAGGAGAGCATTGGCTGCATCAAAGATAAGGCAATCGATTTTTATCATCAATATCCGCAGGATATACAGCTGTTTGCCGAAATGGGCTTCAAGGTGTTGCGCACTTCCATTGCCTGGTCGCGCATTTATCCTGAAGGCGATGAAGCAGAACCCTGCGAAGCAGGTCTGGCCTTTTACGATCGCCTGTTTGATGAAATGGCGAAGTATCAGATTCAGCCGCTGATTACGCTGTCACACTATGAAATGCCGTACGGTCTGGTGAAAAAGCTGGGAGGCTGGGGCAATCGCGCCGTTATCGATCATTTTGAGAAATATGCCCGTACCGTTTTTAGCCGCTACAAAGATAAGGTGAAGCACTGGCTGACGTTCAATGAAATCAACATGGCGCTGCACTCACCCTTTACGGGCATCGGGCTGAGCGGCGAACCGTCAAAACAGGATATTTATCAGGCCATCCACCATCAGTTAGTGGCCAGCGCACGCGCGGTGAAAGCCTGCCACGACATCATCCCAGATGCCAAAATCGGCAACATGCTGCTAGGTGCAGTGCGCTACCCCATGACCTGCCACCCGAAAGACGTGCTGGAAGCGCAGAACAAGAACCGTGAATGGCTGTTCTTCGGTGATGTCCAGGTACGTGGCACCTATCCGGCCTGGATTCAGCGTTATTTCCGGGACAATGATGTCGAACTCACCATTACCGCGCAGGACAAAGACGACTTGAGCCACACCGTAGACTTTGTTTCATTCAGCTATTACATGAGCGGCTGTGCGACCTTCGAGCCGGAAAAATACCAGTCTTCACGCGGCAACATCATCCGCCTGATTCCCAACCCGCACCTTGAGGCATCCGAATGGGGCTGGCAGATCGACCCCGAAGGCCTGCGCTTCCTGCTAAACGAGCTGTATGACCGCTATCAGAAGCCGCTGTTCATCGTAGAAAACGGGTTAGGCGCGCGTGACGTAGTCGAAGAGGATGGTAGCATTCACGACAGCTACCGCATTGATTACCTGCGTCGTCATCTGATTCAAGTCCGTGAAGCCATCAACGATGGCGTCGAGCTGCTAGGCTACACCAGTTGGGGACCAATCGATCTGGTCAGCGCGGGCACGGCTCAGATGTCAAAACGCTACGGCTTTATTCATGTCGATCGTGATGATGAAGGCAAAGGCACGCTGGAACGCAGGCGTAAAGACAGCTTCTACTGGTATCAGGATGTGATTAACAGCAACGGGGAATCGTTGTAACAATGCGGAAAACCAGACGGCGTGCAAGCGCGTCACCGTCTGGTTTATTAGCTCATTAAACGTGTGCCAGCGCGATGATCGTCTCTCCTGCCTGCTGCTGACGCGCGGAGCCAAGGCTGAATACGCGATATTCTTCCGCGTTTGTGATCACTATCGGCGTCACCGTGTCATAGCCCGCTTTCTGGATCGCCTCCAGATCGAACTCCAGCAGCAGTTGCCCTTTTTTCACCTTGTCGCCTTCTGCAACGTGCATCTGATAATGCTGACCTTCCAGCTGTACCGTATTGATACCGACATGGATCAAGATCTCCGCCCCCTTCTGCGAAAGAATGCCGACGGCATGGCCGCTGGCAAACGTGCTGGCAATCATGCCGTCCACCGGCGAATAGATGCGGCCTTCCTGCGGTAGAATGGCAACACCCTGCCCAACAACGCCGGAAGAGAATACCTTGTCATTTACCTCTTCCAGCGAGATCAGTTCACCTTTTGCTGGCGCTCCCAGTTGCTCAGCCGCCGCCGGAGCCTCTTTCAGTGGCAGAGAATTTGTGTTCTGGCGTGATACTGGCGCAGCAGGTGTCGTAGATGGCGAACGCGTTGGCGTTGACGTTTTCTCAGTTGGCGGTGCAGGCTCGTCAAACCCAACGATAACCGTCAGTACAAAACTTGCCACGAAAGCAATCGCACAGCCGATGAGGAACCCAACAAACCCTTCGCCGTAGAAAATAGGCAGCGTCAGCAAGCCGGGCATTCCCATCGAGATCGCCGAGCTTTTCGCATAACCAACGATGGCTCCCCCCAGCGCAGCAGCTATCACAGCGCAGATAAACGGTTTTTTCAGCTTCAGCGTGACGCCGTAAACGCCGGGTTCCGTGATGCCAAACAGCGATGCGATAAAAGTACTACCCGCCAGCGCTTTAAGCTTTTTATCTTTGGTTCGCACCATCACGCCCAACAGCGCCCCTGACTGGGCAAAAACCGACGGACTGGAGGCAGCCTTGAGATAACTGTGTCCCATAACCGAGAGATCGTTGATAAAGACGGTGACGAAGCCCCAGTGAACGCCGAAGATCACTAAGATCTGCCATGCAGCCGCAATCAGCGCCCCGGCAATAATCGGGTTGAAGCTATAGATACTGACGAACACCGACGCAATGAGCTTACTGGCTGAGATACCAATTGGCCCAATCGTCATCAGCGTTAGCGGCACCATCAGCACTAGCAGGAAGAACGGCGTCAGAATATTGCGGACGCTTTCGTGAATATGGCGATTCAGGAAACGCTCGATATACGACATCAGCCATACGCTGAAGATAATCGGAATCACCGAAGAGGTGTATTTCATCATGACGACAGGCAGACCAAAAAATGTCACAGGCTGGCCAGCATCAAACAATCCCTGAATCGTCGGGTAAACCAATGCACCAGCAATCGACACCGCCACAAAAATGTTGGTTTCGAATTTACGCGCAGAAGTTATCGCCAACAGCATTGGCAAAAAGTAGAACAGGCTGTCGGACGCCGCATGCAGGATGACATAGGTACTTTCTTTGGTATTGAGCCAGCCAAGCGCAATCACAATAGCCAGCGCCCCTTTCAGCACACCCGCTGCTGCCATTGCTCCTAGCAAGGGGGTAAAGATCCCAGCAACCAGATCGATCAATCGCCCCATTGCAGACGTCGACTGCTCACTTTCCGCCGCCTGGCGTTTCCCGTCACCGTCTTCCAGCAGTTTGGAGATCGGGCCAAAGGCACGGTAAACCTCCGGCACTCGGTTCCCTATAACCACCTGCAACTGCCCGGAAGCATTGATAACCGTGATGACGCCTTCTAGCGCCTCCAGCGCAGCGATATCGACTTTACCGTGATCAACAATCTTAAAGCGCAAGCGTGTGGCACAATGCACCAGAGTAGAAACATTGGTTTCCCCTCCGACTAAATCCAGAATATTTTCAGCAAGCACTTTGCTATTCATAATGACTTCCCGTTTCGTCAATGGCTGCAACCGCCTAATACACGTCATCTCGCTTGTTATCCGCTGGTCAGTTGGAAAATAAGCAAAAAAAAACCTGGATAAAGCAGCGTGCTATCTACGCTGCTTTATCCAGGTCTCGCCCAGAAAACTCTGGTGACGTCCTTTCCTGTTTTCTAACAAGTTAACGCTGGGAAAGCTATCTTTACGTTTTATTCTGTGAAAACAGTCACTAAATTTTTTCCAATCAGATGAAGTTACCTAATTTACGGCGTGATAAAAACAAAATGGCGCTTCTCAGAAGAAGCGCCATCGGCGAATTTACTGCTTGCCTTGCTTCTTCAGCCAGGCTTCCATTTGGTCGATCTCCGGCTGTTGAGCTTTGATAATCTCTTCCGCCAGCTTGCGCAGTTCTGGGTCTTTGCCGTATTGCAGTTCTGTCTTCGCCATATCAATCGCGCCGCGGTGATGCGCAATCATCCCTTTGGCGAAAGCAATGTCAGGGTCGCTGGACTTCATACCATCCATCATATCGGTATGCATCGAATCCATCCCTTTCATATATGCCTGTTGGGAGGACGACACGTCGTTCGCTGGACCATGGCCACTATGTGCGCTGTCGGCAGCAAACGAGAGAAACGGAACCAGCAGGGCCGCCGTTAATAACAAATGGACTTTCTTCATCACAACCTCTCAATCAGTCACGGTACTTTTTGAGGGTAGACGTTCCAGTAAGGGGAAGGTCAAGAGAAGATTCAGATGCCCTCGGTCAGGCGTATGCAAACGCAATTACGCCCCTGCGCCTTCGCTTTATAGAGCTGCTCATCCGCCAGCCCGATTAGATCGTAAATATTGCCCCCCTCATACTGAGAAACAATGGCAACGCCGATGCTGACAGTAAAATAGATTTCCCGGCCATCAGGCAGCATAAGTGGAGTAGATTCCGTAAGACGCCGCAGCGCTTCAGCCATGGCTTCAGATTGCTCATCCGTCAGGTCGTAAGCCGCAATCACAAACTCTTCCCCACCCCAGCGACAAAGAATGTCACTCGGTCGAATATTGGCGCTCAGCATACGGGCAAAACTGGCGATCAACTCATCACCACAGGCATGGCCGTAGGTATCGTTGACCTGCTTAAAATAATCGATATCCAGAAATAGCAGCGTTATTTGACGCTTTTTCTTATTCATCAGCCCGCTCTGTCTCCCGTTCAACATACTGAGGAAAGCGCGACGATTGAAGGTATTCGTGAGCGCATCTTTCAGGCTGTTGCTTTCGATGATTTTAATCAATCGCCGGTTCATTGAAACAAAATGGGAAACACTTAACATCGCCATAATTAGCATCGCGATATTCAGTCGTGCGGTGGTGAGAAACGAATTAATGTACGCTTCAGAATTGGAGTCGATCAGTATGCCAACCTGATTAATATAGAGGTAATTCAGTATTACGCCCGTAATCGCACAGAGCAACGACATGACCGGGAAAGAGTAATTAAACGCACACAGCGTGAGTGGAATAACGGACAGCGTAATCAAACTGGCATCCAGAAAAAATAGGCTAACCAACAAGAAAATAATAAAGACCAGAAAGGGGAAAATATTTTCTTTGACGTGCTTAGGACAAATCGGAATATTCCGTAACACTCTCAGAATATCTTTAGCCCGCAGAAAAAAGAACGCGAGAATAATGCCAGTTCCCAGTTGTTCACTGAACCAGTCCATAAATTCGTCATAGCGATTCCCTGCATCGTAGACATACGCATAAAACCCATATGCCATACCGGATGAGAACGCGCCAACAAATGTCGAAGCGAAAATAATATAGACGTAGTATTTGCTGAACTTTTCAAATGTCGACCACTTGCTGGTAAACCGACACATCAGGCAAAAGGCACACCAGGCCGCCACCACAAAGATAATATTGCATAAACATAACAGTACCTTGGTTTTTAACGGTGAATTATTATCCATCAGTAAGGCAGCTGACAGCATCGCCGCATAACTCACCAAAAACCCCATACCGATCGAGAGTATTTTACCTTTCACCGTCCCTTTTCTGGCTCTGAAACTAACCATGAGACAGAAAACCAGAATATTGGCCGGCCAAAACAGAGATAGTTCATCCAGCACGCGAAACCGAAATCCAAGACAGCTCACTATTAGGGTGATCAGAAACAGAAACGGCATGAATTTTATAGTTTTCAACGTCAAATCGTTATTCATCTGTCCTTTACCGCCCGCTGTCTGATTTCCTCCATGAGAATAACATTAATCATTTCCCTACTCACAGTGTGAAGGTTGAGGGGAAAATAAATAAAAAAACCACCGAACTGATGCATTCCCTATGAGGTAATACGTCAATCCGGTGGTCTTACTGACTTATACTCGTCATACTTCAAGTTGCATGTGCGTTGGCCGCGCTACTCGGCACACTTACGTGTACCTTGCCCCGCAGGGGCCGCTGCAAGCAGCGTTCAAACCTGCCTCTGGCAGATTTGTCAGTCACCCGAATCCTTACCTGAGTAAGTTCATCGGGATGAAATGAGAGACATCCCGTCTCTCACCAGAGGCCAGCCGTTGGCTGGTCAAATTCGTTCCCGACGAATTTGTCCCTCTCTTGCCGCCTGCCTGAAACTCGAATTATTTAGAGTATATTTATTTCCGTGCGGACGGGTTATTCCGCAGGAACTGGCTTATCGTCAGGTTTTGGCGGTTGAGTCAGTCGTTTTTCAAAATTGTCGTTGTACTGCTTCTTCTGCTCTGGTGTCAGAATATTGTAAATTTTGTTTTTGGTTTCCAGCCCGCTCAGCATTCTGGCCTTGTGTGCGGCATCGGCTTTATCCAACTGTGCCTGGGCTTTCGTGGTATCAAACGTATCTGATGCAACCAGGCTGTGCATTTCACGACGATCATCCTGCATGGCTTTGTGCATTTTCTCGCGGGAATCTTTCATGATGTCTTTAATTTGCTGCTTCTGCGCTTCCGTCAAATTCAGCTCCTTGAACATCGCATCTGGCCCCATCATGCCACGATGCTCCCGACCCTCTTTCATCATCATCTTGTGTTCTGGGCCAGGACCTTTAGGTGCTTCATTAGCATGCGCGAGACCTGCCGCGCCCAATGCCAAAGAAGAAGCAACCAGCATTGCAGTGAGTTTACGCATATTCTATTCCTCTCTCTGAATTAACTTGTCGACGGCGGGTGCCGTGCTACGGGAGAAAGTATAAGCCCGACACCTTCAGTTAATTAGAGTAAGGGTAAATCTCTGCAAGTGTCGGCTCCACATTTGCGGCAATTATGGAGAATGAGAAGGAATTGTGTAAGGAGCGGAAGTATTACGTTAACACCACAACACAATACTGCGGTTTTATTCTTGATGTTTTTTAGAGCACCACAAACAATGGCGTAAAAATACTGGCGGGGCGATTACCGCAGTGAACGTCTAAAGGCAGTGGCCTCTTGTGCCAACGCATCAAGATGGGCATGAATGACTTTCATTTTCTGAATCAGCGGATTTCTCTCCGGCGAGCTATCCATTGAACTCAGCTGCGCAGAGAGCCGTTCAATCTGCGTACAAAGGTAAGCGTCACGCTCTTGAGCCTGAAGCAACTGCTGCTGAAGGGACTGATGTTCCTGCCGCCACGTCTGCTGTTGACGCTGAACGCTTTGCTCTAACGCCCGAAGCGCGCTATCCAGCCGATATTCCAACTCTTCCACCCGCATAACGATACCTTTGCCCAATAAACCCGCGGATTATAATGTCACACGCTCTCGACAACAAACATTCCAGCGCACGATCCCTTGCGTACATGAGGTTCCCCTACAATCGGCAATGACATCAATCACAATAAATAAACATAAATTTCACAACTCACCCAATTACAGCTAAATTGAACACAACAACTCATCAGACCAGTTAACGTCACCGGAGGGTGTAATGACTGCCTACCCCACACTGCTTTCCCCACTCGACCTTGGATTTACGACGTTAAAGAACCGCGTTGTGATGGGATCCATGCATACCGGCCTGGAAGAGCACCCGGACGGCACAGCGAGGCTGGCGGCATTTTACCATGAGCGAGCGCGGGGAGGCGTTGGCCTGATTGTTACGGGTGGTATTGCGCCAAACGAAAAAGGCGCTGTCGCCAAAGGGGGCGCAACGCTGCATGACGAGACGCAGTTGGCGCACCATCAGGTTCTGACGCAGGCGGTACACGATGCGGGTGGGAAAATCGCGCTGCAAATTCTCCATGCCGGACGCTACAGCTATCAACCCGATTCGGTTGCGCCATCAGCTATTCAGGCACCGATTAACCGTTTTGCGCCACGAGAAATGAGTACGCAGGATATTGTGCAAACCATCGACGACTTTGCCTGTTGCGCTGAGCTGGCACAGCAGGCGGGCTACGATGGCGTGGAAATCATGGGGTCGGAAGGTTACCTGATTAATCAGTTTCTGGTGACGCATACCAATCATCGCGATGATGAATGGGGCGGTGACTTTCAACGCCGTTGCCGTTTCGCGCTTGAAATTGTCCGCGCCGTGCGGAAACGAACAGGGCCTGACTTCATCCTGATTTACCGCTTGTCCATGCTCGACCTGATAGAAGAAGGTTCAAGCTGGCAGGAAATTGTTCAACTGGCACAGGCGATTGAACAGGCGGGTGCCACCCTCATCAATACCGGTATCGGATGGCATGAGGCGCGAATTCCGACTATCGCCACGCTGGTGCCACGCGGCGCATTCGGTTGGGTGACGAAGAAACTGATGGGCAAAGTTCGTATCCCGTTGATTACCACCAACCGCATCAACGATCCCGGCGTGGCGGAACAGTTGCTGGCTGAGGGCTGTGCCGACATGGTATCGATGGCGCGTCCTTTTCTCGCTGATGCCGAACTGGTGGCAAAAGCGCAATCGGGGCGTGCCGATGAAATCAATACCTGCATTGGCTGCAATCAGGCCTGCCTCGATCAGATTTTCGCTGGCAAGGTCACGTCCTGCCTGGTCAACCCACGCGCCTGCCATGAAACCGAACTCCCTATCCAACCTGCGCGAGTCAGTAAACGCTTTGCGGTCGTCGGCGCAGGGCCTGCGGGTATGGCCTTTGCCGTCAACGCCGCCGCACGCGGCCATCAAGTCACGCTGTTTGAAGCGTCCTCCTATATCGGCGGGCAGTTTAATATTGCCAAACAGATTCCCGGCAAAACGGAATTTTATGAAACGCTACGCTACTACCGTCGACAGCTGGAATTGCAAAGCGTCACACTGCGCCTGAGCACACAGGCAACCGCCGCTGATTTACTCGGTTTCGATGATGTAATTCTGGCATCTGGCATCGTGCCGCGAATCCCCGCGATTGCAGGCATCGATCACCCTAGCGTGCTGAGCTATCTGGACGTACTGCGCGACAAAAAACCGGTCGGCAAACGCGTCGCGATCGTCGGTGCAGGCGGCATCGGATTTGATACTGCGCACTATCTTCTGACTAAAAACGACAATCCTATCTTTAATGCCAAGCATCACCACACTCCCCCGGCTTCTCAGCCCAACGACGACTTTTATGCGGAATGGGGTATCGATAAACAGTTACAGTACCGAGGTGGCCTGTTGCCTCATCAGGCTAACCAGTTTCCTCACCCGCGGGACATTACTTTATTACAGCGGAAAACGGGCAAACCCGGCGAGAATCTGGGAAAAACGACAGGTTGGATACACCGCACTACGCTGCTGCGCCACGGCGTGATCATGCTGGGTGGCGTGGAGTATCACCATATTGATGACGAAGGGCTGCATATTATCCACGAGCAGCAGATACGTTGCCTGCCGGTGGATAACATCATTATTTGTGCGGGTCAGGAGCCCAACCGAAAACTGTATGATCCCTTACTGGCTGCGGGGTGTCATGTTCATCTGATTGGCGGTGCTGATGTGGCACAGGAATTAGACGCTCGCCGGGCGATCGATCAGGCCACCCGACTGGCGTTAACACTGTAGTTTGAAGAGGTTCAGCTTAGCGAGACGAATTCGTTTTAACCGCACGCAGCACGGCGAACTTCGTGTTGCTGGCGAGGGTTTCACAGTTGCCAAACAGGCGCTTCAGTTTGTGGAAGTAATCCAGATGGCGATTCCCCACAATGCGAAGCTCTCCGCCAACCTGAAGGCAGCGACGGGCATCCATAAACATCTGCCAGGCGATTTCATCAGTTACCGCCTGTTGCTGGTGGAATGGCGGATTACACAATACAGCCTGCAACGTATCGCGTCTAACGCGAGCCAGTCCGTTGTTCACCACGAAGCTACAGCGCTCGACATCCTGCGGGCAGTTAGTCTCAACGTTCATCTGGCTCGAAGCCACCGCCATATAGGATTCATCAAAGAAGCCGACGGTGGCCTCTGGGTTGGCTTTCAGCGCGGCCAGCCCAATAACGCCGTTACCACAACCGAGATCGATAATCTTACCGTCTATCTGCTCTGGCAAATGCTGCATAAAGAAACGTGCGCCGATATCCAACCCATTACGCGAATACACGTTAGCATGGTTTTGAATACGATAGCCGTAACCATCCAGCTCCCACTCAGTAGTAAGTGACTGCTCACTGACTTTTAGCTCCGCCCACTCACAGTGAACCAGACGCGCCTTTTTCCAGGCCAGCGAGGTTTTCGTCGGCCCCATCACGCGCTCAAACAATTGCAGCGTAGACGTATGAATATCGCGTGCTTTTGCCCCGGCAATGATACGCGTTTGCGGCGTGACAACTTTACGCAACATTCTCAACTGATGTTCCAGCAGTGCGATCGTTTTCGGTATTTTAATCACCACCAGCGCAGGCGCATCGGGTAGATCCGCCATGCTATCCAACAGCGTTACCGCATCGGCATCATAGCCGTTCAGTTCCAGGTTGTGTCGCGTCGCCAGTTGGCTGAGATAAGAGTCGCTAATACTGACGGGCGACTGCGCCTGCAAACCGCAGGCCAGTGCACCAAACGTATCATGGAAAATCAGGCGTGGACCTGGTGCGATTTCCATGGTCGCGAGTTCACGCAGCAGGTATTCATCTGCGGCATCCCACGCCTGTAGCGCTGAGTTTTCAGCGACCTGAGGGTAACGCACCAACGTCAGGTTGCACGTTTCCAATTCGAGTTGGCTCATTAGCCTCTCCTATGTCATAAAATTTGCGCTGTTTATCCCTTAAAATAGCCCGTCAGTAAATGCTTTTCTCTGCCGGAAAGGGAAATGATTGACGTTGCCTTGTCATTTGACCGTGATAATCTGCATAGACATCACCAATCCCTTCAGGATACCAAACGCTTATGATTCGCTTCGCTATTGTAGGAACCAGTTGGATCACCCGTCAGTTTGTTGATGCCGCCCATGAAACCGGCAAACTGAAGCTCACCGCCATCTATTCCCGCACGGCAGAAAAAGCACAGCCGTTTCAAGCAGATTACATGGTGGATACGCTATTTGACTCACTGGAAACGATGGCGAAATCCGATCTTATCGACGCCGTGTATCTGGCCAGTCCTAACTCACTGCACTGCGAACAGGCCCTGCTTTTCCTGAGCCACGGCAAGCACGTCATTTGTGAAAAACCGCTGGCTTCCAACCGTTATGAAGTAGAACAAATTATAGCCTGTGCCAGAGAAAATCAGGTCGTGCTATTTGAAGCGTTTAAAACTGCCAGTCTGCCCAACTTTAGCGTGGTGCAGCAGGCACTGCCGAAAGTCGGCAGACTGCGTAAAGTGGTGCTGAATTACTGCCAGTATTCCTCACGCTACCCGCGCTATCTGGCGGGTGAGAACCCGAATACGTTCAATCCGGCGTTTTCCAACGGTTCCATCATGGATATCGGCTACTATTGCTTAGCCTTCGCCGTGGCGCTGTGGGGAGAACCCTGCACCACGCAGGCCAGCGCGACACTGTTAGAAAGCGGCGTTGATGCGCATGGCAGCATCATCCTGAATTACGGTGATTTCGATGTCACCATCGTCCATTCAAAAGTCAGCCACTCCGCCATTCCCAGCGAAATTCAGGGGGAAGATGGCTCGCTGGTAATTGAAAAAGTCTCTGAATGCCATAACGTGAAATTCATCCCGCGTGAAGGCAAGCAGTTGGATCTCAGTCAGCCGCAGCATATCAACAGTATGCTGTACGAAGCGGAAGTCTTTGCCACACTGGTGAGCGATAACGACATCAACCATGCGGAACTGGCACGATCGCGTACCGTCGCCGGGCTGCTAACGGAAATTCGCCGCCAAACAGGCGTCGTGTTTCCTGCCGACGCTGCGACGCCGGGAAATGCGGAATAAGGCAGCGATAATTATTTGACCAGGATCATCTTTTCACCTATCTTCTGTCAGGCAAAGGGGAGTAACTTTTCCGCCAGCTAATCGTCATTACGATGCGTTCCGCATCCGGTTACTGGGCAACTTTGATGAAAAGCGTGATTCTTAATGAAACAGCTTCATTAACGTTGTAAGTGAGACCTTGCCGGAAGGCGAGGTGCATTTGCAGCTTTAATAACAAGCGGCCAGCGTCCTTCCGATGTTGGCCGTTTTTGTTTCTATTTAAGGATCTTGCTATGCACTCCATCGGCACGCCGTGGTTATGGGGCAGCTTCGCTGCCATTGTTATAGTGATGCTGGCCATCGACCTGCTCTATCAAGGGCGCAAAGGGTCGACGGTAATGACGTTCAAACAGGCTGCCGTCTGGTCTATCATCTGGGTTACGCTCTCGCTGCTGTTCAACGCCGGTTTCTGGTGGTATCTGGACGGCACAATGGGCCGCGAAGTAGCCAACGCCCAGTCGCTGGCCTTCCTGACCGGTTATCTGATTGAGAAAGCGCTTGCCGTCGATAACGTCTTCGTCTGGCTGATGCTCTTCGGCTACTTCGCCGTTCCTCCGCAATACCAACGTCGCGTGCTGATTTACGGCGTGCTGGGTGCCATCGTTCTCAGAACGCTGATGGTGTTTGGCGGCAGTTGGCTGGTCACGCAGTTCCAGTGGCTGCTCTATGTATTCGGCGCGTTCCTTCTGTTCACAGGCCTTAAAATGGCGCTGGCTAAAGAAGGCGACGGTGCGATCGGCGACAAACCGTTGGTACGCTGGTTACGTAGCCATCTGCGTATGACGGATAGCATCGAGAATGAACGATTCTTCGTCCGTCGTAACGGCATACTGTATGCCACGCCGCTATTTTTGGTGCTGATCATGGTTGAAATCAGCGACGTGATTTTCGCCGTGGACAGCATCCCGGCTATTTTCGCCGTCACGACCGATCCCTTCATTGTCCTGACATCAAACCTGTTCGCTATTCTGGGCCTGCGCGCGATGTACTTCCTGCTGGCTGGTGTAGCTGAACGCTTCTCGCTGTTGAAATATGGTCTGGCCGTCATCCTGATCTTTATTGGTACCAAAATGATGCTCATCGACATTTTCCATATTCCGGTAGCGATCTCGCTGGGCGTCGTTGCCAGCATCTTGATCATTACTATGCTGATCAACGTCTGGGTGAACAAACGCGCTGAGCGTTAATGTTTCCCCTTCTCTCCGCACGGTCCCGCCGTGCGGCGTTCGCTTTCCTCATTCCAGCAATTCTACCTTCAGCCGTTTCGTCCCATGAACGTTGCGTAGCGACGGCCCACCGGGTGACA
>NZ_NWTM01000001.1:2886034-3254046 GCF_004137795.1 Pectobacterium zantedeschiae
CCACATCGCCGCTTTTCTCAAAAGCAAATTTTCATATACTGATACATGTAAACACATTTAGTTACGGAAAGAAAAAGCCACCCGGTACATGCCAGAGGTGTCAGCTCCGTGCACACAATCACTAAACGGAACGGTTACACCGTCAAAATTATGGAAACTCAACAGTCTCGTTTTTTGCAGTACATTACTCGCGGTAGTCTGGTTCAGCAGATCCTTCTGGGGCTTGCGGCCGGTATTATCCTGGCCTCTCTGTCTACGCAGGCCGCGTTGGCTGCCGGTTTATTGGGAACGCTGTTCGTCGGCGCATTGAAAGCCGTCGCGCCCGTTCTGGTATTGGTACTGGTCATGGCCTCTATCGCCAACCACCAGCAAGGGCAGAAAACCAATATCCGCCCTATCCTGTTTCTCTACCTCATCGGAACCTTCTCTGCGGCGCTGATTGCCGTGGTGCTAAGCGTTCTTTTCCCTTCCACGCTGGCGCTCAACGCGCAGGCCACCGACATTACGCCGCCATCAGGAATTGTCGAAGTGCTGGAGGGGCTGTTGATGAGCGTCATCGCCAACCCCATTCACGCTCTGCTGAATGCAAATTACATCGGTATCCTGGTCTGGGCCGTTGGGCTGGGCATTGCGTTCCGACACGGTTCGGACAGTACAAAAAACATGATTAACGATGCCTCCAACGCGGTCACAATGATTGTACGTGTAGTGATTCGTTTCGCACCGCTGGGGATTTTCGGTCTGGTGGCGTCAACGTTGGCGGAGACTGGCTTCGGCGCGCTATGGGGCTATGCCCATCTGCTGATGGTACTGATCGGCGGTATGCTGCTGGTCGCGTTGGTAGTCAACCCACTCATCGTCTATTGGAAAATTCGCAGCAACCCTTATCCACTGGTGCTACGCTGCCTGCGTGAGAGCGGCGTGACCGCCTTCTTCACCCGCAGCTCTGCCGCTAATATTCCGGTAAATATGGAGCTATGCCGTAAGCTGAATCTGGATGAAGACACATACTCTGTCGCCATCCCGCTGGGTGCCACCATCAATATGGCAGGTGCGGCGATTACCATCACGGTACTGACGCTGGCCGCTGCACATACGCTGGGCATTCAGATCGACTTACCAACCGCGCTGCTGCTCAGCGTCGTGGCGTCGCTGTGCGCCTGTGGCGCATCGGGCGTAGCGGGTGGCTCACTGTTGCTGATTCCGCTGGCGTGCAGCATGTTTGGTATTTCCAACGATATCGCCATGCAGGTCGTCGCCGTTGGCTTCATCATCGGCGTCTTACAGGACTCGGCAGAAACCGCGGTGAACTCCTCAACGGACGTGATGTTCATCGCCGCCGTGTGTCACGCGGAAGATGCCAAACTGGCGGAAAAAGAGCGCCTAAATCTGCTGTAACCGATTAGGGGTAGCTCCCCCCTTTACGATAGGCGGCCTTTTAGCCACGCGTAGTGTAGTAGAGCAAGTCGGTTGTCAGTCATTCGGCGTAAGAAATTATGCTGAGGAGATAGCTGGCTAGGATGAGCCGCATGGACGCGGCTCAAGCTTGCGCCACGCAGGACAAAAACGTCAGAGACGTTTTTGAACAGCACTTGTGCTGGCCCGAAGGGCGAGTCCCATTTATGGGGCGAGTAACCGTGTCGCAAGCGGTCCGTTAAGCCTGATACCGACGAAGGTATCGCGCAGCGACATAATTTAGCCGGAAGCCAGGGTTCACAGGGCGACGGCGACTGAGCCGCCCTGTGTCGGCGCGTGCTACGAGGTAGCATGGAAATGGAGGTATTCTTGCGCACGAAACCCTTTCCACATCTACATAAAATATTACTAAGAAGCAGCTCCTCGCAGAAGGAGGAACGTAGTTATGTAGAAAACAGATTTACTCCCGCATCTCGACCAGCGAAAAACCTGAAATTATGCCTTCTTCTCTACGCTGAAAGGATCGATGCCGCGCTGCTGCATACGCCAGAAGCGGATAATGTTAAAACCATTCATCAGCAAGAAGCTGCCTTCGATCAGCGAGCCACCAATCGAGCCCAGCCAGATATTATGCGCGACCCAGCCAGCGGTTGAGCACCACATCACGCAGCGAGTCGTTAACCCAGAGGTGCGGAACAGCGCCCAGGTACTGACGACAGTACCCGCTATCGGCAGCAGTTCCATCGCATGATGCATGCCCGATAAACCAAAGAGCAGCGTGAGCGAGATAAAAACAAACATCACAAGAATATTGTGCGTTTTCAATGAAATGATCGTACGTGCCGAGTTCAACAATGCGCTGGCACCCGCCGCATTTGCTCCCATAAGGAAGAAATGCAGGCCAATCACAGCGCTGTATGCCGATAGCTGTATTTTAAATTTTTGATCGTTACGGTTGAAAAACATGGTGATACCGACCAGAAACGCCAATACACCAACAGACTGGGCAATCCAATACTGTGTCATGATCCCTGCCTCTAAAAAGTTGCTGCGAAAAAAAACGGCGTCATTATAAAAATGAAACGCCGTTTTATTTTAATTGGAATAAATAATATTTACAACGTCACGCCGCTCTTAAATATGGCTAATTCGCGGAAGTCGTTTACTTCATTCTTCGTACGCTTACCGTCGGCAATCTCGACAATCAGTTCTACAAACTGACTCAGCAGTTCATCCATTGGCATATCGTGAATCAGACGCCCCGCATCGAAATCAATCCAGTGCGGTTTCTTTTTCGCCAGTTCGCTGTTGGTTGCCAGTTTTACGGTAGGCACAAATCCGCCGTAAGGCGTGCCACGTCCGGTACTGAAGAGCACCATATGACAACCCGCACCCGCCAGCGCGCTGGTAGCTACGGCATCATTCCCCGGCGCGCTGAGTAGATTAAGCCCAGGAGTGTGTAAGCGCTCACCATATTTCAGCACGTCCACGACCTTGCTCTGCCCTGCTTTTTGCGTACAGCCCAGTGATTTCTCTTCCAGCGTAGTGATCCCCCCCGCCTTGTTACCCGGCGATGGGTTCTCATAAATCGGCTGATTGTGCGCGATAAAGTACTGTTTGAAGTCATTCACCATGTGCACGGTTTTCTCAAACGTGGCTTCATCACGGCAGCGGCTCATCAGAATACGTTCCGCACCGAACATTTCCGGTACTTCGGTCAGAACAGTGGTGCCGCCATTGGCGATCAGATAGTCGGAGAAGCGACCTAACAGCGGGTTGGCAGTAATACCGGACAACCCATCTGAACCGCCGCATTCCAAGCCAAACTTCAGTTCGCTCAGCTTGCCCGGCTCGCGTTTGTCATGGCGCATCGCTTCATACAGCGTGTGCAGACGCTCCAGGCCGGCTTCAACCTCATCGTCCTGCTGCTGGCATACCATGAACGTGACACGATCGGAATCAAAACCACCCAATGTGGTGCGGAACGCGTCAACCTGGTTGTTTTCACAGCCCAGGCCGATCACCAACACCGCACCCGCATTGGGGTGACGCACCATGTTTTGCAGCATCGTACGGGTATTCTCGTGATCCTGACCGAGCTGTGAGCAGCCAAAGGTATGGCTAAACAGGTAAACGCCGTCGATACCTTCCGCATCATTGGTTTCTTTCAGGAAACGCTGCTGAATCTGGCGAGCAATCCCGTTCACACAGCCAACGGTTGGCAGAATCCACAATTCATTACGGATACCGACATCGCCATTTTTACGGCGATAAAGCTGCACCTCTCGATCGCCCATCTGTGGCGGCAATTCGAGAAACTCAGGCTGGTACTGATATTCATCCAGATCGCTCAGATTGGTTTTCGCATTCTGGGAGTGAATATGTTCTCCGGGAGCAATAGACACCAATGCATGGCCGATCGGCAGGCCATATTTGGTAATCATTTCTCCCGGTGCGATGGTTTCTAGCGCGAACTTATGTCCGCGCACGACAGGTTGCTGAAGTGTCACCGTATGGCTATCCACCGACACCGTTTCGCCTTGCTCGACATCACGCAGGGCGACAGCCACATTGTCCAGAGAATGAATTTTTATAATACTTTGCATGGATAACCCTTCTTGCTGATTAGCAATAACCTTCCACGGCTGCGCGCATACCGCGCTCAACAATGGTTTGCAACTGTTCAGTCACTTGCGCAGCCAGACCAGGAACTTGTGTTAAATCTTGTTCCCAGTGATCTGCATCGCGCAGTACTACATTCACCAACTCAGCCAAGCTGACGGTGTTTTCTTTTACGCCCGCCCACAGCGTGGAATAACGCTCCAGCCAGTGTGCGTCATCCTGCAACGGATAGGTTTGTAACACATCGCCTTCACCGCTGCGCTCGCCGCGATAGAATGCAATCAGAGCCGCCAGCGCAAACGTCAGGCGCGCAGGCAATTCACCGTGACGTTCACGGTAAGTCAGCAGTTGCGGCAGAATGCGGGTACGGAATTTGGTCATGCCATTCAGCGAGATAGATAACAGCTGATGCTGAATGAACGGGTTACGGAAGCGGCTTAGCACGGCCTGAGCAAACGAGGTCAGTTCGTCATGAGGTAAATCCAATACCGGTACAATCTCTTCGGCAATGGTCTTTTCCACGAATTTGCCAATCAGGGCATCATTCATCGATTCGCCAACGGTATCCAGACCCGCCAGGAATGCGACCGGTACCAGCGCGGTATGGGCACCGTTAAGAATTGCCACTTTGCGTTCTTTATATGGCTTGATGTCATCAACGATACGTACGTTCAGATCCAGCTTGTTCAGACGTAATTCTTCTGCCAACCACTGTGGCCCTTGAATCACAAACAGATAGAAGTGCTCCGCCGTATCCCAGAATGTATCCTGATAGCCCATTTCCTGCTGTAGCGCCTCAACTTCGGCACGCGGGTAACCCGTAACAATACGGTCCACCAGAGTCGAGCAGAACGTGTTGTGATCATTCAACCAGGCGGTAAACGTTGGCGTCAGTTCCCACTGTGCGGCATAGCGCAGCACCAGCTCTTTCAGCGCCACGCCGTTGTAATCAATCAGTTCACACGGCAGCAGCACCCAGCCTTTATCCGCGGCACCGTCAAAATGGCAGAAGCGCTCGTACAGCAGACGGGTTAATTTTGCCGGGAAACTAACAGGCGGAGCGTCGCTCAAGCGGTCATCGGCGTGGTAGCTGATACCCGCTTCGGTGGTATTAGAGAACACGAAGCGAATGTTTGGATCGTGCGCCAAAGCCAGATATTCATCGAACTGACGGTACACGTTGATTTCACGGTTTACCGAACGGATCAGACGCGGTTCGCGAACCGCTTCACCCTGCTCGTTCAGGCCACGGATAATGGTGGTGTACAGCCCATCCTGAGTATCCAGCGCGGGCGGGAAATCAGAATCGATCGGGCGAACCACGACAATACCCGCATCCAGATCGGTATGCTCATTCAGCAAGTCCAGTTGCCAATCGACAAAAGCACGCAGGAAGTTGCCTTCACCAAACTGAATAACACGATCCGGGTGTTGACGACCGGGGAAATTACGACGATTTAACGTTTGCATTAACAGGCTACCTCAGGACGAATCTCACATTCAGGGCACGACCGATAAACCGTCATCCTTGCCCTCTCATTCATATTCACCAGCACCGTATCAATAACCACGCACGCTGATGACAAAAGACCGAGACATCGAGAGCCGCGGCGTCACTCCCTTGGGGAATATTACCGCCGCGCCTCTCGCGCAATTCACACCTTATGACGCGGCGGAATTACAGCTCGATGGCAAAATAATTTTTAGCGTTATCGAAACTGATGTTTTTCACCATTTCGCCCAGCAGAGGCAGATCTGCTGGCGCTTCACCATCTTCCACCCAGCGGCCAATCATCTGGCACAGAATGCGGCGGAAATATTCATGACGGGTATAAGACAGGAAGCTACGGCTGTCGGTCAGCATACCAACGAACCGGCTCAGCAAACCAAGTTGCGCTAGCTGGGTCATCTGGCGTTGCATGCCATCTTTCTGATCGTTGAACCACCAGCCGGAACCAAACTGCATTTTGCCCGGCATACCTTCACCCTGGAAGTTACCGATCATGGTGCCAAGCACTTCGTTATCGCGTGGGTTCAGGCAGTAAAGGATGGTTTTCGGCAGCAGATTTTCTTCATTCTGCTTGCTGAGCAGGCGAGACAGTTCTTGAGCCAGCGGACGGTCATTGATGGAGTCGAAGCCCACATCCGGCCCCAGCAGCTTGAACTGACGCAGGTTATTGTTGCGCAGTGCGCCAATGTGATACTGCTGAACCCAACCGCGACGCGCATATTCCGCACCCAGCCAAACCAGAACACCGGTCTTGAACTGTGCAACTTCATGGTCGCTCAGCGCTTCACCCGCAAGGCGACGCGCCAGAATTTTATCTAGCGTTGCGTCATCCGCTTCGGCAAACATCACCACATCCAGCGCGTGGTCGGACACTTTACAGCCGTGTGCTGCGAAGTGATCCAGACGCTTGGTCAGCGCCGTTTGCAGATCGTTGAAGCGACGAATGTCGGTGTCAGAAACTTCACCCAACTTCGCCATATAGTCGTTAAAGGTTGCCAACTCAATGTTGAACGCTTTATCTGGGCGCCAGCTCGGCAACACTTTGATAGAGAAACTTGAATCCTGAGCAACCGTTTTATGGTGGCGCAGATCGTCAATGGGATCATCTGTCGTACCGACCATTTTCACATTCATCTGCTGCATGATACCGCGCGCAGTAAAGTCATCGCGCTCCAGCATGGCATTGCAACGATCCCAGATGTCTTTTGCCGTGCCTGGCGATAACAGCGTACCAGTGACGCCGAACGGACGGCGCAGTTCCAGGTGTGTCCAGTGATAAAGCGGATTGCCGATGGTGTGCGGCACGGTTGCAGCCCAGGCTTCAAATTTTTCCCAATCGCTGGCATCACCCGTACACAAGCGCTCAGGCACGCCGTTAGTACGCATCGCACGCCATTTGTAGTGATCGCCCTTCAACCAGATGTCATACAAATTTTTGAAACGATAGTTTTCCGCGATCTGTTCAGGCGGTAAATGACAGTGGTAGTCAAAGATAGGTTGGTCGACGGCATACTCATGATAAAGGCGGCGAGCAAATTCAGTATCTAACAGAAAATCTTCACTCAGAAACTGGGGCATGTTTTCTTCCTTACCGTGCTTCTTGTGCACCAAATGGGTTGGTCGTTAAAAGATATCACACCAATTATGCGCAATATCTCACAGCATTTGTGAGGTCATGATCGCAAAAATGTAACAAGCAGTACAATAACTCAGCACTTTTGGCCCTGTACGGCTGACTCTTCTCTATTTAAACGAAGAATTCATTATTCCGCATAAAAATAATGGTTTTGTGATATCACTCAACTTTTAAAGTTGTATGACAAATTATTGTAGCGCTGCCTTAAGCAGGGATTCAATCGCTATCTCACAAAGAGAAGGGTTTTCCTGTTCAGCACAACAAAAAAACGTGTCGCATTACATCACAAGACACATCACACCGTGACGCTACTCAAGAGCCACCACTGTGTTTTTTATTGACTCGGAGAGAAAGTTAAATGCGTAAAATCAAAGGATTACGCTGGTATATGATCGGCTTGGTGACCATCGGCACCGTGCTGGGATATCTGACGCGTAATGCAATTTCCGTCGCCGCACCGACGCTACAAGACCAATTGCATATCACCACACAGCAATATTCTTACATCGTTGCAGCCTACTCAGCTTGTTATACCATTATGCAGCCCATCGCCGGCTATGTACTGGATTTGCTTGGCACAAAAGTCGGCTATGCCATGTTTGCCATTCTGTGGGCAATCTTCTGTATGGGAACTGCGTTGGCAAACAGCTGGGGCGGCCTGGCTATCGCCCGCGGCGCGGTCGGTATGGCAGAAGCAGCGATGATCCCTGCGGGCCTGAAAGCCAGCAGCGAGTGGTTCCCGGCAAAAGAGCGTTCAGTCGCGGTCGGTTACTTCAATGTGGGATCATCCATCGGTGCGATGATCGCTCCACCTTTGGTGGTATGGGCCATTGTGGCACACAGTTGGGAAATGGCTTTTATCATTACCGGTGGGCTTAGCATGGTCTGGGCCATCTGCTGGCTCGTTTTCTATAAACACCCGAAAGATCAGAAAAAGCTCAGCGACGAAGAGCGCGACTACATTCTTAGCGGCCAAGAAGCGCAGCACCAAACCAATAACTCGAAGAAAATGTCTGCCTGGCAGATCCTGCGTAATCGCCAATTCTGGGGTATCGCACTGCCGCGCTTTCTGGCTGAACCAGCTTGGGGAACTTTCAACGCATGGATCCCGCTGTTCATGTTTAAAGCCTATGGCTTTAACCTGAAAGAAATCGCTATGTTCGCCTGGATGCCGATGCTGTTCGCCGATATCGGCTGTATTCTAGGTGGCTATTTGCCGATGCTGTTCCAGAAACATTTCAAAGTGAACCTGATCGTTTCTCGCAAACTCGTGGTAACCATGGGTGCGATACTGATGATTGCTCCTGGGATGATCGGGCTGTTTTCCAGTCCTTATGTCGCCATTGCGCTGCTGTGTGTCGGTGGTTTCGCGCACCAGTCGCTGTCCGGCGCGCTGATTACTCTGTCATCTGACGTATTCGGCCGCAATGAAGTCGCGACGGCAAACGGCTTAACAGGTATGGCTGCCTGGATGGCAAGTACCATGTTTGCACTGGTTGTGGGCGCACTGGCTGATACGCTGGGCTTTAGCCCACTGTTTGCTGCACTCGCGGTCTTTGACCTGCTGGGCGCCGTCGTAATCTGGACTGTGTTGAAAAACCAACCTGCTTCAGAAGTCGCCGCTGCGGCTGAAACATTGAAAGAAGCCAACCAGCACTGATAGTTCCTGCATTATCCTGACTCATCCGGTATGATTTGATACCGGGTGAGCCACCTCCCCAGTAACACATTGTAATAACTGTGACCACAACATTGGTTGCTGCTATGATTAAGTGGTATAACAAATCATCCCTCAAAGATTAACGAGATAGACACTCAGGCCCTGACGTGGCACATGGACCGTCATCTATCGAGAGTAGACATCATCATGGCACTCACTGAACCCCGACGGCTATACCAGCAGTTAGCCGCAGAATTAAAACAGCGCATCGAAAGCGGTATGTATCAGGTCGGCGAAAAATTACCGGCAGAGCGTTATATTTCTGAAGAAATGAACGTTAGTCGCACCGTGGTACGCGAAGCCATCATCATGCTGGAGGTCGAAGGTTACGTTGAAGTCCGCAAGGGTTCAGGCATCCATGTGATTTCCAACCAGCAGAAGAACCCGTTCATTAATAGCGGTGACATTGAATTTGTCGCAGCCGGTCCGTTTGAGCTGCTTCAGGCACGCCAGCTCATTGAAAGCAATATTGCCGAATTTGCAGCAACGCAGGTGACCCGTCAGGACATCATCCAACTGATGGAAATTCAGGAATATGCACGTCAGGAAGATCGTTTCCGTGATTCTCAGTGGGATCTCAAATTTCACGTTCAGGTCGCGCTCGCAACACAAAATTCCGCGATGGCAACCATCGTCGAGAAAATGTGGAGCCAACGGATTCACAATCCATACTGGCGCAAACTGCATGAGCACATTGACGATAAGTCGATTGAAAGCTGGTGTGAAGAACACGATCGCATCCTTAAAGCACTGATTCGCAAAGATCCTTACGCTGCAAAACTGGCGATGTGGCAACATCTGGAAAACACCAAGCAGATGCTGTTTCGCGCCACAACGGATGATTTCGAGTTTAACGTCGATCGCTATATGTTTGCCGAAAATCCGGTCGTTCATCTCGACCAAATACACACTGGCAAGTCCTAAAATATGCATTTTCCCCCTCGTTTTGAACAAAGGGGGAAAATTTTGAACCTGAGGGAAAAAGTCAGAAAACGTTGATTTCTGTCAGCGAGTGTAAAATATCGCAGAAATCCCAACTCTTCCTCGAAAAATCCCCCTAAACCGCCCGAGTTGTCGTAATATTTTTCTGTCTCAGCAACACCTATTTTGTTACAGTTAACGCGTCTTTCTTACGCTTAATCCGTCGCTTTGGATGCAAAGTCTGCCAAGACCAAACAATCCCCAAGCTGCCTGTTTATCAGGTGCGCAGCGAAAAATGAGCATCAAGTCAGACACCAGCGTCACTATCAGGCGGAAAAAACAGAGATCATCAAAAAATCACAATCCTGTGTCCTGATATACCCGAAATAACGTGAAGTATGACGGGTATAAAACTGTATTCACTCTTGTCATGTCTAGAAGCGTGATTGTCGCCAAGGCTAAAATGCAACAGCAGTATTAGGAATACCGGATGGAATTAATCAAAGAACTGTTAAACGCACTCTGGCATCAGGATTTCGATATTTTAGCCGACCCAAAGCTGGTGTGGACCATCTATATATTGCTGTTTCTGATTATCTTTCTGGAAAATGGCCTGCTCCCCGCCGCTTTCTTACCTGGCGATAGCTTGCTCATTTTAGTCGGTGTCCTCGTCGCCAAAGGCACAATGAATTACCCTTTTACGATATTTTTACTGACGACAGCCGCCAGCCTCGGCTGCTGGGCCAGCTATGTCCAAGGTAAATGGCTTGGCAATACGGGAATTGTTCAGGGCTGGCTATCACATTTGCCTGCACACTATCACCAGCGCGCCCACCAACTCTTTCACCGTCACGGCCTGTCCGCGCTTTTAGTTGGCCGTTTTCTGGCTTTCGTACGAACACTGTTACCCACCATCGCTGGCTTATCAGGCCTGAATAACGCGCGCTTTCAGTTCTTTAACTGGATGAGCGGGTTCCTGTGGGTGTTTATTCTGGTTACGCTGGGCTTCGCCTTAGGAAAAACAACGGTCTTCATGAAGTATGAAGACGAACTGATGTTCTTCCTCATGATGCTGCCACTGGCGCTACTGTTTATCGGTCTGTTTGGATCGCTCTTTGTACTTTGGCGTAAAAAACGCGACGCTAGCGCAAATAATGCAGAAAAAGGGAGCTAACCGTGTCAATCCGCTGGTTATTCCCTACGTTATCGCCCAGAAAAGTAGGCCGTATACTGCTACTGCTTGCTCTACCCATTATCGTATTGACACAGTCGCAGTCACCACGTCATTCCCAAGACGATGCTATGCTACACATCAAGCCTTATGATGGTGCCGCATTGCCAGATGGCTTTTACGTATATCAACGTCTCAATGAAAAAGGGATTGCGATCAAAAGCATTACACCAGAGCAAGATAGCCTGATCGTCCGTCTTGCTTCGCCAGAACAGAGTATCGCTGCCAGAGATGTCCTGCGTTTATCTCTGCCTAAAGTCACGATTACCGCGCAACAGGCGACAAACCCGACACCATTTTGGCAGCAGAAACTGACACAGAAACAATCCAAACTGGGGTGACGAATATGAAACTGTCTCCATCTGTTATTGTACTATCTGTCCTTTTTTCCGGTCATGCTCTTGCGAATACCGCTGGTCAGGTGGAAACCTGTCAGCAGAAAGCGCACGATATTCAGCGCCAAATCGATGAAGCACACAAGCACGGTAACCAGAATCGTATCAGTGGATTAGAAAAGGCACTGGACGGTGTAAAAAACCATTGCACAGATGCCGGGCTAGTAGAGAAACATCAGAAAGCGATTGAGGAAAAGCGTAAAGAAGTCGCCGAACGACAGCAGGAACTGAGCGAAAGTCGTCAGAAAGAGGATGACGCAGAGAAGATCCTCAAGCGAGAAAGAAAGCTAGCTGAAGCTGAACAGGCATTACGCGCAGCGGAAAATGGCACATCGCAATAACTCATCACCCCACCGATCTTGTAAACATTGACCATATAAAACACGCAACAACTGTTCGTTTTATACTCAAAAACCAAATCACTAAAATTTACAGTGAGTTATCAGAATTGTCCGTACCCATTTAGGGCGGCATAAATCTCAGCTTCAGCTATAGTTAACGTTCAGGTTTATAACATGAAGGGTTATTAATATGGCTAAAGATCAAAATTCTGAATACCTACGCGCCGAATTGAAATCACTGGCGGACACGCTGGAAGAAGTATTAAGTACCTCCAGCGATAAATCTAAAGCGGAACTGGACAAGCTGCGTAATAAGGCAGAAAGCGCACTGAAAGAAACACGCAACCGTCTGAGCGATACGGGTGAACGCATCGCATCCCAAACTAAAGAAGCGGTTGAATCTGCGGACGACTATGTACGCCAGAACCCGTGGACTGGTGTCGGCATTGGCGCAGCAGTCGGTGTCGTGCTTGGCGTCCTGCTGTCTCGTCGCTAATTAGCGGATTGTTATGACGGATAAATCTCAACAAGGCCCCGCGAGCGGGGTCATGGCTTCTGCTCAGCGCATCATCTCCATTATTGTCAGCATGGTGGAAAGCCGTGTTCGACTAGCTGTAATTGAATTAGAGGAAGAGAAAGCCAATCTGATTCAGTTGCTGATCATGGTCGGGCTAACGCTGCTTTTTGCCACTTTTGGCATTATGAGCCTGATTGCGCTGATCATCTGGGGCATCGATCCGCAATACCGTCTCTTTGCATTGGGGTGTATTACCGCCACATTGCTTGGGTTGGCGGTGATAGGTTGCATATGGACACTCCTGAAGGTACGCCGTTCCACCTTGCTCAAAGCGACGCGTAAAGAGCTGGCAACCGACAGATCGTTGCTTGAGGATGATCCCAAATGAGCCAGCACCAGCAGCGAGACAGAGAAAAAGCCCAGCTACTGCGCCGGATACAGCAGCAGCGGCTGGATTTATCGGCAGGTAAGAAAAATTGGCTGAATACTACCGCCCGTTACGATCGCGGTTGGCAAAGCCTGATGCAATGGCGTAAATACTGGATTGTTGGCTCCAGCCTCGTGGCGCTCTATGGTGTGCGCCATCCTAGCCGCATGATTCGCTGGGGACGCCGCGTTGTCGGGCTGTGGGGAACGTTCAGGCTCGTCCGCAAAACATTTGACCATCGTCCGTAATCCATTCTATTACATCAGCTATTCGCCTTCCCTGTACGACGATTTTCGTCTCACTTTTGCCTAACGCGCTCACATTATCACAGCGCGTTCTTGTACATTTAACCGAACATCAATTTTTCTGAAATAAAACAACAATTATACTCGCTGGTAGCATAAATCATCTCTCTATACTATCTGCCCATAACCTGATGGCAGGCCAAGTTTTCAGACAACACCTGCTACAACAAACACAACAGGGCGATATCGCCCACAACAAAGTTAATTGGAGAGATGATGAAAAATTTAGAAAGCACTGCACTACTGATTGCACGTATCTTAATGCCAATTCTGTTTATCGTTGCAGGTTACGGTAAGCTGGGCGATGCCTATGCAGGCACGCAACAATACATGCAGGCGATGGGCGTACCGACCTTCCTGCTGCCTTTGACCATTCTGCTGGAACTGGGCGGTGGTCTGGCGGTTCTGTTCGGACTGCTGACTCGTACCGTCGCACTGTTCACCGCGGGCTTTACGCTGCTGACCGCACTGCTTTTCCACTCTAACTTTGCGGAAGGCATGAACCAACTGATGTTCATGAAAAACCTGACCATCGCAGGTGGCTACCTCCTGCTGGCTGTAACTGGCCCAGGCGCATTCAGCATCGACCGTCTGCTGGGTAAAAAGTGGTAAGACGGGCCTTCTCCAGCCTGTACTACACTTAATAGTTGAATAGCGAATACATTCAAAATAGCGACGGCAAGCACAACAATGCTTGCCGTCGTTTTATCATCATTCACTAACGGGAGGATTTATGGGACAACTGGTTGACGGCGTATGGCACGATACCTGGTATGAAACCAAATCTACCGGCGGTCACTTTAAGCGTTCGGAATCGGTATTCCGCAACTGGGTAACGCCCGATGGTTCACCTGGTCTCACCGGCAAAGGTGGCTTTCCTGCCCAGTCAGGCCGTTATCATCTCTATGTTTCTCTCGCCTGCCCTTGGGCACATCGCACGCTGTTAATGCGGCAGTTGAAAGGGTTAGAAGATCACATCGCAGTTTCCGTTGTTCATCCGCTCATGCTCGATCATGGCTGGACGTTCGGTACCGATTTTGAGGCCACAACAGGTGATTCACTCTATCAGCACGAATTCCTCTATCAACTCTATCTGCACGCCAAACCAGACTACAGCGGTCGAGTCACCGTGCCTGTCCTGTGGGACACCGAGCAACACACCATCGTCAGTAACGAATCCGCCGATATCATCCGCATGCTGAACAGCGCTTTTGATGGCGTAGGTGCAACCGCGGGAGATTACTACCCGCAGACACTACGAACTCAGATTGACGAATTGAATAGCTGGATTTACGACAAGGTCAACAACGGTGTTTATAAAGCCGGTTTTGCAACGACTCAGCCAGCCTATGATGAATCAGCTACGACCGTTTTCGCCGCGTTGTCCGATCTGGAAACCATACTGGCAAAGCAGCGCTACCTGACCGGAGAACGGTTAACCGAAGCCGACCTGCGGCTATGGACGACATTGATCCGTTTCGATCCGGTCTATCACACGCATTTTAAGTGCGATAAATATCGCCTGAGCGATTATCCAAATCTGTTCGGTTTTCTGCGTGATATTTATCAAATGCCTGGCATCGCCGATACCGTCAATATGGCGCATATTCGTCACCACTACTATCGTAGTCACGGTACGATAAATCCACACGGCGTGATTTCGCTAGGCCCAGAACAAGATCTGAACCAGCCTCACCACCGTGATAAGACGTTTATCGCTTTATACTAAGGGTTTGTCGATTGACACGTACAGTATGAAGTGCTGAGACAAGGTGTAGTTTCACTCCTTGTCTCAGAAAGTGCGGGATTTAGGGCTGGTTCAGCAGTTTTGGAATTTCACGCAGGAACCAGGACTTCGCCTCGCCCATACTGTCTCGCCGCCACGCCATAATAATCTGACTTTCCATCTGATGCTCTGGCCCAATGACCAGTAAACGCCCTTCCGCAATGTCTTGTGCCACCATCGGATAAGGCATAGTTGCAACACCTAATCCAGCCAGTAACGCACGCCGTTTATCATCCAGTGAACTCACTGTCAGGCGCTGCTGTTTATCCAACAGTTGCACGGTCAACACCGGGCGCTCACGCGCGGTGTCCGCCACCGCAATCCCACGATATTTCACACGAGTCGCATCCGACAGCGGCTCAGGCTCCTGATGAATAGGGTGCTCTGGGCTGGCGACATAAACGTTATTCATCGTGTACAGCTTGCGCGTATTCATTTCGGAAGACGCACGAAAATGCATGTCCGGCGCAATTACGATATCAGCGCGCCCTTGCTCAAGGCGCTCCCACGCCCCTGCCAGCACTTCCGTCAGGATCGATACCTGCGTATTCGCTTTGAGCGCCAGTTTATCGATTAATGGGAAAATCCGCTGAGTCGGGATCAGGGCTTCGGTCACAATAGTCAGATGCGTTTCCCAACCGCGTGCCAGTGCTTCCGCATCCGTGGTGAGCTTATCTGCAGCTTCCAGCAGGATACGTCCACGTTCCAGCAGCATTCGTCCAACATTCGTGAATTTAGTACGATGCCCAGAACGATCGAACAACACGACATCAAGCTCTTCTTCCAGTTTTTGCATGGTATAGCTCAGTGCCGAAGGCACTCTACCCAGCTCGTCTGCCGCGGCGGCAAAGCTGCCACGACGATCGATCGCATCCATCACCCTCAAGGCTTCCAGCGTCAGTGCTCGTTCTCTCGCCATCTTCGTACTCATTCAGGAATTTTGAATATACCCACCAGATTAACTAGCTAACAATCCAACGTCCACACAATTACTATCAGTTTAATAAATAATTCTCTGGGGGGATAAAGATTATGATCACACGAAGAGCAGCGGGGCAATGCGGCCAAGCCGACTATGGCTGGTTGCAGGCACGCTATACATTCTCTTTCGGTCACTATTTTGACCCACAGTTACTGGGCTACGCTTCTCTTCGCGTGCTCAATCAGGAAGTATTGGCGCCGGGAGCCTCATTCCAGCCTCGAACCTACCCACGCGTAGATATCCTGAACATTATTCTTCAGGGTGAAGCGGAATACCGCGACAGCAACGGCTGCCACATTCAGGCTAAAGCGGGAGATGTGCTGTTACTCGCCACGCAGCCGAACGTCAGCTATAGCGAACACAATACCAATGCCAGTAAATCACTGACTCGCCTGCAATTATGGTTGAATGCTTGCCAGACAAGAGAGAATAGCCCGTTACAGCGTATGGGGCTGGATTCATCAAATCATACTCTACTTGCCTCGCCAGAAGGTGAGCAGGATAGTCTGCAACTGCGCCAGCAGGTCTGGATCCATCATGTCGATCTCCAGTCGAATGAGCAGAGTACGATCGCACTACAAGGAAATCAGGCGTACCTCCAATTGATCCACGGTTCAATGGTGGTGAAAGGCAACCAGCACTGCGAAACATTGCACTGTGGTGACGGAGCCTTCATCAAGGAAGAAACGACGTTGACGCTACAGGCAGAATCACCGTTGCGGGCGTTGCTCATCGATCTGGTCGTATAGTTCTTCCGCTCGTTGTTTTCGCAGGAAAACGCCACTCACTCGGCGTTTTTACTCAGCCGTGGTAAGATATCCGTCTTGTTCCTCAATGCGTCAGGGTGATATGACAATGGATTCAACCAAACAGGACAAACTTCTTGCCCAGGCTGAACAGATTTGTCAGCAGCGCGCTGTGCGTCTCACTCCACAGCGGTTAGAGGTTTTACGCCTTATGGCACAGCAGTCCGGCGCTATCAGCGCTTATGACCTGCTGGACCTGCTGCGAGTTTCCGAGCCCCAGGCCAAACCACCGACCGTCTATCGCGCGCTGGATTTTCTGCTGGAACAAGGCTTCATTCACCGAGTCGAATCAAACAACAGCTACGTGCTGTGTCACCATATCGAAGACCACAGCCATACGTCTGCCCTTTTCATCTGCGATCGCTGTGGGCAGGTCACTGAGCGTCAAACCGAGGGTGTGGAAGAAACGCTACGCAGCCTGGCGCAGCAATCAGGTTTTACACTGCGTCACAGCGTTGTGGAAGCACACGGGTTATGCGGAGGCTGTCAGGAAGTCGCGACATGCAAGCAGCCGGATCATTGCGATCACGACCATACCGTTCCTATCAAAAAACGATAGCCCTGAGGGCTATCGTTCGTTTCCTGTGGAGAAGCATCACGTTTGCTACCAGTGATATTTGTGGTGCTCTTCCCAGTGTTTCACTTCTTTCTCTGCCGCTTCCTTTTCGTACCCGTAACGTTCTTGGATCCTACCGACCAGTTGGTCACGTTTACCTTCGATGACTGTCAGATCGTCATCCGTTAATTTACCCCATTGCTCTTTCGCTTTACCTTTAAACTGTTTCCAGTTACCGCTGGCTTGGTCTTTATTCATAAGAATCTCCATACCTTAGGTGCATTGCGCATAAAAAATCGTAACTACCGACTTATGCGTCAGTTTCAGATAAATAGTTTTATTCAGTAAGCAGCATCATAAATATGTGAGCCATCACAGTGTCCTTCGCCACTGTCTCCCTTGATTACTGGGCTGACCTAAATGTGATAGCTCATGATCAATCACTAAACGATCAATCAAGATAAAAACACTTACCTTGATAAAAATTATAGTCGAATATTTCACTTAAAATAAAAATACAAGTATCTGTAACTGGAATGGAGTAAAGATAGAAAAAATCACCGCAAGAAAGCAGTGAAAAAACAGGCGGTAATGCGGAGTAGTAGAGAACGCTCGTTAAATGTAACTAAATATATCTCTAGCAGATTAACACATAAAACATGATGCACTGATCCAGACAAGAGCAGTGCATCAGTAACGGTTAGCTCCAGTCGCTATTACGAATAACACCAACCGCTAAACCTTCTATCGAAAAACTCTGCTGACGCAGGTCGACAACGATGGGGGCAAACTCCTCATTTTCAGCGAGAAGATGCACAGTATTACCTTGTTTTTTCAGGCGTTTAACTGTCACTTCATCTTCAATACGCGCCACCACAATCTGCCCGTTGCGCACATCTTCTGTTTTATGTACGGCCAGCAAATCGCCATCCATAATGCCAATGTTTTTCATCGACATACCGCTGACACGTAGCAAAAAATCAGCGCTGGGTTTAAACATTGCAGGGTCAACCTGATAGCGGCATTCGATATGTTCCTGTGCTAGCAGGGGTTCACCTGCCGCCACGCGACCAACCAGAGGAATACCCGTTTCTTCTTCCATCAGCAGACGAATACCACGAGAAGCGCCCGATACAATTTCAATCACACCTTTGCGCGCCAGCGCTTTCAGATGTTCTTCAGCCGCATTCGGAGAGCGAAATCCCAGTTGTTGAGCAATTTCCGCGCGCGTTGGCGGCATCCCGGTTTGCGCAATATGATCGCGGATCAGGTCATAAACCTGCTGCTGCCTTGCTGTTAATACTTTCATTCCGCCCCCTGGTTGTTTATACAGTCTTGCTGTGAGTATATACAGGTAAGGCACAATTGGGAATCGGGATATAGGCAAAGTCCCTGACTTTTATTCATTTCTGCGTGCCGTCAGGCAAAATGCTGCCAGAGGATGCTGCCCCATACGACAGCGGCTAACAAGATGGCAACAAATACCGCTGCCGACCCGATATCTTTCGCCCGACCGGATAATTCATGATGCTCAAGGCCAATACGGTCGACTACTGCTTCAATAGCACTGTTGGCCAGTTCAAATAACATAATCAATACCACAGACCCGATCAGCAGCAGTTTTTCAACCAGCGTAACCGGCAGCAGACCAGCAATAATAACGCCGACAATCGTCAATATGGTTTCCTGACGAAACGCGGCCTCATGCTGCCATGCCTGCTTCAGCCCCTTAAAGGAATAACCGGTAGCCTTAATAATCCGGGTTATCCCCGTTGCTTTATTCATTTATCCTCCGTTATTTAGACTCTAAATAATTCGAGTTTCAGGCAGGCGGCAAGAGAGGGACAAATTCGTCGGGAACGAATTTGACCAGCCAACGGCTGGCCTCTGGTGAGAGACAGGCTGTCTCTCATTTCATCCCGATGAGCTTACTCAAGTAAGTGATTCGGGTGACTGAATGCTGCCAACGCACATGCAACTTGAAGTATGACGAGTATATGCAAAATAGTTCGCATTTTAACGCACCTACGTTGTCTCATCACCACAGATCTCCGGCGCAGTTTCTGGTATCCTTGCGGCGCATTGCTAACAAGAGGCTCCAAGTTGTTATGTCAGGTTGGCGTAAAATTTACTATAAACTATTGAATCTCCCGCTGAAACTGCTGGTTAAAAGCAAAGTTATTCCCGCAGATCCGGTGGTCGAGTTGGGGTTAGATCCCTCACGTCCTATACTTTATGTTCTGCCTTATAACTCTCAGGCGGACCTATTGACGCTACGTGCGAAATGCTTGGCATTGGGGTTACCCGATCCGTCGCAGTCGTTCGAATTCAATGGCGTTGAACTCCCTAGCCACGTCTTTATTAATGACGGGCCGCGCGTCTTCCGCTATTACGTTCCCAAACAGAAATCCGTCAAGCTATTCCACGACTATCTGGATCTGCATCGTGCCAATCCAGATTTAGACGTACAGATGGTGCCAGTTTCCGTGATGTTTGGGCGCTCTCCAGGTCGGGAAGGCCACACTCAGGCCACACCACACCTGCGATTGCTCAACGGCATTGAGAAATTCTTCGCCGTTCTGTGGTTAGGTCGTGATAGCTTTGTCCGCTTCTCCAGCCCCGTGTCGCTGCGCTATATGGCGACCGAGCATGGCACTGACAAAACCATAGCCCACAAACTGGCACGTGTCGCGCGTATGCACTTCTCCCGCCAGCGTTTGGCAGCAGTTGGCCCGCGGTTGCCGGTGCGTCAGGAGCTGTTTAACAAGCTGCTGGATTCCAAAGCGATCAAGAAAGCCGTAGACGATGAGGCGCGCAGTAAAAAGATTTCTCATGAGAAAGCACAGCAAAACGCCATTGCGCTCATGGAGGAAATCGCCGCCGACTTCTCCTACGAAGCCGTACGTCTGTCGGATCGCGTATTGAGCTGGACGTGGAACCGCCTTTATCAAGGGATTAACGTCCATAATGCCGAACGTGTTCGTCAGTTGGCGCAGGATGGACACGGCATTGTTTATGTGCCCTGCCACCGTAGCCATATGGATTACCTGTTGCTCTCCTATGTCTTGTACCACCAAGGCTTAGTACCACCGCATATCGCCGCAGGTATCAATCTGAATTTCTGGCCTGCGGGTCCTATCTTCCGCCGTCTTGGTGCGTTCTTTATTCGTCGTACCTTCAAAGGCAACAAGCTCTATTCCACGATTTTCCGTGAGTATCTGGGTGAGCTGTTTGCCCGTGGTTATTCGGTTGAATACTTCATGGAAGGCGGGCGCTCCCGCACGGGACGTCTTCTGGATCCCAAAACCGGTACGCTAGCCATGACCATTCAGGCCATGCTCAGAGGCGGCACGCGTCCTATCACCTTGGTGCCGATTTATGTCGGTTACGAGCATGTGATGGAAGTCGGCACCTATGCAAAAGAGTTGCGTGGTGCAGTGAAGGAAAAAGAAGGCTTTATGCAGATGGTGCGTGGTTTGCGCAAGCTGCGTAATCTGGGTCAAGGTTATGTTAACTTCGGTGAACCGCTCCCACTGACAACCTATCTGAATCAACATGTCCCTCAATGGCGTGACGCGATTGATCCAATTGAAGCACAGCGGCCAAGTTGGCTAACGCCGACGGTGCAGGATATCTCTATGGATATCATGGTGCGCATCAATAATTCCGCGGCAGCAAACGCGATGAACCTGTGCTCCACCGCACTGTTAGCATCGCGCCAGCGCTCACTGACTCGTGAGCAAATGCACGAACAGCTGGATTGCTACCTGCAACTGCTGCGTCAGGTTCCTTACCACAAAGATATTACCGCGCCTAAGAAGACAGCGGATGAGCTGTTGGAACACGCGCTGGGCATGAACAAGTTCGAAGTGGAGAAGGACAACATTGGCGACATCATCATTCTGCCGCGCGAGCAGGCGGTTCTGATGACGTATTACCGTAATAACATCCAGCATCTGTTGGTATTACCGTCGCTGATCGCCAGTATCGTCATCCACCACCGCCGGATTACGCTTGCTGAAGTCGTACGACAAATCACACTGATCTATCCGCTACTGCAAGCTGAGTTGTTCCTGCACTATTCCAAAGAACAATTGCCGGACGTGCTGGAAACGTTGGCTAATGAACTGACGCGACAAGAGTTACTGTGCAGCCGTGACGGTCAATTAGCTATTAATCCGCCACGTATACGTACGCTGCAACTGCTGTCGGCAGGCGTACGTGAAACACTGCAACGTTATGCGATTACGCTGTCGCTGCTCTGCGCGAATCCAGAAATCAATCGTGGGACGCTGGAGAAAGAGAGCCGGAACATGGCACAGCGTCTGTCCGTCCTCCACGGCATCAACGCACCGGAATTCTTTGATAAAGCCGTGTTCTCAACGCTGGTTGCCACCTTACGTACAGAAGGGTATATCACCGACAGTGCGGAAGCGGCGCAAGGCGATATCGTGGCAATCTATAACATCCTTGGGGATCTGATCACGCCAGAAGTTCGCTTGACTATTGAAAGCGCCAGCTCATCCACTGAAATGGAAGCAAGGAGTAGTCAAACAGTGGAAGAGACAACGCAGGAATAGCGCGAAAAAGTCACGGGAAGATGGCGGAGAAACACCGTCATCAAGCCGTGGATGAGTCTTGCATGATAGATGCACAGAACATTCCGCTATAAAAAAAGCAGCGATTCATCGCTGCTCTTTTGTATCTGGTAATTAGTCCTACAGACCAAACAACACGCCAATAAATATCGCCATACCCGCGTACTTATTATTGTGGAATGCCTTGAAACAGGCATCACGTTCGCGCCCGGCAGTCAGTATTTGCTGATAGATAAACATCCCAGCGGCCACCAACAGCGAAATAGTGTAGGGGATTCCCAGTCCGATGATGCTTCCCAAGGCCAACAGCAACGCCAGCATACTGAACTGCAATAATCCGATAATGATATTGTCAAAACGTCCAAACAGGATCGCTGTAGACTTCACACCGATCTTCAGATCATCATCACGATCGACCATCGCATATTGCGTATCGTAAGCCACCGTCCAGCAGATATACGCCAGAAACATCATCCAGCAGGTCGCTGGCAGGCTTTCACTCACCGCAGCATAGGCCATGGGGATCGACCAGCCAAATGCCGCCCCCAGCACAAACTGGGGCAGATGGCTGACGCGTTTCATGAACGGATAGATCCATGCCAGAGCAAGCCCTGCGACAGACAACAGGATCGTCATCTTATTCAGCGTCAGCACCAGGCCAAACGCCAGCAAGACCAGCACAACAAACAGAACTTTAGCAGATTGCTCGCTCACTTCACCGCTTGGCAATGGGCGAGAAGCCGTTCGTTTTACATGACCATCAAAATGTCGATCGGCATAATCATTAATGACACAGCCCGCCGCACGCATTAAGAAAACGCCAGCGACAAAAACAAAGAGCGTCCACGGTGCAGGTGCTCCCCCTCCTGCCAGCCACAGCGCCCATAGCGTTGGCCACAGCAGTAACAGAGAACCTATCGGTTTATCAATCCGCATCAAGCGACAATAAGCCAGCCATTTCCCTGCTGTAACACTTCTTTCCAAGGATTTATCTCCTCAAATTACCTGCCAACCTTCATCACCGGGTGTGTAATAAACCGGTGATTCTGGTAAGAAAAGCTCAGTCAACAGTAACGGATGGCCTGAAAGACACAAGCGGGAACGCCGCGCCCATAAGCCTTCGCAGCATCCAGTATGAATGTAGTCACGAGTCAGCGATTTTTGCTCAAACAGATAACGACCTAACGGCTGATTGCCTATTTTCGTCAAAGCCGCGCCGGAACCATCGAGCGTCTGTTGCGGGACAATCGTTCGACCGAAAAGCCAGGGACGATCGTCACCATACAGCACCACTTCACGCAGCCAATAACGCTCGTCAGGTGGTAACTGATCGCGCTCTTCATCCAGCATCTGTGGCGTAATGAACCCCTCACGGCAAAGCGTGACCCTCAGTTGGGCACAATATTTTTCAAGCCGCTGCGTCATGGAACTGGTTTCCATCAGCCAGTCACCAATGTGCTCAGGCAACATCGAAGGGGGTTCAGTAAACCAGGATATGGTGCGCAGAAGCGTTGACGCATCGTCAGACATTTCCCTACTCCGAACAGGGTTACTTTGCAAATGAAAGTATTCGTCAATAAAGCATTCGTAAATAAAGTAAGCGTCCCTATTGTAGCGCAGAATGCTCCCCTGATAACACGCTATAAACCAATTCATCCCCGATGTGGCAACATTTCAGCAATGCGGCGCATAAAAAAAGCACTACCCGGTACACAACCGGATAGTGCTCTTTAAAGGACAGAAAGACGAGCTTCTGTAACCTGACTCCCTGCCACCGGAAAACGGCTTCCGGCGACGAGGTGTCACATTACATCATGCCGCCCATACCACCCATACCGCCCATGCCGCCAGCAGCACCTAAGTCAGGTGCATCGCCTTTCGGCAGGTCGGTTACCATACATTCGGTGGTAATCATCAGACCCGCAACGGAAGCAGCGAATTGCAGCGCAGAACGAGTAACTTTGGTCGGATCCAGGATACCGAAGTCGATCATGTTGCCGTATTCTTCAGTTGCCGCGTTGTAACCGTAGTTACCTTCGCCCGCTTTAACACTGTTCGCAACTACAGACGGCTCTTCACCGGCGTTGGAAACGATCTGACGCAGTGGAGCTTCCATCGCGCGCAGCGCAACTTTGATACCCACGTTCTGATCTTCGTTCTGAGCAGTCAGAGAAGCCAGTTTGGCCGCAACGCGAACCAGCGCCACACCACCACCAGCAACCACGCCTTCTTCTACTGCGGCGCGAGTCGCAGCCAGAGCATCTTCAACGCGTGCTTTCTTCTCTTTCATTTCAACTTCAGTTGCTGCGCCAACTTTGATAACGGCTACGCCGCCAGCCAGTTTAGCCACACGCTCTTGCAGTTTTTCTTTATCGTAATCTGAGGTTGCTTCTTCAACCTGCTGACGGATCTGAGCAACACGGCCCTGGATCGCAGCTTCTTCACCCGTACCATCGATGATGGTGGTGGTGTCTTTGTTGATAACAACGCGTTTTGCCTGGCCAAGATCTTCCAGCGTCGCTTTTTCCAGCTCCAGACCGATCTCTTCAGAGATAACGGTACCGCCAGTCAGCGTGGCGATGTCTTGCAGCATCGCTTTACGACGGTCACCGAAGCCCGGTGCTTTCACCGCAGCAACTTTCACGATGCCACGCATGGTGTTAACCACCAGCGTTGCCAGTGCTTCGCCTTCAACGTCTTCAGCAACGATAACCAGCGGTTTACCCGCTTTCGCTACCGCTTCCAGTACTGGCAGCATTTCGCGGATGTTGGAGATCTTTTTGTCAGCCAGCAGGATGAACGGGCTTTCCAGCTCTACTGCACCGGTTTCTGGCTTGTTGATGAAGTACGGAGACAGGTAGCCACGGTCAAACTGCATACCTTCAACCACGTCCAGCTCATCTTGCAGACCAGTACCTTCTTCAACGGTGATAACACCTTCTTTACCGACTTTATCCATAGCTTCAGCAATCATTTTGCCTACGGTTTCGTCGGAGTTAGCAGAGATGGTACCAACCTGAGCAATAGCTTTAGAGTCAGAGCACGGTACAGACAGTGCTTTCAGCTCTTCAACAGCAGCGATAACGGCTTTATCGATACCGCGCTTCAGATCCATCGGGTTCATGCCCGCTGCAACAGCTTTCAGGCCTTCAGTGATGATTGCCTGCGCCAATACGGTTGCGGTCGTGGTGCCGTCGCCTGCTGCGTCATTCGCTTTAGAGGCAACTTCTTTCACCATCTGTGCGCCCATGTTCTCGAACTTGTCTTCCAGTTCGATTTCACGCGCAACAGATACGCCGTCTTTAGTAATGGTCGGTGCACCGAAGGATTTATCCAAAACCACGTTACGGCCTTTCGGGCCCAGGGTAACCTTCACTGCATCAGCCAGTACATTCACGCCGCGCAGCATTTTTACGCGAGCGTCATTACCGAATTTTACGTCTTTAGCTGCCATGGTGTATTTCCCTTAAATTCGTTCAGTTCAGATGATTACGCGCAATTACGCTTCAACAATTGCCAGAATGTCGCTTTCAGACATGATCAACACTTCTTCGTTATCGATCTTCTCTGCTTTCACGCCATAGCCATCATTGAAAATAACGATGTCGCCCACTTTCACATCCAGCGGCTTCACTTCGCCATTTTCCAGGATACGTCCGTGACCTACGGCCAGAACTTCACCACGGGTAGATTTACCAGCAGCGGAACCAGTCAGTACGATACCGCCAGCAGATTTTGACTCGACTTCTTTGCGCTTGACGATCACGCGGTCATGCAATGGGCGAATATTCATTGATAGCTCTCCTTTGAGAAAGTCCATATCGGTTTAGGATAAACGCCGACTATGTGTTCATAACGACTATGCTTTTCATAATCGGCCTTGTGGTGTTCTAAGTGGGGGCGTTTCGCTGCCCTTCAAGGGAGAAAATTCATTTTTTTTGCGTTAGGCGGCTAAGTGTTACCAACTGCGGATAAAAAATAAGGATTATCAATATGATAATCCTTAGCTGCTTTTCAGACTGTCGCGACGTTAACGGTCGTCCCGGTCGTCTCGATGTTCAATATTTCCGTGCCCGCCATCCTTCCGCTGGTATTCACCTTCAAAAGTATTCCCGCCGGAAGACGGTGTACTGGAACCGGAACGCCAGATGTGCAAATGAGGCATCAGCTTTAACGTCAGGCTTTTCTGTACAGGCGGCAGCAACAGCAACAGCCCCAGAAAGTCAGTCAGGAAGCCCGGAATCAGGAGCAGGAAGCCAGCCAGCACCAGCGAAACGCTTTTTACCATTTCGGCCGCAGGGCTTTCACCTGCTGCCATTTTCTGCTGCATCTGCACCAGCGTTTTCATCCCCTGATTTCGCACCAGCGAGACGCCCACGCAGGACGTGAAGACCACCAGCAGCAGCGTCATAGCGACACCCAGCACTTCAGCCACTTGAATAAACAGCGATATCTCGATGTAAGCTAAAAGAAAAATAAGTAATAACGGTAACCAGCGCACCCGGTTCTCCTGTGTTTTTTTACGCGTACTGTCGTTAATAAGAACGTGTGTTAATGAAAACGTGTTAAGCCATCGCGATTGAAAATCCAGATACACGATACTCCCAATGAATTAGGTAAAGTACCTGCGTTGCTCTGCGATCCGCTACATCATGATTTAGTGAAATGGGTGTGCCTTTGCCCATTTTCAAGCCGCCACCCCACGATTATTGTTCTAAAATAGTGACTCGTGACTACAATCACAGTTCATTTACCGTAACGGCAGAGAACGCCAGTATAGTGATCTAAACACCTGTTTTTCACTGCCGTAACGACATATCCTCACGGCAATGGATATATGGTTGGTCAAACATCCCAATACTATTGCCGAGAGAAGACGGTTTATCCGTAGTCGCACTATGTTCCCAAATAAGGCGTTTTCCGAAGTAAGGCCATCCGAAAAACCAGCCCACAACGTCTAGTCACATCACTAGTCGTACAACAGGATAGGAATTTTCATGTCAGAAAACATCCGTATTGAAGAAGACCTGTTAGGCACCCGAGAAGTTCCCGCAGACGCGTATTATGGCGTTCATACGCTGCGCGCCATCGAAAACTTCTATATCAGTAACAATAAAATCAGTGACATTCCCGAGTTCGTACGCGGCATGGTCATGGTGAAGAAAGCCGCAGCGATGGCGAACAAAGAGCTGCAAACCATCCCGAAAAAAATTGCCGACGTTATCATTCGCGCCTGCGACGAAGTGCTGAATAACGGTAAATGCATGGACCAGTTCCCGGTAGATGTCTATCAGGGAGGCGCAGGCACGTCGGTCAACATGAATACCAACGAAGTATTAGCCAATATTGGTCTGGAACTGATGGGCCACCAGAAAGGCGAATACCAGTATCTGAACCCCAACGACCACCTGAATAAATGCCAGTCCACTAATGATGCCTACCCTACCGGATTTCGTATTGCGGTCTACGCGGCCATACTGAAACTGACGGATGCAATAGCGAAGTTGAGCGATGGCTTCGAGCGTAAAGCCAAAGAATTTGAAGACGTGCTGAAAATGGGGCGTACCCAGTTGCAGGACGCCGTGCCGATGACGCTCGGTCAGGAATTTCATGCATTTAACGTGCTGTTGCAGGAGGAAATCAAAAACCTGCTGCGTACGTCAGAACTGCTGCTTGAAGTCAATCTGGGTGCCACCGCGATCGGTACGCGTCTGAACACGCCAGACGGCTACCAACAACTGGCAGTGCAACGCCTCGCGGAAGTCAGCGGTCTGCCGTGCGTACCAGCAGAAGACTTGATCGAAGCCACATCAGACTGTGGTGCTTATGTCATGGTCCACAGTTCGCTAAAGCGTCTGGCAGTGAAGCTATCGAAGATTTGTAATGACCTGCGTCTGCTCTCTTCAGGCCCTCGCGCTGGCCTTAATGAAATCAACCTGCCGGAGTTGCAGGCGGGTTCCTCAATCATGCCCGCCAAGGTGAATCCCGTGGTGCCGGAAGTCGTCAATCAGGTGTGCTTCAAAGTCATCGGTAACGACACCTGCGTCACCATGGCGTCGGAAGCCGGACAATTACAGTTAAACGTGATGGAGCCGGTTATCGGTCAGGCGATGTTTGAATCGACCCACGTTCTGACCAACGCCTGCTACAACCTGCTGGAGAAATGCGTCAATGGCATCACCGCTAATAAGAGCGTCTGCGAAGCCTATGTTTTCAACTCCATCGGAATTGTAACGTACCTGAATCCGTTCATCGGTCACCACAATGGCGATATCGTCGGTAGAATCTGTGCGGAAACAGGAAAGAGCGTGCGTGAAGTCATACTGGAGCGCGGCCTGCTGACAGAAGCTGAGCTAGATGACATTTTCTCCATCCAGAACCTGATGCATCCGGCTTACAAAGCCAAACGCTATACCGATGAAAACGAGCTTCCTTAACACCAACATTTAATTCTTTTCAGGCACGTCCGTTCACGGAGAACGGCGTGCCTTTATTTTTTGCTGCATTCAGCCATAAGAATAAGTTATGCAATTTTTATTATTAATTAAGGAGCATAGTCATGCTTGGTCTTGAGTTACTTATTGTTCTGCTCGCCATCTATTTGGGGGCACGACTAGGAGGCATCGGCATTGGTTTCGCCGGTGGTCTAGGGGTGCTTGTACTTACGCTAGGGTTTCAGATAAAGCCCGGCGTAATCCCTTTTGATGTTATTGAAATTATCATGGCCGTTATCGCCGCCATCGCCGCAATGCAGGTGGCGGGCGGAATGGATTATCTGGTCAGTCTGGCGGAGAAACTGCTGCGTAAACACCCGAAATACGTCACCTTTCTCGCGCCGCTGGTCACCTACTTCATGACGATTCTGGCCGGAACCGGACACACCGCGTTTTCCACCCTGCCGGTTATCGCCGAAGTCGCCAAAGAGCAGGGCATTCGCCCTTCTCGTCCGCTTTCGATTGCCGTCGTTGCCTCGCAAATCGCCATTACTGCCTCACCGATCTCGGCAGCGGTGGTGTTTGTCGCCGGTATTCTTGAACCGCATGGCGTTAGCTACCTGCTGCTGTTAGGGATCTGTATTCCCACCACGTTGGCAGCGATCATGTTGACGGCGATCGTGACTAACTTCTTGGGTAAAGAGCTGAAAGACGATCCGATTTATCAGGAACGTCTTAAGAAAGGGGAAACCACGCTGCGTGGTAATAGCCAGCATGAGATCAAACCCGGTGCCAAACTGTCCGTGACACTGTTTCTGATTGGTATCGTTGCTGTCGTTCTGTATGCCACCGCAATCAGCAGCACCGTCGGGCTGATCCAGAACCCGGTCCTGCCACGTAACGAAGCGATTGTGGTTTTCATGCTGACTATCGCTACGCTGATTTGCATCACCTGCAAAATAGACACCGCTCGCATCCTCTCCGCCAGCACGTTTAAGTCAGGCATGAGCGCCTGTATTTGCGTGATGGGCGTAGCCTGGCTGGGTGATACCTTTGTTAAAGCGCATATTTCCGATATTCAGGATACCGCTGGCGCACTGCTGCAAAGCTACCCGTGGATGCTTGCCGTGGTGTTGTTCTTTGCGGCCACGCTGCTTTACTCTCAGGCAGCAACGGCGAAAGCGCTAATGCCTGCCGCATTACTGCTGGGCGTCTCTCCGGTCACGGCCGTCGCTTCTTTTGCCGCGGTTTCCGCCCTGTTTGTTCTGCCGACCTACCCCACTCTGCTGGCAGCGGTGGAGATGGACGACACGGGCTCAACGCGCATCGGCAAGTTTGTGTTTAACCACTCCTTCCTGATTCCCGGCGTGATCGCCATTACGCTATCGGTGATATTTGGCTTTATCCTCGGCAGCATACTGATCTAAAGATTGCTCTTCGAGCAGTACCTCGCGGATTGGCCTGACAGGTCAATCCGCATCATTTCCCTTCGAGCGGTTCATTCCCTTCAAACAATAAAGCAAGGTATAGTGTGGCTCTGGTTAGCTGGGATTTTGTTCATCTGACACGGAGGATATGATGTCTGACAGTCCGCTTTGCGATGCCGTCGTCATATTATGTACCGCACCTGACGATGCCTGTGCGCAGCAGCTTGCCAATTCGCTGCTGGAAATGCGGCTTGCTGCCTGCGTCACCCTGCTGCCCGGCGCGCATTCGCTCTACTATTGGGAAGGCAAGCTCGAACAGCAATCAGAAGTACAAATGCTGATAAAAAGCGATACCTCACATCAGCAAACTCTGCTGACTCATCTGAAACAACAACACCCTTATGATACGCCGGAGCTGCTCGTCCTGCCGGTATCTGGGGGCGATAGCGATTATCTAACATGGCTCAACGCATCTTTACGCTGATTTTCCTGTTATGGACGGCTGTCGGCACACCCAATGTGGCCGCTTCTTCTTTTGGTCAGAAACTGTTTGGCAACAGCACGACGTCACGGTTTCTTCCGGTCGATAACGCATTCGCCTTTGAGTTTCAGCAGCAGGGGAACCAGCTCAATCTGCGTTGGGACATCCATCCCGATTACTACCTGTACCGCGCTCAAATCAAGATCGAAGGAAACGGCGCTACGCTTGGCAAGGTGGAATTGCCACAGGGTGAAAGCCATAACGACGAGTTCTTCGGCCAGGTCTTTATCCTGCGGGATCGGCTGGCGCTCACCGTTCCCATTGAACAGGCCGAGAACAGTGCGACCATCAAAGTGACCTATCAAGGCTGCGCCGATGCGGGTTTCTGCTATCCGCCAGAAACGCGAACCGTTCCCCTCAGCCAGGTGCTTGCTAACGTAGGTATGGATGTACCACTCAATACCACATCGAGCCAGATCGTACCGCCGCAGACCACGCCGATGCCGTTCTCGCCGTGGTGGGCGTTGCTGATTGGTATCGGCGTCGCTTTTACCCCTTGCGTACTGCCGATGTATCCGCTAATTGCCAGCCTGGTACTAGGCAGAAAAGAGCAGCTGACGCCGCGCCGCACGCTGCTGCTGTCGATGACTTATGTTCAGGGTATGGCGCTGACCTACACGCTGCTCGGGCTGGTTGTCGCCGCTGCGGGATTACGCTTTCAGGCGGCGCTTCAGCATCCGTACATTCTGATCGGCCTGTCGGTGATGTTTATCGCACTGGCGCTGTCGATGTTTGGCCTGTATACGCTCCAACTCCCATCATCGGTGCAAACCCGGCTGACAGAGTGGAGCAACCGCCAGCAGGGCGGTTCCGTCACCGGCGTATTCTGCATGGGTGCGCTAGCAGGGTTGATTTGCTCTCCCTGCACCACCGCCCCGCTCAGCGCCATCCTGCTTTACATCGCTCAGAGCGGCAACATGCTGGCAGGCGGTGGCACGCTTTATCTCTACGCGCTAGGCATGGGCTTACCGCTGATTCTGGTCACGCTATTCGGTAACAAACTGCTGCCGCGCAGCGGCCCGTGGATGCAGTACGTTAAGGAGGCCTTTGGCTTCATCATTCTGGCGCTACCTGTCTTCCTGTTGGAACGTATTCTTGGCGAAGTCTGGGGAATGAGGCTGTGGAGCGCGCTGGGTATCGCCTTCTTCGGCTGGGCGCTTATGCTGACGCTGCGCAACGGCAAAGGCTGGATGCGTGGCGTACAGTTACTGCTGCTGGCAGGCGTGGTGATCAGCGCCAAACCGCTGCAAGACTGGGTATTCCCCCCAACTGGCGTTGCGCAAACCCACACCTCGGCACTGAACTTCGCTCCTGTCGCTAATATTGCCGATCTCAACAGCGCGCTGGCAAAGAGCTCTCAGCCTGTTATGCTCGATCTTTACGCTGACTGGTGCGTGGCCTGCAAAGAGTTTGAGAAATACACGTTCAGCGACCCGGCGGTGCAAAACCATTTGTCGCGCATCACGCTGCTACAGGCGGATGTTACCGCGAACCGCGAAGAACAGAACGCGCTGCTGAAAAAGCTACAGGTTTTAGGGTTGCCGACCATCGTATTTTTTGACGCTCAGGGGAAAGAGATCCCCGGCTCACGCATCACCGGTTTTATGAATGCTGAACAATTTCAGGCACATTTACAGAAGTTCAGCCCATAAACGACACTTTCTATTCGATTTTGTGCTTCTGGAGGAGACCTAATGCAACGGGAAGATGTTCTTGAACATGCGCTTACTCTGCTGGAGCAGCACGGATTTGCCATGACGACGCTGGATATGCTGGCGGAGAAACTGGGTGTTCCTGTCGAGGAACTAACACCATTTTGGCCGGATCGGGAGGCGCTACTGTACGACGGCCTGCGTCACCACAGCCAACAGGTCGATACCTGGCGGCGTCAGTTGCTATTGGACGATGAGAAGAGTATTGAGCAAAAGCTGCTGGCACGCTATCAGGTGTTGCATGAATCGGTGAACAAACAGCGATATCCGGGTTGCTTGTTTATCGCAGCGTGCAGCTTCTTCCCTGATATCAATCACCCTATCCACCAGATTGCGGAACAACAGAAGCTGGCTTCCTACAGCTACACTCGCGATTTGCTGGAAGAGCTGGAAACGGACGATCCCGAGATGGTCGCACAGCAGATGGAATTGATTCTGGAAGGCTGCCTGAGTAACCTGCTGGTCAAACATCAGGCCGCCAGCATTGCCACCGCACAACGCCTAGCAGAGGATGTATTACGCTTCGCGCTGTGCCGAAAAAACGGCGCACTCACCTGATTTCAGGCATCAAACGCGAGAAGCCCCACACATTGACTGAAAAGTCGGCAGTCAGTAGGGTTTTCCGTGCTTTCGTTGATAAACCCGTTGACGCCACGCGGCCAATACGGTTTAATGCGCCCCGTTGCCCGGATAGCTCAGTCGGTAGAGCAGAGGATTGAAAATCCTCGTGTCCTTGGTTCGATTCCGAGTCCGGGCACCACTTATTTAAAGAAACCAGCCTAACGGCTGGTTTTTTGCTTTTGGGGATTGGATTCTGAACTGATTCGATTCTCTGAGAGAGTGCTATCCCGCCTCCCCTTCCCCATGATTCGGGGTCATACCCTGATAGCGCGACGGCCAGATCTCTTCCGGCTGCTTTCCCAATGCACAGGCGCTTAACCCCTCACCTTTCAGCCACTATCTTGTCAACGCATTGGCAAGTGTTGAAGACGCTAGCCCAGATGCCCTTGAAACCGCCGCCAGCGTTGTGCCCTTCTTCCTCAAGCCAGCAATAATGTCTGCCGGATGCCAATCGTGCTTATCCATTTCTCTAATCTCTCCCTATGATAAATCGGCTCAATTATCCCATTTTGGGATAAAAAAGAAAATGATTGATATTCGATTTTGGGATATCTATCAAGGTCACCAAAATGGCATCTATTTATTCAAATGAATATCAATCAGTTATAAAAATACTGCGAGAGGCCAGAATCAAAAAAGGCATGACCCAAGAAAATTTGGCGAACGTTTTAGGTCGGCCTCAGTCCTTTGTAGCCAAAATCGAGAATGGGGAACGTAGGCTGGATGTTGTTGAATTTGTCCATATCGCTCGACTGCTATCTGTAGACGCTTCCACTGTTTTAGAAAAAATAGCACATAAAATACAAACAGATAACATTAAGTAATCAATACAAACCCTTACTTATCCCGTTTTGGGATAAAGCAACGAGCGACTGATATTTGATCCCAAATTTTATGGGGTTGAATCGATGGCTTCTGTTTACTCTGATGAATATCAAACCGTTATCAAGGCACTACGTGAAGCACGCATTGCCAAAAGGATCACGCAGGGAAACCTGGCGTTAGCGCTAGATCGTCCTCAATCGTTTATCGCCAAGGTTGAGAACGGGGAAAGAAGGTTAGACATCGTAGAATTTACCCATATCGCCCGTTTACTCTCGCTAGACCCCGCTAGTATTATTGCTAAAATCCCTTCTAAACATAAAACGCTTGGCTAATGATTTAAATTTTTGGTGATAATAAGAAATTATTTAACTCTTACAAAAAGACTGCTTAAAATAAAGCAGTCACATATAAATAATATTGAAATTAGTTAAACCTATATTTTCGCTCTCTCATTTTGAATGCTTCTTTCCCACCCTCAACGATATCAGCAATGTGCTGACGAATCCCCATAGAATTTAATATATCTTTCTCATTATTTATTTTTTCAAAAGAGTTTTCAATAGCACCATTAATATAATCAAATCTAAAAGAACTAGAATTCCTGTCATTATTTTGCCCAATTTGATTTGCAACGATTACATTCTCTGCATCTGCATTAACAACAATGTTTGCATTGTGGGTTACAACAATGATTTGCCTTTCAAGTTTTTTATTACGTAAGTAACCAACTAAATCAGTGGTAATAGATCTATTATCAAGATTATCTTCTGGTTGGTCTATTAAAATAGGAGCCTTTGAAGTGCTCAGACCAACGATCAACATTAAAATAACAAAACTTGCTTTTCCTGTGGACATCTCACCTAATTTGTCACTTTTATACGTAATCTCCCAATAATCAAAAAAATAATCATCTAACACATCTTTAACAACAGATTCAATATTAGCATTTCGATTAAAATAATATTTACCTGCTGTTATGTCATCAAAAAGCCTCTTAATATCACTTATAATTATTTGGTATTCGACCTCACTCGTTGATTCAATATCATCTGACAGAATTGAATATCCTTTGTATGATGATTTTCTTCCATCACTAACACTTAGTAGTGATTTTTTCATTTTTGTAAAGTTAAATTTAGCCTTTCCAACAATAGTTAAACCATCTTTTTCCAACTCATTTGTTCTAGTTTTCAATCCTTCAATTACCTTGATATACTCTTGATAACTGGATTCGTATACCTCTAGTATTTTATTTTTAGTTTCTTCTAATTTTTCTTTATTATCCTTTATTTTTTTCACTAATATATCAATGTCTGTCAATAATCTTTTATCATTAGTGATTGATTCGTTAATTTTTTCAATATCTTTCCCTACATCACGATCGCTTAAATATGGCTGAATACTACTAGTTATTTCCTTATTTTCAGCATACAAAATGCTCAGTATTTCATTAAATTTGCAATCTGACTTAAAATAACTCACACCGTCATCTTTAGTCTCTAACTGTAATAAACCCTCTACTTCATTAATTTTAACGAGCAGCATATCTACTATGGAATAGATATCTTTATAATATTCAATTATTTTTGGCGACTTTAAATTCGATAATAAACTATCTTTTCTAAATTTTAAATTACCTGATATCTGTAGTAATTCAGAGTTAGCATTTTTTACATAAAAATAATCATCATTAACTCCACTTATATTATTTTTATTTACCTCAAGTTTACTTTGTAATAATTTAAAGCTATCAATTTCCTCCTGTGTTAATTTAATGATTTTATTTAACTCTTCTATTTTTTTTGTATTCGCATTAATGTTTCCAGTAAGGACTTCTTTATTCGACTTACTTTTTAGCTCATCTTCTGAAGTCGTTATTTCTTTGGATATTTTAAAGTACAAATCAATCAGATTATTTCTGAATTTATCGTTTTGAGTAACATTACTAATAAAATCAACATATAATTTATTAGCATCGTTATTTTCAATAATTAAATTTCTAATTAATTTATTAAGCGATGCTCCGGTTTTATTCACTTCTGGCTCTGCAAGTTTCACTAAATAATTTTGAGGAATGTATTTTATTTCAGGAATAATAGAATTCTCACCATTATCTTCTCGGGAATTTAGTCTCTGGCTAAAACCGCCTCTGGTTGTCACTTCAAAATCCAATCCTTTTTCAATTTCATCTAACTCATATAAGTAATTATCATTTTTATTTTTTAAAATATCTAAATCAGAAGATAGTGTTTTTGCAATAGCATACAACAAAATGGATTTACCAGAAGACTTACCACCAATAATAACATTAAGATTCGGATTAAGGTAAATTTCACGGTCAGAGAAAATGTTATCAGGAGAAATAAATCTAACCTTTTCAATTATAAATTTCCCTTCTTTAAAATCTGGTTTTATAGGATGAATTTTAACTCTACACTCCGGTTCTAAACAGATTTGTCTCAACCCTTCAAAATTTAAATCAGCTTTAATCCACGTAAATCGAGTAAATAATTCATCTTCTGTATGCGCGTCACAACCGACAATACAAGGTTTTAACGAACCTTTATCTCTTTTTATTTCTTCTACTTCACTTCTATACACTTGTTCACTATAATTTTCATTCCCTTGAGACTTTCTCCCAAGAAAATACTTAATATCTTTAGGGTTTGATGAGAAAATTGCATCTGATAAGTTATAAATAGACCTACGTACACCATCTAAACTCCCAGGTTCATTCTCGAATAGTTCATAGTGTCCCTGTGTTCCAGATGCACCATCGTTACTAGAATTACTAACGACTAAAATAGTGTTATTCTTTAAATTTCCAGAAATAGCTTCATTTAGTGATTTAATGTCTACGGTAAAATTATCAACCCCCTTTTTATATTGCTCCCCCTCATTTTGAATCGAAGGATCTAAGTTTTTACCATAATTTATAATTCCATGACGAGTCATTTGATATAATGATTCATTTTTTATTCTAGTAAAAAAATCATGCTCTAGATTGGATATATAGTCTGGGTTAAATAAACAATGAATATTGATTAACTTACTCTTATTTGTTGTTGGCAACAGTCTCAACTCTACATTTGGGAAAAGAAAAATATTCTTTATAAATTTAACCTCATCATCACTAAAAAGAGCACCACCATATTCATTTAATTTATTTTCTATATTTTCTTGATACTCAATCGCTTCCAAATATCTTTCAATTGAGAAATAATCAGTTATTCCAAGTGCAAAAATTCCGTTATCGAAAGCCTTTTTAAAAAAATAATGAAAAAAAACTTCTATTGAAGATGATTTGAATTGATCATTCTTATTTGTGCCTTTTGTATGAACATGTAAATCCCATTTTCTCCAATCAGAACCTCGGTTAATCATATCATCTCCTTAGCAAACTGTTAGATAATTTCATCTGAATGCTACACCCCCATTGTTATAAACAAAATGAGAAATTAGCATCAATAATATAAAATTGTAAATGAATTATTTCTTTTCATAGAACGATAATTATTATCGCAACAATTAAATTAACCTATTTATTTTTATTTTATTATTTCCAAAAATTACAAACTCTTGCTACATTTTTCTAAAACCCTCCCTAAACTAATGCTAAATTAAATTAGATAAAAGATCAAAATAACTATTCACACATTCCTATCAATATCACAAAAATAGGAGTAATCAGTGAAGGGCAAAACCCACTCACTGGAAAAAAATCTATCACCCAACAAGATAAAATATGAACTACCATTATACGAATATCAATAATTTGTTCTACGAACATCACTCATCATTTCTGCTAGTTGTCCATAGAAATCGCACAGTAGTTAAATAAGGAGAATTCATGTTCAGCACGGAGTAGCCCAAGAGCGGAGAGCATTAATCCTATCTACACTCTGAGGAGTTTACATAGTTTGCGGATGGCGGCATTTGGGAAGGTGGCCCGGCAGAAACGGGCAAGAAATTCATGAGCATCCATGATGATTCGCAGATCAATCAACGTTTCCTCTCTGGCAGAGTGGGCAGCTTAGAGAACAAAATCAGTACGATTTTTTCCTTTTACTTTCGTTGGCATAACACTATCCTCGGCACTGGATCCGGGATATAAACCATACAAAACGCTCATCGCTAATGTCATTACGACTACAGGTAGCGCGGTAAATCAAAATACCCACCAAACCGCATTCTCCCGTATAACCCCCATCCCTACAGCCCCAACTCCACCCCATCATAAGCAGCCTGAACGTTCTCAGGCAGCAACGTTTGCGTTTGAAGCCAGCGATCCAGTTCGTGGCCGATGTGGGTCAGGTACATCTGTTTGGGATTAAGCTGGGTGAAGATCTCCAGCGCACGGGGGACGTCATTGTGGTTACGTGGGGGCGTTGTCTGGGGAGGATGGCTGCAATCGACAACCGCATAATCGATCGTGTGTGCTGAGAGAAATTGAGCAGTTTCAAGCGGTAGCCCAACGGTGTCGGTCAGGTAGGCCAGCGTATGCGTCGGCGTCTGGATGAGGTAGCCATAGGTTAATTTGGAATGGATTAAGGGAACCGGCGTGATCCTGATGCCGTCCAGTTCAAAGGGCTGAAAAGCTATCAGCGGTTTTTGGAAATGCAGAATCCCTGGGTGCTTGAAGAGGTCGTCGCAACCCATCTCATCTGGTGGGCCAAAGACCGGAATGGGATCGCCGTAGCCCCAGCGCAGGGGAAATAATCCCTGGACGTGGTCCATATGATAATGGGTCAATAGAATATGCCGATGCGGATAGGGAAGTAGATAAGGCGCTAGCTCGGGTAATCCGGCATCAATCAGCACGATGCGGTCTTTTGTTGTGATTGCTGCGCAGCAGGCGCGCCGCTGTTTCCTTTCATCTTGCTGCGCCTGCTGACAAACCTCGCATTCACAGCCAAATGCGGGAACCTGCTGCGCGCCGCCCGTTCCCAGAAAGTGAAAAACGATCTCGTCATTATCCGCTGTCATCGGCTTTCTCCTGCTCTCCGGTATGCCCGCCATTCAGCTATTATTCGCGGTGCGCCGCGCAAGCCTTATCGAACGGCAGCAGCGACTGAAAAACAGATAAAGTGTGTTGCAGATCGCCGTCGTTATTCAATAACACACAGTCGCTTTGTAAGCGGCTTTGCTCTTCCTCAGCACGCTGCAAACGTGTGGCAATCTGCTGTTCACTTTCTCGTCCTCTGGCACGTAGCCGCTGCCGTAGTGCCGATTCAGATACGGTCAAACATATCGGAAACAACGTATTGCCGTAGCGTTCACGCGCCTGAGTCAGGTAAGCCCGCGAACCGTTAACGATGACGTTGCTTCCCCGCTGTAACCAGTAATCAATCTCAATCCCGATACCGTAATGGCACTGATGCGCCTGCCAATTAAGTGCGAAGATGCCAAGCTGCTGGCGGAACGCAAACTCTTCGGGGGTAAGCGCTATGTGGTTCTCTCCTTGAATTTCTGCGGGACGGGTAATGTACCGATGCGCCACCAGCAGGCGTGGTAGCGGCAATTGACGGATCGCCCGAAGCAGGCTGTCTTTGCCTGCACCGGAAGGGCCAATAAGGTAGATGAGTCTCGTCATGATCAGAATACCCGAACGCCCTGACGCCACACTCGCATCAGCTTCATTTGCGGCGCTCGCCGTTTTACGAGCAACAGGTCGGCTCGCCGTCCCTCTTCAATACAGCCACGATCGTCAAATTTCAGCACCTGAGCGGGGTTACTGCTAACCAGAGCTATGGCTCGCGGCAGATCGTAATCATTGCGCTCATCCTCTGCGATCATGAATGCCGCCTCCAGCAAACTGGCCGGATAATAGTCCGAAGACAGAATGTGAAGCACGCCAAGCGTAGCCAGATGATGCGCCGACACATTCCCGGAATGAGAACCGCCGCAGATGACATTCGGTGCCCCCATCAGCACGTTCATTCCGACGCGGTGTGCCTGCTGCGCGGCGATCTCGGTGGTGGGAAATTCAGCGATGGCGACACGATGCTGGTGGGACTCGGTGATATGTTCAGGCGTCGCATCGTCATGGCTGGCCAGCGTGATACCTTTTTCGTGACAAAGGCGAACGATAGCCTCACGGTTCGGTTGCGACCAACGACGTGAACCGGCAAGCTGTTCCTCCTCAAACGCAGCCATTTGTTCATCATTCAGGTGATACTTACCTTTGTAATACTGATGATATTTCTCCTGGGAAGAAAATTGCCGCTGCCCCGGAGAGTGATCCATTAACGATGCAAGCGCGACCAGTGGAATATCCACTAGTTGTTCAAAGAGGGGAAATGTATCCTGATGCGGCAGCTCACAGCGGAGGTGCAAATGGTGGTCAGCCCGATTGGTGCCATGTTGTTGGCTGTGCAATATCGCATCCGTCATGCGCCGCAGGTTCTCAAGCCGATGCCCACCATCGCGCACATCCCCGACCGCGACCGCATCCAAAACAGTGGTGATCCCGCTGGATATAATCAACGCGTCGTGATTGCGCATCGCCGCTTCAGAAGGCCAATTAACACCGGGACGCGGTGTAAAACACTTATCAAGATTATCCGTATGTAGCTCGACAAGCCCCGGCAGGAGCCAGGCCTGTTCACCATCCAACGCACCGGGATGGCGGCTGGGCCTATCGCTGATATGGTGAATTACGCCGTTGCGCACTTCCAATGAGCCATGAATGATTTCCTCTGAGAACACCATATTGACGTTATTAATGATCATTTACGTTCTCCTGAGTGCGGGAAGTCATTGCCATCGAGTAAAGGCGATCGGCGACGTGTTGGCGAACTTCATCATCATGAAAGATGCCGACGACAGCACACCCCTTACTTTTTGCATCATCGATGAGCTGTGTGACGGCGAGTCGATTTTTGGTATCCAGCGAGGCCGTCGGTTCGTCTAATAGCAGAATCGGGTAATCACCAATAAATCCGCGAGCAATATTGATGCGCTGCTGCTCACCGCCTGAAAAGGTGGCGGGCGCGAGCGACCAGAGCCGCTCGGGGACGTTCAGGTGCGTCAGCAATTCACCGGCGCGAATCTCGCTTTCCTGACGCGACATGCCGCGTTCCAGTAAAGGCTGGATGACCACGTTCAATGTGCTAATACGCGGAATGACTCGCAAAAACTGGCTTACCCAGCCTACCGTTTCACGGCGAATTTCCAGTACATGTCGTGCGTCTGCGTTGACGATATCGACCCAGCGTTCGCGATGGCGAACCCAGATATGGCCGCCATCGGGTCGATAGTTGCCGTATAGAGAGCGCAGTAGCGTGGATTTTCCTGTCCCTGAATGCCCATGAAGCGCAACGCATTCACCGCACTTCACGGACAGACTGACATCGTGGAAAACGGGCAGTCGCGTACCCTGCTGATTATATAACACGAACGTTTTATCAACGTTCTCGATGCGTAATTGAGTATCCATCAAGCGTCCTTTTGGCTGGATTTACAAAATGGAAGAAACAAGTAGCTGAGTATAGGGGTGGCTCGGATCGTCAAGCACCCTGTCCGTTAATCCCTGCTCGACAACTCGCCCACGCTGCATCACCAGCAGACGATGTGATAGCAGGCGAGCGACGCCGAGATCGTGTGTCACAATAACGACAGAAAGCTGCATCTCCACAACCAGCGTCCTGAGCAGATCGAGCAACCGAGCCTGTACCGACACGTCTAATCCGCCAGTGGGTTCATCCATAAATATCAGCCGCGGTGCCGTCACCAGATTGCGCGCGATCTGAAGGCGTTGCTGCATCCCGCCGGAAAATGTGGTGGGAAGATCGTCCAGACGGTTTTCGGGCAGCTCAACATTTTCCATCCACTGTGCCGCCTTGCTGCGAATATCACCGTAGTGCCGATTACCGATAGCCATAAGCCGTTCGCCAATATTTCCACCGGCAGACACTGTGGGGCGTAATCCTGCCAGCGGGTGCTGCCAGACGATTCCCCACTCGGTTCGCACTAGTGCTCGACGCTGCCGTTCGCTGATGTCATAAATCGAGAGCGCCTGCTGCTCGGCGTTGCGATAGATAACCTCACCTTCCTGCGGTGCCAAACGTGCGGAGATCGCATTCAGCAGCGTCGTTTTCCCTGAACCCGATTCGCCAACAATCCCTAAAACCTCCCCCGGCCACAGTTGAAACGACACGTCGCGGAAGCCTTTTTCCGGCGCATATAAATGTGTGAGGTGTCGCACATCAAGCAGAGGACTGTCGGATACGTGATGTTCTGTCGTCATGACGTTTCTCCTCCCTGACTCTGGCGCTGCTGACAATAGTCGGTGTCGGAGCAGACAAACATACGTGTACCGTCATCATCCATCACGACTTCATCAAGGAAGCTATCGCGCGCGCCACACAGCTCACACGGCTTGTCCCACTGCTGTATTCTGAAGGGGTGATCGTCAAAATCGAGGCTTTTCACCACGGTATACGGAGGAACGGCATAGACCCGTTTTTCACGTCCGGCACCAAAGAGTTGCAGCGCGGGCATCATATCCATCTTTGGGTTGTCAAATTTCGGGATGGGCGAAGGATCCATGACATAGCGATGATTCACCTTTACCGGGTAGGCGTAAGTCGTGGCAATGTGTCCAAAGCGTGCAATGTCTTCATAGAGTTTCACCTGCATGACACCGTATTCTTCTAGCGCATGCATTTTGCACGTCTCGGTTTCACGTGGTTCAATAAAGCGCAGAGGTTCGGGGATCGGCACCTGAAAAACCAGGATCTGATCCTCCTTAAGCGGCGTTTCAGGAATGCGGTGTCGCGTTTGAATCAGCGTCGCTTCGCTTGTTTTCTCCGTGGTCGGCACGTTTGTCACCTTGCGGAAAAAGGCGCGGATCGATACCGCATTGGTCGTATCATCGGAACCCTGATCGATCACTTTAAGCGTATCGTCCGGCCCGATAATACTGGCCGTGATTTGAATACCGCCAGTCCCCCAGCCATAGGGCATTGGCATTTCCCGGCTACCAAACGGCACCTGATGGCCGGGAATGGCAATCGCTTTCAGAATCGCACGCCGTATCATTCCCTTCGTGCTTTCATCCAGATAGCCATAGTTGTATGCCGTTTCTGAATCGTTGTATGCCGTTTCTGGCTGGCTGTCTTTCTGTCGTGAGATCGTTGTCTGACCCATTACGCTTTACTCCTTGGCACAGAAGCGAGGTATTCCTCACGTAGTCGTTTTAATAGCTCCAGCTCTGACTGGAAATCGACGTAATGCGGAAGCTTCAGATGCGAGACAAAACCTGCCGCCTCGACATTGTCAGCATGAGAAAGAACGAATTCCTCATCCTGAGCCGGACCGCGAATTTCCTCTTGATAATCGGCGGCCTGAAGCGCGCGATCGGCTAATGCCACCGTGATAGCCTTACGCTCCGAACGGCCAAATGCCAGTCCGTAACCACGGGTAAAATGCGGCGCGTCGTTGGTAGGTTTAACAAAACCGTTCACGGTTTCGCATTCGGTCAGTAAGATCTCGCCGATATCAATGGCAAAGCCGACCTCTTCAGCGACGATACTGACGGTGATGTATCCCGTGCGGATCTCGCCGACAAACGGATGGTTACGACCATAACCGCGTTGGGTTGAATACCCGAGCGACAAGAGAAACCCCTCATCGCCGCGGAACAATTGCTGAAGGCGCGCCGCACGTGTGCCGGGGTAACTCGGTGGATCCATCGTGATATCTGGCGGATCGCTGTCGTCGCTGATACTCCGTTCAGGCACGAAGTGCTGCTGGGAAAGGAACTGAAACGCATGAGGAGTGTGTTCACGAATTCCTTCATCCTCATCAACTGCGTCAGACTGTGGTACGACAGGATCCTCTCCGTCAGCCAATAGAGAGAAATCCAGCAAGCGATGGGTATAGTCATAGGTCGGGCCCAATAGCTGCCCACCCGGTAAATCCTTGAAAATGGCCGAAACACGGCGTTCAAGACGCATATCAGGCGTATTAAGCGGCTGACTGATTCCCCAGCGTGGCAGCGTGGAACGGTAGGCTCGTAAAAGAAAGATACTTTCTACCAGATCGCCACTGGCCTGTTTGATGGCCAGCGCAGCGAGTTGGCGGTCGTAAATATTACCTTCGGTCATCACGCGATCGACGGCTAAATTAAGCTGCTGCTCTATTTGTGAACAGTCTAATTCTGGTATATCCGTACACCCACGGCGGCGACAGGATTGTAGCTGGTGAGCAGCCTCAATGGCCTTTTCCCCACCTTTGACGGCAACATACATTAGCATTCCTCCACGTGGGTACTTCTGGGGATTGCAAAGAGCTTTTTCCCAGACGTAAAGAGAAAATCCAACCCTGTAGGGAAGGCATGAGGGCGGTTGCACAGGTAGTGCCTGATACTACCGGGCAGACGGGGAGAAATAATGCGATGTGTCTTGATGCCCGGCCCAGTCAGCTTTAGACAAGGTCCGTCGTGCATACCTTCCACTTCTAAAATAACGGTGGTGGATTTTTCCGGTTCTATTTCGCTGCCGCAGGAGAGCGCCATCAGGTCATAAGAAAAACGGTTTCCACTTAGCAGCACAAAGTAAGCCTCTTCGAACATCGTGGTAATCGGCACGTTCGTATGCAGGCAAAGTGTGCGTAACAGCAGTGGATTACCGATCTTGGGATCTATAAACAGCGGTGTCGTGTGACTGGTCAGCGTGAGCAGCGTGGCGGCCGTTGCAGACGACATAGATTCCAGGCCAGAGACATTCGGAACCGTGACCAGAGAACCCGGCTCGCTCATGGCCTTCACGATTTTGCGAAAGCAGAGTTGTGTACCAAATACGGGATGGGCGAAGCCCGTCATCGTTGTCATGACAAATCATTCTCCCCTGACCAAAGTAAAGAAATTCACTCGACTGGCAGCCACTTCACTCTGTTGCTGTTCCCGATGAGCAAGCTGTTGGTCTGCTAACGGTGTGATGATTCGCTCCCATATTTCATGGAAATAGGCTCGGGTTTGCAGAAGTGCATCGATCCAGGCACAGAGCTCGGCATGCGGCTTGTTTCTGCCTGCGATATAGCTGTAGCCGCACGTTCCGTCCTCCAGTTGCACCGCAGCACGGGTCACCGTCATATCCCCCACAATAAAACGCGGACCATCAACCTCCATTCTTCCCTGTAGTTGGATCAAACCAATCTGCGTTGGGCGTAATAGCTGGTAGTGCGCAGGGAAGTGCAGCGTATTCCAGTGTTCTTCCAATTCGGCAGGGTCGCTGTGAGCGAGAATGGACATCCAGCGTTGTCGCTGTGTTAACTCAGACATCTAGTACCTCCCCGTCGGCAAGGTACGTGAGAGATAAGTAAAACAGGCGGTTTGATCCTGAGGATCGGCAGAAAGATCGGCCGTGCTTTGATACAGCTGGCGCGCCGTATCGAAGAATTTACTGTGGATCGCCGAGCGCTGGAAAAGCGAGTTAGCAAGATCGAGATCTTTCAAACGGATAGATAAAGGAACTGACACGGTTTCACGCGGGTTCAGATAGCGATCCAGCATGACTTCCATATAGGTCGAACGTCCGCGTCCCAGCGTCAACGCGTTTGCCAGCACATCAGGGGCGATGCCGTGAGCTCCCGCCAGCAATAGCGCTTCCGCAGCCACCAGCAGATGCACCGCCTCACAATAATTATTAATCACCTTCATGGTCTGTGCACCGTGGTTACTCTCCATCAGTACATAGTGATCTGACAGGCTGCTGATGACAGCATTCACCACGCTGGCAAAATCGTCAGCATACGGCCCTACCCAGGCAGCAAGTCGCCCCTGTCGTGCGCCCTCTGGCCCACCTGAGACTGGGCACTCCACATAATGCGCACCGTGCTGATGAAAAAAAGTTTCCATCCAGCGGCTCTCTTCAGGCCCTATCGTGCTGATATTGAGAAACAAAGGACGATAGAGAGTCAGCTTGTGTATCACTTCTTCCGACTGAAAAACGTCACGTATCGCCTCCGCATCCTTCAGACAGATAAGCACAATTTGTTTTTCCTGCGTAAACAGCTGGTGCAGTTCGGGGACGGCTTGAGCACCTTCGGCGGCAACCTCGTTCGCTTTATGGTAAGTGCGGTTGAACACGCTGAGCGAGAAATGACGCTGTAATAGTCTCAGCGAGATAGCTTTTCCTAATACACCAACGCCAACTAAAGAAATAGAATGAGTCATATCGGCAATCCTTGTCGCTAAGGGGTGGCAATACTCAGGGTATTGCCGCTCATAAAGAGGCCTTAGGGGTTGTATTAAGAAACTGCATAAACGCATCGCGGTTTTCAGCAGGAGACGTCGCAGGCCGCCCCAGATCGCTGCGATGACCTACGCGGCATTGCACCTCGATAAATTGGCTGCTTTGTGCCCGCAAAGCCTGTTGCAGCGCAGCCTGCAAGGCTTCTTCCGTCTCGGCATAGTAGGTTTTTCCATAGCCGCTAGCGGCAGCGATGGGTGCCAGCGGTAAGCGGGACGCCGCCGTGGGCTGCCCTCCCACAGAGTCATGCGCACCGTTGTTGATGACGATGTGTATCAGGTTGCTTGCCTGAGCAGTGTTTGTCAGCCCACCCATGTGCATCAATAGCGCCCCATCCCCATCCAGACAGACAACTTTCCGCTGCGGCTGCGCGTCACACAAACCCAGAGCAATCTGGCTGGCAAGGCCCATACCACCGACTGTCAGAAAATCCCGCTGATGTCCTTCACCGCGCTGTTCACGTAGTTCATAGAGCTCACGGGATAACATGCCCGTGGTACTCACCATGGGGATCGTGGATGGCAGCGCTTTCAGGCATGCGGCGACGATAGCTTCTCGCCGCATCAAGGCTGTCTCAGCGGCAGGGTTAGCAGGTGCTGCTGGCGAGGAAAAGGTGTTTTTTCTCACCACCAGTGCAACAGGACGATGTTCATCATGCGCACGCTGAAGCAAAGCCTGAATATCATCCCACGGGGGTGGGTTATGGCTATCCAGCACAATATGAGGAACATCAAGCACATTAAGTTGAGGTAAGGTGACTCGCCCCTGCATAACATGCTGCGGCTCATCGTGCTGCTGCTTACCACTATCATCAACCTCGCCACGCCAGCCGATAATCAGTAACAGCGGAATACCATAAACATCCGGCGTAGCCAGAGAACAGAGGGGGTTGATCGCATTGCCTAATCCCGAGTTTTGCATATAGACTACGGGCAGTGTTCGAGTAGACAGATAATGCCCAATCGCCATACCCACCGCACAACCTTCATTACTCGCGATACGGTGCGCAAGCCCACTGTGATTACTTTCAATCGCCAGACAAAATGCCTTTAATAATGAGTCAGGGACGCCACTGAAAAAATGTACGCCGCGTTGAGTAAGAAATTCGATAAACTTATCAGGGTCAATCACAATAAACCTCCCCTTCGCATCATGCTGTATTTAACTGCGATGATGACGTTCTAATTTTTCATTACGTGATAAAAGCCACAAGGGGCAATATAATTATTTAACCAAAAACAGACAGTTTCTTAAAAGAATAACGAAATTCATGCAAATGGCTTACAATAAAAAAATAATAAGCCTCTAGCGTCAAATAATAACGCTATAAAATAATCATACTGACACCCAATATATTCTGTTAGCGTGTACCAGGTATAAGATCCAGAATATCTTTTATCGACATACATTTATCCTCAACTTCCAGCGTTCGACCATGCTTGAGGATTTCTGGCAAAATTGATTTCATTGCCGGATAAGCCGCACGTAACATATGGTTCGCATAAATAACGATATTGAACCCGCCATCAATAAGTTGATCGAAAGTAATATCGTTAAAACTGGTAGGGACACAAACCAAAGGTAAATGTGGGTAATGATCGCGGAATTGTTTGGCGAACGTTAAAATCTCAGAAGGGTTTTTATGCCGACTGTGGATCATAATTCCATCGGCACCGGCATCCGCATAATGCAGGGCACGATTTATCGCATCTTCCATACCGACATCCAGAATCAGGCTCTCAATACGCGCTATCAGCATAAACTCGGGCGTCAGCTGTGCTTTTTTAGCAGTCGTAATTTTTTCGCAAAAGTCAGCCACAGAAGCTTGCGTTTGCTTTACATCGTTACCAAATAAAGAGTTCTTCTTCAGGCCAGTTTTATCTTCGATAATCATGGCAGAAATGCCCAGATTTTCAGCAGCTCGAATACGGTGTGCCAAATGTTCAGTTTGTCCGCCAGTATCGCCATCAAAAATTAATGGTCGGGTGGTAACATCAAATATTTCCGTAATCGCATGGAAACGATGGCTGATATCGACCAATTCCGTATCGGGTTTTCCCCGCAAGGTAGAATCAGTGAGTGAGCTAGACCAAAATGCATCAAATTGATAATGAATATCGCCATCTTCATAAGCGGCTTGTTCTATTAATAAGGCAGAAAGTGGACTGTGAGCCTCCATCACACGAATGCCTTTTTGCTGCTGTAATAATTCGCGGAGCGCACTGCGGCGTGAGCCAGGTGTACACCCCTTATATGAATCTATTGGGGTATGATTAGGTAAAATGATAGACATGGTTATCTCCTATGTACCATAGAGTTGGGGGTATACTTTCCCTAGTAAACCAAGCGTGACAATCAAGAGACCCTGCAACGTTATATTTATTTAAATTAAATATACCAACAGGGTGATTCTATTCCTTGAAAACAACACTTCAATAGGGTTAAAAATTTTTTGTTTATTTTCTAATTTCACCTACCTTATTGAAATAGAATCGATTTAAACGAGAGGAAAACGCCAAAAACAGGATTTCAGTTTAAAAAAAATGATTTATTCATGTTAAAAAACTAAAAAAATAGTCACTTTTGGTTTTTTACTTCAAAACATGTTCTATGGATAGGAGGTAGAGAAAGGAAATACTATTCTTATATATATTCATCATTGAATATATAATTCCACAGTGAATGATTAGCATGTGAAGACTAAGATATACTTATAAATTCTCATGGTTTTATGACAATCAGATTTCTGCTTCACGGTAACGGTATGGCTGGATAGCATGACGGTTTAAAAACTTGGCGATTTGTTTATCCAGAAAAGACATTCAGACGGCGACCTGAACCGGGCAACCCACTTTTCTCCTCGTAATAAACCATTTTAAACAGTTATTTATATTTATGTGGAAATCGATATCTCTTCACCAATTTATTGGTATAACTATGATTATTATCAAATAGATACAACACATTATGCCCCCAAAAAACTGCCTGCAAATGCAGGTCTGAGCTGCCGCACATCCTGAGAGCTATCACGCCCATCATCTAACCGGGCAGTACTGGGAAAATACCGCAGCATGGATTCGTACCTCAAATGGCGGGCAGTCTGTAGAAGACGATCGCTGGATGGGCGCTGAGCTGGCACACTGGATGGCACAACCTTTTTTTATAAGTTGCTCTAATGTAAGGTATATAGGGTGAATTGATAGAGCATTTGCAAATGGTTTCAGCACTCCCCTATATTGCAGAACGAAAGTACTGAGGATTAATTTTTCAGTTGGCACAAAAATGATTTTGCCAATCCACAATGCACTTTACTTATCATCCAGGACATATGGAAATAAACCTTTTTGGCTTTATACCCGCACTACTCCCCGTTGCGCTCTCTCCAGGGGCGAGCTATACTCTCGCCATGAACAGCGCCATTTCAGGCGGACGACGCGGACTGATCAAGACTCTCACCGGAACGGCCCTTGGTATATATACCCATGCAACACTTATCGGCCTCGGCATAACAGCCATACTCGTTGCCTCTCCTACGATATTTAACATTCTGAAGATTGCAGGGACAATTTACCTGTTCTGGTTAGGCGTCCAACTCATCCGCAGCGGTATGAAAGCGAAAAGTATGGAGCTTAATGCAAACGTCATTACCATTACGGTGAAAGATGCATGGCTAGCAAATGTGCTTAACCCAAAAGCTGTTATGTTTTATCTAACGGTGGTCTCACAGTTTGCTGGCAGTAACGGGGATGTTGCTGATTATCTGGCTTTGGCTTCCGTGCATATTGTAATTATGAGTATATGGCTTATCGCTGTCAGCAATGCATTAGTCTTTTCTGCCAAAAAAGCTAATCCTTTAACACTAAAAAAATACGTCAATATAGGTGGAGGAATGATGCTCATCTTTTTCTCTTCAAGCAGTTTCATTCACTAAATAACGTTGCCTATTACCGCTCCACTTTAGCCAGACTACAATGATTGCCGGAGAATTTACTGTCAGTCTCTCAGCAATCTAAACTCGCCCCCCCCCAATTCATCTCCTTTCTTGTCCACAGCCACACCATTTTAAATAGTTATTTACATTTATGTAAAAAACGATGTCTACTCACCCAATTGTTGGTATAACTATAATCATTATCAAATAGATACAACACGATTACTCCCCCAAAAACCTGCCTGCGCATGCTGCTGATAAAGCACGATGTTGTCGGCACTATGACTACTCAACAACAGCCTAAGAATTTACTCTATGACATCAATCTCTGAATCACTCACCGTATTGATTAAGCGTCGTGCTCAGTTGCGTGAGATGTTCGCGACACATCAATTCGATGCACTTGATCGCCTGCTGGAGCAAGAGCACCTGGTTTGGCTGGATGGCCCTAATCTGCCTTATACCTATAACTGGAACATTAATTCCATCTTTGACCCAGCCGTCTCTCATGCTGACATATTGTCGCACTTGCAGGCCTGGGTTGCCGCACGTCCTGAGAGCTATCACGCCCATCACCTAACCGGTCAGTACTGGGAAAATGCCGCAGCACGGATTCGTACCTCAAATGGCGGACAATATGTAGAAGACGATCGCTGGATGGGCGCCGAGCTGGCACGCGATCTGGGCGTCGCGGCTTACCTTCGCGCCAGTGCGTTACATCAGCGACCTGCCCTGACCTTTTCGCGCTTGTTTCGTTTGACCTGCTATTTAGGCGAACCGCAGTGGCTGGGAGTCTTACTGCAAGGCGGTGAACCACTGACCTACACACAGCGTCAGGCGCAGGTTGAACCCGAGCTTTGGGAAGCGGGTCTACAGCACTTGCGTAATGAGGGTGCACAGGCGCTTGTTGAGCTTCCTGCTGCGCTGCCTACTCCGCTGCCAGCAAGAGAAGAACACGAATGGGAAGAGCCCATGCACTACTGGCTGCGTGTCACATTAGCCACTCGTCCACAGGACTTAGCCATTCGTAATGAGTACGTTTACTTCCTGTATCCACGCTGGGGCGGCAGCCATGAGGCGATGACACAATTTATTGATGGGCCACTGTGTGAAGCACTGACAGAGTCCGAACGTAACAGCCTGCGTGTTACGCAGTGTTGGGACTACATTGGCTATGACGTGCTCCTGCCTGATGCTCAGGACACAGAAAACGTGGCGTACTGCCGAGAAACCTTTGACTGGTTACTGACGCTTGAACTTGATGTGGATGTTCGGGCCAGGGTACTACGCAAATACGCCAGCTTCCTCAGCACGTATGCGCGCACCGAAGAAGGTGACGAGATCCGCTGGAATAAGGCCGATATGCAGAAAGCCTATGACCTGATGGTTGAAGCCTGGCAGGTTGATCTCCCGGAATCACACCCTGATGAGGGCGCACTCGACACGTTAATAAGCTGTGTGAATTTTGCCGGTATCGAAGACAGCTTCAATTTGATGCCAAAATTTCTGGAACGCTGTCAGGCATGGGCAGATTCGGCGTATGAAACCACTATCGCCGCGCTCGCCAGCAAGTTTGGTTTCTATGGCATCGCTCAAGGCCAGTTCGACAGTGATGCCTTACTTGCGCGTTGCAGTACTCTTGAATCCGATGTCAATTTTGGCCAGGCCGCCGCTAACCTGTTCGAATCAGTTTCCGAAGAAGCAGGCGTCTTTCTGTTACACGAAGCCGCAAGTTGGGGAGAAGTCTCCTCAATGGCGTCACTCGGTGACCTCTATTCCGGCTATCTATCACGCATGTATGGCCGCGACCCTTCACCTTATGAAGATCACGAAAAATCACGCTATTGGAAGGGTGTATCGGCAGAGAAAGGTCATGTCGTCAGCATGTACAACGTTGCCTATAATCTAATCAATGAAAATGACACGCTGACGCCGGAACAGTATCAGCAAGCGAGCACACTGCTGTTTAGCGTACTGCGTAGCCCGAATCTTGGCAGGACCGTCTGGCAACGTTCAGCAAGAGAGCTAAGTACACTCTTGTTGTTTAGCAACATCCCAGAAGATCAGGCGCGCTGTGTCGATAGCGTACTCCCGGAATTATGGAACGACGAAGATGATGATAACCGCGATTATGCAGCAGGTTATTACGCGTATGCTTTCCGTAACGGTGCGGGCGTAGCCCAAAATAGCTATCTGGCCAAAGTATGGATCGATCGCGCGTTGGAAATCACCCCCGATAGCCAGTACAACCACGATCGGGCGAACGAGATCTATCAACGGGGCGGTATGCTGGGTGGCGTTCGAGCGAAGATGGGTTTCAACCGTGATAAAGCGAAAATAGATGCGCGTGGACGTGCAATCACGTTTGGTGATGACGCCCATCAGGAACATCAGTAGACCACAGCCACACACCGGTTTCTTCCTCTCCTCATGGTGGGAAATCACAGTATCGTACGATTGGGGCGGCAACACTGCCCCTGTTATTTTCAGGTGTTAATATCCCTCAGACCTCACATCGCACAAACATGAGCTAAAGTGACAAACGGAGGCCAGAACGGCACGCTATTGCAGTTGTCAATTCAGCGTATTTTGTACCATTATATTCCTCAAAATAAGCACCGCTAATAAGTGAAAATTCAGAAAGTCCCTTTATCTTTTCTGGCGTGGCACACACCTCAACAAATAAGGCAGGTCAGTGTGAATGGTTTCAATAACGTAATATTTCGCCACGCTTTTCAATTGCTGGCACTTTGCTTATTCGCATTTACGGCCCATGCGCAAACGAGCGACCCACTCTTGGCAATGCCTTCTCATGATAATCAAACCGCTGCCCCCGCCGACAATCAGGCTCGCGGCATTCTGATAGCGGTGGAACAAGCCACGCTGTCCAGCGAACTGGCTGGACGAATTGTGGAAATACCGTTTAGAGAAGGGGAATCCTTTAAGAAAGGCGATCTGTTGGTGCGATTTGACTGTTCTATTTACCAAGCTCAACTGGCTGCGGCTTCTGCCGCCACGCGAGCCGCAGAAGCGGAGCTGAGCCAAAATCAGCAACTGGCGCAGATGAAGTCGGTAGGGAAACATGCGGTATCGTTATCAGCAGCGCACTTTGCACAAGCTCAGGCAGAAAGTCAGGTTTACCAAATTCAGGTCAATCGTTGTCGCATCACAGCCCCCTTCGACGGCCAGGTGGTGAAACGCCGTGCGCAGACATTTGAGAGCGTGGCGCAAGGTGCTCCACTGCTGGACGTGGTGAATAACCGCAATCTAGAAATCAACCTACTAGTCCCATCACGACTTCTGTCGGTGCTCAAACCTGGGTTAGTCTTTACCTTCACGCCGGATGAAACCGGAAAACCGTTACAAGCCAAAGTCACACGGCTTGGTGCACGCATTGATGAGAGCAGCCAAACCCTGGGACTCACCGGTACGCTGGCTCACGCGGACAATACCTTAATGGCCGGTATGAGCGGAACGGCACAGTTTTCGGAGGCGCAGTGAGCACCACGCCAACCTCTGCAAGTACCGCCGCGTTTGCCCGCTTTCTTGACGTTGAACGACAAGCACGGGCGGCAAACAGCACAGAAGAGCTGGCCTACTGCATCGTCAACGACAGCCAGCCGCTGTTTGGTTTTCGCCATGCGGCACTGATCATCAATGGCCGGGTTCGCGCGGTGACTGGCGTCACCCAACCCGCTCCCCACGCCCCTTTTGTTGCGTTTATCGAACGTGCCTGCACCCAGTTGTCATCAGTCGATGAGAAAGCGTTAGCTAAATGCGCGGTGATTGAAGCCTCACAGCTTGATGAACAAAGCCGTAAAGATTGGCAGGCGCTGTCTGCCCCTGAGGCATTGTGGTCCCCTCTCAACGATCGTCAGGGGAACCCCTTCGGTGCTATTTGGTATGCAAGAGAGCAACCATGGCAGAGTACCGATCAGGTGCTGGCAGCTCAGCTCAGTGGGGCTTTTAGCCATGCATGGCTGGCACTCGAGCCACAAACGACACGCTGGCGTCGCCGACAGACTCGGTGGAAAATCGCCGTCCCTGCGCTGCTACTGCTCGCTTGCCTGTTCATTCCGGTGCGCCAGTCCGTGTTGGCACCCGCAGAGGTTATTCCTCATCAGGGCCGTGTCGTCGCCGCGCCACTGGACGGCGTAATCCAATCCTTTACCGTGTTACCGAACCAGAGTGTACGTAAAGGTGAGGTGTTGGTTCGCTTTGACAGTACCACCCTGAAAGCCCAGGCAGATGTGGCCGAACGCGCATTGAATGTCGCCGAAGCGGAGCATCGTGCGAGTTCTCAACGTGCGTTTCAGGATGCGGACTCCAAAGCCCGGCTCGACTTTCTCGCCGCCCAGGTGGCACAAAAACGCGCGGAACGCGATTACGCCAATGCCTTGCTGAGTCGCGCAGAAATCCGCGCCGAACGGGATGGCATCGCGGTATTTGCCGACGCTACGCGCTGGATGGGTAAACCGGTACGCACTGGCGAACGTTTGATGGAGTTGGCAGACCCTGCTCTCACCGCGTTACGCATCGAGTTGGACGTAGGCGACGCCATCCGGTTGCAGCAAGAAGCGCCCATTACCCTGTTTCTGGACAGCGATCCACTAACGCCGCATGCCGCATTGTTAGAACGTATCGCCTATGAGTCAGAACAGACACCAGCCGGCAATCTGGCCTACCGTCTGGATGCACGCTTTACTGACACACCACCACGTATCGGCCTGCGCGGCACGGCAAAAATTTCAGGCGACTATGTTCCCCTTGCCGTTTATTTGTTCCGTCGACCGCTGGCAGTGATCCGTCAGGCGATTGGGCTATGAATCCGCATCTGCCTCCTCTGCGCGCCGATCTTCAATTGGCAGAATCGGCGCCTGGCATCAACGGGGCCCCGCAGTGGGTGCTGTCCGATCCTATAACCGGACGTTATTTTACCCTGACCCCGTCGGCTATCCGCCTGCTGCGTCATTGGTCACTGCGCCAGCCGCAGCAAATCCTGGCCGCTGCCAACAGTGAGCCCGGCCTGCCACTGCGAGTGAAAGAGTTGGAGCAACTGATGCAGTTCCTGCGCCAGCACGATCTGGTCGCAGCAAGCGATCCAGAACAACGTCAGCGCTATCTGGGCAAAGCCCACGCGATGCGCACCAGCTTGTGGAAAAGCGTGCTGCACCAGTATCTATTTTTCCGTATTCCTCTGTGGCGACCCGATCCGGTACTTAACCGCTGTTGGCCGTGGCTACAGCGCTATGGCACGCCCTTTCTGATTTGGGTATTTCCATTTATCCTGCTGCTGGGTTTATTTTTGGTCAGTCGAGACTGGGTACGTTATACCCATTCGTTTCCACACCTTTTCAGCCTGTCTGGCATGGCCGTGTTCGGTATTTCTCTGGTGTTCGCCAAATTTATCCATGAGCTAGGCCATGCTTTTATGGCTAAACGGGCGGGCTGCCGTGTGCAGAGCATGGGTGTTGCCTTTATCGTGTTATTTCCCTTGTTTTATACTGACACTACCGACGCCTGGAAACTGAAAGATCGTCAGGCACGCTTGCTGATCGGCGCGGGCGGCATTCTGGCCGAACTGATGTTGGCGGTGATTGCGCTATTGGCCTGGGCATTACTGCCAGATGGACCAGCACGAACGGCCGCCTTTATGCTTTCCAGCGCGACGTGGCTGACCACGTTAGTCGTAAACCTTAACCCTTTGATGCGCTTCGATGGCTACTTTTTGCTGAGCGATTTCTGGCGCGTAGAAAATCTGCAAGAACGCGCCTATGCGCTCTGCCGCTGGCGGTTGCGGGAAAGTCTGTTCGGTCATGGTCACCCAGCGCCGGAAAACCTTTCCCCGTCTCTGCAACGCAAACTGCTGGTGTGGGGCTATGCCTCCTGGATATGGCGTTTTTTCCTGTTCTTTGGCATCGCGCTGGTGGTTTATCACTTTTTTATCAAGGTGATCGGCATTGGTTTAATGCTGGTTGAGATCGTCTGGTTTATCGCGCTACCGATAGCCAAAGAAGCCTATGCCTGGTGGTCAATGCGCAAATCAATACACCCTATCGCTTTTTTGCGCAGTGCCCTGCTGTGCTCGGCCCTCTTGTTTATCTTGCTCTATCCATGGGGTGGCAGTATCCGCATTCCTGCCGTCTTGGAAGCCGAGAAGGTCAGTACCCTCTACAGTCCGGTACCGGCACAGGTGAACCAGCTACACGTTACAGATGGTCAGCGGGTGGATGCCGGAGACATTCTGCTGGAACTGACGTCAGTCGACCTGGATTACCGTCTCGATATTGAGCGTCAACGTATCGCCCAATTACAACAGCAGCGGCAGCGTGGAGCGGCGCGACAGGAAACCGCGAGTGAAATTCAGGTCATGGATCGGCAGTTAGCGGAGGCGCTAGCACGCTATCGAGGGTTGGCAGCACAGCGTCAACGCTTAACGATTCGGGCGCCGCAAACGGGCGTAGTACGCGATCTGGCGCGTGACATGACAGCAGGACGCTGGCTAACGGCGGATACGCCATTACTACGTGTGGTGGAACCCGCACAAGGCCGAGTGGTTGGCTATATCCCCGAGGAATCACTCAAGCGCACTCAAGAGGGCATGCACGGCGTATTCCTTGCCGACGATCCCGCTTTCCCACGTCTTGACGTTACGCTTCATGAGATCGCCCCCACGGGCAGCGCTTATCTGCAACAAGAAATGCTCGCGTCCGATCGCCACGGCCCGATTGCCGTGCGGCGCGATAACGAACGTAATCCGCAGCCCGTGCAAGCACAATACCGCGTGCAGTTTACCCTGTCCCCTCAGGCACTGTTACCACAACAGCCTCTGCGCGGTAGCGTCATTCTGGAAGGAGAAAAGGAATCTATTCTTGGCACGGTGTGGCGTCGGGTAGCGGCATTGGGTATCCGGGAAAGTGGTTTTTAGTAAGTTGGTATCCTCAACATATACGCCTACCTTAGCTGGTATCTGGAGCAGGAGATGCTCCAGACTCTGTAGAAAAGCGCTACACCCTTTCTGATTTCATCAGTTAATAAGATTACTTAACGTTTTCACATGTCTATTGCGTCGAACATACACTACATTTTATTAACAAATAAATTTCTCTCTGGTTTTTTCATTACGCTGACAACATATACATATCGCAGCAATTTCAGCACATCCCTCCTTTGATAAGCCAAATTAAACCCATTAAATATCAAATAAAATCAACAAATTAAAAAAACAAATCTTTTTCTTATCGGCTTACGTAAAAGCCTATTGCTAGTTTCACTTTTTATATGTAATTTTGTTTTTATTGTTTACATAAAATTACATGTTACTTAGCAAGTGAAGTTAGGCATCACAAGACCAAGCATCAAAATCATCAGATATATTTCACCCAGCGTGGAACTATCCCCCATTCCAAGGAGAGATGTTTATGAAATGCGTTCAGCGTCTGTTTGCCAAATCTGCGATCGCAACTGTGTTAGCTGTAGGCTTATCGCAACCAGCTACCGCATCTGCATGCAGTACTGAGCCTTACATTGGCTCTATTTGTTATATGGTCACCAGCTATTGCCCAGAGGGCTATCTGCCTGCAAATGGGCAAACAGTGACTATCAATCAATATCAGGCGCTTTATGCCTTGATCGGAAATATCTGGGGAGGTTCTCCACAGCAGGGGAACTTTATGCTCCCCGACATGCGTGGGCGCGTACCGGTAGGGGCTGGACAAGGAACAGGATTAGCGAATGTCACTCGTGGACAAGTATTTGGGGCAGAGAATGTCTCATTGACGACGAGCAACGTTGCCCCACACATACATCCGGCCACTGTTGCCTCTTCTGGAAGCGTGAGCGGTACCGCATCTATCGCTATTCCTGTGGTAAATGGTGCGGCAACAGCCAACGTACCAGACAACACGACATCACTGGCGACAACGTCTCCTTCGTTTGATTTAAGTTCCGTTGGTGGGGTTGACTCACCAGCTAAAATTTACAGTAATGCAACACCTACAACAACGTTGAAACCATTTTCAGCCCCGTTTAGTGTGAGCAACCTAACGGGTATAACCATTTCCCCTAATATTGGCGGTATACCTTTTAGTGTTCGTAACCCCAGTGTAGGTCTCACTGCGTGCATCGCTACTATGGGCGTTTATCCTGTAAACCCAAACTAATATAACTACGCGCTTCCCTCATTTTTAGGGGAGCGCGACATCTGTAAGATTTTGAAAGTAAAAACGTAATATATAACCTAATGATGGACATAGGAGTGGTCTGTTGGTAGTCACGATGGCAAGCGTACCGATAGTCCGTATTTAGTGATGACTTCCCGATATTAGCTGTAGAAAAATTATACGTACTAACACCACTCTGGAGTATGTCTTATGCTGTGGCGCCAATTATTCAGTAAGAAAAGTGACCATCCAACTGACCACATTGAGCAGGCTTATTCCGCTCCTCTTGGTTTTGTCCTTGAATCCCGCGTCTTATTTGACGGCGCAATAGCCGCAACGGCCACTCAGGCCGAAACCAGTAATTCGAGTGATGCCACGGCTTCTTCTAATCCTAATTCTGCACAGACTGCCAATCATTCTGCTGAAGCCGCATCGGAGAGCAACACATCATCCGATCAGAATAGTGCCACGCATGACATCACAACTGACGTCGTTGTACAGGCTGTTGCAGGCGAAACAATACGTAAAGAAGCGGTATTTATTGATACGGCGCTGACGGATTACCAAACACTGGTCAACAGTGTCCCCGCTGGGGTTGATGTGTTTTTATTGGATAGCAGTAAAGACGGACTGACGCAGATGGCGGTATGGGCTGAAACCCATACTGGTTACGATGCGATCCATATATTGAGCCATGGCAACGAAGGGCAAGTTCGCCTTGGCAATCTGACGCTTGATAGCGCTACGGCGGAGGCACGTTCGGCCGACCTGGCTAAACTCGGCACAGCGTTAACACAGGATGGCGATCTACTGCTCTATGGCTGTGATATTGCACAGGACACCGGAAAAAGCTTTGTCTCTTTACTATCACAGCTCACTCAGGCAGATATTGCAGCCTCGGATGATTTAACTGGCGCCATAGCCAAAGGTGGCAACTGGCAACTGGAAACAACGGTTGGCAGCATAGAAACGAACAATGCTGCATTGGGTGAAATAACCTCAAATTACAATAATTTACTCGCGTCCCCAACTCTCGGCACTAACACATTCTCGCAATTTTCAGGCACGAATACATTTGTTAGCAGCCAGTCTGGTGTCCAATCTTATGATGATATCAACAACGGCTTTACCTACGTTGCTTCCAGTACTGACAGAGTAACACTTCAAACTGTTGCGATAAGCGGTAACCAGGTCCTGAATACGATTGTTGCTCCTGGGGGAAATCTTAACTATTTTGCAATTAAATCGACGGATGGCAGCGAATTCAACCTATCGAATATTGATCTTAGAGGGCTGGGCAATTACGCATCAACGTTCACCATCACTGGGTATAAAGACGGTAGCGCGGTGGCGGGTGCAACGCAAACCATCACCCTCACGACCGCATTCCAGACGGCGACACTCTCCAATGCCTTTCAAAATATTGACGAGGTGAGATTAACAACAGCGACACTCGGTAATGGTACTGTCCAATGGGATAATATCGTCACCGCACCTGTCGTCGCTTCCACCGATAACGTTCCCAGCATAGCGGGCTCAGCGACAAACCCTACCTATACAGAAAACGGCACCGACGTCGGCTTATTTACCAACGTAATCGCTAACACCAACGACAGTGGACAAACCTTTACTGGCGCCACATTGACCATCTCCAATGTCGCGGATAGCACAGAATATTTAAACATCAACGGTGTCAAGGTGTCCTTGATCAATGGTAATAGCGTCAGTCTCGGCAGCGGTTACGGGTCGGCCAGTGTTTCCCTCAGCGCAGGCACGGCCACCATCAGCCTAAGCGGAGGAACGCTGAGCAATGCCAATATGGGCACCTTGCTGTCCGGCATGACTTACGGCAACAGCAGTGACAATCCCCATACCACCGCACGGGTCGTAACCCTGACTCAGGTCACTGATTCCGGCGCCAGCAACAACAGCTACAGCCCCGGCAATATCGCCAGCACCGTCACCGTGGTTGCCGTCAACGATGCGCCAACGGATCTGGCTCTCTCCAACACGACATTCGGTCAGTCTCTGGGCAGCAACGGTATCGTTGGGACGCTGTCGGCAACCGACGTAGACTCCACCACGTTTACCTACAGTCTGGTGAGTGGCGTCGGCAGTACTGATAATGCACTCTTTACCCTCAGCGGCAGCACGCTGAGAGCGGTTAATGCCGCCACCATGGCAGCCGGAACCTATTCCGTGCGTATCCAGGTCTCCGACGGACAAGCGACCTATGAGAAGGTCGTCACCCTGATGGTGGCCGACGATATCGCCCCCACCTTTGACGCCACCCCAACGATCACCGTACCGACCACCAGCGGTTTTACCCTTAACACTGATCTGAGCGAAGCTGGTACCGTCTATTACGTGGTGGTGTCGGATGGCGCCAGCGCACCGAGCGTCACTCAGGTCATTAACGGGCAGAACGCCACTGGCAGCGCGGCATTGGCTTCCGGCAGTCAGATATCCAGCAGCGCGCCCTACAGTCAATCCCTGACCCTGACGGGTTTAGCCGCAGCAACCGCCTATGATGTGTATGTGGTCGCCAGAGACAGTGCCGGTAATGCCACCGTCAGCGTGGTCAAGCTTGATGTCACCACCGCCGCAAGCAGCACCGCCCCGACATTGTCCGCCACGGGCAGCAATCCTACCTTTATCGCCGGTATGGCGGGATCCATCGATCTGTTCAGCGGCGTCAGCGCAGACACGCGGGACAGCGGGCAAACCTTTAACTCACTGACCCTGACCGTGTCCAACGTCAGCGACAGCGGTGAATTTATCAGCGTGGCAGGCAACACCATCAGTCTGGCGAGCAATGGCAGCGGCACGCTGACTGGCATCGGCAGTTATACGGTAACGCGCGTCGGCAACACCGTGACGCTACAACTGAGCGGGATGAGCGCCAGCAACACGCAATTTGCCGGTCTGGTAGATGGCTTACGCTACGGCAATAGCAACAGCAGCGTCACAGCGGCCACACGAGATGTGTCCTTAACCGCCGTCAGCGATAGCGGTACCAGCAACAACACCACAGCGTTAAGCCTAACGTCATCAGTGAACGTGCTGGCCAGCAACAGCACCCTGTATGTGACCGCAGCAGGAGATTCGGGCGATGACGCCACCTTTGGTAGCAGCCTGGCGGAAGATGAAAGTGATGGCGGTGGCCTTAGCTTACGCGAGGCGCTTTACTGGGCGAATAATACCGCAGGCGTTGACCGTATCGTATTTCAAACCAATGTCACGCTGGCTGAAAACATTTTGGTCCCCACCAGCACCTTGCTGATCGACGGGCAAAGCTTCACCCTGAATGGCGGTGGCTATTCCGGCTTTCAAATCACCAGTTCGTCCTTTACCTTCGCCATTCAAAACCTGACCCTGACCAATTTCACCACCACCAATAGCATGGATACGGGGGGCGTACTGGGGCTCAGTTATAGCGCGTCAGATGTCAATTTAAGGCTGTATAACGTTGATATTCATGACAACATCGATTATGGCTGGGGCAATGGCATGATTGACCTCAGCAGTGTCTCCCCAGGCACCTATGTTATCGATCTGGATCAGGTCAATATTTATAAAAATACCTTGGTGGGGGGCTACGACAGCGAAGGCGTGATCAAGCTGTTCGTGTCAGGCACCCAGCAAACGCTCTCGCTGTCGCTCACCAATTCGGCCATCTACAACAACAGCAGTTTCAACCCCTCCAATGGGGCGGTCGGTGTAGCAGGTCTCTATCTGGCATCAAGCGGCAGCACCAACGCCATCAACACCCATATCACCTTGATAAACACCACCATCACCGGTCAGGATGCCGGTATTGAGTTTGACTTCACCAACGCAGCGTCAAGCTGGGTTGCCAGTGTGCGCAACTCGATTATATCGGGCAATACTGTCGATATTGTCGTCCATAACGACACCACCACTAACGGTTCCTATACCCTAAATGGCGGTAATAACCTGATCGGCAGTAGCGTTAATCTGGTGTCATCATCAGATCCACGGCTGGCTGCTACAGCCAGCAATGCCATTAATCAGGGTGACCGTTTCTATGTTACCGGCAATAGTGATGCGCGGGGTTTGGATCGCATACGCCAGGGTACGGTAGATATTGGTGCTTACGAATCACAGTTTGCCTCAGGCGTGAGTCCGCAGTTAGACCTGAACGGTGCAGGCTCAGGCAGTGACTATAGCGCTACCGTCTCCAGCGGTTTGAGCACGGGCGTGCCTATAACCGATATGCTGGCAACACTCTCGCAAACCGACGGCGACACACGCCTGTGGACACTGACGCTCTCGCTGGCGGGCAACGTCAATGGCAGCAGCGAATATTTGACGTTATCGCAACAGGCATTACTGGCTGCCCATGCCGCAGGCATCAACGTGTCAGGAGATGGCGGCCAAACGGTGACCCTCACCGGTGGTGCCACGCTGGACGCCTTCCAGACAGCGTTACGCGCCATCGTTTATGTTAATGTCGCCACCACACCCACCGCAGGCAATCGCACCATTTCGGTTACCGCCAATGACGATGCCAGCAGCAGTGCGACCTCAACGTTGACGGTCGTTGTTGGCAATCCTCCAGTGGTCGCAACGCCAATACCCGCACAGAGCGTGGCGCAGGATGGAAGCCTGAGCTTCACCGTACCGGCAGGTACCTTCACGGATCCGGATGGCGATACGCTGACACTGAGCGCCACATTGGCCAACGGTTCACCTCTGCCGAGCTGGCTCACCTTTAATCCGGCCACAGGCACCTTCACCGGCACACCGGGCAATGCGGATGTCGGCATCCTGAGCATCAAAGTTACAGCCACAGATACCACCAATGCCTCGGTCAGCACCACCTTTAGTCTGACCGTCACCAACGTCAACGACGCGCCCGTGGTCGCAACGCCAATACCCGCACAGAGCGTGGCACAGGATAGCCCCCTGATTTACACCGTGCCTGGAAACACCTTTACCGATCCCGATGGCGATAGCCTGACATTCACCGCTACCTTGGCGGATGGCTCCGCGTTGCCCAGTTGGCTGAGCTTTAATCCCACCGTCCGTACCTTCTCCGGGATACCGGGTAACGCAGATGTGGGTACTCTGTCGATCAAGATCACCGCTTCTGATGGCAATGCCTCCGTTAGTACCACCTTTAGTCTGACCGTCACCAATGTTAACGATGCACCGGTGGTCTCTGCCACTATTCCGGCGCAAAGTGTGGCGCAGGATGCTAGCCTGAACTTCACCGTACCGGCAGGCACTTTCACGGACCCGGATGGCGATACCCTGACCCTGAGTGCCACGCTGGCAAATGGTTTGGCGTTGCCCAGTTGGTTGACGTTTAATCCTGCTACCGGCACCTTTACGGGTACGCCAGGCAATGCGGATGTTGGCACCCTGAGCATTAAGGTTATCGCCAACGATGGTAATGCCTCTGTCAGTACCACCTTTAGTTTGGCTGTCACCAACGTCAACGACGCACCCGTGGTCGCAACGCCAATACCCGCACAGAGCGTGGCACAGGATGGCAGCCTGAACTTCGCCATCCCCGCAGGCACCTTCACGGACCCGGATGGCGATACTCTCTCTCTGAGCGCCACGCTGGCTAACGGTTCACCGCTGCCGGGTTGGATCACCTTTAATCCGGCCACCGGCACCTTCTCCGGCACGCCGGGCAATGCGGATGTCGGCACCCTGAGCATTAAGGTTACCGCCAACGATGGCAATGCCTCTGTCAGCACCACCTTTAGCCTGACCGTCACCAACGTCAACGATGCGCCAGTGATCGCGACACCGATACCGGCACAGAGCGTGGCACAGGATGGCAACCTGAACTTCACCGTACCGGCAGGCACCTTCACTGACCCTGATGGCGATACTCTGACTTTGAGCGCTACGCTGGCCAACGGCTTGCCGCTGCCGAGCTGGATCACCTTTAATCCGGCCACCGGTACCTTCTCCGGCACGCCGGGCAACGCCGATGTTGGTAGCCTGTCTATCCGCGTCACCGCTACCGACGGCAGCAACGCCTCGGTACATACTGATTTCAGCCTGACCATCACCAACGTCAACGACGCCCCAGTGGTCGCAACGCCAATACCGGCACAGAGCGTGGTACAGGATGGTAGCCTGAACTTCACCGTACCGGCAGGCACCTTCACGGACCCAGATGGCGATACCCTGACCTTGAGCGCTACGCTGGCCAACGGCTCGCCGCTGCCGAGCTGGATCACCTTTAATCCAGCCACCGGTACCTTCTCCGGCACGCCCGGCAACGCAGATGTCGGTAGCCTGTCTATTCGCGTCACCGCCACCGATAGCAGCAACGCCTCGGTGCATACTGATTTCAGCCTGACCATCACCAACGTCAACGACGCTCCAGTGGTCGCCACGCCGATACCGGCACAGAGTGTGGTACAGGATGGCAGCCTGAACTTCACCGTACCGCCGGGCACTTTCACGGACCCGGATGGTGATACGCTGACGCTCAGCGCCACCCTCGCCGACGGCTCACCGCTGCCGGGCTGGATCACCTTTAATCCGGCCACTGGCACTTTCTCCGGTACACCGGGGAATAGTGATATCGGCAATCTGAGTATTAAGGTCACCGCCAACGATGGCGATGCCTCGATCAGTACCACTTTCAGCCTGACAGTCACGCCATCGAACCAGGCTCCCGTGGTATCCACGCCAATCCCGCCACAAAGCGTGGCGCAGGACGGCGGCTTCAACTTTACCGTCCCTGCGGGCACCTTCAGCGATCCCGATGGCGATACCCTGACACTCAGCGCCACCCTCGCCGACGGATCGCCGCTGCCGAGCTGGCTGCACTTTGATCCCACTATCGGCACCTTCTCCGGCACGCCGGCCAATGGCGATGTGGGTACTCTGGTGATCCGGGTAACGGCCACCGACGGCAGCAATACCTCAATCAGCACCAGCTTTGGCCTGACGGTGACCAACGTTAACGATGCGCCAGTGGTTGCCACCCCAATCCCGCCGCAAAGTGTGGCGCAGGATGGCGGCTTCAACTTTACCGTCCCTGCGGGCACCTTCAGCGATCCCGATGGCGATACGCTGACGCTCAGCGCCACCCTCGCCGACGGTTCACCGCTGCCGAGCTGGCTGCGTTTCGATCCTGCTATCGGTACGTTCTCCGGTACGCCGGGCAATAGTGATGTGGGCACGGTAGTGATCCGGGTAACGGCCACCGACGGCAGCAATACCTCCGTCAGCACCAGTTTTGGCCTGACGGTGACCAACGTTAACGATGTGCCAGTGGTTGCTACTCCGATCCCGCCGCAAAGCGTGGCGCAGGATGGCGGCTTCAACTTTACCGTGCCTACGGGCACCTTCAGCGATCCCGATGGCGATACCCTGACGCTCAGCGCCACCCTCACCGACGGTTCACCGCTGCCAAGCTGGATCACCTTTAATCCGGCCACCGGCACGTTCTCCGGCACGCCGGGCAATGGCGATGTTGGCACAGTGGTGATCCGAGTAACGGCCACCGACGGCAGCAATACCTCCGTCAGCACCAGCTTTGGCCTGACGGTGACCAACGTTAACGATGCGCCTGTGGTTGCCACCCCGATCCCGCCGCAAAGTGTGGCGCAGGATGGCAGCTTCAACTTTACTGTCCCTGCGGGCACCTTCAGCGATCCCGATGGTGATACCCTGACGCTCAGCGCCACCCTCGCCAACGGCTCACCGCTGCCAAGCTGGCTGCGTTTCGATCCTGCGATCGGCACGTTCTCCGGTACACCGGGCAATAGTGATGTCGGCACAGTGGTGATCCGGGTAACGGCCACCGACGGCAGTAATACCTCCGTCAGCACCAGCTTTGGTCTGACGGTAACCAACGTTAACGATGCGCCCGTGGTTGCTACCCCAATCCCAGCGCAAAGTGTAGCGCAGGATGGCGGCTTCAACTTTACCGTGCCTGCGGGCACATTTGTCGATCCGGATGGCGATACCCTGACGCTCAGCGCCACCCTCGCCAACGGCTCACCGCTGCCAAGCTGGCTGCGTTTCGATCCCGCGACAGCAACCTTCTCCGGCACACCAGGCAATAGTGATGTGGGCAATCTGGTGATTAGAGTCACCGCCACTGACGGCAGCAACACCTCAATTAGTACCAGCTTTGGCTTGACGGTGACACGCAGCAGTGTGGGTGGCGATCCTCAATTCAAAGCCAACGACGGTATTGGCCGAACACCATCGTCATTCAGCGATACGCGCCAGTTGTCCATGCAGGATGCCGCAACAGCACCGCCGACCTTCGATGGTCTGGTTGCCAATCCATCGCTCGGCAGTTTTACCGTGGGTAACGATGGTGCACCAAAATCAGTGATGTCTGCCATCTTCGCCACCGGACGCCAAAACACAGAGACAGGTACCCTCCCAGTCAGTCAGGTGGCGGGTGCTTTCGGACGTGGAGTAACCAGCGGTATTGGCGTTAATTTCGACAGCACGTTGGGATCCTTCCCCAGCTTTAGCAAAGATCCCGCTTTAGGCGGAACCTCATCGCTGGCGAGCACGTTCTCAGGGATCTACCTGCCTTCGCTGACGCCAATGGAGGTCTTCTCCGGCGGCAGTTGGAAAGACATTCCGCTAGATGGGGCGAATAACGCAATGAATAGCACGGATGACAACACTGGGCGCTCCGTGGCATTTACGCCCTCGCTCCATCGGCAATTACAACAGATAGGTGACTCGGAACTGCAACGTCTGGCTGCTATTGAGCAAGCGTTGCAGGAAAGTGGTCAGCAACAAGGATAAGCCCTGCACAACAGTGCAGCAATCAGCGATATGCAAGGCGATCGCACTAACAGCCAGAACCATCACAAGAACAAAATTGGTAATAATGACAATGACGAGGAGCGGAATCGTGTTAAAGGGTCGGAAACTATTTAGCCTTAGCGCCATCGTGCTAGCCGCCAGCGGCTGTGCCGTGACCACCCAGCCGATCAGCAAGGTCGAAAGCGGGCAACGCAGCCAGCAGGACCGAGTCGCCATGTTCAGCCAGCAGGAGCCCGTCACGGCACCGATCACGCTGTATGATGCCATGGCGCGTGCGTTGAAATACAACCTCGAATCACGCTTAAAAGTGATGGAATATGCACTGAGCCAGCAGCAAGTGGAACTGGCACGTTACGATATGCTGCCCAAGATCGCGGCATCGGCAGGCTATGTGGGGCGTAATAATATGAGCGCCTCTAGTAGCCGCAGTGTGGAAACGGGACGTACCTCTCTTGAACCGTCTACCTCACAGGATCGTGACCGCGATGTGGCCGATCTGACCATGGTGTGGAACGTGCTCGACTTTGGCGTCAGCTACGTGACCGCCCAGCAAAAATCAGATCAGCGCTGGATTGCCGAAGAGCGTAAGCGCAAAGTTGTGCACACCATCTTGCAAGATGTGCGCTCCGCCTACTGGCGCGCCGTGGCTGCCGAGCGCTTGTTGGGGCAGATTGATGGCCTGATCGCCCGCGTCAACACGGCGCGCGACGCGAGTGAACACATGTCATCACAGCAGATTGGCGATCCCATTGAATCGCTGAGCTATCAACGTGCGCTGATCGACGCCACACGTCAGTTGGAAGAACAGCGTCGCGCGCTGTCGCTGGCCAAGACTGAGCTGGCGACCTTGATGAACCTACCATTGGATACGGCCTACAAGCTGGCGTTGCCACAAAGCGGCGACGAAACCGTACCGCAGTTGAATGTCGATGTGAAGGTGCTTGAAGAAGCGGCGCTGGTCAGTCGTCCAGAACTGCGCGAGCAGGATTATCAGGTGCGAATTCATGCCGCTGAAACCCGTAAAGCGCTGCTGCGTATGCTGCCCGGCGTGGAAATCAGCGCAGGCGGCCACTATGACAGCAACTCCTTCCTGGTCAACAACAGCTGGGCTGACGTCGGCGTGAAAGCGACCTGGAACCTGTTCAATCTGTTGTCCGGCCCAGCCGCGCGTAAAGCTGCTCAGGCTAACGAATCCGTGTCGGAAATGCAGCGTCAGGCAATGTCTCTGGCAATTATGGCTCAGCTATATATCGCACGGGCCAACTTCAATGAGGCACAACGGCAGTACAAAACCAGTGCAGAATTGCGCAATCTTGACACTAAAATCGTCGAACAGCTGAGAAACCGCTATAAGGCTAACAGCATTGGCGAACTACAGTTGATTCAAGGTGAGCTAAACGCCCTCAATGCCAGTTTGCGTCAGGATCTGGCCTATGCAGAACTACGTAATTCCTACGGCCAGATATTCTCGACAATCGGATTGGATTTGCTGCCGAAATCACTGCCGTCCAATAGCCTTGCAGATATCAGCCAGTCGCTGCGTCAATCTGATATCAACTGGCAGCAGGGCAAAATCAGTACCTTACAATCATTCTGATAAGCGTGTGGCAATCGCACATTGCCATACCTGAGAATGTCATTTTTACACGATACATAAAGGGCAGCGACGCTGCCCTTTATGACTTTCAGACGTCGCTCAGGCGTTTACGATCGACCTTGCCACTGCCGGTTTTGGGGAGCTTATCCAACGTCACAATGCGCCCCGGCACCATGTAAGCCGGTAGAAACTGATGCAGTTGTTTACGCAATGCCAGTTTGGTCATCTCTGAACCGGGTTTATATTCAACATAACCGACCAGTACCGCATCATCCCCTTCGCCCTGAAGTTTGACGGCCGCATCCTGTACCTGTTCGATCCGTTTCAATTGCGCCTCGATCTCCCCTAACTCGATGCGAAATCCCCGTAATTTCACCTGATCATCGAAACGTCCGAGATACTGATAACGATCGTCCTCCAGCAACCGGACTTTATCGCCCGTGCGATACATTCGCTGCCCAGATTCCCCTTGCTGAATAAAACGCTCTTGCGTCAGATCGTCACGCAGCCAGTACCCGCTGCTCAGAGCGTCACCGAGGATGCACAGTTCACCCACCATTCCTTCAGTCAGAGGATGACGATCATAATCGATCACCAGATGTTGATAGCCCGCCAGCGTGTTACCCAACGCGACCGTGTGCTGATTCTCCAATGCTGCACCGTCGATTTGCGCCATCTGTGACCAAATTGTCGCTTCGGTCGGCCCATAACAATTCCACAGCGTCTTACAACGGCTGACCAAGCGCTGTGCCAGCCGCAGATCCAACGCTTCGCCACCGCATAGCGCCACCAAATCGGGTTTACCCTGCCAGTCCGCTTTGAACATCATGCGCCAGAAAGCGGGAGTAGCCTGCAACACGTTGATTTCAGGTCGATCCTGCAAATACGCCGCAACTGCCTGCGGATCTTTGTATTCCTCATGCGTGGTCAGGTGCAGCACGCCACCGACCCACAGCGGCGCGAAAACTTCCAGCATGGAGATATCAAAGGCCAGTGTAGTGATGAGCAACCAGTTAGCGTTATCCGTTAAGGCTAGTCGCTCTACGCTGGCATGGATAAAGGTTTGCAGCGCTCGCTGACCAATCACCACGCCTTTCGGTTTCCCCGTCGAACCGGAGGTAAACATCATGTAGGCCGCCGTTTCCGGTCCACCAGCCTGAGCCAATTGTACGCTCGCGGAAAGGGCACGATCTGCATCCGGTAAATCGCAGAGGTTCAGTATCGGGCAGTCAAACGTCAGCGAACCAGCGGTATAGCTGTCCTGCAAGACCGAGGCCAGTGCCGCTTCCTGCTGAATCGCCTGTAGCCGTTCCCCCGGAAAATCCGGCTCCAGCGGCACAAATGTCACCTGAGAAAACAGGCAGGCCAGTAACGCCGCCACGGTGTCAGGCTGACGGCTAAGGTGCAGCCCCACCCGCTGACCAGCAGTAATGCCCTGCGCAGCTAACATCCCTTGAATCAGCGCTACACGTTGCAGCAGTTCCCGATAGCTAATTGCACGTTCCTGAAAGCGGATCGCGACACCATCCTGACGTGCAGCCTGGGCAAGACGCGCCAGCAATTCGTCATGCAGTGCGCTCGCTCGCGTCCTGTGGGGTAACGGTACTACCTGCGGGCTAAGGCGAATTTGCGTCAGCCACTCCCAGCACTGTGCCAGCAGGCCATCGAGTAGCCGTGTTAGATCGCGGGCAATGCGCTGAAGCTGCTGATTATCGAGTTGCCCATCAGGCGCGGTCAGAATTAGCCGAGCGTCCTGAACCTCTACGATCAGCGCCACTTTTTGCCCCATCTTCTGCGTCACAACAGGTAGTGATGCCATTTCTCCGACGCTCAACACACTGCTAAACAGCGCATGCAGGGTTTCTGCTGCCAGAACCGCTGGCGCAGGCTGTGGATCGCACGACGCTCCCACCTCTGCGATCCACTCACTGACAAGACGATCGCGCCGTTGAAAATGAGCAACCAGTGGCATTACGCTGTCAGGAAGGTCGGACGTGACAAGCGCCGCACATACCAGCTCTTCACCGCTGTACTTGTACAGCAGCCAACTCCACGCCGCACACACCAGCGACGCAGGATACTGTCGGGACAGCTCACTACTGTGGCGCTGTTCACCGTGTGCAGCACCTACCCGCTGCCCGAAGGCAGTCGGTTGTTGGATGTCCGCCAACAGAGTCCCGATAACATCGTTACTCTCTGTCATGACAGCGTTTCCTCATTGGCAGTAACTCTCGACTGTGCCAAATATCCACTCAGCGCCAGCGGTGAAGGGTAGCGTTGCAATAACGCCACGCTCACTGGCTGCCCAAGCGCACGGCTCAGCGCCTGTGCCAGCGCAATACGCTGGAGCGAATCGACGCCACTTTCACATAACGTCCGAGCCCAGAGGCCAGACTCACCGAAGCCGGGTTCACCGGGATGTAGCGTTTGCGCCCATACGCGCAGCAGCGCCTGGGTAAACGGCGTATCCGGCTGGCTAATACCGCTATCCGGCACGGCTTTCTGTCCAGCCATCGAGCCTGTCGCTTTCTGATGCCCGATGATCTCGGCTGGCTGCTGCGGCGCACTATTGATCAGCGCCACCACTTCGTCATGCCAGCGCATCAACACCCGACGTGCCTGTGCGCTGTCCAGCGCATCTGCATCAAACTCGAAGCGCAGCAGCATGCAGCCCGCCTGTTCGCGTACCACCAGATTCAGCGGCATCTCGACTTTTTCATAGGCGGCTGAAAATTCGGGAGATAATCGATGCGGATCGTCAGCGCGTTGGCCCGGTTCTGCTTTCGCACCGGGATAGTTTTCATAAATAAACAGGCTGTTGAACAGACGCTGGCGTCCGGCCGTCAGGGCAATCAGCGACTGCGTAGCATGCTGATTCATCGCCATCAGCTCATTCTGCAACTGAACCAAATGCTGTTGCAGTGACACGGGCTGCTGCCAACTCAGCGCCAACGGTAGGCTGTTAATGTACAGACCCACGCTGCTCGCTACGTCTTCCACCGGGCTTTCCCTGCCCGACAGCACGTTCCCGACAATACTGACCGCATCACCAGTCGAACGAGCCAGCAGCCGGTGCCAGGCGTATTGCGCAATAATGCTGTGCGTAACGCCCACTTCACGGGCAAAAGCGGTTAATGTCGCCTGCTCCTCTTCGTTCAGGCTCACGCTGGTGACCTGTGGCTCAACTTGCGTCAAATGCTGACTGAGATCGGCGCGTTTCCCCGCTGCCGCAAATAGCACGGACACATCGTTCGTCTGTGCCAGTAACGGCTGTCGCTGCTGCCAGAAGGCATCGACGGCGGGCTGCTGTGCTACAGCGTGTAGCGCGTAATCCACATAGGCACGATCCACCTGAATCGCTGGTGCATCATCATGCATTAGCCGTTGATAATCACGATGTACCGCTCCGAGTAACTGCGGGCCACTCCAGCCATCAAGCACGCTGTGATGACAGCTCAGAAGTACCCGATAGTCCTGCTCGCCCAAACGGAAACAGGCAATGCGCAACAGCGGCGGCCGCGACAAATCAAATCCATCCCGTAAATCCTGCTGGCGATAGCGTTCGATGACCGCGTGCGGATCGACATCCTGCATCAAGTTCTGATAGTAAAAAGGCAGCGAAGCCTGCTTTACAAGCACCTGCACGCTGGCAAACTCGCTTTCCAGCGCGGCACGCAGCGCCGGGAACCGCTGAATCTGGCGCTGCCACGCCTGGCGATAGCCATCCACATCCAGCGCCTGTGCATAGCGAATCGGCGTTTGCAGATGATAAGCATCGTCCTGCGGGCAGCGTAAGCGGTGATACAGCATTGACTGCTGGAGCGATGACAGCGGCAACAGTGTGTCGATGTCATACCGCTGCGACAGGCTGTCGAGCTGCGCCTGGCTCACATTGACAGCAGGGAAGTCGCTGGGGGTATAGGCGATTCCGTGGCTTAGCTGTATCAAACAAGCTTCCGTCAGCGCACGCAGATTCTCCACCAACCGCGCCATCAGGCGTTCGCTATCACGCTGGTTGAGGCAACCAACCTGACGCAACGTCAACTGTCCGCCCGCAATACCGCCGTGGAGACTGATAACCTCTGCCGGTTTATTCTCCGGTGATACACAGCATCCCGGCGCGACATCAACCGGACGCCATGTACCAGCGGCCTGAACCGACAGCCCAAGATAGTTGAACACAATCGGCGACAGCGTCAGCGAATTTCCCTGCGGGTGATGGTAGCGCAGCGGATTAAACCCGACGCCTTTATCCGGCACCTGGCGCAGCTGTTCCTTGCTGGATTGAATCAGAGAAGCCCAGTCAGGCTTATCTTGCAGACATACCGGATAAGTGCTGGTAAACCACCCGACGGTGCGGCTGACATCCAGCGTCGGATCAATCGCCTCGCGGCCATGCCCTTCCAGCATGATGCGTGCTTTATCGCCCCAGCCGAGATCGTTTAGCGTGCGAGTTAGCGCCGCCAGCAGCAAATCGCTAACGTCGGTATTAAAGGCACGATTGGCCTCGCTCACCAGTTGGCCCGTAGTGTCCACATCCAGCATCATAATGGCGGCACTGGCATGGCCCTGCGGATCTTGCGCCGCCAGCAGCGCGGTCTGATCCACGCCGTCTTCCTGAGCCTGCCAGTACGTCAGTTGTTCCGCATGCTCGGTGGCGTAGTGTTGCAGCGCGGCCCCCCATTGACGATAGCTTGAGGTTTTCGGCAGCAGCGGCTCATCGAGGTACAACCGTTCCAGATCGTCCACCAGAATGCGCCAGGACACGGCATCAATCACCAGATGGTGGAAAGCAAGGAACAAGGCGGTGTCTGCCTGCGGATGATGCTGCACCAGCGCGCAGGCCATCGTTCTTCCCTGAGCGGGATCAAATTCACTCTGCAAGGCGGTAAACGCCTGTTGCAGGCCGTCGTCGCCAAGCTGGCGATAATCCAGCGTCTGCAAAGCAGGGCAAGACACATCTGCCAGATAGCGTTGTCCTTCAGCATCACAGGCCAGACGCAGCGCATCGTGTTGCGCTATCAGTGCCTGCAACATCGTGGCAAGCCGTTCGGTATCTACCTCTGGCAGTTGGATCATCGCCGCCTGATTCCAGTGCTCAGGGCGTGCCAATGGTTGTTCCATGAACCAACGCTGAATCGGCAGCAGCGCGAACTCGCCTTCCAGCGCCCCCTGCTCTGCCACAATGCCTGTGTCTCGATTATTCTGCGCCAGCACACGGCACAAACGCCGCACGCTCTTCGCCTCGAAAACGTCTTTCACCGTGCAGGCATAACCTGCGCTGCGCAGTCGCGTCGTCAGTTGGATACTGAGGATGGAATCACCGCCTAAGCGGAAAAAATCATCCTCAACGCCCAGCGGCGTATTCAGCACGCTGCGCCAAATCGCCAACACGTCCGCTTCCAGCGGGTTGTCAGCCTCACCGTCGCCCTCGTTCACTTCCAGCACTGGCGGCAGTTGTTTCATATCGAGCTTGCCGTTTGGCGTCAACGGCATGTTTTCCAGCAGAATCAGTCGGAAAGGCACCATGTATTCCGGTAAGTGCTTTGCAACATCAATCAGCACGGCGGCAGGTTCCGGCGTGCTGATGTCGGCTTTCACCGTAGCATAAGCGACCAGCGCTGGACGGCTTCCCACCTGCGCCACGATGACTTTAATCTGCTTCAGCGATGGGCAGACTGTCGCCAGCTGCGCCTCGATCTCACCCGGTTCGATGCGGTAACCACGCAGCTTGATCTGCTCATCAATACGGCCACAGTATTCATAATCACCGTTGTTCAGTAGTCTGGCTTTATCCCCGGTGCGATAAATGCGTAACGTCGCCACGCCACGTCCAGTATTGTTCACGTCATTCAGCGTGATGTGCTCGAAACGGCTGGCGGTCATCTGCGGCTGATTGAGATAGCCACGCGCCAGACCAAGCCCCGCAAGGCACAGTTCGCCTGGCACCCCCACCGGACACAATTGTCCAGCAGTATCCAGAATCAGCGCCTGAATATGGGTAAGCGGTTTGCCGATGGTGACAGGCTGGCCTTTGCACAGACGGGTGCTCAACGCCGTGACGGTACACTCCGTCGGCCCGTACATATTGTACAGCGCCACTTTCTCTGCCCAGTTTTCCACCACCGCGTTCGGACAGGCTTCCCCGCCCATACCAATGGCTTGAATGCCATTAACCTGCTTAGGATCGAGAATCGACATCAGCGCTGTCGGCAGGATCAGGTGCGTCGCCCCTGCCTGTTCGGCCTGCACGATCGCCCGATCGTTGGGCTCACCAAACGCTAGCGTTCCGCCGCTGCTCAGCGGCAATAGCGTCGTCATGTTACCCGCGTCAAACGAGAGCGACATACAGTTGAACATAGTGCTTTGCGGTGTGAATGCGATGCGATCGCGGTGATCGTCCAGCAGATTGATCAACGAACCGTGTTCGATCATCACGCCTTTCGGCAAGCCGGTCGATCCCGACGTGTAGATCACCTGAGCCAGTTGCTGTGCATGGCGCAGAATAGCAGGAGGCTCATCACCCGGCAGATCCTGCCACTGCGCGAGAACAGCAGGATCGGTCAGATCGATGCGATGTTCGGCTGACCATTGCGCCAGTTGTTGCCCATCACCGCCGAGAATAACGGTAAGATTGGCATCGGTAATGATGTGGCGCAGCCGCTCAGGCGGATAGTCAGGATCCAGCGGTACATAGGCGGCACCCGCTTTCCAAACGGCCAGTAACGCAATGACAAAATAGCGATCGCGTTTCGCCAGCACGCCAACCAGCGATTGTTCGTCCAGTCCCTGACGATGCAGCCAGTGCGCCAACTGATTGGCCTGCCTGTTCAGCTCGGCATACGTCAGCGTGTCGGTACGCTGATCACCATCAAAGGCAATCGCCAACTGCAGTGGATCGCGCTGTGTCACGGCTTCAATCACGTCGGTTACGGTTAACAGCGGCTGCGGATAGCTCCGCGGTAACTGCTGGCTTTCCGCCAGCACGGCAGCAAAGCGATCCGATTCCATCAACGGCAGATGCCAGACATCGGTTTCCGGGGCCTCAACCACGGCTTCGATCAACCGGATAAAGCGGTCAGCGTAATACTGGATCGTCTGACGTTCAAACAGCGCAGTGGCAAATAGCCAGTCCAGCCGTACCTCACCCATCAGCTCCGTCACCTTGACAGAGATATCCGTCTTGGCGGGCAACACCGGCGAGGTTTCCTCCGCCGCATCACAGCCAGGGATCAGATCGTTGAAATCCACTTTGGCCTGATACACCAGCATCACCTGGAAGATCGGGTTGATCGCCGTGGTGCGATCGGAACCGATCGCCTCGCTCAGTGCTTCAAAGCGATAGAGCTGATGATCGAATGCCGATAAATCCTGTTCGCGACAATATTGCAGATAATCAATAAAGTTCTGACGGTCCTGCAACTGGGTACGCAGCACGATAGTGTTAACGAAGAAGCCGACCACATCTTCGATATCCGGCCGTTCGCGATAGGCGAGCGGAGAGCCAATCACAATGTCTTTCTCACCGCTGATGCGCGCTAACATCAGAGAGAACACCGCATGAAGACCAATGAAGTTAGACGTATTGTAGCGCTGGCACAGGCGCTTGAATTTATCCCATAGATCGTTGTTGATCGCGGAGAAGATCACCTCTCCGCCGCTGTTCTGGTACGCTGGACGTGGTTTATCCAACGGCAGACTATGTACTTCTGGGATCCCCGTCAGCCGCTCAATCCAGAACGGTTTGAATTCGTTGTGGTAATCCAGAAATGCATCGGAATTGAACCAGTGTGCGTAGTCGATATAGTTAAGCTGAGTGGTCTCGACGGGATAAGGCTGGCGGTTTTGGCAAGCCAAAAAAGCCGGTTTGAAGTCCGCAAACATATTCTTCACCGACCAGCCATCTGAAATGATGTGGTGTTGGGTGATCATCAGAACATGTATGCGCTCGCTCATCTTCACTAGACGCACGCGGGTAAGATCGCCCGCCGTGAGATCGAATGGGCGGCTGATTTCTACTTTCACCTGCTGTTGTAAACGCCCTTCCCGCTCGGCTTCCGGCAACAGCGAGAAGTCATCATTCTGTATCACAAACGGTTGATAGGCATCGATACGCTGCTCACCCTTACCCTGTTCATTGACCACAAAACGGGTGCGTAGGCTGGCATGGCGCTGCGCCAGCGCGTCAAAGGCAAACTCCAGCGCGGCCACATCCAGCGTGCCAGTCAGACGAAAATAGACTGGCATGTTGTAGAGGTGTGATTGCTCTTCGTATTGTTCGATAAACCACAGTCCGCTTTGCGATGACGACAACGGGCCAGACGTCGCATTCTGCGGTGTGATCGGTCGCTCAAACGCCTGCTGCGCCGTCAGGCAGCGCACGATGGCGTCTTTGTTTTCCTTAATCGTGCGCCCAATCTCTGCCGTGATCGCGTCTTTATTAGACTGTGAAATCAGCTGCCCTTGCGCATTTAACGCCAGACGCACACCCTGCCGTTCTAGCTGCTTTAACAGCGTTACGATATCTTTCATGACTTGTCACTCTCTCAGCAAATCAGGCCGTCAGCGTTGCCCCGCCATCCACCACCACGTCCTGCATGGTGATGTGGCTGGCCAGATCGGAAGCCAGAAAAACCACGGTATTGGCGATCTCTTCCGGCTGAGCAATCTTGCCCAGCGGAATTCCCAGCTTGTACTGGTCTGGAAAGCCCGCGATAGTGCGCTGTTCCGCATCGGCGCTGTGCCACATGCCGCGCTGCATCGGCGTATCCGTCGATCCTGGCGACACCAGATTGCAGCGCACGCCGTAAGGCGACAGCTCCAAACCAGCACAGTGAGACAGGCTGGTGAGCGCCGCTTTCGAGGCGCAGTACGCCGCCATCTGCATGCGGGGAACATGTGCAGCATTAGAGCCGACGCAAACAATCGCGCCGCGGCGCTGCCGCTTAAAGTGCGGCACAAGTGCATTCAGCAGATAAAATGCACCGGAAGCATTGACGTTAATACACTGGTGCCAGTCGTCCACGCTCAGCGTATCGATGTCACCTAAACGCAGGATCCCGGCTGCGTTAACCAGAACGTCGAGCCCTGTTTCCGCCAATTGCTGACGGCACACCGCTGCCACGCTGTTCGGTTCGCTAATATCCAGCGTCACGCAGCGAAACGGACGATCGTTATACGGAGAAGCGTTATGTTGAAATGCGCGATCGAATCCAATCACGTTCGCGCCCAGTGCGACAAACTGGCAAGCAATGCTTTCACCAATGCCGCTCGCCGCGCCCGTTACCCAGACGGTCTGGCCGCTGAAATCAAACTGAAGAGATTGTGTCTTGTTCATCATTTTCCCTACCACACCATTTCCACGCTGTTTTCATCCTGTGACAGCCTGTCGTCCAGATAGCGGCAGAAATCGCTGAGCTGTGGATGATCGAACACATCTGAGACTTTGATGCTGACGGAAAACTCTGCGGCCAGACGATTGACGATCTGAATGGTCTGCAATGACTGCCCGCCCAGTTCGAAGAAGTTATCCCGCGATTGAATCCCCGACACACCGAGGATCTGTTGCCAGATGGCACTGACCCGATTCTCGGTTTCGCTGGCTAGTGCCTGCGTCGGTGCATCATCGTGATATTCCGCCAGCAGACGTTTGCGATCGACCTTGTTGGATCCGGTTTTTGGCAATTGGCGGAAAGCCCGATAATCGGTGGGGATCATGGCAGGCGGTAGCACGCTACTCAGGCGCTGCTTCAGCGCACGCGCATCTAACTCACCCTCTTTTGTGGCAACAAACGCCACCAGACGCCGCACTCCGTTGGGGTAAACAATGCCCTGAACGCAGGCCTCATCGACATCCGGCTGCGCCAACAAATGGGCTTCGACCTCCCCTGGCTGTATCCGATAACCGCTGATTTTAAATTCGTTATCCATACGTCCAAGGTACAGCAGTTGGCCTTTTTCCAGACGCACTCTATCGCCTGTGCGGTAAGCAGGAAGATCCCGATCGCCCACCGCCAACTGCGTAAACGCAGTGTGCTCTGTGCCGATGTAACCCGCCGCCAGCGTTGGCCCTAACAGCACCAGTTCACCTTCCGCCGCAGGACGATCGCCCGCCGCCAGAATCAGCGCGTTTACCCCTGCCAGCGGTAGACCGATAGGAAGCTGTGCCACATCCGCAGACTGAGTTTGCAGATCGCAGCTGGTCGCCACCACCGTAGTTTCAGTGGGGCCATACGTGTTGATTAAGCGCAACGTGTCCGGCGCATGGCGTTGCCACTGCACCAGCTGTTCGGGATACACGGCTTCACCGCCGATGATGATCGCGCGCAGTGCCGAAGGCATAGTCAACGTACCGGTTTTCAGCCCCACCACCCATTCGTTCCAGAATGCGGTCGGCAGATCGAGCAATGTAATCTCCTGTGCGTCTACCTGTTCAACAAAGGTGGGAATCGATTCCAGCATTTCATCGGTGCGCAGCACCAGCATCGCGCCGCTGGTCAATGTGGCAAAAATCTCTTCGATGCTGGCATCAAAGTTAAACGGGGCAAATTGCAGCACGCGATCCGCTGCACGCAGGTCGTAGCGCTGACGTGCTGCCGCCGTGAAGTGATCCAACGCGCTAGCACCGATCTCCACGCCTTTCGGCAATCCGGTCGACCCTGAAGTAAACATGACATAGGCAATCTGTCCTTCTCTCGATTCCGCAGTCGGCAGCACCGCGGCCTGCACGTTGGATGACAGCAGATGCCCCGCCAGAATGATTTCACCGGAAAAGACTGAGGCCAGCCGATGTTGGTAATCCGCCTGCGTCACAATCGTACGCAACCCGGCAATCTGGATGATGTGCTGCTGCCGTTCACGCGGCTGTTCTGGGTCAAGCGGCACATAAACCGCACCACACTGCATCACAGCCAGCAAACTGATAATGGCTTCAGGGCTGCGTTTCAGCATAATGCCGATGCGTTCACCGGGCTGTACACCGCGCTCATGTAGCATCGCAGCGGCCTGACCGCTCAGATCCAGCAGTTGCTGATAGCTATATTGCCGATCGCGCTGCACCAACGCGATATGACCCGGGTTTTTACACGCCTGCCTGGCAATCTCCGTCAGAACCGGCTCAACACATGGTTCAGGTTCGCGACTGGTGATCAGTGCCAGTTCACGTTCTTCACGCAGCCAGCCCCCCAGCAGTTCGCCGCTGGTTTGCTGCGGCTGCGCCAGCCAGCGCTGGAGCAGTGTGAACAGGGTTTCTTGCAGGCTGGCAAGCGCTTCCGCGCTGTAACAGGCTGGATTGGCATCAAAGTCCAACACCGGTGTGCCATCCGGTTTGAAATGGATCTCGATCGTCAGATCTTCTACCGGCCCAGCGCTGAGATTCAGCGTGCTGGACGACAGCGATCCGTAATTGAGCGGATGATCGAACGGCATGATATTGATCAGCGGCCCGAAGAGGCGCTGTTCGCCGCCAACACGATTTAGATCGCGACGTAAATGCTCATAGCGATAATGCTGATGACGGCGCAGCGTGCGTTTGGTGCGGGCAACCTGTTGAGCCAGCGCCACAAAATCCGCCTGTTCATCCACCTGAATACACAGCGGCACAATATTCATCTGCATGCTCGGCACCGTCAGCGAGGCGGAACCGATGCGGTTCATCACCATCATGCCGAATGTCAGTCGGTCGCTGCCAGATACCAGTTTCAGGTGGGTCGCCAGCATCGCCAGAAACAGATCCGGCCAGCTGATTTTATTGCCTTCGCACAGCGCCGTTAGCGGTTGCCAGAGCTCCGCAGGCATATCACAGCTTTGGCGTAAAAAACGCGCGGCTATCGGTGCTTTCTTCTCGCTGAAACTGGCCGGTTCCGGCATCGCGTTCAGCGTTTCCAGCCAGAAATCACGCGCCTGCGCCGTCTGCCCGCAGATATCGCGCTGCCGTTCCTCTTCCAGCACGTCGCTGAACGGGCCAAACTCGGCCACCGACGCGGGTTGCCCGGCCGTTAAGGCGGAGTAGATCTGGGCGATGCGTTGAAACAGCATCGTGGTGCCGAAACCGTCCAACGCAATGTGATGAACGCAACTGTAGAGAAAATCGCGTTTTTCGCCGCACAGCAGCGCAAAGCGGCAGGGTAATCCGTTCAGTAAATCCAGCGGCAGGGAGATTTCGTCACGCGCCCACTGGCGTATCGTCTGTTCTTCATCCGTCATCGGCGCAGGCAATAGCTCTACAATCGGCAGCACACCGATCGGAACTGGCAGTTGCGAAGCCACAAAGCCAATCTCTGGTTGCTCCGCATGTTCACCCGCAACCTCAACAAACTGGCAGTAAAGACACTCACACTCCATCACGGCCTGGCGGATGGCACTCAGCATGGCTTCAATATCGACTTTGCCATCAAATGCGATGCACTCCGCCGTGTTGAACGTCGCCTTATCCTCGTTCAGGGCATGACCTAACCACAGCCCGCGCTGCGCAACGCTCAACGGCTTCATGATGCCGCTCCCTGCTGTTTTTCGATCAGCGCCCACCAGGCATTCAAGCTGGGATTACGCGCCAGATCGACAAAGCTCAACGTAATGCCCTGATTGCGCCACTCGGTCAGCAGCGCCATCATACGGAGCGAGTCCAGACCATAGTCGATCAGGTTTTCATCTTCATCGAACTGATCTTCTTCTTCGTCGATTAAGCTCAGCAGATGCGCTCTCAATCCTTGTTTCGTCAGTGCCTGTGCCATTTTCGCTCCCGTGAGTTCTGCCGTACTAACAACCCGTCCGGCGCGCGTCGCGACATATTTCAGCGCCATCTGGTGTTCCTGAAGTGAGAAATCCGCAATCGCATCGCCCACCATGAAGGGTTTGATATCGCGCATGAAGGCATCCGTTGCAGTAATCATGCAGCCGATATGCCCGTAAACGCCGCAGATAATCAGCTGGTCTTTGCCCATCTCTTTCATCATCGGTTCCAGCGGGGAACGATGGAATGCGCTGTAGCGCCATTTAACCAGCACCGTGTCATGCTCATCTGGTGCCAAGGCGCTCACAACACGCTGTTTGTCAGGATGATTATTCAGCCCTGCGCCCCACATGTCGTTCAGCAGCGCACGGTCGGCGGCGCTCTGCGCGTTAGGTTGCGCGGTATATACCACCGGAATCCCCTGTGATTTACAGTAGGTCCGCAGCGCAGAAATATTCTCAATCAACTGCTGTGCCAGCGGACTACCCGCACCATAGAAATTCACGAAATAGTCCTGCATGTCGTGAATCAGCAGCACTGCACGTTCAGGTTCAAACGCCCAGGAAACCTTGTTTTCTGGGAAATCCTGTGCGCACGGCAGGGGGTAAGAAGCAATAGAAGGGATTGCCATCAAAAAATCCTTATTTATTTTGAATACTAAGTTGGGTCTGAATGCGCTGACGGAGTGATTTCTTATCAATCTTGCCGACCGGTGTGACGGGCAAGGTGTCGATCATCTCGAAGCGGTCCGGCAATTTGAATTCAGCAATACCCTGATTGCGGAGATATTTTCTTAACGTGATGGCTTTCAGTGAGGCGTCGCTAACCACCAGAAAAGCACAGCTTTTTTCACCCATGACCGGATCGGGCATGGAGACCAGCGCGGCATGGAGAATGCCGTCATGTTTGAGCAGCAGGTTTTCAATCTCTTCGGCAGCGATCTTTTCACCGCCTCGGTTAATCTGATCCTTCTCCCGCCCGACCACGCGCAAATAGCCATCCTCGGTCATCTGCACCACATCGCCCGAGTGGTAAAAACCTTCGCTGTCGAAAGCGCGGGCATTGTGCTCCGGGCTGCGGTAATAGCCGCGGAAGGTATACGGGCCGCGCGTCGCCAATAACCCCGCCTCTCCCTTCGCCACCGGATTACCGTCTCGGTCTAATACCTTCACTTCATCGTCTGGACTCATCGGGTAGCCCTGCGTGGTAAAGATATGCTCGTCGCTGTCATCCAGTCGGGTGTAGTTCACCAACCCTTCTGCCATCCCGAGCACTTGTTGCAACTGACAGCCCAGTACCGCCGGGATACGACGGGCAACGGTTTCACTCAGCTTCGCCCCACCCACCTGTAAGAGCTTCAGGCTACGCAGCGCTTTTCCAAACTGCTCTGCTGCCTGAATCCACAGCGCAGCAGCGGGCGGCACTAGCGAAGTCATATCGATCTGATGACGTTCGATCAGCGGGAAACAGGTCATTGCCCCCGGATCGGGCGCCAGCACGACGCGTCCACCAGCGTAAAAAACACCCAGTGAACCGGGTGAACTTAACGGGAAGTTATGCGGCGCAGGTAACGCACACAGATAGCGGGTTTGTGGCGTCAGCGCGCAGATTTCCACGCTGCGGCGCACACTGTAGTAGTAATCGTCATGGGTACGGGGAATCAGCTTCGGCGTACCGGTACTACCGCCAGAAAGCTGGAAGAAGGCAACTTGCCCCGGTGCAGAAGGCTGATACTGGCTAGACGACGGCTGCGGTTGCAGCCAGTCCACCAGACTATGCCCAAGCGGGCTGTCGCCAAGCATCACCACGGTTTTCAGACCAGGGACCTGCGTTTGTATCCGATCCAAAAACTCACCGTTGCCAAACAGCGGATGTTCGGCCGATGCGATCAACAAACGTGGTTCGATCTGCGTGGCGTACGACAGTAGTTCAAGCTTGTTGTGGCTGAATAGCGCGTTAACTGGCGCGACTCCCATTTTCAGCAACGCAAAAAAGGTCAGGTAAAATTCGGCCACGTTCGGCAACTGCACCAGCGCTGTGTCACCACCGCGCAGGCCACTTTCCGTCAGGCGGGATGCCAGAGCTGAAGATTGCTGATCCAATTCCCGATAGCTCCACTGACGTTCGCCGCACACGACAGCAACCGCATCTGGCTGTGTCAACAGATGACGTTCCCAAGAATCCGTTAACGGCAAACCGACCCAGTACCCCTTGTTGCGATAACGCTGTGCCAACTCCTCGGGCCAAGGCGTAAATTCAATGCTCATAGTCCATCCACATCTGAGTTAAGCCCAAACGCATTCAACATCGTGTTTAATTTAGCGGCGGTTTCAGCCCATTCATCCTCGGGAACAGATGCCTCAACAATGCCCGCACCAGCAAACAGGCGGACTTTATTGTGTTTGATGGTGCCGCAGCGAATGGCTATCGCCCATTCACCATCGCCATTGGCATCACACCAGCCGACGATGCCACTGAACACGCCACGATCGTGCGGTTCCAGTTCGGCGATCAGTTGGCGTGCTTCCTGCGTGGGGAAGCCGCACAGAGCAGGGGTAGGATGTAGCTGACAGGCGACCTGAAGTGCCGTCATATCCGGGTTCGCCAGTTCACCGCTGATCGCAGTGGATAAGTGCCACATTGAGGCAGTGCTCATCAGCGAAGGAGCGGAAGGAACGGTTAACGACGCGCACAGCGGAATCAGGCGTTGACGAATGTCGTCTACCACCAGCTTATGCTCGTGCTTGTCTTTTACGGAATTCAGCAAACGCTGGCTGTTCAGATAGTCCAGATATTCATCGTTCATCCGTCGTGCCGAACCCGCCAGCGGATTAGAGACAATCACATTCCCCTGCTTGCGCAACAGCAGTTCCGGGCTGGCACCCAGTAACACCGAACCATCCGGGAGCGGCAGCGAGAAGTGGTATCCCCCCGCGTTCTGCACCATCAGGTTGTTGAGGATCGTTTGCGCCTTAATGGGGCTCGCCAGTTCAATATCCAGAATTCGTGACAGCACTGCCTTGCTCAGTTCACCACGGCGAAAGCGTTCAACGGCCTCTGCCACGATGGACTTGAACTGACATTCGCCCGGGACGCTGTTTAGCGTTAACACGTTAGGCGCCGCAGCCGTGTGCTTACGAGCACGGCTAACGAGTTCAGATTTCGTTGTAACGGTATAACTATCAGGGATATAGAGACAAGATGGTTGCGTGGTATCAAAAGGAATCGCCCCCACAGCAATAGGCAGTGACTGCCCAGCCTGACGCGCTCGCTGGAACGCCTGCGCAATGGCAGAACTAAACCCATCATCATGCGAGCCGGGAACACAAACAGGGGACGAAATACGTTCAAATAGGCCGGAAGTAGCAAGGCTTCGGTGTTCAGATGCATATAAAAAAGCGGTCTGTTCCGAATAGGTTAGCCCGCTAAATGTTTCAGTTTTTGTAATCAGTGTATCCACAAGACAGCTCCTGCGCTCGCAAATTAAATACCAATGATTATTAAAATCATTATCATTTATATTAAGCGCAGTTAAATTACACTGAAGTAACGCGTTCGGTCAATCCTTCCACAGAATAGTCATTCACGCCCATTTATTGGGGGTTATATTGATGTTAATCAATTTTATTGTTCATCTTTCACAACCGTTAATGGTTAGCAATAAGAATGTATTGATTATAAAACCCACATCACAAATGATAATGAAAATGGTTATCATTTGTTGTCAGTAAAATTAAGCTGCGCTAGACTGCGAAAATATTTTACTAACTGTGTCTAAATGTGAGCCTGTCATGGATGAAAGCATGTACCGCCCGCACACCCGATCTGTTGTGCATCTGGCGTTGCTCATCAACATGCTTTCCCTCGGTAGCTTGATGATGGTGATGCCGTTAGGTCCCGATTTCATCAGCGCCCTGTCCATGGATGCCAAGAACATTGGCTACATTAGCGGCGGTGCAACGTTTGCCTCTGCCATCGTCGGCTTCCTCGCCGCTCCTTATCTAGACAGATTTAATCGTAAACATGCCCTGATCGTTCTACTGACGCTGCGTTTCGGCCTGACAGCGGCATGCATGTTTGCCACCAGCCAAACCCATCTTTTGCTGCTATTCATTCTGGCGGGCTGTGTTGCAGGGCCAGCATCCGGCGTCTTGATGGCAGCGGTTGTCGATATTGTGCCAGCCAACGAACGTGGAAAGCAGTTAGCTTATGTCGGCATGAGTTTTTCACTCGCGGCCATTGTTATCATGCCGCTGTCGCTGGAGTTGGCTCACCGTATTAACTGGCAAGCACCGTTTTACACGTTCGGCCTCGGCGGCCTGCTGCTGGTGTTGTTAGTGCTGTGGCTGTTCCCTTCCATGCCACCGACACGCCGGGTTCAACAAAACCTTGCACCCAGTAAAGCACCGACCTCGGTATTACATGACTTGCTGGCCTCTCCCCTTTTTGTGCTGGGGCTGACGGTGATTTCGTTACAAATGTTCGGACACTTCCTGCTAATCCCTCACTTTTCCAATTATTTTCAGTTCAATCTCGCTTTCCCGCGGGATGATATTTCCCTGCTTTACCTCTGCGGCGGACTGGCAAGCATGGTGACCATGCAACTGTGCGGCAATTTGCTGGATCGAGGCTATGCCAGTAGGACGATCGTGGTAACGACACTGCTGCTGGCCGTTGTCATTCTCTGCGGTTTTGTTCTGCCCTTTTCGCTTTCCCTGTATCTGGTATTCACCCTATTCATGGCACTCAGTGCGGCACGTTCCAGCAGCACGCTGGCGATTACCGCAGGTATTCCAATGCAGCATCAGCGCGCTGCATTCATGTCCTATCAGGGAACCGCAGCCAACGTGGCCTCGGGGCTAGCCAGTGTCGCCTCTGCCGCTTATCTAAGCACCTCAGCAGAGGGAAGAATTAACGGATTCTCACAGCTCGCCATCGCCAGCACCGTTTTTGCGCTGGCTGCCATGCTGCTGACCATGCGCCTGATTCCACAGTTGGCTGAACGCGGCCGAAAAATGGCAGCACGCCAGCCAGCACAGGTAAACCGATAGACTCACGCAACGAGTGGGTCGGCAGTGAATAACTTACGGGGATGTTTTTTCTACTATTTGATGGGGTTTTTGACATGCAGCTAAAATCGGAAAGTCGTTGTTCACATCATCATTTCCCACACAGCAAGGTGTATAGCGCCCTGCTGGTGGCCGGGTTACTGGCACTGCCTGCGCTCGCACAGGCAGAAAACGCAGCAGATGAAAAAATCGTCGTGACAGCCACGCAGACGAAACACACGACGCTGAGCGCTCCAGCCAGCGTCTCTGTCATCACTCGCGCCGAACTGGAAAAGATGTCGGTGAATAACGTTTCCGACGCGGTGAAAAAGCTGCCGGGCATTAATATCAACCCCTCTACCACCTATGGTCGTAACGAAATCAAGATCCGTGGTATGCGGGCTGACTACACGTTGCTGCTGGTGAATGGCCGCCGTATCAATGCTCAAGAATCTCTCGCGACCGATATGGGGAATGATTTCGACCTTAGCTCCATTCCTATGTCGGCGATTGAACGTATCGAAGTCATTCGTGGCCCGATGTCTTCCCTCTACGGTGCTGATGCGCTGGGCGGTGTGGTAAACGTAATTCTACGCCAGCCGGGAGAGAAAGTGGCTGGCGAACTTGGCTATAACTTTGAAGCACCGACCGAAGGCTCAGGCGGCGATCATAATCGTCTAAATGGCTACATCAGCGGGCCATTGATAGAAAATACGTTGCTGGGTAGTTTGATTGTCGACGGCGGTAAACGTGACGCCTGGCGTACCGAGCAATCCAAGAATCGCAACTCAGATGCCTTGGAAAAACGCGATAACTACAGCGTTCTAGGTAACCTGACATGGTTGATCGATTCCCAGCAGAGCCTGGATTTTGATGCGACCTATACCAAAGATGATCGCTTCGTCGATTGGAATAACTCTGGCGCAACAGCTCACAATACGCAAAAACTTGATCGCCTCGGTCTGGGACTAACGCATAACGGTAGCTGGGAAAATATCGATACTCGGCTGCGCTACTACTATGAAAAAATCGATTTAATGGATAATTCTGAGCTTAATAAAGGCATTGCCGATATTACCCAGAATAATCAGACGGTTGATGGGCAGATTTCTGGCTATTTAGGCGACCACCTGCTGACTGGCGGCGGTGAATACCGCATCACTTCCTTAGAACACAGCATGAACCTGAAAAATGGCAAAGTGGACGTTAATCAGAGCGCCCTATTCTTACAGGATGAGTTCAAGCTCGCTGATTTAGCCCTCACCTTTGGTGGTCGTGTCGACCACCACGAGGTCTACGGCACCGAATTCAGCCCACGCGCCTACGCCACGTATAGTTTGACCGATAACTGGGTTATAAAAGGCGGCGTGAATAAGGCATTTAAAGCGCCAACCCTCGCTCAATTTACCAAAGGCTATACAAAAGCAGCATGCCGCGGTCAATGCTACATCGTCGGTAACCCTGACCTGAAGGCTGAAACATCCATCAGCTATGAACTGGGCACTGCCTACGAGTCTGAGCATTTCGGCACGGGTGTTACCCTGTTTAATAATGACATCAAGGATATGATTCAAACCAATTCCCTAACACGAACCTATGAAAACGTGAGTAAAGCGCGTGTGCAAGGAATCGAGACCTCATTCTGGGTCGATGTAACAGAGGATTTGAACTGGACCACCAACTGGACGGTGGTTGATGCAGAAGATCGCACGACCAGAAAGCGCCTGAAGCAGACGCCAAAAAACACGGTTAACACTCAGTTGAATTGGCAGGCATTGGATAACCTCTCTACCTACGTGTCCTACCAGTACACCAGTAACCAATTTTTGCGTGATAAAGAGACATATAAAACACGCGGCTTTAACACCGTGGATATCGGTGCCACCTATACGCCAGTTAAAAACGTGGACCTTAAGCTGGGCGTGACTAACCTGACCAACGAAAAACGGGACTACGTTGCTACCGATATCGACTATTTCCTGTCTGGACGGACAGTGTACGGCGGCGTTAGCTATAAGTTCTGATGCCTGCCAGCTCTCATAAATAGCTCTGTGCCCGCTAACGCGGGCTTTTTTATTAGCAGCAGATGAAGGTGGTGACGTCGTACTCTCTCAGCAGGTACGCGCCTTTAAAACGGCGTCCGGCGTAAAACGTCGGTGTCAGATCGGTCAGCAGTTCCAGCTCAAATTCGCGTTTGGTGATATCCAGCGCCACCAGTCTGGCATCCAGAAAATCGAAGTAGTGCCGAACCTGCGGGTAAAGCGCCTTGAATAGGCTTTCTTTCGCCGAGAAACTGACCGTAAGCAAACAGCTAAATCCCTCTTCTCGCTCCTGAAACCACTGGAACTCTTCATCGCCAATGATGCCGGGCCATAGTGATTGTGCACGCTCGTCGGATATAAATCCTTCAATATCAACCCCCACACACGACACCTCGTCGCTACGCAAATGTGCGGCGCAGAGCACGCTGTCTTTATTGTGGCTCAGTGAACCTGCAACGTTTCCCGGCCACTGCGGCGAGCGGTCTTCCCCACTATGTAGAATAAAATCGGGATGACCCAGCTTGTCCAATACGCGTTTGGCCAGACAACGTCCCGCCAGAAATTCAGCGCGTCGTTTCGGCACGGCACGCTCTAGGGCGTCGGAAAAAGGAATGTTTGCCTCAGCAAAAAGCGCGTCGTCATAGGCAGATAAATGGAAATGGCAGCGAGCAGTAATACCTGGGTAGGCGGCACCGTCCGTTGCCCGTGGAAAAGTAATCCATTCAACATCATCAATAAAAGCAGAAAGCATGTCACTCCACTCAGGCAAGCATATCGCACCAACATTCAGTAAACATCGCGTAGACCGCGCTTAAACCCTGAAAAACGTGAGGGATTTAAACGAACAATGGGCGACTTTCGCCGCCCATCATCTCGCTACTGCAAGAATGCCTGGTTACATTTACAGAGCCAAAAAGAACCCTGCGATGCAGGCGCTCATCAGGTTAGAAAGCGTACCTGCCGCAACCGCTTTCAAACCAAAGCGGGCAATATCCTGACGCCGAGTCGGTGCCATACTGCCCAAACCTCCAATAAGAATAGCAATAGAAGAAAGGTTAGCAAAGCCACACAGCGCGAACGAAATCACAGCTTTGGTATGATCCGACAGAACCTGCAAACCAGCGGCTTGTACCACGTCATCTGCTTTCAGATATTCACTGAAATTCAAGTAAGCAACGAACTCATTAACGATAAGTTTTTGACCAATGAACGACCCCGCAACGGTTGCTTCACTCCACGGAATACCGATCAGGAATGCAACGGGCGCAAAGCACCAGCCTAGAATCAGCTCCAGCGATAATTGCGGGTAGTCAAACCAGCCGCCAATCCCCCCCAGAATGCCATTCAACACAGCAATCAGAGCAATAAACGCCAGCAGCATCGCACCTACATTCAGCGCCAGCTGCATACCGGAAGCGGCACCGCTTGCCGCTGCATCGATGACGTTAGCCGGACGATCGTCTTCATCAACAAAGCCAACCATCTCATCATGGTCGTGCGTTTTTTCCGTTTCTGGCACCATCAGTTTGGCAAACAGCAATCCGCCGGGTGCAGCCATGAAGGAGGCCGCAATCAGGTATTCCAACGGCACACCCATTTGGGCATAGCCTGCCATCACAGCACCGGCAATGGATGCCAGACCACCACACATCACCGCAAACAGCTCTGATTGCGTCATGTTGGCAATATACGGACGAACCACCAGCGGCGCTTCTGTTTGGCCGACAAAGATATTTGCCGTCGCAGAGAGCGATTCAGTACGGGACGTTCCCAGCAGTTTCTGCAACCCGCCACCGAGTACCTTGATGACCAACTGCATAATGCCCATGTAGTACAACACGGCGATAAGGGAAGAGAAAAAGACAATAATCGGCAATACGCGAAGCGCGAAAACAAATCCGCCGCCGCCAAATACCTCAAACATTTTGTCGGAGACCAAACCACCAAACATGAACGATACGCCTTGATTTCCGTAGGCGATAACGTTTGCTACACCACCCGTCAAACCCTCCAGAATCTTGCGCCCTACTGGTACATACAGCACCAATGCGCCAATACCGATCTGAAGAATGAATGCACCGGCTACGGTGCGCAATCTGATAGCTTTACGGTTATTGGACAACATAACCGCGCACAGTATCAGAACAATCATGCCGATGAGACTCATAACGAGTTGCATGTACAGTTCCCTATAACGCGTGAAAAAAGTGAAATCATAAGAAAAAACCATTTCGCCAGAGTGATAAACACGCGCTGGCGAACTAACCCTATACGCTAAATAGTTCAAGTTTCAGACAGGCGGCAAGCAAGGGAATCCCGATGCGCTTACACAAGTAAGTGATTCGGGTGACCTAGAGTAGCCAACGTACCTGTAACGTGAAGTATGACGAGTATAAAGAGTGGCCCCTGAAGGTCGCTAATTTATGTCACAAATACATACAACATCGAACAGTCAAAAACACCGAATAGTGATCTTGATCACAATTTTGTGGTTGGTATATGAAATTGAAATGGATGTTCTGTTTGTTGTTCCACAGAAATAAGAGAAAAGCAGAAGCTGCATTACGCCGGAGTCAGCCTTCCAAACAGCCTGAGCGAATTCTGCAAGAGCGCCTCGGCAATGTCTTCAGGTGGCTCAGTTCGCAACTCACACAGCGTTTGAAATGCACACAAAATGCGTTCAGGCCGGTTTGGCTGGCCCTGATAGCCACTCATCGGCATATCGGGTGCATCGGTTTCCAACAGCAGCCTATCTAGCGGCAGTTGTGCGATCGCCTGACGCGTTTTATTTGCTCGGTCATAGGTAATCGTCCCCCCTACGCCGATGTAATAACCCAACCGGATGAAGGCTTGCGCCTGTGCCAGACTGCCCGCAAACCCGTGAACCACGCCGGTACGCGGCACGTCAATACGGCGAAGTAATTGCGCCAGCCTGTCGTGGCTGCGTCGCGAGTGCAGGATTACCGGGAGATCGTATTTTTTCGCCAGCCGAAGTTGGGCCTCAAGAAAGGTAAGCTGTCGCTCGAACTGTGGTTCCGGCATATAGAGATCCAACCCAATCTCACCAACCGCTACCAATTTTGCAGGCCATTGGCGCAGTTCCTCTTCCAGACGGAGCAGGTCGTTCTCTTGATGTTCAGCGATATAAAGCGGGTGAAGACCAAGTGCAGCGTAAAGCGGAGAGTAGGTACGAGCGAGCGTCAATACGCGTTCAAAATGCTGGGAAGCCACAGCTGGGATAATGATGCGCTCAACGCCAGCGTCTTGCGCCAGACGCAAGCTTTCCGGTGCATCATCATAGAACAGGGGGAAATCGAAATGACAGTGAGTATCGATAAAACGGTATCGTTCAGAAAGCACGTCGCTTTTCTCCGCTAAGATTAAGCCCGTCAAGATGAAGCGACCTAATCTACGTACAAGTAATATCCTGCCAAAACATCATGGCAGAATCGGACTTGTCGTTGCGGTGCAGCCTCAGTGTAACGTGGTTTTCTCTGAGGATACCTCTTCGTGCGCTTTTCCGTAACCCTCTTGCAAAATGCCGGACAAGTAATCGTTACTCCCTTCCAGCCAGGCGCAGTCGCTGTCAAACCAATCGGCCCACAGCGCCAGGAAATTCCCTTTCCACTGTTTCCATTTGCCAACAACGATATCGCTATTCATCATGAACCTCCTGATAAACTGTCGAAATGCAGCAAATACATAAAACAGTGTGCCGGTAAAATGTGACAGCCGCATGGCGCGGCTGTGTGCTCTGTATGACATTTCGTTCTACTCGTCATACTTCAAGTTGCGTGTGCTGCGTTACTTGAATGATTTAGAGTAGATAATGCACTGTGCTGTGCTACGGCCGTTTCCGACCAGTGAACAAGCTAACCAGAAACAGAATAATACCGACCACAAAGACAATTTTCGCCGCGCCAGCTGCTGTACCGGCCAAACCGCCGAAACCCAGTGCTGCCGCGATCAGTGCGATAACTAAAAATATAATGCCCCAACGAAACATACGCTCTCCTTACCAGACAAAATGAAAAATCATGGTGGTCATCCTGACGCACTGCTTGCGTCCTGACTGCGTATCCACAGGTAGTGTTTTATTGTGCGGATTAGGTAGGGTTATCCGCTATACGGATAACCCTGTGCGAAATGGCGACAGTTATTTAACAGTCAGGTCGTTTTTGACGCTTTTCACACCGTCAACGGCCTTCGTAATACTTTCAGCCCGCTCGGACTGCGCTTTGTTGTCCACTTCGCCGCTCAGTAGCACAACGCCTTCCTGAGTTTCGACTTTCACTTTACGGGACGGAACAATGTCATCTGCCAGCAGCTTGGCCTTAATCGTGCTGGTAATCACGGCATCATCGGCATACGCGCCAACCGATTGTGATGGATTATCTTTAACCTGCAATTTATCACTTACAGATTGGACGCCCTCAACCTGCGTGGCAATTTCCACCGCTCGAGTGCTGAGTGCCTGACTACCTACAAAGCCGCTCAACGTGACGACACCTTTTGACGTTTCGACTGAAATGTCACTGCTGGTGATCGATTTGTCTTCCAGCAGTGCACTCTTCACTTTTGCCGTGATAGCGCTGTCACCCATGTAGCCAGATGCTTTATTAGCGGAACTATCGATTTTTGCACCAGTTGTATCCGCGATACGTTCTACCTTCTGCCCTAACGTTTCTTCCGCCATTGCACCACCAGCCAGAATAGAACCCAGAGCAACTACGATCAGCGATTGTGTCAATTTGGTCTTTTTCATCGATGCTTTCCTTCTTATGCTTTTCTCTAAGCCCGACACAGTCTGTGTGTGGGCCACGTTAACGCCTGCACAGTCATCAGCAAATAAGGTGATAATGACGTTACCAACACTCCGATGATTCTCTCTTCCTGCATAAAAAATCAGAGTATTAAATCGCAAAGGCGAAACAAATCAAAATAATGAACCAACTTAAATTACGTTAACAGTTGAACAAGCCAAATCAGTTAACACGCTGTTAACTATAGCCCACAGAATGGAAAATCACAGGGGAGCAAAGAAATATGTGCAGCAATTCAGATTTGTCTGTTGCACTAAGGCGGGAAAGATTTCAGGAAAAGATAATAAATTAAGGTATTGATTTTTAACCAATTTAAAAATAAAAACACCCGGCATTTTTGGCTTGAAACCAAATATAACCGGGTGATGATTATTTTAACAACATGGTCATTATTTAAACAGCACAGTCACTATTTTTCGTGAAACCATGACGTTATCAGCCCATGTCGTTATAAAAAAATTAATGCTCTCGCGTTTGGTGGAACGTCACTTCAGGGTAACGTTCACGCGTCAGATTCAAGTTCACCATCGTCGGAGCCACATAGGCCAGATTATCCCCACCATCCAGCGCCAGGTGCAGTTCGTTCTTACGCTTAAACTCTTCGAATTTCTTCGCATCACTGCATTCAACCCAGCGCGCGGTAGAAACGTTAACCGACTCGTAAATCGCCTCAACGTTGTATTCCGTTTTCAAACGAGCAACTACCACATCGAACTGCAGCACACCGACAGCACCGACGATAAGGTCGTTGTTGGTTAATGGACGGAATACCTGTACTGCGCCTTCTTCAGACAGCTGTACCAACCCTTTCAGTAGTTGTTTCTGCTTCAGCGGATCGCGCAGGCGAATACGGCGGAACAGCTCCGGCGCAAAGTTAGGGATACCGGTGAATTTCATATCTTCACCCTGCGTAAACGTATCGCCAATCTGGATCGTGCCGTGGTTGTGTAGCCCGATGATATCGCCTGGATAGGCTTCTTCAATGTGGGAACGGTCGCCCGCCATGAAGGTCAGCGCGTCTGAAATCACCACGTCTTTGCCTGTACGAACCTGACGCAACTTCATACTTTTTTCATATCTACCGGACACCACGCGCATAAACGCCACGCGGTCACGGTGTTTCGGGTCCATATTGGCCTGAATTTTAAACACGAAGCCAGTGAATTTCTCTTCCGCTGCCGTCACTTCACGGGTATCCGTTTTACGCGGCATCGGCGCAGGAGCCCAAGCGACTAAGCCGTCCAGCATGTGATCGACGCCAAAGTTACCCAACGCGGTACCAAAGAAGACCGGCGTCAGTTCACCAGCAAGAAACGCTTCCAGCTCAAATTCGTGCGATGCCCCTTTAACCAATTCCAACTCTTCACGCAGTTGCGCAGCCAGCTCTTCACCAACGGCAGTATCCAACTCTGGGTTATCCAGCCCTTTAACGATGCGCACTTCCTGAATCGTATGGCCTTTACCGGTCTGATACAGATAGGTTTCATCTTTATAAAGGTGGTACACGCCTTTGAACAGTTTGCCGCAGCCAATCGGCCAGGTGATCGGCGCGCAGGCAATTTTCAGCTCGCTCTCAACTTCATCCAGCACTTCCATCGGCTCGCGGATGTCACGGTCGAGTTTGTTCATGAACGTTAGAATTGGCGTGTCACGCAGGCGAGTGACTTCCATCAGCTTACGCGTACGATCTTCGACCCCTTTTGCGGCGTCGATCACCATCAGGCAGCAGTCCACCGCCGTCAGCGTACGATAGGTATCTTCGGAGAAGTCTTCGTGCCCTGGGGTATCCAGCAGGTTAACCAGACATTCACGATAGGGAAACTGCATCACAGACGTGGTGATTGAAATACCACGCTGCTTTTCCATCTCCATCCAGTCAGATTTCGCATGCTGGTTCGAACCACGCCCTTTTACTGTACCGGCAGTCTGAATCGCCTGTCCGAACAGCAGGACCTTTTCGGTAATCGTGGTTTTACCGGCATCGGGGTGAGAAATGATAGCGAACGTTCTTCTTTTAGAGACTTCGCGGGCGTATTCACTTGGAGACATGATTTTCAGGTTTCTTTTGTTAGCCACCCGGCGCCAGCATCAAGTCAACAACACACCGATGAGATCGTCAGGCAAAGCGGAAATAAACTGTAGCCGAGCATTTTCCCTGATTTAACGTGCAGACACAATCGGTGATGGCATAAACAACGCGGAGATCTCACTCCCGTAGTCGCGATTCTGATACCTCTATCAACAATTACGTCATAAATCATTTATAAAGTTATCATTTATGTTTGCCGATAATGCTTGGGTCAATATTTAATCACTTAATCGCACTTAAGGAGAGAGTATGAGCTTGTCTGTAAGTAATACGGGTTATAGCAATTCTCAGGCCCAAAGCACCGCGATCCCCTCTGCTACAGCGCAATCTACAACAACAGAATCCACCACAACCGACAGCGTGCAGATCGTCGATCCTATTACCGGAAAAACAGTCACCCTCCCCAACAATATAAAAATCTCTGCGGAAGCGATGACTCGTTTAAAAGAAACGATTGCTACCGCCCCTTCACTTACGCCAGGCAAAGAAGCGCAAACCAAAGAGCCAGTGGATATCTATGCCGACCGTAATTTAATAAGGCAAACAGATACCAGTAAACCGTATGTTAGCAATGAGTTTATGACCATTTACATTGATGAAATGGGTTCTAATGAAATAGCGATAGAAAACTGGTCAGGCCATCTCAAAGCCGACAGCGGCATCAGTAAAGAAGAATTCCTTGGGCTTGTAAAAAAAGCGCTATCTTCTCCCCCCGATGTCAGCCTATGGAGCTACACGACGGATAGTATTGAGATCACGCTAACTGCCAATAAGTTAGAAACATTGAAAAATCGCTACGTTGACAGCGATTACCAGAAAAGAGCGGATTTAGATATACAGGACTTTGTAGAATATAAATCTAATGCATTGAGTAATCTGGAAAAAAACATTCTGCAAGATGAATATCAGCGCAGCGTCGACGCGGGAGATACCGATAAAGCAAACTCCACGTTTCTGGAACTACAAAAAAACGCGGAAGGCACGTCAACAACCCAACTTCAGCGCCAGCAAATCTTCTCGCGTGCAGCCTCAACCGATGTTTCTACCTGGTTCGGTAACTTTCGCGACTATATTGCTGCCTCCGATTTCGATCGTTATACCAAGAGCGAATACAATTCCATCGTCAGTGAATTCTATAACCATTGGTTAGGATTTCAACTCGCGTTGAAATAGCCAGATTGCCCCGTAAAAGCAGAACGTTTTTACGGGGAGACGTCAGCACATCAGAGGCTTTTCTCTTCCCCATCTTTTTTCACTATCGTGCTGCCGTCCGACAACGTTTCACTCTCATCCTCTTCTTCTTTCACTGGCGTACTCGCAGTAAGAAGATAAGGTGATTGCTGCCAGCGGGTACGACGATTCTGCAATAGCGTTCGGGTCAGAATGATGCCGATAGCCAGTGAAAGTAAAATCATCAGACGCAGAATATTGGTAGTGTTATCCACCTGTCTGGCTTCGGTCGCCAATACATGGGTATCCAGCGTGATGCGCAGGAAGCCGATAGGCCCCTCTTTTCCCTCAATCGGCTGCACCAGTTGATGGTTAAAGTAGCTACCGACCCGATTGCCGTCCAGCGCCAGCCGGTCTCGCAGTTGAACCTGTTCACCGACATGCGCCACCAGCGAGCCGTCCTGCTGGTACACGCCAGCATCCAGAATACGGCTGTGATCGGTAAGCTGTTTGAGGATGGTAGTAATTTTTTGGCCGTTATCATCCACGCTGCCCATCAGCGGTGAAAGGCTATAAGCCACCTGTCTGGACAGCGTGCGCGCCAGATCTTCAACCTGTTCAGAACGTGCCATCTGGTGGCTCAAACTGAAATAGGACGCACCTTGCATTAATACCACTAGCAGGGCGAGGCAAATCAGCACAATTGCCGTGCGGTGTAGACGAAATTTCACCCGGGCGCGAACCATGATAATCCTTACACGATTTGGATACTTTCATGTTGCCAGAAGCGCCGACGATAGGATAGCTTGTTGCCCAGTTTTTGGAGGGATATGTTTGGTCGACACCACATCCCTCTTTTTATCGCACGACTTTATCGCACTACTGCCAGCAGAGGATTTACCCCATGTCGAATAGTCTGACCTATCGTGATCTCCCGAATGAGATCAACTGTTGGCCGGGACTGCCATTATCACTGAGCGGTGACGAAGTGATGCCGCTTGACTACCGCGCTGGCGATACCGGCTGGCTGATTTATAGCGACGTCCTCGATAAAAACCTGATTTCTCGCTACCAGCGTAAGCTGGGGAGCGCCATGGTTATCGTCAGCGCCTGGAACGTTGGCGATTATCAGGTTGTCCGTTTAGCGGGCACGCTGACGCCGCGCGCCACCAAGCTGGCTCATGAACTGGGTATCGACGTCGCAGCCATGCGTAATGCGCCGACGCTACGTTCGCCGGGTTTATTGGTTATGGACATGGATTCCACTGCGATTCAGATCGAATGTATTGATGAAATTGCTAAGCTGGCAGGCACAGGCGAGCTAGTGGCCGACGTCACCGAACGCGCGATGCGCGGTGAACTGGATTTCGCCGCCAGCTTGCGTCAGCGGGTTGGGACATTAAAAGGTGCCGACGCCAATATATTACAAACGGTACTCAAAACGCTGCCGCTGATGCCGGGCCTGAGCAATATGGTTAGCCAGCTTCAGGAAGCGGGTTGGCACGTCGCGATTGCATCGGGCGGGTTTACCTACTTTGCTGATTATTTGCGTGACGAGCTAGGTCTGGTCGCCGCCGTTGCCAACGAATTAGGCATGCAAGATGGCAAACTGACAGGTGAAGTCATCGGCACGATTGTCGATGCAAAATATAAAGCCACTACACTGCAACAGCTGGCAGAAAAGCTCGAGATTCCAATGCACCAGACCGTTGCTATCGGCGATGGCGCAAACGATCTGCCGATGATCAAGACAGCCAACTTAGGCATTGCCTATCATGCCAAACCCAAGGTCAATGAGCAGTCTTCGGTGACTATCCGTCATGCCGATCTAACCGGCGTGCTGTGCATCCTCAGCGGCAGCATGAGACACGAAAAGCGTTAATTAGTAGGAGGTGATACGTGGCAAAAGCCATCAAACGGGCGTTTGTATGTAATGAATGCGGGGCTGATTACCCGCGCTGGCAAGGGCAGTGCAGCGCCTGCCATGCCTGGAATACCATTACTGAAGTTCGCCTGGCGTCTGCATCCGTATCACGCTCCGACCGTCTCACTGGCTATGCCGGTGAGAGTGCTGGCGTCAGCCGGGTACAAAAGCTCTCGGAAATCAGCCTTGAAGCGTTACCTCGCTTTTCCACTGGCTTTCAGGAGTTTGATCGCGTTCTGGGTGGTGGTGTCGTTCCAGGTAGCGCAATTCTGATCGGGGGTAATCCCGGCGCGGGTAAGAGTACGCTGCTGCTGCAAACGCTCTGCAAGCTGTCAGAAAATATGAAAACCCTGTACGTCACTGGCGAAGAATCATTGCAGCAGGTGGCGATGCGGGCACACCGTCTCAACCTACCGATTCAAAATCTCAACATGCTGTCAGAAACCAGCATTGAGCAGATTTGCCTGATTGCCGAGCAAGAACAGCCGAAGTTGATGGTGATCGACTCCATTCAGGTGATGCACCTCGCCGACATTCAATCTTCTCCCGGCAGCGTGGCGCAAGTACGTGAAACCGCCGCCTACCTGACGCGCTTCGCTAAAACGCGCGGCGTTGCTATCGTCATGGTCGGCCACGTCACCAAAGACGGCTCGCTCGCCGGGCCGAAAGTATTGGAACACTGCATTGACTGCTCCGTGCTGTTGGACGGTGATGCCGATTCGCGCTTCCGCACGCTGCGTAGCCATAAGAACCGTTTCGGTGCCGTTAACGAACTGGGTGTATTTGCCATGACGGAGCAGGGTCTGCGTGAGATCAGCAACCCGTCAGCCATTTTCCTCAGCCGTGGGGACGAAGTGACATCTGGCAGTTCAGTCATGGTGGTGTGGGAAGGTACACGTCCGCTGCTGGTCGAGATTCAGGCGCTGGTAGATCAATCTATGATGGCCAATCCGCGTCGCGTCGCGGTCGGGCTGGAACAAAACCGATTGGCGATCCTGCTGGCGGTGTTGCATCGCCACGGCGGCTTGCAAATGTCGGATCAGGATGTGTTTGTGAATGTCGTCGGCGGCGTCAAAGTCACCGAAACCAGCGCCGACCTGGCGCTGCTGCTATCGCTGGTTTCCAGCTTCCGCGATCGCCCACTACCGCAGGATCTGGTCATCTTCGGTGAAGTCGGTCTGGCAGGCGAAATTCGTCCGGTTCCCAGCGGCCAGGAGCGGATTACTGAGGCCGCCAAGCACGGCTTCAAACGCGCCATCGTTCCTCATGCCAATATGCCGAAGAAAGCCCCGGCCAGCATGCAGGTTTTCGGTGTGAAAAAGCTGGCCGATGCTTTGGCGATCCTCGACGATCTCTAAACGGGCTTAAGTGAATAGCCTTATGCCAACAAACAGGCCGTTTTTGTTTTATTACTGTCGCTGAAACAGTGTCAGCTGTAAGCCTGCTGGGGCATCTAACCGGCTATTTATAGACCGGAAAGGCGTCGATTTCGGCGCTCCCAGCAGTGCCGCACCCGAGGCAGTCAATGTATCCGTGGTCTGCACCACATCCTCAACTTCAAACGCCACGCGAATCCAGCCAGATACCCGTTCCCCAACTTCAATACGGTCGATAAATGCTGCTGTTTCTGGTTCGACTAATTCCAGCGTTGCCCTACCCGCCTCCAAAATAGCGACACGACCACTGTCCGGCGGTACTGCATCCTGCTGCCGCAGTCCCAGCTTATCGCGATAAAATGCCAAGGCGTTATCGAAGTCTTCTGTCGTGACCACCAACCTGAGTTCTTTCACCTTCTGCTCAGACATAAATATCTCCTCATTGATGAATTAATTTTCACATTATTCACTGCCAGAGACAGAATACTCCCGCTAGAATGACACATTCAAAGTCATCCTTTTCAGCATAAGATGAATAAAAATCAGCATGAAAAAAAGACTACCTCCCCTTGGGTCGCTGCGAGCCTTTGACAAAGTAGCGGAGCTACGCAGCTTCAAACACGCCGCCGACGTGCTCGGTGTTTCCGCCACGGCGGTTAGCCACCAGATTCGTCTACTAGAAGAACACCTAGGCCAACGCGTGTTGGATCGGACACCTCGCCACGTGGCGCTCACGGACAAAGGCGAATTGCTCTATGCAGGGACTCGTCAGGCATTTATGTTGCTTCAGGATACAGTGGAAAAAGTTATAGAGTCCCCCGTGGACAACATATTGACCCTGACCGCCACGACAGCGTTTATTTCTCACTGGCTCATGCCTCGTCTGGCACAGTTACGCCACGCTTATCCAGACCTTGATCTACGCCTGCATGCTGACGATCGCATCGTCGACATGCAAACAGCCGCGATTGATATCGCTATCCGCTATGGCAACGTGCCTGATGGGGCAGTAGCGTCACCGTGTCTTTTCGAGGATAAATTTATCCTCGCAGTGAGCCCAAAATTCGCGATAACACATCCAGAAGATTTGCTAATGGTCCCACTTATTCACGTTGATGGCAGACGAATCCCATCATTAACGCCTGACTGGAGCTTGTGGCGAGAGCTGCACGGGCCATCAGCGCTAGATATTACGCACGGTTCACACTTCAACGATGAAACGCACGCCATTGAGGCCGCAATCGCCGGACAAGGCGCAGTGATCGCCAGTCGCCTAATCTTACAGAATGCATTACGCAGCCGTGTGCTTTACGCGCCGTTTGCTACTGCACTTGATGGAGGTTGCTACTACTTCGTTGAAAATCCAAGCAGTAAGAAACACAGTCTTATCACGCGGTTTCGCAACTGGTTAACAGCAGAGATAGTTGAGAGTTCAGAGGCTGGCAGGCCAAATGGTCGCTCAGGCGATGAGGGACACCAACGAGTATCCTGAAAAAAAGCAGATATTGCCTTATCTTGTGGTATTTTGTTTAGTAGGCTAAACAAGAGTGTTGCACCATGTCATCATTTGATTACCTGAAATCCGCTATCCGCCAGAAGGGTTGCACCCTACAGCAGGTTGCCGACGCGACCGATATGACCAAAGGCTATCTCAGTCAGTTACTTAATGCCAAAATCAAAAGCCCTAGCGCACAGAAGCTGGAAGCGCTACATCGGTTTCTTGAGCTGGAATTCCCTCGCTACGAAAAGAATATTGGCGTCGTCTTCGGCAAGTTCTATCCACTACACACCGGCCACATTTATCTGATTCAGCGCGCATGCAGCCAGGTCGATGAACTGCATGTGATTTTAGGTTACGACGAGCCGCGCGACCGTTTGCTGTTTGAGAACAGTTCGATGTCACAGCAGCCCACCGTCAGCGACCGCCTGCGTTGGCTATTGCAGACCTTTAAATATCAGAAAAATATTCATATTCACGCCTTTAATGAGCAAGGGATGGAGCCTTACCCACACGGCTGGGATGTGTGGAGTAAAGGAATTCAGGCGTTCATGCAGGAAAAAAGTATCACGCCTAATTTCGTCTACACCAGTGAAGAACAGGATGCGCCGCAATACCGCGAACATCTCGGTATTGAAGCTGTTTTGATCGACCCGCAGCGATCCTTTATGAACATTAGCGGTTCGCAGATCCGCCACGATCCCTTCCGCTATTGGGACTATATCCCAACCGAAGTGAAACCGTTCTTTGTGCGTACCGTAGCCATTCTTGGTGGCGAATCCAGTGGTAAATCCACGCTGGTAAACAAGTTGGCTAATATCTTCAACACCACCAGCGCCTGGGAATATGGCCGCGATTACGTGTTCTCCCATCTGGGTGGCGACGAGATGGCGTTGCAGTATTCCGACTACGACAAGATTGCACTGGGTCAGGCACAGTACATTGATTTTGCGGTCAAATATGCCAATAAAGTCGCCTTTATCGACACCGATTTTGTCACTACGCAGGCGTTCTGCAAGAAATATGAAGGCCGTGAACACCCATTCGTACAGGCGCTGATCGATGAATACCGCTTCGATCTGGTGATTTTGCTGGAGAACAACACGCCGTGGGTAGCCGATGGGCTGCGCAGCTTAGGCAGCACCACCGCGCGTTCAGAATTCCAGAACCTGCTGAAAACGATGCTGGCTAAAAATAATATCCCGTACGTTTACATCAAAGAGTCGGACTACGATTCGCGGTTCCTGCACTGTGTGGAATTGGTACAGCAGATGTTGGGCCACGATCGATCGCCCGAACAAATAAAAAACTAGCGCGTGTTCCACTGCCAATGGTGGGAGGGCGTGATAATTTCCGGTAGCGGGATGTCCCAACTTTCCACTGGCAGTGCGTCAACCATCTGACAATCGTGGGCCAGTCCAATCGGATAAGGCCCGCGAGACATCTGGTTGCGATACTGCAACGTCCGATCGTAAAAACCACCGCCCATGCCCAAGCGCTGCCCCTGATGATCAAACGCTACCAGCGGCGTCAGCAGAATATCCAACTGCGATAACGGCAGCACCTGCCGTACGTCCAGACGCGGCTCCATAATCTTCAGACGATTGCGCACCAGCTCGGTGTCCGGTGCATAGCGCAGAAACAGCAGATACCCGGTGCGAAACGGATGAAGAACCGGCAAGTAAACGCGCTTCCCCCGCAGCCATAGCTGTTGAATTAACGGATGCGTATCCAGCTCACCATCAAACGACAGAAATACCGCCACGCTATCTGCCCGTATGATCTTCGGGTGCGCCATGACACGTTCACTCGCCTGTTGCGCAAATAATCTCTGCTGTTCCGGCGTCAGTAAACGCCGCTGCTGGCGCACAACCTGACGGATCTGCTGACGTGATACTGCCGTGGAGGAAGGTGAATTATCGGGAAGAATTGGTAAATCAGAAGATGACATGGGCTGCATTCGCCACGGTCAAAAGTGATAAAAGAAAGGGAATCTCCGAGATGCCGCCGCAGGCTGTAACCCTTGAACCCTTGGTTCAAGGTGAACATAACGTCGCAGTCTTAAGGCTTCTCGGACGAACCGAGCGTGCTCACCAACCGCAGAGCATTACATTCTGTTGGTATGAAATATCGGCTCAGGGGACTGGCCCGCTGACAAACATCTCAGAGAAATTTTATTCGTTACTCGCGATAAACCTTAGCACGTCTTATCGCGTAAAAACACCGTACTTTTGTCAAAATACGACGTTATTCAAATTGTGCACCCTGACGTTCCGTGATCTTGCCTTGTTCCAGCAACGCCTGCTCGATGGTTTGCTGCAACATACGAATACGCTGTTCCATATTCGACGCATAATCACGCGTCTTACCCCGCTCCTGCGCCAGTTCATGGCACACATTCAGCGCGGCAATAAACACCAGTTGCTCGGTGTTTGTCACTCTTGTGCGAACTTTAAGATCTTGCAACCGCTGGTTAAGATCTTCCGCTGCCTGATTCAACGCTTCCTGTTGTTCTGGCGGACAATTCACTCTTAACGAACGGCCAAAAATTTGAATATCTACTGGTTGTGCAGACATACCACCTTCCTGCCTTTTTTCGTTCTTGCGCCCGCGAGTCGCATAGCATGAGCATTACCCGTTACATCGGGTTCATTAAAGCGGGCGCCACTATATATAGCCGAGATCTAAGATACAAGCCCTTTCTGGAATCCAAAGGGAGCTTGGTGGTAGCATAGCACGAACCAATCCAGCCAACGATGATGAATCCGCATGTCTATAGAGAACACGTTTCCTGCCTATGAAGGCCTTGACCAACTGCTTCATCAACAGCAAGTCGCGCTGACCGCAGCAGAAATGCACGGCTTGATCAGCGGAATGCTGTGTGGTGGAAACCATGATGATAGTTGGAGAACGCTGGTTTTTGAACTGACCAATGAAGGTATGGCGTTTACTCAAACGCTGTCGCAGCCGCTTCAGGACCTGTATCAGGCCACGCGCGAAGCGCTGGAAGATGATGGTTTCCTGTTTCAGCTTTTCCTGCCTGATGATTCGCTGGACGACGTGAGCGTTTTCGATCGCGCCGATGCGCTGGCAGGCTGGGTCAACCACTTCCTACTGGGTCTGGGCGTCGCTCAGCCGAAGTTGAACAAGGTTAAAGGCGAGCTGAAAGAAGCCATCGAAGATTTGCGCAACATCGCACAGCTTGGCTACGACGAAGACGAAGATCAGGAAGAACTGGAGCAATCGCTGGAAGAAGTGATTGAGTATGTTCGCGTTTCTGCCATTTTGTGCCATACCGAATTTACCAGCCAACGCGTTGTCACTGCCCCCGAGCAGCAAAAACCAACGCTGCATTGATTTTTGATGCAAGGCAGTCTTACGAAAGACGTTATTTTATAAAAATCATGCCTTATGCAGGCGGAAGGGAAAGGCAACCGCACGGACAATTTTCAGGAGCAGGTGATGAATCCACAAGAATTTCTTCGTCGTCGTCAGGGTCTGTTGGAAAAAATGGCACCGGGCAGTGCGGCGATTATTTTTGCTGCGCCGGAAGCGCAGCGCAATGCTGACAGTGATTACCCTTATCGTCAAAATAGTGATTTTTGGTATTTCACGGGTTTCAACGAACCAGAAGCCGTTCTGCTGCTGGTAAAAAGTGATGCTAAACATCACCACAGCGTAATCTTCAACCGCGTGCGCGACCTGACCGCTGAAATCTGGTTTGGCCGTCGCCTGGGCCAAGACGCAGCCCCCACCAAACTCGGCGTTGACCGTGCACTGCCATTTGGCGAAATCAGCGCGCAGCTGCATTTATTGTTGAACGGATTGGACGTGGTATACCACGCGCAAGGGCAGTACGATTACGCCGACAGGCTGGTTTTCGCTGCGCTGGATACCTTGCGCAACGGCACCCGCCAAGGATTTGCTGCCCCCGCTACGCTGACTGACTGGCGTCCTTGGGTGCATGAAATGCGCCTGTTCAAATCGCCTGCAGAAATCAGCGTCATGCGTCGCGCCTGTGAAATTACAGCGCTGGCTCATACACGAGCGATGCAGAAATGCCGTCCTGGCATGTATGAATATCAGCTTGAAGGCGAAATTCACCACGAATTTACCCGTCACGGCGCACGCTATCCGTCTTACAACACCATCATCGGCAGCGGTGAAAATGCCTGCATCCTGCATTACACCGAAAACGAAACGCAAATGCGCGACGGCGATCTGGTGCTGATTGACGCGGGCTGTGAATACAAAAGCTATGCTGGCGACATCACCCGCACCTTCCCGGTAAACGGTAAGTTTACTGCGCCGCAACGTGCCATTTACGACATCGTGTTGCGTTCACAGCTGCGGGCACTGGAGCTTTTTGGACCGGGTCGTAGCATCCGCGAAGTCAATGAAGAAGTGGTACGCATCATGGTTAGCGGGCTCATCAAGCTCGGCGTGATGAAGGGTGAAGTGGAAGAGCTGATTGCTGAACAGGCACATCGTCAGTTCTTCATGCACGGCCTCAGCCATTGGTTAGGTTTGGACGTGCACGATGTGGGCAATTACGGCACCACCGACCGAGGCCGTCCGCTTGAGCCCGGTATGGTGTTAACCATCGAGCCGGGTCTTTACATCGCGCCCGATGCTAAAGTGCCGCAGCAGTATCGAGGCATCGGTGTGCGTATTGAAGACAACATCGTGATCACCGAAAACGGTAACGAAAATCTGACAGCGGGCGTAATCAAAGACGCTGATGCCATCGAAGCGCTGATGGCGCAACAGCATGATACTCAGCACTAGGCCGCTTTTTCAAAGGTCAGCGACATCATTGCAAAGGACAACAACATGGCGGTCATGATTGTCGGTGGTGGGATGGCGGGCGCGACGCTGGCGCTGGCGATATCACGGCTTTCACAAGGCACAATACCGGTTGACCTTATCGAGGCATATTCACCACTCGGCAAGGAACATCCGGGTTTTGACGCACGCGCCATCGCACTGTCTGATGGCACACGCCAGCAGCTAGCGGCGCTGGGCATCTGGCAAGCACTGTCTGGCAATGCAACAGCAATAACCGACATTCACGTCAGCGAACGCGGACATGCCAGCGTAGTCAATCTGCACGCATCGGACTATCACGTTCAAGCATTAGGCCATGTGGTTGAACTGCATGAGGTCGGGCAGCGCCTGTTTTCCCTGCTACAGCAGGCACCTGGCGTGCGCCTGCACTGTCCGGCCAAGGTGGTTGCCGTCACGCGGATGCAAGAGAGCGCTACGCTAACATTGGATAACGGCACTGTGCTCACAGGTCAACTACTGGTTGCCGCCGATGGGTCACACTCCATGTTGTCGCAGTCCTGCGGGATTCACTGGCAGCAGCATGAGTATGATCAGGTTGCGGTCATTGCCAACGTAACCACGACAGAACCCCACCGCGGGCGCGCATTTGAGCGGTTTACTCCGCACGGTCCGCTGGCGCTGTTACCGATGAGTAACGGCAGAAGCTCACTCGTCTGGTGCCATGATAAACATCGTCAACACGACGTTGATGGATGGAGCGAAGCCGAGTTTCGCCAACAGCTACAGCAGGCTTTTGGCTGGCGTCTGGGGCAATTTATCCACACCGGCGAACGCCATAGCTATCCGCTGCGCTTGCTAACCGCCAGCCAGCACATCAGCCATCGGCTGGCACTGGTCGGCAACGCGGCACAAACGCTGCATCCGATTGCCGGACAAGGCTTCAATCTGGGAATTCGCGATGTCATGTCGCTGGCGGAAACGCTCGTCGATGCGGCGAAAAACCAGCAGGATATCGGCCAGTACAGTGTACTCAGCCGCTATCAGCAACGGCGCGAACCCGACCAACAGACCACCGTCGCGATCACCGATGGTCTGGTCAGGCTGTTCGCTAACCGCTATACCGCGCTGGCGGTCGGCCGCAATCTGGGTCTCATCGCCATGAATAACCTGCCGCTGATGCGCGATGCGTTTGCCCGTCGCACGCTGGGCTGGGTAGAACGTTAATTAAGCTCGCCAACAGGAAAATACGGAAATGCAATCATTCGACGTGGTTATTGCCGGCGGCGGTATGGTCGGTCTGGCGCTGGCCTGCGGCCTACAGGGTAGCGGCCTGCGCATCGCCGTGCTGGAAAAACAGGCTACCGAGCCTCAACCGCTCGGGAAAGACCATGCCCTGCGCGTCTCCGCCATCAATGCCGCCAGCGAATGCCTGCTGCGTCATATCGGCGTCTGGGAGAATCTCGTGGCGCAGCGTGTCAGCCCCTACAACGATATGCAGGTCTGGGACAAAGACAGCTTCGGCAAAATCAGCTTTAGCGGTGAAGAATTTGGCTTTTCCCATCTTGGGCATATCATTGAAAACCCAGTGATTCAGCAGGTGCTGTGGCAGCGCGCCTCACAGTTAAGTGACATCACCCTGCTCTCCCCTGCGTCGTTAAAACAGGTTGCCTGGGGCGAGAACGAAGCCTTTATTACATTGCAAGACGACAGCATGCTGACTGCCAGGCTGGTGGTCGGCGCAGACGGCGCACATTCGTGGTTACGCCAGCATGCGGATATTCCGCTGACCTTTTGGGATTATGGGCACCACGCGCTGGTCGCCAATATTCGTACTGAGCACCCGCATCAGTCTGTGGCACGTCAGGCGTTCCACGGTGATGGCATTCTGGCGTTCCTGCCGCTGGACGATCCACACCTCTGTTCGATTGTCTGGTCACTTTCGCCCGAGCAGGCACTGGCGATGCAAAACTTGCCAGTAGAGGAGTTCAACCGCCAGGTCGCCATGGCGTTTGATACGCGGTTAGGGCTGTGTGAACTGGAAAGCGAACGCCAGACTTTCCCGCTGACGGGGCGCTACGCTCGCAGCTTCGCAGCACACCGACTGGTGCTGGTCGGTGATGCAGCCCACACCATTCATCCGCTTGCAGGACAAGGCGTCAACCTGGGCTTCATGGATGTCGCTGAACTGATTGCAGAGCTGAAGCGTTTACAGACACAGGGTAAAGATATCGGCCAACACCTTTATCTGCGGCGCTATGAACGCCGCCGCAAGCACAGCGCTGCCGTGATGCTCGCCAGCATGCAGGGGTTCCGCGAACTGTTTGACGGCGACAATCCGGCGAAAAAACTACTGCGTGATGTCGGTCTGGTACTGGCGGATAAGCTCCCCGGAATTAAACCGACGCTGGTACGTCAGGCAATGGGATTACACGATCTGCCAGACTGGCTTAGCGTCGGAAAATAATAGATTCAGAACAGATAATAAACCTCGCCGCTAAGCGGCGAGTTATCAATAACGCTTATTTTTTACTTAAATCAGTAATCAACTATTACTCACCCTGTTATTTAATCAACTACTATAATCTCACTCCATAATATAATTAATCATATAAATATAATTAGCATGATAATAAGAAAGGCCGTCCATTAAAAAATTAATCATTAAAAACAAATAATTAACTATTTTTTAGAAGGTTGCTTTCTGAGTCAGATAATATTATTTATTAAAGAGTGATCCCACTCTTTTATTTAATAGGAATTTACGTTATAACGACTCCAGCAAGGACGCTTTAACAGGGAGTTACACGAATGGCTAATTCTATTTTTATGAAGATAACAGGTAAAATTCAGGGGTTAATTTCTGAAGGGTGTTTAAGTATTGATTCTGTAGGAAACAAACATATTTCTGGACACGAAGATGAAATTTTTGTTTATGCGACAAATTATGACCTATCAAGGGATCGACACGTCAATCATCACCCCTTTTCCGTGACTAAAGTCGTTGATAAGTCGACACCTCTTCTACTCACCAGCATCGCCAATAATGAACTATTGGAGGTTGAGTTAAGATAAGGAATAATATCAATGTCACGAGCAAAAGAATCCATCTATCATGTTTATTTTTATGCTTATTCCGCTTTATGCTTTTTTTTGATCAATACATTTTCCACAATCGGATATGATGGCTCACTTGAACGGTTCTGCGAAACACCGAGAGGCGACGTTGATAGTTTCCTTATTTTTATTATCGTTCCCTTATCCGTTCATTTTTTTCTGGTTAAACGAAGCATCCCCAAGATTATTACCTATCTCATCATTCTCATATATCATTCAGACAGTTTTTATACGAGAATTAGCATGTGCCCGATTATGTAGATAAAACAATAGATGCCTCATTTATTAGACAGTGGATTTTATTTATTTTCCATAAAGATTAAAAAAGGAATTTTAAAGCATGTTTCAAAAAAACTATATCTATAATGTCTATTTTTATGCTTATTCTGCCTTATGCCTTTTTTTAATCAACGCTTTTTCTACCATCGAATATGAATGGATGCTGGATGACGGTTCGCTTGACAGCTTCTGTGAAGTGCCAAGAGCAGATGCCGATGGTTTTCTCATTTTTATCATTGTTCCTTTATCTATCCCTTTTCTTCTGGTGAAAAGGACGCCTCCCAGAATCGTCACCTATCTTGCTATCCTTATATATCATTCATACCGTTTCTATACGCGAGTTAGCCTCTGCCCGCACAGATAAAACACGATGAGAAACGTAAATACATTACTCTTTAGCCTCTGTTTTTATATTTATTCAATTCTCTGCGCTCTGATCATACTGATCACATCAATCAGAGATTATGAAGGGATGGTTGATGGGGTAGAAATAAGAAACCTCTGTGAGATACCTGAAGGTGATTCCGATGGATTCTTTGCGTTTATTATCATCCCGCTATCTATCCCTTTCTTTTTTGTCAAAAAGAGCATAGCTAGAATCATCACTTACATTATAATTTTATTTTATTATTTATGGAGTTTTTATATCCGATTTAATTTCTGCTGATCATTTAAAAAAACACTCACCAACAAACCGGACTCATATCCCCCTCATAAGTCCGGTTGGTTACAGTGGAATTTACTGCATATTTCCCTGCGGTGATGGGATGCGCATACGGCTGGCGGACAAATAGCCCAATACGGCAATACCGAATACACCCCAAGGCAATAGAGAAACAAGCTGGGAGGATGAGCCACTCAGTACATCAACGTTTCTGACGACCATAATCAATGCCGAGAGCATAGCCACCGTCGAGATAATCGGTGCCCACAGACGACTCCATGCCGAGACCGGATGCTGCGTTTCACGTTGGAAGAAGCGAATAACCGCCAGCGAAACACCAACCTGAAGCAGCAGGATCGCCATCGTCGCGATCGCCGATCCCAACGCGAAGATCTGCATCATCGGATCAAGATCCGCCACCACCATCGCACCCAACACGGCCAGCACAAAGACCGTCTGCACAATGCTCGCCACGTAAGGCGTACCTTTACTTTTACTGACCAGCGCCAACCTGGAGGACAGCACACCATCACGCCCGATACTAAACAGATAGCGTGAGATGTTGTTGTGAAACGCCTGCGCCGCGGCGAACAGACTGGTGATCAACAGCAGCGATATCATCTGCTCAGACCATTTCCCCACCAGCGCGGTCGATACATTTAAGATAAAACGTCCGGGATCGTTGATCGCCTGTTGCTGTACCTGATCCACCCCATAGGCTTGCACCATCATCCAACTGGTGAAGGCAAAGAACAGCATAATCAAGATAACCGCAGCCAGCGTCGCCCGAGGTATGGTTTTTTCAGGATTGCGGCACTCTTCGCCGTAGATCGCCGTTGATTCAAACCCGATGAAAGCAGCGATACTGAAAATCAGCGCAATGCCAATGCTTCCCTGATTAATCACACTGGGCGAAAACGCCTCCAGCGTGAGGGATGGCGTATCGTGGGACAGCAGCACCGCAATATCCACCACCAGCATGATGCCCACTTCCATCAGCATCAGTACGCCGAGCACGCGCCCGCCGACCTCCACACTCTCAATCCCCAACAGGCACATCAGCAGCAACATCATCACGCTGTAAAGCCACCATGGTAGTTCAATACCGAGATGTTCCTGTAGATACATACTGCTAAAGAAACCAAACATCGCAACCACCGCGATCTGAATGGCGAAATAGGCCAACAGCGCGACAGATACGGCGCTAAACCCCGCACGACGTCCCAACCCTAGCGTGATGTAGCTGTAAAATGCGCCAGCGTTCGTCACATAGCGGCTCATGGCAATATAACCAAAAGAGAAAATCAGCAGTATGCCACCAGCCATTAGGTACACAGCCGGAATCCCCGCACCGTTGCCTGCGGAGATCGCAACCGGCAGGCCACCGACCACGCCAGTTAGCGGCGAAGCAGCAGCCACAACAAAGAAGACCAACGACCACAGCCCCAGGCTGTTCTTTTTCAATTGATGAGTATTCATCTTGCCCCCGGATACACAAAACGAACCAGATAGCGTGATGTCGCGCAATCAGGTCGATGGTAAATTCCTTGCCGCCGCGCCACCTTACAGGCAGGTGCGATACAGCCCTTCGATGTCCTGACGTGAGGCACTGCGTGGATTCTGCTCCAGGCTCACTCCCATCGTCTGCACGCAGTTGTCCGCCAGCCAGGGAATATCTTGCTCACGCACGCCGAGATCGCGCAGCGTAAACGTCAGCCCGATATTTTCCAGAAAACGCTGTACCAGATAGACGCTGTGTCTCGCCCGCTCCGTGTCATTAAGATGCGTCACGCTATCGCTCATCGCACAGGTAACGGCAGCAAACCCCGCGACATTTTCAGAACAGGAAAAACGCATCAGTTCGGGATATAACGCAGCAAGCCCTTCGCCATGTGTGATGTTGTACAGCCCACTCAGCGGGTGTTCCATCGCATGCGGCAGCCCGCACGCCGACATCCCAATCGCCATCCCGCCAAGCGTATTCGCCCAACACACCTGATCCCAGGCATCCAGATCGGTCACATCCCGGCAGACACGCGGTAGATACGTAGTCAGCAGCCGAATAGCGCGCTCAGTCATGATTTCCGTCATCGGGTTACAGAACTTGCCAACCCGCGCTTCGATGTTATGGCTGAGTGCATCAAAACCTGTTGCCGCCACCATGCGAGATGACTGCGTAACCATCAGCGTCGGATCGACAATTGCCGTCCGGGCGTACAGCGCGGGTGAGAAAAATGCGGGTTTATCGTGGGTTTCAGGGTTGGTGAAGACAGCGACACAGTTGCCTTCACTTCCCGTCCCCGCCGTCGTGGTCACCAAGACCAGCGGCAACGTTGTAGCAGGTGTCGGTGGTTGAGACAGACAGTCCAGTAGTTTCCCCGAATTACATGCCATAAACGCGATGCCTTTGGCGGCATCCATCACGCTGCCGCCCCCCACACCAAGCACGACATCACACTGCTGCTCGCGCGCTAGCGCAGCACCGTCATCCACCGTCGTGGTAAGCGGGTTGGCTTCAATGCTGTCGAATAACACCCAGTGCACACCGCACTGCGTCAACAGGTCGGTCAGACGCGTCAGTAACCCGGTTTGGCGACAGCTGGTTTTTCCCGTCACCAACAGAACGCTATTCCCCAACAGCGCCACTTCTTCGCCCACTCGGGCAACTTCACCTCTGCCGATACACAGTTTTACCGGCTGTGAATAAGTAAATGTCATTGCTGCTTCCTCACGCCGTCATGACAGACGCATTGGCCTGCTCAGCCTGCTCAACCACGCTGTTCAGGGCGGATTCAAACGCATTCAGCGCATAATCGAGCTCTTCTTCGCTAATCGTCAGCGGCGGTAGGAAGCGAAACACCGCCAGGTTATTGATGGTGAAATTCACCTGAATACGCCATTTTTCGACCAGCAGACCGGCGATCGCCGCAGAATAGTATTCGCCCATGCTGGCGTGCAGCGCCTCCGGTAAACGACCAAACTCAATGCCGATCATCAGCCCTTTGCCGCGTACTTCTTTGATCACCTGCGGGTGGCGCGCCTGAATTTCATATAGCCGCTGCATCATTAACGCGCCTTTACGTTCCGCCATACCGCAGAGATCGTGTTCGATGATGAACTGTAAGGAACCCAGCGCCGCCGCCGCACTCAGAGTATTTTCCTGATAGGTGGCGGTATGGTGATAGCAGGTTTCGATGGTGCCATATGCCGCTTCATACAAAACTTCCGTACAGAGATAGCCGCCAAACGGCACCAGCCCGCCGGACAACCCTTTGGCGAAAACGATACAATCCGGCACCACATCATCATGTTCACAACACCAGAACTTACCGGTGCGCGCCGCTCCACACTGAATTTCGTCCAGCACCAGCAGCGTGTCATAGCGATCGCACAGTTCGCGTGCCGCCTTCAGGTAACCCGCAGGAGGCACGATAATGCCACCTTCCCCCTGAATCGGTTCCACCACGAACGCCTTGTATTTTCCTGTCGCCAGCGCACTTTCCAGCTCAGCAACAGAACCGTAGGCAACATGATCGATATTGCCTAATGTCGGCTGCTGCCCCGCACGCCATTTATCCTTGCCACCGAGCGACACCGCGCCAGACGTCTTACCGTGAAACGCGCCAAGCGTCGCTAACAGGTGGGTCTTGTGTGTTTTATGTCGGGTACCGAGTTTGACCAGTTTGATCATCCCTTCGATCGCCTCCGCCCCTCCGGTCGCCGTGCCCATTTTGGTCAGCTTTCCCTGTGGAGAAAGCAGCGCCATGTTGTGCGCCAGCGCCGCTGCCACGTTGTGATAGGAAATCGCCCCCATCATGAAGAGACGGTTATCGAAACACTTCTGCAAACAGGACCACACGAATTCATTGTTGTTGCCGACAGTCACCACCCCGACTGCGCCAATCATGTCCAAATGCTTTTCACCTTTGTCATCAATAAAGGTGCTGCCTTCCGCTCGAACAAAGTATTTGGCATGGCCATCCAGAGAGCGCATGCGGTTCAGGTGGGTTAATTGCAGTGCACGAGTGGTCTCGCCATCCAGTGCGATCGCGTCATCAATGGTGTAAAAACCCGGTACGATGTCTTTTGCCTGTGCCATAAAAAGCCTCACAACGTTCATAAGAGAAATGTGCGATAGCGCACGGTATGAAGCGTTTATAGCAAGGAGGAAGATGGAGAAAATAGAATAAATCGGCACACACCAGAGTGCAGCGATAGCGCCTTTTTGGTGCACACTGCCCCAAAAAAAACAGCGCAGGATGAGAGATGTCTTTGCGTGAAGATCATCAAAGATGAATTCAGCACTGGCGAATACGATGCTGGTAGCGAACAGCCTGTAGTCGAGCCAGATAATGCTGCGGAGAACAGGAGGTAAACGCTTTGAATTCACGGAAAAAATGCGACTGATCGGCGTATTCAAGACGCTGTGCCAGCGAGGTCAAACTGTCGATATTGCCCTGATTGAGCAGTGCAAGCGCTCGCTGGAAACGAATCGTGCGGCAGAATGTTTTGGGCGACATACCGCAGTTATCATGAAACAAACGGTGAATGTAGCGCGCGGAATAGAGCGTTTTGCGTTCCAGTTCATCAACCCTGATTTTTCCATCGTGCGCCATTATCAGGTCGATAATTTGCAGCAACAGCGGCGGTGCCGAGCGGTTCGTCCAGTAGGAAAAGTAGTGCAGAAACAAACTGACCTGCTCGTTAAAGTCATGGCTATTCACCAACCGTCTCAGCAGGCGTGGCGTATCAGGCGCGACCTCATCAAAAGGGATCTCCTGACCTGCAAGTTCCCCTGGAGACAGGTCGAGAAAAGCGGGCATGATCCCCGGCATAAAACGCACACCAAAATAGCGTTCTCCCGGCATCAGCCGGGTAATCTGCGCCGATGCGGTACTGCCGCAAACGCGTCCACTTGGGGCATCAAGACAACAGTGCAGCAGGAGATCGACGCTGCCGTCCGGCACAGCCAACGTCATCGCTTCAGCCCGATCGACCGTGAAACTGTAAAAATGGGCAATAGGTGACTGACTGATGCTTTTCTTCAGGTAATCTTCTGCCGCATTGATAACAAACCACGGCTGCAACGGCCGCACGCGAAACGACGCAGAATCAGGATGCATTGACCTTCTCCCCCGCAACGATGACACAGGGGATCAGGCAATTTTTACGCCAACTCTCTTTCCGTCAACGCAAGTGCGCTTCCGTTACTATGCATCCGGCCCGATTCTGACCACCAACTTACCGAAGTTGCGACCATGTAACAGACCGATAAAGGCTTCCGGGGCATTTTCCAGACCGTCGACAATTTCTTCCCGATATTTAATCTTGCCTTGCGCGACCCAAGGCGAAACCTCTTTCCAGAATTCGTCAAAGCGATGACCATAATCATCAAAGATGATGAACCCCTGCATGCGAATACGCTTCTTCAGGATCGTACCCGCCAGCAGCGGTAAGCGGTCTGGGCCATCGGGCAATCCTGTGGCATTGTAGCCAGAGACCAATCCGCACACCGGAATACGCGCCGAGGTATTCAGCAACGGTAATACCGCGTCAAAGACTTTCCCGCCGACGTTTTCAAAATAGATATCGATGCCCTGCGGGCAGGCTTGCTTTAGCTGTTCAGCAAAATCATCCGCCCGGTGGTCGAGACACACGTCAAACCCAAGAACCTCAACCGCGTAGCGGCATTTCTCCGCCCCACCGGCCACACCGACAACCCGGCAGCCTTTCAGTTTCCCGACCTGGCCGACCGTCGCGCCGACTGGCCCCGTCGCAGCAGCCACCACCAGCGTTTCACCGGCTTTCGGCTGGCCGATATCCGTCAGCCCCATATAGGCAGTGAAGCCCGGCATACCCAGAATACCCAGCGCATAGGAAGGATTGGTAGGCGACTGCCCCAGATTGGTTAATCCTTTACCGTCAGAAAGTGCGTAATCCTGCCAGCCGCTGTAGGACAGCACCCAATCGCCCACCTGATAATCCGAGTGTTTTGACTCAACCACCCGGCTGATGGTTCCACCGACCATCACGTCATTCAGTTCGACCGGTTTGGCATAAGAAGGGGCATCGCTCATGCGGCCACGCATGTAGGGATCGAGGGAAAGAAACACGGTACGCAACAGCACTTGCCCCGTATTGATTGATGGGACAGCCTGCTGTTCCAGACGAAAATTATCTTGGGTCGGCGCGCCGTGCGGGCGTTGAGCCAAAACCACACGACGGTTAATACGATCGGTTTGCGGCATAATATCCTCCATTAGACAAAGCGCGTTGATGAAATCACTTCGTTAACAATAGGATCTGTTCTTTCTTCTGGCTATGCAAACCGTGCGGCACATCGTGTTGATACAGTTCGATAAAAACATCCTGTATCTGATCGGTAAAAAACCAGCTCAAAAGGATTGGCAACGATAACGACTTTCGAGCGGGTTAAAAATGAATACCTTATGTGGGAATCGGGGCGTCCCTAGAAATCAACTTCTGCTCACGTAACTCATCCCAGAATGCCTGCGGGATACCCACTTTCATTGATTGAATATTCGCTTTCACCTGTGCGGGAGCACGGGCACCAGGAATAATGGCAGAAACAATAGAAGGCGCGGCGGCAAACTGAAGTGCAGCGGTTCTGATATCCACACCATGCCGGTCAGCAATTTTTGCCAAATGCGCGCGCTTCTCAACGACACCTGGCGGCAATTGCGTACTGAAATGATAACGATTCCGTCCGCCCAGGAATCCATCATTGAGTGGTGTGCCAACCGTAACGGTAATCCCTTTTTTAGCCAAAATCGGGAACGTTTTCATCAGGGTATCTTCATGGTCAATGATACTGTACTGACAGGCTAACAGTACAATATCGGGTGTCGGCCCCTCTAAAGCCGCCGCCATCGTAGCGGCATCGGGATGATTAATGCCAAACCCCCAGGCCTTTATCACCCCTTCCTTACGAAGTTTCTCCAATTCGGCCATTGCACCGAGGCGAGCGGTGTCGAAGGCGGTTGTCCAGGGCTGGGAGAGTTCTGTGTTCTCTGGACCGAGATCGTGAATGTAGACGATATCAATACTGGAGAGCCCCAAACGTTGGAGACTATCTTCAATAGAGCGTCTTGTTCCTGCCGCGGTGTAATCATACTCATAGGAAAAGTTGAGTTTGTCCGCCCACAACGATGCTGGCAATGCTTCTCGACTGGGATGGAATACCCGCCCGACTTTAGTCGAGATAAGGTACTGATCGCGCGGTTTATCGCGCAGAAATGCACCGAGTCTATGTTCTGAAAGGCCATGTCCATAGAAAGGCGACGTATCGTAGTAACGAACCCCGCCATCCCAGGCAGCCTGCAACGTTGCCTGAGCTTGTGCATCGCTGATCGGCGCAAAAATATTACCAATCTGTGTCCCCCCCATGCCAAAACGAACTGGCGTTCGGTAACGAACACCCTGGTCAGCAGCATTGAGGGGTAACGATGTTTTGGTGATTTTACCCCGAGTAGGGAGTACGCTTCCTTGTACGGTTTCAGGCTTAAAGCTCGCTACGTCGCCTAGTGCTTGACCCGATTGTGATAATACTGAACCCGTGGCAACAAGGGCTGCCCCACCAGCCGCTAATCTCAGAAACTCTCTGCGTTCCATCTCCGATACCTCTCATGTTGTGTTAGCCGCGAAATATTCCCATCATTTAGCCTTTCTTAACGTAAATCGGGTGCCTCACCGAGTAATGCAGGATCCCAGTGTTCTACAGCCTTGCCGCCCTTAATCCGCCAGGTGTCGTACCACGTTGTCATATAAGTGCCGCCAGGCGCGTTAGGATCGCTAACCGTCCGAGGATAAAGCACCGTCACTAAATCCCCTTCGGCAAGTACTGCAATGACTTTCATGTTAAGCCGCTCAGGGGTCGGGCGAGGTTTGACCTTGAGGACTTTGGTAAAATAATCAACGACAGCAGCACGACCACTCTGCGCATTCGGGTTGTGCTGTAGATACTCCTCCGAGAGGAGTTCATCAGCTTTGTCCCACTGCCCAGCATCAAGCAAATCCCGCAGAATCCGATAAACGACTTGCTTATTCGCATTCAATACCGGGTCTGGACTGGTGAATAACGCATCAGGGTTACCAGCAACTTGCGGCGCAGGGGTCTGTGCCTGTGCACAAACAGAAATCAGGCTAGTAGCCAACACCGCTGTTAATAACGCCATTCTTATCATTGGTTCATCTCAAGATTAATGGGTAATCGTTAGAATTTCGGGCATCCCCACCGTGAGGTCGAGGTATCCGGTGTATCGAGCTCAACACCTTGCAAACTTTGGGCTGGTAGCTCACGAACGGGCTTACTTGAAAGAGTAAATCGGCTCGTTTCTGTAAAATAAATTGTGGAGTTCTCGTTAGCATTCCGTAAATTGATATTTCTGGATTTCATTATTCCAAATCAAGGAATAGTGTGGGTATGAAGAGGAGGAAATATGAACCGCCTGGAAATACTGCGCATCTTTACTACAGCAGCCTCGAGCCACAATTTTCGTGATGCGGCAAAAAAACTAGGGGTATCCGCACAAGCGATCACGCGGGGTATCCAATGCCTGGAAGACGAACTTGGAGAAGTGCTATTTCACCGCAATACCAGAGGGGTGCAATTGACAAATTTCGGTGAAAGGTTTGTCAACAATGCTCAGCAGGCGGTATCAGGCGTCGATGGTCTATTTCAACGCACCAATCGCAGACAGCTGTCTGAATATGCAGGCGTAGTACGAATCACTGCACCGCCTTTTATTATACGTGATGTGGTAATGCCAATGCTGAGTCAACGCTTAGCGGATTTCCCAGGCTTACTCCTTGATTTACGGCTATCGGAGGAATGGGCAGATACCGTCAATCAACAAATTGACATCGGCATACGGATGGGCCCGACGCGTGATAATCGCTGGGTCGCCAAAGCGGTAAAAAAAGTGCCTTTTTATGTGGTAGCCACACCAGCATTACTTGCCCGCATTGGTACACCGAAGCATATTGATGAGCTTGAAAAACTACCGACTACCGCGTTACTCGATCGTCGTACCGGACGACCGTGGCCTTGGTTATTCAGCGATGGACGTCTTCTGTCACTATCAAGGCCCGTGGTTGTCGTCGACGATCTTGAGGCGGAGTGTGCGGCCGTTTTGTCAGGCATTGGGATAGGACAATTGTCAGGGATAATCGCAGCCCCGTATTTGCGTACGGGGCATCTTGTTGCCTTGCTTAATGATGATATGCCGGATCCCTGGCCTCTTCATGTCTATCGACCACAGGCAGGCCCAGTGCCAGCACGAGTTCGTCTAGTGTTTGATACTTTGGTAGATATATTGGGCAACATAGACCTGACTCTTCCCTAAAAATGCTTGCCGCTACGTACTCGAGCAAACACGGATCACGTTTTCCGACGACGTTTTTAAAGTAAATTATGCCGCTTTACTTTTTTCGTAACGCGACATGCGATCCAGATAGCCCATGACGAGCGCAGACAGCACAAACGTCAAATGGATAATCACATACCACATCAGCTTGTTATCCGGGATATTACGAGCATCCATGAACACACGCAGCAGATGGATCGACGAGATCGCGACAATCGAAGCGGCGACTTTGTTTTTCAGCGAACCGGAGTCCATCTTACCGAGCCAATTCAATTTTTCTCTGCCATCAGTGATATCTAATGCAGACACAAAATTCTCGTAACCGGACAGCATCACCATCACCAGCAATCCGCCGACCAGCGTCATATCGATCAGCGACAGCAGTACCAGCACCAAATCTGCTTCAGCGATATCCAGAATGTTGGGCAGGACGTGGAACACCTCCTGGAAAAACTTGATCGCCAGTGCCAGCAACCCCAGTGACAACCCGAGATAAACAGGGGCAAGCAGCCAGCGCGATGAATACATCAGATTCTCAATAAAACGTTCCATAACTCACTATATGCAGAAGGAAAAGAGGGAAATAATAGCGAAAAGCCCTGCGGTGGTGTTAATCAATTCTTGAACAGAATGCACCATTTGCGGAATGTTATACCCTATCGCCTCCACAGAGATGAATTCCACGTTTTGTGATCCTGCCAGCTCTCATCTTCAACCCGATGCCGTTCCTCTCTCCCTCGTGGCATGCAGCTGAAGGTGCGCATTTTTTCACCTCCCTACACTGTCTAGCGCCAGCAAGTCTGGCAACACTCATACACTGCACTCTACATTCAGAGCCGAATACAGGCTTACTACAAAGTAAAAACAAGGGGTTACGCATGAGCAATCCTATTCTTCTTGGTATTTTCTGGCATTTCATCGGCGCGGCTAGCGCAGCCTGCTTCTATGCACCATTTAAGCAGGTCAAGAACTGGTCGTGGGAAACCATGTGGTCACTCGGCGGGTTTTTCTCGTGGATTATCCTGCCCTGGAGCATCAGTTGGTGGATACTTCCTGATTTTTGGCGCTATTACGGTGCATTCGATATAGCAACCCTACTCCCTGTCTTTCTCTTCGGTGCCATGTGGGGCATCGGCAATATCAACTACGGCCTGACGATGCGCTACCTCGGCATGTCGATGGGCATCGGTATCGCTATCGGCGTGACGCTGATTATCGGTACGTTGATGACGCCCGTCCTGCAAGGCAAATTCTCGGTTCTGTTTGGCTCGGCAGGTGGCCAAATGACGCTACTCGGCGTACTAGTCGCAGTCATCGGCGTCGCGATTGTCAGCTACGCCGGCATACTGAAAGAGCGCGCACTCGGTATTCGCGCCGAGGAGTTCAACCTGAAAAAAGGGCTGATTCTGGCTGTGATGTGCGGGATCTTCTCCGCGGGTATGTCCTTTGCGATGGACGCAGCCAAACCGATGCACTCCGCCGCACAGGCGCTGGGGATTAACTCGCTATATGTTGCCCTCCCCGGCTACGTGGTGATCATGGGCGGTGGCGCCATCGTCAATCTGGGCTTCTGCTTCATCCGTTTGGCAACCTGCAAGGAGATCTCGTTGAAAGCCGACCTGTCGCAGGCTAAGCCGTTACTGATTGCCAATGCGCTCTTCGCCATTCTGGGCGGCGTCATGTGGTATTTGCAGTTCTTCTTCTATGCTTGGGGGCACGCCAACATTCCGGCAGATTACACCTATATCAGTTGGATGCTGCATATGAGCTTCTACGTGCTGTGCGGTGGCATCGTCGGTTTGCTATTTAAAGAATGGAAGGCCGTGGGACAAAAGCCCGTGCGCATGCTGGTTCTGGGCTGCCTGGTGATTATTCTGGCGGCGAATATTGTCGGCTTGGGAATGGCCACTTAAGCATTGCATCATCGCGTTCGATGCCATCAGACAATTATCGAACGCGATGGCAATAACATCAAAGTACGGACGAAAAAATACGTTAACACATTGAGGAACATGAGGATGTCAGACGTTTCTACCGCACTACACGGGCTTTCCCCAAGGGATTTGCAATGCTATGCCTCTGCCTGTTTACAGGCCTATTTAAGTAAAAAATGTCGTATCCAGTATGGCAAGAATATTGAGGCAGGGTTCTGAGATACGAATCCGTGTTTTTGGGCTAACATCGGGATATCATTTTAGTCACTGACTCAAATATTGGTAATACCCACCTATGTTAGTTCATGTATATGTAGCGAATAACGATGATGGACCTGTTTTTGAACAACTCCCTGTCCGAGAAATCGAGAAAGATACTTACGAATTATTGTCATCTCCCGGTCTGACACTAAATTTAGCGCGCGGGGATGTCTTCCGAATTAAAGACAAGCATGCGCACCCGGAAGTACTGAAAAGAGGCGGTAATTTTTGCATTCATATTTATGCCGATGAGCTCTCACCTGAAAATATCACCTGTTTAGAGAATGATGTAGTTAGCCAACTGAACGGAACATTAGACGGCAGATTTGAGGGAAATTTGACATTGGCCGTTCCGGCAAGGAATGGGATGGATAAGATTGCCGATGTTTTCGACGCCTTTCGCGAAAAAACAGGCATCGAATGGTACTTTTCCAATATTTATAAGAACATTGACGACGATGAAGATGAAACGCTTTTAAATTGGTGGCTAGATAGCTAAATGCTATTCAGCCAGCCCCTCAAGTGAAATCACGCATTGCGGGAATCTCGGAATGCATCAAAAACCACAGTGGATTAAACCATGCCAAAAGCGGTTCAAACTCTACCCAGCGCACGACAAAAACAGACCTGCGATAAGTACCAATTGCCGCTACATCCCCCAGAGGAAATGGTCGCGATTGCTCTAGATACCTTACAGCGCTCGCCTATTTACGGAACCCGGATCTCATTACCGGAAAATGGCACGATAAGCTGGTTTATACATTGTGGCGAGTATTCAGCCGAGAGCAACTTTTACCAGGCCCTTCACACGAGCCACTTGGAAGAAACATTACCTGAAGTCGTACGGTATCTATTTTTACCCGAAGGGACAAAATTCATCATCGATCGGGCTGGATATGAGGATGTTTGGCAAGAAGAGGCTGAATAGATGACATTTGCTATCTGAATCCATCATTTCCCCGTCGGGCACCCTTCTCGCCATGCAAGCTGCATGGTGCAAGTAGTTATTTTTCGTGAGTAAAATCAGTATATTATGGCTATAAAGTCAAAACGCCCTGAGGAATTCTCAAGGCGTTCTGGAATAAACTTCGACTTTTACTACGAACTTATTCTTAGAAAAGAATAAGCATCGAAATATGTTATATCTCTAAAATAAAATCACGCGTTATCGTGAAGCACCCAAAGGAATTTCAGGATCAGGTTCGTGAGTCATACGATTACGCAAATCACGACGAATAATCTCAATAGACCAGAACCAAATTAGATGACCCACGATTTCTGATACATGTTCGTACCAAGGAAGAACAAACAGAGAGGGAGTCAGGCCCATCAATGGGAATGAAATCATATGGACAAATAATTGAGCCAGCGCACCAGCCAACAGACCTTGCCATAATTTTATTTTAGGAAATACTTCTGCAACAACGCAGTAACCTACAGCAAAAACAATAGAGAAAATAATATGCGTCACACCGACCCAATTGAATACATGGCCAGCAAAGGTATAAACAGCCGCATTAGGGTCAACGACACCAAGCCAATCGCGTAAGAAGATGTAAGGAGGATTAAGGAAATTACGAGAACAATCAATTTGTTCGGCAGCTCTAATCAGTGATTCAGGTGCACAAGCACCGCTAAACATATCAGTAGGGCTACGTGGAGGAAGCGGATTTTCTGCGCCCCACTTGACGAAAGATGAAACAATACCTGCAATCAAACCAATAAAAGCAGCTAATCCATAGCGTCTCCGAGATGGAGATGTTTGTTCAAAAAAGTTCATTTTTTTACCAATCTAACCATTAAAGATTATATTCTTACATAGGTATTATGTACTTATAAAGATGTTAATTGGTATATCGGATAATTTCTCTAGTATATTTTGTTATTAGGAATGCAGTTTTAAATTTTATAAAATGACAATAAGAAATTATGAGTTGCTTTTTTGTGAAACTTTTATTCAATAATTGAAAAACCAGATTCTATAACGTATACGAAATGTATATTTCTCGAGAGACAAACGAATAATAACGCATCAATAAAGGGTCGATAATAAATAGCCTGGTTATTTATTTGTGAAATAATAACAGTTCAGTAACTCATACTCTCGCCTTGCATCACTCACGCCCCAGTGACAAAGAATGCCCCACCGCGTAGCCAGTAAAATCACATCAATGAAGTAAAGCGTTTCTGCCAAGCGCCTTCTGCATATATATTTTTATGGAATTGAAAATCAATTTTTATTCTTTTACATGCATAAGCCCCCCCTCTAGAGTAGCGAAAAGACCGCCGTGTATGGCCTCATGTCATCGTAAAGGACACAGGGAATGGAAAAAAATCACCAGCAAGTTACGACCCTCGCAGCAGGCATCCTCTCGCTGCTTTTCGCACTCAATCCCGGTGCTTACGCAGCACAAAGCAGTGAAAAACCAGTGTCTGGCGGTATTCTGAATGTAGGTCTGGGTAGCGATACGCCGATTATCGACCCACACATTACGGCTTATGGTGTAACGGCGCTGATCTCCCGCAACGTGGTGGATTCACTGGTAGGACAGGCTGAAGATAACCGTTTTACGCCTTGGCTGGCTGAAAGCTGGAAAATTAACGAAGACAACACCGAATACACCTTCCACTTGCGTAAAGATGTCACGTTTAGCGACGGCACCAAACTCGATGCAGAAGCGGTGAAATACAATCTCGAGCGTATTCTCGATCCGAAAACCACCTCCAGCTACGCTAAATCACTGTTAGGCCCTATCGACAAGATTTCAACGCCGGATGCCTATACGGTGGTTATCCACTACAGCTCGGCGTTTGCGCCACTGTTACAGGGGCTGAGCCTGCCGTATCTGGGCATTCAGTCGCCGACTTATCTAAAGAACACGCCAAACACCAGCAATACCGTGGTGGGTTCTGGGCCGTTTATTCTTGATTCCTTTGTGAAAGGCAGCGGCAGCAAACTGACGAAACGCCCTGATTACAACTGGGGTCCGGGCTATGCCAAACATACTGGTCCAGCCTATCTCGATGGTTTGGTGTTCAAATATCTGCCGGAAGCCTCCGTTCGTCTTGGCGCACTGAGCAGCGGCCAAATCCAGGCGATTGACGCCGTGCCACCCGCCAATTTCCCGACGGTGAAACGCAATCCGAAACTGGAAGTCATTACCTATGAGAACCCTGGCGTTAACCGGGTACTTTATCTCAACACCACCAAAGGCCCGTTCCAGGATGTCGCGGTGCGTAAGGCATTCCAGAGCGCCGTGGATACCAACGCAGCGGTAAAAGTCGCCTTCTTCGGTACGCTGAAAGCCGCCGATAACGTTCTCGGCCCAGCCACGCTGTACTACGATCCGAGCGTCGCGTCACGCTGGGGCTTCGATGTGAAAAAGGCTAATGAACTGCTGGATAACGCAGGCTGGAAACAGAAAGACAGCGCTGGCTACCGCACCAAAGATGGCAAACGTCTGAGCGTCAGCTTCGTCTATGCCTCCACCAATGTGGAAGCAGCAGACGTAGCATTGTTCCAGGCCGTGCAATTCCAGGTGAAACAGGCAGGCTTTGACGTCCAGTTAACACCGGTCGATGCAGGTGAATTCACCACGCGTACCAACGCTAACGAATACGACATTGCGTCTAACTTCTTCGTGCGTGCGGAGCCGGACATTCTACGTACTGTGTTCGATTCGGCCTATGCTCCACCGAACGGCAACAACTTTACCCGTATCAGCGTGTTGAATGACAAACTGAGAAAAGCCATCGGCGCGGGTGAAGCAGAACGTAAACAGCTCTACACCGAGATACAAAACGAGGTTATCGATCAGGCATATGTGGTTCCTCTGTACGTTCCAGCCTATCAACTCGGCCTGTCCAAACAGGTACAGGGCATAAGCTGGGCTACCAACGCAAAACCGAACTTCTATGATGTCTGGATTAAACGTTAACCTGTACGCGCTAGGCAAACGTCTACTCACCATTCTGGCTGTGCTCTGGGGCGCAGCCACATTGACGTTTATTGCCGTCAAACTGATCCCCGGCGATCCGGTCGCTATTCTCAGCGGCGGCGATAATGTGGTGGATGAAGCCTATCGCGCGGTACTCATCAAGCAATTTGGGCTCGATCAGCCGCTGTGGGTGCAATATCTGCGCTACTGTGGGCAAGCGCTACAGGGCGATTTTGGCGTCAGCTATCTCTATCGTCTGCCGGTCGGCAGCGTCATTAGCGATGCTATGCATGAAACCCTGCCGCTGGCGATTGGTGGCCTGATACTCGCTTTGTTTCTCGCCATTACTAGCGCGCTGCTTACCGCAGGCCGCTATGGTGCACTGCGTACCGCTGTATCGTGGCTAGAGTTGACGCTGCTTAGCACCCCGGTCTACTGGATTGGTATCGTGCTATTAAGCTTGTTCAGCTTTCGCCTGCAATGGTTTCCAGTTACTGGCAACGACGGTTTTATGTCGCTGGTGCTACCCGTTATCACCCTCGGTTTGCCGATTGCCGCCATTCTGAGCCAGGTACTGCGCGACGGTTTGGAAGATGCGCTATCCCAGCCGTTCTCGTTAACCGTGCGCACACGCGGCGTCAGCGAAATCCGACTACGTTTCCGACACGGTTTACGCCACGCGGCGCTGGCAGCCTCAACGCTGACGGGTACGTTGCTGGCAAGCGTACTCGGTGGCTCCGTGCTCACCGAAACCGTGTTTGGTCGCGCAGGTATTGGACAGGTCACGCTAAGCGCAATTGAAAACCGCGACATGCCGCTGGTGCTGGGCGTCGTGATGCTGTCTGCCTTCCTGTTCGTCGTCATCAATCTGCTGGTGGATGCGCTGTACCTCCTCATCGATCCCCGCTTACGCAAGAAGGCGAGCGCCCATGAGTAGTGAACCGATGCCCTTCACGCAAATACCATCACGAAAAACCTATCGCAGCCCGTGGCTGAGTACAGCAACGCTATTGCCTGCCGCACTTGTTTTCCTGCTGGCGCTGGCGGTCTTTTTTCCGTCGCTGTTTACCAGCCGCACCGCAGATGAAATGGATATGGGGGCAGTATTCCAGTCGCCAAACTCCACGTACTGGTTCGGCACCGATCAACTCGGGCGCGACATTTTTGCCCGCATCGTTCACGGCACCTCGCTGTCGCTGGGCATTGGCGTCGGTGCAATGCTAATCGCCTGCTTCGGCGGTGTGTTGTTTGGTACGCTGTCAGTGCTTGCACCGCTGCGCATTCGTCAGCTTCTGGTTCGTCTGCTGGACATCATGCTGGCGTTTCCCGATCTGCTGTTGGCGCTGCTGGTGATCGCCGTGCTGGGACGTGGCCCGGAAAACACCATGTTGGCTGTCGGTCTGGCGGGGATTGCTGGCTATGCGCGTTTGATCCGCTCCCAGGTGCTGCAAGTCAGACTATCTGGCTATGTTGAACATGCGATTGCGCTGGGCGAACACCCGCTATATATCGTTTTTCGCCATATCATCCCCAATACGCTGCGCCCACTGCTGATTGTCGCCACCATTGGCGTCGGTCACGCGGTACTATCCGCCTCTGCGCTGAGCTTTCTGGGGCTGGGCGTCGTTCCTCCGACCGCCGAATGGGGCGCGCTACTGGCCGACGGTCGTAACTTTCTTGATATCGCACCGTGGGTCAGCCTGCTGCCTGCCAGCGTTGTGGCGCTGTCGGTGATTTCCATTACACTGCTGGGGCGTCGTTTACAGGCTATTTTGGCCAAAGGAGAGGCACGATGAGCCTGAATACACTTCCTCATTCCTCTTCAGATACACCGGCGAAGACACCGCTGCTGCGCGTAGATGGCCTGAGCGTCACGTTCCCTAGCCCTTTCGGCCCCATTCGTTCGGTTAAAAACCTCTCTTTTCAGGTGAATGCTGGAGAAATTCTGGCGCTGGTCGGTGAGTCTGGCTCAGGAAAATCCGTCACCGCACGCACGCTGGTGGGGTTATCCGGCGAAGGCGTCGATGTGCAGGCAAACGCGATTGAGCTTACGCGCCATGACGGTAGCCTGTGTGATTTACGCTATCTGACCGATCGCGACTGGCGAGCGATTCGCGGTCGTGAAATCGGCTTTGTTTTACAGGATGCACTGGTATCTCTCGACCCGCTGCGCAAGATTGGGCAGGAGGTCGCCGAACCGATTCTGACTCACCGCCTGTTACCCCGCGAGCAAATTCCCGCTCGCGTCGCCGAACTCCTGACAAAAGCAGGCATTCCCGATCCTGAGAATCGGGCAGCCCAGTATCCACACGAGCTATCTGGCGGCCTGCGTCAACGTGCGCTTATCGCTTCTGCATTAGCGGCAGGCCCACAGTTGTTGATTGCCGATGAACCCACGACGGCGCTGGATGCCACGGTGCAGAAACAAGTGCTAAAAGTCTTCACCGCATTGGCGAAGGCGGGGCATGGCGTTCTGCTGATCACTCACGATCTTGCCGTTGTCGCAGACGTCGCGGATCGCGTTATCGTCATGCAACAGGGTTCGTTGGTAGAAGGTGGCGAGGCACGACAGCTCCTGTCAGCGCCGACACATCCCTACACCCGCAAGCTACTGGCGGCGATCCCAACCGCTTCTACGCGTGGCAAATGGCTGGCAGGTGTCGATCCGTTACAGAACGGCATTGCGCCATCAGCCGCGTCTCTGGCAGCGAATCATGCCAGCACCGACGCGATAGCCCTGACGGTGGATCAGATTGCCGTGTCGTTCAAGCGACCGGACGGCAGCCGGATGCAGGCGGTCAACCAGGTTTCTCTCCAGATCAAACGGGGTGAAACGCTGGGTATCGTCGGGGAATCCGGTTCAGGCAAAACCACGCTGGGTAAAGTCATTCTGGCGCTACAAAAGCCGGACAGCGGTGAAGTCCGACTCGCGGGCAATGACTGGAGTGCGCTGACGGAACGCGAACGCAGACCGTTACGCGCACGCATTCAGACGATCACACAGGATCCACTCAGTTCGTTCGATCCACAATTTACCATTGCCCAGATTCTGCGCCAGCCGCTACGCTTGCGTCGCGATCTGAGCGACGCTGAAAAACAGCGGCGTATTCTGACGTTGCTGGAGTATGTCGGCTTGACGCCGGATCTGCTGACCCGACGTCCAACCGCCTTATCTGGCGGGCAACGTCAGCGCGTCTCTATCGCACAGGCGCTGGCTTCAGATCCTGATATCCTGATCTGTGACGAACCGGTATCAGCACTGGATGTCACTACACAGGCGCAAGTGCTGGATTTACTGGTTGCGTTGCAGCGCCAACTGGGGCTGACGATGCTGTTCATTTCTCACGATTTAGGCGTCGTGCAGCATATGAGCCACCGTATTGCGGTGATGAAAGACGGGGATATTGTGGAAACCGGACCCGTCGAACAGATCTTCAACCAACCGCAGCACCCTTACACGCGGCTGCTGCTTTCAACGGTGGCGGAGTAGCCATTTTGCTGTGTAGCGATACACTAATTTTGGCTACCCAAATATGATGGCTCCCCTCACCGATAAATCTCAGAGGGTGGCTTAAAGGCTTTGATAACCGGCTTCTTTTTGGCGCTTAACTGACAGTATCACCACTCTGTCAGTTAGCTCATCGTGACGGTAAAGCATCACGTATCCGCTGCTGCCGAATACCACGGATCAAAACTTCAGCGGCCTTTTTAGTAGCCAGTGCATTTTTATTTTTTAGAAAATCCTTCAAGCGTTGCAAATCACGCCGCGCATGCCCTGAAACAATCACTTGTGGCATGCAGATGTCACTAAGGCTAACCGCGTTAAAACAGGACAAAAAGCACAATCACTCCACATTCAAGAAGCGTTGGCGGTAGGTGCTGGGCGAGACGCCGAACGCCTGATGGAACACGACAGAAAAGTAGTTACTGTCTTCAAAGCCACACAACGCAGCAACGTCACCGATGGTTTGCATATCGTAGCGCAACAGCTCCATCGCTTTGCACAGCCGCAGTTGGCGCAGGTAATGCGGCACGCTCATTCCGGTTTGTTCTTTAAAACGCGAGCGTAAACTGCGGGCGCTGAAATGGTGCTGTTCGCAAAAGGCTTCAAAACGAAACGGTGCTGCAATGCTGGCTCGTAGCGCATTCATCAACATATCCAACTGGTGCGCATCCGCCAATTGCGGACTATCTGGTGAATGACGATAGCGTGCCGCCAGCAGCGCAATTTGCAACAGCAGCGCTTCACTCAATTGCAGCGACAGTGCATCCGATTTCATACACTCCTGCGTTAGCGCATCTACCTTCTCGCGGATGGTATCCATGCCTTCCGAACCTAAACACCAGTGCCGCTGGCTTTGGGGAAGCTCTCCGCCCGGCAGTAACATTTGCCAGTCGGCGGATAACGTCAGGCGGTTACGAATATACAGAATGTTGTCCAGCTCAAGCTCATGGACGGATTCATAGCTGTGGCGATCGTGCGCGGAGACATAAAACATATCGCCGCGGGTAATACGGTAAGGCACGTCGTTCCAGAGGTGCAGGCCATTGCCTCGCCAGACGATCACCAATTCGTCGAAGTCATGATGATGCAGCGGAAATACCGGCTGCGGATGACGTTCGGCGACCATCACGGCATTCTTGTCAGTCAGGAAATAGTCTTCAGTCTGTAATTTCAAACCCCGAATTGCTGTCGCCATTCCCTCACCCGCAGATGCTGTTACCTACTCTTCACGAGAAAACGCCTGATGGCGTAGTGACTTAGGTGCCTGCGAGAATGCCTTGCGGAATTGCGTCGAGAAGTGATTGCTGTCGCTAAATCCACAGGCGTGCGCAATAGTGGTGATGGAGTCATCACTCTGCTGCAACCGCCGACGAGCCTCCAGTAATCTTAACCGATTCAGATACCGTTGTGGCGTCATACCCGTATGTTGTTTTAGCTGACGGTGCAGTGTACGCAACGGCAGCGAGAACTGGTCAGCCAAGCCGCCCCAGTTAACGTCTTCGCTGTAGTTATTTTGCAGCCACCCCAGCAACGCCTGTACCCCTTGGCGTTCAGAGCCGTTTCCCTGCGTCTGGAAGCAGTGTTGACGCAGTTGCACCAGGATTTGCAGAAACAGGCTTTCGCTGGCGGCAATCGCTTCAGGCGCATCGCTCTGCGCCAGCTCTGCCAGACTATTCAGCGACTGTTTCAGTTGCTGCATCCCCGCGGCATTCACCTGCCACTGTCCCTGCCACTCGCCGTTCGGGCCATACGGCAAAAACGCGGCGATATCGGAAAGGAAGCGAAATCCGTGCGGTGAGCGATACAGCATGTTGGTCAGACACAGCCCTTCTACATCTTCAAACAGATGCCGATCGTTATCGCGAACAAAGAACACCGAGCCGCTGCACAGCGCATAGGGTTGATCGTTAAACACATGAACGCCCGCGCCCTGCTCCACTAGCACAATTTCCCAGAAATCATGATAGTGCTCTGGAAAGGCTGTCTGTGGGGTACGCGGCTCTACTGCGACCGTCACGGCACGCGAAATAAAAAAATCATCACCACGAAGTAACGTCATTTCAGTTCTCCATTCAGCCTTTGGTAAAACGCGGTCTTTGAAAACGCAACCGTTGAAAGAGTAATGCTGGTCACTTAAGCCCCATTTTAGGAGAAACACGGGGATGAGGTTCCCGCAGGGATACCTTACCGCGTGGTCGCTCCGTGTATCTCGGTTCTTAAACGAACGGTATTAGCCTTTGAAAAAGAGTAGTCAGAAGCGACAAAACCGACCTTAAAATACCGTCACCCGCACACCGTCTGACTGCTCTTTTTTTAAGATCTCCTCCCTCAATTGATTGAAGTGTGGCAAGGATCACACCGCCTTTCCCCTGATTTTTACATGGTTATTTTCTGAATGATTTCCCAGATTGTGAGCCCTTTCACGGTCAGCTTTGTCATTTTGCCAACCACCTGTTTTAGGTGGCACTCATCGGAAGGTGACTTCTGTTACCGCTCTTTACACTGCAACACATCCAACAAAAGGAGTGCGGCTATGGCGGTGAAGAATATCGTGGCGGTGGATTTAGGGGCATCCAGCGGTCGAGTGATGCTGGCAACCTTGCACACCGCAACGCAGCATCTGACGCTGAAAGAAATTCACCGTTTCAGCAATACGCTGGTGTTTCAGGACAACCATCACCAGTGGGATCTGGCCGCGCTGGAACGCGACATTCTCACCGGATTACATCAAATCGACGCCATGGGTATCGCCCCCGATAGCATTGGGGTCGACAGTTGGGGCGTGGACTATGTGTTACTCGATAAAAACGGGCAGCGCGTCGGCCTGCCGTATTCCTACCGCGATCACCGTACAGACGGCGTAATGGCTGCCGTTACCGCCGAACTAGGTCGTGAGGCTATCTATCAGCGTACTGGCATTCAGTTCCTGCCGTTTAATACGCTGTATCAGCTCAAAGCGCTGTGCGATGCATCTCCTGACGATTTGGCTCAGGTGGAACATTTGCTAATGGTGCCCGACTATTTTCACTACCGCCTCACGGGGAATTTGGTCTGCGAATATACCAACGCCAGTACGACCCAACTGCTTAATCTGGAACAGCAAACCTGGGATGGCGAACTGCTGGACTATCTGGGCGTACCGCGCCGCTGGTTGAGCGATCCCGTGCAGCCGGGGCACGCTGTCGGAAACTGGACAGCACCGAGTGGGCGTCAGATTCCCGTTACCACCGTCGCTACGCACGATACCGCCAGCGCGGTGGTCGGTGCACCGTTGCAGAACCGCGACAGTGCCTATCTCAGTTCCGGCACCTGGTCGCTGATGGGCATCGAGAGCGATACGCCGTTTAACAGCCCGCAGGCGCTGGCTGCCAATATCACCAACGAAGGTGGCGTAGATGGCACCTATCGGGTGCTGAAAAACATCATGGGGCTGTGGCTGCTACAGCGGGTTTGTCAGGAGCGTGACATCAAAGATTTAGGCGCGCTGATTCAGTCCGCCACCACGCAGCCCGCCTTCGTCAGCCTGATTAACCCTAATGACGATCGTTTTATCAATCCGCCGTCCATGCATCAGGCTATCCGCGACTATTGTCGTGAGCACAGCCAGCCCGTCCCCCAAAGTGATGCCGAACTAGCACGCTGCATCTTCGACAGCCTCGCGTTGCTCTACCGTCAGGTGGTGCTGGAATTGGGAGAGCTGCGCCATGCGCCGATTCGCCAATTGCATATTGTCGGCGGCGGCAGTCAGAACGCTTTTCTCAACCAGCTGTGCGCCGATGTGTGCCAGATTCCGGTTCTTGCCGGGCCAGTCGAAGCCTCGACGCTCGGCAATATCGGATGCCAACTGATGGCGCTAGGCGCCGTTACAGACCTTGCCGCATTCCGGCACATGCTGACTCATAACTTCCCTCTGCATCGTTATATCCCGCGTGCGGAGAGTGATTTTGCCGGGCACTGGCGTCGTTTTCAGGCGCTCAGCCAGCCAGAAACCGCCCCACAGGGCAAAAAGGAGACCACGCAATGAGCACACCTATTGAAGCTGCCTGGCAGTTGGCAAAAACGCGTTATGCCAGCCTGAATATTGATGTAGAGGCAGCGCTGGAACAGCTCGATCAGATTCCGGTGTCAATGCACTGCTGGCAGGGTGACGATGTGGCAGGATTCGAGAATACCGGCGGGCCACTGACCGGCGGCATTCAGGCCACGGGCAACTATCCAGGCAAAGCGAGTACACCAGACGAACTGCGTGCCGATCTGGAACAGGCATTCGCGCTGATCCCCGGCCCCAAACGGCTGAACCTGCATGCCATCTATCTGGAATCCGCACAGCCTGTCGCCCGCAACGAGATTGCCCCCGAGCATTTCAGCAACTGGGTTGCGTGGGCCAAGCGCCACCAGCTTGGGCTGGATTTTAACCCGACCTGCTTTTCTCATCCGCTGAGCGCGGACGGTTTTACGCTATCCCACCCGGACGAAAAAGTACGCCGTTTCTGGATTGAACACTGTCAGGCCAGCCGCCGGATTTCAGCCTACTTTGGCCGCGAACTCGGTACGCCGTCAGTGATGAACATTTGGGTGCCGGACGGTATGAAAGATTTGACCATCGATCGTCTGGCGTTCCGCCAGCGGCTGCTCAGCGCGTTGGATGAGATCATTTCCGAACCGCTCGATCAGGCACACCATATCGATGCAGTGGAAAGTAAGCTATTCGGGATAGGCGCTGAAAGCTTTACCGTCGGCTCAAACGAATTTTATCTTGGCTATGCAGCCAGCCGCGGCACCGCGCTCTGTCTGGACGCCGGACACTTCCATCCAACCGAAGTCATTTCCGACAAGATCTCCAGCGCGATTCTGTACGTCCCGCGCCTGCTGTTGCACGTCAGCCGTCCGGTACGTTGGGACAGCGACCATGTGGTACTGCTGGATGACGAAACGCAGGCTATCGCTCATGAAATCGTGCGCCATCAATTGCTTAACCGCGTGCACATCGGGCTCGATTTCTTCGACGCCTCAATCAACCGCATCGCCGCCTGGGTCATCGGCACGCGCAATATGAAGAAAGCCCTACTGCGCGCACTGCTGGAACCTACAGAGACGCTGCGCAAACTGGAACAAAACGGCGATTACACCGCGCGTCTGGCCCTGCTGGAAGAGCAAAAATCGCTGCCGTGGCAGGCGGTGTGGGAACACTACTGCCAGCGTCATGACGTGATCCCGGGCAGCGACTGGCTGCAACAGGTGCGTCAGTATGAAGAAACCATCCTCACTCAACGTCAAGGGTAAGACTATGCAAGCAATTCTCTCTTCCTGGTTTGTACAGGGAATGATTAAAGCCACCAGCGACATGTGGCTCAAAGGCTGGGACGAACGTAACGGCGGTAACGTCAGCCTGCGCCTGACGGCTGAGGATGTCACGCCTTATGAAAGCGATTTCTCTCCGCAGCCGCGTCATGAAGCACTATCACAGCCGATGCCAGAACTGGCAGATTGCTGGTTTATCGTCACCGGCTCCGGCAAATTCTTCCGCAACGTTCAACTGGATCCAGCTGATTCACTGGTGGTGTTGCAGGTCGATAGTGATGGTAAAGGCTATCGTATTTTCTGGGGGCTCACCAATGGCGGCCTGCCAACGTCTGAGCTGGCCTCGCATTTTCAGTCGCACATTGTGCGCATGGGTGTAACCCACGGGCGCGACCGCGTCATCATGCACTGCCACGCGACCAATCTGATTGCCCTGAGTTACGTGCTGGAACTGAATACCGCGACGTTCACCCGTGAACTGTGGGAAGGCAGCACGGAGTGTCTGGTCGTCTTCCCAGACGGCGTGGGGATTGTGCCGTGGATGGTGCCAGGCACCGATACCATTGGCGATGCCACCTCCGAACAAATGAAGCGTCATTCGCTGGTATTGTGGCCCTTCCACGGCATCTTCGGCACTGGCCCGACGCTAGATGAAGCCTTTGGCCTGATCGATACCGCAGAAAAATCCGCCGAAGTCATGGTGAAAGTCAGATCGATGGGGGGTAAAAAACAGACGATCTCGACCGAAGAACTGATCGCTCTGGGTCAACGTTTCGGCGTCACTCCACTGGAAGCTGCACTGCGCGTGTAGCATGGTTGTCATACCAATATGGCTTTCATGCATAGCACTCATTTCTGCCTAAAATTGTTTTCAGTCTCACACCGCCACGGCATCACCGCCGTGGCGTCCTGCCAACGACTACGGAGACTCGTCCATGTTGCGTAAGGCTTTTGTGATGTCAGTCTTTCCTGACTGTCACGACGAATATCAGCGCCGTCACAATCCTATCTGGCCAGAACTGGCGGAGGTGCTGAAAAACCACGGCGCGCACCACTACAGTATTTTTCTGGATAGACAACGCAATTTGCTGTTCGGCTATGTGGAAGTCGAATCAGAAGCACGCTGGGAAGCGATTGCGCAAACGGATGTCTGCCAGCGCTGGTGGAAACAGATGGGTGATGTAATGCCCTCTAATCCCGATAACAGCCCGATCAGCGATGCACTCGATCCCGTGTTCTATCTGGACTGAGAAATTCTTTGAACTACAAATAATCGTACAGCGGTAGTAACATTGCCGCTGTACGATTATTGTTGAAGACATAAAAAGAAATAATTTGTCATTTAATTAATGATTCCCGTTACATATAATCATTATTTTTATTAAACACCTATTTATTGATTATTGATGGCAATCACATTTTATTTTCTCTAATTGTGAATGGTCAATTTTTCACATTAAAAATAAAAACATTTATTAAGATAATATTTAATCAGTTTTCTTTTGTTAAAAATAAAGCATTACCACTTAATGATTAATCAGCATTTAGTCTTGCCGTAGAGAATGGCGTTGCTATTAAACTCCGTTTATTCTTTAAAGCCAGCTTATCGAATTCCACATTATAAAGATCTTATTTTATTTGCCGTTATCACTACTACCTTCTCTCTATAATCAATAAGAATAGCGATGAAATTTTCCAAACTCACAGTGCTTTCCAAGCTGTTACTCGGTTTTTCCGTCCTGATAGCGATGATGTTGCTATTGGGTGTCGTTTCACTACTCCAGCTTAGCGTTAATAATAGTCGGATTGATGAATTAAGCAGCAGCAGCCTGCCAGGTGTACGATATAGCCTGGAAATGCGCGGTTCGCTGTCTGAAACTCGCTTACAGCAAATACAGTATATTGATTCCAAAACCCCAGAGGAGCGCGAGGGCCATCGCAAAGAATTACTGCAAAATGCCGACACTTTCCTTGCCGCGTTTAAAAACTATCAAACCGTTGCTAATAGCGAAGATAAAAAAGCGCTGATTAAAGTGATTGGCGAAAATTTCTCCGGCTTTAACTCGGTGAATGCCACATTGATTGACACCGTGAATCGCGGCGAGCTGGCAGAAGCCAGTAAAATCAGCGGGGCAAGCTCTGCAAAATACCGTAGTCAATTGATGAAAGATCTGGCGAAGCTGGTCGAAATGGAAGTCGCGACGGCAAAAGATATCGTCGTCAGTGCTAATTCAACTTACCGGACTTCACAGTACTATGTTTGGGGATTGCTGTTACTCGCCCTGCTGACGACTGCCATTATCGCTACGATTATTTCACGTAATATTTCACGTCAGCTTGGTGGCGATCCGCACTACGCACAAGAAATTATGTCCGAAATTGCGTCCGGCAACCTGACAACAGAAATCAAGCTGCGTCAGGGGGATAACAGCAGCCTGCTGGCGTCCATCAGCCACATGAATCTCCAGTTGGTGAATACCGTACACACCATCATGAATGGCAGCGAATCCATCACGCTGGCATCCAGCGAAATTGCTCAGGGCAACAGCGACCTGTCGCAGCGTACCGAAGAGCAAGCGGCATCGCTGATTCAGGCATCGGCCAATATGCAGCAGTTGACGCACACCGTACGACAGAATGCGGACAACGCCAAAGAAGCGAGTCAGTTAGCCCAGCAAACCTCGGAAACGGCGTCTCAGGGCGGCCTTATCGTGGACGACATGCTCAAGCGCATGCATGAGATTTCCGACAGCTCACAGAAGATCGTCGATATTATCGCTGTGATCGAAGGGATTGCCTTCCAGACCAATATCCTGGCACTGAACGCGGCGGTAGAAGCGGCCAGAGCGGGTAGCGAAGGGAAAGGCTTTGCTGTCGTCGCGGGCGAAGTACGGACGCTGGCACAGAAGAGCGCCAACGCCGCCAAAGAGATCAAAACGCTGATCGAAGGCACCGTCGAGAAGATTACTGACGGCTCAGCACGGGCAGACAAAGCCAGTCAGGCGATGTCGGAAATTGTGCAGTCGGTGAAAAAAGTGACGGATATCGTTGCGGAAATTTCTCAGGCATCCAACGAGCAGCATATCGGTATCAAAGAGATCAGCGTAGCGGTAGAACAAATGGATCGGGTCACCCAGCAGAACGCCGCGCTGGTTGAAGAGTCCGCCACGGCAGCACACGCGATGACAGAACAAGGTGAACAGCTACGTGATGCCGTTCGTTTCTTCAAAGTAAATCAAGACCACTTACTGAGAATTCATTAATTCTCATCTGCCCCGCTGGCTATCCGGCGGGGCGACCGCTTCTTTCTCATTCATGCTTTCCCGACCTTCTTCCCCGCAGAGCAATACACCGCCGCAACATCGACTCACAGATAACAGCCACACCCAGTTTGATTCATGAACAAACGTTGACGTCCGGTTTAAGCAAGCAGGGTTATGGTTGCACCACTAAACTACGTACTCTGTTTTTACGTGCTTTATTTCTACATACACCTTTCTTCGTCAGCCGATGACTATTTTTATTTTACATCTCGCCATGCGGCGATAAGGAGACAACATGGAAGAGCACCCTAGATGGCCCGGTAAACCGCATCCGTTAGAATAAGGACCGTCTTCTTCCTCGACTTCTCTGTTCTCTCCGTCTGCGCCGTTTACCTCCCTTAATACCTTCATCTTTTTCCGCTTTACGTCCCTTTATCCGGGATGCGCGCCCGTGCGTGGCGGACAGGCAACATTAAGAGAGCAGCATCATGACCGATATGATCACGCAAACGGGGTATCGCCGCGCCCGTAAGACCCCCACGGCCACCTTTGCGATTGCCCGCGAGGCACAAAACAGCCTCGATCAAACACTGGCTAACCTGAATACACATCTGCACGGCTTAAGCCATGATGATGTCATTGAACGCCAACAAACCTATGGCGAAAACCGTGTCGCCCATGAAAAAGCGCCGCACGCGCTGGTGCAGTTAGCCGCCGCGTTTAATAATCCGTTTATTTACGTGCTGATAGCGCTGGCCGCTATCAGCTTTTTCACCGATTACTGGCTACCGCAGCGCAATAACGAAGAGACATCGCTCACTGGCGTTATCATCATTCTGGTGATGGTTAGCCTGAGCGGCCTGCTGCGCTTCTGGCAGGAGTTTCGCACCAATAAAGCCGCTGAAGCGCTGAAGTCTATGGTGCGGACAACGGCCACCGTACTGCGCCGCCCTCATGCTAGTGCCACTGCCGTCATGCAGGAAATTCCGCTTCAGCAACTGGTGCCCGGCGATATCCTGACGCTCTCCGCGGGCGATATGGTACCTGCCGATGTCCGGCTAGTGGAATCTCGCGACCTGTTCGTCAGTCAGGCGGTACTGACTGGTGAATCGCTGCCGATCGAAAAATACGATGTATTCAGCGATATCAGTGCCAAAGGCTGCCAGCCCTCTGACTGTGGCGGCGAGAGCGATCTGCTGGCGCTATCCAACATCTGCCTGATGGGTACCAATATTTCCAGCGGCACGGCAACGGCAATCGTCGTGGCAACCGGTAGTCACACCTATTTCGGTTCACTGGCAAAATCCATCGTCGGCACGCGTTCCCAAACCGCCTTCGATCGCGGCGTCAACAGCGTAAGTTGGTTGCTGATCCGCTTTATGATCGTGATGGTGCCTATCGTGCTGCTGATTAACGGCTTCACCAAAGGTGACTGGATGGAAGCCAGCCTGTTTGCGCTGGCGGTCGCGGTCGGCCTGACGCCGGAAATGCTGCCGATGATTGTCTCTTCCAATCTGGCAAAGGGTGCGATTGCCATGGCTCGGCGTAAAGTGGTGGTCAAACGGCTGAACGCCATTCAGAACTTTGGCGCGATGGACGTCCTGTGCACCGACAAAACCGGCACATTAACGCAGGATCGCATCATCCTTGAGCATCACCTGAATACGCAGGGTCAGGTAGATGAAAATGTGCTGCAACTCGCCTGGCTTAACAGTGCGCACCAAAGCGGCATGAAAAACCTGATGGATCAAGCCATCATGCAGTTTGGTCGCCATAACCCCACCATCGCCGCGCTGGGTCGCTATCGCAAAATCGATGAATTGCCGTTTGATTTTATTCGCCGCCGCCTGTCCATCATCGTTGCCGATGAACACAACCAGCAACGCCTGATTTGCAAAGGCGCGGTAGAAGAGATGTTGGCCGTCGCTACCCATGTCAGTGAGAACGGGTTGCGGCATGAACTGGACGACGAGCGCCGTAACACGCTGAAAAAATTGGCAGAAAGCTACAATCAGCAAGGGTTCCGCGTGTTGATGATTGGCACCCGTGAACTGAGCCCAGTGGGCAGCACAATGCCACTCAGCGCCGAGGATGAACGCGACCTGACTCTCTGCGGCCTGCTAACGTTCCTCGATCCACCAAAAGAGAGCGCCTCTGCTGCCATTCGCGCCCTGCATGAAAACGGTGTGACGGTGAAAGTCCTGACCGGCGACAACGCGACGATTACCAGCAAGATCTGTCGCGATGTCGGATTGGAGCCAGGCGTGGTGCTGGAGGGGAACGAGATCGACGCACTCAGCGATGAACAGCTCGGTGTGCTGGTAGAACAGCGCACCATTTTTGCCCGGCTGACGCCGCTACAAAAATCCCGCGTACTGAAAGCATTGCAAGGTAATGACCATACGGTCGGCTTTCTGGGCGACGGCATCAACGATGCCCCTGCTCTGCGCGATGCTGATATCGGAATTTCTGTCGATACCGGAACGGATATCGCCAAAGAATCAGCCGATATCATCTTGCTGGAAAAGAACCTGATGGTGCTGGAAGAAGGTGTTATCAAAGGTCGTGAAACGTTCGGTAATATCATCAAATACCTGAACATGACCGCCAGTTCCAACTTCGGTAACGTGTTTTCAGTGCTGGTCGCCAGCGCCTTTATTCCGTTCTTACCGATGCTGGCGATCCATCTGCTGATTCAGAACCTGATGTATGACATTTCCCAACTGTCGCTGCCGTGGGACAAAATGGATAAGGAGTTCCTGCGCAAACCGCGCAAATGGGATGCTAAGAATATTGGCCGCTTCATGCTGTGTATCGGGCCGACATCTTCGATTTTTGACATCACCACCTACGCGCTGATGTGGTTCGTGTTTGCCGCTAACAGCGTGGAGCATCAGGCGTTATTCCAGTCAGGCTGGTTCGTTGAGGGATTGCTGTCACAAACGCTGGTCGTACACATGTTGCGAACCCAGAAGATCCCGTTCATTCAGAGCACTGCGGCGCTGCCGGTGATGTTGATGACCGGGCTGGTGATGGCGATGGGCATCTATCTGCCGTTCTCTCCACTGGGGCCACTGGTCGGATTGCAGCCGCTGCCGTGGGAATATTTCCCCTGGCTGGCCGCCACGCTGATTGGCTACTGCACCGTCGCGCAACTGGTCAAACGCGCCTATATCCGCCGCTTCGGCCAATGGTTCTGATCCCTTCTTTACTTCTTCACGGCGGGTGCTCGGTCACCCGCCTAATAGAATCACAAAAATGCCGATGAGAAAGCGCGAATTACATACAAAAGTCATCGTTTAATTCGGCAAACAACAACAGCAGAATAGGTGATAATTTAACCTGTCACGAGAATGTGATACTTCACAGTATGGACGATGAAAATCGGAAAAAGGAGTTACACGATGATACCTGTACGACTCAGGAAAGCCTTGTTCATGACGCTGACATTAGCCTCAGCAATAACCTTCAATGCAATAAGCACTACAGTACACCCAGCGTTAGCCGCAACTGCCGATGCAACGGGCCTCGTCGATAGCATCACATTTGGTGATAACACATCTGAAAGCGGCCACAGCCTTGATGCAAACAACAGCCAGACTATTGCGGGAGCTCTGGGCGAATCGTCACGTAAATTACTGCCGCTTCAGCAACCCGGTGTCGATGGCGGTAGCCTGACATTTACCATGCAGGTTGATCCACTGCGCCGTAATTACGTCTCTGTCAAACTGTGGGGGGAAGACGACGGTAACATTAATACTGGTCGCCTCTACCTTTATATGATCAAAGACGGCGTCGAGTACCAGATCGGTTACCGTCACGAAGGCGACTATTCGCCGCTCAGCGTCGCCCACTGGCACAAGCCGCTGCCAGGGCGCTTTTTCTACTCAACCACGCTGCTACCCTATTCCATGACCAAAGGCAGTACGTCGGTCACATTGAAAATTGTCTCAACGGGACGGCTCTATCCGTTTGGCTCAGGAGGCCCAGAGTCTGCCAACCCTTATCAGTACGCAATGAATGTGCCAAGCCGGGGCATTTATCGTGCCTACACGCATGTCGATCCCTTCCTCAACGTTGCGGGAGAAAAACAGGGCAGTGAGCCAGCCGTTACTACGCGCCCTTCACCGGGTGACGAAATCCTCGGCACAAACGGTCAGTTTCGCACTGCAGTGAATAATCGAATCCAAACGCTTATCAACAAGCCCTCAACAACCGATGCGCTGTCTGGCGGAGATTTACGCTATCTGGCACGCGCCTGGTCCGTTCCCGAATTAGTCAGCTATCAAAACTCAAGTTTGGTGGATAAGGTCGTTGCAACGCTCGATGCTTACGCCGCGCAGTACTACGCCGACACCAACATTGCGACAAAGAACTGGGGTGGCAATTTTGGCTCTCAAGGCCAGGCTATCTATTACCTTCAGAATGCGTTGACAGCCTCACGACTTGATGAGTCAGTAAACTATGGCAACGCGGGTGTTAAAAAGCGCCGTGTGGCCTGGGCTGATATGCTGTTCGCCAGCCGCGAGTTTGGCCGTCAGAAAAATCGTCTGGTCTTGAGTAACCAATCACTCATCGCTAATACCAATATTTATTTCACCAACAAAGGGTTGCTGGTGCTGAGCGATTCACGCGCCTTCCCTGAAACCACGGCTCAGCGTTATATCAAAGAAGCCGTCGGCCTGTTGCCCTGGACGGGGGATGATCGTAACGGACCGGGAGACGGTGGCTGGGCGCCGTTCGGCGATCGTTATTATCAGGTTACCGACAAAGGTCAGACTCGCGAGTGGGGATATCTCGGGGCAGGCTACGGTGAAGTACAGTCCTACCTCGCCGAATATTATCGCGTGACGGGCAATGAGGATTTTCGCAAGCAGATGATAAAAATGGCCAAAGCGCGTGCGCCATTCCGTCGTCCCGCGATCGAAATCAGTAATGGTGCCAACTACCGTGCAATGGAAGCGATTGGCCTGTTAGCCTGGCGTGGTGCGCACGAAAGCGACGGTAATTTCGCGGGTTTCCTTGCTTACGTCGATGCGGTAAATACCAATGAACGCGCCAAAGGACTTCGCGTCGCCGCGGCCAGTAAGGATGCCACACTGATTGGCTATGCTAAACAAATGCTGGAGGACAATCAGTTCTTTAACAACCTCAACGGCGCAGAGTCTGCATTTGAAGCGCTGGATGTTTTTGCCGATTACCAGACGATCAAAACCGCAAGCGACAGCGGCGCACGACTGCCGATGAGCGCAGGCCAGCCGGATTCTGCCTGGGCGGATGAAGAAAACGCTATCGTGGCGGTCAAAAAGGGCAATGAGCGTCTGTGGCTGAGCACTTATTGGCAGGCCAAAGCGGGAACGGGTATCAACGGTCTGGCGCGTTTCCATTTCAGCACGCCGAGCTATGATCAGTACGGTGTACTGGAAACGACCCCAATTTTCCGTTCAACGACGAGCTATACACGGCCTAACCGCATCGACATGCCGGAGAAAACACCGTATACGCCACCGAACCCACCGACTAATGCCTATGCGGGGGAACTGCTGCCACTGGGTATTAAACCGGAGGATGCATCCAACGATGAACCTTTCCGGGGTAAGGCCGATTTCTATGCCACGCGGTTCGGCCACTATCTGATCGGTATCAACGCCAACGCCAGCAATCGCTACGTGTTGAAAACGCCGGTAGGCTTTAAGAACGCGGAAGATCTGGTATCACAGCGCACACTCTCAGGTAACATCACCGTCGATCCACGTTCTACCGCCGTGCTCTACCTGAATGACACCCGTGACGCCAAACCCGTGCCCAACGCGCCATTGCATCTGGGATCGCAAAATAGCAATGGTATAAACACGCTATTCTGGACACAGTCATCCGGTAGCGAGCACTATAAAGTCATGCGCTCTACCAGTGAAAACGGTACTTATCAGGCTATAGCGACGGTAACGGAAAATAGCTATAGCGATCGTACTGGCACGGCATCTGGTCGTTACTACTACCGGATCGTTGCCACTAACGGTAATGGAGAAAGCTACCCTTCCATGGCAAGTCAGCCCTAATAGACTCTCTTCAACATTCACGTGGCCCTGATGTTCTGGGGCCACACTGCATTAACATCCACCATCTGCTCATCTATTTTCCTTATGTATCTCTTCTATTATTTTGCAGCGCATGAATGCTCTTTATTCAAATACCTACATTTGGTTATTAAAAAGAAAGATAACGAGGTAGTACCATACCGCAATAGTGAAATCTTCTTGTGAAAGAAGTCCAACCAGAGTAGACGCACTGTTTTTATGGATGTTGCATCATCAACGCTAAATCATTGCCTCCATGTGCCGAAACTAAAATAAACCCTGTCTACTTTTGCAAACTGCACATGTCAGAAAAGGACGGATTGCAGGCTATGGAGCACATCTATGAAATCCCTTCATCACATATCGATCCGTAGTAAGTTCATTCTGGCCCTCCTCCCACCGATCCTCGCCCTGCTGTGGTTCAGTATTTCCGGCGTGATGGAGCGACGCAGTACAGAAAGTGAAATGATCCGCATGGAGAAACTGATTACGCTGGCACGCGATGCGGGCGAACTGGCCCATCAGCTCCAGCGTGAACGAGGAATGAGCGCGGGTTATTTTGGCAGTCAGGGGAAAAAGTTTGGCGCCGAACTCACTACGCAGCGGCAAGCCAGCGATCGGGCACAGCAACAGTTTCAACAAACGGCTGCGAATCTCAGTGAGAGTGAGCTCGGTAACGATGTGAGTGGCGAGATCGGTAAAATTGCACAGAAAATGCAACAGATTGGCGAGTATCGTCGCAATATCGACAGCATGTCGATCTCTGTTACGCAGGCTCTCGGCTACTATTCCGATTCCGTCAGCTATCTGCTGAATATTGTCGGAGATATGACCCACCTGGTCAGCGACGGCGGTATTGCCCAGCGTCTGGCGGCCTATTACAACCTGCTGAACGTCAAAGAACAGGCAGGGCTTGAACGTGCCGTGCTTTCTAACACCTTCTCTGCCAATAGCTTTGCTGCTGGGATGTTCGAGCGTCTAAACCAGATGGTTGGTAAGGGAGACGCGTATATCACCGCCTATAACATGTTCGCCAATGCCGAACTGCGCAAGGCTTTTGAACAGGCGCTTAACAACCCTTCTGCCCAGAGCGCACTCCAGATGCGCAATAAAGCCATTGCCTCTCCCGGCGGCAATTTTGACATTGACGCCAGCCAGTGGTTTAACCAGCAAACGGTAAAAATCGATGAACTGAAGAACGTTGAGCAGCTCGCCACCAACGATTTGACGACACAGGTTAACGCCTTAGCCGCCGATGCGCGCCAATCCTGGATTAGCTATTTGGCTGGTGCCTTAATTTCTCTCCTGATGGCACTTGGTTTGGCTTCGATGATTATGCGCAGTATCAACGAGCAGCTTCAGCAAACGCTGACGACCATTCGCGAGATGGGCGGCGATCTTACACGTCGCCTGCGCGTGCCGGGAACTGACGAACTTTCACAGTTGAATCAGGCCTATAACGCGTCACTGGAAAACATCGCCGACATGGTGGTGAATATTAAGCGCAGTTCACAAACTATCGGACGCGCCAGCAGCGAGATCGCTAACGGCAATCAGGATCTGGCGCAGCGTACCGAAGAACAATCCGCTTCTCTGGTGCAAACCGCCAGCAGCATGGAAGAGATTACCGTCACGGTAAAACAAACCGCAGACTTTGCCGGACAAGCACGACAGTTAACAACAGAGGTAGACGATCAGGCTCATCGCGTCGGAACCATTACCGAATCGGCTAGCGACGCGATGGGGAAAATTCAGGATGCCAGTCAGCGTGTGAATGCGGTGGTTGCCGCTATTGATGCCATTGCCTTTCAGACCAACCTGCTGGCGCTGAACGCCGCGGTTGAGGCTGCACGAGCGGGGCAGCATGGCCGCGGGTTCTCTGTCGTCGCAGCGGAAGTTCGTCAGTTATCACAGCGTAGCGCAGACGAAGCGGGTAAAATCCGTGCGCTTATCGCAGACAGCATTGCCAGCGTCAGTGAAGGTACGAAGCTGGTGAACCAATCGAACCGAGGGATTAACGACATCGTCACTGGCACGCGTAAAGTGCGCGATCTGGTGAATGAAATTGCAGTCGCCGCCGATGAGCAGTCGCTGGGCATCGCACAAATTAACGAAGCACTCAGCCAGTTGGAAATGGTCACACAGCAGAATGCGACGCTGGTTTCGCAGGCTTCTGTCGCCAGCCAATTACTGGATGAACAGGCGATTGAAATGGAATCTCTGGTTAGCCGCTTCAAGGTTGACGATGGCGCACCACCGCAGCCTTTACAGCACGCGCTGTTATCAAGGTAAGGGAGACGATGCCGTTCGAGAAGTGTGGACGACATCGCCCCAATGGTCGGTCTGCTCTTTCAGCATTGTGATACTAACGCCCTCATTGAGGGCGTTACCTATTTGGCTCTCGCTAAACACCGCTGCCGACGCTCATCGACACGTTGGGCAAACCACGCCGTGGTTAGCTTACGGGTGATTTTCGGGCTTTCCAGCGTGATCCCCGGCAGGATAGCGCGCGGAGCCTTGCCGCCCGACTTATCCGCCAATGTAAAGACGCGCTCATACAGGCTGCTGTCTTCAAAATCGAGGCTATTACCCTTCTCCAGTGCACGACGAATGGCGCTGTCGCTCATATCCAACCGTTTCCCCAACGCACGCACCGCCAGTTCCGTGGCACTGGCTTTATCCGAACTGTAGTTGATTAAATCACCGTCCAGCGCCAGCTTAACTCCCGTCAGACGGCTGACGGCACGCTGGAACGCCGCATTTCGGCTGGCATACCGTCCTGCGTTGAAATCTGCGAACCGATAAATGGACTGCGGGTAATTTGCCGGATAGTCCAGCAGGTGCTTGATGCCAAAATACATCCCGCCACGGCGGCTAAATACTTCGCGGCGAAGCGATCCATCCACGGTATACGGATAACCCTTTGCGTTAGCTTCGGCGAAGGAGATGCTCACCTGCATTGGCCCGCCGGTATGTACCGGGTTCAAACGTCCAAATAGTCGCTGGCCCATCGGCACCATGTCGATGAAATCATCAAAGATCGCGCTGAGCTCTTTTTCTGTGCGCACCTTATCAAGCCGCTCGCTGTAGCTCTTTCCGTTAGGGGATTTGATGAGTAGCGCGGTACGCACCAGAAATGCGGGGACATGAACTTTCTCCGCGCGGCGGTCAATCTCCTGCCAGGCGATTTTCGACAAATTCGGCACCTGTGGATCGGCGCTAAACGTCGATTCCTGCTCAGTTACCGCGAGTACCGAACACAAATTTTCATTACTGGGATCGAGCCCCTGCGCAGTAAATGCCGTCGCGATATCGGTTGCCCAACCCTGACGATCTTTCACGTTGTCAGGCAACAGTTTGAGCAACTGCGCGCGAACATCCGCAGGTCGTGATTCCGGCGTCGTAGCCGTTTTGCTGGCGCAACCCGCCAACACCAGCAGAGCCAGTGCACACAAGGGACGGAACAAGGGAGCATAAGAATGAGGCATAGTCTCTCGGTACCATGATTGAAAAGCTGTCAGAACGTTAGCGCAGCCAGCACCAATTATCCAGCCGGAGGCAAACGGATGCATTTTACGAATTGGCCTGGCATAGTTAGCGCTATCACTAACCGAATGCGCTAACGAACGGACGAAACACGTATGGCGGCAACCAATCATTGGACACGGGATCAGCTGCTGATCGCCTTCACATTGTACAGTCAGTTGCCGTTTGGCAGGCTGCATTCGCGTAACCCCGATATCATTCGCTATGCTGCATTGATTAACCGTACACCTTCTGCATTGGCGATGAAGCTGGTTAATCTCGCCAGCCTCGACCCGTTCATTATCGATTCCGGTCGCACTGGCTTGCGCGGCGCGTCCAACGCCGACCGGGCGCTGTGGCAGGAGATGGACAACAATCCTGAGTTATTTGAACAGCAGTGTCAGCAGGCAATGGTATCGCTTGAAGCCGGAGCAATGGAAACGACAGTTGCACCATCACCGTTCCAGGCCAACGAGAGCGACACCCGTAATTATCACGGTGGCGAGCGCCTCGCACAGGTGAAAACACGCATTGGTCAGCAGCTCTTTCGCAAACGCGTGCTCAGTAACTATGGCGAACGCTGCTGCGTGACCGGGTTGGAAGAGCCCGCTCTACTGGTCGCCAGCCATATTCGCCCGTGGAAAATGGCCGCGGAACACCGACTCAATCCCAGCAACGGCCTCTGCCTGTCCAACCTGCATGACAAAGCTTTCGATATGGGGCTGATCAGCTTCAACGATTCGCTGGAAATGCTACTCTCTCCGCGCATCAAAAAGCTGAAAAGCGCCATCAGCGACGTCAACTTCGCCCAGTACGAAGGTAAGCAAATCCACCTGCCAGACGCCTACCCGCCCGATCTGTCACAGATGGCGTACCATCGTGAACATATTTTTTTGGGGCGGGGGTAAGAAGGCAACGAATCAGCTACCAAACAAAAACAGGGCGATGTACGGACTTTTGCGCGAGATAACGTGCGGTTTTTTATCTAACAATTCCCGCAAACGCATCTGCTGTCGTGTATTCGGCAGGATGCCGGAACGGTTGAACCGCTGTATCCAGTACGCCACACCCGCCTGCGTTAGCGCAGCATTTTCTGCTTGCGCGTTATCCAACAGGAAAATCAGCCAGTCCCATTTATTCAACTTGTGCGCTAAAAAGTAGTACACCTCAACGTGTTCTCTGGAAGACGCGCCTTCCAGACAGCGCTGAAGTTCAGGCAGCGACAAATAGATTTTCTGTTGGTAAAACAGTTTCCGCGCAACCTTCGCAATAGCAATTGAAGGATGGCGCAGAGAAACCAGCAGTCGTTCGCGAGCATCGTCACCCGTATGCAGAATGAGAATGCGCAAAGCGCTGTGATAAAGGCTGGGATAGCGCTCGTCCAGATTGCGTTCTGCCAGCGCCACAATGCCGTCGTAGCGCTGCTCATCCAGCCCCCAGAGCGTGATTTTGCGCACTGTGACCGTCACCTCCCGATCCAGCGTTGCAAGATAATGTACAACCGGATCGTCGTCTTTTTCACGCAGCAGTGTTGAGGCACGCTGGCGCACCAATGCATTCTTATCCAACAGTAGCGCTATCAACAGGGACTCAAGAACAGGGAACGCGTTGTCCATCACATACTGCAACGCCGCCTGCTTGATGGGGGCAAAAGTATCTTTCAACAGAATCGCCATCACCTCATGATCGACATCCCGATCCGCGCTTAGCAGATACCGCGCCGCGTTAGCCCTCACTAACGGATCGCGATGCAACATCGCCTGACCAAAAACCTGCTTCAGCGGAAACAGCTCACGCTCAGCGAGTATATCCAGAGATAATCGAGCGACGGTTTTATCATCAGACGACAGCCCCGCCAGTAGCAACGGCACGTGCGCCTCCTCGGTCAGAAAGCTGACAATCTCATCCACCAGCGGCTGGTGATTTTCCCTCTGACATTGCAGCAGCCAGAAAATCCCAGGCAAATTAGCGACAAAATGCGCTGTATTATCTGGCGTTAATAGCAGCCGCACGCTCTGTTTGGCCGCACGGCGTACCGGCTCAGCCCAATCGTTCACCCGTTCAATCAGTGCTGGTAATGCAGAAACCTCATCCATGAAGCCCAGACACAGCACCGCACGCTGCCGAATATGCCCGTTATAGTGGTGCGTAAGCGCTATCAGGCGTGGCGCCGAATCTATCAAGCCAGCCTGAGTGGGCTGATAATAGTTGTCTGGCAAAGCCACTAGCTTTTCCAACTGTTGCAGCAGTAAGTCGTACGATGCCATATTCCCTGCCCTCTTCTTATTCTTTTACACACACCACCTGACGCAGCGTATGCACGATTTCCACCAGCGATGACTGTGCCGCCATCACCTTATCGATATCTTTGTACGCCATCGGAATTTCGTCGATAACGTCGCTGTCTTTTCTGCACTCGACGTGCGCGGTTGCACGGATCTGGTCTTCCACGGTAAAGCGTTTTTTCGCCGCAGTACGGCTCATGGTTCTTCCCGCGCCGTGGCTACAGGAACAAAAACTGTCTTCGTTCCCCAATCCGCGCACGATGAAGCTCTTCGCCCCCATCGATCCTGGAATGATCCCCATCTGACCTTTCTGCGCCGACACCGCCCCTTTACGGGTGATTAGCACCGACTCACCGAAGTGCGTTTCGCGCTGCACGTAGTTATGGTGGCAGTTCACGCCTTCCTGCTGAGTGGTAAACGGCTTCGTCACAATACGGGACAGCGCCGCCAGCGTATGCGACATCATCACTTCACGGTTATGGCGGGCAAAATCCTGCGCCCACTCGACGGCTTCCATGTAATCGTCAAAGTGCAGGCTACCTTCCTCGAAATACGCCAGATTACGGTCCGGCAGATTCGCGATGTGCTGCTGCATATCTTCCTGCGCCAGCTTGATGAACAGAGATCCAATCGCGTTCCCCACACCACGTGACCCGCTATGTAACATCACCCACACGCGATCCACTTCATCCAGACAGATTTCGATAAAGTGGTTACCCGTCCCTAACGTCCCCAGATGCTGATAGTTATTAGTTTTCAGCAACTGCGGGTATTTATCCGTCAAACGCTTAAAACGCGGCTCCAGCAGTGACCAGTGAGCGTCCACCGTTTGTGGCGGGTTCTGCCAGGAACCAACATCGCGTTTAGAACGCGTGACGCTACGTCCGTGCGGCACCGCCTGTTCAATCGCGCTACGCAGCCCCATCAGGTTATCCGGCAGGTCGCTGGCAACCAGCGACGTACGCACCGCAATCATCCCGCAGCCGATATCCACACCGACCGCCGCCGGGATAATCGCGCCACGCGTCGGGATCACGCTACCAATTGTCGACCCTTTTCCCAGATGCACATCCGGCATTACCGCCAGATGTTTAAAAATGAACGGCATTTTGGCCGTGTTCAGCAGTTGGTCGCGAGCTTCCGGTTCCACAGGTACGCCCTGTGTCCACATTTTTACCGGTGCACTATTCACTGGAGACATCATGTCGTAATCCTGCTTTTTCATCTCTTCCATTTTTTATTCTCTTTGTTTGTCATTGTTCACCTGAGATATAGCGAAAGACGTGCCAGATTTTTGAAATAGACACAATAAAAACGTAATCATTTGATAATTAATAAATAAAAAACTCACCACACGAACTGGCAACAAAGTAAAAGAACAGGTAAATTTATCCTATAGGATAATAATTTATATAAAGGAATAAAATGAAACGTCGCGTCGTTATTGGTGTGCTGGGCACCACGCTGGATAAACGAGGTAAACGGGAGAACCGCTGGACGAAATGGCGTCCTACCGTCGGCCTGTGCCAACAGCCCGATTTTCCGGTCGATCGCCTGGAACTGCTGCACCAGTCACGCAACGAGGGAATGGCACAGCAGGTGGTGGAGGATATCGCCGTGGTGTCACCGGCCACACAGGTCACGCTTCAGGCTGTTGAGCTGCGCGATCCGTGGAACCTCGAAGAGGTTTACAGCGCCTTTCTGGACTTCGCGAGCAGCTACCCGTTCGATACCGAGAACGAAGAGTATTTCGTTCATATCACCACCGGCACCCACGTCGTGCAGATTTGCTGGTTCCTTCTGACCGAAGCCCGCTACCTACCCGCCAAGCTGCTGCAAACCGCCCCAGGGGAGAAAGCGGATCGCCCCGCACCGCAGGGCATCTATGCCGTTATCGATCTGGATCTTAGCCGCTACGCAACACTCACCAGCCGCTTCCAGCACGAGCAAGAGCGCTCAGTTTCGTTCCTGAAATCGGGTATAGAGACGCGCAACAGCACGTTCAACGCGCTGATCGACCAGATTGAACGTGTCGCGTTGCGTTCTACCGCGCCGATGCTCCTGACCGGCCCGACCGGTGCGGGGAAATCCTTTCTGGCTCAGCGCATCTATCAGTTACGTCAATCTCGCCATCTGGTCAGCGGTCGGTTTGTTGCGGTTAACTGTGCCACGTTGCGCGGCGACAATGCGATGTCGACATTATTCGGTCATGTGAAAGGCGCGTTTACCGGTGCGTTACAAGCAAGAACGGGGCTCTTACGTGAAGCGGACGGCGGCATGCTGTTTCTGGATGAAATCGCCGAACTGGGGCTGGATGAGCAAGCCATGCTACTCAAAGCCATTGAAGAAAAACGCTTTTTACCGTTTGGTTCGGATAAAGAAGTCAGCAGCGATTTCCAACTGATTGCCGGTACGCACCGCAACCTGCACGAGTGGATTGCACAGGGTAAATTTCGTGAAGATCTCTACGCCCGTATCAATATGTGGACCTTTCCCCTGCCGGGCTTGGCGGAACGACGGGAAGATATCGAACCGAATATTGACTACGAACTCCAGCGCTTCACACGCGATCACCAAACGCAGATTCGCTTCGATAAAGATGCACGACAACGCTACCTCGCCTTTGCCTGCTCACCGCAGGCCGCGTGGCGTGGCAACTTCCGTGAACTCGGCTCCTCCATCGCCCGCATGGCGACGCTGGCGGAACAAGGCCGCATCACCGTTGCACTGGTCGCGGAAGAAATGGTTCGCCTGCAAGCAAGTTGGCACAGCGATGCCTCGAAAACTGCATTTTCACCCGAATTACCGCCTGAATTCGCCAACATCGACCTGTTTGAACAGCGTCAGCTTGAAACCGTGCTCGACGTCTGTCGTACCTCCAATTCGCTCTCCGAAGCCGGTCGCCAGTTATTCGCCGTTTCACGCCAGCAAAAACAGAAGCCCAACGACGCTGACCGACTGCGTAAGTATCTGACACGTTTTGGGCTGAGCTGGGAGGGATTGAAACAGGAGGGATAAGGATCGTCCTCCCACCGGTAACGGGAACACATCCCATACTCCCCCCACACCTTATACCTAATCAGAACCACAGCATGGCCCCAGAGTATTAGAGGCAGGTTTTCCTTTTATCACTCCGAAAGTCCCTCCACCATCACAGCTTGCTCTAAGCAGGCTGACTTACACCACACCATTCTTTCCCCCGGAGACGCCATAACACGATAAGGCACAACCCATAATCGCAACACCTCAGAAAATTCAAAATGTTGTGCAATAGGGTCAGTGAAGCCATCGTGTTCCGGGTAGATCAGGTACAAATCCCCTTTACCTTCCAAATACTTCTGACCGTAGGCAGACATTTGATAAAAATCGTCTTGGGACAGGCCATACAACGACTGATTTTTGGTGACATTGCTCACTAACTTCCATTTAGTATCCAATACCATTTGGTTTTTTGCGGGGTGTAGGGATTGAATCAGAAGATCAGGACGAAGTTTAAAACAGTCTTTACCCGCATGGTGAACCAATGTCAGCCCTGAGAACTGTATTTTGGCCTGCAAATGCTGGGGTAACTCTTCAGAAATCGTCTGTGCCACAAAGGACTCAAACACAGCCTCCATCGGGAATAGGAGAGACAGCGCCTTGGTATCACCTTGCAACGCAAGCGGACTCATGCCTTGCAGAATCAATTGCGCCCAGGCTAGCGGCTCATCGTAATGGGGCAATCCGCGTTCAGGCCGTAAACTGGCTATATCGCCCTCTATATCCTGGCTCGGTGTTATGCCTTCAAATGCAAAGCGCAACTCGTGGCACCAGCGTTGATTCTCTGAAGATAAACGCACACCGCTGAGCCGCACTAACGCCGCATGTAACAAGCGATTAGCCGGACAATCCGGTAAATACTCTTCGTAATCCACCCAGAACTTGTGACGATGGACCAGATTATGGCGCAACTGTTGGGAAAACATCAGTTTGCCCTTCATAAAGGCGAGATTACTTTGCTCACGCACATATTCCGACCGCAGGCCCTGTTTCAATAACCGGCTGACGCTATCGAGAAACTGAGAGACAAAGATTTCCAGCAGCGACATATTCTTCGCCTGCACGGAGGCCTGCTGAGTTTCAATATGGCGGAAACCCGATAAATAGCTCAGCATCACCAGCAAGGTTTCGCGCGCACGTTCCGGCGTTAAACATCTCCCCACCTTGGGAAGAATTTCCAACTGCACGCCATAAGGCGTATACAACACGCCCGCATAGTTCTGCACTTGCAACACTCGATGGCCGGAACGCGACGTCAGACGGAGGAATGCGCACCCCTGTTCATCCAACGCCAAGGATTCCAAATAACCGAACACTTCAGGCTGAATGGCGGTTATCGCTGGTGGGAGCGATTTACCCGCCCCCAGCAAGCCATATTCAAAAACGGAAACCACCTCACCCATTGCGCTCATCCGAATCGGAAACTTCTGCGATTTTGGGCTCGTAAATCGCACGATAAGCCAGCGGTTCGCCCCAAACCCGCGTGTCCAAATCTTTCAATTCATACGCGGTCGATTTCTGATTGTGCCGACGTAAACCATGGTCGTCGCCAAACAGCTCATCCAGCGCGTCAACTTTTTCGCTAATAAACTGCAAGCCATCGTTTTTTTTCTGGTTGTCTGCCAACACCAGCCGAATCTTGTTCCAGTCATCGAAAAAGTATTCCTGCAACAGCGGGATAATTTTCTTCTGAAACACCGCCTGAAGCACCTTGAAGGCATCGTCTTCCCCCTTCTCTTCTAGTGCTGTTTTCACCGGCATAAAAAACGCATGACCTAGCGTATGCTCTCGGTCGTAAAGGGCTTCAATACGGCTATTGAGCTTTTCTAAGAGTGGCTCAAGATCTATCCCTTTAATCTTGGCGTCACTAAGCGACGACAAGTCCGGCATCACCTCAACAAATTCGAAACGCCGCCGCAACGCGGTATCCATGAGCGCCAGAGAACGATCGGCGGTATTCATCGCGCCAATAATATCGACATTAGCAGGCACGCTGAACAACTCTCCACTTTCACTCGTGGCAAGCTGCAAACTCAGCGCATTCTTCATTCCTGCTCGCTTGTCCGTCTCGATAAGCGTAATCAGTTCACCGAAGATTTTGGATATATTGCCGCGATTGATCTCATCAATAAATATCGCATAGTGATGCTCAGGGTCGGTTCTTGCTCTGTCACAAAGCTGCAAAAAAACGCCCTTTTCGGTCGAGTAGGAAATGTTACCATTGGCGTCTGAACGGGCGCGTATACCCTGGATAAACTCCTCATAGCCATAGGATTGGTGGAAAGTGACGGTAGAATAGCGATGGATCTTCTCACCTTGCTCTGGTCCACGTTTTAATGTCTCGTAAAACGTAACCAGTTCTTCTATCAGCTCTAGCTGGGAGTCCACCAAAACCCATTCGCTGTCAGTTGTCTTATCAAAAACGGCAGGCTCACGACGACTCTTATAATCAACCGTGGTTGATTCCGCTATAGTATGCGCTTGTAGTGTCGCCCAGGCGGTTTGTGACAAATTACTGCTGCGCTCATTTAATAACGCTTTGCGCTGAAACCAGGTATGCTCGGTCAAGTGGCGCACTTTCGCCTGTTTGTTCAAATCCAGCAATACCAGTGCTGTCACTTGCATCCAATTTAGTGGCGCAAGACGCGAATCTAACCAAACGTCATCATCTTCCAGCGTTGCCTGCGTAGTATAATAGTCGGCCATTATTTGTTGCAGGGTATATGTTTTACCGGTACCCGGTGGGCCGAAGAAAATTTGATTGATGGGTAATCTTTTCGCGATCTTTTCTTTTTTGTTACCGCCAGCCTCCTGCGTGTTCAAAGTCTCTTCTTGCTGATCTTGTAACTTTTTCCGCTGATTAAGTAACTCTCGTAATCCCCATACGGCCATATTGGTTTGAAAATAATTTATAGTGAGTCTGTCTCCCAATGCTTGCTTAATCTTTTGTTTAAGCTCTTGGTTAACTTGCAGCCAACTACGTCGATTCGCTGCTTGTAAACCCAATCTGAAATGGGTATTCAAAAAAGCAGCGGTTTCATTAAATGCTTTATAGTCAACAGTGGTCGTACAAACATGGGGAATAAAGGCAGCAAACACACGGTTTCGCAAAGCGTAATACATCTTGGTTAATCTGCCATCCTCTTTTGCTTTCTCCATCTCCTGCGTGATCTTCCAATAGGTGTCTTCATTTGGCTGCTGGCGGATTTGCTCCGTTATTGACCGGAATAAAGGCAAATTACGCTCGAACTCTGCCAGCGAAAAACCACCCTGCCTGATATTGGCTATCCCGTTATCACGTACGTACCAAAGGCGCTTGAGCAATTCATCTGCTTCAGGCGTTGCGAAGGTTGAAGCCGTTTGTATTTCACTGACCAAATCATGGTAGTTATTTTCCCACCTGGGATATTTTTCCTGGCTGTATTGATACAACTGATTAATCAACGCTCCTAACGACCATTCGTTTTTTTCAATTTGAGCAATAATATCCATCGATAATCATTCCTTTGCTGTGCTGCTCAGCAGCCTCAGTACGCCAATATGACGAACAGACGTAAGCGGGTAAGTTTTGAGTGTGTTATTGAAAGAGAATAGCTGAAACCAGAAGAGCAATATTATGTAAAACCAATTCACCCCCGTAACAGCTTCTCATAAAATCATTGCAAAAAAATAAGGTAAAAGTATGATTTTAAATCAATTGGATAATAATTAATTTTATCGGGAATGACGATAACTTTTCTTTTCACAGCAACCGACTAGCGTCATTTATCTGCTTACACCTTGAGAGGAGATCAGCGTTGAAACGGACAGCAGCACAGCCTTCGGGTAATTTTGGCTTTCTTGCCGAACACGATCCGCTATTTTTTCAAATTGCCTCAGCAGCAGAGCACGCCTTCTATAGCGACCCTAATACCACGCTAATAAAACTCCGCCAACTCGGTGAAGCTCTGGCCCAACACATCGCCACATTATCCGGCATCACCTTTGATCAGCAAACCAAACAGGTAGAGTTGCTTTATCGCCTTAACCGAGAACTACAGTTGGAACCCACCGTTCGAGAGTTCTTTCATATCTTACGCACGGAAGGGAATCGAGCCACGCATCAGTTCAACACTCAGCATAGAGAAGCAATGGACGGGCTCAAAGTTGCCCGCTCACTCGCAGTGTGGTTTCACCAATCATTTGGTCGGAAAGGTATTGATTTCGCGGCAGGCCCATTTATCCCGCCAGCCGATCCGAGTGCTCAATTACGTCAATTACAGTCAGAAATAGAAAAACTAAAAAACGATCTGTATTCAGCCAATATTCAGCTTGAATCAAGCCAGCAGCTACAGGCGTTACTGAGTCAGGAAAAAGCCGAATACGAAGCGCTGGCTTTGGAGATGGATCAGGAAGCCCGCGGGCTGGAAAAACAGGCAAAAGACCATGCTGATGCCTTACTAAAACTCCAGCAGAACTACGATATTACGCTCAGAACACTACAAGCACAGTTAGAAGCCAAAGACGAACAACAGCTCAACAAACAGAAGCAACAAGCCACCAAACGAACCCGTCAGGCCAGCAAAAAGATTATCCTCACCGAAGAGCTGACACGCATTCTTATCGATCAGTCCTTAAATGAAGCGGGCTGGCTGGCGGACAGTCAGACGTTAAGTTGGGCGAAAGGTGCACGCCCGGAAAAAGGCGTGAATAAAGCGATCGCCGAGTGGCCAACGCGCCACAATGGCGAAAAAGGGCGTGCGGATTACATCTTATTTTGCGGGTTCACACCAGTAGCAGTAGTCGAGGCCAAGCGAAAAAATGAAAATGTCGCGGGGAAAATCCCGCAGGCGGAACGTTATAGTAAAGGATTTCAGGTAGATTCACCGTTAATCGGTGCCTGGGAGTTGGAAGGGAGAACCGTTGCGTGGGCAGATGAAGCCGATGGGCACTATAAGATACCCTTTGTGTATTCCTGCAATGGCCGAGCTTACATCCCCCAACTGTCGGAGCAATCTGGTACCTGGTTTAGGGATGTTCGCGAACACGGCAACCTCCGACGTCCGCTGCCACAATTTCATACTCCAGAAGGGCTGCTCGACAGATTAAAACGTAGCAAGCAAGAAGCAGAGCAAAAGCTCAGCCAGGAAGGTTTCTCTTATTTGCGTCTGCGGGATTATCAGGAGCGTGCGATTCAGGCGGTGGAAACCACGCTGGCGCACAATATCCGCACCGCTTTATTGGCGATGGCAACGGGCACCGGGAAAACACGTACCGTCATTGGCTTAATCTATCGTTTCCTGAAAACTGAACGTTTCAAGCGCATCCTGTTTCTGGTCGATCGCACCGCGCTCGGTGAACAAGCTACCGATGCCTTTAAAGAAGCCCCACTGGAACAAAACCAGACCTTATCGCAAATCTATAACATCGCCGAGCTCGGCGATATGGCTGTCGAAGCGGAAACCCGCGTACAGGTGGCGACAGTACAAGCTATGGTGAGCCGGGTATTTGCCAGCGACACTCCTCCGCCGATCGACCAGTATGATTGCATTATTGTGGACGAAGCACACCGGGGCTATACGCTCGATCAGGAAATGACTGAAGGCGAACTGGCGACACGCGACGCCACACAATATCTTTCCAGCTACCGTCGGGTATTGGATTATTTTGATGCCGTGAAAATCGCACTAACCGCTACGCCCGCCAAACACACGAGCGAAATTTTTGGCCGCCCGGTGTTTATCTATTCCTACCGTGAAGCCGTTGCCGATGACTGGTTGATCGACTATGAACCGCCGATACGTTACCAGACCCTGCTGACGGAGAACGGCATCCACTTTGAAAAAGGCAGTCAGGTTCATGCACTGAATATTCAGACGGGCGAACTGGAAATCGATCAGCTTGATGATGAACTGCATTTTGATGTTGATGCCTTTAACCGCCGCGTGATCAACGAAGATTTCAATCGAGTCATCTGCGAAGAGCTGGTGAAAGAACTCGACCCCTTTGGCGAGGGGAAAACGCTGATCTTCTGCGCCACCGACAAACATGCGGATATGGTAAAACGCCAGCTGGATGCGGCGTTTTCCGACCTGTATCCAGACTATAATCAGGCAGCAGTAGAAAAAATTACGGGGAAAAGCGATAAAGTCGACACGCTGATCAAGCGCTATAAAAACGAGCGCTATCCTAACATTGCCATCACCGTCGATTTACTTACCACCGGGATCGACGTACCGAAAATCAGCAATCTGGTATTCATGCGTCGGATATGCTCACGCATTCTCTTTGAGCAGATGATTGGCCGTGCAACCCGACGCTGTGATGACATCGGCAAAACCGTATTTCGTATTTATGACCCGGTCGATATCTTCGCCGCGCTGCAAGAGGTGAACACCATGCAGCCGCTGGTGAAGAACCCCAACATTACGCTTGAACAATTGGTACATGAACTTGCTGACCCTGACTCACTGGAAACGGCGCTGTTTAGCCCCGGTGAACAGCCCGGAGAAAGCCAGGCTGATGTGGTGTTAAACCAGTTAAGTCAAAAGCTGATGCGCGTTCTGCGTAAGGCAGAAAACCGCGCCGAACGCGATCCTGACGTCAGACAGAAGCTCGACGAGCTGGAGCAGTTGTGGGGCATCGCGCCCAAAAATCTGCATCAACATTTGCACCATAGCGGGCCACGGCAGGCAGCGGAGTTCTTGCGGCAGCATACTAATCTAATTAACCAGCTAAACGACGTCACAACGCTGCTCGGCAGCGAGTATCGACCGGTGATTTCCGAGCACCGTGACGAATTAAAAGAACGCACCCAGTCTTACGGTGCATTTTCCCGCCCGCAAGACTATCTCGACAGCTTCAGTGAATTTATTCATACCCAGCTCAACCAATCCGCAGCGCTTGCCGTGGTCGTGAACAGGCCGCGTGACTTAACACGCGAGCAACTAAAAGAGATTCGGCTGTTGCTGGATAGCGCTGGATATTCAGAAACCAAATTGCAAACCGCCGTTCGCAACCAGACCAATCAAGACATTGCCGCCAGCATCATCGGTCATATCCGTCGCGCCGCCATTGGCGAACCCTTACTGCCTTTCGAACAGCGAATCGATCAGGCCATGAGCCAGATTTACGCCTTGCGGGCCTGGAGCCCGGTACAACGCAACTGGCTGCAACGGCTGGGGAAACAGTTGATGCACGAAGTGGTGCTCGACAGAGAGATTGTCAACCGCAGTTTTGCCGAAACGGGTGGTGCCAAAGGCCTTAACAAGCTGCTGGACGAGCGCCTGGAAGAAATCATCAATACCCTAAGCGACACGCTTTGGCCCCCCAAAAGCGCCTGATTCTGATAGACTGCGCCCCACGCATTTGTTTACTCCATTCCGCCTTGCGAACACACGCAAGGCGCTTCAGGGATCATTATGAGCAACAACGATATCGTACAAAAACTGTGGAACCTGTGTGATGTTCTACGTGACGATGGCATTAACTACAGCGACTACGTCACCGAACTGGTGCTGCTGCTGTTTATCAAAATGGTACATGAAACGACCGAAGCGGAACTGTTAGATCAGCATATACTGCCAGCAGGTTGCCGCTGGGTCGATCTGACGGATAAATCTGGCCAGAGCTTATTAGACAGTTACAAACAAATACTTTTTGGTCTATCCACCGGCAAAACAGCCGACGGCAAACGGGTACACGACGATCCGTTAATCAGCGCCATTTATGCCGATGCGCAAACCCGTCTGCGCGAACCGCGCCACCTTGAGCAGATGATCCGCACACTCGATCAGATCGACTGGTTCAGCGCTAAGCGCGACGGTCTGGGCGATCTGTACGAAGGGCTATTGGAGAAAAACGCCAGCGAAACCAAATCGGGCGCAGGCCAATATTTTACCCCCCGCCCTTTAATCAACAGCATCGTGCGCTGTGTCAAGCCGCAGGCTGGCGAACGCATACAAGACCCGGCAGCGGGTACGGCAGGCTTTCTGATCGCTGCCGATCAGTACATTAAAGATCTGACGGATAAACTGTATTTACTGTCAGTCAAAGAACAGGATTTCCAGCGCAGGAAGGCATTTGTCGGCATAGAGCTGGTGCCATCGACTCGCCGTCTGGCGCTGATGAACTGTTTGCTGCACAACATGGAAGGCGATCAAGATGGTGTGGTGCATCAGGGCAACGCACTCGGCATGGCAGGGAGTACATTGGATCGCGCCGACGTCATTCTGGCTAACCCGCCGTTTGGCACCTCGAAAGGCGGCGAGGCCAGCATTACCCGGGATGACCTCACCTTCAAAACCAGCAACAAGCAATTGGCCTTTCTACAGCACATCTACCGTAACCTGAAACCCGGTGGCCGAGCAGCGGTGGTGTTGCCGGACAACGTCTTATTTGAATCCGGCGTCGGTACCGACATCCGCCGCGACCTGATGGACAAGTGCAACCTGCACACCATTCTGCGTCTACCGACCGGTATTTTTTACGCCCAAGGGGTGAAAACCAACGTCCTGTTCTTCAGCAAAGGGCACCCGGCCAACAACTATCAGGATGAGAACTGTACCGAAAACGTTTGGGTGTATGACCTGCGCACCAATATGCCGAGCTTCGGCAAACGTACGCCGTTTAGCGAAGCCCACCTAAAACCGTTTGAAACCGTCTATGGCGACGATCCCCACGGCCAAAGCCCACGTACCGAAGGCGACTGGAACTTCAGCGCTGACAAAATCGACACGCCAGACAATGCGGAAAATGAAGGTGTGGACGATCGCTTGCTCACCAGCCGCTGGCGGGTATTCAGCCGCGACTGGATCCGCGACACCAAAGGCGACTCGCTGGACATCAGTTGGCTAAAAGACAACAACAGCATCGACGCCGCTAACCTGCCGGAACCGAGCGTACTGGCCGCCGAAGCGATGGGGGAACTCACGCAGGCGCTGGGCGAACTGGATGCACTGCTGCGCGAACTGGGTGCGAACGATGATGCGGATGCACAAAAGGTTCTTCTGCGCGATATGCTGGGTGAGGTGAAGTGATGAGCGAGGTGAAATTGCCGGAGGGTTGGGCTCATACTCAATTGGAATATATTTTGGGGACCCAAGAAGATGGAAACATTATCCATCAGGGCTGGAGTCCACAATGTGATAGAGAACCTGCTGCTGTTGGGGAATGGGGGGTATTAAAAACAACCGCTATTCAAGACGGCTTTTTTTTATCATATGAAAATAAACGATTACCGATTGATAAGTCGCCAAAATTACGTATAGAGGTAAAAGATGGCGATCTATTAGTTACAAATGCGGGGCCTCGTTCCAGATGCGGAATCATATGTTTAGTTAAAAGCACACGCAACAAACTTATGATTTCAGGGAAGATGTATAGATTAAGATTTCCTGAATCATCAATAAACTCAAGATTCATCGAATCCTGGCTAAGAACATCCTTCATTAAAAAAGAATTAAATGACAGAAAAACAGGCATAAATGAAAGTGGCTTAAATATGACACAAGAAAGATTTTTGACACTTCCTGTGATCATTGCACCGCTAGAAGAGCAAAAAAAAATTGCCGAAAAACTTGATGTCTTACTGACACAGGTTGACAGTATCAAATCTCGCCTCGACCAAATCCCATTGATTTTAAAAAAATTTCGTCAATCCGTTCTGACTGCGGCGGTGAGTGGGAAATTGACGGAGGATTGGAGGAAAAAATCAGAACTAATAAACTGGAAAAAGGGTATTCTAGGCGAATTTATAAAAAAACCATCTTATGGTTCATCTGCAAAATCTCAAATTCAAGGACTTGTGCCTGTATTAAGAATGGGAAATATACAAGAAGGAAAACTTGACTGGTCTGATCTAGTATTTACATCCTCAAAAGACGAAATAGAAAAATATAAACTTGAACCTAATGATATTTTATTCAATCGAACTAACAGCCCTGAACTAGTTGGTAAAACATCCATTTTCAAAGGTGAAAGAGATGCTATTTACGCTGGGTATTTAATTAGAATTAAGTGCTTGCCAGTACTAAACCCCGATTTTCTGAACTATCATCTTAATAGTCCTTTTGCAAAAGATTATTGTTATTCTGTTAAATCTGATGGCGTGAGTCAATCGAACATTAATGCACAAAAACTTTCAGCCTATCCACTTCATTGTCCACCACTCGAAGAACAAACCGAAATTGTTCGCCGCGTCGAACAACTTTTTACCTATGCTGATGGGGTGGAAAAACAGGTGAACAATGCCCTAGAACGGGTCAACAACCTGACGCAATCAATACTGGCGAAGGCGTTTCGGGGTGAGTTAACCGAACAGTGGCGCAAAGAAAACCCTGAACTGATTAGCGGCGAAAACAGTGCCGAAGCGCTTTTAGTCCGCATCAAGGCCGAACGTGCCGCACAACAACCACAAAAGAAAACGCGCAAAAAAGCCTAGCGCTTTTCCCCCCGCCACACCTCTTCCCTATTTTAGGGGAAACACAGGGGGAGGTTCCCGCAGGGACGCCTCACCCCTGTGGTCGCCCCGTGTATCGCGGTTTGCCAGCGACGAGGCTTTCAGGCCCATTTCTGCGAACTCCATTCCAAAATCTGCTGTAATTCCACTGTAAATCCATCCACCCTATTTCACGTTTTTCGCCGTTGGAATACAGTCTCTGTGCTGCGGCAACATCCGCAGCCGGGCTTGGAACCCCGAACTCTCAAGACTGAAAAACGCTTTGTTTTTTCAGGGGCTGCGTGCACACTCTTTACGGTGACGCAGGCAGGGCAACCGCAAGGTTGACCGGTCTTCTTGAGAGCCGGGGTTCCAATCCTGTCTGTGTCACCACCCAAACTTGGAACCTTGTGTGGTGGCGGACTTAATTATCTCAAGGAAAAAATGACCATGACGGACACTCACGCCACACTCGATGACAGCACCATTACCATTTTCCGCGATCTGATCGCCAGCTTGCCTTTCGCGCAGTTAGATGACGTTCAGCTCTGCGACCTCGGCGCGATTGCCGCCGAATCGGTTGAAGGCCTATGCCACGGCCTGCATTACCTCGGCGACACGCTGCAAAATGATGTTGAACTGCCGCAAGAAAGCCTCAGCCAGCTCGGCGCGTGCCTCAATGCCACCGCACACCTGATTCCGGCGCTGCTGGAAATGTGCGAACAGGCGGAACGCCACGTTCGAACAGCAACACTAATGGGTGATTCGCGTCTCACTACGCAGTAAAAACAATACGTTATAACTAACCAGGTTGAGTCTTAGCCACATTTTTATGCTGCCGTTGAGGTAGTTTCGTGCGCGATAATGACGTCATTTTCATGCGACTTCGTAGCACGCGCCCGACACGGGACGGCTCACACGCCGCTCGCCCCGTGACCCCAGGCTTTCGGCGGAAATTATGCCGCTGACGCGGTACCTTCGTCGGTATCTGACTTAGCGGACCGCTTGCGACACGTTCCCTACGTGGCGCAAGCTTTCGCCGCGTCCTGCGGCTCATCCGAAGCCAGCTATCTCCTCAGCATAATTTTTTACGCCGGATAACAGCAAAACCCGCAATCCCCCCTGTATTTATGTATAAAAACAACACTAACAAGGGGAGGAATACAATCGGTGCTCTAGCAGCCTCCGGCTCTCTTCATGCTTCATCTTCAGATCCGCTAAAGCTAGAAATAAGAAAAAATTAATCAGTGATGCAACCTGCATTTTTTCTGAAGTTAGCCGACTATTCTGACAGCAGTTAGCGAGGTCGTAGTCAGCGAGATGAGATAGACTAACGCTTCATATTTCGACGACATTCACCTTGCAGCGTAGGCAAACTCACATGGTTAAACGCACAGTGTCCGCCAATAAATCGATCGATATGTACGCCGTCTATGTTTTTGTGACGATGGCGGAAGCAGGAAGCATGACGGCAGCCGCCACGCGGTTAGGCCTGACGCCCTCTGCCATTTCACAGACGATCCGGTTATTGGAAGAGGATTTCGGCGTCAAATTGGTTAACCGGGCTCGTCGCCCCTTTGTCCTGACGCCCTACGGCATTGCGTTGAAAAACCGGGGAGAAATCCTGACGGAGGAGATCGCGAACCTCAAGGCGCAGGTGCTAGAGGCGGGAAAAGGGATCAAACCCGACTTGCGTATCGGCCTGGTAGATTCGTTTGCCATCACCTGCGGTTCGGTGTTTACCAAGAGCTTGATGAAGAGTTCATCGCAGTTGCTGATTCGTACCGGGCTCAGCCCGCAGCAGGGTGAAGCGTTAATGCGCCGCGAGCTGGATTTGATTGTCACCAGTGACCCGTTGATCGACAGCGATAGCGTGGTGCGCCATCAGCTGTTTTCCGAAGGCTATTTCATTATCACGCCGCCGGATTACCGCAAACGCATCAAAACGGTTGAGGACATCCGTGAGCTTTCCGCCGCACTGCCGCTGGTGCGCTTTAATCGGAACTCGCAGATTGGCATGCAGATTGAGCGTTATCTGCGCCGTATCGATGTCCGCGTACCGAACATGCTCGAATTTGATAACGCGGATACCTTAACATCGATGGTGGCAGCAGGCATCGGTTGGGCAGTAACGACACCACTCAGTTTCCTGCAATCCGTTGCACACTCCCGCGAGGTGCTAACGCATATGCCGGAACAGCTGAATATCAAACGCTCGCTTTATATTGTCGGGCACCGTGATGAATACAGCGCGTTCTTTGAAGAAGCGTGCGATGTCACACACGATATTATTAAAACCGTATTTATTCCGAAATTGAAAACGCTGAACCGTGGAATAGAAAAGCTGGTTGAGATCAACCCGGATAATACGGAATAACCTATTAGGTATCATTTTTAACGATTGGGAGACGTAGCAAAAATGGGGGAATATAGCCACCAATAGCCATTTAACGATGCTTATTCAATGTTCGTCTCCCCGAGAACGCTTTTTAGTCATGATTTTATAAAAGTCGTGATGGGTTTTTGCTACCTGAAAACGCCAAAACAGGAAAGACAAACCCAAAAAAATCAGAGTCTTAATATTTAAAACGATGCTATGTACATCGAACAAGAAAAAGGAAGAAGATCCATGTCAACAAATATCCGTATTGAAGAAGACCTGTTAGGTACCCGTGAAGTCCCTGCTGACGCGTATTATGGTATCCATACGCTGCGTGCGATTGAGAACTTTTATATTAGCAATAGTACTATCAGCGATATTCCAGAATTTGTCCGCGCGATGGTGATGGTAAAAAAAGCTGCCGCACTGGCGAATAAAGAGCTGCAAACCATCCCACGTAAAATTGCCGACACTATTCTGCAAGCCTGTGATGAAGTGCTGAATAACGGAAAATGTCTGGATCAGTTCCCTGTCGATGTTTATCAAGGCGGAGCAGGTACATCAGTCAACATGAACACCAACGAAGTGTTGGCGAATATCGGTCTGGAACTGATGGGCCACCAGAAAGGTGAATATCAATACCTGAACCCGAACGACCATCTGAACAAATGCCAGTCCACCAACGATGCTTACCCAACGGGGTTCCGTCTTGCGGTATACACTTCCATCCTGAAACTGGTCGAAGCGATTACCCAGTTAAGCGATGGCTTTGAGCGCAAAGCAAAAGAGTTCGAAAACATCCTGAAAATGGGTCGTACCCAGTTGCAGGATGCGGTGCCGATGACCCTCGGCCAAGAATTCCACGCATTTAACGTGCTGCTGAAAGAAGAAAACCGCAACCTGCTGCGCACTGCTGAGCTGCTGTTGGAAGTGAACCTTGGCGCCACCGCCATCGGCACACGTCTGAACACACCGGATGAGTATCAGAAACTGGCCGTTCAGCATCTGGCGAAAGTCAGCGGTCTGCCTTGCATACCGGCTGAAGATCTGATCGAAGCGACCTCCGACTGTGGTGCTTACGTGATGATGCATAGCGCACTGAAACGCGTGGCGGTTAAGCTGTCGAAGATCTGTAACGACTTGCGCCTGCTGTCTTCCGGCCCACGTACTGGCCTGAACGAAATCAACCTGCCGGAATTGCAGGCGGGCTCGTCCATCATGCCAGCCAAAGTTAACCCAGTCGTACCGGAAGTGGTAAATCAGGTGTGCTTCAAGGTCATCGGCAACGATACCTGCGTGACCATGGCGGCAGAAGCAGGCCAGTTGCAGTTGAACGTGATGGAACCCGTTATTGGACAAGCGATGTTCGAGTCCATCCAGATTCTGTCTAGCGCTTGCTACAACCTGCTGGAAAAATGCGTCGACGGCATCACCGCCAACAAAGATGTGTGTGAAGCTTACGTATTCAATTCTATCGGTATCGTGACCTACCTGAACCCGTTCATCGGCCACCATAACGGCGATATCGTTGGGAAAATCTGTGCAGAAACGGGTAAGAGCGTGCGTGAAGTGGTGCTGGAACGCGGTCTACTCACAGAAGAACAACTGGACGACATTTTCTCTATCCAGAATCTGATGCACCCAGCTTACAAAGCCAAACGCTACACCGACGAAAACGAAGCCGTTTAATTTTCGTTTTCTGTCAGAATTATCGGGCTCAGGGTTTAGCATCCTGAGCTTTTTATTGATAACAAGTTTTATTATTTTAATCGGTTAGCTAACAGGGTTTCCAAGGTAAATCAGAAAAAGACACTGCATATTATCAGTTGGTTTCATAAGCTACGCCTCATTTATACTGCGAAATCCCAGTATGACCAAATATCTCTTGAAAAATCATAAGGCTTCCCCTCATAGACCTCCCCCCACCGCCCAAAAGATGCGATCCTTGTTTCTTCCCTCGTATTGATTGAAGCAGAATGCAGTAATAATGAATTCCAAATCAGCACATCACCCGCTTTACCCAAAAACTCTACGGGTTCATTTTCTATATGAGATAAAATTCTTGAAAAAACCTGATCCTGGCTACTTTCACCCTGTGCAAGATAATCATCAGGGTACTTTCGGAAATAATCCCAAGCGACACGATGACTACCAGGCCAATACATAAAGGCCCCCCCTTGGGATCTAACATCGGTTAAATAAATAACGTTGTTCGCCAACGTTCTTAATGGGCGATTAATGGGAAAATCAAGATGGGGTGCTCGCGCGCCACACCACGGCACACCAGCTTCATGTGGGCGGATAATTAATTCGTCCTCTCCCTCCCAAATAGCCTGGCGATGTAATGCGTGGTAAATTTGCGCTAATTTTTGGTGCCCAAGAGGGGATAGACTTGGTTTGGCAATACACCCGTGTATGGAATGTGTAGATAGCGATAGAAACCACTCGCTCGCCGAACCCGGGTTACAAAAATAGTTAAGTACGCTGCGCTTGGCGGCTTCTATATCAGCAACTGTAAAAACATCATGGAGAATGAGAACACCTTCTCGTTTAAAAGATAATATTTGTGCTTCTGTCAGCATATTTTATCCTCTTTCCTGACAGTAATGTCTCAGCGGCTCCAAAAGCACGCTTAAGGACGATTGTCGTGTGTGCGTAAACTCCATGAAAGTCCACAACGCTTGTAAAGTAACCGTGTATTTAATAGCCATAGTATCGCTGTATGAGCGAGCGTGTAATTTCATCTTTTCAATCGCGCTATCATATTCGCCAAAACTTCCGTCACAACATTGCAATTTAGTCATAAAATTCAGTGCCTGATTCACTCCTGCTCCCCTTTCTCCAAGATACTTCATTGCTCTGAGCAAGCGGAATCCCCTGGGAAGATCATAATTTTTAAATGAATAGATCATTGCACCGCTCAACAAACACGGTGGCTGAGGATTGCTATTTTCACTATCTAACGTACCAAATAATGTTGATGCCTCAAGATAAGAGAGCCTTTCATCCAGAGCGTCAATACTCTTGTAGGAAAAAAAATCTCCCATCTCTTTTTTTCCAAAAAGAAATTGGTTATCAAGAGATGCGACTTTGCCATGAAAGGCTAAAAACAATAGTGCATCATTGGGACTATTTATTGTTCCAGGCGTAATACTGCGGAGAATATCTATATAATCATTATTATAAATTAATGCACACTCTTTATCCGCTAAATAAGATAGAGCAATTAGAGATGTCAATAAGTCAGCTGATGTCCATTTTAACTGAATTTTTTTATCAATAATTCTCTCTATTATCGCATCTACGCCATAGAGTTTTTTTTCATTCAGATTTTCACAAAGATGGGAAATAGCCAGAATATTAATCCATATATAATCGCTAATATTATGGTGTTCGGATTCACTCACGGATGATGACAGCCACCTTACAACATTCTGGGTCAGGTCGCTAATAGCATAGGTCTTATATGCAGAATCGGTGCTATCCATATAAAGCCTCTTATCGATAATAATGTTGATGCGTATCACTGGCAACAAGAATCAACGACACCAGAGTTGGGTGGTATACAGCCAGGAATTCGTTGAACACCTCATCACTATGGGTTTCTTGCTGTATCAACCAACTTTTATCAGGCATAAAACCATCATGGTGTTGAGCAGCTACCAACCGACCTATCGCAGCCCGCTGTTCCGTTAAATTGGTTTCCTGAAGATACAATGAAGATATAATAAGTTCAGCCGTCAGATCATAATCTTGCTCAAAAAGGCAAAGCTGCATCGCTAACGTGACATATTCTTTCACCGTATTCATCTCGACGCTGGTCAATGGCAATATTTTTTTCAAACCAAAATCAGACAAATGAAAAATTAAATGTGTAATGCCATACAAATCCATTCGCGTGGAATAAAAAATAGAGGGTGGGAGTAATAAGCTACTTTGACGCAATAAATCGACATCACTAGGAAAAGAATGAGATAATCCTAAAGAATCAATATAATACTTTAAGTCGGTTTTTTGCCATGCACTTCTTTCAATACGATCCATAAATCCTCGATCCATGACGATTTGGAGAGTGCGTTTAACATCCTGAATGTAAGATGTATTTTCACTATTAATCGCTTGTATAACTGATAGTGAAACAACCATTAATGGAAATAGCCTGGTACGCCGTGTGGCATCAAAGAAAATATGATTTTCAACCGCCATGTCTAACCACGCTTCTCTAATAGATTTAATTTCATTCCGCTGCCATAACGAAGGGACTCGTTCAAGAATACGTAACGCTAGCCCCAGTTCACCAAATGCCTTTCGGTTTATACCGCTTTCAATTAATTCTGGGTGGATATCCAACAACGTATTCTCTTTCGGCGGTGTAAACGACTCCAGGTTTTTGGTAATCCAATAGATAAGTCCCTCTAAAAATGTCTCTTTCTGCTTATTTCCAGAGAATAATAACGTCATATCAATACCATGATTCATCCATGTTAATGATTAATCACGGGTTGGCCTTCATACATAAAATGAAGGCCAACCCGTACCACAACATTTTCAGCAATTAACTCGAGACAAAGCCATGGTTGTATATAATCACAGAGTTAACGACAGGGCCGTTTTTATCGCCATCTTTATGGGATTTTTTCACAAGGAATTCAGCGAACTCATCCAGATTACTGACGCCCTCACTTTTCAACTGTTTCAGTATGTCTTCTTTGGTTAGTGGTGATTTCTGGGTCATAATAACCTCCTTCACATACACGATTATAAATATACAGATGAGGCATGAACATTATATAAATATATTGATCATGATTATTATTTCATCTGCACACTGATTTCCGACAAGCGGAAAATACTTCAGAACAATTACACTGAAAATTTCTTTAAAAAACAATCGCGAGCATTAAATATGCATCAATCACTATCACAAATTTTGACAATAACATGACGACCAAAAGATAGTTTTTATTCTGTGCTATAAATGGTATAGCCTCATTCGAATAAAAAAGCATAATTAATTTTTTAGATATGGTAATGCCTAATCATATGGTATGTGCCCACCTACCAATGCCTCTATCATCCCCTCCCCCCTTTATTACGTTAAAAATCAGGCCAACCCTCTATATTATTTGAATTATTTTTAATATAGACCACACTACAATCACCATCGGCAGAATAAGGATGATTTCACCTGGCATGCCTCGATTAACCTACGGAAAAAAACGATTTCTGGCTTATTTCCCCGCGGCGCTGTTGCTATTACAGTGCTGGTCCTCCACGGCATTTGGACAGCCTATTACATTTAGTCAGGCCTGGGCTCGCCTGCTGCAAAGTGATGACAGCATTGCTGCTGAACACGCCGGGGTCGATCGGGCACAGTCCCTGCGAGAATCCGCCAAGGGGCTCTACTGGCCACAGGTCAACGTGGGTGCAAGCTATACACGCCTCGACAAACCTGTCGAACTTGATGCCCGTGACCTCAACCCGCTAGCGAATCATCGGGACATTTTCGCCGCCCTGAACCAGCTTGTTAACATCAGCGGCAACCCCTTCGTTACCCGCTTTACAGAACAAAACGTGGTAACCAGTTCCGTTCAGGTCGTCTGGCCGCTATTCACCGGAGGTCGAATTGATGCTGCTCAGTCAATTCGGGCAGCCCAGGTGAATGAAGCAGAACAAATGCTGATCATCCGCACACTGGCACAGTTTGAGGCGCTCGCGCAGGCTTATTACGGCGTGGTGATGGCACATCAGGTGATAAAGACACGTCAGGATATTGAAAAAGGTATGGAGCAGCATTATGACCATGCCCGCAAGCTGGAGGCTCAGGGACAAATCGCCAGAGTCGAAGTACTGTCCGCACAGTCCGCTTATGACATGGCGCGAATCGAAACACAAAAGGCACGTCGCAATATGGAGACTACCGAGATTGTCTTCGCGAAGCTAATCAAGGCGGAAGGCGCAACGCCCTCTTCTTCGCTATTCGTTAACAAAGCGCTTCCTGAACTGCCAGCGTTGGTGAAACAAACGCTCAATACACACCCCGGTTTAAAGGTGCTCTCCGCCAAGCGCGATCAGGCCAAAGATCTTATCCGTATTGAACGCGCCAAATATGCCCCCGACGTATTTCTGTTCGGCAACTATCAGCTTTACGAGCAGGACACGCTGGCAGCCAGAACGACGCCAGACTGGATGGTCGGCGTCGGCGTTTCCGTCCCGCTCATCAGCCGTGAAGGCCGTTCAGACAATATTGCCGCAGCAAAAAGTGCGGAAATGCAGGTTAACTATCTGGAAGCCGATATGCGGCATAACCTCGAGGTCTTGGTCGAAACCACATGGAGAGAGGCCAGACAGGCGCTAGAGGAATTCAACTCGCTGTCCTCCACGCAAAAACTAGCGGAAGAGAACGTCCAATTACGTAACAAGGCCTTTATGCAGGGAATGTCTACCTCGCTGGACGTGGTCGATGCGTTGAATCAGTTAGCCGGAGCCAAGACACAGCGTGCCTCCGCAGCCTATCGTTACGTAGTTTCCATCGCCAGATTGATGGCCATTTCCAGCCAGTTGAACCGCTTTTCTGACTACCAGACTCAGTACGCTATACAGGTGACGCCATGACACAATCCCCTTCGTCCTCGCGTTCGAAACGCCAATGGATCCTTCAGGCCATCCTGGTAATAGTGATGGTCTGGATAGCCTATCGCTTTTGGCTTGCCTACCAGCCCGAGCCTATACGGCTACAGGGACAAATCGAAGCACAGCAGTATTCAGTGTCTTCAAAAGTGCCGGGGCGTATTGCTGATGTGAGAGTAGAAAAAGGCCAGCAGCTTGAGGTTGGCGATCTCGTATTCACGCTTCTGACACCCGAACTGGATGCCAAGCTGGAGCAGGCGAAAGCGGGCGAAGCCGCAGCAGGCGCGGTTGCGTTGGAGGCTAGAACAGGCGCACGTGAACAGCAGATCGCCGCGGCAAAAGATCAGTGGCAAAAGGCCAAAGCCGGTTCCGAGCTAAGCAATAAGACCTATCTGCGCGTGCAAAATCTCTATCAGGAAGGCGTACTGCCGCTGCAAAAACGGGATGAGGCTAAAGCTTCATGGGATGCCGCACGCTACACCGAAGGGATGGCGTGGCAGGAATATCAAATGGCGCTGGAAGGCACCCGTAAAGAAACACAAATTGCCGCAGAGGAAAAAGCCCGTATGGCCGCCGGTTCCGTAGCCGAAGTTGAGGCTTATCTGGCAGAAGCGCGCGTCGTCAGCCCACATACGGGTGAGGTCAGCAATGTGCTGCTACGCAACGGCGAAATTGCGCCACAGGGTTTTCCCGTGGTCACACTACTGGACATGAGCGACATTTGGATCCAACTGGCGGTGCGAGAAGATCTCCTTGAGCGCTTTGCGATGGGTACCGAGTTTGAGGCGCGCATTCCGGCGCTGAACAACCAGACATTCCGGTTTAAGGTGTCTTACGTTTCCGTCATGGGAGATTTTGCGACATGGCGTGCAACGGATACCCGACAAGGGTTTGATATGCGTACGTTCGAAGTGGAAGCACGCCCAGTGCAACCGATTAGCGGACTGCGCGTTGGCATGAGCGCACTGGTAGAGATGTGATGATGCGCGAATGGAAGGCGCTGCGGCACGACCGCTGGGGGATGGCATTAGCGCTCTGGCTTCCCCTTTTCGCCATGTTGATTAGCGTGTGGACACTATCTGGCGCCATTGTCCGCGAACTCCCCATTGGCGTGATCGATTTGGACAACAGCACGATGTCGCGCCAGCTCGCGCGAGAATTGGATGCCTCATCCTCTTTCGACCTGAACCATCAGTTCTCAACGGTGGCAGAAGGTGCAACGTCATTACGCGGCGGCGAGATCTACGCGCTGGTAGTGATTCCACGCCATTTTGAGCGCGATATCCGCCTGGGAACATTACCCACCATTACCGCCTGGAATAACGGGCAGTTTGTACTGATTGCCAAAGTCATCAACAGCGCGTTATCACTGGTGGCAGGTACCTTTAACGGACAAATTGCCGTCGTGCAGGCGTTATCTCAGGGAGCCGTCGTTCCCGAAGCTAAAGGGCGGGCGGTGCCAATTAGCGGGCAGATTACCGCACTGTTTAACCAGAATGCCAACTACGCCCAGTTTTTGCTGAATGCGATTATTCCCTCGATCTGGTCTGTGCTGCTCGCGCTGTACGGCTTAAATACGCTGGCTCGGGAGGATCGCCATGGATCCCTCTGGCTACCAGAGAACCATACTGCCGCCATCGGTTATAAATTCCTGACGCACTGGCTGATTGGCTGGGCATGGGGCGGCATCTGGAGCTATGGGTTGTATAGCCTGCTTGATTACCCGCTCAACGGTTCACCGCTGCTGCTATTTATCGCAATCGGTGTGACCGCCGGTGCCTGTATCGCATTGGGCATGGCCTTCTATGCGCTGATTCGCGACCCAGCACGCGCGGTCTCCATTGTCGGGGCATTAATGGCCCCTGGGCTGGCGTTCATGGGTATCACCTTTCCGGCAGCGGCAATGGAGACATTCGCCACATTCTGGCGGCAGTTACTGCCCGTCGCTCACTATGGCGATATCGCGATTGCCATCACCAGCTACGGTGCAGGGATCGCTCAGATCGCACCGGCGTTGACCGCACTCGCCTTATTCTGGCTGCTGCTACCGCTCACGCTGTGGCGCTATCGGCCGGGTGACAAGGAGGCAACATGCTGACATTCGCCACTCTCATCCGGTTTGAGCTGCGCACCTTACTGCGCGATCCGACCATCTTGCTCACCCTGTTCGGCGGGATCCTGCTCTATTCGTTTCTCTATCCGCGCCCTTACCTCGCGCAAACGCCGCGTGAACTTCCAGTGGTGCTGGTCGATGAAGATGGAACCCAGCTTTCGCGACGTCTGGCGTTTATGGCGGATGCCACGCCAGAGGTACGGTTAGTGGCGCAGCGCAATACGCTAGATGAAGCAAAAATGCTGCTTTTACATGGCGAAGCGAAAGGAATTCTCTATATTCCGCGCCATTTTTATCGCGACATCATGCAGGGAAAAAGCGTCACGGTAAGTTATTCAGCAGATGCCAGCTACTTTCTGATCTACGGCGCAATTGCGCAGTCTCTGGCGACAGTCGGGGGAACTGCCGGTGCAGAGGTTAAAATCTCACGCCTGCTTGCCCAGGGGGAAGGGATACCCGCAGCCAGCTCGCAGTGGCAGGCAATGTCCCTAAATGCTGTGCCAGTATTTAACCCAACCATGGGCTATGTCGATTACGTCGTCCCTGCTGTTTTCATGTTGATACTGCATCAGATTTTGCTGATGGGATGCGGCCTGCTCGGTGCCGGACAAAATCAACGCACGCGATCTGGCGACGTTCGCTACTGGCAATATGCCGCACCGTGGCGCTTGCTTCTGGCACGTACGTTAGTCGTTGGCGGTGCTTATCTTCTCTCGCTGCTCTACATGCTCGGTTTTTGTCTCGATGCCTACGGTATTGCACGCGAGGCTAGCATGGGCCAACTGCTGCTGTTTACACTGCCTTTTCTGCTCTCGACGCTGTGGCTCGGCGTGGTGCTGGGAGCCGCCTTTACGCGCAAAGACCTCCCTAGTCAGGCGGTGCTACTCTCTTCCATTCCGATTGTCTTTCTTTCTGGCTTCATCTGGCCCGTAGAAATGATCCCTGCCCCTCTGAACTGGCTTGCACAGTGGATTCCCGCGGTATTCACGATTCAGGGAATATTGCGGCTTAACCAAATGGGCGCTGATTTTGCCCAGATCGGCGAATTTTGGTGGCATTTGTGGATGCTGGCCGCGCTGTACGGACTGCTGGCGTGGGGCATGCTCGGGTACCGGCAGCGGCAATACCGACGGGAAGATCGGGCCGCACGTCGATGGCTGGAACATTATTGATACACAGAAAGCATTGCCGATATCAGAAAGAATAACGTCCCGACGGTTGCGCCGGGACGTTGGCGCAAAAACGTCGCTTAGTGCTTTATCGTGTCAGCGTGCAAATTTTTCAGTACGAAAGGGACAGAATCACGCAGTGAAACGTTAACGGTTTCATCATGGTCCATCCCCTTATATTCATGCACATCAACCCGCGTTCCGGCTTTAGCCACATCACGAGCGAATACGCGCTGCATGATAGCGGGTACATCAATATCCTTCGTCCCTGTACCAATAAATACCGGATGAGCAATTTTCAGGGTGTTATAACGCAAACTTGCGGTTTGGCTGTCCAGCAATCCTTGTGTGGCAGGCTTCAGACTATTGCCCGCATTCAGGCCATCATCCATGACCTTTTTCGTTAACGCATCGATACACATTTCACGCGCAGCGGACACATCCGCAGCGGCTTTCGGCGTGAAATAATCATCAATGTTCAGCCCTTGTTTTGTATCGGCGGCGGACAGATAAATATACATCGCATAGGGAATTTTCGGATCGCCTCCCTCTTTCACCCCACCGCCACCAGCAAAAAGCGCCGCCGCAGAGGTCTTGTCATCAAAATAAGGGATACCGGTCAACACGGTTGAGACAATATGCAGATCCGGCGCATACTCAGGCTGATAGCCCACACTGGCAAAGGCCGCATGTGCCCCTTGCGATTGCCCCACCATGGTCAACTGATTGCGTAGCGGGAATGCGCCAAGTGCGGCTTTCACGCCGTCCAACACGCTCCAGGCTTCTGCTCGCGCATTGAGATAGTGGTGCAACCCCGAAGATCCAAGCCCCGCATAGTCCGGGGCCACAATGGCAAAACCCAGCGACAGCCACGTATTTAGATACTGCGCATCACGCGCTGAACGCGGGTTAAGAGAAGGTGCACAGGTTGTCTGCACGCCTACCGTCCCATGCGCCCATACCACGACGGGCCAGCCCCCTTTTGGCGTTTCGCCTTTCGGGATGAAAACGACACCAGTGTCTTCACGCGGACTTTTCCCATCCACACCGCTCAGAGAGCGATACCGGATCAGGTACTGCTCCGCCGCCTCCCGTAAGCCATTTTTCGCATCTAGCGTCGTTTTTCCTATCAACGAGCCAGGAGACGTCGTTTCCGCCGTAGAAAACAGAGGGGTCATACCAATGGATATAATGAAAAATAACGTCAGGAGTTTTCGCAGTATCTGAGGAAAATAGAACATGGCATCTCTCCAGGGTGATTGAATTTCACACGCCCCTAGAAGATAGCTCAACTCTCCATTACCAATTAATTCAATAAATAACCAATTGCTAGCAATAGCAAAACATTCATCGACTAAGACGCGGCCTCAAGCCACATCATGCAATGATGCTCTCGGAGGCCGCAACGGAGAAGGATATTATTCGTCGAAGAACCAGTAACCCTGATTAACCAGCCCGGTTAATTCAGCCACAAAAGCCGGATTCTCCAGCGCCTCACCCAGCTCTTTTTTACCGATAACGGTGTAACGACACAACGCATCTGCCGCTTTCGGATCGACAGTATCAAGCCGTTCGTTGTTGATGAAGTAGCTACCACCAACTTGCAGCATCCGCAGCCCACTCAGACGCGTCAACACGTCGCCGTCCATCAGTGCGCCCACAATCTCGTCCTGCTCGTAAGGCGGCTCCGCCGGAGCGATATCCAACTCGTGGCGTGGCGTCGTCACAAAGCGACCAAACCACTGTTTCAGCGCTTCCGGCTGATTAATCACATCGATCATCATCTCGCGCAGACGGTCAAATTCATAGTCTTCAACCCGCCCTGGATGCTCCCGACAGGTCAAATCAGGGTCACTATAATGTTCACCGCCGAGATCGTTTTCCAGCACGTAGTCAGCAAAGCTGCTGATTAAGTCTCTACCATTCGGACCACGGAACCCCACGGAATAGTTGAGCGCGGTTTCATGCGTAAAACCATCGTGCGGGAAACCTGGCGGGATATAGAGAATGTCGCCCGGTTCAAGATCTTCATCAATGATAGGCGGGAACGGATCAACATGTAGCAGAGCAGGATGCGGGCAGAACTGACGCATCGGCAATTTATCGCCCACGCGCCAACGGCGGCTGCCCATCCCCTGAATGATGAAGACATCGTACTGATCGATATGTGGGCCAACACCGCCGCCCGGTACGGAAAAGGAGATCATCAGGTCATCTAAACGCCAGTCTGGCAACACGCGGAACGGGCGCACGAGTTCAGCAGACGGCGCATGCCAGTGATTCACCGCCTGAGCCAGCAGTGACCAACCGGTTTCACCCAGATTATCAAAATGCTCAAACGGCCCGTTGCTGGCCTGCCACTGACCATTTTTATAGCTGACTAAACGGCTATCGACCTCCGCCTCCATCGCCAGACCAGCCAACTCATCTGGCGTAATCGGATCGACAAAATTCGGAAAAGCATTCTTCAATACAACAGGTTGTTTTTGCCAGTATTTTTCTAAGAATTCGGGCCAATTAAGATTAAGTTGGTAAGCCATGCGTTCACACCAGTGAGAAGAGAGACGGGCGTGATTATAAAGAGGGTAATGTCTGGCCTACCTTGTCATTGGTCAATGAGCGGATAACTATCATGCAGCCTGCATGTTTTTCTTTATTAGATAATGCCTTAACATGCCTTCCTCAGGAAAATCAGGTAAAGACATTTGTAGCTGATAACCTTGCTTTTCATAGAAGGGAAGTGCCTGAAAACTAAACGTATCCACAAGCGCATGGCGGCACCCAAGACGAATCGCTTCCTGTTCCGCTTCTCTCACTAAAGCGCTGCCGAGCTTCAGGCCTCTGGATTCTTCTCCTACCCACAAATAATCAATACACAGCCACAACCCTTTACGCATTGCAATCAGCCCGCCCGTCATCACTCCGGCGCTATTTCGGTGAAAAATACCCAATTGCCCAAAAGATGCAGGGCTAATAAATTGACGGTTGTAGCTTCTAAGGCCAGCAAAAAGCGCATCCCGATCGTTATCGGTAATGTCGTGCGTCACGATTAATTCCACGAGTCCTCCAGAAGAATAGAAATTATAAAATTTAACAATATGAATATAATAAATATTATTTTTTATTCACCACAAAAATTAGCCTCAACGAATAAGATGTCTAAACCGTATTTTTTCGGTTTAGACATCCAGAGAGAAAACGTTAAGACTGAATCAAACGTTGCTGTAGGCAACTCTTTATAGTCTCGATTTCCGGTGTAAGATTCTTTCCCCGATAAACCAGAGACGTATCATAGCGAACATTCCAATTATCCCGAGATGCACTAAACCAGTTAAAAGAACCTACACACAACAAATTATCATCGCCAATAACAATTTTGCTGTGCACGCGATTCACCAATCTGGTCTTAATACCGCTTGATTGAAGATGCGCAAGCGTTTTAGACAATTTGATTTTCTTTTCATTCTCAACATCACAATCATGATGTTCAGTATTAAAGTCCCGATCGGTCACGACAAGAATATCAACACCGCGCTGACGAGCCTCAGCCATTGAACTCAGAAAACCGGTCTGCTCCATCCGTTTCAGTGATATCCAGGGGGAAACAACCATGACTTTTTACGGCAGAGATGAGGGAAGCGATCTCCCAGATAAGAAGGATAGCAAATCTGACAAACGGTGAATTTATATCCGCCCCCTAATCCTCTGGATGTCAATGGACGAAGAAAGACCACTGTGGACAAAACAGACAAAACAGACAAAACAGACAAAACAGCAGAGAGTAAATTAAAATTTTATTTTACAGATAGATATTAAAGTTACCGGACGATTACGGACATAAAAAAAGCCACCCTAAGGTGATTTAATTTCATACTACTGCAAGGCCTGACTCGCACAAAGTACACCATAGCCTGAGAGTCAGAATCTGCGTGATTCAATATGCTGAAGAATAACCTCTACGGCTTGTTCTGGCGTTAACACTGAAGTATCTAGGGTGATATCAGTGGATAACCAAGCTTCATATTGGCGAGTGACGACTTTCTGCCAGTCGGGCAGTACATGCCCAGCAATATCTGCGCTGCGATGTTCAACCCTCTCCTTATGCTGCGCTTTATCGGAACAGGTAATTTCAATTTCCAACGCAGGTGCTGCACTTTCTGAAGCCACATCTCGCCATGCCTGCCGAGTAATGGCGAGAGGATTTACCGAATCGGCAATGACGTTGTTTCCTAACTTAAGATTGTCCGCAGCGATAGCATACGCGACCAGATATCCGGCAGGCCCCATATCAGACATTGTGATTTTTTCTGACCGAATCAGTGATTGTTCGATAGAGTCGATACGCAGCCAGACCGCATTCAGTCTGGTTGCCAATAAACGAGCAATAGTTGATTTCCCAGTTCCCGGTAACCCACCAAAAATGATTAACATGAGCGTCCTTATATGACTACAAGCAGGCCTAGATATAACAATGAAATTCAGCGATCTTCTCGTGTATGCCAAAGATCGACGATATAGATAGTATCGTGCTGAATCTCATAGTGAACTTCATAATCATCAAACAAAATCTTTCTCACCTCGCGTGGTTCATATCTTGTCTGAGATACGCCGATTCTCGGATGGTCAGAAAGCCCCGTGGTTCCGATGATCAAGCGATCTAACACCTCGTCAGCATGAGGCCGACTGTACCGGCTGGCAAACCCATAAATACGTTCCAAGCCATCCTGTGCCTTTTGCGTCCAACGTATTTCCATTGATTATGACTGTTTCAGTTTGTTGGCGAAGTCGATCACATCTGCATGGCTTACTACTCTTCCCGCATCGACATCAGCAAGACCTTTCAAAATCCGCTGATGCCGCCGCTCTCTCTCTTCAATCATTGCGGTCAGCGCTTCTTTAATCACCCAGCTTTTGGATCTATCCAATTCAATAGCCAGGCTTTCAACCGCAGCCGCAAGCTCAGCGGGTATCTGAGCACTGATCGTATGTTTCGCGGGTTGTCCCATGAGCATCACCTTTTAATAAAAGTTAATAACACTTATTAAAATAGCATGATTCTATTAGCGTCACTACCTGTGACAGGTACCACATCAGCATCCCTACTACATCATGCGCTCACCTCGCCGCCAACATCCCCGGATAGTGTTTGGCGATAATGTCGTTCATCTGATCGATCAAGTCAGGGCGTTTAAAGGTGAGATGCCCGGTGCCAGCATCTTCTGTTTGCCGCCAAAGCGATACTGTAAGCGCCATGTTTAGGCCCTCCCTGTTGGTATATGCATTATCGAACCGGAAATACCATCATCTGTACCAACAACTGTTGGTAGATGTACGTTGAAATCGGTTGACCCTGAGAGAGTTAATATATAGCGGGAAAGGGGGATAAATACTGGATTTTAGGCATAAAAAAAAGCCACCCTGAGGTGACTTAATTTTCATACTAATGGTGCGAAGGCCGGACTCGAAAATGACTATATTTATATGATTTCAAATAAATATAATTCCGCAATTTTTAGTATTGACCACTAAGTTGACCCCAATTCGTTTGATACAACGCTATTTTCAATTTTTACGGCAGATGTTAGGTCGGCATGAGAAATATTTATAGTGGAAGGTGATCACCCTGATGATAAAAAGATAACTTCTCGTTTCTAACGAAATATACTAATAATTACAATAGACAATTAACATTGCAAGACACAAAGCAACGATAGCTCTAGCTATCGTTGCTTTGTGTAATCTAAAGATTTAATAATTTCTATGAAAAAAAATCTCACGAGCTAACTAAAATGAAATTCCTTAAATGTTTTCAGATGAAACTAAACTCCTTCATCATCTGAAACTTGTTCTTTCTTAGCTTTATCATATAATCTATCTGGTACATCTAAAGCCTTTAGTTCTATTTCAGCCCAATCCTTTTGGATAGATTCAACCTCTATCATTATCAATTGATTGTTATATTCCCCAGACAGATACTTAGTATGCAATAAACTCATCTTTCGGTACAATACATTGTATTGACTAGCAGTGGACTTATGTTTAACAGATTGACTTTCAAAACCAAAAAATGTTTGAAACGACGAAAGGATAGCAGCTACAAGTGACAAGAAACCTAATAACTGAGGTGTAAAGTGGCTTGAAGATTTTGAGATATCCAAAACCACACCGCTTCCGATAAGTGTTGTTATAAAAATAATTGAAATACCAAACCAAACATGCCTATTTGAAAGGGATTTAGAAAAGAGATAATGCGCTCTTGCTTTACGATGCGCTCTTAAACGAAAATGATTAATATTATCTTCAATGCTACTCAATTTATTCATATTAATTTACCCTTAATTCCCTTAGCCATCTACTCAAGTGTTTTTTTGTTGCAGGACTAGAATTTATTGTATCAAAAAAATGATCTCGTTCAGCACTGGATAGAGGAATAAAATCTCTACCAAATAGTGAATACCAAGCATCTCCGATAAACCCAGCATCTAAATTCACATCATCTTTCAATATCCAGCTACCCATAAACCAATCTTCATTATTCTGGTTCAGATTTTTTTCAATTTCATCCCAATAAACAGGGCAATCAATGGGAAGAAAATCTTTACTCTTAATTTCTTTCAATCTTGGAACTGCATCCGTTATTGCAGTAACAACATCCAGCATTATTCGACCATCTCTGTCATCTAAATAAGAGTACCGTAACTTTTTCTCAAAACTAGAAAATAACTCACCTAAAGATTGATGCCGACCAAAATTTTCGTAAATATTACGAAGTATCAGACGTATATTAGAATTATATTCATCTTTAGAAACAATACTTGATTTATCGAAAATTTGAAGCGTCATATCAAAATATGCTTTATTATAGTTGGTAATTTTCATGACTCTCTGGATATATTCATGAAATTCTTTTCTGATTTTATTAACCTCTGAAATAGAAATCATATGATCATCATAGTGATATTTCTCAAACTCTACTCCACGTTGAACTGTGCCAACTAAACGATCAAGTCTTTCTCTTGCATGACTATCTGATAGGAAATATAGATATTTGCTTGAGTTAGTAACATTTCTTATACTTCCAAAGATACTTTTTTTAGTTAAAATAAGTGCACATTCCTCAGGTGACTTTACAAAACCCAAGTCCTCAGTTGAGTAAAGTTCGATAATACGTTTGCCTTTTAATTGATTTATAGATCGATTAGAAAAAGGCGATATCCTACCATTTAGGATCACCCAAGCAATAGAAGTTCTATCCATCCCCTCAAATTTTTTTAGAATTAAACCTAAATTTTCTTCTGCCAGATTAAATGAGTTTTCGCTAATAGCATTTGGGGCTGATACAGCTAAGCCAGAAACAAAAGAAAAAAGGACATCCTCTCTTAACTCTCTCATAAAAGGTATTTGATCAAAATCTAATCTCAAGCGATCTAACGTCAACGGAAAAATACCATCTTTGTCCATAACAGATATATTTGGGAAATTCAAAATTTGAGGACCTAGTATTGTTTTGGCTTCAAATAAATTTGGTAGACTATTTCGATATTTTTCCTTTTTAATCACTCTTATTCCGTTGCAAACAACTTGGTGGCCTTCTCCGAAATACCAGCAGACACTATCAAACCCTTTAACTTCAATAAAGTTTGGCCGGAAATTATTACTCTGTTTTTCTACAGATTTTGAAGGGATTCTATACTTTTGTGGTAATACTTTACCAGTAGATAGACTTCGCTCCACCCTCGGCCAATCAAGGCAATACCAATCCCATGACTCACCTTCTTTTTCTTCACTTTCCTTCGTACGCATGAAGAACGGAGGGGATGCTGTCGTAACAGAGATTGAAGTACCTATTTCAGATTTTTCTTTAAAATAAACTGATATAGGTGCATCAGATAAAGTGGTATCAAAGCTGACTGCCTCTGCAGGTTTAGCATTGACATGACGAGAATGAACTGTCAAGTGAATTTCACTAGGATCATCAGCTATAAGGAAAGCAGCAAGCGCACCAACGCCAAAACGTCCAGTTCTTAGAACTTCTGATTTAGATCTATCATTTGCAAATTGCTTCTTCCAAGCAAGTGAAGTCCTAAAAGAAGAACCCGCTTTGAGAAAGTAATTTTTTAATACGTCCAGTGTCATGCCAATCCCAGTATCTGATACCCGGAGAGTGCTAGTACCATCAGAGTTATTAATTAACTCAACTTTGACATAGTACTTATCAAGGTCATTCTCATCCCTAACATTCTCAAAGAATGCTCGTTCTCTGCATGCATCAATAGCATTCTGTATCAATTCTCGGACTGCAATCTCTGGATAGTCTCCATATAATGGTTTAATAAGTAACTTAGTAAGCTCAGTGTTTGCAGAGGTAAATTTAACTTCTTCAGGAATAAATCCAGCGGCACGACCAAAACTATTTTGGTTTTCAGTATTACTACGAATCCTTCGAATTGTCATTCCCCAGTTTTCGTTAGGAAAACGTCCATACACTTCACCGAGTACGGCCCAAGAGCTATCTAACTCATATTGAATATTGGCTAATAATCTTTTGGTTTTTAAATATGATACTATATCAGACTTTCTTGGATCTACTTGTATCCTTAACACTTCAGGGTCTGGCTCTGCGTCAAAAGATACCCCTTGAATTGCATCATGTAATCCCCATTCCGATTGACTTAAAGGGCTCTTAAGTCTCTTAATTTTGAGTAAACGCCCCGGAGCTCGGGAGCTCTGAAGTTGCACATAATCAGCGATCCTTAGAAGGACCATAACATAAATAGGATGGCTATTTGGTTCAAAAACTCTTAGATGGTAATCTCGTTCTAAGATATGAAATGTGTCACGCAGTTTCATGCCATGACTACGAGCTATAACTCCTGAAAGCATAGATAACCGATAATTAGGATCATCCTCCCTTATTTGGTCAATTGGCAATTTTCCTTTAGCTCCTGGTATTCCATTTCGAGTTATCTCATACGCTAATCTAGGATGGTATCTACGAATGAATTCACCGATATAGCGATATTGAGAGGCTTTCCAATTTTCGATGTCACCTAAATCAGGGGGGGAGATTGGATCCAATAAACCAAAAAGATTCATTCTTTCATTTTCAGGTAATCTATGAATTTCGGAAACATATTCTTTCCATAAACAATTCCAACTTTTATCACCAAAATCATCAGAACCAACAGGTGAAGATTTAGAATCCACTAATTTAACAAAGCTTTCTTCCTGTAGGTGCATTGCAAAATCATGAAGCAATGTACTACAAATTAACAAAGCACAATCTGCCGATGAGAAGTTATCTTTACTTTCCTTCGTTAACAATTTCTCTACCGTCGACAAAACTTCATTTATATGACTCACACCATGATCTGTATATTCTCGAAAAAAAACACAGTCATTTAAATAATACCATTCATCAAAAGTAGAAAGGTATTGCTGAACAAGTAATAGCTCTTCTGTATTAGAGAGTTTATCCATGTAAAATTTTGTTATTTTTATATTTCTCATACTCTAAAACCCAATTAATGATTTATGTGATTACTCTTCCAGTATAAAACAGCAAAAAACTGATTTATAAAATCCATTAGTCTAATAACAAACCATTTTCGCTATAGTTATTTAATATACACAAAAATATTTTTTCCACAAGGATTTATAAAATATTTATTTTTAATGATAGTGAAATAGAACTTAAATTTTAGTCAATCAAAATGCAACAGATTAGTTACGTCTAAAATGTGGTAAAAAAACATATACGGAATAATTAAAAAGATAATTAAGTATATTGATGGTATTTATGGAATAAGTTATCTACCGGTATATGTGAAATATCCACCTCTAAAATATTCGTCTCAAGACAAATTAATACCATGCAATCAAACTAGCACCTTCAAACCATGCTTCTGCACCACGGTAAGCAGTTTCAGCGACAATCCACTAGGGCGTTTTACGCCGCTTTCCCATTTCTGTACTGTTGAAACACTGGTGTTAAGGTAGCGGGCGAAAACAGGCTGGCTGACGTTTAGCTTCTCACGCAGTGCCTTAATCTCAAGGGGTTGAAGATCATCCACGCTGTTGAGGCACGCCTTGTCAAAGTTGCGCATCGTTTCCTGTGGGATAGCATCGACGCTGAATAATCCAGAAGCCGCGCTATGGATAGCCTCAAATGCAGGACTCTTGAATTTACTTTTTGCGGTCATGGCAAATCTCCACCAGTTCTTTACTCTTAATCAGTGCCGTAATCTTTTCATCGGCAAGGGTTGCGTAGTGCTTCGCCAACTCGCGGAATCCGGCCAGTTCGCGATTATCGATATTCGCCATATCCTGCTTGGCATACAGGAACGTGTAAAACCAGTGCTGTCCACCTTTCGCCAGTATGATCGCGCGATCGCGATTCTGGTTCAGCCGTTTCTTATAAACGCCGCCGCCGAGATCGTCGGCTTTCCCTTGCATCACTGCCTCAATAGCTTCACATAACTCGCTATCCTTGATGGCGTGGGATTTAGCCGCCTTAGTGAACCATTTGGTTTTGAATACACGCATCAGGCTGACATCCTGTAACCTTAACTATAGCACTAAGTGCTAGATTACTCTCTTTTCTGGCTGAGTTAAAGTGCTTGAAACTTGCAAAACTCTGTCGTATTTTTGACCGTGAAAACCTGCTGTCGATGACAGCCACCAATGTTTCCAGTATCGGGATGATACGAGTGACCTGTGAGAAACGCCTTCGGGCGGTCACATTGCCAAAGTCATAAGGAATGGAGCGTGGTCTGAGACTGACGCCTTCGGGCGACCACAAACACTTCCGTAGCCTGCAAGGAAGAACACGCTCAGTTGTGTGTGGTAAATCTGCCAGCCTTTGGAAGCAGATATCACCAGGTAGTTTGAACGCCGTTGCGAGCGTGGTGATGAAGGTCCGTTTTGACTACTTTACTTCAAGCCCAACATTGCCGTGGGCTTACTATACCCAGCCAGAGAGCGGCTTCCATACCGTAGGAGACTGGCCGTAGCTGCAACGTTTATCGTTGTGGTGATTTCACTTCATAGGCGGCTTAAACAGCGCTTATCCTCGTAAGTTCGCGTTATCACGCGATTTCGATTTTACTCGTCTCAATGATTTGCGTCTGCGCGTGTGAACGTGCTGGCTGCGCGTTGCTATGCCGTCAGGCATCTGCTACGCGCCTGCCTGCAACGTCTGCACTGGCGTCACTTTTTCCGTGTCAACGGATGAAAGTGACGCCGCAGCCGAAGACCCTATCAGCCCCTGAGACATGCACCTCACCCACAGCGTCATGAATCTGACACACCCGTTTGTGCCGGACTGATCGCTTTTTTTACAGGAGATTGAACCGATACCGAGGCAGGCCTAACGGCCTGAGAGGAAATCCTGCAACCGCAGGCGGCCGCACCGAGTGCATCACCGACACCTCCCAAGACCTCAACGGCTGTCCGCTCTGGCGCACAGGTATCGTTCAAGGCAGGTCAATCGCGATTGTTTCTGCCCTTTCCCATGCGCCAGAGAAAAGCATCCAGTTGAATTATGAGAGGTAAGTTGCATGAGTAAATTAAGTCGTGAAATGACCACGCTGGCGAAACAGGCTGGCGGGAGCTACAAGACGGTTCATGATCGTATTCGCATCATGGACAGGCTGTGCCGTCACCTGCTGGCGCTGAATATTCAGGTGCATGACGTTCAGTATCTCAAGGCCAGACATATCGAAAGTTATGTCGCCGAACGCCTGTCACAGCGGATTGCCCTTCGTACCCTACACAACGAAATGGCAGCGCTGCGCACGGTGTTTAAGCAGGGAGGACGGGAAAAGCTCGCCGTTTCTGATCGCCTGACCAATAACGCGCTGGGGCTGAGCGGGGCAAGCCGTGCCGGGACAAAATTCGCTATCCCGGACGAACGCTATCAGGCCGTTCTGCTTGCGGCGCAACAGCATGATAAAGGACTGGCCTGCGCACTTCAGCTTGCCCGATTGCTGGGGCTGCGTTCTCAGGAAGCGGTGCAATGCGCCAGTTCGCTGAAAACGTGGGAAAAGCAGCTTGAGCGTCACCAACAAACGCTGACCGTGGTATTTGGCACCAAAGGCGGCAGGCCACGCGAAACCCGGATTATCGATCGCGAAGCGATTCAACGGGCAGTAAACGAAGCGCTAAAGGTGGCCGAAGCGCGTAACGGCAGGTTGATCGATAAACCCGACCTGAAAACCGCCATGAACTTCTGGCGTACACAGACCACCCGCTTAGGGCTGACCGGCCACTATTCCCCGCACAGCCTGCGCTACGCATGGGCGCAGGATGCCATGCGTTATTACCTGTCACAGGGCTTTTCCCGCAGTGAAGCTAGGGCATTAACCTCTATGGATCTCGGCCACGGCGATGGTCGGGGGCGCTATGTCGAGCGGGTTTACACCAGGAAGGAGGATTGAACATGAAAGATAACACGTTGATTCGCTTATCGGGTGTGATGAAAAAGACTGGCCTTAAGAAATCATGGATTTACCTGTTGATGAAGCAGGGGGAATTTCCTCAGACGGTCAAAATCGGCGCCCGCTCGGTAGCGTGGGTGGAAAGTGAGGTGAATGACTGGATCGCGGCACGTATCAGCCAGCGCGGGGAGGTCAAACCATGATGCATTGTTATTTTTTTCTGGCAGGCAATTTACGATATACTGCTGACGCTGCGGCAAAATCCGCAGCCGGAATTGGCGTTCCGACACTTACCACGTTGCCTAAAAGACACGGATTTATTACGTGTCTTTTATTAGGCGATGCCTGCGCATACCTGTCAATGGTGGCTCAGGCGGGGGCTCCGCAAGGAGCGCCGGGCTACGTGGTAACCGGTTACGCCAACCCCGTCTGGGCTACCACCATCGAGGTTGGCGTCTCAGGTGGTAGTGATACCCTGCTTACCACGGAGGCTGCCTTATGGCTACGATCCTTCCCTTTCTTTACCCGCAATCTTTCTTTTTTTCTGCGGGGGTACATCATGTATGACACCACTCCCCTGACGTTAGAAGAACTCGTCGATCACTGTCGGGCGCTGGCCTACGCCATCATTGAACTCGACAACGCGCTCGCGAAAGAGCTGCTGATCTTTATCCTGTGGGAGCGTCTGAACCAGTTGAATGACGCGTTGCAAGCGGAGGTGGCTGACGATGAGTAAATTCGTTTCAGACATTACCGCACAGTCTCGCCACCGCTGGCGTGCCATTCTGTCCGCGCTGGCTATTCCGGTGCCTTCTGGCGGTAAACATGGTGCTTGTCCTGCCTGCGGTGGCAAAGATCGCTTCCGCTTTGATGACAAAGAAGGACGGGGAACGTGGTTTTGCAGTCAATGCGGTCATGGCGATGGCCTTGATCTGGTCGCACGGGTGAAAAACTGCGACCTGTCAGATGCCGCAAAACAGGTGGCCGCGCTGACGCTCCCTGCCTCAACTGCGCCAGCCAGGGAAAAAGCTGCTGAGCGCCCGCCGCTGGCCGATAAAATCAAGCAGATGCTGACCCATTCAAGGAACGGCGAAAGCGCTTACCTGAAAGCCAAAGGGTTCTCTATCGTCCATGCCCGCCTGACCGCACAGCAAAAAATGCGCATCGGCGGCGTGTTGTTTGATGAGGGAAGCCTGCTGCTGAAATTGCATCGCGTTTCCGGTGAACTGATCGGCGCACAGTTGATCAACGACAACGGAGAAAAACGCCTGCTGCCCGGTTCACAATTGAAAGGCGCTTTCATCGCCGTGCATTACCCGAAAGAGCCGGACACCATCGTGATCACTGAAGGGTACGCCACCGGCCTGACCATCAGCCAGATCACTACGGCGGCGGTGGTTGCGGCGGTGTCGGCCAATAACCTGATAAACGTCGCCCAAGCGCTGCGTGGCTGGTATCCCGATGCCACTATTATTCTGGCGGGCGATCATGACCTGCATGCTGATGGTTCAACCAATATCGGTAAAGAACAGGCTGAAAAAGCCGCGCTCGCGGTGGACGGCTGGGTGTCGTTACCGCCCACCACAATGCTCTGTGACTGGGATGATTACCGTCAGCAATATGGGCTTGAGGCCACCAAATCCGCGTTCAACAAACAACGCTATCAGCCCGACACGATGTATACACCTTTAGTCCGCACCGATTCCGCTATACCGGCATTCAACACCGCATTACCCCTGCGCAAAGGCTCTGACGGTTTTGATACGCGGCAGGACTACCTGATTAAAGGCTATCTGCCGAGTTCGTCCGTCGCCAGTGCTTACGGTGCCAGCGGCTCGTATAAGTCGTTTCTGGCGGTATCGTGGGGATGCCACATCGCCACTGGCAAACCGTGGGCAGGCAAGCCAGTGACACAGGGTGCGGTGATTTATGTCGTCGGCGAAGGTGGGATCGGCGTTCCCCGCCGTATCCGGGCATGGGAGCAGGCGCTTAACGGCGGTAGCCCGATTGATGCGCTTTATCGCGTCGATTGCCCGATTTTTCCGGCCAGCCCGGAGAGCGTACAACAGGTGATACGTGCCGCCCGCGATGTGAACGTCACCTCCGGTATGCCGGTTCGTCTGATTATTCTGGATACGCTCGCCCGCTGTTTTGGCGGTTCGGATGAGAATGCGGCTAAAGACATGGGCGCATTCATTCAGGGATGTGACGCGATTAAAGCGGCAACACAGGCCACGGTGCTGATTATCCATCATTCCGGTAAAGATCAGGACAAAGGGGCTCGCGGCTCCAGCGCCTTCCGTGCTGCGCTGGACGTGGAATTTAACGTCAGGCGTGAAGGTGAAGGCGGCGCGTTGATCCTCAGTTGCACCAAGATGAAGGATGCGGAAGAGCCGCCGCGTCGCGCCTATGATCTGAATAGCGTCGATCTGTACGTGGACGATGATGGCGACCAGATCACCTCACTGGTGCTGAACGATGAAGGCCGTGAAGTCAGAGAAGATGAGGCTGCCAGCGATCCCGATTTAGCCGGTATTCCACGGCTGACGGAAAACCATTTTGCCCTCTGGCAGACTATTCGCTCACGCACGGCCAACGGTGAAGGCTGTACCCGTTCATTAGTGCGGGATGACATGCGGGCAATGGGCTTTGATGTGAACAAGAAGTTCACCCGCTGGCTGGACAAGCTGGAAAAGGATGGCCTGATCGCCTTTGAGGGGGAGCGGATTACGCCGCTATCGCAACGGAATAAGGTGGGGGATTAAACGGGGGAAAGTGGGGGCGAACGGATAAGAAGTCCTTCTATCCGGCATTTTCCCCCACTTCCCACGCATATATAGGTGCGAAGTGGGGGAATGACTTAACTCAATAATAAATAAAAATTTTTAACAGAGTGGTGAAAATAAGGTGGGGGAAGCCGTGATCCCTGAGTCAGTGGGGGAAAAGTGGGGGATGGTTTGCTAATGTTTTACTCTGCCGATACACGCTAAATATAACATTTGAGTTATTATAACTTATGAGTTATATTCCCCGTTAATAAGGGGACTGACATGTATGAATTGATTTTTCACCCCGAAGCTGCAAGCGAAATTTATGACCTCGAACCTGTTATGCAGGCAAAAGCGCTTAAAGGGCTTGAAAAACTTGAAGCTAAAGGGCCCGAGCTAAGATATCCAGATACGGACATCATCGAAGGTGGGTTATTTGAGCTACGGGTTGGTAGAAAAGACATAAGCAGAACGTTTTTTGCTTACGCAAAAGGACGTAAGATCTATATTTTAAGGACATTCGTAAAGAAAACCCCTAAGACCCCGAAAGCTGAAATAGCGCTGGCAAAGTCAAGATGGGAGGAATTGAAAGATGGCAGTTAAAGGTATCAACTTCTCTGAAGTTAAAGCGAAAGCGCTTTCTAATCCTGAAGTTAAAAAAGCGTATGAGGACGAAACTCAAGAAGAAGCGCTTCGCGCTGTTCTGATCGAAATGAAGTCCAAGTCAGGTCTGACAAGTACAGAAATTGCCGCTCGCATGGGTGTAAGCCAACCTGCGGTGAGCCGCCTTGAGAGAAATGTTTCCAGTGCGAGTATCTCAACCTTACAACGGTATGCTGCTGCTTGCGGTATGCAGCTTAAGCTGTCACTGGGTTAAGATTCGCGCGGTATTTATAAGCCGGATTTTGCACTGGTTTGCCGGTTAGCATCAGTACTACAGGTTCCGGCTTGCTACTTCTATAAGGTGGAAAACGATCTGGCGGAAATGATACTTAGGTATGATGAGTAGCTGGAAAATCATCCACATAAGAAAAATGAGCGCCAGCCCCTCCCAAAAAAGGGGCTGGCGTGGTGGATAATATGTCTCAAATTTTAAATTTTCCTTCCGCATTCATAATAGTATCCCACTGTTTAAATTCGTCACTACTAAGAACTACACAACCTTTTGCCATAGATTTAAAATTTTCAGTAAGGTTTTTATCTTGCTTTGGAGGGAAATGATCGAAACTTGAAATCAATGTTTTTCTTCTCAGACTCTCTACATATTCAGGGCAAATTAGATTTTTCCCATCAAGCGAGAACATATTAACAGCCTTAATGAAGAAATCATTTCTATCTTTTAAAGATTTCGTATCCCATATTGAATTAGGAAATAATTCTTTATAGTACTTATCAGATGTAACATGGTAATAATGAGTTCTTTTATCTAACACTCCGATTGTACTTAATGTATTCGAGCTAATAAATAAAAAGCCATTAGGCCAAAAGAAAAAAACCAAAAATAATGAGGCTAACACAGAAAAAATCGTTTCTTTTGCCACTTCAAAATTAAAAACCCCATTATTATTAAACGAAAAATTTCTTGAATAAAAGATCATTGCTGGAAATAATGATAACACTGAGTAAAACGATAAAAAAAAGAAAGCATAAACAAACCCATAAAAAGTATGCCCATCCATATTCATCAAAAGCAAAGAAATAGACAAACTTATTGATATTGAGGCTAAAAAGCATATAAACAAGGTGGCAATAATAGAGCCAGTTATTTTAATAAACTTTTTAAATCCGCTATCGCGATAGGCGTGAGTGTTTTTTACTTTAAATGGAAACACAGTAAAAATTGTAGAAACAATAAAAGATATGAGTAAAGAACGAAATGGTTCATCTATATATAATAAAATTTTCCCTATGTATACATACTTTTTAGAAAATTCATAAAAACCATCCGATGATAATATCAAAATAGAAACCAACATAGATATTATCATTATCAAAGTAATATATGGCATCTTTTTTGTATTAGCAATATAGCTTTCATTAACAAAAGATGAAAAAAGCATTAGATTAAAACTTGGAAGTACAAATACAAATGACATTAATACAGAAATGAATATAAATGAGCCAAATATTGAAAGAAGTGTTGTTTTATTATCAATAGTACCAATCAATAGGTCAAGACGTGAAAAATGCCCTAAATATCCCCAAACAACAATTATGGAGAGTAGGATGCATATTGGTGAAACTTTCAGTGCATAAAGAAAACATTTTTTAGCATTATTAAAAAAAGAGGTTAACTCGCTCTCTTTGATTCCTTCCATATATATCTCTCTGAACAAGGCTAACAATCTATTTAAAATCAATGAAATGATTAAATACCATAATAATGGAGTATATCAATACATCACTTCTTGAACTCATACGGCACCACATACTCATCCCGATTGGCATCCAGATAATCCGCCCACCATTGCAGCATCAGCCTGCGTTCATCCAGATGTTCCGCTTTGTGGATATAGGCAGCACGGACGCCGTTGCGTTCCTGATGACTCATCTGGCGCTCTACCGCATCCCGTGACCACTGACCGGATTCTACCAGTGCGCTACAGGCCATGGTGCGAAACCCATGCCCGCAAATCTCTGTAGTAGTGTCATAGCCCATGGTTCGTAATGCGTTGTTGACGGTGTTTTCACTCATCGGTTTGGTTGGCCGACGATCGCCGGGGAAGATCAGTTCATGAGCGCCGCTGATAGCCTTAATCTCTTCCAGCAGCGCTAAAGCCTGTCGGGATAATGGCACCAGATGTTCAGAGCGCATCTTTGCACCGCGCTGTGAGTGCTTCACACCAGGGATGGCTTCACGTTCAGCCGGTATCGTCCACATAGCGCGTTTAAAATCGATTTCCGGCCAGCGGGCAAAACGTAGCTCGCTGGAACGGATAAAAACGCACAGCGTGAGTTTTAACGCCAGTCTGGTTAACGCCCGCCCTTTGTGGCGTTCTATCCGTGCCAGAAAATCCTGCAGCTTGTTCAGCTTCAACGCTGGTCGATGGGTGGCTTTTGGTGCGGCTATCGCCCCGGAGAGGTCTTGCGCGGGGTTGCGCTCTATCAGATCGTTTTGCACCGCGTAGCGCATAATATCGGTGACGCGCTGGCGCAGCCGTGACGCCAAATCAAGATGACCGTTCTGTTCGACGACTTTCAGCGGCTCCAGAAGGTCTTTAGTTTTCAGGTCAGCAATATGACGATGCCCGATAGCAGGCAGGAGATTTCGTTCCATATCGCGCCATACCCGTCCGGCGTGTGTTTCTGACCAGCGGTTTTGGCTAATGTTCCGGTGCCAGTCCTGCGCGACCTTCGCAAAAGTATTCAACGCCTCTTGCGCCTGCTCTTTCTCTTCTTCACGCTTTTCCGTTGGGTGGATACCCTCCAACAGCAGCAATCGTATCTCATCACGCTTCTCTCTGGCCTTCGCCAGCGAGATCAGCGGATAGGCACCGAATGCAATCCGGCTTTCCTTACCTTCAAAGCGATATTTGAGATACCAGCGCTTAGAGCCGTTAGGACTCACCAAAAGATACAGGCCATGCGCGTCCGCGAGCTTATAGGCTTTCTCGCGGGGCTTGGCGGTACGGGCAACAACGTCGGTCAGCGCCATAATTTGGGGGTCAACTCATAATCGAAGTGAATTGACCCTCATCTTGACCCCCAAATCATCTGGATGTCAATGGACGAAGAAAGACCACTGTGGAGAAAACAGACAAAATAGCGGAGATGGAAATGAAATTAAAATCTTTATTTTACAGATAGATATGGACATTACTGGACGATTTTGGACATAAAAAAAGCCACCCTGAGGTGACTTGATTTTCATACTATGGTGCCGAAGGCCGGACTCGAACCGGCACGTATTTCTACGGTTGATTTTGAATCAACTGCGTCTACCGATTTCGCCACTTCGGCACAGAAGTAGTATGCGGAAAACGGGTGCATTATACCGTTTGACGGCCCACGCGCAACGTTAATCCACTCAGTGATCGGTTAAGTGCTGAAAAAATCATCTTTAGCAACGCGTTACGGCCATTTTGCATTCAATGTTGTGTGATATGAACGTTGTCACGAACAACAAAAAAGCGCCGAGGATTACTCCATCCGGCGCTTTTTAAGACTCGTTGAGTTCTATCGGCGTTTCAGCAGGAGTGCCACACTGATGAACAAGAACACCGAGCTAGGCAAGATAGCGCCCAGGATAGGTGGGATGCCGTAAACCAGGCTGAGCGGACGGAAAATCTCATTCAGCAGATAGAATAGGAAACCGAAGCTGATACCTATCACGATGCGTGACCCCGCCGATACACTGCGCAACGGGCCGAAAATGAACGAGACCGCCATGAGCATCATGACCGCCACCGAGACTGGCGCAAAGATTTTGCTCCACATATTCAGCTGGTAGCGATTCGATTCCTGTCCGCTTTGCTTCAGGTATTTGGCGTAATTATGTAGCCCACGGATTGATAACGCGTCAGGCTCCAGCGCTACCACGCCCAGCTTGTCCGGCGTCAGGTTGGTTTTCCATTCGCCGCTGAGCGTCTGGCTACCACCAATCTGTTTGCCATCGCTCAAATCGGATTCATCAACCTGCGAGAGTCTCCAGACATTTCTGTCATCCTCAAACTCGGCGGAGGCCGCATAGCGTACGGATAGCAGCTTGTTCTGATCGTCGAAGTGGTAGATGTTGACGCCAGACAGCTCTTTATCGCCCGCTACCCGTTCGATATAGATAAAGTCATTGCCGTCTTTTGCCCACAGTCCGCCCTGCGTCGAGATCATCGATCCGCCGGAGATCATCTGAGAACGATAGTTACGGGCCATCTGCTCCCCTTGCGGAGAAACCCACTCGCCAATCGCCATTGTCAGCAACACCAGCGGGATCGCCGTTTTCATCACGGCAGTCGCAATCTGTAAACGGGTAAAACCAGAAGCCTGCATCACTACCAGTTCACTGCGGGTCGCAAGCTGGCCCAGCCCAAGCAACGCCCCGAGTAGCGCCGCCATCGGAAAGAAAATCTCAATATCTTTAGGTACGCTGAGCAGCGTGTAGAGCCCCGCGCCCAGCGCAGAATATTCACCCTGCCCGACTTTACGCAACTGGTCGACAAACTTGATGATGCCAGAGAGCGACACCAGCATGAACAGCGTCGTCATGATAGTGGTAAAAATCGTTTTACCGATATAGCGGTCTAATACACCAAACATCAGACCGCTCCTTGTGTTTTAAGCGTACCAGGCTTCAAGCGGGCGCGCATTTTGCGCATCGGCACGGTATCCCATAGGTTAAGCATGACCGCGATACCGAAGTACATCAGGTTGGTCAACCAGACCCACACCATCGGATCGATTTTGCCTTTACTGGCGTTAGAACGCAGCGAACTTTGCAGCAGGAAGAAAATCAGATACAGCAGCATCGCAGGCAGCATGCTCAGCACCCTGCCCTGACGTGGGTTCACCACACTCAGCGGCACCACCATCAACGCCATGATCATCACCGAAATAATCAGCGTTAGCCGCCAGTGTAACTCTGCGCGCGCATCGTGCGCATCAGAACCCCAGAGGGTTCGCATATCCATTTGCTGCACGTCACTATTATTTAGCGTCACGGCCTGGTGACCAATCACGGCCTGATAGTTGGTGAAATTAGTAATACGGAAGTCTCGCAACAATGCTGTGCCTTCGTAACGCGATCCGTTATCCAAGGTCACGACCTGAGCACCGTCTTCATTTTGCGTGATATGACCGCGATCGGCCACAACGACGGAAGGCCGGGCGTTACCGCTGGGGCGTAACTGTGCCAGAAAGACGTGCTGAAACTCCGATCCTTTGACATTACCGACAAACAGCACCGAGTTTCCGCCCTGTGCAGACTGGAACTGCCCCTCTACCAGAGCCGCCATACCGGGGTTTGCCTTCGCCTCCGCCAGTACTTCTTCCTGATGTCGGGACGACCACGGACTGAGCCACATGACGTTAATGGTTGCGATGATAGCAGTGAACACAGCCAAGACCAGCGCGGCTTTCAGCAAGACGCGTTTGCCCAGCCCACAGGCGTGCATGACGGTGATCTCGCTTTCTGAATAGAGGCGACCAAACGTCATCAATACGCCAAGAAACAGACTTAATGGCAGGATGAGCTGCACCATCTCTGGCACACCTAATCCCAACAGGGAGATAACCAAATTTGTCGGGATTTCACCATCAACAGCGGCGCCCAGTATCCGTACTAATTTCTGGCAAAAGAAAATCAGTAACAGAATGAAAAGGATCGCCAGTTGGCTCTTAAAGGTTTCCCGTACCAGATATCGAATGATGATCACGCTTAATTACGCCTGTGAAAACTTGTCTTTTTGCAGGAAAATCGATAGTTTCTTCGCTAACGCGCCATTTATACTCATTTTTGGCAGCCCTCATAGCTAAAACGGTATTACAACACACTGCGTTTGAACTGTTGTATCAGAACCTGCTTATAGTCACCAAAACAGGCTCGTTACGTCGTTAAGATTAACACAGGTTATGTTAACGCAACGGCGGGAAAGTATTACGGAGTGTCACATTCTAGCCGTTGCCCCCGCCTTTGTCTTTAAGATTCAGGAGAGTACATGGAGTTCAGCGTAAAAAGCGGTAGTCCGGAAAAACAACGCAGTGCCTGCATTGTCGTCGGCGTGTTTGAACCGCGTCGTCTGTCCCCTATTGCCGAACAACTCGATAAAATCAGCGACGGCTATATCAGCGCGTTGCTTCGCCGTGGTGAATTAGAAGGCAAAGTGGGGCAATCACTGCTCTTGCACCATGTACCTAACATTCTTTCCGAGCGCATTCTGCTGATTGGCTGCGGTAAAGAGCGTGAGCTAGATGAACGCCAGTACAAGCAGGTGATTCAGAAAACGATTAATGCTCTGAACGAAACGGGTTCGATGGAAGCGGTCTGCTTTCTGACTGAGCTGCACGTGAAAGGTCGTAACACGTACTGGAAGGTACGTCAGGCCGTCGAAACTGCGAAAGAGACGCTGTATACCTTCGATCAGTTGAAGAGCAACAAGGTCGAACTGCGCCGTCCACTGCGCAAAATGGTCTTCAACGTACCAACGCGCCGCGAGTTGACCAGCGGTGAACGCGCCATCCAACACGGTCTGGCGATTGCGGCAGGCATCAAAGCCGCAAAAGATCTCGGCAACATGCCGCCAAATATCTGTAATGCGGCCTATCTGGCCTCTCAAGCGCGTCAGTTGGCTGACACCTATAGCCAGAACATTATTACGCGTGTGATTGGCGAACAGCAGATGAAAGAGCTAGGCATGAATGCCTATCTGGCCGTTGGACAGGGTTCACAGAATGAATCGCTGATGTCCGTGATCGAATATAAAGGCGATCCGAACCCGGAAACCCGCCCGATTGTACTGGTGGGCAAAGGACTGACGTTCGATTCCGGCGGCATCTCCATCAAACCTGCCGACAGCATGGACGAAATGAAATACGACATGTGCGGTGCGGCTACGGTCTACGGTGTGATGCGTATGGCAGCCGAACTGGCGTTGCCGTTAAATATCGTCGGCGTGCTGGCAGGTTGTGAAAATATGGTCGACGGACGCGCATACCGTCCAGGTGATGTGCTGACCACGATGTCCGGCCAAACGGTAGAAGTGCTGAACACCGATGCGGAAGGTCGTTTGGTCTTGTGTGATACGCTGACCTATGTTGAGCGCTATGAACCAGACGTAGTGATTGACGTCGCGACGCTGACTGGCGCTTGTGTGATTGCGTTGGGGCACCATATCACCGGGCTGATGGCGAATCACAATCCACTGGCGCACGAGCTGTTGAGCGCGTCCGAGCAGTCTGGCGACCGCGCATGGCGTCTACCACTAACCGACGAATTCCAGGAACAGCTGGAGTCCAATTTTGCCGATATGGCGAATATTGGTGGTCGTCCAGGCGGTGCAATTACCGCAGGCTGCTTCCTGTCGCGCTTTACGCGTAAATACAGCTGGGCGCATCTGGATATCGCAGGTACCGCCTGGCGTTCGGGCAAAGCCAAAGGTGCAACAGGCCGCCCAGTCGCACTACTATCACAGTTCCTGCTTAACCGCGCTGGACAGAACGACGTAGAATAAGGCTTTTGCGTCAACGGCGATGACCAAAGCCAGCGATTGCCTTATCCTTATCAAGCAATTGTCGTCTTATGGGCCGGACTTCCGGCCCTTATCACTTTCTGGCTCTTAGCAATCAATAGTGTAAACAATGAAAAACGCAACGTTCTATCTTCTCGAACACGACAGCAAAAGCGGTGAGCTCAGCGCCCATGAGGCACTGGCATGCGATCTGGCGGCAGAACGTTGGCGAGCAGGAAAGCGCGTGCTGATTGCCTGCGAAGACGAGCAGCAGGCCATTAGGCTGGACGAAGCATTATGGCAGCGCGATCCCAATGCGTTCGTCCCGCATAATCTGGCAGGCGAAGGGCCGCGTCACGGCGCGCCAGTCGAACTGGCATGGCCACAGCGGCGTGGTAATGCACCACGCGACCTGCTAATCAGCCTATTGCCGCAGTTCGCAGATTTTGCCACCGCTTTCCATGAAGTGATAGACTTTGTCCCTTACGAAGAATCCCTGAAACAGTTGGCGCGCGACCGCTATAAAACCTATCGCAGCGTCGGCTTCCAATTGACCACGGCTACGCCGCCAACTCACTGAATTTTGAGCACAATGGAAACGAAATATAACCCGCAAGATATCGAGCAGCCGCTCTACGAACACTGGGAAAAGCAAGGCTACTTCAAGCCGCACGGCGACACGAGTAAAGAAAGCTTCAGCATCATGATCCCGCCGCCCAACGTTACTGGCAGCTTGCATATGGGTCATGCTTTCCAGCAAACCATTATGGATACGTTGATCCGCTATCAGCGTATGCAGGGCAAAAATACCCTGTGGCAGGCGGGCACCGACCACGCCGGTATCGCCACGCAGATGGTGGTTGAGCGTAAGATCGCCGCAGAAGAAGGTAAAACTCGCCACGATTATGGCCGCGAGGCGTTTATCGACAAAATCTGGCAGTGGAAAGGCGAATCCGGTGGCAACATCACCAATCAGATGCGTCGTCTGGGCAACTCCGTTGACTGGGAGCGCGAGCGCTTCACCATGGATGAAGGCCTGTCCAACGCGGTGAAAGAAGTTTTCGTCCGTTTGTATAAAGAAGACCTGATTTACCGCGGCAAACGTCTGGTGAACTGGGATCCGAAACTGCGCACCGCAATTTCAGATCTGGAAGTAGAAAACCGTGAAGTAAAAGGGTCCATGTGGCACCTGCGTTATCCGCTGGCTGATGGCGTCAAAACCGCCGAAGGGAAAGACTATCTAGTCGTTGCCACTACCCGCCCGGAAACCATGCTGGGTGATACTGGCGTTGCCGTTAACCCGGAAGATCCGCGTTATAAAGATCTGATCGGCAAGGACGTGATCCTGCCGCTGATTGGCCGTCGTATTCCAATCGTTGGTGACGAACATGCCGACATGGAAAAAGGCACCGGCTGCGTGAAGATCACGCCAGCCCACGACTTCAACGACTACGAAGTCGGTAAACGCCACCAGTTAACGATGGTAAACATTCTGACGTTCGATGGTGATATCCGCCAGAGTGCTGAAATTTTTGATACCAATGGCGAAGCCAGCACAGCTTACAGCAGCGAAATCCCAGAAGCCTTCCAGGGTCTGGAGCGTTTTGCCGCGCGTAAAGCGCTCGTCGCCGCATTCGATGAACTCGGCCTGCTGGAAGAGATCAAAGCGCACGATCTGACCGTTCCTTACGGCGACCGTGGTGGCGTCGTCATTGAACCTATGCTGACCGATCAGTGGTACGTGCGTGCTGCCGTGCTGGCTAAACCTGCGGTGGAAGCTGTGGAAGATGGCCGCATCCAGTTCGTGCCAAAACAGTATGAAAACATGTACTTCAGTTGGATGCGTGACATCCAGGACTGGTGTATCTCCCGTCAGCTATGGTGGGGTCACCGCATCCCAGCCTGGTACGATGCCAATGGCAACGTCTACGTCGGTCGTACCGAAGCGGAAGTACGCAGTGAAAACAACCTCGCTGATGATGTCGTTCTGAATCAGGACGAGGACGTGCTGGACACCTGGTTCTCATCCGGCCTGTGGACGTTCTCTACGTTAGGTTGGCCAGAACAAACACCCGATCTGAAAGCGTTCCACCCAAGCAGTGTGATGGTGAGCGGCTTCGACATCATCTTCTTCTGGATTGCCCGCATGATCATGCTAACCATGCACTTCATCAAAGATGAAGACGGCAAACCGCAGGTGCCATTCCACACCGTCTACATGACTGGCCTGATCCGTGATGAAGAAGGTCAGAAGATGTCCAAATCCAAAGGGAACGTGATCGACCCGCTGGATATGGTAGACGGCATCTCGCTGGAGGCATTGCTGGAGAAACGTACCGGCAACATGATGCAGCCGCAACTGGCAGAAAAAATCCGCAAGCGCACCGAGAAGCAATTCCCGAACGGCATCGAGCCCCACGGTACAGATGCCCTACGCTTCACGCTGGCGGCGCTAGCCTCAACGGGTCGCGACATCAACTGGGATATGAAGCGTCTGGAGGGTTACCGCAACTTCTGTAACAAGCTGTGGAACGCTAGCCGCTTTGTGCTGATGAACACCGAAGATCAGGATTGCGGTTTTGGTGCAGGTGAAAAAGTGCTGTCGCTGGCTGACCGTTGGATTCTGGCGGAATTCAACCGTACGGTGAAAGCCTACCGCGATGCACTGGACGGTTATCGCTTTGATATTGCGGCCAACATTCTGTACGAGTTCACCTGGAACCAGTTCTGCGACTGGTATCTGGAGCTGACGAAACCCGTGATGAACGGTGGTTCAGAAGCGGAGCTACGCGGTACGCGCCACACGCTGGTTACCGTACTAGAAGCGTTGCTGCGTCTGGCACATCCGATTATTCCGTTCATTACCGAAACCATCTGGCTACGCGTTAAAGCGCTGAAAGGCATTAGCGCCGACACGATCATGTTGCAGCCATTCCCTGAATTCGATGCCGCGCAGGAAGATACGCTGGCACTGAACGATCTGGAGTGGATCAAGCAGGCCATCATCGCTGTGCGTAACATCCGTGCGGAAATGAACATCGCACCGGGCAAACCGCTGGACGTCTTGCTGCGTGATGCCACTGCTGAATCACAGCGTCGTGTGGAAGAGAACCGTAGCTTTATTCAAACGCTGGCGCGTCTGGAAAGCATTACGCTGCTGCCAGCGGGTGATAAAGGCCCGGTTTCCGTCACTAAGCTTATCGATGGCGCCGAGCTGTTGATCCCAATGGCAGGCCTGATCGACAAAGCAGCAGAGCTGGATCGTCTGGCGAAAGAAGTGGCAAAACTCGAAGCAGAGATTGAGCGCATCGCGAGCAAGCTGTCTAACGAAGGCTTTGTGGCACGAGCACCGGAAGCGGTCGTTGCCAAAGAGCGTGAGAAGATGGACGGCTACGCTGTAGCGAAAACCAAACTGCTGGAGCAGCAAGCAGTCATCGCGGCGCTGTAACGCTAACCGATTCTCTAGCAAGAGTATGATCAGTACAAAAGCCTCGTTGCAAAACGGGGCTTTTTATTTTATTCGCTTCACACAATACATGGAGGGAGTAACACAGTGGACAACACGAATCATGCTGAGGTCAGCAAGTTTCTTAGCTACGTCTTACGTCACAAGCCCGAAGCCATTGGATTAACGCTGAGCAGCGACGGCTGGGCAAGTATGGCTGAACTGATCAGCGGCGCGGCAAAAGAGGGACGCCTTCTTACCAGAGAAGTGATTCAGTCTGTCGTTGATAACAGTGATAAAAAGCGTTTTTCTATTTCGCCGGATGGTTTGTCGATCCGCGCTGCGCAGGGGCACTCGTCATCGCAGGTCGATATGTGTTACGAGCCTAAAGTTCCGCCCGCATTTCTTTACCACGGCACAGCAACTCGTTTTGTCGACTCGATAAACCAGCAGGGTTTGCTTTCCGGTTCACGTCAGTACGTGCACTTATCTGCCGATCCAGCAACAGCGATAAGCGTTGGGCAACGGCATGGCAAGCCCGTGGTATTAAAAATAAAAGCGCGGGACATGCATCAACAGGGGATTATTTTTTATCAGGCGGATAACGGCGTCTGGCTAACGCTAGCGGTTCCCGTGCCGTTTATCGATTTTACGTCATGTATTCATTGATGAATGCGTGCATGAGTCGCCTGTCTTCGCTGCCCAAATAGCCTCGGCGAAAACAGGCGCTGGAGATCAATTAATGATTAGCGGGAATCGGCCAGTGCAATATTCTGACGCAAACCGGGCAGCACGTTGCCCATTTCCATATTTTCTCTTGCGATCTGGAAACGGGAAACGGACTGTTGCAGGTTGATAACCTGTTCCTGAAGCGCATTCGCTGAAGTCGCCACTTCTGATACCAGTGACGCATTCTGCTGAGTCACACCATCCATCTGATTGATGGCGATATTAATCTGCGAAATACCGCGACTCTGTTCGCTGGAAGCCAGCGTGATCTCATCCATGATATCGACCACTTTTTTCACATCCATCAGCACTTCGTCCATGGTGTTACCAGCGACTTCAACCAGCCCCGCACCCTTTTCAATACGGCCGAGAGAATCATCAATCATGGTGCCGATCTCTTTTGCTGCCGTCGCACTGCGCGCAGCCAGCATCCGTACTTCGGAGGCAACGACCGCAAAGCCTTTACCGTATTGGCCCGCACGCGCAGATTCCACCGCAGCATTCAGCGCCAGCAGGTTCGTCTGGAAGGCAATGCCGTCGATCACTCCAACAATGTCGGAGATCTTGGCAGAACTCATCTTAATAGAACGCATGGTATCAACCACTTCGGAGACAACATTCCCGCCGCGAGATGCTGAGTCAGAAGCCTTCTGCGCCAACTGATTAGCCTTACGTGTGTTGTCTTCGTTATTTTTCACCGTCGACATGATCTGTTCCATGCTTGAAGCGGTTTCATCCAACGAGGCCGCTTGCTGTTCGGTACGGCTGGAGAGATCGATATTGCCGGATGCGATTTCCTCGACACCGATGCTGATCGCATCAGTTCCGTTACGCACCACACGCACCATATTTTCCAGCCCATCACGCATGCGCTGAACCGCAGCGAACAACTGAGCAATTTCATTTTTCCCACTGCTATCAATCTGCGCGCGTAGGTCACCTTCCGCGATGCGATCAAAGACGGAAATAGCCTGATTCAAGGGTTTTACGATAAGGTTAGTCATCACAGACCAAGCCAGGGCAGCCAGCAACAACGCACAGGCAATCGCGGCGTACAGGATGGTTTCCATGAGTTCCACACGCCCATTCGAATCCGCGTAGGCTTCATCAATGCTCTTCAGCTTGAAGGCAACCAGCGCTTTAGAAGATTTATCAAACGCGGCATACAGCACTGTCGATTTTCCTGCACGCTGGCGGTATTCATCCAAATTCCCAGCGTTAAGCGCTGCAAATGCCGGATCGATAAACTCTTGCATCAGCGTATTACGCTTCTCGGCCATGTCGGAAGAAATCACTTTTTCCTCTTCAGACTGTGGATATTTCAGGTATTCCTGCCATTTCTCGCTGGCACCATCGACCTTGCCTCTGGCACGTCCCAGTGCGACTTTAGCGGCCTCGACATCCCCTTTCCCCATTAATGATTCGTACAGACGTAAATCTAACCGACCACGCAACAGCAGTTCGGAGCTGTCATTCAGCGCCACCAGCCCTGGCAGTACTTCCATATCGACGCGAGCAAATGATTTATTCCCTGACTGAACGGCAATTAGCCCCAAAACGCCGACAAACAGCAGTAACGCCGCTAACGAGAACACCATCATGCTGAGTGCAGTACGGATCTTTATCTTACGAAACATAAATTATCCCTGTGGTCTGAAAATAAGAAAGTACGATCGCCAGTTCTACAGCGGAGCCGTTCAGTTATTTACGTAATGGTCGTTATATTTCAACTTTCAGACGTGTTCATTTCTACAGCCTGAAATAAATCCGTTATATACCCGTAATACTTCAAGCTGCATGTGCGTTGGCTACGCCACTCGAATTATTTGAGGCATGAATCGTAATAAAATAAAAAACGTATATAGAAGATAATGACCGACAGAAAATTGACTTTCTGTCGGTCATTAAATTTTATTTTTTATTCTGATGCTGGTTTTTGTCTAAGAAACGTTGCAGCTCATCTTTATAAAACTTCGCCGACATCATCGTGCCATGCCCGCTGGTATCTTTACTGGCGGGAATAAGAAACAATGTCGCCTGCTTAATTTTCTTAAGTTCAGTATCCAGAATGCCGGTTTCAACAGGATTTCGTTCATCATCCGCAGAGTTGATCACCAAAACGGGAGCCTTAATTTTATTCAGATCCGGCGCCGCGTTATAATTTGCAGACGAGCCCCAGAGATAAATAAAATCATTGGCATCGCTGGTTGAAGGAGCCGCGAGACGATCTTCTACCAGTTTGTCCGCCTGAGCACGCGTCGGTGCTTTACTCTGATACGCTAACGTACCGCCAGTAGTAGCAATGCTAAACATAATGTTGGCTGTTTTTAGCGTTGGCGGCTGCTGCGTATAATCACCGTTATTCCACACCGGATCGTTCTTGATTGATTCAATCAAGATGCGGCGCATCATCCAGTTACGTCCAGACAGTTCATTCGGCAGCGACGCCATTGGCACCAGTGCATCCATCATGTCCGGGTATTTTTCACCCCAGAGCCAGGTTTGCATGCCGCCCATGGAATATCCCATGACCAGATTCAGGTGGTTAATGCCCAGCCCTTCTTTAACCAAGCGATATTGTGCCTGCACCATATCGTTATAATCGTACTGTGGGAATTTCATCCGTAAGCCGTCTGACGGTTTGGACGATTTCCCAGAACCAATGCTCTCCGGCATGATGATAAAATATTTGCTGCTATCCAGTGCCTGCCCCGGCCCGAAGAGTTCTCCGCCAAAACCATTTGCTAACAGCGCTTTAATCGGCTGGTTTGTTCCATGTAGCAATAAGACAGCTGGCTTGGTTTTATCACCGATCGTGTAATAGTGAATTCGCAGATCTTTTAATTTCTCGCCACTGTTGAAGGTAAATTCTGGCGCAATCCAGTCGCCTTCTTTGGGCTCAGGGAAATTGGCCTGCGCATGCGTTAATGGTGACAGCATTAACAGAAATGCGCCCACCACCCCTGATAGAATTCGGTTAATCATAAATAACTCTTCGGCAATCATGAAGTCGTGAAGCCGCGATTTTAATGTCTATTAGGAAAAATCCCAATGAACATAAGCGGACTAATAATAAAAAGAGATTATTCTCTGAATTTTTTATTTATCGCGAGAGATTCTACAAGAAGTTTTTAATAGTATGCTATTTAACAAATTCCTACCCAAGAGCCTCACCACATTGCTCATATCCTTAATTAGAGATAGGCGTGCATAAAAACAGCAAAACGCGTTTTTTTCGCTCAAAATATCTAACAGAAAGGGTATCGTGCGCGGTGATACCGCACACGATCGACACAGGACAGGGAATTAAGTCGACGTTGAGAATCAAGAATTGAGGATTATTGCTTATTCATCTCTCTTTCAATCGTTTTGAGACGCTCATCCATATCTGGGTGCGTACTCAACCAGTCCGGTAAATCCAGCGAATCAATTTCATCCTGACTACGGTCTTTAGCGATCAAGGCCTGATACATCGTCTGCATTGACTGAAGTGAACGCCCCTGCTGCTGCATTTCTGCTATTGCCCATGCGTCGGCTTCCCTCTCCATATCACGGGAAAACTGCATTTCGTTGATAAAGGCGGCAGACTGCAACACAGTATCTCCGATTCCACTGACATCTCCCGTCATCCACATGAACGTCAGCGATACCAGCGATGAACGCACTACCATACGCATTGGGTGGCGATAGGCGTGGTGACCCATTTCATGCAGCATCACCGCGGCCAGCTCGTTGTCATTTTTCGCCAGCTTCACCAAATCGTCACTGATAATCAGTGTGCCATCCGCCAGCATGAAAGCATTCGGCCCAATAGGTGCAGCCATCATCTCCAGACGCAGCGGCGTTTTGTCTTCCCGCATGTCAGCGGGCATAACCTGTTGAAACAGCGTTTGCATCGCCTGTTGACGTTCAATCGGCAATTCGGAAGGCTTAAAATCACTGTGTCGTAACAGCGTCAGCGTATGTTGTCCCAACTGCTGTTCGATAGCGGTAGGAATGCGTAGCGCCAGTGTGGAACTCGCCCAGGGCAGTACCACATAAACGTAGTTGATAACGATTAATACGGTGGCAAATAGCGTGAGAATAACGCCACGCTTATGGCGTTCCAAACGATGGACAAATCCCGGTCGGCGTCGTGCGGAATACCACGCGCGAAAGGCGGGATCATCGGCAGGCACAAAGCGGCCACCATCAGGAAACGTCAATGTCAGAGGAATGGAGCCCAGCGCATCGGAAACAGTAACCTGCTCCAATGCAAAGGTCGTGTTCGATGACCCGGTGTTCAACACCATCATCGAACCGTTATCCGCTAAATGAAGAGAAGCGGCCACACGGGCCGCCAATCCGGGGTATTGATAATGCCCCTCAATATTCATATTCCTGCCTTATAACTTACAGGCCAACACCTAAATCGAGCGCCTGCACAGCTTCTTCGGCCAGTGCGCTGTTTGCCGCGTCTTGGTGTGCCTGAACGTGCAGCAGTGCCAGATCGCCTTCAACCGCGGTTGCATTCGCGAGATAGCGTGCATGACGAATCTCTGCCACCGGCGCAGCCCAACCCAAAGAGAAAATAGTGATCAGGCTATTGGTTATCAGCAGCCCCATGTAAGACAGCGTTTGCATGGAAGAGTGCAATTTCACATCGCCATTCAGTGAAGTCTGGCTAAACAGATAATTACGCTGCGCGACGACCAGATAGCTGCTGGAAACCAGCACGCCCAACAGCGCCACAATAATCATCATAATAAAATTAAAGGCATTGCTCAGCAGCATCATCAGTATGAGATCTTCATTGCCGCCACCCATCATAATGGTTTGAAACAGCGTGAAAAAGAACGAGCTCATGAACGACAGCGATGCGATCAGGAAAGGAACAAAAATCAGCAGGCTAACCAAGGCGAATTTAATAAATGCCGCTTTCGTCAATTCCGCTTTAAACGCAGTTTTGCCGAAGAACATATTATTCACATAGAAATCCAACTGCATCATCTTCATGATGCCATTCACCGCAGCAAACCCCGGAATAGCAATGGCTAGCGCAATGAATCCAATCAGAATTGGGCTATTGCTCTGCATACCAATCATTACCACAACAACCAGAGCAATATAAAAAGCCAGCAGCAACAGGATGGGGCAAAACAGTAATACCCAATATGCACGGCCCGTCTGACAATGGTAGTTAAAACGGATACCGCGATAGCTGGACATAATAGCGTCATAGCGCCAGCTGCGGATCACAATAACCGGAATAAGTGCCGCAAATGCCAACGCAAGAATCGTTCCCAGCGTTGGTGACATCGCCATTAAGATATAAAACAGAATAATACCGGCGATAACCAGCAAACGTCCTTTAAGGATCTGAATGGGCTGCGCGTGGTAATCAAACCGGTCGCCATTAATTTCCGTGTTACCGTAGAAATAACGGCGGCGGCGCACGGTAGCCCAGGCAGAATAAATACCCAGTGTGATGACCGTTAATAACGCATTCACCAGCCAAATTGCAAAATATTCCCCAGCCTTACCATGAAACTGCACGCGATGCTGCGTGCTATTTTCTGAAGTATTGATTGTCATAAACCTTTCATCCTAAAAGAAATAAGCCTTATAAACGCATTATCTGACACGTTATTGGCATACAAAAAGCGGCTTATTTAAACATGTCCTGTTAATGACAACAATAAAAGTTAACAGTAATTAAACAAGTTCATATACTTGTAAATTACAAGGAATAGAAAAGTCTCCGAGGAAGCCAACACCTAAGTAACGTTGATTCTGACAGGTATAGACGTTGCATCAATGTGGTCTGAAATGGTATTACAATCGGCCAGGATCATTACCCTCGTAAACCGTAAGAACAAGAGTACGTATTATGACAACCGCGACCTCCGCCAATCTTCAGGTACGCCCAATCACCGCGCAGGACGATGCCGCTATCGCTCAGGTCATCCGTCAGGTTTCTGCCGAATTTGGTTTGACAGCCGACAAAGGCTACACCGTTTCCGATCCTAATCTGGATACGCTGTTTGCCCTGTATAACCAGCCGAAAAGCGCTTATTGGATTGTTGAATATGAAGGCCGCGTGGTTGGCGGTGGCGGCATTGCCCCACTGGTCGCGGGGGAAGAAGATGTGTGTGAATTACAGAAAATGTATTTCCTACCCATCGTGCGGGGCAAAGGGCTGGCACGTCAGTTAGCGATACGGGCGCTTGATTTTGCACGCGAGCACGGCTTTCGCCGCTGCTATCTGGAAACAACCGGCCACCTGACCAGCGCGATTCGGCTGTATGAATCTCTGGGCTTCGATCCTATTCCCCACTCAATGGGCAACACGGGCCACACCGATTGTGAAGTAACGATGCTGAAAACGCTGTAACAGCAAATAAAAAAGCCGCAGGAATATCCTGCGGCATTCAGTGAAGCGTGTTCTTTGGGGAATTCACACGCTATCGCCTAAATAATTCGAGTTGCAGGCAGGTGGCGACGCAGTGACAACCCTGCCAGGGCGAGGCTCAGAAGTGAGCCGAGTATCGCCAATGTACATGCAACTTGAAGTATGACGGGGATTAATGACGTTTGCCGTCATCATCTTCATCATAAAAATCTTCATCATCCCCTTCTTCTTCGCCTTCACCATCTGGGTCTTCGAAGTAGGTACCCCAACCGTCATAATTCACACCGTGGCGTTCTGCCAGTGCCAGCAGTTGTTCTACCTGTGTGTCGATCAGTTCAGCTTTCAGCGCAACTTCACTGATAGCATCGCAACACATCAGCAACACACCATCTTCCACTTCCAGTTCTTCTGCATCCGTCACTTCATAGCCCAGCTTGAAGGCTTCTACAGCGAGTTTTTCCAACACTTCAAACTTCTCAGCAGAGAAATGGTGTTCAATGGTATAGAGCGCGTCAGGATCGCTGCCATCATCCAGCAGTTCTTCAATGATCAGGCGTGTCTCTTCCCGTTGCTCTTCCAGTAATTCGCGGTTTGCCATGCCTCAGTCCTCATTAATCGACGTAATATTACTTATTGTCCCACAGCCCTGCTGCTTGCTCCACCATAAAGTTTGATATCACCACTTGAATTTGAATAATTACACGGATAAAGTGAATTTTAATTCAACCGATGATGTTGAGCCACATGGAGAAGTACATCATGCAACCGTTCTATAAGCGTCACTTTTTAAGGTTAATGGATTTTACACCCGCAGAAATTGCCAATCTTTTAGCCCTGTCAACGAAACTCAAAGCCGATAAAAAAAACGGAACAGAAGCCCGCCGCCTGCAAGGTAAAAACATCGCACTCATCTTCGAAAAAGATTCGACTCGTACTCGCTGCTCTTTCGAAGTTGCTGCATACGATCAGGGCGCGCAAGTGACCTATCTCGGCCCAAGCGGTAGCCAAATCGGTCATAAAGAATCCATCAAAGATACCGCACGCGTACTGGGAAGAATGTACGACGGCATTCAATATCGCGGCTACGGTCAGCAAATTGTTGAAACGCTGGCGCAATATGCAGGCGTTCCGGTTTGGAACGGGCTGACAAACGAATTCCACCCCACGCAGCTGCTGGCAGATTTGCTGACGATGCAGGAGCATTTACCGGGTAAAACACTGTCAGAGATGACGCTCGTCTACGTCGGCGATGCGCGTAACAACATGGGTAATACCATGCTGGAAGCGGCAGCGCTGACCGGGCTGGATTTACGTCTTGTTGCGCCAAAAGCCTGCTGGCCGGACGCCGGGCTGGTAGCTGAGTGTCAGGCAGCGGCAAAGCAAACGGGTGGCAGCATTACGCTGACGGAAGACATCGCCTCAGGTGTTGCGGACGCAGATTTCATCTATACCGACGTCTGGGTTTCCATGGGAGAACCGAAAGAAACCTGGCAGGAGCGTATCGCGCTGCTGAAACCGTATCAGGTGAATATGGCGATGATCGCCGCAACGGGCAACCCACAGGTGAAGTTTCTGCACTGCCTGCCTGCGTTCCATGATGACCAGACAACGATGGGTCAGCAAATGGCGGAACAGTATGGCCTGCATGGCGGAATGGAAGTCACGGACGAGGTCTTTGAATCCGCGCATAGCATCGTGTTCGATCAGGCGGAAAACCGTATGCACACCATCAAAGCGGTGATGGTCGCCACGCTGGTACAGGATTAATACGCACGGCCGACCCTTCGTGCTTTTACTCAACTCCTCGGTGCATGTCCGGGGAGTTATTTTGTCTTTCCCTTATGTCCCGCTCTCCAGGTATGCTCATTCGCTCTCTAAACGCTTTGCGCCAGCGCGTCGGCGTCGTGTTAAGCCGTTGTCGAAAATGATGTCGCAGCGTTTCAGGCGAGCCAAAACCCGCTTGTTCTGCCACACGATCGATACTCAGCCTTTCGTTTTCCAGCAGCGCACAGGCCTTTTCCAGCCGCACACTCAGCATCCATTCGCCCGGCGTTGTACCCGTAGCATCGTGAAAACGGCGCAAGAACGTGCGGCGACTCATGCCAACCTGCGCAGCAAGTTGCTCAATCACCAACGGCATTTTTAGATGACTGCGCAAATCGTCGAGCAGCGGAGCGAGCGTTTTCGCCTGACGTAACGGGACAGGTTGTTGGATAAGCTGCGCTTGATTGCCTTCACGCAGTGGCGGCGTGACCATCCGGCGAGCAGTACGATTGGCGACATCAATTCCGTAATCACGCCGGATCAAATGCAGACACAGATCAACACCCGCGGCGCCCCCCGCAGACGTAATCACGCTACCTTCATCAACGTAGATCATGCCGTGCTCGACCTGCACGTTAGGAAATCTCTGCGCCAGAATGTCAGTGCTGTTCCAATGAGCAGTAGCACGTTTACCATCCAATAAACCCGCTGCGCCGAGAACAAAACTCCCTGCACAAATCGACACAATACGCGAACCGTTGCGGTGCGCCTTTTGCAGCACGGTAATGAGCCGTTCTGATGCCGTGTCGTGAACGCTACGCCAGCCAGGAATGACGATAGTTCCCGCCCCCTCGAGTAATTCCAGGCCGCCATCAACCACGAGCCGCACACCGCCTTGCGCACCAAAAGGGCCGTCTTCCACTGACGCCACACACAGGTCATACAGCGGTTCACCCAATACCTCATCGGTACGTCCGAATGCTTCGACCGCAGTTCCAAATTCAAATGTACACAGGCATTCATATGCCAACAGTACCAACCGTCGGTTTATCGGAGCAGAGGAACGGTCAGGAGGTAAAGATAGGGGGGCTATGTTCATAACAGAATTACCGCTGATTTTGGCACGATCTTGACGATACATGGCATCAGAGTGCATTTCCACCACGACATCAATCTTCCATGCTAGCCATCTCTTAACGTTTTGCAGGAATTGAGTATGAAGAACATGTTGGCACTGATGGCGGTCTGTCTGGCTGCACTCATGTCAGGGCTGGAGATTTCCAGCGTACCGGTCATTTTACCCATGCTGGAAAAAGAGATGCACGCCAGTTTCAGGGAATTACAGTGGATCATGAATGCCTACACGCTAGCCTGTACGACGGTGCTGATGGCGACTGGCACACTGGCGGATCGCTACGGCCGTAAACGTGTCTTTATCATCAGCATCATCGCGTTCGGGTTAACCTCGGTCATGTGTGGGCTAGCGGAAAGCCCGCAGTGGCTGATCGTCGGGCGCTTCCTTCAGGGATTGAGCGGTGGAGCTATGCTGACCTGTCTGATTGCCATTCTCTCGTTCCAATTTCCACAAGGAGCATCACGCAGCCGTGCTTTTGCGGCATGGGGTATTACGTTTGGATTTGGGCTGGGGTTCGGGCCGATGATCGGCGGTGTGTTGGTTGCCTGGCTAAGCTGGCAGTGGGTGTTTCTGGTACACGGTTTTATCGCCTTGCTGACGCTGATTCTGGCATGGAAAAATGTGGTGGAATCCCGTGATAGTGCGGTTAAAAAACTCGACCTCGGCGGCATTGTTACGCTATCGAGCGCGGTTATGGGCGCAACTTACCTCATCACACAGGGTGGCAGTCTGGGGTGGGACAGCCTTGTCGCACGTCTTATCCTGCTGCTCACAGTACTTAGCACAGCGTTATTTATCTGGGTGGAGAAACGCCATCCGTATCCCATGTTTGATTTTTCTGTATTTCGTATTCGCTCCTTTTCCGGGGCACTCATGGGCTCGATTGGCATGAATTTCAGCTTCTGGCCGCTGATGATTTACCTCCCCGTCTATTATCAGATCGGGCTAGGATACAGCAGCCTGGCCACCGGACTCGCGTTGCTGGCTTATACCTTACCGACTCTGCTAATGCCGCCTCTCGGCGAGAAACTGGTGGTTCGTTTTGGCGCTGCACGCGTCATTCCGATAGGGCTATTTACCATTGGTGCCGGTTTTATGCTGATGAAATTCGCCGCCGCAAACCATCTGAGTCTACTTCCGGGGGCGCTGTTGGCAGGTACTGCACTTGGGCTAATCAACACGCCAGTGACCAACACAACGACAGGCTCAGTCTCGGGCGATCGGGCAGGAATGGCATCTGGTATTGATATCAGCGCGCGGTTGATTACGCTGTCGATAAACATCGCATTGATGGGAAATTTACTGGTCGCGGGCGTGGCGGCGAGCTTGAAGGGTGTCATGTCGGAGGGTATCGATGCACTCGCAGAGCGCATTGCCGGAGGTGGAGAAGTCTCGGCACTTGCCACTGAGGTGGTATCGAGAGCGCTGACAGAAGGATTCGGCAGTATTCTGTTATACGGTGCGGGAGGTGTTTGGGTGCTGGCGCTAATGAGCCACTTCTTGTTCAATTTCAAATTCGCCGTCAGGGTGAAGCGCGAAGAATAATGTGGCAACGCTAGCCAATGCCACATCCCGTTTGGCACAAGAAATCATTGTAAAGATAAAATAAAAACTGCGCCCTGATGAATCAAAAGACGCAGTTTTTAGAAGTACATACCGTAGCGGTAAACCATCCGTTGCCATGCAATCAGATCGGTTCAGCCCTACTGGCCTTATCCTCTTCCCGGCGGTTTATCCCACCAGCGACGCGTCGATTTTCACCACAGCTTTGCGCACGTGTGCCGGTTCGCCAACGGTACACAGCGGTTTGTGCACTTCTCCTGGGAAGAAGACGACAAAATCACCTTCCTGCATCACAAACAGCTTTTCCTGTTCACCCGCAGGCAGGAAGGCAATATCTTTATCCGCCAGCCAATCAGTATCTGGCTTGCCCGCAGGCAGGTTGCTGAACGTCATCCCTTCTACACCAGACAACACAATTTGAATATCCAGATATTTGGCGTGATATTCGGCACGACGTTTTTCCAGCAGGTCCGTGCTGTCGTTGGAGATCAGCACGAATACGTTATTGCCATCGATATCATGCTTACCCAACGGCGTATCTGCCGTGATGTTTTGCTTCACGTATTCAATCGCTTCACGCAGTTTGGCGGGCAGATAAGGAACCAGATTAAGGTGGTGGACATTGCCAGTAATCATAAAAACCTCGTTGATAGAAAAAATGAAACCCTGTTTTACAATCCTTATACTCTCCAAATGTGACACCCGCCAGCGTGTTAATCTGAAACAGTGAACTGATCATCACTCTTCTCAACTGGTCTTCCCCCGTCTACAGTCATCATGCACATAGCATTCGCTCCGCAACCGATTGCGATGCGTAAAAAACCACGTTTTCTGCTTGAAATAGCCTAGTCGGCGCGTATAATTCCCGACAGTTTGCCGGGAGGGGTCATGTACCGTTACACCAAAAAATCCGCTGCTTATGTTGGTTCTCAACCACAACTGCCATCCGGCAGCCAGCTAGCGTTTTCCTTTCCGTTGCTCAATCGATCAATTAAGAAAGCCCCTCAATGAGGGGCTTTTTTTTGCCCACCGTCCGGGCCGCCAGATACAACATTTCCTGTTTACTCGTTAGGAGAAAGACAACATGGTCAATCCGCTCTATCAAAAACATATTATTTCGATTAACGATCTCAGTCGGGAAGATTTGGAACTGGCGCTGAGCGTAGCTGCCAGCCTGAAAGCCAAACCCCAGCCTGAGCTGTTAAAACACAAAGTGATTGCCAGCTGCTTCTTCGAGGCCTCCACACGGACGCGTTTATCCTTTGAAACCGCGATGCATCGTCTCGGCGCTTCCGTCGTCGGTTTCGCCGACAGCAACAACACCTCGCTGGGGAAAAAGGGCGAAACGCTTGCCGACACCATCTCCGTTATCAGCCAATATGTTGATGCCATCGTGATGCGTCATCCGCAAGAAGGCGCGTCCCGCCTTGCGACCGAGTTTTCCGGCGGTATCCCGGTACTGAACGCCGGCGACGGTGCAAACCAGCACCCGACGCAAACGCTGCTCGATCTGTTCACCATTCAGGAAACGCAGGGCCGGCTGAACAACATCAATATCGCGATGGTCGGTGATTTGAAATATGGCCGCACCGTACATTCACTCACGCAGGCGCTGGCGAAGTTCGAAGGAAACCGTTTCTACTTCATCGCTCCAGACGCGCTGGCCATGCCGGACTACATTCTGAGCATGCTGAAAGAGAAAAATATTGCTTACAGCCTGCACAACAGCATCGATGAAGTCGTCGGCGAGCTGGATATTCTGTACATGACGCGCGTTCAGAAAGAGCGTCTGGATCCGTCCGAATACATCAACATCAAATCCCAATTTGTCCTACGTGCTGCCGACCTGGACAACGCTCGCCCGAATTTGAAAGTGCTTCACCCACTGCCGCGCGTAGATGAGATCACCATTGATGTGGATGCCACGCCCTACGCCTATTATTTCCAACAGGCGGGTAACGGCATATACGCCCGTCAGGCGCTGCTGGCGCTGGTCCTGAATCGCGAACTGGTTCTGTAAGAGGAAGAAACCATCATGACACACGATAATAAATTACAGGTTGAAGCGATCAAACGTGGCACGGTGATCGACCACATCCCCGCACAGGTAGGTTTTAAGCTGCTGACGCTGTTTAAACTGACTGCAACAGACCAGCGCATCACCATCGGCCTGAACTTGCCATCCAACCACCTTGGGCGCAAAGATCTGATCAAGATCGAAAACGTGTTCCTAACAGAACAGCAAGCGAATCAGTTGGCGATTTACGCCCCTCAAGCTACCGTGAATCAGATTGATGACTATGACGTGGTACGCAAGCTGGTACCAACGCTGCCTGACCACATTACTGGCGTGCTCACCTGCCCGAATAGTAACTGTATCAGCCGCAGCGAGCCGGTTTCGTCATCATTCAGCGTTAAGCAGCGCGAGGGAGACGTTCACCTGAAGTGTAAGTACTGTGAGAAAGAGTTCGAGCGTCAGGCTGTACTGCAAGATCGCTAGTTTTCTGCCTTGCCCCGTAATCGACATTGCCTGTCGCGGGGCTTTTTTGAATAATGGCTGCGTCCGCGTTCCTTTTACGCCCCCATCAAGGAGATACCATGTCACGCACTATCAGCACTGAGCACGCCCCTGCCGCCATCGGCCCTTATGTTCAGGGCGTCGACCTTGGCAGCATGATCATCACGTCCGGCCAGATTCCGGTGAACCCGAAAAGCGGTCTGGTCGCTGACAACATCACCGCCCAGACGCGCCAGTCACTGGAAAATGTTCAGGCGATTGTCGAAGCCGCTGGCCTGAAAGTTTCCGATATCGTGAAAACGACCGTATTCGTGAAAGACCTGCACGACTTCACTCTCGTGAATACCGCGTATGAAGCGTTCTTCAACGAACACGACGCACCGTTCCCAGCTCGCTCTTGTGTTGAAGTCGCACGCCTGCCGAAAGATGTGAAGATCGAAATCGAAGCGATCGCCGTTCGTCGCTAAGCACCATCATTGATCATCCCCTTCTCAAGACGCACCATTGTGGCTGCGTCTTGCTGATTTTCAGCGCCTTTATTTTCCCTCCTCAGTGCAAACCGGCCTTGCTACGCACCAATTAGAGGAAAAAACCGGGCACTATCCTGACTGCACCACACTTTTTCGAAAATGGCGCATTTTATGCATTGTCCTATTATCGCTATTAAGCGTGATGCCTGGGGATGACAATGATAAAAATGAAACTTCCATCTGCGCCTTATTACGACGAGATGCTCTCGTCGCAAGGCCAACAACGTCAACACTACAATTCCTATTGGCAATGGCTCCAACAAACCGACCAGCAGGCCATTAAACAGAAGAAGGAACAGGCAGAACTGCTGTTTCACCGCGTGGGTATTACGTTTAACGTTTATGGCGAGGAAGGCGGTACCGAGCGCTTAATTCCCTTCGACAGCGTACCGCGCATTATTCCTGCCCACGAATGGCAATTGCTCGATCGTGGTATCCGTCAGCGGGTACAGGCGCTGAACGCCTTTCTCTACGATATTTACCATCAGCAGCACATACTCAAGGCCGGTATTATCCCCAGTGAGCAGGTGTTGGCGAATGAGCAGTATCAACCCTGTATGCAAGGGGTGAATCTGCATAACAATATTTACGCCCACATCACTGGGATCGATATGGTGCGCAACAGCGACGGCCATTATTACGTGCTGGAAGACAACCTGCGTACCCCATCCGGCGTTTCCTACATGCTGGAAAACCGCAAAATGATGATGCGGCTCTACCCGGATTTATTTGCCAGCCAGCATATCGCGCCCGTTGAACGTTATCCCAGCTATCTGCTACAGACCCTGCGTGAAAGCACGCAGGTTGACGACCCTACCGTGGTCGTGATGACGCCGGGCCGTTTCAACAGCGCCTACTTTGAACACAGCTTTCTGGCGCAGCAAATGGGCGTTGAACTGGTAGAAAGCGCAGACTTGTTCGTGAAAGAAGGCGCAGTCTATATGCGCACCACAGAAGGTCCGTGTCAGGTCGATGTGATTTATCGTCGCGTGGACGACGCCTTCCTCGATCCGCTAGCATTTCGCGCGGATTCCATGCTCGGCGTGCCTGGTTTGTTGTCCGTGTATCGTGCTGGCGGCGTCGTACTGGCGAATGCTGTCGGTACCGGTGTCGCCGACGATAAATCCATCTATCCCTATGTGCCGGAAATGATCCGTTTCTACCTGTCTGAAGAACCAATCCTTCACAACATTCCAACCTGGCAGTGTCGTAACCCCAAGGACCTGCGCTATGTGCTCGATCATCTGGATAGCATGGTGGTGAAGGAAGTTCACGGAGCAGGCGGCTACGGTATGCTGGTCGGTCCGCGGGCAACGCGTCAGGAGATCGAAACGTTCCGCCAGCGTTTACTTGCCCATCCGCACAACTATATCGGTCAGGAAACGTTAGCGCTGTCCACCTGCCCAACGTTTATCGACGATGGTTTGGCTCCCCGACATATCGATCTGCGCCCTTTCGCCTTGTCCGGTGAGGAAATCCGACTGGTTCCCGGCGGCCTGACGCGCGTCGCACTCACGGAAGGTTCTCTGGTCGTCAACTCTTCACAGGGCGGCGGTACCAAAGACACCTGGGTCATGGAGGAGGACGAATCATGCTAAGTCGTACTGCCAGTGAACTGTATTGGATGGCTCGCTATCTGGAACGGGCCGAGAGCCTCGCCCGCGTGCTGGATGTCACCTACAAACTCTCGATGATGCCGCGCCACAGCCAGCAGCAGCGCGATCTGGCTCTGCCCCTGAATCTGACTGCTACTCACGAGCTATTTCAGCAGCGCTACCCCCACTTTTCTATGAACAATCTGCTGAATTTCTTTGCGCTGGACAGCCAGAACCCAAGCAGCATCTACAACTGTATCGAAATGGCCTGGAATAATGCACACGCCGTGCGCGGCAGTCTTTCCTCCGAGGTCTGGGAGTGTATTAACGCCACCCGCATCGACATTCGGAATCTGCGACATCAGGGTGTAGATAACATCGGGATTGATGCGTTCTTTGACTGGGTGAAAGAGCGTTCCCACCTGTTTCGCGGCGCGATGTTTGGCACGCTGCTGCGCAATGATGCTCAGTGCTTCATCCGTGTGGGCACGTTGATTGAACGCGCCTATGCGACCGCACAGTTACTGAATGTTAAACACCAACAGCTCAATAGCGACCCTGACCCCGTTCGCGAATACTATCGTCTGGATACCCTGCTGCGTGCCGTCAGCGCGCGCGAGGCCTACCACAGCATCTATCGCCAACCAATTAGCCCGGAAACCGTCACCGAGCTGCTGGTTTTACGCGAGGACGTACCGCGTTCGCTGCACGCCTGCGTCGGCGATCTGGTCCTTCAGCTAGAGGCCATCGGCAGCCAACGTGCCAAAGTCCCGCATCGGCTCGCCCACCTGCTACACGTCGAGCTACGCTTCAGCACGCTGGACGACATTCTGGAGCAAGATCTACCCACCTATCTCAATACTTTCATAATTAAAATCAACGAACTGGCAGACAGCATTCGTCATACCTATCTGGAGGCGCTATGAAACTCACCATCAACCACCTCACTCACTACCGTTATGATGAAGAAGTAAAATTTAGCACCCAGTACCTGCGCCTGACGCCGCAAAACTCCGCACATCAGAGAATTCAGGAATGGAAACTGACGCTGCCCGCCTCAGCGGTTCAAACCACCGATGCGTATGGTAATGTGTTGCATGTGCTGACACTCGACCATCCGCATCACGACATCACGATTCATGCGCAAGGCGTGGTTGATATCGGCGACGACGGCGAAAGAGAAGCGTTCGAAACGCAGGATGGTCTGTCGCCACTGGTTTTTTTACGCACGACGCCGCTGACAGAAGCCGATGGCGAAATTCGAGCATTTGCACAACGTTATTATCGCTCGGATGCAGCGGAAGAAAGCCTGAATACGCTGATGGCGGAATTACGGCTGAAAATGCCGTATACTCCCGGCGCGACGCAGGTGCAGGATACCGCAGCAGCGGCGTTTGCCATGCAGAAAGGCGTTTGTCAGGATCATACCCATGTTTTCCTGGCCTGCTGCCGCAGCCTGAATATTCCAGCACGCTATGTCAGCGGCTACGTATACAGTCAGGACACCCACCATGTCGCCATGCACGCCTGGGCGGAAGTGTGGCTAAACGGATACTGGCAGGGATTCGATATTACCAACAGCACCCGGCAGCTCCATCAGCATCTGTGGCTAGCCGTGGGAATGGATTATATGGATGCCTGCCCAGTACGCGGTACGCGGCTGGGAGGCGGATGTGAAGAGATGTTTTCAGAAGCTGAAGTCCGCTTGTTTGAACGGCAACAGCAGGTGCAGCAGCAACAGTAAAATTTTTAACGAAAAGGTGCTTTATGACGTACTGTGTCGCCATGTGTCTGTCTGACGGCCTGGTTTTTGCTTCCGATTCCCGCACTAACGCGGGCGTCGATCATATTGCAACGTTCAAAAAACTCTATGTTTTTCAGCATGACGATGAACGTGTGTTAGTGATCCAATGCGCGGGCAACCTGGCGACAACACAAAGCATCATTAGCCTACTCAGCGCCCGCATTGACGCACAGCATACGCCAAATCTCATGCAGGTTAACTCCATGTATGACGCTGCGATGCTACTCGGGGAAACCGTGCGGGAAGTGATTCACCGCGATAGCAGCGCGCAGCAGAGCGGCAGTAATACCAATTTCGGCTGCAACCTGCTGCTAGGCGGCCAGATTGGCGGTGAAACACATCGGCTGTTCCATATTTATCCTGAAGGCAACTTCATTGAAGCCACGCCGGACACTCCCTATTTCCAGATTGGCGAGAGTAAGTACGGTAAGCCGATCATCGATCGTGTGTTGACGATGGATACTCCGTTGGAGCAAGCCATGTGCTGTGCGCTGATTTCTATCGACTCCACTCTGCGCAGCAACCTGTCGGTTGGTCTGCCGCTGGACGTGATGATTTATCGCACCGGTAGTTTTGACAGCGGTGAGCAGCAGCGCGTTACCGAAAACAACGCCTATTTCACCACGATCCGTAAAGCCTGGTCGGAGGGGCTAGTGAATATCTTCCGCCAGCTTCCCCCCTTCCCTGATAGCCAAGCGTAACTCATCTCCTCATCGGCATTCTGTAGTCACCCTCACGCTTTACTACGAATGCCGAAAAACGCCATCTGGCATTTCAGATATTTCTGTACATTAACTCTCGCAGCCCATAAAAAAACTCCCGATAAGCCGCCAGACCACGCACCGTAAGCCTTCATGGACCTCACCCCCAATCTGATTGAATTTTGTTCAAGTTCGATTTATCTACTAGGTAAGAATTTCTTTGCTCTACATCAATTTTGCAGCGATAAAAGCGCAAACACTCCTACGCAATTTCAATATATAGTGCCTATCCTATAAACACGACCTACATATAGTGTTTATCCACAGTATCATCCACAGCCCTCTGTAACCCTTGTCGGTTAGGGCTTTTGCCTGTGGATAACCTTTCTAGAGGAAGAAAACGTGAAACCAGTAGTGATTAAACGGGACGGTTGCCAGGTGCCTTTTGATGAGATTCGTATCAAAGAGGCGGTCGAACGCGCGGCGCATGCAGCCGGTGTCAATGATGCAGACTACTGCGCAACTGTGGCCTGTGCGGTCGCTCAACAAATGCAGGATAAATCGCGCGTAGATATCCGCGATATTCAGGACGCGGTCGAAAATCTGCTGATGTCCGGCAATTATAAGCAGCTGGCGCGTACCTACATCGAGTACCGACATGACCGAGACATCGCGCGTGAACGCCACGGTCGGCTGAATCAGGAAATTCGCGGTCTGGTCGAGCAGAGTAACATGGCGTTGCTAAACGAGAACGCCAACAAAGACAGTAAAGTGATTCCCACCCAGCGTGACCTGCTGGCTGGTATTGTCGCCAAACATTACGCCAAACAGTACATCCTGCCTCGCGATGTGGTGCTGGCACACGAGCGTGGTGAGATTCACTATCACGACCTCGATTACTCACCCTTTTTCCCAATGTTCAACTGCATGCTCATCGACCTGAACGGCATGCTGACTAACGGCTTCAAAATGGGCAATGCGGAAATTGAGCCACCAAAGTCGATCTCAACCGCTACCGCCGTCACCGCGCAGATTATCGCGCAGGTCGCCAGCCACATTTATGGCGGCACCACGATTAACCGTATTGATGAAATTCTAGCCCCATTTGTCACCGCCAGCCACGCCAAGCATAAGGCCGTGGCGGAGGAGTGGCAGATTCCAGATGCGGAAAACTATGCCCTGACGCGCACCGAAAAAGAGTGCTACGACGCCTTTCAGTCATTGGAATATGAAGTCAACACGCTACACACCGCCAACGGTCAGACGCCGTTCGTCACCTTTGGCTTCGGGCTTGGCACCAGTTGGGAATCCCGTCTGATTCAGGAATCCATCCTGCGCAACCGCATTGCCGGGCTGGGTAAAAACCATAAAACGGCGGTATTCCCGAAACTGGTCTTCGCTATCCGCGACGGTCTGAACCATAAAGCAGGCGATGCGAATTACGATATCAAGCAGCTTGCACTGGAGTGCGCCAGCAAACGCATGTATCCCGATATTCTGAACTACGACCAGGTCGTCAACGTTACCGGTTCATTCAAAACCCCTATGGGCTGCCGCAGCTTCCTCGGTGTTTATGAAGAAGACGGCCAACAGATTCACGATGGTCGCAATAATCTGGGCGTCATCAGTCTGAACCTGCCGCGTATTGCGCTGGAAGCCGAGGGCAATGAAGACCGCTTCTGGACGCTGCTCGATCAACGCCTGACCTTGTCGAAGAAAGCGCTGATAACCCGTATCGCGCGGCTGGAAAACGTGAAAGCCCGCGTCGCGCCAATCTTGTATATGGAAGGTGCCTGTGGCGTGCGCTTAAATGCGGACGACAGCATCGCGGACATCTTCAAGAACGGACGCGCCTCAATTTCGCTGGGCTATATCGGCCTGCATGAAACTATCAATGCTCTCTTCGGTAGCCAAACACACGTGTTTGATGACGAAACGCTACGTGCCAAAGCCGTGGCTATCATTGCCCGTCTGAAAGCCGCTACCGAACAGTGGAAAGACGAAACGGGTTACGGGTTCAGCCTTTACAGCACGCCGAGCGAAAACCTGTGTGACCGTTTCTGCCGTCTGGATACCGCTGAATTTGGCGTCGTACAGGGCGTGACGGACAAAGGCTATTACACCAACAGCTTCCACCTTGATGTGGAGAAGAAGGTGAACCCTTACCAGAAAATCGACTTCGAACTGCCCTATCCGCCGCTGGCTAACGGTGGGTTCATTTGCTACGGCGAATACCCGAACCTGCAACACAACCTCAAAGCGCTGGAAGACGTATGGGATTATAGCTACAGCCGTGTGCCTTACTACGGCACCAACACGCCAATCGACGAATGCTATGAGTGTGGTTTTACTGGTGAATTCGAGTGCACCAGTAAAGGCTTCACCTGCCCGAAATGTGGTAACCACGATTCGGCACGCGTTTCCGTCACGCGCCGCGTGTGCGGCTACCTAGGTAGCCCGGATGCACGTCCGTTCAATGCGGGTAAGCAAGAAGAGGTTAAACGCCGGATTAAGCATCTGGGTAACGGTCAACTGGGGTGATCCCTTCTGGGCCGCAGCAAAGCGGCCCACCTTTCGCGGCACCGTTAGCACACGCCCGCTTCACAACATGGGCTCTACCGTATGAATTACCATCAGTATTATCCGGTCGATGTCGTCAACGGCCCCGGCACCCGCTGCACGCTGTTTGTCGCAGGCTGCGTGCATGAGTGTGTCGGGTGCTACAACAAAAGCACCTGGCGACTGAACTCCGGTCAACCGTTTACACAGCAACAAGAAGATCGGATCATCACCGATCTTCAGGATACGCTCATCCCTCGACAGGGAATTTCGCTATCTGGTGGCGATCCGCTTCACCCACAGAATGTGCCTGACATCCTGCGGCTGGTCGAACGCATACGTGCGGAATGCCCCGGCAAAGATATTTGGGTCTGGACAGGTTACGTGTTGGCGGAACTGACGCCGGAACAACAGCGGGTGGTCGATCTCATCAACGTGTTAGTCGATGGAAAATTTGTGCAAGATCTGAAAGATCCTGCACTGATTTGGCGCGGCAGCAGCAATCAGGTTGTCCACCGCCTGCGTTGATCGATAAGAGGCTACTGAAGCGGTTGCCACTTCCCTAGCGAACGTAATTGATCGGATTCCAGTACCGTAACCCGCGCTTTTGGCTCCGGCGAGAACGCCTGATTCAACAACGCCTGCGCCACGGTTTTCCCCTCAATCGCCCGCCACTTCGCAGGGAACAGGCGGAACAACGGCGCGGCCAAGCTCTCCAATGTGCGACTGTCTTCTCGTTCCCCCAGCAGCATCGACGGCTGTGCCAATGTCAGATGCTGCCAGCCTTGCTGACGCAGCGATTTTTCCGTTTCTCCCTTCACTCGCGAGTAGAAGAAAGGCGATGTGGCATTCGCGCTCAGTGAACTGACGACCAGAAGATGCGTCGCGCCCAGCGCTAACGCCACTTTTGATCCTTCCACGACCAGCGTGTAATCCACATAGCGGAAAGCCTGCTTGCTGCCTGCCGTCTTAAGCGTCGAACCCAGACAACAAAATGCAATATCAACAGGATCGGTCAATTGCGCAAGCGCAGCAGACAGATCGGGATCGTGTGGATTGACCACTTTGTCCGAATGCGCCAACGGTTTACGGGTCGGCGCATAGATCGTCTCTACCCGATTATTGGCTTTCAGCAGTTCTAACAATTCGTGTCCCACTAACCCTGTTGCACCTAGTAACAGTACCCGGCTCATCGGCTTCCCCCCTTGCTCTGCGCCTTTTACTATCCCATCTTTTCATGCTTATGTTGTTCTTTCTGGCCCGTCTGTTCTTCGCGCTGCCAGTAGCGTTTCTTACCAAAGCCCAGCGCGTTGTCCGTCATTTTGACTTCTGTCAGATCGAGCCGCCAGATCGGTGCTTGCGATGCCCGCGCGATAGGAAAACGCGTGTTGTAACGCGTTCTGGCCTCTTGCGCCGCATCCCCCTCTAACTGCACCGCCTGCGCCCGAAACTGCACGCCTTTAATCAACATCACGCTCTTCGGTTGGCCGCTGACCGTACCGGCTACCTGTGGCAACCTTGCCATGATTTCACCGTGCCGCGTCTGCAACTCCGTCATTAGATAGAAGGCTATTTGTTGATCGTCATAAGTATAGAAGCAACTCGCACACCATAATTCCGAATTTTCACCTACGCATAATGTCAGTACGTGCAACTTCTTTAGATAGCGGGAGATTGCCTCAAGATCGCTGCCTGTTTCTCTCAATTCTTTCTGCATCACTGCACCTCATCTACTTTCTGAACGAACGTATCTTGCCCGACCAAGCGTTGGCCCTGCGCAGAATGTGGCAGCATGGCTTGCAGAGGCTTGCTGGTGTGCTTATCCAATAGCAGGGAGTGAGGTTCCCCTTCCGCGAACAGCTGCTGCTCGCCCCACTGGCGTAGCGCCACAACGAGTGGGAATAGCTGCTCACCTTTTGGCGTCAGAACATATTCCTGATAGGCCGAGCTTTCGGAAACGGGCCGAATGGAAAAAATGCCCTCGTCAACCAGAGTGCGCAAACGGTCGGTAAGAATATTTTTGGCAACACCCAAACTGCGCTGAAAATCGCTGAAACGACGGCGATTGTCGAATGCATCGCGGATAATCATTAATGTCCAGCGATCGCCAACCACATCCAATGCACGGGCGACGGGACACACATCCTCTTTCAGACTTTTGCGCTTCACCATGAATATTCCCTCCCCTTTTTCCTGTTCATCCTACCTGCCTTATCCACAAGCTGAAAAACTGACCGTGTATTTTTGGTTGCAGAGTAAAACCAGATTGTCCACACCTTAACTGATTTTACTTTGAAACCAAACTGAGTAATGAAAGCCAATACTATGAAAAATAGTCCTATTCATACCACGTCATCCGTCACTGAATATAATCTTTACAGCACGCTGTACAGCACTGCACCACCAGCACAGAGCATTACCGCGTGCGTTAGTGTTTTGCTGTTGGACTGTGCCAGCACTCTCAGCATCGCCAATGTTTATTACGCACAGCATGGCTGAAGGCATTATCGATAGATTTTCATATCCGTATCGCCGCCGTTGGCAGCGTGACGATTGGGATTTTATTGGCTCGCGTACTGTCCGGTTTCATCGCCGATATGGCAGGCTGGCAGCCATTCTTAATAACGAAGAAACCATGACCGAACGGATATGGCTGACCGATGTGGATAAGCGAGATATGGAACAACTGTCCCCGCAAAATGCGGGGACAGGAGAAAGAGGAAGGATGACGTCATCAGGCCATAGCGTACCAATACGCTAGACGTAAACGCTAATACTAGATACCTGCCCCTGAAAGCGGTTTAGCGCTTCTGCTGCACGTTGCAGACTTTCGGTATTCTGCACTTCGCTACGGGATGATGCACCCGCAACACCCTGCTGAATAGTGTCGAAAACATTAATCGGCTGGAATACGTTGGAAGGCGGAATGCTCCCACCTTCAGCTCGCGGCGACGAAATGAAACCCAGCAACGCAGAGCCTTCTTCCCGCCCCAGTTGTCCGCTGCTCACCAGACTACCGACCGTTTCATATAATTCAGCAGGGCTAATACGGGTGAAATCATACCGCGTCGTCTGACCAACAGGCACAGCCCCGCTGCCCGCCTGATAAGACTGAAGCTGTTCAGACAGCGCCGTTTTCTCGGCATGCTCTGTAGAACGCTTAGCCATCACCTGCTGGCTGGCAAAGACGGACGTCTCTGCGGCTTCAACTTTCATATCACCTCCTTACGGTAACGTATGGAAGACAAAAATTATTGGCATAGCACGACACCATTACGGTGAGTGCAAAAATGGCGTTCTTTAATACTGACACGCAATCTAGCATCCCGCCAGCCAGAAGGGGGATTTGATCCTGTGCGGGGAACTCGCAGGCAAAGACGGCCAGGTGCTCAGCTCTGGAGGTTTATCTCTGAAGACGCAGCAGAGCCATAAACAAAAAATAAGAAAAAAGAGAATAATATTTAAATTGTCTTATAATTAACTTATATCAAGGAAGACTGTCGCTTGAGGGATTCATGATTAAGGTTAGTTGGTCAAAACGGGCATTAAAACAACTCGGCACCATTGACACCAGGTATCGAAAACGAATCAAAGAAAAAGTGGGCGAGCTGAGTACATTTCCAGATGTGAATCTGGATCTGAAAAAACTCGAATCGTCTGGTAAGCAATATCGGCTACGGGTTGGAGATTACCGCATTATCTTTGAGCTAATCAACGAGGTACCACAAGTGTGCGAGATACTTGAAGTCAAGCGAAGGACAACGACGACATACTGAGAAGGAAAGCGCATCCTTCTTTACACCACAACTGATTTTCACCTATCGAAAGAAAATGTTGGAGCAATACACTATGAGCATACAAGTGATTCGGGATAAAAGCGGTAAACCTGAATATGCTGTTGTTCCGTATGAGTTATATCAGAAACTTATTGAAAACGCTGACGATCCAGCCCTTTATGAGAGTATTCCCTACGCTCAGAGCAAAGATGACGACGTCTCTATCCCTCATGAAGTGGTTAGCATTCACATTGATCAAGAAATCAGCTTACAGGCAGCATGGCGAATTTTCAGAGGTTTCTCTCAGCAAGAGGTTGCAAGCGCGCTTGGCATGACGCAAGCAGCCGTCTCTCAGCTTGAATCTCCAGACTCAAGGCCACAAAAACGCACACGAGAAAAGCTGGCTAAGCTGTACAACTGCGAACCAGAACAGCTAATCCTTTAGTCACCTCAATCCTCAGTTTTTTATCCCCGCTAGCGCGGGGAACAATAAATTGTCATTCAGATGATTAAGAACGAGTCTTACACCGTCGGCGCATTACTCGCCAATGCGACGACGTTCTCTTGCTCTGTGGTGGCTTTACTGGCCTTCTCTTTTTTCTTTTCCACGTAGGTCAGTTTTTCCTGGCTCTGCGTCGGTGGGGTCAACGGATGGGATTGGCCAGTGAAGATGCCACCTTTTTCGATGGAGAGTTCATCAGTGAAAATATCACCGAACACTTTTCCTTGCGCCAGAATCGCCACGACGCTGGCGACTACGCGTCCTTCAACACGACCATTGATGACAATCTGCTGCGATTTCATTTCGCCGTTTACCTGACCAGTGTGTTCCACTTTAATCGTGTTATCACACTGCACATCACCTTCTACCTGACCTTCCACGGTGATGTTGCCATCAACCGACAGAGACCCCGTCATACGCGCCCCCTGAGAAATGAAAGTGTCCTTTTTTACACGAACAGGGGTCACTGAATTAATCAACTCGTTCGATGGGCTGATGGCGGGAGAGGTGTTTATTTCACTGCGCTCTTGCGGCTCTTTTACGTCTTTTTTATTTTTATCAAATGAAAACATCATGTTATTCCTTTTAACAGTATAGAAAAATGCAATCACGGCACTTGCAGCCAGCATGGCAGCCACTCCCTGACCGTAATATCGAAGGGGAAATTCGCTATAAATATCAACAAGCCAGACGACAACCAACAAAGCCCATATCGCCCATATTCCCCAAAGCAGGTTGTAATTACGCACCGGGATAAACCCAGCAAGAGGTGGGGTAACGCATATCCTTCTCCATTCGTCCTTTTTTGCAGCTTGATGCCAGATTAATTCTGGTCATGCCTCATAACTATCGGATGGTAAGTCCTTTTATTTAGTCTGATGACCGTAGCACGTGATGACTATCGCATAAATTTTCGCCAACACAGCGTGGAAATGTGCGTTTTCTTGATGTGGGTTCATCTCTGCGGTGAAGAGTGTTGCTTAGCAAAACCGATTCTTCTATTTTAGCAAACAGTCTGACTATCGTTGATAAGAGTAACTTTATGGCAAACAGAATTTGGGTCATGGGCGACGCGGTTGTCGACCTCATCCCGGAAGATACAGAACGCTATCTGAAATGCCCCGGCGGTGCGCCAGCCAATGTCGCGGTTGGCATTGCCAGACTGGGAGGAGACAGCGCCTTTGTCGGTCGCGTCGGTGACGATGTTTTTGGCCATTTTCTAAAAACGGTGCTGGAACGGGAAAATGTCGATACCCATTACATGGCGCACGACAGGCACCATCGCACGTCAACCGTCGTCGTGAGCCTTGATGAAACAGGAGAGCGCACCTTCACGTTTATGGTGCGCCCAAGCGCTGACCTGTTTTTACAGCCTGACGACCTGCCAACATTCAACCGGAGAGAGTGGCTGCACCTCTGCTCCATCGCGCTGTCACAGGAACCGTCGCGCAGTACTGCCTTTGAGGCAATGCGGCAGATTAAAGCCGCACTGGGGCGAGTTTGCTTCGACCCCAATATCCGTGACGACCTCTGGCAAAGCGAGCAGGAACTGCGCGACTGCCTGACACAAGCGCTGATGCTGGCCGATGTGGTGAAACTATCGCGCGAAGAACTGACCTTTCTTTGCCCAACACTGGACGTTGAAGAAGGGATCCAACAGTTCATGCAGCGCTACCCCACTCGGCTATTGCTGGTGACGCTGGGCAGCGAAGGCGTCTGGCTGCACGATCGCCATCAGCTACGACACTTTAGTGCGCCGTCGGTGACGCCTGTCGATACCACCGGTGCAGGGGACGCCTTCGTTGCCGGTTTGCTACACGGCCTGGCGGAATATGACGATCTGTCACAGCCACTAAGCTGGGACCCGATTATCGAGCAGGCGCAGCAGTGCGGCGCACTGGCGACCACGGCAAAAGGCGCGATGACGGCACTCCCCTACGCGCAGCAATTGCACACCCTCCCCGCAGCCAAACCCTAGCCCCTTCGTTTCATGCAGTTACCGCCCGGTTTTGTAGTCAGGATCACAGTTACAGAATCGGGCGAGTGAAATTTCTTGCTAACCCTTCTGCTGGCTTTTATTTTCCTCATGAAAAACCGGTTTAGCATTTTAGCTAAACATGAAAAATCCAAAAACAATAAATCTCCTTCACGACGAGAACGAAAAAATGAAACCAAGCCACCTTGCTGTGACGATAGGATTATTACTTTCCTCCCCGTTTTACGTTTCCGCTGCCAACACCGACAGTATTGAAGACCGCCTGAATGCACTAGAACAGCGTTTGCAACAGGCTGAAGCCCGTGCTCAAGCCGCCGAGGCCAGAGCTAATGCCGCTGAAAAGCAAACCCAGCAGCTCGCAACTCGCACCACCCAAACCGAACAAAAGACCCAGCAGGTGGAGCAGCGTACGACAGCACTGGCCAAGCAGAAATCCTTCGCAGATGGATTTGAATTCCACGGCTACGCGCGTTCCGGCCTGTCGATCAATGATTCCGCTACCAGTTCCAAAACCGATATCGGGCCGGGCATGTCCCCTGCCGGCCAGACGGGTGGACATATTGGCCGCCTAGGTAATGAAGACGACACCTACGTCGAGATCAAACTGGAACACAAACAGAAGCTGGATAACGGCGCAACCACCCGCTTCAAGGTGATGATGGCGGACGGTCAGCGCAGCTATAACGACTGGACGGCGACCACCAGCGATCTAAACATCCGCGAAGCCTTCGTCGAGTTAGGTTCACTGCCAACGTTCACTGGTGCCTTTAAGGACACTACGCTGTGGGCAGGCAAACGCTTCGATCGCGATAACTTCGATATTCACTGGCTCGACAGTGACGTGGTATTCCTCGCCGGCACCGGCGGCGGGATCTATGACGTGAAATGGGCAGATAGCGCCAAGAGTAACTTCTCGCTGTATGGCCGCAGCCTCGGTGAAATCACCTCGCTAGATAATGACATCAAAAACTACGTCTTTACCGCCAACAACTACGTTGGGCCATTCCAGTTCATGCTGAGCGGATTAACGGCGAAGAACAACGATGTAAAAGAGAACACCGGCACAAGCCGCGATAGCACCATCGTCACCAATACCAATGCAGGCGATAAAGGCTATCACGCGATGGTGGCTTACTACGGCGACAGCTTCTATGGCTTACGCGACGGGACCTCAAAAGCCGCGATCCTCTACGGCCACGGGCTCGGCGGCGAAGTGAAGAATATCGGTTCCGACGGTAATCTCACTAACGACGCCAATACCTGGCGCTTTGCCACCTACGGCACGACAGCACTGAATAAGACCTGGAGCTTCGCACCGTCTATTCTGGCGCAAACCAGCAAAGACCGTTACGTCAGCGGCGACAGCTACGAATGGGTGACCTTTAATGCGCGCCTGATTCAGGAAATCACCGAAAACTTTGCACTGGCCTATGAAGGCAGCTATCAATACATGGACCTCGAGCCACGCGGTTATCGGAGCCTGAATCAGGTTAGCGGCGGCTTCTATAAACTGACCTTCGCGCCTACGTTCAAGGTCGGTGATATTGGCAATTTCTTTAGCCGTCCTGAATTACGTGTGTTTGCCAGCTACATGGACTGGGATAAACGACTGGATAACTACTCCAGTGAAGATACGTTTGGCTCCACCGGCTTTAAAGCAGGCGGCGAATGGAACTTCGGTATCCAGATGGAAACCTGGTTCTAATCATTGGCTAGCCTCGGCGTCGATTACGCGTTAATCGACGCTGAAGACACAGCATATATAGAGGAATAACATGGATATCAACGCTACTGCCGCCGCGCTCATCCCCCTTCTCGGAGGGAAAGAAAACATCGCCAGCGCTGCCCACTGTGCGACTCGCCTGCGCCTGGTGCTGAATGACGACAACCTGGCTGACAAGAAAGCCATTGAGAACGTTGACGGTGTGAAAGGGTGCTTCCAGAACGCCGGACAAATGCAGATTATTTTCGGCACAGGGCTGGTTAACAAAGTGTATGCCGAGTTCATCAAAGCGGCGGGCATCAGTGAATCAAGCAAATCCGAAGCGGCCTCTATCGCGGCGAAAAAGCTGAACCCGCTACAACGTCTGGCGCGCCTGCTCTCGAACATTTTCGTCCCTATCATGCCAGCGATTATCGCTTCTGGCCTGTTGATGGGGCTGCTCGGCATGATCAAGACTTACGGTTGGGTCGACTCCAGCAGTGCAATCTTCGTGATGCTGGATATGTTCAGTTCCGCGGCCTTTATTATCCTGCCTGTGCTGATCGGTTTTACTGCCGCACGGGAATTCGGCGGTAATCCCTATCTGGGTGCAACGCTGGGTGGCATTTTGACGCATCCGGCGCTGACCAATGCCTGGGGCGTCGCGGGCGGCTTCCAAACCATGCATTTCTTCGGCATGGACATCGCCATGATCGGCTATCAGGGCACCGTATTCCCAGTCTTGCTGGCCGTCTGGTTCATGAGTATCGTAGAAAAGCGCCTGCGCAAAGTCGTACCAGATGCACTCGACATCATCGTCACACCTTTCCTGACCGTCATCATCTCAGGGTTCGTCGCGATGCTGCTCATCGGTCCGGCTGGGCGCGCATTGGGTGATGGCATTTCTCTCGTCCTCAGCACCTTGATTACTCATGCGGGTTGGTTAGCCGGTTTGCTGTTCGGCGGTCTCTATTCCGTCATTGTGATCACCGGTGTTCACCATAGCTTCCATGCGATTGAAGCTGGGCTGCTTGGTAACCCGAATATCGGCGTCAACTTCCTGCTGCCGATTTGGGCGATGGCAAACGTGGCGCAGGGCGGTGCGTGTCTGGCGGTCTATTTCAAAACGCGTGATGCCAAAACCAGAGCGATTGCCGTTCCAGCGGGACTCTCTTGTCTGCTGGGTATCACCGAAGCGGCGATCTTTGGTATCAACCTGCGCTTCATTAAGCCATTTCTGGCGGCGCTGGCAGGCGGTGCGCTCGGTGGCGCATGGGTCGTCTTCAATCACGTCAATATGACTGCCGTCGGGCTGACCGGTTTTCCGGGTCTGGCCATTGTGCAGGGTGGCTCGATGCTTAACTACCTGATTGGGATGTTGATTGCATTCGGTGCCGCCTTTGTCATTTCCTTACTGCTGAAATACAAAACGGATAGCGAATAATGAAGGAAGTCCACTTAGTAAAGCGCATGGCACACGCCCTGATGTCAGGTCACTCACGGAAACAGGCAGACCCGTATCGCCCGGAATGGCATCTGTCGCCGTGTGTGGGTCTGCTTAACGATCCGAACGGATTTATTCATCACAACGGGCGTTACCATCTGTTTTATCAGTGGAATCCTTTAGCCTGTGCCCACGGAGCAAAATTCTGGGGGCACTGGAGTTCCACCGATCTGGTGAACTGGAAGCATGAACCCGTCGCGCTGGTGCCGAGCGAAAGCTATGAAAGCCACGGCTGCTACTCCGGTTCTGCCGTCGTGGACCAAGGTGCGATCACGCTAATTTATACCGGTAACGTCAAATACGATGACGGTTCACGCACCGCGTTTCAGTGCCTCGCCCGCGAAAATCCTAACGGAGAATACGATAAGCTGGGCGCGGTTCTGACGCTTCCTGACGGCTACACCGGACATGTTCGCGATCCCAAAGTGTGGCGTCATGATGACCACTGGTACATGGTGCTCGGCGCGCAGGATCTTGATCTTCAGGGAAAGGTACTGCTCTATCGTTCTACCGATCTGCTGGCGTGGGAAAAGATCGCCGAGATCGCGGGTTCTCGTTTGGGCGGACTCGGTGATTTTGGCTATATGTGGGAGTGTCCAGACCTGTTTCCTCTGGATGGCAAGGACGTACTGATTTGCTGCCCGCAGGGCGTTCCCGCCGAAGACGAGCGCTACTTGAATACCTTTCAGGCGGGCTATTTCATTGGCTCACTCGATTACCAAAGCGGTGCTTACCCGCATCAGGGCTTTCACGAGCTGGATCTCGGCTTCGAGTTTTACGCCCCACAAACTACGCTGAGTGAAGATGGGCGACGCCTGCTTTTTGGTTGGATGTCGATTCCTGACGACAATGAGTTTTTTGAACCGACCATCGAGTACGGCTGGATCCATATCATGACCTGTCCGCGTGAACTCACGCTGCATGGCGATCGTGTTTATCAACGTCCTGCGCGCGAATTACAACAGCTGCGTAGGCAGCATTACACCTGGCAGGGTGCAGCAGAATACGCCTCGCCGCTACCCATAAGTAGTGCAGAAATACTCATCACCGTTCAGGGGGAATTCCAACTCAACCTTGCCTCTCAGCTTGTTCTCTGTTGGGACGGCGAACGCGTAACGATGAGCCGACACAGCCGTCGCACTGGCGAGCCCGAACACCGCTACTGGCGCGGCGACCTGAGTCAATTACAGATATTGTGCGATCGCTCCAGCGTTGAAATTTTTATCAACGACGGCGAGGCCGTGATGTCTGCACGTATTTTCCCGGAAAGCGAGGCGACCATGACGTTCAGTGGCTCTGGACGATTAACGCTACAACACTGGCTGTTAGCGCCATGCGTGATAGAATAACTTTCCTTTTTTCTGATAGCAGACCACGCGGTGAAACCGACTAAACGCATAACAATCAGTGACATCGCCGCGCTGGCCGGTGTATCAAAATCCACCGCCAGTCTGGTGCTTAATGGCCGCAGCAAAGAGTTCCGCGTTTCTGATGAAACGCGCGATCGCATTTTAGCCGTCGCGCACGAGCAACGTTATCAGCCCAGCATTCACGCGCGTTCTCTACGTTCCTCACGCAGCAATACGTTAGGGCTGGTCGTGCCGGAAATGACCAACTACGGCTTCGCCGTGATTTCCCGCGAGCTGGAGATGCTGTGCCGTGAAGCCGGGCTACAACTGCTGATTGCCTGTACCGACGAGAATGCCAGTCAGGAAATGATGGCAGTCAACAGTCTGGTGCAGCGCCAGGTCGATGGCCTGATTGTCGCCTCCAGCCTGCTGAGCGATACCGAGTATCAGAAAATTAACCAACAACTGCCCGTCGTACAATTTGACCGGGTTATTGGTGATTCCACGCTGCCGATGGTCATTTCCGAAGCGGTAGAATCCACAGCAGAAATGGTCGAACGTATCGCCCGTCAGCATCGTGATGAGTTCTACTTCCTTGGCGGCCAGCCGCGAATTTCCCCGACTCGCCATCGTCTGGAAGGCTTCCAGCTTGGGCTGGCAAGGGCTGGCATCGACGGCAAGCCGGAGTGGATTATTCACGGTAGCTATCATCCCAGCGCGGGTTATGAAATGTTTGCCCAACTGTGTGCAACACTAGGCCGTCCGCCCAAAGCGCTGTTTGTTGCCGCCTGTGGCCTGATGGAAGGCGTGCTGCGTTATATGAACCAGCATAACCTGATGGAAAGCGGCATCCGTCTGTGCTGCTTTGACGATCACTATCTGTTTGATTGTTTACCGCTGAAGATCGATACCGTGGCGCAGGATTGTGAAAATCTGGCGCGCAACAGCTTTGAAATGATTACGAGTTTGATTGCACAACAGCCGCTTGAAGACGATCGACGCTATATCCCGACGCGTATTCACTGGCGTCATCCTGACTCCCGGGCATGACTCGCAACATAGCCCAACACACTTCGCCAACCGGTAGAACGTAAAAAGGGAACGTGGTTAGCGTCGCTCCTAAGAGCCTCACACCACATTCCCTTTGAATCGATAAAACGTTATTTAGCGGCAGCGGTTTCCGCCCCAACCAGACCGACCTTGAGGTAGCCCGCTTTACGCAGCGAATCCATCACGCTCATGATGGTTTCATAATCGACGCTTTTATCTGCCTGAAAGAAGATGGTCGTTTCTTTGTTAGCACTGGTTTTCGCATCCAGTACCTGAGCCAGAGACTGCTCGTTAACCACCTCTTCCCCCAAGAACATTTGCTTATCCGCTTTTACCGTCAGGTAAAGCGGTTTTTCCGGCCGCGGCTGCGGTACTGCCGATGAAGCTGGCAGATCGACACGAATGTCCACCGTCGCCAACGGTGCCGCTACCATGAAGATAATCAGCAGAACCAGCATGACGTCAATGAACGGCGTGACGTTAATGTCATGCATTTCACCGTCATCACTCACGTCCTCCTTCAAATGCATCGCCATGACTTAACCCACCCGCAGTTTATGCGCGGCTGAAGACGCCCGGTTATCATTGCTGGCAGCCACGTCGAGATCGCGACTTTGCAGCAGCAGCACTTGAGCAGCCACATCACCAACCGTTGCTTTATAACCAGCAATAGAGCGTGCGAAGACGTTATAGATGACAACCGCAGGAATCGCGGCAACCAGACCAATCGCCGTCGCCAGCAGGGCTTCCGCGATACCCGGCGCAACCACCGCTAGGTTAGTTGTTTGTGTCTGTGCGATACCGATGAAGCTATTCATGATGCCCCATACCGTACCAAACAGACCCACGAACGGTGCAACCGCGCCGACCGTTGCCAAATAGCCGTTACCACGCCCCATATGACGTCCGGTAGCCGCCACTCGACGTTCCAGACGAAACGCGGTGCGCTCTTTAATTCCGTTGTTGTCATCAGAACGGGCAGAAAGCTCCAGTTCGTTCTGCGCATCTGCCAGCAATTGTTGCGCTACGCTGCCTGCTTTGAAGGCGTCCGCCGTTTCCAGCGCATCGTCGAGCGTTTTCGCCTGTTGCAGCGCCAGATACTCACGACGCAGACGACGTTTCGCGCCAGACATTTCGACGCTTTTACTGAAGAAGATCGCCCAGGTAATCACAGAGGCCAACAGCAGTCCGATCATCACCGTTTTCACTACAGCATCAGCGTGCTGGTACATGCCCCAAACGGACAGGTCGGTTTTCATCAGATTATTCGTACCCGGCGCAGCACTGGCCGGAAGCGTGAGCGCCGATGCTGGTGCATCTGTCGTCACGGGGGTAGAAGGAGATGCAACAGCAGGCTGTGCGGCTGGCGCTGTATTCTCGGTCGATAACGGCGTGGTTGCCGGAGCCGCAAACGCATTTCCACTTAGTCCCGCTGTACACAGCAGGATAACCAGCACGCTACGGGAAAATGCGCTGAACGCGCCACGTTTTTTTTGCCAGGTTGATAACACCTGTTGAGTTGTATTACTGACAGCCGTCTTCACGCTGTGCCTCCACCATTCGTTCTGTACAATACCCGCACATACCCGCAGGTATAATGCAGCAATAACGCAGCCTGAAATGATACCAAACCCTGAACGAATTGATAGTCGTTCTCATTATTATTTACACCAGATAACGCACTTTTTCTTGCGTTCTGACAGGGTTTTTAGGGGTATTGTCAGCACATTGGCAGGAAAAGCATAAAAACACTCAGAAGAAGAGCATTCAGGAATATATCGGGAAAGGGATCGTCCTAAAAACAACGTACTGCCCAAGGTTTTTATGATCAACTTTTTGTGATCAACATTAAGTTATCAGACCATTTCATGATGGCTGGCGATAAGTTTGCTGAAATAAATAGATACATACGCACACAATAAGATAAATAAAAACACCACGTTACGCATATCACCGTGAAGCAGATAGGAAGAAAATCCATATAAAACAGCATTTCATATTAGCTTTTTCTTTTGTGACATGAGTCATTCTACAAAGTTGTATAATAGGTTAGCTTAACTCGAAGAGAATACCGACGCGCGCCACAATAATACTTAACAGGTGGCCGTCTTCTCTTCATTAAACCCACTCTCCATTATTCTATTTTTCATGGGTTTATATTTTTAAATCACCATTTGATTATCGATAATGTCACCCAACCTCTGGAGATAACTCAATGAAGCTGTCGAAAACATTGATCGGTGTTTGTCTGGGATCTACCGCACTCCTGATGAGCCAAGCGATTCAGGCTCAACAAATTAAAGCCTCTGATGTTCACCCTGAAGGTTACCCTAATGTCGTTGCCGTACAGAAAATGGGAGAGAAATTAAAAGCGGCCACAAATGGCAGGCTGGAAATTAAAACCTTCCCCGGCGGTGTATTAGGTGATGAAAAACAAATGATTGAGCAGGCGCAGCTCGGTGCGATTGATATTATCCGTGTATCCATGACACCCGTTGCCGCTATTTTACCAGAAATAGAAGTCTTCACCCTGCCCTATATTTTCCGTGATGAAGATCATCTGCATAAAGTACTGGATGGAAAAATCGGTCAGGAAATTGGCGACAAGATTACCCAGAGTAGTAAATCAAAATTAGTTTTTCTAGGCTGGATGGATGCGGGAACGCGTAACTTAATCACCAAGCAACCGGTAGTGAAACCAGAAGACCTCAAGGGCATGAAAATTCGCGTACAGGGTAGCCCAGTCGCGCTGGCAACGCTAAAAGCTATGGGCGCCAACTCGATTGCCATGGGCGTCAGCGAAGTCTTCAGCGGCATGCAAACTGGCGTAATTGACGGTACCGAAAATAACCCACCAACGTTTGTCGCACACAACTACCTGCCTGTAGTGAAAAACTATACCTGGAGCCGCCACTTCATCATCCCTGAACTGTTTCTGTATTCCAAAACCAAATGGGACAAACTTTCTAAAGAGGATCAGGATGTTATCCTGAAACTGGCGAAAGAAGCACAGCAAGAACAACGCGTACTGTGGAATGAATATACTCAGCAATCTTTGGATAAAATGAAGGCCGGAGGCGTTCAGTTCCATGAAATTGATACCGAGTACTATTTCAAAGCAACGCAGCCCGTACGCGATCAATTCGGTGCCAAATATCAGGATCTGATTAAAGCCGTCGCTGACGTCCAATAATTCAAACTTCATTTTAGCGGATAAATAACAGAACGTTGACGAACCTATTTACGCGATGAAAACGGTGATAATGGAAGATTAATCCATTATCACCGCGCTGCGGAATTCATTAGCAACGTTATAAATAGCTATTTATCTTCACCCTTAATGACCTGATATCAACGATTATCCTTCGCTTATCACTCACCTGAGTGAATATAGGTGGCACAATGGCACAGTCTTATCTTTCAAGTATGGATGTACTCTATCGTATTGCCATGTGGGTTTCTGGTCTGGCGTTACTTATTATGACGCTAATAATTCCTGTCGGCATATTTGCGCGCTATGTTTTAAATGCTGCATTATCCTGGCCAGAACCCATTTCAATTATTTGTATGGTGACGTTTACTTTTGTAGGCGCAGCAGTCAGTTACCGTTCCAATTCACATATTGCTGTCAGCATGTTGACCGATAGATTGCCAGAATCTGGTAAGAAGATTTGCATTCACCTGTCAAATCTCCTAATGCTCTTAATCAGCCTGTTTATTCTCTATTACAGCTCCGTGCTCTGCATCGAATTGTGGGAACAGCCCGTCGCGGAATTTCCATTATTAACCGCAGGTGAAAGTTATTTACCGCTACCTATCGGCTCGTTAATTACCGTGCTCTTCATCATCGAAAAAATGTTTTTCGGCCCGCAGGATAAACGCCCTGTGGTAATGCTTGGCAGTTCTTAATTCGGAGCCAATACCATGGATGCATTTATTCTTGTTGCCACATTGGCCGTGCTGTTGGCCGTCGGCGTTCCTGTCGCTTATGCGGTAGGGTTAAGCGCGATTGTTGGCGCTTTCTGGATCGATTTGCCACTTGAGGCGGTCATGATCCAAATTACCAACGGCGTGAACAAGTTTTCACTGCTGGCAATCCCCTTCTTTATTCTCGCGGGGGCCATTATGGCCGAAGGCGGTATTGCCCGTCGGTTGGTCAGTTTCGCGTATATCTTTGTCGGCTTTATTCGCGGCGGCTTATCGTTGGTTAACATCGTCGCATCAACGTTTTTCGGTGCGATATCTGGCTCTTCCGTGGCAGATACGGCCTCAATCGGCTCGGTGATGATCCCGGAAATGGAGAAAAAGGGCTACCCGCGCGATTTCTCTGCTGCCGTCACCGCCAGCGGCTCTGTACAGGCCATTCTGACTCCGCCGAGCCACAACTCGGTGATCTACTCGCTGGCAACCGGTGGCACGGTTTCGATTGCCGCGCTGTTTATTGCGGGGATCCTGCCTGGTCTGCTGCTCAGCCTGACCCTGATGGTGATGTGCGTCGGTTTCGCACATCGGCGCGGTTACCCGAAAGGCGAACGCGTACCGTTCCGTCAGGCGCTGAAAATCTTTGTCGATACGCTGTGGGGTCTGATGACCGTCGTCATCATCATGGGTGGGATTCTGTCCGGCATTTTTACCGCCACCGAGTCCGCGGCCATCGCCTGCCTGTGGTCCTTCTTCGTGACCATGTTTATCTATAAAGATTATAAATGGTCAGAACTGCCCAAGCTGATGTACCGCACGGTAAAAACTGTCACGATCGTGATGATCCTGATCGGCTTCGCTGCTGCATTCGGTGCCATCATGACCTACATGCAGTTGCCAGCGCGCATTACCGAGTTTTTCACCTCCATTTCAGATAACAAGTACGTCATCCTGATGTGGATTAACATCATGCTCCTGCTGATCGGCACACTCATGGACATGGCACCGCTAATCCTGATCCTGACGCCCGTGCTGCTGCCTGTTGCCCTCTCGCTTGGCATCGATCCGGTGCATTTCGGTATGATCATGCTGGTGAACCTTGGGATCGGTCTGATTACTCCGCCAGTGGGGTCGGTACTTTTCGTCGCCAGTGCGGTCAGTAAGCAGAAGATAGAGCAGGTCGTTAAAGCAATGTTGCCCTTCTACTGTGGGCTTTTCTTTGTTCTGATGCTGGTCACCTATATTCCAGCTATCTCGCTCTGGCTGCCTAAATTCTTTGGCGTCCATACCGGTTAACACACTCTAATTGCGCCATGTTATTCGCTGCACGACAGAAGAACATGGCGCTTTCCTTACGTTTTCTTACCTGAAATATTTTCACCTACCTCCAATTTTACCCCATAAGAATCGGCGAAAAGCCCCTTTCGCTGCGGGAATTCCTGCGATATAGAACATTTTTTCCATGATGACAAAACCCGCCCACATGCCGCTTCAGCCGTGATAACGTAGACCTTATAAATCGAATCCTGATAAATCCAATTATGCTCCGTGATTCTCCTGTGCCCACTGTCGGAAATGAGTCGGCATATTGAGTCATTCGGCAGGACTGAACAGAAAAGGTGATAGTGGTTATGACAAGCAAAAAAACGGCAACAGCATTAGTCGCCGCAGGACGCAGCAAGAAATTCACCCATGGCTCCGTCAACCCCGTTATTCAGCGCGCTTCTTCCCTGGTATTTGATACCGTACAGGACAAGAAGCACGCCACCATTAACCGGGCCAAGGGGGCGCTGTTCTACGGTCGTCGTGGCACGTTGACGCATTTCTCATTTCAGGAAGCGATGGTGGAGCTGGAAGGCGGTGTGGGTTGCGCACTGTATCCCTGTGGGGCGGCCGCCATTTCTAACGCGATCCTCTCTTTCGTCGCGGCAGGCGATCATATTCTGGTGACGGAATCAGCCTATGAACCCACGCAGGATTTCTGCACGAAAGTGCTCAACAAGCTGAACGTCAGCACCACCTATTTCAATCCACTCATCGGTGCCGATATTGCCAACGTGATCCAGCCCAATACCAAAGTCGTCTTTCTTGAATCGCCGGGCTCTATCACCATGGAAGTACACGATGTGCCAGCTATCGTCCAAGCCGTGCGCCGTATTAATCCCGAGATCGTTATCATGATCGATAATACCTGGGCCGCAGGTATTTTATTTAAGGCGTTCGATTTCGATATTGATATCTCGATTCAGGCTGGTACGAAATATATCGTCGGCCATTCCGATGCCATGATCGGCACGGCGGTGGCTAACGAACGCTGCTGGGTACAGCTACGTGAGCACTCTTACCTGATGGGACAAATGGTGGACGCTGATACCGCCTACGTCGCCAGCCGCGGTCTGCGCACGTTGGGCGTCAGACTCAAACAGCATCAGGAAAGCAGCATCCGCATTGCGAAGTGGCTGTCGGAACGGCCAGAGGTCGCAGTCGTTAATCACCCCGCATTGCCAGGATGCAAAGGGCATGAATTCTACGAGCGCGATTTTAAGGGCTGTAACGGCTTGTTCTCATTCGTCCTGAAAGAGAAATTAAGCAAAGAAACGTTGGCGCACTATCTGGACCATTTTGAGCATTTCAGTATGGCGTATTCCTGGGGCGGTTTTGAGTCTCTGATTCTGGCAAATCAGCCAGAAGAACTGGCGGCTATTCGTCCTGTGAGCGGCGTGGATTTTACCGGCACACTTATTCGGTTACATATTGGACTTGAAGACAGTGACGATCTGATCGACGATCTGGCTGCGGGTTTTGGCAGAATCAGCGCTTAATCAGCAAAGCACAGCCAAACGACAGGGAAACAAAATACAAGCAGGGAAAAAATACAGAAAATGTGACGGCCATAAGGCCGCCGCGTCTTGATTTCCCCTGCGACGCGGTGGGTAATGCGTTATGATAATAATGAGTCAACGCTTACTAAAAAACGGCGTTACCTTAACCAAAAATTAAGCATTAAGCCCTATCGTATTCTCACAATGCGGTAAGGCGTTTTGCCCATACTGATTTTAGGGCTTGATAGACAGTAAATTTCAGGTAACCCAGCGTTCTACCGCCGCTGCCTGAGAGATAATGAATATCGTCACTGGCGGGAAGTAATATGAGTATGGTTCACGACATTATGCAGGCTCTCTGGCAGCAGGATTTTAGCGCACTGGCCGATCCCCACGTCATTTGGGTCATTTACGGCATTCTGTTCACGACGCTATTTCTGGAGAACGGCCTGTTACCTGCCTCTTTTTTGCCCGGCGATAGTCTGCTGCTGCTCACTGGCGCCATGATTGCCAAAGGTGTGATGAGCTTTTTCCCCACGATGATTCTGCTTACCATCGCCGCCAGCCTCGGCTGCTGGCTCAGCTACCTTCAAGGGCGCTGGTTGAGCGATACACGTCTGGTAAAGGGCTGGCTATTACAGCTTCCCGCTCATTATCACCAGCGTGCCCATCATCTGTTCCATCGTCACGGCCTGACGGCGCTGCTGGTTGGCCGCTTTTTAGCCTTTATCCGCACGCTGCTGCCGACAATGGCAGGTATTTCCGGGTTAAATAATACGCGCTTTCAAATTTTCAACTGGCTCAGTGGGCTACTGTGGGTCGGGGGGATTGTCACACTCGGCTATGCGCTCAGCCATATTCCGTTGGTCAAACGCTATGAAGATCAGGTGATGACCGCGCTGATCCTGCTGCCGATTATTTTACTGGTCAGCGGTCTTATCGGTATGGCAGTCGTCGTATGGCGTAAAAAACGCTCGGTCGCCTAATCCGGTAACCGTGCAATTTATTGCCGCCTTTAGCCTTCCTCAACCGCCATATTATTGGCCTTTAATCTTGACACTTCGTCGCCCGGCGTCGCGCCAAAATAGCGTTTAAATTCCCGGCTAAACTGCGACGCGCTCTCATATCCGACACGGGCCGCTGCAACACCAGCTTTCAGGCCATCGTTGATCATCATCACCCGCGCTTTATGCAGGCGGTAGGATTTCAGATACTGCAACGGCGAGGTGTTGGTGACCGCCTTGAAGTTATGATGAAACGCAGACACGCTCATGTTCACTTCGGCAGCCAACTGCTCCACATTCAGGCTATCAGCATAGTGATTCTCAATGCGCCGCAGCGCTTTGGTGATTTGGCTGAAGTGCGTGTGCCGATTCACCAGCGCCTGTAATGCCGCACCACTTTCACCACAGAGCATATGATAGATAATCTCGCGCACAATCGTCGGGCCCAGCACGCGAGCGTCGCGCGGGTTATTCATCGCATCAAGCAGCCGTTCGACAGCACACAGGATCTCATCGGTCAACGGCGCGCTGTTCACCCCGCACGTGCAAGAACAGGGACGAATCGCGCTGTCATCATCACCGATGTCGATCAGCAAATCCTGAAGCATTTGGATGTCGATGCTAATCGACATCCCTACCAGCGGGTTCTCAACGCTGGCTATCGTTTCACATTCGAACGGCAGCGGAACGGTCATCAACAGGTAATTTTCCGGGTCGTACTGGAACATTTTTCCACCCAGGTAGCCAATCTTTTGGCCCTGAAAAATGATGACGATCGTCGGCTCATACATCACTGGCACACGCGGGTGATGTTGTTCGGTATACAGAATCCTTACCTGAGGCACGAGCGAAGGCGTGACCCAACTTTTAGTTGAACAGCGTATTGCTTGCTCCACGATGCGCTGGCGCACGGTCTGTTGCTGTTCTGCTTCTCTCTGTGTTGTCTGTTTCTGAATTTTTTGTTTCTGAACAAGCTGCTCACGTTGGCTTTCCGTCGACATGCCTTGGCTTTCCGTCAACATAATGTTATCTCGCTACCGGTTCTTTTTTCCTGCCTGAAGCCTCTCTCCTGACACGGGAAACAAAATGACATACCCGCGAACTATTATCACCCTTTTCTCCTGTATTTTGTAGAAATAGGCAATAACCAAACAGAAATGTGCATTGAACGTCTTCCAGAGGTTGATGACAATACTGAGCGTACCCTCATCCACTCATCACACGGGAAAAGACATGAATAAAACGATTGAACTGTTTACGTCACACCGCAGCGAACGTAGCTACCTTGATAAACCTATTCCCGATGACGTGTTGGATGCCATTGTTCAATCCGCACATTTAGCGCCGACATCCGTGAACTCTCAGCAAGTGTCGCTCATCGTCACCCGTGACCCAGAACGCAAGGCACGCATTGCCGAACTGGCTGGCGGACAACCGTGGATTGCCAAAGCACCCGTGTTCATCACCGTAGTGCTAGATATGCACAAAACGCAGGTCGGGATTGCCATGAGCGGCAAACAGCAACACGCGCATGAAAGCCTCGAAAGCCTGATCGCTGGCACAACGGATGTCGGTATTGCACTCGGTACGCTGATGGCCGCCGCACGCTCATTCGGACTGGGCATCGTCCCGATTGGCGGCATCCGTCGCGAACCGCAGGCGATGATCGATTTTCTGCAACTCCCTGAACTGACGTTCCCCGTCGCAGGCGTTGCTATCGGCTATGTCGATACCCCAGCACATCAGAAACCACGCCTTCCGCTAAATTCATTCCGCCATGATGAAACCTATCATCAGGACGTTCTGCCTACGGCGATTGAGCAATATAACCACACGCTAGTGACACACTGGCAGCAAACCGGTCGTGCAGACGGCGACAACTGGGGTGATAACACCGCCAGCTACTACCAACACATCTACTTCCCGAAAGTCTTGCCCGCGATCCTTCAACAGGGCTTTAAACTGGACAAATAACCCATGCTAAATTTCACACTTCATACCCCAACCAAGATTCTGTTTGGCGAAGGCCAGATTGCTGAATTAGGCAAAGAAATTCCTGCCGATGCCCGCATCCTCATCACTTACGGCGGCGGCAGCGTGAAGCACAATGGCGTACTGGATCAGGTTTATCGCGCGCTGGAAGGGCGCAACGTACGCGAGTTTTCCGGCATTGAGCCGAACCCGACGTATGAAACGTTAATGAAAGCCGTCGATGTTGTCAGAGCAGAGAAGATTGATTTCCTGCTGGCGGTTGGAGGGGGCTCTGTCGTCGATGGTACAAAATTTATCGCCGCCGCAGCGGATTATCAGGCCGCGCAGGATCCGTGGCACATTCTGCAAACTGGTGGAGCAGAAATCGATCGCGGCGTCGCACTGGCAGCGGTACTCACCCTCCCCGCGACCGGTTCGGAATCCAACAATGGCGCGGTAATCACCCGTAAAGCAACCAACGATAAGCTCGCCTTCCACTCACGATACACTCAGCCGCTTTTCGCCGTGCTCGACCCGGTAGTAACTTACACTCTGCCCGCTCGCCAGATCGCAAACGGTGTGGTCGATGCCTTCGTTCATACGGTTGAGCAATACCTGACCTATTCGGTCGATGCCAAAGTACAGGATCGTTTTGCGGAAGGTTTGCTGCTGACGCTGGTTGAAGAAGGCCCGCGTGCGCTGGCTGAACCAGAAAACTACAAGGTCAGAGCCAATGTGATGTGGAGCGCAACCATGGCGTTGAACGGCCTGATTGGTGCCGGAGTACCGCAGGATTGGTCAACTCACATGCTGGGGCATGAATTAACGGCGCAGCATGGCCTCGACCATGCCCAAACGCTGGCAATCGTTCTGCCTGCCATGCTGACAGCAAGAAAAACCCAGAAGCGTGACAAGCTGCTGCAATACGCCGAGCGCGTCTGGAACCTACGTGACGGCAGCGAAGACCAGCGTATCGACGGCGCGATTGCCGCCACACGTGGCTTCTTCGAAAAAATGGGCGTACCAACCCGCATGTCTGACTATCAGTTGGATGGCAGCTCCATACCAACACTGGTCGCCAAACTCAGCGAGCACGGCCTGACTGCGCTAGGCGAGCACCGTGACATTACGCTGGAAGAAAGCCAGAAGATTTACGAGGCGGCGCGTTAAGCCCCTCTTCCCGAATAATTGGAATTAAGGAGAAAACGCTATCGTTTAAACTACCCCTATCCCCTCAATGCTGTGTCTGTTAAGGGGAACCAATCGGCTAATGCTGGTCACTTACGCCCGTTGTCAGGGGAAACACAGGGGAGATCACCTCACCCCTGTGGTCACCCCATGTATTACGATGCTTATACGATCGGCGCTAAGCCAATAGGTTCCCTTTATCATCACGTAACGTATAGCCAACGAATTTTTCTACTAGACTGAAATCATATACCTGTTCCTGCGAGGGATCACGTTCCTCTCTGTTCGTGATATGAACAGGTCGCCCATCCAGTTAAGTCTATGATACGTTTATGGATTAACGGATATAAAAGGAGAATGAGATGACGCAACCGAAAGTTAAGCTGGCGGACGGCAATATCATGCCCCAGTTGGGCCTTGGGGTCTGGCGAGCAAGCAGTGAGGACACGGTGACCGCCGTGACCGAAGCATTGTCCATCGGTTATCGGGCGATCGATACCGCCGCAATTTATAAGAATGAGGAAGCGGTCGGTCAGGCGCTGAGTTCCGCGAATCTACCGCGCGAAGAGGTATTCATCACCACCAAGCTCTGGAATGGCGATCACACCGATCCGCAAAAGGCGCTGCAAGAGAGCCTGCGAAAACTTCGATTAGATTATATCGATCTCTACCTGATTCACTGGCCGTTACCGCAGCAGAATACTTTCGTGGATGCCTGGCGCGGGCTCATCAAACTTCAGGAACAAGGTCTGGTGAAAAGTATCGGCGTCAGTAATTTCCATATTCACCATTTACAGCGGTTAAAAGAAGAAACGGGCGTCTTACCGGTCATCGATCAGGTCGAACTCCACCCGCTTCTCCAGCAAAAACAGCTCCATGCCTGGAATGCTACACACCATATCCAGACTGAATCCTGGAGCCCGCTGGCGCAAGGGGGCGAAGGAGTCTTTGATCACCCGATTATCCGTAAACTAGCGATGAAATACGGCAAAACACCAGCACAGGTCGTGATCCGCTGGCATCTGGACAGTGGACTGGTGGTGATACCTAAATCGGTGACACCTGCACGTATCAAGGAAAACTTCGAGGTGTTTGATTTCCGTCTGGATAAAGACGAGCTGGGTGAAATTGCCAAGCTGGACAGCGGAAAACGCCTGGGCTCGGATCCTGACGAACCAAGAAACGACTAACCCACCTTTGATGCCAGCATTCTCCGTGCTGGCATTCTTCCTCTAATCGGCAAACTGAATCTCATACACATCGCTACGACAGTGTGCTTCGCTATATTCCAGCAGTTCACCTTGGTTGTTATAAACATGCAGTTGGCAATACAGCGCAGGAGCTTCCGCCGCGATGTCAAGAAGCGTAGCGATTTCTGCCGCACAGGCAATCGCCTTGAAACGATAGCGTTTTTTGTCCGGCGTGACCCCATGCGTCACCCAATATTGATAGAGCGACTGTTCAAACGTTTCTGGATCGGGTAAGAATTTTTGCGGAATCCAGGTTGTTTCCAACGAGACAGGTTCGCCGTTGATGAGCCGGACACGCCGTAGATAGGTGACAGCTTCGCCTTCCGGCAAAGACATTTTTTCAGCGATGTTAGCAGGCGGAACCTGTATTTTTCTCTCTAACCAGAGGCTGCCAGCGATGCCGCCTTGTTTCAGCACAAGCGCGGTGAACCCTTCATCCTCAGCACTCAAGGCATAATTAAGCCGCTGGGTAACGCGGGTTCCCACCCCCTGCTGGCGAACAACAAGCCCTTTTTCTTCCAAAAGCGACAGGGAACGGGAAACCGTCACGCGCGATAACCCCAGCTGTTGTGCAATCAATCTTTCCGCGGGTAAGAACTGGCCTGACAACGTCTTACGGCGGCCGATTTCTGATTCAAGCAACGACGCGAGCTGCATATAGCGAGGCGCCGACGGCGCCCCTGCCAGCTGATCCCTGACCCAAAGCAGTAATTCCCGCATAGTACAGCCTTTTTTAGTGACGCGGCGTCTGGCCGCGTACAGGTTAAAACAGAAGTGAACCTGATTTCATGGCGAAACGAAACGTTCTGACGCTGAGATTGTTGTAATAAAAAATGTTTTTTTAGCACTCATCAGACACGAAACCGCACGTACACCAAACGACAATTCACACTTAATTCATAGCAACATCAATATATAAGGTATCGTCCGCACGGCACCGCAGCTTTAATCTTGGTTTGTCTGAATAGAGGTGGATCACATCAAGAAGCAAGTGGGCATCGAAAACATCGCGGGTCAAACGAGGTTGCCGTGACATTGGTCACGGCAGAGGGATAACGGCAGAAGGTGACTGACAGGCTAGAGTTTACATCGCAGACTGTACGATGAGCTGCCCTGTCGAGCCGCGATCGGCCAGTTCCAGCGTCTGGCTGTAATACAGGAAGGGGAACGCCATTGAGGAAGGCTGCATGAAATAAACCAGCAGCTCGACATCGTTATCCACCCATACCGTATCTTTCCAGCCACTGTCTTCCACCGACGGTGGGCGGCCATTCGCGCTACGTACCAGGAATTTTACGCCCTGAATATGGAAAGCCTGCGGCGTGTCGGCGTGGATAATCCAGCGCTCACAGCGGCCAAGCTGGGTTTGTACATCGGCACGCGTCATGTCCCACATCGCACCATTGATCCCAGGCAGACTGTCGCCCAGACGGAATTCTCGCGTGCGGCTAATGCTGCCTTCAATAATGTTATCCGCCAGCAAACGCATTGGCAGGTTGTCCGTTACCAATGGCAACAGTCCGGTCGGCTTAAGCGTCAGTATTTGGGTAGAAATCAGGATACTGGAAGGCTCAAACAGTCCGCGCAGGCGATCCATAATCCCAGCTGACTCACCGGCCGTCAGCGTGACTTCCTCACCTTGCGACATGTCGATCAGAATTTCACGTCGCTCACCGGGCGCGAGAGAAAGCTGGTTCACAGCCATCGGTGCTGGTAACAGCCCTTGATCGCTGGCGATCACGTGCATCGCCCGTCCATCGCTCAGTCGCATCACGTAACGGCGGGAGTTCGATGCGTTCAGCAGTCTCAGCCTAACCCAACCACGAGAAACTTCAACAAAGGGGTTTTGGATCCCGTTGATCAACAGCGAATCCCCTACGAATCCACCGCTAGAAGGCGGGTTATAGAGAGGAACACCAAAGTTATCCAGTCGTTTATCCTGAATAATCAATGGGAAATCATCAACACCGTAGTGATTAGGCAGTGGCAGAGATTTACTGGTGCTGTCTTCCACCAGCCATAGCCCAGCCAACCCGTTATAGATATGGGGTGCCATGCGGTTCGGCGTATTCGCGTGATACCAACAGGTCGCCGACGACTGACGAATCGGCAACACTGGCGACCAATCAGATCCTGGAGAGATAATACGCGCAGCGCCGCCCATCAACGGCCCCGGCACCTGCAACCCACCAATTGTCATCGCGACAGGCTCATTCAGGCGGTTGCTGTAAATCAGCTTCACATCATCGCCGTCATATACCCGTACCGTCGGCCCTAAATAACGGCCGTTGATTCCCCAAATAGATGTTTTACGGTCACCGGAAAACGCCCAATGGGCACGCTGCATGGTCAGAAAAAGAGGCTGGCCTCGGCGCGACTCCAGTAATGGCGGTATCGGCAATGCGTCGGGACTCCCACTGGCTTTTGCCGCCAGTGGCGTCATACCCGCACATAACGCAAGGCCCGATGCCTGAATAAACTGACGTCGGCTGAGTGACATAATGACTCCGTAAATCCATTAACCGTAAGCAAAGTTTAACTTCCGATTATTTATTTCGACGATGTATTAGAAATAAATAATCCAACAACGGATGGGATAAGCTTACTTTTTGCCTGCCGCTTCGCGTGCCGCGACTTCCGCATCCAACTCCGCAATTTTGGCAGCCATCACATCATGGCAATGTGTAGCCAATTCGCGCACCTGATCTTTGGTATACGCACGGGTATCAATCGGTGGCAGCATTTCGACGATCACGACGCCGTTATTCCAGCGGTTCAATTTCACCTTATTGCTGGTAGTAGAAACACAAATAGGCACAATCGGCACTTCTGCGCTAATCGCGGCATGAAAAGCACCGGTTTTGAATGGCAGCAGGCCGCGTCCACGGCTGCGCGTACCTTCAGGGAACATCCAGATAGACGTATTGCGCTCTTTAATGTGTTTCACCACCTGTGCGATGGTGCCATGCGCTTTGGCGCGGTTTTCACGATCAATCAGCAGGTTACCCGTCAGCCAGTAGAGCGGGCCGAAGAACGGAATCCACAGCAGGCTTTTCTTACCTACGGTAACGGTACGAGGCTGAACCGCGCTAGATACCGTGACCATATCGTAATTATTCTGGTGATTAGCGATATAGATGCAGTTGCCGTAATGCGCCGCTTCTTCCGGTATCCGCATTTCTACTTTTAGGCCAAACACCACGGACAGGCGGCCAAAAAGATGACCAAACGTCGCTACATGGCGGGGATTTCGAGGGCTGAACAGGCAGTAAAACAAGCCAAAAATACAGATCAAAATCGAAAAGATAACGACAACAAAAAAACGCAAAATGGATAACATAGCAACCTCATTAGCCAACAGCCGCCGCTAGTATAGCGATTTCGCGCTAAAACACACGGTGATTCAATTTTCTGCGGGATGGCAACCGGAAACCAAAGAAAGGCGGTAAACACCGCCTTTCTCAACATGCACAACGACAATATGGAGGAGTTATTCTTCGCTGCTTCCAGTGTCAACCTGCTGCGGCGCATCTACCTCAATCCGATCGATACGTTGCAGACCACGCAGCAATGTCCCTTTCCGTCCGCGCTCACCCTGATACTTCTGAAGCTCATTCGGACGCAGCACCAGCTTACGCTTGCCAAAATAGAGCGTGACGGAAGCCTGTGGTGGCAGCAGATACAGCCAGGTCAGACGATCTTTACCTTCCACAAAATCAGCCGAGGAGATGGACACAATCTTGTTACCCTTGCCTTTCGACAATTGAGGCAGATCGGAGACAGGGAACAGCAGCATTCTGCCCGCGGCAGTGATTGCCATCAGCAGGTTATCCTCGCCCTTGATCTCGATCGGTGCCAGCGCCTTCGCGTTATCCGGCAGAGTAATAATCGCTTTACCTGCGCGGTTACGCGCCACCAGATCGTTGAAGGTACAGACGAAGCCATAGCCCGCATCCGATGCCATCAGCAACGGCTGATCGTCTGCGGCCATCAGCACCTGTTCAATCGTCGCGCCTGGCGGTGGTGTGAGTTTGCCCGTCAGTGGCTCACCCTGACCGCGCGCGGAAGGGAGTGTGATCGGATCAAGTGCATAGCTGCGACCGGTGGAGTCAATGAATACCACAGGCTGATTGCTCTTGCCTTTAGCCGCGGCGCGGAAGCTATCACCCGCTTTATAGCTCAGTCCGGCAGGATCGATGTCATGCCCTTTGGCACTGCGAACCCAGCCCATTTCCGACAGTACAATAGTAACCGGTTCAGACGGCACAAAGTCGTGTTCACTCATCGCTTTCGCTTCGCCGCGTTCATGCAGCGGCGAACGACGATCGTCACCATAAGCTTGCGCATCCGCCTGAATTTCTTTCTTAATCAGATTGCTGAGTTTACGCTCTGACGCCAACAGTGCTTGCAGTTGATCGCGCTCTTTAGCCAAATCGTCCTGCTCGCCGCGGATTTTCATCTCTTCCAGCTTGGCCAAATGACGTAATTTCAGCTCGAGGATCGCTTCAGCCTGTGTTTCACTCAGGCTGAACTGGCGCATCAGAACGGGCTTCGGCTCATCTTCCGTGCGGATGATGTGAATCACTTCGTCAATATTCAGGAACGCAATCAGCAAGCCTTCAAGAATATGCAAGCGCTTGAGCACTTTCTCCAGACGGTAGTTCAGTCGGCGGCATACGGTGTCTCGACGGAATACCAGCCACTCGCTCAGGATCTCGACCAGCCCTTTCACGCTGGGGCGACCATCCAGACCGATCATGTTCATGTTAACGCGATAGCTTTTTTCCAGATCGGTAGTTGCGAACAGATGATTCATCACCTGATCCATATCGATACGGTTCGAGCGCGGCACCAGCACCAGGCGAGTGGGATTCTCGTGATCGGATTCATCACGCAGATCTTCCACCATCGGCAGCTTCTTCGCACGCATCTGGCTGGCAATTTGCTCCAGCACTTTGGCACCAGAAACCTGATGCGGCAGCGCGGTAATCACCACATCGCCGTCTTCTTTCTTCCAGACCGCGCGCATCCGCACCGAGCCACGACCATTCTGATAGAGTTTGCGTACTTCATCACGCGGCGTGATGATTTCGGCTTCCGTCGGGAAATCCGGCCCCTGCACATGCTGGAGCAAATCGTCCAGCGAGGCTTTCGGGTTTTCCAGCAGCATCACTGCGGCAGCCGCGACTTCACGCACGTTATGCGGCGGAATATCCGTTGCCATCCCGACGGCGATCCCGGTGGTGCCGTTCAGCAGAATATTCGGCAGACGCGCAGGCAGCATCTTCGGCTCTTGCATCGTGCCGTCAAAATTCGGGGTATAATCGACCGTGCCCTGCCCTAATTCTGACAGCAGCACTTCCGCGTATTTGGACAACCGCGATTCGGTATAACGCATGGCAGCGAACGATTTCGGATCGTCCGGTGCCCCCCAGTTCCCCTGACCATCCACCAGCGGATAGCGATAAGAGAACGGCTGCGCCATCAGCACCATCGCTTCATAGCAGGCGCTGTCGCCGTGCGGGTGGTACTTACCCAGCACGTCGCCCACGGTACGGGCAGATTTTTTAAATTTGGCGCTGGCATTCAGTCCCAGCTCGGACATCGCATACACAATGCGACGCTGCACAGGCTTCAGGCCATCACCAATGAACGGCAATGCCCTGTCCATGATGACGTACATGGAATAATTCAGGTATGCATTTTCGGTAAACGTGCGCAGCGCAAGGCTTTCTGCGCCGTCATGAGTCATCTCACTCATTTCTCTCACTTTCCTCACATCGCGGCGCGATTGTTACGCTTTCCGACACGCCATAGCGGCGGTATGTTTGGCGGGAATAGTACCTTATCTGATGAGGTGATGTCACAGGGAACAGTTAGCAGGGAACCGCGTCACAGGAAACGATGTCGCTCTCAGAAAACCCCCACACCGGGCGATGACCGGTGTGAATCCGACGGCTACCGGAGAAGGCGGCTAGTCGTAGTGGTGGACTCTCGGATGATCTGCGGTAATCATCTCGCCATATACGGATATTGACGATTGGTCTGGCCGCAGCATGGGTTTTCCCTTCCGGCCAAGCAGAATGCACTCAACGGCGGCCTCAAAAGACTCTCCTTCAAACCAGAATGCCTCATGTATAAAGCTCATCCCGTAGCAGGCCCCCGCGCTATCCATCAGCAAAGCAGCGTGCGAATGATGAGTCTCACCGATCAGGATCAGCGTCGTGTTCAGAATCCCTTGCCACTCCAGCAGCGTTTCATCTTCCTGCAAATCCTCACTGCCGCCAAAAATAATATCACCGCTGGCGCACTCTTCTCCTGCGCCGCTCTGCCCGACCGTCAGCCCGCCGAACGCATGCAGGATGTCAGCGGCCGGATGGTTCTCTGGCACAAACGGCGGGACTGATTGTGGTTCAACATGCGGCCAGCCTGCCGCGTGAAACAGTGGAAAAACAGATTTGGGTATTTCAATAAACATCGTTAGTCACCTTACAGCTACGGTTAAGGAAAGAATCAGCGCGTATTTCGCAGTCGCTGACGAATTGCGCGCATTGCCGTCATCCTTATCGTTTCATTCGGCGGAGCCAGGTCGCGATGACTTACCAAAAAATCCAGAGAGGAAGCGTCGCCAACACCACGGAGCGCACAGAATAGTAAACAAGTCTGATGTTCCGTCGTCGCTAGCGGTAAAAGCCGCATCAGGAAAGTGCGCACCGCTGTTGCCTGCTCGTCCGTCGCCACAACACCGTCTTTGAAGCTCAACAGTAAGTTATAGGCAGAGGTAAGACGCCATGCCGTTTCGGGCGCGAGCTCGGGCCTCTGCATAACGGCCGAAAAGAAATCCATCAACGCGTTCACCGCCGCATGGGATTGAAGTTCCTCAAGCAGACCAATTACATACGCGACATTCTCAGGGTCGTCAGCAAGGACGCCGAGCGCGTCAATTCCTTCCTCTGCATACGCGCCCGCAATTTCAGCCCATTTCGCTAGCGGAACCACGTGTGTGCCGTCGGGCAAATAGGGTGAGCGAGACCAGCTACATTCATCAGATAGCCGATTAAGTTCATCGCGTAACCCCGGCAAACGTGCTTTTGCCGCCGTAAGAATATGCTCGACTTCAAGCGTGTTACGCCGAGCCTTCACCCGAAGTGCAGAGAGTTTCATCTATCAATACCTTATCTACCATGCTGGCGTTAAACACCGTGGCGTCGGCACGATGCGTGCTTCTTTATTCATTCTTTCCATAGATACCAATCACGTGGCAAGAATGAAACGTAACCGTCTGACCGCAGTGCACACAGTCGCTTCCCGTAGGCTTATTGTCTAAAACCCCTTCGTAAAACGCATCGTGCTTTTTTGTCACGTTGACCCACATTCTTTCTACCGAAAGGTCATCAGAGCCCGGCGTTTCCTCCATACGGAAGATCAACTTAACAAAATCGCCGGGCGCGAGTGATTCACGTACCGCTTTTGCCGGAATCCAGAATGAATCTGGATACTCGCGGTTAATCGCTTCGCCATCGTCCAGCTCGTAGTGATCGGTTTCGTAAGTCGGTAATTTCATTACACCTCGTTGATACATCGCATAGACGCAGCCTGCTTTAGAGCTTGATAGCAAACATACCGTTTCATTAAGAATTATTCATCATCATTGCTGCCTCAAACGATAATGACTAGCATATTGATAATAATTATCATTCACACGTGGTAATTAATGTTATTTCCCGTTTTGCATTTCCCTTGCAGACGTTAGTTACCAGCACGCCATGTTTCCCCAACGCCGCTGGCCTGAACAACCTTATAGCAGAGTATCATTATGTTAATTAACAAGAATTTAAATAAAATTCTTCTCACCGGCATCTTGACTGGTGTCGCGCTAAACGGCATGGCAGCGGATAGCACCACAGGCAACAACGCACTCAACGTGAAGAATCAAGACAATCCGGCGGCTAAAACGGAACCGACGGGTGACGTAATGACCGTCCATGCGCCTGAAATTGAGAAAAAAACGGGTTCGTCCGTTTCAATCACAGCCAATGATATGCAGAAGCATGGTGGTAATGACTTTGGCACCATCATGCGTTACCAGCCGTTAATCAGCGCAACGGGCTCCAGCGGCGGTAGTAATGCGGGGAAAAGTGGCTTTGATCGTGGCGGCTACACGGGCTACAACATTCGCGGGATAGAAAGCAACCGCGTCGCTATTGATACCGATGGCATCGCATTACCTAATGCAACGGGACGTAGTTATGCCAGCAGGGCTGGATTTAACACGTTCGGTATGGGGCGAGACTATGTCGACCCTTATCTCTATGGACGGGTCAATATCGAATCTGGCGTGACCTCAGCGGAAAATACGATTAATGCGTTAGGTGGGAGCGTCTCGTTTCGCCCCAAATCAGCAGATGATTATTTAAACGCGAATAAGCAGGAATATGTCGGCTTCCAGAGTGATTTCGACTCTGCCAACCATGGTTGGCATAACGGCATCACCGCCGCAGGCGGGGATGCCGAGCTGCGCGGTATTGTCGTGCTCAGCCGTCGTGATGGTCAGCAAACGCGTAATAACAGCGACGAGATCGCTGCTTACCCCGCCAACTGGCACTCTAACGCCATTCTGGCATCGACTATCTGGCAGCCAAATGATGAACATCAACTCACCAGCACGCTGGATTATTACCATAAAACCAACCATACCCACTACGATTACTGGGGTAACTTGCCGAGCAGCAATAATACGATTTATGGCACCGCACAACAAAGCAGCGAGACTCGCCGCTGGAGCGCCAGCCTGAAAGATCGCTGGACGCCAGTCAACAATACATTAGTCGATATGATCGACAGCCGCGTTTATTTCCAAAACAGTGAGTCTCACGACAACACCTGGTTGCCAGCAACAACGGGAATGGCAGCAGCCGATAGCCACCGTGTCTATTCTGATTACAATGTAAAAACGTACGGCTTCGATACCCATCTGGTGAAAAGCTGGGATCGTCACGAATTTAGCTGGGGCCTCAATGCCAGCCAAACTAAAACCGAGCGCCCGTTCAGGCAATCACCGAATCAAACGGGTGCGAATAACATCATGCAGCCGGAAGCCGATAGTGACAGCTACACCGTTGGCGGCTTCGTGCAGGATACCGTCTCCTGGGATCTGGCAGGACACGCGTTCTCGGTCGTTCCTGCCGTGCGCGCCGTCCATCAGCGAACCAAACCGACCAATACGGTTCGCCTGAGCGGTGACGGCAGCGTCATCAGTGAATCCGATGTCAACAGGCTGTACGGTAAAGCCAACAGTGATACACAAATCCTGCCTTCACTGAGCTTCCTTTACGACATCACCCCGACGCTGACGACCTATTTACAGTATCGCCGCGGCGCACAGTTCCCAGATGCCAGCCAGCTTTATGGCAGCACCAACCTTGACGCCAACTATGCCGGGCCGTTTCAGTATGCCTTTATCGGCAATAGCGACCTCAAAACAGAGACCAGCAACAACGTAGAATGGGGATTAAAAGGCGAAGCCACAGAGGGGATCACATTCCGTACCGCGCTGTTTTACAACACGTACAAGAATTTTATCGCCAATACCCGCTACCGTCGTAGCGCCAACCCAGACAAATTTACCAATGTTCCAAGCAATATCAGTACGATATACCAGGCGGAAAACCGTGATAAAGCCTACATCTACGGTGGTGAAGTCAGCAGCAAAATACAGCTTGGCACCTGGTTCCCAGCAGTTGACGGGCTTAGCACCACGCTGGCGTTTGGTTACACCAAAGGCCAATCCCAGTCCCGCTATCTTGGCGACCGCTATGTCGATCTCGACAGCGTTGCACCAATGAAAGCCGTGATTGGTATCGCCTATGACGATCCTTCGCAGCGCTACGGTGCCGCACTGACGTCTACCTTCCAGAAAGGGAAACAGGCACAGGATACGAATCGTCAAAACTACACCAATGCTGGCACCGCTATCACCGCCTCTACAGCTGAATATATGCGGGTTCCCGGCTATGGCATGGTGGACCTGACCGCCTACTATCGCGTGACCAAAGACGTGAAAATCAGCGGGGGCGTGTATAACCTGACTGACCGTAAATATTGGGACTACCTGAGCAGCCGTCAGATTGAAACCAATGACCGACAGGGACAATACGATCGCGCGCTGTCTACCGCTCCCGGTCGTTCCTTCCAACTCGGTGTGAATGTAGATTTCTAATCGGCATAACACGTTGATTCACGGAAAATAGGCGATGTTCAGTTCAGACATAGCCGCCTTAATCAGGCAAGAAGCGCAGCACGGCTTTCTTGCCTTTTTATTTCCCTTCGCTCTGGTATGCTCATATTCTTATTTTCATCGCATTATTTAACGAAACAATTAATATGCAGATGAGATCACAATTATTACCCCTGATAGCGTGATCGCGATCCCAATTAATATCCGCTCAACACCCTGTTTTATTTTTGTCCTATTCAGCGGACAGCATTTAGTATTGTCCCTATCGACTATCGCGACTAGATTAATCATTACAGCACCCTATCCAAATAAAACGAAAGAGAAAATAAAACAGGAAATTATTTAGAAAAAATTATCAATCCGATAAGCATCAGAAAATCTAACGAATCACAGAGGGTAATATGATGCAGCCACTCACCTCCCGCCAGAATCGTTTATTGAAATATCTCTTACAACACCAGGGATATGTAACGGTTAGAAATATTGCACATTATCTGGATGTGTCGGAAAAAACCGTCTATCGCGATATGCAATTTGTTGAAGCCTTCCTTTCTGTCTGGAATATTTATCCAGACAAAAAGGTCGGTGCGGGAATTATGTTAACAACGGATGACGACCGACACATCACGTTGTTGGAACAGCAACTTGTCGTGGATGATGGAGAGACCGATGCGCTGATCAACAATGCTCGCCGCGTCAAAATCGCCTCACAGTTATTAAGCGACACGCCTCATGAAACCTCCATCAGCAAACTGTCAGAACGCTACTTTATCAGCAGTGCGTCTATCGTTAACGATCTGAAAATCATCGAAAGCTGGCTACATCCACTGGGATTATCGCTGGTGCGTAGCCAGAGCGGCACGCACATTGAAGGCAGCGAAAATCAGGTACGTCAGGCGATGGCCTCACTTATTAATGACGTTATGCATCATAAAGAACCCGGTCCGCTTAGCCACTCCCGCCTCGATCCCGGCAGCTATAGGGCACTAATTAACTATTTCGGTGAAAAAGACGTTTCCTTCGTCGAAACGCTGTTACAAGACATGGAGAAAGCACTTTCTTATCCGCTAGGCGAGCCTTATTACATCAATGTTTTCACCCATACCTTAATTATGATGCACCGCATTACGCAGGGAAAAGCACTCATCATGGCGGAAGACTCTATTCATCAGCAGGTTGATAATCGCATATTTTCCATCGCACAAGATATGGTGACGAAAATAGAGCAACGCGTCGAGAGCACGCTACCCTCAGATGAAGTCTGGTTTATTTACCAATATATTATTTCTTCAGGTATTGTGATAGAAGAACGTGCGGATAACCTACAACTCCACTATCAATTCTCTAATAGTGAATCACGCAGAATTACGCGCGTATTAACACAGGTATTTTCTGATTTAATCAATATAGACTTGCGCACAGATAAGTTATTACATGAAGGCTTGCTTATTCACATCAAGCCATTGCTTAACCGATTAAAGTATCAAATACACATTCGCAATCCGTTATTAGACGATATAAAAAGCGAATTTATTGATATTTATCATATGACTCAGCAAGCCATGAGTGAAGTCTGCCTGAGGTTTCAATTAAACCCCGTCGCTGAAGATGAAGTCGGCTATCTGACCATTCATTTTCAAGCCGCGCTGGAACGCCAAATTGCTCACAAACGTATTTTGGTGGTGTGCTCTAGCGGTGTGGGAACGTCGCATCTGCTAAAAAACCGTATCCTGCGCGCGTTTCCTGACTGGATTATTGTTGGCGTGATATCAGCCAGTAATATGCAGATATTCTGCCAACAGGAGGATATTGAACTCATTATTTCCACGATTCATCTGGAAGAGCAGCTGATTCCGGTTGTTTATGTATCCGCATTTTTTAATGACGATGACATTAAACGTGTTACCGAAAAAGTTATCGCTAATCAACTGCATCAGGCCGTCCCACACTGATTATTTGCCGAGCGTTAATTTTTTAAATTTATAGATGAGGTGTGATAAATGGATATCAATAAAATACTGAATGCCAACCGCGTAAAGTTAGACATGTCCGCGACCAATAAAGATGAAGTCATTCATGAATTAACCGATTTGTTGTATGCCGATGGGGCTATTACCAATAAACAGGATTTTATTCACGATGTCTGGTTACGTGAAGCCGAAGGTTCAACCGGCTTTGAAAACCATATTGCGATCCCTCATGGGAAATCATCCGCCGTAAAACAAACCACGCTCGCGATTGGCCGAACCCGTCAGGATATTCCCTGGGAAACGCTAGACGGCAGCCAGGTTCGCTGCATTATTCTCTTTGCCGTGCGTCTGGAAGATCAGAACACGACACACATTCGCCTGCTGTCTCAGGTTGCCAGTGCACTGGCCGATGATGAGGTGATTGCTCAACTGTTGGACGAATCCGATCCCCATAAAATTATTCGGCTGTTTAGTCAGTATGCAGAAACAGCGCCTGTCACTCCGACATAAGACGAGGCCCAAAATGAATATTGTTTGTGTTGCCGCCTGCACGGCGGGTATCGCGCATACCTATATCGCCCGCGAGAAACTTATTAAAGGTGCCAACGCGTTAAATTACGCGATCAAAGTGGAAACCCAGGGCACGATTGGCACTGAGAATGAATTAACACCCGATGAGATAGCTGCCGCCGACGTCGTTATTCTAGCTATCGACATTAAAATAACAGGCGAGGAGCGATTCAAAGGTAAACCTGTCGTTCGGGTAAAAACGGAGGTCGTTATTAAATCTCCAATCAAGTTTCTGGAAAAAGTCGCTAGCTCTTTAGCGGGTGCCTGAATATATCTATTTCGGGGTAATCATTATGAACACCAGAAAAATAACCATTGGACAGGAAATAAAACGGCACCTCCTTACCGGTATTTCCTGGATGATCCCGCTGATTGTTGCCGCCGGGATCTGCATTGCACTCGGTCAGGTTATCGGCGGACCGGATGTCGGCAAGCAAACTGGCAGCATCGCATGGATGCTCAATCAGATCGGCGGCTGGGGAATGGGGTTGATTGTGCCGCTGATCAGCGCCGCGATCGCTTACTCCATTGCCGACCGCCCCGGCTTCGCTCCCGGCCTGATCGTAGGTTTTATCTGCGGCCAGATTCAAACCGGGTTTATCGGCGGTATTCTCGGCGGCTTCTTAGTCGGCTACACCGTGCTGCTGCTGCGCCGCTACATCAAGCTGCCCACCTCGATGCAAGGGCTGATGCCAGTCATGATCCTACCGCTGCTCAGCACCATTATCGCCGGACTGCTGATGATGACGTTTATCGGTCAGCCCATTGTCTGGCTGCAAAAATCGCTGATTCACCTGCTGGAATCCATGCAAGGCGGTTCGAAATTCCTGATGGGCGCGATTTTGGGGGCAATGGCAACCTTCGATTTCGGCGGACCGATAAACAAAACGATGTCGCTCTTCGCGGACGGCATGCTGGTCGATGGCATCTACGGACCGGAAGCCGTCAAATTTGTCGGCTCAATGATTCCGCCCTTCGGCATCACCCTGTCCTTCTTGTTGACCCGCTACAAATACACCCGCGCAGAAAAAGAAGCGCTGAAAGCCGCCTTCCCGATGGGGATCTGCATGATTACCGAAGGCGTCATCCCGATTGCCGCACGCGATTTGTTCAGAGTGGTTGCCAGTTGCGTCGTCGCCTCCGCCATTGCGGGCGGGCTGATCATGGTCTGGGGTGTGGAGGCACCCGTGCCACACGGCGGCATGTTTGTGGTCCCGCTGTTTACCAAGCCGCTGATGTTCTGTCTGGCGCTTGGTATCGGCACCGTAATCTGCGGCGTGATGCTGTCGCTGATTAAGAAACGCGTCACGCAGGCTGATGAAGAGTTCGACGACGTCGACGACAGCAGCGTTCGTGATGAAGACATTAAATTCACTCTCGAATAACAGGAGCCGCCATGTATGCCGCAATGAAAGCCCTCATTGATGACGCGTATCAACAGCAGTATGCCGTGCTCGCCATCAACTGTTTCAATCTGGAGACTGCGCGTGCGGCCATTTCCGCCGCCGAGCAACAACGTGCGCCGCTGATCCTGAATGTTTATCAAGGACACAGTGCACACTTTCCACCGCATCTCGCGGTGCCGCTGGTCAAGGCGCTGGCTGAGCGAGCAACCGTCCCTGTCGCGCTCAGTCTGGATCACGGCACGGCATTCAATCTGATCGGGCAGGCGTTCCGTGCGGGGTTTACCGGATTGATGATCGATGCATCCAGCCATCCGCTGACGGAAAATATTGAGCGTACACAGCAGGTAGTCACCATCGCCACAACCGCAGGCGTCTGTGTGGAAGGTGAACTTGGGCACATCGCCGATGCCCCTGTCTACGACCTTGAGGATGCCACGGTGAAAATGACACAGGTAGAAGATGTCATTCCCTTTATCCGCCAAACCGGTATCGACCTGCTTGCCGTGTCAGTCGGCACCGCTCACGGCATTTATCCACCGGGGGTGACACCACAGATTGATTTTGAGCGTCTCGAAGCCCTGCATCGGGAATCAACGGTACCGCTGGCGCTGCACGGCGGTAGCGGCACCAAAGCCGATGACATACGCCGCGTCAGCCGTCATGGCGTCGCGAAAATCAACGTTGGCGCGGCCGTTTTTGAGGCAGGAAAAACGGCGTTGCAGCAGGCGCTACATCAGCACCCAACGATGGAGCTCTCCGACCTGCTGGCGACAATGGAATCCGCCTGCCGCGACGTGGTCGTCGATTATCTCAGTTGGTCCGGCTCAGCCAACCAAGTCTGACCGCTCGCCCTTTACCGACTTTCGTCATCAGTGGTTATCCACTGGTACAGGAACGCTTTGCCCTTTATCCGACACAGGAGAGAAATAACATGTTGATTTCAATGACCGATATCCTGAAACCTACGCGTGAACACCGCTTCGCTATCGGGGCGTTTAACGTGGCCGATAGCTGCTTTATCCGCGCCGTGGTGGAAGAAGCCGAAGCAACGAATACCCCCGCCATCATTTCTATCCACCCGAGCGAGCTGGCCTTCGTTACCGATGAGTTCTTCGCTTATGTACGAGAAAGAACGCTGCGCAGCCCAGTACCGTTTGTCATCCACCTCGATCACGGAGCCTCGATCGCACACGTTCTGCGCGCCATCCAGTGCGGGTTTACCTCTGTGATGATCGACGGCTCGCTCCTGCCTTATGAAGAGAACGTCGCGCTCACCACCGAAGTGGTGAAACTGGCGCATGCCGTTGGCGTTTCCGTAGAGGGAGAATTAGGCACGATTGGTGATACCGGCACCACGATAGAAGGCGGCGTCAGCAAAGTGATCTATACCGACCCCGAACAGGCGGAAGACTTCGTCAACCGGACGGGCGTTGATACGTTAGCCGTTGCCATCGGCACTGCGCACGGTATCTATCCCAAAGACCTGAAGCCAGAGCTGCAAATGCATATCCTGCGGGATATCTCGCAGCGGGTCTCTATCCCGCTTGTCCTGCACGGTGGTTCAGCAAACCCGGACGCCGAAATTGCCGAAGCGGTGACGCTGGGCGTGGGCAAAATCAATATCTCCAGCGATATGAAATTCGCCTATTTCCAGAAAGCGCGGGAAATCCTCAGCCGTGAAACCTGGTGGGATCCCAACGCCATCTACCCGGAACCCATCAACGCGGCAAAAGAGGTGATCCGCTACAAAATGGCGCTCTTCGGCTCAACGGGAAAAGCCGCGTTGTATCGATAGATACGTCACACAGTCTAAACAAGGCAAGGGACATTCTCTTGCCTTTTACCCTATCCACATTATTTCAATATAGCGTCAACCTACTTCTGATTGTTGATATTCAGTCAACAGTGTTATGCGCTACCGCCCATTTTTCTTCCTCGTTTGCTCACCTAGACTACGCCCAACTTCTTCGTTGATAACCGATTCGAGAACAAACCTATGCAGAAGATTTTGCTGATTAACGCGGGCAAATCATTCGCTCACTCCAACGGTGAGTTGAACAATACCCTTACCGATGTCGCTGCCAGTTTCCTGCGCGACAAAGGCCACGACGTGCGCGTGACTGCCGTGGACAACGGCTATGATATTGAACAGGAAATTCAGAACTACCTGTGGGCAGAAACCATCATTTACCAGATGCCGGGATGGTGGATGGATACGCCGTGGATCCTGAAGAAATACATCGATGACGTGTTTACCGCTGGCCACGGTTCGCTTTACGCCAGCGATGGCCGTAGCCGTTCAGATGCCAGCAAGAAATACGGCTCTGGTGGGTTGTTGCAAGGTCGGAAATACATGCTGTCTCTGACGTGGAATGCGCCGCTGGAAGCCTTCGACGATCCTGAGCAGTTCTTCCACGGTGTCGGGGTGGACGGGGTTTATCTGCCGTTCCATAAAGCGAACCAGTTTATTGGTTTATCCCCACTGCCGACGTTCATCTGCAACGATGTGATCAAGGCACCGGACGTCCCCACTTATGTGGCAAACTACCGCCAACATCTGGACGAACTCTTTGCCTGATCGGCACCCCACAAGCGTTTTCCCCGCGGTGAGTCACACCTCACAGCGGGTTTTCCGTTAACTTCTCGCTCATAAAATCGAGAAAACAGGTAATACGCGCCGCCAGTTGGCTATGGCGATAATACACCGCATAAACTGGCAGGCTGGCTTCCACCGTTTCTTCGGTGAGGATCGGAACCAGTCGCCCCGCAGCCAAATCTTCCCGAATCAGGAAGTTAGACATACGCACAATCCCTTCGCCTCGTAACGCAAGCTGACGCAATATTTCACCGTTTGATGCCAACAGCGCTGGCGTGATGGGATAGAAATTCTGAAGCCCGTGCCGTAGCGGCCAGTGGTTCAGCGACTCCACCTGAGTAAACCCCAGGCAAATATGATCGGCCAATGACTCAACCGTCCTCGGCGTACCGTGCTGCTGTAGATAATCAGGGCTGGCGACAATGTGCAGCTTGCTTGATCCGAGTGATCGGGCATGGATAGTAGAATCTTTGAGTGTACCAATACGGATCGCGATATCGATATGCTGCTCCAGCAGATCGATAATGAAATCATCCGTGTTGAGTTCAAGAATAATTTTTGGATAGCGGCGGCGAAATTCCGGCACCAGAGGCACAATCACATGCTGTATAAACGCCGAGGCAGAATTGATACGTAGCCGACCACTTGGTTGCTCGTGCCGTAATAACACCTGTTCTTCGGCATGTTCCACAGCGTGAATCACACCACGAGCGTGCTCAAGAAACATCGTGCCCTCTTCGGAAAGCGAGAGACGTCGCGTGGTACGATGCAGCAACGTCGTCCCTAGCTTGTCCTCCAAACGCCGCAACGCCCGGCTGATGCCAGAGGTAGTTTGCCCAAGCTGTTCCGCTGCCGCCGTGATCGAACCGGTGTCGATCACCACCACAAAAGCCTGAAGTTCCTCAAGCGTGACTTTCATAAGCGAATATACCTGCTATTGGTGAAGTCTGGTTATTCAGGTGCTATACACCACCTTCAGTGAAGGTGAATCATGCCATGATTATAAACCGCTAGCCTTCATTCAATTTCGGCATAACGCATCAAAAGGCCGCATATAAATATGTGGCCTGAATCAGGAGTTCGATGATTGCAAAAGACAAAATCAGTGATTTTCTCACTAACGTTTATCGTCAAAGGATGTTTAACTCATGCGGATATAAACCCGCATCATACCTTTTCGCATTCCTAGCGCTGCCATTTCGGCTTTGGCGGAACATAGGCTAAGGCTTTCTGGAGAAGGTCTTCGGGGTCATGTGAAACAATCAGCATTTCGGAGTACGCCGGCTTCATAAAGCCATTGCTGATCATCTTGTCAATGAAGGCTAACAATTCATCGTAATAGCCATTTATATTAAGAAAAGCACAAGGCTTGTTGTGTATACCAAGTTGTGCCCATGTCCAGGCCTCAAAAATTTCTTCTAGCGTACCCGCGCCTCCTGGTAAAGCGATAAAGATATCAGCATGTTCTGCCATTAATGATTTTCTGGCATGCATATCTTTAACAACTTTCAGCTCATCCACTCCACGATGAGCCAGCTCATGATCGACTAAGGATTGCGGCATGATACCAATAACATGAACACCTGAAGATATTGCGGCGTCAGCGAGTGTTCCCATTAATCCAACTCGTCCACCGCCATAAACCAGGTCAACCTTTTCTCGCGCCATTGCTAAAGCTAGGCTTTCAGTTTTTCTTACATATTCAGGATCTGTTCCGTGACTGGAACCGCAGAAAACAGCTGCACGCATATTCAACCTTATTTCATCGTAATTATCGTTCTGTTAACCAATAACATTCATTAGCATACCGAAATTATTATCATGCTTCATAAATCAACTTGCTTTTAGATTAACGCATAATACCCCTGCTAAAACCAATAATACGCCGATGAGTCGCATGGGTGCAATCTCTCGTATAGGCAATCCGAGAAGTCCAAATTTATCCAACAATAACGACATCGATATCTGTCCGAAAATGACAAGCGAAATCATGGCGGCTATTCCCAACCTGGGTGCAAGGAATGTTGTGCCAAAAACGAAAAATGCGCCTAACATCCCACCAGATAGCAGTAATACGTTGCAATGACGTAATTGAATCAGTTGATTAAAACGCTCTCCCGATGTCACACACAGACAGAAAAGAAAGAGAGTGCCAACAATAAATGAAACTAACGAGGCAAGCATCGTACTACCGCCCAATATAGATTTCAGCTGATTATTGATAGCTGATTGGGTTGCTATAGCAATACCTACGCTTACCGCTAGAAAGTAATAGATAAAATTCAAGGAAGCTCCTGCTAATTATATTAGATATCTATTCCATCGTCGGATATGCCGTTGAATTTAAAATAATAAGACCTAACAAAGTGACTGATAACAATAGGTGAAGCCAGCACCTAGCTATCTTGTCAGGAAGAAATAACTCGACCAGATAGGCTTCATGCTGGCAACACGAATGGTTAGAATCCGTCTAATCTAATCGGGTTAGATAAACAGTTAGTATTATCCGTATTCAACGTTCCAAATTATCGCCGATTTTTAACTTATTCAGACCTGACATCGTAAATGTCTGGTTTTCTTTTTTAGAATATCAGCACTTAGCCCCATATTTATTGAGGTAGATCTGGATAGCATCGATTTTTTCTTGCTCCTGACCATACTTCTGCAAACAACGGATAACGTGCTGAATGGTAGTGATAGAAAAAATAGTCAAATCTAATCGTTCCATAGCCGCTTGTAATGCTGAATTTTCCGCATCCAAGGCACACTCCTGACGATCTAATGCAACGAGATAAGCCAAAGGATTTCCGCCTTGAGAACGGATTATCTCTATTGTGTCATCGATGGTCATTCCTGAGGTTATCACGTCATCAACAACCATTATACTGGCGTTTGACAAGGCCTCACCGACCAAAAGCCCCCCATCGCCATATGATTTCACTTCTTTTCTATTAAAAGAATACTTAACTTCATAATCGAAATCACGCTGTAAAGCCAAAGCCGTCGCCACACCCAACGGTATACCTTTATACGCAGGCCCAAAAATGATATCAGGGCTTAAACTATTTTCTATAATGAATCGCGCATAAAAATGGGCTGTTTTATTTAACAGGCTAGCACTTGATAGCTTCCCAAAGTTAAAAAAATATGGACTCATTCTAGATGACTTAAGTTTAAACTCACCGAACTCGATTACCTGACTATCAATTAAAAACTGTGCAAACTCATCCTGAGTGTTTCTCATAATATGAACCTATTACCTGACTAATTGTTTGGAATCCATCCTGCCTCATAAGAGATTCAATCTCAGATAGCATTTTCGGCAAAATGGCTGGGCCTTCATATATAAAGGCGGTATATATTTGGCAAAGACTTGCACCTAAACAAAGGCGTCTATAAGCTTCCGCACCGCTATCAATGCCACCTGAAGCTATAATGGGTTTGCTGTAACCAATCACCTTAAAGACCCTCATGAGCATATCACGCGATCTTTCCTGTAACGGTTTACCAGACATCCCACCGGTTTGTAACTGTGTGGGAACCATTGGAAAGTTATGTCTGCTAACGGTTGTATTACTCACAATCAGTCCATCAACCAAAGAACCCGCCAGATAAGTGAGCAAATTGGCTTCATCATGCGGTTCCATATCAGGAGAGAGCTTGATAAGGATCGGGCAATCGATCCCCCTATCCAGCCTTAACCGATGCAGTTTCTCTAACAGTGGATCGATGGTTTCAGCATGCTGTAAATCCCTTAACCCGGGGGTATTAGGCGAAGACAGGTTAATAGTTAAATAATCTGCATAATCTATAAGGCCCTCAGCAGCACAAATAAAATCGTCAAGATAGTCTACGGAATTCTTATTCTTTCCAAGATTCACGCCTAAAATAACATTCTTTTTATTCTTAGCTAAACGCTGTTGAGCATATAGCATACCTTTAGAGTTAAAGCCATAACGGTTAATTATTGCGCCCATATTTTTTAAACGAAATAAACGTGGACGTGGGTTACCAGGCTGGGCTTTCGGCGTTATTGAACCAACTTCAACAAAACTGAAGCCTAGTTTCCCCAGAGCGTTATAAACCTCAGCATCTTTATCAAACCCAGCACCAATACCTAAAGGATGAATGAAATCCTTATTCCAAATTGTCTGAGAAACACCATCTGGTATAGTGATGCGACTTTCATATGAAAAACGGCTTAAACTAAAAACGGCAAGATGGTGCGCAGTTTCCGGTGGAAGTCTGAGTAATGTTTTTCGACAGAATTCGAGGATCATTTTTCAGTTACCAGTTCATCCTGAAATTCATTGAAACTGATTTTTATTTCATTTTTTAATTGTTCACCCGTCAGCAATTTTACATTTTTCTCCTCAAGCCAAGAATCGTCATAAAATTGCTCAAGATAATTCACACCGGAATCTGGTGCAATCGCCATAACTGAATTAATTTCAGGAAGCTGTAAAGCCATCAATGCTGAGAATATAACAACACCGGAAGAACCACCCAACATAAGTCCGACATCTTTTGCAAGCAATCGGCATAATGATATTGCGTTTTGATCGCTAACACTGTGGAGAAAATCGAATACATCCAGATCAGTATTCTCCGCTCGCCAGCTTAATCCCAATCCATTTAATAAGTAAGGGTGAAAAGGCTTCCCGAAAATGGCCGATCCTGCGACATCGCATGCCATAAATCTAACGTGAGGGTGAACCGCCTTTACTCCTTTAGTAATTCCACCGAAATGTCCTCCGGTACTCACGGAACCAACCAGCATATCGACGGGGACTTCAAGGAATTCTTTTGCTGTGACTGTTTCATGAAACTCAGGGTTGTCAGGATTATCATATTGGTTGGTCCAATATGCACCGGGGTTTTTATTCAATAATGCTTTAACTCTCTCAATTCTGGCCTTTTGATATCCACCAGAAGCATCGGGAGTGTTTACAACTTCCACCTTAGCACCAAAAGCGGTAAACCAATTAAGTGAATTCTTACTCACTTTTGGATCGACAACAACGATGAGATTAAATCCCATACATGCACTAAGCATAGCAAGAGATTTCCCCAAATTACCCGACGTAGATTCAATAACTGTACCACCGGGAAGCAATTTACCACTTTCGAATGCTTTGTTAATCAATCCCAATGCCGTCCGATCTTTTATACTAAAATTCGGATTGAATTGTTCAAGTTTAATAAAAAGTTTTTTATTTTTTGGCACTAAAGGATGTTCAAGGGAAAAAACCGGCGTATTACCAATCAGTTCACTAACATTAGTTACTGTGTACATATTTATATTCCTTTATATGATTTTAAAATTAGGTGCAGGATTTGAAGTTAAAAAATGGTTGCCAGAAACGCCGACAAAAAGCGGGTCCTCTATATGCAAAGCCCCCATTCCAAACTCGTAGTAAGGTGTTTCTACCGACAAGACCATTCCTTCTTGTATAATATTCTCATCAGAGGGATTTAATATTGGGAGTTCATAAGGCTCTAAACCAATTGCATGCCCAACATGATGACGTCGATATTCAGGAAAACCGGAACGGTGTACAACATCCATAATATGAGAAAAAACTTGTTTTCCTGTTTGTCCGGGACGAATAAAATCAAGCGCCGATAACATTGCATTTTGCAGTGCTCGATAACGCTTTAGTATAAAAGGTTCAACACGATCGATTGCATATACACGGGAAATATCAGACCAATAACCCTGATAAACTGCGTCAGAATCAAACCAAAGAAGATCGCCTGATTCCAGACACAATTTTTCATTTTGCCGCCTCTGCCCGCCGACTGCGGCTCGGCCCACTTTCAGCATAGTCAGGGAAGGAAAAGCCCCTTTTTTTACAAGTGCCTGATTGAACCAACTTGCTATTTCAGTCTCACTGGACCCTCTACTGACTAAATTTACCGTCTCATAAATCGCAGCTTCGTTAATCAAAGCTGATTTTGTCAGCATCTCGACTTCGTTTGGTGTTTTACGCCTTCTCGCATGGCGTATAGCCTTAGATACACCAATCCATTTGATGCTAGGAAAGTTATTTTTAAGATAGTCCAAGGTCTGTAGCGGCATACCATCTTCATCAAACCCGATGCGATTTATGTCACCATAGTCTCGTATTTTACGAATCAGCTTTTCTAAGGCTTCAGCTGGCGAGGCCTGAGATAACTCGATATTGCTAAGCTTTAGAAGTTCAGTTTCATCTTCCGTTAAGCAAATTTGACCGCCATATTCACGATAAAAGATCCCATAGGGCTGAACATGTTGGATGGGAACATCCGCATCAAGTACCTGATCTATCTCACCAATCGAATGCACGATGCTTACAGTACCAAGGTCATACCGATGAAGTAATGCATAGCATTGCCCATGATAGGGATTCAATGTCTTAACGACTGGTGAAAATCCCGTGAAATAGTGAAGATTTTCTCTGCTTGATCCAATCAATAAGTCTATTTTTTCTCTATCGAAAAGATCTCGAATTTGAGCCGTATCATAAGCCATTGTTAATAACCTTGAGCGTTTTTACGACAGCCGGGGCCATGTGCTCCGTGTCAGAAAGGGAAAACCATCCCAATTCACTAATTTCAGCGCATGGGGTAACAGGCGGCAAAAACGAGAGGGTAAAAATAGACAGGTGAACCCTGTCGCTACCATCATGATTTGGCCCGGTTACTGTGGTCAGAAACGTCAATTCAGATGCCGGAACAACTAATCCGAGTTCCTCTTCCAGTTCTCGTATTAATGTTTCTTTAGGATTCTCTCCTGGGGATATTTTTCCGCCAGGAAAATACCACACTGTATTATCCCGAACACGAACCAGCAGTACTTTGTCTTGCTTGATATAGGCCAAGCTAGCGCAAAGAATCATGATAAATTCTCTTTATATTATCTAGATGCTTAAATAACTCACCTTTAGGGTAATTTGAATAATGCATTGCAGCTATTCTAATAGGATCACCTGCATGGTACTTTTCATATACCATTTGCCGTTGCCCAAAACCATCACCACTAAGATCCCACGCCAAATTCAAGAGAAAACACCTATCTTCAGCACTTATATTTTTATTTCTTAACGCTTCTTTAATAACCGGACCGTTGTTATTTTCAAAATCCCCATGATGGGGGACAGCAAGCATTGAACCCGCAGAGAGAGATTGAATGATATTTACCATACGATGATACCACTTAGGGAAATGGTATCGGATAGCTTGAATGGCGTGAATACTAGGATTCAAAAGTTCATTTTCGAAGGTTGCATCTTCTTCCGCTAACAAAATCGCACCGCGAACTAACTCCAAACTTGAGGTCATCTCTCCGAGTTGTTCCTGGACGTTCAAGAAGCTACCAAGCCCCATTTTATTAGCCAGTTCAATTGCAACGCCTGTCAATAATTCAGCTTTTGCAAGCCCCCGAACAATTCCCTGGTGTCCATTATGGTTTCTAATTCGCGTCTTATCATAAAATGAATTCGACTTTTCTATATCCCTGAAGACAAATACATCACTCCATGGAATAAATACGTCCTCAAAAACCATATATGCATCAGACTCATCAAAGAGATTTGAAATTGGATGATCTAAAAGGTTGTAACCATTATGGTTCAGAGGTTTTCGGCAAATAAGCTTCACTCCCTGAGCAGTAACGGGTACAGCAAATGCCAGGGCAAAATCCTCGTCCCCGGGAATCAGTCCGGGCATATTAAATACTAAGAGCTCATCAGCAATTGGAGCCAACGTAACTATCATTTTAGCGCCACGGACAATCATTCCTTTTGAATCATGAGAAATAGATCGAACTCCGCAATATTTGTTTTCTTGTAATCCTAACTGAATACCCCTATCAATTTGAGGATTAATTGCCCCATGCCCTACAAATAAATTTTCATTTCGACATCTGTTATAGTATTTAACTGCATTACTAGAAAAATCAGTGTATTGACCCGAACCAAGAACATGAGAGTTTGTGGCCATAGCCGCTAAAGCACTATTGATGAAATCTGGTGTTCTTCCCAGCATCCCAAATGATAAATCAGCAATCGCTTTATAACTCTTTCTCTTTCTCGCTAAGTCCTCCTTAGTTTTAGGAGCAAGCGTACTAATGTGATAATTGCTACCATTTTCTTCATAAGTGAACAATTCCGGCTGCGATTCCTGGAGTTGATAGAATTCAGCAATGCTATCAATTGCCCCTCGGAATGAGGGTTCATTATAGACGTCGGATATCAATTTAGAATCAATATAAACCTGTCGCGGAATTTTCAATCTGCGTAAATAGTCTTCCTTTAACATAACAGCAGCCTTATTAGCAATTGTCTGAAATAATTCTTTCTTCATTAACCCCTAGGGTATGAAGTTCATTTTGTATCAATTTGAAGAGATTCTTACCGCTTCCGATATAGAAGTTGGATAGGGAAAAGTGAGATGGACTAATTGTCTCGATTACTTTCTTTATAAAAGATACATCGCGAATTTCGTGACTACGTTGGATCGTTCTGAAATAAAAATTTTCATTTGATATGAAAAGATTATTAACATCATTATCAGTGAAGTAATGAACACGTTTATCATTTATCCAAATTAATAATGTGGGTTGTTCACTGTAATGTTTCGCCAAATATTGAACAATACCTCTGGCATAACTATAGCCGGTATCACATACGATTAAGACATTACCGTAGTCTGACTGCCGCCAATGTGCCTGCCCCTGTGGTAATGAAACAGAAACACTGTTACCAGATTTTATTTCGAGGATAATTCGGTGCGATACTGAGAATAATTCATTAAACCCTATAATTAACTCTAAGCTTATTTCATCATCTTTATTCCCTACTGTATCCCAAGAGGATATAGAAAAATATCTTTCGAGTTCACCTCCACAGCTTAATTTCACATATTGGCCAGGTAAATAATGATAGGAGGCTATACGAATTCTCACCAGATAAGTCTTATCGTTTAATTCCCTTACTTCGATCTGACAAGGGTCGATCATTATTTGATGACTAATAAATGACATAGTTTAGGTACTTTACCGTTTTTAAAATGAAAATAAATTAGCTAATCATTAACAATAAAATTAATTACACATTGTTATTTTCATCATCGCTTCCTTGTGACGAATAAGCCTAAATCATAAGATATATTTATAAATTACAAACCAATTTGAATGAATCAAATTTAATTAATCACAATGAGAGATAGATCTCATTATTGTTTCAATAGAAATGTACGCTCACTACAAATTGAGATACACATCACAATATTAACAAAAAAATGAGGTTCTGATTTTAATTCAAGAGGATGAGATCAATAAAAATTCTATTTTTTACTGGGTGTGACACCGTGCTCAGAGAAATACGAGGGTATCTGGAAAGATCGGGGAAAATAGGCAGGAATAGCGGAAATTCAGGCAATACATTGATTCTGAAAAATGGTTCAACAAGGGGAGATTCCTCCACCATCCGACCTGATGGAGGGAAACCCCATGGCATTTCTTCCGCTGGAACATTCCATTTAATGAACCAGGTTAGACACATGCTTAAAAGATAGCTGACGTTCACCTGTCGTTTGAGCTATTTCGAAAACTCAACTCTCGGTGGCGTTACACCTCAATCTCCGCCTTATCGCCTTTCTCTTGCAGCCAGTTTCGGCGATCTTCCGAGCGTTTCTTCGCCAGAAGCATATCCATCATCGCCATTGTCTGATCCATATCTTCTTCGTTGATGGTCAACTGCACCAGACGACGAGTATTAGGATCCAGCGTAGTTTCACGCAGCTGTAGCGGGTTCATTTCACCCAGACCTTTAAAGCGCTGTACGTTAGGCTTGCCTCTCTTACGCTTAAGCTGTTCCAACACGCCCGCTTTTTCCTCTTCATCCAGCGCGTAATAAACCTCTTTGCCCAGATCGATACGATACAACGGCGGCATGGCGACATAAACGTGCCCGCCCTGAACCAGCGCCCGGAAATGGCGGACAAACAGCGCGCACAGCAGCGTCGCGATGTGCAAGCCATCAGAGTCCGCATCCGCCAGAATACAGATTTTGCCGTAGCGCAGTTGGCTGAGGTCGGTGCTGTCGGGATCGATACCGATCGCCACCGAAATATCATGGACTTCCTGCGAAGCCAAAACTTCATCAGAGGAAACTTCCCAGGTATTCAGGATCTTACCTTTCAGCGGCATAATCGCCTGGAATTCACGTTCGCGCGCCTGTTTAGCCGATCCGCCCGCTGAATCCCCTTCCACCAGAAACAGTTCCGTACGGTTGAGATCCTGCGAGGTACAATCTGCCAGTTTGCCCGGCAACGCAGGCCCACTGGTCAGCTTTTTACGCACCACTTTTTTGGCTGCACGCATGCGTCGCTGAGCGCTGGAGATAGCCAGCTCAGCCAGTTGCTCTGCGGCCTGTACGTTCTGGTTCAACCACAGGCTGAAGGCATCTTTCACGACGCCGGACACAAATGCGGCGCACTGACGAGAAGAGAGACGTTCTTTAGTCTGCCCGGCAAACTGCGGTTCCTGCATTTTTACCGACAGCACGTAAGCACAGCGTTCCCAGATATCATCTGCGCTCAGCTTCACGCCACGCGGCAAAATATTACGGAATTCGCAAAACTCACGCATCGCATCCAACAGTCCTTGACGCAAGCCGTTAACGTGCGTCCCGCCCATTGGCGTCGGAATGAGGTTAACGTAGCTTTCCGTCAGCAGTTCACCACCTTCCGGTAGCCAGAGTAGCGCCCAGTCTACGGCTTCCGTATCACCGGTAATCGACCCCAGAAACGGTTTTTCTGGCAGTGTGATCAAGCCATTTATCGCCTCACACAGGTAGTCGTTCAGGCCATCCTGATAGCACCAACGCTGCTCGGTATTGTTAACTTTATCTTTGAAGATGATTTCCACACCGGGGCACAAGACCGCTTTGGCCTTCAGCAGGTGCGTCAAACGAGATACCGAAAAGCGTGCGCTGTCGAAGAATTTCTCATCCGGCCAGAAGTGCACGCGCGTACCGGTGTTACGGCGTCCGCAGGTGCCTGTTACCGTCAGTTCCTGCACTTTATCGCCGTTTTCAAACGCAATGTCATAGACCTGACCATCGCGCTTGACGGTGACTTCAACACGGGTAGACAGAGCGTTCACCACGGAAATCCCTACGCCGTGCAAGCCGCCTGAAAACTGATAGTTTTTACCGGAAAATTTGCCGCCCGCGTGCAAACGACAGAGGATCAACTCAACGGCGGGTACCCCCTCTTCTGGGTGAATATCCACCGGCATCCCACGGCCATCATCAATCACCTCTAGCGACTGATCGGCGTGTAAAATCACATCAATACGGCGCGCATGACCCGCCAGCGCTTCATCAACGCTATTATCTATGACCTCTTGTCCCAGATGGTTAGGACGCGTGGTATCGGTGTACATTCCCGGACGACGGCGCACCGGTTCCAGTCCGCTGAGTACTTCAATCGCATCAGCGTTATAACTTGATTGAGCCATAGTTTGCGTTAATTCTTTGAGTTCAGTGAATGGTGTTTAACGAAGCGCTTTCGGCGATTCGTTTTTCAATGCATATGTGGCGATTCAGTCTGTCGTGAGCCCTAGAAAATTCACAATTGGTGTGAAAAATTGCTCAAATCCAACAAAGGCATGATTGCCCCCTGACTCCACAGTTTGACGGCAGGCCGTGTAATACGCGACTGCCTGACGATAGTCCAGAACCTCATCTCCCGTCTGCAACAGCAGCCAGAGCAAATCCGGCGATTCTAGTCGGTCAACCTGCATGACCTTCAGATCGTACACGTGCCGAGACTCTAGCACATATTGTTCGCCGGTGTAGGGGTTCTGATATTCGCCCAGATGGTCCAGCAACAGCTCAAACGGCTTCACCGCCGGATTCACCACCACGGCAGGCAGCATAAAACACTGGGATAGCCAGGTGGCATAATAACCACCGAGGGAAGAACCAACAATCCCCACCGGTCGACCCGCCCGTTCCATAATCAACGATTCCATCATCTCGGCGGCCTCTGCCGGATAAGGCGGCAACTGTGGAATTACCATGTCAATTTCAGGATGCTGTTCTGCCAGCCACGTTTTCAGCGCCGTCGCTTTCGCCGACTGTGGCGTACTGTTGAAGCCATGTAGATAAAGAAGCGTTGGCATTAGTAACCGTCCGAATCCATGTCAGGCAGGAATTCGCTGCCCGACAGGCGGTAAACCTCAGTTTCCAGGCGACCATCCGGCAGCAAGTCTAAATAGCGCCATCCCGGCGCTACATTATCAATAGTGAAATTGGTACAGTGCGGTTTGAACTGCACGCAAGTCGACGGCGTTGCCAGCAGGCGGCGGCCATGCCAGTCAAAATCCATCTCCTGATGAATATGCCCACATAGCACAGTGTTCACCTGTGGATAACGATCCAGTACCGCAGAGAGATTGTGCGCATTACGCAGGCTGTGCTGATCGAGCCAGGTACAACCGGAAGGGTGCGGATGATGGTGCAACAGCAGTAGCGTAAACCGATCGGGCTGGCTTTTCAGGCTACGCTCCAACCATTCAAGCTGGTATTCGCTCAGTTCACCGTGCGGTACGCCAAACACCTGGCTATCCAGTAAGATAATCTGCCACTTGTCGCCCAGCAACACATGCTTGGACGGCGCAATACCAGCATCAGCCAGTGCGTCAACCATCGCGGGTTGGAAATCGTGGTTACCTGGAAGCCATACGCAAGGTGCAGGGATCTGTGCGATCCCACGTGAGAAATGGTGATAGGCTTGCAACGTATGATCCTGCGCCAAATCGCCCGTCGCCACGATTAAATCAAACACATCCTGCCGATCCTTGATGGCATTCAGCACAGCGTGATAGCTACGATAGGTGTTGATACCCAGCAGGGTTTCATGCTCGCCCGCAAAAAGATGGGTATCTGTTATTTGTAAAATCCTGACTCTGGCGCCACTCGCCACAGGCAGTGTCAACAGGCTTTCCAAATGGTGTCCTTGGTTACGTAAATCTGTCTCTACCCGTCATCTTTCAAATTGCAGAATACGCTAGGTTTCCCTTGGTGGCTTGACCGTCGCCGTCCTGCGCCTTGAAATCTATTGGGTATCAAAAACCGGTATCGACATCGAACCATACGCCAAACAATACTTTAGCCAATCAGCGAGAAACTGATTAATTTGATGCTTTTCGTCACGTTGATGTAACTTCTTATTAGGATAATCATAACGTGCTTTGAAACGAAAGATCTGCTGGCTGGCACACACTTCCGCAACCAACGCATCATGATACAACCTAACGCTCATCATTGGCAGACTCCAGTAGCTTACAGCAGGTGCCGTCTGCTTAATTTCGACCAATGAGGTATAGCGAGTAGATTCAAGAATCGTCAGTTGATAGACCGCATTATCGACGTGATAAACCGCGATTTCACCAACTTCATCAACTTTTGGCAACAAACGCCGTAATTGCATGAAATTGGTTTCACATAGCCTCATCATGGCAGGGAAATCCGGTGTATAACGCTTCATAAATTCAACCCACCCACGCGCGCTTCAGTTCTTCATGGTGCAACGCCAACCATTGCAAGGCAATGACAGACGCCGCGTTATCAACAATCCCCGCTTCAACCCATTGATAGCTCTGCTCACGGCTCACCACATGTACGCGGATATCTTCATTTTCTTCCGCCAGGCCGTGAATCCCTGTCGCCGTACGGGTATCCACTTCACCCACCATCACCGCCAGACGTTCGCTGGTGCCACCGGGGCTGGAAAGATAGTTGATTATCGGTCGGCAGCGGCCAACCCTTAATCCAGCCTCTTCCTCGGCTTCACGCCGCGCCACATCTTCGTCGCTTTCTCCTGGTTCAATCATGCCAGCCACCAGCTCAAACAGCCAGGGAGATGCGCTGGTGTCATAGGCAGCGATACGAATCTGTTCTATTAATACCACTTCATCACGCACCGGATCGTAAGGCAGCAACACCACGGCATGGCCACGATCTAAAATCTCACGGCTGACTTCACCACTCATACCACCATTAAACAGGCGATGACGGAAGCGGTAACGCTCCAGCGAAAAAAAACCGTCGTACAACGTTTCACGTGCAATAATTTCTACATCATCTTTGGTGAAAGTAACTGGGCCGGATACGGAAGACGCCATGGCTGCACTCCTGTAACAAGTATTAATGGAATTCGGTATTGTATGGCGGAATCCGCTGTCATTATACTCATCATTGTTTTTGAACGTTTATTAGGCATAACGTCCGCGAGGTGGGACTATATCCCTCCGTCGCATCAGTTTTCGATGCCTTACTGAATCGCAAAACGTCGCACTGAATCATCCAACGGGCCAATTTACCTGACCATTTGGACATATTCCGCTGAAAGATGGCACGTTCAGCTACCTTATCCTATTGGCAGATTCTGATAGAATCGACAATTATTCGTCTACAGACAGCGCTACCATCGCGAGATTGCTGCACAACAAGGAATGCAAATGAAGAAATTGCTCCCTCTTCTTATTGGTCTGAGCCTGGGTGGCTTTAGCGCCATGAGTCAGGCGGAAAACCTGTTACAGGTCTACCAACAGGCAAAAAGCACCAACCCTGATTTACGCAGCTCTGCGGCAACCCGCGACGCCGCGTTTGAAAAAATCAACGAATCACGCAGCCCATTACTACCGCAGTTGGGTTTAGGCGCTGACTATACCTACAACAAAGGCTATCGTGACAGCAAAGGCGTCAACAGCGACGTCAAGGGTGCGTCACTGCAATTAACCCAGACGCTGTTCGACATGTCCAAATGGCGTGCGCTGACGTTGCAGGAAAAACAGGCCGGTATTGAAGACGTAACCTATCAGACCGCTCAGCAAAACCTGATGCTGAACACGGCGACCGCTTATTTCAACGTACTGCGCGCTATTGACTCACTGTCCTACATCAATGCACAGAAACAGGCGATTTATCGCCAGTTGGATCAAACGACACAGCGTTTCAACGTAGGTTTGGTTGCCATTACCGACGTTCAGAACGCCCGTGCCCAGTATGACAGCGTGTTGGCAAATGAAGTGTTGACACGTAATACGCTGGATAATGCACTGGAATCCCTGCGCCAGATAACTGGCAATTTCTACCCGCAATTGGCTGGTCTGAACATCGAACGTTTCTCTACCCAGAAACCGGAAGCCGTTAACAACCTGCTGAAAGAAGCCGAAAACCGTAACCTGAACCTGTTGTCCGCACGTTTGAGCCAGGATTTGGCACGTGAGCAGATCCGTTCCGCCGAAACAGGCTATATGCCAACGCTGGATCTCACCGCATCGACGGGCGTGAGCGATACTCGCTACTCGGGTTCAAGAACACAGAACAGTAACTCATTTAACGATTCAGACGCTGGGCAGCATAAAGTGGGGATTAACTTCACTCTGCCACTTTACAGCGGTGGCGCGACCAATTCTCAGGTGAAGCAGGCGCAGCACAGCTATGTTAGTTCTAGTGAACTGCTGGAAAGCGCACACCGTTCCGTTATTCAGACGGTACGCTCATCGTTTAACAACATTTCAGCCTCCATCAGCAGCATCAACGCTTACAAACAGGCTGAAGTGTCTGCACAGAGCTCTCTGGATGCAATGGAAGCCGGTTATCAGGTAGGAACGCGCACCATCGTTGACGTACTTGATGCAACTACCACGCTGTATAACGCCAAACAGCAGCTCTCCAGCGCGCGTTATGATTACCTGATTAATCAGTTAAATATCAAGTCCGCGCAGGGCACTCTGAGCGAAGCCGACCTGCAAGCGCTGAATGCGTCATTAGGTCAGCCAGTATCAACAACACCGACTGTAACAGACAATACTGCTCCGCAGGCAATGACCACCTCAGCGCAGCGTTAATCTGACACGTTGGTAAGCATCAGATACAGGGGAACCACGGTTCCCCTTTTTTATATCCGCATTTTTTCCACAAAATAACGTAACGGCATCAGCACGCTGGGGCCGTCTTCTTTCTTCATAAGGAGAAACGTTGCACGACTCAAAGCCTATCCCAGTAGGCGTGATTGGTGCAGCCAGTTTGGACACGGACAGCGCGCAGACAACATGTAACGCATGTTGAACGGACGCAGCTCCGACCCTACGGGCCGTCCCAAGGGGCGTTCAAACGCCATTGCGTTTGTGCGAACACTGCCCAGGTTCAAAATGGCAAATGAAATAGCCCTCATGGGTAGGATTTTAATGTATAGCAACGTAAAGACCCCCTCCGTTACACCCATTGCCGCTTTAAATTCAAGCAACGTTCCCCTATTCTTAGGCACACTTATTTGTTATTGGCCGTGATGCTTTGCTCTGGGATAAACACAATGAAACGCACAAAAAATATTAATCAGGAAATGTTCCGCAAGGAATGGCGAACGCACCGTCTGGCACCTGTTGCTTTGGCCGTCAGCGCCGTATTTTTCCTCGCGGGCTGCGAACAAACCGATGAAACCGTCTCCCTCTACCAGAATGCGGATGACTGTTCGTCAGCGAACCCGTCAATGGCTGCCCAATGCACCACCGCGTACAATAATGCGTTAAAAGAAGCGGAAAAAACGGCCCCCAAATACGCGACGAAAGAAGACTGCGTAGCGGAATTTGGCGAAGCACAATGTACCCAAACTCCCGCACCTGCACAGGCAGGCATGGCAGCAGAATCTCAACAGGGCGGAGGTATGTCCTGGATGCCATTGATGGCCGGTTACATGATGGGCAGAATGATGGGTGGCGGTGCCGGTTTCGCACAGCAGCCGCTATTCAGTCCAAAAACGCCAGCCAGCCCAGCCAATGGCCAATTTGTTGATGCCGCTGGTAAAAACTACGGCAACGCGACAACAGGCCGCACAATGACCGTGCCTAAAACCGCACTGGCACCAAAACCTGCGACAACCTCGACCATCACGCGTGGTGGCTTTGGTGAAACAGTCGCGAAGCAAAACAGCATGCAACGCAGCAGCGCCAGCTCAAGTTCCAGCTCTTCCCGTAGCATGGGCGGCTGAGGACGTATCGAATGAAGCGGATAGATATTACAGCGCGTCCTGACTGGCAGGAAAAAGCCACCGAATTTGGTTTTCGTTTCCACACCATGTACGGCGAGCCCTACTGGAGCGAAGAGGCATACTACCAGTTCACGCTTGCTCAGATCGAAGAGCTGGAAGAAACCACGGCAGAACTGCACCAGATGTGTCTGCAAGTAGTGGAAAAAGTCATTAACAGTGACGCGCTGCTCGCCAAATTTCAAATTCCTAAACACACCTGGGAATTCGTCAGACACTCATGGCGCACCAATCAGCCTTCGCTGTATTCGCGTCTCGATCTGGCGTATGACGGCAAATCTCCAGCTAAGCTGCTGGAAAACAATGCGGACACGCCAACATCGCTGTACGAAGCTGCTTTTTTCCAATGGTTGTGGCTGGAAGATCAAATCAACGCCGGAAATCTGCCGCAGAATTCTGACCAGTACAACAGCATTCAGGAAAAGCTGATCGAACGCTTTGAAGAGCTAAAGCTGAACCACGGCTTTGGCTTGCTGCACTTTGCCTGCTGCCAGGATACGGAAGAAGATCGCGGTACGGTGCAATATCTTCAGGATTGCGCTCTGGAAGCGGGCCTGCCAAGCGAATTTCTGTACATCGAGGAAATTGGCCTCGGTGAGAAAGGTCAGTTTACCGACCCTGAAAATCAGGTAATTGGTAACCTGTTCAAGCTGTATCCGTGGGAATTCATGCTGCGTGAAATGTTTTCCACCAAGCTGGAAGATGCTGGCGTGCGTTGGCTGGAGCCTGCTTGGAAAAGTATCATTTCCAATAAAGCGCTGCTGCCGATGCTGTGGGAAATGTTCCCGAATCACCCCAATCTGCTTCCTGCCTACTTTGCGGAAGATGAACATCCCGAACTGGACAGCTACGTCATCAAGCCGCTGTTTTCACGCGAGGGGGCGAACATCCGGATCGTTGAAAACGGAAAAGAGATTGCGTCAGCCGACGGCCCTTACGGCGAAGAAGGTATGATCGTCCAGCAATATCATCAATTGCCGAAGTTCGGCGACAGCTACACGCTGATTGGTAGTTGGTTGGTGAACGATCAGCCTTGCGGTATCGGCGTACGTGAAGATCGTGCTCTGATCACGCAGGATCTCTCGCGCTTCTATCCGCACACCATTCTGGATTAAGCCGCAAAATTGAAAGTAATAAGGCACGGTTTTCACCGTGCCTTCTCATTTCTAAAGCAAAGAGTAGGTTATCCCACCTGTACCGACAGCATACTCAGCGATCCCATCTCGAGCCCATCAACGGGAATACTAATCGCTTCTTTGCCATCCCAACTGCCCAGCACATAAAGCAGCGGGAAATAGTGATCGGGCGTCGGGTTAGATAATGCGGCACCATCATGCTGCATAAAATTAACCAGCGGATGGTCGTCTCCCTGATAAGTCAGGTTATCACGCACATATTGATTGAATGAGACGGCCCAAGGATAAGGCTCCGCATCACCGTCCCATTTCACCATCCGCAGGTTATGCACGACGTTGCCACTGGCCACAATCATGAAGCCTTCATCACGCAGTGCCGCCAGCTTGCGCCCTAGCTCGTAGTGATACTCAGCAGGCTGTGTGCCGTCCACGCTCAGTTGCACAACAGGGATATCCGCATTTGGGTACATCTTAATCAGCACGCCCCAGGAACCATGATCCAAACCCCACTGGCTTTGATCGGCGGTAACAGGATACGGAGCTAGCACCTGCTGGATTCTCGCCGCTAACTCAGGTGAGCCGGGGGCTGGATACTGGGTATCAAACAGCGCCTGTGGGAAACCGCCAAAATCATGGATTGTGCGTGGTTTCTCCATCGCCGTCACAGCCGTGCCACGGGTATACCAGTGGGCAGAAACGGCAATAATTGCCTTCGGACGCGGCAGCGTCTCGCCTAGCGTTTGCCATGCCTGAGTATAAGTATTGCTTTCCAACACGTTCATCGGGCTACCGTGGCCGAGGAACAATGCAGGCATCCGGGAAGTGTTGTTCATAGTCATATCCTCTGAAAGATGTCAGCGAACGTGCCGCAGCACGTGATGACATTACTCTACGCGCTTTATGACATAGAAAAAGTCAGAGTTATGTGATGGAGAACATCAATTAATTTGAAATTGCCTGAATATCTACTAGTCCAGGATGAGGAAAAGCAAAACCCCGCCGAAGCGGGGTTTTATGATGAAGGGAGTTGACCGTTAAGCCGGGTTCTGTCGTGGACAGTCATTCATCTAGGCCAGCAATCACTCACTGGCTCAAGCAGCCTACCCGGGTTCAGTACGGGCCGTACCATGTGAACCCCTATTTGGCCTTGCTCCGGGTGGAGTTTACCGTGCCACGAACTGTTGCCAGTCGCGCGGTGCGCTCTTACCGCACCCTTTCACCCTTACCTGATCCCACTTGCGTGGGCCATCGGCGGTTTGCTCTCTGTTGCACTAGTCGTAGGCTTGCGCCTCCCAGGCGTTACCTGGCACCCTGCCCTATGGAGCCCGGACTTTCCTCCCCTCCACCTGTCTCCCCCGAAAGGGACGGCAGTGAAGCGGCGACTGTCTGGTCAACTCCGGCGCGGATAATAGGGTAAATTGCCCTACTTGTCATCCCCCGATTCATCACTCTCACCTTCTTGCTCCAACCCATAGCGGTAAAGTGCATTTTTCTTCACGCCGTGAATTTCAGCCGCCAATGCCGCCGCTTTCTTCAGCGGTAGCTCAGCGCGCAATAGTGCCAACGTGCGCAGAGCCTCGGAGGGCAGGAGGTTCTCATCCACCTGATGCCCCTCGACAATCAGTACCATTTCCCCTTTGCGGCGATTCTCATCTTCTTTCACCCAGGCAAGCAGTTCACCCACAGGCGCGCCATGAATCGACTCCCAGGTTTTAGTGATTTCGCGCGCTAACACCACATAGCGCTCAGCCCCCAGTACTTCACTGATATCCTGCAAGCTGTCCAAAAGACGATGTGTCGATTCGTAGAAAATCAGCGTGCGGGGTTCTTCTCCTAGCTCACGCAGCTTATCTTTGCGCCCTTTGGTTTTGGCTGGGAGAAAACCTTCATAGCAAAAACGATCGGACGCCAGACCTGAGGCGGAGAGTGCCGTTATCGCTGCACACGCGCCCGGTAGTGGTACGACGCGAACGCCCGCTTCGCGGCAACGTCGAACCAAATGGTAACCAGGGTCGTTAATCAGCGGCGTTCCCGCATCTGAAACCAGCGCGATGCTTTGCCCTGACTGCAATTTAGCCAGCAACACATCCGCTTTTTGTTGTTCGTTATGGTCGTGTAATGCGAACAGCCGCGCATTAATCGCAAAATGTTGTAACAGCAAACCGGTATGGCGGGTATCCTCGGCGGCGATCAGATCAACGCTTGCCAATACTGCTAGCGCACGCTGCGTGATGTCGCCCAGATTGCCGATTGGCGTAGGGACAATGTAGAGGGTAGATGCAGAAATATCTGCTTGTTGGTCTTGATTCATTGTTTCATCCGGGTTGCCGATTTAATATTGAGCATCTTTAAAAAAAATCACTGGATACAGTATGCTTCCCTTTCATTTCGTCCGTACCCAGGCAGGGCGTGCTATCCCTGTTTTGTTAGCGGCACTGTTTCTCGCAGGCTGTCCAAGTCAGGCACCGCAGAGCCCACCACCCGAGGTTCAGGGCAAAGCCGACGCATCATCCGATTATTATCTGCAACAGATGCAGCAAAGTAGCGATAATAACAAGGCTGACTGGCAATTACTTGCTATTCGTTCCCTACTACAGGAAGGGAAAGCTCCTCAGGCAAGCCAACAGTTCAGCACCCTGCCAGAAAAACTGAGCGCGGCGCAGAAGCAAGAACAGCAGCTACTCAGTGCAGAACTGTCTGTCGCTCAGAACAGTATGGACGCGGCTAAAGCCGCGCTGAGCCAGCTTGATGTAAGCGCACTTTCCGATCAGCAAAAACAGCGTTACTACCAGACGCAAATCAAAACAGCACAAGGACGTCCTTCCATTGAGCTGCTGCGGGCTTACATCGCTCAGGAACCACTGCTGAAAGGCGACGAACATCAGATGAACCTCGATCAGACCTGGCTGGCATTGACACAAATGTCACCGCAGGAGTCTGGGGCGCTGCTGATTAACGCAAATGAAAACGTGCTCCAGGGCTGGGTGGATCTGCTGAACAACTACCAGAACAACCGCGAATCGCCCGATCAGTTACAGAGCGCGATTCAGGACTGGCAAACCCGTTATCCGCATCATCCTGCTGCGAAAAAACTGCCTACACAGTTAAATCAGGTCATCAATTATCAGCCGTCGTCAGTCAATAGCATCGCTCTGCTGTTGCCGCTTAACGGTCAGGCGCAGGTTTTCGCCAATGCTATTCAGCAAGGTTTTAACGCGGCAAAGAATGGTCAGATAGCCAACGCGCCCGTATCTGCTCCTGCTGTTCCCTCAACGGATGCGACACAAGCTGGACAGATGACACCATCATCGGATGGACAGAGCGCCCAGTCACCTGCGCCATACAGCGATCAGGCGGTAGCATCAACGACACCAGCACCTGAAGCACAGGCTACAAGCACAGGGCTGTCCAGTTCGCTCCCGGTAAAAGTGTATGACACGTCTTCGCAACCGCTGGCCAATATTCTTACACAGGCACAGCAGGATGGCGCATCACTGGTCATCGGTCCGCTGCTGAAAAATGAAGTGGATCAGTTGGCTAACAGTCAGTCGCCGCTGAATATTTTGGCACTGAACCAGCCAGAACATGTCGAAAACAGCCCTAACATCTGCTATTTCGCCCTCTCCCCAGAAGATGAAGCCAGAGATGCTGCAAAATTTATCCACCAGCAGGGTAAACAGCAGCCGCTGGTCTTAGCCCCTCGCGGTGCGCTGGGCGACCGTATCGTCAACGCATTCGCTCAGGCCTGGAACCAGCAAAGCGGCACCAGTTCTCTGCAACAACGCTTTGGTAACACGGCAGAGTTAAAACAGGCCATCAATAGCGGTGCGGGCTTAAGCCTGAACGGCCAGCCCGTTAACGTGTCGCAACAGCCGACACAGCCGGGTACCACTATCGGCGGTCTGACCATCCCGTCACAGGTTCAACCAACGACCAGTTCGTCAGTGAGTGGCAATATCGATGCGGTCTATATCATCGCAACACCAGACGAGCTGGCGCTGATTAAGCCGATGATCGACATGCGCACCACGTCGCGTGCGCGTCCGGCGCTCTATGCCAGCTCACGTAGCTTCCAGGCTGGATTAGGCCCTGATTTCCGCCTCGAAATGGAAGGTTTGCAGTTCAGCGATATCCCACTGCTTGCTGGCGCGAATCCAGCATTGATGCAGCAGGTCAGCAGCCAGTTTAAAAACGATTACTCGTTAGTCCGCCTGTATGCCATGGGGATGGATGCCTGGACGCTCGCCAGCCACTTTGGTGAAATGCGCCAGATTCCGGGCCACCAGATTTCCGGCGCAACAGGAATGTTGAGTTCAGGACCGGATTGCACTATCAATCGGCAGTTAACCTGGCAGCAGTATCGTCAGGGCCAGTTGGTACCCGTTCTCTGAATCAACGAGCGGCTGGCGCAGTTTACGAACAACAGGCTCGGCGCTATCTTGAACGCGCAGGCCTCACCTTCACCGCCGCGAATGTTACGCTACGCGGCGGCGAACTGGATTTGATCATGCGCGATCGCCATATCTGGGTGTTTGTCGAAGTGCGCTATCGGCGCAACGCACATTTTGGTGATGCAGCAGCCAGCATCACCCGACGCAAACAGCAGCGGTTACTGCATGCCGCCACTGTGTGGTTAGCGCAACGAGATGCCAGCTTTGACACAGTGGATTGCCGTTTTGACGTGCTGGCCATTACGGGCGAACAGTTCAACTGGATCCCCAATGCCTTTGCTGCACAGGGATAATACATCCTTGATGAATTTCAATTTACGTAGGTTAATTCAACGTGCTGGATAGAATAAAAGTTTGTTTTACCGAGAGTATTCAAACGCAGATTGCAGCGGCAGAAGCCTTGCCTGACGCCATTTCACGTGGTGCAATCGCGATGGTGCAGTCTCTGCTGAACGGCAACAAGATTCTGTGCTGCGGTAACGGAACATCAGCAGCAAATTCGCAGCATTTTGCCGCCAGCATGATTAATCGCTTTGAAGCCGAACGCCCCAGCTTACCGGCAATCGCACTTAATGCGGATAATGTGGTCTTAACTGCGATAGCCAATGACCGCCTGCATGAAGAGGTCTATGCCAAACAAGTCAGGGCGTTAGGTCAGGCAGGCGACGTACTATTGGCAATTTCAACCCGTGGCAACAGCCGCGATATTGTTAAAGCCGTAGAATCTGCCGTGACCCGCGACATGACGATTGTCGCCCTGACTGGCTACGATGGCGGAGAACTGGCCGGGTTGCTCGGTCCACAGGATGTGGAAATTCGCATCCCGTCACACCGTAGCGCCCGAATTCAGGAAATGCACATGTTGACAGTAAATTGCCTGTGCGATTTGATTGATAACACACTTTTTCCACACCAGAACGATTGAAGGAGCACTACATGAGGATAAGTTCTGCATTTGCCGTGCTGTCTATCGCCCTGCTGCTACAAGGCTGTGTCGGGGTTGTTGCTGTTGGCAGTGCCGTGGCAACCAAAACGGCTACTGACCCGCGTACTGTAGGCACGCAGGTTGACGATGGCACACTGGAAGTCCGCGTGACGAATGCAATCAGCAAAGACGAGCAGTTGAAAAAAGATGCCCGTATCATTGCGACGGCTTATCAGGGGAAAGTATTGTTAACAGGACAGGCGCCAAATACCGAAATGGCAAGCCGGGCTAAACAAATTGCCCTCGGCGTGGATGGTGCGGCAGAAGTCTACAACGAAATACGCCAGGGTACTCCGGTATCAATGGGAACCGCCTCCATGGATACCTGGATCACCACCAAAGTTCGCTCACAAATCCTGGCGAGCGACACGGTTAAATCCTCTAACGTAAAAGTCACCACGGAAAATGGCGAAGTCTTCCTGTTAGGTTTAGTGACACAGCGTGAAGGTACCTCGGCCGCAGAAATCGCCAGTAAAGTTGGCGGCGTGAAGCACGTGACAACGGCCTTTACTTACCTGCAATAACGTTGTTATCTCTTTGCGTTTTCGATGGTTAAAAACCAAAACCGCTGATGTCTTCATCAGCGGTTTTTTATTTCTGCTCTTTTTATCCCGGTTCGGGTAAGCGTATCTTTACCTGATGGAATCACCGTACCACAGAATTACGGCGTAGCCGGAGTAAGTAACCAAAGTGCGCGACGGGTTTCAACGCTGACATGGCTCGGTTCTTTATCTCGCGCACTCGCCTCGCCAGTAAGCAATTCGGTAAAGCCTGCTTGCTTGATTTGCGTCTCGTAACGCGGCGTTTTCAAACCACGCTCCGCCTGCAATAACAACGGAATAAGACGGCTACTTTGCCTGTCCATCGTCTTGCGCGGCCACGCTTTATTTTCATCCAGATACGGTGCCATAAAATCCAATGCCTTTATCACACTGCTTCCTTTCGGCGTTTGGTACTGCCAGATATTCTCCCCGACACGGGAAGCCAAAATAGCCATATCCGTTATCGCCTGAAGATTGAAGTAGCTGTAATGGAAAGAGCGGGTACGCGCCAACTCTTCTGGCTGAGAACCATCCGGTTGCAGTTGGTGATCCAATTTCTCACGCTGCAATTGCGCCATGGATTTCACAAGGTCGATTTTCCCCAGATACCAGGCGATACCCGCAACCTGTACGGTATACCAGCTACCGTGGTTGTTCTGCGCCGTTGCTTCTTTTTTCCCCAGTTTGCTGGTTTGTAACCAGTGCAGATAATCACTCATCCATTTCTGCATCTGCTGCTCATCCTGCGTCGTCCAGCCCGGAGCCTGACGCAATATTATCAACGAGTCGACAATACGAGTGGAAAAGTAACGTCCGTCCAATACGCCCGAGCCCCTGCCCGGCGCAATGCCCGGCACGCCCTGCGCAAAATCGAGATTAGGGTTCATACGCGTAGCGGGGTCGATAAACCAGGTACGAATCATCGACATGGCCTTATCGGCATAAGCTTGTTTGCCGGAAAAATACCATGCCAGCGTCAATGCCTGCGTTTGGGCGGTGAATTTCGCCAGACGGACGCCATCAGTCTCGTCATCCTTGCTGGCAGGGTTTACCTGCCCATCACGACGAATCCAAGGCAAACCATCAGCTTTATCGGGATCGGGCCACCAGTAGGCGCTGAGGCTCAAATAATCATGCTTTGAACCACTGGGTGGCGTGGATTTCTTTTCCGTCACGCTGAGGTTATCACTTTTCAACGCACGATCGGCTTCCGAAATAAGCTGCTCATACGCCATTCGCATCTGTGGCTTCTCCGTTTTCTGCTGTAGCTGCTGTTTTACTGCGGATAACTGAGGCTGTTGCAAGAAGGCGTAGGGATTACCGGGGGATGCCGCTTTAGGCTCCGCATTCGCACGGACAACGGAAGCCATACAACACAATACAACCAGTAAACCTGACCAATAACGTAACCGCATACTTTCTCCTGATGTCGAAAACACGACCGTTAACGCGAAAATTTCTCGGTATACTAAACGAACAAGGTGACTTAATTCAGATTGTTGTCTCGCAAAAATGCATCGCCACCCATCTGTCGCATCTGACGTAAAATCCACTGCTGACGTTGAATCACATAGCCGGAGGGCGCATTCGCACGAAAGCGAATAGGGTTTGGTAGCACCGCCGCTAGCAAAGCAGATTCACTTGCCGTCAGCCTGCTGGCAGGCTTGTTGAAATAACGTTTAGCCGCCGCTTCAACGCCAAAAATACCGGGGCCAAACTCGGCAATATTCAGATACACGGTAAGAATTCGCCGTTTTGTCCAGACCAACTCCACCCCGGTGGTAATACCCGCCTCAAGCCCCTTACGCACCCAGCTACGTCCATCCCACAGAAACAGGTTCTTTACCATCTGCTGCGACAGCGTAGACGCACCGCGAATCCGCTGCGAATTGCGTTCGTTGTGCTTCAATGCCTGACCAATCGCATCAACATCGAAGCCCCAATGCTGAGGAAATTTTTGGTCTTCCGCCGCCATCACTGCCAGCGCCATTTCCGGTGCGATATCTTCCATCGACACCCAATCCGAATGGGCAACATAGGAAAACTCGCCTTTCAACCATGCGCTGATCTGTCTGTCGACCATCACCGCGGAGAACGGCACGGGCAGGAAAGAAAACAACAGAATGCCAGCCAGCCACGCACCGACGACAACCAACACACTCCGAACGATCAGGCGCTTCAACCACGCGAATAAGCCTCCACGCCCTCGGCTCCACCTCATTCGGTGAGATCCAATACGCGAGCAACGAGCTTATCAATCCCTTGTGCCGCTTCGCTGATGGAGTTAGCCAGCATATAGGCTGGTGTTGTCACGATTTTATGTTCTTCATCCACCACGATATCATCAACCGGGCAAACGACGTGGATTCCCCCCATCTCTTCGATGGCTTCGACGGTATCAATATCGTTACCAATGGTTACTCGGACAGGTACCCCCAAGATCGTCGGCAGCAGCGCGGGCGAGATGCAAATAAAGCCAATTGGTTTATTTTGCTTATAAATCTCCTGTGTGAGCAATTGCAGCGTTTCATCAATCTGGCAGGCCGATCCTTGCGTGGCAAAGTCGCTTAAATTTTTCGCAGCGCCAAAACCACCCGGCACAATCAGCGCATCTAACTCTTGTGTATTTGCTGTCGAAAGCGGCTGGATTTTTCCTCTGGCGATCCGTGCTGATTCTGCTAAAACGTTGCGATTCTCATCAGTTACGTCACCTGTAAGGTGATTAACCACCTGTAATTGCGGCTTATCTGGCGCAAAGCAAACCGCTTCTGCGCCTGCGCGATCCAGCGCAAGTAATGTCAACACGGCTTCATGAATCTCGGAACCGTCATAAACACCACAGCCACTAAGGACAATGCCGACTCGTTTCATCATCTTTTCCCTCATTTCATTACATCAACTAATTGATTTTTTAATTGACAAACACTAATCTACATCACACATTTTAATGATTCTTGTAACAAAGATTTCTACATTTGCTATTTTGTTGCTTGATGAAGATGTAAAGTAGTTAGGTTGTAATTGTTGTTGTAAGCTGTATGTCGTTAAGACAGTTAGATAAGACACGAATATCCGCACTTGCGAGTTTACAAAACCTGAAATCTAAATGCAGGTGCATGTTTTCCCTGGTGTTGGCGCATAATTCGCGCACCCCGGCTTCGGCCGGGGTCATTTTTTTCTACCGTATGAAAACGTGCAAAGCCTTGCATGCTCCTTCCCTCTTCACTCATCACCTACGCGCAATCTGCCAATTTTTTGCACTGATATCGCGTAAGATGAAAAAAATTCCTAGTCGTTTTATTCGCCACGTCCCTGTGGCCGCAACAGAACGTATCAGGACTCTTTTTCTGCTTTTGCTACCCAATCACGCAGCACCTGAACATCATGACGCCAGTCGTGCTTAAGTTCATCAACCCATTCCTGCACGTTATCCCACCATGCTGGTAACGATGAGGTCTGAATCTGTTGGGCAACCTGTTGCAGATGTCGTAGCCCGACAGAACCCGCCGCGCCTTTAATTTTGTGCCCTTCTTCCGTAATGCCTTTCTGGTCACGCGCCGTCATGTTGGAATCGAGAATCGCCAGATAGCCCGGCATCATCTGCTCAAACATCTCCAGACTTTGGTGAATCAGTTTCGGCCCCACCAAATCCAGATACTGTTCCAGCATCGGGATATCCAGCAGATCTTCTTTTGCTTGTGCCATTTCATCACCCTCTTCAACCATCGGTTCTTCCGTCCACACCGTGTGAGTATCCCAGTATTGCTTAATGACGGCCGTGAGCGCAGGTACCGACAGCGGTTTGCTAAGCACGTCATCCATACCCGCATCCAGATATTCGCGTTTATCCTTCAGCACGTTCGCCGTCAGCGCCACCAGCGGCGGCAGGCTACGGTTGCCATAGCGTGAACGTAGCTGACGTGCCACATCCAGCCCGGTCATATCCGGCAGTTGGATATCGAGCAGCACCAGATCGAATTCATCGGGATCGAACATATCCAGCGCTTCTTGCCCGGTCATCGCGACGTCCACGCTATTGCCCAGTTTTTCCAACACCGAGCGCGCAACCACCACGTTTAATTCGATGTCCTCCACCAGCAGAACGTTCAGCGCAGGTAGTGGTAAATCATCGTCTTCCAGGCCGCTTCCCGCTTCATCGACGCTCGGCGCAATGACAGTCAGAGTGAAGCAAGAGCCCTTACCTTGCGTACTGGAAACATGGATATCCCCTCCCATGCTTTGTGCCAGACGTTTCGACACCGCCAGACCGATTCCCGTACCCGTCGCAGGTTTCCCGCCGTGCTGGTCCTTAACCTGATAATACATGGCGAAGATTTTTTCCAATTCATCTGCTGGGATGCCCATCCCAGAATCTTCAACCTCGAAGCGCAGGCGATCGCCCTTTTCATGCCAGACGCGCACCACAATTTCGCCCTTTTCGCCATTTCCCCCCTTCGGCGTGAATTTCACCGCGTTACTGAGTAGGTTCCACAGAATCTGCCGCAGGCGCGTTCCGTCGGTAATCACTTTCTGTGGCAGAGGCGGGTGCTGGTCCATAATCAGCTTCAGGCCTTTCGGTTCCGCCAACAGGCCACCGAGGTTCTCCAGATCCACCAGGAAACCGGTGAAGTCGATCGGTTGGTTATCCAGTTGCACCTTGCGGCGCTCCTGTTTGTCCATCTCAATCACGTCGTTAAAAATATTGCCCAGCGTAATCGCGCTGACGTGGATGGTTTTCAGGTATTTTTGCTGTTCAGGGTCAAGTTGCGTATCCAGCAGGATGCGACTTAAGCCGACAATGCCATTAAGCGGCGTACGAAGCTCGTGGCTGATTGTTGAGATAAAAGTGGTCTTCTCCCTACTGGCGTTCTCTAACGCGTCCTGGTAACGCTTACGCTCCGTTATATCGCGTCCAAATCCCATCAGCCCGTGACGTTTTCCCATTCGGTCATAAAACGGCACTTTGCGCAGCTCAAAACAGGCTTTACGCCCATCGGGATAAACCAGCCACTGTTCGTAGGTCAGAGAAACGTTATGGCGGAACACTTTTTCGTCCGTCTCCATCACTTTCTCGGCAATATCGGGGGAGTAAACATCCTGCGGCGTCAGGCCAATCAGCTGCTTCTGGCTTTTGCCCACTAGCAGTTCCATCGCGCGGTTGCAGCCGGAGAATTCTTTTTCTTCGTTACGGTAGTAAACCAGATCCGGCGAGGCATCGAGGAACGAACGCAGCAACGCAGATTGCTGCTCCAGCTCAATTTGTGCCTGTTCGCGGCGGGACATCTCTTCTTTGAGTCGACTCATCACCAGCACACGAGCCTCTTCCGCTTTGATACGGTCGGCAATTTCCTGATTGAGCTGCGCAATGTTCTCCTGAAGCTGCACATTCAGCTCCAGATCCCGATGACGCATTTCTTCCAGTTTCGCCACCAGCTTCGACAGTCGCTGACGCGACTCTTCAAGCTGTTCCACCACCACAGAGAGGAAATAAACGGCCCAGGGCGTAATCAATAACCCGAAGAAAATGGAGCGGACGACGTCGATATTTTCGACCTCCCCGCTGAGCAATAGGGTGACCGCCATTTGCACCACCATCGCCAGCAGCACCAATACCGAGGCCAGCAGCAGTGAAAAACGGACAAGCCCCAGTTTTACCATCAAATCAACATAGTACTGAGCCAACAGACGAATTTGCTTCATAGCGATTTCCCTTAGACACCCACCTGCGCATCATAACGTAAAATAGCGGCTTATACGGCGCTACCCCGTAGATTCACAACATGAAATATTGGCTTCTACTGGCCGTGTCTTTTGACGAATTACACATCAGCATAGCGGTAGGGCGTGCCGAGCGCGGAACCCTGTACGCCATGCGTTTGCAGATAGCGGTCCAGCTCCACCATGCCCGTCCAACGGTTTTCACACCAGAGTGGAGCCAGCAGGGTTGGACGGCGGGCACTGGCGGAAATGCGGTGATAGATGACATCCGGCGGCGTATGGCGAATCATCTCTCCCGCCGTTTCTACATAGCGCTCCAGAGCCAATTCGGGAAGCCTTCCGGCTCGCCAGGCTTTCGCCATCGTGCTGCCTTCTACGATATGGAGAGGGTGAAGCTTAATGCCTTCCACCCCAGTCTCGACAACCTGCTCCAACGTCGTTAAACAACGCTGTGCGTCTTCTCCCGGTAAACCCACAATCAGATGGCTGCATACCTTCAAACCGCGTTCACGCGCGCGACGGGTGGTTTCCTGATAGCAGGCGAAGTCATGTCCACGATTAATACGATGCAGCGTTTTGTCACAGGCACTTTGCAACCCGAGTTCCAACCACACCTCATAGCCTCTGTCGTTATAATGGGACAGCAAATCCAACACGGCATCTGGCACGCAGTCGGGACGAGTTCCCACACAAAGCCCCACCATTTCGGCCTGCTTCAGCGCTTCCTGATACATGTTTTCCAGAACCTGAACCTCGGCATAGGTGCTGGTATATGCCTGAAAATAAGCCAGATAGCGCTTGGCCCGATTCACCTTTCCCGCCTGCGCCTCCAACTGCTGCGCAATGCTGCGTTGCTGCATCTGTTCATCGGCAAACGAGGCGACATTACAGAACGTACACCCGCCTCGCCCCAGCGTGCCATCACGGTTAGGGCAATTAAAACCACCGTGCAGCGTTAGCTTGTGGATCTTCTCGCCGTAGCGACGTTGAAGATTTCCGCCAAACATATTGATTAATTTTTGCAATTGCATATTCTAGCCTGCTCCCTTGAGGAACAGCAGACTACCTTTCTCTTGCCCCCTTCGCGATGACCGCGATCAATCACACACACCCCAATGAAATGCATTTTTATTCGCTTTTAGTGAAAATAAACTCACGTCCGTGCTAATTAATTTTTCTTATCCCGTATACAGGCTTAATGAAAAGATGAAGCAACACTTAAAAATAGTTTCATAAAATCTAAAAGTAGCCATATACAGCAGAATATTCTAGAACGTAGAAAGAACGTAGCATGGAGAAAGGTTCTCACGCTTTTGTATAGTGATACAGCTCACACTTCAATTAGATCCCATATTCGTTTCCCGAGATAGTTTTTCTAAAAAAATCATTATGTTTCATAGGTATAATTAAAAACTATCGTTTATCAGCACATTTTGCACTGGTATTTGACCTGAACAGGGTTTCTCGCTAATTTGGGAATCCGCTGGAAGCTTTCCTGACGGGTCCATGATTCGTCATATTTATGCAGTAAATGAAGACTCCCTCTAAAAACAAGTCATTTACCACTTGTGAGACCGTCACGAGAGGCCGAAGAAGAGAGCGTAATACTAGCCGCTCAACGCCACGGTGCTTTCTCGCAGTAGGTTGTGAGAGTCACACAGAGCCTGGGGAGGTTCACTAATATGTTGTACGATGCATCCCAAGAGAGAGATAACTGTGGTTTCGGATTAATCGCCCATATAGAAGGTGAGCCGAGCCATAAAGTAGTGCGTACCGCGATTCACGCACTCGCACGCATGCAGCACCGTGGCGCAATCCTTGCTGACGGCAAGACTGGCGACGGCTGCGGTTTATTACTTCAGAAGCCCGATCGTTTCTTTCGTCTGGTGGCGGAAGAGCACGGCTGGCGTTTAGCCAAGAACTACGCCGTTGGCATGATGTTTCTCAATCAGGACGAAGAGCTGGCTCGCACCACGCGTCGGATTGTAGAAGAAGAGTTGCAGAACGAAACGCTGTCTGTACTGGGCTGGCGTGAAGTGCCGACCAACCCGGATGTATTGGGTGAAATTGCCCTGTCATCCATGCCGCGTATTGAGCAAATTTTCGTTAACGCCCCGGCAGGCTGGCGTCAACGTGATATGGAACGCCGCCTGTTTATGGCGCGCCGTCGTATCGAAAAGCGTATCGAAGACAAAGAGTTCTACGTTTGTAGCTTCTCCAATCTGGTCACGATCTACAAAGGTCTGTGTATGCCAGCGGATTTGCCACGCTTCTACCTCGATCTGGCCGATCTGCGTCTGGAATCGGCAATTTGCCTGTTCCACCAACGCTTTTCAACCAACACGGTACCCCGCTGGCCGCTGGCACAACCGTTCCGCTATCTGGCGCACAATGGCGAGATCAACACCATCGCTGGTAACCGCCAATGGGCGCGCGCGCGCGCTTACAAGTTCAAAACCCCGTTGATCCCAGATTTGCAGGATGCTGCGCCATTCGTTAACGAAACCGGCTCCGACTCCAGCTCGCTGGATAACATGCTGGAACTGTTCCTAAGCGGTGGGATGGACATCATCCGTGCCATGCGCCTGCTGGTTCCGCCAGCCTGGCAGAACAACCCGGATATGGATCCTGAACTGCGTTCCTTCTTCGACTTTAACTCCATGCACATGGAGCCGTGGGATGGTCCGGCCGGTATCGTGATGTCCGACGGGCGCTATGCTGCCTGTAACTTGGATCGTAACGGTTTGCGCCCTGCGCGCTATGTCATCACCAAAGACAAGCTGATCACCTGCGCGTCTGAAGTTGGCATCTGGGATTATCAGCCGGATGAAGTCGTTGAAAAAGGCCGCGTTGGCCCTGGCGAACTGATGGTGATCGACACCCGCAGCGGACGTATCCTGCACTCTGCCGAAACCGATAACGATCTGAAAAGCCGCCATCCTTACAAAGAATGGATGGAGAAAAACGTTAAACGTCTGGTGCCGTTTGAAGAGTTGCCAGACGATCAGGTTGGCAGTCGTGAATTCAACGATGATCTGCTGGAAACCTACCAGAAACAGTACGGCTACAGTAGTGAAGAGCTGGATCAGGTCATCCGCGTACTCGGCGAGAACGGTCAGGAAGCCACTGGTTCTATGGGTGATGACACGCCGTTCGCCGTGCTGTCGAGCCGTCCACGCATCATTTACGACTACTTCCGCCAGCAGTTCGCGCAGGTCACCAACCCGCCGATCGATCCGCTGCGCGAAGCGCATGTAATGTCGCTGGCGACCAGCATTGGCCGTGAAATGAACGTCTTCTGTGAAGCGGAAGGTCAGGCTCACCGTCTGAGCTTTAAATCACCGATCCTGCTTTACTCCGACTTCACACAGTTGACGTCACAGGATGAGCTGCACTATCGGGCCGACACGCTGGATCTGACGTTTGATCCGTCGCAGCAAACGCTGCAACAGACCATCGAAAAACTGTGTGACGAAGCGGAAAACAAAGTCAGAGACGGTGCCGTTCTGCTGGTGCTGTCTGACCGTGGCATTAGCGAATCACGCTTGCCTGTTCCTGCGCCAATGGCGGTGGGTGCCGTTCAGCGCCGTCTGGTGGAAAAGAGCCTGCGCTGTGATGCCAACATCATTGTTGAAACTGCCAGTGCACGCGACCCGCACCACTTTGCCGTACTGTTAGGCTTTGGTGCGACGGCTATCTACCCTTACCTCGCCTACGAAACGCTGGCGCGGATGGTGGATAACCACACCATCGACAAACCTTATCGTGCCGTGATGCTGAACTACCGTAACGGCATCAATAAAGGCCTGTACAAGATTATGTCCAAAATGGGCATCTCGACGATTGCGTCTTATCGCTGCTCCAAGCTGTTTGAAGCCGTGGGCCTGCATAAAGATGTGTCGACGCAATGCTTCCTGGGCGTAGTCAGCCGTATCGGCGGGGCACACTACAGCGACTTCGAACAGGATCTGCTGAATCTGTCCAAGCGTGCCTGGCTGAAGCGCAAAACGCTGGAACAGGGTGGTCTGCTGAAATTTGTTCACGGCGGCGAATATCACGCCTATAACCCGGATGTCGTCACGACGCTGCAAACCGCAGTGAAAACCGGGGAGTACAGCGATTACGAGCAATACGCCAAACTGGTTAACGAGCGCCCAGCGGCGACGTTACGCGACCTGCTAGCGCTGAAACCGCAAGAAGGCGCAGCCATCGCTATCGACAGCGTTGAACCGGCTTCTGAAATGTTCAAACGTTTCGATACCGCGGCGATGTCTATCGGTGCACTCAGCCCTGAAGCGCATGAATCGCTGGCGGAAGCGATGAACGGACTGGGCGGTTTCTCCAACTCCGGTGAGGGTGGTGAAGATCCGGCGCGTTACGGCACCAATAAAGTGTCCCGTATCAAGCAGGTTGCTTCTGGTCGCTTTGGTGTGACGCCAGCCTATCTGGTCAACGCCGATGTGATTCAGATTAAAGTGGCACAGGGTGCAAAACCAGGCGAAGGCGGTCAGTTGCCGGGTGATAAAGTCACGCCGTACATTGCTCGTCTGCGCTATTCCGTACCGGGCGTAACGCTGATTTCACCACCGCCGCACCACGATATTTACTCTATCGAAGACTTGGCGCAGTTGATTTTCGATCTGAAGCAGGTCAATCCGAAAGCAATGATTTCGGTGAAACTGGTGTCCGAACCAGGCGTTGGTACTATCGCTACCGGCGTTGCCAAGGCGTATGCCGACCTGATCACCATCGCCGGTTACGACGGCGGTACGGGTGCCAGCCCGCTGTCCTCAGTGAAATACGCGGGTTGCCCGTGGGAACTCGGTCTGGTTGAAACACAGCAGGCTTTGGTCTCCAACGGACTGCGTCACAAAATCCGCCTTCAAGTAGACGGTGGCCTGAAAACTGGTCTGGATATCGTCAAAGCGGCGATTCTGGGTGCGGAAAGCTTCGGCTTCGGTACAGGGCCAATGGTCGCGCTGGGCTGTAAATACCTGCGTATCTGCCACCTGAATAACTGTGCAACGGGCGTTGCAACGCAGGATGAGAAGCTGCGCCGCGATCACTATCATGGTTTGCCTGAGCGTGTGACTAACTACTTCCACTTCATCGCACATGAAACCCGCGTGCTGATGGCAGAGCTGGGCGTCAGCCGTCTGGTGGACTTAATTGGCCGCACCGACCTGCTGGTTGAACTCGATGGTTTCAGCGCTAAACAAAACAAGCTGGATCTGTCACCGCTGCTGCACGCCGCACAGCCTCAGCCGGGTAAAGCGCTGTACTGCACGGAAAGCAATCTGTCGTTCGATAAAGGCTTGTTGAACAAAGAGCTGCTGGCACAGGCACAGTCGCACATTGATGCAAAACAGGGCAAAGCGCTCTACTTCGATATCCGTAACACCGATCGCTCCGTCGGCGCGACGCTGTCTGGCGCGATTGCCGAGAAACATGGCGATCAAGGACTGGCAGGCGATCCGATCAAAGCTTACTTCTCCGGTACCGCAGGGCAGAGTTTTGGTGTCTGGAACGCAGGCGGTCTTGAGCTGAAATTAACTGGCGATGCCAACGACTACGTAGGCAAAGGCATGGCGGGTGGCAGCATCTCCGTGCGACCTCCGGTGGGTTCAGCCTTCCGCAGTCACGAAGCCAGCATCATCGGTAACACCTGCCTCTACGGTGCCACCGGCGGTAAGCTGTTTGCCGCAGGCCGAGCAGGTGAGCGTTTCGCCGTACGTAACTCAGGCTGTATCACCGTGGTAGAAGGCATCGGCGATAACGGTTGTGAATACATGACGGGTGGTATCGTCTGCGTGTTGGGCCGTACCGGCGTTAACTTTGGCGCAGGCATGACCGGTGGATTCGCCTACGTGCTGGATGAAGACGGTGAATTCCGCAAACGCGTTAACCCAGAGCTGGTAGAAGTGCTGGATGTGGAAGAGCTGGCTATTCATGAAGAGCATCTGCGTGGCCTGATCACTGAGCATGTACAGAATACCGGTTCACACCGCGGAGAAGAGATCCTCGCTAACTGGCCGACCTGGGCACCGAAGTTTGCTCTGGTGAAACCGAAGTCAAGTGATGTGAAGGCATTGTTGGGTCACCGTAGTCGTTCCGCAGCAGAGCTGCGGGTTCAGGCGCAGTAAGAGGTCATCATGAGTCAGAATGTTTACCAGTTTATCGACTTACAGCGCGTTGATCCGCCCAAGAAACCGCTGAAGATTCGTAAAATTGAATTTGTTGAGATCTACGAGCCGTTCTCAGAAAGCCAGTCCAAAGCACAGGCAGATCGCTGCCTGTCATGCGGAAATCCTTACTGTGAATGGAAATGTCCAGTACATAACTACATCCCGAACTGGCTGAAGCTGGCGAACGAAGGCCGCATTATCGAAGCGGCTGAGTTATCACACCAGACGAATAGCCTACCGGAAGTCTGCGGCCGCGTGTGCCCACAAGATCGTCTGTGTGAAGGCTCTTGTACGCTGAATGATGAGTTCGGCGCGGTCACCATCGGCAATATCGAGCGCTACATCAATGATAAAGCGATCGAGATGGGCTGGAAGCCGAGCGTTGCCAACGTCAAACCGACAGGCAAACGTGTTGCTATCATCGGTGCTGGCCCTGCTGGGTTAGCCTGTGCCGATGTGCTGGCACGAAATGGCGTACAGGCCGTCGTCTTCGATCGTCATCCTGAGATCGGTGGACTGCTGACCTTCGGTATCCCCTCTTTCAAGCTGGAAAAAGAGGTGATGGTGAAACGCCGTGAAATCTTCACCGAGATGGGGATCGAATTCCGTCTGAACACCGAAGTCGGCAAAGACGTGCAGATGAAAGCGCTGCTGGACGAGTACGATGCCGTCTTCCTCGGTGTCGGCACTTATCAGTCTATGCGCGGTGGATTGGATAATGAAGATGCTCAGGGCGTCTATGATGCTCTGCCGTTCCTGATCGCTAATACCAAGCAGTTGATGGGCTTTGAAGCCGCAGCAGACGAACCTTACATCAGCATGCAGGGGAAACGCGTTGTGGTACTGGGCGGTGGTGACACCGCGATGGACTGCGTACGCACTTCAATTCGTCAGGGTGCGACGCACGTTACCTGTGCCTATCGCCGTGATGAAGAGAACATGCCGGGCTCCAAGCGCGAAGTGAAAAACGCGCGTGAAGAAGGCGTAGAGTTCAAATTCAACCTGCAACCGCTGAGCGTCGAGATTAATGGCGCGGGCAAAGTGTGCGGAGTGAAAATGGCGCGTACCGCACTGGGCGTACCTGATGCCAACGGGCGTCGTCGTCCTGAACTCGTAGAAGGTTCCGAGCACGTACTGGAAGCCGATGCGGTCATCATGGCGTTCGGCTTCCGTCCGCACAAAATGGCATGGTTAGCAGAACATGACGTCAAGCTGGACGATCAAGGGCGCATTGTTGCACCGGAAAGTTGCGACAACGCTTTCCAGACCAGCAACCCGAAAATTTTTGCGGGTGGTGACGCAGTACGCGGTTCCGATCTGGTGGTTACGGCCATCGCAGAAGGTCGTAAAGCCGCTGACGGTATCATGAACTATCTGGAAGTGTAGAAACGCACCACGTCTCTTGAGGGCAGCATTGGCTGCCCTTTTCTTTTGCTTCCGTAGCCTGAGTATTCAATCTTTATCTGAATACAGGGCGATAACATCCTGCTCCGTCAGCATCGGCGTCTTCTCAGCAAACGAGTAGTAGCCCGGCTTCTTATCAATATAAATCTGCGATACCAGCGTCTTATCGGTCTCATCAGCAAAAAAGCCAGCCGGAATATGATAGGCATCTCCACCGCGCAGCCGATAGAATAGGTGCGTTCCACATACTCGGCAAAAACCGCGCTCGGCCCATTCCGATGACCGCCAGAGCGTGATGTTCTCCTCGCCTTCTATCTCAATCGCCGGGTCTTTGCACTCAACGGTCATAAGGGGCCCGCCACCCCACGTCTGGCACATACCACAGTGGCAAGCCCCTACGTCACTGACCGAATGCACGGTGGAAATCGTTACCCCACCACATAAACAACGACCTTGATGCATCGCTCCCTCCCCTGATTTTTGCTTTCTAAAATCGCAATACCGCATAACAAGCAGGTATCACCACTAGCTTCGGTTATAGCACATGTTATCTATCCCCTTTATCTGCTTGTCAGGAAGTCGGACAGAGTTCAACTTTCAAGCCGCCTTTTCCTAAGCATCGTAGTCAACAATCGAAATAAATAGGGTCGTGACAGCCACCGCATGCCTTCGTTTGGAACTTCACACCAGAGAGGCTAATAAACCCTTCATCTTTCCACTACGCTCTAAAGAACTTTTCGTAATAAATCCTGCAATTTCACGTAAAAGGCCTACACTTATCTCCGGCATTTACTTGTCTTTATTGAGATTGGATTTCATTAAGGAGGAAATATGACAGTCGAAGTGGCTCTTGTAACAGGAGGCGGTCAAGGTATTGGCCGTGCTATTGCTCTCAGACTGGCGGCAGATGGCTTTGCCGTCGCCATCGTGGACTATAACCAAGAAACAGCACGCAGCGTGGCGCAGGAAATAGAAAAATCCAGCGGGCAAGCCATCGCACTACAGGCAGACGTCGCAGATCGTGAGGCAGTTTTTGCTGCCGTCGCAGAAGCTAAAACGCGCTTTGGTGACTTTAACGTCATCGTCAATAACGCCGGTGTTGCCCCCTCAACCCTGATTGAAGATATCACGCCAGAAGTCATCGATCGCGTTTACAACATCAACGTCAAAGGCGTCATCTGGGGCATTCAGGCGGCACTTGATGCCTTCAAATCGTTGGGTCACGGCGGAAAAATCATCAATGCCTGCTCACAGGCAGGACATGTCGGTAATCCCGAACTCGCCGTATACAGTTCGAGTAAATTTGCAGTTCGCGGCTTGACGCAAACTGCCGCTCGCGATTTAGCGCCACTGGGCATCACGGTCAATGGCTACTGTCCGGGTATCGTAAAAACGCCAATGTGGGATGAAATCGATCGCAAGATCTCTGAGTCCGCAGGAAAACCACGCGGCTACGCAACGGAAGAATTCGCCAAACGCATCACGCTGGGTCGTCTATCCGAGCCAGAAGATGTCGCCGCGTGCGTCTCTTATCTGGCCAGCCATGATTCCGACTATATGACAGGACAGTCGTTGTTGATTGATGGCGGAATGGTGTTCAATTAACGGCACGTTCAGTTAACAATATATTCAGTTAACAACGCGAACCAAAAAGGAACGGGCTATTTTTCAGTTCGTTCCGTAATAAAAAGGGCACTGTTAAAGTGCCCTTAGGAAGAAATTATTTTACGACCCGTAGAGAGGGTCTACCACCTTTAGGTGGCTGTGGTGGCTCGTCATCAGAACCAGAACCATCGTCAGGCGCTACAGAATCAGGCAAGCTATCGACAATCGACATGACAGTCCCTGAAGAGGGTACGCCTTCCTGAAAGTCTTCATACTCACCGGCAGATTCGTAAGCAGGTTCGGACTCAAACATCGTTCCAGCCCCGTTCTCACGTGCGTAGATCGCCATTACGGCCGCCATCGGCACGTAAACCTGACGCGGCACGCCGCCAAAACGGGCATTGAAACGAACGCTGTCATCAGCTAACTCAAGGCCACCAACAGCGCGCGGTGCGATATTCAGCACAATCTGGCCGTCACGGGCGAACTCCATCGGCACCATAACATCTGGCAGAGTCACATCGACCACCAGATGAGGCGTTAATTGGTTATCCAGCAACCAATCATAAAAAGCCCGTAATAAATACGGACGACGCGGAGACAGTTGAGACAACGCCATACAGTTTAACCTCGGGTTTGCAAACGCATTTCTCGTTCCACTTCCGTCAGGGAAGCCAGGAACGCATCACGCTCAAAGACGCGTGTCATGTAGCCTTTCAGTTCTTTCGCGCCCGAACCACTCAGTTCAATACCGATCTGCGGCAGACGCCACAGCAGCGGAGCCAGATAGCAATCCACCAGGCTGAACTCTTCGCTCATGAAATAAGGTGCTTCATTGAACACTGGAGCAATTGCCAATAGTTCTTCACGCAATTGCTTACGTGCTGCGTCCGCTTCCTGCGCGTTGCCATGCGTAATTTTCTTCAGCAGAGAATACCAATCGCTCTCAATACGATGCATCATCAGGCGGCTGTTACCGCGCGCAACCGGATAGACGGGCATTAACGGCGGATGAGGAAAACGTTCATCCAGATACTCCATGATAATACGTGATTCATAGAGCGTCAGTTCGCGATCGACCAGCGTCGGCACAGAACCATAAGGATTGAGGTCAATAAGATCCTGAGGCAGATTATCCATGTCCACCTGCTCAATCTCGACACTCACACCTTTTTCCGCCAATACAATGCGGACCTGATGGCTAAAAATGTCGGACGGACCAGAAAACAGCGTCATTACCGAACGTTTGTTGGCAGCGACAGCCATGAAAACCTCCAAGTTTATTGAGAAAATATGGCGAATAACCACGCAGTGAATAACCTGCAAATCGCTATTCGAAATTCTGCTCGCCAATGTGTAAACGTCATCTGATAAGATCCATCGTTTTAAACAGCTACGCGATAGCTGACACACGGGCATAAAATCGGCTAATAGCTTATCAGATTTTGTTCGTTTTGTGGGGGTATAAGCGTAATTTCATCGCTAACATACGGAAAGTAAAGCGTATATTTCGAGGAAATTATTTTTAGACATAAAAAACCCGGTGACCAGCACCGGGTTTTTTGCATTGATTTCGCTGCAATGCAGCCAGAAATTAACGCTTGGAGAACTGAGGACGACGACGTGCTTTACGCAGACCGACTTTCTTACGTTCAACCTGACGAGCATCACGAGTAACGAAACCTGCTTTACGCAGTTCGCCACGCAGAGACTCATCATACTCCATCAGAGCGCGGGTGATACCGTGACGGATCGCACCAGCCTGACCAGAGATACCACCACCTTTAACGGTGATGTACAGATCCAGTTTCTCAACCATGTCGACCAGTTCAAGCGGCTGACGAACTACCATGCGGGCAGTTTCGCGACCGAAGTACTGTTCCAGACTACGCTGGTTGATAACGATGTTACCGTTGCCCGGTTTGATGAACACGCGAGCGGCGGAGCTTTTGCGGCGACCAGTGCCGTAGTATTGATTTTCAGCCATTGCCTATAATCCCGATTAAATGTCCAGAACTTGCGGTTGCTGTGCCGCGTGATTGTGCTCGGTGCCCGCGTAAACTTTCAGTTTACGGAACATAGCACGACCCAACGGGCCCTTCGGCAGCATGCCTTTAACCGCGATTTCAATCACACGCTCAGGACGGCGGGCAATCATCTCTTCAAAGGTCGCTTGTTTAATACCACCGATGTGACCGGTGTGATGATAATAAATCTTGTCAGTACGCTTGTTGCCAGTTACAGCAACTTTGTCAGCGTTCAGAACGATGATGTAATCACCCGTATCAACGTGCGGAGTGTATTCCGCTTTATGCTTGCCGCGCAGACGACGAGCCAGTTCAGTAGCGAGACGGCCTAAAGTTTTACCGTTCGCATCAACAACGTACCAGTCGCGTTTTACGGTCTCTGGTTTAGCTGTAAAAGTTTTCATTAAAAGCTTACCCAATAATTAGTTACACGTTGGTGAACACCCAAACGCTCGAAAACAGTTGAGGCTCACACGACCATCAAGTCCAGCAAACCTACCCCTTCGAATAGCCATTGCCGGCACTATAAAGTTTTTGGGAAAAAAACTTTGTTGTAACGTGGGGTCGCAAGATTATAGAGAAGTCATTCTCAAAGATCGACCTTTTTTCACACGCAAATGACTAAAAATCCGCAGCCTGCATTACGCCAAATGCGGCTGCCGCAGGTACTCTTCACTTTGCATTTCCTGTAAGCGGGATAAACAGCGCTGATATTCAAATTTCAGGTGTTCTCCCTGATAGATATCAAACATCGATGCCTGCGCAGAGATAATCAATTTGATGCGACGGTCGTAGCACTCATCCACCAGTGCCAAAAAACGACGGGCGGTGTTCTCTTCCTTCGTTTCCATTACCGTCACATTGTGCAACAGCATCGTGTGATAGAGGCGTGAAAGCGCGATGTAATCATTTTGGCTACGCGCCTCTGTACATAGCGTGTGGAAATCGACTGCCAGCACGCCGTCGCTCACACCGAGCGTTGTTAACGGACGATGATTGATCTCCAGCACTGGTCCCGGCGTCTGCCATTTCTTTCCGGTCAGGCGAGTGAACATCTGCTGCATCGCGGCATTTGTCTCGTCATTCAGCGGCGATAGATAAAGGTGTGCCTGTGTCAGCGTACGCAGACGATAATCGATACCCGCATCGACATTGCGTACTTCGCAATACTGTTTAATCAACTCAATTGCAGGAAGAAAACGCGCGCGTTGCAATCCATTACGATAGAGATCGTCCGGCGGAATATTCGACGTCGCCACCAGCGCAATGCCACGGGCAAACAGCGCACGCAGCAGCTCAGCCAGCAGCATCGCATCGGTGATGTCAGAGACGAAAAATTCATCAAAGCACAGCACATCCGTTTCGGCTTTGAAGCCGTCAGCTACCTTCTCTAACGGATTTTCCTGCCCCTGAAACTGGTTAAGCTCTTCATGTACACGCAGCATAAAGCGATGGAAATGCAGACGCATCTTGCGCTCGGCAGGCAAGCTGTGGAAAAACATATCCATCAACCAGGTTTTACCTCGCCCAACACCGCCCCACATGTACAACCCCTGAACCGGCGTGGACTCGCGTTTATCACGCAGCCCTAGCCAGCTACGCCATTTCCCCACACGGCCAGACGCGCCCGCATCGTCATCCGCAGCACGTTCGCATAGCGCCTGATGTATCGCCTCCAGACGCACAACGGTTTGCCGCTGCACCTCGTCTGGTTGATATTCACCGGCGGAAAGTGCCTGTTGGTAAAGCGCCAAGGGTGTTGTTTGCTGCCGTGTTGTCTGTGGAGTAGCCATCGCAATCCCTGAGAAAAAAGTTAGTCGTGTTTTGCTGTGTGTTGCCGTCGATTTAAGCCGTAATCGTCGCAGTTAACAACCTTGATGTCTGCGGTGAGTCAACATTCCCGTCAGTCATCGAGCATCAGGATTCCACTCAGGCAAGGTTAACGGTTATAGTGACTATTATTAAGTGAAAAACCCTACGGGACAACGACGTCAAAATAGGAGCTATTATGACTTGGGAGTATGCGCTGATAGGTTTAGTTGTCGGTATTATTATTGGTGCTGTAGCCATGCGCTTTGGTAACCGTAAGCTGCGGCAACAGCAGGTATTGCAAAATGAGCTGGAGAAAAGCAAAACCGAACTGGAAGACTATCGTCAGGAATTGGTTGGACACTTCGCCCGTAGTGCGGAGCTGTTGGATAACATGGCAGATGACTATCGTCAGCTTTATCAGCACATGGCGAAAAGCTCCAATAACCTGTTACCTCACGTTCCCGGCCAGGATAATCCGTTTAAATACCGTCTGACTGAGTCAGAAGCGGATAACGATCAGGCACCAGTGAATATGCCACCACGCGATTATTCCGATGGTGCGTCGGGTCTGCTGCGGGGCGAGCGCCCGATTCGTAAATAATATCAACTAATTATACCCTAAATAATTCGAGTTGCATGAAGGCGGCAAGAGAGGGACAAATTCGTCGGGAACGAATTTGACCAGCCAACGGCTGGCCTTCGGTGAGAGACGGGATGTCTCTCATTTCATCCCGATGAGCTTACCCAAGTAAGTGATTCGGGTGAGTAAACGCAGCCAACATACATGCAGCTTGAAGTATGACGGGTATAACGTGGGGCGCTCTGGCCTCACGTTTCTCCTCCCTTATTCTACGCTTATTAAGACGCGCACCGCAGGCTATCATCGTCCGATCACACACCATAAAAAGCGATGGTTACAATCTGCTGACGAAACAGCAGTGAACTTTACACATTGATCGTCAGTCTGACTCTTCACCGTGTCTTTAAGTTTATATATCATCGTTTTATTCATCCGCAGGCCGTGAGAGAGTTAATAACAATGAAAAAAACGTCATTATTATTTAGTGCACTGGCAATGAGTATAGGTTTGACCCTGTCCACGCTTCCCGCAGCAAATGCTGCTCTGCCTGCCGTGGTTCAAGGGCAACAGACGCCAAGCCTGGCCCCGATGCTGGAAAAAGTCTTGCCAGCCGTCGTCAGCGTGCATGTTGAAGGTACACAGGTACAGCGTCAGCGCGTACCGGAAGAGTTCAAATTCTTCTTTGGCCCGAACTTCCCGACGGACAAACAAAATTCTCGTCCGTTTGAAGGGCTGGGATCCGGCGTGATTATTGATGCTGCAAAAGGTTATGTGCTCACCAACAATCACGTTATCAATAACGCCGACAAAATCCGCGTCCAGCTTAATGACGGACGTGAATATGATGCGAAGCTGATCGGCCGCGACGAGCAGACCGATATTGCTCTGTTACAGTTGAATGACGCCAAAAATCTGGTCGCAGTGAAAATGGCGGATTCCGATCAGTTGCGTGTCGGTGATTTTGCCGTTGCCGTTGGTAACCCGTTCGGTCTCGGCCAAACGGCAACATCCGGCATTATCTCGGCACTGGGACGTAGTGGCCTTAATCTTGAAGGGCTGGAAAACTTCATCCAGACCGATGCTTCTATCAACCGTGGTAACTCAGGCGGTGCGCTGGTTAACCTCAACGGCGAACTGATCGGTATCAACACGGCGATTCTGGCTCCGGGCGGTGGGAACATCGGCATTGGTTTCGCCATCCCTAGCAATATGGCCCAGAATCTGGCGCAGCAATTGGTTGAGTTTGGCGAGGTCAAACGCGGGCTGCTGGGGATTAAAGGCAGCGAGATGACGTCTGAGATGGCGAAAGCCTTTAAAGTCGACGCACAGCGCGGTGCCTTCGTCAGCGAAGTCTTACCGAAATCGGCCGCAGCCAAAGCCGGTATCAAGGCGGGTGACGTGTTGACGACGCTGGACGGTAAACCGATCAGCAGCTTTGCAGAACTGCGAGCCAAAGTCGGCACCACCGCGCCGGGCAAGACGGTAAAAATCGGCCTGCTGCGTGATGGTAAACAGCAAGAGGTTTCTGTCGTGTTGGATAACAGCTCCTCCGCATCGACCAGCGCCGAAACGCTTTCACCGTCATTGCAGGGTGCATCTTTGACCAATGGTCAACTGAAAGATGGCAGCAAAGGCGTGCAGATTGATAACGTCGCTAAGGACACGCCTGCTGCGCAGGTTGGTCTGCAAAAAGGCGATATCATTATCGGCGTAAACCGCGAACGTATTGAAAATATCACGCAACTGCGCAAACTGCTGGAAGCGAAACCTTCCGTTCTGGCGTTGAACATCGTCCGTGGCGAAGAAACGATCTATCTGCTGCTACGTTAATTGCTTGTCGTCTTTTACGACAGCCTAACCGGCCAGAAAATCGCTGATGTTAAAAAATTTCCGGGAGAAATTTTTAACGTTGTATCAGCAACAGCCCGTAAGGATGGCGCCAGGGATGGCATGCCATAAAAAATCGGACACCGATCCATGCGGTGTCCGAACTTCTCGTGATATCCTTCCCCCCATCTCCCTTTTTCCACAGTAAATCACGGCCATGCTTGCTAAGTTATTACGTTCAGCGCTATTTGGTGCCCTCGTTGCCGGTATTATTCTGGCCGTACTGCCGTTTATCGGATCTGGCATGTCGTTTCTGAAAAGCAATGACAGGAGTGCTGATGGCTCGCCCGTCAGTTACCATCAGGGCGTAAACCGTGCGGCTCCTGCTGTGGTTAACATTTACAACCGGGTTGCTAATCAAGAAAAACCCAGTGAAGTCGCTATTCACCCTCTGGGTTCTGGCGTCATCATGAATGACAAAGGGTATATTTTAACCAACAAGCATGTGATTAATAACGTGCAGCAGATTCAGATTGAGCTGTCAGACGGTAGGCTGTATGAAGCCCGCGTCATTGGCTCTGATTCCCTGACCGATCTGGCGGTGTTACAAATTGATGGCGTCAACTTGCCCGTTATTCCCATGAATCCAGACCGTATGCCGCACGTCGGCGATGTCGTGATGGCAATCGGCAATCCTTATAATCTGGGGCAAACCGTTACGCAGGGCGTCATCAGCGCCACCGGCCGCGTCAGCCTCAGCGCGTACGGACAGCAAAGAAGCCAGGTAGGACGCCAAAACTTGCTGCAAACCGATGCATCCATTAACCACGGCAACTCCGGCGGCGCGCTCGTCAATACGCTCGGTGAACTGGTCGGTATTAATACCCTCTCTTTTGATAAAAGTAACAACGGCGAAACACCGGAAGGCATTAGCTTCGCGATTCCCGTGGCGCTGGCTACCAAGGTGATGGGCAAACTCATCCGCGATGGTCGTGTAGTACGCGGCTATATTGGCGTCAACGGTGTACAGCTCGAAAACTTTGAGAACAGCACGTCGACCAATAGTCGCGATGCACAGGGGCGATTAACTGGTATTCTCGTTCAGACTATCGATCCAGGTGGGCCGGCGGATAAAGCGGGTATCCACATTGAAGACGTCATCGTGAGCGTGAACAATAAACCTGCCCGCTCAATTATCGAAACCATGGAGCAGGTTTCGGAAATACGCCCCGGCACCGTCATTCCGGTTACCATTGAGCGCGATAACAAGCAAATCACGCTACAAATGACGATTCAGGAATTTCCCACCCAATAGCGGCATCAGAGGCTAGTTGATAAAACGCTATCGGCAGGTAAACAAGAAACCGGGTGGGAGCCCACCCGGCTAACAAACATGATTCTGAAGATAAACAGGCGAAGCGTTTACTCGTGCTCTTTAACGCGCTCGATATTCGCGCCCAACGCACGCAACTTATCTTCAATACGGTCATAGCCACGATCGATGTGATAAATACGATCCACTATCGTCACACCTTCAGCGATACAACCGGCTAATACCAGACTGGCTGACGCACGTAAGTCGGTCGCCATCACCTGCGCGCCCGACAGCTTATCAACACCGTGGCAAATCACCGTATTACTCTCGATTTCCGCCTGTGCGCCCATACGGATAAGCTCAGGCACATGCATGAAGCGATTTTCGAAAATGGTTTCGGTGATCACGCCCGTCCCTTCTGCGACCAGGTTCAGCAGGCTGAACTGCGCCTGCATATCGGTCGGGAACCCCGGATGCGGGGATGTGCGAACGGTAACCGCTTTCGGACGCTTACCATGCATATCCAGACTGATCCAGTCTTCGCCGATTTCAATCTCCGCGCCCGCTTCGCGCAGCTTCGCCAATACCGCATCCAGCGTATCAGGACGAGTATTACGACAAATAATCTGACCACGAGATACCGCAGCCGCAACCAGGAATGTCCCGGTTTCAATACGGTCAGGCACAACGCGGTACACGCCGCCACCCAAACGCGCGACGCCTTCAATGGTGATTTTATCGCTACCTGCACCGCTGATTTTCGCACCCAGCGTATTCAGGAAGTTTGCCGTATCGACAATCTCCGGTTCACGCGCTGCGTTCTCAATAATCGTGGTGCCTTCCGCCAGCGTCGCTGCACTCATGATGGTTACCGTGGCGCCCACGCTCACTTTATCCATCACGATGTGCGCGCCTTTCAGGCGTCCATCAACCGTCGCTTTTACATAGCCTTCTTCCAATACGATCTGCGCACCAAGCTGCTCAAGGCCGTAAATATGCAAATCGACCGGACGCGCACCAATCGCACAGCCGCCGGGCAGCGATACCTGACCCTGACCAAAACGCGCTACCAGCGGCCCCAAAGCCCAGATAGAGGCACGCATGGTTTTCACCAAATCGTACGGTGCACAAAACACGTTTACATCGCTGGCATCCACATGGACGGAACCGTTACGCTCAACGCGCGCACCCAACTGACCAAGCAGCTTCATGGTGGTATCAATATCGCGCAGTTTCGGTACGTTCTGAATTTCTACTGGCTCTTCTGCAAGTAATGCAGCGAACAGGATTGGCAACGCAGCATTCTTGGCGCCGGAAATGGTCACTTCTCCCGCTAGGCGGGTTGGGCCCTGAACACGAAATTTATCCATAGTCTTTGTATCTCGATGTCTTAATTCAATATTTCGTCACACTGATACCAGCAGCCGATTCCCCCTCGCACGGGGAATACTTAGAAGCCGTTCAGTTTACGGTCGCGCTGCCACTCTTCCGGCGTATAAGCCTTGATCGACAATGCATGGATACGGTTATCCGCGATGTACTCCATCAGCGGCGCATAAACAGCCTGCTGTTTTTTTACTCGGCTCATTCCAGCAAAAAGTCCACCCACCGCGATGACTTGAAAATGGCTGCCATCACCAGAAACATGGGCTTCTTCCAGTGCTAATGCGTTCATCAGCACGTCTTTAATTTCGTTATTTTCCATCGCTCTCGATTTCTATGTCAGGGGGAGATGATTTACAGGGAGGTATCTTAGATGAATATGACGCTATCTTAAACAAAGAATGCGCTGATGTCTGAAGGGGAAATTAGACACCAGCGCGACAGGTTAAGACACAGGAATGATTTCATTCAGGTTATAGAGCGCAATGAGCGTTCTTAGCCGATCGCTAGCACCGACAATCGCTATCTGCTTTCCTGAACACGACTGCTGATAAACGTGCATCAGCAATGCCAGCCCAGCAGAATCAACGCGATTTAATCCAGACACATCCAACGTGCTTTTACCCGCGAGTAACGATTCACGCTGCTGCCAGAACGGTAACAGCGTTTCACGATCCAGATCACCGGTTAATGCCAGCGTTGATTCCTGCGCCTGCCAGTTCAATGCGTTCGCCATGTTCGTACCCAAATTACTTTTTCTGATCCAGCGTGATTGTCTGCTTCGCCGAGGATTCCAGCTGTTGAGTCAGACCATCAACGCCTTTCTGACGCAATATTGACGCCCATTCGTTCTGCTTAGTGGTGATCATACTGACACCTTCGGCAATCATGTCGTACGCCTGCCAGTTACCCGTTTTACTGTTTTTACGCCATTGGAAATCCAGACGTACCGGCGGACGGCCACCGTTATCAACGATGGTGACGCGAATGGAAACGATATCGGCATTGCCTAGCGGCTGTTCAGGAGCAATTTGATAACTCTGCCCGTTATACATCGCCAAAGCCTGCCCGTAAGCCTGCTCAAGATAGGCTTCAAACGCTTTGAAATAGGCATCACGCTGTGCCGGTGTCGAATCTTTGTAGTAACGACCCAAAACCAGCGCACCGGCATATCTCACCTGAACATACGGCAGCAGCTCTTCACGCACGACAGTGCGTAAATAGTCAGGATTTTGCTTGATTTTTGGCTGCTCATTCTTTAATCGATCAAAGGTTTTTCCCGCCGCTTCATTCATTAAACGATAGGGGTTCGTTTGATCCGCCGCGTTGGCTAATGGCGCGACCACCAGTAAAGCCACCATCAGTAAACGTTTAAACATGCAGATATCCTCTTATGGATGTGAAGGAACGGGTTCGTTGCTATGCTCAGAGGTTGCCGCAGGACTGGCCCCCGGCTCCGTACCCGATTGAGCAGCATTATCCTCGCTATTGCTACCGCTCTTATATAGGAATTGGCCGATGAGGTCTTCAAGCACCATCGCTGACTTGGTATCTTGAATCACACCACCGTCCTTCAGAATTGTCGTGCCCATTTCCTCATCTTCAAACCCCATGTTCAGTGCCAGATACTGCTCGCCCAGCAAGCCAGAGGTGCGAATAGCCAGAGAACTGGTATCGGGAATATGATCGTAACGTTGCTGAATATCCATCGCTACGCGCGGCAGGTAGGTTTTCTCATCCAGCGAGATATCCGCCACACGGCCAATAACCACGCCGCCAATTCGGATCGGAGAACGCGCTTTCAACCCGCCAATGTTGTCAAATGTCGCGTACAGACGGTACGTTGGCTCGCTACCGATCGACTTGAGGTCGGCCACTTTCAGGCATAAAAAGAGGATGGCAGCAAGCGCGATCAACATAAACACACCAACCCAAACTTCAGTTTTCTTTGTTTGCATCGACTCAGTTCCCAAACATCAGTGCTGTCAGCACAAAATCCAATCCCAGTACCGCTAACGACGAGTGCACGACGGTTCGGGTCGTTGCACGGCTAATCCCCTCAGACGTCGGGATCGCGTCATAGCCGTTAAACAGTGCAATCCAGGTCACGGTAATCGCAAATACGATACTTTTAATCACGCAGTTCAATACATCCTGACGCCAGTCAACCGCGCCCTGCATGGCAGACCAGAAGAACCCGCTGTCGATGCCTTTCCAGTCCACACCAACCAACGCGCCCCCCCAAATCCCCACGGCGACAAAAATCACCGCCAGCAGTGGCATGCTGATTAGCCCGGCCCAGAAGCGTGGCGCAACAACGCGGCGCAGCGGGTCAACCGCCATCATCTCCATGCTGGAAAGCTGCTCGGTTGCTTTCATCAGTCCAATTTCCGCCGTCAACGCGGACCCAGCACGCCCGGCGAACAGCAGTGCCGTCACCACCGGACCAAGCTCTCGCAGCAGCGACAGCGCCACCATCATGCCCAAACTCGCCTCGGCGCTGTAAGTTGTCAGGATGATATAACCCTGTAACCCCAGCACCATACCGATGAACAGGCCGGAAACCATGATGATAAGCAACGACTGCACGCCAACGCTGTAAAGTTGTTTCACCAACAGCGGCCACTGTTTTCTGAATTCGGGTTTACCCACCAGCGCATTAAACAACATCAGCCCCGCGCGCCCAAACGAGGCACTGGCGGAAATGCCCTGACGCCCTAACGACGCCAACGTCCGTAATAACATGACTGTGTTAACCCCCTGAGCCTAGCAGCGACGTTTTATAGTCACCCGCTGGAAAACGGAAAGGCACTGGTCCGTCGGCGATGCCATCCAGGAACTGACGAACCTGCGGGTCATTATTCGCTCTGAGTTGATCTGCCGTCCCTTCCGCAACCACCCGTTTGTCGGCCACGATATACGCATAATCAGCAATGCTCATCACCTCCGGCACATCGTGAGAAACCACAATGCAGGTCACACCCAGTGCGTGATTCAATTCGTCGATGAGCTTCACCAGCGTCCCCAGCGTGATCGGATCCTGCCCGACAAAAGGCTCATCAAACATAATCAGTTCAGGATCGAGCGCAATGGCTCTCGCCAGCGCCGCGCGCCGCGCCATGCCGCCGGAAAGTTCCGCGGGCATCAGCTCGGCAGCCCCACGTAACCCTACCGCTTCCAGCTTCATCATAACGATGCTACGCAGCAGCGATTCCGGCAATTGGGTATGTTCACGCAGCGGCCAGGCGACATTATCAAACACGTTCAAATCGGTGAATAATGCGCCGGACTGAAACAACATGCTCATTTTCTTGCGCGCGTTGTACAGTTCGCTGCGGGATAGCGCGGGGATATTCTCGCCATCAAACCAAATTTCGCCACTGTCCGGCGGTAGTTGCCCGCCAATCAAACGCAACAACGTCGTTTTGCCGATCCCGGAAGGTCCCATGATCGCAGTGACCTTGCCTTTAGGCACGTTCAGCGTGATATCCGTAAAAATCTCTCGCTCTCCGCGACGAAAGCTAAGACCACGGATCTCAACCAGATTAGTTGCCTCATGGTTCATTATTTCCATTCCTTACCAATCAGTACGCTTATAGAGGTCTTTCACTCCAGCCTAACGGCTGACTTTCATCAGGGTGAGAGTTTTACAAAAACTTACCGTAAGTTCTTGTCCAAAATGGCGGCATAAACCGTTACCTGGTTTTACTTATCGCGACAGGTTTTACTTTTTCGCCAAGCACCGTCAGAATTAGCACTCATCACAGAAAAATGCTTTTTGTGCGAAATCCGGCCAGAAATACTGACTTATTCGACAACAAGCCGGTGATTATACACTAAATAATTCGAGTTGCAGGAAGACGGCCTGCCAAGGCGAGGCTCAGAAATGAGCCGAGTATTGCCAACGCACCTGCGGCTTGAAGTATGACGGGTATATATCCTATTAAAGGACGCTGCATGCTTTTTGCAACACTACTCTTGTTCGTTGGTTTGCTACTACTGGTCTACGGTGCCGATCGTCTTGTCTATGGCGCCGCCGTGCTTGCACGTTCCCTCGGTTTACCGCCTTTCGTCATCGGTATCACCATTGTTGGCTTCGGCACCTCGCTACCTGAGCTGGTTGTCTCTGTTACCGCCGCTTTAAACGATCAGAATGATATGGCGGTCGGTAATGTTATCGGCTCCAACATCACCAATATTTTACTCATTCTCGGCAGCGCTGCGCTCATTCGCCCACTCACAGTACATTCGGCCATACTCCGCCGGGAATTGCCTCTCATGTTGTCCGTCACTTTATTGTGTGGCGTTTTACTGCATGATAGTTACCTGAGCCGTGCCGACGGCATGCTGCTGCTCTTTGCCGCCATTCTGTGTCTGGTGTTGATACTTCGCATGGCACAACAAGCACAGCAGGAAGGCGGTGATAGCCTGACTCGGGAACAATTGGCGGAACTTCCGCAGGACGACAGTAATCAGATGGTTGCCGTACTGTGGCTGATTCTCGGCATGATTATTTTACCCATGGCTGCCCGTATGGTAGTGGATAACGCCACCGTCATTGCGCGCTACTTCGATATCAGCGAATTGACTATCGGACTGACGATATTGGCAATTGGCACCAGCTTACCGGAGCTCGCTACCGCTATCGTCGGGACGTTGAAGAAAGAAGATGATATCGCGTTGGGTAACCTGATTGGCTCGAACATTTTTAATATCGCGATTGTTCTGGGCGTTCCCGCGCTGCTCTCGCCGGGCGCACTGAACCCTCAGATTTTTCAACGCGACTATTGGGTCATGCTGGCGGCAAGCGTGCTGTTAACTGCACTCTGCCTCAGCAAAAAACGCCGTATAGGACAGGGCGCCGGCGCATTATTATGCTGCGCGTTTATCGCCTACCTTGCAGTGTTGTTCTGTTTTTCATAATTACGTTGTTCCGTTTTTCATCATAATCAGGACTATTGGTATGTCACAGTTTGAACAAGACGCTCACCTAAAACAGCAGTCTGACCGTGCACTATCCGAACATAGACTACAGCCAGATTTCGACTTCCAGCAGGCGGGCAAGCAGGTATTAAGTATCGAACGCGATGGGCTTGCGCAATTAGACCAGTACATTGACGACAATTTTGCCATCGCCTGCAAAAAGATCTTTCACTGCCAGGGCAAAGTGGTCGTGATGGGAATGGGCAAATCTGGCCATATCGGTTGCAAAATTGCCGCAACTTTCGCCAGCACCGGCACCCCCGCTTTTTTTGTTCATCCGGGCGAAGCCAGCCACGGCGACCTCGGCATGGTGACACCGCATGATATCGTGATCGCCATTTCTAATTCTGGCGAATCGCATGAAATCCTCTCGCTGATTCCCGTTCTGAAACGCCAGAAAGTGTTCCTGATCTGCATGACTGGCGCACCAGAAAGTACGATGGGTAAAGCGGCAGATATTCACCTGTGCGTCCACGTCCCACAGGAAGCCTGCCCACTCGGTCTGGCCCCCACCACCAGCACCACGGCAACGCTGGTCATGGGCGATGCGCTGGCCGTTGCCTTACTACAGGCTCGCGGCTTTACCGCCGAAGATTTCGCCCTCTCGCACCCCGGTGGCGCACTCGGCCGCAAACTTTTACTGCGCGTCAGCGATATCATGCATTCAGGCGACGAGATTCCCCATGTCCCACACGATGCCTCGCTGCGTGATGCGCTGGTGGAAATTACGCGCAAAAATCTGGGTATGACGGTAATCTGCGAGGCGGATATGAAAATTCAGGGCATCTTCACCGATGGTGACCTGCGCCGTATCTTCGACATGAATATAGACTTGAACAGCGCGCGCATTGCTGATGTGATGACCGCAGGCGGCATCCGGGTCGCACCGCAAACGCTGGCGGTAGACGCACTTAACCTGATGCAGTCGCGCCACATCACCTCAGTGCTAGTGGCAGAAAACGATCGTCTGGTCGGTATTGTCCACATGCACGATATGTTGCGGGCTGGCGTGGTTTAAAAAGAAAGGATAATTGTGAATGAGTGAAACCAGGGCGCAAACCGATACCTGTTATGGGCCTGTCGATCAACAGGTACTGGATAAAGCCCGTGAAGTTCGCCTGTTAATCTGCGACGTTGACGGCGTGATGTCCGATGGTCTGATTTACATGGGTAACCACGGCGAAGAGCTGAAAGCCTTTAACGTCCGTGATGGCTATGGCATTCGCTGCTTGCTGACATCAGGCATTGAGGTTGCCATCATTACCGGACGTTCCGCAAAATTGCTGGAAGATCGCTGTAAAACGCTAGGTATTAACCATCTTTATCAGGGGCAATCGGATAAGGTTTTGGCCTTCAACGATCTGTTAGATAAACTGTCAGTAACAGCAAATCAGGTCGCGTATATTGGCGACGATATGATCGACTGGCCAGTGATGGCACAGGTCGGGCTGAGCGTTGCCGTGGCAGATGCGCACCCGCTGCTGTTACCGCGCGCAGATTATGTCACCCGCATTGCGGGAGGACGTGGTGCAGTACGTGAGCTGTGTGATTTGATTCTGTTTGCGCAGGACAAGCTGGAGCATGCCAAAGGGTTGTCAATATGAGTAAAACCAAACGTTGGCTAACCGCTTTTCTGGCACTATTAGTGCTTATCCTCATCGGCTGGAATATTGCGGATGACAACACGGTAACGACACCGGATGCCAACGATCCCGCTGTACCAGTCTATACCAGCGAAAAGACCGACACACAGGTATATAGCCCTGCTGGTAAATTGAGCTACAGACTGATTTCGGAAAAAGCAGAGTATTTCAACGACGAACAGTTGAGTTGGTTTACAACCCCTGTTGCCACGCTATTCAACGAGCAAGGCACAGCAACCTGGTCAGTACGCGCCGATCGCGCCAAGCTGACAAAAGACAAGATGCTCTATCTGTACGGCCACGTCGAGGTGAATAGCCTGACGAAGGACGCACAGCTTCAGCGCGTCACAACGAATAATGCCCAGGTGAATCTGGTCACGCAGGACGTCTCTTCCGATGATGAAGTCACCCTGTACGGCACCAGCTTTACCTCAAGCGGAATGAAAATGCGCGGAAATCTGCGTAACAAAACGGCCGAGTTGATCGAAAAGGTAAAAACCTCTTATGAAATCCAAAACCAATAACCTGATGCGTAACACCCTGATCGCCAGCTCGCTGTTCGCCGTCAGCGTTTCCGCTTTTGCCGTCACGGGTGATAGCAACCAACCAATTCACATTGATTCAGCACAGCAATCCCTGGATATGCAGGGTAACACGGTGACGTTCACCGGCAATGTTGTTGTTAAGCAAGGGACGATTGAAGTGAAGGCCGACAAGGTCGTCGTGACGCGTCCACAGGGCACGCAAGGCAGTGAAGTCGTGGAAGGTTACGGTAACCCCGTGACGTTCTACCAGATGCAGGACAATGGCAAACCGGTAAAAGGTCACGCGCAAAAAATCCGCTATGAACTGGCCAAAGACTTTCTGGTGCTGACAGGTGATGCTTATCTGGAACAGCAGGACAGTAATGTAAAAGGCGATCGCATCACCTATCTGGTGAAACAGCAGCAGATGGAAGCGACCAGCGATAAAGGAAAACGTGTGACAACGGTGTTAGTCCCTTCTCAGCTTCAGGAGAAAGAGAACAAGAGCCAGCCTTCTCGTTCTCAACAACCGCAACCACGGGTCACTGAATAAGTTATGGCAACATTAACCGCAGAAAATTTGGCCAAGGCGTACAAAGGCCGTAAGGTCGTGGAAAACGTCAGCCTCACCGTCAATTCTGGTGAAATCGTCGGCCTGCTCGGGCCGAACGGTGCTGGTAAAACCACCACATTTTACATGGTTGTCGGTATCGTCCCGCGTGATGAAGGACGCATCGTTATTGACGACGATGACATCAGCCTGCTTCCCCTGCACGAACGCGCCCTGCGCGGCATCGGCTATCTACCGCAGGAAGCCTCTATTTTCCGTCGCTTAAGCGTCTATGACAACCTGATGGCGGTGTTACAGATCCGTAAAGATCTGACGACCGAGCAGCAGGAAGATCGTGCTAATGAACTGATGGAAGAATTCCATATTATTCATTTGCGCGATAGTCTGGGACAATCACTGTCCGGTGGGGAAAGACGCCGCGTAGAGATTGCTCGTGCGCTGGCAGCAAATCCTAAATTCATCCTGTTGGATGAACCATTTGCGGGCGTAGACCCGATCTCCGTACTGGATATTAAAAAAATCATTGAGCATCTGCGTGACAGCGGGCTTGGCGTGTTGATTACCGATCATAACGTCCGCGAAACGCTTGATGTCTGTGAACGAGCCTATATCGTGAGTCAGGGCAACCTGATCGCCCACGGTTCACCGACCGATATTCTGGCCGATGAACAGGTGAAACGCGTCTATCTGGGCGAAGGCTTCCGACTCTGATAGGGTAATATTTTTTCTTTGTAGTACTTATGGGACGTTAGCGCGATTTATGAAGCAAGGTTTGCAACTCAGGCTTAGCCAGCAACTGGCCATGACTCCACAGCTCCAACAGGCGATCCGCCTGTTGCAACTGTCCACGCTTGAATTGCAACAGGAGATTCAACTGGCGCTGGAAAGCAATCCGTTGCTCGAACAAACGGATCAGCACGACGAAATCGAGTCATTTGAAAAGGCAGACAGCGATTCTCTGGACACCGGTGAAGCCCTTGAACAAAGAGATATGCCGGAAGAATTGCCGCTCGATGCCACCTGGGATGAAATCTACTCCGCAGGCACACCGTCGGGCACCGGCACCGACTATCGCGATGAAGAACTGCCTATTTATCAAGGCGAAACTACGCAAACACTTCAGGATTACCTGATGTGGCAGGTTGAGCTAACCCCGTTTTCAGACACCGACGCAGCCATCGCGACCTCTATCGTCGATGCGGTAGACAACACTGGCTACCTGACCGTGCCGCTAGAGGACATCCTCGACAGCATTGGTGACGATGACGTGACGCTGGAAGAAGTCGAGGCCGTACTTAAGCGCGTGCAGCGCTTCGATCCCGTAGGCGTTGCTGCCCGCGATCTGCGTGATTGCCTGCTGGTACAGCTTTCCCAATTCGCCGATAGCACCCCACGTCTGGCCGAAGCTCGCCTGATCGTCAGCGATCATCTCGATCTGTTAGCTAACCATGATTTCCGCAGCCTGATACGCATTACTCGTCTGAAAGAAGAAGTGCTGAAAGAAGCGCTGGCGCTGATCCAATCGCTCGATCCACGCCCAGGGCAGTCGATCAACACGGGTGAATCCGAATACGTGATCCCTGACGTACTGGTGCGCAAAGTTCAGGGAGTCTGGGCCGTTGAACTGAACACCGATAGCGTTCCCCGCTTGCAGATTAACCAGCAGTATGCGGCGCTGGGTAATAGTGCACGCAACGACAGTGACGGGCAATTTATCCGCAGTAACCTGCAAGAGGCGCGTTGGCTCATCAAGAGCCTGGAAAGTCGTAATGACACACTGCTAAAAGTCACCCGCTGTATCGTCGAGCAGCAGCAGAATTTCTTCGAGCAGGGTGAAGAATTCATGAAGCCGATGGTACTGGCAGACATCGCTCAGGCGGTGGATATGCATGAGTCCACCATCTCACGCGTGACGACACAGAAGTTCCTGCACAGTCCACGCGGCATTTTTGAGCTAAAATATTTCTTCTCCAGCCACGTAAATACCGATAGCGGCGGAGAAGCCTCGTCAACGGCAATTCGCGCGCTGGTGAAGAAGCTTATTGCGGCAGAAAACCCCGCGAAGCCACTCAGCGATAGCAAGCTGACCGCCTTGCTCTCCGATCAAGGCATCATCGTAGCGCGCCGTACCGTTGCAAAATACCGAGAGTCTTTATCTATCCCACCATCAAATCAGCGTAAACAACTGATTTGATCTCAACAGAGAAGGAAGACACTATGCAGCTCAACATTACCGGACACCACATCGAGATCACTGAACCGCTGCGTGATTTTGTGAATGGCAAGTTTGCCAAATTAGAGCAGTATTTTGACCGGATTAATCAGGTCAATGTGGTATTGAGAGTGGAAAAAGTTCAGCAAATTGCCGAGGCCACGCTCCATGTTAATGGTGGAGAGCTGCATGCAACCTCTGAAGCGGAAGATATGTACGCCGCGATAGATTTATTGATTGATAAGCTGGCGAGACAGCTCAATAAGCATAAAGATAAACTTAAACAGCACTAATTTTCTCCTTTGCCGTTTGGCAAAGGAACAAACTCGGCCCACTCATCGGGTGGGTCGGGATCACCAGAAGTGAAAGCGTCGTTAAGTGAAAATAAAATGAGCCACGATTCTGTATTGCAACTCAGCACCGTATTACGTCCTGAGTGCACCCGAAGCACCGTCCACTGCCAGAGTAAGAAACGGGCATTGGAAATTATCAGTGAGCTGGCCGCCAGGCAGCTTAACATTCCTTCGCAGATTATCTTTGATGCTATCCTCACCCGGGAACGTATGGGCAGCACGGGAATCGGCGGTGGCATTGCCATTCCTCACGGTAAGCTGGAAGACGATAATGCGCTGGGGGCCATCGGTGTTTTCATCCAGTTAGAGCAACCGATCGCTTTCGATGCCATTGATAATCAGGCCGTTGATCTACTTTTTGCCTTGCTGGTTCCGGCTGAACAATGTAAAACCCATTTGCACACCCTGTCGCTTGTTGCCAAGCGGCTGGCGGATAAAACGGTTTGCCGACGCCTGCGTGCGGCGCAAAGCGATGAAGAGCTGTACCAGATTATGACGGAAGCCGGTTAATCGCCATATTCACGATGACGGGCAATTCGCGGTAGCGTCAGAGAATGCTTGCAATCCGTGCGCTAAGCCGTCATTTTTTTAGCTATACATCACTTTATAAAAACAGCGGCAATGAAAATTCGCCATCACATTGCCAGAGGGGAGTCGTCAGATGGTGCTGATGATTGTCAGTGGTCGCTCAGGTTCAGGGAAATCTGTCGCCCTGCGCGCATTGGAAGATATGGGGTTCTACTGCGTAGATAATCTACCCGTGGTGTTGCTGCCAGAACTGGCTCATACGCTTGCGGCACGGAACATTTCCGCAGCGGTCAGCATTGACGTGCGCAATATGCCGGAATCACCGGAAATCTTTGAGCATGCCATGGAGCAACTGCCACCAAGCTTCTCGCCCCAATTACTGTTTCTGGATGCCGATCGCAATACGTTAATCCGTCGCTACAGCGATACCCGTCGCCTGCATCCGCTGTCCAGCAAGAATCTGTCTCTGGAAAGCGCGATTGATGAAGAAAGTGACCTGCTGGAACCGCTGCGTTCACGTGCCGATCTGATTATTGACACCTCAGAGATGTCGGTGCACGAACTGGCCGAAATGCTGCGTACGCGACTGCTCGGCAAACGAGAGCGCGAACTCACGATGGTGTTCGAATCGTTCGGCTTCAAGCACGGTATTCCTATCGATGCGGATTACGTCTTTGACGTGCGCTTCCTGCCGAACCCGCACTGGGATCCGAAACTGCGCCCGATGACCGGTCTGGATAAGCCCGTTGCATCCTTCCTCGACAGGCATACCGAAGTTCACAATTTCATCTACCAGACTCGTAGCTATCTCGAACTGTGGCTGCCAATGCTGGAAACCAATAACCGTAGCTATCTGACTGTCGCTATTGGCTGTACTGGCGGGAAACACCGTTCGGTGTATATCGCGGAGCAGTTAGCGGACTATTTCCGCTCACGCGGTAAGAACGTACAGTCACGCCACCGTACGCTGGAAAAACGGAAACCCTCGTGATAGTCGGCAAACCAGCACAGTCAGGTAACCTATGACAGTCCGCCAAACGGTTGAAATCAAAAACAAGCTGGGTATGCATGCTCGCCCAGCGATGAAGCTGTTCGAACTCGTACAGAGCTTTGATGCGGAAGTGATACTGCGTAACGATAGCGGCACCGAAGCAGAGGCAAGTAGCGTGATTGCCATGCTGATGTTGGACTCGGCCAAAGGGCGCCTTATAGAGGTAGAAGCCACTGGCCCAGATGAAGCACAGGCGCTTTCTGCCGTTATCGACCTATTCGAATCTGGGTTCGACGAAGACTAGCTATTTCCTTAGCAGGCTATCTGTAGACCTTAGTGCTTCACTTTCCCTTCCGAACCTCCTACTATCCCTAATATCATATTTTCTTATACCCCCTGCTCCTCTGGGCGCGGGGGGTTATTTTTATATCATCAGAAAACATCAACTGGAGAGGAGTATGAAGAAACCTAACCTGACAATCAGTGAATTGGATGCAGAACGTCTAGATATGTTATTGGAGCAGCCCGCTTTTGCGGACAGCGATATTGCACAGGCGTTGAATGAGGAACTGGATCGGGCAGAAATCCTGCCTTCAGCATCGATTCCCTCACATGTCGTCACCATGAATAGTCGGGTGCGTTTCCGCGATCTGAATACCAACGAAGAGCATATCCGCACACTGGTGTATCCAGCTGCGGTGAAGGACAGTAAAGAACCACTGTCGGTGATGGCTCCGCTGGGCGCAGCACTATTGGGAATGCATGTGGGAAACGCGATCACCTGGCAGTTGCCAAACGGTGAAGAAACGCGAATTGAAGTATTAGAACTACTCTATCAGCCAGAAGCCGCAGGCGAGTACCACAGCTAAGCCAGAGAAATGCTATAGAGTAACAGCCGTCGGACACTGCCGACGGCGACGGTTACTCAATGTAGGCCAGATTTATTCCCCTGCGATTTTCAGCTCTGGTAGCAACACAGAACCACACTGGATATTGCTTCGGGTTTCGATATCGTTCCCTACCGTCACAATATTACGCAGCATGTCTTTCAGGTTACCCGCGATCGTAATCTCGCTGACCGGATACTGAATTTCGCCGTTTTCGACCCAGAAGCCGGATGCCCCGCGGGAATAATCCCCCGTTACACCGCTCACACCTTGTCCCATCAGTTCAGTCACCAACAGGCCTTTGCCCATCTGTTTCAACATACCGTTGAAATCCAAACCTTGTCCGGCAATCCGCCAGTTATGGATACCGCCAGCGTGGCCGGTACTCTGCATCCCCAGTTTACGTGCGGAGTAGCTCGTCATCAGCCATGTCTGCAACACACCAGCCTTCACAATTTCACGCGCCTGCGTCCGTACACCTTCGCTATCGAACGGCGTAGAGGCCAGCCCTCTCAGCAGATGCGGCTGTTCTTCAATCGTCAGCCACTCTGGCAGAATCTGCTGACCCAGTTTATCCAGCAGGAAGGTGGATTTACGGTAAACGCTGCCGCCGCTGATGGCACCAACCAAATGACCAAACAGGCCCGTCGCCACTTCCGCAGAAAACATCACCGGCGCCTGCATGGTTGGCAGTTTACGCGGTGACAGGCGCGATAACGTCCGGCGCGCGCACTCTTCGCCCACCCATTCAGGGCTACGCAAATCTTCCAGCGCACGGCCAACGGTGTATGCATAATCCCGTTCCATATCGCCATTCACTTCAGCAATCACACAGCTGGACATGGAATGACGGCTGGAGCAGTAGCTTTTCAGTAGGCCGTGGCTATTACCGAACACTTTAACGCCATAGTGACTGTTAAAGCTGCCGCCTTCGGTGTTGGTGATACGCTTGTCAGCCTGTAGTGCAGCTTGCTCTGCGCGAGCGGCTAACTCAATGCCACGATCCGCATCCAGCTCGGTCGGATGGAACAGATCCAGATCAGGCGCATCAAACGCCAGAAGATCGCGATCCGCCGGGCCAGCAAAAGGATCGACAGAGGTATAGCGCGCAATATCCAGTGCGGCTTGTACAGTACGTGCTATCGCATCTGGGCTGAGATCGGTAGACGATGCGCTACCTTTACGCTGTTGGTGATAAACCGTGATGCCCAATGCACCATCGCTATTGAATTCAACATTTTCAACGTCACCATAACGGGTACTGACGCTAATGCCCGTCGTTTTTGACACCGCGACTTCTGCCGCATCAGAACCGGCACGCGCCAGTTCCAGCGCCTGAGCAACCGCGAGTTCCAGCGCTTTACGCTGCTCTGCAACCTGAGTAGTTATCGTCATTGTTCTGCCATAATGAGTGGAAGAAAGCTCACCATCATCATCCCCGCAAGCAAGCACGAAGGGGGTATACTCTAAATACTTCACGTAGCCAACACACATGCAACTTGAAGTATGACGAGCATAAAAAGGTGTAGCATAATGTTTTCTAGTCTAACAGGATCTACGGACAATTTCGCACAAAGCCCAAACCTGTTAGTATCAGCCTCTTTTTTTCTGGTGGGCACGCTGTTCACCATCCCGGAGCCGCTACGCGTAGCGTTAAGAATTGCTCCTGGACACTTTTTAGGAGCCAACCATGAAGCAAAAACCCGAAGACTGGCTGAACGACGTCCCGGATAATCAAGAAGACGACGAAGATGATGAAATTATCTGGGTCAGTAAAAGCGAAATAAAGCGTGACGCCGAAGTGCTGAAAGATCTCGGTGCGGAACTGGTTGATCTGGGTAAAAATGCCCTGGAGAAGATCCCGTTAGATGACGATCTGCGTGCGGCGGTAGAACTGGCGCAGCGGATTAAGAAAGAAGGCCGCCGCCGTCAGCTACAGCTGATTGGTAAAATGCTGCGTGCTCGCGATCCAGAACCGATCCAAATCGCACTGGATAAGCTGAATAACCGTCATAATCAGCAGGTGGCGTTATTCCACAAACTGGAACAGCTGCGTGACCGTCTGATTGCTGAGGGCGACGATGTGGTTCCAGAGATTCTGGCGCTGTATCCACATGCCGACCGTCAGCAGTTGCGTTCTCTGGTGCGCAATGCACAGAAAGAGAAAGCCGCGAACAAACCACCCAAAGCCACTCGTCAGATCTTCCAGTATCTGCGTGAGCTAGCTGAAACCATAGATTAATGGCGATAACGGGATGAGGAGTATATGACTCGCTCATCCCGTGGATTACCTGTATCTCATTGCGTTCACGATCAATTCAGATCGCGACATTCATTCAGATCACAGACCGCCCAGATGCCAGGTTTTCACTTCCAGAAACTCGTCCAGCCCCAGCACAGAACCTTCACGACCTAGCCCCGATTCTTTCACACCGCCAAAGGGAGCAAGTTCAGTCGAAACGGCACATTCGTTAATGCCAATCATGCCGCTTTCCAGCGCTTCTGCTACGCGGAACACACGCTGCAAATTCTGGCTGTAGAAGTAAGCGGCCAGACCAAACGGCGTATTGTTAGCGCGTTCGATCACCTCTTCTTCCGTTTTGAAACGAAAACACGGCGCGACAGGACCAAAGGTTTCTTCCTGCGCAAGCAGCATCGCCTCATCAGCGTCAACAATCACTGTCGGTTCGAAAAAGCTGTGGCCCAGCTTGTGCCGTTTGCCACCAACCAGCACCTTACCGCCTTTTTTCACTGCGTCATTGACGTGTTTTTCCACCTTCTCAACAGCAGCATCATCGATCAGTGGGCCGAGCTCAACGCCGTCATCCATACCATTGCCAACCTTCAGCTTTTTCACTTCTTCAGCAAGCTGGGAAACAAACTCATCGTAGACGCCATCCTGAATATAAAACCGGTTGGCACTGACGCAAACTTGGCCGGCGTTACGGAAGCGGTTAGCGATCGCGCCTTTCACTGCGGCCTGAATATCCGCATCATCAAACACGATATAAGGCGCGTTGCCGCCCAGTTCCATCGACACTTTCTTCATGGTATCGGCCGCGTTGCGCACCAGCGTTTTCCCTACCGCCGTTGAGCCGGTGAAGGAAATTTTTCGCACTTTATCGCTCGCCATGACGGTATCGCTTATCGCCTGCGTATCGCCCGCGACGCCGTTGAGGACGCCATCCGGCACACCCGCCTGCTGCGCCAGTGCCAGCAGCGCAAACGCAGACAGCGGCGTATTATTCGCGGGTTTGATAACCCCCGTACACCCTGCCGCCAACGCTGGCCCTAACTTACGCGTTAACATCGCCAACGGAAAATTCCACGGTGTAATAGCGACAACAACTCCTACGGGTTCACGTGTGGCATAAATCTTCGATCCAGGTTTAGCAGGCGGAATAATCTCACCGTTGGCCCGCTTTCCCTGCTCAGCAAACCACTGGATGAAATTCGCCGCGTAAACGACTTCGCCTTCAGCTTCCTGCACCGGCTTGCCCTGCTCGGCGGTCATCAACTCCGCCAGATAGCGTTTATTCTCCAGAATCAACTCGTACCAGCGATACAGAATTTCAGAACGTTCCTTCGCGGTTTTACGCTTCCAGGCAGGGAATGCGGCATGGGCCGCGTCAATCGCGGCCTGCGTCTCTTTCTTTCCTGCTTTCGCTACGCTGGCAATAGACTCGCCCGTCGCCGGATTCACCACCTCGAAAGTGGTTCCGCCCTGCTGCCATTTCCCCGCAACGAAGTAGCCCGTTTTAAACAGTTCATGATCCTGCAAATGGTGTCCTGACATCGTGTTACCTCCTGAAAATGGTCATATCTCATGACGTTCTGAGAGAAGCTATGGATAATTCAGTATAGGAGTGATGGGCACGACCTGCGCCACTCTCGGATTAATCGTTAGGTGGCTGCACCGCCTCATCCACTGATGATTAGTTGCTCAGCGCATGCTGATAATCACGCAGAATTCCAGTCAATCGCCCCACGGGCGCAGTCACGCTCGGTGGAAGCTGCTGTTCTGTCAGCATCTGCTGATAGCGCTCAAGCTCATCCAGCAACTGCGTAAAATAGCGGCTGCGTGTAGTATCGCGTCGGGCTGAAATCACCTGCTCCGCCGTCGCACGAATCTGACGATGAAAGGCAGACAGCGCCGCGTTTTGCGGGATATCCAGCGTTCTCAGACGTTGGTGCATGATGATCAGCCACAGTGCGAGGCGATATTTGGCAATGTCGTCAGGGAAACGGTTCAGCAGCAGGAACAGCTGTTGGTACAGCGCAGGCAGGTGATTCTCCTTGCGCCGCGCCCTGTTGGTGGTCAGCGCCGAAACCGCGCCATACACAAAGCGGTTCAACAACGTTCTCCCAGTATGCGCCTTGGTGTTATCCCGGATCAGCAGGATCACCATCAGCGCCAGGAAACAGCCGATGATCTGACCGATCGCGCTGTCCAGAAACTGGCTGACGTTGAACGTCATCGGGTTGTCCAACACCAGAATATTGATCGTACTGGCCAATGCGCCCAGCGAACCCAACCTACGTTTTTGTACTTCAAGCCCGAGAAAGAAAGCCATTGCCCCCAGACTCAAGCACAGCAGCAGCATACTTTGCTGCGTCGATGGCATGATAAACATGAACATCAGCGCCCCCAATGGCAGCGCGTAGATTGTCCCAAAAAGAAAATCTTTCGCCATCATCTGTGGATTCGGCAAACGCATGGCAAGCGATGTCACCACCGCAATCATTACCATACACACGCTGCCAGACGTCCAGCCGGTACTGAGCCAAAACAGGCAGCCTAGCGCCGTCGCTACACCTGTGCGTAAGCCGTTGATCATGGCATGGTGGGTTTCCGCTGAAGGAGCTTTAATTTCTACATCGCTGTTCAGCACGTCAGCTTCTATCGTATTGATGCGTCCGTTGGTCTGCACACCCTTCGCCATCAGCAGATAACGCGTCGCCGCACCAACCCAGTCGATCAGTGTTGGCGGCACATCACGGCTGTCAGCCGCGATCAAGTGGCGCAATGCTTTCACACGACCATGCACATCACGGAACGACTCAACAGGCTGCTCCAACACCAGCTTCAGGCTGCTTTTTACAGGGGTCGGTGCATCCTGCAAAATCAGGTAAGTTTCACACGACTGAGTGATCATCGTGAGCGATTGCGTATGTAACGACATTAAGCGGCGATTGCTGTTCTGCCAGCGCGAGGACTCCAGCATCAGGCTACTGCGCATACCGCTTAGCGCGGTCGTTTTACGCACCAGTGCGTGCCATGCCGCGTCTATCGCTTCTTTTTCCGCACCACTCATGCTGAGTTGCAGTAACCGATACTGATCCACCAGCAGTTCACCGATGCTGCGGTCAACATCCTGCTTGATCGAACGTGGTGAGAACAGTAAATCGGCCAGAATGGCACAGACGATACCCAGCACAATCTCGCTACAGCGCTCCACGGCAAACTGCGGCGTCAGCAGCGGCGTTCCCTGCGTCGACACAATAATAATCAGCGCGGTATAGCCCGCCAGCCCGAAAACATAGGCGTTTTCGACTTTAACCAGTGAGGAAACCCAGGTGCAAAGGCCAGCCCAAATACAGCACAGCATCAGCATAACCACAGGCGCACGAACGGTGGCAATAATAATGACAAGGGCACCAATACAGCCGATAAAAGTTCCGATAATTCGCAATATGCCACGATGGCGAATCGCACCCGAAAACGGCTCACCGCCCGCAGCGAATGCCGGGCCAGCAGCGACAATCGCCGCCGTCAGAACCGACCAGCGCGGGGTTTCTAACTGTAGGTGGAACCCTAGAAACAGGGACAGCACAATCGCAAAACTCAGTTTGAAAGCAAAGCGAAGGCGCGCAAATTTCGGTGTCGTAAAGAACATAGATCCTGTCAACGACGAGGTTTTCATCATCGTCTCACTTAGCCAAACTCACGCAGGCGATAAAGCAAGCGAATGAGTGGCGACGGTTTTTTGTCATTGTTGACGTGCTCGCCAGTAATCACCACAGTCGCCGTCGTGCCAGCCGGATAGAGGTCACCCATTTGACGATCGAGACGAATTTTTACCGGAACGCGCTGCGCTAAACGCACCCACTCCAGATTAGAATCTACATTAGCCAGGCCTTTAGTATTCGCACTGTTGCTGCTGTTATTTACCCCAGCCGCCACGCTATCGACCGTACCGTAAAATATCTTTTCGCTACCCAGCGGGGTGATTTCTGCACGATAGCCACGGCGAACGCCCTCAAGTTTGGTCTCTTCCATGTACGCCAGCAGGTAAAACGAATCCTTCTTCACCAGCGCTACCGCTGTATTCCCGCGTTCGATGAACTCACCGCTCTGCACATGCAGGTTGGTGACCCAGCCGTCGGCAGGGGCACGCACCACGGTACGCTCCAGCTCCAGTTTCGCCAGTGACAATACCGCCTGCGATTTAGCAAGCTGGTGCGTTGCGGTTTCTAACGCATTACTGGACTGATCGATATTTTCCTGTGACATCGCGCTGACGCCCAGCCGAGCACGACGTCCTGACTCCCGGCGTTTTTCCGTCACTAGCGCCTGATAGTAAGCAACATCCGCTTCCGCCTGCGCCACGGCCTGGTGGTAACGCGGCTGGTCGATGACAAACAGTACATCACCTTTACTAACCAACTGATTGTCGGTGACGCGAACGTCAGTCAGTAATCCACTGACGTCCGGGGCGATCGCCACCACATCAGCCGTAAACTTGGCATCACGCGTCCAGGGTGATTCGGTATAAAACGCCCAGACACGAAAAATGGCCACAATCGCACACAGCACAATGACCAGCGTGATGACCACGCGGCTCAATTTTTTGATCAGTGCGGCCTGCTGCCTAAACAAGGTTAGAAAGAAACTTTTCACAGACGCCTCACAGACCGTAACGGAACAGTAAATAGAACAAGCAGCAGAACAGCGCGCTGTTAAACAGCGCAGGATGCCAAACGAAGTCATAGATACCCGTCGGTTGCAGCAGGCGGTTCACGACAAAAAACAGGGTCAGCGACACCAGCAAGACAAAAAATACGGGGGGAAATGACAACCCGAACAGCACCATAACCGGGAGTGAACTCATCCTCTTTTCCTTTTTTCTATTAGGTAGCGGTAGCAAGCAGGTGTGCTACCGGATGGTAAATTATGTCGTCTGATACTGACATTCAGCATAGACAAAAGCGCCTCATCCCGCAGGCTGCCAGCCAGCGAATGAGATAACGTTAAACTGATGAGTAGCGATGCCAGCAGGGACTGACTAACGATGGGAAATCAGCGTATTACTCTATACCCGTCATACTTCAAGCTGCATGTGCGTTAGCTGCGTTCACTCACCCGAATCACTTACCTGTGTAAGCTCATCGGGATTCCCTCGCTTGCCGCCTTCCTGCAACTCGAATTATTTAGGCTATATATTAGATAAATAATTATTGGGGAGTCTTGAGCGGACAATGCTCCACCCGGCATCATCGGATAGGCTATATTATGGATGCTTATTATCACCTTATCTACATAGTGTGATCTAAATCACTTTTAAGCCAGAGTGAATAATGGAAAGACTAAAGAGTATGTCGGTGTTTGCCCGCGTGGTGGAATTTGGTTCTTTTACCGCCGCCGCCCGTCAATTGCAGATGAGCGTCTCCGCCGTCAGTCAGACTGTCACCAAGCTCGAAGATGAACTACAGATTAAACTGCTGAACCGTAGTACGCGCAGCATTGGTCTGACGGAGGCGGGGAAGATTTACTATCACGGCTGTCGTCGAATGCTGCATGAGGCGCATGAGGTACACGAACAGCTTTATGCCTTCAACAACACGCCGATCGGCACGTTGCGTATTGGTAGCTCGTCCACCATGGCGCAGAATGTGTTGTCCACCATGACTGCCGTGATGTTGAAGGAATATCCCGGTTTATCCGTCAATCTGGTCACCGGAATTCCCGCTCCCGATCTGATCGCCGACGGATTGGATATCGTTATCCGCGTCGGTGCACTACAGGACTCCAGCCTATTTTCGAAGCGATTAGGCTCGATGCCGATGGTGGTCTGTGCCGCGAAAAGCTATCTGGCGCAGCACGGCACGCCGGATAAGCCAGCAGATATGGTGAATTTTTCCTGGCTGGAATACAGCGTTCGACCCGACAGCGAATTTGAGCTGATCGCCCCAGAAGGCATTTCGACCCGCGTCACGCCACAAGGTCGCTTTGTCACCAACGATCCACAAACGCTGGTGCGCTGGCTCAAGGCCGGAGCCGGTATCGCGTATGTTCCGATTATGTGGATCGTGGACGAAATTAATCGTGGCGAAATCGAAATTCTGTTCAACCGCTATCACTCCGATCCACGCCCGGTCTACGCGCTCTACACACGCAAAGACAACCTGCCGCTGAAAGTACAAGTCTGCATTAATTACATGACGGAATACTTCAAAAACGTCGCCCTGACATATCAAGGCTATCGGCAAGATCAAGGCGAGGAAAAAAAACCGCGCTTATAAAAGCGCGGTTTCAAAGGGAATTCAGGGTATCTGAGCGAATTACGCAGTGCCGCCAACAGTCAGGCTTTCCAGCTTCAACGTAGGCTGACCAACGCCGACTGGCAGGCTTTGCCCTTCTTTGCCACACACGCCGACGCCTTTATCCAACGCCAGATCATTACCGACCATAGAGATCTGCTGCATCGCTTCAATGCCAGAGCCAATCAGCGTCGCGCCCTTAACTGGCGTGGTGATACGCCCTTTTTCGATCAGATAGGCTTCGGATGTCGAGAAGACGAATTTGCCAGAGGTGATATCAACCTGACCACCACCAAAGTTTGGCGCATACAGACCGTATTCGACGCTGGAGATAATCTCTTCAGGCGTCGATTTACCAGCCAACATGTAGGTGTTTGTCATACGCGGCATCGGCAGATGCGCATAAGACTCGCGGCGACCGTTACCCGTCGGCGCAACGCCCATCAGACGAGCATTCAGCTTGTCCTGCATGTAGCCTTTCAGAATGCCGTTTTCGATCAGAACGTTGTATTGCCCCGGAACGCCTTCGTCATCCATTGAGAGGGAACCACGACGCCCACTCAACGTACCGTCATCCACCACCGTACACAGTTCTGACGCAACAAGTTTGCCCATCTGTCCGCTGAATACTGACGTACCGCGACGGTTAAAGTCGCCTTCCAGACCGTGACCGACCGCTTCATGCAGCAGAACGCCCGGCCAACCTGCGCCTAACACTACAGGCATTGGCCCTGCGGGTGCCGCCACCGCCGACAGGTTAACCATCGCCATGCGCACCGCTTCTTTCGCCCAGGCGTCAACGCGAGCTTCACCGTCCGTCACTTCCCAGAAATACTCATAGCCGCCACGCGTGCCGCCGCCGCTGCTACCACGCTCACGTTTACCGTCAGCTTCGACCAGCACGCTGATCGACAAGCGAACCAGCGGACGCACATCTGCCGCCAGCGTGCCATCCGTCGCAGCCACCAGCACCAGCTCATACACGCCGGTCAAGCTGGCAGACACTTCCTGCACTCGCGCATCGGCGGCGCGTGCGACCGTATCCGCTCGTTGCAACAGCGCAATCTTATCTTCACGCATCAGGCTATCCAGCGGATTCAATGTCGGATAGAGCGCGCGGTGCGATACTTCACCCAGCGTGCGTGCCGTTCCGGTGCCTTGTTCTCGCACAATACTGCGTGCTGCCTGCGCGCTCTGATGCAATGCGTTCAGCGTGATCTGATCGGCATATGCAAACCCGGTTTTCTCACCGTCAATCGCACGGATACCCACACCCTGATCGATGTTATAGGAACCGTCTTTGATGATGCGATCTTCCAGTACCCAGGATTCATGATAGCTGGATTGGAAATAGAGGTCGGCATAATCCAGTCGGCGCTCATTAAGCGACCCCAGCACAGCGGCGAGATCGTCAAGATTCAATTTGTTGGCGGTGAGTAACTGCTCACTGACAAACGAAAGGCTCATAGTTTTTCACTCTTTATCAGATAATCGGCTGAGTACACTGCGCTGCCCTAACGGCATTATTCGCCTTTCTTATTGTTCGGCTCACGCAGCACTTCCTGAATCTTTGGTTGATCGAGGCTACCGGAAATCTGGTAGCGAATCAGCGAAATCTTGTTCCATAGCGGTGCTAACACTTTACTGGCAGCAAACACCGCTGCTCCCACAACCGGATTGACGGCAAATGCGGTCGCTACGCCCACCGTCGCAGAAATTTCCGGGGCGATAACCGCTTCCATATTGACCTGTCGCTTAGCGAGGTCGAGATCGCCTTTCATCGCGATGTCCGCCTCCAGCCCGTCGATCAGCATATCATCAGTATGCAGCACGCCGTCTTTAATCCATGCAGTGCTGCGAATCGAGTCAAAGTAGAACCCACGACCAAACGTATCACTAAAATCGAACCGCAGCTTACGCATCAGCGCATCGAAGCTCAATAAACGCAGTAATTGGCCAGCTTGACCCGCACCGACCTCGGCTATTTCACCTTTGCCAATGCGCGTGTGCAATATCCCGCTCAGGCTGGCAATATCCGGCGCCCAAGGCGTACCGCGCCAATATAAATCGTAATCCACATCGAAAGACCCCGCCTTCAGCGGTGAATCTACGCCAAACCAGTTAGCATTCTGTTCCAGGCTATCCCCCGTCAGACGGCCTTTTAGTGCAGTCCGTACACCTTCTGCATTTTCCTGCCAGGACCCGTTTACCGTCAGGCGCGCTTTGCCTGTATCAATAATGCCGTCCGACAGCGTCAATTTCTCCTTCTCCGGCAACAACGTTCCCTGAATACGTCCCATATTCTGCCCGATAATCCAACACTGACGGCAGTTAACCGCCAGCGACGGCCAGTCTTCAAAGCTGATACTTGGGTCGTTCAGCGGTGATTTTTTCTCCGCCAGAGCCACCGGATTGGTCGCTTCATTACCTTTCCACTGAGGATTGTAGTAGAGATAATTAATGTCGCTGCGCCACATACCACGATTGGGTATCTCAACCTTTCCGTCAATTTCGCGTCCTTTCGCCTGCACTTCACTGCCGCCAAGCGTATTTTTTCGCGTAATTTCCAGATCGTGCCACTGCTGTCCTAACAGTTGCAGCTCAGGCGTCTGCAGCGTCACCGCCTCAGGGAAACGTAGAGAGCTACGCGCTTTCTTCCCTTCCGCCGACGTCGAGGTTCGTAGCGACGGCAAAAGCCCCAGCCAGCTTTCTGCATCCAGCGGCGGGAGATCAAGCTCCAAAGCGGAATCGTCTGGTAATGCCGGAGCCGTTGCTGCCGCATTCTGCCAGCTTGCCCGTGCCAGCGTCACGGTGTCGCCTTTCAGCAGCCATTGGCTATTGAAACGGTTATCTTTGCCCACTCGCCCCTGCATAGTAAAACCATTCAGGTCGCCGCTTGCTTTGACCTCCAGCGGCAGGTTCTCACCAGCCGGTTTATTTAGCGGATTAGGTAAGTGACTACTCACTTTATTTAAATCAGCTTGTACATCAACATCGTAGGTTGTTTTACCCGAGTGCGGCAGGTTGACAGCAACCGTACTTTTCCAGTTAGCCGTACCAGACAGGGCTTTACTTGCCGATGCTGGTATACCGGGCAATAGCGCTGGCTGCCAGTCGCCCTGCAAGCCCACATTCACCAGAAACGCTTTCGCCTGCTCTTCCGTCGTGAAATTGACCGCCATCGGCTGATTCAACCAATTCGCCTGTAGTGTTTCACTGCGTAAATTGCCGTTTTCATAGCGGAACTTACCCGTGAGATTCTTAATCGTGGTATCCAGTGGTTTGATATACAGGCTGTTATTATTCAGCGCGATGTCGCCACTGGCGCGGACATCATCACCAACAAGCGGAATATCCAGATGCAGCGTGCCTTTCACTGGCCCGCCAATTTTCAGTTCGTCCAGCGCCGTACCCAGCGAGGATTTCAGCGGCGTCTGATGAAAATAGTTACCCACTTCTGGCCCTGGACCATCCAGTTCACCGTCAATAAGCAGCATCTCTTTTTCATAATCAGGAATGACCGCGCTAATATTTTTGCCTTCAACCTTACCCAGCCAGGTTTGCGGTGCAAACATCCACAGACCGTTATTAGCGAAATCCAGATTGATATCCAGCGGCGTTAGCGCAGGCCAGCCCGGCTGAAACTCAAAGGTGGCATCCTTAACGGGTACCCAAACTTCAAACTGGCCTTCGTTATGGATATAGGGGAAATGTTGCGGATTACCGGCAAAAATCAGCGTCGCATTATCGACGCGACCGCCCTTCAGCGCACCGCTCAGATAGTCCACCAGTTCAGTGCCCATAAACAGTTCAGGATAGTAGCGCCAGGCATCCGCCGCATCGGTCAACCGAATTCCCGCCAGAATATCCAGCTTCGGTTCCTGCTTAGCAGGCTGTTCGTAACGGAAATCACCGTTAGCCCACAGCGATTTCGCCTCTACGTCCAGCCCATGGCTCCAGAGCGATAACCCTTGTGCGTCATTACGCCAGTCTATCGTGCCACTGGCCTGCTTGATTTCCAGCGGCGCGCGGAACATATCCACATAGGGCAATGTGCTCTGCTTTAACGTAACACTGACTTGACCACGCTCAACGCTACCACGGGCAGAACCGGAAAAGTGATCGACTCCCGGCAGCAATTTCCACTGCTTCCAGCTCACATCCTGCCAGTTGGCGTGAAAGCGGCTTCTCTCTGGCTGTTGCAGAGGGATATCGACGGCAACGGTATTCAATGTGCCCGTCGGTTGCAGTTCATCCCAGTGCGCTTTCAAAGCTGGCGTAGTGCCGGACAGCAATGGAAGCAACGTGCTTACCCGATCCAGCGCCAGATTACTGGCTCGGATGCGTAGCTCTTCCTGCCGGTCGGGCCCTAGCATGTGTTCATTTTTTGGCAGCCACAGGGCAGAAAGCCGACCTTTCGGCCAGGCGACGCCATCCGTTGCCAGATTCAATTCAGGAACATCCACCTGCCAGCCGTTTTCCTGACGGCTAACATGTAGCGTCATGTCATCCACATTCAGACGATGTGCATCACTTCCCTCACCCCAGCTTGCCGTCCCCTGATTAAGGAGCACATCGCCACTGTGTATCCCACCGTCACGGACGTTGAGCCATGCCGCCAGACTAAAATCAGCGCTTTCCAGCCCGGTATTGTTTTTCATCCAGCGGCTGAGCCAAGGCTTCATATCGATATTGTCTGCTTGCAGATAGAACGTACCGTTACCAAGCAGCCCCTGCTCATCGCGCAAATCCATGCGCATCTGCACCACACCGTGCTGGCCGTTAAAACTCGACAGGCTGATCAAACCTTCTGCACGGTGACGATTGTCGGAATTCAACCAGGTCAGTTGAGGAATACTGAGTTCCGCTCGGGAACCGGAAGGGGTAAGAAAGGTAATTTGGCTATCACGCAGATCAAAGTGGTCAAACTGGCGCAGGAAAAGATCGCTGACCTTTCCGGACTCCATCAGTTTGTTATCCTGCTGCGGCTCATTAAATTGGCTATTAAGATCGAGCTTTAACTGATGAAACGTGAGATCGCGGAACTGCCAGCGCCCGTGCAACAGCGACTGCCACACATCCAGCGCCAGCGTAATGCGATCAACCTGCCAGTCCGATTCCGGCAGAGAAGTGCGAAATTTTTCAATTTCCAGCGTGGGGCCAAAGGACTCCCAGCGCCCCGTCATTGAGCCGATTTCTAACGGAACACCGGCAGCAGACTGCGCCCAGGCCACCAGCTGTGGCCGGAAATGATCGAGCTGTGGCAGCACCAGTCTTAAGCCGCTGACTAACAGCGCAACCATCACGACAAGAGTGGCACCCGTGATGACTAATATTCCGGGCAGTCGCCTCACTAATTTCTCCTTCTTTCGTCGCCGACGACGAGCGCACGAATTTACATCATTACGACGTCAAACTGCTCCTGGCTATACAGGGGTTCGATTTGTACTTTGACCTGCTTGCCGACGAAAATTTCAACCTCAGCTAACGCGTGCGACTCTTCACTTCTCAGCGCTTCACCGACAGCTGGTGAGGCATAGACCAGGAAACGGTCAGTGTCATAAGCGTGGTGGACACGCACGATTTCACGCATGATTTCATAACAGACGCTTTCTACCGTCTTCACCGTGCCACGACCATGACACGTCGGGCATTCATGGCACAACACGTGTTCGATACTCTCACGCGTGCGCTTGCGCGTCATCTCTACTAATCCTAGTTGAGAGAAGCCGTTAATACTGGTTTTAACCCGATCTTTACTCAGCGCCTGCTCCAGTGAATGCAGCACACGCCGACGGTGATCTTCGTTATTCATATCGATGAAGTCGATAATGATGATGCCGCCGAGGTTACGCAGGCGCAGCTGCCGCGCAATCGCCTGCGTCGCTTCCGTATTGGTATTGAAAATGGTTTCATCCAGATTGCGGTGGCCGACGAATGCTCCCGTGTTGATATCGACAGTCGTCATCGCCTCCGTCTGATCAATGATCAAATAGCCACCGGACTTCAGTTCAACCTTTCTGTCCAGCGAACGCTGGATCTCATTTTCTACATCAAACAGGTCAAAAATCGGCTGCTTACCCGCGTAGTGTTCGAGTTTGCGCGTCATTTCCGGGATATATTCAGAGGTAAACTCCAGCAACGCTTCGTACGTCAGTCGGGAGTCAATCCGAATACGATCCAGTGCAGCCCCTGCAAAATCCCGTAAGATTCGCTGTGCGAGCGCGACTTCACCGTAGAGCTTACATTTGCTCTGGTTACGCTTTTTGCGCTCCATCACCTTGCCCCACAGGCGCTTCAGGAACGCCGCATCCTGCGAGAGCTCTTCTTCACCGATCCCTTCTGCTGCGGTGCGAATGATAAAACCACCATCATCATCGCAATAGTCAGCGACCGTTTTCTTTAAGCGATCGCGCTCCGCTTCACTCTCAATACGCTGTGAAACGCCAACGTGCGATGCGCCGGGCATGAACACCAGATAGCGCGATGGCAGTGTGATGTCGGTAGTCAGACGTGCGCCTTTGGTTCCCAGCGGATCTTTGACAACCTGAACCATAAGGTCCTGCCCCTGACGCACCAGTTCGGCGATATCACGGACGTGAAAATTCTTTTGTTCGTCACCGGCAACACATTCGGTGTGCGGCATAATATCGGAGGCGTGCAGGAACGCGGCTTTATCCAAGCCAATATCCACAAACGCCGCCTGCATGCCCGGCAGGACGCGGCTCACACGACCTTTATAAATGTTGCCGACAATACCGCGTTTCGCATCACGCTCAATATGAATTTCTTGCAGAATACCGCCGTCGATATAGGCAACGCGCGTTTCTGATGGTGTAACGTTTACCAGTAACTCAGCAGTCATGTTTTCCTCTTGCACTCCGCAATGCAGCAAAATTACTGAATAGCTCATGGGTTTCTACCAACGGCAGCCCAACGACCGCGTAATAGCTCCCGTTGAGCGACCGGACAAAGCATCCACCTTTGCCCTGAATACCGTAAGCGCCCGCTTTATCCATCGGCTCACCGCTCGCGATATACCGTTCGATATCCTGCTGCGAGAGCGGACGGAAGATGACGTCGGTTATCACCAGACAACTTAATATATCGTCTTTATCTGCCAGCGCGACGGCGGTCATCACCTGATGTTGTTTGCCGGACAGTTGGCTCAGCATCTCTGCCGCATGGGTTTCGTCCTGAGGTTTTTCCAATACCTGGCCGTTCAGCACGACGATAGTATCCGCCCCCAGAACCGGTAAATCAGACGGTGCAGCCGCGACACCCGCGGTGGCTTTTTCATGCGCCAGACGCCGGACGTAAACCTCCGCCGCTTCCTCTGGTAAACGTTGTTCTTCCACCGCGACATTCAGCACAGAAAAAGGAATGTCGAGCTGCGTGAGCAGTTCACGACGGCGGGGAGAAGCGGAGGCCAGATAAAGCAGAGTCATGAATCACCTTATTGCACAGTAAACTGACGACGAATTTTACGCATCAGCAGGAACAGCCACGGCCAGAGTACGCCATCAACGACACTATTCCAGAATGTTTCCGGCCGGAAAGAGACATTAATAACTAAAAATTCTGCCCAGAACACCGTGAGATCCATCAGCAGCGACAAGAGCATGACGATTAATGCCTGCTGCCATAACGCCATATTTCGGAACAGTTGGAATTTAAAGGCAACCAGATAAGCAACAATGCTCAGTGCCAGCGCCCGTACTCCCAGTGTAGACCCAAGAATCAGGTCCATAATCAGGCCCAACACAAATCCGGTACCGACATTCACGCGATGCGGCAAGGCCATCACCCAGTAAATCAGAAACAGCGTCAGCCAGGAGGGGCGAAACATATAGATTTCATCCGGCCACGGCATGATCTGCAAAACCATAGCGATCAGAAAAGAAAGCCAAATAATCCAGTTGCCATGCCTGCGATAACGGTTCATTGGCGGCCTCTCTGCGGCTCAGCGGTGGGCGCGGCGGCATCAGGTGGAAGCGGCGGCCCCATTTCGTCAGGTGACGGTAAAACCTGCGGCATCATCTGCATCAGACGCTCGTTAGCAACCCGATGCACTTCCGCTGGCGGCAGCGACGTATTGGCGTTGTTTTCCACGCCCCACAGCAATAACAGGTAGCGCAAGCGTTGCAGCCCCGCTGTCGGACGCGCTTGAATAATCGTATAGGCGCGCTGTGTATCTTCTTTAACCGATGATACTACTGCGACTGGATACCCTTCGGGGAAACGTCCGCCCAGACCCGATGTGACCAACACATCACCCACTCGGATATCGGTATTGTTAGGAAGGTGTTCTAGTTGCAGATCGTCGGTACAGCCATTACCAGCAGCAATTACGCGGATATCATTGCGTAGCACCTGAATCGGCAACGCGTGGGAAACATCACAAATCAACAAAACCCGGCTGGTAAACTGGCCAACCGCGACAACCTGACCCACCACGCCTTTATCGCTGATGACCGGTTGCCCTTCATACACGCCGTTCGCCTGACCTTTATCAATCACCACCTGATCGCTGTAAGGGTCGGTTCCGGCGGACATCACCTGCGTAACCATCTTCTGCTCATCTTGACGCAACGGCGAGCCCAGTAGTTCACGCAACCGCGCATTTTCCTGCTTAAGCTGGCCCAGCAGCAGCAGGTCGCTGTTTTTCATCAACAGTTCCTGACGCAGCGCGGTGTTTTCAATGCCTAATTGCTCACGGGTTGCCAGTGATGCAGACATATTGTCCAGAACCTGACGGGGCCCATTTGCCAGAAAATAGAATGGGCTAACAGTGGTGTCCATGTACGTTCTAATTTTGACGAACGAACCGAGCCGACTGTCCGCAACGATCACAACAATCGCGGTAACGACAGCAAGAAAAAGTCGTAATTGCAGGGAAGGCCCCCTGCTAAAAAGCGGCTTCATAGAATTTGCGTATTCCTCGACAGCAACCTCAAATCGCCCTTGGCGATTTTTAACGTCACAAAGCAGCACCCCGTAGGGCGAGTTTCATTGATCAGGCAAATAAAAAAGGGGTAACCACGAGAGATGAAAAACGCAGGCGTTCATCCATCCGGTCCCCCCTTTTTCCAGACAGGATTACTCCTCGCTGAACAAATCGCCACCGTGCATGTCGATCATTTCCAGCGCCTTGCCGCCGCCACGGGCAACACAGGTCAGCGGATCTTCAGCCACTACAACCGGAATACCGGTTTCTTCCATCAGCAAGCGATCCAGGTTACGCAGCAGCGCACCGCCGCCAGTTAACACCATACCGCGCTCGGAAATGTCGGAGGCCAGTTCCGGTGGGCACTGTTCCAACGCTGCCATTACCGCGCTGACGATACCCGTCAACGGCTCTTGCAGCGCTTCCAGAATTTCGTTGGAGTTCAGCGTGAATCCACGCGGTACACCTTCAGCCAGGTTACGTCCACGCACTTCAATCTCAAGCACTTCGTCACCCGGATACGCGGAGCCGATTTCATGCTTGATACGTTCTGCCGTTGCTTCACCGATCAGTGAACCATAGTTACGACGAACGTAGTTGATGATCGCTTCATCAAAGCGGTCACCGCCAATACGTACAGAAGAGGAGTACACCACGCCGTTCAGCGAGATCACCGCAACTTCCGTGGTACCACCACCGATATCCACAACCATGGAACCGGTCGCTTCAGATACTGGCATGCCAGCACCGATCGCTGCCGCCATCGGCTCTTCGATCAGGAACACTTCGCGGGCACCGGCACCTAGCGCAGATTCACGGATGGCACGACGCTCAACCTGCGTGGCTCCAACTGGAACACACACCAGTACGCGCGGGCTTGGACGCATAAAGCTGTCGCTATGCACTTGTTTGATGAAGTGCTGCAACATTTTTTCCGTCACCTGGAAATCGGCAATCACACCATCTTTCATCGGGCGAATCGCCACGATATTCCCAGGCGTTCTGCCCAGCATCTGCTTAGCATCATGGCCTACTGCTGCCACGCTTTTTTGGGAACCGGCACGATCCTGACGAATCGCAACCACAGAGGGTTCATTCAGTATGATGCCCTGCCCTTTAACATAAATTAGGGTATTGGCGGTACCCAGGTCGATGGACAAGTCGTTGGAAAACATGCCACGAAATTTCTTAAACATAACTAAAGGATAATCCTGCAAGCTGGGGGCGAAAAATAAATCCGCCTACTTTACCAACCACACGAAGCAGCGACAAGGCACGAAAAAGCTCTGCTTCGGTGAAAAATAAGTCTGAGTTGCGCACGGTCGGCGTCAGGGGAAAGGCACAGAATGCCTTCTCCTCAGGCGGCAAGGCATCTTACCGCTGTCCACCCGACAGAATTGCGCTAACACAGGACATAAAATCTAACATTTAATCGGATTGACGCTAACGTAAGCACACACTAACCGATTTAACAACCGCCTCATTCTACGTCAATTTGAACAGGACGTTTATACTAAACACGATGCCGCGGTGAATATTTTTTCATCTCATCCGTTACAAGGACAGATGCGGCAAAAAAATCGCCTTGCCCACCATAAACCCCCTTGCCCAACAGCATCCGCCACTCCTCTTTGGTACGCACACCAGCGGCAAACACCCGCGTTTGGGTTCCTTTACACGCCTCGGTCAGGCTTTGTACAAAAAGCTGATTTTCTGGACGGCGTTCAAGACTGCGCACCAAACCGGGATGAAGCTTGATGATCTCCACGGGAAGTGACTTGATATACGTCGTGCTGACCAGCGTCAAACCCGCCTGCGTAACTGCCAGGCGACAGCCTAATCCCAGGATCAAATTGAGAACCGGGCGCAGACGGCCGATATATTGACAAACATCTGCCTCTGCAAGTTCAAATAAAATGCGCTGCCGCTGCGTTTTCGGACATTGCAGCAATATTTCTTTCAGCCAACGCAAAAAAGGTTTTTGTAAAAGTGAGTCCACACTTACTGGTAAAGCCAGTGTTTCTCCGGGCCAGTTCGCTGACAAATCAACAATTCGTGCAACTAGCTGCCGATCATAGCTGGTCGCCAGCCCCAGTTGTTGAACCAGCGGCATATACTCGGCCGCAAGCAGTTCCTGTTCTCCGTCATAAATCCGGCTCATCATTTCACGATGATGTACGACCCCCTCTTTCGTCACCGCAGGCTTTTGATACAGTCTCGGGCCGCCGCGCGCCAACGTTTGTTCCAACAAAGTTCGCCATTTTACGCTACCGCGACTCTTATCCGGCACTTGCCTGTCAAACACGCACCAGCTGTTACCTCCCTGCAATACCGCATTGCGCGTCGCGTCTTCCACACTTTCCATCACCTGCTCGGCGCTTTGCCCGCCACGATAGGCGCAGATACCGATGTGGAGAACCTCCTCCCGGTCGATCAACGAGCAGGCAGGGAGGATATCGATGGCTTTCACCAGCTGCGTGGCAATCGCATTGGCTTCTTTTAGCGTACTGTGAGGGAGTAACACGGTGAAATCGCTACTGAAATAACGCGCTAGCAGCGCAGAGGGATAGCGCATGACAAATGTCGACAGCAGGTTAACAAGAGTAAAACGATACTCCTGAAGCACGTTGCTATCGCCGTGCGTTTCCTGCAACGTTTCAAAGTCTGGCACACGGATCATCATGACGATACCGTGCGTTCCCACCTCTTCACCATCTTCCAACTGGGTGGTCAGTTGGTTATCGAAAAACAGACGGTTACTCAGCCCGGTTTCAGCATCTTGCGCAGCGAAAGCACGGATTAAGGTATCAACCCGCCCACGCTCCTCCCGCGCCTCCACTAAATCAGACAACAGCTGATCGAGCGCTCCGCTGGTGTTGACTGGCCATTCACGTACCGATCCCTGCATAACGGATTCACGCTCGCCCTGGAGAATACGCTGCGCGCGCTTTTCTAACTCTTCCTGTCCGGCAGTCTGGCGACGTAGCCAAAGAATGGAGAAGTACAGCATCAGAAGCATCAGGCCAGCGGCCAGCAACACCGACAGAGTCGACACCACTAAGCGCGGTAGACCAATCAGCGGATCGACATATTTTAAGACGATCGTCATGTTCAGATGATGCATCAGTGGAAACTCGACCTCATGATAGAGATGCGTGCGTTCCCAGCCGGCCTCGGGCAGCTGTATTGAATAGAGAGGCGAATCGTTATCCTGAATCTCCAGTGCGACAATACCTGCCGTTTTCATCATTCCCGGCAGCCAATATTGGATATTTTCGGGCGATTGCACTAATAACGCCTGATCGATACTGGCAGTAACCTCACGTAGCTGTTGCTCAGTCCGCAACTGGCTGTAATAACAGAGGCTAAATATGCTACTGAAAAGCATAAGAAAAATAGCGAGAACCGTCAGCAATACTATCAGTATCGAGAATCTGGTCGTAAATCCCATCCCTGCGTCCTATTCCAAATAATTGTCATTTCTGCGAGTTTGTTGTTTTTTATCAGTTCGCATAAACCAGCTGTAACGCATAGTACCAGTACTCACAACGGTAACTGTATTAACAAATCGTATCTGTAATAACTATAGTCGTTAATGACTTCCCCATTTTAATCCTGCTACAGGAGATAGCCCATGCAGGCTTTAGTTCTTGAACAGTCAGACGGACTGACCCACGCTCAGATTCGCGAGATTGACGCGGAGCAGCTTCCCGCCGGGGATGTGACTGTCGATATCAGTTGGTCCGGTATTAATTATAAAGATGCGCTTGCTATTACAGGCAAAGGCAAAATTATCCGTAACTTCCCAATGGTTCCGGGGATCGATTTTGTCGGAACCGTGCGCCACAGCGATAGCGATCGGTTTACCGTCGGCCAGCCCGTTATTCTGACTGGCTGGGGCGTGGGTGAAAACCATTGGGGTGGCCTGGCACAGCAGGCCCGAGTGAAGAGCGATTGGCTTGTTCCACTACCCGTGTCGCTGGATGCACGTAAAGCCATGATTCTTGGCACGGCAGGCTTTACCGCAATGCTGTGCGTAATGGCGCTGGAAGACGGTGGCATCACCCCAGAAAGCGGCGATATTATTGTGACGGGTGCCAGCGGCGGCGTCGGCAGCACGGCTGTCGCTCTGCTTGCGGAACTAGGCTATCAGGTTACCGCCGTCAGCGGCCGTGCTGACAACACTGATTATCTGAAAAAACTGGGGGCCAAACAGGTGCTGGATCGCAGTGAATTCAGCGGGAGCCCCCGCCCGTTGGAAAAACAACGCTGGGCTGGCGCGATTGATACCGTTGGCGATAACGTACTGGCGACGCTGCTGGCACAGATGGATTACAACGCGACGGTTGCTGCGTGCGGTCTGGCTGGCGGTATCGCACTGCCGACTACCGTGATGCCATTTATTTTACGCAATGTTCGCCTGCAAGGCGTAGATTCCGTGATGGCTCCGCTGGCTCGTCGTCAGCAAGCATGGGAGCGTCTGGCTGCCATCCTGCCAGAATCGTTCTACCAGCAGGTGACGCAGGAAATCGGGTTGGAAGACGTGCCCGCCGTCGCCGCTGCCCTGCTGGAAAACAAAGTCACCGGCCGCACGCTGGTGAAAATCAGCTAACGTATTTCGTTGATGTACACGGCCACCTTCGGGTGGCTGTTACACCCTGCAAAAAAGTATTTCATCTCTCCTACCGCGGTTTCTACCGCAATTCATCTATACTCGTCATACTTCAAGCTGCATGTGCGTTGGCTGCGTTCACTCACCCGAATCACTTACTTAAGTAAGCTCATCGGGATGAAATGAGAGACGTCCTGTCTCTCACCGAAGGCCAGCCGTTGGCTGGTCAAATTCGTTCCCGACGAATTTGTCCCTCGCTTGCCGCCTTCCTGCAACTCGAATTATTTAGAGTATGTAACTAATTGAACGGTAAGCATTAACAACGCCACCTTGCGTCAACAATAATAATGACTGGCGGGAGTTCACATGCACAAACATCGTAAGCCTACTGAAGCCGACGTTACCCCGGAATCCCTCTTCTATCAGCGTCGGCGCGTATTAAAAGCGCTGGGCATTTCCGCTGCGGCACTCTCATTACCGCTTTCGGCACAGGCCGATCTCCTTGCCTGGTTTAAAGGTAGCGATAAACCTAAAGCCCCTCCGGGTAAACCGCTCACGTTTAGCCAACCTGCCGACTGGAAGCTCGATCTGCCGCTCACGCCGGAAGATAAGGTCACGGGCTATAACAACTTCTATGAGTTCGGCTTAGACAAAGCCGATCCAGCAGCCAATGCGGGTGGATTAAAAGCTGAAGGCTGGACCATCAAAATAGACGGTGAGGTCGCCAAACCTCTCACACTGGATATCGACGATTTGCTAAAACGCTTTCCGCTGGAAGAACGGATATACCGATTTCGCTGCGTCGAGGCGTGGTCAATGGTGATCCCGTGGGTAGGGTTTGAATTGGCCAAGCTGATTAAATTCGCCGAACCCACCAGCAACGCACGCTACGTTGCGTTTCAGACGCTTTACGATCCAGCGCAAATGCCGGGACAAAAAGATCGCTTTATGGGAGGTGGGTTGGATTATCCCTATGTAGAAGGACTACGGATGGATGAAGCCATGAACCCGTTGGCGCTGCTTGCTGTCGGTGTTTATGGCAAGACACTGCCGCCGCAGAACGGTGCTCCCATCCGGCTAGTTACACCGTGGAAATACGGCTTCAAGAACATCAAATCCATCGTACATATTCGGTTCAGCCGTGAGCAGCCACCCTGCACGTGGAATCTGGCAGCCTCGGATGAATATGGTTTCTATGCCAACGTTAACCCGCATGTAGACCACCCTCGCTGGTCGCAGGCGACAGAGCGGGTCATCGGATCAGGTGGTCTGCTTAACGTTGAGCGCCAACCTACGCTGTTGTTCAACGGCTATGCCGATCAGGTGGCCTCGCTGTATCGCGGCCTGAATCTGCGCGACAATTTCTAGCGATAGCATCCTGTCAGGATAGGAATCCACATCAGTATGAGACTGACCTTACAACACATTAATCGGCTAAAAGTGCTACTCCATCTGGCTGGTTTTCTGCCATTGCTGTGGCTGATATTGTCAGTCGACCAAGGGTGGTTCAGCGCCGATCCCGCCAAAGATATCCAGCACTTTACCGGCCGAATGGCGTTGAAGTTGCTACTGGCGACGCTGTTGGTCACACCATTAGCACGCTACGGCAAACAGCCTCTGCTCATTCGCTGTCGACGCCTCCTCGGGCTGTGGTGCTTTTTCTGGGCAACGTTGCATCTGGTGAGCTACTCGCTGTTGGAGCTGGGTCTGGATCATCTGGCGCTGCTGGGTAACGAGCTGATATCCCGACCCTATTTGACGCTGGGAATCATAAGCTGGCTGATTTTGCTGGCGCTGGCGGTGACGTCACCACAGATAACGATGCGCAAGTTGGGATCGCAATGGCAAAAACTGCATAATTTCGTCTATTTAGTCGCCATCCTTGCACCTATCCACTATCTTTGGTCAGTTAAAACGCTATCCCCACAGCCTATTTTGTATGCACTAGCGGCGTTGATATTGTTGCTTCTTCGTTATAAGAAATTTCGCCAATGGTGGCGCTAAACGCCGCAGAAACACAGGAAAGAGCGGTTGCTAGCCACAGTGAGATTGACGCCTTCTCATGACCCGGCACAGGAATATCTCCGCAGATAAGACCAGTATTTAGCTGCGAATTGCCACGATATGGTTATAATGCACGACTTTAATTTCTCGGGCCGGACAATTTGCGTCACGAAAGGTGACAAACGAATAGCTTCGCGCTATTTTGTGCGACACGGTTTTGGCAATCTTGGTCAATCGCGGGAGATAGCAGCACAATGGCAGAAAATTTTCACATTTTGCTCTTGAATGGTCCAAACCTGAATCTGCTAGGTACCCGAGAGCCCGACAAATACGGTAACACGACGTTAGCAGACATTGTCAGCGAACTGGAAACACAGGCGCAGGCATTGAACGTGAAGTTTTCCCACCTGCAATCCAATGCGGAACATGTCCTGATCGACACCATTCATCAGGCCAGAGGAAATACAGACTTCATTCTGATTAACCCGGCGGCATTTACCCACACCAGCGTTGCGCTGCGTGATGCCCTGCTGGCAGTCGCGATTCCGTTTATCGAAATTCATCTGTCCAACGTGCACGCACGTGAGCCTTTTCGTCATCATTCCTATCTTTCTGATGTTGCGGTAGGCGTGATATGTGGCCTGGGGGCAGATGGTTATCAGTATGCTTTACAGACGGCGGTAAAACGCCTGTCAACTTCCAATTAAACAAAAGAGTACGGAACCACATCCATGGATATTCGTAAAATCAAAAAACTGATCGAACTGGTTGAAGAGTCCGGCATCGCCGAACTGGAAATTTCTGAAGGTGAAGAATCAGTACGTATCAGTCGTGCCCCAGCAGCGGTTAACTACCCGATGATGCAACAGGCTTACGCTACGCCGATGATGCAGCCACAGCCTGCTCTGGCTGCCGCCGTTGCACCAGCGCCAGTGGAAGCAGCTGTAGCACCGGCTGCCATCAGTGGACACATCGTTCGTTCTCCAATGGTTGGAACCTTCTACCGCACCCCAAGCCCGGATGCTAAGTCTTTCGTGGAAGTGGGTCAGCACGTCAATGTCGGCGATACCCTGTGCATCGTCGAAGCCATGAAAATGATGAACCAGATCGAAGCCGACAAATCAGGCGTGGTTAAAGCCATCCTGGTCGAAAACGGTCAGCCGGTTGAATTTGACGAGCCACTGGTTGTCATCGAATAACGAGGCTTATCATGCTAGATAAAATCGTTATCGCTAACCGCGGAGAGATTGCGCTGCGTATTTTGCGTGCCTGTAAAGAGCTGGGCATCAAAACCGTCGCCGTTCACTCCAGTGCGGATCGCGATTTGAAACACGTATTGCTGGCGGACGAAACCGTGTGTATCGGCCCGGCGCCGTCAACAAAAAGCTATCTGAATATCCCAGCGATTATTTCCGCTGCGGAAATCACAGGTGCCGTCGCGATTCACCCTGGCTACGGTTTCCTGTCCGAAAATGCTGATTTTGCCGAGCAGGTTGAACGCTCCGGCTTTATTTTCATCGGCCCGAAAGCCGACACGATTCGCCTGATGGGCGACAAAGTGTCTGCCATCACCGCAATGAAAAAAGCGGGTGTTCCAACCGTACCAGGCTCTGATGGCCCTCTGACCGACGACATGGACGCTAACCGTGTTCATGCAAAACGCATCGGCTATCCGGTCATCATCAAAGCCTCTGGCGGCGGCGGTGGTCGTGGTATGCGCGTTGTGCGCAGCGACAAAGAGCTGGAACAATCCATCAACATGACCCGTGCGGAAGCCAAAGCGGCTTTCAACAACGACATGGTCTACATGGAAAAATACCTGGAAAATCCACGCCATGTGGAAATTCAGGTTCTGGCTGATGGTCAGGGCCACGCCGTCTATCTGGCTGAACGTGACTGCTCCATGCAGCGTCGCCACCAGAAAGTCGTGGAAGAGGCTCCAGCACCGGGCATTACGGACGAGCTGCGTCGCAATATCGGCGATCGCTGCGCCAAAGCCTGTATCGATATCAACTATCGCGGTGCGGGTACGTTCGAATTCCTGTACGAAAACGGTGAGTTCTACTTCATTGAAATGAACACCCGTATTCAGGTGGAGCACCCGGTAACCGAGATGATTACCGGTGTGGATCTGATCAAAGAGCAGCTGCGTATTGCTGCCGGTCAACCACTGTCCATCAAGCAGAAAGACGTCAAGGTTCGTGGCCATGCGGTTGAATGCCGTATCAACGCGGAAGATCCGAACACGTTCCTGCCAAGCCCGGGGAAAATTACGCGTTTCCACGCGCCGGGTGGATTTGGTGTCCGTTGGGAATCTCATATTTACGCCGGTTATACCGTACCGCCGTATTACGATTCCATGATCGGCAAGCTGATCACCTATGGTGAAACCCGCGAAATCGCGATTTCCCGTATGAAGAACGCGCTGGCTGAACTGATCATCGATGGCATCAAAACCAACATCGAACTTCAGATGAAGATCATGAGCGACGAAAACTTCCAGAGAGGTGGGACTAACATCCACTATCTGGAGAAGAAACTCGGCTTGCAGTAAACACGACGCAATCGAGTCAAAAGGCCAGCATACACGCTGGCCTTTTTTATTATAAAAACACACTAGCTAATTCCTATTGTGATCCCTGTTCGAACAATATCGTTATATATTTTTCATACATTGATATGATCTAAACACAAGCTTCCGTAGCAATCATCCAGAACACATTCTCAGTGGTACCTGCCGTGGTAATTTGAACAGGGATTAAGAAGCGCTTTACACACGGAAACATCGGAGGGAAGAAATAATCTGCGGGAAAGAATAAGCCGATAAACCCGTATCCGTCAGGTGTTTATCGGCTAAAAGCAGAACCGCTTACGAGAAAAAACCGTAATTATTTTCGGGTAGCCAGAATAATACTGGACGCTTTAACCAGAGCGATTAATTCGCTGCCCACCTCAATGTTCATGTCTTCTTTGCTTTCATTGGTAATGGTTGATGTCAGCGTCAACCCACTGGCAGTAAGCAATTGTACCGTCGAGTTAACAGCACCTTTCGCTACGGCACTCACCTTACCGTGAAATTGATTGCGAGCAGAAAAATTCAAACCACATTCGGCAGATGCCAAAATGACCCAAGGTGCTTTCACCAAAGCAATGGCTGGCTTACCGACAGCCAAGTCCATCGAGTCACAACTGGTTCGCGTAATAACTGTCGTTAGCTTATCTCCACTTTCCAGAGTCAATGCGACTTCATTGTTTACCGCACCCTCAACAATAGAAGACACAACACCCGAAAGCTGATTTCTTGCTGAAACTGACATAACGACTCCTTTGGTTCAATATCCTGCAGTAGAATATCAGATGATAAATAATAGCCCTATAATAGGCTTTCCCCTCAGAGAATTATGCGATGCGACGTCCATCATTCGCCAATTACCCCAATATCAACAAACCACATACTCACTTGGTATTATTTTTTTGGCGAGACATCTTCTATTTTCGCTCTTATCGATCGGTGATATTCCTAAAATAAGGAAGTGACATGTCTAATACTCGTCACTTAAGTCCGTTGTTAGGGGAAACACAAGGGGAGGTTTCCGCAGGGACGCCTTATCCCTGTGGTCGCACCGTGTATCTCGATGCTTAAACGACGATATGCCATGCCACACCGCTTTTTGGCTCATTCTGATAAAGCATTCTTTCGCTAAATAATGAGTAGCCTGCGGCTGGCTTTTGCACTCATGACGTAATTCTTACTAGTCAATTGGCCCACATGCCGTAAAATTCCCGCTTTCGTCATCACGACGCTCATAACAATACCTATGCTCCCATTTACGGTGGAGAAGAACATGGATACACGCTTTCCTCAGGCGCACAAAGAGGCACGCTGGGCTTTCGGCCTGACGCTGGTTTATTTAGTGGCCTGGGCGCTTGCCGCTTATTTGCCTGACAACACACAAGGGATAACCGGACTTCCACACTGGTTTGAGATGGCCTGTCTGCTGCTGCCACTCGTTTTTACGGTGCTGTGCTGGCTAATGGTACGCGTTATTTTCCGCGATATCTCACTGGAGAGTGACGATGCAAATTGAAATTTTATTGCCGCTGATTGGCTACCTGCTGTTGGTCTTCGGACTATCAGTCTACGCGTACCGTCGCCGTCAGGCGGGTAACTTTCTTAATGAGTATTTCCTCGGTGGCCGCTCGATGGGCGGGTTTGTACTGGCGATGACGCTCATCGGTACTTACGTCAGCGCCAGTTCTTTTATCGGCGGGCCGGGTGCCGCTTATAAATACGGGCTGGGCTGGGTACTGCTTTCGATGATCCAGCTTCCCACTATGCTGCTGTCGCTGGGCATTCTGGGGAAAAAATTCGCCATTCTGGCAAGGCGCTACAACGCCATCACACTGAATGACATGCTGCACGCCCGCTATAACAGCCCGCTGCTGGTGTGGTTCGCTAGCATCAGTCTGCTGGTCGCGTTTATCGGCGCGATGGCCGTACAGTTCATCGGCGGCGCACGCCTGCTCGAAACCGCCGCGAACATCCCTTACGACATCGGTCTGCTGATTTTCGGTGTCACCATCGCGCTGTACACCACGTTTGGCGGCTTCCGTGCCAGCGTGCTCAATGATGCGATGCAAGGCATCGTGATGTTAATCGGCACAGTCATACTGCTAGTGGGCGTGATTTATGCCGCTGGCGGCTTGCACAGCGCAGTGGATAAGTTGCAACAAATCGACCCGATGCTGGTCTCGCCACAGGGCAGCGGCGGCATTCTGTCGATGCCGTTTATGGCCTCATTCTGGGTGCTAGTCTGCTTCGGCGTCATCGGCTTGCCGAACACCGCCGTTCGCTGTATCTCTTACCGAGATAGCAAAGCGCTGCACCGTGGAATTATCATCGGCACAATCGTCATCGGTATTCTGATGCTGGGCATGCATCTGGCTGGGGCGCTGGGGCGCGCCGTTATGCCAAATCTGACGATTCCCGATCAGGTGTTACCCGCGTTGATGGTCACAGTGCTGCCGCCGCTGGCTGCGGGGATCTTTCTCGCAGCGCCAATGGCCGCTATCATGTCCAACATTAATGCGCATCTGCTTCAGGCCTCTGCCACGATCGTCAAGGATCTTTATCTCAGCGTCCGCCCGCAGCAGATCCATAACGAACGCCGCATCAAGATCCTGTCCAGCATGACTACGCTACTGTTGGGTCTGCTCGTGCTACTGGCTTCCTTACGGCCGCCAGATATGATCATCTGGCTGAACCTGTTGGCGTTTGGCGGATTGGAGGCGGTTTTCCTGTGGCCGCTGGTGCTGGGCCTGTACTGGGAACGCGCGAATGCCGCTGGTGCGCTTAGCGCCATGTTCACCGGAGCAATTTGCTATACCTTACTGGCCAGCTTTAATCTTCAGTTGGCCGGATATCACCCGATTGTGCCATCGCTGTTACTCAGCCTAATGGCGTTTATTATTGGCAACCGCTTTGGTCATAACCCACCAGCGCCGGTTGCCGCTTCATCTTCACTTTAAATGTAATAGAGACTGCTATGCCGTGGATTCAACTGAAAATAAACACCTCAGGAAAGGTTGCTGAACAACTGGGTGACGCCATGATAGAAAGCGGTGCGGTATCCGTTACGTTTCAGGATACGCACGATACCCCGGTGTTTGAGCCGCTGCCGGGTGAGACCCGCCTTTGGGGCGATACCGACGCCATTGCTCTGTACGACGCCGAAACCGATATGAACGCGGTTATCGCCATGCTGGAGCAAGAACCGCTGCTGGGCGTGGGTTTTAAGCACAAGATCGAACAGTTGGAAGACAAAGACTGGGAACGCGAGTGGATGGATAACTTCCACCCCATGCAGTTCGGCAAACGCCTGTGGATTTGCCCAAGCTGGCGTGAAATTCCTGACCCGAGCGCCGTCAACGTCATGCTCGATCCCGGTCTGGCATTCGGCACCGGCACCCATCCAACAACCGCCTTGTGCCTGCAATGGCTCGATGGGCTGGATCTGGAAGGGAAAACCATCATCGATTTCGGCTGCGGTTCCGGCATTCTGGCCATTGCCGCCCTGAAACTGGGTGCAGCACGCGCTATCGGGATTGATATCGATCCGCAGGCGATTCAGGCCAGCCGCGACAACGCACAGCGCAACGGCGTTTCTGAACGTCTTGAGCTTTATCTGCCGAAAGACCAGCCTGCCGACCTGTCTGCCGATGTCGTCGTCGCCAACATCCTTGCTGGCCCACTGCGCGAGCTGGCACCGCTGATTAGCGATCTGCCAAAAGCTGGGGGTCACCTCGGCCTGTCCGGCGTACTGGCTACGCAGGCCGATGGCGTTGCAGAAGCCTACGCAGACAAGTTCACGCTCGATCCCGTCGCTGAACGCGAAGAATGGTGCCGTATTACCGGTCAACGCCGCACATCCTAATCGCGCTATTCCTCCTGCTCCGTCCATCGTGTATGCAACGGTGGGCGGACTTCTTCTTGTTATACCTCATTATTTGTCCCGATAAGCTGGCGTATTATGCTGGCCGGCAAGTGACTGGGTGCATCACCTACGCCCGGCGCTCAACGACGCCGTATCATTATTTTCAAGGGATGAAAAATGAAAGGTAAACTCTCTATCGCATGTATGCTGTCGGTCTGCTTTTCCGCATCGGCGGCAAATTCGGTTCACTGGGGCTACGAAGGCAACGACGACCCAGCGCACTGGGGAAAACTCTCACCTGATTTCTCGCTGTGTGAGACGGGGAAAAATCAATCTCCAGTCAATATCCGGCAGGCACTCAACACCCAGCACGAGCCCCTACAGTTGGCTTTCCAGTCTGGGACACAGCAAATCATCAACAACGGGCATACTGTTCAGGTTAACGTCAGCGCAGGAAATACGCTGTTGCTGGATAATGAGACATTCACCTTGCAGCAATTCCACTTTCACGCACCGAGTGAAAATGAAATTGATGGTAAACAATTTCCGCTGGAAGGCCACTTTGTCTATAAAAACGCGGATGGCGCACTCACCGTTATCGCAGTGATGTTTCAGGAGGGCGCAGTCAATCCACAGTTAGTGATAGCATGGCAGCAGATTCCGACACGCGTCGATCACGCGGAGGACGTTCGCACGCCGGTTGCGATTCAATCCTTGTTACCGACGTCATTAAACTACTATCGGTTCAGTGGATCACTCACCACGCCCCCCTGCTCAGAAGGCATTCGCTGGCTGGTATTGGAAAATCCCGTCACCGCCTCTGCTGAACAAATAAGCCAGTTCAGCTCAGTCATGCATCACGCCAATAATCGCCCCATACAACCACTTAATGGCCGAATCATCATCCATTAAGCGATTCTGAGAGGCTGGTCAGGGCGTCGGCTGGCCAGCTTCAGGTAAATTGGTGCTCTTTTTTGTCGCATTAATCAAAGCATTTCACTGATAAAGCATTGATAGCCTGTTGTATCTCAAGTAAAAACGACCATGCTTACAGATAAAATTCTGTAAGCAGATGAATATTTTACAGAGCAAAAAACCAACACAAAAACATAACATACTGTTAAATATGAATAATATTTTCATATACCTCTACGAACTGCATTTTCATTGATCGATAGCCGTAAATTGGTCAAAGTTTGGCCTTTCATCTGACGTAAAAAATGCGTAATATACGCGCCCTTGCAGGCACAGTATGGTCAATTTTTGTCTATGCACATTGGACAATTTCAGCTTACCAATCGTTTGATAGCAGCCCCAATGGCTGGTATTAGCGATCGCCCATTTAGAGCACTCTGTCATGCGATGGGCGCTGGAATGACCGTGTCTGAAATGCTTTCTTCCAATCCGGAAGTGTGGCGTTCAGACAAGTCGCGTTTGCGAATGGTACATAGTGATGAACCGGGTATCAGGGCCGTGCAGATTGCCGGTTGTGACCCCGATGAGATGGCGGCGGCAGCGAGAATCAATGCTGATTCCGGCGCGCAGATCATTGACATCAATATGGGCTGCCCGGCGAAGAAGGTGAACCGCAAGATGGCAGGATCTGCGCTGTTGCAGTATCCGGATTTGGTCAAACAGATCCTCTCTACGGTAGTGAAAGCGGTAGACGTACCGGTGACACTGAAGATCCGTACCGGTTGGGCACCAGAGCACCGCAACTGTGTAGAAATTGCCAAATTGGCTGAAGACTGTGGCATTCAGGCGTTAACTATTCACGGACGCACTCGTGCGTGCCTGTTCAATGGTTTCGCCGAATACGACAGCATTCGGGCAGTTAAGCAGGCCGTTTCCATTCCTATTATTGCGAATGGCGACATTACAGACCCGCATAAAGCCAGAGCGGTTCTTGACTACACCGGGGCTGACGCCCTGATGATAGGACGAGCCGCTCAGGGAAGACCCTGGATCTTTCGGGAAATCCAGCATTATCTGGACACAGGGGAGTTGCTGGCACCGATGCCGTTGGCAGAGGTCAAGCGCTTGTTGATCGAGCATATACGGGAATTGCACGACTTTTATGGTCCAGGCAAGGGATTTCGTATCGCTCGTAAGCACGTATCCTGGTATCTCCAGGAGCATGCCCCAAACGACCAGTTTAGGCGCACATTCAACGCCATTGAGGATGCCAGCGAGCAGCTGGAGGCGTTGAAGGCATATTTTGAAAATCTTGCGTAAACAGAAAAAGAGCTGACAGAACTATGTTCGAACAACGCGTGAATTCTGACGTACTGACCGTTTCCACTGTAAACTCTCAGGCTCAGGTAACCCAAAAACCCCTGCGCGACTCGGTTAAACAGGCACTGAAGAACTATTTTGCTCAATTGAACGGTCAGGATGTAAGTGACCTGTATGAGCTGGTACTGGCTGAAGTTGAACAGCCACTGTTGGACATGGTGATGCAATACACCCGCGGTAACCAAACCCGCGCAGCCCTGATGATGGGCATCAACCGCGGTACTCTGCGTAAGAAATTGAAAAAATACGGCATGAACTGATACTAGTCAGTTAAGCATTTGAAAAAAGGCGCTTTACCTCTTGGGTTAAGCGCCTTTTTCTTTGCCATTTTTCAGAACGCCAAAAGCCTAAACGTGGACAGCCAGGGCAGATGGACACATAAAAGAGTCGGTACAGATTATTCCGCCGTTCCGCTATACAGGATCGGTTTACAGAAAATGGTCGTCTGATTTTCGGTTGTGGGAGTGTCGTTGGGTGTTCAAGATTAATCCTGTATATCGCAAAAGGAGATAATCATGGACTTCACAGGGCTTCATCATCAAGACACACCATTATTTATCGCCAATGTCTGGGATGCTAGCAGCGCTATTGCGGCTCAGCAGGCAGGCTATCAAGCTCTGGGAACATCAAGCGCAGCAATCGCTACCATGTTAGGTTATGAGGACGGAGAAGCAATGTCATTTGATGAATTGCTATATATCGTGACGCGTATCAAATCCGTCAGTAGCCTGCCATTAAGCGTTGATGTTGAAGCAGGTTTTGGTAAAACAGCAAACGAGATAGCCGCTAATTTTAAGCGTCTCGCCCTGCTCGGGGTTGTGGGTATAAACCTTGAGGATAGCAGAATGATTAATGGTGTCAGGCAGCTTGATGATGCAGTGGTATTTGCCCGTACGTTAAAGGAGATTCGTCGTGCGTTGACCACAGAGAATTATCCATTGTTTTTTAATATTCGTACCGATACTTTTCTTCTTAGTCATGAGCAGGCATTGCAGGAAACGCTATTGCGCGGTCGATTATATGAAGAGGCAGGTGCAGATGGCCTTTTTGTTCCATGCCTAACGTCTGAGAATGATATTGCGATCATTTCTCGGGAGATTAACTTGCCACTAAACGTCATGTGCATGCCAGACCTCCCTGATTTTGGCAGGCTGAAAAAACTCGGTGTAAATCGCCTCTCTATGGGTAATTTTGTTCATTCAGCCATACAATCGAAGTTTAAAAACTTAATGCTAACTATCCAGTCGCAACAGTCATTTGCAGGAGTTTTTGTTGATGAAAGTTCTCGATAATGACCAGTGCGATGTCTGGTATCAGGCATTACTTGAGCGAGCTTCCGAGTATACGGGGGTCTTTTTTGTTGGTGTAATCACGACGGGCGTATTTTGTATTTCTGTATGCCGGGCACGAAAACCAAAACGTGAAAATGTTGAGTTTTATAAAGACGTTAAATCTGCTCTGGATGCAGGATTTCGCCCCTGCAAAGTATGCCGCCCAACGGAAAATGCACATAGCGCACCGCTTTTAATTGAACAAGCACTTGGACTCGTGCGTGCCAATCCTAAAACACGTATAAGCGATGCTGAGCTTCGTAAACACGACATCAGCCCAGAGCGGGTTCGGCGGTGGTTTCTGCAAAATCACGGTATTACCTTTCAGGCTTTCCAGCGCATGCAGCGGGTGAATATCGCACTTCAGGAACTAAAAGGGGGGCGTAATGCTACCGACGTTGCTTTTGATAGCGGCTACGAATCATTAAGTGGTTTTGGCTATACCTATAAGCGGCTCACGGGCGTGAGTCCAACTGAACAGAGCCAGGTAATAATGATTCACCGTTTTACCACGCCGCTCGGACCCATGTTTGTCTGTGCTACCGAACGTGGAGTTTGCCTGCTGGAATTTACCGACCGTCGAATGCTGGAGACCGAATTTCGCGATCTTCAGCGCTTGCTCAAGGCTCGAATAATGTCAGGTGAAAATCATCATACCCGACAAACAGAAAAAGAGATTAGCGAGTATTTTTCAGGAACGCGCCAAAATTTTACTCTTTTACTCGATACACCTGGCAGTGATTTTCAACGTACCGTTTGGCAAGCGCTACGCACGGTTCCTTATGGCCAAACCTCGCACTATCAGGCGCTTTCCGGGTTGATAGGGAACCCGAATGCAGTACGAGCAGTGGCTGCGGCAAATGGTGCAAACCGAGTGGCAATCGTCATTCCATGCCACAGAATTATCGGCAAGGATGGTACAATGACAGGCTATGGCGGCGGAGTGGCGCGCAAAAAGTGGCTCATTGAGCATGAAAAAACAATGCTTAATAATGCTAGAGAAAGCGAAGCCAAATAGAGTGAGAATGTTTCCAGTACATTGAATCGTCGCAGAGAGTTTAGAGACGTTCAGCAGCTTGCGGGCAATAAGCCCGCTAGCGTTCGCTAGCCAGCATTCAAATTCAGCCCCCTGCAACGGCAAAACACACTCGGCTTGAGCTGCGGCTAATCCAGAATCAAAATACCTCGACCAGCTCAAACTCTTCAAACACCAGCAGCATATCTGGAGCAAAGGTGCCTTCTCGTTCGAAAAACTCCTGATGGCCTTCGCGCCAGAAAGCCAGACTTTTGTCTCCTTCTCCCTCTTTCGCTGCCATCTCAGCGGTCACGTCGCAGTAGCGCACCAGCGTTAACGCGCGCGTCCGAATCACGCATGAGGGTTGTCCGGCACCGTCCAGAATAACGTTGTAATCACCGACCTGTGGCGAGGGTTCGCTTTTGAACGCGTGATACGAGCCACAGCTCGCCGTTTTATGCCCTTCCCTCACCAGTTGCAAAAGCTCATCCGCCAGCTCGGGGCTGTCGCCAAATGACCAGCGCAGCGCGTCTGGATAGTTTTCTAATTCTTGTTTGCTCATCATCTGCCTTTGTTTATACGGCTATCATTGCTCTGTTTTCTTACGCCATCATAGCCGTAAAGAGGCCATCAGGTAATATCCACGTCCACCCAGAGCGCGGCATGGTCGGACGCCGCCGTGTCCCATGATGTCACCTCGGGTAACGGCGTAACGGGTTCCGCGCCCTCTTTGGCGGCAATCTTGTCGATATTGTAAATGCCACGGCGCTCGATTCCCCTGCCCACCACCGCCTGATGCAGCGGCGCAGACAGGAAAATATAGTCCAGTTGATTTAACCGAGCGCCTTTCTTGCCGCCAGCGAAATAGTAGGTATAACGCTCTTTTTCGGGTCGTTCAGGGTCAATAACGGGGTGTAAATCCGACAGAGAAAACAGCGGAGCCAAACTGTGCCAGGGGTTTGACGAATCCTCGTTCAAATCGCCGAGAATCACCACGTAATCCTTCTTGAGATCGTAAGTCTGTTGAACAATCTCCGCGACACGCTCGGATTGGTCGCGGCGCTTCTGCGCCCCGCGCTGTCGCTCTTCTTCTGTTTGACCGCTTTGACTTTTGAAATGGTTGCACAGGATATAGATCGGCTGCTTGAGGCCAGCATCCAACGTAACTTCGAGGCAATCACGGCTAAAAACGGGATCAAACTGCTTTCCAGCATCAAAAATATGGGTGCGTAGCTGGGCGATCCGATAGCGCGTCAGGCAAGCAACATCAATGCCGCGTGGGTCATTCGGGCTGTCGATCATCACGAACTGACTAAATTTCTTTTTCCCCAGTACCTGACTGTTGAAATCACGTAATACATCCATGTTTTCGACTTCAACGGCGCACAGAATATCGGCGTTAAGCAGGTTAATAATCTTGCCCGTGTTCTTGCGCTGTTGGCTGCTGAATTCCTGCGATTTAAACACGATTTCACCAATCCAATCCCCACGACCACGGCAGCTTTTATTGATCCGGAATCCCGTACCGGCCTCCTCCTTTTTCCACCTCCCCAATGTGCCCGCATCGGTACGGATATCAATATAAGGACGGAGTGCGATAGAAAGGCGGAACACCTTATCCTTCAGGGCATCGTCATATTGGGGCCGTTCGAGAAGTTGCTGGAGCTGCCTGACCAGTTCTAATAAGGCATCGATCTGCTGCGAGTCGGGGAGGTTGAGAATCGCGGTACGATGGAAAAGGTTCTCAACATTATAGCTGGCGATACGGATCTTCATTGTTGTCTCCTGCTAAGTAGTGGCAAAAGCAATGATCTCCTTTTGAGGATAGAAGCCTATTGTGACAGCAGGGCAACATTTACGGCAGCGGCAGACTTTGTTGTCGTTCTCTCGCACAACATGGTTAAAACTGGGCAGGCGCACTATATTCACTACCAACTATATTCACTTCTGGTATAAATCATCACACAACGTGATTTATAAACAGATGTGTTGTCGCGTAGATTCGTTATTAACAAAAGTTATAAGCGCATCACTGCACACCACTCACAGGAATTCATAATGAAAAAAATACGTTTTGCTTTACTGACCAGCGCCTTACTTGCTACCAGCGTATTCGCTCATGCAGATGACCTTAGCGCCATCAAGTCCGCAGGGGTTATCAAGTTCGGTACAGAAGGTACCTACGCGCCTTACACCTATCATGATAAATCAGGACAACTGGTTGGCTTCGATGTGGACGTTGGCCGTGCAGTGGCAGAAAAGCTCGGTGTGAAAGCACAGTTCATTGAAGGACGGTGGGACGGTTTAATCGCCGGTATTGATGCTAAACGCTACGATGCGGTCATCAATCAAGTCGGCGTAACCAAAGAGCGTCAGGTCAAGTATGATTTCTCCAAGCCTTATATCGACTCCAAAGCCGTGCTAGTTGTGCGTGGCGATAATACCACCATCAAAGATTTCAGCGATCTGAAAGGCAAAAAATCGGCCCAAAGCCTGACCAGTAATTACTCTAAGCAAGCCACCAGCTACGGTGCAGAAATTGTGCCAACAGACGGCTTTAATCAGTCTCTGGATCTGGTTCTCAGCGGCCGTGCCGACGCCACGCTAAACGATAATCTGTCATTCCTGGATTTTAAAAAGCATAAGCCGGATGCCAACGTGAAGATTGCCGCAACCTCAAAGGACGGTGAACCTTCCGCTATTCTGGTGCGTAAAGATCAGGCTCCACTGGTGGAAGCATTGAATAAAGCTCTGGATGAAATCAAAGCGGACGGCACCTATAAAACGATATCTGTGCGATACTTCGGGGAGGATGTTTCTCAATAATCGCACTGTTACCAGCGCATATCGTTATCGGAGCTCGTTTTCATGCCGCCTTGGCTACAACTCATGGCAGACTCCTTCTGGAGTCTGCTGTCTGCGGGACTGAAATTTACCGTCCCTCTGGCTATTCTGTCTTTCATCTTTGGCTTAGCCCTCGGCATTCTCATCGCGCTGGTTCGCCTCTATGGCCCAAAGCCGCTGAAATGGCTGGGTGATTTCTACGTTTGGGTCATTCGTGGAACGCCGCTACTGGTACAACTTTTCCTGATTTTTTATGGACTACCCAGCGCGGGCATTACTCTGGATGCTTTCCCGGCCGCGCTTATTGGTTTCACCATCAGCGTAGGAGCCTATAGCTCGGAGATCGTTCGTGGGGCAATCTTGTCTGTCCCGAAAGGCCAGTGGAATGCCGCCTATTCTCTCGGCATGAATGGCAGGCAGGCAATTCGTTGGGTTATCTTCCCCCAATCTGTTTTTGTTTCATTGCCACCGCTCTCCAATACGTTTATTTCTTTAATCAAGGATACGTCGCTGGCCGCCGTCATCACCGTACCGGAAATGTTCTTATCTGCTCAGCGCATCGTTTCCGTTACCTATGAGCCTCTGATTCTCTATGTTGAGGCTGCACTGATTTATCTGATGTTCAGCACGGTGTTAAGCCAGCTACAGGTTAAGCTCGAAAAGTATTATCAGCGCCACATCACACACTAACGTTTTCTACCTCAGCCCATGCTACCCGATGGGCTGATGACGTTACCCCAACATCCCCCGATGTTTCCCTGTTTAACAGGCAATCCCATACCTGACAATATACGTACAAGCTGGAAATACCCCGCATTTGCTATTTTGGCGCACCAAAAAAGAGCGCATTGCCTTCTTTGCATTTGTCACAGTGCGCACACACCCAATTAGAAGTACCCATTTAGATCAATAACCATTCCTTTTCGCCTGCATTATCAAACAAATAGAAAATTGGCACTTTATTTGCTTTGCTCTGCTTACGTCGGCACACCGACAGACAGGTATGGTGCACCTTTTTGTGCGCCGCAACACAACTGTGTACTGCAACAACAGCAGATAACTCTAGACGCTAGGATGATTATGAAAAGAATAGTGATTTCTACTCTGGTTGCTGGCGCGTCACTCTTCGCCGCCATCAACCAAGCCCATGCTGGTGCAACACTGGACGCCATTCAGAAAAAAGGATTTGTGCAATGTGGTATCAGTGATGGCCTGCCCGGCTTTTCCTATGCAGACGCCAGTGGCAAATACTCAGGTATTGACGTTGACGTGTGCCGCGGTCTTGCTGCCGCCGTGTTCGGCGATGCTAATAAAGTCAAATACACGCCGCTAACGGCGAAAGAGCGCTTCACCGCACTGCAATCTGGCGAAGTTGACGTGCTGTCGCGCAACACCACCTGGACTTCATCGCGTGACGGCGGCATGGGTATGCTTTTTACTGGCGTAACCTACTACGATGGCATTGGCTTCCTGACGCACAACAAAGCAGGCTTAACCAGCGCAAAAGAACTGGATGGCGCAACCGTATGTATTCAGGCAGGTACAGATACCGAGCTGAACGTCGCTGACTACTTCAAAACCCATAAAATGCAGTACACCCCTGTCACATTCGACCGCTCTGATGAAAGTGCCAAAGCACTAGAGTCTGGCCGTTGCGATACGCTGGCATCAGACCAGTCACAGCTGTACGCACTACGCATCAAGCTGAGCAAACCTGCTGAATTCATCGTTCTGCCAGAAGTGATCTCCAAAGAACCTTTGGGCCCAGTCGTACGTCGTGGTGATGAAGAATGGTTCTCTATCGTCCGCTGGACGCTGTTCGCCATGCTGAATGCCGAAGAGATGGGTGTAACCTCGAAAAATGTCGACCAGCTGGCAGCAAAACCTACTACACCAGATATGTCTCATCTGCTTGGACATGAAGGCAGCTACGGTAAAGATCTCAAATTACCAAATGATTGGGCATTCAAAATCATCAAACAGGTCGGCAACTACGGCGAAATCTTTGAGCGTAATGTCGGTATGGGCAGCGAGCTGAAAATTAAGCGCGGCCTGAACGAACTGTGGAACAAAGGCGGGATCCAGTACGCACCAGCGGTACGTTAATTATCGAAGAATAACCTGGGCGCAGTGTATTGCTGCGCCCCTCAGTGCCCCCGTATCGAGGTTCCAGCATGCTACAACGCCCAACCGTAAAAGGTGATTTATCACTGACTAATCCAGCGGTGCGCGCCTGGCTGTATCAAATTGTCGTTGTTATCGCTGTATTGGCTATCGCAGCCTACCTGTTGCACAACACCGTAACCAATCTGGCACAAAGGGGTATCACCTCTGGCTTCGATTTTCTAAATAAAAGCGCCGGTTTTGGCATCGTCCAACATCTGATTGACTATCAACAAGGCGATACCTACGCCCGCGTTTTTCTTGTTGGGCTATTCAACACGCTTTTGGTTTCAGCATTGTGCATCGTATTTGCTTCTATTCTCGGCTTTACCATCGGTCTTGCTCGGCTATCCGACAACTGGCTATTACGAAAAATATCCAATATTTACATCGAGATATTTCGTAACATTCCGCCGTTATTGCAGATCTTTTTCTGGTATTTTGCCGTGCTTAGGAATCTGCCGAGCCCGCGCCAGTCAATCAGTGCGTTTGATATCGCGTTCCTCAGCAACCGAGGTTTTTATCTGCCATCCCCTGAGATGGGGCCGGGCACAGCTGCATTTTTTCTTTCTCTGCTGATCACGTTGGTGGTGACATGGGTCGTCTTTCGGCGAAATCAGCGCTACCACGCTTTAACCGGTCAACCACGCAGAACCTGGCCGCTGACGTTGAGCTTATTGCTAGTGCTGTGCATCTTGAGTCATCTGATTTTTGGCCCCGCTTTTCACTGGGATGTGCCGGAATTAAAAGGATTCAATTTTCGCGGCGGTATGGTGTTGATCCCTGAACTCGCTGCATTGACTGTTGCGCTCTCGGTCTACACCTCGTCATTCATCGCCGAGATCATTCGTTCTGGTATCCAATCGGTCTCCCATGGTCAACATGAGGCAGCGCGTTCTCTTGGTTTACCAAACCCCGTGACGCTACGTAAAGTCATCCTCCCGCAGGCATTACGCGTCATCATTCCACCGCTGACCAGTCAGTACCTCAACATCGTGAAAAATTCATCATTGGCGGCCGCCATTGGCTATCCAGATATGGTGTCACTATTCGCAGGAACGGTGTTGAATCAGACGGGTCAGGCTATCGAAACCATTGCGATTACCATGTCGGTCTACCTCATTATCAGCCTGCTGATCTCGCTACTGATGAACCTGTATAACCGAAGAATTGCGTTAGTCGAACGCTAAGAGGACGTCATGACGATGAACCATTATACGCAAAACCGTCAGCCGCCTCTGCTCAGAGCGATGCAGTGGGCACGACGTAATCTCTTCTCAAGTATCAGTAATAGCCTGTTAACGCTGTTTTGCCTCTGGCTATTGTGGGTGGCCATACCACCACTGCTTAACTGGGCAATATTTCAAGCTAACTGGATTGGTACCACCCGTAATGACTGTACGCGTGATGGTGCCTGCTGGGTCTTCATTCATGCCCGATTTGGTCATTTCATGTACGGCCTGTATCCAGCAACGGAAGTCTGGCGCATCAACTTTGCCCTTGCTATCGGGCTGCTCAGCATCCTGCCGATGTTCCTGAACAGCATTCCCCATCGTGGGCGTTATATTGCTGTCTGGGCAATAGCTTATCCACTCATCGCCTGGTGTTTGCTTTACGGTGGCTTTGGCGGGCTCAGTCGCGTGGAAACTTATCAGTGGGGTGGGTTAACGTTAACGCTGATTATTGCCGCAGTGGGTATCGCCGGTGCACTGCCGCTTGGCATCCTACTCGCGTTAGGCCGTCGTTCCACACTGCCGATTGTTCGTATGCTTTCCGTTGTGTTCATCGAATTCTGGCGTGGCGTACCGTTAATCACCGTACTTTTTATGTCGTCCGTGATGTTGCCTCTGTTTTTAACAGAAGGCACCACTATCGACAAACTGCTAAGAGCATTAGTTGGCGTGATTTTATTCCAGTCCGCATATGTCGCCGAGGTGGTTCGCGGTGGCTTGCAGGCACTTCCTAAAGGACAGTATGAAGCCGCTGAATCTCTGGGCTTAGGCTATTGGCGTATGCAGGGGCTCGTCATCCTTCCCCAGGCACTGAAAATGGTTATCCCAGGATTGGTGAATACGATCATTTCTCTCTTTAAAGACACGAGCCTGGTCATCATCATCGGCCTTTTCGATCTCTTCAGCAGTATCCAGCAGGCAACCGTCGACCCAACCTGGCTGGGTATGTCGACAGAAGGTTACGTTTTTGCCGCCATGGTTTACTGGATTTTCTGTTTCAGCATGTCGCGTTATAGCCAGCATCTGGAAAATCGTTTTAACACCGGACACAAGTCACACTGAGGCCATCCATGAATCAGACCGCATTAACTCAATCAACCGATCACATGATTACCTTAGAGAATGTGAATAAGTGGTACGGGCAATTTCACGTGCTCAAAAACATCAATTTGCAGGTCAGGCAAGGGGAAAGAATTGTACTGTGTGGCCCCTCCGGCTCGGGCAAATCAACGACAATACGCTGTATTAATCATCTCGAAGAACATCAGCAGGGGCGGATTGTTGTTGACGGTATTGAATTGAATAACGATTTACGCAATATCGAAAAAATTCGTACTGAAGTCGGAATGGTTTTTCAGCACTTCAATCTGTTTCCGCACTTAACCGTATTGCAGAACTGCACGTTGGCACCATGCTGGGTACGCCACACGCCGAAGAAAGAAGCGGAAGAGTTGGCAATGCACTATCTGGAACGTGTGCGTATCGCCGCACATGCCCATAAATTTCCGGGCCAGCTATCTGGAGGCCAACAGCAACGTGTAGCCATCGCGCGTTCGCTGTGTATGAAGCCTAAGATTATGCTGTTCGACGAACCCACATCCGCGCTGGATCCTGAAATGGTGAAAGAAGTACTAGATACTATGCTGGGGCTGGCACAAGATGGGATGACGATGCTGTGCGTAACGCACGAGATGGGATTCGCAAAAACCGTTGCTGACCGGGTGATCTTTATGGATCAGGGAGAGATCGTGGAACAAGCACCACCGGATATCTTCTTTTCCAGTCCTCGATCAGAGCGCACACAGTCATTTCTTTCACAAATCCTGCACTAATCTGGAACAACTAGCCTGCGCGCCTGCGCAGGCTTTCCTCTTTATCACTATTATGATGGTTCTCACGGCTCGCACTACTCACCACTTATCTGGCTACATAAGGTAGAAAACGGATTTCTGCTCCCCAAAAGCCGTCTTTGCATCGAGTAATCACCCTATTATCAATGGATAGCTACTGAGGTACGTCGATACGTTATCCCCAAAATTCCCATAGCAAAAAGCCCCTGTCTTTCGACAGAGGCTTTCCACGT
>NZ_NWTM01000002.1 GCF_004137795.1 Pectobacterium zantedeschiae
AAAACAAAAAGCTCAGTCGAAAGACTGGGCTTTTTGTTTTATTTGTTGTTTGTCGGTGAGTGCTCTCCGGAGTAGGACAAATCCGCGGGGAGCGGATTTGCACGTTGCGGAGCAACGGCCCGAAGGGTGGCGGGCAGGACGCCCGCCATAAACTGCCAGGCATCAACTACGTGGAAAGCCTCTGTCGAAAGACAGGGGCTTTTTGCTATGGGAATTTTGGGTCGTTTTTGGGATAACGTCTCTACGTAACAACTGGTTTAGCCGCACAGCATTACTTATCCACGCTTTGGAAATGAATGAAGGGGGGCTTTCTCCTGTGGAGGGGCGCATACTTCAGGAGATAACAGCAGCGAGCTGTCGTAAATCTAAATTCATTGTTATTTCTAGCTCTGTTCCCCTGAGTGATTCTGATGCGCTTAACCGTATTCAGCAGAAGTAGTGCTGATGGTATAGCGAGTGTTTCGTGAAACATTTTCACCTTATGCGTTGAGTACTCGACATTAGTACGAAAACTCGTTATCTTCGGGCATCTGGATGTCTAAACGTTTAAACGTATGCTTTGAGGATATAAGGTTATGCCAATTCGGGTTCCTGATGAGTTACCAGCCGTTAATTTTTTGCGTAATGAGAACGTCTTTGTGATGACGTCTTCACGTGCTAAAACGCAGGAAATTCGTCCACTTAAAGTGCTGGTTCTGAACCTGATGCCTAAGAAGATTGAGACTGAAAACCAGTTTCTGCGTCTGCTGTCCAATTCTCCCCTACAGATTGATATCCAGCTGTTGCGTATCGATAGCCGTGAATCAAAGAATACGCCAACCGAGCATTTGAATAACTTCTACTGCAATTTTGACGACATTCAGGACGAAAATTTTGATGGCTTGATTGTTACCGGCGCTCCACTGGGGTTAGTCGATTTCTGTGATGTTGTTTATTGGCCGCAGATCGCGCGGGTCATAGAATGGGCAAAAGAACATGTTACCTCGACATTATTCGTGTGTTGGGCTGTGCAGGCCGCTCTCAATATCCTCTATGGTATTCCTAAGATGACCCGTAAGGAAAAGCTCTCTGGCGTTTATTCGCATCAGACGTTACAACCCCATGCGTTGCTGACTCGCGGTTTTGATGAAACGTTTCTGGCTCCACATTCGCGCTATGCGGATTTTCCGGCTGATGTGATTCGGCAGCATACGGATTTGGATATTCTGGTTGAGTCGGAACAGGCTGGTGCTTACCTGTTTGCTAGTAAAGATAAGCGTCTGGCGTTTGTTACCGGGCACCCAGAGTATGACGTTCTGACGCTGGCAGGAGAGTTTTTCCGTGATTGTGACGCTGGGTTGGATCCGACCGTTCCGGTTAACTATTTTCCAGACGACAATCCTGAACTGGCACCAAAAGCGAGTTGGCGTAGCCATGGGCACCTGCTTTTTGTTAACTGGCTGAACTACTATGTCTACCAGATTACACCTTACGATTTACGCCGAATGAATCCTACACTGGACTAACCCAACACCCATTCTAATTCTTTTCTCTGAGGCACCGTTTATGGTGCCTTTCTTTTTTGTGCTGAATCATTCCATTTCTATTAGTTAGTGAAAGTTATTTCTCTTCCTTTTTAATTTTAATCTTCATTTTTATTATGTGCTTATGTAGATAAATTAATAAAAATGGAAATTGTTTTTGATTTTGTTTTTTCTTGTATTACGCTTAATTCTGTCGGCTAAGAAATATACATACTGGTTTGCCGATCTGGCGGTTGTTGATGAATGAAGCGGAATCTTGAAAAGGAACCACGAATGATGCAGCAGACGATAAACAGAGAGTTGGCGTTTAGTCAGCGTTTTGGCGAAGGTGAGAAGCATATTCTTACGGAGGAGGCGATTGATTTCCTGACGGAATTGGTTGCGCATTTTACGCCAGCACGTAATCAATTACTTGCTGAACGGCAAGTGCAGCAGCGCGATATCGATCAGGGAAATCTGCCCGATTTTATTTCAGAAACGGCTTCCATTCGAGATAAAGCATGGACGATACGTGGCATTCCCGATGACCTTCAGGATCGCCGTGTTGAAATTACTGGCCCGGTTGAGCGCAAGATGGTGATCAACGCATTGAATGCCAACGTGAAAGTTTTCATGGCAGACTTTGAGGACTCACTGTCACCAGGATGGGAAAAGGTGATTGATGGGCAAATTAACTTACGCGATGCTGTGCGCGGTACGATTTCCTACATCAACGAAGCGGGAAAAATCTACCAGCTGCAACCCAATCCTGCGGTGTTGATTTGCCGCGTGCGTGGGCTGCATTTGCCTGAAAAACACGTCTCCTGGCAGGGGGAAGCCATTCCCGGTAGCCTGTTTGATTTCGCGCTGTATTTTTTCCATAACTACCAGGAATTGCTGAAGAAAGGCAGTGGCCCTTATTTCTATTTGCCAAAGACTCAGTCATGGCAGGAAGCGGCTTGGTGGAACGATGTGTTCTGCTATACAGAAGATCGCTTTGACCTACCGCGCGGGACGATCAAAGCAACGGTGTTGATTGAAACACTGCCTGCTGTTTTCCAGATGGACGAAATCCTCTACCACTTACGCGATCATATTGTTGGGCTGAACTGTGGCCGTTGGGATTATATTTTCAGCTATATCAAAACATTAAAGAACCACAGCGATCGCGTTCTGCCCGATCGTCAGTCGGTGACGATGGAAAAACCCTTCCTCAGTGCTTACTCACGCTTGTTAATCAAAACCTGTCATCGTCGCGGTGCATTTGCCATGGGCGGGATGGCGGCGTTTATTCCGAGTAAGGATGCTGAGCGTAATAATTGGGTATTGGATAAGGTACGTAAAGACAAGGAGCTGGAAGCGAATAATGGTCACGATGGTACCTGGGTGGCTCATCCTGGGTTGGCGGATGCCGTAATGGAGGTGTTCGATCGGGCGTTAGGTGAACGCAAGAATCAGCTCGATATCAGCCGTGAACAAGATGCGCCCATTCGTGCTGACGAATTGCTGGAACCTTGCTCAGGAGAACGTACGGAGGTCGGGATGCGTGCGAATATCCGCGTTGCCGTGCAGTACATCGAAGCGTGGATATCCGGTAATGGCTGTGTCCCTATTTATGGGTTGATGGAAGATGCCGCGACGGCTGAAATTTCCCGCACCTCAATCTGGCAGTGGATTCGCCACGGCAAGACGTTGAGCGATGGTCGTGTGATCACCAAAGCGCTGTTCCGCCAGATGCTGGCCGAAGAGATGTTTGTGATTCAGGAAGAGTTAGGTGATGCCCGCTTTAGCGGAGGGCGCTTTGATGAAGCCGCCCGCCTGATGGAACAAATCACCACGCAAGATGAACTGATCGACTTCCTGACGCTACCCGGCTACGCATTGCTTGATTAATCCTGACTGATAATAAAAAGGAACCTCTGCTATGACGACCTCTCGTACCCAACAAGTTCAGCATATCGAAAAAGAGTGGAAAACTGCACGCTGGGAAGGTATTACGCGCCCCTACAGCGCAGAAGATGTGATTAATCTACGTGGCTCGGTGAACCCGGAATGCACGCTCGCGCAGCTCGGTGCGGCGCGGTTATGGAGCCTGCTACATGGCGAAGCCCGCAAAGGTTACGTTAACTGTCTGGGAGCGTTGACGGGTGGGCAAGCCTTACAGCAGGCGAAAGCCGGCATCGAGGCGATTTATCTTTCCGGTTGGCAGGTGGCGGCGGATGCCAATCTGGCGTCCAGCATGTATCCCGATCAGTCGCTCTACCCGGCGAATTCCGTGCCAGCGGTGATCGAGCGTATCAATAATACCTTCCGGCGTGCCGACCAGATTCAATGGGCGAACCACATTGAGCCGGGTGATAAGCGCCATACCGATTACTTCCTGCCGATTGTTGCGGATGCGGAAGCTGGATTTGGCGGCGTACTTAATGCATTTGAGCTGATGAAATCGATGATTGAAGCAGGCGCAGCGGCGGTTCACTTTGAAGACCAACTGGCATCGGCGAAGAAATGTGGGCACATGGGCGGCAAGGTGCTGGTTCCTACCCAGGAGGCCGTTCAGAAACTGGTTGCAGCACGCCTGGCTGCGGATGTAGTGGGGGTGCCCACCTTACTGGTGGCGCGAACCGATGCGGATGCCGCAGATTTGCTGACTTCCGACTGTGATGAATATGATCGTGATTTCATTACTGGAGAACGCACGGTAGAAGGTTTCTATCGTACGCGCGCAGGGATTGAACAGGCGATCAGTCGCGGACTGGCCTACGCGCCCTATGCCGATTTGGTGTGGTGCGAAACCTCAACGCCAGATTTATCGCTGGCGCGTCGTTTTGCCGAGGCCATCCACGCTAAGTTCCCTGGCAAGTTGCTGGCGTACAACTGTTCGCCTTCCTTTAACTGGAAGAAGAACCTGGATGACAGCACGATTGCGCGTTTCCAGGATGAGCTATCGGCGATGGGCTATAAGTATCAATTTATTACGCTGGCTGGCATCCACAGCATGTGGTTCAACATGTTTGACCTGGCGCATGCCTATGCAAAAGGCGAGGGGATGAGGCACTACGTAGAAAAAGTACAGCAGCCTGAATTTGAAGCGATTAAAGACGGGTATACCTTCTCATCGCATCAGCAGGAGGTCGGTACTGGCTACTTCGATAAGGTGACGAACATCATTCAGGGAGGCGAGTCTTCAGTGACGGCGCTGACGGGATCGACGGAAGAACAGCAGTTCTGATCCTAACCCGGCTAGTGTTCAACTGGCCGGGTTTCATCTGGAGATCATGATGACGCGTGACCTTGAAAAACTGGTGGCGCAGACGATCCTGCAAGGGTTTGATGCGCAATATGGTCGTTTTCTCGAAGTGACTGCGGGCGCACAGCAGCGTTTTGAACAGGCTGACTGGCCCGCGGTGCAACAGGCAATGAAACAGCGTATTCACCTATACGATCACCATGTTGGTCTGGTAGTCGAACAGTTGCGCTGTATTACCGGTATTCGCTGCGATGATGCGGATTTTTTAGCTCGGGTGAAACATATCTACACGCGCTTACTGCCGGACTATCCGCGTTTCGAGATTGCTGAGAGTTTTTTCAATTCCGTTTATTGTCGGCTGTTTAATCATCGGGAGCTGACTCCCGATAAGCTGTTTGTTTTCAGTTCTCAGCCAGAACAGCGCTTTCATGAAATTCCCCGACCTATTGCCAAGACGTTTGTGCCAGCTGACGGCTGGCTGCGTATGTTGGAAAAATTGCTGAGTGATGTGCCGCTGCGTTTACCGTGGGAAGATTTGCCACGTGATATCGACTATATCGTTACGTATTTACAGCGCACCTTCTCCACTGAGCAGCTTGCTCAGGCGACGTTACAGGTAGCAAATGAGCTGTTTTATCGTAATAAAGCGGCCTGGCTGGTGGGGAAGTTGTCGTTGCCTGACGGCGTTTTTCCGTTTCTGTTGCCCATTCACCACAACGAACGCGGTGCGCTGTTTATTGATACCTGCCTGACGGCGCAGGCAGACGCCAGCATTGTGTTCGGTTTCGCCCGTTCTTACTTCATGGTATATGCCCCGTTGCCGTCTGCGCTGGTGGCCTGGCTACGTGACATTTTGCCGGGGAAGACGACGGCGGAGCTTTATCTGGCTATTGGCTGCCAGAAGCACAGTAAAACCGAGTATTACCGCGAATATTTGCATTACATTGCGGAGTCAAAAGAGCAGTTCATTATTGCTCCCGGCGTGAAAGGCATGGTGATGCTGGTGTTTACGCTGCCTTCATTCGATCGCGTATTTAAGGTTATCAAAGATCGTTTTGCGCCGCAGAAAGAGGTGAGTGCGGAGCGGGTAATGGCGTGCTATCAACTGGTGAAAGAACACGATCGCGTCGGGCGCATGGCAGATACTCAGGAATATGAAAACTTCGTCATCGATAAGCACCGTATTAGCTCGGAACTGCTGGATGAGCTTTGGCGTGAGGTACCGGAAAAGCTCGAGGATCTGGGCGATCGGCTGGTGATCCGACATTTGTATATGGAGCGCCGGATGACGCCGCTGAATCTCTATCTGGAACAGGCAAACGCGCAGCAATTGCATGATGTGATTGAAGAGTATGGAAATGCGATCAAACAGTTGGCAGCAGCGAACATTTTCCCCGGTGATATGCTGTTTAAGAATTTCGGCGTCACGCGCCATGGGCGGGTCGTGTTTTATGACTATGATGAAATTTGCTACATGACCGAAGTAAATTTCCGCAAGATTCCGCCGCCGCGTCACCCGGAGGACGAGCTAGCCGCAGAGCCGTGGTACAGCGTTGCGCCGAATGATGTGTTTCCCGAAGAGTTTCCGCATTTCCTGTGTAGCGACCGCCATATTCGTACGCTGTTTGAGGAAATGCATGGCGATCTGTTTTGTGCGGACTACTGGCGTGCATTACAGCAGCGCATCAGGGAAGGGCATATTGAGGATGTGTACGCCTACCGACGCCGCAAGCGTTTTAGTCAGCGTGCTGATCCGCGATACACAACTGCTGAGAATGATTCTGGCTTTTGTCGTCATCCGGCGTAAAAAATTATGCAGCGGTGGGCTTGACCGCCGAGTGAGCGACAGGACGTCGCGAAAGCCAGTGCCGCGTATGGAACGCGTCACTGGCGGCTCGACTAGCGGTCAGGAACACCGATGGAACCGCGTAGCGGAATAATTTAGCCGGAAAGCCTGGGTACACAGGGCGGCGGCGCTTGAGCGCCCTGTGTCGGGCGCGTGCTACGAGGTAGCATGAAAATGGCAGCATTATCGCGCACGAAACCTTCCCACAGTCTGCATAGACATGCGCCTAAAAGGCCTGACGAGGAATACACCTTGTTTATAACCCACTGTATTCCTGCATGACCTGTTTCGCCGCTTTGATCACCAGCGCGCCGAGTTCTGTGACGCGGTCGTCCGTGATGCGTGATACGGGGCCAGAGATGGAAATGGCTGCGAAGGCTTCCTGATGTTCATCCAGAATACAGGCCGCGATACAGCGTAGCCCCAGTGCATGCTCTTCGTCATCGAACGAATATCCCTGCTTGCGAATCAACAAGAGGTTTTCCTTCAGCATTTGCGGCGAACTGAACGTATGTGGCGTGTAGCCATGCAGCCCTTTCTTGTGCAGCAACTGCGTGACCTGAGCATCAGGTAAATGCGCCAGAAACGCTTTCCCGGCACCGGAAGCATGCATCGGTAATTTACCGCCGATCGGGGCGGACATACGCATCAGCGCCGTACATTGCACCTGATCGATGATGATCGCCTGACTATCCGTTTGATCGAGAACGGCCAGATTGACTGTCTCGCCTGAGTCTTCCATTAATTTACGTAGTATCGGATGTACGATTGCCAACAGGTTGCGGCTTTGCAGAAAGCTACTGCCGACGATAAACGCGTGCGATGCGATCGTCCACAGCCCCAGATCGCCAACCTGACGCACGAAACCCTGCTGCTGCATCGTGGTGAGCAGACGATGAGTGGTGGAATTCGGTAAACCGGCCTGCTGCGCCAGATCGGTCAGTGCCACGCTGCCGTTTGCTTTGGCGATATATTCAAGTAACGTCAGACCGCGTGTCAACGACTGAACCTGTCCGGTTGGCTGTGCCGCGGTGCTCGTGCTAGCTCTGGGTTTTTTCCCACGTTTGGCTGACTCTGGTGGCGTCATGGCGTCGATTCCTTTTTATGGTAATGGAATTGATTTTCGTTTTTTTACCACAGAATGCAACTCTTCTTTCTCTGTGTTTTTTATAGGCAAATTACCTGAAAAAGTCTCACGCTACACCGCGTTAGCCTGCTCATAACTTATGCTAGGATAGACACAACATATCGTATTTATTGGCCGGGAATGGGGTTCGCGTGAGTAATCGGGTAGACGAATTGCGGCGTCAGTTGGCGCAACGCATTATGGTACTGGATGGTGGTATGGGTACCATGATTCAGGGTTATCGCCTGCAAGAAGCAGATTATCGCGGTGAGCGCTTTGCTGACTGGCCGAGCGATGTGAAGGGAAATAACGATCTACTGGTGCTGACCAAGCCGCAGGTGATTAGTGAAATTCACGATGCCTATCTGGAAGCCGGTGCCGATATTCTCGAAACCAACACCTTCAACGCCACCACCATCGCGATGGCGGACTATGACATGCAATCGCTGTCGGCGGAAATCAATACCGTCGCCGCTCAGCTGGCGCGTGCCAGTGCGGATAAATGGACAGCGTTAACGCCGGATAAGCCACGCTATGTTGCTGGTGTGCTTGGCCCGACCAACCGCACCGCGTCGATCTCCCCCGATGTTAACGATCCGGCTTTTCGTAATGTCAGTTTTGATCAATTGGTAGAGGCGTATCGCGAATCGACACGTGCATTGATCGCGGGCGGTGTCGATCTGATCATGATCGAAACCATTTTCGATACGTTGAATGCTAAAGCGGCGAGCTTCGCGGTCGAAAGCGAATTTGAGGCGCTGGGGATCGTCCTACCTGTGATGATTTCCGGCACGATCACGGACGCGTCAGGACGTACATTATCCGGTCAAACTACCGAAGCCTTTTACAACTCCTTACGTCATTCCCGCCCACTTTCCTTTGGTCTGAACTGTGCATTGGGGCCAGATGAACTGCGCCAGTATGTCGCCGAGCTGTCTCGTATTTCAGAATGCTATGTGAGCGCACACCCCAACGCAGGGTTGCCTAACGCCTTCGGGGAGTACGATCTGGATCCCACTGATATGGCCAAGCATATCGGCGAATGGGCGCGATCCGGTTTCCTGAATATCGTCGGCGGCTGCTGTGGATCGACACCTGCGCACATTGCCGCGATGGCGAAAGTCGTGGAAGGCGTGCCGCCACGTAAGCTGCCGGATATCCCGGTGGCTTGCCGTTTATCCGGTCTGGAACCGCTGATTATCGATGCCAACACGCTGTTTGTTAACGTAGGGGAGCGGACAAACGTTACCGGTTCTGCGCGTTTTAAACGGCTGATCAAAGAAGAGAAATACAACGAGGCGCTTGATGTTGCCCGCCAGCAGGTGGAAAGCGGCGCGCAGATCATCGATATCAACATGGATGAAGGCATGCTGGATGCGGAAGCGGCGATGATCCGTTTCCTGAATCTTATTGCCGGTGAACCTGATATCGCCCGTGTGCCGATTATGATCGACTCCTCAAAATGGGAGGTCGTTGAGAAGGGGCTTAAATGCATTCAGGGCAAAGGCATTGTTAACTCGATCTCTATGAAGGAGGGCGTTGAGGCCTTTATCCATCACGCTAAGCTGGTGCGGCGCTATGGCGCTGCCGTGGTAGTGATGGCCTTCGATGAAGTCGGACAGGCAGATACTCGCGCGCGTAAAATTGAAATTTGTCGCCGGGCTTACCGTATTCTGACGGAAGAAGTCGGTTTTCCCCCGGAAGATATCATCTTCGACCCGAACATTTTTGCCGTGGCAACGGGGATCGACGAGCATAACAACTACGCAGTGGATTTCATCGAGGCCTGCGCAGATATCAAGGCACAGTTGCCGCATGCGATGATCTCCGGCGGCGTGTCCAACGTGTCGTTTTCATTCCGTGGCAACGATCTGGTACGTGAGGCGATCCACGCCGTTTTCCTGTATTACGCGATCCGCAATGGTATGGACATGGGGATCGTGAACGCCAGTCAGTTGGCGATCTATGACGATCTTCCCATTGAGCTGCGCGATGCGGTAGAGGACGTGATCCTTAACCGTCGTAGCGATGCCACCGAGCGTATGCTCGAACTGGCAGAAAAATATCGCGGTAGCAAAACGGAAGATGAAGGCAGTAAAACGCAGGCGGAGTGGCGCGGTTGGGATGTGAAGAAGCGTCTTGAGTATTCGCTGGTTAAAGGCATTACCGAGTTTATCGAGCTGGACACGGAAGAAGCGCGTCAGCAGGCGACACGACCGATTGAAGTGATTGAAGGCCCGCTGATGGATGGCATGAACGTGGTCGGTGACCTATTCGGTGCAGGTAAAATGTTTTTGCCGCAGGTGGTGAAATCCGCCCGTGTGATGAAGCAGGCGGTGGCCTACCTGGAACCTTACATCGAAGCCAGTAAAGACAAAGGTTCGTCAGCCGGGAAAATACTGCTGGCGACGGTAAAAGGCGATGTTCACGATATCGGTAAGAATATCGTCGGCGTGGTGCTGCAATGTAACAACTACGAGATTATCGATCTGGGCGTGATGGTGCCGACGGATAAAATCCTGAAGACTGCACGTGAAGAGAATGTCGACATCATCGGGCTGTCCGGCCTGATTACGCCGTCGCTGGATGAAATGGTCAACGTGGCGAAAGAGATGGAGCGTCAGGGCTTTACGCTGCCGCTGCTGATTGGCGGTGCGACGACCTCTAAAGCTCATACCGCCGTGAAGATTGAGCAGAACTACAGCGGCCCGACGGTCTACGTGCAGAATGCCTCACGCTCTGTCGGCGTCGTGTCGGCCCTGCTTTCCGGTACACAGTATGATGATTTTGTTGCACGTACCCGTAAAGAGTATGAAACCGTGCGTATTCAGCACGCGCGTAAAAAACCGAGAACGCCGCCCGTGACGCTGGAAGCGGCCCGGGCTAATGCCTCAGATCTGGATTGGGAAAACTATACGCCACCGGTTGCGCATCGTCTGGGTGTGCAGGCCGTAACGGCCAGCATTGAAACGCTACGCAACTACATCGACTGGACGCCGTTCTTCATGACCTGGTCGCTGGCGGGAAAGTATCCCCGCATTTTGGAAGATGAGGTGGTAGGTGAAGAGGCCAAGCGCCTGTTTGCTGATGCTAACACGATGCTGGACGATTTATCTGCGCGCGGTGCATTGAATCCTCGTGGCGTGGTTGGCTTATTCCCGGCGAACCGCGTGGGTGATGATGTGGTTATTTATACCGATGAACGGCGCGAAACGGTACTGTCAGTCAGCCATCACCTGCGTCAACAGACGGAAAAAACTGATTTCCCGAACTATTGCCTGTCCGATTTTGTGGCACCGAAATCTAGCGGTAAGCCTGACTATCTGGGCGCTTTTGCGGTGACCGGCGGGCTGGAAGAGGATACGTTGGCCGATCTGTGGGAAGCTCAGCATGATGATTACAACAAGATCATGGTGAAGGCGATTTCTGACCGTCTGGCGGAAGCATTTGCGGAATACTTACACGAGCGTGTGCGTAAGGTTTACTGGGGCTATGCGCCGAATGAGAACCTCAGTAATGATCTGCTGATTCGTGAGAATTATCAGGGCATTCGTCCCGCGCCGGGCTATCCGGCTTGCCCGGACCACACGGAGAAAGTACAAATCTGGCAGTTGTTGGATGTGGAAAAACAGACGGGTATGAAGCTAACTGAATCCTATGCCATGTGGCCGGGCGCGTCGGTATCCGGCTGGTACTTTAGTCACCCTGACAGCAAATACTTCGCTGTTGCACAAATCCAGCGCGATCAGGCAGAGGATTACGCGGTGCGTAAAGGCATGGAAGTGAGAGAGGTTGAGCGCTGGCTGGCGCCGAATCTTGGTTATGATGCCGACTAGGTATTGATAGGGTGCTTACAGATATTGTTGTCTGAGTTATGCATGACTGGGGGCGTTTCGGGCGTGAGGGCAAAGGTTATATTTTGTGACGAATACGCCACGCCCGACATAGGGCAGCTCAAACGCCGCTTGCCCTATGAACCCAGGCTGTTGGCTGAAATCCTGCCGCTACGCGGTGCCTTCGGAATCATTGAACGCTTATCGAGTCGCCAGTGACGCGTTCCCTACGCGGCACTGACTCTCGCGACGTCCTGTCGCTCACTCGGCGTTCACTGATACCTCAGCATGATTTCTTATGCCAGTCAGATAACTTTCCATAGGCTAGCTGTGGTGTCTAGTCACTAAGGCTGTTTTAGAACCCACTCCAATGAGAATACTTATCAGTCTTATTGATGCGATTTCATGAGAATGATAAGGTGATCACCAATTAAGCAGAACGCTTTTTTCTGTTTTCATTCCATGCTTTTCCGTTAACTGCAGGCCTGATTCTGGGCGTTAAACAGGATGAAGGTATCTCCCGCTCATGCTAAAACGACTCTTTTCCATTGAGGATTTCTTCGATATCGGTGAACGTTACGGGATTGATTACCACTTCCCGCAGCTGTCATCTTGCCGCGATCGCACGAAAGAAAAGCGTATCGTTGTGCAGGGGGATGTCGAAGAGATGACGCTGTCCTCCGGTATTTGCCTGACGAATTCTAACGTGCGCGTGTTGCAGCCTTACGAATCGACCTCTTTGCACTGCTGCCCGTTTTATACGCTGGTGGTACTGGAAGGATGCGTTGCGCTACGTCTGAGCGGTAAGGAGTTTGTTGTGCGGTCTGGCATGGCATTCAGTACCCGGCTAGGCGACCCGTTAGTGATGAACGCGAGTCATCTTGCCGATCACCATCTGCGTACCGTGTCTTTGGGGATTTTTCCCGCCACTTTCACTTTGGAACCGCTCTTAGGCTCACTGCTGAGTGAGTGGGAGCAGAGCGGTAATCCGACATTTCTATGGCAGGTTCCCGGCCATTTGTTGTCTGGTTTGCAACATGCACTGGAAAATACCATGCCGAGTTTATCGCGCCAGCTCATGCTGGAAGGCGTGATGCTACAACTGCTGGGACACGGATTGTCATTCGGGCAACGTGGGGAAGAACGACGCATATTGCCTCCGCCTGGTGAACAGGAACGGCTGGAGAATGTTCGACGACGTCTGGCGCAACAGCCTGAAAAAGAATACACCCTTAATGAACTGGCGCAGCTGGCCGCGATGAGCAGCAGCAGCCTGCGTACCAAGTTTCGTCAGGCATACGGTCATTCGGTCTTTGACTACCTGCGCGACTGCCGGTTGGAACTTGCTCGGCGATATCTGGCGCAGGGATACAGCGTGCAGCAGGCGGCCTGGATGTCGGGCTACCAGCACGCGACCAACTTTGCCACGGCTTTTCGGCGACGTTACGGTATTGCTCCGAGCGATGCGCGCATGGTCAGCTAGCGTTTCCTTTCTTATTAATATTCTGAGTCTTATTTGTGGCCAGATACACACGCCAGATGCTTCCCCGCTGAGTTCCTATTTTGTCATTGCGCATACGTAAGCCGTCACTGCGCATAGCTATCGCCGGGCTCAAAACGGTAATAATTCTTATTTACAATAATAAGGTCTGTGGAGATTCCCATGTTCAGAAAAACGCGGCTGGCGCTGGTGGTTGGCTGTTTCACCAGTGGATTGACTGTGTCGGCACTCGCGCAAGATACGCCATCTTCTTCTCAGGGCGATACGTTAGTGGTCACGCCTCAAACACAACGCGGTGCTACCAAGCTGGAAACGCCCGATATCGAGACTCCTCAGGCCGTTTCTATCATTACGCGCGATCAGATTCAGGAACAAGGTGCGACCAGCGTTCGGCAGGCAGTCGGCTATACGCCGGGCGTGTTCAACAACCAGATCGGTGCCTCCAACCGCTTTGACTACATGGTGCTGCGTGGCTTTTCTGACGGCAGCCTGGATAACGTTTATCTCGACGGTCTGAAGATCATGGGGGATACCAACTCCCATAGCTCGCTGGTGGTCGATCCCTGGTTCCTCGACAGCATTGAAGTGGTCAGAGGCCCTGCGTCCGTACTCTATGGGCGTTCTTCGCCGGGCGGGATTGTGGCACTGAATTCCCGGCAGCCATCGTTCGATCGCAGCGGACAGATCAAACTGTTTGCGGGCAATAATGCGCAGCGCGGCGCGGCATTTGACGTGACCGGTCCACTGGATGATGACGAGCGGTTTGCGTTCCGTCTGGGTGGGATCGTACGCGAAGCTGATACGCAGTTCAAAAAGACCAAAGAAGAGCGCTATGCGATCGCACCTAGCCTACTGTGGCGGATCTCCGACAAGACACGTCTGGAATTAATGGCTTACCTACAACGCGATCCTGAAGGCGGTAGCCACTCTGGTCTACCGTATGAAGGCACTGTAGTGGCGCATAATGGGCGGAAGATCTCGAACACCTTCTATGAAGGGGAAGAGAATTATGAGAAATACGACCGCAAGCAAAATATGGTGGGGTACAACTTTGAGCATGGTTTCGATAGCGGCTGGGCGGTGCGTCAAAAGCTGCGTTACCTGCGTACCAAAGTCCACTTGGATCAGGTGTACGCTTATGGCTGGACGCAGCCAAGCGCCGATACGCTGACCCGTTACTACTCCGGTTCCCGTGAGTCGCTGTCTGCGTTAACGTTAGATAATCAGCTTGATGGCAGCGTGGATACCGGTGCAATCAACCACCGCCTGCTGGTGGGGATTGACTATCAGCAACGCCATAATGACGTAGACTGGCCGTCTGGCTCATTCCCGGCAATTGATGCGTTTAACCCTGTCTATGGTGCACAGCCGATAGCAATATCTTCTGGCGTACTTGAAAAGCATAAGCTGCAACAGACTGGCATCTATTTACAGGATCAAATGAGCTGGGAACGCTGGCGCTTAACACTGGGCGGTCGCCACGATCAGGTGAAAATTACCAATATTAGTAAGAATAGTGGTAGCCGTGGTGAGTTGGATAAGAACAATTTCAGTTCACGCGCCGCATTGCTCTACCTGTTTGATAATGGAATTGCACCTTACATGAGCTATTCCACGGCCTTCACGCCGACCAGTTTTGCTGATGCTAATGGCAACATCCTCGAGCCGATGAAAGGCAAGCAGTGGGAAGCTGGGGTGAAATATCAGCCTGAAGGATCGCAAAACCAATATAGTCTGTCGGTATTCCGTATTAATCAGAAAAATGTCGCCACTAAAAATCAGCCCAGCGATCCGTATCGTTCCATCGGTGAAATCGAGTCGGAAGGCGTGGAACTGGAGGCGGTGAGCCACATCACTGAAAACCTTCGCTTGCAAGCGGCGTATACCTATACCGATATTCGCTATAAGAAAAGCGATGATGTGAGCGAGCAAGGGAAACGTGCTGTATACGCACCACGCAATCAGGCCAGCGCCTGGGCTAGCTATGATGTTAAAAGCGGTCCGCTGGACGGCCTGACTATTGGTTCCGGCGTGCGTTACGTGAACGGTGTGACCTCCGATCGTGCCAATACTCACACATTGCCTTCTTATACGCTGGTGGATATGGCAGTGGGATACGATCTCTCTAAGGTGGGTCTGAAAGGGCTGAGTGCGCAGCTTAACGTCAACAATCTGACTGATAAACGCTACGTAGCGGCCTGTAACTCACTGGAGTTCTGCTACTTCGGTGCTGAACGCAGCGTAGTCGGCAGCGTTTCTTATTCTTTCTAATCGCATTTTTTGCGGCGGTAATAAAAAAGCCGGGGGAACCCGGCTTTTCCATATAATAACTAGCGAGCAGTTAATACAGGCCGATGGCTTTCCACCACAGCAGACCCGCACCCATAAAGATCGCCTGATTTACCAGACTGACAACAAAGCCTGTACGCCACCAGACGGCTGTGGGTACGTAGCCAGCACCGAACAGGATTGGGCCGCGAGCGTGAGTATATTGCGTCAGCGAGCAGTACAGGCTACTGGTAAACGCCAACATGAACGCCATGGGTACTGCTGGAATGTTTAGGTTGATCCCGACACCGAGGAACACCGCAAAAAGCGCGGCGATCTGCGCATTGCCGCTGGCGAAGAAATAGTGGGTGTAGAAATAGGCCGCGTTCAGCAGCAGCAGCACCAATATCCAGCTTGTTCCCTGCATCAAATGGCCAATATTGCTGCCAATGAGATCGCCGAACCAGTTGGTGAAACCGAGCTTTTTCAACTGATTTGCCATCATCAGCAGGGCGGCGAACCAAATCAGCGTATCCCAAGCACCTTTTTCGCTCTTCACGTCTTCCCAGTTTAGTACGCCAGTGAGTAGCAGGAAGGAAAGCCCAACGAAGGAGGCGGTGGTGGCATCCACACCTAAGCGGTCGCCAAAAATCCACAGCACCAGCAGCAGGATAACGGTGAAGGCCATCAGCCACTCACCACGACTCATGCTACCCATCTTTTCCAACTCTGCGACGGCTAGCTTTGGCGCATCCGGCGTATGGCGAATTTCTGGCTTGGTTAACCAGTAGACGAGCAGCGGGACAACTGCCAGAGAGATCAAGCAGGGGACGAGCGCCGCCAGAAACCAGCTTCCCCAGGTAATGGTAACGCCTGCGTTAGCGGCCAGTTTTACTGCTAGCAGGTTGCCGGTGTAGGCGGTCATAAACAACGCGGCCGTCACATCGTTAACGTTACCGATGCAGGTAATCAGAAAGGTGCCAATTTTACTGCGCGATGCGTCTTCCGGATTGGAATCAAAGCTACGCGACAGCGAATCGGCAATCGGATAAATAATCCCGCCACAGCGTGCGGTATTGCTTGGCATGGCGGGGGAAAGCACCAGATCGGCAAAAGCTAAACCGTAAGCCAGTCCGAGCGTCCGTTTTCCTAGCAGGCGGATCATCTGCAAGGCGATGCGGCGACCCAATCCCGTTTTGATAAAGCCGCGAGCGATCATGAAAGCGACAACAATCAGCCAGATTAGCGAGCTGTTCAGATCGCTGAGAGCGGTTTGTATCGCGCCGCTGGCTGTTTTATCACCCGCAGCGTAGGTCAGTGCAAAGAGCGTGATACTGATAATACCGATAGCCCCAATGGGGAGGACGTTAGCAACAATACAAATGATTGTGGCCACGAAAATAACGGCAGAATGCCAGGCTGCGGGGTTTAAGCCTGTTGGGGGCTCCATTTGCCAAAAAAAAGCGGCGATGGCCAGGATAATGATCAGTGGGAGCCAGTTTAGTCCATACGAGGTTTTGGTCTTCATCCATTTTCCTTATTAAAAAGCCTGAAGGATTACAGGGCATACGCTAACGTACTCAATTTGCTAAACATTAATCATGCTTAATGTTTTACAAGCGAATAACCCGTAAGGGTTAGGTATATGAAAGGAGCATAGCGTTAACTCAGTAATGCATGATAGGAAACTGCAGGATTATTGATTTGGATTCTGTTTTTTAAATATTGTCATTTAATTAATTTTTTTCATTTGTTCATTTAGGTGATTTTCTCGTGGCGCGGTCTGTCTCGCAGTACAGCCAGACAACATCTGATAAGATGGCTGCTCATTACCTCATCAATACATTGTTTTTATCGACACACTGTATTCTGTCGATACAGTGTATTTCATCGACATATGGTTTAACTGGAGGCGCGGACTTTTTGTTAACACTGCTGAATCTCCTCTCTGCGATTGCGCTACTGGTCTGGGGCACCCACATTGTCCGTACCGGTATCATGCGGGTTTATGGCACTCAGTTACGGCGGGTCCTCAGCGATAGCGTTGAGAAAAAACCGTTGGCTTTTATGGCTGGCATTGGCGTAACCGCGCTGGTGCAGAGCAGCAATGCGACTGCTTTGCTGACCACTTCTTTTGTCTCACAGGGGCTGGTGGCATTAACGCCTGCGTTGGTGATTGTTCTTGGGGCGGATGTCGGTACGGCACTGATGGTGCGAATTCTGACGTTTGATCTATCCTGGCTTTCCCCGCTGCTGATTTTTCTTGGCGTGGTGTTTTTCCTCAGCCGCAAACAGACGCGAGTCGGCCAGATTGGCCGTGTGGCGATTGGGCTTGGGCTGATTCTGCTGGCGCTGGAAATGATTGTTTTGGCCGCTGCGCCGATCACACAGGCGTCGGGTGTGAAAGTGCTGTTTTCGTCATTGACGGGCGACGTCATGCTGGATGCTCTCGCTGGCGCGCTATTCGCAGTGATTACCTATTCTAGCCTGGCTGCGGTGCTGCTGACGGCAACCTTGACGGCAAGTGGTGTGATCTCGCTGGAAGTGGCGATGTGTCTGGTCATCGGTGCCAATCTGGGTAGTGGATTACTGACGATGATGAGCACCTCGACACAGAATGCGGCAGGCCGACGCGTGGCGCTCGGCAGTATGCTGTTCAAGCTGATAGGTTGTTTAGTCGTGTTACCACTGGTTGAGCCGCTTTCGCGCTGGCTGACGCGTATTCCGTTAAGCGCCGAAGAGTTGGTGATCTACTTCCACCTGTTCTACAACCTGATTCGTTGCCTGCTGCTGATTCCGTTTACCGGCGTGGTAGCGCGTCTGTCATGCGCAATGATTGCTGATTCACCGCAGGTCGACCTTCAGATGAAGCCTCGTCACCTGGATACCAGCTCACTGGATACGCCTGCGCTGGCGCTGACCAATGCCGCACGAGAAACGCTGCGAATTGGTGATGTGCTGGAGCAGATGCTGCGTTTGTACCGCGAAGTCTTGCAGGGCGACCATATGCAGCGGCGGGAGATTCGGCGGCTTGATGATGATGTCGATATCCTTTATACCGCGATTAAGCTCTATCTGGCGCAGATTCAGAAAGATGGGTTGGATGAACGGGATTCCCGGCGCTGGGCAGAAGTTATCGAAGTGGCGCTGAACCTGGAGCAGGCGGGGGATATTATCGAACGCATGGCTGATGACATTGCCAATCATTCATCCGGTGTTCGCATGGCGTTTTCCGCACAGGGACTGGAAGAGTTGAATCAGTTGCATGAACAACTGCTGGCGAATCTGCGTCTGGGGCTGTCGGTTTTCCTGTCGGAGGATGTCACCAGTGCGAAACGCCTACGCCGTGCCAAACATCGCTTCCGTATTATGAACCGCCGTTATGCACATGCGCATGTCGATCGTTTACATCAGCACAACGTACAGAGTCTGGAAACCAGTTCGCTTCATTTGAGCTTACTGGGGGACATGAACCGACTGAATTCCCTGTTCTGTGCGGTGGCGTACAACGTGCTGATTGTGCAGCAGGACGGGGATGAAGAGCGCGAAGAATCACCGTTAACATTGTGATCCCCTTGGGGGGGGCACTGGATACCGCAGTCTATTTTTATGCTGACTGTAAGCGGGGTTGGCTGTTATCCGGCGTAATAAAATAAATTATGCTGAGGAGATAGCTGGCTTAGGGTGAGCCGCAGGGACGCAAGCGGTCCGTTAAGCCTGATGCCGACAAAGGCATCGCGCAGCGACATAATTTAGCCGGAAGCCAGGGGGCACAGGGCGACGGCAACTGAGCCGCCCTGTGTCGGGCGCGTGCTACGAGGTAGCATGAAAATAACGACATTATCGCGCACGAAACTGTCTCCGCGTCTGCATAAAAATATAACGAAGAGACAGATTATGGGGCGAGAATTTACTCGAACAGGCTGTGGTGCAGCGTCTGTACTACTCGCTCAGCGTCGTCACCGGGTACCAGGAAGCACAAGTTGTTGCTGCTGGCGCCGTAGCAGATCAGGCGAATGCGGAAAGGTTCCAGCACGCCAAACACTTCTTTCCCGACGCCACAGGCCTGAGACAGTTTGTTGCCGATCAGCGCAACCAGTGACAGATTCTCTTCAACTTCTACTCGACACAGTGATGACAGCTCGGTCAGCAAAGCGCTGGACAACAGGCTGTCGCCCGTTGAGGTAGAACCGGTTGTATCGAGTGTCAGCGCTACGTTGACTTCTGACGTGGTGATCAGATCAACGGAGATGTTGTGACGCGCTAAAATGCTGAACACTTCTGCCAGAAAGCCGCGAGTGTGCAGCATGTTAAGACTGTGCAGCGTGAGCAACGTTTGCTTACGACGTAGCGCCAGTGCTCGGAACAGCGGCGGATTTTCGGTTTTATTGCATACCAGCGTCCCACCTGCGGCTGGATCTTTGCTGGAGCCGACGAATACAGGGATGTCGCTACGAACCGCAGGCAGCAGCGTGGCTGGGTGCAGGACTTTCGCGCCAAATGTCGCCATTTCGGCGGCTTCTTCAAACATGATTTGGTCGATGCGTTTTGCTGTCGGCACGACGCGTGGATCGGTGGTGTAGATGCCGGGAACATCGGTCCAGATATCAATCCGGCTGACGTTAAGCGCTTCGCCCAGCAGTGCCGCCGTATAATCGCTACCGCCACGGCCCAGAGTGGTTGTGCGGCCTTTTGCTTCGCTGCCGATGAAGCCCTGAGTAATCACCAGACCTTGTTCAAGGCGCGGCTGCAACTGGCTACGTGTCAGTTCACCCAGCACGCCGCAATCCGGCTGTGCGCGGCCAAAATGATCGTCGGTACGCATGATTTTGCGCACATCGAACCACTCCGCCACCACATCGCGCTGGCGAAGGATCTCAACAAACAACAGGGTAGACATCAGTTCGCCATGGCTGACCAGTTCATCGGTCAGCGCGTTGGACGTAGCGAGCGCCGCAGCTTCAGACAGCGTGGTCACGCTGTCCAGCATGCGGTCAATTTCATCGCGAATAACGCTTTGGCTGGTCAGCTTGTCGATAATGGCGTATTGGATCTGGCGGATTTTCGCCAGATGTTCGGCACGCGTTTCCGGTGTTTGACCTTCCGCGAGTGCGACCAATAAATTGGTGATGCCAGCCGATGCCGACAGCACAACAACGCGTACATTTGGATTAGATAACACCACATCCGCGCTGCGGTTCATGGCGTCAAAGTCCGCCACGCTGGTGCCGCCAAATTTGGCAATAATGGTAGCGTTCGCGTTTGCAGATACTTCAGTTGCAGACATGTCAAAAAACCTCGTGTCAGGGGTAGGCTGTTTTCAGTAAACAGCATTCCATTAATCAACCTTGGCACAGGGGGAGAGCAGAAGTAGGGGGCAGGCGTAGAAAATGACTACGATACACCCAGAAGCGCTCCACCTTGCTAAACGTCCGTCAGGACGAATCCGGTGACAACCCAGAGGATTCAGCCTCTGTAGTCGATAGGGTGAAAGCCGTACTTCACCGCATCTCGGCGTCGCTCCCCCTCGGATATCATCAGCGGATTACGGTTCCTCCGATATCTTACCTGGGCGACGCGCCTCTTCTGGCTTGCACACCGAGTGTGCAAGTACGGTGTTAGAAATAACGGGTTATGCGGTCTCTGTCAATAAACAAAAGGGCATGAACCGCTTTTAGCAAGAAAAGGGATCTCAATCGGGATTTTAAGGGATACAATCGATTCAGTCACTTTGAACTCATGCTTAGAGAGAAAGTCGCATTATGAAAAATATCAATCCAAGCCAAACTGCCGCCTGGCAGGCATTACAAACCCATTTTGACGCGATGAAAGAGGTGCAAATCAGCGAGCTGTTTGCACAGGATAGCGATCGTTTCGCGCATTTTTCCGCAACGTTTGACGATCAGATGCTGGTGGATTACTCCAAAAACCGCATCACGGCAGAAACCATGGAAAAACTGCACGCGCTGGCGCGGGAAACCGACCTGTCTACAGCGATTCACTCCATGTTTGCGGGCGAGAAAATCAACCGTACGGAAGACCGCGCCGTTCTGCACGTAGCCCTGCGTAACCGCAGCAATACGCCGATTCTGGTGGATGGCAAAGATGTGATGCCAGAAGTCAACGCCGTGCTGGCGAAGATGAAAGATTTCAGCGAGCGCGTGATTGGCGGTGAGTGGAAGGGTTATACCGGAAAAACGATCACCGACGTGGTCAACATCGGTATCGGCGGCTCCGATCTGGGCCCGTTCATGGTAACGGAAGCGCTGAAGCCTTATAAGAATCACCTCAATATGCATTTTGTCTCCAACGTTGACGGCACACATATTGCTGAAACGTTGAAGCCGCTGAACCCCGAAACCACGCTGTTCCTTGTTGCCTCTAAAACCTTCACCACGCAGGAAACCATGACCAACGCGCACAGCGCGCGCGACTGGTTCCTGAAAACGGCGCAGGACGAAAAACATGTAGCCAAGCACTTTGCTGCGTTGTCCACCAACGCGAAAGCCGTCGGCGAATTTGGTATCGATACCAACAACATGTTCGAATTCTGGGATTGGGTCGGCGGACGCTACTCCCTGTGGTCGGCGATTGGGCTGTCGATCATTCTCTCTCTGGGCTTTGATAATTTTGAAAAACTGCTCAGCGGCGCGCATGCAATGGACAAGCATTTTGCCTCCGCACCTGCGGAGAAAAACCTGCCTGTGTTGCTGGCACTGATCGGCATTTGGTACAACAATTTCTTCGGTGCAGAAACCGAAGCGATTCTGCCGTATGACCAATACATGCACCGCTTTGCTGCCTATTTCCAACAAGGGAATATGGAATCCAACGGGAAATCTGCCGATCGAAACGGCAATCCGGTGGATTACCAGACGGGGCCGATTATCTGGGGGGAACCAGGCACGAACGGCCAGCATGCGTTCTACCAGCTGATTCATCAGGGTACTAAGCTGATTCCATGTGATTTCATTGCACCGGCTGTTAGCCATAACCCATTGAGCGATCACCACAGCAAGCTGCTGTCGAACTTCTTTGCACAGACGGAAGCGCTGGCGTTCGGTAAGAGCCGTGAGGTTGTTGAAGCGGAATTTGCGGCGGCAGGCAAAAGTGCAAAAGACGTAGAGCACGTGGCGCCGTTTAAAGTTTTTGAAGGCAACCGCCCAACCAACTCGATCCTGCTGCGTGAAATCACGCCATACAGTTTGGGTGCGCTGATTGCATTGTATGAGCACAAGATCTTTACGCAGGGCGCGATCCTGAACATCTTCACGTTCGATCAGTGGGGCGTGGAGTTAGGTAAACAACTGGCGAACCGTATTCTGCCAGAGTTGGAAAATGACAGTACGATCGACAGCCATGACAGTTCCACCAACGGGCTGATCAACCGCTTCAAGGCGTGGCGTAACTAATCGGGCCTGTGCCCTTTGGTTTTTCAATCGCAAGGAGGAAGACATGCAGGTTCGTATTTTGTTGGGGCTATCAGCGGCAGTTCTACTGGCGGGGTGCAGTAGCAGCAGCCAACTCAGCGCGGCTGGGCAGGCTGTGAGGTTCACGGATACCAAGCCAGGGAGCGAATGTCAGCTGTTGGGGCAAGTTAGCGGTAGCCAGTCTAACTGGCTGGCGGGCAACCATAACGATGGTAGTTCTATGCGCGGTGCGGCAAACGATCTGCGTAATAAAGCGGCGGCGCTGGGAGGCAATACTGTCTATGGCGCAACCAGCCCGAGTGAAACCTTCTGGTCAAGCTTTGCACCGCTAGACAGCAAGATGAACGGCAGCGTTTACAAATGTCCTTAAGATAAAAAGAAACGGGGTGAGAGTGGGGAAACCCGCTCTCACCTTATTTTGACCCACTCAACGTAATATATCCGTAATACTTCAGGCTGCGTGTGCGTTGGTTGCGCTACTCTGCACACTTGCGTGAGCCTCGCCCTAACGGGCCAACGCTTTTATTGTTCAAAACGTTATCGTTTTGTCCTGCAACTCGAATTATTTGGGGTATAGCTCAGCGTCGTCCTGATGCTGCTTCATCCCTAAATCCAGTGGCGTTTTACTGGCTTCTCCACCGATTTCCCGCGCCAGACGCGGCACCAGATAGCCGGATACCTTCTTCATTAGCGCTTTGACTAAGACGCGCGCTTCGTTGTCATCTACCAGAAAATGGGCTGCGCCCTGTACCTTATCCAGTACGTGTAGGTAATAGGGCAGAATACCGGCATCAAATAATGCATTACTGAGCCGAGCCAGCGTCGCTGCGCTGTCATTCACCCCACGCAGCAGCACGCTCTGGTTGAGCAGCGTCACGCCTGCGCGACGCAAACGCGCCATACTTTGTGTTAAATCAGGATCAATTTCCTGCGGGTGGTTAATATGCGTCACCAGCAACACCTGAAGCGAACTGCGGGACAGACGATCGCACAGCGCGTCGGTAATACGGGCAGGGATCACCACCGGCAAGCGGCTGTGAATGCGCAGGCGTTTCAGATGTGGAATGTGTTCCAACTCGGTGATCAGCCAGTCCAGTTCGTGGTCTTTGGCCATCAGCGGGTCACCGCCGGAAAAAATGATCTCATCCAGTTCGGGGTGCTGGCGGATATAATCCAGCGCCTGACGCCAGTTTGCCTTGTTGCCCTGATTATCCTGATACGGGAAATGGCGGCGGAAGCAGTAGCGGCAGTTTACTGCGCAGCCGCCTTTAACCAGCAGCAGGGCGCGGTTGTGATATTTGTGCAGTAGCCCCGGCACGACACTGTGTTGTTCATCAAGTGGGTCATGAGTGAAGCCCGGAGTGGCAATAAACTCCTCGCGCGCGGTCAATACTTGTCGCAGTAGCGGATCGTCAGGATTGCCTTTTTGCATCCGTGCGGCGAATGCGCGCGGTACACGCAGAGCAAAAAGTCTACGTGCATCATTGCCTTGCCGGAGTTTTGCGTGATCGTTCAGTGCCAAAAGTTGCAGTAATTCATCGGGATCGGTAATTACGTCTGCAAGTTGCTGCAACCAATCTTCTCTGGAAGGTATATTTAGGGTTACAATGTGTGCCATTTTTTGGCTTCGTACCAGTATTAAAATTGTAGAGGGCCTTTATGGCGACTTATTCTAGCAACGATTTCCGTTCCGGTCTTAAAATCATGTTCGAAGGCGAGCCGTATGCCATCGAATCCAGTGAATTTGTGAAGCCGGGTAAAGGCCAGGCTTTTGCTCGTGTAAAAATGCGTCGCCTGTTGACGGGCTCTCGCGTTGAAAAAACCTTCAAGTCTACCGACTCCGCAGAAGGTGCAGACGTAGTAGATACCAACATGAACTACCTGTATAACGACGGTGAGTTCTACCACTTCATGCACCCTGAGACGTTTGAACAGCATCAGGTTGAAGGGAAGACTGTTGGTGATTCTGCAAAATGGCTACAGGATAATGCAGAATGTATCGTTACGCTGTGGGATGGTCGCCCGATCACCGTTCTGCCGCCGAATTTCATCGAAGCTGAAATCACCGATACCGATCCAGGCCTGAAAGGCGATACCGCAGGAACGGGTGGTAAGCCAGCAACGCTGAGCACCGGCGCAGTAGTTAAAGTGCCATTGTTCGTACAGATCGGCGAAGTTGTCAGAGTTGACACGCGTTCTGGTGAGTACGTTTCACGCGTTAAATAATTTATCTGAAAAAGCCGCCTTCTGTGAAGGCGGCTTTTTTGATCCATTTTCCTGATAGAAATCCCCGTTCTTGCTTTACTCCTCATCCGAAAAAACCTCCATAAGAATCAAAATTGGCTACGCTTAAAAAGCAGTCCTTTCGTACCGTTGAAATCCTATTCTCATAAAGAAGGAACCGAGTATGTTGAAGAAAGCGTTTGTTGCCATTTTCTCTCTGGTTATTCTCTCCGCAGTGGTTGGATGTAATACCACCCGAGGTGTTGGGCAAGATGTTGAAGCGGGTGGTAAGGCCATTCAGCGCAGCGCCCAATAGCCTATACCCGTCATACTTCACGCTGCATGTGTGTTGGCTTTCCTCGCTCACCCCAGTCACTTACTGATGTAAGCTCCTGGGGATTCTCTGCGTCGCCGCCTGCATGCAACTCGAATTATCTAGGGTATGATTTAGGTAATAAGTCGTAATAACTTTTCCGAGTGGAAGAAAATGCCGTGATGGTGTTTTCTTCCCCGCGGCGAGATAATGTGAAAGTCGATCACTCGGAGAAGTAATAATGTCGCCTCTTTTCATTACTGTCGGCATGCTGACGTTGAGCAATATATTTATGACGTTCGCCTGGTACGGGCATTTACGCTATTTCAGTGGCCGAACCTGGATAATTGCGGCGTTGATCAGTTGGGGGATCGCATTATTCGAATACCTCTTACAAGTGCCTGCAAATAGGATTGGTTATCAAGTCGCCTCTGCTGGCCAATTGAAAATATTGCAGGAAGTGATCAGCCTTTCCGTATTTATCCCTTTCTCCATATACATTTTAAAAGAGCCGTTCCGCACCGACTATATTTGGGCTGGGTTATGCCTGCTGGGCGCGGTTTTCTTTATGTTTCGCGATAAAATTATGGGATAACGCTATACCTGTCATACTTCAAGCTGCTTGTGCGTTAGCAATACTCGGCCCACTTTGAGCCTCGCCCTGAAGTGCCGTCGCAAGCGGCGTTTAAATCGGTTAAACCAATTTGTCTTTACTCACCCCAGTCACTTACCTGAGGTCAATACGATCAGGTTACTGATTGACCCAGATGAGCGCTTCTGTTGGGAAGCCGTGGCGTTTGGCTGTGGCAACCAGTTTGTCGCGTGTCGCAGCATCCAACGTTGTCGTACGTGAGAGAATCCACAGGTAGTCACGGTTTGGTCCGCAAATCAGGGCGTAGCGGTAGTCGTCATCCAGTTCAATAATGTTGTAACCGCCATAGAACGGTCCGAAGAACGACACTTTTAGTGCTCCGCGCTGAGGTGAGCCTGTAAAATACGCTTTCCCGATACTTTCTTTCCATTCCTGTTTTTCGACGTTAAAGCCCCGGTTGATCACCTTGATACCGCCGTCATCCCGCGGGCTGTAGGTTGCCGTTACACGCTCCAGATTTCGTTCAAAGCGATGGTCGAGGCGAGCGATTTCATACCATGTGCCGAGGTAACGATTGACGTCAAAATTTTCCACGACGGTGACATTATCCGGCGGCGTTACACTACAGGCGACGGAAAAGAGTGCCACCAGCGCGGCAGTACAGGCTTTCCCGCGACGTTTGATTGTTAATAGCAGGTTTTTGAAGAACAGAGCGTTAAAGGGCATCATATTGACGTCTCATCATTTTTATCACTGTTCCAGTGTAGACGATGGACGTAGGCAGGTGGGGAAATAAAGCGGCCTGCATTGCGCAGGCCGTTACATTTACAGCGTGACGACACCGATGACGGTAACGACGGTCAGGATTGCCGCCAGACCGTAGAATACCCATTTCCCAGCAGGAACGTGGATTTTCAGGTCATGCATTGCGTGGTGGATACGGTGCAGACCACACCAGAGCGGTAACACGATCATCAGCAGCAAAAATACGCGGCCGATAAAACTCTGGCTGAACGCGGCGATGCGCTCATAGGTTAACGCGTCCGGGAACAGTCCCAGAGGCAGCATCACACCGACCAGCAGGATGATGACCGGAGCGAAGAACGCGCTCCACATCCCACCAGCACCGAACAGGCCCCAGAAAGGAGGTTCGTCAGAACGTTTTGGCGTTGGGTTAATCACGTTATTTCTCCTGTTCAGAATAGTAAGGCGATCGCCAGAACGGCTACGGTTACCACGACGGTGACAGCCCAAAGCCCTTTAATGATTGGCTCCGGCCCCATTTTCTCGTCTTTAATGACGATGATGCTGGCCTTCGGCGCCAGCTCAAACCAGGTTTTGGTGTGCAGCGCAGCGGCCAGCAGAGCTACGATGTTGATCAGCAGCACGAGTGGGTTTTGCAGGAAACTGACGAAATTTGCCCAGCCTTCCGGCCCGTTTTTCAATGCGAAGACACCGCACATCAAAACGATGCTAAACCAGACGGCAGGGACGGCAGTCCCTTCACGCAACATATAAAAGCGGTAGAACCCCAGCTTTTTCCACCAGGTCGGTGACATGCCGCGAACATACGCTTTACGTTTAGTTGTCATCATTGTCCCTCCCTTATTGTGGTTTCAGCATGGCGATCATGAAGTCTTTCGCACTTTCGACTTTGCCTTGTTGGATGGCAGCGGCAGGGTCGACGTGTTTCGGACACACTTCTGAGCAGTAGCCCACAAACGTACAGGACCAGACGCCGTTATTGCCGTTCAACTGCGCCATACGCTCTTTCTTGCCGTGATCGCGATTGTCCAGGTTATAACGGTGCGCTAGCGTAATCGCAGCCGGGCCGATGAACTCAGGGTTCAGACCGAACTGCGGACACGCCGCATAGCACAGACCGCAGTTAATACAGCCGGAGAATTGGTGATACTTCGCCATTTGCGCTGGGGTCTGCTTGTTCGGACCGTCAGCAGGTTTGCGATCGTTGCCGATGATATAGGGCTTGATCGCTTCCAGACTTTCGATGAAGTGAGTCATGTCGACCACCAAATCGCGCTCGATAGGGAAGTTGCCCAGTGCTTCGACCTTCAGACCCTTTGTGTAATCACGCAAAAAGGTTTTACAGGCCAATTTGGGAACGTTATTCACCATCATGCCGCAGGAGCCACAGATCGCCATACGGCAGGACCAACGGTAGGAGAGGTCCGGTGCCAGGTTATCCTTGATATAACCCAGCGCATCCAGTAAGGAAGTCTGCGTGTTGTACGGGACATCGAACGTCTCAAAATACGGTTCACTGTCCTGTTCTGGGTTGTAGCGCATGACGTCCATTTTCAGGGTTTTGATCATCTCAGCCATTCGCCTGCTCCTTCTTGCCTGCTTCCTGAGCATCACCTTCTGCACCGTATACGCGTTTGGCTGGTGGAAGCTTGGTAATCTTCACATCGCTATACTCCAGACGAGGTGCGCCTTCTGGGTTATAGAACGCCAGCGTATGCTTCAGGAAGTTAACGTCATCACGCTCAGTGCAGCCTTCATCCAGACGCTGGTGCGCGCCGCGGGACTCTTTACGGTTGATCGCCGAGTGCGCCATACATTCCGCAACATCCAGGCTATGACCCAGCTCAACGGTGTACAGTAGATCGGTGTTGAACACGCTGGAGCGGTCGGTGATTTTCACGCGTTTAAAGCGTTCTTTCAGCTCCGCCATCTTATCGACAGTTTTCTGCATCAGGTCGGTGGTTCGGTAAATACCACAGCCTTCTTCCATCGACATGCCCATTTCATCACGGATTTTCGCCCAGCTTTCGGTGCCTTCCTGATTCATCAGGCCATGCAGACGCTGTTCGATGTCGCGCGTTTGTGCGTCCAGCGCGGTGCCGTTAGCGGGTGCTGCCGCCTGTGCGCGTTGTACGGCATGCTCACCTGCGACGCGTCCAAAGACCACCAGTTCGGCCAGTGAGTTGGAACCAAGACGGTTCGCACCGTGCAGGCCAACAGAGGAACATTCGCCGACGGCAAACAGACCTTTGATGCGGGTTTCGCAGTTCTGATCGGTTTCGATGCCGCCCATCGTATAGTGCGCGGTAGGACGGATTGGAATCGGCTCCTTCACGGGATCGACGCCAACATAGGCTTTTGCCAGTTCGCAGATGAATGGCAGACGTTCCTTGAGTTTTTTCTCGCCGAGGTGGCGCAAATCGAGATAAACCACATCGCCCAATGGGGTTGATACGGTGCGGCCTGCGCGCCATTCGTGCCAGAACGCTTGCGATACTTTATCGCGTGGCCCCAGCTCCATGTATTTGTTTTTCGGTTGGCCGAGCGGCGTTTCCGGGCCCATGCCGTAGTCTTGCAGATAACGGTAGCCGTCTTTGTTGACCATGATGCCGCCTTCGCCGCGACAGCCTTCGGTCATCAGGATGCCGGAGCCAGGCAAACCAGTTGGGTGATATTGAACAAATTCCATATCACGCAGCGGAACGCCGTGGCGGAACGCCATGCCCATACCGTCGCCCGTTACGATGCCGCCATTGGTGTTATAGCGGTATACGCGTCCTGCACCGCCTGTCGCCAGTACCACGGCGTTGGCACGGATCTGAATCAGTGAACCTTCCATCATATTGATGGCAACGATGCCGCGTGCCTGGCCGTCATCGACCAGAACGTCGAGGACAAAATGCTCATCAAAACGCTGGATTTGTGGATATTTAAGGGACGTTTGGAACAGCGTATGCAGCATGTGGAAGCCGGTTTTATCGGCGGCAAACCAGGTGCGTTCGATCTTCATCCCGCCAAAGCGGCGAACGTTGACAGAACCATCCGGTTTACGGCTCCAAGGGCAGCCCCACTGTTCCAGTTGAATCATCTCTTCCGGGCAGTGTTTGACGAAGTGCTCAACAACGTCTTGTTCACACAGCCAATCGCCACCGGATACGGTGTCGTTGAAGTGATAATCGAAGCTATCGTGTTCCTGAGTCACCGCTGCCGAGCCACCTTCTGCCGCCACAGTATGGCTACGCATTGGATAGACTTTTGAGATCAGCGCTATTTTCAGTTGGGGGTTAGCTTCCGCGGCAGCTATTGCTGCTCGTAGGCCAGCACCCCCGGCCCCGATAATGGCCAAATCAGCATTAAAGGTTTGCAATGCATTCCTCCAGTTACTTAAGTTAATTAAGTTAAAATAAAAAAATAATATCTATTCATTCTGTCTTTAATATCCGAGCTTAATATCAAACCCGCTGAAAATTGTGTGATAGACATATAAAGAATAGATAAACCTATAATTTTTGTGTGGGAATGATTATACCGAATTATAGGTAGGTGAAATTTGATGTGATCCTGCATTTTGTGGTTTTTTCAGCGAGTAGCGTATTTATTGATAAAAACGTGATCGAAAGACTTATTTACAGAGAAACGATGCTTTTATTTCTTTAATAACCCTTTTGAGAGGGATATAAGAAAATGATTCACTGGATATAATTTACGAACGCTCCCTTTTCGCCGCTCCTGAAAGGGTTGGATTAATGTGGCTGAAAAGCGCATCTGACGTTTTTTTCCGCTGGAAATTTGGGCTGATGCGGGTAGACTGCACCCCCTGTTTGACTTTGGAGTAAGAACCATGAGCGAGACGACAAGTTGGCAACCTAGTGCTTCTGTCGCTAATTTGTTGAAACGAGCGTCGATAGTTGCTGCTATCCGACGTTTCTTCACCGATCGTGGAGTGCTGGAAGTCGAAACGCCAGCGATGAGCCAGGCGACGGTAACGGATGTTTTCTTATGCCCGTTCCAAACCCGCTTTGTTGGCCCTGGTGCTGCGGATGGCATGACGCTGTATTTGATGACCAGCCCGGAATACCATATGAAGCGTCTGCTGGCTGCTGGCAGTGGACCGATCTTTCAACTGTGTCGCAGTTTCCGCAATGAAGAATCAGGCCGACACCACAATCCAGAATTCACCATGCTGGAATGGTATCGCCCGCATTATGATATGTACCGCCTGATGAATGAGGTCGATGACCTGTTGCAGCAGGTGCTGGATTGTGAAAGCGCTGAAATGCTCTCCTATCAGCAGGCATTTTTACGTCATCTGGAAATCGATCCTCTGTCTGTCGATAAAGCGCAACTGCGTGAAGCGGCGGAGAAACTCGGGCTTGGGGATATCGCCTGCCGTGAAGATGACCGCGATTTGCTGGTACAAATGCTGTTCACCTTCGGCGTTGAGCCGAACATCGGACGCGACAAGCCTGCATTTGTCTACCATTTCCCGGCTACGCAAGCCTCTCTGGCAGAGATAAGCTCGGAAGACCATCGCGTTGCCGAGCGTTTTGAAGTCTATTTCAAAGGGATGGAGCTAGCGAATGGCTTTCGCGAATTGACCGATGCCAATGAGCAGCGTCAGCGTTTTGAGCAGGATAACCGCAAGCGTGCAGCGCGTGGCCTGCCGCAGCAGCCGATTGATGAAAACCTGCTGGCGGCGCTGAAACATGGTCTGCCAGACTGTGCCGGTGTGGCGCTGGGCGTCGATCGTTTGATCATGCTGGCGCTGAATGCCGAGAAGTTGAGTGACGTGATTGCGTTCTCCGTAGAGCGCGCGTAGCAATTTTTATCTAATCAATCTTTAGTAATAACAAGCCTGATACAGGGCGGTGCCACTTCTGGCCGCCGCCCGTTTTCCCCTCTTCTATAAGCTGCCCGGCGTCCTCTGCCGTGGCGTCAGCGTTTTTCCACTGCGCGACAGATTGTCCATTTTCACCTGGAACGGTGGGAAAGGAAGCTCCAGATTATGCTTGCGGTAGTTTTCCAGAATCAACTGATGCAGTTCATGACGCAACGGCATGCGGTGCCCCATTTCGGCGGCGAAAACGCGCAGTTCGAAAATCTGAATCCCCTGTTGGAGATCAACCAGAAAAGCTTCGGGCTCTGGCGTATCCAGAATCAGCGAACAACGCTTCACCGCATCCATGAGCAACTCTGTGACTTCCTGGCTGTTTGCATTCGCTGGTGCAGGCACCGTCATGACGACACGGGTGACCGAATCCGACAGCGACCAGTTGATAAACTGCTCGGTGATAAATGCCTTGTTCGGAACGATGATCTCTTTGCGATCCCAATCTGAAATGGTGGTGGCACGAGTATTAATGCGCATAACGCTACCCGTGAGATCGCGGATCGTCACCGTATCGCCGATGCGGATCGGTTTCTCGAACAGGATGATCAGGCCGGAGATAAAGTTGGCGAAGATCTCTTGCAAACCAAACCCAAGCCCTACACCCAGCGCAGCAACCAGCCATTGCAGTTTCGACCATTCGATCCCGATGAGTGAGAATCCCATCAGGCAGCCGATCAACATCAGAATATATTTGCTGATCGTGGTAATGGCATAGCCGCTCCCCGGCGACAGATCCAGATGTTGCAGGATTGCCAGCTCCAGCAACGCGGGAAGATTACGTACCAGCTGTGCGGTAATAATGAAGATCAGAATCGCGATCAGTACGGATCCCAGCGTAATCGCCTGCACGCTCTCCACGCCTTTAACCGTGCTGGACACATCCCATAGGCTGATATTCTCCAGAAACGCGAAGGCCGAATGAATTTCTGACCACAGCGCGATCACGGAAACCAGCGCGATCAGCGTCAGAATGGAGCGCACCAGCTGCAACGATTTGGCGCTGATGGCATCCAGATCGACGACGGGCTCTTCCACGGCTTCCGAACTGCTTTCATGGGATGACGTAGACTGCGTATCTTCTTCGCCCTTGGCACGCTGCGCCAGAATTTCTGAACGTCGTTGCTTGGCACGGTCGAAGGCGATGCGACGTCGCTGAATTAGCATCCAACGGCGAATAATGTGGTAAACCACTAGCAGGAAGAACCAGATGGAGACGGAGGTTTCCAGTCGCGCTAACAGCGCCTGTGCGGTCGCCAGATAGCCGATACAGGAGGCCAGCGCGGCAACAAGTGGCACACCGATCAGGATGTTCCACATCGCGCGGTTAACGGAGTTTTCGCCTGAGCCTTCTTTATCCAGATACAGCGGAATACCGGCGCGTTTTAAGCCCGCTGTGACCAGACTCAACGCCATACAGAGCAAGATGAAGCAGAGCCGCCCCAGCGTGCTGGAAAACTCGCGATCGTTGAGTTTATCGAAGGTAATCAGCGCCATAATCAGCGGCACGATAAAGGCGATGGAGAGGCGATAATAGCGCATCGCTCTGGCTACGCGTTCAGGCGACCAGCGGAAATGGACAATAAACAGCCCCTGCGGGTGCGCGAACGAAGCACTAATCATCACCAGCCACATTAACGGCACCGTGGCGGTCACGCTGTCGCCGATGGCGACAGCGATTGGATAAGGCCAGGCGTTTTGCAACCCGTAGCCTAGCGCAGCCCAGAGTACCGGCAGCGGCAGGGCGGTAAGGATGGACCAGAATACCGTACGCAGCGTCAGCATGAAGTGATCGAGCGTGACCTTGCCGACACGGCTGCTGGCGCGTTCCATAAACGCATGATAGTGACGGCGGGAGCTGATACTGAAGCCAACCAGCAGCAATGCACCCAGCAGCGGCAGCACGGTTTCCTGACTGGTTACCATCATCACTAACGCGCTACCTAACTGCGTTAACGTATCCAGTGACAGCAGGCGGGTCAGATCCTGCACCAGTTTGAGCGGATAGGCGAACGTCACGGGCTCAACATCCGCAACCCAGAACAGATCGCGGTGTGCCGCTTCACGTGTTTCGGTTAATGCATCCGCCAGTTGGTTATTGGCGACTTTGAGTTTGGTGAGTTCGAGTATCTGTGAGTCGCAGCCGGAGATCAGCGAAGTCAGCAGATCGCGCTGGGTACGCATCTGATCGGTCAGAATACGCTGCTGTGCACTGGTCAGCGGATCGCCGTTATCCTGTTTGGCGTTATCAAGATCTTGCGGTTTATTGATCAAGTCTTCGAAGTGCAGGCGCTGTACGCGCAACTGCGCCATATCGCTATCCAGCAACTGTGGTTTGGGCATTTCCGGCAGGCGGGCGATCTGTGCCCGTAACGTTTCTCCCAATATCGGTGAAACACCGAGCCACTGTGCCTGTTCGCGGATGGTACTCAGCGCCTGACGAACCTGAATCGTGTGTGTCGCTGCCTGACGTTGCTGAGAGGCGATTAAATCCATCCGCTGCGCCTGTTGATTCAGCGCGACGGAGAGCTCGCGGTTAATCTGTAACTGCTTGCTGATGACGGCGGGTAAATCGCCACTTTGTTCAGCGAGAAGCTCTGTGCGTTCTAACGCCTGTTCGGCTTCACGCTGGCGTAGGTTGTTGAGTCGGCTGCGTAAATCCTGTTGCAGCAGATCCAGCCTGTCGTGACGCTTTTTATACAGCTCGACGCGTAAACGGGACAGCTCCTGACGGTTACTGGCTGAAAGTTGCGCCAGCTCCAGTTCATCCACCCGGCTTTTACGTAGCGCGGACTCGGCCTGAAGCGCGACGAGCTGGGCTTGCCCCAGAGGCGTTGCGGGCGTGCCGAGAGATTGAATACGGCGTTCCGCATCGCTTTGCATGCGGCTAGCTTCAGTTTGCTGCTGCGGAAGTTGGCTCAATGAATCGCCGACCTCCCGTAGGCGATCCTGTTCCTGCTGGAGCTGGCGTGCCTGTTCCAACAGTTGGCTGCTCGTTTGCAGCAGTTGCTGTTCGAGATCGTTGCTGGAGAGACTCTCTGAAATCGACGACGGTTTGCCGTCTTCGGCATTAAGCTGGCGACGCAGCTCTTGAACTAGCTTGGGGAAATCATCAATGACGCGCTGATACTGTGTGGCGCGCTCCTGCGCCTCTTTGCGGTCTTGCAAGGTATTCAGTGCAGCCTGATATTCCTCGATGATTTTTGCCTGATCGGCTGCGCCTTTGTTGGCTTCCGCCTGCTGTAGCTGCTGGCGTAACTGTGCCTCATTGGGCGCAGTGGCAGCCAACGCGGCGGTTGATAATAAACATCCCAGAAGAAAAGTCAGAATCAAACGCACGTTAGCTACCTTTTCAATCTTACAAACGACAAAAGTCTGGCGTTATTTACGGCGCGTCGGGCTTATGGCCTGTCTGCGCGGTGACATTTTCTTCCAGTTCGGTTCCTTCCGGGAAGACAACGGGCGTTTGCTCATCCTGACGGACTTCGGCAAACGGCTCACCCATACGCGTCACGCTCATGGTATTCAGGTGTGCGGCAAACTGGAGATTGCCTGCGGTAAACAGGTTAATCACGGTTGAGCCCAGCTTGAAGCGACCCATTTCCTCGCCTTTCGCCAGCACGACTGCGCCTTCTTCACCCGCCTGCGGGTAAGTCCAACGTTTGATGATTCCTTCACGCGGCGGCGTCACGACGCCAGCCCACACAGTTTCGATGCTGCCGACGATGGTCGCGCCCACCAGAATCTGCGCCAATGGGCCGAATTCAGTATCAAACAGACAAATGACGCGTTCGTTACGCGCAAACAGATTTGGCACGTTATCAGCCGTCAGCAGATTGACGGAGAACAGGTCGCCCGGCACATAAATCATTTCACGCAGTACGCCGTCGCACGGCATGTGGAGGCGGTGATAATCACGCGGCGAAAGGTAAATGGTGGCAAACAGGCCGTCACGGAATAGATCGGCCATCACATAGTTGCCAGCCAGCAGCGCTTCCAGCGTGTAGTTGTGATTCTTCGCCTGAATCAGCTTACCGTCGGTAATCGGGCCAAACTGTGACAGCATGCCGTCTGCGGGTTGCACCAGACGATGCGCATGAGGATCGACAGGGCGAATGCCAGGGCGCAGCGAGCGAACGAAAAATTCGTTAAACGTGCGATAGGATGCGGTATCTGGTTGCAACGCCTCCTGCATGTTGACGTTGTATTGGCGGACAAACAGATCGATCACCAGCTTGGTGAGTTTTCCCGCACGCTTATTTGCTCCCCAGCCCGCTAAGCGGGTCAGCCAGATCTTGGGAAGCCAATACTGTAATTTGATTTTGATATTATCCAGCACAGTGAGCCTCTTGGATTAATAGTGCGCCATAAAACAAGCTTCTAAGGGAACACGCTGGGCGTTGCCAGCGGTAACCTGGAAAGAAGGTAAGCGGATTCACTTACCCTCAAAGGGGGCGCATTGTAACGATGGTCATGATAAATGTCAGTTATCTGTATCCGAAAAGCCTTTACGCGTTTTTACTTGCGCCATGCTTTCCAGAATGCGGTGATAGTTATCAAAGCGTTCTGTGGCGATCTCTCCGCGCTCACGTGCAGCATTAATGGCGCAGCCTGGATCGTTTTCATGTTTGCAGTCGCGGAACTTACATGAGCCGATGTATTCCCGTAACTCAATAAAACCACGGGTAACCTGTTCAGGTTCCAGATGCCATAGGCCAAATTCCCGCACGCCCGGTGAGTCGATGACGTCGCCGCCGTGCGGGAAGTGATAAAGCCGGGAGGCGGTGGTGGTGTGCTGTCCCAATCCTGAGTTATCAGAAACCTCATTCACCAGAATACGTTCTTCGCCCAGCGCAAGTAGCGCGTTAAGCAGGCTGGATTTCCCCACGCCCGATTGTCCGGCGAAAATACTGATACGATCGGTCAGCGCCTGCTCCAGTTCGGGAATACCCTGTTGAGTATGGCTGGAAACCATCAACACGCGATACTTGAGTGCGCGGTAAATATCCATTAATTCATCAACAAACTGGCGGGATTTGTCATCCAACAGGTCAATTTTGTTCAGCACGATAAGCGGTTCGATCTCCAGCGTTTCGCAGGCGACCAGATAGCGATCGATAATGTTCAGCGACAGTTCAGGCAAGATCGCTGAGACGATCACGATCTGATCGATATTGGCGGCGATCGGTTTAATGCCATCGTAATAGTCAGGGCGAGTCAGGACTGAATGGCGAGGGTGAACGGCTTCCACGATCCCGCTGATGCCAGCGAGCGATTCATGGCCAGGTCGCCAGACGACGCGGTCGCCTGTTACCAGCGATGAAAGGGTCCGACGAATGTTGCAGCGGTGCACCACACCATCGGTGGCTTCTACATCGGCATGCATGCCGAATCGGCTGATGATAATGCCTTCCTGTGCATCGCCCAGTTGGCTATCTTCCCATTCGACTTTGCTTTCTGTTTTTTTCAGGCGACGCTGGTGGTTTGCGCTAACCCGACGCTGCTGACCTTTCGACAGTTTCTTTTTGCTCACTGAGCCTCACTTAAGACGATTTATCGTTCGCGGCAGTGCGTGATCGCCTGCCGCGTTTTAACAGACTATACCCGTCATACTTCAAGCTGCATGTGCGTTGGCTTCCTCGCTCACCCCAGTCACTTACTGGTGTAAGCTCCTGAGGATTCACTGTGTCGCCGCCTTCCTGCAACTCGAATTATTTAGGGTGTATAATACACCCTTATTGATTTTAATTAACTGATACCACCTTGTCGGTATCAGCATTGAGATTGATACTGGTATCCTTGTATCGATGACAGGGCACAATGCAACAGGAATTCCCACGATGGTAGATGAAAATAACCTGATCTGGATCGATCTTGAAATGACCGGCCTGAACCCGGATCGCGACCGTATCATTGAGATCGCAACATTAGTTACGGATGCAAATCTGAACGTGTTGGCCGAAGGACCGGTATTGGCAGTGCATCAGTCGGATAGCCAACTGGCGCTGATGGATGACTGGAATGTGCGCACGCACGGTGCCAGCGGCCTGACGGATCGCGTTAAAGCCAGCACCGCGGATGAACGTGCCGCCGAGCTGGAAACTCTGGCGTTTCTACAAAAATGGGTACCGGCGGGTAAATCACCAATCTGCGGCAACAGTATCGGTCAGGATCGCCGCTTCCTGTTTCGCTATATGCCAGAGCTGGAAGCCTACTTCCATTACCGCTATCTGGATGTCAGCACGCTCAAAGAGCTGGCGCGACGCTGGAAGCCGGAAATCATGGCTGGTTTTAAGAAGCAAGGTACGCATCAGGCGATGGACGATATTCGTGAATCACTGGCGGAACTGGCCTATTACCGTGAGAATTTTTTGCGACTATAGGTTAAGCAAGACGAGTAGGGCGTGATGTGTCGTGATTCTGCTGCTATTTACGCCATGATGTCGGTTTTATCAGCAGTCAGACGATTTTTCATTTTCGGGGGCTTGCGGTTAAACAGATTTCTCGTATAATGCGCACCCCATACCGATGAAGAATTTCAATTAAAGAACTTCAACATCGCGTATAGGTTTCCCGAGCGGGAATAGCTCAGTTGGTAGAGCACGACCTTGCCAAGGTCGGGGTCGCGAGTTCGAGTCTCGTTTCCCGCTCCAATTTATGATCTGTAGACTGCTATTGAAGTCTGCAAGTCGTTGAAAATAGGACCTTCGGGTCCTTTTTTCGTTCCAGCGAAGTCTACTGGAATCCGTCTACATCCACGCTTTTTTAGTCCATTTTTTAGTCCATAAAAAACGGGTGCGTGGGGTTCCGTATTCTTACTGGGTCGGAGCGAGCCATGAGTCGAGGATCTAGCCTAACTCTTCAAGTTAGGAGCTGGAACTATGGCACTATCAGACATGGCGGTTCGCCAAGCCAGGGCAACAGGCAAGGCCTATACGCTTGGCGACATCGATGGTCTCTCATTGGCTGTGACCGACATGGGCGGTCGGTCTTGGCACTTCCGCTATTCCTGGGCTGGCAAGCAGAAGCGTATGTCCTTGGGGACTTACCCTGAGGTCGGTTTGCGTGAGGCGCGAACGCTGCGCGATCAGGCTCGTACCCTGCTTGCCAAGGGCATCAATCCCAAGCTCGACCGTAAGCATAAACGGCAGTTCGTACGACTGGCCGACGAGCACACATTCAAGGCTGTGTTTCTTCAATGGGTTGAGCATCGTAAGCTAGAGCTCAAAGAGGGGCGCAACAGCACCTTGTCGCAAATTCTGCGCATCTTTGAGCGTGATGTGCTGCCAAGCCTGAGTAAGCTATCTATTTACGACGTTCGTCGTGCCGACTTGCTGAACGTGCTCTCCAAGATTGAGCAGCGTGAGGCGTTCACCACCGCAGAGAAAGTACGCTCCTGGCTCAATCAACTGTTCCGCTTTGCGCAGGTGAAAGTCGAAAGACTAGAGAGCAATCCGGCATCTGACTTGGATGTGGTAGCTGTTCCTGCTCCACCTGTTGTTCACAATCCTTTCTTGCGTTTACCTGAGCTGCCCGAACTTCTGCAGAAAGTGCGACGTTATCGTGGGTCGATCACGACGCAACTTGGAATCCGCTTGTTGTTGCTGACGGGAGTGCGTACAGGCGAGCTACGGTTGGCGACTCCGGAGCAGTTCGATTTGGAACAAGGGCTGTGGATTATTCCTCCGGAAGTGGTCAAGCAACTGCAAACGGATATGCGCAAGAAAGGCAAGCGACCCCAGGATATTCCCTCCTATATCGTACCGTTGTCTATTCAGGCGATTGAGATTGTTCGCTACCTGCTCGAAGAAGTGAGGCCGGCACAACGGTATCTTTTCTCGCACCGCAGCGATTTGAAAAAACGTATCAGCGAGAACACGTTGAACGGTGCCCTCAAGCGTATGGGTTATCAGGATTTGCTCACTGGTCACGGCATCCGTGGCACGATCTCCACGGCACTCAACGAAGTGGGCTACCCCAAAGTTTGGGTGGACGCCCAGCTTTCGCATTGCGATCCCAACCAGGTGAGTGCAGCTTACAACCATGCACTCTACGTCGAGCCTCGGCGTAAGATGATGCAGGACTGGGCGGACCGGTTGGACTTGCTGGAGCAGGGAGAAGTAGAAGCGGCCAGTCAGCATCTGACCATTCGCATTGATGGTGTGCCCGTTCTGGATGAAAGCAATGGAGCAGAGGTAATGCTGAAAGATGTGTCACCTGTTATCGGTGGCATTACGCCTCACCGCTTGTCTGCTGTGCCGGCACGCCCTGTGCCTGAACCTGTAGTTGAAATCCCTGTTTCTGACCTGCAGCGTGAGCGGACGGAAATGCTTGCAGCTTATGAAGCACCGCACAACTTGCCAGTCGTTCAGTTTGCCAAACTGGCTGGCAAATCCAAGGAGCAGATTAATCGAGAAATCAAGGCGGGCAAGTTGTTGACAATCAGCCTTGGGAACCGTGGGCAGAGAGTGCCTGAGTGGCAGTTGGTGCCGATGAAGCTCAAACTGACGCAGGTGATGATGAAGCATCTTTCGCATGCTGAAGGATGGGATGTATATCGTTTGTTGAGCAATCCTCATCCTGAGCTGGAAGGTTGTGCAGCAGTTGATATTATTAAGCCCACTAATATGAGTAGTGTTGTGCAGGTTTTGCTGTCATTACAAGCATTCGAGGCTGAGAAAAAAGTGTGACGAGACTTATGTCTGATAAATTTGGTGTTTCTCAGAAAAACTACGCCTGATGATCTCAAATAATGAGGGCGCGTCGAGCTTTTGGATGGGCTGGCGTTTGGCCAGTTTTCTTTATTAAGCTTGTCGATATATTCTGCATCCTAGGAGAAAAGAAGAATGATGAAGTGGATTCGCAAGTTTTTCAGGCACCGAAATTCGGCGGATACGTCACCTGTCAGTGAGGCCATTACCGATACAGATGAAAATATTGAAGATGATGGTCACTACCTTTCTGATGAACCCATAATTTCTAAAGAGCAAGACCGTTTCGGTCGTGCTCTTTTTGCCAACAGGATCGCTGAGACAATTGCCAAAAGCCGAGACCCTTCCAGTCTCGTGATCGGCCTTTTTGGCCCTTGGGGAGATGGTAAAACTTCCGTATTGAAAATGATGGAGGAATCGCTTGCTATACATGAGAGGGTAGTGACTATACGGTTCAATCCTTGGCATTTTCCGACCGAGGATGCACTTTTGCGAGGATTCTTCGCTACATTGGCAGATGCGCTGGGCCAAGAGCCAGCTTTCAAAGAAAAAGCGGCGAAACTTCTGGAGTCATACGGAGGGATTCTATCGCTCGTTTCGGTCGCTCTGCCAGGCGTGGAAATTAATCCTGGTGAGGCGGCAAAGAGTATTGGTGAGTCACTATCTAAAGTATCTCTCGATCAACTAAAGGATCAAATTGATACCTTGCTAGGCCAGAGTGGAAAACGACTAGTCATTCTTATTGATGATATTGATCGGCTGGATAAAGATGAAACCAATGCCATTTTTAAGCTGGTAAAACTCTCGGCAAGTTTTAAGCATACCAGCTACGTGCTAGCTTTTGATGATGAAGTGGTTGCTGCAGCGTTAGGTGAGCGATATGGCGCTGGAGGGAAAGAAGCAGGACGAGCGTTTCTTGAGAAAATTATTCAGGTGCCCTTGCACCTTCCTCCCGTTGATCGGGTAAGCCTGCGTCAGATCGCTTTTGAAGGCGTGCAATATGCTCTGAATCAAGCAGAGATAAGTCTAAGTCAGCGCCAGGTTGATATGTTTTCTCGCCATTTTGTGGATACTCTCGAACCCAAATTAAAGACTCCAAGGATTGCAAAGCTTTATACGAATGCACTGATGTTTGCGCTGCCTCTTGTAAAGAATGAAGTGAATATTTCAGAGTTCATGCTGATTGAAGGAATGCGGGTGCTTTATCCAAAGCTATATGCTGCTATTCGCGACAATTCTGAGATATTCCTGAAAGGTGAATCTCGTGAATCTAGGAGGGGCCTTGAGCGACCATCTTCCACTATTGATAAGCTGCTAGAAGATGCTATGCCGATGTCGGACTCGGAGGAACGCAGGCGAATGCGAGAGCTGCTCCTTAAAGCATTGTTTCCTCGAACCGGAACCTCTATGTACGGTAATGAGTGGGAGGATGAGTGGGCTGGCGAGCAGCGTATCTGTTCTGCCCGATATTTTATGCGCTACTTTGTTTATGGGGTACCCGAGGGAGATATATCGGATAGCCAGCTTGGTGTTTTGACAGAGGCCCTTGTCTCAGCCGACCCTGATGAGCAGCGCCGCCTTTTAAGTGTATATTCCATGCGGACTATGCCCCAGTTAGTTCAGGCATTGCGAGAGCGTGCGGACTCTATCGATGAAAATTCTGCTTTGCCAGTTGCAGTTGCTATTGCAAGAAATGGCGATCTTCTTCCTCGTGAGCGAGGCCTTAGTGTGATTGGCGGAACAATGGTGCAAGCTGGAATATTGATATCCCAGCTAATGAGGCGCATTCCTGTTTCAGGAAGGCAGGCTGCAGTTGAATTGGTGATTTCGGCTGCGTTCCCACTAAAAATGGGAAGTGAGTGCATTCGATGGCTTGCGCACTCGAAAGATAGAAGTGAGGAGCGCCGCGTGCTCCCAGATGAGGCAAATGACGTTATTTACAAATTATTTGCTGATCGTATATATGAAGCAGACATTGATGTGCCAATCTTTGAGCAGGCTGGGAAGGACGCGCCTCACATTTATTGGCACTGGCAAAAAGGGCGAAATAAGGCGGAAATAGAAAGCCGGTTATGTGCGGTATTCGATGCTGAGCCTGCTCGGGTTGATGAATTCTTGGAGAACTATATCGGTGAGGCATGGATAGTAGATAGTGGTTTGCCGGTTCGCGCAGACATGATGCGTGAGAATTATGATGCTATCGCACTATTGATTTCACCGGACTATATCGCAGCAAACTTGCATTCGCGATATGGAACAGAGCTTGATGATCCTCAGTATCATTATGTCGGTGAATCAGCACTGCTGACTGCTCATCAGTTTATGTTTATGCACCAGCAGGCTTTAACCGAGCAGGCTTCTCAACCTGAAAATGACTTAGCCTAGGAATGAAGGGAGCTAGAGGGAGATGATCGTAATCTCCCCTCCCTTGAGGTAGGCTTGACATTTCTTAATCAGTTAGTTTCTTTGAAAATTTGTAGTGCCTGAAATCGGTAAAAGATAAAGATCTATTTCAGAATGCCCTATGCGAATATTTTTGAGTTAGTGGTTTTTATTATTTTTTGTGGAATTTTTTTATTTCATAAAATTGGTTTGTTTTAATCTTGTCATAATTGTCTTTTGTGTAAAAACCAAGTTTGCCTGTTAGGTTAGCCAATAAGAACGGATGAGAAATCCTATGCGAACTGAATTAAGAGATGACGAATTTTCAGAAATCTATACGGAATTTACTGCGCTTTTTCCTGAAAAGCCTTGGATTAAGCGTGTGTCTAATCTACAGCATCAGATCAATGAAATGCCGATCATACAGCCCCTTCTGTGGAAGCAGAATGTTTTGGCATACGGCTTAGCAGCTTTTGATTCTCATGGAAAATCTTCTGACCATGAAGTATGGGGCGCTATCAAGCAGGCAATGATATTTGCCTCGCAGATAGTAAAAATTTGTAGAGAAAGCTCTCCTGAAAATGCTCGAAATTTGTGTAGACGGGTGTCGCATGCGCTTAATAAGCCAGATGGTGCACGTGGCCTGCGATTCGAACTGATGGTTGCGACTCACCTCAGCAGAAAAGGCTGTGGTATTACCTGGATGGAAGAACATAGTGGCAAAGAAACCTTTGACATCCTTGCAACGATTTCGGGTGTAGCATCAGTTGAGATTGAGTGCAAAAGTTTATCGGTTGATAAAGGCGAGTCATTAACAGAGGAGGAGTTTTACGATTTAATTAATTGCCTTATGCCTCTGATTGAGCCAAAGCTTCCTGAATTGGAGCGCTATCTCTACGGTATTTCTTTCACTTTAAATGAAAAAATTCCCGTGGCGGCTTCAGAGCGAGCACAACTCGTTTCTAAATTAGTGGAGGCTGTTGGTGTCGGAAATAAGGTGCTGGAAGGCGTTTGTACAATTAGCCTGCAATTGGGTTGCCTCCAATCGATTGAGCATGAGCTCACCCGGGATGAATTAGAGGTTTTGACAAACGAACTGCTTGGTTATGGTGTGGGGTATCGCCTAGTTAAAAACTTGGGTGACCAAGGTTACCTCGCTATCGACGTGAAAAGTCTTGTTCCGAGCAAATTTGATTCAGCACTGAGTAAGGTTGCTAAGCACGCTGTTCGTAAACAAATGACGGGAAAACGACCTGGATGTCTCGTTATGCGAGTTGAACGGCATTCCAGATCAACCTTGGAAGCATTTGCTGAGGATGAAATGAATTTACTGGCTCGTCGAGCCACAAAGCTTCTATGTACCCCAGAGTACGCACATCTCGCAGCAGTAGTTTTTGTGAGTGCCCCGTCGTTGGAAAGAATAAGTGAAAGCTCCGAAAGTGAGCAGAGTAGAACATACGTTTTTGAGAGCGAATCAGAGCAACATCAAAATTTGGGGCTTGGTCGAATTTTTGGTGTTGAAAATAAGTGGTAGATACAAAAAGTGTTCAGTGCTCAACTATGCCTACTTGGATTTGAGCAGACACCTCGTGGTTCAAAGGCATGCTAATCTGACAGGTAGCTTTGTGCTGTGCGGCCAAACGATGATAGCGGACGGGGAATAGCCTAAGTGATTCCGTTAACCCTGATTGATAAAGGCATAATTACGCATGAAAAGAGAATTTCACCCGCAGTTTCTTGAAGATGCTGCAGCTTGGCTTTTTTGGACGCTGGCGTCGCGCAATGGCTTTGGTCCTACACTTGAAAAAGTATTGCAGACCGAAGGACAATCGGTGCTTGACTGCGCTGACCGCGAAACTATCTTTTCCCGTTATCCCCTCGAAGGTATGTCGGCGACTACATTCACCGCCCTTTGTGATGCCGTTGCAGCATATGCTTATGACTGTGCGGTTAGCGAGGAAAACCTGGTCGGTATGGTTTATAGCGAAGACAGATTTACAGGTCGTTCGCCTTCTGCGGCTGATATCTCGACTTCACACCTGGATCTGCCGCTTACGGTCATCGGTGATACGCTACCTGAATATGGCATGCTCTGCCTTCGGCACCCCCTTCCGGCGGTCGTGTTTGGAGAGGGTATGCCTCCTGAAGGTCTGTTTCGCGTCGCAGATACTACTGCTCTTGGCTTCGGCATGCCACTTTGGCTGCATCCCCACACAGCGAGTCAGATAGAAAGTGGAGTCTGGTTGCTGACTGGTATTTTTCACATACCAGAAAACCTCGATCTCGCCAGACGTCCTTGGACGGAGGTCATCCCCAACGCTGTATGTGCTTCGTCAGGAATGATGTTTGAAACGTGGGGTAACGTCGTAAATCTTGAGTTTGTCTGGGACAGAACACCGCAAGAGAAGCTACCCACGGAGGAAACCTTTACCGATAAGTTGCGTGCTTCGGCATTAGGGTGTTTGTTTAGAGGCCAGAGTTAAATTTTTCAGCCAATTCCGCAAGTGGCCTATAACAAATGTAGGAGTTAAACTCTATACCAGCGCCTCTGATCCAGTGAGTGAGGCCTGATAGCGTTTAACTGCCTCTGCAAAGGCCTGCGCAGCATCGGAATTTGATACCATATATTCTTCAGTTACCCCGGTTTGAGACTGGAAAGTGATATTCCCATAGACACAAATGGGGATTTGATAGTTGTCTTTAAATCGGCGGTCTGGTGAGCCATTTTTATTCGTTTTTGCCCACGTATGGCCGGCTACACTGGTATCACTCGGAACACCATTTTCTTCATGGAATCCTTGAGGTTCTGCACTAATTTGTAATTCGCGTAAGTCAATCAGAGCGAATTCCCCATCGGCACGTGGTATGACAGCAACACCTGGATAAAGCAAAATATCGTCACCATTGATGTTTTCAAATCGCATTGCTCGTCCTGTAAACTGAATGAGATCTGTGGAGCTGAAATCGAAGGTGACAGGATGACGATTAACAGATCTCGTGGCTAACGTCCTTTCGGCAAACTGGTCTGTAGCTTTATCCGCAGTAATATCCCATTTTTTGATGCTTGATTTTAATACGTCGAAAGCTCGTACCATTGCAGCATAAGCTCGCTGTGAGGCATCACTGCTTTCGAAAGAGATGGCAATTTTAGTACTGTCTTCCCAAGATACGAGACGAGATATTTCTACTTGGGTTTGGGGAAGTTCTGCCTCAAGTTCCGCAATACGGCGCTTGTAAAACCAACGGAACAGGCTTGATTTACGTCGAGCCAATTCGCTCTTTTGTTTTGATTCTTCATCAAGTGCCTCTTGTAAATCAGCTTTTATCTCTGCTCTTTGCTCTCGTGCTTTGGCGATCAAATCCCGTAAGGGTAAAAGGGATGTGCTTGTCAGGACTTCAACCGAAGCACTGGAAATTTCATTCATGCCAGCTTGTGGCATATAAATTCTGGCATTTGATGGAATGTTGCCGGGCGCAGTCTCAGTTATCCCAAAATGAGAATCCGTTGAAGACAGATTTAATGGGTTGGTAGCTGATTGCTTATCATCGTAGGGTAAGGTCGGTGTTGTATATGATAAGCCGGAGCCAGGTAATCCTACCGTTGCTCTAATTCCTTTTTGCCCAAAATTGACTGTTGCTCCTGGCACGCCGATGCTCGCGCTTATTCCACGCTTACCAATGTTGAGGCGAACGCCGGGAAAAAGAGTAAATGTTTGTCTAAAGCGGAGAGACATAAGGTAATACCTATGTAGTAATGTGCAACAAAATTCGGAATTTTATTATATGAACATCAAGCTGGTATAGAAGACTAGTTATTATCCCATCCCGTACTAGCTATAGCTTCAAAGAAAGGCGGCAATGAGATCGTGTCTTTGTGAGTGATTTTCACACTTCTCTGACTAAATTTCCATATAAATTCTCTTTATGATGACAGAGTTAATTGGTATAAAGTGTTGTTATGGCTTTTGAAACTCATGAATAATTTTTAGAAGTTTCTGTGTGTTTATCATGAAAGATGCTCTCTGCATACATTCCCTATGTTTAACTTGGTATTCTTTAAGCGGCGTGCACGTCTGCTCGACTATCAGACTCAATCGTTTTCTAAAAAAAGCGCAGCCAGATCAAATTTCAATTTCTAAAGGAAAGACCGCCGCTGTTGCCTTTTGATGCGTCTAGAAATGAATTATATCGCTGCTTTTATGAGGTGAGGGCATCACCCCTTATTTGGTTTTCATAATAATTAAAATTCTGCAGCGCTTATTTCCCTGGTGTGGAACGCAAGTCAATCAACTATTCCTAGTTTTCCTTTCCAGTTTATTGCCATCATCATCAAAATACCGACTAGGCCAGATTTCGGCGGGTTCCACGCCGAGTGCATTGGCAATCAGTTGTTCGCCTTTCGGCCAGGAGCGTGTGAGTGCGTTGGCGAGAGTAGAGGAGCTTAGCCCGGCTTGTCGGGACAAAGCAGCCAGTGTAGTGTGCTTTTTGCGAAGGCCTGCGATGATATCGGCGTTGTGCCAGTCCTGCTTGTTCATTGTCATATGAAGTAACCCTGAGTCTTACTGCTGGTGGCGATTCAGACAGGGTTTGCAGTACCGGGCAAGTTACCTAAACCGGCGAGGACATTGTCCTCCCCTGCCTGAACCGCCATAACAGGGGCGTACTCAGGCACACCAGCGTGCGAACGCTGATGGGTAACTCGCTAAGGGGCTGCAAATCCCCGCCAATGGATTTTGCCAAAGGCATAATTAAGATAAGTGAAATTTGCAGCTTTCTCAAATTAAAAAGTTGTTGTGTTGGGGACTGGCGGCGTTGAGCTGTTATGGCAGCATGTCGGGAGAATAGTAAGTAAAACAGGTGGTGAAGACGCATTTTTGTGCTGGCAGATGATTTTGCCAGCAAGTGGTTGTTTTTAGCCAGAAACGGGTGTTCGTGCTTTTTTGAACCTTCGGGTGACTTTGTTGCCCGTCTCATCGTAATACCGACTCGGCCAGATCTCGGCTGGGTCCATGTCCAGCGCTTCTGCAATCAATTTTTCGCCTTTCGGCCAGGGGCGATAAAACGTATTGGCGAGAGTGGAATCACTGAGTCCGGCCTGTCGTGAGAGTGCGGCTAGGCTGATACGTTTCTTGTGAAGTGCGGCGACGATATCCGCCCGGTGCCAGTCCTGTTGCTGCTGCGCCATAACCATAAATAGCTCCATGTTGTGGGTGGCGGTTCAGACAGGGGTTTGCACTACCGGACATGTGACCTAAACCGGCGAGGATAAATCCTCCCCTGCCTGAACCGCCATAACAGGGGCGTACTCAGGCACACCAGCGCCTAAACGCTGATGGGACACATGTATAGGGGGTGCAAATCCCCGCCGATGGATTTTGCCAAAGGCCTAAACAAGATAAGTGAAAAATGCGCCGCACTCAAAAACTTTTAAGCACATCATGTTATTGGTTCTAATTACTGGTCGATCGAGAGGCTAATGTTTACACACTATTATTTGAAAGATTGATAGCCATGTCCTCTCAAGGAGATGGTGGCCTCAAAAATTAATCAAAATTATCAGAATAACTGCGAAGCTCAGGCCATTTATTGCGCAGATCACAGAATAATCCGACTGTCTGGGTCAGTTTTACAAAGAATCATCATTGTTTCGGGATGGTCTGAGCAACTTCTTGCTCAAATTTGGCTTAGGGGAAATTTGATTTAAGTAAATAATCAATAAAAACAGCAAGATAAAAATTGGCATGGTTATTGATATGAGTAACGACGAAGCGTTACCTATATCAACAACAAGGAAAGGAGCAAGACTATGCCAACTCCATGCTATATCAGCATCGAAGGAAAAACGCAGGGCAACATCACCGCTGGAGCCTTCACTTCTGATTCTGTCGGCAACATCTATGTGGAAGGCCATGAAGATGAAATGCTGGTACAGGAATTCAAACACGTCGTCACCGTGCCGACCGATCCGCAGTCTGGCCAACCGTCTGGTCAGCGTGTCCACAAGCCGTTCAAGTTCACCGTCGCGCTGAACAAAGCGGTGCCACTGATGTACAACGCCCTGGCCTCCGGTGAAATGCTGCCGACCGTTACCCTGAAGTGGTATCGCACCTCTGTGGAAGGCAAGCAGGAGCACTTCTTCTCTACCGTGCTGACTGACGCCACCATCGTGGATATCGACTGCAAAATGCCACACTGCCAGGACCCGTCCAAGCTCGATTACACCCAACTGATCGAAGTCTCTCTGGCCTACCGCAAAGTCGACTGGGAGCACACCGTGGCCGGAACCTCTGGTTCTGACGACTGGCGTACGCCTGTCGAAGCTTGATGCTGCTCAAACCCGGCCCTGTGCCGGGTTTCCTGCACTGAGTCATGGCTCATGCCATGCCTGAGTGTGGATGACAGCATCAGGAGGACGTGTGGCAAACAGTACAGGATTACAGTTCACGGTAAAGGTCGGTGCATTGCCCGAGAGCACCTTTGCGGTGGTGGATTTTCAGCTCAGCGAGGCACTGAACCAGCCGTTTTCCCTGTCGCTGAATCTGGCCAGCCCGCTGCCGGGTATCGACTTTGGTGCCGTGCTGGATCAGCCGTGTGAACTGCTGGTGTGGTACGAAGGTGAACTCAAGCGCCGTGTCAGCGGCATTGTCAGCGCCTTTGCGCAGGGCGACACCGGTTTTCGCCGTACCCGCTATCAGGCAGAAGTGCGACCGGCGCTGTGGCGGCTGGGGCTGCGCACCAATGCACGGATCTTTCAGGCACAGAAGCCAGAAGCGATTATTGGTACGTTACTGGAAGAGTCCGGCATCACCGACTACGCCTTTGCGCTGCGGCACGACCACGCGCCCCGCGAATACTGTGTGCAGTACCGGGAAAGTGATTTGGCCTTTGTCGCCCGTTTGGCGGCTGAGGAAGGCCTGTACTTTTTCCATGAGTTTGAAGCCGGTAAGCACCGGGTCGTCTTTGCCGATGATGCCGGGGCGCTTGGCAAAGGCCCGGAACTGTTCTTCAACCTCGCCACGCAGGGGCTGAGTGAAGGCGAATATGTCAGACGTTTCCGCTACGCCGAAGCGGTCAGCACAGCAGAAGTCGCGCTCAAGGATTACAGCTTCAAAACCCCGGCCTACGGCCTGCTGCACAGCAAGATGAGCGGTGAGTTGGCAAACCAGCGTGAAAGCTATCAACACTTCGACTATCCCGGTCGCTTCAAACAAGATCCGAGTGGCAAGGCCTTTACCGGCTATCGGCTGGATGCATTGCGCGCCGGTGCCATGACGGGATCGGGTGAATCAAATGCCGCGATGCTGATGCCGGGGAGCAGTTTTACCCTCACCGAACACCCCAATCCAACGCTCAACGCAGCCTGGCAACTGGTAGCGATCACCCACAGTGGGCAGCAACCGCAGGCGCTGGAAGAAGAAAGTGGCGGTGAACCGACGACCTACAGCAACAGCTTTGAGGTGATCAGTGCCAAAAGCACCTGGCGTGCCGATCTGCCCTATAAACCGATGGTGGATGGCCCGCAAATTGCCACCGTGGTTGGCCCCGCAGGCGAGGAAATCTACTGCGACGAATACGGGCGCATCAAACTGCAATTCCCGTGGGATCGCTACGGAGCCAGTGATGACCAGAGCTCCTGCTGGGTGCGCGTCAGTCAAGGCTGGGCAGGCGGTCAGTACGGCCTGATTGCCATCCCGCGTATCGGCCATGAGGTGATTGTCAGTTTTCTGGAAGGCGATCCCGACCAGCCCATCGTGACAGGCCGCACGTTCCACGCCACCAATCCATCGCCGTATCCACTGCCAGCGAACAAGACACGTACCTCGCTGCGTACATCAACGCACAAGGGCGCGGGCTTCAATGAACTGCGCTTTGAAGACCAGGCCGGGCAGGAAGAGGTGTTTATCCATGCTCAGAAAGACATGAACACCGTGGTGCTGAACAACCGCAGTACTACCGTGACTGCTGACCATACCGAAAACGTCGGCGGCAATCAGACGGTGTCGGTCATCAAAGACCAGTCCACCGAAATCCAGGGGCAGCAAACCATTGCCATCTCCGGTAGCCGCAGCACAGTAGTGGGCGATGTCACGGCAACAGAAGAAATTCACGACAGCCTGCAAGTGAAAAACAACATCCTTATCCAATCGAAGCAAGGCGGCATCCTGATCGCCACCGATGGCGGCTTCATTGCGATCAGCAAGGAAGGGGCCATCAATATCAAGGGCACTACCGTCACCGTCAATGGTGACCGCATCGATCTGAACTGAATAACAAAAACAACAAGGACGCGTGAAACATGTATCAGATGAATGAAGGCACACTGGCTATTCCAGCGCAGTGGCGTGATGAGTCCCTGCACGTTTTTGTACTGCCGAATGAAACAGCGAATCTGGTAGTCAACCGCACGCTGACAGAACCAGGTCAGACACCGGAAACGGTTTATGAGAAAACGCTGGAGCAGTTTTCCGCCCACCTCAATGATTATAAAGAAACACTGACCTGGACGCTGACGCTGGCTGGGGAACCTGCACGAGCGCTGGAGTACACCTGGCAGTCACCGGAAGGCCCGATGCATCAGGTCGTCGTGATGCAGGTGCGTGGCAACCTGCTGCTGACGTTCACCATCACCGCAGCCGATGTGCTCAGTGATGAGAACAAAGCCAGCCTGTTGGCGGTGGTTGAGACCTTCAAAGCATCTAAGCCACCTGCCACACCGGAGGATAAGGCAGGTAGCCATGCGTGAGGAAATTCTTTCCCGCATCGCGCGAGTAGGAGCAATGCATGCGGGTAACCGCCCCAAACTGTCACCCACGTTACCTGAACCGGGGCATGGTAAACCGCCGACCTCACCAGGCAAGGCTATCAAGCACAGTAGCCTGGCGGGGGCATTGCTTGGCGCTCTGGCAGGTGCTGTGGTTGCAGCGGCCGCGTTTGCCGCTGCATCTGCTGTCGTTGCCGGTCTGGTGTTGTTAACCGGGGTAACAGGTGGAGCGGGGCTGGCGCTGGTTGTGGGTGCAGCCAAATTGGCGCTCGGATTCGGGGCCGTATTCGCTTTGGGGGATTTGATCTCCGATGTCAGCAGAAAAACCTCTGCCATGGTAGACAGCATCATGCCGGCGTCGGGTGTGGTCGACGGTGGTTCGAAGAAAGTCTTTGCAGAGGGTAATCCAGTCTCCCGTGCTGAAATAGATTCGGTGCTGTGCGACAAACACAATGGCCCGCAACTGATTGCCCAGGGCAGTGCCACGGTATTTGTCGAGGGCTACCACGCAGCACGTGTAGATGACAAAACCGTATGTGGGGCCACCATCAAGGAAGGGGCATCAACGGTGTTCTTTGGTTCAGGCCAAGAATCGCCACTCAAGGTCGAGGACGAGTTCAGTGGCTGGGAGAAAGCGCTGATACTCGCGGTGGAATTCCTTATGCCCCCCAGTCGCGGTCTGTTCCGGGGATTGGGCAAACTGTTTACCAAAGGGCCGATGGCGGTGCTGCGGGGCATGAAAGCGGGCGCAGCACATGCTCTGGAAGGGCTCCGTAGCGCCGTGCAGTGCGCCAAAAACGGCTTTAAAGAAAGCAAAGGACTGGCGCGTGTCACCGAGTCCATTCGCGGCTTCCTGAAAGACCCCGTCTATATCGCCAGTGGCGAGGTCATTGAAAAACGCCTCGATCTGGAGCTGGGCCAGACCGTTCCGCTGCTGTTCGAGCGCACCTACCGTTCTGGTAGCCCACACACCGGCTTGCTGGGTCATGGTTGGCACGATAGCTGGAGTGAGGTGGCCACCGTTGGTCGCACCGACCAGGGGGACGTCCATGTGACGCTTACCCTGGCGCAGGGCTACGACATCGACTTCACCTTCGGGATTGGCACAACGGTGGTGTACTGCGCCGAATACCCCGAATTCAAACTGGTCAAACGCCATAACGGCTTTCACCTGTGGCACCGCGACAGCCAGACCTGGCGTGCCTTTACCGTCAAGCAGGGCGACCAACTGCTGCTGTCATCCATTACCGACAACCACCACAACCGAATCAACTTTCTGCGCGATCCCAAGGGCTACCTGCGCAAGATCAGACACAGCGACGGCATCGAGTTGCTGCTGGTATGGCAGGGGGAATTCCTGCGCCAGATACAGCGTATCGACACTGGGCAAAAAACGCTGCTGGCGGAATACCGGCAGGATGGACAAGGCAGACTGGTCGAGGCCGATGCCTCACACGCCTACCACCTGTTCTATGACTACGACAATCACAACCGCCTGATCCGCTGGCACGACAACGACAAGACCTGGGCGCGTTATGAGTATGACCACCAGGGCCGCTGCATTTACACCACCTGTGCTGACGGCTACCTGACGGCCAATTTCGAGTATCTGGCTGACCGCGTGGTGATGACCGACGGGCTGGGTCAGCGTCATGAATACGGCTTCAATGATCTGTACCTGATGGCTTGGGAAAAATCCCCACTTGGCCATGTCACCCATTATGAATATGACGACGTAGGCAACCTGCTGCGGGAAATCTCTCCGGCAGGGCGGGTCGTGGAATTTGCCTATCTGGACAACAGCGGGCTAGTCAGCACCTTTACCGACGGCAGCGGCCACCAGTGGCACTACGACTATGACCATTACGAGCGGCTGACCGGCATCACCGACCCATTGGGCCGAAGTTGGGCATGGCAGTACGACAGCAAGGGCAATCCGCTGAGCCTGACCGGGCCGGACGCCAGCGAAGTCCGGTTTGCGTGGAACCGCTACGGCCTGCTGACCGAGGTGAGCGACGAACAAGGCCGGACGCAGGCCAGTCTGTTTTATGACCACCGCCAGCGCCTGATGAGTGCCACTGATGCGGAATCCCGCACCCAGCAACTGCGCTATGACCAGCAAGACCGACTCACAAGCTGGACACGTCCAGATGGGGCAACGTATCGCCTCGGTTACCGCCGTGCCAGCTGGAAACTGCCGGAGCAGCTGATACGCCCGGACGACAAGCAAGAGCAGCGCCAGTACGACAAACACAACAACCTGCTGCACTACACGGACGGCAACGGCGCGGTATGGGCTCAAACCTATGGCGCGTTCGACCTGCTGACCTCACGCACTGACGCCGAAGGCCGCACCTGGCAATACGAGTACGACAAAGAAAGCCAGCAACTGATTGGTGTCACCGCACCCGATGGCAACCGCTGGCAGTGGTGGCTGGACGCCGATGCGCGGGTTATCCGCGAGCGGGACATGGCGGGGACGGAAACCCACTACAGCTATGACGAAGACGGCCACTGCATCAGTATCCGCAATGGTGAAGGAGAAACTCGCCACTTTCTGTACGACGGGCGTGGACTGCTGATTCAGGAAACCGCGCCGGACGATACCTTGCACCACCGCTACGATGCGGCAGGCAGGTTGATCGAAGTGACATCCTCCAGCAGTCATATCCAGCTTGAGTATGACGAGCGTGACCGGGTGGTGCAGGAGCGGAACAGCGGAACGGAAATCCGACGCCAATACCAGGGACAGTCGCACACCGTGTCCCGTAGCCTGCACTGGGAAGGCGAAGAAGACAGTGCGGCACTGACCAGCACCTTCCGCTACCGCGCCACAGGTGAACTGCGTCAGGTGCAGTTGCCGGATGGCGCGGAGCTGACGCTGGTTCACGATGGCGTAGGCCGTGAGTCTTCCCGCCAAAGTCATGCTGGCTTTATGCAGCATCGCGAATACGACGCCATGGGCTGGCTGACGCGGGAAATGAGCGGCCAGACGGTGGACGGCCGCCTGCAGCCTGTGCAGACCCGTGAATACCTCTACGACGGCGCAGGCAACCTGACCGGCACCCGGCGCAATCGCGAAGCGGCAGGCTATCAACTCGATGCCAGCGGACGGGTACTGTCGGTACTGAGCGGCAGCGCGGGGCGCACCGTCGAAACCGAAGAGCAATACCGCTACACCCGCAGCGGCTTACCACAGGACGCCACCCGCCTGACCGAATGGCAAGCCGGACGACTGACCCAACAGGACAACACCCACTACCAGTACGACAAAGCCGGAAGGCTGATACGCAAACAGGTGGTACAGCCGGGCTATCGGCCGCAGGTGTGGCACTACCGTTGGGATAGCCGTAACCAGCTTAGAGTTGTGGATACGCCAGTGGGTGAGCGCTGGTTCTACCGCTACGACCCGTTCGGGCGGCGTATCGGCAAGCGTTGCGACCAAACCCATGAAGACATCCGCTACCTGTGGGACGGCGACCAGATAGCCGAAGTACGCCACCACCGTGACGGCGAGCGGGTTCACCGACGCCATTGGGTGCATAACGGCTGGGAACTGGTGGTGCAGCAGCGCCAGAATACGGACGGTAGTTGGGAAACGGACTTTGTGACAAGCGGCCATAATGGTGAACCGCAAGCTGTCTTCAATCCGCAAGGTGAACTTCGTTGGCAGGCTCCGCGCACCAACTTATGGGGTCAGCGCTATACAGATAATACTGAAAATCTCGATCCGGGGCTGGCCTTTGCCGGGCAATACCGTGACGCTGAAAGTAGCTTATGCTATAACAGGTTCCGCTATTATGATCCGAGAGGTGGTTGTTATATCTCGCCTGACCCAATCAGTATTTTAGGTGGGGATAATAACTACGGATATGTGCCAAATCCTATTGTCTGGATAGATCCCCTTGGACTTGCAAGCTTATTTGATATCGGGACATATGGAAGTCTTAATGGTTCTGGGCATGTTGGTGATGCTTTACAGGCTCATGAGCTTATTAGGCATGAGTTTTTAAAACAAGTAGGTCTTGCGGGAGATACTCGGTTAAGTGGTAATCCTTCTATAGCATTAGATCTCGATCACCATACTAGAGGCCCCTTAAAAGATACACGTGGTATTGGTGGCGTTCATCATCACGAAACTATTGTGAGGGCTGAAAATGGTCTGGGGCCAAACCAATTTTCTTCAACTATTAAGGGTGAGTTAGATATTACGACTGAAGCCATGAGACGTGCAGGAGTTCCTGTGGGTCAGGTGGAAATTTTGAGAAAAAAATCTGAAAGTTTTTATTCGAAAATTAGTAAGTGTAAGAAAAAGTGAGGTGAATATGAGAACAGTTTATAAACTATTTCAAGATCAGAATGGCAATGATTCGGGAGTTTTTCTTGGTGGGGGGGCTTTAGGTGAAAATTGGCCTAAGAATCCGCTTGGGGAAAATTTGAAGTTATTATTAACGATTGATAATAATGTTTTTAATGAAAGATTTGGTGAGTTCGGACTTCCGAATGGGAAATTTACATCCGTTTTCTCTACCTATTCGGATGATAGATATTTTTTAGATGATGTGGTTTACTTTGGTGATTCGGTTGAATTTGATTACATAAGAAAAGGTTTTACTAGGATTTTGTTTACTGATGAACCTTTTTTAAAGGATTGTGAGGGTGATGGAAAAAAAAGTTTTTGTTTAAAATCTTATGAGCTTCAGGATGATGCTTTCCCTGCTTTTTCATTTTTTTCAAATAAGTTGCCGAATGGTTTGAATGGTTGTGAGAAGCTATTATCTGAATATAGATTTATTGGCCAAATTTATTCTTCCGACATTCCTTCTAAAGACGGTGGTGCGCTGGGGTTGTCTGATGCTGTGGGATATATTTTTATTAATAAATGTATATCTGACGATAATGATGCTGGGTTTTTCTTTGTTCAAACAGCATAGTGATGTGTTGTGATTTTTTGTGTAAAAATAAATTAATATAATTTTTTAAATTTTTCCTTTTTATTAAAAGGAAATTTTTTGATTGTTGTTGGATTTTTGTTTTTTAAAATTAAATATCGTGAATATGTGTTTTTGGATGAATAATCTATTTCATGTGTAAAAGTAAGGGGGGATTGATATGGTAAGGAGGTGGAGATGTCGATGTGCAGAAAATCGCGATGTGAAAAACATGGTGCAGAAAGCGATAAAAAACTCAATCGGATATTATCGCTTGGCCTAACGTCGACGCTGATAAGTCAGAACACTGAGGATGAGTTGTGTGGCTGGCTTTTGTCCATGGTGGCATCCTATTGGCGACCTCAGGGAGCGATACTGGGGTTAGCTGATAGCAGCGGCAGGCAACTCTTGTGTCAAGGTCGGGTGGCAGGTGAACCCGTTGTGATGGCACTTGATGTAGATGATTTCAGTCACCCATTGGCCTATGCCCTGCATGAGAACAAGGCACACGTCTGGTCATCGTTGAATGGTGGTGCGCGGATTGAGCATCTGGCTTTTCAGCAGATGCTGTCAGGGTTGGGGACAGAGTGTGGGCTGTATGCCATACCGGTGTTATCGGATAGCGGCACGGTGCTGGGAACACTGGCGCTGCTGGATACACCAGAGCGTTTACAACAATGGCACGATAGTGGAGAAGGCAAAAAACTGGTTCAGATATTCTGTAATCAGATGGTGCTTTTGCGCCAGCGATCGGGAGGGTTGCATCAGCAGTCAATGCTTAGCGCTTCTGTCAAACGCGCTCGGGATGAGGCGCGCCATCAGGCGTTGATAAAACGCATGCAGGATGTGCTGATCGGTCAGTCGCCATGCATGAGGGTGCTGCAACAGAAGATCGGACAAGCGGCTGAGCATACGTTGTCGGTGCTGATTCTGGGCGAAACCGGTACAGGCAAGGATGTGGTGGCTCGCCTGCTGCACCAATGTTCGATCAGGGGAGATGCGCCCTTTGTGGCAATTAACTGTGCCGCGATCCCCGAGAGTCTGATCGAAAGCGAGTTGTTCGGTTACCAGAAAGGGGCGTTTTCAGATGCCCTGAGCGACAAGGTTGGTCTGGTGGCGCAGGCCAATGGCGGTACGCTGTTTCTGGATGAGGTCGGGGATATGCCGCTTGCCATGCAGGCCAAGTTATTACGGGTGTTGGAGACCCGGTGTTTTCGTCCTCTTGGCGCAGCGCAGGAAGTGCATTCAGATTTCCGGCTGATTGCTGCTACGCATCACTCGCTGAAAAAGCGCATATCGGACGGTGCGTTCCGCCAGGATCTGTACCACAGGCTATGTCAGTGTGTATTGCATGTCGCGCCACTGCGCGAACGTGCAGAGGATATTCCGCTGTTGTGTCGTCACTTCATCGCACTCTGTTGCCGACGGGATCGGAAAGCATCCGTGCCGCTGGAGCCGTCATTCCTGCGTCAGTTAATGCAGTACGGTTTTCCTGGTAACGTGCGGGAACTGCGCAACCTGCTGGAAGTTGCTTGTGCTCACACCTTATCCGACCAGCAGATCACCATGCAGTCACTGCCGCCCGAGGCGCAGAAACGGCTGACAAGTGAACGGGATCAGGGAGAGGATTTTCAGCACATTGCGGATTTACGCCTCGCAGTGCATGTACGGGAAGCCGCTATCCTGAAAGCGAGGCTACGGCAGTTCGGTGGCGATCGTCAGGCTGCCGCAGATAGTCTGAATATACCCAAGCGTACGTTCAATCGTAAATGTCTCAGGCAGGGGATCAGGTATTGACGATGATATGTGCAGCGTTGTGCTGGATTGCATGATTAAGCTGACTTGTTCTCCAGAAGCGTTAGGTATGGATTATTGGGCGGTTGCTCCGAGAAGATGCTCGACGGCTCTGTGAGTAAGTAACCGTGCAACCGCCGAGTCTTTCTTGGCCCGGTCACCTGGCATGTCCAGATGTTCAGCCCGCAGGGCTGTTTGCGATGCACCTGCTGCTTCTCGAAGCGCTTTTGAATCCACTGCCAATCCTGTAATCCCTCTTGTTTTGCCTGGGTGGCAATTGTCGGGTGCTCCTGCGCATAGCGCTGGAAAATCCCAGGACTGACAAGATAGACCGTATCGTCCACGGTATGCACCATCGCTTTGGCGTCGTTGATGATGAGTTTGCGTGATTGAACACCATCCCTCAGCCAGACCATGAAGTGTTCGCTCGAAAGCGGTTTGGCTGGTTCGGGTTGGGATGGCGTATCCGAGGCCTGTGTCGGTACGGGGTCATCCGTGTCATCAGGTGGCGAGGATGCGGGTTGTGTAGCGCTGGATGCACTGGCAGACGGTGCAGTGCTGGGCGCTTCGGCTGGCATCAGCATTGCGAGCATGTCTTCCATGACATCGTGTGGTGCCGTGGGGGACTGCGCTGTTGCAAGAACGGGGGGAACGGGAGAGGCAGATACGGCGGGCTCAGAGACGGGAGGCATCACGTCGCTGCTATCGATGGAACTGATATCGATCGTTACCGTTCCTGTGAAAGGATCTGGACGTTCGGACGCTTCCCAGATCAATGCCGGAGAAAGCTTCAATAGCGTGAAGCTGTGAGACCAGCCGGATGCGCTGCTGATGGTGGCTTTCCAGATGGCCTTGCCATCCAGTGTAGGCTGCAGTACGCCATGCTCCTGCAACACGTTGAACACAGCCGTGTTATTGGATGGAATGCCTTCGATCCCCTGTGACAGCAGATGGGCACGCAGTTTGTCAGAGACGGTCTTGCTGACCAGCCACAGTGTGTCCTCTGTCAGCCAGCCATCCGAGGCCTGGGGCTGGTTGATTTTCAATTCCTCTTTGAGCAGGTAACGCAACCCGTCGAGTAGCTTGCGCTGTAGCGCCTGTTTGGGGGCCGCCAGGATGACGCGGTTGGGATTTCCGCCCAGTTCCTGCGCCACCGAAGCTCGATCGGCCTGGATGACGAGTTCGCCCAGCATACCGGCGTGTTCGTATTGGCCGGCGAGCACATACAGCAGCGAAGTCCAGAGGGCAGGGTAGCTGCTGAGCCAGTCGAGGATGTGGTTATCGAGTATTTGCCGGTAGAGCAAGCCTGTGGCAGCGCCATGAAGGCGATATTCACGGTCATCCCGGTAACGAAAGCGGTAGGGTTGTGTCAGCGGCCCATGCCAGGGGTGCCAGAGGCTGCCATCCTCATGCTCGATATGCAGATCAACGGCAATCTTGCCGATGTCGTGGAGCAGGGCTGCATAAGCGATGGCCGCAGTCCAGGCTTCTGATTGAGCAGCTTGATCTTCCGGAGGTGCGCCTGCCGGCAGCAGGTGGGACTGTCGCAGTTTCAATGCAAAGGCGACGATCTCAAGTCCGTGATCGAGCATGCCGCCATGGTAAGCATGATGATGCGTTTCAGAGGCGGGAAACAACTGTACCAGCTCTGCGTAGCGCTCCAGAGGCCTGCGGTAAAGTGTAGTGAATTGCTTGCGAGAGAGTGAGGTGCGCTGCCAGATATGCTCCAGCAGTTTTTGCCGACGAGGTGTGGTCAGCAAGGACGCCACGGGTTTTGGCTGGTGCAGCCCTTTTTCTGGCATGACAGGATCTGGCTGGGGTGGCGTGGGCTTTTTTCGCTGGAACAGAGTAAACATTGTGATGCCTCAAGTGCGGGGTAAACGGGCCTTTTCCTTTTCTGGGTAGGGCCTTTCCCCTTGACCCCATTCCATTGCCTTTTATGGGTTTTACCCTTGTTGGTGCCTTTTGATATAGCGTTGTTTGTCAGTGCCATCGAGTATCAATGCGGCAGGGGGGAGTTCTTTTTGTGTTGGGAATGGATAATGCTATGAAGGATTGATATTGCAGGTGAAAATATCATTATGTAATTCTTTCGGCCTGCAGAGGTAGCGTAACTTTCTTCAGGCGAATAACGATTTGGTAGAGTTGGCTGGAAGTAAAAATGAAGAACGACATTGAACGCGATATCAGCAGTATCAGGCAGGAGTTGACGGGTTCAGAATTAGATCTGTCACGGCAAACAAATCGCTCCTTGAAATATTATGTGAGGGGTATTTATAACGATTTAGTGAAATGGAAGTTTACACGCCAATGTGAACAAGAAAAATCACAGCAAAATCTTGAAGTGGCGCTTGGTGTAATTGGTTTCATTGGAGTAATGCTGGCGATTTTCCGCTCAGCGGGAAGTGATATCGATTGGGTTCGAGAACATACCCTGTCATTCCGGTTATGGGGCGTTGCCTTGTGCGCCATTTTTGTTGGTGTATCTCTGGAACGGTTGTCTCTGGTGAGTTCTCTGTGGCGTTTTACTGTCACGAAGGTGTTGCTATCAATTGTACTGTCGGGGCTGGTGATCTATGCACGTGGTCAGGCAGGTATCTATGTCAATGATGTGTTTCATGTTGATGCGTCGGCTTTACCTATTACCCTGTTGTTTACAACCGGCCTTATGGTATTCAAATTGCTTTTGCCGTTTATAATTGTTGCGGCTATAGCTATGTTTTTGTTTAATTTTTTACTTCTGGGGGCTTGGGTCAAAAATAAGTTTAATGGCGGAGATTCAGATTTGCCATTTCTTTACCCCGCTCTTTGCGTGTTTGTTTCATCCGTCCTTCTTTATCATGGATGGTTATGGTCCAGTGCTCAATTAAGCGATAATCGGGTATCTGAAAAAGTCTATCTGTTGGCTCATGCGCTGGATTTTAATAAATCGCATCAATGTGCCAATATTCCAGTGGATCGGCCAGTGATTTTTCTTGGGAATGCTCAGGACGCAGTACTGGTGGCTCCATATCAACTGGAAGACTTTGACTTTGCCACGTTCTTTGAGGCCTCGGTAAATGTTCCCCAGCAATTTATGCGGATGCGATGTGAATATAAGCCGGCACAAACGTTTCCAGAAGGGTGGTGATTGGTACACATTTTGTTCCCGATTAGTTTATGTGCTGTTCAGAGCAATAAGCGGGATAGGCGATCTTCGACAGTTGGATATTTGATGTATGGTATTTCTGCTCTAAGATAAGTAGATAAGGCGATTTCCGTAACAACATCGTGTATCAATCGCTGTAAGGTGGACTTCCGGTACAAGCGGGTAACGCAGGAAAATGATGACCATGAATAGCACGAGCCATAACAGTATTGCAGAACGCTTTGGCCGTTGGCTCGGCAGAGGCTGGCGTGGCTATGTGCGTTGTGAGCAACAGATATCGAGTTGGTTTGTCGATCAGGGGATGCCCGTTAAGGGAGCGTTTGCCCTGTTGTGGATTGCCAAACTGGCTCTTCTGGGACTATTGCTTTATGTGGCGTTCTGGTTGGCCCTTTTGCTGATAGGTCTCTTGCTTGTTGCACAGAGCCGTGGCAACAGAGAGCATGACGATTTGCAGCCAAGCATGGAGTTACGTCATGGTGAGGCTGGATTTGGGTTGTACTCATCGGATGGTCATCGAATTGATCCCCATGACCCCAATGATCCGTACGATGATTGATGGCCGTCCGTAAAAGCTTTGAGCCATCAGTGCATCGCTTTGTTTACGCCTGATGCTGTGCTGTCTTTTGCACCTTTACTGCTGGTTCCTAGATTCTGTGCAATTGCCCCCGCCTTTACACCAGCCCATCCCAAAGCTGCAATCCAGAAAGTTGGAAGAACCAGAAACATGGTTCCCATAACGAAGTTCAGCAACATGTCGCCGAAGGTATTGTTCATGCCCATAAGCGGATCAACATTGTTGTGTGGCCGATTCCAACCCCATCCCCATCCGTAAAGTGCATCGAGGATCGTACTGTCGAGCCAGCGTGCGAGCTGGAACCAGAAATCCACAAAGAACAGCGCAAACTGCACGATGCTGAGCATGACAACGGTCTTCAGGTCATAGGTGCCTACCAGGAGTACCAGAGGGATACAGATCACCAGTGCCATCTTCAGTAGTGCAAGCACCATCGGCAGTGCCTGGCGCACGACGTCCAATGCCGGGAATGCGGCGATCCCTCCAATGGTCATGCCGATGTCGCCTGCAGCACGTGTGACGATATTCGGTAAGGTTTTGTCGATTTGACCGCCATAATCGGTGTAGACACTGCCTTGGTTGAGTTTCTGCTGGCGGGGGGAAGCAAGCGCCCTGATGACTGAGTCATCCACCTCTGCACGGCTGATGAATCCTGCCCAGTTGGCGATGCGACTAAGTAGGCTGGGGTCGACCTGTGCCAGCAGGCGCGCACGCAAGCCGTTGCCACCATCGCTCCACCACTGGCGGCAACTGGGGTAGCCCGCCCCGCTTGGCACCTGAGCCAGTCCGGCGTCACGAGTGCTGTCATAAGCCCAGCCCTCACGTGGTGTCTTGGCGCGGTAGGTGTCGTAGAAGCCCCCGGTGCTGACAAAATAGGTCGAGCCGATCCAGGTCACGTCGTGCATTTGTGCTTCATCAAGATCAGGACGATTCATGAACAGTTTGGCGCGTGCAGGGCCGTAGCAGTCGTGGGTAAAGTCTGCGACCTCCTGAGCCAGTACGGGATCGTCAATACGGGTGGCATTGATCTCCATCCGCATTTGTCGCAGGTCGGTGCCGCATGGGATAGCCGCCACTGATGCTCCAGTGATCGCGCGTGAGAGCGCATGCATGAAGGCCCACCATACTGGCACTTTTGCACTCTGGTTGTTGAGGGTGCTGAAGGATTGTGACCAGCCTGTGTCTTCGGGCTGTGGCTCGCTGATCTGGCACTGTGCCGAACGCGCCTGATCGTACCTGATTGTGTTGAGGTCAACATCAATGAACGGAATACCGGCGAACATCACCACCACTATCGCTACCCATACCCGGTTTTCAATGCGCATTGAAGACAGGACGCCCTTGTTGCCTTCGTCAGCACCCTCGGTACGGGATCTCAGCCATTCGTCGATGATGATGGCCACGAAGGGGAGGACGAACACGCCGCTGGAAACCAATACCGCCCAAATGCCGTTGTGGACGACCCAGCTCACCAGGGTCAGGTAATACTCCAGATAATCGGTGGTGAAAAGCGTCATGGTCATATCCCCTATACGTCCTGCACTAACAGGCTGAATTCCAGTACCAGCAGTGCGGCGATACCGGAAACTTCGGCACGAATGAGCCTGCGCCGGGCATCGGGGCTGGTATCGCGCAGGAGCAGGCGGCGGCGCATCCACAGCCAGCCATAAACGGTGGCACCGTACAGGCACACGCGCCACAACAGGAAATAGCTGGCAGCATCAGCCAGCCAGTGTTCCCAGCCAGCGATGCTGCCAGCAAAGTAGATGCCCAGGACGTTGGCTGTGACGGTGATGACCAGCAATAGCACCGTCCACAGGAGGACTCTGGCGGTACGCCAACTGAGCAGACGGTGTGAGCGCAGCCAGGCAAGACTCATGGCGTGCCTCCGGGGCTGGGACGCTGCAACTGGTCAAGACGGTTGGGTACGGGATCACCTTCATAAATGCCACGTGAGCCGGCTGCACGTGCGCTGTGGCGCTGGATGATGGCCATCGGCGAGTTGTTGGCAAGTTCGCGGCGCAGTTCAAGCTCGGTTTTGAGATTGAGGATCTCGCGGTCAAGCGTGTTGCTTTCCTGATCGACGGCGGCGACTGCCAATTGGTTGGCGGCGACGTTTGGCTCTTTCCTGCCGGTCAGTAGCGTACGTTGCAGCAGCAGGGCTTTTTCCAGTACCGATGCCAGCGCGGCTTCGGAGGCCAGGCGTCGGGCCAGAATGTCTTGATCAGGTTCGTCACGCAGTGCCTCGATGACGCTGCGGGTGATCGGTAGTGAGGCACTGCCTGCTTCGCGAAGGTTCTCGAACGTGGTATTGCGGGTTCCGTTGACCAGCGCCTGCAGGGCTTCCAGCTTGGTGTCGTATTCGTCCTGGATGACTGGGGTCAGCCCGACGCCTGGTACGGTCTCGGTCTTGGTGCAGCCTTCGCAGGTACGCTGTTCCTGCTCGCCCAACACGCGGGTGGCAAAGTCGATGGCCTGCTGTGGTGATGCCCAGGTCTGGCAGGACAGGCTTTGGCAATTTGCCGTGTCGATGGATGAGGTGTCTGCCACATTGCGACCATTGACCAGGTTGTAACCTGCACGGGTGACATCGCTGACGACCTTGATTGACCGTTGACCGGCTCCACCGGCATTGCTGCCACCGACCCACGGCACCCCGTCGTTGCCCCGGTTTTTTTCAGCCTGTTCAATAGCCGAGACGGCATCGGTGCTGGAGACCGCCTGACGCAGCGCCATGCCTTGGGCAATCTGGTCCCAGCCGAGCTGGCCACCTGCGGTGTCTGCCATGCGCTCAGCCATCGCCTGGCAGGAGAGTTTGGAGCGGTCAAAGTCGAGTCGAGCCTGCAGAACGCCATTGGTCAGCAGGTTGTAGAGCCCCGGGTCGGCCCGCTGGATGATGAGCGCGGGCAATGAGGCGACCGCGCTGGTGGCGTTCTGGATCACGTTGCTCATGATGTTCTGGAAGCCGTTGGTCAGCCCGTTGAGCTGATTCTGGATTGTGGTACTGATGTTCATGTCGCCGCAGATCAGGTTGCTGTTCCAACCCACACCGACACCAATCGAGCGCATGCCGGCCGCACCGCTCATCGACACGGCGTTACCGCCGCCGATGGAGTACATCACCTCATCGCCAATGACGGCACCGCTGTTCTGGAAGCCTCCGTTCTGTGCCTGCGCCAGGCCACAGTTCAGAGCCAGTACGGCAACCAATAGTGCGGGTTGCCGCAGGCGTGGCGCAGGAATGGAAAACGCTTTCGGGTCGAGCCGTTTCATCATCATGTCCTCAGTTGAAGTCCACACTGCCAAGAAAGGTCTGTCCGCGTCGTTGGCAGCAGCTATAGGGTCGCCAGAGTGCCCAGACGTAATCGCCTTGCTGTGCCTGAACCAGGGGTTCTTTATGCGGGAAGACCGCGCAGGAGGCAGACAGGCGAGGGGCCAGTTCTTGCCATTTGCCGGTCGAGGCATCGCTTTCCATCAGTGCGCCTGCAGGCCAATAACCGTCGCGTGCGTTGGCGAGCAGGGGGTGGTACACGTGCAGTTGTCCTCGGCGGGTCACGATATCGCCTGCCCGCTGGGCGACCACGGCGCTGGCCTTGTAGCTATCCACTTGATGCAGGAAACCGCCACGTGGATAGACGTTGCCCCACAGGTTCAGTGTGGTGCGTGCACCGATCTCGCGCATACCGGGGATCAGCGCCTCGGGATACACCGCTTCGGGAATGTTGTAGCGCCACGCGATGGTATCGAGTGTGCTCAGCAGGTACGGCATGAAGGCGGTGCCGGCACCGTCGCAGATGTAGCCTGATGACGAGGCAAACTGACTGAATGCCTGGCCGCCAGGGTGGCCGATCACGTCTGCGTTGCGGAAACTGGATAGATTGTTCTCGTTGCCATGGTTGCCGGTGCCGTCACCACCGCTCTGCGCCGTGGTGTTGGGCATACTCATGGCGCGCACTTCAACCCACGGGTTGTCGCCCGTGTTGCTATAGCTCGATACCACGGCGTCGGGAACGTAGTGCCTGACTTTGACGGAGGTGCGTACCGAACAGCCGAACTTGGTGCAAAGCAGCCAGTAGCAGATGCCGGTGACCCGGTATTCCAGGCAATCCGGGGATAGCGATGAGGCGACGATGGTGGCGGTATTGAGGGCGAACGACGAACTGGCAGCCGTAAGCAAAACGGTGGCAATACTGGTGCGCAGGTGGCGTGAGCGTTTCATGGCTGAGTTCTCCTGTGCGTGTTGATGAGTTCAACCGCTCTGGCGATGTCGGGTTCGCCATAAACCACATACCGTTGATCAACGATAACGGCGGGCAGGGTGGTGATGCCCAGACTCCAGGCATCGACAACGTCCTGATAGGCTTCGTTGATGCGTTGCTGCAGGGCTGTGCCGCCTTCTCTCAGGCGTTGTTGCACGATGATGGCGGCGCGGGCGGGGTCTTGGGGGAGGTTGGCGGCCAGCTCGGCTTCGATGAGGGAGGGGCGATCCAGTTCGATGAGCCGGGTATTGCCCAGGTTTTGCATCGGGTGCCGGGTGTCAGTGACGGCCAGTACCTCTGTGGCCTGTGCGGGCGAAGCCAGCAACACAATGAGAAAGCCAGCGGCAATCGTATGCCGCCAGAGGGGAGAAGTGATAGCAGGAGACAGCATATCGGAGCACCACGAAATTGATCATGGCGGTAGTCCACTCCAATCTGCGTCAGGAAACGACAAACAATCGGGAAGCGGTGAGCTCCGGTTTTTGGATGAATCTGCTATGGGCTGGTCTTGCGCTTCTTGTGGTGTGTTAGATTTTTTTATAGAATATCTAACAAAAGGAGGCCGCTATGAGCACAGCCCAAGCTATTCGAGAACGTATCTCCACCCTGGTAGTCGGAGAGCCTTTCACGCCCGCGATCTTTGCCGGGATGGGGTCGCGTGCGGCTATTGATCAGACGTTGATGCGGCTTACCAAGGCAGGCAGTATTGAGCGTATAGGCCATGGGCTGTACGTCGTGCCCAAGGTTGGTCGCTTTGGCATCAAAGCGTTGCCCGCACCTGAGCAGGTCGCGCAGACATTGGCTGAAGCGGAAGGTGCGACGATTGAGATCCATGGTGCCGAGGCTGCACGGCGTTTCGGCTTCTCCACGCAGATGCCAGCGCAATCCGTGTTCTACACCAGTGGTTCGTCACGGGCGATCCGGTTAGGAAAAATGACTGTCCGTTTACAGCATGTCGCATCGCGCAAGCTGGTATTGGCTGGCCGACCCGCCGGTCAGGCGCTGTCGGCGCTCTGGTATCTGGGGCGTCATCAGGTCACGTCCGGCACATTTCGGCGTATTGCACAAAAGTTGGCTCCGACTGAATTTCAGGCACTGTGTTCTGCCAAGGCGTCGATGCCTGCATGGATGCTGGACGCATTGAGTGGCTATGAACGCAGCGAGGAAAAGTATGTCTGATAAGTCAGTTGTATCCTATTTTGATTTGCCGTCAGTTGAGCAGGCCGAATTGCTGAATGGTCTGGCACCAAGGCTGGGGCGTCGCGCTGAAATTTTGGAAAAAGACATCTGGTTGTGCCAGATACTGGGCGTACTTTTTGCGTTACCTTGCTGCAAGCCGATGGCCTTCAAAGGAGGGACGTCTCTGTCGAAGGTCTACCAGGCTATCGAGCGTTTCTCCGAAGATATTGATGTCACCATTGATTATCAAAGCCTGGTGCCGGATGTGCCCGAGCTGGCCACGCTTTCCAGGAGCCAGCAGCGCAAACTGTCTGACACGCTCAGGGATACCTTGGCTGCGCATGTCACCGGGGAACTGGTGCCGGCACTACGTGAGGCATTGCTACGGGTTCTTCCAAATCACGAAATCACGATTGAAATCAGTGATAATGCAGAAGAAATCAGGCTCTATTACCCCAGTGCAGTGGAGAACACTGATCCCTATCTGCGGCCCAGCGTGTTGATTGAGTTCGGCGGCAGAAATGCGACCTTTCCCAAGGATGTGTTGACCATCGTGCCGGACATTGCCAGCGATGTGCCGGAATTGGTATTCCCAACGGCGGAAGTTGCCGTACTGTCGCCGATGCGTACCTTTTGGGAGAAGGCAACGCTCATTCATGTTGAATGCAACCGCCCGGAACTGCGTGATAGCGCTGAGCGGCTGTCGCGGCATTGGTACGATCTGGCGCGGCTTGCTGACCATGATATCGGTCGCCAGGCTTTGGAAGATGTCGCGCTGTTGCGGGATGTGCTGAATATCAAGGAAACCTTCTTTCGCAGCGGCTTCAGCCATTACGAGCGCTGTCTGACAGGGGAACTGCGACTGATCCCAGATGCCGCGCTGCTTGATGCGTTGAGACAGGATTATCAGGCGATGCTGAACGCCCAGATGTTCTATGGTGAGATCCTGCCGTTTGATGACATTGTGGAACGACTGACCCGCCTGGAACAGCAGATCAATCAGCCCCGCTGATTACCTTTGCGCCATGGGCGTGATGCCACGCGCATGGTCAATCGTTTCGGCCACTTTGAGTGCGGCATCCAACTCGCCAATGCCGAACTGCTGCATCAGTTGGTAGCGTTCGGCTTTTTCCTCGGGCTCGGTCTGCGCCAGGGCGAGATAGAGGCTGGGCGGTACGGCACGGAAGAGCAGTTCCAGGTTCTTGGAGAGGATGACGCCTTCGGTGAACTTGCCAGACTCTTTGCGTGCGGACAGCATCAGCGCCTTCTGCGCGGGTGTCAGCTCCCTGAACCTGGCGATTTTTTCCACCTCGTCGGGTGGCATCGACAGGCAAATCCACCATTCGATCATGTTGAGCATGGGTTCTGCGGCCTTCGGCAGGTCGTCGATGTTCTGTGTCGCGAGCCAAAACCACGCCCCCAACTTGCGCCACATTTTCGTGACCTTCACGACGTAGGGCGAGAGCAAGGGGTTTTTGGTGATGATATGGCCTTCATCCGTGACGTTGAGGATGGGGCGTCCCAGGAATTGGTCGCGCTCGGCGATGTTGTTGACGGTGTTGATAAGCGAGATATAGGCGATCGACAGTTGTGCGTTGTAGCCTTCGCGTGCATAGGTCGCCAGGTCGACTAGGGTGATGTCGGCCTCGGGCCAGGGCGTTCCGTCACGGTCAAACATTTCTCCATCGCTGCCCTGGCAAAACATATCCATCGCGTCGGCCATCTCCAGTAGGCGAACGCGCCGGATTTCCGGCAGCGTGGTGTCATGACCTCGCTCGCGCAGTGCATCGCGTACATCACGGGTCAGCACGGTACGGTTGGCAGTGACGCAGCGCTGAGCCGCGTCCAGAATGCATTGGCGGATCAACGAGCGGTCAGCCCGGGTCATGCGGGCTTCTTCCTTGTCCTCACCCCCCGTGATCATCAGGCGTGCCGTGATCTCCAGTTCGCCCAGCACATCGCGCTGTTCGTCAGCCTCGGCTTCCTTGTTCTGCTGTTCATCATTATCCAGCTCATCGGCATCAAGTGTCTGTACATCGCTGGGTGTTTCGATGAGTCTGCGGGCATCGGCGAACGGTGCGAGACTCACGCCAGATCCGGGAGCGAGTTTGATCCGGTTGACGGTCAGGCCTAAGCGCCGGGCGAATTCGCAGTACAGACCGAAGGAGTTGCCGGCCTCCACAATGAAGATGCGTGGACGATAGATGGCGGTGACTTGATTGAGCAGGTTGTTGAGGGTGGCGCTTTTGCCCGAACCTGTGGGGCCGAACAGGAAAAGGTGCGCGTTCATCTGCCGATCCAGGCGGTTGAAGGGGTCGAACGTGATCAGGCCGCCTCCACGATTGAAGACGGTGATGCCTGGATGGCCTGTACCCTGGCTACGTCCCCAGGTTGGCGAGAGGTTGGCCACATGCTGGGCGAACATCAATTGCGTGTACCACTGTTTGCGGTCTTGGGCTGGGTTGTACATACACGGCAGCCAGCGCAGATAGGTGTTGAGCGGGGCGACTTCACCCTCTTCGCGCACCGGTTGCAGGCCTGCGCCCAGCATCACGTTTGCCAGTTGAAGGCCCCGGCTGTCGAGTTCCGTTTCATTCCGGCCACGCAAATAGAACGCCAGGCTGGCGCGGTACAGCTTGTGAGAGCTGCCGATCAGCGAGCGTGCCTCTTGCACGTCTGCCAGGGTTTGTTCGGACGCTAGCGTCTCGCCAACGGCTTTCTTTGCCAGATGATTCAGATGTGCTTCGAGTACATCCTGCGGTGTGGCAACCAGTGTCAGGCACATCATTGTGTCTTCCGGCATCTGGTCGAACAGGGTGTTGATGGCGTCTCCCTTGCGATTCTCGCCCGTCATGTGACCCACGTTGGGTGGTGTGCGCAGGCGGTCGGTCATCATCACCCGATGCGGCATCCCATCAAAGTGCCACACGCCCCGGGTCGCATCTGAGCGTGGCTGGCCGAAGAACAGTCTCTGACTGAAATCTCGCCCGGAGGCCAGCTCGATTCCATCGGCGTCGTGAGTGTCCGGGTAGGCGGTTAACTGGTAGAAACGTTCGCGATCTTCGGCGCTGGGTCCCAGCAGCGTGGGCTGTGGGTTGAACCAGCGCAGCAGCCAGTCGTGGATGTGCTGCGCGTTCAGGCGCTGGGTGCGGATGCCGGCGTTGGCCAGACCACCGCTCAGGCGATCACAAACCACATTCAAAGCCTGCTCTGGCGTCTGGCCGCGTCGGGCTGTGCTGCCAGTGGTGCGGCGATAGACCACCATGCGTACCCGTCGTGTTTGTCCGCGCCAGGGCAGTCGCGTGACTGTGGCATCCTCGAACAGGCCTCCCGGTTTTGCTACTGCGCGCAGGTGATGGGCCATTGAATGCAGATAGAACTCGGTAAAGCGTGAGTGCTGCGCACGTGACTGGATGTAGCCATGCAGGGTCTGCAGATACGAGTCAAAGTTGGTCTCGTCCTGAGCGTAGAGTTGCAGTACCCAGGGGTTGTCGTCGAACTCGTCGAAGCTGTCCTGCAGCGCGTTCTCCAGCGCATCCCGTGCCTGAGCCAGCCAGGCTGGCTCGCGGCCTTCTGTGCCCAGCGGGGTCAGCTCGAAGAATGCGGCAACCGAGATACCATCTTCCAACAGCATACTTTGCGATTCGGGCAGGTATTCGACCCAGGGCAGCAACGCGACGAACGATGGCGCAACCTCGTACAAGGCCTGCTCATCCGCCTGCGTGGCGGGGCGGTTCCCCCTCACTGCGGCACCGGGTTCGGGAATGCCAGCGTGATGCAATGCATCGGTGTGGCGTTGCCAGCCGTCCGGCTGTTCGTCTTTGGTTGGCACCGTGGGCTTGCGCCAGGGAAGCGACCAGACCATCAGTAATCCTCCGTACGTTCGCCCGGCATCGCGTACTGCACACGCTGGTAGAGGGGGAAGATGGTCGTGTAACCCGGTACAGGAACCGGGTCCGTCCCCGCCAGATGCGGGAGCACGTACATCAGCAGGTCGGGGTTGGGCAGTCGCTGAAACTGGCTGCGTACTTCATTGGCGGCGGTACGCGTGTAGTGTGCCTGTTCTGCCGGGGCCGCTCGTACATCCGCATGGCTGAGTGGACGGCGCAAGCTCTGAAGGGCATCGAGCAGTTGTCGATAGGCCATCTGTCCCACTCGGCCACCATTGCTGCTTTCTTGCTGCCAGATCTCCTGCATGGTTTGGCCGCCATGGGGTAACAGGTCTTCTTTGTTCGTGGCGCAGCCGGTCAATGCGATCACGGATAGCATGATTGCCAGCGGTTTAGTCCAGTTCGAGCGCATGGCTTTCTCCTGTGCGATGGTCGACTTTGCGACCTTCAGGCTCGTAGTCGATGGCGAGGGGTTTTTCGAGGTGGACGGCGACATGTGCGCCTGGTTTCACATAGACCGCTGCGAATGCCTGTCCATAGAGCTTGTTGACCCAGTCCGACATGTCGCGCACACCGCCGGCGAGAATACGGCCCACAGCCTCGTTGCCGCTGATGCCCACCGTACCGATGGAGCCGTCGGCACCAGCGTAGGACATCTGACCGCTGTCCGAATCGATGAGTGATGCCGCGCCTGCGCCCGCAGCGGTGATCAGCGCCTGTGTGCCGAGATATTGCTGGGCATTACTGCGGCGCTCGCCGGACACGCACGGGATGCCGTAGGGATCGCTGATCCATCCCAGGCCGTTCTGGTCATTGTTTTGTTGATTACTGCGTTCGCTGTCTTCCGGAATGGTGCGGATGGTGCCGTCATGGAAAACGAAGGTGATGGAGCGAACTTGCCCCCTGACGCATGAGAGTGTCCAGTCGCCGGATGCGGTGCCGCTGAATACCGCTCCTGCCACATCAGGGATATCGATGCCGTTGGCCGTGAGGTTGTCGGAGCCGACCAGAATCTTGAAGGGGTAGGGGTCATTGACGGTGCCATCGATTGGCACGCGACCGATCAGCGCGGTCATCGCGACAGAGCCCATCAGCGTTGAATTGGTCGGTACGGTGTAGACGGTTCTGGCAGTTTTGACGCCAGCAGCCCTGGCTCCCGCATCGGTGATAGGGTTGGCCGTGGTTTCCAGCGTCTTCTGAGCGGGTCCGAAACGTGTCGGAAAGCTCGGCGCAGCGTTGCCATGACGACCCTCAGTCTGCCTGGCATCATCAGGCTCTACCCAGCGGATTGTGGCCTCGTCGCTGAATCCTTCTGCATCCCCGTCTTGCAGGCCGAGGCCGACAGGCAGGTCGTTGTGACCGCCGCTGCCGATGCTGTCCAGCCGCCGTTGCAAATCTGCCAGCAGACCCTCGGTCTTCTGGCGCTCGTTGCTGAGTTGTTCCTGATCGCGGCGCAGGTTGGTTCGCTCAGACTCCAGTGCAGTGCTGATGCGCTGGTCAATGGCGCTTTCGCGCTGGCGCAAACGCTGGTTCTCTTCTCGCTGTGCCCGGTTGTCGGTAGTGGCGGTTTGCAGCTCGGTGCGCAGTTGCCGGACCTGGGCCACCAGGGTCGCGACGGTATCGCGTGGTGTGTCCCCTTCGATGCCCAGCGCCTTCATTTCCTCCGGGGTGAGCTGGCTGTCCGTCTTTGTCGAGGCAGGGGACTGTGTGTCGCCACCAGAGAACATGCGGATGCCAACGAACAGGACCAGCAGTGCGACGGGGATCATCAGCCATTTCAGCAGACCGTTACTGCGCATGCTGCACCTCCGTCGTCGGGTTTGTCGTAGTTTGCACGTGCCTGGCGGGATCGAAGCGTTGGATGGCGGGTAGCAGTGACTGTGATAGCCCATGCTTGCGGGTGACCAGATACAGCACGGTGGTGTCTTCGGGGGTGCCGCGTGGGCCAAGCGTCGGATGCTGGAAAGTGGCGGTGAGGAAGTTGCCCTGAAGTGTGCGCGGGTCAAGTTCGATCCAGCCCCCCTCCATATGGGTCAGCTGCACGGCAGTAACCCACTGGTCTTCCAGTCGCCATGATGCCAGCGCGGTCGCCTGAACAGGCAGCGTCGGCAGTAAGGTGTCGAGTGGCAGGTCGCGGCGCAGGTTCACGCGCACAATGCCGGGTACAGGTTCAACGGTACGCAGTGGTGCGTACAGGTTCTGTGCTGCGTAGCGCGTCAGTACCACGGCTACGGGGGTTTCACGTCGCGCCGGCCTGTCCTGTTCTGTGATGGCGGCGTCGGTTTCGCTGTCCCGTTGCTGGCCGTAGCGCGGTGGCGTGATATTGCCCTCAACGATGCGTACCGGCTCAAGCGCCGGCTCACCGTCTTTGGCGGGGGAGGCTGCAATGTCGAGCAGAATCAGCGTGCCGCTGTCAGCGTCCTGCAACTGCAATCGGGTGGGTTCGATGGACTCACTGGCTCGCAGGTAAATTGCCCCCCCTGCGCTCTGCACGCGCAGCCGATCGCCAACGCTGGCCGGGACGCCGACACGGATGTTGCGATCCACAAACACAATGCGTTCCTGTCCGACCGTAAGGGGAACGGCAAGCGGCAGTCGCTCCCAGCGCAGGATCTCCACGGCATGGGCAACGGGAGTCAGCATCAGGGTCAACAGCCCCAGCCAGATAAGACGGAGAGGGTGGTGCTTCATGGGGTTTCTCCCTGTGTACCCAGACCGCCACGACTCGGTGGCTCCGGTGTGGGGGTTGTGATGCGTTGCGGAGCACCGTCATAGCAGTCGAGCACGAGGCCAAACGGATTACGGGCTGGATCGACATCGGCACGTGCGACTTTCACCGGGTAACGCACCAGGGCGCGTTTGACCTGTTCCGGGCCGTGGTACTCGTCGGCGCTGAGGTCGAGTGTCACCACCCAGTCGCGGTTGGATATTGTGCGCACCCGTGCTGTGGGATTGTCGCCATAGCCGCGCCCTGGGATTTCGTAGACACCGCGTACGCGCTGCCGCAGTTCTCCAGTACTGCGGCGATAGTCGTAATCCGCCTGCAGAAAGGCACGGCATGCTGGGGTGAGGTACGGCGACAATGCATGCAGGTTGCGTGCGTAGTCCTCTTCCCCATTGGTTGGCCAGCGATTGAGTTGCTGGAATACATAGAAGGTGAAAGCGTAGACCGACTCGGGAGGCACCTCCCACCAGGCACGTGCGCTCCCCGAGCGAAGGTCGGGCGGTATGTGAATGGTCAGGTCACGCGGTGCGCTCCACCAACCGGCCCCCATCACCAGTGATACCAGAAGTAATGCACTGGCACCGATACGAAGGGTCTTGATGTGTGCCTGTAGATGTGTGACTTCGTTCTTGAATCGGCTCATCGCGTTGTCCTTCTATTCGACCAGAAGCCTGAGTGCGTGATCAGCCGGTGTCCGCCGACCCAGCCTGTGAGCAGCGGATAGCGGGTCGTGATGTGCCATTGCAACTGGCGGTACAACCAGGTGTCGGGGCGACCGCGCTTCTGTCGTCGCAGGAAGCCGCCACCAACGAACACGCCGCAGGCGATGCCCAGCACAATGCAGGTCGGTGCCAGAGCGATGGTTGAAAGTAGCCAGGACAGCGGGATGCCGATGAGCAACCCGGCGCTACCGGACAGGCCACAGCAGATCCACAGCTCATCGGCTGTCAGACCGCGCACCACCACCGGATGCCGATTGAGCCGATGCGGCAGGAACGTGACGGTGCCGTCTGCGCGGATATGAGGATGCGCTGACATGTCCAGCCCCTCTCACAAAATGCCGGTAGCTTCGGTCAGCAGCCAGATGCCGATCACCAGCAGTACGGCCCCAACCGCAACCGTCAGGCCGAACTGGCCCCAGGTTTTCTTGCCGTTGTGGATCTCGGCGTAGGTGCCGTACGCGTGATAGCACACACCGATGAACATGCTGGCTACTACCAGAAGCGCGACCAACAGGACGATGTCGTAGCCGTAGTTGCGGATGGTTTCCATAATGCCGCCACCGGTGCCTCGCGATGGGTTTTCCAGTTGCGGCAATCCCTGTGCTAATGACAGTGAGGGCAAGGTGGTCAGGCTCAAAGCCAGCGCGACGCGCTGAACGAGGCGAGTGGGAGAGTGGTGGTATTTCATGGGGTTGATCCTTTCTGGTTACGAGAGGAGGAAAAACGTCAGCACGAGGTACATCGCGAGAAAGCGCACGATGACACCGAGGAACTGACGCTGGTTGAGTTGGTTCTCGGCCCAGCCGACGTAGGCGGTGCGGATGGCCCATGCGCCCCATAGCAGCAGAACAGCGAACACGATGCCGATCAGGACAGTGGACATGGCTGCAGGTGTGATAGTGCTGTTTGCCTGGAAGGCGCTGATCTGTGCGGCAGTCATGGCTGACCTTCTGGGGAGGCGTTGCTGTGTTCGGATACCGATTCCTGGCGGTAGTGACTGCTCAGCTCGGTGATGTCGCGCGGCTGGGCGCGGGATGGCGACAGATGGAACTGGATGCTTGTGCGTACACGCGCTAAATCATCGAGCAGTCGGGGGTAGTCGAAGTGGTAGCGTTCATCTGGTGCAGTGGAGGTTCTGGATGCGCTTTGCGCAACGAAGCGCTCCAGTGCGTCGAGCTGGCGCAGTGCGGCCGCCAGTTCTTGACGCTGGGTTGGTGTGTCCGCATGGGCAGTCAATGGACTGCACAGCATCAGGGCGGCGGAGAGAAAAATGGGCGCGCTGTAGTGCGCAGCGCGAAGTCGGGTTGGACGCACCATTGCGCAATTCCTCGATTCGATCAGCGAATGTGGTGATCGTGACGAAGTAGGCGCTTCAGGGCTGCAAACAATCGGAACTGTGCAGTTACCGGATTTTTAAATTTTGTGGCCCATGCAGTAAAAAATTCAGGTTTTTATGTTTAATATTCTTCTTGTGGAAAAATCATGGAGGTATGGTTGTGAGTGATATGGAGAAAGCACAAATATTACATGCGCTGAAAAGCAATTTTAATGTGGATAAGGCTATAGTTGATGAGTTGCTAGGGCAAATTAAGGATGAAAGTATTAGGTTGAATTTTCCCAGGATACAGAGGGGGTTAACTGCGGAGGAAAATTATAGGGCAATATTTTCGGCTATGCCTTGGATTAAGAACATAAATGGGTTGCATCAGGAGCAGGAAGGTCATCACAAGAAAGATTATCAGGTTCCAGATTATTCATTGTTAGTGGAAGATTCTGGGAAAATTAATTTCCCATTGTTGGTCGATGTCAAAGTGGTTTCGGGAAACAAGGAGTCGTGTGAGTTAATGATCAAACAGTTGCATTCCTTAAGAGCTTACGCCCGAGATCATAATTCTCAATTATTAATTGCGATTTATTGGGAGCGTTTGGGGTATTGGACACATAATTGTGTGCGAAATTTTGGAGGTAAAAAGAAAAATAAAATCAATTGGGCTGAGGCTATCGCAAATGATGTTTCGCATGTGTTAAGTGATTATTCTTTTGTTGTGGAGAAGGATTTTTATAGGAGGGCTTTTTTCTCTAAAAATAAAGCTGAAGGTATGGTTTCTCACAAAAAATATGGCTATTTTTCTGAGATTTTTATTGGAACTGATCCGAAATCTTTGAAACCTTATGATCTGGTTTTTTCTTCGGCTATTGATTCAATTTTTCGTGGTGAAGAGTTGGAAGTGAAGGAAGTGCCTGGTGGCGTGGAAATGCTAGAACGATTTAGTGGGATGCGTATTGTAAAGGTTAGCAATTGGCTGGTTAATTTTCTTAATTTGTGGGGGTTTGATCCGGCAACTAAGTTTGATGAGAGGAGGGTTACTACACTGGGGCGTATTGCAATGGTTGAGTTGTCACATGAGCTTGATTTTAAGGTAACTTATCTAATTCCTCGTGATAAAAATGAAGATACGGAAAAATTATTTAAGCAGGCTTATGATGGAACGGGTGTTATGAGAGATTATTACTCGGGTGCATAAGGGAGAACTCAAATGAAATCATTGCTTAGCATGACCATATGCTGAACATTGTGGAATAAGAGTGTTACTAACAAGAATTGCTACAAGTACTTCTTGAAACTACTCGCCGTCAGCGCCACAGCGACGCCCAGCAATGCAGCGCCGGGCAGCAGAATCATCAGCGGATGCATCGATACCGGCAGTGCCAGATAGGCTACCCAGGGCAGCACAGCCAGCGGCAGTAACGCGGCTTTTGCCCTGTGGTAAACGAATCCTGATTCCCGACCCGCCCCAAACCTGCGTATATCGCGCCGCACCAGACCATCAACCAGGCCCACAAACACAGCCATGACAATGAGCGGCAATGTTAGTACCAGCACCAGCAGGCGCATCATGAACGTCAGCGTGGTGAAGGCTGCGGCTATCAGATAGTTTTCTGACCACACATAGACTTGGCTCACAAAGTAGCGAAAGTCGCGCGTGGGTGTCTGGCTGGGAGCACGCGCCCGCTCGGCGGTCTGCTGTATGCGCTCAAGCAGTCCGGTCTTGACGAACATCCATTCATAGCCGGTGTCGATGAGCTGGTGTGCCGTGCGGCCCGGCTCCTGCACGATGACGCTGCGGGTAAAGTTATTCGACAGGTGTCCCAATTCGTACTGCAACATCGCCTGTGAGTGTTGCCAGCCCTGGTCTTTCCAGAAAAGATGCATGCCTGCGCATTCCACGATGATTGAAATCAGCAATGAGCCAATCAGCACACCCACTAACCTGAATGGCAAGGTGATGCCACTGGCCAGCAGGCTTTTCCGGCGTGTCTGCTGATGTTGTGCCGTAGCTGTTGGATCGCTCATGGCGCTTTACTCTCGTCGATAATAGGGTCGGCATCCTCATCAATCAGTTCAGGCGGTAGCGCTTGCTCCTGTAGCGTAGGTGAGCCCTGGTTCTGCCACCATTGACCGGTATCGGTGTAGCTTTGACGCATGTAACCTGCCAATTGCTGAAGATCGGTTGGCATGATTTCATCTGGATCGGGGGCAGGCAGGGGCATGCGGACTTTCCACAGGTTGCCACCCTGTAGCAGTGCAAAGCATTGCCCTTTTGGAAGTTGAACAACGTGTGACGGCTCAATCATCGGCACGCTCGACATGCTGATGCGATCCTGCGTGTTGCTGGTGAAGTCGGTTTTGGTGTAGATATCTGAACTGTCGGTTGCGCCGCTGACCACCGTGGTGGTGTAGACCTCCACCTTGGGCAATTGCTTGGTGAGCAGTTCGGCGGTGGCTGTCTCGCGCACGCGCAGCATGAACAGGTTATTGAAATTTCCGACGACTTGACCTGCTTTGGCGCGATTGCCAATGCGTGCTTCGATATCGCTCAGGGTTTGAGTGTAGGCGGTGACCTGGATGCCGGCACCACCACCCTTATTGATCATCGGGATGAATTCGTTACCCATCAACTCATTGAATTCATCGGCATGAACGTTGATTGGTACTTTGGTGTCTGCCGATGCACCGGGCAGGCCGTCGTCGATACCGAATTTGTAGATGTGTCCGGCCACAGAGACCATATCGCTGAACATCGAGTTGCCCACTGCGGCGGCGACTTCGGCATCAGACAGCGCATCGAGCCCGACGTAGACTACCGCACGTTTCCTGATGATCTGCATCCAGTCGAAAATCGGCCTGGGGTCACTCAGATCCGAATAGTTCGGTGCCAGCAATTGGGCGATTTTGCCGCTGGTGAGTTTTTCAAGCAGGGGCAGCAGGCTGGCGACGATCTTGTCGAAATAGGTTTTGTCGTATCGAACCGCCGATCTCAAGCCATCCAGTACGGGGTCGTAGTTACGGGCCTGACTGAGGTATTGCTCAAGGGCAACCACGCGCTTTTCGCGGCCGATCATGTTCCTGGGAATATTCTTCTCGTTGAGCTTGGCTTCAATCTGAACGATGACTTCCCAGGCCTTGGGTTCCGTTCTGGCGAAGTAGTGCTGGGCGTATTCGATGAACAAGGCGTCGATATTGATGACGTGGCGCTGGATCAGCATATAGTCTGGTCGTTGCCCCAGTTCAATCAACGCCCTGGCGATGATGTTGACGAATCGCCAGGCAAATTCCCGGAAGGCCGCACTGTTTCCCTCTCCCGATAGCTGGCCCGAGATACGCGTCGCGACCTCGGAAATTCGCCCGAAACGGCCTACTGCGTTGTAACGGGCGCTGATCTCCGGCCACCCCAGATGGAACACGTAGAACGCGTTCTCTCTGCCTGCGCGTCTTGCCTCGACGAACATCCTCTTGAGCAGATCTGCGTCTCCTTTAGGGTCGAAAACAATGACCACTTCATGCTCGCCGAGGTGATTCTTTCGACGAATGTCCTGGGTGATGAACAATTCGGCCAGCCGCGTTTTACCCACGCGTGTGGTGCCCAGAACGAGTGAGTGGCCAACGCGTTCACCTAGCGGCAGGCTGACATCAACTTCCTCCGGTTCGATGCCATGCAGGCGCGGCAAGCCGCCAACAGGCGGTAATGGCCGTACTGGATTGAGCGGGATATCCCAGGTTGTGAGGCGGGGCAGTAGCGACAGCGGAAAGGGTGCGAATTCCAGCCGTTCCTCCAGGTGTCGTGCCAACTGGTAGGCGGGTGTCGGCTCCACATAGCGCCTGAACTCGGGCCGGTAGGTCTGCATCAATCTGTGGGTGTGCTTTTGTTCCCAGCGAAACCCTTTGCCAATGAACAAGCGTTGTTGGCTGACAGGCACATTCCTGCTCGTCATCACGTAACGTGGCAGGCGACGGATATTGCGGCGGTAGCGCAGGATCACCTGCGCATCGCGCCAGCGCAGTACGCCAAAAAAACCGAATGCCAGTGCGCTACCGATGCCGATGTCCGGACTCAGCGCGAGCGACCACGGTGCTGCCACGCACAGCAGCGCGGCTCCGGCACAAACGGCAACGGTGTAGAGCTCCACAGGAGGGCGCAGCAGTACCTCGACCGGCTGAGTCTGTGCCATCGTGTTATTGCTCAATACCCGTGCTGGTGATGAGCACGGGGTAATGGCGCAGGCCAAGGCGTTCGGCCAGGTCATCGGCGGCAACGGGTGCAAGCTGCAGGCCCGGCGCGGCTGCGCGCAGGCGTACCAGACCGTCCTCAGTCTCTACGTTGACGACCAGACCGACGGCACCACGCTCGCGCAATGATGCGCCCTGGCGTTGCAGCCACACATGCGATGCTTCATCGTCGCCGACCAGGAAGAACGGCTGCAGGCCAGGAGCGTCAATGATCCGGCGTGCTACGGTGCCGGGTGTGAGTTTCGGGCTACGCACTGGCAGCATGTCCGCTTCGGTGGCTGGATTGACCTGCACCGAGGGGAGTGCAATAGGGGGGCGTGGCGTACCAGGTGAACGTGCCTGAAGGCTTAGCGCTTCGTAGTACGGCAGGGCGGATGCCCCGCCCAGGTCTTTCACCACGATGGGCGGTTGTGCCGCGTGCAGCAACGGCGGTACGGTGGTGAGGGGCAGGAGCAGGCCGTATACGGCAGCGATATGAGGCATCATGGGGAGGTCTCCTTGCTGATAGTCGTGGCGAACAATTGCTGTTGTGGCCCTAATACGCGCTGAAGGTGCTGCGACACACTGCGGCGGTAGCGTGCCGCCGGAGCACCTCCAGCGGGTCGGTGGTAGCGACCAATCGCCAGCAGCCAGTCTTCGCCGGGTGTGTGCTGCTCTTTGAGGATCTGCGCAGCGATAGCCAGGTTGTTGTACGGATCGAGTAATTCGCAGGGCTGGCGGTAGCGGTGCTTCTGCCAACCGAGATTGATCTGCCCCAGGCCCACGTCGATGCGGGTAGGTGGTACGTCTTGCAGCGCCTGATGCACTCCTGCGCAGGCTTGCGCCTGGCTGGCATATCGGCGTGACTGGCCGGCGACATTCAGAGACCACGGCCACGGCACGATGCGCTCTCTCTGGTACACGCCACTTTCCTGCAACGCCACGGCATACAGGACGACGGAGGGAATCCCTGCGCGTTGAGCGGCCAACTGGTAGGCGGGAGGAGGGATTTCTTGCGCCTGCGCCAGGTTGGTCAGCAGCAGGTACACCAGTAGTACATTCAGGCGCTGCATGGCGTTCAGGGCTGGCGTTGCCATTGACCATTGATCTGTCTGAGACTGGCAGGCAGTTCTCCGGGCATGCCCAGAGACAACCAGCGGCCGGCATCGTGGTTCAGGGTGATGGTGCCGTTACGCACCCGTACAGGGTCGATCCGGGCACGCTTGGCCCAATCGCGGATACGCGCATCGTCTTGCCGCGAGCCGACCATGTACAGGTCGAATTCAGTACCCGACGCTTGCAGGCGCTGTACGTGCTCGGTGCATGAAAGGCAGTCTTCTTTGATGAACACTGCCGTGCGGCCGCTGCCGGTCATTGCGTTGCTGTTGGGGGCGGCATCCGGCAGGTTCACCCGCTGCATGCCAGGATTCAGCCTTTGCCAGGCTTCATCATAAGCGCGTTGATAGGCCAGCAGCTTTTCAACGCGATGTGCTTCTGCCTGTACTTGCAGTTCGGCATAGCGTTGCCGTTCGTCGTCACTGCGTGCCTCGATGCCCAATGCTGATAGTGGGTCGAGGTTGGGTGAGTATGTGCCGAGTGGCCCCTCCATGAGTTCGCGGTAACGCTGCCATTCTTCGGTGTTCAGGCCCCAGTCCTGGGCCAGGTGCGCGTCTCGGTGCTGTTCGACCCGAGTCGGTACGATACGAGACTCCATAGTGGTGGGCTGCTGTGCCATCGTGGGGAGTGGAAGGGCGGTCACCGCAGCAGCGATAAGGATCGTCATCAGGCGTTTCATGGTCTTCTCCATCAGGGGATCGCCAGGCGGCGCGTCTGTCCAGCGCGGCTGAAAATTGCGGTGTCACCCTCAATGGCATCCAGTCGCCACTGGCCCACGGTTTCGCCGAGCGACACAAGCTGGATTTGTGTGGATGACAGCTTTCCGCTGGCAGGTGCCAGCGAGACCATGCGTTGTCCCGCACGCAGCTCCAGACCCAAGATGCGGAACGGGAATGGCATGTTCCTGGGCGCTGTCGCTGCAGGGTTGGCAGTGCTGTGGGTGGTTGGCGGGCTTGGACGGGCAACGTCCTGTTGAGACTTGAGCCGTTCAAGCTCGTCACGAAGGGTTTGCACGGCTTGTGTGGAAGCCTGGTTTTCCTGCATCTGCTCGATTTGAGCGAGGCGATTTTCCAGATTCTGCTGTAATTCCCGTAGGGCTGTAGCGCTGGCAGGGAGAGTGTGCGTTTGAAGTACCTGCATGCTATCAGCCAGCTCTGCCATGCTTGCTTCCAGTACGTGAACTTGCCGCACGCTGGCATCCACCTGTTCACGTTCAGCAAGGTTGGCTATCGCGCGATAGCTCTGGCTGATAAAAACAGTGAGCACACTCAACCACGCATAGATCAGGAACCAGGAGACAGCGGTTGCCGTGCGCTTCAGCCTCGTAGGTGCGTTGTTCATGGTTGACCTCCTGCGGACAGGGCCGCTTTACCTGCCTTGGCGGCCGGGAGGTCGCTGGAAACTGCACCGACCTTGCTATCTGTGCTGGCGCGTACAAAGCACACCTGCCGCACTCGGTCATCGACCTGCATATCCCATGCTGAGCCAGTCAGGGTCAGCAGAGCGTCGCGTAGGGTCATGGGCCCCATGTGCAGGTGTGCGGCGGGGAGCGGAAGTGAATACAGTTCAATGAGGGTTTGTGCTGTTTCACAGAGCTGGTAACCGCTGCGTTTGAGCACATGCCGCAGGCCATCACCGACGGTGGCACGGGCGTCTTCGGGTATTGCCACGTCAATTACCTGTAGCAGCAGGTCGCGTTGCGCCGCATTGGGTGCCAGTTCAACAAGGGTATAGCGCCCGTAGCGCACGATTGGGATGAAGTCCGGCGTCGCGTCGGGAACCGGGGAGACCGTTTTAATGGGCGGTGAGGGGGGCGGGGCAGTGGTTGTTGTGCATCCGCTGCTCAATGCTGCAATGATCAGCAGGTGACTGACGAACAACTGCCGGGTTGAATGTGTGGGTGACATGGTTCAGCTCTCTGTTGCGATGAGCTGCTACCTTCGTCTGAGGCGTGGGTTTGATCAGCAAAGAATGCGGATTGGGTGCCTTCCTATTTTGCGTCGTTGCCGCAGACGAAGTAGAGGGGGATTTTCTGTTTGACGATGATTCCAGCTCTGCAATTCTCTGAACTACGCTAGGGCCTGATGCAGTAGTTTTATCAATCGGTGAGGCGAGTTCAGCATATGCTGGTGTTTTCCGGAACTTGACCCAATTGCAGCGGCAGGCAAGGAAATTCGGCTCATCGAGGACGATGAGTTGGTGCGGATTTTCCGTCACTGTCACCTGGATCATCTGGAGGCGGAGGGACTGGAAGACGGCGCCATTCCGTTGGCGATCCTCATGCAACCGGTGCCCGTATATTTGGGAGTTACTGGAACAGGTAAACCGTTTATGAAGGTAGCCCCACCGCTCCCTTATAATCACCATGGTCTGACTAAATTGGAGTGGTAATATGCAAATTTATTTAGGTGGAAGTAACAAAAATCTGAACGGAATTCTATAATGTCTGTGATAGGTCAAGAGCGGACATCCAGAAATAGCTGCGTTAAGCCCGAGGTGGTTGTCATCAACCTCTCGTAGACAGTGTCAAATCGCAATTATTTCTCCGCATTTGAGATGTATTGACGTCTAGGAGTCCGTTCAGGAGCTGAGAAATGGAAATTCACCACTACACAAAAGCATCTACCCTTCCATTAATCCTTCAAAGTGGCAAGATCCGGTTCACAAGAGCTGATCACTTGGATGACCTCGCGGAGATGCCTTTTGAAACATTTCACCTGTCGCGGCAGGCTTACTTTGTAAGCTCCTGGGTGAAATCAACTGTTGAAAAATCAGGGCAGTGGTACCGGTATGCAGATCAACACCGAGGCGTTCGCTTGAGCTTCAATAGCTCCCCATTTCCGGTGAATAAATTGCAACTTGAGCTTAGCCGCCCATATAAAACCAAGGACGGCGAATTAAAGAAGGTGGGACTTAAACTCAATGATGCGCCAGCACCATTTACAAAAAAACAATGTTTGGCAAGGGCTTTGTGCTTATGCCATGGGCTGACGAGGAATCCTTCGGTGGCGAAATTCTATATGTCGAAGATCCTTCCGCCTATTTGAAGCAGTTCGTTCGCTCAAATCCAGAGATAACTGAGATTACTGGAGGCTCTAGGTTATGCCGGATAAAGTCCGCGCACTGGGAAGATCAATCTGAGCTTCGGTTTACTCTAATGGCCATTCGAGGACCAGAGCTCATCTATGAAGATAATCCTGATGAGTATGAGCATGAGCTCCTCAACCTCATGGAAAAATGGTATACCTTGGAAACAGGAGCCCCACCGCCAGAGCTGCCTTTCATTGATCTGCCGATAGGCACTTCAATGCTTAATCACATGACATTAACGTTGGGATCAAGTATTAACGAGAAAGATCGCGAAGTTGTATTGCAGGCCATCCAACGCTATGCCCCTAATACCTTAGTTTTAGAAAGCGCGGTACTGATCCGGTGATTTCGAAAAACTGCCAAAAAATGATAGACAGGTCTGGAACGATTGCAGTCACGCGCCAAGCAGAGACGAATTCTACTGAAGTAGTATATTTTTTAGGCTTAAATCATATAGCGCAGACATAAAAATAATGCGTGAATTTCGAGGGCCTCATGCTAGAAAATTATGAATTAATGGAGGAGCGATTTGTTGCATTTATTGATATCCTTGGCTTCAAGGAAATAATCAGAGGCATAGAAGAGCGCAACTCAAAAGATGACCTGATTTTTATGAAAATAAGGTCAGTTTTAAACTTCCTGGATGAAGAGACTTATGAGCCAAACTATGCTACAGACCTTCCAATATACGAAGAAACGAAAGACGGCCTGATAGAAAGAGAGCTTGGAGATCCAAGGCTAACATACATTTCCGACTGCATAATAATATCGGCTCAGCCAACTATGGATGGTTTTAAAGGGTTATCAAGGAAAATTCATAAGATAACCGCTGACTTAGCTTCCGATGGCATATTTTGCAGGGGCGCTATTACTAAAGGGAAATTATTCCACAAGGAACGGGTGATTTTTGGTAGCTCATATATTCGAGCTTTCACGCTTGAAGAGGAGCTTGCAGTTTTTCCTAGGGTAATCATAGATCCAGAAATTATGAATTTCTTTTCCATAAAAGAAGGGCAAATGCCATTGGCTCCTGCTTTTTATGGGCTTGATATTGACGGCTTTTATTATCAGCGCTATTGGACATGGTTTTTATATCCGCCGCATGCTGGTGCGTATTATTCATATTTATACCGAGTGCGTGGGCACATTGACGAAAACCTTGAAAAGTTTAAAGATTCGCCTCGCATCTTAGAAAAATATCAATGGCTTGATCGAGAGTTCAATAGCTTAATTTCTTGGTGGCAAGAGTTGGGACTAATGAAGTTAACGGAACATGAGAACATACTAATGCGCAAATGAGTCGCTTCTCGGATTTGTCAGAGAACTTCCGCTAGCCCTTACGATACATCTATCGTAAGGCGACTATGGGTTGAATCCGCAGCCAGAAGCGGACGTTGCTCTTAACATCTCCAATTTCAGGCTGGGAGCAACTGCTAGACCTGCATATTGTAAATTGTCGTTTTTGTCGAGATCGGACATATAGTGGGCAGTCCAATAAGGAAATCTCCTCCTCCTGAAACCACTCCATAGCTTTGATTGCTGCGGCAGCGGATAGATTCCAGTGACTGCAATAAGGTCGAAAGCAAGCATCTTACTTTGCATCTGGTGTTGTGCCTTCTTTGTTTTAAATGGTGCGCGAAGGAATGGGTTGCGATGACGAACAATCCCGTTGTCTCTGGGCAGTTTTCATTGCCACAGCGCAACGTGTCATGTGAAAAAGCCGACGTCCTTGCGGGACGCCGGCAGACAGGAACATCAGGCTGCGACAAGTTGCCGGGCCAGGGCGACTTCAATAGAGTCTCCATCTTGATTAAGTACATCCAATCCTGATTCAGGAACGTCTCCCGACGTGCTCTGAGAGACCAGAATCTTCTTCGCCATCAGCGCCAGGCACGTCATTTGCGACGTGGCCGCATACCCCAGGTAGATCACCTTCACAGGCTGCTTCTGGCCGATACGCCAGGAGCGTCGTGCGGCCTGCTGCAGTGTGTACACGTTGTACCCTGATTGCATGAACACAATCGTGGGGAACTCCAGAAGATCCAGCCCTGTTTTGACAAGCTCCGGGTTGGTGATGAGGACATCGATGCCACGGTCGAGCTGTTCTGCAATCCAGTCTTCACGGCGGCTGGCATCGACGCTGGCGCGCAATACCGCAACCCGAAAACCTTCTTGCTCCAACAGCATTTTCAGCCTGCTGGTGGTATCTCGCGTGCCTGTGTAGACGGAATAGGCCAGGATCTTGCGCCCCTCTGCTTTCTCCTGCTTGCAGATGTCGATCAGTTCCCGCTCTTTAGGCATCACCTGCAGCTCGTTGAACTGGGCCTGGGTGAATGCCAGTACCTCTCGCGTACGCGGGTGGCGCACGGTTTCGGTACGAAAGCAGCAGTCAGACCAGGCCAGCAGCACATTGAGCACCACGCCCAGCAAGGTGGTGTCCCGCTTACGCAGGGCTTCCTTGAGCTGACTCGTCAGGCTGGCAGCGAGCTTGCTGTAGGTATCACTTTGCTCGGCATCCATCTCGACTTCCCTGAACTCTTCGTCATATGGGGGCAGTACGCCACCAATATCCCGGAGTTTGAGGAAAATCGTGAAGGGCAGAACGCAGCGCAGCACGCCCTTGGGGCCGAACCCTGGCGCTTTAACGGTTCTGACGGTGACCTTCGAGCCTCTTGCGGTCTTGTGGGCCGGGCCGTCGCTCTCGGAATAGATGTCCTTGAGGACGCCATGATCCCGCATGAATGCCATGGCCGCAGCGTTCATGCTGCCACTGGTACTGGGTCGGTAGCCGTCTTCGATCATACGTCCGGGCAATGCTCGGAACAGCAGATAGAAGAGATCGGAAGCGTAGCCTCCCATCAGCGTGCCGGTGAGCAGCAACGTTTTGCGGGTTTTGGCCGCAATCACGCCCATGGCCTGACCTTGCGCGGAACCGCCTGTCTTGTACTCGTGGGCTTCGTCGGCGATGAGCAAATCGAACGTGCTTTGCGGCAGATACCGCTTCACGAATTCGCTGGGTTGATAGCCGCCCTCACCGAAGCCGAACTCCATACTCGACATGGCGCGTTCCATGCGCTGAGCCTGCCGGTCTGAAAAGACCAACTCCCCCCGGTTGTCCATCAGATTGATGAACTGGTGGAAGTTGTCCCCAAGCATCGAGGCCAGGAATGAATCGCCAAAGGTCTTCATCAGTTTGGCAGCCGTGGCTTCACCAATGGTCGGAATGCGTTTTAGCGCCCGCAGTACTGCTGCGGATTGATCGCTGCCTGACAAACTGCGTGGTCGCATCAGTGTCCAGAGGGCACTTTTGCAAACGCCACACTTGCGACGCACTTCCTCAGCATCGAGTTCCAGTGCGCTGACGGGCTCGCCATCAAGGGTGTGAACCATGGTGCCGCAGTGTGGGCAAAGCCCAACGGTGCCGTGACGGGTGCGTTTGCGAACGAATGCAGGCTTCCAGTGGAAGCCCATTCGCATGCGCACACGGCCAATGATGAAAAATTCCTGTCCATCGGCTGGCACGTTCAGTTGCTCGCGCAGCTTGATCAGTTTGAGCAGCGTGTCCGGGCCGTTGAGCACCCAGACTTTGGCCCCCGTGACGGTTTCGAGAATCTCCCGCCGCCATTTATAGACCAGGTGCGGTGGGCTGAGCACGAGTGTGCGGCGATAGCCTTCCGCATTGAGTACCGCCGCCAGCGCGATGCCGACAGTGGTTTTTCCTGTCCCCATCTCACCATTGACGATGGCTGCGCGCTCGCCCTGATTGACGAGCAACTCGGCCGCTGCATGCACGACCTCAGCCTGGGCGGGGAACAACTGTCGCTTGAGACTGGCGAGAATGCGTTGGCGGTTTGCACGTGGCACACCGTTGTAGACCGGTGGATTGGCCCGGTTGAGAGAGTCGAGCAATTCATCCCCGAACTCGCTGACGAAATCCTGCATGCTGATGGAGAGTTCGTCGTTCGCAGGGCCGAACAGATCACCGGTTTCGGGTGATTGCGTGACGGCAGGGGCCGCTTCGATTTGTATGCTCATGGTGATGCTCCAAAAAATGGGGCATGCACCGCCCAGGGGCGATGTATGCCCCGATGGGTAAGAGAAATGAGCTGGTGTTGAACTCGGGTTCAGTGGCCAGCAGTGTGTAGGTGGTACTGCTTCCCCTTGCGGGGATTAATGGATGGTGAGAATCCGTCCCAGCGTGGCTGAGTTGGGAGACAGGTCCCATGCTCTGATGACGGGCACGAACTTATCGGTGAGAATGCGCGTTTCGGCGATTGAACCGTCATCGCGTTCGCAATACTCGGTGCTTGTCGCCTTCTGCTTGTAGGTGTCACCCTTGACCGCAAGTGTGCGGCCGCTTTGGGACTGCACGACGCCGGAGATCGCACCCGCTGCCAGGGCCAATGCCAGGTGCCATTCAGATAAAGCACGAGCAGGCGCGCGCAGCGACTGCTGCGCGGCACCGAGGTGAGTCTCGAACGCTGGCCACAAACCTCGCAGACGCTGTACTTCTTCGGCGAACTGCATCGGCTCCATGCTGATGCGATAAAAATGCTCGGGTTCGGCCTGGGTGCCTGGCACGATATAGGGAAGCGACGTCCACTCGGGCGGCAATTCCTCTACGTCCTGTTCTCCCTGCCCGATTTGCAACAACCGGGCGCGGGTGGACTTCACGTCTTCACTAGCCAGATCGCGCTGGCGAGCACGACGACCAAATAGCACCACTTGTTTGAACTGTGTATCTACCGCACGGAAGACACGCAGGTCGGCGAAGTGGCGTGTGAGCCAGCCCACCATTTCCTGGTCGAGCACATAGAACGGAATGATGAAAACGAGAATACCGTGGTACTGCAGCAAGGGCAGTGTCCGCTGGTAGAACAGCTTTTCCAGTCGGGGCCGGCCCTTACCGTCGTAGCCGATGTTGCTGTTGGCATCTCTGGATAAGTCGCCGTACGGTGGATTGAGCCAAAGCAAACCGAATGCCTGACGCGAGATGAGGGTATCCATCAGGTCGGCATGGATGCAGTGATCGACCAACAACCGTGCATGGCTGGCGCGCTCCTGATCGTACTCGACAGCGTACGAACGGGTGTGATCAAGCCCGAGGGCATGGGCGGCTTCGGCAATCGCAACGCCTTCGCCTGCACAAGGGTCGATAATGCACATGGGCTCATCGCTGGGAGCCAGTGCGGCGAGTGTCCGTTCGAGCGTGGACTCATCGGTAGGGTAATAGCCATTTTTGGCAAAATTTCTGGCGAGCCGGGGAAACATGAGTGCCATAGGGATCTCCTGTCTGGCGATGATGAAAGAACGTGCAGGTGCCTGGTAAGGTGCGCCTGCCGTGAAATGATCAGACCACCGCGTGCGGTGTCCAGATCTGTGACGGATAGGGATAGGCCGTGAGAACGCCGTTACGAATAAGCTCGCCCAGCGCATCGGTGAGTGCTGGCACGTCCAGTCCAAGGCGAAAGCCCTGCAGCGGCCCGAGAGCGACCGGTAGCTCATGGAGCATGTCGCGGCTGCTCAGTAACTCCAGCACGGGCGTTTGCCAGTGGTCGAGCAGTGGCAGCGGACATGTATCTTTGACGAGTTGCCACAAGCGAACGGTCGGTTCAGCAGCAGAGCGCGGCAGTAGCGCCAGTGCGCTGGCTGTGCTCTTGTCAGGGCAGATGCAACGCTGGTCGAACAGCCACAGATTGGTGAGCGATCCAAACAGCGTGCGGCGATAGTTGCGGGTCAGACGCTTTTCAAGGCGCTCGACCGAAGGGATGAACACAGGTACGGAGCCGCCGTGCTCTGTGATGAGGTGAAACTGGTTCAGTCCATCGTCATCGCGGCCCAGTGTGAGTCGGGCGATAAATTGCTGGATAGCAGTATCCCGCGCCCAGATTGAGACAAAGACCAGATCGCCATTCTCGCGGCAGACGCAGGCATCGACCATCAGGTCAGTACATTCGTCGATGCGGAACAACGGTTGCTGTAATGAAGATTCGGGCATGGTGGTGTCCTCAATAAAAAATTGAGGGGCAACACCACCCTTGGGGCCGTGTTGCCCCAAGGGGATGAAAGCGCGTGAGCCGTTCAGCTTTCACGTTCGGCGAACGAACCGTCAGCCTGATGAATGACTACACGGTTGCCGACATTGTTTTCGGCATCACGCAGAACTTCGCTGAACATGCTCTCGGGCACGGTGATCTGAAAATGCAGCAACACGGCACGGTAGTAATCCAGGCCATGGCCAAATGGATCACGCTCTTGCAGGTTGCTGTACAGATAGATGTCGTGTTCGTCACACGTGTCTTCCTCGATCGGTTCTTCCGGTTTCTCAATGACGAGAAAGAAGTACTGCATCGGGCGATCCCAGCCGAGGTAGAGAGTGGTGGGAAAACCCAGGTGAGAGGTAGTGAAGTAGTGCCGACTCATGGTGAGGCTCCTGAAATGAAAGGACCGGGAACCTCCCTTGCGGGGAAGACCCCGGCGGGTGGATAAATACCGCATCAGCGGCGTGGAGATCGACGGTTGGCGTTCAATACTCGCTGCAACCAGCCGGACAGCAATTCGGATCAAGACCGTGTGTGCAATAGCCGTTTTCAGCATTCCAGTCCTGGGTCTCCTGCCTTTCAGCGGGCGTTGCATAATCCCATTCCCGTGCTATTGACAGCGCCTGTGCACGCAGGTGCTCGGGTAGTTGATCAACATGCTGGTCAATTGATGAGCTCAGGAGAACAATGTAATGGTCGTAAGCCAGCCCGCAGTACCTGCTAGCCTCTGTGGCTGCTGTTTTGCAGACAACCTGCCAGGCTTGTTCATCCAGTACGATGCGGGCATTTCCGTCAGCGTGCGAGAAAGAGGTTGTATCGTTTGTGAACATGATGGTGTGCTCCAGAAAGAAATCGGAGTCCTCCCCCAGGGAGGCGGGGCTCCGGTGGGTGGGGAAAAATGCGGCAGCAGTGACAGGATGAATCAGGTCGCCAGAGATTCTGGCTGGCGGTTCCACTGCTGGGCCGTGGCGTCGAACGCATAGCTCAACTGGCTCAACCGCGCGACTTGCAGGCGCAACGTGCGGCGGTCAATGGTTGCGTCCAGCTTCACCGATTCACCCAGCGGCCAGAGGATGCCGAACAATGCAGCATCATCGCTATCGGGATTGTCCGAGGCCGCTACAGTCGCGGAGGGTGCATCGACGCTGAATGGCGTGGTGTCGACCAGTGGGTCCTGGGTGGCTTGTACAGGGGCAGGCCTGGCCTTGGATTTGGACGTTGCGGTTGGCGTGGGTACGGGTTGAGTACCCGATTCCTCATCAAGCGGATCGACATCCTGCGTGGCGAAGGCGCGAGCCTCTGCTTTGCTGAGTTTGTCGATACCAGACAAGGTCATGCCATCCAGGTTGGCCCGGATCTCGAATCGCATGCCGTCGCCGACAGGATAGGCTTTCGGATAAATATATCGAATCGCAAATTCACCCTCATACTTTCCTTCGGGATACTGCTCCAGTTCGGGATCTTTGACATGGAACAGCCCAAGGTGAGTGGTGAGACGACCGACTGTGAACCGGCCGTTACGACCGGATATTGTGCGGATTGCGAGTTGGCCGCGAACGATAATGGGGGGAGTGGATTGAACGGCTGCTGTAGCCATGGATAATCTCCTGGGATGCGTTGTACTACCGATAACCTTGGGAAAAGAGACAAGACCCCAATGTGAGGTCTTGCCGATCGGCTTAGCGTGAAGTGACGAGAGCGGGCTCTTCTTCTACCGAGGATTGCGCTTCAGGTTCGGTTGTACCGGGCGTCGTAGGCGGCATATCCACGCTGTTATCAGACCTTTCTGACGCAGTGGATACCGCTGTAGCATGCTCGGAAGAGGGAGCCTGGTTGGCAGTGGGATAGACCAATTGGCCATCGATCTTGATCAGGCCAATATGGATCAGTTTGGACTCCAGACTCGCAGCCGGCTCGCCGGCATGCTCGCCCTTCGTGCGAAGGTACGGATCAGCTTTCATGTCGTTGAGACGAAAGGCCACCAGTACCTTGCGCTCAGCCTCGACGGCCTGCACGCAACGGCGCACCAGATGTTGAGCCTCCGGTGTGGTCACGATGGTGTTGATGTACCGGTATTCCGGTTCTTCGACAGGCCCGGCCAGCGCACCGATGGTGCATGCGAGGAACGGGTCACCCTTCTTCGGTGTGACGTCTTTGGGCCGATTGAGGTAGCCAATGCCCCGAGTGACCAACTCGTACTGTTCGATTATTTGCAGTGCGGCAGGGGCGATCAGTTCAGCTTTCAGGAGCCGTCCCTTGAGACTGGCTGCCGGTTCACCCTTGCGCTCACCGCTGGGGCGAATGAATGCATCACTCCACAGATCCCCCAGCCGGAACTTGATCATCGGACGCTGCTTTGGATCATCAATGCCGACATAGTGTTCGACCAGTTTTTTAGCCTCGGCACCTGTGACTTTGACATCAAAATAGCGGGTGGTCGGTTCTTGGGACGAGCCGACCAGCGCTGCGATGGTGCAGGCCAGGAAGGGTTGAGCACGTCGGCCACCCCGCACGGGAACTTCCCGTACGCGTTGCAGACGACCGTAACCTTCGGTGTGCAGATCGAAATAGGCCTTTTCGCCTGAAGTAGAATGAGTCATGGTGAAATCTCCATTGAAAATGAAGCGGAGACACACCAGGCCCGATGGCGGGGGTGTGTCACCCCGCGATGGGTTGATAAGGCGAATGCATCCACTACCGGTAGAAGCCGGTGGTCGTCCGCGCGAGGATGCTGTGCGAACTGGCTTGGTCATGCGGTTTTTGCCGCACCGCAACCTTGGAGACCGTGGTTGCGTGGCATGTCGCTGACAACGTCAGCAAAACATGCAGACAGAATGCCCGTGCCTCAATGCCGGCGCGACGAGAAATATGAACTGGAGTCGTTCCCTATTTTCGAGATGCCATTCCTCTGGAAATGGCTGTCGTGGTACAAACGCGTACTTAACGACTTTCTGCATCACCCATGGAGGGAGAAATAATGTCGATTGATTTGCAGGCGCTGTCCGCAGCCGAATTGAAGAACCTGATCGCATCCGCACAGGATCAACTGGTCAAGGGAGAACGTGAACGCATCAAGGCTGTTCGCGAGAAAATTCTGCAGTTGCTGGAAGGTGAAAATCTGGAGCTGGAGCAGGTCTTCCCGAACTCGAAGCCGAGTCCTCGGGTAAAAAATCCTGTGGCTCCCAAATATGCACATCCCGACAACCCAGGCCTGACCTGGAGTGGTCGAGGTAAGCAGCCGAACTGGTTCAAAGAGGCGCTCGCGGCAGGCAAAACGCAGGCGCAGTTATTGCTGCCCTAGTCGTTATCCAAAGTGGCACCTGATCAGCACAGACCCAAGACAATCAGGTTTCCCTGCGGCGCGATTTAATCACCGCAAAAACAGGCCACCGCATCTTCGGTTGAATCGAACAGATCACCCTGATTTGCGGCGAAGCGCGCCAGATCGGCATAGCTGGGACCGTCAATACGAAACCGTGTGCCACTGGCTTTGCTGGCCAGATTCAGTGATTCCATGCGTATCCACCATATGGCAGCTTCCGGTCTGGCCTTGATGAGGGCCAGTCGCTGTCCCTGTGGCTTGAGGAAGCACAAATCACAGTTGCCTTCGAGTGTGCGGCCTTTCACGGTCAAGAGTTCCAGATCGAAAGGTTGCGCCTGCCAGAACGCACTGACCTCGTATACGCTGATGTTTGCATCGGCCAATGGCATGCACATCATTTCATGGCTTGATTCCGTGGAGTGACCGCGTGCCCGAATTTTGGCGACACGCCGTTGCTCGTCGGCGCGGATGCCAATGAATTGATCCCATTCCGCCCAACCAAGACTGCGCAGGTATTTATGCATCGGCCGAATTTTCAGGCTGGTGGTGCAGCCGCGAGCAACGGGATTGGGCAGGTATTGGCGTTTACGGATCAACGCCTCGAAAGGCTCACCCTGACGGCTGGCCGTCGTGAAATCGACCCGTGTGAACCCTGGTGCAGCGTCCTGATATTCGAGCCAGTGGATGGAGGTTTTCCAATGTGTGGCGCAGTCACGCACGAAGCGCAGGGTAGCCTCTACTTCTTTGCCCGTGTTGGCGAAGCAGACTATGGTATCGGCAGGCAGGCCGCAGTTGGCCTGTAAAACGCGCCACAGCATATAGGCACTGGTGCGGCCACCGGAAAAACTGATGCAGGTCGGGGAGTCAATCTTGAACGGGTCGCGCATGGGGGTGTCTCCAGGGGATCGCTGGCGGAATGGCCCGTCGTGGGCTGAGACGCATGCGTGTCAGCGGTGGAGGTGCTGGCGCGATAGGAAAGAAGCCCCCATGAGGGCTGACGGTTCCCCATAAATAAAGACAGGCATAGAAGGTTGTGATCTACTTAGTGTTCCACCAAAAAGTAAGGTCACGCCTCTATGCCTGCTTCACAAGTTTGCCATAAATTTTTTAGCCAGTCCCTGAACTCACTCCATCAGTACCGTAAAATGCTCTGCTCGATATGACCGTTGCACTGACGCGTGGCGCATCGCTCTCTCTGACCAGCATCGGCAGGTATCTGCCAGGACCGGCACGGGTTAAGCACAAGATTAAGCGTGTTGACCGCCATCTCAACAGTGACCTGATGTTTAGCGATGTCCCCGCTGTTTATCAGAAGCTTGTATCCCGCCTCACCTGCAGCCTTTCATTATGCGTTATTGCCGTGGACTGGAGCGGCTATCCGTCATCGGAGCTCAGCGTTTTGCGGGCGAGTCTACTGTGCGATGGAAGAGCTATCCCGCTGATGAGTAAAGTCATTTCCTCTCAATACCAGAACAACGCTACCGTTCAGAACGATTTTCTCGATCAGATGGCTGCCGCCATCGGCAAAGATAAGCAGGTCATTGTTGTGACTGATGCAGGCTTTCGCAGCAGTTGGTTTCACCACATTCGCTCTCTGGGCTGGCATTTTGTCGGACGTATCAGAGGTCGCCTTTATTTTCAGATAATCGGGGATGAGGAATGGAAAATGGCGCGGGATATTACGTCAAGAGCGAAGTCATGCTATCTGGGATTTGGGCGACTGGCACGCAACGCCAGCCGTGACTGCCTCGGGCATTTCTATACCGTGCATAAGCGGGCAACGGGCAGGAAAGGTAACCAGTGCTTCCCTAAAACGGACAAGATGTATCGTAAAAGCGCGCGTGAACCGTGGCTGCTTTTTACCAGCCTGATGGGATATAAACCACGTGAGATAGTTAAAATTTACAGTCGCCGTATGCAGATAGAGCAGAATTTTAGAGATGAGAAAAGTGAGCGCTATGGACTGGGGCTTAGGGCAAGTAAAAGTCGGGGCGAAAAGCGAATATCAGTGCTCTGCCTGATAGCGACACTCTACAGCATCATCATGTGGCTAACGGGTTATTATCTTGAAAGCAAAGGAATAAATAGATGGTTTCAGGCGAACAGTGAGAAATCTCGGAGGGTGTTGTCGTATCTGACATTGAGTGAAAATGTCATCCGTCAATCACCGAGGATCCTGTCGAGGATGAACCCCGACAGGGTATACGACGATATGGCGAGAGCCTATCGAAACATCATCATGGTGTATTGATGATGTTTCTGGGGATCTCTCAGCCCATGAGGGGGCTATGGAGGACGAGGCTCAGTTGCTATCGGGGCTTGTCGCGACAACTTGCAGGAAAATCTGTGTTGCGGTAGCGGACACTTCGAGATCACCAGCACCATCCAGGATGCCGGTAAACACCCTGTCGCCAGGTTCGAAAAACTCACCAAAATCATCGCCACCGAACTCAGCGCGTGAACGCTCCCACCAGTCGTCGAAGGGCGCAACGTCAGGGTTGCAGCCAATTGCGTAGGCGATCAGCTTTTGACGCCCATCGGGATGGCGTTCACCATGCTCGGCGAGCCAGTAAACACCCTGATCCTTGACCAGGATGATGCGGCACTGATTGGCAACAGCCTCGGCGATGACGGGCCGCAATTCGGCTCCTTTGAAGCGTAAAGTCATACAAGTTACTCCTGAGAGGATGGTATGCCGGGCAACACAGTGAAGAAGTGTTGTCCGGGGCGGGGGATTGGTGCGTATCCCAGTCGAGGTGCGATAAGTAAACGATGCTGGTCAGATAACCACCGTATAGACGGGTTGTCTGTCGCGTCATGACTTGCGTCGCAGCGGCTTTTGAATGGTGCGCACACGTATGCGACGCCAACTGCCATCGTCGATCAGCCTGAACAGTACGTCTCCGAGGGTATCGAAGAACACACCGTCAACCCGTTCAACCAACTCTCCATCGTGGCTCAGCACTACGGCATAGAGGTCGTCGGCGCGTTCGTATTGCACAGTGACGCGGCCATTGAATTTCGCCGTGCTTGTGTTGAAGCTGATAGCCGGTGGTGTAGCGATGATGTCCTTGGGCAGTGGATCAACCCAGGTGAAATCCCGCGCACCCGCATCAACCAGCAGGTGCGTAATCCGACGAAAACCATCCGGTGCCGGCAGCTCCTCCAGTTGCCTGATCAGTTCCTGTAACTCCGGGCAGCGGGGTTGCGGGATCGGAAGCTTGGCGGGGGCGGAGCCGAGGACATACGTCTGGAGCTTGTAGGGCTTGCCATCAGCGGTGTATTTGGTGCGCTCTTCGGGGGTGTCTGCGCGAAGACCGTCGAAGCGATGCCGTGCGTAGGGTTCGACCTGCACCCTGGCTCCTTCGTCTGGATCTTCGGTCACGAGCGTCCGGTCAAGCACGGCGAACTCGATTCGGCCCGTCTTGACGACAATGGCATCCTCCGTCCTGGCGATGATCTTTCCTTCAAAAGGCTTGGGATCAATGTGAAAGCCCAGTGTCGACACCTTGGGCTGGCCGTCAAAAATTTTGAACCTGAAACTGCGGGCATTGGAAGGAACGTGGTCACGCACCAATGACTGCATCTGATTGCGAATGGTTTGATGATCCATGGGAAAGTCTCCAAAAAAAGGAGCTCCCCAGCCACAAGGGAGGAGAGCCCCTATGGGTGGAATGAGAAAATAGCGAAAGCCAACACACCGTCGGCGTGTCGCAGTCTTGATGGCCTTGACTGCCTGGGATGTTGCCAGCTACGCCGGCGAACATGTATTCAGCATGACGTGGCAACGGTGCGTGTGTGTGGAACAACACGCATCAGGACGTGCCCGTATTGGTTAGCGCGATGTCACCCGGGTGTCTGCAATGCCTGGAGCAGACGCTGACCCAGCCAGGCTACGCATGGTACGGCCATAGAATTGCCGATCGCTTTGTAGCGGGGGGTATCAGCAGCAGGTTTGCCGCCGCGATATGGCACCAGCGTCCAGCCATCCGGCATGCCCTGCAAGCGTTCGCATTCGACGGGCATGAGCCGCCTGACCCTCCATTGCTGCCAGTTTTCTCCATTATGCTCAAGCGGCGTGTAATGGAAGTGCGCGTCAGGCGGGGTGACGCTGAACACGGTTGGCATGCCCTGACCGGGCTTTCCGCCGCTGGCGAGCAGCGTGCCAGCGATCTGCCCGTGACCCGATTCCAGGCGCAGTTCGCCACGCCCGTTCTGTGCAAAGGCGATGGCAGGCCAGGCCCTGGTCCGCAATGTCGGGGTGACGTCTTTTACGGCATCCGCGCCATAGTCCTGAGCGGTAAAGGCCATCATCGGGATACCTTTGTTGGCACCATCTTCCCTGTAGTCTTTGCCATGCGTTGCCGGGTTCAGTGTATGGCTGAGGGGGCCTGCCATCGACTGCACCAGGAAGTTCTCGGTGCAGATGTCATGTTTGGAACCGGCTGCCATCAGGCAGGCCGCCACGTTGACTGGCCCTGTACCGCCAGCGAAACTGAATGTCGTGACCACCTTGTCATAGGGGCTCAGTCCGGCATAGTCGCTTGCTGTCGCAGGGCCTGCTCCAGCAGCGCGGGCAGCTTCTTGCCACGGCGAGCTGCTCGCATAAGAATGCCCGCGCACGCTGTCGCGCTCAAAAAGTACTTCGCAGGGATCGAGGTCGTCTCGACCACTTGCCACAAGAAACACACGCTTGCGGCGCTGGGCGACACCGAAGTGTTGGGCGTCGAGCACCCGCCACGCGAGGCGACGGCGGGGTCCAGACACGTGACCTGCGTGCGCCCATTTTTCCCCTGGCGGGTTGCGCGCATGGCTTTCTCCGGCCAGTGCGCCCAGCAGGCAGCCAAAGGCGTTGGAGCGGTCACTGAGCACGCCAGGGACGTTTTCCCAGACGATCGTGGTGGGGGACTGATGATTTTTGAGACGGATTTGGTCGATGACATTGGCAAGCTCCACGTAGCTGAGGGTTAAGGCACCGCGAGGGTCGTTCAGTCCCCGTCGTGCGCCGGCAATGCTGAACGCCTGGCAAGGTGTCCCGCCAACCAGAATATCTGGGGCGATGACCTCGCCAGCGTGTACCTGGTTGGCGATGTGCGTCATGTCGCCGAGGTTGGGCACATGGGGGTAGCGGTGTGCGAGCACGGCACACGGGAAAGGGTCGATTTCCGAAAACCAGGCGGCTTTCATACCCAGTGGTTCCCAGGCGAGGCTGACTGCCTCGATGCCACTGCAGACGCTGCCGAATTGCAGTACATGGGGTGTTGTAGGTTGCATGTTCATAGGGTCTCCTGTTTTTTGGTTCAGGGCCACAGGCCCAACCTTGTGTGTCGTAAATCAGGAGAAAAAGTGTCGGGGACCTGTTGGCCTCCGACTTGGTAGGAATAAACCACCTGTGGGCTGTTTCAGGATGTGGTCGTCGTCAAAACCATTCACTGTCGCAGCAATCGCACCCGGCCGTTATCGTGGTTGTGGCCGGAATCCTCTGGCATGTATCCACACACAAAGGGAGCCCAGTTTTTCGCCGTTGGGCGCGGCAACGAATACCGTCATCCCCGAAGGGTTTCCTGATGTCTGGCCTCTCAAACAAGGCATCAGGAAACCCTTCAAGGAAGGCGGAAGTACCGGAGAAGAGGGAAAGCGTCTGGTGCGATCCGTGGACGAGTTGCCCTCTGCCTCGCTGCCTGAGCATAGCGAAGTGCGCACTGTTTAGTAGAAGGCTTGGTGCGCGGGGATTCCCGCATGGGCGCGGGGGGGGGGGAGCCATGTCATCACTGAAGATGTGGCATGGCTTTTGGGTTCAGGGCGGTTCAGGATGCCCGTGTGCTGCTGTTACGTTTGCGCGGCATAGCACGTTTGTGTTTGCCGTTGTCGATAGGCTGAGAGCCTTTGCAGTCAGGATAGCGAGGGCAAGACCAGAATGGCCCGCTTTTGCCAGTACGCTGACGCATAGCGGTGCCGCATTCTGGGCATGCAGGTCCCTGTGGCACCTTGATAGACAGCGATGCACCTCGATACTGCTGTACCAACTGCGTGATCCAGGCTGACTGCTTGTCGATGAAGACATCAAGAGTGAGCTGACCGGCTTCGATCATGTCCAGCGCCTGTTCCCAGATGGCGGTCATGCCGGGATCGGCAATGGCACCGGGAACGGCGTCGATGAGTGTGAAGGCCGCATCGGAGGCACGTACCGAACGGCCTTTCTTCTGCAGGTAGCCACGGTCAAGCAATCCTTTGATGATATTGGCGCGAGTTGCCTCAGTGCCGATACCCGTGGTGTCCTTCAGCTTTTGCTTCAGGCGTGGATCGGCAACCAATTTAGCAACGCCCTTCATCGCTTTGACCAGTTCGCCCTGGGTATAAGGACGTGGCGGCGATGTCTTGAGCGCTTTGCAGTCGATTCCAGTGGTCTGGCAAGACAAACCTTCATGCAGCGCTGGCAGAACCTGGCTGCGCGGAGTGGTCTCGCCATCATCGTCTGGCCTGGGCTCAGCGAGTACCTGCCGCCACCCGATGACGACGACCTGCTTGCCGACAGCCTGTAGCGTTTCACCCGCACAGGATAAGCGTGCAGTGGTGCGGTCAAACTCATGTTGCGGCAGAAACTGCGCCAGATAGTGGGCACGGATCAGCATATAGACTGCCCGTTCCTTGTCACTCATTGCCTTAAGGTTGGCGGGTTCGAGCGTGGGAATGATGCCGTGGTGCGCCGTGACTTTGCTGTCGTTCCATACACGTGAGCGCTGGTTGCGGTCTAGCTTGTCAACGAGCGGTCGCAGGCCAGGATCGGTTTTGAGAAGACTGTCGAGTACGGTGGGCACCTCGGCGAACATGCTGTCGGGCAGATAGCCGGAGTCTGAGCGCGGATACGTCGTCGCTTTGTGAGTTTCGTACAGTGCCTGAGCGATTTCCAGGGTTTCCTGCACGTCCAGGCCCAACTGTTTTGAGCAGATTTCTTGCAGCGTGCCCAGATCGAAGGGTAACGGTGGGCCTTCACGCATGCGTTCAGTTTCGACGGACGTGATCTGGGCGCTACCAGCCGAACGCATGCGCTCTACTGCCTGCCGGGCTATGGGCTCCTGCAGGCAGCGGCCGGCATCGTCTGTTGCTGTATCTGGTGCAAGCCAGGCTGCAGTGAAAGATTGACCTGCGCTCGATAGTACGGTCTCGACTGCCCAGAACGGTACAGAGACAAAGCATGCGATCTCGCGGTCGCGATCGACAACCAGTTTCAGCGTTGGGGTTTGTACCCGGCCCACGGAGAGGACGCCATCGTAACCGGCCTGCCGCCCCATAACGGTGAACAGGCGACTGAGATTCATGCCAATCAGCCAGTCTGCGCGGGAACGGGCCAAGGCCGAGAAGTACATCGGCATGGTTTCGCTTGATGGCCTGAGCGTTGCCAGTGCTTTGCGGATCGACGCGTCATTTAATGCCGATAACCAGAGCCGCTGGATGGGGCCGCGATAACCGCACAGTTCGATGATCTCACGTGCGATCAACTCGCCTTCCCTGTCAGCATCCGTTGCGATGACCAGTTCGCTTGCCTTGCTCAGAAGGTCTTTGACGACGTTGAACTGCGAGGCGGTCTTGGATTTGACGTCGACGCGCCAGCGCTCAGGGATAATGGGCAATTGCTCGATAGACCAGCGTTTGTACTGCTCGCCATAGGCATCGGGCGGTGCTGCTTCAACGAGATGACCGATGCACCAGGTTATGGTGATACCTGAACCGGTGAGGCAACCCTTGCCTCGTTGGGTAGCCCCCAGTACACGTCCGATATCTTTGCCCTGGGAGGGCTTCTCGCACAGAAATAGCTTCATGGAATTCTCTCGGCACGTGAATCATGCTGTCGAGTATTCCCGGCTGGAGATTTTAAAATGATAAAGAATGCGGATTACGAGCCAACGTATTGGTGTCGCAAGGCAGGTATTATGCTGGTGTTTTTAGTATGCTGGATTTATTGCGCAACGCAGTGGGGAAGGTTTGAATAATTTAGTGGTTATCCCTCCTGATAATTATCGGGAGTTTCGAAGTCGAATTCTATCTAGAATTGCGGCAGAAGAAAAACGACAGGTTGATATAAATCAGCCAATGCATCCTCTTCGGGAGTTAAGGCAGGCAATCGCTGCTTACCAGCAACATTTGGCCTTCTATGGCGAGTCGATGTTGGCAGAGGACGTGGCTGTTGAATCCCATCTGCGCAGAGCATTACGTATCCCAAACCACGTATCCTTGCGGCCTTCAAAAATTGAAATCATCAGGCAGTATCTGATGTGCTTTCTGCCGTTGTCGATGGTGCTGCATCGGGCCAGAAAGTTTCTTCATTATGCGGGTTCGTTCTGCGGAAGAAGTCTGGTCTATTCGGTACATGTGAAGCGGACACTCACAGATAGCCATTACTACAGCCGATCGTTTGATTTCGTCATGCGCAAACTGGAACTGCCCAATACATTCGAGGCGTTCCGAGGCATGCGAGAGCTGGATATAGACTGGATGCAGTCATATTGCTGTTTGGGCGTTCAGCAAAAATTGCAGATGGATAAATCCCATGCAGTATTGCCCGGGCGGCAGGTTAATGGCGCACGAGTTCTGACGTTGGTGCGACAAGGGATCGTCCAGCGAGTGGAGGATCTCTCCTGGCTTCCTGAGCGTCCAAGTTGGTTGAGTCGTTACGAGCAACCGTCATTGGAAGAACAGCTACGCTTCAAGGAATTGGTAGTGCTGTTGCGCAAAGCGGGTGTCCCAGCCGAGAAAATTGCCCGTCAGGTGGATGTCGACCTATCGCATCGAAATGTTGAGTGGCTGACTGAGAATCTCGAACAACTGGACTGTGATAGCGAGGGGCTCGGGGTGCTTTTTGAGCACATGGCACGGCATGTGTTGTTTACTCAACCGCAGCGTTGGCGCTTTCTGCTGCAGGTACTCAAGATCCGCCGTGCTGTCGATCTGGTGCGCTTTGATCGTTTACTGGGGGGCCATCAGACTTGCAGTGCTGAGTTCGCCCTGGCATTGCTGACGGCCGGAGCTGATATTGATGGGTTGGTTGCTTGCCAAAAATTGATACTGGAAACGGGTGAGATGGATGATCTCACTCCGGTCACTGCCAGACTCAATGTGTTGCTGTCGGCACCTTGGCTTTTTACCTTCGAGCAATTGGCTAGCGCCGAGGATTACCTGCTGCTGGAGCTGGATTTGTCAGCTTACTTGCAGGTGCTGCAGGAATATGGATTTTCAACTGCCGCTGCCGTACTGGCCTTTCAGGGCAGTTATCGGCAGCTTAGAGCAGAATCGCTGTCGCGTTGGCTGGCTATTGCGGCCTTGCCGGGCGTAGGACAGACGCCGTCAACCGTGGCCAAATGGCTGCAAAGAGCAGCCTCTGGCGGGTATGCGGACGCCTTTGAATACATGCAGCAGTCAGGGGAATTGCAGACGTTTGCGCACTTGCGCCAGGTGACCAAGGTGGCCTCCCTCGGCACTACGCTGCTGTCCTATCTACGTGAAGATCGCGGACTTGTCGGGCTACCTGTCCTACTGAAGTGGTTTTACAACTATGCACCTGGTATCAAGGATGTACACCTTGGGGTAGGGATCGACGCCATCAAGCGTGTGCTGTTGGATGATGCCTTTACCCGTTGTGACTTCACGCTGATGGCAGGCAATCGCACTTGTGTAGAATCGTTGCTAAGCCATTATGTGGAGCAGAAGATAGGCCGCTATCCCTATCAGGCCGAGGATGAGCAGAAGACGAGTTACCTGCAATGCAGCAGTGACCTTCGCCATGAGCTGGTAGAGCGTTTTGCTCCTTGTATAAAGCGCATGCTGGGGCTGACCGATGGTGTGCTTCTGGATAGCCTGATGCCATACCTTGAAGCACCACTTGTTCAGCTTGAGGGAGAGGTTGATAGCTTGCGGTTACTGCTGAATGATCTGCTTGCTGGCCGTGGGCCTTCAACAGTGACATTAAGCCAACAGCAAGCCGAGCTTGTTGCCCTGGTGTATCGCACCAGTGCTTCTACCATTCGCCAGCTTTGGCCATGTCTGCAGTCGCGGGAGACGGATGTACCTTCTAGCTTGCTGGAAGCAAGCTATCCAATGACGTGGATGCGCACTGAGTTACAGGTAGAAGGTGATGTCGATTCGCGAGGGCTTGATGCACTTGCTAGAGCATTGGTATTTGCTGCTCGCTTCTCGTCTTGCATTGCACAAGATGAGCATGAGGCTTGCCGGCATTTGAGTCCAAAGCGTTTGGGAGATAGTGCTGCCGATGTTTGGTCGTTGGCACCACATCTTGGCGTGTTGCTAGCTATCTGTCATGCCGATGAAAATGTTGCTGTGTGGCTTAAAGAAGGAGAGGAAAGGCTAAGGACAATGGCACAGGCGGGCTCGGAGATCGTTCTGCTATTGGATTCACTGCGTGCGTTGTTTGATGTGGATATCGGCGATGCTCTGGATGTCCACATTGCGCCCTTCGTTGCTGGATTGAGCAGTAGCGCTGTGGCGGTGCTGGGCTCGCGTCTTGATGCTCGCTGGCAGATAGACGAAGGTGCTCCTGATCAACGACTGTCAGAGGCGATAGCTCGAACTAGGGTATTGGTTTTAAAAAAATTTGGACGCTGGAGTGAGTTACAGCGCAGGCGCGTGGTTCATGAGGGGGAGAGTCAGACGGGTAGCCAGATGGTTGCCTGCGTTTCTAAATCACCCGCGGCGTTCTTTGCCAAGATGTCAGCTGGTATTTGTACCGGGAACAATACGCGGATGTGGGAGGAGTCCCGACATGTACACATGCTTGTGTTTGCACCAGGCGATAAGCGCATTGCCGGAATGGCATTGTTGTATTTCGAGCGGATAGGGAGCTTTGATAAAGCGGGATTTACATTGGTGATCCGTGCCATTAATCCGATCGGGGATGTGTTTGCTGCCCACAGTGTGTCATCGATTGTGGATGGCTACTTTGATGCAGCCATACGCATCGCTCAGGATGCTGGATGTGTCATGGTCGCGTTTCCGTCTCCGACCGGCATGCACCTGATGTCAAATCGCAAGGATATCGAGGATGACATCAAGACGCGCTATATCGGCCGTTCTCGTAGGATGTATCGCTATGACACTGAGGATGCTGGAGAGGATTGGCGAACTGAGCCGCGTCAGATAACCACGAATTTCTACGCCTACGAAGAGGGGGTGAACCTAGTCAACGAACTGTATGTGATCTGGCGGGCACAGGAGCCCGCACAAGAGGTGGATGATGTGCGGGTAGTTGCAACGCAGAGCTAGCGGCGGGTAAGCCTATTTTGCAACAAAAACCAGCACATGTTTAGTGCGAAGGATCGACCCAGTCGGGTCATCTGGTTTTCTGGTATACCAACTGGGCGATGGGCTCCGGGACTCAGGAAGCTGAATACACCTGCCAGCCCTTTTTCTTCTTCTAAAGTGATTTCTGCACTTTCACGCAGGAAACGGAGAACCTCGCCCCATTTGGCTGCATTATAGGTTGGTGTTGGCTCCATTCCTTCTGCAACTTCGGCTGCAATATCGACTGCCAGAGTTTCCAGTGCGATACGAGCATTGGTCAGTGATGCGTTGTAGTCAGGAGGAGAGGAGCGAAAGCGCTGATCGGAATCTCTGATTTTGGCGATGATGTCTTCCCAGCGTGGTAAACCACATTGTCGTAGTGCTTCCATCAGGTCGTCTTCCATTGGGGATGCATCGGCAATGGAGGGATCACCTTGAGTCAATTGTTGATCATGGATGATGTAGCCATCAAGCACGAGACATTGGCTGAGATCATGCATTCGTTCGTCGAAGAGGACCTTGGGTGATATAGCTGCTCGTAGATTTTTTGTTGTTGCAATGATTTCCTGCAATATCGATAACAGAATCGCGTCACTCATATTTTGAAAGGCGTGAATCAGATTAAGCAGTAATTGTTGTGAATATAGATTCTGATGGTCAACATTGTTCTTGCCCAAAAGGGCGATAGAGACAGAGATGTCCTGTATTGCCAAAAACTGGGCAAGAGAGTGTCGTGTACGCTGACTTATCATAATGGCTACCGGAAATGGTGAATTGAACAATTATGCCAATCTTTGGTTAATGAATCACCATCGTCGTTCAGCCTCAAGGTGTTTCAAGAGTACGACTACGGCGGCTTCTGCCCCGGGAAATGTCTATACTGGGCGCGGCTCGCTTATGCAGTCAGCTTCTTGCGCTGGCGCGCGCGAAACGCAGTAGACGTCAGTGGAATAGGGGACGACCACTTTCTGGGATCGTCACGAAGTGCGATGTGTTACTCGGTCTGTGGCCCCGGATCTGCTGGCCCTGACTTGGGGCTCAGGGTGATGGCCTCGATTCGGTAAGGGAGGATGCCAACGCTGCGTGCATTGACCCGGTAAGTCGTGCGCGGGTTGTTGTTCTCATCGGCCCAGTCGTCGCGCTCCACACGTCCGCCAACCACGACCCGCATGCCTTTCTGGAACAGTCCAGAGAATTGCTCCGCATCACGATGCCACCAGTCAACTGGCCGCCAGAAACCGCCACGATCTTCAAAGGCACCGCTCTTGCCGGGGACGGGGTTGTCGAAGTAGACGTTCAGACGCAACACCCGACGTGGTTCTTCGTTGCCGTTGGGGTACTCGTGGAATTCTGGCGCAGAGCCGATATTTCCCTCGCCACTGAAATGTGTACTCATGTCTATGACTCCTGTTTGATGTGAAATGCCCGTATTGGAAAGACAATGCCGGTTGAAACCGTCAACGGTGTTGTGCCGATGCCTGATGTTTCATGTGGTCTCCCCCTGTATGGGGCTGGTTTAGATCTGCCTGATGGCCTGTCCGGCGCAGATAAATATCGTCGGCATGGGCCACTTTGCTGGCGCAGTCCCTGGCCTGGCGTGCGAGTGTGTGCAACAGGCTAATCTGCATGTTCAGCACGGCACGCTGGACTTCTATTGCGTGTAAATCGCCGATGAGTCCGGGTGGCGTAGCCGGATTGGCCATCATCTTCTGCCACAGGGCTACGCCCATACTGCTGCGATCGAGGTTGCGCCAGCGCAGAAAGGTGGTGCCTGCGCCAGTGGTTTGCTGGGCCAGTTGCGTGGGTAGCAGGTTGAAGGGATGGCTGCGTGCCTGTGCCAGAACCTGTCGTTGCGCCAGCACGATCAGGTTGTCGCGCAGTGCCTCGCATTGGCTGGCCCAGACTTCGAGTGCCCCTTTACCTTTAAAAGGTTTTAAAAGGCCTTTTAGGTAGCCTGCATGTCCCAACTGCTGGAAGGCGGTCTGTTCCAGCAGGGTGAAACGTGTCGATGCGCTCATGCGTGGTCATCCTCGCTATCCTGTGCCTCTTCAGTTGGGTTTCCACTGGTGTTGGCATGGACATCAGCAGGTTCGTCTGCGTGTGAGGGTGTTTGATGTGTGGTGCCTGAATGCGCCATGTTCGTTTGTCCACGCCGGATCAAGGGTGGTGCGAAGCGTGAACGACGCGTGCCTTCGAGCACGTCCTGCGGCAGTTCTCCGTATTTTTCCACTGCGGCACGGGCTGCGGCATTGTTGGCAGCAAAGTCGTCGCGCCGGGTGCCGGAGTAGCGGTATTGCTGCGCCAGACTGAAGAGACTGCGCAGGGCATGGGCTCCGTCGTTGAGCCAGCGTTCAAGGGTTGAGCGGTCAATCAGTGCGGTGTGGTGGGCCAGGATCAGGCGGCGGGCAAGATCGTCGTAGTCGGCCAGTAAATAGACCGCCATAAAGCCCAGTTGCGAGGAGACGAATAGCGGCAGCTTGACGGGTTGCACATTCATGTTTTCACCAATACTCAGCGCGGGTGGTACGTCAGCCAGTGCTTGATCCACTTGTTGGCGCAAGTTCTGGAGCTGTTCTTTGGTGAGCGACAGCTTGTCTTCAATGCGCAGCATCCACCAGTCGGAGTAGGGATCGTCCTGCTCGGCACCGCGCTTGAGCTTGTTCATGATGGAGACAAATCCGTTCAGGCCGACGATGCCGGGTTTTCCTTCTGCGGCTGCGCGTCCGTGCCAGATACGCGACGCGTGGTGGGTATGCAGGGTCAGTGACATCGCACTGCGCAATGACCCCAGGTTCAATTGCAAGGATTCGGTGGCATTGTTTTCGTTGGACATGGTGATGACTCTCGGTAGTGAAACGAGTCGCCAGCTTCGGCTGTAACAGGAAGGCCGTCAGTCATGAAACCGCACTGCTGGTCAGCCTGTTTTGCGAAGCGCCTGACTGCCTGCGAGGGAAGGTTGTGTGTGCAGCTATACCCGGGGTATAGGCGACGGTGGACGTCAGTGGACGATATATGGCTATTTTTGTGTGAGTCGTGTGCGTCTCATCTGGAAGGCTGTGTGTGCAGCTATACCCAGGGTATAGACAACCATGGATGGTGATGGATAGGCCGACTCAGGGGGCATCCAGCAATTTGCGCAGTCGTGCCAGATGGGCCAGTGCGACATCTCTGTTCGCCGCAGGCGGCTGCGGTGGGATGGGGGCTTCACGTGGTTTGGTGGCGGGCGTTGTTTGTGTGTTGTCCTTCTGCCCAGCCCAGGCTCGGAAATCACCGCGCAGGGCTTTCTGGATGATGCCAAACAGATAGCCTGCGGGGTTGCGAATGGTGGTTGTCGTGCAGCGGGCATCCCATTCGTCAAGGACGGATTGGTGCAAACTGGGCTCAACCGACTGCAATGCGGCCAGCGCACCGGATTGCTGCTCAGCCTTGAGTGCCATAAAGCGCTCCGGGAAATGCAGCATCCCAAGTTCTTGCGCACGCGGTACTGTAAGTACTTTTTTATTATTTTCTTTTATATGTACTGTACTGATGTTCTTCGGATTCCGAAGTGGGTTGATTTTGCTGGCGCTCAGGCCTGATTTGGAATCCGAAGTCAGGTCGCCATTATTCCGAAGAGGGGGCGTTATCCCTTCTTCGGAATCGTGATCGTTCATATCCTGTGGGTAACGTGAATCCATGCGCCAGCCCTGTGCGGCCAGACGCTGTGTCAGCACCTGCAATCGGGTTGGCAGTACCTGGCCGCTGAGCATCGAATCCTGGGACATCTCCTGTAGCGTATACACACCGACACGTTGGACAGACTTGCTGGCATGGACCAGAGACTGGCTGACCAACGCCAGGTAGTCGGCGTCAAGCTGGATTGCCTCATAGGGAGTGAGCGGTTCATCGTGCAGGACATAGAGGTTGCCCAGAATGCGGCCTGTGCGTGAATCACGTCTGCGCCTGACCAGGCTGATCCATCGGGTCAGGCGCAGCATCGTCAGGGTGCGTGCGACCGTTTCGTGAGACGCTCTGGCCGCGCACGGCATGGAGGCAAGCCAGGGGGCGAGTTGATCGTACGTGGGCATCGCGGTAATACCATCCTCTGCAAGCATCAGCCGGAAAACTTGCCAGCCGTTGCGTTCAAGCGGGGTCAGCCGTCCGTCCATCAGTAGTGCCCGTGGCACACTGTCATGGTGATTGCCGCTGAAGAGGAAACCATCCGTTGCCGCAGGCGATGAGGCAGATTGAACCGGCTTCGCAGATTGCGGTTGCAGATGGGAGAAAGCCTGGTCGAACAGCTCATTCAGCCGGATGGGGCCGTTCGTGCGTGGCTGGCCTCCTGCCATCAGGTCTGTCCTTCATCAATCCATCCGCGTATGGCACTCCAGATAACGGACAAAGGCAGATCTGTAGCTTCGGCGAGATCTGCTGCGATACCCAGCATATCCATATCATCATTGAGTGCCACTTTCTGTGATTTAACTGCAGCAGACCAGCTGTGCCACAGATTGGTATCCTGCTCTTCGGTCAGAACCGGATGGCGGCCTTTCCTTTTTGGCAATCCGATCACACTGCGGCGCAACGCGATTTCCTGATGGGTGAGCCCGAAGAACTTACTGATAAGTTCGGTACTGGCCCCCAGGCGCAGAAGCCGGTCAATTCTGGCGACTTCTTCGGTTACACCATCGACCTGATGCAGTAGCCGACGCAGCACATCGCGGTTGACCACGACGGAGCACCAGGACACGTTGGCGTTGGCCAGCACACTTGCCATGGCAGGATGTTTCAGTGCATCGAGGTCAGTGTCATCAAATCCCATGGACTTGGCTCTGCGCAATTGACCATTGCGCAGATCATGCAGTGCTTGTGCGATGACAGCCTGATTGAGAGGGTGTGGACCGGTCATGGCTGTGCTCCTCATGATCCGGGAATGACGTCGCCGTCATCCTGTGTGCCGTTCTCAATGTCGATCAGCCTGCGGGTCAGCCGTAGCAATCGGAACAGCTTCACCAGTGCGCTGTCATTGAGCCGCTGTGGTGCATCGTTTGCGTCATTGCTTGCGTCCAGTATCCCCTGCAATAAATGCCCGAGTAGCCCAAACCGGATCGAAGACGCGGTATCTGAAAGCGGATGTGTGGCGTGCAGATAGGGGGCGCTCAGGGCGTGCAGCAGCGCCAGCACCATGGATGCTGACGTATCTGTGTTGACACGGTCATCGGCGCATTTGCAACTGAATCCGATGCCATTTTCGTAGGGCTCAATAGCATCTTGCGCACCGACTTCATGGGCGATTTCTGCGGCAAACTGCGCAATATGGGTGCGTAGTCGAGAAGGTTCATCCAGCGATGCCTCAATGTGCCAGATATCGGTGATCGGATACAGGCTATCGGCCTGGATAGGGATGGATTGCAAGACATTGCGTTCGAAGTCCGGCAGGGTCTCGCCAGTATGGCCGGCGACCAGCCGTTGAATCGACTGCAGCCGTTCGGTTGTGGCAGCAGGAGAAACAACATGCTGTTGCAGTAGCGCGGCATGCTCATCGTTTCCTGCCGCAGATTTGTCTTGTGAGGTGCGGCCAACAGGTTCAGACGGGGGCGATCCCGGTTGTGCAGACGCCTTGTCGGTCGTTGATGGTTCGATGTTCCTGGGCGACGTGGATTCCGATGTAACTCCGGGCGGCGTTACGGGTAATGGCGTCTTCTCTTGCAGCGTAGATGCCCCAGGTTCAGCCGATGGTGCTTCGTTGCTGAGTAACTGCCAACGCCGATCGGTGTCGGTGATCTCGAATGCCAGCGTGTCGTATTCCATCTCCAGCAGATCGGCCATTTGTCCAATCAACTCATCCTGTACGCGCTGGACACTGAAATTGCCCGGTGTGCTGTCGAACATCACCAACACATCCTGGAACAAGGTGGTGAAGTCGATGTGGTGGTGCGTGTTGGTGCTGCGAGCGGACCAGGCCCGTTCAGCAGCACGCCGCAGGCTGGTCAACTGCTCGACCTGATGCCTTCCCAGCCCGGCATAAAGCACGGTAGGGATGGCCGGAAGCAAGTATTGAATGGCCTCTTGCATGCGACTGATATGGGGCTGGGGTACTGGGTAGCCATCGGCCTTGAGGCGGCGGGCCAGCTCTGACTGTGACAGTGATTTCCCGGTCTCTTCTTCATAAAGCTCCCGTGCTTTATTGACGCCCAGGGCACGTTCAATAAATGACAGGCCACCGTGCAGCTCGTTCTCAGCCAGATGCCCTGTCAATGCGATGATTTCACCGCGTTCCGGCCATGGGCGGAACAGGCATGGAATGCGGAAAAAGCGTTCGTCCCTGGTCTCAGTCCAGAGCTCGCGCAGAATCGACAGTCTGGTATTGCCCCCGTTGCGAATGATATAGCCCTTTGCCCCTGGTCGCTGAGTGATGGAAGGCGGGGAGTCGAGTCCGCGCTCGCGTATTGAGGCTTTGATATCGTCGTAGAGCGGGTTGCGGGTCAGTCGTGGATCGAGTTCATAGGGTGACAATTCGTCGAGTGTGATAACCATCGCGGTTTCCGCAATAGGTGCGCTTAACACTCCGGTAATCGGTGCTTTGCTCGCGAAGCCTTCGCTCAGTAGCTTGTTGGTCAGGTCTTGTACGGAAATATCAGGCATGGCGGCCTCCCTTGTCAGGAGAGGATTGGTCAGTGGCAAACTGGTTCTGCGTACGTCGGAGCAAGGCGCGTGCATTGCGTCCGGCGCGGTAGTCGCTGGCCGTAGAACTGGTGAAAATAGGAGGCATGCCCGGTTTGGTGAACTTCAGATGCCCACCAGAGGTACGCACAACCTCCCAGCCTTCTTGCAGCGCGTATTCAATCAGCGGTAGTAACTGCTTGTGGCCTTTAGCCAGTTCACGGGCATTTGACATGGGCATGCCCTCCGCTGGTTTTTCCTGTGACCAGTGCGAACTGCTCACGCCACTGGGGCAGTAATTCGGTTGCCAGGCTGCACATGATTTCTCGCGCAGAGCGGGTCTGGCGACCGTAAGGCCTGGTACGCTCAACACGATGCGCTGGCAGACCGCGAGTCGCCGCACGGGGAAACGCTTCAATTGCTGGTATCTCGGTGTCCAGAATGTGGATGCCCGCTTGCTCCTGAAAAACCAGACGCAGGGTTTTCTGGATCATGCGGGCATTGGACGACACGGCTGGCACGCGATTGATCAGCAGGTGTAGAGGTGGGGGCGTAATGCCCAGATTACGGTAAGGTGCGATGTCCTCGACCAGTTGCAGGGTTCCCCGATGTAGCTCACGGGCAGTGAGTATTTCTGGCGTGACGGGTGAAATGGCCTGTTGTGATGCCAGTAATGCCATCTCCAGCAAGACTGTGCGTGCACCCTGCGTGTCAATGACAACGAGGTCGTAGTGTGGCTGGAACACAGGCAATAAGTTGCGCAGCCTCAGCCTGCCGTCTGGAGCGTGAAGTAGCAGTGTGTGCAACTGGCGATGTTCATCGTTGGATAGCACAACATCCAGACGCTCAATGGCGGTACGGGAGACAATTTTCCCCTGATCCTGTTCATTGAACGCCAGTAGTTCATAGATGCCGCCAGCGGCATGGTTGCTCAACTCATAGTAAGAGGACAGTGTGGGTTGCATGTCCAGATCGAGTAGGAGTACGCGGAATCCGGCATCGGCAACGAAACTTCCTAGGTTGGCAGCAATGGTTGTTTTACCCACGCCACCTTTTGTTGAAATAACAGAAATCACTTGCATGGTCTGCTCCTGGTAATTGGCGACTGGGAGCAGTCAGGCTCGTTCTTTGAGGCGATCAGTGATCCACTGATCAATTTCGGCAGAGTCCCATCCCACGGCGCGCACGCCAAGACGCAGCGCCTTGGGAAACTTTCCCTCTTTCATCAAGTTATAAATATGGGCTCTTTTAAAGCCGGTTTTGGCTTCAACTTCAGCTCGGCGCAGGATGCGACGCTCTGGAACGGGAACAGTGTTCTGTTGGAACATGACAGTCACTCCTTAATGCTTGGTAGCGCTTATTGAGGGTGACTGCCATTAAATAGACACCATCGATAAGCCACATCAAACAATAGGGACGAGCGGGTCACCGCTTTCTTGTCGCAACAAGCACGACATTTGATTTAAGCCAATACCTGCTTGCCCCAAAAGTGACAATATTGGTTATCACTTCCGACCAATAAAGCATGCATCTGATCAAACCTTTCAATGAGTAAAAATGAGCAGCCAAAATATTTTGGTTGTTGTTTGTCTGTAGACGAAAAATGTCTGAGATTGATTTTTGTTGGATGTTGACACGCGCTTCAAGCCCTGGGAGCTATACGGGTTCGTTCACTAAAGCTGTGTGGCAAGGATTTTTATGCAATAGAAGGACTGTTTTTTGTCATGAAAGTGACAAAAACAGTCCTTTTGTTTCATTGTGGTGTCACAGTGTTCGGGTCGGTGGGGCGTGCGGCAAAGTTGGCATTTCTCCGATTGCGATAGCCCGGTTGATAAATCGAACCAGCTCTGCTGAGCGTTCTCTTTCTGCTGTTACGACAAACGTAGCTGTGCTGGGAATATTGTCTGCTACTTCGCGGATAATGACATTTGGATGGTTATAGAGAGCAATTTGGGATGCCAGCCCGAGACCGATTCCATAGCCTGCTGCAACTAACATGATCATGGGCTCATGCCCTGAAACATATTCGGCAATGTTTGGTGTAGGGAGTGACGGATTGCTGAACAAATGTCGAGTCAGGTTATATCCACCAGTGCACTGTTCGGGGTGGCAAAGCACTAGCGGATAGCGAAGTATCTCGGCGTCAGAGATTTTTTCTTGTGAGAGTAACGGGTGATGAGTTGGGATTGCAATGGCTGGGCGCTCAGTCCATACAACCTCTTTGAGATACCCCGGTATGATTGAATTATCGACAGTAAAACCAACATCGATTTGATCGTGACTGATTGCAAGTAACATCTCGCTGACGGTCATTTCCGTGATCCTAATCTCGGTGCTAGGTTCCTCCTCACGACAACGAGCGAGCAGTTTTGTCAGCCTTGGTGGAGCCAGGCTGTCTGCAAGTCCAATACGCAGCCGACCACGGTAGCCTTGCGAGGCTGAGTTAACCCGTGTTTGAGCGTTCTCTATAAAGGCAATGATGCGTTGAGCCTCTTCACGAAACACTTCGCCTGGCCAGGTCAGCCTGATACGTCCTTTGGACCGATGAAGCAGTTGTACCCCCAGATGGCTCTCCAGTTCCTTGATGGCTCGTGATAAAGGTGATGGTTCGATATGAACTCTGGCTGCAGCTCGGGTGAAACTTTGTTCTTCTGCAACGATCAGGAAATACCGCAGGTAGCGTATCCTCATATTTTCATACTCCTTTCTTTCCATTGGGTATTGATTCCTTTAGGAAGGTTCCGCCACGCGAATAGGACTCATTCATGTATTTTGGCTGTCTTTTGTGGGGCACTCCACGCTGAAATGCAGCCTCAATTGGTTGTGAGGGTGTAGGGCATTTCAATAGCTTGCTGAGCCGAGTTTTTCTTAGGGCAGGTGTGGAAAACGAGCAGATCAACCCGGCTGTGAAGCATCGCTAATGCTAAGGCTGCTTCTTATGGGGTTTTGTTCACACATTGCGTGTTTCTGTCTCTGGATGTAGTGGGGGGAACTGATGAGATCTGGCGCTTGCTTGTGGTTGGGGCCGCTTGGAAAACGGAAAATATCCTACGCGAAGCCTGCTTTTTGTACAGACTACTATCCACTAAGCGTAACTGTCCGGTATTTACCCTGTCCCAGCTTGAGGTTTGTTCGCCAGACGTAATCCCCGCTCAGATTTATGTACTCCCATCCCAGTAGGGACAGATGAGCAATAAATTCTTTATTTACCGGGAGTCCTTTTCGCTTCAGAGAATCTATGGCTCTTTCTATATATACAGTATTCCACAGTGGGATCGCCGCAGTCAGCAATGTCAGACCGCTAGCCTTGGTTTTCCAAGCCCCGATCTTTGATTTCCCCCAATCGGTGCATAAAGACGCTTCGCGCAAGGGCATTGTGTGCCTCACCTTTATTCAACCCTGCCTGAACTCGTCGACGCAGTGAAGGATCTCGGAACCAGTCCAGCATAAATAATGACCTTTCGATGCGGCCTCTCCCCCCAGAGATTTACTATAGCGACAGACATTCAGATTTATTTCTGCGATCCTCAATCTCCCTAGCAACGTGGCTCAAATGAAAATACGAACAGATTGCTCAGACAATATTTTCCAAAAGGAACTGACTTATCAGTTCACAGCCAGCAAAGACTTATCAGTGTTGCCAGACAGCTCAACGAAAGACCGAGAAAAACGCTAGACTATGAACCACCCGCAGAGCGGTTCAATAAGTGTGTTGCATCCATCGGTTGAACTCACAGCCATAAGCAGACATCTGGTAATTAATTTGAGAACAGCTGGGCATAAAATTCTCTACCTTAGATAACGTACGAAAGCAGAAGCGTACATCCCAGCGCTACTACTGATGCAATAAGCGTGGCCGAGGTATAGTAACGGAACGTTTCACTGAGCGTTGCGCCACAATATTGTTTAACAAGCCAGAATAATGAGTCAGTAACGATAGTGCAGCCAATCGCGCCTGATCCGATGGCTATCGCCATAATTTCAGGGCTCACGCCAGGGTACATTGGCAGCATGGGGCCCACGATGCCGGTTGCCCCCATCATGGCAACGGTTGCCGATCCTACGGCCGCGTGAAGAATCAGCGCAATTAACCAGGCCAGCACTAACGGGTGCATATGAAGGTTTGAAAGAATATCAGCAAGCGCTTGTGCAAGACCGCTCTCTTTGAGAACACCGTTAAAAGCGCCTCCTGCCCCGATGATTAACAGAATATTTGCGATTGAGCCGAAGCAGTTTTCTGTACTGGTCAGCAACGTTCCCATACTCTCGTTGCGACGCAGGCCAAGCGTGTAGTAAGCCACAAGTACAGCAATAAACAGGGCGGTGATAGGATTCCCAATGAAGGACATGATGCGCATTGCACCACCTTCAGCCGGAAGATAAATTTCGGCAAGGGTTTTAATCAGCATCAATCCGATGGGCAGCATCACCGCAAAAAGCGATGTGCTTAGCGAAGGGAGCGTGTGCTCTTCGCGCAGGACGAGGCCAGAAAATGCCTCTGGCACCGGCTTGAACGGGACTTTTTTTCCAAGAAACCTCAGGAACAGGCATCCACCGACCAGCGAGGCCGCCAGGCCGACGAGTAAACCGTAAACGATCACCGTACCGACATCTGCGCCAAGCTTGTTTGTGACGAAAAGTGCAGCAGGGTGAGGCGGAACGACACAGTGTACGGCCATCAGCGCGGTACAAAGCGGAATGGCAAGCTTAAGCAAAGATGCGTTTGTTTTGCGTGCCACCGAGAATGCCAGCGGGATCAGCAGCACCACGCCCACCTCCACAAACAGCGTTATACCGCATATCAGGCCGACCAGCACCATAATGACATCGGCTGACAGCCAGCGGCTTTTCTCAAGGGTGAGGCCAATCCGTTCTGCTGCCCCCGATATCTCCATCATTTTTCCCAGGATGGTTCCCAGCCCAATCACTGCCGCGAGAAAGCCCAGCGTTCCGCCAATACCGTTTTCGATAGCGGCTACCATATTCCGGGGATCCATTCCCGTCAGCGTGCCGACAAAGAAGCTTGCCAACAGAAGCGCAAGGAAGGGGTGCAGCCGGTATTTAACGATGGTGACCACAATAATAATTATGCTGAGCAGCAGTACGGTTACAGTCCAGAACGGGGTCATCATAATAGTTTCCTGACATGATTATTGTCCCGTCATTGGATAAAAAATGACATGCTTTGACAAACGATGAATTGTTGCTTTAACGTGAGTCATATTGCATTAAAGGCGTGATCTCTGTCATTTACTATCATAGTAAGTGCTTATAATGCGATTTTATTCATGTGTAATGCCATGATGTGGTTGCTCAAAAAAAGGAAGGTGGCGTAATGAATGGTATTGAAAAGCTGATAAGAAACCGTCCACTCACCGGCGCACAGCTTTCCCGTATGTATACGTTTGAAACCGCCGCGCGGCATGAGTCGTTTGCGCTGGCTGCAGAAGAGCTTTCGCTGAGCCCCAGCGCCATCAGTCACCAGATTAACCAACTGGAACAGGAACTGGGGATCCAGCTGTTTGCGCGCTCCCACCGCAAAGTTTCCCTGACGACAGAAGGCAGGAGAGTATTCTGGACGGTAAAAGCTTCACTGGACGCCCTCAATCGCGAGCTGCTTGATATCAAGAATCAGGAACTGTCAGGCACCCTTACTATCTACTCCCGTCCCTCGATCGCGCAGTGCTGGCTCGTCCCCGCCCTGGGGGACTTTGCACGACAATATCCCGCCATCGCGCTGAATATCCTGACCGGCAATGAGTCCGTTAATTTTCAGCAGGGGGGCATCGATCTGGCTATTTACTACGATGACATGACTCCCGGGAACCTCGCACAGCATTTTCTAATGGATGAATCCATTCTGCCGGTCTGCAGCCCCGACTATGCCCGGTGGTTTAACCTGTCTGATAATCCTGCGGCCCTTAATCTCTGCACCCTGCTGCACGACAGGCAGGCTTGGAGCTGTGATTCAGGGCACGGTGAGTGGGACAACTGGGCGGACAGCTTTGGCATAACGCTGCCGGAAGCGGCAGGCATGAGCTTTGACCGTTCAGATCTGGCCGTTATTGCAGCTATTAATCACGTTGGGCTGGCAATGGGACGTCGCCGTCTCGTACAGAACCGTCTTGATCGTGGAGAACTCGTCTCCCCGTTTGGTGCAATGACGAAAAAATGCGAGCAGCATTATTATGTCTCTACGCTTTCAAACCGCCAGTGGCCCAAGATCGAGGCATTCATTGCATGGCTTAAGTCCCGGACATAGTTTTCAGCTGTTTTGCTCTGCGTCAGCCGTTTCTTTAAGCCATCGGGTGAAGGCTTTTACTTTGGGCCACCGCCTGTCGGCGTGCGTGCTGATATAGTAGCGCTGGCTGCATTTCAACTCTAATTCCGGAAAGGGCATTATCAGTTCACCTGTGTCAAACTTATGCCTGAGCAACCGCTTGCTCGGCCTGATCGAACTGAGCCTGCGCTGAGGAAATATCGACACCATAATGCTGCGCCCAGAGTTTCCATTCGTCATCGCCTGAATCGGTGCTCCAGGCTTTCCTGTCGTGAAGCAGATGACAGGAAGCAAGGTTTTCCGGCTGCCCCGCGAGCTGCCAGTGCCGGGCATACTCCGGACTGCATACCGGAATAATGATTTCGTCCATCAGGTGCTCCTGATGAAAACGGCCGTGACTGGCATCGTCAAAGCTTACAGACAGATCCACGCCCATACCGGTGCAAATCGATATCCTCGTTCCCCGTGTAAATCACCAGATCAATAAGCGGATACGGCCGAGCCAGGACTGCGCAAATAATGGTCTACAGTAAACGGTCAGACGCCCGCTGACCCCTCATTTTTGATGCCTAGCAGATCCTTATTCAAATAGTCCAGTGATGTGCTCATCGCGGCAAAAATTCGCTCACCTTCTGCGGTCAGCTCAACTTTACGGTGCGAAGGGCTGAGCAACCTCATTCCCAGCTCTCTTTCACGCTGGTTTATCCGGTGACTGACCGCACTCGGCGTCAGGGAAAGCTCGGCTGCAGCTTCTGAGAACGACGCGCACCTGGCCGCGACTTCGAAGGTATAAAGCCTGTCCAACTGACCTCCGTTAATTTCATGCAACCGATTTCCCATTCGCAATACCTCCGCTCAGCGTTTATCTGAAAATTATACCGATAACATCATGAATAAATGGGATTATATTAGAAATTAATGATGCCCATTTTATCTGTACAAATCCGATCGGAAGCCGCGCTTTGTGTTAAATGAGTTCATGTGAAGATGAAAATCCATCGTTTGTCAGCGCACCGGGGGTGTTATGTAATTGCGCCCGGAATACAAATCGCGTATTTCAAACAAAAGGTCTGTCAGTATGGCCCTCTACTTTGTATTTCTGCTAACACTGGTGCCCGTCCTGACGCTTGCTACCGGTGTTGCCGCTTTGATTTTGCTTTATTCCCTCGCGATCAATGCAGGGCTGAAGTTTAAATCTTAAAAATGGACTGATTAACAGGGACGTTTTACAACCGCCTCCACCGCTGCCTGAAACGCTTTTCAGTCTGAATAAGGAGTGCGGGGAAAAAACGCACTGTAGCCCACGTACCCGAACCACAGTTGAGAGTGCACCATGACCGAATTCAATAAAGACATTCTTTCATTGCCTGTCGTTGCCGAGCTGCAGTCCCTGCGCGCTACATTCTGGCTGAATCCTGGAGTCAAAACGGCTGAAGAAGGCCTTAAGCGCGTTGGACTGACGATTGCTGATACTGAGGATGCCGAAGCCCGGCTGCAACGCTTCGCGCCGCTGCTTGCAAAGGCCTTTCCTGAGACGGCCGCGACTGCTGGTATCATCGAGTCTGACATGATCCGGGCACCTCACATGCAGGCTGAGCTCGAAAAGGCAGGCGCAATACAGGGTAACCTCTGGATTAAAAAAGACAGCCATCTTCCTATTTCCGGTTCGATAAAGGCGCGGGGCGGCATTTATGAAGTACTGGCCCACGCTGAAAAACTGGCTCTCGAAGCCGGCCTGCTCACCACGACGGATGATTATGCCGTACTGCTCTCTTCTGAGTTCCAGCAGTTTTTCAGCCAGCATAAGATAGCCGTCGGCTCTACGGGCAATCTCGGGCTTTCCATTGGCATCATGAGTGCCAGGCTAGGCTTGCACGTGACCGTGCATATGTCTGCAGACGCACGCCAGTGGAAAAAAGATAGACTCCGTTCGCACGGAGTGGAAGTCATGGAATACGAGCAGGATTACGGCGTTGCCGTCGAACTGGGGCGCAAGGCTGCGGAGTCCGATCCCGCCTGCTTTTTTATTGATGATGAGAATTCCCGGACGCTGTTCCTCGGCTATTCCGTGGCCGGGCTGCGACTACGCAGCCAGCTGCAGGCGAAGGGCATTACCGTGGACGCCAGTCATCCCCTGTTTGTATACCTGCCCTGTGGCGTAGGCGGAGGACCGGGCGGCGTTGCGTTCGGCCTGAAGCTTGCCTTCGGAGATCACGTGCACTGCTTTTTTGCAGAGCCCACGCACTCGCCCTGCATGTTGCTGGGCATGAGTACCGGCCTGCACGACGCCATTTCGGTACAGGACATCGGGATTGATAACAGGACTGCAGCAGATGGTCTCGCAGTCGGTCGCGCGTCCGGATTTGTCGGCCGGGCAATGGAACAGCTTATCGATGGCTGCTATACGCTGAGCGATGAGTTGATGTATGACTATCTCGCTATGCTGGACCGTACGGAAGGCCTGCGGCTCGAACCCTCGGCGCTGGCCGGTATGAGTGGACCCCAGTATGTCACGTCGAATATTTCTTATCAGAAACGCCTTGGGCTTTCCGTGACCGCTATGGCTGATGCCACCCATCTGGTCTGGGCAACTGGTGGCGGGATGGTGCCTGAGAAAGAAATGCAGCAGTACCTTGCGAAAGGAAAGCGCTGAGGACCGGCACACGCCTTACCTGTATCCGGGTTTTCATATCCGAACCAGCCCCGGCGCTACGGCTTATCGCTGCGCCAGCACTGATTATTTAACTGTTAAACGGTACGATGAAACCCGATCCCCGCAAAAAATCCCGCTCCACAAAGATTATCCCTCTGATACTCCTGTCTCTGGTACTGGCCGCTGGCGGCATAGGTTTCCTGTATGTTTTTTCACTGGCAAAACAGATTGATGAAGATATTGAGCAGCGTCTCGGTAACGGCATGTGGGATATGCCCGCTCAGGTATACAGCAAGTCATGAGTACTGAGTCAGGGCGATTCGCTTTCCCTAGATACTCTGGTGAGGATACTGAAAAGCACGCGATATCAGGAAAGCGCCTCTCCCGACGCTCCCGATGAGTACAGCCTGAAGGCGGGACGGGGTTGTGATTTACCGGCGTGAGTTTGCCTACACCGATCATGCCGCAGCGTCGGCCGCTATCGCGTCACGTTCAGGGACGGAAAAATTGCGCGATTGTTGCTGGTAGCGATCACCGCACCGAAAACACGCTCAAAATTGAACCACGACTGGTATCAATGATGTATTCGGCGGGGGGGGAGCAGCACATTTTCAGACCGCTTGTCAGCTATTCTGAGACGCTTATCAGCATGCTCATTGCAACAGAGGACCACAGCTTCTGGCAGCACCACGGGATAAATCTGACTGTGATCGCCCGCGCGTTTTTCAATAATCTTCGCGCGGGACGCACAGTTGAGGGCGGCAGCACCATCACCCAGCAGGTGGTCAAAAACCTTTTTCTTTCGCGGGACAAAACCTACAGCAGGAAGATCCGCGAAATTCTGATGCGTTTATTCTTGAGAGAAAATTCAGCAAGGACCGCATCCTTGAGCTCTATCTGAATGAGGTTCACATCGGTCAGGACGGTTCCCAGGGCATTTACGGCTTCCCTCTTGCCAGCACCTACTATTTTGGCCAGCAGGTGAACGCGCTGACGCTGGCGCAGCAGGCCATGCTGATCGGCATGGCGAAAGGCGCTTCGCTTTACAATCCCTGAAAACGCCCTTGCACGGCGTAAAGTCGTTCTGGGGGCTGCCCAAGCAGCAGCCGCCATTTATGAAAAGGCGCGTCAACTTGCTCTGAAAAGTGAACTGCGCGTACAGCAGAAAGGCACCGTTTTTATCCAGCATCCGGTATTCATGAGCCTGCTGAAGAAAGAAATACGTAACAGCAAGGAGCTGGATATGAACGGCCTTTCAGGAGCCCGCATTTTTTCAATCTTTGATCCTGTTGCGCAGGACTATGCCGAAAAGACCGTGACAGAAACCGTCCCCTAGCTCGCGAAAAAATCCGGTAATCAAGACCTGCAGGTGGCGCTGATTGTGGCTGAGAGTCAGAGCGGCAATATTTCAGCGATTGTCGGTGATCGCAACGTTGACTACAACGGATTCAACGGCGCAAAAGACTCCAACTGGCAGATAGGTTCGCTGGTGAAACCGTTTGTCTACCTCTTCGCACTTCAGATACCCGAGCTGTAGGGGCTAAACACCTGGCTCGAAGATGAGCCGGTAAAGATTGGGACAGGCAAAGGCCAGTACTGGTCCCCCGCAACTATAACCGGACCTACAGCGGCAGGGTCATGCTTGTCGATGCGCTTGCTCACTCGGTTACCCAAATGTCATAGGGCAAATCCTCCCTGAAAGTCCCTAATGTTATCACCTATTTGTCATGGGCATAACGGTCATAACCTAAATGTCATGAGTTAGATCGCCATAAGGGCATGCAGTACATTGTCTCGGTGCCGAAGCTATATACTACATGACTGCGTAACGTTTTTTAGGTGTGATTCGTCGATTGAACCAAGAACAAATAACGCGCTTAGCGTAGGATATTTCGGCTTTCCAAGCTGCCCCTGGTAGGTTGCAGCATTGTCACTTGACGGGGCTATGGCTTGGAGCCCTTATCTGAAAGGCTTTGTGAAGCCTTCTTGTCTATGTTCGGTGGATGTTGTTGTACATGTACGACGCTGTATGGAAAAAATTCAGGTTCCGACTTGCCAAGATTTAAGTTCTAGTCCATAATGCTGTCCATCCTATCTAGGGATGTCGGGAAATTCTTTCTAAAACAAAGAGATAACGGGTGGATTTCAGACTCGTTTCCCGCTCCAAATTTTATCACTGTTTGTCACCATACAAGCGGTGTGCAGTAATCAGACGTAACGCCTGTTATTGTCTGTCCGATATGCGGGAATAGCTCAGTTGGTAGAGCACGACCTTGCCAAGGTCGGGGTCGCGAGTTCGAGTCTCGTTTCCCGCTCCAATCTCTTCGTCTCTCTTTTAATTGCACCATCGTTTCCCTTACTGTGTATAAACCTGTAGCTCTTTTTCTGTTTTGCATTTTCCGTTGTGTAGAAACCAGATCGTACGCTAAATCGCATGGCGGTAGACCCATTTTCGACTTTATGAATATCCTTGTCGGCACATTCGAGCTACGCCTTGATCGTTGATATTGTAGATAAATAAATTCATTAAATGCTTAGCTTGATTATATTTATTATGATGTTTGTTTTTATTTTATTTTTGCGTTGATTTGATTTTGACGTAATATCGAAATTTGACTATGTTTATAACCAGAATGAATTTATAAAAATCACATCATGTAAAATCAAGCTGATTACGATTGCCTTTTTTCAGTGGTTTTTTTCTATTCTATTTTTTCTGGGAAATATCATTTAAATTTCATGAAGCATTCCAGTTATTTATTTAATAAATAACGGATTGTTATCATGGAGCACATGGTTTCCCTGTAGATAAAAGAGGATGGAAAAAATGAATTCAATGAATCGCTCTATTTTACACGTTGTAGCAACAGCGGCTTTGGTGATGAGTGGGTTTGCTCAGGCCGATGACATGACAAAAGCGCATACCGGAAAAGAACAAGTTGAATTAAAACATATTCATGCCGTCCTACAAAATGGAACATCTAGCCCGCAGCACGATGCAATGTGTGAGAAACAGCTGAATATGCCTGAATCCAAATATGTGGGTATGAAAGTCACAACAGAATACAACATTAATACCCAATCAATGATGATGTCAGCGAAGTCTATGTTCCCTTCACCTCACAGTACACAGCCAATGGAATTGACTGCCGATTTATCAGCATTGGGTCTATCTGATAGTTATTCATTTGGCGCATTTCGTCCGAGCGTCTTACCTGACTCTTATATTATTTTCTCTGTTGATAAACAAATGAAAAACCCTGTAAGCACTTTCATGATTATTAATAAAAATGAAACATATAATTGTGTTATTAGCAGTTCAATGCATGGGTTAAGTAAAGATGAAATGAAAAGTATTGAAATGAAGAAAAAATAATTCTTTATTTTCTTATGCCGTAAATTGCAGGCGATAACCTGCAATTTACGGCTATGTGTATAGTTCAGGTAACCATTCAGAAGGCGAACGGATATCTCCGTGCCAAATGTATAACGCGAGGACCGGCTCTTCTTGTGCCTGAGTCGCATGTGTAGCTCTACTACGGTGAAAAATTAACTCACCGGGGTGACGCGGAAAATAATCTTCATTCTCCATCGACCACAAACCAGTGCCAGCCAGAGGAAGGTAAATCTCTGTTGCGGGGTGGCAATGCGCTGGATAATGGGTTTCTGGCGCAATCAGCGTCAACCCTACCGCTAAATGAGAAGATACCCAGAGATCTTCAGGTCCGACGAATTGTGTAAAGGCGATTTTTTCGCTCAGAGACGTAAACTTGGGATGAGGGATATAATCAAAGTTCCAGCTTAATTCTGGGGCTAATAACCTGATCATTGAGCATATTTCTCTGTCTCCCGATGCTTCTCCGATTTTCAACGCTTGTTCGAGATAATCAACCGCGGGTAGATGCACAGAGGTACTCGGATGCGTGTTTTTTTCTGGTCGAGAAGGCCAGTCGTTGACGATTGAGACGACATCTTTACGTAAATGCGAAGCTACGGGTATCGAAACTAGCCGGTTATGGATCGTGAAGAGTAAGCGTTCGAGAATATGGTCACTGTTGCTCATTCATGCCGCCTTATTGTGAGGATGGTGTTCCCACCCGTTTTAGCAGCAAGGAATACATAGATTGAACGATGGCTTCGGGAGCATCCTCCTGAACAAGATGCCCTGCGTTTTTGACGATCTGCAATGGCGCATCGCCGAGTCGATGCGCCAGATGCTTACCGATCTCAAGTGGTATCCACTCATCCTGCTCGCCCCATAATATGTTCACCGGACAATCAAGTTTATTGATCAAGGGCTCAATGTCATCGGTATAGCATTGATCCATCTGGGCTATTTGCCGATAGAACGCGGCTTGCCCGACTTCTCCCTGCCACGGCGACATGTAAATGTTCAGCGCTTCTTCCGATAACGGTTGATAAGCCGCGCCCTGCAAATAAGCGCTGAGTAACGCATCGTGAGCATATTGCGGCAGACCAGTGAAGGCATCCTGATGTTTTCTGACATGCGCGACAAAGGGAGAGCCCCAAGGAGAAATAGCGACCGCATCAAACAGCGTCAGCGAGGCATAACGGAGATCTTGTAGGAAATAGCCACGTAGCGCCGTCGCACCGCCGAAATCATGGCAAAGTATATCGGGTCGCGTCAGCCTCCACTCTTTCAGGAGTGCGGCCAATAACCGGTCCTGCACGCCAAGTGAAACCTGCTGCCCGTCAGATTTATGTGATTGCCCGTAGCCCACCATGTCGTAGTAATAAACGGTCCAATGGGAAGAAAGCAGGGGGGCGATACGTCGCCATACCTGAGAAGAAAAGGGTGTGCCGTGAATCAGCACCAGCGCGGGACCTTTACCTATACATCCCCAGGCAACCGACTGATCTTCGAAAATAAAGTTATGTTTCAGTTCAAGCATGTTATCATCATATTCAATATTAGCTATGTGACTATATGATACAAAAGATGAGTGACAGATCAACCCAAGTTAAAGCATTAGCCAGTGAACCACGATTGGAAATCCTTCGGCTGCTTAAGCATCCGCAACAACATTTTAGTGGGCAGGTGTCAGCCGACCCGCAGGAATTTGGTGTGTGTATTACGCTGATCGCCGATGCGTTGCATATCGCCCAGCCGACTGCCAGCCGACATATCGATCTGTTGCGGCAGGCGGATTTCATTACGGTAAAACGTTATCAGAAATGGACGTACTGCCAGAGAAATGAAGCGGCGTTGGTGGATTACATTCAATGGCTGTCTGAAGAATTGTGTGGGAAAGTCGAAGGTTAAAGAAAAACGTCCTGCTTTTGGCACTCTGAAATCACAAGAAACGTTCAAACTGACAGGAATTTAGCAAGCCTGCAAAACGCACGAGATTTTTTCCTGAGCATTGATTTTGAGAGCGGTAATGTCGAGTCATAGGCGTGCATGGTTTTTTTAACCGCATTGGTTGAGGCCATCTGAAACTGTGTCGACTCACTAAAATCACTTTCAATAGTGACAACGGAATATTGCCCTCTTTGACTCGATTGACTGAAGCGAACGACGATCGAGTGCTCTAATATAACGGCGCCGTCTTTCTTATCATCCGAAAAATAAAAATCCAAGGTTGGCTCAATGATTCCATCCAACAAACAAACGGCCTTATAGCCTTGCAAAAGGGAAATCAGGCTTGCACCTCCCCCAACAGAGAGACCGTTCCCGGCATTTTCACCGAGGTAAAAGTAGTGTTTAAAAACAATATTCAATTTTTTATTATGGTGACCAACAACATAATCCTTCTCATAAAAATGAAAATCAGCCGGTTCGCCAACTAATTCGTACCCTTGAGAAACCAACTCTATCGGCGAAAAATCCTTAATTCCCAATATATCGGGATGCCGAATGGTCGATTCTTTTAAATACACAGCAAATAGAGTAAAGAAGGATATTTTCAACATTGTTGACTAACCACGTATTGTGCCTCTGAATGCGTATCCGCAGCATGGTGACCTTTAGGAATCATCAGGTTACCTGTTTGTATAAGGGAGTGATGATATCATCTCTATTCAGATGGCCAAATTCAGTCCGCTGATCAACATTGTTTCGCTTCTCTCTGACCTGCTCCTGCCACTCTCTGCATCACTCATAATGCATTTTTGTAACGTTTTGCCTTTTTTTGGTGCGCGTGCTCCTGCCAAAACGGCGTGTTTACGGCATTTTCACGGTGCCAGGAATCATGGCACGGCCTGTGCTTAGTCTTATATACCATCTTGTGTACAAGATGGATCGGCTCAGGCAATCGACCTGATCGGTTTTTCAGGCTGGTGATGATCAGCTGTTGTTAGCTCACCGTTGAAGGGGAACACAATGAAAAATAACAATGACAAGATCGATCGTAAACGCAGGCAGTTAATGAAGTGGTCAGCCGTTAGCGCAGGAGCACTGACGCTAAGCAGCTTGCTACCGGGCATCGCTTTAGCCGCAGAGAGTGAGGAGATCCGCATCGGTTACTGGCCGATTGTGGGCGGTTTGCCTTTATATGTAGGCGTTGAACGTGGCTTTTTCAAAGAGGCGGGATTGAATGTTCGCGCCGTGAAATTCGCCAGTCCGCAACAGATTGTCGAGGGAATGATCACAGGGCGCATACACGGCTGCGCCAACGGTACGGCTACTGGTGCATTGGGATTAGGGGAGATTACTTCCCCCGGTCTGTTCAAGATCATTTGCTCAAACCCTTCTAACCATCGGATGGTATTGGATGAATTTCTGGTGCCGCTAAACAGCGACGTAAAAAGTATCGCGGAGCTGAGGGGCAAGCGTATCGCCTGTGGGCCGGGTATTCAGAATGTGGTCATGACGAAAATCATTCTGGAGAAAAATGGCTTTACGCCGGATGAGCTACGGGTGACGGAGTTACCCGTCGGGCAACATGTGGCGGCGTTGGCCGCTGGTCAGATTGACGGTGTCTATACTCTGGAACCCACTGGGACGGTCGGGCGGCTGAAAGGACTGTCGCGTACGCTGGAAACGGGAGTGATCTCACGCTATGTGCTTGGTAACCCAGATGCGCCGTGGTTTGGTGGTGCGGCAGCGTTAAATAGCGGTTTTATCGAAAGTCGTGCTGCTGAGGCAAAGATCTTCGCGCAGGCCTATGCCAAATCGGTGCAGTTTATTCAGCAGAACCCGGAGGCCGCTCGCGAAAATATTACCGGCTACACCAGTATTGAAGCCGAGCTGAGTAAAGAGGTGCCTTTACCGGGTTTTGTCATGTACGACGAGCTAAAAGGCGACAATCTGGCGTGGTTCCAGAAGTTTTATGACGTGTTCACCGAAAGAAAAATTTTCCGGCAGCCGGTGGATGTTAGCAGCCTGATTTATCAGCCTTAAGGGAGGTTCGCGATTATGCGTGAGCATTGGACGTCTAAATTACTACCCGCTGTCGGCCCGATTCTGCTGTTTCTCTTTTGGCAATTGGCGGTCAGCGCGAAATGGTTGAACCCCATTTTATTACCTTCGCCAGTCGATACGTTGAGCTATATGTTCCAGTCCTTCGCAGATGTCAGCATGCGGACGGATATCGGTGCGACGCTATACCGTACGCTCGCCGCATTTGGCTTTGCCGCACTGATTGGCGTGCCCCTAGGCGTTATTCTGGGCAGTAATGAAAAGATTTACCGTAGCTTGGAGTTTTTGATCGATTTCTTCCGCTCTACGCCATCTTCAGCGCTGATCCCGCTATTTTTGCTGATTTTCGGGATAACCGACGCGAATAAAATTGCCATTTCAGCTTTTGCGGCCGTGTTGGTGATTCTGTTCAACAGCGCTTATGGCGTGATGAATGCCAAGAAAACCCGTCTGATGGCGGCACAGGTTATGGGGATTTCCCGCTGGCATATTTTTAAAGACATCATGCTGCTGGAAAGCCTGGCGCAAACCTTTGTCGGCCTGCGTACCGGTGTGTCGATGGCACTGGTGATCGTGATTGTCGCAGAGATGTTTATCGGTTCCGAGACGGGGCTGGGGCACCGCATCATTGATGCCCAGCAGGTGTTCAATATCCGGGATATGTACGCTTCGATCCTGATTACTGGCGCACTGGGATACCTGCTTAACGTGCTGTTTTTAGTCGCAGAAAAACGAATTGTTCACTGGAGTGGCAAAGCATGATGACATCTCGTACCGCGCAAGTAGAAAAATTGGATACCGCGTTGCCGCCTTATCCGGCACCGAACACTCATGTGACCATCCGTGGCTTGAACAAGTCGTTTGCGGGTCAGCCGCTTTATACCGACCTGAATCTGGATTTGCCGCGCGGCAAGATCGTGTCTATTTTCGGGCCGAACGGCTGCGGTAAGTCGACGCTGATGAACATGATTGCCGGGCTGATCCCCGTTGATAGCGGCGATATTCTGTTTGATGGTAAAACGCTGGCTGAAACCAGAATTGGGTATGTGTTTCAAAACTATCGTGATGCGCTTTTTCCCTGGATGAGCGCCTGGAAAAATATTGCTTACCCGCTGGTACGTAGTGGAATGCGCAAACAGGATGTTCAGACGCGCATGGACGAACTGATTGCGATGTTTGATATTCGTTTTGACCTTCAGCGCTATCCGTATGAACTGTCGGGCGGACAGCAGCAGACGGTGTGTATTATGCGGGCGTTAGCGACGGGGCCGGAGGTTATGTTTCTGGATGAACCGTTTTCGGCGCTGGATTTTGAAATGACGCTGTTCATCCGCGACAAGCTGCAAGAGGTTCAGTTGGCAACCGGCGTAACGATGGTCATCGTGTCACACGATTTGGAGGATGCCGTGTTTCTGGCGGACGAAATCCTGCTGCTGACGCGTCGGCCAACAACGGTGTCGGAGATTGTTCCTTTCGATTTAGTGCGTCCACGCGGGGCGGAGGCGATGAGCGATCCAGAGTTTATTCGCGTCAAGGCGCACACGCTGGAAGTATTCAAACGCGAAATGGCCGCATAGGGAACACCAATCTGGCTTTCTGTCTCCTAAACGGCAATGGGTTTGGGAGACAGACAGCGAAAATTCACTCTTCACTCTTCACTCAGCGAACGCGCTGCGTGTTCCTTTCTTAATACGCTCTGTATGCCGACAAACAGCACGCCGATGAGTAGCAAGATGGCGATGAGGCCGTCGTGACCGTAAAACGTCATCGCTGCGCCGGAGAACAGCGGCCCGGTGATACTGCCCGCAGACCACACCAACCCCAGAAGAGCATTCATCACAATCAGCCGCTGACCGGCAAATCGCTGACCGGCCCGAACCAGAGACAGCGTGTAAAGCCCACCCGCCGCCGCACCCAGCATGATGCAGGCCGGTGCCAGCAGGGAGGGAGAGGAAAACGAGAGGGCGGTACTTATCAGCATCACACAGAAAAAGACGCCGCAGCCGATGTGGGTTTTTATGATGCCGCATTTGTCCGCCAGCCAGCCAATCGGCATTTGAAATAAAGCATCACCCAGAAAGATGAGTGTGACTAATAAGATCGCGGATTTTTCGTCCAGCCCCTGTGCCATGCCGTAGAGTGGAAAAAGCGACAGTATACTGGCGTCAAAGAAGGAGAAGCAGAGTACGCCAGAGGCCATTACCGGTAGAAAAGGAATAAGATCCCGATAAGACGCTGAGGACTGCTCATCGGCTCGAACCATGCTGGCGCAGTTCCTCAGCATAAGCGCACATGCGCCACATATGCCGCAAATCAACCATAGCGCATAGGTTTGAATATCCTCACCAGCAGCAATAAGCAGCGGCCCTATCAACTGACACCCCGTGAAAACGGAGGCATACAGCCCTGTCAGCGTTGCTTTATGTTTGTTGGACGCCCGGCTGGTGACCCAGGTTTCTCCCAGTACCACAAGGATCCCTGAGGCAAGACCGGTTAACAAGCGGGGTAAAATGAGTGAGGCAGGGTGTGACAGCAGGAATGAAGCAATGGTGGATACCGCCAGAACCATCAGGCTGCCGGATAACAGATATCTGGCGTGCAGGTGACGGCTGAGCCAAGGCGTAATAAAGGATGAGAGCATCATTCCTGCCGCTGGAAGTGCAGCCAGAATACCGAGCGTCGTCGTGTTGTGCCCGTGTTTGGCTAGCTTCAGGCTGATCAGCGGCAGTGTGTACCCCGTGACTAACCCCACGAGGGAGGCGGCAATAATCATGTTCAGTGTCGTGAAATTGGATTCACGGGAATGTGCAGTCATTGTGTTTCCAGTACGCGTGTTAACAAGGATCTTCAACGCCAGAAAGGCAGGTGGAAACCTCCTGCATCAGCCAGGCGTGAAATCGTGCATATTTTTCATTTTGCTCAATGGGGACGGGCGATAACAAGTAATAAGCAGAGCCGTCCCGCGCAAATCCATACGGTGCATGCAATTGCCCACTCCCAATCTCGTCTTGCACCATCAGGAAAGACGCCATTGCCATGCCTAACCCTGAAACCGCAGCCTGAATGCACAGATAAAAATGCTCATAGTCAGCTCTGATGCTGCCTTTGAGGGAGACGTGTGTCTGCCGCTGCCACGTTGCCCACGCTCTTGGTCGCGTTCCAGTATAAAGCAAACGCATTCCCTCCAGACTGTCCTTGCGTTCGTCTTTGTTGCGGCTGACTGGTCCCATCCATTCGTCACATACCTTTATCCCATGCGTTTGCGGCTCCCAGTGAAAATCGTCACGCCGCAGTGCGAGATCAACGCCGCTACGCACGAAATCAATCGGCCCACCCGCAGCCACCAGATGAAGTTTGATATCGGGATTCGCTTGATTAAAAGCAGGCAGCCGCGGAATCAGCCATTTCATGGCAATGGTGGGTTCGCATGACAGCGTCAGTACATCATCCTGTGCACCTTGCTGTAGCCGATATACGGCCCCTTCAAGCTGCTCGAAGACGGACTGTGTGACCGTGTGTAAAGAGTGGCCTGCCGCGTTTAAAAAGATCGCTCGATTGCGTCGTTCAAACAGTTCAACCCCTAGCGCGTCTTCCAGCAATCTAATTTGTCTGCTGACGGCACCGTGTGTGACATGCAGGGACTCGGCGGCTTTAACAAAGCTACCTGTTTGTGCGGCCGCTTCAAAAAAGCGAAAAGAGGCTAATGAGGGAAGTTTCATATACACGATGAAATTTGACAGATTTACACCAAGATAAATCGCTTTTTTGACACATGCAAACGCTGAATAATCAAACTGCCTTCAAGCTAAAAGAAGCGTAATAGCCTAAATAGTGAGGCGATATTGTAGGAATGGTGCTTTTGATAGCCGTATAGCAACAACAGTCGCTGTATTCCTCTTCTAACCCACCTGATACCCATCTGTGCAAAATCATCGTGAAAAATGATGGCTTGCCGAATAAGGAAAACGTTAATGAATGAGTTAATTGCCGTCGCGACGATCACTATTTTGGCGGTGATCAGCCCAGGGCCTGATTTTGCTATGGTCACTCGAAACAGCTATGCGTTTGGCTCGCGTGCCGGGTTACTCAGCGCGTTTGGCATTGCCTGCGGCGTCCAGATCCATGTGATGTATACCGTTTTTGGCATCGCGGTATTCATTGTTAACTCCCCGATGGTGTTTATGGCGATGAAGATTCTGGGAGCGTCGTATCTGATTTATCTGGGGTATAAATCATTAACCAATACGACAAAAATAAAATTAGAAGAGGCATCTGGTCATGCGCCGTCATCGCTGGCTGCATTCCGTATGGGCTTTCTCACCAATGCACTTAACCCGAAAACGATGCTGTTTGTCGTTGCCACCTATACCCAGGTTGTGCAGCCCGGCAGCCCAATGAGCCATAATTTTGGCTACGGGTTATTCATGTCAGTGGCGCACTGGGTCTGGTTCAGTATTGTTGCGCTGTTTTTTGCTGCACCGGCTATGCGTCGTCGGCTGCTTGACCGTCAGCATCTGGTTGATAAGGGTATCGGTGTTGCTCTCATTGCCTTAGGCGCTTCTCTGGCGTTTACCAAAATCACTCTGTGAGGGATAACGGAGGGGAGAAACGGTCTGCAATAAAGGGGACTTCTGCACGCGGTAGCCTGTGCATAAAGAAATGGAGGATCAGGCAAGAAAACAATCGGAATGCTATACCTGTTTGCTGGGGGACTTAAGGAAATAGTCTGTTTCTCAACATAATCGGTTTCTCAACAGAAAAGGAAATAGCCATGCTTGTACACGCATATGGAGCCCATGCGGGCGACAAACCTCTTGAGCCGTTGAAGATCGCCCGACGTGCACCGGGAGCTCACGATGTCCAGATTGAGATTGCATACTGTGGTATCTGCCACTCGGACCTGCATCAGGTGCGTGCCGAATGGGCAGGAACACAGTTCCCCTGCGTGCCCGGCCATGAAATTGTCGGACGGGTGTCTGCGGTAGGGGCTCATGTCACTGGCTTCAAAGCTGGCGATCTGGTCGGGATTGGCTGCATTGTGGACAGCTGTCGTCACTGTGAATAGTGTGATGATGGCTTGGAAAACTACTGTGATGGTATGGTCCTCACGTATAACAGCCCGACAGCGGATGAACCGGGCTGGACGTTTGGCGGCTACTCCCAGCAGATCGTCGTACACGAACGCTATGTGCTGCGTGTTCGTCATTCTGAGGCGGAACTGGCCGCCGTCGCGCCTCTGCTGTGCGCGGGGATTACCACTTATTCACCGTTACGGCACTGGAATGCAGGGCCGGGTAAGAAGGTTGGTGTTGTGGGGATCGGCGGGCTCGGCCACATGGGGATCAAGCTGGCGCATGCGATGGGTGCCTATGTTGTTGCGTTCACCACGTCTGAATCCAAACGTGAAGATGCTAAGGCGTTGGGCGCAAATGAGGTCGTGGTTTCCCGTAACGCGGAGGAAATGGCCGCGCATGCGAGTAGCTTCGATTTAATCCTGAATACCGTTGCCGCCCCGCACGATCTGGATGCCTTTCTGGTGCTGCTGAAGCGCGATGGCGCGCTAACGCTGGTGGGTGCGCCTGCATCACCGCATCCTTCTCCCAACGTGTTCAACCTGATCATGAAACGTCGTACGGTGGCGGGATCGATGATTGGTGGCATTCCTGAAACGCAGGAAATGTTGGATTTCTGCGCTGAACACGGAATTGTTTCAGATATTGAGCTGATTCGTGCTGACGAAATCAATGAGGCCTACGAACGAATGCTCAAAGGCGATGTGAAATACCGCTTCGTCATTGATAACGCCACACTGAGTGCCTAATTAGCCAGTGTCCACAGCACCGACATTCCGGTGCTGTGGGGTTGTCATCGCATGATTGAACACGCCTTCTTTGCATCATGAGAAAAACCAACCCATCGTAATTTCCTGTCACCAAAGACACGTGGATTACGGTACTATCCATCAGCATCATCCATTGTTGCACCAACACGTTGATTTTACTTATCTATCACAGCGAAAAGACCCGTTTAAATGAACGTTTGTCTTGATCTGCTATTTTCACGACACTTCACTGTTATGGAATAGCGAGAAAGGCAAAAATAGCACCCGTCGTGCTACCTTCGGCAACTGGTAAACACCATCAATACTGTTTTTTGGGGCAAAGTTTTCTCTGCGATAAAAAGGAAAAAAAGAAAAATGACGGATAGGCATTCAAACGAAACTGGGGTATCACCACAACACGAACTGCCTTTGCGGGATGAATCGCTTAAGGTCATCAGCGAATGGTTTGATGCGCTGGAGAAAAGAGTCGGTGTTGATAAGATCGTATCGCGCACCACGCTGCAAGCGGGTATCCATAACGATGTGATACTGGATTATGCGCCGCGCCGGACGTCGATATCCTCTGAATCGAAAAGTGATGCTGACGGGCTGTCACCCGGTAGCCGAAAAGGAGAATTGAGTGTGGCGCAGATCGAGGAAGATGTGGTTCCTGCGCTGGCTCAGGCTATTGCCCAGCGGGTTGAGAAACTCGCAGATACTGCGGTGATTGACTACCGATTTTGTTTCCGCGCCGTGTTCCCTGCAATCGAAGGCCGTCTGCTGGTTACGCTATTTACGTTTACCAACGAGGTGAAAAAACAGCAGCTACTTAAGTCTATTCACGCCTATATCGATCAGCATCTTACTCATGGCAATGCGCCGACTGAGACGCTGCAAACTTTCTTTCTGGCTCGACACCTGCTTGATGTACAGCTTTTTCCCTCGCAGGATATCCACTGGATCATCACTCAGTTTGAACAAATCCAGCAGCGAAACGCAGGACATGCGGAATTGTCGGAGCATCGGCGCAGAATCGTCAGTGCGTTAAAAGAATGGGTCGATCAGCAGTTTTTGTTGCGCTATTGCGACGTATCCCAGCCCGAATATTTTTTCGAACCGGAAATCTATACCCTCAAGCCCGGTATCGCATTGGATGTGCAGGATTCACAAATGCTTCACCCTGTAGAGTTAGTGCTCTATGCGGCAGTCATGATTCTGCGTTATGAACCTTCCTGCAGTAAGTCCCAGGCGCTGGAATATCTGGATATCGCGAAGCAGTTGGGTTACCCGCGTGCGGTAAGCATGATGGAAGAGGGGAGCGGCACATTTGAACACGAACAGGTCAACCTGAAGAATGAATGGGTGGAATGCGTGGCGAATGATGTGTTTTCTACCATCACGGTGCGTGTTCGTAAGGAAAGCGCCGAAGCGTATGAGCAGGCGCTGCTTTTCATTACGCGTTTACTAACGCTCGGTTTTCCCAAGAGTTACAAGATTGTCCTGAAATCGTCGGCAAGACAGTACCTTCCTATCAAAGGGTTGGCAAAATCGGATACCCATCGCTTTTTTGCTAACGCGTTGCAGTATGCATCGACCTATCCACTTCTTGAGGATTATGCTCATGCTGCAATTGAGAAATTTGAATGGTACGCCGATTCGGAAGGCGAGAAGTGCAGTATGCCGGGAAGCTATGCGGTGTTTGGGCTGGGTCTGACGGATGCAGGGTATTTCCCGCTAATAAAAGCGTATATGGAAAGCGTGGATGACGAGCACCAATCGGTACACGGTGGTTTTATCCGAGCGTTTTTCGATAAGCATGGCGTGACGGCAGAGAACGTTGTGACATTGGTTGCCTGTCTGAGCCATGCGCCGGAAAGCCTAAAGTTGAACATGTTGCCCGCACTAGAAGATGATGCCTTGTTCGAACAACTGGTCGAAGAGGTGCGGAAGCGAGAATCCGCAGTGATAGAACATATCTTGTATCTCGTCTGGGGCAATGCCAAAAAGCTCGCTGCATTAACGAAAAAATCGGAGGCGAAGCGCGGCGCGTTATTGGCGTCGCTCATTCAGGCTTCCACCGAATCTTCAACGTAATGACGACAACACTGGGGAGAGGCGTGGGTGCCTCGCCCCGTAAAGGAACGTGCTTATGACCGCTATTTTGCTGCTGGACTCGCGTGCTGATGAAATCGGCTCCGTCTTAAATCATGGAGCACCGGAGCTTGAGCTGGTGCTGTCAAACGGTACGGCAGAGCAGGCCGCGAGTTGTCCTATTTGGCTGGGTGAACCTGACACCGCAGCAGCATTACTGGCTCAGGGAGCCAAACCGAAGTGGCTACAGTCTACCTGGGCAGGGTTCAAGCCGCTGTTGGCCGATGGGCTACCGCGTGATTATCGTTTAAGTCGCGCTGTTGGCGTGTTTGGGCAACCGATAGCCGAATATGTGATTGCTTATATGCTCAGGCATGAGTTGCGTTTGGGGGAGCGGCAAATCAGTCAGGAAGAGCGGCGCTGGGATCACCGACTGCCGGGATCGCTGGCGGATAAAAATGTGCTGATCGTTGGGGCAGGGGAGATCGGCTGTGAAGTTGCAGGTTTCCTACGGCCTTTTGGCGTAGAGCTATATGGCATTGTCAGTACGCCAAGGCATCAGCCTGATTTTAAAAGGATCATGAGCCTGGCGGAGCTACCTGCTGCGATACCAGAGGCCGATTATGTCATCAACCTGCTGCCAGATACGTCGGCTACTACCGACATCTATAATGCCAATCTGTTTGCAGCCATGAAGCCTTCGGCGCTGTTTATTAATGTCGGGCGCGGTAGCGCCGTGGTGGATGATGACTTGCAGGCGGCGCTGAATGATGCACAAATTGCAGGCGCGGTGCTGGATGTATTCAGGCAAGAGCCGTTGCCGTATAGCCATCCGTTCTGGAATACGCCGAACCTGACGTTGACGGCACATATCGCCGGACCGATGGTGCCAGGGCTGATGGGACGATTATTTCTGGATAATCTTGCTCGTTTTCATGCTGATAATGCGCTGCGCGGAGAAGTGGATTTTAGTCGCGAATATTAAATAATACTTAGAGAATTAAAATGAGCGAATTAATTAATTTAATAATAGTTACAGTTCGCTCATTTATAAAATCTTCATTTTAAATGTTTTTGTAAAAATCTATTGAGATTATGCAGTATGTCGATGTAATACTACCCTCGCTCAAAATACAATATTTGTTAATTTATAAATAATAAGTCTGCTTTCTATTTAATAACACTCAAAAATAAGGAAATCTTGGGATGAAATGTCATCGTTTAAATTTATACCTCGCAGCAGCCGGATTGGTATTCTGCATAGGCTCTGCACTTGCAGAAACCAGCGTTTCTGTTGAAGTGAAGGATACCGGGAAGTTGCAAAAAAAAGGCTCGGTTTCTCTCTTTAATGCACCAAATAATATTCAAGCGGATGCCGGGAGTTATTATAAATTTCACAAAGCTGAAAATGAGGGCGTTGTCGTTATTGCCCCTAATGCATCAACTGCGCAAACTGATGCAAACAGTGCACAAAAAAAATCGTTATCAAGCACCCAGTCTCTCGCCAATGACAGCACATTCACCCCTTTGTGCCCCACTCTAGCAGTAAACTCAATTTATACGCTGGGTGGGCTGCAAAGTGGAGGTAGCGCTTGCTATCATTTTGAAATCACCCAGCGTTCTAAAACAACCGCTTTCGTCGTAGGGATGAGTCCTGAAACCGATATTGCTCTCAGTTTGATGCGGGATGATGGACAGAATAATGTGACGGCAATTAATTATTCTGATCAAACGGGGAATGCTGATGAGGCTACACTGAATTTAACACAGCCGGGGCACTACTATTGGTTTATGGAAGCCAAAACAGCAGATGGTTCTGGTTTTAATTTTGGTGCTATCGTTAATACGAATATAGATGCTTATGAGTTAAATGATATTCCTTCTCTGGCCTATCCTTTACCGGATGGTTTGAATGTCGTTAACGGAAATTCTGATAGCGATTCTGATGCGGATTACTACGTATTTACCGCAATTCGTGGCCAACGTGTTCTTCTGCGCCTTGATGGCGTTGCTAGCGGAACGAATAACAATTGGTTACTGGCATCTTCTACCGATGGTGGCAATAACTGGACAACGCGCAATACCGCGCAGGGACATCTTATTGTTCCTTCTCAGGCAAATGAAAAAGTTCTGGTAAGAGTCTTGCCTAATCCATCACGGTTACCAACCGTTTCTCAAGTCTATAAATTGACCTTAGGTTCACAAATTGTAGGTTCTATTTCTGTTGAGGGAGAAAGTAATGTTCTACGTATCCCGAATGCGGCACCAACAGCTTTTGGCTTTATGACTACACAAGCCTATCGCGATGTTACCTGGCGTGTACGTGCTGCCGATTCAACGGGAGTAGGTATGCCCAATATTCAAGCGAAACTTTATCTTGATCAGCGAGAAAGCAATGGTGAATTGCTGTTTGATGACACCAATCTTCATGTCATAACGACCAATGCCAACGGAGATGCGTCAGGGACTGTGAAGTTGGATACCTGCCATGCCGATTATACGACGCAGTTCCAGGATCACAGTCAAGGTTATATTAATACATGGGGAACAACCTATGATGTGGGTGGGTGGCGTGTTGAAATCCCAATTCAGGAAGGGTCTGGAGTAGGTGGTAACAATTCTACTCACGTCACATTCGGGCACATTTGTAAGCAGACCTTGTTGAAAAGCGTAAAATCTTGATACGCAAGCCAATGAGATATCTGGCCGCCTTATTTTAGGCATTCCGGTTGTGGAGGCGGGCTTATGGCTTCGCCTCCATAGCGCTGGAGCCGATTGGCGCGGTACGTGGACGGCAATGTTTTTCAGTGAAAAGGGCTTGCCACGTTAGGTTGATTGGTACATAATGCTGACCGTTGAATCGCCTTACTGATAAATAGTGATACAATTCATTAGGTTACATGCGATTTAACAGGGTTAAACTAGTTTTGGTTTCAGCATGATTTTTTTTGCTGAAAGTTAAAGCTAATAAATCCGATTCTATGCGGGAATAGCTCAGTTGGTAGAGCACGACCTTGCCAAGGTCGGGGTCGCGAGTTCGAGTCTCGTTTCCCGCTCCAAAATTCTTGTTCTATAGACATCCACTAAAGTCTGTAGTTCTCTGATTCAACAGGGTAATCGCTCTGTTGAGCGTCCAGCGAAATCCACTGAAAACCACCGTCAACCACACCGAAGTAGTACACAAATTAGTACATGAAAATCGGGTGCGTTGTGGGTGCGGATTGGTTGCTGAGTCGCTTCCCCGTGCGCGGTACACCTCTCTTCAACCCTGAAGGAGGCAACCCCTATGGCGTTAACCGATGCCGTCGCCCGGCAGGCCGCACCACCGGCAAAGCCTATACCCTGAACGACACCCACGGGCTGTCGCTGTTTGTGACCGCCAACGGCGCGAAGAAATGGCACTTCCGTTTTTCGTTGCAGGGCAAACAGCAGCGCATTTCCTTAGGTTCCTATCCTGAATTTTCCCTTAAACAGGCGCGCCAGCAGCGCGATGAACTGCGCGCGCAGTTGGCCGGGGGCGTCGATCCGCGCCGCTACCGCCAGCAGTGCAACGCAGCGGCGCAGAATACCTTTGACGCGGTGTTCCGCCAGTGGCGCGACTTCAAGGCGCTGAGTCTGGAGAGCGGACGGCAAAGCACGCTGTCGCAGATCAACCGCATATTCGCTAAGGATGTGTTGCCGTCGCTGGGCGGCCTGTCGATTTCTGACGTGGAGCCGTCGTATATTCTGGCGGTTTTGCGCCGGATAGAGCAGCGCAAAGCGTTTACCACCGCCGAAAAGGTGCGCACCTGGTTGAACCAGTTATTCCGCTACGCCAAAGTGGAAAAGGGCGTGCGCTACAATCCGGCCAGCGATCTGGATATTGTGGCCGCGCCCCGACCGCCGGTGACGCATAATCCCTTTTTGCACATGGATGAGTTACCGTCGTTTTTGCGCAAACTGCGCGACTACCACGGGCAGGAGACAACCCAACAGGGCTTACGCCTGCTGTTGTTGACCGGCGTGCGTACCGGCGAGTTGCGCCTTGCTGAACCTAATCAGTTTGATCTTAAGCGTGGGCTGTGGATTATTCCGCCCGCATCGGTCAAACAGTTGCAGGTCAGGATGCGCCGGGAAGGTAATAGAGTCCCGGCTTATGTGGTACCACTGCCGCGACAGGCCATCGATATCGTAAACGCGCTTTTAACCTTGCAGAAGCGACGACCGGCGCAACGCTACCTGTTTCCCAATTGCAACAACCTGCAAAAGCGCATCAGCGAAAATACGCTCAATAATGCGCTGAAACGTATGGGTTATGCAGACCGACTAACCGGTCACGACATCCGGGCGACGATCTCGACGGCGCTTAACGAACTCGGCTATCCGAAAGAGTGGATCGAGGTGCAGCTATCCCATGCCGATCCTAATAAGATCCGGGCGGCCTATAATCATGCGGTTTACGTTGAGCAGCGGCGGATGATGATGCAGGAATGGGCCGACAGGTTGGATCGGTGGGAGGGTGGGGAAGCAGTGATGAAAACCGCTGCGCCGCAAGGTGTTAGTGCGATCGGTATCGCGGCAAGCAGCTGGATGCAGCCTGTGGAAGGCGTGCCGTTGTTACGTGAAATCATTTTGCGCTAAGCGGCTTATGTTTCGCCGGGATCTTGCCAATAATGCTGATGGGATCGATCGAGAGCAAACGGGCAAGGTGGACAAATTCGACGATGTCTAACCGGCGCTCTCCGTTTTCGACCTTGGCGATAAACGACTGAGGGCGATCCAGCGCCTGAGCCAGACTTTCCTGCGTGACCCCTTTCTCTATGCGCGCCTCGCGTAGCGCCTTGATAACACGTTGATATTCATCGGAGTAAATGGAAGCCATTTGATCAATTCCGTTAGAAAGACCGGATTGACTATCAATGACGGATTGATTTATCCCAAAATAGGATTAACAGCATTGGCGGTTGGTCAGGGTTTATGTCTACTTAATTGTTTTTTATTAATTATTTTCTCTAAGACAGTGGCGATATCGATGGATAGCAGATGCGCGATACAGGCAAATTCCACAACATCCAGCCTGCGTTCACCATTTTCGACTTTAGCGATAAACGACTGCGGTCGGCCTAGCGCTTCGGCCAGACTTTGCTGGCTGATGCCTTTCCTGATTCTGGCTGCCCGAAGCGTTTTTATAACGCTCTGATATTCTTCTGAATAAATTGACGCCATCTCGTTAACCTTGACTGATATCCCAAAATCGAATATCAATCATTTATTTGATTATCCCAAAACGGGATAATTAATGAGATTCGTTATGGAGAGGAGTTAGAGCGATGAATAAAAATGACTGGCATCCTGCTGATATCATTGCATCTTTGAGAAAGCAGGGAACAACGCTGGCTGCGGTTTCCCGAGAGGCGGGGCTGGCATCTTCCACGCTGGCGAATGCGCTGACGCGACACTGGCCGAAGGGAGAGCGCTTAATTGCTGATGCACTGAAAAAACAACCGGAAGAGATCTGGCCTTCACGCTATCAGGATATCGGGCGAGGGCAGGGCGGAGAAGGAGAGGTGGATTGAAAACCCACCCGGCGAAAATTTACAAATTTTTTTCATCCTGTTAGTGGATTTAGACGCTCCTTACTGGATTTCTATGGAATAGAGATCCAGTAAGGAGCCAACAAGCGCAGCGCGTTAGCCGCTTGATATACGGATTTTGGCGCAGTAGATTGTCAGTGTCACACCGCTGCTGCACGCAGCACTCTCATGTTGCCACGACCTTCAAGGCAACGCGCAGGCCCAGCCTGTGTGGTCGGCTCCCAACCCGTCCCGCTACCAGTTTGCGGGTGATCGCTGTGGCGATGGTAGCTCACTTGTCCCAACGCCTTAGGGCTGCATCCTGTTTATTCTTCGTGAAGCAATGGCTTTTCGCATACGCACTGATGCGTACAACACCCCTTATAGCTGGCGCAACCGTCTGCGGCCTTTTGCTGCCTCAGCCTAGCTTATCCATGAGGCAGCGGCGTCACTTCACACGGCGGAAAGCCGTTGCAAGTGACGCCGCGAACGATCTCTGCGCCAGCCCTTACGCCACAGCGCTTTCCGGCGCGACCTGTCATCTGACGCATATTTTCTGCGTCAATTCTCATCAACCCACTTATCAGAGGAGGACTGAACCGATACCTGAGGCAGGCTTTCAGCCTGAGGGGATTACCCTGCTGATGCAGGCGGCTGCACCGAGTGCATAACCGATATCTCCGTCATACCTCAACCGCTGCCGCTCCGGCGCACAGGTATTGTTCAGTGCGGCACGGTAAATCCGTGTCGTAAATCGCCGTGCGCCGGAGAACAGAGGTTATTAAGAATAGGGGAGATTCTATGTCACGATTAAGTAGGGCGATGCAGACGCTGGCCCGACAGGCTGGCGGCAGTCATAAGACGGTTCATGACCGGCTAAAAATTGCAGAGCGGCTTGCCGGTCATCTGCGGTCTTTGAATATTCAGGTCCGCTCGGCGCAGCATCTGAAGGCAAAACATATCGAATGTTATATCGCCGAACGGTTAGAACAGGGAATTACACTGCACACGCTGCATAATGAAATGGCAGCAGTGCGGGTAATGCTGCGCATTGCCGGGCGGGCTAAGCTGGCGGATGCGGAACGGCTGAGCAACAAGACGTTAGGTCTGAGTGGGGCTAGCCGGAGCGCTATCGGGCGGCGCTGGCAATCCTGCAACAGAAAGACACTGGACTCGCGCTGACGCTACAACTGGCTCGAATGATGGGCCTGCGATCGCAGGAAGCGGTGCAGTGTTCGCAATCGCTCAAGACATGGGCTACCGCGCTGGAGCGAGGCGACGAACAACTGACGGTGGTATTCGGCACCAAAGGCGGACGGCCACGACAAACGTGGGTGCTGGATCGGGAAACGTTAACGCAGACAGTGAATCAGGCACTGGCAGTTGCCGCTACCTGCAACGGTCGGCTGATTGATAAACCGGATCTAAAAAGCGCCATGAACCGCTGGCGTTCACAAACCGCTCTGGCAGGGCTAAAGGGGCAATATTCCCCGCACAGCCTGCGTTACGCATGGGCACAGGATGCGATGTGTTATTACCGGCGGCAGGGTTTCAGCAACCGGGAAGTCAGCGCGCTGGTGTCGATGGATTTAGGGCATGGAGATGTGCGAGGGCGGTATGTGCAGCGGGTTTATGGGAAAGCGCTGTAGAGTGTTGTTGAATAAATCGGAGTGTACTGGATCATACTTGATCTGGTACTTTCGCTGATCTGAGCGCAATCTAATCGGCAGGCGGCTATGCGCCAGGAGCGGACATTCCTCAGTTCGTATTGCATTAATTAGCGTGGAACAGGTCATTAAATGTGTATAAAAATCTAGTAATAAATGTAATATTATCAATATAGTGCATTCGAGTAATCTTATGTTATTAACGATGTTTACGAGGATAATATGGAAAAGGAAACAATGGCGCTAATAGAGTCAATCCCAAAAGAGGTTTGGCTCCAACTATATAACGACTCTTCTCAACCGATGTTGAAGCAGTTTGGCCGATTTGGCGAGGATCTTGCCAAAACACTGCGGCTTGTTACTTTTCCTATCCAATGTACAGCATATATACAAGATCGAGTCGACAGAGGTTTTTCGAAAGCATTACAACAAGTGCCGGAAGAAAGACGTGTTGTGCCACCCGAAGGATTGGTGTTGGACATTGCCGATAAGCTCAAGCACCATGATTGCGAGTCCTTAGTCGGAAAACTTTACGTCGAATTGTTGACTGCTTCTATGGACACTGAAAGAGCACATCAAGCACATCCGGCATTTTTGCCAATCATCGGGCAACTTTCATCTGATGAAGCACTATTCTTATTGCGCCTATCTGAAAAAACACCTTCTATTTATGTCAGAGATAAAAAGAATTGGGATCCGGTAAGCCAAACGGAAAGGGAGGTGTTTTTGAATGACGTGACATTTCCCATTCATGATGTGGAAACTAAACTTTTAGATCTGGCACTAAAACCAGAAGAGCTTTACTATTCAGAAAATTTTTATATTTACATTGAGCATCTTAACGAGTTAGGCCTTCTGGAATATAGTAACGACTATTCAAATAAAAAATGGGATAGCTGGAGAGAACTTACGGCTGGTCAATATGATATGTGGTTTATTGAGTTAACAAAGTTTGGTCGTTTATTCTTTAAGTGCTGTAACGCTGCCTTAGATAGCATTTAGTATTATTGGTCATCTAATTGTAATGTAAATATTCCATTAAGAGAAATTATTCATTTCCATTTAACACATGCATTCTTGCGATTGTAACGTCCGCTTTCGCTCACAACGGACCTTTAGCTCAGTTAGCTTGTCCGCTCCTGCCAGAAGCGGACATTGCGAACGCCTTAGGGGGCTGGTCAATTCAGATGTTAATTGATTTGGGGCATGGTAATATTTAGGCTCTGTAGGATACATTTTTCGCAGTATTTTCGGTTTTCAATAGCGAGTGGGATTAACTCTCAGAGGAGTCAGTTAGTGGGAACAACAATGGAGGACATCCAATACGACGAAATGTTAAATGAGCTTCTCTTTCAAGAAGTAATGAAGAATGAAGCAAAAAAACAGTGTATTTATGTTTTTGTCGAAGGTGAGTGCGAAGAACTTGTTTTTCAACCCTTACTTGAAAAATGTGGCATAGATTTTGATAAACTTGGCATTGTAATTGCTAATTACAATGGGGTAGGTAATTTAAAACATGCCATAAGACTTCTAAATAAAACATTGAGCCATGATCGACCAATAATAGTAACATATGATGATGATCATGAAGGAAAGAAAATAAATAAAATAAATACACCATTGATAACATACTTTAAAATACCATTTAGACCTATGGTTTGTTATCGTGATGGCTCTTTAGGAGGAGCATTTGAAGAAAGTTTTCCTAAAGATTGCTTTTTAGCAGCTTGTTTTCAGAAAAATGTCATAGCTAATTCTTTTTTATCAAGACGTAATGACTTTGAAAAAACATTTAATACAACCAAGTCGTGGTTATCTCAATTAGCACAATTCATTTCATTCAATGGTGGACGTCCTGATTCTATAAATAAAATAAAATTGGCTGAAAACATGATGCTTTCAGTGTCTCAGATACCTGAGACTTATAAGGAATTAGCCAAGGTCATTATTGATATTAGAAACAAAAATCCAATAAAGCATCCTGAAGATATAGATTTAAATTTGTAAAAAATGCTGCTTATATTCACAAGCTGAACTTTTCGTATTTAGTAGATATTATCGCAACGTTCGGTTTTCGCTCGTAGCTGACAAGGAGCTATCTCGCGAACAGATTCAGTGCGAAAAGCCGATGCGCTAACATCACAGATGTATTCATCAATGGGGAGCAGGTCAGAGACACCTTGCCAACGTCCCCAACCTAGTACACAATATAGCCAGCAAACAAACAAGGTGTACCGAAAATCCTTGTTGAATCAGCCGATTGAGTGAGAAATGACTATCTCGTTTCCCGCTCCAAAATTCTTCATCCTCTTCATTACTCTCCCTTTCTTACTCTGACATCCGGCTTTATCACTGTCTGCTATTTCGTTTAACCTCATTAAACGCCGATATTTTCCATAGCTAAATGGTATTTCTGTTAAACATCATCATTAACCTTCTGAAACCGGTGTGCCAACACTTTGGCTATCGTCACATTAAAACGATTAAAGTCTTCTGCTGTCATGGTCGTTAAGTCATTAGAGGCATTGCCATCTTTATTTGGCGCTTGCATCGATTGACGATGCCGTTATGGTCTGGAAACTGGCCAATGACGGAGAAAGCACCTTAGGCGGCTTTTCCTAAAGCACAAACAGTAGGATAATTCGGTTCATGTGATGCTCTAGGGGATCAATAAGAGGCAAGGATGTCTAATGAAAGAGTAACGAATCTGATCTGTTTACAAGGTATTTCACACACCTACAGTACCGGTGCTTCTTCTCAATCGGTGCTTCATGATATTTCACTGTCCATTCCTGCTGGGCAAAGCTGCGCTATCGTTGGTGCATCGGGTTCTGGCAAAAGTACTTTGCTCAATATTATCGGTTTACTCGATCAGCCCGTTTCCGGGCGGTTATTGCTTGCCGGGAAAGATATGGCCAAGGCAAATGCCGATGAACGCGCCATCATGCGCAATCAGATCATTGGTTTCGTCTTCCAAAGTTTTAATTTGCTGCCGCGTCTGGATGCGTTGGATAACGTCGCACTTCCCTTGACCTATCGCGGCGCGTCTCGGCAGGCCGCTCGGCAAGCCGCGCAAGTACAGTTGGCGCGTGTCGGCCTTGCTGAGCGAAGTCACCATCGGCCAGCCGACTTGTCTGGCGGCCAACGTCAGCGGGTAGCGATTGCACGCGCACTGGTCGGGGAACCAGCACTTCTTCTCGCGGATGAACCGACTGGCAACCTTGATAGCCAAACGGCTGATGACATCATCACACTATTGCTGATATTGAACCGCGAACAGGGTACGACACTCGTGATGGTGACGCATGACGAAGGCATGGCCTGTCGTATGGCTCGGCGTATTCAGGTGCAAGATGGTCGAGTCTATGAGGTGAATCATGCCTGATCCTCGTTTACGAATGGAAGATTGTCAGGCGCAGCGATGTCACTATGGCCCTTCACTGCAACAGCGTCTACTTGAGCCGTTGAACAGCCTTATTCTTCTGGGGCGGCGGGCGGTTCTGGCTCTGCTGGGGATCGCCGTAGGGTGCGGTTCTGTTGTCGCTTTGCTCAACGTTGGCCATAACGCGGAAACTGAAGCCTTGGGCGTATTCAGAGGAATGGGCAGCGATCTTCTGGTCGCCACCGTTCAGAATCGAGTAGGAAGTCATATTAACGGTTCGGCTCCTGCTGACCTGGATATTCCCGCTTTGCGACGAAATCTGCCTGATATTAAGGCGGCAACTGCGTTAATTGTTACTTCTACTGAGGCGCGATTACGTGGCCGTTCACTGAGCACCATGGTTGTGGGCAGTAGGGCTGAATTGTCTGAAGTATTAGGGTTGAAGCTCGCGCAAGGCCGCTACCTGAGTGATTTCGATGAGCAAAGTACATACATCGTACTGGGTGCGAATGTTGCAGCGCAATGGGCATCGCAAGGCGGCGTGGCGACTTTAGGCGAGCGCGTGCAGGTTGGCGAATATTTGTTTGAGATTGTGGGAACCCTGCAACCGCAGGGACACAATCCTCTGGTTCCTGTCTCCGTGGATGACTCTATCCTGATGCCTATCTCTGGTATGCGCCGTGTCATGCCAACACCACAGATCGTCAGTGTGATTGCCCGCAGCAGCAGCAGCACGCTGATGCAAACCGGCTCACGGTTAAAGGATTATTTGGCGCCTCTGATGCCGAAGTTGGATATCGATGTGCAAATCCCACAGCAGTTGCTGGAAGGAATGGCGCAGCAGTCACGGATGTTTTCATGGTTGTTGGCCGGACTGGGAGGGATTTCTCTGCTGGTAGGCGGAGTTGGGGTGATGAACGTCATGGTCATGAATGTGTCTGAACGGCGTCGTGAAATCGGTGTTCGTATGGCGTTGGGCGCGCGACCGCGCGATATTGCCGGGCTGTTCTTACTGGAGGCCATTGTTCTTTCCGCTTGCGGAGCCCTGATTGGGGCGGTGTGTGGCGTCGTAGCGGCGTGGCTGTTTGTCTTTTTTTCAGATTGGTCAGCGTTTTCGCTCTCGGCATTGTCACTCCCCCTTGGTATTGGCAGTTCACTGGCGATCGGCCTGTTTTTTGGGCTTAATCCTGCGATGACGGCGGCTCGGCTCGAACCCGTACAGGCGCTACGCGATGCGTAAATCTATCCTGTGTTTACTTATTTTGTTTTCTGCTCGTGAAGGATATGCAGAAACGTCTTTGAATCCTTCTCAGGCGACGCGACAGGGGCAGCCAGCAGTAGTCACATCGCTGAATGCACAAACAATCGATCTCACACTGAGCGATGCCATTTATCTTGGTTTACGTGACAATCGTGCGATCCGCAGCGCCTATCTGGATCGTATCGCGCAGAAATTTGATCTTCGTGTTGCGGAAGATCGTTTTACTCCCAAACTGTCACTGACGGGCAGCTATCTTTCCAATCGTAATCAAAGCGATCGTTATCGGCAGGGCAATCTGACGCCGACATCGACATTGCTCACGCCTTATGGCACCCGTTTTAGCCTTGGCTGGACCTACCGCCACACGCTGGCTGATAGCGCCGGATTGTCGCGCAACGATGGTGCCAATATCACTGTTATTCAACCTTTGCTGCGCGGGGCCGGTAAAGACGTCACTACTGCGCCGTTTCGTATTGCACAGCTGATTGAGCAACTGAATCGCCTTGCGCTAAAATCCACCGTTTCGCAGACCATTACGCAGATTATTGCCGCCTATCGGGAACTGCTCCGATCGCAAGAACAACTGCAAATCGCTCGTGATGCATTAGCGCGTGCGCGACAACTGGTCGACGTCAACCGTGCGATGATTGCCGCAGGCCGTATGGCTGAATTTGAAATCGTGCAGACTGAGGCTGAAGTGGCCACGCAGGAACTGGCGTATGAAGAAGCCAGAAACCAGCTGGACATGGCGCGCCTTGCATTGCTGCAACTACTGGCATTGGATTTAAATTCTCTAATTGTGGCAACGGAATCCATGCAAGCACAGCGCGTTGATGTCAACGCTGCACAGGCGTTACAACAAGCTGAATCATCGCGGCCCGCCTATCTGGCGCAAATCATCGCTAACGAGCAGGCGGCGCTCGGGCTGGCGGTGGCACGTAATGATCGCCTGTGGGATGTGTCGTTGATTGGGGGCGCGAGTCAGGTGCGTGACCGCGCAGCACAGAGCAGCACCTCGCGAACCTGGGAGAATTATGTCGGCGTTCAGGTGGAGATCCCTATCGGTGATTTGAGTACGCGTCAGGCTGAGGTACAAGCGCGAGTTAATGTACGTAATCAGCACATTCAGTTGGATGACGTCAGGCAGCAGCTTGAGCGTGATGTCACCAATGCGGTGCGTGATATTGGTACGCGCTGGCGGCAGTTTGAGATCTCCCAACGAGCGCGCGATTTATCACGCCGTAAGCTGGAAATTGAACGAGAAAAGCTCACGGTTGGGCGTTCCAGTAACTTTCAAGTGCTGAGTTTCGAGAACGATTTACGCAACGCTGAAAACGCTCGTCTTAATGCTCTTATCAGCTATCTCAATGCGCAGGCTGAATTGGATGAGACGCTGGGCACCACATTACAAAGCTGGGATATTGCACTCAATGATTAGGTATGACTTTCTGTCTCGCCTGCGTCGGCATCACCTTATTGTATTGTCGCTGATCGCGACGTTTAGTGTGCTTATTTGGCTGCTGGTAGGGCGTTCGGGTGAGCAGAAAAACGTTTCTCAGGGACAATGGCTGCCCGTCCAGAAGCAGTTACTGGAGAATCAATTAGGGTTGGTTGGACGAATCCAGGCTGCGACGCAGACAACGCTGGCAGCTCCTTTTGAAGGTGTTATCCGTGAAGTGTTGGTGCGTGAGGGGCAACGTGTCGAGCAAGGGCAAACGTTACTAGTTTTGGAGCCTGGGCAAATTGAGATTCAGTTACGTCAGGCGCAGGCTGAAGTGCTCAAGACGCAGCGTGAGGTGCAATCGCTTAGGCAGTGGGAGCAAAGCGCTGAGGTATCACGTGCGCGACGTGCAGTAAGCTCAGCTCGATCTACTTTTAGCAATACGCAAGCCAATCTGCGGGATACACAGGCGCTGTTTGAACGTGGCATCGTCGCGCGTATGGAAGTTGATACATTAAAGCAGCAAAGTCGTTCGCAGGAGCAAGATTTGGTCGCGGCGCAAGAGGATCTGCGAACGGTACTGGCGCGTGGGAATGGCGAAGATCGCAAGATTGCGGAGATGGAGTTAACCAACGCACAGGTACGCTATCAGACGCTGGCTGCTCAGGTTGAACGACAGACCATCAAGGCTCCGTTTAGCGGTTTTGTGGTGCGTCCGGCGACACCGGACAACGGTAAGCCTGTGGTCATCCAGCCCGGTTTGCTGGTTAGCCAAGGCGCGCCGCTGTTTGGCGTCATTGCACAGGACCACTTTCAGGTGGCGACTCGGGTAGAAGAGACTGACCTGCATCAATTGCAAGAAGGAATGGCGGTTAACGTGAGCGGAGATGGTTTTGCCGGACAAACGCTCACGGGAAAGGTTGCCGCGATTGATATGCAGGCTAATGCTGCTGATATATCAGGCAGCGGTGCTTACTATGATGTGGTGGTGTCGCTTGATACCCCGCTGGCGGACTTAAAGCAAAACATTCGGCTGGGTATGAGCGCACGGCTGGCTATTATTGTCTATCGTAATGCGCAAGGTATCGCTGTGCCTGCACAGGCTGTACATACCAGTGATAATGGCGATACCTATGTCATTTATCGTTCAGGTGCTGATGTCCTGCCAAAGAGAATCAATGTGACACTGGGGAAATCGGTGGCGCAGGGTGTGGAAATCTATGGACTGGAAGCCGGTGAAGTGCTGATTCCCTAATTATCTGCTAAGGCGCATGACCCGTTGCCAGAAGCGGTAATTGTGAGAACGGTAATGTGAGTCTGTCGGTTTCTATTTTTTGCGTCAGAAGTGGGTGTTCAGGAAATAAGCACAGGGTTGCTATCGGTATCCCCTGAATACCCTCCTCGAAAATTATCAGCAAGGGGACTCGTTATTTAGCATTTTCCGTTGTCATCGTGTTACCGTCTAATTGGGCGTTACGTGGCAAAAGTAAATCGAGCATGCTGCTCAGCGAGTTGGTATTTTTTCCTGACTCACCGGTCACAAAGTTGTAATCCATCTCTATCAGGTGTTTGAGCCGAGACTCGTAGTTGGCGGGAGCCTGTACCTGTTCGATTAACGGTAAGCCTTCGTAGTGTTTCAGAACGAGTTTGAAGAATTCTGTTTGTTTAAATTCCCCTTGATTCCATTCTTGCTTGCTTTGCGCGACGACTTTATGGCTCCAGGCGCTTTCTATTTCGTTTGATTCATGTAATGCCGCCCTACGCTCGTTGACGGTAAAGGTATTGCCGTCGTCATAAATAATGAGTGAGAGTTGATCGCGAGATAGTCCTTTGAAGGGGTTTGAGCCGCGGCCATTAGCGAAATCATTAGCTTGCTTTGCACGAGCAAGTAACTGTGGATCGTCAGTATCAGGTAATTCTTCAGCCAGCGCTTTTCGGCGGCTTTCATAGCTGCTACCAGCCAACTCCTCAATGACCGAATGTGCGTACGATGCCAGTTTGCCTCGGTTATTGCTGCTATCCCTCGCTTCTGCACGTGTTGCTGCATCGCTTAGTTGTCTTGCCAGAGAAGATACGCTGCTTTTATCTTTTTCTACTGATTCACTAGAGGATACGGATGACGTCGTTTTATTCGGGGTGTTGCCTGTTACCGCAGATGAGTTTGTTTTCGCAGTGTCTTTAACATCAATGCCTTTGGTGGCGGGAAGGTTATTTAGATTAATCATCTTCAGGTTTCCAGGTAGCAGTCTGATATCTGAAGGATAAGCCACGCTAAAAGGTGGCTTATCCAATTTACTCATGTAAATGTTTCACGCGAGCGGCTTTATCTCATTGTGATTTCAACATCTGAATCATAAGTTGTGACATTGGCATAAGTGACTCGCAGATCGCATCGAGCACCGTTACTTGGTGTTGTGCTCTTCGTCCATTGTGGGATTTTATTCCCCAGAACATATTTCACAGTATAGGTCATATCAAATTGACAGACTTTCGTTCCAATCTTGTAGCGAACGTGCATTGAACTTACGTCGTTGTATGGGCTAGAGATTGTATAAGCATTTGATTGCCCACCAAAGACCGAAGCCAATGGTGTGGGGGAGGCGTTCGCTTGTGAGAATACTTCTGCCGCTGTCGTCGGTGAGAATATTGCGGCTGGAGCAGAGGCCGAGCCTAAGTTCTTAAATGTCACATTGAATTTCGGGCCTGCATTAGCAGCAACGGATGCCAACAGTGCTGTTGCAACAATAGAAGATAAGAATATTTTCTTTGTGTTCACTTCAAAAACTCCATGTATTTTCATCTGAGGCTACAGTCTTTTATCTATCCTTACTCATGCCATAGGGCGGAATACAGCATCTGCGCGCTGTAGCCATAAGACTCAGACAAACCGCGATATGGGTATTTATATAAAATCGGCATTTTAATGAAATAACTTTAGTTCTTTGTGGTTATGTCTAAATAGATTTGTGATTCGTATTGATATATTAAATTCGCTATTTTACTGAGCTTATTATTATTTTATTTTAGTGATGTTTTATTTAAAAATAATTTCCATTGAATTATATTTAATGCTAACAATTTAACGCGGATATTTTGAATGAATTGAATCTTAGCGTAACCCGTTCGTCTACCTTGTTTTCAAACCAATAGAAGAAGCTTGCCTGCTTCTTTGCTATTGATTTGACGGGTGAGGTTGTTACGCCACGCTTTAAGACAATCAGAATCGGAGATCAGAATATGGAAATCACGTATCCCTGACTCGGTGTCAAGTTAGGTATTACTTATTGATTCGATAAAGACAACGGATTGGTGATAGCGATCACATTTCTGTACTTTAGCCACATGCGAAAACACATGAGGATAAAGTGATGTCAGTAATCAATACCCAAGTTAAACCATTCAAAAACATGGCTTTCAAAGACGGTCAATTCATCGAAGTGACTGAGAAGAACATCGAAGGCAAATGGAGCGTGTTCTTCTTCTATCCGGCTGACTTTACGTTTGTTTGCCCGACCGAACTGGGTGATGTCGCTGACTACTACGACGAATTCCAAGAACGTGGCGTGGAAATCTACTCTGTTTCTACCGACACCCACTTCACGCACAAAGCGTGGCACAGCAGCTCTGAAACGATTGGCAAAATCAAATACACCATGATCGGTGACCCAACAGGCCAACTGACGCGTAACTTTGAAAACATGCGTGAAGCCGAAGGTCTGGCCGACCGCGGTACGTTCATCGTTGACCCACAGGGCATCATCCAGGCGGTAGAAATCACGGCTGAAGGTATTGGTCGCGATGCATCTGACCTGCTGCGCAAAGTGAAAGCGGCTCAGTACGTTGCTTCTCACCCAGGCGAAGTGTGCCCAGCCAAGTGGAAAGAAGGCGAGGCTACGCTGGCCCCGTCTCTGGATCTGGTTGGCAAAATCTAAGCTAACACCTCGGAAAACATAGCCGTGGAAAACATGGCTGTTTTTGTCGGGTGCAATGCACCCGAATTTTATGGCCCGGCTTCTTTTCGGGCCTGCACCCTGCATGATTTTGCCTTTGTACCAATTTACCTAATTAAGGACGACCGATGCTCGACAATACGATGAAAGTCCAGTTGAAAGCCTATCTGGAAAAATTAACCAAACCTGTTGAGTTAATTGCGACTCTGGATGATTCCGCTAAATCTGCTGAAGTCAGAACCTTGCTGACCGAGATCGCCGAGTTGTCTAATCAGGTAAACTTTATTGAAAATAATACATTGGTTGAAAAGAATGGCCAGCTAGCACGTAAGCCTTCTTTTTTGATTACTAATCCAGGCTCCCAGAGCGGTCCGCGTTTTGCCGGTGCGCCGATGGGGCACGAATTTACCTCCCTGATTCTGGCGTTATTGCAGGTGGGCGGACATCCGTCGAAAGAAGCGAAAGAATTACTCGATCAAATCCGTAATCTTGACGGTTCGTTCCATTTTGAAACGTATTACTCGCTGTCCTGCCACAACTGCCCGGATGTGGTGCAGGCGCTGAATTTAATGGCGGTTCTGAATCCAAATATCACCCATACCGCGATTGACGGCGGCGTGTTCCAGGATGAGATTCAAAGCCGCAATGTCATGGGTGTCCCCACCGTTTTCCTGAACGGCGAACACTTTAGTCAAGGGCGGACGAGCCTCGCTGAGATTGTGACTAAAATCGATACCGGAGCGGGCGCTAAACAAGTTGAGAAGCTGAACCAGCGTGACGTTTATGATGTGTTAATCATCGGTAGCGGCCCGGCAGGCGCGGCAGCGGCGGTCTATTCGGCGCGTAAAGGCATCCGCACGGGCTTGGTCGGTGAACGCTTTGGCGGTCAGGTGCTGGATACCGTCGATATCGAAAACTACATTTCCGTTCCTAAAACGGAAGGTGCCAAACTGGCAACGGCGTTGAAGAGCCATGTTGACGACTACGATGTCGATGTCATCGACGCGCAGAGTGCCGAAGCCTTAATTCCCGGCGGCGAACCGGGTAAACCGCATCAGGTGATCACCGTATCCGGCGCGACGCTGAAAGCACGTAGCGTGATCATTGCGACTGGCGCACGCTGGAGAAACATGAATGTCCCCGGCGAAGATCAGTATCGTACGCGTGGTGTAACGTACTGCCCACACTGCGATGGCCCGCTGTTTAAAGGCAAACACGTCGCAGTGATTGGCGGAGGAAACTCCGGTGTAGAAGCAGCTATCGATCTGGCTGGCGTGGTGAAACATGTCACGCTGCTTGAGTTCGCACCGGAACTGAAAGCGGATTCGGTATTGCAGGAGAAGGTACGCAGCCTGCCGAACGTTGACATCATTCTGAATGCGCAGACCACAGAAGTGAAAGGTGATGGACAGAAAGTAACAGGCCTGAGCTACAAAGATCGTATTACCGATACGGTACACGATTTACCGCTGGAAGGGATCTTCGTGCAAATCGGCCTGTTGCCTAACACTCACTGGTTGGAAGGTACCGTAGCCAGAAACCGCATCGGTGAGATTGAGATCGATGCCAAGTGTGAAACCAGCGTGAAAGGTGTCTTTGCTGCTGGTGACTGTACGACGGTGCCGTACAAACAGATTATTATTGCGACGGGTGAAGGAGCAAAAGCGTCATTGAGCGCATTTGATTACCTAATCAGAACTCGTGCGTAATATCTGCCTATAGGAGAGTGGCACACATTCGCCTTTCTCCTGTTGTTCTGACGACAATCTTTACTTTCCGCGCGGCGATATCTCATAAAAGAGGTATCGTCGCGTTTTTTCGTCTTAAAATTTTCCGTTTGGTTGTAAAAATTAGAGCTCAGCCCTTGCCAAGGGACAATAAGAAATTCATAATGCTTGCCGCTCTATGTTGTGCCCCATTTTTTACGCTTTACACAGCACCGTATTTCGAGCGTTAGCACTGCCTCAATTCACACCATTTTTTATCAGTTAATACAAAAAATCATATTCTTCTTAACAGACTTATCCACAGGCTGTTCGCTGGTTATTTATTAATCACGCTATGTTGTTGATAAAACACAGTAAGCTATCTTATTGATATCTATCTATAAATTTCACTTATAAAACGTTATGACGATCACTTGTATTTTTTGTGACAGTTGATTGGCAACGGTTTTTTTATTTATTCACAGCACGTACGACAAACTGATGACAACCGTTTGAGTGGCTCACGCATCGCGCGGTAATCCTTTCTCTACTGCACGAATAAGTCGTTTTTTTTGCGTGGATTGGACGTCAATTGCCAGTGACGCGCGGCGCTCCAACTGCTGGTGAATCGCCCAGTGGATGTGTTCGTCCAACAGTTCGCTTTCACCCAGACGGGTTTGCAGTGCCAGCACGATACTATCCTGATAGGGAGCATTCCCCAGTGCGACGGCGATATTGCGCAGCCAACGGAGATGGCCGATGCGTCTGATCGGAGATCCTTCCGTAATCCGCAAAAATTTCTCTTCATTCCAGCCAAACAATGCCAGAAGCTCCGGCGTATGCAGCGCAGCACGCGGGCTGAAATCAGCTTCGTCGGTGAGCTGTGAAAACCGGTTCCACGGACAAATCAGCTGACAATCATCGCAGCCATAGATGCGGTTGCCCATCAGCGGACGAAACTCTTCGGGAATCGGACCTTCCAATTCGATAGTCAGGTAGGAAATGCAGCGGCGGGCATCGACGGTATAAGGGGCGACAATCGCGCCGGTTGGGCAGGTCGTCATGCAGGCGACGCAGCGACCACACTGTTCTTCCTGTGGCCGATCGACGGGCAGAGGTAGATCGATGAGCAGTTCACCGAGAAAGAACCAGGAACCCGCTTCTCTGTTCAATATTAGTGAGTGTTTACCAACCCAGCCAAGCCCGGCTTTTGCAGCCAAAGGACGCTCCATAATGGGAGCGGAATCGACGAATGGGCGAAAATTCAATTCACCACAGTATTCCTGAATCTGATCGCCAAGCTTCTTTAGACGCTGACGTAATAGTTTGTGGTAATCGCGGCCCAGTGCATAACGGCTAACGTAGCCGAGCTCTGGATTCTTTAACGTACTCGCGAATGCCGCTTTGGCGGGCAGGTAATTCATACGTACGCTGATGACGCGGAGTGTGCCGGGCAATAGTTCATGCGGACGTGCCCGCAGCATGCCATGGCGCGCCATCCAATCCATTTCTCCGTGGTATTGCTTATCCAGCCAGGCCTGAAGCCGTGGTTCTTCTGCGGACAGATCGGTGTCGCAGATGCCGACCTGCTGGAATCCCAATGCTTGTCCCCATTGCTTGATGTGTTGCGCTAATTCATTGAGATCGTAGGGGTATGACATGAGAAACCGTAAAAATGCACCGTATTATCTGATTTTACCATAAAGTCAGAATATCTCTGAGACGCGCAGTTCACGGTATTAGTAGGGAGGATAGAGAAACCATAAGGTTGTTGCGTCTAATACCGATAATAGAAAAACATCCACGCTATATCCAATAATAAAACTCTGGGAATATGATATGGAAACCGTATCGCTTTCTGCTTATCGTATTGTAAATAAAGACATAGATATTCGTATTGATGTTAACCAGCGGCAGGTTGCACAGATGGTCACCGTTGAGCCATCGGAGAAGGCGACTTTTGAACAGGTGCAAATCAGTCAGGAAGGGCGGAAACAGTTACAAGACGATATCACATCGCCGCCTGCCCGCCGTTTTTTCTCTTCTGATATCGATAATGCATTATCACAGACATTAGCTGGACAGCCCGAGCAGGTGTCTCAGGCGGTCTATCGTATTATCGATGAAAATTTCATGAATAGCTCAGTGGTAAGTGGGGAGTCGCGTCAAGCTTCGCTAGCGTTGGGGCTTTCTCAGGCTGCTTATCTCGCCGAACATTATATTAATGACGATCAGAAATCATCCTTTCTGGATACGATGAAGCAAATCGCCGCGATTTCGCAGACGCGTACGACGGATGAAAAAGGTAATATCTCTTATTACACCCCGCCTTCATATATACCCGGAACGACCGAATATAAGGTGGACTGGGGAGAAATCATGAAGGAAAAAGAACCGAAGCGCTATGAAGGCTATCGGGAAGCGATGGAGTCCGGCGACGTCGTAAAAGGGTTAGAGGAATTTATTAACTTCGTCAGTACTGCTGCGATTACCCATCCTGAATGGGGGCGTGAGTATCAGAATAATGCCGTCCGGCAGGTTAATGAGATTAAGCTCGCAGAAATAAGCAATCCATTTGCCAATATCGATTTATCTGCCCCATCTGGTTTTATGTCGGGTGTGCTTGATGTATTAAAAAGCGCTTTTAGTGAACAAACGCTGCAATACTCGATAAAGCGGATCGAACAGTTCTTTGCCTCGCTGCCTGAAATTTCTCGCTAATACGCCTTAATCGTCTGCCCGTTCTCTCTGGCGAACCGCGGCAGACCTTGCTAACTTGAAATGCATGTTCCATGCCATTGATGGAGAACAACATGCATAACGCCAGTGAGCCTTATCGTCTGGATACGGCAGAAGCCAGCTTACCTGATTCGGTGTTTTATGCCGACTGGGTGCGCCATGAAGAGGGGAGAGCGGCTCGTGAATCAGGGCTTTCTCTGTGGGAGCTCATGCAGCGTGCGGGAGAAGCAGCATTTGAGATTGCTCGTCACTGCTATCCCTCCACCCGACGCTGGCGGGTGCTGGCGGGACACGGCAATAATGGCGGCGATGGATATGTGGTTGCTAGTTTAGCGCTGGCGGCGGGTATTGAGGTAGATGTTGTTGCCTGCGCCAGCGATAGGCCGCTGCCTGATGACGCCCGTCTTGCTCGGAAGCGCTGGCTGGATCAGGGCGGTCGTGTTGAAGACGTTAGTGCGCAGGATGATGTTGATACGCCGTGGCCAGAAGGGATCGATCTCATTATTGATGGTCTATTGGGTACCGGCCTTTCCTCTGTACCACGCCCACCTTATGCCACGTTAATGATGCAGGCGAATGCCTATCCCGCTCCTATTATTTCACTGGATATTCCCTCTGGCTTACATGCTGAAACTGGCGCCTGTGCTGGCGTAGCGATCTGCGCGGCGCAGACGGTGACGTTTATCGCGCTGAAACCGGGGCTACTGACTGGTCGTGCCCGTGAGCAAGTTGGGAAACTCCATTATTCCTCGCTAGGGTTGCAAACGTGGTTGAAAGGCCAAACTGCGCCGATACGTCGGTTGAGCGCAGCGCAACTTCCCGAATGGTTGGCGCCTCGTCCAGCCGGACAACATAAAGGCGATAACGGTAGGCTGCTGGTGGTGGGGGGAAACTCGGGTTTAGGTGGTGCGGCATTGATGGCTGCCGATGCGGCTTTACATAGCGGTGCAGGCTTAGTGCGAGTACTTACTCACAAGCAGTATCAATCGGCATTTCTGACGGCTCGACCGGAATTGATGGTGCAAGAATTGACGACAGATACGTTGCGACAGGGACTGGAATGGGCTGATGTTGTGGTGATTGGGCCTGGTTTAGGGCAGGATGAATGGGCTAAAAATGCGCTGCGCCTGGCAGAGAATTGTAACAAACCGATGTTATGGGATGCAGATGCACTTAACCTGCTGGCAATCAATCCGCATAAGCGGCAGAATCGCGTGCTGACACCTCACCCTGGTGAGGCGGCACGTTTATTGAATTGCAGCGTGTCTGATATTGAAAGTGATCGCTTACTTGCGGCGACAAAGTTGGTAAAACGCTATGGCGGTGTTGTCGTATTAAAAGGTGCAGGAACCGTGATTGCCAGCGGGCAAGCAGAGGTCGCTATTGCTGATGTGGGAAACCCCGGTATGGCGACCGGTGGCATGGGTGATGTGCTGTCAGGTATCGTTGGCGGTTTGCTGGCGCAAAAGCTCCCGCTGTATGATGCTGCCTGTGCTGGATGTGTCGTACACGGTGCGGCGGCCGACTGGCTGGCGGCACAGCGCGGTACCCGAGGTATGCTGGCAACCGATTTACTGCCTGTGTTGTTCCGCTATGTGAATCCCGAGCGGGTGTTTCCAGAGCCGATATTTTTAGAACAATAGATATTTTTAGAACAGTAGAATGAAAAAAATAGTCTTACTTCTGCCGGATGAGGCAGCAACCATTTCATTAGGCACGGCGCTGGCGAAAGCCTGTGACGGTGCTTGTGTTATCCATCTTTATGGCGATCTCGGCGCGGGGAAAACGACGTTTAGTCGTGGGTTCCTACAGGCGCGTGGCCATCAGGGCAACGTCAAAAGCCCCACGTATACGCTGGTAGAGCCTTATGCGTTATCGCCACTGGCTGTCTATCACTTTGATCTCTATCGACTGGCCGATCCAGAAGAGTTGGAGTTTATGGGGATCCGCGATTATCTGACGCAAGATGCCATTTGTCTGATTGAATGGCCGCAGCAGGGGGCTGGTGTGCTGCCCGATGCGGATATCGAACTGCATTTGCGTTATCAGGATCAGGGCCGACAGGCAGAATTGTCCGCTGTCTCTGCGGCGGGAGATGCAATGTTACAACGTTTTTCTCTTCAGCCAGGAACAACAGAATCATGATGAGTCGTATGGTTAAGCTGTTCATTGGCGTATGGCTGTTGCTGGCAGGGTCGGCGTGGGCTGCCAACCTGTCAGATATTAAGGTAGACAATGCGTCGGGTCAGGCCACGGTGCGCCTGAGCTTTAGCGGTCAGCCTATTTATGCTTTCTTCCCACTCAGTAACCCGGCCAGAGTGGTCATTGATATTCGTCAGAGTGGCGTCATTCAGGGGGTGCCGTTGGATTTCAGCGGGCAAAATCTGATTAAACGTGTGCGAACCAGCAACGCGCAGGACGCACAAAGCCTGCGTTTGGTGCTGGATTTGACTCAGGCGGCCAAGACTCGAGCGGTTACGCAAAAAGAGGGGGCTGGATACGTTGTTGTTTTCACCATCACTGGTGATAAAGCGAAAACGGTGCAAGCCGCTTCCACGGCTCCTGCTGCACGGCAGCAAAATAGTGCGCCAGCAGAACCTGCAAAAAATCCGTTTACTAACAAACCCACTGTTGTCGTAAACAGCAGTTCGTCATCGACCCGAGTGCCTGCCCGGCAGGGGAATGAACGGGTCGTTGTAGCGATTGATGCCGGCCACGGGGGACAAGATCCTGGTGCGATTGGCACGAACGGGCTGCGTGAGAAAAATGTCACCATTTCTATCGCTCGTAAGTTACAAACTTTACTGAATAACGATCCGGCTTTTAAAGGCGTATTAACGCGCGACGGTGACTACTTTATCTCCGTTATGGGGCGTTCTGATGTGGCACGTAAGCAGGGCGCGAATCTGTTAGTGTCGATTCACGCGGATGCTGCGCCGAACCGTAATGCCAAAGGCGCGTCTGTGTGGGTGCTGTCCAACCGACGGGCGAACAGTGAAATGGCAAACTGGCTGGAACAGCACGAGAAACAGTCTGAACTGTTGGGCGGAGCGGGCGATTTGCTGGCGAACAGCAGCGCGGATCCTTACCTCAGCCAGGCGGTGCTAGATCTGCAATTTGGCCATTCCCAGCGCGTCGGGTATGACGTCGCGACCAAGGTGCTGCGTGAGCTTCAGCGCGTCGGGGGGCTGCATAAACGACGTCCTGAGCACGCCAGCCTGGGTGTGTTGCGCTCGCCAGATATCCCTTCTCTGCTGGTGGAAACCGGGTTTATCACCAATGTTTCGGAAGAGCGGCTGTTGGGGAGTAACGACTATCAGGAAAAAATCGCCAATGCGATTTATCAAGGGCTGAGGGGGTACTTCCAAACGCACCCGATGCAATCTCTCCCAAAGCAGGAAAGCCGCCCACTACAGTCGGCGGCAAATGATACAGCGACATCGGGCAGCAGCGTAACGACGGCGAAAGCGAGTACTGGCAATACGCGTCATACTGTCGCACGTGGCGAAACGCTTTCCTCCATTGCCCGACGTTATGGTGTCAGTCTCGCGGCTATGCGTGAGGTGAATAAGTTAAATAAAGACATCGTCTGGGTTGGACAGCGTTTGAATATTCCTGCAACAGGAACGAAGCAGACGGCATCAACGCCCACGCCCAAAAAGGCAGTACCAGTGAAGCATAAGGTTGTAAAGGGTGATAGCCTGAGTGCGATTGCTGCGCGTTACGGTGTCAGTATGAAAGAGATCCAACAGGCGAATAATATGCGCTCTGGTTCGGTACAACTGGGGCAAACGCTAATTATACCGTCCGCCTGATGCTTCATGCTGGCGATGTCGATAGATTGAGGATAGTAAGAGGGATACGCCATGCCGATTCAGGTGCTGCCACCGCAGTTGGCTAACCAGATTGCCGCCGGAGAAGTGGTTGAGCGCCCGGCTTCGGTCGTGAAGGAACTGGTGGAAAACAGTCTGGATGCAGGGGCGACCCGAATTGATATCGACATAGAACGCGGCGGTGCGAAGCTGATCCGCATTCGTGACAATGGCTCGGGCATCGGAAAGGATGAGTTAACGCTGGCGCTGGCGCGTCATGCGACCAGTAAAATAGCTACGCTCGACGATCTGGAAGCGATTGTTAGCATGGGATTTCGCGGCGAAGCGCTGGCGAGTATCAGCTCTGTCTCCCGTTTAACTCTGACATCACGCACTGCCGAACAATCCGAGGCCTGGCAGGCCTACGCCGAAGGGCGCGATATGGCGGTGACGGTCAAACCAGCCGCTCATCCTGTGGGCACCACGCTGGAAGTGTTGGATCTGTTTTACAACACGCCCGCCCGCCGTAAATTTATGCGCACGGAGAAAACCGAATTCACCCATATTGATGAGGTCGTACGCCGCATTGCACTGGCACGTTTTGATGTCGCCATCACGCTACATCATAACGGTAAGCTGATACGGCAGTATCGTGCCGCACCAGATAAAAGCCAATATGAACGCCGTTTGGGCAGCATTTGCGGAGCGACCTTCTTACAGCATGCGCTCGCGGTGTCATGGCAACATGGCGATCTCACCATTCATGGCTGGGTCGCCGATCCGGTCGGTGCAAAACAGCTGCCTGATATGCAGTATTGCTATGTGAATCAGCGCATGATGCGTGATCGGCTCATTAATCATGCTATCCGACAGGCTTATCAGGATCAGCTTAGCGACGATCAGCAGCCCGCTTATGTTTTGTATCTGGAGATCGACCCGCATCAGGTTGATGTGAATGTGCATCCCGCCAAGCATGAGGTGCGGTTCCATCAGGCGCGGTTGGTGCATGACTTTATCTATCAGGCTGTGATGTCCGTTCTACAGCAGGCTTCTGCACCGGGGCTTGGTATGACAGAGCCGGAGACAGGCAAGCCCGTGCAATGGCAGCAGGAAAATCGTCCTGCCGCAGGTGAAAACCATTTTGCTCAGCCGTCGCGTACCGATAATTCGCCGTCGTATGGCGGGAAAGCTCCACGCACAGGTCATTCCGGTCAGGCGCGAGAATCTGCCTATTCTGGCTACCAGCCGGAGAATCCGTATCAGAAAAAGCAGGGCGATCTGTATAAGGCGCTGCTGCAACCGACGGATAACGGAACAAATACACCACCGCCGTCTGGCGAGCAGGTTTCCGTACCGTCGAATAGCGTGATGTCATCGGACGTAGTGGTACCCTCCACGGTAGTGCATGACGCGTCCTCGAATCGCACCGCACCGGACACCGCAGCCAACAATAATAAGCAACGCGCGCCAGCTGAGTCACCGCTGGAAAGCCAATCAAATGGTTTTGGACGAATACTGACGGTTTATCCACCGTGCTACGCGCTGTTGGAGTACCATAAGGGGCTGGCGATGCTGTCGCTTCCTGTTGCCGAGCGCTATCTGAAAGTCGTGCAGTTGACACCCTCCGATGAGGGGCTGCGAGCGCAGCCGTTACTGATCCCTCAGCGCCTGACGTTGAGTAAATCCGAATTGAACGTCTTGTCTGCCCACCATGATTTGCTGACGCGTTTTGGTATTGATGTATTGGTTGAGTCACAACGTGCCACATTGCGTGCCGTACCTTTACCATTGCGCCAACAAAATTTACAAAACTTGATCTCCGAACTGATAGGCTATCTGGCTAACTATCAGACGGTTAAGACACAGCAGGTGGAGCCTAGCGCATTGGCATCGTGGATGGCAATGCGATTGCAGAGCGAACAGGAAAACTGGAGCCATTCTCAGGCCATACAATTACTGGCGGATGTCGAGCGGCTTTGTCCGCAACTGGCGAAAACGCCGCCGTCTGAACTTTTATATATGATGGACATCCATGATGCCATCCAGGCTTTAAAGCATGAGTGATGTAGAAAACGCGCCGTTGCCACCTGCCATTTTTATCATGGGGCCAACGGCGTCAGGAAAAACGGCATTGGCGATGTCGCTACGAGAATATTTGCCAGTAGAGTTGATTAGCGTAGATTCCGCCCTCATCTATAAAAATATGGATATTGGGACGGCGAAACCGAGTGCGGAAGAGCTGGCACAGGCACCGCATCGGTTAATCGACATTCTCGATCCGACAGAGTCCTATTCTGCGGCTGATTTTCGCCGTGATGCACTACGCGAAATGGCGGATATTACCGCTGCCGGGCGCATTCCTCTGCTGGTAGGGGGAACGATGCTGTATTTCAAGGCGCTGCTTGAGGGGCTTTCTCCTCTGCCATCAGCCGATGCCGCAGTGCGACAACGCATTGAAGAACAGGCAAAAGAAATCGGCTGGGAAGCGATGCATCGGCAGCTTAGTGAGATCGATCCGGTAGCAGCAATTCGGATTCATCCAAATGATCCGCAGAGACTCTCGCGAGCACTGGAAGTTTTTTTCGTTTCAGGTAACACTTTAACTGAACTGACAAAAACGTCTGGCGACGCGCTGCCCTATCAGGTTCATCAGTTTGCTATCGCCCCGGCGACACGTGAATTGTTGCATCAGCGAATTGAACAGCGTTTTCACCAGATGTTGGCGGCGGGTTTTGAGACGGAAGCCCGGACATTGTTTGACCGGCACGACCTTCATACGGATATGCCCTCTATTCGCTGCGTTGGTTATCGCCAGATGTGGTCATATTTATCCGGTGAAATTGATTACGATGAAATGGTTTATCGGGGAATTTGTGCGACGCGTCAGCTAGCGAAGCGGCAAATGACCTGGCTACGCGGTTGGGATGATGTGTGCTGGCTGGATAGCGAAAAACCGACTGAAGCACTGGACAAGGTAATCGAGGTTGTTAGTGCATAGGTTGGGTGATTGTGTACAATCGGTGAGTCTCAGCGTGCAAGTTTTTTACACCGTTATTTTAGAGCCATAGGGTTCTTTGTTACAAACAACATACAAATAAGGAAAATATAGAATGGCTAAGGGGCAATCTTTGCAAGATCCGTTCTTGAACGCTTTGCGTCGTGAACGTGTTCCGGTTTCGATTTATTTGGTGAACGGTATTAAGCTGCAAGGTCAGATCGAATCTTTCGATCAGTTCGTGATTTTGTTGAAAAACACGGTAAGTCAGATGGTTTATAAGCATGCCATCTCTACAGTTGTTCCTTCTCGCCCAGTCTCTCACCATAGCAACAATCCTGGCGGCAGCAACAACTATCACGGTAGTAACACGACTGCTCAGCAGCAGTCGCAGGATGCTGATGACGCCGAATAAGGCGTATTGTCAATTCACCACGGCGTGGGAGAGCTGGACGCATCGCTCGGCTCCTTCGCTGTGGTGTTTTTTGCTCGTTTAAGAGGTTACTCGCTTGTTTGACCGTTATGAATCAGGTGAACGGGCCATATTAGTTCATATTTTTTTCTCGCAAGATAGAGATACTGACGATCTGCTGGAGTTTGAATCTCTGGTTTCTTCTGCCGGTATTGAATCTTTGCAGGTTGTTACTGGTAGCCGTAAGGCTCCTCACCCCAAGTATTTTGTCGGGGAAGGTAAAGCCGAAGAAATTGCTCAGGTAGTAAAAGAAACCGGCGCGTTTGTCGTGCTGTTTGATCATGCCCTGACGCCAGCTCAAGAACGTAATCTAGAGCGTTTGTGCGAGTGCCGTGTGATCGATCGTACCGGATTGATTTTAGATATTTTTGCCCAGCGTGCGCGTACTCACGAGGGGAAATTACAGGTAGAACTGGCACAGCTGCGCCACCTTGCGACCCGACTGGTTCGCGGTTGGACGCACCTTGAACGCCAGAAAGGCGGTATCGGTTTACGGGGCCCGGGTGAAACCCAGCTTGAAACTGACCGTCGTTTATTGCGTAACCGTATCAGTCAGATACTGTCGCGTCTTGAGCGGGTAGAAAAACAGCGTGAACAGGGGCGCCGGTCACGGGTTCGCGCCGATGTTCCCACCGTTTCGCTGGTGGGCTATACCAACGCGGGTAAATCCACGCTGTTTAATAAGATTACATCGGCGGGCGTCTATGCTGCCGATCAGTTATTTGCCACACTGGATCCAACATTGCGCCGCATTGAGGTGGATGATGTCGGTGATACAGTGCTGGCGGATACCGTAGGTTTTATCCGGCAGTTACCCCACGATTTGGTGGCTGCGTTTAAAGCTACATTACAGGAAACACGTCAGGCCTCACTGCTGTTGCACGTTGTTGATGCCGCCGACCCTCGTCTTGACGAGAATATTGAAGCGGTTAATGACGTACTGGCGGAAATCGAGGCGGATGAAATACCTGCGCTGTTGGTAATGAACAAGATTGATATGCTGGATGATTTTGTTCCGCGTATCGATCGCAACGAAGAGAATCTACCGGTACGGGTCTGGCTTTCAGCACAGACTGGTGACGGTATTGCGTTGCTATTTCAGGCATTGACTGAGCGGCTTTCCGGGGAAATCGCACAATATACCTTGCACCTTCCCCCGCAGGCAGGACGCTTGCGTAGTCGTTTTTACCAGCTTCAGGCAATAGAAAAAGAATGGATTGAAGAGGATGGGCAAATTGGTCTGGTTATTCGTATGCCGATTGCTGACTGGCGCCGCCTCTGCAAAAAAGAGCAGGAACTGATGGACTATATTGCCTGACTGGCAAAAACAGTCTGAACGGCGAAATAGTCTGACGGACTCTGGGATATTGAACCTGAAGAACACCTATCATAAAGAATGGAGCTAAAACATGGCGTGGAATCAGCCCGGTAATAACGGACAAGACCGCGACCCGTGGGGGAGCAGCAGCAATAATGGCGGCAACTCTGGCGGAAATAATAATAAAGGTGGCCGAGATCAGGGGCCGCCGGATCTGGACGACATCTTCCGTAAACTGAGCAAAAAGCTCAGCGATCTGGGTGGCGGAAAAGATTCTGGCTCAAGCAACAGCGGAAATTCTGGCGGCCCAGCATTGGGTGGCCGGATCGTCGGTATCGCTGCCGTCGCCGCGGTTGTCATCTGGGCTGCTACTGGTTTCTATACCATTAAAGAAGCGGAACGCGGTGTCGTAACGCGCTTTGGTAAGTTCAGCCATTTGGTTGGGCCAGGTCTTAACTGGAAACCGACCTTTATCGATTCTGTTCGCGCGGTGAACGTTGAATCGGTACGCGAACTGGCGACATCGGGTGTGATGTTGACATCGGATGAAAACGTCGTGCGCGTTGAAATGAACGTGCAGTATCGTGTCACACAGCCTGAGCAATATCTGTTCAGCGTAACCAATGCTGATGACAGCCTGCGTCAGGCAACTGACAGTGCGCTGCGTGGCGTTATTGGTAAGTACACGATGGACAAAATTTTGACGGAAGGCCGTACCATTGTGCGTACGGATACCCAGAGAGTACTGGAAGAAACCGTTCGTCCGTACAACATGGGGATCACGCTGCTGGACGTCAACTTCCAGACCGCGCGTCCACCGGAAGAAGTTAAGGCCGCGTTTGATGATGCGATTGCCGCACGTGAAAACGAACAGCAATATATTCGTGAAGCAGAAGCGTACGCGAACGAAGTGCAGCCGCGTGCCAACGGTCAGGCGCAACGTATTCTGGAAGAATCTCGCGCTTATAAAACCCGTACTGTTCTGGAAGCTCAGGGTGAAGTTGCCCGTTTTGCCAGAGTATTACCGGAATACAAAGCTGCACCGGAAATTACCCGCGAGCGTTTGTATATTGAAACGATGGAGCGCGTGCTGAGCCATACCCGTAAAGTGCTGGTCAACGACAAGGGGAGTAACCTGATGGTACTGCCGTTGGATCAGATGCTGCGTGGACAAGGCAGTGAAAATACGCAAAGTAATAATAGCAGCAGCGCAACCCCACTGCGTTTGCCTGGCAACAGCAGCGGTGCGGCAAATAGCAACCAAACGCGCAGCAGTAACAATGGAAATATCATGGATCAGCGCAGAGCAAATGCGCAGCGTGATGACTTCACTCGAGTAGGGAGAGAATAATCGATGCGTAAGCCCTTACTATTTATCCTGATCCTGGTACTGATGGTGGTCTATGCGTCACTGTTTGTGGTGCAGGAAGGTCAGCGCGGCATTGTGATGCGTTTTGGCAAAGTATTGCGTGATGACGAAAACAAGCCGCTGATTTATGCACCGGGATTGCAGTTCAAGATTCCGTTTATCGACTCAGTGAAAATGCTGGATGCACGTATCCAGACCATGGAAAACCAGGCTGACCGCTTTATCACTAAAGAGCAGAAAGACCTGATTGTCGATTCTTACCTCAAATGGCGTATCAGCGATTTCAGCCGTTACTATCTGGCAACGGGCGGTGGTGACATCTCTCAAGCTGAAGTACTGTTGAAACGTAAGTTCAGTGACCGTCTGCGTTCTGAGATTGGTCGTCTGGATGTAAAAGGCATTGTTACCGACTCACGTGGTCAACTGATGTCTGACGTGCGTGAAGCGCTGAATACCGGTACGGGTGAAACGACCGAAGCCGATAACGCGATTGCTTCTGCTGCTGCGCGTGTTGAGAAAGAGACAACAAGCAACGAACCTCACATCAACCCTAACAGCATGGCTGCATTGGGTATTGAGGTTATCGATGTGCGGATTAAGCAAATCAACCTGCCAACAGAAGTGTCTGACGCGATTTATCAACGTATGCGTGCAGAACGTGAAGCAGTAGCACGTCGCCACCGTTCACAAGGTCAGGAAGAGGCTGAAAAGCTGAAAGCAACGGCAGACTATGAAGTGACCCGTACTCTGGCTGAGGCCGAGCGCCAAGGGCGTATCACTCGTGGTGAAGGGGATGCCGAAGCGGCGAAACTGTTTGCGAATGCATTCAGTGAAGATCCTGACTTCTACTCATTCGTTCGTAGCCTGCGTGCGTATGAAAGTAGCTTCAGTAATAATCAGGACGTGATGGTTCTCAGCCCGGATAGCGACTTCTTCCGCTACATGAAGTCACCGGATAGCAGCATGGCACCTCGCCGCTGATAGCTATTAACTGACGTCTTTCATCAAGCCCGGGTTTATTGCACCGGGCTTTTTTTTGCCGTTTTCTGGCAGAGATACATCAAAGGGTTTGGTCCTGTTCGTTCTCGGGGCGGGAAAAGGGGTTGTTATGAATTCAACGATTTGGCTGGCGCTCGGGCTGGTTTTGGTGCTCGAAGGATTGGGTCCGCTGCTATTTCCCCGCCTCTGGCGGCGGATGATTTTGGGTATCGCGCAGTTGCCGGATAATATTTTGCGCCGTTTTGGCGGCGGAATAGTCGTTGCGGGCTGCGTGATCTACTACATGTTGCGTAGCCGGATGGGTGGCTAAAATTAAGCGGAAAAATGTGCGCAACCGTGTGCTAAAAGTACTGAAAGCATCCAAATGAGATGTTAGAATCCTTTTTTAAGCAACCTGGTGATTCTTGAAATGGGTAAGAACGTCGTCGTACTGGGCACCCAATGGGGTGACGAAGGTAAAGGCAAGGTCGTTGACCTGCTGACTGAACGGGCTAAATATGTTGTGCGCTATCAGGGTGGTCACAACGCTGGCCACACGCTGGTTATCAACGGTGAAAAAACCGTCCTTCATTTAATTCCTTCTGGCATTCTGCGTGAAAATGTTGTCAGCATCATCGGTAACGGTGTTGTGTTGGCGCCTGACGCATTGATGAAAGAAATGACGGAGCTTGAAGCGCGTGGCGTCCCGGTACGCGAGCGTCTGCTGCTTTCTGAAGCCTGTCCGTTAATCCTGCCTTATCACGTTGCATTAGACAACGCGCGTGAAAAAGCGCGTGGCGCGAAAGCAATTGGTACAACGGGTCGTGGTATCGGCCCTGCGTATGAAGATAAAGTTGCTCGTCGTGGCCTGCGTGTTGGCGATCTGTTTGATAAAGAAACCTTTGCTGTCAAACTGAAAGAAATCGTCGAATACCATAACTTCCAACTGGTTAACTACTACAAAGTTGATGCTGTCGACTACCAGAAAGTACTGGACGACGTGCTGGCGATTGCTGACATTCTGACGGCTATGGTCGTTGATGTTTCCGATTTACTGTACAAAGCGCACCTGCGTGGCGATTTCGTCATGTTTGAAGGCGCGCAGGGTACGCTGCTGGATATCGACCACGGTACCTACCCGTACGTGACCTCCTCAAATACCACTGCGGGCGGCGTTGCCACTGGTTCTGGTCTGGGTCCACGCTATGTAGACTATGTGCTGGGTATCGTTAAAGCTTACTCTACCCGAGTGGGTGCAGGTCCATTCCCTACGGAGCTGTTTGAAGAAGTCGGTGAGCACCTGTCTCAGAAAGGTAACGAATTTGGCGCGACCACGGGTCGTCGTCGTCGTACCGGCTGGTTGGATGCGGTTGCCGTGCGTCGTGCGGTACAAATCAACTCGCTGTCAGGTTTCTGCCTGACCAAGCTGGATGTTCTGGACGGTCTGAAAGAAATTAAGATCTGCGTAGGCTATCGCCTGCCGAACGGCACCGAAGTGGATACCACTCCGCTGGCTGCTGAGGGCTGGGAAGGTCTTGAGCCGATTTACGAAACGATGCCGGGCTGGTCCGAAAGCACATTTGGTGTGAAAGATCACAGCAAACTGCCGCAGGCTGCGCTGAATTACATCAAACGTATCGAAGAAGTCACTGGCGTGCCGATTGATATTATTTCTACCGGCCCAGATCGTAGCGAAACGATGGTATTGCGCGATCCGTTCGACGCTTGATTAAGCCACTCTTAACGAGTGATGCGAATATGAAAAAGGACGGGATTCCCGTCCTTTTTGCTATCTAACGCTTAGCCGTCGCAGCACCTTACGCGTTATTCTCTTGGGCATCTTTCGCCTTCTGCGCTTTTTTCTTCAGACCATCCAGTAGTTTATTGTGGATGTTACTGAAGCCGCCATTGCTCATTACCAGAATATGGTCGCCCGGCTGTGCGGTCTTGACGATGTTTTCTACCAGCGTGTCGATATCCGCACTCCAATGTGCAGGCTGTACACAGGCTTCCGCAACTTCTACGACCTGCCACGGAATATGGGCTGGCTGGAAGAGGAAAACTTCATCGGCTCGGCCTAATGACGGGGCCAACTCGTTTTTGCACATCCCCAATTTCATGGTGTTTGAGCGGGGTTCCAGTACGGCCAAAATACGGGCTGTCCCCCCCACCTTGCTGCGCAGTGCCGATAGTGTCGCAAGGATTGCGGTAGGGTGATGTGCAAAATCGTCATAAACCGCGACGCCATGCTCGGTACCGCGTAACTCAAGGCGACGACGCGCGTTGATAAATCCGCCCAGCGCACGGCAGGCATCCGCGGGCAGCACACCGACATGGTGAGCGGCAGCAATCGCCATCAGCCCGTTATGCATGTTGTGTTCACCCACCAGCTTCCAATGGACTTCACCGACGAGTTCATTATTCAGATAAACCTGATATTGGCTGGCATCGATTGCCACTTTTTGCGCACGCCATGTGCCTTCTTCGCCGACCAGTTCCTGTTCACTCCAGCATCCCATTCCCATTACCTGCTTGAGATTAAGGTCGTTGGTGGGCAGGATGATCTTCCCGCTGCCTGGCACCAGTCGCACAAGATGGTGGAACTGTTTCTGAATGGCTTTAAGATCGTCAAAGATGTCCGCATGGTCGAACTCAAGGTTGTTGAGTACCAGCGTTCTTGGGCAGTAATGTACAAATTTGGAGCGTTTGTCGAAGAATGCGCAGTCGTATTCATCGGCTTCAAGCACCATGAACGGACTGTCACCCAACCGTGCTGAAACGGTAAAGTTGCCGGGAACACCACCGATCACAAAGCCAGGCTGATAGCCACAATCCTCCAGAATCCAGGTGACCATCCCCGCGGTGGTTGTTTTGCCATGCGTTCCCGCAACGGCGATTACCCAGCGATCGCGGAGCACATAATCATGCAACCACTGTGGGCCAGAAACATAAGGCAGTCCCTGTTCCAATACGGCCTCAACGCACGGGTTTCCACGCGTCATCGCATTACCGATGATGACCAAATCAGGTGCGGGGCTGAGCTGTGCTGGATCGTATCCCTGAATCAGCGTGATTCCCTGCTCTTCAAGTAAGGTACTCATGGGGGGATAAACATTCGCATCTGAGCCTGTGACGTCATGCCCCAGTGAACGGGCAAGCAGGGCAAGGCCACCCATAAAGGTGCCGCAGATACCTAAAATATGAATACGCATACATTTTCCATCTTCACAGTGAGTCTGCGTCACATTCTAACGCTATGAATCCGGCATAAGAAATGGATTTGACTAGGTACTCACTTTCTCTTTGGGCTACACTGCATGCGCAAACGTTGGCGGTGCAGAAATGAAACCGCTTTTCATCCGTAGATTCTGGAATAGTGTTATGAAAACGTTAGGCGAATTTATCGTCGAAAAACAGCACGATTTCTCTCACGCCACAGGTGAGCTTACCGCGCTGCTGTCTGCTATTAAACTGGGTGCCAAAATTATTCACCGTGATATCAATAAAGCAGGTCTGGTTGATATCCTGGGAGCCAGCGGTATTTCTAATGTTCAAGGCGAAGTGCAGATGAAGCTCGATCTGTATGCCAATGAGAAACTGAAAGCTGCATTGAAAGCGCGTGGTGAAGTGGCAGGTATCGCCTCTGAAGAAGAAGATGAAATTGTTATCTTTGAAGGTGATAAGGCGGAAAATGCCAAGTATGTGGTTCTGATGGACCCGCTGGACGGCTCATCGAATATTGATGTGAACGTCTCTGTCGGTACGATTTTCTCTATTTATCGCCGTATTACCCCGCTGGGAACCTCCGTCACGGAAGCGGACTTCTTGCAGCCGGGTAGCCAGCAGGTGGCTGCGGGTTACATTGTTTACGGTTCTTCAACCATGCTGGTGTACACCACGGGTCATGGCGTTCACGCCTTTACCTACGATCCCTCGCTCGGTGTATTCTGTCTCTCGCATGAAAAAGTTTGCTTCCCTGAAAAAGGGAATATGTATTCCATCAACGAAGGGAACTACATCAAGTTTCCTGTCGGCGTGAAGAAATACATCAAATACTGTCAGGAGCAGGATGAAGAGACGCAGCGTCCTTATACGTCGCGTTACATCGGTTCACTGGTCGCAGATTTCCACCGTAACCTGCTGAAAGGCGGGATCTACCTGTATCCGAGCACGGCAAGCTATCCGAAAGGCAAACTGCGTTTGCTGTACGAATGCAACCCGATGGCGTTTCTGGCGGAGCAGGCAGGCGGTAAAGCCAGCGACGGCAAAAACCGTATTCTGGATATCACGCCAGAGAAACTGCATCAGCGTTCACCGTTCTTTGTGGGAACAGAATCCATGGTTGATGACGTCGAACGTTTCATCCGTGAATTTCCCGATGCCTAATTAACGCTGTCTCGTGTTGGTGGTGTATCTGCCAACTCGGGATGACTTCTTATGGCGTGCTACTCAGTACGCCATCCTTGTAGCCCACCGTAAAAACGCGTTTTTTAACGTTGTGCTTCGAACCAGCTTTCCAGAATAATCACCGCAGAAGCCGCATCTACGCTACCTTTATCCAGCGCTTTAAAGCCGCCGCGTTCGAAGAGATCGGCACGCGCTTCCACCGTACTCAACCGTTCATCGTGTAGCTCAATAGCGACGCCGAAGCGGCCATGTAGTCGATTAGCAAACTTTCGCGCCCGTGCCGTCAACGGTTGCTCGGTGCCATCCATGTTAAGCGGCAGGCCGACGACGACCAGATCGGGCTGCCATTCTGACAGCAGCTTCTCCACTTTTTGCCAGTCGGGTATCCCTTCCTGTGCCTTGAACGATGTCAGGGCGCGTGCCGTACCGGTAATTTCCTGGCCGATAGCAACGCCGATACTTTTTGTCCCAAAATCAAAGGCAAGAAGGGTTCTGTTACTCATCAGGCATGTCCTGCTTCGGTGGAGATATTATGAATATCGATGCCCAGCTTTCTGGCTGCCGCTCGCCAGCGTTCTGCGATGGGTGTGTGGAACAGAATGTCTTTGTCGGCTGGTGTCGTCAGCCAGGCATTCTCCAACAATTCCTCTTCCAGTTGGCCGTTCTCCCAGGCGGAATACCCTAAGGCGACCAGCGTATTTTTCGGCTGTTTGGGTGTACCTAACGTTTCCAGCACGTCCTTTGAGGTGGTGATCATGGTGTCCTCAGAAATACTGATGCTGGAGCCAAATCCGGGGCAGGGGGTATGTAGGATAAAACCACGGTCGTCTGCCAATGGGCCACCGATAAAAACGGGTTTATCTAGTCGGATGGCGGGATCGCGCGGTGTTGGATCTATTTTTAGCTTTTTCAGCACATTTTCCACTGAAAACTGATCCATCGGTTTATTGATAATCAGCCCCATGGCTCCGTCTTCATTATGTTCGCAGATATAGACCACCGAACGTTTAAATACAGAGTCCTGTAGTGCTGGCATAGCAATGAGGAAGTGATGCTGTAAATTCATTGTGTATTTTTATCGATATCCGTCAGCGTTGGAGAAACGGCCCGTGTTGCGCGGGCCGGATGGCGTGTCAGGTGCTCTGCTATTAGCGAGTACGAGCAGCCAGACGTTTTTCAATGGCGTCCATCAGCATCCCGGTGATAGACACATCCGGGTAGGCTGCTTCGATTTCACGCACGCAGGTCGGGCTAGTGACGTTAATTTCTGTCAGGCGATCGCCGATGATATCCAGACCGACGAAAATCAGGCCTTTGGCTTTTAACGTCGGTGCGACGTCACGGGCGATTTGCCAGTCGCTTTCGGTCAGTGGACGCGCTTCACCGCGACCACCTGCTGCGAGATTACCGCGTGTCTCACCGCTTTTCGGGATACGGGCGAGGCAGTAAGGAACGGGTTCGCCATCGACCACCAGCACGCGTTTATCGCCGTCTTTAATCGCGGGCAGGTAGTTTTGCGCCATGCAGTAACGGGTAGCGTGTTCGGTCAGGGTTTCGATGATGACAGAGACGTTGGCGTCATCCTGCTTCAAGCGGAAAATAGACGCGCCGCCCATACCGTCCAGCGGTTTAAGAATGACGTCACCGTGTTTTTCATGGAACTGGCGCAGTTTGTCTGCGCGACGCGTGACAAGCGTATCAGGCGTCAGATGTGGGAACCAGGCGGTGAAGAGCTTCTCATTGCAATCGCGCAGGCTTTGCGGTTTATTGACGATCAGCGTGCCTTTCTCTTCTGCTCGTTCCAGAATATAGGTGGCGTAGATGAACTCCGTATCGAACGGTGGATCTTTACGCATCAACACTACATCCAATTCTTCCAGCGCAATATCCTGTTCGCCGGAGAAATCGTACCAGCCGTCGTAATCGTACTGGACGCTCAGGCGTCGGGTGGTGGCACGTGCGACGCCAGCATGCATATAGAGATCGTTCATCTCCATATAATGCAGTTCCCAACCACGGCGCTGTGCTTCCAGCAGCATGGCAAAGCTGGTGTCTTTCTTGATATTGATGGTGTCGATCGGATCCATCACGATACCGAGTTTGATCATTCTTTTCTCCTTTACCCCAAATCGCCGAAACGTACCTGTAAGGCGGTCATGGCGGTGAGTGCAGTGGTTTCTGTGCGCAAGACGCGTGGCCCCAACAGGATATCAGTGAATCCGTGTTCTGAGGTCATGGTAATTTCACTCGCAGTAAGTCCGCCTTCCGGGCCGATGAGTAGCCTGACCCGATCTACCGGCAGCGGCAGCGTATTAATGCTCTGTGTGGCGCGTGGGTGCAGATTTAATTTCAGCGCGTTGTCTTGCTCCGCGCACCAGGCTTCCAGCGTCATTGCTGGCCTAACCAATGGCACACAGTTGCGACCGGACTGTTCACAGGCAGCAACCGCGATTTTTTGCCACTGGCTAATTTTTTTCTCCATACGATCTGCATCCAGTTTTACGCCACAGCGTTCAGACAACAGCGGCGTAATAACATTGACGCCCAGTTCGATGGATTTCTGAATGGTAAATTCCATCTTTTCGCCGCGCGACATCACTTGTCCCAGATGTAAATGTAGGGGCGATTCTTTATCTTCCAACTTACCTGCTGTGAAGCTAACGCGCACACTCTTTTTTCCAGCCGCGATGATTTCTGCATCAAAGACATGATTGCTGCCATCAAACAGCTGCAATGACTGCCCCGTATTCATGCGTAACACGCGACCAACATGATTGGCGGCATCGTCGCTCAGGTCGACTTCACCCCCGTTAAGAGGGAGCGTCTCGGGATGAAAAATGCGTGGTACTCGCATACTGAATTAAGACCTTTGAATGAAATTAATCGGCACAGGAACGCCAGAAATAGGTAAAACCACCGTCATTTAATAGTGGCCGAGTTCGCTGAGCGGTGATAATGGGTAGATCGTAAAGGCGCTGCAAGTACGTCCCTGTAAGCTCGGATTGCGCCATCCATGGCGCAAACGCTTTACTCTTCTATCCCATTACCACCGTTCTCGTTCCGTAAATAGGTTTGTCAACGGTCTGAACCACCGTCATTTGACGGTGGTTTTACTGGAAACTGATTCGCTATAGTAGGTAGACGAACTAGCGCTGGCAAGCCTGTTGAACGTAGGGATTAGGGTTTCCCTGCTTCGCGGCGATGCGCTGATTGCGCGTACATTCCCACTGTGTGACCGGGTACTGTTTATCCCAGGCTTCGAACAATTGAGTCTGCTGGCTGGACAGGCGTAACTGATACCGGTCACGCATGTAGAAATAGGTACGAGCGATCTGGCCGCGGGCGCGAGCAGGCGGTTCTGCCAGATTATTTTTGAAATCGACCTTCATCTCACATTGACCATATTGGGATGCGCCGCCGTTCCACTGCCCATACATAGCATTGCCGCGATCGCCGTTGACCTCGCCGATAGCGGGTTGCAGGTTATGTAAATCTGTTTCCATCTCACGGTAGACGGGGTCACTGTTACAGTTCTTTCTTCCACCATCCTGCCAGCACTGGCGCTGGTGGCCGAACTGCCAGGCGGGCACAACGTGTTCCCACTCGATACGGCTGGCACGTTGTTCATTTTTCCTGACCTGATAGCCACAGGATTCAAGATCGGGCGTGCCTTTCTTGCCCTGCCACGTAATCTTGCAGCCACAGTAAAATGAACCCGGCGCGTCTCGATTAATCTCGACTGCGGCAGCTTTTGCCTGCGAAAAATTATTGATGTTTTGACCCAGCGCGGCAGCCGAAAACAGACCCGCGCCAACGGCGGCGATAGCGAGAATTTTGCGTAGCATATTCCAAATAATCCACAGGCGGTAAAGCTGGCAGACTACCGGATGTCTCGTCAGCAGGCAAATGCAAAAACAGTTTTTAAAACTGGAAATTCCCTTTTAAATAGAGCTTTTTACATCGTGACGTAAGATTTTCCCGCAACGGCGACAGCGATATTCTGTTTCGCCGCGCAGTACCCGATTATGTCGGCGGATCGTGAGCTCGTGCTGTTGGCAATCGCACTGGTAGGTGAAGGTTTTCCCCTGCACGGATTGCACTGCAAACCGATGCGTGCGCTTCGCTGGGACGCACAGGACGCTTTCCATCATCCAGCGCCATTCTTTGCCATGGGGAGCGACACGACCAAAGCGCGCGTAAACCAGCAGATGGGCCAGCTCATGAGGCACCACTTCATCGATAAAGGTTTGCTGGTTTTCCTGCAACAAGACGGGATTCAGTCGAATTTCCCAATGTTGTAGCCAGGCCGTGCCTGCCGTAGCGCCGCGCTGTTGGTAGCTTACCGTGGGTTCGGTGTAGTCCGTCTGCAAGGTGAGGTTGGCCTGCTGCAATTTATCACGCAGGCAGCGCATCACAGCCTGATGGCTGGCAATGGGGATTCGGGGAGTGTTCATTTCTGTGAGCATAGATTGAGTGGAAGGGAGACGCAATAGGTGACGCGGAGGGAAATCAGGGGAAATCAGAATGAAAGACGGCGGATTTTCATTCGCCGTCTTATACCCGTCATACTTCAAGCTGCATGTGTGTTGGCAATACTCGGCTCATCACTGAGCCTCGCCCTGAAGGGCCGCTGCAAGCAGCGTTCAAATCGGCTAAGCCGATTTTTCCTCGCTTACCCCAGTCACTTACTGGTGTAAGCTCCTGGGGATTCGCTGTGTCGCCGCCTTCATGCAACTCGAATTATTTAGGGTATAGTCTTTATTGCATCGCCGGATTACAGACCCGCAGCTTCACGCAGCTGTGCGGCTTTGTCCGTTTTTTCCCATGGGAAATGTTCGCGACCAAAGTGGCCATAGGCTGCGGTTTCCTGATAAATCGGATGCAGCAGATCCAGCATCTGGATTAAGCCGTAAGGACGCAGATCGAAGAATTCGCGCACCAGCAGCGTCAGTTGCTCGGTAGACACTTTCTCTGTGCCGAAGGTTTCGATCATGATGGACGTCGGTTCTGCTACGCCGATAGCGTAGGACACCTGAATCTCGCAGCGATCGGCCAGACCAGCAGCAACGATATTCTTGGCAACATAGCGAGCGGCATAGGCAGCAGAACGGTCTACTTTAGACGGATCTTTACCTGAGAACGCACCGCCACCGTGACGCGCCGCGCCGCCATAGGTATCAACGATGATTTTACGGCCAGTCAGGCCGCAGTCACCCATTGGGCCGCCGATAACAAAGCGTCCAGTTGGGTTAATGAAATATTTGGTGTTGGCAGACAGCCACTCAGCAGGCAGAACCGGTTTGATGATCTCTTCCATCACCGCTTCATGCAGATCTTTCTGGCTAATGTCTTCTGAATGCTGAGTAGACAGTACCACGGCATCAATACCGGAAATCTTGCCATCGTCGTACAGGAACGTAACCTGGCTTTTCGCATCCGGGCGCAGCCACGGCAGAGAACCACTCTTGCGGACTTCTGACTGGCGCTGAACCAGACGGTGTGCATAAGTCACAGGCGCTGGCATCAGTACGTCTGTTTCGTTGGTCGCGTAGCCGAACATCAAACCCTGGTCGCCTGCACCTTGTTCCAGCGGATCGCGACGGTCAACACCCTGATTGATATCAGGAGACTGCTTGCCAATCGCGCTCAGTACGGCACAAGAGTTGGCATCAAAGCCCATTTCAGAATTAACATAACCGATATCACGCACGGTACGACGGGTAATTTCTTCAATATCGACCCAGGCGCTGGTGGTGATTTCGCCACCGACTAACACCATTCCGGTCTTTACATAAGTCTCACAAGCGACACGCGCTTTTGGGTCTTGCTCCAGAATGGCGTCGAGAACCGCATCAGAAATCTGGTCAGCAATTTTATCAGGATGTCCTTCAGAGACTGACTCGGACGTAAAAAGGTGTTTAGCCATGAGTTTCTTTACCTTCAAATCAAAGCCGTTAAGCAGTGTATCAGTTAATCGGTATAGACGGATTAACATCTGGATGGCTATTTTAGGTCACCTTTTGGTCTCAGTGCCAGTAGTTTTTCGCATTAGCACGCCATCGTCCTTTTATCATCGGCCATTTTTTCTTTTACAAGAGATGACTGGTGGTAATTTTCATTTTGCTTTTCCAGCAGCATGTCGGTATAAACGGCGATCTGTCGCGGTATGGTGTACGCCGTGACATGGTGAATTTCTTATTGATAGCTGACCGCATAGCCTGCGGCGCACGTGGAGGTGGTAGGATTAATGATCCGTTGTTTACTGAGTATATTGCGTTCGCAATATGTCCCTTTTGACGCTACCGCGTCAGCAACTCAACCCTTCTTTTCCGTTTCTCGACGTTGCCTGTCTTTAAATTCGACACAGGACTCCAGGGCTGGTTAACCTGCCTGTTATTCTTTATGCCAGAAGCGTTTAGTGTCTTTCTGGTCACGTTCGCCCGGTGGTTTTCACAACGAGTTTTATCGACCCGTAACACGGAGCCCGACAACGTGTTTTACACTAATAAGAGTAATAAAGTGACGGCATACTTCACTACGCCGGTTTTTTCACTGTCGATGCCGCATGTTGCAGGTATGCTCATGTGGGCTGTTTATTCAGGTACTGATGTGATCAGCAGTCTAGAAAAAGAAGAGGTTCGTTATGTCTGACGACATGATTCATCACGGCTCGTCAGCGACGGGTAAACATGAAAATTTGCGCTCTATGCAGGAGGTTGCCATGAATGACCGTAATGCCAGCGAAATGCTTCGTACCTACAATATTGCCTGGTGGGGCAATAATTACTATGACGTCAATGAACTCGGCCACATCAGCGTGTGTCCGGATCCTGACGTCCCAGAAGCTCGCGTCGATCTGGCCAGACTGGTCAAAGATATGCAGAGGGATAACCATCAACGCCTGCCTGCGCTGTTCTGCTTTCCGCAAATTCTGCAGCATCGCCTGCGTTCGATTAACGCTGCGTTTAAACAGGCTCGCGAATCGTTTGGCTATGAGGGTGGTTACTTTCTGGTTTATCCGATCAAGGTTAACCAGCATCGCCGCGTCATTGAGTCACTGGCTAATTCTGGTGAGCCGTTGGGTCTCGAGGCCGGTTCAAAAGCCGAGCTGATGGCGGTATTGGGCCATGCTGGCATGACCCGCACCGTGATTGTGTGTAACGGCTACAAAGATCGTGAATACATTCGTCTGGCACTTATCGGCGAAAAGCTGGGACACAAGGTTTATTTGGTCATCGAGAAGATGTCCGAAATCCGACTGGTGCTGGAAGAGGCCGAACGCTTGAATGTGGTGCCGCGTCTCGGCGTCCGTGCGCGTCTGGCCTCTCAGGGGTCGGGCAAGTGGCAATCCAGCGGCGGCGAAAAATCCAAGTTTGGTTTGGCGGCGATTCAGGTGCTGCAACTGGTTGAAATGCTGCGTGAGGCTGGGAAACTGGATAGCCTACAACTGTTACATTTCCATCTGGGATCGCAGTTGGCGAATATCCGTGATATCGCCACGGGCGTGCGTGAATCTGCGCGCTTCTATGTCGAGCTGCATAAACTGGGTGTGAATATCCAGTGCTTTGACGTCGGTGGCGGTTTGGGTGTGGATTATGAAGGAACCCGTTCCCAGTCTGATTGTTCCGTGAACTATGGTCTGAACGAATACGCCAATAACGTGATTTGGGGCATCGGCGATGCCTGTAATGAGCACGGATTACCACATCCGACGGTAATTACCGAATCTGGCCGTGCGGTAACGGCGCACCATACTGTATTGGTTTCCAATATCATTGGGGTTGAGCGTAATGAGTTCAGTGAGCCTACTGAGCCGGAAGAAGACGCTCCGCGTGCGTTAGAAAGCCTGTGGTCAACCTGGAAGGAAATCAAGCAGCCAGGTAAACGCCGTTCACTGCGTGAGTGGCTGCATGACAGCCAAATGGACTTGCACGATGTGCATACCCAGTACACGCACGGTATGTTGGATCTGACACAGCGTGCGAAAGCAGAACAGCTTTATCTGAGTATCTGTCAGATGATTCAGGAACAGCTGGATCCGAGCAATCGTGCGCACCGGCCGGTTATCGATGAATTACAGGAACGGATGGCTGACAAGTTGTATGTCAACTTCTCGCTGTTCCAGTCCATGCCGGATGCATGGGGTATCGATCAACTGTTCCCGGTACTGCCGCTGGAAGGGTTGGATAAGCCGCCTGAGCGTCGCGCTGTGCTGCTGGATATCACCTGTGATTCCGATGGTACGATCGATCATTATGTCGATGGCGACGGAATTGCGACGACGATGCCAATGCCGCCTTACGATCCAGAAAATCCACCGCTGCTGGGCTTCTTTATGGTCGGTGCCTATCAGGAAATCCTCGGGAATATGCATAACCTGTTTGGCGATACGTCGACGGTTGACGTGTTTGTCTTCCAAGATGGCACCGTTGAGATTGAAGAATCTGACGAAGGCAATACGGTTGCCGACATGCTGGAATATGTGCAACTTGACCCTAAAGTACTGATGACGCGCTTCCGCGATCAGGTTAAAGAAACCGACCTGGATGCTGAACTTCAGGCCCAGTTTATGGAAGAGTTTGAAACCGGGCTGTACGGCTATACTTATTTGGAAGATGAAGAATAAGGGTGACTGGTTGAGTAAAAAGGGATGCTGTTAGCATCCCTTTTTTCGTCTATCGATCAGATAAGCGAATTACTCATATTGATATCGGTTGCTGGTTTTGGAAGGGAATCAAATTCTTCAATGACGCTGTCTTTGAAGATAATTTTAGCAATAAGCAGTAAAGAGTTTTTATCTTGAACGCCATATTTATTCAGTAATCTTGATTTACTGTTCAATACTGATTTCTTATTTAACCCGATGATATCGGCAATCGACTCCGCTGTGTAGCCCGCGCACCAATACTCGAATACGGCATATTCAGATTTTGACAGCCTGACGGGACTGAATAAACGGCGATCGTGAAGGTGGACGAAATCGAGTAATTTATAAAAAGAATCGATGGCTGCTGATTTTGAAATAAGAATCGTTTTCTCGTCAATGCACACGGGAGGGTGATTGGGGGAATTATTGATGATAACGAACGACGACGCCATATTATAAAAGTGAGTTCTTATCGACTCATAGTATTCCTCAAAGCCTTCGCTGCTACCGTCAATGATGAAAATACATTTCTTCTTTCCTTGCTGCAGCGTAAACCTGTTGACTGGTTTTATCGAGAGCATAGGAATACTCGATAGGATTTCCCGTAATCCTACCGTGGTAAAATTGCATTTACTGAAAATTCTCACATCCATGATTTTTAACACATATGAGTTTATTGTCTGAAAGTGGCCACAAACCAATAATCACTGCTGATGTTATCCAGTTATTAAGAAATCGCGATCCTGAAATGCCTTTAAATCGCTAAAAGGTGGAGCCTCTAGAGAAACCTGCGGGAGCAACAACAGGTTTTATCATATATCTATATGATCAAACTGGAAAAATTTTTATTGGTTTAACATAGTATGCTTGATTTACTGGTTTATTTCTATCTTTAAATACATGGGGTTACCCCATCCTTCCTGTTATTACGGCGCGTATGTCTGCGTTAATCGGGGTTGCCTGTTTTTCCGTATGCCGCCGTATTCATTCTCTCTGCTGCTTCCTGCATCTGAAAATTTGCTGAGTATCGTTTCTTAAAAAGAGAACAGAAGGTAGTTATGATTGAAAATAGCTATCTATTTATTATCTATTAATTCTTAAATCCTATCATGGAGAGAATGACAGTGATTGAAGATCGCTGTTATGTAACAGCTTACAGTGAATATGACGGGGATGATAGTGGTCGGATGACTAGCGGGCAATTGAGATTTTTTCAATTGCCCTGACGTGCATTCTTTGTGAATTGATCAACGAGTGGGATTACTTCTCGGCAGCAATACGCTCACGAATGTGTTTGGCGCGTCCTTCAGATGAAGGATGGGAATCAAACATGCTGCTGTCATGACCTGCATCCAGTTTGGCAAGTTTCTCAAAGCTGCTTGCCAGACCTTCCCGGTTGATACCGCGTTTCTTCAGCAGATCAAAGGAATAGTCATCAGCCTGACTTTCTTGGGATTGAGAGAATTGAGAATTAACCAGTTTTTCCCCCAGATCGGCTAACTGAGATTGTGACAAAGAGGCGGCCATGCCGCCAGCAGAGCCGATTGCGGTACGTGCTGCCGTCGCGGCATAAGCGACCTGCATCGCTTTCCGTGTGTGTCCCAGCGCAACGTGACCCATTTCGTGGCCGAGAACGCCTTCCACTTCATTGTCATTCATCATGTCCATCAAACCGCTATATACCCGGATGCAACCGTTCGCCATTGCCCAGGCGTTAACGTCTTTTGTCAGATAAACCTTGTAGTTTGCTGGCGTGCCGTTGATATCGTGACCTAGCGCATCTGCAATTTTATTCAGGCGCTTCGTGTATTTGCTGTCGGCTGGGGCAATTTTTGCCTCTTTATCCATTTGCTCACAGGATTGGTCGCTGAGCGCTTTAACCTGAGTGTCGCTGAGCGTCGCCGCCTGGAAGGCCTGTGCGCCGGATTGCATTAAGGTATTGGTGTTTAAGTTCTGGCAGCCGGTCAGCAAGGTTGCTATACACAGCGCCAGTACAGAGGAACGAATTGCCATAAAAATCATCTCCATACGATTGTGCTTGTTTTTAATACCAAAGAAAATCGGCTATAAACTTACCCGAAAATAGTATCGAGAAATAGATCGGAAAATCTGATTTGTCTTCCTTTCGATAGCCCACAGGCAGTGAATTTTGTTTGCACCACCTTTCAAAAAGGCACGGTAGTGAAAGGCGAACACACTGGAAAACATGGCGTTTGGCGCTGCAATCAACTGCACAATTGGCAAAAGAACCGCCATTGATTCGTTAGCCGATAAATCCCTGTTTTTTGCTCACGGTTCCATGTGCATTCGCTACGTTTTTCATGTACATTTGTAATCATATTTATTTTGTCATTTCTGTTTAACTTGTTGATTTAAATAGTTATACAGGAAGGAATTCGTTCAATCCGATCTGGAGTCAAGCATGTCCTCTCGTAAAGAACTTGCCAATGCTATCCGCGCGCTGAGCATGGATGGGGTGCAGAAAGCCAAATCCGGTCACCCTGGCGCACCGATGGGCATGGCCGATATCGCCGAAGTGCTGTGGCGCGATTATCTCAACCATAATCCGGCCAACCCCAACTGGGCCAACCGTGACCGCTTCGTGCTGTCCAACGGCCATGCGTCCATGCTGATTTACAGCCTGCTGCACCTCTCCGGCTACGACCTGCCGATTGAAGAACTGAAAAACTTCCGTCAGTTGCATTCCAAAACTCCGGGTCACCCTGAATACGGCTACACCGCTGGCGTTGAAACTACCACTGGCCCACTGGGTCAGGGTGTTGCCAACGCCGTCGGTATGGCGATTGCCGAGCGCACGCTGGCAGCGCAGTTCAACCGTCCGGGTCACGAAATCGTTAACCATCACACCTACACCTTCCTCGGTGACGGCTGCATGATGGAAGGGATTTCCCACGAAGTCTGCTCGCTGGCTGGCACCATGAAGCTCGGTAAACTGACCGCGTTTTATGATGACAACGGCATCTCCATCGACGGCCATGTTGAAGGCTGGTTTACCGACGACACCGCTGCTCGTTTTGAAGCCTACGGCTGGCACGTGGTACGCGGCGTGGACGGTCACGATGCGGACGCCATCAAGCGCGCCATCGGCGAAGCACAGTTGGTCACCGACAAACCGTCGCTGCTGATGTGCAAAACTGTGATTGGCTTCGGTTCACCGAACAAAGCCGGTACGCACGACTCGCACGGTGCGCCGCTGGGCGATGCGGAAGTCGCTGCTTCCCGCGAACAGCTGGGTTGGACGCACGCGCCGTTTGATATTCCGGCCGATATTTATGCTGCCTGGGATGCGAAACCAGCCGGCCAGCGCAAGGAAGCTGCCTGGGACGAGGCGTTTGCCGCCTATGCCAGCGCGTACCCTGAACTGGCTGCCGAGTTCACACGCCGCACCGGTGGTGAACTGCCGACCAACTGGCAGGCAGACGCGCAGAAATTTATCGAAGATCTTCAGGCTAATCCGGCGAAAATTGCCAGCCGTAAAGCGTCACAGAACGCGCTGGAAGCCTACGGCAAACTGCTGCCGGAATTCCTGGGCGGCTCTGCCGACCTGGCGCCGAGCAACCTGACCATCTGGTCCGGCTCGGTATCGCTGGATAAAGACCACGCGGGTAATTACATCCACTACGGCGTGCGCGAATTCGGTATGACGGCGATTGCCAACGGGATTGCGCTGCACGGTGGCTTTGTACCGTACACCGCGACCTTCCTGATGTTTGTGGAATACGCCCGTAATGCGGTGCGTATGGCTGCGCTGATGAAAATCCGCAGCATCTACGTCTACACCCACGACTCCATCGGTCTGGGCGAAGATGGTCCTACGCATCAGCCAGTTGAACAGCTGGCCAGCCTGCGTGTGACGCCGAACATGAGCAACTGGCGTCCAGCGGACCAGGTGGAAACGGCGGTGGCGTGGAAATACGCCATCGAGCGTCAGGACGGCCCAACGTCGCTCATCCTGTCCCGTCAGAATTTGGCGCAACAGACGCGTACTGCCGAACAGTTGGCTAACGTGGTTAAAGGTGGATACGTGCTGAAAGACAGCGACGGCCAGCCTGAACTGATCCTGATTGCCACCGGTTCTGAAGTCGAATTGGCTGTCGGTGCGTACGACAAACTGACTGCCGCAGGCCGCAAGGTGCGCGTGGTGTCAATGCCGTCAACGGACGCATTCGACAAGCAGGATGCAGCTTACCGTGAAGCGGTACTGCCGAAGGCCGTATCGGCGCGTGTAGCGATTGAAGCGGGTATCGCAGACTATTGGTTCAAGTACGTCGGCCTGAACGGCGCGATTGTCGGTATGACGAGCTTCGGCGAATCTGCGCCAGCTGAACTGTTGTTCGAAGAATTCGGCTTCACTGTCGATAACGTGGTCGAAAAAGCGCAGGCGCTGCTGAAGTAATCACGCCTCGTTAACTTCCTATATGAGAAGCCGTCAGCTAATGCTGGCGGCTTTTTTTTATCTCTAATTTGTCCTGCCGCTCAACATACTTTGTCAGATCCCCAAGCCCTGCTTTTTTATTTTTATGACGCAGGTCACTCTTCTGGCGTGTGCCAGACGAGAATATTTCTTTTATACGTTAATTCGTTTATGCTAGCTGAAGCGTTTCAGTTGTTGTGTTCGCGGCGTTTCGCCAGGGGTTCTCTGGTGTCTAAGAAGGGTATATTCTATGCGCTAGGTATACCTGCCATGACATAAGGAATCACAAGGAACGCCATGACGATCCGTATTGCGATAAACGGTTTTGGCCGCATAGGCCGCAGTGTTTTACGTGCGTTGTATGAATCGGGCCGCCGAGCCGAGATTACCGTGGTGGCTATTAACGAGTTGGCGAGCGCGGAAGGTATGGCGCATTTGCTCAAGTACGACTCCAGTCACGGCCGTTTTTCGTGGGATGTTCGTCAAGAGTGCGATCAGCTTTATGTTGGTGATGATTGTATTCGTCTGTTGCATCAGGCAGAGATTCAGCAATTACCCTGGCGAGAACTCGGTGTCGATATCGTACTGGATTGCAGTGGTGTCTACGGTAGCCGGGAAGATGGGGAAGCCCATCTGGCGGCAGGTGCGAAGAAAGTGCTGTTTTCTCATCCGGGAACGACGGATTTGGATGCCACGGTAGTGTTTGGCGTCAATCACGATCGGTTGGAAAGCGGGCATCGGATTGTTTCCAATGCGTCTTGCACAACCAACTGCATTATTCCGGTGATCAAACTGTTGGATGATGCTTTCGGTATCGAGAATGGTACGGTGACAACGATTCACTCATCGATGAACGATCAACCGGTGATCGATGCTTATCACCACGATCTGCGGCGCACACGCGCAGCCAGTCAGTCGATCATTCCGGTAGATACTAAACTGTCGGCGGGGATCACCCGTATTTTTCCACAGTTTGTCGATCGCTTTGAGGCGATATCGGTGCGAGTACCGACGATTAACGTTACGGCAATTGACCTGAGCGTCAGCGTGAAGAAGGCCGTAAACGTGAATGAAATTAATGCACTATTGCAAAAATCAGCGCATGAGTCGTTTCGTGGTATAGTTGATTATACTGAATTGCCATTAGTGTCAGCTGATTTTAACCACGATCCGCACAGTGCCATTGTCGACGGCACGCAGACAAGGGTCAGTGGTCAGCATCTGATTAAAACATTGGTCTGGTGCGATAACGAATGGGGCTTTGCCAACCGGATGTTGGATACAACACGGGCGATGGCGGCCTGCGGTTTCTAGTACGACGGTAGCGATCAGGGGTCGCTATCTCGCTCAAGCAACTTTAAAAGAGAATCAACAAGAGGATTCACCATGTCTGTAATTAAGATGACCGATCTGGATCTGGCTGGTAAACGTGTTCTTATTCGTGCGGATCTGAACGTACCAGTAAAAGAAGGGAAAGTGACGTCTGATGCGCGCATCCGTGCCTCTCTGCCGACCATCGAAATCGCTCTGAAACAAGGCGCTCGCGTTATGGTCACTTCCCACCTGGGACGCCCGACCGAAGGCGAGTACAACGAAGAGTTTTCTTTGCTGCCTGTAGTTGATTACCTGAAAGAGAAACTTTCTTCTCCTGTACGCCTGGCGAAAGACTATCTGGATGGTGTTGATGTCGCCGAAGGCGAGCTGGTTGTACTGGAAAACGTCCGCTTTAACAAAGGCGAGAAGAAAGACGACGAAGTCCTGTCCAAGAAATACGCGGCACTGTGTGATGTGTTCGTGATGGACGCCTTCGGTACGGCACACCGTGCGCAGGCTTCAACTCACGGCGTGGGTAAATTTGCCACTATCGCCTGTGCGGGCCCACTGCTGTCTGGGGAACTGGAAGCGCTGGGTAAAGCATTGAGCAAACCTGAACGTCCGATGGTTGCCATTGTTGGTGGTTCTAAAGTATCCACGAAACTGACCGTACTGGATTCCCTGTCTAAAATCGCCGATCAACTGATCGTCGGTGGTGGTATCGCCAACACCTTCGTTGCAGCACAAGGCCACAACGTGGGTAAATCCTTGTACGAGGCAGACCTGATTCCTGAAGCGAAAAAGCTGCTGGAAACGTGTGATATTCCTGTACCGAGCGATGTGCGCGTGGCGTCAGAATTCTCTGAAACTGCAGCTGCAACGCTGAAGTCTGTTACAGCAATTAAAGACGAAGAGCAGATTCTGGATCTGGGTGATGTTTCCGCTGAGCGTCTGGCTGAAATTCTGAAGAATGCCAAAACCATCCTGTGGAATGGCCCGGTTGGTGTCTTCGAATTCCCGAATTTCCGTAAAGGAACCGAGACCATCGCTCGCGCTATCGCGGATAGCGACGCATTCTCTATCGCAGGTGGCGGTGATACGCTGGCTGCGATCGATCTGTTTGGTATTGCAGATAAGATCTCCTACATTTCTACCGGTGGTGGCGCATTCCTGGAATTTGTTGAAGGGAAAAAACTGCCAGCTGTCGTTATGCTGGAAGAACGCGCCAAGCAGTAATTTAAGGTAAGGGCTGCTTTTCCCCTTTCCTATGGGTGTCTCGACAGGTAGTTATCACAATATCATGTCGGGACAACCTGTCGATGCAACATCGATTTCTCTAACCCCTCCACGGCCAACGAAACGGGACACGTAACATGTCTAAAATTTTTGATTTCGTAAAACCCGGTGTCATCACTGGTGATGACGTTCAGAAAGTTTTCGCAGTAGCAAAAGAAAACAAATTCGCTTTGCCAGCAGTGAACTGTGTCGGTACCGACTCAATCAATGCTGTGCTGGAAGCCGCAGCCAAAGTGCGCGCGCCGGTAATCGTTCAGTTCTCTAACGGCGGCGCAGCATTTACTGCGGGTAAAGGTCTGAAAGCGGAAGGTCAGCAGGCGGCAATTTTGGGTGCGATTTCTGGCGCTCATCATGTTCACCAAATGGCTGAGCACTACGGTATTCCAGTAATTCTGCACACTGACCACTGTGCGAAAAAATTGCTGCCGTGGATTGATGGCCTGCTGGACGCGGGTGAAAAACACTTTGCAGCTACCGGCAAACCGCTGTTCTCTTCTCACATGATTGACCTGTCTGAAGAGTCTCTGGAAGAGAACATCGAGATCTGCTCTAAATATTTGGCACGTATGGCCAAAATCGACATGACCCTGGAAATCGAACTGGGTTGCACCGGTGGTGAAGAAGACGGTGTGGATAACAGCCACATGGATGCTTCTGCTCTGTACACCCAGCCAGCAGACGTTGACTACGCGTACACCAAACTGAACGCGATCAGCCCACGTTTCACCATCGCGGCCTCTTTCGGTAACGTGCATGGCGTATACAAGCCAGGCAACGTGAAGCTGACCCCGACCATCCTGCGTGATTCTCAGGAATATGTTTCCAAGAAACATAACCTGCCACACAACAGCCTGGACTTCGTGTTCCACGGTGGTTCTGGTTCCAGCGCTCAGGAAATCAAAGATTCTGTTAGCTACGGCGTAGTGAAAATGAATATCGACACCGACACCCAGTGGGCAACGTGGGAAGGTATTCTGAAATACTACAAAGATAACGAAGCGTATCTGCAAGGCCAATTGGGCAACCCGAAAGGCGAAGATCAGCCGAACAAGAAATACTATGACCCACGTGTATGGCTGCGTTCCGCTCAGACAAGCATGGTTGCTCGTTTAGAACAGGCTTTCAAAGAACTTAATGCTGTTGACGTGCTCTAAGTAAATGACAGACATAGTTTGACGCTAAGGCTCCTACGGGAGCCTTAATTTTTGGGGCCAATGTTGCGGTTTTAGATGCGGACGTTATGCTTTCCCAGTGATTAAGAAAACAGGAGCTTTTAAATGGAAGAACTTAATACGGGTTTGGATCAGGCAGGGAACTGGTTGGTGACACATCAGAACTTGTTTTTGCAGTATGCCGTGAATATTGTTGCAGCATTAGTGATCCTTATCGTTGGTCTGTTGATCGCGCGGATCGTCTCCGGCACTATCAATAAGCTGATGATTAAACGTTCTATCGATTCAACCGTGGCAGATTTCCTGTCTGCGCTGGTTCGCTATGGCATTATCGCGTTCACGTTGATTGCGGTATTGAGCCGGGTTGGTGTACAGACGGCATCGGTGATTGCCGTGCTGGGTGCGGCTGGCTTGGCTGTTGGCCTGGCATTGCAGGGGTCGCTAGCCAACTTTGCTGCGGGCGTTTTGCTGGTAATTTTCCGGCCTTTCCGTACTGGCGAATGGGTGGATTTGGGCGGCGTGTCTGGTTCCGTCACTCAGGTACAGATCTTCTCGACGACGCTGCGCACCTCTGACGGCAAAATTATCGTGGTGCCGAATGGCAAGATCATCGCGGGCAACATCATCAACAGCTCGCGTGAGCCGGATCGCCGTACCGAAATTATTGTCGGCGTGGCTTATGATGCCGATATTGACGTGGTGAAAAAGCTACTGGGCGATATTGTCGCCGCTGACGATCGTATTCAACATGACAAAGGCGTCACGATCCGCTTGAATGAGATGGCCGCGTCATCGCTGAATTTTGTGGTGTGGGTATGGACGACTAACGGCAACGCACAGGCGGTGTACTGGGATCTGCTGGAAAGCTTTAAACGTGTGCTTGATGAGCACCGTATTGGTATTCCTTATCCGCAGATGGATGTGCACCTGCACAAGGTTCAGGAACGCGCTGAATAATATGCTGTACCACAGGGGCCGAACGGCCCCTGATTGATCCCTGCTTCTACTGTCCGTAATAGGCGTCTTTCCCATGCTTACGCAGGTAGTGCTTATCCAGCAGAACTTGCTGCATAGTGGTAATACCTGGCGTTAACTGGCGTGAAAAAATTCCCATATAGGCTATCTCTTCCAACACCACCGCATTATGCACTGCATTGTGTGCGTCTTTGCCCCAGGCGAATGGGCCGTGTGCATTGACCAACACGGCAGGGATGTCTGTCGGGCTGATACCGCGCTTGCGGAACGTTTCTATAATAACGTTGCCTGTTTCCTGCTCATAGTGCTGCGCAATTTCGTCCTGTGTCATCAATCGCGTGCAGGGGATGGTTCCGTAGAAATAGTCTGCATGCGTGGTGCCCCAGGCGGGGAGATCCAGCCCCGCCTGGGCCCAGATGGTTGCGTGGCGCGAGTGCGTATGGACGATACCGCCTATTTCGGTAAAAGCACGGTATAACGCCAGATGCGTCGCCGTATCTGAAGAGGGTTTTTTGTTACCTTCGAGGATCTGTCCAGAGGCAAGATCGACCACGACCATATCCTCTACGCCCATATGTTCGTACTCCACGCCTGATGGTTTGATGACCACCAGACCGCGGTCGCGATCTACGACGCTGACGTTACCCCAGGTGAAAGTCACCAGGTGGTGACGCGGTAAATCCAGATTCGCTTCCAGAACCTGTTGCTTAAGTTGTTGTAACGTTAGCATGGCATTCCCCCTTGTTGCATTTTTTGCTCGATCCAGCGGCGCGCCTGAACGATCTCAGCGACCGGTTCATCAGCCTTCTCCGTCCACATTTCAATCAGGAAAGCGCCACGATAGTTGAGTGCTTTCAACGTGCTAAAAACGGAAACAAAATCCACACAGCCCTCGCCGAATGGTACGTCGCGGAACTGTCCGGGTGAGGTTGCAGTAACCGCTAAGGTGTCTTTCAGATGGATAGCGGCGATGCGATCGATACCCAGTTGCAATTCTTGCGTGACATTGTTGCCCCAGGCACTGAGGTTGCCGACGTCTGGGTAGACGGTAAACCACGGTGAAGCCAGGCAGGTATCCCAGGCTTTCCACTTACTGATAGAGTTCATAAAAGCGGTGTCCATGATCTCCACGGACAGCATCACCTGTGCGGCGGCGGCGCGTTCCACCGCCCATTGCATACCTTCGGTAAAGCGTGCAAGCGTGCCTTCATCCTGCTGCTCGTAATAGACGTCATATCCAGCTAACTGAATGGTGCGGATACCCACGTCTTTGGCTAGCTGAATGGCCTGCTCCATGATCGTAAAGGCACGTTGACGCAGTGCATCATCATGGCTGCCGAACGGAAAACGCCGATGCCCGGATAAGCACATCGAAGGGATACGAATGCCGGTTTCCAGCATCGCGTTAACCAGCGAAAGCCGCTGTTCCTTACTCCATAACAGGCGTGCCAGACGTTCATCGCTTTCGTCTATCGACATTTCAACAAAGTCAAAACCACAGGCTTTTGCTAGCGCTAAGCGCTCTGGCCAGGTCAGGTGTTTCGGCAGAGCTTTTTCATAAATACCTAATGGGTGTTGGCGCATATTAAGGCCTCCAGATGGCGTCAACGGCGGCGCGAAATTGGCGAGCCGAGTTTACTGGGTCAGGTGCATCCGCCAGCGCTCGTCCGGCAATGAATGCCGTGACGGCGATATCGCTGAATAGCGGTAGATCTGAGGGGGTAATTCCTCCGGTAATAGAGAGCTCGATGCCGAGGTCAGAAAGGGCTTTCATCGTGTCCAGATCCTGCTTGCCCCAGGTTTGGCCACTGGCCTGCGCATCGCGGCCACGGTGGTAAATCGCTTGTTTGATGCCCAGTGCGCGCCACGCTTTGGCATCTTCCAGCGTCCAGCGACCGAATAGCTCAATCTGGATCTCTCCCCGATGACGATCTGCCACTTCCAGTGCGCTGGCCATCGTGGGCAACGGCGCGGCGCAGATCACGGTCATCCAGTTTGCGCCGTGGGAAAAGGCTTGCTCTGCCAGCGTGGCGCCCGCGTCAGCGACTTTCAGATCGGCTACCAGCACATGGTGAGGGCAGCGCTCACGCAATTGGCTGACGCTCTGGATACCTGCGCTGATACACAAAATGGTGCCCGCTTCGATGATGTCGACGTAGGGGTGGAGCAGTTCCACAGTGGTGAGTGCGGCATCCAGTCGGGTGTGGTCGAGCGCCAGTTGCAGGCGGGGTTGCGTTGTCATGGTTTCTCCTTACCGGCGGGTTGCAGCGCTTTTAACGCGTCGACGAGCGCCTGATAGTGTTGGTATTTTTTGTCGTAGGCCGTGCGAGCGTGTTCATCTGGGGTAAGGCGGGTAATCCGTGGTGAGAGTGCTCGCTGAGCGGCGGTGACATCGCTAAAAGCACCGCTGCCGACCATCGCCGCCATCGCTGCACCCAGACAGCCGGTTTCTTCTACCTGTGGAAGTTCGACAGGCAGGCCGCTGACGTCCGCAAACATCTGCATCCAGGGAACCGACTTGGCAGGGCCGCCGGTGATGCGCAACGCGTCCACGTGAGGGAAACGCTGACGCATACGATTCAGGTGCGCCATGTGGCTGAACACCACGCCTTCGTAAATGGCCTGAACAAGATGCTCGCGTCGGTGGAACGCTTGCAGGCCGTAGAAGTTGGCACTGAGCCCTAACCCGGCATTGGAACCATACAAGAACGGAACAAATAGCAGGGTGCTGGCTGCTTTAGGCAGATCCGAAACCCAGCAGTTGAGCTGGGCATAATCGACCCCTAAACCGTCACTCAGTCCCCATTGTTGGCAGAACCATTCAAGATTGGCAGCAGACGTCGGGCTGGCTTCATGCACGATGTAGCGTCCTGCTTCCGCATGGCGGCCATAAACGAAGGGATGGTCGTAGCCATCGGCGAGGGTGTCGGTGATGCCGCTGGTGACAGACCATGTTCCCATCACGGCATTGAGTCGAGTCTCGTCCTGAAGGCCTGCGCACAGGGCGGTGGAAACCACGTCGAATAGCCCACCGACGACGGGGGTTCCCGCCCGCAGCCCGGTTAGCTGTGCCGCTTCTGGAGTAATACGGCCTGCGATATCCGTAGAGCCGATGATCGGCGGTAAGGCGCTGATGATTTCCGCGATCCCGAGCTGTTCTGCTAGTGCTGGATCGTAGCGGCCTGTGTCCATGTTGTAGAGGTTGGATTCGGAGATATTGGTTTCTTCACAAGCCCGTTCTCCGGTCAGGCAGAAACGCAGGTAGTCGTGTGCCATGAAGAGCGTACCGATTTGCGCATAGCGTGTTGGCTGGTGGTCTTTGAGCCACCGCAGTAGCGAAACCGGATGACCTGTCCACAGCGTCTGACGGGTCTGAGGATAAAGCACTTGTGGTATTCCCGCCTGCTGCCATGCCAGAACCTGTTCACGCGCCCGCTGATCGGACGACAGCATCGCATTGCCTAGCGGCTGGTCATGCTTATCCAGCAGAAATAGCCCTTTGCCCTGCGCAGAGATCCCAATGCCGGAAAGAGCGCTGGCGGGGATCGCCGTTTTGTCCAACAGTTCACGAATCACCTCAGCAGCGGTCTGCCACAGGCTGTGCATATCGCGCTCTGCCCAACCGGGTTGCGGTGTGGTAATCGGCAGGTTGCGGCGTGCGATGCCGTACTCTGTTCCGGTGACGTCATAGATCCCGGCTTTGATAAAGGTGCCGCCGCAGTCGAGCCCCAGAAAATAGTCCGTCATGCTGCCTCCGTGGACTCATCGCAACGCGGTGGCAGCATCATGGCCAGTACGGCGGCAATCGCCAGTGAGATAGCCAGGCTGTAGACGCCAACGTCTTTGTTAAAGGCTGAAATCAGCACGCCGACCATATAAGGGCCGCAGAAGCCACCGAGGTTGCCGAGCGCATTAATGACACCGCGAGCGCCACCCGCGACTTCGGCATCAAACAACTTGGGAGGAATGGTCCAGAACACACCCGCGGCGGCCTGAATGAAGACGCCGCAGCCGACCAGCGCGGCATAGGACCACCAGATATGGCTTTTGAGCAAGACGGACAGTGCCATGCAAATGGCGAAACAGGCGAGTGGTAACGCGACGAAGACCTTACGTTTTCCTGAGTTATCGGACAGGTAGGAGATGGTGAACATGCCGACGATCGCCCCGATATAAGGCAAAATAGCCAGCATGCCGACCTGTTCCATGTTACCGTTGGTCAGCCCTTTCAGGATGGTGGGCAACCACAAGGTGTAACCGTAAATACCTGTCTGGTAAAAGAAATTCACCAAGATTAACTGCCACATCAACTTTTCGCGTAATACCCGGCTTAGGGAGGCATTACGAACGGTTTTGCCTTGCAGTGCCGCTTGCTCTTCCTGCAACGTGTTGATCAGATACTCTTTTTCTGCCTGTGAAATCCATTTCGCTTCCTGTGGACGGTTACTGATGGTCAACCACCACAGCAGCATAACTGCCAGCGAGAACCCTCCCTCAACCAGAAACAGCATGCGCCAATCCCAGGTTGTGATGATCCAGCCAGAAAGCGGGGCGGTCAAAATTCCGGCGATGGGTACAAACATGATGACAATCGCGTTGGCGCGGCCACGTTCCTTATCTGGGAACCAGTTGCTGATCATCGTGAGTACCACTGGGAGCATACCGCCTTCAGATACCCCGAGCGCAAAGCGCAAAAACAGCAACTGATACTGATTGGTTACCAGACCGGTTAACACCGAAATGACGGCCCAGGCCAGCAGTGACCAGCCGATAAACTTTTTACCGTTGCCGTGCACGGCGAGTTTGCCGCCCGGCACTTGTAAAAACAGATAGCCGATAAAGAAGATCCCGCCTGCGAGTCCGGCCATTGATGCCGTAATACCCAGTTCGTCATCCATGCCGCCCGGCATCGCGAAGGCAATATTGACGCGATCCATATAGGAAATAATGCAGGTAATCAAAATGGGCGGTACGATCCGCAACCAGCGTAATCGAGGAATGTTTGCCGCTGTGCGCTGGCTAGAAGAAACCGTGGCTGTATTCATATCACTTTATCCTTCAACATGTTGCGTGCATGACGTGCTTCATTTTGGGCTTTTTCGCGCGTAGCAATCCCCGCACATGCCCGCAGGCATGTGTCGCGTTACATGGCAAAATCAGAAACGATTAGGGAGCGTGAAAGTGTGCCATCGGTATCTTCACCACTACTTTGCGGATTGCGCAGGGCTGCTCGTGAATACAGGCTGGACGATGCACATCCTGAGGAAAGAACACGGCAAAGTTGCCGGAATGCATGGTCAGCCAGGACTCGTCATCAACATCCTGATAGAACAAGATGTCGCGTACTTCGTTCCATTCCTGATATACCGGATTACGGCCGTTATCTGTTACCACACCGATCAGTTCGGTTCCGCTGACTAAAAATTGCACATCAATATTGTGACGATGGACTTCGGGGCGTAAGTCATTTTTAGTCTGCGTGTGTAGATCCAGTACCTGAACGGTATAGCCTGTCTCTTCATCAAGGTAGCGGCCAGCCGGTAAGGCGCTGAAGTCGGTTTTTTGCAGGTAGGCCAGCGCACGGGCGACAGGCGCAGGGTGCTGACCAAAAAATGTATTGTCGATGTGACCGAAGATCATGGGACGTCTCCTTGTTAAAGCGCCTGAATGCGTGCCCACACGCGTTCATCAACCGGGATGCCATCGCGCAAGTTTTCTTCGCGAATACGCGGAAACTTATGGCCCGGCAGACGGATAGCGACATCAGGCTGGGTACGCTCGGCGCTGGTGATGTAATCCATTATGCGTTTCAGTTTTTCATCGCGGGTTTTACCGTCGATCAGCCTATCGATCTCAATGGCGATGAAGACCTGAGACACGCCATATTCATCACGATGATCCTCCGTGACTTCTGCGACAGATGCCCCGCCGGACAGTAGGGTGGCGATCATGTCCAGCACAATAGACAGTGCCGATCCTTTCCAGTAGCCGGCTGGGAGGATGCGCCTGTTTTCCTCGATAATGGCCGGATCGCGGGTCAAATTACCGTCGTTGTCGAATCCGCCATCAACTGGCAAGGTTTTGCCTGCCAGTCGGTTTATCTCTAGCGCACCATAGGAAAACATCGACATCGACATATCCACCATGGTGATCGGGTTGCCGGGAACCGCGACGATTAGCGGATTAGTACCGATGCGGCAAGTTTTTGCTCCCCACGGTGGCATAACGGCGATCGAGTTAGTCCAGCAAATACCGATATAGCCTTTCTCGGCGGCTTGCCAGCCATAGCCGCCGCCGCGCATCCAGTGGTTAGCATTGCGTAGCGCGACCAGACCGATACCGTGCGTATCGGCTAACTGCATAGCGCGATCCATCATGCGGCGAGCCGTCAGGTTGCCAATGCCCTGATGGGCATCCCACTGTTCGATGGCTCCGAGTGAGAGCAGCTTGCTGGGTTCAGCATCGGGGACGATGTCGCCAGCGTCCAACTGCTGAATAAAGCGTGGGAAGCGGTTTACACCGTGAGAATAAACACCGTCGGCGGAAGTATCGGCGAACAGCGTCGCGCAGGCATCGGCGGTCTCTTCCGCCACATTGCGCGCCAGTAAAACACGTTTGAACTGTTGCTTAAGGTCGTTGTAGCTCACTCTCATAACGCGTCTCCGTGACGATGGTTGGATTGCTTTTTGTTCGTCATATTTCATTATGCGAAATTGCATTTCAAATAAATGCTATACCTGTGCTTGCATGAAGTCAAAACGAGGGAGGGTTAAATTTTATTTAAAAAACAAGTGGTTATTTTAATATGATGACTTTGTGATCGGTGCCGCATTTTGGGCGGTACACGGAATACAGACGTGAGAAAGCAGGGGGAGAGGCTCCCCCTGTTAATTACCCCACACGCGCGGTTTTACCGGTACGACTCTACCCCAATACGGTAAAGCGACGTCGTGGCCGTGATGTACAGTTCATTCCCTTCTGGCCCTCCGATAGTGCAGTTGGACACGCACTCCGGTACGTCTATTTTGCCGATCTGATGGCCATCAGGGCTAAAAACCAGGACGCCGTCAGCGCAACTGCAAAATAGGTTGCCAGTACGATCAACACAGAAGCCATCGGGAACGCCCGGCTCTACGTGGGCAAAAAACTGTCCCGCCCCCAGATGCTTTCCCTCAACCGGATAAATTCGCAGATCGCGGCGACCCAGCGTTGGGAAATCAATAATCGACATGTCTGCAACATATAAATGTGTTTCATCTGGCGAAAATGCCAACCCGTTCGGGCGCTGGAGATCGCTGGCCGCGATGCTGAGTGAGCCATCGCGCGGATCGAAACAGTAGACATAGCAGCCAATGACCTGGCTTTCTGATTTGTAGCCTTCGTCATCGCTGGTAATGCCGTAGGGCGGATCGGTAAACCAGATCGTGCCATCGCTACGGATCGCCACATCGTTTGGCGAGTTGAAGCGTTTCCCGTCAATGCGGTCGACCAGGACGTGAATATCACCATTATTCTCACGACGACTGATACCACGCCGACCATGCTCGCAGCTCACGACGCGTCCTTGCGCATCAAGTGCATTGCCGTTTGCGTAGTGGGATGGAAAGCGCCAGAGAGTGACGTCGCCATTACGCGACCAGATAAACATCCGGTTTCCTTTTACATCGCTAAAGACCACAGCATCCTGCTGCGGCAACCATACTGGGCCTTCGGCCCAGATGGCGGGAGAACACAGACGCTCAAGTTGTTGTGTCATGCGAGGCTCTCCACTTATTTCACACCCCAGATTGCCCGGTAATGGCCTTGATAATCATTTTTTGGGTCATACAGGTTGTTATTACCGCCATCGTTCGCGACGTTTTCGGCTGTCACCAAATGCGCTGGGGTGACATAGCCAGAAGGCGGTTGCTTGGCAAAGGCGCGGTTAAACTCATCCAGTAACTGCCAGCCGTGCAGCTTCAGAGGCTCGGGCACGGTGGCGGATTGGCTATCGCCAGAGCGAATACGTTGATAGGCAGAGATGGAACCATCGCCAGCCGAAATGTTGTACGGTGCATTTTTACCGCCTTTCTCGGCCGTTTTTAACGACGGAGCCATGAAATCAAAATACAGGTCGTTAATTGCCAGCGAATACTGGAAGCTGTCGCCATATTTCTGCAACAGACTAAACGTCATGGCAGGCATGCGGTTTGCGGTATCGGCGAGCGGTGTGTCGATGAATTCCACTACCTTGCAACCACTGCATTTACCGATTTCGTCTTTCATGACGTTGGCTTTATCAAGAGCGATTTGATAAAGGGAATCGGTAAAGATTAAGACATTGGCTTTTCCACCTGATTTTACGACGGCGTATTGCGCGGCGATGCGGGCAACATCATTCGAATCGGATGTCACGTTGTAGAAAATATCGTATTTAGGCAGGGGGCCTGGCTCGGGTACGGCATGCCATGCCGTCAGAATAATGCCTTGTTGAATGGCTTTCTTCAGCGGGATTTTGGCGACATTCGGGTTCCAACCACCAATAACAATACCATCTGGCTTCTGAGCGATCGCCTGATTGAGCGAGGCCAACTGATCTTTGACCGAGCCGCCGCCGTCCAGCGTTTCCAGCTTCCAGCCTGCGGCTTTGGCTGCCTCACTCAACCCTTGCTGCACGCCTTGAACGCCGCCATTTTTCATATCGGAAGCAATAAAAATAATCTTCTTATTCGGCTGTAACTGCGGCCCCTGAGTCGGGCCGTCCCACTGCGTGCTGCTGGCGGTCGCTTTTGCAACGGCTGCCGTTGCCTGATCGAGATAGCTGTCAGCCCATGTTGGCTGGCTGCTTAATAACACGGTGGTCAGTCCTGATAACAGCAAAAAACGTTTCATAGGGTGTGCTCCTGTTAGGGATGTGTCACGTTATGGTTATTGTTTTCTGGTGGCGTGTTTTTCTGGTGAGAAGACTCCTGGTGGTGGCGCTGGGGTGTGTCTGCCTGACGGCGTTGTACGGCTTTTTGATTCAGTAAACGGCGGCGCTGGGCATAGCCTGCCAACGTGATGGAGAGCAGCAGCGTGGCTCCGTTAAATAACGGTTCAACCCAGAATTCGCCGCCAAATTGCTGGATACCAGCGATGCCAATCGCAAGAATGGCGATACCGATAACCGTTCCCCAGACGTTCACTCGGCCGGGGCGAAGCGTGGTACTACCAAGGAATGCACCCACCAGCGCAGGTAAGAGATAATCCATACCGACGCTTGCCTGTCCGACCCCTTGTTCTGCGGCGATCAACACGCCGCTAAAGCCAGTCAATACGCTGGAGGTGATGAAGGCACCGATAGTAAAACGATTAACGGAAATCCCATTGAGCCGTGCTGCGGCCGGATTGCCCCCAACGGCATACATGCAGCGGCCGAGCGGCGTATGTTCAGTGACGAGCCATAAGACAATGGCGACAAGCAGGACATAGAAGGCCACGATAGGGATTCCGCCGATCTCAGTATGATGCAGAGCAATGAATGCATCAGGTAGATCGCCGACGATTTGGCGGCCGCCTGAATGCCACAGGGCTACGGCGTACAGTACGGTGCCGGAGCCCAGCGTGGCGACGAAGCTATCGATATCGGCCAATGCCACCAGAATGCCGTTGAGCAAGCCATATAGCGCTGAAATGACCAGTACCGTCAGCACCGCCATCTGCCATGAGAAGCCGTATTCCACCTGAAGCGTAATCGCCAGAATGTGCCAGAGCACGATGCCGAAACCGACGTTGAGATCGATTTTTCCGACGATCATAGGAATCGTTGCGGCCAGTGCCAGCAGGGCGATTTTGGCTTTGCTGGAGAGGATTGCCTGTAGCGTCAACATGGACGCGAATGACGGTGTCGCGAGTGAAAAGAGAATAACCAGCGCGATGCACAGTAGCAGCAGGCCATAGCGGGTCAGAATTTGCATCAGCCAGGGACCAGCCCCATCCTGTGCCAGACTCACTCGTTGCTCTAGCGCCGTTGATTTTACTGATGTTTTATTAGACATTATTTTCTTCCTTCGAACAGGTGAGGCTGTGTGAGCGTCTGAATTTTTTTACTGTTGATTCAGTTCGCCTGTGCAATAACGTGCCATTCAGGCCGAAGCCGTGGTTTCTCCCGTGCTGGCAGATGCCAGTTCCAATAAGTTGGCGAAAGAGACCTGTTGATTTTTGAGTTCGCCGACGACATTGCCCCGATTGAAAACCAGTGCGCGATTGCAAATGTGGGCGATTTCCTCGAAATCATTGGAGATCACCAGTACCGCAACACCCTCCGCCAGTGACTTATTCAATAGATGGTAAATTTCGGCACGTGCACCGACATCAACGCCTGCGGTGGGATCTTCCAGGATCAGCAGTGGTGCGCCAAGGTGCATCCAGCGTGCCATCACCACTTTCTGTTGGTTGCCGCCGGACAACGCACTGATGTCGATATTGACGTTTTTGGGGCGCACATCGAACAGTTGTACTTTCCACCAGCTTGCCCCTATCTCTTCGCGGCGGCTGTAGCGGGAAAAGAGCTTATGTCCGCTGGCGCAGGGGTTGATAAATAGGTTCTCGCGTACGCTCATCGACATCACCAGACTTTCATTGGTGCGATCGCCTGCGACCAGCGATACGCCGTGAGCCATCGCCTGTTGCGGTGAACTGGCGTGGTAAGGTGCATCACGAAACTGAATTTCTCCGCTGTCGCATTGGCGTAGCCCGAACAGTAAACGGCCTATCTCTTCCTGACCTGCGCCACGCAGACCAGCCAGTGCGAGCATTTCCCCCGGTTGCAGGTTAAAGCTGACCGGGCCGATATCGCCTACCGTGACGTTTTTTACCTGTAGAACGGGAGAGGAAGGTGCAGGTAAGGGTTCACGCTGATCGCCGGGCATGGCTTCACCCACAATCAATTGCACCAGATCGCGCAGCGAATAATCCGCCGTTTTACCGCCTGCGACATAGCGGCCATCGCGCATGACACAGACGCGATCGGCGATGTCGATCACTTCATCCAGTCGGTGAGTGACGTAAATCATGCCCACTTTTTTCGCACGAAGTCGGTTAATAACGGAAAAAAGATGGCGGACATCATTTGCCGGAAGCGAGGCGGTGGGTTCATCCAGCACCAGCAGCTCGGCATTCACAGCGACGGCTCGCGCGATGGCGAGTAGTGATTTTTCCGTGCGCGAGAGTTCGAACACACGGGCATCGGGATCGAGTGCGATCCCGACATCTTGTAGCGCCTGGCTGGCACGCTGGCGGATCGCCCGCCAGTCAATTAATCCAAAACGGCGTGGAAACCCCATGACCAGTGCCATGTTTTCCGCCACGGTCATCCACTCGATCAGCCCCAGATCCTGATGAATAAACGCAATAGGCTGGAGGCCATCACTTTTTATCGCTGCGGCTGACGTTATGCTGGTTCCACGGAATTGAATGTCGCCGCTATCGCGGGGGTAGACGCCTGCGAGGACTTTAATGAGTGTCGATTTCCCCGCGCCATTTTCGCCCAGCAGTGCGAGTACCTCGCCCGGCATAACCTGAAGACTGACATCATTAACTGCAATGTTGCCGCCAAAGCGTTTAGTGATATGGCTAAGTGCAAGTATGGGTTGATCCGCATTGATTTGATTCATGTGATGCGCCCTTGTGTTCAGCACACGCTGCGATGCGGTGCAAAATCGGTAAGCAACCTGTTCCCGTTGATTCAGGGCGGTATAACCCCCTGAATGTGGTATGGCAGGAACGAAATCAGCAACAAATTGTCGTTTTAATAAACCATATATTTCAATATGCGAAATTCAATTTCAAAAACAATATACCGAAGATTACGCTAAAGCAAAGGCAAAGGGATTTTTAATTTCCTTTAAAAACAATAGATTATTTTTGTTGTTTCGTATTTGTGATGTACTGCTCACTTCATGGACAGGGGAAAGTTGCGTATTCAGGGTGTCATGCCGACAATGAAACGGCGTTCCACTTCAACTCATGCAGACCTTGCGGTAACATTGTTATTCTTAAGCGAAATGGATGGCGGCGACACACTGCGTTGCAGCGGTTTCTGCGCAAGCATTGCCTAGCCCCTTATTCTGGAGATCAGTTATGAGCCCGAAAGCTGTTAATGAGAAAGACGATCAAAAAGAAAAACCGCTGGGGAGTCAGAGTCTATTTCGTGGTTTACAATTGATTGAAATTCTGAGTAATTTTCCTAACGGCTGTCCACTCGCCCATCTGTCTGAACTGGCGGGAATGAACAAAAGTACCGTACACCGATTGCTACAGGGGCTGCATACCAGTGGCTATGTCACGCAGGCACCTTCACCAGGCAGCTATCGTCTGACGACCAAATTTATCTCCATTGGGCAGAAGGCACTGTCTTCTCTGAATATTATTCACGTCGCTTCGCCTCATCTGGTGCAGTTGAATCTGGAAGTGGGTGAAACGGTGAACTTTTCCAGCCGTGAAGACGATCACGTCATCCTGATCTACAAGTTGGAGCCGACGACGGGCATGATGCGCACCCGCGCTTACATCGGTCAGCATATGCCGCTTTATTGCTCCGCCATGGGCAAAATTTTTATGGCGTATGGTAACAGCGACTACCCTGCGTACTATTGGCAAACTCATCAGAGTGATATTCAGCCCCTCACGCGGAATACCATCACAGAGCTGCCGAAGATGTATGAAGAGCTGGAAGATATTCGTCAGAAAGGATTGGCGATGGATCGCGAGGAAAATGAGCTCGGCGTATCCTGCATTGCTGCACCGGTATTTGATATTCAGCAGCGCGTTCCTTATGCGGTATCGGTATCGCTGCCTACCGCCAAGCTACAGCAAATCGGTATGAAATCGCTGGTTAAGCCGGTTATCGCTACCGCCCAGCGTATTTCTCTGGAACTGGGATTTGTCACCCCCGATTGAGCATTAGACTGACTAATGCCTGATTAGAAATATCCATTTCATCTAATGATTTTCCCTTCGTATGATGCGCGTGTGAAATCGCGCATGCGCCGCTACTGGCGCTTTATTTACGAGGAAAGTCATGTTTGCTGTTTTTCTGCAAGGCGCTCTATTAGGGGCGGCAATGATTCTGCCACTGGGTCCACAGAATGCATTCGTAATGAATCAGGGAATTCGCCGACAGTATCACCTGATGGTGGCGCTGCTATGTGCTGTGAGTGACATGGTGTTGATTAGCGCGGGTATTTTTGGCGGTAGCGCGTTGCTCAGCCAGTCTTCGTTGTTATTGGGGGCAGTGACCTGGGGTGGTGTCGCATTTCTACTCTGGTTCGGCTGGGGGGCGATGAAAACGGCTTTCAGCAAGAATATTGTGCTAGCCAGCGCTGACGTGATGAAGCAGAGCCGCTGGCGGATTATTGCCACTATGCTGGCTGTGACCTGGCTTAATCCCCATGTCTATCTGGATACCTTTGTGGTGTTGGGGAGCCTGGGGAGCCAGTTTACGGATGATGATCGAAGCTGGTTTGCACTGGGCACGATAACGGCTTCCTTTACCTGGTTCTTTGCGCTGGCGTTATTGGCAGCCTGGCTGGCTCCGTGGCTGAATACACCGCGGGTACAGCGAGGTATCAACTTTTGTGTCGGTGTGGTGATGTGGGGAATTGCTTTGCAGTTAGCACGTCATGGCTGGCAATAAATGACATCGTTTTACGCTACGTTTCAGAAATTCACCTATATTGTGTGGAGTCGGTAATACGTTATGTTGTCTGGTAAAAGATACCCTTCTTGTATCTTTCATTCTGGAACGTGCTGTGCTGAGGCAGTAAAAATCTGCTGAGCCACATGCGTGACGAAACATCAGTAAGGAGAGAGTGTGAAGCGAGGTATGATGAAGCTAAATGCACTGGCGCTGGCCGCCGCAGTAGGATTTGGCGGCGTGTCGATGGCTGTACAGGCTGCGGAACTGCCGGATGGTCCGCATATCGTGACGTCGGGGACATCCAGCGTAGACGCGACACCAGATATTGCGCGTTTGGCAATTGAAGTGAGTGTGTCATCAAAGGATGCGGCGGATGCGAAAAAGCAGGTTGATGCTCGCGTTGCACAATATTTTGATTTTCTGGGTAAAAATGGCATTGAGAAAAAAGACATTAATGCCGCTAATTTACGTACGCAGCCAGAATATGACTATCTGAAAACAGGCGGTTCGGTGCTGAAAGGCTATCGTGCGGTGCGTCAGGTGGAAGTGACGCTGCGTCAGTTAGATAAACTGAACGAACTGCTGGATGGTGCGCTGAAGTCGGGGCTGAATGAAATTCGCACGGTAGAATTAGGCGTTGCTAATCCAGAAACGTATCGTGACGAAGCGCGTAAGAAAGCCATCGAGCAGGCGACAAATCAGGCTGCTGCGCTGGCGCAGGGCTTCAACGCCAAACTGGGGCCGATCTACAGCGTTCGCTACCATGTTGCCAACTATCAGCCTATGCCAATGGCCCGGATGTTTAAAGCGGCAGATGCGGCGGTGCAAAGTGAAGCGGCGCAAACCTATGAACAACAAACCATTCACTTTGACGATCAGGTGGATGTCGTGTTTGAGTTGCAGCGCGCGCAATAAATAAGGGATGTGTTAGCGCGTTGTTCGTACAACAGGCCTGCTCAGACAGGCCTGTTGCTCTTTATCACGATCGCGACGCCAGTATCATCTTCAGTACGTTACGATTGCCTCAGTACCTGATGGCCGTGTGAGAGCAGGGCATCTGTCACTTTCCTCATCATCCGACTCTCTGGTGCAAAGCGATGCCAGTAGAGCATCCGACGCTGAAACAGCCCCGGCGTCAGGTCGACTAATTCGTTGTTGGCGAGTTCTCTCTCGATTTGCAGATGCGGGATCATGCAGCAGGTCGTGCCCTGGCGGGCTAGCTGTACAAACGCTTCCGACGAATTCACGATATGGCAGGGAACGCTGCCCGGTGACAAATCAAAGTTCTGCTGTAAAAAAGCCTGATGCATATCGTCCAGATGGTCGAAGGCGACGGCGGGTGCGCGTAGCAGCGCCGAGCGCGTCACGCCATTCGGGAAATAGCGAGCGGCAAAGGTGGGTGATGCGACAAACAGATAATCCAGTGCGCCCAGCTTATCCACCAGACAGCTTGGCAGCGGCTGAGACTGAATACTCACCGCACCGACCACTTCACCCCGACGTAGCCTTTCCTGCGTGCGCGTTTCATCTTCTACCTGCAAATTAAGGCGAATCGGTGAATCTACCAGCACCGGCTGTAACGCGGGCAGCAACCAGGTTGCCAAACTGTCGGCGTTCACCGCCAGCGATAGCAGCAGTGGAATATCGCTGTTAGTTTCATTTCCCAGCCACTCTTCTTCCAGCAACTCTACCTGATGAAGCAGAGCCAGGAGCTTCTGCCCTTGTTCCGTAGGGCGAGGGGGAATGGTTCTGACCAACAGCGGCTGGCCGAACAAGTTTTCTAACTGTTTGATACGCTGCGAAACGGCAGATTGGGTAATACACAATTTTTGGGCAGCGCGTTCAAAACCACGTTCGCGGATGACGGCATCCAGAGCCTGAAGCGTTCGATAGTCCGGGCGTTTCATGAAAGTCAAAATCCCCTGAATGAGTCTGTTTTTTTTCACTATGCCACATTTTGCTGATTTGCCATGCAGAAATCTTATTTCGACTGTCATGTGAAATCACGATTCAGCACTGTGCGAGTGAAATTGCGTGTGTGAAATAATGCATCGATGGTGAGGCGAATTGCACGCTTTCCTCAACGCGCATGTTCTATAATACGCACACGTTTTCGTATATCGATTCTACAGGCCAAAAGCAGATTATGACGCAAGATGAACTGAAAAAAGCAGTGGGATGGGCAGCGCTTGACTACGTTCGCCCTGACACCATTGTGGGAGTAGGAACCGGATCGACGGCAGCACATTTTATTGATGCGCTGGGTTCGATAAAACATCAAATCAAAGGTGCGGTTTCCAGCTCGGATGCCTCAACGGAAAAATTGAAAAGTCTGGGTATCCCCGTCTTTGACGCCAATGAGGTCGATTCGCTGGATGTCTACGTCGATGGTGCCGATGAGATCAACGGCCATATGCAGATGATCAAAGGCGGTGGTGCGGCGTTAACGCGTGAGAAAATCATTTCGGCACTGTCACGCCAGTTCATTTGCATTGTTGATGCATCAAAGCAGGTGGATGTGCTAGGTAAATTCCCATTGCCGGTTGAAGTTATTCCGATGGCGCGGTCTTACGTGGCGCGTGAACTGGTGAAGCTGGGTGGTCAGCCTGAATATCGTCAGGGGGTGGTGACGGATAACGGCAACGTCATTTTGGACGTACACAACCTGAATATCATGGATGCGGTTGCGGTAGAAAACCACATTAATGGTATCCCAGGTGTCGTGACCGTTGGGTTGTTTGCTAACCGCGGTGCGGATGTGGCGTTAGTCGGCACGGCTGATGGCGTAAAAACCGTCGTTAAATGAGTGCATCATCGTTCTGACGTGGTTGACGTCCACGTCAGAAATTTTTTAGCTAAAAAAATCTATTTAGTTAACAGCTCATTTTTGGTACTTAATATCACATTTTCTTATTTTGTTTATCGCCGATATGGCGATGCACATCTTTGGCAATATTTTTTGCCGTAAATCAGGTGCGCTTCTCTGTGGCGCGATTCGGGCGAAGCAATCGTTTGTATTGCTGACTGCGTAATTTTTGTTATGTTGGCAGAGGCTATTTAGCACTCTGTCACATTTGAAGTCTGAAAATAAGGTCGGGAAATGGCAAAGGTATCACTGGAAAAAGACAAGATTAAGTTTCTGTTAGTGGAAGGCGTGCATCAGAGCGCGCTGGATAACCTGCGTGCAGCGGGTTACACCAACATCGAGTTCCACAAAGGCGCGCTGGATCCTGAAGCATTAAAAGCTTCTATCCGCGATGCGCATTTTGTGGGTATCCGCTCGCGTACCCATCTGACAGAAGAGATTTTTGCTGCTGCGGAAAAACTGATCGCGGTAGGGTGTTTCTGTATCGGGACTAATCAGGTTGAACTGTCGGCCGCGACCAAACGCGGTATCCCAGTGTTTAATGCACCTTTTTCCAATACCCGATCTGTGGCAGAAATGGTGATCGGCGAAATGTTGCTGATGCTGCGTGGTATCCCAGCGGCGAACGCGAAAGCACACCGTGGTATTTGGCACAAACTGGCTGTGGGATCGTTTGAAGCTCGCGGCAAAAAGCTCGGGATCATCGGCTACGGCCATATTGGTATGCAGTTGGGTATTTTGGCTGAAAGCCTGGGTATGCACGTTTACTTCTATGATATCGAAAGTAAATTGCCGCTGGGCAATGCTCAACAGGTGCGCCACCTGTCTGATTTGCTGAATATGAGCGACGTGGTGAGCCTGCACGTGCCGGAAAATGAAAGCACGCAGGATATGATGGGCGCGGAAGAACTGGCGCTGATGAAGCCGGGTGCAATTCTGATTAATGCCGCTCGCGGTACGGTGGTTGATATTCCTGCACTGTGCGAAGCGTTGAGCAGCAAGCATCTGTCCGGTGCGGCAATTGACGTATTCCCACAGGAACCGGCAACCAACAGCGATCCTTTCCTGTCGCCGCTGTGTGAGTTTGACAACGTGCTGCTGACGCCACATATCGGCGGATCCACGCAGGAAGCACAGGAAAATATCGGTGATGAAGTCGCTGGAAAACTGGCGAAATATTCAGATAACGGTTCTACGCTGTCTGCGGTGAATTTCCCGGAAGTGTCATTGCCTGTTCATGGCGCACGCGCGAGCCGTCTGCTGCACATCCATGAAAATCGTCCTGGTATTATTACCAAAATTAACCAGATCTTTGCTGAGCAGGGCATTAACATCGCCGCCCAGTATCTGCAAACGACACCGGAAATTGGTTATGTGGTGATTGACGTCGAAACCGACGGTGCGCAAACGGCACTGCAATTAATGAAGGCGATTCCAGGCACCATTCGTGCCCGTCTGCTGTTCTGATGTCTGATTGAACAGTGAGTGAATTGCTCTGTAAATAATCAGCCCCGAAAGGGGCTGATTGCGTTATTAAAGCGCGATAACGATCTTGCCGCGCATGTGCCCTTCCAGCACTTTATCGTGAGCCTGCTTCAACGTTTCTACCGTTAACCCTTGTAGCGTTTCGCTAGCGGTACCCTGAAGTTTTCCTGCATCAACCAACTGCGCGACTTCGTGCAAAATGTTCCCCTGTTCCGCAATATCTGGCGTGGTGAACATGCTGCGAGTAAACATGAGTTCCCAATGTAGCGCTGCACTTTTGAGTTTTAGCGCCGTTTGGTCGAGCGGGTTTTTGTTTTCCACGATGGTACAGATGTGTCCCATTGGCGCGATCAGCTTACTAATGGCATCCCAGTGGCCGTCGGTGTCGTTCAGGCAGAAAATATAATCGACCTGCTTGATTCCTTCCTTTGCCAGTTCCTCGACCAGATTGCGGTAATTCACGACCTTATGTGCGCCGCGCTGGCGGCACCACTCCGCCGAATCCGGCTGCGACGCGGTGGCGATGATGTTCACCGAGCTGCGTAATGCCGCCAGAGAAATTGCGAGGGAGCCTACGCCGCCCGCGCCGCCGATAATCAGCAGTGTTTTCTCGCTATCCGCCTGCTGTATTTTCAGGTGCTCGAACAACCCTTCCCATGCGGTCAGCGCCGTGAGCGGTAGTGCAGCCGCAGCCGGCCAATCCAGAGATACGGGCTTGCGTGCCACGATACGTGAATCGATCAACTGATGTGTGGTATTGCTGCCGGGGCGTGTGATATCGCCTGCGTACCAGACTTCATCGCCTACCTGAAGGTGGCTAACGGCGCTGCCGGTTTTCAGCACAATACCGCTGGCATCCCAGCCGAGAATTCTTGGCTGCTGTAACCCATTTTGACGCAATCCGGCATGAACCTTGGTATCCACCGGGTTAACGGAAATAGCTTGTACGCCGATCAACAAATCGTATTCACCGGGCTCAGGGATGTCCTGCGTGATGGCGATGAAATTCTCTGGCTGTTGTGGATCAACGGCTATTGCATGAGCGGTCATAGTGTTTTCCTCATTATTTTCAGAATGCGGTCTTGTGAATAGAGCAAAGTGTAGAACACGGAGATAGGACTGATAAGATGGACAATAAATAATGAAGTGTTCGTCTATGGTGAACAATGATGTTTAAACAATTGCAGGATATGGCGCTGTTTGCGCTGGTGGCCGAGTGCGGCAGCTTTACACAGGCGGCGCGAAAAGCCGGGCTGGCAAAGTCCAGCCTGAGTCTGCGTATTAGCCAGCTCGAACAGCAGATTGGCCTGCGACTGCTTAACCGAACGACGCGCCAGCTAAATCTGACGTTTGCTGGTGAACGTTATCTGATTCACTGTCAGGAGATGCTGCAAGCCAGTGAACGTGCCGATCTCGCCGTACAGCACTTGCGTGATAATCCGAGCGGGCGGCTACGCATTACCAGCCCGGCAGGATTAGGTTCTACGCTGCTTGCACAGCTCACCGCCGAATTTCAGCAGCGCTTTCCGGCGGTGTCGCTGGATGTTCTGATTTCAGATGCGGTAACCGATCTGGTACAGGAAGGTTTTGATGTCGCTTTTCGTACTGGTAAACCGCACGATTCTTCGCTTATTGGACGTTCGCTTGGGCAGACTCCGCGATATTTGCTGGCATCGCCTGACTATCTTGCACGGCATCCGGCATTGCTTCATCCACAGCAGCTCCAGCAACATCGCTGCATTGCGCATCATGCCTGGACAGAGTGGCTCCTTCACCGCGGTTCAGAGTTCTATCGTTGGTTACTGCCTGAAGCGCATATTACGGATAACCTGCTTTATGCCCGCGAGTGCGCTATTGCGGGCGCAGGGATTACGCTATTGCCGGATTTTCTCTGCCGCGATGAGGCCGTTTCTGGCAAGTTGGTCAGGGTCTTGCCGGATTGGCAGGCAGAAGCCAATGAGCTTTATCTGGTGTACCCCAGCCGCAAGTTAAATTCGCCAGCTTTAGCGTGTTTTATCGACTTCGTTTTACAGCATCGTGCGTTGGATGATTACTCAATACTTTTGAAAAAGTAACAGTGATATATTGCGCAGAGATTTTTGTTTCATTTTTATGTTCAATTATAAATTTTTATTGAAACGTGATTTCTGTCAACTTATTTTAGATACGTTTTAGACTTGGAATGCCGATAACAATCTTGGTTCCTTTTGACTTTTTATGAAAGGCGTGTCCTGCGTGGCGTTGTTGTCACGGTGATATTCGGGCTCTGTCACACTGATTAGTGATAGAGATAATGTATACCAGTGATGGTGAAAATGAGAATGCAATCGATGTCTGTTCAAAAAGAGAAGTTGAGTTACATCAACAATATACGTCTCGTATCGTTATTTATTACTCTTTTTTCAATTATCCTGATTCTCTTTGCGCTTTCTATTGGCACAGCGAGCTATTTCTTAAAGCAGAGTAATGATTCACTGGATAAGGCTAATGAGCTGTCTGATATTCGGGCTGGTGTCAGCAGTAGCCTCGATCAGTTACGTGTTGCCAGATTACTGCTTATTCAGGCGGGTGCGGCGAACCGTATTAGCGATCATGAGGTATTTAAAGCGGCTTCAGATCAGGCTGCTGGTCGAGTCAGAGCCTCACAGAAACGCCTTGATGAATATCTCGCGCGTCCAGACAGACTGGAGAGTGAAAAGGCCTTGGACGACGATATCCTCAAGGCTTATAACAACTATCGTGATAATGCGATTGCTGTGATGCAGAAAGCCACGAGTGATGGTGAATTTGAAGATCTGGTGTCGTTGGAAAGTACGCTGGCGCGCACGCTAGATGAAGCGTTTAGCGTTCCAGTGCGTAAAAAAGTGACTGAGCTGACAAAAGCTGCACAGGATATCAATCTGCGGGCGGAACAGAACGCTCAACTGGGATACTGGATGATGGCAGGTTCGTTTGCGTTATCCATCATTATGGCAATCATGGCGTACATCATGGTGCGCAATGTGATCCTTGCGCCAATCAATAGACTGGTTGAGCGTATTCAGAAAATTGCAGCGGGTGACCTGACACTGCCGCCCATGGCGATGGGGCGTAATGAGATCGGTATTCTGGGCACGAACATCCAGAATATGCAGGCAGAATTGACAGATACGGTGACGATCGTGCGTGAAGGCGCGGATTCGATCTATCAAGGATCGTCAGAAATTACAGCGGGCAACGTCGATCTCTCTTCGCGCACTGAGCAGCAGGCCGCCGCTCTGGAAGAAACCGCCGCGAGCATGGAACAGCTGACCGCAACCGTGAAACAGAACTCTGACAATGCTCATCACGCCAGCCAGTTGGCAAAAAATGCCTCTGAAAAAGCGGAGAAGGGCGGACAAATTGTGCAAGGCGTGGTGGACACCATGCAGGATATTTCCACTAGCTCAAAACGTATTTCCGAGATCACGTCCGTGATTAACAGCATCGCCTTCCAGACCAATATTCTGGCGCTGAACGCCGCAGTAGAAGCGGCGCGGGCAGGCGAACAAGGGCGTGGTTTTGCCGTCGTAGCGGGTGAAGTTCGCAATCTGGCGCAACGTAGTGCGCAGGCGGCGAAAGAAATCGAAACGCTGATTGGCGAATCAGGCAGGCTGGTGGATACCGGCTCTGGGCTGGTGGCGCAAGCTGGCACAACGATGGGCGAGATTGTTCGTGCGGTCGTCAGCGTGACTGACATCATGGGGGAAATTGCTTCCGCTTCTGATGAGCAGAGCCGTGGCATCGGACAAGTGAGTCAGGCCGTGTCTGAAATGGATAGTGCAACGCAGCAAAATGCGGCATTAGTACAGGAAGCATCGGCAGCAGCAGTTTCACTTGAAGAACAGGCGGCGCGTTTGACGCAGGCTGTTGCGGTATTCAAACTGTCCGGTGTGGTCCAGCAAGTGAGATCGTCATTGCCAAAAGCTGCGCCTCAGCCGCGCTTAGCGCCTGCGATGGCAATCGCCGGAGCCAGCAAAAAAGGCAGCGATAATCAAAACTGGGAAACGTTCTGATTCCCTCAAGTAAGTGAGCGAAGCCAACACCTCTGCAACTTGAAGTATGACGTGTATGACTGGAAAAAAATGGCCCGCATTGCGGGCCATTTGTTTATGACGTTTGATGACGGCTTATTTAGCGATCTTCTTGTATTTGATACGGTGAGGTTCCAGCGCCTCGGCACCCAGCGTACGCTTCTTGTACTCTTCGTATTCGGTAAAGTTACCTTCGAAGAATTCCACTTTACCTTCATCCTGATAATCCAGAATGTGCGTTGCGATACGGTCGAGGAACCAACGGTCATGCGAGATCACCATGGCACAGCCAGGGAATTCCAGCAGGGCGTTTTCCAACGCACGCAGGGTTTCAATATCCAGGTCGTTGGTTGGTTCATCGAGCAGCAGTACGTTGCCGCCTACCTGCAATAGCTTCGCCAGATGCAGACGACCGCGCTCACCACCGGATAGTTCACCAACGCGTTTACCCTGATCAACGCCTTTGAAGTTGAAACGGCCAACATAGGCGCGGCTAGGCATTTCGGTGTTGCCGATACGCATGATGTCTTGCCCGCCAGAGACTTCTTCCCAGACGGTTTTGCTGTTGTCCATCGCGTCGCGGAACTGGTCGACGGATGCCAGTTTTACGGTTTCACCCAGCTCAATCGCGCCGCTATCTGGCTGTTCCTGACCGGACATCATGCGGAACAGGGTCGATTTACCGGCACCGTTCGGGCCGATAATGCCGACAATCGCACCTTTCGGTACGGAGAAAGACAGCCCATCGATGAGCTGACGCTCACCGTAAGACTTACTGAGGTTGGTGACTTCCACCACTTTATCGCCAAGGCGGGCACCAGGCGGAATAAACAGTTCGTTGGTTTCGTTACGTTTCTGGTATTCCGTGTTGTTCAGTTCTTCAAAGCGTGCCAGACGAGCCTTACCTTTGGACTGACGGCCTTTAGCGCCTTGACGCACCCACTCCAGCTCTTTCTCAATGGATTTACGGCGTGCCGCTTCCTGAGAGGCTTCCTGTGCCAGACGCTGATCTTTCTGCTCCAGCCAGGAAGAGTAGTTACCTTCCCATGGAATGCCTTCACCACGGTCCAGTTCCAGAATCCAGCCCGCAACGTTATCGAGGAAGTAACGGTCGTGGGTAATCGCCACCACGGTGCCCTCGAAGTCGTGCAGGAAGCGTTCCAGCCAGGCTACCGACTCGGCATCCAGGTGGTTGGTTGGTTCGTCGAGCAGCAGCATGTCTGGTTTTTCCAGCAGCAGGCGACACAGCGCCACACGGCGGCGTTCACCCCCAGACAGGGTTGCGATTTTCGCATCCCACTCCGGCAGACGCAGGGCATCCGCCGCGCGCTCTAACTGGTTATTCAAGTTATGGCCGTCGTGCGCCTGAATGACTTCTTCCAAACGACCTTGCTCGGCAGCCAGTTTATCGAAGTCTGCATCCGGGTCGGCATACAGCGCATAGACTTCATCGAGGCGCTTCAACGCCGTCACGACTTCAGACACCGCTTCTTCCACAGACTCACGTACAGTGTGTTCCGTGTTTAACTGTGGTTCCTGCGGCAAATAGCCGATTTTGATTCCTGGTTGTGGGCGAGCTTCGCCCTCGATGTCCGTATCAATGCCAGCCATAATACGCAACAGCGTTGATTTACCGGCTCCGTTCAGACCCAGCACGCCGATCTTGGCACCGGGGAAAAAACTGAGGGAGATGTTTTTCAGAATGTGACGCTTCGGCGGAACGACCTTACCGACGCGATGCATGGTATAAACATATTGAGCCACGTTGCGACTTCGCCTCTCTCTTATCTCTATGATTTGTCACACCTAAGCGGGTGACGATGTGTAGCACTGTGCTACTGAATACTACTCATGCTGCCAAGGGAACGCTTTGGCAGCGGATCGATTATTCTAAGTATGAAGTGTAGCGGGTTTCAGCCCGCGATCCCAGCTATCCGGCGATTTGCCATGGCCGATCTGAGACGTAGACCCGCCTGATGAATTTCAGAATCGGTTTGCGGATCGGCGTATCGTTGTCTGGCATGATGTGCCACACTGGATCTGCCCGATAGGATAGGGGTATCGATACGATGAAGGATGCCGATAGCAAGTTCGATAACGGATGAGGTTAATGCAGGTGATGAAAGCGGGTCATTGGTGGTACGCCGTTGCGGCGATATGTCTGGCTGGGGCTTCCGGTCATGTGCTGGCAGATTCTCTGGACGAACAACGTCAGCGCTATCAGCAGGTTAAGCAAGCATGGGACAGCAGCCAAATGGACACGGTGGCGCAGCTGATGCCGACGCTGCGCAGTTACCCGCTTTATCCTTATCTTGAATACCGCTCGCTCACGCAGGATCTGAGCCAAGTCAGCGCGACGCAGGTGAAGCAGTTTATGGCAACGCATCCGACGTTGCCGCCAGCCCGTAATCTCAATACCAGCTTTGTGAATGAACTTGCCCGTCGTCAGGACTGGATCGGGCTGCTGGCATTTAGCCCACAGCCGCCGAAGCCAGTTAGCGCTCGCTGTAATTTCTATTACGCCCAATGGGCAACAGGCCAGCGTCAGGGCGTGTGGGAAGCCACGCGTGATATCTGGCTGACTGGGCGTTCTCTCCCTACCGTGTGCGATAAACTCTTCTCTGCCTGGCAGCAAGCGGGCGAACAGACGCCGCTGACGACGCTCGAACGCGCTCGTCTGGCGATGGATGAAAGCAGTCCTAGTTTGGTGAGTTACCTCATCAAGCAGTTACCCGCCGACTATAAAACGATGGGTGATGCGCTGCTGAAACTTCAGAACGATCCGAATTCGCTGGAGAGCTTCGCTCGTACTGTCGGGCCAACGGGTTTCACCCGTAAAGTGACGCTATCAGCCTTTACGCGCACGGCGCGTCAGGATACGGATAATGCCCGTTCGATGCTGCCGGTCATTGCTCGTTTGCAGAAAATGAGCGCGGCAGAACGTCAGGATATGGAAGAAACCATTGCCTGGCGTCTGATGGGTAACGACGCCACACCGGAGCAGGCACAGTGGCGGGATGACGTGGTACGGCGGAGTACGTCGACTACGCTGCTGGAACGTCGGGTGCGCATGGCGTTGGGCGCAGGCGATCGTCAGGGGCTGACAAGCTGGATGGCGCGCTTACCAGCGGATGCGTTACAAAAAGACGAATGGCGTTACTGGCGCGCTGCGGCGCTGTTGGATCAGGGCAAACGTCAGGAAGGTGAGGCGATATTACGTGGCCTGATGCAGGAACGCGGGTTCTACCCCATGGCGGCGGCGCAGAAATTGAACGAGCGCTATCCCATAACCATCATGACGGCGGTGAAGCCCGATCCTTCTTTGTCTCAGTTGCCGGAAGTCACACGCGTACGGGAATTGATGTTCTGGCAAATGGATAATCTGGCGCGCAGCGAGTGGGTTGGGCTGGTGGCTAATCGCAGCAAACCGCAGCAGGAAGCGCTGGCTCGCTATGCGTTTGAGCAGCGTTGGGCGGATTTGAGCGTGCAGGCGACGATTGTTGCGAAACTGTGGGATCACCTGGAAGAGCGTTTCCCGCTGGCCTGGAATGACGAATTCCGCCGTGAAACACAGGGGAAAGGCATTAGCCAGAGTTATGCAATGGCGATTGCCCGTCAGGAGAGTGCCTGGAACCCGAAAGCGCGCTCGCCCGTTGGTGCATCGGGCCTGATGCAACTGATGCCCGCGACGGCGCAGCATACCGCTAAAATGAGCAATATCGCGTTCTACACGAACAGCAGTCAGCTGTTGGATCCTGAGACGAATATTCTGTTGGGAACAAGCTACCTGGAGTACGTGTATCAGACATTTGGCCGTAACCGTATTCTCTCTTCCGCGGCCTACAACGCCGGGCCGTCGCGCGTGAATACCTGGTTGAGAAACAGCGCGGGACGCATCGATCCCGTTGCGTTTATCGAAAGTATTCCGTTTTCGGAAACACGGGGTTACGTGAAAAATGTGCTGGCCTACGACGTCTTCTACCGCTACTTCCTGCATCAGCCAGCCAATGTGCTGACGGATGCAGAATGGCAACGGCGTTATTGAGACGAGGCGTTGCGATCGCACCCTGAAATTGTGCTATGCTGCCGTACTAGTTAAATAGTATGGCAGCCCGTTATGACTCCGTTATCGCTTATCGACCCCGCACTTTCTGAACAAGACAATGAGCACTGGTTACGCTTTGTCGCGCTATTGCAGCAGGCTATTACGGAGGATCTCCAATTGCCGCTGCTTCAACTATTGCTGACGCCAGATGAGCGTACCGCGTTGGGAACGCGGGTGCGAATTGTACAGGAGCTAATGCGGGGGGAAATGAGCCAACGTGAGCTGAAAAGCGAGCTAGGTGCGGGAATTGCCACGATCACGCGTGGTTCAAATAGCCTGAAAGCCGCGCCCCCCGCGTTAAAAAGCTGGCTGGAAGCGCAGTTGCTGTCGGTAGATAAACCGTTGAGTGACGACGCGTAACCGTTACGGTTTCGCTGCCTGAACGGGAATCTGATAGATCGGATTATGGAACGGCACCAGTGCCAGCAGCAGTGCCTGATGATATACGCTAGTACGTGACAGTTTGCCGTCGGTGAAGACGCCGATGGCACCACCTTTATGTTTGATATTCTGAACGCCCGTCAAACGCTCCATTTCATCACCTAATTCCCGCCCTTCACGAATACCATGTAATATACTTTCTGGAAGGACCAGGCTTGCAGAACGTGATTCGCCACGTAGATGGGCATTTTCGATCACCATCCAGGCGAACGTCATACTTTCTTCAATGCCTGCTTCGACGCCGACCCAAAAATCGGCTTCTGGTCGCACCTGACGCGCCATCATGACGCGGTTTCTGGCGCCAGTACGGGTTTCGATAGAGCCGAGAGGCTGACGCGGGACGCCGCTATCGACGTCAACGCCTTCGATGCGGCAATTTTCTGCACCAAAGACATCGGTGAATGCCAGACTAATAGCCTTAATTTTTGCCGGGTTGGTAGTTGCAGCGACAACGTGATACATAACAGTTTCGTACCTTTAGTTAATTTGACGCAGTATAACGGAAAATAACCATGTTACAGGTATATCTTGTTCGCCACGGCGAAACAGAATGGAATGTGGCTCGACGTATTCAGGGTCAATCGGACAGTGCTCTGACGTCAAGAGGTGAGCAACAAGCACAACAGGTTGCTGAACGAATCGGGACGTTAGGAATTACGCATATTTTTACCAGCGATCTCGGGAGAACGCGCCAGACGACAGAAATCATCGCTAAATATTGTGGTGATTGCCAGATAATCCTTGAGCCCGGTTTACGCGAATTGAACATGGGCGTACTGGAAGCTCGCGATCTGGATACGCTGGCCGCCGAGGAAGAAGGGTGGCGTAAACGGTTGGTGGATGGCACACCTAATGGGCGAATTCCAGAAGGTGAATCGATGGCGGATGTGGCATCACGTATGCACGGAGTCTTAGAGCGTTGTCTGGCATTGCCTGCGGGGAGTCGCCCGCTGTTGGTTAGCCACGGTATGGCGCTAGGGTGTTTACTCAGTACAGTTCTGGGGCTACCTGCATCGGCTGAGCGCCGTCTGCGACTACGCAACTGTTCCTTGTCGCGCATTGATTATCAGCAAAGTCCGTGGCTGGCATCTGGTTGGGTGGTGGAAACGGCCGGAGATATTTCTCATCTGGATATTCCGGCACTGGATGAGTTACAGCGCTGAGAGCGGCTCTGCATGTTGGATGGGGATGAAGTACTCGCAACGGATGATGTCAGGAATATCATCGCGCTTTGTGCCGTCTGGATGGAAGCGCTCAGCATCGAATCCTTTGCGGCGTGTGAGTTGGAAGGTCGGCAGACAGGTGTCATACAGTGTGATAATAAAATCCTGTAGATCGTCTTTCGGCCCTTCAAAAACAAACATGGCATAGTCTCCGCCCGGTAGCGTAATAGGTTCGCCAGTGTGGACATCATCGGGCAGATACTGCGGTTCTAGCGCGGTGGTGTAGAGCACTTCGTGTTCGTCGTCTTTCTCTTTACTTGGGCGTGAATGATGCAGCCCGTAAAGCACTGGCGGAACGGAACAGGTTTCACCTAAAAATTGGCGCCAGTAGTGGACGCGAATTTCCGTACGGAAGTTACAAATTTGCTCCAGGCGGCAGTTATAGGTTTGCGTTAGCCCAAGAAGCTGCGTTTCTGGAAGGGCGACAAACTGCGGCTGTGGCAAGGTAAACTCACCGAGCCGGATCGGCGGACGAATGCCGAAAGTGTTCCAATTATCAGAACGGCGATAAGACGCTGGCGTTTGGGTAAACTGCTTTTTGAACGCGCGAGTAAAAGTCTGTTGTGAATCAAAACGGTATTGCAGGGCAATATCAAGGATAGGACGGCTGGTCAGGCAGAGTGCAACCGCCGCTTTGGTCAATCTCCGCGCTCGGATATATGAACCAATGGCATGGCCTGTCACATCTTTGAACATTCTTTGTAGATGCCACTTGGAATAACCTGCTTTTGCCGCCACATTATCAAGAGATAGCGGTTGGTCGAGATGGCTTTCTAGCCAGTTAAGCAAGTCACGTATGATACCGGCTTGATCCATAATCTTCCTCATCAAACACATTGAGCGCGAGCGTATTGAGATCCCGCATCATAGCAATATTTTCACTTTGGTACTGCCGAAGATTTTTGAAAATATTCCGCAGGTAATTTGGATAAGGAGGATTATCGAAGTCGTTTATTTTGTACATCCTCTTTTTGATTGTGGTTATTAATTGTTTGTTATGAATTATCACAGAGCCTGAAATATGAACATAAAGCGAATCATGAGTGTGGGTCTGCTAGTACTCGCAGCCGTAGGCACCGCGAGTGCGGAAGAGGTTGGGTCTGTCGATACGGCCTTTAAATTGCTGGGGCCGGACCATAAGATCGTGGTCGAAGCGTTTGACGATCCTGATGTATCAAATGTGACCTGTTACATTAGCCGAGCCAAAACAGGCGGAATCAAAGGAGGGTTAGGTCTGGCGGAAGACACGTCGGATGCTGCAATCTCCTGTCAGCAGGTGGGGCCGATTACGCTGTCGGATAAGATCAAAAGCGCTGGTGACCGTGGATCGGTAGTATTCCAGAAAAGAACGTCGCTGGTTTTTAAGAAGTTGCAGGTTGTTCGGTTTTACGATCAAAAACGTAACTCTCTGATCTATCTTGCTTACTCTGATCGGCTGGTCGATGGTTCGCCGAAGAACGCGTTAAGCGCGGTACCGGTTATGCCGTGGGGAAAGAGTGAATAACGTGTGGTAAGAAGGGGAAACAGCCGGAACAGAAGCCTGCTCCGGCTGAGTGGGATTAATTTTCCAGATCGCCGCAGAAGCGGTAGCCTTCACCGTGGATCGTTGCGATGATTTCCGGCGTATCTGCTGTCGATTCAAAGTGCTTACGGATACGGCGGATGGTGACGTCAACGGTACGGTCATGTGGCTTAAGCTCACGGCCGGTCATTTTCTTCAGCAGTTCTGCGCGAGACTGAATCTTGCCTGGGTTTTCGCAGAAGTGCAGCATCGCGCGGAATTCACTGCGTGGCAGCTTGTATTGCTCACCAGCCGGGCTGATCAGAGAACGGCTATTGATGTCCAGTTCCCAGCCGTTAAAGCGATAGCTTTCCACCAGACGACGTTCTTCTGTGCCACTGCCCAGATTCATGGTACGTGACAGCAGGTTACGTGCGCGGATCGTCAATTCACGTGGGTTAAACGGCTTGGTGATGTAGTCATCCGCACCGATTTCCAGACCGAGAATCTTATCGACTTCATTGTCGCGGCCGGTGAGGAACATCAAGGCAACGGTGGCTTGCTCGCGCAGTTCACGTGCCAGCAATAGACCATTTTTCCCTGGCAGGTTGATGTCCATGATCACCAGATTAATGTCATTCTCGGACAAAATATGGTGCATTTCTGCGCCATCGGTGGCTTCGTGAACAACGTACCCTTCTGCCTCAAAAATGCTCTTGAGGGTGTTACGGGTTACCAACTCGTCTTCAACAATAAGAATGTGCGGCGTCTGCATGTTTGCTACCTAAAATTGCCAACTTAAATTATAGAAATCGGAAGTACAGAAGTCGCTGTCATACCCTGCTGGCCCGCTGGCTACAACGCCAGTTATTCCGGGTATTTCCCTGGAGCTTATCGAGGTAAATATACGCTCTCGCTCAACATCAGACTCAAGTACGTAAATGCGTTACTGGTGTTCATTCTCTACCCGCTTAGAGGTACTGCTAGTGGGTGAGCGTGGCGCTAATTTAACTGCGCTCAAAGTGGCGCACAGTTTAACCTTATTAACAGCAACATAACAGTAAGCACTGATTTTGCCTGCTGATAAATCTACGGTTCTGTTGACATATATCAAATTTCATTTTAGCACGTTAACTATTTTGTGATAAACACTTATAGGATTGCTAGTTTACGTCACAATTTAGCACTTTTTATGAACGATTTAGCATAGCAAATGCCAATGATCATAATTGATGCTACACAGTCGTTGATATTTTTATAACTTATTGAAATAAAATAATTTACCTTGTTTTTGTTAGGGTTTTTCCTCCTCGCTCATTTTTTTGGGACTCATTGATGCTTCCTGACAACGGCGTAGATGACAGAAACTCTGTTGGGTTATTGTTAATTTTCCGCAGTTGTTATCAACAAATTGTCTTTATCAATAAATCGTTATCGATTACATGGTCGTGTTGTTTGGCGATCAGAATAAATATTGCCAAAACGCATGTAATCCATACTGAGGACGCTATGCAGTTTCATATTATTTTGGTTGAGCCCGCTCGGGCAGAGAACGTTGGGGCGGCGGCCCGTGCGATGAAAACAATGGGGTTCAGTAGTTTACGTATTGTCGGTAGCACGGTGTATCAAGAACCAGCGGCTCGTTGGGTAGCGCATGCTTCGGGGGATATTCTGGATAATGTGCAGGTATTTTCCACGCTGGCTGAAGCGTTGGCAGATGTTGACTTTACGGTGGCGACTACCGCACGCAGCCGAGCTAAATATCATTACTATTGCACGCCAGCAGAGTTGACCGGCGTATTGCAGGAGAAGACGCAATGGATGGTGTCTGCGGCGCTGGTGTTTGGTCGGGAAGATGTTGGCCTGACGAATGAGGAACTTGAACTGGCGGATGTGTTGACCGGCGTGCCGATGAAAGCAGATTACCCCTCGCTGAATCTTGGCCAGGCGGTGATGGTATATTGTTATCAGTTAGCTGAACTCATGCAGGTCAAGCCGGAAGTGGCACAGCCGGCGGCGGTGGGACAATTGTCGGCGCTGCATGAGCGCCTGGATCGGCTACTGGTTAATTTGGCGGTTGAAGATGATGAAAAACTGCGGGACTGGCTGCATCAGCGGCTGGGGCGTTTAGAGCAGCGTGATACGGCAATGCTCCATCGGTTGCTACACGACATTGAAAAAAGACTACCGAAATAAGATAGTAGAGATGGCTTTTTTGGCAGTAGAACATCTTGAGCTGTGTATTTTGACAATGGTTTGTCCGGCTTATTCCCATTTAGGCAGTGAGTTTAGCGGCAGGCGTTTTTGGTTCGGCGAGAAGAAAAAAAAGAAATCCGTTGACTTCAAAGGGCGATTGGCCTAACTAATAGGGCAGATAACTCTACTTCTAATGAGATTCGATTTTAGCATGCGCACTATCAGCCTGATCACCACGATTATTACCATCACCGATACAACCAGTAACGGTGCGGGCTGACGCATATAAAGATTCCAGAAAAAGCCCGCACCGAACAGTGCGGGCTTTTTTTTTATGGCAGGTTATCCCTCAACGCCGTCTGCGAACGGCATACAAAAAACGCTTTTAGTGTTTTGGTTGGCAGAAATTCAGGAGAACAGATAAAAATGCGAGTGTTGAAATTTGGCGGGACTTCAGTAGCGAATGCGGAGCGTTTTGCACGCGTTGCCGACATTATCGAAAATAACGCGCGCCAGGGACAAGTGGCTACCGTATTGTCCGCGCCGGCGAAAATTACCAACCATCTGGTTGCCATGATTGAGAAAACCGTCGCCGGACAAGATATCCTGCCTCATTTAAACGATGCCGAAACTATCTTCTCTTCGCTGCTGCAAGGTCTTGCCACATCACAGCCGGGCTTTGATCATGCTCGCCTGAAAGCATTCGTGGATCAGGAATTCGCACAGCTGAAACACGTTCTACATGGCATCGCTCTGCTGGGGCAGTGCCCTGATAGCGTGAACGCCGCGATTATCTGCCGGGGGGAAAAACTGTCTATCGCCATCATGGAAGCGGTCTTTCAGGCACGCGGCTATGGGGTATCTGTTATTAATCCTGTCGAGAAACTGCTGGCGCAGGGACACTATCTCGAATCTACCGTGGATATTACTGAGTCGACCCGGCGTATTGCTGAAAGCGCGATCCCAAAAGATCATGTGATCCTGATGGCGGGCTTTACTGCTGGCAACGACAAAGGCGAATTGGTGGTGTTAGGCCGTAACGGTTCAGACTATTCTGCTGCGGTGCTGGCTGCGTGTCTGCGTGCCGACTGTTGTGAGATCTGGACCGATGTTGACGGCGTGTATACCTGCGATCCGCGTCAGGTGCCGGATGCCCGGTTATTGAAATCGATGTCCTATCAGGAGGCGATGGAGCTGTCCTATTTCGGCGCCAAAGTCCTCCACCCTCGCACCATTGCTCCTATCGCCCAGTTCCAGATTCCCTGCCTTATCAAAAACACCGAAAATCCTCAGGCTCCCGGTACGCTCATCGGCATGGACAGCACGGATACGCAGTATCCGGTGAAAGGCATCACCAACCTGAACAACATGGCGATGATTAACGTATCCGGCCCAGGCATGAAAGGCATGGTCGGCATGGCCGCGCGCGTGTTTGCCGCGATGTCGCGTGCGGGTATCTCAGTGGTGCTGATCACACAGTCATCTTCTGAATACAGCATCAGCTTCTGCGTATCGCAAAACGAGCTGGCGCGTGCCAGAAAAACGCTGGAAGACGAATTCTATCTGGAACTGAAAGAAGGCGTGCTGGAACCGTTGGATGTGATGGAACGTCTGGCGATCCTCTCTGTCGTAGGCGATGGCATGCGCACTCTGCGTGGCCTGTCTGCCCGTCTGTTCTCGGCGCTGGCGACGGCAAACATTAATATCGTGGCTATCGCCCAGGGCTCATCCGAACGCTCTATCTCCGTTGTCGTGAACAATGATGTCGCGACGACTGGCGTACGCGTTGCACACCAGATGCTGTTTAACACCGATCAGGTGATCGACGTGTTTGTTATCGGCGTGGGTGGCGTGGGTGGCGCATTGCTGGAGCAGATTCATCGCCAGCAGCCATGGCTGAAAGACAAGCATATCGACCTACGTGTATGTGGGATCGCCAATTCTAAAGCGATGCTGACCAACATTAATGGCGTTTCGATGGATAACTGGCGCGAGGAACTGGCAAAAGCTCGCGAGCCGTTCAATCTGGGCCGTCTGATTCGTCTGGTTAAAGAGTACCATCTGCTGAACCCGGTGATTGTCGACTGTACGTCGAATCAGGCTGTGGCCGATCAGTACGTAGATTTTCTAGCCGATGGTTTCCACGTGGTGACGCCAAACAAGAAAGCCAACACGGGGTCGATGAATTATTATCACCAACTGCGCAGCGCTGCGGCGAAATCCCGCCGTCGTTTCCTGTATGACACTAACGTCGGTGCTGGTTTACCGGTGATTGAAAACCTGCAAAATCTGCTGAATGCGGGTGATGAGCTGATTCGCTTTACCGGTATTCTCTCTGGCTCGCTGTCCTTTATTTTCGGTAAACTCGATGAGGGCATGTCACTGTCCGAAGCGACCACGCAGGCGAAAGAAAAAAGTTATACCGAACCCGATCCGCGTGACGACCTGTCCGGTATGGACGTGGCGCGTAAGCTGCTGATTCTGGCGCGTGAAGCGGGTTATCAGCTGGAGCTGGGTGATATTGAGGTGGAATCCGTTCTGCCTGCCAGCTTCGATGCCTCCGGCGATGTCGCCAGCTTTATGCAGCGTCTGCCGTCGGTAGATGACGAGTTTGCCAGCCGTGTTGCACAAGCGCGTGATGAAGGTAAAGTGTTGCGCTATGTCGGCGTCATTGAAGAAGGTCGCTGTAAGGTCAAGATCAGTGCTGTTGGCGGCAACGACCCACTGTTTAAAGTCAAAGATGGCGAGAATGCGCTGGCGTTCTACAGCCGTTATTATCAGCCACTGCCGCTTGTATTGCGCGGTTATGGCGCGGGTAACGATGTTACCGCTGCTGGTGTGTTCGCAGATCTGCTGCGCACCTTGTCATGGAAGTTGGGAGCATAATTATGGTTAAGGTGTATGCACCTGCATCAATCGGTAACGTCAGCGTCGGGTTTGATGTGCTGGGTGCGGCCGTTTCGCCTGTAGACGGTTCATTGCTGGGAGATTGCGTCTCTGTTGAGGCCGCCGATCTGTTCAGTCTACGTAATGAAGGACGTTTTGTTAGCAAACTGCCGGACAACCCGAAAGAAAACATTGTGTATCAATGTTGGGAACTGTTCTGTCAGGAAATTGGCAAAACTGTACCTGTAGCGATGACGCTCGAAAAGAACATGCCGATCGGTTCGGGGTTAGGCTCCAGTGCCTGTTCTGTCGTTGCCGGGCTGATGGCGATGAACGAATTTTGTGGCAAACCATTGGATGATACGCGTCTGCTAACGCTGATGGGCGAGCTGGAAGGGCGCATTTCTGGTAGCGTTCACTACGATAACGTTGCCCCGTGTTTCCTCGGTGGCGTCCAACTGATGCTGGAAGAAAACGGCATTATCAGCCAGCCTGTGCCGTCGTTTGATGACTGGCTGTGGGTTATGGCGTATCCAGGAATTAAAGTATCAACCGCAGAAGCGCGCGCGATTCTGCCTGCGCAATACCGTCGTCAGGATTGCATTAGCCACGGTCGCTATCTGGCGGGCTTTATCCACGCCAGCCACACCGGACAAGCTGAGTTGGCGGCGAAACTGATGAAGGATGTCATCGCGGAACCTTATCGCACTAAACTGCTGCCTGGCTTTGCTGCCGCTCGTCAGGCCGCTGAGGATATCGGGGCGCTGGCCTGCGGTATTTCTGGCTCTGGCCCAACGTTATTCTCTGTTTGCAACGATATGGCGAGCGCGCAGCGTCTGGCCGACTGGCTACAGGATAACTATTTGCAGAACGATGAAGGTTTTGTTCATATTTGCCGTCTTGATACGACTGGCGCACGACAACTGGGATAATGCATGAAACTGTACAACCTTAAAGATCATAACGAGCAGGTCAGTTTTGCTCAGGCAATCAAGCAAGGGTTGGGGAGCCAGCAGGGGCTGTTCTTCCCGTTGGAACTGCCTGAGTTCGAACGCACTGAAATTGATGTTCTGCTGGATCTGGATTTTGTAACCCGTAGCAGCCGTATTCTGTCCGCCTATATCGGCGATGAAATTGCGACTGAAACCGTGTTTGAACGCGTAAAAGCGGCCTTTGCGTTTCCTGCTCCTATCGCGCCGGTTGAGGAAGATGTCGCGGCGCTCGAGCTGTTCCACGGCCCGACGCTGGCTTTTAAAGACTTCGGCGGCCGCTTTATGGCGCAAATGCTGACAGAAGTATCTGGCGACGAGAAAATTACTATTCTGACGGCGACGTCTGGCGACACGGGTGCCGCTGTAGCGCATGCCTTTTACGGTCTGAAAAATGTCCGTGTCGTAATTCTATATCCGCAGGGTAAGATCAGCCCATTGCAGGAAAAACTGTTCTGTACGCTGGGTGGCAACATTCACACCATCGCTATCGACAGCGATTTCGATGCCTGTCAGGCGTTGGTGAAAAAGGCGTTTGATGATGAGGAACTGAAAAAGGCAATTGGCCTGAATTCAGCGAACTCCATCAACATCAGCCGTCTGTTGGCGCAAATTTGCTATTACTTTGAAGCTGTTGCACAACTGCCGCAGGAAGCCCGTAACCAACTGGTAGTTTCTGTACCGAGCGGTAACTTCGGCGATCTGACCGCAGGTCTGCTGGCGAAATCGCTGGGTCTGCCGATTAAGCGTTTCATTGCGGCGACGAATGCCAATGACACCGTGCCGCGCTTCCTGAGCAATGGTAACTGGGAACCGCATAAAACGGTGGCAACGTTATCCAACGCGATGGATGTAAGCCAGCCGAACAACTGGCCGCGGGTGGAAGAGCTGTTCCGCCGTAAGAACTGGCAGTTGAAAACGCTGGGCTTTGGTGCGGTGAGCGATGACACCACGAAAGAAACCATGCATCAGTTGGATGCGTTAGGCTATGTCTCTGAACCGCACGCTGCGATTGCTTACCGTCTGCTGCGCGATCAGCTACAAGCTGGCGAGTTCGGCCTGTTTCTGGGGACGGCGCACCCGGCGAAATTCAAAGAAAGCGTAGAAGAAATTCTGGGCAAAGAACTGGATCTGCCTGAAGCGCTGGCTGAACGTGCCGATCTGGATCTGCTGTCGCACAACTTCCCGGATGACTTTGCGAAGCTGCGTGAATTCCTGATGTCCCTGCCTGAATAATCGTGTTGTAAGGGATAGTGGTAAAGGCTGAATGATAGGGGCGGAAAATTCCGCCCTTTTTACGTTTTCGACTTACTGTTCGTGGCGCTTAAACACCAGCTCATCAGTCGAAGAATCTGCTGCTTCAAAGGCGTAACCTTCCAGATTAAACGCTTTCAACTGCTCCGGTTGAGTCAGGCGATTTTGAATAATGAAACGGCTCATCAGGCCGCGTGCTTTCTTCGCGTAGAAACTGATCACCTTAAATTTACCGTTTTTCTCATCCAAAAAAACGGGTTTGATTAGACGGGCATTCAGCTTTTTTGGTTTGACGGCTTTGAAATATTCATCAGATGCCAGATTAATCAGCACGTCGTCGCCTTGATCGCGCAACGCTTGATTCAGTTTTTCGGTGATGGTGTCGCCCCAGAAACTGTAGAGGTCTTTACCTGCTTTATTTTCCAGTCTGGTGCCCATTTCCAGCCGATACGGCTGCATCAAATCCAGCGGGCGTAACACGCCGTACAGACCCGATAGCATTCGCAGATGCTGCTGGGCGAAATCGAAGTCATCTTCGCTAAAATCTTCTGCCGCTAATCCGGTATAAACATCGCCCTTAAACGCGAGCAGTGCCTGACGCGCATTCTCTGGCGTGAAATCGGGGTGCCAATCGCTAAAGCGGCCTGCGTTCAGGTCAGCCAGTTTATCGCTGATGCTCATCAGAGAAGCGATTTGTGCTGGCGTCAGTTTTTTACATACACCAATCAGCTTGCTGGAATAGTCGAGAAGCTCTGGCTGGGTATAGCGCGTTGTTGCCAACGGACTGGTGTAGTCGAGCGTTTTTGCGGGGGAGATAGTGATAAGCATGCGCCATGTCCTGTCGGTCTGATTTTTGATGCACCTACTATAGCAAGAACCCGATAAGAAAGCGGCGATGGCTACAATAGCTTCATCTTTCAAGACGCTTCAATTTTCAAGCGCAATAATTTCAGTTGGTTAAAAGATAGGGTGGTGCTGACAGGATTAACAGCTGGCTTGCGCGGGAAAGTGCGCGTGTTATTATCAGATTTCGGCGCAAAACAGATGGCCACCAGATTAGATAACAAGTCGATTCATATACGAGTACAAGCTATTTTCATTCACGAGCACCACGTATAAACAACGAGACATGCCAACATGACGGATAAACTGACTTCCCTACGCCAATTTACCACGGTTGTAGCTGATACCGGCGATATTGCGGCAATGAAACTGTACCAACCGCAAGATGCGACCACCAACCCCTCACTGATTCTGAATGCTGCGCAAATTCCTGAATATCGCAAGCTGATCGACGAGGCGATTGCCTGGGCGCGCGAGCAGAGCAGCGATCGCAAGCAGCAGGTGGTGGATGCCACGGATAAACTGGCGGTCAATATCGGTCTCGAAATCTTAAAATTGATCCCAGGCCGTATCTCTACAGAAGTGGATGCGCGTTTGTCTTATGACACCGAAGCTAGCGTGGCGAAGGCAAAACACCTAATCAAGCTGTATAACGACGCGGGCATCAGCAACGAGCGTATCCTGATTAAGCTGGCTTCAACCTGGCAGGGTATCCGCGCGGCGGAGCAGCTGGAAAAAGAAGGCATCAACTGTAACCTGACGCTGCTGTTCTCCTTTGCGCAGGCGCGTGCCTGTGCTGAAGCTGGCGTGTTTCTGATTTCGCCGTTCGTTGGCCGTATTCTTGACTGGTACAAAGCCAACGGCGATAAGAAAGAATTTGCGCCGCATGAAGATCCGGGCGTGGTTTCCGTTAGCGAAATCTATGACTACTACAAAGAACACGGCTATGAAACTGTCGTGATGGGTGCGAGCTTCCGTAACGTCGGTGAAATTCTGGAACTGGCAGGATGTGACCGCCTGACGATCGCACCAGCCCTGCTGAAAGAGCTGTCAGAAAGCGAAGGTGAAGTGGTTCGTAAGCTGTCTTACGTTGGTGACGTGAAAGTTCGCCCAGCGAAAATGACGGAAGCTGAGTTCTACTGGCAGCATAACCAGGACCCAATGGCGATTGATAAACTGGCTGATGGGATCCGTAAATTTGCTATCGACCAGGAAAAACTGGAAAAGATGATTGCAGATTTACTGTAAGTATTCTGCTAATAAAAATAGCCGGGATTCCCGGCTATTTTTTTGTCTGTGATTTGGTATCACAGGGTGGAATAAGCCTATTTCGCCGTCGCGTTACGGGTTTTCTTCGCGGTATAAAGATTGTCATCGGCACGCTTCATCACTTCGATCAGATCTTCTTTAGCGACATGGTATTCAACCAGTCCAATACTGACCGTTAGCCTGATTGTCCCTGCAGCGGTTTCACAAGGTGTATTGCTAACGCGTTCTCTTGCTCTATCCACGATGATATACGCATCATCTATTCCGGTATTCGGTAAAACGATTGCGAACTCATCGCCGCCAATACGACCAAAAATATCTTCTCGGCGAAAGGATTTTTTGAAGGTGTCGGCAACAAACTTCAAAGCATCATCACCGACGCTATGACCAAAGCTATCATTCACCTGTTTAAAGTAGTCGATGTCGATCAGAATGACGCTAACGGGCCGCTTATTCAGATTCGCGATACTAAAAGCTTTATTGGCCGCCAGAAAGAACGCGTCTCGCCGTAAATAGCCAGTGAGATCGTCATATCTGGCAATAATGGGTAATTCTATCAGGTATTTTTTCGCCAGAAGCGACAGCAAACTGCCTAAGATGGCAGAAAGTATTACCACGCTTAGAATGATCGTCGCGGAGCCAAGAGACGTCAGCGTATACAAAAACGAAGGCGGAGGTGTTTCGGACGTGGTTCTAATCCGAATGCCCAATAATTCATCTGTGGGCGATAGCACCGGAAATATGATGGTAAGGGTGCCTTTACCTGCATACTCACCAATTGATGGCAGTTTATTCTGACAGATACGGATAATCGCCATATCATTAAATGTCAGGTCGGATGACGATAATCGATTAATACATTCGCTACGAACGTCGCGCGTATTAAATACCCATGTTCTCATCCGTGCAGAGACATAGGAGCCTGTTTTCCGAGTAACGTCAGTCTCCGTTACCTCTCCACCCGTATTATAGGATTCATATGTCTTGATGGTGATGTCCAGATTTTGCCGTTCTACTTTCCAAGCGTTTCTGCTTGCTTCATGAGTAAGAAAGATAGTGATAAAAAAGGAAATAAATCCAAACAGGAAGAAGGCCGAGGTAGGGTGTGAAAATAGCTTTAATATCTTATATTTAAGGTCGTTCATGGCGACTTCCTTGATAGGGCTTTTTTACTTATTGTGATACTAAAGAAGTGCTTTAATTTTATCATATTATTCGATTTTACGTGATGTTCTGTCGTGGCGGATTTAATCCTTTTTCTCTTTAACATATCGGCTTATTTCATTCGCTCTTAATGGGTAAGAGATTTTTTTTATACGTCTGCTATTTTTAAATTTTAATTGCGCTGCGGTATTACTAATCCAAGTGATTTTTTTACTTTTTTGAGACGCTATTTAATAATTATTATCAAGTGTAGTAATGAACACGGTGTGAAATAACGGATATCGCGTGAATTTCCTCATGAGATCTAATTGTTTGTTAAAAGCCTTCAATATCCTGATAAAATTGGTGTTTTGTTTAAACTGAGGTGCTTATGAACGTATTGCGTATTGGTTTGGTTTCCGTATCCGATCGCGCTTCCAGCGGGATTTATCAGGACAGAGGCATCCCAGAACTGGAATCCTGGCTCCGTAGCGCCTTGAGTACGCCTTTTGAAGTGGAGACTCGGCTCGTGCCGGATGAACAGCCGATGATTGAGCAAGCGCTGTGTGAGCTGGTGGATGAGCGCGGTTGTCATTTGGTGTTAACGACGGGAGGCACGGGGCCTGCGCGTCGTGATGTGACGCCGGATGCTACACTGGCCGTTGCCGATCGAGAAATGCCGGGGTTTGGTGAGCAAATGCGGCAAATTAGCCTGCGTTTTGTTCCTACAGCAATCCTCTCCCGTCAGGTTGGCGTGCTGCGCAAACAGGCGCTGATTCTCAATCTGCCAGGGCAGCCCAAGTCGATTAAGGAAACGCTGGAAGGCTTAAAAGATGCTGATGGCAAGGTAATTGTGGCCGGTATTTTTGCCAGCGTACCGTATTGTATCCAACTGCTGGAAGGTCCTTACATTGAAACCAATGCGGATGTTGTAGCAGCTTTTCGCCCTAAAAATGCCGTGCGCGAAATAAAAGACTGAAGTTGGACGATTTGAAACATAAGATTCAGCTTTGCTGGTGTATAAAAATTTTGCCGTTATAGTAATTTCTACTTTACACACTGCTGTGACGTTTTTCTTTTTTTCACTCTGGCAATGCACGGTAACTTATGAATCAGGATCAACACGCACATCCTCGCCGATTGAATCGGCAGGACTATAAAACGTTGTCTCTGGCTGCGCTGGGTGGCGCGTTAGAGTTTTACGATTTTATTATTTTCGTCTTCTTTGCTGCCGTGATTGGCGATCTTTTCTTTCCGCCGGATATTCCTGAATGGCTGCGGCAGGTACAGACATTCGGTATTTTTGCCGCAGGCTATCTGGCTCGCCCGCTTGGGGGCATCATCATGGCGCACTTTGGCGACAAGAGTGGGCGTAAGAAAATGTTCAGTTTGAGCATATTGCTGATGGCGTTACCGACGCTGGCAATGGGCCTGCTGCCGACTTATGAAGCCATTGGTATTGCTGCTCCACTTTTACTGCTGTTAATGCGCGTGCTGCAAGGTGCGGCAATCGGCGGGGAAGTCCCCGGTGCATGGGTCTTCGTTGCTGAGCATGTGCCTCGTGCCCGTATTGGATTTGCCTGCGGTACGCTGACTGCTGGCTTGACCATGGGGATTCTGCTGGGCTCTCTGATCGCGACATTGCTGAATACGGTGCTGACACCAGCGCAGATGTCGGGCGGCGGCTGGCGTCTGCCGTTCTTCATCGGCGGGGTATTTGGCCTTGTGGCGATGTACCTGCGTCGTTGGTTACAGGAAACGCCCATTTTTATGGAAATGCAGACGCAGAAAAAACTGGCAGAAGAGTTGCCGTTGAAATCGGTCGTCTTAAATCACAAACGTGCAGTTGTGGTTTCAATGCTGCTGACCTGGCTGCTGTCTGCGTGCATCGTCGTCGTTATTCTGATGGCGCCGACCTACCTGCAAAAAGTCCACGGCATTCCTGCCGCGCTGGCATTGCAGGCGAACTGTCTGGCAACGATTGCTCTGATGGTGGGTTGCGTCGGTTCAGGGCTGTTGGTTGATCGTTTTGGCGCCAGTAAACTATTTATTGTGGGTAGCCTGATACTGGCGGCATGTAGCTGGTTCTTTTACAGCTCGGCGGCAAGTAGTACGACGTTGCTCTTTGTCAGCTATGCGATCGTAGGGCTCAGCGTTGGTGTCGTTGGTGGCGTGCCTTATGTCATGGTGCGGGCGTTTCCGGCTGCTGTACGGTTCTCGGGGATTTCTTTTTCCTACAACGTTTCCTATGCCATCTTCGGTGGCCTTACGCCCGTCTTTGTTACGCTGATTATGAAGGCGACGCCGATGGCTCCGGCATTCTATGTCCTGACGCTGGCCGCGGTGGGATTGCTGTTGGGCGTTTATTTGCAACGCGATCTGGATGCTGACTCGCGTGCTTTTGCTGAGAGCAACGCGCGCGATCGTTCACCCGTCGAAGTTTAAGTACGCTTTATCTTTATCAAAAACAAACGAGCCCTGTCAGGTTGACAGGGCTCGTTAGCATTTAACGCGTGAGTGCTTATAGGCAGTATCTATCGCGTCGGTACTTATCGTGCGTTAGAACTTAGTGGGACGCGCCACGTGCACCAATTGGCAGTACGGTACGACCAAACTTCTCGTTCAGCACTTCAGCCATTGCCAGATAAATTGCGCTAGCGCCACAAATGATGCCTTCGTAACCTGCAAAGGTCAGCAGTGCGTGGTTGCCGGTAAAGTTACCTATGGCTAACAGAGCAAACAGCACGGTCAGGCTGCCGAAAACAAACTGCAGAGCGCGGTTGGTACCGAATGTGCCGAAGAACATAAACAGCGTGAAGACGCCCCACAGGCCAAGGAATACGCCGAGGAACTGAGCGTCGCTGGCTTCCGCCAGACCCATTTTTGGCAGTACGAGAATGGCAACCAGCGTCAGCCAGAACGCGCCATAAGACGTAAATGCGGTCACGCCAAATGTATTCCCTTTTTTATATTCCAGCAGGCCAGCCAGGATCTGGGCAATACCGCCGTAGAAGATACCCATGCTAAGAATGATGGAAGAAAGTGGGAAAAAGCCTGCGTTGTGCAGGTTCAACAGAATAGTGGTCATCCCGAAGCCCATCAGTCCTAATGGACCAGGATTTGCCAACGTGTTCGTGCTCATAAATCCTCTGCAATAACAGATTATTAATAGTCCCTTCGCGTCGGGCGCGGCATTAAGGTTAGCGAATGCGCCAATCACGTTGGGATAGGAGTCGTTTAGGTGTTATTGCCCGCCATTGTGTAGGGAAATGTTCCCATTTCTGTGGCGGGCGCGGCATCATATCGGGCGTTTGGAATGGACACAACATGGGGAAGGCAGAATAGTTTGATCGTACGAGGGATAAAGGTCATTTTTTTTCATCTTCCCCCCTTGATGATAGAAATGTTGGCCCCATCTTATTTCCAACCGAAACAGTTTGACCTGCCGCAAAGGCGTGTGTCGGGCCGTTACATCGGTGGTTAGCATGAAAATGAAACGTGTGCTGCTGATGAAAACGAGGGTGTGTTGTTGGAAAACGAGAAATCTTGTTGAAAAACGACATTTCGCCCGCACAGTAGGTTTAACCACCATACCGAATATGACTTTTTAGTGGAGATGTTTAGATGGGTAAGATTATTGGTATCGACCTGGGTACAACCAACTCTTGTGTCGCGATTATTGACGGTACTCAGGTAAAAGTACTGGAAAATAGCGAAGGCGATCGCACCACGCCTTCAATCATTGCTTATACGCAAGACGGCGAAACTCTGGTTGGCCAACCGGCTAAACGTCAGGCAGTGACCAACCCGAAAAATACACTGTTTGCTATCAAGCGTCTGATTGGCCGTCGTTTCAAAGACGAAGAAGTTCAGCGTGATGCCAACATCATGCCGTACAAAATCATCGCGGCAGATAATGGCGATGCATGGCTGGAAGTGAAAGATCAGAAAATGGCTCCGCCGCAGATTTCAGCAGAAGTGCTGAAAAAAATGAAGAAAACGGCGGAAGATTATCTGGGTGAGACCATCTCCGAAGCGGTTATCACCGTACCGGCCTATTTCAACGATGCGCAGCGTCAGGCAACCAAAGATGCTGGCCGTATCGCGGGTCTGGAAGTCAAACGTATCATCAACGAACCAACAGCGGCAGCGCTGGCGTACGGTCTGGATAAAGAAGTCGGCAACCGGACTATCGCGGTTTACGACCTGGGCGGCGGTACCTTCGATATTTCTATTATCGAAATTGACGAAGTTGATGGCGAAAAAACCTTCGAAGTTCTGGCAACCAACGGTGACACGCACCTGGGTGGTGAAGACTTCGATAGCCGCATGATCAACTACCTGGTTGACGAATTTAAGAAAGAGCAAGGTTTCGACCTGCGCAACGATCCGCTGGCAATGCAGCGTCTGAAAGAAGCTGCAGAAAAAGCCAAGATCGAGCTGTCTTCTGCGCAGCAGACCGACGTTAACCTGCCGTACATCACGGCGGACGCTACCGGTCCTAAGCACCTGAACATCAAAGTGACGCGTGCGAAACTGGAATCACTGGTAGAAGAGCTGGTGAACCGTTCTCTGGAACCGCTGAAAGTGGCGTTGCAGGATGCTGGCCTGTCCGTTTCTGAAATTCAGGACGTGATTTTGGTTGGTGGCCAGACACGTATGCCTCTGGTACAGAAGAAAGTCGCTGACTTCTTCGGTAAAGAGCCACGTAAAGACGTGAACCCAGACGAAGCGGTTGCCATCGGTGCTGCGGTTCAGGGCGGTGTTCTGTCTGGTGACGTGAAAGACGTTCTGCTGCTGGACGTAAGCCCGCTGTCTCTGGGTATCGAAACCATGGGCGGCGTCATGACCGCGCTGATCGCCAAGAACACCACAATCCCGACGAAACACAGTCAGGTGTTCTCAACGGCGGAAGACAACCAGTCTGCGGTAACGATTCATGTTCTGCAGGGTGAGCGTAAGCGCGCGCACGACAACAAATCTCTGGGTCAGTTTAACCTGGATGGTATTCAGGCTGCACCGCGCGGTATGCCACAGATCGAAGTCACTTTCGACATCGATGCGGATGGTATCCTGCACGTTTCCGCGAAAGACAAAAACAGCGGTCGCGAGCAGAAGATCACTATCAAGGCATCTTCTGGTCTGAACGAAGAAGAAATTCAGAAAATGGTACGCGATGCAGAAGCGAATGCTGAAGCTGACCGTAAGTTTGAAGAGCTGGTTCAGGCCCGCAACCAGGGCGATCACTTGCTGCACAGCACGCGTAAGCAGCTGGAAGAAGTGGGCGATAAACTGGCCGCTGATGACAAAACTGCCATTGACGACGCACTGAAAGCGCTGGAAAGCGCGCTGAAAGGCGAAGACAAAGCAGAAATCGAAGCGAAAATTCAGGCGCTGGTTCAGGTTTCCGGTAAGCTGCTGGAAGCGTCTCAGCCACAGCCTGGTGCCGAAGGTGCCGCTGATGATGCCTCTGCTCGTCGCGACGACGATGTCGTTGATGCTGAGTTTGAAGAAGTAAAAGATAAAAAGTAATCGCCCTTGAGCGGGCGCAGTAGCAGCCACAAGGCTATTGCTGGCAATCAGCACGGGCGTCGAGGAAACTCTGCGCCCGTGCACGCATGTTGAGGGGCAGGAAAAGAAATGGCGAAGCAAGATTATTATGAAAGCCTGGGCGTTGCTAAAAACGCGGATGAGCGCGAGATAAAGAAAGCGTACAAGCGTCTGGCGATGAAGTACCACCCGGATCGCAATCAGGGTGATAGCGAGGCAGAAGCCAAGTTCAAAGAGATCAAAGAAGCCTACGAGATCCTTACTGACGCGCAGAAACGTGCAGCCTACGATCAGTACGGTCACGCGGCGTTTGAGCAAGGTGGTATGGGCGGAGGCGGCGGTGGCTTTGGCGGCGGCGGTGCCGATTTTGGTGATATTTTTGGCGACGTGTTCGGTGATATTTTTGGCGGTGGTCGCCGTCAGCGCGCGAGCCGTGGATCCGATTTACGCTACAACATGGAGTTGACGCTGGAAGAAGCGGTACGTGGCGTCACCAAAGAGATCCGCATTCCCGCGTTGGAAGAGTGTGATGTGTGCCACGGCAACGGTGCGAAGCCGGGTAGCTCGCCGATCACCTGTCCAACCTGTCATGGTAACGGCCAGGTACAGATGCGTCAGGGCTTCTTTACTGTGCAGCAGGCATGTCCGCACTGTCATGGCCGCGGCAAGATCATTAAAGATCCGTGCGTCAAGTGTCACGGCCATGGTCGCGTAGAGAAGAGCAAAACGCTGTCGGTGAAAATTCCGGCTGGCGTGGACACGGGTGACCGTATCCGCTTGTCCGGCGAGGGTGAAGCGGGCGAGCATGGCGCACCATCAGGTGATTTGTACGTTCAGGTACAAGTAAAAACGCACCCGATCTTCCAACGTGAAGAAAACAATCTGTACTGCGAAGTGCCGATCAACTTTGCGATGGCAGCATTAGGCGGAGAGATTGAAGTCCCAACGCTGGATGGCCGTGTGAAGCTGAAAGTGCCTGCGGAAACGCAAACCGGGAAACTGTTCCGTATGCGTGGCAAAGGTGTGAAATCGGTTCGTGGTGGTGCGCAGGGCGATCTGCTGTGCCGTGTGGTTGTGGAAACGCCAGTTAATCTGAACGAGCGTCAGAGACAACTGCTGCAAGAACTTGACGAGAGTTTTGGTGGCCCGTCTGGCGAAAGAAACAGCCCACGTTCAAAAAACTTTTTCGATGGTGTGAAGAAGTTTTTCGACGATTTGACCCGTTAATTGCTTATCGTTAACGTGTGATAGAAAGACCGGTGGGGTAAACCTGCCGGTTTTTTTTATGGCGGACATCCTTGTCCTCCACCCTACGGCCATTGCTACGGGACATTGAAAAATGCGCCCGACGTTTTTTACGCCTTCCTTTACACGATCTCAACCTTATAGATCGATTTTTTCGAATATTAAGCCAGTTTTAATCTACTTTTAACGAGTTATTGGATTGCGTAATCTTGCCAGCAAGAAAGCGGACGTTTGGTATTGACGTTCGTACCTGATTGGAGATTAAGTGAATGATAACAATGATTCGGCGCTTTATTCGATTGGATGCAGCCGCTGGCGTGATGCTAATGGTGGCAACGGTTTTGGCGATCGTACTTGCCAATTGGTCTGCTACTGCTTTGGGCTATCAGCAATTCCTGATGATGCCAGTGGAAATGCGGTTTGGCGCACTGGAAATCAATAAGAACCTGCTGCTGTGGATTAATGATGGTCTGATGGCGATTTTCTTCCTGCTGATTGGCTTGGAAGTGAAACGTGAGTTAGTCGAAGGTACGTTAGCCAGTCGCCAGCAGGCGATGCTGCCATTGGCGGCCGCAGTTGGTGGAATGCTTTTTCCTGCTCTATTCTTTCTGCTTTTTAACGCAAATGATGAGGTGACGCGCGCTGGCTGGGCTATTCCCGCCGCGACAGATATCGCGTTCGCCATTGGTGTGTTGACGTTATTGGGCAAGCGTGTCCCCGCAGGATTAAAGGTTTTCCTGCTCGCGTTGGCGATCATTGACGATCTAGGGGCGATCCTGATCATCGCCCTGTTTTATACACAACAGATCTTCTGGCCTGCGCTGGGTGGTGCGGTGCTGGCGATTGCGGTGCTGGCCTATTTGAACCGGCAACAGGTCAGAAAAACGTCCGCCTATTTACTGGTTGGGGGCGTCTTGTGGGTCTGCATTCTGAAATGTGGCGTTCATGCGACGCTGGCCGGGGTGATTGTCGGGTTCTTTATTCCGTTGCGCTCGTCCGCTGGGGAACCTTCTCCAGCAATCACGCTGGAACATGGCTTGCAAACGTGGGTTGCGTTTCTGATCATTCCTCTGTTTGCCTTCGCTAATGCAGGTATTGTCTTGCAGGGTGTTGTACTGGAAAAACTGTTTTCCCCTTTGACTCTGGGTATCGCCGCCGGGTTATTACTTGGTAAACCGCTGGGCATTACCCTGCTCAGTTGGCTAACCATACGGCTGGGCTATGCCCGATTACCTGTTGGCGTCCATTTTAGCCAGATCGTGGCGGTCTCTGTGCTGTGTGGTATCGGCTTTACCATGTCGATATTCATTACGCTGCTGGCATTCTCTGGTGGCGATGCGGAATTGATTACCTACGCCAAGCTGGGAATCTTGCTGGCGTCGGGGCTGGCAGCACTGCTGGGCTATCTGGCATTGCGTGGGGTGTTGCCAGCGCTGGACAAGGCGGTTCAGCCGTGTAAGGGTTGACGCTATGCCGGAGGCGCGAAGAGGAGGCGGGTGTGTCTCATTTGAATTTTAATCATCTCTATTATTTCTGGCAGGTTTATAAGTCGGGCTCCGTTGCCAGTGCGGCAGAAACGCTGTTTTTAACGCCGCAGACGATCACCGGACAAATCAAATGTTTGGAAGAGCGTTTGCAGGGCAAACTTTTTAAGCGTAAAGGACGAGGGTTGGAACCGACGGAGTTGGGGCAGCTTGTTTTTCGCTATGCGGATAACATGTTCCAGCTCAGCCAGGAAATGTTGGATATTGTGAACTACCGCAAAGAATCGAACCTGCTATTCGACGTTGGCGTGGCAGATGCGTTGTCTAAACGGCTGGTAAGCAGGGTGTTGGAAACGGTCGTGACGGAGCAGGAACATATCCATTTGCGCTGTTTTGAGTCGACTCACGAAATGCTATTAGAGCAACTGAGCCAGCATAAGCTGGATATGATTCTGTCGGATTGTCCGGTGGATTCAACGCAGCAGGAAGGGCTCTTTTCACTCAAGCTGGGCGAATGTGGCGTCAGTTTTTACTGTAAGCGTCCGCACCCTGAACAACCTTTCCCGGCTTGCCTTGAACAACGTAAACTACTGATTCCCGGACGGAGAACCATGCTGGGACGAAAGCTATTGAATTGGTTTACTGCGCAGAATATTCAGGCGAACATCTTGGGTGAATTTGATGATGCGGCGCTGATGACAGCGTTCGGCATCAACAACGATGCGATTTTCGTTGCACCATCGCTCTATGCTAATGAAATCTACCAGCAGGGTGATATCGTCGAAATCGGCAGGATCGAGAACATTCAGGACGAGTACTATGCGATTTTTGCGGCCAGAATGATCCAGCATCCTGCGGTTCAGCGCGTTTGTAACGCAGATTTTTCCGCGCTCTTTTGTGATAGAGCAGAAGGTCTGTCGCGGGCTGGTGGGTAACGGCTTGTCGTGAAGTAGCAGACGCAAAAAAACCGGCCTGAGCCGGTTTTTTTAGCAACTACACGCAGATGCGTGATTATTGCATGGCGTTGATGCGCGCTACCAGATTGGATTTATGACGTGCAGCTTTGTTCTTGTGAATCAGACCTTTACCAGCCTGACGATCCACAATTGGTTGCATGTCATTAAATGCTTTCTGTGCCACTTCTTTATCGCCAGTAGCGATCGCCGCGTATACTTTCTTGATGAAAGTACGCATCATTGAGCGACGGCTTGCGTTATGCTTACGGCGCTTCTCAGATTGTACGGCGCGTTTCTTAGCTGATTTGATATTAGCCAAGGTCCAACTCCCAAATATATTCAATCGAGGACAATTCAAAGGCCGTGGAATATGCTCGTTTAGCCTTCGTTTGTCAATGGATTTGTGCAAATAAGCGTCGTTTGTACGTCGACACTTGTTACGTTGTGATGGCGCAGGATTTTAGCAGCTTCACGCGGTGGAATACAGCCTTTCGCATCATAAATTCATTCTGAATTTGATAAAGCCCTGTCAGCTATCGGTAAAGTCGTATTGTATAGGACATCCGCTACCTGGATATTCTACTTGTGCGCGTCATCCATCGATGATTCAGCTAAAAAACATGAAAATACTGGCACGATTTACAGGGTGGCTGCAAAAGGCGCGAATCGCGGGTTAACCTTACTCGCTGTACAAGGTATAATCCGCCGATTTCCATAATTTTAACCCTTTGTTCTGGGCCAGCCATGCAGCTAATTCGCGGTATACACAATCTTCGGGCACACCATTACGGCTGTGTGCTCACTATTGGTAATTTTGACGGCGTGCACCTCGGACACCAAATGCTGCTTGAACGACTGAAGCAGGAAGGTCGCGCTCGTGGGCTGCCGGTGATGGTCATGATTTTTGAACCACAGCCGCTGGAACTCTTTGCTGCGGAAAAAGCGCCCGCACGTTTGACGCGTCTGCGTGACAAGGTGAAATACCTGGCGCAGGCTGGTGTGGACTATCTGCTGTGCGTCAGATTCGACGCGCGTTTTGCCGCCAATGATGCCGAGACGTTCGTTTCTTCTCTGCTGGTGAAGAAATTGGGCGTGAAGTTTCTGGTTGTCGGAGATGACTTCCGCTTCGGGGCTGGTCGTCAGGGAGATTTCCTGTTATTACAGAAGGCTGGGCGTGAATCGGGGTTTGATGTCATTAGCACCGATTCGTTCTGTAATGGCGGTAAGCGCGTCAGCAGCACTGCGGTACGTGAAGCACTTAGTCGTGATGAACTGGCACTGGCGGAAAACTTGCTGGGCCATCCTTACTGCATTTCTGGACGTGTGGAACATGGTAAAGCATTGGGGCGAACCATTGGGTTCCCGACTGCCAACCTCCCGTTGAAACGTCAGGTTTCGCCTGTCAGCGGCGTGTATGCCGTCAGTGTTTATGGGCTGGGTCAAGAACCGCTGCCGGGCGTCGCCAATATTGGTACGCGTCCAACCGTAAACGGTGACAAACGCCAGCAGCTTGAAGTGCATTTGCTGGACGTGACGATAGATCTCTATGGTCGTCATATTGAAGTCGTACTGCGTAAAAAAATCCGTAATGAACAGCGTTTTGCTTCGCTCGATGCGTTAAAACAGCAAATCGCCGATGATGTGGTGACAGCCCGGACATTCTTCGGGTTAAAGACACCGGTTTAATTTTTCTAGCCGAAACGAAATCGAGAATCTAATGAGTGACTATAAGACTACCCTGAACTTGCCGGAAACAGGGTTCCCGATGCGTGGCGATCTGGCCAAGCGCGAACCTGACATGCTGAAACGTTGGTATGAGCAGGATCTGTACGGGATTATTCGCAATGCGAAGAAGGGAAAGAAGACCTTCATTCTGCACGATGGCCCTCCGTATGCGAACGGCAGCATTCACATTGGTCACTCAGTTAACAAGATTCTGAAAGATATTATCGTTAAATCGAAAGGCCTGTCTGGCTACGATTCCCCTTATGTGCCGGGCTGGGACTGCCATGGTCTGCCGATTGAACTGAAAGTCGAACAGCTGATTGGTAAGCCGGGCGAGAAAGTCAGTGCGGCAGAATTCCGTGCTGAGTGCCGTAAATATGCGGCAGAGCAGGTTGCTGGCCAGAAAGCTGACTTTATCCGTCTCGGCGTGCTGGGTGACTGGGATCGTCCTTACCTGACGATGGATTTCAAAACTGAAGCGAACATCATTCGCGCGCTGGGTCGCATCATTGAAAACGGCCACTTGCACAAGGGTGCCAAGCCAGTTCACTGGTGTGCTGACTGTGGTTCCGCGCTGGCGGAAGCAGAAGTTGAATATTACGACAAAACGTCCCCATCCATCGATGTGGCGTTTAACGCCAGCGATGTGGCGGCGGTATTAGCCAAGTTTGGTGTGAGTAGCGTAGACGGCCCCGTTTCTCTGGTGATCTGGACGACGACGCCGTGGACGCTGCCAGCAAACCGCGCGATCTCGTTGAACGCAGAGTTCGATTATCAACTGGTGCAAATTGACGGTCAGGCACTGATTCTGGCGGCCGATCTGGTTGAAAGCGTGATGAAACGCGTGGGTGTGACCCAGTGGACAGTACTTGGCGACTGCAAAGGCGCCGATCTTGAGTTGTTGCGTTTCAAGCATCCGTTCCTGGGCTTCGACGTACCGGCAATTCTGGGCGACCACGTAACGCTGGATGCGGGTACAGGTGCGGTACATACCGCTGGTGGCCACGGTCCTGACGACTACGTGATCAGCCAAAAATACAATTTGGAAATTGCTAATCCGGTTGGGCCGAATGGCTGCTACCTGAGCGGTACCTATCCTGAGCTGGATGGTAAATTTGTTTTCAAAGCCAACGATCTTATCGTCGAAATCCTGCGTGAAAAAGGCATGTTGCTGCACGTAGAGAAATTACAGCACAGCTATCCGTGCTGCTGGCGTCATAAGTCACCGATCATTTTCCGTGCGACGCCACAATGGTTTGTCAGCATGGATCAGAAAGGTCTGCGTAAGCAGTCGCTGTCTGAAATCAAAGGTGTGCAGTGGATCCCAGATTGGGGCCAGGCGCGTATCGAAGCGATGGTCGCCAACCGTCCTGACTGGTGTATCTCCCGTCAGCGTACCTGGGGTGTGCCGATGTCGCTGTTTGTCCACAAAGAGACGGAAGAGCTGCACCCGCGTACTGCTGAGCTGATTGAAGCTGTGGCGAAACGTGTTGAAGCGGACGGCATTCAGGCATGGTGGGATCTCGATCCTGCTGATGTGTTGGGTGCAGATGCGGATAACTACGTCAAAGTGCCGGATACGCTGGACGTCTGGTTCGATTCTGGATCGACGCACGCGTCCGTGGTGGATGTTCGTCCTGAATTCGGCGGTCACGCCGCGGATATGTATCTGGAAGGTTCTGACCAGCATCGTGGCTGGTTCATGTCTTCTCTGATGATTTCCACTGCGATCAAAGGCAAAGCGCCTTACCGTCAGGTGCTGACCCACGGTTTCACCGTTGATGGTCAGGGCCGCAAGATGTCCAAGTCGATCGGTAATACCGTTAGCCCGCAGGATGTGATGAACAAACTCGGTGCTGACATTCTGCGTCTGTGGATCGGTTCAACGGATTACTCCGGTGAAATCGCCGTATCCGATGAAATCCTCAAGCGCTCTGCCGATGCCTATCGTCGCATTCGTAACACCGCGCGCTTCCTGTTGGCGAACCTGAACGGGTTTGATCCACAGAAAGATAGTGTGAAGCCAGAAGACATGGTGGTACTGGATCGCTGGGCGGTTGGCTGTGCGAAAGCCGCACAGGACGAGATCCTCGAAGCGTATGAAAGCTATGATTTCCACCGTGTCGTACAGCGCCTGATGCAGTTCTGTTCGATCGAGATGGGATCCTTCTATCTGGATATCATTAAGGATCGTCAGTACACGGCCAAAAGCGACAGCGTTGCACGCCGTAGCTGCCAGACTGCGCTATACCATATCTCAGAAGCGCTGGTGCGCTGGATGGCACCAATTATGTCCTTCACAGCGGATGAGATCTGGAGCTACCTGCCGGGCGAGCGTGCACAGTATGTGTTTACCGAAGAGTGGTATGACGGCCTGTTTGCGCTGGATGCCGCTGAAACGATGAACGATGAGTTCTGGGCTGATATCCTGAAAGTACGTAGCGAAGTGAACAAAGTGATTGAACAGGCGCGTAATGACAAGCGCATTGGTGGATCGTTGGAAGCTTCCGTCACGCTGTACGCCGATGCCAATCTGGCGGGCAAGTTGAACCAGCTACGTCAGGAACTGCACTTCGCGCTGTTGACGTCAAAAGCGCGGGTGGAACGTTATGAAAATGCGCCGGATAGCGCGCAGGCAACGGAACTCACTGGACTGAAAATTGCCTTAAGTGAGGCAGAAGGGCACAAGTGTCCACGCTGCTGGCATTACGAGACGGATATCGGTAGTAATACCGAACATCCTGAAGTGTGTGGTCGCTGTGCGACTAACGTGGGCGGTAACGGTGAAGAGCGTAAATTTGTCTGATGAATAAGATCTGTTCGAGTGGACTGCGCTGGCTTTGGCTGGCGATACTGGTTTTAGTTATCGATCTTGGCAGCAAGCAGTGGATCCTTGCCCACTTTGCGCTGGGGGATACGGTGCCAGTGATGCCTTCTCTGAATCTGCATTACGCCCGTAACTATGGCGCAGCATTCAGCTTCCTGGCGGATAAAGGCGGCTGGCAACGCTGGTTCTTTGCTGGCATCGCGATCGCTATTGTGGTTGCTCTGCTGGTGATGATGTACCGTGGCAGCGTCAAACAGAGGCTAAATAACATTGCGTATTCGCTGATTATTGGCGGCGCATTGGGCAATCTGTTTGACCGCACATGGCACGGATTTGTCGTCGACTTCATCGATTTCTATGTCGGTAACTGGCACTTCGCCACGTTTAACCTGGCCGATACTGCTATCTGTATTGGTGCGGCGCTCATCGTACTGGAAGGGTTTTTCAGTACGCATGATGATACTGATACCGTTAAGCAAAAGGGTCACTGATGTCCGAGACTGTGCAGCACAACAGCGCGCTGCTGGTGCATTTTATTCTGACGCTGGAGGATGGCTCTGCGGCCGAATCCACGCGTGAGCGCGGTAAGCCTGCCCTGTTTCGCCTTGGCGACGGCAGCCTGTCTGATGCATTGGAAAAAAACCTGTTGGGGTTAAAGCGTGGCGATAAACGCAAGTTTACGCTGCCGCCGGAGTCGGCCTTCGGGCCGACTAACCCGAATCTGATCCAGTTCTTCTTACGTCGGGATTTTGCTCAGACTGGCGTGCCGGATGTTGGCACCATCATGCTGTTCAGCGGTGTTGCCGGGAATGATATGCCGGGGATTATCCGCGATGTGACTGAAGAGTCGGTCACCGTGGATTTCAACCACCCTTTATCTGGTCAGGCGATTACCTTCGACCTCGAAGTGTTGGAGATCGATCCCGTACAACAGGAGGTGTCCCATGCAGATCCTGCTGGCTAACCCACGCGGCTTTTGTGCTGGTGTCGATCGTGCTATCAGCATAGTGGAACGTGCTCTCGAGCTTTTTGGTACGCCGATCTACGTCCGCCATGAAGTGGTGCATAATCGCTATGTGGTTAACGGGTTACGCGAACGTGGCGCGATTTTTATTGAGCAGATTGAAGATGTGCCGGATGGTGCGATTCTGATTTTCTCTGCACATGGCGTTTCGCAAGCGGTTCGTAATGAAGCAAAGAACCGTGATCTGACGGTATTCGATGCGACCTGTCCGCTGGTAACCAAGGTGCATATGGAAGTTGCCAGAGCCAGTAAGAAAGGCGTGGAAGCGATTCTTATTGGGCATGCCGGACACCCTGAAGTTGAAGGGACGATGGGGCAATACAGCAATGCAGATGGCGGTATGTATCTGGTGGAATCCCCTGAGGATGTCTGGCAGCTACAGGTAAAAGATGAACACAATCTGTGCTTTATGACGCAAACCACGCTTTCTGTTGATGATACCTATGCGGTGATTGATGCGCTGCGTGAGCGTTTCCCGCAGATTGTCGGTCCGCGTAAAGATGACATTTGTTATGCAACGACCAATCGTCAGGAAGCCGTTCGCCATTTGTCGGATAAGGCGGATGTCGTTTTTGTCGTGGGCTCTAAAAACTCCTCAAACTCCAACCGCCTTGCTGAATTGGCACAGAGAGCGGGGAAAGCCGCTTATCTGATTGATGCTGCCGAAGATATTCAGGAGTCATGGCTAACGGGCGCTTCTCATGTTGGCGTTACCGCAGGCGCATCGGCACCGGATATTTTGGTTCAACAGGTGATTCAACGCCTGAAAGAATTAGGTGGTAAGGTTGCGGTTGAAATGCAGGGGCGTGAAGAAAATATCGTTTTTGAAGTGCCGAAAGAACTGCGTGTTGAAGTCAAACAGATCGATTAGTCTGTTTCTGCGGTAGGGCTTCGGCCCTATCGCTATTATTCTCGTTCATCTTCCCCTTCGTTATTCATTCATGAAAATGTTAACGCATAAAAATGAATTTTTATGCGTTATGCCCTGTGGTTTATTTTTGACCTTTTCTACTGCCCTTCAAATGCCTCACGGTTTTTCTGCGATTTAGGGTGCCAAGCTGATTCCCGCTATGTGACAGTTTTGCTGATTTTCTGCGGCTTCAAACAGTATTTTCTAATCTGCCGGTAAATCCGCTGGCGATAGTGCGCAACGCCCGTTAACCTGATGTTATTTTTATGTCGTCAGGATCAAAAAGAGAGAGACCTTATGAAGGATTCATCCATCCGTATTGCTGTTGTAGGCGCAGGTGGCCGTATGGGACGTCAGTTGATTCAGGCTATCGAGCAAATGAACGGCGTGGTATTGGGGGCAGCGCTGGAGCGCTCAGGTTCATCCCTGCTAGGAAGCGATGCCGGTGAACTTGCCGGGCTGGGTAAAAACGGTATTACCGTGAATGAAAGCCTGGATGCCGTACAGAATGATTTCGATATTTTGATCGACTTCACCCGACCGGAAGGCACATTAGCGCATCTGGCATTTTGCCGTCAGCATCGCAAAGGCATGATTATTGGGACAACCGGTTTTGATGATGCAGGCAAAGCGGCGATTAAGCAGGCTGCGCAGGATATCGGGATTGTGTTTGCGGCGAATTTCAGCGTTGGCGTTAATGTCATGCTGAAGCTGCTGGAGAAGGCCGCCAAGGTTATGGGCGACTATACTGATATCGAAATCATTGAAGCACACCACCGACACAAGGTGGATGCGCCGTCTGGCACCGCACTGGCGATGGGCGAAGCGATTGCAGATGCGCTGGGACGCGATCTGAAGTCCTGTGCTGTGTATGCGCGTGAAGGCCATACGGGTGAACGCGATCCAAAAAGTATTGGTTTTGCTACTGTGCGAGCAGGCGACATTGTTGGTGAACATACGGCAATGTTTGCTGATATTGGCGAGCGCGTTGAGATTACCCACAAGGCATCCAGTCGTATGACGTTTGCCAATGGTGCAGTAAGAGCGGCTATCTGGATTAGTGCGAAGAAAACCGGCTTTTTCGATATGAGAGATGTGCTTTCTCTGGATGATTTGTAGTATTTTATTTTTTTATAAAAATCACATATGATTGAAAAAGGTGGGTATTTTAATGTTCACCTTTATTTTTATCTTGTCTGTTTATATTTAACTTCATTATGCGTTTTTGTTTGTGTTTTATTGCCTTTTTTGGTGATGATTACCCCTCAGTACCCCCTAAATGTCCTTTGTTGATGCTTTATTACTCTTATTTTAACAATATTGCCTCGCAACCGTTTACTTGTCTGAGTTGATAGGGCTTTTTACGTCAGTGGGCGGCTATTTATTTCGGAAAGCATAAAAATAAGAGAAAAAAAGCGGTTTGGGTAGACAATCGGGAAGACCATCATTAAAATGCGCCCAATTTGCCAAAAATTGGCCTTACAGGTAGTTTTTGCATTGATTTAGTGGCTCGAATCTGAATTAATATGCAAATAACGTGATTGTTTATTCCTTGGAGGGTGTTTTGATTAAGTCAGCGCTATTGGTTCTGGAAGACGGAACCCAATTCCACGGTCGGGCCATTGGGGCAGAAGGGTCGGCAGTGGGGGAAGTGGTCTTCAATACGTCGATGACCGGTTATCAAGAAATCCTTACTGATCCTTCCTATTCCCGCCAGATTGTCACTCTCACTTATCCCCATATCGGTAATGTCGGCGCCAATGCCAACGATGAAGAATCCCCCTCTGTACAGGCTCAAGGTCTGGTTATTCGCGATTTACCTCTGATTGCCAGCAACTACCGTAGTGAAGAAAGCCTGTCTGAATACCTCAAACGCAACAACATCGTTGCTATCGCCGACATCGACACCCGTAAACTGACCCGTCTGCTGCGTGAAAAAGGCGCACAGAATGGCTGCATCATCGCTGGCGATGCGCCAGATGCTGCCGTCGCACTGGAGAAAGCGAAAGCCTTCCCTGGGCTGAAGGGGATGGATCTGGCAAAAGAAGTGACGACGGCAGAAAGCTACAGCTGGTTACAGGGAAGCTGGACGCTGGAAGGCGAATTGCCTGCGGCGAAAAACGAAAGCGAACTGCCTTACCACGTGGTGGCTTATGACTACGGTGTGAAACGCAACATTCTGCGTATGCTGGTGGATCGCGGCTGCCGCCTGACGGTCGTTCCGGCGCAGACACCTGCTGAGGACGTACTGAAGCTTAATCCAGACGGTATTTTCCTCTCTAACGGCCCAGGCGACCCGGAACCGTGTGACTACGCGATTCGCGCGATTAAAACCTTCCTGGAAACGGATATTCCAGTATTCGGTATCTGTCTGGGTCACCAGTTGCTGGCACTGGCGAGCGGTGCGAAGACTATCAAAATGAAGCTGGGTCACCACGGTGGTAACCATCCGGTAAAAGATCTGGATAACAACTGTGTGATGATTACTGCGCAGAACCACGGTTTTGCGGTTGATGAAGATAACCTGCCTGACACGCTGCGTATCACGCACAAATCCTTGTTTGACCATACGGTTCAGGGGATTCATCGTACCGACAAACCGGCGTTCAGCTTCCAGGGGCACCCAGAAGCCAGCCCAGGTCCGCATGATGCCGCGCCGCTGTTCGACCACTTTATTGACTTGATTCAGACTTACCGTTCTTCAGCTAAATAATCAGGAGCGAGAAAATGCCAAAACGTACAGATATTAAAAGCATCCTGATTCTGGGCGCAGGCCCGATTGTCATCGGCCAGGCGTGTGAGTTTGACTACTCGGGTGCACAGGCGTGTAAAGCGCTGCGTGAAGAGGGTTACCGCGTTATTCTGGTGAACTCCAACCCGGCAACCATCATGACCGACCCGGAAATGGCCGATGCGACCTACATCGAGCCGATTCACTGGGAAGTGGTGCGTAAGATTATTGAGAAAGAGCGCCCTGATGCGGTGCTGCCGACGATGGGTGGCCAGACGGCACTGAACTGTGCGTTGGAACTGGAACGTCAGGGCGTGCTGGCGGAATTCGGCGTCACCATGATTGGTGCAACGGCGGATGCGATTGATAAAGCAGAAGATCGCCGTCGCTTCGACGTAGCGATGAAGAAAATCGGTCTGGATACCGCGCGTTCCGGTATTGCACACAATATGGAAGAAGCGCTGGCTGTCGCGGCTGACGTTGGCTTCCCGTGCATTATCCGTCCTTCCTTTACGATGGGCGGCACCGGTGGCGGTATCGCTTACAACCGTGAAGAGTTTGAAGAGATCTGTGAACGCGGATTGGATCTGTCTCCAACCAAAGAGCTGCTGATCGATGAATCGCTGATCGGTTGGAAAGAGTATGAGATGGAAGTGGTGCGTGATAAGAACGACAACTGCATCATCGTCTGCTCCATCGAAAACTTCGATGCTATGGGGATCCACACCGGTGACTCTATCACCGTTGCGCCAGCGCAAACGCTGACGGATAAAGAATATCAAATCATGCGTAATGCCTCGATGGCGGTACTGCGTGAAATCGGTGTAGAAACTGGCGGCTCCAACGTTCAGTTCTCGGTAAACCCGAAAACCGGTCGCCTGATTGTTATCGAAATGAACCCGCGCGTATCACGTTCTTCCGCGCTGGCGTCTAAAGCGACAGGCTTCCCGATTGCGAAAATTGCGGCCAAACTGGCAGTGGGTTATACGCTCGATGAGCTGATGAACGACATCACGGGCGGTCGTACGCCAGCGTCCTTTGAACCCGCTATCGACTACGTCGTCACTAAAATTCCACGTTTCAACTTCGAAAAATTTGCCGGTGCCAACGACCGTCTGACCACACAGATGAAATCTGTCGGCGAAGTGATGGCGATTGGTCGCACGCAGCAAGAATCTTTGCAGAAAGCACTGCGCGGTCTGGAAGTCGGTGCAACGGGCTTCGATCCAAAAGTCGACTTGGACGATCCTGAAGCGCTGACCAAAATCCGCCGCGAGCTGAAAGATGCCGGTGCCGAGCGTATCTGGTATATCGCGGATGCCTTCCGTGCGGGTATGTCCGTCGATGGCGTGTTTAACCTGACTAACGTTGACCGCTGGTTCCTGGTGCAGATTGAAGAACTGGTGCGTCTGGAAGAACAGGTCGCAGAGAAAGGGGCAACCGCGCTGGATGCCGAATTCCTGCGTACGCTGAAGCGTAAAGGCTTTGCCGATGCGCGTCTGGCGAAGCTGGCTGGCGTAGCAGAAAGCGAAATTCGCAAGCTGCGCGATAAATTTGACCTGCATCCGGTGTATAAGCGTGTCGATACCTGTGCGGCGGAATTCGCCACCGATACGGCGTATATGTACTCTACGTACGAAGAAGAGTGTGAAGCTAACCCGACTCAGGATCGTGACAAAATCATGGTACTGGGTGGCGGGCCGAACCGTATCGGTCAGGGGATCGAGTTTGACTACTGCTGCGTTCACGCTTCTCTGGCGCTGCGCGAAGATGGTTATGAAACCATCATGGTCAACTGTAACCCAGAAACCGTTTCAACCGACTACGATACGTCTGACCGCTTGTACTTCGAACCGGTAACGTTTGAAGATGTGCTGGAAATCGTCCGTATCGAGAAGCCAAAAGGCGTTATCGTGCAGTACGGTGGCCAGACGCCGCTGAAACTGGCGCGTGCGCTGGAAGCCGCGGGTGTTCCGGTTATCGGTACTAGCCCAGACGCGATTGACCGTGCAGAAGACCGCGAGCGTTTCCAACAGGCTGTGAATCGTCTGGGGCTGAAACAACCGGCTAACGCTACGGTAGCGACGATTGAGCAGGCAGTAGAAAAAGCGCGTGGTATCGGCTACCCGCTGGTTGTCCGTCCTTCTTATGTTCTGGGCGGCCGTGCGATGGAAATCGTGTATGACGAAATCGACCTGCGTCGCTACTTCCAAAACGCGGTTAGTGTGTCCAACGATGCGCCGGTTCTGTTAGACCGCTTCCTTGACGACGCTATCGAAGTTGACGTCGATGCCATTTGCGACGGTGAACGTGTACTGATTGGCGGCATCATGGAACACATCGAGCAGGCGGGGGTTCACTCCGGTGACTCAGCTTGTTCACTGCCAGCTTACACGCTGAGTAAAGAGATTCAGGATGTGATGCGTCAGCAGGTTGAGAAACTGGCGTTTGAACTTTGCGTTCGCGGTCTGATGAACGTGCAGTTCGCGGTGAAGGACAACGAAGTTTATCTGATTGAAGTGAACCCACGTGCCGCGCGTACCGTACCGTTTGTCTCGAAAGCGACCGGCGTACCGTTGGCGAAAGTCGCAGCACGCGTAATGGCAGGTAAAACGCTGGCTGAGCAGGGCGTCACGAAAGAAATCATCCCGCCGTACTACTCGGTGAAAGAAGTGGTGCTGCCGTTCAACAAATTCCCTGGCGTTGACCCAATTCTGGGGCCAGAAATGCGTTCGACCGGGGAAGTGATGGGCGTTGGCCGCACATTTGCTGAAGCGTTTGCCAAGGCGATGTTGGGCAGCAATTCGCATATGAAGAAAACCGGACGTGCGCTGCTGTCGGTACGTGAAGGCGATAAAGCGCGTGTGGTGGATCTGGCGGCCAAGCTGCTGAAGCACGGTTTTGAGCTGGACGCGACGCACGGTACGGCGATTGAACTGGGCGAGGCTGGCATTAATCCACGTCTGGTGAACAAGGTGCATGAAGGCCGTCCGCACATTCAGGATCGCATCAAGAACGGCGAGTACACTTACATCGTCAACACCACCGCAGGGCGTCAGGCGATTGAAGACTCCAAGCTAATTCGCCGCAGCGCACTGCAATATAAGGTGCACTACGACACAACGCTGAACGGTGGTTTCGCTACCGCGATGTCGTTGACGGCAGATCCGACGGAGAAGGTCACTTCCGTGCAGGAAATGCATGCGATGATTAAAGGCTGATAGCCCTACCTCGATAGGTTATAAGCTGAAAAATGAAAGCCAGCGTTGGTAACAGCGCTGGCTTTTTTGTATTTTTTGTTTAGCCTGAAATCCTTTCTCCACCACTATGCTTCAAACCGATATTGAACAGATTTTTCACGCCCGAAGCGAAGGTAAGGTGATGTCCAGAACGCAGCGTTTACTCGATCTTTTACAGATATTACGCCATCACCGTTTTCCCGTAACGGGAGCGTATCTGGCTGAAAAATTAGGCGTGAGCCAGAGGACTCTCTACCGTGATATTGCCACGTTGCAATTGCAGGGAGCGCATATTGAGGGGGAGGCTGGATTGGGATATATCCTGCGTCCGGGGTTCATGCTACCTCCTCTAATGTTTTCAGAAGAGGAAATTGAAGCGTTGGTGTTGGGTATGCGCTGGGTAGCCAGAAGGACGGATGAGCGTTTGGGGGACGCGGCCCGTGATGCGCTGATGAAGATTGCGGCGGTATTACCACCAGAGTTGCGCAACGCGCTTGATTCTTCAGGACTGCTAGTGGGCAAGGCAGAATTTACTCCCGCGGTTGTTATCGATTTATCAGCCTTGCGTCACGCTATTCGGGCAGAGCGTCTCACGGAGATTGCTTATTGCGACCTTCAGGGCAACGAGTCTATCCGCATTATCTGGCCGTTTGCATTGGGATTTTTCGATCAAACGCATGTGATTGCCGCCTGGTGCGAACGTCGTCAGCAGTTTCGTCATTTCAGGGCTGAACGTATCCGTAGCATGACGGTTTTGGCGCAGCGCTATCCTCGCCGTCGTCAGCAACTATTAAAAGAATGGTATGAAAAAGAAGATATTCCCCGACAGTAATGGCTACTGACAAAAATTGGCAGTAGTGCGTACTACGATGCATTCAGGCAAGCAGAAGCCTTCTGCTTATTACTTACCTGATTCAAGGGAATCTCTGATGAACGCACCAAACCTTGTCCTTTTATATGTAGAAGATGCCGTTACCAGTGAACGTTTCTATCGTGAACTCTTTGATTTTCAGCCCGTTGAGAAGTCGGAGAACTTTGCGATGTTTGCTTTTGACTCTGGGTTGCTACTGGGATTGTGGTCTAAGCATGAGGTTAAACCGGTAACCCAGCTGGCGGGCGGCGGTAGCGAATTAGCCATTCGTGTCGAGAGTGAAGTTGCACTGAACGCGATTTATGAAAGCTGGAAGGAACGGGGTATTACTATCGCTCAGGACATCACCCAAATGGATTTTGGCCTGACGTTCGTGGCACTCGATCCCGATCACCATCGGTTACGTGTTTACTACGCCAGCTACTAAGCCAGCATTAGAATAAGATCAGAAACACCTTCCCAGTGAAAATGGGGAAGGTGTTTTTACATCAATCCAGACGGTGACAGGCGAGCAATCTTAGCCGCATATCACCCTAGTGCCACTTTGATTCCTAACGCGATCAATACCGTTCCCAGCAGCTTATCTACCAATTTTTGCGCTTTAGCCAATCCTCGGCGTACCGGTTCGCTTTGGAAAAGTACGACTAACAGCGGCCACCAGACGAGAGAGAGCAGCCAGATAATCATGGCGTACCACAGTTTTTCACCGATGCCGGAGTGAATATTCAGCACCTGGGTGAACATCGCCAGAAAGAATAGTGTGGCTTTTGGGTTAAGCAGGTTGCAGAGATAGCCTTGCAGGAACGCTTTTTTCAGGCTGACGCTTTGCTGAGTCAGGTTTGATACGTCCATTTTGCTTCCGCCGCGCGTGAATAGCGCCTGAATACCGATCCAGATTAGATAGGCGGCGCCCGCATATTTCAGTACATTAAACAGCCACGGCGTGGTGGTTATGACGACGGCTAGCCCGGCGACGCAGTACGCCATGTGGGTTGCGACGCCGCAGATTACGCCAAGGGCAGTCATCATTGCAGCCGCTCGTGGGTAGCGCGCCGCATTCCTGATGACGAGGAAAAAATCGGGGCCGGGAGAAAGCATCCCCAGCGTGGCGATGGTCGCGACAAACAGTGATGTTTCTAACATGATCATTCCAGGCAGTTAAAAAAGAGAGGGGCCGAGGGAAATCATAGCGCCAGAATAATGAATTCGCATCACACTTATTGGTTATTAGGCGGCGATATGTTAACAATTGTCCTTTCATTTTTTGTGGTTAATTTCAGGGGCGGGTTGGGATAACAACATGGTCAGTGAATGTGAGAACCGTGAACCATTCAGTGGTGAAAAACAAGTACGTGGCGAAAAACAGATGGGTGAAGCGCCACAGCAGCGGGAAATAACCCGATTGTGCATCCAGTGCGCGCTGTTGCTGTTACAGCATGGCGCAGAAAGTATGGTCGTGGAGCAACTGTCCTCAAGGCTGGGCATGGCATTGGGTGCTGATAGCGTTGAGAGTTCAATCTCGGCAAATTCAATTGTCCTGACCACCATCATGCAAGGGCATTGCCTGACGTCAACGCGAAAGAATGTGGATCGCGGCATTAATATGCATGTCGTCATCGAGGTTCAGCATGCGGTTATTATGGCCGAGCATAAACTGCTGGATGTGGCGGGGGTGGAGAAGCGTTTGGGACATATTAAGCCACTGCGCTACCCGCGTTGGCTGATGGTTTCCGTTGTCGCGCTCTCCTGCGGTTGCTTCAGCCGTTTGAACGGCGGCGGATGGGATGCCTTTATTGTCACGCTGATTGCCAGCGGTCTGGCGATGTATGTCCGCCAGATCTTTACCGGACGACACCTGAATCCGTTGATCAATTTCTGTATTACGGCGTTTGTCGCCACGTCGGCGTCAGGGCTATTGATGCGTTTACCTGCTTTTTCTCAGACATCGACGGTGGCGATGGCGGCAAGTGTGCTGCTGCTGGTCCCCGGTTTTCCGCTGATTAACGCCGTGGCAGATATGTTTAAAGGACACGTGAATACCGGTCTGGCACGCTGGACGGTGGCGAGTTTACTGACGCTGGCAACCTGTATTGGTGTCGTGATGGCAATGTCGCTGTGGGGGTTACGCGGATGGGCTTAAGTTTACTGTGGGCACTTTTGCAAGATATGGTGCTGGCGGCGGTCCCCGCGTTAGGGTTCGCGATGGTTTTCAACGTGCCGCTGAAAGTACTGCCTTATTGTGCGCTGTTGGGCGGCGTCGGGCACGGCGTACGATTTCTGGCGATACATTTCGGTATGAATATCGAATGGGCATCGTTTCTGGCAGCGATCTTGATTGGTGTCATTGGGATCCGCTGGTCACGCTGGCTGCTGGCGCATCCGAAAGTCTTTACCGTGGCGGCCGTGATACCGATGTTTCCCGGTATTTCTGCCTATACGGCGATGATTTCGGTGGTAGAAATTTCGCATCTTGGCTACAGCGAAGCGCTGATGAGCGTCATGATTACCAATTTCCTGAAGGCCAGTTTTATCGTTGGTGCGCTCTCTATCGGCCTGTCTTTACCGGGAATCTGGCTCTACCGCAAACGGCCGGGGGTATAAATCGCGTCGGAGCACTCTTATATTACATTTCGGTCTCGTCTCCATATCGACGAGTGAAAGGGCTTTCCGTATAGTGTCAGCAATTTTCTGACCTACAGGGTTTTTTCACCATGGTTATTAGTTTGATTGCTGCACTGGCAGTGGATCGCGTGATTGGCATGGAAAACGCGATGCCGTGGCATTTGCCCGCCGATCTGGCATGGTTTAAGCGTAATACGCTTAATAAGCCGATTATTATGGGGCGTAATACTTTTCGTTCTATTGGTCAGCCGCTGCCCGGCCGACTGAACATTGTCGTCAGCAATCATCCTGGAGATGACGATCGTGTGACCTGGGTTTCTTCGCTGGATGCTGCACTCGCAGCGGCGGGGGAGGTTGAGGAAGTGATGGTGATTGGCGGCGGCAGTATTTATCAGCAAATGCTGGCGCAGGCTAATCGTCTCTACCTGACGCACATTGATGCTGAAGTGGAAGGCGATACGCATTTCCCTGACTATGAGCCGGATGAATGGCAGTCTGTTTTCAGCGAATTCCATGATGCTGACGAGCGTAACTCACACAGTTACTGCTTCGAAATTCTGGAACGTCGGTAAGCGCGCCCTCCTGCCATAGCGCAGTCGATATACGATACTCACCAAACCCGCCTTGTGCGGGTTTTTTCGTTTTCTGGTCAGGTGTTTTTAATTTTCCTTCTGGCAGCTTTCCCAAATGGCTTTTCTCAGCCAGCGATGTGCAGGATCGCTCCCGCGTCGCGTGTGCCATACCTGCTGGAAGGCAAAATTGGGTATCGTGAACGGAGGCGGAAAAATGTGTAAATCTGGCGTATTGATTCGGGCCATGCTACGCCGTGCGGCGGTCAAAATCAGGTCAGTACCGGCAATGAGGTTAATGGCGCCATGCCAGTGAGGCAGTGTCAGTACGACATTGCGCGATAGGCCGCTCGCTGCCAGTGTGTTGTCAATTTCATTAGCTGAATCAGGATGCATCGTGACCAGAATATGTGGCCGCTCCAGCCAGGCGTCGAACGACAGCATACCGTTTTCTGGCAGTGTGGCTCGGTCGGCCAGACAGGAAAAATGCTCTTCAAAGAGAAGCTCGGCGTGTACCTCGGGCGGACGTTCTGGGAATACGCCGAGGCCTAAGTCGATTTCCCCATCGATCAACTGCGCCAGCATCATTTCACGGCCAGCATGGCTGACTGCCAGTGAAATACTGGGAGCCTGCACGCGTAAATGCCGCATGAGCGTTGGCAATACTGCGTTGGTACCGTAATCCGAGAGAGCCAAACGGAAATGTCGTGTGCTATGGCGTGGATCGAATGATGGCGTTTGTATCAGAATATTCAACTGCTCAAGCGCCTGTTCCAGTGGCCCTAGCAGTGCCTGAGCACGGCTCGTTAGCGTCAGGCCAACGTCACGCCGGACTAATAGCGGATCGTTAAAAATCAGACGCAGTTGTGATAATGAATGGCTGACGGCTGGCTGGCTGCGGTGCAGACGCAGCGCTGCTCGCGTGACGTGTTTTTCCGTCAGCAAAGCATGAAGCGTTAGCAGCAGATTCATGTCGATACGACGCAAATCATCCATTCTATGAATACCTTCCGTATGAATTACGAATTTCCATCAGTTTAATGGATGGTTGAGTATTGGAACATCCCAATTACGTTGTGCACTTTATATTGTGAGCCAGGGGGTTCCATGTCGTTATTTTCTTCTTTTTCTCTCTCACTGCTGTTGCCGCTGGGTATTGCTATGCTTGCCGGGAGCATTGTGCCTTTTCAGGCAGCCAGCAATGCGGCACTGGGACGCTCGTTAGGGCATCCGCTTTGGGCAACACTGGTATCGCTGTTGGTTAGCATCTGCGTGCTGTTGCCGATCTTGTTTGCTGCCCGGGTACCCGTTCCAGCGGTTGGTAATGCCATACAAGGATCGTGGTGGATCTGGCTGGGTGGGGTCGCGGGCGTTGCTTATATCACTGCTGCGTTATTGCTGACACCACAGCTCGGTGCTTCTGGCTTTATTGTCTGTGTGATTGTCGGTCAGGTTGTGGCATCACTAATTATCGATCATTTTGGTTTGATGGGGCTGGCGGTGAAGCCCGCGACGCTGGGACGAATCGTGGGTGTGGCGTTGATCGTCATGGGTATGCTGGTGGTGCAATACTCAGCGGCTTTTCAGCCGCTGACAAAACCTGCCGTTGAAACCCATAAGTAACCACAATGAGCGGCGCGCTCTCTATTTTTTAGCAGGAATGGGTCACATTTTCGTCATCTATTATCGCTAGTATGACAACGGGTTGCGGCTTTCGTCGTTAAATCAAGATGTCGTTAAGCCGCTGTGTTTGATACGAAGGAGACAGTACATATGATGAGTAGAAACAGTAATCTGAATACTGATCGTTTGAGCGATCCACGTCGCCGCGAATTGCCATTGGGCGGTGTAGAACCTGTTGGTCTCGCTGGGTTTCTTGGTGGTGGCGTATGGTCGATTCCAGCCGAGGTGTCAGCCATTCCGTCATCCAAAAAGATCCAGTCTGAGACGGCTTTTCCCTTTCTATGACATTTTGCTATTGCTATGAGAATAGTACGGCTGGCGATGGGGTGAATGCATCCATGCATCTATTCACCGTGTCAGAGCGTGATATCACCTGAGAGTTCGGCATTTGATGAGAGTGACGGTTGCGTGAAATAACGCTTATCGTCCCAACGCAGCATAGTCAGGTCTCCCCCCCAACAGCACCCGGTATCCAGCGCATAAATGTTTTCCGGCGTGCCTTTCCCTTCCAATGATGCCCAGTGGCCGAACACAATAGCGTATTCCCCAGCGATCTGGCTTGGTAAATCAAACCACGGTTTTAGCAGAGAAGGGGCTTGATTAGGTGGCTCTTTACACAGCATATCCAACTGTCCGCCGGAGAAGCAGTAGCGCATACGAGTAAAGACGTTGGTGCTAAAACGCAGACGTGCCAGACCGCTAAGCTCTGGGCTCCAGTGGTTCGGCATATCGCCATACATGGCATCGAGGAAAAGTGGGTAGCTGTCGCTGCTTAGGATCGATTCGACTTCGCGCGCGCACATGAGTGCTGTCGGCAGATCCCACTGTGGTGTGATGCCCGCGTGCGCCATGACCAGCTTCAGATCTTCATCAACCTGCAAAACTGGCTGGCGACGTAGCCAGTTGATTAGCTCATCTGCGTCCGGTGCGTTGAGAAGGTCGTTGAGACGATCTTTCGGCTTATTACGGCTGATACCCGCATATACGGCTAGCAGATGCAGATCGTGATTACCAAGCACCATACGCACAGACGAATCGAGAGAACGAACGAAGCGCAGAACCTGAAGCGAATCTGGCCCGCGTGCGACTAAATCGCCAGTTAACCAAAGCGTATCTTGCTCAGGATTAAAGGAAACTTGCGCCAATAGCGCTTTTAGTTCAACTAAACAGCCGTGAACATCGCCAACTAAATAGGTAGACATAATTAATGTATCAGTGAGGAGATTGCCAGTCGGAAGACGGGGATTGAGACTTGAAACGCTTTACCCTGATGGTCAACCATATGGTAGTGGCCTTCCATCGTGCCGAGTGGCGTTTCTATGACTGCACCGCTGGTATATTGGAACTCGCCGCCAGGTTGGATAACCGGCTGCTCACCGACTACACCTTCCCCCTGAACTTCAGTCTGACGGCCATTACCGTTGGTGATCAGCCAATAACGCCCCAAAAGCTGGACTTCATGACGCCCCAGATTGCGAACCGTAATCGTGTAAGCGAACACGAAACGCTCTTCATCAGGCTCCGATTGTGATTCCACGTAGAAGCTCTGAACCTGTACACAAACACGGGGCGCATTAATCATGATGAACTCCAGTTATTCCTGTTTTGCAGGATGCTCGCTTAACCAGTTTGCCAATCGGCAATATTGCTCAACGGTCACATTCTCTGCACGGCTGGTGACATCGATCCCCAACTCAGTGAGAACGTCTGGGGTAAACAGATTGCCCAGACTGTTACGCAATGTTTTACGGCGCTGGTTAAACGCTTCCGTTGTGATGCGACTCAGTACGCGAATATCACTGACCGGATGAGGGATCTCGGCATGGGGAACGAGCCGCACGACGGCCGAATCAACTTTAGGTGCGGGCTTGAATGCTTCCGGTGGTACTTCAAGCACCGGAATTACCTGACAATAATATTGTGCCATGACGCTCAGGCGTCCAAAGGCTTTGCTGTTCGGCCCTGCCACCAACCGGTTAACCACCTCTTTCTGCAACATAAAGTGCATGTCACGGATAGATTGAGTATAGGTGAACAAGTGGAACATTAGCGGTGTGGAAATATTATACGGCAGGTTGCCAAAAACGCGCAGCGGTTGCCCGGCTTGTTCAGCGAGCGCGGCGAAATCGATCGTCATGGCGTCTTGCTGAATAATCGTCAGCTTATCTTTCAGCGTTGGGTGTTTTTCCAACCGTGCCGCCAGATCTCTATCAAGCTCAATAACGGTAAAACGATCCATCCGTTCGCCGACGGGGGCGGTCAGTGCGCCGAGGCCTGGGCCGATTTCTACTACCGCTTGACCCGGTTGGGGATGAATCGCCGAAACGATGCTATCGATCACGAAGTGATCGTTTAAAAAGTTTTGCCCAAAACGTTTACGGGCGAAGTGACCTTGGTGTACGCGACTATTCATTATTGTTTATCATTTTAATGGCAAGATTTAATGCCGTGGTGAAGCTGCCGGGGTCGGCACTGCCGGTTGCGGCCAGCTCTAGCGCTGTACCGTGATCGACCGACGTACGGATAAAAGGTAACCCCAGTGTGATATTAACGGCACGCCCGAAGCCCTGATATTTCAGCACCGGTAGCCCTTGATCGTGGTACATCGCCAAAACAGCATCAGCGTGTTGCAGATACTTTGGCTGGAAAAGCGTATCGGCAGGCAACGGCCCAATCAGCGTGATGCCTTGTTGCCGAAGCTCGTCCAATGCCGGATTAATCACATCCAGCTCTTCACGGCCCATATGGCCGCCTTCACCAGCATGAGGATTCAGTCCACAAACATAGATCTGTGGTTGAACGATGCCGAACTTTGTCTGCAAATCATGATGCAAGATCGTGATGACTTCATGCAGGCTCTGGCGGGTAATTGCCGCAGAAACGGCAGCAAGCGGTAAGTGTGTGGTCGCTAAAGCGACGCGCAACTCTTCCGTCGCCAGCATCATAACGACACGATCACAGCTGCTGCGATCGGCGAAAAATTCAGTGTGCCCACTGAAGGGAACACCTGCATCATTAATAATGCCTTTATGTACCGGGCCGGTAATCAGCGCGGCGAATTCGCCGTTTAGGCAACCATCACAAGCACGGGCTAATGTTTCAACGACATAAGCGCTGTTAGCCACATTTAACTGGCCCGCGATGACGGTTGCCGGTGCAGCGATCGGCAGGATGGTGAGGCTACCTGCCTGTTGTGGCTGTGCGGGCTGGCCCGGTTGATAGTCGCGCAACGTCAGCGGCATAGACAGCTGCAATGCGCGAGTCAATAACAGGTCGGGGTCCGCACAGATCACTAGCTCTACAGGCCAGGCCTGCTGCGCCAGAGCAATCACCAGATCGGGGCCAATCCCGGCGGGTTCGCCGGGGGTGATCACAACGCGTGGCGTATTGCTCTCAGTCTGCATTAGTTCGTGGCACCATTAATCACTTTGACATAAGCCGCTGCACGCTGTTCCTGCATCCAGGTTTGCGCTTCTTCAGCGAATTTACGATTAAAGATCATACGGTACGCTTGCTCTTTCTGCGCCGCGTCGGTTTTATCAACCTGACGGGTGTCCAGCAACTGAATCAGGTGCCAGCCAAAAGAGGAGTGAATCGGCTGACTGATTTCACCTTTCTTTAGTTTCAGCAACGCATCACGGAAGGCTGGATCGTACATGTCTGGGGAAGCCCAGCCAAGGTCGCCACCCTGATTCGCAGAACCAGGATCCTGAGAAAGCAGTTTGGCTTGTGCGGCGAAATCGGTGCTACCGTTTTTGATCTGCTGTGCCACTTCGGCTAGCTTGGCTTGCGCCTGGCTATCCGTCATGACGACAGACGGTTTGATCAGAATATGGCGAGCATGCGTTTCAGTTACCGATACGCTTTTGTTACCGCCGCGAATATCGTTCACCTTCAGAATGTGGAAACCCACACCAGAACGGATCGGGCCGACGACTTGGCCTTTCTGCGCTTGCGTTAAGCGTTCAGCAAACAGCGTTGGAATTTCCTGCAACTTGCCCCAGCCCATTTGTCCGCCTTTCAGCGCCTGAGAATCAGAGGAATAGGTGATAGCCAGCTTGCCGAAATCTGCCCCTTCACTGATTTGTTTCACCAGCGACTTTGCCAGATTTTCCGCTTCATCCACCTGCTGCTGAGTCGGATTTTCTGGTAATGGGATCAGAATGTGGCTCAGGTTCAGCTCATCATTCTCACCAGTCTGGTTAGCAATCTGCTTAGCCAGCGTATCGACTTCCTGCGGCAGGACGGTAACGCGACGACGGACTTCGTTGTTACGCACTTCCGAAATCAGCATCTCTTTGCGAATCTGGTTACGATAGGTGTTGTAGTTCAGCCCTTCATACGCCAGTTGGCTTTTTAGCTGATCCAGAGACATCCGGTTCTGAGAGGCAATATTTGTAATTGCCTGATTCAGTTGCTCATCCGTCACCTGAATACCCATCTTCTGCGCCATTTGCAGGATGATGTTATCCATGATCAGGCGATCGGTAATCTGATGACGCAGCGTGGCATCATCCGGCAACTGCTGCCCGGCCTGCTGGGCATTCAATTTTACTGACTGCAAAAGACTGCTTACATCACTTTCCAACACGACGCTGTTGTCGACCACTGCTGCGACTTTATCAACCACCTGTGGTGCTGCGAACGCGGTAGAGGCACTCAGTGCCAATCCGAGAATAAGCGTTCTCCAGTTATTCATACCTTTCCCATTATTTCATCCGCAAGGCGGGTTAAAAGTTCCAACGTTTCAGTGAGACAGCCTGTTTGCTACTAACACTCTGGATGACATCAGAACGCGCGCTGGTAAGGCAAAATACCTGAGCGCAGCATTTTGTCGGAACCCAGACTGTAATTACTGCTTAAACCACGTAACTCGATATTAAATGACACTTTGTTGTCGTATTCACTGCTGCGGCTGGCGCTGTTCCAGTCGGTAATTTTACGTTCATAACCGACACTCACGGCCCAACAGCAGGTGTTGTACTGTAAACCAATAAGCTGGTTTGCTGGCTGATTGGCCTTGGTGTCGTAATAATAAGCACCCACAACAGCCCAACGTTCGACGATCGGCCAGCTAGCGGTAACACCCACTTGAGAAATACCTTGCTGAGAACCCTGATTGGTCACGTTCGGCAGCATGTCGCGAATATATTCAGGACTTGCGTAACGGTAGTTCAACTGTACTAAACGTTCCGCATCGCGACGGTATTCTAACACGGCGTCGCCTAGTGCAACTTCGTTCAGGCGATTGTCATATTGCAGACCACCGCGAACGCCCCAACTGTCATCGATTTTCAGGAAGGAATCACCGGCCCATACCTGGCTGCCGTTGTTATCACTTTTATCGAGTGACGTGTTGCGGTCACCAGTGCGTGGACGATCAAAGTAATAGATTTGACCAATAGAAGCGTTAAAACGTTCAACCAACGCATCATCATAAATACGCGTGGTGACACCGGTCGCAATCTGATTCGCTGACGCGATACGATCCAGGCCGCTGTAGCTGCGGTCGCGGAACAGGCCAGAATAGTCGGTCTGCATCAGCGTGGAGTCATAGGTATGGATGCTGCTTTGATCGCGATAAGGCACGTACAGGTATTGTGCACGAGGCTCCAGCGTTTGGGTATAGGCCTGCGACCAGTCCATTTCGCGTTCAAAGACCATTTTGCCATCGACTTTATATTGCGGCATAACGCGGTTAACTGAACTCTGGAGCGCATTTTTATTAACGTCAGTGACATTCGGATCTGCACGGTAACGTTCCAGATTACTCTGTTGGTAGTGCGTTGCTAATAGCTTGGCTTCGGTATTCAGGCTGGCCCAGCGGTTTGCCAGCGGAAGATTCAGCGTTGGTTCAACGTGCAGACGCGTCGCTTCTGGCCGATTGTCGTTGACGTTGGTAAATTTTACCGCCTGACCATAAAGGTGCATATCAACCGGGCCGATATCATTCTGGTAATAATTGATATCAAGCTGAGGTTCTGCGCGGTAAACATCACGGCTGGTCGCATTGGAGAATACCTGAAATTGCCTGGTAGACAGAGTGGTATTCCAGTTTTGGTTCGCATAGCCCGCACTGAATTTTTGGGTGACGTAACCATCGGTGGTTGAACCGTACTTTGAATCCAGATCGGTGAAGTAGCGGTCGTCGCTGACTTTTGTGTAGTCTGCGTTAAAACGCCACACCTGATCCATAACGCCGTTATGGCCCCAGTGGAACAACCAGCGGGTGTCGTTATTGTCTTGCGGTGCGATTTTAGCGTATTCACGATCGCTAGGTAACCAGTCGAACTGAACAACGCCAAGACCCGGTGTAGTCAGGTAGCGGAATTCGTTCTGCCACTGCATGCCGCGTTTAGTTTGCAAATGCGGCGTGATGGTGGCATCAAAGTTAGGCGCGATATTCCAGTAATAAGGAGTCAGCAGTTCAAAACCATTGCTGCTACCATATTTCGCATTGGGGATCAGGAAGCCAGAGCGTCGTTTATCGCCGATAGGAAGCTGTAAATACGGGCTGTAGAATACAGGTACGCCAGCAATCTTGAAACGTGCGTTCCAGATTTCAGCAACCTGCTCTTCTCTGTCTTGAATCACTTCCGAACCGACGACACTCCAGCTATTATCTCCCGGCAGACAGGAAGTGAAGGAGCCGTTTTCCAGAATGGTGTAGCGATTGCTGTCGCGCATCTTCATTTTGTCGGCGGAGCCACGCCCTTGACGACCCACCATCTGATAGTCGCCTTCATAGACGTCGGTATCTTTGGTGTTCAGGTTGGCCCAGGCTTTAGGGCCTTTCAGGATGACCTGATTATCGTCGTAGTGGACATTTCCCGTCGCAGTAATAGTACGCGTCGGCGTGCTACCCTGCGTTGCCGGATCCAACTGGTTCAGCTCCACCTGTTCGGCGGACATGACGCTGTTACCCTGCTGGATGTTAACATTGCCGATGAATCTGGCGTTGTCGGGATAGTTGGCTTCGGTTTTGTCGGCCTGAATATTGACCGGTAACTGATTGGGATCGCCTGTTACCAGTGGCCTGTTGTACGTGGGTACACCCAGCATGCACTGTTCAGCGAGATCGGCCAGCGCGTGCTGGCTGTAAAGTGCCGACCAAACCAGAGTGGCCAGCAGAGTTGGGAAACTTTTTTTCATACGTGGTATCAGGTGTTCCGTCATCAGGGGCATCATGCCGGCAAACGGTCAGAGACTATATCACTCGTTAGCGTTGCGCCAGTGTTAAATCCCCACCGCCTATACGCACCGCCGTTAGGTGCAAAGATAAATGACAGGTATGATAAAGCAATTTTTGGCTGACGGCATGAGGATTTGAGGAGTATATGCGGTATTGGGGAAAGTTGCTGGGGTTGGCACTGGGAATTGTTTCAAGTGCTGGCATCTGGGGAATGATCATGGGTTTACTGATGGGGCATTGGATTGACAGAGCCCGGGCATCGCGTCGCCGTGATTATTTCTCTGCTCAGTCTACCCGTCAGTCATTGTTCTTTCTCACGACCTTTCAGGCTATGGGACATCTGACTAAATCCAAAGGTCGGGTGACGGAAGCCGATATCAAAATCGCGACCAAAATGATGGATCGCCTTGAGCTATTTGGTGAGGCCAGAACTGCTGCTCAACGGGCTTTCCGTGAAGGAAAGACCAGCCATTTCCCTTTGCGAATAAAACTACGCAAGCTTCGCGATGCCTGCTTGGGACGCTTTGATTTAATTAAGATGTTTCTGGAAATTCAGCTTCAGGTCGCGTTTGTCGATGGTGTTCTACATCCGAATGAACGACGTGTGTTGTACGTGATTGCTGATGAATTGGGCGTGACGCGTGAGCAATTTGAATTCTTTCTGCGAAATATGGAAAGCTCCAACGGGCAGCAGTCTCGGCAGAGTCAGTCTCGCCAGAACGGTAAATCGCATCAACGCCGCAGCAATAATTATTCCGGCGGGGGCTACTCCAATGGACACTCTTATGGCGGTCAACGTCCGTCCTCACCGCCGCGTGGGCCAACGGTTGAAAGTGCCTGTCGCACGCTGGGGGTGCGCAGCAGTGATGATGCCGTGACGATTAAACGTGCCTATCGCAAACTCATGAGCGAGCACCATCCCGACAAGTTGGTCGCCAAGAAGCTTTCGCCGAGAATGATGGAGATGGCTAAGCGTAAAGCGCAGGATATCCAGGCCGCCTATGAACTGCTGAAAAGCGCGAATCAGGCAAAATAACCCGCATCTTTCCTCTTCTTTTTACTTCCCCGTTTTACCGCCCCACATTTTATCGCATCACCAAGTCAGATTTAAAAACACCAACAGTGTATTTATCTCAGAAATCCGCTTCGCAACGAAAGTGCATTGGGGTATTGAAAGCAGGGTGCGTGATAGCCAGTTCTTGTGCGTGCAGTAAAAGGCGGGGAGCCATCGCTTTGGCATCGGGATGTGCATAAAACCCATCGCCGAGGATAGGATGGCCGAGCGCGAGCAAGTGGACGCGCAGTTGATGCGACCGACCGGTAATCGGCATCAGTTTGACGCGTGTCGTTCCATCATCGTCACGTGAGAGTACCTGATACTCCGTCTGCGCCGCCTTGCCTGTTTCAAAACAGACTTTCTGCTTCGGGCGGTTTGGCCAGTCGCAGATCAGGGGCAGATCGATAATGCCTTCATCCTGTGCCATATGCCCCCAGACGCGGGCAAGGTAGGATTTCTTGGGCTCGCGCTCGCGAAACTGGCGCTTTAATTCTCGCTCGGCCGCTTTCGTGAGTGCGACGGCAATCACGCCGCTGGTTGCCATATCCAGACGATGAACGGATTCGGCTGTCGGGTAGTCAGCCTGAATGCGGTTCATGACACTGTCTTTGTGTTCTGGCGCACGGCCGGGAACCGACAGCAGACCGCTGGGTTTATTCACCACCATGATGTGCTGATCCTGATACAGAATATGCAACCAGGGATCGGTAGGCGGATTATAGGGTTCCATCGGAGCACCTTTCAGGCAACGTATAATGTGTGATATTAGGGAAAACACGGGGATGAGGTTCCCGCAGGGAGACCTCGCCTCGTGGTAGGCACGTGTATCTCGATTTTGCAAACAACATGTTGTTAAGGCAGCGGTAAAGCGTTGTGGCTAATACCGCTGCAAGCAATGCTTACTGATGCGTCACCACGACCAGACGGATCGCATCCAGACGCCAGTTGGCTTCGTGCAGGTTGCTCAGCACCTGCTCGCGCTGATTTTCCAACGCAGTCAGCTCATCTTCACGGATGTTAGGATTGACGGCTTTCAGCGCTTCCAAACGTTCCAGCTCACGGCGCAGTTGCAGGTCGGCCTGCTGTTGCGCTTCGGTGATGAGCTGGCGCGCCTGTGTTTCCACTAGTGCTTCTGCCTGTTGTAGCATGGCGTGAACATCGGATTGCACCGCATTCACCAGCTTGCTGGAAGTATGACGGTTTACCGCATTGAGTTGGCGGTTGAAGCTCTCAAACTCAACCTGTGCCGCCAGATTTGTGCCTTTACGATCCATCAGCAAACGTACTGGCGTTGGTGGCAGGAAGCGAGTCAGCTGCAGGTGTTTTGGTGCCTGAGCTTCCACAACGTAAACTAGTTCCGCCAATAGCGTACCAACCGGTAGTGCTTTATTTTTCAGCAGGGAAACCGCGCAGCTTCCAGTATCACCGGACAGAACCAAATCGAGCCCGTTACGGATGAGCGGGTGTTCCCAACTGATAAACTGCGCGTCTTCGCGGGAGAGTGCCTGATCGCGATCGAAGGTGATCGTACAACCGTCCTGTGGCAGACCGGGGAAATCCGGCACCAGCATATGATCGGAGGGGGTCAGAATGATCAAGTTATCACTGCGATCTTCCTGATTGATACCAACGATATCAAACAGATTCAGAGCGAATGTCACCAGATTGACGTCATTATCCTGTTCGGCAATGGCCTGTGCTAACAGCTGAGCTTGTTCGCCACCGTTAGAATGCATTTCCAGTAGACGATCGCGGCCCTGTTCAAGCTGTTGCTTCAGGCTGTCATGCTGTTGGCGACAGGTATGGATAAATTCATCCAATCCCTGCTGTTCTCCGACGGTCGTCAGTCGCTCAATCAACTGCGTATGGTGAGCATCATAGATAGTGCGACCTGTCGGGCAGGTATGTTCAAACGCATCCAGCCCTTCGTGATACCAGCGTACCAGCAAGGCCTGCGCGGTGTTTTCCAGATACGGCACCAGAACCTGAATTTCTTTTGCCTGTCCGATACGGTCCAGACGACCAATACGCTGTTCCAGCAGATCGGGGTTGAACGGCAGATCGAACATCACTAAATGGCTGGCAAACTGGAAGTTACGGCCTTCTGAGCCGATCTCTGAACAGATCAGCACCTGTGCGCCTTCTTCTTCAGACGCGAAATAGGCGGCGGCGCGGTCACGTTCCAAAATAGACAGCCCTTCGTGGAAGACGGCGGCGCGGATCGCTTCACGCGTGCGCAGCACTTGCTCCAACTGTAGCGCCGTGGCTGCCTGTGCACAGATCACCAACACTTTTTCATCGCGGTTGGCGGTCAGATAGTTCAGCAACCATTCCACGCGCGGGTCGAAGTTCCACCAGGTGGCGTCGTCCCCTTCGAGCTGTTGATAAATTTGTTCCGGGTACAGCATATCGCGGGCGCGTGATTCCAGCGGCTTATTCGCGTTCATAATGCCGGAGACTTTGATTGCCGTTTGGTACTGGGCTGGCAGAGGCAGGCGAATTTGATGCAGGACACGCTGCGGGAAGCCTTTAACACCCTGACGCGTGTTACGGAACAACACACGGCTGGTGCCGTGGCGATCCATCAGCATGGTGATCAGTTCCTGACGCGCTTTCTGATTGTCCTCGCTGTCGCTGTTGATCGCTTTCAACAACGGCTCAACGTCCTGTTCGCCCAGCAAATCGCTCAGCGCGTTCAGTTCAGCCGTTTGGGCTTTTTCACCCGCTAATAAGAGTGTGACGGCATCGGCGACTGGGCGGTACTGCTGCTGTTCGGCAACGAATTCCTGATAGTCGTGAAAACGGTTGGGATCGAGCAGGCGTAAGCGCGCAAAGTGGCTCTGCTGGCCGAGCTGTTCCGGCGTTGCGGTTAATAGCAGAACGGCAGGAGTAGCGCGAGCCAGCGTTTCAATGGCCTGATATTCCGGGCTAGGGCTTTCTTCACTCCAGACCAGATGGTGAGCTTCATCCACTACCAGCAGATCCCAGTCGGCGTTGACTAACTGTGCAAAACGCTGGGCGCTACGCTGAACAAATCCCAGTGAGCAGATTACCAGTTGTTCGGTTTCAAATGGATTACTGCTGTCCAGCTTGGCTTCGGCATAGCGCTCGTCATCAAACAGTGAAAACAGCAGGTTAAAGCGGCGCAGCATTTCGACCAGCCACTGATGTTGCAGGGTTTCTGGTACGACAATCAGCACGCGACTGGCACGACCGGCCAGCAGTTGCTGGTGGATAATCATACCCGCTTCGATGGTTTTCCCCAGACCGACTTCGTCCGCCAGCAGAACGCGTGGCGCGTGACGTTGGCCGACTTCGTGAGCGATGTGAAGCTGATGGGGGATAAGGCTGGCACGCATGCCGCGCAAACCGCCCCATTGTTGCAGCGCCTGCTCGTTTTGATGCTTGCGGGCGCGATAGCGCAGAGCAAAGCGATCCATACGATCAATCTGTCCGGCGAACAGGCGATCTTGCGGTTTATTGAACGTCAGTTTGCTGTCGAGAAAAACTTCACGCAGTTCCGCTGGCGTTTCATCGTCCAGGCGTTGGCCGCAATACACCAGCAACCCTTTTTCTTCTCGCACGTCATCAACTTTGAGCTGCCAACCTTCATGGCTGGTGACGGTGTCGCCGGGATTGAACATCACACGGGTGATGGGAGCGTCACTGCGGGAATAAAGTCGGTTTTCACCGCTGGCAGGGAAAAGCAGCGTTATCATACGCGTATCGACGGCAACAACCGTTCCCAGTCCAAGTTCGCTTTCCGTATCGCTGATCCAGCGCTGACCAAGTGTAAAAGGCATAAATTCTTAGCTCGATGTCGTTTGTGTCGGGGGAATGTCTGATTACATTATCGGGTGCCAATAATGCTGCTGATGCAAATTCAGAAAGGGCGTTATGGTAATGGATGACGGCGCGTTCGTCACCTCTCAAACTTGCTGTACTGTGAATTAACGGCTTCCATTTAAAATAATCCCATCTGACCTGTCACCAGTGTAGCAAAATCGTCATGCAGGAAAGGAAGAATGGCATCCGCGACGGGCTGGAGCTGACGTTCTACATAATGCTGGTAATCCAGCGGTGAATGCCGGGTTTCCAGCGGTTCGGGGCCGTTGACGGTCATCACATAGCTGATCCAGCCACCGTTCTGGTATTGCAGCGGCCGTCCTTGCTGGCGGTTATAGTCATCAGCGATTTTAGCGGCTCTGGCGTGTGGCGGCACGTTGCGCTGGTAGTCGTCGAGTTTGCGGCGTAGTCGTTTACGGTAGATCAATAGATCGTCAAAATCGCCATTCAGGGTACGATCGACATAATCCCGTAGCCAGTCCTGATAAGACTGCTGTTGAAAAATCAGCAGATAGAGCTGCTGCTGAAACTGCTGTGCCAGCGGCGTCCAGTCGGTACGCACGGTTTCCAGTCCTTTGAACACCATTTTCTCGCCTTGTGGTGTGTCGATCAGACCCGCATAGCGTTTCTTACTGCCTTGTTCCGCACCGCGAATGGTTGGCATCAGGAAGCGGCGAAAATGTGTTTCAAATTCCAACTCCAGCGCGCTGGTTAGCTGCTGAGTATCTTGCAGATGCTGTGTCCACCACTGATTAACGTGTTGCACCAGTGATTTGCCAATCTTTGCGGCTTCCTCTTCACTATGTGCGTGTTTAAGCCAGACGAACGTGGAGTCAGTATCACCATAAATCACCTGATAGCCTTGTTCTTCGATCAGCTCACGCGTTTTACGCATGATTTCATGACCACGTAGGGTGATCGAGGAGGCGAGACGCGGGTCGAAGAAGCGACAGCCTGTCGCACCCAGTACGCCGTAAAAGGCATTCATGATGATCTTCAACGCCTGCGACAGTGGCTTATTGTTGGTGCGCTTCGCCGCTTCACGCCCTTGCCAGATTTGCTCGACAATCGCTGGTAAACAGTGTTTTTCGCGGGAGAACCATGCCCCGCGAAAGCCGGAGACGGCATGCTGAGCATCTGGATTCTGCGTACCCACAGCCAGCCCGACCGGATCGATCAGAAAGGTACGGATAATCGAGGGGTAGAGGCTCTTGTAATCCAGCACTAATACCGAATCATACAGGCCGGGACGCGAATCCATTACAAATCCGCCAGGGCTGGCTTCAAGCGCCACCTCGCCCAGATTGGGGGCGACGTAGCCCATGCGGTGCATGCGTGGCAAATAAAGATGGGAAAATGCCGCAACGGAACCACCGCTACGATCTGCCGCCAGCCCGGTGACGCTGGCGCGCTCCAGCAAGAAAGGCAGCAGCTCGGTTTTGGCGAAAATACGCGTGACCAATTCGCAGTCTTGCAGGTTATAGCGAGCGAGTGCTGGCTTATCTTCGGCAAAACGGCGGTCGATTTCATCCATCCGCTGATAGGGGGTGTCGATGGCTTTGCCTTCACCCAGCAGCGATTGCGCGACAAACTCCAGGCTGAACGAAGCAAAATTCCATGTTGCGGATTTTAGCGCCTCAATGCCATCGATAATCAGGCGGCCCGTTGCGCTGGCAAAGAAATGCCCTTGTTTAAAGCCGTGCTCCCGCCATTCCAGTGCGTGCCCGTTACGCCCCAACTGAAGTGGAATGTTGTAGCGCTCGGCGTGTTTCTGCAAAACACGCAGGTCAAACTGCACCAGATTCCAGCCGATGATGGCATCGGGATCGTGCTGTTTCATCCAGGCGTTCAGCTTTTCCAGCAGTAGCGGGCGGCTGGCAACATACTCAAGCGTAAAATCATCGTGTTCGGCAGGTGTGCCGTTCGGTGGGCCGAGCATGTAAACCTGGCGCTGTCCGCAGCCTTCCAGCCCAATGCAGTAAAGCTCACCGTGGCGGTTCGTTTCGATATCCAGCGAGACCAGCCTGAGTGTCGGGCGATAGTCGGGATTGGGCTTCATGCGGGCCTGCGTCAGCAGATTATCTGACGTGGATGTACCACTCAGCCACACGGGTGCGGTGATAAAACGTTCCATCAGAAAACGTTCCGGTGGGCGAATATCCGCTTCGTAGACCTGAACGCCACCTTCACGCAGCAGCTTTTCCAGTCGCAGCAACTGACGGTATTGCGGGCAATACAGCCCCAACAGCGGTTGATGATGGAAATCTTGCATAGCGAGCGGTTTTAGCTGCCAGCGTTTTTCCTGCTGTAAGAGTGCTCTTGCGCGGGCTTCCTGCTGTGCGGGAATAAAGGCAATAGCCTCTTGTGTCGGCAGCCGTGCGAGCAGCGGGCCTTCATCGGTGGCCAGCCAGAATTCAACCTGCGTACCTGCTGGCGTGTCGTTCCAGTGGCGGGTCAGTAGAAACCCCTGACGAACCTGAGTCACTAAGCAGCCTTTTATAGCAAGCGAGATAAGGGAGAGTGGTAGGGATAAGTATGGTTATTTATACAGGTGATGTCCAGTGTCTAGCGACATCACCTGTTATAAAAGATAGGAAAAACGAGAATTAAGGCTCGTCGTTTAAGGCTGAAACCACGCGGTTGCGGCCTTCCTGTTTGGCCTGATACAGCGCTTTATCTGCCAGCTTGAAGGTACGCTCGATCGACATGTCGCTGACGGCCGGTTGCCACAGTGCCACACCTAATGAGATCGTAATGTTGCCCACGACAGGGATGGTGGATTCCTGTGTGCGTTGCCGCAGCCGTTCGGCAATCCCGAGTGCCACGTCCAGCGTGGTTTCCGGCAGGAGTATCAGAAACTCTTCGCCGCCGCTGCGGCACAGAATATCGGAATCACGCGAGCTGGTACGAATCAACTGCGACAAATAACGAATGACGTTGTCTCCGACGTCATGCCCGTGGGTGTCATTGATGCGTTTGAAGCGATCGATATCGAGCGCGATCACGGCAAAACTTTTCTGCCCCATCTGCCAATAGCGCAGAGCGCTATCCAATCCGCGGCGATTGAGCAGTTCGGTCATCGGGTCTGAATGTGCCTCAGAGCGTAGCTTACCGATCTTACGCTGGAGTAAATCAATACCCAGCAACATCGCCTGCTTGAGCTGAGAGGCTTCAAAATACCAAGAGTGGATATTTCTGATATCGTCGGAAACGTCCGTCGCATCCATCTTATTGGCGCTGCGTGCCAGCAGCCAGAGTGGTTGCGCGATGAGCCGGGCAAGTAGCCAGACGCACAAGATAGTTAGCAGCGCTAGCGGGAGTGTATGGCGGAGAACGTTCAGCATCAGTCCATCCAGTGGTTTCAGCGTAGTATCCGTTGGTCGAAGTGCTACGATCTCCCATTGTGAGGTCGATTCAACGGCGTAACCCGCTAACATTTTCTCACCCAGGTAGTTCACCATATGCTGGCTGCCATTGTCCTCGTGCTGTGCGTCGATCTTCAGATTATTGGTTTCTGTTTTGCCAATACGTTCTATATCACGGTGATACAGCATTTTTTTGTTCTGGTCCGTGACGTAAATATAAGAGCCGTCTCGATAATAGTGCTTATCCAATAACGTATTAAGAACGCTGGGCTGCTTAAGATAGATCGATCCACCGATAAACCCTTTATAGCGGCCATCGCGTGTGAAGATCGGCGACGATATCAGCACGATAAGGTTATTCGCGGCAGACATATAGGGCTGACTGATGAGAGGCTGCTTTTCTTTCAACGCTTCGCGTACACCGTCTGTTGTCAGGCTTCTCCCGATTAATTGGAATGTATCGGGTGACGTAGCTCTGACGATTCCTTTTTCATCTGCAATGACGACAGAGTTGAAGCTGCTGGTCTGTAGCCGCAGGCGATCGGCTTCTTTTAGCAGACTGACCTTATCATCCATTTGGGTGGCGATGATGTTTGCGCTGTAGGCTAACTGCTGCTGGGATTCTTTAAAGAAAGAATGGGTCATTGCCGCAAGTTTGGCGGCGTAAACACGATTGGCCTCAAGCGTGTTATCAATCAGAAGCTCTCGTTGGACGCGATAGCTGGCATAAAAGCTGTTTGCCAGCGTCACCAATGCGCTCGCTACTGCCAGAAGTAGGATAAGGCGCCGTAATCCGAAATGTTTGAGTAGTTTAAAAAACATAGTGGCAGTGCGGTACAGTGGCAAAAAATGACCGCTATCATAAGTGTAGATGCTCGTCGGTGCAAAAGAATTGACCAGAAAAATACATTACTGAAGTGGTGCTAACGGCTTGAATTGGAAAATGATATTGCATGCATCTTTATAAGACGAATAGTTGATATTTATCAAAATGCATAGGCTTTTCCGGTCTGAAGTACAAAGAGTGCTTCAACTTTGGATAGATAAATCATGCTACATATTTTCAGCAGGATATTGCTGGGTTGCGTGTAATAAGCAGAGTGATGGATTGCCTTAGAAGCGAAGTTGAATGCCAACCCTGTGTACTGGTTTTTGCATTAACCACAATCGAATGATGGGGTGAAATCAGGAGTTGACGGCTTCTGCTATGATCCAGACAATCCTTGTTTTTATAAAGTACGGGTAGGTTTTATGGAAGCGTGGCTGGATCATCTGGTTACTCAATCACTCGCGTATTCACTGATCGCTGTCATGCTGGTTGCCTTTCTGGAATCTCTGGCTCTGGTAGGGCTGCTGTTGCCGGGCACGGTGATGATGGCAACACTGGGGGCGCTGATTGGCAGCGGACAAATGGGGCTATATCCAGCGTGGGCGGCTGGAATCATCGGTTGCCTGCTGGGGGACTGGATTTCCTATTTTATCGGCATGCGTTTCAAAGCACCGCTGCATAATTGGTCTTTCCTGAAAAAGTATCAGGCATTACTGAATAAGACCGAATATGCCCTGTATCAGCATCCGATGCCGACGATATTGATCGGGCGTTTTGTCGGCCCGACACGCCCGTTAATCCCGATGGTGGCGGGAATGTTGGGACTACCGCCGTATAAATTCGCAGTGCCGAATATTATCGGCTGCCTGCTGTGGCCTCCGGCCTATTTCTTACCCGGCATTCTGGCTGGGGTTGCGATTGATATTCCTGCTGGGACTAACAGCGCAGGCTTTAAGTGGCTGCTGCTGGTAACCGCCATTGTGGTGTGGGTCGCAGGTTGGCTAAATTGGCGCTGGTGGCGCAGCGATAAGCGTAAACAGCATGATTGGTTTAGCAGAAAGTTACCGCTCAGGCGTTTGCGCTGGGTCGTGCCAGCGGTGTCCGTGGCGGCGGTTGGATTGCTGTTCGTGTTGATTCAGCACCCGCTGATGCCAGTTTATCGTCATCTGCTATGGCAGGTATTAAACGGGTGACATTGGGCTGGCCGGGACAGACCCGGCCAAGCCATCTAGCAGTAAAACTCGGCGACCTGTTCGAAAATACGCATTTCTTCACCGTGACGACGTACCTGAAGGACGTCTTCCAGCTTTTCCACCTGACTGATCATTTGCTGTAGCCGCTGGTCATCCTTGACCAGTAGCCAAATCCGGCTTTCTTCGCCGTTTGCCAGCGGCATACACAGAATGCCTTCCACGTTAAATGCCCGACGGGCAAACAGACCGCAAACGTGTGACATCACCCCGGGGTGGTTGCGTACAGAGAGTTCTAGCGTAACCTGATTTGACGTTAACTGAGTTGGCGAAGTTAGTTGAATTGACATAGTCATTAATCTCCGATCATATCGATGTTCGCTGCGCCCGGCGGCACGATGGGGAAAACTTTTTCATTGGCGTCAATACGTACGTGGATCAACGCCGGACCCGGCTGGCTCAGTGCTTCTTTCAGCGCGGCCTGTGGGTCGGTTGCCGCATTCAGATCGCAGGTCGTAAAGCCGAAACCTGCGGCAATCGCGAGAAAATTCGTGTTGTAGCGGTAATCGGCAGCAAAGATGCGCTGTTGGAAAAACATATCCTGCTGTTGATGGACCAGACCGAGAGACTGGTTGTTCATCAGGACGATTTTTACGTTGAGTCCTTCTTCCGCTGCGGTCGCCATTTCCTGAATATTCATCATCAGGCTGCCATCACCAGAGAAACACACCACGGTGCGATCCGGTTCTGCCAGCGCTGCGCCAATTGCCGCAGGCAAGCCAAAACCCATTGTGCCAAACCCGCCGGACGTCAGCCATTGGCGCGGACGACGCAGTGGATAAGACTGAGCGACCCACATCTGGTGTTGACCAACATCGGTCGTGACGATGGCATCATCCGTCAGCGCCCGCGCCGTGGCCTGAACCAGACCATAATGGCTCAACGGATCGTCAGCATTCGGCATGCTGAACGGAAATTCCTGTTGCAGCCCGTTAACGGTTGTCCGCCATACGTCACGCTGCTGTGGGGTAATATGCGGCAGCAGGTGATCCAACGCCTCGGCGACATCCGCATTGATCGCCACATGTGGCTGGCGGATCTTGCCCAATTCTGCCGGATCAATATCGATGTGAATGATGCTGGCCTGCGGGCAGAATTGTTCCGCTTTACCAATTGCGCGATCGTCAAAACGCGCACCCAGTACAATTAACAAATCTGCCTGCTGTAAGATCAGATTGGTTGATCGCGCGGCGTGCATCCCCAACATACCGAGCGACAAGGGGTGATCAACAGGCATGGCACCCAAGGCCATTAGTGTCATGGTGGTGGGCAGGCTGGCGCGTTCTGCCAGTTGAACCGCCTGTTCGTGCGCGGCGCTGCTAATGATCCCACCGCCCAGATAGAGAATCGGACACTGGGCGGCGTTAATCATGGCCGCAGCCCGTTCAATGTCCTGCTGGGCAATCGTGGGTGGTGTATCGAGAGGGAAAATGTCTGGCAGTTCGCTCAGTTCAATGGTCGCGTTCTGAATATCTTTTGGAATATCGATCCACACCGGGCCGGGACGACCCGATTGCGCGATGCGAAACGCTTCAGGGATCACGCGCGGCAGTTCGTTGATATCACGAACCAGATAGTTATGTTTGGTGACGGGAATGGAGATGCCGTAAGTGTCGACCTCCTGAAATGCATCGGTGCCGATCATGCTGGAAGGCACCTGACCGGTAATACACACCAGCGGGATCGAATCCAGTTTGGCATCGGCGATAGCAGTAATCAGGTTGGTCGCCCCTGGGCCGCTGGAAGCCATACAAACGGCGGCGCGTCCGCTGGCTCGCGCCATGCCTTGTGCCATAAACCCCGCGCCCTGCTCGTGGCGAGCCAGAACATGGCGGATAGTTTTACTTTGACTCAGAGCATCATATAACGGCAGTGCTGCGCCGCCGGGGATGCCCGCAACGGTGGTGATACCCTGCTGTTCGAGCAACTGAACAATCAACTGAGCGCCTGTATAACGCATGTTTACATCCTTCATCAGGGCCGGTGCAGTGTCGGAGCGGGGAGGGTAGAAACAAGAAACCCCGCTCGGCTGGCGCCGGCGGGGTTTGAGAATCTTCGATTCGGAACCCGTTACGGCGCGCTGCCGACGACGACCACGACGACCACGCGCACGACGACAACCGCGTCAACATGCGCGGTGTTTAGTAGTGCTGAAGTGGAAGAAGAGTAGTGCGTCACGGGAATCCTATTTACTTATGTTGAGTTTATTTACGTTAGCGATGGTTGGGCGTTGTATTCGAATGTGTCATCAGCCCATCACCAATTCATATAAGCACAGCAGTACAAAAAGACACAATACCCACAAGGGATAAAAACTGAATATGTAGAATTGGTCACAGTATACCCGTCATACTTCGAGTTGCCTGTGCGTTGGCTGGTCAAATTCGTTCCCGACGAATGTGTCCCTCACTTGCCGCGTTATTCGGCCTTATGGCCTCACCCCTTCGGGGTCAGCGCAAGCGCTGTTCAAAACGCTACGTTTTGTCCTGAAACTCGAATTATTTAGGGTATATATTGATATTTCACCGCACGATTACCGCTTAAGTTTTCATCTAAAAGCCGGAGAATCGTGACTGTTTTCACAACTGGAACACGGTTTCAATGTTATAAATTACCAAATAATCATTGAGATAGTGGGGTGGTAATAAATGAATATCTCCCGAATGGTGGGGAAAGGCGCGCTGAGCGGCATCTTGCTGATGGCGATGAGTGTAAGTCAGGCGATGGCCTGTCAGGCTGGCCCTGCCAACGAGTGGCGGCGAGGTATTGAGCAGCAGCGTCAGGCGGACTTAGGCAATGGCTGCTACCTCAACCCGATTATTGCGGGCGATCATCCCGACCCTACGATTATCAAAGATGGGGAGGATTACTACATGACGTTCTCGTCATTTGACGATATCCCCGGACTGCTCATTTGGCATTCGCGCGATTTGGTGAACTGGCAGCCGCTTGGCCCCGCGATAACGACGCCCGTTGATGCGATTTGGGCACCGGATCTGGTGAAGCACAATGATAAATATTACCTCTACTTCACTACGAACCGGATTATCGATGCCAAAGGGACGAAAAAGAAAACGCTGTATGTGATCACTGCGGATGATATTCACGGCCCGTGGACGCCACCGAAAGATACTGGCTTGAAAAATCCGGCCAGCGATCCCGGCCATGTCGTGGGGGAAGACGGTAAGCGTTACATCTTTATGTCCGGTGGCAACCGTGTGCAATTGACGGATGACGGGCTGTCGACGGTTGGTGAAATGGAGGTGGTCTATCAGGGATGGCAGTACCCGGAAGAGTGGGATGTGGAAAGCTTCTCGCAGGAGGGGCCGAAGATGCTGCGCCACGGCGACTATTTCTACATGGTATTGGCGGAAGGCGGCACGGCTGGGCCACCAACGGGGCACATGGTGATTGCTGCTCGCTCGAAGTCGATCAATGGGCCGTGGGAAAACTCACCGCATAATCCGATTATCCGCACACAGGATCGTTCAGAGAAGTGGTGGTCGCGCGGCCATGCGACGCTGATCGAAGGGCCGGATAAAAACTGGTACATGGTGTATCACGGTTATGAAAACGGCTTTATGACGCTGGGGCGGCAGGCAATGTTGGAGCCGATTGTCTGGGGCGATGACGGCTGGTTTACGTCTGCTGGATTCGATACCGGCAAACCGATTCGTAAACCGGAAGGGGGCGAGGCAGTGCCTCACGGCATAGGCTGGTCAGATAGCTTTACCGACGAGAAATTCCCAGCCCGCTGGCATTTCTACCGCGCCAATGCGGAAGAGCTGAAGCGGGTTACGCTCAGCGACGGCAAGCTGCACCTGAAGGCAAAAGGTGCATCGCCAAAAGACAGCGCGCCGCTGACGATGATCCCCGGCGATCAGGCTTACCAAATTGAGGTTACGGCGAATTTCGCCCCCGGTGCACAGGCTGGTTTACTGCTGTTCTACAACGCGAAGCTGTATGTCGGGCTATCGTTTAATCAGGATGGTACGGTGATGCACCGCTATGGGCTGGAAAGGGCTGAGAAGAAATTGCCGCACATCACGGGTAATGAGGTGCAAATTCGGATGAAAAATGACCGCCATATCGTGACATTTTATACCCGAACCTCGGATCAGGAACCGTGGAAGAAATATCCGGTACAGATGGAAGTGTCCGGCTACCATCACAACGTCGCATATGACTTTCTCAGTTTACGGCCAGCGTTGTATGCGTCGGGCGAAGGCGAGGTCACGTTCAGTAACCTGCGCTATCAGGCTTTGCCTTAACGCTTCAAGCCGAGGACGGGCGTGAAATTCCCAGGATGGCGGCGGCATCGGCGCTGCCATCCTGTAACGCCTGAGTGGGCCCATCATAGTAAATCTGCCCGTCAACGATCAGCACCGTGCGTTTTGCGATCCGCAGGGCATCATCCAGATTGTGGGACACCATCAGCAATGTGAACTGGCGCTCCTCACACACGCTTTCAACCAGATCGAGCATCTCCTGACGTAGCGCGGGATCGAGTGCCGAGAACGGTTCATCTAACAATAGAATTGGCTGATGACGTACCAGACAGCGAGCCAATGCCGCGCGCTGACGCTGACCACCGGAAACCTGAGAAGGCAGGCGATCCAGAAGATCTGCCAGACCCACTCGATCGGCAATCTGCCGCAGCGTCTCGCGCTGTGCCGTATTGAGCCGCAGACCGGGATGTAGCCCTAGTGCGATGTTTTGCCCGATTGTCAGGTGAGGAAACAGGTTATTTTCCTGAAACAGAATCGAAACCGGTCGTTTGGCAGGGGGCGTTTCACGGTGAGATTCACCGTTAAGCCTCAATTCGCCGCTGTCTGCTATCAGGAAACCGGCCACCAGATTCAACAGCGTACTTTTCCCCGCCCCGCTGGGGCCGAGGATAGCGATGCGCTCTCCCGGTTTGACGTGAAAATCAAAACGCATGGGGAGGTGCTGATAAAAGTAGGTCAATTTCTCAAGCGCGATCATGACGGCCTGCCAGTTTCTCAATCAGGGTAAATAACATAAAGCACAGCAGCATCAACAACAGTGCCGTGACTGCGCCGTCGGCGCTGCGATAGGAACCAATTTGCTGGTACAGATAGAACGGCAGTGTGCGGAACTGCTCATTACCGAATAGTGCGATAACGCCGAAATCACCGAGTGACAGCACGCAGGCAAAGGCCAACGCCTGTGCTAACGGCTGTTTCAACGCGGCGAGTTCGATCAGCTTCAATCGCTGCCAGCCGCGAATATCCAGCGAGATACAGAGCCGGTTGTAGCGCTCGGCAACGTCCAGCATCGGGTTTTCCAGTACCTTAATAGCATACGGGATTGCCATCAGCGCGTTGGTGAATACCACTAACACATAGGGGGATTGCGGCAGTCCGATGCTGTTATTCAGCAGCAGGAAAAAGCCGGTTGCCAGCACAATGCCGGGCATGGCGAGGATGAGCATACCGCTCAGATTCATCAACTGCCCGTAGAGTGGCTTCTGGCGTAACTTGAGCTCGCGGCTGCTCCAGAGCAGCATCATGGTCAGTACCAGACACAGCAGCCCTGCGCCTAAGGCAATGCGTAGCGAGGTAAACAGCGTTTGCCAGAGCACGGGCTGTTGCAGCACGGAAACCAATGATCGGTTCACGCCATCAACCACTACGGCCAGCAAGGGGGGAATGACCAGTAGCAACAGTGCGCCAATCAGCAGGCTGTCGGTGAGACGGCTTAAAGTGCTATCTTGCGGGTTACGCCATGGAAGCTGCTGCGTACTGCCGACAGGCAGAATACGGCCCAGTCGCTGGCTCAATAGCACCAAACCGAGACAACAGACCATCTGGATTAATGCTAGCAGCGCCGCACGCGCCGGATCGTAATCAAAGCTCAATGCCTGATAGATGGCCAGTTCAATTGTGGTTGCCTGCGGGCCACCGCCTAGCGACAGCACTGTGGCAAAGCTGGCAAAGCAGAGCATAAAAATCAGCGCACCAGTGGGTAAAATCTGCCTGCGCAGGGCAGGCCATTCCAACAGACGGAAATGCTGCCAACTGTTCATGCCCAGATTGGCGGCTAACTGACGCTGCTCGGTGGCAATGCCTTCCAGTGACTGCAACAGCAGTCGGGTTGCCAACGGTAGATTGAAGAATACATGCGCTAGCAGGATGCCTTGCAATCCATAGGGCGAAAAGGCGTATTTCAGGTTGAACCAGCCCAACGCTGACGCCAGCCAGCCTTGTCGGCCATAAACGCTGAGCAGGCCAAAAACGGCTACCAGCACGGGCAGCACTAGCGTCATCGCGCACAGGCGTAACAGCCAGCGGTGGCCGGGGAAGCGCCGCCGATACAGCGCTCTGGCAAGAAAAATGGCCGGAACGGTAGAAAACAGCGCGGAGAGAAAGGCCTGCCAAAAGGTAAACTGAATGACATGCCAGAGATAGCTGTCATGCCATAGCGTGCGCCACTGGCTTTCTGGCGCCTGTATCCACAGTGCGCCAAAAGCCAGTACGGCAACGGAAATTAACAGCGTTGTGGCCAGTAGCCCCGGCCACAGACGTCCGCCGATCAGTGGCTGACGGCGCGTTGCCATGCCTGAATCCACTGCGTCCTTTGGTCCGCGACGTCCTGCGCGCTGAACTGCATGGCTTTCTCTGGAACCGCAAGCGTCGCGAAGCCCGCAGGCAGTTCAGTTTTAACCGCTGGGTACATCCAGTTGGTGGTAGGGATCGCCTGCTGGAAGGTTGGGCTTAGGATGAACTGCATAAAGCGTTTTGCCAGCTCGGGATTTTTGCTGGAAGCCAACTGTCCGGCGATTTCAATTTGCAGGTAATGCCCTTCGCTAAAGGTAGCTGCCGCGTAGTTGTCTTTCTTCTCTTCGATGATGTGGTAGGCCGGTGATGTCGTGTAGCTCAGCACCAGATCCGCTTCCCCTTTCAGGAATAGGCCGTAGGCTTCGCTCCAGCCTTTGGTTACGGTAACGGTTTTTTTCGCCAGTTTCTGCCAAGCTTGTGGCGCATCATCGCCGTACACTTTCTGCATCCACAGCAGCAGACCCAGTCCCGGCGTGCTGGTGCGCGGATCCTGATAGATCACTTTCCACGGGGCGTTGCTGTCCACCAGCTCATGCAGGCTTTTTGGCGGATTCTTCAGCGTGTCTTTGTTATACACAAACGCGAAATAGCCGTAGTCGTAGGGGATGAACGTTTTATTGTTCCAGCCGCCCGGTACCGTGACGGTGCTGGTATCCTGGCCGTGTGGCGTAAACAGGCCAGTTTGCTCCGCAGCCTGCAACAGGTTGTTGTCCAGCCCCAGAATGATATCCGCTTTGCTATTTTTTCCTTCCATACGCAGACGGTTCAGCAGCGATGCGCCATCCTCCAGCGCGACGAAATTCAGTTCGCACTCGCACTCTTTTTCAAACGCGGTCTTGATGACGGGGCCAGGACCCCATTCGGAAGCGAATGAGTCATAGGTATAAACGGTAAGCGCGGGTTTGGCGAAAGCGGATACTGAGAGCAGTAACAGACAAGGCAGGCTGGTTTTCAGCACGATGACTGAACGTTGTAATAATTGATTTAACACTTTGCACTCCTGAGAATCATAGGGTGGCAAAGGACTTCGAGGCAGCAATAAGCCGCACTCTCAAATCCCTTCGCCGGTATTAACCGGATCAGGTTCGACGGGTATCTTCTCAGCGAAAAATTTTCCGCACCCCGTTGAGAACGGCCCATTGTAAAGGGTTAAGTCGGGTAGCGAAAGGCTCTCCGTGTTCCGGCGGTGTGAACTTGGCCTGTCTGCTTACTCAGACGCCATAGTGTGACCGCAATACACGCACAATTTCGTTTAACGTGATGGTCTCTGTCGTCCTGTTTGTGGACAGTCACCACTTCACTGCTTCCTGCTCGATTAGCGCGGCACACCAGTCGATAAAGGCGCGGATAGCTGGCGAGAGATGACGGCTTTGCGGATAGAGGATGAAAATAGGTTCAAGTGGTGCTTCGATATCAGGAAGCAGCCTGACAAGATGTCCATCAGAAAGCTGCTGACGTACCATATAGCTGGCAATGCGTAGTAGACCCAGACCCGCTACGCCAGCGGCGACATAGGCATCGGTGTCATTTACGCTGATCTGTCCTGCTCGCGGAATCGCGACGGTGTGTGCTTCATCATGAAACCCCCAGTTGGTTGTACGACCTACCCGACTGTGGATATAACCCACTGCGGCATGCTCCTTTAGCGAGTCCAACGTGGTGGGGTATCCATGTTGCTCAAGATAGCGTGGGGACGCACAGAGATACCAATGGAATGCACCAAGGCGTCGTGCGACCAGTCGCGATAACGGCGGTTCTCCGGTTCTGATGACACAATCGATACCCTGCTGGACAATATCCACGGTGGCATCACCTAGGTGGAAGTCTACCTTTATTCCAGGATGACGTTCACAGAAGTCGGGTAGTGCCGGGATAAGGAAATTTTTGACCAGAGAAGGGGTAGCTCCGATTCTGATCGTACCCTGTAGTTCCTCCTTTTGCTGTGCCGTTACGCTTTCCGCCGCGTGCACATCCCGCAAGATCGCTTTGCAACTGTCGTAATAGCGCAGGCCAACATCCGTAATACTGAGTGCTCGCGTCGTTCGGTTGAGTAACCGAGCACCGAGATGTGACTCGAGCTCCTTGATGCTGCGGGTGACGGTGGATGGCAGAACATGCAGGGTTTCCGCCGCTTTTTTGAAACTACCCGCATCGACCACACGGATAAATGTTTCCATGGCCTGAAACCGATCCATACGATGATGTCCCCCCATTTTGCGATGAAACGTTGGTAAACGTACTGCCGTGTTAGCCGCTATATCACCTCATAGTTTGATTTTTTCAAATTATGAAGTGAGGTAGCTGAATCTTATCATGTCCGCATTCTTGTATAACATAACCCCCGAACTCTGGATTTCCTGACAGTGACAAGCATGTACAGGCCAGAGGCATGTCAGCGCGCTGAATACATAGGGGAACGCACACGACTCCCTATGATAGTGATAATTTGAAATTCTGAAGGAGTTAAGTAATGAATGACAGCAGAACAGCCTTGAAAGATATTCTTGTGCTTGGCGCAGGGCAACTCGGTATGGCGGTATTGCGTGCTCTTGCACCGCGTGCGCGAGCCTTGCCGTTGTCGGTCACGGTACTCGTCTCGCCGGACACGGTTAACGATCCGTCGGAGCAGGGTATGGCAACACTGACCGAACTCCGTGCTCTGGGGGTTGACGTTATCGGGTTCGATCTGGCCTCTGATGAACATACTCTGACGGAGCTGTTCAAGAATTATCAGACGGTATTGAATTGTTCGGGATTCGTAGCAGGGCCGGGCACTCAGATGAAAATAACCAGAGCGGTGCTGGCTGCCAACGTTGTGCGTTATTTTCCTTGGCAATTTGGTGTTGATTATGACGTAGTTGGTCGAAAAAGCGGCCACCCCGTGTTTGATGAACAGTACGACGTGAGGCAACTGCTACGTAGCCAACTGAGTACCGAATGGGTGATTGTTTCGACCGGTATGTTCACGAGTTTCCTGTTTGAACCCGTCTTTAATGTGGTGGATCTGGATCGCGAAATCCTTCACGGTCTGGGAAGTTGGGATACGAAAGTGACCGTGACGATCCCCGAAGATATTGGTTGGCTCACGACTGAAATCTTGCTGACCGAACCACGAGTAGTTAATGAGGTTATCTACGTGGCAGGTGACACGATCTCATACGGGGAACTTGCTGATGTCGTTGAACGTGTCACGGGGAAGGTCTTTGATAAGACACTATGGACCCTGGACAAATTGCGCAGGGATCTTAAGGCTGCTCCCGATGACGTAATGGCGCGCTATCGGGCTGCGTTTGCTTTGGGGGAGGGGATGTGGTGGAACAAATCCGGCACGTTCAATGAGCGTAATGGTTACGAGACGGTCGACGTCGAGCATTTCTTACGGATGCAGTTACAAAAATAGGCAGAAGGGTGCGGAGCGATTCAACTTGCGCCGCACTTTTTTCGGATGCAGTTAGTGTTCCGGTGGCGCAAACCAGGCAGACTTAAAATCAAACCACCCCAACATATTCATCCTAACGCCGCGCATACTGCGCTGTCCTTGAAGTTGCAGCCAGTGATGTAATAGCGGATGCAGTTGCCCACTCTTGATCAGTTTTTCGCACCATTCCGCCATTGGCAACGTATGGTTACGCCAGTGTTGTGCGTCTGTGTTTAGGTCGTCATTCAGGCAATGTTGCACCAGTGGCAGCTCGTAGAGCATGGCGAACAGCGAGAATTCGAGCGGCAGATAACAATTCAGGCTACCAAACCAGATATCGCTCTCGGCGTTGCCCTGATACCAGTCTTCGTAACTGATGGTTTGAACACGTAGGGTGACGCCCTGTTGTGCCAGCAGCGTGCGCATAATCTCGCTTAATATCCGGTACTCTGGGTGTTCCTGATAGAACGTAAGCGTGACCTCTGTTAGTCCTTCAGGAATAGACTGTGGCGTATCAGGGTGATGGTGATGCCAGCGCGGCAGCAGGCTATAGGCGGGCGACCAGTCTCGCTGGTTTCTGGTATTGGCATGGCTGAGCAGAGCAATCGGGTTAAATACCTGCCTGAGCCATTGCAGAGCTTCTGGACGTTTGTTCAGCGGCGAGCGCTTGTCGAATAACAGGAAATAACCGCCTTCTTCCATTCGGCTTTCCAGCTGTTCATGATGGGAATCATCAGACTGGAATTGAACAGACACCGGCATTTCTTCCGGTTCGTCCGGCAAGACCCAGATGTTGACTTCATCAATCAGTGCCCGATAGCCAAAGTAGTCATCAAAGGCGCAAATTTTCAACTGATTACTGTTATTACGTACTACAGCGTAAGGCCCGGTGCCAATCGGGTGTTGGGCGAAATTCGGCAACGTTTGCCACTCCTGCGGCAAAATCATGGCGTGCACACTGGCCAAAAGCCACGGCAGCCATTTATCTGGAGCGCTTAACCGGATATCAATCACAAACGGCATCGGTGAGGTCACGGCTTCAATGTGGGAAAACAGTGGAAGCGGGGTGAGTCGTGATAATGATGTGGTGATGTCGTCCATCGTCAGTTCACGACCGTGATGGAAACGGATGGCCGGGCGCAGGTAAAAGCGCCAGTGCAGTGGAGATAGGCTCTGCCAGTGATGAGCTAAATCGGGTTTCAGTTCCCCATTTTCCTCATTTATATTGGTCAGTCCGCTGAAAATTTGCCGCGCAATGTGCATTTCCGATCGTCGCAGTGCCGAACTGGGCAATAAATTGCGCAATGGGCGGTAATAGAGAATGCGCAGAATATGCTTCCCCTGCCGGAAACTCCTGCCAAGGTGAGCAAGTAGCATCTGGCGCACCGCTTCTTTGTCACCAACCAACTGCACCAACTGCTCAATGCGATCCTGTTCTAGCAAATCTTCGGCGCGCTGTTGCTGTAGGGCTAATCCGGTATACACAAAGGATAGCTGTGAGCGTTTTCCTCTTCCTGCTTCTGCCTGCCAGACGAGCCAGCCCTCTTGCTGCATTGCGTTCAGTAATGAACGGATATGGCGGCGAGAGCAGTTCAGCACCCCCGTCAGGTCTTGCAGCGTGGTATCCGTGGTTTGTCCCTGAAAGTGTTGCCACAGGCGGATGAACTGTTGTTGCAATCGAGGAGAAGACATAAAAGAGGAACTCCCTGCATTAAAGTCATCAATTTATCTTTCCCTATATTACGTCGATACTTTCTAACAAGGAAAGAGAGGAGGTGGCTGATGGCAATTTCCCGTTTGTCCCAGTTCTATCGAACCTACTTATCGGCCTGTAAAGCGAAGTGGTTGCGATGGATGTCTACCCAACAGCGCGTGGCATTATTACAGCAGGCCACGCAGTGGCATCTGAACGAAATGTCCGATGAAGAATACCGTCATTGGCTCTAGGTGGTGTGAAGAAATGTATTCTGAGTAATGGTGATGTTTCACCAACCAGCGAGTTTTCTCGCTGGTTTTTTTTATGGTGCTGGCCTGCTTATCGCTTTTTGGGAGGGCTGGTGCTGTAGTAATTTTGTTCAGTGGAAATAAAGGTATCACCAGCCGTGTATGTAATTCCCCGATGATGTCACTTTGGACATTGAGCAGGTAGGGTATGAGTGGCTGTTACCGTTATTACGGTAAATTTTATATTGCATGCTTAAAACGTCCTGTCATCGTCGGACAATAAGCCGTGTTTATCTGTAATGTGGTTGAGTTCCTACAATGCTTTCTGGTTCTGTTGCTTCCATTTTTCCCCTTCTGAAAGGCGAATTTCTCTCTTCAGCGCCTCGGTGAGTATTGCGGATAGGTTAATTCCGGCTTCACGCGCCTGCTGAAGCAACATAGGTTCCAGCGTCAAACTGACCGTTTTTTTATGACGAACACTTGTTGCGGGCATAGAGCCTCCAAAAATTACACGTGCAATAGCCCGTGTAATGACTATGCGTTTGGTTCTGGTGTATCGCAACTCTTATGAAAATGAAATATACCGGCTTATTTCTCTGAAAATTAAACGATGTGATGAGCCTGCGTGCGGCTTCGCAAAAGCCGGTCATAAGAGGGAAAGCCTGTCGGCAGAGAGCGGTATACTGATATTGCGAAGGTAGTGATGAATTAATATCCAATATTAAACGTTAGGACGAAATTTATTGTCATTAAAATTAAACAATTCTATGAATGTGTTTCTATACTAATAATGAATGGTAACGTAAGCTTTTCAGCTAGGATAATTAAATAACCTTACGTAATAGTTTATTTTTTGAATGGTTTTTGTTTGAAACAATTATCATTGAAATGACACTTTTTTCGTGATGGCGATCGTGTAGATAAAATTATTTTTTAGAGGTTACTATTTTTTCTCTCGCACTTAACGCTCATTGTTATAATCTTTAAACATTATATAACATGTGGCAGCGTTTTATTTTTTCTTATCTACCTGAAATTTACCTCACAGCAACTTTCTGAATAACTCGACGGATGTAAAAATGAGCGATGTACCGTATCAGTCAATAGCGCTTTACGAAAAACCAGAACCTTGGCATTCCTCTCCTGGGGTACATAATATTAAGTTGACCCCTCTTTTTGTTATTGTTTTTTCTGGTGTTTTACTGCTCTTTGCCGTGGCTGTCGCAACATCATCCTACTTTTTGAAGCAGGCTGAATTGTCATTAAATGAATCAACGCTGGAATTGAATGTTCGGATGGAGTTAGTCGATAGCGCTAATCATATGCGTGCAGCGCGTATGAATTTGCTACATGCGGTGAACCACTTACATAATGGTCTTACGGACAATTACAACGCCAGTATGAAAGCCGCTGAAGAAAGACTGGTCATGTCGCAGAAAATGTTTAACGGATATCAAAATAGAGCGGTTCGTTCTGGTGCGGAACTCGCCCGTGATGATGAATTAAAAGCACGTTATAGCGATTATGTTGAGCGAGGCATCAAGCCCATGTTTGACATAGCGAAAAAAGGCAATGTTGAAGAACTCAATGCATTTGAGTCGACCACCATGTCTAAATTGGATGATGAGTACGATGTGCCGCTGAAAGCGTCTTACCTTTATCGGGTTGATATGGCCAAAAACATTAATTTGACGGCGGAAAGACATTCAACCCTGGGATACACGCTCATGACAGGCGCATTTATCCTTGCCATCGTGTTAACGGGTATGACGTTCTTATTAATTCGCCGGGTCATTATTAACCCAATACAGTATTGGGTGTCGCGTATACAGGCGATCGCGCAGGGGGACTTAACGCGCGCGAGTGCGGATGTGGGGAGAAATGAAATCGGCATTTTGGGTGACAATATCCAGCAAATGCAGGATTCACTCTCAGAGACAGTGGGTTCAGTGCGTGATAGCGCGGAGTCTATTCACAGCAGTTCGACGAAGATCGCCGTCGGTAATACGGATTTGTCCGCACGAACGGAGCAGCAGGCTGCGGCACTGGCGGAAACGGCGGCCAGTATGGAGCAGCTCACGGCGGCGGTGAAGCAGAATACCGATAATGCACATCATGCCAGCAAGGCGGCGACAGATACCTCGTCTAAAGCGGTGAATGGCGGCAGCATTGTGGAACAGGTGGTGGGTTCTATGGCCGACATCGCCAAGAGTTCAGACAAAATTTCTGAGATTATTGCGCTTATTAACGGGATTGCATTCCAGACCAATATTCTGGCGCTGAATGCGGCGGTAGAAGCGGCCCGAGCGGGCGAGCAGGGCAAAGGGTTTGCGGTAGTGGCAGGGGAAGTGCGGAATCTGGCACAGCGCTCGGCCAACGCCGCCACGGAGATTGCTGCATTGATTAAAGAATCCGAAACCAGAGTGATCGAGGGAACGACGTTGGCATCTGAAGCGGGTAAAGCGATGGCTGAGATTGTCGCTGAAATTAATAACGTTACCCGAATCATGAATGAGATTGCGCTCGCTTCTGATGAGCAAAGCAGCGGTATTAATCAGGTGTCGTTAGCAATATCAGAAATGGATCGGGTCACGCAACAAAATGCGACGCTGGTGCTGGAGGCTTCCTCGTCTGCCGCATCGCTGGAGCAGCAGGCTGAACGGTTGAATCTTGGGGTGTCCCGGTTTCACCTGATGTAATCCCGCAGGTAAAAAAGCCAGAGCGGTAAAAAACAGAGATGTATCATTGATAGCCAGCGGCTTGTGTCGCTGGCTTTTTTTCGACGTATTCTCCAGCATGGGATGTTAATCCACTTCTGATAGAATCAATGAAACAGGTACACAGCCTCTGGATGATAAAGCGAGCATGTTGCTTCTCTGCCAGAGCAATTTTGTACAAACGATAAGAGGGTTGACGCGTGCATAAAAAGCCGGTTGCGCAAGAGCAGACAAACTTCAGGCACCTTGAAGCACTCGGCGGTCTGGATATGTTGCAGGCGCAGTACTACCAGCAGCGCTTTCCTCGCCATGTTCATGATACCTATTGCATCAGCGTGATTGAGCAGGGTGCTCAGCGCTTTTATCGTTCAGGTGCAGAGCATGTTGCGCCGAAAGGCGATATCATTCTGGTGAACGCAGACGATGTGCATACAGGAAGTTCTGAGGTAGAAACGGGCTGGGCCTACCGAGCTATTTATCCCCATCCCGACCTTTTTCGTTCAATTAATCAGGATCTTCAACGTTCAAAGGACGCCATTCCTTGGTTTCCCGATGCTGTTGTTCATGACTCAGGTCTGGCAGAACAGTTGCTCATGACATTTAACATGCTCGCTCAACCGGGCAATATGTTATTGAAAGAAACGCTGCTCTTGTCTTCATTAACCTGGCTAACGATGCGCTATAGCAAAACTCGCCTGACGCCACAGACTTTGCCTATCGCGACCCAAAATATACTGAACGTTAAAGCTTTCATGGACAGCTATCCTGAGAGAGAACTTGCTCTCGTTGAACTGGCTGAACTCGCCGGGCTCAGTGTGTGGCACTTCTTACGGCAGTTTAAAGCGGTTGTCGGTATTACGCCTCACGCTTATTTGATTCAGGCTCGTCTGCGCAAGGCAAAAGACCTGTTGCGTAAAGGCAATACTATTCTTGATGTTTCGGTGCAGTGTGGTTTTACCGATCAGAGCCACTTCCATCGTCATTTCAAAAACTCGCTGGGGCTGACGCCGGGTGAGTTTGCTAAAGGCAACCTATAAATAGGCTTGTTCTCTATTCTGAGGGGAAGCAACTTTATCCAATACTATTAAAAGGCGTTTTGTTAATTTTCCGCTATCGATTTATTTATGGTAGTGCAAGGTTATATGGAAAACACCGTAGCTCGTTCATCGTCGGCATCAAAAAACACGATGAGTCCATGGAAGCATTTTATGACCGGTGTGGTTGAAATGCTCCCTCTTTGTTTGTCGGTTGTGCCCTGGGGTATTCTTGCTGGTTCGATGGCTATCCAATCGGGATTATCCGTCGGGCAAAGTATCGGGATGTCCGCCATTATTTTTGCGGGAGCCGCGCAATTAGTCTCACTAGGATTACTCATGTCTGGGGCGAATGTCGCAACGCTATTAATCTCTGTTTTCTTTATCACCGCACAGCACCTGATATATGGCCTAACGCTACGTGAGTACGTTTCAACCTTGAAATTAAGAAAACGACTGCCTATTGGTTTTTTATTATCAGATGAACTCTTTGCGCTCAGTGAAAAGAAAGACAGAAAGAACAACGTCAGCGCCAGCTATTTAATCGGTGCGGGCGTCACTTTTTATATCTTTTGGAATATCTTCAGCATTCTTGGTGTGCTCATGGCGTCTTCAGTGCCTGACTTGGATAAGTATCACCTTGATTACTCTATTGTTGCTACGTTCATCACCATCGTTGTGCCGATGATCAAGAAGATCAGCACCTTTTCTGGCGTCCTGTTCTCGCTGCTGCTGTCAATGCTATTGACCTATTTCAAGATAGAAGGTGCCATCGCTATCGCTGGTGTTGGCGGTATGTTTTTCTCTGTATTTATCGGGTCTGTGCTTAAGGAAGAAAAATGAGTTGGTTATTGATATTCGTTTTGTCGGGGATTGTGTTCTTTAATCGCTATATCTTTCTTGAGCCTGCTGTACCGGTAAAAATCCCCGTTTTACTCCATCGTGCTTTAAAGTATTCTGCGCCATGTTTGCTCACCGCGATTTGTGGGCCGATTATTTTAATGGAACACGGCGTTATTCGCACCTTTCCTGATAATCCTTATTTCCTCGGTGCTATTGTAAGTATCGTGATTTCATTTTTTATCAGAAATATTGTGATCGCGGTGCTCTTAAGTATGCTGGCTTTTTATCTTATTGCTGCCTTGCTTTAGCGCTTAATTTAAAAAAGAAAAAGCCCGCAAAAAATGCGGGCTTCAGACTATTCTCAATCTCAAATCAGTTCAGAAAGGCTGGCTGATTCTTCTCATACTCGGTAATCGATGTTTCGTGTTGCAGCGTCAGGCCGATGCTGTCTAACCCGTTGATCATGCAGTGACGGCGGAAGCTATCGATTTCAAACGGATAGCGTTTGCTGCCTGCCTGAACGACCTGATTTTCCAGATCGACGGTGAAATTAATCCCTTCCTGACCATCAACCAGCTTGAACAGTTCGTCGACTTCTTCGTCGCTCAATTTTACTGGCAGCAGTTGGTTGTTAAACGAGTTGCCGTAGAAGATATCGGCAAAGCTTGGGGCGATAACGACTTTGAAGCCGTAATCGGTCAGCGCCCACGGCGCGTGCTCACGAGAAGAGCCACAGCCGAAGTTTTCGCGCGCCAGCAGGATGCTAGCCCCCTTGTAATGCGGTTTGTTCAGCACAAACTCAGGGTTGGGCTGTTGTCCCGCATCGTCCAGAAAGCGCCAGTCATGGAATAGATGTTGGCCGAAACCTGTGCGCGTCACCTTTTGCAGAAACTGCTTGGGAATGATGGCGTCGGTATCGACGTTAGCGGCATCCAGAGGAACCACCAGACCAGTATGTTGAGTAAATTTAGCCATGTTGGTTTCTCTCTTAATTCAACTCGCGGACGTCGGCAAAGCGACCCGTCACCGCCGCAGCCGCAGCCATTGCTGGGCTGACCAGATGGGTACGGCCTGCGCGCCCCTGACGGCCTTCAAAGTTACGGTTGCTGGTTGAGGCGCAACGCTCGCCAGGGTTCAGGCGGTCATTGTTCATCGCCAGGCACATGGAGCAGCCTGGTAAGCGCCACTCAAAGCCCGCTTCGATGAACACTTTATCCAGCCCTTCCAGCTCCGCCATGGTTTTTACCGGGCCGGAACCGGGTACAACGATAGCCTGAACGCCAGCGGCGACTTTACGCCCTTTGGCAATCTCTGCTGCCGCGCGTAAATCCTCGATACGCGAGTTGGTACAGGAACCAATGAAAACCTTATCGATCTTCACATCGGTCAGTTTAATGCCGGGTTGCAGATCCATATACGCCAACGCTTTGGCGGCAGAGGCGCGCTCTACCGGATCGCTGAAAGAATCCGGGCTAGGGATTTCCTGATTGACGGCGATAACCTGGCCGGGGTTGGTGCCCCAGGTAACCTGCGGTGCAATCTGCGCAGCGTCCAGCGTGACGACAGCGTCGAACTGTGCGCCATCATCGGACTTCAATGTGCTCCAGTATGCAACGGCGGCGTCCCAGTTGGCATCTTTCGGGGCGAACTGGCGGCCTTTCAGATAGTTAAAGGTGGTTTCATCCGGTGCAACCAGACCCGCTTTCGCCCCCATCTCAATGGCCATGTTGCACAACGTCATACGGCCTTCCATGCTCAACGCACGAATAGCGTCACCACAGAATTCAACTACGTGGCCGGTGCCGCCCGCGCTACCGGTTTTACCGATGATCGCCAGCACAATATCTTTTGCGGTGATGCCATGCGGGGCATCACCCGTGACTTCAATCTTCATGGTTTTGGCACGACCCTGTTTCAGAGTTTGGGTCGCCAGTACATGTTCCACTTCCGATGTACCGATGCCGAAGGCCAGTGAACCAAATGCGCCGTGCGTTGCGGTGTGTGAGTCACCACAGACGATAGTCATACCCGGCAGCGTCATGCCTTGTTCTGGGCCGATAACGTGAACAATGCCCTGGTTCGGGTGGTTCAGGTCATACAGCTGAACGCCAAATTCCGCACAGTTCTTGATTAACTCCTGCATCTGAATGCGGGCCATCTCGCCACTGGCGTTAATGTCTTTGGTCTGCGTGGACACGTTGTGGTCCATGGTTGCGAAGGTTTTCCCCGGCTGACGAACCTTACGGCCCATGGCACGCAGGCCGTCGAAGGCCTGTGGTGAGGTCACTTCGTGCACCAGATGTCTGTCGATATACAGCAGCGGCGTTTCGTTCGGTGCTTCATGAACCACGTGCGCTTCGAACAGTTTTTGATATAACGTCTTACCCATGGTTATGCCCCTTGCGCCACAAAACGCGCAATAACGTCGCCCATTTCATTGGTACCGATCGCGTTGCTGGCGCTTGCCAGATCGGCAGTGCGGTAGCCTTCAGCCAGCGCAGTATTGACGGCTTTTTCGATCGCTTCTGCGGCATCATCTGCACCCAGGCTGTAGCGCAGCAGCAGCGCCAGCGACAAAATCTGCGCAATCGGGTTGGCAATGTCTTTACCTGCGATATCCGGTGCAGAACCGCCAGCAGGCTCGTACAAGCCAAAGCCTTGCTCGTTCAGGCTTGCGGAAGGCAGCATGCCCATTGAACCGGTAATCATGGCGCACTCGTCGGACAGAATGTCACCGAACAGGTTAGAACACAGCATCACGTCAAACTGAGACGGATCTTTAATTAACTGCATTGTCGCATTATCGATATACAGATGAGACAGCTTCACATCTGGATAGGCTTTAGCGACTTCCGTAACGATCTCGCGCCACAAAATAGAGCTTTGCAGTACGTTGGCTTTATCGATGGAGGTCACAATGCTACGGCGTTTACGTGCGGATTCAAACGCGATATGCGCGATGCGCTCAATCTCGAAACGGTGATATACCTCGGTATCGAAAGCGCGCTCATATTGGCCGCTACCTTCACGGCCTTTCGGCTGGCCGAAGTAGATCCCACCGGTCAGTTCGCGAACACACAGGATATCAAAGCCTTTCGCGGCGATGTCACTACGCAGCGGACAAAATGCCTCCAACCCCTGATACAGACGGGCAGGACGCAGATTGCTGAACAATTTAAAGTGCTTACGCAGAGGCAATAATGCACCGCGCTCCGGTTGTTCTGCTGGTGGCAGATGTTCCCATTTCGGGCCGCCAACGGAACCGAACAGGATCGCATCGGCCTGCTCACAGCCTGCGACGGTCGCCGGCGGCAACGGTGTGCCCTGACGGTCAATGGCAATACCACCAACGTCGTATTCGCTGGTGGTAATGCGGATGCCAAAACGCTGACGCACCGCATCCAGTACTTTGTGGGCCTGTGCCATTACTTCTGGGCCAATGCCGTCTCCGGGTAAAACGGCGATATGGTAGCTCTTTGTCATCACACTGTTTCCTGACTGTTTTGTTGTTTGCTATCGTTTTGTTGTTGGTTATTGTGCTGCTGCAGACGTTGAATTTCTTTTTCTACCTGCTGAGCACGTTTGATGTTGTTTAATACATTTACCATTGCCTGCGCGGAAGATTCAACGATATCCGTTGCCAGACCAACGCCGTGGAAACGACGTCCCTGATAATCCGCGACAATATCAACCTGACCCAGCGCGTCGCGCCCCTGGCCTTTGGCCGTCAGTTGGTATTTGACCAGCGAAACCTGATAACCCGTGATGCGGTTGATCGCCTGATAAACGGCATCCACTGGGCCATTACCTGTCGCTGCTTCTGACTGAGTTTCTTCGCCACAAATCAGTTTGACTGAAGCGGTTGCCATCACGCTGGAACCAGACTGAACGCTGAAATAATCCAGATGGTAGAACTCAGGTTCTTCCTGCTGGCGGCTGATAAAGGCCAGCGCTTCCAGATCGTAATCAAACACCTGACCTTTTTTATCCGCCAGTTTCAGGAATGCAGAGTACAAATCGTCCAGATTGTAATCGCTGTCCTGATAGCCCATCTCTTCCATACGGTGTTTCACCGCCGCACGACCAGAACGGGAAGTCAGGTTCAACTGTACTTCTTTCAGGCCGATGGATTCCGGCGTCATGATTTCGTAGTTTTCACGATTCTTCAGCACGCCATCCTGGTGAATACCAGAAGAGTGGGCGAAAGCGTTGGCACCCACGACCGCTTTGTTGGCAGGGATAGGCATGTTGCAAATCTGGCTGACCAGTTGGCTGGTGCGGTAGATTTCCTGATGATTGATGTTGGTATGGACATTCAGGATGTTATGGCGGGTTTTTATCGCCATGATCACTTCTTCCAGTGAACAGTTACCGGCACGTTCACCGATACCGTTCAACGTGCCTTCTACCTGACGAGCCCCGGCGTGAACGGCTGCCATTGCGTTGCCGACGGCCAGGCCCAGATCGTCGTGAGTGTGGACAGAAATGATGGCTTTATCGATATTGGGAACATGTTGGTACAGTGAGGCGATGATATTACCGAACTCATGGGGCATGGTGTAGCCGACTGTGTCCGGGATATTAATCGTGCGAGCACCGGCATTGATTGCGGCTTCGACCACGCGACACAAGTCTGGAATGGGTGTCCGGCCTGCATCTTCACAGGAGAACTCAACGTCGTCCGTGTAGTTACGCGCGCGTTTGATCATGTAGATGGCGCGTTCAATGACTTCGTCCAATGTGCTGCGCAGCTTAGTGGCGATGTGCATCGGTGAAGTGGCGATGAAGGTGTGGATACGGAAGGCTTCTGCGACACGCAGTGCTTCTGCTGCAACATCAATATCCTTTTCGACGCAGCGAGTCAGACCGCACACTCGACTATTTTTGATGTTGCGGGCAATGGTCTGAACGGATTCAAAGTCGCCGGGAGATGACACGGGAAAGCCAACCTCCATGACATCAACGCCCATACGCTCCAGAGCGAAAGCAATTTGCAGTTTTTCTTTTACGCTCAAACTCGCCTGTAAAGCCTGTTCACCATCACGTAATGTGGTATCAAAAATAATGACTTGCTCGCTCATCGGTTTAGTTCCTTGTCGTGTCTACTTGTACTTGGCGCTCGGCGAGTAAAAAAAAACCCGCGCATCAGCGCGGGTTTTTGTATCGTGTGGCGAGAAACTTAGTTCTTAACTCTGCCCACAAACCTACCGCGCAAGAAGGATGCGTTTAGTAGTAGGCCTAGTAGGACAGCAAAGTTGAACATAATGTCTCGTCATCTGAAATTTGGTGTTGCTTTATTGGTACGCGATTATCAGGGTTATGTCAACTTTTGATTGATGTGACGTGCGTCAAGTAAACCAGCGATAGCCCGCGGCGAATGAACGAAAGATCGTTGCGGTTTTGGACAATGACGGTAGACTGCACGCCAAATAATGTACAGCTGTACGCTGAAATGCTGTCAAATTCATTCCCCCTTAGAAATTCTTTTACAGATGAATAATCATTTACAGCCATACCATGTGGTGCACCGGGTTCAAGATCAGATCAATCACTGCGCAGGTCGTATTACGCTGCGCGAGTGGACGCCTGCGGGCGAACAGCAGCTTACCTGGACACAGGCTGGGCAGCGCATCCAACGTATTGCCAGCGCACTCTTGGCGCTGGGCGTGGATGTTCAGGAACGGGTTGCGATTTTCTCTCATAACTCAATGAATTGGTCGCTTGCCGATCTGGCGCTGCTACATCTGCGTGCTATCAGCGTTCCAATTTATGCCACCAATACGGCGGCGCAGGCGGCATTCATCATCAACGATGCGGATATCCGCACGATATTCGTCGGTGGTCAGGAGCAGTTGGATGCATTGCTGGCGCTGCGCGACACTTGCCCACAGTTGCGAAACATCATCGTGATGGATGACGGTGTCAACCTGCGCGGTAGTGACATTGCGCAATCCCTGCATGAATTTGAAGCGCAGGCCGTAGACGATTTCTGGCGTGATGAATGGCAAATGCGCATCGACAGCCGCGATCTCAACGATCTGTTTACGCTGATTTATACCTCTGGCACCACCGGTGAACCGAAAGGCGTCATGCTGGATTACACCAACATGGCGATGCAGCTTAAGCTGCATGACGATCGTCTGGATATGTCAGAAAATGACGTATCGCTCTGTTTCTTACCGCTTTCCCACGTATTTGAGCGCGCCTGGAGCTTTGTCATTATGCACCGCGGCGCGCAGAACGTGTATCTCAGCAACACGAATCTGGTGCGTGAGGCAATGCAGACGGTGAAGCCGACGGTGATGTGTGCCGTCCCCCGTTTTTATGAGAAAGTTTATAGCGCCATTCATGAAAAAGTGGCACAGGCACCGTGGTATCGCCAGCGGCTATTCAACTGGGCTATCGCGCAGGGACAACGTGCTTTTCTGGCTAGTCAGGCCTCGAAGAAGGGGGGACTCTTCCGTCGCGTGATGCACCACTATGCCGACCGTCTGGTGTTAGGGAAACTGCGCCAGCTTCTGGGCGGCGAAATTCGCTTTATGCCCGCAGCGGGCGCTCGACTGGATGACAACGTCATTCTGTTTTTCCGGTCGATCGGGATTCGCATTATTTATGGTTATGGCATGACCGAAACCTGCGCGACGGTGTCCTGCTGGGAGGAAGGTCGCTTCAGTTTGGGCTCTATTGGTACGCCGCTACCGGGCATTGAGGTCCGCATTGGCGATGAAAAAGAGATTCAGGTGCGCGGCGCGACCATCATGCGAGGTTATTTCCATCGTCCGCAGGAAACCGCAGAAACCTTTACGGAAGACGGCTGGCTGAAAACCGGTGATGCGGGAGAGCTGGATGCCAACGGTAATCTATTTATTACCGAGCGCTTGAAAGATCTGATGAAAACCTCGGGCGGTAAATATATCGCGCCGCAGCATCTGGAAGGCACGCTAGGACAGGATCGCTTCATCGAACAGGTTGCGATTATCGCGGACACGCGTAAATACGTATCTGCACTGATCGTGCCGTGTTTCGACGCGCTGGAGGAATACGCCCACTCCATCAATCTAAAGTACCACGATCGTCTGGAGTTGCTGCGCCATAGCCATATTATCGAGTTGTTCGAGCAGCGTCTGCGGGACATGCAGAAAGAACTGTCCCGCGTTGAACAGGTGAAGAAATTCACGTTGCTGCCAGTACCGTTTTCGATGGCTGAAGGAGAACTGACGCCAACGCTCAAGCTGCGTAGGAAGATCATCAACCAGCGTTACCAGTTGGAAATTGATGCGATGTACGCCGAGTCTTGATGATGTTGTAGGCCGAGAAATTCGTTTCCTGAAAAGAAATGTGGTTTTTCGGCCTCAAGATTTCACTCTGTAATTTATGGCCTTTATGGACGATCTCTCAGGTCTGAAGGTTCTCAGTTAGTATTTTATCTCAGTTCTTTTTTCCCTCACGTTCGATTTCCCCTAGTCCCGATTAAGGGCGGTGGTTTTTTGCCGTTTGTCTGCGTCATAATCTGGCGTTATGTTAATGGGTTATCAGTAATCCCTATAATATTCCGTATTCTTGTACTAAAAGTTAACAGTATTAACACAACATGAGCGCGGGGATTTCCCCCGGTCAATACAGAAGCGGATTCCGTTTTCTGAACAAAAGAGGCAGACCCATGGAGATGTTGTCAGGCGCCGAAATGGTGGTCCGATCGTTGATCGATCAGGGCGTAAAACATGTGTTCGGTTATCCGGGCGGTGCGGTGCTGGATATTTACGACGCCCTGCATACGGTTGGCGGTATCGAGCATATTTTGGTGCGTCATGAACAAGGTGCAGTACATATGGCTGATGGCTATGCACGTGCGACGGGTGAAGTCGGCGTCGTGCTGGTCACGTCCGGTCCCGGTGCGACAAACGCCATTACCGGTATCGCTACTGCCTATATGGACTCCATTCCTATGGTGGTGTTGTCCGGCCAGGTTGCGACTTCGCTGATTGGTTATGACTCCTTTCAGGAATGTGACACGGTGGGAATTTCCCGCCCTATCGTGAAGCACAGTTTTCTGGTCAAGAAAGCTGAAGATGTTCCGACTATCCTAAAGAAAGCGTTTTATCTGGCATCGACCGGACGTCCGGGTCCTGTGGTCGTCGATCTGCCGAAAGACATCATGAATCCGGCGAATAAGCTGCCGTACGTTTATCCCGAAAGCGTCAGTATGCGTTCCTATAATCCTACGGTTCAAGGGCACAAAGGTCAGATTCGTCGTGCGCTGCAAACCCTGCTAGCGGCAGAAAAGCCGATTATCTACAGCGGTGGTGGTGTGATTAACGCAGAGTGCCACGAAGAGCTGCTGACACTGGCGGAAAAACTGAACCTGCCAGTGACAACCTCTCTGATGGGACTGGGCGGATTCCCCGGAACGCACCGCCAGTGCCTCGGTATGCTGGGGATGCACGGTACGTATGAAGCCAATATGGCTATGCATAACGCCGATGTGATTTTCGCCGTAGGGGTGCGTTTTGACGACCGCACAACGAACAATCTGGCGAAGTACTGCCCGAATGCGACGGTGTTGCATATTGATATCGATCCCGCGTCGATTTCCAAAACGGTAAACGCCGATATTCCTATCGTTGGCGACGCTAAGCAGGTATTAAGCCTGATGCTGGAATTGTTGGCGCAGGATGGTGCACAGCAGCAGTTTGATGCGCTACGTGACTGGTGGCAGGGTATCGAACAGTGGCGTGGGCGTCACTGTCTGAAATACAGCACCGAAGGCGACAAAATCAAACCGCAGGCAGTGATTGAAACGCTGCATCGGCTGACCGAAGGTAAAGCCTATGTGGCATCGGATGTCGGTCAGCACCAGATGTTCGCTGCACTGTATTATCCTTTCGATTTACCGCGCCGTTGGGTGAACTCAGGTGGACTTGGCACGATGGGCTTCGGTTTGCCTGCAGCATTGGGCATCAAGCTTGCGCTGCCAGAAGAAACCGTAATTTGCGTCACGGGTGATGGCAGTATTCAGATGAATATTCAGGAGCTTTCTACGGCTCTGCAATATGATCTGCCAGTTGTGGTGATCAACCTGAATAACCGTTTCCTCGGCATGGTGAAGCAGTGGCAGGACATGATCTACTCTGGCCGCCATTCCAGTTCTTATATGGAATCATTACCAGATTTCGTCAAGCTGGCAGAAGCGTACGGCCACGTCGGGATTTCTATCGATACGCCGGACGAACTGGAAAGTAAGCTGTCACAAGCGCTGGCGCAGAAAGATCGTCTGGTGTTTGTCGATATCAACATCGATAGCAGCGAGCATGTTTACCCCATGCAGATTCGCGGCGGGGCGATGGATGAAATGTGGTTGAGCAAAACGGAGAGGACCTGATCATGCGTCGGATTTTATCAGTATTACTTGAGAATGAATCAGGCGCCTTGTCCCGTGTTGTCGGCCTGTTTTCACAGCGCGGTTACAACATAGAAAGCCTGACGGTCGCGCCAACCGAAGACCCTACGCTATCCCGTATGACTATTCAGACGGTAGGCGATGAGAAAGTGTTGGAGCAGATCGAAAAGCAACTGCACAAGCTGGTGGATGTCCTGCGTGTTAGTGAACTGGGCCAGGGTGCGCACGTTGAGCGTGAAATCATGCTGGTGAAGCTACAGGCTACAGGTTATGGCCGTGAAGAAGTGAAACGCTGCGCCGATATTTTCCGCGGCCAGATTGTGGATGTCACCGCCTCGCTTTACACCGTACAGCTTGCTGGCACCAGCGATAAACTGGATGCGTTCCTCAGTGCCGTACGTGAAGTCTCCGAAATTGTTGAAGTGGCGCGTTCTGGAATCGTCGGCGTATCGCGCGGCGATAAAATCATGCGTTAATCGACTTTTCGCTGCTTTTTCCTCTAAGAGGCTCGATATAATAGTATCGGGCCTTTTTATTTCCCTTATCTTATACCCGTAATACTTCAGGCTGCATGTGCGTTGGCTGCGCTACTCGACCCACTTATGTGGGCTTCGCCCCGTTGGGGCCGCTGCAAGCAGCGTTCAAATCTGCCTCTGGCAGACTTGTCGCTCACCCGAATCATTTATCTGAGTAAGCTCATCGGGATGAAATGAGAGACATCCCGTCTCTCACCGAAGGCCGGTCAAATTCGTTTTCGACGAATTTGTCCTTCCCTTGCCACCTTCCTGCAACTCGAATTATTTGAGGTATAGTAGACGTAATATATTCAGCTTAAAAGACGTCCATTATTGATATGGCAGCTTGAAATATGTGGGTAACGTGATAAAAGCAGTTGCCGTGCAAAAGCTTCTGCTGTTAGATCTACGCCATATCCATGATGATTTTATGGTCATCACACTATTTATTTAGCCGGCCTACTTATTTTCCGGCCTATTAAGGGGTTACCGTGAAACTGGATGAAATCGCGCGTCTTGCGGGTGTTTCACGCACGACAGCCAGCTATGTCATTAACGGGAAAGCCAAACAATATCGCGTGAGCGATAAGACCGTTGAGAAAGTCATGGCTGTCGTCAGGGAGCATAATTATCATCCCAACGCCGTCGCGGCTGGATTACGTGCCGGGCGCACACGTTCAATTGGTCTGGTTATTCCCGATCTGGAAAATACCAGCTATACACGTATCGCTAATTATCTGGAACGTCAGGCCAGACAGCGCGGGTATCAGTTATTAATTGCGTGTTCCGAGGATCAGCCAGACAACGAGATGCGCTGCATTGAGCATCTATTACAGCGTCAGGTTGACGCGATTATCGTTTCTACCGCGCTGCCACCGGAGCACCCGTTTTATCAGCGTTGGATAAACGGCGGCTTGCCGATTATTGCGTTAGACAGGGCGTTAGATCGTGAGCACTTTACCAGCGTAGTTGGTGCCGACCTTGAAGATGCCGAAATGCTGGCGCAGGAATTAAGGAAAGTGCCTGCGAAATCGGTACTCTATCTTGGGGCTTTGCCTGAGCTTTCTGTCAGCTTCCTGCGTGAGCAGGGGTTCCGCCAAGCGTGGGCAGGCGATTCGCGTGAAGTGAATTATCTTTATTCCAATAGCTATGAGCGTGTGGCCGCCGCTGCCGCGTTTATGGATTATTTGCAAAATAATCCTATGCCAGAAGCGTTATTCACCACCTCATTCCCGTTATTGCAGGGGGTGATGGACGTTAACCTTAAGATTAACGGGCGCCTGCCGAATAATCTGGCTATCGCAACCTTTGGGGATAATGAGCTGTTGGATTATCTGGAATGCCCAGTATTGTCTGTCGCTCAGCGCCATCGTGAAGTGGCGGAGCGCGTACTGGAGTTAGTGTTGGCTAGTCTGGATGAGCCGAAAAGGCCGAAGCCTGGCTTGAATCGTATCCGGCGTAATCTGTATCGCCGTGGCTCACTGAGCCGCATGTAACTATTTATCTGTATTTCTGTTATCTGCACTTCTGCGCCATAGCAATCTATGGCGTCTCTTCTTTATCCGATCTCAATTCATTGTTATGGCAATGCGACACGGAATAGCCGACGGCAATATTCCAGAAAATAGCCATACGTTACGCCCATCACCATTGATATCACCAGGTTACTGGTAACTGCGGTCAGGATTTGTGTAGGACTTGCCCCAATAACCCAGAGAATCACGGCATAAACAGGGGATTGAAAACTGACATACGCAAACAGATCGGCAACGCTGCGTACCAGGAAATGGTCGCCGCCGTGGCGTTTGGCCATATTCAACACGCGATCGCGATAAAGCCCATATGGCCAGGCAATCGCAATATTGACGGGGATAGAGAGCAGACGCGAAGACAGTGACTGCTCAAAGCTCATCCCGGAAAGCATGATTTCAATCGCCATGCCGATGATGAAACAGTAGACAACGAGTGCAAAGGTATCAGCGGTGGCGCTTCGCAATCGTGACGTCGGGGAAAACATACCTGGCTGCTCCATTATTAGGGCGGATAAACTGCTTAAGTTTGTCTGTTTGGTTTTTTGTCATGCCTTATTTTGTTTGTGTAGTTTACATCACTGTATGATTGGCTTAGTACTAGGTAAAAATATTTATTTTTGATCGTTTTTTATACTTTTTCGCTACTTTATTTTTATCCGATAAATTTCTCGTTTTTTTATCGCGGCAAAGAATTTAAAATTTTTTAAAAACAATAGGTTGGATTTTTTAGGAGGAACCGTGTTTCTGCGAGGATTTAATTATGTTGAAGCATTAAAGGACGTATAGGGAATGACCGATAAAAGGAGGTTGCTTGTGATGCCCCTTTTTAAGGTTTCTCTGGGAATGTGGGATGCACAATTTATTCGGCATCTTTCCTGAACCGACTTTTCTTTTCAGGAAACCGGATTCCTCGGTGAGGGTGCTTAACGCAAAGTAAATTGGCTGATTAAGATTAAATTGACGATGTTGATGTTAAAAATGTGACATTGAGCAAATGTTAGCAGCTACGGTATGATTCTGTGGGCCTGCGTAGGCCTTGGTATTCAAGGTGTTCCGCCTAATGAGACTATTCTGAAAATCTTTGTCTTTGGTATAAGCTTGTGACAATAAAAATAATTGCTATGCCGGGGTTGGTAGCTATATGTTTGCCATGCTCTCGTTCCGCTATGAATTTTTCTTAAATTATCAGGATGTTAATCTTTATTAATTCTGACTCCTTATTCCTTTTACCTCTATACCAGCCCCAATTCATTCAGGAATAATCCCAAAGCGCGTCCGCTCTGGCTTGACAAGGTTTTCATACCCTCCGTACACTCTTAAAGGTGGGATTTTGTGGGGTAAAGTGGTGAAAAAGGTTATGGAGGGGTAACTCAGGTATGTTTCGTGGGGCTACGCTGGTTAACCTCGACAGTAAAGGGCGCCTTGCTGTGCCTACCCGATATCGGGAAATGCTGAACGGGGAATCGCAAGGTCAAATGGTTTGCACCATTGATCTGCATCAGCCATGCCTGCTGCTTTATCCCTTACCTGAATGGGAAATTATTGAACAAAAGCTGTCTCGTTTGTCGAGCATGAACCCCGCTGAACGTCGCGTTCAGCGTTTGTTGTTAGGGCATGCCAGCGAGTGCCAAATGGATAGTGCAGGACGTTTGTTGATTGCGAATACGTTAAGGCAGCATGCGGACCTTAAAAAAGAAGTGATGCTAGTCGGGCAGTTCAACAAGTTTGAGCTGTGGGATGAACAGACTTGGTATCAACAGGTCAAGGATGATATTGACGCTGAACAATCGACTCAGGAACCTTTGTCTGAGCGGTTGCAGGACCTATCGCTATAGTCATGCTGGAAAATTATAAACATACCACCGTCCTGTTGGATGAGGCAGTAAATGGCCTAAACATTCGCAGCGGCGGCATATACATCGACGGCACATTTGGCCGTGGTGGTCACTCTCGTCTGATTCTTTCCCAACTGGGGCCGGAAGGGCGTCTGTTAGCTATTGATCGCGATCCTCAGGCTATTGAAGCTGCCAAGGCGATTGACGATCCTCGTTTCTCTATCATTCACGGACCGTTTTCCGCTATGGCGGACTATGTTGCGGAACTCGGACTTACCGGTCAGATCGATGGCGTTCTGCTCGATCTTGGCGTTTCTTCCCCGCAGCTTGATGACCCTGAACGTGGGTTCTCATTCATGCGTGATGGCCCGTTGGATATGCGTATGGATCCGACGCGTGGCTTATCCGCAGCTGAATGGCTGATGAAAGCAGAAGCTGACGATATTGTCTGGGTCTTGAAAACGTTCGGCGAAGAGCGTTTTGCCAAGCGTATTGCCCGCGCGATTGTGGAACGCAATCGTACTGAACCGATGACGCGAACAAAGGAACTGGCGGAATTGATCGCTGCTGCTAGTCCGATCAGGGAAAAGCACAAGCACCCGGCAACGCGCAGTTTTCAGGCGATCCGCATTTACATCAATAGCGAATTAGAAGAGATCGAGCGGGCCTTAGAAGGCGCTCTGAGCGTACTGGCTCCGCAGGGGCGTCTGTCGGTGATCAGTTTCCACTCGTTAGAAGATCGAATTGTGAAACGGTTTATTCGCCATCAAAGCCGTGGGCCACAGGTGCCAGCTGGTTTGCCGTTAACGGAAGAGCAGTTGCGCAGTCAGGGCGGACAGACGTTAAAAGCCGTTGGAAAGAAACTGATGCCTTCGGAAGAAGAAGTGGCAGAAAACCCACGCGCGCGTAGCTCTGTGCTGCGGTTTGCTGAGAGGCTGCCGGCATGATCGGTAACGAGCGGCATACTCTGGTTGGCGTCATCGGTGAGGATTTGCTGCGTAATGCAAAGCTCCCGGTGTTGCTGATGGTTGCCGTACTGGTTTCTGCGGTCTTTGTGGTAACAACGGCGCACCGTACGCGCTTGCTGACAGCGGAACGCGAGCAGCTTTTGTTGGAGCGTGATGCGTTGGATATTGAATGGCGAAATCTGATCCTGGAGGAAAACTCACTAGGGGATCATAGCCGCGTTGAGCGGATCGCGACGGAAAAACTGCAAATGGGGCATGTTGATCCGTCACAGGAAAATATTGTGGTTAAGCAATGAACTAAATAGGCAACCAGCTAAGCATGAAAGCAGCCCGTACAGGAAAGTTAAAGCGCCAGGAAGATCAAGCCAGCTTTGTTAGCTGGCGTTTTGCGCTGCTTTGCGGCTGTATCCTGCTTGCGATGGCTGGCTTAATGGCCCGCGCGGCTTATCTTCAGGTCATCAACCCAGACAAACTGGTGCGTGAAGGGGACATGCGTTCCTTGCGCGTGCAGGAAGTGCCAACGGCGCGTGGCATGATCAGCGATCGGGCTGGCCGTCCTTTGGCCGTCAGCGTGCCGGTGAATGCCGTCTGGGCCGATCCGAAAGAAGTCAACGATCGTGGCGGTATTACGTTGGATACGCGCTGGAAAGCACTTTCCGATGCGCTCGATATTCCGTTGGATCAGTTGGCAACGAAGATTAATGCCAACCCTAAAGGGCGCTTTGTTTATCTGGCGCGTCAGGTGAATCCGGCTATTGGCGAGTACATTCATAAGCTGAAATTGCCAGGGATTAATCTGCGGCAGGAATCTCGCCGGTATTATCCTTCTGGACAAGTCACCTCTCACCTCATCGGTTTCACCAATATCGATGGGCAAGGCATTGAAGGGGTAGAGAAAAGTTTTGATCGCTGGCTGACTGGACAACCCGGTGAACGAACCGTACGTAAAGATCGGTTTGGCCGCGTGATTGAAGATATCTCCTCCGTTGACAGCCAGGCTGCACATAATTTGGCGCTCAGTATTGATGAGCGTTTGCAGGCGCTGGTTTACCGTGAACTCAATAACGCTGTTGCCTTTAACAAAGCTGAGTCAGGAACGGCCGTACTGGTTGATGTGAATACTGGCGAAGTATTGGCAATGGCGAATAGCCCGTCTTACAACCCGAACAATCTGTCGGGCACGCCGCAAGACATTATGCGTAACCGTGCGATTACCGACATTTTCGAGCCCGGCTCTACCGTTAAACCGATGGTGGTGATGACGGCGTTGCAGCGTGGGGTGGTGAAAGAAAACAGTGTATTAAGCACTCTACCGTATTACGTCAATGGTCATGAGATCAAAGACGTGGCGCGTTACAGCGAATTGACGCTGACGGGCGTGCTTCAGAAATCGAGTAACGTTGGCGTGTCTAAGCTGGCGTTAGCGATGCCTTCCTCTGCGCTTGTAGATACTTATGCGCGCTTTGGATTAGGAAAAGCGACCAATTTGGGGTTGGTCGGAGAAAGCAGTGGCTTATATCCTCAAAAACAACGGTGGTCTGACATAGAGAGGGCCACCTTCTCTTTCGGCTACGGGCTGATGGTAACACCGTTACAGTTAGCGCGAGTCTACGCCACGATCGGCAGCTTCGGTATTTACCGCCCGCTGTCGATTACCAAGGTTGATCCACCCGTTCCAGGCGAGCGTGTCTTCCCTGAAGCACTCGTGCGTTCCGTGGTGCACATGATGGAAAGCGTTGCGCTACCGGGCGGCGGCGGTACTAAGGCGGCCATCAAAGGTTACCGCATCGCGATTAAAACCGGTACGGCCAAGAAAGTTGGCCCAGATGGCAAATACATCAATAAATATATCGCCTACACGGCGGGCGTGGCTCCAGCCAGTAACCCGCGTTTTGCTCTGGTTGTTGTGATTAACGATCCACAGGCAGGGAAGTATTACGGCGGCGCGGTTTCTGCGCCAATCTTTGGCGCCATCATGGGCGGCGTTCTGCGTACGATGAATATCGAACCGGATGCGTTGCCGACGGGCGACAAAAACGAGTTTGTAATTAATAGAGAAGAGGGATCAGGTGGCAGATCGTAATTTGCGCGATTTACTTGCGCCGTGGGTGCAAGACACTCCGGCGTGCGCGCTGCGGGAAATGACATTAGACAGCCGCGTTGCGGCTGCCGGGGATCTGTTTGTTGCGATTGTCGGGCACAAAGCAGATGGACGGCGCTATATTCCGCAGGCAATTGCGCAAGGCGTAGCAGCGATTGTTGCCGAAGCAGAAGGTGAAGCCGCTGATGGCACTGTCCGCGAAATGCACGGTGTACCAGTGGTATACCTCAGCAACCTGAACCAGCGGCTTTCCGCACTTGCAGGTCGTTTTTATCAGCAGCCTGCGGAAAAGTTACAGCTGATTGGTGTAACGGGAACCAACGGAAAAACGACAACGACTCAGCTTCTGGCGCAGTGGAGCCAGGCATTAGGTGAAACGAGTGCGGTGATGGGCACCGTCGGTAATGGCCTATTGGGTCAGGCGATTCCGACAGAAAATACGACGGGCTCTGCTGTTGATGTTCAGCAAGTACTGAGCCAACTGGCGGAACAAGGCGCGACGTTTGCCGCAATGGAAGTGTCTTCCCATGGTCTGGTACAAAACCGTGTTGCAGCGTTGCCATTTGCAGCCGCGGTGTTCACCAATCTGAGCCGCGATCATCTCGATTATCACGGCGACATGGAAAGTTACGAAGCGGCCAAATGGGCACTGTTTTCCGAGCATCGCGTTGGGCAGATGATTATCAACGCTGATGATGACGTCGGACTACGCTGGCTGTCGAAGCTCCCAGATGCTGTAGCTGTGACAATGGAAAACAATTTGGTCCCCGGTTGCCGTGGGCGCTGGCTGAAAGCGACACAGATTGATTATCACGACAACGGTGCCACGATTGCATTTGATTCAAGCTGGGGACATGGCGAAATTGAAAGTCGCCTGATGGGGGCGTTTAACGTTAGCAATATGCTGCTGGCGCTGGCAACACTGCTGTCTCTTGGCTACCCGCTCGACAAGTTGGTTATCGCCGGCTCTCAACTGCAACCCGTATGTGGCCGTATGGAAGTTTTCCATGCTGAAGGGAAGCCGACGGTCGTTGTTGATTATGCTCACACGCCAGACGCGCTGGAAAAAGCGCTTGAAGCGGCGCGCTTGCACTGTCAGGGGAAACTCTGGTGCGTGTTTGGTTGCGGCGGCGATCGCGACAAAGGTAAGCGCCCACTTATGGGCGGCATCGCAGAACAACTGGCCGATCGCGTTGTGGTTACCGATGATAACCCGCGTAGTGAAGAGCCTCAGGCGATCGTTGCCGATATTCTTTCTGGGCTGTTGGATGCTGGACGAGTTCAGGTGATTCACGGACGTGCTGAAGCGGTCACCAGTGCGATCATGCAGGCTCAGGAAAATGACGTTGTGCTGGTCGCGGGAAAAGGACACGAAGATTACCAACTCGTTGGCAATCGGCGTCTTGATTATTCCGATCGCATCACCGTTGCTCGCTTGCTGGGGGTGATCGCATGATTCGCGTTTCTTTACAGCAACTCGCCACGGTGCTGAATGCGCAACTGATTGGTGAAAACATTGATATTGAAGATGTTTCAACCGATACGCGTAAGCTGTCGTCCGGCTGTTTGTTTGTCGCGCTAAAAGGCGAGAAATTCGATGCTCATGATTACGTTGCTGATGCAGCGAGAGGCGGCGCGGCGGCTCTGTTAGTCAGTAAGCACTTACCTATTGATGTTCCGCAACTGCTGGTGAGCGATACGCGTTTGGCGCTGGGCCAATTGGCTGCCTGGGTACGCCAGCAGTCAACGGCGCGCGTTGTCGCACTGACAGGCTCTTCTGGTAAAACGTCGGTTAAAGAGATGACGGCGGCGATTCTGCGTCAGTGCGGCTCCGTACTGTATACCGCCGGTAACTTTAACAACGATATCGGCGTGCCGTTAACGCTGTTACGTCTGACGGCGGAACACCAGTTTGCGGTGATTGAATTAGGGGCGAATCATATTGGTGAGATTGCCTATACCACCGATCTGGTCCGGCCGGAAAGCGCGCTGGTCAACAATCTGGCTGCTGCGCATCTGGAAGGTTTTGGTTCATTGGCTGGTGTGGCACAGGCGAAAGGTGAGATTTTTTCTGGTTTGCCGATAGACGGCGTAGCGATCGTGAATGCAGACAGTAACGATTTCCCGCACTGGCAGGTCACGCTAAATCATAAAACCGTCTGGCGTTTCTCACCGCAGGCTGCTTGTGATATCGATTTCTTCGCCAGCGATGTAGACGTTTTAGCGCAAGGTACGCGTTTCACTCTCCATACGCCATTTGGCGAAACGCAGGTTCTTCTGCCTTTACCCGGCCGACATAATGTATCGAACGCACTGGCGGCGGCCGCGCTGGCAATGTCTGTCGGAGCGACGCTGGAAGCTGTTAAATCTGGATTATCCCAGCTTAAGGCGGTGCCGGGACGACTGTTTCCGATTGCCCTGTCTGAAGGCAAGCTGCTGCTGGATGACAGCTACAACGCCAATGTGGGCTCGATGACGGCTGCCGCACAGGTACTGGCGGAGATGCCGGGCTACCGTGTGATGGTTGTCGGTGATATGGGTGAACTGGGGGATGAAGCCCCTGAGTGCCACCGTCAGGTGGGAGAAGCCGCACGTGTCGCGGGTATCGATCGCGTTTTGAGTGTGGGAACGTTGAGTGAATTGATCGGCACTGCCAGCGGTAATGGTGAGCATTTTCAGAATAAAGCCGCACTGGTTTCACGTTTGAAGGTGCTGATGTCAGAACATAATGTCATCAGCGTATTAGTCAAAGGCTCACGCAGTGCTGCGATGGAGCAGGTTGTACAGGCATTACAGGAGAATGCGCAATGTTAGTATGGCTGGCCGAACATTTGGCCAAACTTTATACCGGCTTTAACGTCTTTTCTTATTTGACGTTCCGCGCCATTGTCAGCCTGCTGACCGCATTGGTTATTTCCTTATGGATGGGACCACATATGATCGCCTGGCTGCAACGTTTGCAGATTGGGCAAGTTGTACGTAATGAAGGGCCTGAATCACATTTCAGCAAACGTGGAACCCCGACGATGGGGGGCGTGATGATTCTGGTGGCGATTATCGTTTCCGTTTTGATGTGGGCTAATTTGTCTAACCCGTATGTCTGGTGCGTACTTCTTGTACTGGCAGGCTATGGTGCGGTCGGTTTTGTTGATGATTATCGCAAAGTGGTCCGCAAGGATACCAAGGGATTGATTGCTCGCTGGAAATATTTCTGGCAGTCAGTGATTGCGTTAGTCGTCGCTTTCACCATGTATTCCATCGGTAAAGATACGCCAGCCACGCAGCTTGTTGTGCCGTTTTTCAAAGATGTGATGCCGCAATTGGGTCTGCTCTATGTTGCGCTGGCCTACTTTGTGATTGTCGGCACCAGTAATGCCGTAAACCTGACGGATGGTCTGGATGGTTTGGCAATCATGCCGACTGTGTTTGTTGCCGCTGGTTTTGCACTGGTGGCATGGGCAACAGGGAACATGAATTTTGCGGGTTACCTGCATATTCCGTATATCCGTCATGCCAGTGAGCTGGTGATCGTCTGCACCGCAATTGTTGGTGCGGGGCTAGGCTTCCTGTGGTTTAACACCTATCCGGCGCAAGTATTTATGGGAGACGTGGGTTCTCTCGCACTGGGCGGCGCGCTGGGGACTATCGCAGTGCTGCTGCGCCAGGAGTTTTTGTTAGTGATTATGGGCGGCGTGTTCGTGGTCGAAACGCTGTCGGTGATTCTGCAGGTTGGGTCCTTTAAGTTACGCGGGCAGCGGATTTTCCGCATGGCGCCGATTCATCATCATTATGAACTTAAGGGCTGGCCGGAACCGCGCGTGATTGTGCGTTTCTGGATTATTTCGTTGATGCTGGTGCTGATTGGCCTGGCAACGCTGAAGGTACGATAAGACATGGTGGACTATCAGGGTAAAAAAGTCGTCATTATCGGGTTGGGTCTGACCGGGCTCTCCTGTGTTGATTTCTTTATCGCACGCGGTGTCGTACCGCGCGTGGTGGATACCCGTATCAGTCCGCCAGGTCTGGATAAGCTACCGGAGCAGGTAGAACGACATCTTGGTAGCCTGAATGAAGACTGGTTGATGAACGCCGATTTGATCGTCGCGAGCCCCGGTGTTGCGTTGGCGACGCCGATTCTGTGTGATGCCGCCGACGCTGGTATTGAGATTGTTGGTGATATCGAACTGTTCTGTCGTGAAGCTCAAGCCCCGATTGTGGCGATTACCGGCTCTAACGGTAAAAGCACGGTGACGACGCTGGTTGGTGAAATGGCGCGTGCTGCAGGCTGGCAGGTGGGCGTTGGTGGCAATATTGGCCTACCTGCGCTGCAATTGCTGGAACAGCCTGCTCAGCTTTATGTTCTGGAACTGTCGAGTTTCCAACTGGAAACGACGAGTAGTCTGCACGCCGCTGCGGCTACCATTCTGAACGTGACGGAAGATCACACCAACCGTTACCCGTTTGGTCTACAGCAATATCGGGCAGCAAAATTGCGTATTTATGAAAACGCAGATTTGTGTGTTGTGAATGCTGACGATGCGTTAACTATGCCGGTTCGCGGTGCGGATGCTCGTTGCCGCAGTTTTGGTGTCGATGTTGGCGATTATCACCTTAACCGACAGCAGGGAGAAACCTGGCTGCGAGTGGATGGCGAACGTGTGCTCAACACTCGCGAAATCAAACTTGTCGGGCAGCATAATTATACGAATGCACTGGCCGCGCTGGCGCTGGCTGATGCAGTAAAGATTCCGCGCGCGTCTGCGCTGACGGCGTTGACGTCATTTACCGGGTTGCCGCACCGTTTTCAAATGGCCTTTGAGCGCAATGGTGTGCGGTGGATCAATGATTCTAAAGCTACCAATGTGGGCAGCACCGAAGCGGCATTGAGCGGTTTGGCGGTAGAGGGCACGTTACACCTGTTGTTAGGTGGTGACGGAAAATCTGCCGATTTCTCGCCGCTGGTTCCGTATTTACAAGGTGAGCATATTCATTTGTATTGCTTTGGTCGCGACGGACAACAGTTGGCTGCGCTGCGCCCAGAAATTTCCGAGCAGACAGAAACGATGGAACAGGCAATGCGCATCATTGCTGAACGCGTTAAGCCGGGCGATATGGTGTTGTTGTCACCAGCTTGCGCAAGCCTGGATCAGTTCCGCAGTTTTGAACAGCGGGGCGATGAATTTGCTCGTCTGGCGGAGGAGTTAGGCTGATGCGGTTCTTCGGGCTGGCGTTTATCGAACGCATCAAAAACTGGGTTATGGGAACGCGTGAGAGCGATACGCTTAGCATCGTTCTGTACGATAGAACGCTGGTGTGGTTGACGCTTGGACTCGCCGTGATTGGTTTTGTGATGGTGACATCGGCTTCGATGCCTGTCGGGCAGCGTCTTGCCAGCGACCCGTTTTTGTTCGCGAAGCGTGATGCGATTTATCTCGGGTTGGCGTTTGGCTTGTCGCTAATCACGCTGCGCGTCCCGATGGAGATGTGGCAACGTTATAGTCCGGTGCTGCTCCTGCTCGCCATGGTTATGCTGCTGGTCGTACTCGTCGTGGGAAGCTCGGTCAACGGTGCATCGCGCTGGATTTCACTGGGGCCATTGCGTATTCAGCCTGCGGAGTTATCCAAACTGGCGCTGTTTTGCTACCTGTCCAGCTACATGGTGCGCAAAGTTGAAGAAGTGCGAAATAACTTCTGGGGCTTTTGCAAACCGATGGGCGTGATGGTGGTGTTGGCAGTGCTGCTGTTGGCTCAGCCTGACCTTGGTACTGTGGTTGTATTGTTTATTACGACACTGGCGATGTTGTTTTTGGCTGGTGCCAAGATGTGGCAGTTTCTGGCGATCATTGGCTGTGGCGTGTTTGCCGTTGGCCTGCTGATTGTTGCTGAGCCTTACCGTATGCGGCGTGTGACGTCTTTCTGGAATCCATGGGATGATCCATTTGGTAGCGGTTATCAGTTGACGCAATCCCTGATGGCGTTTGGGCGCGGCGAATTCTGGGGGCAGGGACTGGGAAATTCAGTACAGAAACTGGAATATCTGCCGGAAGCACATACCGATTTCATTTTCTCTATTTTAGGTGAGGAACTCGGCTATATCGGTGTGGTTTTGGCGTTGTTAATGATATTCTTCGTCGCTTTTCGCGCGATGTCTATTGGGAAGCGGGCGCTGGAGATCGATCAGCGTTTTTCAGGCTTTCTGGCGTGTTCGATCGGTGTCTGGTTCAGCTTTCAGACGCTGGTGAACGTTGGCGCGGCGGCGGGGATGCTACCGACGAAAGGGCTAACGTTGCCGCTGATCAGCTACGGTGGTTCCAGTTTGCTGATTATGTCGACGGCGATTGTTTTGCTGTTACGTATTGATTTTGAAACGCGCCTGACAAAAGCGCAGGCGTTTACGAGAGGTGCCCGATGAGTGGCGAAGGCAAGCGTTTGATGGTGATGGCTGGCGGCACGGGCGGGCATGTCTTCCCCGGGCTGGCGGTAGCGCATCACCTGATGGCGCAGGGCTGGCAGGTTCGCTGGTTAGGTACGGCGGATCGAATGGAAGCCGATTTGGTGCCTAAGCATGGTATCGAAATTGATTTTATCCGCATTTCTGGTTTGCGTGGTAAAGGCATTCGGGCGCAGTTAAGCGCACCGATTCGTATTTTTCAGGCAGTACGTCAGGCGCGGACGATTATGCGCCGTTACCAGCCTGATGTGGTGCTGGGTATGGGCGGTTACGTTTCTGGTCCCGGTGGACTGGCTGCGTGGCTATGCGGTATTCCGGTTGTACTGCATGAGCAGAACGGTATTGCAGGGCTGACCAATCGCTGGTTATCCCATATCGCCAAAAAAGTATTGCAGGCTTTTCCGGGCGCTTTTCCCAAAGCGGATGTCGTGGGTAACCCGGTAAGAACCGATGTACTGGCATTGCCTGCGCCGGAAACACGATTAGCCGATCGATCAGGCCCTGTGAGAGTGCTGGTTGTTGGTGGCAGTCAGGGGGCAAGAGTGTTGAACCAAACTCTGCCCGGCGTGGCGGCACAGTTGGGCGACCGCGTGACGATTTGGCATCAGGTTGGTAAAGGTGCGCTACCCACCGTTCAGCAGGCTTATCAGGATGTTGGGCAGACGCAGCACAAGATTACCGAGTTTATTGATGACATGGCGGCAGCCTACGCTTGGGCGGACGTTGTGGTGTGTCGTTCTGGTGCATTGACCGTCAGTGAAATTGCCGCGGCTGGTCTACCAGCGCTGTTTGTGCCGTTTCAGCATAAAGATCGGCAGCAGTACTGGAATGCGCTGCCATTGGAAAAGGCTGGCGCCGCAAAAATTATTGAGCAGCCACAGTTCAGCGTGGCGACTGTCAGTGAGGTGTTGTCCAATTGGGATCGCACAACTTTGCTGACAATGGCGCAAAAAGCCCGCGCAGTGGCGATTCCAGATGCAACCGAGCGGGTTGCGTCGGAAGTCAGTGCCGCGGCAGGCAGTCGGGCCACACATGTGGCTCATGGTTAATTAATACAACGTTGTCGGGCAGAAGGCTGTGCGACGACGCTACAAGGTAGCGATAGAATAAAGTGAATACTCAACAACTGGCGAAACTACGTTCAATCGTGCCCGAGATGCATCGCGTCCGGCACATACACTTTGTCGGCATCGGCGGTGCTGGCATGGGTGGTATCGCCGAAGTGTTGGCCAACGAAGGTTATGAAATTAGTGGTTCCGATCTGGCACCGAATGCGGTGACGCAACAGTTGACCGAACTTGGCGCGCAGATTTATTTCCACCATCGTGCAGAGAATGTTCTGAACGCCAGTGTGGTCGTGGTGTCGAGTGCGATTACTGCGGATAACCCTGAGATTGTTGCTGCGCATGACGCACGTATTCCAGTGATCCGTCGTGCCGAGATGTTAGCGGAACTGATGCGTTTTCGTCACGGTATTGCGATCGCGGGTACGCACGGTAAGACGACCACGACGGCGATGGTCACCAGTATTTACGCGGAAGCGGGATTGGATCCAACGTTTGTAAACGGTGGGTTGGTTAAAGCGGCAGGAACGCATGCACGTTTGGGTTCAAGCCGTTACCTGATTGCAGAAGCAGATGAAAGCGATGCCTCCTTCCTGCATTTGCAACCCATGGTGGCGATTGTGACCAACATCGAAGCCGACCATATGGACACTTATCAGGGAGATTTTGAGAACCTGAAGCAGACGTTCATCAATTTCCTGCACAATTTGCCGTTTTACGGTCAGGCAGTGATGTGTATTGATGATGCGGTAATCCGCGAGCTTCTGCCGCGTGTTGGTCGCCATATCACCACGTATGGTTTTAGCGATGATGCAGATGTACGCGTTGCTGGATATCGCCAGACTGGCGCACAAGGGCACTTTACGCTGGAGCGGAAAGACAAACCGCTGCTAAACGTCACGCTGAATGCGCCGGGGCGCCACAACGCGCTCAACGCAGCGGCGGCGGTTGCTGTAGCGACGGATGAAGGTATTGATGACGAAGCGATTCTGCGTGCGCTTGAGCGTTTTCAGGGGACCGGTCGTCGCTTTGATTTCCTCGGTGAGTACCCGCTTGAACTGGTGAACGGGCAAAGCGGTACGGCGATGTTGGTGGATGATTACGGCCACCATCCGACGGAAGTCGATGCCACGATTAAAGCTGCCCGCGCCGGGTGGCCGGATAAACGGTTGGTTATGATTTTTCAGCCACATCGCTATACGCGAACTCGCGATTTGTATGACGATTTCGCGCACGTGTTATCGCAAGTTGACGTGCTGCTGATGCTGGATGTGTATTCCGCAGGAGAGTCGCCGATTCCAGGCGCGGACAGCCGTTCGCTATGCCGCACGATTCGTGGAAGAGGTAAGATTGATCCGATTCTGGTGACGGATGTGGATACTTTACCGGAACTGTTGTCACAGGCGCTGCGAGGTGAAGACCTGATTTTGGTTCAGGGAGCCGGCAACATCGGTAAACTGGCACGTAAACTGGCTGATTCCAGATTACAGCCGCAGATAAGCGAATGAGGAACATCATGACTGAGAAAGTTGCTGTATTGCTTGGTGGGACCTCTGCCGAACGTGAAGTGTCGTTACTTTCCGGTCAGGCGGTTTTGGCTGGTCTGAAAGAAGCGGGAGTCAATGCACATGCGGTCGATACCCGTGACTTCCCTGTGACGAAGCTGAAGGAAGAAGGCTTTACCAACGTTTTCATCGCCTTGCATGGCCGTGGTGGTGAGGATGGTACATTGCAGGGCGTCCTGGAATTCCTGGGGCTGCCTTATACTGGTAGCGGCGTTATGGCATCTGCACTGACGATGGATAAGCGCCGTACCAAGCAGGTATGGCAAGCGGTAGGGTTGCCAGTATCGCCTTACGTGGCGCTCGATCGTCGTCAATATTCAGAGACGGCTGCAAATGCATTGTTGGCACAGTTTACCCACCTCGGGTTGCCGCTGATCGTCAAGCCAAGCCGTGAAGGTTCCAGCGTTGGCATGAGCAAAGTAAATACGCTCAGCGAACTGCCAGCAGCACTGGAAGAAGCATTCCGCCATGATGATGATGTTCTGGTCGAGAAATGGCTGAATGGCCCAGAGTATACGGTTGCTATTCTGGGTGATGAGGTATTGCCTTCCATTCGTATTCAGCCTGCGGGTACGTTTTACGACTATGAAGCGAAATATTTATCGGATGATACGCAGTATTTCTGTCCGAGTGGTTTGTCGGATGAGCAAGAGCAGGCATTAGCTGTATTGGCTATGGCGGCTTATCGTGCGGTGGATTGCAGCGGATGGGGACGTGTTGATTTTATGCTGGATAGCGACGGCGCTTTTTATCTGCTTGAGGTGAATACCTCTCCGGGGATGACGAGCCACAGTCTGGTTCCTATGGCTGCCCGCCAACGCGGACTGACTTTCTCGCAACTGGTCGTGAAAATTCTGGAGCTCGCTGGCTGATATGTCGCAGGCAGCCCTGAATACACGCGGACGAGAGCCTGAAACGAAAGGAACACGTCGCAGTAATGGAGGCCAATTGGCAGGAATAATTTTCCTGCTGATGGTGATAGGGACGATCGTCTGGGGAAGCTGGATGGTTGTGGGGTGGATGAAAGACGCCAGCCGTTTACCACTCTCTCGTATGGCAGTAACAGGGGAAAGGCAATACACAACCAACGACGATATCCGTCAGGCAATTTTGTCGTTGGGGTCGCCGGGAACGTTCATGACACAGGATGTGAACGTGCTCCAGCAACAAATCGAGCGTCTGCCGTGGATAAAACAGGCTAGCGTACGTAAGCAATGGCCAGACGAATTAAAGATTCATCTGGTTGAATATGTTCCGGTTGCGCGTTGGAATGACCAGTTAATGGTTGATGCGGAAGGAAACTCGTTCAGTGTACCCGCCGAACGTATAGGTAATCGCAAGATGCCTTTGCTGTATGGCCCTGAAGGCAGTGAAGCAGAAGTGCTGGAAGGCTATCGGGCAATGAATCAGACGCTGGCTGCCGGGAAGTTTACGTTAAAAATGGTTGTGATGAGTGCGCGGCATTCTTGGCAACTAGGATTGGATGATGATACTCGCCTTGAATTGGGGCGAGACGATAGAGCCAAACGTCTGCAACGCTTTATCGAGCTGTATCCGCTGTTGCAGCGGCAGGCTCAAAGCGAAAACAAACGTATCAGCCATGTGGACTTACGGTATGACAGCGGTGCCGCCATAGGCTGGGCTCCAGCCTTGCTTGATCAACAAAATGTTGATCGGCAACGAGTTGGTCAGCAATAAGACATTGATCAGCAACAGAACAGTAACCAGAAACAGACACAGGCTAAACAACAATGATCAAGTCGACGGACAGAAAACTGGTAGTTGGGCTGGAAATCGGTACAGCAAAAGTGGCTGCGCTGGTAGGGGAAGTTCTGCCCGATGGCATGGTCAATATTATTGGCGTAGGCAGTTGCCCGTCACGCGGTATGGATAAAGGCGGCGTAAACGATCTGGAATCGGTCGTTAAATGTGTTCAGCGTGCTATTGATCAGGCTGAGCTGATGGCAGACTGCCAGATCTCTTCCGTATATCTGGCGCTATCGGGAAAACACATCAGTTGCCAGAATGAGATAGGGATGGTGCCTATTTCAGAAGAAGAGGTGACGCAGGACGACGTGGAAAGTGTGGTGCATACCGCCAAGTCCGTGCGTGTACGTGATGAACACCGTGTTCTCCATGTGATTCCACAGGAGTATGCGATTGATTATCAGGAAGGGATTAAAAACCCGGTTGGCTTATCCGGCGTGCGTATGCAGGCGAAAGTCCACCTGATAACCTGCCATAACGATATGGCCAAGAATATTGTTAAAGCTGTTGAACGCTGTGGCTTAAAGGTCGACCAACTGATTTTTGCAGGTCTGGCGTCCAGTTATGCGGTTCTGACAGAAGATGAACGTGAGCTGGGCGTGTGCGTCGTTGATATCGGTGGCGGTACAATGGATATCGCGGTCTATACCGGTGGTGCATTGCGGCACACTAAAGTGATTCCGTATGCAGGCAATGTGGTTACCAGCGATATTGCCTATGCGTTTGGTACGCCGCCGACGGATGCTGAAGCGATCAAAGTGCGTCATGGTTGTGCATTAGGCGCGATCGTTGGCAAAGATGAGAATGTGGAGGTCCCGAGCGTTGGAGGACGTCCACCCCGCAGTCTGCAAAGACAGACATTGGCGGAAGTGATTGAACCACGTTACACCGAACTGTTGAATTTGGTGAACGATGAACTTTTACAGTTGCAGGAGCAGTTGCGTCAACAAGGCGTGAAACATCATCTGGCGGCAGGGATTGTGCTGACGGGCGGTGCCGCGCAAATAGACGGTCTGGCGGCCTGTGCGCAGCGTGTGTTCCATACACAGGTGCGTATTGGACAACCAATGAATATAACAGGGCTGACGGATTATGCCCAAGAGCCTTATTACTCAACGGCGGTTGGGTTGCTCCATTATGGAAAAGAATCTCACCTGGGTGGTGAGCATGAAGTCGAAAAACGAGCCTCAGTGAGCAACTGGTTCAAACGAATCAACAGCTGGTTGAGGAAAGAATTTTAATTTTATCAAAGAGATCACCTGGCACAGTTTTATGATCTCGCAGTTACAGGCACAAACGGAGAGAAATTATGTTTGAACCAATGGAATTAACCAACGACGCGGTGATTAAAGTCATCGGCGTCGGTGGCGGCGGTGGTAATGCCGTCGAACACATGGTGCGTGAGCGCATCGAAGGCGTCGAATTCTTTGCGGTCAACACGGATGCGCAAGCATTACGTAAAACGGCCGTGGGTCAGACGATTCAGATCGGTAGCGGCATCACTAAAGGTCTTGGCGCTGGCGCTAACCCGGAAGTCGGCCGTAATTCGGCTGAAGAAGATCGTGAAGCATTGCGTTCAGCACTGGAAGGTGCGGACATGGTGTTTATCGCTGCAGGTATGGGCGGTGGCACAGGTACAGGTGCTGCACCGGTTGTGGCCGAAGTAGCAAAAGACCTGGGCATTCTGACCGTCGCTGTGGTGACCAAGCCTTTCAACTTTGAAGGCAAAAAGCGTATGGCGTTTGCGGAGCAGGGTATCGCCGAGCTGTCTAAGCACGTCGACTCGCTGATCACTATTCCAAACGACAAACTGCTGAAAGTGCTGGGACGCGGTATCTCCCTGCTGGATGCATTTGGTGCGGCAAACGATGTACTGAAAGGCGCGGTGCAGGGTATTGCCGAGCTGATCACTCGCCCTGGTCTGATGAACGTCGACTTTGCAGACGTGCGTACCGTAATGTCCGAAATGGGTTATGCCATGATGGGTTCCGGCGTTGCGCGTGGTGAAGACCGTGCGGAAGAAGCGGCTGAAATGGCGATCTCCAGCCCACTGTTGGAAGATATCGATCTGTCCGGCGCACGCGGCGTATTGGTCAACATCACTGCGGGCTTTGACCTGCGTCTGGATGAGTTCGAGACGGTAGGTAACACTATTCGTGCATTCGCGTCCGACAATGCGACCGTGGTGATTGGTACGTCGCTTGACCCTGAAATGAATGATGAACTGCGTGTGACGGTTGTTGCAACGGGTATTGGCATGGACAAGCGTCCTGAGATTACTCTGGTAACGAACAAGCAGGCCAGCCAACCTGTGATGGATCATCGTTACCAGCAACACGGTATGACGCCGCTGGCGCAGGAAAAACCGGCTGCCAAAGTGGTTAACGACCAGAATCCGCAGACGAATAAAGAGCCAGACTATCTGGATATCCCGGCGTTTCTGCGTAAGCAAGCAGACTAATTTGCTGCCAGATAACGTTGGAATCTCCGCTCTTTGTGCTAAACTGTGCCACCGAGCCTGGTGTATACTAGGTCGGTAGGTTCAGTAACATGCGAGATAAAATGATGATCAAACAACGTACACTAAAACGTATTGTTCAGGCGACTGGTGTCGGGTTACATACCGGCAAGAAGGTCACGTTGACCATGCGTCCTGCACCGGCAAATACCGGGGTCATCTATCGCCGCACAGACTTGAATCCCCCGGTTGATTTTCCGGCTGATGCAAAATCCGTGCGTGATACCATGCTCTGTACTTGCCTGGTTAATGAGCATGACGTGCGTATTTCTACGGTGGAGCATCTTAACGCTGCGCTTGCAGGGTTAGGCATTGACAACATTGTCATTGATGTTGATGCACCAGAAATTCCAATTATGGATGGCAGCGCCAGCCCATTCGTTTACCTGCTGTTAGATGCGGGTATCGAAGAGCTGAACTGTGCCAAGAAATTTGTACGTATCAAACAGCCAGTGCGCGTTGAAGATGGTGACAAGTGGGCCGAAATGAAACCGTTTAACGGCTTCAGTCTGGATTTCACTATCGACTTCAACCACCCGGCGATTGATGCGGGCAACCAGCGCTATCGTTTGGATTTCTCTGCTGACGCGTTTGTTCGCCAGATCAGCCGTGCGCGTACTTTCGGCTTCATGCGCGATATCGAATACTTGCAGTCTCGTGGGTTGTGCCTGGGCGGCAGTATGGATTGTGCCATCGTCGTTGACGATTACCGCGTACTGAACGAAGACGGTCTGCGTTTTGAAGATGAGTTTGTCCGTCATAAAATGTTGGACGCCATCGGTGACCTGTTTATGTGTGGTTACAACATCATCGGTGCGTTTTCTGCGTTTAAATCCGGTCATGCTCTGAACAACAAACTGTTGCAGGCTGTGCTGGCAAATCAGGAAGCGTGGGAATACGTGACCTTTGAAGACGAAGCTGAAATGCCGCTGGCGTTTAAAGCACCGTCTATCGTGCTGGCGTAACGCTTGATATAGTCGTCACTTCTTATTACGACTGGTTTTACTGGTACTCTCTCCGGCCAGTGATGCCAGTCGTTCTAATATCTTTCTGAGTTTTTCCGGGCTATTGCCTGCTAACGTCCTCAATGTCTCCGCACTTTGTTCGCTCAACTGACGCAACGGTTTGTTGTCGGTATTTTCCGTCTCGTAAATGTCACTATTTTTCACGATTTCATGCCCTTTTGCGGCAAGCGTTGGATTAATCCTGATGTCGATTGAAGCCAATGATGGTAGTATTTGTGCGCGTAATGCAGAGAGCAACGCAGGTTGTTCGTAACGTAACCGCATCAGCCAACTGGCGTTGGCGGTTTCCAGTATCAGTAAGCCTTGCCGATAATTAGCGACGCGGCACCATGGGTGCAACGGTGCAGGCAGTAATCCGCGCACGGCACGGTTAAGTTTTAATAAGGCGATAGCGCGCTGTTGCACATCTTGAAGCGGGCCTTTACCCGACATGGATGCGCTATCAAACAGAAATTCCAGTGATTGTGGGCGGCTATCACGCATAGACCTGGCTCCGGTGGATGTTACTCGTGATTGGTATTCTAAATCGTTGGCGACAATTTGGCAGACGTTATTTCTGGCCGCATCTCTTATTAGGGATGGTCGCGGCGAGTCTTGGCCTGCCGACAAGCCTGAACGATTCACAGGACATCACTTCACTCCCTAATTCAAGCTCCAGCGTTAGTCGCCAGAATAACGTATCGCTGAGCCTTACCGATCTGGTAGCGCTGAAGGAAGCGCATCGACGCTCGTCTTACAGTGTTGATTACTGGCATCAGCATGCGATTCGTACGGTAATTCGTCATCTTTCTTTTGCATTGACGACGCCACAGACGGTCAATACCCAGCAGGTCGACGAACTACAACCCCATTCTCTGGTTTTGCTGGATACGCTAAATGCGTTGCTGACGCAGGATTCCCAGTATCCCCTTGTGATCTCCCCCCATGCTGGACGAGTCACTTTTTATCCTCAGGCATATCATCAAATCGGCATCTGGCTTGCACAAATCCGCGGCATCCGTGCAGGGCCCTATCTTTTCAGCTGAAAGTGTAATTGATAATTAGCTGAAGAAATTTCTCTCGTTTTGCTGAATTTCTCAGGTTTTCGATGTTGTGTTGCCACTGGATACGTGGCACTTGTGAGATTAAAACTATTATGGTCATGAATATCTTAACCAAAATTTTTGGTAGCCGTAACGATCGTACGCTGCGTCGTATGCGTAAAAATGTTGATGTTATTAGTCGTTTAGAACCAGAAATGGAAAAACTTTCAGATGAGGAACTGCAAGCGAAAACGCTAGAGTTCCGTGCTCGTCTGGAAAAAGGCGAAACGCTGGAGAACCTGCTGCCAGAAGCCTTCGCCGTGGTGCGTGAATCCAGTAAGCGTGTATTTGGTATGCGCCATTTTGACGTGCAGCTTCTTGGCGGTATGGTACTGAATGAGCGTTGTATTGCGGAGATGCGTACTGGTGAAGGTAAAACGCTGACAGCAACATTACCTGCGTATCTGAACGCACTGACTGGCCGTGGCGTACACGTAGTTACCGTGAACGATTATCTGGCACAGCGTGATGCTGAAAATAACCGTCCTTTGTTTGAATTCCTTGGCCTGAGCGTCGGTATCAACTTGCCGGGGATGCCTGCTCCGGCGAAGCGTGAAGCCTATGCAGCAGATATCACTTACGGTACCAATAACGAATACGGTTTTGACTACCTGCGCGACAACATGGCGTTCAGCCCGGAAGAGCGCGTGCAGCGTAAATTGTACTACGCGCTGGTGGATGAGGTTGACTCCATTCTGATCGACGAAGCACGTACACCGCTGATCATTTCCGGCCCGGCGGAGGACAGCTCCGAGCTTTATATCAGCGTCAATAAAATCATCCCTCACCTAATTCGTCAGGAAAAAGAAGATTCGGATACCTTCCACGGTGAAGGCCACTTCTCTGTTGATGAGAAAGCACGTCAGGTGAACCTCACCGAGCGTGGTCTGGTTTTGGTAGAAGAACTGCTGGTGAAAGAAGGCATTATGGAGGAGGGCGAATCACTGTACTCTCCAACCAATATTATGCTTATGCACCATGTGACCGCCGCGCTGCGTGCGCACGTGCTGTTTACCCGCGATGTTGACTACATTGTGAAAGACGGCGAAGTTATCATCGTTGACGAACACACCGGCCGTACCATGCAGGGACGTCGTTGGTCTGATGGTCTGCATCAGGCCGTGGAAGCGAAAGAAAAAGTAGCCATTCAGAATGAAAATCAGACGCTGGCTTCCATTACCTTCCAGAACTACTTCCGCCTGTATGAAAAATTGGCAGGTATGACCGGTACGGCAGATACCGAAGCATTCGAGTTCAGCTCCATCTATAAGCTGGATACGATTGTGGTGCCGACTAACCGTCCGATGATTCGTAAAGACTTGCCTGATCTGGTCTATATGACCGAGCAGGAAAAAATCGATGCCATCATTGAAGATATCAAAGATCGTTCTGTAAAAGGTCAGCCTATTTTGGTTGGTACGATCTCCATTGAGAAATCCGAAGTGGTTTCTCTGGCGCTGGAGAAAGCTGGCATCAAACACAACGTGTTGAACGCGAAGTTCCACGCTATGGAAGCAGACATCGTTGCTCAGGCGGGCCAGTCTGGTGCTGTCACCATCGCGACCAATATGGCCGGTCGTGGTACGGATATCGTATTGGGTGGTAGCTGGCAGGCAGAAGTGGCACATCTGGAAAACCCAGATGACGAGCAAATTGCAGAAATTAAAGCGGCCTGGAAAGTGCGTCATGATGCCGTGTTGGCTGCGGGCGGTTTGCACATTATCGGTACTGAACGCCATGAATCTCGTCGTATCGATAACCAGCTGCGTGGCCGTTCTGGTCGTCAAGGGGATGCAGGTTCATCACGCTTCTATCTGTCAATGGAAGATGCGTTGATGCGTATTTTTGCGTCCGATCGTGTTTCTAACATGATGCGCAAACTGGGTATGAAACCGGGTGAAGCGATTGAGCACCCATGGGTCACCAAGGCGATTGCTAACGCACAGCGTAAAGTGGAAAGCCGTAACTTTGATATTCGTAAACAGTTGCTGGAATACGATGATGTGGCGAATGACCAACGTCGTGCGATCTACACTCAGCGTAACGAACTGCTGGACGTGTCCGATATCAGTGAAACCATCACCAGCATTCGTGAGGATGTGTTTAAAGCGACTATTGACAGTTATATCCCACCAGAATCTCTGGAAGAAATGTGGGATACGGAAGGCCTGGAACAGCGCCTGAAGAACGACTTCGATCTGGATATGCCAATCAAAGCGTGGCTGGATAAAGAGCCTGAGCTGCATGAAGAAACGCTGCGCGAGCGTATTTTCCAACAGGCGCTTGAAGTTTATCATCGCAAAGAAGAAGTTGTTGGTAATGAAGTCATGCGCAACTTCGAAAAAGGCGTGATGCTACAGACGCTGGATTCCCTGTGGAAAGAGCATCTGGCTGCAATGGATTACCTGCGTCAGGGCATCCACCTGCGTGGCTATGCACAGAAAGATCCGAAGCAAGAATATAAGCGTGAGTCGTTCTCTATGTTTGCCGCGATGTTGGAATCACTGAAATATGAAGTGATCAGCACGTTGAGCAAAGTTCAGGTGAGAATGCCGGAAGAAATCGAAGCGCTGGAGCTGCAACGCCGTGAAGAAGCAGAGCGTTTGGCTCAGCAGCAGCAGTTTAGTCATCAGGAAGAAGACAGCCTGAATACGGGTTCACCGGCGCAGGCAGATCGTAAAATTGGACGTAACGATCCTTGCCCATGTGGTTCAGGTAAAAAATATAAGCAGTGCCACGGTCGTTTACAGAAATAATTGGCTGCTAAACCCAGTGATTAAAATGTGATAAGTACAAAGGCGGTCATTGACCGCCTTTTACTTGATAAGAATCTGATAGGAATTGTCATGACGCAAAAACAGTTATCCGTCGCGGTGGGCATCATCCGTAATACGGAACAGCAATATTTCATTGCTCGTCGCCCTGATGGTGTTCATATGGCAGGGATGTGGGAGTTTCCCGGCGGTAAAGTTGAAGTGGGAGAAACTCCCGAGCAGGCACTGATTCGTGAACTGCATGAAGAAACGGGCATCAAAGCCATCGCCCCCAAGCCGCTAAACGATAAAACGTTTTCTACGCCGGAAAGAATCATCACGCTTCATTTCTTTTTGGTTGAAGTGTGGCAAGGAGAACCCTATGGCCGAGAAGGGCAGGAATCTCGTTGGGTGAGCGTGGAGGCGTTGCGTGAGGAAGAGTTTCCGCCAGCGAATGCGGAGATGATCCGCTGGTTGAAATCGCTTTAATCGAATCTTGCCTGTCTGTACTCGTTATTCGCGAAACGCGGCTATTAGCGCGTTTCGCTCCAGTCTTCACTGTCTGAAACCATATCATCACTCGGAATGCGCTTTTCTTCATCAGCCCATTCGCCCAAATCGATGAGCTGACAACGTTTGCTGCAAAATGGGCGATAGATGCTGTTTTCATCCCAGATGACCGCCTGCTTGCAGGTTGGGCACTTCACCGTCGTAATCTCTGTTGTCATAAAATTCTTTTCACTCTATTTGGTGCTTAACACGTTTTCGTTTATCAGCGCTGAGCCTAGCAGCAGGCCAGTTCAAACGTTAAACGAGGCGGAATATGGCCGTTTTCACTATCTAATGGCAGGAAACGGATGGCATAGCGAGTCTTGTGACCGGATATTTGTGGATAGAGCTGATGTACCTGTTCAAGGCGCAAACGTAGCAGGTCCGCATCCGAGGCATTGTCCTGAAAGAAACCGTTCAGACTGGTCTGTGGTCGGAATGTGCCGGAGTGGCGGATCAGCTCCAGAATCATATCCAGCGCTTGTTTGAGTGGTAGCAGCGAGCTAAGCCAGCCGGAAACCAATTTCTCGCGCAGTTCCTGAGGCTGATGCAGCCAGCTATGTAGCGTTGGTAAGTCGAAACTACAACATCCGCCGGGAATACCGAGCCGCTGGCGTACCATCCCAATCAGGCGATCTTCTCGTAAGAACTGCCCCATCCGTGGCGCTGCCATCAGCGTACTAGATAGATCTTTCAACTGACGTCGCAGCGAGTGGATGCGCTCCATATCGACGCCTGGCACATCACTCCATTGCAGCAGTTTTTGCTGTTGGCGCTCCAGTTCTTTCAGCAACTCGGTACGCACATCGCCACGTTCCAGCACATCAAGCAACTCGGCGATGGCGCGAAAAAATGTCAGGGCGCTCCCCATGTCGGTCAGGGAATGATTTTGATGCAACTGCTGCAGTAATGATTCGATACGCAACCAGGTACGTGTTTTTTCGTTCAGCGGATATTCAAATAAAATCGTTGAGGAAGCGTCACTCATTCTTAGCCATCCTGTCGGCTGCGGAGGCGGCTAGCTCCAGGTAAAGGCGGTGTAATTCCGCAACCTGTGGAGCCAGTTCGTTTGTGCAGCGACTGTTATCAATAATATCATCGGCATAAGCCAGGCGCTGTTCTCGGGTTGCCTGTGCTGCCAGTATGTTTTCTGCTTGCTGCAGACTGATACCATCGCGGGCCAGTGTGCGTTCAAGCTGTGTTTCTCTATCTACATCAACGACCAGAATACGCTGTGCTCGCTGCTGTAAACCGTTCTCCACCAGTAAAGGGACGACCCACAGAATATATGGCGTGGATATGGCTCGAAATTGGGCCTGTGTTTCCTGATGGATCAACGGATGGAGTAAATTATTCAGCCACAGTTTCTCCTCTGGCGAGGAAAAAATGCGGTCACGTAGTGCGGCACGGTTCAATGAACCATCGGTATTGAGCACGACATCGCCAAACCGGAGCTTAATGGCATCCAGTGCGGGTTTCCCAGGCTCGACTACCTGTCGTGCGAGGATATCCGCATCAACAATAGTGGTTCCTAGTTTGGCAAATTCATCGGCTACGGTGCTTTTCCCGCTGCCGATACCGCCCGTTAAGGCTACGATGTATGTCATTGCACCTGTGTTGAAAAATTAACATTTCTACTATTTTCAAGGGAAAGGAACACATTATTATCCCCTGAAGCCAATCAGGCATAAGCCGCAGTTTGCTCCACGCTATCACCTTGTTAGGCGATAGGTAAATTTTTCTGATTTTATCCCAAATAAAGTGAAAATCGCAGTCTTGCCGTAGGATTATTCCTGCGTATGATAACGTCACTGGTAAAGGGCATTATTTTTTCAGAAATGATTATGCCCGTCATACTTCAAGCTGCATGTGTGTTGGCTTCCCTTACTCACCCCAGTCACTTACTTGAGTAAGCTCCTGGGGATTCGTGCGGTCGCCGCCTGCCTGCAACTCGAATTATTTAGGGCATTGCCCAGTAACGATACTGAGCATTCCGCCGTCACTAACCAGGAACTCGAACCTCATGCGTATTGAAGAAGATTTAAAGTTAGGCTTTAAAGACGTTCTCATCCGGCCAAAGCGTTCGACGCTGAAAAGCCGCTCTGACGTTGAGCTGGAACGTCAATTCACCTTCCTACACGCCGGTGGCAACTGGTCTGGTGTACCGATTATCGCCGCTAATATGGATACTGTGGGTACGTTTAGTATGGCGGAAGTCCTGGCCTCTTTTGATGTTCTGACGGCTGTCCATAAACACTATTCTGTCGAGCAATGGTCACAGTTTGTGCAACGCGCACCTGAATCGGTATTACGCCATGTTATGGTTTCGACTGGGACATCTGACGCTGATTTCATCAAGTTAAAGCAAATTCTGGCGCTGTCGTCTGAATTGAAATTTATCTGTATCGATGTCGCAAATGGGTATTCGGAACACTTTGTCACGTTCCTGCAAAAAGCGCGTGAGGCTTGCCCGGACAAAGTCATCTGTGCTGGAAACGTGGTGACGGGTGAAATGGTGGAAGAGCTCATTCTCTCTGGGGCGGATATCGTGAAAGTCGGTATTGGCCCCGGTTCTGTCTGCACGACGCGTGTTAAAACGGGCGTAGGGTATCCTCAACTTTCTGCTGTTATTGAGTGTGCTGATGCGGCACACGGTCTCGGTGGACAAATTGTGAGCGACGGTGGGTGTGCTATGCCGGGCGATGTCGCGAAAGCATTCGGTGGTGGAGCTGATTTTGTCATGCTGGGCGGTATGCTGGCAGGACATGATGAATGTGAAGGAACCATCGTTGAAGAAAACGGTGAGAAAATGATGTTGTTCTACGGTATGAGTTCCGCATCTGCGATGGAGCGTCACGTCGGTGGCGTGGCGGAGTACCGTGCCGCAGAAGGAAAAACCGTGAAATTGCCACTGCGCGGTCCGGTAAATAACACCGTACGTGATATTCTTGGCGGCCTACGTTCGGCCTGTACCTATGTCGGTGCATCCCGCTTGAAGGAGCTGACGAAACGTACAACGTTTATCCGTGTGGCCGAACAAGAAAATCGTATTTTCAACGGATAGTTGTGCCTTCAGATTCCATCTTTCCGCTGTTACCAGTGGTGGGGCGATCTGATTTGTAGATATTGCCGTGCGGTATTGGTCGGTTCAGGCACCGGCCAATACATTCCCCAGTTGGAAGATTGGCAAATACATGCCAATCACCAGCGCTCCAACCATTCCCCCGACGACCATCATCAGCAATGGCTCCAGCGTTTGTGCCAGCATATCCGCCTGCTGCTGTACCTGCCCCTCATGCCATTCTGCCAACTGTGTAAAGATCGCATCCAATGCACCGGTTTCTTCCCCAACGTGAATCAACTGCGGGCAAGGTGCGGGAAACAGCGCGGCGTGATGTTGCACGGCATGGTATAGCGATGTGCCCTGATGCAACTGCTCCTGTATCTGTTGAATCGCATCCTGATAAAGCGGATGGCGGATCGTCGCAGCGGCATCCAGCCCTTCAGGAAGCGTCAAGCCAGCATGCTGCGTCATTGCCAGAATATTAAATATCTGACTCAGCGATTTACCGCGTAGCAGGCGGGATACCACGGGAAGCTTCAGCAGCCATTCTTGTTCTCTGATTTTCCATAATGGCCTTTTCTGCCTCAATCGGGCGTACCCCAGTATTAGGCAACTTAGTACCAGCAACCCAATGAATCCGTAACCAGCGATGATATCTGCCAGATGGAGCAGTTGCTGGGTAAACCAAGGTAATGGTGCGTTAAATGAGGAGTAGAGTGTCGCGAATTCGGGTAAAACCAGAATCAACATTAGCATGCTGACCAGCATGGCGATTGCCAAAATAAAGCAGGGATAGCGTAGCGCCTTGATGACTTTCTGCTGCAGTCTGGATTGCTTTTCTTGCTGTTGCGCTAGCTGTAGGCAGCATCTGTCTAGTTTCCCTGTTAATTCGCCGACGGTAATGAGGGAGCGGTACAGTACGGGAAAGATATGAGGATAGTCGTGTAACGCTTCAGACAGCGAACTTCCCTGAGCAACATGGGTACGAACGTCCCGTAATACACAGCGCCAGCCGGGGCGTTCATGCTGTTCCGACACCAGTTTTAATGCATCCAATAGCGGCAATCCCGCTTGTAGCAGGGCAGCAAGCTGTTTGATTAATTCTCCTAGCTGTTCGCGCTTCCAGTAGCGGAGTGACAGGTAATGACCAGCTTTTACGAGAAGCGGTTGGTAACCTTGTGCAATCAGGCTGGCATAGACGTGCTTGCGGTGTGTGCTGATAAGTTCTCCTTCGGAGAGGCCTCCCTCGGATGTCATTGCCTGCCAGCGATATAAGCGTTCTAGCTTCATTGTGCCTCCTTATTTATTGAGTGCTCATCGCCTACAACACGATAGATTTCACCAAGTGAAGTTAGGCCATCGTTGACCAGCTCGAGCCCAGCAATCAGCAATGTAGGGAAACCTGAGTTGCATGACAGGGCAGATAATTCCCCTACGCTGGCGTTGCCCGCTAATGCTGTCTGAAAATCCGACGTGATGGGGAGTAATTCATAGAGTGCGACGCGCCCATAATAGCCAGAGAAACAGTGGCTACAGCCGCAGGCTTGCCAGTGGTGTAGTGGCCCTTGCCATACGTCGTTTGGCAGTGAGAGTAGAGGTGCCCCTGGGGTTTTACAGTGCGGACATAATCGTCGAACGAGTCGCTGTGCGACGATGAGCTTTAGCGCCGCAGCTAACAGATAACCGGGAATACCTAGATGACTGAGGCGAGTCAGGGTTTCTACGGCAGAATTGGTATGCAGCGTGGACATCACCAGATGGCCGGTTTGTGCGGCTTTGACTGCAATTTCTGCGGTTTCGGTATCGCGGATTTCACCGATCATAATGATGTCTGGGTCCTGTCGTAGCAGCGCACGTAAAATTCTGCCAAATCCCAGTTCGGCTTTAGGATTGATCGCCGTCTGGTTGATTCCCTCTAAAGGAATTTCGACGGGATCTTCCACACTACAGATATTGCGGCAGCTATCGTTTAACCAGCGTATCGCGCTATAAAGCGTTACGGTTTTTCCACTGCCCGTGGGGCCGGTGACTAATAGCATGCCCTGTGCGGCGCTCAGCACGCTAATAACCTGTTGTAATGCCTTTGCGCTAAGACCGAGTTTATCCAGTACCAGTTCTTGCTGGTGCGTTTGTAAAATACGCAGTACGACTTTTTCTCCCTGTTGCACGGGAAGGGTAGCGATGCGCAATGAGTAAGCTTGTTGATCCAGCATCAGGCTGAACTGGCCGTCTTGTGGCAATCGCCGTTCAGCGATGTTCAACTTGCCCATGATTTTCAGCCGCGCGGTAATTCGGTTTGCCAGTTCGGGGGGCGGCGCGGATATTGCCTGCAACACACCGTCAATGCGTAGCCGCACGCGATAGCTGTCTGGTAGCGGCTCAAAGTGGATATCAGAAGCGCGACGCTGAACGGCGAGGCGCAGCGTTTGATGGATAAATTGTGCGACTGGGGAAGCATCATCCTGATCCTGTTGCCCGGCGCTGGAACGTTCGACGCGGGTATGGTAAGTCTCTGTGGGCTCGGCAACGGCATTCACTGGGTTAAGCTGTTGCTCCATTCTGGCCTGTGGCCATTGTTCCACCATAATTCGGCGATTGCTGGCGAAACGCAGCGCAGCAATCATCTCCGCAGACGGGGACGTCGTGACGGCGACCGACAGCGTTTGTTCATCGAGGTTAAGCAGTAATGCCTGATAACGTCGGCACAGTGTCTGTAACTCGCTGAGCGTATGTTCGGAGGAGAAGGATGAATCAGTCATGATTAACCCGCCGTATTATCGAAACGAAAAACGTCCTGACACGCAGATTGCAGGCTCTCTGTACTGCCGTCAGTGGCACAGTTTTTCGTCCAGCGTGAAGCGCCAGTTTCGGTATCCCAGGTTGGCGTCAGAATAACGCGTAGCCCTTGCAGAGTGGATTGCCCTGTCAGCGTAATTATCCCTTGAGTGACGCTAACGGCACTGACATAGCGTGAAGATTTACTGCCTGGAATTCCCTGATTACCTGCGTTGCAGGCGGTAAAAGCGGCATTTTCCAGACCACAGAGATCGACCGGCGTTTTATAAGACACCATCGTTTGTAGCATGTCCGTCAGCGCCGCTTTTTGCAGATAACCTTGATAAGCGGGGACGCCGATAGCGCTGAGAATGGCGACGATCGCAATGACGATCATCAGCTCAATCAGTGTGAATCCTTGTTGTTTTGTCATGTTGATTTCCCTGTTGTGGCGCATAAATATGGTGGCGCATAAATGCATACGGACGGCCGGCAGCATAGAAAAGGGAATGAAAGCTGGCGAGTGGGGAAAGTCAAAAGAGGAAGGCGCTACGACATGTTTTTAGATATTTGCAGAACGTTGAAGGTTTTTTGGGAGCAGGTACGCATTGTTCACATTATCAGGACAGAAAGTCCGTACGGAACAGGAAGATCGTATTGTTGCGATGTTATGGGGAGGATGGGATGAAGAAATACAAACGAGGTGCGAAATGGCACCTCGTCGGGAGAAATAGAGAAGCAATTAGATAAAGCGCATGGATAAATCCAGTGCCTGTACGTGCTTGGTTAACGCCCCCACCGAAATATAGTCCACGCCTGTTTCCGCATAGCCACGCAGCGTGTCCAGAGTGACATTGCCAGATATCTCCAGCAGCGCACGTCCCTGCGTTAAGCCAACGGCTTCCCGGATGTTATCCAGACTGAAATTATCCAGCATGATGATATCTGCGCCAGCATCCAATGCCTGTTGTAATTCATCCAGCGATTCGACTTCAACTTCAACCGGAACATCACTGCGTAAAACCTGCGCTTTTTCTACCGCATTTTTGATTGAGCCAGCGGCGATAATATGGTTTTCCTTGATCAGGAAAGCATCGGATAAACCGAGCCGATGGTTGTCTCCGCCGCCGCAGGATACTGCGTATTTCAGTGCGGTTCTTAGCCCTGGCAGCGTCTTGCGCGTATCCAGCAACCGGGTTCGCGTTCCCTGCAATACGGCAACATAGCGGCTGGTTTCGGTTGCGACGGCAGAGAGTGTTTGCAGGAAATTCAGCGCAGTACGCTCACCCGTTAGGAGCTGTTTGGCTGGCCCTGTAATGTCACACAACGTTTGGTTGGGAGTGATGGCTTCGCCATCGGCGACGTGCCAGACTATCGTTGTCGTGTTGCCTAATTGAGAAAAGACTTCTTCAAGCCAGCGCGTACCGCAGAAGATACCCGCTTCACGCGTGATAATACGCGCGCTGACGATCTCGTTGTCGGGTAACAGAAGCGCGGTAATATCTTGATTGGCATCGACGATGCCACCTAAATCTTCACGCAAGGCCAGTTGCACGCTGGCGGGGATATCTTGTGCAATACGAGCAAGCAAGGCTTGTTGGCGTTGTTCCTGACTGTAGCGACGCGTTGACATGACAAAACTCCGAAGGGGGATTCGGAGGTCTATGCTACCTTGTTTATATCAGGACATCCAGAATGACTAATTGTTGTAATTCAGTGTATTACTGTTATTAACCTTCCGGCGAACATCCGTGAACGCCGGAAAGGGGACGTGATTTTAGAAGTTGTAACCGACGACCAGATAGTAGCCCCAGCCGGTAGATTTCACTTCAAACGGGCCTTTGCCGAAATTGAGTTCTGTGCCATCAGCCCATTGGCCGCCATTGTGGAAATAACGTGCGACGAAAGAGTAGTGCCAGTGGTCGTAGCCCAACGCCAAAATATGGCTGGAAGCAATGGAGTTATTAGTACGGCTTGAATTCGATTTATCACGCAGTTCTGAACCGAAATCGAAATTGGTGAAGCTGATATACGAGACGTTGCCGCCCATCAGAGAGCCCAGCGGGTAAGAGTATTTTACTTTTACGCGGTAGCCGTCCCACTCGTTTTCGTTCGCAGCGCCGTAGTTCTGCCATTGGTATTTGGCATAGCCATTCAGTGAGAGGGCCAGATCGGTTCCGGTATCAATATCGGTGCCTAAGCCCATATACCAGGTGCTCTGGCGTGAACCACTATTGCGGCCCTGATCGTAGATAACGTTATTGGCGATGTACCACTCTTTAAACGGACCAAAGCTGAGGTCTGATCCCGTCAGTTTATCAATAGAAAAGCGCGGTTCGATCTCGACAAATAGCGAAGAGCCTTTGTTCCAAATGCCGCGGCTGCCAGGATCGCCACCGAAAAATTTAGGCGCATCGGCGTAGCCGTAGAAATCGAACCAGTCTTTACGTGCGAACGCCTCATATTCCAGATAGGTCGTGCTGCTCAGTTGCGGTCCAAAGCGAGTGTGGGCGCTGCCGACGACGTTAACGCTCTGGTGCCACCAGTCAGACAAGTATTCGGCTTTATTGCTGTCGGCAAGTGCAGGCATTGAGCATGACAGTGCGAGCAAAGCACCCGCAGCGAAAGTTTTTTTCATGTTGAGTACCATATAGTTAGACGTTATTTACGTCGTGCGTAAGACCGCAAAATAAGTTTTGGTAATATCTAAAAAAATCAGAAGATAATTTTGTCATACATTTTAAGTAAAAATAGACGCAATGCACGAAAACGATTGCCTTTTATTGCAATATTACATTTGTAATGTGATTTTTATCACGTAATGGTGTTGGGGATTTTACGTTGCTAAAAAGGATGTAGAGATTGAATACTGATGGGGAAAACAGCGAAAACATCGTAAAACGAATGGTAAAACCTATTGATACCCAGTTGGATAGATAGGGTTGTGTGAAACATGGTATCTTGAATACAAGGATTTTTGGTTCTATACCCCAAATAATTCGAGTTGCAGGAAGGCGGCAAAAGAGGGAATCCCGATGAGCTTACTCAGGTCAGTGATTCGGGTGAGTGACAAATCTGCCAGAGGCAGATTTGAACGCTGCTTGCAGCGGCCCCAACGGGGCGAAGCCCACATAAGTGGGCCGAGTAGCGCAGCCAACGCACATGCAGCTTGAAGTATTACGGGTATAATTGATTTTTCGCCTGATTCAGCCGGCTAACGATACGATGCGAGGTTATCGCCGATGCTTTTGGAAAATGGCTGGTTATCCGACATTACACACACGCCTTCACCACATTATGATGGCCGCCCAAATAACGAGGTGCCTTCCTTACTGGTGATTCATAATATCAGTTTGCCTCCCGGTGAGTTTGGCGGTCCGTATATTGATCAGCTGTTTACGGCTACTTTGGATCCTACTGCGCACCCCTATTTCGCCGATATTTCTCATTTACGCGTAGCGGCACACTGCCTGATTCGCCGCGATGGGCAAACCATACAGTATGTCTCTTTCGATCAGCGCGCCTGGCATGCTGGTGTTTCGGTGTTTGAAGGCCGCGAGCGGTGTAATGATTTCTCTATTGGTATCGAACTGGAAGGAACGGATACGCTGCCTTTTACCACAGAGCAATATCACTCGCTGGCTGCGATTACACGCCTACTAATGCGGGCTTATCCCATCACGCCGTCGCGAATTACCGGACATAGCGATATCGCTCCGGGTCGTAAAACCGATCCCGGTCCGGCATTTGACTGGGACGGCTATCATCGTCTGCTACAAGAAGACTGGACAGAGAATAAAGGGAGCCTAGACCAATGACGCTGTTTACACTGTTGCTTACGCTGGCCTGGGAACGGTTGTTCAAACAGGGGGAGCACTGGCAGATCGACCACCGGCTGGAGGTGGTATTCCGGCATGTGCCGTCTCCGTCTTTATTTCAGACGCTGTTCCTGACGCTATGCAGTATGGGCGTGGTGGCTGGATTGCTATGGCTAACGAGCGGCATTCTGTTTGGTCTGGTTTCCCTTTTACTGTGGATTGTCATCAGCCTGATGTGCATTGGCGCAGGTGAAATCCGCCAGCACTATCGGCGCTATTTACAAGCGGCGCAGCGCGGTGAAGCGGATGCCAGTCGGGAAATGGCGGCGGAACTGGCATTGATCCATGGTCTGCCCGTTGGCTCGAATGAAAGTGAGCAATTGAAAGAATTGCAAAACGCGTTGCTATGGATAAATTTCCGATTTTATTTAGCACCGCTCTTTTGGTTCGTCGCGGCTGGGCCCTACGGGCCAATTGCGCTGATGGGATACGCATTTTTACGTGCCAGACAGACCTGGCTGGCGCGGCACAACACGCCGCTGGAACGTGCGCAGTCCGGCGTTGATAGCTTGCTGCATTGGCTTGACTGGATTCCCACTCGTTTAGCCGGTGCGGCTTACGCGCTGTTGGGGCATGGTGAAAAAGCGCTGCCAGCATGGTTCGCGTCGTTGGGGGATTCCCGCAGTTCACAATACTGGGTGTTAACTCAACTGGCTCAATTTTCTCTGGCGCGTGAATCCCACATTGAACCCGTAGAAACGCCGAAAGCCGCCGTGACGCTGGCGAAAAAGGTGACGCTGGTGCTGGTGGTAGTGGTCGCACTCTTAACGATATACGGTGCGCTGGTCTGATGTTTGCTATGTATTGGCAGAAAAATAATGGCCGACAAGGTCGGCCATAGAATCGAAAAGGATATAGCATGAACGCTGAGGCTTACTTCACCTGATTTTTCTTTTTGATAAAGTAGCCGACGCCCAGAATAATCAGCCAGACTGGGATCAGCATGACGGAAATCTGAATGCCCGGCGTCAGGAACATAATGACCAAAATTCCGGCGAGGAACAGTAGGCAGATATAGTTACCCAGCGGATAAAGCAGCGCTTTAAACTTGGTCACCGTACCTTCTTTATCCTTCTGCGCACGGAATTTCAGGTGAGCCAGACTGATCATCGCCCAGTTAATCACGAGAGCTGACACGACCAGCGCCATTAATAGCTCGAACGCTTTGCCGGGGATAAGGTAGTTGATCAGTACACACAGCGCCGTTGCCAGCGCGGAGATGCCGATAGCGACAACCGGTACGCCACGGCTATCGACGGTTTCCAGTACTTTCGGTCCATTCCCCTGTTTTGCCAGACCGAACAGCATGCGGCTGTTGCAATAAACACAGCTGTTGTAAACCGATAGCGCCGCGGTTAGTACCACGATGTTCAGCACCGTAGCTACAACGTTGCTGTTCAGTTCGTGGAAGATCATAACGAACGGGCTACCACCTTCTACAACTTTGCCCCACGGATACAGTGACAGCAAAATTGCGAGTGAGCCGATATAGAAAATCAGAATGCGGTAGATAACCTGATTGGTCGCGCGTGGAATGCTCTTCTCTGGGTTATCCGCTTCTGCTGCGGTAATCCCGACGAGTTCCAGGCCACCAAATGAGAACATGATAACGGCCATCGCCATGAGCAGGCCGAGACCGCCATTCGGGAAGAACCCACCTTGTGCCCACAGGTTAGTTACGGTTGCTTCCGGTCCGCCTGTACCGCTGATCAGCAGCCAGCCGCCAAAGACGATCATACCAATAATCGCGGCGACTTTGATGATGGCAAACCAGAACTCCATCTCACCGTAGACTTTGACGTTCGCCAGATTGATGGCGTTAATCAGTAGGAAAAACACAGCTGCGGACACCCACGTCGGAATGTCTGGCCACCAGTACTGGACGTAAATCCCCACGGCGCTGAGTTCTGCCATGGCGACCAGAACATACAGCACCCAGTAGTTCCATCCAGATGCGAATCCAGCAAAGTCGCCCCAGTATTTATAAGCAAAGTGGCTGAACGATCCGGCCACTGGCTCTTCCACTACCATCTCGCCCAATTGGCGCATAATGAGGAACGCGATCAAACCGCCAATCGCATAGCCCAACAGGACCGATGGCCCCGCCATTTTGATTGTCTGTGCAATACCAAGAAAGAGGCCAGTACCTACCGCGCCACCCAAGGCAATCAACTGAATATGACGGTTTTTCAAACCACGCTTTAGCGTGCCGTCCGTTTGTTGATTATCCATCAAATTTAACCCTCTGCCAGTGCAAGTAAAAAACACGGTGTGAACGAACACGCGTATTAATGACTGTACGTTTGTGTAATTTTATTTTTACGCGGTAGTGTTTCTTTAAATAATGAAACATCTACCGTTTGCCAGAGAATAGTGGTAAGTGCGCAAGATTGCACTGATTTCTTATAGCCTGATAATTAAAAACTATCGCCACATCAAAATTTTTATCAATCTTTGATTGACCCCTTGATGATGAAAAACCCGTGGGGAATTTGAGAGGTGCTACCCCTTTAGGCTTACTCCTTTTTATTATCTCTTTATCCCCGCTGTAAAAATGGTACTTACCCCGATAGGGCGCTACGGGTCATTACGCTATCTTTATGAGAATAAAAAACCTTTTTTATTGAATAATAATTCACTATTTGTGTATTTAAACGGTTCAGCACTGCCTGCTTTACGTTTCAAAAAAGTTAAAATATAGACAGGGGGGATTAATGGTAATACCACAGGTGGGCTATCACTTTGCCGCATGTTTCTCGTGCATTTGTTAAAATCTGGTGGGATTGGTGATTTAGCTCAAGGTCCTTATGGACAGAAGGTGAATACTTTGTTACTTTAGCGTCACGTTTTTGAAATTGGTATTACCAATTGACTCCGCGCCATTCGCAGAGAAGAATTCACTATGGCATACAGCAAGATCCGTCAGCCCAAACTGTCAGATGTGATTGAGCAGCAGCTGGAGTTTCTGATCCTTGAGGGAACCTTGCGCCCCGGCGAGAAGCTCCCACCGGAGCGCGAACTGGCAAAACAGTTTGATGTTTCCCGCCCTTCTCTGAGAGAAGCCATTCAACGCCTGGAAGCCAAAGGTTTACTTTTGCGCCGTCAGGGTGGTGGTACCTTCGTTCAAGCCAATCTATGGCAAAGCGTCAGCGATCCGCTGGCAGAATTACTGAGCACACATCCCGAATCACAGTTCGATCTTCTGGAAACGCGTCATGCGCTGGAAGGCATTGCTGCCTACTATGCTGCGTTGCGTGGCACAGAGTCGGATTTGCAGCGTATCCGGGATTGTCATGCCGTGATTGAGAAGGCGAGGGAAGCGGGCGATCTGGACGCCGAGTCAGAAGCCGTTATGCAGTATCAGGTTGCTGTAACAGAAGCCACGCATAATGTGGTTTTGTTGCATTTGGTGCGCTGTATGGGGCCGATGCTCGAACAGAACGTGAGACAGAATTTTGAATTGCTTTATTTGAGCCGTGAAGTGCTGGCTCAGGTTAGCATTCATCGCGCCAGCATTTTTGAGGCGATTGTTGCCCGTGAGCCAGAAAAGGCGCGCGAAGCATCACACCGCCATCTGGCGTTTATTGAGGAAGTATTGCTGGATCTTAACCGGGAACATAGTCGGCGCGAGAGATCGCTGCGTCGGCTCCAGCAACGCAAGGATTGAGCATCCGTACTTTGGGGCTCTGAATGCGATAATGACGACGATGAGCCTGTCTTCATGCGTTTTGCTTATGGTGAAACCCAGGTCAGAATGCAGGAAGACAGGCTCCAATAAACTAACTGATTAGATAAGATAAGGAATAACCATGTCAGATCGTTTAAATAATGACGTGGATCCGATCGAAACCCGCGACTGGCTGCAGGCGATCGAATCGGTCATCCGTGAAGAGGGTGTTGAGCGCGCTCAGTTCCTGATAGATCAGGTTCTGGGTGAAGCACGTAAAGGCGGTGTCAGCGTTGCTGCTGGTACGGCTGCACGTCAATATATCAACACCATCGCAGTGGAAGACGAACCGGAGTACCCTGGTAATCTGGATCTGGAACGTCGTATTCGCTCAGCAATCCGCTGGAACGCGATCATGACAGTGCTGCGCGCTTCGAAAAAAGATCTGGATCTGGGGGGCCACATGGCTTCTTTCCAGTCTTCCGCCACTTTCTATGAAGTGTGCTTTAACCACTTCTTCCGTGCCCGCACTGAGCAGGACGGCGGCGATCTGGTCTACTTCCAGGGCCACATTTCTCCGGGCGTTTACGCTCGTGCCTTCCTTGAAGGCCGCCTGACCGAAGACCAGATGAACAACTTCCGTCAGGAAGTTCACGGTAACGGTCTGTCTTCTTATCCGCACCCGAAACTGATGCCGAACTTCTGGCAGTTCCCGACCGTATCTATGGGTCTGGGACCGATTGGTGCTATCTACCAGGCTAAATTCCTGAAGTATCTGGAAAACCGCGGTCTGAAAGATACCTCTAAGCAAACCGTTTATGCTTTCTTGGGCGACGGTGAAATGGACGAGCCAGAATCCAAGGGTGCGATCACCATCGCGACCCGTGAAAAACTGGACAACCTGGTGTTCGTTATCAACTGTAACCTGCAACGTTTGGATGGTCCGGTTACTGGTAATGGTAAGATCATCAACGAACTGGAAGGCATCTTCAGCGGCGCTGGCTGGGATGTGATCAAAGTGATGTGGGGTGACCGTTGGGACGAACTGCTGCGTAAAGACACCAGCGGTAAACTGATCCAACTGATGGAAGAAACCGTTGACGGTGACTACCAGACCTTCAAATCCAAAAATGGTGCCTATGTGCGTGAGCACTTCTTCGGTAAATACCCGGAGACAGCCGCACTGGTTAAAGACTGGAGCGACGATCAGATTTGGTCACTGAACCGTGGTGGTCACGATCCGAAGAAAGTCTACGCTGCACTGAAAAAAGCGCAGGACACCAAAGGCAAACCAACCGTTATTCTGGCGCATACCATTAAAGGTTATGGTATGGGCGACGCGGCGGAAGGTAAGAACATCGCTCACCAGGTTAAGAAAGTTAACATGGATGGCGTGCGCTATTTCCGCGACCGCTTCAATGTGCCAGTTAGTGATGAAAACATCGAACAACTGCCGTACATCACCTTCGATAAAGATTCCGAAGAGTACAAGTACCTGCACGAACGTCGTCAGGCACTGGGTGGTTACCTGCCGTCTCGTCAGCCGAACTTTGATGAGAAGCTGGAACTGCCAACGCTGGAAGATTTCAGCAGCCTGCTGGAAGAGCAGAACAAAGAAATCTCTACCACTATCGCGTTTGTACGTGCCCTGAACGTGATGCTGAAGAACCAATCTATCAAAGATCGTCTGGTTCCGATTATCGCTGACGAAGCGCGTACCTTCGGTATGGAAGGTCTGTTCCGCCAGATCGGTATTTATAGCCCGAAAGGCCAGCAGTACACCCCGCAGGACCGTGAGCAGGTTGCTTACTACAAAGAAGACCAGAAAGGTCAGATCCTGCAGGAAGGTATCAACGAACTGGGTGCAGGTTCTTCCTGGCTGGCGGCGGCAACGTCTTACAGCACCAACAACCTGCCGATGATCCCGTTCTACATCTACTACTCCATGTTCGGTTTCCAACGTATCGGCGACCTGTGCTGGGCAGCGGGTGACCAACAGGCTCGTGGCTTCCTGATCGGTGGTACTTCAGGTCGTACAACGCTGAACGGTGAAGGTCTGCAGCACGAAGATGGCCACAGCCACATTCAGTCTCTGACCATCCCGAACTGTATCTCTTACGATCCGGCATTTGCCTATGAAGTTGCGGTAATCATGCATGATGGTCTGCACCGTATGTACGGCGAAGCGCAAGAGAACATTTACTACTACATCACCACGCTGAATGAAAACTACCACATGCCTGCGATGCCGCAGGGTGCGGAAGAAGGTATCCGTAAGGGTATCTACAAGCTGGAAACGGTTGACGGTAGCAAAGGTAAAGTTCAACTGCTGGGCTCTGGTTCTATCCTGCGTCACGTACGTGAAGCGGCTCAGATTCTGGCGAAAGACTACGGCATTGGTTCTGACGTATTCAGCGTAACGTCCTTCACTGAACTGGCACGCGAAGGCCAGGATTGTGAGCGTTGGAACATGCTGCATCCGACTGAAACGCCGCGCGTACCATTCGTGGCTCAGGTACTGAGCGATGCGCCAGCGGTTGCATCTACTGACTACATGAAGCTGTTTGCTGAGCAAATCCGTAACTTCATCCCAGCTAGCGATTACCGCGTACTGGGTACTGACGGTTTCGGTCGTTCTGACAGCCGTGAGAACCTGCGTCACCACTTCGAAGTGGATGCGTCTTACGTCGTGGTTGCGGCTCTGGGTGAACTGGCTAAACGCGGTGAAATCGATAAGAAAGTGGTTGCAGATGCCATCACTAAATTCAACATCGATGCAGATAAAGTTAACCCGCGTCTGGCATAAGAGGTAAAGATTACATGGCTATCGAAATCAACGTACCGGACATCGGTGCAGATGAAGTTGAAGTCACCGAAGTGCTGGTGAAGGTTGGCGACAAAGTTGAAGCTGATCAGTCGCTGATCACGGTTGAAGGTGATAAGGCTTCTATGGAAGTCCCTTCTCCGCAGGCTGGTGTCGTGAAAGAGATCAAAGTCTCTGTCGGTGACAAAGTTGAAACTGGCAAACTGATCATGATTTTCGATTCCGCCGACGGTGCAGCAGACGCTGCTCCTGCTAAGGCAGAAGAGAAGAAAGAAGCCGCTCCGGCTGCTGCACCTGCGGCATCTGCGACGAAAGAAGTCAACGTACCAGATATCGGCGGTGACGAAGTTGAAGTGACCGAAGTACTGGTTAAAGTCGGCGACACCGTTGCTGCTGAACAATCTCTGATCACTGTAGAAGGCGACAAAGCTTCTATGGAAGTCCCAGCACCTTTCGCTGGTACGGTTAAAGAGATCAAAATCAGCACTGGCGATAAAGTCTCTACCGGCTCTCTGATTATGGTCTTCGAAGTCGTGGGCAGTGCGCCAGCGGCCTCAGCAGCGAAAGCTGAAGCGGCACCTGCTGCTGCACCAGCGGCCTCTGCGGCAAAAGAAGTTAACGTACCAGATATCGGCGGTGACGAAGTTGAAGTGACTGAAGTGATGGTTAAAGTCGGCGATAAAATCGCGGCCGAGCAGTCACTGATCACCGTAGAAGGCGACAAGGCTTCTATGGAAGTCCCTGCGCCGTTCGCGGGTACGGTTAAAGAAATCAAAATCAGCACCGGCGACAAAGTTAAAACCGGCTCACTGATCATGGTCTTCGAAGTGGAAGGCGCTGCGCCTGCTGCGGCTCCGGCAGCCAAGCAAGAAGCGGCTGCTGCACCAGCTCCAGCGGCGAAACCAGCTGCCGCACCGGCTGCGAAAGCGGAAGGCAAGAGCGAGTTCGCAGAGAATGATGCTTACGTTCACGCGACGCCGGTTATCCGTCGTCTGGCACGTGAATTCGGCGTGAATCTGGCGAAAGTGAAGGGTTCTGGTCGTAAAGGCCGTATCCTGCGCGAAGACGTTCAGGCTTACGTGAAAGATGCGGTGAAACGCGCAGAGTCTGCGCCTGCAGCTGCCGCTGGCGGCGGTCTGCCAGGCATGCTGCCATGGCCGAAAGTCGATTTCAGCAAGTTTGGTGAAGTGGAAGAAGTGGAACTGGGCCGTATCCAGAAAATCTCTGGTGCTAACCTGAGCCGTAACTGGGTGATGATCCCGCACGTTACGCACTTCGATAAAACGGATATCACCGATCTGGAAGCGTTCCGCAAACAGCAGAACGTGGAAGCTGAGAAGCGCAAACTGGACGTGAAGATCACCCCAGTTGTCTTCATCATGAAAGCCGTTGCTGCTGCTCTTGAGCAAATGCCACGTTTCAACAGTTCACTGTCTGAAGATGCTCAACGTCTGACGCTGAAGAAATACATCAACATCGGTGTAGCGGTTGATACCCCGAATGGTCTGGTGGTTCCAGTATTTAAAGACGTGAACAAGAAAGGTATCGTCGAACTGTCTCGTGAATTGATGGCTATCTCCAAGAAAGCCCGTGACGGTAAGCTGACCGCAGGCGAAATGCAGGGTGGATGTTTCACTATCTCCAGCCTGGGCGGTATCGGGACTACGCATTTTGCGCCGATCGTCAACGCGCCTGAAGTCGCTATTCTTGGTGTGTCTAAGTCCGCGATAGAACCGGTCTGGAATGGTAAAGAGTTCACTCCGCGTCTGATGATGCCGATGTCTCTGTCCTTCGACCACCGTGTCATCGATGGTGCTGATGGTGCTCGCTTCATTACCATCATTAACAACACGTTGTCTGACATCCGTCGTCTGGTGATGTAATCGAAAAGCCGGCCTGACGGCCGGCTTTTTTCTGATAAGCTGTTATTTGTTACAGCTGTCAGTGATCAAGGACAAATCGTTAGTCGCTTGTTGTTTCAAAATTGTTAACGATTTTGTAAACTACTGCGGCAAAGACACGTCCCGGTGGAAGAGGGCGTTATTAAAAATGCACCCTCAATCAGAATGATGACGGGTGTGACGTCACAGACCCGCCGGAAATCAATTAAGAGGTCATGATGAGTACTGAAATTAAAGCTCAGGTAGTGGTACTTGGTGCCGGCCCTGCGGGTTACTCTGCTGCATTCCGCGCGGCGGATTTGGGTCTGGAAACCGTACTGGTAGAGCGCTACTCCACGCTGGGTGGGGTGTGTCTGAATGTGGGTTGTATTCCTTCCAAAGCCCTGCTGCACGTTGCCAAAGTCATTGAAGAAGCCAAAGCACTGGCGGAACACGGTATCGTGTTCGGTGAACCTAAAACCGACATTGATAAAATCCGTCTGTGGAAAGAAAAAGTCATCACCCAACTGACCGGTGGTCTGGCTGGTATGGCAAAAGGCCGTAAAGTTAAAGTAGTTAACGGTCTGGGCAAATTCACTGGTGCCAACACGCTGGAAGTTGACGGTGAAAACGGCAAAACGACGATCAGCTTTGATAACGCGATTATCGCTGCGGGTTCACGTCCGATCCAACTGCCTTTCATTCCTCATGATGACCCGCGCGTATGGGATTCTACCGATGCGCTGGAGCTGAAAAACGTCCCTGGACGTCTGCTGGTTATGGGCGGCGGTATCATCGGTCTGGAAATGGGTACTGTTTACCATGCTCTGGGCTCACAGATCGACGTTGTTGAAATGTTCGATCAGGTAATCCCAGCTGCTGACAAAGACGTCGTCAAAGTCTTCACCAAACGTATCAGCAAGCAGTTCAATCTGATGCTGGAAACCAAAGTGACGGCAGTAGAAGCCAAAGAAGACGGCATCTATGTGACGATGGAAGGCAAAAAAGCGCCAGCCGAACCACAGCGTTACGATGCGGTTCTGGTTGCTATCGGTCGTGTACCGAACGGTAAAAACTTGGATGCAGGTAAAGCGGGTGTGGAAGTTGACGATCGCGGCTTCATCCACGTTGATAAGCAAATGCGCACCAACGTGCCACACATCTACGCTATCGGCGACATCGTCGGTCAGCCGATGCTGGCGCACAAAGGCGTGCATGAAGGCCACGTTGCTGCTGAAGTGATCTCCGGTAAGAAACACTACTTCGATCCGAAAGTGATTCCTTCTATTGCCTATACTGAACCGGAAGTTGCGTGGGTTGGTCTGACTGAGAAAGAAGCCAAAGAGAAAGGCATCAGCTACGAAACCGCGACCTTCCCATGGGCTGCGTCTGGCCGTGCTATTGCCTCCGACTGCTCTGACGGTATGACCAAACTGATTTTCGACAAAGAAACTCACCGTGTTATTGGTGGTGCGATTGTCGGTACTAACGGTGGCGAACTGTTAGGCGAAATCGGTCTGGCGATCGAAATGGGCTGTGATGCAGAAGATATCGCACTGACCATCCATGCGCACCCAACGCTGCATGAGTCTGTTGGTCTGGCGGCTGAAATCTTTGAAGGTAGCATCACTGACCTGCCGAACCCGAAAGCGAAGAAGAAGTAAGTTCACTCGCGTTCGATGAATCAGAATCCGGTGCCTTAGGCACCGGATTTTTTTTGCCTGTCAGATGATGGGAACACTCTCGCACAGAGGAAATCCACCAGGGCTCGCACTTTTGGCGACGGGTGTTTACTCGCAGGCCACAATACATGTAAGACGCCGCTGCTTTCTATGTAATCGCTTAGGATCGGCTGTAGCAGTCCCTTTGCCAACGGTTCGCGGATAGAGAAGTCCGGTAGGTAGGCGATCCCCAGCCCTTGTAGTGCAAAACAGACGCGCGTTTCGATGTTGTTGCAGATCATCGAGGTGGGCAACGGTAATTCTGGTTCACTGGGGGAAAGTTGCAGCGCCCAGGGTTCCAGCTTGCCACTGTTGGGAAAGCGATAATGCAGACAGGCGTGGTGAATCAGGTCGGCAGGTGTCTTCGGCGTTCCGCGACGAGCAAGGTAGTCTGGCGAAGCCACCAGCAGAAAACCGAAAGTGCCCAGTCTGCGCGCGGTGAGTCGTGAGTCAACGGGGGCACCTGTCCGAACTACGGCATCGAAACCTTCTTCAATGACATCTACCATGCGGTCGGTGAAGTCCAGATCCAATTCGATTTCGGGATATTCGCGCATGAATTCGCCGAGTACGGGAAGCACGAGTGAGCTGACCAACGGCAGGCTTACCCGCAGGCGTCCGCGCGGTGCGGAACTGGTCTGAGACAGCTCGAGCTCTGCTGCCTCGATTTCGGCCAGGATACGCCGGCTGCGTGCCAGAAACAGTGAGCCTTCAGCCGTCAGTGTGATGCTGCGCGTACTGCGGTGAAATAGCCTCACGCCCAGTTTTTCTTCTAGCCGTGCGACGCTTTTGCCTACCGCTGACGCTGACACACCCAGCAACCGACCTGCGGCAACGAAACTGCGTGTTTCGGCCACTTGCACAAACACCACAAAGCCATTCAGGCTGTCCATATCGCCTCTCCATTACGGATGTTTTGTTCCGTATATTGAGGAACTGTAGCCTACTTTTTCTTTAATTGTCGATTTTCTATCGTAACGGGAACCTCATTGATGAAAGGAACATTCCATGATAACTCCCGTATTTCCCCTATCCGCCGGTGCTCCGTCAGCGCATCTCTCCACCAAAATTCAGTCCGTCGTCCAACAAGCATTGGATGAGAGGCGGTTGGTCGGCGCCGTCGTGCTGGTAGCGCGTAACGGTGAATTGATTCATCAGCAGGCTGCTGGATGGGCCGATCGGGAGAACGCCCATCTGATGTCTCTGGACGCTATCTTCCGATTGGCTTCTGTAAGCAAACCCATCGTGTCGGTGGCTGCTCTGGTGCTTGTGGCGCAAGGTCGGCTCGATCTGAATGAGGATATTACTCGCTGGATGCCAACGTTTCAGCCCCGGCAGCTCGACGGTAGCCCTGCTCGTATTACCGTGCGACAGCTACTCAGCCACACTGCTGGTTTGAGCTATCGCTTTTTCGAGGCTCATGCGGATGGCCCCTACGCGCGAGCGGGAGTGTCGGATGGTATGGATGCTTCCGGTATCAGCCTGTGTGAGAACCTGCGACGCATCGCCAGCGTTCCACTGCAATACGTGCCGGGAACGTCCTGGGGCTATTCGCTGGCAACGGACGTATTGGGAGCGTTGATCGAATGCATTTACGGTTCGTCACTGGACGAAGCAGTCCGCCAACTGGTGACCGACCCGCTGGGCATGCACGATACTGGTTTCGTTGTGCGTGATCCACTGCGTCTGACGACTGCTTACGTGAACGATACCCCAGAGCCGCATCGCTTGGCCGAAGGCGAAATGGTTTCCCCTTTTGAAGGTGCTATCGGCATCGCGTACAGCCCCGCTCGCATTTTTGATGCGCAGGCCTTTCCGTCCGGTGGTGCTGGCATGGCGGGCACCGCGTGTGATCTGCTGCGTCTGCTGGAAGCGCTACGTAAAGGGCGCGGTGTACTCCTGCCTGATTCGCTGATCGAGGAGATGGAACGCGATCAAACTAATGGTCTGGAGTTACCCAATGCGCCGGGCTGCGGTTTCGGCCTCGGTTTCTCGGTCTTGCGCGATCCGCAGTTAGCCGAGTCGCCGGAATCATCAGGTACCTGGCGCTGGGGCGGAGCCTATGGCCACTCATGGTTTGTCGATCGAGCACAAGGTTTGAGTGTGGTGGCGTTCACCAACACGATGTATGAGGGGATGTCAGGGCGCTTTGTTACCGATCTGCGTGATGCGGTGTATGGCGCCTTGGAGGCAGAGCAATGACAGCCTCAATGATGGAGACACAGCGTGACAGGCTGCCCATAACCTCATTGCTGGCGTTGGCTACGGCAGCTTTCATCACTATCCTGACCGAAGCGTTGCCTGCTGGCCTGTTGCCGCAGATGGCGCAGGGGCTATCGGTATCTGAAGCCTGGGTCGGACAAACTGTCACTATCTATGCCATAGGTTCTCTTGTCGCTGCGATCCCGCTGACCGCCGTGACACAAGGTGTACGTCGTCGCCCGCTGCTGTTGGCCGCTATCGCCGGTTTCGCCGTTGCCAATACGATTACGGCGTTTTCTGCTAGCTATGTGCTGACGATGGCGGCGCGTTTTCTCGCGGGTGTTTCAGCTGGGCTGCTATGGGCGCTGCTGGCTGGCTATGCGGCGCGTATGGTGCCCGAACACCAGAAGGGACGGGCTATTGCTATAGCGATGGTGGGCACACCATTGGCGTTGTCGCTCGGCGTGCCAGCGGGCACCTTTCTTGGCAACGTGATCGGCTGGCGAATGTGTTTCGGTATGATGAGCGGTTTGGCAGTAATCCTTATGCTGTGGGTACGTATTCAGGTGCCGGATTTTGCTGGGCAATCTGCGGGGAAAAGGTTGTCACTGTGGCGGGTGTTCACCGTGGCAGGCGTGCGACTCGTGCTATGCGTGGTGTTGGCCTTTGTGCTGGCGCATAACATTCTCTATACCTACATTGCGCCGTTTCTTGCGGCGGCGGGTATGGTCGAACAGACCAGTCTGGTACTGCTGGTATTCGGCATTACCTCACTGCTGGGCATCTGGATCGTCGGCGTGCTGATTGATCGCTATTTGCGAGCCCTGACGCTTACCTGCTCGGCACTGTTCTTCCTGTCCGCATTGGCACTTGGTGTGGCGGGTGATGTGCTGACCGTCGTGTATGCAGCAGTCGCCGTCTGGGGGATAGCCTTCGGCGGTGCGGCGACATTGTTTCAGACGGCTATTGTCAGAACGGCTGGAGAGGGGGGCGATGTGGCACAGTCTATGTTGGTCACAGCCTGGAATATGGCTATCGCAGGAGGCGGTATCATCGGCGGTGTGCTGTTGGAACGCTTCGGTGTCGTCGCATTCTCTCCGGTACTATTGGCGCTGTTATTGATCGCGCTCGTAGTGGTGTGGTCTGCAAGGCAGCACGGTTTCTCATGATGCGGCGGTAAAATGGCATAGTGGCGGAATTTTTTTGCCTGCGACTTCGCAGAATGCGCGCTCCGTCCGTTTATTTTTAGCCACGTCAATTACAATCAAACCTCAAAAAAGAAACGATGTTTTATTTTTGAGGTTATGATGAATCTTAATACCTTACGCTCCTCTGTCTGGCTACTGGCGGCGTTGCTGGCCAGCCCTTCACTGATGGCGAACGATATGACCCCTCACTCTCAAATAGCGACGGATCAGGCGGTTACAGATGAAGGGCTACCTTCATTTTATCCGCAGCTTAAACAGCAGATGACCTACTCTGATTCCTGGCTATCTGGAAATTTTACGGATTTTAGCCAGTGGCAATCCCAGTCGAGAAAAACGCTACGTTCGCTGCTCCTGACGCCGGATTCCACCAAAGACTTTGCGCCGCAGGCGATCGATAAGCAGGATCGTGGAAGCTACACGGCAGAAAAAGTCACGTTCAATCTGACCGATGAAAGCCGTGTAGATGCGCTACTTCTGACGCCAAAAAGCGCGGGGCCGCATCCTGCAGTCATCCTGCTGCACGATCACGGCGCGAAGTTTGATATCGGCAAAGAAAAGATGATCAAGCCGTGGGGCAATGATGAACAGCTGGCTTCCGCACAGGCGTGGGCCGATAAGTTCTTCACCGGTCGCTTTGTTGGGGATGAACTGGCGAAACGGGGATATGTAGTGCTGGCCGTGGATGCGCTTGGTTGGGGATCGCGTGGGCCGATAAAATATGAGCAGCAGCAGGCGCTGGCGAGTAATTTCTTTAATCTCGGACGTTCGCTAGCGGGTCTGATGGCCTACGAGGATATGCGGGCGACGGATTTTCTGGCATCGCTTGAGCAGGTTGATAAGCAGCGTATCGGCGTCGTTGGCTTTTCGATGGGGGCCTACCGAGCCTGGCAGCTCGCCGCGCTGTCCGACAAGGTAGCGGCAACGGCGGCAGTGTCCTGGATTGGCACGTATGAGGGGCTGATGACGCCGGGTAATAACGTGCTGAGAGGCCAGTCGGCATTCTATATGCTGCATCCAGGGCAACCGACACGCTTTGACTTCCCGGATGTGGCGAGCGTTGCCGCACCAAAACCGATGCTGTTATTTAACGGTGGTAAAGACAAGCTGTTTCCGACGAAATCAGTTGAGGATGCCTATGCCAAAATGCATGAGGTGTGGCAATCCCAACGGGCGGGCAGCAAACTGCAAACCAAAATATGGCCTGAGTTGGGACATGTTTTCTACCAGGAACAGCAGGAAGAAGTCTTTAGCTTTCTGGACCAATGGCTAAAACCCTAGCTAGCGGTGCCTGAATTATATACTCTAAATAATTCGAGTTTCATGAAGGCGGCAAGGGAAGGAATCCCGACGAGCTTACTCAGGTAAGTGATTCGGGTGAGTGAGCGTAGCCAACGCACATGCAACTTGAAGTATGACGAGTATAATAAATTTTTTGATAACATCAGCTTACTGATGCATTGCTAGCCTCTGCGTGCCGCGGCATTCAGAGGCTTTTTTATGTTAACAAGGATGGATGAAATGAAGAAATACCTCGGTGTTGTCATCATGGCGCTATGGTTGTCTGGCTGTAATAGCGAAGAAAAGTTTTATCGAATTGATGACATTAATCTCAAATTTGATAATAGCAAGGAGACGATGAGTCAAGAGGAGCTGTCTGTCATTCAGAAAGGCATTACTAAAAAAGCCATCGACAGCAAGGGGGATGTCTATTTTAGTTTCACCCCTGAACAGGGAGCCTATTATCTTCAGGGGGAAAAGCATGATGCGAATCTGAAAGACGGGCGGATGCAGCTTAATGACATTATGTTGACGGTTAAATCTGATGGAAAGGATACGATCCAACTGATATCAGACAAAGAGTCCAATTGTGATTTTTTTGACTGTGAAATCACGATGACATTGAAGAGAGTTGAGGAAAAATCGCCTGACTTCGTAAAAATTAAACAAATTCTTGATAAGCAGAAAAAAAACGAGTAGGCCAGTCTATTCAGAAAAGAGATGTGTTAACAGCATAATCACTTTTATTAAGTTGATGTGTTATTAGCCTCTGTATTTCCTATATTCAGAGGCTTTTTAATTTTACAGGGATGAAGTAATGAAGAAATACCTGGGCATTATCATGATGGCGTTATGGCTGTCCGGCTGTAACGGAGAAGAAAAGCTGAACGAGGGGAAATATCTGGTTGAAGATATCAGTGTGGTGTTTGATAACAGTAAAAATCCTGAAGCCAATAAAAACAGAGATAACCTTCAGGAACATATCACGCAAAACCTCAAGAGCATTAAAAACGATATCTATTTCAATCTGACGCCGACGCAGGTGAGTTACTATAACGTAGACGGCGAATATACCGAGGAGATTAAAGACAGCCGTATACAGGTCAACGGTATGTGGCACACGCTAAAAATCACTGGGAAAAACACGATTAAGTTCGTATCGGATAAAAGCGCTGCCTGTGCGTTTTATTATTGTGAAATCACCATGGTCTTGAAAAAGACGGAAGAACAGTCACCCGCTTTACTTAAGCTCAAACAACGTTTTGACGATCGCAAAAAGGCCTATCAGACGCGGCTTATTGAAGAGAAAGAAACATTTAACCGCGCGCCGATGGATGATTTCCCCGGTATCCCTTTTTATCCTGAAGACGACTTTACGATTAAGCTGCCGTTTGCCATGTTCGACAAGCTGAGTTTGTGGGAACACGGGACTTATGTTCGCAGAATGGGACGTCTGCTTATCGATCGGGAAAATAAAGACACGAAGATCTATTCCTATCGGGATAAGCAAAATAACACCGACGTTGACCTGTTTACCGTGAGCGCGGCAAAAGAGGAGTTTAATCTGGCATCGTGGTTGGAAGGGCAAAAGGGCGTGTTGTTCCAGTCGGAAAACGGCGCGGCCTATGCTAATCAACGAGGCACATTGGAAGCAGTCTATTTTCAATATGATGAGGATAAGCAACGCTACTTTATCGGGTTAGCAAATGCTGAGGACGCCGTCGCGTTAGCCAAAGCGTTTGCCGTACTGCGTACCATGGATGAGCGCTATCGTGGCGAGCAGGCATTGTCGATGTACGATCTGGCATTATCTCAGCAGGAATTGGAAGCGAAGTATGGAGTAAAGATCGCTGATACATTTAATATCGCAGAAATGCATCAGGTTATCTGGAAGACACTCGAACAGCGCATGGAAAAGCCTGAACGCTTTATTAAACGGAGCATGTCAAAAACGCGTATTGAAATACGATTCCCGTCGGAAGTGTTTAAGTACGATGTTTATTTTACGATCGCTCCCCAATCGATTCCTGAACTCATGGCTGAAACCAAAGAGATCGTCCCCGAAGGTAAAGAAGTTGATAACATTTTTATTTATGGCGACAGCGCGTTTGTCGGCTATGAATACAATGTGAATGTAGGAAGTGGACTCACATTACAAATTTTAGTCCCGAAAGATGCAGGAACGCCGCTGGAGCGCCTGATGTTTCTGCATGTATTACGTCAGCTTGATGTAACGCGCTTCCCTGCTATTTCCGCACAAGAGAAAAAGCACCTGTTTACGTATGGCGATGCGACGTCTTTTAAAAACAACCTTGATAATCGCTACTTTAAGGTCAAAGAAGGTCTCATCGATAGCGCGGGCAAGCTGATCGTCAAGAATCCTGATGATGGCTATTTTGAGTTTGAATACAAGTCTCCCCATATACTGGCGACCCGTTATAAATCAGAGGGGGAAGGGAACTACTCCAGAGTGCCGGGCGTGACGGTATTTGATGAAAAAGGGAAATGGCTTTCCAATCAGGCGGATTGAGTCGATCTGACGGTGTGGTGGTTGATATTGGCGCAGTCGATCCGTGGTGATCGACTGCGCCAGCAGCCTGAAACCCTTATGCGGTTTTAGCCGTAGTGGAACTTAAAACAGGAGTCCGATCAAATAGCATAGGTCGCCTTTCTGCCGTAATGCGCAACGAGCGGCGATTTGATTACTGTCGAGATGTGTCAGCGAACCGATGGTTTGCTGCAATTTAGCTCTCAGATCGGTTGGCCGCGCTGAGGTTTCCTGGCGCGTAGTTCGCTGTACTAGCGTGCTGCCATCACGCAAATGCAGTGTCACTTCATGAAAACGCGCCTCTGGGTCAAGCTCATCCGGTGGCGCGGTTTCATCGGCGCGGCGTATGACGCGATTCGCCAGTGCGGCAATCGTGGTTTCAACCGGCGCTTCCGAAAAATGCGCCAGCTTCAGTTCCCCTTCAATCAGTGCCGCCGCAATGACATATTCCAGACTGAACCGTGCTTCTACGCCGTTTGTCGCGTTACGGATAAAGGGTGCAACGTCGCCGCCCGGCGGGAAGGTCACCGTAATACGTTCGATAGCGTCTGCCAGGTCGGCATCCGCACCATTTTGCTTGTGCCATTGTTCCCGCAACGAAAATGCGGCTTCGGCGGCGCTGTGGGTGCCGCCACAGGTCGGATAGCGCTTGAATTCCAAGCCGGGGGAAAGAATACGCCACGGGGATCCCCAGTTTTCCACTAGCAGCTCTGGCTGCTGTTTTTGATCGCCATGCGCGGCAAGAAACGCCTCAATCACCAGTTGTTTACTGCCTTCGAAGCCTGCCAGCCCTAGTTTGGCTGCGGTTAGTCCTGCTCTGGCAGCAAGCCCTGCATGTAGCGGTTTGACTGCCGAACCAAACTGCGCCCTCAGCCCTGCGGCCTGTGTGGCGGCTAAGCCAAGAATAGTCTGTGTCTGTTCTACCGACGCGCCAGTCAGACGTGCAGCGGCAGCAGCAGCGGCGATCGCGCCAAGCGTAGCCGTGTTGTGATAGCCGAGACTGTAATGGCGCGGGCCGCACGCCAGTCCGATTCTACCAGCGGCTTCTACGCCTATCACATAGGCTGTCAAAAACTCGTCTTCCGTAACGGATGAATCCTCTGCTGCAAGGGCAAATAGTGCAGGCAGAATAACGGTGCTGGGGTGGCCGCGAAATGCAGGATGATAATCGTCAAAATCGAGTACGTGACCGGCATAACCCAAAATCAGACTACGCGTCAGGCTGTCCGTGCCGCTGAATACCTGCTTTAACGGCGCGAGGCCACTATCAGCAATCGCACCCTGTGCGATCGGGAGCGCGGTGGAGATGAAGTCAGTCACCCCTTCACGGGCGGCATCAATCGCGTCTTGGTTTGGCTCGCTATGGATAATGTAGTGGGCAAGCGTAGCAGTGATATCAGTCTGATTGGTCATGAGTTGTCAGGCATCTTGGCAGAAAAACACTAATTTACTGCGCATCGCTGAATAGCGATTAATAACCAAACGGAATAATAAATTCCATTTGGTTATTAATGGTGGGGATCAGAAACGGTCTTTCAATTGCCCCGGTGTAATGCCGAATGCACGGCGCAGCGCAGTAGCAAAGTTAGCAGGGCTGTTGTAACCGGCGATGCTAGCCGCCTGCGCAATACCGATGCCGTCTTTTTGCAAGGCCAGCATGGCGCGTTGCAGACGGCAGTTACGCAGGTATTCAAAAACGCTCATGTTAAACGTCTGGCGAAAATGGCGTTGCAGTGTGCTTTCGCTCATATTGACGCTTTTGGCGATTTCACTCATTGAAAGATGATCGGCGTTGCCGCTCTCCAACATATCCCTGATTTGTTGAATACGATGGTAGCCGCGTAGGGTGACACCGCTGCTTTTTTCCTGCGCCACGCTAGCGGTCAGCGAGGTAAATGCTTCGATAATCAGGCTCATGCACTGCGTTTCCAGATAAAGGCGCTGGAGCGGCGTTTGGCAAGGTTTAGCATCCAGTGTTTGCAAGGCAATCGCCAATGCCTGTTTGGACGGTGTCCATAAGTGTGTCGCCAGGTGGGTCTGCGTGAAATCGTGGATGGCCTGCCAGTCGCCAACGGTGTCCATCATATTGCCGTATAGCCATTCTCTGTCGAACGTCAGCGTAATGGTGCGTTCATATTCATCACGCTTGCCGACGCGGGTAAACATTGTCGGCTCCGTCAGCGCAATCAGAGAAGCGGGTTGGCTCTCTCCCAGATGCAGTTCCTGATGACCAAATGAGATATGCGCATTGCCGCTCACCACAATGGCCAGCTTGATCCCATTATCCAACAGATTCTGGGTTTTCATGTTGTGGCGATTAATCACGTCGGCAGTATGCAGGATCAGATGTGGATTGAGCTGCACAACCGTGAACGACCCAAATAGCACCGGCGTGTTATCAATCAGCCGAGGGCCGATAAAACGGTAATTATTCGCAACCAGGCTCGATTGCTGAACGATGTGATCTTTATAGATCGGCTTTGATGACTGAGTGAAGCTGCGCACGTGATTACCTACCTGATTAAACCCTTCGACCTGCGCCTTCCATTTTGATGCTTTGGCAAAACATTTTGCTGCTAGAGCAAACCCCGTCCTGAATGACAAATGTAACAATGACCGCGCCAAAATGGTAATGCAAATACTTCTCAATAGCATTTTTCGTTGGGGAGGTCACATTGCACGATAAATGCATTTTCCATTTCCGGCAATGCGGAGAAAAGGGCTGATTGATGACAGACCGTATTTCATAACAACACCACGTGATGCCCATCGGCATGACGCTTCTCTCCCGATAACCGCCACGTCTGCGCGTTTTATCTCCGCCGTTATTCAGCACTTTTGCTGATTGTCGTTAGGTGTCGCTGTACCGGCTGCGATGTTGATCCTTTTTCAGGCTACTTATTCATTTCTTACAGGGCAGGATAATTTTGATGAAACTACCACAATCGCGTCGTTATCTGGCGACGCTCATTGGCGTTAGCTGCGGGATGACGTCGTTTCTGAGTGCTGCGCAGACCTCAACCGCATCTTCAACAGAACCTGCTCCTCAGGTGCAGAATCAGACTGAAAGTAAAACATCGGGCGATACGATGGTGGTGACGGCCGCAGAGCAAACCCGTCAGGCACCGGGTGTGTCCGTGATTACGGCTGAAGATATCAGCAAGCGTCCGCCTGCTAACGATTTGTCAGAGCTGATTCGCACGATGCCTGGCGTCAATTTGTCCGGTAACTCAACCAGCGGCCAGCGTGGCAACAATCGCCAGATCGATATCCGCGGCATGGGACCGGAAAACACGCTGATTCTGGTGGATGGTAAACCGGTGTCGAGTCGTACGGCAGTGCGTTACGGCTGGCGCGGCGAGCGCGATACTCGTGGTGACACCAACTGGGTGCCAGCCGATATGGTGGAGCGTATTGAAGTGCTGCGCGGCCCGGCGGCGGCGCGCTATGGTAACGGCGCAGCGGGTGGTGTCGTCAACATTATCACTAAACAGCCGAGTCAAGAATGGCACGGTACCTGGAATACTTACTTGAATGCGCCGCAGCATAGCTCTGAAGGTGCGACCAAGCGTACCGATTTCAGCCTGATGGGCGGCCTGACCGACAGCCTGAGCTTTCGCCTGTTCGGTAACCTGAATAAAACGCAGGCAGATGCGCGCGATATTAATGAAGGACATCAGTCCGCGCGTGCCGGCAATCAGGTGAATTCACTGCCTTCTGGGCGTGAAGGGGTTCGCAATAAAGATATCAACGGCCTGTTGCGCTGGGATATGACCAAGCAGCAGTCGCTGGAGTTCGAAGCGGGTTCCAGCCGTCAAGGTAATATCTATGCGGGTGATACGCAAAACACAAATATTGATTCGAACGGTTATGTCCGCGGCAATTATGGTAAAGAGACCAACCGCATGTACCGCCAGAATTTTGCGGTTACACATCGCGGTTACTGGGATAGCGGCGTCAGTTCTACGTCGTATCTGCAATACGAACGTACGCACAATACTCGCATTCTAGAGGGATTAGCTGGTGGAACCGAAGGGCTGTTTTCCTCTGCCGATGCCTTCAGAACAATCAAGCTGGATAGTTTCACTGCCCATAATGAAGTCAATATTCCGTTGAATGTCTGGGTCGATCAGGTACTCACGTTCGGGGTTGAGTGGAATGAGCAGAAGATGACGGATCCTGTTTCTAACTCGCAGACGACAACCGAAGCGGGCAGTGTGGGTTCTCTTAGCAGTAGTGGGCGCAGTGAAAAATCCGCAGCTCGTCTGGCTTCCGCTTTTGTTGAAGATAACGTCCAACTGACGCAAAGCACTATCTTGACGCCAGCGCTGCGTGTCGATCATCACAGTACGGCTGGCACCAACTGGAGTCCGTCGCTCAATTTGTCGCAGGAACTGGGTGAAGACTACACGCTGAAATTAGGTATCGCCCGCGCTTACAAAGCGCCGAACCTGTACCAGACCAACGAGAATTATCTGCTCTATAGCCGTGGTCAAGGCTGTGCGGGAGGGACTTCCTGCTACCTGATCGGTAATGAAAATCTGAAGGCGGAAACCAGCCTGAATAAAGAAATTGGTCTGGAGTTTCACCGCGATGGGTTGATCGCGGGCGTTACCTACTTCCATAACGATTACCGTAACAAAATTGAAGCAGGCAATACTGTCATTGGTAAAGCGGTGGGCGGCACCAATTCCCAATATGCCAACGCCAATATTTTCCAATGGGGCAATATACCGAAAGCCGTCATTCAGGGACTGGAAGGTAACCTGACTGTTCCTGTCACGGAGACGATCAACTGGCGTAACAACCTGACCTGGATGCTGGAGTCGAAGAATAAAACCACGGGTGATTACCTGTCGATTACGCCTGAATTCACGCTGAACTCATCGGTGGACTGGCAGGCGACGGAGAGCCTTTCCTTTCTGGCGGATGTGACCTGGTATGGTCGTCAGAAACCGAAGATGTATAACTATAAAGGTGAGCGAGTAACGGGTAGCGCAACCAATGAATTAAGCCCTTATGCGCTGTTCGGGTTAAGCAGCACCTATAAGTTTAACAAGAACCTGAGCGTGACGGGCGGTGTAGAGAACCTGTTTGATAAACGCCTGTTCCGTGCCGGTAATGCGCAGGATGTGGTGAACAATAACGTTGTCACCATTGCGGGTGCTGGTGCGGCAACGTACAACGAACCGGGACGCACCTTCTTTGTCAGTGTGAAGACGTCGTTCTAAATAATACTGTTTCTATGCTAACGCTAACGCCACGGGGAATCCTGTGGCGTAATGAGATGGTCACCCCCACCCTGTGAGCGGTACGCTGACAGGGTGTTTTTCTTTCTGAAGGGGATCATCATGCAAAACGTTACGCTCATCGCTATCGACCTCGGCAAGCATTCGTTCCATGTCCACGCTTAGGATAAAAACGGTAATGCATTGCTACGTAAGAAGTTCTCACGTACCTAGTTAATCGCCTTTCTCTCTACTTGTATAGCTTCTACCGTAGTGATGGAAGCCTGCGCCGCCAGCTCGGTAGCGGCCCGGCGAAGTGCCGAGCGCTTTGCGGAACATGGTTATGAAGTTACCAGCGCTTTCGTAACCCAGTCCATCCGCGACTTGCTGGACGGATGCACCGGTGCTTAGCCATTTTACCGCCAGCATGATTTGGAGTTGCTGGCGCCAACGGCCGAAGCTCATGCCGGTCTCTTGTATGAGCAGGCGTGCCAGCGTGCGTTCACTTAAGCCCACGCGTCGTGCCCACGTCTGGATCGTTCCACGGTCAGCGGGATCTCCCATGATCGTTTCGACGATCTTGCGCAGCCGAACATCGGTCGGCATTGGCAGGTGTAGGTTACCCGTTGGCGCTAATGCAAATTCGTCTAATAGCAACGTGACCAGATGTGTTTCCATGCCACCCTCCGCATAGAGCATAGGAAAGCTGGCGGAGCGGATCATCAGTTCGCGCAACAGCGGTGTCGTAGAAATGGTGCAGCACTTTGACGGGAGAGCCGAAGAAACGCTTGCGTCGATATAGGCGATGTAGCACTCAATCGTACCTGTGGCCGAGATCCTATGCTGGACACCTCCAGGCACCCAAATTGCGCTCTGAGGGGGCGCAATCCAAAGTCCGCCTTCGACCTCTGTAGTGAACACCCCGCGCAGCAACAGCAGCAATTGCCCCTTGTTGTGACGATGGAAGTCCATTTCCTTCCGATCGAAATCGGCTGTGTCAAAGTTCGCAGTGTCGATGCCGGAAGCGCCGATGGTCACCACTGGACGCGGTACGAAATCGGGATCCGTCCAGTGGGCGATATCTGAGGATTTGGTAAAGACTGGCATGGGTGGCAACTGGCCCGTGGTTGCATCAAAATGGCAAGATTTACAAATATTTTGTCAGAATTCACCAATGATGCCAAGCTGGAAAGTACTTACCATCGCTCTGGCAAGGCAGCACGAATGGAGCGTGGACATCGCATTCGCCCACTCTGCACTCGTATCTTTCATATATCGAATCGGAAAGCCTCTCGCATGCCAATGGCACATCGACTCTGATGTGTTGGTTCACTCCATCACCCTGAAAGATTATTTGGAGTTTGAGTAATGAAAGACATCGCAGCATTCCAACCACAGAAACGTACCAGCTTGCTCGAATCGGCAGTGCTAAAGCTGTTTACCCGCAAAGCGAAGGTCATGAATGTCGAGGATGTTGGCACAGCGTTCCGCATCATCACGCTCGGCGGCAATGCATTACGCGATATCAGATGGGCACCAGGCGACAAGATTCAAATGTTGCTAGGCGGGTGGGTGCAACGTACCTACACACCAATAGAGTGGGATGTGGAATCTGGTTGCACACGTATCATGGTTCACCTGCACTCCGGCGGTCCGGGCGAGCAGTGGGCTCGCAATGTTCGCACGGGGGACGAGTGCGATATTTTTGGACCTCGAGCATCACTTGATGTCAGCCGAGCGAATGGCGAGACTATCGTTTTTGGAGACGAAACATCTATCGGATTAATCCGCGCCATCAGCGCTCAGCCTTCTGTTCGCTCGGTGCGCTCGCTGCTGGAAGTTACCTCTATTTCTGACTCGCGCGCGGCGCTTGCGAGTCTTGATCTTAGGGACGTAGAGCTATTCCAGCGTTTGGATAATGACTTACATCTTGAGGCAGTCCAACAGCGTTTGTTGTTACTTTCTGCCTCTGGAGGGACATCTATCCTGACAGGTAAAATGTCTTCAATCCAGCGTCTGCGCCGTGCGCTGAAAGCGTCAGGTGTTTCCTCTCGTAAAATTCTCACGAAACCGTACTGGGCACTAGGTAGAACTGGATTGGACTGAATACGTCAAGCTCGTGAGCGCAGGTAGAAAATAGGGGGAATATGGTGCTTCGTCATCGGTGATGGTTTGTTGCCGTGGTAGACGAACTTCACTTCTCTCGTGCTGCCGTTCACCTGTATATCGAACTGTCGCCATTGTTGAGTGTCATCAGGGAACTGAAGAAAGGCCTGGGAGCACAAGCTCTTTGTGCGAATCACGCGCAGTACACGCGGAAATCGTCGTTACCGAAAACGGCTGGGGCGACGGTGTGCGGCGGCGGAGTTTCGTGGGAGTTCAGCCGAGCAAATGGTCGGCATCGGTTGATACATGGAGGCAGCATTTTTTCTAATCAATGCCTTATGAGTAGCTCATCTGAAATATGATTGCATTACCGTATAAGGTGTCTCTTCGTGGAGTGACGACATTTACACTGCTTTTTTCACCCGGTTCAGGGACAGAACATTGTTTTTAAGGTAGCGACGATCGTTTCTACCTTCTGATTTTCGATGCGGTAGTGCAGCGTTTGAGATTCGCGTCGATAGCTAATCAATCCTTCTTCACGCATTTTTGCCAGATGCTGTGAGAGGGCGGACTGGCTCAGCGGGATATGCTCAAGTAAAGCGCCCACCGACATTTCGCTGTGCTCAATGAGCAAGCAAAGCACCAGCAGCCTGTTTTCGTTGCCAATCGCGCGCAGTAATGCTGCGGCTTTTGCCACGCCGTCTTGCATGAATTCCCGATCAGAGTTGTTCAACGCCATGTTCATACCATCCTGCGTGGCTGACTAATTTAGAGATGCCTAATGTATTGAGCTTACCATATCATTGATTGCTGGTGTGGGTATGTGGGGGCGTGCATCATGTAGAGGTCAACGGGCGCAAACCTGCGATAGTTCAGGCAATTAAGAATATGTTGCTTCTGGTGCAACGCGCTGTTTCCATTACGCTAGGTTAGCTTTCCGCCCACCTTGATGAGGGCTGGCGGTATTGCTCTCTTTGGCGCTTGTGGTTGTCCTTCTGCGAAGGAAATAGAGCAGGCTAGGGTTTTTGTTTGATGACGTTATTCGCGCCGCTAGACGAAAATCGCGGCTCTGTTCCGCCCCATGACAGGCGGTTACTGATACCATTGAAGGAGACTACGGCAGGCCCATTAAAATCCAAATCGAGATGATGTTCCGTACCTGTCACATTCACCTTTACTGGCCTGTCATCGGCAATAATGTGAGTGTGGATTGTGTTTTTATACGCGGCGACGATCAGGTCACCGGTTGACTGACCAGTCACGGCAATCTCGGAACCGGTCACGGTAAGCGATGTCGCGGTATCGAATGTGACATTGTGCTCGGAACCCATGATGGAGATAGCTGCGCATTTCCCTGTGAGTGCGATGTTATTACTGTTGCCTGAAATACGGACATCGTTGCCATTACAAGGAATATCGCGTGTTAAACCGGAACCTTCCAACTCGATAGGGGCGGCGTAGACAGAGGCGGTGAATGTCAGAAGTGTGGCAAAAACCACGCGCAGATACCGTTTCATCTTCATGGAGTCTTTCCTGTTATGAATGAAGTCATCCGGCACCGTTGCCGTGGGGTTCCTATCATCGGTTAACACTTATTTAGACTCTATTGCGAACATTCTGATTATCGCTGCGTCTTTAGACGGTGCTTAATCACGTTATGTTGTTAAAAAACCACATATTACGTGGTTAAACCAGCATAGTTAGTGTGCGCCGTCAGGGACATGCTATTCTCCTGATGTCGGCATTTTTTAGTGATAGTGACATTGGGCACATAGCACAGTTGAATAAAAATTAATGTTGCTATTATGTGAACGAATTAACAATCGATTCAAATCCTGATATGCTGACGAGGCTGGACCGGACACTCTACTACCTTACATCCACACGCTGACACCCAGGCATGGACACCACGATTGGGAACAAGAGCGCCGGGCATAATGAAGACAATGAGAGCGAGGAGAACGTCGTGCTAGAAGAATACCGTAAGCACGTAGCTGAGCGGGCTGCGCAGGGGATTGTTCCTAAACCGTTAGATGCCACGCAGATGGCCGCGCTGGTTGAGTCACTCAAGAATCCCCAGGCAGGCGAAGAAGAGGCATTGCTTGATCTGCTGATTAATCGCGTCCCTCCCGGTGTTGATGAAGCCGCCTATGTAAAGGCTGGTTTTTTGGCTGCCGTCGCAAAAGGCGAAGCCACTTCCCCCTTGGTTAGCCAGGAAAAAGCGATTGAGCTGCTGGGCACCATGCAAGGTGGTTATAACATTCATCCGCTAATTGATGCGTTAGACAATGAGAAGCTGGCACCTATTGCCGCCGAAGCGCTGTCCCATACGCTGCTGATGTTTGATAACTTCTATGATGTGGAAGAGAAGGCGAAAGCCGGTAATGCTCACGCCAAGAAAGTGATTCAATCCTGGGCCGATGCCGAGTGGTTCCTGTCCCGCCCTAAACTGGCGGAAAAAATTACCGTTACCGTCTTTAAAGTCACCGGTGAAACCAACACCGATGACCTGTCTCCAGCACCTGATGCCTGGTCACGCCCTGATATTCCACTGCACGCGCTGGCGATGCTGAAAAACGCCCGTGAAGGCATTGATCCCGATCAGCCTGGTGCCGTTGGCCCGATCAAACAGATCGAAGAACTGAACAAAAAAGGCTTCCCGCTAGCTTACGTCGGTGATGTCGTCGGTACGGGATCGTCGCGTAAATCTGCGACCAACTCCGTGCTGTGGTTCATGGGTGAAGACATCCCTCATGTTCCGAACAAACGCGGTGGTGGTGTGGTGCTGGGCGGCAAGATCGCCCCAATCTTCTTCAACACCATGGAAGATGCCGGTGCGTTGCCAATCGAAGTTGACGTTAACGATCTGAATATGGGTGATGTGATCGACATCTATCCGTATGAAGGTGAAGTACGTCGCCATGACACGAATGAAGTGCTGGCAACGTTTGCGCTGAAAACGGATGTCTTGCTGGACGAAGTCCGTGCGGGTGGCCGTATTCCGTTGATCATCGGACGTGGGTTAACGTCTAAAGCGCGTGAGTCACTGGGCTTACCGCATAGCGATGTCTTCCGTATTTCCAAAGCGGTTGAAGCCAGCAAAAAAGGCTTCTCGCTGGCGCAGAAAATGGTTGGTCGCGCCTGTGGCGTCGCGGGTATCCGTCCTGACGAGTACTGCGAACCGAAAATGACCTCTGTGGGTTCACAGGATACCACCGGGCCGATGACCCGCGATGAGCTGAAAGATCTGGCTTGTCTCGGTTTCTCCGCCGATCTGGTGATGCAGTCGTTCTGTCACACCGCAGCCTATCCGAAGCCAGTTGACGTGACCACGCACCATACGCTGCCTGATTTCATCATGAACCGTGGCGGCGTCTCGCTGCGTCCGGGCGATGGTGTTATCCACTCCTGGCTGAACCGTATGCTGCTGCCTGATACCGTTGGTACGGGCGGTGACTCCCACACCCGTTTCCCGATCGGTATCTCTTTCCCTGCGGGCTCTGGGCTGGTGGCGTTTGCTGCTGCCACGGGCGTAATGCCGCTGGACATGCCGGAATCCGTTCTGGTGCGCTTCAAAGGTAAAATGCAGCCGGGTATTACCCTGCGCGATCTGGTTCACGCGATTCCTCTGTACGCGATCAAACAAGGTCTGCTGACCGTTGAGAAGAAAGGTAAGAAGAACATCTTCTCTGGTCGTATTCTGGAGATCGAAGGTCTGCCGGATCTCAAAGTCGAACAGGCTTTTGAACTGACCGACGCCTCGGCGGAACGTTCTGCGGCGGGTTGTACCATTAAGCTGGATAAAGCGCCGATCATCGAGTATCTGAACTCTAACATCGTGCTGCTGAAGTGGATGATCTCTGAAGGCTACGGCGATCGTCGTACGCTGGAACGTCGTGTTCAGGGTATGGAAAAATGGCTGGCCGATCCGCAACTGCTGGAAGCGGATGCCGATGCCGAGTATGCGGCGGTGATCGACATCGATCTGGCCGACATCAAAGAGCCGATCCTGTGTGCGCCTAACGATCCAGACGATGCGCGCTGGCTGTCTGACGTGCAGGGCGAGAAGATTGATGAAGTCTTCATCGGTTCTTGTATGACCAACATCGGGCACTTCCGTGCAGCGGGTAAACTGTTGGATAGTCACAAAGGCCAACTGCCGACCCGTCTGTGGGTTGCGCCGCCGACCAAAATGGACGCTGCACAGCTGACGGAAGAAGGCTACTACAGCGTGTTTGGTAAGAGCGGTGCGCGTGTCGAGATCCCTGGCTGCTCACTGTGCATGGGTAACCAGGCGCGCGTGGCGGATGGTGCAACGGTCGTTTCTACATCGACCCGTAACTTCCCGAACCGTTTGGGCACCGGTGCCAACGTCTATCTGGCGTCTGCTGAGCTGGCTGCGGTTGCCTCTCTGTTAGGCCGCTTACCAACGTCGGAAGAGTACCAGACCTATATGTCGCAGGTAGATAAAACCGCGCAGGACACCTATCGCTATCTGAATTTTGACCAGCTAGGTCAATATACCGAGAAAGCTGATGGTGTGATCTTCCAGACGACTGTCTAACTCGCTATAGTTCGCACCCCTATACTGAAGGAGGCCATGTGCCTCCTTTTTTTTGCCTGCTCTATCCCCTCTTGTGCCTGACGGGCAGGTGTTGTGCATCTGCAACATCAAAGGTGAAGGTGCGTCACGACGGTAGGGTGTAGAGGCGACTAAACTGAATAGAAGAAACATCATAGTGAGGACGGCACCATGGACTATGAATTTTTGCGGGATGTGACGGGTCAGGTCATCGTGCGTATGTCGATGGGACATGAGGCGATTGGGCACTGGTTCAATGAAGAAGTGAAAGGCCAGCTAACAATATTGACCGACGTTGAGGATGCGGCGCGTTCCGTTGCAGGTAGCGAGCGGCAGTGGCGACGCGTAGGCCATGAATACACGTTATTGTTGGATGAAGAAGAAGTGATGGTGCAGGCGAATCAACTGTCTTTCACCACGGATGAACTGGAGGAGGGCATGAGCTATTACGATGAAGAGAGCCTGTCTCTATGCGGCCTGGATGATTTTCTGACGCTGGTGGAAAAGTATCGGGAGTTCATCCTGCATTAATCGTGTTAGTGATTCAGGCGTGTTGGTGACCCCATTTTGTTGATAACACCACCCGACGGGCGAGTGGTGTTTTCCATCACTTAGCCAATATCGGCATGACCAAAGCGTGCCTGCCAGTCACGATCGAACCGGTTAAGCGCATCGTCAACCGCAGGGTCTTGCAAGAATAGCTCAGCTACAGCAGGGTCAACGGTAATCGCCCGACACCCCGCTAGCAGGCAGTCCAATACCTGACGCGGCGTGCGAAAGCTGGCTGCCAGCACCTGAGTCTGCGGGCTGTGCAGGTTGATCAAAGTTTGCAGCTCTTTCACTAGCGCAATCCCATCACCACCCTGTGCGTCAATGCGGTTGACATAGGGCGCGATATAGCGAGCGCCTGCCAGCGCAGCATAAAACCCTTGCCCAGCACCGTACACCGCGGTGCCAAGCGTGGGAATATCCAGAGTCGTCAACTGCCTGATAGCACTTAAGCCTGCATGAGTCACTGGCACTTTGACGACCAGAGAAGGAATCACCTCTCTGAGCTTCAGTGCCTCTTCCACCATCACGTCAGGATCGCGTGACATCACCTGAGCAAACAACTGTCCTTCTGCACCGAGAACGGCCTGCATATCTCGGAGCACGCTGTAAATATCTGCTTTTCCGCGTGCGACAATGCTTGGGTTGGTGGTTACCCCTTTTATCGGTAACACGCCAGCGAGTCGTTCCACTGCGGCTACATCAGCCGTATCTAAATAGAATTCCATCATTTCCCCCGTACTGAAATCGGTATTTCGGATGACATCAATACTGTGGCGCTTAGCGCACAATAATACCCAACAAAATACCTACCGCGCCGAAATCGGAATCACTGAACGTAGTGTTTGCCAGTCCGATACTGCCCAATACCGGCAACAGGAAAACAGGCAGGAAGGTAATCAGCAGCCCGTTGGTAAAGGAACCTAAAATCGCGCCGCGACGTCCACCGGTGGCGTTACCGAACACGCCAGCCGCTGCACCGACGAAGAAGTGCGGCACCACGCCAGGAATGATCACCGTCATACCCAGCAGGTAGAGCAGCACCATGCCAATCACCCCAGCCGCAAAGCTGCTCAGGAAGCCGACCAGAACGGCATTCGGTGCATAGGGGAAGACGACAGGGCAATCCAATGCAGGCTTCGCATTGGGAACTAATTTGTCCGAAATACCTTTAAACGCGGGCACGATTTCTGCAATCACCATACGTACACCTTGCAGCACGATATACACGCCAGCCGCAAAGGTAATGGATTGAATCAGCGAGAACATAAACCAGTTTTTCCCACCGGCATTCATCGTTTTGACCGCTTCAGGGCCAGCGAACAGGCAGGTGAAAATGAAGATGAAAAACATGGTAAAGGCGATGGCGACTGGCGTATCACGTAGGAACAGCAGGCTCTTCGGTACTTCCATGTCCTCCGTCGATTTCTCTTTATTACCAAACTTGCTGCCGATAAACGCCGACAGCAACTGTGATATTGCAGAGAAGTGACCAAAGGCAACGTCATCTGACCCCGTTACTTTCTTCATATATGGGTGAATAATGGCAGGGAACAGCACCATCGATACCCCAACCACCAGCGACCCAACGGTAATCAGCAGCACGCCTTTCATGCCTGCTGTCGCCAGAATCACAGCAACCATCATCGACATAAACAGCGTGTGGTGGCCGGTCAGGAAAATGTATTTCCACGGCGTAAAGCGTGCGATCGCGATATTAATGACCATCGCAAAGAACATGATCATCGCCATCTCGGTGCCGAAGTTTTTCTGAGCGACCGCGACAATGGCCTCATTATTCGGCACGACACCAGCGATACCAAACGCATGGTGGAAAATCACGGCGAAATCCCCCAGCGAGGACACGATCAGGCTTGCGCCTGCGCCGAGAATCAGGAAACCCATTACGGTTTTCACGGTGCCTTTGATGCATTCTGTCGCAGGTTTTTTCTGGGCAACCAGACCGATAAGCGCAATCAAACCGACCAGTATTGACGGTTCAGACAACACGTCACTCATTAAAAAACGGAAGAATTCCATTTTTTTCTCTCCTGCTTACAACGCGCCAAGTTCTGTCAGAGCAACTGACAGACGTTCTTTCATCGCCACTTTGTCGATCATGTTATTCAGGGACACAATTTTCCCTCCTACCGCCTGCGCGACGAGCTGATCGGCAATGTCTTTGGTTCCGACAAAAATATCGCTGTCCGTTCCTTTCGCCGACCCTAAGTCAACGTGATCGACATCAGCCACTACGCCGAGCTCTTTAACGATGTTTTTAATGCTCATTTCCATCATCAGGCTGGTACCAAGACCGTTACCGCATACGACTGTAATTTTCATAATCTGTGTCCTCTGGTGGCGATTAATAACGAGAAATAACGGAAAGCACCTGTTCTATCTCTGTCGCGTTAATTAACGCGGTGACGTCATCAGGCGTGTCGAACAACTGAGCAAGCTGTGAAATAATATCGATATGGCTATTGCTGTCCGTGGCGGCCAGAACAATCAGCAAATGCACGGGGTCGTTACCGTCAGAATGGAAAACCACGCCGTCACGAATCAGCGTCAGGCTGACGCTGAGTTTATTCACGCCGTCTTCCGGGCGGGCGTGCGGCATGGCAATCCCTGGGCCGACAACATAGTAAGGGCCGATGGCCTCATGAGAGCGGTAGATCGCCCCAATGTAGGTAGGTTCAATCGAACCATTATCTAATAATGGCTTACAAGACAAAGCGATAGCATGACGCCAGTCGTCGCAGGAAGGTAAGATTTGAACAACGTTTGGTGTTAGTAAAGTGTTAAGCATTAGCGCCACCTCTGTATCATTCTGAACGCAGGATAGTGTGCCAACGTCGAAAATAATGTGATTTATATCTAAAAAGATAGCGCTAACTGATATGCGTATCATTAACTGTGACTGGCTTAGCACAAGCGGGGCTAAGACGTGTTCCCCGCGTGCAGACAGAGGCACACTGTGATGGTTCTGCATGCGTGATGCCGTCACGAGAACATTGTGGTGCTTGTATATGGACAGAAGATTGTGAATTAACCGGTTTTTATCGCGGCTGTGCGCTGAGAAAAATGACGAATGGAGAGGAAGTGAGCATGCGTAAGCGTCGCAGTACCGGTAAGGTTACGCTACAGGATGTCGCCGATTATGCTGGCGTAGGGGCGATGACGGTATCGCGCGTGATGCGCAAACCCGATCTGGTCTCTGAGAAACTTCGCAGCAAGGTAGAGCTGGCCGCCAGAACATTAGGCTATGAGCCTAATCAAGAGGCTAGCCTGCTCACCGAGGGAGCTAACCGCGTGACGCTACAGGACATTGCGAATCATGCCGGTGTTGGCGTGATGACGGTTTCCCGCGCATTAAGGGAGCCGGGGCTGGTTTCTGATGTCACACAGAAGAAAATCGACGATGCGATAAACACACTGGGTTATGTACCGAACCGCGCGGCCGGTGCGTTGGCATCGGCCTATCAGCCTACAATTGCGGTGCTTTATCCTTTTCAGCAAGATCGCGCCAGCGTTCGTTTTGTTCAGGCATTACAGCAGGCGGTTGGCAAACATAACATTCCGTTGATCATGGGCTGCCATGAATATCGTCAGCACACTGAAGCAGGAATGGTTGAAAAGCTCTTGCAGCAGCGACCAGCGGCACTGGTGTTATTCAGTGCGCAGCTTTCACAACGAACCCAAGACCTTATAAAGGCCAGCAACGTCATTACGGTGAACGTGTCCGGCGCTGCCGCGCTGAATGCGAATATCAACATTGATATCGCCCTTGCCGACGCAGCGGAGCAGTTAACCCTTTCGCTGCTGGATAAGGGGTATCGTCACGTTGCCTATATCGGTGCGCACACGGATAACCGACTACAAAAACAGCAGTTGAACGGCTGGAATAAAGCTATGCTGGCGCATTATCACAATGCGGATTTGAAAATTACGATCCCGGAAGCTCCCAGCCTACAGTTCGGTCGCTATGCGATGACGGAGCTACTGCAAAATCAGCCGGAACTGGACGCTATTATCTGTAGCCATGAGGAAATTGCGCTGGGTGCGCTCTTTGAATGCCAACGTCGCCTGATGAAAGTCCCTTACGATCTGGCGATTGCCTGTTTGGATGGTTCTGAGCAATGCGAACACTCGTTTCCAGCACTGACCGCGATGCGGCTTGACTATGAAAAGCTGGGTGCAGAGGTCGGGCGTTTGGTGCTCGCTATGATGGACAACGACGAGCACCCACCAGTATTGGAAAAAGTGAAGTTCATCTTTGAACCCCGTGCCAGTAGCTAGCTGGGAATAAAACGCAGCATAGAAAAGCCCGCGTATTTCTGACGCAGGCTTCTCATACCTCGTGGCTAGCTGCCCGCCTCGACGTGCTTATCGTCGAAGAAATAATCTTTGACGGATTCCGGCTTGTTTTTAATCGCCCCGACACGATACAGGAATTGGCCAAGCTGCAAGGTATTGTGCGGCGTCACGCTGAACGATACCTCCGGGCTTTTCAGAATATTCAGCAGCAGCTCGCGATCGATACGGGATTTTGTCACGCGAATGAAGGCATCGGCGGCCTCTTCGGGATGAGCGCTGGCAAAATCTGCCGCTTCCGCGATAGCGTTGACGAAGGCGCGGTAGGTTCGCGGATTATCCTGGCGGAATTTTTCAGTGGCGTAGAGCACGACGGGTGAGTTTGGTCCGCCAGTAACCTGATAGGAGTTCAGGATGATATGCGCGTTGGGGTTGCCTGCCAGCGCTTGCTCCTGAAAGGGGGAGTTGGAAAAGTGCGTGGTGATTTCCGTGCCGCCGCTGATAATTGCGGCGGTAGCTTCTGGGTGCGGAATAGCGACCTGAAGTTTATCCAGACGATTGTAAGCTTTATCACCCCACAGTTCGGCGGAGGCCTGCTGCAGAAAACGCGACTGTACGGAAACGCCCACCGCCGGGATGGCGATGCGATCTTTGTCCGTCAGATCCGCAATGGTTTTGACGTTAGGATTATTACTGATCAGGTAATAAGGGAAATTGCCGGTTGCCACCACCGCGCGGACATTCTGACGCCCTTTGGTACGATCCCACAGCGTGAACAGCGGTCCGGTGCCTGCCCCGGCGATATCCACCGAACCGGAGAGCAAGGCATCGTTCACTGCTGCGCCACCGGAAAGTTGCAGATACTCGACCTTGATATCCACTCCTTCTTCCTTACCATGTTTCTCAATCAACTTTTGATCCTGTGCGACATTTAGCAGCAGGTAAACGATCCCGAATTGCTGCGCGATACGGAGCTGTCCTTCCGCCTGTACCAGTGCAGGCAGACCAAGCCCCGACAGCAAAACGGCGCTGGCTAGCGTCAGGCCAAACCCTTTACGACGCAACATGCTCCCAAAGTGCAAGGTGTGAGTGGTATGACTTTTATTATGCATAATGGCTTTCCATCAATAGATTAGGGCTGTGTGTAGCCTGATAAAAGATAAGGGTGAAAATATCGCCTTTTTGAGAGTAAGGATGCGTACGGCGCTTGATAAAGAGTTTTTTGACATAAGCTAGACGGGGAATGTATGGAGAGAAAAATTTATTTTCTTTAATTAACTTGGTTTCTCCTGATTGTTCTCATGTTGGAAAAAACGACGCTATCATCAGCGTACTTATCTTTTTGTTTTTTATTTATAAATAATAAAACTTGTGCATATTTATATGGGGTGGAATGCCATTTCTTTCCTTTAGATGACTTCAGGAAAATAAATGTCTAGGAGGGGATATACCGTTTTCCTCATTTGCTTAGCGATAATTTATCTAGGCTGCCTTATCACCGGGGAGGGAGAAATCCCCGGCGGAACGTTTGTGCAGAATAAGGTCATATCTATGGCTGGCGTTAACCCGCGACAGTAAGAGAAATATACATCGGTGATGTTACATACTTGAATAGAGGTTCATGATAATGCCCCCGCTGATAATGAGCGCCATTGAAAATACAGCGGGTAAATCGGGTTTCTGTTTATAAAGTAGCATCGAAATAAATGTTACGCCGACGATGCCAAAGCCGCACCATAACGAATAGGCAATCCCCACCGGTAAATAGCCCATCGCACGTGTTAACGAAAAATAGCAAAGACAGTAGGCGAGAATAACGATAATGGAAGGTGAAAGTCTTTTAAATCCATCGGTTTTTTTTATCATCGATGTGCCGGTAATTTCTGAGCCAATCGAAAGTGCCAACCATAAGAATCCGTTGAACATGATGAGTCTCCTTATTTTCAGTGAATGACTTTTGTTTCTAATGGCTGACTCTGGTTACTGCTATTCAGTTTTTCAGGCTGTTCATCCACACCCATTTTAGAAAAGAGGTTCATGATCGTTATGCCGGCGGCAATCACGATCATTCCAACGATTGCTGGGATATCAGGGTGCTGTCCGTAAAAAATAATACTGAGCGTTGAAACCAATAAAATACCCGTGCCGGACCAGGTTGCGTAGGCTAACCCCACCGGAAGATGTTTTACGGCTTTTGAGAGTGAATAATAACAAACGCAGTACAGCAGAATAATAACGGCCAATAGCGCTATTTTTGTCATCCCTTGGCTATTATCAAACATTTTTAACGTGGAGGTGGCAGACGTTTCTGACAAAATGACTAATAACATCCAAAGCCATGACCTCTTTCTGAGTGACATAGTATTGCTCCTGATATGTGGTGTTAAGAATACCCGTCATACTTCAAGTTACACGTATGCTACTCGGCCCACTGATGTGGACTTTGCCCCCGTTGGGATCAGCGCAAGCGCTGTTCAAAACGAATACGTTTTGTCCTGAAACTCGAATTATTTAGGGTCTGGTTTTTTCTTTAATGACGGACCAGACGAATGTCGAAATCAAACTCGCCAAAGAAAGCATCTAAACGATTTAACTCCTCCTCGTTGTAGCTTGGATCTGTCTTTATTGGATAAATCATGCCTAGTCTTTCGTACTTTTTGCGGCCTAGCTGGTGGTAGGGCAGGATGTCGATGCGTCTGACATTACCGCGTTTTGCTAGCTTTTTTACGTACTGAATCGCGCCCGTGATGGCGTCATACGAATCGTTGTATCCGCGAACTAACGGCATACGAATAACGATATCGGCGCCCAACTCGACCAGATGCTCCAGATTACGCCGTATGTTCTCATTTCCTATACCAAACAGCGCCTTATGCTGATATGTGTCGATATGTTTAATATCGAAGAGGAACATATCCGTTACCGCTGCCAGTTGGTCATAGTGGGATATTGATGTTGTCCCCTGTGTTTCCACTGCGGTATTGATCATCTTTTGTTTGCATGCCCGAAGGAGTGCAACGGCAAAATCCGTTTGCAGGCTTACCTCTCCACCGCTGAGTGTGACGCCGCCGCCGGAAGACTCATAAAAGCTGTAGTCCTGCATGATGACGGCCATCAATTCTGCGACGGTCATATCTTGTCCTACGATATCGAGGGCATTGGAGGGACATGCCGCCTCACATTTTCGGCAGCCTGTGCATTGAATGGTGCGGTCGATATGATGCAATCGTGGGCCACATTCATCCGCGATCAGCGTGTGGATGCCGCGGGGACACACCTCAGCACATTTGCCACAGTGCAGGCATTTATCAGGCGAGAACAGGATTTGATAGGCGCGACGTATTCCTTCTGGATTGGCGCACCAGGGGCAGCGGATATTACAGCCTTTCATAAAGATCAGCGTACGGACGCCATCGCCGTCGTAGATCGAATACTTCTGAATATTGAATATTCGACCCGTGATTTCTTTTGCTGATTCCATCTTACCCTCCACATTTCATCCCGCCTGCGGCAAGAAAACGTCCTTGTTCAAGGTGTGCGCTTTACTCATATTCGTCTGCTGATGGTTCAGAATTTTTCAATCATGGTGCGGCTAATGATTTCATCTTGAACCTCTTTGCATAGCTCAACGAAGTACGCGCTGTAGCCAGCTACGCGGACGATTAAATCGCGGTATTTTTCTGGGGTTTGCTGTGCTTTTCTCAACACCTCATCGTCGACGTAGCTGAATTGCATTTGCCCATTACCCAGAATGGAGGACGTTCTCAGCAGGGTGATAAGCCCGTTACGGCCTTCTGGCGTGTCCAGCATGCCTTTAAGGAATTTGAAGTTATGCACCATGCCTATATTCATGCTTTCCACATTCATTCTGCTGACCGATTTGATGCTTGCCGTCGGCCCTTTTTTGTCTGCCCCTTGAGTTGGGCTGATTCCATCGGAGAGCGGCGTCCATGCCAGACGTCCGTTTGCGCTGGCTGCGGTTAATGCGCCGATCGGCGTATTGTTGGAGATAGATAAGGTGCCATGGCTAAAGGTGGAATAGAGCATTTTGTATTGGCGGCATTCACGTTCTGTCCATTCGGTAATATCACGCGCGAATTGGTCAACGGCGTTGTCATCATTACCGAATTTCGGCGCATTCAGGCAGTCTCTGTGCAGCATTTCATAGCCTGAAAAGTTAGCCAGTAGAGCGTCACGCATCTGCTCCAGTGTGTATTTACGATCCTCATAAACGAGTTTCCGAATGGCTACCATGGAGTCGACATAGGTGGCTAATCCAGAGAATATCAGTCCAGGCCCATGATTGATTAATGCACCGCCAGCGGCCACGTCCTGACCTTTTTCCATACAGCCTTCCACGAGCAGGGACATCAGTGGCTTGGGCGCGATATCACGATGTACGCGCTGACTGATCACCGTGCCAATCGCCGACAGACGGATAATGTGTGCGATCTGCGCTTTCACTGCGCGATCAAAAGCCTCAAAGGTGTCCAGCGTGCTCAATTCGCCGGTGTCCAATCCCTGAATACGATCGAACAGAATCATGCGTCCACGGTTTAACACGAATTCAATGGCGATAGGCCACTGCGTATAGCCCGTTGATGTCCACTGATAAATTCGGCCCGATTTTTGCGGTTCTACACAGCCCATCAGACAGTAATCGCGTGCATCGTCAAAATCGAAGCCTTTGCGCAGCATCATCTTGATATGGGAATCATCGAAGTGACATGCTGGGAAACCCATGCCGGACTTGACTACATCGACAATTTTTTCCATGTACTCGTGCGGCGATTGATTATGAATCCGGCAGGCGAGTGAAGGCTGATACACTTTCACAAAACGCACCGCATCCATAATCAGGTAAGTCAGATCGTTACAGGCATCGCCCCCGCTACGTTTCTGTCCGCCTACCGTCAGGTTGATGAATGGCTGATAGCCAGCGAAATATTTCGCGCCGCTTTCGCTGGACATCCACATCAGTTCCGCACATTTCAGAATGAACATCTGTAGCAGTTCCAGCGCCTGTCCGCGGGTCAGGCGACCAGATTGAATGTCGGCTTCATACATCGGGTAGCAGTATTGATCGACGCGTCCTAACGAAATACCGGTCTGGTTTTCTTCAATTTCGAACAAAGATTCCAGCGTCCAAATACTTTGCAGAGCTTCCTGCAACGTTTTCGGAGGATTGGCAGGTACGTTCTCGTTGACGTCGGCAATCATCAGCAGTTCAGCACGCCGTAAGGCATTGTCTTCCTGTGCTGCTTGTTCACGTGCCTGTGCTGCGATGCGGCTGGCATAGGCCATGACGCCATCGCAGGTTTCAATCGCCGCCTTATAGAAATAGATACGATCGATATGCGCCGGGTCTTCCATACTCAGTTCAGCCAGTTTTTTCTGTGCATCTGCTTTGATGCCCTTCATCCCTTTCGTGAAGAGCAATACGTCGTAACCTGGGCAAGTATCGCCGCCGCCGTTGATTTGGTGATAAGAGAGATCGCTGACAAAGGTTTCTCCGCTGAACTCCCAGAGGCCTGCTTCACGATATTGTGCTTCGCACACTTCATCGAGCGATCGACCTTGCCAGAATGGGGCGATTTCTTCGCGGATCGTTTTTTTATCTTCTTCTGAAATCTGAAATGGATCCTGAGGCCGCGTGCTCATGGTATCCAATTCGTCCCACACCCAGCGCCAGGCAATATCAGGAGAAAAGGCTCCCGCGCGGGGTTTGCCGCAGGGATGCCCGACGATCAGTTCTTCATCCTGAATCAGGATGGGGGCGGTTTCGCAGGCTCTACGGAAGGACTTCGCTCGTAGCAGAATCGGCGGCAATCCAGGGTTATTTTTCGCGACTTCTGTAAAAGCTACTGCACGATAAATAGAGATGCTGGGACGCGCCTCCAAATAGTGTGTGCGCAGGCGTTGCATACGTGGCGTAAGCATTTCTTGCTCCGCTAACATGTCATCAGCGGGGGATTTTTTGCTGTCATTCCGTCTGACCATTTTTTCGGTATTCAATATGCTGCTACCGAGTGAAAAATGGCTTGTGTCTGGCGCTAGCGTGTCATTATCCATACGAAAGTCTCCTACTGTTATTTTTTCTGATTCAATAAAGGGTAATAAGAGAAATGCAATACCGAAAATGCGGAATAGGCAGGTAAGGTCTTTGCCTGAATGTTGATGTTTGTATTGGTTTTTTTATTAATAGTGTTTTTTATTATGCTGATAATTTTGCTACATAAAAACGAATGGATATTTTTTATATTTCATGGGCGTTCTTCCGTGTTATTAACAGAGTATCATTATGTTTACTCTTCCGTTTTATTAATTAATTGATTTTGTTTTTTAATGATCTCTCTTTGGGGGTTAGGCTTTCAATATAGTGTATACACTATTTAACTAATGGCGCTGAATAACGCTGTTAGTTAATTGACTAAGATCAATTCATTCTGTTTTATTCGATGGTTATTTTGTATTATTATTTTGTTAATTATTCCCATTGAATGTATTTGTAATAAATAGAAGTGGGTGTGTGCAATATAATTACATTTGCGGGGAGACTACAGAAGGGAAGAGAATTCAGGCCAATTTACGCTTAATAGAATTGGCCTGTAATAATGGAAACCGTGCGCTACAGTGATGCGCCACCGCATATCACCAACTGCTGGCCAGTAATGGCTGCCGCAGAAGGGGAGAGTAGGTAACCTACCAGATCGGCCACTTCCTGTGGCTGGATGAAGCGGCCAATCGGCGGCAGCTTTGGAGGAGAACTCTGGCGGCCCGGCATCGTCAGCATTGGCGTTTCTGTTGCACCCGGCGCGACGATGTTTACCGTAATACCGCGCGGAGCCAGTTCCGCTGCCCAGCTTCTCGCCATGCCGATCATCGCGGATTTTGTCGTAACGTACTGGCTACGTCCTGCCGAACCGCTAGATGTGCGGCTACCCAGCAGCACGATTCTGCCACCTTGCGGCAGTTTATCGACCAGACGGTCGGCAAGTACCTGCGCCGCATTGATATGCAATCGCCACAGTGTTTCACCGTCCTCCAGCGAAAGCTGGCCGAGTGGGGCAGATTTCATAATGCCAGCGGCATGGATAACGGCATCAACCTGTACAATCTCGTCCAGAATGGCAGTCAGCGCGAGCGTATCCATGATATCCACCGCGCGATGGGTAAAGTGGGGGTGTGAATAGTCACCCGGCTTGCGTGACAGGCCGGTAACTCGCCAGCCTTCAGCCAGTAATTTTTGTGTGATGGCGGCACCGATCCCCGAGCTGCTGCCGGTAATCAGAGCGTGTTTAGGGGCTGTAGCTGACATGCAATGTCTCCTTAATGCATCCCCGTCATACTTCAAGCCGCCTTCCTGCAACTCGAATTATTTAGGGGATAACCATTTTAATACAACGACGTGACGGGGATTTTGAACACGGCTTTTTTGACCGGTGCAGGGCTGTCGTTAATCGCACACAGCGCTTGATGGGCTTCTCCTGGATAGAAGGTGACGAAGTCGCCTGCCCGCAGATGGATCTGATGCGGCACCTGTGGGTTATCCAGAATATAGAGGTCTGGTTTCCGCTCTACCGCGGGCTGACCATGCACATCATTCAGACCGTAACCGATAATCTCCTCGCCTTCCAGAATCAGTTGAATATCGAGATAGTTGCTGTGAAATTCGGTATGACGTGTGGCGCGTGGCGCGGTATTCACGGTGCCGATGTTGTAAAACCATTCGGCTCCTTCTTGCTGATAACGGCCTTCGGGCAGCGCATTCAGTTCAGCCAACGACATGCCCGGCGCGGACAGAATAGTCCACAGTGCATCGGGCAGCGTGGCGAGTTTGAGCGCGTTTAGGTTTCCTGCAATCATTATAGTGTCCTGAAAATATACCCGTCATACTTCAAGTTGCATGTGCGTTGTTCAAACGTTAACGTTTGTCCTGAAACTCGAATTATTCAGGGCATAGCGGGGAGAAAACCCCGCTGGAAAAGAGAAAAAAGCAGCGTGGTTTTACCTTAAGCCTATTTTTAGGAGAAACACGGGGATGAGGTTCCCGTAGGGAAGCCTCGCCCCGTGGTCGCTCCGTGTATCTCAGATTCTAAAGGAGTGACAGACTTAACCCGCCTTGACCCACTCTTCACTTACCACGACGTGCTTTATCGCCTGGCGGAAGTAGGTGAACGCTACGTGCAGCTTACCGTCCGGCGCCTGCTTGACGCTGGGATAAGAGAACTCGCGGTTCAACTTCTCCGTTGAGTTATTGGTCATGCAATATCCGTCACCTACTTCGATGTTGCGCTGCCACGGCCAGCTTTTACCGCCGTCTTCCGAAATGGCGAGCGTCATTGGCGCACGCGGTGCACCCCAGAAAGCGCTACGACCACCGGCTTGTACTTCCGGCATTTTGGCATCGCTGGCTTTGTCTTCTTCATCCTCGATTTCATCGTACAGCGACAGACGGCGCTCGGTGGCGTCGGCGGCGCTCATATGATTGAACACCAGCGCGAGATGGCCGTTTTTCAGCGTAGTCACCTGAATGGACGAGTTATTGTTCGGTAAGTCGGTTGCTACCGGCTCTGACCAGGTTTTACCGCCATCCGTTGAACGACTCTGATAGATGAAATCAGCCCAGCGGCTGCGGTACATCGCCAGCAGCGTGCCGTCATGCAACGGCGTGATGTTCATGTGTACACAACCCGTGCTGTTTGGCACTGGATATTCCCGCCAGGTTTTCCCCTGGTCGCTGGAAATTTTCACGGCGCTGTTATCGTCGTTACCGACCCATTTTTCACCCGGCTGAACGCGGCAGTAGAACACAGGCAGCAGCCAGTCGCCGTTTTCCAGTACGGTGATGGGCTGGCGGATAAAGGTGCCGGGTTGATCGAGCAATGTGCCGATCTCACCCCAAGTGGCACCCAAATCCGTGGACTGGCGATAGCGCACAATCGCAGTGTCCTGGTTACCCGATTTTTGCGCGGTGTACAGCAGCCACAAGACGTTGTCCGGTGCGAGGAACAGTACTGGGTTCTGTTCAGAACGCGTAGCATCCTCAGACAGCTTAGCGGCTTTACTCCAGTTATCACTGCCTTTCGCCAGACGAGACATGTAGATAGAGATATCCGCAATCCCTTCTTGTGTACCGCCGAACCAGACGCACAGCACATCGCCGTTCGGCAGATGGAGCAGGTTGGCCGCATGGTTCTGCGGACATTCCGATGGAATGTAGGCATCCAGACGCGCGGCATCGCCTTCTGCGTGATGAATTTTTCCGCTACGTTCCACAGTAATGGTTTCGCTACTCATGACTCAGGCTCCTGATTTATTTTCAGTTTGAGAGATTTTGATTTTGTGCGCTTTATTCGGAATCAGACGATCGAGCAGCATGACGACGGCAGGGGTAACCAATGCGACGTACATGTTATCGATACCGTATGGGTTGCCGAGTATGTACCAGACAGAGGTGGCTACGCAGGCTGAGATCAGGCTGGCATTTGCTCCGCGGGTGCTATTAAAGAACGGCAGATAGAACGCAATCACCGCAACCACGGAAATCGACAGACGGATGGCGCGGGTAAAGAACGACAGCTTCAGAACTTCAGGCACCAGCAGGACGAAAATTAACGGCGCGAATCCGATAATGAGCGAGAATACACGCGTCATTTTCATCTCTTTTTCTGGCGTCGGCTTGTAGTACGGGACGTAAAAGTCTTTCACGATCAGTGAGGCGATCGCCAGTGCTACGGTACTCACGCTGATGAAGATTGATGCAACCAGCGAGGTTGTCACCAGACCAGCGACCCACGGATTCATATCTTGCAGGAAGATAGGCATCGCATACAGGCTGTTGATTTCTGGGTGAGCAAACTTCGCTGCAACACCGATGACGGCAATCGCAATCGCAATTGGCATACAGAAGAAGAAAGCGACCCAGGTGGCGCGTTTTGCCGATGTTGCATCCTTGGTAGCTGAAATGGCTTGAATGACGAATTGGGTACAGAAGATCGAACCGATGGTACCTATCAGCCAGGCAAAGATAGTACTGGCACCAATTTTACCATCCCATGTCCAGTAGTAATCCGGCATTTTTTCAATCATTGGGGTGATGCCGCCGGTCATTTTCAACGCTACATACAAAATGATCATGACGCCGACATATTTCACGGCACTGTGAATCAATGTCACGTAAGCCACGCCTTTTAAGCCGCCAAAGTAAAAGTAAAACGTACTGACGATGGCGGTGATCAGGGCGGCAACGGGCAGAGAAATTTTCAACACGGTCGAGATGGCTGCCGCGCCACTGACGTAGTTACCCACGTTTACCAGCAACAAAGCATAGATCATGATGATTGAAATGATGTTTTTGGTCGATGTTCCGTATTTCTCAGCAATCGCACCGGAAATGGTGACTTTGCCCGTGTTGTAGATTTTTTTGACCAGAATCATCCCGAACAGCAGGAAGCCGATGGCCGCGCCAATCACAGACCATGACGCGGCAATACCATTTTCAAAGGCAGATTGCGCCGTACCTACCGTGGATTTGGCACCGATGAATTCGGTCATCAGCAGGACACCGACGATAAAAGCCGGCAGCGCGCGTGAGCCTTCCATAAATTCGGAGCTGGATTTACTGCGTAATTTGAGCGTCAACCATGAGGTGAATGCGATATAGAACACAATCATCCCAATGATAATGAGGGTGTCGGTAAAATTAAAATGGTTCATATCTTCTCGGCCTATAAGTGGAAATTGTAATTTCTCTGTTACTGCGAGAATTGGTTAAGTATGTTGCGGATGTTGTCTTCATCCTGTGCGGAAAACTGGATCGGATAGCGGCTGACGCCGACGTCTTCACCCATGATCGCCAGCGCTTTCTTCACCACGGCAGGTGAGAACGCGATGGCGTACAGCGTCTTACGCAATTCGGCAACTTGTTCTTGTGCCTGACGCGAGCCTTCAATGTCACCAGCATGGAAACGGTGCCAAATCTGACTGATCGGTTCCGGTGCCACGTTAGCCAACCCGGAAATACAGGCGGAGCAGCCGTCAACGAAGCCCTGGTGAATGAGCGAGTCTGGGCCATTCAGTACGTTAAAGCCCTGTACACCTTTCACCGCTTGCACATAACCGCTCAGGCTTTCATAGCTGCCTGCGCTGTCTTTGATGCCGATGATGTTCGGGTGATCCGCCAGCGTGCGGACGGTTTCCGGCGCCAGCGTATTCCCCGTGCGTGCAGGAATGTTGTAGAGAAACACCGGCACAGTCAGCGCATCGGCGACGGCGGTGTAGTGGGCTATCAGTTCTTCCTGTTTGAGTGGAATGAAATACGGGGTGATGACCGAAACGGCATCAACACCCAGCGCGGCGATGCGCTTGCCGAGCTTGATGGTTTCCCGCGTGGAGATTTCACCGATGTGGCCGACAACCGGCACTTTTCCGGCAACTTCATCAACGCAGGTTTCCGTGACGGCGACTTTCTCATCGGTGTGCAGAACGAAAAACTCACCGTTGGTGCCGTTACAGAAAATACCGTTGCCGTAGCGCATCTGGCGCTGAACCTGAAGACGCATGGCTGCGGGATTAAATTCGCCCTGGTTATCAAACGGCGTGACGATGGCGGTCAGGACGCCGGTAATATTTTTGCTCATTGTTCTTCCTCGTGATACGTAATCAAAAAGATGAAAACTTAAAATCGTTCTATTCAAAACCGCGCTGTTTAAAGCCTAATGCTGTTCACTTAAGCCCGTTTTTAGGGGAAACACAGTGGGAGGTTCCCGCAGGGACGCCTCACCTCTGTGGTCGCCCCGTGTATCTCTATGCCTAAACGAACGAAATAAGCTGTTTAGAGCCGCGCTTTTAAAACAGAGTCAGATAAACCTCGCGGACATCGTCGGCGCTGACCTGTGTCGGCACGTTTTTCATCAGGCGCTGAACCTGTAACGCGGCATCAACCAGATACGGCAGGTGGTCTTTTTCCACGCCGAGCTGTTGTAAGGTGTTGGGCAGATTGAGCCGTTTGACCAACTCGCTGAAATAGGTCACCAGCGCCTGCGCTTTTTCCGCGGTACCGAGCGTCAGATCGGCATCCGGCAGCAGGTCATATGCCTGAGCGAATTTGTCCTGTGCGGCGTCTTGCACGAAACGCATGCAAGGAGCGAGCAGGATGGCGTTCGCTACGCCGTGTGGAATGTGGTACTTGCCGCCTAGCGGGTAAGACATGGCGTGAACCAGATGCGTACCGGAGTGGGCAATGGCGGCGCCACCGTAATAGGATGCCCACAGCATATTCAGCTTCGCTTCCAGATTTCCCGGTTCGCGCACAGACGTTTCAAGGTTGGCAAACAGTTTCTTCAGGCCAATCAGCGCGTAGTTGTCGCTGACCGGGTTGGCAATCGTTGAGGTGAAACACTCGATCAGATGGCAGAGCGCATCGATACCCGTTGAGGCCGCGATATGTGACGGCATGCTGATGGTCAGTTCCGGTACCAGCGCAACATAGTCCGGCAGCATCACTGGCGTAATAATGCCGACCTTGGTCTCTTTTTCTGGGATCGCCAGAATGGCATTCGGCGTGGCTTCTGAGCCCGTTCCCGCCGTAGTTGGAATAAGCAGGGATGTCGTGCGGCGAGTCGGCTTTTCTCCAGCCAGCAGGCTATCCAGCGTGACGGTGTCATCACCTGCGCACAGCACAGAAAGCAGTTTGGCCACATCCAGTACGCTGCCGCCCCCCACGCCGATGACCAGATCGGTCTGGGTTTGTGTGAGCTGACTCAGTATGTGGGCAACGTCGTGCTGGCTTGGTTCAGCAGGCACATTATCAACCAACAGAACCTGCGGAACAGCTTGCTTAACTTGTGCGATCAGCGCCTGAACGTCAGGCAGCCCGACGATGTTTTTGTCGGTGACAAATAAAACGTGCTGTTTCCCTGCCAACAGGTGACTGATGTCCTGAAGCACCCGGTAACCGCTGAGGATAGTGCTATTGATATTCATGCTTATTACCTTGCCTTTTCTCTTCTTCGCCAGAGCGTTATCACTATGATAATGGTTGCGATGGTGATTACTTTCAGTCAAATGGAGTGTTTTTAGTCACAACTAAACGCCATTTGCCACATCGTGGTGATAATTTATAGGTGAAATTCCTTTTAAATAATTTGATGTTGCTCACATATAATCAAATGTGATTCAATATAATCATTATCAAGTAATCATGAACCGGGGATGAGGTATGCCAAACGTGCCGCAATCAGCAGAACAGGTATTAGTTGTCGCTGATGACTTTACGGGAGCCAATGATGCAGGCGTCGGTCTTGCGCAGCATGGCGCTCGGGTTAGCGTTGTATTTGACGTTAATAAACTGCATGCGGATTTACTGGGCGATGCCGTGGTAATCAACACCGATAGCCGTGCGGCGCGCGATGACGTGGCATCCCAACGTACCGCAGACGCGGTAGCCGCCTGGCAGGCGGCGGGTGGACAAGGCTGGATTATCAAGAAGATTGACTCGACGCTGCGTGGGAATCTGGGCGCGGAAGTTGCCGCCGCGCTGTCTGCGGCTGACGTGCCCGTCGCGCTGATTGCCGCCGCGTCGCCGATGCTGGGACGCGTTACCCGAAAAGGTGAAGTCTGGATTAATGGTCGCCTGCTTACCGACACGGAATTTGCCAGCGATCCAAAAACGCCAGTGGCCTCGGCTTCTATCGCCGCCCGTCTGGCGGAGCAAACCGCTTTACCGGTAGCGGAGATACACCTTGATGACGTCCGTCAGGCCAATTTAGCCCACCGCTTGCAGCAGTTGTCGGACGAGGGCACCCGTCTGATTATTCTTGATACGGACGTACAGGACGATCTGACACATATCGTTAATGCTGCCAGAGCATTGCCGTTTCGGCCCTTGCTGGTCGGCTCGGCAGGCCTGAGCGAAGCGCTAGCGACTGCGCAGGATTTTACGCACAACACCGAAAAGCCGCTGCTGGCTGTCGTAGGGTCTATGAGTGATATCGCTCAAAAACAGATTGCGGCCGCTCGGTTGCGCAGCGATGTCGCACTGGTTGAGATTGACATCAACGCGCTCTTTTCACCCGATTCATCCACCGTCATGGCGTCCCAGTGTCGGGAAGCGGCAAGGGCGCTGATGAACGGCCAGCATTGCATCATTCGTACCTGTCACAACGAAAATCAGCGCTTCGAGATCGATGCGCGGTGCCAGCAGCTCGGACTTAGCCGACAGCAGCTTGGCGAAACGATCAGCCACTATCTGGGGGAACTTACGCGCAGCATTGTTCAGGCGCTAGACAGCCTGACAGCCGACAGTGCTAACCGACGTCTGCCGGGTGGGCTGTATTTATCCGGTGGTGACATTGCGATTGCCGTGGCAACGGCACTGGGTGCTACCGGCTTTCAGATTAAGGGGCAAATCGCATCCTGCGTGCCCTGGGGATACCTGCTGAACAGCGTTGTCGGCACGACCCCTGTGATGACTAAAGCGGGGGGTTTTGGCAACGAAACTACTTTGCTCGACGTTTTACGTTTTATTGAGGAGAAGGTCAGTGAGTAAAATTATTGCGGTAACGATGGGTGATCCGGCAGGGATTGGACCGGAAATTATTATCAAATCTCTGGCCGAAGGCGAGCTTTCCGGCGCATCCGCTGTGGTGGTGGGTTGTGTACAGACGATGCGACGTATTCTGGCATTGAACGTGGCGCCAGCCGTAGAGCTGAAAATTATTGATAAACCGGCTGACGCGGTATTCGCGCCGGGCGTAATCAACATGATTGATGAGCCGCTGGAAGATCCACAGGCGCTGAAGCCAGGTGTCGTTCAGGCTCAGGCGGGTGATTTGGCTTACCGCTGCATCAAGAAAGCGACCGAACTGGCGATGGCGGGTGAAGTCCACGCGATTGCGACTGCGCCGCTGAATAAAGAAGCGCTGCACTCGGCAGGCCATCTTTATCCTGGCCACACCGAACTGTTGGCTAAGCTGACCAATAGTCGCGATTATGCGATGGTGCTGTATACCGATAAGTTGAAGGTTATCCATGTTTCAACGCACATCGCGCTGCGTAAATTCCTGGATACGCTGAACCGCGATCGCGTGGAAACCGTGATCGAAATGGCAGATGTTTTCCTCAAACGCGTCGGTTTTACGCACCCGCGTATCGCCGTTGCTGGGGTTAACCCGCATGCGGGTGAGAATGGTCTGTTTGGTGACGAAGAGATCAAAATCGTGTCGCCGTCGGTTGAAGCGATGAAGGCCAAGGGTATTGATGTTTATGGCCCGTGCCCGCCGGATACGGTCTATTTGCAGGCGTATGAAGGCCAGTACGACATGGTGGTGGCGATGTATCACGATCAGGGGCACATCCCGCTCAAGCTGCTGGGCTTCTATGATGGTGTGAACATCACTGCTGGGCTGCCGTTTATCCGCACGTCGGCTGACCATGGCACGGCGTTTGACATTGCCTGGACAGGTAAAGCGAAGTGCGAAAGCATGGCGATCTCTATCCAGCTCGCGATGCAACTGGCCTGATTGACGGTGATGACCGCCGCTGTCAGTACGGTTTTGTAAGCGAATAAAACGCGATACAGTGCGCATTGCAGGATATCTTCCTTCCCGCGGTTGGGAAGGTTTCTGGTATCCTGCAAGCAAGAATATATCGCTAACAACAGCAAGATGGATATCGCCGTGGATCCTACATTAACCGATGCTTTCCGCATGAGCGGGGATAAAGTAAGAGGGCAGAGCCGTCTTGATCAGATTATGGATTATCTGAAAAGCCATAATCTGGTGACGGTAGATGAGCTGGTGTCCGTGATCGACGCTTCTCCGGCGACGATCCGCCGTGACTTGATCAAGCTGGACGAGCAGGGGGTGATTAGCCGTAGTCACGGTGGCGTGACGCTCAACCGTTTTATTCCTTCCCAGCCGACCACGAATGAGAAATTACATCGTAGCCTTCAGGAGAAGCAGGCGATAGCTCGCTATGCTGCGACGCTGGTTAAGCCGGGCAGTGCAGTGGTGCTGGATGCGGGAACGACCATGCTCGAGCTGGCGCGGAATCTGACGCACTTGCCACTACGCGTGATTACCGCCGATTTACAAATCGCGCTGTTCTTGTCTGAGTTCAAGCAAATCGAAGTGACGATCATCGGTGGGCGTATTGATGACAGCAGCCAATCCTGTATTGGTGAACACGGCCGCCGTCTATTACGCAGCATTTACCCGGATATTGCATTTATCAGCTGTAACTCGTGGAGCCTGGATAAAGGTGTCACCACGCCGACGGAAGAGAAAGCGGGTGTGAAGCAAGATCTCGGCGCGAATGCCAGTCGTCGTATATTGCTGGCGGACAGCAGTAAATACGGTGCGTATTCGCTGTTCTGCGTTACGCCTTTATCGGATTTGACGGATATCGTTACCGACAGCGCGTTAGCGCCCGAAGTGCAGGCGCAGTTGAAAGGCAAAACGTTCAATCTGACGCTAGTGTAAGTCGGGTTTGTGCCTGACGCGGGATGTCAGGCCGATTGCCGTCGCCAGTTGAGCTCAGGTTTATGCACCACGCCGTTGAGCGTCATCGGATCCGTGGTTAAAAAAAGACGCGTGTCGTTTTCACTGAACCGCGCGTAGCGCAACTGGCTGGAGCCAATCCAATTCGGAATAAGGCAATAGTCCAGATAGTGCGTGACGGTCTGTTCGGCATCATTGGTTTCATAACGGCCAGCATAGGCGAAGTAGGTGGCTGCGGCCTGCATCAGCTGCTCCGCCGAGCCACCCGTCATGATACCCGTATCGTAGGGCTCCCTGTCACTGCCCATGATTTGCACTGTCATCCAGTTATCGTCGGTATACTGAATGTAGCCAGTCGCCTCTTTTCCCATCATATGAATCACACTGCCGTCACCCAGTACATCAATGAAGGACTCAAGAAACCATAGCCCGCGCAGCTTCTGGCGTAACTCGTTGTTGCTGAAAGATTGCGATGTCATCGATCCCCCCTTGGAAAAGTCGTACTGGTTAAGTGTAGTGAATTTTTTACGGAGGGCGGGGCAGAGAGACGTTTCCTGCCAGCGGCGTGGCGCTGGCAGAAATGAGGCTTATTTCATGCTAGCGGCGAGGGTGTCGACGTTGTGCTTAAATGCCGCTGTATAGGTTGCTGCCGGGCCGGACGTGTCGGTTAAGGCTTCTGGATACAGCTCACCGCCGGGTTGTGCACCACTGGCATTGGCGATTTGCTTCACCAGGCGGGCATCGGTCTGGTTTTCAATGAAGTAGCTTTTCACCTTCTCTTGCTTGATTTGCTTAATCAACGAGGCCACTTTTTTGCTGCTGGCTTCGGACTCGGTAGAGTAGCCCACGGGCGACAGGAACTTCACGTCATAGGCCTGGCTGAAGTAGCCGAATGCGTCATGGCTGGTTAGCACTTTGCGTTTTTCCGGTGGAATGTCGGCAAAGGTTTTCTTCGCGTAGCGATCCAATTCCTGCAACTGTTTGATGTAGGCGTCCCCCTGCTGACGATAGTAATCGGCATTAGCGGGATCGGCTTTTGCCAGCGCGCTGACGATGTTGTGCGCGTAGATCACACCGTTGCTCATACTGTTCCAGGCATGCGGATCGGTTTCGGTTTTGCCATCTTCCACCATTGAGCGAGTTTCAATGCCGTTAGATGCCGTGATGACCTCACCACGGTAGCCAGAGGCAGTGACGAGACGATCGATCCAGCCTTCCAGACCCAGCCCGTTAACGAAAACCAGATCGGCGTTAGCCAGCGTTTTGCTGTCTTTTGGCGATGGTTCAAACTCATGCGGATCGCCATTCGGCTTGACCAGATCGATCACGGTGACGCGATCGCCGCCGATGTGACTGACCATATCGCCAAGTACGGAAAAGCTGGCAACAACATCAAGATTCTTTGCCATTGCCAGTGGGCTAAGCAGCAGGCTGGATAACGCAATAGCTAACAGTGAACGTTTCATTCTTCCCTCACAAAAGTTGCAGATAACGAGAAATGACAAACAGTAGGTCAACGGCGTTGGCGTAGCAGTCCACCGTGGTGACCCACACAGACCGAGAAACAGAAAAATAGTGTCATCGTCAGGATAATGGCGGGCCCGGCGGGTAGCTCGGCATAGTAAGACCACAGCAGCCCGATCAGGCTGGCAACCATTCCTTGCAGCACCGCAATCCCGAGCATGACGGGCAGGCGCTGTGTCCAAAATCGTGCGCTGGCGGCAGGCAGCATCATCATGCCGACCGTCATCAGTGTGCCTAGCAGCTGGAATCCTGCGACCAGATTCAGCACCACCAGCGACAGAAATAGGCCGTGGATCAGCGCTCGATAGCGCCCTGAACTGATGCGCAGGAAGGTCACGTCAAACGATTCAATCACCAGCGCCCGATAGATCACCGCCAGCACCAGCAAGGACGACGATCCGATCAACGCAATGTCGATCAGCGCGGCGCGATCCACCGCCAAAATCGATCCGAACAGGACATGCAGCAGGTCAATGCTGGAGCCACGCAGTGAAACCAGCGTGACGCCAAGCGCCAGCGAACCGAGGTAAAATCCCGCAAAGCTGGCGTCCTCTTTTAATTCTGTGTGGCGGGTGACAAAGCCGGAGAGCATAGCGACGGATAGTCCGGCAATAAAGCCACCGATTCCCATTGCCAGCAGTGACATCCCGGAAATGAGATAGCCGATTGCCACGCCGGGTAATACCGCATGCGATAGCGCATCGCCAATCAGGCTCATGCGCCGCAACAGCAGGAAACAGCCCAGCGGCGCGGCGCTCAGCGTTAATACCAGACAGCCAACCAGCGCACGGCGCATAAAACCGAACTCGGCAAAAGGAGAAGTAATGAGGTGAAATAGCATCATGACGTGACGATCCTGAGCGCTGGCGTATCGCTGTCTGCCTTGCGCAGGCTATGTAATATCGGTTGAGCATCTCCCCAGCGATGGCCGCACGGCGTGAGTTGCAAGACAGCCGGAAAGTGCTGATCAACCAGCTCCATATCGTGTAACACGGCCAGAATGGTTCTGCCTTCGGCGTGAAGCTGCTTGATAATCTGCAAGAGTGTCTGCGTGGTTTGGCTATCGATACCGGTAAAAGGCTCATCCAGCAGAATAATCGGAGCCTGTGTCAGCAATAGCCGCGCGAAGAGCACGCGCTGTAGCTGCCCACCGGATAGGACACCAATATGACGGTTGGCGAAATCTCCCATGGAGACGGCGTCGAGTGCGTCAATGGCTTTACGGTGCCAGTGGGTGTTAATACTGCGTAACAACCCGCGATGGGGCAACGACCCCATGAGCACCAGATCGCGTACGTTAATTGGAAACTGCCGATCGAATTCGGAAAGCTGTGGCAAATAGCCGATAGCATTCTCTTTGCCGTCATTACCGAGGCTGAACGTGCCATAAAGCGGCGGTAGCAAACCTGCCAGCGTTTTCAACAGCGTGGATTTTCCCGTGCCGTTCGCGCCAATAATCGCCGTTAGCGATCCCTGATGAAAACAGCCGCTGAGCGTTGCGAGTGGCGGTTGACCACGGTAGCCAAAGGCTAATTCCTGTAGGGCAATCATGACAACATCACCGCCCACCCCACCATCAGCCACAGCAGCGCTAACAGCAATGAAACCAGTAACACGCGCTTCAGCGCGGAAAGAGAGTAAAAATTTGTCATCATCATCGGTAAAAATATCAATTGTTATATTATAACATATCACTTTTTGGCGATGAGGGTAGAGGCAATAGGTAAAAAAGTATGTAAGTCGATTAGGTTTGGTTGTAAGTGGTTGCTGGGGCGGGAGTGCAATATTTCGTGCGCCACACAGCTGACAAAACCCAGCCAACTTATATCGCGATGGCGCTTCTTTTCACGGCGTAAAAAATTATGCTGAGGAGATAGCAGGCTTAGGATGAGCCGCATGGACGCGGCGAAAGCTTGCGCCACGTATGGAACGTGTCGCAAGCGGTCCGTTAAGCCTGATACCGACGAAGGCACCGCTTTAGCGGCATAATTTCCGCCAAAAGCCGGGGTTCATAGGGGGCTGGCGTAGCCCCCTATGTCGGGCGCGTGCTGCGACGTAGCATGAAGAGAACGGTGTTTGAAGCGCACGAAACCACCTCTAGTTCTACATAACCAATGTGACTAAAAGCCAATTCCATGAACACATTACACCGCCGATAAATTCCCCTGCATATCAACCACAAAGCGGGTGGCGGGCTCATCGTTGATATAGCCGGCGAGAATTTTCAGCATCAGGCCGAAGCGGTATTGCAGGCTGTCCGGCGGCAGTGTGGTCGTCGGCGTATAGGCCGCCAGCAGTGCGCGATACTGTTTCACCCGCGCCGCCGGAATATCCTGCCAGGCCAGATCGCTGCCGTTGCGCAGGCAATACCAGTCGGTCACTAGCGTAAGCAGAGAAATATCCTGTAACCCATCGGTGCCTGCGACCTCGCTCGGTTTACGCTGGGCGGCATCGGGCAACGCTTTGGCGCTGAGCGGCTCTTTTTGTTGCGCGACCCACAACAGATCGGCACAGTTCAGCGTGTTGATAAGGGAGGATAAATCTTCCGGCCAGTCTTTCACCAGAAAACGCTGGCGAACCAGCAGGGCCAGATGATGATGCAGGAAGTCGTAATAATCGCGGCTTTTCAGAATATCGCCCAGCGGTTCGCCAGTGCGATCCAGCTCTTTCTGATAAAACGGGAACAGATGGTTGAACTGCGGTACGTTGCGCAGAACCAGCGTGTCGATATCGACTCGATCGCTATGCAGCGTCGCCAGCTTCATGGCTGGGGGATAAGCAGCCAGTGACGGCACCGCCACATTCACCAGCGTCCCCTGTGAACCGCGATACACGCCAGTGTCGTTGACGTGCAGGTGCCCGCTGAAGTGCAGGCGGATTCCGGCCGCGAGTGCCTGTTCGGCCACCTCCGGGCGTGGTGTACGCTTGATGAAACTGTTGCTGCCAAAGAGCTGTTTTTCATCCTCTACCGTGCCGTCGAGGAAATCGACCAGCGGATAGTGCGAGAACACTAGCAGCTTTTTATTCTGCGCTTTTGCCCGCTGTACCACCGACTTCACCCACGGCAGCATGAACGGCTTCTCGGTCAGCAATGCGTTCCAGCCCGTATTACTGCTGGTTGAGTAACCTTCAATACCTTCACGTTTTTCCGGGCCGTCTTTGACCTGATACACGTTGGCGTCGATAGAAAGCAGCCACAGTCCTGCTTCCGGCTCTACCAGATAGGAGGCATCCACGATATTCCACTGCTTGCTGCCGTCCGGCGAGCGGGCGAGATACTGGCGTTTACTGAGTTCATCGCTGTCGCCAAACGGCGTTTCCCAGTGCAGGAAGTCATCGCGCTTAAAGAAACCAAACGGTTTCATCAGCGGCAGGCCGCGTTCGTAGCCGAGTGCCTGCATCTTGGCGGTGACGATCAACGCCTGCGCATCGCCAAGCTTAACGCCGGGTTTGCTACTCAGCATCGTGCTGGTGCCGTCGGCGTTGAGCATTCTTTGCCAGGAGTCATCCCCTTGTGGACGATTGACATCGTGGTTGCCCGGTGTGGCGAAAAAGCGCATGCCGTAACGTTGCTCATACTGCGTCAGGATGGTGGCGATGCCTTCAACCGTAGGCTGTTGGCCATCATCAGAATAATCGCCGGACAGCACGACGTATTTCACCTGCTGTTTTGCCAGTTCGTCCAGCGCGGCCAGCAGCGCAAAGTAGGGCTCGTTGAAGATGCGGGTCGAATTCACCGAATCTTTCAGGGTGCGAATGGTCAGCTTCTTTCCGGTCTGTGCATCGGGCAGGCCGTCAAAATCGTAGTTGCCATAAATATTGTGAACGTGGACATCCGAAATAATGGCAATACGTAGCGGACTGGCGGGTGTTTCTGCGTCGGCGTTCGCGTGAAAAAAGCCGCCAGCTAGCGTGATAGCGCTGCCTGCACCGAGCTTGACGAAGGTTCTGCGAGTGAGTGATGTCATTGATGTCTCCGGCATTATTTATTTTTTATAACGGATGGCTGTATAACGCATAATCATGACAGGCAATCAATCGTGCGCCGTCGAGCGCATCACCCATCGGGGCGGCGAGTTGGGATTGCCATTCGTCCGGTAGCCACGGACGAATATGTAGGCCAATGCTGCCCATGAGCGATAAGCGAGGCGTGGCATGGCGTGCCACGGCGGCCAACAGCAGGCTGATTTCGCTGGCCGTCTGCGCCAGCAGCGCGTGAGAAACGGCATCGTCCTGCTGAGCGCAGTCAAATACGCGGCGAGCGAACTGCGCATAGTCACCCGGTTTCGCCTGCTGGCTAAATGTTTGTAGCGCGTAAAGCGTGTTGGCGGCCTGTGCGTGCGCTGCGCTGGCGGAAAAGAAGTTGTCGATGTGTTGACTTAGCGCGGACGGTGCGCTCCAGCCTTGTAGCACATCATAGGTGTGTTGCAGCGCCGCCAGCCCGAGGCGTGCGCCGCTGCCCTGATCGGAAATCGGGAACTCATGGCCGCCGTACGCCGTAATCGTCTGGTTCTGCCACGCCAGCCCACAGGAGCCGGTTCCGGCAATGACCACGCCCGCGTCTTTTCCTTGATTGACGGCCAGACAGGCACCGAGCGCATCGGTATTGAGCACCTGAGTGGCATAAGGGTGAGGTAATGCCAGAAAAGCCTCGTAGGCGGTACGATGTTCCGCGCTGGCGAGTGCCAGTCCGACTTTCAGACGGCATGCGTCATTCTGTGAAAGCCCGCTATGTTTCAACGCCTGTGTGATGGCATCATCCACCGACTGGCGCACGCTCTCCACGCCGAGCAGCAGATTGGCGCGGCCGCCGTGCCCGTGTCCGAGTGGTGTACCGTCGTCCCGATAAATACGCGCCCGACAGCCTGTGCCGCCGCCATCCACGCCTGCATAGAGCCATGTCGTCATGATGCGCGTGCTCCTGAATTCAGATAAGGAAGACAGGCCACCGCCAGATCGCCGCTGAGGCTGACGGTTTCAGTCTGTGAGTCTGGCAGGCTGTTGAGCAGCAGAGCCAGCTCGCTGGCACAGCGAGTTAGCAACTGCACCGCCAGCGCATCCTCTGGGTGTGTGAGCACAACATACCCGAGCATGGTGTAATCGGTAGCCTGCGCCTGTTTTGACCAGTCGATCACGCGATCGACATGCTTATCGAAGTGTTGAAACAGCGCTTCGCTGAGTGGCGTAAGCGGCGTGATGCTCTCAACGGCCTGAAGCATCTCCTGCACCGCCCACAGTCCCAGCCGCGACAGGCTGCCCGGGTTGCCGATGGGAAAACTGTCGCCGCCGCGACAGGTCAGGAGGCCGTCATGCCAATGTAACAGCCGGGTAAAACCGCCCGTCACTAGCAGATAGCGGTTTTGCCTCGGCCAGCGCTGCTCACACAGCGCGTGCTCCTGCGACCGATCAAAGGGGCGATCGCCATCAATGTCGATCTCCCTCAGTTGCCATTTCACGGTGCGCTTTTCCGCTGTTGTTGATTCGTCGCAATCGTTTCATTGAGGCGCTTCACATCGTTTGACGTCAGGCGCAGGTACTCATCAAACGACACCTGATCGTTCAGGTATTGGGTAAAACGTGTCAGGATGATGGGATACAGCTCGTTCGCGCCCAGACTTTCCATGCGTTCCCAGTCGAAGACGTAAGACGGGATCTTTTTGATCTCTTCGCGTGCGGTGTTCAGGCCGTCGATCACGTGCTTATCTTTGGTCTGGTAGTGCAGATCGGCAATATCCGCGCCGACGATGATATTGAAGCGCTCGGCGATCTCACGTTGCAGCGGTTCGCTGCCCAGCCACTCCATGAATTCGGCGACTTCCTGTGGGTGTTTGGTGGTGGTGAACGGCATGATGAAAGTCGCGCCGCCCATTGAAATACACTTCTCTTTACAAGGCGCAGGCAGTACTTTCCAGTCAAAACCGTCGCCAATTTGCTTACTGAACTGGTTCAACAGCCAGTTACCGGAGAAATAGGTCACGATATTGCCGTTCACGAAATCGTCCGCCATGCTCTTGTACTGACCGCCGCCCGCCGCGCCCCACATTTCACGTGGGAACACGCCTTCATCCGACCAGCGTTTCAGATCTTTAATCCACTGCTGCGCTGCCGCATCTGGGAAGTTGATCAGCCCGTCTTTATCGTAGCGTGCGCCGTAAGAGTAAGCCGGGCCGGAGAAGCGGAAGCCGCTACGGTCGATGGTGAAGGGAATATGAACGCCGGTTTTTTCCGCGACCAGCTTCGAGGCTTTCATCAGATCATCAATCGTGTAGCCCGGCTGTGGTAGCGGAACGCCTGCCTGTTCAAACAGCGTCACGTTAATAAACGGTAGGTCGGCGGTCCAGGAGGCGACAAAACCCGGCAGCGCATCGGCTTTATGCACGCCTTTTACGCGCATGACCTTTTCGATACCCGTGCTATAGCGTTTCTCAAAGGCGGCCGGGTCTTTCAGATAGGGGCGTAAATCCAGCGTATAGCCGAGTAGCCCCATCTGCGTAGTTTTAGCAATATCGGGGCCTAAGCCCGCCGCCAATTGCATCGGCAACTGTGTTTGCAGCGCGTTATAGCCAGTGCTGACGAAATTCACATCGATGCGTTCATTACTTTGAGAGAAGGATTTAACTTTCTGCTCCATGAAATGCACTAATTCGGGATCGTCGTCACTATATAAAAATGTTATTTGCGTTTTGGCGGCTAACACGCTGTTGCTGAATAACCCCAGCGCAAGGGCGGAAAAAAATAACGCGGTATTGGGACGCATCATAAACATCTCCACATCATAGGTTTGATTAATGGCTGAAATACCCTGGCGTTAGCTGCGGGGTTATTTTTATTCCTGTGATTTATTCTCTGTTCTAATTAATGCAAATTTGCATTCAACTGTCATTTTCATCATGCAATCATGGACAGAAGCCCGACTGATTTATGTGAGACAGGTTAAAGATATTTTAAATGTTGGTTTAAATAAAGTATTTTTGTGATATTAATCACATGTATAAATATGAGAATCTTATTTATTAATGCGAAATGTCAATAAATGAATGCAAAAGACAATTTAATGCAAATTTGCATTGTTATTGCGAGTTTACGGTGCAGGGAATTGCCCGTCGCCCTAAATATTGGCATTGCATGCACAGCGAGAGTGCAAATAAGTTGAGTCATAGATTTTCGTTATTTTATCTGTCAAAACCGTAAACAGGATTCCGCATGAATATCGGTTGGAAATTAAAGAAGAACGGCGTCATTAATCGGTTTCTGATTACCGAACTGACGGAAAAACGTTATTTCGCCGAGCCGGATACGTTGCCGGATAAGGTGAATTACCGCTTTATCAACGGTTTTGTCGATGTCGGCGTTTTACCCTGCCGCGTACGCTTTTTGCAAGAAGAGGCAAAACGCGAGGTGACGTTACCAGAAAATCTTGATTTTCCACTGATGTGGAGCGGCGGTGATGAAAGTCGCAGCGTGAATTTCAGTGATTTCTGGCCGTGTCCAATTCACGTTCAGCGCTTTTCCCGCTGTGTGCTCCACAGCGACATGGCACAGGTGGCACCCTTTACACTCAGCACCTGCGGCGGGGTGACGTTATGGCTGAACGGCGAGCGGGTTACCCGTTTTACCCCCTTTACCCGCAATACCGAACAAACCTGTGATATCGCGCTGCCGCTGAAAGCAGGCGCGAACACGCTGGTGGTACATAGCGAAGAGCTGTGCGAGCGCGATACCGATTATTTGTTCAGCCTATGCTATCAGGGTGAAAACACACTCTTCTGGCAGCTTGACGACGACGCGGCGCTCAGTGAACAACTGGCTGCACTGGATAGCTGGGTTAACGGGTTGACGTTGGAAAACAACCTGATCAAACCACCCGTGTTGGTGCTGAATAGCAGGCAGCCGCTGCCGGAATCCGTGACGATGGCGCACCGTTTGATTGGCAACGTCAACGAGTCAGTTCCTGCGTGGCGGCAGAAACAAACGCTGCCCGCTGGCAATCTGGGCTGGCAGGTGGATTTACCCTCTGTACTGGTCGGCTACTACGATCTGGTCTGCGCCGCGACCTGCAACGGCATTACGCTGACGCGAACCCTCAGCTTTGGGCGCTTACCGTCACAAACGATGCCCGCGTTGCCAACACTGGCAGCGCGGCGTGAAGCGGTATTGCGTCATACCGCACTGCACGGTTTTGAGCGCCTGGGACGGCTGTTGGCGATTGTTGCGACGGGCGAGGGCAACGATGTCGCTGCGCCGATTCTCAACAGTGCGCTGCAAAAAATCAGCCGCCGTGAAGATTGTGCGGATTTTCAACTGGTGCCGCTAATTTGGCTGTGGCAGCGCTATCAGGGGCAACAACTGCCGCCGCAGGACTGGCGGCGCGTGCGCAGTGCTATTCTCGGTTTCCGCTACTGGATTGATGAGCCGGGCAACGACACCATGTGGTTCTGGAGTGAAAATCACTGCCTGTGTTTCCACGTTGCGCAATATCTGGCTGGGCAAAACTTCCCTGATGACACCTTCCCGTGCAGCGGCCGCCGAGGTCTGGAGCAGAAAGCGATTGCTCACGAACGCCTGACGCGCTGGTTTGATTCCATTCTGGAACACGGTCTAGTGGAGTGGAATTCGGCGGCCTATTACCCCATCGATCTGATTGGACTGGTGGCGCTGTATGAACTGGCGCAGGACGCCGATCTACGCGAAAAATCTCGCGTGGTGATTGACCGCATCATACTGATGACGGCGTGGGTGCATCAGAACGGCGTCGCGGTTGGCACGATGGGGCGCGCCTACGACAAAGAGTTGCGTTCTGGCATGTTGACGGAGCTTTCTGGCCTGTGTGCGCTGATGTGGGGTGAAGGCTGGCTGATTCCCCATTGCGCCGCGCTGCCGCTGCTGTGCCTGAGCGACTATCAGCCGCCGGAAGCAACGGATCGGATTGCACACTGGTCACTGCCGCACGGCGCAGAGGCGTGCTGGGTACAGGGGCTGAATCGCAGTGCCCGCATTATTGCCTGGAAACAGCGCGATGTTGCGTTTTCCTCCGTTTTTGATCATCACCCCGGCGAACCCGGACATCAACAACATCTGCTGGATGTGCGGCTGGGGACGCACTATGCCGCCCGTCTGTGGGTGAACCACCCCGGCGAGGATCGTCCTGACGGCGTGCATCGTCCTTCTTACTGGGCGGGGAACGGATGTTTGCCACATCTGATGCAGCATCGCAATCGCGCGCTAATGGTGTTCGATCTGCAACAGGATGTCCGTCCGTGGACGCACCTTTATCTGCCGCAAACCGCACTGGATGACGTCATCGTTGAAGAGGTCTGGTGCTTTGTACGAGGCGGCAACGGCTATGCCGCCTTCCATAATCCCGCAGGGCTACAGCCGTTTGCGACCGCAGGCCAGCAGGCAGAGGGTGAGCTGCGGGCATATGGCGAACAGAACATCTGGTTCGTTGCCGTTGATAGCGGCGACGGTGCTGAAGGGTTCACCGCATTTGCTGACCGCTTCCGAGGGCGTTCATTGGTACAGGATAGCAATGGTGTTCGTATCGACGATCCCGACTATGGCGAATTGGCCTTTAGTCATCCGCGCGGATTCAGCGTAGCGCAGCAGCCGTTCGTTTTTCCCGACGATGTCCCGGTCGTCCCGCAGTTCAACACAGGAAACCCATGACATGCAGACAGGTTCACTTAACCGACAACAAACCGAAGCGTTGCTGGCGCAGGTAGCACGAGCGTTTTGCCGCCTGAAGGCGATTGACAGCGTAACGCAGGACGACGCACCGGATGCCGGGTTGACGATTCAATTTGAAGAGTGGGATTGGGAAGTCGGCGTTGGGCTGTACGGTTTCTGGAAGCTGGCGCATCTGACGCAGGATGGCACCATGCTGACGACGCTGGCGAACTGGTATCAGCAAAAGCTGGATGCCGGGCTGCCGCCGCGTCAGATCAACTCGACGGCACCGATGCTGGTGCTTGCCCTGCTGTGTCAGGACAAACCGGATACGCCCGCACAGTGGCGTGAAACCGTGAGCGACTGGGCTGACTGGCTGCTGCGCTCACTGCCAAAAACTGAGGATGGTGGCTTCCAGCACACGGTGAAAGAACGGCCAAACACCGGGCAACTGTGGGACGACACGCTGTTTATGGCGGGTCTGTTTCTGGTGGTCGCGGGGAAATTGCTCTCCCGCCGCGATCTGATCGAAGAGGCAGAATATCAGCTTCTCACGCACGCGCGCTATCTGGCCGACGTGCGCAGCGGGCTGTGGTATCACGGCTGGACGTTCGTCGGTCGCCATCATTATGCCAATGCGTTTTGGGGGCGCGGCAACGCCTGGATCACGCTGGTACTGCCGGAAATGCGCGTACTGGCGGAGGATCAGCTGTCTGCGCCGGTATTGCGCACGCTGGAAGCGATTCTGGAACAGCAAACGACAACGCTGGCACGCGTCCAGCATGACTCTGGCCTATGGCACACGCTGTTGGATGACCCGGATTCACCGCTGGAAACCTCCGCCAGCGCTGGGTTTATTGCTGGGATTCTGACGGCGCGGCGGCTGGGGATGCTGCACGATTTTCCGCAGGACGTGTTGGAAAAAGGCTATGCCGCCGTGGTGGCGCAGATTGACGCGCAGGGCGTGGTACAGGGTGTCTCGGACGGCACAGCGATGGGGCATGATTTGCAGTTCTATCGCGATATTCCGAATGTTGCCGTGCCTTACGGGCAGGCGCTGGTCATGCTGATGTTATTGGCACAGTTAGATTCTGTTTGCGAGGGCTGACAATGGCGAGTCTGGAACTGAAAAACGTCCACAAAAATTATGGCGCAGTGAGTATCATCAAAGGCGTGGACTTAGCGATTCATGACGGCGAGTTCATGGTCTTTGTCGGCCCGTCGGGCTGTGGAAAATCTACGTTGCTGCGCATGATTGCCGGTCTGGAAGAGATCAGTAGCGGCGAGCTGCTGATCGATAATCGCAAGGTAAACGATCTCACGCCAGCAGAGCGCAAGATTGCGATGGTGTTCCAGTCTTACGCACTCTATCCGCACCTCTCGGTGCGCAAGAACCTCGCGTTCGGGCTGGAGAATTTACACTTTCCTAAAGACGAAATCATTCGTCGTATTGATGAAGCTGCTCGCATGCTGGGGCTTGAACCCTATCTGGATCGCAGGCCGCGAGCGCTGTCAGGTGGACAGCAGCAGCGCGTCGCCATTGGTCGTGCCATCGTGCGTGAACCTGACCTGTTCCTGTTTGACGAACCGCTCTCCAATCTCGATGCGAAGCTGCGCGTGCAGACGCGCGGTGAGCTGTCCCGCCTGCACCAGAAACTGCGGACCACCATGATCTATGTGACCCACGATCAGGTGGAAGCGATGACGATGGCGCAGCGCATTGTGGTGCTGAATGCCGGTCGCATCGAGCAGGTTGGCACACCGCTGGAGCTGTTCAATCGGCCGAAAAACAAATTTGTTGCAGGCTTCATTGGTTCACCGCGCATGAATATGTTCCCGGCGCAGATCGTCGCCACCAGTGCGGAAGGCGTCGAGGTGCAGTGTCCGTCTGGTAATCGTCTGGTGCTGCCGTTTATCGGCACCGTCGGGCAGAACGTCACGCTCGGGATTCGCCCTTCGCACTGTGAGCTAGTGGAAGAAGGTGAGGGGATTACGCTGTGCGTCGATCGCTGCGAGATGATGGGGCATGAAACCTTTATCTACGGGCGGATAGGTGGCATTGATGACGAGATGATCGTTCATCTGGCGCAGCATCGGGAGTTTGCTGCGGGCGAGTCGGTATTCGTGCGTTTTCCTTCGACGTATTGCCATCTGTTCGATGGTGAAACGGATGACACATTGCCGCGCTGTACCGAGCATTAATTATCGCGACGGGAGAGGACGACATGAAAAAGATTGCCTTACTACCCGCAGGCTCGCTGATCGATAAGCTGGTAACGCCAGTAGAGAAAGCGGTGAATCTGCTACAAAAACTCGGTGGCCGCAAAGTGATGCCGTGGTTTTTTATCGCGCCCAACATGCTGCTGTTCGCCGTTTTTGTCTTTATTCCGATTCTGCTGGCAGTGTGCTACGCCTTTACCGGCGGCACCAATATCCTGCTGTGGGAGCGGCCTTACGTCGGCGTGGATAACTTCTCCACGCTGCTGAGTTGCGGCAATTACGCCGAGCCATCGAGCTGTGAACAAGATCTGTTCTGGACCGGCGTCTACAACACGGTGTCGTTCACCTTTTTCAACGTGCTTTGCACGCTGTTGGTGGCGCTGGTGACGGCACTGATCCTCAACCGCAAGATTATCGCCCGGGGTTTTTTCCGCGCCATGTTCTTCTATCCGGTGCTGCTGTCGCCGGTGGTGGTGGGTCTGATCTGGCAGTGGTTCCTCAATCGTAACGGCCTACTGAATCTGGTGCTGTCGTCGCTGGGTGGACAGCCGATTACCTTCCTGCTCGACCCGACGCTGTCGCGCTTTTGGGTGGTGTTTGTCTCCGTCTGGTTTCACGTCGGGTTTTATACCTTGATCCTGCTGGCCGGATTGCAGGCGATTCCACGTGATATCTACGAGGCGGCAGCGGTGGACGGCACCTCGCGCTGGCGCGGTTTTTATCGGCTGACGCTGCCACTGCTGGCACCGAACATTCTGGTGGTAGTGATTCTGCTGACTATCAACAGCGTGCAGATCTTCGATGAAGCCTGGGTGTTAACCAACGGCGGCGGCCCCGGCACGGCCAACAGCTTTATTGTGCAGTACATCTACCAGACGGCCTTCTCGTCGAATGCATCGCTCTACGGACTGGCCTCGGCAGCCTCGGTGCTGATGGGCGTGGTACTGATGATCCTGACCGCATTGCAGTTCCTGCTGACACGTCGGCTGGAAGGGAAAAAATAACGGGAGCCATGATGAAGATAATCGCGTTTCTCACCCGCACCCGTCATCCGGGGCGTATTCATATTACGGATATCATGAGCTGGGTCTGGCTGGTGGTCGGTACGCTGCTGGTGATGATTCCTGTTATGTGGGCGGCCATGTCGTCGTTCAAAACCCCCGCGGAGATTAACCGCTTTCCGCCGAGTTTTCTGCCGCAGGCGGCGGATACCATCACGCTGCCAGAGTACCCGAAGCCGCTGGAGCTGTGGCAGGTTAAGCAGGAGGACGGCGAAGCGAAAACCATGGCGCTGGTCAGGCGCATCGGGCTGATTGCACAACTGGTTAATCCGGATGCGCCGAATGAGGTGGTACGTGTGTCGACTAAAGAGCTGGTGCCGATGAAGGCGCTGCATCTGGAGACAGAGAACTACACGACGCCAATAACGAAGTTCCACTTTGCCACTTATCTGAAGAACACCGTATTCGTGACGGCGATGGCGACACTGCTGACCCTGTTGCTCAGTTCGATGGCGGCTTTTGCACTGTCAAAATACGAGTTTCGTGGGCGCGGCACGGTGCTGACGCTGTTCCTCTCCACCATGATGATTCCTCTGTCGGTGGTGATGGTGCCGACGTTTCTGGTGGTGATCGGTCTGAATATGGGCGATAACCTGTGGGGCGTGATTATCCCCACTGTGGCGACGCCAACCGGCGTATTCCTGCTGCGGCAATACATGCTGACGATCCCCGATGAGCTGATCGAGGCGGCGCGGATCGATGCCGCCAGCGAGTTCCGCATTTACTGGAAGATCATCCTGCCGTTGACCGCACCCGCGCTGGCGGTGCTGGCGATCTTCTCGGTGATCTGGCGCTGGAATGACTTCCTCTGGCCGCTGATCGTCCTCTCCAGCCAGGATAATTTTACACTGCAAATCGGTTTGAATGCGTTTCAGGGGCAGTTCTCGGTGCAGTGGCACTATATACTGGCGATGACGATGCTCTCGCTTTTGCCGGTGACGGCGGTGTTCGTCTTCCTGCAAAAATACATCACGACGGGGATTGCCAATACGGGGATGAAATAATGGCGACACTCAAGGATATTGCCGACCGCGCTGGGGTTTCCATCAGCACAGTTTCCCGCGCGCTGAATGGTACGGCACCGATCAGCGCCAAAGTCAGGCAGCACATCATGGCGATTGCCACCGAGCAGGGCTATCCGCTGCATAAAGTAGGTAAAGCGACCGTCGCACCGAGGGAACCGCTGCGCCACATTCTGCTGGCGACGCCGCGCAACCTGATGCTGGAAAGCGAGTACAATCTGGTGTCGCTGACGCTGATTAACGCCCTGAAAACACTGTGTTCGCAACGTAATATCCAACTGCGCCCGTTTCTGGGGGAGCATGACACCATTAACGAACAGCAACTGTTGCGTGAACTTCAGGGCGGAAAAGAGAGCGGTATCCTGATCGTGAATGACGATCATCCAACGCTGCTGAATGCCGTCGCGGAAAGCGGTATTCCGGCGGTGCTGATCAACGGTGAAGATCCCTCCATGCGCCTGAGTAGCGTGACGCCCGCCAACCACTATGCAGCAGCGGCGGCGGTGCGTTACCTGATTGAGCAAGGGCATACGCGGATTCTGCACCTGACCTGGACGTCGCGCATGACGATCAAACAACGTGAGCGCGGTTATCGCGATGCACTTGCGCAGGCGGGCATCGCGGTAGATGAGGAACTGATTCTGTCGTTGCCGGATTTTCATCCTCGCACCGCGCGTGATGCGCTGCTGCGCTGGCTGACGGCTAACCCTGATAGACTAGGCGTCACTGCGATTTTCTGTGCGGCGGATAATCAGGCTATCGGTGTGATCGATGCGCTGTATCAGCACGGGCTGCGGGTGCCGGAAGACATGTCGGTGATGGGAATGGACGATATTCTGCCATTCGACATGCTGCCAGTTTCACTCACCACGGTACATCTGCCGTTTGAAACGATTGCTCGCGCCGCACTACAACTGCTGGCGCAGCAAATGATGCCAGCGCAGGCGCTCGGTATTGCTCAGCGCACCGAGTTGGCGGGGCAGGTGGTAGTCAGAGAATCAGTGCGGCGAGTGGGGACGAATACCGATTGAGCCACGGGTAGCAGCGCGGTTCGGCTTGGGGAAAAAACGCTTTCACGACAATCCGATAGCCACTGCCAGCCGATGCACCAATGCCTTCGCCATCGCAGGTTCGGTCACATTCGTGAATCCCATAAGAAACCCACCGCCTGATGTCCTGCGCGTTTGCCAGTCATTTAGCGCTTGAATGGCAAGACCATGAGATTGAGCGGCCGCAGCCAGAGATTGGTCATCGCCACGAGTGGCCAATTTAGCTAACACATGAATGCCGCCTGCCTGTGGCTGGACGGTCAGGTGTGAACCTAATACCTGCAAAAGCTCATCAACGAGATAGCCGCGACGAATGGCATACAGTGAGCGCATCCTGCGTAAATGACGAGCAAAGTGGCCTTGCTCCATGAAATCTGCCACTGTGGCTTGGGGCAAGATCGAGCCAGGGCAGCAAAAGTGATTCGCCGTATCCCTGAAGCGCTCGATCTGCGCTTCAGGGACAACCAGATAGGCTAAGCGTAGGCCGGGGAACAGTACCTTACTGAAGGTGCCGGTATAGAGTACGCGCCCGTCGCGATCCAGACTTTTCAGCGCAGGTAATGGCCGGCCGTGGTAACGAAACTCGCTGTCGTAGTCGTCCTCAATGATCCACGATCCACGGTGGCTGGCCCATTCCAGCAGTTGTAGTCGCCGGGGCAAAGACAATGCCATCCCCATAGGGCTTTGATGCGTGGGAGTCACCACGGCAAAACGAGCCTCTGCGGCTCGCTGTTGACCGATGTTCACATTCAGTCCTTCCTCATCCACCGGTATCGGTTCCAGATGCATACCTGCTCGTTCCAAAAATTGGCGAGCAAAGAGATAGCCGGGATCTTCGAACCATCCACTATCTCCGGGCTGCAACAACGTGCGGCACACCAGTTCCAGTGCTCCCCGGTAGCCCGCGGTGATGAACACCTGATCGTGTGTGCAAGTGATGCCGCGCGAGATCCCCAGATAGGCAGCGATGGCTCGACGGAGCGGTTCATAGCCCGCCGGATCGGGATAGACCATGGCTGCGGTATCCAGAGTGCGTAAATTGTGTCCGGCAAGGCGCGCCCAGGTCTTGCGGGGAAAGGCATCCAGTGCAGGCAAGCCGAGTTGGAAAGGTTGTACTTGAGCGGCTTCGGTTTGCAGGCGCGGGGGTATTTGAGAAAGGGATGTGGTGATGTATCCCGACTCGGCCAGCTTTTCCAACTGGGGTGAGACGATAGTACCTGCTGGGCCACGAGTCAGGAAATAGCCTTCACTGGCCAACATTTGATAAGCCATTTCAACGGTGCCTCGTGCCAGATTCAGTTCACTGGCGAGGCTGCGCACGGACGGTACGCGATCGCCCGGATGAAGTTTTCCGGCGGTAATAGCGTCGCGGTAGCGTCGATACAACTGTAAATAGAGCGGTGCATCGTGTTCCCTGCTTGGCTTCAGTTGCTGCATGTCCATACGTTATGTCCCATTCATTTAGTCAATTCTTGCACCTTTCTTGTGGGGCATGATTTTCCTAACATACTGGCTTCATTACAAGGAGATCGACATGAGCACCTTTCGATTGAGCCTCATTGACAGCGATCGGGACTACCTGGCTTGCTTCGAGGTTATGCGGAGTCTGCGGCCCCATCTTCCTGATGCTGATGGATTCACCGCGCAGGCCCGTCGTCAAGCTGGGCAAGGCTATCGTCTGCTGGCGGCATGGCAGGGCGATCTCGTCATGGGGTTGGCGGGTTACCGCGTTCAGGAAAACCTATTGTATGGCCGATTCCTCTATGTTGATGACCTTGTGGTTGCCGTAGATGCCCGCGATCAAGGGCTCGGTGGCCTGTTGATCGAGGCAATGCGCGAGGATGCGCAGCGGCAAAATTGTGTTCATCTGGTGCTCGATACGGCCTTGGGCAATGCGCTGGCGCAACGCTTCTATTTTCGTCAGGGCTTGCTTTCCAAAGGGCTGCATTTCAGCCAAGCGCTATAGAGGTGTGAGCAAAAAGACGTTGTGGTCACCTCGGATGGCAAGGTCGGGCTACCCCGACGGTTGAAGCATGGGCTCAGACACACCATGCACTTGCTTCTTTTCTCGTTCTTTCATTTCTTATCGGAGATCTACAATGAGTACGCTTCGCTTGCCTTACCAAACCCTCTCGCCAGAAGCCTATCAAGGGTTCGGCATGGCCAAGAAAGCTCTGAACAAGAGCAGCCTTGGAAAACAGTTGATCGAATTGGTCTATTTGCGTGTTTCGCAAATTAATGGCTGTGCTTTCTGCCTGGAAATGCATGCGTCGGCTTTGCGTGCAGACGGCGTGCCGGATGCCAAGCTGGACAGTCTGGCGGGCTGGCGTGTGAGCGCGCAGTTCAATGAACGCGAGCGTGCGGCGCTAGCCTGGACTGAATCGCTTGTGGACGTGGCTCGCAGCCACGCGCCTGATGAGGACTTCGAACCGCTGAAGGCGCATTTCAGCGATGCAGAGATCGCCGATCTGAGCTTTGCCGTCGCGCTGATGAGTGCCTTTAATCGCTTGGCTATCGGTATGCGTCAATAAAGTATGGTTACCCGCTTGCTGGCTCAGCAAATGATGCCAGCACAGGCGCTCGGCATCGCCCAACGCGCTTAACTGGCCGGATAAGAGGTGGTCAGAGAATCGGTACGGCGAGTGGCGTTGTGAAGATCAACGTAGCAGGTTTGTTCATGTTGTGCTCAAATCCCTTACTGTGATGGTTTTGTGTCTAAGGAGGGAGTGATGGAGATTGAACAGAAAAACATTGGCAAGAACCAAACGGTTATAAACAATGAATCCGGCGTTATTAACGTCAATAATCACCACGGGCAATACACTAATCTGGCGGGCGAAAACACGGCTCGCATTTATAAGGAAATATCGCATTCTGAACAGAGTAAGTTCATTGTCAGTTTTGTCGCCGTTTGTTTATTGCCGGGATTGAGTCTTGTCGCGGATCTTATGCAGATTCATCCTGCAATCAACTTACCTCTGTGGGCGTATGTTGCCGCATTCGGGGTGATATTTGGTGTGGTGCTGGTGGGATATTATGACAATCTCCGCATTTTTGTCGTCGGTGCGCCGAATAAAGAGGAATGCAAACAGCTTTATGCCGACAGGTTATTTAGCAGAACTGAGGACGGCTATGTGGTGTTTACCCACACGACGGCGTGTATTTATCCAGACTGCTGCGGAAACATCGTGATTGCGACACCTCCAGAGCGATACAACGGAGAATACTCTTTTTTCGGTAAATGCAGCCTGGCTGGCAGGCAGCACTCTTACGGAATTGACTATAACTTCAAAGCGTACCCGATAAAGGTGGATTGGCGGCCGATACCCAAATCAAACCAATAACACGTCTAATATCACACGCTACCGCACAGAAGCACTGTGCGGTGACAATCTGTTGTTTATGATTAAAGCGGCATTCTATATTCGATAACACCTGGTTTTTCCGCGACCCAGTCATAAAGGCGCTGGGCTGTTTTATTGGTTTCCTGAGTATGCCAATACAGACGATCGCAGTGCGTTTCTTGTGCCTTTTCTCTCACATAGTCGATGAGTTTTTTGCCAACGTTTTTGCCACGAGCTGTGGGCTCAACAAAAAGATCCTCAAGGTAACAATAACGATTTATTCCCCAGGTGGAATCGTGAAAAACAAAGTGAACGAAGCCGACAATGCGTAAACCCTCCCTTGCTACAGCGCAATATACGGGAACATCAGCGTTAAAAAAGCGAGCCCAGGTTGTTTCAGTTACCTCTGCGGTAAGCTGGACTTTGTAAAACGCCTGATAACTTTCCCAATAGGGCAGCCATTGTTCGTAATCTTCTGGTTCTACTGGATTAATCATAATTTCCCGAACTGAATTCATCATTTCTTACTCTCATGTTGTCGCGGATATGCTGTTGCTACGGATAGGTGCTGAAAATCAGGCTGATTTTTTATAGCAATAAGCTAAAAATAAGATAGCAATGAAATAGACGGATATGTCCCTCCATTTATTGAGAGAGGTACAGACCAATTCGGGGGCGGTGTTTGCAGGGCCGCCTGTATCGACGACCCTGATATTTACTTTATGCTACAGACTGCGCCATGCGTTAGGATTTCTCTGGCGCCTCATGGACAAGCTGACCTTTGAAATATGTTTTGACTACGTTGGTACGACGAACCTCTTTATTCTGGATGTTAAATAGATGAGGAAACGCTACTTTCCTCATCTGCGATATCGTTATGCCTTGCTGTTGTTCCAGCTTGATGGGTTCATCATCAGTGCTGACTGCAAGCCCACGCTGCCGCTCATCGACGGGTTGTAGGCCTGTTTCCCGTAGAATGAAGAGGACTGATTTTGTGAGGTTGATGACGCGCTGTTTTTTCCACCCGACGAAGGGATAAAGGGTTTCACACCTTGTTTGGCTATCGCTCCTGTCAGGCTGCCAAACGCAGGTATCGTTAATTTACCGATTGTGAGGCTTTGCACTGTCTTTATGATGGGAATGCGGCTGAGATAAGTCGATTGCGGTACGATGCCGAGGCTGCCAAACGAGCTATAGGCATTACTGACATCCGTAAGTGATGACGGACTAAATGATAGTCTGTTGCCAGTACCAAGGATTTTTTCGTAAATCTTTGATTGTTGATGTGCAAATGCGCCGCCAGCACCCGCGACCGCCCCGGTGACCGCGCCACCAATCGCCCCGGTAATCGCGCCACTGAGCATCGATTGTTGCCAGGTTCCTGAGTTGGCTACGCCGAATGCGTCATTAACAAAATGCTGGCTGACGCCTTGCGCGGCGCCAATGACGCCGCCAGCAACCGCTCCTACCGATGCTCCAGCAAAAGCACCAGCGATCACGCCGCCAGCCGTTGTGGAGGCTGTCGCTGCTGCTGCTGAACCAGCGGCAAACGCGCCGACGCCACCCGCGGCAGATAATGCGCCTGTCACGGCTCCAATCCCCGCTCCGGCAAAGATATAGCCTGCCAATGCACCGCCTTTTAACCCGGATTGAATGCCGGTGTAGGCCGCGATGCCACCGCCAAGCACTGCGCCAACAAGCGCACCCATGAGTAAAATGACCAGAATTGGCGCTATTTCACCCGATGGATCGGTTTGGTTAACGGGGTTGTTGTAGCAATAAACGAAGGGGCCGCCGTATTGGAATCTGGGGTCGCATGAGTAGAAACGCCCAAGCTGAGGGTCGTAGAAACGAGCACGATAATTATAAATCGCCAGTTCAGCATCAAACTCTTGGCCGGTATAGCGATAGTGAACGATATCTGGCGTACCGACGCTATTGGCAAATAGCTGACCAAACGGCATGTAGTCCAGCATGGTCGCTACGGTGCCGTCAGCAGCGATGATAGCGCGTACTGACCCCTGTAAGTCTTTCAGAACATAGTATGTGGCATGGTCTTTTACCATTACCAATAGTCCACCGATGCCGTAGATATATTGGGTGTTCTGCTCCGCTGACTCCATCAGTGGAAGATCGCTAAGCCCATGTACATACAGTGTTTGTGTACCGTTACTATGCCTTTTTATGACACGCTGATTAATGCCGTTATAGGAAAACTCCAACGAGTTGCCATCTTCCAGTGAAACGGATAGCGGCAGATTGTTCAGCGTATTGTAGTCGATTCGTGCAATCTGGCGATGCGACGAGGCGGTGACATTGCCGAACATGTCATAACGATAGTACTGTGTCTGCGCGTTATCGTGATGGACGGCGGCAACCTTATTGCTGTTCTTCAGGTAATCATACGTGCGTAGTGCTGTTCCCTGCTGAAGGGACAAGATATTGCCGTTGGGATCGAAAGTGAGCGGGTGACCGACGCCAAGACTGTAGTCAGAATGAGTGCTGTGCTGGGCAACGATCAGTTGGCTGCGTTTATCGTACTGGTAGCGGTAAGTGAATGTATTTTCTGGGGTAATACTGTTCTCACTGGTGGCGCTGGCAATATTACCGTTGTAGTAACCTGAGCCATTATAGCCACCGGATGTGTAGCTAAAGGTGTGCTTGAGTAGTGGGCTACCGTCAGCGTACTGGTTATCTATTTCTGTTACCCAGCCCGGAGAGTTGTAGGCAAGTTGGCGCACTAGCGGCCGGTTTCCTGTGTTATTGAGCCGTTCTCCGGCGAGGCTACCATCGGCATGGTAACAATATCGGGCAAATTTTTCTGGGTCGTCTTCCGTACCGATAGCCGTGTTTTGCCCCATGCTGTTATAGGTATATATGATGCTGGGAATGGGAGCCCCTGCGGGGTAATCAATACGCGTAGTATTACCCAGATTGTTGTATGTATATGTTGTTATTTGCGTGGCCTTATCCGGCACGCTCAGTGTGGAAAGTGTCGTATTGCCATAGCGATCGTAGCCATAGCTATTTTCAACGATTGCACCGCTGGCATTTCGTTTCTGTATTTTCCATAAACGCCCACGTAATGTGACGTCCTCTCCGGTTCCGTCATAGCTATTTTGGGTTTCCCAGAGGTTATTCTGCGGATAGTGTGGATCGCTGTTCGCTATGTTTTGTAATTCCGTTCCATCTCCCCAGGAGCGCGTAATTTCTCCTTCCTCAACCACTCGGCCCAGAATGTCATATTTCTTGTAGAGAACCGTGCCTTTCTCAACCGTTAGTGGCGTTGAGCTGAAGCGTAAACGGCCTGCGGAATCATAGATGTAGTGCGTTTCTCCCGTATCTGGTGTCGTTCGGGATGTGAGTTGCTGTAGAAAGTTATATCGATTGTGGGTCGTAAATGCCCCGGCGTCATTGCCGGATAGAAAGGCATTCGGATGCAGGATTTGGCAGATATTCCCAGCGGCGTCGAAGATTTGCTGCACTGCATCAACAATCGTGTTATCCGCATTTGTCTGCTTGCCTAACGTTTGCCCTCGGCGATCTTTAATCTCCAGCACCTGAGAACCATTGGCATCGGTCAGCGCGGTGACCAGGAACTCGCCAGGACGATACGGAATTCCTGCGATGCTTTTTTGATCGGTAACGGCATACCTTATCTGGGTGGTATGGCTATTGTTGCCCGTGATGGCAAACAATTTACCGGGTAACCCTTTCTTGAGCGGTCGTCCGAGTGATGATGCTTCATAGCGGGTGCCGCTGTAAGGGTACCCTTCATCTTGTGGATAGCACTTGCTGATTTCACCACTCATGATGCCCGTGGTGCTATCCAGCCCGCTGACAAACTCAGGGCGGTAGCCGAAAAGCGTATCGTTAAATGTCGCTATCTTGGTTTCCGCAATACAGTTTCCTAGTGTGTCATAGCATTTTGCTTTAACCAGACACTGCGTGTCATTTAACACCTGATACTGCATCTCCTGTCGATTCGCATTTTTATAAACCATTGAAATCTGAGGTGAGCGATACGTAACAGGGTTAGCGAATTGTAATTCGCCCTGTGCTGAAAAAATGCATTCGCCGCTAATCGGTGTTGAGGTCTTTATTGCAAAAACGAGTCGTCCATCGGCGAGTAAGAGAACGGCACCTTGGACTGGGATCAGCAAGATTGTCGCGGGGACCTGGCCATTAATCTTGCTATTTTTGTGTGTTGTGCCATCCAGTTCTAGCGTCCAGCCTGTTGACGACTGCCATTTGGCGTTTAAACGATTGCCGATAGCAATGCCAAAAGCGACATTCTGAGGGGCGTGAGAGGATAGGGTAACGCCGACAGCATAGCGACCATGTTGCTGGGTTGGACGCCATGAAATGGTGTTAACTGACTGACCTGTATGACAAAGTTGACCGTTATTGCGCTGCCAGGCACCCGCGACATCCCGCAGCCAGCGATCCCAGGTTTGCTCGCCGTGCATAAACGTTTCGTATAGGCCACCTTCTGCCGCCATGATGTCACAGCTACTGGATGGATCGTTTTTAGAATAAACAAAAGGTTGTGCGTTATTTCCGCTTCGTGTCGCGTAGCTCACTGACCCCTTTTTACTGTTTTCCTGCGGGCCGACTTCGGTAAATTTCTGGCGTAGTGGGTCATAGCCATAACGTGTGATATCTGCATTGTTGCCGAGTATAGCCGTTTCATCCCAATAGATCGGATCGTAGAATTTGGCTTCCATATTGCTCGTTAACGGGGTAATGCTGATATTGTTGATCTGAAGGTAAGTGGATGATTTTTCATTTGTAAATGCTATGGTAAGCGGTAGGGACGTGCCTTCTCCCCGATAGTCGATGACTGCCTGCCAGTACACCCATTTTGCTTCATCGGTGGGGATAATCGCCACTTTTTTGCGCTCATCAGTGCCTGAGCGCGTTTCCAGATACACGTTGCCCGCATTGGTCAGAAAGCCTTTTTCCGCTTTTACCCAACCAGCAATAATGACGGTTTGCGATTGTTGCAGCGGCATTGTCCGTGACAGTGCATGCTTAGCCACAAGCTTAAAGCTACAGGTGCCCGTGCAGGCATCGCCAGAGATAAGATAGTCTGCCATCGTCCCCTTGCCAGACGATAATTGCCAGTTCAATGGGTAGGCTTCATAGGGTTCAAAACCGACAAAATCACAGGTGTTTTTGTCTTTACTGGTGAACGTCGCAATGGGCAGGATTTCATTTTTATCCCACAACGTGCTTTCTATCTGTTCGGTTGCCTCACTGCTACAGGTAATTGCCCCATAAAAACCCCTGTGCAGAATGCCGTTTACCATCAACCATGATGCGCCAGGGTTGCCCGTGATGAGGTGTGGATTCTCCGGCGTTGTGTCATCAATAGCTTGCTGCAAGATATACGCATGGCTTGTTGCCCACACCGTTGGGGCGGGGCTGCCAGAGGCTGGGTACTGACGCAATTGAGGAACGTATTGTTGCAGACTACCGGAAATGACCTCTTTCTTGCCGCTATTCGCAGGGAGGGTGACGGAATCAAAACGGGTGAATGGGGCGTCAATAACGTGCTTAAACAAGAACCACGGGTAAGCCTGATAAGCATAGCCATAGTGCTTGGTGAGCATTTCTACCACGCCATCTCGGGTGACATTATCAAACGTTTCTTGTACAAGCTTGCCGAATTGGCTGTCATAAATGTAGTTAGTCGTAGTTAGCAGACCATCATGGATGCTTGTATCGGTGGTGCAGCGGATATAGCCACCAAATAAGTCACGTTGCATTCCTTCGACGGTGAGCGTTGTAAATACCTTGATATGTTTCTGCTCATGAACCAGCAGAGTATGAGTACTATCAAAAGTTTTTTGCTCAATAAGCTGCCCATCCAGAAGGCCTGAATCATCCTGATCTGCTGCACTGACCTTCTGATGTTTTCTGGTTAGTCCATTAAAGTAGTTATTTTCGGTATAGCCAAAAAGAGGGGCGGCTAGCGTAGCCGTGCCTGGATAATAGGTGCTTTTGTAATACTTAAATACGGCGCCGGTAGGATCGCAGGTCGCCGTCTCGATATCAAAAACATAGGCGGTTGTGCTGGTGGTATAGCCGTCATTGATACTGACCGTATCGACGCAATAATCGACGAGAGTCCCTTGCAGGGTATTATCCAGATAGCGGTTCAACGTTAAGGTTTCTGCGTTATCAAAGCTCTTCTCCAACGGTAAATAGGTAACAAAAGTGGATAGCCCGGCAGGGTATTGACCGTTAATGTTGGTTTTGATTTGCCCGTCAGCGTTGATCTGTGTGAAGTAGCGTTGGACGATAACGTCTTTATTCGCAAGGTCCTGATTGAGGAATGGCCAGACCGTCGTATCTTTGACTGCGGTTCCTGCCAGGTTCAGATAAGAAATAAAACGCGGCCCCTGATTGATCATGGTTGTGCTGTCAATTTCATATGGCACTTCCTGATAATGGCTTACCGCGTCCTGCCAATTACACCGTGAACCTCGTTGGTAGATACGATTTCCCATGGTGGCAATATCGGCCCCCGCCGTTGGGAAGAAATGTATTTTCCGCGCTGATGTTGGGCCGTCTTTACTATACAAATCCGTGGCGCTGTTATCCCATCGGGTCATTTGGGTTGTGGGATCGTAGCCGATGATTTTAGCTTGAACGGCAGATTCCCGATTGCTGACAGCAATGGCGTAATCGGTGCCGTAGGCGTACCAGTTTATGTCCTGATCGCTACAGGTATCGCGGAAATTTAGGCTTTTGTTAAATAGCCATGATGTACCGTTGTAACGCAGTAAATGCGGACCAGAAGCAATCATGCTGTTGTTGATGAACTTGGCGATAAAGGGGATGGTAATCACCTTGGAGGGGTGACTTTTCGGTAGCCTACATGGGAAGTCGACGCTTTTTAGCGAGCTAAAATCAGCGTCCCATTCCAGGACTTTAATGGTGTAATCAACGCTAAGAGACGCTTCCTGAGTAATATACGTCAGCGCAACAAACGAGGCGCTGCTGGCAAAACCAAAGCTGTTTTCTGGGTTAGAGCCGCCGATCGTAAAGGTTAACTCCGTCGATGCGCCTGCGAGCCACCGATCGTTTCCGTCCTGATAATAGAGCGCGAAGGTGTTGTTGTGCGCGCCGCCGCTTTCTGGCGCATAGTCCAGAATGGCGTAGTACTTGTTGGTGGCGGTGATGTAGGGCTTATTGTTTGGCTTATTTGCCGCAAGATCTGAGGATCTTTCTTCAATAATCCATAACTTGGAAAAATTATTCCACGTGTAGCGTTGCAGCTTACGATTATCTTTATCACAGGTGACGAAGAAATTGTCACCTGCGGCAAGCTGTAGGTGAGCGGTTTTCTCGCTAATCGGTGTAGTTTCAAGCCATTCGCCCCATTTGCGATTGTCTTTATGGTAAACGTGTACGCCTGATTTCTTATTCTGTGGGCTGGAGTACGTCAAGCAGGCGAAATCAGCGGAGGTAACGACGTTAACGCTGTTAATATCGAATGCGGCCTTGATGATCTGTTGTGTCGGCGTCCATTGGTGCCAACGTCCCAACCAGGTATAAAACGTGACATGGATTTGGTCGGTCGATTCGTTTAGCCATAGGCTGACGACATAGTCCGCCCCAAACCAGACTCGTGGTTTCGCCGCGCGTGGCCAAGGGCTGGTTATCTGCTGTTGTCGGTCACAGAGGGGGAGTGTTTGCTGTTTGTATCGATAGGAGATATCCGCCCCATCAGGCGTAATTGCACGGCTAAGTGCACCAGCGTTAACACTGCCTGTGGCCCAGTAGCTGAGTTGCAGGTCTGGCAAGGAACATGAGGTGGCGTACGTGCGTCTTATGCTGGTCAGCGTGCGTTTGACCGTATCGCCGTAGAGATTGTCATTTTTTGCGTAGTGGCTGAAATTACTGCTGATGTCATAGCCCAATTGCACGGTATAAAGGGGATCACCTTGAGGGTTATTGACGACAATATTGTCCAGATAACGTGTTTCGTATTTGTCCTGATAGGGACTGGGCTGGTTGTCTGGGATCTGTGTATAGGGGGCGTGCCAATGTGGTGACAAGTATTCGCGTGGGCCAGAAGGAGAATGGATATCGTACTGTTTTTCTTTGTAGTTGAAATTAATGGTACGGTTAAACATGTCGGTTATTGTTGAAAGATAGCAGGCTTTAGTAAACGATAATCCGTTGTTGCCAACCTGTTGTTCCACCACGTTATAGCTAAAAGCGATCGTATCTCCCCAAAGACTTTCTATTCTCTCCAGATTCCAGGCAGATGCGAATCTTGATTGTAATCGTGTTTTATCTCCAGCATGCGTTAGTGCTGATTGCCCTGACCAGTTACCCCATCTTACTTTCCACTGGATTGCATGTTGACTCGAGGTTATTCCGCCATAAAAATAACTGGTGCCATCGTCTTTCACAATTTCCCAGCGTTCAAATTCTGGGTAATATAAAATCTTACTGAAATCATACTGGAAGCATTCAAAAGCGAAACCACCAGAAAGTACACTCAGATATGAGTCTCGGTTATTAACGGTAAAAATACGTTGATTATGGCTATCTGTGATTTTCCATTCTTGGTTTTTTTCGACTGTATTAACGCTGGCGTTAATATCAATGGCTATTCCCGAATCAATAAACTGTGACTGAATGGCGGAATCTATTTTCCCTTTGTTAAGTGTGTCAATACTATTGTTGGATAGCGTAGCACGCCGCCATTCATTTTTGGTTCTTATTAGCTCTGTTACGCTATTATTAATATAAATTTGATAGGTGTTATCGCTTAATGAGGCATTTCCTCGTATTTCTACTTCTATCCTCTCAAATGGAAGTTTCCAACCTAGCCCTAATATACTGGTTGGTGCGCTGACATTTGACTGATGGATTTCATTTTTAATATTACTTCCATAGGATGCCGTGACTTTCACATCTAACTTGTTTCTTCCTTTTAACGAAACCAGTTCCAGAGGTAAGTTTATATCGCCACGAAACAAATTAACACTATCCTTGAATATGTTGTTGATATTTTTATAAAACTGATCTGGACGTATTTGAGGAGTTTGACTGTTTGTGCTGTTATTCATTTTTCATATCCTTTTAATGAAGCGATGCCAGTCAGGATGTGTGTGAGACTAATTGGAATATAGACGATAGTACGTAATTAGATTGACGGATTTCGAGTGTGTGAAAAATGTATTCTGCTCTATGGTGGTATTCAAAAATCGCAGATAGCATTTCTGCTACCTGCGATACTATTGTACGAGAATGAAATGTAAAATTATGAATCACATTCTGCGACAACCAGAACGTTGACGCTGCCGTAGGCTTTATTATTGGATTTATCTTCCATATAACAGGTTGCAGAAACGGTTACGCCGTTGCCACTAAAACTCGATATGGAACTTGAAACACTGATGGTTTTTAAATGGTGGTCTGCACTACCGAACGAAAGTTCAAAGGCTTGAACCGCGACAGAGGCGTTAAGTACACGAGTTCCGAAATCTATATTTTGTGTTGAACCAGATTGAACTTTGACAACTTGAAATTTTGTAGTGGACATAGCTTATCCTTATTAATAAATAATTTAATTGTAGTGGCAATTTATTTCAGGAGTATTTCTGTTAGCTATTTAAATAACATCAGTGCAAGATTAAATTATATTTAATAAATGCTTTTGTCAATGTGGTGAGATAAAAATAATTAATGCTATTAAATTTATTATCTCATTGTTTTTTATTGATTTTTAAATATCATTTTCATGATCATTATTAGTCGTGAAATTATATATTGGGTCTGATTTTACGTGATAAGGAGATCATATTTGTTGCCATGAAGGTATTTATTACTGTTGAGCAAAAAATCGAACTCGAACGCTTGCATGATACCACTCACGATGGGCGTGTTCGTGATCGTATCAACGTCGTACCTCCAGCTTCCGAAGGCTAGAGTTCAGCGATGATTGCGCAAGCTGTTTTTTGGTGGGAAAGTTCGCCAATGCATTTTTATAATAGTTGTGTAATAAAATCAGGGATGCTCTGAGAAATATGCTCAGTCGTGTTGAATAAAAACCCCCGTAATAACGGGGGCTTATATTTTACACTTTACAACGAGTAACTGTTAGAACGGAATATCGTCGTCGAAATCCATTGGCGGCTCGTTGCTTTGTGCCGGAGCGCTATTCTGAGCTGGGCGCTGCTGCGCTTGCGCGCCGCCGCTGAACTGGTTGCCGCCCTGCGGTTGCTGAGGTTGACCCCAACCGCCTTGTTGTTGGCCGCCACCTGCATTGCCACCGCCTGCTGGTGCGCCGCCGCCCTGACGTCCACCTAGCATTTGCATGGTGCCGCCGACGTTAACGACCACTTCAGTGGTGTAACGCTCTACGCCAGCCTGATCGGCCCATTTACGGGTTTGCAGTGCGCCTTCGATGTAGACCTGAGAGCCTTTACGCAGGTATTCGCCCGCGACTTCTGCCAGCTTGCCGAACAGAACCACACGGTGCCATTCGGTCTTCTCTTTCTGCTCACCGGTTTGCTTGTCACGCCAGCTTTCAGACGTAGCCAGCGTGATGTTGGCAACTGCACCACCATTCGGCATATAGCGGACTTCCGGGTCTTGACCCAGATTCCCGACAAGAATCACTTTATTAACGCCTCTGCTGGCCATGCTCGTATCTCCTGATGAATCGATAGATTTATTTTAAGTCTAAACGATCAATCTTAACATGGGAAAACTCTCTGTCATACCTGCGAAATGGCTTCAGAAATGAAAGTCAGATTTGCAGCGTTTGCAAAAGTAAACGGGTTTAATACTGGATATCCATTCAGTTTTTTTTGTGCCATAATTGTTCGTTTCGTACCGGTTCTCTCCGTTCGGGAGACGATGACAAACCGTTTTTATTCCGGGAAGTGTGTGAATGGATAAGATCGAAGTTCGTGGTGCTCGTACTCATAATCTCAAGAATATCAATCTGATAATTCCCCGCGACAAGCTGATCGTCATCACTGGTCTGTCTGGTTCGGGTAAGTCATCGCTGGCGTTTGACACGCTGTATGCCGAAGGGCAGCGACGCTATGTGGAATCACTTTCCGCCTACGCCCGTCAGTTCCTATCGCTGATGGAAAAACCGGATGTTGATCATATAGAAGGGCTATCGCCCGCGATCTCTATCGAGCAAAAATCTACTTCACACAACCCGCGCTCTACGGTTGGGACAATTACTGAAATTCATGACTACCTACGCCTGCTGTTTGCTCGCGTGGGTGAGCCGCGCTGCCCAGAACATGATGTGCCGCTGGATGCACAAACCGTCAGCCAGATGGTGGACAACGTGCTGGCGCAGCCGGAAGGCAAGCGTCTAATGCTGCTGGCACCGATTGTGAAAGATCGTAAAGGTGAGCACAGCAAGACGCTGGAAAACCTGGCGTCACAGGGCTATATCCGTGCCCGTATCGACGGCGAGGTGTGCGATCTTTCCGATCCACCGAAGCTGGAATTACAGAAAAAACACACCATCGAAGTTGTCGTCGATCGCTTTAAAGTGCGAGAAGACTTGGCGCAGCGGCTGGCGGAATCGTTTGAAACCGCGCTGGATCTGTCCGGTGGTAGCGTGGTCGTAGCGGATATGGATGACCCTACACAGCCTGAACTGCTGTTCTCGGCGAACTTTGCCTGTCCGGTGTGTGGCTACAGCATGCACGAACTGGAACCGCGTATGTTCTCGTTCAACAATCCGGCGGGGGCGTGCCCAAGCTGTGATGGTCTGGGTGTGCAACAGTTCTTCGATCCGGCTCGCGTGGTGCAAAATGCGGAGCTGTCGCTGGCTGGTGGTGCGATTCGCGGTTGGGATCGCCGAAATTTCTACTATTTCCAGATGCTGCGTTCACTGGCGGAGCATTACAAATTTGACGTCGACGCCCCGTTTGAGGGCCTGAGTGCCGCGGTGCAGAAAGTGATTCTGTACGGCTCCGGTAAAGAGAACGTCGAATTCAAATATATCAACGATCGCGGTGACACCTCGGTACGTCGTCATCCGTTCGAAGGCGTGTTGCATAACATGGAACGCCGCTATAAAGAGACGGAATCTACGGCGGTGCGCGAAGAGCTGGCGAAATTCATCAGCAACCGTTCCTGCGCCAGCTGCGGCGGTACACGCCTGCGTGAAGAAGCGCGTAACGTGTTTGTCGAACAGACGACACTGCCGCAGATTTCCGATATGAGCATCGGCCATGCGATGACGTTCTTCCAGAATATGAAGCTCAGCGGGCAGCGTGCTCAAATTGCCGAGAAAGTGCTGAAAGAGATTGGCGATCGGCTGAAGTTTCTGGTGAATGTCGGGCTGAACTATTTGTCGCTCTCCCGTTCCGCGGAAACGCTGTCTGGCGGCGAGGCGCAGCGTATTCGTTTGGCAAGCCAGATCGGGGCTGGGCTGGTTGGCGTGATGTATGTTCTGGATGAGCCGTCTATCGGCCTGCACCAGCGCGACAACGAGCGCCTGCTGGAAACCCTGATCCATCTGCGTAATCTGGGTAATACCGTTATTGTGGTGGAACATGATGAAGATGCGATTCGGGCCGCCGATCATGTGATTGACATCGGCCCCGGTGCGGGCGTGCACGGCGGACAGATTGTCGCCGAAGGCACAATGGACGAGATTATGGCGGTGCCGGATTCTCTGACGGGGCAGTTCCTCAGCGGTAAACGCAAGATTGAAATCCCGAAGCAGCGCGTACCTGCGGATCCGACCAAAGTACTTAAGCTGATTGGTGCGAAGGGCAACAACCTGAAAGACGTCACGCTGACGCTGCCAGTTGGCTTGTTTACCTGTATCACCGGCGTGTCAGGATCGGGCAAATCAACGCTCATCAACGATACCTTGTTCCCACTGGCGCAGCGTCAGTTGAATGGTGCAACGCTGGCAGAACCTGCTGCTCACCGTGAAATTCAGGGGCTGGAGCATTTTGACAAGGTGATCGATATCGATCAGAGCCCGATTGGCCGAACGCCGCGCTCCAATCCGGCAACCTATACCGGTATTTTCACGCCAATCCGCGAGCTGTTTGCTGGCGTGCCGGAAGCGCGTACCCGTGGTTATAACCCCGGTCGTTTCAGCTTTAACGTACGCGGTGGACGCTGCGAAGCCTGTCAGGGCGACGGTGTGATCAAGGTAGAAATGCACTTTCTGCCGGATGTCTATGTGCCGTGTGATCAGTGCAAAGGCAAACGCTATAACCGTGAAACGCTGGAAATTCAATATAAAGGCAAGGGTATCCATGAAGTGCTGGATATGACCATCGAAGAAGCGCGTGAGTTCTTTGATGCGATTCCGGCGCTAGCGCGGAAACTGCAAACGCTGATCGACGTTGGCCTGTCTTATATTCGCCTTGGGCAGTCGGCCACTACGCTGTCTGGCGGGGAGGCACAGCGTGTGAAACTGTCGCGCGAGCTGTCAAAACGCGGAACCGGCCAGACGCTGTATATCCTCGACGAGCCGACAACCGGCCTGCACTTTGCCGATATTCAGCAGCTTTTGGCTGTGTTGCATCAGTTACGCGATCAGGGCAATACCATCGTGGTGATTGAGCACAATCTGGACGTGATTAAGACGGCTGACTGGATTGTCGACTTAGGGCCGGAAGGTGGCAGTGGCGGTGGAGAAATCCTGGTTTCCGGCACGCCGGAAACAGTAGCGGAGTGCGAGCAGTCCCACACTGCGCGATTCCTGCGGCCGATTTTGGCGCGCGAAGCCTGATAGCAGGGGGATGGCGATGTGGATGCAATATGAAATCCGCCTGAAGCCGAAAGCCAGAGGCTTCCATCTGGTGACCGACGAAATACTGGCGCAGGTTATTGCCCTGCGCCAGATAAAAATCGGGCTGATGCATGTGTTCATCAAGCATACTTCGGCGGCGCTGACGATGAATGAGAATGCTGACCCTACGGTACGGCAGGATTTCGAGAGCTTTTTTAATCGCTTAGTGCCGGAGGATGAACCGTATTACCGTCATACGTATGAAGGTAGCGACGACATGCCCGCGCATCTGAAAGGCAGCCTGCTGGGAAACAGCCTGACGATTCCTGTCACCAACGGGCGCCTGAATATTGGCACCTGGCAGGGTATCTATCTGTGCGAACATCGCAACCACGGCGGCAGCCGTTCGCTGATCGTTACGCTGAATGGGGAATAACCCCTTTGAGGCGAGTGGTATCAGAGGCGTATCCCGATAGCACTGAACTGCCTGCACGGCAGTGAACCGTAATCCGTTCTCCCGCGCTAAAACCGAAATTTTCTAAGCTGCCGTACAGGCAGTGAACTTTATCGAGAATGCGGGTGATAATCGGATCGTTTTCTAAGCTACCTACACGGCAGTGAACACCTCACGTTAACCGGGCCTCTTCGCTTAAAATTTCTAAGCTGCCTACACGGCAGTGAACTGTTAGATTTTCACGCTAATCATCAGATTATTAAAGATAATATGGTTTTTTTTGCGAAAACCCCTTTTTTATTAAGGCGGCCAACGGCATTTAAAAATCAATGGCTTGCCGTTGGCCGTTAAAAAAGGGTCAGAACCAGGGAACGGTGGTTTCTGCGCTCAACCCGTAGGAGGAGAAGCGCCCTGCTACGGGAGCGTCCTGTAGCGGACCATGTTCCACAAACACAAAGAACATCTGCCCGTTCGACAGGCTCTTAATTTGCACAAATGGCAGTGCGCTGCGTTTTTCCACCGCATCAGGAATTCGTGCTGAGGCTTCCGCCTCCGTCAGCCAGCCTTTGTTCACCGAACGTCGACGTAGTCTTTCGGCGCTGCTCTTGAACTGAACGCGGCGTACAGTGCGAAACTTTGCGTCGTTAGGTACGGGATTACACTCAGAAACCTGTGTGTAATCCCGCAATCCTTTTAGCCAGAACGTTTTTTCTAACGCAGAGAGCGCGTCTTCCGTACCGTGTAGCCGCAAGCATTCCCCCAGTGTTTTACCCACTTCGGGAAAGCTAATCCCAATCTTGCCATCCGCCAGTTGCCCTAGCACCCGGTGCAGTTTTGCAAATAGCGCGTTCAGTAGCTGGGATGCAGTGAACTCGGGATCGGGTTGGACGCGAATATCAATGTAGTGATCCATACCGCCACCTTATTCGCCTTTTTCACCAAACACACCGCCGCGAATCAGTGTGGCGATTACGTAGTGCTGTTGCTCCGGCAAGGGGACATCGCCTTTAATTACCCAGTTATCCAGCAGAGTGTAAAAATCCATTTTCTCTTTGGGTTGGCGATAGGCTTTACCGCGACTGGTGACGGAGCCGTAAGGTTCGACGGCAATCGGACCCGCTTCATCAGCAGCCGGATACCAGTCGTCGATGGTGCGCAATGCGTTGCCAATTTTCTGTGAGTGAATGGCTGCGACATCATTCACTTGATAGAGGATCTTGCTTTTGCCGTTACGCGCTTTTTCGTCGAGCACCAGTTCCTGAGAAGGGAAGACTTCCTGACCGTTACCTAGCTGTACATAGGCTTCGACGGTAAAAAGGGCCGAGGCGTCGCCCGCCAGCCCTTTCTCAATCGCTTGTGCCAGTGCGGCAAGATCGCCTGCCGGCTGGCTGAACTGGCGCAATGAATAGTCTTCTCCGTTAAATTCCCAGCTCTGCTCACCTTTCTTGGTGACGACCACGCGGATCGCCTCTGCGCCGACACGGTTGCGCCACAGAAAACGACCGTTCGCGATGTTCTCTGCATAGCGTGCCGCTAATGTGCTGAAACCTTGTTCCTGAGCGTATCCGGTAATAATTTGCCCCAACGCGGTTTGGTACTCCTGATCGTTACAGACCGATGGCTGCGCCAGATTACCCAATACCCGCAGAGTGAACACGACTTTCAGGGTATCGGCCCCGAAGGGAAGGGCGGCGACGTCCACTTTTTGCAGGTTGGCTTTCTGAATTTCCGCATCCAGTTTGGCTGGGTCGCTAGTGAGGGCATTTTTCAGGCGGTTAGAGATCGTCCCGCGTACTGATTTCTCCTGAATGGCAATAGCCGTCCAGTTATCCTGCTGCGCCCAGTTGCCTGCATACATCAACGCATCCGAGTTAGCCAATTTACGTTCAAAAGCCAGTACTGATGCGGTCTTTAACGTCGTTGCTGCTTTTGCCATGATGTCGTCCTTTTTAGTAATCGAATTCGTAGGAAGTGTCTTCAGCTACAGGGTGGGTATCCGCTAATTGGCGGCAGTGATAATCGCCGTTCTGATAGTCATATTCCCAGAGTATCTGGAGGATATCGCTGATGCGGTGCGCGCCTTGCCATTCCCCGATGCCGTAGGCGGCTTCGACAAAACAGAACGGCGTGTGTGGATCGCGGGTTTTATCGACCTCACCGGGCGCATAAAGTGGCGAAATGGCACGGTAGCCAATCATCAATGGCGTCAGAAAACCGCCGTCGCCGGGTTTGGGAAGGTATTTCCACTGTATGGTGTTATCGTCAGGATCGTGTTCTGACTGCATCTTTAGCGCGGCAAAATCCAGCCAGGCATCGATCATTTCTGCTTGTGGGTTGGCTTGCTGTAACGTCTGAAAATGGCGATGCAGTAATGAGGTGCGATCTCGCAGCACAAAGCCCGGTAATAGGCGGCGCATGACTCCACGAGTTTCCGTTTCGTCCACCGGTAACGACTGGACGGTGACCCGCTCGATATCAATCACGGTTCCTCCTGCCAGACGTTGGCATTGCGCCTGCTGTTTCAAATGTTCACATAGCGCTGTCGTGTCCGCTGGGATCTGTCCGTCGCAGCGTATTAACAGCGAGACGGTCATATGCATGCGGCCTTCTTCATTAAAAGCGGCGGTTTTTGCTTCTTTGGTGAGCGGATTTCGTGTCAGGGCAAAACTCCGTTCCCAACTGGAGCCATAAGCGTGTAGCTGATGCTGATGGCTTACCACGCCGCAGCCTTCCAGCGTCAGACCGTGGCTGGCCTGTAATTTACGCGATAGCGCATGGGTAAAACCGAGAAAGTGCGTAATGGCGGGGAAGCCGTAGGTCAGTCCAGCAATGGCGTTGGCGTTTTCGACCTGGATACGGCGGAGGATAATCAACGTGCTCATGCCAGCTCCTCTTTCAGTGCGCTTTCCATTTCACGCATACGACGTTTGAACAGGGCTGCGGTAGACCATTCCCGACGTTCTACCTCGCCGAAAATCAGGTTTTCATGCTTGAGGCGACGGTTCAGCCAGCGGCCAAAATCGTAGGCGATGGCCTGTTGCCAATCTTCCGCTTCGCGTTCACGGCGGAAAACAGTATCCGTTTCTGCACGATAAGGGTCGAGCCATAGCTGCTGGGCGCGTTTCAGTTCAGATTCTGCGCTCCAACCAGAGGGGAGATTCTGCACGCTGGCGACATAGAAGAAGAGCTGATCGATCAACTGGTCGAGGTAACGCAGGCGCTGTTGACGAATGTCGCGATTGTTTTCCACGTTTTTTACGCTGAGTAGGAAGTTGCGCATTGGTCTTACTATGTCTCTGGTGCGATAGTCCACTTCACCGTTCAAACGGAAAATACATTCATGCTGCTGCGGCGGTTTTTCAATACTATTCCACTGCGGTGGCGCGCTGCTGAGCAAATAAGAACGACCGCTGCGGCTGCTGTTTAGCGCAGAAATATTTTGCGGCTTAGTGCCACCCATATTCTGTACTGCCAGGTTGGGATAGCTGATAGAGAGTTGGTCGTGCCATTGATTTGTTCTTTGGGCCTGACGAATCGCTTTTGCCTCGTCGCCAAAACGCATGGCATTAATCCGCTGGTGGAGAGCCTGTGCCAGTGAAGAGGAGTAAAGCGGGCTGAGCAGATGGTATTCACCGCTTGCTAGTGGGAAATAGATCTGTTTGGCTAGCTTATGTGAGCTGGGTTGGCGATTGGTGAACACCTGTTGAAACCCTATTAGCCACGGTGCAAGCTGTTCCGGGTTTTCAGCCAGCGCTTCCAGTGCGCGGTGGTCACCACGCTGTAAGGCTGCGACCAGCGAATCTCCGTCGTGTTCAGTCTGTAGCAGCTTGGCAACGTCTAATGCAGCTGCGTTGCCGACGGCATCGATGGCGGGTTGTGCCAGCGTCGCGGTAGAGAGTGTTTTGGCATCCGCTACCGTTTCGGCGTTAAAGACGCTGTTGCCTTTGGCATCACTGTGGGTGAACTTCACCGCGTGGGTGACCAGGCTAATTTGTCCAGCGCGGCTGGCGGCATCAGTTAACCAGTTGCGCACCTCGTGCTTCTGCTCTATTTCCTGCCGCGCCTGTGCCAGTTCTTGTTCCGCTACAGCCAGCACTTCATCGCTGAGTGCCGCGCGTTTCTTCTCCGCCTCTTTATCGAAAGCATCCAGCTTGGCCTGCTTTCGATTAGTCACGTAGGACACGATGAACTGTGTCAGCCTGTTTTCTTCCATTCCTCCCCCTCTTGTCATTGTTTAAACACCCCTAATAGCGGGTGCCAGTACCAGTCCTCTTCTTCTCGTAGGCGAATTTCGCCGAAACGGGCGCTCACCCAGCTCAGTTCCCACTGCTTTTCTTCTGCCAGCCGTTGGTACAAGGCGTGGTAATCCGGTTCGATCCAAGCACTGACGCCTTCTGCCATGTTTAGCGTGACGGGGCGAGCAATATCGTTTTGCTTCCAGCCGCTGGGTCCATCGTCCTGCACCATGAAAACCGGTTCTTCGTCGTCATCGGCGATCCACAGGGTGTACGCTTCATCTTTCGCCGATTGACGAAATGGTGTACGCCGCTGTAGTTCGCCATTCCAATGCGGGTGCGCGCGCCACCAGAAGGCCGCGGGAGGGCGTTTCAGGTCATCGAGTTTTTGATTTTTGAGGCCAAGCAGTGTTTTTCCTAAAACGGCATGCTCTAGCGCTACCAGCGAAAGCGGTTTGGTAAACGATACTGGCTGTACGATACGCGGCGTGGCACTGAGATGGCGGTACTCTTTTTCCTGCAATAGCTGGTGGAGATCGTGTGTATCTAGGTTGTCATCCTGAGACTCAAAGCCAGGTTTACAGTACGCGATGTCTTTCCCTTTAAGTGCTCGAATATTGTGGCTAAGCAGATAGATATTGGGGGTTTTAGGCACATACTGCTTGTCCTGCCGGTGACGCAATATTCGTCCGGCAAGCTGGATAAGCGAACGCATCGAGCTAGGCTCGACAATCGCCCAGTCGTAATCATGATCGCGGCCCACTTCTGCTACCGAGGTCGCTAACACCACAAAGAGGTGATGCAGTTGCGACGAGTTTTCTATCGCCTGACGAATTTCCTCCACTTGCCACAGCGCGTTGATATCGTTACGCATTAGCGCAGCATCAAGCCGCTGTTCAATGTGGGAGCGCATCGCTAGCGGGTGTTGGCTGTGATAAATGCAGTAATGAATGCAGGTATCCGGTGGCGAGGGGATGGTAAGTAACTGTCGAGCAACGGCAACCAGAGGTTCGATGTTTGCCATTCTGACCAGCCCCAGCGAGACGGTTTTCCCGTTTTCATGCTGTTGGTGATGCTGAGAATGTAAATCGAACATCCGTGGATGGATCGCGTGCGCGACGGCCAGATGAACATCGTCCGCATTTTTACTGGGACTGCTGACCGGTACGATAGTGGCGAAGCGTAGCGGGAGTTCATCTTTCGTCAGATTTTTTAGCCGCTGATGAACGAACGCATCGTGCCTGACCATGAAGTCTTTCACGTCGCCATATTGCTCGTTCTGACAGTCAAATTCATCAAACCAGCCACAACAGACGTTCAGTAGTGTATTTGGCGTACCGTAAGCCTGTTGCCAGGCGGCGCGGCCATCAAGATAGGCATCGAACAATGCACGAATTAACGCAGGCGGAAGCGTGGCTGACGACAGCAGCACGCGTGAGCCCAACATTCCCGCCCAGTTAACCAGCCGGCAAAGTGAAGGAAGATCTTCCAGACCAAAATCATCCGGTTCATCCAGCACCAGATCGGAGGTTAATAGCCGTAGCATGGGGGCAATCTGGTGGCCGCCGCGTAGCCCTTCCGTTGCGGGCATCAGGTGATCGATAGTGGTGATCAGCACTGGCGCACTCAGTAATTGATGCAGAGTTGGACTGCGTTCCAGCCATGCTTTTAGCCGACCATCATCCAGCGATCCATCGTAACGAACATACTGATGTTCAGAGAACAATGGATCGGCAGATTCACTGCCGGTCTGTTGCGTATTCTGCTGGCGTTGTTGATTTTCTTTCTGCATTTCATGGAGATCTTGCACCGCCAGTGAACCAATCAACACCGCTAAGTCGTCTTCGTCCAGCTTCAAACGCTGCCGTAGTGCATCGCCCGTTTGCAGCGTCAGCGTGCGTAACCCTAGTGCGACGGAGAAACGGCAACCGATGGATTCATCCGACAAGCCATACATAATTCGTGCATTAGCGAACGTTTTTCCCCTGCCTGTCGATGCCATATTGACGCCGAAGAAGCCGTGCTGCTTGCTGGTTTCACGAATGGAACAGGCAAGGTCGAACGCGCGATCTTGCCAGCGAAAGTGCGGGTGCGTGCTACGTTGCCGAAACCCTTTGTGGCGAGTAATCGCGGGGAGCGTGTCACGTAGGTGCGGCAGGCTTCGCCCCAGCAGTAAGGCATTTTGCCCAACGCCGATGCAGTGTTCATCCAGCCTCTGTTTATATTCCCCGGTCTTGCGGTCGGTGTTAGCCCACACAGGATAAGTGATGTCCTGCCAGCCAACCGTTGCCGCTCCTGCCGAGTAGTGGTGGTCTGCCAGCATTAGCGCGAGACGTGCCAGATGCACGGTCAACCGTTGATCTAACTGGCTGAAATGCAGAAAGGAGGGCAGCTTCAGTGCGCGATCCGCAAATTTTCGTGCCTTCTCGCGCCAGACTGCGCAGCGCAGCGGTGTGCCATTAGGGAACTGCCAGTTTTGCTCTCGCTCGTGTGGCGTCCAGTCGATCTGACAATGGTTGAGTGCATTCCACTGCGGAGAAAGATGGTCGGTTAACCATGTCTCAGCGAAACTTAACTGTGGCTCACTGCTATTTGGTGCAAGCTCTGTCGATTTATTAAACACAGGCAGGCGATGGTGAGAAACAATCAGCCAGGCTATGGTTTGCGCCAGAGGCGGTAAGGTCCGAAATGGACTATCGCTGAATGTCGGTTTATCCCGTTGCAGACCAGCCAGTAGTATTGTTTCTGCTTCAGAGGTAATCATGCTGAGCGTGGTTAGCCAGGCTTTATCGTCCTGCTCACCGACAAAGGCCTGAAATAGTCGTAGCGATACCCATTCATGTCGATAGGGTTGGCTGCGTGGGCCAGTACCGCTCAGGCCAGCCTGAAATAGCATATTGGCTTTGCCAACATCGTGAAATAGCCCAGCAATTGCGGCCAGCAGGCTAAACACTTCGGCGCTATGCCACGGGTTTTCATCTTTTGTGCGCAGAACATCCCGGCTAGTGGTATTGGTGGGGACACTTCCCTGAGCATTAAAACGCCGCAGATTACCGACGACCCACAACAGCTCGGTGTGGTTTGTGCTACGAACCCAGTGGCAGGCAACTGCCGTGTTACGACGCGCCGTTTTGCGCAGCAGCCTGCGTAGCGTGTTCAGCCCTTCCTGTGTGATGGCCGTTTGCCATGTGCGCTCGCCTTTGCGTTCAGCAAACTGATCCAGTATCCGGCGGGTTTCAATCAGCGCTCGCTTATTGCATTCTGAAATCAGCAGAATGTTCATTGAGTTGCCTGACTTAGCTTGCTGGCGACATCCTGTAAGCTGCTTATCATCACATCCAGCGCTTCGGATTGTTGAAATGCGGTCAGGCAGCGCTGACGAAATTCTTGCTCCTCCTCGCCTTCCATCGCGGCAATAAACGCCTGCGGTAGCACCAGTGCATCCTTAATTAAATCGGCGACGTCGAATACCAGCCCGCCACGGCGAGTTTTACCGTGTAACACGGCTAACCCGTGCGGAAGCCCCAACACCCACGTTGAGACGGCTGCAAGCCCATAAGCCAGATAGTTACCGTGATCGAGAAAGCGGTTCGCCAAATCGGTGCCGCCGCCGCGTTTGGCACGGGTAAAGTCGCCATAGCTCACGGTATTGGCGGCTAATTTATACAGTGCTTTGGTCATCATCGCTTCCTGTACCAGCACATCATTGCTGGTGCGACAATCGGTTAACCCTTTTTCATAACGATCCAGAAGCGCCTGAAGATGCTCGGACTTAAAGGTAAAGCGCGATTCACGGGACAGACGAGAACCCAGCCAGTGCTGTCGAATTTGCGCTATTCGCACTTGTTGGAAGGCGATGGCGGCGGCCAGCCTTTTCTCATCATCGAACCAAAAGCTGACCCAGTCCTGCAAGTACTCGGTTGGTCGATATTCGCTCTGTGGCGATAGCCAGGATACTGCGACTTCAGCCTCGTTGGCGGCAAACAGTGGTGTACCACCACCGCCACAAAAACCAATCATCACGCCTGCTCTGGCAAATTCTCGCATAGCGGCCTGCGTGACGGAGGTACCGGTTCCCAACATCACCACGCTGGTATTGGCGATGGGAATATTCCAGTACAGAGACTGGTTTCCTTCCTCTGTGACATATTCGACACGGCCACCGTTGACGAGAATGCGACAATGTTGGAGGTAATAAACATTGGCACGTTTGGAATGCAGAATAGTTTTTAAGTCCGAAGGCCTAAAGGCGTTATCCATAATATATTTTCTGCCGTAATAGATAGTAGCCATGACGCCAGCGAAATAGATCGCAAGCTAACCATTTGATAAGGAAAAATATAATCATAAGAGACTAATGAAAATCAGACTATCACAGTTGTATGTGAATAATGGTGACCACAAAAAATATTACCCAAGCACAGACCCTTTTTATTTGGCCTATTTCACAGGATTAAAAATCAATGAGTTACAGTTGGGGTTAAAAAAAGGGTTTTTATGGTGAAAATGGCAATTGCTGCTAATAAAACAAATCGTTAGAGTGATCGGGTTACAGTTCACTGCCGTACAGGCAGCTTAGAAAGATGGGTGCCAGGATCCAGCCGATAGCCTCTGGTTCACTGCCGTACAGGCAGCTTAGAAATGCGTAATATCAGCGCGGTGCCGGATATGCTCGTTCACTGCCGTACAGGCAGCTTAGAAAAAGCGGAATTCGTCTATTTTCTCCAGCAGCAAGTTCACTGCCGTACAGGCAGCTTAGAAAGCTGACAAAACAAAGTTGGACGGAATCAGCGCGTTCACTGCCGTACAGGCAGCTTAGAAAAAAGAATTGCGTGTATCCGGCATTATCCCGTTGTTCACTGCCGTACAGGCAGCTTAGAAACATTGAGTTCACTGGCTTTTTTATTGGACATAATGTTCACTGCCGTACAGGCAGCTTAGAAAGGAAATAAGCTGGTGGTCTGTGCTGCACAACGGTTCACTGCCGTACAGGCAGCTTAGAAAAGGGTGGCAACGGCTGACTATCCAGCCACGTTGTTCACTGCCGTACAGGCAGCTTAGAAATTGCCGATCGCAATCAACCCGCCCAGCACAACGTTCACTGCCGTACAGGCAGCTTAGAAATGGTCGGCGTCAATATGGTATTGGAGCTGAACGTTCACTGCCGTACAGGCAGCTTAGAAATTTCTTCAGTGCGCAATGTGAATATGGTCGGTGTTCACTGCCGTACAGGCAGCTTAGAAAAACCTTTATTGCACCGTATTTCCCTGTAAACGGGTTCACTGCCGTACAGGCAGCTTAGAAAATCAACATAGCTCTTATTCGCCGCATCCTGCGGTTCACTGCCGTACAGGCAGCTTAGAAAACTGACAATGTTATTGCTTTTAATGAATTATCAGTTCACTGCCGTACAGGCAGCTTAGAAAGGTTGCAGAAATGGGAACGGTGGCGCTTTGCCGTTCACTGCCGTACAGGCAGCTTAGAAAAATCACGCCCGGAGCGGTCAGGATGCGCTGCTGTTCACTGCCGTACAGGCAGCTTAGAAAGCTACCGCATTAAAGAAGGTCAGTTGATCCTCGTTCACTGCCGTACAGGCAGCTTAGAAACAGCAATTCAACGCCAGACGGCCCCGCATAGGGTTCACTGCCGTACAGGCAGCTTAGAAAATGAGCCAGATAATTACACTCGCCCTTGATGGCGTTCACTGCCGTACAGGCAGCTTAGAAAGATTGGCCTCCACTGCGCAGGCGGTGCAACAGGTTCACTGCCGTACAGGCAGCTTAGAAATTATCCCGTTTGCTGAGAAAACACAGCTTACCGTTCACTGCCGTACAGGCAGCTTAGAAAATATCCGCCATAAAGAAAGCCAGAGGTGAATCGTTCACTGCCGTACAGGCAGCTTAGAAACGCCAACGATGTACTTATCACTACACAACACACGTTCACTGCCGTACAGGCAGCTTAGAAATACTGTAAATCGCCTGGCGATGGATGCTGATCGTTCACTGCCGTACAGGCAGCTTAGAAATGTCACTGCCAGCGTAAAATCCTCAGCCGTCAGTTCACTGCCGTACAGGCAGCTTAGAAAGTGCAGCACTAATCACCAAAATCGGCCTTGAGGTTCACTGCCGTACAGGCAGCTTAGAAAATCTGCGCACATATCGTTATTTGGGTGAGGGGGTTCACTGCCGTACAGGCAGCTTAGAAAGCCGAAGCCAATAACTTTTTGCCCTTCATTATGTTCACTGCCGTACAGGCAGCTTAGAAAAAAAGGTGCGGAAGTGAAAGCCCGTGCTGCCAGTTCACTGCCGTACAGGCAGCTTAGAAATCAGCCAGCGCCCACAGCCGCGTTAACACTTTGTTCACTGCCGTACAGGCAGCTTAGAAAAGCAGAGAACGGCTATCAGCGGCTCTTTGTGCGGTTCACTGCCGTACAGGCAGCTTAGAAAAGGATCACAACGTTGTCAGGATTACGTTTGTGGTTCACTGCCGTACAGGCAGCTTAGAAATACAAGCTCACCTGGCGTTAAATTTTCATTAAGTTCACTGCCGTACAGGCAGCTTAGAAATGATTACCCCACGTATCCCAGCGGGCGATCTGTGTTCACTGCCGTACAGGCAGCTTAGAAAATCCACATTCAGGATTAAATCATGAGCAAAAAGTTCACTGCCGTACAGGCAGCTTAGAAAAAACTGTGCCACGACCTGTGCCTGTCGCGTGTGTTCACTGCCGTACAGGCAGCTTAGAAAGCACGCACCCGAATGCGATGCTGTTCGCACGCGTTCACTGCCGTACAGGCAGTTTATCCTCGGTTTTAAGCGCCATTATCTGGCTATTATCGAAGTAACACTATCGTCTGTGCTCGATGTGTTATCGTCTTTAAATAACGTATTTTTGATTCCCCTTTTTCGTAACATTTTTAAATAACGGGTTTTTTTATGGGGAATGAAAAATTGCGGATTGAACGTTATTAACATTTAAAAATCATCATTTTTCCGTTAAGGTTACCTTACAGGGAAATAGTGAGTTGACTTAAGTCAAATTCAAGGGAGTGAGTGGCTGTGAAATACGATCCGGTTTTAAAAACGCTTGTTGATGATGACTATCGATTAGAAGATTATCTTGATTTTAAAAAGCAGCATGCTGATATTAACTATCAGAAATTACATGCTCAACTCAATGAAATAAATAACGATAACATTCATGCCATATTAACTGCGCAGGAAGCGACGTATTTTTTGCAGACGTTATGTACGCCTAACCCTAATCAATCGTGGAAAACGGCTATATTTGGCTGTTCCGATCCTATTTCATCGTTTGCTGGGAACATCGCAGAAGCCGTGTCTGTGAGCCGGATCGTGATGGAGATGAAAGGGTTCGGCGTCACGGCAACGGAATATGTCGGAAAAAATGGCAGTAAGTACATAAAATTATCTGGCTATCCGGGGGTAAGAAAGTATTTAGATGCCACCCGATATTTAGTCAGTAACCAAAAAATACTCGATATAGGGATAGGTACAAAAGGGATTGAAAGTGGTATTGCGACTGGAGCAAGGTTCTGCATTGTGTTTTCAGGTGCTTATCGAGCTATTGAGTTGATGGTGAAAGATGAATACGCACTGACCGATTTTTTTGTGAATTTAACGATGGATGCGGCAAAACTGGCTGTATCGGTTGGTGTTGTATGGGGGGCGAAAATGGCAGCTACCTCGGTAATGGTGGCCACAGGAGGTAGTGTTATTATTATTGCCGGTGGTATATTTTTACTTGGGGTTATTGTCAGTTTTTCATTATTCTGGCTAGATAATGAATATAAAATAAGTGAGACGATAATAAAAAATTTAAAATCACATAAAAAACAGTATACGCCATATCACCCCGATCAATTCTTTCATGCCTGGGGGAGGTTCAGTCGTGGTTAAGATTAATAGGCCATTAGCTGGCGCATTTGCAGTTTTTATTTTTCTATTGACATGCTTTACTGGTTGGTTTTCTTTTAATTCGTATTTAGATATTTTACAGTTAAATGATACGATAGTTTTTTCATGGAAAGTTGGGTTAATGGTATTTGGTTCTCCTTTGCTATTCTATTTTTCATATTTATTTTTTTATTCTGCAATAAATAATAAAGTGGCGAAAATTAATAATAAATTTGGAGGAGGGTTATTTATAATAATGATCGTTGGTGCTGTAATTAGTTCATTCTCATCTTTCTACATGTCTTATAATTTTAGATATTATGGTTATGAAATATGTCCTAAAACATCCTGGATGGACCCCAATAAGTATGTGAAAGACATCGCTCTTTGTAAAGAGTAAAAATGGTACGAGAGTATTATTTTTCATGCTTGGGGGAGGAGCATTCATGGTTAAGATAAATAGACCGTTTTTTTTCATATATTCAGTTTTTATTTTTATTATTTCATGCTGGGGAGGATGGTTCTCTTTAAGCGGGTATATTGATTTCTTTAATCTAAATGATGTCATTTCATTTTCATGGAAACTCGGGGTGGTGATTTTTCTAGTTCCAATAGTGTTCCAGTTTTCTTATTTTGGTTTTTTTTCTGCTATAAAAAATAGACCAATTAAAATGAATAATAAAATTTCAAATGCATTGGTTGTATTTGCTATTTTTGGTACTGTGGTGAGTTTGTTTTCATCTATGTATATCTCTTATAGTCTTAATGAGCAGGGTTATAAAACCTGTCCCAAGAGCTCATGGATAGCTCCCAATAAATATGTGAAAGACATCGCTCTTTGTAAAGAGTAAGAAGAAAAATGGACGTCTGATAGGGAATGCTTTTTCATGCCTAGGGGGGAGTCAGTCGTGGTTAAGGTAAACAGGCCATTAGTTGGCATATTTGCAGTTTTCCTTTTTTTTCTTTCATGTTTTATTAGCTGGATTTCTTTCAATGGATATTTGAGTTTTTTACAAAAAAGTGATGTGATAATTTTTTCATGGAAACTTGGGTTAATGGTATTTGGATCACCTCTGTTGTTTTATTTTTCATATTTGGCATTTTATTCAGCTATAAAAAATGAAGTACCTAAAATGAATAATAAACTAGCTAACTCATTAGCTATTATAGCTATATTTGGTGCTGTCTTTAGTTTTTTTTCATCAATTTATATATCATACGATCTTAATGATAAAGATTATAAAATCTGTCCTAAGAACTCATGGATGGATCCCAATAAGTATGTGAAAGACATTTCTCTTTGTGATTAATGGTGAATAACAAGCACAACTAATAAGATGTGCCTGTTATTAAAGGTCATAAATATTAGAGGCTCATTTCCTCCCAAATGCTGTAACCCGATGTTCCTGCGATTTTGTGGTTCCATGCTATGGTTTTATATTTTATCTGGACTTTTTCATACGGCATGATGTCGTTGTTATCGATGACGTGTGGATAGACACAGGTGACGTCGACAATGCTCGCATCGGTTAAGGTGACTTCGTAATAAAGTTCTAACTGCCCAGCAGAATTGACGCGATAAAAATAAAATGCCACATCAACCTTTTCATTATAAGAGATTGCCATTCCTAATAATGGGGACGACTTATCGATTGGCTTAATAAAATGAATCGGGTGATGCGCGACATTCTGATCGCGGCTGATGCTATGGTTTAAACCTAATACTTGTATTTGATCTTCATGACCCGTTTGGTAGCGATTACCAATCGAATCTAGCGTTGAGCAACCAGATGATATTAAACCCTGTTTTTGGCCATTAATGCTGGCATAAATCAAATTAGCCATATCAAATCCTTATGAGAATATTTATCAATAGACTGCGTGATAATATATTGATTATCCGCACAGAAATAATACGGCTAAGACAAAGCTAAAGTAAAGCGAGCCATAATAAAAGATGAAGTTAGACCGAGCCTGAATTTATTTCTCGCCAGTTTAGCCAGATGCGCATATCAAATTCCAACTGATGGTAGTCAGGATCCATATGGCAGCAGAGTTGATAGAAGGCCTTGTTGTGGTCTTTTTCTTTGAGGTGGGCGAGTTCGTGTACCACGATCATCCGCAGGAAATCTTCTGGCCCGTCACGAAATAGCGTCGCTATCCTGATTTCATTGTTGGATTTTAATTTTCCGCCTTGCACTCGCGCCACAAACGTATTGGTTCCCAGCGTCCCTTTTATCGGATTCTGTTTATTGTCGTAAAGCACCTTTGATATCGCTGGGGCGTTTTTCAGATAGCGCTGTTTCAGTTCGGCAACAAACTGATAGAGCGACTTATCACTCTGGATCTGATGGCGGCCAGGATACCTTTTTTCCAACCAGGGGCCGAGTTTGCCTTGATCGAGGAGCGTTTGTACCTGGGCAACAATCGCCGGAGGGTAACCGTTCAGGTAACGTAGTTGAGTCATGGGATTTTTATCACACAAGCCACTGAGTTAAGCGAGTTCACAACGGTGAGTCGGTTAAGCCAGTGGCTTTATCATTTTACGGTTTACTGAATGGCGGCGAAAGCGGCAGCGACGCGCTGGACGTTGCTATGGTTCAGCCCCGCCATACACATACGACCGCTGGCGATCAGGTACACGCCAAATTCTTCACGCAGGCGGTCAACCTGTTCCGGGCTGAAACCGGTGTAACTGAACATACCGCGCTGAGTGAGGAGGTAGTCGAAGTTGCGGTTTGGCAGTGCATTTTTCAATGCGGAAACCAGCTCCTGACGCATGCTTAGAATGCGGGTGCGCATCTCCTCGACTTCCGCTTTCCAGTCGGCATTCAACTGCACGTCGTTCAGGACTTTAGAAACCACCTGTGCGCCGAAATTTGGTGGGGAAGAGTAGTTACGGCGTACGGTCGCTTTTAACTGACCCAGCACACGCTGTGCGCTGTCGGCATCGTCACACACCACGGAAAGACCGCCGACGCGCTCGCTATACAGTGAGAAAATCTTGGAGAACGAGTTGGCGATGAGTGCTGGAACGCCCGCGCTGGCAACGGCGCGAATCGCATAGGCATCCTGCTCGATCCCAAGGCCAAAGCCCTGATAGGCAATGTCCATAAACGGAATCAGCTCGCGCTGGATGATAACCTCAATGACGCGATCCCACTGTTCGGTAGTGAGATCGGAACCGGTCGGGTTATGGCAGCACGGATGCAACAGTACAATGCTGCGCGCTGGCAGCGTTTGCAGAGTGGATAGCATGGCGTCAAATTTCACACCCAGACTTTCACCATCGAAGTACGGGTAGGTATGAACGTGAAAACCCGCGCCCTCGAAAATTGCAATATGGTTTTCCCATGTTGGATCGCTGACCCACACTTCTGAATGCGGGAAATAACGTTTTAGGAAATCCGCACCGACTTTCAGCGCACCGGAACCGCCCAGCGTCTGAATGGTGGCGATGCGGCCAGCTTCCAGCGCCGCGTGGTTTGCACCAAATAGCAGTTGTTGGATCGCGGTACGATAAGGCTGTAACCCTTCCATCGGCAGATAAGAACTCGCGCTCTGAGCTGGCTGTTTCAGGCTGCTTTCTGCCGCACTGACGGATCGCAACTGCGGGATAATATTCTGCTCGTTGTAGTACAGCCCGATACTTAAATTGATCTTATCTGCTCTTGGATCCAGCTTGAATTTTTCCATCAGAGACAGGATAGGATCTCCGGCATAGGTATCAACGTTTTGAAACACAGTGTAGCTCTCCTGAGTGTGTCATTTTTATGGGTACCGCAACCCCGACGATGGTGGGGGACAATCAAGCCGTATAACGGCCAGGGCGATGATTCATCGCGATAATCAGGTTCAGAATGGTTGCCCCCAGAATCGAAGCAATCAACATCGGTATGCTTACCACGAACAGGGAAGTCAGCACAATCATAACGTCAACGCCCATTTGGACTTTTCCCGCCCGCAGGTCGTATTTGTCCTGAAGATATAGCGCCAGAATATTAACGCCGCCGAGGCTGGCCTTATGGCGGAACAGCACAACAAAACCTATTCCAGTGATGATATTACCGAACAGCGTGGCGTAGAACGGATTGAGCTGATCGAAATGAATGAACAGTGGATGTAGATCGGAAAACAGGGACACGAGCCCGACGGCGCTGAAGGTTTTCACCGTAAATTCCCACCCCATGCGGCGTACTGCCAGATAGTAAAAGGGCAGATTCAGCAGGAAAAACGCGACGCCAAAGGAAACGTTTGTCAGATAATGGATAAGAAAAGCAATGCCTGCGGTGCCACCGGTGAGCGCGCCAGCCTGACGCAGCAGGATGATACCAAATGACGCCATCAGTGTGCCGATCACGATTGCCAGAACGTCTTCCAGCAGCGTGTGTGATATTTTTTTGGTGGGAATAACGTTATCCATGGTGAGCACTCAATAGACTGTCGTAAAAATATGTGCTTACCAAAGCAAGAATCACACCAGATGATGCCGCTTAGCGGCTGATTTATGTGAAATATCCGCGGTAATAAGAGTAACGTATTGAATTATATAAATGAAAATAATGCGTGATTTGTGCGTAAATTGTCATTTATTTGGTTGTGTCGTGCGATAAATTGTGGTTTATTGCGTAAGTTGCTCGTTTTTTTGCACCAAATAGACGCAATTGCCCCAAATCAGGGCAATGCTGGCAGTTCTGGCGTGATCAAACCGTTCTCTTTAAGGCGGTTTAATACCACCGAGGTTTTCAGATGCGCGATGCTCTTATTCTGCGACAGAATCTGGCTAATCAGCGTGCTGAGTCCAGGCAGATCCGCGACGGCGACTTTTAACAGATAATCGGCATCACCCGTGGTTTTATAGGCGTCAATAATCGCATCCACTTCCCCCAGCATCTGGTGAAAGCGTTCAACGTATTCGCTGGTGTGGTTGATCAACCGTACTTCAATTAACCCCAGACATTCCAATCCAACGGCATTCGGCGACAGGCGTGCATGGTAGCCAAGAATGAGCTGTGCCTGTTCCAGCGCGATACGGCGACGAGAGCATTGCGAGGCGGAAAGACCGACCAGTTCGCTCAATTCCTGATTGGTCAGGCGGCCATTGGTCTGTAGCAGCGTCAGGATTTTCAGATCGAAATCATCAATGTTGTACATCGCGTTCCCTAAACCGTGTCAGATAGTGAGTCAAACAGACTACCAGCTTTTTAGGCTGTGTTGCCTATGAGATTTTTATCGCTACAGGGTCGCGTAATCTCAGTTTGCACCATGATGGTTCAATTCATGCATCGTAGGGCAAAAGGTGATGCCATTTTGTGCATTATTTATCGTTAATATGCACTTAATGTTCGTATTTTTTAATTTAATGCGTGATGTGTGAAATTTGGGTGGAAATAAATTTTCCCATTTTTCATTGCGTTATGTGAATGATGATCATGATGGCAGGGCTGAGGGGCTATCTGGCCCGATAGTTGCTACACCTTCCCGATTCGAATTTTATTGCTGACGGGGGAAGAATGGATACACAACAAGAAGAAGGGCAGTTGAAACGAGGATTGAAAAATCGCCATATTCAACTGATCGCACTGGGAGGTGCGGTAGGAACTGGGCTGTTTTTAGGCATCGCGCAGACCATCAAAATGGCGGGGCCATCGGTGCTGCTTGGCTATGCGATTGCGGGCGTGATCGCATTCTTTATTATGCGCCAACTAGGTGAAATGGTGGTGGAAGAGCCTGTTGCTGGCTCGTTCAGCCACTTTGCGTATAAGTATTGGGGCGAGTTCGCCGGGTTTATGTCTGGTTGGAATTATTGGGTGCTGTACGTTTTGGTCAGTATGGCAGAGTTAACCGCGGTCGGGATCTATATTCAGTACTGGTGGCCGGATGTGCCTACCTGGGTTTCTGCGGGGGCATTCTTTGTACTGATTAACGCCATCAATCTGACTAGCGTTAAAGTGTACGGCGAAATGGAATTTTGGTTTTCGATCATTAAGGTGGCGGCCATCATGGGGATGATTGTATTTGGCTGCTATCTGTTGTTCAGTGGGGCTGGTGGCCCTGACGCTAGCGTCGCAAATCTATGGCAACACGGTGGTTTCTTCCCGAATGGCGTCAGCGGTATGGTCATGGCGATGGCAGTGATCATGTTTTCCTTTGGTGGACTTGAGCTGGTAGGGATCACTGCGGCTGAAGCTGACGATCCGCAAAACAGCATTCCGCGTGCGACGAATCAGGTTATTTATCGCATTCTGCTGTTTTACGTTGGAGCGTTGGCTGTGCTGCTGTCGCTGTATCCGTGGGGGAAAGTCGTGGAAGGCGGTAGCCCGTTCGTCATGATTTTTCATGCACTGGATAGTAACGTCGTGGCTACCGTTCTGAATCTGGTGGTACTGTCGGCCGCTCTGTCGGTTTACAACAGCTGTGTGTACTGCAACAGTCGGATGCTATTCGGGTTGGCGAAACAGGGGAACGCGCCGCGAGCGTTGCTGAACGTGAATAAGCGTGGCATTCCGTTGGTGGCACTCGGCGTATCGGCACTTGCGACGGCACTGTGTGTCGTGATCAACTATCTGATGCCGGGAAAAGCCTTTGAGCTGCTGATGGCGCTAGTGGTCTCTGCCTTGGTGATCAACTGGGCGATGATTTGCATCACTCACCTGAAATTTCGTGCGGCGAAACAACAGGAAGGCCAGAAGACGCGCTTCAAAAGCCTCGGTTATCCTGTGACGAATGTGATTTGTCTGCTGTTTCTGGCGGGGATTTTGATCATCATGGCGATGACGCCGGGTATTCAGATCTCCGTGCTGTTGATTCCGTTCTGGCTTCTTGCACTGGCTGTAAGCTACGTGGTGAAAAAGAAGAAAAGCACGGTGGATACGCTGGCAGTAAAACCTGACTGTTAATTAATCAAAAAGCACTTCTTAATTAAGACAAAAGGCACTTCCGATCGTGGAGTGCCTGATGTTTATTCTGTTAATGATGTTGATCTTTTGAATGATGATTCTCGGAATAGCGTGATAGCCATTCTGAGCATCATCACTCCACAATGATCCGTTCGTCGCCCTCTCCCAAACATACCGTTAACTGCTGCCCGCTGGGGCTAAAAGCGCAGTAGGGTAGGGGATCACGCAGATAGAGGTGCAGCGGAAGTGCCATATAAAGTGCGATCAGCACGAATGCCGCGATTGTTTTGGCGGTGATGGTTTTTGTAGGGGCTGTTTTGGCCTGCGTTGTGCGCGCCGCTAGTTGAGCGTGCCGATATTTCACGACGCCGATAGTGGTCATCGCTACACCTACCAGTATGGACACATACAGTTCGCCAGGTGTCGGAGAAAGTATCAGCTCCTCATTTTCATACGCTTGCCAGTATTGAATGCGCCACAGGGCGCTGATACCGATTTGCACCAGTCCCCCGAGTATCCAGGCAATGCGCCATCCCGAGAGCTGAAAGAGCGCCAGAAAGCAAAATCCCGACGCTGCGCAAGACCAGTAAATAAGATCGAGTATCGCACCGAACATGCCGCCAAACAGCGTGCCGCCTACATCCGTCGGTTTCAGGGTATAGTAATTAATGAGGGCAAACAGTGTCAGGATCGCGGCTACGGCAAGCCAGCTTGCCGTATAGTAGATAGCCCGTCTGAAAGCCGGCAAGCCAGGGGCTTGCCGATAAAAATCCATCAGTCCGTTTTTACTCACCGTCGACGTATTCCAACGCAGTGCGCTGTGTTAGGCGGGTAATCAGTTCGTAGGCGCTGGCCCCCGTGTGTGCGGCAATGCGTTCAACCGGTAGCGTTGGCCCCCAAAGGATCACTTCATCGCCAACCTTATCCTGCGCATCCGGTCCTAAATCAACCGTAATCATATCCATCGATACGCGACCGGAAAGGGGGACTTCGCGACCGTTGATGAACACGGGCGTACCGGCGGGTGCGCAGCGCGGGTAGCCATCGCCGTAGCCGACGGCCACGACGCCCAAACGGGTATCGCGCGGGCTCGTCCAGGTGCCGCCGTAGCCGACGGCTTCACCCGCTTTGTGTTCGCGAACGGCAATCAGATGAGAGGTAAAGGTCATGGCTGGCTGGAAGCCGAAATGCGCGGCATCTTCGTTATCCAGCGGCGATACACCATAGAGAATAATGCCAGGACGGACACGATCGCGGTGTGACTGTGGCCATAGCAAAATGCCACCGGAGGCCGCGATGGACTGTGCGCCGGGCTTACCCTGAGTAAAGGTATCGAAGCAGGTCAACTGGCGCTCGGTAGTTCCGGCCTCGGGCTCGTCGGCACGGGAAAAGTGGCTCATGATATTGACCGGCTGAACCACATTGCGACATGCGGTCAAACGCTGCCAAAACGCGTCGGCGTGTTCAGGCAGAACGCCAAGCCGGTGCATACCGGTATCGAGCTTCATCCACACGCGTAGCGGCTGTGACAGCGTAGCCTGCTCCAGCGCGGCAAGCTGTTCGGGGCTGTGAACGGCGGTTTCTAGCTGGTGCTCTACCAGAAGCGGGAGGTCGTCGGCGGAGAAAAAACCTTCCAGCAGGACGATCGGTTTGGTGATGCCTGCGGCACGCAGCGCCAGCGCCTCGGAGAGCCGCGCGACGCCGTAGCAGTCAGCGTCGCAAAAGGTATGGGCTGATTCGATCATGCCGTGGCCGTAGGCGTTGGCTTTCACGACGGCAACGACCTGACTGCCAGGCGCTAACTGGCGGATTCGTTGCAGGTTGTGGCGTAAAGCACGCCGGTTAATGACGGCAGTTGCCGTTTTCATTCTTGTTCCTTAGTGCAGTGTTGTCATTGCTGAGCGCTGCGTTATTCATCGTCATATTGTGGGCCGGCATAGTTATCAAAGCGCGACCACTGCCCGTTAAAGGTTAAACGAACGGAACCAATCGGGCCGTTACGCTGTTTCCCCAGAATGATTTCAGCGATGCCCTTCAAATCGCTGTTCTCATGATAAACCTCATCACGGTAGATAAACATAATCAGGTCGGCGTCCTGCTCGATGGAGCCGGATTCACGCAGGTCCGAGTTGACCGGACGCTTATCGGCGCGCTGTTCCAGACTACGGTTAAGCTGCGACAGGGCGACGACCGGAACCTGCAATTCTTTTGCCAATGCTTTAAGAGAGCGAGAAATTTCCGCAATTTCCAGCGTACGGTTGTCGGACAATGACGGCACGCGCATCAATTGCAGGTAGTCGATCATGATCAGGCTCAGGCCGTCATGTTCACGGAACACGCGTCGGGCACGGGATCGTACTTCGGTCGGCGTCAGGCCGGAGGAATCATCGATGTACATATTGCGCTTTTCCAGCAGGATCCCCATGGTGCTGGAAATGCGCGCCCAGTCCTCATCATCGAGCTGGCCGGTACGAATGCGGGTCTGATCCACGCGGGACAGAGAGGCGAGCATACGCATCATGATCTGTTCACCGGGCATCTCCAGACTGAAGATCAATACGGGTTTATCCTGCATCATCGCCGCGTTTTCACACAGGTTCATGGCGAAGGTGGTTTTACCCATTGATGGACGCGCAGCCACGATGATCAGGTCAGATTTCTGCAAGCCTGCGGTTTTCTTGTCCAGATCCTGATAGCCGGTAGACACGCCGGTTACGCCGTCGTGCGGGCGCTGATACAACTGTTCGATACGGGAAACGGTGTCTTCCAGAATGCGGTCGATGCTTTTGGGGCCTTCATCTTTACTCGCACGGTTTTCGGCGATCTGAAAGACGCGGGACTCGGCCAGGTCGAGCAGATCCTCGCTGCTACGCCCCTGTGGATCGTAGCCTGCATCGGCGATCTCATTAGCGACGGAGATCATTTCACGCACCACGGCGCGCTCACGCACGATGTCGGCGTAGGCACCGATATTGGCGGCGCTTGGGGTGTTTTTGGCCAGCTCTGCCAGATAGGCGAATCCACCTGCGGATTCCAGCGAGCCTTGCAGTTCGAGCGACTCGGACAGCGTAATCAGGTCGATCGGTTTGCTCATTTCGAGCAGGCGCTGCATTTCGGTGAAGATCAGGCGGTGGGCACGGTTATAGAAGTCGTTAGCGACAACACGCTCGGCGACATTGTCCCAGCGTTCATTGTCGAGCATCAGGCCACCCAATACCGATTGCTCCGCTTCCAGCGAATGTGGCGGAAGTTTCAGACCTTCCATCTGGCGGTCACGGGGTTCATTCGATTTATTGGTGGGTCTTTTCTCTGCCATGAAACGGGTTCTTTACCGGTTGATTTGCCATTGGATTAGTGGGCATTGTATATGTCGCACGTCCGAAATAACACAATATACCCGTTATACTTCACGTTGCATGTGCGTTGGTGACGTTTAGATACTCGGCCCGTTGTGGGCCTCGCCCTAAAGGGCCGCAGCAAGCAACGTTCAAATCTGCTCGTGGCAGATTTGTCGCCAGCCTGAAACTCAAATTATTTAGGGTATACGTGTTATAGATAGACGATGAACCTGTCACGGTTAAGGAGATAACATGGCAAAACGCGTTCAGTTCCGAGCTTATGGTGGCCCAGAGGTTTTGCAATATGTGGATTTCACGCCTGCCGAACCCGCAGCGGGAGAAGTTCAGGTTGAGAACCGCGCCATCGGCATTAATTTTATTGATACCTACATTCGTAGTGGCTTGTATCCAGTTCCTGATTTGCCTTCCGGGCTGGGGACCGAAGCCGCGGGCGTCGTAACGAAAGTCGGGGCAGGTGTTAGCGCGCTGAAAGTCGGCGATCGCGTTGTGTATGCGCAGTCTGGACTGGGGGCGTATAGCGAGGTGCATAACGTAGTCGCGGAGAAAGTTGCGCTACTGCCGGACGCTATCAGCTTTGAGCTGGCCGCGGCCTCTTTCCTGAAAGGGCTGACCGTTTACTATCTGCTGCGCCAGACGTATGAGATCAAGCCAAATGAAGTATTTCTGTTCCATGCGGCTGCGGGTGGCGTCGGGCTGATTGCCTGTCAGTGGGCAAAAGCGCTGGGGGCGAAGTTGATCGGTACGGTGGGTTCCGATGAGAAAGCGGAGCGCGCAAAACAGGCGGGTGCCTGGGCGACGATTAACTATCGTACCGAGAATATCGCCCAGCGAGTCGCAGAATTGACCGATGGCCAGAAAGTGGGTGTTGTGTATGACTCGGTCGGCAAAGATACCTGGGAGGCCTCGCTCGATAGCCTGCGCCGTCGCGGATTGATGGTCAGTTTTGGTAACGCTTCCGGGCCGGTGACTGGCGTCAATCTGGGGATTTTGAACCAGAAAGGGTCACTGTACGTTACGCGTCCCTCTCTGTTTGGCTATGTGACGAACCGTGCTGAGTTAGAGCAGGCCAGCAATGAACTGTTCTCATTGATTGCCAGCGGGGCGATTACGGTAGATGTGCCACAGAATCAGATATTCGCGCTAGCAGATGCACAAGCTACCCATCGGGCGCTGGAAAGCCGCAGCACACAAGGCTCATGCCTGTTGATTCCCTAACGGTTGTTGCTGAAAAACAAAAAGCCTCCCAAAGGGAGGCTTTTGCCATTACGCAAATTTCATCAGACTGTATGTAGGGTACAGCGTGGTGATCGTCACGAAGGTACCGCTGTGCGGCTATTGTTTCCCTGACGACGATGAAATCGTGTGGCTTATTTGCCACGGTGTTTGCTCACTCTTTAAACGACAATCGAGTATCAAACAGTGGCGTCATCCTAGCAGCCACATCAGGGAAAAAATATCTGCTGGCGCACACTTTTGTACTAAAACAGATCGTATTAAAACAAAGCAGTACCCAAACAAATCAGTGTTAAACACGACATTGCCCGTTATTTTCGCGCGTAATTCAGATTTTTCCCTGTTCTGGCATTACCACTCATTCCCATTGCGCTGGCGGTAGGTGTATTTCCGATAGGTAGAACGGTGCGAGTTGTAGACGGGCCGCCCGCTAAACTTACGCCACAGCCACACGGCCGCGACAGCTAAAATCAACCACGGCAACACTTTTACCGCCATGGTAAACAGCCCACCAATCAGCATAAAAAGGGACGCCACAAACAGTGCCGCAATTACGCCCAGCAGTGACACGCCCGTTAACATCAGCATGATAAAAAAGCCAATAACGAAGAAAATTTCCAACATGGTGCGCTCCTATAGCTGTTAAATCGCTTCTGACGCAGGAAAAAGTGGCTCTGCGTGTTACATAAGCTATAACAAGAATCGTGCCAAGATGTGCCGCTGGTAAGTAGTTGATTTACCAGCGACGTCAGAAGAAGGCGTGAAGGAAGGTTGTTGAAAATGACTAACTATTAGTGTTTTTTAAACCAGATTAACCAATGCTAGCGCACGTTCTACTACCGCAGAATCGGCTCCAGGTTTGTGGGCATTTTCGCTCAGGTAGCGTCGCCATTGACGAGCGCCGGGGATGCCCTGGAACATGCCGAGCATGTGGCGCGTGATATGGCCTAAAGATGCACCGCCAGAGAGCTCGCGCTCGATGTAGGGATACATGGCGCGTACTACGCCAGCGAGATCCGGCGTGGCTGCATCAATACCAAACAGTTCGCGGTCGACCTGCGCCAGAATACCGGGATTCTGGTATGCCTCACGCCCCATCATCACGCCGTCCAGATGCTGTAAGTGCGTTTTGGCTTCTTCCAGCGTTTTGACGCCGCCGTTGATGGCGATGGTGAGCGCGGGAAAATCACGCTTGAGCTGGTAAACGCGCGGATAATCCAGCGGCGGAATCTCCCGATTCTCTTTTGGACTCAGGCCCGATAGCCAGGCTTTGCGTGCGTGGACGATAAAGGTATCGCACTCGCCGCGTTCGGCAACGGTTTGAATAAAGTTGCACAGGAATTCATAGCTGTCTTGATCGTCAATGCCGATGCGAGTTTTCACCGTAATCGGGATTGAGGTACTGTCTTTCATCGCTTTGATACAGTCCGCGACCAGTGCCGCTTCACCCATCAGACAAGCGCCGAAACGACCATTCTGGACGCGATCGGACGGGCAGCCGACGTTCAGGTTCACTTCATCATAGCCGCGCTGTTCTGCCAGTTTGGCACACTGCGCCAGCGCTTGCGGATCGCTACCGCCGAGTTGCAGCGCAAGCGGATGTTCTTCTTCGCTGTAGGCCAGATAGTCGCCTTTACCGTGCAGAATGGCGCCTGTTGTCACCATTTCGGTATACAGCAGCGTCTGGCTGCTCAACTGGCGAAGGAAGTAACGGCAGTGGCGATCGGTCCAGTCCAACATCGGCGCGATGGAGAAGCGGTTAAGGTGAGAAGCGCGAGAGTCGGTGGATGCCGTGTGGTGTGTACCTGATTTTACGTCGGTCATGATTTGTCAGTTATCGTTTCGTGTGTGTCTGGCAGTATGGTCTGAGGCTATCTTTGCTGGCGTCCGACTATAGCACAGGGAACGCATCGTGACTGAGTGTTATCTTACCCTGCGTCAGGGAACACGCGTTCCATGTGTGCGATAACCTGAGTTCAATAAATATGAATCTGAGCTGCGCGGCTATTTTCCTGTCGTTAACAGGGAGGTGAATGCCCATTAAAGATGTCCCGCCAGTAGCGGGACCTCAAGATCAGAACAGAGATGCAAGGTCTTCGGCCCGAAAGCCGTGGAGCTCATCCGTTTTGCCTGCTCGGACTTTTTGTACCCACTGTGGATCTGAGAGGAGGGCACGACCGACGGCTATCAGGTCAAACTCTTCACGCTCCATTCGGGTGTAGAGATTATCAAGCGCTGCGGTACCGGAACCTTGTCCGCCAAATGCACCGAAAAAATCACCGGACAGGCCGACAGATCCCACACTGATGGTGGCGGCTCCGGTAAGTTTTTTGGCCCAACCGGCAAAGTTCAGTCCATTACTCCCATCCTGTTCGGGGAACTCCGGTTCCCAGAAGCGTCGCTGGGAACAGTGCAGAATATCAACACCAGCATCAACCAATGGCGCTAGCCAGTCAGTCATCTCACGCGGCGTACTTGCGAGGCGCGCGGTATATTCCTGCTGCTTCCACTGGCTGACACGAAGGATAAGCGGAAAATCCGGGCCTACGGCAGCTCGCACGGCACGCACAATGTCGGCTGCAAAACGGGAACGCTGTAAAATAGTTTCCCCACCCCAGGCATCGGTACGACGATTGGTTACGGGCCAGAAAAACTGGTCAATCAGATAACCATGGGCACCGTGCAGTTCTACGGTGTCGAACCCAAGGCGTTTAGCATCGGCTGCGGCGTGAGCAAAGGCGGCCACCGTATCCGCAATATCCTCTTCCGTCATCGTCACACCTCGGGGGGCGTCCGCACCGACCAGTCCAGAGGGGCTTTCTACCGGAGCGTCTGGCTCCCATCCTTGTGCGCGAGTTGAACCGGTATGCCAGAGTTGTGGCCCGATACGTCCGCCTTCAGCATGTACTGCATCGGCGACCATTCCCCAACCTACAAGCGCCTGTTCGCCGTAAAAGAAAGGGATTCCCGGCATGTTACGTGACGCCGGGCGATTAACCACGGTGCCTTCGGTCAGGATAAGTCCAGCTTCGCCTTCAGCGCGACGGCGGTAATAGTCAGCCTGAGCCTGACCAGGTATCCCATCTGGCGCCATACCGCGGGTCATGGGGGCCATTACGATACGGTTTGGCAGCGTCATCCCCTTCAGAGTGAAAGGGGTAAACAGAATATTGTCACTCATATCTCTATTTTCCTTACTATGAAACAGTGGGTTATCGATCGTTTCAGATTGCAGAACCTGTACGGTTTATTTGGTCTCACTGAGGTAACGTGGTGCGGCGTGTTCCTGACCAAATTCAGTCAACATTGCCTGACGAGACTGTTCATGGTGAGTCCACAAAGACTCTTCGTATAGAGGAGGGATCGTCACCGACTCCCGACGATCAAAACCGGTCAGTGCAGCATCAACCAGCTCTCCGGCCTCCATCACACCACTTAGCGTGTTGATATCTGTTCCAGCTCGCTCCCAGATTTCAGTGCGTGTAACGGCAGGCACGACGGCCTGGACATAGACACCCTGTGGGCCAAGCTCAAGACTTAATCCCTGTGACAGGAAAAGCACAAACGCCTTGGTCGCCCCGTAAATTGTCATCCCAAATTCCGGTGCCAGACCAACCACGGAACTGATATTGATGATGGAGCCCGTTCCCGCTTTGGCAAGACGTGGGGCCACCGCGCGAGCCAGACGGACAACCGCAGTTAAATTAACGGCGATCAGACGATCAATATCAGCTGGTGTCTGCGTGGTGAAGGTGCCGGGCAAACTCATTCCGGCGTTATTGACCAGTATCGTAATACTGGTGTCGGTTTCGAGGCGTTTTGCAACAGCATCAAGCTCCGTTTCCTGAGTCAGGTCAGCTGGCAGAACGTCCACTTCAATGCTGTATTGTGCCCGCAGTCGTGTGGCAAGTGCCTCCATGCGAGTGACGTCACGAGCAACAAGGACAAGATTATGCCCACGACGAGCAAAGCGGTCTGCATACACTGCCCCCAGCCCTGTTGAAGCACCGGTGACCAATACGGAAGGTGTTATCTCAGTCATTTTTATCTCTCTGGTAAAAAATAGTCTTGTTTGTCTTTTTAAATGATGATCGACATGTATAATAAATGTCAACCATCATTTATTAATGAGCTGAGTGAGAAACGTTATGCGATATACAACATTTGGACGTAACACCGGTTTGCGCGTATCAGAGCTGGCACTGGGAACAGGAAATTTCGGCACCGGATGGGGATATGGTTCCGAAAAAGCAGAAGCCCGAGCGGTGTTTGATGGGTATGTTAATGCCGGAGGAAATTTTATTGATACGGCAGATGCTTACCAGTTTGGTGAGTCTGAACAGATGATTGGTGATTTTATTGCGGCCGATCGCGATCATTTTGTCGTCGCCACCAAATATACTCTGAGTGCGCGCCCAGACGCAGGGATTGCCATTACGGGTAATAGTCGAAGGAATATGATTGCTTCGGTTGAAAACAGCCTGAAACGTCTGAAAACCGATCGGATCGAACTTTTATGGGCACATTTCGATGACCAGATGACACCACTGGAAGAAATCGTCCGAGCCTTTGATGATCTTATTCGGGCGGGTAAGGTGCAATATGCCGGACTGTCCAACTTCCCGGCCTGGAAAATTGCGCGTGCAGAAACACTGGCTGAATTGCGCGGATGGTCACGTATTGCAGGCATTCAGGTTGAATATAGTCTGGCTGAACGTACCGCCGAGCGTGAACTCTTGCCGATGGCCGATGCTCTGGGCCTTGCTGCCACTATCTGGTCTCCTTTGGGGGGCGGGATGCTGACTGGAAAATATCGTACTAGTCAGGAAGGTAGGCTAAAAGGTTTCGCTGGTAGGCTGGTTCATACAGAGCAGGACCCGACGCTTCTCGATGAAGTATTCAGCGTGGCCCAGGAACTGAATGTCATGCCTGTACAAGTGGCAATGGCCTGGCTGCGTCACAGAGCGACACTGTTGCAGACGTCGCTGATCCCGATTATTGGTTCGCGGACGACAAGCCAGCTTGCCGAAACACTTCTGGCGCTGGAGATCAAACTCAGTGCCACGCAGGCGGCCCGGCTTGATGAGGTCAGTGCCATTTCCACAGGTACTCCCCATCAGCAGATTGTCGGTACTTTACCGCGTGCACAGGGTTTGGGTGCTGAATATGGTAAGATCACACCACCACGAGCCTGAGCAGGCGATCTGTTTTTCAGGGGCAGGTTAACTGCCCCCATATGAAAGTAGCGGGAGTAAAAAATGGCCAGAACCGGGCGAGTTTCCAGAGAGCAAAGCGATCTTAACCGTAATAGTATTATCGCTACCTCATCTCAGATGTTCAGGGAACGGGGCCTCGATGGTGTAAGTCTTAAGGACATCATGTCTGCCGCCGGACTGACTCACGGTGGATTTTACGGACATTTTAGCTCCAAGGATGCTCTGGAGGCGATCGCTTGTGAGCAGGCATTTGAAGAAAGTCGTGCGGCGATGGGCGAACGCAATATTCGTGATTTTCCACAACTGGTTGAATATTATCTGTCTTCTGACCACCGTGATTGTCCAGCCAGTGGCTGTGCCGTTGCTGCACTTGCTACTGATGTGCAACGTAAGGGGCAGGATAAGCCGGTGCATGAAACTTACATTTCCGGTGTCAGAGGAATGGCTGAACATATTAAAAATATGCAGAACAGCGACCCTAACAGTGTAACCAATGACAGGCATCTGATGCAGTTTGCGTTGATGACTGGGGCTTTGATGCTGGCCAGAGCAACTCGTGGAGACGAAATCTCCGAGCGTTTTCTTGCAGCCGCTAAAGCAGTTTTAATTGAGAGAGAAGCAACTGAAGAGTAATAGTGAACATCAGTGAAACGAAAATCCTCGACAGCATGCCAATGTTTAATTATTTCCGTAATGAAAGGTTAAATCGAATTCGTAACTAGTAAGCGCATACCTGAATCACTCAATAGCCAGATTAAATACGGCTCTGAGTAAAAAAAGTATCAGCCCAAGTCTGGGCTAATGCATATTAAGAAATATTTGAATGAACTTGTCTACTTCCCATTCTTTGGTATCAGAGACTTGTCCATCTCCAATTTCTATTAGGCGAAGCTCACCAGAAGCATTTTCAGCCATATCAATCGAGAAAAAAGGTGAGCTGATATGCTGTGCTATTTCAACAACAACATCTGGAACAATATTGTCAGAAGAATACACGTTATTTTGAACGGAAAAATAGCGTCTTTCGCTGGTTTTTATAATATCTTCAACTTTTCTCAGATTAACTCCGCCTTCAATATCACCACGGAATTTTTTAATGGATTCTATTATATCTCGAATCTCTTCAGCATTTATGGCGATAGACCCTCTGGATGTGGTTAGTGATTTTACATGGTCTTTTACAAAATAGGCTGGCCATTTTAGCTGGTTAGTCACTTTATCGAAATCGTCATTCTCTTTTAAGAAAATGGTCTCTGGCGTATATTTTTCGCATGATTTATACCATCCCGTAATATGATGGCTTGAGAGGTAATCCTCTAGAGATACGAGCATGTTACCGCCATTCTGAGTCACCGCATCGCTCAAACTCTTATATTCATCCGATTTGAGCATCCAGCCTCGCCAAATGACAGGTGCGTCCAGTTCAAAGCCTTTTGAGAATTTGTATTTTCCATTGGATACATGTTGTGTGGATAATAATAGACATGATAAGCCACTTTCTTGCGCAGAATAATATTCTGCCTTAAACATCTCATCCACTTTTGAATTATCAAAGTAATCACTAGGGTAAATTACATTCATATAAATGATCTCAGGATAGAAGGTGTAGGGTTGAAATTTAAAACAACTTATCACACTTCTTAAAAATAAGCAGCTTGTCGCTAGTGAGATCGTCTTCTGATATGGAGTCTTTTGATGCCATGTGAGCGCTAGCCGTATGCTATCGAAAAAGAAGAAATGAAAATGATCTCTTGCGTTAGATGCTTGAAGCAAGCTGACTGCTGATATTAAGGTGTTAAGGTTATAAAGTGGTTTAATAAGATATCGCAGGTTTTTTTTATACACTCTCTAAGTACTTCGCTCCCTATTTTCTATTTTTTCATGAGGTTGGAAAATAGATTCTTTTTATTACGGTGCGACAGTGCGTAATTTTATTTACTAAAAAATCAATAGAGAGGTTAATTATGTTAGAAGCCGGAACGTATTCTAGCGAAGATGGTAAACATGTGTTGGTCATTACCGACCCCGATTTTGCAGGGGCAACATTTACGGGGACATTCACTGCAAAAGATACACCTGTCGGTGAATTCATTTATCAGGGGGAATCTTTCTCTGGCTCCTGGCTCTACACCGCTGGTCGCGCCACGATTAATTTGGGTGTTGCGTGTACCTATCGCAATAATGCTGGTGGCTACAATTATGTCATCCGCGACTATTGGGTTGGCACATCAACGGATACTCCGCAACAAATTACGCTGAGCGGTAGTCGTTCGTACACGACCATTACCGGTGGTCAACAGCGTTTCTCATTTGAAGATGTTGTTTTTACCCGTCAACCTGACTGATTTAATTCATCATAACCCATCATTAATTCGGGTTTCTGCTAAGCCTCGACCATTTCGTCGAGGCTTTTTTGATCAAGCAATACTGTGGGGAAATTAATGCAGCTCTACCTCCCAATCTTCATAAGGGGGATCAACGGTGAAACTGGGATCGCAGTATTGCCGTAAATAGTCTGTTGCCCGTTTTTCGGCATATTTGGCGTTTAGTACGTTGCCGTCTTCATCCAGCTCTAACACATTAGCGTAGATAGCGAAGACTTGTTCAAACGCGCTGGGCTCTTCACCGTACAGTGAAAGGTAATCAATGCCTTCAAGCGTATTTTGGGTACCGCTGGCCATGAAATAGGCGAACGTTCTTAATGCACTGCTAAAGCTGTGGCTTAATTTCATGGTAACTCGCTCCCGTTATTGATTACGTTGCGCATTTATAGCTCATCAATCGGTGTCAGCCCGCCGTATTCATCAGAGTAAACGTATTTTCCGGCAATCACGTCGGAGACATAGTTCTGGAACCAGCTTGCAAATGAAGGAGAGAGCTTTTCTCTGTCGTCCATGTCGTGCCACATGGTAATAATCTGGCCATGCTGGCCTCCGGCTGCTGGATCGAGATCGAGGCAGTAGTGATCGCCGCCGCCGTTGTGGGTAAAGGGGATCCACTTTAGGTTCCACCAGTCTGTCTTGATGCCGTCTTCCGGGCTGGACTGGATGCCCTCAAATTGCCCATCGCTAAGTAACGACTGCCAGATTTCCCATTGTTCAAGTACCGCGTGTGTGGATAAGAATTCTGCGTTCTCAAAAATGCCGCCAGAGTAGGTATCTTGACCGTTGTGAATACGCAGACAGGCTTTGTAGTCCTCTGGCAACGAGGTGCCAAGTGCGTGTTCAAGCGCTTCTAGCTCTTGTTCTGTCGCGGGAGGATTGAGCCCTTTGCGTCCTTCAGGCCAGTGCGTTTCCAACCATGTTTCAAAAACAGACCAGTGTTCGTTCATGTTGCTTCCTTCTCAACGAGGTGATGAATAAACGCGGTGGCGCGCTGATTTATCACGAAGGAAATACTTTAGCGGTTTAAGGGGATGAGATATAGCCGGTATCGGGAACTAAAAAACAAAGGGAGCAGGCTGTTGGCTTGCTCCCTTGGGAAGGTTGATAAGAACGCTTATGCGGCTGCGCGGTTGACCATCTGTGTCAGTACGTTGCGCCATGCTTCTACCTGACCGAGGTAGTTTGCTGCTGGAATTTGCTGGAAATTCCCGTTTGCATCTTCCAACGCAAAAGTGGGGAAGCCCTGTCCGCGCACTTTCGCCAGTAATTCCCGGCTGGCGCTGATGTGTTTTGACAGCGCTTCTGCCTGAATAAAGGCGAGTTCTGTGCAGAAGGCGTCGCCATCCAGACCGATCTCTTCCGCACACTGACGCAGTACGGCAGCGTCTACGATTTTAAGCCCGGAAACGTAGTGCGCCTGCTCTATCTGGTGCAGCATCTCCATACCTTTGTCACCCATCGCTTCCGCAGCTAATACGGCAGCCGTCGGCGGCGCGGAATCCAAAACGACACTGGTGTCGCGTAGCAAGCCTTCGTAATAAGCTTCCCCGAAAGTTTGCCCGGTCAATTGCGCAATACGGCGATCGTGCGGGATCACATAATCGTGCCACTCTGGGGTGATGGTTCGACTGTTGCTGCCGGTCATCATACCGCCACCGTGGAGGATCAGTTCTAACCCGTCGATTTCCTGCGCGGCTAGCGCGAGTGGGGCGGCACCGTAGCACCAGCCGCACAAGGGATCGTAAATGTAATGCAGTCTTACTGTGGCCACTTCATTTCACCTTTCAGGACCTTGGCACTCAGTTCAAGACCAGACTCTTCTTTCAGCGTCGGGTAGTGTTTTTTCATTGCAGCGATCAGCTCGGCAGAATCTTTGCTTTTCGCCAGCTCTTTTTCCACAGTATCCAGATATTGCAGCGTGAATGTCACGTTTTTCAAGGTGTAATCTGTTGGTGCGATGAAATGGCCCGGCACGACGGTGGTCGGCTTCAGCGCTTCAATCGATTTCAGCGTTTCACGCCAGTGAACGCGAGATTCTGGCGTTTGGGTATCGGCCAGCCAGACATGGATGTTGGCAGACACTGGAATACCGCCGACAACGGCTTTCAGAGAAGGGATCCAGACGAAAGTGCGATCGGGCGTTGGTCCTTTCAGTCCTTTTACTTCCAGTTTTTTGCCGTCAACGGTAAAGCTATCGCCTGCCAGCAGTTGAGGAACCACGATCTCTTTCGGTGCATTTTCTTTCAGAACGGGGCCCCAGTGCGCCACTTTGCCGTCTTTGCTGGCATTGATTGCGTCGATGGTCGCTTGAGTCGCAACAATTTTAGCGTCTGGGAACGCGGCTTTAATCACGTCCAGACCGAAGTAGTAGTCAGGGTCGGAATGGCTGATATAGACGGTGGTCAGTTTTTTGCCGGTGGCTTTGATGCGGTCAACCAGCGTTTGGGCATCGTTACGCTGGAACTGGGCATCGATCAGGGCGACTTCTTTATCGCCGCTGATAATTTCAGAGGAAACGGGGAATACACTGGCTTCACCTGGATTAAACACGTCGATTTTTAACTCAGCGGCGTTAGCAGCAGATGCCAGTCCTAGGGATGCAGCGAGTAAAGACACGGTAAAAGCGATAGATTTAGACATGGTGATACTCCACAGGTATGACAGAAAGTGGGTTTATGTTATGTTGCATCTTTCGTACGAAAAACCGCAAAAATGGCAATTGTTTGTTGCATAAAACGGACTAATTTATGGATCGCATTACGGCTGCTGAAGTGTTTGTGACGATTATAGACCGCGGTAGCATGATCGCGGCGGCAGAGACGCTGGACATGTCTCGTGCGATGGTGACGCGTTATCTGGCGGAAATGGAGACGTGGGCCGGGGCGCGATTATTACATCGCACCACGCGCAAGCTGAGCCTGACGGATGCGGGTGAAAAAACGCTGACGCGCTGCCGGGAGATGTTGGCGTTGACGGCGGATATGCGTATCGAGGCTGCTACTGACGCTGCCACGTTAAGCGGCTTGCTGCGTCTCAGTTGTTCACAGTCGCTAGCGCAGGGGGCGGTCGGCATGGCGATAACCGCTTTCCTACGACGTCATCCTCGGGTCGCTATCGATCTGCAAATGAATAACCGAGCGGTGAATCTGGTCGAGGAACGTATCGATCTGGCGCTGCGTATTACCAATGAACTGGATCCCAATCTGATTGCCCGACCGCTGGCAAACTGTGAGTCGGTGCTGTGTGCATCGCCTCCTTATCTGAACGAGCATGGTATTCCACGACAGCTGACCGACCTCTCTATCCATAACTGCCTGACTTACACTTATTTTGGCAAAAGCCTGTGGCATTTTTCCCGTGGTGATGAAAAATTTACGATACCTGTAAGCGGAAACCTCAGTGGCAATGAATCGCTGGTGTTGTTGGCGGGGGCGTTGGAAGGGGCGGGGATTGCGCTGCAACCGCGCTATTCAGTGACGCCTTATCTCGCCAGCGGGCAGTTGGTGGCGTTGTTACCGGAATATCGTCCACAGACGATGGGGATTTATGGTATTTACACCTCGCGCCGCCAGATGCCTGCCACGCTGCGTACCCTGTTGGATTTTCTGGTGGACTGGTTTGCCCACGATCCGCGCTGGCGGGGGCTGACGCAGTGATAGGTAAAATTATCCTAGTCAAGTTCTCAGCATGACTGCCGCAAAACCTGTTCTAAACGTGAAGGCACACTCTCGGCGTATTGTTTGAGTTGATCAATGACGGTATCGACCAGCGCTGACGCTGGGCGGTGCAGTGGGCGAATCAAACTTACCGTAAAGGGCACGTCGATGCTGAAAGGCCGTACGACGACGCCGGAGGCGGAATAATCCAAGGCGGTCAGCGGGTTGACGATGGACAACCCGATGCCTGCCCGCACCATTGCACACACCGAGGCTGCGCTGTGAGTTTCCAGCACCATCCGGCGCGACACGTCCTGTTCCTGAAACAGCTTGTCCAGCAGTTGGCGATAGCTGTCAGCGCTAGACAAGCTGATAAAAGGTTCATTAGCAAAATCCTGCGGTGTCAGCACCGATTTTTGCACTAACGGATGCCCAGCAGGCAGTACACACACTTCATTTAACAGCATCAATGTTTGCCGCTCTGTACCGGCTGGCGTAAGGCTGTTTTCCGTTAACCCTAAATCGTGACGCTGTGCGGATAGCCACTCTTCCAGCAGCGGCGACTCTTGCGGAATAATGTGCAGATTGAGTAGAGGGTAGCGCGCCAGCAGCGGCTTGCAGGCATCAGGCAGCAGTGACTGTGAGAATACGGGCAGACAGGCGATAGAAAGCTGAGCCTGCTGAAAACGGCGGATATCGCTGGCGGCATTGATGATGCGATCCAACCCATAATAAGAGCGCTGAACTTCTTCAAACAGCTGTAATCCCTGTGCCGTCGGATAAAGCCTGCCGCGCAGTCGCTCGAATAGCGTCATCTGAATCAGTTTCTCGAAGCGTGCCAGCTCGCGGCTGACAGTCGGCTGCGACGTGTTCAGTAACGCTGCTGCTTCCGTCAGATTACCAGTGGTCATGACCGCATGGAAAATCTCGATGTGTCGTAAGGATATTGCCATTATGTTCCCCCCTATCCATATCATAGATGAATAGAGTCTGCTCAAAACGATATTTGTTTACCAGAATGGTAATTTTTATAGTGGTTCTCAACCACGATTAACCCGTAATTGGTAATTATTTATGCCTCACGATCTGAATGACATGACTCACGCTCTTAACGCGCAAAGCCTGCGTGAACTGCCGGCCCGTTTTGGCTGCCCGGTTTGGGCCTATGACGCACAGACCATCGTTAACCGCATCGGCCAACTGCGCCAGTTCGATACGATTCGCTTTGCGCAGAAGGCGTGTTCCAACACGCATATTTTGCGCCTGATGCGTGAGCAGGGTGTGAAAGTCGATTCGGTATCGTTGGGGGAAATCGAGCGGGCGTTGATCGCAGGGTTTGTGCCGGGCACCGACGCCCACGAGATCGTCTTTACTGCCGATCTGCTGGATCGCCCGACGCTGCAACGCGTTTCTGAACTGAATATTCCGGTGAACGCCGGTTCGGTCGATATGCTGGAACAGCTTGGGCAGCAGTCGCCGGGGCATCCGGTATGGTTGCGTGTGAATCCAGGGTTTGGTCATGGTCATAGCCAGAAAACCAACACCGGTGGTGAGAACAGCAAGCACGGCATCTGGTACGGCGATTTGCCGCTGGCACTGGCGCACATTCAGCGCTATCAGCTTAAGCTGGTGGGGATCCACATGCATATTGGTTCCGGCGTCGATTACGGCCATCTGGAACAGGTGTGCGAGGCGATGGTTCAGCAGGTTATTGAACTGGGTCAGGATATCGAGGCGATTTCAGCGGGCGGTGGGCTGTCGATTCCGTATCGCTACGGTGAAGAAGCGATTGATACTGAACACTATTACGGATTGTGGAATGCGGCGCGTGAGAAAATTGCTGCGCATCTCGGTCATCCGGTCACGCTGGAAATCGAGCCTGGGCGTTTCCTGGTCGCCGAATCCGGCGTGCTGGTGGCGGAAGTGCGAGCGATAAAATCCATGGGCAGCCGCCACTTTGTGCTGGTCGATGCCGGGTTTAACGATCTGATGCGTCCGGCGATGTACGGCAGCTATCACCACATTTCTCTGCTGCCGGGTGATGGCCGCGATACCAGCCAGTCCACGTTGCGCGACAGCGTGATTGCGGGGCCGCTGTGTGAGTCCGGCGATGTGTTTACCCAGCAGGCGGGCGGTGGCGTGGAAACTTTCCCATTGCCGGATGTGCAGGTTGGCGACTATCTGGTATTCCATGATACCGGTGCGTACGGTGCATCTATGTCGTCTAACTACAACAGCCGTCCACTGCTGCCAGAAGTGCTGTTTGAAAAGGGGGAACCGCGCCTGATTCGCCGTCGTCAGACGCTGGAAGAGCTACTGGCGCTGGAAGCGCTTTAATCGACATGCTTCGACTGTGTTGGGGGAAAAGTGTCCTGCTTTTCCCCTGAACGTGGTGCATGACGCAGGCTACCCCCTTGCCAGTTGAGTCTGATGCGCCAGCCGAACGTTATCCCAGCGGCGGACAGCAGAATCGCAAGTGCTCCGGCAAGCTGCATCACGTCCAACTGATGTCCAAAGGCTGCCCAGTCGACCAGCGCCGCAATGACGGGATAGATAAACGACAGTGCGCCAACCAGCGCGGTCGGGATCTTCTGGATCGCGCTGTATAACAGTGTCGACATGAGACCGGTATGGATCATGCCGATAGCCACGAGAATTCCCCATTGCGACGCTGTCGGAGACGTGGGAATAGCGGCGAAGGGGGCAAGAACCACGACGCCAACGAGTAGCTGTATCAGCACAAGTACGTGTGGCGGGATCCCTGAGAGCTTTTTTGTTATCGCGGCCGCTACAGCGTAGAAGAACGCGGCACCCAATGCCATTAGTATGCCAGACAGGTAATCTTTGCTATCGCTGTCGGCGCCTGTTTGAGCACTGACAATCAGGACGATGCCGCCAAAGGCGCACAATAACCAGTAGACTTTGCTGAGGGTTAGCGTTTCTCTGAAAAAGAGTGCGCCTAACCCGACCAGCATAAAAGGCTGTGTGTGATAAACCACGGTGGCAACGGCAATAGACGCATGCGAGTAAGCGCCAAACAGCAGTGTCCAGTTGAGTACCAGCGCCAGACCGCCGAGTATGGCAATACCAGCCTGTTTCCTGTTAATTACGCCTTGCCGCAACAAGCCCAATAACCCGCATACCACCAGCATCGTCAATGCGCCGAACGCACAGCGCCAAAAAACTACCGTCATCGCGGGTTGTCCTGCCGTCAGGACGAACCAGCCAACCGTGCCGGAAATGATCATCGCGAGAGCCATTTCTATTGTGCCGCGGGTCTGTGGTGTCATCTTTTTCCTGCCTGTCAGTGTGAAAAAATCAGTGCGAGAGTGCTTTTATATCGAACGAAATTTTTTATAATGAACAATAGAGCGAAATAATGAACACGAATCGATTGTTCGTCAAGTCGAACGGTTGGTCGTTATGGTGAACAATATGACGATAAACAATCAGGAAAATAGCGCACAAGAGGGTATACAGGTCGCTACGCCTATCGCACGGCTGGCTGTTTCTATCCGGCGCGAGCGTGAGCGGTTAAACCTGTCAGTGACCGAGCTGGCGAAGCGTGCGGGGTTGGCTAAATCAACGCTCTCACAGTTGGAAAGTGGGATCGGTAACCCGAGTTTGGAAACGCTCTGGGCGCTGGCGATGGCACTGGATGTGCAGGTGAGCCAGCTGATTGGGCAGCCTCGCCAGCATGTGCAGGTGATTCGGGCTAATGAGGGGGCGGCTACCTATTCAGAACAGGCAAACTATGCCGCGACGCTGCTGGCTGCCTGTCCGGCGGGCGTGCAGCGTGATATCTATCGGCTTAAGGTGCAGCCGGGGGAAGTCCGACTCTCCCAGCCGCATAGCCCGGGAACGATAGAGCATGTGATCCTGAGCCACGGTCGCGCCAGAATCGGGCCTGTTACACAGCCCATTGAACTCAGTGCGGGGGATTACATCAGCTATTCGGCGGATGTTCCGCACCTGTTTGACGCACTGGAGGTGGATACGAGCGCGGTGATGTTGATTGAACACGGCTGACGAGACCATTCCTCATACATGCAGCCTGAACGGAACGCGGTGTTACTGTAAATTTTATTGAGTGTAATACGGCCCTTTCTGTACCGATTCGCGCAGTTTAAGTTCGCCAGTGAAGGGTTCCAGCGGTTTGACGTCTTTGCCCGCGATAAGATCCAGCACTTGTGTAATCGCGGCAGCGGCCATTTCTTCAATTGGCATGTAGACGGTGGAAAGTGAAGGGTGTAGGTAAGTCGCACAAGGTTCATCGTCAAAGCCGAAGATGGAGACATCCTGCGGTAATTTTTTTCCCGCCTCGTAGAGCGCTTTCATCGCGCCAATCGCCATGTCATCGTTGCTGACGAACAGCGCACTAAAGCTGGCACCGTTATTCAGCAACTGGCGTGCGGCATGATAGCCACTGGCGACCATGCTGGTTCCGTGTGCTACCCGACGCGGGTCAACCTCGATCTGGTGGTCGAGTAATGCCTGATGATAGCCTGCAAGCCGCGCGCGTGCCGTTGGTGTTTGCATCGGTGCGGTGATGCAGGCGATCTCGCGGTGGCCCTGTTCGATCAGGTAATTCACCACGTCCAATGCGGCCTGCTGTTGACGGAAGAAAATACAGCGTTCCCGCGCCTGGGGCAGGTCACGGTTCATCACCATGATTGGAATAGTCAGCGTATTGAGCAGCGTCATGATGTCCGTTTCGGACATATAGCGAGTGTAAAGGATAATCGCGTCACACTGTCTGTCAGACAGAAGTTGCACCGCGCGCAGTTCGTCTTCTGGCGTATCGTGTCCGTCGGTCACGATCAGGTGCTTACCGCTGCTTTCCGCCATCTCTGCGGCACGGCGTAGGAGACGGCCAAAATAGGGGCCGTCAAAATTGGAGATAACGAGACCAATGCTGTTTGAGGTACGACGAGCTAGCGAACGCGCCAGAAAATTAGGGCGGTAGCCGAGTTCATCCATTGCCTGAAATACGGCATCGCGCGTTGACTGTTTGACCTGCCCTGTGCCGTTTAGCACTCTGGACACGGTCGCTTTAGACACCCCTGCGCGTTTCGCCACCTCAAGCATGGTTTTCATGTCTGCACCTTATTGAGTATGATGACGGGCTGAAAACGCCTGTCCATCCCTGTTACGAACACCCTATACTCGTCATACTTCAAGTTGCATGTGCGTTGGCTGCGTTCACTCACCCGAATCACTTACCTGAGTAAGCTCATCGAGATTCCTTCTCTTGCCGCCTTCCTGAAACTCGAATTATTTAGAGTATATAATATATTACCACAGGCATATTGTCGGATTTAACGGCAGATGCTCATTTCTCAACCAGGTTTTTGTCAGTTTTGTGATGTAACCATTTCTCGCCGTAATAAGACAATCTCTTCCGCCAAATCCCGGCATAGCATGGCGGTCATCAGATGATCCTGCGCATGTACCATGATCAGGTTGACGGGCACCTTTCCTTCTCCTTCATCCAAACCGATTAGCCGTGTCTGCACGCGGTGAGCGGCACGAGCCGCTTCTTGTGAAGCTGCAAGCAACTCATCGGCCTGTTGCCACTCTCGCTGACGTGCGGCCTGAATGGCCATCATGGCGTTTGAGCGAGCTTCACCCGCGTTGATCAGTAATTCCATCACGGTTTGTTCCATATCGAATGCAGGGAGGTTCTCTGTATCTTTCATCGTACGTTCCTTATCGCGGTCAGGAAAACAGCCTACGTTGGCTGAGAGTTTATATAACCAAGAATTATGGTATGCCAAAAATCACATTTTCATCATATTGGAATTCCAATATTGACTTGTGAGAATCCTGTCACAGAAAAATAATTCATTATGGTTGATTTTTGGTATGCCAAACGCGAAAGCGCGGTACCTGCATTTACCCTGCGCGTAACGGCCATCCCGCGTGTTACACGCGATATAACAATATGATGATCAAAGAGGTGGTGTTATGTCATTTAAGGACCAACTGATTGATTCATTGGGATCTTTTGCCAATAAATTTAACAGTCTGCGTTACATTATGGCGATTAAGGCATCCTTTATTACGCTGATGCCGGTCATTATCGTCGGGGCGTTTTCCGTTCTGATCTCTAACATGGTGATGGACCCTAAAAATGGTCTGGCCAGTTTTTCCATGTTTTCTTTTCTGGCTGAACTTAAACCGATTATGAGCGGTATTAACTATGCCACGCTCAGCTTTCTGACTATCGGTGCCGTCTTCCTGATTGGTATTGAGCTTGGGAAGATTAACGGTTCGCGTGGGCTGTTTCCCGGCCTGTTAGCGGTGATTTGCTTCATTGCCGTTACGCCAACCACGATCGAAATGGCCGTCAACGGGCAGATGATGGTGGTGAAAGATGTGCTGGCGAAACAGTTCTCCGATACGAAGAGCCTGTTTCTGGGGATGTTTATCGCCATCCTGTCTGTCGAGATGTATACCAAGCTGCAAAATGTCGATCGGCTACAGATTAAAATGCCGGACAGTGTGCCGTCCAACGTCGCGGCCTCTTTTTCCGCGCTGTTTCCTTCCATTATCACGGTTGTCGCTATCGCCACCTTTGGGTTTGTGTTTCACCGCGTGACGGGCATGTATCTGTATGACGCCGTTTATAAAGTTGTACAGCAACCGCTGGAATCCGTGGTGCAGAGCTTGCCCGGTTTACTGGTGCTGATGTTTGTCGCTCAGTTGTTCTGGGTGATCGGCATTCACGGCAACCAGATGATTAAGCCGATTCGTGAACCGCTGCTGTTGGGGGCGATTGCCGTCAACATGACCGCGTTCGAGCAGGGGCATGAGATACCGAACATTATCACCATGCCGTTCTGGGATGTGTACATGAGCATCGGTGGTTCCGGCCTGACCATTGGCCTGCTGCTGGCGGTGATGATTGCGTCTAAACGTAAAGAGATGAAAGAGATTGCCAAAATTTCTTTCGGCCCCAGCGTGTTCAATATTAATGAGCCGGTGATTTTTGGTATGCCGATTATGCTCAACCCGATTCTGGCTATTCCCTTCATTATCACACCGTTAGTGACCGGGACGATTGGTTATTTCGCCACCAGTATGGGTTTTGCCGGTAAAGCGGTGGTGATGGTGCCGTGGACGACGCCGCCAATCATTAACGCCTGGCTGTCGACGGCGGGCTCAATGGGGGCGGTTGCAACGCAGATTGTGTGCATCATCGTTGCGATGCTGATTTATCTGCCGTTTGTCAAAGTCGCATCTCGCCGCGCCGAGTTAGCACAGCTGGAAGCGGAAAAGCAGGTCGCAGCGGAAAAAGCCTGAAACGGGCAAGAGGAGAGGTAACGCATGAGTAAGGTTTCATTGACTATACCACCTGATTTTATTCTGGGCGCTGCGGCATCGGCATGGCAAACAGAAGGGTGGAGCGGCAAGAAGACAGGGCAGGATTCTTACCTGGATCTCTGGTACAAGCAGGATCGTCAGGTCTGGCATAACGGGTATGGCCCGGCGAAAGCGACGGACTTCTTTAACCGCTACCGGGAAGATGTGGCGCTGATGAAACTGGCGGGGTTGACACACTATCGTACGTCGATCAACTGGTCACGTTTTATGCTGGACTATGAGAAAGGTATCGTCGATGAGGAGTACGCAGCCTACATCGATAATCTGCTGGATGAAATGCACCGGCAGGGGATCGAACCGATGATCTGCCTCGAACATTACGAACTGCCCGCCTGTCTGCTGGAGAAGTATCAGGGCTGGTCATCAAAACAGGTGGTGGAATGGTTTGTGCTGTACGCCGATGCCGTTTTTGCCCGCTATGCCGGGAAAGTGAAGCGCTGGTTTACTTTCAATGAGCCAATTGTGGTTCAGACGCGCGTTTATCTGGACGCGCTACGCTACCCTTATGAGCAGAACACGCACACCTGGATGCAGTGGAATCACCATAAGAACCTGGCGACGGCAAAAGTGGTGCAGCGGTTTCGGCAAAAAGGATATGACCAGGACGGCGGTTCGATCGGCGTGATCCTCAACCCGGAAGTCACGTATCCGCGATCCCGTGCGGCGCACGATGTGAAAGCGGCACACCTTTACGATCTGTTCTATAACCGGGTTTTTCTCGATCCGGCGCTGAAAGGGGAATACCCGGCGGAGCTGGTAGCGCTACTGGCACAGCATCAGGTGAAGTGGGATTACACGGAAGAAGAGCTGGTGATCATTCGCGATAACACGGTTGATGAGGTGGGAATCAATCTGTATTACCCGCACCGGGTAAAAGCACCTAGCCGTGAATGGAATAAGGAAACGCCATTCCATCCAGCCTATTACTACGAGCATTTTGAGCTGCCGGGGCGTCGTATGAACACCTCGCGCGGCTGGGAGATCAATCCCAAAATTATTTACGACATGGCAAAACGCATAGAGCGTGAATACGACAATGCGCCGTGGTTTGTGGCAGAAAACGGCATCGGTATCGAGAATGAGGCGCGCTTTAAAGATGATGCAGGCGTGATTCAGGACGATTACCGCATTGCGTTCATTGCCGAGCATCTTTACTGGACGCTGAAGGCGAAGGAAGAGGGGGCAAATTGCCGAGGCTACATGCTGTGGGCGTTTACCGATAATGTCTCGCCGATGAATGCGTTTAAGAACCGCTACGGGTTGATCGAAATCGATCTGGAACAGGATCGGCAGCGGCGGCCGAAAAAATCCGCCGCCTGGTTTCGTCAGTTACATGACACGCGTCGGCTTGAATTGACGCTGGATGATGAAGATAAATAGGCGCAGATAACCAAAATGAGGAACGGAATATGAAAAGAATCGTACTGGCCTGCTCCGCAGGTATGTCGACCTCACTGGTGGTCACCAAGATGGAGAAGGAAGCGGAAGCGCGGGGAATGGCGTTTAAGATCTACGCGATCCCGGAACAAAATCTGCGGGATGAATTGCAGGAGTTCGGTAGCGACATTATTGCTGTTCTGCTGGGGCCGCAGGTGCGCTTCAAGCTTAACGAAAATAAAAAGCTGACGGACAGCTATCAGATTCCTATCGCGGTGATCGACCCTGTCGCCTACGGCACATTAAATGGCGCAAAAGTACTGGATCAGGCGCTGAGTTTGGTAGACTAGCGCACCGCCGCGACGTCAGTACGCGGCTGGATACATTCGGTGTGGGCCTGACGTCTGGCCCACACTCAGGGCGACAGTGTATGTAGGGTGAAAGCGTGGCGAAGGATGTGGTTCTGCAAGAGAAGAAGCAATATCAGGAAATCGGCTGTGATTTGCGCCAGAAGATTCAGTCAGGGGATTACCCCGTCGGATCGCGCCTTCCTCCTGAACGAAATATTGCGGAAACCTATGGCGTTAGCCGGACGATAGTGCGCGAAGCGCTGCTGATGCTTGAGCTGGAAGGCTCGGTCGATATTCGTCAGGGATCCGGGGTCTATGTCCTACGTATTCCCGATGAAGATGACGCAGCAGACAGCGCTAAGAATCATATTGGCGCGTTTGAAATGCTACAGGCGCGCCAACTGCTGGAAAGTAATATCGCGGCGTTTGCGGCACGTATGGCGACGCGGGCGGATATTGAAAACCTGCGTAAAACACTGGAACAGGAACAGGCTGCGATTGCCGGAAAAGATTACCGCGGTGATTTCGACCGCCTGTTTCACCTGCAAATTGCTGGCGCGACGCAAAACCAGATGCTGCTGGAAACGGTTAGCAATATTTGGGCATGCCGTGACGATAACGCGCTTTGGCAGCAACTCTATACCCACGTTGGTACGCAGGGCTATCGCCTGAAGTGGCTGGCGGATCATCAGGCTATTCTGGCGGCGCTGCGGCGTCGCGATGTGTCTGGCTCTTATCAGGCGATGTGGCAGCACCTTGAAAATGTCAAAAATACGCTGATGGAAATATCCGATGCCGATGCGCCGGAGTTCGATGGCTACTTATTTGATTCTGTTCCAATTTTTCAAGGGAAACTGGTGTAGTCATGGCAGCCATGTCGAGGGTAAATATTGTTTACCTGGCGGATTATCCTCAGCATCAGGAACAGGTGATCGACTGGATATGGCAGGCATTCGGTAGCCAGAACAGTCGTGAATTCTTTGCCAGCGTGGTGTGCAATAGCCTGAACCCTGCGGCGCTACCGCTGACGTTTATCGCGTTGGATGGTGAGCGGTTAGTCGGGACGGTAGGGTTATGGCGCTGCGATTTAATTAGCCGACAGGATCTGACACCCTGGCTGGCGTCGCTGTATGTGGAAGAAAGCTATCGTGATAAAGGTCTGGGCGCGGCGCTGCAACAGCACGTACTGGACTTCTGCCGCCGCGCAGGCTTTGACGATCTCTACCTGTACGCCACGTTTAGCGGCTATTACGAAAAACACGGCTGGCGTTACATCGGTGATGGGTTGGACTACCCGGATAAAGCCGTGCGGCTGTATCATCAGCCGCTGTAGGCTGTCCCTTCGTCTTGGTCATGTTTCTATGCAAATTCAGAGGCAGTTTCGTGCGCAGTAATACCGTTATTTTCATGCTAGCTCGTAGTACGCGCCCGACACGGGACGGCTCAAGCGCCGCTCGCCCCGTGACCCCAGGCTTACGGCTAAATTATGCCGCTACGCGGTTCCATCGGTACTCTTGACCGCTAACCGAGCCGCCAGTGACGCGTTCCCGACGCGGCACTGGCTTTCGCGGCGTCCATGCCGCTCACTCGGCGGCCAAGCCCACCGATGCATAATTTTTACGCCAGATAACGGCAAAACCCATCAGTAAGTCGTAGCGCTTCCAGCACTGTGCAGAGGAGAGCTGAAGGGAATATGGCATCAGAACGATGTCCAGTCTCCTTCTCCGGCGGAGATACCGCTCTTACCCGGCGCGGCCAGCGCAGGTTGCAGGGCTAACGAGGGGGCTGCCGCTGGCGTACGGGCGATCTGATGGCTGGTGCCCAAGCGGAACTGGCTGACCGTCTCGGCCAACTGTGCAGCCTGTTGTTGTAGAGACTGCGTGGCGGCCGACGCTTCATTCACCAGTGAGGCATTCTGCTGGGTGGTCACTTCCATTTGGTTCACCGCAACGTTCACCTGCTCAATGCCCATCGTCTGTTCATTGCTGGCGGAACTGATCTCTCCGACCAGGTCGCTGACCTTGCGCACACCGTTGACGATATCTTGTATCGACACACCCGCTTGCACCACCAATCGGTTGCCCGCTTCCACCGTTTGAACGGAGCGATCAATTAGCTCTTTGATCTCTTTGGCCGCAGAGGCGCTGCGCTGTGCCAGACTGCGCACTTCGCTGGCGACTACGGCGAAACCGCGACCTTGCTCACCTGCTCGTGCGGCTTCTACGGCGGCATTCAGTGCCAGAATGTTGGTCTGGAATGCGATGCTGTCGATGACGCCGATAATATCCACGATCTTCTTCGATGAAGAGTCGATCGCGCCCATCGTTTCCACGACTTCTGTCACTAACTGCCCACCCGACTGCGCTTGCTGCGTGGTTGATTGCGCCAGTTGGTTGGCCTGACGGGCGTTATCGGCATTCTGCCTGACCGTCGAGCTTAATTGCTCAATGGAGGCTGCCGTTTCCTGTAGCGCACTAGCCTGTTCTTCTGTGCGGCTGGACAGATCGATATTGCCCGCAGCAAGCTGTGAGGAAGCACCCGCGATGGATTCAGACCCTTGGCGAACTTCGCCAACGATAGAGCGCAGGTGCACAGTCATATCTTGCAGGGCGTGCAGTAATTGAGCCGCTTCGTCGCGTCCTTCCGGTTGTACGTTATGCGTCAGATCGCCTGCCGCGACAGCCTGTGTCGCACGGACGGCACGCGCCAGCGGCTGCACGATACTGCGGGTGAGCACCCAAGCGATCAGGACGCCGATAATCGCGCTCAGTACGCCCGTGATGGCAAGGATGAGATCGCCACGGCTTGCGCCAGCGTTAATGTCTTGTCCCATTTTGTCGATGCTGGCACGCTGGTGGTTGCGCAGGGCTTCCACGCTCTCCAGATAGCCATTGGAAGCCGGAACAAACTCATTGTCGAAGAGCGTTCTGGCGCGATCGAAATTGCCCGCCGCTTTTTCCGTGATAATTGCATCGCGTTTTTTGATGTAGGACTGACGGTATTCGCCAACTTTGTCGAATAAGGCTTTTTCTTCTGGCGTAGAGATCAGGCTGGCAAACTCTTCTTGTCGTTTACCGCTTTCTTTACTGGCGCGGGTATTTTCTGCGGCAAATAGCTCAACCAGTGAATCGTCATTGCTGCGTGCTACCGCCATACTGCGTTGGACTCCGGCGACGAGCGTGGCATGCCAGTCCGATGCCAGCCGTTCTTTGCGCAATGGTTCTTGCATCATCTGTTGTGTACTGCTGGACACCTGGTTTAGTTGGTAAATACCGCTGGTCAGCATAGCCAGCGAAAGCGCAATAAGTAGGCCAAAGCCGCCGGCCAGTCGGGTACCTATTTTGTAGTTCTTCATTATTTGTTACACACACCTGGTTAAATTCAGCGTCTGCCCCATGCAGACTCCGCGATCCTACGCCTCACTTTCTGATTGATTCTGTTGAAAAAGTGGACTAATGCCCCTGTGTTTGAATGGTCATTTACCCATAAAAAATCAGGAAATGTGATCGGATGGGAAAATGGCGAAAAAGAGAGATCGGAGAGAAAAGGAACCTTTAGGGGAAAATAGCGGTATTTATCTGGTGAAAAGGCGCCGAAAAGGCGGTTGTCTTACATGATTCGCTAGAATTTTACAGTTGGTTGCACTTATAGAATAACTCTTTCGATTCATCGCTGGTGAAGATAAGTGGCGATCCTTAGAGTATCAAGTCCCAGAGGTATTGATTGGTGATACATCGATGTACTCTGTACATTGAAATCATTTGATTACACCAACCTACGCGGATGCGTAGGTTTTTTTTTGCCTGAATTTCCCGCTTTCGTTATCTCCAGCGATTTTAATGCTATGTGAATGATGTGCCGACGGCAATCTTTGCGTTATGACGCGTACCCGTCGCTTGAACTATGGCGTGTATATAGTATTTTGACGTATCGCTTGGCGGTTTTGCGCTCTGGCAAGCTGCCCGTTTATCTGTCTATTGGGAGAAGGCATGATTCATACCCTGTTACGTTGGGTGTTCCAGCGTCTGTACCGCATCCGGATCGAGGGCGACAGCAGCCAGTTTCAGCAATCCAAATTGCTCATCACCCCCAATCACGTCTCTTTCCTCGATGGTGTCCTGCTGGCGTTATTTTTACCGATAAAACCTGTTTTTGCCGTGTACTCCTCGATTTCCGATCGCTGGTTTATGCGCTGGTTGAAGCCTTATATCGATTTTGTGCCTTTGGATCCCACCAAACCTCTGGCGATTAAAGGGCTGATCAAAGTGATCGAACGTGGTCAGCCTGTCGTGGTTTTCCCTGAAGGGCGCATCAGTGTTACCGGATCGCTGATGAAGATTTACAGCGGCGCAGCGTTTGTCGCAGCGAAATCTGGGGCAACGATTATTCCCGTGCGCATTGATGGCGCTGAATTCACACCGTTTGGTCGGCTGGCGGGCGTATTTAAACGCCGTTGCCTCCCACAGATTACTATCACCTATTTGCCCCCGACCACATTGCCGATGCCGGAAGCCAGTAGCGCCAGAGCGCGTCGCGCACTAGCTGGTGAACACTTGCACCAGATCATGATGAAGGCGCGGATGGAAATACGCCCACAGCATACGCTGTATCAGGCATTTCTGTCGGCGAGATCCCGTTACGGACGGCATTCTGCCAGCATTGCGGATATCTCATTTAACGAAGACAGCTATCAGGGCTTATTGAAAAAATCACTGGGCGTATCGCGCATTTTGCAGCGCTTCACCCGTGCTGATGAACATGTCGGCATGCTGTTGCCCAACGCGACCATTACTGCGGCATCAATTTTGGGCGCATCGCTGCGTAATCGCATTCCCGCCATGCTGAACTACACCGCTGGCGCGAAAGGGCTACAAAGTGCGATGAAAGCGGCGGGGATCAAAACGATCGTCACGTCTCGTCAGTTTCTTGAAAAGGGCAAGTTGACGGATTTGCCGAAGCAGGTCAGCGAGGCCAACTGGGTTTATCTGGAAGATCTGAAAGACACCGTGACGCTGACGGATAAGCTGTGGATCCTGTTTCATCTGCTGTTTCCTGCTCGCGCGATGCTACCGCAGAAACCCGATGATGCGGCCATTGTGCTGTTTACCTCCGGTTCTGAGGGGAACCCGAAAGGCGTGGTGCATTCCCATGACAGCCTTCTGGCGAACGTCGAGCAGATTCGTACCGTGGCAGATTTCACCCCGCGCGATCGCTTCATGTCTGCGCTGCCGCTGTTCCATGCGTTCGGTCTAACGGTTGGGCTGTTAACGCCACTGATGACGGGCGCTCGCGTGTTCCTCTACCCAAGTCCGCTGCATTATCGCATCGTGCCTGAGCTGGTTTACGACCAGAACTGTACCGTGCTGTTTGGGACGTCTACATTTTTAGGCAACTACGCGCGTTTTGCCCACCCGTATGATTTTGCTCGTTTGCGCTATGTAGTGGCTGGTGCTGAAAAGCTGTCTGAGACGACGCGTCAGGTCTGGCAGGACAAATTTGGTATCCGCATTCTGGAAGGGTATGGCGTGACTGAGTGCGCGCCGGTAGTCGCGATCAACGTGCCGATGGCGACGAAAATCCATTCTGTTGGCCTGCTGTTGCCTGAAATTGAATCGCGGTTGATTACGGTGCCGGGCATTACACGTGGTGGCCGCCTGCAACTGCGTGGGCCGAATATCATGAAAGGCTATCTGCGGGTGGAAAATCCCGGCGTGCTCGAAGCGCCTGCGGCAGAAAACGCAGAAGGTGAATTGCAACAGGGCTGGTATGACACTGGCGATATTGTCGAGCTGGACGAAAGAGGGTTCTGCACCATCATCGGCCGCGTGAAGCGTTTTGCCAAGCTCGCGGGGGAGATGGTTTCGCTCGAAAGCGTGGAACAGCTGGCGGTGAAGGTGTCGCCGGAGGCGCAGCATGCGGCCAGTGCGAAGAGCGACAGCAGCAAAGGTGAAGCGCTGGTGCTGTTTACAACGGACAGCCAGATAACCCGTGATGTGCTGCTTGCACAAGCTCGCAGCAGCGGCGTGCCAGAACTGGCAGTACCACGCGATATTCGCTATGTGAAAGCGCTACCGTTACTTGGCAGCGGTAAGCCTGATTTTGTCACGCTACGCCAAATGGCTGAAGAGCCGAGTGCCGAATCATCGATCATCAAACAACCCGTTACTAACGCGTCGGAGCCTAGTGCATGAGTCAACAGACTGAACCCGCGACGCCTTTGCTGTCGCGCAGTATGAGCGCGGTGATTATCGCGCAGTTCTTCTCCGCGTTTGGTGACAACGCGCTGCTGTTTGCCACGTTAGCGCTGATCAAACAGCTGGTGTATCCCGACTGGAGCCAGCCATTTTTGCAGATGGGGTTTGTGGCCGCTTACATCATTCTGGCACCGTTTGTCGGGCAAATAGCCGATAGCTTCGCTAAAGGGCGGGTGATGATGTTCGCCAATACCCTGAAGCTGGCGGGCGCGTTGCTGATTTGCGTGGGCGGTAATCCGTTTCTGGGATACACGCTGGTGGGGATTGGTGCGGCCGCGTATTCCCCAGCGAAATACGGCATTCTGGGTGAAATCACGCGTGGCGATCAGTTGATCAAAGCGAATGGCTTGATGGAAGCCTCGACCATTGCGGCGATCCTTACAGGCTCTGTAGCGGGAGGCGTGCTGGCAGACTGGAATATTTACGGTGCCCTGTCGGTGTGTGCTGTGGCTTATGGTGTGGCATTAGGCGCGAATATGCTGATTCCACATCTCAACGCCGCACGTCCAGGGCAGCCGTGGCATCCGGTACAGATGGCGAGCAGTTTCTTTTCCGCTTGTCGAGTACTGTGGCGCGATGGTGATGCCCGGCTTTCGCTGATTGGTACCAGCATGTTCTGGGGCGCGGGCGTGACACTGCGCTTTCTGCTGGTTCTGTGGGTGCCGCATGCGCTTGGTATTACCGATAACGCGACGCCGACGCTACTTAATGCGATGGTTGCCGTTGGGATTGTGTTGGGGGCGGGTGGTGCTGCCAGACTGGTCACGCTTGATAATGTGCGACGCTGCTTGCCTGCGGGGTTGTTGATCGGCGTGGTAGTCGTGATTTTCACGCTTCAGCATAATCTCCTTAGCGCTTATTCCCTGCTGATTTTGCTGGGGGCGCTGGGGGGATTTTTCATTGTTCCGCTTAATGCACTGTTGCAGGAACGTGGGAAAGCCAGCGTTGGTGCGGGTAATGCGATCGCCGTACAGAATTTGGGTGAAAACGGCGCTATGCTGTTAATGCTGGGGCTCTATTCTCTGGTGGTAAAACTGGGTGTCTCGGTTATCGCGATCGGGATTGGCTTTGGCGTCCTGTTTGCGTTGGCGATTGCGCTGCTGTGGGCATGGCTGATCCTGACTAAACGCCGTGCAACAAATACATACCCTAAATAATTCGGGTTGCATGACAAAACGCTAACGTTTTGAACAATGCGAAAGCAGCCTGAAGTATGAGGGTATAATAGGGAAGGGTGGAAATGAGTCTGATATGGCATGACTGGGATGTGGCAGACCTTAACGTGTATTCACTGCATGACATATTGGCGCTGCGCAGTCAGGTATTCGTGGTTGAGCAAACCTGCCCCTATTTGGATATTGATGGCCGCGATCTGGTGGAAGGTAACCGCCACATCGCGGCGTATCGCGACGGTAAGCTGGCCGCGTATGCGCGGTTGCTCGCACCCCATCCAAACAACGATGTGGTGACGATTGGGCGCGTGATTGTTGCGCCCCATGCCCGCGGACAACATCTGGGGCATCAACTAATGGAACACTCGCTGATTGCCTGCGCGCGCCACTGGCCGCAAAAGCATCTTTTCCTGTCCGCGCAGTCTCATCTGCAAGCGTTCTACGGCGCGTTTGGGTTTGTGGCGACCGGTGAGGTATATGACGAAGACGGTATTCCGCATATTGATATGCTGTCGGCGTTCTGAAGAGCATCGGGTATGCGGTGGAAGGAATCGATACTGCGGAAAGAAAAAACCGGCGAGAGTATTGCCGGTTTTTTGTTATTTGACGCTTGATTAGCTGGCGGCGTGTGAAATTTTATTACCCAGTTTTTGTACATCTTCGCCAAAGCCGCGCGTGGTGTTACAGCCGCTCAATGCTGCCGTGACCAGCAGCGCCACTACGATCGTTGTTATACGTTTCATCATCGTTACCAGCAGGTTGATAAACAGGGTGTGATAAATAGAGTGCGATAAGTTTCTACTTTGTCATAACCGCAGGTAAAAATTCAATCCTCGTATAGCCTGAACCGGCTGATATTGTTTGAAATTATGTTGCTACCTATGTGTATTAGCTCAGACTTGAGCTGACATTGTTACTGCACAGAACTAAACCTAATCTGACAAGCAGCTTCGTGGCAGGAGAGGACGAGGTGAGAATCGTATTTAGCTTAAATTATGACTTGTTTACACCAACTAGGTGTGATTTTATATGCTTAATTATTGCATGTAAAATCATTTTTACGAGGTTGGAATGTCGGTAGATTCACCAGTGAAAGCACAGTTTGAAGCATATAATGCCCATGATATTGAAGCGTTTATGTCTTGCTTTTCAGAGGATTTCAAAGGTTATCGGATGCCAAGTGAAAGTCCTTCAACAACAGGAAAAGAATCATTACGCGAATTTTACTTAAACAACCGTTTTAATAATCCAAAACTTAAAGCAGAACTTATTTCCAGAATCGTAATGGGCAATAAAGTTTTCGATCATGAACGGATACACGGTTTGTCTGATCAGCCTTTGGAGAGTGTTGCTGTTTTTGAAATTAAAGACGATCTCATTTCGACCGCATGGTTCTATTTCCCATAACGGATAATTCAAGTAAGACTCGTAGCATTCAAGCTAATGCATTGTATGCAATGGACTTAGCGTACTATTGAAGGTCCATTTTTCGTTCATGGCTGCCAATCCGATGCGATTGTTTTCTGCCCTGTTCGCGAAAACTGTCAGTTCAAGTTTGAGCTAATGCAACTTATGGGCACTGAAAGCGGCTTATCGCCATTTGAGGTGCCGCATAATGTCCTGTGACTGATGAAGTACTCTGACAATAATGACGTTATCTGTTTCGTACAGAAAAAATAGCGTATGTCTGGCGACGGGAAAGAAATGAGTCAAACCTGGCCCAAACTCTTTGCGTTCGATGCCTATCTTGTTGTGCTTGATAGCGGTAAAGGTTTGTTCGATGGTGCAGGGAGGTGGCTTGCAATAAGCGTTGTAGGACGAAAAATAGGAAGGGAAAGCGGTGGGCAGGTTTACCAGAGAAAACCTGCCCGCGGAATGATTACTCTTCTTCCGTCAGAAACAGCTCCAGCAGGGAGTTCAGAAACAGTTTACCGTGCTCGGTGATTTGCCAGTGGGTGGCGGTTTCTGTCAGATAGCCTTGCGCCAGTGCCTGATCCAACTGCGAGCGGATACTGTGCTCTTCCAGACCGGTATAGGCCGTGAAATCCGCTCGCGGGGCGGCTTCCAGCAGGCGAAAGCGGTTCATGAAAAATTCAAAAGGCCGATCGTCGTTGGCAACATCGTGTTGCTTATCCATATACGTGCCTTGCATATAGCCACGTGGATGGCGGACTTTTACCGTGCGCAGGATGCGGCCGTCGCTGAAGGTTAGCTTGCCGTGCGCCCCACAGCCAATTCCCAAATAGTCACCGAAGCGCCAGTAGTTCAGGTTGTGCTGGCACTGATAGCCCGGCTTGGCATAGGCGGAAGTTTCATATTGCTGGTAACCCGCGGCGCTCAGTAGCGCGTGACCCTGCTCGTAGATGTCCCACAGTGCATCATCGTCCGGCAGTGTAGGCGGGCGTGAGCTGAACAGCGTGTTGGGCTCGATAGTCAACTGATACCACGATAAATGTGGCGGATTGAGCGCAATGGCCTGACGCAGGTCGTCCAACGCTTCATCCAGCGATTGATCCGGCAGGCCGTGCATCAGATCCAGATTAAAGCTGCGCAATTTCAGACCGGTCGCCAACTGTGCCGCTCGTTTGGCCTCATCCGGGCCATGAATACGCCCAAGGCGCGTCAGCTTTTGCGGATCAAAACTCTGCACGCCGATGGAGATACGGTTAATCCCCGCACGTTGATAACCACTGAAACGGTCGGCCTCGACTGTACCGGGATTGGCTTCCATCGTAATTTCAGCATCTGGCGTTAACGGGATTCTCGCCCGAACGCCGTCGAGCAGCGCCTGCATCGCTTCCGCGCTTAGCAGGCTAGGCGTGCCACCGCCGATAAAAATCGAGTGCAGTGCGCGGCCGCCCGCCAGCGGCAAATCGGCATCCAGATCCGCCAGCAGATGATCGACATATTCCTGATGTGGTACATCACCTTTCAACGCATGTGAGTTGAAATCGCAATACGGGCATTTCTGTACGCACCACGGAATATGAATGTATAGGCTGAGCGGGGGAAGCTTAAGCATTGCGTAGCGTATCCAACAGCAGGCGTAGCGCCTGACCACGATGGGACTGCGCGTTCTTCTCTTCACGCGTCAGTTCTGCTGCCGTTTTACCCAGCTCAGACACGAAGAAGATCGGGTCATAGCCGAAGCCGCCGCTGCCTACCGCCTCATGCGTCAGCACACCCTGCCAGCTACCGTGGCAGACAATCGGCGTCGGGTCTTCCGCGTGGCGCAGATACACCAGAACGCAATGGAAGCTGGCGCGGCGCTGTTCATCCGGTATATCTTTTAGTGTCAGCAGCAGCTTATCCAGATTTTGCTGGTCGCTGGCCTCTAAGCCCGCGTAGCGCGCAGAGTAAATACCCGGAGCACCCCCTAGCGCATCGACAGCCAGTCCTGAGTCATCGGCAATCGCCGGTAACCCTGTGATTTGCGACGCATGACGTGCTTTCAGGATGGCGTTTTCGATGAAGGTCAGGCCAGTTTCTTCGGCGGAATCCACGCCTAGCTCGGTTTGAGCCACAATATCCAGACCGAAATCGGCCAGCAAGCTGGCGAGCTCGCGCACTTTACCGGGGTTTCCGGTAGCCAAAACCACTTTTTGCATCGTCTTGTCCTGCGTATTTATTCAATGAATTCCGCGACGTCAGCCGGGATGTGTTGCGGATGGGTAATTCTAATCTGTTTATGCCGCCCGAGTTCGCCTTTTTCAATCACGACCAGACTTTTGGCGACCCGAAACTGTTTGGCGAGAAATTTGGTCAGATGGGCATTGGCTTGCCCATCAACCGGTGGCGCGGTGATGGCGACTTTCAGTTCGTCGCCATGCAAACCCACGATCTGATCGCGGCTGGCTTTTGGCTGAATATACAGCCGAATCACCAGCGCATCGCCGTGGCGGGTAATCGCACTCACAGCAGGAACCACAGCCCCGGAAACAGGTCCATACCCAAATAGTTGAGCATATAAAGAATCAGAATGACGGCCATGGCAGAGAAATCAATGCCGCCCATCACGGGAATAATGCGGCGGAGCGGTGCCATTAGCGGTTCAGTCAACTGATGCAGCAGATATTCAATGGGGCTACGGCCTTGGCTGACCCAGCTCATGATGGAACGGATAATGATGACCCAGAAGACCAGATAGCCTGCGGATTTAATCAGCGAAATGAGCCCGACCAGCAGGTTCATTGGGCTAAGGGAAATCGCACCAACCTGAATCAACAGCAGTAACGGGTATTTGATCGTCGTAAGGATAAAGGCCAGCAGCAGTGAGGCGCTGTCAATTGGCCCCAGCGACGGCAGAATGCGGCGCAATGGCCCAACAATCGGCTGGGTGATTTTGACGACAAACTGCGACAGCGGGTTATAGAAATCACTGCGTGACCACTGCATCCAAATGCGTAGCAGCAGGACCATTACATAGAGGTCGACCAGCGTTTTGACCAGAAAAGTAAGGGTGAGCATAAGTACGTCTTTTCCTTAATAAGATAAAGAATCGGGGATACCGCTTTTGATTAAAAAAGCGCTTCCATTTCCTGTGCGCGAGCAATCGCCGCTTGCATGGCCTCAGCCACGGTTTGCGTCAACTGCTTTTCGTTAAATACCCGTAGCGCTTCTGCCGTGGTGCCGCCCTTGGAGGTGACATTTTCTCGCAGGGTCGACAGTGGCGTATCGGGATTAGCCTCAACCAGCGTAGCCGCGCCCGACGCGGCCTGTTGTACCAGCAGGCGAGCGGTTGCCTGATCGAACCCTTGGCGGATGGCTTCCTGCTGCATCGCTTCCATAAACAGGAAGAAATAGGCTGGTGCGCTCCCCGCTGCGGCGATCACGCCGTTAATGTCTTTCTCGCTATCCACCCAGCAAATTTTACCGACGCTTTGCATCAGATGTGCGGTGAAGTCTTTATCGTCCTGACTGACGGACGCGGGGGCGTACATCCCGCTCATGCCTTTTCCGACCAGAGACGGCGTATTGGGCATAATGCGCACGATATTCAGCGGTTCACCCAGCAGCGCCTGAAAACGGGCGATGTTGATTCCCGCGGCAATCGAGAGCACGAGCTTGCCCGCGAAATTGACCTGTTCATGCAGCGGTTCGCAAACCGTCGCCATCATTTGCGGTTTGACGGCCAAAACAATGACGTCTGCTTCCTGAGCGCAGCGTACATTATCTGCGCTGCTGATGACGCCATATTGTGCAGCCAGCGCATCGCGGTTTTTGCCTGAAGGCGCGCAGACGCTGATGTGTTGAGCGGGATAACCGCCGTTGACTAATCCGGCGATAATGGCCTGCGCCATGTTTCCGGCACCAATAAACGCTATTTTACGTTGCTGCATCTGCATTATCGCTGATCACCTGTTCCGTTTGTATTCTGTCAAAGATGGCGTGCTATTCGGGGCGCGCCCTGCTGTTTATGCGTCCTTGACGGACGGTTTATGCCTTTTGGGATGAATAGTCCCGCGCGCCAAAGACTGCCGTACCGATGCGCACCAGCGTGCTGCCTGCGGTAATCGCAGCACGCATGTCATCCGTCATCCCCATTGAGAGTGTATCAATATGCGGATAATTTACTGACAATGTTTGGAACAGCGCTGCCATTTGTTTAAAAACAGCAAGCTGCCGTTCGTGATCGGTTTCCGGTGCCGGAATGGCCATCAACCCGCGCAAGCGCAGATGAGGCAAGGCGGCGACGCTGGCGGCGAGTTCCGCGAGTTCATCTACCATGATGCCGGATTTGCTCGGTTCGTTACTGATATTAATCTGCAACAGAACATTTAACGGCGGCAACGTGGTCGGGCGTTGTTCACTCAGACGCTGCGCAATACGCAGGCGATCCACGGTATGAAACCAGTCAAAATTCTCAGCCACCAGCCGACTTTTATTTGACTGTAATGGGCCGATAAAGTGCCATTCCAACGGCGTGTCCGGTTGGTTTTCCTGGAAATAATGAATCTTCTCCACGCCTTCCTGAACATAATTTTCGCCGAACGCACGTTGACCTGCCGCAATCGCTTCTTCGATCGCGCTCACAGGTTTGGTTTTACTGACTGCAAGTAGCGTAATTTCTTCTGGTGCCCGTGCGCAATGCTGCGCGGTGGCTGCGATTTGCTGCCGGATGTCCTGTAGATTCTGCTGGATTGTCGTCATGGTTATTCAGGAGGTTAATCTATGGAATTGGATGAATGGATGGCGCGTAGTGTAAAACATAATGCCTCGGATCTGCACCTTTGTAGCGGGCACCCACCGGTGTTACGTGTGGATGGGAGGCTACAGCCTGAAAATACCTTACCATGTTTAACGTCGGAGCAGGTGGCACAATGGTGCGATGCCTGGCTAGAACCGACTCAGAAAGAGCAACTACGTCAGGCAGGGCAGGTGGACGGCGCGTTAATGTTGCCCGATGGACAGCGCCTGCGGATAAATGTATTTCGCCAGCGGGAAGGACTGTCTGCGGCGCTGCGCATCATCCCATCTGTTCAACCTTCATTGGATGTGCTACATGCGCCACCCATTCTCTCCACACTTCTGGAAAAACCGAACGGACTGATCCTGATTACCGGTGCGACGGGCAGCGGTAAATCCACGACGCTGGCGGCTATGATTGGGGCATTAAACGATAGTAGCGATCGCCATGTGATTACGCTGGAGGATCCGATCGAGTTTATTCATGGCAGTCGACGCTGCCTGATTCAACAACGAGAGATCGGTGTGCACAGTGCGTCTTTTGCTCAGGCGCTACGGGCAGCGTTGAGGGAGGATCCTGATGTCATTCTGTTAGGAGAGTTGCGCGATACGGAGACGATTCGGCTGGCGCTGACAGCAGCGGAAACAGGTCATTTGGTGCTATCAACATTACATACGCGCAGTGCATCACAGGCGGTCGACCGTTTAATTGATGTCTTTCCAGGTGAAGAGAAAACCTATGTTCGCAGCCAGTTAGCAACCTGTTTGCAGGCGGTGGTGACGCAAAGGTTGTTGCCTTCTGCACACGGCGGCCGCATCGCGCTTTATGAAGTGCTGACGGTGACAGCGGCAGTCAGCAACCTGATTCGTGAGGGAAAAACGCACCAGCTTCCCGGCCTTATTCAGACCGGATCTGCTACGGGAATGCAAACGTTCGAACAAAGCTACCAGCAGCGCTGTCAGGATGGGTTTATTTCACACAGTTGCGCCCTTGCCGTTTAGCCGCGTAGAGGTTTTCATCGGCTAACTGAATCCAGTCCTCAACGGACGTAAGATCGGAACGGTAAGCAGCGATCCCGGCGCTGATCGTGAAATGCAGAGTCTGACGATCGTATTCCAGCGTATGTTGCTCAATGGCTTTACGAATACGCTCGATAGCTATGACGGCAGTTTGATAAGGGACATCTTTTAGCAGGATGATGAATTCTTCGCCCCCAATACGAGCGACCAGATCTTCCTGACGTAATAACATGCGCATCAGCACCGCTAATTCTTTGAGGACGGCATCGCCAGCCAGATGACCGTATTGATCATTAATGCTTTTAAATAAATCGATATCAATAATAGCAAGGCAGCTTTTATCGGCGTGCTGGCTTTGCTGCCTGAGTTGTAAAAACGCGCGGGCTTGCTCGAAGAAGCTGCTGCGATTTGGCAGTCCGGTAAGAAAGTCATGGCCTGCGTTAAAGCGAAGAGATGCTTCTATCTGTGCGCGTTCATCTTCAAGTGAGCGTGCGTGAATAATAATACCGAGTGTTTTTACCAGCGGAGCAAGTAGCTCGATCATCGTTTGATCGTAACCTTCCCGACGATTGGCCAGTGCGATCATCCCGATTGCTTTGCCGTTGTGGGTGATAGGAATGCCGAGCAGGGAATACAGCGCAGGGTGTATGGGGGGAAGGTCCCTGCCAGCCTTTTGCCTCAATAGGTTATTGGTGCACACCACCGTGTTGTGAGTTACTACATGACCAAACAGGTTATCAAGTTTACGGAGCTTCAGGCCGCCGTGAGTTCTGCGCTGGTGTCTGTACCAGTTTAGTGTTTCTTCATCCCAGGCAAGGTTGGAAATTGCAGGGAGATAGAGTGACTGTCCGTCCTCATCTTCCTGCAACGTGGCGATAAAACCGAAGCTGCTGTTGGTCACGTCGAGCAGTCGCTCAAAGACTTTATCGCAGGCTGAAGGCAGATTATGGTCGAGCAGAAAACTGTCATGAACTGACAGCAAAATATCAAGAATAATGCCTTGCTGATGTGCTCTCTTTTCAGTTTCGACATTTTGCGTGATGTTGTGGGCATACTTAATGATTTTTCTCACATTACCGTCACTATCCATGATCGGACTGTAGGTCGCTTGTATCCAGTATGAATGGCTGTCTTTGCCCAGTCGATGGAAGCGTCCGCTGATGGAGTGACCGCGGTGTAAGGTTTCCCAAAATGTTTGATACTCGGTTTGTTCAGTATCAACAGGGTTGCAGAGTAGACGGTGGTGCTGACCGAGTAAGTCTTTTTCCTCATAGCCTGTCAGCACCAGATAATGTTTATTGATATGAGTGATATAGCCATCTTTATCAAACTCGATCACGCCTTGCGCGTTCTCAATCGCATCTAACCGTGCACGATGTTCTGACACGAGAAGTTTTTCCTGTGTAATATCCGTTGCCAGTTTTATGATGCCGATATGTCGGCCTTTGTCATCGATAATTGGCGTATAAGCCGCATGGAGCCAAATAATTTCTCCTTTTTGGGTTTTCCGCTGGAATTCCCCTGCGTTGATATTTCCTTTAACCACATCGTGCCAGAAATGATCGTGTTTTTTATGTTGTGCTTCTGGCAGGAAAAATGTGTGGTTTTTCTGAATAATATCTTCTTTTTTATAGCCTAGCATTTTGCAAAAAAGAGGATTGGCTTCAATCAGTTTCCCTGCCAGATCGAATTCGGCGATGGCATAAATGGAATCAAGTGCGTGTAGTTTGGCTTCACTGTCAAACCTGGTAATCAAATCAACATCAACTGACTGATTATTCATGTTTATCTCTGCCTATATTCTTTCTGTCTTTACCCTTGATTCGCTGTTGTCAGTGGCATTTGTTTTACCATGATGCCGTCTGTGGTGTTATCGGGTGATTGGCGGTCACCCTTTTTCTTTGCGCTGAAATCAATGGGCTGAATTAATAAAATAGCGTGCTATTAATTATATTAATAAGTATTTTATTTAAATGTAATTAATGGCCTGAAATGCACAACGCTTACCACTAATAAGGTGTTTTTTCTCATTGTCTTTTTATTCAATGCATTGACGCGATAACGCTGATCGCTTTTATGCCGAAACCCTATTTATACGCTTATGTGTAAAAACAGAGAATAGCGGCAAAAAAATAATACTCAAATTATCTGAAAGTATATATATGAACTATGTACGTTAAGGGAAAAGCGGGTTCCTGCTTATCCTCATTATTTATTCAGTGCTGTAGGGCGCCAGTAGAGAGCAGTGACTATTTTTTATAATGCTGGTGGTCAACGTGAGGCTGACCACCAGCGGTGACACCAGCAGATTAAGAAAGGCGAGGTTCTACCTGAAATAGCGCCATGGATCGCATCAACTGTTGGGACTGTTGTTCCAATGACTGCGTGGTCGCGGATGAGGCTTTGACGAGCTGCGCATTGTGCTGAGCGACTTTGTCGATCTGTGTGAAAGCGACGTTCACCTGCTCGATACCGCGATGCTGTTCTTGCGTCGCGGTAGAAATGTCTCGCATCAGTTTCGTAATACGGATGATTTCATCGGTTACTTCGTCCATGGTTTCACCTGCTTTGGAAGCCAGTTCGAGCCCTTCCGACACGCGCGTCTGGGAATCCAAAATCAGCGAACGGATCTCTTTCGCTGCCTGCGCGCTGTGCTGCGCCAGATTACGTACTTCTCCGGCGACGACGGCAAAGCCTCTGCCTTGTTCGCCTGCGCGGGCGGACTCGACGGAGGCGTTCAGCGCCAGAATGTTGGTCTGAAACGCGATCCCGTCAATGACGCTGAGAATGTCATTGATGCGTTTGGCGCTGGTGGCGATTTCCTGCATTTTTTCAATCACGTAACAGACGGATTCGTTGCTGCGACTGCTGGTATTCGAGACGTTATTAGCGAGCTGATGGGCAAGTTCGGCGTGATCGGCATTGAGTTTTACCGTCGCGCTTAATTGCTCCATGCTGGCCGCCGTCTGTTCCAGGGCTGCAACGGATTCTTCGGTACGCTGGGAAAGCTGGGCGTTTTCTTCAAACAATTCACGGCTACCGAGATCGATTTGCGTACTGGCATCGCGAACCTGACTCACTGACTCCAATAGCGCACCCTGCATGCGGCCGATGGCATCGTTGAGTCGACCCAGTTCGTTGTCTCCGCCTTGAATCAGACGCCGCGTCAGATTACCGCTGGCAACTTGCTCTAACTGCTCAATAGCATGGTCCAGCGGTTTGAGCAGCATGTGCCGCAGTGCAACCCAGGCTAGTGCGACCAGCGTGATAGATAACAGGCAGGCAATCGCAATCAGTAATAGCATAATGCGTTCATTGCGTTCGGACTCCGCCAGACCCTGTTCAGAAAGCTGTTGGGCATACTGACGGAAGTTTTGGATCGATAAATCAAAGGCTTCGCTCAGCGTACCCAGTTGTTTTTCCAGAACGTCATAATATTCGTCGGTATATTGTTTTTGCAGCGCGCTCAGCATCGGGGTCATGCCCTGCTGAAAATAGGCCTGATAGGTTTTCAGCACCTCCTGCGCCAGCGCTTGCTGTTTCGGATCGACCTTGGCCGATTTGATCACGCGTTCAATGTCTTCCTGTGACTGGCGGAGATGCTTTTCTACGATCCCGGTTTCTTTTGCTCCGTCGTCCAGCAAGCCGATTTCGATTTTCCTGACGGCGAGCGTTGCTGAGGCACGCGCGCTGAGCGTTTGGTTATAGCCGCTCATCAGATTGCCCAGCTCAATGCCCTGAATCTGGTTTTGTGCTGTCAGCGTTTCCCTGTCTTTCTTAATCGCCACTACACCCATACCGCTGACAATGAGCAGCAGCAGGGTGGTTAGCAGCAATAACGTTAATAAGCCGGTACGAATAGAAATATTTTTCAACCCCATGGTGTCCTTTTCCTTACGCCGCCTTCGTGGGTGATAGCCCATTCATCGTTATACCCGTAATACTTCAAGCTGCATGTGCGTTGGCTGCGTTTACTCACCCGAATCACTTACCGGAGTAAGCTCATCGGGATTCCCTCTCTTGCCGCCTTCCTGCAACTCGAATTATTTGGGGTATAGATTTGGTGGGTGCAACCAAAGAGAATACGTTATCTGTGTTGCGGTGAGATAAAATTAAAAAGATATGGCTGACGTGAAAAGGTTTGAGCGAGCGAGGTACAGCCAGACAATCTCTCGTAACGCAAAGGGTATAAATAATTAGCCGTAGTCTTTGTGCCTGGTTTATTATCTGTCAATAGCGTTGGTTTTTCAGGTGCGTACTCAATGCGCCCGTCAATGATACCCAGAGGTATCCGAGGTTTATGTGCAGTTAACAAGTTTTACGGATTATGGCTTGCGGGCGCTGATTTACATGGCGTCACTGCCGAGCGGGAAAATGACCAGCATTTCAGAGGTAACGGAAGTGTATGGCGTGTCTCGTAATCATATGGTCAAAATTATCAATCAACTTAGTCGTGCTGGGTTGGTGATGGCCGTGCGCGGTAAGAATGGCGGCATCCGCCTTGGAAAACCGGCAGAAACAATCCGAATTGGCGATGTCGTGCGCGAGTTGGAGCCGCTCACGTTGGTCAACTGTAGCCATGACTTTTGCCACATTACGCCAGCCTGTCGTTTGAAGCAGGTGCTCCAACAGGCGGTACAAAATTTCCTGCATGAGCTGGATCAATACACGCTAGCTGATATGGTCAAAGAAAACCCGCCGCTTTATAAATTATTGTTGGTTGAATGAGTTTTGTTCAGCCTCCTGCTGATGACAACGGAGGAACCGCAATGTCACAAGATCCATTCCTGGAACGAGAAGCAGAAAAATACGAATCCCCCATCCCCAGTCGTGAATATATTTTGGCGCATATCGCCAAGCGCGATACCCCGATTAGCCGGGAAGAATTAGCCGCTGACCTGCAATTAACCGGAGAAGAACCCCTTGAAGCCCTGCGTCGCCGCCTGCGTGCGATGGAGCGTGATGGTCAGCTTATTTTTACTCGCCGCCAGTGCTATGCGTTGCCGGAGAAACTCGATCTGCTGCGTGGCACGGTTATTGGTCACCGCGATGGCTTCGGTTTCCTGCGTGTGGAAGGCCGTAAAGACGACCTTTATCTGTCGGCTGAAGAGATGAAACGGGCGATTCACGGCGATGTTGTGCTGGCACAACCGCTGGGCGCCGATCGTAAAGGTCGCCGTGAAGGGCGCATTGTGCGCGTGCTGGAACCACGTACCGGACAAATTGTTGGTCGCTATTTTGTCGATGCCGGTGTCGGGTTTGTGGTGCCGGATGATAGCCGCCTGAGTTTCGATATTCTGATTCCGAAAGAAGAAATTAACGGTGCTCGCATGGGCTTCGTCGTCGTGGTTGAGCTGACGCAACGCGCAACGCGCCGCACGAAAGCGGTCGGCAAGATCGTTGAGATCCTCGGTGACAATATGGGCACCGGGCTGGCGGTAGATATCGCCCTGCGCACCCACGATATTCCGCACACTTGGCCATCACAAGTGGAAGAGCAGGTGAAGGATCTTTCCGAAGAGGTGCCGGAAGCGGCGAAAAAAGGCCGTGTGGATCTGCGTAAGCTGCCGCTGGTCACGATTGACGGCGAAGACGCGCGCGATTTCGATGACGCAGTGTACTGTGAGCAGAAGCGTGGCGGCGGCTGGCGTTTGTGGGTTGCGATTGCGGACGTGAGCTATTACGTTCGGCCGAATACGCCGCTCGACCATGAAGCGCGGGCGCGTGGCACGTCGGTATACTTCCCGTCTCAGGTGGTACCGATGCTGCCGGAAGTGTTGTCGAACGGGTTATGTTCGCTCAACCCGCAGGTCGATCGCCTGTGCATGGTCTGTGAAATGACCGTTTCGTCGCAGGGTAAGCTGTCGTCTTACAAGTTTTATGAAGCGGTGATGAGCTCACATGCGCGTCTGACTTACACCAAGGTGTGGAATATTCTGCAAGGCGACGCTGAACTGCGTGAACACTACAAGCCGCTGGTGGGCGGGCTGGAAGAGCTGCACCACATGTACAAAGCGCTTGAACACGCGCGTGAAGTGCGTGGCGGCATCGCGTTTGAAACCGAAGAAGCCAAGTTTATTTTCAACGCCGAACGTCGTATCGACCGTGTGGAAGCTGTGGTGCGTAATGATGCGCACAAGCTGATCGAAGAGTGCATGATTCTGGCGAATATCTCCGCCGCGAGATTTGTGGAGAAGAACGAAGAACCTGCGCTGTTCCGCGTACACGATCAGCCGAGTGAAGACCATGTATTAGCCCTGCGCAGCGTGCTGGGGGAACTGGGGCTGACGTTGAAAGGTGGAATGAAGCCACAGCCGAAAGACTACGCTGAACTGATGAACGAGGTAGCAGAGCGTCCCGATCGGGAAATGCTGCAAACTATGCTGCTACGTTCGATGAAACAGGCGATTTATGACCCGGAAAACCGGGGGCACTTCGGGCTGGCGTTGACGTCTTATGGCCACTTTACGTCGCCAATTCGTCGTTATCCAGACCTGTCGCTGCACCGCGCGATTAAGTATTTGCTGAGCGATCGTCATGAGCGTTGGACATCAACGGGCGGCTGGCATAGCGACATTAACGAGATGCTACAACTGGGTATGCACTGCTCGATGACGGAGCGTCGTGCGGATGAAGCTACGCGCGACGTCGCGGATTGGCTGAAGTGCGACTTTATGCAGGATCACGTTGGCGAAGTCTTTACAGGGATTATCGCCAGTGTGACCGGTTTTGGCTTCTTCGTGCGCCTGAAAGATCTATTTATCGATGGGCTGGTACACGTTTCTACGCTGGATAATGACTACTATCGCTACGATAATATCGGCCAGCGACTGATTGGCGAATCGCGTGGGCAGGTTTATCGCCTGGGTGATGAAGTGGAAATCCGTGTTGAAGCCGTGCATATGGACGAGCGCAACATTGATTTTGCGTTGATTTCCAGTACTCGTAAGGTGCGTGGTGAAGGTAAAACCGCGCGTGACCGTACGAAGAAACCAGAGTCGCGTGAGGCCAAGCCAAGTCGACGCCGTCGTAGCCCAGGCAAAGCCGCAGCAAACTTTGAACCGGATGCCGCATTCCGCAAAGAAGGCGATCGCAACGCCGCGACGTCGGATAAACCAAAAGTGAAGCCGAAAAAGAACCGCGATAAAGCGAAAAAGAACGCGGAAAAAACGCGTAAAATCGCCGCCGCGACTAAGGCTAAACGCGCGAAGAAAAAGTCCGCTGAGTAAGGTTAGCTAACCCTATTTCTCCTCTGTGAGGAGGGGAAGTAGGGTAAAACCTCTATCTCTAATGAACAGGTTCTGCCTGTTATGGTTAATTTGAAGAGTATTAATGAGCGAAATTATTTACGGTATCCACGCGGTTAAGGCACTGCTTGAGCGCGATCCACAGCGTTTTCTGGAAGTCTTTGTTCTGAAAGGACGCGACGATCGTCGCCTTCAGCCCGTTATTGCCGAGCTGGAAGCGCAGGGCATCGTTATTCAAGTAGCAAATCGCCAATGGCTGGATAAGCAGGCTGAAGACGCGGTTCATCAGGGGATCGTAGCGAAGGTTAAAGAAGGGCGGAAATATCAGGAAAACGATCTGCCTGCGATGTTAGACAATCTGGAAACGCCTTTCCTGCTGATATTGGACGGTGTGACTGATCCACATAACCTGGGCGCTTGCCTGCGTAATGCGGATGGCGCTGGCGTACATGCGGTGATTGTGCCTCGCGATCGTTCTGCGCAACTAAACGCGACAGTGAAGAAAGTGGCCTGTGGCGCGGCGGAAACCGTACCGGTTATCAGCGTGACCAATCTGGCTCGTACGATGCGCCTGTTGCAGGAGCGTAATATCTGGATCGTCGGCACGGCGGGTGAAGCGGATCATACGCTGTACCAAAGTAAATTGACTGGTCCGTTGGCGTTGGTGATGGGCGCGGAAGGTGAAGGCATGCGCCGTCTGACTCGTGAGCACTGTGATGAATTGATCAGCATCCCAATGGCAGGCAGTGTGTCTTCACTGAATGTGTCTGTTGCTACTGGTGTGTGCTTGTTTGAAGCTGTTCGCCAGCGCGCATAATCAGCATCGAAAATGACAGTCGAGAGGTGCCATAGGGCACCTCTCTGTCGTTGGGGCTATGCCGCAGAGTTTGCCAGTCTGCGAACATCTTGTTGTGAAGGTTGTAAAAGCCGGAAGACGGAAACCGCATCAGAAAGTACGATCGCCTGTTGTTCCAGTGAGTGAGCAGCGGAAGACGACTGCTCCACCAGCACGGTGTTTTGCTGCGTGTTCTGGTCCATCTCTATGATGGCCTGGCCGACCTGAGAAATACCGCGATGCTGCTCGTCCGAGGCAGTAGTAATGTCTTTCATTATGGCGTGAACCTGCGTGACGGACTGGACAATCCCTTCCATCGTTTTCCCTGCGCCGTTAACCAGCGCTGCGCCATTGTTAATCTGCGAAACGGACTCGCCAATCAGTGTATCGATCTCCTTGGCAGCCTGCGCGCTGCGCTGTGCCAGATTACGCACTTCACTGGCGACGACGGCGAAACCCCGTCCTTGCTCACCGGCTCGTGCAGCCTCTACCGCAGCATTGAGCGCCAGAATATTGGTTTGAAATGCAATGCTGTTAATCATTGAGGTAATTTCGGCGATACGGTGGGAACTTTGCGCGATGCCGTGCATGGTATTCACCGCTTTAGAAACCTGTTCTCCCCCCAGATTCGCGGTATCAGAGGCATCCATAACCAGACGGTTGGCTTGATGAGCGTTATCGGCATTCTGTTTCACCGTTGACGTCAACTGCTCCATACTGGCTGCGGTTTCTTCGAGTGCGGCGGCTTGTTGCGTAGTGCGAGAGGAGAGATCGGTGTTACCCGCAGTAATTTCCCCTGCGGCATAGGAAATCTGATTCGCACTGAGGCGAATTTTATCAATCATGCTGTGCAGATTGTTATTCATCTGCCCCATGGCTGAAATCAACTGGCCTAATTCATCACGGCGTTCATTGTGCAACTGTACGGTAAGATCGCCTTCTGCAATGGCGCGAGTGGCGTGTAACGCCTGATGTAGCGGGCGAACGATCTGTCGTGAAATCACAATCGCGGTCGTCAGGCCGAGTATGATGGCGATCAGCGTAATCACGCCCAGTTGGATATCACTGTTAATAACGTTGCGGCCAGCGCGGCTCTCTTCTGTGAAGTAAAGCTTATTGATGTTTTCCTGCAACTGCGCCATTTGATTATTCAGTTCGCTGAGCGTCTGTTGAGTGACATTCGGGCTCATGACCTGCTGGCGTTGGGTTAGGTAGGTATTGAGTGACGAACTGATATCCTGGATGGCGTTTTTATCTTCTGATGGCCAGTGTCCGGTATTAATTTCTTTTAGCAGCGCTGATAACTCCTCGTTGATGTTACCGATAGCGCTGTCGTGCTGTTCCAGATACTGTGCTTTACGCTCTAGTGCATAACCAAAGTTGCCTTCTCGAGCGACAACGGTTTTGTCATAAATAGCGCCAAGGCGGCTGATGCGCTTTAACGATTGGTCACTATTGTGTAATCCATAAAAGCCAACCATGGAGAGAATCCCACCCATGATGAGCAATAAACCAAATCCTACCAATAACTTTCGTGTTACAGACAGGTTTTGAAATGACATCCAGCGCAGCATAAACTTCTTCCTTTCGTTCATTAATTATTTACCGTTATCGCAGGTTAGTAACGGTTTAGTTGTCATTGTGTGTTTGCATAAAAAAGCAGGTGATGAATGTGAAATGGGCTCCTATCTAACTGATAAAAAATGCCTTATCTGTTATCGGCATTTCAGGTGCAATGATTATCCATTTTCTTAAAAAATGTGAGGATACTCGTGCGGATAGAGCGGCCGAGGGAATAAAGCGCTTCGCAGGAGATTCCTGCATTGCTTATCACGTAAAGTCATGTATAAACGCTTTGCTATGCAAGAATCATCTATACCCTTCCCCTTACCTGTTGCTGACGCGCCAACGTGTCTCATTTGAAAGGAATATTGCTATGCCTATTGTTACGTCGCTACTCGCTTTCGCGTCCTATTTCTTTATCGGGTTTGCCATGGTGCTGGCCTTTTTGTTTATCTACACCCGTATCACACCGCATGATGAATGGGCGCTGATTAAAGAGAACAACGGTACGGCAGCGATTGGATTTGGTGGGGCGTTGATTGGCTATGTGATCCCGCTTTCCAGCGCGGCGATTAATTCGGTGAGCCTGGTGGATTACATCACCTGGGGCGTGGTCGCGCTGGTGGTGCAATTACTGATTTATTTCGCTGTGCGTCTGTATATGCCGCGTCTCAGCCAGCATATCCAGAATAACGATATTGCGTCTGGTGCCTTTCTTTGTGCCGCCTCGCTCAGTGGCGGGATTCTGAATGCGGCGTGTATGTCGTATTAATTTGCCACTGCATGATGATACCGGGAATCTGCCCGGTATTTTTTTATAGCACGTCCCGCAGATTCAGCGATACAGCACGGCACGTGCGGACCACAGACCGGGGTGCGTTGTGGCCTCGGATTTCAGCACAATCACATAATAGTGCGCGCCGGAGGCATCGGCTTTTTGCTGAATGGCACGATCGGCATCGTCTGCGTTCCCGCGTACGGTCGCGGAGATCGCCCCCACTTTTTCTAACTGGCTGGTTTGCGCGTAGCGAATTTCGAGTGCTTTCTCTGCAGGCGGTGGTGCTGCGACTGGTTTTCCTTGTATGAGCTGGCAACCGGACAGTATCAGTATTAAGGGTAAAAAAAGTATCCGTACGATGTTCATCGCTTCAGCCTGACAGGAATAGATAGCGGGAGTGTAGCACCGTTACAAAATCTACGATAAAGGCTTAATTTTGGTTGACCAGATTATTATTAATTGCTTACTTTAATTTGTTCATGGGTATGAGAACGGGAATAAACGATCAGATTTTTGTAATCATTTACTTGGATGGAGTAGGGCATGGGAATTGCCACTTGTCAGATCAAAGAACTCACCTTAAGTGCTCGTTCGGTAGAAGCTATTGAGCAAATCAACACACTAGTTGATAGCGCAAACCGACTAGCATTCGCTGTTTCAACAACCCCTCTTTACAGTATTTTCAGCGATCCTCGCAGTGCTAAAGACGTAACTTATAATATCAGCGATTATGATTGGGAACTTTACGGCCAAGCGATGGCGGGTATACCGAATATTCTCAGGCATAAATTGGATCAAGTTGTGGAGCCAATGGCATGGTCTTCTGTAGGAGACGAGTCCGAATTCTGGATGTGTGTTTATGCATCGTACAATAAGTAGGTTTATCTTTTTCTTCTTCTTTATTACTGGCTATACACACGCTGTCGAACCTTCATTACACGAGCTAGATTCGATTTATCAGCAGTGCCGTGAGCGAGGGAAAAAGAATCCCGTCACGCTTCCGTCTTCAAACGACTGGTTCTGGACATTAAACAATGATGATAAAGCCACTGTTCTTATTTATTTGAATGAGCAAGCGATGAATCGCTGTACCGAAAGCGAGGTGGATAAACTGGCGATAAAAGCATTCCATTTGGCAGTGGAAGGGAATAGGAGTTTTTTGGATACGCTAATTGCGGCGCGAACAACGACGTTGCAGCCCTTGCAGCAGCTATGGATCGACTCGCATCGTGATGAACTTAATCGACTCAGCGAGCTGCCGGGTTTACAGATGCCGTTCAGCCTATCCCAATACTTTAAGGCCATTTCCGAGAAGAAATAACAGGCGGCAATCGGTGCCCGCCTATGAGTTGAGGTTAGCGCGAGGTGACTAGCGAAAAATCTTCACCTTTGAAGACTTTTACCGGATTGCCGCGCTCTATCTGGTGGTGGAACAGACGTCGCTGTGCCCGTAGTTCGGCATGCTGCTGTTGCTGTAACGCTTCCAGACGATAGGCGATGAGATAACAGGCCAGACGCTTATTCGCGTGCTGGCTGCGTTCACTCTGCACCTTCACCGTGATGCCGCTGGCGACATGGGGGGCGCGGACGGCTGACTCGGTTTTATTCACATGTTGTCCGCCGGGACCGGAGGATTTAGTGGCTTCAAAACGAATCTCGTTATCGGCAAACGCCTGTTCCTGATGAAAGCGTGCGACGCCGATAAACCAGTTCTTGCGTCCACCACCTTTACGCCAAGGGCTATTGCACGCCCACTGAAGCGTACCGCACCAGCTAGCGGCCAGCAGTTCTGCCTGCTCACCGTTTAACAGAACCAGTGCGGAACGTAACGTACCGGAACGTTTCCCTGCTTCGGTTTCGATGATCTCACATTCGACACCTTGCCGTGCGGCATCCCGTATCAAAGCCTGTAACGCCTTTGCCGTTGCCAGCATGCATTCGTCCGGTCCTTGTGCGGCGGAAAGCTGAAGCAATATCATTTATCCTCCCCGCGCGTTTTGTAGGTGAGTACGGGTTTCAGCCGAGCAATCAGCGTGATTAATCCCGCCTGCTGCATCGCACCAATCACGCTGTCTATCGGCTTGTAGGCTTCCGGCGCTTCCTGAAAAATCAACTGCCTGTCCTGGCAAATCACACGACTGCCGAAGCGAGTGCGCGCGAGTTGCTGGACGCTATAGCGTGAAGACAGCCGATCTTTACACTCTGTGCGCATCCACTTTCTGCCCGCGCCATGTGCCAGTGAATAGAGGCTATCGGCATGAGGGATGGGTTGCACGATATAGCTGTAGTCACCGCGAGAACCGGGAATGATGACCGGGCCGCAGTCGGCAGGCGTCGCGCCTTTACGGTGCAGCCAGCCGGAAATGCCTTCAATCGTTGTCGGTGTCACCAGATTATGGTTCACGTCCAGCGCGGCATCGCCTTCCGTATGCCAGCGATCCAGCATCCGCTGCGCTATCAGTCGCCTATTGTTGGTGGCAAACGTCAGCGCGAACTGGTGCTGTTCCAGATAGGCCGCCGCGGCCGGCGTATTGGCTTCGAGACCCTGATGGCCGAATTCCCGCACATGAGCTTCCAGTATGGTTTGCCCTAATCCGCGTGAGCCGCTGTGAACGAGCAACAGAAGCTGTTTAGGATCAATATGCAGAGCGTGCAGCACATCGGACTGATAAATTTCATCAAGCTGCTGCAATTCTGCAAAGTGGTTACCGCCGCCGATGGTGCCTAGCGAATAGCGAAAATCCGCCAGCGCGGGGGGAATATCGATAGTGTCTTCCAGTGGGCCATCAATACTGCCAAGCCGTTTCTCCAGCTTATCCAACGAAATCTTGTTGGCGTTCAGGCCCGTGCGCCATAGCGCCATGCCGCAGCCGATATCGTTTCCGACCAGCGCCGGATAGAAGCGCTGTTGTGAGAAAAAAGCGGCACCAATAGGGTAGCCACGACCCGGATGCAAATCTGGCATACCGGCCACGCGAACCATATCGGGAAGCTGTGAGGTAATTTGAAGCTGTTGGATTGCTTTATCTTCAATCCAGGTATTTTCCGTCGCGATCACACTGACGCGCGCCGAAATAGAGCGAATAGCATTGCCCATAGATCATCCTGCTGATCAATTTAAAAATAGGGTAAGGCAGGCTACAGCGGGGGATAACGCAAAGCGGAAAAGAATGCGGAATTAGACCCGAGGTGTCCTGCAAAGAATCAGAGTAATTGTTGTCATGATGTCGTCTCCTTTGTCAGTGTGGGGGGATGGGGGAAAAAACGTCGGCATAATACTCAAATGGCGGCCGTCGTGCAATACGATGACCGCTGTACCCGTCATACTTCAAGCTGCATGTGCGTTGGCTACGCTACTCGGCACACTTACGTGCACCTCGCCCCGTTGGGGCCGCTGCCAGCAGCGTTCAAATCTGCCTTTGGCAGATTTGTCAGTTACCCGAATCACTTACTTGAGTAAGCTCATCGGGATGTCTTCTCTTGCCGCCTTCCTGCAACTCGAATTATTTAGGGTATGTGTGGATGTTAAATACGGAAGACGCTGACCAGCTCGCTGAGGTGGTGGCCTTTCTGGCGCAGACCCTGCGCGGTGTCTTCCGAGTTGTTGACCAGAATGGTGTTTTCCTGCGTTGCCTGACCAATCTGTACAATGGCGATGTTTACCTGACTGATACCCGCAGACTGCTCGCGTGAGGCGATATCAATATCGTTCACGATGGCACTGACCTGTAAGATACGGTTGCGCAAGTCGTCCATTACCGCCTGCGTTTTTTCTGAGAAATGATAGCCCGCTTCGATTTTTTCCAGCGATTCATCAATCAAGGTTTCGATCTCTTTCACTGCGGTAGAACTACGCTGTGCCAGCGCTCGCACTTCAGCTGCCACGACGGCGAAGCCTCTGCCGTGTTCGCCCGCACGAGCGGCTTCTACCGCAGCATTGAGCGCCAGAATATTAGTCTGGAAAGCGATAGATTCGATCACTGTCGTGATATCGGCAATCCGCTGCGATGAGTTTTTAATATCGCTCATCGTAGAGACGGAATCGGTAACGGTCTGGCTGCCATTATGTGCAGCTGCTGCGCTTTGCTCCGCCAGGTCTTTGGCGGCAGAGACGTTATCGGCGTTTTGCTTCACGCTGGCGGAGAGTTGTTCCATGCTAGCCGACGTTTCTTCGACGCTGCTGGCCTGACGGGCAATTTGCTCACTGATGTTTTCGCTATCAGCAGCCAGCGCATCGGTGCTGGCACTGATTTCTTCGGAGGCGCTCCTTACTTGCGACACAATCGTCGTTAGCCCCTGTCCGATACCGTTAATCGCATCGATCAGGCGGCCCACTTCATCGCCACGGTTGCTGGAAAGCGTCGCTGTCAGGTTACCGGCAGAGAATTGTTCTGCCACTTTGACGATTTCAACCAGAGGCTGGCTCAGCCACTTACGCGTCAGCACGACAAAGAATGCTGCAAAGAGCAGAACCAGAATAATACCACCGCCTAAAAACAGGTTGCGGGTACGGTTAACCTCTGCCATCAGGCTTTCTTTACTGATGGCACCCGCCACAATCCAGTTCCACTGTGGAATACTGCGGTACACCATGATCCGGGTTTTTTCTTCGCCCGTCATCGTGTTGTTATCGTATTCGATCGTACCATTACCAGTTGCCAGCACTTTCTCTAACGCCCCTTCTGACCAGTCAGGGCGTTGGTTGGCATTGCTTTGGTGGTAAAGATAGTTACCTGCGTCCTTTCCTTTCTTCGTGCTAAGGACAAAGAAATGGCCTGTCTCACCTATTTTCTTGTTCAGAATAGTTTGCTGCATCTCGGTAAATTGCTTCGTGATGTCGACACCGACGAACAGAATACCGATAACCTTGTTTTCACTGTCGCGTATCGGTTGATACTGGGTGATGTACTGTTTGCCGAACAGTGTTGCCAACCCACTGTAGATCTCACCTTTCATCACCGGTGCATAAGCTGGACTTTCACGATCGAGTTTGGTGCCCATCGCGCGCGATCCATCTTCTTTTTTCAGCGAGGTGGTGATGCGCGTGAAATCGTCTCCATCGCGGACAAAAATCGTTGAGATCGCGTGGGTGCGGCTCAGAAAGTCGTCTGGCACTTCGGTATTGAGGTTCAATACCGTATCGCCAGCTTTAAGTGTTGGGTGCGATGTGTTGCCGAAAGGTGTGCGGTTAACGGTGTCCAGTGAAAACTGCGTTGGCAAAAAGCTCGCCAGCAGCCGCGTATAGTTGCTGACCTCTGCTTGCAGGCTGGTATCGTACATGTTGATCATGTCGGTGACTCCATTCACCTGACTCTGCATGTCGTTGAGAGTCAACGATTTCAGCTGATTGCCTGCGGAGCGGGTAAGAGTGAGGGTGAAAGCAATGAACAAGATCGCCACGCTCAGGGAGGCGATAATTGATAGCTTGATACCCAAACCCCAGTGTTTAAAAGAAAGTCCCAACATATGTGTGTCTCTTATAATAAAAAGGTTATTTTTTAGTCTCACTTCACATGCGTTAACGGCAGTAAATGAAAAAAATTTAATCACGGAGTGTAAATATCCATTTCAGTAATTGATCCAGATCAATGCAATTTTTTTATTTACATAAATGGGCTTATTAAATCAGCACGAATTAATGACAGCGCTGAGTCAGGAAGATCGCGGTAAGTTGATTTATCGTAAAAGGTAGTGAGCCTGTCGCTAAATACGATTTCGCTACATAAAAACGCGCTAACAGAACTTGAAACGAGGGAAATATGGTTGAAATGTCACTGGATAAACTCGGCAACGGTATCGAAGTGATTCACGCGGTACCCGCAGGAAGAAGGGAGCAGCCTCTACCGACGATTTTTTTCTACCATGGTTACACGTCGTCAAAAGAGGTGTATTCGTATTTTGGCTATGCACTAGCTCAGGCCGGGTTTCGAGTGATTTTGGCCGATGCGGCAATGCACGGTGCCCGCTATGACGGGGATGAAGCGCATCGATTGCAGCATTTCTGGGACATTCTGCAATCGAATATTGAAGAACTTCCCGACTATGTTGCCGAATATCGGCGGCGTGGTTTGATCGACGGAGACCGCGTTGGCGTTTGCGGTGCGTCACTTGGTGGAATGAGCGCGCTCGGGTGTATGGCTCGCTATCCCTGGATTACTGCGGTGGCTGCATTTATGGGCTCCGGCTATTTCTCCACGCTATCATCAACGCTATTCCCTCCGGTTCCGGCCGATCGTGAGGAAAATCAGTCGGTGTTGCAGGCATTAGCGGCCAAACTGGCTGATTATGATGTCACCACCCGCCTGGATGCGCTGTCCAATCGACCCCTGCTGGTGTGGCATGGTGAGGCGGATGATGTTGTGCCAGCGGCAGAAAGCGCACGTCTCCACCAAGCATTGCAGGCGCGCGATAAACTCGCCAATCTGACATACCTGACCGAACCGGGTGTGGCACATCGTATTACGCCGACGGCGTTACAGGCGGGAGCTGATTTCTTCAAGCGGACGCTGTAATTCCACGTTGATTCTGTAAATATCACAACGTAGAAAACTCCTGAGTTTCTTCCTTGTGTTCTTTAATGTCGGGCACTATACTTACGCGTCATTTTTTCAGCCGCACACATACACGTTCCTTGCCTCCACGGGCCGCGGTTGACCCAGACAGGAGGCTGAATAATCCGTAAGGAGCAATTCGATGCGTCATTACGAAATCGTATTTATGGTTCATCCTGACCAGAGCGAACAGGTTCCGGGCATGATCGAGCGCTACACTGCTACCATCACTGGTGCGCAGGGCACGATCCACCGTCTGGAAGACTGGGGCCGCCGTCAACTGGCTTACCCGATCAACAAACTGCACAAAGCTCACTACGTTCTGCTGAACGTTGAAGCGCCGCAGGAAGCGATCGATGAGCTGGAAACAAACTTCCGCTTTAACGATGCCGTTATCCGCAGCATGGTTATGCGCGTTAAGCACGCGGTAACTGAAGCATCTCCAATGGTGAAAGCGAAAGACGAACGCCGTGAGCGTCGTGAAGATTTCGCTGAAGCTGGCGATGATGTGGATGCAGGGGATTCTGAAGAGTAATTGTTGTGGTGACGGTGAACCGTCTGGTGTTGTCCGGCACAGTGTGCAAGACGCCCATTCGTAAAGTCAGCCCGTCAGGCATTCCTCACTGTCAGTTTGTGCTTGAGCACCGCTCGACACAGGAGGAAGCCGGATTAAGTCGGCAAGCATGGTGTCGTATGCCCGTGATTGTCAGCGGACTCTCGTCACAAGCAGTTACCCACAGTATAACGGTCGGCACGCAACTTACCGTGCATGGATTCATTAGCTGCCATCAAGGGCGCAATGGTCTGAGCAAGATAGTGTTACATGCCGAGCAGATTGAATTGATAGATTCTGGAGACTAGCCACATGGCACGTTATTTCCGTCGTCGCAAATTCTGCCGTTTCACCGCGGAAGGCGTTGTAGAGATTGATTATAAAGATATCGCTACGCTGAAAAACTATATCACTGAAAGCGGCAAGATTGTTCCGAGCCGTATCACCGGTACTCGTGCAAAATACCAGCGTCAGCTGGCCCGCGCTATCAAGCGTGCGCGTTACTTGTCTTTGTTGCCGTACACTGACCGTCATCAGTAATCGGCCACTGTCCATTAACGAGACTTTGAGAGGATAAAGTAATGCAAGTTATTCTGCTTGATAAAGTAGCAAACCTGGGCAGCCTGGGTGATCAGGTAAACGTTAAATCGGGCTATGCTCGTAACTTCTTGGTTCCGCAGGGCAAAGCTGTGCCGGCAACTAAGAAAAACGTTGAGTTCTTCGAAGCACGCCGTGCTGAACTGGAAGCCAAACTGGCTGACGTTCTGGCTGCTGCTGAAGCTCGCGCCGCCAAGATCAAAGAACTGGGTAGCGTTACCATCGCGTCTAAAGCAGGCGACGAAGGTAAACTGTTTGGTTCCATCGGTACTCGCGATATCGCTGATGCGGTAACGGCTGCCGGTGTTGACATTGCTAAGAGCGAAGTTCGCCTGCCGAACGGCGTTCTGCGTACTCTGGGTGATCACGAAGTGAGCTTCCAGGTACACAGCGATGTATTTGCTGAACTGAATGTCGTTGTTGTTGCTGAAGCATAATTCACGTTTATCGTTGAATTAACACTTTAGTTAACATGTGAAACGCTGGCCTTGTGCCAGCGTTTTGCATTTTAGGGATCGGGAAATGACCTATCATTACCCTATTATCCTAAAAGGAGATGCTAAAAAGGAGGCCCTATGCCTGACTTGATTCACCTTACTCGCGTGTATGACGCGCAAGCCCCTTTTTCCCACCCCACCTTTCTTATTGACCGTCTGTGGCCGCGTGGTATCAGTAAAGCGCGTCTGGAGGGGGTTGAGTGGTTTAAAGAGATCGCGCCGAGTAGCGAACTGCGGAAATGGTTTCACGCCGAGCCTGAACGCTGGCCAGAATTCGTGAACTATTATCGTAATGAGTTAGCAGAAGGTGATGCGAGCAGTAGGCTACGGGCATTGCTTGAGCAGAAGAAAGCAATCATGCTGCTTTATGGCAGCAAAGACGCGCAGCACAACCATGCTATCGTTCTGCGCGATTTCCTATTGGAGCAACTGACTCGCTAGCGTGTACGGGTAAACGCGCCATCTGCACCGCGGGTGAACCGAATCGTCTGGTTTGCCGTGGTTTCGATTTCCAACTCGGCAACCATGCCTTGTGCATTCAACTGTAATTTGACTTCCTGACCTGCCCGCAAATTGCTGAGCGGCTTATCCCGGCCTTCCACCTGTGCCATAGCAAACACATCGCTGACGGGCAGATTGTTATCGCGAAAGAGTTGTGCCAGCGTTTGCCCCGAGGCGATCTCATACTGTCGCCATGGAGCTGATGACTGCGTCTGAGGCGGTGGCGCGACAGGCTGATGCTGGAGTGTTGAAGGCTGGTTTTCGATAATTACGGCCTGCATCGCAGCCTGATTATCCGCCTGGGTAAGAGGAACTGGCGTGGTGCGAGCAGGTTGCGGATGTTGTGCACTGTAAGGCCAGAGCAGCACGATCAGCAGCAGCGCGATCGCGATTAAAATCCAGCGACGATGGAGAAGCGGCAGCGGTTCCATCCAGTGGTAGCCGTCAGGTAAATGCCAGACTTTTCGCAGCGAGACACCAATACGCTCACGCAGGGAAGGGGAAGACAAATGCTCCTGCTCTTCGCGCTCTTCGTCGTTTTCTACCGCTACAGCATTCGAGGGCTGTCGCTGCATAATTCGCTGGTAGAAGCGTACTAGCGTTTGATAATCCCAGGTGGTTTTCCGCTTCCTGGGCGCAATTCTGCCCATGGTGACCTCTCTTACTACAATTCAGTATAAAAACAGTCAGTATAAAAAACGCATCAGATAAAAATGATGTTATTACCCACGCTATGCCAACAACCACGCTATGCCAACAGCAATGCGGTGTCAGCAGAAAAACCGTATCGGGGTAAGAATGCGTCCAGTATACCGATAATTTCCCTTAGCTGACTAGTTAACACGTTGATGAACAAGGCAGCCGATACGTTAGGAATAGTAGAATCACCAGTATAGGCCAGCTTCCGGCAATGGTTTAGCTCGCGTTCAGTTAACGTGATTACCTGCACACAGGATTTTACCCCAATCCCTGTCGCTGTTATGCTGCGCTTTCAGTTTTTTACAGATTAAAAGGAACATCCATGACAACTCCTTCTTTTGATAGCGTCGAAGCGCAGGCAAGTTACGGCATCGGCTTACAGGTTGGTCAACAGTTACAGGAATCAGGGCTTGAAGGTCTGATCCCAGAAGCTCTGCTTGCTGGTCTACGCGATGCGCTGGAAGGTAATGCGCCAGCGGTGCCTGTGGATGTGGTTCATCGTGCGCTACGTGAAGTCCATGAACGTGCTGATGCGGTTCGTCGCGATCGCCAACAGGTGCTGGCGGTAGAAGGCCAACAGTTCCTGGCTGAGAACGCACAGAAAGAAGGTGTGAACAGCACGGAATCTGGTCTGCAATTCCGTGTGTTGACTCAGGGTGAAGGTTCGATCCCGTCTCGTCAGGATCGTGTTCGTGTACATTACACGGGTCGCCTGACTGACGGTAGCGTGTTCGACAGCTCCGTTCAGCGCGGTCAACCTGCTGAATTCCCGGTAAGCGGAGTGATTCCAGGCTGGATTGAAGCGTTGACGCTGATGCCAGTCGGTTCCAAATGGGAACTCTATATTCCACATAATCTGGCGTATGGTGAGCGTGGCGCAGGTGCTTCTATTCCACCGTTCAGCGCACTGATTTTTGAAGTGGAACTGCTGGAAATTCTGTAAGTTCCAGACAAAACAAAGGCGCTCACTGAGCGCCTTTGTTGTTTTTACTGAATGGCTTTACTGACTTTCTTATTTTTATTGAAACGACATTACTCACCGCGCAGCGCGCGTGGGAACAGCAGATTATTTTCCAGATGGATGTGTTCCATCAGATCGGTAATGAATTCATTGATACCGGAGTACAGCGCGCGCCAGGTGTTGCAAGCGCCTTCCGGCGGTACGACGCCGTTGGTCAGCTCTTTGACTACTTCCACATCACGCCCGGCGTCATCATGCTCATGCTCCATCACTGAAATCGGTGCGGCGGCATTCGCGCCCATTCCCTGACCGATCATTGGGAAGAGGATGCGCTCTTCTTTCATCATATGCTGGGATAGCTCGTTATAGATCGTGGTCAGCTGGTTCGCGAGGCCGTGCGGACAGTCTGCTTTGTCGTGATGTACGCGCTCGACTTTTTTTGCCATCAGGATCAGCTCCGGCAATTGTTCACGGTGGCGATCGTGAAAGCGAGGGATGATGTACGCGATAATGTCGGCCAGCGGTGCTTCGCGCCAGTCTCGTGCATCAGAAGGCTGTGAAGCCAGTTTTTCTAACTGTGCTTCCAACTCATCGACATTAAGCTCTTTTTTGCCCGCAGCGCGGCTTAGCGTTTGTTTTCCGCCACAGCAGAAATCCAGATTGAGTTCACGAAAGAGTTTAGTCGCGCGCGGAATAGCGATAGCCAACTCACCCAGGGATTGATCGCGGTATGCCATGATGATGCCTCTCAACGAATGCAGTTTATAAATTGCATTTTAAATGCATCTTTTGACGTTGAATATACCGCTTACGAGGTAGGCGGTATAAAGTATACCGTGCTACTGCACGGTATTTCGGGTCTCAAGCGACTGCGTGATGGTGTGTAAGAGCGCTGGAATATCCATTTTGGGCAATACCACCTCAATGAGCGACAAACGAGATTCCGCGTTCACTTGCTCGAGTATCTGCGCAAGTGCGACGGGTGAACACACCTGTTCGCAGAGTATCTCGTTTTCATCCGCACCTAGCGCGGCGGGAAGCTGCGTCCAGTTCCAGGCGGCGATATCGTTGTAGCGCTGTTCAGGGCCGTGTATAGCGCGCTCGACGGTGTAGCCTTCGTTATTCAGCACCACAATGACCATATTCAAGCGATCTCGAATGATCGAGCCGAGTTCCTGTACGGTGAGCTGAAGTGAGCCATCGCCGATCAACAGCACTACGCGCCTTTCTGGTTTGGCAATCTGTGCACCGAATGCGGCTGGCAGAGAGTAGCCTATCGAGCCCCACAGCGGTTGGACGATGAAATGACAACCTGCTGGTAACCGGAGCGTGGCGGCCCCAAAACACGAGGTGCCCTGATCGGTCACGAGAATATCGTCAGAGCGGAGGAAACGCTGCATCTGTTGCCAAAATTCACGCTGGTTGAGAGTGTCTTTATGCTCTGACTGCGGTAAGGCTGGAGGCGTAATCGTGCGGTGATCCCAACGGGACGCGAGTGTTGCGGTGATATTTTCCAGCGCGGCAATAGCGTCTGACATCGGAACGGAGGGGAAGATCTGGCTACCGACGCGAGCCAATGTTGGCTGGATATCGATATTTTTTTCACTGGCAATTTGATGGCTGAAGCCAGTGGTAATCGTATCAGTATAGCGAACACCGATGCTGATGATGACATCCGCATCTTCGATGTGCGCTCTGATCGCTTTGTCACTGCCGCCACCAGAGTAGGTGCCGGTAAAGCTGCGGTGCTGTTCGTTTAGCGTACCTTTTCCCATCAGCAAGGTGGCGTTGGGGATCGGCGTATTATCGAGCCAACGTTGGATTTGCCCTGCGACGCCCATGCGCTGAGCCAGAAAGTCAGCCAGCAATGAGACTGATTTTGCCTTGCTCAGCATATCAGTGGCTGCGGTAGTAAAGGCGCGTAGCGAATCATCAGAGCGTAATGGCGCAGGAATAACGAGCGGATAGGGGCGTGAGCCGACAGGCGATGCCGCCACATCCACTGGCAGAAACAGGTATACCGGTTTTTGCTGAGCGAGGGCTTCACCAATCACTCTGTCGATCTCTGCGGTTGCGTTTTCGACGGTGAGGCTGGCTTGGGCAACAGTGACTTCTGCCGCCATGCGGGAAAAGTGGCTAAAGTCACCGTCGCCCAATGTGTGATGGAGTAATTCGCCATTACGCTGCGAAGCGAGACAGGGCGCAGCGGCAATGTGAATGACGGGTAGGCATTCCGCGTAGCTGCCCGCAATGCCGTTAATCGCGCTGAGTTCACCCACGCCGAAGGTGGTGAGCAACGCCGCAGCCGGGCGACATCTCGCATAGCCATCTGCGGCGTAAGCCGCGTTTAACTCGTTCGCGCAGCCTACCCACGTAATATCTGGGTTTCTGATGACATGATCGAGAAAATGCAGGTTGTAATCGCCCGGTACGCCGAAGAGATGCTGAATACCGACCTGTGTTAGACGATCTAATAAATAATCGCCCACCGTATAGTTTTCGCTCATTACTCTTTCCTCTATGAATGACGGATATTCTGAGAGTAAGTATTGGCGATAAGGTGAGTTTTTCTAATATTTATTATCTATGGATAATCAATAAATCTGCATTTATTCGTCTTTTTTAGGATCTTTTGCATTAAATTTATTAATGAATTAATAGGGCGCTGATGAATAGCATGGAGTAGCGTTAGCAAAACGTTAAGAACGGTAAAATCAGGAAAATGCGTATTTATCTGATAGTGGCACAGAGGAATTCCCCGTATATCTTTGCCAGGCCGCAGTCGCGGTGAGCAAGGAGTTACCCTATGTTTAAGCCACTCGTCATCAGTGCCCTGTTTGTAGGGATGTTTGCGGTTATGCCAGCGCCAGAGGCGAAGGGTGCCAGCATCGATCTGATGCCTGGCGTTACGTTGAATATCGGCGAGCGTGACAGACGCGGTAATTACTGGGATGGCTACGACTGGCGCAGTGAGCGCTGGTGGCAGGAACACCGGGGTTACAATCGTGGTGAACGTAATCGGCACGGATACTACTGGGATGGCTGGCGCTGGCGCGATGCCCGCTGGTGGCGTGAGAGCCAGCGCGACAGACGTGATTACGACAATCGTCGTTTTGATCCGCCACGCTATGTTGATGAACGCGGTCCGCGTCGCGGCGATTGGGACAGGCGTGAACATGAGCGAAGAAATTGGGACAATCGCAATGGGCGAGGTGCGTTCCGCGATTAGCCAGATAAAAAAAGCGCCGCAAAAGAGCGGCGCTTGTGCATCTAATACGGATTCTTAACTAGTTTGCCAGTTTCGCGGCGATATCCGCGATGCGCTGACCATACAGTTTACCGGTCGCCAGATCGCCAGCGACGACTTCATCTACGCTAGCGTCGGAAGGCGTCTGCGCCAGCAGACCTACTGAGCCACCAAGGTTATTCAGATCGTCACGTTTCGCCGCTTTGGCGTTGGACGGCAACTGGTTCAGGCTCACCCAAATCCCACCGTGCTGTGAAGCCAATGTTTGCAGATAAATCAGCGTGACCTGCTTGTCTCCGTTCAGGCTGGCGCTGTTAGTAAAACCGCCAAACACTTTGTTGCTCCAGGTGCGGGAGAACCAGGCTTTAGAGCTGGCATCTGCAAATTTCTTGAACTGCCAGGTTGGGCCGCCCATGTAGGTTGGCGTACCGAAAATGATGGCATCGGCAGCGTTGAGTTTCTCCCACTCGGCGTCGCTGATATTCCCTTCTGCATCAATGGCGATGAGTTCGGCATTGGCACCCTCGGCGACGGCAGTAGCCAAACGTTGCGTATGTCCATAACCTGAATGATAAATAACGACTGCCTTTGACATAAAAAATCCTCGTTTTTCTCTGTTTATCAATGACACGCAGGCGACCTGTAATGGTGCCTTGCGAATGATACGTGCTTTCTAATAGATACTAACTTTATAGTATGATGACTATATCGGAGCCTCATGCTTCTGTTAAGACAGCACTTTTAAGTGAGTTGGTATCTTTAAGGTAACCTTACCCGTCATACTTCAAGCTACTTGTGCGTTGAGCGCCTTCACGCAACTCGAATTATTTAGGGTACACATGGAAACTCAACGATGAACAAACGCTATGATGTTTATGCGCAGCATTGCCCGACTCGCATGATTTTGGATCGCGTGGCGGATAAATGGACGTTACTGATTCTAAACATTCTGGTTGAGCGGCCGATGCGTTTTAATCAGTTAAAACGCGACGTGGAAGGGATCTCACAAAAGGTATTGTCGCAAACGCTGAAGAATCTGGTGCGCGACGGTTTTGTTGAACGAACGGTCTTTCCGACGATTCCGGTGACGGTGGAATACGCCTCGACCCAAATGGGGAAAACGTTGGCCAAGCCGATTGCCGAGCTTACGTACTGGGCGGAACAGAATATGGATAACGTGCTGCTTTCCCAGCAAAAGTTTGATGCGTCAGCAAATAGCACGGTTGAACCGTTATAGACGCAGCGGTTCAGGCTCCCACCGAAGCAGGAGCCTGCGCGCAATAGGCGTTAAGCGCTTATTTAGCGTGTTGCAGGTCGAGGCGGTAAACCGCAAAGCCCGTCTCATCATTACCGACGGATATCATCGGGTACTGCGCTTTCTCTTTGATAAACGCGGTGGCTTTCTCTGACGGTGATGTTTCAAAACGGATATCCAGCGGTGTATCGCTGACGATAGGCGCCAGACGCCAGTTGTTATCCGCCTGCGGCTTCACTTCTCCCGACTTTTGCGTTTCCGCACTGATGTAAGCCGCCAGCACAGAGCGGTTTTCATCCGGTGATGCAAAAGCCACATACTTCTCACCCGTACCAGCAAATTTCTCGCCGTAGGCGCGGTAGTTATTCGTAGCGATCAGGAAGGTTGCTTTGGGATCGATCGGTTTGCCGTTAAACGTCAGCGCTTTGATACGGTGAGATTTATCGTTGATTAACGCACACTCGCTGTCATAGCGGGCAGGTTGCGTCACATCAATCTGATAATTGACGCCATCGATCACGTCGAAGTTATACGTGCGGAAGCCGTCCCAGTTAAGCAGGGATTGCGGTTCACGCTTGCTCGTATCAATTTGTTTAAACTGACCCGCAGAGCACTCCAGCCACTCCTGTACCTGCTGTCCGTTGACTTTCACTACCACCAGCGTATTCGGGTAGAGGTACAAATCGGCGGCGTTACGGAAGGTGAGCTGGCCTTTTTCCACTTCGACATAGCTGGCTGGATCGTTTTTACGTCCACCGGCTTTAAACGGTGCAGCGGCGGAGAGCACTGGCAGATCTGCCAGATCGGGATCGCCCTGAATAAAGTGCTCTACATAGGCGCGCTGCGCATTGTTGACGATCTGCACGGTCGGATCGTCCTGGATCAGCGACAGATAGCTGTACATGTTGTCTGCGGATTTGCCGATGGGTTTGCTGACGAACTCGCGCGTGTCTTTATGCGCATCGGAAAGGACTTTCACCAGCTTGTCGTCTTCGGCAGCCAGTGATTTTTTCTGCGCTTTGTCATAAATCGGTCTGGCTTCCGCTTTTGCAGTTTCCACCTTCCATGTGCCGCTGTCGTTATTCAGCGTGAAATCGACGACGCCAAGGTGGTCGCCCCATTGTCCCGGCATTACGGCAGGCACGCCGTTGAGTGTTCCCTGTTTGATATCCGCGCCTTTGATGCTGGCAAAGTCACTGCTGGGGAAAACCGCGTGAGCATGGCCGAACATGATTGCATCAACCCCAGGAATTTGGCTGAGGTAATAAACGGAGTTTTCCGCCATGGCTTTATACGGCTCGGCGGACAGGCCGGAGTGGGGGATAACAATCACCAGATCGGCGCCTTGCTTACGCATTTCCGGTACCCATTTTTTGGCACTCGCCGTGATGTCTTCCACGGTGACTTTTCCTGTCAGATTGGCTTTATCCCACACCATGATCTGCGGTGGGACGAAGCCAATATAGCCGATACGCAGGGTATGCTGTTTACCATCGCGGTCTTTAACCGATTTGTTTTCAATGTGGTAAGGCGTAAACAGCGGTTTACCCGTTTTGGCATCCAGCACGTTGGCGTTCACATAAGGGAATTTTGCCCCTGACAGCGCCTTGTGGAGGTAATCCAGCCCATAGTTGAACTCGTGGTTACCGATGTTGCCGACGGAATAGTCCAGCGTATTCATCGCCTGATAAACCGGATGTACATCGCCAGCCTTCAGTCCCTTCGCCGCCATGTAGTCGCCTAACGGACTGCCCTGAATCAGGTCGCCGTTATCGACCAGCACGCTGTTGGTGGCCTGGTCGCGTGCGGCGTGAATCAGGCTGGCGGTACGCACCAGACCAAATTTATCGGTTGGCGTATCCTTGTAGTAATCGAAATCCATCATATTGCTGTGCAGATCGGTGGTTTCCAATACCCGTAAATCAACGGTGGCGGCATGAACGGTCGTGGCGACCAGCGTAGCAAGCAGGCTGAGGGCCAGTGAATGCTTCATTGCATAACTCCTTGTGCGGTGATTGTCGACGCGTGAGACGATCGGGGGTGTCTTTCATATCATGATGAAGTTAAAGTGATTATCGTCTCTAAATTCTGAGGAAGACATCAATAATGGCGATAATCGTAGATTGCCTCACAGATGTATAATGAATGACAGAGATGAAGTCTGCGTTACGCGCAACCGATAACGACGAGGTAGATTATGCTAGAACCTATTTGCCAACTGGCCCGTGATGCGGGTGCTGCCATTATGCAGGTTTACGACGGGCAGCATCCCGTAGATGTCGCGCATAAGAAAGATGATTCGCCAGTGACCGCAGCCGATCTTGCGGCTCATCAGGTCATTAAAGATGGGCTGGCGGCGGCGTTTCCTGATATTCCTTTGTTGTCAGAAGAAGATCCGCCGGAGTGGGGCGTTCGTCGGCACTGGCAGCGCTATTGGCTGGTTGATCCGTTGGATGGCACTAAAGAGTTTCTGAACCGTAATGGCGAGTTTACGGTGAATATTGCGCTGATTGAGAAGGGTCAGGCTGTGCTGGGCGTGGTTTATGTGCCGGTCACTGGCGTGATGTATTTCGCTGCGGAAGGAAAAGCCTGGAAAGAAGAGAACGGCCAGCGTCGGCATATTACGGTGAAGCAGGCGCATCCGCCGCTGGTGGTGGTCAGCCGCTCTCATGCTGATAGTGAACTGAAAGATTATCTGAGCCAGTTGGGTGAGCACCAGACGGTGGCTATTGGATCATCGCTAAAATTTTGTCTGGTGGCAGAAGGCGAAGCGCAGCTTTACCCACGCTTCGGGCCAACTAACATTTGGGATACGGCCGCGGGCCATGCGGTGGCGGTAGCCGCCGGGGCACAGATCCACGACTGGCAGGGGCAGCCTCTGTCTTATACGCCACGAGAATCCTTCCTCAACCCCGGTTTTCGCGTCTCTTTATTTTAATTTACTAAGCGTTTTCGTCCTATTTTTCTTCCAGCAATTGATGCAGCAGGGACATTACCTGCTGCACGTCTTGTCCGCTCAATGCACCATCTTTCACGAAACGGATTTTCCCTTGTTTATCCAGCACCGCGATAGCCGAGCTTTGCGGCTGTAGCTGCCAGGTTTTGCGCACGTTACCGTTGCTATCGACAATAAATTGCGACCACGGAAAGGCTTTCTTGTTGTCCTCAAGGCTACTGCGCACAAACATGCTGGTGCCGATGATGGCATCGTCGGTATTCACGATTGTCGTCGTTTGGTAATAATCATGCGGTAGGTTAGCGGCCTTCAGTGCGGAGATGAGGGGATCGTTCATCTCTTTTGCGGAGGTTCGGCCTGCGATGTGTTGTATCACCCGTACTTTTCCGGGCAATTGCGCGCTGTTCCAGTTTTTATAACTAAACTGATTATTAAGGTACTGAAGCTCCCCTCTGTCCGCGACACCCACCGGTGGAACCAATTGGTTGAGCTGCAGCGTATGGGCTGAGGCGGAGAGCGAAATTAGCCCCAGCAATGGTGTGATAGCGAGCGTGAGGAGCAGGTGGCGTATTTTTATCATGATATGTCCTTCAGTGTGGGGGGCCCGATGCGATGTCAATGATGGAAAATGTCAGGCTATGGAATAAGCGTAGATTCAGGAAACTGGTCTGTCCTGCTCCGCAATAAAACGGTTTGTGCCTGAGTGCACAAAACCCTTATTTTTGAAGGTTTATACTGATGACTAAAGGTTTACTTAAACACTGTTCTGTAAAAATCTGTAAAAGCAGTTAAGAATACTGAATAGTGGGGAACTAAATACCGTTTTACAGTACTAATTAGCAGTATCCGTTATCTCATTAGCGCTCCAGAACCTCAGCCATGTTGGCAAAAGGGAGAGCGTAGAAAAATAAAACGGGAGAGTAAAACGATGAGGATCTTCGAACGTTACAATCCTTTGAAAGTCGCTAAATATGTGAAAACCCTGTTTCGCGGGCGGCTGTACATAAAAGGGGTTGGTGCTTTTGAGTTCGACTACGGCAAAATTCTACTGCCAAAGAAACAGGATAAGCAGCATCTTCTGGTGATGTCAGAAGTAAATCGCCAGGTCATCCGGCTTCAGGCCGAGATGGGATAAGTGATAAAGAAACGGCCCGTAGCGGGCCGTTCTGGTTTGTAGCGATTAGTCTGTGCTATCAACCTTCGCGCTTGACGCGATAATCGGACGATCTTCCAAACGTGTCACCAACAGCTGATCGATCTTGTAGCTGTCGATATCCACAACTTCAAATTTATAGCCTGAGAAGCGCACCGCATCGGTACGTTTCGGGATTTTCCGTAGCGTATACATCATGAATCCACCAATGGTTTCGTAGTTGCCAGAGTGTGGGAAATCATCGATATTCAGCGCCCGCATCACGTCTTCTATTGGCGTACCGCCTTCAACCAGCCATGAATTCTCATCACGTGCGACAATCTGCTCTTCCATACCCTGACCGACGAGATCGCCCATCAGCGTGGTCATTACATCATTGAGGGTGATGATGCCGACGATCAGCGCGTATTCGTTCAGAATGACCGCGAAATCTTCGCCCGCCGTTTTGAAACTTTCCAATGCTTCGGACAGTGTCAGCGTATCCGGTACGATCAGCGCCGGACGAATCTGCACGCCACTGCTCAGCGTCAGGCTTTGGTTTCCTAACACCCGAATCAGCAGGTCTTTGGAGTCCACGTAGCCGACGATCTGATCAATTGTGCCATCGCAAACCAGAAACTTGGAATGCGGCTGTTGGGCAATTTTTTCCTTAATGCTGTCTTCCTGCTCACGCAGATCGAAGTAGACCACACTTTCGCGTGAGGTCATTGAAGAGGGTACTGTGCGGGATTCCAGCTCAAACACGTTCTCGATCAGTTCGTGTTCCTGTTTACGCAGTACGCCAGCCAGCGCTCCGGCTTCCACGACGGCGTAAATATCATCGGACGTGATGTCATCCTTACGCACCATCGGTAGCTTAAGCATGCGGAAAATGACGTTAGCCAGGCCGTTAAATATCCAAACCAGCGGACGGAAGAGGAACAGGCAGAAGCGCATGGGGTTGATTATGCGGACCGCTACGGTTTCCGGCGCAATCATACCAATGCGTTTCGGGGTGAGATCGCCAAACAGGATGAACAAGCTGGTGACAAGGACGAATGAACAGATGAAGCTGACTTTATCTGCCGCTTCAGGTGACATGAAGCGCTCAAACAGCATGGAAAAGGTAGGGGAAAAGGCTGCATCGCCGATGATACCAGCCAGAATGGCGACGGCGTTGACGCCAATTTGAATCACGGTAAAGAAGATGCCTGGTGTTTCTTGAAACTTGAGCACCAGATCGGCGTTGAGGTTTCCCTCATCGGCCATCAGTTTGAGTTTAATTTTACGGGACGCCGCCAGCGAGATCTCAGACAGTGAGAAAAACGCACTGATGGCAATAAGACAAAGAATCAGTAATAGACTGTTTAACATAGTTTTTACTTTAGGTAAGTTTTCGCATGAGCCGAGATTGACGCAGCGATCCTCACAAAGGTGAACACATAACAGTGAACACATTATGATCATTATTGAAGGTCAAAACCGGGCGAGGATTGGCCCGGTTCGGGGGCATTATAGCAGGAGCGGTGAAATTACCGCCAGTGGTCAACGCTGGGGAGGGAGACAGACGCCGATACCGCCTAACCCACAGTAGCCGTTCGGATTCTTGTGCAGGTATTGCTGGTGATCATCTTCTGCATAATAGAACGGGCCAGCAGGCTCGATTTCTGTGCTGATAGCGCGGCCATCGCCGTTTTCTCTCATCGCCTGCTGAAAGCGTTGAAGGCTTTCCTGTGCGGCCTGTTCCTGCTCGGGCGTAAGCGTGTAGATAGCAGAACGATACTGGCTGCCGATATCACCGCCCTGACGCATCCCTTGTGCGGGGTCGTGATTTTCCCAGAATAATTGCAGCAACTGATCGTAGCTGATAACCGCAGGATCGAAAACGACACGCACGGCTTCGGCGTGGTCGGTTTGCCCGCTGCATACTTCACGGTAGGTAGGATTGGGCGTGTAGCCACCGATATAACCCGCTGCCGTGCTGTAGATGCCTGGCTGTTGCCAGAACAAACGTTCTGCACCCCAGAAGCAGCCCATTGCAAAAATAGCGACAGACATGTGGTCCGGCACATGCGTCATGGAATGTTCATGAACGACATGCAGTCTGGCCACCGGCATAGGGGTGGAACGCCCCGGTAAAGCATCGGATTGCGTAATCCGTTGCGTCTTATCAATCGAATTCATCACGTTGTTAACTCCAGCTAGACTGGGTAAATAACCCGTTTTCATGGAAAGCATAACCAAGAACCCTTGGGCTGTCTTTATATCTTAATCGTGTTTAATGTTAAGGTAATGTTCCTCTTTAATGCAGCACATTGATGTTTGCAGGTGAATATCTATTTTTAAGATAGAAAATTAGTATTTTTCACTCATATCATGCAAAGTTAATAGGTGATTTTGGCGCTACGTGGCGGATTGTCAGGTAAGCGTACAGCAGTGGCCGTCAACGCGGCGGGCGAAGTGATAAAAGCCATGCTATAGGTTTTAGGTGACAGACAGATTTATCAGGGAGCTCAGTGACTATTTTCATTGCAAAAAGACGTTTCACTTCAAAGAACAGTCTCATTGGAAAAAAAAGCGTTACCGGGCAAGGCATAGCAGGACAAAAAAACACCCTTGCTGGCTGCGGTAAACCACGATACCGGATTCTTGGCCTGATGTGTGCGCTGCTCATGTTAGCACCGGAGAGTCAGGCGGCGAATGTACGTCTGCAAGTCATGGGGTTGGAAGGGCAGCTACAAAAGAATGTGCGAGCTCGTTTATCCACCATTGCTGGCGATGAGGTTAATGCCGATGGGCGTTTTCGTTCGCGCGTTGATGAAGCGATTCGTCAGGGGTTGCGGGCGTTAGGCTATTACGATCCCCAGATTGGTTTTGAATTCCGGCCTGCCGTTAATGGTGGGCGACCGGTTTTAATTGCCACGGTTACGCCCGGGGAACCGGTAAAAATTGCTGGGGTGAACATTACCCTGCGTGGCGGTGCGCACGACGATAAAGACTATCAACAACTGGTTAAAGACGATCGTCCTGAAATTGGTTCCGTCTTGAACCATAGTGATTATGATCGTTTTAAAAGCGGGTTGAATGGCTTGTCATTACGAAAAGGCTATTTCGATGCACTCTTCCAGCAAAGCCAGCTCGGTGTGATGCGGGAAGAGAGAGAGGCATTTTGGGATATCGATTTTGATAGCGGGGAACGTTATCGCTTCGGTGCTGTTCATTTTCAGGGCTCACAAATCCGCGATGACTATCTGCAAAATCTGGTGCCATTTCATGAAGGCGATGCTTATACCAGTGAGGATCTCGGCGAGCTAAACCGCCGTCTTTCCGCGACGGGGTGGTTTAATTCCGTCGTCGTGTCACCCGATTTTGAACAGTCAAAAAGCACCAAAGTTCTGCCTCTGGAGGCGGTGGTGACGCCGCGAACCCGCAACCGCATCGAAAGCGGGGTGGGTTATGCCACGGATGTTGGCCCACGTTTTAAAACCACCTGGAATAAGCCTTGGGTGAATTCACGGGGCCACAGTCTGGAAAGCAGCCTGAGTGTGTCTGCGCCGGAACAATCGCTCGATTTTAGCTACAAAATTCCCCTGTTGAAGAATCCGCTTGAGCAGTATTACCTGTTGCAAGGTGGCTTTAAGCGCGAAGATCTCAACGATACCAAATCCGATGGTACGACGCTAAACGTCGCCCGCTACTGGGATCTTTCCAGCGGCTGGCAACGGGCGATTAACCTGCGCTGGAGTCTCGACCACTTTACGCAGGCAAGCGTAACGGATACGACGATGCTGATCTATCCGGGCGTCAGCATTAACCGAACCCGCCAACGCGGCGGACTGATGCCGGTATGGGGCGATACGCAGCGTTATTCTATCGACATTTCCGACACCGCGTGGGGATCGGATATCGATTTTGCCGTCATTCAGGCGCAGAACGTCTGGATTCGCACGCTGGCGGATAAACACCGCTTTGTCGCGCGCGGCAATTTGGGCTGGATCGAAACCAATAACTTCTCTCGCGTCCCGCCCTCACTGCGTTTCTTCGCCGGTGGCGATCGCAGCATTCGTGGATATAAATACAAATCTATTTCGCCGCGCGACAGCGACGACAAATTGACCGGTGCGTCCAAGCTGGCGACCGGCTCGCTCGAATACCAATATAACGTGACGGGAAAATGGTGGGGCGCGGTTTTTGTTGATTCAGGTGAAGCAGTGAATGATATCAAACGGAGTAACTTCAAGACCGGTACGGGCGTCGGCGTGCGCTGGGCCTCGCCGATTGGCCCGGTGAAACTCGATGTTGCCATGCCGATCGGCGATGCAGAGAAGAAGAACGATGTTCAGTTCTATATCGCACTGGGGCCTGAATTATGATGGATGATAAAAACGAAAAAAAAGCACAGGATTCGGTGACAGAGGAAAACGTCACGCAGAATAGCATGCCGACAACGCCAGCGCGGAAAGGGCGCTGGTGGAAAAAGATAGGTATTGGGATCGTCACTTTCTTATTGCTGCTCATTGTTGGCGTGGGTCTGCTGGTGGGAACCACGCCGGGCCTGCATCTGTTGCTGAATACCGCTGCACGTGTGGTGCCAGGGCTCAACATTGCCAGCGTGAGTGGTGGCTGGCGTGATCTAACGCTGAAAAATGTCAGCTACGAAATGCCGGGCGTGACGGTAAAAAGTGATGAATTCCATCTGTCGCTCGCGCTGGGGTGCCTGCGCAAAAGCCAGTTATGCATCAATGATCTCTCGGCGAATCGCGTTGATGTCGTTGTGGATACCAAAGCCTTGCCAGCGGCGGCTGAGCCACCAGCGCCCTCAGAGCCTGTCACGGAAATCTCAGCACCTTTCCCGATTTCTCTGCGTCAGTTGGTGCTCAACAGCGTTCAGGTTACCGTTGATGACACGGCGATTTCTCTGGGCGAATTCCGTACGGGAATGCAGTGGGAAGGACGTGCGCTGACGCTATTGCCGACCAAAATTAGCGCGCTGCTGGTAGCTTTGCCGAAAACGCCTGTCGACGTACTGGAAGACGGCAAAGTGACGGCGGCTGAAATGGCATCCGTCATCAAAGAAACGGCGGCGAATGTACGCGAGGCGGCCGAGCAAGGCTCTTCGCAAACGCTTCAAATCGATAAAGTGCTAGAGGCAAATAATACGGTCGCAGCAGCCACGACGACGGCTCCGATACCGACAGCATCGACGCCAAAAGCGGATAGCGCATCTGACAAGCCAGCAGAGCCTGAACAGCCTCTGGGTGAACGCCTGAGCGAATTGTTTTCCAAACCGCTGTTGCCAGATTTACCGCAGTTCACGCTGCCGCTGGATCTGAACATCGTGGAGATTCATGGTGAACAGCTGCGGCTAACAGGCGATCAAGATATTTTGATTAATAACCTGTTCGTGCAGGCGTCGACTCAACAGCAGCATTTGCGTCTGGACAAGCTGATCGTGCAATCGCCGCAGGGCGGATTGAATGTGCGCGGTGAGGCGATGCTCAGTGATAACTGGCCGGTTTCACTGACGGCGAACGGTGTGTTGAACGTCGATCCCCTCAAGGGTGAAAAGCTGAAACTATCGGTCGACGGCGGCCTGCGCGAACAGCTGAATGTGGCGCTGAATCTCTCGGGGCCGCAGCGTGCGCAGTTGGATCTGCAAACCAAACTGGCGGAAGTTGGGCTACCGCTGGCATTGACGCTGCAAACCGAACGTGTGCGTTGGCCGCTGACGGGGGCAACACAGTATCAGGCCAGCAACGTCAGGCTGCGTTTTAATGGCAAAGTGACCGACTACGCACTGTCGCTGCGCGGCGATCTCAGCGGCATGGACATTCCTCCCGCGACGCTGCTGCTGGATGGTAAAGGTAATGATCAGCAGTTTACGCTGGGCCGCCTGCGGCTGGCTGCGTTGCAGGGCAACGCCGATCTGAGTGCGCTTATCGACTGGAGTAAAGCAATAAGCTGGCGCAGTGAGCTACTGCTGAACGGGATTAACACCGCGAAACAGTGGCCCGAATGGCCCGCTAAAATCGACGGAAAAATTACGACACGCGGTAGCGTCTATGGCGGTAGCTGGCAATTGCAGGTGCCTGAACTGCGTCTGGACGGTAACGTGAAAGCGAACAAGCTCACGGCCAGAGGTGAACTACGCGGTAACGCGGCGGGTCAATGGATAATACCAGGGCTGAATGTGGCGTTAGGTCGTAACCAGCTGAATGTTAAAGGCGATCTGAGCGACAAGTGGCAGTTGGATGCGGACATCAATGCGCCGTCGTTGGATGGCATGTTGCCCGGTCTGGCGGGGCGTGCCATCGGCACACTCAAGCTACGTGGCAATCTGCGTGAACCGCAGATGTTGGCGGATATCACGGCTTCCGGGTTGCGCTGGCAGGCTATCACGATTAGCCGGGTGAGGGTGGAAGGCGATGTACGCTCTGAGCAGCAGATTCAGGGCAAACTCGCGGTGCGTCTTGAAGAACTGAAGCAAGACGGCCTGAATATTAGGCTGTTAACGCTGGATGCCAGCGGCAATGAGAAACAGCACCAGCTCCGGCTGAACATGCAGGGTGAGCCGGTAGCAGGGCAATTAGCGCTTTCTGGTAGCTTCGATCGTCAGGAGCAGCGCTGGCGCGGCACGCTGAATAATACCCGCTTCGATACCCCAGTAGGGGAATGGCGTCTGACGCAGGATATGGCGTTGGATTACCAGAATACGCAACAGAAGATCACGATTGGAACGCATTGCTGGCGTAACCCGAACGCAGAACTTTGTGTACCAAAAGCGATTGAAGCGGGGCCGAGCGGACAGGCCAGTATTCGACTGAACCGCTTCGATCTTGCCATGTTGAAACCGTTCCTGACGGAAGATACCGTGCTGGCCGGGACGTTCACGGGCGGCGCCGATATCAGTTGGCAGGCGGGACAAGGCTTACCGCAGGCGAAAGTATCGCTGGTGGGCAACGGCATAAGCGTTCGCCAACAGATGCAGGGCAATACGCTACCGATTGATTTCGACACCTTTACGCTGAATGCCGGGCTCGATCGCGGGCGGGCGCAGCTCGGCTGGCTGATGGCGATTCGGGAAAACGGGCGCTTCAGCGGTGATATTCAGGTGACCGATCCACAAGGTCGGCGCAATCTTGGTGGCAGCGTCACGATCAACAATATTTCGCTTGCGTTGCTCAACCCTGCGTTGAGTAAAGGAGAAAAAGCCGCAGGGATACTGAATGCGAACCTGCGTCTGGCGGGAGATATCGCCCGCCCTCAGCTATTCGGTCAAATGGTGCTGGAACGGTTGGATATTGATGGCAACTGGATGCCGATTGACCTGACCAACGGGCGACTGGCGGTGAATTTCAGCGGGATGTCCTCAACGCTGCAAGGTTTCCTGAAAACGGACAATGGACAGCTGAACCTCGGTGGGAACGCTGACTGGTCGCGGCCTGATGCCTGGCGTGCGCGAATTGCCGCGAAAGGTCAGAAGCTGCGGGTGACGATTCCACCGATGGCTCGATTGGATGTTTCACCGGATATTGTTTTCGAAGCCACGCCGCAACTGTTCGCGTTAAACGGCTCGGTCAGTATTCCGTGGGCGCGAATTGTCGTCAAAGACATGCCGGAAAGCGCGGTGGCGGTGTCGTCGGATGAAGTGATGCTCGATGCCCAGCGTCAGCCGCTGAAGAAAGCCAGCGCTGCAATTCCGATTAACAGCAATCTCACGATCCGCGTTGGTAATGATGTTCGGCTGGATGCGTTCGGGTTGGCTGCTCGTCTACAGGGCGATCTGAAAATGGTTCAGGACGAGCGTGGGCTGGGGCTAAACGGTCAGATCGATATTCCGTCCGGCCGCTTTAAAGCCTATGGGCAGGATCTGATCGTTCGTAAGGGACTGATTTTGTTCTCTGGTCCACCCGATCAGCCAATCCTGAATATCGAAGCCGTTCGTAACCCAGACAACACCGCTGATGATGTCACTGCTGGGGTGCGCGTCACCGGCATGGCTGCCACGCCGAAACTGGAAGTCTTCTCCGATCCGACGATGTCGCAACAAGAAGCGCTCTCTTACCTGTTGCGCGGGCAGGGTTTGGACAGTGGTGGAGCAGATAGCTCGGCGATGACCTCAATGTTAGTAGGTTTAGGGGTTGCACAAAGTGGTCAAGTTGTGGGTAAAATCGGCGAGGCCTTTGGCGTAAGTAATTTAGCTCTGGATACACAGGGTGTTGGCGATAATTCTCAGGTTGTCGTCAGCGGCTACGTCCTTCCGGGTCTGCAAGTGAAATATGGTGTTGGCATATTCGATTCTTTGGCAACGTTAACGCTGCGTTACCGCCTGATGCCAAAGCTATACTTGGAAGCGGTGTCTGGAATTAGCCAGGCATTAGATGTGCTCTATCAGTTTGAGTTCTAGCGATGCGAATTATTGTTTACGGCAGTTTACGACGCAAACAGGGAAATAGTCATTGGATGACAAATGCGCAATGGTTAGGGGATTGTCAGCTCGCCGGTTTCGAGCTGTACAATCTCGGCCATTATCCGGCAGTCGTCCCCGGCGATGGAGAAATCCATTGTGAGGTCTATCGCATTAGTTCGTCGATTCTGACGGAACTGGATGCGTTAAAACGTGACGGTCACGAATACCAGCGTGAGCTGATTCCCACTCCTCTGGGCAATGCCTGGATCTATCTGTACAAACACTCTGTTGATGGGCTGATGCGTATCGCCAGCGGCGATTGGCTGAAGCGCAATGAAGAAGAGGCTTGAGGTCAAGCCGCCAATCAAGTCATTATCTCCATAAATAAAAACACCGCGTAAAGCGGTGTTTTTGATCGTGCGGAATAGTTGATCGCGTCGCGCTTATTTGTTTTTCGCGCGCTCGAAGGAAGCAACGATTTCAGCTTTTGCCGCTGCCGCGTTATCCCAACCTTCAACTTTCACCCACTTGCCTTTTTCCAAATCTTTGTAGTGTTCAAAGAAGTGGCCGATCTGTGCACGCAGCAGTTCAGGCAGGTCGTTAACGTCTTTAATGTGATCGTATTCTTTGGTTAGCTTGCTGTGCGGAACGGCAACCAGCTTGGCATCTTCGCCTGCTTCGTCGCTCATTTTCAGCACGCCAACAGGACGGCAGCGGATCACTGAGCCTGGCTGCAACGGATACGGGGTCGGTACCAGGACGTCAACCGGGTCGCCATCCAGAGACAGCGTGTGGTTGATGTAGCCGTAGTTGCATGGGTAGAACATGGCCGTAGACATGAAACGGTCTACAAACAGTGCACCAGTATCTTTATCAATTTCATATTTGATTGGATCGGCATTCGCGGGAATTTCAATCACTACATAGATATCTTCTGGCAGATCTTTACCTGCCGGAACATCGTTCAGACTCATGTCAGTTTCCTTCTCTTAAAACCTGAAATAGCGTGGCCGTCATTATAGCCAAAAAGCGTTTAATGTCCCTGACTTTTAGCGTACTGAGGCGCCACAGGTTAGCGTGGGTCGTTTAAGTAAAAATACTTTCGTTACTAAAGTTTCTTTAAAGAAAGCAGGCTTGCTACCGATAGAAGCATGATCGAGATCACGTTATGTGGAGCATTTCTCCGCATTTACTTATTAGTTGTAATTTCAGGGAAACAAAAATGTTAAGAAACATCACAATCAAGACGAGCTTGATTGCTTTGTTAGGAACGATGGTACTGCTCTTGTTGCTGGTTTGCGGAATTGGCATCACTTCAATCAATCAGGGAATTACTTCGCTTACGACAATCGACAAGATTCAAGGCAAAGAAGTCACCGCGCTGGCTGGGAGCTATACCGCCTCGCTGCGTGCAAGAACAGGGGCTGCCTTGGCGGCTCGTCAGATGGAAAATGGCCTCACCGATCTTGCAAATGCGTCGGTAGCACGAGCGGAAGCCTATACGGCGCTTTCCCACAAAGAAATGACGCGTTTTCTTTCCTATGGCACCGTAACGGAACGCGGCGCCAAAATGGCGGCAGAGGTTAAAAGCAATTACGAGCAGTATATGAGCCTTGGCGTTCAGCCCATGGTCGATGCGCTGAAACGTGGTGATGTGGCTGCTTATTACGTGTTATTGCAGGACGTGCTACCACCGCTTAGCGTTAAGATGGATAAGGTAGCGAATGAGTTCCGCGACTTTGGGCTGGAAGTTGGGGAAAACATGCTCACAGACGCAGAAAGTTTTGCGTTTGATCGTCTGGTGATCATCGGTATTGCCTGTGTATTCGTTCTGCTGCTGGTATTGGCTGCCTGGATTGCACTGAAGCGTTCCATTTTGTCTCCGCTTGAAGAAACCGTCGTCCAGTTGGAGTTTATTGCCCGTGGCGATCTAACCCAGCGTATTGCCGATGGTGGCGATAATGAAATTGGCCGCCTGATTCAGGCGATGAAGGCAATGCAGCATTCGTTGGCAACCGCCGTTGGCCGCGTCCGCGATGCGGGTATGCAGATTGATGTTGGTACGCGCGAGCTTTCTTCCGGTAATACCCATCTGGCTGCTCGTACGGAAGAGTCGGCATCATCGCTGGAAGAAACCGCAGCCAGTATGGAACAGTTGACCGCCACGGTAACGCTAAATGCTGAGAGTGCGGAGCAAGCTCATACGCTGGCGCAAAATGTGTCTGATATTGCCACTAAAGGCAGCGAAACTGTGGGGAACATGATCGAGAAGATGCAAATGATCTCCAGTAGCTCCGCACGTATTGGCGATATTCTGGCAGTGATTGACGGCATCGCGTTCCAGACCAATATCCTGGCGCTGAATGCGGCGGTTGAAGCTGCGCGGGCAGGTGAGCAGGGGCGTGGCTTTGCTGTCGTGGCGGGTGAAGTCCGTAACCTGGCGCAGCGCAGCGCGCAATCGGCGAAAGAGATAAAAACGCTGATGGAAGAATCCCAGAGCCGCGTCAGTGAGGGCACCGTTATGGCAAAAATGGCGGGCGAAACGATGAATGACGTTTCTGACGCGGTGGCACGTGTGACATCGCTAATGCGTGAGATTTCAACGGCAACGCGTGAGCAGAGTAATGGCATTGGGCAGGTGAATCTGGCGGTATCGCAGATGGATGAGGTTGCACAGCAAAATGCATCTTTGGTCGAAGAATCCGCAGCGGCTACGCGCTCATTAGAGGATCAGGCGCGTCTGTTAGCAGAAAGCATGGCACAGTTTAAAGTGCAGTCGCAGGAGTTTGCCGCCATCGGCCGATTCTAATATCCCCGTCATACTTCAAGCTGCATGTGCGTTGGCAATACTCGGCTCATCTCTGAGCCTCGCCCTGAAGGGCCGCCGTAAACGGCGTTCAAATTGGTTAAACCAATTTGTCCTCGCTCACCCCAGTCACTTACTGATGTAAGCTCCTGGGGATTAATGGACCTCATAAATGGGGTCCACCCTTCGGGCCAGCGCTAGCGCTGTTCAAATCGGTCAAGAACCGATTTGTCACTGCGTCGCCGCCTGCCTGCAACTCGAATTATATAGGGGATATATTTTTTGCCTTACTTTTCACTCTTCGGAGGACGTATTCTCGTCTTCCGGTTTTTTCTTCTTGCGCAGCTTATCCCAGATTTTACTTTCCTGCCCTCGCCATAGGCGTTGGATATTGTCGTGGTGACGCATCAGGATCAGGCAAGAGAGCATGGCGACGGGGAAGGTAAATTGTGGCTTGAACCACCAGACATAAAACGGTGCGATGAGCGCACTAACAATGGCACCGAGCGAGGAATAGCCGCTCAACAATACGGTCAGTAGCCAGGTACCGGTCATCAGACCCGTCAGATCCCAACCGATTGGAGCGATAGCGCCAAGAGCAGTTGCCACGCCTTTACCCCCGCGAAAGTGGAAAAAGACTGGATAGATATGGCCGAGGCAGGCGGCGATGGCAGTTAACCCGAGGTACAGCGGAGCAACGCCCAGCGCGTAAGCAGCCCAAACTGGCAACATGCCTTTCAGAATGTCAAAAACCAACACGGTTGCTGCGGCAGCTTTGCCGCCAATACGCAATACGTTAGTGGCTCCGGGATTGCCAGAGCCATGCTGACGCGGATCGGGCAGCCCAGCAATTCTGCAAAACAAAATCGCACTGGAAACAGAGCCACACAGATACGCGATTAACATCATACCAAGCGCGGTAACACTCATAACGCGATTCCGTTTAATAAGGGTCGTTTTACTCTTCTCATCTGTGGATAATACGCACATTCCGTCGGAAGTGGTATCCGACAGCGACAAAAACAGAGAACGGCGTGATGGATATCGTATTTATTGAAGAACTTACTGTAGTCACTACCATTGGTGTTTACGATTGGGAACAGACTATCCAGCAGAAACTGGTGTTCGATATCGAAATGGGCTGGGATAACCGCCAGGCAGCAGCCAGTGACGATGTTAAGGACTGCCTGAGCTATGCTGATGTCAGCGATGCGGTGATTGCCTATGTGGCAAACCAGCGTTTTGCTCTGGTGGAGCGTGTTGCTGAGGAAGTCGCACACATGTTGATGCTGCGCTTCTCCATTCCCTGGCTGCGCATCAAGCTTAGCAAGCCGGGCGCAGTCGCGCAGGCGCGTCAGGTTGGGGTCATTATTGAGCGTGGCGCACGATAAATCTGATTTAACAGAATAAATACGGGTTTACGTGCAACTAAATCGTAACCTGAATAGTCTATAAGCCACTTGTAGCGGCTCGCGAAAGTACGTGGCCGCTTTTTTATGGGCTGCATTTTCGTTTTTATTAGAGGCAAGGATTTTTAGATGACTGACCTGCATTCGTTAATAATCGCATTTATTCTTGGCGTGGTCGAAGGACTGACCGAGTTTTTGCCCGTATCGTCTACGGGGCACATGATTATTGTTGGTCATTGGTTAGGGTTTGTTGATGAGAAAGCCAAGACGTTTGAAGTCATTATCCAGCTTGGTTCAATTCTTGCAGTTGTCGTCATGTTTTGGCGTCGTCTCTTTGGCCTGATTGGTATTCATTTCGGTGAGGTTCCGCATGAGGGAAAAACCGCTGGGCGTCTTAAACTGACGCATATCCTGTTGGCGATGATCCCTGCGGTGGTACTTGGTCTGGTTTTCCATGACGTGATCAAATCATTGTTTTATCCACAGAACGTGATGTATGCGCTGGTTATCGGGGGCTTCCTGCTGCTAGCCGCAGAATGGTTCAAGCCAAAAGAGCCGCGTGCCGTGGGGCTGGATGATATTACTCATCGGCAGGCATTTATGATTGGCTGTTTTCAATGTCTGGCGCTGTGGCCCGGTTTTTCACGTTCGGGGGCAACCATTTCCGGCGGGATGCTGATGGGCGTAAGCCGTTATGCGGCTTCTGAGTTCTCTTTTATCCTGGCGGTTCCCATGATGATGGGTGCGACCGTTCTGGATCTGTATAAAAGCTGGCACTTCCTGTCGCTGGCTGATGTGCCGATGTTTGCCGTTGGCTTCGTGACGGCGTTTGTCGTGGCGCTGATCGCGATTAAAACCTTCCTGACAATCATCAAACGCATCTCGTTTATCCCCTTCGCGATTTACCGTTTCATCGTCGCGGGCGTGGTTTACATGGTGTTTATGTAAGACTGAGAGTTTAGGTTAACGCTATATAAAAAAGAGGCCACGCATTAGCGTGGCCTCTTTTTTCAGGGCGTGCCGGATATATCCGGCTGTTGTGCTTTCCAGTCTGCCAGTGCATGAATACGGCGGCGTACCAGTTCATTGCGCACGTCAATGCCCTTAAAACCATCGGCGACAACGCTTGCACTGCTGACCTGGCTGGCGACGTGGAAGGCTTCACGCAAGTAATCCCCTTGTGGATAAGGATTTTCTTCAAAACCAGCTCGGCCTCTGGCATCGGCTTCGCTAGTCAGCGCGAGCTGTTCCAGACGCTGCGGCTTGCGCCAGACGTCAATCGCATCAAATAACTTCATCAGGGTTTTAGGTTGCAGTATCTGCACGGTATGAATCAGGTCATGGTATTCCGCAACCAGCTTTGCCAAATCGCGAATCGGATTAGGTACGCGTAGGCGCTGACAGAGTGCTTCAACCAGCTTGACGCCCGCAGGACCGTGTCCATGATGCCGTGGCCACAGTTCGGGCGGCGTTAGCCCTTTTCCTACATCGTGACACAGTGTGGCAAAACGTACGTCAATCTCAGGGCTGAGGCGTGCGGCCATGGCCACCGTCATCATGGTATGAATACCGGTATCGATTTCCGGGTGCCATTTTGCAGGGGCGGGCACGCCATAGAGATTATCAATTTCAGGAAACAGCACGGCCAGTGCGCCGCAGTCACGCAGCACCTGAAAATAGACATCTGGCGACGACGTACCGAGCGCCTTTTCCGTCTCTTTCCAGACGCGTTCTGGCGTTAGGTAAGCCAGCTCGCCTTCATGCGCCATTTTTTGCATTAGCGCCATGGTTTCTTCTGCAATCTGGAAGCCGAGATGAGCAAAACGCGCGGCAAAACGGGCGACACGCAGAACCCGTAACGGATCTTCGCTAAAGGCTTCGGAGACGTGGCGCAGTAGGCGATTCTCGAGATCGCGACGGCCGTGATAAGGATCGACCAGATCGCCCTGCTCGGTACGAGCTATGGCATTGATGGTCAAATCGCGGCGGAGCAAATCCTGCTCTAAAGTGACATCTGGTTCGGCGTGACAGACAAATCCGGTGTAGCCTTTGCCAGACTTACGCTCGGTACGAGCGAGTGCGTATTCATCGCGGCTGACGGGGTGTAAGAAGACGGGAAAATCTTTTCCGACCTGCTGGTAGCCCTGCGCAAGCAGGTGCTCTGGCGTAGCGCCGACCACTACCCAATCTTTCTCAGTGACGGGTAAACCCAGCAGGCTGTCCCGAACAGCGCCGCCGACAAGGTAAATCTTCAACGTCGGGCTCCTGAATAAATAACCAATACTTCATAACATACTACCATCTTTGCGCCGTCACGTTGGTCACAGAGAAAAATGCCTGCAAAAGCAGGCACGTATTCCGGTTAGCTCATCCAGCGGTCATTTTTCTTTTTGCGGGGGATGATATGCGGCAACAGCAGACCCAGCAGCAAACCTATGCCAGCAACACCGCCGCCATACATAAACCACTGTAGAATGATGGTGCGCTGCTTATCGTCAAGCTGGACATTCGCCGCACTGACTTTCTTCTGTGCGACGATAAGCTGTGTTTTCAGATCCTGATTTTCCTGACGTAACCCGTTAATAACACTATCACTTGCAGAGACTTTCTGCTGCATATCAGCGGTACGCTGATTCCAGGTCTGATCGATATTATTCAGTTTGTCAGTCAGGTCTTTTACCTGTTTTTCCAGCTCTGGTACTCGTGTGCGCAGGCTTGGCGTATCGCTAAGCTGGTCAAGAGGAATCCAGGTGGTACGGTTTTTATCATCACGAATCTGCGCATAGCCCGCGCTTTCATTAACGCTGAGTAGCGTGACCTCAGTGCCAGCATTCACCGTGCCGACAATACGGTATTGATTGCCTGGCCCACTGTGGACATAGGTCAATAATTCATCGGAAATGTAGCGTTTTTCTTCCGCCTGTGCGGTCCAACTCAGCGTGAGTGAAAACAAAGTAAAACAGATTAAGCCTAATTTCTGCATAAGATCATCATGTTGCGTTAATGGTGGTCTGATAGTAGAGGCTTAAGTCTGACGAGGCAATGTATAAACCGAAATGAGAACAGTCTTAGAACCTACCCGTTAGGGCTATTTCACTTGTCATTTTGGGCTTGGGCTATACCCATAACGCCTATGGGGACGGGTTCTTAGAAGACGGTATGCCGCCTGTTTAAACAGGGAGAAGTCAGCGTAGCGGATGGCAGGTTTGCATAAGAAATGCGCGCTTGTTCGCAGGTGAAAAAGAGTGTGTGCGGTAAGGGTAGTAAGGTGAAGTAAAATGTTATTTACTGACATGATAATGAACGCGGTCTTGGTGTTGTGAATGCTATGAGTGAAGAAATTGAACTGAAATTTATTGTTCATCCCGACAGCGTTGAGTCGCTGCTGACGCAACTGGCTGAGTGGGAAAGTGATTATAGCCAGTATGAGCACATGCGTGCTCAGCGTTTGAGCAATACCTATTATGAAACGGCGGATAATTATCTGCGTCGTAACGGTATTGGTCTGCGTATTCGTGGCGAAAATGAACGCTACGAAATGACGGCGAAAACAGCCGGTAAGGTGATTGGTGGGCTGCACCAACACCCTGAATATAACGTTGCGCTGGAGAAAGCAGAACTGGATCTTAGCCTGTTTCCAGCGGAAGTCTGGCCAGAAGATTGCGATGTTGAAGTGTTGCAATCGTCGCTTAACCCGCTGTTTAGCACGGATTTTACACGTGAAAAGTGGGTGTTTACTTACTACCAAAGCGTGATTGAGGTTGCGTTGGATCGTGGCGAGATTCGCGCAGGCGATCTGAGTGAACCACTGTGCGAACTGGAGATGGAACTTAAGGTGGGGCAGACCACCCATTTGCTGGCCTTGGCAAAGGAAATCGCGGAGTTTGGTGGTATGCGCCAGGGCAGCCTTAGTAAGGCGGCACGCGGCTATCATCTGGCTAAAGGTAATCCGGTTCGCGAGTGTCTTCCTCTCAATCGATTGGTTGTGGATCCCAAAACCAACATCGATCAGGCCATCCGCGCAGCGCTGGAACTCGCGTTGAGTCACTGGCAATACCATGAAGAACTTTGGGTCAGAGGGAATTCCTCTGCTCGTGAAGCTCTGCCGCAGGCCAGCGCAATGATGCGTGAAATGTTGGTGCTGGTGGGGGGCGTCGTGTTACGCAAGGTCACTACGCTTTTCCGCTCTGCGCTTGCCAGCCTGGAGGCTCGGCTACAAGCCCCTAATGGAGCAGAGGTGTGTTACAGCGCCGACTATCTGCAAAGTAAGTTGGTACTAACTTCCTGGCTAGTCGAATCTGGCTGGTGTGACCATATGGATAAGAAAGATCGCGTTAAGTTACAGGGATCGTTCAAACGCTTTGCCGACATTATGCTAAGCCGGAGTACGGCTGAGCTGAAAAGCGCCTTTTCTTCTAAATTGACGGAAGCGCAGTACGAACAGCAAATCCCCCGTCTGCAACGTAATATCTACGCTTTTCTTCTCTTATCTGGTGCCTACCCGGTGGAGCAAGTGGAAGCCTACGTTGAACACTGGCAGACGCTGCTACAGGACATTGAGCGGATCGCTGCCGGACAGGCTCCTTCTGTGTATCTGGAAGCCTATCGTAAAGCCGTGTTGACCCTGTCCCCGTTCTGGCTGCATAGCGGTGGACCATCACAGTAATCGTTAACTGCCGCTTGTCAGTGAAGATAGGCGGCGCATCAAGGGAACCCCCATGTCGATACTTCCTTTGCCCGCTTTACCTGTGCTTTTGACGGAACAATCTCAGCGTGCATTGTCACGTTTGCGGGAGGCGGCGCCTGATGAACCGATAACAGACAGCGACGCGGCTGTTTTGGCATTGAGTGATTTTGTCAGTGATGCACTTGCGCTGCATCCTGACTGGTGGCAAGGAATTCATCAGCAGCCGCCACAGCCCGAAGAGTGGCAGCACTACGCCGACTGGTTGAGCCATGCATTGGCCGATGTTAACGACGAAAATGCGTTGATGGCGACCTTGCGTCGGTTTCGTCGGCATATGTTGACGCGAATTGCGTGGTCACAGGCGCTGCAAACCAGTACGACGGAACACACGTTGCGTCAGTTGAGTGAACTGGCCGAGGTGATAATTGTGGCGGCCAGAAGCTGGCTATATCAGGCCTGTTGCCGTGAGTGGGGCACGCCTTGCAATGCTCAGGGGCTGGCTCAGCCTCTGCTGATCCTGGGTATGGGAAAATTGGGGGGAGGAGAGCTTAACTTCTCTTCGGACATCGATCTGATCTTCGTCTATCCCGAAAATGGCCATACGCAAGGCGGGCGGCGCGAGCTGGATAACGCGCAGTTCTTCACGCGTCTGGGGCAGCGGCTCATTAAGGTACTGGATCAGCCGACTGTCGATGGTTTTGTTTACCGTGTGGACATGCGGTTACGTCCCTTTGGCGACAGTGGCCCATTGGTGCTCAGCTTTGCGGCCATGGAAGATTATTATCAGGAACAGGGGCGCGACTGGGAACGCTACGCGATGGTTAAAGCGCGTCTGATGGGGGGAATGGATGATGCCTACAGTCAGGAACTGCGCAGTACGCTGAAGCCCTTCGTCTTTCGTCGTTATATTGATTTTAGTGTGATCCAGTCCTTACGAAATATGAAGGGCATGATTGCTCGCGAAGTTCGGCGCCGGGATCTGCGTAACAACATCAAATTGGGCGCAGGTGGGATTCGTGAAATTGAATTTATCACGCAGGTTTTCCAACTGATTCGCGGCGGACGTGAACCTGGGCTACAGGGGCGTTCACTGCTGCCTACGCTCCAGCATGTGGGAACGTTGGGGCTATTAACTCCGCAGCAGGTGCTCGATCTTAGTACTTCTTATCTGTTTCTGCGCTGTCTGGAAAACCTGTTGCAGGCGATTGCCGATGAGCAGACGCAAACGCTGCCGAGTGATGAGCTGAATCAGCAGCGATTAGCATGGGGAATGGGTTTCGACAACTGGGACACACTGCAATCCATGCTGTCACAGCATATGCAGGCGGTGCGCCACGTATTTGATGACCTGATTGGCGATGATGCGCCGGATAACAACGATATCCCCGAACATGGCAGCTATAGCAGCCTATGGCAGGACACGCTGGATGATGGCGAATTAGCGCCACTGACGCCGCATCTCACGGAAACTGTGCGTGAAAAACTGATGCGGACGATTGTGGAATTCCGCCATGATGTGGCGAAACGCACGATAGGGCCGCGTGGGCGCGATGTTCTGGATCAGCTCATGCCCTGTTTGCTGGCAGAAGTCTGTGCCCGCCAGGAGGCGGACACGGTGCTGTCTCGTTTGACCCCGCTGCTGTTAGGGATCGTCACACGTACGACCTATCTTGAGTTGTTGCTGGAGTCTCGTGCTGCACTGGCTCAGTTGATTCGTCTGTGTGCGGCTTCGCCGATGGTTGCCAGCCAACTGGCGCGTTACCCCCTGCTGTTGGATGAATTGCTCGATGCGTCAACGCTGTATCAGCCGACGGCGCCTGGCGCGTACGCCGATGAGCTACGCCAGTATTTGATGCGCGTTCCTGAGGACGATGAAGAACAGCAGTTGGAAGCAGTTCGTCAGTTCAAGCAGTCACAACAGCTACGCATCGCCGCAGGGGATATCGGTGGCGTACTGCCGGTGATGAAAGTGAGCGATCACTTAACGTATTTAGCGGAAGCGATTATTGCCGCAGTGGTTCAGCAGGCGTGGGGGCAGATGGTGGTGCGCTACGGCCAGCCATCCCACTTGCAGCATCGTGAAGGCCGTGGGTTTGCCGTTATTGCCTATGGCAAGCTCGGGGGATGGGAACTGGGGTATAGCTCCGATCTGGATCTGGTGTTCCTGCTGGATTGTCCGTCGGACGTGATGACGGATGGCGAACGCAGTATTGATGGTCGTCAGTTTTATCTACGTCTTGCACAGCGTGTGATGCACCTGTTTAGCACTCGGACGTCATCAGGCATTCTGTATGAAGTGGATGCTCGTTTACGGCCATCGGGCGCGGCTGGCATGTTGGTAAGCACGGTTGAAGCGTTTGATGATTATCAGCGTAATGAGGCGTGGACGTGGGAGCATCAGGCGCTGGTGCGCGCGCGTATGGTGTACGGCGAAAGCGGCGTGCAGCAAACATTTGAGTCTATTCGCCGCAGTATCCTCTGTGCAGAGCGGGATGCAGATACCTTGCGAACTGAAGTGCGTGAAATGCGCGAAAAAATGCGTCAGCATTTGGCGAACAAAGACAAATCACTCTTTGATATCAAAACGGATGCGGGCGGCATTACGGATATCGAATTTATCGCCCAGTATCTGGTGCTGCGCTACGCTGCTCAGGAACCGCGTTTGACTCGCTGGTCAGACAATGTGCGTATTCTAGAGCTGATGGCACAGTATGGCGTGATGGAAGAGAGTGAAGCTAACGCGCTCAAGCTGGCCTACGTCACGATGCGCAATGAACTGCACCATCTGGCTTTGCAGGAACTGTCTGGGCGGGTTAGCAAGGATCGGTTTGTGGCGGAGCGGGAGCAGGTGTTGGTGAGTTGGAATAAATGGCTGATGGGCGAGTAAGTTTCCCACTATACGTGGTCAAACGCTCAGCGAAGATATTCGGAGCGGTGACGTGTAATCAGAGTGCCTATGATATTATTACGCGCATTATGCGAAATAAGCCTGGAGTAGAGGATGAAAGTAACGCTGCCTGATTTCCGTCATGCGGGTGTGTTGGTGGTTGGTGATGTCATGCTGGATCGTTACTGGTATGGGCCGACCAGCCGAATTTCACCAGAGGCACCAGTGCCTGTGGTCAAAGTTGATACGATCGAAGAGCGCCCGGGCGGCGCGGCGAACGTCGCAATGAACATCGCAGCATTGGGCGCGGGGTCGCGTCTGGTGGGCTTAACGGGCATTGATGACGCTGCACGCGCACTGAATGCCAAACTTGGCGAAGTGAACGTGAAGTGTGACTTTGTCTCTGTTCCTACGCATCCGACGATTACCAAGCTGCGCGTACTGTCGCGCAATCAGCAACTGATCCGACTGGATTTCGAAGAGGGTTTTGAGGGGATTGATCCTCAGCCTATTCTCGAACGTATCCAACTGGCACTGCCAAAAATTGGCGCGCTGGTGCTGTCTGACTATGCGAAAGGCGCATTAGCGCATGTACAATCCATGATTCAGACGGCAAAAGCAGCTGGCGTTCCGGTACTGATTGACCCGAAAGGCACGGATTTTTCCCGTTACCGCGGTGCGACGCTGCTGACGCCGAATCTGTCTGAATTTGAAGCGGTTGCAGGTCGTTGTAAAACGGAAGAAGAGCTGGTTGAGCGTGGTATGCAACTGGTGGCCGATTACGATCTGTCCGCGCTGCTGATTACTCGTTCCGAGCAAGGAATGACGCTACTACAGCCGGGCAAAGCACCGCTGCATTTGCCGACTCAGGCGCAGGAAGTGTATGACGTGACGGGTGCAGGCGACACGGTGATTGGTGTTCTGGCGGCGGCTCTGGCGGCGGGGAATCCGCTGGAAGAAGCCTGTTTCCTGGCGAATGCCGCCGCAGGTGTCGTTGTTGGTAAGTTGGGAACATCAACGGTCACGCCGATTGAGTTGGAAAATGCTATCCGCGGCCGTGCCGAAACCGGATTTGGCGTGATGACCGAAGAACAGCTGAAACATGCCGTTGAACTGGCGCGTCAGCGTGGCGAAAAAATTGTGATGACCAATGGCTGCTTCGATATTCTGCATGCCGGACATGTGTCTTATCTGGCCAATGCCCGTAAACTTGGCGATCGGCTAATCGTTGCGGTAAACAGCGATGCATCTACTAAACGCCTGAAGGGGCCGACCCGACCCGTCAATCCGCTGCCGCAGCGGATGATCGTGTTAGGTGCGTTGGAAGCTGTCGACTGGGTCGTGCCGTTTGAAGAAGATACGCCTCAGCGTCTGATTGCTAGTATCCTGCCAGACATTCTGGTGAAAGGTGGCGACTATCAGCCACATGAAATTGCCGGTAGTGAAGAGGTCTGGGCCAACGGCGGTGAAGTGAAAGTCCTGAATTTTGAGGACGGTTGCTCTACGACAAATATCATCAACACGATTAAAGCCAGCACGTCCCAATCTTAAAATAGATCACTGACGGCATCGATGCTGTTCAGACCGCAAGTTAATGATTCTCGCCCTAGCCTATTACGGGCGAGGATCATAAAAATCATAGCGCCAACAGGGCGACACGTCAGATAAAACAGGTATGAAACCAGTGAAGAAAGAACCAGCCGAAGTGAATGCGGTTGCACTGCGGGTAGCGGAATTGCGCCGGGTCTTGCGCCATCACGAATACAAATATCACGTTGAAGATGCACCTGAAATTCCTGATATCGAATATGACAAACTCATGCAGGAACTGAAAGCATTGGAGGCGGATCGCCCAGAATTGGTGACCAGCGATTCTCCCACGCAGCGCGTTGGTGCTGCACCGCTGGCAGCATTTGAGCAGGTACGCCATGAAGTGCCAATGTTATCGCTGGATAACGTGTTTGACGAAGAAAGCTATCTGGCTTTCAGCAAGCGAATTGGCGACAGGCTGAAGAACGGGGACGACCTGACATTCTGCTGCGAACTGAAACTGGATGGCTTGGCTGTCAGCTTGTTGTATGAAGATGGCGTACTGGTTCAGGCTGCCACGCGTGGAGATGGAACGACCGGGGAAAATATCACCAGTAACATCCGTACCGTTGGGGCGATCCCGCTGCGTCTTGAGGGAGAAAATATTCCGCGCCGTGTTGAAGTCCGTGGCGAAGTGTTTATGAAACACGGCGGCTTTGAGAAGTTAAACGAAGAGGCTCGCCGTACAGGGAGCAAAGTCTTTGCTAACCCACGTAACGCTGCCGCCGGATCGCTGCGCCAGCTCGATCCACGCATTACCGCTAAGCGTCCGCTGACTTTCTTCTGCTATGGCGTCGGCCTACTGGAAGGTGGGGAACTGCCTGCAAGTCACTGGGAGCGCCTGATGCAGTTCAAGGCGTGGGGACTGCCGGTTAGCGACAGAATCAAGCTATGCACCGGCCCAGCCGAGGTGCTCGATTTTTATCGTCAGATTGAACAGACCCGCAGCGCGTTAGGCTTTGATATTGACGGCGTTGTCGTCAAAGTTGACTCGCTGGCGTTGCAGGAACGATTAGGCTTCGTTGCCCGTGCGCCTCGCTGGGCGGTAGCGTTTAAATTCCCCGCACAGGAACAGCTGACCTGGGTGCGAGATGTCGAGTTTCAGGTTGGGCGGACGGGAGCGATTACGCCCGTTGCGCGTCTGGAGCCGGTCGCCGTGGCCGGGGTGATTGTCAGCAACGCTACGCTGCATAATGCCGATGAAATCGAGCGGCTAGGTTTGCAGATTGGCGATCGCGTGATTGTACGTCGGGCGGGGGATGTGATCCCGCAGATCGTCGGTATTGTTGAATCTGAACGGCCCGAAACGGTGCAACCGATCGTTTTCCCTGCTGCTTGCCCTGTGTGTGGATCTGACGTTGAACGTGTTGAAGGGGAAGCCGTCACGCGCTGTACCGGTGGCTTGATCTGTGGTGCTCAGCGCAAAGAGGCGTTGAAGCACTTTGTTTCTCGCCGTGCGCTGGATGTTGAAGGCATGGGAGACAAGATCATCGATCAACTGGTGGAAAAAGAGTACGTCAAAACGCCAGCCGATCTGTTTCGCCTGAGTGCCGGGATCATGACGGGGCTGGATCGCATGGGGCCGAAGTCTGCGACGAATCTGGTCAATGCATTGGAAAAGGCGAAAAGTACAACGCTGGCGCGTTTTCTATACGCGTTGGGAATTCGTGACGTTGGTGAATCGACGGCTGCCAATCTAGCATCTCACTTTGGTTCACTGGAGGCGCTTTTTGCTGCCAATGAAGAAGCGCTGCTGGACGTGCCGGATGTCGGTAAAGTTGTCGCCGCACATGTGCGCCACTTCCTTGAGGAAGAGCACAACCAAACTGTGATCCGCGAGCTGACCGATCCCGCAGGCATCAACATCCACTGGCCCGAGGTTCAGATCGTCAATGCTGAAGAGATCGACAGCCCATTTGCGGGGAAAACGGTGGTATTGACCGGCTCGCTGAGTATTCTGTCACGTGATGAAGCCAAAGATCGGTTAACGGCGTTGGGGGCAAAAGTGAGCGGCAGCGTCTCGAAGAAAACCGATATGGTGATTGCTGGTGAAGCCGCAGGCTCTAAACTGGCGAAGGCGCAGGAGTTGGGGATCCCGGTGATCGATGAGGCAGAAATGATCCGACTATTGGATAATCTCGGTGACGGAAGCCCATTATAGGAGAAATACGGGGATGAGATTCTGTATGGGAATCTCGCCTCGTGGTCGCTCCGTGTATCTCGAACCTGAAACGACTAGGCTATTGGGAGTAAAAGCGGGTGGAAAAAGAAGACCTGGTAGAGATTGCCACGATGCAGATGCCTTTTGGTAAATATAAAGGGCGAGTGCTGATTGATTTACCGGAAGAGTACCTGCTGTGGTTCTCCCGTAAGGATGAATTTCCTCATGGTCGTTTAGGGGAATTGATGCAAATCACGCTGGCAATCAAGATAGAGGGTCTGCAAGGGTTGGTCACGCCGCTGAAGCGACTCCGTTCCTGATTATCCATTTTCTGGCGGAATACCCGACGAAAAAAAGGTCGTTTCAATGAAGCGACCTTTTACGTTTACTGGTTATGCCATCCCTGACACAGACTATACGTAGATATTAATCTTGTTGTCTTCGGTTGGGCGGTTAACGCCTTCTTGTTTAGCATTTTGCGTTGTAGAAGAGGAATCAGATTGCTGTTCTGATTTTTCACTTTGCAAACGAGCAATTTGCGCTTGTAACGCTTGGATCTGAGCCTGAATTGCCTGTTGCTGTTGTTCGATCAGTTTACGATCTTCATCACTTTCTGCGCTAGAAGCCGATTCGGTCAGCTTACTCACCTGTTTGGTGAGCGCCTGGACCTGCTTGGTTAGCTGCGCAATCTGTTGCTCTGAGGTGCTACTGCTTTTACTGCTGCTTGCTGTTGTTGTCGATACGCTAATACTGCTTATTGTGTTTGACATCTTCCCTCCTGAAAATATGTCGATATACCCGAATTATTAGGGGTACAAGCTCTTATATCGGCAATTTAAACACTTTCTCGAAGGTGGAATTGTTGGCAATGAAACATGAAAGACTCACTTTCCTGATAGCTAATGTAACAAAGTGTATCTTTCAGGAAAGCGAGGGGAAGAAAGAGGGGAATACGTCAGAAATTGCGATCAGACGTAGATATCAACACCACCTTTTTTTTCTTTATTTTCAGGTTGTTGTGATGTTGCTTTTGAAGCTGCTTCAATCGCTTTCTTTTCAGCTTCTTCTTTTTGAATGCGGGCAATTTCGGCATAGAGCGCCTGTATTTGCGCTTGGATCATCTGCTGCTGCTGCTTAATGAGTTTGCGCTCGTTTTCACTTTGCGCATTGGCGGCCGATTCACCCAGATCTTTTAGCTTTTTGCTTAGCTCTTTGATTTGATTTTGTAATGCGGCAATTTTTTGTTGAGCACCACTACTGGCCGCTGGCGCAGCCTTACTTTCTGTAGTCGATGCAGCCTTACTCTTGCTGGCTGTAGGGGTTGCCGCGACTTTTGACACCGTATTCATGGTAATCTGGCTGATATCGTTGGACATCACTTCCTCCTGAAATAAGTCAATTCTTCGATCACTATCGGCTGTATCGCTATTTTCTTTACGAAAAACTTACAAATCGTAAGGGCTGCTATACGCGTACTGGAGGGAAATAGAAGGGGGATGGCAAGAGTGTTTCCTTACTCCCTTGCCAGCGATATTGATGAAATGACGCCAGTTAACTACCGTACACGTTAATCGCGCTATTCAGCCGCCTTGCCTGAAGATTTAGCCCTTCAGCCGCTTCTGTCGAGTGCGTAACCATATCGGTATTGCGCTGTGTCATTTGTTCTATCTGTGCAATCGAGGTATTGATCAGACCCAATGCTGAGGTTTGCTCATGCGTTGCGTTGCTGATCTCTTTGATCATGGTGGAGACCTGTAGGACTTCATCAACGATGTCGCTGATATGCTTGCCCGCGTTCTCGACCATTGTGCTGCCCTGTTTCACACTTTCGACGTTGGCGTCGATCAACGTTTTAATCTCTTTGGCCGCAGAGGCGGAATGCTGCGCTAAATTACGGACCTCGGCAGCCACCACGGCAAATCCCCGTCCTTGTACGCCCGCGCGGGCGGCTTCAACGGCGGCGTTCAGCGCAAGGATATTTGTCTGGAAGGCAATACTGTCTATCACGCCAATGATATCAACGATTTTATCGCTGGCGCTGGAGATGGAATCCATCATACCGATGGTTTCCTTCATAATATTGCCACCTTTAAGGGCGGTACTGCTGGCGGCTTCTGCCATGGTTGTGGCTTGCGCCGCGGTTTCTGAGCTTTGCTGCACGGCAACGGTAATTTCTTCAATGGCGGCGGCGGTTTGTTGCAGATTCGCCGATGTTTCCTCTGTTCGGGTATTCAGATCGACATTGTTTTCCGCCAGTTTATGGCTGACGCTGGTGATGCCGTTGACCTGCGTACTCACGTCGTCGACAAGCGAGTGCAGGTTCAGGCCAAACTGGTTAACCGAACGTAGCAGCAAGCCAATTTCGTCTACTCGATTGAGGTGGATATGCTTTACCTTACGGCCGGATACGACATGCTGAGCCTGTTTGAGTATCATCCTGATTGGTTGTGCAATTTGCTGCTGTAGAAACTGATCCATGATGATGATGAGTAACAGCGTCAATGCCATCAGCCATAGCGGATTCATGCCACTGAAAGCACACAGTGCAGGGATTAGTCCCACCGCTAATATCGCGATACGTAAGCGCCAGCGAACTGATAGTTTCTGCAAGATCGACAGTGGAGAAAAGAGTCCGGTGCGAACGACCAGTCCTTTATAGAACTTGCGACTTCCTGCCTGTTTCTTCTGCACGGCGCTATACAGCATTTCGGCCGCTTTTATTTCTTCGGCATTGGGCGTGTTACGTACCGAGATATAGCCCGCAAGCTGTTCTTGTTGGTAAACCGGTGTAACGTTAGCGCGAACCCAGTAATGGTCGCCGTTGTTACGGCGGTTTTTGACTAATCCGGTCCAGCTATCGCCTTGTTTAAGCGTAAACCACAGGTCTGCATAGGCTTCCACGGGCATATCTGGATGACGCACAATATTGTGAGGTTGGTTGATGAGCTGCTCTTCAGAAAAACCGCTAACCTTAATGAAGGCAGAGTTGGCATAGGTAATGTGGCTGTGAATATTTGTTGTGGACATCAATATGGTGTCCATGTCTAACAGATACTCCTGCTGTGTAACAGGTGTATTTAATCTCATTAGAAACCCCGGCGTACGTATCCCGCTCAGTTTCCCGGTTCTGCCATGCTGGCTGCTTTTCCCGCCTCAGCGATTCTGGTTATTCCAGAGGCTGAAACGTGACAAGGCTGCCGCGTGACGCTACCGTGAAATCTGTCAGGCATATTGCTGTGTAAATATTCAAATTACTCAAATGGGTATACTGAATTTTTTTGGGTGATTTGCTCACTTATATAAAATAATGTTATGCATTATTTATAATGAGCGAACTATTGACCCTATATTGTGCGTGATGGCAATTTTGTAACTGTATATTTGTAACAAATGTTTCATCAGTGTTAGCACGCTTTTTCAGCACGTGTAAATTTATGATGAGGACGATTACCTGTCAATTGATTCATATTATTGGTAATAAATAATCAGAGAAAAAATGATTAAAAATAGGTGAGGAGCACATAGCGGGTTTACTAGAAATGTGTTCTGTATAGAAGTAATTGACGATGAGAAGAACTTATTGTTAATTTTTTTTTATTTTTTCTTTACGTGAGTGAATTTAAATGTTGCTGCATTGATGTTTGTTGTTTTAATTTCTGCCTTTCCTCGGTTTTTATTAAAGCTGAATTTATTGTAGATCAAATAATGCCATCCGCAGGCCGGAGAATGGCGCTGGCCTGCGGAAAAAGATAATCAGGTTACTGGGGCTGGGTTGAAAACGGCCAGTGCATTATGAAGTCCCCATTGATCGGACCAGGTTTTCTTCTTGCCGCTGGCAATATCTAAAATGAAGTGGAAAAGCTGCCAGCCGACGTCTTCGATCGTCGCCTCTCCGGTAGCAATTGTACCGGCATCAATATCCATCAGATCGTGCCAGCGGTTTGCCAACGCGGTACGGGTCGCCATTTTGATCACGGGTACGGCCAGTAGGCCATAAGGCGTGCCGCGACCGGTGGTGAAGACTTGTACGGTGATGCCGGAAGCGAGTTGCTGAGTACCGCACACAAAGTCGCTGGCTGGTGTTGCTGCATAAATCAACCCGCGTTTGGTGGGACGCTGACCAGGAGACAGAACTTCGACAATCGCGCTGGTGCCTGATTTGGCGATGGATCCGAGCGCTTTTTCCACCACGTTCGCGAGGCCGCCTTTTTTGTTGCCCGGCGATGGGTTGGCGCTACGGTCAGTCTGGCCGCTGTCGAGATAGTTATCGTACCAGGCCATCTCTTCCAACAGACGTTTACCGACTTCTTCGTTGATAACGCGCGGTGTTAACAGATGAATGGCGTCACGCACTTCGGTTACTTCGGAGAACATGACGGTTGCGCCGCAGCGTACCAGCAGGTCGGAGGCAAAACCAACGGCAGGGTTTGCGGTGACGCCAGAGAAAGCATCACTGCCGCCACACTGCATGCCAACAACCAATTCTGAGGCTGGGCAAGTCTCACGCTGACGTTTGTTCAATTGTTGCAGGTGCTTGTCTGCCATCGTCAGAATGTCATCCACCATTGATCTGAAGCCAACGTGGTGTTCATCCTGCAAACGGACAATGCTGGTATCGTCGAGAGAGATGGCCTGCACATCAGGTGTCCCTTCTAGTAGGCGCTCCGGCTGTAATTTTTCACAGCCCAGACCCACCACCAGTATCTCGCCGCCAAAATTCGGGTTCAACGCCAGATTGTGAATGGTGCGGATGGGAACGACGGCGGCGGGGGCATTGATTGCCACACCGCAGCCATAGAGATGATTGAGCGCGACCACACCATCCACATTGGGGTAGTTAGGTAATAAATCTCGCTCGATAATTTTGACCACATAGTCCACCACGCCCGCGACGCAGTGTACGCTGGTGGTAATACCTAGCAGATTTTTCGTACCTACGCTGCCATCGACGTTGCGGTAACCTTCAAAGGTGTAGCCTTCCAGCGGAGGAAGTGCGGGGGGAATTTTGGTCGCCAGCGGTAGGGTTTCCAGTGCGGGAGCCTGAGGCAATTCGACCAGGGATTCGTCAATCCAGCTTCCTTGGGCAATATCGCGCAGTGCATACCCGATAATTTCGCCATAGCGGATGATTGCGCCTGATTTAGCGATATCAACCAGGGCCACTTTGTGGCCCTGTGGAACATGTTCAATTAATTCCAGATTATCATTAAAACGAGTTCCGGCGCGTAAGCCATTATTATTAACAACAATGGCAACATTATCAGAATCGTGAACTTTAATATAAAGTGGCTGCTCTTGTGCAGCATTACTTTCTGATTTATCTGACATGATGCAAGCCTTTATTATTTGTTTATCAGAAACGCAGTGGTAGCTATTACCACACTATTACTTCATTGCTCGCTAATGAGTATACGTGAGGTTCACTTCTCGTACATTATGCAATTGACCTAAGCCGGATTATTTTGTTTCTGATTTATAGGGCGAAGTTCCAAATTTTGGTGAGTCTGATCACATTCTTCCTGCGCACCGTTTTTAGGTTTGAAATGAAAATAATGAGTGCGCGTGTAAAAAGAGAATAACGGCATTTTTCGTGAAACACCTCGCACTATATAGGGCAAGTGCACCAACATATTCCAAAGGACATTTTTAATGTTGTGCTTTTATCTAGTGAGCGGCCAGCAGGTAAAAATTATAATGTTCCTGCGAGTTGAAGATGTCAGCTAATTACTCTGATGCTATATAGCCTGGCTATTCGCAAAAAAAATAAAAATGGGAATTTAACTATCCACTGATCTTCATTCTGATAACCCTACACGTTATCTGTTATTCGGAATGAATGAGCGAACCGCGATTGAAGCAGGAGTTCATCATGAATACAGTAAGCTCAGCAGCTGGCGCGATACAAAAGAGAACAAACGCCCGCTACTGGATTGTCGTGATGTTGTTTATTGTCACGTCATTTAACTATGGAGACCGTGCGACCTTGTCCATTGCTGGTTCAGCAATGTCTAAGGAGATTGGGTTGGACGCGGTGGGGATGGGATATATTTTCTCTGCGTTCTCCTGGGCATATGTTATTGGTCAAATACCTGGAGGCTGGCTGCTCGATCGTTTTGGCTCAAAGAAAGTCTATTTCTACAGTATCTTCACCTGGTCGATTTTTACCTTATTACAAGGCTTTGTCGATATTTTCAGCGGTGCTGGCATCGTCATTTCTCTGTTCCTCTTGCGCTTTATGGTTGGCCTGTGTGAATCGCCTTCCTTCCCAGGAAATAGCCGAATCGTGGCTGCCTGGTTCCCTGCACAAGAGCGTGGAACGGCCGTCGCGATATTCAACTCGGCACAGTACTTTGCGACGGTGATCTTCGCCCCTATTATGGGCTGGCTGGTACACGCGGTGGGCTGGGCGCATGTGTTCTGGTTCATGGGGGGGTTGGGTATCATCCTCAGCTTTGTCTGGCTAAAAGTGATCCACGATCCTAAGGATCACCCTAACGTGAATCAGGCCGAACTGGATTACATTGAAGCGGGTGGCGCACTGATTAATATGGATGCCAAAGGGTCGAAGAACGCGACCATGAAGGGTGAAAAATGGCATCAGATCAAGCAATTAATGCAGTCCCGTATGATGCTTGGCGTTTACATCGGCCAATACTGTATTAACGCATTAACCTATTTCTTTATCACCTGGTTCCCGCTTTATCTGGTTCAGGCGCGTGGGATGTCGATCCTCAAAGCGGGGTTTGTCGCGTCGGTGCCTGCCATCTGTGGTTTTGTGGGAGGCGTTCTGGGCGGCATCATTTCCGATTACCTGATGCGCCGGACCAATTCACTGACCTTTGCCCGTAAAACGCCTATCGTTCTCGGTATGTTGCTCTCCATGTCGATGGTGATTTGTAACTACGTTGAAACCGAGTGGGTCGTCATTGCGGTAATGTCTGCGGCCTTCTTCGGCAAAGGCATTGGTGCGCTGGGCTGGGCGGTGATGGCTGATACGGCACCGAAAGAAATCAGCGGATTAAGTGGTGGGCTGTTCAATATGTTCGGTAATGCGTCTGGTATCGTAACGCCGATTGCAATTGGCTACATCATCGGGATGACCGGATCTTTCAATGGTGGCCTGGTATACGTCGGGGTTCATGCGCTGGTTGCCATCGTCAGCTACCTGTTCATCGTGCAAGATATTAAACGTATCGAATTGAAGCCGTTCGTTAAGAATTAAAGCCATTCGCTACAGTATTAACCTGCATATAGGCAGTAACACAAAACGCTGCGCCGTCATACTGATGGCGCAGCGTTTTGTCTTTTATTTATGTCATGGAAAGTAGAGATTTACCTATTCGAAATCAGGTACCAATGGTACGTATTTCGGTGTTTATCAGGCAGAAATTCGCTTTTCCCGGTTTTCGTGAAACACCTCCCATTGCCCTGTGATAATGACATATTTAATCTGCATTTCGACAGGGAATGCTGTGCTATTGCCCAATGAGTTGTGAAATAAGAAAACTTATACTTTTTACTGAGGTTGGTAAGGCGGCACGGATTACGACACTGCTTTCCTAATCGTTTTATTTCGGTATTAAGGTAGTTATACCTGTTTTTATTCTGATAACCCTACAAGCATTGTTTATTTCAAATCAGAGTAAAAACAAGGTCGCGCTAATAAAGTAGGAAAACAACATGAAATCATCTACTGGTGCACCATCTGTTTTTTATTCCTGTATGACTGAATTATTTTCACTCGCCTCGACGCGATCCTGCGTTTTGGCAAACATCGGAAACCTAAGCGTAAATCCTGTGCACGCCATTGATGACGGGAGCCTGTAATGACAAACTTTTCAGCGACGCCTGTAATTACCGACATGAAAGTCATCCCCGTTGCGGGCTATGACAGCATGTTGCTGAACATCGGTGGCGCACATGGCGCTTACTTCACTCGCAATATCGTGATCTTAACCGATAGCGCCGGGCATACCGGTGTTGGTGAAGCACCCGGTGGTGAAGTTATTTACAACACGCTGGTCGAGGCCATTCCCCGCGTGAAAGGCGAACAAATCGCCCGTATGAACCGCCTGGTTCATGACATTCACGTCGGCAACCAATCTTCTGATTTTGATTCTTTCGGCAAGGGCGCCTGGACGTTTGAGCTGCGTGTGAATGCCGTGGCAGCACTCGAAGCGGCACTGCTCGATCTGCTGGGGCAATTTATGGGTGTCCCCGTTGCTGAACTGCTGGGGCCGGGCAAACAGCGTGATGAAGTCACCGTGCTCGGTTATCTGTTTTATATCGGTGATCGCACGAAGACGGATTTACCTTATTTATCAGGTGAGAAAGTATCCGGTGAGAAAGCATCCGGTGAAAAGGGCAAACACGAGTGGTATCACCTGCGTCACCAGCAGGCGATGGACAGCGAGGCGATTGTGCGTCTGGCTGAGGCCACCACCGACCGCTACGGATTTAAAGACTTCAAACTCAAAGGTGGCGTGTTGCCCGGTGAGCAGGAAATCGATGCCGTGAAGGCGCTGAAAAAACGATTCCCGGATGCCCGTATTACCGTCGATCCAAACGGTGCCTGGCTGCTGGATGAAGCGATTGGTTTGTGCAAAGACATGAAGGGCATTCTGACCTATGCGGAAGACCCATGCGGTGCCGAGCAAGGTTTCTCCGGCCGTGAAGTGATGGCGGAATTCCGCCGGGCCACCGGGCTGCCGGTAGCGACCAATATGATTGCCACCAACTGGCGCGAAATGAACCATGCCGTGATGTTACAGGCGGTCGATATCCCACTGGCCGATCCGCATTTCTGGACGATGCACGGTGCGGTGCGCGTTGCCCAACTGTGCGATGAATGGGGCCTGACGTGGGGCTGCCATTCAAATAACCATTTCGATATCTCCCTGGCGATGTTCACGCACGTAGGGGCGGCTGCACCGGGCAACCCGACGGCAATTGATACGCACTGGATCTGGCAGGAAGGGCAGCATCTGACTAAAGAGCCGCTGCAAATCGTCAACGGCAAAATCAAGGTGCCAGAGCGTCCCGGTCTGGGAATTGAACTGGATATGGAACAGGTCATGAAAGCCCACGAGCTGTACAAAAAATTACCGAGCGGGGCTCGTAATGATGCTGCCGCCATGCAGTACCTGATTCCAGGCTGGAAATTTGATCGTAAACGCCCGGTTTTTGGTCGCTAACCCTACATCGAAAAATCAGAGAGATAAGGATAAGAAAATGACGTTGCAAAATTCAACGCCGGTTATTACCCACATGCAGGTTATCCCGGTTGCAGGTCACGACAGTATGCTGCTCAACTTGAGCGGTGCACATGCACCCTATTTCACTCGCAATATTGTGATTCTGAAAGATAACGCCGGAAATACCGGTGTCGGTGAAATTCCCGGCGGTGAGAAAATCCGTCAGACGCTGGAGGATGCTGCCGCGCTGGTAGTGGGTAAAACACTGGGCGAGTACAAAAACGTGATGACGGCCGTGCGTGCACAGTTTGCCGATCGTGACTCCTCTGGGCGCGGTTTGCAGACATTTGATCTGCGCACCACTATCCATGTCGTTACGGGGATTGAAGCCGCAATGCTCGATCTGCTGGGACAATTCCTCAACGTCAGCGTGGCTTCGCTACTGGGCGATGGTCAACAGCGTGATGCGGTAGAAATGCTGGGTTATCTGTTCTACATCGGCGATCGTAATAAAACCGATCTGCCTTACCAGAATCAGAGGAATGAGAAGTGCGACTGGTATCGTCTGCGCCATGAAGAAGCCCTGTCGCCAGAAACCATTGTGCGTCTGGCTGAAGCCGCGTATGAGAAATATGGTTTCAATGATTTCAAATTGAAAGGCGGTGTACTGGCTGGTAGTGAAGAAGCCGAAGCGGTGACCGCACTGGCGAAACGCTTCCCGCAGGCGCGCATTACGCTAGACCCAAACGGTGCCTGGTCGCTGGATGAAGCCATCGGTCTGGGCAAGCAACTACGTGACGTACTGGCGTATGCAGAAGACCCGTGCGGCGCGGAGCAAGGTTTCTCCGGTCGTGAAGTGATGGCTGAGTTCCGCCGTGCAACCGGTTTGCCTACCGCGACCAATATGATCGCCACCGACTGGCGTCAAATGGGTCACACCATCTCGCTGCAATCGGTCGATATCCCGCTGGCCGATCCGCACTTCTGGACGATGCAAGGCTCGGTACGTGTGGCGCAGATGTGCCATGAATGGGGCTTAACCTGGGGTTCTCACTCCAATAACCACTTTGATATTTCACTGGCCATGTTTACTCAGGTCGCTGCGGCGGCGCCGGGCAAGATTACGGCGATTGATACGCACTGGATCTGGCAGGAAGGTAACCAACGCCTGACGAAAGAACCGTTGCAGATTGTTGGCGGCATGGTGGAAGTGCCGAAGAAACCGGGTCTGGGTGTTGAGCTGGATATGGATCAGGTAATGAAAGCACACGAACTGTATAAAAACATGGGATTAGGCGCACGTAACGACGCAATGGGAATGCAGTACCTTATTCCTGAGTGGACGTTTGATAATAAACGTCCGTGTCTGGTTCGCTAACGTTCTGACTTTTCCGTTTTTTGAGCGCGCCGTTTCAGGTAAACGGCGCTGGAATGACCGAGGATAAAAAATGAAGACTCCGCTGTTACCTAACCGTTTTCGCCAAGATTTGCAGCAGGGGAAAACGCTGATTGGCTGCTGGTGCGCGCTAGGCAACCCAATTTCAACTGAAGTGCTGGGGCTAGCGGGATTCGACTGGCTAGTGCTGGATGGCGAGCACGCGCCTAACGATATCGTGACGTTTATTCCGCAGCTAATGGCGCTGAAAGGTAGCCACAGCGCGCCTGTCGTCCGTCCGCCGTGTAATGAGCCAATCATCATCAAACGGCTGTTGGATATTGGGTTCAATAACTTCCTGATCCCCTTCGTGGAAACGGCAGAAGAAGCAGCGCGTGCGGTTGCTTCAACCCGTTATCCGCCGGCAGGTATTCGCGGCGTTTCCGTGGCGCATCGTAGCAATAGCTATGGCACCGAACCGGACTATTTCGCCAAGATTAACGACAACATTACCGTCGTAGTGCAAATCGAAAGCCAGGACGGCCTCGACAATCTGGATGCGATTATTGCGGTAGACGGTGTAGACGGCGTATTCGTTGGCCCGAGCGATCTGTCTGCGGCGCTGGGCTATCTCGGTCAGCCTAACCATCCTGACGTGCAGAAGGCGATCCGCCACATCTTCGATCGTGCGGCGGCGCATAACAAACCGTGCGGCATTCTGGCACCGGTTGAAGCCGATGCGCGTCGCTATCTGGAGTGGGGTGCAAGCTTCGTCGCGGTAGGCAGCGATCTGGGCGTATTCCGCAGCGCGACACAGGCGCTGAGCGACAAATACAAAAAGTAATTCAGTGATTCCGCTGCGAATCGGATCCGTCATGAGGCGGAGCCATCGTGAATTGAAGTGATATCTACATCAGACAATGAGGTTAGGGCGATGAAAATTGGTTTTATTGGACTGGGCATCATGGGAAAACCGATGAGTAAAAATCTGCTGAAAGCAGGTTATTCATTAGTCGTGATGGACAGAAATCTGGATGCGGTCGCAGAAGTGGTTGCGGCGGGGGCCACGTCAGCTGAAACGCCGAAACAGGTTGCGGAGCAGTGTGACGTTATTATCACCATGCTGCCTAACTCTCCACACGTTAAAGACGTGGTGTTGGGTGAAAACGGCGTCATCGACGGCGCACGTGCTGGAAGCATTGTGGTAGATATGAGTTCAATTGCGCCGCTTGCCAGCCGTGAAATTGCTACCGCACTGGCGACGAAAGAGATTGCCATGCTGGACGCGCCCGTTAGCGGTGGTGAACCGAAAGCGATCGACGGTACGCTGTCCGTGATGGTCGGTGGTGACAAAGCGCAGTTTGAACGCTGCTTTGAAATTCTGAAATCAATGGCCGGTTCTGTTGTACATACTGGTGATATTGGTGCAGGCAACGTCACCAAACTGGCGAACCAGGTGATTGTGGCGCTGAACATTGCCGCTATGTCTGAAGCGCTGGTTCTGGCGACGAAAGCAGGCGTTAATCCCGACTTGGTTTATCAGGCGATTCGCGGCGGGCTGGCGGGTAGCACGGTGCTGGATGCGAAAGCGCCGATGGTCATGGATCGTAACTTTAAGCCGGGCTTCCGCATCGATCTGCATATTAAAGATCTGGCGAATGCGCTGGATACTTCACACGGCGTTGGCGCACAGCTGCCGCTAACGGCGGCGGTGATGGAAATGATGCAGGCGCTGAAAGCGGACGATCTGGGATCGGCTGACCATAGCGCATTAGCGTGTTATTACGAGAAGCTGGCCAAAGTAGAAGTCACGAGATAAGCCGTGAAGCGATAGTCACAAGGTTGGCACACTGTGCCAGCCGACTGGCAGATAATCATTCTGATCTACCTAAGAGACTTCAGGATCTCCGCCCTGAAAACAGGTGGGTATAAGCGCCATTTCATGAGCGCGCGGGTTATTGATGCAATCGGAACGTTGATGAAATCGGATCGTTTATGAAAATAGTGATCGCACCGGATTCTTATAAAGAAAGCCTGTCTGCACAAGAAGTTGCCACGCAGATTGAAAAGGGATTTCGTGAAATATTTCCCGATGCCTGCTATGTCAAATTACCCGTTGCAGATGGTGGGGAAGGAACAGTCGAAGCCATGGTGGCTGCGACTGATGGCAAGATTGTGAATGTTAAGGTGACAGGGCCGTTAGGCGATAATATTGATGCGTTCTTTGGTCTGTCTGGTGATGAAAAAACGGCTTTTATTGAGATGGCGGCGGCAAGCGGTCTGGAACGTGTGCCTTCTCAACGACGTAACCCATTAAAGACCACCAGCTATGGCACGGGCGAGTTGATTCGCTGCGCGTTGGATCACGGCGTTCGGCACTGCATCATCGGGATTGGTGGGAGCGCAACCAATGACGGCGGGTCGGGTATGGTGCAGGCTTTGGGGGTTAAGCTGCTGGATAAGCAGGGCGAACAGATTGGTTTTGGTGGTGGTGAACTCGACAAGCTTGCTCACATTGACATCAGCGAGCTGGATGAGCGTATTAAAGGCTGTCGTTTTGAAGTGGCCTGCGATGTGACCAATCCGTTGACGGGTAAACAGGGCGCATCAGCTATTTTTGGTCCTCAGAAAGGCGCAACGCCTGCGATGATCGAACAGTTGGATAATGCGTTGAAACATTATGCCGCGGTGATCCGTCACGATCTGGACATGGACGTGGAACAGGTTCCTGGAGCCGGAGCCGCAGGCGGAATGGGCGCGGCATTACAGGCTTTTTGCGGCGCAGAGCTTCGTCAAGGTATTGAGATTGTTACGGAAGCACTGGGGTTGGATGAACTGGTTCGAGATGCCACGCTGGTGATTACCGGGGAAGGGCGTATCGACAGCCAGACGATCCATGGAAAAGTGCCGATTGGCGTGGCGCGAGTTGCCAAACAGTATAATAAACCGGTTATCGGTATTGCAGGCAGCCTGACGGCAGATGTTGCCGTGGTGCATGAACATGGCCTGGATGCCGTATTCAGCGTGCTTTACAACATCTGTTCACTCGAAGAAGCGCTGGATAATGCGGCAGAGAATGTGCGAATGACGGCGCGTAATATCGCCGCCACGATCCGACTGGCGCAGTCAGTATCGGGCTGAGTGCCATCGTGATTTAGATTCAATGTTGGTCTTACTACACTTTTTATGCGGGCGTAGACGCGGAGGCTGAGGCGGTTTCGTGCGCCACAATACTGCTATTCCATGCTACTTCGCAGTACGCGCCCGACACGGGGCGGCTCAATCGCCGCTCGCCCCGTGACCCCTAGGCTTTCGGCGTAAATTATGCCGCTGACGCGGTGCCTTCGTCGATATCCGACTTAACGGACCGCTTGCGACACGTTTACTCGCCCCATAAATGGGGCTCGCCCTTCGGGCCAGCACGAGTGCTGTTCAAAAACGTCTTTGACGTTTTTGTCCGACGTGGCGCAAGCTTTCGCCGCGTCCTGCGGCTCATCCGAAGCCCGCTATCTCCTCAGCATAATTTTTTACGCCCGATAACGGCAAAACCCACGATGTTCTCCTGTATTTGTGACGAAGAGACTGCGCTTATGGGAGTCGGGGATTGATATGCCGCTGGGCGGCTTTGTTGACGTTGTCGATCTCGTCCAGTAACTCCAGCCATTCGGGTTCCAGATCGCTGGCGTGAACGCCTTTACGCAACTGTTGTTCCAGATAGCGGCAGATGCGTTTCAGACGCGGGACGCCGCTGTAGCTACAACTGCCGTGCAGTTTGTGGACCAGCTCGATAATGTCGTCATCCGTCTGACCATTCAGCACCTTTTCTATCTTCTGCCGAACTTCCGGTAGGAAATCCAACAGCATTTGTAACAGATCACGCGCCAGTTCCGGCTTGTTAGCCGCCTGCTGCTGTGCCAGCGCCCAGTCGAGCGACAGTTGACTATCGTCGTGCTCGTTCAGCAAACCTGCGATGTTACCTCGATCGCGCTTCAACGGATCTTTGCGCGCGTGGCGAGTCAGCACGCTTTTTAGCATCTGCTCGTCTATCGGTTTAGCCAGATAGTCATCCATACCTGAGCGCAGCAGATGCTCACGTTCACCCGTCATGGTTTGTGCTGTCACCGCGATGATAGGTGTCGTGGCATGATGGGGGATCTGGCGGATCAGCTCGCTGGCGCAAATTCCATCCATACCCGGCATTTGAATATCCATCAGGATAATGTCGATTTGGTGCATTTTTGCCTGTGAAATAGCGTCTGTCCCGCTTTCGCATAGGATAATTGTATCGACCTGTTCCTCCAGCAGTGTACCGATTAGTTTCAGGTTGGCTGGGTTGTCATCCACCGCCATCACGCTGAGCGGCAGACGGGCTGGATGGCGGACGACACTCTGGTGCGATGTGGCGACGTCCGGCAGAAAAGAGAGCTGGAACAGAGTGTTGTCCTGTAGCAACGGCAGCAGGCGAGATGCCGACAGAGGTTTACTCAGGCACGCATGTACCCCAAAGGTTTTCAACTGCTCGGCATCCATTTGCGCCAGGCTGGGCAGCGCCAGAATCACGCAAGGCGCTCGGCGGCAGATATCGCGCAATCTAGGCGTGTAGTCGAGCAGCGTATTGCGATATTGCACGGGAACACCGAGCAGTAGGATATCAAAATCCCCTTCCGGCAATTGCTCAAACGTCGGGCTATAGCTCACTATCAGCGGCGTCTGGCTCAGGATATCCAGCGTGGCCTGTGCAGCGATGGGATGGTACTCGACGTAGGCCAGATGTTTGCCTTGCAGCATTGTATAGGCAGGCTCACTCGGTATGGCGTGAGGATTGAGCGGCAGTGTGATGTGGAACCAGAAGGTCGACCCTTTGTTAAGTTGGCTCTGGAAACTGATATCTCCACCCATTTCCTTGACCAGACGCTGGGTGATGACCAGTCCAAGTCCCGTGCCACCATGTCGGCGTGAGATACTGGTGTCGGCCTGACGGAAAGCCTGAAACAGCTGTGACTGTTGCAATTCGGCAATGCCGATGCCTGTGTCACGTATCTGCACCTCTAGCTGAACCTGATGATGTTCCTGCCGGCGCTTCTCCACGCGAATATCGATATTGCCCTGTTCAGTGAACTTAATCGCGTTGCCCAGCAGGTTGGTGATGATTTGCTGTATCCGCAGCGGATCGCCGACAAACTGTTCGGGAACATCATTCTGAATACTGAGCGTCAGCTCCAACCCTTTTTCATGTGCCGTATGTGCCAGCAACATCACGACATCATCCAGCGCGTTGTGCAGGGAAAACGGAATATCTTCCAGTACTAGCTTTCCAGCCTCCAGCTTCGAGAAATCCAGCACATCATTAATAATATTCAGCAGGTTATTGGCAGAGCGTTCGATGGTGAGCAGATAGTCGGTTTGCGTCGTGTTTAGCGGGGTCTTCAAGGTTTGACGGGTGAAACCGATCACGCCATTCAGCGGTGTTCTCAGTTCATGTGACATATTTGCCAGAAACTCAGACTTAATCCGCGCGGCTTCCTGCGCCCGTTTTTTAGCCAGATCCAGTTCGACGTTTTGGATCTCCATTTGCTCCAGCGTTTCCCGCAGATCGTAGGTCGCCTGATCGATATTTTGCTGCATTTCTTCGTGGTAGGCCGTCAGCGACATCGCCATCGAGTTAATGCCGTTTTTCAACATATCCAGCTCACCGAGCATGTAACCTTCCACCCGGCTATCCAACTGCCCGCGGCGAATGCGATCAACGGTATCAACCATGTTACGGATCGGAGTCGTGACGTCTCGCATCAGGCGATAGGCAAAGAGGACAGCGGCACCCAAAGATAACAGCAGCAAGAGCGTGGCGATAAAGATTTCCTGATATTGCTGAAGCCGAATGGCGCTGGTATCCAGCTCGATCACCAGATAACCGAGAGGCGTCACCGTACCGGGTAGTATGGGTGTCCCTCCTGTCGGCATAAATTCGCTGTCATTGGCGATTGGCATGTGCAGAATCAGTGAATCATTCTTGTAGTGCAGGTGTAGCTTATTGTACGAAAGTGCATCGCTGCTGAGCGGCTGTAATGTCACGTTGTTGCGTACATTGGTCGTAGCCAATAGCTGATTGCGTGCATCGAACACGCTAATGGTGCGAATAATCGCGGAGTGGCGGCGATGAAGCGTGTTGATTAATGCAGGTATCGTGTCCATCTGGCGATGGGTAATGGCGTAAGCGCTGATGGTCGCCAGCGGTTCAATGATACTGGTGCCAGAATCGGCCAACTGCGCCTGCAACTGATTGTAACGATGGATGACGAAGAACGAGCTGAGCAGCAGCCCGATCATGAGCGTCGGTGCCAAAATCAGTATCAACATCCGTGCACGAAGACTGTATTTGGTCATGAGGTTCCAATGTGGGAGAATTAGAGGATGCTAGGCACCCTATTATTTAATTTAGTTATACCTTAAATAATTCGAGTTGCAGGAAGGCTGCGACACAGTGAATCCCCAGGAGCTTACTCAGGTAAGTGACTGGGGTGAGCGAGGAAAGCCAACGCACATGCAGCTTGAAGTATGACAGGTATTTGGGGACAGCCGTTCAACTTAAGAGATCAATCGATAGTACATTATGGCGCAATTCTACTCTCCAAACCGGCGTGTGACGACCCGGAAAGCGGTTCCAGCGAAAAACCTCACTGTTACGGTCACGTCACTTGACCCGTTTGGTCAAGGTGTAGCGCGTCACGAAGGAAAGACGGTTTTTGTCACAGGTGTGCTGCCGGGAGAGCAGGCCGAGGTTCAACTGACGGAAGAGAAGCGTCAGTTTTCACATGCAAAACTCAAACGCCTGCTGACGCCTAGCCCGCAGCGTGTTGAGCCACGGTGCCCTCATTTTACCCGCTGCGGCGGCTGTCAGCAGCAGCATGCAGAAATTACGCTGCAACAGAGCAGCAAAACGGCGGCATTGATGCGCATGATGACGCGGGAAACGGGCGTTGAGCTGCCAGCCGCATCGCTTATTGCTGGCACACCTTATGCCTATCGGAGGCGTGCGCGGCTTGCGTTATACTTTCAGGCAAAAGAACAGCGGTTGTTGATGGGCTATCGACAGTCAAATTCTCACGATCTGGTGGATATCAAAGCCTGTCCGGTATTGCGCCCCGAGCTTGAAGCGCTGCTGCAACCGCTGCGCGATTGTTTAAGCCAGTTAAGCGCGGTGAAGCGTCTTGGGCATGTGGAGCTGGTGCAGGCGGAGAATGGTCCGCTGCTGGTGCTGCGGCATCTCGATCCGCTGCATCCAGCAGATGAGCAAGCGTTGCGTGATTTTGCCCAGCGGCAGGGCGTCTCGGTTTATCTGGCGCCAGATGCTGACTCATTGACGTGTTTGCACGGTGAAGAACCGGTTTATCACGTTGCTGGGCTGACGCTGGCATTTAGCCCGCGTGATTTTATTCAGGTCAATGACGCGGTGAATCAGCAGATGGTCGCGCAGGCGTTAGCGTGGTTGGATGTGCAACCACAGGATAGAATATTGGATCTGTTTTGCGGTATGGGCAATTTTACGCTGCCGCTGGCACAGCGTGCCGCCAGTGTTGTCGGTGTAGAAGGGGTGACCGCGCTGGTCGAGAAAGGGCGCGAGAATGCCCGACGCAATGCCCTGTCCAACGTCACATTTTTTCACCAAAATCTTGAGGACGACGTCACACAGCAGCCGTGGGCGGCTCAGGGTTTTGATAAGATATTACTTGATCCGGCACGTGCGGGCGCGGCAGGCGTGATGGAGCAGATAACCAGACTGGCACCGAAACGGGTGGTGTATGTTTCCTGTAACGCCACGACGCTAGCACGCGACAGCAAAGTCTTACTCTCAGCCGGTTACCGACTGGCTAATGTCGCGATGTTGGATATGTTTCCACATACCGGACACCTTGAATCGATGGCACTGTTTTTGCACGACACCGGCACGCGAAAGGCGTAATAAGCCGCAGAGTCGCGTCGTTTGCAAGGTGAAAGGTAACGTAGGGAGAAATTATGGTTGCGGTAAGAAGTGCGCATTTGAATACGGCAGGTGAATTTGTCCCTGACGCGTGGATTGCTTCACTGGGCATTGCCAGTCAGCAATCGTGTGAACGTTTAGCCGAAACCTGGCGTTACTGTGAGCAGCAAACGCAAGATCAGCCCGATGCGCCGCTACTGCTGTGGCGTGGCATCGAAATGGTGGAAATCCTGTCCACGCTCAGCATGGACAATGACAGCATGCGTGCGGCGCTGCTCTTTCCGCTGGCGGATGCGAACGTGGTCGATGAACCGACGCTGGAAGCGGCGTTTGGGAAAAACATCGTTGATTTGGTGCATGGCGTGCGCGATATGGATGCAATCCGCCAGCTCAAAGCGACGCAGAATGATTCGGGCGCGTCTGAGCAGGTAGATAACATCCGCCGCATGCTGCTGGCGATGGTGGAAGATTTCCGCTGCGTAGTCATCAAGCTTGCCGAGCGGATCGCGCACCTGCGTGAAGTGAAGGATGCCCCTGAAGAAGAACGGGTATTGGCGGCCAAAGAGTGTACCAATATCTACGCACCGTTGGCGAACCGCTTGGGTATCGGTCAGTTGAAGTGGGAGTTGGAGGATTTCTGCTTCCGCTACCTGCATCCTGATGAATATAAAAAAATCGCCAAGCTGCTGCACGAGCGTCGTATCGATCGTGCGCAGTACATTGATGATTTTGTTAAAACGCTACGCGATGCGATGAAAGAAGAGGGCGTTCAGGCAGAGATCTATGGCCGTCCCAAGCATATCTACAGCATCTGGCGCAAGATGCAGAAGAAAGCGCTGTCGTTTGATGAACTGTTCGATGTGCGTGCAGTACGCATCGTCGTTGAGCGTTTGCAGGACTGCTACGGGGCGCTAGGGATCGTGCACACGCACTATCGCCATCTACCGGACGAGTTTGACGATTACGTTGCTAACCCCAAACCGAACGGCTATCAATCCATCCATACCGTGGTGTTAGGGCCGGGTGGAAAGACGCTCGAAATTCAGATTCGTACGCGTCAAATGCATGAAGATGCAGAGCTGGGCGTTGCGGCACACTGGAAATATAAAGAAGGCACCTCCGTAGGCGGGCGCTCCGGTTACGAAGGGCGTATTGCCTGGCTGCGTAAACTGCTGGCTTGGCAGGAAGAAGTGGCTGATTCCAATGACGTGCTGGACGAAGTTCGCAGCCAGGTATTTGACGATCGCGTTTATGTCTTTACGCCGAAAGGCGACGTGGTGGACCTTCCTGCGGGTTCCACGCCGTTGGATTTTGCTTATCACATCCACAGCGATATCGGACACCGCTGCATCGGGGCGAAAATCGGCGGACGTATTGTGCCGTTTACCTACCAGTTGCAAATGGGCGATCAGATTGAAGTTATCACCCAGAAGCAGCCGAATCCAAGCCGCGACTGGCTGAATCCAAATCTGGGTTACATCACAACCAGCCGTGGGCGTTCCAAGATCCAGAACTGGTTCCGTAAGCAAGATCGCGACAAGAACATTCTGGCGGGTCGACAGATTCTGGATGACGAACTGGCGCATCTGGGAGTCAGCCTGAAAGCGGCGGAAAAACTGCTGTTGCCGCGTTACAACGTGAATTCGTTGGATGAATTACTGGCTGCCATTGGCGGCGGTGATGTTCGTCTAAACCAGATGGTGAATTTCCTGCAATCGCAGTTAAAACAGCCGAGTGCGGAAGAACTGGATCGCGAAGCGCTACGCCAACTGACGCAAAAAACGCATCAGCCGCCAGCGCGCAGCAATAATAAAGACAACGGCCGCGTGGTGGTTGAAGGCGTTGGCAATCTGATGCATCACATTGCCCGCTGCTGCCAGCCGATTCCGGGTGATGAGATCACCGGGTTTATTACACGCGGACGGGGGATCTCGATTCACCGCGCTGACTGTGAACAACTGGACGAACTGCGTGCAAGTTCGCCGGAGCGCATTGTGGACGCGGTATGGGGTGAAAGCTACTCCAGCGGCTATTCGCTGGTGGTGAGGGTAATCGCCAACGATCGTAGCGGTCTGCTGCGAGATATCACCACGATTCTGGCGAATGAGAAGGTTAATGTACTGGGCGTCGCCAGCCGTAGCGACACCAAGCAGCAACTGGCAACGATTGATATGGATATCGAGATCTACAACCTGCAAGTGCTGAGTCGCATTCTGGCGAAGCTCAACCAACTGCCGGATGTGATTGATGCGCGGCGTCAGCAGGGGGCGTAAATGATGGTTTTGTGTTTTGCCTCAAGCGTAAAAATTACGCTGAGGAAACACAGTCATCCAGGATGAGTGGCATGGATGCCACGAAAGTCGCTGCCGCGTAGGACAGAAACGTCATAGACGTTTTTGAACAGCACTTGTGCTGGCCCGAAGGGAGAGCCCCATTTATGGGGCGAGTAAACGCGTCAGCGACGGTCCGCCAGATGACTGTATTTCCGAAGGCACCGCGAAGCGGCGTAATTCCCGCGTAAAAGACTGGGGTCACGGGGCGGCGTCGATTGGACGCCCCGTGTCGGGCGCGACGCAGTTGCGGAAATGATCGTTGGAATATATCGCGCACGAAACCTCTCCAGCTTGTCTGCAATCTTCGTAAAAATAATTTTTGATTTTCAGGAATATTATGACTGTATCTTTGACGAATTTATCCTCCGTCGAGCGCCTGCTCGCCATCATGAAAACCCTCCGCGATCCCGAAAATGGCTGTCCGTGGGACAAAAAGCAGACCTTTGACACCATCGCACCCTATACGCTGGAAGAAACGTACGAAGTATTGGATGCCATCAGCCGTCAGGATTTTGATGATTTGCGCGGTGAGTTAGGAGATTTGCTGTTTCAGGTGGTGTTTTATGCACAAATGGCGCAGGAAAAAGGATTGTTCGATTTCTCCGACGTGTGTAACGCCATCAGTGACAAGCTGGAACGTCGCCATCCACATATTTTCGGTGAACTGACGCTGACGGACAGTGAAGCCGTGCTGGCAAACTGGGAACAGACAAAAGCGCAGGAACGTGCGGAAAAAGATCGTCACTCGCCGTTAGATGATATTCCTGATGCGCTGCCTGCCTTGATGAAAGCGCAAAAGATTCAGCAGCGTTGTTCGTCTGTTGGCTTCGATTGGGACAGCCTGGGCCCGGTGCTCGACAAAGTGTATGAAGAGATCGATGAGGTGATGTTTGAGGCACGGCAAGCCGTTGTCGATGAAGAAAAATTAGGTGAAGAGATTGGTGATTTATTGTTCGCCACAGTCAATCTCTCTCGTCATCTGGGACACAAGGCCGAGAATGCATTACAGGCTGCCAATCGCAAGTTCACTCGTCGTTTTCGTGAGGTAGAACAAATTGTTACGGCATCGGGAAAAACGTTGGAACAGGCGACATTGGACGAAATGGAAGCCGCATGGCAGCAGGTGAAAAAACAGGAAATAAGCCACTAAATCGTTTTTAATCGTAGGCTGTTTTTTTATCTATTTTAGTGATTTTATTTTATTGTTTTTAAAGATAATTGTAGGTGTTGGTGAGGGTGGTTTTATCTCGTCTTCGCCTGTGTTGGAATCGCCACATTGTGTAAAACGAACATTTGTGGCGCTCATCAGGTTCAGGTATACTACTTTCCCGTCTTGGTACCTCCATCGTCTTTAAACCTAAACTCTCAGGTTCAGCATGACAACTAATTATATTTTTGTGACCGGCGGGGTCGTTTCCTCTCTGGGTAAAGGCATTGCCGCAGCCTCTCTGGCGGCTATTCTTGAAGCCCGTGGCCTCAACGTTACCATCATGAAACTGGACCCGTATATCAACGTGGATCCGGGCACGATGAGCCCGACGCAGCACGGTGAAGTGTTTGTCACCGAAGACGGCGCCGAAACCGATCTGGACTTGGGTCACTACGAGCGTTTCATCCGCACCAAAATGTCGCGCCGCAACAACTTCACCACTGGCCGTATCTACTCTGATGTCCTGCGCAAAGAGCGTCGTGGTGACTATCTGGGCGCGACCATTCAGGTGATCCCACATATCACCAACGCGATTAAAGAGCGCATCATTGAAGGTGGCGAAGGCCACGATGTCGTTCTGGTCGAAATCGGCGGTACCGTCGGTGATATCGAATCTTTGCCGTTCCTTGAAGCGATTCGGCAGATGGCGGTGCAAGTGGGCCGCGAGCACACGCTGTTTATGCACCTGACGCTGGTGCCGTATCTGGCGGCAGCGGGCGAAGTGAAAACCAAGCCAACACAGCACTCCGTTAAAGAACTGCTTTCCATCGGTATTCAGCCGGATGTGCTGATTTGCCGTTCCGATCGCACCGTGCCTGCTAACGAGCGTGCTAAAATTGCTTTATTCTGTAATGTGCCGGAAAAAGCAGTAATATCCCTTAAAGATATTGATTCGATTTATAAAATCCCGGCGCTATTGAAATCACAGGGGCTGGACGATTATATTTGTAAACGATTCAGCTTGAACTGTCCCGAAGCAAACCTGTCAGAATGGGAACAGGTTGTGTATGAAGAAGCGAATCCGGGCGGTGAAGTCACTATCGGTATGGTCGGCAAATATGTTGCGCTGCCGGATGCCTACAAATCCGTTATTGAAGCCCTGAAGCACGGTGGGTTGAAGAACCGTCTGACGGTAAATATCAAGCTGATCGACTCACAGGATGTTGAAACCCGTGGTGTCGAAGTATTGAAAGATTTAGACGCTATCCTGATTCCGGGCGGTTTTGGTTATCGTGGCGTCGAAGGGAAAATCATGGCGGCGAATTACGCCCGTGAGAACAAAATCCCTTATCTGGGCATTTGCCTGGGGATGCAGGTCGCATTAATGGAATTTGCCCGTAACGTTGTAGGGATGGAAGGGGCAAACTCAACGGAGTTTGTGCCAGACTGTAAGTACCCTGTCGTTGCGTTGATCACGGAATGGCGTGATGAGAACGGCAATGTTGAAGTCCGTGATGAAGCCAGCGATCTGGGCGGTACCATGCGCGTTGGCGGGCAGCAATGCCATCTGACCGAAGGCAGTCTGGTGCGTCAGATGTACGGTGAGCAGACGATTATTGAGCGTCACCGTCATCGTTATGAAGTTAACAACATGCTGTTGAAACAGATTGAAGCGGCGGGATTACGGGTTGCTGGTCTTTCCGCCGACCGCAAACTGGTGGAGATTGTCGAGTTACCCGATCATCCCTGGTACGTTGCCTGTCAGTTCCACCCGGAATTCACATCAACGCCGCGAGATGGACACCCCCTGTTTGCCGGCTTTGTCAAAGCCGCTGGCGCGTATCAGAAGCGTCAGGTGAAGTAAGAGTTATACCAGCAACGCGCGATCGCTATCGCGCGTTGCTCGTCTAGGGTTTTAGTTCTATCTAAAGTTTTAGTTTAACTTGTACTGAGGAAAATCTAATGTCCAAAATTGTTAAAGTCATCGGCCGTGAAATCATCGACTCACGCGGAAACCCAACTGTTGAAGCTGAAGTTCATCTGGAAGGTGGTTTTGTAGGTCTGGCTGCTGCGCCATCAGGAGCTTCTACTGGCTCTCGCGAAGCACTGGAACTGCGTGACGGTGACAAATCCCGTTTTCTGGGCAAAGGCGTAACGAAAGCCGTTGCTGCTGTTAACGGCCCGATTGCTCAGGCTGTACTGGGTAAAGACGCGAAAGATCAGGCGAACATCGACAAGATCATGATCGACCTGGACGGTACTGAAAACAAATCTAAGTTCGGCGCTAACGCCATTCTGGCCGTGTCTCTGGCTGCCGCTAAAGCAGCAGCTGCGTCAAAAGGCCTGCCACTGTATGCTCACATCGCTGAACTGAACGGCACCCCAGGCAAATACTCCATGCCACTGCCAATGATGAACATCATCAACGGCGGCGAGCACGCGGATAACAACGTTGATATCCAAGAGTTCATGATTCAGCCTGTTGGCGCGAAAACTCTGAAAGAAGCCATTCGTATGGGTTCTGAAGTGTTCCACACCCTGGCTAAAGTTCTGAAATCCAAAGGTATGGGTACTGCTGTTGGTGACGAAGGTGGCTATGCGCCAAACCTGGGTTCCAACGCCGAAGCGCTGGCTGTTATCGCAGAAGCGGTAAAAGCAGCAGGCTACGAGCTGGGCAAAGACATCACTCTGGCGATGGACTGCGCAGCGTCTGAATTCTACAAAGACGGTAAATACGTTCTGGCTGGCGAAGGCAACAAAGCGTTCACCTCTGAAGAATTCACTCACTTCCTGGAAGATCTGACCAAACAGTACCCGATCGTGTCTATCGAAGACGGTCTGGACGAATCTGATTGGGCTGGCTTCGCTTACCAGACTAAAGTTCTGGGCGACAAAATCCAGCTGGTTGGTGACGATCTGTTCGTAACCAACACCAAGATCCTGAAAGAAGGTATCGATAAAGGTATCGCTAACTCTATCCTGATCAAATTCAACCAGATCGGTTCTCTGACCGAAACGCTGGCTGCAATTAAAATGGCGAAAGATGCTGGCTACACGGCTGTTATCTCTCACCGTTCAGGCGAAACTGAAGATGCTACTATCGCTGACCTGGCTGTCGGTACCGCAGCAGGCCAGATCAAAACCGGTTCTATGAGCCGTTCTGACCGTGTTGCTAAATACAACCAGCTGATTCGTATTGAAGAAGCGTTGGGTGATGCTGCACCGTTCAACGGTCTGAAAGAAGTTAAAGGCCAATAATTGCGTCTCCGGCGTAATCAGGTGGCTGAGAAAGCGGCCTGATAGCGCGTCAACGTGATTAGCTATAAAAATCCAGAAGCGTGAAAGCGTTTCTGGATTTTTTTATGGCGGACATCCCTGTCCGCCACCCTTCGGGCCGTTGCTGTGCAACGTTGAAAAACGTTCCCGACGTTTTTTTATGGCGGAATCCTTGTCCATCACCCTTCGGGCCGTTGCTGCGCAACGTTGAAAAACGTTCCCGACGTTTTTTTATGGCGGAATCCTTGTCCGCCACCCTTTGGGCCATTGCTGCGCAACGTTGAAAATGTGTTATTGATTAAGCCAGCTGTTTGAGGATCGCTTTGGCGACGACTTCCGAGCTTGCTGGATTCTGACCGGTGATCAGCTTGCCGTCTTCAACAAGGTACGGTGCCCAGTCTGGACCTTTTTCATACAGGCCACCCAGTTTCTTGAATTCATCTTCAATCAGGAAAGGCACCACGTCTGTCAATTGAACCGCTGCTTCTTCACCGTTGGTGAAGCCTGTTACTTTGCGGCCTTTGATCAAGGCATCGCCATTTTCTGCTTTCACGTGAATCAGTACGCCAGGTGCGTGGCAGACAAAACCGGTTGGTTTGTTGGCGCGTACAAAGGCTTCGATGAGGGCGATAGAGACGGGTGATTCCGCCAAATCCCAGAGCGGGCCGTGGCCGCCGGGATAGAAGACTGCGTCGAAATCCTGTTCGATGACGGTATCCAGTTTTACCGTATTAGCCAGTTCCTGCTGCGCAGCAGGGTCAGCTTTAAAGCGATGTGTCAGTTCGGTTTGAAAATCAGCCAGATCGCTTTTCGGGTCGAGAGGCGGCTGGCCGCCAGCAGGGGAGGCGAGAACGATCTCGGCACCCGCATCTTTAAACGTGTAATAAGGGGCGGCAAACTCTTCCAGCCAAAAACCGGTTTTATTGCCCGTGTTGCCCAGTTTGTCGTGAGAAGTTAGGACCATTAAAATTTTCATCATTTTTCTCTCTATGGTTGCAGGATGATCGGGTGAATAGAGGCCAGTTAGCCTTTGAGGACAGCGACAAGCGCGTCTTGTTTCTCATGGTAAGGCGCACGCAGCGTCAGGTTAGACGCGCCATCTTCACTTTGTATGACGATCGGTTTGGCGTGGCTGAAACGGCGGAATCCGTGGATACCGTGATATGCGCCAATGCCAGATGCGCCGACGCCGCCAAACGGAAGTGTGTCGATAGACACATGCGTCATCACATCGTTGATGACCAGCGCACCTGACGTTGTTCTGTCGGCGAAGCGTTGCTGCATGGTTTTATTATTGCTGAACAAATACGCCGCCAGTGGGCGTGGATGCGCATTGATGTAGTTAATCGCTTCCTCTGCCGCTTGATAGGTTTTGACGGGCAGCAGCGGGCCGAAAATTTCTTCCTGCATGATCGTCATATCATCACGTACGCCGAACACGAGGTGTGGGGCAATTTTGCGGCTTTTGGCATCGTAGGGTACTTCGCCTGCGGGTGCCAGGCTGACGACGGTCGCACCTTGTTGCTCAGCCTCTTTCAGGAGTTGAATCAGGCGATCGTAATGCCTATCAGCAATGATAGACGTGTAATCCGGGTTCGCCTGTAGTGTCGGAAAGCTTTTCTGCATAAAGGCGTTGGCGGCATCGCGGAAGGCCTGCTCTTGGCCTTCTGGCAGCAGTACATAGTCCGGCGACAGACAGATTTGCCCCGCATTGAAGGTTTTTACCGTCATCGTGCGTTCAGCGGCTTCTGCGATATTTGCACTGCTATCAATGACGACGGGCGATTTGCCACCCAGTTCCAACGTGACTGGCACCAAATTCTCCGCCGCCGCGCGCATCACATGTTTCCCCACCGCGGTGCTGCCAGTGAAGACCAGATGATCGAACGGCAGCTCGCTAAATGCCTGACCAATTTCCGCATCGCCCAGCACCACGGCCAATTCCAGCGGATCAAAATAGTGGGCAATCAATTCCGCCAGCAGTTCAGACGTGTGCGGTGTGAGCTCTGACGGTTTCAGGATCGCGGTATTACCGGCGGCAAAAATATCAGCCAGCGGGCCAAATGACAGGTTCACCGGGAAGTTCCACGGGCTAATCACGCCGATAACCCCCAGAGGCTGATGCCGAATCCACGCCTGCATACCGGGAGCGGGTTCATCAACCGGCTCTGGCTGCATCCAACGCTCAACGTTGTCGATGGCGTTCTGTAGCATCTTTAGCGTGGTGCCGACATCTGCCGCGAACGAGTGGTACAGGCTGCGATGGCCGAAATCTTCACTCATGGCCTGTGCAAGCGCGATGTGATTTTCACGAATCAAGTTGATGCTGCGCTGTAAGCGATCTTTACGCAGTGCGGCATTGGCGGGGCCAGATGCAATGTGAGCACGCTTCATCGTATTCAGGATGGCCTGTAAATCCTTTTTGGATTGTTGTGTCGACATGTTTTGTCCTCTTTTATTCATCGAGTAGCAGAAAAAACAGAAAGTTAGCCGGAATTTTCGGGCCACTCAGGATGGAGGAAAGGATACGGCAGGGGTTGAATCGTTCGCCAACAAGATTATTATTCGAGGGGTATAAATAATTTTATATCTCAGGCTCTATAGGTATCTCATGTCACTCCTTCGTCTACGTACATTTGTGGAAGTTTATCGGCAGCGCTCAATTAGCGGAGCCGCGCGTGCGCTTAATCTGACCCAGCCTGCGGTGTCGCAGCACATTGCCGGGTTGGAGGTAGCGGTGGGGCGTCGTCTCTTTGAACGTCAGGCGAACGGCGTGACGCCAACGTCGGCAGCAGACGACTTAGCGGCAGATCTGGGAGACAAACTGGATGAAGCCGAGGCGGCGTTAGCCTCTGCCCGCGCGAGGTCAATGGATGTCGCGGGGACGCTGCATATCATTGGCCATGCGGATTTCATGGCTGAAGTAGTGTCAGAGCAGCTGTTGCCGCTGCTTGAGGCGGGCGTGCGGGTGCATATGCATACTGGTGACGGTGATTTGATTAAACAGATGCTGTTAGAAGGACACTGCGATCTGGGCATAACGGCACACCCGGTGACGGATAAGCGGTTGAAAAGCGATCTGTTAAAGAGTGCAACACTACAGGCGGTGGCGGCTCCCGCGATTGTCGAACGGTTGGTACAGGCGGATGACCTGCCACAGGCACTGGCACAGGAGCCAATGCTGGCCTATGACCTTGAGCTTCCTCTGATTGATCACTGGTTGAAGAAGAACCGTATGCAGGATAAGGGGCTGGTGCCTGCCGTGGTAAGTCAGGATCTACGTGCGCTGCGTCGCGTGCTGACCAGTGGGTTTGGCTGGACGGTGATGCCGATATATTTATGTCAGGATCTGTTGGATTCGGGGGAACTTGTCATTATTCCGCCCCCTGTCGGCACCACGCAGTTGGATTACTATCTGGTCTGGGTGCCGGGTGCGCTGCGCCAGCCGCGTCTAGCCCATGCGCGGCAAACTTTCCTGTGGCGCTTACAGCACGCGGAATAATTTCACCTCCTATTAAAAAGATGCCGTTTTTCAAGACATAATGAGGCGTAGCATGCTGCCAGCTCCGCCTTACTTCTCGCTTGCTCCTCACTTCCTATCCTGTGATCGCCATAAACGAACTGCTGGTTTCGTTCCGTTAAAATGGCTTTTTATAAAATCTTTGAAGCGGATCGCACCAATCTTCCCTGTGCTGCCAGCGTGGGACGCGTGGTGGCAGAAGCGCAAAGGTTTTCACGATCGCCGGGCGCTAACGTAACAGCGTGACACCTTCATAATTAAAAATGTTCGGGGAAGGATGGCGATGAAAACACGTAAGATCGGTTTGGCTAACTATTTAGCCTACGGTTCAGGGGACTTTCTTGGTGCGGGTACAACCGCGCTGACGGCCGCTTGGTTACTCTATTTTTACACCACGTTCTGCGGCTTAACGCCGATTGAAGCAACCTTTATTTTTGCGATGGCGCGTGTGCTCGATGCCGTCGTCAGCCCGCTGATGGGCTTCCTGACCGATAACTTCGGTTCAACCTGGCTGGGTAAACGCTTTGGCCGTCGTAAGTTCTTTATTCTGCTCGGTATTCCCTGTGTATTCAGCTACAGCTTCATGTGGGTCGGGGATATGGGCTATTGGTACTATCTGCTGACGTACCTGCTGTTCGATATCGTCTATACGATGGTACTGGTGCCGTATGAAACGCTGGTGCCGGAAATGACCGACGATTTCAAACAGAAAACCAAGTTCTCTGGGGCACGTATCGCGCTGGCGCAGCTTTCCGCGATTTTAGCTGCCTTCCTGCCGGGCATTCTGTTGGGTTACTTTGGTAAAGACAATGCGGTGTCCTTCTTCTATTCGAGCTTGGTGTTCTCGATTATCTGCGCACTGGTGCTGACGCTGGTCTATTTCTTTACCTGGGAACGGCCACGCGACCAGATGTCTGAAGCGTCACTACGGGCAGAGAAAGAGCGCCAGTCCCTAACGCTGGGTCAAAGCCTGAAACGGCTGAATGTTGAACTGGTTTCCACGCTGCGCATTCGTATTTTCCGCCAGCATCTCGGTATGTATCTGGGCGGCTACATCGCGCAGGACGTGTTCAACGCCGTATTCACCTACTACGTGGTTTTTGTGCTGATGCAAAGCCCGACGATGGCCTCTAACCTGATGGGAACGATGGCGATTCTGCAATTCATCGCGGTGATTGGCATGATTCCGCTGTGTATCCGCTTTGGGCCAGCGCCATCTTATCGTTTTGTCGTGTGCCTGTTTGGCCTGAGTGCGCTCTCCTATGCGGTACTTTGGTACAGCGGCCTGCATGACACTTTCTCTCTGTTGCTGCTGATCTCTGCGCTGGCGGGCATCGGACGCGGTGGGATCAATTACGTACCGTGGAACACCTACACTTACATCGCAGATGTGGATGAAGTGATCACCGCGCAGCGCCGTGAAGGAATCTTCGCCGGAATTATGACGCTGACCCGCAAAGCTTCTCAGGCTGGTGCGGTGATGCTGGTGGGGATTGTGTTGCAACTGTCCGGCTTTGTATCCGGGCAGAGTGTACAAGCGCCGGGCGTCAGCCACACGATTCTGATGATTTTGAGCTTCGGCACCGTGGGCGTGCTGGCGCTAGGCTTCCTGGTCTCTCTGCGATTTAAACTCAATCTGCAAACGCACAGCGTGTTGCGGGAAGAGACGCTGAGAATGCGTGAAGCTGGGCGCCCTGTGCCGGAGAAGATTACGCCGCAGGCGAGGGCGACGGTCGAGATGCTGGCGGGTATGCCGTATGAATCGCTGTGGGGCAACAATAATATCGGCTATCTGAACCGCCATAACGGCGACAAACCGGTAACGCATGCCACGCAGCTGTAACTGTATTGAACTGTTAACTGATAACTCAATTGGATGAATGACTATGACCGTATTCAGTGTAAAACATAGCCCGCTTTTACGTCAGCCGGAACGCTTCATCTCCCGTGAGGATCTGAAGGCGCTGATTTGCCGTATCACCGACAATCTGGTGAATATTGAGGATAAAACCGGTGAGTTCTTGTTACGGCTGGACGATGGTCGGGTGATTGATACCAAAGGCTGGGCGGGGTGGGAATGGACGCACGGCATCGGGTTGTACGGGATTTATCAGTATTATCAGCAGACGGGTGACGAGCAGATGCGCGCCATCATTGACGACTGGTTTACTGAACGTTTGGCGGAAGGTACGCCGACGAAGAACGTGAACACCGTGTGCCCATTCCTGACGCTGGCTTATCGCTATGAAGAGACGGGCGATGCCCGCTGGCTGCCGTATCTGGAGCGCTGGGCGGAGTGGGTGATGTATGAAATGCCGCGCACGGACAAGCAGGGCTTACAGCACATTGTTTACAACAACGAAAACCACCAGCAGTTGTGGGATGACACGCTGATGATGAGTGTGCTGCCGCTGGCGAAAATCGGCAAACTGTTAAACCGGCCGGAGTTTGTAGAAGAAGCGACATATCAGTTCCTGCTGCACGTGCAATATCTGATGGATCGTGAAAGCGGTCTGTGGTTCCACGGCTGGACGTTTGAAGGGCAGCACAACTACGCCAAAGCACGCTGGGCGCGGGGGAATAGCTGGCTGACTATCGTTATTCCCGAATTTATCGAACTGCTGGATCTGCCGGAACACAACGCGACGCGCCGTTTCCTGTTGCAGGTGTTGGAAAGTCAGATTGAAGCATTGGCAAAATATCAGGATGACAGCGGCCTGTGGCACACGCTGATTGACGATCCAAACTCGTATCTCGAAAGTTCGGCAACTGCCGGTTTTGCCTACGGTATTTTGAAAGCGGTACGCAAGCGCTATGTCGATCCGAGCTACGCTGAAGTGGCGGAGAAAGCGATTCGCGGCGTGATTAATCACGTCAATCAGGACGGTGAGCTGACGCAGGTATCATTCGGCACCGCGATGGGCAACGATCTGGATTTCTACCGCAACATTGCGTTGACCTCCATGCCCTACGGTCAGGCAATGGCGATCCTCTGTCTGGCGGAATACCTGCGGGTCTATCTGTAACGGGTTCACGTGAGAGTTGCCTCTCAGTCATATTGGCTATGCTGGCTAAGGGGCAGTTTCGTGCGCCACACCGTCGCTATTCATATGCGATACCGTATACGCGCCCGACGCAGGGCGCTCAGTCGCCGCCGCCCTGCGAACCCAGGCTTCCGGCTAAATTATGCCGCTGCGCGGTTCCATCGGTGTTCCTGACCGCTAGTCGAGCCGCCAGTGACGCGTTCCCGACGCGGCACTGGCTTTCGCGACGTCCTGTCGCTCACTTGGCGGCCAGTCCCACCGCTGCATAATTTTTACGCCGGATAACGGCAAAACCCATAACAACTCGCAGCATTTGTGTATAAGAACCTTGTGAAGGTCGAAGGAATGCTTTGTTTCCCGCCCGCCAGGTCAATAAAATTCCCAGTGACGTAAGAGGCTTCTTCCGATAACAGCCAGCCTATCGCCTGCGCGACCGATGCCGCGCGAACCGCCAGTAATTAACGTAATGAATTCCATTCTGCCCCTTAGTTTTTTAGCCCCGCCATACTGTAATTCGCAGGGAGCCAGCGATAGCCGTTTGGTTTACCGTTAGCATCATACACGGCTTTAACCTGGCCTAAGCCGGGGAAGGAAATGTGTGCCGCACCAATCCATTCATTATTCTGTGCCGCGTCGGCCAGAATCTGTAAACGTGCTTTTGCCGCTTCATCCATATTGCGATCGAAATCGATCGTGGTCATAGGTCGAGGAAATTGTACCGCTTCGGCATGGATCGTATCGCCCCATAGCGTCAGTTTTTGACCGTCGCTTTCGATCTGATAAAGGCTGTGTCCCGGCGTATGTCCCGGAGCTGGCACGGCGGTAATGCCCGGAAAAAGCTGCTGCTTGCCGGAGAAGGTTTTCAGCCGTTTGGCGGCAACGACGGGTTGCAATGAATCCTCAGACTGCCCGAACGTGTGTTTCTCACTATCCCGCACATGGTGGCTGTTAGCCGGATTGAGCCAGAAATCTACGTCCTTCTGATTAACGTAAACGGTGGCATTTGGGAAAACCAGCTTGCCGTCACGCGAAACACCGCCGGAGTGGTCGGCATGAATGTGGGTCAGCAAAACGGTATCGATCTTCTCGGGAGGGTAGCCAGCGGCGCGCAGGTTGTCGGGTAATTTCCCCCCTTGTTTGCCGAATAGCGGGCCAGCCCCTGTGTCTACCAGTATCAGACGTTTACCCGTATTAATGAGGTACGCATTAATTGAGGTTTCAACCTGCGGCTGGAGATTCTTTTGCGCCAGCAGGTGTAGCATCTCCTCGTGGGGAATGTGGGTGAGCAACTTATCCAGCGGGATAGTGACCGTTCCGTCAGAAAGTGCAGTAATTTCAAACTGGCCTAGCATCATCCGGTAATAACCCGGCGCCTGCGTTCTCAGTTGAGGCACCGATTCTGCCTCGGCGATAAGCGGCGTACTCGCCAGTAAAGCTATTGGTAATAGTGTTTGTTTCAGAATATTCATTTTCATCGTGCATTCCTGGAGGATGACCCTGCTCGTCAGGGACTGGAACGATTATTCTGCTGGCGCTATTATTGTTCAAATTGATTAATTTGATACTGACTATCATGGAAAATGATTTTCGTGGCGTGGATTTAAACCTGCTGGTGACATTTCTGGTGTTGTATCGTGAGAGAAGTGTCTCTGCGGCGGCGGATAAACTGCATTTGGGGCAACCTGCCGTGAGCGGTGCGCTGGCACGTCTGCGTACACTGTTTGACGATCCGCTGTTTATTCGCACGGGGCAGGTGATGCGCCCAACGGCGCGTGCGGATTATCTGGCGACCAGATTGTCACCCACTTTTGAACAATTGCAGTCGGTTCTGGGCGAGCCCGAGAGGTTTGATCCGCTGACAGACTCACGCGCGATCACGCTGGGAATGACCGATTGGGTAGAAATATGGCTAATGCCGCTGCTGCTGAAACGGCTCAAAACGAATGCCCCCAATTTGCACATTAACCTTGTTGCCACCGATCCATTTTTGGATGTGGACCGGTTGGAAAATGATAGCGTCGATCTGGTCATCTCTGTCGCTAGCCCACAGGCTGGCTGGTTGAAGCGGCGTGCGCTGTTATCATCAGGATTCAGGGCGCTGTGGCACCCACAGCAGCTCGCGCTGCCATGTCCTCTTCCTTTGGAGATATACAGCCAGCAACGCCATTCGCTGGTGACCTACCGTGAGCGTGCGCATGGCATCGTGGACGATATGCTGGCAAAACAGGGAATGGCGCGGACGATTTATTACACTACGCCGCATTTCTCCGCCCTGCCGGGAATATTGCAGCACACGCCGTCAGTCGCCACCGTACCGGAAAGATTGGCGACGCTATGGTGTCAGCATTATGGCCTGATCGACAGCCCGGTCCCGCTTGATTTACCGACGTATACGCTTTCGGCGCTCTGGCATGCAAGGCAGGATAGTAATCCGGCGATCAAGTGGCTGTATGAACAAATTGCGGAGGCGGTTGCAGAGCAGGAGGCGGATTCGCCCCCTGCTTGAGTGACGGCGAGGGGGTTACTGTGATAATCCCGACACGCTGTAATTCGCCGGGAGCCAGCGGTAACCGTTGGTGGTGCCATTGCGTTCCAAGCGTGTACCTACGTGGCCGATTCCGGGGAAGGGCAGGTGAGCGCCCGCGACCCAATAACCCTGACTCGCTGCGTCGGCCAGCGCTTTATTACGGGATTCCGTCGCCTGATCCATATTCGAGTCAAAGCTGATAGTAGTGGCTGGTAAGCTCATCTGTACCGCTTCCGCGTGAATGATGTCTCCCCATACCAGCAACTTTTTCCCCTCGCTCTCGACCATAAACGAAGTGTGCCCCGGCGTATGTCCCGGGCTTGGAATTGCAGTTATGCCAGGTAGAAGTGCTGTCTGCTGGGCCGGGAAGGTCTTCAGCTTGTTCCCTTTCTTAATCGTATCAAAGATGTTTTGTACGCGTTGGAATGCGGCCTTTCTGCCTTCTGGCGCATTCTTCAGGTTTTCCGGGCTGAGCCAGAAGTCGGTTTCTGGTTGGCTGACATAAACGGTGGCATTCGGGTAGTTCAGCTTATTATCTTGTACTAAACCGCCAAAATGGTCGCCGTGCAGGTGGGTCATCAACACGGTATCAACCTGCTCAGGTTTGTAACCTGCCGCAATCAGATTTGGCAGCACTTTTCCTACCGTAGGATTGCTCTGTTTACCGTTGCCTGTGTCGATCAGAATCAGATGCTTTCCGGTATTGACTAAATAGGCGTTGATCGATGTTTCAACCTGCGGGGTTAGCGCTTTTTCCGCCAACAGTTCGGTGATTTTTTCCGGTGGGGTGCGCTGCAACAGTTTATCCATCGACATGGTGTTGGTGCCGTCAGACAGGGCAGTGACTTCAAACTGTCCGAGCATTATGCGGTAATAGCCCGGCTGGGTTTTAACCTGGGCGATATCCTGTGCCTGCGCAAACGCAGGCACAAATGCACAAGAGGCGAGTAATAAGGATAATGGTTTCAATAACTTCATTTGTTGTTGTCCTTGTTAATAATGAAACATAAAAAGCAGGTGAAATCGTAACAACAGATTGATTATTGACGCACACGTTGAATTACTCAACTGCCCTCGGCTTGGCGTGTTTCCGATGAATGGATTGCAGCGTCGCCGCCGTCCTGCAATGCGGAGGATTTAGGGTATAATGCATTTTTAAGTGAGCGAGACAGTGAAAAACATGCAGTACCCGATTAATGAAATGTTCCAGACGTTACAGGGCGAAGGCTATTTTACCGGTGTGCCGGCGGTGTTTGTGCGCCTGCAAGGGTGCCCGGTCGGCTGTAGCTGGTGCGATACTAAACACACCTGGGACAAACTGGCAGAGCGAGAAACCTCATTGGATCAGGTGCTGGTAAAAACGGAAGAAAGTGATGCCTGGGGCGCGGCGAGTGCGGACGATATTCTGTCACTGATGGCGCAGCAGGGTTACACCGCACGTCACATCGTCATCACTGGTGGCGAGCCCTGCATCCATGATTTGGCGCCGCTGACGCTACAGTTGGAAAAGCAGGGCTTTAGTTGCCAGATTGAAACCAGCGGTACGCACGACGTGCGCTGTTCGCCCAAAACTTGGGTGACGGTATCGCCGAAGGTGAATATGCGCGGCGGCATGAAGGTGCTCGATCAAGCACTGCAACGGGCGGATGAAATCAAACACCCGGTGGCGCGTGAACGTGACATTGAGGCGCTGGATGCGCTGCTGGCACGGCTTGATGATGACAAACCGCGTATTGTGGCGCTACAGCCGATCAGTCAGAAAGACGATGCGACGAAACTGTGTATCGTGACCTGCATCGCCCGCAACTGGCGGCTTTCTATGCAGACACATAAGTATCTGAATATCGCCTGATATCAGGGGGCGTGAGAGAAGGATCTTCACGCCAGACTACAACTGCATCTACTCGCCTTTATAGACGCAGCCTGCGGTACAGGTTTCTTTCACCATCACGGCGCTGAGCAGCGGTAATGTTGGCTTCAGCTGTTGCCAGATCCAGTGTGCCAGTACTTCGCTGGTCGGGTTTTCCAGACCGGGGATCTCATTCAGATAGTGATGATCCAATCGTTCCCATGTCGGCTTGAACGCGGCTTTCAGTTCAGAGAAATCCATCACCCAGCCGGTATACGGATCGACTTCACCGGTAATTTCCAGTCTCACCATGAAAGAGTGCCCGTGCAGTCTCCCGCATTTGTGGCCTTCCGGCACGTGAGGCAAATGATGTGCGGCTTCAAACTGAAAATCTTTAAATAGTGTAGTGACCATAGCGATGTTCCCGGTTTCGTTCTGAAAAAGGGGCTTTCAGAACATAGTATGCAAAAAACCGTCGCATACTACCCGAAAGTACTTATTCTTCCAACTGCACGATCGCGGTGTGATGCCAGCCTGATGGCAGCGGATCGGGGCGGTGGATTGTCATGTGGCTGGTGGTCAGGTTCAGGACGCCGCGGGCAAAAAGTGCGGGCATACCGTCTGGATAATGCTCGACGCCGAAGGCGCGGCCCGTTGCAGGATCGACCCGATACGCATTATCCAGCCCCATCCCTGTCGGGCGCTCTGGATTGCAGGGTGGGCGCACATCGTACATGCCCTGTTCCGGTGAATCGCTCTGCTGCTGTTCAAGGTGTATGGCGTGGAAGTGGATATCGCGGATGTAGCCTGCGGGCGTGCTGTGTAGGTTAATCGCCCCTTCGCTGATCCCTGCGATCTGGGAAAATTGTACTGCTTCGATCCGGCCCGGTTCGATGGCGGGATCGCGATAGCGCACAGAGATAAAGATCGGATCGGCTTTACCCCAGTGGCAGGGATGTGCTGCAACACACTGGAATGTGATGTTGTTGAATTGCAGGCGTCGGAATGTGCCACCATCGCGGGAGATTAGACCGATGGCGCGGTTAGTCTCGTAAATAGCGCAGTTGCTGACGGAGATGTCTTCGATATCGGCAAAGGTTTCGGTGCCGATTTTCAGCGCGCAACTCTTGGAACGCAGCAGGCAGTTACTGATGACAACCTGCCGAACCTTACGTTGCAGGTGGGGCGGCTTATGGGTGGTTTTGATGCATAGTGCATCGTCGGCGGCGCTCAATGAACAGTTGCTGATTTGCACCTGCTGGCAGCTGTCGAGATCCAGCGCATCGGTATTCGCCATGCTCAGATCGTTATCAATCGTTAAACGTTCGACGATGATCTGGCGACAGCTGACCAGATGTACGGTCCACATCGGAGCGTGTTCAATCGTAAAATCACACAGGCGAATGTGTTCGCAATCCTCAAAGACCACAATGCGTGGGCGATGTTTTGCAGGCAGACGATAGCCTTGATCGTCATGTTCAGCAGAGAAATACGCATCGGCATTTCCCATGATCTTACCCTGACCGCAGATCGTGATATTTCGCTGTTGATAGGCATAAAGAAACGCACGATGCGACAGCTCGGCCATGCTAATCGTCGTGGCCTGCGCAAACTGCTCATAGTCGCCGCTGACGATGAGCTCCGCACCCGCCTCCAACTGTAGACAAAAATTGGAAGGCAGCAGTAATCCCCCTAACAGATAGCGTCCCGGTTCCACCGTCAGCGTGCCACCGCCCTGTGCCGCAATCCGATCGATAGCCTGCTGAAAAATGGCGGTATCCAGTGTGACACCATCAGCGGCGGGGGAGTATGACTGAATAGAGTGTTTCATGATGAGATCCAATTTTGCCGTTCATGATCGCATTGCAGCACGTTTTAGGGCGTTCGGGAGGCTCTGACACGATGAAATCTGCGGAGCTTGGAGCGAGCTTCACAGCGCAGGGTATACGGCTTAAAAGAATGTGAAAGGCATAACGAAGAGAACGATACGGTGCTTCATGTCATGTGTGTTTCATCACGTTTTTACATCGCTTTCTTCCTTTTGCAGTGCACGTGGGATGGTTTTGTTGTTTTTGTGTTTCTTATTTGTGAATCAAATCTCTTTTTGGTGTGGTGTGTCGGTTAATGATGTGAGACACCTCCCTGCTGCATCGGATAGGGCTCATCTTGTGTGGTTGAAATGCTTGCCAACGCCATGCGGTTATCAACATTTCTTCCGTCAGCCCCGCAAATCACGCGTTTTCCCTCCGTGGCGACTGGCGAGATAAAAAAGGTTCTGCCTATCTTGTCAGTGTCGAGAAATAAGGTCGTGTACCCTACCTGTTCTCATCCATACGCCACACCAGACACACCACACAATAATAATGTCGTTGGGGGAAAAATGAGATTACTTGGACTGATTTTCATCGCCTTCTCTGCGCTCTGTTCGCTAGCGCAGGCTGCTGATCCAGTGGAATTACGCCTCTCCTGGTGGGGAGGAAACAGCCGTCACCAGGCGACGTTGACCGCGCTGGAAGCCTTTCAGAAAAAATATCCGTATATCAGCGTAAAACCCGAATATACCGGTTGGGATGGGCACTTATCTCGTCTGACAACGCAGATTGCAAGCGGTGAGGAGCCAGATGTACTCCAGGTAAACTGGAACTGGTTGCCGATTTTTTCCAAGACCGGAACCGGTTTTTATGACCTGAATAAGCTGACCGATACGCTAAAATTGCAGGATTTCCCCGAAGATGCGCTGAAGCCAGCGACCATCGACGGCAAGGTGAACGCGATTTCCACCTCGCTGAATGCGTTGGTGATGTACTACAACACGGAAACCTGGAAGAAAGCCGGGCTGCCGTATCCCACCAGTTGGGATGAACTGTTCCATGCGGGCAAGGTATTTAAAGAAAAGCTGGGTGATAACTATTTCCCCATAGCTTCACCTGCGCAGGACAGCGGTGAAGGCGTGCTGGAATTGATCAACTATTACATGACGCAGAAATATCAGATCGGCATGATCGATGAGAAAAACAAACGCTTTAACTACAGCGAGGCGCAATGGATCGAGGCCTTCCGCTTCTACAAGCGTTTGATCGACGAACATGTGATGCCGTCTTCAAAATATTACAACGCGTTTGGCAAAGTGGGGATGTATGAAACACGCCCTTGGATTAACGGCGAATACGGTGGGGCGCATCTGTGGATTTCGGTTGTGAAGAAATACGCCGATCCATTGGCGGCACCCGGCAAACTCGAATTAGGGCCGTACATCATGACGCCAGGTTCGGATAATTCCGGGCAGTTCTTCAAACCGTCAATGCTGTTTGCCATCAGCAAAAACACTAAACATCCGAAAGAAGCAGCGCTACTGCTGAATTTTCTGATGAACGATCCTGAAGGGGCGCTGCTGATGGGGACCGAGCGCGGTATTCCGCTCAGCCGCATTGCCAGGCATACACTGGAAGAAAAGCAGAAGCTGGACACCAACGATCTGTCGGTTGCCGGATTATCTCTGGCGCTGCAAAAGCCGATGCAAACGCCCGTCTCTTCCTATCTTGAAGATCCCCAGCTTGCCAGCCTGATCCTGCAAACGATTGAACAGCTCGATTATGGCAAAAAGAGCGTCGAAGAGTCGGCGAAAAACTTCAGCAATTCTGGGGAGCGAATTCTGAAGCGGGTAATTCGCTAAGCGAATGACTGGTTAAGATCGTTACTGACTAAGGTATTTTATTGGCCGGTGCGTGACGCGAGTTCAGCCAACTGCTGTTGCAGGCTATCGGCTAACGCGCGTGGACGCCCGGCATCAAACATGACATGCATGCTCACCGGGTAATCCTGATGTTGCAGGCAGAAATCCTCCATCTCATGCCCAATACCATACAGCGCCTGAATATTGGTTTTGGCGATTTCCCGCAGCGTCCAGTTGTTCTCCACCTGTTTGCAATAGTGAAGCGTAAAGAAGGCTTTCTGTGCGTGAACAAATGCACGGCAATACAGCGTCAGACCACGCCATTCTTGTTGCCAGCGCAGCCTGAGCGCTTCCGGCATTGTGTGTTCACGGGAAAATTGCAGTGCGGCCTGTTGGCACTGTTCCGCCAGCTGCCATGCCGCATCTTTCTCTTTCGCTATGTGATAAAGGTTCTGTGATGCCAGCTCTGCATGCTGTGGGTCGAATGTAATATCTTGCCCGGATCCCGGTAGCCAATGGTTACGGTTAAGCTGACCGTACAGACTCCAGATTGCCTGACCAAAGCTGGTTGGCAGCAGGCTGTGACGATGAAAAACGTGGTGACGCGTATATAGCGACAGAGAAATGGCCTGATGCGCCTGATCCAACAAGGTCTGCATCGTGTGCAGTACGCTATCGTCCGGCTGCCACTGATAGCGTGTCATTAACCACTGGGCAAACAGCGTACTCTCGTTTGTCGGTGCGGTCTGATTAGTGAGTAATCTGGAGCAGGCGAACAGCGTGAACTCGCTCAGTGTGCCGATTACGCTGTGATTATCTACGCCTTCCCAACTGATACGGCACAGTGCACTGACAATCGCGGGATTTTTCTCCCGACACCACAGCAATCGCCCTTGTACCTCGGTGTAGCGCAGGAAGGGCAGATTGCCCCAGCCGACCTCTTCGCCAGCCAGATCCAGCTCGACCCAGACTTCACGCCCGTTAATGTCCAGCAGTGCTGGATTATTGGGAAATTCAGGCCAGAAGCGTTCCGGTGTGACTTTGATGGCGACGGAGACGGATTCCGGTAATGTACGAATAGCGTTCAGAACATTACCGATATCCTGATGGCTGGCAGGAAATGCGCGCAATACCAGATGGCGCTGGTGATAATGCATCACGCGGGCGACAGCGGAGAATAAGCGGTGATAGATCTGCTCGCTGGCGGCGTTGGTCGGCCAGTGCGTGGTGACGGGAACGACGCCGTTGATCTCATCGCCGGAAGGGGCGGAAAAGCGCAGCAGGCTGTCGCTGTTGGAGATCGCCAGCAGCAGACCACCTAGCCGCGGGATTTGCTGCATCAGCAGTTCGACTTTGGCGGCAAGGTAATCGCACCAAAAATCGGTATCCATACGAAGACTCTGTTTGTCGTCGAGTAATTCTGGGTGATGAAGTAGTAAATCAGTGGGAAACGACAGCTCTTTGCATTGCAGATACAGTGACAGCCCGTGTTCACGGCAGTGCGCTGCGACTTGATTCAGATAAACGCAGCGGGACCGCTGCTGGCTACTGATGCGATCGTCAAAACGCGCGTTATTGTAGGCTTCTGGCGTCACCAGTTTATCCAGTAAATCAGCTGCACCTAGTACCAGCGTATTGAAACCATGTTCACGGGCGTAATCGATGACCGATATGACCTGTTTCCAGTGCCAAATATCCTGCGTATTGAGTTCCAGCGCGCGTCGTTGCCACATCATTTTTCTCCCGTTGCCACTGGCGTGAGTATCGCATTGATGCGCTATCGCAAAGGATAAATTCCTGGGGCGAACGCCAGAAATGTGAGCCTGTTCGCTAATGTCGATCGTCTAAGGCGGGGTTGGTGGTAGGATTTATCGTGTGAATGAATATCGTAGACAGATGATGGCGTGTGCTAGCCTGCGAGGAACAGGGGAGCAGAAGTTGCATGCCTGCTAAAAACCTTCCAGTAGCCTTAACTGGCTGAACGTTAACGGGCGATAGAAAATGTATCCTTGAATCCCAATGGGATGGTATTTATTTAATCGATTCAAATCGGTGGCTTTTTCAACACCCTCACAGATAATATTTACCCCAAGAGGGATAAGTTTATTTAATAAGACTTTTAGTTTTTGTGATTTAGTCTCTTCTTTACCAATGCCATCGATAATGGAACGATCAATTTTTATCGTATCGAAGTTAAACAAACTTAAGCTGTCTATCTGTAGGCTTCCTGCACCGAAATCATCTAATGAAATCATAAAGCCATAATTTTTGGCTTGGTTTAAAAAAGGTATTCCATCAATTAACTGTTGTCGTGTCGTTTTTTCACTGATCTCTATTTCGATGTTCTGTGGGCTAACATTATGTATTAAACATTTCTGATATAAACTTTCCAGATAGAGTGTGTTATTAAAAAGTAAGTGTGACAGGTTGAATGATATTGTCATGCTGCTTTTGTTTTTTATTATCTGGCAAACCACATCAAACATAAAATCTGTTACTTGATCGATTGCTTTACACTTCTCAATTTTATCTATTGTTTGCTGGGTGGGTATGAGAGCACCTTCCGAGTTATAAAACCTGGCGAGGGCTTCATAGCGGAATATCTTATTTTTAGGGAGATGGATAATAGGCTGAAACTCTGCGGACAACCTAAGGATTCTTCCATCGATATTCAATGTTGTTGTATTCATTTTACTGATTACTCACCCTCTCCATAGAAATAGGAATCCCATAACATTGCTCGTCTGGATTCTACACAGCAATTTAGAATATTTGGAAATTGTTTTAAATGATCAATAATTTCCATTTGATAGTTTTTGGCTATCAACAAAAATTTAATGATCGTTTAAATCTATATTGTTGTTGGTGTTTTATTCCATTAAATATATTTTTATTGGATTTTGATGTTATTAATTTTTGTTTGTTTGGGTTTAATGGTTATTTTGTTTGATTTTAAAGCGATTTCATGGGCGTGTGTGACCGTTGTGACTTCATGTCATCCTTGTTAGGATGATAAACGATGTGAAGATCGTCGTTTCGTAATGATAGCGGGGGATAAACAATCAGGAATTGATACTGATTGGTATTTCATCCAGCAAGAGTAGGCATTTTTAAAAGCATTTAATCCTACGTGAGAATTCGTTTTTCTTAGAAATAAGAGACGTTCTCTTTGTGTTTTTTTTGGTATATACCATTGCGTTCATAGGGATCTTATAGTGGAACACTTCTCTCCCCCTCCCGCTAAAGTGATTAGCGCATTACTGCAACATACCTATGTGATGTCTATCTATGCCAAAGATATGCTATATGCATTGAAAGCGGATGTTGCGGAACTGAATCTGGATAAAAGTCGTATCGTATTGGAAGTCGAATATTCTGGCTCGGATATCGAAAGATACTTTGCAGATGGCGGTTTGAATTTTGATCTAGAGGCACTCAAAGGCACGGAGAATATAGAAAGAGAAACCTACAGTCTTTGTAATATTCCCACACAGTTATTTAAGACGGATAGTGTATTTTATCGTCTTGAATGCCGCTTGCCAGAATCTGTTTTCGTCACAGAAAACAGAGGGGCGATTCGTATTCCCTTTATTCTTGGTATGCAGGCCCGTGCTCGCATCGAAGTTTATCTACACGCGCTTAACGTGCCGGGGACACTGCGTAATTTATCGACCGGTGGATGTATGGTTGAAATCGATCTGGTTGAGAGTATTGCGATTGAAGTAGGTCAAGATATTCCCGGAATCACGCTTGAATTCCCTAACGGAGAAAGTTTTTATGCCGAGGGGAAAATTCGCCATATACGGCCCTTTGGAAATAATGGCTATGCCGCCGTTGGCATCCAATTTATCAATTTGTCTTCATCCCAGTCGGAAGCCTTGCTTCACTACACAAATGAGTCGGAAAGAGAGGCGGCATATCGAACCGGCGTCACTGGCAGCATGGTGTATTCGTCCCCGTTGTTCATTCCGGGATCCAAGGAGAAAAGCATATTGCTGCGAGAAAGCCAGGAGCGAGAAAAACGTACTCGCCAGACGCCCATGGAACGAGGAGTGATGGAGGTTGCTCATCGGCTTCAGATTGGGTTGATGTACATGAAAACGCGCAATCAACTGCCGATTGATATCTTTTATGACTGCGTCGATACCTTGCTCTATATGGTCAAAAAAGAGAGAAAAGCCTTTCTGTATGCGCTGTCGTTCCTGCGCGATGAGGCGGATTGGGTCAGGCATGCGGTTCAGGTTGCGGGGAAACTGGCTGATATGCTGTTAATTTCCGATCCACATAACTCTCAGGTGCGTGAGGCGGTGTTAGGCGCATTACTCCACACTATGGGTAAGCCACTGCTGGTAAACGCCCGTCTTCCGTCGCTGAAAGTGAATATGAATCCGGCGCAGAAAGCGATCCTTAGCGGTCATGTAGGCGTGCTGTGTGCGAAATTACGTGAGCTAGGTTGGGTGATAACCCCCACGTGTCGCGATGTGATTGAGAATGCTAACGAGCGTTTGGACGGTAGCGGCTACCCGCAAGGCAAACGCGCCGATCGACTATCGGAGTTAGCCAAATTGGTATCCGTGATTAAGGCGATTAATAAGCTAAGGCATGCGCGTAATGGTATTTCTCCCCGTACGCCATTGGCGACCTACCGCAAAATCTATGAGGCTAACGCCGCCTATGATAAGGCGATTCTGGTCAGGTACGTGCAGATTTACGGCCTCTACCCAATAGGCAGTCTGGCGAAATATTCAGGAGGCTTTCTTGGATGGGTGATGGATATTGATAAACAGGGCAAACCTATCGTGGTGCATCTCATTAAGAACCTACGCTTTCCTGATACCAATATCAGCAGTGTCGTTTCCAATGGTGATTTGTTGCAGGTCGGTAAGCTCGAAAATATTGTTCACCCTGACGATTTCGGCATGAAAGTCCTAAAAATTTAGCCCACATCCTGTTTGTATGGGGCTGCGTGGCAGCCCCCCCTTCTGAATGCTTTCCTATCGATATCGCCATGAAACGCGCACTCCATCGGCTATAACACTTTAAGCAATAAGGACTATCAGAAAAACCATTTAGTCATTTTGGTTATTTAATATTTCCATCATTTCTTTAATTGTTAAGATGCAGATCGTTACCCTTATCCTCCATCCATCTTTTTATTGCATGTTTTTGTATTAGCGTCGTTGGCTAACTGCACAGGCACAAGGAAACAGAACTCACAATGACTACTCCGGTTTCCCCCACTTCATTGCTTCCGCTGAGTGCGGAGCAATTAACGCGTTTACAGGCGGCAACCGGTGATTTCTCATCGACGCAGCTGGCCTGGCTATCCGGCTATTTCTGGGGGCTGGTACAACAGCCTGGGAACGTGCAGTCTGGTGCAACGATCTCTGCTGTGGCCACCGCTTCCGCAGTCACGGTGCCAGTACAAACCATCACGCTGATCTCTGCCTCGCAGACTGGCAACGCACGTCGGGTCGCGGAACAATTGCGTGACGACCTGCTGGCGGCCAAGCTGTCCGTCAATCTGGTTAATGCGGGTGATTACAAGTTCAAGCAAATCGGGCAGGAAAAGCTGCTGCTAATTGTGGCGTCGACGCAGGGGGAAGGGGAGCCGCCGGAAGAGGCGGTCGCGCTGCATAAGTTCCTGCTGTCAAAAAAAGCGCCGGAGCTGAAGGACACCGCGTTTGCCGTGTTTGGGCTGGGTGATACCTCTTATGAATTCTTCAGCAAGGCGGGTAAGGATTTCGATGGCCGCCTGGCTGAACTCGGCGCGGAGCGCCTGCTGGATCGCGTTGATGCCGATGTGGATTATCAGGCGCTTGCTGAACAATGGCGACGTCAGCTGGTTGATATTTTGCAGGCGCGAGTGCCAGTTCAGGGCAACGCGGTGGCACAACTCGCCGCTCAGGGCGCACTGGATGAAATTACCAGCAGCCCGTACAGCAAATCCTCGCCGTTGCAGGCCACGTTTGCGGTGAATCAGAAAGTGACCGGGCGTGGTTCAGAAAAAGACGTACGCCATATCGAGATCGATCTGGGGGATTCCGGTTTACGTTATCAGCCGGGTGATGCGCTGGGTGTCTGGTTTGATAACGATCCAGCGCTGGTGAAGGAATTGCTGGAACTGCTGTGGCTGAAAGGTGATGAATCCGTCAGCGTTGACGGTAAGACGCTACCATTATCGCAGGCGCTAAAAAGCCACTTTGAATTGACGCAAAACACCGCACCGATCGTCGAAAAATATGCTGCCCTGTCGCGCAATGAGACGCTGTTGTCGCTGCTGGCCGATAAGCCTGCGCTTCAGCAGTTTGCGCAGCGGACGCCGCTGGTGGATATGGTGCGACAAGCGCCAGCAGAACTGACGGCGGAACAGTTGCTTGGTCTGCTACGCCCGTTGACACCACGTCTTTACTCCATTGCTTCATCGCAGGCAGAAGCCGAAAGCGAAGTGCATATCACCGTTGGCGTGGTGCGCTACGAATACGAAGGTCGTGCGCGTGCCGGTGGTGCTTCCAGCTACCTGGCCGACAGGCTGAGTGAAGACGATGAAATCCGCGTCTTCATCGAGCATAACGATAACTTCCGCCTGCCTGCTAACTCGGACACGCCGGTCATCATGATTGGGCCGGGAACTGGTATTGCACCGTTCCGCGCCTTCATGCAACAGCGCGATGCCGAAGGGGCAGAAGGGAAAAACTGGCTATTCTTTGGTAACCCACACTTTACGGAAGATTTTCTGTATCAGGTTGAATGGCAGCGCTACGTGAAAGAAGGGCTGCTGACGCACATCGATCTGGCGTGGTCGCGCGATCAGGCACACAAAATCTATGTACAGGACAAGCTGCGGGAAAAAGGTGCGGAAGTCTGGCGCTGGATTCAGGACGGTGCGCACCTATACGTGTGTGGAGATGCTAACCGTATGGCGAAAGACGTCGAGCGAGCACTGCTGGATGTGATAGTTGAGCATGGCGGCATGGACAGTGAACAAGCCGATGAGTTTTTAAGCGATCTGCGCCTTGAGCGCCGTTATCAGCGAGATGTGTACTAATGAGCGAAAAATACGTTTTCAGTGAAAAACACCCTGGCCCCCTGGTGGTAGAAGGGAAACTCGCTGATGCCGAGCGCATGAAGACAGAGAGTAATTTTCTGCGCGGTACGATTGCTAACGATCTGAACGAAGGTCTGACCGGTGGTTTCAACGGTGATAATTTCCTGCTGATCCGTTTTCACGGCATGTATCAACAGGATGACCGTGATATTCGCGCTGAGCGTGCCGAGCAGAAGTTGGAACCGCGTCATGCGATGATGCTGCGCTGCCGTCTACCCGGCGGCGTCATGACGCCGGAACAGTGGTTGGGAATCGATCGGTTCGCCAGTGAAAGTACCCTGTATGGCAGTATCCGTATTACGAACCGTCAGACGTTTCAGTTCCACGGTATTCTGAAACCGAACGTGAAGCCTGTGCATCAACTGCTTAACCGTTTGGGGTTGGATGGGCTGGCGACGGCAAATGATGTGAACCGTAACGTGCTGTGTACCTCCAATCCGGTGGAATCTGAACTGCATCAGCAGGCGTATGAATGGGCGAAAAAGCTCTCTGAACATTTGTTACCTCGCACTCGCGCCTATGCCGAGATCTGGCTAGATCAGGAAAAAGTGGCGACGACGGATGAAGAGCCGATTCTGGGTTCGACCTATTTGCCGCGTAAGTTCAAAACCACGGTGGTAATCCCGCCGCAGAATGATGTGGATCTGCACGCAAACGATCTTAACTTCGTGGCGATTGCTGATAACGGTCGTCTGGTGGGCTTTAACGTGCTGGTGGGGGGCGGGTTATCTATCGCCCACGGTGACAAAGCGACCTTTCCACGCACTGCCAGTGAGCTAGGCTACATTTCGATTGAACATACGTTGGCCGTTGCGGAAGCGGTAGTAACCACGCAGCGCGATTGGGGCAACCGTACCAACCGTAAAAATGCCAAAACGAAGTACACGCTGGAACGTGTGGGTGTAGATAACTTCAAACAGGAAGTGGAAGCGCGTGCCGGTGTGAAATTTGAAGCGGTGCGTCCTTATGAATTCACCGAACGCGGCGATCGCATCGGCTGGGTAAAAGGCATCGACAATAAATGGCACCTGACGCTGTTTATCGAAAACGGCCGTATTCTCGATTATCCGGGGCGTCCGCTGAAAACCGGTCTGGCAGAAATCGCCAAGATCCACAAAGGAGATTTCCGCTTAACGGCGAATCAGAATTTAATCGTTGCGGGCGTTCCTTCACGTAGCAAAGCGAAGATTGATGCGCTGGCGCGTGAACACGGTCTGATTGATGACAGCGTTAGCGAGCAGCGCAAGAATTCGATGGCCTGCGTATCGTTCCCGACCTGTCCGTTGGCGATGGCTGAAGCCGAACGTTTCCTGCCGGAATTTGTCACGAAAGTGGAAGGCATCATGCAGCAGCACGGCGTAGGTGATGAGCACATCGTTCTGCGCGTTACGGGCTGCCCGAACGGCTGCGGCCGTGCGATGCTGGCGGAAATCGGTCTGGTGGGCAAAGCTGTAGGGCGTTATAACCTGCACCTTGGCGGGAATCGCGAGGGAACTCGTATTCCTCGTATGTATCGCGAAAACATTAATGAAGCCGAGATCCTTACCGAAATCGACAGGCTTGTCGGACTGTGGGCGCAAGATCGCCAGCAGAACGAAGGCTTCGGTGATTTCGTTATTCGTACCAACATCATTAGACCGGTGCTGGATCCCGCTCGCGATTTTTATGACTGACAGGAGATCCTGATGGCCGAATTTAACCTCAAGGCGCTCAACGCGTTACCGAAAGATGAACAGGTGGCCGCGCTGGCTGGCGTGAATGGCCAGCTTGAACAACTGTCTGCGCAGGAAAGAGTGGGCTGGGCGCTGGAGAATCTGCCCGGCGATTTTGTTTTGTCGTCCAGTTTCGGCATTCAGGCTGCTATATCGCTGCATCTGGTGACGCAACAGCGGCCGGATATTCCGGTTATCCTTACGGATACTGGCTATCTGTTTCCTGAAACCTATCAGTTCATTGATGCACTAACGGAACAGCTTAAACTGAATCTGCAAGTGTATCGCGCCGCGGAGTCTCCTGCATGGCAAGAGGCTCGCTACGGGAAACTGTGGGAGCAGGGTGTGGAAGGTATTGAGCGCTACAACTTGCTGAATAAAGTCGAGCCGATGAACCGGGCACTGAGCGAGCTAAACGCAGGAACCTGGTTTGCGGGCCTGCGCCGTGAGCAGTCCGGCAGTCGGGGGGAATTACCCGTGTTGGCGATTCAGCGCGGCGTCTTCAAATTCCTGCCGATTATCGATTGGGATAACCGGACGGTGTATCAATATCTGAAAGAAAACGGCCTTAGCTACCATCCGCTATGGGATCAGGGCTATTTGTCAGTCGGAGATACTCACACCACCCGCAAATGGGAACCGGGCATGAGCGAAGAAGAAACACGCTTCTTCGGCTTAAAGCGCGAGTGCGGGTTGCACGAAGGGTAAAAGAGAAAACTGGGTATCGCCCGGTTTCAGGTTGCTGACAAAGAATCGCTGAGCGGTAGTAACGGATAGATCGTAAAGACGCTGTGAATACATCCTTGTAAGCTCGAGCCGCACCATCCCTGGCGCGGACGCTTTACTCTTCTATTCCGTTACTCCCGTTTTCATTCAGTAAATAGGTTTGTCAATCGTCTGAAACCGGGCATCGCTGGGGTTAAGGGCTGTGCTGCGCGCTCTGAATCGCGGTCAGTGCGATGGTATAGACGATATCGTCAACCAGCGCCCCGCGTGAAAGGTCATTTACAGGTTTGCGCATCCCTTGCAGCATTGGCCCGATAGAGATCAGGTCGGCGGAGCGTTGAACGGCTTTGTAGGTGGTATTGCCGGTATTCAAATCCGGGAAAATAAAAACGGTCGCTTTCCCTGCTACCCTTGAGTCCGGTGCCTTAGCGCGGGCAACATCTGCCATGATCGCGGCATCATATTGCAGCGGACCATCAATAATCATATCCGGCCGTTTAGCCTGTGCCAGCCGCGTCGCCTCCCTCACTTTTTCGACATCGTTGCCAGAGCCGGAATTGCCGGTCGAATAGGATATCATCGCCACGCGTGGTTCAATGCCGAATAGCGCCGCTGAGTCTGCGGATTGAATCGCAATCTCGGCCAATTGTTCTGCCGTAGGATCGGGATTGATCGCGCAGTCGCCGTACACCAGTACCTGCTCGGGCAGTAGCATAAAGAAGATGGAGGATACCAGAGAGCTTTCCGGCGTGGTTTTAATCAGCTGTAGTGGAGGACGTATCGTGTTGGCAGTCGTGTGTACCGCGCCAGAAACCAGACCATCAACTTCGTCTTGTTCGAGCATCAGCGTGCCAAGTACGACATTATCCTCCAACTGCTCACGGGCGACGATGTCCGTCATTCCTTTGTTTTTTCGTAACTCAACCAGACGTGGCACATAGCGTTCCCTGACAACGTGGGGATCGATAATCGTGATACCATCGCTCAGCGATACGCCTTGAGACGCCGCGATGTGCCGAATATTTTCTGGATCGCCTAATAATACACAGTGAGCGATGCCGCGTTCGGCACAGATGGCAGCCGCTTTGATTGTACGTGGTTCATCCCCTTCGGGTAACACGATGCGTTTACCTGCGCGACGCGCCAGTTCGGTTAACTGATAGCGAAACGCCGGTGGTGACAGACGATGCGTACGCTCGGTGGCCGCACTCAGCGTATCAATCCAGACGGGATCGATATAGCTTGCCATGTAGTCGCATACCTGCTCGATACGCTCGTAATCATCAACGGGCACTGTTGGCTGGTAGCTCTGTAAATCCAAAGAGGTTTGCCAGGTATTACTCTGTACCAGATAGACGGGCAGGCCTGTGGCAAAAGCGCGTTCGCATAAGGTATGGATACTGCGGGGGATAGGCTCGCCTCCTGTGAGCAGCAGAGCGCCGATTTCCACCCCGTTCATTGCAGCCAGACAGGCGGCAATAATAACTTCGGGACGATCGGCTGATGTCACCAGCAGCGCACCAGGCTGGAAATACTGCAACATATGCGGCACGCTGCGCGCGCAGAAGACGATCGATTTTATACGACGAGTCTGTCGATCGCCGGTGTGGATCGCGGTAGCCTGCAAATGGCTGACAATATCGCTGACCCGAGTTGAAATCAGATCAAAATTCCATGGCACCGCGCCGAGTAAAAGAAGTGGGTTCATCGCCTTCAGTCGCTTTATGTCCAGACTAACGACGTTAGCTCCGTTTGCATCGTCAAAAATCCGCGAAAGATCCGGTCGTGCACGGCCTTGTTCATCAACTGGGGCATTGATCTTATTGACGATGGCACCAATGATGGAGGTTCCTTTATTGGGTTTCAGACTGCTTCGCGCCAGTTCAATACGTGCTTTTAGTTCATCGGCATTGTCAGAACCTTGCGACAGAACCAGAATGACTTCCGCGTTCAGGGTATTGGCAATCTCCGTATTAAGCGATGCTGCGAATGGGTGCTTACGCGTCGGCACCAGACCTTCAACCAGCACGATATCGGCATGGCGGGTGTTTTCGTGATAACGGGCAATAATTGTTTCCAGTAAAATCTCTTTTTTCTGCTGTGACAGCAGTGATTCTGTATGCGCTATCGTAAGAGGTTCCGCAACGGGAAGGCGGGAACTGGTGCGAACTATTGCCGTGGTTAGATCTGTAATGTCGTTACTGTCGCGCGGCTGCGCGACAGGCTTGAAGATACTCAGGTGTACGCCTTTACGTTCCATTGCGCGAATAAGGCCAAGGCTGACGCTCGTCAGCCCCACACCTGTGCCAGTAGGGATGAGCATAATGGTACGGGACATGTCTTATCCTTCTTATTTTCTCGTGTGATAGAGACTCGTCATACAGCAAATGGGTTATGCATAGTTGTATGCGTCAATGCACTGCCCTGAATGTAAGTTTTTTAGAGCTGGGTTAACTGTGATTGAATGCCGCCAGGCTACTGCTACGTAAATCAATGACCATCCGGCCTTTGATTTTTCCTTGCTCCATTTCTTCAAAAATGGCGTTGACGTCTGTCATTGGGCGTAGTGTCACTTTAGGGACGACTTTCCCTTCCTGAGCAAACTGGAAAGCCTCCCGTAAATCCTGACGTGTCCCTACCAGTGAACCGATGACCTGAATGCCATCAAGCACCAGACGCGGAATGTACAGGTCCATACTTTCGGGAGGCAGGCCGATGGCAACCACACGCGCCCCGGCGCGTACCGCATCAATGGCAGAATTAAACGCAGCCCGCGCGACCGCGGTGACGACAGCAGCATGCGCACCGCCTACTTTTTCCTGAATGATTTCCGCCGCGTTTTCTTTCGCTGGGTTGATGACTAAATCTGCACCCATCTCTTTTGCAAAGGCCAGTTGGACATCGTTAACATCCACGGCGATAACGTTGGCGTTAAAGACGTTTTTTGCGTATTGCAATGCCAGATTCCCTAACCCGCCGAGGCCATAAATAACAATCCACTGGCCGGGCTTAATGGTGGAAACTTTGACCGCTTTGTAGGTTGTTACGCCCGCGCAGGTAATACTGCTGGCCGCCGCCGGATCCAATCCATCGGGAACCTTGACCGCATAATCTGCGATGACAATACATTCTTCAGCCATACCGCCATCGACTGTATAACCAGCATTTTTGACGCCACGGCATAGCGTCTCATTGCCGCCGACACAGTATTCACAGTGTCCACATCCTTGATAGAACCAGGCCACGCTGGCACGATCACCCGGTTTGAGTGAGGTGACACCGGGCCCAATGGCTTTAACGATGCCAATGCCTTCATGGCCGAGAATGACCCCGGTTTTATCACCATAATCACCATTCTTGACGTGTAGATCCGTATGACAGACACCGCAGTATTCCATGGCGAGCAACGCTTCGCCGTGGCCGGGTTCGCGTGATGCTTTTTCAATAATTTCGGCTTTTCCACCTTTACCGGCGACAACTGCTTTCATAACTGACTCCTGTTCGTATTTAACATATAAATAAGCTGGCGATGACACATGCCGCTTGCGAGGCGACGGCGAAAAATTAAGATGAGTTTCACCTTGTGATGCTGGATGGCATCACAGAAAGACTCGTTATATGGATAAAGAAAAGATAAGTGGCTAGTGCTGTAAGCGCCGTCGTAGCGTCAACGATGGCTTCTCGTTAAAGAGCTTTTGATAATCTCTGGCAAACTGGCTCAGGTGCCAGAATCCCCATTGCATGGCAGCATCTTGAACCGTACGGTGCGGCGATATTGGGCTGATGAGTTCGCGACGAACCGCGTTGAGACGGATGATTTTTAGCCAGGCATTGGGACCAATGCCTACCACGCTGTGGAAGGCGTTCTGTAATGTTCGGCGACTCACGTGTAACTGGCGGCAGAGATCGAGCACAGTGACTGGCTCTGATGTCTGGCTCAACACATACTCACGTACAAAAGAAATCAATTTGCGATGGTGATGACTTTGCGCATATTCAGAGGACGGTTGAACATTTTCCAGAAAGGAAATTAGCGTAGTCAATAGGTTATGTTTCAGCACTTTTTCTGCATTAGGTGTTTTCATCACGTGGGGGCAATGGCAGCTATACCAAAGAGCCTGACGGATAAATGAACACAGCGTGGCTTTTTTGTCGTGTTCTATTTGCAGCGTTGCACCCTGATTCAACCTCTGAGTCAGCCACTCTGGATCGCTAAGTGCGCCAATATACTGATTAAGCACATCGTGTGAGATAACAACGCCCAAAATGGAAAACTCATCGGGTGTACTTAATTCAAATTCTTTGCCGCCGGGGCTAACAGCGATGCTGTATTCATCCAGCGCTTGGGCATCAATAAATCCCATACTCTCTTGTGTCGAAGGGACGCCGAACCAGAATGAACCAGGCCATACCATACAAGATTGGCGGAGCGCGAGGTTCGTGTATTCGTGACAAAGCTGAATGCCATCTAACAGTAATTCCTGAAGTTCGCCGCGGAAATGGCCGGGTGAAACCTGATCGTACAACTGCTGCCAGGCTGTGATCGTACAGGACTGGGCATAGACATCCTGTGTAGAATATTGATGGATGTACTGCTCCTGACCTTGAGAAGACAATCCTTTTTCTGGAGGAGTGACCCTGGGCACAAGCTGATGCAGTGGCGGGGTATTCTCGGTTCTCATATGCATTTTCCTCCCAGAAAAAGCCTGACTCTATGGTGATATCCAACATCGTGATACCCAGCATGCTTGCAAGCCATCGTCGCTATAACGCGCTCCTGCCTGTTATTCACTGCGATGGCTGTATACCCGTCATACTTCAAGCTGCTTGTGCGTTGGCTGCCCTTACTCACCCCGGTCACTTACTGGTGTAAACTCCCGGGGATTCAGTCGGTTGCCGCCTTCACGCAACTCGAATTATTTAAGGTATGGTACTGATAAAATTAAACGATCCTGAACATATCTACCATCACACAGCGTCGAATTCGCACAAAAGTGCGTGCGGATGTCACACCTTCGCCCGTCGGCGTGGAAATGGTCATGGACGTACACCCTTCGCCGCCCAATCCTAATCCCGCGATACAGGGGCCATTTTTCACAAAGATGCTGGTGTTGATCGCATTCGCCATCTTGTGCAGATTATTAATATTTGTCGAATGCATGGCGGCGGTATGGCGGCGTCCGCCTTCCAGATGGATGGCAAGTTTGATGGCTTCCTCCACATCCCGCACACGAACAATGGGCAGAACCGGCATCATCATTTCGGTTACGGCGAATGGGTGATTCGCGTCCGTTTCCGCCAGTAACAGACGAGTGTGTTCGCTCACATCCAAACCAATGGCTGCCGCAATTTTGGCCGCGTCGCGACCTACCCAATCACGATGTGGACGGCCGTTCCCATGCTCATCAATATCGGTGAGTAACAATGACTGAAGTTGCTCGGTTTGTTGACGAGTGAGTAAGACAGCCTGGTGGTATTGCATTTCCGACAATAATTCATCGGCGACGCTGTTGACCACGATTGCCACTTTCTCATCAACACAGATAATGTTGTTATCAAACGATGCGCCGCGAACAATATCACGTGCGGCGCGTTCAATATTTGCTGTCTCATCAACAACGACTGGTGGATTCCCCGCTCCAGCGGCAATCAACCGTTTGTCTGTATGTTTGCGGGCAGCTTCCACGACGGCTTCGCCCCCAGTTACAACCAGCAGGCTGATACCGGGGTGCCGGAATAGCCGCTGTGCAGTTTCAATATTAGGCTCTGCCACCGTCACTAACAGGTTCTCTGGGCCACCTACGGCAACAATGGTTTTATTCAACAGGCTGATTGTGTAGAGCGACACTTTCTTTGCCGAGGGATGTGGAGCAAAAACGATACTGTTGCCTGCGGCAATCATACTGATGGCATTATTGATAACGGTGGCGGCCGGATTGGTTGACGGCGTGACGGATGCCACGACGCCCCATGGTGCGTTTTCAATCAGCGTGAGTCCGTTATCTCCTGTCACTACTTTTGCCGACAGGCTCTCGGTTCCGGGCGTACTACGCGCCTGTGAGACATTTTTGGCATATTTATCCGCCACGCGTCCCATGCCGGTTTCTTCCACAGCCATTTCGGCCAGAACCTGCGCATAGCGTTCGCCAGCCTGACGGATGGCCGCGATAACATTTTGCCGCACAATGATGTTATCCAGCTGTTTTTGCGCGTGCGTGGCTGCAGAGACGGCATCGTCCAGAGAGGCAAAGATCCCATATTGTGCATTGAAATCAGTAACAGGGCGTACCGGGGCGTTGAGCTCGAGTGTTGATTGTTCCATACGCGCAATCCTCTTCTATTAATAAGCTAATTTGGCTTGACGTTTGTCGTGGCATGACCACAACAGATTCGCGTCCATACCACGAGGAATCTAGATCCATTCTGTTCAGTCAACGCTTGAACGAATCGTGTGAACCTCTTCTCGTTAATGGCTTTTTGCTGCCCGCGGGGCTACTGGCATGTTGCTATGAATCTGGAAAAGCAAATATCAAAAATCGGCAAACTATCCGCAACTTTGACGTGCGTCATAAACTCTTTCGAACAAATGTTGGTGTAAGGTCGATTGCTGACGAGGATGTGTGAGTAGTCGGATTTATTTTACTGTTATTCCATTACGGAACTTGTCATTCCAATTCGGCATTTCATAAGTGTTCTGTCCTCACCGTATAGTCGCATTATCTACTTTTTTGCTTAGTTAAGGCGATTGTGAACTATCTCCCTATATTTGCCGATCTTCGTCAGCGTCCGGTACTGGTCGTCGGCGGCGGTGAGGTTGCTACGCGCAAAATCGATCTGCTGCAACGCGCGGGTGCGGAGGTAAAAATTGTCGCACAGGCGCTGGCGGAACCGCTGGCAGCACAGCATCAGGCTGGGCATGTTGAATGGCTGGCGCAATCTTTTACACCGGAACTGTTATCCGGCGTATTTCTGGTGATTGCCGCAACGGATGACGCCGAGCTGAATGCCGCGGTGTTTGAGGCGGCGAACCAGCGCCATTTGCTGGTCAACGTGGTGGACGACCAGCCGAAGTGTTCGTTTATTTTTCCCTCGATTGTCGACCGCTCTCCGCTGGTAGTGGCGATTTCTTCGGGTGGGCAGGCACCGGTGCTGGCGCGGTTACTGCGTGAAAAACTGGAATCATTATTGCCCGCCAGCTTGGGGACGATGGCAGAAATCGCCGGAAGCTGGCGCGACAGGATTAAGACCCGATTGCATTCGATGTCAGCCCGTCGTCGCTTTTGGGAACGGCTGTTTGTCGGACGCTTTGCATCGCTGGTTTCCGCCGGACAATTGGATCTGGCCGAAGACGAACTACAACAGCAGTTGGTTAATCAGCAAGACGAACAGCAACGGCCTGCGGCTGCGCGAGGTGAAGTGGCACTGGTTGGCGCAGGCCCCGGTGATGCCGGGTTGCTTACGCTGCGTGGATTACAGGTGATGCAGCAGGCGGATGTGGTGCTGTATGACCATCTGGTCAGCGCCGAGGTACTGGACCTGGTGCGCCGCGATGCCGAACGCATCTGCGTCGGGAAACGCGCCAGCACGCACTCGCTGCCGCAGGATGAGATTAATCAGCTATTGGTGAAGCTGGCGCAGGAAGGCAAGCGGGTAGTGCGCCTGAAAGGGGGCGATCCCTTCATATTTGGCCGCGGCGGTGAAGAGCTGCAAGCGGTGGCGCAGGCAGGGATCACCTTTCAGGTTGTGCCCGGTGTGACGGCCGCAGCGGGTGTCACGGCGTATGCGGGGATTCCGTTGACGCACCGTGATTATGCACAGAGCGTACTGTTTATTACCGGACACTGTCGTCCCGATGGCGACGCGCTGGACTGGTCAACACTGGCTCGTGGGCGTCAGACGCTGGCAATTTACATGGGAACGATGAAGGCAGCGGAGATTTCACAGCAGCTTATCGCGCATGGTCGCTCAGCACAGACGCCAGTTGCTGTCATCAGTCGCGGTACTCGACACGATCAGCAGGTGCAAATTGGCACGCTGCAAGAGTTAGAACATTTGGCACGGCAAGCGCCGACACCGGCATTGCTGGTGATTGGCGAGGTGGTGGATTTGCATCATCAGATTGCCTGGTTTGGTCAGACAACGCCGACGGTGGCACAAGACAGCCGCCCAGCGGTAGTAAACTTGGCTTAAGGAAAGGGTATGGACGAGAAACGACTCACGCATTTACGGCAGCTCGAAGCCGAAAGCATTCACATCATCCGCGAAGTGGCGGCCGAGTTCAGTAACCCGGTGATGATGTATTCCATCGGCAAAGACTCTTCGGTGATGTTGCATCTGGCGCGCAAAGCATTCTATCCCGGATCGCTGCCTTTTCCGTTGCTGCATGTTGATACTGGCTGGAAATTTCGTGAAATGTACGAATTCCGCGACCGTACGGCGAAGGCCTACGGCTGTGAACTTTTGGTGCACCGCAACCCACAGGGTGAAGCGTTGGGAATTAACCCCTTCGTGCACGGCAGTGCCAAGCATACCGATATCATGAAAACCGAAGGTCTAAAGCAGGCGCTGGATAAATACGGTTTTGATGCCGCGTTTGGCGGGGCACGTCGCGATGAAGAGAAATCACGTGCCAAAGAGCGTATTTACTCCTTCCGCGACCGTTTCCACCGTTGGGATCCAAAGAACCAACGCCCGGAACTGTGGCATAACTACAATGGTCAGATTAACAAAGGCGAGAGTATCCGCGTTTTCCCGCTTTCCAACTGGACAGAGTTGGATATCTGGCAATATATCTATCTGGAAAACATCGATATTGTCCCGCTGTATCTGGCCGCCCCGCGTCCGGTGCTAGAGCGTGATGGCATGTTGTTGATGGTGGATGACGATCGCATCGATCTGCAACCGGGTGAAGTGATCGAACAGCGCATGGTGCGCTTCCGCACGCTAGGCTGCTGGCCGCTGACGGGCGCGGTAGCATCGCATGCGCAGACATTGCCGGAAATCATCGAAGAGATGCTGGTTTCCACGACCAGTGAGCGTCAGGGAAGGGTAATTGACCGCGATCAGGCCGGTTCAATGGAGCTGAAAAAGCGTCAAGGGTATTTCTGAGGAATCGTCGAATGAGCCAAATTTCTTTAAAAGACACAGTTGCAGAAAATGCGGCTGAGAAAGATGCAGTCGTCATCAATAATGCGATTGCACAGCAGATCGCCGAGCAAGGTGGTGTGGAAGCGTATTTACACGCGCAGCAGGATAAAACGCTGCTGCGTTTCCTGACCTGTGGCAGCGTCGACGACGGAAAAAGTACGCTGATTGGCCGTTTGCTGCACGATACTCGCCAGATTTATGAAGATCAGCTCAGCACGCTGCACAATGACAGCAAGCGGCTGGGGACGCAGGGCGAAAAGTTGGATCTGGCGCTGCTGGTCGATGGGCTTCAGGCTGAGCGCGAGCAGGGCATCACGATTGATGTCGCTTATCGCTACTTCTCGACGGAAAAACGTAAATTCATCATCGCCGATACGCCAGGGCACGAACAGTACACGCGTAACATGGCAACTGGCGCATCGACCTGTGAGCTGGCGATCCTGCTGATTGATGCGCGTAAAGGCGTATTGGATCAAACCCGTCGTCACAGCTTTATCGCAACCCTGTTGGGTATTCGCGATCTGGTGGTGGCGGTGAACAAAATGGATTTAGTGGATTATCAGCAAACGGTATTTGAACAGTTTAAGCAGGATTATCTGGATTTCGCCCAGCAGCTGCCTGCCGACCTGAATATTACCTTTGTGCCGATTTCCGCATTGGATGGCGACAATGTCGCGACGCCAAGCACGACGATGGGGTGGTATACCGGGCCAACGCTGCTGGACGTGCTGGAGACGGTCAATGTGGCGCAGCGCACGCTGGAACAGCCGATGCGTTTCCCAGTGCAATACGTCAACCGCCCGAATCTCGATTTCCGCGGTTATGCGGGCACGCTGGCCTCCGGCATTATCCGTGTCGGACAGCGGGTCAAAGTGTTGCCGTCCGGTGTCGAGTCTACCGTCAGCCGTATTGTGACCTTTGACGGCGATTTGCCGCAGGCGCAAGCGGGTGAAGCGATTACGCTGGTGCTGGCAGATGAGGTTGATATCAGCCGTGGCGATCTGCTGGTCGACAGCAGCGAATCGCTGAAAGCGGTGCAGCATGCGCTGGTGGATGTCGTCTGGATGGCAGAACAGCCGCTGGTACCGGGACAAAGCTACGATATCAAGATTGGTGGTAAGAAAACGCGTGCCAGGGTCGAGAATATCCAATATCAGGTTGATATCAATTCGCTGACGCAGCGCGTAGCGGAAAGCTTGCCGCTAAATGGCATCGGTTCGATTGAGTTGGTTTTTGATGAGCCACTGGTGCTGGACAATTACCAGCATAACGCGGTGACAGGCGGGATGATCTTTATCGATCGTCTGAGCAACGTCACGGTGGGAGCTGGTTTGGTACGGGAACCTATCGAACAGGTGTATCAGGAGCCGGGTGCGTATGGCGCGTTTGAACTGGAACTGAATGCATTGGTTCGCCGTCACTTCCCGCATTGGGGTGCGCGCGATCTGCTGGGAGGCAAATAACGTGTCTTTACGCCACTCGCCAACCGACGATAACGTCATCTGGCATGCGCATAATGTTACCCGTGAGTCGCGCGAAAAACTGCATGGCCATCAGGGCGTCGTTATCTGGTTTACCGGGCTATCTGGATCCGGTAAATCCACGCTGGCGGGGGCGCTGGAACAAGCGCTGCACCAGCGTGGCGTCAGCACCTACCTGCTGGACGGCGATAACGTTCGGCACGGACTGTGTCGGGATCTGGGCTTCACCGACGACGATCGGCGCGAGAACATTCGTCGCGTGGGTGAAGTCGCCAAACTGATGGTCGATGCGGGTCTGGTGGTTCTGACTGCGTTTATCTCGCCGCATCGCGCCGAGCGAAAAATGGTGCAGGATTTGCTGGGAGAAGGGCAATTCATTGAAGTCTTTGTGGATACGCCGTTAGCTACCTGTGAAGCGCGTGACCCTAAAGGGCTGTACAAAAAAGCGCGTGCGGGGGAGTTGCGTAATTTCACGGGAATCGACTCGGTATATGAAGCGCCGGAAGCGCCGGATAGTCATCTGGATGGTGAACAATTCGTAACAAATTTGACCGACCAATTGTTAGATCTGCTTGGCAAGCGAGCTATTATCAAGCTCTGATGTCCCCGCTTTTTTCACCGCGCTGTTGGGTGATGCAGGGGAAGAATGGGAAAGATTATGCAAAATGCCACGCAGTTAACGATTAGCAAGACTCGGCCAGCGCAAGAAGAGGATGACGGCGTTTCCTACCTGTTTATGGGGGCGGTGACGGGGTTCTCCTTTTATTGGTTGGCCTTTAGCATCCCTTTTCTGGTATACGGCTCTAATACCACGTTTTTCTTTATGCTCTATACTTGGCCGTTCTTTCTGGCGCTGATGCCGTTTTCGGTGCTGGTTGGCGTCGGGCTTAGCTTTTTGCTGAGAGGTTATCTTTTTTATACGCTTTTTGCGACGGGATTGACGGTGGTCTGTTTGTTCTGGCTGGTCTTTTCTTTTCTGACGGGGTGGTAAAGGGGAGAAGGCTGACAGCGTGGACGCTGACAGCCCGTTATTTTACCGCATTCAACGTATTTACAGGATCTTGCTCAAGAAAGCCTGCGTGCGCGGGTTACTCGGATGAGTAAAGATCGCCTCTGGTGTGCCCTGTTCCTGAATAATTCCCTGATCGATAAAGATCACTCTATCAGCGACTTCTCTGGCAAAGGCCATTTCATGGGTCACGATGACCATCGTCATGCCTTCGTTTGCCAGCGTTTTCATCACGGCCAGCACTTCGCCAACCAGTTCCGGGTCTAGTGCCGATGTGGGCTCATCAAACAGCATGATTGCTGGCTCCATCGCTAACGCGCGGGCAATAGCAACACGCTGCTGCTGACCACCGGACAGGCTGTTCGGCCAGGCATCGATTTTATCCAGCAACCCGACCTTGCTAAGCAACGCTTTAGCACGCTCAACGGCCTGCGCACGGGGTAATTTCTTCACCCCCATCGGGGCCATAATCACATTTTCCAACACCGTCATGTGTGGGAACAGATTAAAGCGCTGAAACACCATACCGACGCTTTCACGCATACGGTTGATATCGGTTTTCTGATCGTGAATGGCAAAACCGTTAACAGTAATCTCGCCTGCCGACAGCGTCTCCAGGGCGTTGATACAGCGCAGAAAGGTACTTTTTCCTGAGCCGGATGGGCCAATCAGGCAGAGCACTTCCTGAGGTGCGATATCACAGGAAATACCACGCAGGACATGGGTATCACCAAATTGTTTTTGCAGGTTATTAACGTGAATCACTTTTGCCAAACCTCGTTTCCATGTGCCGCACCAGCAGCGAGAGCAGGAAAGTAATAACCCAATAGACGATAGATATCGCCAGATAGGGTTCCCAGTACGTGGCGTAAGCCCCTGACACCGTGCGCGCGGCATAGGCGAGATCCGCCAATCCGATTGCCGACGCCAGCGATGAATCTTTCACAATGGCGATAGCATTATTACCCAGCGGCGGCAGCATACGGCGAAAAGCCTGTGGCAGGATGACTTTTCGCATGGTGCGACCATAGCTCATGCCGAGAGAGCGTGAAGCCTCCATCTGGCCGCGATCGATAGATTGAATACCGGCGCGGAATATCTCGGAGACATAGGCACCCGCATTCAGCGTAATCGCCACTATGCAAGAGAGGAACGCGCCGTAATCCGAGCGTAACGTACGGGCAAAATCGACCGACATAATATTGCTTGTCACCAATAGCCCGTCACGTGGGTTGATGAATAGCGGTACCAGAGCAAAGTGCACAACCATGATCTGTACAAACAACGGCGTGCCCCGGAAGGCGCTGATATAGATCCGAACCGGCCATTGAACACCGTAGTGCAGTATGTATTTCCACGGTCCGTGCGGCGCTTGTGCTAAGCGGCCTAATCCGAGCGTTAATCCCCAGCAAGTGCCAAGAATGACACAAATAATGGTGCATTTGATGGTCATCCAGGTGCCTTCCATAAATAGCGGGGCATATTCCTGAATGATCTCCCAACGAAATCCCGTCAAGATCGTTTCCTTTTTTGAATAGGCTAACGTAATGGTTTTTATAAATTAAACCGGACAGGCTGACTGTCCGGTTGGTGCGATGTCTCACACGAGGCGATTGAAACCAGGAGAGGTGCTGATATTACTCTGCGGGTAAGGTCGGCACATTGTTATCAAACCAGGTTTGATAGATCTTGGCGTAGGTGCCATCAGCAACGATTTTTTTCAGCCCGGCGTTAATCTTCTCGCGTAGTTTATCGTTGCCTTTCGCTACGGCGATCCCGAAATACTGGCGTTCGAATTTGGCGTCAGAAACCAGGTTGAACTGTTTTTCAGGGTGAGTCTTAATGTAAAACTTCACCACGCCCACATCGCCAACTGCGGCACCCACACCGTCTTCATACAGCTCTTGTAACATTAACGGGGTGTTATCAAAGCGCTTAATCGATGTACTGTTTTTGCCTAATACGTCGGAGACTACGATATCGGCAGTACTGGAGTTCACGACACCCACTTTGTGATCTTTCAGGGCAGCAATTGAGTCGATCGTTGAACCTTTAGGCACCACGATGGACTGCTCAGCAGGGAAATAAGGCGCAGAGAAATCGACCATTTGCTTACGTTTGTCGGTAATCGTGATACCGGAGATGATAATGTCACGGTCGCCAGAGTTCAGAGTCGCAAAGATGCCTTCCCACGGTGTATTGATCAGCTTGATATTAAAATTCTCCGCCTTGGCGATCGCTTTAATAATATCAATATCAAAACCTTCCAGCTCTTTCTGCGCATTTTCAAACTCAAATGGGCGGTAGGTTCCGCCAGAGCCGACAACGTAAGTAGGTTCAGCTGCGAAGGCGCTAGTGGATAATGCGGTGGCGAAAAGCGCACCAACGAATAACAGTTTTTTGAACATGGGTTTCTCCTGGTTTAAATGTAAAATTTTCTTTTTTTATGCACTTTGTATGCATAAAAATACACAGATAGCATTAATGGTTCAACAGACGTTTTCCTGTGGACGGTTTTAGCCATGCCGCTTCGATGCTTTTGTCTCTTCTGGCGAATGGCTGAGATCGCAGAAAGTACGCGGGGAGAACAGATGACACGGGTGTTACTTGGGAGCATGTTTGACGTGATTTTCTGCCCGAAATATCCCCATTTGGGCATGACGCAGGGTGAATATTGTCTTCCACAGGTGGACACAGTGGAGTCAAAACAAAAGTTATGGGATGATTAGGCGGTTTTTCAGGGGGCGGGATGGGAAAGCTTACGCTGTTATTATTGATATTGCTTGGCTGGCTTCAGTACTCACTGTGGCTGGGTAAGAATGGCATTCACGATTATGTTCGGGTGAAGGATGATGTTGTTGTCCAGCAGGGGAACAATGCCAAATTAAAAGACCGTAATGAACAACTGTTTGCCGAAATTGACGACCTCAATGGCGGACAGGAAGCGATTGAAGAGCGTGCACGCAATGAACTGGGTATGATCAAACCCGGTGAAAGCTTCTATCGTCTGGTGCCAGAGTCGGGTCACCGTAACGCGAACACGCCTTCATCTAACAATACTTCATCCAACAACACACAACGTTGACGCATGCAAACACCGAGCTTTTCCCCGCCTGAAATTGTTGCCGTTTTGCCCGCTGCGGGCAACGGTAGCCGGATGCAAAACGATCGTCCTAAGCAGTATCTGACGATTGGCAATGATGCTACTGGCCATAAAACTATTCTTGAACATACCCTCGACGCGCTTTTACGCCATTCACAAGTACAGCGTGTCGTCGTCGTTATCAGTCCAGATGACACCGTCTTTCATACTCTTGCGATTGCCAACGATCCCCGTATTTGTGCCGTAACGGGTGGGCTACAGCGTGCGGATTCCGTTCTGGCTGGGCTAGCTGTCGTTGACGACAGCGCGTGGGCGTTGGTGCATGATGCGGCGCGTCCGTGCCTGCATCAGGACGATCTGGCGCGCTTGCTGGCGATTGTCGAGCAGAGTGATGTCGGTGGAATTCTAGCCGCGCCGGTTCGTGATACCATGAAACGCAGTACGGGCGGGTTTATCGATCGCACAGTAGAACGTAACGATTTGTGGCATGCGCTGACGCCGCAGCTTTTTCCTGCGGCACTGTTGAAACAGTGTCTGCAACGTGCGCTTCAGGATGGCGTTGCCGTCACAGATGAAGCCTCCGCGTTGGAATATTGTGGCTATCGCCCGCAAATTATCAGCGGACGTTCGGACAATATAAAAGTCACGCGTCCAGAGGATTTGGCATTAGCCGAATTCTATTTAACCAGTTTGCAGTAATCTCATTTTATTCGCTAAATACATAAGGAGAATGCGCGATGCGTATCGGTCACGGTTTTGATGTCCATAAGTTCGGTGGAGAAGGTCCGCTGGTGATCGGTGGCGTGCGAATTCCTTATACTCAAGGTCTGTTGGCACATTCCGATGGGGATGTGGTGCTGCATGCGGTGACCGATGCCTTATTAGGCGCTGCCGCGTTGGGCGATATTGGTAAACTGTTCCCTGATACCGATCCGGCTTTTAAAGGGGCGGACAGCCGTGGCTTGCTGCGTGAAGCCTGGCGTCGTATCAATGACAAAGGCTATCAACTGGGTAATCTGGACGTCACGATTATTGCGCAGGCACCGAAAATGGCACCGCATATCCCACAAATGCGCGTGAATCTGGCGGAAGATTTGCTGTGCCATATGGACGACGTCAATGTGAAAGCGACCACGACGGAACAGTTAGGCTTTACTGGTCGCGGCGAAGGTATTGCGTGCGAAGCCGTTGCCCTGTTGGTGAAAAAAGAAACGGGCGAAATTGTTGCGTGGTAAGAGTTTGTTTTATAAAAATTGTTTACCAACAATATCTGACCAATAATCGAAAATTAACAGTATAAGAAACAAGGTACATAACCGTGAGTTATCCGGTCATGTACCTTGTAGGATAACGATGGAAAATAGCGAACAACTCGTCTGGCTGCACGGAGAACCACAGGCTACCGGCTCATTGAAATCGACTGCGGAAGATTTTCTGGTGGTGGAAGACCTCGGATTTCTGCCAGATGGTGATGGTGAGCAGGTCTTGGTGCGCGTACGTAAGCGCGGCTGCAATACGCAATTTGTGGCCGAGATGCTGGCGAAATTTGTTCGTCTACCGCTACGTGCCGTCAGCTACGCGGGTCTGAAAGATCGCCATGCCGTCACAGAACAGTGGTTTTGCCTGCACATGCCGGGAAAAGAGACGCCAGATTTCTCCTTGTTGGAGCTGGAAGGCTGTGACGTACTTGAAGTAACTCGCCACCGCCGCAAGTTGCGGATCGGTACGCTGCGAGGTAACCATTTTACTCTGGTGTTGCGTCAGGTGAGTGACCGGGACGAGGTCGACGCCCGTTTAGCGCAGATTGCTGCAAATGGCGTTCCTAATTATTTCGGTAGCCAGCGTTTCGGACGAAACGGGAATAATCTTGAACAGGCTCGTCTTTGGGCAAATAACGATATTAGAGTAAAAGAACGCAGTAAGCGCAGTTTTTATCTTTCCGCCAGCCGCAGTGCGATGTTTAATCAGGTTGCCAGCGCACGGCTTGCGGGGCAGCAGATGAAAACGGTTCTGTGTGGTGATGCATTGCAGCTAACAGGACGCGGCAGTTGGTTTGTTGCTAAAGCTGATGAGCTGGAAACGTTGCAGGCGCGTCTTGACGCTGGCGAACTCCAGATTACTGCGCCGCTGCCTGGAGATGGTGAACTGGGCACGCAGGATGATGCACGGGTATTTGAAGAGCAGGCGTTGACCGGACAAGAAACGCTGTGGTCTTTGGTCAAGCGTGAGCGGGTCGAGTCTGCCCGGCGCGCTGTGTTGCTTTATCCCCAGCAGATGCACTGGGAATGGCAGGATGACGCGACCGTGGAAGTGAAATTCTGGCTACCTGCGGGCAGTTTTGCGACTAGTGTGGTGCGTGAAGTGCTGCATTCACAGCAGGATACCGACATAGGTGCCTGATGTGCAACAGCGTTTTTTTTCAGAAAATAGTTGAAGAGAATCAATGCTGGCAACCGTGTAATTGCGGCGGCTGGCTTACCCCTGTGCGGGAAAATTGCTGTATTGGTGACGAGGTTAACCAGAGCTGAGGTCGGCGGGGAATGGTAAACAAACGTATAGAAACGTTGTTGGTGCAGTTGCGCCAACAGGGCATTCAGGACGAACGTCTGCTGACGGCGATAGAAGCCGTACCCAGAGAACGTTTTGTTGACGAAGCTTTCGAACATAAAGCGTATGAAAATACCGCTCTGCCTATTGGTTCCGGTCAGACTATTTCGCAGCCCTATATGGTCGCGAAGATGACGGAATTGCTTAACCTGACGCCTGTATCTCGCGTGCTGGAGATTGGCACCGGTTCAGGTTATCAAACGGCGATTTTAGCGCATTTGGTTCAGCATGTTTGCTCGGTTGAGCGCATCAAAGGGCTGCAATGGCAGGCTAAACGCCGCTTAAAGCAGCTTGATCTGCATAATGTCTCCACTCGTCATGGTGATGGATGGCTGGGCTGGGCATCGCGTGGGCCGTTTGATGCCATTATCGTGACTGCGGCGCCGCCGGAAATTCCTCGGGCCCTGTTGGAACAGCTTGATGAGGGCGGTGTGATGGTGTTGCCCGTTGGGGAACAGTCACAAATACTACAGGTCGTTCAGCGCCATGCTGGTGAATTTATTATTAAAACGGTTGAAGCGGTTCGGTTTGTTCCGCTGGTCAAAGGGGAGTTAGCCTGATACCGTGGCGGCTGTATGCATGTGTTGTTAAGTCTTTAAAATTTCAATACAACTGTTTTATGGTGCGAACTTGTTGATATTGTTAGCATCTAATCATCGCGGTGCCTCTCCTGTTTTGCTTATGCGCCAGCGATGGTGAAGTAGCGATCTTTCTCGTACCAACTAACGAATAAAACACCGGATATCGTTTACGCTACAATCATTTACGCTACGGTCAGTTAGGCTACGATTAGTGAAGCTACAGCGGATGCGAGGTACACATGTCCGAATTGAGTTCTGAGTATGACTGTTTTTTGAATGTTATATAGCCTGAATAGTTCGAGTTGCAGGTAGGCGGCAGTCGCACGACAAATTGGTTCTAACCGATTTGAACAGCGCTAGCGCTGGCCCGAAGGGGGAGCTTCATTTATGAGGCTCATTAATCCCCAGTCACTTACATCACTAAGTGACTGGGTGAGTAAGATAAGCCAACGCATATGCAGCTTGAAGTATGACGGATATAGTTACTTTTTTGAACGCTATAGGTATAGGGGAGTAAGGCGCATGGGAAGCCGAATGATGAATTTGCGTCACATTGCTGCGTGTATGGTAATTGTCTTAGGTGTGGCTGGATGCTCCAACAATAATTCCAAATCCGCACCGATCAGCAGCGTTGACGGAAATACGGGCAGCCGAGGGGGAATGTTATCTGCGCCACCATCACGCATTTCAACGGCGGGTGAAAGTGTTGCAACGACGTCCGAAGGGCGAATTGTTTACAATCGCAGCTACGGTAATATTCCGAAAGGCAGCTACAGCGGCGGTAATGCCTATACCGTTAAACGGGGAGATACCCTGTTTTATATCGCCTGGATTACCGGCAATGACTATCGGGATCTGGCGCAGCGCAACAATATCCCTGAACCATACAGCCTTAACGTAGGGCAATCATTGAGTTTAGGTAACGTATCCGGCAACAACGCTTCAGGCGGCGTGACGAGCGGTGGTGGAATGCTGGCAACAACCGATGCCACCCGAGGTGGGGTACCGACGCCACCATCCAGTAATCAAATACAAACTACATCGGTTGATTCTCAGTCAACTAATGCGTATTCTGGTAATCAGGGTAAACAGAATGTAGGTAAGATGTTACCTACGGCAGGGGCACCAACAACCGCTCCTGTTTCCGCTCCAGCGGCTGTTGCCAGCAGCAATACGGCTGCTGTCGGCAGTTGGCGTTGGCCTACCGATGGGAAAGTCATAGATAGTTTCTCCGCTTCCGAGGGGGGAAATAAAGGGATTGATATCGCCGGCTCACGTGGGCAACCGATCACCGCAACCGCCAGTGGGCGAGTGGTGTATGCCGGTAACGCGCTACGTGGTTACGGAAATCTGATAATCATCAAACATAATGATGACTACCTCAGTGCCTATGCCCATAACGATACGATGCTAGTCCGTGAGCAACAAGACGTCACGGCAGGACAAAAAATCGCTACGATGGGCAGTACGGGCACAAGCTCAGTTCGCTTGCACTTTGAAATTCGTTACAAGGGGAAATCCGTAAACCCGCTGCGTTTTCTGCCGCAGCGATAAATCGGGCAGAGTATTTCGGTATTCTGCCAAGGGATCACGGGTAGGAGCCACTTATGAGCCAAAGTACGCTGAAAGTTAACGAGTTACATGAAGATACCGATTTCGAAGAAAATGGACTTGACGTTTTTGACGATAAAGCGCTGGCAGAGGAAGATACCAATGATAATGACTCGGCGGAAGACGAGCTATTAGCACAAGGGGTCCCACAGCGTGTCCTGGACGCAACACAGCTCTATTTGGGAGAAATTGGCTATTCGCCGCTTTTAACCGCAGAAGAAGAAGTTTATTTTGCCCGACGCGCGTTGCGTGGTGATGTCCCATCGCGCCGCCGGATGATCGAGAGTAACCTGCGGCTGGTGGTGAAAATTGCCCGCCGTTACAACAATCGTGGTCTGGCGCTGCTGGACTTGATTGAAGAAGGTAATCTCGGCCTGATCCGTGCGGTTGAAAAATTCGATCCAGAAAGAGGATTTCGTTTTTCGACCTACGCTACCTGGTGGATTCGACAGACGATAGAGCGGGCGATCATGAATCAAACCCGCACCATCCGTTTGCCTATTCACATTGTCAAAGAACTCAACGTTTATCTGCGTACCGCGCGCGAGTTGTCTCACAAACTGGACCACGAGCCGAGTGCGGAAGAAATTGCCGAACAGCTTGATAAACCTGTTGATGATGTCAACCGCATGCTGCGTTTGAATGAGCGTATTACTTCCGTTGATACCCCGCTAGGTGGTGATTCGGAGAAAGCGCTGCTGGATATTCTGGCAGACGAAAAAGACAACGGACCTGAAGACACCACGCAGGATAACGATATGAAACAGAATATCGTTAAATGGTTGTTTGAGCTTAATGCCAAGCAGCGTGAGGTGCTGGCGCGTCGTTTCGGCCTGTTAGGGTATGAAGCGGCTACGCTGGAAGATGTCGGTCGTGAAATCGGCTTAACGCGTGAACGTGTTCGTCAGATTCAGGTTGAAGGCTTACGCCGCCTGCGGGAAATTTTGCAGGTTCAGGGGTTAAGCATTGAAGAGCTGTTTCGTGAATAATTCGTAGCGGATTACGATATGTTGAAATAAAAAATGGTGGGGGAACCCACCATTTTTTTATGCCTGTATTCACCCTTCTGTATGAAAGGGCGATTTGACGGCGATTAGCGTACGATATTCGCCAGCAGAAAATCGATGATTTCACCGGTTTTAATCATTTGCTTTTCACCGACGCGGCGACTCTTATATTCAATCTCTTCGCTATCCAGATTACGATCGCCAATAACGATAGTGTGCGGTACGCCAATCAACTCCATATCGGCAAACATCACGCCTGGGCGCTCTTTACGATCATCAAGCAGAACTTCAATGCCTTTAGCGCGTAGCTGCTGGTAGATATCCTCTGCCACTTCCTTCACGCGGAAAGATTTGTGCATATTCATTGGCAGGATAGCAACGTGGAAAGGCGCAATGGCGTCTGGCCAGATAATACCGCGTTCATCATGATTCTGCTCAATCGCCGCTGCGACAACGCGCGTCACACCAATACCGTAACAGCCCATCGTCAGCGTCTGATTGCGTCCGTCTTCACCTTGAACGGTTGCTTTCAGCGCTTCAGAATATTTGCTGCCCAGTTGGAAAATATGGCCGACTTCGATACCGCGTTTAATTTGCAGTGTGCCTTTGCCGTCTGGGCTGGTGTCGCCTTCAACCACGTTACGGATATCTGCAACCTGCGGCAGCGTAACGTCACGCTCCCAGTTGATGCCAAAATAGTGTTTACCATCAATATTCGCGCCAGCGCTGAAGTCGCTCATAGCGGCAACGGTGCGGTCAACAACGACTGGAATCGACAACTTGACTGGACCCAGTGAACCAGGGCCTGCACCGATGATTGCGCGGATCTCGTCTTCCGTTGCGAAAGTCAGCGGGCTTGCTACCTGAGCAATTTTCTCCGCCTTGATTTCGTTCAGTTCGTGATCGCCGCGAACCAGCAACGCAACCAGTTTATGACCGCTTTCTTCCGTTGCTTTAACCAGCAGTGTCTTCACGGTTTTTTCTACTGGCAGGTTAAACTGCTCAACTAGCTCGGCGATGGTCTTGGCGTTTGGTGTATCAATCAGACGCAGTTCTTCCTTCGCTTCCGCACGGCCTAACTTCGGCGCGACGGCTTCTGCAAGCTCGATGTTTGCCGCATAGTCGGATTCTGTTGAGAAAACGATATCGTCTTCACCGCTGGTCGCCAGTACCTGAAATTCGTGTGAAGCATTACCACCGATAGAGCCGGTATCTGCCTGAACGGCTCTGAAATCCAGATCCATACGGCTGAAAATCTTGCTATAAGCGGCGTACATGGCGTCGTAGGTGGCCTGCAAGGATTCCTGCGAAGTATGGAAAGAGTAGGCGTCTTTCATCAGGAACTCACGCGAGCGCATGACACCAAAACGTGGGCGAACTTCATCGCGGAATTTGGTTTGAATCTGGAAGAAATTCAGCGGCAACTGCTTATAAGAGCTGACTTCATTACGAATCAGGTCAGTAATGACTTCTTCGTGTGTTGGGCCGAGTACGAAGGGGCGTTCACCACGATCGACAAAGCGCAGTAGCTCGGGGCCATACTGATCCCAACGGCCACTTTCTACCCATAAATCTGCAGGTTGAACAACCGGCATGGACACTTCAATTGCGCCCGCGGTGTTCATCTCTTCGCGCACGATATTTTCAACTTTTCTCAAAACACGTAAACCGGTCGGCAACCAGGTGTAAAGGCCGGAGGCCAGTTTACGAATCATTCCTGCCCGGAGCATCAACTGATGGCTGATGACTTCTGCATCGGCTGGCGTCTCCTTGAGAGTGGAGAGCATGTATTGGCTAGTACGCATGGGGTTTTAGTTCCGTTAGAACGAGAAATAGCATAGGGCTGCTTGGCAGCCGAAAGCACATAAAAAGTGGCTTAGTTTACCAGCGTGGGCGGCGTGTCAAAAGAGAGCAGGGACAATTTTAGAATATATTGCTGTGGTTCGTGTATTAACACGTATGAGACGGGTCGAGGCTTAACACTTCAGTTTGTTCTTCGCATACGCGCCAGCGCACATTGAATTCCAATAGCAAAACGGCGTATTCCCGTGTGGTACTTTCTCCTTTTCGGTAGGCAGGGCGAGGATCCTGTGCCAATACCTGCGAGATAAAGCGTTTTAGCTGGGGATATTTCTTTTGATGTTCTGCGATCTGGTTTTCTGCATGCGGCGAAAAAAACACCGGCATCGCGGCATCTGGCGCCATTTGGGCAAAACCCGCTCGCGCCTGAGGATGACTTTCTGCAAAGGGCAGATAAGGCTTGATATCCACTACTGGTGTGCCATCGACTAGGTCAAGACTGCCTAATTCGAGTGTAATCGCCTCGCCTTTTGCACGGATCCCTTTTAATTCAACCAATGACACACCAATAGGGTTAGGACGGAAGGTGGAGCGCGTAGCGAAAACGCCTGTGCGTGTGTTTCCTCCCAGACGCGGTGGCCGAACAGTCGGACGCCAGCCGCCTTCCATCGTTTGATGAAAGATGAACAATATCCAAATATGGCTGAAATCCTCCAGCCCTCGGACGCACTCCGCCTGATTGTATGGCGATAATAGCTGAAGCTCTCCGCCTCCATCTTCAATCAGACCCGGCTGCCGCGGAATGGCAAATTTTTCTTTATACGGTGAGCGGATAATCCCGATCTGATTGAAAACAAATTGACTCATTGTGCAGAAACTTTCAGCGCAGTGCCCTGACAAACAACTTGGCTGTAACAACCCGCTACACCGCTGACGGTTTGGCATTCATGCAATAAAACCGCATTGGCCTTCATGACGGTTGCGCGGTTTTGCATTCTTTTACGCGCATTTGCCGCGTTGGGGGGAGCATCCTGAGCGCTGACCTGACATGAGGAACCTGAAACCTCGCCCATATCACGGAAAGGTTTACCCACTAATTCTTCTGCACTTTTATATAACACCGCCGGAGCCGGACGAGTCGGTGGCTTCGGTTTTGGCGCGGGTTCTGCGGTTTTGGTTTCAATAACAGGTTGAGGAGCCGGTGCCGGTGGCTTCTGAAATAAAGAACAGCCTGTCAGCGACATTGCCAACAATACAAAGGGAACAGCACGCATTAAGGATTCCTCTGCTTTTTCTCAAAGAGCGAGTATTGAAGCAAGCAATTGCACAAATAACAAGACGGGCCGTGGCCCGTCTTGCAGATATCTTTTAATTAAACACGTTAGGGTTGGATTACCAACCTTTCACCGCGCCACCATTAAAGATTTTATTTGCAGCATCGTTCACTTCATCAGATTGATAAGCCTGAACGAATTTCTTCACATTTTCAGCGTCTTTGTTGTCTTCGCGTGAAACCAGCAGGTTTACATACGGAGAGTCTTTCTCTTCAACAAACAGGCCATCTTTAGTTGGCGTCAGGTTAATCTGGCTAGCGTAAGTGGTGTTGATTACAGCCAGCGCGATTTGTGCGTCATCTAAAGAACGTGGCAGTTGTGGCGCTTCCAGTTCAACCAGTTTGATATTTTTCGGGTTTTCGGTCACATCCAGAACGGTCGGCAGTAGGCCAACGTTGTCTTTCAGTTTAATCAAGCCGACTTTTTGCAGCAGCAGCAAGGAGCGGCCCAGGTTGGTCGGGTCGTTTGGCAGCGCAACTTGAGCGCCATCTTGCAGTTCATTCAGGGATTTGATTTTTTTGGAGTAACCTGCAATCGGATAGACAAAGCTGTTACCGACAGAAACCAGTTTATATCCACGATCTTTGATTTGCTGATCCAGATAAGGTTTGTGCTGGAAGGCATTCAGATCGATATCACCTTTGCTCAAGGCTTCATTTGGCAGCACGTAGTCGTTGAACGTTACTAATTCAACGTCCAGACCATATTTGTCTTTTGCCACTTTCTGAGCAACTTCTGCAACCTGTTGTTCTGCACCAACAATAACGCCGACTTTAATATGATTAGGATTCTTTTCTTCCTGACCACATCCTGCTAGCGCCAGAGCACCAATGAGTGCGCCAATGGTCGCAATAGATTTCAGTTTAATCGCCATATCCTTACCCCTAATTAACTATTTTCTTGGCAGATGCCTTTAGGCAAATGCGTATTGTGATGATTACTTGTGTGTGACAGCTTTTACTGCCCTGTCGCCGCAGAATTGAATCAGGTAAACCAAAACAACTAGTAATATTAATACCGTATTCATGACCGTCGCGTTATAACCAATATAACCATACTGATAACCAATTTGACCTAAGCCGCCTGCACCCACTGCTCCACCCATAGCAGAATAGCCTACGAGCGTAATTAAGGTGATAGTTGCGGCATTAATTAGCCCTGGTAACGCTTCTGGCAGCAATATCTTTTTGATGATTTGCATTGGTGTCGCACCCATCGCGCGGGCGGCTTCTACCAGCCCGGTCGGAATTTCAAGCAGCGCGTTTTCCACCATACGCGCAATAAACGGTGCTGCGCCTACGGTCAGAGGAACGATAGCCGCTTGCAGACCAATTGAGGTTCCGACAATGATGCGGGTAAAAGGAATCATCCATACCAGCAAAATAATGAACGGAATCGAGCGGAAAATATTTACCAGTGCAGAAACGGTTCTGTAGAGATTTGGATTGGCGATAATTTGCCCTGGGCGCGTGGTGTATAATAAAACGCCCACCGGTAAGCCAAGCACAAAGCCAAAGAAACCAGAAACAGATGTCATCGCGACGGTTTCCCATACTCCCTTAGCCATTAACCACATCATTGCTTCAGACATAACCCAAGACCTCAATAGTAACGTGACTTTCCTGCAGGAATTGGATTGCGGCTTTGATATCCGCATCGTTGCCATGCATTTCTGCCAGCATGATGCCGAACTTGACGCCACCGGCATAATCCATCTGAGCGCTAATAATGTTGTTATTAACATTAAAACGTCGGGCTACTTCTGACAGCAGTGGGGCGTCCACCGATTTGCCCGTAAACTCCATCCGTAATAATGGCGTAGTTTCTGGGCGAGAGTCAGGGGACAGTCGGGTGAGGTAATCGTCAGGAATATCGAGGTGTAACGTCGACTGAATGAATTTCTGCGCCAGCGGCGTTTTTGGATGTGAGAAGACCTCACTTACGGTGTCTTGCTCAATGAGCTGTCCGTCACTGATAACCGCAACCTGATCGCAAATGCGTTTCACCACATCCATTTCATGTGTAATAAGAAGAATGGTTAGGCCAAGGCGGCGATTGATGTCTTTCAGTAATTCAAGAATTGAACGAGTCGTTGCGGGGTCTAACGCGCTGGTTGCTTCGTCACACAACAGAACTTTAGGATTGCTCGCCAGCGCACGGGCAATAGCAACACGCTGTTTTTGTCCGCCGGACAAGTTGGCGGGATAGACATCGTGCTTATCTGCCAGCCCAACCAGTTCTAATAATTCATTGACTCGCTTGGTAATGTCCGCTTTCGGTTTGTTATCCAGTTCCAACGGCAGCGAAATATTGCCAAAAACGGTACGAGAAGAGAGTAGGTTGAAATGTTGGAAAATCATGCCGATCTGCCGACGTGCGCGTGTCAACTGGCTATCTGACAGTTGTGTCAGTTCTTGTCCATCTACCAACACTTTCCCTTCTGTTGGTCGCTCCAATAAATTGACGCAGCGGATCAGTGTACTTTTACCTGCACCCGATGCGCCGATGACGCCATAGATCTGCCCGGTGGGAACATGAAGGCTAACATCATCCAGTGCGGTAATGCTCCGCCCATTCTGCTGGAAAACCTTAGTAATATTAGAAAGTTCAATCATATGTTTTTTATCGTAAGTGCCTATGGCTGGATAAATCAGTTTCTGAATTAACAGAAGATGAAATGGATGTTAGGGCGTCTAGACGTCTAAGTCAATCTGGATTGTCACTGCCCTGCATTCTCTCTGCGGGCGAAAACATGCGATACTACTGCGTAATTTACGCCATTCAGGAGCAAAGTCAGTGGCACAAAGCCTTCCAGCAATTTTTCTTGATCGTGACGGCACGATTAATGTCGATCACGGTTATGTTCATGAGATTGACGAGTTTCAATTTATTGATGGTGTCATCGACGCTATGCGAGAGTTGAAGGGGATGGGGTTCGCGCTGGTTGTTGTGACTAACCAGTCCGGTATCGCCCGCGGTAAATTTACAGAAGATCAGTTTATGCAACTGACGGAATGGATGGACTGGTCGCTGGCAGATCGTGATGTTGATCTGGATGGCATCTACTTTTGTCCACATCATCCTGAAGCTGGTGAGGATGAATACCGTCAGGCTTGTGATTGCCGTAAGCCTGAACCCGGCATGTTGCTTTCCGCACAGCGTGATCTGCACATTGATATGGCCGCTTCTTATATGGTGGGGGATAAGTTAGAGGATATGCAGGCTGCAATCGGTGCTGGTGTCGGGCATAAACTGCTAGTTCGGACCGGTAAACCTGTTACCGAGCAAGGTGAAGCACTGGCTGATGGCGTGCTAGAAAGCCTCGCAGAGCTGCCAAAATGGATAAAAACGCGCAGTTAACAAGCGGAACGAATGAAAGATGCGCAAACAGAAAAAAGTTTACTAGATTTGCTTGCGCTTCTGAATCGGC
>NZ_NWTM01000003.1 GCF_004137795.1 Pectobacterium zantedeschiae
AATTTTCGTTTGTCTACTATTCACCCATAAAGCGATTAAAGTGGCAGTTTTTCCAGCGAATCGAAGCCATAACGCTGCAATATTGGCCACAGCGTGGCTACTTTAGGCGTAATCGTCAGACAATAAACCAGGTTTTTATCTGTAGAAAGTGGAGGATTATCCAGATTAGCAATCAGCCATGCCGTTCTTTTGGCTATAGCCGCGCCAGAATCCACAAGACGTGTACCTTCAGGCAATGCCACCTTCAGCTCTTCTGCTAACAATGGGAAATGCGTACATCCAAGCACAACCGTATCTGGTGGTTCCGGCAGACGTAGCCAAGGACGCAGAATTTTTTGCAATTCAGAAATTGAGATCGTCTCCCCCTGCAATTTAGCTTCTGCCAACTCAACCAGTTCTGACGAACCTAGCGACAAAATCTGGCAATCCGTAGCAAAACGGGCAATCAGCTCGTGCGTATACGGGCGTTGAACCGTTGCTCGCGTCGCCAGTAGACCCACAACACCGTTACGTGTCAGCTTAGCCGCCGGTTTAACCGCTGGGACGACACCCACGACAGGGAAAGCAAAGCGCTCGCGTAGCGCAGGAAGGGAAATCGTGCTCGCTGTATTGCAAGCAATCACAACCAGTGCGAGCTGATGACGTTGTTGGACTGCGCTAACAATCTCAACCACGCGCTCGATAATAAACTGCTGTGATTTCTCACCATATGGAAACGCTTCGTTATCGAATGCGTATATATAGTGAAGATCCGGCAGGAGTTGCCGGATCTCATCATAAACAGACAGCCCACCTACACCGGAATCAAACACCAGAACCGTAGGACGGGATGGCAGGTTAGAAGGTATAGCTTCCAGTGAGATAATATTCTCGCCCTGCCGTGCGGTAGCCATATGCCGTCTCATAATCTTTATCAAACAGGTTGGCGATTCTACCACGAACTGTCAGATGAGAGGTGACTGGATATGAGGCTGCGAGATCAACAGTGCTGTAGCTTGGCAAGCGGCGAGTATTCGCTGCATTATCAAATCGCTTACCCACATACTGATAACTCAGATTAAAATCGACGTCATACAGATTCCAATCAACCTGGTACTTTGCTTGCTGCTTCGCACGACGAGCCAAAACCTTATCATTTTCATCGTTACGGGCATCGAGATAGTCCAAAGTGATTTGATGATTCAGAACACCTGTCTCAAATGACCCCGTCCATTCCAAACCCTTCATCGTTGCTGCATCAACGTTATAATAAGTCCCGGTATTTGTTGCAAAAGCATACTCATACGCAATCAGATTATCGATCTTATTAATATAACCCGACAAACGCCAACTTAATGGCCCGGTTACACCTTCCAATCCAGCTTCCCATTGTTTCGACTCTTCAGGCTTTAAGTTTTCATTTGATTCAATATCGAAACGCTTCTGACCATATAACTGCCCTAAAGTAGGTGCTTGAAAACCTGTCGCATAGGAAAGGGTTACCCGGTAGTCGGGGAAAAACTCCCAACCTGATGCCAGTTGCCAAGTACCATGTCTACCAAATTTCTCATTATCATCACCGCGTACAGATCCTTCCAAGATAACAGCACCATACTGCTGTTGCGCGGTTAAATAAGCGCCTGAATTATCCTGCTTATAGCGATTACTTTCACGATTTAGCGTATTAAAACTAACGCCTTCTGAAGTTAACTTCTGCCGGCGCCAATCAAAACCAGCACTGACCATGCCATGACTTAACGCCAAAGTGTTTCCCCACAGCATGTCATATTGATCTATATCATCTTGGGAATTATAGGCACCATAACGTCCTTGAGTGCTGAGATACTGAATTGAAGTGTATTTCTGATAGCTGGCGATCAACTGAGAAGCATAATTTTCATGAGAGAACCGCAAACCACCACTATAAGTATGGCTGTAGATCTGCTGTTCATCATTAATAGGGCCATAGGTGTCATCAGACAGCGCATCATAATCGCTATTAGTGCCATAGCCATAGCCACGGAAGAACCCAGAAATTGAATCGTTAAACTGATGTTCAACACCCGCCCAGAATGTTTTGTTACGCCAACCATCTTTATCTGAGTCTAACGCTTGATTAGAAGAGTTCGGGTAAACATTAAATCCCCGAGAGTCCTGATATGCTCCAGCTAAAGAGACCCGAGTGTTATCACCAACCGACTGATGCAGGCTGCCACTATATTCCTGATAGCGGTTCGAACCAATCCCAGTACTGAGTACGGTTTTATTTTCTGTTGTTTGCGTAATGATATTAATTACGCCACCAATAGCGTCAGCCCCGTATACAGCCGAACGTGGGCCACGCATAAATTCAATGCGTTGTACTAAAGCAATAGGAATAAGGTTGAAATCTGGATTGCCTGTAATACCGTATTTAGCAATAGGAACACCATCAATGAGTACCAACGTATGACGTGCTTCTGAGCCCCGAATATACATCGATGCGCTTTGCCCCACTCCACCGGTTTGAGCAATATTCACCCCTGGCAATCGACGCATAACTTCCAAAACATTTTTCGCTTGCCATCTATTGATATCATCACGAGTAACCACATCAATTGGTGCCAACACCGAAGACACAGGCTGGGCGAAACGGTTTGCTGTTACCACGATGTCATCAGCATTTTTTTCCGATGACGAGTTTTGAGATGAACTATTTTCCTGCGCCCAGCCAGAAAATGCCGTGACGGAAAGCGCCGTCAGCAGCGAAATTTTTTTAATCATTGTTAAAGCATCCGAGAAATAATAAGGATGCCGCAGATTCTGTTAATAGCACGCGATATGCAGAACCAATTGCGACGTATTCCGGCAGGTCTTCGGGCTTGGATGCCGTTGTTACCACAAACCGTCAATAACGGTAGGGGATACAACGAAAGCGATGACTTCCCATCCTCAAAAGTTGAAGACAGTGTCTGCATAATAATGCTATCGCTGGGGCATTCCTTACCGCTGCGCGTCAGCTCCAGATTTACACTGGATTCCCTTTTGACTTGTGAAACAAGGCCGGACGCTCATCCTACAATTGCGAATTGTGGAAGTCTAGACTTCTATATCACTACAGGATAATAACGTAACAAAACTGGACTTCCTGGCCGGATTCCCTACAATTCCCGGCCAATAACACCCTTTTAGACGCTGTTCAGACGAGAAAACCATGACGCCAGAAATCTTGCCCATCGAACACTATGACGACCAGCTTGCAGAGAAAACAGAGCGTCTGCGTGGAATGATGGCACCTTTCAACGCACCGGAGCCTGTCGTCTTCCGTTCTCCCGTCAGTCATTATCGGATGCGCGCCGAATTCCGTATTTGGCACGATGGTGATGAGCTTTATCACATTATGTTTGACCAGCAGACTAAACAACGCATCCGGGTCGATCGGTTTCCTGCAGCCAGTGAACTCATTAACCGCCTGATGCCGGCGCTGCTTGCCGCGATCCAGCCTGACCCCGTACTACGCCGTAAACTATTCCAGATAGATTATCTGTCGACTCTAAGCGGCGAAGTTATCGTTTCTCTTCTTTATCACCGCGCGCTAAACGAAGAATGGCAGGAACATGCCCGCACACTGCGCGATAGCCTGACGGCGCAGGGGTTCAACCTACAGTTGATCGGTCGCGCGACGAAAACCAAAATCTGCCTCGATCGCGATTATGTCGATGAATGTCTGCCGGTTGCTGGCCAGAATATGATTTACCGACAGGTGGAAAACAGCTTCACGCAGCCGAATGCTGCAATAAATATTCAGATGCTGGAATGGGCATTGGATGCGACGGCGGGCTCGAAAGGGGATTTGCTGGAACTGTATTGCGGTAATGGCAACTTTTCACTCGCGCTGGCAAGAAATTTCGAGCGCGTGTTGGCGACCGAAATCGCCAAGCCGTCCGTCGCGGCTGCACAATATAACATCGCCGCGAATCAGATAGAGAATGTGCAGATTATTCGTATGGCAGCAGAAGAATTTACGCAGGCTATGCAGGGCGTACGCGAGTTTAACCGCTTACAGGGCATCGATCTGACAAGCTACCAGTGTGAGACTATTTTTGTTGACCCACCGCGCAGCGGACTGGATGACGAAACGGTGAAACTGGTGCAGGCGTATCCGCGCATTCTTTATATTTCCTGCAACCCAGAAACGTTGAGCAACAACCTGCAATCGCTATCGGAAACCCACGACATTCGCCGTCTGGCGCTGTTCGATCAATTCCCTTACACCCATCATATGGAGTGTGGCGTGCTGTTGGAAAAACGCCACATACCGATCGACAAATAAGTCATGTGCTCATCGTCAGGCCAGACTCTCTGTCTGGCTGGCGTGACAACATACGGAAGCACCGCAACCTAACGTAAAGAAGAAAGCGTGTCCCCCATGGGTATGACACGTTAACTCGACACCCTGTCAGAATGCGGTTTCCAATCCATCAGTTACGCAATAATCGTCATCGACCAGTGGCAGATAGCGCCACTTATCAAAGGCAGTGCAAGGATGGGAAATCCCACACCCCACCCAGTCACCAGGCTGTAGCGGCTCGGTATCCGGCAGATGCAAATAAGCGTGCTGATCGTTAACGTCAGTAATACGTAGGTTCGCTGCGCTGCGTGGTTCACTACCATCAGCCCGACGTATCCATAATGGCGTGGGCAGGTCTTGATCAAAAGGCACATCGCGGCGACCAAAATCAACAAACGCCAACCCCGGTTCCGGGCGCGATAGCACGCGTCCCCAAATCTCTAACGCAGCGGTAAAATGATGACCAGAACCAGATTGAGAGAAAGGGGCAATACGGGCATAGAGCCCATTATCATGGGCCATATAGGCACCAGAACGAATCAGCGGTGTAACGGGTAAAGGCAACTGTGCCGCAGTAAAACAAGCGCTGACTATATCAAACCAGGCTCCCCCTCCTGCGCTGAGGATAATATTATTACCACTGAATAGCTGTTGTTCAGCCAGCATCGCCGCGGTTGTGATTAGCATCTGGCAATAATTTTGTACGCATGCAATACCCGCAACATCACGCCCTGCTCCCAATGCACCTTCATACCCTGCGACGCCCACCAGTTGCAGTACCGGGCTTGCCGCAATAGCTTCGGCTATCGTGAGGGCGTCATGCGGTGAACGACAGCCAGTACGGCCACCGCTGACCGACATCTCCAGTAACACAGCAATCTTGACGTTATCAAGGTGCTGCTCCAGCAATTTCACCCCCTGTAGTGAATCGACATAACAGAGGAAGCCGTGGTCAGGGTGTTGCTGTTGCCATTGTGCAATCCAGCGAATTCCTGCGGGATCAACCAATTGATTGGCAAGAAACACGTTGCGAATACCAAACTGTCGTAGTGCACGCACCTGAGCGGGTGTGGCGGCACTCAACCCCCACGCACCTCCTTCAGTAATGGCACGACGCAAAATGGCAGGAGACATTGAGGTCTTCCCATGCGCCGCCAATAAGACGCCTTGTTCACGACAAAATGCTGCCAGTTGGCGCAAATTGTTTTCCAATGCGGATTGTTTCATGATCATCAGAGGAGAAAAGACACGCTCACTGCTCAACACTGATGTACCTATAGGCAAAGGAGCATCCCCACTACCCGCGACTGATTTAAAACGCGGCGTGTTTTGTTGCTCATCCAGCAAGCCATCCGCTAGCAGCGGAAAGTGAATAGACATAGCGTTCATAGCGTTTCCCATCAGTGTTCCAGTACGCGTGATAAAAATTGCTGAGTACGCGGATTTTGCGGATCTACGAAAATCTGTTCGGGAGCCCCCTGCTCAGCAATCACGCCTTGATCCATAAACACCACACGGTCAGCCGTTTTGCGTGCAAAACCCATTTCATGTGTCACTACCACCATCGTCATGCCTTCACGTGCCAGACTGCGCATGACCTCCATCACTTCACCGACCAGTTCTGGATCGAGTGCTGAAGTCGCTTCATCAAAAAACATAATTTTCGGTTCGACTGCCAGTGCACGAGCAATGGCTACTCGCTGTTGCTGCCCACCAGACAGCTGTGCTGGATAGTGATGGGCGCGCTCGGCCAAGCCAACACGGGACAGTGCAGACATACCGCGCTTAGCCGCTTCATCTTCAGATAACCCTTGCGCCTTGATCAGTGCCAACGTCACATTGCCCAGTGCTGTTTTGTGCGGGAACAGGTTGAACTGTTGAAATACCATACCAACATGACCGCAGATTTCTCGGCTACGTTTAGCGTCGTGCAACGGTACATCGTTAACCCAAATTTCACCGCCATCTGCACGCTCCAGACCACTCATAATACGCAATACCGTACTTTTACCCGATCCAGAAGCACCAATCAGCACCAGTACTTCACCTGGCGATACGTCAAGGCTGATATCTTTCAACACCTGAGTGGCGCCGAACGATTTGGTAATACCACTCAGCGTAATGGCAAATTTGCTCATGATAATTGGCTCCTGACTTGATGACGTTGAACCCAATGGGAAAGCGGAAAACAGACGGCGAAATAGAGCAAGGCAACCAGTCCGTAAATCACCACGGGTTGGCCGATGCGATCGACAATCACCTGTCCCTGGTGCATCAACTCCGACATGCCAATCATGCTGACTATCGAGGTATCTTTAATCAGTGAAAGATACTGGCCGACTAGTGGAGGTAACACGATGCCGCGCGTCTGCGGCAAGATCACGCTGACAAAAGTCTGACGTTTGGAAAGACCGAGAATCCATGCCACTTCCCACTGTCCTTTAGGAACAGCCTCAATACCGGCGCGAAATATTTCGGCGATGTAGGCTCCCTGATAAATGCTCAGCCCGATAATGCCTGCTGCGAACAAGTTAATGTCATAACCGAGATACGCCACGCCAAAGTAGATAAACATCAGAGTGATGAGCACGGGTGTACCGCGAAACAGCTCAATGTAAAGCAGCGCTATTTTTCGAGTGACGGACAATCGGCTGGTACGTAGTACGGCAGCCAACAGGCCAAGCAACGTACTACCCATCATGGCCACCACAGAGAGCAACAGTGTGGTACCAAGCCCTTTCAACAACATTGGCAACGAACTGGTGAGAACCTCGATCATCGTGTCTCTCCTCTTTTCAGCGGGCTAATCAGCCATTTTTTTGCCAACAGCCTGGTGGACTTTTTTACCGGAGCCACCATCGGCGGATGAAACAAACGCCGCCCCACCTGATTGCCAAGCCACGAAAACAGGTTGCTGAGAAGTAGATAGATAAGCGTCACAATGCTGAACGTCTGGATATATAACAGCGTCCGCGCATTGATTACCATTGCTGTACCAGTCAGCTCCGGCAAAGCGATCGCCGATAACAGCGAGGTGCCCAGTAGTAATTGAATAAGGTTATTGATGATAGCGGGCCACACCGCGCGTACGGCCTGAGGCAGAACAACACTCAGGAAGATTTTCCGACGCGGAATACCCAGGATCCATGCAGCTTCCAACTGGCCTTTAGGTACAGATTGAATACCGGCCCGAAAAATCTCAGACAAATAAGCCCCTACATTAATGCCCAGAGCTAACACACCAGCGGTGAAAGCGCTCATGGTTATTCCTAGCGACGGTAGGCCGAAGAAAATAATGAAGATTTGCAATAACACGGGTGTATTACGAATAAATTCGACATAGCAGTGACTTAACCAGCGTACTGGAGCAAACGGTGATGCCTTTGCCAATGCAGCCAGGAGTCCGAGCATCACCGACAGTGCAAAAGCAAGAAGCGTTACCTGTAATGTAAGCCAGGCGGCCGAGAGAAACGTATCGCCATAGCGCCACAGGGTTAGCCATTGATAATTCATGAGCGCCTCCTCAGGACGGCGCAGCACTCAGGGCCGCGCCGTATACGGTCAATATTGCGGATTCAGCGGGTAACGCGGCTTGCTGCCAAACCACTTCTGGTATAGCTCAGCATTTTTGCCTGACGCATTAATTTCAAACAGGAACTCGTTCAGATAGTTAGTCCATATCTGATCGCCCTGTTTCACACCAAAGCCGTTGTACTCTAATGGCACCAAGGCTTCGTTAGTGACCGTCAGCGTCGGATCGAGCGTGGCTTGATAAGCAAGGAAGTTGTTATCTTCGATCATTGCATCAGCCTGGCCCTGTTTTACTGCCAGAATGGCGGCCTGAGATGAATCGTACTCTTGAATTTTGACATTGATGCCGAGGTTGCGTACCTCATCACCGTTGGTTGAACCTTTCACCGTGGCAATGGTTTTATCAGCCATATCGTGGGCTGACTGAATACCGCTGTTTTTGCGCACCAACATCGCTTCACTCGCTACGACATATGGATGAGTGAAACCGATCTCTTTGGCACGTTCCAGATTGCGGGTAAAGTTACAAAACACCACATCGACTTTATTGGTTTGCAGGTTAGGAATGCGATTCGCGCTGGTCGTATTTACCATCTCCAGCTTCACCCCCATCGCTTCCGCCAGCTCTTTGGCCAAATCGACGTCATATCCATCAGGATTGCCCGCTTTGTCGTAAAAGCCGAACGGAGCAAAACTCAGGCAATCACCGACACGTAACGTCCCGCGTTGCAGAACGGTTTGCAGGGCTGACTGTGGTGCCGCGCTAGTCTCTTTTTTCTCTTCAGTGGGTGTACACCCTACCAAGGCTAACAAGACCAGTGTGCTGGCTATGGCTTTGGCACTTATTTTTTGCGGTATTATATTCATTCTGTGCTCTCTTATTTAATGGAGATAATATGAAAACCGTTATTTCACAGCAAAATAAAAAATTGTAATGAATAACAGACAACCCTGATGTGGCGGTAAAAATGGAAATACTTAACCTGTCTTAAAGTGAAAGTAATTATTTACGGTCTGCGCGGAAACATTTCATATCCACTTCCACTTTGCAGTCGACAACCAAGTCCTGCACACTACAAATACGCGCAGGGGGGTTATCACTAAATATCTGTTTGAAAACTTTGTTGAATGAACTGAAATAACGGGCATCGGTTAATACGGCCGTCACATGCACGACATCTTCCACACGATAGCCAGCTTCATTCATGATATTCAGGCAATTATCAAATGCCAGTGCCGTTTGTTCAATGATGCCGCCCTCAACGACCTCACCATCGCGCATTGGCGTCTGGCCGGAGATATACAACCAGCCATCGGCCTCTACGGCGCGAGCGAACGGCAGTTTCTGCCCACCGGTACCCGTTCCACCCTCAATGCCGTAACGTTTGATTGTCATACTACCCTGCTCCTTTTTCGCGATAATCTCGCGTGTTTGGCTATTGGTGAGTAGTCTGGTATACCAGACTCAAATCCAAAATACCGGATAGAGCAAGATTTGCACAGGTTTTTTATTTTTGCAATATATAAAGACGAATTTATTTTTTATAAACGCAGGTGAATCTAAAAATATATTTAATGCTGAGTTTATTTATAAATAAATAGTATGGATTTTTTAGCATTATTAAAAATAGCGTTGCCGTGATGAGCTAAAATGAGGCCCCAAAATAGAGCAAAATAATTGTCGTTATACCTAACTAAATTTTATTTAACCGAAATGATTTTAAACAGCGTTCTCAGTGTATGATGCTTCTCTTTTTCTGTGTCTTTTCCACGGCATGACTGCTACAGGAGAGTGTATTTATGTCTGACGAGAAACCATTACGGGCGCGTGGTGTTGACCGGGTTATCGGTATTTTTCGCCAACTGCATATTGCTCGCCAGCCAATGGCCATGCGAGATCTGATCGAAGCGACGGGAGCACCACGTTCCAGTGTGTATGAACTGGTGAATTTGCTGAGTGAAGCGGGACTGTTGGAAGTAGATGACGATGGTATCGTATTCTTTGGGCGTGAAATGCACTACTACGGTGCGGATTATCTGGCGCATAATGACCTGATTCGCAGGGCGCATCAGCTGATGGTGGAAGTGGTGACACATCACGGCGAAACGGTGCAGCTCTGTATGCTGGAAGGTAATAAATACACCGTCGTACTGTCGGAAAGTAATGCCCACCCTTTCAAAATCACCTCAGATATTGGCGTACGCATTCCTATTCCCTGGACAGCAACCGGCCGTTTGCTGCTGAGTAACTGGTCAGATCGTGACATTCTTGACCTCATCCCGGAAGAGGATTATCGCCTGGCTAATGGGAAAATACTCGATAAGCAAGCGTTTCTTGATGATATACACCGAGCTGGCCAACTGGGATATTGCCAGACTGAAGGGCTATCGGAGAGTTTTACCTGTTGCATGGCAGCACCGATTCGTTCACGTAATGGCCAGGCTATTGCCGCTATCTGTTTTATGATCAGCCGTGATACGCCGACAGATCGCCGTCAAATGCTGCTTGAAACACTGATTTCTTCCGGGAAAAAGCTTTCAGATTTTATCTGAAAGCCATCCTCATTGGATAAACCAGTGCTGCAAACAGGTTTATCCTTACCTCTACGCGATCGCTAGTGCAGTTAGCGCTCTTTGAAATCGGTTGTAGCACCTATTCAGCTATAGCGTTTCACTCTCTTCTGCTGATACCGACTCCGTCGCTTTTCTGCGACGCAGTTTCAGGCCAATCCAGAAAACCAATGCCACACACAGGATTGAAGGAATAAAGTTCGATCCAATGGCGGGATATTCAACGCGCACGATGGCGCTGTAAATCAATAGACCTAGCAGAAAACTGGCCGCTGCCAACATCGGAATACCTTCCGGCATACTGTGGTGCAAATAGCGTTCATGCAGGCAATAGATGGACAATACCAGCGCAATCAGAGGAAAAATCGAGAACGGAACAATACTGCTGAACAAGGCGGCGAATGCACCGTTGACGGATAAGCCCGCAACCAGCGCCAGAACCAGCGTACCTTTTTCTTGGTGAGGTTTTTCTGTCATGGTTTCTCCCTTCTCATGTTGGTATAGAGGATTTATGGCACGGTAAAGCTACTATCGTGTTCTTTTCTGTACCAATAATAGGCACCTTTGGCGATCATTCGCAGTTGCAGCACCAGTCGTTCTTCCAGTTGTTTACGCTGTTCCAGAGAAACATCCAGGGCTTCCGCTCCCGCACTGAAAACAATGGTCACCATCGCTTCTGACTGCGCTTCTGCAAAGCTGCGTGGAATATGGTTTTCCACCTCAAGATAATCCGCCAGTTCAGCAATAAAATGCTGAATCTCGCGTGCAACCGCCGCACGGAAGGCCGCCGATGTTCCTGAACGTTCACGCAGCAATAGCCGGAACGCATTCGGATTGTTACCGATAAATTCCATGAAGGTGGAAACCGACGTCCTGATTACGCTACCCGTTTTGGCGATACGTTGCCGGGCCTGCCGCATTAGCTGGCGCAGCATTAACCCGCTTTCATCAACCATTGTCAGCCCCAGCTCATCCACGTCACGGAAGTGGCGATAGAAAGATGTCGGCGCAATACCTGCTTCGCGAGCGACTTCACGCAGGCTCAAGCTGGCAAAACTGCGCTCAGCGCTTAACTGGCTAAATGCAGCTTCGATAAGGGAACGACGAGTCCGTTCTTTTTGTTGTGCTCTGACACCCATTATGCTGCCCAAATGATCTCTCCCCTTTCCAGAGGGGCACTATAGCAAACTTTATTGTCCGCAGAATGAGACAAAGTTTGCCATATTAAGAATGTGAGAATCTGTTTCCTTATTAAAGGCAGGGATGATTGGGTTCTACCACAGTCGATGCTACAATCGCACAATGTTACAGTCGCGTTATTAATTTGTATAAAAACAGGTTTAACCTACCATGACTCTAGAACATCAATTCGATTATGATGCCATCGTTATTGGTTCCGGTCCCGGCGGTGAAGGTGCAGCGATGGGATTGTCCAAGCACGGTGCCAAAATTGCGGTGATTGAACGTCACTACAATGTCGGCGGCGGCTGTACCCACTGGGGTACGATTCCTTCCAAAGCCCTCCGCCATGCCGTCAGCCGTATTATCGAGTTCAACCAAAATCCCCTCTACAGTGACAACTCCCGCATTATTCGCTCCTCATTTTCCGACATCCTGCGCCATGCCGACAGCGTCATTGGTCAGCAAACCCGTATGCGACAAGGATTTTATGAGCGTAATCAGTGTGAGCTGTTCTCCGGTGAAGCCAGCTTCATCGACGCCCATACGATTGCGGTTCACTACCCAGACAATACCCACGAAACGCTGACCGCTGCGAATATCATTATCGCGACCGGCTCGCGTCCGTATCATCCGGCAGAAGTCGACTTCAACCATCCGCGCATTTACGACAGCGACTCTATTCTGCAACTCGACCACGAACCTCAGCACGTCATTATCTACGGTGCGGGCGTTATCGGCTGCGAATATGCCTCCATCTTTCGCGGTCTGAGCGTTAAGGTCGATTTAATCAACACTCGCGATAGGCTGCTGGCCTTTCTCGATCAGGAAATGTCGGATGCGTTGTCCTACCATTTCTGGAACAACGGCGTGGTTATCCGCCACAACGAAGAATTCGAAAGTATTGAAGGGCTGTCTGACGGCGTTATCGTCAATCTGAAATCAGGCAAAAAGATGAAAGCAGACTGCCTGCTCTATGCCAACGGACGCACGGGCAATACGGAAACGCTGGGGCTGGAAAATATTGGCCTGAGTACCGACAGCCGAGGTCAGCTCAAGGTCAACAGTATGTACCAGACGGCTCTGGCACATATTTATGCCATCGGTGATGTCATCGGTTATCCCAGCCTGGCATCAGCGGCATACGATCAAGGTCGGCTCGCCGCGCAGGCGATCATCAAAGGTGATGCTAGCGCCCATCTGATCGAAGATATCCCGACTGGTATTTATACCATCCCAGAAATCAGCTCCGTGGGGAAAACCGAGCAAGAGCTCACCGCGATGAAAGTGCCTTATGAAGTTGGTCGGGCACAGTTCAAACATCTGGCACGGGCGCAGATTGTTGGGATGAATGTGGGGAGTTTGAAGATTCTGTTTCACCGCGAAACGAAACAGATTCTGGGTATTCACTGCTTTGGTGAGCGCGCCGCGGAGATTATCCACATCGGGCAGGCCATCATGGAACAGAAAGGTGAAGGTAATACTATCGAATATTTCGTTAATACCACCTTCAACTATCCAACCATGGCAGAGGCTTACCGCGTGGCGGCATTGAATGGACTTAACCGCTTATTTTGACAGGTTTTCCATATAGCCCTGCATATGCTCGCGGATGGTATCAGCAAGCTGCTCATAGCGTCCGCGCAGCGGTGAACCAGGGCGATACACCAGCGCGATGGTACGTTTAGGCTCCGGTTTATAGCATGGCAAATAGCAGACGCCATCACGCTCACGCTCACGCGGAACCGATAACGACGGCAGCAGCGTAATCCCGCTTCCGGCTGCGACCATGTTGCGCAATGTCTCCAGACTCGTTGCCCGGAAATGCGTATCTTCATCCGCCCCAGCCTGAAAGCAGAAGCCCATTGCCTGATCGCGCAGACAGTGGCCATCTTCCAGCATCAGCAGCTTTTCACCCGCCAGATCGGACATCGCTACACGTTCGCGGTTCGCCCAAGGGTGATCCTGATAAATCGCCAGCTTCATCGGTTCGTCAAACAGAGGAACTTCGATAAAAGCCTCAGACTCTTTCACCATCGCCAGAATGGCGCAGTCCAGTTTGCCGCTGTCCAACTGGGCCAGCAGTTGATGTGTTTGCGCTTCGTGCAGATACATTTCAAGCTTGGGGAACGTACGATGCAGCATCGGAATGATTTGCGGCAACAAATAAGGCCCCACGGTGGGAATCAGGCCAATGTGCAGCGGCCCAGACATGGTTTCACCCTGCTGGCTCGCCATCTCTTTTAATACCTTGACCTCACGTAATACCGTTCGCGCTTGCTCAACCAACAGCAGCCCAGCCTGCGTAAATAGTACCTTACGACTGGTTCGCTCCAGCAGCATTACCCCGAGCTCATCTTCCAGTTTACGAATCTGTCCACTGAGTGTTGGCTGACTTACATGGCAGGAATCCGCCGCACGCCGAAAATGACGATGCTCCGCCAGCGCGACAAGATACTCTAAGTCCCGAATATTCATTATTATTCTCCTTATCATGATAGCTAACAGCGATAGATAGGATATCAATGAACGATAATCCCTATCAACATCCAAAATGAATAATATATCCCACCGAAGCGTATCTATTTATTTCTACAAGAATAAAACAATATTTTTACGGTTTCGGTACCACTAGGGCATACCTACCAGCTTTCAGCCACGCTATAACAAGCGGACTGACATCTTCAAGCGATTTGGCATCGACAGCATTTTGTGTGCATCGATCAACGATACCCTCGCGATCCACACCAGGAAATCTGACCAGCAGGCGAAGCAATTAGCGATATGGGAATTGTTGGGCGGAAAAATAGAATTCGAACATTCAGAGGGAATGGCTAATCACATCGTAGGGAAGCCATCATACTGTTATTAGAAATAAAAATGATTAGCGATAAAACCATGCATTAGAGATAAACGGTGGTTCAGGCCAGTGACGATTAGCAGAACTGCGCGAATAGGAATCTCATCCCTGAGACTCATCCCTTTCAAAGCCCCCACAAGCCGTAGATTCGGGTATTCCAATCCCTGAATCTACCGCAACTGCGTGACGGCCCTTTTTCTTCCTGAAATCTTGCGTATTGCCTCAGCGTGCCACTTCAGGGCGGACGCCCAGCGTGTGGCAAATCGCGTAGCTTAGCTCAGCACGGTTCAATGTGTAGAAGTGGAAATCTTTTACCCCTTCGCGGCTCAGGATTTTCACCATGTCCATCGCGATAGACGCCCCAACCATTTTTCGGGTTTCCGGGTCGTTATCCAGACCATCAAACACGCTTGTCATCCAGTGTGGCACGCGGACGTTTGTCATCGTGGCAAATTTTTGCAGTTGCTTGAAGTTCGATACTGGCAGAATGCCCGGCACGATTTCTACGTCGATACCCGTTGCCACGCAGCGGTCACGGAACCGCAGATAGCTTTCTACATCGAAAAAGAACTGTGTGATCGCACGATTCGCCCCGGCATCAATCTTGTGTTTCAGGTTGATCAGGTCAGCCTGCGCGCTTTTAGCTTCAGGATGTACTTCAGGATAGGCGGCAACCGAAATATCGAAATCACCAACCTCTTTCAGCAGGGACACCAGGTCCACCGCATACATTTCCGGCTTACCGCCTTCTGGGGGCAAATCGCCGCGCAGCGCAACAATATGGCGGATACCGCTCTGCCAGTAATCCTGCGCAATTTCACGCAGTTGTTCGCGCGAGGCATCAATACAGGTCAGGTGAGGAGCAGCTTCCAGACCGGTACGTTCTTTAATCGTTTTGATAATGCTGTGAGTACGGTCGCGTTCGCCAGAATTCGCCCCGTAGGTCACAGAAACAAACTTGGGCTTCAGGCTGCTCAGTCGATCAATCGAGCTCCACAGGGTTTCTTCCATATCGCTGGTACGTGGCGGAAAAAACTCGAACGACACATTAATTCGTCCCTGCAATTCCGCCAGACTTTGGTTCAGCGCTTCCCGCTGGTTTGCGTGAAAAAAACTCATACCTGCTACCCCATTGACCGTGATTGTTATTATCATTCTCTACACGTCTATACGTTTAGACGTCTATATAGAAAATGACGTAATCCGCTTAAAGAGTCAACGTTTTTCAGCCCGACAGAGGTGATGATTGCTCACGGTAAATGAAAAAATTTCATGATGATCTTCCCGCAAGAGTGCTGTCTCTTATTCACATTGCTATGTCAACGTGGAGCCAGTTTCGTGCGCGATAATACCGTTATTTTCATGCTACCTCGTAGCATGCGCCCGACACGGGACGGCTCAAGCGCCACTCGCCCCGTGACCCCAGGCTTACGGCTAAATTATGCCGCTACGCGGTTCCATCAGTGTTCTTGACCGCTAACCGAGCCGCCAGTGACGCGTTCCAGACGCGGCACTGGCTTTCGCGGCGTCCATGCCGCTCACTCGGCGCTCAAGCCCACTGATGCATAATTTTTACGCCGGATAACCGCAAAACCTTCACTCAGACTGCATAAAAAATGATTAAACCAAAGGGAACATGCCCTCAGCCACAAGAGAAATCGTGAAAATGTACGGTGTGCCCGTCTTCCGTCGTCAGAAAAATAGCGTACTGCGGAGCCTCCAAACTGACTTCAAATCCAGGAGCGAAACGCAGGGCAGACTGATGATTGGTGCCGCGTATCGTACTGAATGACATTCCTCGCCAACTGCCGCTAGCAGGCCGATGCACGTGTCCTGCCGAAATATGCCGCACATTACCGACGCGGTGGCATACCTGATACAGCGCGTCTGCGGCCTCGGGTGCCAACCTAACGCTATCAAGCGCTGGAAGCCCAATCGACACCGGTGGATGGTGCAGGAACAGGAACACATTCTTTCCTTCAGCCGCCTGAAGCTGTTGCTCAAGCCATGCCAATCGCACGGAGCACAACGTTCCGGCCACTTCACCAGCATGTAACGAGTCCAGCAGAATGACGCGATCATCTCCAACCGCCGTCACGCTCTGCACAAATCCGTTTTCATCCACCAGTGTCGGGAACTGAACCAGAAACATCTCCCGATCGTCGTGGTTCCCCATCGTCACACACCAGGGAACCTGTAATTCAGCCAGCGTCGATGCTAGAAAGGCATAGGATGCCGCACTTCCATCATCGGACAGATCGCCAGAGATCACCACCAGATCGGCATCGCGGTGGTATGCGTTGATGTCGGCAATCGCCGCTTTCAGTTGCAGTTCGGGATCGCGACCGTGCAAGTTGCCGCCTTGTGCGGTCAAATGCAGGTCGGAAAGTTGAATCAGTTTCATCGTTACCCTCGGTTTTGCTACCCACGCGCTGTCGCCCATCAATATCGTTACGCCGACTGGCGGCGGATTAATGGAGCGGCCACTTTCGCTCGGCACGCAGGTTCTTGTAGTTGAGACTGGCGTCGATCGAGCAACGCCAACGCCTGTGCCGCCATCGTTGCAGGATCCTGGCGAAACGTTGTCAACGCATAGGCATCCCACCCTGCCGCCGGAATATCATCAAACCCGATAACCATGAGATCCTGCGGAACGGTAAGCCCAAACTGCTTTGCGCGATCGATCACGCCAAATGCCACTAAATCGTTGACGCAGAACACTGCATCCGGTCTGGCGGCTTCCGGGAAAGAAAACAGCGTCTGCCCCACCGCCAGCCCATCGTCATAATCCGTATCACTACCGCGCACAACAGCCACGGGTAGCCCTAATGCGCGCGCCTCCTCACAAAACGCCTGTTCACGTTCCATGATATTGGGCGTTGCCGAAGCCGCTCCGGCCAAAGCCAAACGCGTTCTGCCCGATGAGGCAAACAGCCGCGCCGCCATACGCGCGGCGGTGTCATTATCGATGTGTACGCTGTCACACGCAGGTTCATGCCGCCCAATAACAATCAGCGGCTGACCGTTTAGCTGTGCCAGTTCGACAAACTCTTTTGGCGGTGACCCCGAAAGCACAATCGTCGCTTCTGCCCGGTGACCAAATAGAATTGAACGCGCGGCAACCATCGCTTCTCGTACATGACCGGTATTAATGAGAACAGGAATTGAGCCGCGTTGAATTAACGCCTGCGATAGCTCCGCAACCAAATTGGCACGAAATCCGACTTCGGGATGCGTCACCACCAGCCCAACCAGACGACTGCTGTTCGTCAACAGGCCACGCGCCAAATCGTTAACCTGATATCCCAGCTCCTGTGCCGCCGTCATCACTTTGGCATAGGTCGCAGCAGACACGCTTGCGCCAGGGGTAAAACTGCGGGACACCGCCGAGCGCGATACGCCGGCCCGACGTGCGACATCCTGTGCGCTAACGTAGCCCGGTTTACCCACCGTCATTTCCCTATCCTTGCCATAACGTCAGCCTTCAAAAAACGCTCTACGACCAGCATGAATAAGACAGAAGGAATCAGTAGTACCAGCGCGGTAATAGAGGCAATCTGATAGTTACCGCCCGCTCCTGCGGTATAGAGCAACAGTGGCATCATCTGCACATCCGGTGCTCCCACAAAATAGCTGCCAGTAAATTCATCCAACGATTCAAGGAAGACAAAAATGGCGGACGCCATCAGTCCCGGCATAGCTAGCGGTAAGGTAATATCAATAAAGGCACGCCACGGCCCGGCACCGATCGAACGTGCCGCCTGCTCCATTTCACGCCCCACCGCAGAGAACGCCGCCGAAGCAATCCAGACAGCAAATACCAGCCCGTGTACCGTATGAACCAGCACAACACCCAGCAGCGTGCCATTCAGCCCCCACTGATAAAACAGACGGGCAATGTTGACGTACACCGTCAGGTTCGGAAACGCCTGCGGGATCAGGAATACCAGCAATATCAGGCCACGAGCGGGTAACGGCAGACGTGCCAACGCATATCCAGCCGGAATCGCCAGCGATAGCGAAGCCAGCACCGTGAACACCGCCACCAACACGCTATTCCCCAGCGCTTCCCAGGCTACACCGCGCGGTGAAAATACCCGCTTCCAGAAGGCAAAACCCCAGTCATTGGGCAGCAGGTGAGGATAGAACCATTTTTCCGCTACCGACCACAGCAGGAGGTTCGCCAATGGTCCGAATATCAAGAAGATCAGCGTCCCCAGAATCAGCATCCTCGGGATCCACCACAGTACGTTCTTCATGCCTTCTCCCTCATGTTCAAGCGGAGATAAATCACAGCAAACAGGCCGGTCATCAACAAGGAAATCACCCCCAGCGCATTCGCCACGCCATAGTCACCGTAGGCGTTAATGCGGAAGGCAATATTGGCGGTTAGCATCGTCGGCGACTGAGCATTGATCATCATCGGCACGGACAGTACCGACATCATGGTGACGAAGGAGAGAATGAGCCCGGTGAGCAGCGTTTGCCCAACCTGGGGCACCACAATCTCACACAGAATACGCAGGCGCGATGCGCCTAAGTTACGAGCGGACTCTATCATCGTGCGATCCAACGACGCCATCGCACCCGCAACCAATAGCGCCACAAACGGCGTCTGTTTCCAGACGAAGGCGAACACGATGCCACGCCAGTCCAGCCAATTGCTGGCGCTGGCCATATCGACGATACCGAGCGTATCCAGCGCGCCATTCAGCCAGCCGTTTTTAGCCAGAAACGTGCGTAAAATTTGCCCGGTCACGATAAACGGGATAAACAGCGGCCAGCGATACACCCAACGTAGCAGCGCTACCATGCGCGGGCTTTCCCCCAGCGTCAGGTAGCCACCGATCAGGACGGACAGTAGACCGATCAGTAGCGTAGCAAGGCTCACAATCAGCAAGGTAAACAGGATATCGGGCAGATACAGCGTCAATGCCGTGACAAAATTATCAATGCCCACGCCATTCTGACTGACAAACGCGCCCCCAACCGACAGCCCCAGCGGCGTGATAAAACAGACAGCCACCACCGCCAACGCGGGTAACACCAACGCGATCCCCGCCAGTCGGGAAGATAATTGGGATACTTGCAACATGAATGTCTCCGCGCTCTGGCTTCATCCCGCCAGAGCGCCTGTAATACTAAAGGGTATCTAAGCCAGTGGCACTATTTTGCCATCGCCTGCTCATAGGCGTTCAGGATCGCGGTGTGGTAAGGCGCGATAGGGAACGTCTTGCCTTTGCTCGCCAGCTCATCAGGCGTCACATCGGTGAACAGACGCTGCCATACAGCAGGCTTCAGCTCAGCCTGAACGTACTTGGCATCAATCCCCGGATACCAGTTAAAGCGCTCGACAATCCCTTCAGCCTGTACTTTGGCGCTGGTTGCCAGTTCGACAAACTGTTTAGCCAGCTCGCGGTTCGGTGCCTGCGCGGGGATGACATAGTGCATCGGCTGTCCCGGCATACCCGGTGCAGGAAGCAGCAGTTTGAAATTGTCTGGCAGTTGTCCACTCGCTTTCCAGGAATAGAACATGTCTACCCACACCGGTCCCATGGCGATTTCACCACGGCTCAACATGTCGAGCGTGCCCGCGTTGCCCGGCGTCAGCGTCACGTTCTTGTTAAAGGCTTTCAGGCGTTCAAACGCTGGCTGCCATTTCTTCGCTTCCGCTTCGTCAAACGGTCCGTTCATCAGTTTCTGCGCATCACCGCCGTAAGCGTAAATCCAGCCCATCACAAAACTGACGCCCGATGCTCCACCCTTAATGCCGTTATAACCAAACATCTTCGGGTTCGCGGCCGCCCACTGCTGGATTTCGTCATAGCTTTTAGGCGGATTAGCCACCATGCCGGGGTTATAGGCCAGTGCCGTCTGGCTACTGAACATCGGCATCACATAGCCTTTCACATCTATCCCCATGGCTTTATCCGCGGCGGCCATGCTGACCAACTTGCCGCTGGCGATATCATCGCGATACTTCAGCAAATCGCCCTTTTGCACCATCGGGCCAACAAATTTCTCATGCACGATCGCGACATCGGTATCCCATACTTTGGCCCCGGCAGCCTGCTGTGCATTAAAGCGCTCAAGGATTTTCTGCGACCCTGCATCACCTGGTCCTGTACCGACGGCACGCACTTTCACACCGGGATGCTGCTTCTCGAACAGCGGCCCTAAGTATTCATTCACATAGTCGACCATATTCTGATCGCCCGCCGTCAACACGGTTAACTCCTGTGCCTGCACGGCAGCCAGCGGCGTACTCATCATCAGCGTTGCAGCAAAAATGCGTTTCATATCATTTGTCTCCAATTCAGGGTCAGGCCGTCAGGCCAGGAAGCGGGGAATAAAGTGAAGTGGTATCTGGTGCCGCGGCCGAAGACGTGAGCTCTGCTGCCAGCGGGAAAAGAAACAGCGCCTCGGCGGGGATCTGTACGGCAACCCGCTGCCCAATCGCATAAGGATGAGTGGCATGAACCTGTATCCGCCACGATCCACTGGCAATCGTATGCAGCCAATATCCGCCGGGGTAACTTTGTGACAGCACGGTGCCGTAGCGCATCAACATGCCGGGCTGGACGAGCGGGGCATGCGCAGGATCGTAAAGCTGAGCAGCCTCCGCACGGAAACGTGCTTCTATCGGGCCGGGCTGTAGCGACGTGTTCTTTGGCACCAGTGAGTGGCTTTCTGCATCCCCGGAAATCATCAGCGTATCGCCGTCATAGCGAGCCTCCAGCACGAGCCGATTTTCCGCGCCCATAAACGCCGCGACAAACGAACTGGCCGGATGGTGATATACCTCTTGCGGACTACCCGCCTGCATAATGCGGCCCTGATTCAAAATCACGATGCGATCCGCCATCACCATCGCTTCTTCCCGATCGTGCGTAACGTGGATCGCAGTCAACCCCAGCCGCTGTTGCAGCGCACGGATTTCATCACGCAGCTGTAGGCGAATGCGGGTATCCAGATTGGAAAGCGGTTCGTCCAGCAGCAGAATGTCGGGCCGAACGGCCAGTGCACGGCCCAAGGCGACGCGCTGGCGCTGTCCACCGGACAATTCCGCAGGCTTACGGGCGCTTAGCCCCGTCAACCCCAGCATCGTCTCCAATTCCGCTACGCGACTGACTATCTCCGCTCGTGGTACACGGCGCAAACGCAGCCCGTAAGCAATATGCTGTGCCACCGTCATATGTGGCCACAACGCATAACTCTGAAACACCAGCGCCATTCCACGCTTCTCTGGCGGCGCTTGCGTCATATCCTGCCCGTTAACACGAATCACCCCAGCCTGCGGTGACGAGAAACCAGCAACCGTGCGTAATAACGTCGTCTTACCGCATCCTGACGAACCGAGTAACGCAACGAATTCGCCCTGCGCAATCTCCAGATGGATATCGTTCAATACGGCTGTCGTGCCATATCCGACATGTAGATGGTCGATAACAATGTGCGGGGCTGCCGCAGAGGAAGTGGTTTTTTGCACAGCTGTGCATTCCGCGATAATCAAACAATGCGCCGATTGTGCGGTGAGATCGTGTCAGTGGCGTGTTGTCACCGTGACATTTCAATGACAGGACTACGGGGGAGCATGAAAATAGCCGTATTGTGGCGCGTGAAACCGTCTCTTGGTCTGCATAAAAATACGACTAAGAGACGGTCAACGGTGATGGGCAATGACAGCAGACTTTACAAGAGTTGCGCCAAACGACTGAGGTCAGATTGAAGCGCACCCGCCGTCACATCACGCCCTGCCCCCGGCCCACGGATGACCAACGGGTTATCCCGATACCAACGGCTTTCAATCGCAAACACGTTGTCACCCGGCAGCAACGAAGCCAGTGGATGATCGGGGCGAACCGCCTCAACGCCAACGCGAGCCTTGCCGTTGCTGTCAAAACGCGCGACATGGCGCAGGACCAAGCCCATTTCCTGTGCGGCTTCCAAGCGTTGCAGCATCTGCTCGTTCAGCGAATCGCCGTTTTCAAAGAAGTGATCGACAGACCCCTGTTCACAACCTGGCGGCACCAGCGACTCAACCCGCACCTGACTAGGCTCAATGTCATATCCCGCCTCACGCGCCAGAATTACCAGCTTGCGCATGACGTCCTGACCGGAGAGGTCAACGCGCGGATCTGGTTCGGTCAGCCCCTGCTGGCAAGCCTGATCGACCAGGTCGGTAAACGGTACGGTACCGTCGAACTGCAAAAACAGCCAGGAGAGCGTGCCGGAGAAAATCCCGCTAATCGCCAGAATGCTGTCGCCGCTTTCCCGCAAATCGCGTACGGCAAAGTTGACTGGCAATCCTGCGCCCACCGTCGCGTTATACAACCAGTGACGATCCGTTTTAGCAAAAGCATCACGGATCTGGCGATAGTTATTGCCACCGGATGCACCCGCCAGTTTGTTAGCACTGATGACGTGGAAACCATAGCTGGCGAAATCCAGATACAGATCGGCGACTGATTCACTGGCAGTGACATCCAGAACGACTAAATCATCAAAGGGGTGCGCACGCATCCACAGGAACAGATCTTCGCCATCCCGCTCTTGCGCTTCACTTTCGAAGAAAGCCAACGCGCGGCTAGCATCCAGTCCATCATAGTTCAACAGGCTGCGCGTACTGTCCACCACACCAGCCAGTACAAATTCAAAACCGGTACGTGCAGAAAGGTTGCTCTGCTCACGCGCAAACAGCTCTAGCCAGCGTGAACCAATATTACCCTTGCCGAACAGCACCAGACCGATACGCTTTTCCGCACGGAACAGTGAATGGTGCAAGCCACGAATCAAATGTTCCGTCGGGCCAACACGCAACACGGCCACCAAACTGATGCCATCATCAGCCTGACGGACAAATTCAATCGGCTGATCTTTTAACTGCTGGTAGAAACGGTGGCTGTGTAGCGGATTTTTACCCACGCCTGCACCAACCATCGCAACCATCGCCAGCCCATCACGTTCGCTGAGTTCAACGGGCAACGCGGCCTGCGTCAGCAACTGCAATGCACTCTCCACCACTTCGGAGGTGTAGCACAGTTGCAGCAGATTACGATCCTGATGAACGCCGATCGCCAACGGTTTCAACTGTGCGCGGTTCAGCAGTTGTTCGACTTCTTTTTGCAGCAGCACGAAATCGTGTTCGGAAGGAATCTGAACTTCAATAAGGCACACATCATCGTGGCTGGTGACAATTTTGGCACCCGTGCCCGAGGCCAGCACGCGTTCGATGCGCGTTGACCCTTGCTCAGGCTGATAGCTGCAACGCAGTTGCAGATCGATATCGCTGCCGGAAACGGGTTGTAAAGTTCGCGTATGCAGCACCGGTGCAGCCAGACGAGCCAGTTCGCTGGCTTCATCCAGACGCAGCAGCGGCAGCAGGCAGGCATCTTTTACTTTGCGCGGGTCAGCGCTATAAACCCCGGCAACATCGCTCCAGATGGTCACGCGCTCAACACCTGCCAGCGCACCAATTTGCGTCGCGGAGTAGTCACTCCCGTTGCGCCCCAGCAGCACCGTTTCACCCGCGTCATTACGGCAGATAAAACCGGTCACCACCAAACGCTGCCCTGAGTGTTGCGTCAGATATTGCTGCAACAGCGGCCAGGAACGCCCTTCGTCAACCTGAGGCTGTGCGGCACGTTCCGCACAGAGAAAATCACGCGCATCCAGCCAGGCTGCATTCATATCCCGATGATTCAGCACAGCGGACATCAAACGAGCCGACCAAATTTCACCGTGCCCAACGACTTCGGCGTAGACAGCATCCGTAATCTTGCCATCCAGCAGCGCAGCCAAACGCTCCAGATCGCGAATAAACTGGACTGTCAGCGCTTCTGCATCTTGCGCAGGTAGAAGCCCGGCAATCAGTTCACTGTGGTAGCGACGTAATGCCTGCTGAACCTGATGCGCAGACAGGCGATCGCTCTGACTCAGTTTCAACCAGCTAATCAGCTGGTTTGTGGTACTGCCTGCGGCAGACACCACCATCAAATCACCGGGGTGGCTATACTCCGCCATAATACCGGCTACGCGCAGGTAACACTTCACATCGGCCAGACTGCTACCGCCAAACTTATGCAGCTGTCGGCCTGTTACCGATGGCGCTACTCCTAATGCACTCATTCTTACCTCTTGGCTGCGGCTTGAAACGCACGATCCAGATCGGCAACCAGATCATCGCCGTCTTCAATGCCGGTGGAAATACGCAGTAATGTTTCAGAGATACCCGCCGCGGCACGCGCCTCTGGCGCCATACCCGCATGCGTCATCGTTGCGGCATGAGAGATGAGGCTCTCAACTCCACCCAGCGATTCCGCCAGCGTGAACAATTCCAACGAGGCCAGAAAACGCCGCAGGGTATCTTCATCCCCATCCAGCTCAAAACTTAGCATAGCGCCAAAACCAGATTGTTGACGGCGGGCAATATCATGGCCGGGATTGTTGGGCAGTGAAGGATGGTACAGCGCCTTCACCAGCGGCTGCGTTTGTAAAAATTCAACCACTTGTTGCGCATTACGCTGCGCGGCCGCCATACGTGGCGATAAGGTACGCAGACCACGGAGCAGCAGATAGCTGTCAAACGCGGCACCCGTCACACCGATATTGTTCGCCCACCAGGCCAGTTCAGTAATGGTATCAGCATCTTTGGCAATCACAGCCCCCGCAACCACGTCGGAGTGACCATTCAGGTACTTCGTGCATGAATGCACCACCAGATCGGCCCCCAGCTCCAGCGGCTTCTGCAACGCCGGGCTCAGGAAGGTATTATCCACCACGCTGACTGCGCCAGCTTCCCGCGCAGCCTGACAAATCGCAGCAATATCCACGACGCGCAGTAGAGGATTGCTCGGGCTTTCCACCAGCACTAACTTCGGCTTTTCTGCCAACGCCGCGTTGAGCGCAGTGGTGTCACTTTGATCGACAAATTTAACGCGAAACGCGCCGCGTTTGCTCAGGCTGTCAAACAAACGATAGCTACCACCGTAACAGTCGTGCGGTGCCACCAGCAGATCGCCGGGACGCAGGAACACCGTGCAAACCAGCATAATCGCCGACATCCCGCTGCTCGTCATTACCGCACCCGCACCACCTTCCAGTTCAGCAAGCGCACGCTGCACCACATCACGCGTGGGGTTACCGCGACGTGAATAGTCATGTGCACGTGGCTGGTTGAATCCGGTAAAGTTATACGTGCTGGAAAGGTGAATCGGGGGGACGACGCAGCCATACTGCTCATCATCATTTAACCCACTGCGGACTGCGATCGTTGCCTGTTTACGCGTCATCGGCTCATTTCCTGGCTGGAGGCTGAAAAGATAGGAACTTAAGAGTAAACGCAGTTTTAATAGACGTCAACACATCTAGACATCTAAACTTCTTTGCGTATAGATTGAGCATAAGCATAATAACCGCTAGAATTGTGGCATTTCATGACAGATGCTGTCTTCATTAGATTAATTTTTAAGGTATCCCATGGCTGAGTGGAACGGCGAGTATGTCAGCCCTTACGCTGAACACGGTAAAAAAAGCGAACAAGTCAAGAAGATAACAGTATCTATCCCTCTGAAAGTATTGAAGATACTGACTGACGAACGCACGCGTCGTCAGGTGAATAACCTGCGCCATGCCACCAACAGCGAGCTGCTGTGCGAGGCGTTTCTGCACGCGTTCACGGGCCAACCGTTACCGAATGACGAAGACCTGCGTAAAGAACGCAGTGATGAAATTCCTGAAGCAGCGAAAATCATCATGCGTGAAATGGGCATCGACCCAGATACGTGGGAATACTGATCGCGCTTGCGCTGTCTATTTTCTAGCTAACCCCCGCCTTTCCCGGCGGGGTTTTGCTATGCAGAGAATCCCCATCCGTCCCATCGCGCCTCACTGACACATATCAACCGCCCTCTTTTCTTCCGCTCGTTTCCTTTTCCGCTCACGTTCAGAATCAGGATTGCATTTAATTTGTTATGTTATAACATATCAATTATGATTTATAACGCTGATATGCCCGCATCATGACAGAGCCTCTATCCAACAGGCCTTTATTGCTACAGCTTCACCATGTTTCTGTTGCCGACGCCAATCGAGCACCGCGACTCAGTGATATTTCGCTTTCCATGCACGCTGGTGAACGCCTGGCACTCATCGGGCCCAACGGCAGCGGCAAATCCACACTGTTACGCGTGCTGACCAGTGAACTCAGCGCAACGACAGGGTATGTCTGTTTGAATGGACAACCTCTGAGCGCACTCAGTCGCCATGAGCGAGCAAAGCGTATCGCGATTCTGGCACAAAGCGATGCGCCAGACCTGCGCCTGCGGGTCGCGGAATATGTCGCCTTAGGGCGGATTCCGCACCACGGATGCAGTACACCTGCACACGATCGCCAACTCATCGAGGAAGCGTTGGACGATACCGGATTACTACCGCTGCGCCACCGACTGCTGGGTACGCTCTCTGGCGGGGAACGTCAGCGTGCCGCGCTGGCGCGAGCTTTTGCACAAACGCCGCAGCTCCTGCTGCTGGATGAACCGACCAACCATCTCGATCCGTTAGCACGCGCGCAGTTGCTGTCTCTCGTGCGAAAACGCGGCATTTCAACGCTGGCGGTGTTGCACGATCTGCCACTGATTACCCCCTTTGCCGATCGCGTTGCCGTTTTGCAGCAGGGAACACTACTCCGCTGGGGAACGCCTGCACACGCGCTGAGCGCTGACTGTGTGAAATCAGTATTTGGGATGGAGAGCTTTACGGTACCGCATCCGCTAAATGGGCTACCCATTCGCATCTTTGAAGCCCCTGAACTGCACTAAGGAACCCTGATGAAAATAACGCTTCTGTCTGGACTGCTGGCATTAACGTCGTACGGGGCGCTCGCCTCGAATTTTCCGGTCACGGTCGACAGCTGTGGGCAACCGCTCACTTTTACCCAGCCGCCGCAGCGCGCCGTTATTCATGACCTGAATATGACAGAGATGGCGTTTGCACTTGGGTTGCAAAAAGATATCGTCGGGCTGACCGGAATCACCGGCTGGTATAAGGCACCGCCAGACTTTATCCAGCAGCAGGGCACGATCCCTGAACTGGCAGCAAAATATCCAACGCTGGAAAATCTGCTAGCCGTCCACCCGGATTTCTTCTTTGCAGGGTGGAACTACGGCATGAAAGTAGGCGGAGAAGTCACGCCACAGTCGTTGAAAAAATACGGTATTCAGACGCTGGTGCTCAGCGAAAGCTGTGTGTTCACCGAACCGCAGCAACAGCGTCCGCGAGCCAGTATGGATCTGCTCTACGGCGACATGCTGAAGCTGGGGAAAATCTTCGGTAAGCAGGAACAGGCTCAGGAACAGATTGATGGCTGGAAACAGCACCTTGCGGAATTGCAAATCCGTATTGGCAATCGGCCAAAGCAGAGGGTTTTTCTGTATGACTCGGGCGACGATAAGCCTTTTACCAGCGGGAAATTTGCCATGCCGACTGCCATCATTGAGGCTGCGGGCGGCAAGAACGTGATGGACGATATGGAAACAAGCTGGGCCTCCACATCGTGGGAAAGCGTGGCGGCACGTGAGCCCGACTTTATCATTTTGCTAGATTATCAGACGGGCAATGGCGCAGATGCCTTAAGGCGCTTTTTGGAATCACACCCGCTGATGAAATTTACCCCTGCCGTACAGCAGCAGCGCTACCTGAAACTGCAATATGCGGAGCTAACGCCAGGGCCAGCCAATATAAAAGCCATCGATAAACTGGCGCACACCCTTTACCCGGATGCCTTCAAGTGAGCCCAACGCCTTCACGTTATGCCGCGACTCTCATTATCGCGCTGCTAATACTGGCTGGGCTGATGCTGTTAAATATTGCGACAGGCAGCACGACAATCCCTCTTACTCAGGTCGCCAGCGTATTAGGGTTATCGTCAGCAGACGTTTCGCCGATGACCTCACGCATCATTCTGGATCTGCGCATTCCCCGCAGCCTGCTGGCAGCATTATGCGGAGCGGGTTTAGCGATGGTCGGCGCTTTTCTGCAAACGGCGACTCGTAACGATCTGGCAGACCCTTTTCTGTTCGGCCTGTCTGCTGGAGCCTCGGCAGGTGCCGTCGCCGTCATCACTCGTTTTGGTGAACAGCTCGGTGACTGGGCGCTACCGATGGCGGCCTTCTGTGGCGGACTTTTATCGGCCGTCGCCGTGGCCGCACTGTTTCTACTGCAACAGGCGCGTGGTGCGGAGCGCCTAATCATCTGCGGATTAGCGATCTCTTTTCTCTTCGGCGCATTGACGAATTATCTGGTATTTTCCGGCGATCAACGCGCTGCCAGCTCGATTCTTTTCTGGTCACTGGGCGGGCTGGGCCTTGCCCGTTGGGATACCTTACCCTTCGCGCTGTTCAGCGTTCTGCTGTTATTTGGCCTCACAGTCCTCCGCTGGCGCGCGCTCGACGCGCTGTTGGCTGGCGGGCAAACTGCGGCTTCAATGGGGGTTAATCTGTCTCGCGTACGGGTGGAAATTTTCATCTGCTGCGCGTTCGCCACCTCGCTGTTGGTCGCGTTGACCGGCGTGATCGGTTTTATCGGCCTGATGATTCCCCATTTGGCTCGCCCATTGAGCGGCGTGTTGCACAAGAGGCTTCTGCCGCTGGCAGCGGTGCTCGGTGCGATACTGCTATGCGGTGGTGATTGGCTCAGCCAGCAGCTATTGGCTCCGCAGGAATTACCTATCGGGATTATTACGGCAGGATTAGGCGGCATCTTCGTTCTGGGACTACTAGTAAAACGTCAGCAGGGATACTGATACGCCAGAAACAACAAAGGCACCTGTCGGTGCCTTTGTCGAAAGTTACTGTGCCAAAAATGGCGATGCCAGTTGGCCAGTAAAACTTATTTTTTAGCGCCTGGAACGGAGAAACGCTTGTTGAAGCGGTCAACACGGCCACCGGTTGCAACATCACGTTGTTTGCCAGTGTAGAACGGGTGGCATTCGCCACAAACGTCCAGGTTCAGGTCACGACCCACGGTAGAATGGGTTTTGATCACGTTACCGCAAGAGCAAGTTACAGTAACTGCAGAATAATTCGGGTGAATACCTTTTTTCATGGGGAAACCTCTGTTAAGGCCGTGTCGCTATCCAGCCTTGTTCCGCCAGACACCACACGAAAGTTGAGTAAGTAAGTTCATTATGCAAACGGCACAATGGCGGCGGATCATACAGAATCTGCTACCCCGATGCAATCGCATCCACACATTATCCCTCGCAGCATGTACACTAGCGCCTTGCGTTATTTTCTACCTGCGTCGCGCATGATACCGACCGCTCGGTTATGTCTTTGATCGCTTCGCAAATCACGTCGACTACCACGGAGAAGTTATGTCTGTCGCTCAGGTCGCTTTGCCCGTGCCACTGGCACGTACATTCGATTATTTGCTACCCGCAGGAGGAGTGACTCCGCAGGTCGGCACACGCGTCAGCGTCTCTTTTGGTAACCGTAAAGCCATCGGTATTATTACCGCGCTGAGCGATACCAGCGAACTCCCGCTTGAGCAATTAAAACCCGTGCATGACGTGCTGGACGAACAGCCGCTGTTTCCACCCAGCCTGTGGCGTATTTTACTGTGGGCAGTCGAGTACTATCACTACCCGATTGGCGAAGTACTGTTCCATGCGCTGCCGATATTACTGCGGCAAGGGAAACCCGCGCACCGCGCACCGCTCTGGCAATGGTTTGCCACCGAACAAGGCCGGGCGACACCGCTCAGCACGCTCAAACGCGCCGCTAAACAGCAGCAAGCGCTGGCAGCCTTACTTCAGTCGCCACTTTATCGCCATCAGGTAAGTGAAATCGGGCTGACGGAGACGGCGTTACAGGCGCTGCGTAGCAAAGGGCTATGCGAGTTAAAAGCCGCGGAGCAAACGCCTCATGACTGGCGTCAAAGCTTTAGCCTGGCAACCGACCGCTTGCGTCTGAATACTGAACAGGCCACCGCCGTTGGCGCTATCCGCAGCGAAGATAACCATTTTTCCGCCTGGCTGCTCGCGGGTATCACTGGATCTGGCAAAACCGAAGTCTATCTCAGCGTGCTGGAAAACGTGCTGGCACAGGGCAAACAGGCGCTGGTATTAGTGCCGGAAATTGGCCTGACGCCGCAAACCATCGCCCGTTTCCGCGAACGTTTTAACGCCCCAGTGGATGTACTGCACTCGGCACTCAACGACAGCGAACGCCTCGCCGTCTGGCTGCGCGCCCGCAGCGGCGAAGCGGCGATCGTTATCGGAACACGATCGGCGCTATTTACTCCTTTTGCACGTTTAGGGCTGATTGTGATCGATGAAGAACACGACAGCTCCTACAAACAGCAGGAAGGCTGGCGCTATCACGCCCGTGATTTGGCCGTCTTCCGTGCCAGAGAGGAAGATATTCCGATCGTCATGGGAACGGCGACACCCGCGTTGGAAACGCTGTATAACGTCCAGATCGGCAAGTATCGACGATTGAATTTGACCAAAAGAGCAGGCAATGCCGCCTTGGCCAAACAGCATGTTCTCGATCTGAAAGGCTTGCCGCTGACAGCAGGATTATCTCAGCCGCTGATTACCCGTATCCGTCACCATCTGACGAACGATAATCAGGTTATTTTATTCCTTAATCGGCGCGGATTCGCCCCCGTGGTGATGTGCCATGAGTGCGGCTGGATTGCCGAGTGTCAGCGTTGCGATCACTATTATACCTACCACCAGCATCAGAAGATGTTGCGCTGCCACCACTGCGATAGCCAGCGCCCGGTCCCACAACAGTGCCCCGGCTGCGGCTCGACCAATATGGTGCCTGTCGGTCTGGGCACCGAGCAGTTGGAGCAAAGTCTTGTCCCGATCTTTCCAGATGTCCCGATCACTCGCATCGACCGTGACACCACCAGCCGTAAAGGCGCACTTGAGCAGCAACTCTCTCAGGTCAGGCAGGGAGGCGCACGTCTTCTTATCGGCACACAGATGTTGGCGAAAGGCCACCATTTCCCTGACGTAACATTGGTTGCCTTACTGGACGTTGACGGTTCGCTGTTCTCCGCCGATTTTCGCGCAGCCGAACGTTTTGCCCAGCTCTACACTCAGGTAGCAGGTCGCGCGGGGCGTGCAGGCAAGGCTGGCGAGGTGGCGCTGCAAACTCATCACCCGGAACACCCGCTATTACAAACACTGCTGCAACAGGGCTACGATGCCTTTGCCAGTCAGGCGCTTACCGAACGAAAAAGCGTTTTTCTACCGCCGTTTACCAGCCACATCATCTTCCGTGCTGACGATCACGATAATCAGCAGGCCGCTTTATTCCTCCAGCAATTGCGTAATTTACTGGAGGCGAGTCCGCTGCGGGATGAATCACTCTGGCTGCTGGGTCCAGTGCCTGCTTTACAGCCCAAACGCGCGGGGCGCTTCCGCTGGCAACTCTTGCTACAACATCCCTCCAGAGCGTTGTTGCAGAAGCTGGTCAGAACGTCGTTGGCGCTGATCGGTACCCTGCCGCAGGCACGTAAAGTGAAATGGGTGTTAGATGTTGACCCCACAGACGGTTAGCGCTTCCTGTTAGGTCATTTCGGTTTTTTGCCACGCATTTTTTGCGAGCAGCGTCGCTAACACGATATTCATCACACTTTCTGTGCAAATTAAGCAACAAAACCTGCGTTCAATCTGTTATCACTGTTTACGCAGGCAGTATGCTGGGACAGATCGTTTACTGACATGTTTACTGACATATAGTGCCACTCGGTTGGCATACTACGCCGAAAAGTGTATCCGTAATCATAGAGAGTCAGCAGACAGGAGCGTTCTGCTGACAGTCAGCGCCAGTTAACGCTGACGCAAGGAGAAAAGCGTTGAAGCAGAAGAAAGGCGTCACCACGGCGACGATGAAAGACGTGGCGGATGAGGCAGGCGTTTCCACCGCCACCGTATCTCGAACGTTAATGAACCCGGAGAAAGTCTCTGCGACCACCCGTAGGAGGGTCGAGCAGGCTGTCATCGCCGTTGGCTATTCGCCTCACGCACTCAACAGAAACCTCAAGCGTAACGAATCACGCACGATCCTGACGATCGTGCCAGATATCTGCGATCCTTATTTCTCCGAAATATTTCGTGGGATCGAGGAAACGGCAGCCGAACACGGCTATCTGGTGTTGATTGGCGACTGCGCTCACCAGCATCAGAAAGAAAAAACCTTCGTCGACCTGATTATTACCAAACAGATCGACGGCATGGTGCTGCTTGGCTCTAATCTGCCGTTTGACGCAGGTCAGGAAGAGCAGCGTAATCTGCCACCGATGGTGATGGCGAATGAGTTTTCACCGGATCTGGCGCTGCCAACCGTGCATATCGATAACCTGACCGCCGCCTTTGAAGCCGTACACTATTTGCATCAGGCCGGTCATCAGCGCATCGCCTGCATTGCGGGCCCAGAGCACATGCATCTGAGCCAATATCGCCTGCAAGGGTATATTCAAGCCCTGCGCCGCAACGGGATTCTTATCGATACCCAGTATATCTTTCGGGGCGATTTCACCTACGAAACGGGAATCAATGGTCTGATTGCGCTGATGCAACACCCACAGCCACCCAGCGCTATCTTCTGCCATAGCGATCTCATGGCGTTGGGCGTGCTGGCGCAGGCCCGAAAGATGGGACTGGATATCCCGCGCGATCTCTCCATCATCGGTTTCGACGATATCGAACAAGCGCAGTACTGCTGGCCTCCTCTGACTTCTGTCGCCCAACCACGTTATCAGATCGGACGTGAGGCAATGCTGCTACTCTTAGAGCAGTTGCAAGGTAACACGGTACAAAGCGGTTCCCGTCTGTTGTCCAGTGAGCTGGTCATACGCGATAGCGTCGCCGCTCCGAATTACGCCCGTAACAGGCTTTAAGACTTCAGGTGCTGGTCAAATATTTGAGGGTTCAGTAACATGACCCCCTAATTATGTTATCCCCTAAATAATTCGAGTTTCAGGAAGGCGGCAAGGGAAGGAATCCCGATGAGCTTACTCAGGTAAGTGATTCGGGTGAGTGAACGTAGCCAACGCACATGCAACTTGAAGTATGACGGGTACATTTACCTATCAATTCACAGCGAAACGACAGTGGCACAAAGAGACTACGTGAGCCGGGGACGTTCATCAGGAACGCGTCGGAAAACGACAAATAGCCGAAAAAAAGGCAACGCTTCAGGCGCGTCCAAAACAATGGTCGCGCTTGCTGTTGCCGTTTTGGTCACCTTCGCGGGCGGTCTGTACTTTATCGCCCATAATAAACCCGATGACTCACCCGTCCTGCCACATCAGAACACGGGCAAAGGTAACGGGCTGCCACCCAAGCCGGAAGAACGCTGGCGCTACATCAAAGAGCTGGAAAACCGTCAGTTGGGTGTCACGACGCCAACAGAGCCTTCGGCTGGTGGAGAGATCCGCTCGCCGGTACAGTTGACGGATGAACAGCGCCAGCTGTTGGAACAGATGCAGTCTGATATGCGTCGTCAGCCAACACAGCTTTCCGAAGTGCCGTATAACGACCAGACACAGGTTCCGCGCTCGCAGGTAACAATTAAGCCACCGACGCAAACAATGCAACAGCCGCCTGTTGTGACGACCCAGCCTGCAACACGTGCACCAGCGGTCACGCAAACGACGCCTGTGGTTCCAAAACAAGATATTCCAAAACAAGAAGCACCGAAGCAACAGCCGGTCAAACAGCCTGAAGCACCAAAAGTCGAAAAAACACAACGCTGGGCGATTCAGTGTGGCTCCTTCAAAACCATGGATCCAGCCGAATCCGTGAGAGCACAGTTGGCGTTTGCGGGTATCGAAAGCCGCATCACCTCTAACGGTGGCTGGAACCGTATTATGCTGGGGCCTTACAACAACCGGGCTGCGGCGGACAGTATGCTTCAACGTCTTAAAGGCGCAGGTGCATCAAACTGTATTCCTCTTGCCAGCGGGGGTTGAAAAAACCCACGCCTTCCCCCATCTATAACATCAATGCGCCCCGAGTAATGTGGGCAATGCCGATCGGTTAAGGGTCGAGAGACCGGACTAGCACGGTGCGAGGTATCATCAGCATTACCTCACACCGTATTTTTCTGGCATCAAACCTAAACGAGCAACATTGCGCGTGATGCGGGGGTCTTTTTCTTCAAACGGGGACTGACTCGTGACAACAATTGTAAGCGTACGCCGCAACGGCCAGGTGGTCATTGGCGGTGATGGACAAGCCACTCTGGGCAACACCGTGATGAAAGGCAACGTGCGTAAAGTACGTCGTCTCTACCATGACCGCGTCATCGCTGGTTTCGCAGGCGGTACAGCGGATGCCTTCACCCTTTTTGAGCTTTTCGAGCGCAAGCTGGAATTACACCAGGGCCATCTGGTGAAAGCGGCCGTCGAGCTGGCTAAAGATTGGCGTACTGACCGTATGCTACGCAAACTGGAAGCCTTGCTGGCCGTCGCAGACGAAAATGCCTCACTGATCATTACTGGTAATGGCGATGTCGTGCAGCCTGAGAACGATCTGATCGCCATTGGTTCCGGCGGTCCTTATGCGCAGGCCGCAGCGCGTGCTTTACTGGAAAATACCGAGCTGGGTGCCCGCGATATCGTCGAGAAATCTCTGGGGATTGCTGGCGACATCTGTATCTACACCAACCAGTTCCACACGATAGAAGAATTAGCCTCCAAGGCGTAAGGATCAACTATGTCTGAAATGACCCCGCGCGAGATAGTCAGTGAACTCGACAGCTATATCATCGGCCAGCATAAAGCGAAACGCGCCGTTTCCATCGCGCTGCGTAACCGCTGGCGCCGTATGCAGTTGGACGAAGCACTCCGTCATGAAGTGACGCCTAAAAATATTCTTATGATCGGCCCGACCGGCGTAGGTAAAACCGAAATCGCTCGTCGCCTCGCGAAGCTCGCCAATGCGCCGTTCATCAAAGTGGAAGCGACCAAATTTACTGAAGTCGGCTACGTGGGTAAGGAAGTGGATTCCATCATCCGCGATCTGACGGATTCCGCGATCAAAATGGTGCGCCACCAGTCCATCGAAAAAAATCGCTTCCGTGCGGAAGAGATGGCGGAAGACCGCATTCTGGACGTGCTGATTCCTCCGGCAAAAAACAACTGGGGACAAGCAGAAGGCACTCAGGAGCCTTCCGCAACTCGTCAAGCATTCCGCAAGAAACTGCGTGAAGGTCAGTTGGACGACAAAGAGATCGAAATCGATCTGGCTGCCGCCCCCGTCGGCGTAGAGATCATGGCTCCGCCGGGCATGGAAGAGATGACCAATCAGCTACAGTCCATGTTCCAGAATCTGGCAGGACAGAAGCAGAAAGCCCGTAAGGTCAAAATCAAAGACGCCTTCAAGCTGCTGATAGAGGAAGAAGCGGCCAAGCTGGTGAACCCGGAAGAGCTGAAACAGCAGGCAATTGAAGCCGTTGAGCAGCACGGTATCGTGTTCATCGACGAAATCGACAAAATTTGTAAGCGTGGCGAAAGCTCAGGCCCGGATGTTTCCCGTGAAGGCGTTCAGCGCGACCTGCTGCCGCTGGTTGAAGGCTGCACCGTATCGACCAAGCACGGTATGGTCAAAACTGACCACATCCTGTTTATCGCGTCCGGCGCATTCCAGGTTGCCAGCCCGTCCGACCTGATTCCAGAGTTGCAGGGACGTCTGCCGATTCGTGTGGAATTGCAGGCGCTGACGACGGAAGATTTCGAGCGCATTCTGACAGAACCGAGCGCCTCGCTAACCGAACAGTATAAAGCGTTGATGGCAACAGAAGGCGTGGAGATTTCATTCACCGCCGATGGCATTCGTCGCATTGCCGAAGCGGCCTGGCAGGTAAACGAAAGCACCGAGAATATCGGCGCGCGCCGTTTACACACCGTTATGGAGCGTCTGATCGAAGATGTTTCTTACGACGCCAGCGAAATGAACGGCCAAAGCGTTACCATTGACGCAGATTACGTACGTAATCATCTGGATGAATTAGTAGCAGATGAAGATCTGAGTCGATTTATCTTATAATCCGTTTTCGCGGATCGCACTATTAACGATAAAGTGGGAGGCGTTGGCCTCCCACTTTTGTTTCTGACGCCACCATCACTGACTTTTTTTATTTATAAACGGATGATTCACGCAATTGAATCGTCAATAAAATTGAAGCACACCATGACCTTATCGACCCATAGCAGCAAAACCAAAGCCTGGCTGGATAGTCTGCGTCCAAAAACGTTGCCATTAGCTTTTGCGTCCATCGTCACCGGCTCGGCGATCGCGAGCTGGCATAGCAGCTTTAAACCGGGCGTAGCATTACTGGCGTTGTTGACCGCCGGACTGCTACAAATCCTTTCCAATCTGGCGAACGACTATGGGGATGCGATAAAAGGTAGCGATACCGAGGAACGCATCGGGCCGTTGCGCGGTATCCAGACTGGTGTTATTACACTGTCGCAACTGCGCAATGCGCTAATCGTAACCGTGGTACTCACCATCATTTCTGGTGTGAGTCTGGTCATTCTGGCATGTGAAAAGCCAGCGGATATCTTCGGTTTCCTGATTCTGGGGCTGCTGGCGATTTTTGCCGCCATCACCTATACCGTCGGTAACAAGCCCTACGGTTATATCGGACTCGGCGATATCTCAGTGCTGATCTTTTTCGGCTGGCTCAGCGTCGCGGGGTCGTATTATCTGCAAACTGGCCATTTCGACAGCATCGTGATGCTGCCAGCAACGGCCTGCGGTCTGTTAGCGACAGCGGTACTGAATATCAACAATCTGCGCGATATCGACAACGATCGCATCAGCGGGAAAAACACGCTGGCGGTGCGTCTTGGCGCGGAAAAAGCACGCTTCTACCACACGATGCTGCTGCTGCTGGCACCGGTTTGTCTCGGTCTGTTTGCGACGTTTTATCTGCACAGTCTGGCGGGCTGGCTGTTTATTCTGGCGCTCCCGCTGCTGATTAAGCAGGCACGCTATGTATTGCGTGAAACCAGCGCGTTCAGTATGCGTCCAATGCTGGAAAAAACAGTGAAGGGCGCGCTGCTGACCAACATTCTGTTCGCCGTTGGCGTGATACTGAGTTAGTGCGGGTAAATTGAGCGCAGGCGAAAAGCAGCACGCATTTACTGATGCGCATCAAGTTAACATTTGATGATTTTGCCAACAGCCGCCAGAAAGGGATATACTCATGATTCCGGCGGCAACCTGACGTTAATCCTATGAAATACGATACTTCCGAACTGTGCGATATCTACCACGAAGAGGTGAATGTTGTTGAGCCTCTGTTCTCCAATTTTGGCGGGCGTACTTCATTTGGTGGCAAAATCACCACCGTGAAATGTTTTGAGGATAACGGCCTGCTTTTCGATCTCCTTGAAGAAAACGGCCTTGGGCGCGTACTTCTAATCGATGGCGGGGGCTCCGTGCGCCGCGCGTTGATCAACGCGGAAATCGCCCGACTGGCGACCCAAAACGAATGGGAAGGCATTGTCGTGTATGGTGCAGTGCGTCAGGTTGACGATTTGGCGGAGTTGGATATCGGCATTCAAGCGATGGCGGCCATTCCGGTCGGCGCGTGTAGTGAAGGCATTGGCGAAAGCGACATTCGCGTCAACTTCGGCGGCGTAACCTTCTTCTCCGGTGACCATCTGTATGCCGACAACACAGGCATCATCCTGTCGGAAGACCCGCTGGATATTGAATAATATCGTTGAATTTCCGCGTTTTTATTGCGGTAACATCACCACAAAAAAGGGCGATTTACGCCCTTTTTTATTTGGCTCAATCGACAAGCCGTTCCTTCGTTTGAGCCAGCAAGCCCGATTAGACTTCTTCCATTTTGCCTAACAGCGCGCGCAGGCGCTCTTGCCATACCACTTGCTCTTCTTTCAACTGTTCGTTCTCGCGCACCAGCGCTTCACGTGAACCGGCTGCCGCCTGAACATCCTGCGACAGCGTGTTGTTCTGCTCTTTCAGCTCTTCAATTTCCATTTGCAACAGCGTGATAGTATCAATCGCCTGCTGAACTTTCGCTTCCAGCTTTTCAAACACTTCAAATGACATTCTTCAAACCCCTTTTAATCGCAACAAGGCAAAGATCGGTTAACGCTGGCTTTCGGACTCTGTAACCAACACTCACGGTGTCGCGTCATCCGCCCGCAAACATAATCCTGACCGCGGGACGGCTGGCAAGACAGACCATAACGAAATTGTATGTAGCCAATGGCCGCCTGTCTAGCGCACATCCCCCACTACGCGAGTGTGGCAGCTTTTCCGACTTAACACTATCAGTACAAACTGAAAAACGGGCAGTACAAACCGAAAAACGAGCGGCTAAAACTGAAAACGCCCTCGTTCACTTCTCCGTTACTCCAATTGTGTTAATAAATTTAACCTGAGCGTTACTATCAACCACCGACGAAAAACCACTACGAGTCATTTTATAAGCGAATACGCTCATTTTTTTGACGAGCAACACACATTTCAATTTCGATATTTCTCGTTTTCGCTCATTAACGATAAATTCACATCATAAATACATTTAAAACAGAGGATGCCGCCAGACGGTATCCTTAGACCTACCACTCTGTATGTTACCCAGCAGGAAAAAATTATGAGCCAAGCAGAACGTTCAACGCTAAGAGGCCAGTGCATCGCCGAATTCCTCGGCACTGGCCTGCTGATTTTCTTCGGTGTCGGCTGCGTCGCCGCCTTAAAACTGGCGGGAGCCAGCTTCGGACAGTGGGAAATCAGCATCATCTGGGGTCTGGGGGTTGCGATGGCAATCTATCTGACCGCGGCTATTTCCGGTGCTCACCTCAACCCGGCCGTCACTATCGCCCTGTGGCTGTTTGCCTGCTTCGATGGACGCAAGGTTGTGCCTTACATTGTGGCGCAGATTGCAGGGGCATTTTGTGCCGCCGCACTGGTCTACGGGCTGTATTACAATCTGTTCGTGGATTTTGAACAAACCAACAATATGGTGCGCGGCAGCACGGAAAGCCTGAGTTTAGCGGGCATTTTCTCAACGTACCCAAATCCGCACATTTCCGTTATGCAGGCGCTGTTGGTTGAAACCGTCATCACCGCGATTCTGATGTGCCTGATTCTGGCACTGACTGACGACGGTAATGGTATCCCGCGTGGGCCACTTGCTCCGCTGCTGATCGGTATTCTGATTGCCGTTATCGGTGCCTCTATGGGGCCGCTGACCGGCTTCGCCCTCAACCCGGCGCGTGACTTTGGTCCTAAGCTGTTCGCTTTTCTGGCGGGCTGGGGCAACGTCGCCTTTACTGGCGCACGCGAAATCCCTTACTTCCTGGTTCCTATTTTTGGCCCCATTATCGGTGCCTGTCTGGGTGCCTTCGGTTATCGCGCACTGATTGGCCGTAATCTGCCATGTGATGTATGCGAACCCGAGGCAGAAGCTACCACGCGTCGTGAAAGCCGTTAAACTTAACGCCACGGCCATCCTATTTCACGGTTAATCATTACAGGATTGGATTTATGAACCCGGAAAAAAAATACATTGTTGCTATCGACCAAGGCACAACCAGCTCCCGCGCCGTCGTACTGGATCACGATGCAAACATCGTTAGCGTTTCACAGCGTGAATTCACCCAGATTTATCCAAAAGCGGGCTGGGTAGAGCACGACCCGATGGAAATTTGGGCGACACAAAGCTCAACGCTGGTCGAAGTGCTAGCGAAAGCCGATATTAGCGCAGATGAAGTCGCGGGTATTGGTATCACCAACCAGCGTGAAACCACCGTCGTATGGGAAAAAGAGAGCGGCAAGCCGATTTATAACGCTATCGTCTGGCAGTGTCGTCGTACCGCTGAAATTTGCGAGAAGCTGAAGAAAGACGGTCTGGAAGAGTATGTTCGCAACACCACCGGACTGGTGGTCGATCCCTACTTTTCTGGCACCAAAGTGAAATGGATTCTGGATCACGTTGAAGGCTCCCGTGAACGCGCTAAACGCGGCGAACTGCTGTTTGGTACCATCGATACCTGGCTGATTTGGAAAATGACGCAAGGGCGTGTTCACGTAACGGATTACACCAACGCCTCCCGTACCATGCTGTTTAATATTCATACGCTGGAATGGGATACCCGTATGCTGGAAGCGCTGGATATCCCGCGCGAGATGCTGCCGGAAGTGCGCGCGTCTTCAGAAGTCTACGGCCAGACCAACATCGGCGGTAAAGGCGGCACGCGTATTCCTATCGCCGGTATCGCAGGTGACCAGCAAGCGGCGCTGTACGGCCAGCTTTGCGTCAATCCTGGGCAGGCTAAAAATACCTACGGCACCGGCTGTTTCCTGCTGATGAATACCGGTAAAGAAGCCGTACAGTCCAAACACGGTTTGCTGACCACCATCGCCTGTGGCCCGCGCGGTGAAGTGAACTACGCACTCGAAGGCTCCGTGTTTGTTGGCGGTGCCTCTATCCAATGGCTGCGTGACGAGCTGAAGCTGATCGGCGATTCTATGGATTCCGAATACTTCGCGACAAAAGTGAAAGATACCAACGGCGTCTATGTCGTACCCGCTTTCACCGGTTTGGGCGCCCCCTACTGGGACCCGTATGCCCGTGGCGCGATCTTCGGCCTGACGCGTGGTGTGAATGCTAACCACATCATCCGTGCGACGCTGGAGTCCATTGCCTTCCAGACCCGTGACGTGCTGGATGCCATGCAAGCGGACGCTGATACGCGTTTGAAATCACTGCGTGTCGACGGTGGCGCAGTCGCCAACAACTTCCTGATGCAATTCCAGTCCGACATCCTCGGTACGCGCGTGGAACGTCCAGAAGTGCGTGAATCCACCGCGCTGGGTGCCGCTTTCCTGGCAGGCCTTGCCACTGGCTTCTGGAACGATTTGGATGAAGTGAAGAGCAAAGCGACTATTGAACGTGAATTCCGTCCCAGCATTGAAACGGTGGAGCGTAACGTTCGCTACAGCGGCTGGCAGAAAGCCGTTGCTCGTGCCCGTAATTGGGAAGATCACGACGCCTAATCTCTCCCTATCGGGCGCGACAGACGCGCCCGATTTTTCCGCATCACTTAACCGCCGCCCTTCCCCGTTGTGATAAAATCCCACTTAATATTCTAATGTTGATCGCTTAAGAACCGAGATACCGGGTGCGACCACGATGCGAGGTCTCCCTGCGGGAACCTCATCGTCGTGTTTCCCCCTCAATCCACATTTAAGCGGCCAACATAAGGCTTCCCTTTCCCGATCGACAACAGACAGGTATTTATGAAACGTGAATTAGCCATCGAGTTCTCGCGCGTCACTGAAGCAGCCGCGCTGGCAGGCTATAAGTGGTTAGGTCGTGGCGATAAGAATGCCGCCGACAATGCCGCCGTACAGGCAATGCGAATTATGCTGAATCAGGTCAATATCAACGGTCAGATTGTCATCGGTGAAGGGGAAATCGACGAAGCACCCATGCTATTCATTGGCGAGCAGGTCGGCACCGGTCAGGGCGATGCTGTTGATATTGCTGTCGACCCGATTGAAGGCACGCGGATGACGGCAATGGGTCAGGCAAATGCGCTAGCTGTGCTGGCCGTTGGCGAAAAAGGCGCGTTTCTGCACGCACCAGACATGTATATGGAAAAGCTGATCGTCGGGCCCGAAGCGAAAGGAGCGATTGACCTCAACCTGCCGCTGGCGGACAACCTGCGCAATGTCGCCCTGAAGCTGGGTAAACCGCTCAGCCAGTTAACCGTGATTACGCTGGCCAAGCCGCGCCACGATGCCTGCATTGCGGAAATGCAGCAGTTGGGTGTGAAAGTGTTCGCGATTCCAGATGGCGACGTAGCGGCATCCATCCTCACCTGCATGCCAGACAGCGAAGTTGACGTACTGTACGGCATCGGCGGTGCACCAGAAGGCGTCATCTCGGCAGCCGTTATCCGCGCGCTCGACGGCGACATGCAAGGGCGTTTACTCGCACGTCATGAAGTCAAAGGCGATAGCGCTGAAAACCGCCGCATCGGTGAAGACGAATTAGCACGCTGCCGACAAATGGGCATCGAAGCCGGTGGCGTTCTCAAGCTCGATGACATGGCGCGTAACGATAACGTGATTTTCTCCGCAACCGGCATCACCAAAGGCGATTTGCTGGACGGGATCGCGCGTAAAGGCAATATGGCCACGACAGAAACACTGCTGATCCGCGGTAAATCTCGCACGATCCGCCGGATTAAATCGACGCACTATCTGGATCGTAAGGATCGCAAGCTGCACGAATTCCTGCTGTAGCAGACCACGACCCAACTGACTGATTGTTTCACAGTTGTTAATAAATGGCGTATCTTAGATGCATGACTTACATGCACAAATAGTGGCATCGATACCCTAGATAATTCGAGTTGCAGGCAGACGGCAATCGCGCGAGTCCTCAGGAGCTTACTCAAGTAAGTGGCTGAGGTGAGAGAAGCCAACGTACATGCAGCTTGAAGTATGGCGGGGATAACGCAAGCAACAGGAGCAGAAAAATATGGCTGAATGGGTGACAGGCAAAGTGGTTCAGGTGGAAAACTGGACAGAAAGTCTGTTTAGCATTCGGGTTCACGCACCCACCGATGCGTTCACTGCCGGGCAATATGGCAAGCTGGCACTGGAGATTGAGGGTGAAAAAGTGCAGCGCGCGTATTCCTACGTGAACGCACCCAGCGATCCTACACTTGAGTTCTATCTGGTGACCGTGCCGGAAGGCAAACTTAGCCCTCATCTGCATGCGCTACAGCCCGGCTCAGAAGTTATGATCGTCAAAGAAGCCGCCGGATTTTTCGTGCTGGAAGAGATTCCTGATTGTGAAACGCTGTGGATGCTGGCAACAGGCACGGGCATCGGCCCTTATCTGTCGATCCTTCAGGAAGGCAAGAACCTGGAGCGCTTTAAGAACATCGTGCTGGTTCATGCCGCTCGGTTTTCACGCGATCTCAGCTATCTGCCGCTGATGCAGCAGTTACAGCAGCGCTACCACGGCAAACTGCATATTCAAACGGTGGTCAGCCGGGAAGAGGAAGCTGGCTCGCTGACAGGCCGAATTCCTACATTGATCAGCAACGGCACGCTAGAAGCCGCGGTGGGCTTGCCGATGGATACCGCCACCAGCCATGTCATGCTGTGCGGTAACCCACAGATGGTGCGTGATACTCAGCTGTTGCTGAAAGAAGAGCGGCAAATGACCAAACACCTGCGCCGCAGGCCCGGTCATATGACTGCCGAGAACTATTGGTAAGCAACACTCGTTGCCATTCAGCGGCGGAAGCGAAACGGCTCCGCCTCTGCTCCAAACCGGTTTTCCCCTTTTGTTCCCAGAAAAACGCCGCAGTCGAGCAATGTCATCACGACAATCAGGATCGGTAAGAAACGGCCAATACCCCACTGCCAGATAGTGGAGAACATGCTCCAATTCCCCGACACCAATATCCATGCCACCACTAACAGCAGCGCCCACCAGCCGCTTTTGTTACGGTCGTGCAGCCGTTTCACCATCATCGCCGCTGTCGGCCACAGCAATACCACCAGACCAAACGCCGTCAGTTGCGTATCCAGCCAGCGTTGACCAGAAAGCGTAAACAATACCGCCATCAGCGCCACCCAAATAGCCATCCAGAGCCAGAAATCACGACGGCCAATACGGCCTTTAAACGAGAAGCACCATTGCTGTAATGTCATTAACGATAACGCCCTGAATTATTAGCCTGCCTGGCCGAATTAATCTGTATTTTAGTCGGAACGATTTTACCTCAACCCACGTGTTTGCCTGCAATCTTTACGCGATTTTTGACAACCCCGTACTCTTTTTTGACAAGTCCGTACGATTTCAGGCAGCGATGCACTATTTTTGACAACGACGTACAAATGCCGCTTTAATCAAACGTATTCTGCCGTTATCGGCCTGGACATCTTCTGAAGTGGCTGACCCGAATCCCTATGACACGAAAACGCATCGCTTCACTGTTGGTTTTATCATCACTGGTGCTGTACCAGACTCACGCGGGGGCCGATCCGACGTTTCCGCCCAAGACATCAGCCAATGCGCCGTATCTGCTAGCCGGTGCCCCAACCTTCGATCAAACCATCACGCAATTCCGTTCTCGCTACAACCTGAGCAACCCGACGCTGCCGATCGGTGAATTTCGAGTTGTCGATACCGGTAATATCATCAGCATGTTGACCCGTGCTGCCAGCCGGATCAACGACCACCTCTATGCGTCAACCGCACTGGAGAAAGGCACAGGGAAAATCAAAACGCTGCAAATCACCTGGCTACCGCAGCCGCAGAACGAACAAGAAACCGCAGCGCGTCGCAAACAAGCTATCGACTATATGGCAGCACTGGCACGTACGTTCGCACCGTCACTGACGGAAGAACAGAGTGTGAAAAAAGTCACCGAACTGCTAGGAAAAGGCAAAGGACAGCGCTTTTACCAGCAAACGGAAGGCGCCTTGCGCTATGTCGTTGCAGATGACGGCGAAAAAGGGCTAACTTTTGCTGTTGAACCGATTAAGCTAACGCTATCTGAACCGTGATCAATGCAGTAATTAATGACGAAAAACAGAGCCACGGTCACATTTCGTCTCTATACTGTGGGCAAGTTATATTGCCTGATGGGCACTACTGTTTACGTCATTAATGCATTGATTCATTAACACATTGATTCATTACCGATTCCGGCTGGAGGAAAAAAGATGCGACATCCATTAGTTATGGGTAACTGGAAGCTGAACGGCAGCACCAACATGGTCAACGAACTGATCGCGGGTCTGCGTAAAGAACTCAGCACCGTTGACGGCTGCGGTGTAGCCATTGCCCCCCCGGCAATTTACCTCGATCAGGCTAATCACCAACTGGCAGGCAGCCGTATTGCACTGGGCGCGCAGAACGTCGACGTGAACCTTTCTGGTGCTTTCACGGGTGAAACCTCTGCCGAGATGCTGAAAGATATCGGTGCGAAATACATCATCATCGGTCACTCTGAGCGCCGTACTTACCATAAAGAAAGCGATGAATTCATTGCGAAGAAATTTGGCGTGCTGAAAGACGCGGGCCTGATTCCAGTGCTGTGTATTGGCGAAACTGAAGCAGAAAACGAAGCAGGCCAGACCGAAGCCGTATGTGCACGTCAACTGGATGCCGTGCTGAATACGCTGGGCGCGAAAGCGTTTGAAAACACCGTTGTGGCCTACGAACCCGTATGGGCTATCGGTACCGGTAAATCTGCTACCCCAGCACAGGCTCAGGCCGTTCACAAATTCATCCGTGACCATATCGCCAAACAAGATGCTGCTGTTGCTGAACAAGTGATCATCCAGTACGGCGGTTCGGTTAATGCTGCGAATGCAGCAGAGCTGTTTACCCAGCCGGACATCGACGGCGCGCTGGTCGGTGGTGCATCACTGAAAGCGGATGCTTTTGCCGTTATCGTGAAAGCCGCAGCCGACGCAAAACGCGGCTAAGCGTCTCGAGAAAAGACAGGCAGATGTCAGCCTGATAAAAAGCCGGTTTACGCTATCGCGCCAACCGGCTTTTTTATGACCGACATCCCTGTTCGTCACCCTTCGGGCACCCGCGCCCCTTCTTTTCAGCCGTCCGTTAACAGCTCGACGGTTACTACACCGCTGGAATTTGCTGCGTAATGCAGTGAATATTTCCCCCGCCCAGCAGGATTTCCCGCGCAGGCACACCGCTAATCAAGTAGCCAGGGAACATCTGTTGCAGCAGATCGCGTGCAACGTCATCCGTCTTCTCATCCAGCAACGGGAAAATGATCTGCTGATTGCTGATCAGGAAGTTCACATAAGAGCCCGCAAGACGAGAACCGGCAAGGCGCTCGACCGCATCGCCGCTATCCACGCTCTGCGCTTCCTCTTTGGTCGCATAGAGCGGGCCGGGTGCAGGCAATTTCCAGATTTTCAGCTCACGTCCTTGCGCATCCCGTGCTGCCGACAGCACGTCATAGGCTGCGATGGAGCGCGCATACTGCGGATCGTTTTCATCATCCGTCCAGTGCAACGCCACTTCACCGGGGCGCACGAAGCAACACATGTTATCGATATGCCCATCGGTTTCGTCGTTGTACACGCCTTCTTCCAGCCAGATAATCGTCGAGATGCTGAGGTAATCACGCATCAGCTGTTCGATTTCCATTTTGCTCAGGTGCGGGTTACGGTTCGGATTGAGCAAGCATTCTGCCGTGGTCAGCAACGTGCCTTCACCATCGACATGGATCGAGCCACCTTCCAGAATCAGCGGAGCGGCATAGCGTGCCGTCTGATGATAATCCAGCACCTGCGCTGCGACTTTTTCATCCTGACGCCAGTCTTCGTATAGACCGCCCAGCTCGCCGCCCCAGGCGTTGAACTGCCAGTCGATACCCCGACGCTCACCAGCCTGATTCAGCACGATGGTTGGGCCCGTGTCACGCATCCAGGCATCGTCGCTTTCCATTTCCACCAGCGTGACGTTCACCGGCATTACTTTCTGCGCATCCGCCATGTAACGTGCAGGTACGCCCATGATGACGGGCGTGTTTTGAGCGATGGCTTCCGCCACGCGTGCGAACGTTTTCTGCGCCGGAACACCCTGCTCGCGCCAGTTGTCGGTACGATATGGCCAGATCATCCACACGGCGTCATGCGGTGCCCACTCGGCGGGCATCGCAAAACCATCCTGATGTGGTGTCGTGAGGTGAGGCGTTACTAACTGTGACATCACTTATCTCCGGGTCTTGCCATCTGAACTGGCAATGGTGCCGTACATTTCCGGGCGACGATCGCGGAACAGCCCCCACGAGGCGCGCTGGGCGGCAATCGCTTCTAAATCAAATTCATGCACCAGAATAGCTTCGTCCGTCTTATTGGCCTGAGCCAACAGCGCACCGGTTTGATCGGCGATGAAAGAAGAACCGTAGAACGTCATTTCCAGACCATCGATATATTTGCTGGCTTCCGTACCGATGCGGTTGGATGCGATCACCGGCACCAGATTCGCCGCGGCGTGCCCTTGCTGAACGCGGGTCCAGTGCGGCTGGCTGTCGATGTCCGGGTAGGCCGGTTCCGAACCGATGGCGGTCGGATAGAAAATCAATTCTGCGCCCTGCAACGCCAGACTGCGTGCGGTTTCCGGGAACCACTGATCCCAGCAAATGCCCACGCCGATTTTCGCGTAACGCGTCTGCCAGACTTTAAAGCCCGTGTCGCCTGGAATGAAGAACTGCTTTTCCTGATACGCCGGACCGTTCGGAATGTGTGTTTTGCGGTAAACGTCCAATACGGAACCATCCGCATCAATCATCACCAGCGAGTTGTAATAGGCGTTATTGGCACGCTCAAAGAAGCTCAACGGCAGTACCACGTTCAGCTCCGCCGCCAGTGCGGAAAAATGCTTAATCAGCGGGCTGGTTTCCAGCTCCTGCGCCAGCGCGTAGTGCTCTGGGCTTTGATCGATACAGAAATACGGCGCGGCAAACAGTTCCTGAATCAGGATAACCTGCGCGCCTTTTGCATGCGCTTGTCGCACCAGTTTTTCAGCGTTTTCGATATTCTTGGGCAGATCCCAGGAACACGCCATTTGTGTTGCGGCAACGGTAACTTTTTTCATGCGAAAACCTCAATAATAACGATATATACCTGCCCTTTTTCACCGGCAAGTATCGGCAATAAGTGTTTCTCTCGGTCACGATTATGCATCGTCACTAACCGGCGCGGCCTTAACGAGTGCCTACTCTAAATAATTCAAGTTTCAGGCAGGCGGCAAGAAGGACAAATTCGTCGGGAACGAATTTGACCAGCCAAAGGCTGGCCTCCGGTGAGAGACAGGATGTCTCTCATTTCATCCCGATGAGCTTACTTAAGTAAGTGATTCGGGTGAGTGAACGCAGCCAACGTACATGCAACTTGAAGTATGACGAGTATAGGCCAACACACCTGCGCATACCCAATAGGAATATCCTGTTAAGGTATTGACCAAGAATGACATGCGCATTATGCCAGTTAATGACAGCACTTCACTATGCTGAAAATGAATGATCTCACGTGCGGAAAGAAAAGAAAAAACCGCCTTTTCCGCGGCGGTTTCTGTCGATACTCGAGATGAGGGAGGAAGCGATCGCTCAGGCTTCAACGGTATCCGCCTGATGCAGCGCCTGACTGACTGCTTGGCGTTGCTCCAGCAAGGCGGTGCTGGTTCGGTCGCGAGGATAGGCCAGATTGACCGGAAGAATTGCACTAATCCGACCGGGCCGGGGTGACATGACGACCACTCTGTCCGCCAGAAACACGGCTTCTTCCACATCATGCGTCACCAGCAAGATCGTCAAATCCGTTTGCTGGCGAATCTCCGCGAGACGTTCCTGCAACTGCTGTTTGGTCAGCGCATCAAGCGCGCCGAAAGGTTCATCCAGCAAGAGAATGCGCGGCGTCGATACCAGCCCACGGGCGATCGCCACACGCTGTGCCATCCCGCCTGACAGCTGATGCGGCCATGCATCGGCAAAACCTTCCAGTCCCATTATCTGAAGATAATGGACAATTCGCTGCGCAATTTCCGCAGGAGAAAGATTGAGATTGAGCATACCGAGGCGAATATTGCCCGTCACGGTGAGCCACGGAAACAGTCGCGGCTCCTGAAACACCAGACTGACCTCATCGGGAATGCCATTAACAGGCCGATCGCCAATCAGAATACGTCCTCGTCCAGTGGTATCAATCCCGGCAGCCAAACGCAACAGCGTCGATTTACCACAGCCGCTGGTACCGATGACCGCAACCAGCTCACCAGCATGCAGCGAGAGGTCAATGTCCTGTAACACCGTCAGAGGGGCTCCGTTGACGGTAAAATGTTTGGTAATGTGCTGAAAATGCAGGGACATAGATTCTCCGTTAACCGTCATGCAAAGCGCCAGCGGGTCAGCCGCCGTTCCGATAGGGTAATCAACCGGGAAAAAAGCGCGGCCACCACCGCAATCAGCACCACACCGGCCATAATGCGATCGGATTCAAGCAGTTGTTGCGCGCGAATCATCATGCCGCCCAACCCCTCTCCCGACGGCATGAAATACTCGGCACCAATCGCCCCCGTCCACGCATGCATCAACGCCAGCCGTAAACCGGAAAACATCGGCGGTAACACGCTGGGCAGTATCAGCGTGCGGAGCGTCTGCACTGGCGTCAGACGCAGAACCTGCGCCACTTCCAACAGCATGGGCGGAAGCTGGGCGATTCCCTGACGGGTCGCCAGCATGACGGGAAAGAATGCCGCTACAGCGATAAACACGATTTTGGCACTCTCGCCTAAACCGAACCAGGCTGTGATCAGCGGCAGCCAGGCAAATAGCGCCACACAGCGCAAGGCGGACAACGCCGGATTAAACAGCCTGTCGGCGATGCGCCAGCCACCGAGCAACGCACCAATCAGCACGCCGATAGCGCTTCCCAGCATGAAACCCTGTAGCGCACGCAGCAAACTGGCATTGAGATCGGCCCACAGCCCGCCTTGAATCAACCCCGACCACAGCGCGTCAACCACGCTACTCGGCGCGGGAAGGAAAGCCACGTTCACCCACTGGTGGGTACTGCTCATCTGCCATAGTACAATCAGTACTAATGGCGCGAGCCAAGGCGTCAGAGACAGACTCGGCAGCGCATAGCTCAGGCTATCACGCCCCAGTACTGGCGCAGGCCAGTGAATCCAGCGACGCTCCAGCTTCAGCAGCACGCGTTCCCCGGCAAACCCCAGTATTCCAATGATCAGAATGCAGACGAACACCAGATCCAACATGAACAACTGGCGGCTTTGAACCAACAGATAGCCCAGTCCTTCGCTGGATGCCAACAGCTCAACCGCAATCAAAGCGACCCATCCGGTAGAAAATGCCAGCCGCACGCCCGTCATCACATACGGCAGCATCGCAGGTAAAATCAGATAACGCAGGAAGGCAGCCTGTGATAAACGCAGACTACGCGCCATTTCGTGCAGTTTTTGTGGCGTCTGTTGAATACCGGCACAGGTATAGAGCGTCACAGGCACCGTGACCGATTTCACCAGCACCACCAGCTTCAGCGCTTCACCGATCCCCAGCGACAACATCAAAAGCGGGATCCAGGCTAACGTCGGGATCTGTGCGATGACGGTAAATAGCGGCATAAACAGCGCATTCAATCGTCGATTCAGACCGAATAGACTGCCCAATACCAGACCCAGCACGATACCGCCGCTAAAACCAATCACCAGCCGCATCAGGCTGATGGGCAACTGGTGAATCAACTCTTCGGGGATAAAAGCCCGTGCGCTATCGATGACCGCCAGTGGTGAAGGCAGGATTTGCTCAGACATCCATCCGTGCCAGCTAGCAAGCCACCAGCCCGCAAGTACCAGCAGCGGCACGACAAGCGATACAGTCAGTGAAATAACCAGCGCAGAATGTCCGGCCGACAGCGCAGCAGCGGTCAGAGAAGTATCAGGGGCTGAACGTATCCGCAGCGGAGATTTGGGCATCATGATCGTCGGTATCCGCAACGTTATTTTTGCGTCAGCAGGGATAGTCGGGTAATCCCCGCCTGCTCAACATCGGCCAGCAACGCGGCAACATCACCGTAATTCGCTTCTTTATCCGCCTGCACCTGCACGATCAGATCCGCATTACCTGCTTTAGCCTGTTGTAGACGTGGCACCAGTTGTTCCCGCGCCAAGTTTTCTTTATTGATGAAGACACGCTGTTCACCATCAATGCTAATAACAACCGGATCGGTGCGATCGACCGGGGCCACCGCCGCTGTTTTTGGTAACTGAATAGGAATGGCATTGGTCAGCATCGGCGCAGTAACGATAAACACCACCAGCAATACCAGCATGACATCCACGAGCGGCGTGATGTTCATTTCACTCATGACGTCGTCATCATTACGCGAGGTAAACGCCATTTCAGACCACCTCTCTCAGGTTCTTCACGGAGAAAGCGGCAGACGATGACTCCGCACCGGTGTGAAACGCGCTGACATGAAAATCGTGCGCCTGCATCACGCTGTAGACATCATGAGCGAAGTCATCCATGTCTGCGACGGCCAGCTTAAGACGACGCAAAAAGTAGTTGTAGATCAGTACCGCAGGAACCGCGACAGCGATCCCAACTCCAGTGGCTATCAACGCATTACCAATCGGCCCCGCGACAGTGTCGAGACTGGCAGAGCCAGAAAGCCCGATCTCCTGCAACGCCGCCATAATGCCCCAAACGGTACCAAACAGGCCGATAAACGGCGACGTACTGCCAATACTAGCCAAAACCGCCAGCCCGCTTTCCAGCGAGCGGCGTTCGCGTTGAATCTGCTGTTGCAGCGCACGCTCAACCCGATCGGGCAGATGAATATTCAGAGCAAGCTGCCCGCTAATCCGCTCCGGCGCTTTGACCGCAGCCAGCGCCAAATTGGCGAGTGAACCAGGCTGTTTTGCGCTGGTTTCTGGCGTCTGGCTGACATCAGCCTGCTGCCAGAAGGCCTCGCGAAAACGTCGATCGCGCCGCTGCGCGCGCCCATATTGGACGAACTTCAGTAGCCCCAGTCCCCAGGTGACGAGAGAAAATAGCAGCAGCAACAGGATCACCGCGCCTTCCGCAGAAAAGAGTTCAATGTGTCCAAGCGTCATAACCAATACCTCATGAGTTCAGCGAAAAATCGACAGGAACAACGACCCAGCCGCTAACCGGCTGACTGCCGCGACGCGCCGGAACAAAAGACCAGCGCAGCACCGTATCTCTGGCGGCCTCATCAAGTGACGGATAGCCACTTGATTGATGAATACGGATGGTTTGCACTTTGCCGTCGGCACGTACCTGCACGTTCAACAGCACAGTGCCTTCATAGCCGCGGCTAATCGCCACATCGGGATAAGACGGTGCGGGGTTATGCAGGTAGTCGGCATTAGCGAGCGGCGGTGTCAACGGTGCGTCAACGGGCTGCGCGACTGCGTTTTGCGCCACCGGCGTTGGCGTTATCGGTGCTGTTGCGGTTTCCTTCTGGGATTGCACCGTCGGTTTGGGCGCGGGAGTGCTCTTTTTCACCGGCGTCTTTTTCGGTACAGGTTCAGGTTTTTTCTCCGGTACTTTTTTTTCCGGAGCAGGGGGCAGCAATGCATTTTCATCCACCTGCGGCTCAGTTATCGTTGGTTCTTCCACCTGTTGTGGCGTCGGCATCTCAGGTTCAGCAACCGGAACAACCTCTTGCTGCACAGGTTCTGCAACCATAGAAACCAGCTCAACGCTGACAGGCTGCGGCCGAGCAGGCACCGTAACGGGCGGCGTCGACGCGGCGTTGAACAATGCAAGCACCCCGGCGTGCAATAGCAGCGTCGCTACCACCGCCAGCCAGCGCTCCGGTCGGGACGAGGGCGTCGTATTCAGATGCGGTAAGCGCTGCTGCACCGCACCACTTACTCGGCTAGCATGCGGCGTTGGTTCCGGTGAATAAGACCGGGGTATCGGCGCGGCTCCCGCATAGAGTAATTCCGTCATGATGGGTTGCTCCTGACAATATATCTTTATCGCCCTATTTCACGTTGCAGGTGTCAATGACTATGTCGCCTGAAATAGCGTTGGGATAATCGATTCTTCCCGACTATTTAATAAAGTCAACGTATGTATCTGCATATCGATATTCATTTCATTCTTTATTTCTTTAATAAGACGATAGCGTTAATAATCGACATTCAGACTAAAGGTAAAAATTACCGCCAGGCTAATGCATAGTTGGAATAGTTTTTTTTCGTTCGCTGCATATTGATGAAATAGACGATGAATACTGATTTAGCTATTTACTAACAATAATAATGCTTTTTTTGTATTAGTCAGTTTATTGCCAAGCCTTTAAATGTGGTGCTGCACACGATATGACGCCGTTCGAAACAGGCGCAATAACACAATTCCTATTCATCAATTTCATTACTGGCGGGTAAAATAATGACGACATCAGGACGAAAATGGTTAGTAACCAGCTTATTGGCAATGGGTATGGCCTGGTCAGGCGTCGCATCAGCGATCACCGAGATTCGAATTGCCGCGCCAGACATTGGCGCGGGTACAAAACCCAGCGGCGGCGGCTTGCTCGACGTCATCCACAGCCAGAAGCTGCTGGAACGCGAGTTTAGCAAAGATGGGATCAGCGTGCGTTGGACGTTCATCAAAGGCGCAGGCCCCGTCATCAACGAAGCATTCGGCAACCATCAGGTCGATGTGGCCTATTTGGGGGATTTAGCCAGCATTATTGGCCGTTCGCGTGGTCTGGATACCCGCGTGATCGCCGTAGCCTCACGCGGTATCAATCACTATCTGGCAGTGGCGAAAGGCTCCGGTATTGAAAAAATCCCCGATCTGAAAGGCAAACGTATCGGGCTCTTTCGTGGAACGGCTGGCGAGCTTTCCTTCGTCAGCGCGCTCGATTCTCAGGGCCTGAAGCCCTCTGACGTTAAGCTAATTAATCTCGATTTCGCGGCGGCCAGCGCGGCGTTAGCTGCCGGACAGATTGATGCCACCTGGGGCGGCAGCAATACGCTTTCACTACGGGATAAAGGGCTGGCAGACATTCCATTATCCAGCCGCGATTTAAACGGTGCGGGTCAGCTAAGCGGCTTCCTGTTGGTGGATGAGAAATTTGCCAAAGGCAACGAGGATATTCTTCGCCGCTTAGTCAAAGTTCAGCGAGAAGCAGCAAACTGGGCTAGCGCTGATAAAAATAAAGACGAATTTATTCAGCTATTAGCTACCCAATCGGGTTATCCAGAAAATATATTACGCGTCGAATGGGATACATTGCCGCCATTAACCGAGCGTCTTTCACCCGAATTGGATCCCGCCTTCGTAGAAAAATTAAAACGTGCCGTCACATTGGCCTATGAATCGCGTCTTATTCGGCAACCTTTTGATGTCGATAAATGGCTGGATGATTCTTATCTAAAAGCAACGCAGTAATTAACTCCCCTAAAAAATGATAACCCACGTATTGCCGTGAATTTCACGGCAATCGGCAGCGTATTGACTACATTCGGAAGAAGCTATGTATTTTAAAAAACACCAGCAGTATTTAAAAAAACACCAGCGAAAAATAACATCAGGTATTTTAATGAGCTGTGTCTTAACGCTTCCTGCTATAGCACGAGCAGCCGATCCGCAAGTCACAGCGGAGAACGTTCCACAAACCGAGGCAACAACCGCCGCCCCCGTCCAGTTGAAACGTGTAAAAGTGAACGCCCAGCGTGCGCCTGTTCAACCGCCGACTACGCTGGCATCAGTGATTGACGGCAAAACGCTCGAAGAAGAGCGGATATACCGCTTTGAAGAGCTGTCACAGCTCGTGACGGGGCTGGATGTTGATACCGTTGATGTGATGGATACCACCGTCACCATCCGTGGGATTGGTGATGGTGGCGAGAGCGGCACCAACATCGGTATGCCGGGTAGCGTGGGCCTGTTTGTCGATGGCGTCTACTTATCACGCCCCGGCGTCATCTCTAACGATTTGCTGGATATCGACAGTACCCGCGTGTTGAAAGGCCCACAGGGTGCCGCTTACGGCTTTAATACCACTGGCGGTGCGATTGACATTCGCACCCGCAAACCCACCTTCACACCCGAATATTCACTGGAACAATCGTTCGGACAGCGCGGCTACCTGCAATCCAAACTGATGGCTTCTGGGCCACTCAGCGACCACTGGGCAGGCCGTATCAACCTGTCCCGTACCGAACGCGGTGGAAACGTCACGAATATCGAAAATGGCCATAAGCTTGGAGGCAGTACCAATAACGGCGTGCGCGGCCAGTTACTTTATCAGCCCAATGACAGCTTTAGCCTCAGAATTACCGGTGACTACAGCGATTCCACCCAGCGCCCCGTCTCGGTGTTGGTGAGCGCAACTGACGCGTTTCGTACTCGCGCGGAACAGACAGGCCTCAAGGTCGTCAGCGGTCGTCAGGTCGCCATGGATGACGAGAACGTGATTCGCGTTGCACAAGGCGGCGGCTCAGTAGAGGCCAACTGGAAGCTGAAAAACGGCTATAGCGTCAACTCTCTGTCATCACTGCGCTATTTCCGTGTGTTACCCAGCACAGCAGATAACTGGAATATTCCGCTCTACCACGACAGCGGTGCCGATGTACGCGATCGCGTCTGGTCGCAAAGCTTTTGGCTGGACTCACCCAAAGGCAATAAATTTGATTATTCACTGGGCGTCGATTACTGGGGAGAGAACCTCGATACCGAGGCAAACAGTCGCTACTACAACGACAACCGCGTACGGACATGGGTAGGAAATGGCTATCAGGGCATTAACGTGCAGCGCTTTGGCACGTTAGATGACACCGTTTATTCCGTCTATGGCCGTGGAACCTGGCACGCTGCCGATAAACTGGATGTCATTGTCGGCCTGCGCCAAACCTATGAGAAAAAGGAAGGGACATTTGTTCGCAAAAACCGTGCAACCTTTGACTCCGGCCCGCTTTCGCAAACCAACCGCCTGCCTTCTGGCTCCATCAGCCTGAACTGGTTCGCTGCACCGAATGTCACCCCTTATGCCACATTGGGCTATGGGGAAAAATCCGGCGGCCTGAACGTATCGTCCGGGGCGGCAAGGCAGTTGGGGATAGACTCGTTATACGTCGATCCAGAGAAAACCCGCTCTGCGGAATTGGGCGTTAAGACACACTGGCTACAGCGTAAAGTAGAGTGGAATACCGCGCTGTTCTGGAGCGTGGTCGAAGATTTCCAAAATAACGCCTATGACGAAGAAACAGATACCAGCTATCTGATTAACGCTGGGAAATTTCGTTCACGCGGCGGGGAATCTCAGTTGACACTACGCCCGCTTGACGGCCTGAGTATCAGTCTCGCCGGTACTGTTCTGGATACCAGCTACCTGAATTTCCCTAACGCCCGCTGCCCGGCAGAAATCTCCGCCGTCTCGTGCGATATGTCAGGAAAACGCGTCTTTAAATCCCCGACGCTGAGCTACAACACACGCGTGCGTTATCAATGGGATACGCCAAATAACCTGCAAGCCTCGGTTTCCGGTCAATGGTCATGGCGTAGCTGGGCCTACGGTACACTCGATGATTCCGAGAGCAATCGCATTCCATCGTATGGCGTCCTGAATCTGTCTAGTGGACTGAGCGGCAAGCAAGGCGACAACCGCTGGAACGTATCGCTATGGGTAAAAAATGCGCTGGATAAAAACTACTACCGCTCCGTCAGAGGCTCCAGCGCCACAACGGGCGTGATTGGCGAACCGCGCATGGTCGGCATATCCGTCGGTTACGACTTCAAGGGCTGATGTCATGGATAAGATGACCTACTCACGCCGCCGCTTCCTGCGCGACAGCACGCTGCTGGCGCTGTCAGCACCGTTCTGGAAACCTGCGATCGCCGCACCTTTCACTGCGGCCTCCAACCATGCTGGCGGGGCCGCACCGCAAGTCAGCCTGCACTGGTTGGACGGACAGGTGCCTCACGCCTTCAGTGGCGTAACCTGGGGCGTACCCTGGCCGCAGGGGGTCGTACGCAGCGATAGCGACTTCCAGTTACAGGGCACCCAGCAGCAGGTTTACGACCTGCAAAGCTGGCCGCTGGCACGCTGGCCGGACGGCTCGATTAAATGGTCGGCACATGCGTTGGGCGGCGACACGCCGCCACAAGACACACTCGTTCTCCGGCCGACAGCCAAAGCAGGCGTGCCATTGGGTGTCGGAATGGTCAGCGAGCACGATCGCGGCTGGACAATCGATACCGGCCATATTCGCTGCCTGATTCCACGCTCAGGCTCCCGCCTGATTGAAGAAATCTGGCGGGATAATCGTCTGGCGTTAACCAACAGCAGGCTGGTATTGCGCATGCAGCGAGGCGCCGAGACGGACAGTACGCTGACACAGGACACCTATCAGGGCGAGATCGACACGGTAACGGTGGAGCAAAGTGGGCCACAGCGCACAGTGATTGCGCTACGCGGTACACACCATACGCAGCAGCAGGGGGTTACGCGCATCCCCTTTGTTATCCGGCTGTATAGCTATGCGAATACCGACTCGCTGCGCGTGGTACACACCCTGATCTATGACAACGATGACGATCGGCTCAGCCTGAAAGGGCTTGGGTTAGCGTTCGACATTCCACTAGAGGGGGAGTTGCACGATCGACACGTACGCTTCGTCTCGGATCAAGGCGGACTCTTTCGTGAAGCGGTACGCGGCCTGAGCGGGTTACGTCGCGATCCCGGTGCTGCCGTTATCGCGGCACAGTTGGCCGGGCAGGCCACGCCGCCGATAGCAGAGTTTTCACCGGAGGTCAGCAAACGGCTGGATTATATCCCCGCGTTTGGCAGCTACCGCCTGACTCAGCATCATCCCGATGGATTCCAGATCCATAAACGCACCGCAGCCGGACAGGGTTGGCTGCTTTCAGCCACGGGCGAACGGGCAGCGGGCGTCGGCTATCTGGGCACGCCGAAAGGCGGCGTGGCGTTCGGCCTGCGCAATTTCTGGCAGAGTTACCCCGCCAGTCTGGAAATCGACAATGCCCACACCGACGTGGCGACCGTCACGCTCTGGCTGTGGTCACCGTGGGCAGAACCGATGGATATGCGCTTTTATCATGACGGGCTCGGTCAGGATAGCCATGACAAACAGCGCGAAGGGCTGGCGATAACCTATGAAGATTACGAGCCCGGTTTCGGCTCCGCCGTTGGCGTAGCACGCACCAGTGAACTGTTTATCGATATTCTGCCCGCGACGCCCGACGCAGAAAATCTGGTGAATCGAGCACGACGTATGCAGCAACCGCCGCTGCTGGTGGCGGATGCACAAGATCTGTACCGTGCGCAGGCGTTTGGATCGATGTGGGCACCGGCCTCTGCCACAACACCCGCCCGAACCAGTCTGGAGCAACAGTTGAGGGCATATTTCGACGCCTACCAGCAGGAGGTCGAACAGCGAAAATGGTATGGCTTCTGGGATTTCGGTGACGTCATGCATACCTATGACAGCGACCGTCACGTCTGGCGCTACGATGTGGGCGGCTACGCGTGGGATAACTCAGAACTGAGTACCGATCTGTGGCTCTGGTATTACTTCTTACATAGCGGACGCGCCGAGGTGTTTCATATGGCGGAAGCCATGACACGCCACACTGGTGAGGTCGATGTGCACCATTTGGGACGCTTTAGCCCGTTAGGATCTCGGCACAATGTCCGCCACTGGGGCGACAGCGCCAAACAGTTGCGTATTTCTACCGTCGCCAACCGCCGTTTTCTCTACTACCTCACCGCCGATGAGCGTATCGGGGAATTGATGGATGAACAGGTTGAAGCATTGCGCACGCTAAGCGCGGTGCTGCCCGGTCGCAAAATCGGCCAGACACATCCCGATAACCCAAACCATATCAGTCTGGGTTTCGGGACCGACTGGGGGGCCGTCGCTGCCGCGTGGCTCACCGCCTGGGAACGCCACGGCGATCCAGCGATGCGCGAACGCTTGCTAAACAGTATGCAAACGCTGGCCGCTCAGCCACACGGTTTTTTCACTGGCAGCGCAGCCATCGATCCCGATACCGGCAGATTTCTACCCGCGCCTGTGGGTAAGGTAGAAATCTCACACCTCAGTGCAGTATTTGGTCTGACAGAAATCTGTAGTGAGCTGGTTGAGGTGCTGCCCGATCCTGCCTTTAAACGCGCATGGCTCGACTACTGTCGACTGTATAACGATCCCATCGCGTTAAGTGCAGCCGTTGGTAAAACGGTGAAAAAACTCAACCTGGCTCAAGGTCATGCCCGACTGACCGCCTTTGCTGCACGACAGTTGAACGATCGTACGCTGGCGCAGCGCGCGTGGGTAGAATTTACCGCAGGCAGCGGCGGCATTGCCAACCCGATGCTCACGCAGAAACGCCTGACGCCCCCTGACGTGCTCTACCCCATCAACGAGCCGGTGATTAACTCCACCATTGATAAACATTCCGGCAGTACCACCGCGACCAATCTGGCGACCAACGCTGTTGCACAGTGGGGATTAACCGCCATCGCCCTACTTGCCGTGCTGGATGACATTCCTCCTTCTTCTTAAGGCCGCCCCCCGGCGGCACGTTACAGGACATCATCATGATTGACCCAAGCTGTACTGAAAACACGCTCCTTCTATCGCCGCAGGTAAACGGCACGCGTGACATCATCGGTTCCCCGCACCGTTCGGCGCTTATCTGGTCCACAGATTCCACCGGTCAGCCACTACAGTGGCAGGTGGAGCAGGAAGATCCTGACCGCACGGCGATCCAGACCACGCCTGAACGCCTAACGCTAGAGAGCGCCGCTGGGCTAACACTTTGGCTGGATGCTCCGCTTTCTGGCACCTATCGCATCGCCTTCACGCGGGAAATTCTGGTCGCAGAGCGCCCTTATGACCGTGTGTCCGATCTGAATCAGTTCTGGGCTGCACGCGACCTGCACCGCCCGAACCTGTTTACCCGGCACGGTAAGCTCAACGAATATGACAGCCTGAACTTGTACTATGTCGGAATGGGCGGCAACTGGAACAGCACCACGCGCTTTCGTTATTACGACGGTCATGGTGAGCGCCTGCTGCTTGGCGAATACACTGATGCTGCGCATCTGCTACGCCCTAATCATCGCTATCGCATCGTGATTGAAGTGGATCGGCAGGAAACGCGTTTCTGGGTCGATGATGTGCTCTATTTCCACGCGAGCTACCCGAATACGCCGGCTCCGGGCTATTTCGGTTTTCGGACGGTATTTTCACGTCAGGAAATCAGCGAGTTCAGCATCACTCCGCTGTAAGCGACGCAGGCGCGCCGTGCAGGTCACTATCGACCTGCACGAAAGTATCAATCAGCTTACGTGCCAGCAGAGACAGACGGGCATCCGCCAGATAAATAATGCCGTAATGGGTATAAAATTCGTCGGTGTTGTCGTCCAGACCCGCAATCTTCAACATATGAATGCCGTGCCGATCGGGCTCGTTGAAATGATTGGTCGTCCCGATAGCATCCGAATGGCGCACCACGTCCAGCAGACTATAGCCATTCTCACACTCAATACTGGTGCGAATATCCAGTTTACCGCTCAGTTGCACCAGTGCACGATGCAGGTTGGGTGGGCGGATCGTTGCTGCCAGCGGATAGGAAAAGAACTGCTCGACGGTAATCTCTTCCTGCGCCGCCAACGGGTGTCCGCTACGGCAGCAAAATCCCCAGCGATGCTGGCTCAGCGGCTGGACACGATAGCGGGTATCGAATTCAAAGTTACGCATGTCTGCCACGATGAAATCCAGTTCTTCGGCCATGAGCCGATGGCCCAGCGCCTGCCAGTTATCAACGCGAAAGACCATTCGTACCTTAGGGTACAGCCGAGAGAAAGCCCCGATCACCTGCGGCATCAGCCACGCGGCGGGTGCAGGACCGCAGCCAAAATTCACTTCGCCCGCCTCTTTCTCATTGAACTGCTGAATATCATTAAACAGGTCGTGTGTCTGATTAATCAAACGACGTGCGTGCTCCAGCACCACCAGCCCTTTCGGCGTCGGTTCCAATTGGTTCATGCGATCGATCAGGCGGGTGCCGATGGTCTGTTCCAGCGACTGGATGCTGCGGCTGAAAGCGGACTGTGACAGCTTCATCGCCTGTGCCGCCGACGTAAAATTGCGATGCTCAATCAGGGCAATAAAGTGGCGCAGTTGGCGAAGATCGATATTCATGGCAGCAATCGGCGTGTCATCAGGACGGAAGGAATTTGCAGGCTAGCAGGTCTGCTCGTGCAGAAAAAATAATAAAACCGATTTTTATATTCTTGCTGGTTATATATCTAAGGCGGTTGATGTAATGGGGGGAAGCAACGGAGATAGCATCTCCACTTAGTGCTGTCTCTTGATCATATGTTTTATATAGCCTGGGGAATAGTTTCGTGCGCGATAATGACGTTATTTTTATGCTACCTCGTAGCACGCGCCCGACACGGGACGGCTCAAACGCCGCTCGCCCCGTGACCCCAGGCTTTCGGCGGAAATTATGCCGCTGAAGCGGTGCCTTCGTCGATACCCAGCTTTACGGACCGCTTGCGACACGCTCCCTGCGTGGCGCAAGCTTGAGCCGCGTCCATGCGGCTCATCCTAAACTAGCTATCTCCTCAGCATAATTTTTTACGCCGGATAACGGCAAAACCAGCAAAACTTGTGTAGTCGCCATTCAGCGAAAACATCAACTTTCCTAGATCAGAACAGCTTTTTCGCCGTATCCAGCCAGTCGCCTTTGAAAGGACGCTTCATGTTCTCGATGGCGTCAACGATGTCGTGGTGCACCATTTTTTCATTCTGGATACCGACACAGCGACCACCGTAGCCCTGCTGAAGCAGTTCAATCGAATAGGCACCCATGCGGGAAGCCAAAATACGGTCGTACGCGACCGGCGAACCGCCGCGCTGAATGTGACCGAGTACGGTCGAACGGGTTTCGCGCCCGGTCTCTTTTTCAATGTATTTCGCCAGCTCATCGACGTCGCACACCAGCTCGGTGATTGCCACAATCGCGTGCTTTTTACCTTTCTCAATGCCAGCCTTAATTTCGCTAACCAGATCTTCCGGGCTGAACGGCACTTCCGGCAGGACGATAAATTCACAGCCACCTGCAATCGCGGCCGCCAGCGTCAGGTCACCACAGTGGCGTCCCATGACTTCAACAATGGAAATACGCTGGTGGGAAGAGGAGGTATCGCGCAGGCGGTCAATCGCCTCCAGCACGGTTTCCAGCGCGGTAAAGTAGCCGATCGTGTAGTCTGTACCCGCCACGTCATTATCGATCGTGCCCGGTAAACCGATACAGGGAAAACCCATTTCCGTCAGACGCTTGGCACCCATATAGGAACCGTCACCGCCGATAACGACCAGCGCATCCAGACCGCGTCTCTTCATGTTTTCCACACAAACCTGACGCACCGCTTCATCACGGAACTGTGGGAAACGTGCGGAACCAAGAAACGTACCACCCCGATTAATGACATCCGATACGCTGTAGCGATCCAACTGCTCCATGCGATCTTCGTACAAGCCCTGATAGCCATCATAAATGCCGTAAACTTCCAGACCTTCCGTTAGTGCAGCACGAACCACACCACGAATTGCCGCATTCATACCTGGTGCATCGCCACCGCTCGTCAACACTCCGATTCTTCTAATCATGACAACCTCTGGACTTGTAGATGTAATTTTGCAGGATTCTTCTATCGTAAATTCACCGCCGCCGTTAGGCAGGCAGCAACGCCTTATTCTTTTATTAGCATATTATAACAAACACCCGAAGCTGAATTGATTCAGGTCAGGCTAAATTGTGCATAAATTTTCATGACCTATCACGTTTTTAACATAAAATGCTGAAACACAGTCAACTACGCCGTCAACCGGCCACGCTGATTTTCCGGCACGGCAGAAACGGGATCCTGATGGATAATAATATCGGCACCCGGAAACTGTTTAAGTAACGCCTGCTCCAGCTCATCGGCGATCTGATGCGCCTCAGCCAGCGGCAGGGCGTCATCCATTTCCAGATGCAGTTGAATAAAGCGCGTCGGCCCAGAACGTCGGGTGCGCAACGCATGTGCGCCGCGAATCCCTGGCCAGTTCACAATCACCTCAGCGATAGCGCGATGCTCGTTATCCGGCAGTGCGCGATCCAGCAGTGACTGCACGGCGTCATACCCCATACGCAATGCGCTATATAAAATATAGCCGCCGATACCCAACGCAAACAGAGAATCGGCGCGCGTAATGCCTTTCCAACTGAGCGCCAGCGCCACCAGAATCGCGCCATTCATCAACAGGTCAGACTGATAATGCAGCATATCCGCCCGTACCGCCTGACTGTGCGTGCGCTTGACCACCCAGCGTTGGAACGACACCAGCAGCAGCGTAGCCACCAGCGCAATGAGCGTCACCCACATGCCCACTTCCGGCGCGTGCAGCGTCTGCGGCTCCAGCGAATGTTGTAGCCCCGTCAAGATCAGGAACAGCGCCGAACCGGAAATAAACATGCTCTGCGCCAGCGCCGCTAGCGATTCCGCCTTACCGTGGCCGAACGCATGCTCAGTATCTGCTGGCTGTAACGAATAGCGCACCACCAGCAGGTTCACCAACGAGGCGGCGATATCCACCAGCGAATCAACCAGCGATGCCAGCAGGCTGACCGAACCGGTATGCCACCAGGCGAATACTTTCATCACAAACAGTACCAGCGCAACAGCCGTTGCACTCACCGCCGCCAGCGTCACCAGACGCGCATAGTGTGGATTCATCATGCCCTCACAGAAAACAGATCGTCTGAGTCGTTGCCCACATTCAGTTCGTTAATGACGTTTTTAACACACGGGAATAGCGAACAAACGTAAAAATACAGCACACCGTCGCCAATATCGCCATCGCCGCGCCAATGTAGCCGATATCAGGCAGCCCCAGATGGACAATCACCTGATTACCAAGCAGCGCGCCGCCGCCGATCCCGATGTTATAAATCCCCGAATAGAGAGCCATCGCCACGTCGGTTGCATCCGATGCCAGCGTCAAGACTTTGACCTGCATGCCCAGACTCAGCGCCATAATGGCAATACCCCAGACGATGCACAGCGTCGACAGGCTCCAGCCGCTGAACGATAAGGGCAGCAATAGCAGCAAACACACTGCCAGAAACGTGAACGACACAATCAGGAAGCCCGCCGGATACTTGCTGCTGTAGCGGCTAAACAACATGCTGCCAATAATTCCGGCACCGCCAAAAATCAACAGCAGGATGGTCGTGAAATTTTCACTCAGCAACGCGACCTTCTGAATAAACGGCTCAATGTAACTGTAGGCGGTAAAATGCGCCGTTACGATCATGACGGTCAGACCATAGACGCACAGTAATGCCGGACGTTTAAGCAGCAGAGGCAAGCTCTTCAGCGAACCGGAGTTGCTGCTCGGCAACACAGGCAAGAGTTTCATCAGGCCCAGCATAATCACCGCAGCAATCAGGCCAATAAGGACAAACGTCACGCGCCAGCCCAGATACTGCCCGACGACACGCCCCAGCGGTAATCCTAGCACTAGCGCCAGCGCCGTCCCGGTCGCTAACAGGCTCAATGCCTGCGCTTTTTTATCCGCAGGCGCCAGACGCACCACCAACGATGCCGTAATCGACCAGAACACCGCATGAGACAGCGCCACACCGATCCGAGCCATGACAAGTACCCAATAATTCCAGGCCAGGCCAGACAACACATTACTGATGGCAAACAGGATAAAGATTTTGATCAGCAGGCTGCGTCGTTCCATATCGCTGGACAGCAGCATGCAGGGCAGCGACATCAGCCCGACCACCCAGGCATAAATCGTAATGATCAGCCCAACCTGCGCAGCGCTCATGGAAAAGCTGGCGGCAATGTCTGACAACAGCGCGACAGGGGCAAATTCAGCGGTGTTAAAAATGAATGCCGCCAGAGAAAGGCTGACGACGCGTAACCAGGCGGTCGAACGGGGAGAACGGGTCATGGTATTGATATCAAAAGTTAAAATAAAATAATGCGTCGCCCCCTGTCATAGCAGAGGCTAACGCGGTGAAGCAATGGTACAGGGAAAGTATGACATCACCATGTAATGGCGAGCGGCCAACGATGTTTCAGCGTGCTTTTATGAGGATGTCAGCCAAAAGCCTGAAGACAGGTAAGGGAACATTCATGAGCATCATTTTTGGTGCTCATATTCTACGCTTTACCACTCCCTTACGCTGTCTTTTTTCGTGCTTTTCTTACTCAGCTTTTATCCTGCTCTCTATCGAGAAAGCATGGACTGCATCAAGAGATTTCGTGGAGTACTTCGGGCTTGTTTACGCAACAAAACTGCCGCAGTGGGAGATCGTTAAACCTGTTTAATACGTTCATTAAGCGTTTCGACAATAAACGTATTCACTGACATCTGACGTTCAGCCGCCGCTATAGTCAGCCGTTCTCCGAACGATTCAGGATAACGGAGAGTGAACGTTTTCACCTTCTCTTCACGTTCGTAAGGTTCAATGCCATTTTCCTGACAATCTTCCAGATATTCACGTAGCGAAATTTCGCCCTCGTTTCTCAGCCCATGAATACTGTCAGCGACAAAATCACAGTAGCCGGATAAGCCAATAAACTTACCGCGAAACATACCGATTTCCGGTACGTAACTGATAATGGCCGGTTGGCCGGAAACAACCATCGTATTTGGTGTGTTAAGTGCTTTAGTCATGGTTTTACTCCTATACTTTCCAACCATTCACGCAGGTTAACCAATGCGCCTTTATCAGTATCCGGTGACGGGTGAGGACGATGGAACCGGGCGATACTTCCATTCAATAAAAAGCGTACCCGTGACCCGCTACCTTCCTTAATTTCACCACCTAACGCAGTAATGAGTGACTCAATATTTGACCATTTAACACCTGACAGCACGGGTGTCTTGAAAATTTGGCTCAGAGTTTCACGCTGCTTTTTTCGTAGACGGGCTATTTTTCCCTGCATTGCCGATTCCATGCTGTCATTTTTTGAAGTCATTATAGATATCACTTTTCTGAAGTCAAATAATGAAGTCAGAGTGCATTATCGACGTTAAAAAAGGCAAAAAAAAGCCCTCCATCATGGAGGGCAAAAAGACAGGGATGGTGTCTATGGCAAGGAAAAACAGGGTGTGTACCTACTACACATTACTACTCGGACTGCACTACGTTACGGCTTACTACACTAGCGTTACTACTCGGGATTCTCTGTCTCAGTCTGGTTTATCGTGCCTGATGATGGCGCGGCCATCTGATTAAACATTGATATCTGCTGCTGCATCTCTTTCATGCGTTGCTTATGCTTCAGATCTAAGATCTCTTTCTGAGCTGGCGTCAGCAGGTTATACATTTGGTTGCGCACTCGGGTCATCTGAATCTGACGCTCAATCTGCACACTCATCATTCGGGTTATCTGCGCTCGCACTGCCGCTTCATCAAAGGTTTCCGCCGTCACCAGCTTATGCATGGCTTTGATATCTTCGACATTAAACGTCGGTTTGTCCTGACGACTCTGGTGCATCAAATCACGCATTTGCTGACGTTGTTGCTCAGTCAGCCTCACGCCATCGAACATACCTTGCTGACCGGATGCCCCTTTTGTGGCGGAATCATCGATATGCCAGCCGCTCGCCGGGGCATCTCCACTTTCTGCTGCAAAGGCAGTAAAAGTGCCTAACATAAGCAGTGAAGCAAGAGATAAGGTTGCGAACTTTTGCATCAATAACTCTCCAGAGCGGTACGTCATTTTGTGAATCAATGAGCAGGAGTCTACGCATCTTGCTGCAAACATGCGTCAGAGGATGTAAAACTACGTAAAGTCATGGAATAGCGCTAATCTATGTCGTATTTTGCCCTTGGAGGTAGAGAAAACATGAATAAAATTCTGCTGGTTGATGACGATAGAGAGCTGACATCTTTATTGAAAGAGTTGCTCGAAATGGAAGGTTTTAACGTCGTTGTCGCCTACGACGGCGAGCAGGCGTTACAGGTATTAGATAACACCATTGACCTGTTATTACTGGATGTGATGATGCCGAAGAAAAACGGTATCGATACACTAAAAGAACTACGACAGCAGCATCAAACGCCGGTCATTATGTTGACCGCTCGCGGCAGTGAACTGGATCGCGTTCTGGGTCTGGAACTGGGTGCAGATGATTATCTGCCTAAGCCCTTTAACGACAGGGAACTGGTGGCGCGGATTCGCGCGATTCTCCGCCGTTCTAATTGGACCGATCAACAGCAGGCGGGTGATAACAGCGCGCCGACGCTGGAAGTCGATGGCCTGCGCCTGAACCCTGGACGGCAGGAAGCCAGCTTTGACGATATCGTGCTGGATCTGACAGGCACAGAATTCACGCTGCTCTACCTGCTGGCGCAGCGGCTCGGACAGGTGGTTTCACGCGAGCATTTGAGTCAGGAAGTACTGGGGAAACGGCTAACGCCATTTGACCGTGCAATCGACATGCATATCTCGAACTTGCGGCGTAAATTGCCAGAACGCAAGGACGGTTTGCCCTGGTTTAAAACGCTGCGTGGACGAGGCTACTTGATGGTATCGGCTGCATGATCAATAGTTTGACCGCACGTATCTTTGCCATTTTTTGGTTAACGCTGGCGCTGGTACTCATGCTGGTTCTGATGGTGCCCAAGCTGGACTCGCGCCAGCTTACCGCCTTGCTGGAAAACGAACAGCGGCAGGGCATCATGCTGGAACAGCACATTGAAGCAGACCTCGCCAACACGCCAGCCAACGATCTGCGTTGGTGGTTACGGCTATTTTGGGTGCTGGAAAAGTGGGCACCACCGGGGCAACGTCTTTTCCTTGTCACCAGCGAAGGCCGAATCTTTGGCGCAGAGAAACATGAAACGCCGATTGTGCGTAATTTTATCGGGCTGTCTGATAACGCCGATCACCCGCAAAAGAAAAATTATGGCCGCATTGAGCTTCTCGGTCCTTTTGCAATCCGCGATGGTGATGACAACTACCAGCTTTATCTGATTCGTCCTGCCAGCAGTCCACAGTCCGATTTCATTAGCCTGCTGTTTGACCGTCCTTTGCTGCTGCTGATCTTCACCATGCTGATCAGTTCACCACTGTTGCTCTGGCTCGCCTGGAGCTTGGCAAAACCCGCGCGTAAGCTCAAACATGCTGCTGACGAAGTCGCTAAAGGTAACTTACGCCAGCATCCTGAGTTAGAGTCCGGCCCGCAGGAGTTTCTAGCTACGGGCGTCAGCTTTAACCAGATGGTCAGTGCGCTGGAACGGATGGTTACCGCACAGCAACGTCTGCTGTCGGATATCTCTCATGAGCTGCGCACGCCGCTGACGCGCTTGCAACTGGCGACGGCGCTGCTGCGTCGGCGTCAGGGCGAAGGCAATGAGCTGAATCGCATTGAGACGGAAACGCAGCGACTCGACAGCATGATTAACGATCTGCTGGTGCTCTCACGTAATCAACACAAGAACGAGCTAACCCGTGAGTTCCTGCGTGCCGATGAATTATGGGGCAATGTGCTGGACGATGCCGCCTTTGAAGCCGAGCAAATGGGCAAAACGCTGGAAGTGCCTTACCCTCCGGGGCCGTGGACACTCTTTGGCAACCCTGCTTCACTCGACAGTGCGTTGGAAAATATCGTGCGCAACGCGCTACGTTATTCCCACAACCACATCGAAGTGGCTTTCTCCGTAGATAATCAGGGCATCACCATCAAAGTGGATGACGATGGCCCCGGCGTTAGCCCGGAAGATCGCGAGCAGATTTTCCGCCCCTTCTACCGTACGGATGAAGCGCGCGATCGCGCATCCGGCGGAAGTGGTTTGGGGCTCGCCATCGTGGAAACTGCCATTATGCAGCACAAAGGCTGGGTAAAAGCGGAGGACAGTCCATTAGGTGGGTTACGCTTAATCATCTGGCTGCCGCTGCATCAACGGTAAATCGGACAGGTTCTTCCCCCCACCGCCGACATCCCCTCGACAACTCACATTCAGGTGCCCGATAGGGCACCTGCCATTTTCTGTAGTGGGCCGAGTAGCGTAGCCAACACACATGCAGCTTGAAGTATTACGGATATACACTGGATTGCGTTTTTTACGCGATTGCGTAGAGTGATCCCACTCATGCCGAAAACAGGCAAGACCCGTGTTGAATGAAGGATACTAACCATGAAAGGAGTAACGCTGCTGGCTGGCGTACTGACCGCATTAATGAGCAGTCAGGCATTCAGTTCCAGCGATGGAGTGTGCGGCTTTTCCGACTCGGAATGTGGCGTATCCGCCCTACCCTATTTGCAGCCAGGCAACGACACACGTGCTAACCTGATGCTGCTGCAAAGCCGTCTCCACAACATGTCGCTTCCGTTACCCCATCCTTTACCCGATCAAACGCGTTCACGTATCGACCCTTTCACGGCCTACCGGGTAATGGGGATTGCGGCCACGGAAATACCTCAGACATCAGAGGCAGGAGAAGACGTCACGGCTGATGCACCTTATCTCTCGACGCTCAACAAAGCGAAGCAACTGAACCTTCCTTTGTCCATTCAGAGCACGCTCTCCACGTTTTCACCTGACGACAACGAAGGACGGCATATTTCCAATGCGCTCTCCACATTGGAAGCGTTTTTTGACGTCCTGTTGGCAGACAAACAGCTCACCGAGGAGCAGCGCACGCTGCTGGCACACCAGCGGGTGAACCTCCTCAATCCACTGTATACCAAAGAGGCGCTGAACGAGGGTCTTGCAAGACTGCCGGACGCAGGGCATGCCGGCGCACTTATGCAATATTTGTTCGCGGTTCTGGCGTTCTATCAGGGTCACTTTGATGAGGCGGAAAGCGGTTTTCAGGCGTTGGTATCATCACCACAGCCCTGGGTAGCCGAAACTTCACGCTATATGCTGATTCGCGTGGCAATCAATAAAGCCATGGAGAACGCGCTTGATGAATACAACATGTTCGATGCCAGCAAAGCCGATAAGGCTGCTGCACAGCTGGCTATTCAGCATATTGGCGACTATCTGAAACAGTATCCAGACGGGCAATACATCGAGTCCGCTAACGGACTGTATCGCCGTGCTTACTGGATAATGGACGATGTGAATGCCCTAGCGAAAACGTACCAACATGAGCTGGACAACACCTCCGACGTCGAAGCCCTGCTTGAGTTGAGTGATGAGATCGACAACAAGCTGCTGGAAAATAGGCTGTTCACCAGCGCACCGGGCAGCGCGCCGTTGACGATGGTGCAAGATCTCAAGCGTTTGCGTTCCGATGAGGGATGGATGGCATTACCCGCATTATCCACCGATGAGCTGGCCGCGCAGAAACCGCTGTTTGAGCAAGACAATATGAAGGAAGCATTCAGCTACCTTCAGGCAGCACAGCTGTTTTATGGTCAAAATGATTACACTGCCGTGGTTAACAGCGTTCCTGCAACACAGACGAACGACCTGACAGATACCGTGCGTTTCAGCCTGCAAGTATTACGCGGTCGAGCACTGGTGCGTTTGGAGCGCTGGGATGAAGCCGAGGCGCACTGGCGCCAGCTGTTAACACGCAATATGGGATATAGCCAAAATCAGTTCCTACAGCTGGCACTGGCGGAAACGTTGGTCAAAGCGGGACACCCGGAGCGTATCTTTGCCGCCGACAGCCCAGTGAAGAATCTTCGTTTTCGTTCTGCGGTGCTGAAAACCAGCGCCAACGCCGATCTGCTCCGTCAGCAAACTGGCTCACAGCAAACCCATGAAGAACGAGCTATCGCGCTGCATACGCTGTTAACCAAATCGTTGACCCACGGTGATTACGCCAGCTATCTCAAAGATGTTCAGTTGAGAAAAGACATCGCGCCGCTGGTCAGCAGCGAAAATCAAAGCTGGAATCAGGAAGACCTAACAGCCTTTGATTGGGATGGCAGCGACACCGAGGAAGGCTACCAATGTCCGGTACTGGATAATGTGGTCACGACGCTGAATCAACGTCCCAATGACGCCCGTGCAATTAACTGCCTCGGCGAGTTTTTCCTACGCACCAATAACAGCGTGGGTTTCGACTGGGGTGAAAGCAGCATGTTGAGCGGACTCACCAACGCGCCAACGCAATTCGTCGGCACCGAATATAACCGGCTGGATGGTTATATGAAGGTGATTGCCGATCCGAAAGCGCCACCGGAAGACAAAACCTATGCCCTGTATCGCGCAGTCTACTGCTATGCACCGAGTGGCTATAACGACTGCGGTCCACAGGAAATCAGCAAGGCAACCCGCAAAGCCTGGTTTACTCAACTGAAAACCAAATACAAAGGCAGCGTGTGGGCAGACAAGCTCGATTATTACTGGTAACGCCATTAATGGTGCTGGCAGGCCTGCTCTCGTTCTGTACGCAGGCCATTTCCGTTAACGCCGAACCTTCAACCGTCAACGCGGCACATCCCGTCGTCGATGCAACACACTATCAGGATTTCTGGCTGTGGGCGGCCGTGCGACCACAGCCGATCCTACATCAGGCACAGACGCTGTACCTGCATCAGGGAGAAATCGCCCGCCGTCAGGGCAAGGTCGTTTTCCTGCGTCAGGGGATTCCCCCCAGCCAACTGCGCGTTAACCGCATCTGGCTGGCTTTCCGTATGACCACGCTGGAGCTTTCCGATCGCCACCTGAACCGGATGCTAAAGTTACGGGAAAAGTGGCAGCGCCACGGTAATCACGTTGCCGGCATTCAGATCGATTTTGACGCGAAAAGCTATCAGTTAGCTGGCTATGTCGCATTTTTGACGCAATTGCGCGAGCGTTTACCCGAAGATTGTCAGCTCAGCATTACCGGGTTGCTCGATTGGTCGAAAACGGGGGATGTCACCGCGTTGAATCGCTTGCAGGGCAAGCTAGATGAGGTAGTGGTGCAAACCTATCAAGGGCGCAACACCATTACCAACTACGCCGAGTACCTGCCTGCCCTGATGAAGCTAACGCTTCCTTTCCGGCTAGGGCTGGTACAAAACGGCAAGTGGGAACAACAGTGGCAGCAGCGCCTTGCCACTTCACCCTATTATCGCGGAGAAGTGGTGTTTTTGGTGAACCCGCCCACGAAGAAATCGCTATCGCACAGCAGTAAAGCTGAGTGACTATATGTAACTACAGATAATTACAGGCAACCGCCGAAGCCATTTTGCCGCCAGGCTTCATAGCTGATGATCGCCACCGCATTCGACAGATTCAGGCTGCGATTGTTGGACTGCATGGGGATGCGGATACGGAAATCCGACTCAAAGCCGTTGCGAATCTCGTCTGGCAGGCCGGACGTTTCCGATCCAAACAGCAAGACATCACCTGGTTGATAGGCTGGCTGGTCATAGGGGCGGCTGCCTTTGGTGGTACAGGCGAAGATGCGTTTGCCAGGAACCGCGGCCAGAAAATCCTGATAATTTTTATGACGGCTGACGTTCGCCAGATCGTGATAATCCAGCCCCGCACGGCGTAGTTTTTTCTCTTCAAAATCAAACCCCAGCGGTTCAATCAAATGAAGCGTACAGCCGTTGTTAGCCGCCAGGCGGATAATATTGCCGGTGTTTGGTGCAATTTGAGGCTCATAGAGCGCGATATGGAACATGAGATAGCGTTAACCATGAAGAAAAATTCCGCCGCAGTATAGCGCATTCCCATCACGTGCCCAAAAGCAAGGCGCACAGGAATGCGGATTACTCTGCACGACGTTTTCATCCACAGCGATTACACTTAATGAAACACATCAGGAAAGTATGCTGATGAAAACACGATACGGGCATACAGCCTGTGTGGAGGTTTAATGAAACACCCTAAGACATTATTAGCCTGTGCCGCTCTGTTCTGCCTGCCACTTCTGGCGAGCGCCAATACAACGCAAGCGCCCACGCCTCAGCAGCAGTTTGAAAGTGGTATCAGCAGTCAGAAACAGTTGCAGCAGAATATGCAGCAAAGCCAGAAGTTGCAGCAACAGCAGTTGAATCAGCAACTTCAGCAGCGTAATCAGCAGTTGCAACAACAACGCCAACAACAGCTACAGAAAGATTTACAGCGGTCGCAGAGAACCCCACCGCCAGCTCAACAGAACCCCTGAGGCTGCTGCGGCCTTATAACCGCACTCCCATCAGCGTCAGAATCAACGGCGTGGTTAATGCCGCCATTGCCGTTGATAGCAACAGACTCGATGCCACCGGGCCGCCCAGCACACCAAACTGGCGCGACATCAGATAGACGTTGACGCCCACGGCCATTGACCCTAGCAGCACGACCGCACGCGTCTCCATTTCCGGCAGGCCGAGTGCGACAGCAATCCCCCAGATCACCAGTGGTTGAACCAGCAGCTTAATGGTACAAATCGCCGTGCTAATCTGCCAGCCGTCACGCACGCGGTATTCCGCCAACCCCATCCCCAACGCCACCAGCGACAGCGGAGCAGCAATCTGCCCCAGCATGGCAAGCGGCTGATCGACATACGAAGGCAGCGGTAGACCAGTCAGGCTGAATACCGTACCGGACAGAATGCCAATAATCAGCGGGTTCTTCAGCACGCCTAGTGCAGTTTTGGTAAAGCCCTGTAGCGACAGCGCACCGTTACGCGCCCATTCCACCGACACCGTTACCAGCGTCCACAAAATAAGCCCGTTAAACACCACCACCAGCGCGACGGATGGGATCGCCTCTTCACCCAACATCAGCGTGGCAATCGGCAACCCCAGCATCACGTTGTTGGAGAAGATGCCGCTCAGCGCAAACAACGAACCGGATACGCCATCGAGATGAAAGACCTTACGCGCCACAATGCGACCGAGGACAAACACCAGCAGGCAACCGCCGAAAAAGGCGATCAGCAGCCGGGCATCCACCACCGGGCGTGTGGAGAAATCCGACATCAGGCGGAATAGCATCGCAGGCATTGCCACGGAGAAGACAAAGCGCGTCATGCCGTCGGTGACGGTGGTCGGCCATTTACCGTAGCGAATCAGGCTATAGCCGAGCGCGATAAGAACAAAAAGGGGTAACGACAGAAAAATCTGGTGCCAAAGCGAAACAATAAATGCGGGCATGAAGCCTCTTCCTTATTACCGGCACCGAGTCAGCAAGAGGCTCCACCGCAATAAAGACAATGCGGGTTGCAAACTTCAGCCGGTCGCGAAGCTTGCCCCAATTAAATCTATCCGGTCAGTACAGATACAGTCAACGCCCCAATCCAGCAAAGTTTGCGCGCGATCGGGTTGGTTAACGGTATAAACCAGAATGCGTAAACCCGCCGCTTTCAGTTCCGCGACACGTTCTGCGGTCAGCAGTTGGTGATTCAAATGGATGGACACACATCCCAGACGCTGCGTTAACGCCAGCCACTCCTCTTCCCATTCATCCAGCAACAGCCCACGCGGCAGTTCCGGTGCGGCCTGCTGCGCCGCTTCCAGGGCTTCGATAGAGAACGAGGACAGCAGCGGCGCGATCGGGTGCTCAGCCCATAGCTGACGCGCCGCCAGTGCAATCACGCGCCCAGTTTCGGTTTCATATCCGGTGGTGGGTTTAATCTCAATGTTGGCCGCCATGCCGTACTGCACGCAGCGTTTGGCTACTTCCGATAACAGCGGCAGGCGTTCACCGACAAATTTATGACCGTACCAGCCGCCGACATCCAGCCCGACCAGTTTGTCCCACGGCAACGCTCCCGCAATCCCCCAGCCATTGCTGGTACGCTCAAGCGTGTCGTCGTGTAAGAGGAAGATCTGGCCGTCCTGCGACAGCTTAGCGTCAAACTCGATCATCTTGTGACCGAGGCTGGCACCCACATCAATCGCCGCCAGCGTGTTTTCCGGTGCTAATGAACCGCCGCCGCGATGGGCGACAATGGTCGGGTAAGGCCAGATTGTTTCCATTATTCCATCCGTAATCCGCTTTGCGAATCAAACAGGTGCCATGATGACGTCGGCAAATGCAGCCAGAGCGTCGAGCCGATGGCGGGACAGTGCTCGTAAGATAGCCGTGCAATCACGTTTTGCCCGCTCCACTTACCGTGCGCCAAATTGTCCGCGCCCAGCAGTTCGAGTGTTGAGATCTGCAACGGGATACCACCGGTTTCGCGCGTCGCCAGCTGAATATGCTCCGGCCGCACCCCCAGCGTCAATGCTTTACCGCGCCATTGAGGTTTCGGTTCAGGTAGTGCCAGCGCGATATCTTCACCAATTTCAAAGCGGCAGCCGTCATCACTAATGCGCCCCGCCCACAGGTTCATAGCCGGTGAGCCAATAAAGCTGGCAACGAACAGCGACGCTGGACGGCGGTAAATATCAGACGGCGCACCGATTTGTTCAGCAATACCTTTATTCATCACGATGACGCGCTGCGCCAGCGTCATGGCTTCAACCTGATCGTGCGTTACGTACAGGCTGGTAGTTTTCAGGCGCTGGTGCAGCTGCTGCAATTCCAGACGCATTTGTACGCGCAGTTTGGCATCCAGATTCGACAGTGGCTCATCAAACAAAAACACTGCCGGTTCACGCACAATCGCCCGTCCCATCGCCACACGCTGACGCTGGCCGCCCGACAATTCACGTGGCTTGCGTTGTAGCAGCGGCATCAGTTCCAGAATACGCGCGGCGTCTTCCACGCGCTCACGAATCTGCGCCTTACCGAAGCCACGGATTTTCAGGCCGTAAGCCATATTGTCGAACACGTTCATGTGCGGATAAAGCGCATAGTTCTGGAACACCATCGCAATTCCGCGATCTTTCGGTTCCAGATCGGTGACCCGCTGGTTATCAATATAGATATCGCCGCTGGTGGTGCGCTCAAGACCTGCCACCATGCGAAGCAGCGTCGATTTACCGCAGCCCGACGGCCCTACCATTACCACGAATTCGCCGTCCGCGACGTCCAGATCGATGGGTTGGATAATCTGTGTTTTGCCATCGTAGGACTTGGTGACGGCCTGAAGTTTTAAACATGCCATAAGCGTTTCCGAAATTCGTCTCGATTTATTTTTCGCTGTCGACCAGACCGCGAACGAACCAGCGCTGCATTAGTAGCACGACCAGCAGCGGCGGCAGCATCGTCAACAGCATCGCAGCCATCACCTGATTCCATTGGGTTGCACCATCACCGGAGGCAATCATGCTTTTAATCCCAGCAACAGCGGTACCCAGATTGGCATCGCTAACAATCAGCAACGGCCACAGATACTGGTTCCAGCCGTAAATGAACGTGATCACGAACAGCGCAGCCAGGTTGGTCTTCGACAGCGGTAACACCATGTCAAAGAAGAAGCGCATCGGGCTGGCACCGTCGATACGCGCCGCTTCCATCAGTTCATCCGGCAGCGTCATAAAGAACTGGCGAAACAGGAAAGTGGCGGTCGCCGACGCCATCAGCGGCAGCGTTAAACCGGTGTAGCTATCCATCATGTCCAGCCGCGCGATTACTTCCACAGTAGGGAAAATACGCACTTCCACCGGCAGCATCAGCGTCAGGAAAATCATCCAGAAGAACAGACTGCGCAGTGGAAAACGGAAATAGACAATGGCATAAGCGGACAGGATCGATACCGTGATTTTGCCTACCGTGATCGCCAGCGCCATCACGAAGCTGTTGAGTAGCATCAGTCCGAACGGTGTAGTGTTGTTGCCTGCACCATGCAGCCAGATATAACGCAGGTTTTCCCACAGGTGAGAACCGGGGATGAGCGTCATCGGTGCCTGAAAAACCTCCTGATTATCCAGCGTGGCGGCCACAAACCCCACATACAGCGGGAACAAGACGGCAAGGATGCCGACGATCAGCATGACGTGGCTGAAAATATCTAATCCGCGACGATTTTCTATCATTGATAATTCACCTTCCGCTCAACAAAACGGAACTGAATAATGGTCAGCCCGATAACCAGTATCATCAGTACCACCGATTGCGCGGCCGAACTGGACAGATCCAGCCCTGCAAAGCCTTCGCGATAAATCTTATAGATCAGCGTAGTTGTCGACTGTACCGGCCCGCCTGCCGTCGCAGCATCGATAATCGGAAAGGTATCGAAAAAGGCATACACCAGATTGACCACCAGCAAGAAGAAGCTCACTGGTGAGATCATCGGCAGCACCAGATTGAAAAACCGCCGCACCGGCCCTGCACCATCAATCGCGCCCGCTTCCACCAGCGAACGGGGGATCGATTGCAACGCGGCCAGAAAGAACAGGAAGTTATAGCTAATCTGTTTCCACACCGACGCCAGTACGACTAAAAACATCGCCTGCCCGCTGTTCTGCGCATGATTCCACGTATAGCCCAGCAGCCCGAGAAAATGGGTAATCAGCCCGAGTCCTGGGTTAAACAGAAACATCCACAATATGGCAGCGACAGCGGGTGCCACAGCATAGGGTAGGATGATTAACGTCTGATACAGGCGGCTGGCACGAATGACATAGTCAACCAGCGCGGCCAGAAAGAGTGAAATCAGCATGCCAAACCCGGCTACCAGAAAGCTGAATATCAGCGTGGTATAAAACGAATCGAGGTAGTAGGGGTTATTGAACAGCTGTCTGAAGTTTTCCATGCCGACAAATTCGCTGGATAGCCCAAACGGATCCAGATTCTGCACCGAATACCACAGCGCCTGACCAGCAGGCCAGATAAAGAAAATCACGGTAATCAGCAGTTGAGGCAACACCAGCACATAAGGCAACCAACTGCTGCGAAATACGGGGCGGGATGATGTCATGCGGTAACTCATTGCAAACAGAAAAGAAACAGGCCGATTCCCTTCGGCCCGGTATTACTCAACAACAGCGTATTACTTCGTTGACTGCTCGAAGCGACGCAGCAGCGCGTTACCGCGTTCTACCGCACTATCCAACGCCTGTTGAGGCGTCTTCTTACCTGTCCATACGCTTTCTAATTCTTCATCCACGACGGTACGAATTTGCGGCATATTGCCCAAACGCAGACCTTTGGTGAACGGCAATGGTGGCTTGTTCAGCATCTGACGCGTAGCGATATCCGCACCTGGATTTTTCTCGTAGAAACCCTGCTTCTGCGTCAGCTCATACGCCGCAGTAGTGATCGGCAGGTAACCCGTTTTCTGGTGCCATTCAGCGGCATTTTCTGGCTTCGCCAGGAATTGCATAAACTCAGCAACACCCTTGTAAGTCGCGGCATCTTTACCACCCATAACCCACAGGCTGGCTCCACCGATAATGGCGTTCTGCGGCGCGCCTTTTGCATCGGCATCATACGGCATCATACCGACACCATAGTTGAACTTGGCATGCTCCCGGATGTTCGCCAGCGAGCCAGAAGACGCAGTCGTCATAGCACATTCACCGTTGTAGAACTTCTCGGTCGGCTCATCCTTGCGCCCGAAGTAGGTGAAATCACCCTTCTTGTTCATGTCCTGCAACAGCTGAATGTGTTTGACCTGAGTAGGTTTATTGAATTCCAGTACCGCATCAGTACCGTCAAAACCGTTATTCTTGGTCGCCACAGGCAGACCGTTCCAGGCGCTGAAGTTTTCAATCTGAATCCAACCCTGCCAGCCGCTGGCGTAGCCACACTTCATCCCGGCTGCGCGCAGTTTGGCGGTGTAGTCAGCCATCTGCTGCCAGGTTTTCGGCGGCTGCTCGGGATCTAAACCGGCTTTCTTAAAGGCATCTTTGTTGTAATACAGCACAGGGGTCGAGCTGTTAAACGGCTGCGACAGCAGGTGACCACTCTTCGCATCGGTGTAATAACCGGAGACCGTCGGCACGAATACCGACTCATCGAAATTAATGCCAGCGTCTTTGAAGACTTCATAAACAGGCTTGATGGCTTTACTTGCCATCATGGTGGCAGTCCCTACTTCATAGACCTGCAAAATAGCGGGTGCATTCCCAGCGCGATAGGCCGCAATCCCGGCAGCCAGGTTCTGTTCGTAGTTACCTTTGTATACCGGTACAATTTTTACGTCGCTGTGTTCTTTATTAAAACGGTCAGCCAGAGAATTCACTTCTTTCCCTAACTCGCCTTCCATAGAATGCCAAAAAGGAATTTCTGTCGCGGCCTGCGCACCGGCGCTCATCAGCGCGAATGCCACACACGCCGCTGCGGTGCGAATAGCATGTGTTTTACGAATTGTGTTGTTGAACATGCCTGTCTCCTGCAATCAATTAAGTTCGCCATCATCACGGCGTTTTTTATGCGAAGGTAAACATGACACGGGCGCATGACAGAAAAATAACTGGAAGATGACGGGAAAGTGACAAAGATAGGAGAGGCATAAGTAAAGAAGTCGCTTATCCTACAGTAAATAGATTTTACAGGTTTTCACTACACATGGACGACGACAGGTGTCATAAGTGGAAAGCTACGTATCTATTCAAACGCACTGGCTACTCCGATCAGGGCTATTTGCGAATGACATCAACAATAACGGTTTTCGGATCGTTGATGATTCCTATATGTATCGTTTTATCTGAATCCGTAGACTTCCAATACTCACCCGTCGTGTCTGTGTAGCTCAGCGTAAAACCAAGCGACGCTAGATAGCTGCGTATATTTGTCGCGTCATTAGTGTTTTGAAACGTAATATTGCTGACTTCCAATGCAGGGCCATCAACCGTGGCATAACCAAAATCATAGATAGAAGAAATACGCGGGCAATTTTTGATAATATCGTCCGTCAGCATTTCATATCGTCGGGTGTCCTGTTCCGTGTAGCGAGAACTCCCCTCCGTCAGAATAACCATGGCAGGCCAATAATAGATAAGCGGCAAGGCAATTAGGATCGATACTGCGAGTAATATAATTATCTTTTTTTTCATTTTATTCAAAGAAATGCGTTATGATTTCAGTGCCATCGTAGGATGAAATACCTACGTTTCCTGACTTAAAATCATTATAGGGTTGTATTGTTTGCATAAAAGAGGGGAGATACCCCAATCGAGGTTGAGCATGCGGCATCTTCTCAAAGTCTGGAAATAAAATAGGGCGGAATCCTATGTTTTTAAAATTTCCGATAGGGCCATAAAAATCCCATCGTTTTAAAGCCTCTTCTTTACTCACTGGCCGTAATAAATAAAAAGGATTAGGAGTAGAAACCACTCGATAAAAACCTAACAAATCTGAAACGAGATCTTCCCCACTAAATCTACTGTCTGTAACGACATTGAATGGAAAAGATGCCTGCATAGATTCAAACCGTTTAGCTACGGTCAACATCATAGCAAGTGCAATGCTATACCTTTCTTGAAGAGACCTTCCTTTCTTTATCCGCCATTTAATAAATCGGTTGATAGTGACACTTCTTCTGAGTCCAATCATGCCTTGTTTATAGGTGACATCATAGTACGGCATTGCGTCTTTAGTATTCTCGCCAATATGCATTTGTTGGACAATATCCTTAATATCGTCCCCTTTCGCATGGCCTAAATCAATCCAACCTAGCACCTCGGTATAAATCAAGCCATATGTCACACCAGAGGCTTGTCGGCCATCAATGATTTCACTACGTACGCTCATTATTTACATTCCTTTGTTTTTTCATGAGGTTATTTAATTAATCACATTGCGATAATACGTTTATTTACAGATTAAACTCAAGGCATTAAAGAATCCGCTCAGGTAAACGCCCCTCACCCCGCCACCAGCACCTCGACACCCATTTTGCTTAGCGCTTCTTTGGCGGCGGCAGGCAGGCCGTCATCGGTGATGATGCTGTCGAAGACGTCGAGCGGCGTGGCGAGGTGGGTGGCGATGCGGCCGTATTTTGAGGTATCGCACAACAGTACACGTTTTCTGCTGGCTTCCACTGCCGCGCGTTTCACGACCACTTTGTCTTCATTCGGCGTGGACAGCCCACGCAGGCTCCAGGAAGACGCGGAGATAAAGGCGATATCGATAAACAGGTTACGCAGCGCCTGCGCAACCGCTTCCCCAACGCAGGATTGATTTTCCCGACACAGCGTGCCGCCAGTGTGGATCATACGGCACTGGCTGGACTCAATCAGAAAAGCAGCAATCGCAAAATCGTTGGTGACAATCAGGAGATCGTCGCGTTCGGCCAATTCGCGTGCCAGCGACAGCGTGGTGGTGCCCGCATCCAGATAAATGCAGCTATTGAGCGGGATATGTTGTGCGGCCAGTTTACCCATCGCCGCTTTTTGCTGGCTAAACATCACGGATTTATCCTGATGCGACGGCTCAATCGCCAGCCGTTCAGGCGAGCGCACGCCGCCGGAGACGCTCAGCAGCAGGCCGTCTTGTTCCAGCTTTTGCACATCGCGCCGCACCGTCATGTGCGACACCCCCAGTCGCTCAGTGAGCTCGTTGATGCTTACCGCGCCACGCTCGGCGATCAGCGCCAGAATCTGTTGATGACGTTCTACTGGAATCACGCTGTCCGTTCCCTGTTTGATAACACTGGTCTGATAAAATCAGTTTGGTAAAGATTGTGAGAAACACCCCATTTAGTGACGATAATTACCATAAATTCACGTTATAAACCACGCCAGACATGCCTGCCATCATCATTCACCAACGAGTAAATAGAAATAATTAACTGATAAATATCATAAATAATGAAAATCACGCAGTAAACGGAGTTCAACTACACTGAATCATCACAACCTCAATGTTAATTTATGTGATAAGAATCACCATAATTTGTTCTGATAGTCCTTATATTTAACACCAGAGAACAAAAAATCACTAATTTTAACAAGGCAACCACGATGAAAAAGACTTCTGATTATGCTGTCGCCGTTATCGGTCTGGGTTCCATGGGTTTTGGCGCTGCGGCGTCCTGCATCAACGCGGGTCTGAAGACATACGGCGTCGATATTAATCCTCAGGCGCTGGAAAGGTTACGTGAGGCGGGAGCAGTGCAGGCCGACACGCGTATTGACGCCTTCGCTGACAAACTGGATGCCGTCGTGCTACTGGTGGTAAACGCCGCACAGGTGAACGGAATTCTGTTCGGTGAGCCGCAGGTTGCAGCGAAACTCAAGCCTGGCACCGTAGTCATGGTGTCCTCGACTATCTCCGCGCAGGATGCCAAAAATATTGAGCAGCGTCTGGCCGAGCATCAGCTCGTCATGCTAGATGCGCCAGTATCCGGCGGTGCGGCAAAAGCTGCCGCTGGCGACATGACGGTGATGGCATCTGGGTCCGATCTGGCCTTTGAAAAGCTGAAGCCGGTACTCGATGCCGTCGCAGGCAAGGTCTATCGCATCGGTGAAGAAATCGGACTGGGCGCAACGGTTAAAATTATCCACCAGCTGTTGGCAGGCGTACACATCGCCGCGGGGGCAGAAGCCATGGCGCTGGCCGCCCGTGCCGATATCCCGTTGGATATCATGTACGACGTGGTGACCAACGCCGCAGGGAATTCCTGGATGTTCGAGAACCGTATGCGCCACGTTGTCGATGGCGATTACACGCCGAAATCGGCCGTTGATATCTTCGTCAAAGATTTGGGATTGGTCACCGACACCGCCAAATCGCTCCATTTCCCGCTGCCGTTAGCCTCTACCGCGTTCAACATGTTCACCGCCGCCAGCAACGCTGGATTCGGTAAAGAAGATGACAGTGCAGTCATCAAGATTTTTAACGGCATTACGCTGCCGGAAAAGAAGGAGGCGCCATGATCAAACTAGGTGTGATTGCCGACGATTTTACCGGTGCCACAGATATCGCCAGCTTTCTGGTGAACAACGGACTGCCTACTGTGCAGCTCAATGGTGTACCACCATCAGACTTTAAGGTCGACACACAGGCCGTCGTCATTAGCCTGAAATCACGTTCCTGCCCGGTGGAACAAGCCGTGGCGGATTCACTCAAGGCGCTGGCGTGGCTGCAACAGCAGGGCTGCCAGCAGTTCTACTTTAAATATTGCTCCACCTTCGACAGCACCGCGAAAGGTAATATCGGTCCGGTAACCGATGCGCTGTTAGCGCAGTTAGGCGAAACGCAAACCATCATCTCTCCGGCGCTGCCGGTGAACGGCAGAACCGTCTATCAAGGCCATTTATTCGTGATGGACCAGTTACTGTCTGAATCCGGGATGCGTCACCATCCAGTTACGCCAATGACAGACAGCAACCTGATGCGCGTCATGGAACAACAGGCAACTGGACGCTGTGGTCTGGTGCCCTATGCCGTCATGGATCAGGGTACAGACGCCGTCAAACAGCGGCTGGCGCAGTTGAAAGAGCAGAGCATCCGCTATGTGGTACTGGATACGCTGAACGAACAGCACTTGCTGACGCAGGGCGAGGCGCTGCGTGACATGAAGCTGGTTACCGGAGGCTCTGGCCTGGCGATTGGTCTGGCACGTCAGTGGGCAGAACCCACAGCGCAGACGGGGTCCGCAACCGAGGCAGGAAAGCAGCAGTCTGGCGCAGGCGTTGTGCTATCCGGCTCCTGCTCAGTGATGACCAACAAGCAGGTCGCTCACTACCTGAAACAGGCGGCAGGTCGCGCCATTGACGTCGCCCGCTGCTTAGAAAACGATGATGCTCAGCAGTCCTACGTGCGGGAACTGACCGACTGGGTAAAAGCACATCGTGATGACCCGCTCGCGCCACTGCTATACGCCACGTCTTCACCCGACGAACTGGCGCAGATTCAGCAGCGCTGGGGCGCGGAGGCCAGCAGTCAGGCGGTAGAAAAACTGTTTGCCGCCGTCGCCCAACAGCTTCAAGAAGACGGCTTTCAGCGCTTCATCATCGCGGGTGGGGAAACCTCCAGCATCGTGGTGCAAACGCTGGGTATTCACGCGTTCCATATCGGGCCATCTATTTCTCCCGGCGTACCGTGGGTGCGTTCCACCACTCATCCGCTTTCGCTGGCGTTGAAATCCGGCAATTTCGGTGATGAAGACTTTTTTGCCCGCGCCCAAAAGGAGTTTGCCGCATGAGTGAAAAACACCACAACACTGAAGCCGCGCTGAACAGCGAGCAGCGCGCACGTGCGGAGATGGTTAAATTAGGTGCGTCTTTTTTCCAACGCGGCTACGCCACCGGTTCAGCGGGCAATCTTTCTCTTCTGCTGGATGACGGTACGCTGCTGGCAACGCCGACCGGCTCCTGCCTCGGCGAACTAGATGCCGAGCGGCTGTCCAAAGTCAGCCTGAGCGGCGAGTGGATCTCTGGCGATAAGCCGTCGAAAGAGGTCAGCTTTCACTTGTCGATTTACCGTAACGATCCCGAATGCAAAGCGATCGTTCACCTGCACAGCACCTACCTGACGGCGCTTTCGTGTCTGGAAGGGCTCGATACGCAGGATGCCATCAAGCCGTTCACGCCCTATGTGGTGATGCGCGTTGGTAAAGTCCCTGTCGTCCCTTATTACCGCCCCGGCGATGCGCGGCTCGGTGAAGATCTGGCGAAGCTAGCCCCACGTTATAAAGCGTTTTTACTGGCTAACCACGGCCCGGTCGTCACTGGCAAAGATTTGCGTGCGGCGGCGGACAACATGGAAGAGCTGGAAGAAACCGCCAAGCTAATTTTTATTCTCGGTGACCGCAAAATTCGCTACCTCACCGCTGACGATATTGCAGAGCTATCCCCTAAATAATTCGAGTTGCGTGAAGGCGGCAACCGCGCGAGTCCCCGGGAGCTTACTCAGGTAAGTGACTGGGGTGAGTAAGGGAAGCCAACGAACAAGCGGCTTGAAGTATGACGGGTATCTCTTGATGAGACATTTTTACCGAGGAACTAACCATGCCTAAGTTTGCTGCCAATCTTTCTATGCTGTTTACCGACGTTCCGTTTCTCGATCGCTTTAAAGCCGCTGCCGATGCCGGCTTTACCTCCGTCGAGTACCTGTTTCCTTATGAATATCCGGCACCGCTGCTGGCAGAAAAGCTGCGGGAAAATGGCCTGAAACAGGTGTTGTTCAATACTGCGCCCGGCAATATCGCCGCAGGCGAGTGGGGCGTATCTGCCCTGCCCGACCGCATTGAGGATGCCCGCCGGGATATCGATAACGCATTGGAATATGCGTTGGCTCTGAAGTGTCCTTCAGTCCTGGTAATGGGGGGCGTCGTGCCACCCGGTGAAGACCGCGCAGCCTATCAGCAGACCTTCATCGATAACCTGCGCTACGCGGCGGATAAATTCGCACCGCACGGCATCAATATCATGATTGAAGCACTGAGTGCGAAGGTGAAACCGAATTACCTGTTCGCCAGTCAGTATCAGGCGCTGGAATTAGCCAATCTGATCGACCGACCGAATGTCTACATTCAGTTGGACTTCTTCCACGCGCAAATTGTCGATGGCAACCTGACGCAAATTATTCACGATTTAGATGGCCGCATCGGACATATTCAAATTGCTTCGGTTCCGGCACGGCATGAACCTGATGAAGGGGAAATTAATTACCCGTTCATCTTTGCCGAACTGGATCGCGTGAATTATTCCGGCTGGGTTGGCTGTGAATATAATCCGCGTGGCAAAACAGAGGACGGGTTGGGATGGGCTAAACCCTGGCTGAAGAAATAAATTCTCGCAACAACGCATTACTATTTTATAAACAAGCAAACACCAGAGACACATTTATAAAATACGAGAAAAGGTCAGACTCCTGCATTATTCCAATGCGGGAGTCAGGTCACCCTTTTCTTCAAATAAAACAATAACCCAATACCTTTTCAGCCTCTGAATTGAAAACAATGGGTCAATGAGGATAAGAATATGGCCACCTCGCTCTTACTCTGCATCGCTATCGCCGGGGTGTTACTCCTGCTGCTGATGGTCATTAAATTTAAAATTCAGCCCTTTGTCGCCCTGCTGGTCGTGAGCTTGCTTGTTGCTCTGGCAACCGGTATTCCTACTGCTGAAGTGATGAAAGTCATTACTTCCGGTATGGGTGGTATTCTCGGTTCGGTGGCAATTATTATCGGCCTCGGCGCCATGCTCGGCAGAATGATCGAAGTGTCCGGCGGTGCGGAATCCTTAGCGCACCGCTTTGCCCAATTAATGGGACCGGGATTGATGGTGGCAGCATTAACCATTGCCGCTTTTATTCTGGGTATTCCGGTCTTTTTCGATGTCGGCTTTATTATCCTCGCCCCGATTATTTACGGCTTTGCGAAGGTCGCTAAAGTCTCCCCAATTAAATTCGGTTTGCCCGTCGCAGGTGTGATGCTGACGGTGCACGTCGCTCTGCCACCGCACCCTGGCCCGGTTGCCGCGGCTGGCCTGTTGAATGCAGATATCGGCTGGCTGACCATCATTGGCCTGCTGGTGTCGATTCCGGTCGGTATCATCAGTTACTGGGCGGCTAAAGCCATGAACCGCCGTAAATATGCGCTTTCTGTCGAGGTACTAGAGCAGTTGCAGTTGGCGAAACCGGAAGACAGCACGCCGGACACGGCTCCTGCGTCTGCTCCTTCGGCAGGTTTGGTCGCCGCGCTGATCGCCATTCCTATCGCCATCATTATGCTCGGCACCGTGTCTGCCACCATTTTGCCTGCCGGACATCCGGTGCGTAACGTGATGTCACTGGTTGGTTCACCCGCCGTGGCACTGCTGATTGCGCTGGCATTAGCGTTTTGGCTAATTGCCCTGCGTCGTGGCTGGTCGTTGGAAAAAGCCAGCGGCGTGATGGGCGATGCGATGCCTGCTGCTGCGATGGTCATCATGGTGACTGGTGCGGGTGGTGTATTCGGTAAAGTGCTGGTGGAATCAGGCATCGGTAAAGCGCTGGCGGATACGTTAACCAGCATTCACCTGCCGCTGGTGCCCGCCGCGTTTATCTTGTCATTGGCGCTGCGAGCCTCGCAAGGTTCAGCTACCGTCGCCATTCTCACCACCTGCGGCTTGTTAAGTGAAGCCGTCAGTGGCCTGAACCAAATGCAGTTGGTGCTGGTGACGCTCTCTGCCTGTTTTGGCGGATTAGGCCTATCGCACGTGAATGATTCTGGTTTCTGGATTGTTACCAAATATCTGGGGCTGTCCGTCGCCGATGGACTGCGCACCTGGACGGTGCTAACGACGATCCTCGGGTTAGCCGGGTTCCTTTTCACCTGGGCGCTTTGGTTGGTCATGTAAGCGTCATCGCGTTCTGCCTACGGAAAACCGCTGACATTCAGCGGTTTTTTCCTTATGCCAGAAAATACGCCTGTTTTACTCTTATATTCCACATCTGACTATTCACACGCAGTCCTTATAATACATATGGGGTAAGGGACCGCGAGTTCCCTAACCACCGCTAAACAAGTCTGCATACCAATACATGATGTAATCAGAAATACGCCCTATTCCTGACCTCTCGTAGAAAATGCCTAATTCGTAAGGCAGGGCCAGCATCAACCGATGAAAAATAATAAAGGAATACTATGAATTTTTTAGCAAAAATGAAGCTTGGCACCATGCTGGGTACTGGCTTCGCCTCTGTCATTATCATCGGTTTGATGGTCGCTGTTCTGGGACGCATGCATCTGGTCGATCTGGGTGAAGATATTGAATCGCTCTCAGAAAAAAATTTGTCCGGTCTGATCCTGATACAAGATGCCAAAGGCGGGTTTGATGCCGTAGCACGTTCAGTGCGTAATATTGGCCTGACCGATGACAGGAACCGTATTCAGGAAGAGAAGCGCCTGATCGATCAGCAAATTGCCCGCAATACCGAAATCCTGACCAAACTGTATTCCCACCTGTCTGAGTCAGAATCTCGCGACTCGTTGGAGCGCTTGACGCAGGCTCGCCCCGCCTATCGGGATGCCGTGAATAAGGCCGTAGAACTGGGCATATCTGAAAACGCCGAAGAAAGAGCACGAGCCGTGCAGCTCATGGTCAATGAAATGCAAATTACGCAGGCCCCCGTTTTCGCCGCACTGGACAGCATGACAGAATTGCAGAAAAAACGGACGTTGGAGATGACGACAAGCGCCATGCTGGAAGCACGCGCAGATGGTAACACTCTGATCTTCTACGCGGCGATTGCGGTTCTCGTCGGTATTTTGGTTTCTGTACTGATTACCCGTACCATCAAAGGCTTATTGGGGGGCGAGGTGGCCTACGCCGCACAGATCGCTCAGGCGGTTGCACAGGGAAACCTGGCGGTAGCAGTCAACCTACGTCCCGGTGATGACCGCAGTGTACTGGCAGCAATGAACGGTATGCGCAAAAGCCTGAGTAGCATTGTTGAACAGGTACGTGAAAGCAGTGAATCTATCGCAACCGGTGCCAGCCAGATCGCCGCAGGCAGCACCGATCTTAGCCAGCGCACGGAAGAACAGGCGGCGAACCTGCAACAAACCGCAGCATCGATGGAAGAGATGAGCCAAACCGTACGCCAGAACTCGGATACCGTACGTAACGCCGCTCAACTGGCGCAGGCCGCCAGCAACACCGCCGCTAAAGGCGGAGAAGCCGTCAGCAATATTGTTGTCACCATGAAAGAGATTACTAGCAGCTCGCAAAAAATTGGCGACATCATTAGTGTCATCGACGGGATCGCCTTCCAGACCAACATTCTGGCGCTTAACGCCGCCGTGGAAGCCGCACGGGCAGGCGAGCAAGGTCGTGGCTTTGCGGTAGTCGCTGGAGAAGTTCGTTCACTGGCACAACGCTCTGCCACTGCGGCCAAAGAGATTAAAGAGCTGATCGGCCACAGCGTCGAGAAAGTCGAGGTGGGTTCCACGCTGGTCAGCGATGCGGGAACGACGATCGAAGAGTTGGTTCGTCAAGCGCGCCACGTTGCCGATCTCATCAACGAAATTGGCGTCACCACGCAGGAACAAGAATCCGGCGTTTCGCAAATTCATGATGCCGTTAACCAGCTCGATCAGGTCACACAGCAGAACGCCGCACTCGTTGAGCAATCCGCTTCCGCTGCCGATAGTCTGAGCGATCAGGCTGCCCATCTGGTAGAACTGATGAAGGTATTTATCGTTGAAGGCGGCTCATCACAGCGTATTGCACCGCAGTTGAAAAGGCCGACCAGCGCAAGGCCTTCTCTCGCCAACCCTAAAAGCAGCGTGGGAAGCAATAGCCAAAACTGGGAACAGTTCTGATTCCAGACCTGGGGGAGGATCATGCCTCCCCTAGTTTACGTTCACCTCTCTTCACCACCAGCCCCACACAAGACGCTTTTGTTTTTTTCATCATCGTGCGCCATGCCGCAGCAGCAAGAATTAAAATCAATGTTTTCCCGAAAAATGCCGATATTCCTGAGTGGACTGGTTAGTTATTCATCAAAGGGATCAGGGACCGCGCCAGCACATTGCTTCCGTAGTACGGAAGAAAATCAGCTTAATAACAATAAATATCGTCAATAAGTCATGAGGATAACATGCAGCGTACAAAAAAAATGAAACTGGGTACCCAGGTCGGTTCGGGGTTTGCCATTGTTATTATTATCGGCCTATTGGTGGCCATTTTCGGCAGAATGCATCTGGTTGGCCTCGGTAATACGACTGACAACCTTGCCAAAAACCATCTTGCCAATCTTATCGTGCTGCAAGAATTGAAAGACAACCTGAACGTAACGATCAAAGCCACGTTGCGCATGCTGATCACAACGGAAAGAAAGGTTCTGGAGGACAATCAAAAACTGATTGAAACCACTAGCGCCAGAAACGCAAAGCTCGTCACTCAACTGGAAGAAAATTTACAAGCAAAAGAGGTTCGCAATATTCTGGGTGAACTTCAGCAAAATCGCACCGAATTTGCCACCGTGGGCCGTCAGTCCGTCGCCCTATCGCTCAATGATAAACAAGCAGAGTCCATCGAGTTAGTCAAAACCCAGCTTGAGCCAATACAAACCAAACTTTTTAACAATCTGAACACGATGATTCAGTTGCAGAAAGACTACACCACGCAAACGGCAACCAATGCGATTGAAGAGTCCTACTATGATGGCAATTCACTGCTGATACTGGCTGGTATCGCCTCATTGATTGGCGTGTGCATCGCCTGGCTGATTACTCGTCATATCAAGAAGCAGTTGGGTGGTGAACCCGCTTACGCCACGCAGGTCACGCAGGAAATCGCACAGGGCAATCTCGCCATACCGATTGAACTGGCGGCAGGCGACACGACCAGCCTGTTGTCTGCGATGAACCATATGCGTGAAAGCCTGAGCGGTATTGTTGAGCAAGTGCGTGAAAGCAGTGAATCCATCGCGACAGGCGCTGGCCAGATCGCCGCAGGCAGCACCGACCTGAGTCAACGCACGGAAGAGCAAGCCGCCAACCTGCAACAAACCGCAGCGTCGATGGAAGAGATGAGCCAAACCGTACGCCAGAACTCGGACACCGTACGTAACGCCGCTCAACTGGCACAGGCCGCCAGCAACACCGCCGCTAAAGGCGGCGAAGCGGTCAGCAATATCGTTGTCACCATGAAAGAGATTACCGACAGTTCACAAAAAATTGGCGACATCATTAGCGTCATCGACGGTATCGCCTTCCAGACCAACATTCTGGCACTTAACGCCGCCGTGGAAGCCGCACGAGCGGGTGAGCAAGGTCGTGGCTTTGCCGTGGTGGCAGGCGAAGTTCGTTCTCTGGCACAGCGCTCCGCCACCGCGGCCAAAGAGATTAAAGAGCTGATCGGCCACAGCGTCGAGAAAGTCGAGGCAGGCTCCGTACTGGTCAGCAATGCGGGAACGACAATTGAAGAATTGGTGCGTCAGGCGCGTAACGTTGCCGACTTAATCAACGAAATTGGCGTTACCACGCAGGAACAAGAATCTGGCGTCTCACAGATTCATGATGCCGTTACCCAGCTCGATCAGGTCACGCAGCAGAACGCGGCACTCGTTGAGCAATCGACATCCGCCGCCGATAGCCTGAGCGATCAGGCAGCTCATCTGGTAGAACTGATGAAAGTATTTATCGTTGAAGGCGGCTCGTCACAGCGTACTACATCACCGCTGAAAAGACCGTCCAGCACGAAACTCTCTCTCGCAAGTCCTAAAGGCAAAACGGGAAGCGATAGCCACAACTGGGAAACCTTTTAGCGAACACGGCGATCGATGAATCCCTAAGTCTTGAGGTAAACAGAATAAAGCCGCTGAATCTTCAGCGGCTTTTTATTGCATAAAGATAAAAGAAATAACAAGGTTAAAAAAACCGCATCCATTAATAAATAACACAGCTGGAAATAATGATTTACAAACTAATGCGTGATGAGGAAAAGACATAACTCTTATGGGGTATAAATTTATTGATTAGTATTTATTATCCATTCTTATCATCATAAGAAAATAATATTAAATTTTCCCCAGCTAATAAATTAGAGGTTTTTGTTACGTTTATTCCGCCATCAACCTACCACATGATTATCTACACTTAATTTGTCATTCTCTGGCCTGTAAATATTCTCAACAGCCATTCCCTATAGGTATGAAAGCGACGTTCACTCCCCTTCGCCAATGCAGCGTCGGGGACGTCAATGCCGCCAGCATTCCTGTATCGAAGAACCGTTGGGAGATAAGTGGAATGATGAAAGCAATGGAGTTCGCAGGGGAAATCGCGTCTGTACCATAACCCCTAACATAAAATAACGACACCTGCCGTGTCAGACTTCAATAAATAAAAAAGGAACATCATGAAGAATATGAGTTTGGGAAAAATGTTAGGAACAGGCTTTACGCTAATTATCGTTCTTGGATTCTTAGTCGCCATATTGGGTCGCGTTCAGCTAGAAAAACTTGGGGGAAACATTCAGCTTTTGTCACAAATGCGTATAACTAATCTTCTGCTCATGCAGGAAGTTAAAGACAACGTCAACATAGCGGCACGCTCCATCAGAAATATTGCACTTCTGACCGACCAACAACAAATGAAGGTGGAAAAAGATCGCATTGAGCAAACCATCGCACGTAATAGCGATTTGCTCGTGCAAATACGTAAAAATGCAGTAGATAACGAGGCTAAAACGCTGCTCGCCACGTTGGATCAGGCTCGCCCCGCGTATACCAGCAGTATGAAAAAAGCCATCGATCTCGCCATGTCCAGCGAGCACGATGCATTTCGTAATTTCCTGCTGTCGGAAGTACGTACCACGCAAGCAAGCGTATTCGACATTCTGGATAAAATGGTTGAGATGCAAAAAAAACTGACCGTCACTCTCGCCAATGAATCCGAGAATAATGCGTTACACGCTGGCACCCTAATGCTAATCATCGCACTGTGTTCTGCCCTACTGGGAGGCATTGTTGCCTGGTGGATCACTCGGAAAATCAAACGTCAGCTCGGTGGAGAACCCGCCTATACGCTGGAGATTACCCGTCAGGTTGCACAGGGGAATCTTGCTATCAACATTGAACGGCGCGATGGAGATACCACCAGCGTCCTCGCAGCAATGGAGGACATGCGCCAAAGTCTGAGTAATATCGTCGGGCAGGTTCATCAAAGCAGTGAGTCTATCGCCACAGGAGCCAACCAGATTGCGATGGGCAATACCGACCTCAGTCAGCGCACGGAAGAACAGGCCGCTAACCTGCAAGAAACCGCAGCCTCCATGGAGGAAATGAATACCACGGTTAAACAGAACGCCGACACCGTACGCACCGCCACACAGCTCGCCAATTCCGCCAGTGCCGCCGCCCGTAAAGGAGGAGATGTCGTCAACAATGTTGTGCGGACAATGGAAGAGATCACCGCAAGTTCACGTAAAATTGGCGATATTATTGGTGTAATAGACGGAATTGCTTTCCAGACCAATATTCTGGCACTCAACGCCGCCGTCGAAGCCGCACGAGCCGGAGAACAAGGACGCGGATTCGCGGTAGTGGCCGGAGAAGTTCGTTCACTGGCTCAACGCTCTGCTTCCGCTGCACGCGAGATCAAAGATCTTATTGGTATCAGCGTAGGGAAAGTGGAAGCGGGAGAGCTGTTAGTTAACGAAGCGGGAGTCACTATAGAAGAAGTGGTAGAGCAGTCGCAGCGCGTCGCCAATCTTATCAATGAGATCGGCCTGACTACGCATGAGCAGGAGCAGGGCGTTTCTCAGGTCAATGATGCGGTGAATCAGCTCGATCAGGTTACCCAGCAGAACGCGGCGCTAGTTGAAGAATCGGCTTCTGCCGCAGACAGCCTGAGCCAACAGGCCAGAAATCTGGTTGAGTTGATGGGCGTTTTCAAAATCGACGGCATTCAGCCACAGCGAGCCGTACTACCGGTGGCAACGCGGTCCAAACCAAAACTGGCGTTAGCTGGGCATTCGAGTAACACCAACTGGGAAACTTTTTAAACGCATCGCTGCTTAACACCAATAAAGGCTATTAACGCTAAAAAGAAAAGCCGCTGAAATATCAGCGGCTTTTACATCAACGGGTTGCCTGCTATCGGCGATTACAACGCCCGACGCAGGCGAGCTACCGCTTCATGCATTTGCTCATCCGTTGCCGTCGCAAAGGACAGACGCAACGTTGAGTAATCGATATTGTCTGGGAAGAAGAATTCGCCCGGCACAAAGACAACACCTTGTTCCAGCGTCTTTTTCAGCCATTCCGTCGTGTTGAAATCGTCCTGACGGAACTTCGCCCACAGGAACATCCCCCCTTTCGGTTGGTTGAAGGTGATCACATCACCCAGTTCCTTCTCGACCAGCTGTGCCAACAGTTCGCCTTTGTGCTTATAGGCGTGGCGAATTTTTTCGATCTGCGTTTCCAGACGTCCCAGCCCCAGATAGCATTCTGCGACGGTCTGCGACAGTGCGCTAGCGTGCAGATCCGCAGCCTGTTTGATAATCGCCACCTTGTGCAACAACCAATCCGGCAAAATCGCCCAACCAAGACGTAGACCCGGTGCCAACACTTTCGAGAACGTGGAGGTATACAGCACGTATTCCGTGCTGCCCAGTTTATCCTGTGCCAGTTGGAACAGCGTCGGGTTGCGCTCGTCAGTGAAGCGTAGCTCACCATAGGGATCGTCTTCGATAATGACAAAACCGTAGCGCTCCGCCAGTTGAACCAATAGCAGGCGGCGCTCATAGCTCAGCGTAACACCGCTCGGGTTACCGAAGTTCGGGACGATATAGACACCTTTGATACGCTGTGTCTTCAGTAGCTCTTCCAGTTCCTCGACTACCATGCCATTGGCATCGGATGACACCGACATCACATTTGCCTGCGCCAGTTCCAGCGTTTGCAGCGCCGCCAGGTAAGTCGGACGTTCAACGACGAACACATCGCCAGGATCGACCATAGAGCGCATGATTAAGTCCAGCGCCTGCTGTGAACCTGCCGTCACGACAATATCGTCACCGCGTGTTTTTACACCGCGCAGGGCGCACAGGTCGGCGATGCGATCGCGTAACACGCCGCTGCCTTCAGTTAAACCATACTGGAATGCCGTTTTCGGCTGTTCAGTAATCGCTAACTGTGTGGCTTGGTTTAACCCTTCGAAATCAAACAATGCATCTGACGGAATCCCGCCAGCCAGCGAGATAATATTTTCCATCTTGCTGTGTTTCAGCAGTTCACGGATGGCAGAACTTTTTAACTGAGCGATGCGGTGCGCTAGCAACCCTTCAATGGCCATGTCTTCTTAACCTTTCAACAAAACTTCAATTATCCGCCCAGATAGGCCGAACGTACCGCTTCATTAGCTAACAATGCCGCACCGGTATCTTCCAACACGATATGCCCGTTTTCAAGTACATAACCCCGGTCGGCCAGCTTCAACGCCTGATTGGCATTTTGTTCCACCAGGAAGATGGTCATGCCTTCTTCGCGCAATTGCTGGATAGTATCAAAAATTTGCAGAATGATAATCGGCGCCAGCCCCAGCGACGGTTCGTCCAGCAGCAGCAAGCGCGGCTGGCTCATCAACGCACGGCCAATCGCCAACATCTGCTGCTCACCACCGGACATGGTACCGGCACGCTGAGCACGGCGCTCATACAGACGCGGAAACAGATCGTAGACGCGCGCAATGCGTTCCTGATACTGATCGCGCTCGGCAAAGAACCCACCCATCGCCAGATTTTCTTCTACCGTCATGCGAGAAAAGACGCGACGGCCTTCCGGCACAATCGCGATAGCTTCACGCATAATCTGTGCAGTCTGCCAGTGCGTGATGTCCTTACCGTCAAATGTAATAGTACCTTCCGTCGCACGCGGATCGCCGCACAGCGTACCCAGCAGCGTCGTTTTACCGGCACCGTTCGCACCGATCAACGTGACAATCTCGCCCTGATTAATATGCAGGCTAACCTGATGCAGCGCCTGAATTTTTCCGTAGTGGGCGGAAACCTGATGTAATGACAGCATAAACGTTATCCTTCACCCAGATATGCACGGATGACATCCGGGTTGTTACGAATTTCAGCTGGGGTGCCTTGTGCCAGCGGCGTTCCCTGATTGACGACATAAATCCGGTCGGAAATCCCCATGACCAGCTTCATATCATGTTCGATCAGCAAAACAGACACCTGATGGCTATCGCGCAGTTCCGCAATCAGCTGATTTAACTCGTCAGTTTCTTTCGGGTTCAGACCGGCGGCGGGCTCATCGAGCATCAACAACTCAGGCCGCGTCACCATACAGCGGGCAATTTCCAGACGGCGCTGCTGGCCGTAAGCCAGATTTCCCGCCTGGCGGTTCGCTAAATCCAGCAGGCCGATACGCTCCAGCCACACCGCAGCGCGCTCTTGCGCATCGGCTTCCGCACGACGAAAGCTCGGCGTTTTCAACAGCCCGGCAAACACGCCGCTTTTCAGGTGCTGATGCTGCGCGACCAACAGATTCTCGATCACCGTCATTTCACGGAAGAGGCGAACGTGTTGGAACGTACGCACCACGCCCATACGGGCAATAGCCTGTCCGGGTAATCCTTCCAGATGACGATCGCGCAGCATAATAGTACCGCCACTCGGACGATAAAAACCGGTCAGACAGTTAAAGACCGTGGTTTTACCCGCCCCATTCGGGCCGATCAGCGAGACGATTTCGCCAGCATGAATGTCCATTTCAACATTGTTGACCGCCAGCAGGCCGCCAAAACGCATCATCAGACCTCTGACTGATAACAGTGGCTGCGTGCTCATGCTTGCTCTTCCTTCTTCGCGACTTTCAACTTCATCTCAGGACGCTTCATCGGCAGCAGACCCTGCGGACGCCAAATCATCATCAGAACCATCAATGCACCCAGCAACAGCATGCTGTATTCATTCAGATCGCGCATCAGTTCACGAGACACCACCAGCAGGATTGCAGCGAGAATGACCGCAAACTGCGAGCCCATTCCACCCAGCACGACGATAGCCAGCACAAAGGCAGATTCAGCGAACGTGAACGATTCCGGGCTGACGAATCCCTGCCGCGCCGCAAACAGCGTACCGGCAAACCCAGCGAACGCGGCGCTGATGGTAAAGGCGGTCAGCTTAATACGCGTTGGACTCAGGCCCAGAGAACGACAGGCAATTTCGTCGTCACGTAGCGCTTCCCACGCACGTCCCAGCGGCATTCTCAGCAGCCGGTTAATCACAAACAGGGTCAACACGACCAACAGCAACGCGACCAGATACAGGAAGATAATGCGGTCACTGGGGTCATATTGCAGACCGAAGAAGTTGTGGAACGTATCCCAACCGCCATCGCGCGCGCTGCGACCGAATTCCAGGCCAAAGAAGGTCGGCTTAGGGATCTGGCTGATGCCGTTCGGGCCACCGGTAATTTCGGTATTATTCAGCAACAGGATACGGACAATTTCGCCGAACCCTAGCGTCACAATCGCCAGATAATCGCCGCGCAACCGTAGCACAGGGAACCCCAACAAGAAGCCGGACAGCGCTGCTACCATGCCCGCCAGCGGCAGGCTTTCCCAGAAGCCCAATCCGTAATAGTGATTTAGCAGGGCATAGGTATACGCGCCAATGGCGTAAAACCCGCCGTACCCCAATACCAGTAGACCAGACAGGCCAACCACAACGTTCAAGCCCAGACCCAGCATCACGTAAATCAGCGTGAGGGTGGCGATGTCAACCGTACCGCGTGATACCAAAAACGGCCAGGCGATGGCGGCGATAATCAATGCCGCAGCTAATATCTTCTGCCGTGGCGTACTGCCATCAAAGCTCGGCAGCACCAGCGATGGAGCCGAAAATTTCTTGATGCTTTGCTGGAAGAAGGGGCGAATCAACTGGAAGAAAAACACCACGATGCAGCCCGCGCCAATCCAATACCAGCGAACTTCATCGGCACCACGTACCACCAGTTTGGTGCCATCCAGCGCCAGTTGCATGCCCATTAAAAACGAGGCTAACACCAGCAACATGAACGCGGAAACAAACGCATTAAACAGGTTGAGCTGCTTCATACTTTCTCAACCTCCGGGCGACCCAGAATACCGGTTGGCATCACCAACAGCACCACAATCAGCAGCGCAAATGACACCGCATCTTTGTATTCCGTGCTCAGGTAAGCGGACGTCAGCGCTTCGGCAACGCCCAGAATTAGCCCCCCGATCATCGCGCCAGGAATACTGCCAATCCCACCCAATACCGCAGCCGTAAAGGCTTTCATTCCGGCCATGAAGCCGATGTAGGGGTTGATAACGCCGTAAAATTGTCCCAGCAGCACACCTGCAACGGCAGCCATAAGCGCGCCAATGACAAAGGTCAGAGAGATGACGCGATCGGTGCTGATACCCAGCAGGCTTGCCATTTTCAGGTCTTCAGCACAGGCGCGGCAGGCGCGTCCCATACGGGAATAGCGAATGAATAGCGTCAGCGCCAGCATGGCGAGGAACGTAACAATCCAGATGGTCAACTGCATGGTACTAATGGTGGCGGCAAAGCCATTGCTTTCGCCCAGCACCCACTGGCCGGTCACCAGACTCGGCAGCGCAACATCACGCGAGCCCTGATTCAGGCTGACGTAGTTTTGCAGGAAAATGGACATCCCGATGGCAGAAATCAGCGCGATCAGACGCTTTGACGATCGAACAGGTCGGTAGGCCACCCGTTCGATACTCCAGCCATAAGCGCTGGAAATGACCACGGCGGCAATGAAGGCGACACCAATCAGGAGCCAACCAGCATCGATGCCCATCATCATCAGGGCCGCGATCACAATAAAGGAGACGTAGCTACCGATCATATACACTTCGCCGTGCGCGAAGTTAATCATGCCGATAATGCCGTAAACCATGGTGTAGCCAATGGCGATCAGCGCATAAGTACTGCCCAACGTAAGGCCGTTGAACATCTGCTGAAAAAAGTAAAGGAACTGCTCGGACATACCTTAACCTTAAATGCTGCCCCCGCACCTTGCGGCAACGGGGGCTTCGGTATTGAGGGATTAGTAGTGGTACAGACTCAGAAGGCGGAGAATGTTCTCCACACCGAAGAGACAGGTAACGGTATATTCGCTCGCCCCCTGCTCCTCTGCATGATGATTATTTCACTGCGCTGGAAGTACCGTCTTTGTGCCACTCAAATACGCCAAATTCAAACCCTTTCAGGTCGCCTTTTGCATCCCAGCTTAATGGTCCCATTACGGTATCCACAGATTTCGCTTTCAGATCCGCAACCAGTTTTTCCGGCTCATCGCTGCCGGTACGTGTCATCGCGGTGGTCAGCGATTGCAGCGCAGCATAAGTCGTCCAGACGAACGGACCCGTTGGATCCAGTTTCTTGGCTTTCAGCGCATCGACAATGGGTTGGTTAGCAGGAACCTGATCGTAACGCTTCGGCAACGTCACCAGCATACCTTCAGATGCATCGCCTGCAATGTTAGATAGCGAAGAGTTACCCACGCCTTCTGGGCCCATGAACTTGGTTGTCATACCAGCCTGACGTGCCTGACGCAGAATCTGCCCCATTTCCGGGTAGTAGCCGCCGAAATAAACGAAATCGACGTTCTCTTTCTTCAGACGTGCAACCAGTGTAGAGAAATCTTTATCACCCGCCGTCACACCTTCAAACAGCACAACATTCGCACCGGCTTTTTTCAGGCTATCCTGAACAGAACGGGCCAGACCTTCACCATATTGCTGTTTGTCATGAACCACGGCAATACGCTGCGGTTTGACAGTTTCGACGATGTATTTTGCTGAAGTTGGCCCCTGATCGGAATCCAGCCCCGTCGTGCGCAACACCATTTTGTAGCCGCGCGTGGTCAAGTCGGCGTTGGTTGCCGCAGGCGTAATCATGATCACGCCCTCTTCTTCATAAATATCAGACGCAGGCTGCGTGGAGGAAGAACACAGATGACCAATCACATAACGGATACCGTCGTTGATGACTTTGTTCGCTACGGCAACTGCCTGCTTAGGGTCGCACGCGTCATCATATTCAACGCCAACCAGCTTGTTACCATTTACGCCGCCTTTTGCGTTGATATCGGCAATAGCCTGACGCGCGCCAATGAACTCCATATCGCCATATTGCGCAACTGGGCCAGACATTGCGCCAACAACCGCAACCTTAATATCGGCAGCGCTGACCGCGTGGCTAAACGCCGCAGCCATACAACCCATCAGCAATACTTTACCTTTACTGAATTTCATTCTTTTTACCCCATCTGTCATTATGGATATTGCCGAAAACCTGACCGCCTTCTGCTATAACCTGCTATTTTCTTATAAGTAAGAAAGGCTTAGGTTATTATTAGTAATGTTTTCTAAGAAGGCTTTATTTTTCATATTATTAAACAGGAATTTTATGCTGCAAATCAACTCACTCTGTCAGAAACAAGCGGAGCAAACAGCACAAAACACCAGATGCAAAAACCAGCATTCAATTTATATATAGTCAGATATTCTACTTTATGCATTAATTGTTGATGGATTACTCGAAAAACGAAGAATGAGAAAAACATTTGCCCTATTAACCATAACGATCAAATTACACAACTGTTCCACTACAAGACAACTACATTATTCTTCACTCATATGATGGAGTGCCGATAAAAATGAAACTAGCCGTTGAATGCCTCACCCAATTCAGCCCCCAGGATAAAATTGATCTGGCGAAAATCTGGCCGCATCAAAACATTGATTTATTAGAAGCGGGACTCAAACCGACTCGACGACTCTTTGCCGCACGTTTTAACGATCGGTTACTCGGAGGAATGCTGGTCGAAATTGCGGGGGACTATGCAGAACTGAGCGATATGATGGTGCGTGAAGTTACGCGTCGACGAGGCGTAGGGCAACTTTTGGTTGATGAGGCCCGCCGTCAGCTTCCTGAAGTAAACGAGTGGTGGCTGGCCACGGCTAATCATGCCGCGATCAAAGAGGAAGTGCTGGCGCGATTTATGGTGTCTTGCGGCTTTTCACCCGTATCCGGCGGCTGGCGCTATATTCGCAGAAAAGAAACGCCGCTGATTCTTGACGAACTCAATCCAGATAAGCTGGATTGACCCCAGACAAAAACAAAACGACCGGGCATTACCCGGTCGCTACAGAAAGAGATGATGAGAGCGATTACGCTTCTATCGCCGCTCGCAACTTTTTCATCGCATTCTTTTCCAACTGACGCACACGCTCTGCGGAAACACCGTATTGGTCGGCCAGTTCCTGCAAGGTGGATTTGTTGTCATCATCCAGCCAGCGGGCACGAATAATGTGCTGGCTACGTTCATCCAGCCCTTCCAGCGCGTAGGTGAGCTTATCGGCCGCATGCGTGTCCCAGTTATCCTCTTCAATGCCATCGGCAAAGTCAGACGATTTATCCTGTAGGTAAAGCATTGGCGACATCGCTTTGCCATCGTGCGAATCCTCTTCCGGCGTCGGATCGAACGTCATGTCCTGCGCCGCCATGCGGGATTCCATCTCGCGCACGTCCTTGCTGGTCACGCCAAGTTCGCGCGCGACCAGTTCGACTTCATCCTGGTTAAACCAGCCGAGGCGCGTTTTCGTCTTCCGCAGGTTAAAGAACAGCTTACGCTGTGCTTTGGTGGTCGCCACTTTCACGATACGCCAGTTACGCAGCACGTATTCATGAATTTCTGCTTTGATCCAGTGCACAGCAAAAGAAACCAGACGCACGCCAACCTCTGGGTTGAAGCGACGAACCGCTTTCATCAGGCCGATATTCCCTTCCTGAATCAGGTCTGCCTGCGGCAGGCCGTAGCCGGAATAGTTACGGGCAACGTGAATAACAAAGCGCAGGTGTGACAGAATCAGGTGCTTAGCCGCATCCAGATCGCCCTGATAATGCAGTCGTTCAGCCAGCGCCCGCTCTTCCTCCGCCGTCAGCATCGGATAGGCATTGGCGGCACGAATATACCCTTCCAGACTGCCCTGGGGAACTAAGGTGAAAGTTTGCATATCTTTGGTCATTCAACCCTCTCAGTTGCTCTACTCATCATATTGCAGTCGACTATCTTAGCACTGCTTCGCCGCATCGTTTTGCGCGAAAATGGCAAAATGCGGCACCTTAAAGCGTATTTATTGAAACCTTAAAATCTGTCTATTCAGACTGTGATTTCGCTCGCAAGTTCCTAGTATTTTATTCACCTCATGCCAGAGATCAAGCAGGAGACAAACAAGACGTCAGCGTACAAGAAACCAAGGGGAAAACGCAGCGGGAAATGCAAAGAAGAGATGTCGCTGAGGAGGTTTCCCCTGCAATACAGTCTGAATTACAGGGGATAATTATACCAGAAAACGCTTACTGTGGTGTAAAACGGCGTAAATGTTGCACGGTTGCCAGCCAAGCGGCCAACCAGCCAATCATGCCAGCGATTAACAGCAGCAGCAGGGACTCATCCCAGCTCAACCCTTTGACGGCAAACGTCGTGCCGAAAACAGCAGCAACCTGCGCTACCACGGCATCCAGCTTCCAAACCAGCGCCTGCGAGAGAATCAACGACAGTATCGCACCACCCACGCCCATTGCCGCACCACCGTTCAGGAACGGACGTAGAATAAAACCGTCCGTCGCACCAATCAGCTTCATCACGTTGATCGTTTCACGGCGGCTGAAAATACTCAGACGTACGCTATTACCGATCACCAAGAAGACGGCAACAATCATCAGGACGCCAATCGTCGCAGAAATTTGCCCGACCAGATTGGTCAGCGCCACCAGACGCGCAAACCAGCTGTCGTCCATCCGCACTTCATCCACACCCTGCGTCGATGCCACGCGGTCACGCAACGTCGTCAGCGTGGTGGAATCCTGAAAACTCATTTTTGGCGTAATGATCGCCACCGCAGGCAGTGGGTTTTCTTCCAGCATATCCAACGCGCCGCCAAAACCAGACCAGTTGCGGAATTCGCCCATCGCTTCATTGCGCGAGAGATAATTGACTTTATCAACGCCATCTTCAGATTGAAGCTGCGTGATAACCGCCTGCGCCGCGTTGTCATCCAGCGATTTATCCAGATACACCGTTAGCTGAGGCGATGGATACCACTGCGTGGCAGCCTGACTCACGTTTTTCCACACCAGATAGCAGATACTGGGCAACGCCAGCGAGATAGCAATGACCATCACAGTCAGAAACGTCGCCAGCGGTTGGCGCAGCATATCAGCCAGCGTATTTGTCCAGGCATAGCGCCACTGTTCCTGCCAGCCGCCGCGCAGCGCTTTCGCTTTTGCGACAGGCTTTTTCGCATTACGGACATTATTCGCCATCGTGGTTTCCCCCCACCATGCGACCATCCGACAGCGTCAGCACACGGTAATTACGGCGGGCGATCAGCCCGGTATCATGCGTCGCCATCAGCACAGTGACGCCAACGCGATTGAATTCTTCAAACAGGCGCAAAATGCCTTCTGACAGCGCCTCGTCCAGGTTGCCGGTCGGCTCATCCGCCAGCAACACGGCGGGTTTATTCACTACCGCGCGTGCAATACCTACACGCTGCTGTTCACCACCGGACAACTGGATAGGATAGTTTTTCGCTTTATCCAGCAGGCCCACCTTGTCCAGCGCAGCGGATACCCGGCGACGAATATCCTCACTGCTGGCACCCGCGATAATGAGCGGCATTGCGACGTTGTCATAGACCGTGCGCTCCATCAGCAGGTGGTGATCCTGAAAGATCATACCAATCTGACGCCGCAGAAACGGGACTTCGCGTTTTTTCAGGCGACTAATATTGTGACCGCCAAACAAAATCTGACCCGCGCTGGGACGTTCAATACCACAAATCAGTTTCAGCAGGGTACTTTTCCCCGCACCGGAATGGCCGGTCAGGAACGCCATTTCCGCTGGGCGCAGATGGAAATCCACCCCTTGCAATGCCTGACGCCCACCGAGGTAAGCTTTACTGACCTGTTCAAAACGAATCATCCGTTTTAATCCTCTCGGGCAAAAAGTGCCTCAATAAAATCGTCGGCCTTGAATGGCCGTAAATCTTCAATACCTTCACCTACCCCAATATAGCGGATAGGAATCGCAAACTGGTCGGCAATGGCGAAAATCACCCCGCCTTTCGCGGTACCATCCAGCTTAGTCAAGGTAATGCCCGTCAGCCCGACCGCTTCATTAAACAGCTTGGCCTGACTCACCGCGTTCTGCCCGGTGCTCGCATCCAGCGTCAACATCACTTCATGCGGCGCGTCTTCGTCCAGCTTCTTCATCACGCGCACAATCTTTTTCAGCTCTTCCATCAGGTGCGCTTTGTTCTGCAAACGCCCAGCGGTATCCGCAATCAGGACATCAACACCACGCGCTTTCGCTGCCTGAATCGCATCGAAAATCACCGATGCCGAATCCGCTCCCGTATGTTGCGCCACGACCGCCACGTTATTACGCTGCCCCCAGACTTGAAGCTGCTCGACTGCCGCCGCACGGAAGGTATCACCCGCCGCCAGCATCACAGATTTGCCCTGCGCCTGAAATTGACGTGCCATTTTCCCGATGGTGGTAGTTTTACCCACACCATTAACGCCAACCATCAGAATGACATACGGTGTTTTGCCTTCTATATTCAGCGGGGCGTCCACCTTAGCAAGAATCTCCGCCATTTCTTCTTTCAGCTTAACAAAAAGCGTATCAGCATCTTTCAGTTGGCGACGACTGGCATGCTCCGTCAGGCTGGTGATGATCTTACGGGTCGTCTCAACCCCAACATCCGCAATCAGCAGTTGTTCTTCCAGTTCATCAAACAGATCGTCATCGATTTTCTTACCGCGAAACAATCCGATAAATCCGGAACCGAGATTCTGGCGCGTTTTAACCAGACTACGTTTCAGGCGAGCGAAGAAACCTTCTTTCGTCGGGCGTTCTTGTTCTTGCACAACAACCGGAACGTCATCCAGCGGCTCACTTTCCTGTTCTTCGCCCTGTTCTTCTTGCTGAACGGTATCCTGCTCATCGTCAACCAGCGCCGCGTTCTCTGCGATCGCGGTCTGCAAGATCGGCTCGGCGATATCTCGATCGAGAACGTCATGTTCGATCGGTTCACGATCGGCTGTTTCGGAAATAACAGGTGCAGAAACGTTGGCTTCTGGGCTAACAACCGTTGGCTCGTCTGCAACAACAGTAACTTCACGCTCGGCGACTGGAGAAGCCAGTTCTTCCGCTTCAACCTTTATTTCTTCAGCGACGCTCTCTGCTTCAACGCTAGATTCTTCCGGCAGCGGTTGCTCTACGAGCTCCGATGTTTGCTCAACGGTCTGGTGAGTCGATGCGGCAGCATCCGGTTCAGCAGCGGGCGCATCTTCAACAACCGACTGCTCTTGTTGTTTTTCTTCCTGTTTCCCGAGTCCCAGCCAGGAAAAAAAACCGCGCTTCTTTTCTTTTGACATGTGTAATCGCGCTCCACGCTGCTCACCGCAGCGAATCAATCAATGAAAATCATATTTAAACAATAAGTTTAACACTTTCCAGCCGACAGCAACACGCAGCCAGCGGGAGCAATGACAGACAATTCTCCGCGCTACCGACAATCTTCGTAACGAAAGGCGATGTCCGTAACGAAGTGTGTCAAACGCCGCGCGTGATCGAAAGGCCACTGACCGCACAAAATTTTGGCTTAAGCGCCTTAACGTCCATCTTAACATTCCCTCTACACGTAACCGCCGCTAGAATAGCGCCAGAAATTTCCTGCCCGCATCCACACCATGATGATGCGGCACAACAATAACCCTGTGAGCTATGGCTAAAAAAAACGCATCGTCAGCCGCCGGACAAATCCGAATCATCGGTGGTCAATGGCGCGGCAGAAAACTTCCGGTTCCTGATAGCCCCGGTTTACGTCCCACTACCGACCGCGTGCGGGAAACGCTGTTTAACTGGCTGGCTCCCGTCATTCAACAGGCACGCTGCCTGGATTGCTTTGCTGGCAGCGGCGCGCTCGGTCTGGAAGCCTTATCCCGTTATGCTGCTCACGCCACATTATTGGAAATGGAGCGTGCAGTCGCCCAGCAATTAACGCAGAATTTGGCTCTGCTTCGGGCGGAAAATGCTGAGGTGGTCAATACCGATGCCCTGAGCTGGCTGGCACAGCCGGGCACGCCGTTTGACGTCGTTTTTCTCGATCCACCGTTTCGCAAAGAGCTGCTGAACAACACGCTCGCGCTGCTGGAACAACAGGGCTGGCTTGCACCAGACGCGTGGATTTACGTGGAAACAGAGGCGGAAAATGCGCAACTGACTATCCCGGAGAATTGGCAACTGCACCGTGAAAAAATTGCGGGTCAGGTCGCCTACCGTTTGTACATCCGTCAGTGATCTTCGCAGCAACGTAAGGGTAAGAGATGATTTTGATTAACCTTGGCAGATTATTGATGCTAGGCGTGTGGGGATTTCTGTTGCTTAACCTGATTCAGCCGTTTCCCAAACCGTTGAATATCTTCATGACCGTAGCGATGGTGTTTATGATTCTGATGCACGGTTTCCAACTGCTGCTGTTAAAATCCAGCCAGCCGAAGGACAGCCCCGCGCTGGACCGGGCGCTTCAGGCACGCATTTTCCTTTTTGGCGTGTTTGAACTGCTGGCATGGCAGAAAAAGCAGCCTAAGCCACCGAAGCCGTAACCGCTACCTCTGCTGGGGCACAAAGCGAATAAAGCGCGTGCCCTTTAGCTGCAACGATCCCTGCATACCGGTATCAAGCTGGTGATAATCCGCGCTTTCGAGGCGCAATGTGACCTCCCCGCCACCCGTAATCGGCCTGAACGTGGCCTCATAAAGCATATCTTCTGCGACCATCCCCTGATGCTCTCGCGCCCGCCGACGAATACGGGGAAATTCGCGTTTGTGTTTCACCTCCGCGGCCACAATACGCAACGGAGCTGCATCATTCTGCGCTTCCCTGTAGCGTTGGCGTCGGTATTGTCGCGCTGCCAGCACCAGAATCGCGCCAACAGCCAAAACCAGCAGCCAGGGAACGTCATTCATCAGGGTTTCTTGCCGGGAAGATAAGGGAATGCGGTAACGTTATCGCCTAAATCAGAAATACGGGCACTGCCTTTTTCCGTCACGGCATCAATACGAATTATCGCCTGTAAAGGGATAAAGCTGCGGCTAACGCCGGAGAATTCCGTTTTCAGTTTCTCGGTTGATGGGTCAACCAACACTGTAGATTGGCTATCAAACACAAAGTCGGCAATTTCAATAAAACCGAATAGGCTGCTCTGAACCAACTCACGCACGTAAAGCTGGTAATTCTTACCGTTATTTATAAATTGAATACGATAAAGCGCGGATTCATTACTCATTCAACACCATGCTCCCTTCAGAGACTTCACGCCGTAAAAACGGGCGATAACATAACATGAAGCTCACGAAAGACGCATCCGTCTCGCACCGTGTTGTTTAACTTCCTCACAATCCCCTACACTGAATAAAGAACGGTTTATTTTTATCCTGACACAAACAAAAACACAAAAAGGACACGCTATGCTTTGGTCATTTATTGCTGTGCTTTTTTCTGGTTGGTTATATGTAGATGCCAGCTATCGTGGTCCAACGTGGCAGCGTTGGTTATTCAAACCAGTCACAATGTTACTGCTGCTAGCTCTAGCCTGGCAGACGCCGTTGCTTGGCGTTCCGGGCTATCTGATTGTGCTGGGATTACTGGCAACGCTAGTCGCGGACACGCTACTGTTGCTCCCAACTCAGCGCCTGCTTTACGCATTTGGTGCCTATTTCCTCTCTCATCTGCTGTATACCGTCAGCTTTTTTACCGGACAAATCGCGCTCACCTTCTTCTGGCCACTGGCACTAACACTCGTCATTCTGGCCGCGATCCTGATCGCCATTATCTGGGGGCGACTGGATGCACAGCGTTGGCCCGCCTGCGCGTTTATCATCATGACGACGCTGATGGTCTGGATTGCCGGTGAACGGTATTTTGCGCTGGGTACAAACGCGAATTTCTCCTTGCTGACGGGCACCGTACTGCTGTTTGTTGCCCATGCAGCCTGGCTTATTCACCATTATCGTTTCCCATTTCGCGCCCATCAGGCGATTGTGGCAGCAGGCTATTTTGGCGGACATTTCCTGATCGTTCGCTCCCTCTATTTCTGACGCTCGCGACGCTTACGAAAGGCTGGCTAAGCATTGAGCGGCGGTGTAAAGTTTCTGATGAGAATGGCTATCACTAATAACCCAGGAGGAAGACATGCACTCTCATCAACACCACAGCGCTGAGAAATCAGCCTGCTGTAATAACGGCGTTCACCACGCGCCACGCAGCACCGCACACAGCACTAAACGCTGCTGTAATGAACACACGCAGCATTCAAACCACGCGGATCACAGTTGCTGTTCCACCAAACACTCGTCTGACGCGGTGGTACAGACCGCATGTGGCACAGAACAGCATTCGTCAGACAGCGGCGGTAGCGCGGATTCAGACGACCCCGACGGCGGAGACAGCGACAGGCCCCGATCCCATCAGCGTTTCAGTTGGAAAATCAGCGGGATGGATTGTCCTAGCTGTGCACGTAAAATCGAAAATGCAGTAAAAAATCTCACCGGAATTGAACAAGCCAAAGTGCTGTTCGCCACCGAAAAACTGGTTGTTGACGCCTACACTGATATTCGCCCTCAGGTTCAATATGCCGTTCAGCAAGCTGGCTTTACCTTGCAGGACACCGCACTCCCCATAGCACCATCCGACACCTCGACCGTACGTCGTTTCGTGCATGAATATGGTTTCTTAGTACTTTTCACTTTGCTGGCTGCTGCAAGCTGGGGACTTTCCCTGTTAAGCGAGCGCGGCGGGCAAATCGCGTTTATCGCCACTACGATTGTCGGGCTGATACCGATACTGAAAAAAACAGTGCAGCTCATTCGCACAGGTACGCCCTTCGCGATTGAGACGCTAATGAGCGTGGCTTCCATCGGGGCGCTCTTGATTGGTGCCACCACCGAAGCCACGGTTATTTTGCTGCTGTTTATGCTGGGCGAATATCTGGAGTCTTACGCGGCAAACCGCGCACGACGAGGCGTAACGGCACTGATGGCGCTGCTTCCTGAAGACGCAACGGTAGTCGGCAACGGGCAGCGACGCCTCGTGCCCGTTGCGAGTCTGGTTCCTGGCGATATCATTGAAGTTGCCCCCGGCGGACGACTCCCTGCCGATGCGGAGCTATTGAACAACGACGCCAGCTTTGATGAAAGCGCCCTGACTGGTGAATCGGTTCCCGTTGAGCGCACACCCGGTGGAAAAATTGCCGCTGGCAGCCTGTGTGTCGATCGGGTCGTGCAGTTGCGTGTGGTTTCACAGCCAGGCAACAGCGCCATCGACCGCATTCTGCAACTGATAGAAGAAGCGGAAGAGCGCCGTGCGCCGATAGAACGCTTCCTCGATAAGTTCAGCCGCTATTACACGCCAGCCATCATGCTGCTGTCGCTGTTGGTGATTCTGGTACCGCCGTTGCTGCTGGCACAGCCGTGGCAAGAGTGGATTTATCGCGGTCTGACGCTGCTATTAATCGGCTGTCCGTGTGCACTGGTGATCTCAACGCCTGCGGCGATTACGTCTGGGCTGGCAGCGGCAACGCGTCGTGGGGCGCTGATTAAAGGCGGTGCGGCGCTGGAATCGCTGGGCAGCATCAAAACCATCGCATTTGACAAGACGGGCACGCTGACGGAAGGCAAGCCACAGGTGACGGACGTGTTACCCGCCGCAGGTATCAGCGAAACGGCGCTGCTGACGCGTACCGCCGCAATAGAATCGGGTTCTCACCATCCGCTTGCTAAAGCAATCATCCAGCATGCGTTGTCCAGCAGCACGTTTCTGCCGATGGCGGAAAACCGTAAAGCACTGGCGGGTGTCGGCGTTGAAGGCATGATCGGCGGCAAGCGGATTCAGGTCAGCGCCCCAACCCGCGTCGCGCCCGGTTTACTTGACGCCGACTGGTTACAGCAGGTTAACGCACTGGAAAGCGAAGGGAAAACCGTGGTGGTGGTGCAAGAAGACGACCGTCTGCTCGGTTTGCTGGCGCTGAGCGATACGCTGCGCAACGATGCGCGTGAAGCGCTGGATGCCTTGCAGCAGTTGGGGATTCGTGGCGTCATGCTCACCGGCGATAATCCCCGTGCGGCAGCGGCCATTGCAGCAACATTGGGGATCGATTACCGAGCCAGTCTGCTGCCTGCCGATAAGGTTACCGCAGTCAGCGAATTGAGTAAGCAGCACCCCGTGGCAATGGTGGGCGATGGCATCAACGACGCTCCGGCAATGAAAGCCGCAACCATCGGCATCGCGATGGGAAGCGGTACGGATGTGGCGCTGGAAACCGCAGATGCCGCATTAACGCACAGCCGCCTGACTGGGCTAGCGGCCATGATCAGCCTGTCGCGGGCGACGCAGCGTAATATTCGTCAAAACATTACGATCGCACTGGGGCTGAAAGCGGTATTTCTGGTCACCAGTATTCTGGGTATTACTGGGCTCTGGCTGGCGGTGCTGGCGGATTCCGGCGCAACGGCGTTAGTCACTGCCAACGCACTGCGGCTGCTGAGAAAACAGGACTAACAATCCCGTTGTTGGCTGTTGGTTGAAGGATCGAGAAACACGGAGCGAGGCCTCCCTACGGGAACCTCATCCCCGTGTTTCTCCTAATGACAAACTTCAGCGTGCAAAATAACGCACTGAGTAACTCTTATACTCTAAATAATTCGAGTTGTAGGCCGGCGCGAGGCTCAGAGATGAGCCGAGTATTGCCAACACACCTGCGGCTTGAAGTATGACGAGTATCAGTGGCCCTTGCGCAGCAGATAACGATAGGGAAGTTGTTCGGTCTCCTGCGCCAGAAGTTCATGTTCCATGAACACGCAAAAACCGGGAATATCGCGAGTGGTGGCCGGATCGTCGGCAATAATCAGCAGCGTTTGCCCGGTTTCCATCTGGCGTACTGTCTTACGCACCATCATCACAGGCTCAGGGCAGCGTAGTCCCTGAGCATCAAGGGTTTTATCCGGGTTAGTAAAGGGATCGGTCATCAACGTTCTCGGTGCTGGAATCAAAAAACCGCCTTAGTTTACGCGGAGGATTTCCCGACGCAAGCGACGACAACGTTTGCGCATAAAACAACCATACTTTCCTGGCAAAACACATTGCATTAGCGAAGCAATTGCGTATTATGCCGCCGCGTTGCAGCATAAATCTGCACGTTATTCCTTGGGTTCCCTAACCCCAATAACCAAAAAGGTCACATTATGTATCGTTTTACTCCCCAGCAGCGGCTTACGGCGCTGATCTGGCTATCGTTGTTCCATGTCCTGATCATTACGTCGAGTAATTATCTGGTTCAGCTCCCGGTCTTGATTTTCGGTTTTCATACCACCTGGGGCGCGTTTACCTTCCCGTTTATTTTTCTGGCTACTGACCTGACGGTTCGGATTTTCGGTGCACCGCTGGCGCGTCGTATTATTTTGACCGTGATGGTGCCTGCGCTGGTGATTTCCTATCTGGTTTCATCCCTGTTTTATCAGGGATCGTGGCAGTCGTTCGAAGCATTAAGTCAGGTGAATATCGTCGTGGCACGTATCGCCTGCGCCAGTTTCATGGCCTATGTTCTGGGCCAGATTCTGGATGTTCACGTCTTCAATCGCCTGCGCCAAAATCGTGCATGGTGGGTCGCTCCAGCCGTGTCGACCGTGTTTGGTAACTTCAGTGATACGCTGGCCTTTTTCTTCATCGCGTTTTACCACAGCACTGATGCCTTCATGGCTGCAAACTGGATCGAAATTGCGATGGTGGACTATGCGTTCAAACTGCTGATCAGCCTGGCATTCTTCCTGCCGATGTACGGCGTGATGCTGAACATGGTACTTAAACGTCTGAGCGAGCAAAAAGGCTCGGCCGACTACCGTTCCGTCAGCAGTCACCAGTAATGGCAATCGGGCGGCTATTTATGCCGCCCTTTCCTCTTAAGTCACTCATCGTTTTGTAAAAATAACGCAGGTTCCCACAACGGTTTGCAACAACAAAATGCTTGTTTTTGCTATCTGAATAGGGTGCCATACTGTTATTACCTGTTTCAAAAGATGACCTGTTCAAAAACGAGAGAAAGGGATCCCATGTCGAATGTAATCAAATACCTCGGTGTCGGCTTGCTTGTCGGCCTGCTTGCTGCCTGTGATGGCAAAACGGATGACGCCGCAAAAGCGGGCGCACAAGATAAACCAGCGGCGGAAGCTACCGCGAGCCAGAACATCGAATTAATGGATGGGAAGATTGCGTTTACCCTACCGGCCGATATGCGTGACCAAAGCGGGAAAGTGGGTACGCAGGCAAACAACATGCACGTTTACGCCAATGACAATGGGCAGAAAGCGGTCATCGTGATTCTGGGCGACAACACCACGGAAGAGCTAACCGTACTGACACAACGCCTGGAAGATCAGCAGCGCACGCGTGACGCCAACCTTCAGGTTGTCACCAACAAAACCATCGATGTTGACGGCAAGAAGCTGCAACAGCTCGACAGCATCATCACCAGCAGTGGGCAGCAGGCTTATTCCTCTGTGGTGTTGGGTAAAGTGGAAAACCAACTGCTGACCTTGCAGATCACGCTGCCAGCCAGCAATCAGCAACAGGCACAGAGCGAAGCAGAAAGCATCATCCACACCCTGAAGCTGAAATAATCGACGTTACTGCCGGACAGTAGCCACTTCGGTGGCTACTGTTATTCTCTGATTGCCGTGCGCTGAGTCAGCCGCCACGTCAGCGCCAGACCGCATAGCCCCAGTAACGCCGCGGCCAGATAAATAGAAGCGATTCCGGTATAGCCCATCATTACGCCCGCCACAGGTCCGACGATGCCCAGCGACAGATCGAGGAATATCGTATAGGTTGCCAGCGCACTGCCCTGATTCTGTGGTGATACAGCCTTGACGGCAACAACACCTAATGCAGGGAATACCAGAGAGAAACCGGCCCCCGCGAGGAAGGCACCCACTTCAGCCATAAGCGGTTGCGTCGCCCCCCACACCAGCAGTAAACCCACGATCTCAACCACAAAGCACGCCATCGCCACGCGCAGCCCGCCAAACCGTTGAATGCTGTTGGGGAAAACCAGCCGCGCACCAACAAAAGCACAGCTGAAAACGGTCAGCGTCAGCGCGGCACCTTCCCAGTTGTGATCGGCATAAAACAGCGTGATAAAAGTAGCAATAACACCAAAACCCGCAGAGGCGATCGCCAGAATAATGCCGTAAACCCAGACTTTCCCCAGCACTTCGCGGAAGGGAATCTTTTTACCAGGCGCAACCTGCACTGCCGGACGCGGCAACGCGAAGATAATCGCCACGGCGGCGATCAGAATAATGCACACGGAGAGCAGCTTTAACCCACCGACATGATTGAGCCAGACGCCAAGCGGTGCGCCAATCGCCATCGCGCCGTAAGTCGCAATGCCGTTCCACGAAATCACGCGCCCGATGTGTCGGGAGCCCACCACGCCAACGCCCCAGAGCGTTGCACCTGTACCGGCAAAGCTCTGCCCTGCCCCCAACACAACACGCCCGAGACACAACAGCAGCAGCGTGATTGCAGGTGATGCATCGCTAAAAGCAGCCAGTAGGTAAAACACGCCGCTCAGCATGACGCCAGCCAGCCCCCAAACGACGATTTTCTTCGGCCCTTTCTCATCGGCGCTGCGACCCGCGTGCGGGCGGGTCAATAGCGTGGAAAAATATTGCAGGCTGATCACCAGCCCGGCCCAGAATGCACTATAGCCAAGATGATCGTGCACATATCCCGGCAGCACCGCCAACGGCAGGCCAATATTCAGATAGCTGGCGAAGTTAAACGCCACAATGGAAACGATGCGCAGATTAAGGCGCAGGCTGCTTAGCACCGGTTCGGATGGGGAAGGTGTTGGCATGGAAGATTCACTCGCTTAACGTCCGTGTATGACGTACGTTCAGAAAAACATCTAAAAGTAACATTCTTATATTGTTGGTTATAATCAAACTTATACCTTGTCTCTCAATAAACTAATCCCGAACACAGGAGAAACGCAATGCCTGTACCGGCAGACCCGGATCGCAAATCAACATCGTCAACCCCAGAAGGGGATAAATCGCTCCAGAAACCCCTCTCGTTTCTGGGTAAGAGCAAGCGTCTGGCCACACGAATTCAAGCGATTCCCAGCGTGGCACACCTAATCCGTGCGGGCGAACGTTTTAACGATCGTATGGGAAATCAGTTTGGCGCGGCCATTACCTATTTTTCCTTCCTGTCGCTGATCCCCATTCTCATGGTGTCTTTTGCCGCCGTGGGTTTCGTGTTGGCTTCCAATCCAGACCTACTGACGGGGCTGATCAACCGTATCGTCAACAGTATCAGCGATCCTAATCTGGCCAATACGCTGAAAAGTACCGTCAACACAGCCGTACAGCAGCGTACCACCGTCGGGCTTACCGGATTACTGATCGCACTCTATTCCGGCATCAGTTGGATGGGAAATCTGCGTGAAGCCATTCGCGCCCAATCGCGCGACGTCTGGGAACGGAACCCGAAAGATGAAGAGAAAATTTACTTTCAATACACGCGGGATTTCCTGTCGCTGACCGGTTTGGTTATTGCGCTAATCATCACGCTTTTCCTGACCTCCGTTGCTGGCACCGCGCAAAACATTATCGTAACCGCGTTGGGGTTGGATGGCATTGAGTGGTTGCGCCCCGCGTTAACGCTGATTGCACTGTCAATCTCCATCTTCGCCAACTATTTGTTGTTTCTGTGGATATTTTTCGTCCTGCCGCGTCATAAACCCAAACGCAAAGCGCTCTTTCGCGGCACGCTGATTGCCGCAGTGGGCTTTGAAGCCATCAAGTTCGCGATGACCGTCGCGCTACCTAAACTGGCTAGTTCCCCTTCCGGCGCCGCATTCGGTTCGGTCATTGGCCTGATGGCGTTCTTCTACTTCTTCGCTCGCCTGACGCTCTTTTGTGCCGCCTGGATCGCGACAGCGAACTACAAAGGCGATACCTCGACAGACAAGAATGAGCAGGAGAAAGAACCGCCCTCACCTCGTTAAAAGCAGCGGGGAAGCATTGGTTTTCCGATCTGCGTCATGAAAAAGTAAAACATCGTTTCAAGACTATTGACTCAGTCTCACGTAATGTTGAGACTGATGTTAATTTCCGCATTTTTTATACCCAGCTTTTCAAACAGGCCAAAAGTGATGACAACTACTAACATTGCCGTAATCGGCGAATGCATGATCGAACTGTCGCAGAAGGGCACGGATCTTAACCGTGGATTTGGCGGCGATACGCTGAACACCGCCGTTTACATTGCCCGTCAGGTAAACGCCGATAAGCTGGGCGTGCATTACGTGACCGCACTCGGCACCGATAGCTTCAGTACCGAGATGGTTGCCGCCTGGCAAAAAGAAGGGGTGAAAACCGACCTGATCCAGCGACTGGACAACAAGCTGCCCGGTTTATACTTCATTGAAACCGACGATAGCGGCGAGCGTACTTTTTACTATTGGCGTAATGACGCAGCGGCCCGTTACTGGCTGGACAGCCCGGAAGCAGAAAAAATCGGTCAGGCGTTGGCACAGTTTGACTATCTCTACCTGAGCGGTATTAGTCTGGCAATCCTGAATGCCGAAAGTCGTCAGCGTCTCCTCGCGTTGCTGCGTGCTTGCCGCGCCAACGGCGGTAAAGTGATTTTTGATAACAACTACCGTCCACGTTTGTGGCAGAGCAAGGAAGAGACGCAACAGTCCTACACCGACATCCTGTCCTGTACGGATATCGCTTTCCTGACGCTGGATGATGAAGACATGCTGTGGGGCGCGAAGCCGCTGGAAGCGGTGCTGGAGCGGACGCACGGTCTGGGCGTTAACGAAGTCGTCATCAAACGCGGTGCGGATTCCTGCATCGTGTCAGAACGTGGACACGATCTGGTTGATGTTCCAGCGATAAAATTGTCAAAAGAGAAAGTGGTCGATACCACCGCAGCAGGCGACTCTTTCAGCGCAGGTTATCTGGCAGTGCGCCTGAATGGCGGTAGCACGCAGGAAGCCGCACAGCGCGGTCACCTGACGGCCAGCACGGTCATTCAATACCGTGGCGCGATTATCCCGCTTGAGGCAATGCCAGCATAAGTCTGGATGTATGCAATACGAACAACAAGGCCGCTACAGCGGCCTTGTTGTTCGACAAAGCAGGAAACTCTGCCTCACATCGTCATTTGAGGTTTAACGTGGCCCCGGTTGGTTAACCGGTTGTTCCTGGAAACCGCCGAACGGGCCGCCGCCGCCGCCTCTACCACCGCCTCCGCCACCACCACCCCCCGGAGGAGGGAACAAGCAACCACTCAACATGGCGATCAGAGCGATCACCCCCGCAGCTTTAAGAGTACGACTCATGCTTTATACCTCGATTCATTATTACGACGCTCGGGGGGAATAATAGAGGTGGGGAAAAGGGCTCACAACGGGATTTATCCTGAAAACCGCTTTATAAATAACTGGTTACATAAGCTAACGTTCCACGAACGATATCCCGTATTTTATTATACGGAGTCTTGAGAGCTATCGGGGAGATGGTGAAAACGCCACCCAATAAACACACAGATATTGTGGGATTAAGTGACGAATTATACTTGTCATATTTCACGTTGCTTGTGCGTTAGTTACGCTATTCAGACACTTGCGTGCGCCTCATTCAAACAGCACTCCAACCTGCCTCTGGCAGATTTGTCAGTCATCCGAATCACTTACCGGGGTAAGTGATTCGGATGAAATGAGAGACATCCTGCCCCTCACCGACGCAACCATTAGCTGACTTCCTGCAATAGGCCGCGCCGAAAGGCGAAGACCTTAATGCTTTACTGCGCGGCGGGAGCCGTTTCCTGCGGTTTTGTTCCTTCAGCTGCCGCCGCGCTGGCGACTGGCTCAGCGACTGGCGTCATAATCTGATCGTAGGTTTCCTGTAATGCCTTCATATTCGCTTCTGGCTCACCAGGCTGTTGGATCAGCATCAGTGTCGTATCCTGTACCAGTTGCTGGTGCAGTTCCTGATTCAACATATCGAGCGTCAACGCGGACAAATAAGTCTGACGCAGTTTCTGATACTGTTCGGGAGCAATATCCACGACGCCATTTTGCTGGGAGCGTAAACGCTGATCCATCAGGATGTCCGTGCTGGTACGCGCATAGGTAGCAAACAGCTTGTTCAGTTCATCCGTCTTGCGCGCAATCAACGCGTCAAACTCTTGCTGTGTCAGTCCTTTTTCACGCAGCGCCGCCAGTTCGCGCGCCATAAACGTGACGCCCGGTTCAACACCCTCGCTACCTGGAACATCCATATGAATCGCGCACTGGGAACGGGTGTAAAACACGTTGCAGTCGAAACGGAGATTGTTGCCCTTCAGCGGGCTCTTCTCCAGCACCTGCTGTAAATGCCAGAACATCGCTTCTCGCGTCATGTCGCCTAGCCAGTAGCGAACCAGCGCCTGTGACTCACGAATTGGGTGCCACGGCGCATCCCACATCAGCGACAGCGTGTCCTTCTGGACAGTGTTATTCATCAGGCTGATTGCCTGCGGCGGCAGCGGACTTAATGTCGGAACAGGCGCTGGCGCTTCACGTTTCCCTTCCAGCGGGGAAAAAACTTTACCGATCTGCTCAATCACACTGCGATTATCCACATGACCGACGATGTAAAGCGTCATCGCATCTGGCGTATACCAGGTTTTATAAAATTGCTGGAGCTGTTCACCATTCAGCGGCGGTTTGACGTCCTGAGCAGGATCGTGTGCCAGCAGAGGTGACCCTTTCAGGCGATAGCGCCAGCTCGGATCCTGCGGGTTAACTGGAAAAGTTGCCACCTGATCGGGCACCTTCAACGCAGCCTGTAGATTTTTTTCGTCGAATGTCATCTGCCCTGCGCTTTCAGCCAGCCACGTCAGCGCTTCTTTCAGCAGTTCGGGGCGATTATTTGGCAAACTCAGGTTATACGACGTGAAGTCGTACGAAATAATGACCGGAGGCAAGACGCGCGAGCCGTTGGCATCCCGCATCCACATGGAAGGTAACTGAGCTGCGGACAGCTTATCGCCGGGCGCTAAAGCCAGACGAGGAAGAAAATGTGCAAAGCCCACTTGCTGGGCGTTTTCCAGCAACGATCCGGCATTAACAACCAGACGCAGCTCAACCCGATCGCCGGGGCGCTGTGGCGTTGTTAATAATTGCCAGGTAAAACCATTATCAAGTTTACCCTGCTGCCAGGCAGGATCGGGCTGTAGTGTTTCAGCCTGCACGCTGCTGCTGACCACAGCCAGCAACAAACCACCAACGAAAAGCGCCTTTTTGGTGCCCTGCATGTGAACCCCTACTCATAGCTATCCAACATAATAATGTGGTTATTGTTGATCATTATGGTGGCCTTGCGTCTGCCACCGCACACTCTCGTGGATATATCACGGAAAAAATTGAAGACGCGAAGTGTACCATTGCATTGGACAGCGCGCTTTTGTCTATGTCACTTCAAGAGGCGAAATAATCTGCAAAAAAGGTAAAAATAGTCATATTTAACAATATTTTTACGTTTCATGCCGGGTAAGAAGAGAGAAAAAAACGTTTTGATTGGACGTGTTTATAAACAAAAAACTACAGACAAAAGGCTTACAGACAAAAAAATTCCCCGCGGTGCAAAACGCCGCAGGGAATTATTTAGGGTATAGAACACGATGCTGGAACGATAACTGCCTGCTGAAATTACGACTGCGCCGTCGGCGTGGCCGCATTATCGTTCTTGTTAGTCCCAGACAGCTCAGCTTCCAGTTTCTTCTCATCCAGCTCGCGGCAGTATTTTGCTACCACGATGGTCGCAACACCGTTACCAATCAGGTTGGTCAGCGCACGGGCTTCAGACATGAAGCGGTCAATACCCAGAATCAGCGCCAAGCCGGCAACAGGCAGGTGGCCCACGGCAGACAGCGTTGCTGCCAGCACGATAAATCCACTTCCCGTCACACCCGCAGCCCCTTTAGAGGACAGCAGCAGAACCACCAGCAGCGTAATTTGATGCCAGATATCCATGTGACTGTTGGTCGCCTGAGCGATAAACACTGCCGCCATCGTCAAATAGATGGAGGTTCCATCAAGGTTGAACGAGTAACCGGTCGGAATAACCAGACCCACAACGGATTTTTTACAGCCGACCTTCTCCATCTTCTCCAGCATACGTGGCAGCACGGACTCAGAAGAAGACGTACCCAGTACGATCAACAGCTCTTCACGGATGTAGCGAATGAATTTGAAGATACTGAAGCCCGTTGCCTTGGCAATACTGCCCAGCACCAGAAATACGAACAGAACGCAGGTGATGTAGAAGCAGGCGATCAACTGCCCCAGTTGCACCAACGTACCCACACCATATTTACCGATGGTGAAAGCCATAGCACCGAATGCACCCAGCGGGGCCAACTTCATGATCATGTTAATGACGCCAAAGATGACCTTGGAGAAGCTCTCAATCACATCAAAAATCACTTTGCCTTTTGGCCCTAAGCGGTGCAGCGCAAAGCCGAACATCACAGCAAACAGCAGAACCTGCAAAATATTACCGCTGGCAAACGCACCGACCACACTCGCCGGAATCACGTCCATCAGGAACGGAATCAGACCTTGTTGTGCGGCCTGTTGGGTATAAACCGCCACCGCAGATGCATCCAGCGTACTCGGATCGATGTTCATGCCCACGCCAGGTTGCACGACGTTAACGACAACCAGACCGATAATCAGCGCAATCGTACTGACTATTTCAAAATACAACAGAGCCGCCGCACCAGTGCGACCGACTGATTTCATACTTTCCATGCCTGCAATACCGGTAACTACCGTACAGAAGATAACCGGCGCAATAATCATTTTAATTAATTTAACAAACCCGTCGCCAAGCGGCTTCATTTGCTCGCCAAGCTGAGGGTAGAAATGCCCCAACAGTATCCCTATCGTAATAGCAGTAAGAACCTGAAAATAAAGACTTTTAAAAATTGATGTTTTCATACATACGTCCTATGGTGGGGAAAACACAGGAGGGGAATAGGGTACGAGAATGCCGCCTGTGATTGCGCCGGAAAGTAACATTGCAATAACAAGCTGAGAATGTTTTATAAGTTTAGTTTGTGACCAAGAGGTTAAAAACAAGAGCTGAATCACGTCAGCAGGAATTATAAAGAAACATTAGTGCAATTTTCTTGTAACAGATGCACATTTCTACAGCAGGAAAAAGCCCTCAACCCCACGTCATACGGGGAAGCAACGTTCAGGAAACATATCCACGAAAAGTAACATTTATGTTACCTGCAAATAGTCATGAAGGCGTGGTGAGATGATGAACACCCTGTTTTTTATCACGACGCGCCAGTTGCATGGCAAAACGCGCCTGCGACAAGAACAGCGCTGCCTCCTCTGGTCGAGGATCGGTAATCGTGAGGATACCGACACTGACAGCCCGTGTAGGCAGGGGGCCCGCAGGTAAAAAGGGAGAGTTAATCGCCAGCATCACGTTTTGCGCCCAATCCTGTGCTTGCCCGGCGGATTCCAGCGTTTTCCCGATGATGGCGAATTCATCGCAATCGAGACTCGCCAGATAGATCAGGCCAGCCTCATTTTGTTCTGCAATCACCGCATGAAGCTGCTTAGCCAACGCGGCCATATCGCCCTGACCGACTGAGGAATCAAGCCCGACGACCAGCAGACTGAACGGGATGCCATCGGCCAAACGCTGTTCGAAGCGTCGTATAAAATGTGCTTTGTCCGGTAGGCCAGCGCCTGTATTTCCAGCAGAGAGCGACTGCTCCAGCAGTTGTTGATTACGGTTATAGCTGCGCACCAACGCCCCCAGCTCATCATCCTGATGCCAGGGTGGCAGCGTGAGTGGACGATGAAGCATCGCGTCCGGCGGTAAATTCTGTAATTCGACAATAATCCCGCGCAGCGGGTGTACCAGCAGCCGATTAATGCACCAGGTGATGGCAATCGACATAATCAGCGCAAGCAGCAGATACGTAGCCAGCATGGTTGAAAACGTACTGACGATAAATTGATACATCCGGTAGGAATCTGCCTGCAAGACCAGATGCGCCAACGGGGCCGAATATTGCGTCTGCGGCGGTGAATAGAGAGGAATAGAAATGCGAATCGGCAACCTAAAGACCCGCGCGATCCAATCCGGCACCGGGCGTTCTTTTGGGAAATTGGCATGCAGCGTCTGGAAATCATCCGGCAGCAGCACATCTGCCCGACTAAGAAAGGCAACCGGCAGCAAGCTATCCAGAATATTGCCAGCCCGCTGAACTTCCCCCTGTAACACGGCATCCGTCAGCGGTTGGCGCACGGAATAGGCGATGCTCTCCAACTGCTTGGCATAGTCTTCACGGCGCTGATGAACGAAGTGAAAGAGCTGTATGACGATAAACAGGCTGATCGTCACCAGTGCCACGGCAGACACGGCTGTCATCTGTTTAATCGTTAATGAACGTCTGAGCCGCAAGCGCTTTCTCCGTCAACCTTTTATGCAGACCTGAATACCTGACCCACCGGATAAAAATGGGTGAGCAATACACAACGCGAAAAACGCGCCGTGGCGCGCATAAGTTACACTCGGCAAATAGTATAAGGCAGCTTATCGTCGCCTCAACGCTGTTTTCTACTGATGTTCGGGGGATTTCATCTTAATCCTAGGCAAGCGCCGGCAACAGCGTTAACGCGGCCTCAGAATAGGGTATATCCCCCGTATAAGCTAGCGTGGCGATTTAGGGATAGAGAGAATATCGCGGGCGATGAATAAGGGCAGGTAGCTACCTGATAGAACGTGTTGTGCCGACCTAATACTGTCCGTTTTTAGGGGAAACACAGGGGGAAGCTCCCGCAGGGATACCTCACCCCTGCGGTCGTCCGTGTATCTCAAGGCTTAAACGATTGGCATAATGCTATGGCGTTGGCGCTATTGCGGGTAAGGCACCCAGTCGCCACCATTCAAACGAATGTAGGGTTTCCCCTGATATTGCATCACGATAGCGTTCTCATTTTCCGAGATCGCTTCCGTTTGCGGCAGTGCGCTCGTCAGCGTTTGCCAGTCCACAGAAGGCGCGGTGAACATCTTGCCATCCACCATCCGTGCCACCAGTTCCGAAATCGCCAGATAGCTGCTCGGAGACGTAACCTCCAGCGCACTGCCCTGATGTGGTGCCTGTAAACCGAACAGTTTCACACCAACAGGAATATGCGTGATGCTCGGGCTAGGGATATCCCGCAGACCAGACATTTGCATCTTATCCCCTGCTAGCGCCGCGCCATGCTCTGGCACCACCACCACCATCACTTTACGACCGGATTTTTGCAGCTCGTCAAAAAAGGCATCCAGTTGATCAAACAGAATCTTCGCACGTGGCGCATAGTCAGCCGACTGGTTGGTCCCAACAAAGCGGTTACCGTCATGTAGGGGAATCAGGTTAAAGAAGGTCGCGTTGCGCGCCGTCGTCGCTTTACCTCGCTCACCCAACCAGCGATTTAACAGCTCCAGATCGTTATAAATCGGCTCGCCGTCAAACGAGGTAATCTGGTGACTAATGCCCTCTTGCGACAGCATTGGAATCTGAATGTCACCCTCTTCACGTACCTCACGCAGGTAATTCCCAAAAACGCCGGAATGATCGAGCATAAGTTGCTCTTCAAAACCCAGCTTCACCAAATTACTGAACAGGAAGCACTGCTGGTTCACTGGCTGGTACAAATCGGTGTGAGACTGTTGACCACAGCTTGCCCGCAGCAGGCGGATTGATGCTGGCCCACTATACGCGGTAGCAGAGTTAAACTGCCGGAACAGGATATCGAACTTCTTCCACAGCGGATGATTTTCCAACTGCGCGACTTCTATGTCCGACCACGACAGCGAACAGATGTTGATTATCAGGAGATCAAAAGGCTGTGCATCCTGCGGCAACGTAGCGGGGAACGCCGTAGTTCGCGCTTTTTCTCGCGTATAAAACTGATTCAGATAAGCCGTTAGGTTCGCGCTCGTTGGCGGTAAGGTTGCCTCGGGCAGCGCGGTTCCTCCGCCCGTTGGAGAAGCGGCCCCCGGAGATACGGACGCCGTCGATACCGCAGGCATCAGCGAAACAGCAGGGCCAGCCAGATTGACGATGTTTAACCACGCCAGCGCCGCCACGGTAAACACCGTAATTCGAATCCACTGTGCGAAGAACAGGTAAGCTACGGTAATCACTACTGCCGCACCGACCATTTGCCAGTTAATGAAGCGATTTAACAGCTCTAGCAAATAGGCTGTACTAAAGCCCGCAACCTGCGAACCCTGGCTGAGAATACTGTTGATACCTGGTAGCCAGGTATCATGATAAAAAAGCCCGATACCGAGCGGAATAGCAATAATATGACGCCAGCGGAGCAGCATGACATTGGGGATCGGGAACAGCAGAAACGCCAGAAATACCAAATTAAGCAGCGGATGAAAATTCAGGTAGCCAAACCATAACAGGGCAAATTTCAGCAAAAAATACAAATTCCAGGCACCGAGTCCACGCCAGTAACGCCATATATTTTGCTGTTGCTGCGTACGTGTTTTTTCGTCCATTTTATTTTTTAGTCTCTGCTGAAGTCGGCTTGGTTGAGACCGTCTTTGTTGAAGAAGGGCTACGCATCCAGACACTCGCGGGCTTCAGGTAGCGCGGCGACAATAGCCTATTTTTCCAGTACTGAATCCAGTGGGGAATCACACGATGTGCCAGATAGCCGAGCGTAAAGAAGATGACCGCACTCAATAACACCAGTTGAACGATATCAATCAGGTTCATCATGATGATTCTCCCGGTGCACGGGTCAATAAATCGTATTCGAGTAAATCAATAGCAATAGGCTCGCGCCGCGGCGTCTGACTATGTGGTACAGATTCAGTCCGTTGCAATTGCACATAATCATTAATCTGCTGCCCCTTCCCGGAGGTACTGTCCTGCATCAACGATTTAATCTCCGCCAGAATCTGTAAGTCTTGTGACCACACAATACGATTACTGAACACTTCATCTACTGGCAGGCGGAAGATTGACTTCAACGCAATGTCCAGCTCATTCAAGCGACAATTGGACAGAAACAAAAACAAGCGCCCCTGCGCAATCGTAACAACATCGCCAAAACGCCGCAGCGTACACAGCGTCAACGCCTGCGCCGCTCGAACACCCGGCACGGGACGGAATGCCACCAGCACGCCTTTACTGCCTTCAGGCATCAACGTGCTATCAATCAACATTTGCACAGACTGCCGAAATGTCTCCGGTGGCTGGTAGCCCTTAATCTGTAGCGGCCGCATGGTGGTTAACAGAATATCGACATCGACAGGAACATGTTTAGTAAAGCGCTGCCCTTGTACGCTTTCAATCCGTGTCAGAAAGCGGGATAACGGCTCTGAATGGGAGACAATAAGATTTGCGCCACACGCCAATAACAGACGCTCGTCGCTGGCACGCAGGCAAGGTTTCATTTCCCGCACCACTATCTTTAGCAATTCACCGCGTTGACGGCGCAGGCTATGGACCTGTTTGGCAAGCGTATCGACCTGATTGGTCTGATTGAGCGCAAAAACAAGGGTTGCCGCATGCGTCAGCATGCCAGTCTGTACCAAAATGGCGTTATCATCCATTAACTGCCAATTTTCTGACAGCGCAGGTGCGCCTTCCATCACGCTTCTTTCCATCAGAAAGAGTCCATCGTCATTCAACGAAGGAGTGAGAACAGGCTCTTCTTCCGTCAGCATTTGCCATCCGTCATTATCGGATTGCAGCATCTGTACCTGATTCGCTCGCACACCTCTTTCCGTTGCCCACCATGACACTAAATACTGCGCGCGATCCTGCTGCCATTGCAGGCTGGCCAGCCCGTAGAGCCCACGATGCTGGGAAATCAACATATTCCTCAAACGGGTTACGCCGCTACTGTGGCTGATAACCAACAGCGTACACTGTCGCTGATGTAGCCATGCCGCCGTGTCGTCCACCCACCGCTGTAACCTCTCCGGCGAAATGTCCCGCCACAAGCTGGCTGGCGCGTAAAGCAGCAGAAGGCGATTCTTTGGGCGTAATGAACGCATTAAGTCATCGGTTAAATTCAGCAACGCGGCTTTATTTTCCGGCAATGCATAGCAAGTTAATTGTTTTAATTCAGTATTAAGTAATGCAGTCAGCAGCGTGTCAGATCGTTCCCCACAGCCTATTAACGCCACTCTCGCGTCGTTATTTTGGCCATGTATGACCTGATGGCAAAATAATGTGGCATCAACCTGTCGATCAATATTCACCCAATAAAAGCCAGCCTGCTGGAGCGCAGCCAACTCATCCCAAAGGTGACGAATACCTAATGAAAAGTTCTGCTTCATAGACTGATTTTCTTTTCCATTAATGGCGGTAACCAACCCTAATATACCCTGGATAATTCGAGTCTCAGGCAGGTGGCAAGGGAAGGCGTCCCGATGAACTTACACAAGTAAGTGATTCGGGTGACTGACAAATATGCCAAAGGCAAATTTGAACGCTGCTTGCAGCGGCCCCAGCGGGGCGAGGCACACGCACAGCGTGCCGAGTATCGTAGCCAACGCACATGCAACTTGAAGTAGGACGGGTATAACACAGTCAAAATAAACTCTAGCAGCCCCTTGTAGGATCACAACGTCGCGCCATTAATTATTCTGATCCCTTAATAAATTCCCGCTTTTACTATTTTTAGCGTTCAACATTGCAAACACCAATTCATTGCTATAGTTAATTGGCCTGCCCACTATTTTATTAAAAACAGCAGAGGCGTAAGCCTTCATCTGCCAGACCGTCCATTGTGGGTGTAATAAAGAACTACTACATCTGCCATTCAGATGTTTCCCTTTATCGTGCTCAATGATAATGGATAGCCTATTTCAGAGGCATGGAATGAATAACGAACCGACTCGTATAGATACCAGCGCACGCGCCGATTTAACCGAAAATGCAAGATCCGATGACGACTTACGGGTTCTCAGCCAGGCTTTTTCTTTACCTGAAATAAACTATATCGATATTGCCCGTCAGGCGCGTTTGAGCCAAATGATGGCTCGCTGGCCGCTACTGAATGAACTAAAAGAACCGGCTGGGAGCGATTGACGATGCCCGTTATTGCATTGCAAGGAATCCGTGGAGGTGTAGGCACAACCTCGATAGCCGCAGCACTGGGATGGGCGTTCCAACGGCTGGGAGAATCCGCGCTGGTGATTGATTTCTCGCCGGACAATTTGTTACGCATTAACTTTAATATGCCGTTCGAGCAGCGTCGTGGCTGGGCGCGGGCGGAAGCTGACGGCGCACCGTGGCAAACCGGTGCCATGCAATATCTCCCTAGACTGGATTTTCTGCCGTTTGGCCGCCTGAACACGCAGGAAATCGCGACACTGCAACAGCATTACCAGCAGCACCCCGCGACATGGCAAAACAATCTGGCACAGCTCGCCACCGCAGGCCGCCACCGCTGGATATTGATCGATGTACCGGCGGACAACAGTCCGCTTACACGGCAGGCGTTGGCTACCGCAAATACCGTTTTTCAGGTGGTGGTGGCAGATGCCAACTGCCATTCACGTCTACACCAACAGGCACTGCCGCGTCAGTGCCACTTTCTGGTTAATCAATTTTCCACTCTCAGTACGCTTCAGCAGGATTTGCACCAGCTCTGGCTGCACACGCTGTCACATCTGCTGCCGCTGGTGGTACACCGTGACGAAGCCTTGTCAGAATCACTCATGCTGAAGCAGCCGCTGGGCGAGTGCCGCCCAGACAGCGTAGCAGCAGAAGAGGTCATGACGCTGGCAAACTGGTGCCTGATTCACGTTAAGGAAAGCGGCGTATGAGTAGTATCCTGCGCTTATTCCTCGTTCCCCCCGCCAGACAAGCGATACAGCAACGCTACCGCGGCTATCGTCAGAAAGGTGCGTCCGCCTTTGCCGCCTTTTTCGCCACGCTGTTTGCGATACTCGGCTGGATCTTCCTGCGGCTGGAGTCTGACGGCTGGCAACAGATTCGGGCGCAACGAACCTACTGGTTCCCGCACATTTCGCCTCAGCGCCCACGTCCCGCGGATGTTCTTCGCTATCTGACACAAGGTATTTGGCTGCTGACAATCAAAAATGGCCAGTTGCCTACATCACGCCGTAACTACTTCTCTGCTTTACCGCGCTGGCGGCAACGCTATATGAACGTGCAGCAAAAGCTGTTTACCCGCTTTAGCCACGCGAATACTGACGATCGCGAAGACAGTGAATCAGGCTCCCGCCGGATGAACCGCGTACAGACGCTGGTGACGGTGACGCTGAGCCTATTGTGTGCAGCACTGGCGCTCCTGTGCATCACGCAGCCGTTTGATTTACTGTCGCAGTTTATTTTCATGACGCTGCTGTGGGGCATCGCCATGCTCGTTCGCAACATGCCGGGACGCATGCCGACGCTCATGATGATTGCCCTTTCTTTCACGGTCTCCTGCCGCTACCTGTGGTGGCGCTACACCGAAACACTGAACTGGGACGATCCCGTCAGTCTGGTCTGTGGCCTATTGCTGCTGGCAGCAGAAACCTATGCCTGGGTCGTTCTGGTTCTCGGTTATTTCCAGACGATCTGGCCGTTGAACCGTCACCCCGTTTCGCTGCCGGAAGACAGTCAAACGTGGCCGACCGTCGATCTCATGATCCCGACCTACAATGAACCACTAAGCGTCGTGAAACCGACGGTATATGCCGCGCTGGGCATCGATTGGCCTAAAGACAAGCTCAATATTTATATTCTGGACGACGGTGGCCGTGCCGAATTTAAAGCCTTCGCAGAAGAAGTTGGCGTCCATTACATCGCCCGCGTCACGCACGAGCACGCCAAAGCCGGGAATATCAACAATGCTCTGAAACAGGCAACAGGCGAGTTCGTCGCCATTTTCGACTGCGACCACGTCCCTACCCGCTCCTTCCTGCAACTGACTATGGGCTGGTTTTTCAAAGACAAAAAGCTGGCGATGTTACAAACACCACACCATTTCTTCTCGCCCGATCCGTTCGAGCGCAATCTGGGACGCTTTCGCCGCACGCCCAACGAAGGCACCCTGTTCTACGGTTTGGTTCAGGACGGTAACGACATGTGGGACGCCACGTTCTTCTGCGGTTCCTGCGCCATCCTACGGCGTAAACCGCTGGATGAAATTGGCGGCATCGCAGTCGAAACGGTGACGGAGGATGCCCACACCTCACTGCGCCTGCATCGCCGTGGATACAGCTCAGCCTATATCCGTATTCCGCAGGCTGCCGGACTGGCGACCGAGAGCCTCTCAGCCCATATCGGGCAGCGCATTCGCTGGGCGCGCGGAATGGTACAAATCTTCCGGTTGGATAACCCCTTATTCGGCAAAGGGCTGAAGCTAGGCCAGCGTCTATGTTATGCCAACGCCATGATGCATTTCCTGTCCGGTATTCCCCGGCTAATCTTTCTGACCGCGCCGCTGGCATTTCTTCTGATACACGCCTACATCATTTTCGCCCCGGCGTTGGCGATTGCACTCTACGTGCTGCCGCACATGGTGCACGCCAGCCTGACCAATTCGCGTATTCAGGGTCGCTACCGCCACTCTTTCTGGAGTGAGATCTATGAAACTGTGCTGGCGTGGTACATCGCTCGTCCCACCACCGTTGCACTGTTTAACCCACACAAAGGGAAATTCAACGTGACGGCCAAAGGTGGGCTGGTTGAAGAACAGCACGTCGACTGGGTGATTACGCGGCCTTATCTGGTACTGGTGCTGCTGAATATCGCTGGGGTGGTGTATGGCATCTGGCGTCTGATTTATGGGCCGTCGGAAGAGATCATGACGGTGCTCATCAGCCTGCTCTGGGTCGTGTACAACATGACTATTTTAGGCGGAGCCGTCGCGGTTGCCGTAGAAGCCAAGCAGGTGCGTCAGGCGCACCGAGTGGAAATGTCGATGTCCGCGGCCATCCTCCGCACCGATGGTCACCTTTTCCCCTGCGTCCTGCGCGACTACTCTGATGGCGGTGTCGGCGTTGAAGCCCGTGAATCAGGAATTCTTCAGGTCGGAGACAACGTCTCACTGTTGTTAAAACGCGGTCAGCAGGAGTACGCCTTCCCTTTCAGCGTCACCCGCGCGTTCGACAACAAGATTGGCCTGCGCATGACCAATCTGACCATCCGCCAGCATATTGATTTCATTCAATGTACCTTTGCCCGCGCCGATACCTGGGCGCTCTGGCAAGACAGCTTTCCGCAGGATAAACCGGTTGAAAGTCTGGTTGATGTACTGGCACTCGGCTTTCGCGGCTACCTGCGTCTGGCAGATTACGCGCCACCCGTCATACGCAACATTATTCTGGCCTTTCTCAGCATTGTGGTGTGGGTCGTGTCATTCATCCCGCGCTATGTAGGGAAACGCACCACAACAGAACAGCCGGACGCTACGCTGCCGGAAAAAACCGTACATCAGGGCAAGACACCGTCGGCCCATGAAACGCGATTTGCACAAGAGAACCTGTTTACAGAAAAGACAGTGGCTTGATTGCCATTCACAGGCGTGATCAACGGCCTTTTTCCCAACAAAGAAAAAGACCCTTAACATTGATGATGACACGATGACGAAAAAAATAATCTGGTTCACCGCATTGGCTTTAGGCGTCAGCTCATTATCTCAGGCTGTCACCGCGCCGCACGCACAAACACCGGCTGTGGGAGGCGCTACCCAGCCGTCCACCAATGCTGCCACCGCAACGCCAGCAGCGGATACACCTGCGACGGGCATGTCTACGACGAGCGAACCCACGATCCCATTGGTGCAGCCGTCAGCTAATGCTACCGTGCGCAACATGGTGATACCGTTTGCGCAAATCGCGCCAGCTCCGGGCAACTTTGCATTACGCGGTATCAATCCTGATGGGCAGATTGAGTTCGGCGTTCGTAGTGACGAAGTCGTCACGCAGGCTTCCCTCGATCTCGAATTTACCCCGTCACCAGCGCTAATCCCCACCGAATCTCATATCAAGGTTTATCTGAACAATGAGTTGATGGGCGTTACCGCGCTTGGCAAAGAGCAGATGGGTAAGTCGAACCGCGTCCGCATTCCTCTCGATCCGCGCTACATCACGGACTTCAACCGCCTGCAATTGGTGTTCGTCGGCCATTATCAGAACATCTGTGAAAATCCGGCGAGTACCAGCCTGTGGCTGGATGTCAGCAAAGCCAGCGCACTCAATCTGCAATTCCAAAAGCTGACGCTGAGGGACGATCTGTCACCGTTCCCCGCACCGTTTTTTGACAGCCGCGATACCCGCCCGCTGACGCTACCCATCGTCTTTGCTGGTCAGCCAGATCTGGTGCAACAGCGTGCCGCAGCGATGCTCGCCTCCTGGTTTGGCAGCAAAGCACAGTGGCGTGGGCAGTCCTTCCCTGCTCTCTTCAACCAGTTGCCGGATCAACACGGTATTGTTTTCGCCACCAACGATAAGCGACCAGATTTCCTGCGTGATACTCCTGCCGTGAACGGGCCGACGGTGTCTATCATCAGCCACCCTGACAATCCTCACGTTAAACTGCTGTTGGTGCAGGGTCGTGATGACAATGAATTGCTCACCGCCGTGCAAGGCATCGCACAGGGGAACACGCTGTTCCGTGGACAAAGCGTCACCATCGATAAGGTCGAGCAACTCGCCCCACGCCAGCCGTATGATGCGCCAAACTGGGTGCGCACTGATCGTCCGATGACCTTCACTGAGCTTCAGCAATATAACGAGCAGTTGCAAACCGACGGTATTGTTCCCCGGCCGATTTCACTGACCATGAATCTGCCACCTGATCTGTTCCTGATCCGCAGTCAGGGCATCGATATGCGCCTCAAATATCGCTACACCGCGCCGCAGATTCAGGACGGATCCCGTCTGAGCATCAATCTGAATAACCAGTTCGTACAGGCCTTCTCGCTGGCACCGGAGCACGATCAGAACTCCCTGCTCATGCATCTGCCGCTCACACAGGGGTTATGGGATTCTGACAAAAGCCTGTCAATTCCGGCACTGAAACTGGGCACCACCAACCAGTTGCGTTTTGATTTCAACTACACCACGTTGCTTTCCAGCGGTACCGCAGACCGCTGCGAAACTTATACGCCCGTTGTAAACCACGCCGTCATCGACAGTAATTCGACGATTAACTTCTCTGGCTATCGCCACTTTATGGCGATGCCGGATCTACGTGCCTTTGCCAATGCAGGCTATCCATTTAGCCGCTTGGCTGACCTGTCACAAACGCTGGTGTTGGTGAATAAACAGCCGCAACCCGCTCAAGTTAGCGCACTGCTGAATGCCATTGGCAACATCGGAGCACAAACCGGTTACCCCGCCTTAGCAGTGCAGCTCAGCGACGACTGGACGCAGGTAGACAAACAGGACAGCGATATTTTGATGATCGGCGCTATCCCGCCTGAACTGCACGATGACGGCAAAATCAACCTGCTGGTCGAGCAAACGCAAAGCTGGATTAAGCAGCCGACACGCCAGACCACGATCCTGGACATAGACGTGCCCGAATCTGACGCGAAGCCAGACAGCAAAACCACCGTCAGCAGTGACGGAGCGATGTCAGCAATTATCGGCTTCCAGTCTCCGTATCACGACCAGCGCAGCGTTGTTGCGCTATTAGCCGATAGCCCACAGGGTTATACGCTACTCAACAACGCGCTGATCGACAGCGAAAAAAGAGCGTCGCTATTTGGTTCCGTTTCCGTCATCCGTGAATCGGGCATCAATAATCTGCGAGTCGGCGACATTTATTACGTTGGCCATCTGCCGTGGTGGGAACGTATCTGGCACGCGCTGGCACAGCATCCCATCTGGCTGGCCATCATATCGACCCTTACCGTCATCATCATTGCCTGGCTGCTGTGGCGTGGCCTGAAATTCTTCAGCCGCCGCCGTCTGTCGCCGGATGAAAGGGATTAACGCATCATGCCACGCGTGCTGCGTTACCTGATCTCCACACTGCTGTGGCTATGGGCTTCCCTAGCCACAGCGGCCGTCTGCGACTGGCCCGCCTGGGAACAATACAAACAGCATTACATCAGTGAGCAAGGACGGGTGATTGATACCTCCACGCCCAATAAAATCACCACGTCCGAAGGGCAAAGTTACGCGATGTTCTTTGCGCTGGTCGCCAACGATCGCGTGATGTTTGATCGGCTGCTGAAATGGACGGAAGACAATCTGTCCTCTGGCGATTTACGCGCTAATCTGCCTGCCTGGCTGTGGGGAGAAAGCAAAGATAAGCAGTGGACGGTACTGGATCCGAACTCCGCTTCTGACGCCGATCTGTGGATTGCCTATAACCTGCTCGAAGCCGGCCGGCTGTGGAAAGAAACACGTTATCAAACGCTGGGCACTGCGCTGCTCGCTCGTATCGCCAAAGAGGAAGTCGTTAACATTCCAGGGCTGGGTGTGATGCTATTGCCCGGTAAAGTGGGTTTCGTAGAGAAAGAGAGCTGGCGCGTAAACCCTAGCTACCTTCCACCACAGCTGTTGGCTCGTTTTGCTCCGTTGGGTGAGAAGTGGAAAGCCATGCAGCGCACGACACAACGCCTGCTGCTGGAAACCGCACCGAAAGGATTTTCGCCTGATTGGGTCATCTGGCAAAAGGGTAAAGGCTGGCAGCCCGATACCACCAAACCCAATGTCGGCAGCTATGACGCCATTCGTGTCTATCTGTGGGTAGGAATGATGGCAGACAGCAGCAGAGGGAAAACCGACTTGATCAAGCAGTTTCAGCCGATGATTCAACAGACGATCCAACAGGGGTTACCGCCCGAAAAAACGGACACCGCGACGGGAGCTGTCACAGGACAGGGGTCAGTCGGATTTTCTGCCTCCCTGCTTCCGATGCTATCCCGCCAGCCGGATGCACTAGCAGCACAGCGACAACGACTCGCCGCTAATCCACCGGGCGACGATGCGTATTTCTCTGCTTCTCTGACGCTCTTTGGTCAGGGATGGGATGAGAAGCGCTATCGCTTCACGTCACAAGGCCAACTTTTACCGTCCCGGGGCAGCCAATGCACAACAACACCTTAAACTGGCTGCGCTTCCTCCCGCTATTGTTGGTTGCTGCACCGCAGGCATATAGCGCAGAAACCACACCGCCAGAGCAATTTTTGATGGAGCAGGTGCGCCTGGGAGAGGCCAGCAACAAAGACGATCTCGTGCGCCAATCGCTTTATCGACTGGAACTTATCGATCCAAACAACCCCGAGGTTATCGCAGCCCGATTACGGCTGGCACTGCGTCAAGGCGATCAGGCGCAGGCTCGCCAGCAGTTGGAAAAACTGAAGGCAGTAGCACACGACTCTGCCGCCTACCGTCAGTCAGAAATAACGCTGGCACTGACGCAGGAAGACGCACGTCAGCAGTTACAGCAAGCGCGCCTGTTATCTACCGCCGGGCGCTATGCAGAAGCCAAAGTTCAGTACGACGCGATCTTTCACGGCAATCCGCCAACGCTCGATCTTGCGGTGGAGTATTGGCGCCTGGTTTCACGCCTGCCCGACCAGCAACCTCTTGCAATTAAGCAACTGGAGGCACTGGATCAGGTCTACCCCAATAATGTGCCACTGCGCATGGTGCTGGCGCGATTGTTATTTAGCCAGAATCGTAACGAACAAGCCTACCCCCTGCTGAAACAGCTTTCTCACGACGCCGTCGGGCGTAGCCAGGCGGCATCGCTGTGGCTGGAGATTATTGGCAGGATGCAGGTCACGCCACAAAGTGTGGCTGAACTAAACCGCTTTCTGACCGTTTTTGATGAAGGCGAACAGGCAGAAACCGCACGTAAAGAACTCAGTCGTCAGCAGGGAATATTAGCCGATCCGGTTTATCAGGGGCGGCTGCGTGCGCTGGCGCAGATTGAGGGCGGCGGCGGCAATAGCGCCACACTTAATGAGTTGAATAAAGCGCTGGCCGCCACGCCAAACGACCCCGAACTAATCGGTGCCATTGGTCTGGTTTACCTGCGTGCAGGCGATCGGTCGAAAGCGCTGGTACAGTTCCAGAAGGCATTGCAGGCAGATGTTAACCGCCTGAACAGCGACAAATGGGAAGGGCTCATCCAAAGCACGCAATATTGGACCACCATTGCAGAAGGTGACAACGCGCTAAAAGCTAACAACCTATCGCTGGCGCGGCAGAAATATCAGCAGGCACGCCAGATGGATAATACCAATGCTTATGCGCTGATTGGTTTGGGCGACGTGGCAGTTGCCAGCAAAAATGATGCTGCCGCTCAGCCGTTCTATCAACAGGCTTTGCACCTTGAACCCGGCAATGATAATGCCCTACGTGGACTGGTCGATATTTACCTACGACAGTCGCCGGAGAAAGCGCTCGCTTACCTAAACAGCCTGCCGCGCAGCCAGCAGAATACGATGCGGGAGACACTTGCTGCCCTGCAACTCGATATCCTGAAACAGCAGGCGGACCAGTTGTCTGAACAGCAGCAGTGGACGCAGGCCGAGGAGAAATATCGTCAGGCTAACCGACAAGATCCGAACGATGTGTGGCTGGCTTATCACTATGCTCAGACACTGCGCCAACTGCGACAAACGCAGCAGGCAGACAGCGTAGTACAACGTGCTACTGCCGTGCCCCCCGACAGCGCGGAGAAGAATTACGTTTACTCACTTTACCTATCGTCCACCAATCGCGATGAGCAAGCCCTCGCTCACCTGAATACGCTGCCTGCGGCACAGTGGAGCAATGACATGCGCGATTTATCAAAGCGTCTGACGATTCAAACCACGCTGGCGAAAGCAGAAACGATACGCGATGCAGGTGACGAATCCGCCGCCATCGCGTTTCTGCGTCAGCAGCCATCTGATACACGTATCGATCTGTTACTGGCAGATTGGGCGCTGGCTCGGGGTGAATACGCAACTGCTCTGGCAGAATATCAACGCATCCGCACACGTGAACCACAAAACCCCGACGCCCAGTTGGGTGAGATCGATGCGTTTATCGCGCAGGGGCAGCAAGATGAGGCACGCCAGCACCTAAACCAACTTCCAGCGCAGGCGGTTGATACGCTCAACGGACAGCGGCGCGTCGCCAACGCCTGGCAAGCGGTAGGCAATCCGCAAAAGTCGACAGCGCTTTTCCGTCAGCTAAAAATTGATGCACAGAAAGAGCCTATCGGTCAGGGTAAAGCCCTGGTCTACCGCGATGCAGCACGCGTTGAGCAACAGCAATCCCAACCGGAACAGGCGCAGCAGGACTATAAACAGGCCATGGTCGCCAGCGGTATTACCCCTGAGCTACCACAAAACGACGATGACTACACCCGACTGACACGTAATAAAAGTAGCGACGACTGGCTGCAACGTAGCATCCGCGCCGATGCCGCAGACCTGTATCGCAAACAGGATATTACCGTCACCCTCGATCATGATTACTCGAGTTCGAGCGGCACCGGTGGGATTTCTGACCTCAGTTCACACGACACCATGTTGCAGTTGGATATGCCGCTGTACGATGGCCGCGCCTTCTTCCGCACCGATACCGTGCAGATGAACGCCGGTTCCTTCTCAACGAACAGCAACGGCGCCTACCGGGAAACCTTCGGCACCTGCGCCACGCGGGACTGTTTCGACGGCAAATCGCAGAAAGCCACTGGCACCAGCGTTGCCGCAGGCTGGAAGAACGACCGCTGGTCGGCGGATATCGGCACCACGCCGCTCGGCTTTGACGTGGTCGATGTCGTCGGTGGCGCAAGCTACAGCGGTGACTGGCGGCAAATCGGCTGGACAGCGACGGCCTCGCGCCGCCCGATCTCCAGCTCATTGCTGGCGTTCGGCGGCACCAAAGATCCCGGCACCGGCATTACCTGGGGCGGCGTACGTGCAACAGGTGTCAGCCTCGGGCTGAGCTATGATCGGGGCGAAGCGCACGGCGTCTGGAGTGATTTCAGCCTCCACCAGATTACGGGGAAAAACGTGGCCGATAACGATCGCGCCCGTGCGATGGCAGGCTACTACTACAAGCTGATTAACGAAGATAACCGACGCGTCACAGTCGGCCTGAACAGCATGTGGTGGCGCTACCAGAAAGATTTGAGTGGCTACTCACTCGGTCAGGGCGGCTACTACAGCCCGCAGCAGTACTTCTCGCTGGGTGTGCCGGTGAACTATCGGCAACGGACGGAAAACTGGTCATGGGAACTCGGTGGATCGCTGTCGTGGTCGCGCTCCTCCACCAAAAACCAGCGTCGCTACCCGCTTGTCGACCTGCTCGGCAACGCCGCGCTCACCGACAGAAACAATATCGAACAGGGCAGCAGCAGTTCCGGCTTCGGCTATACGGCGCGTGCCATCGTCGAACGCCGACTCAGCTCACACTGGACACTGGGTGTCGGTATCGACATTCAGCAAGCGAAGGACTACACCCCAAGCCACGGTCTCCTCTACCTGCGCTACTCCGCCTCCGGCTGGCAGGGCGATCTCGACAGCCCACCACAGCCGCTTACGCCGTACGCGGACTTTAAATAGCGGATATCAGGAAAGATTGAGAGCTTCGTCTTTGCGCCACTGGCGCGGGCTGATGCCAAACCAGCGACGGAATGCGCGGGAAAAGGCGCTCACCTCGGAATAGCCGAGCAGCAGCGCCATTTCCGAAATCGGCAGTTGTTTTTGTTGCAAGTAGTGCGTCGCCATTTCACAGCGCAACTTGTCTACCAATAGTGAAAAACTAAGCCCCTCTTCCCGCAGGCGGCGCTGGAGCGACCAGCTCGACAAACCGACTTTTTCTGCCACCTCTTCCAGCGTCGGCTCTTTCTGCATCAATAACAGATGAACCTGCGTGCGCACCTGATCGACAATACTTTGCTGTGGCGACGTTTCATTCAGGCGGCGAATGGCATCCTGCATCACCAACAGCAGCGTCATATCACGATCCGGCATAGTGCGGGTCAGTTGGTGTTTGGGAATAAGCAGAGAGTTATAGGGTTGGTCGAAGTAAACAGGCGCATCGAACACCTTACAGTGCTCATGCCACATTTCAGGACGTGGATGCTCAAAATGCACTTCGCGTGGTGCCCAGTGCTTACCCAATACATGGCGAATCAGGTTGAGCAGCATACCCAGCGTCAGCTCAGCATCCTGGCGGCGATGTAGGATGGCACCGTGTCGGACCTGATAATCCAACCGCCAGCAGTCACCTTTATCGACCATGCGCGTCAGCGTGTCATGTTGATGACAGGGAAATGCCTTCACCACATTGTGCAGCGCCTGCTCCAGCGTATCCGAACATAAACCGATATAGCCGATCAGGCCTAATGACTGCGGTTTAAACTGCTTGCCGTAGCGTAAACCGAAATTATCAACGCCCGAATTACGTGCCGCTTCCTCCATCACACGGCAATAATTCACCAGCCCCAGACTGAGCGTTGGGCTGGCGAGCAGCTCAGGATCGACGCCGCTGATGCCGAAGATACGATCGGCATCACCACCGTTATCATGAATAAAGTCGCCAAGCCCGCTTGCTGCCGCTGCCAACACGCCACAGTTGCGGGAGAACGCCGCATTCAGCGCCGAAGAGTACGTCACGTTTTCCATTGCCTTTCACCTCGCCGTATCACACGGCCCGCCAACGGGCCATGAAACGATCAGCAAGCTTAATACCAGCAAGTTTCGTACCAGTCCGTAATGACGTGAAATCAATGGGTTAAAAACAGCACGCCGGGCGAACAGGCATTACCATAGCGCAAGCTGCCCACCCGTGGTGCATTCAGGCCACTCCAAGCGGCAGGTCGCGGGTTTCCAAATAACGTCGACACAGGCGAACACTGTGGCTCGCCCAGTCGGGCCCAAGACTCTGCGCCATCTCCGTTTCCGCATGTGACCCTACCCACGCGGTAAGCTGGATACGCCGTTGAATCAGCAGCGTCGGCAGCAGCGCCAATTCTTCATCACTGACGTGGGCCACACGTTCATAGCCACATAGCCAGTTTTCAACCCATTCGGCTGCGCGTGGATGATGCTCCACAAAGCTAATCGCCGCCGCCAGATCGTGCAGATACCAGCCCATACCGCAGTCATCAAAATCGATGACTCGCGTTTCGCCGCGATGCAGAAGCAGGTTGGTCAGGCGCAGGTCGGCATGAATCAACCCATAGCGGTGCGGCGCTTTGCCAAATTCCGCCATTTCTGCCCCCATGCGCTCGACAGCCGCCTCGACAATACCGTGTTCGCTACGCGATAGATTAGGCGCGTCACGCCAACTCCCCCAGTGGCTCTGCGCACTCACCATCGTATGATGATCCCAGACAATCCGCTGGAAGCCGTCAGGTTTTTGCCACTGGCGGCTATGCTGATGCAGGTGGGCGGTAATCTCGCCCAGTTGCCGGAACGCTCGCGGATCAATGCTGGTGGTCGGCATCTCGCCGTCAATCCAGTGAAACAGCACAGCGTAGCGACAGGAACCATCCGATAAATCCAGCGACTGCACTCGCTCCCCGCTCGCATCACGTATCGCTTCTGGAACCAGAATTCCCGTCTCACGTAGCGCATCCAACCACAGCAGCTCACTTTCAATCTCCGATTTCTGGTGATAGTGACTGCGATGTAGCCGCAACGCGTAGCGTTTACCCGCTGACGTAACAAGAAACGTCGCATTTTCCGAGCGGCACAGCAGCCGTACTTCCCCTTGCAACGCTGCCGGATAGCAGGCAAGCGCCCGGTGCGCCAGTGAGGTAATTTCCGCATTATTTAAGGTGTCATATTGTTTAGCACTCATGGTTCCCACTCCGACGCGAGTCAACGAGCGTTCAGCATGGCGTGTGTCGTACAGAGAAACTTGACGCACCAGAACCCATGTTTGACCCCAGATGGCGTACGCGCGATACCCACCGTAAAAGTTGACTTCAGCGCGCAGCATTCGATACGCCCGCGTCAAGTTTTCCACCGACAAGCGTGGGCATTATCGCTACACAAGCCAACAGGGGTTGCCGTACTGGCCCTAAATAACCATGAGCAGACTGACGGGGATAATGTGATGACGAGCAAATTAAAGCCCACGCTGGGCGCCCTGCATTTGTGGGGTATCGCGGTAGGACTGGTAATTTCTGGTGAGTATTTTGGCTGGAGCTACGGCTGGGGCGTCGCTGGCACGTTGGGATTTTTAGTCACCACGCTGTTCATCGCCGCCATGTACACCTGTTTTATTTTTAGCTTTACCGAACTCACGACGGCGATCCCACATGCCGGCGGCCCTTTTGCCTATAGCCGACTGGCGTTCGGCGATTTGGGTGGCCTGATTGCCGGTATGGCCACGCTAATTGAGTTTGTTTTTGCACCGCCCGCTATTTCGATGGCAATTGGTGCCTATCTGAACGTGCAATACCCTGAGCTAAATCCCAAATTCGCCGCCGTTGGCGCATACCTTATCTTCATGAGCCTAAACATTCTTGGCGTGAAGCTGGCAGCGATGTTTGAGCTGGTGGTCACGTTGCTGGCCGTCATGGAGCTTTTGGTGTTTATGGGTGTAGTCGCGCCAGGTTTCAGCCTGAGTAATTTCGTGGCGCACGGCTGGGCTGGGCAGAATGAGTTTTCGCCAAGTGCCATTTCAGGCATGTTTGCGGCAATTCCGTTCGCTATCTGGTTCTTCCTCGCTATCGAAGGTGCGGCAATGGCAGCCGAGGAGGCGAAAGATCCGAAGCGAACCATCCCACGTGCCTACGTGAGCGGCATCCTGACGCTGGTGGTGCTGGCGCTTGGCGTGATGCTGATGGCTGGCGGTGTGGGCGACTGGCGTCAGCTCTCCGACCTTAACGATCCCCTACCACAGGCCATGAAGCTCATCGTCGGGGAAAACTCCAACTGGATGCACATGCTGGTGTGGATTGGTCTGTTCGGTCTTATCGCCAGCTTCCACGGTATTATTCTGGGCTACTCCCGTCAGTTCTTCGCACTGGCGCGCGCAGGCTATCTCCCACCGGGGCTTGCCAAACTGTCCCGTTTCCACACGCCACACCGCGCGATTCTGGCTGGTGGTGCAATCGGGATTGCAGCCATCTTTTGCGACGGGATTAACTTACAAGGCATGAACCTGACGGCAGCGATGATTACCATGGCGGTTTTTGGTGCGATCGTCATGTACATCATGAGCATGTTAAGTCTGTTTCGCCTACGCCGCAGCGCACCCAATATGGCACGCAGCTATCGTGCGCCCGGTTACCCCATCATCCCCGCATTCGCACTCGTCTGCGCCATCATCTGCCTGATTGCGATGCTCTGGTTTAACCCGGTGATTGGTGGGCTGTTCTGCACCTTTATGCTGCTCGGCTACCTCTATTTCCTGACCACCAAAGCACGACGGGAACATCTGCTTGAGCCGCTTGTCGCCGATGCCAACTAATACTGAGGCGCACATTTTATAACGGGAGTGATTATGGCAACACGTTCAACCATCATGGATACCAACAGTTTCCGCGCCGAGCATGCCGACGCGCTGAGCACGGATATCCGTATGCTGACCGATAAACGCAGCAAGGTATTGGGCGAATCCTATCGGCTGTTTTACCGCAAACCCGTTCATCTGGTGCGCGGTGAAGGACAATACCTGTGGGATGCCGACGGCAAGAAATACCTCGATGTGTATAACAATGTCGCCAGCATCGGCCACTGCCACCCTGCGGTGATAGAAGCCGTACACCAACAGATGACGATGCTCAATACCCACACGCGCTATCTGCATGAGCGTATTCTGGACTATTCGGAGCAGCTACTCGCCACAGCACCCGAAGCGATTAACCGCGCTATGTATATGTGCACCGGTTCAGAAGCTAACGATTTGGCAATCCGCGTGGCTCGCGCCTGGAGCGGCGGCACGGGTGTGATCGTAACACGCGAAGCCTACCACGGCACCAGCGAGCTGACCTCCGGCGCCTCGCCAGCGTTAGGCAGCGGTCAACCGCTGGCAGCAACGACCCGACTGGTGCCGCCGCCGGACGCCTACCGCGTTAATACGCCGGACTTGGGCGTGTGGTTTGCCAATGAAATCCAGAAACAGATCGACGACATGGCGGCGCACGGCATCAAGTTCGCCGCGTTTCTCGCGGATTCCATCTTTTCTTCCGATGGCGTACACCCCAATCCGCGCGGCTTTTTGCGTCCTGTGGTTGATGTGGTTCACCGCAATGGCGGTATTTTCATCGCTGATGAAGTCCAGCCCGGTTTTGCACGCACTGGCGACGCCTTCTGGGGCTTCGCACGGCATGACGTGGTGCCGGATATCATCACCACCGGAAAACCGATGGGCAACGGCATCCCGGTTTCCGGGCTGCTGGCGAAAAGTGATGTGCTCGCCGCCTTCAGCGATCAGATCCCCTACTTCAACACGTTCGGCGGGAATCCAGTGGCGATGGCCGCAGCACAGGCGGTGCTGAAGGTGATCCACGATGAACAACTTCAGGAACACAGTCGCGTCGTCGGCGCACAGCTGCTGGCGGAACTGGCCACTCTGCAAGACAAATACGCCAGTGTAGGCAACGTGCGCGGTGCAGGATTATTCATCGGATTTGAGTTGGTGAGCGACAGAGAAAGCAAAACGCCGGATAAAACGCTGGCACTAAATCTGACGGAAGCGCTACGCGACCGCGGTGTTCTAACATCAGTCGCGGGGCCTTACGGCAACGTGCTGAAACTGCGTCCGCCGCTGGCATTCCAGACTCAGGACATCGACTGGCTGGTCGGCGCGCTGGATGACTGTATGGGGGCACTAACCCACGGCTGATTTCGATCTCCTTTCATTGGGTTTCCATCACAGCGGAAACCCAATGATAAATATCAAAATTACCCTTTTTTACGATATAGTCACCCACCCATCCACATAAAAACGATAATGAGTATCGTTTTTATTATCGTTTAAAGAATTTCTCAACTTATTCTGTCGAATTTTTATTCGACACCGATTTTACCTAGCCACGGAATAAGGATTTTGTGTATATAAGTAAAAAATGTAACTTATCGTAAGGATTTATCTTGTTTTGTGTAAGTATTTTTATTTTATAAGTCTTATTCTTTTGAGTCTCAGTAGCTCAACCTTTGCCGCCACCGCCATCAGTCCAACGGATCGTGATGCGCTGGAATTCCAACAAAAGTCATTACTGGAACAGGCCAAACAGCAGCGTTTATCGCTGGAAAACAGCACCACCTTAACGATACCGACAGTCACAGCACCAACCACAAAAGATGCCGTCTGTTTCCCCATCCAAAAGATTGTCTTTCATGATGCAGCGTCGCTCCCAGCGAAAGATCGCACGGCCATTCAGCAACGCTACCAAAGCCGCTGCCTTGATTTAGCCACAGTCCATAACGCCGTGAGGGAAACCACCAACGCCTACCTCAATCGTGGCTTTGTCACCAGTCAGGCCTATTTACAGGAACAAGACCTCTCCGGCGGCACGCTCATCATCAGCGTCAGCGAGGGAAAGATAGAAGCCATTCGCATGGAAGGGGAAACGCCACTCGCAATCAAAATGGCCTTCCCGGGGCTGGAAGGACGTATTCTTAATCTGCGCGACATCGAACAAGGGATGGAACAGCTAAATCGCCTGCCTTCACAGCAGGTTGCGATTGATATTCAGCCAGGAAAACAAGCCGGAAGTTCGATTGTTTATCTCAAGCGCACCACTCAAGCCCGTCCTGTAACCCTATCAATTAGCACTGACAACAGCGGACAAAAAAGCACGGGCCGCGAACAGCTTTCTACCCATCTCACGCTCGATAACCCATTGCGACTCGCCGATCGCTGGTGGCTCACAGCCAGCCGCGATAACGCATTCAGCCATAGTTACGGAAGCAAAGCCTTATCGGGCGGGATGTCTTTGCCATATGGCTACTGGACGCTCGGCTATCAATACGCCTGGAATGACTTTTTCCAACCGATCCCGATCGGCAGCAGCGCATATCGCTATGAAGGGCAAAGTAATACTCATCGGCTCAGCCTTAACAGAACGCTCTATCGAGATGGGAAGCAGAAGCTGGCGCTGGATGGCGCGCTCTCTCGTCGACGCACCGAGAACCGGATGGCGGGTGAGCGCCTTGAAGTTAGCAGCCCTACGGTCAGTAGCGCTAGCCTTGGGCTCAGCTATAGCACCACGCTGGCGGGCGGATATTTTACGCTCAACCCAATGTTAAGCCACGGCCTGCGGAGCTGGGGCGCGACGGGTGACGTAAAAGAGAGCAGTGGCCTGCCACGCAGCGAGTTCCGCAAATTTAGTGTCAGCAGCAGCTATTTCTATCCGCTTGCACCTTCGCTGTACTTCCTGACATCCCTTTACGGCCAAACCACGCCGGACAACCTGTATACCAGCGAACGCGTCTCACTCGGCGGCGAGTATTCCGTCCGAGGCTTTAAGGAACAAACGCTAACTGGCAACCGGGGTTTCTACTGGCGTAATGAAGTGAACTGGCAATTCACCACCCTGCCGTTTTTGGGAGATATCGCATTAACCACCGCGCTGGATAGCGGGTGGATTACGGGGAAAACCGGCAAAGTTGATGGCGGCAATATGACCGGTGCTTCCGTCGGCCTGTCTGCATCTTCACGTTGGGTAAGCCAATCAGTATCGCTCGGCGTACCGCTGTACTTCCCGGACGATCTCCATCCTGACAACGCCGTCGTTTACTGGCAAGTCTCCCTCCCCGTTACAGCGATTTTTGATTAAGCAATTGATTAATTGTAAAAATAAGGAAAGTCACATGGAAAAATTCAATAACCGCGCCACTCGCGGGCTTAGCTATGTGCTGATCTATCTCACTGCGATTCAGCCGTTACACCCTGCGTTCGCGGCACTCACGCCAGACGGCCCCCGCACGCAGGTCAACAACGCGGGTGCCGTCCCGGTCATCAATATCGCCACGCCGAACGCAGCGGGCGTTTCTCACAACACCTATCAAGATTTCAGCGTCGGGACACCCGGTGCTGTGCTAAACAACAGCATTGCCGCAGGCCAATCGCAGCTGGCCGGACAGGTAAACGCTAACGCTAACCTCAATGGCAAAGCGGCAGAGCTGATTATCAACGAAGTGACGGGCTCAACCCGTTCAGACCTGCAAGGAAAGGTCGAAGTCTTCGGGAGTAAAGCCAACGTATTGATTGCCAACCCGAATGGCATCACCTGTGACGGATGTGGGTTCATCAACACACCTTCAGCCACGTTGACAACCGGTAAACCAGTGTTGGATCAGCAAGGCGCACTTGAAACGTTGGAAGTGAAAAAAGGCAGCATCACCATTGGTGGGAAAGGCCTGGACGGTTCAGCAACGGATTATGTCGATATCCTCAGCCGAGCAACCGAACTGAACGGCAAAATCAACGCAAAAAGCCTGACGCTGACTCAAGGCAGCAATCGGGTGGATTTCAAAACCGGCACCATCGCCCCTATCGCCGGAGAGGACACAAAACCACTGCTGGCAGTCGATACCAAAGCGCTCGGCGGCATGTATGCAGAACGCATCCGGCTCGTGGCAACCGAAGATGGCGTCGGCGCTAATGTCGCCAACCTAACGAGCTCTCAGCAAGGCATTACGCTGGACAGCAAAGGTAAAATCCAGCTCGGTAATGTGCACGCGAAAACCGACCTTAATCTGACCGCACAGCAGGTCGATATTGCTGCTGGCAATACGGTGAAAAGCGACCGAGATATCACGCTTGCCAGTACCGTATTAAATAACCGAGGGAATATCATCGCGGGCGAAGATATGCGCCTGTTCAACGATAGCCTGACCAACACGCAGGCCACTATTGAGGCCAACAACAACCTGTGGATTCAAAAAGACGCGGCAGGGAAAAAAGGCGTTAAGGTCGAAAACCGTTCGGGGACGATTAAAACCAATACCGGGGATTTGGTGATTCGGACTGAACAATTGGATAATGTGCGAGATAAACTTACGATAAAGCGCGAAGAGATGGTTCCAACCTCTACGTCCATAAAATCCGCAGAAGAAAGCATTGATACAGCCTACAAACCATACTTCAAAGGAGAAGAAAACAAAAAGTGGTTTGGTGATGCGATTGATTATAATGATGTACTCGCCATAAATGAGGGGAAAATACAGTATGAAGTTTCTAATAACAGCCCCGAAGCTATTATCTTATCCGGTAGTAATATTTATATTAATGCCGCACAGCTACATAATGATGCCAGCCAACTATCTGCATCAAAAAGTGCCGTCCTAACCGGAGAAAGATTCACATCTGTCAGTTATCAATTAGGCATCATGGATATTGATTCCGAATATATTTTTGACGGTGGAGAAAACTTGCTAAACCCAATTCCTATGCCAAACTTTTTTGAGCCGAATAGAAAAGATCCATCATGGATGAAAAAAATGGAGTCTTTTTACAACTGGCGTGAGAGCCTACCATTATCTTCTCACATTACGGCTGGAAGTGATCTGGTTGTTGATTTCATAGACACATTAAGCTTTGATAAAAAAGCACCTTACGATATCAAAACCCCAGATACAGTTTTCACTATTACATCTCAGCCAGCTATTACCGCAAAAAATATCGTCCTAAATGGAAAGAACATTTTCATCAACGATACGTTACAAGCAACAGGAAACATAACGGCGATAGCAGAAGAAAACATTTCTATCTCCGATGCAAAACTTCAGGCTGAAAAAAATTTATCAGCCATAGCGGGTAATAATATTTCTGCTTTCCAGGGGAGTTTCATCAGTCAAAACGCTATGCTCACAAGCCGTACGGGTGACATTACGATACACAGTCAGCCCAAAGATGAAAATTATTTAACAGGGCTTTATTATACGCAAAAAAAACGTCAAAAATTCTCCAAACTCTCTGCTTCTGATAATCTAGAAATTAACTCAGGTGGTAATATACATCTATCTGACATAGAGATAACACAAAGCAAAAATATAGCCATTACAGCGAATAAAGATATATTATTCATCCACTCTGAAAATTTATTACAACAATCGCCAGATCTTTCTCCATCTTCGGAGGAACGTCAGCCTCTTTACAACGATGCCTTACTAAGAACCAGCGAAGTTAACGCCACAAACGATATTTTAATGAATGCTGGCGGCACTCTTCTGTTGCAAGGAAAACGCCTTAATGCTGGAAAAGATATCAGCCTCAGCGGTGCTTTGGATGTAATAATCAACCCGAAGAGTAAAACAAAAGGATATGATCTCGACTTTCTACCAAGTCGTGCCCCAGAGAGCGTCAGTCAACTATATAGCGGCAATAACCTACAAATTAGCGCAGGACGGGATATCGAAGCTCAAGGAATGAAAATAAACAGTAAAGGAAGAGCTACATTAGCCGCTGGGCGCGATTTCACTCTTCCCGCATTAGCATACTCATTCATTGATGATTTAAATGATAACAATAAAGATGATCGCCAATCTGTAGCCTCACTTCATACCGATAAAGAATTAACGATCTCGGCGAATGGCACTCTTATTGCCACCGGAACCGATTTCTCTTCCGGTGGTGATATGACATTAAGTTCCGGCGGAAAAATGGAATTTAACGCCGTGGCTAATCATGTCTATCGAGAGGGAACCAACGAATATAGTGAGTCCGTTACGCAAAAAAATGCCGTCTTGAACAGCGGAGGAATACTCACTCTGTTATCCAATGGCAGCATTCTCTTCCAGGCGACCCAGCTTATCGCTAAAGGTGCATTAGATGCCGCAGCCAAAGGTGGTTTCCTCTATGCGCAAGCGGCGGAAGAAAGTAGCCATTACGAAAAAACCACCACCACACGCAAATGGTACGGAAAGAAAACCACCATTCGGCAAACCAGCCACAATGTCACGAACAAAGTGACAGAATTCACCGCAGACGGTGATATCAATCTGCTCAGCCGTGATGACAGCACCTATGAAGCCAGCAAAATCAACGCGGGCAAGAATGCCAAGCTGACCAGCACACAAGGAAGCATTAACTTCAAGGCGGTCAAAGACACCGCATTCGAGCAGACGATCACCACCTCAAAAGGGTTCTTCATCAAGAGCAATGACAAGGGCTATACCAAAGACACCTGGTTGCTTCCAAGCATCTACTCTGGCGGCCAACTGACTATTGATGCCGCGACTGGCATTACCGCTGATGCAAAAAACCAGAATGCACAGTCCCTGCAAAATGCTCTTTTGGTGTTAAGTAATAACCCCGGCACTGCCTGGCTTAAGGATTTAAACAGCCGCACCGATGTGCAATGGAGCACAGTACAAGATGCCTATAGCACCTGGAACCATACCACACAAAGCCTGAACCCCGTTGTAGGTGCAGTAATTGCAATCGCTGTTGCGGCGGTAACCGCAGGCACAGGACTGGCAGCAGCAGCGGGTCAGTTGGCTGCTGGTGCTGTGGGAACTGGAGCCAGCGCGACAACAATCGCTGTAGTAAACGGTGCAGCTTATTCAGGCATGACAGCGCTGACCTCGCAGGCGGCAGTCGCGCTAGTGGATAACAAAGGCAATCTGTCCAAAACGTTCCAGGCCATGAGCAGCAGCGATTCTGTTAAATCTCTGGTTACCTCAATGGTAATCGGCGGCGCATTAGCAGGCTTCGATGAAGTCATGCAATTTAGCCAGGCAACTAACGGCACAACCGTCATCGACCCCGCTAAGGCTAAGCTACCCATGCTCAGCAACGGGGACTGGAGCAAGGTCGCGCAGCGTGTCGCCGGGCAATCAGTGATCAACTCCAGCATCGGAACCGCAATTAACGGCGGTAGCTTCAAAGATAATTTCACTACAGCACTCTTGAGTAATATCGGCAGTCAGATCAATGCTGAAGGGGCAAAATTTATTGGGGATAAGGGAGAAGTCCTCGGCTTGCCGATAGATGACCCTAGACGAGTAATCAGCCATGCGGTTATTGCGGGTGTTGCAGCAGAAATCGGAGGGGGCAATGCTAAAGGGGCTGCGGCCGGTGCGTTGGCCGCAGAGCTAGCGGCAATCAGTTTAGGCAACACTTTCGTTGATCCAGCCTTAAGAGAAATACAGATAACCTCTACTGGCAGAATTATTGGTGCTTTGGCGGGAGCCGCTATTACCGGCAAAGCCAGTGGTGTTAATAGCGGAGCCAATGCTGCCGAAAGTGTCCTGCTATATAACTTTCTTATGCATGATGAACCCGCCAGAATGGCGAAAAAATTGGCTGACTGTAAAGGAAACGGTGAATGTGAAGTCGATATCCGCAAAGAAATAACACGGCTGTCAGCACAGAATGAGAATAAGTTCGAAAGCTGCAGAGTTGCAGGAAACGGTGACTGCATCAATGAGATGTTGTCAGGGATATCTGAGGCGAGCGGATTTAGGGAACTAGGTTTGCAGATTGGTTTCGACATTGCCGGACAATATCAGCAGATGGGAGAAAATGCGTATGATCGGTTTGATACATGTGGCTGGAATGTGGGTACAGGCTGTGCGCTAAAATTATGGGGAAAAGAGGCAGTAACTGAAGCTGTCTTATTGGGCGCTGGCTGGGGAGTGGCTAAGTTTGCCGGCCCCGCTATTGGAAAATATCTTACTGAAGTGGGGATTCTTTCACAGAAAGGCGCTTTAGCTAATATAAAAAGTGCACAGGTTGGTTTAAAAGACCCCGCTTATGTTGATACTTTAAAAAATCAAATGAAAAATAATTCATTTAATTTCTCGAATATGGAAAATAGAGTAGGTGGCTATGTTGATAAGAACGGGAAGTATTACCTTCTCGAAGGTAATCATCGAATGGTGGCCGCCAAGGAATTGTACCAAGAGACAGGAAACTCTCTATATATTGAAAATTTGATAAAAAATGGGAAATGGACTTATACTGAAAAATATACAAGTGATGTGTACTCTTTACCTGTAAGGAAAAAATAATCACTTTATCGATAGCCACTACCTTTAGTTGTGGCTATCACTCAACTAGTTAATAATATTAAGATGGAGGAATAATGAAAAAAAACGAAATATATATTGATATATTACAAGTGACATTACCTCATTTGCGTATGATTGCATCATCCAGTTTCATTCACAGGATGAGAGATCGTTCTGCAGTGTATGAGACACAGTTGATTCATGGATTCTATTCTTTGTTGTCTCATGAAGAATTTAAAGATGATGACATACGTTTCTTAAATTACCACTGTCGATATTACTATGAGAATTGCAACTCAAAAATCAGTATGCTTTATAACGATCATTTAAAGAGTTTTTCGGACCTTTTCTCAATTATTCCAGATGATTTGAGAGAAAAACTTGAATGGGAAGGACCAAAGATAGTTTAAAATAAAGCAGACAAAGCGGCCCTTTCCAGGCCGCCACTCTAAAATTGAATACATTATCTTTAGCATGACTTTCATGGGCAAATATTAGACAATGGAACTTATATATAAAGTGGATAAAATAATTGGTAACATTGAGGATTACTTGCCATGAGCACTGTTAATTCAAAAAATCACACCACCAAACCCTAACTATGAGACATGTTTGGAGTGTCGCGCAAAGTTGCTGATTTATCCTGCTGAGATGCACCCTGATGAAGTTAGCGCGATCCTCAATATTGAACCGACTCAGAAAAATATCATTGGTGATAGAAAAACAAATAGTTTAGGTCGAACCCGTGAAGTAAAAACATCAGGATGGTTTCTGTCATCCGAAGACTTCGTTTTTTCAAAAGATCTCAGAGATCATATTGATTGGATTGTCGCTAAGCTTGACGCTTCCCGAGAAGGTCTGAAAAAACTACAAAATACACCTGATGTTAACATGACACTTAGCTGTGTATGGTGGTCGCCGGTCGGTCACAGCGGCCCTGTGCTATGGCCAGAGCAGATGAAGGCATTAGCTGATTTAGATCTGGAATGTGCTTTTGATATCTATTTTTATCCTGAAAAATAACACAATAGCGTATATCAACAATAAATTCCCTTACTTAAAATCACACATTAAAAAATAGATCGGCCATCCTATTTATGAAAACATTAAAGAAGAACGAAATATATGTAAAAATGTTATTACTCTCTATCCCTTATATCAGGAATAGACAGAAATCTAAAAAATCATCTGATTTATCATGCTATCATGAGGCGGAACTTGTCCATAATTTGGCTTACACTATCTTGACACCAGATTTTGAAGATCACGACATTTACTTTCTAAACAATCAGGCAAGGTATTATATTGAAAACTGTAGTGATGATATTTCAATAGCTTATAGCGGTCAAAAAGAACTTATATCATCTCTTTTTGAGATGGTTCCACAAGAAATGAAGTCTAAGCTCTTGTGGGAAGGTCCAAAATAGAGATTAAGAGTAATTCAGACAACATCCATGAAGTTTAATTCATGGATGTTGTGAATAGTTAAAAATAATCTATAGGTAGGGGGGAAGTAAACCGCTTCTCCTGACGTGCATTCAAATCAATACCCGATCGCTGCCCCAGCCGGGCGGCGGATATCATTGGCGCCATACAGGTAACCTTCACGTACTTTGCCGGATACCGCAGAGTCATTGCCCGAATCCGCAGGCGTCACGCCCGCCGCACCCGGTAAGCCAACCAGAATCAGCTCCGCTGCACCCCATGGTGTTTGTTCGACCATTTTATAGCCGCGCTGCTTCAGCAGGTTCAGCGTATCGGCAGACAGCCCACGCTGTTCGTAATACACCTCATCCGGTAGCCACTGGTGATGGATACGCGGTGCATCTACCGCTTCCTGCGGTGCCATACCGTGATCGATAATATTCAGCGCCGTTTGCAGGGTGATGGTGATAATGCGCGAACCGCCGGGCGAGCCAAGTACCATGAAGACCTTACCGTCTTTCGTCACCAGTGACGGGCTCATGGACGAAAGTGGGCGCTTACCGGGGGCGATCGAATTACGCTCCCCTTGCACCAGTCCGTACAGGTTTTTCTCGCCAACCTTCACGGTAAAGTCATCCATTTCGTTATTGAGGAAGAAACCTGTTCCCGGCGCAATCACCACCGAACCAAAACGCCCGTTCACGGTATACGTGGTAGACACCGCATTGCCCTGATTATCCACGATGGAGTAGTGCGTCGTTTCCGGTCGCTCGTGCGGACCAATCCCCGGTTGTACGTTTTTGGACGGCGTCGCGTTCTCCGGTTCGATTTGTTTGCGGATTTCGGCGGCATAATCCTTGCTCAACAAGCGCTCGACAGGGTTGCTGACAAACGCCGGATCGCCGAGATACGTGTTGCGATCCATGTAAGCGTGGCGCATCGCTTCCGTCAGCACATGAACGGTAGCCGCAGAATTAAAGCCCGTCGATTTTATGTCGTAGCCTTCGACAATATTGAGAATTTCACACATCGTGATGCCACCGGAGCTGGGCGGTGGTGAAGAGACAAATTGATAACCGCGATAGTTACAGGTGACTGGTGCCGTTTCGGTAATGCGGTAATCGGCAAAATCAGCCGCCGTCAGGATGCCACCGCCCTGCTTTGCCGCCTTCTCCACTGCCTGCGGGATCGTGCCCTTGTAGAAAGCATCAGGCCCTTTAGCGGCAATCGCCGCCAGCGTATTCGCCAGATCGGTTTGCACCAGCTTATCGCCGGGCTGTAACGGACTGCCATCAGGACGCAGGAAAATGCGCGCCGCTTCAGGGTCAGCTTTGAAGCGTTTTACCGTAGTATCCAAAATATCGGTATCTGCCCGCGTAAGCTCAAAACCTTCACGTGCCAGTTTAATCGCCGGCGCCATCACCTGTTCACGCGTCAATTTGCCGTATTTTTGCAGCGCGGTATCCAGCCCCAGTACCGTTCCCGGTACGCCAGCGGCCAGATAGCCATACAGGCTCGCGTCTTTTTTCACGCTCCCATCCGCGTTCAGATACATGTTGGCGCTGGCTGCTGCCGGTGCAGTTTCACGGAAATTGATAAAGGTGTCTTTCCCATCGGCCAAGTGCAGCGTCATAAAACCGCCACCGCCGATGTTGCCACAGCAGGGATTCACTACCGCCTGCGCATAGCCCACAGCCACGGCGGCATCAATCGCATTGCCGCCCATCTTCATGATATCGACGCCAATCTGCGAAGCCAGATACTGCGAGCTGACCACCATACCGTTTTTCGCTTCCACCGCAGGGGCAGATGCCGCCTGCACGGTTCCCCCCACCAGCAGCGCCGTTATACTGAGTGACAACAGCCACTTTCCCGATGTTGTGTTTTTTATTTTCATGAAGACCCCTTTATCCCGTTGATTTTACTGACTGCTTTATCGCTATCCTCTTGCAAAGCAAACTTGCAAAGTCCGCGCCAACAAACGGCAGCGGCTTAACGGACGCGTCAGCAACAGTAAGAAGCGTAGGAAAGGCGTGAGAAATTGCGAAAATAGCCGCTTATCTTTGCGACGCCGCACGATAAATACGCACCGTCATAAGGCAAGGTGACAAAAAACCGCCCCGCAGAAGAAAGGGGACAGAGATGCGGGGCGGCGGAGAATCAATTCTTACGGGGATCGCTAATCGGTTGACGAACAAGGAAGATATAGGCCAGAGCACCCAATACCGTTACACAGCCGCAGATGATCAGCGCCAGACGGAAAGAATGCGTGGTATCCACAATAAAGCCGGTCACGATCGGGGCAAACGATGCACAAATGAAGCTAGCAAAGTTTTGGATACTGCCGACCGATGCTGTCATACGCGACGCAACGGCAACATGGATCAGCCCCCAGCACGATGTCCCCGCAAAGTGGATGCAGAACAGCGCCATACTAATCAGTAATACCGCTTCTATTGAGGTTGTCGCCTGTGGAACAACAAAGGTAAAAGCCGCAGAGCACAGCATACCGGCAATAATACAGATTTTACGGCTCTTGATTGGTTCCATTCCCCTTTTCACCAGCCAGTCCGTGACATAGCCGTTCACCAGCATCCCAGCGGCACCAAACAGGAAAGGAATCGCGGCCATCAGACCCGTGCTTTTTAAATCCAGATTATAAGCCGTTTGTAGATAACCGGGCAGCCAGGCCAAATATAACCACGCGGTATAGTTAATGCCGCTAAAGCCCAGCATCATGCCCCACATCGTACGGTTACGAAACAGACTGCGCCATTCAATAAAACTCAACGGATCGCGACGAGCGTTCACACTGCCCGCGTTCAGATAAGCCTGCTCATCAGCAGTGAGTTCGATCTGCTCACGGTTGCGATACAACATATACCAGCCGATAGCGAGTAAAACACCAAATAGGCCGATGGTAATGAACATACCGCGCCAGCCCATGACCAACATCATCGCCGCCAGAATGGGTGGGCTGATTGCAACACCAATAGTTGAAGCCGCATTAAAGAACCCCATCGGGCGGCCGCGTTCTTTGATGTTAAACCAGTCGTTTATCACCTTCACGCCACATGGGTTCATCGGTGCTTCGCCAATCCCCATGCCAATACGGACCAGTACAAACTGGGTGAAGCTGTGCACCATGCCAGATAGCGCCTGAAACAATGACCAGAAAAACATGCCAAGGCCCAGCATAATGCGTGGGCCTTTACGATCCAGCAACGGTCCACAAGGGAGCTGTGCAATCCCATAAGCAAGAGAGAAAACGGAGAGCAATGCACCGATTTCTGTCGCACTTAGCCCCAATTCCTGACGAATAGTTAAGTTAGCCACCGAAAGAGAACTTCGGTCGAGATAATTAATCACCGCAGCAAAAAATAGCAGAATCATTGCTGTAGTTTGAATACGTTTAATTCGACTACTGCGCTGAATTACTCCCTCTGGCGGTGCTGAAGAGCGGGTATCAAACGAAGAACGCGGGTCTAGCGTTATATTATTTTTTTCCACGTCTGGCTCCTGGATATTATAATTTTATCTCTACTCAACGCAGGGTTGAGTAAAGTTGTTTTAAACGGAAAGCAATGAAATACTTAATCACCACTCACGGATTTTTATTAATAAAGTCGACTTCTCGTGAGCATAGGTAAGAGATATTTCTCAGGCGTTTTTATTTTGATAAAACCGTGCTCTTGATAATGGTTTATGGTTTTTAATTGGTTTTTAATCGCTCGTACGAACCGTCTGGTTAATTGAACGAATCATCGATTGTTTAGCTGAATTCAAATGGTTACGCAGTGCCAACGTGGCATCCAGATCGCTTCGGCAGATCAACGCACTGAGGATGGTCATGTGCTCGTCAATCGCGATGATATTGCGCTGTTTGAGATCGCTTTCATCCCACTGGTAGTGGAAGTGAAATATCACGGAAATAATTTCAAGAGACTGATCGAAAAAGACATTTTCGGCAGCAGAAAGTAAAAGTGCATGAAAACTACGGTCGAGCTGCGAGAACATGCGAAAACTGTTGCCAATGCTGTCACGTAACATGCGATGGCGTTCCAGCAAGGTTTTAGCCTGTAGCCAACGGGGGTCATCGTCCGGCAGATTGAGGAAGTGTTGCAGAGCATGTGTCTCCAACATTTCCCGTAATTCAAACAGCTGTTCCGCGTAGGCCTGATCGAACTCTTTCATGCTCCACTGCCCACGCTTTTCGTTTTGAATCAGATTGTAACGCCCGAATTTTAAAAGATATTCACGTACGACGACCGGGCTAACACCCGCATCCCGTGCGAGCTGTAGCTCCGAAAATGTCTCTCCCACACGTAGCAGACGCTGGTTAATCATGGTGAAAAATGCCTGCTCAAAAATGCGGTTTTGCTCAGCCATCGGGGCGGTAATACAGGTGAACCCATCGTCGTGGTCAGGTTTTCGAACGATAACATAGTCGCTGCCAACCTGTGTGAGCACGCCGCTATCACGCAGGTGAGCCAAAATATGGCGTACCGTCGTACGGCTGATGTTATACATCTCTGCCAGCGCATTTTGCGACGGCAGAGGCGAGGGAATATGACCACGGGCCATATCATCGATAATCTGATTAATGACATTGTGACGTAAGTTTTTCGAACGGCTCATAATAGATCTCCTTTTTGCACACATTAAAAACCGATTTAAAACATTTTTATGAGCCCGCATTCACAATTTACATCTCCTGTCTCTCATCAATATTTTTTTTCATCAATATCTGAAAAAACAAAAAACAGGAGAGAATAATCATGTCAACAATGAATACATTGATTTGCCAGGAACCGAAAAAATTAGTCTGGAAAGAACGTGAAATACCTATTCCAGGCGAGGGTGAAACATTAATTAAAATTAAGTCTGTCGGCATTTGTGGAACAGATATTCATGCCTGGGGAGGGAATCAACCTTTTTTTAGCTACCCGCGCGTATTAGGTCACGAAATATGTGGTGAAGTTGTCGATACAGGAAAAAATGCACATCAATTTAAAAAAGGTCAGCAGGTTGCCGTCATTCCCTATGTAGCCTGTCAGCAATGCCCAGCCTGCAAGAGCGGTCGTACCAACTGCTGCGAGAAAATTTCAGTGATTGGCGTACATCAGGACGGCGGATTTAGCGAATATTTAGCGGTTCCAGCCACAAACTTACTGCTCGCAGAAGGGATCGATCCACAAGCGGCGGCATTAATCGAACCCTACGCCATTAGTGCACACGCCGTTCGTCGGGCAAAGGTGTTACAGGGTGAACAGGTGCTGGTCGTCGGTGCCGGACCGATTGGCCTCGGCGCAGCAGCCATCGCCAAAGCAGACGGCGCTCACGTGGTTGTCGCAGATACCAGTGCTGCACGCCGCGAGCACGTTATTGCCCACCTGAATCTTTCGGTCGTCGATCCCTCTGCCGAGGATTTTGAGGCCCAGCTACGCGCCGAATTTGGCGGTTCACTAGCAGAAAAAGTGATTGATGCCACGGGCAATCAGCATGCGATGAACAACACCATTAACCTGATCCGCCACGGTGGCAGCATCGTGTTTGTCGGTCTGTTTAAAGGTGATTTGCAGTTCTCCGATCCTGAATTCCACAAGAAAGAGACCACGATGATGGGCAGTCGTAACGCCACACCGGAAGATTTCGCCAAAGTGGGCCGCTTGATGTCTGAAGGTAAACTCACCGCAGAAATGATGCTGACGCACCGTTATCCCTTTGCCACACTGGCTGACATCTATGAAAAGGATGTCATTAACAACCGTGCGCTGATCAAAGGCGTCATCACATTCTGATGAGGGAATAATCATGAAGACATTAAACCGGAAGGACTTTCCCGGCGTAGGTTACCCAACAAAAGTGATTCAGTTTGGTGAAGGTAACTTCCTGCGCGCCTTTGTGGACTGGCAGTTAGATATTCTGAATGAGAAGACCGACCTTCAGGCGGGCGTGACGATTGTACGCCCCATCAATACGGATTTTCCGCCATCGCTCAATACGCAAGATGGGCTTTACACCACGGTCATTCGTGGACTTAATGAACAGGGTGAGGCCGTCAGCGATGCGCGCCTGATCCGCTCGGTTAATAACGAGATTAACCCGTATCAGCATTTTGCCGATTACCTGGCACTGGCCCATAACGCCGCCATTCGTTTTGTTTTTTCAAACACCACGGAAGCGGGCATCAGCTATCACGCTGGCGACAGCGTCAACGATACGCCACCCGTCAGCTTTCCTGCCAAACTGACACGCCTGTTGCTGGAACGCTTTACGCATTTTAACGGTGATAGCAATAAAGGCTGGGTCATTATCCCCTGCGAACTGATCGACTATAACGGCGAGGCGCTCAAAGCTCTGGTCCTGCGCTATGCTCAAGAATGGCAACTCTCACCCGCGTTTATTGACTGGATTGAGACGGCAAATACCTTCTGTTCCACACTCGTGGACAGAATCGTAACGGGATATCCACGTGAAGAATCGTCAGCGCTGGAAGAAAAACTGGGCTACCACGATGCCTTTCTGGATACCGCCGAGCATTTTTATCTCTTTGTGATTCAAGGCCCCAACTGGCTGGCGGATGAGCTGAAACTTGCGGAATACCCGTTGAATATCCGCATTGTTGACGACATCAGGCCGTATAAAGAACGTAAAGTGGCAATTCTGAATGGTGCACACACCGCTCTGGTTCCGGTTGCCTGGCTATGCGGGCTGGATACGGTAGGTGAAGCCATGCAGGATAGCGATGTGCGTCGCTTTGTAGAAAATACGCTACATCAAGAGATCATCCCGGTGCTGGATTTACCGGCGAATGAGTTACGTGAATTTGCCGATGCCGTCACAGGGCGCTTTCAGAACCCCTACATTCGCCATCAGTTGCTCTCCATCGCACTCAATGGCATGACTAAATTCCGCACACGAATTCTGCCACAGTTGCTGGCAGGTCACCGCAACGGGCGCTTTCCGACGCGGTTGACGTTTGCCCTGGCCGCGCTGATTGCCTTCTACCGCGGAGAACGAGTGGGCGAGACTTATCCTTTGCAGGATGATGAGCAGTGGCTCACCCGTTACCGCCAGCTGTGGCCACGCGTGGGAACCAATCTAACCGTGCATGAATTGGTCAACGAGGTGCTCACAGATACCGCACACTGGGGTGAAGATCTCACTCAGCGGTCAGGTTTAGTGGATCAGGTGGCGGCCGATCTGAGCGATATTTTGGCGCAAGGGATGCGTCAGGCGGTGAAAGCGCGGGGATAATGATGATCGACAGCGCCCGGCGGGCGCTGTTTTCCCTTGCACGATAATACATACCCAAATCGTTCGACTGCGCCGCTATGACTGCCGCACGGATCGCCATGAACGCAGCCGTGCGCCAAACACATTCACCAACAAACCGACCATAATCAGCACCGCGCCCACGATCTGTAATAGCGAGAGAGATTCACCAAGAAAAACGGCGGCGCTAACCAACCCAACCACCGGCACCAGCAGCGACAAGGGAGCCACGCGCCAGGTTTCATAGCGCGCCAGCAGGCTTCCCCAAATCCCATAGCCAATGATCGTTGCGGCAAACGCCAGATACACCAGAGATAAGATCGTTGGCAGTTGGATAGTGGTTAGACTATGGACAATCGCTTCTCTGCCTTCAAATAGCCAGGAACTCATGAAGAACGGCACAACAGGAACCAGAGCGCCCCACACTACCAGCGACATAATTCGCACATCGCTGTTTTTACTCATGATAATTTTATTGATGATGTTACCCACCGCCCATGACAGTGCTGCCGCCAGCGTCAGCAGCAGGGTCGTGGTTGTCATACCGGATGACGTTTGCAGCGCCGTACGCCCTTCAGCCAGCACCACCATCCCTATTGCCGCCACCAGAATGCCGACAACATGATTCCAGCGCAGCTTTTCCGACAGCAATACCGCACCAACCAGCAGTGTAAAGAAGGCCTGAGCCTGCAACACCAGCGATGCAATTCCCGCAGGCATGCCTAGCTTGATGGCGAGAAACAAGAAACCAAACTGGCCAAAGCTAATTGTCATGCCATAGGCGAGCAGCCATTTCAGAGGAATACGCGGGAAAGGAACAAATAAAATAGCCGGGAGCGCCACCAGCGAGAAACGCAGCCCTGCCAGTAAAAAAGGTGGCATGTCATTCAGCCCGACTTTAATCACGACAAAATTCACACCCCATAACACGACAACACATAGCGCAAGCAGCGCATCTTTCAACGACATCCTCATCCCCTGATCAAATTCGTAACAAATGCCTTCCTCAAGGTACGCGTAAAATGAGAAAACGGATAAGAAAAGATAATTATGGCGTTACGTGATGATGACTAAGCGTGAGCATAATGTGAGAAGGCCGACCACCACATTAGTAGTCGGCATAGATGGCGGTTACTCGACGGCGATCGGTTTTTCCGTCAGCGTAGTTTTATTGTCGCCCTGAATGGCTTTCACTTTCTGTTCCGTTTTTTGTACCGCATCTGCGCTACTCAACAGACTGTACGTCAGCTCAAACGTGGTGCTCTGGCCGGGCTGTAACTTTTTGACTCGCCCTTGCTCACGTTCAATCGTGACGGGATAGGCGTAGTTGGTGCCGGGTTCGATCCCTGTCACATAGCCTTGTTTTTCCGTATCCGTATTCTTCCACAGCGTCAGCAGCGGTAGCTGATGAGTATCAAAGGCAATCGACACGCCCTTATCTCCCGCCTTGTTTACTAGCGCCGCCAGCGTTTTTCCTTGCGAATCGGTATATGGCGTAATGTTGAACACCATCTCATCAAAGTCTTTTGTCGGCCCTTTGTAGGTTTGCCAGGTTGCCAGACCCGCTTTGGCGTGGTCATTAAACGGAGAAATCTCTTTTACTGGCGCGAGGAAACGCGCACCGTCTTCCAGAATCGGCGTGCCGAAATTGCTGTGGTAGATAATCTGATAGTCGCGCGCGTAGTCGGCTTTATTGGTCAATACATCATGTACGGTAAACGACTCGCTGCCGGGAACGTAACGCAGCTCGGTCCAGGTTTCCAGATTCGACTTCTTAAAGCTGTTTTCTTTCAGCAGCCCACGCACCGTAATGGTATACGGCGCGCTATCGCTGACTTCCACCACCACTTTTGAGGCAGGCGTATTACCCGCACGGCCATGCAGGGTGTAGATCATGCCATCACTAACGACAGGGTGCCCCGTCCATTCAAAGCCGCAGCGCACCATCATCTCATTGAAACCTTCCAGCCAGCCCAATCCATTACGGCTTTCCAGATTGATGGTATTCGGATTGACGACCTCATCAACCGGCGAATCCCACCCCAAACGGATGTTTTTACCTGCCGCATGCAATAAGTTCATCCCTCGCGTCGGGCTGAGGGCAATTTTCAGTCCGTCCTGACTGGTAATCGTAATCACTTTACTGCCTTCCTGACGTCCACCGTGCAGGACTTTTTGCTCAATGCTGAAATGCTGATTCTTGATCTTCAGAGCATCACTGCTGATTTGCCAATTTCCCTTTTCTACGCTGCTTTCAGCATCTGTCAGCACAAACGTCTGCGCCGATAATTGCCATGATGTCAGCGCCAGTGTAATACCCATAGCCAGTAATTTTTTCATGTTAACCGTCCCTCTTTGCTGAATTGTTTTAGCTAATGCGAGCTAAAGACTACAAATCAGCGGATGGTCAGAATGTGATAACTATCACCAGATGGAAAAATTCAGCATTGATGCGTTATTTATCTGACTAGACTCACTAATTACCTGTAAATAGAAACCATTTTTGCAGAAAAATTGAGATATTGATCGGAAATAGCTGACATCGTTTCAGCAAAATAAAGCATGCCGCCTAAAAGCATTTTCCCGACAACGAGATCATCAGCAATTCATGCTTAAATATCTTATTATTACAGGATAAAAAATTACCGGATTGTTTTTTGACCACATTGCACCCTATTAGCGCAAGCGCTATGGTTGCCGCTAACCTGTGTACGACCACTGATAAATAAACTATGAACTTTTCTCTTTTCGGCAAGAAATTCACGCGCCACGCTGGCATCACTCAGTTAATGGACGATCTGAACGAAGGGCTGCGTACGCCAGGCGCAATCATGCTGGGGGGCGGCAATCCGGCGCACATTCCAGAGATGGATAGCTACTTCCAAAAGCTGTGTCAGGAAATGCTGGAGCAAGGGAAATTAACGGAAGCGCTATGCAACTACGACGGCCCGCAAGGCAAAGATACACTGCTTAATGCGCTGGCCGAGCTCCTGAGTAATGAATTAGGTTGGCAGATTGGACCACAGAACATTGCGCTGACAAATGGCAGCCAGAGTGCGTTTTTCTACTTATTTAATCTGTTTGCTGGTCGCCACAGCGATGGCAGCCTAAAAAAGGTACTGTTTCCACTGGCACCGGAATATATCGGCTATTCAGATTCTGGACTGGACGAAGACATGTTCGTTTCCGTTCGCCCGCAAATCGAACTGTTGCCTGAAGGGCAATTTAAATATCACGTCGATTTCGATCATCTGTCGATTACCGATGATATCGGGCTCGTCTGCGTATCACGCCCGACCAATCCGACCGGTAACGTGCTGACCGACGACGAGCTAATGCGTCTGGATATTCTGGCACAGCAGCACAATATCCCTCTGCTGATTGATAACGCCTATGGTGTGCCTTTCCCCGGCATCATCTTCAGCGATGCTACGCCGCTGTGGAACCCGAATATCATCCTGTGCATGAGCCTGTCCAAACTGGGCCTGCCCGGCTCGCGCTGCGGCATTGTGATTGCGGATGAAAAGGTGATTTCGGCAATTGGCAATATGAACGGCATCATTAGCTTGTCTCCAGGCGCAATTGGCCCAGCGCTGGCGCATGAGATGATTCAGCGTGGCGATCTGCTTCGCTTATCTAACGACGTCGTACGCCCGTTCTATCAGCAACGCGTGACGGAGACTATCGCCATTATTCGTCGCTATCTGTCACCCGAGCAGTGCCTGATTCATAAACCAGAAGGCGCCATCTTCCTGTGGTTGTGGTTCAAGGATCTCCCCATCACGACGGAAATCCTGTACCAGCGCCTGAAAAAACGCGGCGTCCTCATGGTACCGGGTCACTATTTCTTCCCCGGTCTGGAGCAGGAATGGCCACATGCTCATCAATGCATGCGCATGAACTACGTGCCGGAGCCGGAAAAAATCGAACGCGGTATTGCGATTCTGGCAGAAGAAGTCGAAAAGGCGATACAGGAAGGCTGACTGTCGGCGACAGGTCGTTATTGAGCTGAATACGGTGGGGCATGCTCCCACCGTTTTTGTTTTGTCACCCGCTTTCAACACAGCAACACCAGACATTTCCCCCTTTGTATTCATTCTCCCTATTCTTGCCATCCCATGATTACTGGCCACAACATCAGGCTACTAACGATTAATTCTTGAATTATTTTTTTCATTTTCAATCGGTAATAACATTCGTTTATTCCAGATTAATAGTTAATTCATTCAAAAGAGACAGTAATCTCACACACTTAACTAAAATTTTCAGAATAAATACGCACCTCACGCAACTTATTGCTCACTTTCTAGTTGAAATCACTTTTTGCGCAATGTTTGCAAACGATTCGGGAAGTCTGCGCAACTTCTTGCTCAAATTTTGCTTAGTGAAAATTTTAATTAGGTAAATTTACATACAAAACAAATAGATAAAACATGGCATGCGAATTGCTATGTGAACAGCGAAGTTACTAATCCCGTTCAACAACAAGGAGCAAGACTATGCCAACTCCATGCTATATCAGCATCGAAGGTAAAACGCAGGGCAACATCACCGCTGGTGCTTTCACGTCTGATTCTGTCGGCAACATCTATGTGGAAGGCCACGAAGACGAAATGCTGGTACAGGAATTCAAACACATCGTCACCGTACCGACCGACCCACAGTCTGGTCAGCCATCCGGTCAACGCGTACACAAGCCATTCAAATTTACTGTCGCGCTGAACAAAGCCGTTCCGCTGATGTACAACGCCCTGGCGTCTGGTGAAATGCTGCCGACCGTGACTCTGAAATGGTACCGCACATCGGTTGAAGGTAAACAAGAGCACTTCTTCTCTACCGTTCTGACCGACGCCACCATCGTTGACGTTAACTGCCAGATGCCACACTGCCAGGATCCAGCGAAGCTGGACTACACCCAACTGATTGAAGTGTCGCTGGCCTACCGCAAAATTGACTGGGAACACACCGTTGCCGGTACTTCTGGTTCTGATGACTGGCGTGCGCCGGTCGAAGCGTAATTCCTATTTAACCCGGGCTTGCCCGGGTTTTCTGCATTGAGCCATGGCCACGCCATGCCTGAGTGTGGATGACAGCATCAGGAGGACGGATGGCAAACAGTACAGGATTACAGTTCACCGTTAAGGTCGGGGCATTGCCTGCATCGACTTTTGCCGTGGTGGATTTTCAGCTCAGCGAGGCGCTCAACCAGCCGTTTGCCCTGTCGCTGAATTTGGCCAGCCCCTTACCGGGGATCGATTTTGGCGATGTTCTCGACCAACCCTGTGAACTTCTGGTGTGGTACGAGGGCGAACTCCAAAGACGAGTAAGCGGTATTGTCAGCGCGTTCGCACAGGGTGACACCGGCTTTCGCCGCACGCGCTATCAGGCAGAAGTCCGTCCTGCCGTGTGGCGTCTCGGGTTACGCACTAATGCCCGCATCTTTCAGGCACAAAAACCAGAAGCAATTATCGGCGCACTGCTGGAAGAAGCAGGTATCACCGACTACGCCTTTGCGCTGCGCAACGAGCATGCGGTGCGGGAATACTGCGTGCAGTATCGAGAAAGCGATTTAGCCTTTATCACTCGGCTAGCCGCAGAGGAAGGCTTGTACTTCTTCCACGAATTTGAGGAAAACAAACACCGGCTGGTCTTTGCCGACGATGCGGGTGCGCTGGCCAAAGGCTCTGAGCTGTTTTTCAACCTTGCCACACAGGGGCTAAGCGAAGGGGCGTACGTCAATCGCTTCCGCTATGCCGAAGCAGTGCGGACTGCCGAAGTAGCACTCAAAGACTACAGCTTTAAAACCCCAGCCTACGGCCTGCTGCATAGCAAGACGAGCGGAGAGCTGGAACACCAACGCGAAAGCTATCAGCATTTCGATTACCCCGGTCGTTTTAAACAAGACCCGAGCGGTAAAGCCTTCACTGGCTATCGGCTGGATGCCCTGCGAGCAGGAGCAATGACCGGTTCGGGCGAATCCAATGCCGCAGAGCTGATGCCGGGTAGCAGTTTTACCTTAACCGAACACCCCAATCCGACGCTCAATATCGCCTGGCAACTGGTTGCTATCACGCACAGCGGGCAGCAGCCTCAGGCGCTGGAAGAAGAAAGCGGTGGCGAACCGACCACCTACAGCAACAGCTTCGAAGTCGTGAAAGCCAGCACTACCTGGCGTGCGGACCTACCGTACAAGCCGATGGTAGACGGCCCGCAAATCGCAACGGTAGTCGGCCCTGCTGGTGAAGAAATCTACTGCGACGAATACGGCAGAATTAAGCTGCAATTCCCGTGGGACAGATACGGTTCCAGCGACGACCAGAGCTCCTGCTGGGTACGTGTCAGCCAAGGCTGGGCAGGCGGTCAATACGGCCTGATCGCCATCCCGCGCATCGGCCATGAGGTCATCGTCAGCTTCCTCGAAGGCGACCCAGATCAGCCTATCGTGACGGGCAGAACCTTCCATGCCACCAATCCATCACCCTATCCGTTACCCGCCAACAAGACGCGCACGACACTGCGTACCACGACCCACAAAGGCGCCGGGTTCAACGAACTGCGTTTTGAAGATCAGGCTGGTCAGGAAGAAGTGTTTATCCATGCCCAGAAAGACATGAATACCGTCGTACTGAATAACCGTACAACCGGCGTGACCGCCGACCATACCGAAAGCGTCGGCGGTAATCAGGCGGTGTCGGTGGTGAAAGATCAGTCCACCGAAATTCAGGGGCAGCAGACTATTGCCGTCACCAAAAACCGCAGTACTACCGTGGATGACAACGACAGCCTACAGGTGAAAAACAATATCGCCATCCAGTCGCAGAAGGGGGACATCCTGATAGCAACTGACAAGGGATTTATTGGTATCGGCGCAGACGGGGTCATCAACATCAAGGGCACCCACATTGTCATTAACGGCCAGCAAATCGACCTGAACTGAACAACAAGAACAACAAGGACACGTGAACATGTATCAGATGAACGAAGGCTCGCTGGCTATTCCGGCACAGTGGCGTGATGAATCCCTGCACGTTTTTGTACTGCCTGATGAAACCACCAATCTGGTGGTTAACCGCACCCCGACTGAATCTGGTCAAACACCCGAATCGGTCTATAAGAAAACGCTGGAGCAATTTTCTACCCATCTCAACGGTTACAAAGAAGTGCTGGCCTGGGAGTTGACGCTGGCGGGAGCGCCAGCCCCGGCGCTGGAATACACCTGGCAGTCACCGGAAGGTCAGATGCATCAGGTGGTGGTAATGCAAGTTCGCGGCAGCTTGTTGTTGACCTTCACGATTACTGCGGCGGATGTATTAAGCGATATCCGTAAAGCTGAATTGCTGGCTGTGATTGAAACCTTTAAAACCACTGAGCCGCCTGTCGCACCGGAGGATAAGGTAGGCCGCGATGCGCGATGAAATTCTGGCCCGCATTGCGCGTGTCGGAGCCATGCACGCGGGCAATCGGCCCACACTACCACCTGACTTACCGGCACCCGGCAGTGGCTCACCGCCTACCTCACCAGGCAAGCCGATCAAACACAGCAGCTTTCTGGGAGCATTGCTCGGTGCCGTTGCCGGTGCGTTGGTCGCCGCAGCGGTCGCGGCAGTGGCCGTTGCACTGGTGGGCGTCACCGGCGGACTGGCGATTGCCGTTGTCGGCGGGCTGGCAGTACTAGGGGCGGGGAGTCTGATATCGGCGGTCAGTGGGCGAGTGTCCGCCATGGTAGATAGTGCTTCACCGCCTGCGGGGAAAGTGGACAGTGGATCACCGAATGTGTCGGTGGAAGGGAATCCGGTTTCCCGTGCTGAAGTCGATGTCGTTCTCTGTACCAAACACAACGGTCCCCAACTGATTGCACAGGGTAGTGAAACCGTCTTCGTGAACGGTCATCCGGCGGCGCGGGTTGGCGACAAAACCGTATGTGGTGCCACCATCAAGGACGGTGCCTCGACGGTATTCTTTGGCTCCGGTCAGGCTACCGTACTGGAGATACAGGACGAATTCAGCGGCTGGCAAAAAGCGCTGCTGATTGCGGTGGAGTTTCTGGTGCCGCCAACCCGTGGCCTGTTTCGTGGGTTGGGGAAGTTATTCTTTCGCGGCCCGAAAGCGGTGATGAAAGGGCTGAGCGCTGGCGCACTCTGGGCAGGTAAGAGACTGGCGCAAAAGACGCGCTGTGCGACGACAGCCTTTATCCGCAGCAAAGGATTGGCCCGTTTTTCTCATGCTAAAGCGGCCTTCAAGGCAGATCCGGTGTATATCGCCAGCGGTGAGGTGATTGAAAGCCGCACCGATATTGAACTGGGGCAGACTATCCCACTGGTGTTCGAGCGCACTTACCGTACTGCTTCTCCCCATACGGGGCTATTAGGCCACGGTTGGCAGGATAGCTGGAGCGAAATCGCGACCGTGATCCACGATGACGGAAATACCCATGTCACCATTACGCTGGCACAGGGTTATGACATCGACTTCACCTTCGAGATAGGTGCCTCCGTGGTGTACTGCGCCGAGTACCCCGAATTCAAACTGCTGCGACGGCATAACGGTTTTCACCTGTGGCACCGTGATAGCCAAACCTGGCGCGCCTTTACCGTCAAACAGGGCGACCAGCGACTGTTGTCGGCAATCACCGACAATCACCAGAACCATATCGACTTTCTCCGTGACCCCAAAGGCTATTTGCGTAAGGTGCGGCACAGCGACGGCATCGAACTGCTGTTGGTGTGGCAGGGGGAATTTCTGCGTCAGGTACAGCGTATTGATGGCGGCCAGAAGACTCTGCTGGCCGAATACCGACAGGATGAGCAAGGACGGCTGGTCGAAGCGGATGCCGCCCATGCCTATCACCTGTTCTACGACTACGACAACCATAACCGTCTGACCCGCTGGCACGACAACGACAAAACCTGGGCACGATATGAATACGACCATCAGGGACGCTGCGTTTATACCACCTGTGCCGACGGCTACCTGACGGCGAATTTCGAGTACCTGGCTGACCGTGTGGTGATGACCGATGGGCTGGGTCAACGCCATGAATACGGTTTCAACGACCTGTACCTGATGGCGTGGGAGAAATCCCCGCTCGGGCACGTTACTCGCTATGAATATGATGATGTTGGCAACCTGCGGCGGGAAATCTCTCCGGCGGGTCGGGTGGTGGAATTTGCCTATCAGGATGATACCGGACTGGTCAGCACCTTCACCGACGGTAGCGGCCACTCGTGGTACTACGATTACGATGACCATGAGCGGCTTATCGGTATCACCGACCCGCTCGGGCGCCACTGGGCGTGGCAGTACGACAATAAAGGCGACCCGCAGAGCCTCACCGGACCCGACAACAGCGAAGTGCGCTTTGCGTGGAACCGCTACGGACTGCTGACTGAAATCAGTGACCAGGACGGTCAGGTGCAGGCCAGTCTGTTTTACGACCACCGTCAGCGCCTGCTGAGCGCCACAGATGCGGAATCCCGTACCCAGCAACTGCGTTATGACCAGCAGGACAGACTGACCACCTGGACACGACCGGATGGCTCGACCTATCGGCTTGGCTACCGCCGTGCAAGCTGGAAACTGCCGGAGCAACTGCTGCGTCCAGATGACAAACAAGAGCAGCGCCAGTACGACAAGCACAACAACCTGCTGAACTATACCGACGGCAACGGCGCGGTATGGGCACAAACCTACGGCCCGTTTGATTTGCTGACATCACGTACCGATGCGGCAGGTCGCACCTGGCAGTACGAGTACGACAAAGACAGCCAGCAACTGGTGTGCGTCACCGCACCGGATGGTAACCAGTGGCAGTGGTGGCTGGATGCGGATGCGCGGGTTATCCGCGAACGGGACATGACCGGTACGGAAACCCACTATGGCTATGACGAAGACGGACACTGCATCACTGTTCGTAATGGCGAAGGTGAAACCCGCCACTTCCTGTATGACGGACGCGGGCTGCTCATCAAAGAAACCGCGCCGGACGATACCCTGCATTATCGCTATGACGCCGCTGGCAGACTGACTGAAGTCACGTCCGCAACCAGTCATATCCAGTTGGCGTATGACGAGCGCGACCGTGTGGTAGAGGAGCACAACAGCGGTTCGGTAATCCGACGCCACTATCAGGACGCATCGCACACCGTTACCCGCAGCCTGTACTGGGAAGGTGAAGAAGACAGCGCGACACTGACCAGTTCTTTCTGCTACAGCGCGACAGGCGAACTGCGGCAGGTCATGTTGCCGGATGGAGCGGAACTCACCCTTGCTCATGATGCCGCAGGCCGAGAGGCAGCACGCCACAGCCACGCTGGATTTATGCAGCAACGTGAATATGATGCGATGGGCTGGCTGACGCGCGAGATGAGCGGTCAGACGGTGGGCGGTCGCCTGCAACCGACCCAGACCCGGGAATACCTGTACGACGGTGCGGGCAATCTGACCGGCACCCGGCGCAACCGCGAGGCGGCAGGCTATAAGCTTGATGCCAGCGGGCGCGTGCTGTCCGTACTGAGCGGCGGCGCAGGGCGGACCATTAATACCGAAGAGGAGTATCGCTACACCCGCAGCGGGCTGCCACAGGATGCGACCCGACTCACCGAGTGGCAGGCCGGGCGACTGACCCAGCAGGACAACACCCACTACCAGTACGACAAAGCCGGGCGGCTCATTCGCAAGCAGGTGGTGCAGCCGGGCTATCGGCCACAGGTGTGGCACTACCGCTGGGACAGCCGTAATCAGCTACGGGTAGTCGACACACCGAACGGCGAACGCTGGTTCTACCGCTATGACCCGTTCGGGCGGCGTACCGGCAAGCGCTGTGAGCAGACGCAGGACGATATCCGCTACCTGTGGGACGGCGATCAAATCGCCGAGGTACGTCATTATCGCAACGGCGAGCTGATTGCCCGTCGACACTGGGTACACAACGGCTGGGAGCTGCTGGTGCAGCAGCGCCAGAATACAGACGGTAGCTGGGAAACGGACTTTGTCACCAGCGGCCAGAACGGCGAACCCCAGGCTCTGTACAAACCCGACGGCACCCTGCTCTGGCAGGTTCCCAAAAGCACCCTCTGGGGCCAGCGACAGAGCACTTATGCAGACAATGCCGACCCCGGACTCGCCTTTGCCGGACAGTACCGTGACAGCGAAAGCGGGCTATGTTATAACCGTTTTCGGTACTATGACCCGAACGGTGGATGCTACGTTTCGCCTGACCCGATAGGGATTGCGGGGGGTGATAATAACTATGGGTATGTGCATAACCCTGTCAGTTGGGTTGATCCGTTTGGGTTGGCTGGGTGTGCAAGTGTTGATAAAGATGGGGTGCTAAGCATTAAAAACAAATTTTTGCCAGATTCAGCCGAAGACTTGGCACTACAGAAGCATGTTGCAGATTGGAATGCGCAAATTCAGGCTAATGGAGGCTCAATGACAAGGCAAGCTGTCAGTCCAGAAATGCGCGCTTCTGCTAATAATGCAGCTAACGCAGCGAAGAGAGCAACACCTGAATTATATCCAAAAGGCACAGCTCCGGGCCATACCCCTGATGTTGGATGGGGCGGTGCAACTGAAGGGCCAATAATTCCGCTCCTGTCTAGAGTGAATAGTTATATCGGTGGGGCTACTCAAGCAGTTCCTGTTGGGACCATATACTCTAAAGTGATTCTTATTTAAATTCCGGAGTGTTTTATGAAAGAAAAAATAAATTCTGTAATTGAAAAGAAGAAAAAAATTGATAGTGATTTTTTTATCAAACCAAATTCTCCTGAATCTATTTTTCAGGGGAAGATACCGACGCTAATCAAAGGCGTGTATAGAGATTCTAGCCCTATGCTTAGTGAGCGTTTTCAATGCTACGGAAGATGGGAAAATGCCACCCATGGTAATTGGTTGAGCGTTGGTGATATGGAAGCTCTGTGGGGCGACTCTATCCAAGATGAGCTTGTCGATCTAGTTAAATTTCAGTCCGAATGTTTAAGAGATGATTGGTCTAATAATGCCTTTGGATTATTTAAAGAGAATCGACTCTCTTTGTTTGCTGGCAGTGATATAGGAAATGAAGCCATATTTCTGCTATGGCTTGATGATGAAGTCGAGCCTGAGTTTTGGGTTTATGACGCGAATGGGGAATCGAGATATAAAAATTTTATTGGATATTTAACTGCATATCTGAATGACGATGTAAGTGCATCTGCTCTTTCGTGGCGTGTTTAGTCAAATTTTTATTGTGTCACCTGTATATAATATATCGAGAAAAATAGCGGCTCTGAGAATTTACATGAAATTCATTTCAGGCCTCCGAGTATATTAGCTGAATGAATCGAAAGTTCTCGATAAATGATGGTTTACATTTTGCTAATCCACTCCGCTATTCCAACTCCCGCTGGTTCTACCGCTATGACCCGTTCGGGCGGCGTACCGGCAAGCGCTGTGAGCAGACGCAGGACGATATCCGCTACCTGTGGGACGGCGACCAAATCGCCGAGGTACGTCATTATCGCAACGGCGAGCTGATTGCCCGTCGACACTGGGTACACAACGGCTGAGAGCTGCTGGTGTAGCAGCGGCAGGATACGGACGGTAGCTGGGAAACGGACTTTGTCACCAGCGGCCAGAACGGCGAACCCCAGGCTCTGTATAAACCCGACGGCACCCTGCTCTGGCAGGCACCCAAAAGCACCCTCTGGGGCCAGCGACAGAGCACTTATGCAGACAATGCCGACCCCGGACTCGCCTTTGCCGGACAGTACTGTGACAGCGAAAGCGGGCTATGTTATAACCGTTTTCGGTACTATGACCCGAACGGTGGATGCTACATTTCGCCTGACCCGATAGGGATAAGAGGTGGTCTTAACCTCTATGCATATGTTAAAAACCCTGTAAGTTGGATCGATCCGAAAGGGTTAGCTGGATGTAATATAGTCCATAGGGCGGTGACTCCTGAACAAGCAGCAAGTATCCGGGCAGGCAATGGAATATCAAGGCCGACTCCATATCATAGAACGACACCGACTCAGCATGTAGCAGGAGCTACCGCACTCGCGTGATCCGTGGATATCAACAACTAGAAGTCAATCAACAGCAGAATACTTCGCCACTCATAGTGGAACCCAAGCAGCAAATCCAATTGTTAAGATAGATCTGTCTAAAATTCCGAGCGATAAGATTTAAGATTTATCAAACGTTCAAAAGGCTGCGGAACATTTGCAGACTCCATTCACCCGAAATGTAGCAGCAGCCCACCAAGAGGTATTAATCTTTGGAGAAATACCATCAGAAGCGATAATTTGATTTTTATAGGTGAATAATATGTTGGAAGAAATAAAAGAAAAGATCATAAAAATAGCTTTGTTGATGAAATTAGAACCAATATGGCGTTCAATGAAGATGCTTATATTGGGTTAATATCGTCTTTGGATAAGTTATCCAATGAATTGAAAAATAATGATTTTATTGATAAGGAGTTGGCGCTTTATTTATATACCATTCCACAAATGATACGAAATGCATATGTGAGTTTTGATGGGAAAGAAAATAAGCCTGAAATCGCATTCAGATTAGAAGACGCTTGAATTGAATTAGATGCATTGGTCATTGACTGTTTAAGTTAATAAGAGCCGGAAGCGATCCCAACGATCCTTCCGGCTATTTTTTACCTGCTGTTTATTACAACGATCAGAGATTAATCTCGGTCTCAATCCTGCCCCGCTCAACCGTCACCGTTATCGGCATCCCCGTCATAAACCCCGACGCTTCCAGCCAGCGGCCTTTCAAGGTTAATAGCCGAAGCTCGGTTGAATCTAACGAAATGCATACGCGATAGTGTGTAGGTAAAGCCCACCACCCACGCCGCAGCAAAGCGGCGTGGGTGCATCGAAGGCAAACTAGGCCACAGCTATACCCTGCTCGTCCTGATCGACGGCGAAGCAAGCGACCTGCTGTTCACCGTAAGTTTTCAACTGCGGCTGGAACTGCGTGCAGGTGCTAAAGCAGCGCTGGCAACGAGCGTTGAACGCGCAACCCGGCGGTGGATTCAGCGGACTAGGAAGTTCACCGATCAGCTTAATGCGCTCACGGCGTAAATCCGGGTTCAGGCGCGGCGTCGCGGAAAGTAACGCCTGCGTATAAGGGTGTCGCGGGTTGTTGAAAATGGCATCTTTACTGCCTTTCTCAACACAGCGGCCCAGATACATCACCATCACTTCATCAGCGATATGTTCGACCACGGACAGATCGTGCGAGATGAAGACGTAAGACAGCCCTAAATCCTGCTGTAAGTCCATCATCAGGTTCAGCACCTGCGCACGTACCGACACGTCCAGCGCCGACACCGGCTCATCGGCAATCACCACGTCCGGGTCCAGCATCAGCCCACGGGCGATAGCAATACGCTGACGCTGGCCGCCGGAGAACATATGCGGATAGCGGTCATAATGCTCCGTTTTCAGCCCGACTTTCGCCATCATCGCCAGCGCCTTTTCACGACGCTCAGCTTTCGACAGTTCAGTATTGATCTGGAGTGGTTCTTCCAGGATCTGGCCGACTTTCTTACGTGGATTCAGCGATCCGTAAGGATTCTGGAAAACGATCTGGATCTTCTGTCGACGCAGTTTCTGCGCTACCGGATCCGGCTTCAACAGATCCTGCCCCTGATAGTACAGCTCACCTTCTGATGGTGTTTCGATCATCGTCAGTAGGCGGCCCAACGTGGATTTCCCACAGCCGGATTCCCCTACCACCGCCAGCGTTTTACCGCGCTCCAGCGTAAAGGACACGCCATCCAGCGCTTTCACCATCCGCTCCGGCGCAAAAAAGCCCTTTTTCACCGGATAGTGCTTTTTCAAATCGATCGCATGCAGTAAATACGGTTGCGATGTTTTATTCAGTTCACTCATAGGGTCGGCCTCCCCGCATCATCCAGCGGTGTATGACATTTCACCTGACGACCAGGAATATCGCGCAGCGCAGGTTCTTCCTTACGGCAGCGGTCCTGCGCATAGGGGCAGCGTGGGTTTAACAGACAGCCGTTCGGGCGGTCATATTTACCCGGCACCACGCCCGGCAGCGATGCCAAACGAGCTTTATCCACCGCAAACTCCGGCAGAGCACGCAGCAGCGCCTGGGTATACGGATGACGGGGTGCGCTGAAAATATCCGCCGCTTTGCCTGATTCCACCACCTGTCCGGCATACATCACGATGATGTGATGTGCCGCTTCAGCCACCAGCGCCAAATCGTGCGTAATCAGGATCAGCGCCATGTTCTCGCGCTGCTGTAATTCCAGCAGCAGTTCGATGATCTGCGCCTGAATGGTCACATCCAGTGCAGTGGTGGGTTCATCGGCAATCAGCAGTTTCGGCCGACAGGCAATCGCCATCGCTATCATCACGCGCTGGCTCATCCCACCGGAAAGCTGGTGCGGATACACATCAAGACGCGAAGCCGGATCGGGAATCCCAACCAGCGTCAGTAGGTCAATCGCCCGCTGGCGACGCGTTTTGCGATTACCGCCCTGATGCACCTTGATAGCTTCCATGATCTGGTAGCCCACGGTGTAGCACGGATTAAGGCTGGTCATCGGATCCTGGAAAATCATCGCGACTTCAGAACCCACCAGATTACGCCGTTCTTTCTCAGAAATTTTTGTTAAATCGCGCTGGTTAAATTCCAGCTTGTCGGCCATCACTTTGCCGGGGTAATCAATCAGTCCCATAATCGCCAGCGAGCTGACGGACTTACCGGAACCGGATTCCCCGACGATACCGACGACCTGACCTTGTTCAACCTGGTAGCTGATACGATCGACCGCACGAAACGGCAGATCCTCATCACCAAAGTGAACCGACAGTTTATCTACATTGAGCAACGCCATCTCTCTACCTCTATTACTGCTTGAGTTTGGGGTCGAGAGCATCACGCAAACCGTCCCCCATCAGGTTAAACGCCAATACCGTCAGTAAGATTGCCAGACCGGGGAACGTCACCACCCACCAGGCGCTTTGCGCAAACTGCAAAACGTCCGACAGCATGGTGCCCCACTCTGGCGTTGGCGGCTGTGCGCCCATACCGAGGAAACCCAAAGCAGCCATATCAAGAATGGCGTTAGAAAAACCGAGAGAAGCCTGCACAATCAGCGGTGCCAGACAGTTAGGAAGAATGTTGACGAACATCTGGCGCGCCGAGCTGGCTCCCGCCACGCGTGAAGCGGTGACATAATCGCGGTTAACTTCCACGAGAACCGCCGCGCGAGTCAAACGGACATAGTGCGGCAACGCCACGAAGGTCAGCGCCAGCGAGGCGTTAACAATCGAAGGCCCGAAGACAGCCACCAGCACCAGCGCCAACAGCAGGCTCGGCAATGCCAGCATGATATCGACGATACGCATGATGAGCGCATCGACCACACCGCCGAAATACCCAGCCAACAGGCCGAAGATCACCCCCAGCACCAGCGACAATGCGACCACCAGACAGCCGACCAGCAGCGACAGGCGTGCGCCATACATCAGACGAGACAGGACATCACGCCCGACGTCGTCCGTTCCCAGAATAAACTGCCAGCTTCCACCTTCTTGCCAGACTGGCGGACGAAGCAGCGCATCGCGGAACTGCTCGGCAGGTAAGTGCGGTGCCAACACGTTGGCGCCAATGGCGATAATCAGCATCAGCACGACATACACCATGCCAACGACCGCCCCTTTGTTACGTTTAAAATAGTGCCAGAATTCCTGTAGCGGGGTCATCGGCTGCGGTGCGCTATTTACAACAGGTTCAGTGACGTGTGTCATCTTAGCCTTCCCCTTATTTCTTGTGACGGATGCGTGGGTTAACCACACCGTAGAGCACATCCACCAGCAGGTTAACCAGAATAATCATGGTCGCCACCAGCAGCACGCCGCCCTGAACCACCGGATAATCACGACGCTGCAACGCATCGATCAACCACCGTCCCAAACCCGGCCAGGAGAAAATGGTTTCCGTCAGGATCGCCCCAGCCAACATGGTGCCGACCTGCAAACCAATTACCGTCACCACCGGCAACATCGCATTACGCAACGCATGCACGACAATCACGCGCAGGCGGCTCAGCCCTTTGGCGCGGGCGGTACGAATGTAATCCTCCCCCAGCACTTCCAGCATCGCGGAGCGCGTCATACGCACAATCACCGCCAGCGGAATGGTACCCAGCACGATGGCAGGCAGGATCATGTGTTCAACCGCATCGATAAAATCGCCTTTCTCGCCCCAGAACAGGGTATCAATCAGCATAAAGCCGGTCAGCGGCATGCTGTCATCGAGGAAAATCGTATCGCTGATGCGCCCCGAGACGGGCGTCAGGTTGAGCTGCACGGAGACCAGCATAATCAGCATCATGCCCCACCAGAAGATAGGCATGGAGTAGCCCGTTAGCGCCAGGCCAACAGAGGTATGATCGAAAATAGAACCGCGTTTGACCGCAGCCAGCACACCAACCGGAATCCCAACCGCGATAGCAAACAGCATCGCGCAGATACCCAGTTCCAGCGTCGCTTTGAAGCGAGGCACGAATTCTTCCCACACGGGGATGCGGCTCTTGAGGGAAATCCCGAGATCGCCCTGCAACACACCGCCGATATAGTGAATGTATTGCTGCCAAAGCGGCTTATCCAGCCCCATTTCAGCCAGCAATTGCGCATGGCGCTCGGCGGAAATACCACGTTCCCCCGCCATGATCATGACCGGGTCACCCGGAATCATGTGCACGAATGCGAAGGTTAACAAGGTGATACCAATAAACGTTGGGATAACGAGCCCCAAACGCCGGAGTATGAACTGCAACATATCCCGAACTCTCTATTCATGCCCGTTGGCTCATTGGCCATCAGGCTTATCATTGCTCACAGCTAAAAAATCGCCAGGAGCGATTTTAAACGTCGTGTGCGACGGCCCACAGGGAAGCAGGCAGGGAAGTCAGCTATAAAAAGTTTAACGGGCAAGAAACCCCGCCTCCACGGCTCCTCAAACGAGAAACCGCAAGGTCGGGGTTTTCAATGTCCGTGAAAATCGAGTGGCTGACTTAATCCAACGTCACGTTGTTGAAGCTATGCACGCCACGCGGCTGCACGACATAACCTTTCACGTTTTTACGCACTGGCTCGTACACGGTGGAGTGCGCGACAATCAGTGCCGGAGCCTGATCGTGCATCACAACCTGAGCTTGCTTGTACAGCTCAATACGTTTTTCGTGATCGGAAACAGCACGCGCCGGTTGGATCAAATCTTCAAATGGCTTGTAGCACCACTTGGAGTAGTTGGAGCCATTTTTGGCAGCATCACAGCTGAACAGGGTCGCGAAGAAGTTATCTGGATCCCCATTGTCACCCGTCCAGCCCATCAATACGGTCTGGTGCTCGCCGTCTTTCGCACGCTTCAGGTACTCGCCCCACTCGTAAGTGACGATCTTGGCTTTCACACCCACTTTCGCCCAGTCGGACTGAATCATTTCCGCCATACGACGCGCGTTCGGGTTGTACGGACGCTGTACTGGCATTGCCCACAGGTCGATAGAGAAGCCGTCAGCCATACCTGCTTCTTTCAGCAGTGCTTTCGCTTTCTCAGGATCGTAGCTGTAGTCTTTAACGTCGTTGTTGTAGCCCCACATGGTCGGTGGGATCAGGTTGGTTGCCGCTTGACCAGCGCCCTGATAGACCGCATCGATGATGGCTGACTTGTTAACCGCATAGTTCAACGCCTGGCGAATCTTGACGTTATCCAGCGGTTTCTTCTCAACGTTGTAGGCCAGATAGCCGACGTTCAGGCCAGGCTGTTCCATCAACGTGATGTTTTTGTCTTCTTTCATGCGAGCAAGATCGGCCGGATTTGGATACGGCATGATCTGGCATTCGTCTTTTTGCAGCTTGGCATAACGTACGGAAGCATCTGGCGTGATGGAGAAGACCAGACGGTCAACACCCGGCTTAGTACCCCAGAAGCCTTCAAAGGCTTTGTACAAAATGCGGGAATCTTTCTGGTACTGCTGTAGCTGGAACGGGCCTGTACCGATTGGGTTCAGGTCAATTTTCTCCGGCGTACCGGCTTTCAGCATCTTATCCGCGTATTCCGCTGACAGGATGGAAGCAAAGTCCATCGCCAGGTTTGCCAGGAACGGCGCTTCAGGGCGGTTCAGCACAAAGCGGACTGTGTAGTCGTCAACTTTTTCGATTTTGCTGACCAGCTCTGGCATCCCCATACCCTGATAGTATTCGTAGCTGCCGCCAGACACTTTGTGGTACGGATGGTTGGCATCCTGCTGACGCATGAAGGAGAAAATCACGTCATCGGCATTGAATTCACGGGAAGGTTTGAAATCCTTGCTGTCCTGCCATTTCACGCCTTTGCGCAGATGGAAGGTGTAGGTTTTGCCGTCTTCGCTGATATCCCATTTCTCAGCCAGCCCTGGACTGGTGTCCGTGGTGCCGTCTTTGAATTCCACCAGGCGGTTATAAATAGGAATAGAGCTGGCATCAAACGTCGTACCGGAGGTGAACAGCTGTGGGTTAAAACCTTCCGGGGAGCCTTCTGAGCAGTAAACCAGTGTTTTTGCCTGAACACCTGCAGCGACGGACATGGCGAGCAAGCCAAGGCCGAACTTCAACACCCTTGATTTAACCAGGGACTTTTCCATTACTTATGCTCCATTGTGGATGATGTTGTGTGCTATACCCGCCCGACTCCAAGCTGCATACGCGTTAATACTGTGGTTAAAAGCATGATCGTTAAAAGCGCGATCGCTAAAAACACAGATGTTAACAACGCTGATGTCCTGTCCTGCATCTCGAAATTAATTGGGTATGGTTGGCCAGACCTGTATTTTTATGTGCTGCGGTCTGTACCCTGTCGCCCGAAGGCAAAATCAAAATAATGGGGAGAGGAATGGTGATTGCTACAACCGATAGTCGCACACTGTTAGATATAGTCATAATAACTACAACCTATACCTTGAAGCGCCACAACCCGCTCACGGATGCTGGATGAAGACGTAGAATCATTCAGACAAGCCGCTGCTTTCCTCCTTATATCCCTATGACGCACTCAATTTCTCAACAGATGACGGTGACGTCAATATAAGCAGTAAGGATTTACAAAATTTCCTTACATTTTCTTAAAAGAGAAAATACAAGCTCATCACCTTACAAAAGGTGGATGTTTTGCCTTTTTATGAAAAAACAGCGATAAAAACCGATACATTGCTGACATAAAGAAATTATCACCATTAAAAAAACTATAGTCATCTGGTCTTACATGTCCAAGATTTGAGCACTATTTTTTGTTAAAAACGTTAACGGCAGGTGAAAACTCTGAAGGGTGATAAGAAATTATGATATTTACCATGATGCCATAAGCAAAATAATGACTATCTACGCTACATAAAAAAACTTTGCTGTCCGTAACATCAATTGGTCAAAGTGTGTGCTAAATCGTATTTCTCTACGAGTTTTATCATAAGGCTAGATGCTGTTACCGTGGGCGAGGTGGGAGCAAAGTGGTTACACTTTCGTCAGAAGCATGTACCTGCGAGAAAATGATATTGCTCAATTATTAATTGGCTATTTTAATTAAATAAATATTTTCACTAAAACGAAATTACGCTATTTACTTATTCCCATAAAGTGGTATTTTTTCAGTCTATTATTTATCTTCCCTCCTGTTTTAGTTCCTCCTCCTTTCATAGAAAATTATTTTAATTACAAAAAAATGACGTAAGTTATTTAAAATGGAGTTGCTGATAAGTTCACAAATACGTAATTAACGTATTATTTTTAACATTTCATCATGCTAGATTACCCTCAGAAGTGATTCATTGTTAAATAACATCCATCATTCCTTACCATTTTGTTACTAACTGATAAAAATACAAAAAAACGAACGTTCTGCTTTCTGATAATAAACATTCCACCGCCACTGGTATTAGCAACGCTCAATAATCACACCGATATCGGTGGGAAAAAAGCCAATAGTCCACGTCGATAACGATGCACTATCAATATCGCAATGGCAGGGATGTAATTTCTTTCTGTACCAACTGTCCTAGCAGGGTGAATATAATGAAAAAAATTGAAACTGATATTCTATGTGAGAACAATCTCGCTCTGGAAACACAAGAATCGTTTATCGGAGGCTTTTTTAAAAAGAAAGTCGGCTCCGTTCCCGTTGCGCTTTTTATGGTGATTGCCGCCATTGTCGCTATCGCCGCCTACGAGGGATATTTGCCTAAAAATATGATTGGCGGCTTCGCCGTCATCATGACGATGGGTTTCTTACTGGCGCACATTGGCAGCAACATTCCCGTGTTCAAAGACATCGGTGGCCCGGCAATTCTGTGCCTGATGGTGCCTTCCGTTATGGTGTATTTTGATCTATTCAATGACAACACCATGAAAACCGTACACTTGTTGATGAAAGAGGCCAACTTCCTGTATTTCGTCATCGCCTGTCTGGTCGTCGGCAGCATTCTGGGCATGAACCGTAAAATCCTGATTCAGGGGATGGTGCGCATGTTCGTCCCGCTGGTCATCGGCACCGCGACAGCGCTGGCAACCGGTTTACTGGTCGGTAAACTGTGCGGTTACAGCGTCTATCACACTTTCTTCTTCATTATCGTGCCAATCATCGGTGGCGGTATTGGTGAAGGTATCCTGCCGTTATCATTAGCCTATTCCGCCATTTTGGGACAAAGCCCGGACGTTTATGTTGCTCAGTTAGCGCCCGCTGCCGTCGTCGGTAACATCTTTGCTATCCTGTGCGCTGGTGTGCTGTCTCGTCTGGGTATGCGCCGTAAGGATCTGAACGGCGAAGGTCGTCTGGTTCGCAGCGATGAAGACAACGCGATGTTTGCCGTAAACGAAGCGCCAAAGCCGGTTGATTTTCACCTGATGGGCGGCGGGCTGTTGATGATTTGCGCCTTCTTCATCATCGGTGGCCTGTTTGAGAAACTGGTACATATCCCTGGCCCGGTTCTGATGATTCTGATCGCCGTATTCTGCAAATACGGACGCGTTATTCCAGCCGTCATGGAAACCGGTGCGCACAGCGTTTATAAATTCGTATCCAGTTCTCTGGTGTGGCCGCTGATGATCGGGCTCGGCATGCTGTATATTCCACTGGAGAGCGTCGTCGCCGTATTCTCAATAGGTTACGTCATCGTCTGTGGTTCTGTGGTGCTATCCATGGCGCTAGTGAGCTTCCTGATTGCGCCTTATCTGAATATGTACCCTATTGAAGCTTCCATCGTCACGACTTGCCACAGCGGTCTGGGTGGTACAGGTGACGTGGCGATTCTGTCCGCCTCTAACCGTATGTCTCTAATGCCGTTCGCACAGATCGCTACCCGTATCGGTGGCGCGTCTACCGTCATCGCCGCAACGCTGCTGCTGGGCTGGGTTGTCTGATTTCACTCTCTAGTATCACGGTTTCCCCCAATCAGGGGGAAACCTTATTGATCATAGTTCGATTGTGCCAATAAAACGTCTTCGATATTTTTTTCAGCCCATCTGGCCAGCGGTTCAACCGCTTCCGATAATGTTTTACCCAACGGAGTCAGAGCATATTCCACCGTAACCGGCACCGTCGGGAATGCCTTGCGGGAAAGCAAGCCGTCCCGCTCCAATTTCTTCAACGTTTGGCTCAGCGCCTTCTGTGATACTCCTTCAATTTCACGCCGCAGTTGATTAAATCTCAGTGGCCCTGTTCTCAGCAGGCCCACTATCAGCAACGCCCATTTATCGGCCAGACGTTCAAGCACCATCCGCGCCGGACAGCCTTGTAAATAAACGTTATAACGCTGCTCGCCTGCCTCCGTTTCCTTTCTATCAATCGCTGAATTTTTGATCATGGTATACCCGAGTAAACTTAGTAGATTCAAGGTAACTTCTTGTTATGTTGGTTTCTAATATATACCTTATTACCGTTAAATCCTAACCTGAATAAGGAAACACCATGACGAACGTTGCCGTTGTTTACTTCTCTGGATACGGGCACACCAAACGTATTGCGGAAGAGGTTGCTGAAGGCGCTGATGCGATACTCGTTGCGATTGATGCTGACGGCCATATCGATGAACAAGGATGGGAAACGCTGAATGCGGCGGATGCCATCATTTTCGGTGCACCGACCTACATGGGCTCCGTGCCCTGGCAATTCAAGAAATTTGCCGATGCGACCTCCAAAGCGTGGTTTACCCGTGCATGGCAGGACAAGATTTTTGGTGGCTTTACCAATAGCGCCAGCCTGAACGGCGATAAGCAAGTCACGTTGATTTATCTGCAAACACTCGCGTCTCAGCATGGCGGGATCTGGGTCAGTCTGGGGCTTGCGCCATCGAATACCCTTGCCGCTACGCGGAATGATGTCAACAACCTCGGCGGTTCCGTCGGTCTCCTTGCCCAATCCCCATCGGATGCAGGCACAGAGGCGATCCCCTCTGGCGATGTGGACACCGCAAAACACTACGGCACACGAGTTGCAGACATTGCCCGTCGTTTCAAAGGCGAATGACAAGCAACCATCCCTCCACCTCACATGGAACACCATCAAGAATGAAAAAAATACTTTCTATTTTATTACTGAGCGGCCTGCTGGCCACTGGCACTACGGTTGCGGCTCAGCAAACCGATCCTCATGCCGTTCCACTGGCAACAGCAGCAGAGTTCATCGCCACCGGCAAGTCCTATAATGTCGATTTTGGCGATCAGAAATTCCGTCTGGATTTCAAATCACCGTCTGAAATGACGTTTACGTCTCCCGATGGGAAAAACAAGGCGGATGTGGCAATCACAACCACGAAGGTTGGTGATGGGGTTTATATGATCTACTGGTCACGACGTGCGGGGCAGCATGTGGTACATGTGGACGACTTCAAAAACGGCGTATCTTATACCAACATCGTACTACCAGATGGCTCCATTTCTCGCCGTCAGGGAACGTTGGTCGAGATTAAATAAACGTTTCATCCCTTTACTATCGGCACAAATAACACGAGGCGGGATCGCTCCCGCCTCGTTTCTATTTCTGCCGGTCCCATTCACAGCTATTTATTCACAGTACTGACGCAGCGAGTCCTGTTTCTCTGGCAACAGTCGATACAGATAAACCGGTCGCCCCGTCGAGCCGTACAGGATATTGGTGGTCAGAATGCCGGTATCGGACAAGTAGATCAGATACTTACGGCAGGATACACGCGAAATGCCAATCGCATTTGCCAGCATTTCGGTGGAGAATTCGATCCCCTGATTACCTTCAATCCACTCGCAGACGGTACGCAGCGTCAGGCTGGTTAGCCCTTTTGGCAATTTCTTACGCTCACTGATAGTGCTGCTGCTCGTACGGCGAATCAAATTATCGATATCAGACTGCCCAACAAAATCGCGGTGCTTGAATAAGTTCGCTTCTTCGCGATAGGCCGTCAGTGCCTGTTCGAAACGCGAGAACTGGAAAGGCTTAATCAGATAATCCACCACGCCGTAGTGCAGCGCTTTTTTGATGGTATACACGTCACTGGCAGAAGAGATGATGATGACGTCCGTCTTTTCACTGAATTCACGGATAGTCGGCAGCAGATCCAGTCCATTATCCTGCTGCATGTAAATGTCCAGCAGTACCAAATCGATTTCCGAGTCAGGTTGCATCAGCAGGTTTCGCGCCTGCTGCAACGTGGGGACGGTCGCATAGCAGCTAAATCCAGAAACCTGGTTCAGATAAGATTTGTTAAGCTCTGCAACCATGGCATCGTCATCAACAATCAGTACATTAATCATGGTCAAACAGCCTTGCTTGATAAGGAATAGTAACGAAAAACTGGGTGTACACCTCAGGTTCTGATTCAAACTCGATAGTGCCGCCAATCTTCTCCAGACTCTGTTTGGTCAGGTACAGGCCGATACCGCGCCCGCTGCCTTTGGTAGAGAATCCCTGTTCATAAATGCGCGCCTGGCTCTCCGGTGAAATGCCGGGGCCGTCATCCCCCACGGTACAGTGAAGGCGGCTATTCTGATGATGGAAGCTCACGCTAATTTCGCAGTTTTCCTGCCCATCAATCGCATCCATCGCATTCTCAATCAGATTACCCAATACGGTAATCAATTCATTCGTAGCATCAACATCATCGGTATCCGGCAGCAGACTCTCCTCACTGATGGAAAGCGTAATACCGAGATCGCGCGCACGGTTGATTTTACCCAACAGGAAGCCAGCAATCACTGGCGATTTCACTTTACGAATAATCGAGCCAATTTCCGCCTGATAATTATTAGCGGTCTTCAGGATATAGTCTTCTAGCTGCGAGTAATACTTTAAGTGCAACATCCCCAATATGACGTGCAGCTTATTCATAAACTCGTGCGACTGCGCACGCAGCGCGTCCGCATAGTAGGACATCCCACTCAACCGTTGCAGCAACTGGCTGATCTCCGTTTTATCACGGAACGTCGCAATTGCACCGATAATATCGCCTTTCACAAAAACCGGAACGGTGTTGGTCAGCAACAGGTGCCCATTAAAGTTAATCTCTTCATCGCGTCGTGGCGTACCGCTCTCCAGCACCTGTTTCAGGTGCAGGTGCTCAAGCCACTGTTCGCTGACGCGTTCGGCTGGCTTCGCAGCAGACGTTTCACCGCCCTGCGGCTTATTCTGCCGGAAAAGCCGCCGCGCTTCGTCATTGATTACCGTAATCCGGCCATGTTGATCGACCGCGATAACGCCTTCCTTAATGTGTTTGAGCATCGCGTTACGCTGTTCAAACAGGTTCGAGATCTCAAACGGCTCGAATCCCAACATAATACGCTTGAGCACCTTCACCAAAATCAACGTGCCAAGCCAGCCAACCAGCGCCCCCGCCAATAACGTCCAGGGGATCATCCAGCGGTTATCGCTAATCACCTTCTGCACGCTGGTTAAGGCAATCCCCAACGCGACGACCCCAACCTGCTTATGGTTGTTGTCAAAAACGGGAGTGAATACCCGCAATGCAGGATCGAGCGTTCCTCGGTTGATTGAGGTATTTTCCATCCCCAACAGCGCCGGGTAGATATCCCGGCCGGCAAAATGCTCACCAATTCTTTCCGGTTCAGGGTGGCTATGGCGCACTGTATCCATATCTGTGACCGTGACGAAGAGCAGTTGATTACGCTGACGGATCGTCTCCGCAGCAATCTGCACTTCCTCCGGTCGGCCAATCCCTTTAAGTTCATCAATAACAACAGGAGAAGCCGCAAATGTGCGAGCAATGGCAAAGGCTTTTTCTCGCAGATGATCTTCTGAAAGCTGATTAATACGAAAAAACAGCAGGGAATAGACCACCAGCAACACCGCACCAAGCACAACTGACACCATCAGAAACACCGATGTTCCCAGCTTTAGCGGTGCTTTTTTCTTGCCCATGTCACTCTCCGAAACAACCATCATCACACCATTATCTTATACTGTTTCGTCGCGTTTCGCGTGTCGTGATGCCTACGCCCCGTCACAGGGACAGGGCGTAGGCTTGAAGAAAGGAAATCAGGCTTAACGTATTGCTATACATTTTCCGTATCGGGAATGTCTCGCATCAGGAAAGCCAGCGGGGATATCCGCATTTTTACCAGAAACCGAGCAGTTTCCACCACACGCTGCCAACACCCAGCCAGATAGGGATGATGACCAGACTGATGGAGAAACCAATCTTCCACCAGGTTCCCAGCGGCATGTAGCCAGTGCCGAACAAAATCGGTGCCGGACCACTGGAATAGTGGGTTGTAGACATAAACAGGTTACTGAAGATACCGAATACCAGTACGGTCAGCATTGGCGGCGCACCGGCTGCCAGCGCGATAGAGACGAAAATCGCGTACATGGCGCTGATGTGGGCAATCGCACTCGCCATCAGGTAGTGGCTGTAGTAGTAAACCAGCAGCAGCAGACCCAGCATCGGCAGCCAGTGCATTCCGCTAACCGCATTACCAGCCAATCCGCCCAGCCAGGCAATCAGGCCCATTTTGTTGAGCTGACCAGCCAGCGTCATCAGTACGGCAAACCACACCACGGTGTGCCAGGCTTCTTTCTCACTGACCACGTCGTCCCAGGTCAGTGCACGGCTAAGCAACAGCACGCTCAGACCAGCCAGCGCGGTCAGGGTCGCGTCGATATTCAGCGTAGAGCCCAGTACCCAGAAGGTCACCAGTCCCAGGAAAACGCCCAGTACCACCCACTCATCGCGGGTCATTTTGCCCATCTCACGCAATCTTTCGACGGCGATCGCACGCATTTCGGAGGTTTTCTTCAGTTCAGGCGGATAGAAACGGTAGATCAGGTAAGGAATCAGCGCCAAAGACAGGAAGCCCGGCAGCAGTGTCGCCAATGCCCAGTCAGTCCAACTGATATGAATACCAAACTGAGAAGCCAGCTTCGCCACCATCGGGTTACCCGCCATGGAGGTCATAAACATCGCAGAAGTCACGGCATTACACTGGAAAATAGACTGCACCAGGAACGCGCCAATGCGACGCTGCGTGCCTTTTTCCGGCGTGGAGTCATAGGCTTCGGCAATCGACCGGAACAGCGGAGTGATGATCCCACCACAACGAGCGGACGTAGAAGGCATCGCCGGAGCGAACAGCAAATCGGTAAACACCAGACCATACGCCAGACCGAGAGAGCTATTTCCCAGCTTGCTGATGAACAGCAGGCCAATGCGTCGGCCAAAACCGGTTTTGATAAAGCCACGAGAGATAAAGAAGGCGCAGGCAATCATCCAAATAGTGGGATCGCTAAAACCCGCTAACACCTCTTTAATGGATAATAACCCTAATATGGCAACCGAGGTCAGGCTGAACATCGCCATCGCGCCAAGCGGGTAAGGAGAGAGAATCAGACCGACAACCGTAGCAATAAAAATCGCCATCAGATGCCAGGCATCAGGTTTAACACCATCGGGAACCGGTAATAGCCATAAGCCACCGGCAATACAAAGGATAACTAGAAGCTTTATAAACCTGCTGTTATTCGCAGACATAAGAACACCACTCTTCATTAAAACGGAATTCAGTATTCACGACGGATGTCCCGAGCGGAGGAGTGGGGTATTTCGTTATTCTTCCTTCGTCACCCTGCTGAAACAACGCAACAGGAATCATCTGCGGAAAAAAAGACGAGAAAACAAGGATTCAGGGTGCTTCTCTCGTCTGATCAAATCATGTGATTAATGAAGAGATAGTATTATAATGCGCCTGCAAAATAGTGTTACTTTAGTTACTAAAATGGTTCATTAATTTATTTAAGAAACTGCCACGGTTTTAATTTCCAGATAAAAATCCTTAAAATTCAATAATAATTGACATCCCGTGAACATAAATTTAACGAAGGTAACGACAATTCGATGATAAAAAAACCTTATACCCCATAGTGGTAATATAATTCTTTCCCAGACAGTAAGTTATCTATTCCTTATTTATTTACTCAGGTATTTATTTATTCAAAAATAAAAAAACAAATCGCTATTATTCAGCGAAGAAATATTATTTTTTATCCATCTGATAACATTTAGAGAGTAAGAAAAAGTACGGCTAACAACTGCGGTGACATAATTCGCAGAAACATCGCTAGCGGATAAACCGTCGCATAAGACAACGCAGCAGCACCGCTGGTTGGGTGTAGCCCATTCGCAAATGCCAACGCGGGTGGATCGGTCATAGAACCCGCCAGCATGCCGCAGAGCGTCAGGTAGTTCATCTTGCCCAGCGTGCGCGCCAGTATGCCGACAAGCAGCAGCGGCACAATGGTAATCAGCGCACCATAGCCAATCCACCACACCCCGTCACCGTTCAATAACGTATCGACGAAATCACCGCCGGATTTCAATCCCACTACCGATAAGAACAGCACAATGCCGAGCTCCCGCAGCGCCAGATTCGCACTGGGCGGCATAAACCAGTGAAGTTTACCGATACTGCCTATACGCCCCAGCACCAACGCCACCACCAGCGGCCCACCAGCCAGCCCGAGCCGCAGCGCCACGGGAAACCCAGGAATCATCAGCGGCAGAGAGCCCAGCAGCACGCCCAGCCCAATACCAATAAAAACGGGCAGCATCTGTACCTGTTGGAGTTTTTGCTGTGCATTCCCCACGATATCCGCGACGGCATCGATTGCTGTTTTCCGTCCGACCAGATTCAGAATATCGCCAAATTGCAGGCTGGCCTGATTACTGGCGACCAGCTCGACACCTGCACGGTTCAGGCGCGAAATCACGACATCATAATTTTGCTTCAGATTAAGTTCACGAATCTTGCGCCCCAGCACCTTCTCATTCGTCACGACTACGCGTTCAACGTGCAGATCGGTGCCCCTCGTTGAGAGCGATGTCTCAACTTCATTACCGATAACCAGACGCGCCTGATCCAGATCGTTCTTCGCGCCCACCAAATGCAGGTAATCACCCAGTTGGATCAGCGTATGCGGCGACGGCACCATCAGTTCCTCACCGCGTTTCAGGCGGGAGCAAACAATCGTGTCGCGGTTTAGAATCGGCACGTCCTGAATCGCCAGTCCTTGCAGATTGGTATTCGTTACCGACACATTCATCGTGAGCAGTTGTTCATGGTGCTGGCCGTTGCTGGCCTCAAACTGCTTTGCCTCGTTATCCACTGCGACACGAAACAGCACGCGCATCAGCCACATCACCAGTAAAATGCCGCAGATCCCCAGAGGATATGCCATCGCGTAGCCCGTCCCCATCTGGTTCACTAAGGCTGTACTCGAACCCAGATCGGTCAAAATCTGCTGGCCCGCGCCAAGCGAAGGTGTATTGGTTACCGCACCGGAAAAAATACCGAGAATAATAGGCAGAGGAATATTGAGTAGTTTGTGCAGTATGACGGTCACTACACTGCCGAGAAACACCGTCAGCAGGGCGAATGCATTAAGTCGCAGGCCAGATACCCGCAGAGAGGAAAAGAAGCCCGGTCCAACCTGAATACCAATGGTGTAGACAAACAGGATCAGCCCAAACTCCTGAATAACATGCAACATGTCATCATTCAGTTGGATCTGGTACTGATGGGCAACATGCCCGACGATGATCCCACCAAACAGGACCCCGCCAATCCCTAAACCAACGCCATAAATCCGCCAGTTACCGATCCATAACCCCAGAACGGCAACCAGCGCCAGCATACTCACGGTAAGTGCGATATCACTCATACCCGTATCCTTTGCGGACGTTTTTATTGGGAAATGCCACTGACGCCATACTCTACGACAAGTATTTTTGATTTTGGCAGAATGCCAGAGAAGGAAACGTGGTGGGTAACACAAAACCGCACCCGTAATGATACGGGCGCGGCTAACTATTGGTTTAATCGTGCGCGGGTTAAGGCGCAGATATCGCGTTATGACGCATCTTCAGCAGACTGCTGGTTCAATGCAGGTCGGCCACCGCCGATGGCGATGCGCTGCGGCTGCAAGGCTTCCGGCACATCACGCACCAGATCGATGTGCAGCAGGCCATTTTCAAAATGCGCATCGGACACATGCAGGTGCTCAGCCAGCGTAAAGCTTAGCGAAAAAGGTTTAAACACCAGCCCCTGATGCAAATATTCCACGGCTTTCTCGGACGGTGCCGGGCTACCTTTCACGGTCAGGCGCGGGCCTTCTACTTCAATATCCAGATCGCTCTGCCGGAAACCTGCCAGCGCGAGCGTAATACGGTAGTGGTTGTCGTCTTTCTTCTCGATATTGTACGGAGGAAAATCAATCGGTTCCTGGCTGCCCTGCATTGAGCTGGCTAATTTGTCAAAACCGATCCACTGACGCAGTAAAGGTGATAAGTCGTAGTTACGCATAATATAACTCCTTCTAAGAAGCGAGATTAATGGTGCCCCTATGGGCATAGTTTATTCCAGCCACGGTTCAATAGCTGGCGTCGTCCCCATTCGGCAGACGAAGTATTCATTCATTGACTTAATAGTGATTTACTTGATTTCAATCCGGCGCGGCTTCATCGCTTCCGGCACGATGCGTTCGAGATCGATATACAGCAGCCCGTTTTCCAGATTGGCACCTTTTACCTGAATATGTTCGGCCAGTTGGAATTTACGCTCGAAATTGCGTTCGGCAATGCCCTGATACAGGTAGTTGCGGGCAATCTGCTCACCAGCATGAGCACCTTTGACAATCAATAGGTTGTCGTGCGCGGTGATGTCCAGTTCCTGCTCGGCGAAACCGGCTACGGCAATCGCAATGCGGTATTGGTTCTCGTCAACCAGTTCGACGTTGTAGGGAGGATAGCCGCCGTTACTCTGGGTCTGGCCGGTTTCTAATAGATTGAACAGGCGATCAAAACCAATAGCGGAACGATACAGTGGGGAAAAATCGGGGTTACGCATAAAACAGCCTCCTAAACATGCAGCGAGGATTTATTCTTTACCTTCCCTAGGGACAGGCTCACAGCCGGGACGAATACCCTGACGGCGTATCGTTTTCTTCCGACTTATAATCAATATGGTGACCCCCCTCAGACTTTCAAGAGGCAAAAAAGAAAAATCGCTACGTTTCATGCAATATTCACTCACATTGTGGGCGTTATCACATACACTCAAGATAGGCAGGTTTTGGCCTAGTGCCGATCGTTTAAGCATCGAGATACACGGGGCGACCACAGGAGTGAGACGTCCCTACGGGAACCTCCCCTTGTGTTTCCCCTAACAACGGACTCAAGTGACCAGTACCAGGCTTAGACCCACTCTGGCAGCAGGTTCTTAATGGATAGGTAATATGACTTTACTGAAAAGTGCATTGTTCTCTTTCATTATTACTGGTAGCGGCGCGGTAGTTACCAGCGGCTGCTCCAGCGTCATGACGCATACCGGAAGCGATCAGGGGTACTATTCCGGCACGCGCGCCGGCGTAGGTATGCTGCGTGACGATGACACCAGTTGGGCGATGATCCCGCTAGTCGCGATCGATCTGCCGTTCTCCGCGGTTGCCGACACGCTGCTGCTGCCCTACGACTACTATCGCGCGGGCAGCGAGAAGCGCAAACTGTCGACGCGTGAACGCATTTCGCAGAGCGAAGAGCAAAACCAAACTGCCAGTTCACAATTTGCCACCACGCCGCATAATCAACTTTGATAACGCCGCTCTCGCCGTGAACCACGGGTGAATCCGCTACACCGCAGTCATGATAACAAGCAGGCCACGACAAAAAGCTGATTAAAACCGTCAATTTCCCGCATATACGCAACGTGTTTCCCATCAGGGGAAAAGACCACCGCATCCGCACTCGGTGCGCAGTCCGTCCGCGCCGTCAGTCGAGCAAGTTCACCGCTTTTCGCATCACACAGCATGATGCTGTTGTCACACACAAATGCCAGAGAACGCCCATCCGGGTGCCAGTTAAAGGCAGACTGTACGCCGTATTCCGTGTGCGTTACCTGTCTTGGCTCACCACCATTCGGAGAAATCGTCCATAGCTGTACCACACCAGCCTCATCGCGCATCAGAAAAGCAATCTCGCGACCATCGGGTGAAGCCCGAAGCCAGTGGCGCGGCTGGTTCACCAAACCAGGATAACGACGCGGGTGCGTAAAGGTTAAACGCCGCTGCTGCACGCCCGCTGGCGGCGCAGGCATGGACGTTGCCGTCCCCGCTAATGGCGCATCACCCTCTTTGGCGTAATCTTCCAGTACCTCCGGCAAATCGACGATAAAGATCTCAGGGATGGTTGTTCCATCCACCGCACGCGTGTCGCCGATAAACGCCAGTGCCCAGCGCTGCCGCGAACCGTCCTGTCGAATATAGCCCGTGGTGCCAACCCAACCCTCTTCATAGGCGCGATTGATTTCATCACTGTCGGGCTGCGGCTGCGGTGTCGTTTTGCTGACCAGCACACAATAGTGGCTGCCGTCATATTCACGCGGGTGGTGTTTATCAACGGCAACGCCCTGTAGCGGGACGGCCACGCCCACATTGCGCAAGTTTAATGCAGGGTCGTGCTCGTGCAACACATGGTCGTTATAGGTAAAGCTCAGGCGACTCGCATCTGGGCTGAAGACGTGGACGTGCGTACCGCCGCGCAGCGCACCAGCCTGATAAGGCGGCGTAATAGACAAGGCATCAAGCGTGATTGCCTTATCGCGCTGGCGATCTGCCACTATCGTTCCACGGCGATGGTGAAAATCATACTGCCACTCGCTATCTGGATTTTCCGGCCCGTGAATAAAGACATAGCGCAGCGGTTCTTGCGGGCTACAGGTTACGACGCCCACGTGTGCGCCCGCCGTCGCCCGATAAATCACCTCGGTTTTCAGGTTTTTCAGGTGTATGCGCTCAATGGTCAGCCCTGTGAATGAAGATCCATAGGGTCTTATGTCATAAACCAGCCAATTTCCATCACATGACCAGCAATTAATATTGGTAATTTGATGCCCAGCAGCATTAAACGTTAATTGAACTTCAACAGACAAGACATCACCCCAGTTATTCAACATCAGTCAATAGTTTGTAAATCAATTTCAGTTTTATGTATAAGTAATTGTTTTTTATTTAAAAAAAACAAACAACACCAATAAAAGTCATTCAAAAAAATAGAAAGACTACCTCAATAACATCCGTTTTTTAATTCATTAGCATCGGCGTAACATTCTTCATATCGAAAGGGCAGCCCCCTTTCACCAATCAAACCAGAAAAGGATAAGACATCATGAAAAACGTAAAAACCATCGCCGCTGCTGTTGTTCTCGCTACCATGACTTTCGGTGCTTCTGCTGCTGAATATGTATCTCCTTCACAGGCACAGAATCTGGAAAAAGCAGGCGTTGTTACCGCTACTGCTCAAGACCTGAGCTCACTGCAAGCTAAGCTCGCAGCGAAAGCAGAAAAAGCAGGCGCTAAAGCTTATACCATCACGTCTGCGACCGGTAACGATCAGCTGCGTGGCTCAGCGGTAATCTTCAACTAAGCGTTGTTAACCCTGAGTTGTTTGTCCCGATAAGCCATCCCAGCCCGATAGCTATCATAGATAGACCAGTAAGACATCACGTATTACCCTCTTTCCGGCTTGCCTCCTCATCAGGGCAAGCCGGTTTTTTTTATGACGGGCCGTCGCAAGCGACGTTGAAAAACGTTCCCTACGTTTTTTTATGTGTGCTTTTGGTCAAAAGCCATTCTCAGCCGCCACCGTCGCAAACCATTCCCCGCTTTTCTTCACCGTGCGCGTCTGCGTCGCCAAATCCAACTGCACAAAACCATAGCGATTCTTGTAGGCATTCGACCACGACCAGTTATCGATAAACGTCCACATATGGTAGCCGAGGCAATTGCTGCCTTCCGCGATGCCTTTGTGTACATACTTCAGGTGTTCACGGACAAAATCGATGCGGTAATCATCCTGAATCTGGCCGTTGGCATCGAAACGCTGTTCGTTCTCCACCCCCATGCCGTTTTCCGAAATAAAGCAGCGCGGATTGCCGTAATTCACCCGCAGGTTCGTCAGGATGTCATAGATGCCCGGTTCGTAAATTTCCCAACCGCGATAGGGATTCATTTTTCGTCCCGGCATCTCATAGCTGGAAAAGAACCACTCAGGCATAAACGGACTATCGGGATTGACCAGACTGTCGCGGCACTGAATACGGCGCGGTTGGTAATAGTTAATGCCCAGCAGATCGACAACCCCATCGGCCAGCAGCGCACGATCGTCTGGCTGGCAGCTCGGCAGTTGGCCGTATCGCTGTAGCAGATCGACCAATTCCTGCGGATATTCCCCCCTCAGTGTAGGATCGAGGAAGCTGCGGTTAAACATCAGATCGGCAATGTTGGCTGCCTGGACATCGGCCGGATGTTGGGAGCGCGGATAAGAAGGTGTCAGATTGAGGATAATGCCAATTTCCCCGCCCTGAGACTGTTCACGATAAGCTTTCACCGCCAGCGCGTGCGCCAGCATAGTGTGGTACGCCACCGTCGCGGCGCGTTTGAAATCCACCACGTTCGGGTAGTGGAAATCATACAGATACCCGCCTTCCACTGGCACCACCGGCTCATTGAATGTAAACCAATGTTTTACCCTATCGCCAAATAGACGGAAGCAGGTTGCCGCATAACCCGCGTAGGCCACCACCACCGCCCGATTTTCCCAGCCGCCTAGCCGCTGCATCACCATTGGCATATCAAAATGGAACAGATTGATAAACGGCGTGATGCCCTGCGCCAGCATTTCATCAATGACCTGATTATAAAATGCGACTGCCTGCGGATTAGGCTCACCAACGCCATCGGGAATCAGCCGTGCCCAGGAGATCGACGTTCGGAACGTGTTGTGATTCAGCGTTTTCAGCAGTGCGATATCTTCACGCCAGTGTTGATAAAACGTGGAGGTGTCCGCAGGCCCAACCTGCTGGTGAAAACGGCCTGGCTGCATGGCAAACCACTCATCCCACACGGTAGCGCTTTTACCATAGTTGAGGCTTTCGCCTTCCGTTTGCGGTGCCGAGCTAGCACTGCCCCACCAAAAATTCGCTGGGAAGCGAAAATTGTTCTGAAGATGATCGTGCATACGTTCCTCTCTGCTTCACTCGTGTTTATGCGTGTGCGCTGGCTTCGCTCGCTGCCTGCTGTTGTTTCTCCTGCTCCTGTTTCAGCAACGTGCGCTCGTAGACTTTCAGGAACGGGTAGTACATCGCAGCCGACATCACCATGCAGAGCAGACACATGATCACCGGGCTGAAAGCCCAGTTCGCCGCCCATGATGCACCAATCGGCGCAGGCGTCGTCCACGGTGTCAGCGAAACCACCTGCGCGATCCAGCCGAGCTTCGTCGCCGTATAGGCAATAACCGCGTTGACCATCGGTACGAAAATAAACGGCAGGAACAACAGCGGATTCATAATGATCGGAGCACCAAACAGAATCGGCTCGTTAATATTGAAAAAGCTCGGCACTACACCCATACGGCCAATCGTCCTCAGATGAACCGCACGGCTACGCAGCAACAAAAAGGCCAGCGGCAGTGTGGAACCAACGCCACCGATCAGCAGATAGTGATCCCAGAAGCCTTGCAAATAAATATGTGGCAGCGGCGCACCTGCCGAGAGTGCAGCCTGATTCAGCGCCAGGTTGGTCATCCAGAACGGATTCATAATTCCGGTAACGATCAGCGCACCGTGAATCCCGGCAAACCACAGAATTTGACAGATAAATACCGAAATCAGAATCGCGGGCAGCGAATCCGATGCAGAAATCAACGGTGCCAGCAGGTGCATGATAGCTTCCGGGATAATCATGCCGGTAGCGGACTGGATGAACAGGTTAAACGGGTGCAGCGTCGCGACGATCACCAACACGGGGATAAGAATTTCAAACGAACGTGCCACGCCGGTCGGCACCTCTTTCGGCAGGCGAATCGTGATGTTGCGCTTCTTCAGCCAGGCATACACTTCACCCGCATAAATTGCGGTCAGAATTGCGGTAAAAATCCCCTCGCCGGAGAAGTACTGAGTGGAAATCTGCTTATCATGATAAGGCGCAGCCACCAACAAAAACGCCATCAGCGCCAGCAGACCGGTCATGATCGGATCCAGCTTGTAATGCTTACCCAAGCTGGCACCAATTCCCACTGAGATAAAGAAGGTCATGACCCCCATACTAAGGTAGTACGGCAGCATCAGCTGTTCACGGTAGGTAACGGAGAAATCGAGCCACGCGCGGGCAAACCCCAACGTAGTATCCGGCGAGAACGGCGGGAAGATGAACACCAGCATAAATGAACCAATGATCATGAAAGGCAGCGCGGCGATAAAGCCATCACGAATCGCGATGATGTGGCGCTGTTGCCCTACCACACCTGCCAACGGGGTAATCTTTTGCTCGATGATATCGACCATCGACTGATAGAGACCACTCATAGCGGTTGTCCTGATTTTTCGATCAGTGAAAATGCAAAATCCAGCACGTTGTCACCGCGCTGCATACCGTAATCCATCATATCTATCGCTGCCACGGGCACACCTTTTCCCTCGGCTTTTTCCTTGAATGACGCCAGCATATATTTCACCTGTGGCCCCAGCAGCACAACGTCATACTTCCCGACTTGTTCGTCAAATTCATGGGCGGCATAAGCGGCAATCTCAACGTCCAGACCACGTGCGCTGGCCGCCTCCTTCATCTTTCTCATTAAAAGGCTGGTAGACATCCCAGCGGAACAACAAAGCATGATCCTTTTCATTTTCAACACCCCGTCGTACGTCATGAATAAAAAGCGTCGTGAATAAACACCTCATTGGAAGCACGTTCATGGAAACATCATCATTGGAAACAAAACGGAAACCGTTTTCCATGAAAAAAACACAGATATGAGAATAGGTTCACGAAATGATAGACATTGCCGGAAACAATGTGAGGCAGGTCATGGAAAACGTATTTCAGACGTGAAGGAGGGGGAAAACGCGCTATTGCTACGCTTATTATGCTAAGAATCTATCCCAAAAGGCGTTGTCATTTAATCGATAATGGCAAAGCAATCCGTTGGCTGGCGCTAATCTATTTTTTCTGCGAGACGTTGATACCTGCATTTGGTGCGAGTCGCGTCATGTCATACACTCCGAAGGCGGTGATAATCGCAATGACCACAAATCCCAGGCGAAACCCCATGCCAGGCACGGCTGTATAGCCCAGCTCATCACTGAGGATGTTGCCCAAGCGTATGCTTAGCGCCCCCATCGTTACCCCCAAGCCGCTGGCGAGCTGGAGCGAGGTACTGAACAGTGTATTGGCTGAGCTCATCTCTTGCGACGGAACTTCAGCGAACGCCAGCGAACTGATGCCGGTAAACTGCATGGAACGACTCAGCCCGCCGAGGAACAGCAGCGTCAGCGTTATCAGATGCGGTGAGTCTGGCGTTAGCAACGCGCACAGCAGCAGCGTCAAAACGCAGGCAATACCGTTACTGATGAGTAGCTTGCGGAAGCCAAAGTAGCGAATCAGCGGCGTGGTCGCAGGCTTCATCGCCAAATTGCCTGCAAACACGGCAAGCACCATCGAACCGGCTTCAAACGCGTTCATCCCGAAGCCAACCTGAAACATCAGTGGCAGCATAAAGGGCGCGGAGCTGATCGTCGCACGAAGAATAAATCCCCCGCGCATGCTGATGCGAAATGAAGGCACCGAAAGCGAAGATAGGCCAATCAGCGGCGTTTTACAGGTCAAAAGATGACGGATACTCCACACCAACGTGGCAAGGCCAATCGCAATAGTGACCGCGGCTCCGGTCAGGCTGACATTTTGCTGGCTGAGCATTTCCAGCCCTACGACCAGACACAACATTGTTACGCCTGTAGCGACAAACCCAGGGAAATCAAATGGCCTGCTCTCATTCGCTGACTGTTTAGGCATCATCCGCAATGACAGCACGATGGCGATCAGTCCAAGGGGGACATTGAGAAAGAAAATCCAGTGCCAGCTGGCGTAGGTGGTAATGAATCCGCCCAGCGGTGGCCCAATGATCGGTGCCACCAGCGCGGGCCAGGTTAGCGTTGCGATCGCCTTAATCAACTGATCCTTCGGGGTGGTGCGCAGAACGACCAGACGTCCTACCGGAACCATCATGGCACCACCGATCCCCTGGAGGATACGCATCAGAACAAATTCAGTGACATTTTGACTCAGGCCGCATAATAGGGATGAGAGCGTGAAAATGCACAGCGCCAGGGTAAATACATTCCGCGCACCAAAACGCTCCGCAACCCACCCATTGGCCGGGATCAACACTGCCAGAGTTAATAAATAAGCGCTGATACCAATATTAAGGTCTATCGCCGTGACACCAAACGCCTTTGCCATATCTGGCAGAGCCGTGGCAATCACCGTTCCATCAAGAAACTCCATAAAAAAAGCACTGGCAACCAGCAGCGCCAGCCCTGAAATCTGCTCTGAGTCAGAGTGTTCCTGCCGAGGCGCTTTGTCCCGGGATGAATCTGTTAAAGCCACATACCGCCCTCAGCGATTCGTCACGACGTGGTAAAGGCGTGACAAGATGGAAAGTTGTTATACCAAATAAACAAACTGGCTGATAACTACTTTTTAATGTCTGTGAGGCTTCGTTGAAAAATCAGATTTGGGCACGCGTCTCTGTGACGGAACTGAGTCTCAGACAGTACGCATTGCTTACCGCCAGCCACCGATCTACTGCTCGCTTGTTGACACAGATGTACTTTGGATAGGGCAGTGGAACTCCCATCGAAGACAAAATGGAATTAATAAAATCCCATTGGGATAGGCTCTTAGTGTACTGATTTCAGGCATTTTCTACTTTTGGCTATAAAAACGACAAATTGAGATTTAAAAAGCCCACCTCCCCCCTGCTATGTTTATCACCTGATGTTGCATTTCCTCACTGTATTTTGATTTTTAGTTATAAGGGAGAAAGCATAAGCATGCCATCGATGATGAAACAATCTGTCACGGAAGGATGTGGGAAGCGCACGCCGTTATGGAAAAACGTAGCGGCACAGTTACGCCAAATCCCCACCATTCTGGCTGCCAGTGCGGTACTGTTCATGTCCACGGCTTATGCGCAGGACAGCGTTCCAACGCAGCTTCGGGTCGGTTATCAAAAAGGCTCGATCAGTCTGGTGTTGGCAAAATCTCACCAACTGCTGGAAAAGCAGTTCCCCAATACTAAAATCAGCTGGGTTGAATTCCCCGCAGGCCCGCAGATGCTGGAAGCGCTTAATGTTGGCAGCATCGATCTGGGCGGCACTGGCGATATCCCCCCTATTTTTGCTCAGGCTGCCGGGGCCGACCTGCTATATGTTGGCGTGGAGCCACCTAAACCACAGGCCGAAGTGATTCTGGTACGAGAAGACAGTCCGGTGAAAACCGTTGCCGACCTGAAAGGTCGCAAAGTCGCCTTCCAGAAAGGCTCCAGCGCGCACAACACGCTACTGCGAGCGCTGCAACGCGACGGGCTGAAATTCACCGATATCAAACCAACCTACCTAACCCCCGCTGATGCCCGCGCGGCATTCCAACAAGGCAATGTCGATGCATGGGCAATCTGGGATCCCTACTATTCCGCCGCGCTGCTGGAAGGCGGCGTCCGCGTGCTGGTCGATAGCAGCGGGTTGGAGAAAACCGGCTCCTTCTATCTGGCGGGTCGCCCCTACGTCGAAGCCCATGGCACCTTTATTCGTCAGGTACTGGACGAACTGACCAAGGCCGATGCTTTAACGATCAGCGACCGGGCGCAAAGCGTCACACTGTTAGCAAACGCGGTAGGGCTGCCGGAAAAAGTGATTGAAACGGCGCTCGACCATAGGCCGCCGACCACCATAGAACCGCTGGATGTTGCCACGATCAAGGCACAGCAATCCACAGCCGACCTGTTTTATGAAAACCGCCTGGTGCCGGTGAAGGTCAATATCGCGGAGCGCGTCTGGCATCCCCAAACGCCATAACCCGCTTATCACACACATTTTGTTTACCCCAAACAAGACTGTTTAAGGAGTTAACACCATGAGTCTTAACGTATTCTGGTTTCTACCCACCCACGGAGACGGTCGCTATCTTGGTAGCGCCGAGGGCGCACGTCATGTTGACTACAGCTATCTACAGCAGGTGGCGCAAGCCGCCGAGCGGCAAGGATTTGGCGGCGTGCTGCTGCCGACTGGCCGCTCCTGCGAAGACTCCTGGCTGGTCGCGGCATCCCTGATTCCGGTAACACAGCGGCTAAAATTTCTGGTTGCCCTGCGCCCCGGTGTGATTTCTCCCACTATCGCCGCACGTCAGGCCGCCACGCTGGACAGGCTATCTAACGGCCGGGCACTGTTCAATCTGGTGACCGGCGGTGACCCGGAAGAGCTGGCCGCCGAAGGGTTATTCCTCAGCCATGAAGAGCGCTACGAAGCCTCAGCGGAATTTACCCATATCTGGCGCAGGCTGTTGGAAGGTGAAACCGTTGATTTCGCGGGTAAACACATTCAGGTAAAAGACGCCAAACTGCTTTACCCAGCCGTTCAGCAGCCGCGTCCACCACTCTATTTTGGCGGATCTTCCGAGGCGGCGCAGAATCTGGCGGCAGAACAGGTCGATCTCTACCTGACATGGGGTGAACCGCCTGAGCAGGTTAAAGAAAAGCTGGCGGAAGTCCGCGCTAAAGCAGCGGCACAGGGGCGTGAGGTTCGCTTCGGTATTCGCCTGCACGTCATCGTGCGGGAAACTACCGAAGAGGCTTGGCAGGCTGCCGATCGGCTGATTTCCCATCTGGATGAAAAAACTATCGCCGACGCACAGGCGGCGTTGGCGCGTTTTGATTCTGTCGGACAACAGCGCATGGCCGCTCTGCACGGCGGCAAAAAGGACAATCTGGAGATTAGCCCGAACCTGTGGGCAGGTATCGGTCTGGTACGCGGCGGTGCGGGTACAGCGCTGGTTGGCGATGGCCCGACGGTTGCCGAACGTATTCAGGAATATGCCGATCTCGGGATTGATACTTTTATCCTGTCCGGCTACCCGCATCTGGAAGAGGCGTACCGCGTGGGTGAACTGCTGTTCCCGCACCTCGATCTGGCGCAACAGCCCACACAGCTGCATGCCGTGAACAACGCGGGAGAGGTCGTGGCAAACCGCTATGTGCCGCGCAAAGTCTCGCAAAGCTGAGGAACCGATCATGGCAAGAACGCTCTCTTCACTGGCACAGCGGTTGGCGCCTTTTCTGCTCCCCGTAACGCTGCTGGTCGCGTGGCAGGTGTCCGTCGAGTTCGGCTGGCTATCCAACCGGATTCTGCCTGCGCCCAGTTCAGTGATTACCGCAGGGTGGTCGCTCATCTATAGCGGCGAGCTTTGGCAGCATCTGGCTATCAGCGGCTGGCGCGCCCTGATCGGGTTTGCTATTGGCGGCAGTATCGGATTGGTGCTCGGCTTTATCACTGGGCTGTCACGCTGGGGAGAACGCTTGCTGGACAGTTCGGTGCAGATGATTCGCAACGTTCCTCATCTGGCGCTGATCCCGCTGGTGATTCTATGGTTTGGCATTGATGAGGCGGCCAAAATCTTTCTGGTCGCACTGGGTACGCTGTTCCCGGTTTATCTCAACACCTATCACGGCATTAAGAATATCGATCGCGGCCTGCTGGAAATGGCACGCAGTTACGGACTGTCCGGCATTAGCCTGTTCTATCAGGTGGTGCTGCCCGGCGCGCTGCCGTCCATCATGGTCGGCATCCGCTTTGCGCTGGGCTTTATGTGGCTGACGCTGATCGTCGCAGAAACCATTTCTGCCAACTCCGGCATTGGCTACCTCGCGATGAACGCCCGCGAGTTCCTGCAAACGGACGTGGTGGTGGTCGCTATCATCCTTTACGCCCTGCTCGGCAAGCTGGCCGACATCAGCGCTCAGGGGCTGGAGCGCATTTGGCTGCGCTGGAATCCGGCTTATCAAACCTCATCGGGGGACGCATCATGACCGCTTTTACCGATTCTGCAACGCACACTCACTCACCGTCTCCGCTCACTAAAGGGACGCCGCTGGTGCTGGATGCCATCACCAAGCACTATGGCCACCGGACCGTACTGAATGAGGTGCAACTACGCATCCCCTCCGGGCAGTTTGTTGCCATCGTCGGCCGAAGCGGCTGCGGCAAAAGCACCCTACTGCGGCTGCTTGCTGGGCTAGAAGCAGCCAGCAGCGGCGAACTTCTAACTGGCACCGCACCGCTCAGCAGCGCGAAAGACGACACGCGGCTGATGTTTCAGGAAGCACGACTGCTGCCGTGGAAAAAAGTGATCGATAATGTCGGGCTGGGGCTGCGTGGTAACTGGCGTGAGAAAGCGCAGGATGCGCTGGCCTCCGTTGGGCTAGCAGATCGCGCTAACGACTGGCCAGCAGCGCTGTCCGGTGGTCAGAAACAGCGCGTCGCGCTGGCACGCGCGCTCATCCACCATCCGCGCCTGCTGCTGCTGGATGAACCGCTGGGGGCATTGGATGCCTTAACCCGCATCGAGATGCAAAGCCTGATCGAAAATATCTGGCTTCAGCACGGGTTTACCGTACTGCTGGTCACGCACGATGTTTCCGAAGCTATTGCGCTAGCCGACAGGGTTATTCTGATCGAAGAAGGACGTGTGGGGTTGGATATCATGGTTGATTTGCCACGACCACGACGCCGTGGTTCGGCAAAGCTGGCGGAGCTGGAAGCTCGCGTACTGGAACGCGTACTGGCTCCAACTTCATCGCCCTTACCTCAACAGGCGGCGATATAACCTCCGTTCTGGATTCTGGCGATCGAGACTGCGCATCTTATCGCCAGAACAAACATCAAAAATATTGACAGATATTCTCAAAACACTCCATTTTATCTCCCCGACGTATCAGCGTAGTATCCTCTTCATCGAAAGGAAATAACCTTTCACTCCAAACAACATTGAACAGGAACTATCACATGAAAAACGTAAAATTCTTCGCCGCAGCTGTCGTACTTTCTACTCTGTCTTTCGGTGCTTTCGCTGCTGAGCAAGTGTCTTCACAACAGGCACAAGGTCTGGAAAAAGTAGGTGTAGTTACAGCGACTGCACACAGCCTGGATTCACTGCAAGCGCAGTTAGCTCAGAAAGCTGAAAAAGCGGGTGCGGGTGCCTTCACCATCACATCTGCAACGGGCGACAACCAACTGCGCGGCACCGCCGTTATCTACAAATAATGTCTGCTGATAGACAGTCAAAAAATTAAACGGACTTTCCTCACTCAAGAGGAAAGTCCGTTTTTTTACATTCCACGTTACGTCATCTACTCCAGTACAAAATGCCCCTCTCCGACCTGCTTATAGCGACGTGCAGGAGGATGGAAATCGGGTGCGCGTACCGGGCTGCGCAGTTCATCATTGGTAATATTACGTACTGGACGAGTGTCTGGGTCAGGCACGGGTACCGCAGAAATCAGACGTCGGGTGTAATCATGCTGCGGATTGTCGAAGATTGCCGAACGGGGACCTATCTCCACGATTTCGCCGAGATACATCACCGCCACACGGTGGCTGATACGCTCGACGACGGCCATATCGTGCGAGATAAACAGGAATGACAGCCCCAGCTTCTGCTGAAGATCCAACATCAGATTGATGACCTGCGCCTTGACGGACACATCCAGCGCCGACACCGATTCATCGGCAATAATCACTTTCGGCTCCAGCGCCAGTGCGCGGGCAATACATACGCGCTGCCGCTGCCCGCCGGAGAATTGATGCGGGAAACGCGAGGCCATATCGCCGGATAACCCCACCTGTTCCAGCAATTCGCCCACTCTCGCATTCACATTCTGTCGGGTCGCCAGCCCGTGCAGCAGCATCGGTTCGGCGATCGCCTCCCCTATCCGCATGCGCGGGTTCAGGCTTTCATACGGATCCTGAAACACCATCTGAATCTGCCGACGTGAATCGATCAGCGCATGCTTATCCGCCGTCAGGATATTTTTGCCCAAAAGCTGAATGTCACCGCTGACGGCATCGTTGAGACGAATAATCGATCGACCGGTGGTGGATTTACCACAGCCCGATTCGCCGACCAGTGCGAGCGTTTCTCCCGGCCAGAGATCGAACGAGACATTCTCCACCGCGTGAACTCGCCCAGACAGCCGACGGAAAAATCCTGATCGGATATCAAATCGGGTGACCAGATTTTTTACCGTCAGCACCGGTTCCTCGCCTGACACGGTATTCACCGCATCCGGCACTGGCTGACGCTCGCCCGTCTTGAGATCCACCAGCGGAAAACGCTGCGGCCATGCGCTGCCGGACATCGAGCCAAGCTTGGGCACGGCAGACAGCAGCATGCGGGTATAGGGCTGTTGCGGATGGTGAAAAATTTCCCGCGTGACGGCATTTTCCACCATTTCGCCTTGATACATTACCAGCGTGCGGTCAGAAACTTCCGCCACCACGCCCATATCGTGGGTAATAAACAGCACTGACATCCCTTCTTCTTCCTGAAGGGTTTTTATCAGCGTCAGAATTTGTGCCTGAATGGTGACGTCCAGCGCCGTCGTCGGTTCATCAGCGATCAACAGCTTCGGGTGACAGGCCAGTGCAATGGCAATCACCACTCGCTGGCGCATCCCGCCGGAGAAGCTCTGCGGGTATTCGTGCAGTCGTGATTTCGCCGCCGGAATGCGTACCTTTTCCAGCAACCGTATCGCTTCGGCACGCGCTTCGGCTTTTCCCATGCCGCGATGGCGGCGTAGCACTTCCGTAATCTGGTAGCCAATCGGCAACACCGGATTCAGGCTGGTCATCGGCTCCTGAAAAATCATGCCGATGCGGTTACCGCGCACATCCTGCATCGCTTTATTGGGGAGCGACAGCAGTTCAGTGTCACCGAAATGAATCTGCCCCTCAGTCCGGCTTTGACCGGGTGGCAGCAAACGCATGATCGATTTCGCCATCACGCTTTTCCCTGAGCCGGATTCTCCCACGACGGCGACCGTCTCTTTCTCGCCAATTGTGAAGGATAAATCCCGCACCACATTCATCCACTCACCGTTCACCTGGAAAGCGGTGGTGAGATGTGAAACGGACATAATCGGCACTGTCATGTGTTCGTTACCCCTTATTCCCATGGGCGTTCCCACTGATTAATTCCGTGGGTTGAGGATGTCGCGTAGCGCATCCCCCACCAGATTGATCGCTACAATCAGCAGCAACAGCGTCAGCCCAGGAAAGAAGCTGATCCAGTAATCGCCCGACATCAGGTACTCAAAACCGTTTGAGATCAGTAACCCCAACGACGGTTCCGTCACGGGCAGTCCAATTCCCAGAAACGAGAGCGTGGCTTCCAACATGATGGCGTAGGCGATGCGCATCGTCGCGACGACGATCAGCGGTGCCAGACAGTTCGGTAAAATATGGCGAAACAGAATGCGGCGATTGGATAACGCCATGCTGCGTGCCGCATCCACGTAGCTGCGGCGACGTTCCACCAGTGCCGAACCGCGAATCGTCCGCGCGTAGTAAGCCCACTGGGTTACCACCAGCGCCATAATGATTTTATCGACCCCTTGCCCCAGCACAGCCAGCAGGATCAGTGCAATCAGGATAGGGGGGAAACTGAGTTGGATATCAACGATGCGCATGATCGTCGCATCCGTTTTTCCTCCAACGTAGGCGCTAATCAGCCCTAACGATGCACCAATCAGCAACGCAAATACCGCACTGGAAAAACCCACAATCAGGCTGATACGGGTGCCATAAAGAATGGCGCTGAACAGATCACGACCCTGATCGTCGGTCCCCAACCAGTACGTCATGCCCGACATACTGGAGGAGCCCGGCACAAGCCGGCCATCCATGATGTCGAGCTGCATCAGATCGTAGGGGTTCTGCGGCGACAGAAGCGGGGCAAACAGCGCCAGCAGCACAAAAATCGCCAGCATGATCAGCCCACACAGCGCCAGCCGATCGTTGATCAGCGCCATCACTACACGCATCACCGGATGTACGGCTTTTTGCACGGTAGCGGGCTGGTGTATGGTATTCCCTGTCATCCTTTGTCTCCTCCCAGCCGTACACGCGGATCAACCAGCACATACAGCAAATCGACCAACAGGTTAATCACGCTGAACATCACGACGGTAATCATCAGGTAAGCCAGGATAACCGGGCGGTCGAGCACGGCGATCGAGTCGATAATCAACTTGCCCATGCCCGGCCAGGCGTAAATAGTTTCCGTGACGACGGCGAACGCGATCAGCGAACCCAGCTCCAGCCCCAGCACGGTAATTAATGGAATCAGCGTGTTACGCAGCACATGCACTAGCACGATACGGGTTTCCGATAGCCCCTTCGCGCGGGCAAACTGCACATAATCCTGTTGCAGGCATTCCATCACCCCCGCACGCATCAAGCGGATGACCAGCGAGATTTTAAACAGCGCGAGGTTAAATGCGGGCAGGAGAAGATGTTCGAGGCCGTCGCGGGTCAAAAAGCTGAACGGGATACCTAATAGCTCATGCGTATCACCCCTGCCCGATGATGGCAGCCAGCCGAGTTTTACGCTGAATAGCATGATCATCACCAGCCCGATCCAGAACGTGGGCAGGCTAAAGCCCAGGATGGAGAAGGTCATGATGGATTTGGACACCGCGCTGTCCGGCTTCAGGCCCGCGTAAATCCCCAGCGGGATACCGACAACCAGCGCCATAACGAACGCCACCATCGCCAGTTCGAGCGTCGCGGGCATGCGTTGAAAAATCAGCGTCAGCGCGGGTTGGTTAAAGATAAAAGACTTGCCCATATCGCCCTGGAAGGCGTTCCAGACAAACAGCCCGTACTGTTCCCAGACGGGCTTATCCAGACCAAAAGACTGAATTACCGCCAGCCGTTCCGCTGGCGTGGCCGTTGCACCCAGCAGCATATCGACCGGGTTACCAACCAAATAGACACCTACAAACACCAGCACCGACATAACAGCCAGCGTCAGCAGCGTTTGTCCGATTCGGCTCAGCAGGTAGGCTATCATCAGCGCCCCCCGGAACCGTTTATTGCATCAACATCGTAGTGGCGCAGGCGGTCGGCAATCAGCCCAATAAATCCCTGTTCGTCGATTTCCCGCATGACTAGCGCATTCGCTGGCTCACCCAGCTTGTGATAAAAATCGGCAAACACGTAACCCGCAGTCTTACCAGAAACTTCGACCCCAACCCGAACGTGTTTTGACTTGAATAACTCAGGCTTCAACAGCCACGCAATGACGGTCGCATCATGAATCGGTCCACCTTCACGACCAAAACGTTCTACTTCATTGCGATCAAACGTGCGCAACAGTGCAGCCATCGCTTTACCCGGTGCACCACAACTGCGTTCGATGTCATCAACCTGTTCCGTCTGAATCAGAGCCTGAAAGGTCACATCCAATGGCATGATGACAATGGGAACGCCGGAGGAAAAAACGATGTCCGCCGCATGGGGATCGGCGTAGACGTTAAAGTCAGCCCACGGCACGCGATTTCCCATCGCGGTAAAGGCACAGCTCATGGAAACAATCTGTTTGATGCCGCGTGCAACGTCAGGGTGGAAGCACAGCGCCAACGCCAGATTCGTCATCGGGCCGAGTGAACAAATGGTGATCGGGTTATTGTCGGCAGCGGCCTGGCGCGTCATCCGCACAAGGAAATCAACGGCGTGTTCCTGTTCCGGCGCTAGCGTGCTCTCCGGCACCCACTCAGAGGAAAATGTGCCGATATGGGCGTATTTACCGAAAACCTGATCGCGGATTAGCGGACGCGAGGCACCAGCAAAAATAGGTACATCGGTTCTGTCCGCCAGGCCAACAACGTTGCAAGCATTCCGCAATGTTGCCTCAAGCGGCACATTACCTGCCACAGCGGTAATGCCGAGCACGTCCAGCTCGGGCGATACCAATGCCAGCCAGATGGCGATTGCATCGTCAACGCCGGGATCGGTATCAATAATAATGCGCTCTCGAAGCATGTCAGACATCCTCTCTGTAGCGGCTCAATAGATCAGCAAATAGCTCGACAACCTGTTTGGCATCAACCCCCGTCACCACATCCACATTCGGTTGACGCTCGGTTTTTCCATACCAGTCGGCGACGGTTTGCCCCATGCACAGCTCACTTTCCTGTTCAATGTAAACGCTGGCTTTTTCCGTCGTAAAACAGTGCGGAGCCAGAACCCAGGCAATAACCAACGGGTCGTGCAGTGGGCCACCACGTGATCCATAGCGACGAATATCGTTACGATCCCAAAATGCCATCATTTCACCCAGCGGCGCGGAAATTCGCCCGGATAGCGCAACGAAACGCGCGACCAATTCCGGTGTTAAAATCACCTGATGCGTAACATCCAGCGGTAGCGCGACAAGGGCAATCGACGAATCAAACACCACCTTCGCTGCCTGCGGATCGGCAATCATATTGAATTCAGACGTCAGGCTGCGGTTGCCCGCTTCCCGGTATGCGCCGCCCATCATCACAATGCGTGTAATACCATCGGCAATCTCGGGAGCCATACGCAGCGCCGTCGCCACATTAGTTAATGGCCCCAACGTACACAGCGTGATCGACGTGCCGTCAGCTATCGCCTGCTTGCACTGCTCAATAATAAAACTCACTGCATGCTGCGCTTCGGCCTGTTTTTGCGGTACAGGCAGCACCGTTTGACCCAGTCCGCTTTCGCCGTGAAACTGGCCATGAATGGGTTCGCGCAGCAGCGGCCGATGACAGCCAGCGAAGACAGGGATATCCGTGCGCTGGCCCAGCTCAACAATTTGCAGCGCATTACGCACCGTCTTTTCCAGCGGCTGGTTACCGCACACCGTGCAAATGCCGCGGATATCCAACTCTGGCGCCACAAATGCACTTAATAACGCAATGGCGTCATCTATCCCCGGATCACAATCAATAATAATAGGTAACGCACTCATCCCTTGGTGATTCCTTTTCTCTTTTTAATAGGTACAGCCAAATTTCAAGGTGCAGAAAACCCCACACCTCTACAGTGTGAAAAATAACAAATGCCTAATGCCTTTACGTTATAGGGAACCAACAGACGCTAAAACGTCAGCGATCTCCTTACACGCCTTTTCATCCAACGGTTGCTGAGGCGGCAACGGGTCGCCTACGGCAAATCCCTGCAATTGCAGCGCCGCTTTAATACAGCCAGCAATGGAATAACGGGCAAAGATTTCATTGATGCGCCACAGCGGACGCTGAAGCTCCATTGCTTTGTTCCAGTCACCCGCGCGGGCGGCTTCATACAAAGCAATACTCTGTTTGGGAACGATACACGCCGGGCCAGCCATCCAACCCACACCGCCAATCAGCATCACACAGGCAGGAATATGAGCGGATGCGGAGAACACCTCCATCCGGCCACGGGTACGTTCAATGATGGACAGCAAACGCCCGGTATTGGTTGAGGCGTCTTTGATATAGAGGATATTGCTGACATGGCTCAGGCGTTCGATGACGGGCAAGCTCAAATCGGAGCGCTGGAACTGAGGGTTGGTGTAGAGCACAACGGGTTTGCCCTGCGCGGCTTCGGCAATGGCTCGGAAATACTGTTCAACGCCTTCGTCTTTGAGGGGGAAATAGGCTTCGAGTACCGCAAGAATGCCATCCGCACCGAGTTCAACGTAGCGTTTAGTTTGCTCAACGGCGTCCTGAATCGTTGTGGAAGCAACACCAGCGATCACCGGCACACGACCCGCCGTCGTCTCGATCACGGTTTTGACCACATCCAAACGCTGAGCCGCAGAGAGATAGGCAAATTCACCAGTGCTACCTAACGGCACGACGCCATGCACACCACATTGAATCAGATGCTCAGTGAGTTGCGCCAGCACAGGCTTGTCAACCTGACCATCAGGCCTGACGGGTGACACCAGATAGGGAAAAACACCGCTAAACGTATTCACACCGCTCTCCTTGTTATCGGTAATAAGGGGTGAAGCCTCACCCCTTTTGGATCATGACTGAAAGGTAACTATTTCGCGGAACGGACGAAGTAAGGCAGCGTGTAGGCATCGGAACGGCCCACATAGGTATACTGCTTTTTCATCGCCCAGGTGTTGGACAGGAACATCACCGGAATGACACCTAAATCGTTCATACCGATGTTCATCGCTTCTGCCAGCAGCGCATCACGCTTGGTTTCATCCAACGTGATACGTGCCTCGTTCAGCGTTTTATCAAAGACAGGATTGGAATAGCGACCACGATTACCCTGTCCTGCATTGGGGCCAAAGGTTTCTAACAATGGCCCCAATACTCCAGAAGCTTCCCCGGTTTCAATCGCGGCCCCGCCCATAATCAAACTGAATTCGAGACGGGACGCACGTGAGAAGTACACACTGCCGGGCATCGTAACCACTTCGGTTTTGATGCCGACGCGTGTGAACATTTGGCCAATGGCCTGAGCAATTTTAGAATCATTAGGATAACGATCGTTCGACGCGTGGAAGGTCAGCGTGAAGCCGTTGGGGTAACCCGCCGCCGCCAGTTCCTGCTTGGCTTTCTCCGGATTATAAACCGGCGCAGGAATGGAAGCGGAATACCCGAGATACCCCTTCGGTACAAGCTGAGAGGCAACAACAGCCTGCCCCTCCATTACACGGTCGACGATTGCCTGGCGATTAAGAGCTAAAGACATCGCCTGGCGTACTTCTTTTTTTAGTAATGGGTTTTTACCATCAGGACCTTTAGCAAACGGCGATTCGTCTCGCTGCTGGTCCATGTGAAGGTAAATAATACGATTCCCTGGTGTTGAAATCGTTTTTAACTGCTGATTTTTTTCAATATTACTGCTATCGGCTGTTGGAACGTTTTCAATCATGTCCACATCACCGGATAATACTGCTGCTACACGTGCACTACTGTTTTTAAATACACGGACAGTAACGTTGTCCCACTCTGCTTTTCCTCCCCAGTAATCGTCATTACGACTAAGGACTACCCGGTCGTCCGGCACCCAGGAAACAAATTTGAATGGCCCTGTACCAATCACATCTTTTCCTGAATTCAACGTTTCCGTCGGGACGTTCTCAAGTCGGGCCGGTAAAATGGAAATCCGACTTAAATTATTCAGCAGCAGTGGCGAAGCCTCTTTTGTCTTTATCCGCACCGTTAGTGGATTAACTTCTATTACTTCAGCAATGTCGCTGACGTAGGGTGCGTAAGAACTTGGGCTGTTTTTTGATGCCAGCGCAACACGCTTAATGCTGGCAATCACATCTTTAGCCGTAAAATCACTGCCGTCGTGAAACTTAACGCCAGGACGCAATACAAACTCCCACGTCTTGTCGTCAATCACTTTCCAACTGGCTGCCAGGGCAGGTTTAATCTGCTGTTTTTCATCCTGTACAACCAAACCGTCAAAAATATTGCGCGCCATTGCGCTATTTGCCCCACCCACATAAAACTGCGGATCCATTGATGTGGTGGAGGAAGCCAAACCGATATTCAGGTCCGCGCTATAAACCAAAGGTGAAGATGAAAATAAAACGGTAAACAATAACGCCAGCGTTGATTTCTTCATTCACTAACCCTCTATTCCATGATTGAGTACTAATGAAGTGTATTAAATCTTATGATTGTGAGTCTATGCGCCAGATTGGATAATGAAAAATTGCATTTTGTGTTAAATTGATAACTAAATGTTATGTTTTAAGGTGACGAGCATGCGTATCAATCCCCGTCAGGTTGAAGCCTTTCATAAAGTCATCCTCACCGGAGGCATTACCGCTGCCGCCAACATGATGTATATCACCCAGCCCGCAGTCAGTCGGCTCATTAAAGACTTTGAAGACGCACTGAATCTGAAGCTGTTTGATAGAGACGGACGCGGCCTGATTCCGCGCGCTGAGGCGATGAAGCTGTATCGGGAAGTGGAGCGTCTTTATCTGGGGCTGGATCATATCGGGCTGATTGCCGATGAAATTCGCCACGCCAGAGGCAGCATACTGCGCATTGCCGCCGTTCAGGCGCTCTCGTTTCTTTGTTCAGACCAGGTTCTCCCTACCTTACTCAAGAAATACCCCGACCTTTCCCTGTTTTTAGACATCGAAAGCAGCAGCCGCATTACGAACGCAATTTCTGAAAATCACTATGACGTGGGTTTTATTTTTGGCCAGCCTGGCATTAAAGGGTTAGAGGCCGAACCACTGGCGGACGCCAGTGCAGTCGCGGTGTTAGCGGTGGATCACCCCCTTGCCACAGCGGATGAAATTACGCTTGCCGATCTGGCCAGCTCGCGTGCTATTTTGCCGGGAAGAACCACGCCACTGCGGGCACAGCTCGATATTGCCATCAGAAAAGAGCAGAGCTATCTGCATAACCCAATCGAAACCTCGATGGTTAACTGCTGCGTGCTGGCTTCAAGAAATGTTGGCATCGGTGTGGTAGATTTTATTACTGCGCTGAACAGCCCTTCACCCGTCATCGTTAAGCCTTTTAATCCCGATATAAAAATGGCGTATTGTGCGGTATATCCCCCGCAAATCCCCCGTAGCCAAGTGGTTAATCACATCACTTTGGTTATGAAAGAGAAAATAGCAGCGAGTCTGGAATTAAAATAACGTCCAACCAAAGTCGTTATTTTTATTAATGTATTTATTGAATAATAAATATCAGGGAATAGATTTATATAAAATAAATAGCAGAATTATTATTTTATATAAAAATAGCCATCATTGATGGCTATTCAGCTTTATCTGTAAATAATCAGACATTCAACACGAATTTCTCGATCGCGTAGGCTACGCCGTCTTCCATGTTGGATTTGGTGACGAACTGGCTGGCTTCTTTCACTTCCTCAATGGCGTTCCCCATCGCGACGCCGATGCCCGCATAGCGAATCATTGCCAGATCGTTCTGCTGGTCACCTAGCGTCATGACGCTTTCGCGTGGAATACCGAGGTGCTCCGCCAGCATCTTCACGCCTTCACCTTTGTTGACGCGCTTATCCAGAATTTCCAGATAGTATTCGGCGCTCTTCATGATGGTGTAGCGTTCAAAGGCTTCTGGTGGCAGTTGACTGATGGCGCGATCCAAGATCTCTGGCTCATCAATCATCATCACTTTCGGGAACGTCAGGCTGCGATCCATTTCTTCTACCGCTCGATATTTCAACGGCATCCCGGTCAGGTGAGATTCGTGAATGGTGTAAGGGCTGATGTCTTTGTTGGCGGTGTAGACGAAATTGAAGTCCAGCGCGTGGAAATGGACACCCAATTTGCAGGCCAGCGCTTCGAAATAGAGATAATCGTCGAAGCTCAGCGCGGTTTGCGCCACACAGTCACCGTTGACCGTACGCTGTACCAGTGCACCGTTGTTGGTGATGCAGTAACAGCCTTCCTGCTGCAAATCCAGCTCCATCAGGTAGCGTTCGACACCGATGTAGGGGCGACCGGTTGCCAGCACGACCTGAACACCTTTCTCTCTGGCAGCAGCAATCGCAACCTTTACCGCAGGTGAAATTTGATTTTGGGGCGTCAGTAACGTCCCGTCCATATCAATAGCGATCAGTTTTACAGACATAGTTTTTCCAGCATCAAGTTATCTGTTTTCATGCTAACGCGATTCAGCGATGAAGTCGTTAGTGAAATACGGCAGGGTGACAGGCGTATTACAGAACAGGACAATCTCTCTTCCTGAAGGCCGCCTCTTAGTCACATTTTTATGCAGATTCAGCGACCGTTTCGTGTGCCACAATGCCAGCATTCTCATGCGACTGAGTAGCACGCGCCCGACGTGGCGCAAGCTTTCGCCGCGTCCTTGCGGCTCATCCTAAGCCTGCTATCTCCTCAGCATAATTTCTTACGCCGGGGATAACGGCAACCCAGCTTGCACACGACATTACTTGTGTATACGCGCTCATCTTGGAGAAGCGATTAGCACTGACAAGAAAAAGCCGTGCGGTTACGCACGGCTCTGTCGCTAATGTTTCCTACAATCGCCGTTATAGCTCGGCGCCGTTGCTGGAGATCACTTTCTTATACCAGTCAAAACTCTTTTTCTTCGAGCGCTTGAACGTGCCGGTGCCGTCATCGTGTTTATCCACGTGGATGAAACCATAGCGTTTACTGTACTGGCCAGTAGTGAACGACACACAGTCGATGCAGCCCCACGGGGTGTAGCCCATCAGTTCTACACCGTCTTCCACGACGGCTTTCTTCATCTGCTCAATGTGTGCTTTGAGATAGTTGATGCGGTAGTCATCATTAATGCTGCCATCGGCTTCCACCTTATCCACCGCACCAAAGCCGTTTTCGACAATGAACATCGGCTTCTGATAGCGCTCGTAGAAGCTGTTCAGAGTATAGCGCAGGCCAACCGGGTCAATCTGCCAGCCCCACTCCGACGCTTTCACATGCGGGTTTTTCACGCCGCCGTCAAACCCAACGATGACATCTTCGGTTTTCCGGCCTTTTGCCGCGTACTGCACCGCATTACTCATGTAGTAGCTGAAGCCCAGATAATCCGTGCAACCTTCACGCAATATCTGTTCATCTTCCTGCTGCATATCAATGTGATAGCCCTTTCTCGCCCACTCGTTCAGGATGTAGGAAGGATAATAACCCCGCAGTTGTACGTCACCGAACAGATGGTGCTGACGCATCCCTTCCTGTGCAAACATCACGTCATCCGGGTGGCATGACCACGGATAGAGTGGCACCAGCGCCAGCATGCAGCCAATTTTGAAATCCGGGTTAATCTCATGGCCCAGCTTCACCACTTTCGCACTGGCGACAAACTGGTGGTGCAGGGTTTGATACATCGCCTGCTCCGGCTTATCGTGTTCGGTAAAAATCACGCCGGAACAGCAATAGCCAAACAGCGGATACTGCCAGTTGCGCTGGTTGTTGATCTCATTGAAGGTCATCCAGTATTTCACTTTGGACTGATAACGCTTCATAACCACTTCGCTGTAGCGCACAAAGAAATCCACCACTTTGCGGTTTAACCAGCCACCGTACTGCTTCACCAGATGATGCGGCATCTCAAAGTGAGACAGCGTAATCACTGGCTCGATGTTGTGCTTCAACAACTCATCGAACAGATCGTCATAGAATTGCAGGCCCGCTTCATTTGGTTCCAGCTCATCGCCATTGGGGAAAATACGCGTCCAGGCAATCGAAGTACGGAAGCATTTGAAGCCCATTTCGGCGAACAGGGCGATATCCTGCTTATAGTGGGAATAGAACTCCACCGCCTGATGGTTTGGATAACTGACACCAGGCTGTACGCCATCGGTAATCACACGGTCAACGCCGTGCGCACCGCCGGATAGGACATCGCAAATGCTGATGCCTTTGCCGCCTTGATCCCAACCACCTTCAACTTGATGCGCCGCTACCGCGCCGCCCCACAGAAAGTCTTTCGGTAATTGTTCAATAGACATCTTATTTCCTTTTCGTTATTTCAAATTTACATGTTGTTTCAGGGAGGAGATTTCCCGATACAGTTGAATCAGCTCCTCCACCAGCTCACGGCATAACATCGCGTTCATCAGGTGATCCTGTGCGTGAACCAGAATCAGGTTAACCGGGATTTTTCCGCTGCCTTCATCAGCACCGATCAAGGCCGTCTGAATTTGATGGGCTTTGCGTGCCGCCACAGAAGCCATGTTCAGCAGTTCTTCAGCCTTGTCCCAGTCGTATTTTCTGGCGGCACTCAGTGCCTCCATCGAGCTTGAGCGCGCTTCTCCCGCATAGATAATCAGTTCCATTACCGTGGTTTCATCGAGCATCACTTACTGCCTCCTCTGCTGTACCCACTTCCTGTGCAATCAGCTGACGTTCATACATTTTGAAGAAGGGGTAATAGATTAAGGACGACACGATAATCAGTACCCCCACCAGCACCACCGCCCGCCAGTCCCATCCCGTAGACCAGGCCGCACCAATTGGGCCCGGCGTAGTCCAGGGCGCAAGAGAGATCACGCGGTGCACCAAATCGGTTTTTAATGCGATATAGGCAAGGGTAGCGTTCACCAACGGCGCGGTAATAAACGGGATAAACAACAGCGGGTTCATCACGACAGGTGAACCAAAAATTACCGGCTCGTTGATGTTGAACATGCTTGGCACCACGGCCAGCTTGCCGATGGAGCGCAAATGGGCAGAACGGCTACGCAGATAGAGAAAGACCAGCCCCATGGTCGCCCCCGACCCTCCTACCGTAATGAAGAACTGCCAGAAGGGCTCAATGAAGATTTTGGTGATCGGTGCGCCTGCGTTAAACGCTTCCTGGTTGATCCCTAAGTTAGTCAACCAGAACGCCTGCAAAATACCGCCGACGATAACCGCGCCGTGGATCCCAGCAAACCACAGCAGGTGACAGAGCAGCACGGCAATAAGAATGGCAGGGAGCGAATCGGATGCTGAGATAATCGGCGCAAACATCGCCATAATCACCTGCGGTAACAGCATGCCGAACTGGCTCTGCATAAGCAGGCTAAGTGGGAACAGCGTTAGGAAGATGGCAAGAATCGGGATGAGCAAATCGAAAGACTGACGAATTTTCGGCGGCACCTGTTCCGGCAGGCGGATACCAATGTTGCGCTTCTGCAAAAAATGCATCAGCTCCGTCGAATAAATGGCCACGATAATCGCGGTAAAAATCCCCTCACCGCCCAACGACCCGACTGGCAGGCTTTTGTCGATTTGTGGCGCTGCCACCACCATAAACGACATCAGCGCCAGGCTGGCAGCCATAAAACCGTTCATTTTATAGCTCTGAGCCAGGTTATAAGCGATGGCGCTGGTGATATACACCGCCATAATGCCCATCGTCATATTGTAGGGCATCATGATCTGCTCGCCGTGGCGTTCCACCATCCCCAGCCACCACTGTGCAAAAGCCCATTCACTATTCGGGCTAAAAGGCGGGTGGGCAAATAACATCATAAAAGAGCCAACAATTAAAAAGGGCATAGATGCAATGAACCCATCTTTAATTGCGACAACATGACGCTGGCTGGAGAGTTTTGCTGCAATCGGACTAATACGATTTTCGATAACGCTGAATAATGACTCACTTAATTTACTCATTATTCCTCCCGTTATACTAATTGATCATCGCCAGAGCATCATTGAGGACTTTTTCCCCGTTCATCATGCCATAGTCAACCATATTAATGACGGCAATAGGTTTCTCTTTTTCGTCGGCTATCACTTTGAATTCAGGCAGTTTATACTTGATCTGCGGCCCTAAAAGACAGCAATCATATTCATCAATCAGTTCATTAAACTCTTCAAAACCAACGGCTTTTATCTCAACAGCGATCGCATTTTTCTCGGCGACCTTTTCCATTCGCTGTACCAGCATGCTGGTAGACATTCCTGCTGCGCAACAGAGTAAAATTTTATTCATACTGCACCTCACCGTCCGTTTTTCTATTATTCAAGCAAGACATAAAATAATATGCAACCGGTTTCATATTGTTTTTACTATTTTTTGAAGGCGATCATAAATAGCGCAATCGGGGAATATTTTTATCCCCACACTCGCTATTGATGATAAAAAAGGGAAAGTTTCCCTATAATATCGCGATAAAGCGGTGCAAAAAGAAAACAGGAAGTATGATGGTAACCATGCTTGATGTAGCGAAAAAGGCCGGCGTATCCAAGGCCACCGTATCACGCGTGCTGACTGGGAATAACTACGTCAGTAAAACCACGCGGGATCGGGTATTTCAGGCAATTGAAGAGATTGGCTACCGGCCCAACCTGCTGGCGCGACAGCTCGCCACGAGCAAATCGCAAATTATTGGCTTGGTCGTGACTAACACGCTGTATAGCGGCCCCTATTTCAGCGAATTACTGTTCCAAACGGCAACCATGACGGAAAAATACGGGCGGCAGCTCATCATGGCGGATGGCAAGCACAGTGCGGAAGAAGAACGGGAAGCGATCCAGTTCCTGCTCGATTTACGCTGCGATGCCGTCATTATCTATCCGCGCTTTCTTTCTATCGAGGCGCTGGAAAGCATTATCGAACAACATGAACAGCCGATCATGGTCGTGAACCGCACACTGCATCAACACGGCGATAACGGTATCTGCGCCGATCACCAGCAACACTGCCATGATGCAGTCAATTACCTGATTGCACAGGGCCATCGGGATATCGCGTTTATCTGTGGATCGTCGAACTCCCCCACGGGCACAAGCCGGTTGGCTGGATACCGACAGGCACTAGCGGAAAACGGGATTCCCTATAATGACAGGCTGACTGCGCCAGGCGACTGGACTCATGACGGCGGTTACACGGCGGCAAAAAACCTGCTCCAGCGTTCAACCACATTCAGCGCACTGGTCGCCAGTAATGACGATATGGCTATTGGCGCGGCAAAAGCGTTGCGCGAACACGGCCTCGCGATCCCGCAAGATGTCTCTCTACTGGGGTTCGATGATTTGCCGATGGCATCATGGTTCTATCCACCACTCACTACCGTGCATGTTCCTGTCGCCGAAATGATCAACTATACCCTCGAGAAACTACTGTGTCGGCTGGAGGGGGAAACCGTCGTGCCTGCGCCTGCCTTCAAAGGCGAGTTGATTATCCGTGATTCCGTCAGCAAAGGCCCCGCCGCCTAATCCCTCCCCCGTTCGGCGTGATGTAATCCCACACGACAGCGATTTGTCGTGCCACATCGCTTTGTGACGTTTTCGTGAATAACCTAAAGAGATACTGTTTCTCGCCGATAATTTAACTGTGACTTACATCACAAAAAATGACGAGTCGCGTAAGGGAATGACCCAACAACATAAAGGAAGACAATTAATTGATTCTTTTTATAAAAAAGCACCTATATACCCTAAATAATTCGAGTTTCAGGACAAAACGTTATCGTTTTGAACAACGCACATGCAGCTTGAAGCATAAAGGGTATCGGCGCTTATATCCCAGGGGATATTACGCATATGTCTACAACACTGTTACCGGTTAACCACAGCAATCTACCCATTCATTCCTCACCAACCGCGCCAAAAAGAAAGCTCAGCACACGTATGCTGATGCTCCTGGCGGGCGTCACCACTATCGCACTCGGTTTTATTCTCACTATCGGTCTGTTGATCTGGCAATCTGGCCAGCAGCAAAAGGCCATCGCCCAGCAGTATCTTGAGCAAACGGCATATACCAACAGCTACCTCATTCAGCAAAAGCTGGATGTTGCACTCCATGCAGCGCGCAATCTGGTACAAAGCGTTGTCAGTCTGCAAGAGGCAGGCAATGCCGACCGGAAAACCGCAGAAACACTGCTGAAGAATGCGCTAAAGAGTCACCCCGATTTCCTTTCCATGTCGCTGGCATGGGAGCCTGATGCGTTTGACGGCAAAGATCGGGAGTACGCTAGCCAACCCGATCAGGATCCGAAAGGTCGCTTCGTCCGCTATGTCGACCGCGATACCGCTGGCAACGTTGCGCTGCATAATCTGGTGGATTATGAAACGCCCGGTAGTGGTGATTATTATCTGCTGCCGAAGAAGCTCCAGAAAGAAGTTATTCTGGAACCCTATAGCTACCCTTACAACGGCGTTGATGTACTCCTGACCTCTATTGCCGTACCTATCATCATCAACAACAAATTTTACGGCTCCGTCACCGCAGATTTTGCACTGGATACGTTGCAACAGCTCACCAATGACATCAAACCTTATCAAGGCACGGGCTACGCACAGTTGTTGTCACACACCGGTGCCTATATCTCTCATCCCGACAAAGCTCGGGTGACCAAAAAAATTGAAAACGACTCAACGCTGCTTGAGCATGTCACCACGGGTCAGCCTTATCAGATCGAGCGTGACAATACCGTGCTAAACACGCCGGCGTTTAACGTGTATGTACCAGTAAAAATCGGCAATACGGGTACGCCCTGGATGCTTGGCTTATCCGCTCCCGTCAACGTGGTGATGGCGGAAACCGCACAGCAGCGCAACATGGCACTACTGCTTATGGTACTGAGCATCGTGGTCGTTTCCGGCGTGCTGGGTATCATCTTTAACCGCAAGGTTGCCCGCCCTATCGGTGGAGAACCGGCTCAGGCAGCACAGATCGCCCTGTCCGTCGCACAAGGGGATTTAACGCAAAACATTCCTGTGCAGCCGAAGGACGACAGCAGTATTTTTTACGCTATGAACGCCATGCAGACGCAGTTGAGAGACATCGCCGAGCAGTTGATTAGTACCAGCGAATCAGTCAGCCATGGAGCGACAGAAATTGCGGCAGGCAATACCGATCTGGCTTCCCGCACTGAGCAACAGGCTGCGGCGCTGGAAGAAACCGCCGCCAGCATGGAACAAATTACGGCGACGGTGAAACAGAATGCGGATAACGCCCACAACGCTACAACGCTGGCACAGAATGCTGCACACATCGCTCAGAGGGGTGACAAGATAGTCGGTCAGGTCGTCAACATTATGAGTGAGATCGACGACAGTTCGAAGAAGATTGCGGATATTACCAGCATCATCAGCGGTATCGCGTTTCAGACCAACATACTGGCGCTCAATGCGGCGGTGGAAGCCGCCAGAGCAGGTGAACAAGGGCGCGGCTTCGCGGTCGTCGCCAACGAGGTGCGTAATCTCGCGCAGCGCAGTGCCAGTGCCGTAAAAGACATCACAGCACTGATTACGGAATCCGCTAGCCGTGTCGACAGCGGCGTCACGCTGGTTCAAAACGCCGGTTCAACCATGCAGGAAATGCTGCATGCCGTAACCTCGGTAAAAGACATCATGGATGAGATCGTCTCTGCGTCGGATGAACAATCGCGCGGTATCAGTCAGGTCACGCAGGCCGTTCACGAGATGGACGGCGTCACCCAACAGAACGCCGCATTGGTACAGGAAGCCACAGCTGCTGCCGCATCATTGGAAGAGCAGGCCAGACAGCTCGCGCAAACGGTGCTGGTATTCAAGCTCTCTTAGACCTTTGCGCTCCAAAGCTCACCGCCTCAATTGAGGCGGTGAGCTTCATGACTTATGGGTTGCTGAATAGTCGATCGTAAACATGTTGTAGATGACGTTCCATACAGGAGCGAGCACGCACTGGATCGCGCTCCACAATCGCCACCGCGATATCATGGTGATCTTGTTGCAACGCCACAGGAAAATCCTCCTGCGCGTAATGGCTCTCCAGCCGAATAAAACGTGAGCTTGTGCGTTTGTTCCACAAATTCTCCATCATGTCACGCAGCACTTCATTACCACTCATTTCGCCAATCAGTAAATGAAAGCGCTTATCTTCACTCAGAAATTTTTCATCGTTAGCATTGAGCTGCGTAAGATCCTGCATGATATCCATGAGTTCGGTTCGCTGATCTTCGCTACCGTTACGTGCGGCCATTTCCGCCAATAAACCTTCAAAGGCCTGACGGGCCAGAATCAACGATTTCAGGCTGAATTCTTCTTCTGGTTGCTGCTGCGCAACCAGTGGCAATGGGTTGCTGACAAAAACACCGTTTCCGGTGCGTATTTCGACCCATCCGGTAATTTCTAATGCAATCAATGCCTCACGAATCGACGACCGACTTACACCGAGTTGTTTAGCCAAGTCCCGTTCTGAAGGCAGCAAATCTCCCGGTAAAAACTGTCCACGTTGAATACAGTTGATCAGCAGATTTGATATCTGACGATACAAACGCTCCACTTTGAGCGTGGGTAAATCCATAACTCCTCCAACCGGCTTCAGGCCTGCGTGGGCTGTACGATGCTGAAGCAAATCTTACCACATGCGGAGAAGGCGCTCGCCCTTTCATCTACGCTGCCCATCACTCAAGAGAAAAGATAATGAGAAGTACATCACAGTAATTACCGTCGTATTGCGGAATACTTTTTAAGGTCCAGTGGCCTGACCACCAGACCTTTAGTCCAAACTTCAATGCTGTTATCTCTATAACGGTTCGAGGTCTTAAAAGATTCTGATTGCTGTTGAGGATAAAAATAATGTCTACCACCTCGTTGGATCACACGCCGACAGCGCAACGTACTGAACGGCTCAAACGTATCCAGACTGTTTCTTTGCTTTTGTTGTTTCTTGCAGGGATTATCAATTTTCTCGATCGCGGTTCGTTGTCTATTGCAAACGAAGCCATTCGTGCCGATCTGGGACTGTCCGCCACGGAATTTGGCGTGCTCCTCTCCGCTTTTTCACTCTCCTATGGTATTTCGCAGTTACCCAGCGGGCTGTTATTGGATCGCTTCGGCCCTCGCGTTGTGCTGGGTGCCGGTTTGCTGTTTTGGTCAAGTATGCAAGCGCTGGCGGGCATGGTGAATAATTTCTCCCATTTCATCATGCTGCGTATTGGTTTGGGCATCGGTGAAGCTCCCTTTATGCCCAGTGGCGTAAAAGTCATCAACGATTGGTTCACCGCTAAAGAACGCGGTCTGCCAATGGGGATTTTCAATTCCTCTACAACCATTGGTCAGGCTTTTGCCCCCCCCATTCTGGTTGCGCTGATGCTGGCATTTGGCTGGCGTATGATGTTTGTCATTATTGGTATCGCCGGTATCGCCATCGCTCTATGCTGGTATGCCTGGTATCGCAACCGTGAAAAATTCGTTCTGACTCAGGAAGAGAAAGACTACCTCAATGCTGGCACCAAGCCCGTATCGCAGACCCGTGTTACGCTGAAAGAATGGGGCGCGTTGTTTAAACGCCGTACCGTGTGGGGAATGATTCTGGGCTTCAGCGGTGTTAACTATACTGGATGGCTCTACCTTTCCTGGTTACCGGGTTACCTTCAGGCAGAACGTGGACTGAGTCTGGTCAACACCGGATGGGTCGCAGCTATTCCCTTCCTTTTTGGTTCAATTGGCATGTTGATTAATGGCACCGTTGCTGACCAGCTGGCACGCAGAGGCTATTCCCTTGCCAAAAGCCGTAAGTCACTCATTTGCCTGGGTCTGGTGTGCTCTGCGGCATGTACACTGCTGGTTGTGCAATCAACATCTACCTCAATGGCCGTCGCGTTTATCAGTCTGGCGCTGTTCTTTGTCCACTTCGCGGGAACATCAGCATGGGGATTGGTACAAGTGATGGCGCCTTCGCGTATGGTTGCTTCAGTCAGCAGCATACAGAATTTCGGTAGCTTCATTTTCGCGTCCTTTGCCCCCATCGTCACCGGTTGGGTCGTGGACAAAACGCATTCATTTAATCTGGCCCTCGTGGTGTGCTCCTGTGTGACGTTTGCAGGGGCGCTGGCTTACTTCTTTATCGTGAAAGATCCTATAGAAGAAACCCCAGCGGCATAATATCGCCACCTATTTTTGATATTCAGTAGCAAGGAGTAACATTATGGAACATACATGGCGCTGGTACGGCCCTAACGACCCCGTATCATTAGACGATGCGCGTCAGGCGGGAGCGACGGGTATCGTCACCGCACTGCATCATATTCCGAATGGCGAAGTATGGCCCGTTGAGGAGATCAAACAACGTCAGGCACTGCTGGCAGAAAAAGGCTTAGTCTGGTCTGTGGTTGAGAGCATTCCCGTACATGAAGAGATCAAAACGCATACGGGCCGCTATCAGGAATACATTGCTAACTACCAGCAATCACTACGTAATCTCGGTACCTGCGGTATTGATACCGTCTGCTATAACTTCATGCCGATACTGGATTGGACGCGTACCGATCTGGCCTACCCGATGCCGGATGGTTCTCGCGCTTTGCGGTTCGATCACATTGCATTTGCCGCATTCGAGCTGCATATCCTCAAGCGCCCCGGCGCAGAACAAGACTACAACGACGATGAGCGTGCTCAGGCTAGCGCCTATTTTGCAGCAATGAGCCAGCAAGATATCGACACACTGACGCGTAATATTATTGCGGGTCTGCCCGGTGCAGAAGAAGGCTATACGCTCGATCAATTTCAGGCTCAGTTAGATCGCTACAAAGGCATCGATCACCAGCGTCTGCGGGAAAATATGGCATATTTCCTCAAAGCCATCGTTCATGTTGCCGAAGAAGTCGGTATTGTGCTGGCGGTACACCCAGACGATCCACCGCGCCCCATTTTAGGGCTACCGCGTATTGTCTCAACAATTGAAGATATGCAGTGGCTGAAAGAAACCGTCGATAGTATCCACAATGGTTTTACGCTGTGTACCGGTTCATTCGGCGTACGTGCTGATAACGATCTGGTGAAAATGACGGAAACCTACGCTGACCGAATTCACTTCATGCATCTGCGAGCCACTAAACGTGAAGTGAATCCGAATAGTTTCCATGAAGCCGATCATCTGGATGGCGATGTCGACATGGTCGGCGTGGTGAAAGCGGTACTTACTGAGGAACAGAAACGCCGCCATCAGGGGAATTTACGTGCCATTCCGATGCGCCCCGACCACGGTCACCAAATGCTTGACGATCTGAAGAAAAAGACCAATCCAGGCTATTCAGCCATTGGCCGTCTTCGCGGCCTTGCTGAAGTACGTGGTGTTGAAGTGGCGCTGAAGAAAACATTTTTCACACAAGACTAACGATTAACGTCGTTCAATTAGCCGGTCTCTGACTCTCCATGAGATCGGCTTTCTCTCCGCCACTTGCCCCCTATCATCTCGTCAAATCGCTTGTCTCATTTCCCTAATCTAACGAGTATAAGTAGTATGCTAACCTTATGATCTCTTTGCCAGGGAGTGCCCCTCCGTTCCTGCGCTAGCTCTCACGATAATAAAACCGATAGACCTGTAAGCGACCAAAAATATGAAACTCATAAAATTACCGCTACTGGCGCAAATCTCATCCGCCCATCTGGTGAGTCACTTCCATATGATGGTGCTGCCTGCACTCATTCCACTGCTGTCAGCCCAGCGCGATATCAGCTTTGTCGAACTCGGGTTTGCACTCAGCGTATTCAACATTGTCTCCGCCTGTGTGCAGACGCCGATTGGTTTTATAGTGGACCGCATTGGTGCACGTCGCACGTTAACCGCAGGAATCACGCTCGGAAGCCTCTGTTTTCTTTCACTCGGTTTTTCAGGCAGCTACGTCTGGCTGATCGCCGTAATGGGTTTGGCTGGTGTGGCGAACGCGGTTTACCATCCGGCAGATTACGCTTTACTGTCGCGCGGAATTGATGAAAAACGCATGGGTCGCGCGTTCTCGGTACATACGTTCTCCGGCTTTCTGGGCACGGCCATTGCCCCCGGAATTTTGCTGTCCGTTGCCGCCTTTTCCGGTATCAACAGCGCATTCATCGTTTCCGGCATCATCGGCTTACTGACGATCCCACTGCTTCTGACAGATCGCGATGAACCCCGCCGGGCGCAACCCGCAGCGGCAACAAACACCCAACCAGGCATATCCCGTGCGCCTGTTTTCACACTGCCAATTCTGGCGCTGTTGATTTTGTTCCTGTTGCTCAATTTAAGTACGGGTTCAATCCAGAACTTCTCGGTGACGGCATTGGTAACGGGCTACGACTTGTCGCTTTCACAGGCTAACGTGGCACTCACCGCGTTTCTGTTCGCCAGCGCCTTTGGCGTACTGGCTGGCGGTTCACTGGCGGATAAAACTAAACGGCACGGACTGGTCGCGACAGCGGCGTTGGCCGTCACTGCCATACTGGTCAGCATCGTCGCCATGTATTCTTTACCCACCATCGTGCTAGTGCCGTTGTTGGCTGCCGCTGGTTTCCTCTCCGGTATGATCGCACCGTCTCGGGATATGTTAGTGCGCGCCGCCTCACCACCGGGTGCCGAAGGGCGAGTGTTTGGTATTGTTTCCACTGGCTTTAATCTGGGTGGTGCTGCGGGACCAGTGCTGTTCGGCTGGCTGCTGGATCACGGCCACCCTCACGCGATTTTCTGGTCTGCCGTCATCTTTATGCTAATCACCGCTTTCATCACGCTGCTACAGGAAATGCGCAGCGCCAAACGGCGTGCATTGGCCTGATAAAAAGCAAAAAGAAATGCGGATGACTACGTTATTTTTTCAATAGGTTAACTGAGTTAGTGACTCACTACTTACCACCGGATCTCGAGGTTTCGTCCGGTGCATCGGCCGATTTTCGCAGCGTCAAGATGCAGATCACCGCTGTCAGGATAGAGAGGAGCGCCAGCACACCGAAGATGCTGTGAAAAGCCGAAGTGTAGGCACGATGCGCAAGCTCAATGATCACGTCGTCCGTGGCGCTGGCTGTCGTTGCAGACGAACCATGCCCGGAACGAGTTCCGATCTGACTGGCAATCATCGTGGCGTTTTGCGGCAACGATAGCGAATTGGCATCTGCCGCAGTGCGCAAGTTCGTAGCCGTCAAGCCGACCAACGCAGCGCCTATAGCCGCAATAGCAATCGCCTCCCCAGCCACCCGCATGGTGGTGAAGATACCGGCAGCCATTCCTGCACGCTCCTTGGGAACAACACTGACTGACAAGGCATCCATCAACCCCCACGGTAGGCCATTGCCGACGCCGATCAGTAACATGGGAATCGCCATCATCCACAAGCTTCCGCCAGGAGATATGTCCATCAACAGCCAGGCACCGAGAGCTGAAATGAGAAAGCCGATGCCCGACAGCAGGCCCGGAGAGACGTATCGGGCCATCCTCCCCGCCAACAGCGGCACCACCAGCATCGGTGCCGTTAGCGGCAGGATAGCAAGGCCAGCAGTGAACGCATCGCGCTCTTGGATCACGATGAACCAAATCGGCACATAGACAATCAAGGCGATAAAGCTGAAGCCCGTCGCTACTGGTAGCAACTGCACGCCGATGAAACGCGGGTAGCGGAACAGGGAAAGTTCAAGCATGGGACGTGTACGCCGCAGCTCCACGGCGACGAATATTCCCAGTAGCAGAGCAGCACCGCCCAACATCGACAGAACCTTCAGGCTCGCCCAGCCGTCTTGCGGCCCGAACACAATGCCGAATGTCAGCAACACCAATGCGGTCGTAAAGGACACGGAGCCCGGCCAGTCAATACCTTGTGCATCGGGGTCGTAGGATTCCTTGATCCGCTTCGTACCCAGTAACAGGATCAAGGCCGCTATCAATGCGATGGCGAAGTAGAGCGAGCGCCAACCTAAGTGCTCGATCAGGAAACCGGACGCCATCGGTCCGAACGCAAGACCCACACCAAACGCGGTTCCCAGGAAGCTAAAAGCCCGAGTACGCTCTGCGCCCTCGAACTCCTGAGCCAGCAGCGAGGTGGCTGAGGTTAGTACCAAGGCGCCACCGATGCCTTCGGCGGCGCGCAGCAGATTTAGCAGTAGTAAGGTCGGGGTCAGACCGATCAGAACTGAGGTGATGATGAAAACCCAAAGCCCTGCCACGAAGCAACGCTTGCGGCCGATCTGGTCACCGATGGCTCCCGCGGCCATAACGCAACCGCCGAATGAGATGGCGTACGCATTCACGATCCAACTCAAGGTGGACTGATCCCCGCCTAAATCGCGCCCGACCGCCAGCGTGGATATCGCCGGGCCAGTGAACACCAGCGGAATGATGACCGCAGAGATGCAGATCGCCACCAATACCTTAAATCTGTCACCCGTCGCGACCGACGTATGTGTCTTGCTCATTTCAGCTCCAACATACCCTTCCGTCCGCGCCGGATGCGCATGGAACCGAGGGCTAGATGATTGCCCACAGCTTAATTACTTCACCATAAAATGATAATATTGGTTAAATGCAAATAACTGATGCAAATAATACAGAGATGAACGGCACCGATTTCGAGCAGATCACAGCTTTTCTGGCCGCGGTCGAACATGGCGGATTCACCGCCGCGGGCCTGGCGCTGGCGCGTGATGGCTCCATTATCTCTCGACGCGTCACGGCACTAGAAAAGCGCCTAGGTGTACGCCTTATGGAGCGCACCACACGAAGGCTGGCGTTGACGGAAGCTGGTGAGGCCTTCCATCAGCGTATGCTGGTCGCTTTGCGCACCTTGCAGGAAATCGAGCAGGACACCGCAGCAGCTGCGGTCGGCGTGCGCGGCACGCTGCGTATCGCCTTGCCCGCGACCTTCGGCCGCATGTGGGTTGCACCGATCCTTCCAGCCTTCCTGGCGGCCTATCCTGAGTTGATCGTGGAAACGGCCTTTGAAGATCGCTACGTCGATCTGGTGGCTGAGTCATTTGATGTAGCAGTCCGCATCGGAACATTGGCCGATAGCAGACTGGTGGCACGCAGGCTCGCGCCATCGCAGCGCATGCTCTGTGCATCTCCCGCGTATCTACAAACACACGGTACTCCTTCTCGCCCAGCCGATCTTGCCGGGCACGCCTGTCTGGGATTCTGCCGTCTGGCATCGCACCCGCTTTGGCACCTGCGCGATGGTGACAAGGCTACGGCAATTCGGATCGCTGGCCCTCTGGTCACCGACGATGCGCAGAGCCTTGTACAAGCGGCCGTTTCAGGTACGGGCATTGCAATGGTATCTGACTGGCTTGCAGGGCCGGAGCTAAATAGTGGTCGGCTAGTGCTGGTGCTGCCCGATCATCCCGTGGAGAGCAACGAGACCGTTTACCTTGTGCATCCATCCGCACGATTGGTTCCTGCCAAGACACGGGCATTCGCCGACTGGATTGTGGGGGCGCTGGGTATGAGTCCGTGGCTGAGCAAGGGGTCAGCCGACTGAAAACCCGTTGGATCACCCAACCTCCCCAACTACCCGCAGCAGCAGCAGCAGGCTTGGTGAGCTTGATTTTTGCCATGATGACTCTGGAAAGACCCGGTTCTCTGGAACCTTCCAGAGGCTAGCAGAGGGGAAGTCGGGTCAAGTGTCGGAAAGCATGGGCATCGATTGAAATAACATAACCTATTGATAAAAAACCGCACCTAGTCTTGGCGTAGTCCAGAAAAGTGCGGTACAGGTGTCATTCAGGACGGCTCAGGTGAAATAAAAAAGCCAGCTCCGCAGGGAGCTGGCTCAGATAACGATAACACTGTAGACCGAATCAGATATCGATGTTCATCGCCTTCAGGGCGTTCTCTTCGATAAACGCACGACGCGGTTCAACCGCATCCCCCATCAGGGTAGTGAACAGCTCATCGGCAGCAATGGCGTCCTTAACTGTCACGCGCAGCATACGGCGGCTGGTCGGATCCATCGTGGTTTCCCACAGCTGATCCGGGTTCATTTCGCCCAGGCCTTTATAACGCTGCACGGTCAGACCGCGGCGAGACTCTTTCACCAGCCATTCCAGCGCCTGCTCAAAGCTGGCAACTGGCTGACGGCGTTCACCGCGTTCAATGTACGCATCTTCTTCAATCAAGCCGCGCAATTTTTCGCCCAGCAGGTTCAGCTTGCGATATTCACCACCCGCCACAAAGCCCGCGCCCAGCGGGTAATCGGTATCCACACCGTGCGTACGCACGCGCAGTGCCGGTTCAAACACGCCACGCTCTTCATCGTGGTGAATCACAAAGCTGTACGTGCTGCCGTGCAATTCGCTTTCGTTCAGGCTGCTAACCAGTGACTCCGCCCACACCTGCACTTTTTCACGTTCGCTCAAATCAGCTTCGGACAACGTAGGCTGATAGATCAGACGATTCAACAACGCACGCGGGAAGCGACGTTCCATACGGCCAATCAGCTTTTGTACAGAGTAGTGTTCAGAAACCAGCTTCTCTAGCGGTTCACCCGCCAGCGCTGGTGCCTGTGCATTGGTGTGCAGCGTCGCGCCGTCCAGTGCCAGCATAATCTGGTACTGATCCATCGCTTCGTCATCTTTGATGTACTGTTCCTGCTTGCCTTTTTTCACCTTGTACAGCGGCGGCTGCGCGATATAAACGTGGCCACGCTCAACAATTTCAGGCAGTTGACGGTAGAAGAAGGTCAACAGCAGGGTACGGATGTGCGAACCATCGACGTCAGCATCGGTCATGATGATGATGTTGTGATAGCGCAGTTTGTCTGGGTTGTACTCATCACGGCCAATGCCGCAGCCCAGCGCAGTGATCAACGTCGCCACTTCCTGCGAAGAAAGCATCTTGTCAAAACGCGCCTTCTCAACGTTCAGGATTTTACCCTTCAGCGGCAGAATCGCCTGGTTCTTACGGTTACGCCCCTGCTTAGCAGAACCGCCCGCTGAGTCCCCTTCCACCAGATACAGTTCAGACAGCGCAGGGTCACGTTCCTGACAGTCCGCCAGTTTACCCGGCAAACCAGCCAGATCGAGCGCACCTTTACGACGCGTCATATCACGCGCTTTACGCGCCGCTTCACGGGCACGTGCAGCATCAATAATTTTACCGACCACGATTTTGGCGTCTGACGGATTCTCCATCAGGTAATCCACCAGCTTTTCGTTCATCAGCGATTCGACGGCGGTTTTTACTTCGGAAGAAACCAGCTTGTCTTTGGTCTGTGAAGAGAATTTCGGATCGGGCACTTTCACGGACACCACGGCAATCAGCCCTTCACGCGCATCGTCACCGGTAGCGCTGACTTTGGCTTTCTTGCTGTAGCCTTCTTTATCCATGTAGGTATTCAGCGTACGGGTCATCGCGGCGCGGAAGCCAGCCAAGTGCGTACCACCGTCACGCTGCGGAATGTTGTTGGTAAAGCAGTAAATGTTTTCCTGGAAACCATCGTTCCACTGCAACGCCACTTCTACGCCGATATCATCTTTCATCGTTGAAAAATAAAACACGTTCGGGTGGATTGGCGTCTTGTTACGGTTCAGGTAATCAACAAATGCTTTGATGCCGCCATCATAATGGTAATGATCGGCTTTATCTTTCTCACGCTCGTCAATCAGGCGAATAGAAACACCAGAGTTCAGAAACGACAGCTCGCGCAGACGCTTGGCCAGAATTTCATACTCGAACTCCACCACATTGGTGAACGTCTCGTGGCTCGGCCAGAAACGCACCGTCGTACCGGTTCTGTTGGTTTCACCCGTGACAGCCAGCGGTGCTTGCGCCACACCGTGTTTATAGGTCTGCTCGTGAAGTTTTCCGTCGCGGTGAATAACCAGCTTCAGTTTTTCCGACAGGGCATTAACCACGGAAACCCCTACGCCGTGCAGGCCGCCGGAGACTTTATACGAGTTATCATCAAACTTGCCGCCCGCATGCAGTACGGTCATGATGACTTCAGCAGCGGAGATCCCTTCTTCTTCATGAATGCCGGTTGGAATACCACGGCCATCATCCTGCACCGACACCGAGTTATCGGCATGGATGGTGATGATAATGTCTTTACAATAGCCAGCGAGTGCTTCGTCGATAGCGTTGTCCACAACCTCGAATACCATGTGATGCAGGCCGGTACCGTCGTCCGTATCGCCGATATACATACCTGGGCGTTTACGTACCGCATCCAGCCCTTTCAATACCTTGATACTTGAGGAGTCATAAGAATTCGACATCAACGTTTCTCGCTCATTTTAGTCCTGTGATTGAACCGTTATTTTACCCTGTTCTACGCGGAACATCTTGCCCTTTTCACCAATCATGTCCTCTATCTGTTCAGCGCTAACCGCACTGACAAACACCTGTGCATGAGTGGCTTTTAACCGTTCTGCCAGCAAACGGCGGCGGGTACTATCCAGTTCGGAAGCAAAATCATCGATCAGATACAGACAGCGCAGTCCATTCTGACGGGTGAGGAATTCACCCTGAGCCAGCCTCAGCGCACACATCAGCAGCTTGAGCTGTCCCCGGGACAGCATATCCTCGACGGCCACGCCGCTGGCGCGGATGCGGAAGTCGGCTTTATGCGGCCCCAGCGCCGTATAACCTAACATACGGTCGCGTTCGAACTGCCGTTCCAGCAGTTCTGCATACTCACTTTCTTTATCCCAGCCGCGCTGGAAAGAGAAACTGAGAGAAAATTCTGGCAAAAATTGCGTACAGGTCGCGGAGATATCACTGGCAATCGCCGCGCTGTATTGCGCACGCCACTCGCTGATACGTTCCGCTAGCGGCACCAATTCCTGATCCCAGGCTCTGAGCTGCCCATAATGACTCACCTGACGTAGCGCCGCATTTCGCTGGCGCAGCAGGCGTTTCATGTTGCTCCAGGCTGCGAAAAAGCCGGGTTCATTATGGAAACAGCCCCAGTCGAGAAAGGCGCGCCGAAATTTCGGACCGCCATTGAGTAAGGTAAACCCTTCAGGTGTGATCAACTGTATTGGCAGCAATTGTGCCAGTTCAGCGACTTTATGACCGTCGCTGCCGTCAATTCGCACCTTGCTATCGCCCTGACGGTTTTTGCTTAACCCGACGGAACGCTCTGTTTCTGTGCCATCAATCCGACCATGCAGCACAAATTCCGGCTGATCGTGACGAATCACGCGCCCCGCCTGAATGCTACGAAACGCGCGCCCGTGCCCCAGCGTATAAATCGCTTCCAGCACGCTGGTTTTACCGCTGCCGTTGGCACCGACCAAAAAATTAAAGCCGGGAACCAATGCCAGATCGGCCGCCTCGATATTACGGAAATCTTTAATGAGAAGACGAGTGAGGGCCATGTTGCAGTTATCTTAATGATGAAAGGGCAAGTAAACTTGCCCGATAATTCTACAACCGCATTGGCATGACGACATAGGCCGCCGCTCGGCTGGCGCTATCTTCAATCTGCACGCTGGAAACGGAATCGGTCAGCAGCAAACGCACACCTTCGCACTTCAGCGCATTAAGCACATCCAGTACGTAGCTGACGTTAAAGCCGATCTCCATTTCGGTGCCGTCGTACTGCACATCCAGAATCTCTTCCGCTTCTTCCTGCTCTGGGTTATTGGCAGTAATTTTAAGCTGATTCTGAATCAGATGCAGACGCACACCGCGGAATTTTTCATTCGACAGAATCGCCGCACGGGAAAAAGCCTGCTTGAGCAAATCACAGCTGGCTTCCAGCGTTTTATCCGGGTTCTTCGGCAATACGCGGCGATAATCAGGGAAACGGCCATCGACCAGTTTCGACGTGAAAATGAAATCACCGACGTGCGCACGAATGTTATTGCTGCCAATTTGCAGTTGCAACGGTGTATCACCGCCATCCAGCAAGCGCACCAATTCCATGACACCTTTACGCGGCACGATCACCGAATGTGATGGTAAAGATTGTCCAACCGGCATTGAGCAGACCGCCAGACGGTGACCATCGGTCGCGACCGTGCGCAGATCTTCGCCTTCGGTTTCAAACAACATACCGTTGAGGTAGTAGCGAACATCCTGATGCGCCATCGAAAACTGCGTCGCTTCGATCAAACGCTTCATCGTCGCCTGTGGCAGAGAAAATTCAACATCGCTCTGCCAGTCGTCGAGGTTCGGGAAATCTGCTGCGGGTAACGTGGACAGCGAGAAGCGGCTGCGGCCAGAACGCACCAGCATGCGATCGCCATCCAGCATAATCGTAATCTCTGCGCCTTCCGGCAGACCCCGGCAAATATCGAACAGTTTACGGGCAGGTACGGTCGTGGCACCCGGCTCATGCGGCTGCGTCAGCGCCACTTTCGCCACCATCTCCATTTCCAGATCGGTACCGGTTAGCGACAACGCGCCTTCCGTCACCTGAATCAGCAGGTTGCCCAGAATCGGTAAAGTCGGTCGGCCACCTAGCGGGCTGCTGACCTGTTGTAATGGCTTTAACAGACGTTCGCGTTCAACAATAAATTTCATAGTGTTATGAAGATAGTGTTCTGATTAAATTGGAAAAATCTTCTTTGATGTCGTGGCTTTCTTCACGCAACTGCTCAATCTTCCGGCAGGCATGCAACACCGTCGTATGGTCACGCCCGCCAAAGGCATCGCCGATTTCCGGCAGGCTGTGATTCGTCAGTTCTTTCGCCAACGCCATCGCCATCTGGCGCGGACGCGCCACCGAGCGGGAACGACGTTTAGACAGCAGATCGGCTACCTTGATTTTATAGTATTCCGCTACAGTCTTTTGAATATTGTCGATAGTAACCAGTTTTTCCTGCAACGCCAGCAGATCGCGCAGCGCCTCACGCACAAAATCAATGGTGATCGAACGGCCAGTAAAATTGGCATTCGCGATAACGCGGTTCAGTGCGCCTTCCAGCTCACGCACGTTAGAACGCAGGCGCTTGGCAATAAAGAATGCGACCTCGCCAGGCAGGCGAATGTCATTTTCATCTGCCTTTTTCATCAGAATCGCCACGCGGGTTTCCAGCTCTGGCGGTTCAATCGCGACCGTTAATCCCCAACCAAAGCGGGATTTAAGGCGATCTTCCACGCCGTTGATCTCTTTCGGGTAGCGGTCAGACGTCAGAATAATTTGTTGATTGCCTTCCAACAGCGCGTTGAAGGTATGAAAGAACTCTTCCTGCGAACGCTCTTTATTGGCAAAGAATTGGATATCATCGATCAGCAACGCATCAACAGAACGGTAGTAGCGTTTGAATTCTTCAATCGCATTGTTCTGCAACGCTTTCACCATATCCTGCACGAAACGCTCGGAGTGCATGTAGACCACTTTCGCGTTAGGTTTACGGGCAATAATCCCGTTTCCCACTGCATGCAGCAAGTGCGTTTTACCCAAACCTGTGCCGCCATAAAGAAACAACGGGTTATACGCGCCACCAGGGTTGTCAGCCACCTGACGTGCCGCCGCGCGCGCTAACTGGTTCGATTTACCTTCCACGAAGTTATCAAACGTATGCTTCGGATTCACATTAGAACGGTAGGTATGCTCTGCCTGTACCGGCGAGTTATCCCAGCTTGGACGTACCGGTGCCGCTCGTACTGGCTGTTGCCGCGCAACGCTGACGGGGTTGTGGTGCGACTGCGCTGGCTGGCTTACGGCCTGAACCAGTGGTTTACTCCCCACTTCAAAACGCAGTAAAGGCGCATCCATCCCGCAAAAATCATTCAGCAGGACATTGATATTATTTAAGTATTTATCACGAACCCAATCGAGCACAAAGCGATTGGGGGCGTAGAGCGCCAGAGTGTTATCACTCAGCTCCGCCTGCAACGGGCGTATCCACATACTGAATTCTGTGGCAGGTAACTCATCCTGCAAACGGGCAAGACACTGCTGCCAAAGCGAAAGTGACACGGCGGACTCCACTCGAACAAGAACGATCAAAAAGAAAAGAATAAGACGTTATTTATGTGACTCATGATTTTTTGGCGCCTGCGTCATCCACGATTGTTTCATTCACAATTCAGACAGCAGACACACCACGTAGCGTGGCGGTTTACCCCGACGATCCCGTCAAAAGGATCGCTAACGGAACCGCGGATCATAACCTAATCCGGCAAAGAGATCTTCCCCTTCTGCACAGTTTCGATCCTTTTTATCCACAGGCTATTCTTATCGCGACTCCTCGCAACACGGCAGAGGAAAGGCTAGCACACATTTCACCCGCCCTATATGAAGAGCGTCCAAGCATACCCTTGGCAACACGATCGTTACGGTGACATCGATCATGATCTTGTGGGACAGATCGTCGGAGGATCCTTGCGCTTTGCAATAGAGTCCGTATAATTCCCTGCCCGCGCGTCTACGCCTTTTCTGTGCTCTGGCAGGCAGAAATTCCAAAAATAATGGGAATGGCTGGCGTGTTAAGTGTGATGTTAATTGACTCAGGACTGTACAATTATTACAATCCTGCCTCTTTCCGTTATATAGCTGTGATATGCGATTGAGGCGTCGGTCATTTTCACGCCGAACAGCCAAACGCGTTTACTGTGAAGTTATAATTTTCCAAGTTTAGGTAGAAATCGCCATGAAACGCACTTTCCAACCGTCCGTATTGAAGCGTAACCGTAGCCATGGTTTCCGTGCTCGTATGGCCACCAAAAATGGTCGTCAAGTTCTGGCCCGCCGTCGTGCGAAAGGCCGTACTCGTCTGTCTGTTTCTAAGTAATAAAAGCTAACCCACCGAGTGGTTAAGCTAGCATTTCCCAGGGAGTTACGTTTGTTAACTCCCCGTCATTTCACTTTCGTCTTCCAGCAACCACAACGGGCTGGCACGCCGCAAATCACCATCCTCGGCCGCCTGAACTCGCTGGGGCATCCCCGCATCGGTCTTACCGTCGCCAAAAAGCATGTAAAACGTGCTCATGAACGCAATCGGATTAAACGCCTGACGCGCGAAAGCTTTCGCCTGCATCAACATTCATTACCTTCGATGGATTTTGTGGTACTGGTGAAAAAAGGGGTGTCTGAACTGGATAACCGCACTCTGACGGAAGCATTGGAAAAACTATGGCGTCGGCACTGTCGTTTGGCTCCCGACTGCTGATCGGGTTGATACGCGGTTATCAACTCTTTATCAGCCCGTTACTCGGACCACATTGCCGGTTCCGGCCAACGTGTTCGCAATACGGTATTGAAGCAATACGCAGGTTCGGCATGATAAAAGGCTGTTGGTTGACGCTTAAACGCGTATTAAAATGCCATCCTTTGAACCCTGGTGGTGATGATCCCGTACCGCCAAAAACCGACAATAACAGAGAACATTAACGATGGATTCGCAACGCAATCTTCTTCTCATCGCTCTGCTATTCGTAACCTTTATGCTTTGGCAGGCTTGGGAAACGGATAAAAATCCGCCAGCAACCACGCAGGCCATACAGCAGGCGACGAACGCAGTGACGGGTGATGCTACCAACCAGGGCGTACCCGCTAGCGGTCAAGGCAAACTGATCACGGTGAAAACCGATGTCCTGTCGCTGACAATCAACACGCGTGGCGGCGACGTCGAGCAAGCGCATCTGTTGGCTTACCCAGATACATTAGGCTCCGATAAGCCTTTCCATCTGCTGGAAACCACATCAGAGTTTGTCTATCAGGCTCAGAGCGGTTTGACCGGCAAAAACGGCCCGGACAACCCGGCTAACGGCCCACGCCCGCTGTTTACCACCACACAAGATAGCTTCGAGCTGGTTGATGGTCAGAGCGAATTGCGCATTCCGATGACGTACACCGCTGCGGACGGCGTGACCTATACCAAAACGTTTGTTCTGAAACGTGGCGACTATGCACTGAACGTTGACTACAGCGTCAATAACACCAGCGCTCAGCCTCTGGAACTCACGCTGTTCGGTCAGTTAAAACAGTCCATCGACTTGCCTAAACACCGCGATACTGGCAGCAGCAACTTTGCACTGCACACTTATCGTGGCGCGGCGTTCTCTTCCAGCGAAGACAAGTACAAAAAGTACAGCTTCAGCGACATGGACGAAGGCCTGAACATCACCACTAACAGTGGCTGGGTGGCGATGCTGCAACAGTACTTCGCAACCGCATGGATCCCGACGACAACCGGCGCGAATACGTTCTTTACCAGTAAGAGCAACGGTCAGGCTGCAATTGGCTTCAAGGCTGCTCCCGTTGTGGTTGCCGCTGGTAGTCAGCAAAATCTGAACGCCACCCTGTGGGTCGGCCCAGAAATTCAGGACAAGATGGCTGCTGTTGCACCGCATCTGGACCTGACAGTAGATTACGGCTGGCTGTGGTTTATTTCTCAGCCGCTGTTTAAGCTGCTGAAATTCCTGCACGGCTTCATCGGCAACTGGGGCTTCTCCATCATCGCCATTACCTTTATCGTGCGTGGTGTGATGTATCCGCTGACGAAAGCGCAATACACCTCTATGGCGAAAATGCGCTTACTGCAACCTAAATTGCAGGCAATGCGTGAGCGTATTGGTGATGACAAACAGCGCATGAGCCAGGAAATGATGGCGCTGTACAAGTCAGAGAAAGTGAACCCGCTGGGCGGCTGCTTCCCGCTGCTGATTCAGATGCCAATCTTCCTGGCGCTGTATTACATGCTGATGGGCTCTGTAGAACTGCGTCACGCACCGTTCGCGCTGTGGATTCATGACCTGTCTGCACAAGACCCGTACTACATCCTGCCGATCCTGATGGGCGTGACGATGTTCTTCATCCAGAAGATGTCACCAACCACCGTGACCGACCCGATGCAGCAGAAGATCATGACTTACATGCCAGTCATCTTTACCGTCTTCTTCTTGTGGTTCCCTTCAGGTCTGGTTATGTACTACATCGTCAGCAACTTGGTAACCATTCTCCAGCAGCAGTTGATCTATCGCGGTCTGGAAAAACGTGGCCTGCATAGCCGCGAGAAAAAATAATCCGGTTGGATAGCTAACCGATAGAAAGAGTAAGGCGGTCAATGACCGCCTTATTTTTTATGAGCTGTTTTATCCCCTAACGATACGTAAAATAGCCTGACAGACAGGCATCAACGCAGAGAGAAGATCATGAGCAATACCGACACCATCGTCGCCCAAGCCACGCCACCGGGACGCGGAGGCGTGGGTATTTTACGCGTTTCAGGACAGGCGGCCGCAGAGGTGGCACATGCCGTTCTGGGTAAGCTTCCCAAGCCTCGTCACGCTGATTATCTGCCGTTTCGTGATACTAACGGCACCACGCTCGATCAAGGCATTGCTCTCTGGTTTCCCGGCCCGAACTCCTTTACCGGTGAAGACGTGCTGGAGCTTCAGGGTCACGGCGGTCCGGTTATTCTGGATTTGCTCCTGCAACGCATTCTGACGCTACCCGACGTGCGCATTGCACGTCCCGGTGAATTCTCTGAACGCGCCTTCCTGAACGACAAACTCGATCTCGCGCAGGCAGAAGCCATCGCCGATCTGATTGACGCCAGCTCGGAACAGGCCGCTCGATCAGCACTGAACTCTCTGCAAGGCGTATTTTCTACTCGTATAAATCAGTTAGTGGAAGCACTTACTCACCTGCGAATCTACGTCGAAGCTGCCATCGACTTCCCGGATGAAGAGATCGACTTTCTCTCCGATGGCAAAATTGAAGCACAGCTAAATGGTGTGATGGCCGATTTGGATGCCGTCCGAGCCGAAGCGCATCAAGGTAGCCTGCTGCGTGAAGGGATGAAGGTCGTGATTGCGGGTCGTCCTAATGCGGGTAAATCTAGCTTACTCAATGTGTTAGCGGGTCGTGAAGCGGCGATTGTAACGGATATCGCGGGAACTACGCGCGACGTATTGCGTGAACACATTCACATTGACGGTATGCCGCTGCATATCATCGACACCGCTGGGCTGCGCGATGCCAGCGATGAAGTCGAACGCATTGGTATTGAGCGAGCCTGGCAGGAAATTGAACAGGCCGATCGCGTGCTGTTCATGGTCGATGGCACCACGACGCAGGCGACTGAGCCTGAGCAAATCTGGCCCGAATTTATGGCACGCCTGCCAAAGACGCTGCCCATTACCGTGGTGCGCAACAAAGCTGACGTGACTGGCGAAACGCTCGGTATAGAAGATGTGAATACTCACTCACTTATCCGTCTTTCCGCCCGCACGGGTGAAGGTGTGGATACGCTGCGCGATCATCTCAAGCAAAGCATGGGGTTCACCAGCAACACGGAAGGCGGTTTTCTGGCACGACGCCGTCATCTGCAAGCACTGGAATTGGCAGCACAGCATCTGATCCAGGGGAAAGAACAGCTAGTGAGCGCCTACGCTGGCGAACTACTGGCAGAAGAACTGCGGCTGGCACAGCAGTCCCTGAGTGAAATCACCGGTGAATTCACTTCTGACGACCTGCTCGGCCGTATCTTCTCGAGCTTCTGTATTGGCAAGTAAGCGTATAACGCTTTAAACAATTGACGGCTCATCGTATGCCGTCAATTGTTCCTCTTTATGCTGCGATCTGCTGGAAATTCATTGTTAAAAATATAGGCTTCTCTCTTCATCATTAATGCCCCACTTTACCTTTCAAATACTTACTCACATGGCTTTACACTGAGTGCTAGAAATAAATAACACGTCTTATGACACTCCTCTATGAACAATCCAAAGGGTTATTACTCAAAAAACCCACCACTGGATCCATGTTGATATTCCATCTATATTTATCATCACCATAAAAATTATTTGTAAAAAATAAAACCCATGTCATTGGTAAATGGGAAGGGATATTCCCCTTCGGAAAACCAATACCTACTCATCTCTTAATAGAACAGAATAAATATTATTACAAAATTCTTGTTATATCGTTTTTTTAACAAAGATACCTCCGATTTTCCGCATGATTTTCAAAATTAAGGTAAAGAGAATGAAAAAAAGACCTCTTCACAACTTACCATCGCTGAACGGAATACGTATTATTGCAGCCATCCTTGTATTTGTTTTTCACACATCGCTTGGGAATATGTTAAACCTGTTCTCAGATAAATCTATCGGTGAAGCCTACTCTTTTATCCTTAGTAAAGCAGGATGGGTCAGTGTGTCGTTCTTTTTTATCCTGAGTGGGTTTGTCATGAACTGGTCATCTCCATCAGTTCGTAACCCGCTTCAGTTCTATAAGAAACGATTCGCAAAGATATACCCTGTAAATATTTTCATTATTATACTGCTTCTTTTTACTGGAATAATCAGCATCGAACGCGTTGATGTCTGGTTACCCAATTTATTTCTGATACAGACATGGATACCGCAAGGCGATATTTATATTGGCGGAAATGTTCCTAGTTGGTTTTTATCCGTCATTGCTTTTCTTTATATTATTTACCCATTCTTACTCAAGCTTGTAAAAAAAATACCAACTGAATATTTATGGATATCCGTAACATTATGCTATCTCGCCTTAATCGTGGTTAATGGTGCAATCTATACATTATTACCCACCGTTCCACTCATTGAAGGTTGGCCTTTTAAGGTGGGAGAAATTCAATGGTGGCTTTCCTATACCTTCCCGCCAACACGTATTTTTGAATTCACCATCGGTATGCTGCTGTCGCGTATTATTCTGGAGGGAAAGTGGATTCCCGTTTCAGTAACAACAAGCGTAATACTCACTGCGGTGACATATTGCATCGATCTCTTCATGCCGTTCCTGCTTAGCTTTAATTTGGTTACTCTCATTCCGCTAACATTACTGATAGGTTCACTCGCGGTGAGCGATCTACAAGAGAAACGTTCGTTTTTGCATGCAAAACCAATACAATTGCTAGGGAATATTTCTTTCGGTTTCTACCTGATCCATTTTCTGGTTCTTCGCGTGTTAAATGCATGGACTGACGGAGCGCAATACCATGCGGTGAACGCCGCACTACTGATAATGTTAGCGGGTGGGATTAGCCTTACCGCAGGCTGGCTGCTTTATAAATTCATTGAACAGCCCGTAGGCAATTTTCTTACTACTAAAACCAGAGAAAATGTTAGCAATTCAGAGCAAGAACTCGCCCAAGATCCTGATAAAAAAGCAAGCTAGTGATTGTGAGCACACACTAACAATAAAAGATAATCGGCCCAGAATGCTCCTTGGGCCGATTGTATTAAGCGTTACTTTTTAAGCTTTATTTCAGCGTCGCTTTCACCACCGCAGATAGCGGCGTTGTTGCACGGCCGATCAGACGGCTCAACTGCTTACCACCATCAAACAAGCCACCTTTGGATGCGCCAACATCTGAGTCCGCAATAATCTGTGCGAAAACATCAGGTAGACCAGCCGAAACCAACGCAGCAGTGAACTCAGCTTCAGACAGATTTTGATAACCGATAGGTTTGCCAGACTGCTTGCTAATCTCAGCCGCCAGCTCTGTCAGCGTGTAAGGTTCGTCACCGGCCAGTTCATAAACCTTTCCAGCTTGCCCTTCCTGCGTTAGTACCGCAACCGCAGCGGCGGCGAAGTCTTCACGGGTTGCAGAAGTAATTTTGCCGTCACCTGCGCTACCAATAAATACGCCGTGTTCCAGCGCAGCAGGAATGCTGCCCGCATAGTTTTCGGTATACCAGCCGTTACGCAGCAGGACGTGCGGTAAACCAGAGTCTTTCAGCAACGCTTCCGTTTGGCGGTGCTCTTCCGCCAGCGCCAGAGGCGATTTATCCGCGTGTAACAAGCTAGTGTACGCGACCAGTTTAACTCCCGCTTTCACCGCCGCTTCAATGACATTACGGTGTTGTGCCGCACGTTGACCCACTTCGCTTGAAGAGATCAACAACACTTTATCAACACCTTGCAGAGCGGAAGCCAGCGCCTCTGGCTGATTGTAATCGCCGGCTTTCACCTGCACGCCTTTTGCAGACAGATCGGCAACTTTATTCACATCTCGCACCAGCGCCACGATGTCGTTCGCCGGAACTTTCTCTAGCAGTTGTGCTATGACTAAACGGCCCAGTTGGCCAGATGCACCAGTAATCGCAATCATCTCAAGCTCCTTTATTAACCGTCTTTTGTTAACTGTCTTTTGTTAACCATCTTTTATTAACAAGAACTGACTGGCATAATATCGACAAAGCTAACTTTAAGTAAGTACATACATAAAGGTAAGTATAGTGAGTCCCCCCAAAACACCCATAGATTTATTACCGCCCATACTGCCACCCGGCGATGTCTTAGCCGAGAAATGCCCGTCTCGTCAGATACTTAATCACGTGACCAGCCGCTGGGGCGTACTGATTCTCATTGCATTACTTGATGATACGCATCGCTTCAGTCAACTGCGCCGACGGATTGGCGGCGTGAGTGAACGCATGCTGGCGCAGACCCTGCAATGGCTGGAGAGTGATGGTTTTGTCCTGCGAACAGCCTATCCGGTTGTCCCACCGCATGTTGAGTATAGCCTGACGCCATTAGGCAAAGAGGTTGGCAAGCGGGTAAAAGAGTTAGCGGTGTGGATTGAAGGGAATTTGGGTGACATTCTGGCGGCGCAGCAATCAGGTGAAGAACCGTCAGGTAAACTACACGCCTCCTGAGCCACAGTCCTTGTCGGGAAGAGGCGAACCTGGAAAACAGGCGGTGATATCAGAGAGAATGACTTTCCCACTCTCGTCATCAACCGCCATCAAACTAAAATCCGCCTTCAGTTGGTCACAACGATACGTTGTCGATACCAATAATTCTTCCGTGCTCACTATGCCAAACACGCTGGATCTTATTACGACTCAATTCCTGAACCAATCCATCTGACAAAGAAAAACTTCTGGCAACGTGCTTGGCGTCTAGCGCATCAGTTCGCATTCTTTGCTCTTTTCTGGAACGATAGCGATATTGTTCCAGTTTCCCCCAGGCAATTAAGAGCGTCGCATTTACCAGGAATATGCATAAATGTATCGATATAATCCAACCCTCTGAGGTAAAGAAAAACGCTTCGGAAACATAGTCATTCAAAAAAGTGTCGATAAACACCTCAGAAAATAACCAAATAAATATTCCCCATCCACATAGTGTCAGGAAAGAATCGATAAAGACTGGCAACCAACGTCTTTCAGAAATAATTAAAGGTGAATGCATAATTTATCCTCTTTCGATACCACGATCGGGGCTTTCCCAACGAGCGCGTTTTTTACGAAAACGCAGCATGACTTTTGGAAAACTTACCAGGCTGGTACACAGGCTCAACGTCCAATACACCATGGGATACCAAATGACCCAGAACAGATATTTGCCAATATCTTTCTCATAACGCCGCTCGATCAGCATACTGACCGCAAACTGGATTAAACAAACAACGCCTATCATCATGCCGGTAAATGCGGGAGGAAAGAGCGTTTCTACCCGAATTCCCTCTGGCAGGGTTATGAAAAAACCCAATAAATACAATAAGACGCTCATGGCATAGGTGAAGGCCCATAATATCGAAATAGAATATTCGAGGAACAGCGGCCACATTCTGCGATAGCGCCATGACCATAAATGACGGACGTTTTTTAAAAAGACCTCGGCACCGCCTTGCGCCCAACGTAGCCGCTGTTTCCACAAACCAGATAGTTTTTCCGGCATCAGAATCCAACACAACGCTCTTGGCTCAAAAAATATCGTCCAATTGCGCAATTGAAGCTTCCAGCTAATATCGATATCTTCCGTGATCATATCAGGGCTCCAGTAGCCAACTTCGGCTAGTGCACTGCGACGAAAAGCGGCAATAACGCCAGAAACCGTAAAAACTTTGCCATAAACGCGCTGTGTGCGTTTGATCAAGCCAATAATTGAGGAGAACTCGCCAACCTGAATGCGGCCAATCAGCGTCGAACGCGTCCTTATCCTTGGGTTTCCCGTTACTGCGCCAACCCGCGGATTATTGATTAACGGATTAACCAAATAAGCGACAGCATCGGGATCGAGAAGTGCGTCTCCATCAATACACACCAGCAGATCGCTCTTGGCCGCAGCACACGCAGCTTGAAGCGCCAACGCCTTACCCTGATTATGCGCAAGATGAATGACTCGAAGTTTGTCATATTGGCCTGCCAACCGATCGAGCTCATCTCCCGTGCTATCATTGGAACCATCATTCACCGCAATCACTTCGATATGGGTATAACGTTGTGCTAACGCTGCTTCAATCGTTTCACACACGTTAGGCCCTTCGTTATAACAAGGAATCAGGATCGAAACTAACGGGCGCCCGGTTGGTTCATCCGGTGCCACTCCTTCTCCCCAGCGCCAATGCCGTTCATAGTGAAACCAGAAATACAGCCCTCCCGTTATCCATAGCCCAGACATAAACAAAGGCCAGAAAAAGGTAAAGTTAAGAGCGACATCTCCCGTAAGGGAGAACATCACGCCAAAAGGGATGCCGAGCATCAAACATAATATTAAGAAAGCTAGGATTCGTTCTATCATGGCAGTGGATACCATTCTGGTGAAATCATAGGACGGATGCTTTTCAATTCAGGTGAATTATTCAGAAAATCATCCGGATAATAACCGTAATTTTGCGCACCATTCAGTTGCAACACGGTCATCCATTTAACCAATTGTTCGGTGTCTAACCACGGTTCTCCCGGAACACGCCAATCCCTTGCCTGAAGTTCAAATACCGTTTTATTCAGCGCACCGGGGCGGCGAGCCACTTCTTGTACCAACTTCTGTAGCCACGCATCACTGTCCCTGGGCGCGATGTTTTCCATCAATGGCATCGCCATAGGGGCAACCCAATCATAAGCGGCAAGGAAGTCATCCAGATTTTGGGAAAACCACGCTTCACTTTCCGGTTCAATCATCGGTAATGCGAAAATGTTGCGCGCAGTTTGGACTTGCGGGCCACGGATCTCATGCACGCGAGCGGCCAGTTCGAGCGTAAAGTCCGTTAACGCTTTACTCTTAAACCGCGTCCAACGAGCAGTAAGCTGGGGGTCACGACGGATATTGGCAATCGAGCTGGGGAATCCCGCCTTTTGATATGCTTGCATGGCCGGATGGCTTGCATCCTCATCATCGGCAAGTACGGCATCATCATGGAATAAGATGCCACCAAACATGGTGTAGGCAGAAAGATCCTCATAAATATCAGCAATTCGTCTTCTGGCCTCCGAATCCCATAACGATAAACGTTTGTATTGGCTGTGGTTGACACTACATTGCCCGCTTTCACTGTCAATCCGCTCAACGCGCTGCAACGTCTCATCATCCATATCAAAGGCCAGTACCGGCATCCAGGCATAAACGCGAACAAGCGCCCGCGAGGCCAATTGCCAGGCCACATGATTGAAGAGGTCTTCTCGGACGGGCATCCAACGATTAGGGAAATAGAGTGACTGCACATTGCCATCACCGTTCGGATCGGAGAAAGCCTGAAGATAAACGGTATTAATACGCAAATCGGCAATGCGTTGAATTAATGCATCCACATTACGAGACTGCTGGGCTTTATCGGTGTCATAAACATAATCCAGATCGATATGTGCGACCCGTATCACCTCAGGTTCCCGAACATAGCTGACCAACAGCGCGAACTGCTGCACATCTGGATTATTGTTAATCAGTATCCGGGGGACATTATACGGTGAGTCAGCCGAAGCAGGCCCATTTCCAAGCGTTAGTGCTAGCTGATAGCCGCGCTGCTTAACAATGTTTAGCGCGTCCCCACTTACCGCACCATAGGGCCACACCCAAACCCGAGGCTTTTTCCCCGTCGCGTCAGCAATTCTTTCCGTAATGAGGTCCGCATCATATGCAAAACGTTCACGATACTCACCCCGCGTTTCGTATCGCTTACTCTCAGGGAAATAGTAGCGAGTGACGGCGGCAGGCTCCATATTCCCCTGCGGGTTTGCCTGAATCCCATTATGTAAGTCGTAAGTATGTGCCCCAATTTCTACCAGGCCGGATTGTGCCATTTCACTGACTTGCTGCCAGGTAAGGAAATGGTTGCGGGGTATTTGAACACCACTAAAATCCACTGGCTGATCTTCTGGCGTATCCAGCCAGCGCCCTACGGGTGCCAGTACAGCTGGCCAACCATAGGATTTAAGGAGAGGGTAAACACGGTGATAAAAACTGCTGTAACCATCATCAAATGTCAGCAACACCGCCCTGTCCGGTAGCGGTTTCCCCCCAGAACCAGCAGCCAGAATGTCATCAACGGATACCGGGTGGTAACCATTTTCTCTCAGCCAGGCAAAGTGTTCATTCAGTGCACTGGTTCGCACCGCCATGAAACGCTGATCGGCACCATCATCTGCAACATCGTGATAGGCAATAACAATATATTGATTAGCCTTCCAGGCCTGTTCTTTGACCAAAACAGGACGTTCTGCTGGCGAGCTATATTTCACGTCAACGGAATGTGCACAGGCGGTGATCATTAACACCCCCAACGTCATCACAAAGTTTCGTAGTCGTATGAATGACATCACCTTTCTCCTCAAAACCGATAATTCAAATCAAAAGACAGTGACACGTTCTGCTCCCGCTTGCCGTCGTAAGGCCGCTTATCCCACTGGGCGCTCACCCCCACATCCAGTACGTCATTCCACCGTACTCTTTGCCCGTATCCGAGCGTGGTGATAGCCCCTGCGGATTCGCCTTTTTGCCAGTAACGCCCTACACCAGCATTCACTTCCTGATGCCACTCCGTCTGATAATGTCGGTAAAGCAAATGATCGAGGGTGAAGGCGGGTAGCACAGCCACATAATTCCGCGGGTTGTAATAAGAAACGGCCTGCTTGCTGTTGGACCCCAAACTGATCGACGGAGTGAAATCCAGAATTAAAAACGGCGATGAAAAGACTCGCTCTTGCGCACTCAGCGCATATTCCTGACGTCTGTTGCCATCAGAAAACCATCCGTTCGACAGATCTGCTTGCCATGAACGTCGTTCGCTTTGACGCCAGCGTACATAGCCCCCACCGCCATTCGCCGTTACGTCATTTTTAAGTGCTCGTAGCGGCGTGCTGCGCATTAGCCGTTCAGCACTAAGGCCGACACGCCAAAAGTCATTAATGTCATGTCGATAAGAAAGACGTGCGCCGATATCAGAGCCAAATCCAAAATTCCGATGTGAAAACTCAGCCTCAGCCCAATTATCACGGTCGGTAAACTCCGCGCCGCCGCGTATAGTGCGATGGATAGCCCGTCCTTCAGTAAAATCACTTTGATTAAAAGCCCCCCCAGAGAACACTCGCCAATGGTCGGCAAACGGCGGGCTGTAGAGCACGGCATCAATATCCGTGTCATTCATTCCCTTGACTGGACTGTCAGACTTGAGGCCCTGAGTACCTGAAATACGCAGCTCCGCCATGTGATGAACCTGACGCAACCGCGATAATCGTTTCACAGAGAAATCATCTGGGTAGCGAGCCATGGTATCGTCAGTCAACTGATCAAGCTGACGCCATTCCTGCAATTCCAATGCAGTGAGCCCTTGATGAGTTTCCACCCCGAACGATCTTGGTTCCAACAACTCAGCGCGTTTTAATAACACTTCGGCACGACGCGGCCATCCCCTGTTTAGATAAACCTGCGCCAAACTTATGTTCAGCTCTTGGTTTCCTGGCCCACTAAAGGCCAGACTTTCCGCCAACCGTTGTGCAGCCGGAAGATCGTTATGGGAAATCAGCGACTGTATTCGCAGGTGTTTGATGTCAACCCAATCGTCGTTAGGTATGGCGGTTGGTAAACCATAAACACGTTTCTTATAAGGCGTTTTTTCTTCAGCCTGAACTGACAACTGGGCTGCCTGTTCAACTTTCTCATTCTCCAGGATGCTGTAGAAAAAATCGCCTTTTCGCACTATCTGAGAGCGCAGAGAAGGGTCTTCTTGTATTACCGAACTGAGAATTTGCTCTGCTTTTTCTGGCTGCTTCAGATAGAGATAGGCAGAAGCCACCCAGGCTCGTGCATAGCTGGGAATCTCCCCCTCTTTGAGGAGTGATTGATATTCCGAAATAATTTCTTCCATGCGATAGCGGACGAGCAATGCACCTAGCCGATCAATTCGAGCGTAGCGATAGCTGGTTTTTGCAGAAGGCAGCGTTCGCCATTGCTTCATCAAGCGGTCATAACGAGCCAAGGCGCGATCCGCCACAACGAATCGTTCGTTTTCCGTTGTGGACGTGATAAATGAAAGGCGAACTAACTCAGCCGCTGCCTCCAGCTCTCGCTGGCGTTGCTTTTCATCCGTCTGGATACCGTAGGGCTTGCCATTTTCCAGAGCTTTTAATGCAGGTGCGCTAATCTTATTGTTGGAAAGAATATCGCTATAGTCATAAAGCAGCGCTTTATCCTGCGGTGCATGACGCATGGCCTGCATGATAGAAAAGAGGGAATCAGTATGCATTCCCGCAATTCGTTGCACCCACGCTAATTCACGCCAGTGGTTTGCCGTTGGCTCACGCTTAACACGAGACCCGGCAAGTTCCAGTGCTCTTTTTGTCTGTCCGGCATCGGCGAGGGTGAGTATCAAACCACTACGAGCATCGTCATCTCGTGGAGAACGTTGCAAAACCCGGCTCCATAATTCCACTGACGACTGCCACTGCCGGAGATTACGGTAAGACTTGGCTGCCGCTCTCAACGCAGGGTCAGGTAGTGACATCGAGGGTGAATAGGTTTTCCAAATTCGGACTACTTCTGCATCATTTCCCGCCCAACCGTTAATTAGCAGCCAGTCAGTCACCTCGGCGGCGGTCAGTACGCGATTTCTGGATTGCCCATCAAGCCACGACGTGGCAGGGGAAATATCACCCTGCCGGGCGTTGATAATTAAGGTGTCATAATGAGATTCTGCCGCCGCTACGCCACCAGAAACGGAAAAATAAACCAATGATTTAAGTAATTTAAATAATATTGGATTGAGTCTGCTTGAATGGAAATTAACAAAACTCATCGCTGAATCTCCCCACCAGTGATGACAGAGTGACATTCAAATACATCGTTGAACGCTGGTTTCATGAGTTAGCACCTCTAATCGAGTCTAAACGCGGCATGCAGCTATCCCTCCCGTGATTCAAAGTCAGAGATAGACGCTAAGGCCAGTTTGGCGCATAATAATGCATATAGTTTTTTTATCAATATAATTTTTATACGCATATGACTAAGACTTCAGTGGCAGGTTCAGATCAAGTAGCTAAAGGACGCAGTTGGGGACTGGAACGTCGACTGCAATTCATCGACTTTCGGTTACGGTGGAGTGGGCACATAAATCGTACAGATCTAACGTCTTTTTTTGGGCTATCGATCCCTCAGGCGTCGCTCGACATCGCTAAATATATTGAGATCGCCCCCCATAATCTGGTCTACGATCGGCGAACCAAAACTTACACGGCGACGCCAACATTTTCTGCGGTCTACCCACAGAATTCAGCCCAGCGCTACTTAGCAGAGTTATTGGCAATGAAGACGGGGGTACTGGAAGCGGATGCCAGTTTCATTGAATCTGCTCCAGAAGTGTGCTGGGTTCATATCCCGCTCGATATCTACAATGAACAGGTTGTTGAAGTCATTGTCAGAGCGATTCGTGAAAAAAGAGCAGTGAGCATCTGCTATCAATCCTCATCATCAATGGATCACTCACCACGGCTCATTTCCCCACACGCTTTAGGCAATGATGGATTACGATGGCGAGTACGCGCCTACTGCCATGTTAAGCAGCAGTTTAATGACTTCATTCTTACGCGAATCCTCAATATTGAAGGCAGAGAAGCCTCGACAATCGATCCCACTAGCGATTATTCATGGCATACTCATGTTCAATTAATTTTGAAGGCTAATGACAAACTGCCTCAGGCACATCAGCGCGCATTGGAGCTAGAATATGGTATGACCAATGGAGAGTTGAATTTATCCTGCCGCCTGGCATGTTTACATGAAACTCTCGGACGATTCCACATCAGCCTAACGGATGAAAATAAAGAACAAAATCAATTTTTTATACTAAAAAACAAGAAAGACGTTCAGGCTTTTCTGGGGGCATGACCCCCACACCATCACTGCTGTTAATGTGTCTATGGGATAAGAATGTGCAAGGCCATGGTTAAGCGAATTGCATATTTATTTCACTTTTCATCGTTGCATCATAATTATCATAAAATGATGTAAGATAAGGGGGTATTAGGTGTGGTTATGATACAAAATTGATCCAGGCCAAATAGGTTAACCGGGAAAAAAAATGAAAATTCGCGCATATGAATTATTAGTTATTTTCATTTCAACCTTAATTATAAGTTACTTAGGTTTATCTTTTCGGTTACTTGACGACACCTCTCTATTCTGGCCAGCAGATATTCTATTATTTTGCTTTCTCATACGTTATCGCAGTCGGGATAAAAGCATAAAAAACAAATTATTACATAGCGTTATTTTATGCATAGTTGGATTCTTGGGTATACTGTTCCCAGCTACTTATCTTGAAAGCAATCAATCATTTTTTGAAAAAATAATCCATAGTACGATCAGTTTAGTTTTTTGTATTACCGCATGGATTACATTCATAGTATTTTCAAGAATAAAGGGAAATACATATAATAAATTAAGTAAAAATTACATTTTCTTTATATTCATTTCTATTTTTATAGGTTCGATTTTTTCAGCCATATCTTATGGTCTATATCTACTTTCTACAAGCAGCGATGAGAAAATATTTATTCTCTCAAGAAAATGGTTTAGCGAAGAACTCAGTTCTGGTGTCATTTTCGTTTTTTTATTTCTAAAGGCAATAAAAAACATAAAGAATGTTTTTTCGGTATCAAAGCATTCAATTAGAAAACCATCATTTATCTTTTACTATATCATTATTATTATTTTTTGCATCGCCTACTTAAATATCACATTAAGTGTATTAGCAATACTACCATTGATCTACCTCTCCTTATCTCATTCATTTAACAAAATAATTATTATTTGTGCTGCAACTGGTATGGCACTGAATTATATTTATATAAAAAGATTAATAGATGTTCATGATAAAATAGATAAAGACTATTTATTTGAACTGTCTTATTTATTTCAAATAAACACATCATTCATTATAATAAGTGTAATAATCGCATCATCATTTATTAATAAATATAAAAAAAACATAAAGCGAATAGAATTAATAAGTAACCATGATGCACTGACTGGTATGTTAAATAGACGATCACTCAATCAACATCTGAAAAATATCGTTAACTCCACGCGAGGTGGAGAAAATAGAGTGATGTCTTTATTTATACTTGATATTGATCACTTCAAAAAAGTTAATGACACCTATGGGCATGCTGTCGGCGATAATGTCATCAAAGAATTTGCTGCAACCCTTAAGCAGTATACTCGGCCTCAGGACCTGCTATGCCGATGGGGAGGAGAAGAATTCTTAATAATCGTCCAGGGTCTCTCTGTAACTGAGTGCTTAGATATAGCTGAGAGAATTCGCTTTATTATAGAGAACTCCTCACTAACGATTTCGGATGGTCGCACCGTTCGATATACGACCAGTATAGGTGTAAGTTTTTTTCATCTGGAAAGAATTGAAGATTTTCATGACGCGTTTAAAGAAGCGGATAAATTGTTGTACAACGCAAAAGAACAGGGACGCAATCGCGTAAATTCAAGCGCTGATGTAAATTCGGTAACAAAACCAATAGCATGAAAATACCTTTTATTAAAAGGGAAAACCTATATCATCGGAACGCTATTCACAGATGAAAAATGAAAGATCAAGGTAGAGATTCTGCTATGCAATCACCAAAGAAGTGGCTCATTTTGGCCATTGTTTCCAGCGCACTATTCCTGATTGTTATCGACATGACGGTGCTGTACACCGCGCTCCCAACACTGACTCATGATTTGCACGCCTCTGCATCCGATAAGCTATGGATCGTTAATATCTATGCGCTGATTGCCTCTGGCTTGCTGCTGGGGATGGGCACCTTGGGTGATAAGCTGGGTCATAAACCTTTATTTATTGCCGGGCTGGTGGTCTTTGGTGCAGCATCATTGTTTGCCGCCTATTCGCCCACCCCCGGTATGCTTATCGCCGCTCGCGCTCTACTGGCGGTTGGTGCAGCGATGATGATGCCCGCCACGCTATCGATTATTCGTCTGACCTTCACCGATGAACGGGAACGCGCATTGGCGATTGGTATCTGGGCGGCGGTAGCATCCGGTGGCGCGGCGTTTGGCCCCGTCATGGGCGGAATACTGCTTGAGTACTTCTGGTGGGGGTCGGTTTTCCTCATTAATGTACCGGTCGTACTGCTTGCGCTCATCATGGGAATCACCGTGATCCCACATCGGCCGGGTAACGCTTCACACCGCTGGGACTTCATCGGCTCTCTATTAATTATGGTGGGTCTGATTGGTGTCACCTATGCCATAAAAGAGCTGGGCAAACGGATTCCTTCTTATGAAGATGCGCTAATCGCACTGCTGATCGGCGTGGCGTTTATCACGCTGTTCGTTCGGCGACAGCGTAACAGCGAGCATCCTTTAGTCGATTTTTCCCTCTTTCGCCTACGGCCTTTCAGCGCTGCCGTGGCTGCGGCCATCGTGGCTGCCGCCGCACTGATCGGTATGGAACTGGCTTTCACACAGCGGCTACAGCTGGTTGTCGGACTATCCCCGCTACAGGCCGGATTGTTTATTTTACCGCTGTCGCTGGCTTCCTTTATCTCCGGCCCATTAACCGGAAAGATATTGCCACGCGTGAATAGTGGAACAATGCTAGCCGCTGGCCTGTTGATTTCGGGGCTGGGGATGGGAAGCTATCTGCTGCTGCACAACGCCTCTATCATCATACAAGTTATCAGCCTAACGGTGATTGGCGCAGGTGTGGGTTCGACCATGACTGCCGCATCAAGCACGATTATGCAGGTTGCGCCTGCTGAAAAGGCGGGTATGGCAGCGTCAATCGAAGAAGTGTCCTATGAGTTGGGGGGCGCGACGGGTGTGACGCTGATGGGCAGTTTGCTATCTTTCGCTTATTCCGCAACATTTATACTGCCCGTCGGATTTTCCGCACCGGATACCGCCTATGACAGCCTGGACGAGGCATTAATTTTTGCCGAATCCTTGCCGGAAAATATGCAGCGTATTCTCACCGCACAAGCACATTCCGCCTTTGATTCTGGATTTTCGGCCGTGCTGGCAACCGCAACGCTAATCCTATTGCTGACCTCCGCCTTCGTCTGGACAACGCGTCATAATAAACAGCAGCGTAATCAGGCCGCAGATGCATAACACCACGGACACACCCGCTAAAGGCAAAAAAAACGCCGTTCAATAGCGAACGGCGTTGATGATTTGGCTACGGTAATTTAGCCTGATACAGCATCATAACTCAGTAGGTTTCTTTACCGTACTGTAGTGAGCGAGGCCCGTACAGCATACCGCGTGCGTGACCTGCCGCCAGCAGACGTGCGCTAGTCACACCCGCAACATCGTGGCCTTTATCGGAGATCGTGTCCGCGATTTGATTCACAGCAGCCTGCACCAGAATACCGATGATGCCACCGTTAGCATTTGACTGCTGCTCGTTGCTGGAAGCCGTTGCACTTCCGCTCCACAGCAGTTTACCTGTACGCAGATCAACCAGACGTGCATCCGCAGAAACGCGGGTTTCGCTATTAATCACGATGTATGACGTGCCGTACTCTTTCACGTCCAAATACAGCGCAGCATCAGCGCCAAAGATTTGATGCAGCTTTGCCGTACTCAACGCATGGATATCCGACGCGGCAGATAAACCATTCTGTTTGAACGTTTCATCCACTACCGCAACAGGCAATACGTAATAACCTGATTCTGCCAGCGGGTAGGTGACTTGTGAAAGCAGGCTGTAGCTTGCTTTCACATCAGGAGAATGGTTAACCGGCGGTAAGACCAGAATAGACTTAGGCTTGCTTTGCTTAAATGACGTGTAGTCATAAGGTACGGGTTTAGCACAGCCAGTCAGCACAAGCGCAAAAACCAGACCACATAATCCTAAGAAACGATTCATTTAATATTCCCTTTATTTTTACTCAACAGGAAGTCCATGAAAGGTGCTGATTCAGGGAATTTCGCTTTTTCAGTTTCAAACTGTTGGCGAGCTTCACTATCACGGCCAGTGTTGGCGTACAGCAACCCAAGTTGAGCATAGAGTCCCGGCGGGACTGGTTTATTTGCGGCTTTCGCTTTTTCGATCGATTCATTCAGAGCAAGGATCTGTTGTTCTGGACCGACTTTATCTTGTTGATAATAATCATAAAGTGCAGGCTGATATTTGTCCCAGCTGTAAATCGTTTTCGGCGCGGACGCGCAGCCAGCCAGTACCGCTACTGCCAATAGCAGGGTAACTTTCTTATGAGATAACATTGTTATATTCCTATTCCATTAGTTCGCTGGGCGCCAGGCACCGCTTTCAATTCCTGCAACCAGATTATTGACGGCTTCACGAATAGCCAAATCCAGAACTTTACCGTTCAGTGTCGAGTCATAGCTGGCTGTGCCACCAAACCCGATAATTTCACGGTTGGACAACGTGTATTCGCCCGCACCTTGTACGGAATACACCACTTCAGACGTTTGAACGTTCACCACATTCAACGTGGTTTTTGCGTAAGCAACCTGTGTTTTACCGCGGCCAAGGATGCCCCACAGCTGATGGTCACCGACTTCTTTGCGACCAAACTCAGTCACATCACCGGTAATCACATAGCTCGCGCCTTTCAGCGTCTGCGTTTGTCCTTTAATACCGGCTTCCGCTTTCAGCTCTTCCATATTGGTGCGATCCAACACATTAAAGCGGCCGCTCTGCTGGAGATGGCTAACAAGAATGGTCTTGGATTGATTACCTAAACGGTCGACACCATCAGAAAAAATACCGTTCATATAGTTAGAGCGGTTTTCAAATTTTCCGATGGAAATCGGGCTGCGAACCCCCTGATAAGGCGTACTGTAAGAAGTGACTTTTTGTGCTTCTACGGTACGAGAAGACTCTGTGGCACATCCGCTCAATAACGCAGCTGACATGAACACAGAACAAAGAACGACTTTTTTATTCATAACACTATCCCTTAGTGACAATCCATTAACTCTGAGCAAAGCCCTGTTATTGATTCATAATGAAAATGCCGTGAAAACACCACTTAGCTACAACACTGTTTTGCTGCATTTAAATAGCGCTCGATATTATGAGGGGCGTAAGGAAAAGTAACGAGTTATTTCATGGTGAAATTAACAAAAATAATCGGAAATCAGAATTTTTACCCGAGATAAGACACGGTAAACCAGATAAAAAACAAGGTTATATGCAACTATGCCATTACTTTCACATAACATCACAACTCACTGAAACGATTCAATAATTTTATTAATAACCTGCACGAAATTTAACATTAACCGACTTTTTACCTGCTCTATATCAAGGTCAACGTGTTATCCAGCTATTAGGATAAAGACCATGATCGAGTGATCCAGGGTGGGAAAAGGTAATGAACCGATTTGTTATTGCCAGTACTCAAGACTGTATGGGGTGCCATGCATGTGAAATCGCCTGTGTAATTTCACACAATGACGAACAATATCCAGATAGCACCGCGGTGTTTCAGCCCAGAATCAAGGCGTTCAATACGCCGACACTGCGGGCTGCCGTGACATGTCGCCACTGTGAAGATGCACCCTGTGCCAGCGTGTGCCCAACGCAGGCCTTGATCAGAAAAGACAATAGCATTCAGCTCGTTCAGGAAAAGTGTATCGGCTGTAAAAGCTGTGTACTGGCTTGTCCATTCGGCGCAATGTCCATGGTGGCAACTCCCACAGACAACAGCACCGTTGCCCATAAATGTGACCTCTGCGCCGATCGCCCAGAAGGGCAAGCGTGTGTAGAAGCCTGCCCAACTCAGGCATTGCAATTAGTCAGTGAACACACGTTAGCGGCTCGTCGCCAGGAGAAACAACAGGCGATGGCGCTGCGATCCTCTGCGCACTGGCAGCGTGAAACACCTGTGCTGAAAGCGCTGACGGCCAATCCGCTTAGCAAAAGAAAAAACTGGCCGCGCCGGGATGCCGAGAAAAAACCGCTGATCCAAAGAACCTCCACGTTTGATGAAATCTATCATGGCTTCACCACGCAGCAGACGGAAGATCAAGCTGACCGCTGCCTCTCCTGCGGCAAACGGGCAATCTGCGAGTGGACCTGCCCGTTGCATAACAATATCCCCGAACTACTGAGTCTGGCGAAACAGGGGCGCATTCTTGAAGCCGTAGAGCTATCGCACCAAACCAGCAGCCTGCCAGAAATCTGTGGCCGGGTGTGTCCCCAGGATCGGCTATGCGAAGGAGCCTGTACGCTGGGTAAAGAGTACGGGGCCATCACCATCGGTAACGTTGAGCGCTACATTACCGATACCGCAATGGCTATGGGGTGGTCACCTGATATGACGAGAGTCGTTCCCAGCGGAAAGCGCGCAGCGATCGTCGGCGCAGGCCCGGCTGGGTTAGCCTGTGCCGATGTGCTGGCACGCAACGGCGTGCAGGCCGTCGTGTTCGATCGCCACCCGGAAATTGGTGGATTGCTCACATTCGGCATTCCGTCGTTCAAGCTGGATAAAGAAGTGCTGATTCATCGCCGTGAAGTGTTCAGCACCATGGGAATCGAATTCCAGCTAAATACCGAAGTAGGGAAAGATATTTCTCTGGCTCAGCTTCTGGATGACTATGACACCGTTTTCCTCGGTGTAGGCACCTACCGCTCGATGAAAGCTAACATTGATAATGAAGATGCCCCTGGCGTCTTCGATGCGCTTCCCTTCCTGATTGCCAATACCAAACACGTTATGGGGCTACCTGAATTAGACGATGAACCCTATATCTCGATGGCGGGAAAACGCGTTGTAGTACTCGGCGGTGGAGATACCGCGATGGACTGCCTGCGCACGTCCGTCCGCCAAGGTGCGATATCCGTAACCTGCGCCTATCGCCGCGATGAAGCCAACATGCCAGGCTCGAAAAAAGAGGTTAAAAACTCCCGCGAAGAGGGCGTGGAGTTCATGTTTAACGTTCAGCCACAAAAAATCTGCCTTAATGAACAGGGCGAAGTATGTGGCATCAGCCTGGTTCGCACTGAATTGGGCGAACCGGATGCCAGCGGCCGTCGTCGTCCGCGCCCTATTCCTGATTCTGAATTCATTCAGCCTGCGGAAGCCGTGATAACCGCATTCGGCTTTCAGTCACACAGTATGCCGTGGCTGGAAGACGCCGATGTTGGTCTGGATAACTGGGGATATATCACTGCCCCTCTTGATGGTCAGATGCCTTGTCAGACTAATCATCCGCGTATTTTTGCTGGTGGCGATGCCGTGCGCGGTGCCGATCTGGTGGTGACCGCTATTGCCGACGGGCGCAAAGCCGCATTGGGTATGATTGCGACAATGGGGCTGACTGCCGTCACGGGCGCCATCCCCGCTAATCCGCAGCGTCCCGAGATGAATGCAACTCGCGAGGAGCTACGCTCATGAATCAATTTGTTATTGCCGAAGCAGAAAAATGTATCGGTTGCCGGACCTGTGAGATAGCCTGCGCGGTAGCCCATAGCGGTGGTCAAAGTGCGCAACTGAAACCTTCTCACTTCTTTCCCCGCCTGAAGGTCGTCAAAAGCGCCAGCATCAGCGTTCCCGTTCTTTGCCGCCAGTGTGAGAATGCACCCTGTGCCAGCGTATGCCCGAATGATGCACTGGTACGCGATCGGGATAGCATTCAGGTTATCCAGTCCCGCTGCATCGGCTGCAAAAGCTGCGTCGTCGCCTGTCCCTTCGGTGCCATCAATGTGGTGACAAAAGCCTCAAATGACGAAGGGGAAGCGCTCCTCGCACAAAGCGAAGTCCACAAATGTGATTTGTGCGTGGATGTGGCCCAGAGCCCTTCCTGCGTCAGCGTATGCCCGACATCAGCGTTACGGTTAGTGACAGCAGATGATCTGCGTAAACAGACGTTAGAAAAACAGCGGCGTTCAGCGTTGGGGTGGCCGAGCCATTAAAACAGACTGGAATGTGGCGGACAGGGAAAGATCGCCACAAAAGCACGATGTAGGAAATTCGTTGCGCCTAATTAATAATTATCGCCGATTTATCCATCGATTTTTCTTTAGATCACATATTAGTCTGATAATATGCATTGGTAATGCCTGATAGGTTCCCATCTTTTATCACGATCACGGAGTGAACAATGACCTGCCATTTTGTCAGGTGGACAAGCACGGAAGCGCTTCCTGACTTACAAAGACTGCCCGATAGGCTTATCTCATCAACACAGGGTTTTTCAACCAAACGCCGCGAGCGTTATCTGAAAAGCCGCGTGCTGCTGGCTGAGATGATGTTCTATTTCTTCGGCTATCCACTATTGCCCACGCTGCTGGAGTCCCCTGAAGGACGCCCTTATTTTGCCGATCCTAATATGCCCAATTTCAGCATCGGCTATGCAGGCAATACCATCGCCATCCTCCTGAGTGAAGAAGGAAGCGTGGGTATGGATATCGAAATCGTTCATGTCAGGCCAACGAATCAGGTCGTCCCACAAATGCAGGCGCAGACGCAGGCCGAACAGGCGTGGATCGATGCTCAGCGCGATCCGTTAGAAGCGGCAACGCAACTCTGCACCATCCGCCAGTCACTGATGAAAATCCCTGGCGTAAACAGCCATCCTCCCAATCATCTGAAACTCCACCCCGCCTCTGGCAGACTGCGTTCAACCAACATCCCCGCAGTAGAAGTGATGAGCGATGTTGATGATTATCTTGCATGGGCCTGCGCCCACGTCCCCACACTTAATCGATTGATCATGTGGAAATACACATCAGCATCGGGAATGAGAAAATCAGGGGAAATTCTACAGCAGCAGCGCCAGTCTGTACGCTATATGAAATTAACCAGCCATACGCTAGAAAAAGCCGCCTCTACCGCTTCACAATAGCCAGCCGCCGCATAGCCTGCTGAGGCTCCGGGAAAAACCCGGAGCCACGAACAATATTAATGCCCGTCGATAAACACAATTTTCAGCAGGAACAGCAGCGCAACCACAACCACGCAAGGGCTGATTTCACGCCAGCGACCCGTCGCCAACTTCATCACACAGTAAGAAATAAAGCCCAGCGCGATCCCTTCAGTAATAGAGAAACTGAACGGCATCATCACTGCGGTAATAAAGGCCGGAACGGCTTCCGTCAAATCATCCCACTTCACACGTGCCAGGCTGGACGTCATCAATACGCCCACATAAATCAGTGCACCAGCGGCCGCATAGGCTGGCACCATACCCGCCAGCGGTGACAGGAAGATGACCAGCAGGAACAGCAGACCCACAACCACAGCGGTCAGGCCGGTACGTCCACCCACGGATACGCCAGAAGAGCTTTCAATATACGCCGTAACGGATGATGTCCCGATAAACGAACCCGCCACAGAGCTGATGCTATCAACATACAGCGCTTGTTTCATACGCGGGAACTTACCGCGAGCATCCACCAGACCTGCTTTGTCCGTCACACCGATCAGCGTACCGGAGGAGTCAAACAGGTTAACCAGCATGAAGGAGAAGATAATGCCGGACATCCCAAGATTCAGCGCTCCCGCCAGATCAACCTGACCCACCACAGACGTTACGCTCGGCGGCATAGAGAACACACCGGAGAAGGTCACATCGCCCAGCAGTAGGCCGATTGAGGTGGTCACGACGATGGAAATCAGTACCGCAGCATGAATATTACGTGAAGCCAGCGCCACAATGATGAAAAAGCCCAGAGCCCCCAACAGCACGCTGTGTGATGTCAGGTTACCAATTGTCACCAGCGTTTCAGGGTTAGGAACGATAATGCCTGCGTTTTTCAGGCCCATCATGGCAATGAACAGCCCGATACCGCTGGCAATACCCAGACGCAGACTAAGCGGGATATTGGCAATCATCCAATAGCGAATCTGGAAGATGGTCAGCAACAGGAAACCGATTGCGCCCCAGAAAATAGCGCCCATCGCAACCTGCCATGGCAGCCCCATCGCACCCACGACAACAAAAGCGAAAAACGCATTCAGCCCCATTGCCGGAGCCAGCGCTACAGGCAGGTTAGCCAGCAGCCCCATCAAAATACTGCCGAATGCCGCAATCAGACAGGTGGTCACAAAGACCGCTTTGGTATCCATCCCCGCAGCGCCCAGAATCTGCGGGTTAACAAAAACGATGTAGACCATCGTTAAAAACGTCGTGAAACCGGCAATCGTTTCCGTACGTGCTGTCGTGCCGTGCTGCTTAAGTTTAAACACGCGCTCCAGCAGGCCCTGCTCGGTAGCAAGACCGGGTTGTGATTTATTCATTAGTACCAATCCAAAGAAGGGAATAACTGTCGTCGGGTATCCTATAACAAAACGATACTTTTTTACGTTGATCCCACGTTTTTTTTCATCGAATAAGAAAAGCCTATTAACCTCATGGCTATTACGCCGAAATCCCTCGGTTGAAACTCCTTAATTTTCTGCAAGATTGCCGTGAAAATAGCTTTATAGGTCGCAATATTGGGTCAATTGGTTAAAGTAAGGAACGTCTCCTCATTCTGATCGTTTAAGAACCGAGATACTGGGGAAACACGGTGCTAGGTGTCCCTACGGGAACCTCATCACCGTGTTTCCCCTAAAGCTATACTTAAATATTTCATCGATAAGGATTGGTCATGCCCCGTATTGAATGCGTCTTCTTCGACTGTGATGGCACGCTGGTTGATAGCGAAGTGCTGTGTTGCCAGGCTTATGTGAATATCTTTATCCCTTATGGGGTGAACTTATCGCTGGAGGAGGTGATAAAAACCTACAAGGGCGTGAAGCTGTACGAGATTATTGCCCGCATCAGCCAGCAGCATGGCTTAACCGTATCGGTAGAAGATGCAGAGCGCCATTTCCGGCAGGAGGTGAAACGTCTATTCGATGAATTCCTGCAACCTATTGAAGGTGCGCGCGAGTTAGTGCAGTCCATCACCGTCCCGATGGCCGTGGTTTCCAACGGTCCGGTCAGTAAGATGCAGCATTCGCTTGGCCTGACGCACATGCTCGATCTTTTTGGTGACCATCTCTACAGCGGCTACGATCTGAAAAAATGGAAGCCCGATCCAGCAGTGCTGTATCACGCAGCCGAGCAGTTACAGCTTCCTATTGAACACTGCATTCTGGTTGAAGATTCCGCCGCTGGCGTACAGGCGGGTATCGCCGCAGGAATTCCGGTGTTCTATTACTGCGCCGATCCCCACAATCAGCCGATCCATCACCCGCTGGTCACGATGTTCGACGACATGCGCGAACTGCCGCAGATCTGGCGCGAAAAAGGCTGGAATATCACCGCGTAGGAGTAAAGTAGTAAACATCAGAAAGCCAGCGTCAAGCTGGTTTATTCCGCCACCACAGTAGACGGCGCTTCGGCTGTTTTTCCTGCTGGCTAAAACGGGCGTTAACCCCATTCGCCAGCAGTTCCAGCGACAGGCAAAACACAAAGTAGACCAGCGCGACAAACAGAAAAACCTCCATCGGGTAGACCATGCTGCGGTTATTGACCTGCGTAGCGAGAAACGTCAGTTCGCCAACCCCGACAATGTAGGCCAATGAGGTATCTTTAATCAGGGAAATCCACTGGTTAATGAAGGAAGGCACCATCATTCGCAGCGCCTGCGGCAGCACGATCTGCCATAGCACCTGCCAGCGACTTAACCCCAACGATAGCCCAGCCTGCCACTGGCCGCGCCCGATGGCGACAATACCGGCCTTCACGCCATGCGCCAGATACGCCGAAGCGATCAGCGCCAGTGCACACACCACGGTAGTGATTTCAGGGATATCGACGCCAAAAACGATCGGCAGCAGGAAGTACGTCCAGAAAATCAGCATGATGACGGGAATCGCCCGGAAGAACCCCAGCACCATCGCCAACAGCGCGCTCCATACGCCTCGCGACATCGCCAGCGCCACGCCCAATATCGTCCCCAAAACGGCAGACGCGATGCCCGCCAGCAGGCTCATCACCAGCGTTAACGCCGCGCCACCTAGCGGGCCATCGGGGAATGTGCCCCACATCAAATAGCCGATATTATCGGTGATAACGGTAAAATCCATCTCAATGCCTCTCCGCCAGACCACGCTGCTGACGCCACATGCCCCAGCCTTCCATTACGGCAATAATCACGATGTACAACACCGTCGCCACGCCAAACGCCTGAAACGTGCGTAAGGTTTCCGTCTCTACCTGACGCGACGCGTAAGACAATTCAGCGACGCCAATCGCCATCGTCAACGACGAGTTCTTGACGATATTCATGTACTGCCCAAGCAGCGGCGGCAAAGCAATTTTTAGCGCCTGCGGCAGCACCACGTAGCGCATGGATTGAAAGCCTGTTAACCCCAGAGCATGCGCGGCATACTTCTGCCCGCGCGCCACGCCGCGGATACCGGAACGGATCTCCTCCGCAATAAAAGCGCTGGAATAAAGTGTCAACCCAGCCAAGCCCGCCAAAAACTCAAAAGAAGGCCACGCTAACGTCGTGCCCAGCAGAGAAATGGAATGAGGAGTATTCAGCCATTGCATCATCTCTGAGGGAAACAGTTGCCCAGCACCGAAATACCAGAAAAACAGCTGCACCAGCAACGGCGTATTACGAAATAGCGAGCTATACGCGACAACAACGCCACGCAGCACATGAATCTGACTGTCTCTTGCCGCCGCTAGCAGAAAACCTAGCACCGTAGACAGAACGATCGCACCGAGGGAAATACCCAGCGTAATCAGAAAACCGTGCCACAGCCAGATGAGATATTGAGGAGCCAACAGCCATGACTCAAGCGATTGCAGCGCCGTATCCATGCGTTTTATCTCTCTTTGTCATTATTACGAGGTACAAATAGAAATGCCCTCTGCATGCAGAGGGCTAAGATCATAGCACTGAAGGCATCAGCAATCAGGATTTAGGCTGCTGATCCAGCGGGGCAAAGGTGAAGTCGCCGCGCGGTTGGGATGATTTCGTGCTCGGCCCGAACCAGCGATCGTAGATCGTTTTCGCTTCGCCCTGCTTCTCCAGGTTAATCAACGTGTCGTTAATTTTCGCCGTCAGGCGCTCTTCGCCCTTCGGAATCCCGACGCCCTGATACTCTTTGGTAATGCTGAACGGAGAAATTTCGAACTCGGCCTTCTGTGCATCAGGTACGTTAGCCAGCAGGCCGACCAGCTTGGCGTCATCCTGCGTGATGGCCTGAACATTGCCGTTACGCAGCGCGGCAAAAGCCAGCGGCGTATCGTCGTAGGAAATCACTTTGGCGGTAGGGTAATGCTCACGCAGGGTAATTTCCTGCACGGTGCCTTTATCCGCGCCGATACGCAGCGTTTTGATGTCGTCCGGCGTTTTCAGCACGTCTTTACGGGCGATGAATTTTTGTCCAGTCGCAAAATAAGGAATACTAAAGTTAACCTGCTTGGCGCGCTCATCAGTAATGGTGAAGTTCGCGGCAATCAGATCGACTTTCTGCGAGCTTAACAACGGAATACGGTTAGCGGGGTTGGTCGCACGCAATTCAACCTTCACGCCCAACGCCTTACCAATCGCCTCGGCGATATCCACGTCATAACCCACCAGCTTTTTGCTCTGCGGATCGACATAGCCAAACGGCGGATTACTGTCGAAGACAGCAATTTTCACTACGCCCGCCTTCTGAATATCATCCAGTTTATCTGCCTGTGCAGCACCAGAAACGGAAGCCAATCCAGCTAACAAAGTCACTGTCAAAATCTGCTTTTTCATTCCCTGCCCCTTAATTATTGCTGTATTAGCAGCAGGCTATCAGCAGGGTGAAAACGCGGGAAATAACATAAAAAGCTATAATATAACCTTATGTTACTTCGCTATTCTGGCAGATTATCCTGACTCAGGTACGACTAAATAGATTGATAGAAAGCGGCAGACTACCAGCGAGTACGCCATTTATCTGACAGGCTACCTCATCAAAGAGCGCATAGCGGCGGCGATATTCTGACCGTTTGCGGCTAGGAATCTCCTGCTCAGACTTTCTCGGGATAGATAATGGCAGCGCAATGTTGCCATCAGGCAGTTGTTGACCGCCGTGGGCGAAAAGGAAAGCATTGTAGTCGGCCAGAAAAACATGGCGTTTTCTACTGCGATAGCGCCAGTGTTTATAGATATGCGTTTCGTTGCTGACCGCAATAACGTGTGCCAGATTAAGGCTACGGGCCAGGTTAAGCAGGCCTTCCAGAAGAATACGCTTGGGAAAAAGACTATGGCAATCTCGCGTCGCGCCCTGAATAACGTGATGCGCCGTTTGTGCATCCGGCCCCTGGATCCCACCGACAAACAGGCTCATTTCACCTTCAATGCGCAGGATTGAGAACGTCATCTGTGCCAGCACATGCTCGCTGCTCTCAAACTGTAGGGAGAGCTCTCCTTCCTTACACATTTGATCATTAGTCATCAGGCGAAGCGTGTAATTTTCACCGCTTTTCCCCTGAAAACTGGCCAGAACGTTACCACCTTCGTTCTGGCTATATAACAAACGCTGGCGGTGTAATGGCTGCGATTGAATAAAGCGGTAATGATCCATTAAAGCCGAACAGGTTTGATGTGTCGGTAGCGACGCCATCAGGTAGGGGCGCTGGAGCTTACTGTACAGCTGATTTCCGTTACGTTGAAAAATATCCTGTACGGGATAATTAACGATAAAGCCAAGCCATTTCATGGTCAGCAGCGGATGAAGCATCACTCGGGCGCTATATTTTATACGCCAGCGAACGCTCTCCCAGCTCCGATCCGGCTTATGTTTACCCGTTGCTAATGCCAGCAACAGGGAAAATGCTGTACGAAACTGGGTCTGCGTACTGCCAAATGATTGTGTCGAGGTAATATGCATGAATGTCACCATGATTAAGATGACGAAATCGTAGCGGGACATTCATCAATGAAACTAAAATCGCGGCACCTAAAAAACAGCGTTCTCTTATTTGTTGAGGATTAATTTAAGATCGGCGCTCGCCTAATGGCGATCGTTTAGCATAGAGATACACGGGGCGACCACAGGGGTGAGGCCCCGCTGCGGGAACCTCCCCCTGTGTTTCCCCTAACAACGGGCTTAAGTGGCCAGTTCGCCTGTTTTCCTGATGAAATCAGCGTGACGCCGCTTTTCCCCCAGACAGCACCAACCAGGTCATCATTCCCCCGATCAGTCCCCAAAACGCCGCACCAATGCCCCACAGCGTCAACCCAGAGGCGGTGATCAGAAAAGTCACGGCCGCAGCATCGCGCTGTTTCTCATCCAACAAGGCGCGATACAGGCTACCTGAAATCGTGCTGAGCAGAGCCAAACCAGCGATAGCATGAATCAGCGGCTGCGGTAGCGCCGTAAAAAGCTGCCCAATAGATCCGCCAAAAACGCCCGCCAGCAGATAAAACCCACCCGCAGCGACGGCAGCAAGATAACGTTTCTTCGGATCGGGGTGTACATCCGACCCCATACAGATCGCGGCGGTAATTGCGGCGATACACACGGAAAACCCGCCAAACGGCGTCAATATTAAGGCGATTAATGCGGTAACGGTAATCAACGGTGATACGGGAACCTGATAGCCAGCCGCTTTCAATGTGGCAACGCCGGGCGCGTTTTGCGACGCCATGGTGACAATGAAAAACGGAATACCAACACCCAGCAGAGACGCCCACGAAAAATGCGGCGTAATAAATTCCGGTACGGTAAACACCAGCGGCGTATCAGAAACCACAATTTGCCCACGCAATAACGCCAGCAACAGGCCAGCGAGCAGCGTTAACACAATGGCAAAACGAGGGATCAGTCGACGACTGAGCAAGTAAGTCGCACACATCGCGAAAACGAGCCAGAAATCCTGTTGCAGAGAGAGAAATGCATCCGCGCCAAAACGCAGCAGAATCCCCGCCAGCATCGCGGCAGAAATAGCCTGCGGAATCACATTCATCAGGCGGGCAAACAGACCCGTGATCCCGCAGATAAAGATAAGCGCAGAGGCAAACAGGAACACACCAATCGCCTCATTGAGCGACGTACCCGGCAGGCTGGTGACCAGCAGCGCCGCCCCCGGTGTTGACCACGCTGCCAGTATCGGGGCGCGGTAATACAGCGACAGGCTAATAGAAGCCAGCCCTTGAGCAATCCCTAACATGGTTAACCAGCCGCCGATTTGTACTGCACTCGCCCCCGCCGCTTCCGCTGCCTGAAAAATGATAGCGGCCGAGCTGGTGTACCCCACCAGCACCGCAACAAAACCGGTGATGAGAGTCGAAAAGGTGACATCTTTTAGCGCAAATGCTGCTGGCATGGTATAGCATCCCACTCTTATCGTGCGCTATAACGCACAGAAAGCGTTAACATAGCAGCGTGCGCTATAACGCACAAGCGGGAGCCTGCATTGATGTCTGATGAACTAACCAGCCGCATTGGCGATACATTAAAAGCATTAAGGCAAGGGAAAGGCTGGAGCCTCACGCGGGCAGCAGCAGCAACAGGGGTGAGCAAAGCGATGCTGGGCCAGATCGAGCGTGGCGAATCCAGCCCGACGGTTGCTACCCTATGGAAAATTGCGACGGGTATGAATGTCGCATTCTCTACCTTTATTGAACCGACGCTCGCGGATGAAGACGTGACGTATCGCTCAGGGACAGGTTCAACATTCAGGGAAAACAAGGCGGGAATGTACGTTGTGCCACTCTTCCCCTTCGATGAAAAGCTGCGTTTTGATGTGTTGGTTATTGAACTGGCAGCCGGAGCCAGTAGCACCTCATCACCGCACGAAAGCGGGGTGATCGAGCATATTATTGTGCTGGAAGGCCGGTTGGAGATTACCGTTGATGGGCAGACTCGCTTATTATCCGCTGGTGATGCCCTGCGCTTTGTTGCTGACAGAGAACACCGCTATCACAACCCTACCGATACCACCGTGCGCTTCCACGATTTGATTCACTATCCTGATAAAAACTAAATCGTGATAAAAAATAACGCCCTGCAAGCAGGGCGTCAGCGTGATAAACCGAAGAACGGGCTTACTCTTGTTCTTTCTGCTCTTTCTGCGCCAGCAACTTCTCGAGCGCGTCGCCGCCAAGGTGACGGAAATCCTGGCCTTTGACGAAGTAGAAGATAAATTCGCAGATGTTCTGACAACGATCGCCGATACGCTCGATAGAACGAGCGCAGAACAACGCAGTCAGTACACTCGGGATAGTACGAGGATCTTCCATCATGTGAGTCATCAGCTGACGCACAATCCCTTCGTACTCTTTATCCACTTTCTTATCTTCGCGATAAATACGAATCGCTTCGTCCAGATCCATACGGGCAAAAGCATCCAGCACGTCATGCAGCATCTGCACGGTGTGGCGCCCTAATGATTCCAGGCTAACCAGCAGTGGCTGATGCTGATGGGAGAATTTCTCCAGCGCAGTGCGACAGATTTTATCCGCTACGTCGCCGATACGCTCCAGTTCGGAGATGGTTTTGATGATCGCCATCACCAGACGCAAATCGCTGGCAGTAGGCTGACGTTTTGCAATAATGCGCACGCAGGCTTCATCAATCGCCACTTCCATCATGTTGACTTTGGCGTCGCCTTCAATTACCTGCTGAGCCAGCTCCGCGTCCTGATTATGCATCGCGGTAATCGCGTCACTCAGCTGCTGCTCCACCAGTCCGCCCATGGTCAGGACCTGCGTGCGGATGTGTTCCAGTTCGGCGTTAAACTGACCGGAAATGTGTTTGTTCAGATTCAGATTATCCATGATGCTTTCCTAATCAACCGTAACGACCGGTGATGTAATCTTCAGTCTGTTTCTGCCGAGGGGCAGTAAACAGGGTATCAGTATCGCTGAACTCAATCAGCTCACCCAAATACATAAACGCCGTATGATCTGAACAACGCGCCGCCTGCTGCATGTTGTGAGTCACGATGACCACGGTGTAATCTTTTTTCAGCTCGGAGATCAGCTCTTCAATGCGGCCGGTAGAAATCGGGTCGAGCGCAGAACAAGGTTCATCCAGCAGCAGGACATCCGGGCGAATCGCAATACCGCGTGCAATACATAAACGCTGCTGTTGACCACCGGACAAGCTATAGCCGCTCTGGTGCAGCTTGTCTTTTGTTTCCTGCCACAGCGCCGCTTTGGTCAATGCCCACTGGACTCGTTCATCCATATCGGCACGGGACAGTTTCTCAAACAGGCGAACACCAAACGCGATGTTATCGTAAATAGACATCGGGAACGGCGTCGGCTTCTGGAAAACCATACCTACCTTGGCACGCAACAGCGCGATATCTTGCTTATCGGTCAGGATGTTATTGCCATCCAGCAGGATATCGCCTTCGGCGCGCTGCTCAGGGTAGAGCTGATACATTTTGTTCAGCGTACGCAGCAGCGTGGACTTACCACAGCCGGACGGGCCGATAAACGCGGTAACCTGATTCGCGGCAATATCCAGCGTGATGTTTTTCAGCGCATGGAATTTTCCGTAATAGAAATTCAGATCGCGTACCTGGATTTTGTTGGATGTCTCAGTAGTCATACTCATCAAGACTTCTCTCTTTTTCCTGGCGCCGCCTGGCAACGCCTTGAATTTATTTAATGTTTCTTAGCGGAGAAAATAACACGCGCCAGAATATTCAGAAGCAGAACGCACAGCGTAATCAGCAATACACCCGCCCAAGCCAGTTGTTGCCATTCCACAAACGGGCTCATGGCAAACTTGAAGATGGTGACCGGCAGGTTAGCAATCGGATGCATCATATCCGTGCTCCAGAACTGATTCGACAGCGACGTAAACAGCAGCGGTGCCGTTTCTCCGGCAATACGCGCGATAGCCAGTAATACCCCGGTGATGATGCCTGATACCGATGCCTTGAGCGTAATCGCAGAAATCATTTTCCATTTCGGCGTCCCCAGCGCATAAGCCGCTTCACGCAGGCTATCCGGCACAAGTTTGAGCATATTCTCGGTGGTACGAATCACAATCGGCACCTGCAACAGCGCCAACGCAATCACCCCCGCCCAACCGGAGAAGTGCTGCATCTTTGCCACCACCAGCGTGTAGACAAACAGACCCACCACAATCGAAGGCGCTGACAGCAGAATGTCGTTGATGAAACGAATCACTTCGGCAATCCAGGATTTACGACCGTATTCCGCCAGATAGATGCCCGCCATAATGCCCAGCGGAGTACCCAGTAGCGTCGCCCACAGGATCAGCAATCCACTACCGACGATGGCATTCGCCAAACCACCACCCGCCGTATTTGGCGGCGGCGTCATCTCGGTAAATAACGCCAGAGACATGCCATCCACGCCTCGGGTAACGGTCGAGAACAGGATCCATACCAGCCAGAACAGGCCGAAGGCCATCGTAGACATGGATAAAAACAGGGCAATACGGTTTTTCTGGCGACGCCAGGCCTGCATTTTACGCCGTGAGCGTTCCAGTGCGGCTTCTTGTTCTATGCCTAATGTAGCCATTAGCGCGCCCCCTCATTTTTTGCCAGACGCATAACCATCAGCTTTGAACACGCCAGAACAATAAAGGTAATCACAAACAGAATCAGCCCCAACTCCATCAGCGCCGCGGTGTGCAGGCCGGATTCAGCTTCGGCAAATTCGTTCGCCAGCGCAGAGGTAATACTGTTACCGGGCATATACAGTGAAGCGCTGTCGAGCTGGTAGGTGTTACCGATGATAAAGGTGACCGCCATGGTTTCCCCCAAGGCTCGCCCCAATCCCAACATCACCCCGCCGATGACACCGTTCTTGGTGTAAGGCAGCACAATGCGCCAGATCACTTCCCACGTCGTACAGCCAATGCCGTAGGCAGACTCTTTCATCATCACCGGCGTTTGCTCAAACACATCACGCATGACCGCGGCAATGTACGGGATAATCATGATGGCCAGAATGACGCCAGCCGCCAGAATACCAATCCCGAACGCCGGGCCAGAGAACAACGCACCAACAATAGGAATACCAGACAGGACGTTGCCTACCGGCTGTTGGAAATATTCGGCAAACAGCGGGGCGAAAATGAACAGGCCCCACATGCCATAAACAATACTCGGAATAGCCGCCAGCAATTCAATCGCCACGCCAAGCGGACGTTTCAGCCATGCTGGTGCCAGTTCTGTCAGAAATAACGCAATCCCGAAGCTAATCGGGATCGCAATAATTAGGGCAATCAGTGAGGTCACAACGGTACCGTAAATTGGAACCAGTGCACCAAACTGCTCTGCGGGCGCATCCCACTCTTTCGTCCACAAGAAGGAAAAACCGAACTTCTCGATGCTGGGCCAGGACGCCACAATCAGGGAAACAATAATGCCTCCCAATAGCAGTAGCGTGACCAGCGCCGCCAGTTTTACCAGCGTGCTGAAGAGGATATCGCCATATTTTCCTGGGGCTTTGATAGTTGGCTTGTACTCCGCCATACGTCTCTCTTCTCGTTTTAACTGCATTTGATAAACTATTTAAGGCAGAGAGGCTTATCACCTCTCCACCCCGATACGACGTGTTATTCCACTACCGTATTCCCAGAGCCTGACAACCTCATCACGCTCTGGTTATCAACACGACGGTGTCGATTAATTAGTACAGTGCTTTACCGCTGCTGTCTTTTACCTGAGTTTTCCAGGCAGCACGGATCTGCTCAACCACTTCTTTTGGCAGGGTGGCGTAATCCAGCGCTTCTGCTTGCTCGCCGCCTTTCTTGAATGCCCAGTCGAAGAATTTCAACACTTCAGCACCTTGCTCAGGCTTATCCTGCTTGGTATGAACCAGGATGAATGTGGTTGACGTGATTGGCCATACATCAGCACCTTTCTGGTTGGTCAGATCCTGAGCAAAAGACTTGCTCCAGTCGATCTCTTTAGCCGCGTTGCTGAAGCTTTTTTCGGTCGGGCTAACTGATTTGCCATCGGCAGAAATCAGTTTGGTGTAAGCCAGGTTGTTCTGCTTGGCATACGCATATTCTACGTAACCGATAGAACCAGGCAGGCGCTGTACGAACGCTGCGATACCATCGTTACCTTTACCGCCCAGACCGGTCGGCCAGTTCACAGTAGAACCTGCACCAATCTTCTCTTTCCACTCTGGGTTCACTTTCGCCAGGTAGCTGGTGAAAACGAAAGAAGTACCAGAACCGTCAGCACGACGAACCACAGCGATGTCCTGATCCGGCAGCTTGGCATTCGGGTTCAGCTTGGTGATCGCTGGGTCGTTCCATTTTTTGATTTTGCCCAGGTAGATATCACCCAGTGTTTTACCGTCCAGCGTCAATTCGCCAGATTTGATACCAGGAACGTTCACTGCCAGTACCACGCCACCGATAACGGTTGGGAACTGGAACAAACCATCCTGTGCTAATTTGTCATCAGCCAGCGGCGCATCAGAAGCCCCGAAGTCTACCGTTTTAGCGATAATCTGTTTTACACCGCCAGAAGAACCGATCCCTTGATAGTTAACTTTATTGCCGGTTTCTTTTTGATAGGAGTCAGCCCATTTGGCATAAACAGGCGCTGGGAATGTCGCACCGGCACCGGTGAGGTTAGCAGCAGCAAAAGCAGAAAATGCCGTCAGAGAAAAGGTTGCCGCAACAACACTGGCAAGAGTGGTACGCATCAGTTTCATAATCCCTCCTGTGGGATACTCGACGTGTCGACGCAGAGTCGTTATCAATCAGAGTTATCAAATCAGAGTGTAGTTCGCAGGAGGAAAAATAGGACAATTTAGTGACAGTAAAATGTACGCAATATGACAGTTTTATGACACTCAAGAAAATCGCTTAGCAACATAGGGGATAGGCGGGGGCGCCAACAGCTGTAGCGCCAAATTTTAGGGCCTCTCAGAGGCGTTTATCACGATAGCTGGCAATGAGACATCCCAGTAATGACAGGACGCACAGTAATAGCATCGCGGTCTGATAACCCTGTTCCGTACGATGATAGATGAGTGTGACAAGCGCCAATCCTACCGCACCGCCCAAATTATGCAACGTCCAGGAAATGCCGATAGCAATCCCCTGCTGTTCAGCATGTACAGCCTTGAGCGCGGCCAGAACAGAGGGACCTAAAATGCATCCCCAGCCTACTCCCATTAAGGTAAAAGCCACGATCATAGTGCCCAACGCACTCTCACGATCGATCATGCTTTGTAAACCCGCAGACAACCCAAGCATGAAGAAGCCAACCATCAGTATCCACCGAGGGCCAATACGGTCCGCCAAACGTCCCACCCACGGCGAGATCAATGCCATTGCGGCCGTAGTGGGCAATAGCAGCAGGCCAAGCACAGCATCACGATAATGATGCGTCGCACTAAGATGAATCGGCATAAGAAAAAAAGCGCCGCAGTAGAAAAACGCCAAGAGTGATGTCAGCACACAGACTCGTAGAAAGGCAGGCTGACGTAATAAATCGAGATCGATCAGAGGGAAAGGTTCTCGCCGCTCAACCCGAATCAAGCCCCCTAGCGCCACCACCGCCAGTAAAAAACAGGCTAATGATGGCAGACTCAGCCATCCCCAACGATCGCCCTGATTGATAACTAACAGCGCACTGGCAACGGAAAGGATAAAAAAGAATAATCCTTTACCATCCAAAGGCGGCGCTTGCGCTACACGAGATTCCCGCACGTGCCCGAGGCAAAAAGCAAAACTCAGTGCAATCAGTGGAACATTAAGCAAGAACACCCATCGCCAGCCCAGAATATCCACCAGAAGACCGCCAGCCACCGGGCCGATAGCCAACCCCAGCCCATTGACGACAAATAAAATACCTAACACACGGCCGTGGTGTTGTGCTGGATAAATATCAGCCAAAATAACCGTTGTAGCGGTATATAAAACAGCGCAAGATGCTCCCTGCAAAAAGCGCCATCCGATCAGTTCATTCACGCTGCCTGCCAGACCCGCCCCCAACGATGCCACGCCAAACACCACCATACCGATATAAAGTACACGTCGACGACCCGCGCGATCGGCTAGCCTTCCAACGATTACCATACTGGTACATAACGCCATGATGAATATTCCCATCACCCACTGCACATGCGCGATATTGGCAACAAACTGCTGCTGAATGGCCGGAATGGCGGTATTCACAATCGTAAAATCAATACAGCCAAGAAAGCTCGCAATACAAATGCCAGTCAATGCTCGCCACTGAGGGGAAATAACCGTGTGTATCGGGGGAAAATTCGCCTTCATGGCTGTTCCTCTGAAACGTCTGAAAGAGAAAAAGTCTACCTCGCGATAGCTTTCTCCATTCAGGGCATATTTTTGCTTAATATGGGAAAAGATATCGCCAATAGAGAACAGACATGATTTCAAGTGAACGGCTAAACAACATCCGGGCGTTCGTGCAGGCCGTTCAGGCGGGTGGGTTCGGTCGAGCCGCAGAGCAGCTCGGGCTTTCCCGTTCAACGGTCGGCAAAGCAATAGCGCGGCTGGAAGCAAGGTTGCAGATCAGGTTATTTCATCGAACCACGCGCAGCCTGTCATTAACAGATGAAGGTGTGCTGTTTTATGAAGACTGCGTTAAGGCATTAGCTGCGCTGGAAGAAGCTGAAAATCGGCTGGCGGCACGCACGATAATCCCTTCTGGCAATCTGCGCGTAACATTGCCAGAACGATTCGGACAGCGATGGATAATGCCTGAATTATTGCGCTTAACGCACCGTTTCTCTGCATTACACATCGACGTTCAGTTCTCCAATCGCCTTGTCGATCTGGCAGAGGAAGGGATGGATTTTGCTATTCGGATCGGTGAAATCGGAGAGCATGCGGGGTTAGTTGCACGCAGAATGGGCGAACAACGGCAGGTTTTATGCGCCTCAGCCGATTATCTGGCACAAAGCGGGCATCCTCAGCAGCTAAGCGATTTAACTATGCATAGGGGAATTGGCCTACTGCGCAATGGCCAGGCGCAACCTTGGAAAGTCGAGAACGAAAAGGGAGGGTGCCAGTCTGTTTTACCACCAACACGGCTGCGATTAGGCAATATGGATGCGGTGATGATGGCGGCCTTGTCCGGCCACGGTATTGCGCAATTGCCACAATGGCTAGTCGCTGATGCCTTGCGTAAAGGCGAGTTGGTCGAGGTATTGGTAGGCTGTTGCGGAACAGGTCTGCCCATACATATGGTATGGCTCAAAGGACTCACGATGCCCCTGAGACTCAGAGCCGCGATCGATTCATTGCTGATAGCCTTTACGCCCCATGCTCCGTGGGAATAAAAAATAGATCGGATCTAGCCATTTATATCAAGCAACGTCGATATTCCTTTCACTTGTGCAAAATCTGTAACAATTGTGTTTTATGGTAAGAACCGTTTTGACAGCACGATACTTTTACTTTTTTGGAAAAAACGACGTTATTCTCTATATTATTCGTTAGGTTTTTCAAAAAAACCTGACAATGACGATGGAATGAGTCAAAAGCTCCAACCAAAAAACGAGAGATATGCGTACATCACGACAACAGCCATTCTGGAATTATCATAAGTGTTCAATAGGAGATCGACATTGAAAAGAAGAACTTTCATACAATCTGCGGCACTCCTGCCCCTCACTATGCAGCTTCCTGTTCATGCCAGTACCGCCGATCTATGCATAAACCAACCCAGCAATAAAGACAAAGGAAAAGCAGTATCAATAGCCTTAGTCAGTGACTTGCATATAGGTGATGATAATTTACTATCGTCATTCTCCACGGCATTAAACAATATAAAAGAAAATCATAAAATATCTAACATTATCATCCCTGGTGATATTAGCGATAGCCTTGATTATATTAGTAAAGTAATGGAGTATGTAGAAAATACGTTTCAAGGAGAGAATGAAAAAGTAATAGCCATATTAGGTAATCATGATGTCAGAGGGCCTGATAGCAAATCATGGACTAAAGATCCTGACGAAGACAATCCTTATTACAAGTTTATTATAGAAAAATACAAAAACATGAATGCTAAAAAAATAAAGCATGAAGAAAAGCATGCATGTTTTGATATTTTTATTGGCGATCACCATTTTATCGCGCTAAATACTGATAGAGGTCTAAAAGATCTGGCTTACTACGATAATTCAACATTAGAATGGTTCGAAAAGAAACTATCTGAAAATGTTAAGGGAAGGAAGTTCGTTATCTCTCATCAGCCACTGAATGATACGCACTGGCGCTCTAATTTGTTTGGTGGATTTGGAGAACAAGATGATGAGATAAAGAAAATATTATCAAAGCACCCAAAGACATTCTTTATATCCGGCCATATACATAATGGCTTTGGTGTTTTAGAGGCCATGCAAAGAGATTTTGGCACTCTAATTGAAACGCCGTCATTTAATAGAACAGAAAATGGACTAATAGAAAAAGGTTATGGCTTTATTATAAAAATAGAAAGTGATGCAGTTAACTTTGAAGCATGGAATTTTTTAGAGAACATACATTACCCTGAATATGACTTAAAAATAACCGACAATGCAGTATCTTCTATATTAGAGAAGAAAAAAGAAAAAGAAGAATGCTACGACAAACTCATTTCAGAAATTTACCCCTGGGAGAAGATAGCAGAAAAGAATGATGGTGGTGATAGCATCATTGCAGGGCAAGAGCACTTTGGATTAAGAAAGCTGTGGCCCAATTATAAATGGGAACGGTATTCATCAGCCCCCACGCAGGGGCAATGATGAGGCTGACCCTGTCGGTCACGGTAGTGTACGGTAGCTAAAAAAGAGAGGGGCGATGAAAAATCACATCGCCCTTTATCGCACTAGTGAAAATATGGCTGGCTATGACTAAGCAGTTTGTAAATCGTATCAGGCTTATAGCTATCACCCTGATAATAAATCGCCCAGTCGGTGACCCGCGAGATATCAACTGAATATACGCCACCTTCCTGCATATCCTCAACGTAGAACGGATGATTGATTAATTTTCCCGTCACTACAGTGTCGTGGATTTTTTCGGGTATAAACCACATGTGTTCACGCTCTTCGCCCTCTTCACCATGAGGAATGCCAAATTTCACCATAAAGCGCCACTCACTCTCGACAGGCTTAGGTGATTTTTTTAGCAGCTTAGTTAAAAAACCCTGCTTAGCCGGTTCGTCACTCACATGGTAGTTTTTAAACATATTGACGAAATAGCGCCAGCGCAGCTGTGCCTTACGCGACATTTCTGCCGTTTCCGCATTGGTGCGCCAGAACATGATGGCATTTTGCTCATCAAATCCTTTAAAGAACGTTTGCAGTACCGGGTTTTCTTCGTTGGTACGAAACAGCATACAAGAAGGTTCCTGATGCACATCATCCCGATCGGCGCGATCGCCCAGAAACACACCTTCAGGCGTGCCTTCTAGATCATAATGCATGTCTTCCAGAGGCCGGAGTTGGTCAATCGGCGTAGATTGATTAACATGCCGTAACCCTTCTTCAAACGGTAACGCCACCAGATATTCATAGCCGCTGTCCGTTTGCCCACACAGGATAGGCTCATTGAAGGTAATACGCTGATTTTGAATCGCATTGTTAACAAAACTTCTGAATAAATCCGGGATGCCATAATAAGAACTGAGCGTCTCTGGAATGACGAGTTCAGCCTCCGTCAGGCCGCATCGTGCCAGACCATGCGAGTGAAACCAGAATGTCGTTGGCGGATCGTTCTCGGTGTCATACACGGCATGAATGGTATAGAGCGATTCGATTTCCGGCAGAACATCATCTTCCAACTGAAAACGCAGCCACTCACGGGTAAATACGTTGCCAGCAGCAGACATATCAATGCCAAGGAGAAAGTCCGGCACCACTGCGCTTAATAAGCGAAGCTGATGCACGTAATCTTCCAGCGGATTTGCCCCAAAAATACACTCGACCATCACTTCCTGGGTTGCCGCATTAGCCTGCGCCAGCAGTTCGGATGAAATCTCATCAGTTGAGTGTATCGGCGTGATTTTATTCTCAGGATCGCGCTCCGATAGCTCAAGATAAAACGTTAGCTCCCGATCATGATGACGACAGGAGTAAAAGAAGCCACCCTGCCCCTGTTCGGTATAGCTTATTTCACCATCAGAAAAAAATGACTGCGCCTCTAATAAGCTTTCCAACAGCGGATAGCTCATTTCCTGTGAAGAAAAGGCCAACATCGTGGAGGGCGCTCTTTCACCCTTTCCTTCAGCAATATCCAGGTATTGTTGTTTGTTATTCATCATGAACCCGTTAACGTCTCAATCCATTATTGCCAACGGCGGAAGATCAGCGATGTATTAATGCCACCGAAAGCGAAGTTATTCGACTGAATGTAATCAGTCTCAATATGCCGTGGTTCACCCATGATGTAATCCAGTTCGCCACAATCTTGCGCTGGTTGCCGTAAATTAAGCGTTGGCGCAAACCAACCTTCACGCATCATTTCAATACTCATCCATGCCTCGAGCGCACCACAGGCACCCAGCGTATGGCCGAAATAGCTTTTTAGCGATGAAATTGGCGTGGATTTACCAAATACGGCCGCGGTAGCCTGACTTTCCGCGACATCCCCCCGATCGGTTGCTGTTCCGTGGGCGCTGATATAACCCACATCGCAAGGTTGCAAACCCGCGCAGCGTAGCGAGCCTTCAATGCAAATCTGCATGGTCTCACGCTGGGGCTGCGTAATATGTGCCGCATCACAGTTGGTGTAAAACCCAACCAGCTCAGCATAGATCGTCGCACCACGCGCCAGAGCATGTTCAAGCTCTTCAAGCACTAACGTACCAGCCCCTTCACCGATAACCAAACCATCGCGGCTAGCGTCAAAAGGTGATGGTGTCGTTTCTGGCGCATCGTTGCGTTGGCTGGTGGCAAACAGCGTATCAAATACAGCGGCTTCTGACGGACACAGCTCTTCCGCGCCGCCAGCAACCATTACCGTCTGGTAACCATGACGAATCGCTTCCCAGGCATAGCCAATCGCCTGGCTCCCCGACGTACAGGCGCTGGATGTCGGAATCACACGGCCACGCAGCCCAAAAAACAGACCGGCATTGACCGCCGTAGTATGCGGCATCATTTGTACATAGGTCGTGCCGGTAATATTATTGGTGTGCTTTTCTGTCAGCATGGTGGCAAATTCGCTCACCGGTCCCGTGCTCCCGGTTGAAGAACCGTAAGCAATGCCGGTTTCACCATTGGTCAGTACCGGATGGCCAATCAACCCCGCTTGCTCCAGCGCCAATTCAGTAGCTCGGGTCGCCATCAGAGATACGCGCCCCATAGAACGGATGCGTTTGCGTGTGTAGTGTTCTGGCAGGTTAAAGTTATCAACCGGCGAACCCAACTGCGTATTCAGGCCATCATACACCTGCCATTCGGGCATCTTACGTATAGCATTGTGACCTGCACGCAAACCGTCAGAGACGCTTTCCCAAGATTCACCGAACGCGGTGACGCCGCCCATTCCCGTTACCACAACACGACGCATCACAGCATCCCCCCATTAATAGAAATTACCTGACGCGTCACATAACCCGCGATATCGGACATAAGGTAACTCGCCAGCCCTGCAACTTCTTCCGCCTGCCCCATACGTTTCATGGGAATCATCTTCATTGCTTCTTCAACGGCGATCGGTTCCATTTGAATCATGCCCGTATCAATCAAACCGGGTGCGATACAGTTTACGGTGATTTTTCGCTTCGCCAGTTCGATAGCCAGCGCTTTCGTTGCGCCGATAATGCCCGCTTTCGCTGCACTGTAGTTGACCTGACCTCGATTCCCCATAATCCCGGAAACAGAGGACAACGTGATAATTCGTCCACCTTTACGCAGACCGACCATCGGCATCACACAGGGATGAATCACGTTATAGAAGCTATCAAGATTGGTGTGAATCACGCTATCCCAAGCCTGCTCGTCGAGGGCGGGAAAGGCGCCATCGCAGGTGATACCGGCATTGCTGACCACGCCATAGTAAGCACCGTGCACCTCAATATCCTGTTCAATAACGGTGCGACACGCTTCCCGATCGGCAATATCGAAGCTGACAATACGACCGGAACCGTTTTGCTCCGTAATCTGGCTTAAGGTTTCCTTCGCTCCATTTTCATCACGGTGATAATGCACAACCACAGTAAAACCATCTTCCGCCAGACGCAGTGCAATGGCTCGACCGATCCCTTTGCTGGCACCGGTCACTAACACAGAACGCGTCATGCTTTTTCTCCCGGTTGTCATAATGGCTTTCCCTGTTCTAAAAGAATTTTTAACTCTCGCTCATCGGGTTGATACGTATTCAACCGACCAGAAGCATACTTCTCTCCATCAATCGCAATCTCACCCTCAAAGCTACCCACTTTGTCGTCACGCATCAGCAGCGTAACGGTCACATCAAGCAGAGATCCAGCAGGAAAAATATCCTGTTTGCAGTGATAACCCCGTCCCCCCAACAGCATTCCGGGGCGCGGCTTCTCTTGCAGTTCGTTACTTTGACGCCTATGCCAGCCAGACCAGACCCCGATCGTCTGTGCAATAATCTCAATACCGAACCACGCAGGTAAATGTCCTTGAGTATTAAGAAACGGTGCCAAAATCCCCTCGCGACTGACCGCCACACGACAGTGCGCATGATCGTCATCAACATGGATCACCTCATCTACCAGCACCATCGGGGCTGAATGGGGCAGATAATCTGCCGCAGCCAGATACTCACTCATGGTTCTTCCCCAAAATCAGACACGTATTATTGCCGCCAAACGCAAAGGAATTAGACAGAATCACCGATCGGGTAAGCGGTGCAGGTTCACGGAGCAAACCGCATGATGGCAGTGATACATCGGGGTGACTGCGTGAGAAATCCTGCGCAGGTAAGGGAATATCCCGCGTCAGAAGTAGCCAACAGAGCGCAGCCTCACTAATCCCCGCGGCACCCAACGTATGACCAGTGAGATGTTTAGTCGAACTAGAAGGCACGCGCTCACCAAAAACCGCGTGAACCACATTAGCCTCAATCTGATCATTCAGGCGAGTGGCGGTACCGTGTAAATTGATATAACCCACATCCTCAGGCTGCAACTCAGCCTGCGACAACGCCATATTTATCGCGCGAATCGCCCCTTCGCCTTCCGGGTGCGGTGCCGACATATGGTAAGCATCGGATGACTCTCCGAAGCCCAATATCGCCACGCGATCGGGCTGCGGCCCGATCAACATCAGCGCAACGCCTTCACCGATAGTTATCCCATTGCGTTCTTCACTAAACGGTTGGCAGCGCGTTGAAGATAGCGATTCAAGGCTATCGAAGCCATTTAGCGGCATACGACTCAGCGTATCCGCGCCGCCAACGATAGCCACATCCACCAGCCCGGCATCGATCAACCGTTTACCGCTGATCAGCGCTCTGGCGCTGGAAGAGCAGGCCGTTGAGATAGTGTAAGCGGGTCCATTTAATTTCAGATAGGCAGACAAAAATCGAGAAGGATCGCCAAGTTCCTGCTGCGCATAGTGATAAGTGGAAAGATTTTCGCTGACATACCGATCGGCTTCATCCAGCCCTGAAGTACTGGTTCCCAGAACCACTGCCACTCGGTCAGAGCCGAACTGCGCGATAGCCGCGTCCACCTGAGGCCGGATTTGTTCCAGTGCGGCCAGCAATAGCTGGTTATTACGACTGTTATGCGCCGCTAATTCGTCCGGGATAGCGGGTAATTCCGCATCCACATTCCCTGTCCAACAGGGTTTATCATGCAGCAGCCACTCAGAATCAGGACGCATGCCTGGCGCATGGCCGCAGGCAAGGTTGTCAGCAATCTCATCCAGATTATTGCCCAGCGCATTCAGTGCCCCAACGGCGTTAATGTAAATCATGCTAGCTATCCAGATGTTGAATCACGATGTGATAACCAAAGACAAATTGCTGAACGCTGATCGGTACGCGCTGGCTATTCCGCGTCATATAGCGAATTTCAGTAATCAGCATGCCGCGATTGTCACGCAGTTGTCTCTTATCATCGCTATCTTTCAGCGTCCAACCGGCTGGCAGTTGCGTCTGCCACACGGCAATCGGCCAGTGGCTCAGCATAATATCCGCCAGCACCTGACTGGCTGGCGGCAACTGAGGCAGAACAATGGACTGCTCAGTATGAATACCCTGAGCATCATAGGTGACCTTAAACAGACGAATCCCGATAGAGGAAAGCCCAACCAGCGACAGTTGCTTATCATCGGCATTCAACATCACCAACAGAGATTGTTGCTTACCGTCAAAGGTTCCCGTCAATAGTTGCTGTTCGTTGACCGACGGGGTAATCGCTGGTGCGGGTAGCGTAACTTTTACACCCGGTTTGAGCCACGCCTGTGGACGGTTGTCATCATGCTGCTTGCTGGCACAACTGCTCAATACCAGCACACCAATGAGCAGAAGCCCGCGTCGCAATAATGTCATTTTCGTTTCCCTTTTGAATCAGGCAACGCCAGAGGCGCCAGCAAAAAGGCGGTAAAAATACCGCTACACAGCACAATCCCGAAGCTGCTGATGGCCTGAGTGCTACTGAAAACCAACATACCCAGCGTCAGTAGGGCGACGCACATCGCCAGCGTCACAGCCAATAGAGAGGTCATCGGCGTACCGCGCGGATTGCTGAAAAATAGCGTGTAATTGATGCCAATCCCCAGAACCAGAACCAACGCGAGTAATGAGAACAGGTTCAGCGAATGACCACTCAGTGCCAGAACCGCCAGGCCGCAGCCTAGCGACAGCACCGACGGCACCACATTAACTAATCCACGGCGTAACCCAAGGCGAATAACGTAGCTCAGCGCAATCACGGCCAGCGCCGCCGTCAGCAACCATCCCAGCATGGCGCGATAGAAACCGAACAGCGCGTCGAAGGTTCCTTTTCTATCGATCCACTCCACACCCGGCAGCGTTTTGGCCATCTGTCCCAGCGCAGCGCTATTGCTCACGCCGCTTATCGGAACCAGAACACCGCTTTTTCCATTGGGTAACGTCAGCCACAGCAGTCGCCACCCTTCACTTATCGGGCTATTCAGCCAGCGCTCCGGCGTGACCGGCATAGGGCGAACATCTGGCATGGCCGCATCAACGCCCGTGTCTTTAAGACGCTCGATAACCGCAGGCGCGGCCGAAGCAATAAGCTGGCTGTCACGCTGTTGCTGATCCAGAGAGGAAAGCGGCAGTAGCCGATACTGCTTTAACCACGCCTGTTGTTGCGCATCACGCAGTTTAGGGGCAAGCCGTTCCAGACGCTGTAATGTCTCCTCCGCGCTATCGCCATAGACGACGAACCAGGTTTGATCGGCGCTCTGACCTGTTAGTGCCGTCAATTGCCGCTCTTGTTGCATCAAATCCTGCGGCAGCGCCTGTAACTGGGAAATATCGTCATTGACCTCCAGCCGCAGCAATCCCACGACAGAAAGTAGCAACAGCGCCAGCGGGATCCCAAAACGCACGGCGCGCTGACGCCGCCACGCGGCTAGCCAGCGCCCCATCAACACCATCGCGGGAACTGGTCTAACGGGTAGCCCTTTAACCAGAAAAGGATACCAGCACACCACGGTCAAACAGGAAGCCGTCAGCCCTGTTGCGGCGAACACCGCCAGTTGTTGTAAACCGGGGAACGGTGCCAATGCCATGATCAGATAGGCCACCACCGCCGTACCCAGCGCGAGCAACAGAGCTGGCAGCACCTTCTTCAGGCTTTCCATTGAGGAAACGTGGCCGCCGTGAACCATCCGTTCGGTCAAATAATAGAGCGTATAGTCCGCTGAAATACCGACGATACTGAGGCTCATCACCAGCGTCATCAAATGCAATTCACCGAATAGCAGCAGTGTAAAAACCGTGCCTGCTAGCGCGCCGATGCTCACCGATAATCCACATAACAGCAGCGGCCGTGGTGAACGAAACACAAAGAAGATCAGCAACAGCACGCCAGCCACGGTGGCGACGCCAAGGGTAGAGACATCCTTTTTAGCTTGTTGGCTGGCATAGTTGCTGAACAATACCGTCCCGCGTGTTAATACCTCGGCATCAGGATATTCAGCCTTTAGCTCTCGCTCAATAACACCCAGTTTATCAACCAGCTGCTGATTACGCGCCATATCGAAAGAACCACCGCTGAGTTCACCGTGCAGAAAATACCAGGTGCGGCCTTGCGCATCTTTTGCCGTTAACCAGCCTTGCGACAATCCCAGTTGGCTGGCATTTTGTTGCAACGCCAGCTGAGAGCCGCGCACCAGCATCAAGGGGTCGTGATTTAACTCCTTACCGCTCACGCCCGCAAACGCGGAATAAAGCTGTGCCAGTACCCAATCGGCCTGTGCCGCTCCGCCATTCTCCAGCCGCGCCCGCGTGGTGGAATCGACAAGACCATTACGATGTTCAAAAACGAATTTTCCCCACCGCTGCTGCTGTTCGGCATCAATCGGGCCGTTGACCTGCTGTAGATCGGGAAGCGCGCGCAGGTGTTTCAACCACCAGTCCGCCACAGCGGGCTCCGCCTGCTTGCCCGGTGTCACCAGCCACACCATCTGCCGATCCAGGCGCTGCATAAAGCCTTGCTGTAACTCTGGGGGAAGTGCGCCCATCGATTGCTTAGGTAACAGTGCCAATACGCTACTGTTGATCTGCGACTTCGGTAGCAGCAGCGCCAGTGTTGCCATCAGCACGATACAGCAGCCAATCCAAACCAGCGCCGCGCGACGGAGACCGTCAGAAAACGAAACGCTGTAACTCATCATCGCTTAGCTTCCGAGGTTCGAGCCGCTGATTACTCAGCGTAATTCTGGTCATGTCGCCCTGGCGGTCATCCAGCACAATGCCGTCAAGAAACTCACCACCGTTCAGCGTAATCGTGTTGAACAATTTATCTAACGGCGACGTTTTTGGCGTCAGCACCAGCCGCCACTGCTGCTTACCGAGATCGGTAAAATCGATGGCGAAATTCTGCTCTAATACGTGGCGATCGGCCTGAAATAAGGCACGTAGCAGGTGGTTAAACTGAAACATCTGCGGGTTACTTTCTGCCGTGACAATCTGCGGTGCTTGCCCGTTCATCACCTGAACCATGCGCGTTTCGTCCAACACCATCGTCAGCGGAAATGGCGCTGCCTGATGCCACCACAGCCCTTTATCCTGCGCGATCAGCAGTTGACCGCCGGATTTAAGCGGCTTTGCCATGCCTTTTATTTCACGCAGTTGGGTGAAATCGGCGCGTACAACAGGCTGGCTACTGAATTGCTGTTGTAAATCATCCAGCGTAACGGCCTGCGCCACACCGCTCAATAGCACAAAAACCGCGACAATCAGTCGTATCATGGCGTCACTCCAAGGCGCTCAAATAAAATAGAGGGAGAAACAAAACTCAGCTCACGACATCCTTCCTGTACCGCGACCTGAATCGTATAGCCAGTCGTCGTGCGTTGGCCGCTTTCAGCATCGAAAATCAGGTAAGCGATGCGCAAACGATTCTCGACTTCTTCGATAGTGGCGCGAATGCGTATACGTTGTTCGTAAGTCAGCGCGGCACGATATTTCACCCGTGTATCCACCACAGGCCACACATAGCCAGATGCCTGCATCTCACGATAGCCATAGTTAAATTTGCTAAGCAGCGCCTCGCGCGCCACTTCAAAAAATCGAAAATAGTTACCGTGCCACACCACGCCCATCGGATCGCAATCATGGAAAGATACGGTTAGTTCAACTTCATGGCTTAAGCGGGGATCGTTTAGCACTATGACTCCTTTTTCCCAGCAGCTCGGCCGTCATCATCAGGCAGACTCCAGAAATCAAAAAAATTAAACCAGTCGAGTGGGGATTTCAGCGCATAGTGCGCCAGCCGTTCGGCATAGCGATCGACAACCTGCTGTAAGGCCTGCTGCCGAATTGGACGCGGCAACGTAATGCTATCGGCAAAGGGTTCGCAGTAGACACGCAGCTTTTTCTGCTCGCGAATAACAAACATCAGTAATACGGGGCAACGTAGCGCCGCAGCCAGTACAAAAGGCCCTTGAGGGAAAGGCGCCTCTTTTCCCAAAAACGAGCTCCACACCACGCGGCGTACACCGCCACGCTGACGATGTACCGCCGTGCGATCGCCGACAATCGCTACCCATTCACCGGCATCCAGCTTTTGTTGCAGCATAATTGCGGTATCTGGCCCAATATTGCTGACAGGGATAAGATTCACACCGGCCTGCGGCGCGATCTCTTCCAGCACCTGCTTAAAACGCTGAGAGTTTTCCGTAAACACCAGTGCGTTAATCACCAGCCCACTCACCTGCGGTGCCAGCGCCCGACAGACCTCGATATCACCGAGGTGCGAAGCCAAAATCAGCTGCCCTTTCTGCCTGCCATGCTCAATGGCTTCCCGCGCGCCAGGGGCAAAATCAATATCGCGGCCCCAGTGTAGATCGCCACGCCAGCTGGCAATTTTATCCAGCATTGCCTGACCAAAACGGAGAAAATGGTGATAGCTGTTGAGTGGTTTAGGCAGCAGGATGTCTTGCTGATGCGCATAATCCCCGATTTGCCTCAGCCATGACTGAGACGCCTGACGTGCGGTGCGGCCGGTTAACCAGTAAAACGCGATAACCGGCCAGAGAAACAGGGTAAACACCCCACGACCTAACCGTTGATATACCGCCAGCATAAACCGCATACCGAGTAAGCCCTTACGCTCCGATACACCCGCCCAGTGCTGCTGACGTTGCCGCATGAGTAACACCGGAATACGCGGAAGCATGCCGAAAAACAGGCGAGTATGCATCCAGGAAATCCGCAGGTTATCGTGCAACGCATCAAAATGAGACAGACCATTTTCTGGATACGTGACTGCTGTTTCAATAAAGCGGCTGGGCGTTCCTGCCCAGTACAGTCGCACCATAATTTCCGTATCGAAATCCATACGGCGACCGAGAGACTTACGGGAGAGAAGCGATAACGTGGCCGCAACCGGATAGACACGGAAACCACACATGCTGTCCTTGATGGAGAGGGATAGCGTTTCAATCCAGACCCAAACGTGAGTGACATAGCGCCCGTAAAGGCGTGATTTAGGCACCGAGTCATCGTAACGAGGTCGACCGGAAATCAGGTAATCTGGATACGTTTTCGCCTCATCCAACAGAAGCGGCGCATCTTCAATCTGATGCTGCCCGTCGGCATCAACCTGCAAAGCATGACTAAACCCAGCCTGCGCGGCGGCTTCGATACCACGCATCACCGCTGCGCCTTTCCCGCTGTTGTGCGCCAAACGAATTAACGTCACACCGTCATGTTCCGCAGACAGCTGGTCGAGAACCTGTTGCGTAGCCGCATCGCTGCCATCATCAACAATAAAAACCGGCAGCGCCAGCGGTGCCAGGCGCACCAGCACCGACGCCATCATAGCTCCGTGGTTATAACAGGGGATCACCACGCAGGGCGAGAATTCGCCATTTACTGACATGGACTGTCTTCCATAATCGGCGTGAGCTTTATTTTTCCGCTGCTGGCAGTGCGCTCAGTATCGCCATCCAGAATGGTGTAGCTAAAGGTTAACCATTGCTTTCCCGCGTGCCATATCAACACCAGACGCAGCGTTCTTCCAGGCAAAATCGGCTGCTGGAATTTAATATTTTCAATAGATAAGAACGTCCACCCTTGCGCCAATACCGTCGTCGCGTAATGCATGACCCAATCCAACTGGGCCACGCCAGGCAACAGCGGCTGGCCCGTAAAGTGGCCATTGAACCAGAACAGGTCAGGGTCAACCTGTAGCATCAATTCAATCTGAGACGTTTCATCCGTCTTCTTTACATCGTGCCGGATAAGCTCAACGGGCAACATGAAACAATTCCTGTATCTGCGGCCAGGCACGTTTACTCTGGCTATTGTGGGGAATAACGTCGACGATGCGCCAGAAACGCGGCATCGCTAATGGCTCCAGCCATTTTTGTAATTCATGCCGCCATTGGCGTTTCAAATTCGGTAAGTCAACGGTCTTGTCAGAGGTATTCAACACCAGCACCACGCCAATACCGCTACGCTCTGGACGCGTCACCTGAAGCGCAACCGCATCAGCAATATCAGGCAGATCGAGTAAACGCCGTTCTATCTCGCTTAGCGAGATGCGCTTGTCTTCGATCTTCACCACTCGGTCATGTCTGCCACACAGTTGAAAATGACCGCCTTCATCAAACACCAATCGGTCATCCAGCTTGTGTCCCTGAACATTGGGAATCAGCGCTGATTGTGCCCACCAGTCATCCTGGTCATCACGGCGTAGTGACACTCCGGGAAACAGCTGCCACGGCACGGCATCCGTCTCACGCGAGCGCCAGGCCAAAATGCCCGTTTCTGTACTGCCGTATATCTCATTGATGGGGTGCATAAACCACTCCGCAGCCGCTTCCGCATGCAGCCAGGGTAATGTTCCTCCCGCAGAGACGATCAACGAACATAGAGGGGCAGAAAGCGCACGATCGATGCGGCGTAAGAATGCCGGACTACTGATAAACACGTGACGCTGATGGCGGTTTTGTGAAGTAAGCTGTTCGGTATAAAGCAGTTGGCGGCTATCAAAGCGCAGTCCCAGCGCCATAGGTAGCCAGATGCGAAACGTCAGCCCATATAAATGCTGGTGGGTAACGGAAGCGATCACATCACAGCCTTGCAAATGCGTCCCCCAGCGATCCGCCAGCCAACGCGACTCCTCATCAAGACAGCGCACAGGTTTAACAATCTGACGCGGCTTCCCAGTAGATCCTGACGTGAACAAGACAACACAGGCATCATCGGGTATAGAGGGCAATACAGCATTAGTGACGCTCACTGTCTCGGCCATCAGGGTAAATATCGGGCAGTTTAGATGCAGCGACACATCGGTCAATACCCCATCAAATTCATCCGCCTGTTCTTCTAATACTGATTGGCGGCAGTGCCCTGGGATGACAGGGGTTTTTCCCGCATGTAGAGCAGCAAGAAGCCCGATGGTGAAGCAGTAGCTGTCTTCAAAACACAGCGCCCAACGCGTCTCATTCCGCAGGCTTAGCTGCTGACAAAGCGCAATCACCTGCGCTTTCAGCATGCTCAACGTGAACGTACTGGCACCATTGCTGGCAACAATGCGCTGGGGGGCATCATTCCCCGACAGCCAGTCATTGACGGCGCGGACAGTGAACCCGTTCATACGCGCTTCCTCAGACGCTGGCGTATCAACCACTCTCCCCCCATCAACAATCCCATAAGTACATAGCTGATCGCGCCATTCCATAACGTCCACCAATGAAGATTGCCGACAAGACAGGTCAGCACGGCGATACTGCCGTTAAAAATAAAAAACCAACACCAGACTTTCGTCACACAACGCGTATAGGAAATAGCCTGAGCCGGAAGTTCAGGTTCCCGAAGTCGGGCAAGGCGTTCGACAAGCGGTATGCCGCTATAAAGTGAACCACCAAAAAGCATCAACATGACGCTATTTACCGCAACGGGATACCACAGCAGCCAACCACCATCGCGCAATAATAAACTGGCAACAGAAAGTGCAACCCCCGTCGCAGCCAGCCACAGAGCGGTCCCCTTGAACACGTTGTTTGCAAATAAATTGTTCTTATCACGCAACGTAGCGAAACGCAGAACAAACGTCAGCGCCAATACCGCAAGTAACCAACGATGCTCAGGGTGCGTGATGCTAAACCAGGCCAGAAAAGGCCAGGCGAGCGTCATGACGATGTTCAGACTGCTTATAAGGACACGCATCACTTAGCGGACTCATTAACCTTCACGGAGCAGGTTTTCTACCGCATCAACCACATCCTGCACAGTACGCACAGATTTAAAAATTTCTGGTGATATTTTACGCCCGATGCGTTTTTGCAGGTGAACCACCATATCCACCGCATCAATGCTATCTAACTCAAGATCTTCATAGAGGCGGGATTCAGGTTTGATCTCATCGGCATCCAGCTCAAACAGCTTGACCAGTAATCCTGTAATTTCCTGATAAATTTCGTTTTTATCCATCATCAACTCATTTTATTTTACTATCAGGCACTCACTGCGCGCTGAGTGTTGATAAAAGCTGCAAGGGTTGCAACGGAAAAAAAGTGTTGGCGTACTTCTTCACTTTCAGCAGAAAGTACAACGCCATAGCGGTTTTTTACTGCTAATCCCAGTTCCAGTGCATCGATAGAATCCAGACCAAGGCCTTCACCAAACAGCGGGGCATCCGTTTCTATTTCATCCACACTGATATCTTCAAGGTTAAGAGATTCGATAATCATCTCTTTGATTTCAATAAATATACTTTCCATATGTGTTCCAAATGATAATCAGTTTTCTGGTGTTAACGATTGCTGCAAAAGGCGATTCAAACGGCGAGCCGCCAAGGATCGCGCCTCTTCAGGCGCCATAAAAATGTCGCTGCTGATACGTTCGCGCACGCTCACCGTGAAATACGGTTTTTCAGGCGGAACGTGATACCAACGGCTTTGTTTTCCCAATGTTTTTTGGCTACAGCGAATATGCACGACGCGCAAATCACAGCCGCAACGCACCGCAATATTTGCAGCACCGCGTTGCAGAACAAGAGGTTCTCCATAACGCGTACGTGTGCCTTCGGGGAAGATAATGATCGCATCACCGTTATCTATCCGTTGCTGACAGTCCGGTAATAGCGCATCAGACTGGCTGTTGAGCAGATAATCCGCTGCACGAATAACGCCGCGGAAAAACAGGTTTTTCTGTAAATCAGCCTTAACCAGACAGTCGGCATCTGGCATAACAGATGCCAGCAAAACATAGTCAATTAACGTCGGGTGATTGGCAACAATCAAACAGCCGCGATCGCGCTGTAAGGTTTCGATACCGTCAATACGGTAATCCAGCACCCCGAGTCTGCGGGCACTGCATAAAAAAAATCGGAAGCTGGCGGAAATGCTGCGGCGAGCCAACTGGCGGCGGCGAGTGGTATCTCGCTGAATCAGCAGCAGATTGAACCACACCAGAGAAAGCAGTAAACCGCCAACGCCAAACATAGCAAAACACACGCCAGTCATCGTTAATCGCCATAAACGATTCAGATGAGCAGAAGGACGAAGAACCAGCGATGACTCAGACATTCCCTCTCTCCCACGTCCAGTCAAGGCGTTCGCCTGATAAGGAGAAACTCGTTTTTCTGGCAAGAAAAGCATGCAAAAACAACAGACTTTGTGGTGAATCACCACGGTGAGGTTCCCCCCGTGGTCGAGACTCACAAACCATTTCATCGCCATCCCCTAGCAGTAGGGCGACGGCGTAAGGATAACGAGGCATATCTGCCGGGACATGTGGGTGGTAGAAATCAGGAATCTCACCATCAAAATCAACCAAGAGAATATTGCTGTATCCCGCAGCCTGTAATGCCTTCGCTTCGATGAGGCCTTGCTGGAAAGAGTCCATTCCTGCGGCAATTGATGTGGAAACCAGTGGGGCTTTCGCCGCGATAGTCAGGCTTCCTACTGCCGCATTGTGTACTGACATCGCAAAATCAGTAGGAGAAACATTTTCATTTTCTGAAAGCGCTTTCAGGATACTCAGGTTACGTTCCAATTCGCCGTGGCGAGAGGTGAAAACAATGGCATCAACCGACTGACGACGCAGTAACGCTAACCCACTATCGACTGCCAAACGGCTCCCTTGATTGAGGCGACGAGCCATCATCATGGGTAAATGTCGACATTTATCCAAAGGCTGCTCGGCATTGATAGCAGCAGACTCTTGCGACCACGTTAGCCAATCGTCCGCGCTACTTAGGCCTGGCGCGCTGGCCTGCCAATCAAGGATTGAAAATGCTAATCTCATACTGCCTTCTTCCCGGTGCCGTATAGCGCTGTAAGATCAAAGCGATAATGGAAATTTCGAGCATTCATTATTGCTTTTTAGAGGCGAGCACACGGTGTTTTCCCTTAAAACGAACAAAGATAAAAATGACCGAATTACGTAGGGGTATTCGGCCCTAATAAATTATTTAATCTGCTGGCTCGCGAGTGTTAATTGAATTTCATAATCCAGTTTTTTTATCCAATTATTATAATTGCGGTGAATCTTCCCACCTCCCGCCAACAAATTCTCACTCCCAACATAGCTGATGGAATAACTGGTTTGCGAATAGGTAATGCGGACATTGGCCACATGGCTGCGCTGAACTAAACGACCATCAATCGCCCCTACATACGCCTGAGACATCACCCACTTACTTTTTTGCCCAGCTTCAATAATGGCATTTTTTACCTGTTCGGTTGTGTGTTGCCCGGTGATGGACTGTGTCACATTCGCTACCGGAACCGTACGCTCAGCACAACCAGTTAGGATAAGAACAGAGGCTAACGCGGCGAAAATAATCTGTTTTTTCATAAAATCCCTATCAAACAAAAACATCACTGCCAAAAAGAATTCGTTTCTGATGCAAGATGTAAAACTAATGCACCATTAAAACTATTTTACACAAAATAGATATAACTTGACAAAAAAACCATAAAACAAGGGATTGTGACTTATTACACAAAATACGTTTTTCTAAGAAAAGACTTCAACTTAAAAAACAAATAAATCAAACACATAAAAAATCCGCCTTATGTTTATCGACATAAGGCGGATAATCTTCACGAATAAAATACCGGAGAATTACTCTACAGTAACGGATTTCGCCAGATTACGCGGCTGATCGACATCCGTGCCTTTAATCAGCGCGACATGATAAGACAGCAGCTGCAATGGCACTGTATAGAAGATTGGCGCAATGACTTCTTCGATATGCGGCAGCGGAATAATCTTCATATTTTCGCTGCTGGTGAAGCCAGCATCTTCGTCAGCAAAGACATACAGTTCACCGCCGCGCGCCCGAACTTCTTCGATGTTGGATTTCAATTTCTCCAACAGCTCGTTGTTCGGTGCCACCACGACAACTGGCATGTCTGCATCAATCAGCGCCAGCGGGCCGTGTTTCAGCTCGCCCGCCGCATAGGCTTCAGCGTGAATATAAGAGATCTCTTTCAGCTTCAGCGCGCCCTCCATCGCGATCGGGTACTGATCGCCACGACCAAGGAACAGCGCATGGTGTTTGTCAGAGAAACCTTCAGCCAGAGATTCGATGAGCTTGTCCTGAGACAACATCTGCTCAATACGTGCAGGTAGCGCCTGCAAACCATGAACGATGTCATGCTCAATCTGCGCATCCATGCCGCGCAGACGACCAACACGCGCCACCAGCATCAGCAGAACGGTAAGCTGAGTGGTAAAAGCTTTAGTCGAAGCCACACCAATCTCTACGCCCGCCTTGGTCATCAGTGCCAAATCGGATTCACGTACCAGCGAGGAGCCCGCAACGTTACAGATAGCCAGTGAACCCAGGTAGCCCAACTCTTTGGACAAACGCAGCGCCGCCAGCGTATCCGCCGTTTCACCAGACTGAGACAGGGTAATCATCAGGCTGTTCTTGCGCACGGCAGGTTTGCGATAGCGGAACTCGGAAGCAATCTCCACGTCACACGGAATACCAGCCAGCGCTTCAAACCAGTAGCGGGAAACCATACCGGAGTTGTAGGACGTACCGCAGGCGATAATCTGAACGTGCTCAACCTTTGCCAGCAGTTCATCCGCTTTCGGGCCGAGTTCAGAAAGGTTGATCTCGCCGTGGCTGAAACGCCCTTCAAGGGTGTTCTTGATCGCCATCGGTTGTTCGTAGATCTCTTTCTGCATGTAGTGACGATATGCACCTTTGTCACCGGCATCGTAATTCACTTTTGATTCAATTTCTTCGCGTGTGGCAAGCTGACCAGATTTATCAAACACGCGCACGTCACGACGGGTAATTTCCGCCACGTCGCCTTCTTCCAGGAACATGAAGCGACGAGTAACAGGCAACAGCGCCAGCTGATCGGAGGCAATGAAGTTCTCACCAACACCGCGACCAATCACCAGTGGACTACCTGAGCGTGCAGCAACCAGTACGCTTGGATCGCGGTTATCCAGCACAACCATGCCATAGGCACCGCGCAGTTGTGGGATCACACGCTTAACGACGTCGACCAGCGTTCCACCATTCTGCTGTTGCTCAAAATGAACCAGATGGGCAACCACTTCCGTGTCGGTTTCAGAAACAAAACGATAGCCACGACCGATCATCAGTTCGCGCAGCGGCTCGTGGTTTTCGATAATGCCGTTATGGACGATAGTGATATGTTCAGAAATATGCGGGTGTGCGTTCTCTTCAGAAGGTTCACCGTGCGTTGCCCAACGGGTATGCGCGATGCCAGTACCGCCGTGCAGTTCACACTCATCGGCAGCCTGAGACAACATCTGCACCTTCCCCAGACGGCGTAAACGGGCGACGTTTCCTTGGCTGTCAACAACCGCAAGACCCGCAGAGTCATAGCCGCGATACTCAAGACGGCGTAAACCTTCTAACAAAATTTCAGCAACATCACGTTGCGCAACTGCGCCTACAATTCCACACATCGATGGTATTCCTATAAAAGTGACATATTGTGTCACCAGGGATGTCTTAGACCTGATTGTTCCGGTTTTTCCGGGTTCCCCGAGCCTTGTAGAGAGTTGGGGATTATTATGTTTTGTTTTGTACTCTGGGAGACCAGAACACAGAACAAAGCAACCTCCGCTACAAGCGGAGGTATATCACTCAATGACTATTTTTTCTTCACCGGACGTTGCCAGCCAGCAATATGTTTCTGCTTCACACGGCTGATAACCAGTTCGTTCTCCGCCACATCGCGCGTGACCGTCGTGCCCGCGCCGATAGTCACGCCGCTGGCAACATTAACAGGCGCCACCAGTTGCGTATCCGAACCGACAAACACATCGTCACCAATAACGGTCTTGTGTTTATTCGCGCCATCATAATTACAAGTGATCGTTCCCGCGCCAATATTAACACCGGAACCGATATCCGCATCACCCAAATAGCTAAGGTGACCCGCTTTTGATCCTTTACCCAGACGCGCCTTTTTCAATTCAACAAAGTTGCCAACATGCGCCCCCTCAGCCAGCTCAGAACCAGGGCGCAAGCGGGCAAATGGCCCAACGGTACACAGGGATTCCAGCACGGCATCTTCCAGCACGGAATAAGGGCTGATCTCACTGTCATCGCCAATGACGCAGTTTTTGATCACACAGCCAGCACCAATTTTAACCCGGTTACCTAGCTTAACATTCCCTTCCACGACCACATTGACATCAATCACCACATCGCGACCATGAGTCAACTCGCCGCGCAGATCAAATCGTGCCGGATCAAGCAGCATCACGCCAGCGAGCAGCAGCTTATCCGCCTGTTCACGCTGATAAACCCGCTCCAGCGCCGACAGTTGCAGCCGATTATTAACGCCCTCAACTTCGCTCAGTCGTTCTGGATGGACCGCTTCAACACGCTGACCTTCTTCAGCCGCCATCGCAATAATATCGGTGATGTAAAACTCGCCCTGAGCATTGTTGTTATTCAACTGGCTTAACCAACGTTTCAAATCCTTGCCGTTGGCAATCAAAATACCGGTATTGATCTCGTTAATCTGGCGCTGTGCTTCGCTGGCATCTTTGTGCTCGATAATCCCAACTACGGCACCCTTTTCCCGCACAATTCGTCCATAACCTGTCGGATCGTCCAGCTTTACCGTCAACAGGCCGATACCGCCCTGCGGCTTAGCCTCACGTAAACGTACTAGCGTTTGCGATGAAATCAGCGGCACATCGCCATACAACATCAAGATATCTTCATCATCAGCAAAATGAGGCGCGGCTTGCTGCATGGCATGCCCGGTCCCCAACTGCTCCGCCTGTAGCACCCAATTCAACGCGGGATCGGTCAACTCATGCTTTAGCAAATCACCGCCATGGCCGTATACCAGATGAACATGCTGTGCACCTGTCGTCATTGCTGCGTCAATAACGTGTTGAACCATTGGCTTACCCGCCAACGGGTGTAGCACCTTGGGAAGGTCGGAATACATACGGGTTCCTTTACCCGCAGCAAGGATCACCACACTCATAGCACTATTTGACATAAGCATCCTGACAGTACGAAGCCATAGCTCCGCAAGAATAAAATGGCTAGCCGATTACGGCATGAATAACCAGAGTTTACCGAAGCTGGTGCATAACGCAGATACTTTTCGGTGAGTTTTTTCTGAAAATCTCGCACAAAACCACGAATGTTTGTGAGAAGAGGAGGCGAGCGCAATGTCATCCGCAAAAAACAGAAATGACACAGGATTTCATAAAAAACAGACTTTGTTTTTAACTATTTCCATTTGTGACACACACAAAAGAAACAGCGTTTCATTTATAGCAATATACGTGGGCAAATAATTCAATAACGAAGGAGATACAATGAAACGTTGTTCTTCACAAAAATGTGATTCTTTACAAAGACACCGTTCTTCACGCCTCGCAGCCGTCGCGTTGACGAATGCCTTACTTTTCAGCTTCAGTGCACACGCCGCGACAGAATCAACCCCCGTCTGGCACGGTATCGCTTTTGGTCAGTCAACAGACGTAAACTTCTCATCCAATGTCCTGCCGGAAAAAATTGGCGTTAACGACGTCACCATTAACGGCAAGAAACTAGCACCGGCGGATAACGCTGATTTGTCCGCACCTATCACGATTGAGAGTCGTGGCGGAAAGATCGCCAACACCCATGACGGGCTAACGTTCTTCTACACCCAGTTACCTGCGAATGTGAATTTTACGCTTCAGTCTGATATTACCGTAGAACAGTTTGGACCGGAAAACGGCGCCAAACCTGCGGCTCAGGAAGGTGCGGGAATTCTGGTGCGCGATATTATTGGCATACCGCGTCAGGAACCGCTGAAAGAAGGATATGAAGAATTCCCTGCGGCATCCAACATGGTGATGAACGCCATCATGACGCAGGATAAAAAGTCTCATACCGAAATCAAACTACAGGCGATTTTGCGTAACGGCGTCACGCAGCCGTGGGGTAACGCAGGCGCGAAAATTACTAAAACCAGCTACCAGGAAAACGTCAATCTGGAGCAAACGCCTACGTTCCGCCTGAAACTGGAACGCACCAATGACGGCTTCATTACCTCTTATGCACCGAAAGGCACGGATAACTGGGTATCAAAAGAAGTCAAAGGCGCAGACGTCGTCACCAAGTTGGATAAAGATCATTACTACGTTGGTTTCTTTGCCTCCCGTAATGCAAAAATCACCGTCAGCAATGCACAGTTGACCACGACACCGGCGCAAACCAAAGCCTCACCAGAATTTAAAGCGAAGGATTACGATCCTTTACTCCAGGTGATGTCATCGCCTAAAACCACCAGCGAACACTATGTCGTACAGGCTAAAGCTAACTACAACGGCACAATCGCGGTTTCACAAGATGGTAAATCTCTGGGTGATGCCAAGCAGGTAAAAGCGGGAGAGACCTTCTCTCTGCCAGCAAAAATTGCCGGTAACAGTGCTGAATTCAAGCTCGCGTACCAGCCTGCGGAAGGGGAAGATAAAGCGGTAAAAGAGAGCACGTTCAAGGTTGAAAAAGTGGCTTATGCAGACGCTAAAAATCTGTATGTTTCGCCACAAGGTTCAGCCAGCAACAACGGCAGTAAAAATGCACCGCTTGATTTAGCCAGCGCGGTCGCTGCTCTGCCTGCCGGTGGCACCATTTGGCTCAACGATGGTGATTATAGCGCGGCAGAAATTCCCGTTAGCGCTAGCGGTCAGCAAAAAACCGTCAAGAACCTGTTTGCCGTCGGCAATAAGGCCGTCATTCATGGCCTGCAACTGAAAGCAAGCCATTGGCATGTCAAAGGTATTGAAATTACAGAGAAACCATTCCGTATCGAGGGGAGCTACAACACCATCGAGCGCGTTTTGGCGCACCACGCTGACGATACCGGTATTCAGGTCACTTCTACTGCCGATGTGGGTAGACCACTGTGGGCCAGCCATAACCTGATTCTGAATTCAGAATCTCACAGTAACCAGGATCCAGGCAAAATTAACGCTGACGGTTTCGCGGTGAAAATGCGTGTGGGTGAAGGCAACGTGATTCGCGGTGCCTTCTCGCATAACAACATCGATGATGGCTTCGACCTGTTTAACAAAATTGAAGACGGTGCAAATGGCGTTGTGGTGATCGAGAATTCAATTGCCATGAACAACACCAGCAACGGCTTCAAAATGGGTGGTGAAGGCCAGCCAGTGGCGCATCAGGTCAAACACAGCATTGCCGTGGGTAACAAACTTGATGGTTTCACTGACAACTTCAACCCTGGCGCACTGATCGTTGAAGACAACATCGCGTTAGATAACGAACGCTTTAACTTCATTTTCCGCCCAAGCCCTTACTCAGGCCCGGAAAAACAAGGCGTCTTCAAGAACAACGTTTCGCTGAAAACCAAAGCGGGTAAATATGATGATGCAGTTGTCGGCAATATAGATACCACCAACTATTTCATTAAGGGCGACCGTTCCGTTAATGCGCAAGGTAAGGAAGTCACAGTAAATAACTTTGTCTCTGTTACCGTCCCAGAGACGTTTACGCGTGATGCCAAAGGCAATCTGGTACTTGGCGACTTCCTGAAGAAAAAATAAGCCTCTTCAACAAAATGCCTGCTCTCGCAGGCATTTTTTATCTCTGAGTATGCATAAACTTAAATGCAAAAAGGCCAGTCAGAGTGAACTGACTGGCCTTCAATTATTGCAAGCTTATCTGTTACATCGCTTTTCTGGTCAGCTCGATAACACGCAGCTTCGCGATTGCTTTAGTCAGCTCTGCGGAAGCCTGAGCATAATCCACATCGCCATGCGAATTGCGGATATGATCTTCGGCTTTGCGTTTCGCTTCCAGCGCACGTGCTTCGTCCAGATCCTGCCCACGGATGGCGGTATCAGACAGTACGGTGACGGTGTTAGGTTGCACCTCAAGGATGCCGCCAGAAAGATAAATATACTCTTCCTCACCGTGCTGCTTAACGATACGAACCATACCAGGCTTAATGGCAGTAAGCAGAGGGGCATGTCCCGGATAAATACCCAGTTCGCCTTCGCTCCCCGTTACCTGGATCTTCTGCACCAGACCGGAGAACATTTGCTGTTCTGCACTCACGACATCCAGATGGTAAGTCATAGCCATGTCACCCTCCTACAAGGCGTTACAGTTTCTTGGCTTTTTCCACGACTTCGTCGATGGAACCAACCATGTAGAACGCCTGCTCTGGCAGGTGGTCGTATTCGCCTTCCATAATCCCTTTAAAGCCACGGATGGTGTCTTTCAGGGAGACGTATTTGCCCGGAGAACCGGTAAATACTTCCGCTACGAAGAACGGCTGAGACAGGAAGCGCTGAATCTTACGCGCACGGGATACCACCAGCTTGTCTTCTTCAGACAGCTCGTCCATACCCAGAATCGCGATGATATCTTTCAGTTCCTGGTAACGTTGCAGAATAGACTGCACGCCACGAGCAACATCATAGTGTTCCTGACCAACAACCAGCGGATCCAACTGACGGCTGGTGGAATCCAGCGGGTCAACGGCCGGGTAGATACCCAGAGAAGCAATCTGACGGCTCAGTACCACGGTTGCATCCAAGTGAGCAAAGGTGGTGGCTGGTGACGGGTCAGTCAAGTCATCCGCAGGAACGTAAACGGCCTGAACGGAGGTGATAGAACCGGTTTTGGTTGAGGTGATACGTTCTTGCAGAACGCCCATCTCTTCCGCCAGCGTTGGCTGATAACCTACCGCAGAAGGCATACGACCCAGCAGTGCAGATACTTCCGTACCGGCCAGGGTATAACGATAGATGTTATCGACGAACAGCAGTACGTCACGACCTTCATCACGGAATTTTTCCGCCATGGTCAGACCGGTCAGTGCTACACGCAGACGGTTACCTGGTGGCTCGTTCATCTGGCCATAAACCAGTGATACTTTATCGATTACGTTGGAGTCGGTCATTTCGTGGTAGAAGTCGTTACCTTCACGGGTACGCTCACCAACACCTGCAAACACAGAGTAACCGGAGTGCTCGATCGCGATGTTACGGATCAGCTCCATCATGTTTACGGTTTTACCTACGCCCGCACCACCGAACAGACCCACTTTACCGCCCTTGGCAAACGGACACATCAGGTCGATAACCTTGATGCCGGTTTCCAGCAGTTCCTGTGAGTTTGACAGCTCTTCATAGCTCGGAGCTGAACGGTGAATAGCCCAACGTTCTTCTTCGCCGATGTCGCCTTTCATGTCGATGGGATCACCCAACACGTTCATGATACGACCCAGCGTTGCTTTACCTACCGGTACTTCGATCGGGTGCTCCAGGTTATTCACGTTCAACCCGCGACGCAGGCCGTCAGAAGAACCCATTGCAATACAACGAACGATACCGCCGCCCAACTGCTGCTGCACTTCCAGCACCAGTTTTTCAGCGCCGTTCTCTACCTCAAGCGCATCGTACACCTTCGGTACGGCATCTTGCGGGAACTCGACGTCCACCACGGCGCCGATTACCTGGATAATCTTTCCAGTAGCCATCTTGAATCCTCTACGTAATTCGACAATACGTAATTCGTAAACCTGCTTTAAACCGCGGAGGCTCCCCCGACGATTTCGGTGAGTTCCTGGGTAATGCTGGCCTGACGAGCCTTGTTGTATACCAACTGAAGCTCTTTGATCAGGCTACCGCCGTTATCGGTCGCGGCTTTCATCGCAACCATTCGCGCGGCCTGCTCACTAGCCAGATTTTCTACGACGCCCTGATAAACCTGAGATTCTACATAACGGCGCAGCAGGGTATCCAGCAGCGACTTAGGATCGGGTTCATACAGGTAATCCCAGGCTTTCTTCTTCAACTCACCGTCATCCGAAGGCGGTAACGGTAACACTTGAACAACAAGCGGTTCCTGAGACATGGTATTGATAAACTTGTTGCTTACGATATACAGCTTGTCCAGACGACCTTCGTCGTAGGCTTGCAGCATAACTTTAACCGGGCCGATCAATTCTGATACGGAAGGGTTGTCCCCCATACCGGTAACCTGAGCAACAATGTTTCCGCCTACTGAACCGAAGAAAGAGACCGCTTTGGAACCAATCAGCGCTAAATCAGTTTCAACGCCTTTGTCGCTCCAGGATTTCATATCAGCCAGCAGTTTTTTGAACAGGTTAATGTTCAAACCACCACACAGGCCACGGTCAGTAGACACCACCAAATACCCAACGCGCTTAACATCGCGTTCTTCCAGGTACGGGTGTTTATATTCCAGATTTCCTAACGCAAGGTGACCAATCACATTGCGTATGGTTTCCGCATAAGGACGGCTGGCCGCCATACGATCCTGCGATTTACGCATTTTGGAAGCGGCGACCATTTCCATTGCTTTGGTGATCTTCTGCGTATTTTGGACGCTTGCGATCTTACTACGTATCTCTTTTGCGCCGGCCATCTTTGCTTCTCCTCAAAGCCTTGCGGCCTGCTTTACAGCAGGCCACCGGGCGTTACCAGGACTGGGTTGCCTTAAAAGTATCGAGGATGCCTTTAAACTTGCCCTCGATCTCATCGTTATAAGCGCCAGTCTGGTCGATTTGTTGCAGAAGTTCGCCATGCTCACGGTCAGCGTAAGCCAGCAGAGCCGCTTCAAAGCTACCGACTTTTGACAGCTCAACATCTTCCAGATAACCACGTTCCGCCGCAAACAGAACCAGAGACTGCTGTGCGACAGACATCGGCGCATACTGTTTCTGTTTCAACAGCTCGGTCACTTTCTGACCGTGGCTCAACTGCTTACGGGTTGCATCATCAAGATCGGAAGCGAACTGAGAGAACGCTGCCAGCTCACGATACTGTGCCAGAGCGGTACGAATACCACCGGACAGTTTCTTCATGATCTTGGTCTGTGCTGCACCACCCACACGGGATACGGAGATCCCTGGGTTAACCGCAGGACGAATACCGGCGTTAAACAGGTTGGATTCCAGGAAGATCTGACCATCGGTAATCGAAATTACGTTGGTCGGAACGAACGCAGAAACGTCACCTGCTTGGGTTTCGATGATTGGCAGAGCCGTCAACGAACCGGTTTTTCCCTTCACTTCACCCTTGGTGAATGCTTCAACGTAATCGGCGTTAACACGCGATGCACGCTCCAACAAACGGGAGTGGAGATAGAAAACGTCACCAGGGTAGGCTTCACGACCTGGCGGACGACGGAGCAGCAGAGAAATCTGACGATAAGCAACGGCCTGTTTAGACAGGTCATCATAAATAATCAGCGCATCTTCACCACGGTCACGGAAATACTCACCCATCGCACAACCGGCATACGGTGCCAGATATTGCAGAGCAGCAGATTCAGACGCAGTAGCGACGACGACAATGGTATTTTCCAGTGCGCCATGCTCTTCCAGCTTACGCACCACGTTAGAAATCGTGGAGGCTTTCTGGCCGATAGCAACGTACACACATTTGATACCGGAATCACGCTGGTTGATGATGGCATCGATGGCCAGCGCGGTTTTACCCGTCTGACGGTCACCGATAATCAGCTCACGCTGACCACGACCGATTGGAATCATGGCATCAACAGACTTATAGCCCGTCTGTACCGGCTCATCAACGGACTGACGTTCGATAACGCCAGGCGCAATCGCTTCAACCGCAGAGAAACCGTCATGATCCAGAGCGCCTTTACCGTCAATCGGTGCGCCCAGCGTGTTGACCACGCGACCCAGCAGGCCACGGCCAACTGGAACTTCAAGAATACGGCCGGTGCATTTTACTTTCATGCCTTCAGCCAGATCCGCATACGGCCCCATCACTACCGCACCAACGGAGTCGCGCTCCAGGTTCAGTGCGATCGCATAACGGTTACCCGGCAGAGAGATCATCTCTCCCTGCATCACGTCTGCCAGACCGTGGACGCGGATGATTCCGTCACTAACGGAAACAATAGTACCTTCATTGTGAGCTTCGCTCACCACATTGAACTGAGCAATGCGCTGCTTGATCAGTTCGCTGATTTCGGTGGAATTCAGTTGCATGCTCCAGTCCCCTTAAGACTGCAAGACGTCTGCCAGACGTTCCAGACGACCGCGAATGCTGCCATCTATCACCATATCGCCCGCGCGAATAACCACGCCAGCCATGACAGACTTATCAATTTTGCAATTCAGCTTCACTTTGCGTGACAGACGTTTTTCCATAGCATCAGCGATCTTCGACAGCTGCTGCTCATTCAACGTGTTGGCAGAAATCACATCAACGTCAACCGTCGATTCTAGTGCTGCCCGCAGTTGAATAAATTGTTCCAGTACTTCAGTAAGCACTGGTAAACGTCCGTTCTCGGCCATCACCTTAATCAGGTTCTGACCGGCTTCATCAAGTTGATCACCACAAACGGCAATGAACGTTTTCGACAGCTCAATGGGTGCTACCGCACCAGAAAGCAATTCGGCAATCTGTTCATTGCGCGCTACTTCGGCCGAAAACGCCAGCATATCCTGCCAGCGATCCAAGGCCTGATTCTCAACCGCAAAGTCAAAAGCTGCTTTGGCGTAGGGGCGAGCTACCGTGACAAATTCAGACATCAGCCCCTCCCTCCTTACAGTTCAGCGACCAGTTTATCAACGATGTCGCTGTTAGCAGCTTCATCCACGGAACGTTCAATAATTTTCTCGGCACCGGCAATCGCCAATACGGCAACTTGCTTACGCAGCTCTTCACGAGCACGTTTACGTTCGGCTTCGATTTCAGCCTGCGCCTGCGCCACAATCTTGTTACGTTCAGCTTCCGCTTCAGCTTTCGCCTCATCCAGGATCTGAGCACGGCGTTTGTTCGCCTGCTCGATGATAACCTGAGCATCCGCTTTCGCTTTCTTCAGTTGATCTGTCGCATTGGCCTGAGCCAAGTTCAAATCTTTTTTGGCACGTTCAGCAGAAGCCAGACCGTCAGCAATTTCTTTCTGACGTTTCTCGATGGCTGCCATCATCGGCGGCCATACATACTTCATGCAGAACCAGACAAACAGGACGAACGCAATGGCCTGGCCGAGGATTGTTGCATTAATATTCACAGCACAATGCCTCTTTCAAAGTTAAATAAGTTGATGTTTTAACCTCAGCAGAAAACATTCTGCTTAGGCCACCGCAAACATCACATACAGCCCCAGACCAACAGCGATCATCGGGATGGCGTCAACCAGACCCATGACGATAAAGAACTGTGTACGCAGTAAAGGAATCAGGTCAGGCTGACGAGCAGCACCTTCCAAGAATTTACCACCCAGAATGCCGATACCGATCGCAGCACCGATTGCCGCCAAACCCATCATTAACGCGGCAGCCATGTACAGCAGATCCACACTCAGGTTTTCCATGACAGTCTCCAGTTTGTTTCAGTTAAAAACGTTATTTGTTGAAAGAAAATCAATGCTCTTCAGATGCCATCGAGAGATAAACAACCGTCAGAACCATGAAAATAAAAGCCTGAAGCGTAATAATCAAAATGTGGAAAATAGCCCAAGGCACATTTAACAGCCATTGTGACCACCACGGCAACAGACCGGCAATCAGGATGAAGATCAACTCACCCGCATACATATTGCCAAACAGTCGCAAGCCTAAAGAAATAGGTTTGGACAGCAGGCTGACACCTTCAAGAATCAGGTTGATAGGAATAAATACTGGATGGTTGAACGGCTGCATGGTCAGTTCTTTAACAAAACCACCGAGACCTTTCATTTTGATGCTGTAGAACAGAACCAGGATAAACACACCCAGCGCCATCGACAGCGTGATGTTCACGTCAGCCGTCGGCACAGCACGCAGATAAGCATGCGCCGGGTCGTATCCCAGCAGGCTGTAAACGCCAGCCCAAATTTGAGGCAACAGATCGATAGGCAGCAGGTCCATCATATTCATCAGGAAAACCCAGACGAAAATGGTCAGCGCCAGAGGAGCAATCAGTTTGCTTTTACCATGGAACATATCGCGTACGGTGCCATCAACGAAACCGATAACCAGTTCGACGGCCGTTTGCAGTTTACCTGGCACACCGCTGGTTGCACGTTTAGCTACGCGGTGAAAGATAACCAGAAAGAGGATCCCAAGAGCGATGGAGAAAAACATCGAATCGACGTTGATCGACCAAAAACCCGTCCCTACTTGCAAATGGTGCAAGTGGTGACTGATATACTCTTGCGGAGTAGAGATTTCTCCAGCAGCCATGATGTCTCTTACCCTTTTGTTGTTAATTACGGTAACGATTAATTACGGCCGGTGCCACGATCTGCATAACCAGCACCGATAAATAAGTCAGGCCAAGCGGAAAGAACGCCGCTTTAAACACACCTAACGCCACCACTAACAATGCAATGGTGATAAATACCTTAAGCGCTTCGCCAATCGCGAATGACCAAGCCACACGCCCATCAGCAGGCTTGTCTGACTGATGACGCAAGGCAAACAGCACAAACAAGACATTCGGCAACCAGGCTGCCAATCCCCCGCCTAATGCAGAAGCGGCAGCGTTGACGCTATTGAGGCTGAAAACAGCGCTCAACAAAGCAAAAGTCACTAACTGTAGCAACAGCAGCCTCAAGGCCACTTTTCCGCTGTAAAGGGATACAGGCATGACGTTTGCTCTCTCCGTACCTTTTCAGAGGTATACTGAATGACGTATAAAACTGCCTTTACACCACTGAGTCAAGCAGCAAAAAACGAGCAAATTATACGGGTCATACCTGCGAATTCAATCGATAAGTAGCGAAAAGGTGAACAATTATTTAAATTTCTTTCTGAAGCCGCATTTTTGCTAACAATCATCCCTGCTCATGTCTGGTGTAATTAATTTCTAAAGCCCTCCAATCTGTGATGCGACTCACATAAAAGGCTTTAGAGGTATTTATAACAGAACGTGTTTTTTTTTGTCTTTAGCAAAACAAGCTATTTATTTTATTTAACTTCAATAACTTAATAAAAAAACCATTCAAAAAATGCAACAAACAACGTTTCAACTACCTATTGACATTATTGATATCGTTTTTTCACTCAATTAACACAAAAATAACTAATTTTTGATGCCCATGATTTATTTTCGCTCGTTATTATTCAGCACGAAAGTAAAAGAACGGCACAGAAAAAACAAAGATGTAAAATTTCAGTGATCGCGATACGTTTTCAAACGATGCTCACCATGAACGAGGCGGCAGCCTGGTACGCAATATTTAGTTATAATTTTTTTGATAAAAGACAAAATTAGTTTGGTTTAAGTACAACCAAATGGCGTTCACCTTCCAGATCGGGAACAGATAAACGGACGACCTGATCTAATAAGACACCTTGTGGCAAAGATGACAACTCATCCTCTGGAAGTACGCCTTTTAGGGCATAAAACCGCCCTGCCGGTCTGGCTGGAAGATGATTGCACCAGCTAATCATATCCTGCAACGAGGCGAATGCCCGGCTGATCACCCCATCAAAAGGCGGCTCTGCCGGAAATGCTTCAACACGACTCTGTACTGGCGTGATGTTCTCAAGCTGTAGTTCATGCTGTACCTGCCGTAGGAAACGCACGCGTTTACCTAGGCTGTCCAGCAAGGTGAAATGCGACTCTGGGCGGACAATCGCCAAAGGAATACCAGGCAATCCAGGTCCTGTTCCCACATCGATAAAACGCTGTCCGTGTAAATGCGGCTCGACCACGATACTGTCCATGATATGGCGGACAAGCATTTGCTGCGGATCGCGTACAGATGTCAGGTTATAAGCTTTATTCCACTTATTCAGCATGTCAACATACTGTATCAGAAGATCTTTTTGCTTATCTGAAATCACAATGCCAGCCGCGTTTAGCAGATTATCGAGTGTGTTGCGCACAATAATATCCCGATGAAAAATATGAAGTTAATAATAAAAATAGCCGGATAACCGGCTATTTAGGGGATAAGTTTACCTTAAATCAGGCGCTGCGGCGCAGCAGACCCTGTTTTTTAAGCCAGATCAGCAGAATTGAGATAGCCGCAGGCGTAATACCGGAAATACGCGAGGCTTGACCGATGGACGAAGGTTTGTGATCGTTCAGCTTGGCAATAACCTCATTGGACAATCCACTCACCTGTTTGTAATCCAGATCGGCAGGCAGAAGCGCATTTTCATTGCGCAGCTGCTTCTCAATCTCATCCTGTTGACGAGCAATATACCCTTCGTATTTGACCTGAATTTCAACCTGTTCAGCCGCCTGCTCGTCAGTTAACCCCGGAGCAAACAGCGGTAGCGCAGTAAGCTGAACGTAATCGACTTCTGGCCGACGTAGCAGTTCTTCACCGTTAGCTTCACGCGACAAAGGCGTTTTCAGCAGCGAATTGACCTGATCTAGCTGCTCAGATTGCGGGTGAACATGGATGTCACGCAGACGCTGGCGCTCTTTCTCAATGCTCTCAAGCTTCTCATTGAAACGTGCCCAGCGATGATCGTCGACCATTCCAAGTTCACGACCCATTTCAGTCAAACGCAGATCGGCGTTATCCTCGCGCAACATCAGACGGTATTCAGCACGTGACGTAAACATACGGTAGGGCTCTTTCGTACCCAGCGTACAGAGATCGTCGACCAGCACGCCAAGATAGGCCTGATCGCGACGCGGTGACCAGCCTTCCTTATCGGCAGCCAGACGAGCCGCATTTAGCCCTGCCAACATACCCTGCGCTGCGGCTTCCTCATATCCTGTTGTTCCGTTGATTTGTCCGGCAAAGAACAGGCCATGAACGAATTTGTTTTCCAGCGTAGGCTTCAGATCGCGAGGATCGAAGAAATCATACTCAATTGCATATCCAGGACGAACAATGCGCGCATTTTCCATCCCTTCCATTGAGCGAACAATTTGCCACTGGACGTCAAATGGCAAACTGGTTGAGATCCCATTGGGATAAATTTCGTTACTGGTCAATCCTTCTGGCTCGAGAAAGATCTGATGCGTGTTTCGATCGGCAAAGCGCATCACTTTGTCTTCGATCGATGGGCAATAGCGTGGGCCGATCCCTTCGATGATCCCGGCATACATTGGGCTACGATCCAGATTATTACGGATCACATCATGTGTTTTCTCATTGGTATGCGTGATGTAACACGGCATTTGCGCTGGATGCTGGCTTGCGTTCCCCAAGAATGAGAAAACCGGCATTGGATTGTCACCGTGCTGTTGTGCTAGCACGCTAAAATCAATCGTTCTGGCATCAATACGTGGTGGTGTACCCGTTTTCAGGCGGTTGACGCGCAGAGGCAGTTCACGCAGGCGACGTGCTAGCGGAATAGAAGGCGGATCGCCTGCACGTCCACCGCTGTAGTTATCCAACCCGATGTGAATCTTGCCATCAAGAAAAGTGCCGACCGTTAATACCACGGCCTTCGCACGAAATTTTAGTCCCATTTGGGTAACAGCACCGACGACACGATCGTTTTCCACGATCAGATCGTCAACAGCCTGCTGGAAGATCATCAGGTTTGGCTGATTTTCCAGTGCGGTGCGTACAGCCTGACGATAGAGCACGCGATCCGCTTGCGCGCGCGTTGCTCTGACTGCTGGGCCTTTACTGCTGTTTAGTATCCTAAACTGTATTCCTGCCTGATCGACGGCTCGCGCCATCAACCCTCCCATGGCATCGATCTCTTTAACCAGATGGCCTTTTCCAATACCGCCGATCGCCGGGTTACAAGACATTTGTCCTAGCGTATCAATATTGTGAGTGAGTAAAAGCGTCTGTTGGCCCATTCGGGCAGAAGCCATTGCTGCTTCTGTTCCGGCATGACCGCCACCAATTACGATGACGTCAAATGGATCTGGATAAAACATGGTACTGCTCCTCGCATTATTGCGAATGATTAGTGGCGAACGATCGTTATTTGCCCTGGGACGGGGATTCTACTCAACTTTGAGCCAACGACCAAGTCCGTTGGATCCTCGTTAATTAAAGAAAGATCTTTTTATTTAAAGATCTCTTTATTAGATCTCTTATTAGGATCGTCATGTGGTGTGGATAAGTGATTATTCACATTAAAGATCAAGAGAATGGCGTTGATCCTTACCTGTGAATGATCGGTGATCCTAGCCAGTATAAGCTGGGATCTTAATGCGGGTTTATGCACAGGACAAAAAACATACTCGGGTTGTTATTGGGATAACTACTGCTTTTACACCTGAAATAAGCATAGTTATCCACATTCAACTGCCGAATATTTCATCTTATTTGAGTAAATTAACCCACGATCCTAGCCATTCTTCTGCTGGATCTTCTGGAATTTGATGCTGCGTGATGTCGATCTCGAGGACTTCACCGATCCGTTTAGCCCCTAATTGTGCTAGTACACGATCCGCTGTTCGGATCGCGCCACAGAACGTGTCGTACTCTTTACTACCGATCCCCACTGCACCGAAACTCACCTGAGAAAGATTGGGCTTTTGCTGTTCCAACTGTTCAAACAGCGCTTTCAGGTTGTCAGGGAATTCTCCGGCACCGTGTGTAGACGTTACCAGTAGCCATATACCGCTTTCAGGCAATGCATCAAGCGTGGGGCCATGGAGGGTTTCAGTGGAAAAATCATCCTTTTCCAGCAGTTCAGCCAAATGCTCTGCTACATATTCGGCGCTGCCAAGAGTACTGCCACTGATTAAGGTAATGTCTGCCATAGCGATCCCATCTGATAAAAGACGGGACATTGTACGCTGTGATCTGGCTGGGATCTACCTGTGGATAATATGAGTATAGGAAAAAAGTACTACGGCGCGATCGTCCGCATAATCGGGTTTTGCAGGGAGATGAGCGTTTCGGTGGACTGAATTTCATCAATTGTTTGGATCTTGTTGATAAGTACGTGTTGCAGCGCTTCGATCGAGCGGCACATGACCTTAATAAAGATACTGTAATGCCCGGTGGTGTAGTAAGCCTCGACCACTTCTTCCAGGTTGTTTAACTTTTCCAGCGCCGAGGGATAATCTTTAGCACTTTTCAGAATGATGCCGATAAAGCAGCACACGTCATAGCCCAGCTGTTTCGGATTTACATCCAGACGCGTGCCGACAATGATGCCCGCCTGCTTCATTTTTTCTACCCGAACGTGGATCGTACCTGGACTGACGGAAAACTGCTTTGCCAGTTCGGCATAAGGGGTACGCGCATTTTCCATTAAGGCGGAAAGAATGCCGCGATCGAGATTATCGATCTGATAAATTTCTGCCACTTTGAGCCTCCTATTTTAGCGAATAATGATTTTATACCGCTATAAAATGACGGATTAAAAGCACAAGTGCAATTTATCCATAAGATTATTGAATGACTAGCGGTTTTTATTGCTTAATGAACAACTAAATACGATGAATAAGAGACGCGGCAATGAAAAAGCAATACATCGAAAAGCAGCAGCAAATCAGCTTCGTTAAATCTTTCTTCTCCAGCCAACTGGAGCAGCTTCTGGGATTGATTGAAGTCCAGGCGCCGATTCTCAGCCGTATCGGCGATGGCACGCAGGATAACTTGTCTGGTACAGAAAAAGCGGTGCAGGTTAAGGTTAAAGCCTTACCGGATGCCACATTTGAAGTGGTGCACTCACTGGCGAAATGGAAACGTAAAACACTGGGCGCGTATGATTTTAGCTTCGGTGAAGGGATTTATACCCACATGAAGGCGCTGCGCCCAGACGAAGATCGCCTGAGCCCAATCCACTCGGTTTATGTCGATCAGTGGGATTGGGAGCGCGTGATGGGGGATGGCGAGCGTAATGCCGAATATCTGAAATCGACGGTCACGCGTATTTATCAGGGTATTAAAGCGACTGAGGCTGCGGTACATCAGGCATTTGGCATTCAGCCTTTCCTGCCAGAGCAGATTCATTTTGTGCATACCGAAACGCTGCTGAAGCGCTATCCCGATCTGGACGCCAAAGGGCGTGAGCGAGCTATCGCTAAAGAACTGGGTGCGGTATTCCTGATTGGGATTGGCGGCAAGCTGTCCAGTGGACATTCTCACGATGTGCGTGCACCGGATTATGATGACTGGACGACGCCAGGCGAGCAGGAGTTGGCGGGTTTGAACGGCGATATCGTTGTATGGAACCCGGTTCTGAACGATGCATTTGAGATTTCATCCATGGGGATCCGCGTGGATGCGGAAGCCCTGACACGCCAGCTGGCGTTGACGCAGGATGAAGAACGTCTGAAGTTGGAATGGCATCAGGCGCTGCTGCGCGGTGAGATGCCACAAACGATTGGCGGGGGAATCGGTCAGTCTCGCCTTGTCATGCTGTTGCTGCAATTGCCGCACATTGGTCAGGTTCAGTGCGGCGTATGGCCACAGCCGCTACGTGAGTCGGTTTCCGGCCTGCTTTAATACGCTTTGCCGTGCTGCCAGCGGCGCATTAAGCGGCTTTTTAACCCGGTATCAAAGCGCCAGATATGGTCAAAGATGTGCATGATGCCGGGTTTGCCATGATCGGACATCGCTACAGCATGGAAACGATGCTGTAGCTGCTTCTGACGGCTTTTCACCTTATTTACCACCTCATCCGGCAATCGCTGGGCGATAAAATCCGAAATCACCACGGCGTCGGCATCATGCCAAAGTGCGTCATCCATCTTATCCAGCAGTGCTGACAGACAGGCACTCATATCCGTACCGCCGCGGAAGGACTGGATGAGAAAACGTATCGCCTGCTCTAAGCCATCCTCAGACGTCAGCTCATACTTCACCACGCCAGTAGAAAACAGCATGATGTAGCAGCGGCGGTTATCGGCGAGCGCGATGCGCATCAGCGCCAGACAAAAGGCTTTGGCGCAACGTTCATTAAACCCCCCCATAGAACCCGAGGTGTCAACGCAGACAATAAACGGGCCACGCGGCTGCTGTTCGTTTTGTTGATGAACAACAGGGCGTTCGGTGACTTTCTCACGCCAGCTCTCACCTTGTAAGCGATAGGTCAGCAACCGGTGCTCCAGCAGGCGACGATAAAATTCGTATTCCAGTTCACTGATGCCCAAGGTCACCAGCTCAGTCGGCATCAAACGCAGGATATCATCGCTCTGATGCACACCGCTTACCTGCTCAGGCACGGTGGCCGGCTCTCGTACTCTTACCCGGAAGGCTTCTTGTGGCGCTTCCTGTGTGAGAATAGATTTGGTCTCCCGGCTACGTCCTAACCGTTCCGCCAACTTCTGTAATGCAGGCTGACGTTGCAGGAAAGCGCCGAAATCCAGTAATGGGCGTGGATCGGTGTGAATACGCTGTGCGGCGCTAAGATCCCATAGCCGACCGGCTGCGTTTTCATTTTCGGCCAAAATCGGTTCGAGTTTACCGCTAAGGGTCAGGCGTTGTTGCAGTTCATCCAGCAGAATTTCCCGCTCCTGATCCATCAATTGCTGATGCAGTGAAACGGTTTGCAGTGTCAGGCTCAGCCTCCAGCGCTGAAGAAAGAGTGCGTGGAGTCCACTCGTTATCTTCTGCCCTAAGGTTCTCTCTGGAGAAGTAATAATCTGTGATGCCTGCGTCAAAAACGGTGATTCCACGTTGCTCAGCGTATCCATAATCGCAGGCAGGCGTGTTTGGAAGGCCTGGTTGTCGATCGATTGTGAACGTTGGTAGCAGCTAAATTCTTTTTCCAGCTCTGGTGGTACCTGTGTGGTACGCAGGCGCTGCTTTAAAGTTTCTTTCCAGTGAGGGAGGTCGTTGAGTAACGCAGATTTCAGGCTGGGATACTTTTCAAAGAAAAAAGCGAGCTGCGGTGTCGCCAGCAGCGTGACGACAAGATCGTCTAGCAGCTCGTTTTCATCGATAGACAGCAGCATTTCCAGTGATTCCAGCGTGATCATCGGCGTTAGTCCTGTTGCTCTGATTGCTGGATCTGCTCGGCGACCTGTTGCAGGCTGGCTTCTATTTTAGCTAACCACTCACTAGGGACGAACAGGCAAGGTTGATGCTGGCTGAATAAGCGACGCTGTTCGCGAAGCTGCATATTCAGCTTTTCATATTCATCGGTAATTTCGGCTGGAAGCGCACAGTCGCGTTTTTCCGGCAGAGAAAGAATAGAGGATTGCAGGCTGATATCGCGAATAGCCAGATGTTGTCTATCATCCACCAGCAGGTCGAGACGTTGGGTAAAGCCGATGCCGTTGAGCTTACCCCGTATTTCTCCACCTTTTTGCAGCCAATCTTGCAGCGCGTTTTTATCAATGATCAGGTGGTTGACTTCAATATCGTGCAGGATCAGCGGACGTTGTAGCACTAGATCCAATGTTTCAGTGGCGATCGTGTCAGGCAACGTATAGTGGAATTTTCGACCCAGAAAGTGCCCCTGCTTCTCTACTGAAAATGCCTGCAACTCACTTTGTTCACGCTGATATTGCTGACGTTTGGTATTCGCCTGCTGAAGACGGAACAGCAGGCTTTTTTGTTGATAGGCGTGTTCGGTAATTAATAGCTCAAGCTGTTGTTCTATGAGCGTCAACGTGCTTTGGTCATGCCAGAGGCAGTCTTTCAGCAGAATAATATCAATCGGCGTGATGGCATCTCGACCGCAGAAAAATGCGCTGGCCTGAAGCAGGCGCAGGGCTTTTTTCCAGCGTCGATCGGAAATGTAAGGCGCTTGTTCCAGCGTATCTAACTGTTGGCGCAGCGTGTAAATCAGTTCGAAGCCCGCTTCTGGTAGCGCGACGTGCTCAATGTCTTTCTGCCACTGTTGGTACTCTTCATCGCTGACACTGAGAGCGGGCGGAACGGGGTTATCGCGATCGCTACTGTTATTCACGAGCAGTGCTCGGAAATTCTGTTTTTCCTGCACCCGATCGAGCCATAGACGGATGAGCATCCGGTCGTAGAGCGCTTCCAGACCGCCATCAGCCTCTGGAAGTTCATTTGAGGCTGCGACCAGCAGGCGCATGGGGATGGTATCTTCGCTGTTGCCATTACGGAAACGTCGTTCGTTAATGGCTGTCAGCAGGGTGTTCAAAATAGCGGGACCCGCCTTCCAGATCTCATCCAGAAACACGATTTCGGCTTCTGGCAGATAACCGGCGGTCAGACGCTGGTAGCGGCCTTCATCTTTTAGTGCCTGAATGGAAAGGGGGCCAAACACTTCTTCCGGGGTGGAAAAGCGGGTCATCAGGTACTCAAATGCGTTCGCATGACGAAAAGCGAACTTTAGACGCCGGGCGATCATACTTTTGGCTATGCCCGGTGGGCCTAGCAGAAAAACACTTTCTCCACTTAGCGCTGCCAGCAGACAGAGGCGAATAGCGTGCTGTCTTTCGTAGAGCCCGTGTTCTAGCGCATGGCTGAGGCGAGAAATTCTTTCAGCCAATGCCGCAGTTTGACGCATAATTAACCCGTTAGTCCCATGATGTGATGTACTGAAATCGTTTATTTTGAACCTGACTGCTTTACTGAAAGCGATGCTTCAGAAAAACCCTACTTTCAGAAAGACAATAGTAATAATAAACGGCAGATCACAGATTTTTATTAGAATACTTTTACGGATTATTACACCCTAACGGGGTAAGTAAGCAATAAACCACCTTTTACAGGATGTTTCGTATACACCCGTCATACTTCAAGCGGCAGGTGTGTTGGCTGCGCTACTCGGCCCACTCGCGTGGACCTCACCCCGTTGGGGTCGCTGCAAGCAGCGTTCAAATCTGCCTCTGGCTGATTTGTCAGTCACCCGAATAACTTACTTGAGTAAGCTCATCGGGATGAAATGAGAGACATCCTGTCTCTCACCGAAGGCAAGCCGTTGGCTGGACAAATTCGTTCCCGACGAATTTGTCCCTCGCTTGCCGCGTTACGATGCTCATGGCTGAGCATCGCCCTAAAGGGCCAACGCTTTGCGTTGTTCAAAACGTTAACGTTTTGTCCTGCAACCCGAATTATTTAGGGGTAGAAGGTGGAGCGCACAATAAAAATGGGTTTTTAGCCTGATTTGTGCATACTGTGCGCTTTTGGACGAGTTGCTGTGAATGACGCGCTTCGCGGACTGATTAATAACAGAAGATAGGTTTATGAGCTCAGAACATAAACGTTCGCTTCCGGCTGTCACGCTGGCAGCCATCGGGGTGGTCTATGGAGATATAGGAACCAGCCCTCTTTATACGTTAAGGGAATGTTTATCAGGGCAGTTTGGTTTTGGGGTCGAGCCTGATTCGGTCTTTGGCTTTCTTTCACTGATTTTTTGGCTATTGGTCCTCGTTGTTTCGCTGAAATACCTGACCTATGTGATGCGTGCCGACAACGCCGGTGAAGGTGGCATTCTCACATTAATGTCATTGGCAGGGCGTAATACCTCCGATCGCATGACGTCTGTACTGGTTATCATGGGATTGATCGGCGGCAGTTTCTTCTATGGTGAGGTGGTCATCACGCCAGCTATCTCGGTGATGTCGGCGATGGAAGGGCTGGAAATCGCCGCGCCGTCGATGGATAGCTATATCGTACCGTTATCGATTGTCGTCCTGACGTTGCTGTTTATCATTCAAAAACACGGTACTGGCAGCGTCGGCAAACTATTTGCGCCTGTGATGCTGATTTGGTTTTTGACGCTCGGCGTGCTGGGTGCGCGCAGTATTATCGCTAACCCCGAAGTCTTGCAGGCGTTAAATCCGATGTACGCTGTTCGCTTCTTTATCGAATACAAAGCGGTGTCATTCTTTGCTCTGGGGGCTGTGGTGCTGGCCATTACCGGGGTCGAGGCACTGTATGCTGATATGGGCCACTTTGGTAAATTCCCAATTCGTCTGGCCTGGTTTACGGTGGTGTTGCCGTCTCTGGTATTAAATTACTTCGGACAGGGCGCGCTGCTGTTAAAGAACCCGGAAGCGATCAAGAACCCGTTCTTCCTGCTGGCGCCAGATTGGGCGCTGATCCCACTGATGGTGCTGGCCACGCTGGCGACGATTATTGCCTCGCAGGCCGTGATTTCAGGCGTTTTCTCGCTGACGCGTCAGGCAGTGCGGCTAGGTTATTTGCCGCCGATGCGTATCGTACACACGTCAGATATGGAATCTGGTCAGATTTATATTCCCGCCATTAACTGGATGCTTTATATCGCGGTTGTTATCGTGATTGTCAGCTTTGAACATTCGAGCAATCTGGCTGCGGCTTACGGTATTGCGGTAACGGGCACGATGGTGATTACCAGTATTCTGTTCTGTACGGTAGCGGTGAAGAACTGGCTCTGGAATCGCTATCTGGCGTGGGTTTTGCTGGCGGGCTTGCTGGTTATCGACGTGCCGATGTTTTTGGCAAACGTGGTCAAGATCTTGTCCGGTGGTTGGCTGCCGCTGGCGCTAGGCATGGTGATGTTTATTATCATGACTACATGGAAAAGCGAACGTTTCAGGCTGCTGCGTCGGTTGCATGAGCATGGTAATTCGCTGGATGCCATGATTGCATCGCTGGAGAAATCGCCGCCGACGCGGGTTCCAGGCACGGCGGTGTATTTCTCGCGTGCCACACGCGTGATCCCGTTCGCGCTGCTGCATAATCTCAAACATAACAAGATTCTGCACGAACGCGTGGTGCTGTTGACCATGCGAACGGAAGATGCACCCTATGTGTTGAATGCGCGCCGCGTGACGGTTGAACAGCTTTCGCCGACGTTCTGGCGCGTGATCGCCAACTATGGCTGGCGTGAGACGCCGGATGTGGAAGAGGTCTTTCAGCGCTGTTGGCAGGATGGGTTAACCTGCCAAATGATGGAAACGTCTTTCTTTATGTCCAATGAGTCGCTGATTATCGGCGAACGACCGTGGTATCTGCGCTTGCGCGGTAAGCTATTCATGATGCTCAGCCGCAATGCGCTGAGAGCGGCGGATCAGTTTGAAATACCGCCGAACAGACTGATTGAGCTGGGGATACAGGTCGAGATTTAAGCGAATCCAATATATGAAGTTATGTTGGGATGAGATCGAGATATACGGTCGACCACGGGGCGAGGTGTCCCTGCGGGAACCTCATCCCCGTGTTTCCCTAATAACAAGCAGCGAGTCGCTGTCTGTTGGGAAAGCCGTATCGTTTAGTGATTTAACGATAGAGAGAATAATCGTTACCAGCTAACCGATACAATCAGCCCCCCTTCGGGCTGGTTGGTGAACGTAACCCGCATGTGATGCAGCATGGCGATGTTGTTCACGATGGAAATCCCGAGCCCGCTGCCAGATTTTTCCTGCCCCGGTGGGCGATAAAAACGCTCACCGATCCTGGCCAGAGCTTCATCACTGATGCCCGGTCCGTTATCGGCAACCTGGAAGCCCTTTTCTGTCAGCGTTAGGTTTACCGTTCCCCCTTCATGGCTGTAACGAATGGCATTATCTAGTAGATTGCGTATCAGCAGGGCTAGCAGCAGCGGATGGCCCTGCCGGATAACCGGGGTATCCGGTAAGTCCAGTGTCAATTCGATACCTGCGGTTTGTGCCGTGTGGTAATGCGCGATCACTGCTTGTTGTAGTAATTCATTGAACTGAACAGGCTGCATCCCCTCGGGATGCGATTCGGCATCCAGCCGCGACAGCGTCAGGAGCTGATCCACCAGTCGGGTAGCGCGATCGATACCTTTATCCAGATTCATTAATGCGTGGCGACGCATCGCCTCATCATCATGCGCCAACTGCGCAACTTCGGTTTGAACTTTCAATGCCGCCAGCGGGCTACGCAGTTCGTGAGCGGCATCGGAGGTAAAACGGCGCTCGCGAGTCAACATATCGCTGATGCGGGAAAACAGGAGATTCAGTGCATTAACCAACGGGCGGACTTCCTGTGGGATGCGCTGCGTCGCCAGCTGTGTGCTTTCGTCGGGGGAGCGTAACTGAAGCTCAGCGGCAATACGTTTTAGCGGCGAGAGTTCACGTGTCACCAGCCAGAACAGCAGTGCTAGCATGATAGGCAGCGCAAATAGCCAGGGCATCAGGTTGGTTTTTACAATATCCAGCGTCATATCCTGACGGTATTCCCACTCCTGACCAACGGCAATCACATAACGATTATCTTCCGTCGTCAGCCAGACTATGCGCCATGCATCGTTATCATCACGCAATTTGCCGTCGGTGAAGCCGTTGCGCTTATAGTCAAAAATGAAATCTTTGCCGTTATCACCATCGTTCAACACCATTTTCCCGTCGCGGGTAAAAATAGCGAAGGCCAGTGCATCATCATCCTGTTTACCTCGGCTTTTGTGTACCAGACTTTTGGTTTTGGGTAGAGAGGTTGACTGGGTTCGCAATTCATCGGGATTCATGGTGGCCAGGCGTTTGGCAAACAGCATTTGCTGGGTATCAAATAACGCATTGATGTTATCGCGTGTTTGGTACCACGAAAGCAGACTGGCTACGCCCCAGCACATCAGGGTCAGCAGTGTAAAACCCGCAATCAGTCGTAAACGCAAACTGAGCTGGTTCATGGCGCGTCTCCCAAAACATAGCCAACGCCATGCACGGTACGGATAAACCCGCTGCCCAGCTTTTTGCGCAGGTGATGGATATGGACTTCTACCGCATTGCTGGAGACATCATCATCCCAACCGTAGAGCTTTTCTTCCAACTGCGCACGCGTGAGCACGCGACTCGGGTTGAGCAAGAACAGTTCCAATAACGCCAGTTCGCGGGATTTTAGTATTAATGACTCACCGTTAAGCGTAACGCTCCGTGAGCCAGGCTCAAGGGAAACTGCGCCGTGTGTTAATGCAGGTTGGAGTTGGCCATGACGGCGGCGAATCAACGCCTGTAGGCGAGCTGCAACTTCTGTCAGCGCAAAGGGCTTACATAAATAATCATCGGCACCCTGCTGCAACCCGTCCACTCGCTGTTCCAGCGCATCACGTGCGGTCAGAATCAGTACCGGTTCATCATGTCCAGCCTGACGCCACTGGCGCAGGATATCCATTCCATCCATACCCGGCAGGCTGAGATCGAGTACCACTGCATCATAAGGGGCTGCCTTCAATGCAGCGACACCTGCTTTACCTTCTGTAAACCAGTCAATATTAAAGCCCAGTTTGATCAATCCAGCTTTTAGGCCATCACCAATCAGGCGATCGTCTTCAATTAACAATACTCTCATGGCTGCCTCGCAAAGGATGTGCCGCTGTCGCGTTTGCGCCTTTTCCGGTTTTATACGAAATCGCAGGGGGATGTGTACAGGACAAATCGCTGAAATCAGGCGATTTCGGCAATATAAAAAAATAAAAATGTAAAAGCTGAGTCCTTAAGATTCTGTTAAGAACAGTTTGTTTTAATCCTTCCCGAAGACCGATTACTCCCGCAGATTGACTGCGAAACGACAGGCAAAATAAGGAAGGCATACTATGAAAAAAGCAGCTGCGTTACTCGCCATTACCGCTCTGGTTTCTGCACCCGTATTTGCCGCACAAAGCGGCGGTGGTTTCGTCAACCCAGAAACGCCTGCGGTTGGCACCCATAAAGGGGGATTCATCGATCCACAGAATTCCCTCACTACGGTAGATAAGGCTAAAGATCTGCGTGACGATAGTTGGGTTACGCTGAGCGGTAATATTGAAAAACGGATCGGTGATGAGAACTATCTGTTCCGCGATTCGACCGGCACGATAGAAGTCGAAATCGATCACAAGCGTTGGAATGGTCAGATGATTTCGCCCACGGATAAAGTGGAAATCCAGGGTGAGCTGGATAAAGATTTCAATTCCGTCGAGCTGGATGTGAAGCAGATCCGCAAACTTTAATACGTTATTCTCAATTCTCTAGTGGCGGGCTGTCGTCCGCCATTTCTCTATTTATCAACCTTCTATAACGTCCTCTCGTTACCTTTATTTTTTTGTTAGCGAAACGTTTCGATGGTGATCACATTTTTTTTATTTCTTCGTTGCCTTTCTCTCTTCTTTTTCTAGAATATTATCAGCGAAACGTTTCGCTGGTGGGGTGAGAAGATGAAAAAAGCAGCATTATTGAATTCAGATATTTCTTCCGTGATTGCTCGGTTGGGGCACACCGATAGCCTTGTTATTGGTGATGCGGGTTTACCGATTCCTGAAACGACGACCCGTATCGATCTGGCGTTGACGCACAATGTGCCGACGTTCTTGCAGGTGGTTAATGTTGTCACCAGCGAAATGCAGGTTGAGGCCGCTATTCTGGCGGAAGAGATTATTGAAAAGAACCCCGCAGTCCATGACGCATTACTCGATCAATTGAAGCAACTTGAACAGCATCAGGGAAACTCAATTGCATTGCACTATGTCAGCCATGAAGAATTTAAAACCCAAAGCGGCAAAAGCCGGGCCATCATTCGCAGCGGAGAGTGCTCTCCGTATGCCAATGTCATCCTTTGTGCTGGCGTAACGTTCTGAGGCATCAATGCAACCTTTACTGCAACTGCAAGGCATCACGAAATCTTTTCCCGGCGTTAAAGCGCTTTCCGGTGCGGCACTGAATGTCTATCCAGGAAAAGTGATGGCGCTGGTGGGTGAGAACGGTGCGGGTAAATCCACCATGATGAAAGTCCTGACCGGGATCTATCGTAAAGATGCCGGCAGTATCCATTTTCTGGGACAAGAGGTGGATTTCAATGGACCGAAAGCGTCTCAGGAAGCAGGTATCGGTATTATTCATCAGGAACTTAACCTGATTCCCCAACTCACCATTGCCGAGAATATCTTCCTCGGCCGTGAATTTACCAACCGCTTCGGTCGTATCGACTGGAATAAGATGTATACGGAAGCCGATAAGCTGCTGAAGCGCCTTAATCTGCGCTATGACAGTCGCCGTATGGTAGGGGATTTATCGATTGGCGATCAGCAAATGGTGGAAATTGCCAAGGTGCTGAGCTTTGAATCGAAAGTCATCATCATGGACGAACCTACCGATGCTCTGACGGATACCGAAACCGCTTCGTTATTCAGCGTGATCAAAGAGCTGCAATCTCAGGGATGCGGCATTGTCTATATTTCCCACCGTCTGAAAGAGATTTTTGAAATCTGCGATGACATTACTGTTTTCCGTGATGGTCAGTTTATCGGCGAGCGTCCGGTGAGTGACTTAGCGGAAGATACGCTGATTGAAATGATGGTGGGCCGCAAGCTGGAAGACCAGTATCCGCGCTCGAATAAAGAGCCGGGAGAAGTGCGTCTTAACGTGCAAAACCTGTCTGGGCCGGGTGTTGATAGCGTGAGTTTTACCGTACGCAAAGGTGAAATTCTGGGTGTTGCAGGGCTGATGGGCGCGGGCCGTACAGAACTGATGAAGATTCTCTACGGCGCGCTTCCACGAACGGGTGGCAATGTAACGCTTGATGGCCGCGACGTGGTGACCCGTAAACCTCAGGATGGCTTGGCGAACGGCATTGTTTATATTTCTGAAGACCGCAAGCGTGATGGTCTGGTTCTGGGAATGTCGGTAAAAGAAAACATGTCCTTAACCGCACTGCACTATTTCAGCCATGTGGGTGGTCGTCTCAAGCATGCAGAAGAGCAACTGACGGTCGCCGATTTTATTCGCCTGTTCAACGTTAAAACGCCTTCGATGGAACAGCCGATCGGCCTGCTTTCCGGCGGCAATCAGCAAAAAGTGGCGATTGCCCGTGGCCTGATGACGCGCCCCAATGTCTTGATCCTCGATGAACCGACGCGTGGCGTTGACGTTGGGGCTAAGAAAGAAATTTATCAGTTAATCAATCAATTCAAAGAAGAAGGGCTGAGCATCATATTGGTGTCATCCGAAATGCCCGAAGTATTGGGAATGAGCGATCGCATCATCGTGATGCATGAAGGGCGCTTGAGCGGTGATTTCCCGATTGAGCAAGCAACCCAGGAAGCACTGATGGCTGCGGCCGTTGGTAAGCAATACGGCGCAAAGCAGGAGTAAGTCAGACATGAGTTCTCAATCTATCGCGGCAAAACGCTGGTTCAGCAAAGAATGGTTACTGGAGCAGAAATCGCTGATCGCGCTCCTGATCCTGATTGCGGTTGTTTCCGCCATGAGCCCTAACTTTTTCACCCTGAATAACCTGTTCAACATTCTCCAGCAGACGTCGGTGAATGCCATTATGGCCGTCGGCATGACACTGGTGATACTGACATCGGGAATTGATTTGTCGGTGGGTTCACTGCTGGCGCTGACGGGGGCCGTAGCGGCGTCCATCGTTGGGCTTGAAGTGAATGCGCTGGTGGCTGTGTTTGGCGCACTGGCGCTGGGTGCGTTGATTGGCGCAGGCACGGGTGTCATCGTTTCTAAAGGTAAAGTGCAGGCGTTTATCGCCACGCTGGTCATGATGCTGTTGCTGCGTGGTGTGACGATGGTCTACACCAACGGCAGCCCAGTGAATACTGGCTTTTCCGACGTCGCAGATGCTTTTGGCTGGTTCGGCATTGGTCGTCCGCTGGGTATTCCGACACCAATCTGGATTATGGCTATCGTGTTCACCGCGGCTTGGTACATGCTGCACCATACGCGTCTGGGGCGTTATATCTATGCGCTGGGTGGCAACGAGTCGGCAACCCGCTTATCCGGTATCAGCGTTGATAAAATCAAGATTATTGTTTATTCCCTGTGCGGGCTGCTGTCTGCCCTGGCGGGAATTATTGAAGTCGCACGTTTGTCCTCTGCACAGCCTACGGCGGGTACAGGGTATGAACTGGATGCTATCGCGGCTGTGGTATTGGGCGGCACCAGTCTGGCCGGGGGCAAAGGGCGTATCGTTGGTACATTGATCGGCGCACTTATCCTTGGTTTCCTCAACAACGGACTGAATTTATTAGGTGTTTCTTCTTACTACCAAATGATCGTCAAAGCAGTCGTCATTTTGCTGGCGGTTCTGGTAGATAACAAAAGCAGTAAATAACCTTCATTCACACAGGAATTGAGTTATGAATATGAAAAAGCTGGCTACTCTGGTTTCCGCTGTTGCGCTGAGCGCGACTGTCAGTGCTAATGCCTTGGCCAAAGATACGGTTGCTCTGGTGGTTTCTACGCTGAATAACCCGTTCTTTGTTTCCATGAAAGAGGGTGCGCAGAAAGAAGCTGACAAACTGGGCTATGAGCTGATTGTGCTGGATTCCCAGAATAACCCTGCGAAAGAACTGGCTAACGTTCAGGATTTGACAGTTCGCGGTACCAAAGTCTTGCTGATCAACCCGACGGACTCCGATGCGGTAGGCAATGCAATTAAAATGGCTAATCAGGCTAAAATTCCAGTCATTACGCTCGATCGCGTCGCCAGCAGCGGTGAGGTGGTGAGCCACGTTGCTTCTGATAACGCCTTCGGCGGTAAAGTAGCCGGTGACTTCATTGCCAAAAAATTGGGTGAAGGCGCCAAAGTCATTCAGTTGGAAGGGATTGCCGGAACCTCTGCCGCGCGTGAGCGTGGGGCTGGTTTCATGAAATCTGCTGAGAAAAATAAATTTGCTATGCTGGCTAGCCAGCCTGCTGACTTCGATCGTACTAAAGGGTTGAACGTGATGCAGAACCTGCTGACCGCACATCCTGACGTTCAGGCGGTATTTGCTCAGAACGATGAAATGGCGTTAGGCGCACTGCGTGCACTGCAAACTGCGGGTAAAACGGATGTGCTAGTTGTGGGTTTTGATGGCACTCAGGATGGTGTGAAGGCCGTTGAGTCAGGCAAGCTGGCAGCAACGGTAGCTCAGCGTCCAGACCAGATCGGCGTAATCGGTATCGAAACGGCCGATAAAGTGCTTAAAGGTGAAAAAACGCAGGCCATTATTCCGGTTGACCTGAAGCTGGTAGCAAAATAAGTAAAGAATAAAGCTGGGCTCGCGCCACCTGTTTGTGGTGGCGCATTATTAACGTAGCGGGATTCGACATAATGAAAACGGGTAAGCTGGTGGTTCTGGGCAGTATTAATGCTGACCATATTCTCAATCTTGAGCAATTTCCCCGCCCGGGCGAAACGGTGATCGGTGAACAATATAGTGTCGCTTTCGGTGGGAAAGGCGCTAATCAGGCTGTTGCTGCTGGCCGAAGTGGTGCGGATATCGCCTTTATTGCCTGCGTCGGAGAAGATGATATCGGTTCCCGTATTTGTCAGCAGCTATCCAAGGACAATATTGATGTTTCCGCCGTTGAAGCAATTTCTGGGGAAACGACTGGCGTTGCGCTGATTTTTGTTAACGCTGACGCTGAGAACATGATTGCCATTAATGCAGGCGCGAATGCGGCGGTGACGCCTGATTATCTTCATCGTCATCAGCAACACATTATTGATGCTTCTGCGTTGCTTATGCAGCTTGAGTCGCCGTTGGAAACGGTTATCGCCGCAGCTAAACTGGCGCATGAACACCAAACGAAAGTGATTCTTAATCCCGCCCCAGCTCGTGAACTACCTGATGAACTATTGTCGCTCGTCGATATGATCACGCCGAACGAAACCGAAGCGCAGTTCCTGACGGGGATTACCGTTGAGACGGAAGAAGATGCTGCTCGCGCAGCACAGATTCTTCATGACAAAGGTATCGAAACGGTCCTGATTACATTGGGTAGCCGAGGTGTATGGTTGAGTGAAAATGGTCAAGGGCAACGTATTCCGGGTTATCGCGTAAAAGCAGTGGATACGATCGCAGCCGGAGATACTTTTAATGGCGCGTTGGTTACCGCTTTGTTGGAAAACCGGCCAATGTCTTCAGCGGTGAAATTCGCTCATGCTGCGGCAGCGATTGCTGTAACTCGCCGAGGCGCTCAACCTTCTGTCCCATGGCGTGAAGAGATCGACGCATTTTTGCAAGCTCAGGAGTGATCTTTGGCCACCATGAAAGATGTCGCCCGTTTGGCGGGTGTTTCTACTTCTACCGTATCTCACGTCATTAATAACAATCGCTTTGTCAGCGATACCATTCGCGAAAAGGTAATGAAGGCCGTTGAGGATCTCAACTATGCGCCGTCTGCGCTGGCTAGAAGTCTGAAAATCAATCAGACCCGCACCATCGGCATGTTGCTCACAGCCAGTAATAACCCGTTTTATGCCGAAGTGGTACGTGGCGTTGAGCGTTGTTGCTATGAGCGGGGCTATAGCCTGATTCTGTGCAACACCGAAGGCGATCGCGACAGAATGAGCCATAGTCTCGAAACGCTGCTGCAAAAGCGAGTCGATGGCGTCTTGCTGATGTGTACAGAAAGCCATCGCCCCTTGCCTGAAATGATGAGCCGCTATCCTTCTATTCCTATGGTCATGATGGACTGGGCACCCTTTGAAGGCGCTATCGATGTTATTAAAGATAACTCTTTGCTCGGCGGAGAGCTCGCAACCAATTACCTCATCTCTCGCGGCTATAAAAAGATAGCCTGCATTGCAGGTCCTAAAGATAAGACGACCGCCTACAACCGACTGGAAGGTTATCGGCAGGCGATGCAGCTCGCTGGATTATCCGTTCCCGCTGATTATGAAATTTTCGGTGATTTTGAATTTGAAGCGGGCTATCGCGCTATGCAGCAGCTATTAGCGCTGGAAGATAAACCCGAAGCCGTGTTCACCAGTAACGATGCAATGGCTGTCGGCGTTTATCACGCACTTTATCAGGCCGGGCTTTCAATTCCTCAAGATATGGCTGTTATTGGTTACGATGACATTGAACTGGCTCGCTATATGTCTCCGCCTCTCACTACGGTTCATCAACCGAAGGATGAGCTCGGCGAATTAGCGATTGATACGCTGCTATATCGTCTGGAACACCCTAACACCGAACCTAATGTGTTGGTGCTGACGCCGGAATTAATGGTGCGCGAGTCCGTCAGGTAAGGTTTCTCGCTAAGAAAACGCTGAAAAATCCGACATAAT
>NZ_NWTM01000004.1 GCF_004137795.1 Pectobacterium zantedeschiae
TTAAAAATTATGCCTGCTAACTTTAGCAGGCATAATGTTAAGCGAAATTTAGGGGCGTAGCTCAGTTGGTAGAGCACCGGTCTCCAAAACCGGGTGTCGCGAGTTCGAGTCTCTCCGCCCCTGCCAAATTGAACCCTTCACGTTATCGTGAAGGGTTTTTTTGATATGTGTTCTATGCTCAATCCTGCCTCGTGTAACTCTCATTGATTTCTTAATTATTCTCCCTTCCTGGATATCTAACTAACCTAATATATTGTTATTTAAAAGATAAAACACCTCTGGTGTATTTCTAATAGATCGTGATGATTTAGCTGTAAATATGTACAAAATCACCGTAATACCAGGTTGTGAACTTGCTCATCTACCTTGCCCGATATTTGAACTAAAACTATCTACAACCTGAGTGAAGGGTAAATCATTTTTCAGAGCGATCCTTCAGGTTGCATTCACTTGTTAATTATACCTGCCAACATCACATCGGTAGCGCTACAGCAGAAATTCGTAACGCTACGCTGTACCTGAAACCTGACTAAGTAGCTGTAAGACTACACAGAAGGAGTTTAAGTATGTACAGACGTTTACTGGTAGCTGTTGCTATAAGCACTGCATTATGCGGTGCCGTACAGGCAAAACCCTTAACGGTTGGTTTTTCCCAGATTGGTTCAGAATCAGGATGGCGCTCTGCGGAAACCAAAGTGTCAAAGCAGGAGGCCGAGAAACGTGGAATAACGTTGAAAATCGCTGATGCTCAGCAAAAACAAGAGAATCAGATTAAGGCTGTGCGTTCGTTCATCGCGCAGGGTGTAGATGCCATATTTATTGCCCCAGTCGTTGCTACAGGTTGGGCACCAGTCTTGCAGGAAGCGAAGGAAGCAAAAATCCCAGTTTTCCTACTCGATAGAACGATTGAGGTTAGCGATCCATCGTTGTACACCGCTGCTATTGCTTCCGATAGCGTCTATGAAGGAAAAGTGGCAGGAGAATGGCTTGTGAAAGAGGCCGCAGGCAAACCTTGTAATGTTGTAGAGTTACAGGGGACTGTTGGGGCTAGTGTCGCGATAAACCGTAAGAAAGGATTTGCTGAAGGTATAGCTTCAGATCCGCAGATAAAAATTATCCGTTCACAATCAGGAGACTTTACTCGTAGCAAGGGTAAAGAAGTCATGGAAAGCTTTATTAAAGCAGAACAGAACGGAAAAAATATCTGTGCGGTTTATGCACATAATGATGATATGGCTATAGGTGCTATTCAGGCAATTAAAGAAGCGGGCCTAAAACCTGGTTCACAAATAAAAGTTGTCTCTATTGATGGTGTCCCCGATATTTTCAAAGCCATGATAAATGGTGAAGCTAATGCGACTGTAGAGTTAACCCCCAATATGGCTGGACCCGCTTTTGATGCTCTATTAGCGATGAAGAAAGATGGGAAACAGCCTGAAAAATTTATCCAAACAGAGTCTCGTTTATTGTTGCCCGATACGGCAAAACAGGAATATGAAACCAAAAAAGATCTTGGTTATTGATATTTATATTGTGGACTCATCATTTATATAAATTTTGCTAAATACCTAGCAGAAATATGAATATGGAAAAGTGGGTTTACCCTGTTTTCTGCGCCTTTAAATAAAGGGACAGTGAATATTGTCAGCCTACTTACCATAATATTTCTTAGGTGTAACGTAGCCTTGTTAAGTTGTTGCATAGGTGATGCTGATGGAAACGACACGGTTGTTAGATATTCAGGGTATGAGCGTTGAGTTTCCGGGGGTGAAAGCATTAGATCAGGTGGATTTTACGCTCAATCGCGGCGAAATAGTGGCTCTATTGGGGGAGAATGGTGCAGGTAAATCAACGCTAATTAAGGCACTGACTGGCGTTTACCATCGCTCATCTGGTGACATTATCCTTGATGGTATAACGATTAATCCTGTTAATACGGCACATGCTCAGTCATTGGGTATCGGCACGGTATATCAAGAAGTTAATCTATTACCGAATCTGTCTGTTGCAGCAAATTTATTTATTGGCCGTGAGCCCACACGATGGGGCATTGTTGATCAACATAAGATCCAGCGTCAGGCCGAAGCACTCTTACTAAATTATGGGTTGGTGATTGATGTTAGCCATCCACTTGGCAATTATTCTATCGCGGTCCAGCAAATTGTAGCGATTGCCAGAGCTATCGATCTCTCCGCTAAGGTTTTGATTCTTGATGAACCCACCGCCAGTCTCGATGCAAAAGAAGTCGATATGCTACTCGATATATTGCGGAAGCTGCGCGATCGCGGAATCGGCATGATATTTGTCACGCATTTTCTGGATCAGGTTTACCGTATTAGCGACAGAATTACCGTTTTACGCAATGGACAGTTAGTCGGGACATTGCCTGCTGTAGAGTTACCGCGAATTGAATTAGTTCAAATGATGTTAGGCCACAGTTTTGATGAAACGTTATTGAAACGCGCTGCACACAGTGACGCATCTGGTGAACCCATTGTGCAATTTAAACATTATGGCCGACGTGGCTTTATTAATGACTTCGAACTTTCCGTGCGAGCGGGAGAAATTGTTGGTCTGGCTGGTCTATTGGGATCCGGAAGGACAGAAACCGCGCAACTGATATTTGGCATCAACGTGTCCGACGCTGGTGAAGCGTGGGTTGATGGCAAACGCGTCAACATTCGTACGCCGCGTGCAGCAGGAAAGCTGGGTTTCGGTTATTGCCCAGAGGATCGCAAAACTGACGGTATCGTCGGTGCTGCAACGGTTCGAGAGAACATTATTCTGGCACTTCAGGCTCAGCGCGGCTGGTTAAAGCCGATGTCTTTACGCGAACAAACTCGGATAGCTGAAAAGTTTATCAGCCTATTGGGGATTCGCACCCCTAGTGCTGAGCAGGAAATTCAGTATCTATCGGGAGGGAATCAGCAAAAAGTGCTGCTATCGCGTTGGCTGGCCACAGAACCACGTTTCTTGATTCTGGATGAGCCAACGAGGGGAATTGATGTTGGTGCTCATGCTGAAATTATTCGCCTTATCGAAAAATTGTGTGAGCAGGGGATGGCGCTATTGGTGATCTCTTCTGAACTGGAAGAGCTGACTGGTTATGCCGACCGCATCATTGTACTGCGTGACAGGCAGCATGTGGCACATCTCGAACATAGCGAGATCTCGGTTGCGGCAGTAATGCAGGCCATTGCGGTACAAACGGGAGCGGCTGATGACAGACAATAAAATTAAACCTGCCAGAAAAGTGCGTTTGACGTTCACCAAAGGGGTGCCACAACTTCTGGCTCTCGTAGCTATCTTGCTGGTTGATAGCATGGTCGCACCCAATTTCTTCGCCCTGCACATTCAGGATGGGCGTTTATTCGGTAGCCTTATCGACATCCTTAACCGCGGTGCGCCCGTTGCGCTATTGGCATTAGGTATGACGCTGGTTATTGCAACGGGTGGTATCGATTTATCAGTTGGTGCGGTCATGGCGATTGCAGGAGCTACTGCCGCAACGCTTACTGCTGCTGGCCACCCACTTCCTTCCGTATTACTGACTGCGCTATTAGTTGGCGCACTGTGTGGGCTATGGAACGGCTTTCTGGTTGCCGTGTTGCAGATTCAGCCGATTGTTGCGACGTTAATGCTGATGGTGGCGGGACGGGGAATCGCTCAACTGATTACCGAAGGTCAAATTATCACGTTTGATAACGCCGGATTGGCTACGCTGGGTAGCGGAACGTTGTTCTATCTACCGATGCCAGTGATTATTGCCAGCGTGACGCTGCTGGCCCTGTGGGCTTTAACTCGTAAAACGGCGCTTGGACTATTTATCGAATCCGTCGGGATTAATTTACGCTCAGCTCGTAATGCTGGTGTGAGTACAAAGCTGGTATTGGTCGCGGCTTATGTCATATGCGGCGTGTGTGCCGCCGTGGCGGGCGTGATCGTAACGGCGGATATCCGTGGTGCGGATGCTAACAATGCAGGCCTCTGGCTGGAATTAGATGCGATTCTGGCCGTGGTGATTGGTGGCGGTTCGCTACTTGGAGGACGCTTTAATTTACTGCTCTCCGTCGTCGGCGCTTTGATTATTCAAAGTATGAATACGGGAATCCTGCTATCTGGCTATCGACCGGAATTTAATCTGGTTCTGAAAGCACTCGTCGTTCTGTTGGTTTTGGTTATGCAATCTCCTCGTATTTCGCTGCATCACCTGTTCAGGAGGAAAACATAATGTTGAAACGCCACTTCCCCCTGTTGATGACGATTCTGGTATTTATTGCTGGTTATCTGTTTTGCCTCAGCCAGTTTCCCGGTTTTGCTTCGACACGAGTTTTCTTTGATTTACTGACGGATAACGCCTTTCTGGGGATCGTGGCAGTTGGGATGACGTTTGTCATTCTGTCTGGCGGGATCGATCTTTCCGTAGGGTCAGTCATTGCGTTTACTGGTGTGTTACTGGCCAAATTAATCGGTACGTATGGAATTGATCCTTTCTTTGCGTTCGCCATTGCGCTGGTGATGGGAGCCATGTTTGGTGGATTAATGGGATGGATTATCGATACGTTGAAATTGCCTGCATTTATTATCACGCTAGCCGGTATGTTTTTTGTCCGAGGGATGAGCTTTATCGTTTCACAGGAGTCGATTCCAATCGATCATCCGGTCTATAGCCAACTGGCGGGTTTAGCATGGCGCATGCCTGATGGGGGGCGATTCACCTTTCTGGCGTTAGTTATGCTGATTGTGGTGCTGCTGGGGATTGTGATGGCACATCGTACCCGGTTCGGTAACCGTGTTTATGCGATTGGCGGTAACAGCTATTCTGCGGAGCTGATGGGGGTGCCCGTCAGACGGACGACGATTCATATATACATGCTCTCCAGTACGTTAGCGGTGCTGTCAGGCATTGTTTTTTCGCTATATACCTCAGCGGGTTATGCTCTGGCAGCAAGCGGTGTGGAGTTGGATGCCATCGCGGCTGTCGTGATCGGCGGTACGCTATTGACCGGTGGCGTCGGGACGGTATTGGGAACCCTGTTTGGTGTATTGATTCAGGGCCTGATTCAAACGTATATCACATTTGATGGCACCTTGAGTTCATGGTGGACAAAAATCGTCATTGGCTTCCTGTTGTTTGCTTTCATTGGGTTACAGAAAGCATTAAGCACCTTCTGGTTAGCCAGACGTGCTTAAGTTGGATGTGAGAAAAATAGGTCATGGATTAATCACAATAGGCGTTTTTAGCAACTGACGAATCATCGTCTGCTGATCGCTGTTTTGTAACCAAACGGCGTAAAATGGGCGCACGACGGGCTGACTATCGCCGACTATCCGCAGGCTGGAGTAAGTTTGTAACCAATGACTGGGTAAAAACGCGCAACCGCCAGTTGTTTCAAGCAGTTGGCGGGTCAAATGGGCGGATGTTGTTGTCAGAATAGGAAGCTGATCGCTTGCCAACAGGCGAGTTTCTTGCTGATGGAAATCTGCGCCCCATTCCAATTTTATATAGGGTAGTTCCTGTCCGGGTGGATGTGCTTCTGCTGAAAACAGTGAAAGGGAAAAATTCCCCAGTAACTGGCTTGCTAATTCTTCCATTTTTGGTTGTTCGGTCGTTATCAACAGATCCAATTGGCGCTCATGGAGTTGTTTGACCAACGAGTGCCGTAAGGCAATGCGTGCCTCCAACTGGAGCAACGGGCGCTGTTGGTAAAGCGATTGTAGCCAGGGAGTGAGGTACGCCTCCCAGAGTGAAGCGGTTGCCCCCACCGAAAGCAGACTGTGTTGCTGCGAGCGAGCGACTTCTTTTTTGGCGATCTGCCAGGTACCGATAAGGCTTTCTGCATAGGGTAGAAGCCGTTCGCCAGCGGGCGTCAGACGTATATTGTTCCGATGACGTGTGAACAGGTTGGCACCAAGCTGCGTCTCCAACTGGCGAATCCGAAAACTCACCGCTGACTGCGTCAGATACAGGGATTCGGCGGCACGGCCAAAGTGTCTTGTCCTGCTGACTTCCAGAAAGGTTTTTAGTAATTCGGTATCCACGCCCATCTCCAAAAAAATTTTGTCGTAATGATTTAAATGTTTTGTTTTACACAATGTCAAGCCTATCTAATACTCCGCGCCATAAACAACACGACCATAGAAGAATTAGGAGCGTGTAAGATGGCAGAAAGCTTCTCTACCACTCATCGTTTTTTTGATAACAAGTTCTACCCGCGTGGTTTTTCCCGACATGGCGACTTTACTATTAAAGAAGCACAACTGTTGGAGCGCCACGGTTACGCGTTTAACGAGCTGGATTTGGGCAAACGTGAACCAGTAACTGGGGAAGAGACATCGTTTGTTGCAATGTGTCGCGGCGAACGTAAAGCGGAAACGGAACTGGAAAAAATCTGGTCCAAATATCTGGAACGTGTCCGTCGTCCTAAACGCTTCCATACGTTGTCCGGCGGTAAGCCGCAGATGGACGCGGTAGAAGAATACACTGAAAGTGATGATTAATTAAGAATGGGGCGTTAGCCCCATTTTCTTTTGTGCTGAGTAAATATCGTGTTTCCGCTATTCAAGGCTTTTGTGGAGCTGGATGAGTAATCGATCCATACAGCGGTAGCTCAGCGCTTCGGCAAGATGTTTTCTCTCGATATTGTCCCGATTACCGAGGTCAGCGATCGTGCGGGCGACTTTCAATATCCTGTGCCAGGCGCGTACGGATAAGCCAAGTTTATTCATAACGTCTTCCAGATAGGAAGCATCGGCCATCTCCAATTTGCAGTGTTTTTCTATTTCGCGTGAAGTTAGCAGCGCATTGATTTTATTTGCCCGCTTCAACTGTATCTGCCTTGCGATCAGCACGCGCTCGCGAATCGTCGCGCTGCTTTCACCTTGGTAATGTTGTTGAGATAACACCCCTGGTGGTAGCAAAGGGACTTCAATAGAAAGGTCAAAGCGATCCAAAAAGGGACCGGAAAGTTTACTGAGATAGCGCAATATCTGTTGTGCAGGTAAGCGGTTATGAATGCCCTGATAATGACCTGACGGACTGGGGTTCATCGCGGCGACAAGCTGAACGCGTGCCGGGTAGCATACTTTAGCGCGGGTGCGGGAAATGATAATTTCACCGGATTCCAGAGGCTCTCGTAGTGAGTCCAGAACGCGCCGCTCAAACTCCGGTAATTCATCCAGGAAAAGTACACCGTTGTGGGCGAGCGAGATTTCTCCGGGTTTGGGCAGCGATCCTCCACCGACGAGTGCAGCCATGGAAGAGCTATGGTGAGGCGCTCTGAAGGGCCTGGCTCGCCAGCGCGTCATGGTGGCATCAATGTTGATTAGGCTATTGATGGCGGCGCTTTCCAACGCTTCGTCATCGCTCAATGGCGGCATTAGATTGCCTAATCGGCTCGCCAGCATGGTTTTCCCTGTTCCCGGCGGCCCTAGCAATAGCAGATTGTGGCCACCTGCAGCCGCGATTTCCAACGCGCGTTTAGCTTGCTCCTGACCGATAATATCTTTCAAGTCGAGCGTATCTTCCCCAGACTGCGGAACGGGTGTCATATCAGAGCAACTGAGCAGTTTCTCTTCTCCGCTGAGAAAAGCACACACCTGCAACAGATGCCCCGCCATTAGCGCTTCTCCCTGCGGTATCAGCGTCATTTCTCGTTTATTGTCATCTGGCAGGATAAGCTGGCGGCCTGATTTTATGGCTTCCAATGCGGCTGGAATCGCGCCATTAACGCCACGTAACGTGCCAGACAGGCCGAGTTCGCCGAGAAATTCGTAGCGGTTTAGCTTTTCACCATCGATTTGTTCTGACGCTGCCAGAATCGCCAGAGCAATGGGCAGATCGTAGCGTCCTCCTTCTTTGGGCAAGTCTGCTGGTGCGAGGTTGACCGTGATACGCTTTGCAGGGAACGTAAACCCGCAATTGATAAGTGCGCTGCGCACGCGATCGCGCGCTTCTTTGACGGTGGTTTCTGGCAACCCCACCAGCGTTAATGCCGGTAATCCACTGCTGATGTGAACTTCGATGTAAACATCAGGCGCTTGTACGCCAATCATTGCCCGAGTGTAGGTAACTGCCAATGACATGCTATTTCCCCTTTGCTGATGATTTGCATCATGTCTGGCAAGGGAAAAGAAGTAGAGGACGTTGTCGCCATTCTGCGCGGCGGTATCAGAACATAATTCTCTGTTTCAGCAATGGATAAAATTTGTGCATGATGGGCCGCAATTATTCACGGGGTACGACTTTCTTAAGATTGCATGCCGATCGGTAATGCTCGTAGTTTCCCGTCGTGTGCTCATTTTTACGCCAATGAACGAAAATAATTTGATGTACTTCTACCTTATGATTACGTTGTATTTTTTCCCGTATCATAGGTAATCCTTACAGGTGGTGATGAAAAAAAATTGTTGTCACGCCATGTCTGACTGTGATAACTCTGTAGGCATTCGTTCGACAGAAGATTAATGAACAACCTATTATGAAAGCCCTATCCCTAGTGATTAGCCTAGTCGTGATTAGCGTGGTGGTGATTATTATCCCACCGTGCGGGGCTGCACTTGGACGAAGAATGGCTTAGAAATCAAGGCCTAATTCAAGAAAACCCCCGCACCGAAAGGTCGGGGGTTTTTTGTTGGGCGTAATCTATAACGGAAAGGAACAGAAAATGAACATCAGCATAAAATTCTGTTATTCCCATAAGATGTCGGGGAAATAACTATGAATGGAGCACAGTGGGTGGTACAAGCGTTGCGAGCACAGGGCGTGGAAACCGTTTTTGGTTATCCGGGCGGTGCGATAATGCCAGTCTATGATGCACTTTATGACGGCGGCGTAAAACACCTGCTGTGTCGCCATGAGCAAGGCGCGGCAATGGCGGCGATTGGCTATGCCCGTGCGACGGGTAAAGTTGGCGTTTGTATCGCGACATCTGGCCCTGGTGCTACCAACCTGATCACCGGTTTGGCCGATGCACTGCTGGACTCCGTACCGGTGGTGGCGATTACCGGGCAGGTAGGGTCCGCGCTGATTGGCACCGATGCTTTTCAGGAGATCGACGTGTTGGGGCTGTCGCTGGCCTGTACGAAACACAGTTTTCTGGTTGAGTCTCTCGAATCATTGCCGGAAGTGATGGCAGAAGCGTTCGCGATTGCCAACAGCGGCCGCCCTGGCCCTGTATTGGTTGATATTCCCAAAGATATTCAGTTGGCTGTCGGCGATTTCACGCCGAACTTTGCACCCGTTGCTAACGATGTTGATTTCCCCGAACAAGATATTGCGCAGGCGTACGCCCTGTTGGCGAAAGCACAAAAACCGGTGCTGTACGTTGGCGGTGGAGTCGGTATGGCGAATGCGGTTCCGGCGCTGCGAGAATTTCTGAGTGTGACAGATATCCCTTCGGTTTCAACGCTGAAAGGGCTGGGTGCCGTGGATGCCAATCATCCCTATTACCTCGGAATGATTGGTATGCACGGCACGAAAGCGGCGAACCTTATTGTGCAGGAGTGCGATCTGTTAATCGCGGTCGGGGCGCGGTTTGATGACCGCGTGACCGGCAAGCTGAACGCCTTCGCACCTCATGCCAGCGTTATTCACATGGACATTGACCCTGCGGAACTGAGTAAATTGCGTCATGCCAATGTTGCACTGCAAGGCGATCTGAAGGCGGTATTACCTGCGCTGCAACAGCCGCTGAACGTCAGCGCATGGCGTCAGCAAGCCACCATGATGAAGGCGGAATATCCTTGGCGTTATGACCACCCCGGCCAAGCGATTTACGCGCCTGCATTGCTGAAAACGATCTCCGACCGAATGAATGCCGATACCGTGGTCACGACCGATGTGGGCCAGCACCAAATGTGGGCTGCACAGCATATGACGTTCAGCCGCCCTGAGAATTTTATCACCTCCAGCGGCCTCGGTACGATGGGCTTTGGCGTACCGGCTGCGGTAGGCGCACAGGTAGCACGCCCGGATGACATGGTTATCTGTATTTCCGGTGACGGTTCTTTCATGATGAACGTTCAGGAATTGGGCACCATCAAACGAAAACGACTGCCGTTGAAGATCGTGTTGCTGGATAACCAACGGTTAGGCATGGTGCGCCAGTGGCAGCAGTTATTCTTTGATGAACGCTATAGTGAAACCGACCTTTCGGATAACCCTGATTTCCTGACGCTGGCGAGCGCATTTGATATCCCTGGCCAGCGCATCACCCGTAAAGATCAAATTGATGTCGCGCTGGATGCTCTGTTCAACAGCGAAGGTCCCTATTTACTGCACGTATCGATAGACGAATACGAGAATGTCTGGCCGCTGGTTCCGCCGGGCGCGGGCAACGAAACGATGCTCGATAAAATTCAATAAGCTCGACGAAACCAACTAATGGCTGACTTACACAGAATAAGTGCTGGAGACAATAGAATGACACACCATCAACTTTCGATTCAGGCGCGCTTTCGTCCCGAAGTTCTGGAGCGAGTATTGCGTGTTACTCGTCATCGCGGCTTCAAAGTTTGCGCTATGAATATGGTGCAAACCACTAATACCGATCACATTAATATTGAACTGACCGTTGCCAGCCATCGTTCGGTGGATTTATTGTCAACACAATTGAGCAAGCTGTTGGATATTGCTTGTGTTGATATTCAACCGATGACGACATCACAGCAGATCAGCGCCTAACGCAACAGAGTAAGGAAAAAGAAGAATGACAAAAAAAGCGGACTACATTTGGTTCAATGGCGAGATGGTTCCATGGGCTGAAGCAAAAGTACATGTAATGTCACATGCCCTGCATTATGGCACCTCCGTCTTTGAAGGCGTTCGTTGCTACAATTCACATAAGGGGCCGGTGGTTTTCCGTCACCGCGAGCACATGCAGCGCCTGCATGATTCGGCAAAAATTTACCGCATGCCCGTCGCGCAAAGTGTGGATGAGCTGATGGAAGCCTGCCGTGAAACGTTGCGTAAAAATAACCTGACCAGCGCCTATATCCGTCCACTGGTGTTTATTGGTGATGTGGGTATGGGCGTAAATCCGCCGGACGGTTACCAAACCGACGTTATTATCGCGGCTTTCCCGTGGGGTGCGTATCTGGGTGAGGAAGCGCTGGAAGCCGGTATTGATGCGATGGTGTCGTCCTGGAATCGTGTCGCGGCGAACACCATTCCAACCGCTGCTAAAGCGGGCGGTAATTATCTGTCTTCACTGCTGGTGGGTAGCGAAGCACGCCGCCACGGTTATCAGGAAGGGATCGCGTTGGATGTCCACGGTTATGTTTCTGAAGGCGCGGGTGAGAACCTGTTTGAAGTGAAGGACGGTATTATCTTCACGCCGCCGTTTACTTCTTCGGCGCTACCGGGCATTACGCGTGATGCCATCATCAAGTTGGCGAAAGATGCGGGATACGAAGTGCGTGAGCAGGTGCTGTCCCGCGAGTCACTCTATCTGGCGGATGAAGTGTTTATGTCCGGCACGGCGGCAGAAATTACCCCAGTGCGTAGCGTAGACGGTATTCAGGTCGGTATTGGTAAACGCGGCCCGGTCACCAAAGCCTTGCAGGAGGCGTTCTTTGGCCTCTTTACGGGTAAGACCGAAGATAAATGGGGCTGGTTGGATCCGGTAAATCAGTAATTAATTCAGACAGACAGAAAGTCAGGCGGTGACGCGTTCCGTCATCGCCAAATTCGTAATTTTTGGAGTAATAGAGCATGCCTAAGTACCGTTCAGCCACCACCACGCACGGCCGTAATATGGCCGGCGCCCGTGCCTTGTGGCGCGCCACCGGGATGACCGACAATGATTTTGGTAAACCCATTATCGCCGTGGTCAACTCCTTCACCCAATTCGTGCCCGGCCATGTGCACTTGCGCGATCTGGGTAAACTGGTTGCCGAGCAAATCGAAGCGTCTGGCGGTGTTGCGAAAGAATTCAACACTATCGCAGTGGACGACGGCATCGCCATGGGCCACGGCGGTATGCTCTATTCTCTGCCTTCCCGTGAACTGATTGCCGACTCGGTAGAATACATGGTGAATGCCCACTGCGCGGATGCAATGGTGTGTATCTCCAACTGTGACAAAATCACCCCAGGGATGCTGATGGCGTCGCTGCGCCTGAATATCCCAGTGATTTTCGTGTCCGGCGGCCCGATGGAAGCGGGAAAAACCAAATTATCCGATCAGATCATCAAGCTGGATCTGGTTGATGCAATGATTCAGGGCGCAGATCCGAAAGTCTCCGACCAACAGAGCGATCAGATCGAACGTTCTGCCTGCCCGACCTGTGGTTCCTGTTCCGGTATGTTTACTGCCAACTCCATGAACTGCCTGACTGAAGCGCTGGGTCTGTCTCAGCCAGGTAACGGTTCGCTGTTGGCGACGCACGCTGACCGTAAGCAACTGTTCCTGAACGCAGGCAAACGCATTGTTGGTCTGGCGAAGCGCTACTACGAGCAGGATGATGAGAGCGTGCTGCCGCGCAACATCGCTAATAAAGCGGCATTTGAAAACGCGATGATTCTGGATATTGCGATGGGTGGCTCCACCAATACCGTCCTGCACCTGTTGGCGTCTGCGCAGGAAGGTGAAGTGGACTTCACCATGACCGATATCGACAGGCTGTCACGTCAGGTTCCGCACCTGTGTAAAGTGGCGCCGAGTACGCAGAAATACCACATGGAAGATGTACACCGCGCGGGTGGTGTAATCGGTATTCTGGGCGAGTTGGACAGAGCTGGCCTGTTAAACCGTGAAGTTAACAACGTGCTGGGTAAAACGCTGCCGGAAACGCTGGAAGCTTACGACGTCATGCTGACGCAGGATGAAAGTGTGAAAAGCATGTATTCCGCTGGCCCGGCGGGTATCCGCACCACGCAGGCGTTTTCGCAGGATTGCCGCTGGGATTCACTGGATACCGATCGTCAGGAAGGCTGTATTCGCTCCCGCGAGTTTGCCTATAGTCAGGATGGTGGTCTGGCCGTGCTGTACGGCAATCTGGCAGAGAATGGCTGTATCGTGAAAACCGCTGGTGTAGATGAGGGCAGCTTGGTCTTCCGCGGCCCAGCGAAAGTTTATGAAAGTCAGGATGATGCGGTAGACGCCATTCTGGGCGGTAAAGTTGTGGCGGGCGATGTGGTTGTGATCCGCTATGAAGGACCGAAAGGCGGGCCGGGCATGCAGGAAATGCTGTATCCGACCACCTACCTGAAATCCATGGGGCTGGGTAAAAGCTGTGCGCTGATCACTGACGGTCGTTTCTCTGGTGGTACTTCTGGTCTGTCTATCGGCCATGCATCACCTGAAGCAGCCAGCGGCGGTACTATTGCTCTGGTACAGGATGGTGACATCATTGCGATTGATATTCCGAACCGTAGTATTGCGCTGGTTCTGGATGATAACGAGTTAGCGAGCCGCCGCGCAGCGGAAGAGGCGAGAGGCGAACAGGCCTGGACGCCACATAATCGCGAACGTCAGGTTTCTTTTGCGCTGCGTGCGTACGCCAGTCTGGCAACCAGCGCGGATAAAGGCGCTGTGCGAGATAAAAGCAAGCTGGGAGGCTAATGCTGATGGCTGTGTCACAACCTCTTCCTGCCGCGCCGGGGGGCGCGGAGTACCTGCGGGCGATCTTACGGTCGCCAGTGTATGAAGTTACGCAGGTCACACCGCTGGAGAAGATGGAGAAGATCTCTTCGCGGTTGGGTAATGTCATTCTGGTAAAACGTGAAGACCGGCACGCGGTGCACAGCTTCAAGCTGCGCGGCGCGTACGCGATGATGGCGGGTTTGAGCGATGAGCAAAAATCGCACGGTGTGGTGACGGCGTCTGCCGGTAACCATGCACAGGGCGTGGCGCTATCCTCCACCAAGCTGGGGATTAAATCGCTGATTGTGATGCCAGTGGCGACGGCCGATATCAAGGTGGATGCGGTGCGTGGTTTTGGCGGGGAAGTGCTACTACACGGCGCTAACTTTGATGAAGCCAAAGCCAAGGCGATTGAGTTGTCACAGCAACAGCATATGACCTTTCTGCCGCCGTTTGATCACCCTGCGGTGATTGCCGGGCAGGGTACACTAGCGATGGAGTTGCTACAGCAAGATGCCCATCTGGATCGTGTGTTTGTGCCGGTCGGTGGTGGTGGTTTGGCGGCAGGCGTCGCCGTACTGATCAAACAGTTGATGCCGCAAATTCAGGTTATCGGCGTGGAAGCGGAAGACTCTGCCTGTCTGCGCGCGGCGCTGGATGCCGGGCAACCGGTCGACCTGCCACGTGTCGGGCTGTTTGCCGAAGGCGTCGCGGTGAAGCGCATCGGCGATGAAACGTTCCGGCTGTGTCGGGAATATCTGGATGACGTGATTACCGTCGATAGTGATGCCATCTGTGCGGCAGTGAAAGACCTGTTCGAAGATGTTCGCGCGATTGCTGAACCGTCCGGTGCGTTGGCGTTGGCGGGGATGAAAAAGTACATCCAACAGCATCAGATTCAGGGCGAGCGTCTGGCACATATTCTGTCTGGTGCGAACGTCAACTTCCACGGATTACGCTACGTTTCAGAACGCTGCGAGCTGGGTGAACAGCGTGAAGCCTTGCTGGCTGTGACTATCCCTGAGAAACAGGGAAGCTTCCTGAAGTTTTGCCAACTGTTGGGGGGTCGTTCTGTTACTGAGTTCAACTATCGCTACGCGGATGCCAAAGATGCCTGCATTTTTGTCGGCGTGCGTCTGACGCGCGGCTATGCAGAGCGGCAGGAGATCATCGCTGAACTGTCCGCAGACGGCTATGAAGTGGTGGATTTGTCCGATGATGAAATGGCGAAGCTACATGTTCGTTATATGGTCGGTGGACGCCCTTCCAAACCGCTACAGGAACGGCTGTACAGCTTTGAGTTCCCGGAGTCGCCGGGTGCGTTGCTTAAATTCTTGCAGACGCTAGGGGCGCACTGGAATATTTCGCTGTTCCATTACCGCAGCCACGGCACAGATTTTGGCCGCGTGCTGGCTGCGTTCGAACTGGATGAAGGCGATCGGGAGTTCGAGCAGCATTTGCAGGCGCTGGGCTATGAATGCCATGACGAAACCAATAACCCAGCGTTCCGCTTCTTTCTGGCTGGTTAAGTTAGTTGGTTAAACGTTGAGTGTTCCCTTCACGCCGCCGATGGTGTTTCACCGTCGGCGGCGTTATCTTTAGGTCATCTGACAGCAACAGGGATGGCATTTCTCTATGGCAACGCAGTTCATGGGTTTTTCTCAAGCGGGTTTAACGTTTCTTCAGCAGGTGCGTCAGTACAACGATAAAGCGTGGTTTGACGAGCATCGCGCAGTTTACGATGAACAACTGGTTGCGCCATTTCGCACGCTGGTGGATGAACTCAGTCTGACTATGTTGCAGATTGACGACCACTTTGAAACTCGCCCGGCAATTGGTAAGACTCTCTCTCGTATTCATCGCGATACGCGCTTTTCTCACGATAAGTCACGTTACCGTAGCCACATGTGGCTGACGTTCAAACGTACCCGCAAAGACTGGACGGATGCACCGGTGTATTTCTTTGAAATTACGCCGGATACCTGGCGCTATGGGCTTGGCTATTACAGTGCGACGCGGAATACGATGGATCTGTTTCGTCAGACGCTACGCGGTAATTCGCCGCAGTTTCTTGAGGTTGCAAGCTGCCTGGGTAATACCTTCACGCTGGAAGGGGAAAGCTACAAACGCCCACTGATTAAAGATCAGGAACCGGAACTGGCAGACTGGTATAACCGCAAATCGTTTGCCGCGATATGTACCCGGCAGGATATGGAAGCGCTATTTTCCGGTGACCTCGTGGCAGTCCTGTCTCAGGGATTTACCCAGCTTGAACCGCTCTATCATTACCTGATGAATATTGAAACCATGAAGAAAGCCGCGCAGGAAGCAGAGTCCGATACGCGGGCATTTTCGGCGGATAAGTGGTTTGAACGCTAGAACCAGAGATCGCTAACGCTACGGTGTTTGTTCCTGCTTCAGTGGAATTTTATCGCGCTCCAACAGATAGTTAAACAGGTAGCCTTCCTCCTGGTTGCTGCCGAAGGTGGCGATTTGCAGATGGTCATCGTCAACGCAGGTAAGCAGTATTTTCACCTGCTGACCGAAGCTGCTCTCACCTTTGCCAATGGCTTGCCTATCGCTCATCTGACGGGCAGTGAAGTCGGAATCATCCAGCTTGTTACCGTAGCGGAATGCAATGGAAGCACCGCCCTCAATCTTGCCACGTTGGTTGGTCATCGTCAGGCTGACGGCGTGGTAGGGTGCTTTCTGGTCATACATTTCCCGAAAATAATCCCCCAGATCGCGGTACTCCTCGGCGGAAAGTCCTGACATAACATATGTATAGCTGAACGAACCGTGGAAGCAGGACGTACTTTTCACCGGAGTAATCGGGGAAGGTAAAGCGTGCTGCGCGATGTCATTTAGGTAGCGCAGCCGATTTAACTGCTGCTGATAACGCTGTCGCAGGCAGTCCTCGTCTTTGCACTGATCGCGCGTGGTAAGCCAGCTGCGCTGAAACTGGTTGAGTGTTTTCTCCCACGGCGCGCTGTTGCCATACGCCGTCAGGAATGCGCGGGATGTCTTCCATGCCTGCGCCAGTTCTTCATCTAGCTGCCCGAGCAACGGGCTGGCGCAAATCAGCTTTTCCTGCACAGAGGCGGCTTTTTCACAGGGAAAAGTGGCGGCTTGCGCAGAGTGGCTGAGGGAGGCGAGCGCCACCCCAGCTGCGATGATGGCAGTGAAGGCTATCTTCATGGTGTGTCCTGTAATATGTCCCAAAAGGCGGCAATCAGCGGTTCGCTAAGCCGTTTTTTCTGTACGCAGACCCCCAGTTCAAGCGGCTCCATCACCTGTTCGACAAAGACAGAGACGCGGTTGCGTACTGGCTCCGGGCTGTTCTCTAGCACGACGTTGGGAATCAACGCGATGCCACATCCCAGCGCGACCATCGATACCATCGCTTCATGCCCGGAGATGGTGGCATAAATCTGTGGGCTGGTGATGTGGTTGCGTCGGAACCACTGATCGATGCGCTTACGCACCGGGCCGTGTTCTGGCAAGATGAACGGAATCTGCGACCAGTCCGGTTCGGATTGGCGCACCAGCGACTGAACAGGGCAGGGAAGTGCTGGGATAATCAACGCCAGAGGCAGTTTATCAAGCGGGATGAAGTCAACGCTTGTAGGCAGCGCTTCCGGGCGTCCTGCAATCCCCAAATCCCCATCATTTGACTGAATTTTCTCAACGGCATCGGCGGCATCGCCGGTGGTCAGTTTAATTTCAACCAGCGGGTGCAGCGCCCGAAAGCGATCCAGAATCGGCGGTAGATGGCTGTAGGCGGCGGTGACGGAACAGAAGATCCGCAGTTCTCCGCTTAGTGACGGCCCGTGCTGGTCTATCGTGTGGCGTAGCTGCTGGTATTGCAGCAGCGTTTGCTGAGCGAACAGCTTCAGGTGCTCTCCGGCATCAGTGAGCTGCACAGTACGGTTATCGCGCAGGAACAGCGTTTGCCCTAAATCCTCTTCCAGTCGCTGAATTTGCCGCGACAGCGTGGACGGGCTGATATGCATCGCCTTGGCGGTACGGCCAAAGTGTCGGCTTTCTGCCAGATGCAGGAATAATTTGAGATCACGTAAATCCATGCGATGCAGGCCCCGTTTTTTATCTTGCAGCCGTTTTTTATCTTGCAGATAGTGCAATATGACGTTGCTAATATATCAATTTAAGCAACGCAATTCCTGTCATATGATGGGGTCATAGTGAATTCCCATCTCGCGGGAATCCTTTTCTGAATAACAGACAAACAAAACCGTATACGGAGCACGACATGGCTAACTATTTCAACACATTAAACCTGCGTCAGCAGCTGGATCAATTGGGCAAGTGCCGCTTTATGGGGCGTGATGAATTTGCCGATGAGGCGAGCTACCTGAAAGGGAAAAAAGTGGTGATCGTCGGTTGTGGTGCTCAGGGGCTGAATCAGGGTCTGAACATGCGCGATTCTGGTCTGGATATCGCTTATGCCCTGCGTGCTGAAGCCATTGCAGAAAAACGTGCATCATGGCGTAAAGCGACCGAAAACGGCTTCACCGTGGGCACTTACGAAGATCTGATCCCGCAGGCTGATCTGATCGTTAACCTGACGCCGGACAAACAGCACTCCGCAGTGGTTCAGGCGGTACAACCGCTGATGAAACAGGGCGCAGCGCTGGGTTACTCCCACGGTTTCAACATCGTTGAAGTAGGCGAGCAAATCCGTAAAGACATCACCGTCGTGATGGTGGCACCGAAGTGCCCAGGTACGGAAGTGCGTGAAGAATACAAACGTGGTTTCGGCGTACCGACGCTGATCGCCGTTCACCCTGAAAACGATCCAAAAGGCGAAGGCATGGCAATCGCCAAAGCCTGGGCTGCGGCCACTGGCGGTCACCGTGCTGGCGTTCTGCAATCCTCTTTCGTTGCAGAAGTGAAATCTGACCTGATGGGTGAGCAGACTATCCTGTGTGGTATGTTGCAGGCTGGTTCTCTGCTGGGCTTCGACAAACTGGTTTCTGAAGGTACCGATCCTGCGTATGCAGAAAAACTGATTCAGTTCGGCTGGGAAACCATTACCGAAGCCCTGAAACAGGGTGGCATTACGCTGATGATGGATCGCCTGTCTAACCCGGCGAAACTGCGCGCTTACGCACTGTCTGAGCAGTTGAAAGGCATCATGGCTCCGCTGTTCCAGAAACACATGGACGACATCATCTCTGGCGAATTCTCCGGCGGCATGATGGCTGACTGGGCGAACGATGACGTGAAACTGCTGACTTGGCGTGAAGAGACCGGCAAAACCGCGTTCGAAAACGCACCGCAGTTCGACGGTAAAATCGCTGAGCAGGAATACTTTGATAATGGCGTGCTGATGGTTGCGATGGTCAAAGCGGGCGTTGAGCTGGCGTTTGAAACCATGGTGAGCTCAGGCATTATCGAAGAATCGGCTTATTACGAATCACTGCATGAGCTGCCGCTGATCGCCAACACCATTGCGCGTAAACGTCTGTATGAAATGAACGTGGTTATCTCTGATACCGCAGAATACGGTAACTACCTGTTTGCTAACGCTGCTGTTCCGTTGCTGAAAGAGGCGTTCATGGCATCTCTGCAACCGGGCGATCTGGGCAAAGCGGTTGCTGGCACTGAAGTGGACAACGCGCAACTGCGTGATGTTAACGAAGCCATCCGTAACCATCCGATCGAAACCGTAGGCCACACGCTGCGCGGTTACATGAAAGACATGAAGCGTATCGCTGTCGCAGGTTAATGTTCGATTTTACGTTTACCGAAACACGATGATTTCTATGCTGCTCCCTTGGGAGCAGCATTTTTTTACTCGTAGTTATCCCTTAGTCTGCGTTATCTACGCTGCATATCGGCTGTGCTTTAGCGTGAGGAAAGTGCCAGCGCAGTGGTTAATTCAGATTTTGTCATCCGTACACAGTAAGACGGCATATTCCTTTCAAAACGCCATCCCTCAGACAATTTTCCAGCATCGACGACATCAAATCCAAATGCGTCATAGAGTTTGGCCACAATGGCTTTTTCCTGCTCATCATCACCCGCAATCGGTAATGCCCGACGATTGGCAGAACCCGCAGGCAAACCATCACTTTCAAGCTGCGTCATGGGGATGGCATTGAACGCTTTGGTAATCTTTGCGCTCGGTAAATAACCGGCCAGTAGTTCGCTGGTGGTAGTGCTGCGCGTATCAAGTGCGGTTACCTCGCCATCTCGCTCGGTATAGTAGTTGACGGCATCGATGACGGATTTGCCCTGTAAAGCTTTCTCTGGGAGCTTATCGATAGCGGTAAAGGGAACGGCGATAACAATAATGTCGCCAAATAGCGCTGCCTGAGTGCCGGTTCCGATATCGCAGCCGATCATGGGACGGAGACTGAAAAGCGACTGGGGATCGCGTGAGTTGCTGAGCATGACTTGATGACCGTTCTGAAGCGCTAATTTCGCTATCGCTCGCCCAACAAAGCCTGCACCAATAATGCCAATTTTCATCTTTTTCTCCTTAATGCTTTTGAGAAGAAAATCTTAATTGCCTACAATTTGAAGATAAATCGTGATTTTAAGAGAAAACAAACAACAAATATGAGCGAATCATGGATCGACTAACCAGTATGAACATCTTTGTCAAAGCGTCGGAGTTGGGGTCTTTTGCCGCCGCCGCAGAGGGGCTGGGCATCTCACCACAGATGGTGGCGAAGCAAGTGGCATGGCTCGAAGCGAGGCTCGGCGTTCGGTTACTGAACCGCACCACGCGTAAACAGAGCCTGACGGATATTGGTCTGCGCTATTACGAGCGCTGCAAGGTTGTGCTTGCCGAAGCGGAGGACGCCGATGCGATTGCCCGTGAAATGCAGGTGACACCTTCCGGTATTATTCAGGTGAATGCACCGGTTACCTGGGGATCGCATTTGCTCGCGCCGTTTATCACAGGCTATCTCGCACGTTACCCCGACACGCAAATTGCGCTGACGCTGAATGATCGGATTGTCGATCCTATTGAGGAGGGGTTTGAAGTCATCATTCGCATCGGTGAATTGGCGGATAGTTCAATGGTGGCCTGGCCGCTTCAACCTTACTCGTTGATCGCTTGCGCATCACCTGACTATCTGGCTCGTGCAGGCTCACCGGATACTCCATCGAGCCTTGCACGCCATGCCTGTCTTATTTATGGCGCCCGCGCTGTCGCGACGTCTTGTCGGTGGGTATTTCAGAAGGACGGGAAGCCTGAAGAAGTTAGGCCGGAAGGTAGGCTTTTTGCTAATGATTGGAATGCACTGTTGCATGCTGCGATAGCGGGATATGGCATCACGCTTGGGCCAGAAGCTGTGTTACGCAAGGAAATTGATCGCGGACGACTGGTTCAGGTGCTCTCTGACTATAATGGGCCTGCCCGCCCGGTTCATGTCATGGTGCCGATGGGACGGCGATCGGCGGTTAAAATTAAAACCTTTGTTGATGCCGTCAGAGCAAATTTCGGATAAAAATGAGCCCGTGGCACAGTGACTGTGCCACGGGTGTTATGACTAAACGGACTGGTACTCTGCTTCTGCTTGATTGAAGCGATCGGTAATTGCTTTTGATGGTGCTTTACCCAGCAGGCTGACGATAAAAATGGTCAGGCTGTTGAAGATGAATCCAGGGATGATTTCATACAGGCCCAGCCAGGCGTACTGTTTCCAGACCAGCACGGTTGCTGCCCCCACGATCATACCGAGCAGAGCGCCGTTACGCGTCATACGTGGCCACAGCAGAGAAATCAGAATCACCGGTCCGAAGGCGGCACCGAACCCTGCCCAGGCATAGCTCACCAGACCCAGTACACGGTTTTCAGGGTTCAGCGACAGCGCGATAGCAATGATAGCGACTAATAGCACCATCGCGCGTCCCACCCATACCAACTCTTTCTGACTGGCATTTTTGCGCAGGAATGGCTTGTATAAATCTTCGGTGATGGCACTGGAGCACACCAGCAACTGGCAGCTCAGCGTACTCATGACTGCAGCTAAAATCGCCGATAGCAGAACGCCAGCAATCCACGGGTTGAACAGCAGCATGGATAACTCGATAAAGACGCGCTCGCTATTCTGCGCCACGTTGCCCGCCTGGTCAGGGTTATTGCTGAAGTAGGCGATGCCGAAAAAGCCCACCGTCACCGCACCGGCCAAACAAAGAATCATCCAGGTCATACTGATGCGGCGCGCGCTGTGGATCGTGTGGTGTGAATCCGCAGCCATAAAACGCGCCAGAATATGCGGCTGGCCGAAATAGCCCAAGCCCCAGCCCATCAGTGAGATAATGGCGACAAAATTCAGCCCTTTAAACATATCCAGATTGGCCGGATTTTTCGCTTCAATCACCATGAGTGAGGTGTCTATTCCTCCCAGCGATAAAATGACCATCACAGGCGTCAGGATCAGGGCGAAAATCATCAGGCTGGCCTGAACGGTGTCCGTCCAGCTTACAGCCAGAAAGCCGCCGATAAAGGTATAGGCTATAGTCGCTGCGGCCCCTGCCCATAATGCGGTGCCGTAGCTCATTCCAAAGGTGCTTTCAAACAGACGAGCCCCCGCGACGACGCCGGATGCACAATAGATGGTGAAGAAAACCAGGATGACTAACGCGGAGATCACACGCAGTAATTTGCTGTTATCTTCAAAGCGGTGGGTGAAATAGTCAGGCAGGGTGAGTGCATTGTGGTTTATTTCGGTGTGTACGCGCAGGCGTCCAGCGACCCATTTCCAATTCAGGTAGGCACCTAGCGTCAGACCAATCGCGATCCAGCTTTCAGAAATACCAGAAATGAAAATGGCACCCGGTAGCCCCATCAGCAGCCAGCCGCTCATATCGGAAGCACCCGCCGACAGTGCGGTCACTACGCTACCCATCCGACGCCCGCCCAGAATGTAATCGCCAAAGTTATTGGTGGCGCGGTAGGCAAACAGGCCGATGAGGACCATCCCGAAAATGTACACCAAAAACGTCACCAGCATGGGTGTGCTTATTGTCATTTAACTCTCCACATTCTTTTTCGTGCCGCTGTCGCAGCGACGCTGTGTTTTATCGTAATCACTCAGGCCGGAACGAGGTCTGAAGGTGATGATGGGCAGCAACCGTTCCATTTGTTAACAAGGTTGCACAAAGTTGCAACATGGTTGATATTGACGTTATCCCGATGTGCATCTTCTCATTACAGGAGTGGACTTTATGGGCTCTACCACGATGGGTGTAAAACTCGATGAGGAAACGCGCGAGCGTATCAAGATCGCTGCACAGCGTATTGATCGCACACCGCACTGGCTGATCAAACAGGCTATTTTCCATTACCTCGAACGCCTCGAAAGTGGCCTCGACACTCCTGAAACACCGCAATCGGCGAATATCAGCCGCACTGAAGCGGAAGAGATTATGCCGCAATCTCGGCAAGAAGAAACCTACCAACCCTTTCTGGATTTCGCCGAACAGGTTCTTCCCCAGTCAGTGACTCGCGCCGCGATTACTTCTGCTTATCGCCGTCCCGAAAGTGAACTGGTACCTATCTTGCTTGAACAAGCAAGACTTACCGATGAAATGTCGCAGTTAACGCAGAAACTGGCTTATCGACTGGCAGAGAAATTACGCAGTCAGAAAGCCGGAAGTGGACGTGCGGGGATTGTGCAAGGGTTACTACAGGAATTCTCCCTTTCTTCTCAGGAAGGGGTGGCGCTGATGTGTTTAGCCGAAGCGCTGCTGCGTATTCCTGATAAATCTACGCGCGATGCGCTAATCCGCGACAAGATCAGCAGAGGGAACTGGCAGGCACATCTTGGCCACAGCCCATCGCTTTTCGTGAACGCTGCAACCTGGGGTCTACTGTTTACCGGAAAGTTGGTGGCGACACACAATGAAGCGAATCTGTCTAATTCTCTTAACCGCATCATCGGTAAACGCGGTGAGCCGCTCGTCCGCAAAGGTGTCGATATGGCTATGCGGCTGATGGGGGAGCAGTTTGTCACCGGGGAAACGATCGGTGAGGCGCTGGCTAACGCCCGTGAACGGGAAAATAAAGGCTTCCGCTACTCTTACGATATGTTAGGCGAGGCGGCGCTGACGGCGCACGATGCTGCTGCTTATCTGACGGCCTATCAACAGGCGATTCATGCTATCGGCAAAGCCTCAAACGGGCGTGGAATTTATGAAGGGCCGGGCATCTCCATCAAGCTATCGGCGCTACATCCGCGCTATAGCCGTGCGCAGTATGATCGTGTGATCGATGAGTTGTACCCACGGCTGTTATCACTGACGCTGTTGGCGCGGCAGTACGATATCGGGATCAATATTGACGCAGAGGAAGCCGATCGACTGGAGATCTCACTCGATCTGCTAGAAAAGCTCTGTATGGAGCCGCAGCTGGCGGGGTGGAACGGTATCGGGTTTGTGATTCAGGCTTACCAGAAGCGTTGCCCGTATGTGATCGATGTACTGATTGAGATGGCGCAGCGCAGCCGTCGGCGGTTGATGATTCGTCTGGTGAAAGGCGCGTACTGGGACAGTGAAATCAAACGGGCGCAGGTTGACGGGTTGGAGGGTTATCCGGTCTACACGCGTAAGGTCTATACCGATGTGTCTTATCTGGCCTGCGCCCGCAAGCTGCTGGCCGTACCCAATCTGATTTACCCGCAGTTTGCCACGCACAATGCGCAGACGTTAAGTGCGATCTACCACATGGCGGGCAACAATTATTACCCCGGTCAGTATGAGTTCCAATGCCTGCACGGCATGGGGGAACCGCTCTATGATCAGGTTGTTGGGGCTGTTGCGGACGGCAAACTGAACCGTCCGTGCCGTATCTACGCTCCGGTCGGAACCCATGAAACGCTACTGGCTTATCTGGTGCGACGCCTGTTGGAAAATGGCGCGAATACCTCATTTGTTAATCGCATTGCGGATACGTCAATGGCACTGGAAACACTCATTGCCGATCCGATTCGCGGCGTAGAGGCGTTGGCAAAAGTGGAATGGAGCATGGGCGTACCGCATCCCCGTATTCCTCTGCCGCGTCAGCTATATGGCCAGGAGCGGAAAAATTCGAGCGGGCTGGATCTCTCTAATGAACATCGGTTGGCTTCGCTCTCCAGCGCGTTGCTGAGTCATGCGGTGCAGCCGTGGTATGCCGAGCCGATGATTGAGGGGGAGTGTGAGGCGAGTGAACAAAAGCCCGTGGTGAATCCCGCCGATGTTCACGATGTGGTGGGCTATGTACGTGATGCCTCCACCGCGGATGTTGAATTGGCGCTAGCGGCGGCGGCACGTGCCGGTACCATCTGGTTTGCGACGCCGCCCACAGAGCGTGCGGCAATATTGAATCGAGCCGCATCACTGATGGAAGGGCAGTTGCAAAGTCTGCTGGGGTTGCTGGTGCGGGAAGCCGGTAAATCCTTCAGTAACGCGATTGCGGAAGTGCGCGAAGCGGTAGATTTCTTACGCTATTACGCGAGTCAGGTTCGGGAAACCTTCGCCAGCGATACTTATCGTCCGCTGGGGCCTGTCGTCTGTATTAGTCCGTGGAATTTCCCGCTGGCGATCTTTACCGGGCAAATCTCTGCCGCACTGGCGGCAGGAAACAGCGTATTGGCGAAACCCGCTGAGCAAACGCCGCTGATTGCGGCACAGGCCGTGCGTATTTTGCATGAAGCGGGTGTTCCCATCGGTGTATTGCAACTGTTGCCGGGATTGGGGGAAACGATCGGCACGGCGTTGGTGAACGATGAACGGGTACGCGGCGTGGTGTTTACCGGTTCGACTGCCGTGGCCAAAATCCTGCAACGCAGCATTGCTGGTCGGCTAGATCCACAGGGACGTTTGACGCCACTGATAGCTGAAACGGGTGGCCTGAATGCCATGATTGTCGACTCGTCCGCGCTGACGGAACAGGTGGTGAATGACGTGATGGCCTCAGCGTTCGACAGTGCTGGGCAGCGTTGTTCGGCACTGCGTCTTTTGTGCCTGCAAGAGGACATTGCGGATCGCACGCTGACTATGCTGCGTGGCGCGATGGCGGAGTGTCGAATGGGGAATCCTGAGCGACTATCGACCGACATCGGCCCGCTGATTGATGCCGAGGCGAAAGAGAATGTAGAGCAGCATATTCAGACGATGCGGGCGAAAGGTCATACGGTGTATCAGGCTGCGTACCCGCATGATGAGGCGGCGTGCTATCGGGGAACGTTTGTGAAGCCGACGCTGATTGAGCTGACTGACATTGGTGAGCTGGAAAAAGAAGTTTTTGGTCCAGTTTTACACATCGTTCGCTATCAAAGCCAGCAGTTGGATACGTTAATTGAACAGATAAATGCGGCGGGCTATGGTCTGACGCTGGGTGTGCATACGCGCATTGATGAGACTATCCAGCGCGTGACGAGCCGGGCGAAGGTGGGCAACCAGTACGTGAACCGCAATATGGTGGGGGCCGTTGTCGGCGTTCAGCCTTTTGGCGGGGAAGGCTTATCGGGAACCGGGCCAAAAGCTGGCGGGCCGCTTTACCTGTATCGTTTGCTGGCACACCGGCAGGACGACGCGATCGCGGTAGAATTTGCCAGGAATAGCCGTGAGCAGGCACCGGATACCTCTGCCCGAACATTGCTGTTGGCGGGGTTACAAGCGTTGGAAGATTGGGCGATTGCTGGCGAACGTCATGAGCTGGCGGCACAGTGCCTGCGTTACAGAGAACATAGCGTCAGCGGAACAACGCGACGGTTGCCCGGCCCGACAGGGGAGAGTAATACCTACACGCTGCTGCCGCGCGAGCGGATATTGTGTCTGGCGGACAATGATGAGGATCGCCTGATTCAGGCCGCTGCGGTGCTGGCAACGGGTGGGAAACTGCTGTGGCCGGAAAGCGAGCATGAGAAAACGCTCTATGCCCGTTTGCCTGAGGGGGTTCAGTCGCGCATTCAATTCACGCATGACTGGCAACAGCATGATGAGATGTCTTTTCATGGTGCCATCTACCATGGGGATGCTGATCGATTACGTCAGGTCAGCGAGGCGCTTGCAGAACGCGATGGCCCGATTATTCTGCTGCTGGGCTATACGCATGGCGATACCGATGTTCAACTGGAACGTCTGCTGATTGAACGTTCTTTAAGTATCAATACCGCTGCTGCGGGCGGTAATGCGAGCCTGATGACGATAGGCTAAGGTGTTCAATAGAAAAAGTGCGCCGAACCGGAAGGTGGGCGCGCTTTTTATGTTTGGAGCGGTTGGGGGATGACTTAGTTGCGGTATAGCACCTTGATTACATGGTAACCAAACTGGGTTTTCACCGGACCAAACGGTTTCAGCAATTCACAGGAAAACACCGCTTTATCGAAAGCAGGTACCATGTCGCCTTTACGAAACTCACCTAAATCGCCGCCGTTGCGTTTTGAAGGACAGGTTGAATGTTTCTGCGCCAGTTTTTGGAAATCGGCACCTTTCTCCAGTTGAGCAAGAATGTCGTTAGCCTGCTGTTCGGTGTCCACCAGAATGTGCAGGGCTGCTGCGGTATTTGCCATGTTGTTACCTTTTTGCAAAAGTGATTCCTGCGCGCAATGTAACATTTGCAACGCAAGATGTAGACAGTGACGTGCTTTCCTTAATAACAAATCCTCGGTCAAGATCGGTATCGCTTTCTGCTACAATCGCCTTCCGTTTTATGAGTGAGCAAGATCGTTATGCGCTTAAACCCCAGCCAACAACATGCTGTCGAATTCGTCACCGGACCTTGTCTGGTACTGGCGGGCGCAGGCTCAGGCAAGACCCGCGTTATCACCAATAAAATTGCGCACCTTATCCGTCAGTGTGGCTATCAGGCTCGGCACATTGCTGCTGTGACCTTTACCAACAAAGCGGCACGTGAAATGAAAGAACGTGTTGCGCAAACGCTGGGGCGTAAAGAAACACGCGGGCTGATGATTGCGACCTTCCATACGCTGGGACTGGAAATCATCAAGCGTGAATACGCTGCGCTGGGCATGAAATCTAATTTCTCCCTGTTTGACGATCAGGATCAGATGGCACTGCTGAAAGAGCTCACGGAGCAGTGGCTGGAAAATGATAAAGTTCTGCTGCAACAGCTGATCTCAACGATCTCAAACTGGAAAAACGATCTGATCGATCCTGCGGGTGCGGCGGCGACGGCTCGGTCTGAACGCGACAAGCTGTTTGTACATTGCTACTCGCTTTATCACGAGCATCTGCGTGCCTGTAACGTGCTGGATTTCGACGATCTGATTCTGCTTCCTACGCTATTGCTGAAGCGGAATGCCGAGGTGCGTGAACGCTGGCAGAACCGCTTGCGCTACCTGCTGGTGGATGAATATCAGGACACCAACACCAGCCAATATGAGCTGGTTAAGCTGCTGGTCGGCACCCGCGCACGTTTTACCGTCGTTGGAGATGACGATCAGTCTATTTACTCCTGGCGCGGCGCACGACCACAGAACCTGGTGCTGCTACAGCAGGATTTTCCCGCACTTGACGTGATCAAACTGGAACAAAACTACCGCTCATCGGGGCGTATCCTGAAAGCGGCCAATATTCTTATTGCCAATAACCCGCACGTTTTTGAAAAGCGACTGTTCTCGGAGCTGGGTTACGGTGATGAACTTAAAGTGATTACTGCCAACAGCGAAGATCACGAGGCGGAGCGGGTTGTTGGTGAGCTGATTGCCCATCACTTTATTAAAAAGACGCAGTACGGTGACTATGCCATTTTGTATCGTGGTAACCACCAGTCGCGTCTGTTTGAAAAGATGCTGATGCAGAACCGTATTCCGTATCGTATCTCCGGTGGCACGTCCTTTTTCTCACGGCCTGAAATCAAAGATTTGCTGGCTTACCTGCGTGTATTGACTAACCCGGACGATGACAGCGCGTTCTTACGTATTGTGAATACGCCCAAGCGTGAGATTGGCCCTGCGACGATGAAGAAGTTGGGCGAGTGGGCAGGGCAACGTAATAAAGGCCTGTTCAGCGCGAGTTTTGATCTCGGGCTCAGCCAGTCACTGACCGGCCGTGGGTTGGAATCACTGCAACGGTTTACCCAGTGGTTGGCGGAGATTGCCCGCCTGGCAGAGCGTGAACCGGTGGCTGCCGTGCGCGACCTGATACATGGGTTGGACTACGAAAGCTGGCTCTATGAAACCTCGCCAAGCCCAAAAGCCGCAGAAATGCGGATGAAGAACGTCAATCAGCTATTTAGCTGGATGACGGAAATGCTGGAAGGCTCCGAACTGGATGAACCCATGACGCTGACGCAGGTGGTGACGCGCTTCACGCTGCGGGACATGATGGAGCGTGGTGAAAGTGAAGAGGAACTGGATCAGGTACAGCTGATGACGCTCCATGCATCCAAAGGCCTGGAGTTCCCATACGTCTTTTTGGTTGGGATGGAAGAAGGCCTGTTGCCACACCAGAGCAGTATTGATGAAGATAACGTCGACGAAGAACGTCGTCTGGCATACGTGGGGATTACGCGTGCCCAACGCGAGCTGTTTTTCACGTTGTGCAAAGAACGCCGCCAGTATGGCGAACTGGTACGCCCAGAACCGAGTCGCTTCCTGCTTGAACTACCGCAGGATGATGTCGTGTGGGAAACGGAAAGAAAGGTCGTTAGCGCACAAGAGCGTATGCAGAAAGGTCAGACTAACGTTGCTAATATTCGAGCGATGTTAGCGAAAGCCAAAGGGGAATAACCATCCCCGTCATACTTTAAGCTGCATGTGCGTTGGCAATATTCGGCTCATCTCTGAGCCTCGCCCGAAGGGCCGCCGCAAGCGGTGTTCAAAACGTTAAATTTTTGTCCTGCATAGGGGATGTTAAGCTGGGGTTTCTTCCAGCATTAGTGGCCAGTGTACGTAGCTTTGCCAGCGGCTTTCCTGTTCCAGCATTTCTGCTCGTAACGGGTGTTGAGCCAACCAACCAGCAGGCAGAATCAAACGCAGCGCTTCACCTTCTACACGTAACCGTACTGCCGGCAATGTGTCATCGCGGCGACGGCTGGCAAAAATAATCGCCAGACGCAACAGGCGGCACAGGCGCTGTGCCTGACTCACCGGTAGCGCATTCTGCTGACTGAGCGGCATGAGGTCGACGGGGTTAATCTGATTTTGCAGGAGTGTGGCTAACAGTTTCTTCTGGGCTGGCGTAAAGCCGGGGAGATCGCTATGGCGAATCAAATAGGCTGCATGCTGGGGTGACTGGCGAAAATCAATGCTCAAACCGATTTCGTGCACCAGACAGGCGCTGCGCAGTAACTCGCGACATCGGCTATCTAACTGCCAGTCACGGGCAACCTGTTGCAGAAAGTTGTCCGCCAGTGTGCTGACGCGTTTAGCCTGTTCGGTATCCAGCAGATAACGGCGTTGCAGAGTTGCTAACGTGCGGTGGCGGATATCCTGATCGACAGGCAGATGTAGCATGCCATAAACCAGTCCCTCACGCAGTGCGCCTCCGGCCAGCGTCATCGTTTTGATGTCGAGTTCCTGGAAGATTGCCAACAGAATGGCGAGCCCGCTGGGGAAGACCAGTGCGCGTTCCAGCGTCAGACCATCAATTTCCAACTCTTCCAACTTATCGCACTGAATAGCATGCTCTTTAAGCTGTCTGAGCTTCGGCAGAGTAATGTATTCATCCATGCCCTGCGCGACCATGATTTCCTGTAGCGCTTGTACCGTGCCGGAAGCGCCGACGCAGATTTGCCAACCCTGTTCTCGCAGAGAGGCCGCGACGGGGCGCAGCATTTCACGCGCTGCGTTTTCAGCGCGTTCAAAGTTGCCCGCTTCCAGATTGCGATCGCTGAAATAGCGATCCAACCACGTTACACATCCCATTGGGAGGCTGATCAACTGGGTGGTTTTTGCGCCGATCCCCGTTGCCAGTTCGGTACTGCCGCCGCCGATATCCACGACCAGGCGTGCATCTGGGCCACCCGTGGTATGCGCCACACCTTGGTAAATCAAGCGTGCTTCTTCTTCACCGCTGATAACCTGAATCGGCAAGCCCAGAATTTCCTGAGCCCGTTGCAGAAATTCGTCAGCGTTCGTTGCCAGCCGTAGGGTTGCGGTCGCGACGACGCGCACCTGATCCTGCGGGATGTCCTGCAACCGTTCGGAGAACAATTGCAGGCACTGCCAGCCACGTTGCATCGCTTCCTGCGAGAGCCGATTCTGCTTATCCAACCCTGCTGCAAGGCGGACTTTACGCTTTATTTTCGCCAGCGTCTGAATGCTACCTGCGGTTTCCCGGGTGACCAGCATATGGAAGCTGTTCGAGCCGAGGTCGATGGCAGCGTAAAGTGAAGAAGAGCTCAGCATCAACGGTTAGTCCGCTCGTTTACGGTTATTACGGGGCGCTCCACTGCGGCGTGGCGCACTGTGTCGGCGCGGGCCATTATTGGAACGCGGTGGACGCGTTAAACGCTTCGGCGCGGGTAAATCATTCATCAGCGCGTCGCTGTTATATTTGCTGACCGGGATGCCGTGACCGATATAGGTTTCGATAGCCGGGAGATTCAGCGCGTACTCTTCACAGGCGAGACTAATAGAAAATCCGCTTTGTCCCGCACGGCCTGTACGGCCAATACGGTGAACATAGTCTTCGCAGTCATCCGGCAGGTCGTAGTTGAACACGTGGGTTACAGAAGGAATGTGCAAACCGCGCGCTGCAACGTCTGTTGCCACCAGAATGTCCAGATTACCCTGGGTAAATTCTTCCAGAATACGCAGACGTTTTTTCTGCGCGACGTCGCCTGTCAGCAGGCCAACGCGATGGCCGTCAGCAGCTAGATGACCCCAGATGTCTTCACAGCGATGTTTGGTGTTTGCGAAGATAATGCAGCGATCTGGCCACTCTTCTTCCAGCAGTGTCTGGAGCAGGCGCATTTTCTCTTCGTTGGACGGATAAAACAGTTCTTCTTTAATGCGATGGCCAGTTTTCTGTTCCGGTTCAACTTCTACATACTCTGCGTTATTCATCTGTTCAAACGCGAGTTCACGCACTCTGTAGGAGAGCGTGGCAGAAAAGAGCATGTTCAGGCGCTGTGCCGCTGGTGGCATGCGGCGGAACAGCCAGCGGATATCTTTGATGAAGCCAAGATCGTACATGCGATCCGCTTCATCTAGCACGACAACTTGAATCGCACCCAGATTGATATGGTTTTGTTTGGCGTAATCAATCAAACGACCAGTGGTTCCGATCAGAATATCAACGCCGTTTTCCAGCACTTTAAGCTGCTTATCGTAGCCGTCTCCACCATAGGCTAAACCCAGTTTTAACCCGGTCAGGTGAGACAGCGCTTCTGCGTCTGAGTGAATTTGGACAGCCAGTTCACGAGTTGGCGCCATAATTAAGGCACGTGGCTGATTGGTCTGACGCTCTGCGTTTGCAGGGTGTGAAAGCAAATAATGGAAAGTAGACGCGAGAAAAGCCAGCGTCTTGCCGGTACCGGTTTGCGCCTGACCCGCAACATCACGCCCTGACAAAGCTAATGGCAGAGCTAACGCCTGAATAGGCGTACAGTTATGAAACCCTTTACTTTCAAGGGCTTCGATAACCTGCGGGTGCAGGGCGAAGTCGGAAAACTTCTGTTCAGTTAAGTGTGTTTTGCTCATAGTGTGGTAGAATATCAGCTAACGATTGCTTTACGAAAGCGTATCCGGTGAAATAAAGTCAACCTGTTGTTGGTTAATGCTACACCAACAAGGTAGAAATAATCCTGCGGAGTAAAATATGAGCGATAAAATAATTCACCTGACTGATGACAGCTTTGGCACGAAAGTATTGCAGGCTGAGGGCGCTACCCTGGTTGATTTCTGGGCTGAGTGGTGTGGTCCTTGCAAAATGATCGCTCCTATTCTGGATGAAATCGCCGAAGAGTTTGAAGGTAAACTGACGGTTACCAAGCTGAACATTGATGAAAACCCAGCTACCGCACCAAAATATGGTATCCGTGGCATTCCTACTCTGCTGCTGTTTAAAAATGGCGAAGTCGCTGCGACAAAAGTCGGCGCACTGTCCAAAGGGCAACTGAAAGAGTTCCTGACGGCGAATCTGTAATTAGCTTGATACCCTTCAAAAGGGTATTGCCGGCGGGCACAATCGGGCAATATGCAATTCTCATATTGACTGCTTGCTGCTCGTCGGGAAGCGTGTTAGATTCTTCAGCACTGCATATCGTACTTGCCTATGTTTAAGCCCTTAGGCTTGAGCCTGAAAGTTAGAGTCTAAAGCATTATTCTGTGTCTAAATCGAAAAGTCGTTGCTTTACAAAATGATTGTTTTGCAAAGTGGTTGTTTTACAACACATTTGTGATCCGATTTGGGCAGTCTACTAGTTTTACAATAATTGGTTTTATGTGTCTTCGATCTCCTGCCGTTGATTTATGCGGATATCGTTTATGCGGATGTTGTTTTGCGCGGATTTAATGCGCTTCAGGTGTGAAACCAGACAGGAATCCGGTGGTCGAAGGCTGTTATAGAGGCACGGATGATCCTGCCATACCATTCACGTTAATAGTTCGAGATTTACCCCGAGTTAAAGAACCCACCACTATGAATCTTACCGAATTAAAGAATACGCCAGTTTCTGAGTTAATTACTCTTGGCGAAAATATGGGGCTGGAAAACCAAGCCCGCATGCGTAAACAGGATATTATCTTCGCTATTCTGAAGCAGCATGCCAAAAGCGGCGAGGATATTTTCGGCGACGGTGTGCTGGAGATATTGCAAGATGGCTTCGGCTTTCTTCGCTCCGCAGACAGTTCCTACCTCGCAGGCCCCGATGATATCTACGTTTCTCCCAGCCAAATCCGCCGTTTTAACCTTCGCACTGGTGACACCATTTCTGGCAAGATTCGTCCGCCAAAAGAGGGTGAACGCTACTTTGCGCTGCTGAAAGTTAACGAAGTCAACTACGACAAACCTGAAAACGCCCGCAACAAGATCCTGTTCGAAAACTTAACACCGCTGCATGCCAACTCTCGTCTGCGTATGGAACGTGGTAACGGTTCGACAGAAGATCTGACGGCGCGTGTGCTGGATCTGGCTTCGCCGATTGGTCGTGGTCAACGTGGTCTGATTGTTGCGCCGCCAAAAGCGGGTAAAACCATGCTGCTGCAAAACATCGCGCAGAGCATTGCTTACAACCATCCTGACTGTGTGCTGATGGTACTGCTGATTGACGAACGCCCGGAAGAAGTTACCGAGATGCAGCGTCTGGTGAAAGGCGAAGTGGTTGCGTCAACGTTTGACGAACCGGCTTCCCGTCACGTTCAGGTTGCTGAAATGGTGATCGAAAAAGCGAAGCGTCTGGTTGAACATAAGAAAGACGTTATCATCCTGCTGGACTCCATTACCCGTTTGGCGCGTGCTTACAACACCGTTGTTCCGGCCTCGGGCAAAGTGTTGACTGGTGGTGTGGATGCCAACGCCCTGCATCGTCCTAAGCGTTTCTTCGGTGCGGCGCGTAACGTTGAGGAAGGCGGTAGCCTGACAATCATCGCCACCGCGTTGGTTGATACCGGCTCCAAAATGGACGAAGTGATTTACGAAGAATTTAAAGGTACAGGTAACATGGAACTGCACCTGGCTCGTAAAATCGCAGAAAAACGCGTGTTCCCAGCGATTGATTACAACCGTTCTGGTACGCGTAAAGAAGAGCTGCTTACCACCTCTGAAGAATTGCAGAAGATGTGGATCCTACGCAAGATCATCCACCCAATGGGTGAGATTGATGCGATGGAGTTCCTCATCAATAAGTTGGCGATGACGAAAACCAACGATGAATTCTTCGATATGATGAAACGTTCATAAATCCGGGCGTTCATCTATATACCCTAAATCATTCGAGTTGCAGGAACGCGGCAAGTGCACGACAAATCGGTTCCAGACCGATTTGAACACCGCTTGCGGCGGCCCTTCGGGCGAGGCTCAGAGATGAGCCGAGTATTGCTAACGCACATGCGGCTTGAAGTATGATGGGTACATTACGGATAACTCGGGGAACGCCACGCTGGGTCGTGGCGTTTTTTTATCCCCCCAATTGACCAGATGTGAGCGCGTTTTCCGCACGGAAGCCGTGGTTGTCACTTCAATTTGTACTGGCGATCAATGTGGGTGATAGGATATAAGGCGTAAACCGAGTCTATACTGAACAGCTACAGCGCAGCTGTTAACGGTGAACTTACTCACTATGAGTACCGAATTACTATTTATTTTCTTGTTTTCTCTGGGCTTCCTTTTTTTTGCTCGCGGCATCGCGGGTAAAATAGGACTTGTCGATCGTCCCAACTACCGTAAACGTCATCGGGGTCTTGTGCCTCTGGTTGGCGGCATTTCCGTGTATGCGGGTATCTGTTTTACCTACTTTATTACCGATCAATATATTCTCAATTTCCGCCTTTACCTGATGTGCGCGGGTGTGTTGGTTTTTGTCGGCATGCTGGACGACCGTTTTGATATCAGCGTGAAAATTCGTGCTGTTGTGCAGGCGTTTGTCGCAGTGGTAATGATGGCTTTTGCTGGCTTGACGATACATAACCTGGGGCACATTTTCGGTCCATGGCAGATGGCACTAGGGCCGTTTGGCTATCTGGTTACGCTGTTTGCCGTTTGGGCGGCTATCAATGCGTTCAATATGGTGGATGGGATCGATGGATTACTCGGTGGATTGTCCAGCGTCTCATTCGGAGCGATGGGGATTTTGTTGTATCTGAGTGGCCATGCGAATCTGGCATTGTGGTGTTTCGCCATGATCGCGGCGACGTTGCCTTATATTCTGCTTAACCTCGGCGTGTTTGGACGACGCTACAAGGTCTTTATGGGCGATGCGGGTAGCACGATGATTGGCTTTACAGCTATCTGGCTTCTGATTCAGACGACGCAAGGCCCACAGCATCCGATTAACCCCGTGACAGCATTATGGATTATCGCCATCCCGCTGATTGATATGATCGCCATTATGTATCGGCGCTTGCGCAAAGGGATGAGTCCATTCTCGCCTGACCGACAGCATATCCATCATTTAATGATGCGAGCTGGCTTTTCTTCCCGCCAGGCGTTTGTGCTGATTACGCTTGCTGCTGCTTTGTTGGCTGCAATCGGCGTGCTGGGTGAGTATTTCTTTTTTATACCCGAATGGTTAATGTTGGCATTATTTTTGCTTACATTTCTACTGTATGGCTACTGCCTGAAACGAGCATGGCGGGTCGCCCGTTTTATCAAGCGAATCAAACGCCGTATGCGGCATTCCGATGAGCAAAAGCAGTCATCCTGACCAAATAATTTTGGGGAAGTAATGAAATCAGAGAACTTGTCTACCGGGAATGCGTTGATTGATAACGAACTGGACATCCGTGGGTTATTTCGCCTTCTGTGGCGTGGAAAGGTGTGGCCGATAGCAATCGGCCTGCTGTTTGCTGTTGTGGCATTAGGCTATTCCTATCTTGTTAAGCAGGAATGGAGTGCAACAGCGATTACCGACAAGCCGACGGTTAATATGTTGGGGGGGTATTATTCGCAGCAGCAATTTTTGCGTAACCTCGACGCCCGATCTTTTTCCACTCCTCAGCCAGAACAACCGTCTATTTCGGCTGATGCCTATGATGAATTCATCATGCAGTTAGCGGCTTACGATACCCGTCGTGATTTCTGGCTGCAGGCTGACTATTACAAGCAACGTCTGGAAGGCGATGAAAAGGCCGATGCGGCCCTGCTGGATGAACTGGTCAATAATATTCAGTTTACGCCGCGCGACGACGGGAAAAAGACTAATGACTCTGTGAAACTGGTGGCGGAAACCTCCACAGACTCCAACACGTTGCTTCGTCAGTATGTGGCTTTTGCCAGCCAACGTGCAGCCAATCACCTAAATGAAGAAATCAAGGGAGCCTGGGCTGCCAGAACCATTTTCATGAAGTCGCAGATCAAGCGTCAGGAAGCGGTAGCAAAAGCGATTTACGATCGCGAAGTCCGCAGCGTTGAACTGGCGCTGAAAATCGCACAACAGCAAGGTATTAGCCGTAGCCAGACGGATACACCAGCAGATGAAATCCCCGCATCGGAAATGTTCCTGCTCGGCAGGCCGATGCTTCAAGCCCGACTGGAAACGTTGCAGACTGGCGGCCCACATTACGAACTGGATTACGATCAAAATCGCGCGATGTTGGCGACGTTGAATGTTGGCCCAACGCTTGAGGCCAGTTTCCAGACGTATCGTTATTTACGTACGCCGGAAGAGCCGGTGAAACGTGACAGCCCGCGCCGGGCATTCCTGATGGTGATGTGGGGTGCGATTGGTGTGTTAGTGGGAGCGGGTGTTGCCTTGGCTCGCCGTCTGCGTTAACCAGCTTGCTGATTTGCGTTTGATGCTGAGTGAGCGCCTGCGCCTAACCTGATTAAAGAGATTCAATGTGAAAGTGTTGACTGTTTTCGGCACCCGGCCGGAAGCCATTAAAATGGCACCGCTGGTTCATGCCCTGGCTCAGGATGGAGCCTTTGAATCGAGAATTTGCGTAACAGCCCAGCATCGGGAGATGTTGGATCAGGTGTTGCATTTGTTCGATATTACGCCGGATTACGACCTGAATATTATGAAACCGGGACAGGGACTCAGTGAGATATCATGCCGGATTTTATCAGGGCTCGAACCCGTCATGGCGGAGTTCAAACCAGATTTGGTGTTGGTACACGGCGATACCACCACAACGTTGGCAACCAGCCTGGCAGCTTTTTATCAGCGAATCCCCGTTGGTCACGTAGAAGCAGGATTACGTACTGGCAATCTGTATTCGCCTTGGCCGGAAGAGGCTAACCGTAAACTTACCGGGCATCTGGCGATGTACCATTTTGCTCCGACGGAGAATTCCCGCCAAAATTTGCTGCGTGAACATTTGTCCGATCGGCATATTTTTGTCACTGGCAATACGGTGATTGATGCGTTGTTTTGGGTACGCGATCGTATCCTCGGAGATGCCTCGTTACGCCGCAGCCTCGACGAAAAATATGCCTTTTTGGACGGCAGCAAGAAACTGATTCTGGTTACCGGACATCGACGCGAAAGCTTTGGCGGCGGCTTTGAGCGCATTTGTGGCGCGTTGGCGGATATTGCCCGTCGACACCCTGAAGTACAGATTGTGTACCCGGTTCATTTGAACCCTAACGTCAGTGAGCCGGTGAATCGTATCCTGAGCGACATTGATAATGTGATGCTGATTGCGCCGCAGGACTATCTGCCTTTCGTGTATTTGATGAATCGTTCTTACATGATTTTGACCGATTCGGGGGGCATTCAGGAAGAAGCGCCGTCGTTAGGAAAGCCGGTATTGGTGATGCGGGATACGACAGAGCGGCCAGAGGCGGTGGAAGCGGGCACGGTCAAACTGGTTGGCACGGAAGTCGCTAGCATTGTCGATGCGGTATCTATGCTGTTGACGGATGAAGAGGCGTATCAGGCAATGAGTCGTGCCCACAACCCCTATGGCGATGGCCAAGCCTGTCAACGTATTGTCGATGCGTTAAAAAATCGCCAGGAGTGATTTTAAACGTCGTCACACGACGGCCCGACATAAAAAACCGCCAAGAGCGATTTTGAACGTCGCCTTGCGGCGGCAGACATAAAAATATCAGGTGACACTATGAGCTTCACTACCATTTCCGTAATCGGTTTAGGCTACATCGGTTTACCCACCGCCGCGGCGTTTGCGTCGCGTCAGAAAAAAGTCATCGGTGTCGATGTGAATAAACTGGCGGTTGAGACCATTAATCGCGGTGAAATCCATATTGTCGAGCCCGATTTGGACACGTTGGTCAAGGTCGCGGTAGAAAATGGCTACCTCCAGGCGACGACAAAACCTGTGCCAGCCGATGCTTTCTTGATCGCAGTTCCTACTCCTTTCAAAGGCGATCACGAACCCGATCTGACCTACGTTCAGGCCGCAGCTGCGTCTATCGCCCCGGTACTGAAGAAAGGCGATCTGGTGATCCTTGAGTCGACTTCCCCCGTGGGTGCGACTGAGCAAATGGCCGAGTGGCTAGCCGATGCGCGCGCGGACTTGACGTTTCCACAGCAGGTCGGGGAAACGGCGGATATCAATATTGCCTACTGTCCTGAACGGGTGCTACCCGGTCAGGTCGTGGTTGAGCTGATTAAAAACGACCGTGTTATTGGCGGTATGACCCCAGTGTGCTCCGCTCGCGCCAGCGAGCTGTATAAAATCTTCCTAGAAGGTGAGTGTGTGGTCACTAACTCCCGCACTGCCGAAATGTGTAAGCTGACTGAAAACAGCTTCCGCGACGTCAATATTGCTTTTGCCAATGAGCTCTCGCTGATTTGTACTGAGCAAAACATTAACGTATGGGAACTTATCCGATTGGCAAACCGCCATCCCCGCGTCAATATCCTGCAACCTGGTCCCGGCGTAGGCGGACACTGTATTGCGGTCGACCCTTGGTTTATCGTGGCACAGAATCCGCAGCAGGCTCGATTGATTCATACCGCCAGGCTGGTGAACGATGGAAAGCCGCTCTGGGTAGTGGATCGGGTCAAGGCAGCAGTGGCGGATTATCTGGTGCAAACGGATAAACGCGCCAGTGAGGTCAAGGTGGCCTGCTTTGGATTAGCATTCAAGCCGGATATTGACGATCTGCGAGAAAGCCCTGCCGTGGGAATTACCGCCATGATTGCGCAGTGGAATACTGGCGTGACGTTAGCCGTTGAACCGAATGTCAAACACCTGCCACCCGTGTTGGCCGGGCAGGTAAAATTGGTCGATACCAGCAGTGCATTAAAAGAAGCCGATGTGCTAGTGATGCTGGTCGACCACCGTCAGTTTAAAGCGATTAACCCAGACGATGTGAAACAACAGTGGGTTATTGATACTAAAGGAGTATGGCGTTGAAACGTATTTTAATTACCGGTGGTGCAGGGTTTATTGGTTCCGCGTTAGTCAGATATATTCTGACTGAGACGCAGGACAGTGTCGTCGTTGTCGATAAACTGACTTATGCAGGTAACCTGTCTTCGCTGGCACCCGTTGCTGATAGCGAACGTTTTGCGTTTGAGCAGGTTGATATTTGCGATCGCGCTGAACTGGATCGTGTCTTTACGGCATACCAGCCTGCGTTGGTGATGCATCTGGCGGCAGAAAGCCACGTCGATCGCTCTATCGATGGCCCTGCGGCGTTTATCGAAACCAATATTGTCGGCACCTATACGATGCTGGAGGCGGCACGCCACTATTGGCAGAATCTGGCGGATGCGGACAAAAGCGCGTTCCGTTTTCACCATATTTCCACCGATGAAGTCTTTGGCGATCTGCATGGGACGGACGATCTGTTTACAGAAACTACGCCTTATGCCCCAAGCAGCCCTTATTCGGCATCGAAAGCCTCCAGCGATCACCTTGTTCGCGCCTGGCTGCGCACCTACGGGTTCCCGACGGTTATCACTAACTGCTCGAATAACTACGGCCCTTACCATTTCCCCGAGAAGCTGATTCCGCTGGTGATTCTGAATGCGGTCGCGGGTAAACCATTACCGGTTTATGGTGACGGTGCGCAAATTCGTGACTGGTTGTTTGTCGAAGATCATGCACGCGCACTGTACAAAGTGGTGACGGAAGGCGAAGTCGGCGAGACGTACAACATCGGTGGTCACAATGAGCGTAAAAACATTGAAGTGGTGCAAACCATTTGTGCACTGTTAGAAGAGCTGGCACCGAATAAACCCGCTGGCGTGGCGCATTATCGCGATCTCATCACCTACGTTAAAGACCGCCCAGGCCATGACATGCGTTATGCGATCGATGCCGGGAAAATTGAACGTGAGTTGGGCTGGCGCCCAGAGGAAACGTTTGAGACGGGCATGAAAAAAACCGTCAGTTGGTATCTGAATAACGAAAAATGGTGGCGCAGCGTGCAGGACGGTTCCTATACCGGTGAGCGTTTAGGACTGAACGACTAAACCTGTACTGAGATGACGGAAAATCCAGATGGCGTAAAAGAAAGGAGCGAAATGATGTCCCATCCCATATCAGTAGGAAAGGGAGAAATTCGCGCCACAGTAGAACCGCTGGGCTGGGAGAGCGAATTCTTCCAGATTGCTAGTGGTAAGCTGAATTTTTCGCCTTCAGCGCCCGCATTAACGTCGGATGTATTGAATGCATTTGCGCTCACGCAGGCTAAAATCGCGGCTGATAACCTGGTGTTGGCGGATGCGCTCGCCGATCTTGGCTTTCGCTTGGTGGAAGGCGAGGTCGATCTCAGTCTGCCGCTGCATTTGCCTACCGCTGTTACGCCGCTACCGCGCTGGCGTGAAGCCACGCTTGACGATATTCCTGCACTGAGGGAGGCGGCATCACGTGTTTTTGCGTTGAGCCGTTTTCGTTCTCCGTGGTATCAGCCGGAAGATAGCGGATATTTTTACGCTCAGTGGAGTGAAAATGCCGTACGCGGTACGTTCGACCACTGCTGTTTGCTGATGGAAGATACTGCAGGTCATCCACAAGGATGGGTCACGCTGCGCAGGGTCGATGATTCGGATGCCCGTATCGGACTACTGGGCGTTTGGCCGGGCGTTACGGTACGCGGCATTGGTTCACAACTGATGGCGCTGGCGGAAACGTGGTGTCGACAGCAAGGGTTAATACGCCTTCGGGTCGCGACGCAGGTTGGCAACGTAGCGGCTCTTCGTCTTTATCTTCGCCGTGGTGCCACGATTGAGAGCACGGCGTATTGGTTATACAGGTGAATACATGATTCCATTTAATGCGCCACCAGTTGTCGGTACGGAGCTGGATTATATGCAAGCTGCCATGAGCAGCGGCAAATTGTGCGGCGATGGCGGGTTTACTCGTCGTTGTCAGCAGTGGCTGGAACATTATTCCGGCAGCAAGAAAGTCCTGCTCACGCCTTCCTGTACGGCTTCGTTAGAGATGGCCGCCATCCTGCTTGACGTGAAGCCCGGTGATGAAGTGATTATGCCGAGCTATACCTTCGTTTCTACCGCTAATGCCTTTGTGCTGCGCGGCGCGAAGATCGTGTTTGTCGATATCCGCCCGGATACCATGAACATTGATGAGACGAAAATCGAAGCGGCAATTACGGAAAAAACGCGCATTATCGTGCCGGTTCACTACGCGGGCGTGGCCTGTGAGATGGACGCGATTATGGCATTGGCGAAGAAATACGATTTATATGTCGTGGAAGATGCGGCACAGGGCGTGATGTCCAGCTACAAAGGGCGCGTTTTGGGATCTATCGGCCACATCGGCTGCTTCAGTTTTCACGAAACCAAAAACTACACCTCGGGCGGAGAGGGCGGCGCCACGCTGATTAATGATGCAAGACTGGTGGAGCGTGCGGAAATCATCCGTGAAAAAGGCACCAACCGTAGCCAGTTTTTCCGCGGACAAGTGGATAAGTACACCTGGCGCGACATCGGGTCAAGCTATCTGATGGCGGATATTCAGGCTGCCTATCTCTGGGCACAGCTGGAAGCGGCGCGACCAATCAACGAACGTCGTCTGAAACTGTGGCAGAACTATTATGCTGCATTTAAATCGCTGGCTGATGCCGGGCGTATTACTCTACCAACCGTCCCAGCCAATGGGATTCATAACGCACACATGTTTTATATCAAACTGCGCGATCAGGACGACCGCAGTGCGTTTATCAATTACATGAAAGAAGCCGAGATCATGACGGTCTTTCATTATATCCCACTGCACAGCTGCCCGGCCGGTCTGAACTTCGGTCATTTCCCCGGTGAAGATCGCTACACCACGCAGGAAAGCGAACGGCTGGTGCGCTTACCGCTGTTCTACAACCTGTCTGACGTCAATCAGCGGACCGTCATCAATACCATTCTGAGCTTCTTCTCCTGATATGTCGTTGGCGAAAGCATCGATATGGACGGCAGGCTCCACGCTGATAAAAATTGGCGCGGGGCTGGTTGTCGTCAAACTGCTGGCGGTCACGTTTGGCCCTAGCGGTGTGGGGATGGCAGGGAATTTCCGCCAGCTTATTACGGTGCTGGGTGTGTTAGCTGGGGCGGGGATTTTCAACGGCGTTACCAAATACGTCGCGGAGTATCAGCAACAGCCGGACCGACTGAAGCCATTACTAGGCACGTCCATCACGTTGGTATTGGGGTTCTCAACGCTGCTGGCGATACTCTTTCTGGTTGCCGCCGCGCCTATCGCTAATCTGCTGTTTGGGCATGATGACTATCGCGATGTGGTGCGTGCGCTGGCGTTTATCCAGATGGGCATTGCCTACGCCAACCTGTTTCTGGCAATCCTCAAAGGCTATCGGGATGCGATAGGCAACGCGCTAGCCGTGATCGGCGGTAGCCTGATCGGGTTGGCGGCTTATTGGCTCTGCTTGCGACTGGGTGGGTATGTTGGTGCACTGGCGGGGCTGGCGTTGGTGCCTGCACTGCTGGTGATTCCGGCAGGGATTATGCTATTGCGTCGCACGCCGCTGTCGCTGGCATCGCTAAAACCGGCATGGGATCGTGCCATTGCTGGGCAACTGGGCAAGTTTACGCTGATGGCGTTGATGACTGCTGTGACGCTGCCCGTCGCGTATATCATGATGCGTAACCTGCTGGCGGCGCATTACAGCTGGGATGAAGTGGGCATTTGGCAGGGCGTCAGCAGTATTTCCGATGCTTACCTGCAATTTATTACTGCCTCCTTTACCGTTTATCTGTTGCCGACACTTTCGCGCCTGACGGACAAGGCTGCGCTGGCGCAGGAAATTGTGCGCTCGCTGAAGTTTGTACTGCCCGTCGTAGCGGGTGTCAGCTTTTGCGTGTGGCTGCTGCGAGATTTTGCTATCTGGCTGCTGTTCTCCAGCCAGTTTACCGCAATGAGAGATCTCTTCGTTTGGCAGTTGGTAGGCGATGTAATGAAAGTGGGCGCTTACGTTTTTGGCTATCTGGTCATTGCGAAAGCGGCACTGCGCTTTTATCTGCTCACGGAAGCCAGTCAGTTTCTCCTGTTAACCGGTTTTTCTCACTGGTTGATCCCGCTTTATGGCGCACAAGGCGCAGCGCAGGCCTATATGGCAACCTATCTGGCCTATTTTTTGCTTTGTTGTTGCGTATTCATTATTTACCGTAGGCGAGCATGACGACACTGATTCATGTATTGGGATCTGATATCCCGCATCATAACCAGACCGTTTTACGTTTTTTTAACGACGTACTGGCGACGGAACTTCCCGATCATCAGGTTCGGCATTTCATCGTGGCTTCTCACGACGGTATTTCGCCAGCCGATTTTCCTGCATTGCGTATCGAAACCTGCGTGGATAAAAAAACGCTGGCTGAGGCGGTTATCGCCAGAGCGAAATCAAATCGTAAGATGCGTTTTTTCCTGCACGGGCAGTTTAACCCCACGCTGTGGCTGGCGCTGCTGAGTGGGAAGATCAAATCTGAGCAGGTTTACTGGCACGTTTGGGGCGCGGATTTGTACGAAGAAGCAAGCAGCCTGAAATACCGCCTGTTTTATTGGCTTCGACGTATGGCACAAAAGCGTGTTGGACACGTGTTTGCTACGCGTGGCGATCTGGCATGGTATCAGCAGCGTGTTTCTCGCGTGCCGACGTCATTGCTGTACTTCCCCACGCGGATGGATCCGGCGCTGACGGACATGCAGGTGGATAAACCGCTGGCTGGACCGATGACAATTCTGGTCGGTAATTCTGGCGATCGCACGAACCGCCATCAGGAAGCGCTACGGACGATTCACAAGCAGTTCGGGAACAATGTGCGGGTTATTGTGCCAATGGGCTACCCCGCGAATAATGCGTCCTACATTGCTCAGGTGGAGAAGGACGGTTTAGCGCTGTTCGGCGTGAAAAATTTCCAGTTGCTGAAAGAACAATTGGCGTTTGATGATTACCTCAACATGCTGCGCACCTGCGATCTGGGCTATTTTATCTTCGATCGGCAGCAGGGAATCGGGACGCTATGTTTGCTGATTCAGTTTGGTGTACCGTTTGTGCTTAGTCGGCAAAATCCGTTCTGGCAGGATTTAACGGAACAAGGCCTTCCTGTGCTGTTTTACGGTGACGAACTGGATGAAGCGTTGGTGCGTGAGGCACAGCGCCAATTAGCATCGGTGGATAAACATCAGATCGCATTCTTCAATCCCAATTATCTGCAAGGCTGGCGGGATGCGCTGGCGTTAGCTGCGGGAGAACCGACATGACGCTGGGGCAATTTGGTGGGCTGTTTATCGTCTACCTGATTTCAGTCATCTTTATCCTGAGCCTGACCTGGATGGAATTTCGGCGTGTGCGTTTCAATTTTAACGTACTGTTTTCCCTGCTCTATTTATTGACGTTCTATTTTGGATTTCCTTTTACCTGCGTGCTGGTGTTTCGATTTGGTGTTGACGTTGTCCCTGTGCAGTATCTTCTTCAGGCGATGCTGTCCGCGACGGCATTCTATGCGATCTATTACGTCAGCTATAAAACGCGACTGCGCCAGAAAACCGCCACGCCACGCGCACCACTCCTGACAGTGAATCGGGTTGAAGCCAACCTGACCTGGTTGCTGCTGGCGCTAATTGCGGTAGCCACCGTTGGTATTTTCTTTCTTAACAATGGTTTCTTGCTGTTTAAGCTACGTTCTTACAGTCAGATATTCTCCAGTGATGTGTCCGGCGTGGCGTTGAAACGCTTCTTCTACTTTTTCATTCCGGCGATGCTGGTGGTGTATTTCCTGCGTCAAACGCAGCGTGCGTGGCTGATGTTCCTCATTGGAACGGTCGCGTTCGGGATGCTGACGTATGTGATTGTTGGTGGAACGCGCGCGAATCTGATCATTGCCTTTGCTCTGTTTTTGTTTATTGGCATTGTGCGCGGCTGGATTACGCTCTGGATGCTGGTGGCCGCCGGTATGTTCGGGATTGTCGGGATGTTCTGGCTGGCGCTGAAGCGCTATGGGCTAGACGTCAGCGGTGATTACGCCTTTTATACCTTCCTCTATTTAACTCGTGACACTTTCTCGCCCTGGGAGAATCTTGCGCTGCTGTGGCAGAACTATGACAAGATCGAATTTCAGGGGCTGGCACCGATTGCTCGTGATTTCTACGTCTTTATTCCCTCTTGGCTATGGCCGGACCGTCCTAATCTGGTGTTAAACAGTGCGAACTATTTTACCTGGGAAGTGTTGAATAACCATTCTGGGCTGGCGATATCCCCCACGTTGTTGGGTTCGCTAGTCGTGATGGGCGGCGTGCTGTTTATCCCGTTCGGCGCAATTGCGGTCGGACTGGTTATCAAGTGGTTCGACTGGGTGTATGAGTTAGGGAAGAACGACAACAATCGCTATAAAGCTGCTATTTTGCAGGCGTTCTGCTTTGGTGCGGTGTTCAATATTATTGTGCTGACGCGTGAAGGCGTCGATTCTTTTGTTTCACGTGTGGTGTTTTTCTGCCTGGTATTTGGCCTGTGCCTGCTTGTTGCCAAACTGCTCTACTGGTTGCTGGAAAGTGCCGGACTCATCCGGCAGCGTCTGATGCGTGTGCGTGCCACAACGCTAGCGCCGACACCCAACACCGTACAGGATCCTGTGATAAAGGAGCAGATATGACAACGTTGAAAACCACAGAGACAATCCCTTTATATACCATTCGTGGTTTGCCTATTCACGGTTTCCGCAATATGGGGCAGTTTGTTGATTATCTGTTTACTGGGGAGCGGGTTGAAACGGGGACGCTCGTCGCGATTAACGCGGAGAAAGTGCTAACGGCGGAAAAAGATGTGGCGCTACGTACGCTGCTCGATCGCGCAGAATATAAGTATGCGGACGGCATCAGCATTGTGCGTTCCATTCGGCGTAAATACTCGCAGGCTGACGTCACGCGGATTGCGGGGGCCGATCTCTGGGAAGCGCTAATGGAACGGGCCGGCAAGCAGGGAACGCCGGTTTTTCTCGTGGGCGGCAAACCGGAGGTGCTGGCACAAACGGAAGCAAAACTGCGGGCGCAGTGGAACGTCAATATTGTTGGCAGTCAGGATGGCTATTTTACGCCAGAACAGCGTGATGCGTTGTTTGAACGTATTCGTTCCAGCGGTGCACAAATTGTTACTGTCGCAATGGGGTCGCCACGGCAGGAAATTCTGATGCGCGATTGTCGCCACCACTATCCTGATGCACTGTATATGGGCGTGGGTGGAACATATGACGTCTTTACCGGACATGTGAAGCGCGCACCGCTCGTGTGGCAAAATTTAGGGTTGGAATGGTTGTATCGCTTATTGTCCCAGCCGAGTCGTATTTTTCGGCAGCTTAGGTTGTTGAAATACGTTGCCTATCACTATAGCGGTCGCCTGTAGCGTTGTTGAATTGGCGCGTTAAGCGCGCCAACCTTTCCCTCCACCTTTCTCTACAGTAGATAACTCTGTTTTTTTATTTCTATTCGATTTTAATTGTCTATTTACCAAACAATTAGAAAGACAGAATTCTATCTTTAACAGATTCGCCATCCTCGATGTGTTATTCAAACCCACATTACGGTATTTTCATGGCCGCTAATTTGAGGCGAAGGACATGCTTCTAATAGGTAGCATTTCCTAAATAAGAACAATAACCAGCAACAGCTGGGATAAGCACAACACAAAGACAGAGGATATATGGCAGAAGATGTAAAACAGGAAAAACTCCATCGAGGGTTGGAAGCCAGACATATTGAGCTGATTGCGCTGGGTGGCACGATCGGCGTCGGGCTATTTATGGGCGCAGCGAGTGCGTTGAAGTGGGCGGGGCCGTCAGTATTGCTGGCCTATATTGTCGCTGGGATCTTCGTTTTCTTCATCATGCGCTCAATGGGCGAAATGCTCTATCTGGAGCCAGTTGCGGGATCGTTTGCCGTCTATGCGCATAAATACATGCACCCCTTCTTCGGTTATCTCACCGCGTGGGGCTATTGGTTTATGTGGATGGCGGTCGGGATTTCGGAAATTACCGCTATTGGCGTGTATGTTCAGTACTGGTTCCCCGATTTACCGCAATGGATACCGGCTATCGCCGCTGTTGCCTTGGTGGCGGGCGCCAACCTTGCTGCGGTAAGGCTGTATGGAGAAATCGAGTTCTGGTTCGCAATGATTAAAATCACCACCATCGTGGTGATGATAGTGGTCGGCGTCGGCATTATTTTCTTTGGCTTCGGTAATCACGGTCAGGCGACAGGATTCAGTAACCTGACCGAGCACGGCGGTTTCCTCGCGGGGGGCTGGAAAGGTCTGCTGTTCGCGCTATGTCTGGTGGTTGCGTCCTATCAAGGCGTTGAACTGGTAGGTATTACGGCGGGCGAAGCGAAAAATCCGCAGGTGACGCTCAAGCGTGCGATCAACAACATTCTGTGGCGCATCCTGATTTTCTATGTAGGCGCGATCTTCGTTATCGTTACGATTTTCCCCTGGAATGAAATCGGTACGTCCGGCAGCCCGTTTGTGCTGACATTCGCGAAAATCGGTATTACGGCAGCAGCAGGTATCATCAACTTTGTCGTACTGACTGCCGCGCTGTCCGGTTGCAACAGCGGTATGTATAGCTGTGGCCGCATGCTGTATTCATTAGCCAACAACCGCCAACTCCCAGCCTGGTTAGGTAAAGTGACGGCTAGCGGCGTACCCGCAGCAGGCGTCATGATTTCCATTCTTTGTCTGATGGCGGGGTCGGTATTGAATTACCTCATCCCTAACCCGGAAAAAGTGTTTGTTTATGTCTATAGCGCCAGCGTGTTGCCGGGCATGGTACCGTGGTTTGTGGTGCTGATCAGCCAACTACGTTTCCGTGAGCAGCATCGTGCAGCGCTGGCCGCCCATCCGTTTAAATCGATACTGTTCCCGTGGGTAAACTACCTGACGATGGCATTTTTGCTGTGTGTGCTGGTGGGGATGTATCTAAATATCGATACGCGGATGTCTTTATTGGTCGGTATCGCCTTTTTAGCCGTGGTCAGCCTGTGTTATTTCGTGCTGGGATTGGGCAAAAAAACGTCGCTGACAGAGGGTAAATAGTCGTGTTTAGGGGCGGGAAGAGCGGATTTGTATGTTATTTGGCTTGAAATGAACAAAGCATAAGCAAACGCATCATTTCGATAAAAAAGCACTAGACAGCCAGTCGCTAAGTCCGTAATATCCCGTCCCGCAACGGCGCTAAGCGCCCGTAGCTCAGCTGGATAGAGCGCTGCCCTCCGGAGGCAGAGGTCTCAGGTTCGAATCCTGTCGGGCGCACCATTATATTGTGTAAACGAGTATGTTGTGTGCAAGAGCTGCGGTGGTACATTTACCTTCGTAAAGAAAGTATCCCGTAAAAAGGAAGTGCCGCGTAATAAGATGTAGAATGTGGTGATGGTGGCTATAGCTCAGTTGGTAGAGCCCTGGATTGTGATTCCAGTTGTCGTGGGTTCGAGTCCCATTAGCCACCCCAGATTTAATCGTTAATTAACGTTTTTTTGTTAATTAAAGAGTTTGTGAGTTATGCGAAGGTGGCGGAATTGGTAGACGCGCTAGCTTCAGGTGTTAGTGTTCTTACGGACGTGAGGGTTCAAGTCCCTCTCTTCGCACCACACACAAACGAGAACATCAGTGATGTTCACAAAAGCAGTATATTCGGCGAGTAGCGCAGCTTGGTAGCGCAACTGGTTTGGGACCAGTGGGTCGGAGGTTCGAATCCTCTCTCGCCGACCAATTACAAAAAAAAGCACATCGAAAGATGTGCTTTTTTTTCGTCTGCAATTTGCCTTCTCTTGCAAAAGTCTTGTCGGATTCATCAACCCGACAAGATGTTGTTGTCCCAATAAGCTCGCGAGCTATGGTGCGTAATGCACCGTTGCCAGCGCACTGCTATCGATACTTTTCCGCATGGATTCCAGCGTCGTATCAAAAGGACACAGCGTACCTTTTTCTGTCTGCTGACAGCTCTGAGACGTAAATTCTTCTTGCAGTAACGGCTGTTGCTCGCCCAGTGGCGTCAGCGAACGGATCTGATCCAGCGATTGTGTCTGGAAATAAATACGCAAAAAATGCTGCTGAGTCGTGGTATCGCGCCAGCGTTCAAAAACCAGACTGCCAGCGGGCGGGATGTTATCGGCGGTGTCACCGGGTAGCTGCCAATGAAACTGCAATAGCGTGCGCAAATAGGCGATGTTGGTGTCGTGGGCGACATACAGCAAGTAAGGCGCTGTCGGCGGCTCGCCTTGGGTCGTATCCTGTTTTGCTGGCGTCCCTTGCGCGAGAGCCTGAGTGATTTGCTGCATCAATAACGAGCCACCACGCTGTGCAATATAAGGGACATCATTGGTGACATCGTATTTGGCGGTCATCGGTGCCATCAATGGGATGAGGTCTTGCGTGTTGCGGACGTGACCAAAGGCAACCTGTCCTAGCGGTAGATTTTCGCTATATTCCAGCAGGAAAACCTCGCTCATATTCGCCAGCGTATTCAGACCGCTGATAGAAATTGAGCCATCCTTATCCTGTTTGAGTGCCCACGGTTTTTCAAACACCGGACAGGGTTTGTCTGCTTCGCATACGACCTGCTTCAACAACTCGATGCTGGGCTTAAGGCGTTGATAGGCGGTATCCAAATCACCCCCCATCGCTTTCAGCACGGCAGCTTTTGCCTGTTCAGGGTCAAGTGTGCCAATCCCCATTTTATCGCCATGGAACAGCGGGTCTTGTTTTTCATTCTCAACGGCATGCGTAGCAACGCCGCAGCCGGGAAACATGCCGTCCATATAGGCCTGCGCGGTTGCGCGAGTGCGCTGTAATGGGCTGGCGAGTACATAAATCTGCTGCTCCGTCGGGCAACCTGAAGCGAACAGATGCTGTTGACGGTAATACTTACCCTCATAGCGGCCTTTTAATACGGTGGCTGCATAGCCATGTCCGGTTAATTCACCCTCTCGCGTGACCCACTGCGGCCATTGTCGTGCCGTACCGGATTCTAACGCGGTGGTGTTGGATTCGGTCGGGGGGCGAACACCATGACGGCTGACTTCAACCACCTTTTCCAACTGATAACGGTCCTGAGCCTGGGTAGAGAACGTTGAAATAATAGGTATGATAATCAATAAAATACGTATTATTCGCGATGTATGGTGGGAAAGCATGATAATCCTTCGTCAGCAGTGAAATGGGCAAGGGATTTCATTGTAGAGAGGGGAAAGTGACAAGTGGGTTTCTTAGCCCAAGAGAGAGTGTTAGCGAACATTTCCAGATGCATACTTTGCAATCAAACTTTTCGATCTAAGATAGATCCGAAAGGTATAAAGCGCATAATTTCCGCATGTTATATTTTTAAAAATTAAAAAGACGACATAAAACCCCGCCTGATAAATCCAACACTAACGAGTTAATTATGGCATCACATCTTATTGATTTTCTTCTTATAGGGAATAATTTTGGCACGCCTGAAATGCGCGGCGTCTGGTCCGAGCATAACCGCCTGACTAAGCAGGTTGAAGTTGAGGTTGCCCTGGCGCTTGCCGAGGGTGAACTGGGTGTCATTCCGCTGGATGCGGCAAAAACCATTGCAGAAAACGCTGACGCAAGCGCGCTTAACGTTGAAGAGATTGCAAAAGATGCAGCACGCATGAAGCACTCTCTGATGCCGACGATTGCCGCGATTCAGAAACAGTGTGGCGCGGCGGGTGAGTTTATTCACTACGGCGTGACCACGCAGGACATCGTTGATACCGCGACAGTGTTACAGCTGAAACAATCTTTTGATATTGTCGTCAGAGATACACAACTGCTGGCCGTTGAACTGAAACGTTTGGCGAAGAAATATCAACACACGCTGATGGCTGGCCGTACCCACGGCATGCAAGCGCTGCCCACCACGTTTGGCTTCAAGCTGGCCGTTTGGCTGGATGAGTTTATCCGTCACCTCGAACGTCTGGGTGAAATCAAAGAGCGTGTTTTGGTCGGCAACATCAACGGTGCTATTTGCACTTATGCCTCTTTTGGAGAGCAAGGGCCAGAAATCGAGCGTCTGACGCTGGATAAACTGGGGCTGAATACACCGAATATCGGCTGGCAGTCCGCCCGCGATCGCTTCTCCGAATATGCATCCGTTACGGTTCTGATCAGCGGTACGCTGGGCAAAATCGGTAACGAGCTGTACAACCTGATGCGCACCGAGATTAACGAAATCGAAGAGCCGTTCTCTGAAGGGAAAATCGGTTCTACCACGATGCCGCACAAACGTAACCCTGCCGCGCTGGAAGGGCTGGCGAGCCTGACAGCACCGCTGTTCAAGAGCGCCGCGCTGATTCATGAATCCATGAAAGTTGAGCACGAGCGTGATGCGATGAGCTGGCGTGCCGAATGGATTGCACTGCCGGAAATCAACATCTATCTATCTGCCCAGCTTCAGAATGCGCTTGGTATTCTGCGTGGGATGTCCGTCAACGAGAAGCAGATGCTAGCGAACCTCGATCTGCAAAATGGTCTGTTGTTATCCGAGAAAGTGATGTTCGAGATTGGTAAACGCCTCGGTAAGCAGACTGCTCACCATCTGGTTTACGAATGCTCTATGCAGGCATTCGAGCAGAATCAGTCCTTTAAATCGGTGTTGCTGGCTCATCCAGTGCTTTCTGAACAGGTAACTGCCACCGATCTGGACGAATGGCTGAATCCGGCTAACTATGTTGGCAGCGCGCCACAGAAGGTTGATGACGTGATTCGCTATGCAGATAACTCCGGTCTGCTGCCAGCATAAGGTGAAACCATGAGTATCGTATTTCGTCAGGCTACGCTTGCGGATGATGAAACTTTTCTGGCGCTGGCGCTGGCCGCATTTGAGCCTATTCGCCAGTTGGGCATCAATTTTGCCGCCGCCCATGCAGATATCGACATGGTGCGAGCGCATATCGCCTCGCACGGCGTTTATGTGATGGAAAAAAGCGGGGAGATGGTGTCGTCATTTACCATCCGCTATCCGTGGGGGCCAGAGCCGGGCCCGTTCGGTCTACCGCATCTGGGCTGGTTTGCGACGCACCCCGGCTATAAAAAGCAGGGATTGGGTAAGCAAATGATGGGCTGGCTTGAAGAAGAAATTCTGATTACCCAGCTCAAAGCGCCTGCCGTGTCGCTTGGCACCGCGCAAAACCACCCGTGGCTGATTGAGATGTACAGAAATTATGGTTTCAAGGAAGTCGGGCAGACGAATCTGGGAAAAGGACACCTGACAATCTGGATGGAAAAAATCCTTGATAACCAATTGTATGACCAGTGGAAAGATAAAAATTCAAAAAGAGAGGCAGTAAAATGATGAAAAAAGTAACGTTGTCTGTTTTGGCGCTGACGACCGCCTTTCTTGTTGCCGGCTGTGATTCTGGGAAGAGCGGCACCGAACAGGAAAAAGTATTGAAAGTGGGTTCAACGGGTCAAAGTTATCCAAGTGGTTTCAAGCAAGATAACAAGCTGGTCGGGTTTGACGTTGAAGTCACGGAAGCTATCGCGAAAGATCTGAACTACAAAGTTGAATGGGTTACTGCCGATTTCAGCGGCCTAATGGGGCAATTGGAAGCGAAAAAGCTGGATACCGTAGCTAACGTGGTAGCAATTACCCCAGCGCGTCAGGAAAAATACAATTTCGCCCAGCCGTACAGCTTCTACGGTAGCCAGATTGTGACGCACAAAGATAACACGGACATTAATACATTGGCCGACCTGAAAGGGAAGACGGTTGCTGGGGTTCTGGGTTCTAACCACGTTAACAACCTGAAAAAAGCCTTTGCCGATGGCAGCGTAAACATCCGTACTTATGAAACACGCGATGGCGCGATGAACGATGCGCTGTCTAAACGCGTTGAAGGCTACGTGAATTCACGTCCGATCCTGTTAGCAGAGATCAATAAGCGTAACCTGCCGTTCAAGCTGGTTGGTGAACCGCTGGTGATTGAAGAAGTCAGCTTCCCGTTCCATAAGGACGAGAAGGGCGATGCGCTGCGTAAACAGTTCGATGCACAATTGACGAAAATGCGTGAAGATGGACGTCTGAAATCTATCTCCGAAAAATATTTTGGCGAAGACATCACGGTATCACCGGCTAAATAACCTCACGCCGTCATTCTGGCTGAGTCGTCATGTAGCCAGATGATTCGTTATAAAGCCAATAGTCATAACCCTGTTCCACCGGCGCAATATGGCCGGTGGAAGCATTAATGGTATTACTTATGAATATCGATCTTGCCTACCTGTTAAAGGTCTTTCCCCAGGTATTAATGTATTTGCCGACCACGCTGTTCCTTGCCGTGGTGTCGATGTTTTTTGCTATGGTTCTCGGCCTTATCCTGGCGTTAGTCCGTGAAAGCAAGATCGTCGTCGTGGTAAAAATCGTTGAACTGTATATCTCGCTGTTTCGCGGCATTCCGTCGCTGGTTCAGCTGTTTATCATCTACTTCGGCTTGCCGCAGCTATTTCCTGGCTTGTCCAATCTGGATGCGATGACGGCCGCGATTATCGGCTTTAGCTTGAAAACCTCCGCCTATATGGCTGAGATTTTCCGTGCGGGCCTGGCCTCGGTGGATTTCGGCCAGACAGAAGCGGGCCTGTCCATTGGCATGAGCAAAGCGCAGGTCTATCGTCGCATCGTGTTGCCTCAGGCCATGCTGAATGCGCTGCCAGCAACGGGGAACACCTTCATTTCCCTGATTAAAGATACCTCGGTGGCTTTTGCGCTGGGTGTCTCCGAACTGTTCGCGGAAGGCAAGATGATTGCCGCTGAATCTCTGCGTTTCTTCGAGACATTCCTGGTTGTGGGGCTGATTTACTGGATGGTGATTGTGGTTTACGCCTGGCTGCAAAAACAGCTTGAGAAGAAACTGAATCACTCGCTACAGCGATAAGGGGCTGACATGATCAGTGTAAAGAATCTTTCTAAACGCTTTGGCGATCAGGTGGTGTTGGACAACATTAGTCTGGATATCGCGAAAGGCGAAGTGGTTGCCATCATCGGCCCATCCGGTTCGGGTAAGTCCACGCTGCTGCGCTGTCTGAACCTGCTGGAAACGCCGGAGTCGGGCACAATCGAAATTGGTGAACAAACGCTGGATACGCGCCGCTATTCCTCCAAAGAGGCTTACGCGCTGCGCCGTCAGACGGCGATGGTGTTCCAGAGTTACAACCTGTTTAAGAACAAGACGGCGCTGGAGAATGTCACGGAAGCGTTGATTGTCGTGAAAAAAATGCCGAAGAAGCAGGCGGATGAAATCGGTCTGGCGCTGCTGGAGCAGGTTGGTCTGCTGCCGCAAGCGGCACAGTATCCGGTGACGTTGTCCGGTGGGCAGCAGCAGCGCGTGAGTATTGCACGTGCGCTGGCGGTAGATCCGAAAGCCATTTTGTTTGATGAACCGACCTCGGCGCTGGACCCAGAAAGGGTACACGAAGTGCTTCAGGTGATTCAGAAGCTGGCAAAAAACGACACCACGATGGTGATTGTCACCCATGAAATGCAGTTTGCGAAAGAAGTGGCTGACCGAGTGATCTTCATGGCGGATGGTCATATCGTTGAGGAAGGTCCAGCGGAGCAGGTGATTAGCTTCTCGGACAACCCGCAAACCCAGCGTTTCCTGCGTCAGTTGACCAAGCTGCCTGAGCCGCTTGAGTACGATATTTAACGCACACGTAGACACACCTGCACGCCTGAACAAGGCCGCCCTGCCAGACGGGGCACGATAATGTGGAGTAAGAATTGATGAGAACAGCACCTCAGCACGAGCCTCTGGCTCAGTTTATTCAGGCGTTTCGCCACGATTTACATCGCAATCCTGAACTGTCGAATCAGGAATTCGAAACGACGAAAAAGATTCGTGCGGTATTGGAAAAAGAAGGGATTCGCGTCCTCGATCTGCCGTTGAAAACCGGTCTGGTCGCAGAAGTCGGTGGCCTACAGGATGGCCCACTGGTCGTGGTCCGTTCGGACATTGATGCCTTGCCGATTGAAGAAGAATCTGGCGTAGAATTCACGTCGCTCAACAAAGGCGTGATGCATGCCTGCGGTCATGATTTTCACTCTTCTGCTGCGCTGGGCGCGGCGATTCTGCTGAAGAAGATCGAACCTGAGCTGAAAGGCACGGTGCGGATTTTGTTCCAGGCAGCTGAAGAAACAGGGCTGGGTGCGCCGGAAGTGATTGCTGTCGGCGCATTGGACAATGCGGTAGCGATTTTCGGTATCCATAACGATCCGACGCTACCCGTTGGCGTCATCGGTGGGAAAGACGGCGCGTTAACGGCGGGTGTTGACCGTTTTGAGATCAAGATTGCGGCGAAAGGCTGTCACGCGGCGAAACCGCATGAAGGTAACGATCCGATTATCATTCTGGGTCAGTTGATTTCTGCGGTGCAAACCATCATCAGCCGCACGGTGTCGTCCGACAATAATGCGGTGGTGTCGATTACTCAGGTTCATAGCGGCAGCACCTGGAACGTTATTCCCGATACGGCGTATGTCGAAGGCACGGTCAGAACGTTTAATCAGGACGCGCGTGATTTGATTGAGCAGCGTTTCCGCCAGATTGTTTCAGGTATCGCCAGCACCTTTGGCGCGGAAATTGAGTTCCTGTGGCACGCAGGGCCGCCATCGGTGATCAACACGCCAGAGTGGGTTGAGTTTGCACTGAACGTGGCAAGTGACGAAGGCTTTGAAGCGCGCCGTGTGGAAGCCAGCCCGATTGGTGAAGACTTCGCGTTCTATCAGCAGAAACTGCCGGGTACGTTCATGATGGTCGGTTCTGGTGGCCCCTATGCGCTGCACCACCCGAAATTCCGCGTTGACGACAGCGCGCTGTTCCCGACCGCACACTATCTGTATCAGGTCGCGAAACAGAGCTTAGAGCAGCTATCCTCTCGCTAAGTTTTTCTGTTAAAGAATGCAATCCGCGCCAGTTTTTCGGCGCGGATATTTTCCCTTTCTCGTCTTTAGTGGCTTAGAATCTGATCCAGGAACTGGCGCGTGCGCGGATGTGATGGCGTGTTGAAGAAGTCCTGCGGCGGTGCAGATTCCACAATGCTACCGTCGGCCATCAGAATGACCTTGTCAGCGACTGTCTTGGCAAAACCCATTTCATGGGTAACGACAATCATCGTCATACCGGATTCCGCCAGATCGAGCATCACATCGAGTACCTCTTTAATCATCTCAGGATCCAGCGCAGAAGTCGGTTCATCAAACAGCATGATTTCCGGCTGCATACACAGCGCCCGAGCAATCGCCACGCGCTGCTGCTGGCCGCCAGAGAGCTGTAGCGGGAATTTATGTGCCTGATTGGCGATATGCACTTTTTCCAGATAGTGCATTGCTAAATCGATGGCCTCCTGCTTCTTACGCTGCTTGACCAGTGTCGGGCCAATCGTCAGGTTATCCAGTACGCTCAGGTGGGGAAACAAATTGAACTGCTGGAACAGCATACCGATGCCGGAGCGTACGCGGTTGATGTTCTTGATGTTGTCATTGACCTCAATGCCGTTCACGCGTATGTGTCCGCTATGGTGCTCTTCCAGTCTGTTAATGCAGCGGATGAGCGTGGATTTACCGGAGCCTGAGGGGCCGCAAATTACCACGCGCTCGCCTTTCTGCACGTTAAGCGTCACGTTATTCAGCGCCTGAAACGCGCCATACCATTTGCTGACAGCGTCGATCTCAATGATGACGTTATTGTCTGTAACTACATTTCCTGTAACTACATGGCTTGTAACTAAAGTGTCTGTGGCTAAGCTCATGATAAAAAAGCTCCTGTCGGTGTTTTCATCAACGGCTATCGCTTAACCGTGATACGTTTCTGGATTACGACTGGCATCGATGCGTTTTTCTACCCACAGCGCGTAGCGTGAGAGCAAGAAACCAAACAGCAGATAGATAGCCGAGATAAAAATATAGGTTTCAATGTAATAGCGCCGCCATAGCGGGTCCTGCATCACCGAGCTGGTGGCGGTGAGGATGTCGAACAGTCCGATAATGATGACGAACGAGGTGTTCTTCATCGCGGCGATAATATGGTTGGTCATGGCGGGCAGGCAGATGCGCAGTGCCTGCGGCAGGATGATTTTGGTCGTTGTATGCCAATAACTGAGATTGAGCGCCATCGCCGCTTCATATTGTCCGCGCGGGACGGACTGTAAACCGCCGCGAATGACCTCGGCCTGATAGCAGGCGAAAAACAGCGCGATACCGATAATGATACGCAGCAGCTTGTTGATTTCTATGCCTGCGGGCAGGAACAGTGGAAATACATTAACGGCAACGAACAGGATTGTGATGAGCGGTACGCCGCGCAGGCCTTCGATAAAAATAACCGACAGACCGCGTAGAAAAGGCAGCGGCGAGCGCCGCCCTAGCGCCAGTAAAACTGAAACGGGCATGCCGATAATGACGGTGCCACTAAACAGCAGAATCGTTAGCGGCAGGCCACCCCATTCGCTGGAAGGCACGTAAGATAAGCCAAGCACGCCACCGGACATCAGGATAGCAATGCCGACTACCGCGACGATCCACAGCGGTAAGAGGATGCGCGAATGCCAGAAACGGGGCATCAGCGATAGACCGAGAGCCAGAAACCAGATCCCCATCGCCAACACCAGACGCCAATGTTCATCGTAAGGATAAAGACCAAACAAAATGGGGCGATGTTTTTCTACGATTACCGCCCAGCAGGCACCCGCCGCCGCACGGCAGACATCCGGGTCAGTGGTGTACCACACGGCATTGAGGATGCCCCAGTGCAGCAGTTTATTGCCAACATTCCACATCAGCACCGCCAGTAATAGCGTGAGCACAGTTTGCGGCACGCTGCTGAACAGGTGACGACGCAGCCACAGCAGCGGCGTGCGTAGGCGGTTGGGGACGGCGGAGAGTGACAGTGCTGGAAATAACATTCAGTGCTCCTCAACGCTCTTTGATGGCGACGGCGCGGTTAAACAGGTTCATCAGCAGCGATGTCACGATACTGACGGTCAGGTAAACCACCATCATGATGGCAATGACTTCGAGCGCCTGACCGGTTTGATTCATCAACGTGTTACTGATGTTTGCCAGTTCTGGGTAGCCGACCACGACCGCGATCGAGCTGTTTTTCGACAGGCTGACATACTGGCTGGTCAGTGGCGGAACGATGACACGCATGGCCTGTGGAATGATGATGTGGCGCATCATGTGCCAGGGGGAAAAAGACAGCGCGCGTGCCGCTTCCAACTGACATTTGGGGATAGATTGAATCCCTGCTCGCACGATTTCCGCGATAAACGCCGAAGAGTAGAGCGCAATACCGAGCAACAGAGCAGTAAATTCAGGACTGACGGTAAAGCCGCCGCGAAAGTTAAAGCCGCGCAGGATTGGGCGATCAAGTTCTGCTGGTGCGCCGGAAAGCCACCAGACCAGCAGTGGTAACCCGATAAGTGCTAACAATGTCAGGCGGCCTGTAGGCAGAGAACGCCCTGCGTTTTCCCGCAGGTAGCGCGCCACGCGGTTCAGGATCAGGCTAATCAGGACGGCAGCGAGTAGGGCGATGCCAGTCCATAGCCAGCCGTGATGCGCGGCGGGAATGGAAAAAGACAGCCCGCGATTGGTCAGAAAGCCCAAACTGCCAAGCTCAATAGCGTCGCGTGGTGAAGGCAGGTTACGGATGACCACCGACCAGAAAATCACCTGCAAGATCACCGGGATGTTACGCATCATTTCGATGTATCCCCCAGCGAGCCGCGCCAGCAGCCAGTTGCGCGAGACACGAGCTATTCCGACTGAGAAACCCAGCAGGGTGGCAAGCACGATGCCGCATAGCGTAACGTAGAGGGTATTCAGTAATCCGACGCCAAGTGCACGTAGGTAGCTGTCACGTGGGGTAAAAGCGATGAGCTTCTCGCCAATTTCGAACTGTGCAGTGTGATCGAGAAAACCGAAGCCGGTGGCAATGTTTTGCGATCGCAAGTTTTCGACCACATTGGCGTACAACCAGTAGCTGAACGTGACGATCAGAAGGCCGAGCAGGCACTGATAAATCCAGGCGCGCAGGGACTTGCTGTCAAACGCGTTTAGCAGACGGTGCGAATGAGATGGCGTTTCCGACCACGGTGTTGCTGAGGTTGGCAGTAGCGTCTTGTCTGGTGATTTCATTACCGGCGGTCTTTTCTTCTGGTCATTACCGATTGCAGCGCGCTATCCGAGGGATATTGTGCGTGAATACGGTGATATGGCGTCAGCCTGGATATTATCGAGGCTGACGCCGATGGTTGGATGAATTAACGAATGGGCAGGCCGTAGAGCAAGCCGCCTTTCGTCCAGAGGTTATTCAGGTCGCGCTCCAACGGTGCCGGTGTGTCTGGCCCGAAGTGGCGGTTATAAATATCGCCGTAATTCCCTACCTGCTTAATCAGGTTGTAAGCCCACTGGTTATTCAGCCCCAGCTTTTGACCATAATCGCCAGTGGCACCAAGCAATGCCTGTACATCCGGGTCCGTCGATTTGAGTTTGCTATCTACGTTCTGTTGGCCGATTTCCATCTCTTCCGCATTAAACGTGGCGTAAACCACCCATTTCACAATGTCGTACCACTGGTCATCACCCTGACGGACTGCCATCGCCAGCGGCTCTTTTGAGTAAATTCCCGGCAGAATCACGTGGTCAGCGGGTTTTTCCGCATCAAAGGTGCGCACGCCGGGTAGGGCGACTTTATCGCGAGCAATGACGTCGCAACGCCCAGACAGATAGGCTGCGACGTACTCTTTATTGTTCTCGATGACTACCGGAGTGTAATGCAGGTTGCGTGATGCAAAAATTTGCGCAACGTTGCGTTCGGTGCTGCTACCCGGCGTGATGCAGACGGTCGCGCCGTCCAGATCTTCCACCTTCTTCACATTGGCGCTGGTACGCACCATGAATCCTGTTCCGGTATAGAACGTAGGCGGTGCGAAGTTCAACCCAAGCGAGGTATCGCGAGACAAATCGGCGGTGATATTGCGTGATAGCACGTCAACTTCACCAGACTGAATCGCTGGGAAACGCTGCGCGGTGGAAAGAGCGGCAAAACGTACTTTACTCGCGTCGCCAAAAATAGCAGCGGCTAACGCACGGCAATAATCGACGTCCAGCCCAGTCCACTGTCCTTTGCTATCAATCGCGGAAAAACCGTGGCGTGCTGGATGTACGCCGCAAACCAGTTCACCGCGTGCTTTGATCTTTTTGAGCGTCTCGCCGTTTCCGGCGTCAGCGGCATTAGCGTGAGCAACAGGCAACAGAAGACCCCCTAAAGTCAGCGCTGTGGCGGTTGTCAACGAGAGTAGTTTTCTCAACATAAGTATCCTCAGAATGGTCGGTGTTGTTTTAATTTGTTGTAATTGATGGTTTTTATTATGCTGCGTTCTTTTGTATACAAATGTTCTCAATGTTGCCTATAAATGGCAAATAGCATATTTCTCTATCTAAAGCTGAATAATGGATATAGCTATTTCGTGGATGAGTAGAAGGAGGAAAGGGAACGATGCCTTGCACAGTAAGCAAGGCACTGAGGGATGATTTAGCGGGCGAGAAGACCCTGTACGCCTTGCCACATGAGTTGGGTGCTGAGAATTAACATGGTGAGGCGAAAGGTGGTGCGGAAGAGTTTTTCGGGCAGATTATCCAGCAGGCGCGTGCCTAGCCAGGTGCCCAATACACCGCTGACAATCATTGCAGCCAGCATTGGCAGCCAGTCATGATAGGCGAACCCCATCATCCCGAATGCCAGTATCTTCAAGCCGTGTTGTAACACCATACAGAGCGCATGCGTGGCAATAAGCGGCTGTTTGGTTACCCCTTGAGAGCTGATAAGCCCGGCGACCATCGGGCCGGTTGCACCGACGATCATGGTGCCAAGGCTGGTGAGCGCACCGCCGAGGACGAAGAACAACCGATTAACCGGTTTTGGTGCGGTGCGTTTACGAAAAACCGACCACAGAATGAAACAGGCCAGCGCGATTTTTGCCACGCTGTCTGGGATCCAAACGGCAACGGGCGCGCCTACAGCAATACCAATGATGCTACCGATAAAAAACCACAGCGCCAGTGGCCAGACAATATACAAACGTTGAATCAGACTGCGGCTCAGGTTGGAGCCAAGCTGGACGATACCGTGAACCGGCAGCAGGCTGCTGACCGGCATCCCGAGACCCATGATCGCCAGTAGCGTGACGCCGCCGCCCAGTCCCAGTGCTGCCGTCAATGCCGACGTCAAAAAGCTGCAAAAAATCAGGATACCGGCAAAGAGCGGAGAAATATCGGGTGGAACAAAATGTAGCATGGCGAAACCCATCGCGTGGTCGAGCAAATGATAATGCCTGATGCGATCAATGCGTATCAAGCACCCTTTCCGCCGTTAACGATAATCATCGCGCAGCAGTCGCCGATATAACGCCAGCGCCTCGGCGTGCGGCAAAGCCTGACTGGCACAGTCGATAAACTTCTCCGCGATCAGATTGTCCGGCAGCGGATTTTCTGCGCTGGAGCCTAGCGCGCCTGCTATACGACGATGATAAGTGTTGCCGTCGTGGGTCACTAGCGTGACATATGCCGTGTGGGTTGTGTTTTCGTCATGGCAGATCAGCTCCACGCGCGTCATTAGCGACTGCGTAATTGGGTCGTGCAGCGCTGCATCGTCAATAAAATCATCCAGCGTCAGCTTCCCCTGCACCCAAGCGCGGGCGATGCAGTAGTGTAGGCTGAATTTCCCTGCCAGCGGCGTATCCGGTGCGGGAATGTTGATGTGCGGGAAGCGAATGGGGTGGATGGCAATCTGAATGCGGGCCAGCGATTCGGGATTCAGTCCAGTTTCCTCGCGCAGCGCCAGTAGCCCGTCCAGCGGAGCCAGAATGGCGTAACAGCAGGGGAAGTATTTAAAATTATTCCCTTTTATAGGATCCAGAATGTGGGACGGCGCAGACCAGGGTTCGGTTAACGGCGTGGTGTCATAGTTTTCATCTGCACGGTTGTAGACGTTGAAATAGCCGTGGTGGTGTTCAAACGCGGTATCGCCTGCGCTGTAATCCTGACGCGCCAATAATACCGCCATGACGGCGCTGCGATTGGCGTGGCCGACCGCCAGTGATTTCGTCTGGCTGCCAAAGTTGGATTTGATACCGGAGGCCAGCGATGCGGTAATCGCAAAGGCGGTCGCCGTTTCTTCTTCACTAAGCTTCAGCAATACCGCGCAGGCGGCGACGCCAGCAAAAATGCCAACGGAGGTTGTTGGATGCCAGCCGTTACGATATTGAAAAGGGCTGACGGCTTTGCCCATGCGTACTGCGGTTTCATAGCCGCACAGGTAGGCATGCAGGATCGCTTCCCCATTGGCATCCTGCTCGTCTGCCAGCGCCAGCAGGGCTGGAAGTACGGCGACAGAAATATGCCCGTGCAGCCAGGAGTTTGAATCGTCGAAATCGAGTAAATGGGCGGATGTGCCGTTCAGCAACGCGGCATCCAGCGCGTTGAGTTTGAGGTCCGTACCGAAAATTCGGCTTTTCCCTACGGCGGCTGATGGCACGATCACCGCTCTGAGTTTTTGCGCACCGTCCTGAATTCCCCCCGCAAGCGTGACGCCCAACGTGTCAATCACAGCGGTTCGTGCGTGTGCCAATACGTCGGCAGGGAACGTCTGGCGAGAAAATCCCAGCAGATTATGGGCAAGCTGGCGGGCAATGGTCATGAAAGCATCCTGTCGTTATCGTGAAATTTTTTATGTTGAATGGTTTACGTCGAATTGTTCATGTCGAACTGAAGCGCGTTAGCCGGCTAATAGCCCGGTGAGAACGGCAAGCGAACCAGGCTGCTCAAAGTGGAAAGCCGCCTGATAGAGCCGATCGCTACGGACTTCCCCTAATACAGGAAGGGTCAGGGCGTCAAACTTGGCGCGCAGTTCGGCGTCGGTCAGCGGGTTTTGCGGATGACCGCGATACACGTCGGTTTCCGCGTGTAGTTTTTCTCCGTCTTCCAGTTCGATGTCGATAAACGCGGAACTGGCCGATTGCCCTTCTACTGCATCGATCTGCAAGCGCGACAGCAGTTGGCGCGGCGCGGGGTCGTCAACGGCGTGCTGAGTGAAGTCTGTATCGTTGAGGCGGTAGCCGCTCAGTGCCAGCGCGATGCAGTGCGGAATACTGAATTTGCTCTCCAGCGGGTTTTGCGGGTTGGCGATCCCGGCATTCACCATTCCCATCGGATGAACTTTGGCATGAATACGGGTGATAACGCGGCTTTTCAACTGTGGGTAGAGCTTCAGTGCCGTTTCAATTGACGCATGGGTTCCCCGACAGCTGGCATACAGCTTGTAGCCGTTACCCAATAGCTCCCAGCTGTCGCCAAAATCGAGCGGCGGGATAACGGCGCTACTGTCCTGCACGAAGGTTTTCACCCAACCATCGGTTTCATAAAAGTGATGAGCGGCGATAAAGCCTTCGTCCGCCAGTTCCGCTGCTGTGATGCCGTCCATTGCTGCTTTGCCCGCATGAAACGGTTTGCCGTGTGTACCGGACGATTTCTGCAATCCCCCCATCATGGTTGCGGCTGCACCCAACGCATTGGCAATGGCGTTGGGCTCAAGGCGTAGAATGGAAGCTGCGACAGCGGCGGCTCCTGCGCGCCCGACAATTGACGTCGGATGAAAACCGCGACGTTGCAGGCTGCGGCCTACGCCGGGCACCCAGCCACCGCCCAGTCTGGCCATAACTTCAAATCCAGTGATGAAAGCAATAAGCGTGGTGCGTTCATCTGCGCCGTAGTGTTGTGCCATTGCCAACGCCGTAGACCAACAAGGGCCGCTAGGATGCCCCGCGCCAGCAGGATGCGTGTCGTCATAGTCGGCTGCATGAGAAAGCGTGCCGTTGATGAGTGCTGCCAGCGCTGGTGTGGTTTTTGCACCAAGAATGATTTGCGCGTTACCTTGGGCCTGCCAGCGTTGTGCCACGCGTTGAACTGCGCTAGCGGCATTATCTCCTACTGCGCCAATGGCGACGCCGAGGTAGTCAATGAGTGCCCGTTTAGCTTCATACCAGACGGCATCGGGAATCGTCATCGTGGGGGCGGTGTGAATAAACTGGCTAAGCGCGTTACCGCGAGGAAGTGTCGGTGTGGCAGACATCGTAGGGGCTCCTTAGGCGAAAACGCGATGACATTGCCAGCAGAGCCGAACATTTTTGGGATTCGCGTTTTGTCTTGTTGAATGCATTTGTATACAGTGTGTGGCGAAAAGCATATTCAATCGCCCATGCAGTGACAAAGACGCTTTTTCGCTAAGCTAAGCACAAAATATGCGATGCGATATCTTGCTAAAGGCAGGGCGTCGGGCAAACTTGAATTTTTCTCAACGCATGACGATTCGTGGCGCAGCGTGAATGCGAGAATCACCGTAAAGGTGAGGCGCTTTACCCGTCTGCGTGTGAACCCATTTTCACCGTCACACCACATATCAAGGGATTATGAACTTAACACTTAACGATAAAGAGATGGCGCTGTCGCCGTTTGAGATACTGATTAATGCGATCGAGAAGGGGGAGCTGCTGCCAGGCGAACGCTTGCAGGAAACACGGCTGGCGCAGCAGTTTGGGCTCAGCCGCACGCCGATTCGTGAGGCGTTGCATCGGCTGGAGGCGTTGGGATTGGTGGAACCTGGTCCTCAGCGTGGGCTGATGATTGCGCAGATTAGCTATGAGCGGCTGCGTCAGCTTTTCGCCGTACGTGAAGGGTTGGAGCGGCTGGCGATGGAACTGGCTGTGGCTTCTGCTTCGGCAGAAGAACTGGAACTGTTGCAGGATATGGTCAACGTGGAGAAAACGCTCACCGACAGCCGGCAACTGCACGATCACAACCGCCTTTTTCATCGGCAGATTTATCGGGCGACCCATAATCCGTATCTGAACGAGATGCTGGAGAATTTACGTATACATCTGTCGCTACTGCGTGGAACCACCTATGAGTCGGCGGAACGAACCGAAGAAGCACGACGTGAACACCAGGCTATTGTGGAAGCACTGGTGCGGCGTGATAAGGACACGGCACAAGACGCTGCCTGCCAGCATATTCGTAACGGCTACCGCGCCCGGTTAAGCATGTTAAATCAACAGCTTTAACCAGTCTGTCGGAAAAACACGACACTTGGGGTGATCTGCTGTCGCAAAAAAGAGACATTTAATTTATTGATTAATAATGATTAATATTTTATCTGATAAATTCGTCTCTGAATGGCGACAGGATTTGTGAGTTCGATCTCGTTTTTATCCCCCATTGTGTCTGTGCTGTTCTTCCGATGAAAAAATAAAAATAGTATTTACTATTAGCCTGTTAGAGTGAATTAACTAAGCTGTGGCAATAAAATTATGCATGTTGGCATAATTTATGCTTAAATGAGCGGGTAGATGCTCATTCCACCTTCTATGTTTGCTTCGGCTTCATAATCCTGGGAATGACGCAGAGCCAATTTGAGGTGCCTATCGTCCAACTCCAGATGAAGATGCAAATCTCCATCGGGCTTTCCGGACATAACGTTGAGTGAGGCACCATTCTGTTGTCTGACAGACCTGATATTTTCAACGCTTACCGTTTATCGGTAAGCGTTTTTTTTCGTCTGATGAAAATGCTCGGTACAGCCTGCGATCGAAGCATAAAAATAAGTAAGGCTCCAAGAAGGAGCCTTATGAAAGGGATTACGCAGTGATTAGCTGGCTGGTTGCTGTAACGTGAGTAACAGCCCTTCGCGCCGCATTTGTGCCGCTTCATCTGGTAAATGCAGCCGCTCTAGTGCGTCGGCGCGCCAGGCATAATCATAAGCGTCTGGGCGGAGTTCTAATGCGGTGCGGAAGGCATCGCTGGCCTGTTGCCATTCGCCGTGTTTCATCAGCAGTTGACCTAATGTGCTGCTTAATAGCGGCGTTGCGCCATGCTGCTTGATGTACTGATGTAGCATTTTTTCCAGCTGTTCTGGGTTGCCAGCTTTGAGGCGGGGCATCAGCAGGATCAAACGCTCGTCATACTGACGTTTGAGGCCATCAAGAATGATCTTTTGGGCAGTATCATGATCGTCACACTCGATCAAATGCTCAGCCATCGCGATCTGAAGCGGGATTTCATGGCGCACTTTGCGGCTCTGATTATTCCACCACGATTTCAGCCCTTCGCTGCCGCCATCTGCCATCGCCTGATTCATCAGGCCGATATAAGCCTGTTGTTGCAGGTCCAGCAAACGCGCTTCAGGGTACAGATTGATCTTGCGCATCGCTGGCAGAATATCCAGCAGCGCACTGTAGGCCTGGGTACGCAGAAAAGCCTGCTCAGCCAGACGCAGCACTTCAGGGTGACGAGGTGCGACTTCCAGCAATTTGTCCACGCCGTGACGTGCTGCATGATCTTCGTTGCGCGCTAGCTGAATGCGCACGCGCGTAATATCGACCGGAAGCTGATCGGTATCTGCAACCTCGGCGGCGCGCTCCAGATATTGCTTGGTGCGGAATTCGTCACCACGCTGCTGGGCGGCTTCGGCTGCCAGAAGGTAGTTAACCACGGGCTGCTCGGCATGATCGGCGTTGCGAGTCAGCAGTTTCTCTACCTGTAAATAATCACCTTCGGCCAGCTTGAGCAGCGCGGCTTTGGTCTGTTTTCTGGCTCGGCTGCGTTTGCGACCGAGGAACCATCCGCGTGTGCGGGAGCCGGTTCGAAAGATTCGGCGCAGCACCCATTCCACCGCCAAGAAGGCGAGGAAAAATAGCACCAGCATAATGACCAGACCCGTCACGCTGGTTTGAATGTCGTAGTTATCCGTCTGGATCAGAACGTAGCCTTGGTGACCTGCGACGATCGGGCCGATCACCACGCCTGCGATCAGGATCAGGAACAGCAATAAGACTTTCAGCATGTTCACTCTCCCTGCTGTGTGGCTGGCGCCTGAGCCAGTAGGTTACGAACGCGCGTTTGCATCAGTTTTTCCAACAGCGCCTGACTTTGTAGCTCAGCGGGAACATCCAGTGAAACCGACTGCTGGCTTAAGGCATCAAGCTGATCCAAAAAGGCCTGCGTCGTGGGGTCGGTGGTATCAAAGTAAGCGCGAACCCAGGTTGCTGCCGTTTCCAGCGACTGTTTGTACACTTCATTCTGATGGCGAGGAATCGCCTGTGCGGCAACCAGCAGGCGTGAACGAATGTTCTCACGCAGATAGACGTCCTGATTCGGAGCCAGAAGCGGTTCGGCAGCGCTATCCCGACGGCGGATAGTGATAAAATCAGCCATGAAATTGTGCCAGCTTTTGCTCAGATTCTGGCGCCACTCGCTCAAGGAGGCAGACAGCTCCGTGCTGTTGGCATCCATTGGCGTTTCATCGGTGTTATTGTCGGCGAGCTGCAAGTTGTCCAACTGGTCGGTAAGCTGGTTCACTTTCAGGATAATGCCGTCAAAATCGACTTGGCTAACGCCTGCGAGTGCACCGATATCGTTGGTTAATGCGCGGCGGATTTCTATCAGGCTAGGATCGTTCATTTCCGCGAGACTTGCGTCCGCGCTTTTCAATAATGCGCCTGCGGTGGTGACATCTTTGTCGCTCCACAGCTTACGTCCCGCCAGTTTCACCAGAAAATCTGCCTGGGCGATCAGCCAGGTATTGGTGTCATGGCTGGAAAGCGCCGCCAGCTTATCGCGTAATTCGTCTGACTGACGCGTTAGCGCTTCAAGACGCTGTGCTGCCGTGTCCTGTGCCTTGCTTTGCTGCTGTTGAGCGTCCAGCCATTGCTGTTGTTCCTGCTTTTGCTGTTGCTGCAAAGCGTTTAGCTGTGATTCCAGACGTTGAAGCGAGGCGGTTTCGCGCTGTGCCTGCTGGTGGCCGTGGTAATACAAGCCCGCGCCTATTGCCAGCGCAATCACGATGGCGATGGCCCCCAGCACAACACCGCTGCGCTTGGGTTGTTGTGTGAGATCCTGCTGCTGATGCGCGGGTTCAACCCGTTCAGCAACCTCGTCGGATGGAGCTGTGGGGGTATTGTGTTCCGTCATAATGGTACATCCCATGATCAGGTTTATTGTAGTGCGCGCACAAGCGCATCGTTATCGGCGTTATCGGCCACCTGGATCGTGTGCCAGCCAAGCTGACGAGCCTGTTCTGCCAGTCGTTCGCTGACGACGATCAACTGGCAGCCAAGTAACCAGGAAGCCCGATAGTAATCAGGTACTAAAGTATAGATCCGTTGTAGCATTTCTCCGCTGGTAATCACCAGTTTGTCGATGCCTATTTGCTGCCAGTGGCGGCTTTGCTCCGGCCCATCATAGTGAACGTCTCTGCGCTGATAGCATTCGCAGTAGGTCACCTGTGCGCCTCGCTCGGTTAGCGTCTCTCCTAACAGTTCCCTTCCGCCGTTGCCACGCAATAATAGTGCACGTTTCCCTGCAACATCTTGCAGTTCAGGGAGTTGTAACAGTGTTTCGCTGGTTTCACGCTCGGGTGGATAGGCAACGGGGTGTGCGCTGATTTTATGCAATGCCAGTGCCGTAGTACGGCCAATAGCATAATAAGCGAGGTGGGCAGGCCAGCTTGTGCCCGTGCGTGCCAGCATCGGATCGGCGTAATGAATCGCGTGTTGTGAGAGCGCAAACACCAGATCGTCAACGTGTAGTGCTTGTAATTGCGCAGGTAAGCCAGCAAGTTCTCGTCCAGGCGAAAACTCGATCAACGGGCTGTGCCAGGCGTGATAGCCGAGCTTTCTTAAACGGGTCACCAGTTGTTCGCCAGTTGGTGACGGACGGGTAACCAGAATAGTCATGATGAACTTGACCCTTGATAAACGGCCTGAAGGATTGCGCTGGCCCCTTTTGCCAACAACTCTTCAGCCAGTGCGATGCCGATTTGTTCGGCGTCTGAAATGCTACCTTTCCGCTCGCCGACGATCATTTGGCTGCCATCCGGTGCGCCAACCAGTGCGCGTAACCACAGCGTATCGCCTTCCAGTTCGGCGTAGCTGCCAATCGGCACCTGACAGCCGCCTTCAAGACGTACATTCATAGCACGTTCAGCCAGTACGCGGGCAGCGGTATCGGTGTGATTGAGTGGAGCAAGGAGTTGGCGAATACGGTCGTCATCTAAACGGCATTCGATGCCGATAGCGCCTTGTCCGACGGCAGGCAGAGACTCTTCTGGGCTCAACGCACAGCGGATACGTTCTTCAAGGCCGAGACGTTTCAGGCCAGCGACAGCCAGAATAATGGCGTCATACTCGCCGTTGTCCAATTTTGCCAGACGCGTTCCAACATTGCCGCGCAAATCACGAATCACCAGGTCGGGGCGTCGGGCACGTAACTGGCACTGGCGGCGCAGGCTGGATGTACCAACACAACTGCCTTCCGGTAATTGTTCGAGACTGTCGTAACGGTTGGAAACAAAAGCATCGCGCGGGTCGTCACGTTCGCAAATGGTGGTCAGTCCGAGGCCATCAGGAAATTCGACAGGCACATCTTTCATGGAGTGGACGGCGATATCAGCGCGTCCTTCAAGCAGTGCCAGCTCCAGCTCTTTAACAAACAATCCCTTACCTCCGACCTTTGCCAGTGGCGTATCCAGGATGATGTCGCCGCGGGTTACCATCGGTACCAGTTCCACAGATAAATCGGGGTAGAGATGGTTCAAGCACTGCTGAACATATCGTGCTTGCCATAGGGCTAGCGGGCTTTGTCGGGTGGCAATTCTAATAATATTGGCTAACATGCTTGATACCGTTTTTATCATTTTCCGCCATCGTATCACTGATGGTGCGTTGGTGTCAGGTTGTGGGCATTAGCGGCGCGCCTTTTAAAACGGTCTGAAATTCGGGTGCCGCAAATCTAGATATACTCTAAATAATTCGAGTTTCAGGAAGGCGGCAAGGGAAGGAGTCCCGATGAGCTTACACAAGTAAGTGATTCGGGTGAGTGAACGCAGCCAACGCACATGTAACTTGAAGTATGACGAGTAAGGAAGCCGTGCTGATGCAGTCGGGTAGAGAAATTCGTAATAAAGCAAGATAGGTAAGTCTAACTTTCTTTACTTTCTTTACGCCCAATCAGCAAGGTGTTAAATTGATCACGTTTCCAGCAATAATTCGCTAAACATTCTTCTAATTTTATCATTGGCGAGTTTGGAACACGGGGTTTTTCTAGGCACTGGGATAAATCAGGCGAAACGTCTTGTACTTCTACATCGAGACTTTGAAGCAAAGACTGGATGCGATCAACCAACTGCGTGTTGACCGTGCTCTGGGAGCAATGAAGCCTGCTTTTCAGCAGGTTTACAGTCTTCTGCCCATTTTATTACATCATCATCACCCGTTGATGCCCGGCTACCTTGAAGGCAAGGTGCCTCATGGTATCTGCACCCACACGCCTGATGAAAAGCAACAACAGTACCTTGATGGCATCGCATTGCGCTGGGGTCAGTTTGATTGTTCTCATCCGAAGGGCGAGCTGCCGATCACCGGCATCTATTCAATGGGGAGCACCTCGTCTATCGGGCAGAGCTGTAGCTCCGATCTCGATATCTGGGTGTGCCACCAATCCTGGCTGGATAGTGAAGAGCGCCAACTCTTACAGAAGAAATGTACGCTGCTGGAGCAGTGGGCAGCCGCGCAGGGCGCTGAGGTCAGTTTCTTCCTGATGGATGAAAGCCGTTTCCGCCACAACGAAAGTGGTAGCTTGAGCGGTGAAGACTGCGGCACCATGCAGCATATCCTGTTACTCGACGAATTCTACCGGACCGCAGTACGTATGGCCGGTAAACGCATTCTGTGGAACATGGTGCCAGTCGAAGAAGAATCCCATTACGACGAATATGTGCTGTCGCTGTACTCGCAGGGGGCGCTGGCACCGAACGAGTGGATGGATTTAGGTGGTTTAAGTACGCTGTCTGCTGAAGAGTATTTCGGCGCTAGCCTCTGGCAGCTCTATAAAAGTATCGACTCCCCTTATAAAGCAGTACTGAAAACGCTGCTGTTGGAAGCGTATTCCTGGGAATACCCGGATACCAGCCTGCTTTCGACCGAAATTAAAAAACGTCTGCATGACGGCGAGATCGTCTCTTTCGGTCTTGATCCTTACTGCATGATGTTGGATCGCGTAACGCACTACCTAACAGCGATCAACGACCCAACGCGCCTCGATCTGGCACGTCGATGTTTCTATTTAAAAGTCTGTGAAAAGCTCTCCAGAGAACAAGCCTGCGTTGGCTGGCGCCGCCAGATTCTGAGTCAACTGGTACAAGAGTGGGGCTGGAGCGACGAACATCTGGCGATGTTAGACAACCGCGCCAACTGGAAAATCGAACAGGTACGCGAAGCACATAATGAGCTGTTGGATGCGATGATGCAGACTTATCGCAACCTGATTCGCTTTGCCCGCCGTAATAATTTAAGCGTCAGCGCTAGCCCGCAGGATATCGGTGTGTTGACCCGTAAGCTGTACGCTGCGTTTGAAGCTCTGCCGGGTAAAGTTACCCTGCTGAACCCACAAATTTCGCCCGATTTGTCTGAGCCGAATTTAACCTTTATTTATGTTCCGCCTGGGCGCGCGAACCGTTCCGGCTGGTACCTGTACAATCAGGCACCGTCGATGGATGCGATCATCAGCCATCAGCCGCTGGAATATAACCGCTATCTGAACAAGCTGGTGGCGTGGGCATATTTTAATGGATTGCTGACGCCAAGCACGCGTCTGTACATTAAAGGTAACGAGCTGTGCGATATCACGCGCTTGCAAGCGCTGGTAGACGATGTTGCCAGCCATTTCCCGCTGCGCCTGCCTGCACCGACGCCGAAGGCGTTGTACAGCCCGTGTGAAATTCGTCATCTGGCAATTATCGTCAATCTGGAACACGATCCGACGGCAGCTTTCCGTAATCAGGTAGTGCATTTCGATTTCCGTCATCTGGATGTGTTCAGCTTCGGTCAGCAGCAGCAGTGTCTGGTTGGTAGTATCGATCTGCTGTATCGCAACTCGTGGAACGAAGTGCGTACCCTGCATTTCAGCGGTGAGCAGGCCGTGTTGGAAGCGCTAAAAACTATTCTGGGCAAAATGCATCAGGATGCTGCGCTGCCAGAATCACTGGAAGTATTCTGCTATAGCCAGCATCTGCGCGGGCTGATTCGTACTCGCGTACAACAGCTGGTTTCCGAATGTATTGAGCTGCGCCTGACCAGTACGCGTCAGGAGCCTGGTCGCTTCAAAGCAGTAAAAGTAGCAGGCCAAACCTGGGGGCTGTTCTTTGAGCGGCTGAGTGTATCGGTGCAGAAGCTGGAAAATGCAGTCGAATTTTATGGCGCGATTTCCAACAACAAACTGCAAGGTCAGCCGGTTCAGGTTGAAACCAATCATGTCCATTTACCGCCAGTGGTTGATGGTGTCGCCAGCGAAGGGATCATCCAATTCTTCTTTGAAGACCTGACTGAAAATCAGGGTTTTAATATCTACATTCTGGATGAGTCGAATCGCGTTGAGGTATACCACCACTGTGAAGGCAGCAAAGAGGAACTGGTTCGCGACGTCAGCCGTTTCTATTCGTCTTCGCATGATCGCTTTACCTACGGTTCTAGCTTTATCAATTTCAACCTGCCGCAGTTCTACCAAATCGTACAGTTGGACGGTCGCACGCAGGTGATTCCGTTCCGCAGCAGTGCGCTTTCTCATTTGTGCATTACGCCCGTGGTGGATGATGAGGTGATGACGATGAAGCAGCGGCTACAAATCTTATAGTCACTTCCTGACACTCGGCTTTCAGCGTATTCAGAAAAGGATGTATTGATGGATTCGTTGCAACGCCGAAATCTGATACTGCTGGCGCTCGGACAAGGGCTGACTGGCAGTCTTATTTCCCTGATGACGCTGTGTTCCACGCTGGTTGGGGTATCGATGACGCCCGTTCCGCTGCTGACTACGTTACCGATTACCGCGACGGTATGCGGCGCGGCGCTGATGATTTACGCCGTTTCCTCATTGATGACGAAATATGGCAGGCGCAATGCATTCATTATCGGCACGCTGTTGGGGCTAGTAGGCGCGCTTTTGGCGGCGTTGGCGATTGTGCTACACAGCTTTTTCCTCTTTGTTTTTTCGACATTTGTTCTGGGGATGTCCTGCGCTTTCAATCAGTATTATCGCTTCGCGGCTGCCGAAATCTTTACCGATAATCAGCAGAAAAATCGGGCGATATCATGGGTGATCAGCGGCGGTGTGCTGGGTGGTTTCCTTGGCCCGTTCGCGGCCAGCCAGGCTTCTCAGCTTTGGGTCTCATATCCGTTTCTCGGCAGTTTTCTTGCCGCAGGGATCATCTGCGTTGTCACGTCACTGCTGCTGCTTGGCCTCAAATTGCCCCCGATGCCGATGGTTACGGCCAGCGCTCAGCGCAGTGAACCACTGGTGGCGATCCTGAAAAATCGGGCGTTCGTGTTAGGAACGGCAAGCTGTTCCGTCGGATTCGTGGTGATGACGCTGCTGATGAACTCAGCGCCGCTGGCGATGCATCAGCACCATTTTTCTGTCAGCCATAGTGCGACGGTTTTGCAATGGCATTTTGTCGCGATGTATGCCCCTGCGCTGCTGCTCGTGCTGTTGGCGAAGCGGCTGACACCCGCTCAGGTCGTGGCGATTGGCATGGTGTGTAACGTTGCCGGTGTGGCGGTAGCGCTGAGCGGTTTAACGTTCTGGCACTTCCTTTTTTCGCTGGTGCTGTTCGGTGTCGGATGGGCGTTTATGTTCAACGGCGGGACATTTATGCTGAACGCCTTTACCCATTCAGTGCATAAATCCCGTTTGCAAGGCATTAACTCGCTGGTGGTATATGTGCCTAACGCGTTGGCTTCGTTGTCTGCCGGTAGCCTGATGGCGCTGGCCAGCGGCTGGCCGCTGGTGAATATGGTCGGTATCGGTATGCTGCTATTGATGGTACTGGCGCTGATCGTTCTGGGACGACGCTGATGTACGCTGCGCCGCGATACCGTTGATAATGTGGACGTTACCCGAAGTGGACCGTTTCCCCAGCCTGAGCCGAACAGGCTGATGACAGCAGCGCGATAAAATCCTCACCGCTGCGATCGCATATCCAATGCTTTTCCTGAAGGGTAAAGTGATAGCCACCTGCTTTGGTTGCCAGCCATATTTGGTGCAACGGTTCCTGTCGGTTTATCACAATTTTGCTGCCGTTCTCAAAACTCAGTGTCATCACACCGCCGTTGGTTTCGTAATCGATGTCGGCATCACCCTCAAACCGATCCAATGTTTCTTCCAACTGAAGCATGAGTTCGTCGGCTAATTGGTGGAACTCGCTATCGTTCATTTTCGATTCCTATTGATTTTCATGATCCACCTGCGATTATAGAGAGCATACGAGTATTAATGACAGGTCATTAACGTGATGAAGAACGTATTTCGCCAGTTTTTTCTGGTGTTAGCAGTAGCGAGTTTATTCGGCTGTGGTATGAAAGGTCCGCTGTATATACCCGCCGATGGTAAATCCGGTGCGTCAACGACTCAGCAAAATGAGAACCAGCCGCCGCAAAAGAAAGCGTCAATGCATCCTTAATGTGTGACGGTAATACTAAATAACAGGTCACGTAGATGTTTATCGCGCCCGGTTAAGCAAGCGGGGGAGTCAGGATAATGCAGTTCGCTAAGATGCACGGGTTAGGCAACGATTTCATGGTTGTTGATGCCGTTACGCAAAACGTTTATTTTTCACCCGAATTGATTCGCCGTTTGGCGGATCGGCACTGTGGCGTGGGATTCGATCAACTGTTGGTGGTTGAGCCGCCCTACGATCCTGAGCTGGATTTTCATTACCGTATTTTTAATGCGGATGGTAGCGAAGTGGCGCAGTGCGGTAATGGTGCGCGCTGCTTTGCTCGCTTTGTTCGCTTGAAAGGGTTAACCAACAAGCGTGATATCGCCGTCAGTACGCAGACTGGCCGGATGGTGCTGTCTGTGACCGACGATGAACTGGTACGCGTCAACATGGGCGAACCGAATTTCGAGCCGCAACAGGTGCCTTTTCGCGCGGTTAAAGCGGAGAAAACCTACATCATGCGTGCCGACGAGCACACGGTACTGTGTGGCGTGGTGTCGATGGGCAACCCGCACTGTGTGATTCAGGTTGAGGATGTGACAACCGCGAAGGTGGAAACACTAGGACCGCTGCTGGAAAGTCACGAACGTTTTCCTGAGCGCGCCAACATCGGTTTTATGCAGATTGTCGATAGCCATACCGTCCGTCTGCGGGTGTACGAACGCGGTGCGGGAGAAACGCAGGCGTGTGGTAGCGGCGCGTGTGCTGCCGTGGCGGTTGGGATCCAGCAGGGATTATTGTCCGCGAAAGTTCGCGTATCGCTGCCGGGCGGAGAGTTGGATATCCAGTGGGATGGGCCGGGACATCCGTTATTCATGACCGGGCCTGCAACGCATGTCTATGATGGATTTATTCATTTATGAAAAATGTCGAGGAACAGGCAGAACGCGAGATCGCACTCAGTGACGAGATGGTTTTGCAGTTCCTGCAACAAAATCCTGATTTTTTTATCCGCAATGCGCGTCCTGTCGAGCAGATGCGCGTTCCTCACCCCGTAAGGGGAACCGTGTCGCTGGTGGAATGGCAACTGGCGCGCCAGCGTAATCACATTACTCAGCTTGAGGAAGAAATCACGCTGTTGATGGAGCAAGCGGGCGCAAACGAGGTGCTGTTTAATCGCCTGCTTGGGTTACAAACTGAATTGGCATCCGCCGATAGCCTGACAGACATGTTGGATCGCTTGCAGCGCTGGGCGCGTCAGCTTGGCCTGGCAGGGGCAACGGTTCGTCTGTTTAGCGACAAATGGCGTATCGGCGCACCTTCCGGTTTTACCCACCTTGGGCTAAACCGCTCCACATTTGAGCCATTGCGCATCCAGCGTTTCGGACAGCACAACCACTATCTTGGCAGTCTGAACGGGCCGGAGCTGTTGCTTCTGCTACCTCAGGCCAGACAGGTCGGGTCGGTCGCGCTATCGCTGATGGGAAATCATCACGATTTAGGTGTACTGATTTTTAGCAGCCGGGATAGCCACCATTATCAGGATGGCATGGGAACTGTGCTGCTTCAGCAAATGGCCATGATGCTGCCTGCGATGCTGGCGCGCTGGGTTGAGCGGGTATGAGTCGACAGCCCGCACCATCGGAGGCTTCTTTCTCTTCTCCTCTACAAGCCGATGTTGATGCGTTCCTGCGCTATCTGAAAGTAGAACGTCAGTTAAGCCCGTTGACGTTGACCAGCTATTCGCGCCAATTATCTGCGGTTATCACGATCCTCTCCGCTGCGGGTATCGCCGACTGGCGCAAGCTGGACGCCTCTGGCGTGCGCTCCGTGGTGTCCCGCAGTAAGCGCGATGGGCTACATTCAGGAAGTCTGGCGCTACGTTTATCGGCATTGCGCAGTTTTCTTGACTGGATGGTGTCACGCGGTGTGCTGACAGCGAACCCGGCTAAAGGGGTATCCACACCGCGAGCCGGACGTCCATTACCAAAGAATATGGATGTGGATGAGATGAACCGCCTGCTGGAGATCGATCTGGACGATCCCCTTGCGGTGCGCGATCGCACAATGCTGGAAGTGATGTACGGCGCGGGGCTGCGTCTGGCAGAGCTGGTTGGTATGGATTATCAGCATATCGATCTGGCAAGCGGTGAAGTCTGGGTGATGGGGAAAGGCAGTAAAGAGCGCAAATTACCGATAGGAAAAACGGCGGTAATCTGGCTGGAACGTTGGTTGGCGCTGCGTGAACTGTTTGGCCCACAGGATGATGCCGTATTTATCTCCAATCAAGGGCGGCGCATTTCGATGCGCAACGTGCAAAAGCGTTTTGCCGAGTGGGGTGTTAAGCAGGGCGTTAATAGCCATGTTCACCCGCACAAGCTGCGCCACTCCTTTGCGACGCACATGCTGGAATCCAGCGGTGACTTACGCGCGGTTCAAGAGCTGCTCGGTCATGCCAACCTGTCCACAACGCAGATTTATACCCATCTTGATTTTCAACATTTAGCCTCCGTGTACGATGCTGCGCATCCACGCGCCAAACGAGGGAAACCCTGATGCATTTTTACCGATCTCTTGGCCCGATCCGTGCGATCACGTTCGATCTGGATGACACGCTGTACGATAACGCGGATGTCATTCGACGCACGGGGCAAGAGTCAATCCGCTTCCTGCAAGAGTACCATCCTGCGCTTCGTGATTTTCAGGCGGATGATTTCCAACACTTACGCCAGACCTTGTTGGAGCGTGAGCCGGACATCTATCACGACGTCACCGAATGGCGTCGCCGTGCGGTTGAACTGGCGATGTTAGAGCGTGGCCTGAGTGCCGCAGAGTCTAAAGATGGCGCAAAAGCCGCAATGGAAAACTTTGCCCATTGGCGTAGCCAAATTGCGATTACGGAAGAGACGCACCAGACGTTGGCGGCATTAGCCGAAAAAGTACCGCTGGCGGCGATCACCAACGGCAACGCCGAACCGCACCGGTTTGGTCTGGAAGGTTATTTTTCTTTCATCCTGCGGGCGGGTCCGCATGGCCGCGCCAAACCCTTTGATGATATGTACCATCTGGCGGCGGAAAAACTCAACCTGCCTTTACATGAGATCCTGCATGTCGGCGACGATCTCACCACCGATGTCGCGGGGTCGATCCGCTGTGGTATGCAGGCCTGCTGGATTAACCTGCGCGAAGGCAGCCTGACACAGATTGGCGATGCCCGGTTGCTGCCACATATTGAAATTTCGCGGTTGGCATCGCTGTCGGCATTGCTATAATCACAACATTAATCTGTATAAATCACCAGTGGAAATGCCTCTTATGTGCGCGGCGTTTCCCGTCACCGGATAACCCGTACCTATGGACGTTTCTGATCTGCTCGATGGCCTCAACGACAAACAGCGTGACGCAGTAGCCGCGCCGCGCAGCAATTTATTGGTGCTGGCGGGGGCAGGCAGCGGCAAGACTCGGGTACTGGTTCATCGCATTGCCTGGCTATTGTCCGTCGAAAACTGTTCGCCGTATTCCATCATGGCGGTGACGTTTACCAACAAAGCCGCGGCGGAGATGCGTCATCGTATTGACCATCTGATCGGCACCAGTCAGGGAGGGATGTGGATTGGCACTTTCCACGGGCTGGCGCACCGTCTGCTGCGTGCGCACCATATGGATGCCAATTTGCCACAGGATTTCCAGATTCTGGACAGCGAAGATCAGCTGCGTCTGTTGAAACGGCTGATTCGAGCGCTGAATCTGGATGAGAAGCAGTGGCCGCCGCGTCAGGCGATGTGGTTCATCAACGGTAAGAAAGACGAAGGTTTACGTCCGCAGCACATTGAAAGTTACGGCAACCCTATCGAGCAAACGTGGCAGCGCGTGTATCAGGCTTATCAGGAAGCGTGCGATCGCGCTGGGCTGGTGGATTTCGCAGAATTGTTGCTGCGTGCGCATGAACTGTGGCTGAACAAGCCGCATGTGCTGAACCACTATCGTGAGCGTTTTACCAATATTCTGGTGGACGAGTTTCAGGATACCAACCGTATTCAGTATGCCTGGATTCGTATGCTGGCGGGCGACAGCGCTAAGGTGATGATCGTCGGTGATGACGATCAGTCGATTTACGGCTGGCGCGGGGCACAGGTCGAAAATATTCAGCTATTCCTGAAAGATTTCGCTGGCGCAGAGACGATTCGCCTGGAGCAGAACTATCGTTCGACCAGCAACATCCTGAAAGCGGCGAATGCCCTGATTGCCCACAACGGCGGGCGGCTTGGCAAGAATCTCTGGACGGACGGTGTTGAGGGTGAACCCATTTCGCTTTATTGCGCGTTCAACGAACTGGATGAAGCACGCTACGTCGTCAACCGAATTAAAGCCTGGCAGGAAAATGGTGGTGCGCTGAAAGATAACGCCATTCTGTATCGGAGCAACGCCCAGTCGCGCGTACTGGAAGAGGCGCTGTTGCAGCAGAGTATGCCGTACCGTATCTACGGTGGAATGCGCTTCTTCGAACGTCAGGAAATCAAAGATTCACTGTCTTATCTGCGTCTGATCGCCAATCGTAATGACGATGCGGCGTTCGAGCGTGTGGTGAATACGCCGACGCGCGGCATTGGCGATCGCACGCTCGACGTGGTGCGCCAGACGGCTCGAGATCGTCAACTGACGCTGTGGCAATCCACACGTGCGCTGTTGCAGGAGAAGGTGCTGGCCGGACGTGCGGCGGCATCGCTGCAACGCTTTATCGAATTGATTGATGCGCTGGCTTATGAAACCGCTGAACTGCCGCTGCATGTGCAAACCGACCGGGCGATTAAAGATTCAGGCCTGTGGAGTATGTACGAGCAGGAAAAAGGCGAAAAAGGACAGGCACGGGTAGAAAACCTTGAGGAACTGGTGACGGCTACGCGCCAGTTCAGCTATCAGGAAGAAGATCAGGATCTGATGCCGCTTCAGGCATTCTTGTCGCATGCCGCACTGGAAGCGGGTGAAGGCCAGGCGGATGCTAATCAGGACGCGGTGCAGCTTATGACGCTGCACTCGGCGAAAGGATTGGAGTTCCCGCAGGTGTTTATCGTCGGTATGGAAGAAGGCATGTTCCCTAGCCAAATGTCGCTGGATGAAGGCGGACGTCTGGAAGAAGAGCGTCGTCTGGCTTACGTTGGCGTCACGCGTGCGATGGAAAAACTGACGATAACCTACGCCGAATCTCGCCGTTTATACGGCAAAGAAGCCTATCATCGGCCTTCCCGATTTGTCGGTGAACTGCCAGAAGAGTGCGTTGAAGAAGTACGGTTACGCGCCAGCGTCTCTCGTCCGGTTAATCACCAACGTCTTGGCACGCCGATAACGCAAAATGACAGTGGCTACAAACTGGGGCAGCGTGTTCGCCATGCGAAATTCGGCGAAGGCACTATCGTGAATCTGGAAGGCAGCGGCGATCATGCCCGTCTTCAGGTCGCGTTTCAGGGGCAGGGTATTAAATGGCTGGTTGCCGCCTATGCCAGACTGGAAACGGTGTGATCGTCACGCGTTCAGCTATACCCTAAATCATTCGAGTCGCGCAGCTAATGCATATGCCGCCTGGAGTGTGATGGGTATATATAACTTATAAAAATCCTGTATTAATCTTTCTCGTCATTTTCGACAATGCTAGGTGGCCTGCCGCGTATCCATGGATGTGTGGTATCACAATAAAAAAGGAGCATGCCCATGACGCTAGATCAGATTATTGCCGAGTTACAGAAGAAAAAATGGGTCGATCTTACACATACGATTACGGAGTCGATTCCTATTTTTGGCGCGTTTGAAGGCGTGCTACAGCGCAAGACCTTATTTAATGTTGAAGAGCATGGGTTCTATGCGCAGGCTGTGACGTTTGCCACCCAGACGGGGACGCATATTGATGCGCCGGGACATTTTGTTGCGGGTAAGCGTTATCTGGATCGGATTGATAATAAAGAACTGTTGCTGCCGCTGGTGGTGCTTCATAAACAAGACGCCGTCGCGCTCGATCCCGATTATCGTCTTTCTGTCGAAGACATTCTGGCGTTTGAACGTGACCACGGGGATATTCCGTCAGGAAGCTTTGTCGCGTTTGCCAGCGGCTGGAGTTCGCGCTGGCCAGATATTGATGCCTTTGCGAATAAGGACGAGCAGGGAAACAGCCATACGCCGGGGTGGTCGCTTGAGGCGCTGACGTTCCTGTTTGAAGAGCGCAGCATTAGCGCGGTAGGGCACGAAACGCTGGATACGGATTCCGCCGCTGATTTCCGTCGCAACAGCGGGCTTATTGGTGAATTCTTTGTGCTGAACCAGAATGCCTGGCAGGTGGAAGTGCTGAATAATCTGCATCAACTGCCATCTACCGGCGCCTATATTCACGTCAGCTATCCTAATTTTGCTGGTGCGCCTGGCTTCCCCGTCCGTGCCATTGCTTATTTACCAGACAACGCTTAATGCCTATACGCGGTTCCTTTTTGTTTTGGGGAACTGCGTTTTTACTGATTTCAGCGACGGATTTACTGGATAAAGCGTATCCATTTGACCAATATTTTACAGCGTGTTTCAGCCGCGGTTTTAAAGTTGAAGTCTGTTTCATCTCAGCGTAACATGCGCGCATCATTATTCTCGGAGGACTAACGCCTTGGACACACCCAGTCGATACTGGCTCACTAACCTGTTCATTAGGTACAACTTCTAAGGCTATCTTCCTCTGCTGATATCCTTCGTGGTTGTCAGCGATGCTGTTTTTGTCGCTATGAGTCAGATCCGTCGAACGGACTGAAACCTATCGGTGACACCTCACCTCTGTTTCTGTGCTTCAATCGCGTTGTCCATCTCTGCTACTGAAAGGGGAGCTATGGCCCATGCTGAGCGCATTTAAACTGGATAATTGCCGTTTATCTCGTCTGGAATTGGATGACTCCGATGATCTCACCACGTCTGTTTGGGTCGATTTGATCGAACCGGAAGACGATGAGCGTGAGAAAGTACAAACCGAACTGGGACAAAGTCTGGCAACTCGCCCGGAACTGGAAGACATTGAGGCGTCGGCTCGTTTTTTTGAAGATGAAGACGGCCTGCATATTCACTCCTTTTTCTTTTTTGAAGATGCTGACGACCACGCCGGTAACTCTACCGTGGCATTTACCATTCGCGATGGTCGCTTGTATACCTTGCGTGAGCGCGAACTGCCTGCGTTTCGCCTGTATCGTATGCGCGCTCGTAATCAAACGATGGTGGACGGCAATGCTTACGAACTGCTGCTCGATCTCTTTGAGACGAAAATTGAGCAACTGGCGGATGAAATTGAAAACATCTACAGCGATTTGGAATCGCTGAGCCGCATTATTATGGAAGGGCGTCAGGGTGACGAGTACGACGACGCCCTGTCCACGCTGGCGGAACTGGAAGATGTGGGCTGGAAAGTTCGCCTGTGTCTGATGGATACCCAACGCGCGCTAAACTTTCTGGTGCGTAAAGCCCGCTTGCCATCTGGCCAGTTGGAGCAAGCGCGCGAAATTCTGCGCGACATCGAATCTCTGCTGCCGCATAACGAATCCCTGTTCCAGAAGGTTAACTTCCTGATGCAGGCGGCGATGGGCTTCATCAACATTGAGCAGAGCCGGATTATCAAGATCTTCTCGGTGGTATCCGTCGTGTTCCTGCCGCCGACGCTGGTGGCGTCCAGTTACGGGATGAACTTTGAGTTTATGCCAGAACTGAGGTGGTCGTTTGGTTATCCGGGTGCGATCGTACTGATGATTCTCGCCGGGCTAGCTCCGTACCTCTATTTCAAACGTAAAAACTGGCTGTAAACCTGCCCAGGTGTGCCTGATGGTTAACTCAATCAGGCGCATCAAAATCCTGCCTTGAATTATCTAAAACCTATAGTTTCTCACCTAACTATTTCGTTCTGTTTCTTGTTCTGTATGCGTTTATTCTCTGCTCATTCTGTATAGAATGACTGACAGTCTTTCTATCCTTACTTTCTATTATTAAAAACAGGTTGTGTGCATGAAAGGGATGTCACCGTGGGTGCAATGGGGAATCCTGCTGTCAGTTTCATTATCCCTTGGGTTTGGGCTACAGATTTACCACGTTCCTGCTGCACTGTTGCTGGGGCCGATGATGGTCGGCGTCGTCATGGGGCTGAATGGTGCGACGATTCGCATCCCGCCCGTCGGCTTTGTGGGCAGTAATGCTGTTCTGGGCTGTTTGGTTGCACAAAGCCTGTCATTTTCTATCCTGACTCCTTTGCTGAATGAATGGCCGCTGGTGCTGTTCATTCTGTTGGCGACGCTGGCTGCCAGCGGATTATCTGGCTGGTTACTGGTCAAATTTAGCGAACTGCCCGGAACAACCGGTACCTGGGGAGCATCGCCGGGTGGTGCGTCTGCCATGGTTGCCATGTCTGGAGAGTTCGGCGCGGACGTACGACTGGTCGCCTTCATGCAATATTTACGTGTGCTGATGGTGACCGCTTCGGCAGCGTTCGTGGCACGTCTGAGTTTGGGTGACGAAGCGGCAGAAAACAGTGCCATGCTAGTGTGGTTCCCTTCGCTGGACTGGCGTTTTCTCGCGACGCTCGGCGTAGCATTTGGTAGTGCATGGTTAGCAAGACGCTTACGTATTCCCTCTGGGGCGTTACTGGGGCCGATGATTATCGGTTCGATGCTGCATGCCAGCGGTACATTACAACTGCAAACGCCGGAATGGCTGCTGGCGTTGGCCTACGCCGTGATTGGGTGGAGCGTGGGTTTATGTTTCACTCGCCCCATCTTTTTGCTGGCGATACGTACATTGCCTCACATGATAGCGTCAATTGTTGGATTGATGCTGCTGTGTGGCGGAATGGCATGGATGGTGACGAAAATTATGCCGGTGGATATGCTGACCGCTTTTCTGGCGACCAGCCCCGGCGGGCTGGATTCGATTGCGATTATTGCCGCAGGCAGTCGGGTCGATATGGCGTTTGTTATTGCCATGCAGACGCTGCGGCTGTTTTCGACGCTGCTGTTTAGCCCGATCTTATCGCGCTTTATTTCCCGTCGTGTTGAGGCTGGGACGCTGTAGCTGACGTGCGTCGTAGCTTACGTTGCGTATAAAGTGCATCCAGAATAAACAGCGCCAGCGCACCCCAGATGAAGGCAAACGTCACCAGCTTGTCGCTGCTGAATGTTTCACCGTAGAACACCACTGCCAGTATGAACATGATGGTAGGGCCGAGATACTGGAAAAAGCCGAGCGTTGACAGGCGCAGGCGCATGGCCGCCGAGGTAAAGAACAAGAGCGGCACCGTGGTGATGATACCTGCGGAGAGCAGCAGAAGATTCAGCGACCAGGGGTTGGCTGTCAGATGGCTGCTTGGTGTGTCGGCAATAAAGAATAGGTAGGTGACCGCCACCGGCAGTAGCCACAGCGTTTCGATCAGCATGCCGGTTTGCCCATCGATACCAATCTTTTTACGCAGCAGACCGTATAACGCAAAGCTGAATGCCAGACCGAGCGCGATAACCGGCAGCGAGCCAAATGTCCACAGCTGAACCAGTACGCCAATCACGGCGAGCAGCACAGCCAGCCATTGCAGACGGCGAAAGCGTTCGCCCAGAAAAATCATACCCAGCATGACGTTGACCAGCGGGTTGATAAAATATCCCAGACTGGCTTCCAGCATGTGATGGTTGTTGACCGCCCAGATATACAACAGCCAGTTCCCGCCAATAAGTACCGCCGTTAATGCCAGCAGAAACAGGTGTTTGACGTTGCGGCAGGCATGGCTCACCTGACGCCATTTCCGACCGACCGTCAGCAGGATCAGCATAAAAAAGAATGACCAGATAATACGGTGCGTCAGTATTTCATTGGGTGGAACGTGCTCAAGCAGCTTGAAATAAACGGGAGCAATTCCCCAAATAAAATACGCACCGAGGGCGAAAAAGATCCCCTCACGGGTTTGTTGCGCGTTCATGGGTAACTCGATAAGGACGGCGGGAAAACGCTAAGTCTACCCAAAACTGTGGGCGCTTTCACGTAAAGTGTTAAAGACACGCGTTGCTAGCGACGGATGTTTGCCAACGATAAATGTTATCCGATATTACGTGCTATCCGACAATATAGGTTGCGGTGGCGCTGGCCAGATGCGAACCCTGTTCGTTATGCAATTCGGCGCGTGCGACCGCGATTTTATTACCACCGCGCAGCAGCGTGCTGGTGATGGTGAAGCGCTCCCCATAACCCGGACGCAGATAATCGACTCGCATATCAATGGTTCCCATGCGTGCGAGTCGGTGATGAAACTCCTGATCGCTGATTGTCTCATGGCGCAGCAGCGTGTTGCCGACGCAGACCAATCCAGCGGCAACGTCCAACCCCGCAGCAATCACGCCGCCGTGCAGAATCTTTTGTGCCGCATTGCCGATGAGCTTATCTTGACGAGCGAACGCCAATACGGCTTTGTCGGCTTCAAACTGCTGTAATTCAAGGCCTAGTTCGATGTTGAACGGCATCTTGTAAATGAAAATCTCGCCAACGAGCTGGCGCACGGTATCTCTGGTTAGTGTGGTTCCCTGAAATGATGGTATGTCAGCCATGGTTGTTTCCCGCCCAAATAAGAGACACTCGTCGAATGTAGTTAATTTGATGGTTTTAAGTTATGCAAGTGTTTATTTTATGCGCTGATTTTGTTTCTTTCCAGAAAAGACCGAGAAACGGGAGAACGATAATTCAAACGTCGTTGAACTGTGTAGAATGGCGGGCTTGAGTGGGGAACGACTCACCACGAGTTAGTTAAACGAACGTCGGATAAAACGAACGTCGTATAAAAAAATGTCGGAGAAAATGAATGCGTAAAATAGTACTCGTACTGGCAGCATTACTGATGGCACAGGCTCATGCTGAAGATACAACAAACGCCCCTGCGCCGAATCAACCCGCGGTACGTGGCAGTATTATCGCTAGCCTGTTACAAGAGCATGATACCCCGTTTATTCTCTATCCTTACGAAAGTAACTACTTACTGTATACCTATACCAGCAACATCAATAAAACGGCGATACAGAGCTATAACTGGGGCGATGAAGCGCGTAAAGACGAAGTGCACTATCAACTGAGTCTCGGTTTCCCGATCTGGCGTGGCATTCTGGGGGGAAACTCCTTATTGGGGGCGTCTTATACCCAGCGTTCCTGGTGGCAGCTGTCTAATAAAAGTGAGTCTTCTCCGTTCCGTGAAACCGACTATGAGCCACAGGTCTTCCTGGGCTGGGCAACCAACTACACCTTAGCAGGCTGGACGCTGCGGGATGTGGAGATGGGCTTTAATCACCAGTCTAATGGCCGTTCCGAGCCGACTTCACGTAGTTGGAACCGTGCTTATATGCGTCTGATGGCGCAGAACGGCAACTGGCAGGTTGATGTGAAGCCATGGGTGCGTTTCTCCGACAGCCAGGACGATAACCCGGATATCATTAAATACATGGGTCATTATCGTTTGCGCGTCGGGTATGTGTGGGGCGAGAGTGTGTTTAGCGCGGAAGGCCGCTATAACTGGAACAGCGGTTACGGCGGTGGTGAACTGGGCTGGAGCTACCCGCTGACACGTCATGTTCGCTTCTACACCAAAGTCTTTAGCGGCTACGGCGAATCCCTGATTGACTACAACCACCGTCAGACCCGCTTTGGTGTTGGGGTGACGCTGAACGATATGTTCTAACGATCGTGTGTTTTAGCGATTGCGGTTTTTAACCATTGCAGTTTTACCCGACGGCGCTGAAAATAGCGCCTGTTTGATTTCATTGAATTGGGGAAGGCGTGTCTACGGCGGAAGTATTGAATAAGGAAGCGCTGGCGGTTCAGGTTCTGCGGGACACGTTCGGCTACCAGCAATTCCGACCGGGTCAGCAGGAAATTATCAGCGCGACGCTCAGTGGGCAGGACTGTTTGGTTATCATGCCAACAGGCGGCGGTAAATCACTGTGCTACCAAATCCCCGCTTTGGTGATGGACGGGCTGACGCTGGTCGTGTCGCCACTGATTTCGCTGATGAAAGATCAGGTCGATCAGCTTCAGGCCTACGGCGTCTCCGCCGCTTGCCTCAATTCGACGCAGACGCGTGAACAGCAGCTTGAGGTGATGGCAGGCTGTCGTACTGGTCAGATCAAGCTACTTTATATTGCGCCGGAACGCCTGACGACGGATAGCTTCCTCGATCATCTCGCCCATTGGCAGATCTCTCTGATCGCGGTGGATGAGGCGCACTGTATTTCCCAATGGGGACACGACTTCCGCCCTGAATACCGCGCGCTGGGGCAGATTAAGCAGCGTTTTCCTCATCTTCCTTTTATTGCGTTGACGGCCACCGCTGACGAGACCACGCGGAGCGATATCGTTCGCCTGCTGGATCTTCAGTCGCCGCTGATTCAGATCAGCAGTTTTGACCGCCCAAACATCCGCTACACGCTGGTGGAGAAGTTCAAACCGCTCGATCAGCTCTGGATGTTCGTACAGGGGCAGCGGGGGAAAAGCGGCATTATCTACTGTAATAGTCGCTCTCGCGTGGAAGATATCAGCGCGCGTTTGCAGGCTCGTGGGCTGAGCGCAGGGGCTTATCACGCTGGGCTGGACAATGAACGACGCGCACAGGTACAGGAAGCGTTCCTGCGTGACGATCTTCAGGTTGTGGTAGCGACGGTCGCGTTTGGTATGGGCATCAACAAGCCTAACGTGCGGTTCGTGGTGCATTTTGATATTCCGCGCAACATCGAATCCTACTATCAGGAAACGGGGCGTGCCGGACGTGATGGCCTCGCGGCAGAAGCGGCACTGTTCTACGATCCGGCCGATATGGCGTGGCTGCGTCGCTGTCTGGAAGAGAAACCCGCTGGGCCGCAGTTGGATATAGAACGCCATAAGCTCAATGCGATGGGCGCGTTTGCCGAAGCGCAGACCTGCCGACGTCTGGTGCTGCTGAACTATTTCGGTGAAGGGCGTCAACAGGCCTGCGGTAACTGCGATATTTGCCTCGATCCGCCGAAGCGTTACGACGGGTTAGTTGAGGCGCAAAAGGCGCTCTCCTGCGTCTACCGTGTCGGGCAGCGCTTTGGTCTGGGATATATCGTCGAGGTACTGCGCGGTGCGAATAATCAGCGTATCCGTGATTTCGGCCATGACAAACTGCCGGTCTACGGTATTGGTAAGGATAAATCGCAAGAACATTGGGTCAGCGTGCTGCGCCAACTGATTCATCTGGGTTTGCTGAATCAGAATATTACGATGCACTCCGCCGTACAGCTTACCGAATCTGCACGTCCGGTATTGCGGGGGGAGATGCCGCTGCAACTTGCCGTGCCGCGTGTGATTAACCTGAAGCCCCGCGCTAATCAAAAATCTTACGGCGGCAATTACGACCGCAAGCTGTTTGCCAAATTGCGCAAGCTGCGTAAATCCATCGCGGACGAAGACAACATTCCACCTTACGTGGTTTTCAGTGATGCCACGCTGCTAGAGATGGCTGAACTCATGCCTATCACTGCGGGTGAGCTGCTGAACATCAACGGCGTCGGCCACCGTAAACTCGAACGTTTCGGTGCACCTTTCATGAACATGATTCGCGATCATGTCGATAATGATGACGAGTGATGTTCGCCTTGTCTGATTACATTTAAAAAACAGGAAAATCAACATGCTGATGCTATTTCTGACGGTGGCGCTGGTGCATTTTATTGCACTGATGAGCCCGGGGCCGGATTTCTTTTTCGTTTCACAAACCGCGGCCAGCCGTTCCCGCCGCGAAGCGATGATGGGCGTGCTGGGTATTTCTCTGGGCGTGGTGATCTGGGCGGCAATCGCGCTGCTGGGGCTGCACCTGCTGTTGCAAAAAATGGCCTGGCTGCATACGGCAATTACCGTCGGTGGTGGGCTGTATCTGTGCTGGATGGGCTGGCAAATGCTGCGTTCGGCGCGAAGTAAAGCACAGTTGGAAACCACGCAGGAAACGGCAGTGGTGTTACCTCAGCGCGGTAAAACCTTTATGCGTGGATTATTGACGAATCTGGCAAACCCCAAAGCGCTGATCTACTTTGGCAGCGTGTTTTCGCTGTTTGTCGGCGACAGCGTCGGCAGCGGTGCGCGTTGGGGGTTGTTTGCGCTGATCTCGATTGAAACGCTGATCTGGTTTAGTCTGGTCGCGTTGGTTTTCGCACTACCTGCAATGCGTCGTGGCTATCAGCGTCTGGCGAAATGGGTGGATGGTGTTGCTGGTGTGTTGTTTACCGGTTTCGGCCTGCACCTGATTTTCTCTCGCTAATCTTTTCCCAGAGCGTTTCTGGTGGAGAAACAACAGCGCGCCGTCATTCGATGCGGTGCGTTGTCTTCATCAGGCTTTTCTCGCGGTGGCAAGTAACGCGCCGACCAGCACAAACAGCGATCCAAATATCCGGTTGAGTGTCTTCATCTGCCGTGGGCCTTTCAGCCATCCGGCGATACGCGTGGCCAGCGTGGCGTAACCAATCATCACGATGATATCGACCACAACGGTGGTGATACCCAGCACCAGATACTGTGCGGCTTGCGGCTGGTGAGGGATAATGAACTGCGGGAACAATGCTGCCAGAAACACAATGCTTTTCGGGTTGGTCAGGTTCACCAGCACCGCGCGTTTAAAGAGTTTGCGACGCGGCATCGCGCTGGCGAGCGCCTTAAGGTCAAGTGCACCTGCGGCGCGCCACTGCTGAATCCCCAGCCAAATCAGATAAGCCGCGCCCAGCCATTTCAGTACGTCAAAAGCCAGCACGGATTGGTTAAGCAATGCGCCTAACCCAATGCCGACCAGCACAATATGAATCGCCAGTCCGACCTGTAAACCACAGATTGACGCCGCCGCGCCACGATAGCCGTGGCTAATTCCGGTGCTCATGGTGTTGATGGCTCCCGAACCGGGTGACAGGCTGAGAATAAGTGTTGTGAGTAAGTAGGTTAACCACCAATCCAATGTCATGAAATCCTGCTCCTGAATCACGCGCTGTATTACGAGAGTCTGTCTGTTTTTTATGTCACAATACGCTCGTGCTCCACCGCTTGTCATGTTCTTCCGCTAGCTTTGTTTTCCCTGCGTCACCGGAGAGGTGTGATGATTCAACGCCACAATACGTTGTTTACGTCGGAACGGTTAACGCCTGAATCGTTAACGGCAGGTCTGTTAATGCGAGAAGCGCAGTTTGCCGCTTTTGCTACCGGAGAATTACTGGATTTCTGGCGTCAGCGCGAAGAGGGCGAATTCTCTGGCGTGGATGAGGTGCCGATTCGGTTCGTTCGTTTTACCGCGCCGCAGCACGACAAGATTGTCGTGGTTTTCTCTGGCCGCATCGAAAGTTACGTCAAATATAGCGAAGTGGCGTATGACCTCTTTCATAGTGGCTATGACGTGCTCATCATGGATCACCGAGGGCAAGGACGTTCGGGGCGGGTGTTGCAAGATGGCCATCGCGGACATGTGCAGCGTTTCAGTGATTATGTCGATGACGCGGAAACGTTGTGTCAGCAGCATATTGGCCCGAAGCGCTATACCCGCCGTTTTGCGCTGGCGCATTCAATGGGCGGCGCGATTCTGGCACAGCTTCTGATTCGTCAGCCCGCGATGTTTGATGCTGTGGCGCTGTGCGCGCCGATGTTTGGCATTCGTTTGCCGCTTCCCCATTGCGTTGCCGGGTGGATTGTCGACTGGGCGGAACGTCGCCCGGCGATACGTGATTACTACGCTATCGGCACTGGACAGTGGCGTCCTTTGCCTTATCGGATGAATGTGCTGACGCACAGCCGTGAACGCTACCAGCGTAGTATTCGATTTTACGCGGACTCGCCGGATTTGCGCGTAGGTGGGCCCACCTACCACTGGGTGCGTGAGGCGATACAGGCGGGGAAACAGCTGCTGGAACAGGCTAGTGCTGTGACGACACCGCTTCTGCTGCTACAGGCGGGAGAAGAACGTGTGGTGGATAACCGCAGCCAGAATGCGTTTTGCCAGGCACTGACACAGAGCGCTAGCGCCAATTCAAACGGTGTTTTGCAGGTTATCCACGGTGCGCGGCATGAAATTCTATTTGAAACGGATAACCTTCGTGCTCACGCATTTGCGCTGATTTTTGCGCACTTTGCCCGTTACCCTTAATTTTTTGCGGCGAGTGCCGCCAATACACCAGAAGTGAGATCTCATCGTTATGTACCATGTCGTTGCTTCCGATTTAGATGGCACGCTGCTGTCACCTGACCACTCGCTGTCCCCTTATGCGAAAGAAACCCTCAGACTGCTGACGGAGAAAGGGATTCACTTTGTGTTCGCTACCGGACGGCATCATATGGATGTTGCGCAGATCCGCGATAACCTCGGCATCAGCGCGTTTATGATTACCTCGAATGGCGCACGCGTGCACAACTCGCAGGGCGAGCTGATTTTCAGTCACAATCTGGATCAGGACATTGCCCGCGACCTTTACAGCGTCGTACACACTAATCCCGATATGCTGACGCACGTTTACCGCGATGATGAATGGTTTATGAACCGTCCGCGCGCGGAAGAAGAACGTTTCTTCAAAGAGTCGATCTTTAAATACAAGCTGTTTGAGCCAGCGCTGCTTGAGACTGATGGCGTCAGCAAAGTGTTCTTTACCTGCGATACTCATGAGCAACTGCTTCCGCTGGAAGAAGCGATCAACGCGCGCTGGGGCGACCGTGTCAACGTGAGCTTTTCTACCCTGACCTGTCTGGAAGTGATGGCGGGCGGCGTGTCTAAAGGGCATGCGCTGGAGCAGGTGGCGAAGATTATCGGCTTCTCGCTCAAAGAATGCGTGGCGTTTGGTGATGGCATGAACGACTACGAAATGTTGTCGATGGCCGGGAAAGGCTGCGTCATGCAGAATGCGCATCAACGCCTGAAAGATTTACTGCCGGATCGCGAAGTGATTGGTTCTAACGCAGATAGCGCGGTGCCAAATTACCTGCGAGAACTGTTTCTGAAGTAAGTCGTATATTCTCGCTCTGACGCATCATCGGGCACGCAGTGCCCGATGGGAACGCGGAACTTCAGCGATCAGCATTAGCGCTTTAGCGCGGTTTTTTCAGAAAATCGACCGCTTTGTCGGGGAAATCGGTAAACAAGCCGTCAACGTCTGCCTGGCGATAGAGAATATCGTAGAGCCGATCGATATCCTTGGCGTACGCCGGTAGCCTGTCGGCTCTTGCCGTAAATGGGTGTACCTGAAGGTTATTCTGATGAGCTTCCTTCACCATATTGGTAAAGGTGATGCTGTCAGGCGTCGAACCTTTCTGAACGAGCATGTGGTAGTCCGGGCCGATACCGTCGGCATAGGTCGCAATCTGTTTCATTGCCCCGGGCTGCTGCATCCAGTCATAGTTATAATTCGCCCACGTTCCATCGGCCTGCTTCTCGTAGGTTTCATGCCAGTCGGTATAGGCGATCAGTTGAATCAGGTTCAGATCCATCTTCATCTGCGGCTGCAATTCGTTTTTGATGCGTTTTAACTCTGTAACATCAAACGATTGCAGGAAGACCTTATCGCTTTTCTCTGTATAGCCATACTGCTTCAACACCGTCAGCGTCTCGCGCGCGATGTCTTTCCCTTCCTGATGGTGAAACCACGGTGCTTTAATTTCGGGATAGAGGCCGATGTTCTTGCCAGTTGAGTGGTTCAAACCCTGAATAAATTCAATCTCTTCCTGAAAGGTATGAATGCGGAAATCGGATTTCCACATTGGAAAACGGTTCGGGTAGCTTTGCTCCTGTTTGCCGTCTTTAATGTCGAATCCTTCGGTGAATTTTAGCGATTTGATCTCTTGTAGCGTGAAGTCGATAGCGTAAAAGCGTCCATCTTTACGGGCGCGTTGAGGGAAACGTTCTGCCACATCGGTAACGCGATCCAGATAGTGGTCGTGCAGGACAATAAGCGCATTGTCTTTGGTGAGTACCAGATCCTGTTCCAGATAATCGGCACCCTGAGCGTAGGCCATCGCTTTCGCCGGAAGCGTATGCTCAGGCAGATAGCCACTAGCTCCACGATGGGCAATAACGATTTTATCGGTTGATGAAGCGGAAGTCTCTGCGTTACTAGAAGCACTAAAGGAAACGGAGAGCGCGAGGGCGGAGATCAGAGATGTTACGGTAACGTTCATGCGATCAAACCTCTTTCTGTTGAGAGAAAGGCGGCGTCATCAGGACGCCGCCAGAGGGATGCTTACAAGAGCGGGTTAGGCGCGATTGGCTAACTCTGCTTTATGTTTTTTCTCATTCAGCATAACAACAATCAGCAGAAGCACCGCCAGAATGCTGCCGCCGATCATCACCATGAAGCCGCCGTCCCAACCGAAGAAGTCAACGGTGTAGCCGACGATGGCGCTGGCGGCAACGGAGCCACCGAGGTAGCCGAACAGACCGGTGAAGCCCGCTGCGGTACCCGCTGCTTTCTTCGGTGCCAGTTCCAGCGCGTGCAGACCAATCAGCATCACCGGGCCGTAAATCAGGAAGCCGATGACGATCATACAGGCCATGTCCACACCCGGATTACCGGCTGGGTTCATCCAGTACACGATGGTTGCTATTGTCACCAGCGTCATGAAGAACACGCCCGTTGCACCACGGTTACCTTTGAAGACCTTATCAGACATCCAGCCGCACAGCAGCGTACCGGGGATACCCGCGTATTCGTACAAGAAGTAAGCCCAGGAGGATTTATCCAGTGCGAAGTGTTTCACTTCCTTCAGGTAAGTCGGTGACCAGTCTAGGATGCCGTAACGCAACAGGTAAACGAAGACGTTGGCGATAGCGATGTACCACAGCAGTTTGTTCGGGAAAACGTACTGCATGAAAATCTGCTTAGCCGTCAGTTCTTCTTCGTCTTTCTCATTGTAATCAACCGGATAGTCGTTTTTGTACTCTTCGACTGGCGGTAGACCACAGGATTGCGGGGTATCACGCATTAGGGCAAATGCGATTAGCGCAACCAGAATGGCGGCGAAGGCTGGCATGTAGAGAGCAGCTTTCCAGTCGTTAAACCAGGCCATACCCAGCAGGAACAGCAGAGGCGGAAGCCCGCCACCGACGTTGTGAGCACAGTTCCATACCGACACAATGCCGCCACGTTCTTTTTGTGACCACCAGTGAACCATGGTGCGTCCACATGGTGGCCATCCCATTCCCTGGAACCAGCCGCATAGGAATAGCAGGACGAACATGATGGCAATGCTGGACGTTGCCCATGGCACGAAGCCCATGAATAACATGACGGCAGCCGCCAGAATTAGACCCGCAGGCAGGAAAACCCGTGGATTGGAACGGTCAGATACCGAACCCATGATGAATTTGGAAAAGCCGTAGGCGATAGAGATACCTGATAGCGCAAAGCCGAGGTCACCGCGTGAGAAACCTTGTTCAATCAGGTAAGGCATGGCCAGTGTGAAGTTTTTGCGTACCAGATAGTAGGCGGCGTAGCCAAAAAAGATCCCCATGAATATCTGCCAGCGCAGACGGCGATAGAGGGGATCGACACGATCCTGCGATACGCGCGCCTGGTGGGCTGCGGGCCTAAAAATACTCAGCATAGATATCTCCAATGCGAAAAAAAACGATAGCTTTTTTGTTCTATTACGAACGTTATTGTAAGCGGCTAGCGTACAAATGAGTGTGATTCATGACGCTAATGTTACATTTTTATGAAACTGTGACGATTTTTGCGCTCATGTTAACAGAATCGGAAAATTCCACAGTGTGGTTTTAGTGATGTAAATCACACTTATTGTTTTTAAACTCCCCTTTGTTTTCGTTTGGTGTTCGTTTTTGCTCTTTATCAAACATTAACCCTTCTTTTTGTGTCCCAATAGCAACATACACCCTCTATATCCTCCGCCTGGAGCGAGAACATGAAGCAAAACATTGGGAACTGGCGAGAAACTGACGTGGTTGTCATCGGCGGTGGTGCGACGGGGGCGGGTACGGCACGGGATTGTGCCCTGCGTGGGCTTCGCTGCCTGTTGCTTGAACGTTATGATATTGCGACCGGCGCGACCGGACGTAATCACGGCTTATTACATAGCGGCGCCCGCTACGCGGTAACCGATGGCGAGTCTGCCCGAGAATGTATTGAAGAGAATCAGATTCTCCGGCGGATTGCCCGGCACTGTATTGAACCTACCGATGGACTGTTTATCACTTTGCCGGAAGACGATCTCGGTTGGCAGGGGCAGTTCATTACCGCTTGCCAACAGGCGGGGATTCGCGCACAGGCGCTGGAGCCACAGGAAGCGCTGCGGCTGGAACCCGCTGCAAACCCGACGCTGATTGGTGCGGTGCGGGTGCCGGATGGTTCTGTCGATCCTTTTCGCCTGACGGCGGCCAATATGATTGATGCCTGCGAGCACGGCGCGGAAGTGCTGACCTATCATGAGGTCATCGGGCTGATTCGTCAGGGCGATCGTATTACCGGTGTGCGCGTTTTCGACCATAAAAAAGGTATAGAAACAGAAATATACGCGCAGGTGGTGGTCAACGCGGGTGGCATTTGGGGGCAACACATTGCGGAATATGCCGATTTGCGTGTGCGCATGTTCCCGGCAAAAGGTGCGCTGTTGATTCTTGGACACCGCATCAACAACATGGTGATCAACCGCTGCCGTAAACCGGCGGATGCCGACATTCTGGTGCCGGGCGATACCATCTCGCTGATTGGGACGACCTCAACCCACATCGACTACGATCAGATCGACAATATGCTGGTGACGCCTGCTGAAGTGGAAACGCTGATGCGGGAGGGCTCGATGCTGTCTCCCGCGCTGGCAAGTACGCGAATTCTACGCGCCTATGCGGGCGTCCGGCCGTTGGTTGCCAGCGATAGCGATCCCAGCGGGCGTAGCGTGAGCCGTGGCATTGTGCTGCTCGACCATGCCAGCCGTGACGGGCTGGAAGGATTTATTACTATCACTGGCGGCAAGCTGATGACCTATCGTCTGATGGCGGAATGGGTGACGGACGCTATCTGCAAAAAGCTGGGACATGACGTTGCCTGCTCGACGGCCCAGACGCCGCTGCCCGGTTCTGAATCGCTGACGGAGGTGAAAACTACTCCCCATGCCCTGTCAGCTTATCCTGCTGCAAAACCGCTCTCTGCGCCGTTGCGCGGTTCGGCGGTTTATCGCCACGGTGAACGAGCCGGGCGGATGCTGTCCGGCGAGCGTTTGGACCGCAGTCTGGTGTGCGAATGTGAGGCCGTGACGGCCGGTGAAGTGCGCTACGCCGTGGAATCATTGCAGGTGAATAACCTGATTGATTTACGTCGGCGTACTCGTGTTGGTATGGGTACTTGTCAGGGTGAACTGTGTGCCTGTCGTGCGGCAGGCTTGCTGTGCCGTCTGGGCACCGCGACGCCGGAGCAGTCGCTTACGCAGCTCAGCCAATTTTTGAACGAACGCTGGAAAGGCATTCGTCCGATTGCGTGGGGCAATGCGCTGCGTGAAAGCGAATTTACCAGTTGGATTTATCAGGGATTGTGCGGCCTGACGGCCAGCGACAGTCAGGAGGATCGTCATGCGCTATGACGTTGTGATTATCGGCGGAGGACTGGCAGGGCTGACCTGTGGTATCCGCTTGGCAGAGCAGGGAAAACGCTGTGCGATTGTCAGCGCTGGGCAGAATGCCCTGCATTTTTCTTCCGGCGCGCTGGATTTACTCTCCCATCTTCCTGACGGGCAGCCCGTTAGCCAACCGCTCGCTGCGTTGGACGAGCTAGCGAGTCAGGCACCTCATCACCCCTATTCTCGTATGGGGGCGTCGGCGGTTGCCGCACTGTTGCCACAGGTCGAGGCGTTGCTGGAACGCAGCAATATCTCCCTATTGGGTAATCATCAGCAGAACCACTGGCGTATGACGCCGTTAGGGAAATTTCGTGCATGCTGGCTGAGCCCGGTTGACGGCGTCACGCGTGGTTTGCCGGATTCCCGTTTTGGCGACAACCCGCTGATTGCCGGTATTGAAGGTTTTCTGGATTTTCAGGCACGTATTGTCGCTGGTACGCTTCAGACGCAGGGTATCGCAGCACGTAGCGATGAGCTCAAGCTGCCTGTTCTGGATCGGTTACGTCAAAACCCCAGCGAATTCCGCGCGGTAAATATCGCTCGTGTGCTGGATCGACCAGAAAATCGTGCGGCGCTGCTGGAAGAGCTATCACTTCTGGCCAACGGTAACGATGCCATCATCATGCCTGCCTGTCTGGGGTTGGACAGCCCCGAGATCGTGAGTGAATTGGCGACGGCATTGGGTAAACCTGTCTTGCTGCTGCCGACCTTACCGCCGTCAGTACTCGGCTTACGTTTGCATCAAGCGCTGTCACGGCGTTTTCGTCAACTGGGTGGCATGGTGATGCCGGGCGATCGCGCGGTGCGTGCATCGCTGTCTTCACAGGAGATTGCCGTCCATAGCCATCATCATCGTGATATTCCGCTGCGGGCGAAGCACGCGGTGCTGGCGAGCGGCAGTTTCTTCAGTAACGGACTGATGACGCAGTTCGATCGAGTGACCGAACCAGTCTTTGGGCTGGACGTTCGGTTTGCTGAGCAGCGCGAAGGCTGGAGCCAGCAGGATGTCTTTGCACCGCAGCCCTATATGCAATTTGGCGCGATCGTCGATGAACACCTGCATCCGCGTATCGGGGGGGAAACGGTCAACAATCTGTATGCGATTGGGGCGGTGCTGGAAGGTTTCGACCCGATTTTGCAGGGATGCGGAGCGGGGGTGTCCTTGCTCAGCGCACTCCATGTTGCCGAACAGATTTTGAAGGAGGGCAACCTATGAGCCTGCTTAGCGATAACAGTTTTGAAGATTGCATCAAATGTACGGTCTGTACCACGTACTGCCCGGTTTCGCGCGTGAATCCACTTTACCCAGGTCCGAAACAGGCTGGGCCGGACGGTGAACGCCTGCGGCGTAAAGATCCGGCACTGTACGACGATGCGCTAAAATACTGCACCAACTGCAAACGCTGTGAGGTTGCGTGCCCGTCGGATGTCAAAATCGGTGACATTATTCAGCGTGCGAAAGCGACACACAGCAACCATAAGCCAACGCTGCGTGACGCGATTCTGAGTCATACCGACTTCATGGGGGCGATTGCTACACCGTTTGCGCCGCTGGTCAATACGGCTACCAGCCTGAAACCGGTGCGCCAACTGCTGGATAAAGCGTTGAAAATCGACCATCGTCGCCAACTGCCAAAATATTCGTTTGGCACCTTCCGGCACTGGTATCGCCAGCAGGCGGCAAAGCAGAAGGCCTATGATGAACAGATCGCTTACTTCCATGGCTGCTATGTGAACTATAACCATCCACAGTTGGGCAAAGATCTGGTTCAGGTCTTTAACGCGATGGGCATTGGCGTTCAATTGCTGAATAAAGAGAAATGCTGCGGTGTGCCGCTGATCGCCAATGGTTTCCATGACAAGGCCAGAAAGCAGGCGCACGCCAATATCACGTCGTTGGATGAGGCGATTAATCAGAAATCTCTGTCGGTGGTCGCGACGTCATCCAGCTGTACGTTCACGCTGCGGGACGAATATCCACATCTGCTGGGAGTGGATAACGGCCACGTACGCGATGGTGTCGAACTGGTGACGCGCCAGCTCTATCGCCTGCTGGAAGAAGAGGGGCGAACGCTGCCGCTGCGTAAATTACCGCTGCGGGTGGCATATCACACACCTTGCCACCTGGAGCGAATGGGCTGGACGGCATACACGCTGGCGCTACTGCAACGCATCCCCGGTCTTGAACTGGTTATGTTGGATTCCCAGTGCTGCGGTATTGCGGGCACCTACGGCTTTAAAAAAGAGAATTACGCCACGTCGCAAGGCATTGGCGCTCCGTTGTTCCAGCAGATTGAAGAGAGCGGGGTTGATATCGTGGTAACGGACTGCGAAACCTGTAAATGGCAGATTGAAATGTCAACCAGCAAACGGTGTGAACACCCGATCACACTGTTGGCGAGGTCATTAGCGCAGCCAGAGTAAAAAAGCAGAAGCGGAGCAAAACGGGTAATACAGATCACTTACTCCTCATTTTAGGAGAAACACGGGGATGGGGTTCCTGCTGGGACACCTCGCCCCGTGGCCGCTCCGCGTATCTTGGTTTTTAAGCGCTCGCATTAAGTAAAATGCATTGTTCCCCCATCCTTATTGAGAATAAGAATTTATCGCAAAAAGAACTTTACAAGTGCGAATGATAATGATTATTATTGCTGTGCGTTCCGGGGAACGATGTCATGTACCTGTGTTAATGATGAATTGTTTAACGATGATTTGTTAATGGTGTTCACGACGATCCAGCTTCCCTGTGAAGGCACGACATTGCTCACATTGCTTCCAGTATTATTTAGCCAGCTCGGGTGCTGGCTTTTTTTTGCCTGTCGATCAACGTTTCTAGACAGACAACCCTGCTTTAGCCTTCCGAAATCCCTTGCTCTGATTCCATCGCCATCAATTATTCTCTGGTGTTGAACCGATACATCGCGTTGGCGATTGTTTCCCTGAGGTATCTTTGGGGCTCGTTTACTCAGCAGCATTCAGGATGCGAAGGCGATCACAACAAAGTAAAAACGACGTTTCATTTTCTCACCGTAGAGCAGATAGTCATTAGTGTTCAATGAATTCTTAGTGTCTAGTGTCTAACGATGGATAGACGCTGTCTTGCTCACCACGGTGGAATCCGCTCATGGCTTTGTCAGCAAAAGATAAATTATTCCAAAGCATCATCACGCACTATGCCAGCAATACTCATGGGTTCACGGCATTGGACTGTGTGGATTTTATTCAGGTGAGCCGCAGCGTTATCAGCCATTACCTTAATCGCCTGTGCGATGAGGGCAAACTCCATAAAAAAAATACTCGTCCTGTCCGTTTTTATGTCGAGACTAGACGTCCGCAAGCCGCACCAGATGTCACTGTACAGATAAAGCATGACGATGTTTTTAGCGAGCTGATTGGTGCTGGAGGAAGCCTGGAGAAAACGATCTCTTCTTGCCGATCCGCCGTGAATTATCCTGGCCGAGGGCTACCGATATTGCTGTCTGGAGAGAGTGGCGTCGGGAAAAGCCATTTGGCCGCCATTATCCATCGCTATGCGCAGGAACGCGGCATTGTTGCCTCGGACAAGCCTTTGATAGAGCTGAACTGTGCCGACTATGCCAATAATCCTGAACTGCTTTCTGCCACGCTGTTTGGCTATATTAAAGGCGCTTTTACCGGTGCCGACCGTGATAAAAAAGGGGCTTTTGATGATGCCGATGGTAGCTTCCTGTTTCTTGATGAAGTGCATCGCTTATCCGCGGAAAATCAGGAAAAGCTGTTTTTATTTATGGATAAAGGCTACTTCTATCGCCTGGGGGATAACCGAACCCGCCAATCGGCCTCCATTCGTTTTATTTTTGCCACGACGGAAAATGTCGATACCGTTTTGCTAAATACTTTTCGTCGGCGGATTCCCGTCCGTATTGCGTTACCAAACTTTATTTCCCGTCCGCTAACAGAACGCGTTGCTCAGGTAGAATATTTTTTACGCCGCGAAGCGCGCGATCTGAACCGCGATATTCATATGGATAGCCTGTTGATGCACCAGCTGGTGGCCTCTCCTATCCGGGGCAATATTGGTGAATTGAAAAACCAAATCAGGGTGATGTGTGCCAGTGCGTGGAGCGAAAGCCAACATGCAGAATTTATTGAATTGCAGTCTTCCCTGCCTGGTCAGATGAATGGGGAGACATTAGTGTTTTCCGCGCGAAAACCTTCAGCTTCCCTCGATATTTCCTCTCTGTTGCCAAAAGCGATGCGGGATGACGTGATATTCAAAGAATTTTGCCACAGTGGTAATACCCTGCTGCTAAATCGAAAGCTCGAACATTTGCTCACAACACTGAATTGCACCGTTCAGCAAGATGAACTCTACAGTGGTTATATCTGGCAAAACACGATGCGGGCCATCAATGAGTTGGAGAATCAGACGGGTATCGAATGCAACGCGGATTATCGAAAAACGGTCTGGCTTTGCCTTCACTACGTCATGAGTAATACGTGGGAAGATCGGCACATCAATGAGCTTTCATCCATCACCGACTACGTTTCTTCAAAAGCCAGGCTGTTGGCGCTTGAATGTACGTCCTTGCTGAAAAAATTTGTGACAAACACCGATTATCCTTTGCTTATGCCGCTGCTGAGCTGTGCGATGAACAAATTATCTGGTGATGATGACCTGATTCAGGGCGTTATTGTCTCCCACGGTCGATCCACGGCCTCCAGTATTGCCGGAGTTGCCAACCAATTAACCGGGGGATACTACTTTAAAGCGTTTGATATGCCCCATTCGACCTCGACGCGTGAGATGATCGATATGTTGATCGCGCATTTGGATAGTATTAAACAGCGTGCGGGGTTGATCATCTTGGTCGATATGGGATCGCTGAAAGAAATCTATGAGGAAATAAAACTGCATCTGCATGGCGAGCTGCTTGTGATTAATAATGTTAGCACCGCGATGGCATTGGATATTGCATCTAAAATTCAGTATCGGCTGTCAATGGAAGAGATTATCGACAGTGTAAAAGGTGCCTATGAGGTCGAAACACGCTATTACGCAGGTATGCTGGCTGGTAACAAAATTATTATTTCATGTATATCCGGTGAAGGCATTTCCAGAAAATTAAAAGATATTGTATTCCGCTATCTGGCTTCCGATACGATAGATATCGTTACGATGGAATATGATGATTTAAAATATAAGCTATCAAAGGCCGATCAGGCATTAAATGGTACGCGACTTGTCATTACCACGACCGATCTTGATGCGGGTTACATCCCTATTATTAGCGTGGAGCAACTGATAAAAGAGAAGGTTGATATTCTGCATCGGGATTACTTTACCGATTTGCTCGTCCCCGGCGGAATGGAGCCGATGATTGATGAGGTGGTTAAGCTATTTACAGTCGAAGGCGTTGCCGGACGTCTTAATTTTCTGAATCCGGTAATTATTATTGATGAAGTCGAAGCCGTTATTAAGCAGTATGAATTTTTTTATAAAATTCATTTTGAAAGCTATTTGCGTATTAATCTTTTTATGCACATCGCGCTGATGATTGAGCGGGTGATGGTCAATACAGGAATGTGTCATCGCGATGATTCAGAACTGACAGCAGCGCAGCTGGCGTTTGTTGACGTTCACGATACTTTTTTTCAGGTACTTAATCGAAAATATCATATTGTCATTCCACTGACCGAAGTGCTGATGATTTATGAAATCATGGAGCCCTGGATTTCCTCTGACCCCGCGTTGCAATGATGTAGTGACATCCGAGTATTTCCCCATTTTTCTGTGCTGACATAAATACGTCAGCACAGCTTTCGACACATCCCAACATACCGATTTAGACAGTATTTCTAGCGTCTAATAGCGCCAATAAAAACCAGTGAAAACAATAAAATATAAACATGGCATGGTAAGTGCATTAATGCTTCCAGTTGCCGTAAATATATTAAGGAACGCGCTATGCGAGAAATCTATATTGCCAGTCATGGCCGATACGCAGAAGGGATTGTATCCGCCCTGAATTTACTGATTGGCGAGGATCATGCGATTCAACCTATTTGTGCTTATTGTGGCGATATTGGCTCTACGGCTGAATTGGCCGAATGTTTCAGCAGCATTGCACAAGAGTCGGCGCGACGTGGCAATGAGTTGGTTATTTTTACCGATATGCAAGGTGGAAGTGTGAATAACACTGCCGTGCAGTTGATGGTGAAATATCCGCATATGCACGTTATCAGCGGCGTAAATCTGATTATGCTGATGGCATTTTGCCTGTCTGAAAACAGCGATACCGCCGTGCGGGTACGTGAGGCCATCACGATGGCGGTAGAAGGCATGCAATATATGAATACCATTCCAGAGCTTCAGGCCGCGCGTGAAGCAAACTTTACCCCTGGGCAGGATAGCTCCGACGATTTCTTTACTACGGAGCCTGCGCAATGACAATCGTTCTTGAAACTTTGGATACGCGTTACGAGGCAAGCCAACCACCGCTTTCTCAGGCATGGCTCAGCGACGCCATTCAGGATGTCCTGAAACGCCTGGATGAAATGTTGCCGCGCTTTAGCCAAACGTTTCCTGCGGCCAGTGCCAACAATGGTCACTATCCTGTGGTTGAGAAGGTCGATTGGACGGAGGGGTTCTGGACCGGCATGTTGTGGCTGGCCTGGGAGGTTACCGGGGATAATAAATATCGTCAGGTAGCGGAAGGATTACTGGACAGCTTTGAAGCGCGTCTGGATAAAAAAATCAAAGTTGATACCCACGATTTAGGGTTCCTGTACCTGCTGTCTTGCGTGAATGCCTGGCGTCTTACTGGGAATGAGCGTGCCCGCTCACTCGCGCTGCGTGCTGCTGAACTGCTTTACCAACGCTATAACGAAACCGCCGGTGTGATTCAGGCATGGGGTGATCTCAGCGACCCAGCACGTCAGGGACGCATGATTATTGATTGTAACCTGAACGTCCCCCTTTTGTTCTGGGCTGCTAATGAGACGGGAAATGCCCGCTATCGGCAGGCTGCACAGCGGCATCTTACTTTAGCGGCGCGCCATTTGGTCAGAGACGATGCGTCAACCTTCCATACCTTTTATATGGATATTCACACGGGCCGCCCGTTGCATGGCGATACTCATCAGGGATTTAGCGATGACTCCTGCTGGTCGCGTGGTCAAGCCTGGGGCATGTATGGCTTTGCGCTGGGTTTCAACTACACCGGCGCGGGCGAGCTTACAGAGCTATCGCGCAAACTGACTCACTACTTTCTCAACCGACTGCCGGAAGATTACGTCTGCTATTGGGATCTTATCTTCACGCCGCAGGATAACGCATTTCGTGACACCTCAGCGGCGGCGATCGCGGTGTGTGGGATGGCGGAACTGCTTAAGCAACTACCGATTACCGATCCGCTGCGTCCCGCTTATCACCATGCCATCACGCAGATCGCGCAGAATTTGCGTCAGCACTATTTTGCTCATCACGCTGATGGGCTGTTGCGTGAAGGTGTTTATAACTTTGGCCGCAACATGGGAATTAACGAACCCAATCTCTGGGGCGACTATTTCTGGTTCGAAGCCCTGGTACGCCTTACCCGAACCTGGACACCCTACTGGTAGATTCTAATAACAGGAGTAACAGCATGATTTCTCTTATTCGTATTGACGATCGTCTGATTCACGGACAGGTCGCCGTTGTCTGGACAAAACACCTCGGAGTGAATCGCATTCTGGTTGCGAACGATCAGATTGTGAATAACGACGTACAAAAGATGTCGTTACGCATGGCCGCTCCAGATACGGCCAAATGCGCCATTATGACGGTGGCGGATGCCGCCGATGTCCTAAATGACGCACGATCCGACAGTATGAAAATTCTGATCATCATTAATAACGCTGCTGATGCCCGACGTCTGATTGAACAGGTTCCTGCGATAAAAACCTTAAACGTTGCGAACTACGGGCGTATTACCGACAACCTGGCGGCAAAAGCGAGAATTAGCGACACCGTGTATGTGACGCCGGAGGATGTGGCTGATTTCCATGCAATTGCTGAACGTGGCGTTGCGGTGGAGTATCAGGTCTTACCTTCACATCCGATAAAAAACCTGATTGAGATGCTGGATAACGCTCATTAAGCGAGGTCACCATGTTAACAACAGCACTTCTTATTGCTTTGGTGATGTATATCGCCAAATTTGCCGACCACACGCTGGGGCAGCCATTGATTGAGCGTCCGCTGGTGTGTGGCGCGATGGTCGGATTCGTTCTGGGCGACTTCCAGCAGGGAATTATTATTGGTGCCGCGTTAGAGCTGATTTTCCTCGGCACTATCACCATCGGGGGTTCGGTGCCTGCCGACCTTGCGGTCGGATCGGTTTTGGCTACGGCCTTTACCATTTTAACGAATGCAGAGCCCGCCGTTGCCGTAGCGTTGGCATTACCCATCAGTTTGCTGGCGGTCTTCGTCTATCAGGTTGAGAAACTGATTTACACCGGACTGGTCGAGAAATATGACGCTCTGCTTGAAAAGGGAAGGGATCGTGCAGCACTCGGCATGACGTTGGGTATGACTCTGTTCTACGGCGTACCGTTTGCTGTAATCGCATTTTTTGGTGTGCTGTACGGTACGGATGTCATCCGTAGTTTGGTGGAAAGTATCCCAAGTACCGTCATGCGTGGCATGACGGCGGTAGGCGGCATGCTTCCTGCTCTGGGCTTTGCCATTCTGCTTCAGGCGCTGTGGAACCGTAATATCGCGGCTTTCTTTTTTATCGGTTTTGCCATGGCGGCCTACTTAAAACTGCCGATCATGGGGATCGCCATTATCGCCGCGTCTGTCGCTGTTTACCTGTGTTTTAACGAGTTCAACCAACTCAAAGCTAACAAGCAGAATACCGCTGTTACTCCTACGGCATCTGTAGACGATAAGGATGGGTTCTTCAATGACTGATATCCAAACCAACCATACCAGCACAACAAATAACGTCAGCGCATACAGCGATAATAAGAGCGAGAAAAAACTGTTTCGCCAACTGTTTTTCCGTCAGTTTCAGCTACTGGGATCGATGAATTTTACCCGTATGGAAGGGCTGAGCTACGGTTGGGCACTGGCACCGATGCTGAAAAAAATCTACCCAGACCCGCATCGTTATCTTGATGCGTTAAAGCGTAATAGCCAGTTCTTTAATACCAACCAGCATTTGGCTCCCTTCATTATGGGGTTGACGCTGTCGATGGAAAAAGAAAACGCCAATAACCCCGATTTTGATAAATCCAGTATCAACGGTATCAAAGTCGCCTTGATGGGGCCGTTCGCGGGTGTCGGAGACTCTTTCTTCTATGGCGTATTGCGCATCATCGCGACCGGGATTGCGATAGGGTTGGCCTCTCAGGGGAATCCGCTTGGTCCCTTGCTCTTCCTGCTGGTCTACAACATTCCAAGCTATCTGGTTCGTTATTATGGCGGGGTAATGGGGTATCGGCTGGGGTCGAAATACATTGCGGAAGCGACCCAGTCAGGTCTTTTGGGCTGCATTACCAAAGCATCGTCGATTATGGGCTTGATGATGGTTGGAGCGATGAGCGCCAGTATGGTGAAGTTTACTGCGACCTACCAAACCACCATCGCGGGTCAGCCCTTCGTCTTGCAGGAGATCCTCGACAAGATCTGTGTCGGCCTCATCCCACTGCTTTTGGTTCTGGGGTGCTTCAAACTGCTTCAGAAAAAAGTCAGCCCGAATCGGGTGCTTATCCTGTTAATTGTCTCAGGCTTTGCCGCGGCAGGTGTTGGCATCATCTAAATGTATCCTCCCTCATTTAAGGGAGGATACTTACCGTTAGGTGGCGCGGGGTGCTGATATCCCGCGTTCTCGTTCGCGTTAAGAGCGATAATGAGCAGGAAGAGGCAATGAGATTTAAATTGCTGGCTATTGATCTGGATGGCACGTTGCTGACTTCACAAAAAGAAGTGACGCCAGCGACACGCAGGCTACTGCAAGAGGCTCTCGCTATGGGGCTTCATGTTGCGTTGGTGTCAGGGCGAACGCTGCCCAGCGTGTTGCAACTCATGGAGCAGTTAGCGTTAGTCGGCCCTCGTTGCTGGGCGATTGCTTGTAACGGTGCGTTGACCTGGAGCCAGGAAGAATCCGCCATGATTAACGCCCATGTTCTAGAACATGACGATATTCTGACGTTGACGCACTTTGGTCGTAGCCTGAATCTGGAATGCTACCAAATTGATGGGCAGCAGTTGGTCGCCAGCAGGCCCGTTCCACCTGACGCAGGTGCTCTGCGATACTGCCGTATGCCGATGGTTAGCCTGCCTTCAGATTGGGAAACGCGTTCCCGACGACAAACGCCAAAAATGATGTTTATTGAGGGACGAACCACGATTGATGCTCTGACCGAACGCGTTCCCTCATCTCTTTCCCGCTGCTATTATTTCGTGCGTAGTGAACCTAACTATTTTGAAGTCATGCAGTATGGCGTTAACAAAGGCGCGGCCTGTCAGGCGTTGGCTCGCTATCTTACTATTCCTCCAGAGACTGTTCTGGCGATAGGCGATGAGGAAAATGATAGAGAGATGTTAGCATTCGCGGGAACGGGGATCGCGATGGGTAATGCGGTGCCAACGATTAAAGCGATTGCGGACTGGGTAACGACAAATAATGACAACGAAGGCGTGGCTGTCGCGCTTCAACGTTACGTGATCCCAAAAAATGGTGGCATTGGTTGATAGCGTGCCGTCTTCCTGTAACTCGAATTATTTAGGGTAGAGAATCAATGTAACTACTGCTCCATGATTTCTGTGGTCTATCAATAAAAAGGAAACTGTGTATGGATATCTGCTTCAGTAAGAAGAAAAGTATATTTTTCTTAATAATGATGTTTTTTAGTTTGTTTCTAGGCGGACTAACGGTGAGTCACGCGGCCGCCAATGATAAAGCGTTCCTGCATCCAGGCATGCTTTATACGCAAGCTGATTTGGCGCGAATGAAGACGGGAGTCGATAATAAGCAAGAGCCTTGGTATACGGATTGGCAACTGCTGCAAGCTCACTATTTGGCAAGCTCAACTTATTCGGTCACGCCAAAAGCGGTGGTATACCGAAACGATCCCACTAATGGCAGCGCGGGAAATGGCGAATTACAGAATAGTGCTTCAGCCGCATTGTCCCTCGCAATTGAATGGGCTATTACAAAAAATCCTGTCTATTCTAAAGCAGCGATAAAAATTCTTAACGGTTGGTCAACGACCTTGACGGCAATTAAGGGTAATGACGCCCAGCTTGCCGCCAGTCTTTATGGCTATAAATTGCTTAATGCGGCTGAAATTTTGCGTTACACCGAAAGCGGCTGGTCATCGGCTGATATTGCGCAGTTTAGTAAAATGATGAGCAACGTATTTTACCCCTTAACCAAAACATATGGTCAGGTGAACGGTGGCTGGGCGAATGGCAACTGGGATGCTGCTGACACCGTATTTCATCTGAGCTTAGGTGTCTGGCTGAACGATTCTGAAATATATGACAATGCCGTAACTTACTTTAAACAGGGGGAAGGCAACGGTTCGGTTATCCATTATGTACAAAATGATAATGGGCAACTACAGGAGAGTGGCCGGGATCAGGCGCATGCGCAAGGTGGATTAGGGTTATTAGTGATGGCCGCACAGATTGGCTATAACCAGCGCCAATATCACACTAATGGCGCAGATATGGTGAGCTACCCGAATAATACTTATCCACTCGTTAAGGCGGCGGAGTATACAGCGAAATATAACCTGGGATATACAGTTCCCTATACGCCGATTCCTGGCAAAGGTTATACGCTTGCGGACATGGGAAAAGGGCACGCATGGATCCCAGGACTGACCATCTCTTCTGCATTTCGTGGCGAGTTTAGGCCAATATATCGTGGTATTCTCAGCTTATTCACCGCAGCTGGCGTGTCTGAAACCAAACTGCCTTACACTAAAGAAGTCATTAGTCGTATGCCGATAGGTAAGTTTTATTTTGATCATCCTTCCTATGAAGGATTAATCAATGCGACAGATTCTTCTTCAAGCAATATGTATATTGTATTGCAGTCCGTCAGTAAATCTCTGAATAAAGATAGCACGGGAACGCTGGCTGCCATCACCGGTGCTTCCGCGCCAATTATCGTGAATGGGGTCAATCCGTCGGTAAATAGTGGCATTCAGGCTGTTTACATTAATCAGAATAGATTCGCTTTTCGTTCGATACAGACAGGGAAATATATTTCTGTCTCCTCTGATGGGCGTTTATTAGCATCTGCTGACAATGTGACCGACAGCGAGTCATTTATTTATACCGATTCGGGTAATGGCAACGGTACGTTACTTGCCGTGTCTAACCGTCGCTATGTTGTAATGGATGCTGATACTTATCAACTTTCAGCAACCGGAACCAGCGTTAACAATGATAATGGCCGTTGGATGATGTTATATCCCGATCCTACCGCGTTAGGTGTTGTTAAGTAATACTCGAATACGGAACCGGAGCGAACCTCTGGTTCCGTGCACAATTGTTCCATACACAATTTTTCCATACAAATGAGTGTGTGTTGTACCCCATTTCCCAATGCGGCATCCCGTTCTGATTTTTCGAACAGAGCGGTGAGTTTTTTGCGCTATCTTATTTACCTCCGCCCGTTACACTTTCCTTATCAAAAACGCGGGAGGAAAGAACATGATCTATTTACGTCAAGCGCAAGATCGCGGACATGCGAATCACGGCTGGCTCGACAGCTGGCATACGTTCTCATTTGCCGATTATTACGATCCTGATTTCATGGGATTCTCAGCACTGCGCGTAATTAATGAAGACTTTATTGAAGGCGGTCAGGGCTTTGGCACACACCCGCACAAAGATATGGAAATTCTGACCTATGTTTTATCCGGTGCGGTTGAGCATCAGGACAGCATGGGAAATAAAGAGCAGGTGCCAGCGGGCGAATTCCAGATTATGAGTGCGGGAACGGGTATTCGTCACTCTGAATACAATGCCAGCAAGGATGAACAGCTGCACCTGTATCAAATCTGGATTATCCCGGAAAAAACCGGGCTGACGCCGCGCTACGAACAGAAGCGCTTTGATGTGCAGCAAGGGCGTCAACTGGTGCTGTCACCGGATGCGCGTGACGGCTCGCTGAAAGTCTTTCAGGACATGATGCTGTGGCGCTGGGCACTGAAAGCGCAGGAGCAATCGGTGTATCAGATTCAGGCCGATCGGCGCGTCTGGGTTCAGGTTGTTCGCGGCAGTGTAGAGATTAACGGCCAAAAAGCGGAAACCAGCGATGCGTTCGCAGTGTGGGACGAAACGGCGATCTCCGTACACGCCAGCGAAGATAGCGAAATTCTGCTGTTTGATTTGCCGCCAGTATAACGACGGTTAAGAAATAACGGATAAGCCCGCGTAGGAAAGGACGCGGGCTTATTTCATCAGCCACATTACCAGCTCAGCCCAAACCCTCTGGAAAACGCCACCGTACCGGTATTCGTTTCCACATCGTAGTATTGCCAGATATTGACTGGGAGTTTTCCCTGTGGGGCGCGCTTACCTGTCAGTACCTCTGCCAAAGAAATCATCGAGCGACCACGCCAGCTGCCGTTGTCATACCCGTAATAGGAATACGTCGCCACAGCAGCGTTAACATCGCCAGCGTAGTTGATAATGTCATACGGTGCACGTAGTGAAAGGTGAACGCGCTTTTTTCCCAGATTGGTAGCATGTCGTAACCAGTTAGGGTAAGGGTTATTCGCGACACCGTCTTTTGCTTGTGCGGTGGCGGTGCCATCCTGCTCAACTGGCGTAAAGCTGGTTGACAACGTCCCGAGAAGAAATACGTCACAGTTGGAAATATGATCTCTGACTTGGGCATCGGTCAGTTCCGTTTCCTTTGCTGCAACCACATTCAGGTATCCCTCCTGTGTCATCACCGCTGCGATGCCTTTGGCCTGCTCTCCCCAAGGCGTCAGGATAAAATAGCGTAGGGTTTTGTCTTTTAATGGCAACAGTGATTGCTGGTTGATCACCACGGTTATGGAACGATCGGCAATGTGTTTTTCTACCTTGTATCCCCATGTAGAAGAAGCGTCAGCGACGGCTCGTTTTTTCTTACATAACAGGTGATACCGTGCTTTGAGGGTTAAAATTCGCTCTACCGATGCATCAATTTCAGCTTCTCTGATGTTCCCTTTCTTCACCATGTCCACAATGTGTTGGATCAAGTCTGGCAAGAGTTTGACCTGCTCAGGAGATGAAATACTGATGGGCATCAGGGCGATATCCACGCCAGCGGTGAACACCTGTCGCACAGCGTCTTCCTGACTGAAATGATCGGCAATCGCGCCCATATCCAGTGCATCTGAAATCGTCACACCAGCATAACCCAACTCACCGCGCAGGATATCAGTCTGGATCGCATGTGACATGGTCGCAGGCACCGTAATTTTCTCACCGCTACGTGTAGTAATCTGATCGTTATCCAGTGCCGGATACTGAATATGAGCCGTCATGACCATATCCGATACTGTCTGGTTATCAATCGCCCGTTTATAAGGCATGATATCGATGGCAAAGGCGTCTTCTCGTGAGCGGTCAACGCGAGGCAGACCAGTATGAGAATCCGTGGATGTACTACCGTGCCCCGGAAAATGCTTGTAAGCGGTGATCAATCCTTGCTGTTTCATGCCTGCCGTCATTTTTTCCGCCAAACGATAAACGGTATTCACGTCGTCGCTGAAAGCGCGCACGTTAATGACTGGGTTGAAAGGGTTCGTGTTGACATCAACGACCGGTGCAAAGTTGGTATTGATATGCATAAAAATCATGTCTTGTGCCATCAGACGTCCCTGTTCGCTGGCAATCTGTATATCAGAACCCCCTTCAATCGCTGCGGATAGTGCCATATTGCCGGGAAATGATGCGTAATCGCCGCGCGGTAGGCGGAAAACGTTTCCCCCTTCATTATCTGTGCTAATGAATAGTCGGACGCCGCCACAGGTTTCCATCGCGGCATACCACGCGGTCAGTTTTTTAATTTGCTGCTTATCCTTCAAATTGTTGGCAAATAGGATCACGCCACCAATATGGTGATCCGTGATTAGTTTACCTACCGTTTCATCGGGAACTGTCATGTCCTGTTTACTTTTTCCCGTTGGATCCCAATAGCGAAAGTCCAGCATGAGCTTTTGTCCGATTTTCTCTTCCAGCGTCATTGCCTTTATTTTCTGTTTAATATTCATAAAATATTTCCTCTTTCAGACCAGGGTTTAATGACAGAGAAGTAATATTTGAGTGCTATAGCTTCACCTGTCATTTTTTATATTCAGATATCAGACAGCAATATTCTGAAAATCTATTAAATAGAGTATAAAAAAGAGTAAATATTAATCTTAATTAGTGAGTTGTTTGATTTTTAGGCATCGGGGTAATGGATGGGCCGCGCTAAAATAAGCTGAGTCGTTATTATCAACATGAATACTTAAAGGGCATTGCGTATTTTCTGGCACACGTTAATTATTTTATTCCCCTCCACCTTTACTTTCTTTACGTTTTTTTTGCTAGACTTAGCTTACTGTTTTTCAGGCATTTTTAGTCGACGATGAAGAAGAAAAGACCCGTTCTCCAGGATGTTGCTGACCGCGTTGGGATTACCAAAATGACGGTGAGCCGCTATTTGCGCAACCCCGCTCAGGTGTCCGCCGCCTTGCAGGAAAAGATCGCTATTGCGTTGGATGAGCTGGGTTACATCCCTAATCTCGCACCGAATATGCTCGCCAGCTCGACTAGCCGGGCGATTGGCGTACTGTTGCCATCATTAACCAATCAGGTTTTCGCTGAGGTGTTGCGTGGGATTGAACGCACGGCGGAAGCGCATGGCTACCAGACCATGCTGGCGCACTATGGCTATCATCCTGACAGAGAAGAACAGCGTCTAACTTCACTGCTGTCGTATCACATTGACGGGCTTATTCTGGCTGAACGCACCCACACACCGCGAACGCGACAGATGCTGGACGTCGCTGGCATTCCAGTGGTGGAGCTGATGGATTCCGTTTCACCCTGTCTGGATATGGCCGTCGGGTTTGATAACGTCGAAGCTGCCCGCCAGATGACATTACGTATGGTGGCGCTGGGGCATCGTCATATCGTCTATCTCGGCGCACGACAGGATGAGCGAACCCTCATGCGCTGTCGGGGCTACGAGCAAGCGATGTGGGAAAGCGATCTCAAAAGTTATTGTGTGATGAGCGAGCGGGCGTCTTCCTATTCGCTCGGTGGTGAGCTGTTGCGACAGACGCAGGCGGAATACCCGCAGGTTGATAGCCTGTTTTGTACCAATGACGACTTAGCCGTCGGTGCGATGTTTGAATGCCAGCGGCAGGGGCTGCGCGTACCGGAAGATATTGGCGTAGCCGGTTTCCACGGACACGACATTGGGCAGGCGATGGTGCCGAAGCTGGCTAGCGTACTGACGCCGCGTGAACACATGGGTCGCGTTGGCACCGAGCGCCTGCTGGCCCGCCTGCGAGGCGAGCCAGTGGAGCAGGAGATGGTCGATGTCGGCTTTACTCTACTGGACGGCGAAAGCCTCTAAGTCGCGTCATTAGCCTGCTGCGCGCAGTGCTTCAACACAGCGCTGCACGACTTCTTCCCGTGTGCCGTCAATATCGACCTTCAGGACATCCTGTTCATCACTGCCCGGTTCTTCCAGCGCATCGAACTGGCTTTTCAGCAGGTCTGTCGGCATGAAGTGGCCTGCTCTGGCTTTGTGGCGCTCCAGAACCAGTTCAAAGCTGCCTTTCAAATAGATAAACACCATCTTTTCGTTCCCTTCGCGCAGGCGATCGCGGTAACGCTTTTTCAACGCGGAACAGACGATGATGCCCGTCTCGTTTTTGTGTGCCAGGCTGTAGGCGACATCGCTAAGTCGCTCGAGCCACGGTGCACGGTCTTCATCATTCAACGGCGTACCGCTGGCCATTTTCTGGATATTGGCGCGCGGGTGCAGATCGTCGCCATCAATAAATTTTGCCTGAATGGCGCGGCCAAGTTCAGCGCCAACTGAGGATTTTCCACTGCCTGATACGCCCATCAGAATAATGCTTCGACCTGACATAATTTGATCTCTATCTCAAACTGTAAATTAAATGATACTTAATGGTTCCCGATTTTAACATGTTACCCGTATCATGTTACCGGTATCAAATGATGATGTGATACACCTCACAAACAATCAGCCAATCCAGACTGGGTGCCCTAAAGAGATTATTAACGATGACAGAAATAACATCCGCTTATAGCGCCAGTGTGCTATTAACCATCGCTGCTGGTTCGGTCGCACTGTTACTGGTGCTGATTATGCGCTTCCGTGTCCACGCATTTCTGGCGTTGACGCTGGTGAGCTTGATCACGGCGCTGGCGACAAAAACGCCTTTCGAGAAACTCGTACCTACACTGCTCAGTGGGTTCGGTAGCACGTTAGCATCCGTTGCCCTGCTGGTTGGTCTGGGGGCAATGATTGGCCGCCTGCTGGAGGTGACCGGTGGCGCAAATGTGCTGGCGGATACGCTCATCAATAAATTTGGTGAGAAACGCGCGCCTTTCGCGCTGGGTCTTGCTTCTCTACTGTTCGGCTTCCCGATCTTTTTCGACGCTGGTCTGATCGTGATGTTGCCGATTATTTTCAGTGTGGCAAAACGCTTTGGTGGCTCGACGCTGACGTATGCGTTCCCAGCAGCCGGTGCCTTTGCCGTTATGCACGCCTTGCTGCCGCCGCATCCCGGCCCGGTTGCTGCCAGTGAACTGCTGGGTGCCAACATTGGTCTGCTGGTGCTGGTGGGGGCCGTGATTGCTTTCCCCACTTGGTATCTGGGCGGTTATCTGTTCGGCCTGTGGGCAGGCAAAAAATTCCATTTGCCGTTGCCGTCAACCTTCCTGACAGAAGTCAAAGCGGACGAGCAGCATACGCCACCGGCGTTTGGCGTGGTGATGTGGGTGCTGTTGCTGCCGCTAATCCTGATTTTCCTCGATACCGGTCTGAATACTCTGACGGTAATGGGCGTTATCAGCGGTGATAGCGGTCTGGTGCAGTTCCTGCGTATGTTGGGGAAAACGCCGATTGCGCTGCTAATTACTGTCTTGTTCGCCATGATTATGTTTAGCGGTCAGCATAGCCGTAAACACCTTGAGAAGATCTGTGAAGGCGCGCTGGGCCCGGTTTGCTCGATTATTCTGGTCACTGGTGCGGGTGGGATGTTCGGTGGTGTGCTGCGTTCCAGCGGCATCGGCGATGCGCTGTCTGGCGCGCTGGCGGATACCGGTATGCCGGTGATTGTGGCGGCGTTTGTGGTGTCTGCCGCACTGCGTGTGGCGCAGGGGTCGGCGACGGTGGCATTGACGACCACGGCGGCGCTGATGGCGCCTGCGGTGGCGGCGACTCCTGGGCTGAGTCAGTTCGATCTCTGCTTTATCGTGGTGGCGATTGCGGGGGGAGCGACCGTGCTATCGCATGTGAACGACTCCGGTTTCTGGCTGGTTGGTCGTTTCCTCGAAATGGATGAGAAGACGACCCTGAAAACCTGGACGGTGATGGAAACGCTGCTCGGCACCATCGCGTTCCTGATTGCGTTAGTGGGGAGTATTTTCCTCTGATGTGTTTAGCCCCCCCTTGTGGAGGGGGCTTTTAGCCACATTTTTTATGCCGACTAAGAGACGGTTTCGTGCGCGATAATGTCGTTATTTTCATGCTACGTTGTAGCACGCGCCCGACATGGGGCGGCTCAAACGCCGCGCGCCCCATGACCCCTGGCTTCTGGCTAAATTATGCCGCTACGCGGTGCCATCGGCGTTCATGACCCCCTTTCGAGCCGACTGTGACGCGCTCCCAGCGCGGCACAGTCTTTCGCGGCGTCCCTGCCGCTCACTCGGTGGTCATGCCCACCGCTGCATAATTTTTACGCCAGATAACGTCAACCCTCATAATAATTTGCGCATTTATGTATAAGACTCTGGGGGCAACGACGCCTATAACTTCATATACGCACGTATGCCGTCGAGGAACATCTGCGTCGATAGCATCACCAGAATCAGGCCCATCAATTTTTCCAGCGCACTTACGCCTTTCTCACCCAGCAACCGCAAGAACAAATCTGACATCAACAGGATGATGAAGGAGATCGTCCAAGCGATGAACAGCGCCAGCGTCAGGTGGGGTAACTGATTGGGATACTGGTGGGAAAGCAGCATCAGCGCCGCGAGGATCGACGGCCCTGCCACCAGAGGAATCGCCATTGGCACCAGAAACGGCTCCTCTCCCGCTGGCAGACCGCTGCTATTGCCTTCCTGAGAAGGGAAAATCATCCGAATCGCGATGAGGAACAACACAATACCGCCGGAAATGGACACGGTTTCGGTGCGCAGATTCAGGAACGCCAGAATGTGTTCACCGGCGAACAGGAAAATCAGCATCAGTCCAAGTGCGATCAGCATTTCACGGATCAGCACTACACGTCGGCGTTTGGGGTCGAGGTGCTTGAGTACAGACATGAAAATCGGCAGGTTGCCGAGTGGGTCCATAATGAGCAACAGGAGTACCGTTGCAGAGATCATTTCTGTCATGTTGGTTTTTTACTCCCAAAACCGTATTTCCTGACCGGGGCCATCTTCATGGACTGACCAACATTGTTATCCTGTGCCAGGTTGATGATATTAGAATGACTGCTGAAAAATGCCGTACTATCGAATAAATTCACTTGCGACTTTATGTACATTTTGTAAGGTTGAACGACACGATAATTTACAGGTTTACGACACGACGCGCGCGACCTCTGCGGCAGATCACTGAGTCAGCAATAACTAAGCGCTATCGACGTTAGCCAGAATTCTTTTTGTTACCCCCAAAGCAGGACAGTTACCATGAAAAATGTTGGTTTTATTGGCTGGCGCGGTATGGTCGGCTCGGTTCTCATGCAGCGCATGGTGGAAGAACGCGACTTTGATGTGATTCACCCGGTATTCTTTTCGACTTCTCAGCACGGTGAACCTGCACCGGCACTGGGTGGTCATCAAGGCGTGTTGCAGGATGCTTATAATATCGAAGCACTGCGCGCGCTAGACATCATCATTACCTGTCAGGGCGGCGATTATACCAATGAAGTCTACCCAAAGCTGCGTGAAAGTGGCTGGCAGGGTTATTGGATCGACGCCGCATCCTCGCTGCGTATGAAAGATGATGCGATTATTATTCTGGATCCGGTTAACCACGGGGTGATTCAGCAAGGTCTGGATAAAGGCATCAAAACCTTTGCGGGCGGTAACTGTACCGTCAGCCTGATGCTGATGTCATTGGGCGGCTTGTTTGCTAACAACCTAGTGGAGTGGGTTTCTGCTGCAACGTATCAGGCCGCTTCTGGCGGCGGTGCGCGTCACATGCGTGAACTGCTGGCTCAGATGGGGACACTGCACGGTGAAGTGGCGAAAGAGCTACAAGATCCAGCTTCTGCGATTCTGGATATCGAGCGTAAAGTCACGGCATTGACCCGTAGCGGTGCGCTGCCGACTGATAACTTCGGCGTGCCGTTGGCAGGCAGCCTGATTCCGTGGATCGATAAACAGCTGGATAACGGCCAGAGCCGTGAAGAGTGGAAAGGTCAGGCGGAAACTAACAAGATCCTGAGCACCAGCAGCGTCATTCCTGTTGATGGCCTCTGCGTGCGCGTTGGCGCACTGCGCTGTCACAGCCAGGCATTCACCATCAAACTGAAAAAAGACGTCGCGCTGCCGGAAATCGAACAACTGCTGGCAACTCACAACGACTGGGTGAAAGTGGTTCCGAACGATCGCGACATCACCATGCGTGAACTGACGCCTGCTGCGGTAACCGGCACGCTCTCCACGCCAGTGGGTCGTCTGCGTAAGCTGAACATGGGGCCGGAATACCTGTCCGCCTTCACGGTCGGCGATCAGCTGCTGTGGGGAGCCGCTGAACCGCTGCGTCGTATGCTGCGCATCTTGCTGTAATTCACCTTGCTTGCTGGCGCAGCATCGGTTGGTGTTGCGCCAGTTTCATACTCAGATTACATCGAGAAAATAAACGAATGAGTACCAACAGTGAAAAGGATATGTCACGGGTATTAACATGGGAAAATCAGAAATTTGTTGTTACGACAAATAATGATCTACTGGATATTCATGCCATACATTGCTATTTAACGCGTTCAAGTTGGGCAGAAGGCATTGATATTGATACTGTTCGGGAATCTATCACTAACAGCCTTAATTTCGGTTTATTTACTGACGATAAGCAGATTGGATTGGCGCGAGTCGTGACGGATTTTGCGACTTTTGGTTATCTCTGTGATGTTTATATTCTAGAAGAATATCAGCAGCAAAAGTTGGGAAGCTGGTTAATGGAATGTTGCCTTGACCATCCGGTACTTAAGCGGCTGCGGCGTATTATTCTACTGACCTCTACTGCTCCATGGCTCTATGAAAAAGCAGGATATTCTCCGATTAACAAAGAAAACTATGTCTGGACGATTACGCGTCCCGATATATATCAATCGAAGATTCACCCGGTTTGAGTCACCCGTCAGACTAAGAATCATCTCCTGCTTTCAGGCCGTTTTCATCGCCTGATTTTATTCTGGAGACCTGACATGTTTATCCCCCTCGTCACGCCACGCTATCCATCTGTTCCAATGCTTTACGCGCTGAAATCAGCGGGACGCGTACTTCGACCCGGGTAAATTTATCTGCTTCGCTGACCACCGTGATGCCATAGCGGTTGCCGTAGCGTGCTTTAATGCGGCGGTCGACCAAATTCATGCCTAGCCCATCGCCACCGCTGCGGGGTTGATAGGTGCCAGCGTTATCTTCGACTGACAGTTCCAGCGTATTGGCATGCAGGCGTCCGCTAATGTGGATGTGCCCGTTTTCAATCATCTGTGAGGTACCGTGCTTAATCGCATTTTCGACAATCGGTTGCAGGGAAAATGCCGGCAGTCGCGCCTCACGCAGCGTCTCAGGTAGCGAAATTTCTACCGTCAGGTGATCGGCAAAGCGCGCCTTTTCGATTTCGAGATAGGCATTAACGTGCTCCAGTTCGTCATTAAGCGACACTTCATCGTTGCTGCGTTTGAGATTTTTACGGAAAAACGTCGACAGAGAGAGCACCAACTGGCGGGCGTGATCGGGATTACGTCGTATCACGGCGGATAGCGTGTTCAATGCGTTGAACAGAAAATGTGGGTTGACCTGCGCGTGCAGCAGCTTGATTTCCGACTGCGCCAGCAGCTGTTTCTGTTGTTCAAAACGTCCAGTCAGAATCTGTGCAGAAAGCAGGTGGGCGATCCCTTCTCCCAGCGTACGGTTTATGCTGGAAAATAGCTTATTCTTGGGCTCGTAAAGCTTGATCGTGCCGACAACACGCTGATCTTCGCCACGCAGCGGGATCACCAGCGTGGAGCCGAGCTTACACTGCGGCGACACGGAACAGGTATAAGACACTTCGTTGCCATCGGCGTACACCACCTGATTGTTGTCTATCGCCCGGCGCGTGTGTGATGACGTGATAGGCGCACCAACATTGTGGTGGTCGTCACCCACCCCGATAAACGCCAGTAATTTATCGCGATCTGTAATCGCCACGGCACCGACACCCAGCTCTTCATACAAAATACGGGCAACGCGCATACTGTTTTGTGGATTGAATCCCTGACGCAACGCCCCTTCAGCGCGGGCCGCGATTTGCAGCGCCTTGGCGGAAAACGCGGAGGTGTATTTTTCAAAAATGGCACGTCGGTCGAGCAAGATACGCATGAACATGGCGGAACCGATGGTATTAGTAATCATCATCGGTAGCGCAATATCCCTCACCAGTTCTGCGGCGTTATCAAATGGACGGGCGACCAGCAGAATAATCGCCATTTGCAGTATCTCCGCAACCAGTGCGGTCAGGCCGACGACGAGGGGCTTAAAGAGCAGATCGATACGGTTGCGGCGTGCCAGATAGCGATGCAGTAGCCCGCCGAGCAGACCTTCGGCGATAGTCGACAGCATACAGGCCAGCGCGGTCATGCCTCCCATTGAATAGCGGTGTAATCCGCCCGTTAACCCGACGAGAAAGCCAACGGAAGGGCCGCCCAGCATGCCCCCGAGCACAGCACCGGTCGCACGGGTATTGGCAATCGAATCGTCTATATGCAGACCGAAGTAGGTTCCCATAATGCAAAACACGGAAAAAACCAGATAGCACACCAGCTTGTGTGGCAGGCGAATGGTGACCTGCATTAGCGGGATAAACAGCGGTGTCTTACTGAGTAAATAGGCAATCACCAGATAAACACACATCTGCTGTAACAGGGAAAGAATGAGATCAATCTGGCTAACCATGGGCTGGTCTCTTAATACATCATCTATCAACATACACAATCGCCAAATTGTACTGCTTTTTGCTAACGGGCGAATCGATCTTTAAACAAAAGATGCTAATTATCCCGTGTCATAACTTATTCATATAAATATAAACGGAAAAATTTGATCAGTTCTCAGATATTTCTCCGTTCTTTGACTACGCTGAATTAAGGGACGTGGTTCAAGAACTCTTTCATAGTATTCATTATTTTTACACGTCGCCGTTATTCATTAGCAAGCTAATAACCCATTATTTTTATTGGATTTTTGTTGAAAACAAGTAACAGAAGAATATAAGCGCAACGTAATGTGTTTTTTATGTGACTTGTTTATTTAATTCAAATGGTTAATCAGAGGATGGATACCATGTCAGCGTTTTCTGAGGCGATTAATTCACTTATTTCCGGGCATTATGCCGATCCGTTTTCGCTGTTAGGTATGCATCATTCCTCCAAAGGTCTTGAAGTTCGCGCGTTGCTGCCAGATGCGGAGGCCGCCTGGGTCGTTGATGCCAGCAATGGACGAAAAATCGCCGAGCTGGAACGTATCGATGGACGCGGTTTTTTTTGTGGTCTGGTGCCGCGTCGGAAACAGGCTTTTCACTACCAATTGGCTGTCACCTGGCGTGAAGAAACTTGGGTGATTGAAGATCCTTACCGCTTTGGCCCGCTGTTGCAGGATATGGATATTTGGCTGCTGGCTGAAGGTACCCATCTGCGACCTTACGAGCGACTAGGCGCACATCTGGAAACGCTGGATGGGGTTGAAGGCACGCGTTTTGCCGTTTGGGCGCCGAATGCTCAACGTGTTTCGGTGGTGGGAGAATTCAACTTCTGGGACGGCCGACGTCATCCGATGCGCTTGCGCAGGGAAAACGGCATTTGGGAGCTATTTCTGCCCGATGTGAAAGCGGGGCAGCTCTATAAATACGAAATGATCGACAGTCACGGTAGCGTTCGGCTGAAGGCCGATCCGTATGCGTTTGAAGCGCAGATGCGCCCGGACACTGCATCGCTGATTACGCCGCTGCCTGAGAAAGTCCCGACCAATGAGGCTCGCCGTGAGGCGAATAGCCTGCGTTCCCCTATCTCTATTTATGAAGTCCACCTCGGTTCGTGGCGACGGCATACGGATAACAATTTTTGGCTGAGCTATCAGGAACTGGCGAAGCAACTGATTGATTATGTACAGTACATGGGCTTCACACACGTTGAGCTGATGCCGATTAATGAACACCCATTTGATGGCAGCTGGGGTTATCAGCCGCTGGGACTGTATGCGCCAACGCGTCGTTTCGGTACGGCATCAGAGTTTAGAGCGTTTGTTGATGCGCTCCATGGTGCGGGTATCAACGTTCTGCTGGACTGGGTTCCGGGGCATTTCCCCGGCGACGAATACGGCTTGGCGCAGTTTGACGGCACCGCGCTGTATGAATACGCCGATCCGCGTGAAGGCTATCATCAGGATTGGAACACGTTGATTTATAACTATGGCCGCCATGAGGTGCGTAACTACCTGGCGGGTAACGCATTGTTCTGGATGGAGCGCTATGGCATCGACGGGCTGCGGGTAGACGCCGTGGCTTCCATGATTTACCGCGACTACAGCCGCAGTGAAGGCGAGTGGGTACCGAACCATTACGGCGGTAAAGAGAACCTCGAAGCGATTGCGTTTCTGCGCTACACCAACCACATGCTGGGTCATGCGGCACCGGCGGCGATCACGCTGGCTGAAGAGTCTACGGACTATCCGGGTGTCACGCTGCCGCCGGACTGCAATGGTTTAGGGTTTCACTACAAATGGAATATGGGCTGGATGCACGACACGCTGGCTTATATGCAGCACGATCCGGTTCACCGCAAATACCATCACGATCTGCTGACATTCGGTATGTTGTACGCCTACAGCGAGAACTTCGTGCTGCCGCTGTCCCACGATGAAGTGGTGCATGGCAAGCGTTCGCTACTGGATCGTATGCCCGGTGATGTCTGGCAGAAATTTGCCAATTTACGCGCCTATTACGGCTTTATGTGGGCGTATCCCGGCAAGAAGCTGCTGTTTATGGGCGGTGAATTTGCACAAGGGCGTGAGTGGAATCACGACGCCAGTCTGGACTGGCATCTGCTGGATGAACCGGAAGGATGGCATCGCGGTGTTCAGGCGCTGGTGCGCGATCTCAACCATTATTATCGCCAGCAGCCATCACTGTATCAGCTGGATTTTCAGCCGCAGGGCTTTGAATGGCTGGTGGTGGACGATCGGGAAAATTCGGTTTTTGCCTTTGTCCGGCGTGATGAGCAGGGCAACGAAGTGCTGGTGGTCAGCAATTTTACGCCCGTGCCACGTTATGGTTATCGGATTGGCATTAACCAGCCTGGCGGCTGGCGTGAAGTCATAAACACCGATTCTGTTCACTACAACGGTAGCGATCAGGGCAATGTTGGGACGATTTACAGTGAGGAGTGGGGCAGTCATCAACGCCATCACTCCCTTGTCTTGACCATTCCGCCGCTTGCCACACTGTATCTGGTGAAGGAGGCGTAAATGGCAGAATTGCAGACGGGCAAGCCGACGCCGCTGGGGGCAAGTTTTGACGGCAGTGGCGTGAATTTCGCGCTGTTTTCGGCGGATGCCGAGCGGGTAGAACTGTGTGTGTTTGATGAGCGCCAGCAGGAGCAGCGGATCGCGCTGACGGCGCGCAGCGGCGATATTTGGCATGGCTATCTTCCCGATGCGCAGCCGGGCTTACGCTACGGTTTTCGTGTCGATGGGCCGTTCGAACCGTCACAGGGTTTACGTTTCAATCCGCATAAGCTGCTGTTGGACCCGTGCGCGCGCCAGCTTGATGGCTGGGTGGTAGATGACGCTAGCCTGCAAGGCGGAATTGACCAGCGAGATGAACGCGATAGCGCTGAGATCATGGCGAAGTGCGTGGTCACAGTAGAGGATTACGACTGGCAGGATGATCAACATCCGCAAACGCCCTGGAATCAGACGGTGATTTATGAGGCGCACGTTCGCGGATTGACGCAACTGCACCCCGATATTCCCGAAGATATTCGCGGTAGCTATGCGGCGTTAGGCCACCCGGTGATGATTGACTACCTGACATCGCTGGGCGTGACCGCGCTGGAACTGCTTCCGGTGCAGCAGCATGCCGATGAACCTCGGCTTCAACAAATGGGGCTGCGTAATTACTGGGGCTATAACGTGCTGCTGCCGTTTGCCGTGGATAATAGTCTGGCCGCAGGCGACGACGCGCTGAATGAATTCCGGGATGCGGTGAAAGCACTGCATAACGCAGGTATTGAGGTCATTCTGGATGTGGTGTTCAACCACAGCGCCGAACTGGACGTTGAAGGCCCTACGCTGTGCCAGCGCGGCATCGACAACCGCAGCTATTACTGGCTGGGTGAAAGCGGTGAATATCATAACTGGACCGGCTGCGGCAATGTGCTGCGCCTGAATCATCCGGCGGTGATTGACTGGGTGATGGGCTGCCTGCGCTTCTGGCGTGAGGTCTGCCACGTTGATGGTTTCCGCTTCGATCTGGCTACCGTGCTGGGCCGTACTCCCGATTTTACCGCCGCTGCACCGCTGCTGTCTGCCATGAAAAACGATAGCCGCTTGCAAGGCTGCAAGCTGATCGCCGAGCCGTGGGATATTGGATATGGCGGCTATCAACTGGGTCAGTTCCCGACGCCGTTTGCAGAGTGGAGCGACCGCTATCGTGACGACATGCGCCGCTTCTGGCTGCATGGTGACCTCTCTCTCGGCGCATTTGCCCGCCGCTTTGCCGCTTCCAGCGACATCTTCCAGCAGCATGACCGCCTGCCTTACGCCTCTATCAACAAACTGACGGCCCATGACGGCTTTACGCTGCGCGATTTAGTGAGCTTCAACCACAAGCACAATGATGCCAACGGTGAGGACAATCGCGACGGTACCGACAGTAACTTCAGCAATAACCACGGTACGGAAGGGATGGAAGCGGAGGATGACATCCTTCAGCGCCGGTTGGCTAGCCAGAAGGCGCTGCTGACGACGCTGATTTTGTCGCAGGGAACACCCATGCTGCTGGCGGGCGATGAGCTGGGTCATAGCCAGCAGGGCAACAACAACGCTTACTGTCAGGACAATGAATTGACCTGGCTGCACTGGGAAAACGCGGATAGCACATTGCGCGAATTTGTCGCCGGATTGATCCAGCTTCGCCGCACGATCCCGGCACTACAGCAGGAAACGTGGTGGCAAGAAGGCAATGGCGCGGTGCAGTGGTTGAACAGCGAAGGGCAGCCTTTGACGCCGCCGCAGTGGGAACAAGGGGAGCATCAGCTACAGATTTTACTGTCTGGTCGTTGGCTTGTGCTGTTTAACGCCAGCCTGCATGGCGGCGCGTTCATTTTGCCAGAAGGCCACTGGCAGGTTTCACCGCCGTTTGATGAAACGAACCCGCCCGAGGGTGGAATCTGGCACGGACAAGCGCAGGCGGTATGCGTCTTGATAAAACAGACCGCCTAAGCGCAAGCCATTAAAAGAATAATCAGGAGATAGCCATGGTGAATAACGACAAGCATGACCCTCTGATGTTGGCAAGACAGCTCCCTTTGAAATCCGTGGCATTAATTTTGGCCGGAGGCCGTGGAACGCGACTGAAAGGGTTGACGGCGCTGCGCGCCAAGCCCGCTGTTCACTTTGGCGGCAAATTCCGCATTATTGATTTCGCGCTCTCTAACTGCCTGAACTCCGGCATTCGCCGCATTGGTGTGATTACACAATATCAGTCTCATACGCTGGTGCAGCACATTCAGCGTGGCTGGTCGTTTTTGAATGCGGAGATGAACGAGTTTGTTGATTTGCTGCCCGCGCAGCAGCGCCATTCTACTGATCATTGGTATCGGGGAACGGCAGACGCGGTTTGCCAGAATCTCGATATCATTCGGCGCTACCGTGCGGAGTATGTAGTGATCCTCGCGGGCGATCACATCTACAAGATGGACTACTCACGTATGCTGATTGATCACGTGGAAAAGGGGGCTGAATGTACCGTCGCCTGCTTGCCCGTGCCGCTGGAAGAAGCCAGCGCCTTTGGCGTCATGAGCGTGGATAAACAGCATCGGATCCTCGATTTTGCCGAAAAACCGGATAGCCCAACGCCGATGCCAGATAACCCCGATATGGCGCTCGCGAGCATGGGGATCTATGTTTTTAATGCGGACTATCTTTATCAATTACTGGAAGCGGATCATAACGCGCCGGACTCTAATCATGATTTTGGGCAGGATCTGATCCCTAAGATCGTCTCGCAGCGTTTGGCTTGGGCGCACCCTTTTACTCTGTCGTGCGTCACGTCGGGTGAAGATGAAAACCAGTATTGGCGAGATGTCGGCACGTTGGAAGCCTATTGGCGTGCCAACCTCGATCTGGCGTCAGTCACGCCGGAGCTGGATGTGTACGATCGGCACTGGCCGATTCGTTCCGCGATTGAATCGTTGCCGCCAGCCAAATTTGTTCAGGACCGTTCCGGCAGCCATGGTATGACGATGAACTCGCTGGTATCGGGAGGCTGCATCGTCTCTGGCTCGGTTGTCACGCATTCGGTGCTGTTCCCGCGTGTGCGGGTCAATTCTTTTTGCAGTATAGATTCGACGGTGATCCTGCCGGATGTCAACGTGGGGCGCTCCTGTCGTTTACGCCGCTGCGTGATCGATCGTGCCTGCCACTTGCCGGAAGGCATGGTGATTGGTGAAAACGCGGAAGAGGATAGCCGCCGTTTTTACCGTTCGGAAGAGGGGATCGTGCTGGTCACGCGATCGATGTTGGAAAAGCTGTAAACACCATCGGAACAAAACGGGAGTAATAATGCGGGTCTTACATGTTTGTTCAGAGCTATTTCCACTATTGAAAACCGGTGGACTGGCGGATGTGGCTGGTGCGTTGCCCGGCGCGCAGATTGCGGCGGGGATGGATGTCCGCGTCATCTTGCCTGCCTTCCCCGATCTGAAAAAAGGCATCGCTAACCTAGAGGTCGTGCGTGAACTGGACACCTTCGCCGGACACGTAACCTTGCTGTTCGGCCATTTTAACGGCGTCGGTATTTATTTGATTGATGTGCCCGATTTATATGAACGCGCGGGCAGCCCTTATCACGACCCGGCACTTTACGCTTATGCCGATAACTATCTGCGGTTCGCGCTGCTGGGATGGATGGGATGTGAAATGGCGTGCGGGCTGGACCACTACTGGCGGCCTGATGTTGTGCATGCCCATGACTGGCACGCGGGGCTGACCTGTGCCTATTTGGCTGCGCGTAACCGCCCTGCGAAATCAGTGTTTACCGTTCATAACCTTGCCTATCAAGGGCTGTTTGATGCCCGGCATATGGCGAATCTCCACTTACCGAGCGATTTCTTTCAAGTCTACGGGCTAGAGTTTTACGGCCAGATCTCCTACCTCAAAGCGGGATTGTTCTACGCTGATCACATTACGACCGTGAGCCCGACCTACGCGCATGAGATCACGCTGCCAGCCTATGGTTACGGTATGGAGGGTTTGCTACAGGCGCGTGAAGAAGAAGGGCGGCTGTCTGGCATTCTTAATGGCGTTGATGACGCGATTTGGAATCCGGCGCACGATCCGTTACTCACAAACCATTACAGTCGTGATGCGCTGGCGAACAAAGCGGAAAACAAACGACGTCTGCAAACAGCGATGGGCTTGAAGGTTGACGAGAAGGCCCCGGTTTTTGCCATCGTCAGCCGTCTGACCAGCCAGAAAGGGCTCGATATTGCATTAAGCGCGATCCCCGATTTGCTGGAGCAGGGGGGGCAACTGGTGGTATTAGGCGCAGGGGATGCCGATTTGCAGGAAGGTTTTCTGGCCGCCGCAGCCGAATATCACGGTCAGGTTGGCGTACAGATTGGCTATCACGAAGCCTTCTCGCATCGAATCATTGGCGGTGCGGATGTCATCATGGTGCCCAGCCGATTTGAACCTTGTGGGTTAACACAGCTCTATGGCTTGAAGTATGGCACGTTGCCGCTGGTGCGCCGAACGGGTGGGCTGGCGGATACGGTATCCGACTGTTCGCTAGAGAATCTGGCGGATGGTCTGGCAAGCGGGTTTGTCTTTAACGATTGTACTGTGGGATCGCTATCCCGCGCGATTCGTCGTGTGTTTGTGCTGTGGTCCCGACCCACGCTATGGCGCTATGTGCAGCGTCAGGCGATGGCGATGGACTTTGGTTGGCAGGTTTCTGCTCAGGCTTATGGGGCGCTCTATCAACGCTTGTATACCCACTAGCTTTCTCGCTGCGCGTCATCCGCGTGCAATCTGAAAACGACAGGGTATGGTGACACTCACTTGGGAATGAATATTATGAACTCTCCGTTTATCTATACTTCGCCAACGCTCAGTGTGGAAGCGCTGAAACACTCTATTGCTTACAAACTCATGTTTACTGTGGGGAAAGATCCCTCGATTGCGAATAAACATGACTGGCTGAACGCCACGCTGCTTGCCGTGCGCGACCGGATGGTGGAACGCTGGCTACGCTCGAACCGTGCTCAGCTTTCTCAAGATGTGCGGCAGGTGTATTACCTGTCGATGGAATTTTTGCTGGGGCGGACGTTGTCGAACGCGCTACTGGCGATGGGATTGTATGACGATCTGAAAGCGGCGCTGGATGGCATGGGGCTGGAACTGGACGATCTGCTACAGGAAGAAAATGACCCTGGCCTAGGTAACGGTGGTCTGGGGCGTCTGGCGGCCTGCTTCCTGGATTCGCTGGCGACGATGGCTCTGCCGGGGCGCGGCTACGGTATTCGCTACGAATACGGCATGTTCAAACAGAATATCGTTAACGGCAAGCAGGCAGAATCGCCGGACTACTGGTTGGAATACGGCAATGCGTGGGAGTTCCCGCGTCACAGCACGCGCTACAAAGTGCGCTTTGGCGGTCGAATCCAGCAGGAAGGCAGCAAAATGCGCTGGCTGGAAACGGAAGAAGTTATCGCGTGCGCCTACGACCAAATCATCCCCGGTTTTGATACCGATGCGACCAATACACTGCGTTTGTGGGGCGCGCAGGCCAGTAACGAAATCAATCTGGGTAAATTCAATCAGGGTGACTATTTTGCAGCGGTTGAAGATAAAAACCACTCGGAAAATGTGTCGCGCGTGCTGTACCCCGATGATTCCACCTATTCAGGCCGTGAGCTGCGCTTGCGTCAGGAATACTTTCTGGTTTCGGCTACGGTGCAGGACATCCTGAATCGTCACTGGATGATGCATAAGACCTACGCCAATCTGGCGGAAAAATTTGCTATCCACCTGAATGATACGCATCCCGTGTTGGCCATCCCTGAGTTGATGCGTCTGCTGATTGATGAGCATAAATTCCAATGGATAGAGGCGTGGACTGTGGTGAGGAAAGTCTTCTCCTATACCAACCATACGCTGATGCAGGAAGCGCTGGAGACCTGGCCTGTCGATATGCTGGGTAAAATCCTGCCGCGCCATCTGCAATTGATTTTTGAAATTAACGAGCATTTTCTGGAATACGTTCAGAAAGAAGTACCCGATGACAACGACCTGTTGGCACGAGTTTCCATCATTGATGAAAACAACGGGCGTAAAGTTCGGATGGCGTGGCTGGCGGTGGTTGCCAGCCATAAGGTCAACGGCGTATCGGAACTGCATTCGGATCTGATGGTGCAGTCTCTGTTTGCCGATTTCGCTCGGCTCTTCCCTAATCGCTTCTGTAATAAAACCAATGGCGTGACACCACGGCGCTGGCTGGCGCTGGCTAACCCATCACTCTCCAAACTGTTGGACGACACGATAGGGCAGACCTGGCGCACCGACCTGAGTCAGTTGAGCGAACTGAAACAGCACATCGATTACCCAGCATTTGTGCAGAAAATCCGTAAGGTGAAGTTGAAGAACAAAGTGCGCTTAGCGACCTATATGGCGGAAAATCTGAACATAGTAGTTAACCCCGAGTCGCTGTTCGATGTGCAGATTAAGCGTATTCACGAATACAAACGGCAGTTGTTGAATGTATTGCACATCATCACGCTCTATAACCGCATTAAAGACGATCCGGAAGTCGTGCGTGTACCGCGTGTCGCCATCTTTGCGGGCAAGGCGGCATCGGCCTATTACATGGCGAAGCACATTATCAACCTGATCAACGACGTCGCGAAGGTGATCAACAACGATCCGGCATTGCACGATCGGCTGAAAGTGGTCTTCATCCCGAACTACAGCGTGAGTCTGGCACAGCTGATCATTCCGGCTGCCGATCTCTCTGAGCAGATCTCGCTGGCAGGGACGGAAGCGTCGGGAACCAGTAACATGAAGTTTGCACTGAACGGCGCGCTGACGATCGGCACGCTGGATGGCGCGAATGTCGAAATGCTGGAACATATTGGCGAAGAGAATATGTTTATCTTCGGCAATACGGCCGATCAGGTCGAAGCGTTACGCCAGAGCGGCTATAACCCACGGCAATATTACGATCAGGATGAAGAACTGCGCCGCGTGCTGACGCAAATTACCACGGGCGTCTTCAGCCCTGATGACAGCCGACGTTACAGTGATCTGTTTGATTCACTGGTGAACTTTGGTGATTACTACCAGCTACTGGCAGACTATCGTAGCTATGTGGATACGCAGGATCGGGTGGACGAGCTGTACCAGAACAAGGATGAATGGGCGCGCTGTGCGGTACAAAACATTGCCGGCATGGGCTATTTCTCGTCTGACCGCACTATCGGTGAATATGCAGAAGATATTTGGAATATCAAACCGATACGGCTGTGATGGGGGGAAAGCTTTTCCATTAAGGGCTAATTTTTGAAAAGATAACAGGCGTTCAATGAACGCCTGTATAAGCCGCCGATGATACTCCGACGATGACCGTGAGACGTCAGAGAGACAGGCTTGCTGCAACGATCATGCTGCGGCTTCGTCATCGGCAGCGACGATCTCTATGCCACGCGGGACGAAGAAATTATTGCTCCTCAACATGGTATTCGCCTGCTCGTTCAGCGTAGCGAACTTGAGTTCCTCAGACGTGAAATCGTGCATAAAATAGTTGAAGAAGATATCCGCCTCACGAGGCACCCGCTCAGAGCCATTAAAGAACTTCACCAAATCGGCCCCCCGATACATCTGCCGACGCAGCCCTCTGCTTCTCAACACGTTTTCCGCATCGCGTCCGACCTGTATTAGCCAGCCCCACTGCGCGTTGAGTTTATCCCGCTCGCTTCCGCTCACGTTTTGGCGGAGTATTTTATAGTCATGCAATTTTTCCCCCAGCCAAAAGCAGTAGTGGATCATATGCAGTTCGAACGCTTCCGGCGTCGGTGTCATTTTTCCCACCCATTTGCTGTAGTACTCACTGTATTTCTTCGCGGAATAGCCCAGTCGGCTATCCTGCATGATGAAATACTGGGCTATTCGTGGGTTTTTAGCATCGAGAGTGGGGAAGTTGGGAAAAGGAACCTGCGCCCGACGTGCGGTTTCAAACATTTGTCGTAGTGGTACCCGACACAGTTCGGCACTGGGGCGCTGTTCGTTGGGCAACAGCCCGCCCGTTACGTCTTCACTGATGCCGGGGCAGAGCACTTCACGCCAGCCGGATCTGAGTGGCCCCAGAGGCAACAGAGGACGATATTCTCGTCGTTCATGTGCCGCAATCAAGTGCAAGGCGCTTTTGACTGCGGGGTGAAGGGGTTTATCGAACGCAATCACTTTCGCGCCAAAGGCCGTAGTGATAAGCCCGACCACGGGATGACGGGCAACTAATCCCGCCCCGTCAGAGGCGGCAGCCACGGTATCGCCCATATCCATCGAGCTACGGCGCGTGCAGTCGAACAGCCCTGCAAAAATCACTTCGACCTTGCTGTCTTCGTAGCGGTATTCGTTTCCCACTTTGGTACAAACCGACCCCAGTAACTCGTCGATAAAGCGTCGGGCCAATGCGGCCCCCAGATCGGCACCAAAAACGGAAATTTGGATCAGTTTGATGGGCAGTTGATTAATTTTTTTTACATCTACCACATTCAACTTGAATTGGTTCTTTGCTGAATCCACTCGCGCATCGACGCCGGTCATCAGCAATTCAGCCACGATCGGGTTATCCCGGATAGGTTCGGCCGCCTCGAGCAGCGCGCGGGTCGCCGCCTTTTTGGCTGCGGAGACGGTGGCATCGAAGCCACTCTTCATGGTCACTAAGTCGCCCAGCTTGTTGGAGAGCACCTGACTCCAGTCTCCTTTGAAAACGCCTTTGACGGTATCGACTGCCGTTTCTTTACCCTGCTCAATCAGTGCATCGGCATAATCCTCAGGCAGCGCCTGCTGTCGGGCGTCCATAATACTATGTAAGCGCTCAGTGGCTGTATCATCAAGCGTGGTACCTAATCCAGGAATGTAGACCGCAGAATAAACATATGACGAGCCAATCTCTGACGTTCTTCTTTCTGGATGAGCACGAAACAAACGGCCTACGTTAGTCAGATGCTGGCTATCCTCATCTACATTGATATTGCGTTTTAGACCATCGAAGAAGAAGCCGATTTGTAACGCGAGAGAACAGGTGCCTATCCCCGCCTGATGACGGCTCTCTTCGTGCGCAACGCGACATTCGAGATCATCCCAATCCACCATTACAACTTCCTCGTCCGATAAGTATTTATTACATCCTGCATATCTTGGTGACAACGATAAGCCCAACGTATCATCGGCTTGTTATCGGGCAAAAACAGTACACAAAAATCATTCAGGCCTTTCTCTCGTTTAGGCATCGGTAAGACTACAGTATGGATCTCTGGACGATATCCAAGCTCATCATATTGTTTGCGAGTCATCGCAAGTTCCCATTTAATAATGGCTGTACCTCCGCCTATTCGATAGGGACCTGCGGTTTTCCCCCCCGCATTCCGCCCGTCAAATGCATCGGTATTTCCCCCCATATTTCCGTTGACATAGGCATAACTAATCGGCCGATCCATTACTGACATAACCACCAATGACGCTCCGCCATGTCGTTCCTGTATTAGGAACGTCCAGCCCAGCCAGAGCACCAGCAGAATGCTCGCCAGCCACCGCCCCCAGCGCGGCAAGATCTGCCATATCGCCGTTATCAGCCCCGAGATTGCTCTAATCAAACCGTTTGCCGCACTCATGCTCGTCCCTTTTTCTCTTGCTGATTCAATTCCCTTGTCACGCGCGGGTTAGCCATTACGCCCGCCTGATGACGGCTCTCTTCACGCGCAACGCGACACTCCATATCATCCCAGTCCACTTTAATTTATCTCCTTGTTCTATATGTATCGACGATGCTATCTATTTCAACGACACAGCTTTCAGCCCACCGGATCATCGGTTTATTATCAGGTAACATCAGCACACAGAAACCATTTTGGCCCTTATCACGTTTCGGCATCGGTAGGGTCACTGTATGCTTTTCAAATTGGAGTCCAGCTTTCTCCTGCTCTTCTGTCATATCCAATTCCCAGTCTATTTTGACCGTATCCCCCTCTATCCGATAAGGTCCCGCAGAACTCCCTCCTGAATTAAGCCCATCAAACGCAAAGGTATTTCCTCCCATGTTTCCGTTGACGTACACATAGCTGATGGGGCGGTCGATCACTGAATAGACGACAATTGACGCCCCACCGTGTCGCTCCTGAACCAGGAACGTCCAGCCCAGCCACCGCCCCCAGCGCGGCAATATCTGCCATATCGCCGTTATCAGCCCCGAGATTGCTCTAATCAAACCGTTTGCCGCGCTCATGCTCGTCCCTTTTGTTCTTCCAGCGCCTGACGGCCACCTTCCAGATAGGCCAATGCCCATAACCGTCTTTGGGCATCTGTCGCTCCAGCCTGCTCGGCTTTCGCCAATGCCTTGCGGACCATGTTCATTCTTTCACAGGGTGGGAAATGTCTTATGCTATCCCCCTCTTGCCACAGAGCGAGTAGGCGATGCTCGTCAGATGAACCTTGCAACGCTTGATATAACGCAGGCGTCAATTTCACCAGAACAGGTTCTGTGGGAGAGATCGATAGACTCAGTTCGCGCCAACTGCCGTCGCATTCTCGTAACCACCAGCGGTCAATCCTCCCAAAAAGCCCACCGAGCCACGGGGCGTCGTGTTGCTCGACAAGCAGAGGCAGTGCGTGCGGTGTATAGAACCGCAGTAGTTGGCTAAATTTCCCTTCGGGCTCAATCACCCTCACACCCAAAGCCAACTGCTTTTGCAGGGCGCTTAGGGGTTGGCCGCTTTCAAGCAGGCCAACCACATGCCCCTGCTGAACGAGCGTAGCCAGTAATATTTCTTCCTCTTGCGGACAATACCAAAGCCAGGGACCCAGATTGATCAATTCAAACAAGTCATCATGAAAATAGAGCGGCAAAAATGGCCTTTCGCACAACCGTTCCCGCTGCTCAGCGGTGAGGTAAGCCCCTTCCAACAGTACGATACAGGCACCCTGATGCCAGATTGCTTCGGGTAGCATCTTATTCTCCTTGTATCAACGCATCGCCCTGCGCCATGGCACGCAGCAGACAGGGAATACAGACCGGTTTTTCAAGAGGCGGTATTTTGGGCAATTGGGGCGGCGCAATCACCTCAACCGCTCCCGGTAATGAGGGCAGTTGGCCTGCCCAACCAGAGCCACAGCCTGGGCTGCCGCCTGAATTCATCTTGATGCTGGGGCCGACCAGCGTCACGCCGCTGGGGTCAATCTTCACGAAGCTGCCACCAACCTTGAGAGTCAGTTCAGCCCCGGCTTCCAGCATTATTTTGTTACCCGATTTAAGATGAATCTCTTGCCCGGCCTCGACCAGCAAGGCCTGCCCCAGTTTCTGGTGCATTGAGGCATCGACGCTCAGGGAGTAATCTCCTTTAACATGGTCACGTTTCTCGCTCTCGACCGTCAGGTGATCGTTGGCTTTAATGCGAGTGACACGGTCATTATCAATATCCGTCTGTGCATCATGTTTGATATGCCAGACAACATCGTTCTCAATCAGCGCATTGAGATCTTTCTGACCGTGAATATAAATCTCTTCCTGACCTGCCTGATCTTCAAAGCGCAGCTCGTTGAATCCTTCGCCCTGATGGGTTTCCGTACGCAGCACGGTGCGCGTCTTGTGCGCAGGCAGGTCGTAAGGAGGACGGTTGGTCGCATGGAACGTACGCCCGGTGACAATCGGCTGATCCGGGTCACCTTCGAGGAAGCTGACGATCACTTCATGACCGATGCGCGGGATGGCTATCATACCGTACTGACCGCCCGCCCACCCCTGACTGACGCGTACCCAGCAGGAGCTCTGGTCGTTGCTCGCGCCGTATCTGTCCCACGGGAATTGCAGTTTTACTCGACCGTACGGGTCGCAGTAAATCTCTTCTCCTGCCGGCCCCACCACCGTAGCGATTTGTGGGCCGTCCACCATCGGTTTGTACGGCATCGCGGCGCGCCACGTCGTCGTCCCTTTCACCACCGCAAAGCTGTTGCTCATGGTCGTCGGTTCGCCGCCGCTTTCCTCTTCCAGCGCCTGCGGCTGCTGCCCGACGTGCGTCACGCTCACCGTCTGCCATACCGCGTTCAGCGTTGCATTCGGGTGCTCCGTCAGGGTGAAGGTGTTGCCCGGCATCAGCCCCGCGCAGTTGGATTCGCCTTCGCTCGTTACTGCCCCTGACCGCAGTGCATCCAGACGATAGCCGCTGAACGCCTTGCCGCTCGGGTCTTGCTTATAACGCCCCGGATAGTCGTAATGCTGATAGCTTTCGCGCTGGTGCTCCAGCTCGGTGCTCATCTTCTTGTGCGACAGCCCATAAGCCGGTGTCTTGAAGCTGTAGTCCTTCAGCTCTACTTCCGCCGTGCTCACCCGCTCTGCGTAGTGGAAGCGTCGCACGTACTCACCTTCACTCAGCCCCTGCGTCGCCAGGTTGAAGAACAGCTCGGGGCCTTTGGTCAGTGCCCCCGCATCATCAGCAAACACTAACCGATGCTTGCCTTCCTCGAACTCGTGGAAGAAATACATCCCTTCTTCGGCAGCCAGACGGGTGATAAACGCCAAATCACTTTCCCGGTACTGCACACAGTATTCCCGCACCGCGTGCTCGTTACGCAGTGCAAACGCGTAGTCGGTAATGCCCGCCTCTTCCAGCAATGCGCCGATAATCGCGTCCGGCTTCTGTGCCTGAAAGAGTCGGGCGTTGGTGCGAAGCCCCAGCCGCCACAGAGCAGGCCGGACTTCCGCCTGATAGCGCGTGCGCCGGAAGCCGGTATCGCCCTGCGTGAACCCGCTGATAATCCCGCTGACCCGACGCTTCAGTTCACCTTCATACCAAATCAGCAGCTCACACGGCTGGTCCAGCACGGCACCAAAATCGATATCCGGCAACGCGCTCGCCAGACTCAGTGACAGGCTGAAGGGCCGATTCAGCCCCTCATCCAGCCTGAAATCCACCACAGCAAAGGTGCTTGCCGCCAATGCACCGACCTTTACGGTGAACTGTAATCCTGTACTGTTTGCCACCTGTCCTCTCCTTCTTCCTTCTTCCTTCGCCGTAGACATGGCTACCGCATGCCCCGGAGCGGCATATCGCTATCCTGATTAAAATGAAAACCTGCGTTGTGGTCTGAGTCCGCTCACACCAGAAATCAGGTTGCTAAAAACATCTCACGGGAAACACGGTTTCAGAGGAAAACGCAGAAAATCAGGAGCAGCAGAGATTTGGCGTACTCACGCCATCAGAGACAAAAAGGACACGGGGTTGAAGCGGAGTGAAGAATAATGAAAACATTCCATGTGACATCTTTGATGCTATTCCTTTTGAGAAAATACGTGTAAAGGATAACAAGATGCTCGCAGCGCTGATAGCACAAGGAAAGGACAAAATCTGAGTAAACTAATTGATTTTAATTAAAATAATTTAGTTGTTGATAAATTAGTCAGCGAACTAAGTGACGGTATAATCATCTAAGGGCAGGGTACGATACGGATATATTGCTGATGTTTGACGTCTGTTATTTTTACAGAGGGAAGGCTTCTCGATCAGGGGCCTGATCGAGAAGTAAATATAGAAACGATTAACCCGCTTTTGCCATCTGCTGTTGGCGGTAGCTTGCTAACCAATCGCTGATGCGTTGTTTCTGTGCGTCATCAAAACGCATGCCCAGCTTGGTGCGGCGCCAGATGACGTCGTCCAGTGTGACGGCCCATTCTTTCTCGACCAGATAGCGCAGCTCCGCTTCATATAGGTCATGACCGAAATCTTCACCCAGATCGCTGAGGCCTTTCGCGTTTGCCAGAATCAGCTCGCTGTTTGAACCGTAGGTACGGCTGTAACGGCGCGTCAGTGATTCAGGCAGATTAAAGCGGCGACGCAGCGCAGCGGCGTAGTCATCACGTGTGCCAGCGATATCCCCACCCGGCAGTACCGCATCTTTCGTCCAGGCTTTGCCCGCCTGAGGATAGTATTTGTGCAGCTTGTCCAGCGCGTGCTCGGCCAGCTTACGGTACGTCGTCAGCTTGCCGCCAAATACAGAAAGCAGTGGAGCTTGGCCGTTATCGTCGTCTACCGACAGCGTGTAATCACGCGTAATTGCCTGTGGAGAATCGGATTCGTCATCACACAGCGGACGCACGCCAGAGTAGGTCCAGACGATATCATCACGCGTGAGCTGCTGTTTGAAATGATCGTTATACACATCCAGCAGGTAACCGACTTCGTTGTCGTCGATCTTCACATCGTGCGGATTACCTTTGTATTCCACGTCAGTGGTGCCGATGATCGAATAGTCGTCCTGCCACGGGATCACGAACACGATACGGTTATCTTTGTTTTGCAGAATATAAGCCTGCGGCTGATTATGAACTTTCGGCACCACGATGTGACTGCCTTTGATCAAACGGATGCCGTAAGGCGATTTCAGCTGTAAGCCGTCATCAAAGAATTCTTTTACCCACGGGCCGGTCGCGTTCACCAGACCTTTGGCACGCCAGGTGAAGGTTTCACCGGTCAGTGAATCCACGGCATCCACGATCCATACGCCTTGCTCACGGCGGGCGCGGGTAACTTTAGTGCGGGTGCGGACGTCGCCACCGCGTTTTGTCACTTCCTGCGCGTTTAACACCACCAGACGCGCATCGTCCACCCAGCAGTCAGAATATTCAAAGCCTTGCTTCAGTTCAGGCTTAAGAACGGAATCTGCACCGAATTTCAGTCCCTTACTGGCAGGCAGGCTGACGCGCTTGCCAATGTTGTCATACATGAACAGGCCGATACGAATCATCCAGGCAGGACGCAGGTGCGGCTGATGAGGCAAACGAAAGCGCATTGGGAAAATAATGTGCGGAGCCATTTTCAGCAGCGTTTCACGCTCAGACAGCGCTTCACTGACCAAACGAAACTCGTAGTGTTCAAGGTAACGCAGGCCGCCGTGAATCAGTTTGGAGCTGGCGGAGGACGTGGCACAGGCGAGATCCTGTGCTTCCAACAACAGGACGGATAAACCCCGCCCAGCCGCATCTGCGGCGATGCCTGCACCGTTAATTCCGCCGCCGATAACGATGAGATCTTTGGTTTCCACGTTTCTTCCTCCACCCTCGAATAAATCAAAATGTTCGTTTTCGAGCATTATGATAATCGAAAACAAACAAATCAGCTAATGGTTAACCAAATAAAAACATTTATGCGTGATGAAGCTAACAATATGATGATAGTTGTCACATTAAAATAAGGGGTATTGAGGGCTTTTTAGGGCTATTTTTGACGTCATCGCTCGTTAGGAGGTGATGTCTGTTCGATATATTGGCTGAAGCGCAGGAGATAACCATCAGGATCCTGAACCAGAAATTCTCGCTGACAGGCTTGGGTTGGCTCTGTCGTATCTTCGCCAGCTTCTATTGTGTAGTAGTTATCTCTCAGTGACCGATAAAGTGGGATGCGATGCTGCGCCAGACTGTCCAGCAGCGACCCTACATCATCTACCTCAATCTGAAGATTAATGCCCCGTCCCAAAGGTTTGACGAGCTTCCCCGTGTTCCATCCTCCATCGTGCAATGCTTCCAGCATCAGCTGCGCTTCACCCAGGCTAAGATAGGCGAAATCTGGATTCTCACGGCGGATCGTTACGGTGAAACCGAGTATGCGTACATAGAAATGTAGCGAAGCGGAAAAGTCCGTCACTGTGAGTTCAGGTACCATGCGGTTCCAGTAGGTCTGCGTCATGTGGTTACCGTTTTTATCGTCACGTTTCACGTTAGTGGAACACTGTTTTTATAAATAACCTTATAATCATATAGGTTTTATGCCGCTGAAGGCGGGTTACAATGACGCCAGTTGTTACTAACATCCTGTCCATTATTAACAAGGTTGTCACTTTAGATGGAACAATTTGAAGCTATTAGCATTGAGCAAGCCCATTCCCGCTGGCAGGAAGGGGGCGTTGTCGTTGATATTCGCGATCCACAGAGCTTTGCCGTTGCCCATGTTCCCGGCGCGACGCACCTGACGAACGAAACGCTATCTGACTTTGTGCGCGGAGCTGACTTGGAAGCGTCGGTCATGGTGATTTGCTACCACGGTATTAGTAGCCGCAATGCCGCACAGTACCTGATTAGCCTGGGGTTTGACTCGGTGTACAGTATCGATGGTGGCTTTGAAGCCTGGCAAAATCGTTACCCGCAAGACACGCAGTCACAAGCCTGATCGCATGACGATGAAAGAATCTTTATTATCATGTTCCTAACTCAACCCACTCACTGGCGCTTCCCGCTATGATGATTCGCGTTATTGCTCTCTCCAACCCGCGTCTGGCTCAGGCATTTGTTGATTATATGCGCACGCAACAGGTTCATCTGGAAATGCGGCCTCACGGACATGAAGCTGAACTGTGGCTGGAAGATGAAACCCAACTGAGCAAGGTTCAGGAAGCGCTGGAGATCTTTCTGCACGATCCGACAAATCCGCGCTATCTGGCGGCCAGTTGGCAAACGGGAACGATGGATACCGGTATTCAATACCAGCGTTATTCTTACCTGCAAACGCTGAAGCAAAAGGCCGGGCCGCTCACGCTATCCGTGATGGTTGTGACGATTGCGGTGTTCATCCTGATGCAGGTTTCAGGCTATGAGAGCGTCATGACATGGCTGGCGTTTCCCGCTGAAGGGCAGCAGCTACAGCTGTGGCGCTGGTTCAGTCATGCTTTGTTGCACTTTTCCCTACTACACATTTTGTTCAATCTGATGTGGTGGTGGTATTTGGGGGGACCAGTTGAAAAAGTGCTGGGAACCGGCAAGCTGTTGGTCATCACACTGGTTTCCGCGCTGGTCAGCGGCTGGGCGCAGTCCTGGTTTAGCGGCACCTATTTTGGTGGCCTGTCTGGCGTGGTGTATGCCCTGATGGGGTATGTCTGGCTGCGAGGGGAAAGAGAGCCTGATGGCTATTTATCTATGCCACGTAGTTTGATGGCCTTTGCTTTACTGTGGCTGGTCGCCGGATATTTCGATATTTTAGGCATGTCGATCGCAAATGCGGCGCATGTGGCTGGTCTGGTTGTCGGGCTATTGATGGCCTTTTGGGACACGTATAATAAAACAAACCCCCGGTAAATCGGGGCGTCTTAGGGGATAAATGTGAAGCAGACACAACGGCACGACGCCATTATTGAACTGGTGCGTCGGCAGGGGTATGTCAGTACTGAGGAACTGGTGGATCATTTTGCGGTGAGCCCGCAGACCATTCGTCGCGATCTGAACGATCTGGCCGAACAGAATAAAATCCATCGTCACCACGGTGGCGCGGCCTTGCCATCCAGTTCAGTGAATACAGCCTATCATGACCGTAAAATGATGTGGTCGGATGAAAAAGCGCGGATTGCCCGTCGGGTGGCGAGCCAGATTCCAGACGGTGCCACCTTGTTTATTGATATCGGCACCACGCCTGAAGCGGTGGCCTATGCGCTGATGCAGCATAAGGATCTGCGTGTGGTCACCAATAACCTGAATGTGGCAACGCTGCTGACGGCAAAAGAAGATTTTCGCCTGATTTTGGCCGGTGGCGAAGTGCGCACCCGTGATGGCGGCATCATGGGTGAGGCGACGCTCGATTTTATCTCTCAGTTCCGTCTGGATTTCGGTATTTTGGGCATCAGCGGTATTGACATGGATGGGTCATTACTGGAGTTTGATTACCATGAAGTGCGCACAAAACGGGCGATTATTGAAAATTCTCGCTGCGTCATGCTGGTGACGGATCATTCCAAGTTTGGCCGCAATGCGATGGTGAATTTGGGTAACATGGATTTGATCGACTATCTTTTTACCGATCAGTCACCACCACCCAGCGTACTGAAAATCATTGAACAACATAAGGTACAGTTGGAGTTGTGTTGAGTCCGATGTGCCTTTTCCATGATGGACAAAGGAGGGGCACGATGTCAGATTCTTCAACCAAGTCTGGTTCTTCGAAAAAGTCAGGATCGTCAAAACGTTCAGTGGCTGCAAAAAAGTCAGAGGCTCTGACGCAGCCCGTTTCCTCCTCCCACCCAGCTATCGATTTTGATACATCACAGTTTGCCGCCGCGCTGCTTCGCCAACGGCAGCTCGGTGGCTTTGCTTCTCTGAAGGCGATGACACCAGTCCAATGCTGGCGCGCCGTCAGTCTTGCGCTAGCCGAACAGTTACTGACGCACTCCGCGTTAACACCTCCCGTTTCCAATCCCCCTCAGCGCCATGTGAACTACCTGTCGATGGAGTTTCTGCCCGGCCGTCTGACGGGCAACAATCTGCTGAATCTGGGATGGTATGACGCCGTCGCCGCCGCGCTGGCCGAGCAGGGACTCAACCTGAGCGATATTCTGGAGCAGGAAACCGATCCGGGTTTAGGCAACGGTGGATTAGGGCGGCTGGCATCCTGCTTTCTGGATTCGATGGCGACGGTGGGGCAGCCTGCAACGGGGTACGGTCTCAATTATCAGTATGGTCTGTTTCGTCAGCATTTTGCGCAAGAACAGCAGCAGGAAACGGCTGATGACTGGCAGCGTGACACCTATCCGTGGCTTTTACCGCGAGCAGAGTTGGCGGTGGATGTCGGGTTCGGTGGGCGTCTGCAACCCCAGACCGACGGGAGCCTGCGTTGGCTGCCGGATACGGTTTTCAGAGGAGAAGCCTGTGACCTGCCAGTGATTGGTTATCACAACGGTGCCGCTCAGCCGCTGCGACTGTGGCGTGCGACGCATCGCGACCCGTTTGATTTAACCTTATTCAATGAAGGTCACTATCTGCGCGCGGCGCAGGCGGGTATTTCCGCCGCCAGCCTGACCAGCGTGCTGTATCCGAATGACAACCATGCGGCAGGCAAGCGCCTGCGTCTGATGCAGCAGTATTTCCACTGCGCCTGTGCGGTGGCCGATATTTTGCGTCGCCACCTCGAGGCAGGGCGCGCATTGTCTGCGTTGCCGGATTATGAAGTCATCCAGCTTAATGATACTCACCCGACGCTGGCGATCCCTGAATTAATGCGCCTGCTGCTGGATGAACATCAGATGTCGTGGGATGAAGCCTGGTCGATAACCGGGCGTTCCTTTGCCTATACCAACCACACGCTGATGCCGGAAGCGCTTGAGCGCTGGGACGAGCGGCTGTTTGGTCGCCTACTTCCACGCCACCTGTCGGTTATCCGGCAGATTGATACGCAGTTTAAAGCGCAGGTTGAACGCAAATGGCCTGGCGATCGGCTGGTGTGGGCTAAGCTTGCCATCCGCCATCAGCGCCAGATTCGCATGGCGAACCTGTGCGTCGTGAGCTGCTTTGCGGTCAACGGTGTGGCGGCATTGCACTCGGAGCTGGTGGTGAAAGATCTGTTCCCTGAATACCACCAGCTGTGGCCGACCAAATTCCACAATGTGACCAACGGGATTACGCCACGCCGTTGGCTGAAGCAGTGTAACCCAGCGCTCTCGGCGTTGATTGACGACACGCTGCATACACCGTGGGTGAATGATTTGCCTGCTCTACAAGGGTTGGAACCTTACGCTGACGATGCGGGTTTTCGTGAACGTTATCGACAAATCAAGGCCGATAATAAAATACAACTGGCGAACTATCTCCGCCAGCAGTACGACATCGTGGTCGATCCACTGGCGCTGTTTGACGTGCAAATCAAGCGATTGCATGAATACAAGCGCCAGCATTTGAATCTACTTCATATTCTCGCGCTATATCGTCAATTGCGTGACAATCCGCATCTGGATATAGTGCCGCACGTCTTTTTGTTCGGTGCCAAAGCGGCACCGGGCTATGTATTAGCGAAAAACATCATTTATGCCATTAACCGGGTTGCTGCGGTCATTAATCAGGATCGCCGGGTTAACGATCGCCTAAGGGTCATCTTCCCGGCGGACTATCGTGTATCGCTGGCTGAACGGATGATCCCTGCCGCTGATGTATCTGAGCAGATTTCGACGGCAGGTAAAGAAGCGTCCGGTACTGGCAATATGAAACTGGCGCTGAATGGGGCGTTGACTGTCGGTACGTTGGACGGGGCGAATGTGGAAATGGCGCAGCAGGTTGGTGAAGACAATCTGTTCATTTTTGGCCACACCGTGGAGCAGGTCAAAGCGTTACAGGCGCAGGGTTACGAACCGTCTGACTACCTTACTGCGACGCCGCTGCTGCGTGAGGTGCTGAACGAGCTAGCGAGCGGCGCGTTCAGTCAGGGGGATAAAAACGCATTTGCACCGCTGCTGGATAGCCTGCTGAAACTGGGCGATCCCTATATGTTAATGGCCGATTTTGCACCGTATTGTGAGGTGCAGCAGCGTGTTGATGCGCTTTACCGCGAACCGGATGAATGGACGCGCCGCTGTGTGCTGAATACCGCCAGAATGGGGATGTTCAGTTCGGACAGAGCGATTCATGATTACCAGACGCGCATTTGGCAGGCGCATCGTTAGGAAAAGGAGAGGGTGTTCAAGGTGGATAAACTGGCAAGCCAACAGACAGGCATCGCGGAAAGCTATACCGATGCCTATGGCAAAGAGCACATTGTTGCGGCCGCAATCAGAAACCAGATTCAGGCAATGATGGACGTTTCTGATAGCGGTAATGCGCCCTTGCCGCCTGTTCGTGTCTTTTTGCAAGGCCGAGATGCGGTCATCGAGCTTGCTGGTCGCGGTGAATTCCTCTGGACGCTGATGTATGAAAACGGCGGTCAAATTCAAGGGCAGATAACGGGTGGCTCAATGCTGGCTCTGCCGGGCGTGTTGCCGCTGGGTTACCACTACCTGACGCTGACGCAGGCGGACCAACGCTGGAGTTGCCGGATTATTGTGGCGCCTCACCGTTGCTATGAACCCGAAGCCTTACAGCAGGGAAAACGCTGGTGGGGGGCTACTGTCCAGCTTTACACCCTGCGTTCGCAGAACAACTGGGGCGTGGGGGATTTTGGCGATTTGCGCCAACTGGTGGAACAAATTGCCCGGCGTGGCGGTGCCTTTGTGGGACTGAACCCGCTGCATTCGCTGTATCCCGCCCTGCCAGAAGCTGCGAGCCCTTACAGTCCTTCTTCCCGACACTGGCTGAACATTATTTATATCGATGTGAATCGAATCGATGATTTCCAGCAGAGTGCCGAAGCGCAGGAGTGGTGGCATCGTGAGGATACGCAAAGTGCGGTTACGTCACTGCGAGCGGGTCGCTGGGTCGATTATGAGCCCGTTACGCAGCTCAAACTGACTGCATTGCGGCTGGCATTTCGCTACTTTACTACCCGCAGTACGCTGGATCCGCGCATTAGCGCCTTTCGTCAGTTTGTCGTCAGCGGCGGACAGAGCCTGCAACTCCAGGCGACGTTTGATGCGTTGCAGGCCTACCTGAAAAAGCAGGGCGAGAACTACGCGGACTGGCACCAATGGCCTGCCAGCTATCATGATGTACACAGTGAAACGGTGAAGTCATTCCGGCGTGAAAACAGCGATGAGATTACGTTCTACAGCTGGCTACAATGGGTGGCGCATGAGCAATTAGCGGACTGCTACGCACACAGTAAACAGCTTGGTCTGCCGCTAGGTCTGTATCGCGACCTGGCCGTTGGCGTCGCACAAGGCGGCGCGGAAACCTGGGACGAACGACAGCTATATTGTCTCGATGCTTCTATCGGGGCACCGCCGGATCCGCTGGGGCCACAGGGACAAAATTGGCAGCTTGCACCGATGAACCCCACCATGATGCAGCTTCGCGGCTATCAACCTTTTATCGATGTACTGCGCAGCAACATGGCACACTGCGGTGCATTGCGCATCGATCATGTGATGGCGCTCTTGCGCCTGTGGTGGATCCCCAAAGCGGAGTCAGCAGGCAGCGGAGCTTATGTGCATTATCCGGTCGACGATCTGCTGGCGGTGCTGGCGCTGGAAAGCCAGCGACATCGCTGCCTGATTATCGGTGAGGATTTAGGCACGGTGCCGCCGGAAATTGTCAGCAAACTGCATGACTACGGCATCTATTCCTACAAAGTGCTGTTCTTTGAAAAGGACGAAGAGAACCATTTTCGCGCCCCTGAAGATTATCCGCGTCAGGCGATGGCAACCATTACCACTCACGACCTACCGACACTGCGCGGCTACTGGCAAACGGTGGACTTATCGCTTGGGCGTGAGCTAGGGCTTTACCCTGAGGAGTCGTTGTTGCAAGAGCAGATGCAACAGCGTGAGAAAGCAAAGCAGGGGCTGCTTAACGCATTACACCATTACGGACTATTGCCGCAGCGTGTTGGCCGCAACTCGGCGCTGACGACAATGGGCGCACCGCTGAGTCGTGGCGTTCACCGCTATGTTGCAGATAGCGCCAGCGCACTGGTCGGGTTTCAACTGGAAGACTGGCTGGATATGGCGACGCCGGTCAATGTTCCGGGCACTAATCGCGAGTATCCCAACTGGCGGCGTAAGCTCACGCGTCCGCTGGAATCGATCTTCGCTGACCGCTGCCTTGAACGACTGGTTCGGGATGTGGATTTACGTCGCGGTGTACCGGTAAAAGGTTAAGTAGAGCGGCAGGGTAATCCTCCCCTAAACTGCGGGAGGATTAAGCAGAATACATCAGCAGGAAAAATCAGTAGCGGGGGACATTAATAGTAGGAGTGTTCGCCGCGCTGATGTTCGGTGAGGTCTCTCACGCCTTTCAGCTCAGGGAATTTTTCCAGCAGCTCTTTCTCGATCCCTTCTTTCAGCGTGACGTCGACCATAGAACAGCCGTTACAGCCGCCGCCAAATTGCAGAATCGCCAGGCCATCATCGGTAATTTCCATCAGCGTCACACGACCACCGTGGCCAGCCAGCTGTGGGTTGATCTGCGATTGCAGTACATACTCAACGCGTTCCATCAGCGGGGCGCTGTCGTCCACTTTACGCATTTTGGCGTTCGGTGCTTTCAGCGTAAGCTGAGAACCTAATTGGTCAGTCACGAAGTCGATTTCAGCCTCTTCCAGGTAAGGTGCGCTGAGTTCGTCCACGTAGGCGGAAATCTTTTCAAACTTCAGTACGGTATCGCTGGCTTCTACGGCATCCGGCGGGCAGTAAGAGACACCGCACTCGGCGTTTGGCGTACCTGGATTGATAACAAATACGCGAATCTGTGTGCCTTCTTCCTGTTTTGCCAACAGTTTCAGGAAATGCTCCTGAGCAGCATCGGTAATACGGATCATAATAGTAAGCTCAATAGTTGACTGCACTTATCGGTTATAATACGCCCATCCTCCCCCCAACTACAAGGTTCGGCACAAACACCAGACCTGAACGCCCACCGCGCCTTGAGCCAGTAACAGCCTGCTGATTTCGGCTGCGGTGCTGCCCGTCGTAACCACATCATCCAGTAAAACCACCTGCTGCCCGGATAGCGGGACATCACAGGAAAAGGCACCTCGTAGATTTCTTCGTCGTGCACCGGCGCTTAGCGTTTGCTGAAGCAGTGTGCGTCGCGTGCGCTGCAACTCGCGTGGATCGTAAGCACAGTTCAGCCAGTGAGCGAGAGGGCGAGCGAGCAGTTCGGTCTGGTTAAAACCACGATGCCACTGGCGGTTTCGGTGTAGGGGAACGGTAAACAGGCGATCGGGGCGGAATAGGCGAAGTTGCCCAGTGAGTTTTCGTTCGCGATATGTCATCTGCCAGCGCAATAACAGCTGTCGTGCGAGTACCACTGCCAGTTCGGTTTTACCGTGAAACTTGAAATGTTTAAGCAGTGTGTTAAACGGCGGCGCATAGTCGCTGACAAAGGTCATCGATTGCCACGGCGGTGGATGTTGCAGGCAGCGGCCACATTGACGTGTTGTCTGGCTAGCGGGTAAGCCACAGCGCGGGCAGCAAGGAGGCAAGTGGGGCAAATGGCGCTGACAGTACGAACAAATTCCCTGCTGGCTGCGATGAAGCGGCAATAAACATAGCCAGCAGCGTGCTGCGATGGTTAACATATTTTTCCCTAAATATAGTTCTCCCCTAAATAGGGGGCTTTTCCCTGAAATATATTGACCCTACGTAAGCGTGAAGGGGTTCCCTGAGGAAGGAAGATAACTGATGGCATCGTTGTATTGGCAGACCGAAGGCGCAGGAAATACGGATCTTGTGTTGCTGCACGGATGGGGATTGAACGCACAGGTATGGCAAAGCATGGTGGTGCGACTTGCTCCGCATTTCCGTCTGCATCTGGTCGATCTGCCGGGCTATGGCAGAAGTCAGGGATTCGGGCCGATGTCCCTGAGTGACATGGCGAACATTGTACTGATGCAGGCACCGGAGCGTGCCGTCTGGCTGGGATGGTCATTGGGTGGATTGGTTGCCAGCCAAATTGCGCTGAGCGCCCCTTCTCGGGTAGAAAAACTGATTACCGTGGCGTCATCGCCCTGTTTCAGCGCACAGGATGGCTGGCCGGGTATCAAGCCGAACGTATTACAGGGCTTTCAGCAGCAGCTCAGTGAGGATTTTCAGCGCACGGTTGAGCGGTTTTTGGCACTGCAAACGTTGGGAACGGAGAGCGCACGGCAAGATGCAAGATTGCTAAAAAGTGTGGTTCTGGAACAACCGATGCCCTCAGTGGATGTGCTTAATGGCGGACTGGATATTTTGCGTGCAGCGGATTTACGCCAGCCGTTAACCGATTTGACGGTGCCTCTGCTGCGGCTCTATGGCGCGTTAGACGGATTGGTGCCGCGCAAGGTCGCCGGATTGCTGGATGACGAGTGGCCGAATTCGACGTCGGTGGTGATGCCAAAGGCCGCGCATGCGCCGTTTATCTCGCATCCTGATGCGTTTACCGAGCAGGTGATCGCGTTTGCTCAGGCGTAGCCGACGATAATTTACATTTTCTCCTCAATTTCTCCACGATCTAGCCAATGTTGGCAGTTAAGGTTATTCGACACGCTGTATGCATAATGTCGGTCGTTTCAAGATCGAGATACCGGGGGCTACCACGGTGTGAGGCATCCCTACGGGAACCTCATCACCGTGTTTCCCCTTATAAAATGCAAACGCATTTTAAATGCCACTTGTGGCAGCCCGTCAGGGCGAGCACAGGAACTGGGCGAGTAAATCCATGCTGAAGTGATCAGCATTACCTTGTATGCAGGTTTTTCTCTGGGTTGAATGAACCCGATTCTGTTCGATTATAAGTAGGCTGCTCATAAAGCAGCCTCGTCAAAATATGGCTGAGGAGTGTTGGAGAGATGGCGAATTTTTTTGTCGACCGTCCTATTTTTGCGTGGGTGCTGGCTATCCTTCTCAGCCTGTGCGGTATGTTGGCGATCAAATCATTACCGCTAGAACAGTATCCCGATCTGGCTCCGCCCAGCGTAAGGATCACGGCGAGCTACCCTGGCGCATCGGCACAGACGCTGGAAAACACCGTTACGCAGGTTATCGAACAGAGCATGACCGGGCTGGACAACCTGATGTACATGTCCTCGGACAGCAGCAATACCGGACAGGCCCGTGTCATGCTGACCTTCGAGGCGGGTACCGATCCCGATGAAGCCCGTCAGCAGGTGCAAAACCAGCTTCAATCCGCTATCCGCAAGCTGCCGCAGGAAGTCCAGCAGCAGGGCGTCACCGTGAGTAAAACTGGCGATACCAATATCCTGATGGTCGCGTTTGTCTCTACCGATGGCAGTATGGATAAACAGGATATCGCCGATTATGTCGCGACGAATATTCAGGAACCGATTAGCCGTATCAGTGGGGTCGGCGAGGTTTCTGCTTATGGATCACAGTATGCGATGCGCATCTGGCTGGATCCTGCCAAACTGATGAACTATGCGCTGACGACCAGCGACGTGGTACGGGCCATCGAATCACAGAACAGTCAGGTTTCGGTAGGACAGGTCGGCGGAGTACCGTCGGTGGATAATCAGGCGCTGAACGCGACGATCAACGCACAATCCCTGTTACAGACGCCACAGCAGTTCCGTGATATCACGCTGCGCGTCAATCAGGACGGCTCTGCTGTGACCTTAGCTAACGTTGCGGAAGTCGAACTGGGTGCCGAACGCTACGATTTTCTCAGCCGTTTCAACGGTCAGTCCGCTTCTGGCCTGGGGGTGACGCTGGCGTCTGGTGCGAATGAGCTGGAAACCGATAAGCGCGTCAGAGAACGTATCGAAGAACTGTCGCGGTACTTCCCACACGGGCTGGAAGCCAAAATCGCCTTCGAAACGTCCCCTTTTGTTAAAGCTTCTATCACCGATGTGGTGAAAACCCTGTTTGAAGCGGTGCTGCTGGTCTTTCTGGTGATGTACCTGTTCTTGCAGAATTTCCGCGCTACGCTGATTCCGACGATTGCTGTACCGGTGGTGCTGCTCGGTACGTTTGCCGTGCTGTATGCCTTCGGTTTTAGCCTGAACACGCTGACGATGTTCGCTATGGTGCTGGCGATTGGCCTGCTGGTGGACGACGCCATCGTAGTAGTCGAAAACGTGGAGCGGGTGATGAGCGAAGAGGGGCTCTCGCCGCGAGACGCGACGCGGAAATCGATGGGGCAGGTGCAGGGGGCGCTGGTAGGGATTGCGCTGGTGCTGTCCGCCGTGTTTGTGCCGATGGCTTTCTTTGGTGGTACCACGGGGGCGATTTACCGCCAGTTCTCCATCACGATTGTGACGTCAATGATTCTGTCGGTGCTGGTGGCGATGATTCTGACGCCCGCGCTATGTGTGACGCTGCTCAAGCCGCTCGCCAAGGGCCAACATCACGGTCGTAAAGGCTTCTTTGGCTGGTTTAACCGGAGTTTTACCCGCACGTCCCTGAAGTATGAACGTGGCGTGGGCAAAATATTGATCAGTAGCGGGCGTTGGCTGCTGCTGTATATGGGTATCATCGGCGTTATGGCTTTTCTGTTTTTTCGGCTGCCTACCTCATTCCTGCCACAGGAAGATCGGGGCGTGTTTACGACTCAGGTGCAGCTCCCTCCGGGAGCGACACAGCAGCAGACCTTACAGGTGGTCAACAAGATCGAGCAGTATTACCTTACGCAGGAAAAGGACACGGTGACATCCGTGTTTTCTACCATTGGCTCGGGGCCGGGCGGGAATGGGCAGAACGTGGCACGGCTGTTTGTGCGTCTTAAGGACTGGAATGAACGCACGACGCCAGAGAGCAGTTCGTTTGCCGTTATTGAACGTGCAACTAAAGCCTTTCGTAATATCAAGGAAGCACGCGTGTTTGCCAGCAGCCCACCATCTATCAACGGGTTGGGGAGCGCTGCGGGTTTCGCTATGCGGTTACAGGATCGCGGCGGACTGGGGCACGATGCGCTGATGGAAGCGCGGGATCAACTGCTGAACATGGCTGACAGCAACCGAGAACTGGCGCGCGTGCGCCACAACGGTCTGGATGACAGTTCGCAATTACGTATTCATATCGATCAGCGCAAAGCACAGGCGCTGGGCGTGTCGGTGGATGACATTAACAGTACGCTGAAAACCGGCTGGGGCTCGACCTACGTCAATGACTTCCTTGATCGTGGCCGTGTGAAGAAAGTCTATGTGCAGGCGGCAGCGAAGTTCCGCATGCTGCCGGACGACATCAGTAAATGGTATGTGCGCAACAACAGCGGCGGCATGGTGCCGTTCAGCGCGTTTGCGCAAACCGTTTGGGAAACCGGATCGCCACGCTTAGAGCGTTACAACGGTTATTCATCGTTGGAGATTGTCGGTGAGGCCACGCCGGGCGTGAGTACTGGTACAGCGATGACTATTATGGAGTCGCTGGTGGCGAAGCTGCCGGAAGGTTTTGGGCTGGAGTGGACGGGGATGTCCTTGCAGGAGCGTTTGAGCGGGGCGCAGGCTCCGGCGCTGTATGCGATTTCGCTGCTGGTGGTGTTTCTGTGTCTGGCTGCGTTGTATGAAAGCTGGACGGTGCCGTTCTCCGTCATGCTGGTGGTGCCGATGGGGGTGCTCGGGGCGCTGGTGGCGACCTGGGCGCGCGGTCTGGAAAACGATGTCTATTTTCAGGTTGGGCTGTTGACGGTGGTCGGGTTATCGGCAAAGAACGCCATTCTGATTGTGGAATTCGCTAACGAGATGAACCACAAAGGGAAGGATCTGGTTGAGGCCACGCTGGAGGCTTCCCGCCAGCGACTGCGGCCGATATTGATGACGTCGCTGGCATTTATTTTTGGCGTACTGCCGATGGCGACCAGCAGTGGCGCGGGTTCTGCCAGCCAGCATGCGGTGGGGACGGGCGTGATCGGCGGCATGCTGGCTGCCACCTTCCTCGCTATCTTTTTCGTGCCGCTATTCTTTGTCGTCGTGCGCCGCCGCTTTCCGTTAAAGGATAAGGTGCTGGAATAGGGAATAATAGGTGACATTGCCTGACGACATGATGGCATTCGTCGAATGGTGGCTGGCTGGGTGTCCATAAACAACACTATTTAGTCCGAACTGTTCATTTCTTCACGCTGAACAGTTCGCTCTAATACCTCTGTAAAAGAGGAGATGTTATGGATATCCATGTGTGGTTTTACTTCGCGCTTGCCTGTTGTGGCCTTGCCCTGACCCCTGGGCCGAATGCGTTATTGGTCATCACGCACAGTATCCGATTCGGGCCTGCTGTCACCCTGTATACCATTTGGGGCGGCATACTGGCCTTTACGCTACTGATGATTGTGTCCCTGTTTGGCATTGACGTGTTGCTTAAGGCTTACCCTTCTTTTCTGGTTTACCTAAAATTTGCGGGCGGTATGTACCTTATCTGGCTGGGCTTCAGGCAATGGCGGTTAAGGACGCTGAACATCGGTGAATCTGCGCCATTGGTGGCCTCGATAAATCGGTTATCTCTCTTTACCCAGGGCGCGGCATCGGCAGGCTCGAATCCAAAAGTCTTCTTATTTTTCGGCGCATTTCTCTCTCAATTTATCGATCCGACAAAGGACACATTGCTGCAATTTGCCGTGATGGTTGCCACCTTCGCTGCCGTGGAGTTTCTGGTTGAACTGGCTATCAACCTGACGGCGGGACGATTCCGAGCTTACCTTGCTGTGCATGGCAAAGCCTTTAGTCTGGTCTGTGGTGCCATCTTTATGATGATTGGCGGTCTGGTATTGTTTATGCAGTAAACGACGAGTCCTGTTCCAAAAAAACGCGTTTCTCCGCTGAGCGTTAAAATAGGATTATCTCTGTCTGGATTGTGTTGTCGCGATCCATTTTTTGAGCAGGCATAAAATGGCTAATACCCAGGTAAAATTTGTTCTGCTGCTGATGCCGGGTTTTTCCCTTTTGTCAGTCGGTGGGTTTCTTGACAAGCTACGGTTCTCCAGCGATGAGGAGGACTATAGCCGTCAGTTGAACTGTTCCTGGACGCTGACCGCGCTGGATAGCCTGCCTGTGACAGCAAGCTGTGGAGCGGTGCTCGTGCCAGACGAGGCAGTTTCAGCACGACAAATTCATGCTGGAAACTGCGATTATTTCGTGATCTTCGGTGGGAATACGCCAGCCAAAATATTATCGGATACCGCTTCTTATCTCCCGCTGCTGCGGCACCTTCGACGCAGCAAAATCCCCCTTGTGAGTGTCGATAACGCCGCCTTTCTTCTCGCGGAGACGGGTTTTTCCGGCAAGCGTATTCTTGTTCACTGGCGTCATTTCAGTGAGTTTAAAGCGTTGTTTCCGTCGATCACCCCCGTTACAGACAAGAACGTCATGGAGGAAGGGAATCTCTATTCTTGCCCCGGCGGCAGCGCCACCATCGAGCTGGCCGCCTTTCTGCTGGAAAAAAAACTGGGAAGAGAACGGGCTATCAAGGGATTGTCAGATATGTTGGTCGGTGGGTTTGTTCCGCCGTCCAGCCTGACATGGAACAGCCCTGAGCTTGAAGGCGCGCCGACGTCGGTACGGCGGGCGCTGGTTATTATGCGTCAGAGTCTGGCAAGCAGGCTAACTTCTGAGGATATTGCTCAGCGCAGCGGCCTATCGCGTAGACAATTGGATAGGTCGCTGCAAAAGAGTATCGGCCGTACCATCCAGCAGGCATACATGGACATGAAGATCGCTCAGGCCTGTTGGTTGATGTTACGCACTTCCCGTACCTTGTCCCAAATTGCGGCAGATACCGGATTTTCAGATCCCAGCCATTTGAGTCGTATTTTCCGGCAGCATCTGGGTCTGACGCCTGGAAAATGGCGTCGAGCGAATGCATTTGAAACGTAACAGCCAGATTGTATTTGTTATTAAAAATAGAGGTAGATGCAATAATTTATGGTGAAATTCATCAAACTGTAAAAAAAGGTAACTACGTTATGTCCTGCTAAACTACGCAACCAAGGACATAACAATGAAAGCTCGCTGGTTACTGCCTTTACTGATTTCTGCTGCACTGCCAGGAATGGTGCAGGCTCAGGCCATTTATCCCATTGACCGCGCCACCATGCTGGCGGGCGGGAAATTCGATTTTAAAGTCGAGTTTGATGAAGTACTCAAGCCGGAAGATATCCGCATTCTGATCAACGGCAAAGATTACCAGCAGGTGCTGGGCAAAACGGCCTCGTTTGTTGAGCGTGAGGATGGCGGCAACGCTTCCACGATCTGGCTGCGAGACGTGAATCTGCCAGAAGCAGGCAAATACGTAGTAGAAGCGGAAGCCAAAGGCAAAAAGACTCAGGTGAGCTGGGACGTTTATTCCGCGCCCGGTACGCGTAAAGCCAAGAACGTCATTCTGTTCATCGGAGATGGCCTGTCCGTTGCGCACCGCACCGGCGCGCGCATCCTGTCCAAAGGGGTGACGGAAGGGAAAGCGGATGGTCGTTTGGCGATTGATGACCTGCAATATATGGCGTTTGGCGGTACATCCAGTACCGACTCCATCGCGGCCGATAGCGCCAACACCATGAGTGCTTACATGACCGGTCATAAATCCGGTGTGAATGCGCTGGGTGTGTACGTCAGCCGTAGCAAAAATTCACTGGATCACCCGAAGCAAGAGACGCTGGGTGAGCTGCTGACCCGTTCTACCAAAATGTCTGTCGGTGTCGTCAGCGATGCTGAACTTCAGGATGCCACGCCAGCCGCGGTGGTTTCCCACACTCGCCGCCGTGCGGATAAAGCTGAAATCGTTGAAATGTTCTACAACGTGCAGCCTACGGTCATGCTGGGCGGTGGTTCTGCCTACTTCCTGCCGAAAAGCACGCCGGGTTCAAAGCGCAAAGACGAGACTAACTACGTTGAGAAATTCCAGCAGGCGGGTTACTCACTGGTTACCGATGCGGATTCACTGAAGAAAAACGCTTCACAGGCCACCAAACTGCTGGGGCTGTTCCACACCGGTAATATGGATGGTGTGATGGATCGTCGTTTCCTGAAAAATGACGTTGCCAAGAAATTCCCTAATCAGCCTGACCTGACTGAAATGACGCAGGCGGCGCTGGATGTGCTGTCCAAAAACAAAGACGGTTTCTTCCTGATGGTAGAATCTGCGCTGATCGACAAAGCCTCTCACCCGCTGGACTGGGAACGTGCGTTTACTAACACCATCATGCTGGATCAGTCTGTCGCGATCGCCAAGAAGTTCGTGGAGAAAAACCCAGACACGATGATTATCGTAACGGGCGACCATACGCACGGCCTGTCTATCATCGGTACGGTAGATGACAGCAAGCCAGGCACCGAGATGCGTGAGAAAGTCGGCGTGTATGAAGACGCAGGCTATCCGAACTATAAAGACGCCAATAAAGACGGTTACCCGGATGATTTGAACGTCTCCAAGCGTCTGGCGGTGTTCTTCAACAACTACCCAGACTATTATGAAACGTTCCGTCCGAAGCTGGATGGCCAGTTCGTTCCTGCTATCAAGAACGAAAAAGATGAGTATGTTGCCAACAAAGCCTACGAGAAAGTGCCGGGTGCGGTATTCCGTGAAGGGATCCTGCCACGCTCTTCCGATACCGGCGTTCATGCCGTTGACGATATGGTGATTCAGGCGAGCGGCCCAGGTGCAGAACGTATCCGTGGTTACATGGAAAACACCGACCTGTTCCGGGTGATTGTGGACGCGCTTGCGGTGAAACCGCAGGACAAAAAGTAATCCTACGACGCTATGAATAATGCGAAATGCAGCAAAGCGGGGGCAACCCCGCTTTTATTCTCCTGGCTGCGTGCGGTGCTGGTGCTCCTCCTCCTCGGTGGTATCGCCCCGGTGAACGCCGCGCAGTCTGAACTCTCCTTCGATAAGCTATACGCCTCTTACGGCGTGCTGGGTCTGGAATTCTCCAATGACGTCAAAGCACTCTCCGGTAAACGGGTAAAGATGAGTGGCTTTATGGCACCGCCACTCAAGGCGGAGTCACAATTCTTTGTTTTAACCAAAATGCCGATGGCGCTGTGCCCTTTCTGCTCGTCTGATGCGGACTGGCCAGAAGATATCGTCGTTGTCTATCTCGCCAAGCGACAGACCTTCGTACAGAACAACACCATGATTGAGGTGGAAGGCGTGCTGGAGCATGGATCGTGGACCGATCCTGAAACGGGTTTTGTCAGCCTACTGCGACTGCGTGAAGCCACGTTCGATACCCTTTAGGAGCGCTGATGGCTGAGTTATTGATTCAACACCTGAGTGTGACCTTCCCCGATACGTCTGAGGCCGTGCTGGATATTCCCGCACTGTCGATTCGTTCTGGCGAGCGGGTTGCCGTGATGGGGCCTTCTGGCTCCGGTAAGACCACGCTGGTGAATGCTATTACTGGCATGGATCACAGTGGAACGGGTCAGGTGCAGTGGGAACAGCAGGACATTTGGCAGTTGAATGAAGCGGAACGTGACCGCTGGCGGGCAAAGCATATCGGGCTGGTGATGCAGGATTTCCACCTTTTTCCCGGTCTGAATGCGATAGAGAACGTCTTACTGCCCGCGCAGTTTCATCACTGGCGGATACCCACGTCGCTCAGGCAACGGGCGGCAGATTTGCTGGCACAGGTCGGACTGGATACGGGAAAACGCCCGGTTGAGGTGTTATCACGCGGCGAAAAGCAGCGGGTTGCGGTCGCGAGAGCCTTGCTGAGCAATCCAGACATTATCGTCGCCGATGAACCGACGGCCAGTCTGGATGCGCTGAGCGGTGAGCAGATTGCTGACCTGCTGGTGACGCTGGCGCGAGAGAGTCGTGCAACGCTTATTGCCATCACGCACGATGCACGTCTGGCATCGCAGATGTCGCGTTGTATTCAACTGGAAAAAGGACGCCTCGTGGCGGACACGCCGTATCAGGAGGATCGTGCATGATTCCATGGCGTCTTATCTGGGTCGACTGGCGTCGGCTCTGGCCGGGTGTGCTGGTCGTGGTGTTGCTGATCGCGATGGCGACAGCGTTAAGTATTTCGGTGAGTTTGCAGGAAAGAGCGCTGCGCATGGGGAGTGCCAAAGCGGCCGATCGTTTCGATTTGGTGATTGGCGCGCCGGGGAGTGAAACGCAACTGGTGCTGTCATCCGTGTTCCTGCAACCGTCTGCGCTGACGTTGATTCCTGCACAGGTGCTGACGGATTTGGAGAAGAACCCTCTGGTCGCCTGGGCGGCACCGGTCGCGTTCGGTGATTTCTATCAAGGGATGCCGATTATCGGCACTACGCTGCCGTTGGTCACAGATAACGGTAAGCGACAGCTTACCGCCGGACGCGTGTTTAATGACGGCTTTGAGGCTGTGGTTGGTGCGCAAACGGGGCTGACGGTGGGAAGTAAATTTAGCCCTATTCATGGTCAGGTGGGAACGGAAGGAGCGCACGCGCATGATGACGTCAGCTATACCGTTGTCGGTGTGTTACCTGCTGACGGTAGTGCGTGGGATAAAGCGATTCTGGTGCCAGTAAATGCCGTGTGGCGAGTGCATGGGATCCATCCACCGCATGATGCAGATGATGCGCATGAACAAGATGCACACGATCACGAAGATGTGCACCACGACGAACCCAGCGTGGCGCATTCATCTGATGGAGAACATCATCCTGAAGGTGAGGAACATCATGATGATGCCTCGCATCCGGCTACGACTGCACATGGTGACGATCATAGCGATGCAGAAGCACATGAGCACAAACATCAGGCGGGACTCCCTGCGATTGTCGTGAAACCGAAAACGATCGCGGGCGCTTATCAACTGCGCTCGCTGTATCGTAGCAACACCACGCTGGCGGTGTTCCCCGGTGAAGTGCTGGTGAAGTTGTACTCGATGCTGGGCGATATTCGTGAACTGCTGACCTATATCTCGCTGGGGACGCAGGGGCTGGTGGGTGTAGCCGTCGCAATGGTGGCGGTTATTCACCTGCGGCAGCGACAGAAACAGATTGGCGCACTCCGCGCATTTGGCGCGCCGCGCTACGGCATTTTCACGCTGATTTGGAGCGGGCTGATGTCATTGGTGAGCGTCGGCGTGCTATTGGGTGTCGGCCTGGGCTACCTTGCTGCACAGGCGATTGCGGTGGTGATGAGCGAAAAAAGCGGCTTTGTTCTGCCGGTGACGTTGGAATGGGAAGACATCCACTTCGTCTTGCTCCTGTTGCTGGTCGCTGCTGTCGTCCTCACCATTCCGGCCATGCTGTCTTATCGTCAATCTCCCGCAACGGCGCTGCGAGGGGAATAAGTGTGTAGCGGGGAATAGCGGCGTGCGCCGTCGTAAATGACGGCGCACGTGTGCATCCATACTGAAAGTAATACGTTGTTTTAAAAGGTATCTCGCAGGTTTATGCGCGGGATACCCCCATTATTACGGCTTAACCTGCTCCTACTGCTCGAAATAGGTGCGGATTTTTTCGATGTTGTCGCCGTTAGATAACGCCAGCGAAAGCAAAATGCGTGCTTTTTGCGGGTTGTAGAATCCACTGCCGATTGCCCCGTCTTTCTTCTTATCGGTTACATAGCCGCTACCGGTACGCGTACTGATCACTACTGGAATGCCTTTCGCTACCGCTTTCTTGATGTCTTCTTTGATTCGTGTAGGCGTCGCGCCGTTGCCGCTACCCGCGATAATGATGCCTTTTGCGCCCTGTTCAATGGCGGCATTCAGCAGACCACTGTCTTGATCCTGATAGCCGTAGAGAATGTCGACCTTCGCCAGCGTTTCTTTATTGCTTACGTCAAAGAACGGTTTGTTCTCGGGGGCAGCAGGCTGATAAAAGAAACGCGGAACGCCGCCGTAGAATGCGCCTAGATAGCCTTGTTCATTGGCTTTGAACGTGTCCAGCGCCGTGGCATTGGTTTTAGTGGTATAGAATGCGGAGCCGATGCGATCGTTCAGCAATACCAGCGCGCCGCGTTTTTCCGCGTTCTTGCTGGTTGCCAGCGTGACGGCTTCCAGCAGGTTCATAGGACCATCCGCGCTGATGGCAGTGGCGGGACGCATTGCGCCAACAATTACCACTGGTTTCTCACTTTTTACCGTCAGATCCAAGAAGAACGCGGTCTCTTCCAACGTATCGGTGCCGTGAGTAATGACGACGCCGTGCGTATTTGAATCACCTAACTGTTTGTTAATCGCTTTGGATAGCTTTAACAGAATGGCCTGATCGATATTTCCGCTGGCGGTGTTAGCGATCTGCTCACCTGTTACCGTCGCAACATCGCCAATAGTCGGTACCGCATTCAGCAGTTCCTGAATGCCGATCGCGCCCGCCTTATAGCCTGTCGTGTCCGTATTGGATTCTGCCTTTCCGGCGATGGTGCCGCCGGTAGCATAGATAGTGACGCCAGGTTTGGCGTCATCGGCCAGAAGCGCATGGGATGACAGCATCAGACAAGCGGCGGTGATGGTGCGAGCGATGAATGAGAGTTGCATTGGCAGGTCCTTGTTTTTGGCATGTGAATGCAAGAACAAAAGCAACTTCTATACCAATTTTTTAGGCGAATTTTCTTTGTTTATCAGCTGATTAAATGGGATTTTGTTTTTTATTGGTGCATCGCAGCGGGAGAGGGCGACCATATTGCACCGCAATGGTGAGTGCTTTCCTGATACAACATAAAGAAACAGGGTGAACGTGGTTCACCCTGTTGCATCTTACTTTCTCGGCGTAACGCCAAAGGGGATTAGCGTAAATCCAACATCGCGATATGGTCCATATCGTCAAACGTCAGATTTTCGCCGATCATGCCCCAGATAAAGGCGTAGTTTTTGGTGCCGACGCCAGTGTGAATTGACCAGCTCGGCGAGATCACTGCCTGTTCGTTATGCATCACCAGATGGCGCGTTTCATGTGGTTCGCCCATCATATGGAAAATAATGGTGTCTTCCGCCATGTCAAAATAGAAGTAAACCTCCATTCTGCGTTCATGGGTATGCGTCGGCATTGAATTCCAGTTGCTGCCTTCCGCCAGACGGGTTAGCCCCATGCTCAACTGGCAGGTTTCCACCACTTCTGGCACCAGATATTTGCAAATCGTCCGTTTGTTGCAGGTTGTGACGTCTCCCAACGGGGCTTTGATCGCCTCATCCTGTGTGATGATGCGTGTCGGGTAAACGGCATGCGCTGGCGCGCTGTTATAATACAGCTTTGCCGGTTTAGTCTTATCCAGGCTACTAAAAGCTAAGGCTTTGGCGCCTTTTCCGACATAGAGCGCTTCCTCATTGCCAACCTGATAGCTGGTGCCGTCGATAACGATTTTTGCCGGGCCGCCGATATTGATCAGTCCCAGCTCGCGCCGCTCAAGAAAATAGTTCACGCCAAACTGTTTGCCGATGTCGTCATCAAACGTTATCTCGCCATCTACCGGCATGATCCCACCCACAACAATGCGGTCGATGTGGCTGTAAGTCATGGTGTAGTGGTTTGGCGTGAAGATTTTCTCAATGAGAAATTTCTTTCTCAGCTCGGTGGTATCAAGCGTTTTCGCATGTTCACTGTGTACACTCTGTCGTACGTCCATTCTGTTACCTTCTATGCGTGTTTAGGTGAAAAGCGTTTTGCCCATAATGCCGTAATGATGGGCACCAATACTGACGTCACAATGACGCTGGTGGCGACTAACGCTGTCGCCTGCTGAGCGACTGGCGCGAACTCAGGAGCCATATTCGCGATCAGAAGGGGCGTGGCGACGGCAGCACCTGCGCTACTGGATGCGGCCACGCCTGCGGTTCCATTACCACCGCCGATAAATTTATCGGCGAGAATCAATGGAATACCGGTAACAATAATCACCAATACGCCGAGGAAGATACCTGCGAAGCCTGTTTGAAGGATCACTGATAAATTAATGGTGTTGCCCAACGCAAAGGCGAAGAAAGGAATCAGGGTTTGTACTGAATTACCGAACAGTTTTCTCAAGTCTGGGTCCAGGTTGCCCAATGTAAAACCAATCAGGAAAGGCAGTACGGCACCAACAAATAATTGAGGTTCAAAAGTGGCGATACCGCTCGCACCCAGAATGACCATGGTCATCAACGGACCCGATTCCAGAGACATCAGCACGAAGGCACCGGCTTCTTCTTTCGAACCGTATTGGTTCATCAATGCGGCGTACAAACCGCCGTTAGTCATATCCATTGCCGCGACCAGCGCAAGAACGGAGATGCCCGCCAACAAGCCGTTTTGGATGCCGTCTCCCGGCAAGAATGTGCCCGCGATCAGCGCAACAACCCAGGCGGTGGCGAGTTTTGTCACCACCAGAACGCCTGATTTTTTCAGCATCGTTCCCGTTGCTTTAAGCTCAATAGATGCGCCCATGCAGAAAAACCAAACGGCCAGAATAGGTATCGTGCCAGTAATAAGACCGTTGCTGAAAGAACCTAAATATTTCCCAGCCCCCGGTGTAAAGGTATTACAGAACGCGCCCAAAAAGAGCGGAACCAGCATTAATCCCCCAGGGATTTTATCAATAGCTTGTTTGATTTTCATAACAGTTCTCATTGTAAAAATAGAAATATGTTCAGCCCGCCGTCAATAAAGACAGAGAGGTTATTTGTATAAAGTAATAAATAGAGGGGAATAATAACTAAGGTGTTATTACCCAATTTCATTAATTATTGAAGATGGTCGTCCTTATTATAAAATTGATAATAAATACTCTTCGTTGCTTTGATGTTTATGGTTTTGAGCATGGTTCAGATATAGATAGTCTTCCCGTAATGCGTAATTCGCGATTACAGGTGTTTTTTCGTGACTGTTGCTGAGTGATTTTTTAATAAATCACAAATTCACTATGTATATTTAATATGGATATATTATCTAATATCAATATTCCGACTGTTAATATGATCGGTGATAGCTTTGCTGGTTTTAATCAGGCTTGCCAGATGCTTCTCTTTTTTTCCGTTAGCATATTGCGATTGCATACCGTTAACGCCGATAGCGGCGATGACGTCACCATCCTGATTAAAAATCGGCGCGGCCATACAGCAGATTTCTTCTATGTCTTCGCCATCGTCTATTGCCCAACCCTGCTCCTTGACGGTTTTCAAGTGTTGCAGGAAATCTTCTTTGTTGGTAATCGTCCGTGGTGTTAAATACTCAAAAGTACAATCGGCAATCAGTGATTCAATTCTTTCCTGCGGTAGCCAGGCTAATAACACTTTTCCCAGAGACATACGGTTAAAAACAATTTTCTTACCTTCCCAGGATGTTTTTACGATGGCCTTGGGAGATTCCACCTTACTCAGGAAGAATCCGTTATCACCGTCTAAAATACCCAGATGGCAGGTCAATTCCGTCTCTTTAACCAGCTCATGCATAAAGTTGATTGTGTCTTTACGCAGGTCAATATTCTTTATTACCAGACCACCCAGCTCAAATAGTCTTAGCCCCAAAACATAACGCCCATCAGCGCGCTGGCGTAGCAGTTGTGTAACCACCAACACTTCTAATAAATGATGCACGCTGCTTTTGGGTATAGACAAATCAGTACAAATCTCAGTGAAGCTGGCTTCATCACGTTTGGCGATATAGTCAATAATCATCACTAAACGAACCGCTGCCGGTGCTTTACTGTGTTCGAGCTGTTGGAATATATTCATGATTGTTCTATATGTAAAACTATGGTTTCCTATATAGAACAATAATAACGCAACGGTAATTTATTTACCTAGATGCAGATCACAAATCAATCGTAAAATGGTTGAATATTTCAATATAAATGAAACGTAGTTTTATTAGGGAAACAGAATAGCGATATTTTGGCAGGAAAGATTACTGACCTCATTAATGGGGTCAGTAATCTTTTAAATAATAGAAGAACGGGGATTAACGCTTTTTAAATGCCGCTGCTAGAGCGTCGCCCATTGCACTGTTGCCTGCGACAGGTGCGCTAGCAGGGCGTGGACGTGGTTTGCCGGCTGGCTGACGCTGTGAGGTATTGCTGTCACCACGTGCATTGCCACCGCTACGACGTGATGCGGTGTCGCCCGGTTGCTCATCAAGCCGCATGGTCAGTGCGATACGCTTACGCTGTAGATCGACTTCCATCACTTTCACTTTCACGATGTCACCGGCTTTCACCACTTTATGTGGATCGTCGACGAAACGATCGGCCAGTGATGAAATATGGACCAAGCCGTCCTGATGGACGCCGATATCCACAAACGCGCCAAAGTTGGTGACGTTGGTGACCGCGCCTTCAAGAATCATACCCGGCAGCAGATCGTTTAAGGTTTCCACGCCGTCGGCGAAGCTGGCGGTTTTGAATTCAGGACGCGGATCGCGACCCGGTTTTTCCAGCTCTTTGATAATGTCAGTCACTGTGGGTACGCCGAAACGTTCATCGGTGAAATCCGACGGTTTCAGGTTACGCAGCGCGGTTGGATTCCCCATTAACTCCTGCAACGCCTGTTCGGTCGCGGCCAGAATTCGCTCCACAATTGGATAGGCTTCCGGGTGAACGGTGGACGCATCCAGAGGGTTATTGCCGTGGTTGATACGCAGGAAGCCCGCGCACTGTTCAAAGGCTTTTGGCCCCAGACGGCTGACTTTCAGTAACTGTTCGCGGTTGTGGAAACGGCCGTTCTCATCACGCCAGGTCACAATATTTTGTGCCATCATGCGCGTCAGCCCTGCGACACGTGTTAACAGCGCAACGGACGCGGTGTTCAGATCAACGCCGACGGCGTTTACGCAGTCCTCGACCACTGCATCCAGTTTCTTCGCCAGCAGGCTCTGGCTCACGTCATGCTGATACTGGCCAACACCGATGGATTTCGGATCGATCTTCACCAGCTCCGCCAGCGGGTCCTGCAAACGGCGGGCGATGGATACCGCGCCGCGCAGCGATACATCCAGATCGGGGAATTCCAGCGCGGCCAGTTCAGAGGCGGAATACACCGACGCGCCTGCTTCGCTGACAATCACTTTCTGCGCCTTGATATCCGGGAACTGTTTCTGTGTGTCGAGGAAGAAGCGCTCGGTTTCACGCGATGCGGTGCCGTTACCAATCGCCACTAGCTCAACCTGATGTTTGAGGCACAGTGCGGCGATGATCGGTGCCGCCTTAGCTGCCTGACCGGTGTGCGGATAAATGGTGTCGGTCGCGACCAGCTTGCCGGTGGCATCCACTACCGCGACTTTTACGCCGGTACGCAGACCCGGATCGAGACCCATGGTGGCGCGCATGCCCGCAGGCGCGGCCATCAGCAGATCGTGCATGTTACGGGCGAAAACGTTGATCGCTTCGTCTTCGGCTTTTTCACGCACGCTGCCCATCAACTCGGTTTCAAGGTGCAGTAGGACTTTGATGCGCCACGTCCAGCTAATGACGGCGCGCCGCCAGCTGTCGGCTGCCGCGTTGCCTAGCCGCAGATTCAGATGGTCGATAATAATCTGTTCACAGTAGCTCTCACGCGGTGCTTCTTCGTGTTGCGGATCGGCGTTCAACGCCAGTTGCAGTACGCCTTCGTTACGCCCACGGAACATTGCCAGCGCGCGGTGTGAGGGCACCTGCGCAATCGGTTCGTGATGATCGAAATAGTCACGGAACTTCGCGCCTTCTTCCTCTTTCCCTTCTACCACGCGGGAAACCAGATGCGCGTTTTTCCACAGATAATGACGCACTTTTGCCAGCAGCGTTGCGTCTTCGGCAAAGCGTTCCATCAGGATGTAACGTGCGCCGTCCAGCGCGGCCTTCACGTCTGCTACGCCTTTCTCGGCATCGACATAAGCCTGTGCCGTCAGTTCCGGCTCTTGGCTTGGGTCTTGCCATAGGCCGTCAGCCAACGGTTCCAGACCGGCTTCAATCGCGATTTGTCCACGCGTGCGTCGCTTAGGTTTATACGGCAGGTAGAGATCTTCAAGCTCGGTTTTGCTCAGCGTGCCGTTAATGGCGGTAGCGAGCTGCGCGGTTAACTTTCCCTGCTCGTCGATGGATTTCAGAATAGTCTGGCGTCGATCTTCCAGTTCACGCAGGTAACCGAGACGCGTTTCGAGCTGGCGTAGTTGGGTGTCATCCAGCCCGCCGGTCACTTCTTTACGGTAACGGGCGATAAAAGGGACGGTATTTCCTTCGTCCAGCAGGCGGACTGCGGCGTCTACCTGCTCCGTGCGCGCCTGCAATTCGCTGGCGATAATTTGGCTTAATGAATCATTCATAGGTCTGATATCAATCGTCATCAAGTTAGTGGAGTAAATAAGTAGTGGAATAAATAAGTATTGGAGTAAACAAGTGAGGACAGTTATACGGATTGAGCGTGCAAAATGCCAGCCGCCGCCGTCTGGAAAGCGTGGAAGATCTCGGACTGTTCAACGCAACAATCTTTACCTAAATCAATATTCCGTCAGATTCTTGCAACCCACTCACGATTTTAGCGTATGACATACGTTGGCCTTGTGTCGCTGTAAATTAAGTGTCGCTGTAAATTGAGTGCCGTTTTAAATTGAGCGTCGCGTTAATCAGGGCGTATAGCACGGGGTTACCTATCCAAAGCCTGTGAGAGCGGACGGGAACAACATCATTATTCGGGCAGGAGGAAGATTCATGACAGTCAGAACGTCCACGTTGGCGGCAGAAGGGCAGGCGGATATTACGCTGGAAATGCGTTCCGGCGTATTGGGGAAAGCGGCGGTGGATATTCGCCCTCTCGGTGAACACGGGTTGTGCAGCTATGACCCCGGTTTCGCCAATACGGCAGGATGTGAGTCGGCAATTACCTATATTGACGCAGCGAACAGCGTGTTACTGCATCGGGGCTTCCCTGTCGAACAGCTTGCCGAGCAGTGCGACTTTACTGAGGTTTGTTATATCCTGCTGCACGGCGAAGCGCCTTCACCGGAGGCGTATGCGAAATTTGCTGATAACATTACCCGCCATACGCTGGTGCATGAGCAGATTACCCGGATGTTCAGCGGCTTTCGTCGCGATTCCCATCCGATGGCGCTGATGTGTGCGGTCGTTGGCGCATTGGCCGCGTTCTATCACGATGTATTGGATATCCACAACGCAGAGCACCGCGAACTGGCGGCAGTGCGATTGTTGTCAAAAATGCCGACGTTGGCAGCGATGTGCTACAAATACTCCGTCGAACAGCCGTCCGTCTATCCGTGTAATTCTCTCTCCTATACTGGCAACTTCCTGCACATGCTGTTTTCGATTCCGGCAGAGAAATATGAAGTCAATCCGGTATTGGAACGGGCGATGAACCGCATCCTGATTCTGCATGCCGATCATGGTCAATGCCCGTCCACCATGGCGGTCAGAGCGTCTGGCTCTTCTGGCGCGAATCCGTTCGCCTGCATTGCGGCTGGGCTGGCGTCGATGTGGGGGCCGCTGCACGGCGGTGCGAACGAAGCCTGCATGCACATGCTGGAAGAGATTAAAACGGTCGATCGCATTCCTGAATTTGTACGGCGTGCGAAAGACCGCTGTGACTCATTCCGTCTGATGGGATTCGGTAACTCGGTCTATCAGCACTTCGATCCACGCGCGGCGATTCTGCGTAAAACCTGTTACGAAGTGCTGAATGAACTTGGCACGGAAGACAGCCTGTTGCAGGTGGCGATGGAGCTGGAACATATCGCCATGACGGATGCGTATTTTCTGGAGAATAAACTCTACCCGAGCGTCGATTTCTATACCTCCGTCATCCTGAAAGCGATGGGGCTACCGCCGTCGATGTTTACCGTCATTTCTACCGTTGGCAGGACGATCGGTTGGATCGCGCATTGGGATGAAATGCACAAACAGCAGGAAATCAGCATCTACCGCCCACGCCAAATTTATACCGGACAGCCGCGTCGGGACTATGTTTCTCAGAAGAAATGATGTTTCTCAGAAGGGATAATGTTTCTCAAATGAAGGACTAATGCGATTGCCCCCTGATGCCGATGCTGCGGCATCAGGGGGAGGGGAAATGCGTTAGAATTTTTCCCAGTTATCCTGCGTGTTTCCTGCCGGAGCAAGTGCCAAGCGGGTCGGTTGTGCTTTCTTTGTCATCGGTGCGGGACGGGTTGCTGGCGTGCCTCGCAGGTGGAAATGGTTCATGAGTGTGACCAGATGGGACGACTGTTCGCTCAGGCTGGTTGCTGCATTGGCGGACTCTTCAACCAGCGTTGCGTTCTGCTGCGTAACCTGATCGAGCTGGTTCACTGCATCATGGATTTGCGAAATGCCGGATTCCTGTTCCTGCGTGGTCGTCCCGATCTCGCCGATTAAATCTGCCACGCTGCGTGCCTGACGTACCAGTTCATCGATTGTGCTGCCAGTGTCTTCAACCAGACGATTCCCTGCTTCAACTTTCTCGACACTGGTGTTGATCAGTACCGCAATCTCTTTGGCTGCGGAGGCAGAGCGCTGTGCCAGTGAACGAACCTCTCCGGCTACCACGGCGAAGCCGCGACCTTGCTCGCCTGCACGAGCGGCTTCGACCGCCGCATTCAGCGCCAGAATATTGGTCTGAAAGGCGATGCCATCAATGACGCTAATAATGTCCCGGATTTTGTGCGAGCTGGTGGAGATCTCTTTCATCGTAATGACCATATCGCTGATGGCATCACCACCTTTCGTTGCCGTTTCGCTGGCCTGGCTGGCAAGTTGCGTGGCGCTACGCACGGTATGCGCATTTTGACGAATGGCCTGACTCATCTGCTCCATCGATGCGGCGGTTTGCTGCAAGCTGGCAGCTTGTTCTTCGGTGCGTTGGCTAAGATTTTCGCTGCCTGCGGCGATTTGGCTGGAACCGGAAGCGATGGCTTCGCTGCTCTGTCGCACTTGCTCGACGATATCACCGAGGTTATTACTCATATGATGCATAGTGGCTAACAGGCTGCTGTGATCGTCCGGCTTGATGTTGATATCGACAGCCAGATCGCCATCGGCCACCTGCCGGGCAATGTGGGTCGCATAAAGTGGTTCGCCACCCAGCTGATTTTTTAACGTGCGGGTAATCAACCAGGCTACGACTGCGGCCATCGCGGTGGCGGCAAGGGCGAGAATCAGCATGATGACGCTGCCGGATTGCGCGCTATGCTGGGCGTGGCTGACAATCTCGTTGGTATCCTGCTGTTGTGAGGCCATCATCGCGTCCAACACTTTAAACAGCGCGTTTTGTGCAGTCTGCATCTCATTGAGAATAATAGCGTTACCCTGTAGACGCCGTTGTGGATCGGTGGATTGCACCAGTTCTATGGCTTTCAAAAACGCGGCAAGGTACGGCGGGCGGGTATCCTGAAACTGCTTCAACAGCGCGCTAGTTCCTGCGGTATCCAACTGTTGCCCCAGCTTTTTCAGGTTGGCGGTATTACGGGCGATTTGCTCATCAACGAACTGCTTTTCCTGCTTGATTTGTGCAGGGTCCGTGCTAATCGCAATGTTGCGGATCAGGCGAGCATTGGCATCAAAACCGGCTTTAACTTCCTGAATCAATAACATATTGGCTAGCGTAGTGCCCGAAAGTCGGTCAATGTCGTTACCCAGCCCAACCAGTTGGAGTCGTCCGAAGAATGCCACCATCAGGCTGATGATGATAACCAGAGAAAATCCCATACCCAGCATCTTGCCGAGTTTGATTCTGTTCAGCATATTCATAAACATCCTTAATTTTTTGACATGCTATGAAGGTATAACGGTGGGTGCTTGCTATCGTAACCGATGCAAGTAATGACAAGGTATTATAGCTATGTTTAGCATTTTCGGGATACATCGGCCACTCCCGCATTCAAAAACATATCGATAAGAATATCTTTAATATCGGCAGGAAAAGCGTTCAGTTGATCACGTAAATTACCGTGAGAGGGATTTCGTATGAAATGTGTGATCTGAGAGACAAAACGCGTTCCGCGTATCTCGGTTCTGAAACGATTGGCACGAAGGGAAGTGGTGCGTTAGCCCTTCAGAGGCTAACGCACTAATCAATCAAGAGGTTTTATCGCTGATAAAAGGGGCAATATAGCGCTGATAACGCTGTGGTTTAAAGCGGGAGATATCAATTAACACCAGACCGTCGATGCAGTTATTGAAATCGGGATCGATGCCAAAGTCGATAAATCGCACGCCTCCGGGCTCACACAGCTCCGAATACTGCTTGTAGAGTGTTGGAATGGCGCAGCCCATATTGCTGAGCATGCTTTTCAACCGTGTGAGATCCTCTTGATAGTCGGTGCCTCCAAACTGTTTTAAGACATCGGGTAACGAGGCAGGGTAGGGGCGGCGTGATGTTGCCATTGGCAAATCTGGCGAGAAGTGCAGCCGATAAAAAGCGACCAGCAAATCGCGGGCATTTGACGGTAAGGTGCCAGAAAGTGACACAGGACCAAACAGATAGCGATGTTCTGGATAACGCGCCAGATAAGCACCAATACCCAGCCACAGATAATCCAGTCCGCGTTTACCCCAGTATTTTGGTTGAATAAAACTGCGTCCCAGTTCAATGCCTGACGCCAGTATCGGGTCCATTTCGTCGCCGTACTGGAATAGACTGTGGCTATAGAGGCCGCTTTTCCCTTTTTCGGCGATCAGGCTTGCCGTTGAGATAAAGCGATAAGCACCCACAATCTCTAGCTCGCGATCGTCCCATAGGATCAGGTGCATATAGTCATCGTCATAGCTGTCCAGATCGCGGCGCTGACCGGAGCCTTCGCCCACGGCGCGGAAGGCGATTTCACGCAGGCGTCCGAGTTCACGCAACAGCGGTACGTAATCCTCTTCACCGCGCCGATACAGATAGACCACTTTGCCATCCGGCGTGGTGCCCAGCGTTTCACACTCTGACAGCGCGCGCTTCAGCAGCACACGATCTTCGGCCAGCGCAATGGGCTTCTCACCCACAAAGCAGCCAGGTTTTCCTTGTCCCAATCGATAAACATGTCGCCGGAAGCGGGCCGCCAGATCGTTGGCGTTCCATTCGCCTTGGCTCCAGGACGTATAGGGAATTCTGGCTCCGATACGCAGTTTGAGAGTTTGCCCACGCTGACCGAACATTTCTCTGACTAGCAGAAGGGTGGACAGCGGGCGATAAATCATGGAGGAGAGATAGAACAGCGTACTGTTGCGTCCGCCGATATGGATGGGTACTACGGGTGCACGGGCTTTGCTTGCCATGCGGATAAATCCGTTGTGCCAATGACCATCACGAATACCTTGCAGGCTGGCACGTGAAACCTCGCCAGCAGGGAATACGATGATCGCGCCGTCGCCTTCCAGATGCTGCTGGATGGCGCTGATTTGCTGGCGTTTGGTACGGTTGTTGAAGTTATCGACGGAAAAAAACAGATTTTTGAGCGGGGCGACATAAGAGAGTAGCTGGCTGGCGACGATGCGGACATCGGGCCTGACGCTGGCGACGGTGCGTAATAACGCCAGGCCGTCCAGTGAGCCAATCGGGTGGTTGGCGACCAGCACCACCGGCCCCTGGCTGGGGATATTCTCTAAATCCCCCTCGACCATTTCGCAACTGAAGTTGAAGTAATCAAGGATCTGTTCGACCAGATCCAATCCTTTCAAGTGCGGGTAACGCCGCGCAAATTGCTGCATTTCATTTTCAAATAGCAGAGAACGCAAAACCGTTTTCTGCCAGGGTGGCGTATGGCGATGCGGGGCAAGATCTTGCAGAATGGCGTCTAAGCTAAACATAAATCGTTCTCCGTAGCTCTCCGTGGCTAAAAGTACGGGATAGAAATGACATATTTATGTCTGTTGATAGATTATTAGCCAAAATTGTAAATCTGTGTAATGAACGTGCGATTTTTTGCGCGCGGATATTTTGAAGAACGTGGTACTGACTAAGAGCCTAACGGGGTTATTGACTTGAAAACCAATCTGATTACCCGCGAGGGGTATGAAAAATTACGAGCAGAGCACGAGCATCTCTGGAATGTAAAGCGCCCGGAAATTACTAAAATCGTATCCTGGGCGGCGAGTCTGGGAGATCGCTCGGAAAATGCGGACTACACCTATAATAAGCGTCTATTACGCCAGATCGATCGTCGTGTGCGTTACCTGAGAAAGTGTCTGACGGAATTGAAAATCGTTGATTATTCACCGCAGCAGGATGGCAGCGTATTTTTTGGTGCCTGGGTAGAGATCGAAAATGAGCAAGGTGATGTGAAGCGCTTGCGGATTGTCGGCCCAGACGAGATCTATGGCGACAGTAAAGACTATATTTCGATCGATTCACCGATGGCACGCGCGATGCTGAAAAAAGCGGTTGATGAAGAGTTCACCGTGAACACGCCAGACGGCCCGCGTGAGTGGTTCGTCAACGCGATTGATTACGTTAAGTCATGAGCGTCGCCCGGTTCACGCCGGGCGGATTCACCGCTGACGTAAAAAACGCCATGTATCCTAAAACAGGTTTAGTTATCTGAATTTTGTGCCCGCAAGAGCTGTCTGGCCTGTTCAATGACGGGTAAGTCCACCATCTCGCCGTTTATCTGGAAAGCGTAGCTGTGTTCGGCCGCTTTCAAAACCTGTTTTGCCCAGTCTATTTTGCTGCTATCTGCCGTGAAAGCCTGCTGAACAGCATCGATCTGTGAGGGATGGATGCAGAGTTTGGCCGAGAAGCCGATCGAGCGCGCATGTAATGCGTCAGCCAGCACTCGCTCATGGTGCGTGAAGTCAGGATTAACGCAATCTATTGGCGGCGGTAAATCAGCCAATCTGGACGCCAGTACAATACGGCTCCTGGCATACAGCAATGCGTGTAAAGATTGATCGCAATGGATATCGAGTGAGAAATCTAGTGAACCAAACGCCACCCTTTCTACACCTGCGGCACAAATTTCTTCCGCATTATGTAATCCCCGAGCAGTCTCAATAATCGCAATAATATTCACGTTTTCCAATCTATTACGACTTATCATTTTCCGCGCTTCATTCAACATTGCCGCGGACTCTATTTTCGGTAAGACAATTTCCTGTGTGGCTATTTCATGCCTGGATGCGGTTCTATTTCTTAATCTCTCTTTATTATTGAGTTTATTTAGAAACTCTATGTCTTGATTGAATTCTGGTGATCCAAATTTATTTAAACGTATATGTTTTTTACAATTTATTTCAGAGACGGGAGTATCGTTTTCATACCACTGGATAATATTTTCTCTAGCCTGATTTTTTTCATCAGGATGAACAGCATCTTCCAGATCAAATATCACCGCATCGGCTCCACAGCTGATGGCATGTTGAAAGCGATGAGGCGCATTTCCAGGCACGAAGAGGTAGGTCTTAGCGTGTTCCATGCTGTTCTCCTTTGCTTATTTAATTGATAAAAAATGAATTTATAAAAATGTAACTAATTAGTTGCGAATAAGAATGATACCTATTTACATTGTCGTTGGTGATATGCTAGCTTTCCGTTCATTATTTTTCAATCTATCAATCGCGACATTTTTATTAAGTTTCGGGATGTGTTAACCCGAGGTCTAATGACACCCTTTTATACGTTACTGCAATCAATTATTACTTGTTTTATCGGTATGAGGAGTGGTTATGAATATCAAGGTAGACGCAGTTGAACACAGGGATATACGGAAGATTTCAGATGATTTTCTCTCTGATTATTCAAATAAAAATGCGTTAAGGCGATTGATTCGCTGCTTTTTCGCGGAAGGAATTTTGAATAAATATAACCTGATTTTTACTGAGGTTAATTACGGTCAGGCAACGTTTTCTTTGCGCGACAGCAATGGCGAATTGAAGTTTGATGATATTTATTCGGCCCCGGCAAACACTTATATTAATAATGGAAATATTTATCACATTAATTCCAATGGTGTGTCTTTCCCCATTACTGATCACGAGCAGTTGATTGATTTACTCCGTGATAGTTTTGATTTTCATCCTGAAGACAGCGGTATTAATGGCCTGAAAAAAGATGTCGGCAATAGTATCCGTAACGATACGAACGCCCGGCGTTATCGGTGTCAATGGCGTGCTGAGGTGGCTGATGCCATGCAGCAGGATGGACAGGAATATTTCACGCAGTGGCTGCGTCGGCAGCGAAGTATTCGCGACGCTGCGATGTTTCTCGATCAGTGGGGATCGCTGGAAGGGCATCCCTATTATCCAACCTGGAAATCCCGTCCGGGCTTGAGTGACGAAGACGTCCAACTGCTGTCGCCCGAATTCAATGCCCGTGTACCGCTGCGTATTACCGCACTGCGCCGCGATATGGCGTATGTGGAATGCATGCCGCACGTTGATGATTTTCATCAATGGTTTGCTCAGGCGTTTCCTGCGCTCTGGCAGGACTGGAAACAGCGCTTGAATCAACAAGGGCTGGATGAGACGCAGTGGCTGCCACTGCCAATTCACAGCTGGCATCTGGAAAACTGGGTGAAATCCCACTATGTGGATGAGATCGCCGAAGGGATTTTGCTCACCGACGGCCCCGATCTCATCACGCTGCCGGGTATGTCTTTCCGTACCGTCTTGCCCGTTGAACCCCCTTCTTCCCCGTTTATCAAGTTGCCTGTCGCCATCTGGATGACCAGCGAAATGCGCAGCTTACAGGCAAAATCGATCCATATGGGGCCGCGTATTAGCACCATTATCGAAGCGATTCTGACGCAGGAAGGCGGATTTGAGCAGCGGCTGGAGTTTTTCCGCGAAGAGGCCGCATTCCACTACAAACACGCGGTGCATCAGGATGACGCACTGGGCAAACACCTCTCCGTCGTCTTCCGTGATGCCCACGCCTATGAACGTTCTGACGGCTCGCTGCCCGTGACCGTCGCCACGCTGTTTACGGCGCTGCCTCACCGCGACCAACCGCTGTTCACCGAGTTGGTTACGCTGTCCGAGCTTGGCGCTGAAGCGTGGTTTCGTCAATACGTTCGCGCCGTTACCCGTCCTGTCATCGCCATCTATCTGCTGTACGGCATCGGGCTGGAAGCGCATCAGCAGAACAGCCAGATCCTCTTTTCATCTGAAGGCGTCGCGCAGGGACTGTTAATCCGCGATTTCGGTGACGGGCGCACCTATGCGCCGCTACTGCGCCAGCGCGGCTATCACCTGCAACCTTACGTCTGGCCCGGCATTCTGCCCACGGTATTTGAAGGCGATATTGAACCCGTGCGGATGTTTGTCGTCGATGCCTGTTTTGTCAGCCACCTGCACGAACTGGCGCTGGCGCTTAGCGCGGAATATGGCTTTGCCGATGCTCGACTGTGGCAAGTGATGAAAGAGGAAACCGCAGCGGCGTTTGACGCCGTGAAGTCGCGCGTTGATGGCGAGCTGTGGCAGACCGAACGCGACATGTTTTTGACCCAACCTTGGTATACGCGTTCGCTGCTGCGCATGCATATCCAGGAATATCGCGACTACCGGATTCAGCACGGCCTGAGCAATCCCTTCCTCACCGAAGAGGAAGAAATCCGCATCGGGTCGTGATGTATGGCGATGCTCCTGCCTCACCGACTGAAAAACGGGAGCATCTTTTCAATCCTCATTTTGAGATGGATAACTTTGTTGATGAACGCCAGGAAGAACTTCACTCCACCTACCGGGAAAACGCGTTTTCCTATTCCCTCCGCGTTGGCCGTCGCCGTAACGGCGGCAATGGCCGTGCTAAGCGGCATCGCGATACCTGTGCAGGCTGAAACGGGCGAGCGCGATGATTCCACTATTGTGGTTGAAGCCAAAGACGCCGAAGCTGCGCAGGGGCTGGTGGCAGGCGGTATGTCGGCACGTTCGTCCAGCACCGGATTGCTGGGCAAAAAGGATGTCATGGATACGCCGTTTAACGTCAGCAACGTGACCTCATCGTTTATTGAAAACAAACAGGCACAAACGCTGGGACAGGTCGTTGCCCATGACGCCTCGGTGCGGGTGAGTAGTTCTCAGGGGGGCCTGCTGGATTCTTACTACATCCGCGGTTTTCCACTCAACGAAGGAAACCTGAGCGATATCGCCATGAACGGCGTTTACGGTGTTGCCCCCAACTATCAACTGATGACCGACTACATTGAACGGGTGGAAGTACTGAAAGGGCCTTCGGCGCTGCTGTATGGGCTGTCGCCTAACAGCAGCGTGGGCGGCGTGATTAATGCCGTGACCAAGCGTCCGACCACCGTAGGCAATCTGACCCGCCTCACCACCAGCTGGCAGTCTGATTCCCAATTCACGCAGCATGCGGATATTTCTCGCGTCTATGCGCTGGAAAATAACAATCTGCTCGGCGTTCGTTTTAATGGCAACTATGGCTACGGCGACACGGTGTGGAACGGTAGCGACAAGCGCACACAGGTCGGCGCACTTGGGCTGGATTTTTCATCAGAACGTTTCCGCGCCACGTTGGATCTCATTACGCAGCACCTGAAAACCCGTGCACCGTCGCGACCTTATTCGTTTGCGGCGGGGGTGACTGTGCCCGACGCGCCGGATGGCAATAACAATATTTCCCAGCCGTGGGGCTTCTGGCACTCCAAAGATCAGTCGGTGCTGCTGCATACCGAATACGATCTGGCGGATAACGTCACCTGGTTTACCGATTTGGGTGGCTCCAGCGCACACGTAAGCCGACTGTCGGAGCAAGTGCCGCAGGTTACCAACAATAACGGCGATATTCGTTCCGGCGTAGGGAATTATCGCTTTACCACCAGCCGCTACACCTTGGCGACCGGTGTTCGTGCGGATGTGGAAACCGGATCGGTGACGCACAAGCTGTCGGCACAGACCAGCTACTATCGCGATCGTCAGGCCAGCGCCAGCAGGGCAGGAACGGCGATTGATTCAAATATTTATAATCCGGTTTATGTTCCGGCACAGGATATTGCCGCGCCTTCTAGTACATACAAACGTTCCTCCACCGCGCTGTCGGGTATCGCGCTGGCGGATACGCTCGGCTTCTGGAACGACGTACTACAAGTTACAGGTGGTTTACGTTATCAGCAGATCAACTCGGATAACTTCTCCGCACCGGATGGTGGGGTGCGCTCTTCTTATGACAAGAGCGCAATCACCCCGATGCTCGGGGTGATTGTTAAACCCTGGCAGCGCGTCTCGCTCTATGCCAACTACATCGAGGGGCTGAGTAAAGGCGATGTCGCTCCTACCACGGCGAGCAATGCGGGGCAGGTACTCACGCCCTATAAGAGCAAACAGTATGAAGCTGGGGTGAAAGTGGATGCGCTGGGGACGATCTCCACGCTGAGCGTTTTCCAGATCACCAAGCCAAGCGGCGCGCTGGTTAACGGCACGTTTGTTGACGCTAACGAGCAGCGCAATCGGGGTATTGAGCTCGATGTGGTTGGCTCACCGCTGGAGGATCTGCGTTTAACCGGGGGGGTGATGCTGTTGGATGCCGAACTGACCAAAAGCGTGACGCCGGGGGCTCAGGGTAAGCGCGCGCCGGGCACGTCGCGTTTTCAGGCTAACGCTGGCGTGGAATATGACCTGCCGTTCCTGCGCGATCTGACGCTGAACGCCAACGTCACCCATAACGGGAAGCAGAACGTTAACACCATCAATACCCAGTCTATTCCTTCCTGGACCACCGTTGATTTCGGCGCGCGTTACAAGACGCGAATCTATAACGCCCCTACCACGTTCCGTGCAGATGTACTTAACGCCTTTGACCGCAATTACTGGTCTGGCGTGACGTCGTTCAGCACGGTATCGCAAGGAACGCCACGGACGCTGATGCTTTCCGTAGCGGTTGATTTTTAAGGATATGAATTTTTCAGGAACTGAATGTTAAGGAGATAGCGATGAGCAACCTGTTTAGCTTTGCCGCAGTGTCTTCCCCCGCTGTTACGCAGGCCCACTGGCCTGAGAGATTGACGCCTTATCTGGATAGTGAGATTGAGCAGTTTCTTTTCAACTCGCCGCAAAGGTTGTCATGGCTGGTTGAACAGTATGGGTCGCCGCTGAATATTGTCTGGCCGCACACCGTGGCTAACAATATTTCGGCATTGCGAACCGTGTTGCAGCGTCACGACGTGGACTGCCGCCTGTACTACGGCGCGAAGGTGAACAAATCGCCGGGGCTGGTACAGGCGGCCGTGAACGCGGGCGTCGGCGTGGATGTTTCCAGTTTGCAGGAACTGAAAGATGCGCTACGTGCAGGTTGCGATGGTGCGCGCCTGTGCGCCACCGGTCCGGCAAAAACGCGGGAGTTTCTGACTGAACTGGTGCATCACCGTGCGCTTATCGTGCTGGATTCGCCTGAAGAGTTTGCTGAGGTGCTGGCGCTGGCGGCGTTGTTACGTGTGACGAAACCGGTACGGGTACTGCTGCGCTATCGCCCATCGTTCGCACAGGCCAGCCGTTTTGGCATGCTGGCTGCTGAGGTTATGCGCTGTCTGGAGATGTTGAGCACCAGACAGGATGTACTTCATCTTGAAGGCTTCCATTTCCATCTGGGCGGCTATGAGCCCGATACCCGTGTGGCCGCATTCGCTGAGCTGCTGCCATTACTGGAGCAGGCGCGGGCACGGGGTTTGGAGCCCGCCATTATTGATATCGGCGGTGGATTGCCGATTCAATATCTTTCGGCTTCTCGCTATCAGACGTATGTGGCGGAGCAGAATGAGGCAGATTACCGCCACGGTCAGGTGCCGACGTCGTTTTACCCGTATGGCGGCGAGCGCTCGGCAGCCGACTATCTTGAGGCATTCTTGTCAGCTTCTATCGGGCAGTATTGTGTGGCGGACATACTGAAACAGCACGACCTGATTCTGGCGATTGAACCGGGACGCAGTCTGGCCGACCAAAGTGCGATTACCGTGTTTCGCGTCACGCGAACGCGCCGCCAGCCGGATGGCAACCATGTCGTGTTTGTCGAAGGCAGCAGCTTCAGCGCGTGCGAGACCTGGTTTAACTCTGAGTTTTTGATTGATCCTCTGCATGTTTTTTCTGTCAAAAAAGACACACGTCCGACGCCGGGTAAAGCCTGGATCGCCGGACACAGCTGTCTGGACGACGATGTCATTACGAACCGATTGATTCATTTTCAAACCGTGCCGCAGCCAGGCGATTTACTGATTTACGCGAATACGGCGGGATACCAGATGGACCTGCTGGAAAACGCGTTTCATCGACATCCGCTGCCTGCGCGCCTGTGCGCTTTCAAAGGTAAGAAAGGTGAGCTGATTTTTTCCAGTGATAACTGAATGGAGCAGAACCATGATCCTGAATAAAGTAACTGATTTAATTGGTAATACGCCCGTTATACAAATTCCCGTTCCCTATGGGGATGCGCGTTTGTTTTTAAAAGTGGAGAAGAACAACCCCGGCGGCAGCATGAAGGATCGCATGGCGAGAAACATGATTGTCGCTGGACTGAAGTCAGGAAAAATACGTCCCGGCGGCACGATTGTCGAGTCGTCATCGGGTAATACCGGCATCGGGCTGGCGCTGGCGTCGATTGAATACGGTCTGCGCTTTATCGCCGTGGTCGATCATCATGCGGCACAGGACAAGATTGCCATCATGCGCGCGCTCGGTGCAGAAATTCGCTATGTCTCCGGCGACTACGGCGAAGACGAAGTGGCGGTGGTGGAGCGCCAGCGTATGGCGGCACAGCTCGCGGAGGAAATCCCCGGCGCGGTGTTTATGAACCAGTCGGATAACGCGGCGAATGCAGGCGGCTATGCCGATTTTGTCCGCGAGTTATTCAGCCAGATTGGCAAGATTGACGCGTTTGTCGGCTGCGTGGGTACGGGCGGATCGATGACTGGCATCTCACACGGCCTGAAAGTCCATAACCCGGATATTGTGACCATTGCTGTTGAGCCGGTTGGCTCTATCGTCTTCGGCCACCCCGGTAAACCTTACTATCAGTCCGGTACCGGTACGCCAGCAGGTGACACCGTGGGGCTGGTACTGGATTACAGCTGCATCGACTGTGGCGAACAGGTTTCAGATGCACAAGCGTTTGAAACGGCCCGTTATGTCGCACGACATTACGGGCTGCTGGTCGGCGGCTCAACGGGCGGGGTGATCTATAAAGCGCTGGAGCTGATCTATCAGGATCGTATCGGCGGTAACGTCGTACTGGCGATTGCCGACGGCGGTGAAAAATACCTGCACACGGTGTTTAACGAAGAGTGGCTGGCGGCGCGTAATCTCACGGATAGTGGCGTGTGGCACGATCTCGATCGCTGGCTGGGCAACGCGATTTCTCTGGAGCAGGCAAGCTAAGGAGTCAAGGATGCGCGAAACGCTAAGCGGGCAGCCGCTTAACGTGGTGATTTGCGGGGCCGGTAAAACCGGCCATCTTGCCACGGTACTGTTTAAACAACGGCCAGACGTCAAGGTGACACTACTGGGCAGTCATCCCCGACTGCCGGAAGACTATCAGCAGCACGGTAAACGGCTACACGCGTTGCTGCCGGATGGCGAAACGCTGACAGCCACCCCGGACTGCGTGACCTGCGACCCGGCGGAAGCCTGTCGTGATGCCGACGTTGTTATTATCACCGTTCCTGCCCACTTTCGTGCCGATCTTCTGACACGGATCGTTCCCCATTTGCCTATCGATAAGCCGGTCTACGTTGGTGCGATCCCCGGTTTTTGTGGCTTTGACTGGCTGGCTGAGCGTGAGCTGGCTGCACGGCCGAATGCGGTGATCTGGGGCATGAAGGACGTCGCGCACATTGCGTTTGATTTAGTGTCAGGTCAGTCGATCAAGATGGGCGGTGAAAAGGCCACGCTGTATGTCGCCACCCATCGGCGCGAAACCGCTGTGAGCCAGCAGGCGCTGATGGCGCTGTTGCAACGGCTCTATTCTGCGCCCGTGGTGCTATTGCCGGACTATCTGGAGATCACGCTGACACCGGGTAACCCGATTATGCACAGTGCAGTAATTTATGGCCTGATCGGCCCCTACGGCCAGTGGCATGCGCGGCCCTTCTCGCAGCCGCTGTGTTGGTGGAACGACTGCCCTGAATTGGGGGCATATTATCTGGAACGTATGGATGAAGAGAATCAGCGGCTGTGTGCGGCACTGGAAACGCGGCTTGGCGTGCAGTTGGATTCGGTGCTGCCGCTCAAGCAGGAGATTATCGATGCCTATGGCGATCAGATTGCCGATGCACACACGATGCTCTCCGTACTGCGTACCAATCAGGCCTACTACGGCATCGGTTTGCCACTGCGAAAGCATGATGCTGGCGGGTACGTATTTGATACCCAGCACCGGGTGTTTCAGGAGGATATCGCCTACGGCCTGAGTCTGTTAGTGACCCTTTCGGAGCATCTGGCGGTTAGCGTCCCTTACATTGATGAAGTCTACCGGTGGTGTAGCGATTACATGGGAGCCTCCACGCAGGATCGTCCCGATTATTTTCCGCTACAGTGGCTGAAATGAGACGGGGTGACGCCGTGAAAGCAGAAGGAACTGATGCATGCGCTTAAGTGGGCAGGTCGCTTTCATCATCCACTTTATGTTTGTCGTACAGCTGGTGGCGATGGGGGCGATGGAGATGAGCGGGCCGTTTTGGCCGCTGCATCTGGAAAGTATGTCGTCCGGTGCGGAACTGAGTATCGCGGGGATTGCGGTATACGTCGGGCCGATGCTGGGTATTATGCTGACCAGCGCTTTCTGGGGCCGAATGGGCGATCGGTTGGGCAACAAAGCCATGATGATCCGCGCGCTGTTTGGGCTGGCGTTGACCCAGCTCGGGCTGGCGTGGGCCAATGACATCTGGACAATAGTCGCGCTGCGTTTTATTCAGGGGGCTTGTGCGGGGTATATTGCGCCCGCGCAGGCGTATGGCGTCGCGGTGGTCAGCCCGTTACAGCGCACGCGGCTGTTTGCCTGGCTTCAGGTCTCTACCAACGTGGGATCGCTGCTGGGCGCAATTGTCGGCGGGCTGATTCTCGATTATCTGAACTTCTTCTGGATCAACCTGAGTGCCGCGATCCTGTGTGCTTTATGTGGCATGACCGTGGCGCTGTTCCTGCCGCATGTTGCCCCCGTGACTCCTGCTGTTTCGATCAAGGACACGCAGGAGAGCAACATACCCCGCAAACGGCTCTGGGCGCTGTCGCCGATTCCGGGCTTGCTGCTGATTTCTGGCCTGCTGCTGACTAGCCGGATGATTCCGCAAACGCCATTTTCCCTCTACATGGACGGTTTCTTTCAGGTGGATAAATGGATTATCGGTCTGTGCTATGGCTTGCAGGCAACGGGCGTGATTGTCTCCGCGTCGCTGTGGGCGCGCTATTTTGAAAACTTCTCACTGCCACAGACGCTGAGCCGTCTGTGTGTGGTCACGATGGCCTGTGCCATCGTGACATTGACTGCTGCCACAATGCTGAATATTGCGATTTTCATCCCGCTTTACTTCCTGTGGGGTGTGCTGCTAGGGGCAACCACGCCGGTTCTGATGGCGATGATTTCCCGTGCGGCGGGGGCGGGACAGCAGGGTTATATACTCGGCGTGGCGCAAAGCGTCAGCCAATTTGCCTCGATTCTAGGTATTTCTTTGGGCGGGTTAGTTCTCTACACCCCCGGATTACGTTCGCTATTCTTCTGCGTTGGCGCCGCGTATCTGGTGACCTTCCTGGTTGCTCTGATGCTGCTACGACATCTGCGGATACAGGCGGAAAAACATGACTCTCTCTCGACGAAGGGAAATATCGAAAATGTTTAATAGCTGGAAGCGGCAGTGTCGCCGTCCGTTATTCCTGAGTGTGCTGTTGATGGTGTTCCTGTTGCCGCTGGTGGGGCAGGCTACGCAAACCTCAACCGTTATCAAGGACGTATTGGGGCGTGAGGTGAGAGTCAACACGCCGGTGCAGCGCGTGATGCTGGGAGAGGGGCGTCAGCTTTATCTGGTGGCGATGCTCGACAAGGAAGATCCGGCGAAAAGAATTGTTGCCTGGCGGCGCGATCTGATTCAGTCCGATCCAGCAACGTGGCACCAGTATCTCGACCGCTTTCCTCAATTGGCAACGATCCCGACGTTTGATGGCACGGAGAAAGGCACGTTTGACGTGGAGCAGGCGGTGTCGCTGAAGCCTGACGTCATCATTATGAACATTGAAGCACAGCGGGCGATTGTCGATGCGGGCTACGACCGGATACTGGATAGCGTCGGGATCCCGATCGTCTACGTCGATTTCCGCTATCACCCGCTGGAAAATACCGCGCCGACCATGCGTCTGTTCGGCAAGCTGTTTAATCAGGAAGCACGCGCCGAAGCGTTTCTTGCATTCCGCGAGGCGCAGTTAAAACGCGTTTCCGACGTGCTGGCAGCGAAACATCCGCGTTCTCCGCGTGTGTTCGTTGAGCGACTGGGTGGCTATACCGATGAGTGCTGCCTGACGTTTGGCCCGGATAATTTCGGTAAATTTGTGCAACTGGCCGGTGGTGATAACGTGGCAGCAAAAAATGCACCGAGCACTTTTATGCAGATGCATCCTGAGCAGGTGATTGTAGAAAACCCAGAAGTAGTGGTGATCACCAGCGGCAACTTTGAGGCCTTCGTACCTGGCGGACGTTGGATTGGGTTAGGGCCGGGGCAGGATATGGCTGAAGGGCGCAAGCGGCTGGAATGGTTTTTGGGGCGTCCGGCCTATACCAACACTATCGCTAAACAGAAACGCGCGTTCCATGCGATCTGGCATCAGTTTTACAACGGCCCCTATGATTTCATCGCGATTCAGCAACTGGCTGAGTGGTTTCATCCTGACTTATTCCGCGATCTCAACGCGGATGACACCTTCCGCCAGCTTCATCAGCAGTTTTTACCGGTTGACTACCAGCCGGGCTATTTCGTCAGTCTTGCGCCGTAAATGAGAGGCAGCTCCGGCGTCATGTCGGCGCTGCGCATGACCGTTACGTCAGGAGGTGGAGAATGTTTAACAGTATGACCTACCACATTGCCCTTACGCCCGTGCAGTTCTTGTTGCCCTCTGAAAATGTCGATATGTCGAACGTGGAATGCCTGATGGAGGACATCTGTCGTTGTGGCTGTTGGACGACGCTGGTGCCGATAGAGAAAGAGACAGGGATTATCATGGATGGCAACCATCGGTTACGTGCTGCCACCGAGCTGGGATTAAAGCATATCCCTTGTGTACTGCTCGATTATGAAGATCCCCGCGTGTCCGTTTATCACTGGAAGACCGGGCAGCCTTTTTGCAAGAATCTGATCATGCAGACGATTGTGACGGAAAAGAGCCTGTTTCCCTATAAAACAACGCGTCACCTTTTTCAGCCCGCGCTGCCGTCGGTGAGTGTCGTTCTGGATGAACTGATGCGCTAACGTTAACCGCTTCACGCTGTCGCCCTGAGTCTGGGCGGCAACGCCTTCCCGCCTCTCTTTTCTCCTGCTTTTACCGTCCCCGTGCCTTTTTATTGTCGGCGGCGTTACTATAATCTTCGTAAACGACAATCTTTACTAACCGTAATCTTCGTAAATCGCCGATTATTTTATGACTGACAGCACAGGAAATGATTGATTACACGAATTTTAATATGCTTTGTAACAATTTTGCCTAGAATGTATACCAGAAACGACTGTCAGTAATTCGTGTGTTTCTGAACAATAGCAGCGTCGGCGCTATTACGCCTTTGGAGAAAGAGAATGCAAGAAAACTATAAAATTCTGGTTGTAGATGACGACATGCGTTTGCGCGCGCTGTTAGAGCGTTATCTGACTGAACAGGGTTTTCAGGTACGTAGCGTAGCCAATGCTGAACAGATGGACCGTTTACTGACCCGTGAATCCTTTCACCTCATGGTGCTGGACCTCATGCTGCCGGGCGAGGATGGGCTATCCATCTGCCGTCGTTTGCGCAGCCAAAGCAACCCGATGCCGATCATTATGGTGACGGCGAAAGGGGAAGAAGTGGACCGTATCGTCGGGCTGGAAATTGGCGCGGACGATTATATTCCTAAACCTTTCAACCCGCGTGAACTGCTGGCTCGTATCCGTGCGGTGCTGCGTCGTCAGGCAAATGAACTGCCGGGCGCGCCATCACAGGAAGAAGCGATTATCGCGTTTGGTAAATTTAAACTGAATCTGGGCACGCGCGAGATGTTCCGCGATGATGAGCCGATGCCGTTGACCAGCGGTGAATTTGCCGTGCTTAAGGCGCTGGTGAGTCACCCGCGTGAGCCGCTGTCTCGCGATAAGCTGATGAACCTGGCGCGTGGTCGCGAATACAGCGCGATGGAGCGTTCCATCGACGTACAAATTTCTCGCCTGCGCCGCATGGTGGAAGAGGATCCGGCGCACCCGCGCTACATCCAGACCGTGTGGGGCCTTGGCTACGTGTTTGTCCCGGACGGCAGTAAGGCATGATTCAATGGCGCTTTTCTCCGCGCAGCTCATTTGCACGGACGTTGCTACTGATTGTCACGTTATTGTTTGTCAGTTTGGTCACCACCTATCTGGTGGTGCTCAACTTCGCTATTTTGCCGAGTTTGCAGCAGTTCAATAAGGTGCTGGCATACGAAGTAAGAATGCTGATGACGGACAGTCTGCAACTGGAAGATGGCTCCACGCTTGAGGTGCCACCTGCGTTCCGGCGTGAGATTTACCGCGAATTGGGTATATCGCTGTACACCAATGCAGCGGCGGAGGAAAGCGGCCTGCGTTGGGCGCAGCACTACAAGTTTCTGAGTGACCAGATGGCGCAACAGCTGGGCGGCCCGACGGATGTGCGGGTTGAAGTCAGTAAAAATACGCCGGTGGTGTGGCTGAAAACCTGGCTGTCACCGGATATCTGGGTGCGCGTTCCTCTCACTGAAATTCATCAGGGCGATTTCTCGCCGCTCTTCCGCTATACGCTAGCGATAATGCTGCTGGTGATTGGCGGTGCCTGGTTATTTATTCGGGTGCAGAATCGACCCTTGGTTGAGCTTGAACACGCCGCTTTGCAGGTCGGTAAGGGCATTATTCCGCCGCCGCTGCGGGAATATGGTGCTTCAGAAGTTCGTTCCGTGACGCGCGCTTTTAACCAGATGGCCTCCGGCGTGAAGCTGCTGGCCGATGACCGCACGTTGCTGATGGCGGGCGTCAGTCATGACCTGCGTACGCCGCTGACGCGCATTCGTCTGGCGACCGAAATGATGGGTAAGGAAGATGACTATCTGGCTGAGTCAATCAATAAGGACATTGAAGAGTGTAATGCGATTATTGAGCAATTCCTCGACTACCTGCGTACCGGTCAGGAAATGCAGACAGAAGTCGCCGATCTGAACGCTATCATGGGCGAAGTGGTGGCGTCGGAGAGCGGCTATGAGCGTCAGATTGATAGCGAGTTTGCTACCGGTGAACTACTCGTGCGTATCAGCTCGCTCTCGATAAAACGTGCGGCGATGAATCTGGTGGTGAATGCGGCGCGTTACGGTAACGGTTGGATAAAAGTCAGTACCGGACGTGAGTTACAGCGCGTGTGGTTCCAGGTAGAAGATGACGGGGAAGGCATCGCGGCCGATCAATTACAGCACTTGTTCCAGCCATTTGTTCGCGGCGACAGCGCACGAACCACGAGTGGTACAGGACTGGGACTGGCGATTGTGCAGCGTATCATCGATGCACACAATGGTGTGCTGGATGTTGGCACGAGCGAACGCGGTGGGCTTTGTGTCCGCGCGTATTTGCCGTTGTTATCGGAAGCCTCCTCGGTCGCGGATAACGGTGCCACGAAAGAGTCGTAAGCCTAATGCCGATCGTTTAAGAACCGAGATACACGGAGCTACCACGGGGCGAGGTGTCCCTGCGGGAACCTCATCCCCGTGTTTCTCCTAAAATGAGGCTTAGGCTACCAGCGTTAGTCATAAGCCTCTTTTTAAGTCCTAAAATAGCAAAAGGCGCGGATTCCGCGCCTTTTCTCTTTGTGCTTCTTGTGAACGTTTAGCGCTTCGGCCCTGCTTTTACCAACGCCGCGCCTGCTGGCGCATCGGTGTATTTATCGAAGTTAGTGATAAAGCGCTGTGCCAGATCGTCCGCTTTTTCCTGCCATTGCTCGACGCTCGCGTAGGTATCACGAGGATCGAGAATGTCAGGATTGACGCCGGGCAGCGAGGTCGGGATCGCTAAATCGAAGACAGGCAACGTCTGCATTTCTGCATCATCAATGCTGCCGTTCAGAATGGCGTCAATAATCCCACGTGTATCCTTAATGGAGATACGTTTACCGCTGCCGTTCCAGCCGGTGTTCACCAGATAGGCCTGTGCGCCTGCTGCCTTCATTCGTTTCACCAGCACTTCAGCATACTGCGTTGGGTGCAGCATCAGAAATGCCGCGCCAAAGCAGGCGGAGAAGGTCGGTGTTGGTTCCGTCACGCCGCGCTCAGTTCCCGCCAGTTTGGCCGTAAAGCCGGACAGGAAGTGATACTGCGTCTGATCGGATGTCAGGCGGGAAACAGGTGGCAACACGCCGAAGGCGTCCGCTGTCAGGAAGATCACTTTGGTTGCATGGCCCGCTTTGGAGACCGGTTTAACGATATTATGGATGTGGTAGATCGGGTAAGAGACGCGGGTATTCTCAGTTTTGGAACCGTCGTTGAAGTCCACTGCGCCATCTGCCAGCACGGTGACGTTTTCCAGCAGCGCATCGCGTTTGATGGCATCGAAGATATCCGGCTCCGCTTCTTTGGACAGCTTAATAGTTTTAGCGTAGCAGCCGCCTTCAAAGTTGAAGACGCCGTCATCGTCCCAGCCGTGCTCGTCATCGCCAATCAGCTGACGTTTCGGATCGGTAGAAAGCGTGGTTTTACCCGTACCTGACAGGCCGAAGAAGACCGCCACGTCGCCTTTTTCACCGACGTTTGCCGAGCAGTGCATTGAGGCAATGCCTTTCAACGGCAGCAGGTAGTTCATGATGGAGAACATCCCTTTCTTCATTTCGCCACCGTACCAGGTGCCGCCAATCAGCTGGATGCGCTCCGTCAGGTTGAACGCGACAAAGTTCTCAGAGTTCAGCCCTTGTTCCTGCCAGTTAGGGTTAGTGCATTTTGCACCGTTCATCACGATGAAATCCGGTTCAAAACCTTCCAGTTCTTCATCGCTCGGACGAATAAACATGTTTTTGACGAAATGTGCCTGCCAGGCCACTTCTGTCACGAAACGCACGCTGAGGCGGCTGTCTGGATTGGCACCGCAGAAGGCATCAATAATGAACAACCGTTTTCCAGACAACTGCGTGGTGACGAGCTGCTTCAGATGCGTCCAGGTTTCCTGGCTCAATGGGTGGTTATCGTTCTTACCTTTGCCTTGATCGGACCACCACACGGTGTCACGGGTGATGTCATCGCGTACGATGTATTTGTCTTTAGGGGAACGGCCGGTGAAAATTCCGGTATCGACGGCTACTGCACCCAGTTGGGTTTCGATACCGCGTTCATAGCCTTGTAGGGTAGGAGAGCGTTCTTCTTCAAAAAGCAGTTCATAGCTGGGATTGTAGACAATATCGCGGACATCGTGGATTCCATAAGCCGTCAGGGCTTGCGGGGTAATACCGTTGATCTGCATGTTGCCACTCCTCAAGTTATAGTCGTACTACTAAACATTGTAGGGAGTGAGCTTATTTTAACCGCGATAGCAATCATAAAATTAAATAAATTCATTAATAACTTTGCTTATTTAGGTGTTTGAAAAATAATCACGGCGGTTTATAGATGGGAAAATAAGCAAAATAAAACGGGTACTTTCGTACCCGTTAAAACGATTAATGCAACAGATTTCCTGATGAATCGTGCCGTATGGCGCGGATGTCCAGAGAATTAAACAGGTAGTGCGTACCGCAATAATCACAGTGCATATCGATTTCGCCATCTTGTTCGATCATCTCATTCACTTCCTGATCGGACAGCGTCATTAATGCATCAGCGCAACGATCGCGCGAGCAGTGGCAGCGGAATTCGACATCCTGTGGTTCGTACACCGTGACTTCTTCCTGATGGTAAAGGCGGTACAGCACCTCGTTGGCAGGCAGGGTAAATAGCTCTTCGGCTTTGACAGTCGTGGTGAGTTGGGCCAGATGATCAAAATCATTACGGTCGGTATCCTGCGCAGGCAATACCTGTAACAGCATACCCGCAGCGACCGGATTGCCCTCGTGCTGTCCGGTACGGATAAATAGCCGCGTCGGTAACTGTTCGGACTGTTGGAAATAGCTCTCCAGACACTCCGCAACCGTTTCACCTTCTAAACCAACGACGCCTTGATAACGCTCACCGTCAGTCGGCGTAATGGTAATGACCAGATAGCCATTGCCAACCATCTCTTTCAGCGAACTTCCTGGTGCGATCTCCCCTTGCAGACGGGCAACGCCGCGCATCTGCTGCTGGTGATTGCCGTTAATCACCGCCAGCTTCAGTGGACCATCGCCCTGAAGTTGAACGGTAATATCACCGCTGAATTTCAGCGTTGCGGTCAGCAGGCTGGTGGCAACTAGCATTTCACCCAGCAGCGTTTGTACCGCAGCCGGATAGTCGTGGTTGGTTAAAATACGTTGATATGTCTCGTTAACGGTCACCAATTCGCCGCGGACGGCATAATTTTCAAACAGATAACGATGTAGTTGGTCGTGAGCCATAATATTTTCTCGTTGTAGTACGCGATGAGTTGTGCAGCGATGAGTGGTGCGGTAATCGCTGAGTCTTCTCTTATTGTCAGCCGTTTGATGACCAACAAATGAAGCTCTGCGTGTTAGTCCTGATCGCTGTATTTAAATTTAATCAGATCGCGTCGCTCTTTTTTATCAGGGCGGCGATCGGGATGTGGCATCGTCAGCGCATTCATTTTCCGCGCCTGCGCCAGCTTTTCTCGTTTCTCAATGCTTGCAGCCGTTTCCTGATACAGAGCCTGCGCCTCTGTCGCACTTCTGCGCTGGCCGCTGACAGCCACAATGATTACGGTGCGTTCATCATTTCCCTGACGCAGCTTAATCTCGGCATTCAGCTCGACCTGTTTGCTCGGTTTACCGCGTTGCCCGTTATAGTGCACTTTGCCGCCGTCGATCATCTCACGGGCCATCGCTCGGGTTTTATAGAAACGGGCGGCCCAGAGCCATTTATCCAGACGAACCGCGTCGTCAGCTTGCTCGGTAACTTTCGCCATAAATCCCCCTGATTACCCTCATGCCGATCGTTTAAGGATCGCGTTACCGGGGGCGACCACGGCACGAGGCATCCCTGCGGGAACCTCATCACCGTGTTTCCCCCTCAGGCCACCTGCATTACCCTGCGTTAACGGAGTGACGTAGGGCTGGTAGCAGCGCAAGATAGTCGTTCATTGATGGATGTTGCAAGAATGCCTTTTCCTGCTGGCCAGAATCTGGATTACGTACGCCCAGACAGTAATGGATGCCGAATGTTTTCGCGGCATCCAGAATCGGCTCGCTGTCATCCACGAATAACGTTCTGGCGGGGTCGAAGCCCGTTTGCTGCTGTACGGCCTGCCACAAACGCTGATTCTCTTTTGGATACCCATAAGTATGGGTGGAAAGCAATAAATCAAGGTGCTGATCCAGTCCCGTATGTTCGATTTTCACCGCCAGACTGTGTGGATGGGCATTGGTCAGCAGAATCGTCTCCTTGCCGCACTCGCGCAGTGCCGCTAAAAACGGCGTGGTGTCATCGCGCAATCGCGCTCGGGTGCCAATATCCGTCGTCATTTGATAGATATCCAGATCGAGACGTTCTGACCAGTAATCGAAGCAATACCAGTTTAGCGTGTGCTGAACCGCCTGATATTCTTGCTTGATAAGCTGGTGCGCCTGTTCAAGGCTGATTCGGCGTTTTTCACTGAGCGACTGCGGCACCAGTTGAAGCCAGAAATAGCTGTCAAACGCCAGATCGAGAAGCGTGCCATCCATATCCAGTATCACGGTGTCGATGTTGTGCCAGTTAACGTGGGGATTCATAACGACTCCAGATGTCGCGTCGTGCCATAGGGGGTGATGAAGCATGAGGCGCGCAATGCAATTGTGATAATAGGGACGAGAAACCGATTCCGCTAGGTTAGCATAACCGCAGAGAGGGCACGATGCCGTTAGCGGGGTAGCAGGGGGCGGTGATCTGGGAACGAATCGGCCATCATATTGAAGCGTGAGGCATAATAGCGCTGAATATCGGTAACTCGTTTCTGACTTTTACGCATTTTAATGCCAGTCAGGATCGCATTAACGATAAACGTCACGGAAAAGAGCAGAAGTAGCAGGCAACTGCCGAGATAGCGCCAGACGGTAATGACATCGGGTTCGCTGTGCAGGCTGATGTGCTGCGTCCCGTTGGCATCGGTATTAAGCTGAGTGATGACGCCCTCAGCATTAAACGGCGTATGCAACAGCATGGCCGAAAGCCGCTGGAGTTCCTGCCACTGATCCGATGGACGATATTCATGGAGCGGCATCGGTGGGAGTGGATGATTAACGAACTGCCGACCTTCGTCGCTGCGAATCAGGAATCCATCGGGAGGTGGGCTGTTCAGCGACTCTGCTGCGTTGTTGATTTCCTGATAGAAGAATTGATCGGTGGAACTGTTGACCAATGACTCCAGTGTTTCTGCGCTGACGGCGGGCAGCACGACATTCATGCCTTTTAGCTTGCCGGAGTCGGCATCTTTTACCAGCGTATTCCAATTCTTGACGTCGCTCAGATTCACCAGCGCATTTTTTAGGCGGGAACAATCGTTTTCCTGTTTACACAAATCTTGTGTTCTCAAAACGACATCAGCGAAGTTTTTCATCAAAATCAGCCCTGATTTCTGGATCGTGGACGCTAATTGAGAATTTACCTGACCTTCTTTGTCCGCCTGCGGATGGAGTTGACTGTTGACTGATTTAAGCAACGCGGAGGCTTTTTCAATTGTCTCAGATTCCGGCAACGGTAACGGTGCGGCTTTGTTCCAGTAAATGGCGGAGCAATCGAAAGGGCTGAACGCGTAGGACGACAGTGCGGAGACGGGAGGAATTCCTGCTGGCACATAGCACATACCGCTACCGCGAACGGCCAGCGTGTCGCCAATGCGGAGCTGAGCTTTTTCCAGATCGCTGACTTGCGTTACCTCAATGCGCTGTGCGCCTTGAAGCCAGGCCAGACTGAGTTTTAACGGCAGTTCAAGCTGCACGTTAGTGACCAGCAAAATCAGGCTGAGCAGCGAACCCGCGGCCAGCAGCAGATTTCTGCTCCAGCGCTGTAACGGGAAATTTTTCACTTCATCGTGCAGCGAAAGGTACTCTCCCTGACGGATCACCTGGCGGTTGAGGTAGATATCTACGTCCATTTTTCTCCCCAGATCCTGCGTGATATAGGGTTGCCAATGGGGTGGGTAGATCAGATCGATATTGCCAAGAGAGATATTGCCGAGTGGCCCCTGATTGGATTCGCCAAACAGTCCCAAACCTTGAGGTGTACCGTGGAGGCAATGCACATCCCGCAGTTCCTGAGCAGACGGCGACCGGAAAAGCTGCCACAGACTCCAGCCTGCTAACAATGATGCGGTGCCTATCAACCAGGGGAGCAGAGCAATTGGGCTATTCAGGCTGATGAACAGGAGTAGAAAAGACAGGCAGAGTACGGCTGTTTCTTTCACGCCTCTAGAGTGGTGAATAGCATGTTCTTCACGTGTTTCTTTGCGGATAGTGACCAACTCCGCGTGTTCATTACCTTCCTGACGGATGGAGGCATTTGGTACGGGTATTCCAGCCGCTAGCGGAGCCAGCGGACGATCGTCAAGACACTCGGTTAGCGAGTGTCCATTCAGAGAAATAACCAGCGGGATCGAGCGTGTCTTAATCAGTTCGACGGTGTTGTTTTCGGTAATGAACTGTTCCCAACTAGGGGGAAGATGGATTTCTTGTGTATCAATATAATAGCGCCACTTATTCTGAACATCGGTGCTCAGGCCGTAGCGTGTAATCGTATGGGTGATGGGATAAACCCGATTACTTTGCAGGGAACGCGGTAGTTTTGGCTGTGTATTGGGGGTATCAAGCGGCGTGGTTTGCTGACTGTTTTCCTGAGTCAGATAACGCTCAACGGCGATCCGTTCATCTTCAGTTAACCGACGGGGAAGCGATTGCGAAACGGGCAAGGGTGGGGCGGACAGGAAACGGCGTCGCATACGGTAGCCGACAAGACCTCCGATAACGATCAGACAGGCAAGCAATATCGCCAATAGGGTAAATATTGTGCTCATGTCATCTCCATTCCAAAACGCGCTGCTCCTTGTTCTCGTCGGAGTTTAACAAAATTATACAATCGATGATAACCCGTATGGCATTGTTTTCTTAGATTAATAACGTAATTGTGAGTGGAATTAATCGCATAAGGTGATGATAGTAACAAGCAAAAATTGCCTCTTGAATGAGGATAATCCTATTTTTTTAAAGTTATTGACTTTTGGCGGTGGTTTCTCATTCAGGATGTATCTTGCATGTTGCTCACACGTAAATTCATCGTCACGATAGTTGCAGCGGAGGTGACTGTTAACGCACAATGTGAACAGAATCAAAAAAGATTATTTACGATCTCTTCTTATTCAACAGCATTCCGTATTCAGGTTACGGTAAAGGTAACCTCTCATGCTCGTTGGGCTAAGGTGCCGTTCTGGTCGTAACTCTCTGGGGGCATCAATGAGTCATAACCTGCAAAAACCTAAAATCCTCAAGGTGGAAACGATAGCGCGTTCGCGCCTGTTCAACGTGGAATCCGTCGATCTTGAATTTAGCAACGGGGTGCGCCGGGTTTATGAGCGGATGCGTTCAAGCGGTCGGCAGGCGGTAATGATCGTCCCGATCATTGATGATGAGCTGCTTTTGATCCGCGAATACGCCGTCGGCGTTGAAGAATACGAACTGGGGTTTCCCAAAGGGCTGATCGATCCCGGTGAAACGGTCTTTGAAGCGGCTAACCGTGAACTGATGGAAGAAGTCGGTTTTGGTGCGGAAAAGCTGGAATTGCTGGCAACGTTAACCATGGCGCCTTCCTATTTTTCCAGCCAGATGAATATTGTGGTGGCGAGTGGGCTGTACCCGCAGAGCCTGGAAGGTGATGAACCGGAGCCTATGCCGCAAGTCCGCTGGCCAGTAGATAACATGATGTCGCTGCTGCAAGAGCCTGATTTCCGTGAAGCACGTAATGTCAGTGCGCTGTTTCTGACGCATGACTGGCTGCGTCGTATACCCCGTTAATTTCCTGTGGCATAACAGAAAGCGCACACCTTTTCCGGTGATGTTGGTCACACATCCTTTTTTAGTTCGTTGTCGTGACAGGTGCTGGCGTCTATAACGTCTGCACAGGGCGTGACTGAATTAATTAAGGCGAACCTGCCGTGGATAGCAAAACTTGCTATTCACGGCGGGTTTTTTTGTTTTTTAGCCCTGGATAAATGAGTAAAACGACACTGACACAAAGGGGAAAATGATGAATATACCGAAGGGGATAATACGAGCGCCGTTGATGTTGCTGGCGCTGATGAGCACGTTGCTATTTCCTGCGCTGGGTCTGACTGCGGAAACTGAGCCAGAGAAAACCCGGATACTTATCCTGACGGACATTGGCAATGAGCCGGATGATTCGCAGTCTTTGGTGCGCTTCCTGCTCTACAGTAATGAATTCGATGTCGAGGGGATTGTGGCAACCACGTCAACCTGGCTGAGGGATAAAGTTAATCCAGAGATGATTATGCAGCGCCTTGATGCCTACGAACAGGTGCTGCCCAATCTGCGCCAGCATGCGTCCGGCTACCCGTCTGCGGACGCATTGCGTCAGGTTGTCAGATCTGGGCGTGCCGGATTTGGCATGGACGTCGTTGGCGATAATAAAGCGACGGAAGCATCTAAGTTGATTATTCAGGCGGTGGACAAACAGGATGCCCGCCCGCTGTGGATCACGGTATGGGGCGGTGCTGTCGATTTGGCACAGGCTCTTCATGACGTACGCACTACTCGCTCACCGGAACAGGTGACGGCGTTTGTCAGTAAAATTCGCGTATATGCGATCTCCGATCAGGACAATACCGGTGCCTGGATTCGGGCGAATTTCCCGACGTTGCGCTACATCACCAGTATCCATGCCTGGAATGATTATTTTCTGTCTACCTGGATTGGCATGTCCTCGTCGTTTGCAGAAGGCAGCGATATGAGCCAGGTGAATAACGAATGGCTGAGCAAACATATCCGCAGCAAAGGCCCACTCGGCGCGGTCTATCCTGCGATTGAATATACGATGGAAGGGGATACTCCCTCGTTTCTCTATCTGATTCAAAACGGACTTGGCGATCCAGAGCACACGGAATATGGCAGTTGGGGAGGACGCTATGCGGCCATCGTTCCGGGCGATACCAGCGGACTTCGCGTCAGCACGTCCGATCAGGTTATGAGCAATAATGGCAAAATGTACCGCACCGCCTCGGCCACAATCTGGCGCTGGCGTGAGGCATTCCAGAGTGATTTTGCCGCTCGCATGGACTGGACGCTGACGAAGGAGAATAACAAGGCCAACCATAATCCTGACCTGGTGCTGAATGGTCAGGCTGGGCGTTCCATTGTGGCGCTCAGCGTGAAAGCGGGTGAGATCGTGAAGCTGTCTGCTAACGGTTCACACGACCGCGATGGTGACAAGGTGAATTATACCTGGTGGCAATATAAGGAACCTACGGCTACTGCGATTGGCGTACATTTTGCGCCAGAAGTGAAATTGGCTAATGATTCAGGCATGCAAACGCAGTTTGTCGCTCCTGAAGTCAAAACGCCGACGCCTTTCCATATTATTTTGCAGGCGAAAGACGAAGGCACGCCAAACCTGTTTTCCTATCGTCGGGCGATTATCACCGTGATGCCGAAGTGATGTGATTTGAAAGAAGAAGGCCTTGATAGCTGGTAACTTCGTTAACGGATCAACAGAGAATTGTGTTGAATTGGCAATAAAAAATGGCCTTCCGTCAGGAAGGCCATCAATGAACGTAATGCCGGATATCAGAATAGCTCTTCGCTTTGTCCGTTATCCATCAGCGTCGTGCCGACTTCATGCACTTCATATTCTTTCGGCTGTGTACCGTCAATGAAGTATTCCGAGCGGCTGTTCCCACCACCGTTAGACAGCTTACCGCTGCTGCGGTCAATGACTACGCTGACGATGCCGGGCGGTGGCGTCAGAGGTTGTTCAGGTATGCCATCCAGTGCGGCTTTCATGAAGTCATCCCACGCAGGCTGCGCTGATTTTGCACCGCCTTCATAGCCGGAGATCTGATCTTTGATTGCACCAGATGCACTGCTAGCACCCAGATCGCGGCGGTGATCGTCGAAGCCGATCCAGACTGAAGTCACCAGATTCGGACCATAGCCAGAGAACCACGCGTCTTTAGAACTGTTCGTTGTACCGGTTTTTCCGCCGATATCATGACGTTTCAAATCACGACCCGCACGCCAACCCGTCCCCATCCAACCCGGTTCACCAAACACGTTACTGTTCAGGGCATCTTTAATCAGGAAAGACAGCGGCGTGTTGATCACGTGTGGTGCATAAGGCTGCGCCGCGCTTTGCTGTGCGGCCTCTGGTGTAACAGGCTCCAGCTCTGGCTGCGGCAGACCTACCGGCGGTGCTTCGTTTGACGTGGCAACATCTTCAACGTTAGTGGTTGCTAACACTGGAGAACGTGGCGTTTCACCGTAGACCAACGGTAGATTGCAGGTATCGCAGACGACTTTCGGTGTTGCGGTAAAGACCGTACCACCCGCTTCGCTCTCTATCTTGCTAATCAGATAGGGATCGACCAGATAGCCGCCGTTTGCCATGACGGCATAACCGCGTACTACCTGTAGCGGCGTAAACGAGGCTGCACCCAGCGCCAGCGATTCGGTATGGACGATATTCTGCGCCGGGAAACCGAAGCGTTGCAGGTAATCCGCCGCATAGTCCACACCCATCGCACGCATGGCGCGAACCATCACCACGTTTTTGGATTGACCCAGCCCCTGACGCAAACGGATCGGACCGTCATAGGTTGCCGGGGAATTTTTCGGCCGCCAATCAGATCCTGCCCCAGCATCCCAACGAGTGATCGGGACGTCGTTCAGAATCGTTGCCAGCGTTAAACCTTTGTCCATTGCTGCGGTGTACAGGAAAGGTTTGATGTTGGAACCAATCTGACGCAGTGCCTGTGTCGCGCGGTTGAATTTGCTTTGGTTAAAGTCAAAGCCGCCAACCAGCGCTTCTATGGCACCATTTTTCGGGTTGAGCGAGACGATAGCGGAGTTGACGTCCGGCACCTGTGCCAGCCACCAGTCATCGTTCACTTTACGTACCCAGACCTGTTGGCCAGCCTGTACAACATCCGTTACGCGCTTCGGCGTTGGTCCTTGTTGCGTATCGGAACGGTATGCGCGTGCCCAGCGCATGCCCGCCATCGGCAAGGTAATGTTGCTGCCATCAGACAGGATAGCAATCGCGTTGTCTGCCGTTGTGCTGGTAACGATGGCTGGATAGAGCGGGCCGTAGATCGGCAGCGCTTTCAGGGCGGCAGTCATCTTCGCTTTATCCCAGACACCTTCTCCCACTTTCCACAGCACTTTGCTCGGGCCGCGATAACCGTGGCGCATGTCATAGGCGAGGATGTTATTACGTAATGCATCCTGTGCGGCGGTTTGCAATTTTTTGGTGACAGTCGTGTAGACCTTATAACCGTCGTTATAAGCATCCTCGCCGTAGCGTTTGACCATCTCCTGCCGTGCCATTTCTGCGACATACGGTGCGGAGAACGAAATTTCAGGCGCGTGGTAATTCGCGACCAGCTTTTCGTTACGTGCCGCATCGTATTGCGACTGCGTGATGTAGTTTTCATCCTTCATACGGGCAAGTACTACGTTGCGGCGGGCAACGGCGCGATCGTACGAATAGAGTGGGTTGAACGTCGATGGAGCCTTCGGCAGACCGGCAATCATCGCCATTTCGCTCAGCGTTAACTGGTCAACAGGACGGCCAAAGTAAACCTGTGCAGCCGCGCCAACGCCATAGGCGCGATAGCCGAGGTAAATCTTGTTCAGATAGAGTTCAAGGATTTCATCCTTGGTCAGCAATTGCTCAATACGGATAGCCAGAAACACTTCCTTGATCTTGCGAATCAGGGTGCGTTCCGGGCTCAGGAAAAAGTTCCTGGCGAGCTGTTGCGTAATGGTACTTGCCCCTTGAGAGGCGTGACCGGACGTAAGCGCGATAGACGCGGCGCGGATAATCCCGACGGGATCGACACCGTGGTGCTCATAGAAGCGGCTATCTTCGGTCGCGATAAAGGCATGTACCAGCTCAGGGGGAACCTGATCCAGTTTGAGCGGGATACGGCGTTTTTCACCAAACTGAGCGATCAGCTCACCATCGGCGCTGTAGACCTGCATCGGCGTTTGCAGCCGAACGTCTTTCAGCGCGGCGACATCGGGCAGTTGGGGTTCGATATAGCGGTACAAACCATATATCGAGGCAGCTCCCAGCAGAATGCAAGAGACTGCAAGGATGAATAGATACTTTACGAACTTCACCTGGGATTTTCCATTCAGTAGCGTTTGGACAGTTTATAAACAATCGGGCGCTAGTATAAAGATAACCCAGCACTGTGGATACGTTTATTGGATAAGGAAATCGGGTTGAACATGGCTTATCACATCTGGCGGGTTGGATTAGATATACAAAACGGCTTCATGCGTGCGCTGGCAGTTCAGCGTCGCCGCTATGGCTGGCAGCTTCGTCACTGGTGGCAATATCCGCTACCAGACGATACGTTGCGCTCAGGTAGTCTACACCATACTGAGGCGCTTTGTGAGGTCTTAAGAACATGGCGTCGTTTACTGCCTGGACACATTTCTCTACGGGTGGGGTTTCCTGCCCAACTGATTTTACAGCAGCATTTACCGCTGCCCGACCTGCGTTTACAGGAACCAGAGCGTAGTCTCTATATTGAAACCATGGCGGCACGTAAGCTGCCGATCGGCAGCGAATCATTGGCAATAGACTCTCGGGAAGACCCGCAAATGCAAGGGGCGCTGCTGGTGACGGCTGCACGCCGACAGGAGATCGATAATTGGCTGGTATGCCTGAATAACGCGGGATTACGCACTGATATTCTTGAGGTTTCAACGTGTGCGCTTCGAGCGATGGCACAACGGGCAGAGCTTGAGCCTAACCGCTTGTTTCTGCATCGCCTGTTGGATGGCTGGCTGTGGGTATCTCCGCTTAATCACGCTTTCTACTCTGGCGTGATACACCTTGATGAGCTGAATGACGAGACCGATATCTTATCCGTTGTAAGCACTCGCTATCAGCGCGATGTCGAGGAAATAGTCTATTACTCTAGCGTCTCGCCTGATTTACCTTGCCTGCGGACTGACGTACTACAGCCATGGTCGCCGTTAACGGTGTTTAGCCAAATGCAGCCGCCGCTGCCAAGCTTCCCTTCGAGTTTTGCGATCGCGGGTGGGCTGGCATTGCGTTCAGAGGATGCCTGACTATGCTGCTGATTAATCTTTTACCCTGGCGTAAAACTCAAATGCGCCAGCGAGCACGTCGTTGGCTAAGGCTGTTGTGGCTTCAGATGGGGTTGATGTTCTGCCTTATCGCGGTGATTTATCTACTTTGGCAACATAGGCAGCAACGTGCGCAGGATGCGTTTAATTCGGCGCAGGCCCAACAGCAGCAACTGACGGCGTTGTATCAGCAGACTCACCAGGCGCGAGAGACGTTACGTCGCTATCAGGCGCAAGAACGCGCTGACGCAATAGTTCGGCATGACAACCGCCGTAACCTCCATTTGTTAGATCTGCTTGCCAGTATGATGCCCGCGAGTCTGTGGTTGACGGAAATAACCGACCGCGGATCGCACTTGCTGCTTTCCGGTGTAAGTGAAAGCTATCGCGATATCATCACGCTACAGCACGCGCTATTGCGCCATGTTTCAGTCGAACGCGTACAACTGCTGCATACCACCCGAGAGCGCGGTGCGAGCACTGGGCTGCGCTTTTCCTTTCAAGCCGACTGGCGCGGTAGTGCCGTTTCCTCTGCGGGGGAAGACCATGATTAATCAAGCCATCGTCATTGATGTCGTACTGAACTGGCCGAGGCTCATTAATAAGCCGTTATGGCAGCAGTTCGTTCTTCAATCGGCGTTTATTGCCGCTGCCGGACTGCTATCAGGCGGATTCCTCATCGGCGAAGTACGGAGAACGGCGATTAGTATAGAAGCGCAAACCGTTCAGACGCGTCTGGATATACAAGAGGTGCAACAAAAACTAGACGCAATGCCGTTATTGTCCGTGTTACGTACGGAATTAGCGGCAAAAACCGTACAAGCCGCCCCCTTTCAGCCCGACAGACTGGCACAGCTTATTGTCGAGCCTTTGTCGCAAGCTGGTGCTTCTTTGCTGTCCTGGCAGCCCGCTCAGCGTCACGCAACTGAACCTCCTCAGGAACGTTGGCAATTGGCATTTAGCGCTGATTACGCGAGCGTGTTGCAGGTGCTTCGTGAATTGACGGAGTTACCTTATGTGCTGCGAATCGCGCAACTGACCGTAAAGCCAGATACCGCTCAAACGGAGCCGTCATTAGAAAGGCCACGTTTACAGGTTGAGCTATCGCTAATCAGGCCTGAGGGGGTGCCATGAGTCATATCACGCTTTGTATCGTATTGATGTTGCTCTTTTTGCCACATAGTGCGCAGGCAGAAAAGTACGTGGAACGCATCGACCCTTTTCGTTCTCTGGCTGCTGTGCGTTGTTCGCCCACGGCAACATTGCCACAGGGGCAGCTAAAAGGCGTTATTGGCTCTGGCGCTCGTTGGATTGGTTGGTTCGCGCAGCCAGAGGCTGGATGGATCAGGCTGACAAGTGGCGAGACGATCCCGCCAGGAAACTGGTTGGTCAGTGAATTGGATAAATCAGGGGCCAAACTTGTCCCCACTGAGCGTGAAGCAGGTTGTGACGGCCTGCCTGAGAAGCTGCTGCTGGCTTCTCCGTTTATCAAAAGGCCCGCGGAATGAAGAAACCTGTCTGGTGCCGCATAGTTTGAAAGTGGTTTTGGGACAACGATTTTTTGGCAACAGCGTAGTTCAATAACAAGGAAGGTTATGAATATTAGGATGTTATGTCGGGTGCTGGCGTGGAGCTGGCTGCTGCTTCTCAGCATGCCATATCAGGCTAGTGCGGAGAGTTCGGTATCGATGGCGTTTGAAGATTCGCCGATATCTCGCGTGTTACAGGCGTTAGCCGATCATCAGCAGCTCAATGTGGTGATCGCGCCGGGCGTGACGGGAAATCTCAGTCTGAGGCTAGCAGATATTCCCTGGCAGCAGGCGTTGGATATTGTTTTACGTATGGGGAAGCTCAGCGTAGAGCGAAACGGTAATGTGCTTCTGGTTTTCCCTGCTGACCATCTTGAGTCCTTGCAGAAAGAACGGGATGAACGAATAGCGGAGCAGGCGCAGAAATTACCGCTGCACAATCTTTCCGTTGCCTTGCAGTATGCTGATGCGACGGAAGTGGCGGCCAGTGTTCAGTCTCAGCGTGGGACGCTACTTTCTACGCGTGGCAGCGTAACTGTGGATAAACGGACGAATACCTTATTGATTCGCGATACGGAGGAGGCTCTATCACAGCTCGAACCTTGGGTGAAAGAGCTCGATCTACCGTTAGCGCAGGTACAGCTAGCGGCGCATATTGTCACCATCAGCAGTGAACATTTGCAGGCGCTGGGTGTTAATTGGGGACTGGGGGAAGGGGACGCAGCAAACAAAGCGCTCAGGCTGAATAATTTTAACGTTGGCTTGCCAGTGGATACGCCAGCGATAAATGCCGGGTTCCATTTGGCCCGATTAAATGGTCGCTTGCTGGATCTGGAATTAATGGCGCTGGAGCAGGAAAGTCAGGTCGAAATTATCGCCAGTCCTCGTCTATTTACGGCACACCAGCAGACCGCCAGTATTAAACAGGGGACGGAGATTCCCTATCAGGTTTCTAGCGGTGCGAGCGGGTCGACGTCTATCGAATTCAAAGAGGCGGTATTAGGTATGGAGGTCACACCTGACATTCTGCGTGCCGGGCGTATTACGCTGAACCTGAAAATCAGTCAAAACATGCCGGGACAGACGATTAAGCAGGGTGATAATGGCGAGGCGTTAGCGATCGATAAACAGGAGATTCAAACCCAGGTGACGGTCGCTGATGGAGAAACCATCGTATTAGGCGGTATTTTCCAACAGCAAAAGAAAAACACCGACAGACAGGTGCCAATATTGGGTGAGGTTCCCGTATTTGGTCATCTGTTCAGAAACCATACTCAACAGCATACGCGACGAGAATTGGTCATTTTCATTACACCGACGCTGATACCCGCGTCATTATGAGTAAACCCAGTCTGGCTCTGATGTTATACGGTAGTTTCTGCTCGGACAGGGAGCAATATTTTGTCACGTTCGACGCTTATGAGTTTGACGCTGCGGCGGATTTAGCTTACAAGGGTTAGCGAATTGAGCACTGAAGTGTTGTTCCACCGAAAATGTCGATAAAACATACTACATTGGCCACCTGTGGTCGGTGTGACATTTTATTCGGTTGCCAAACTACCCTGAGTCTTGAGATAATTTTTTGTCTGATTCTCGCACTATCGCTCATGAGGTTTCAGTTTAGGTCCCGCCGCTGGGTTGATTGGCGGGGCGGGTTATCATTAACGAATTGTCTTAGTAATACCAAAAAACATGGCAGAGAAACGCAATATCTTTCTGGTTGGGCCTATGGGTGCCGGCAAAAGCACTATTGGCCGTCAGTTAGCTCAGCAACTCAATATGGAGTTTTTCGACTCCGATCAAGAAATTGAGCGACGCACTGGAGCTGATGTGGGCTGGGTATTCGATGTGGAAGGCGAAGAAGGCTTCCGCGATCGTGAAGAGAAAGTCATTAATGAATTGACGGAAAAGCAAGGCATCGTACTGGCGACAGGTGGTGGCTCAGTCAAATCACGTGAGACGCGTAATCGTCTTTCCGCGCGCGGCGTTGTCGTTTATTTGGAAACGACAATCGAGAAACAGCTGGCCCGCACGCAGCGTGACAAGAAGCGTCCGTTACTTCAGGTTGAAACCCCTCCACGTGAAGTATTGGAAGCGTTGGCGAAAGAGCGGAACCCGCTTTATGAAGAAATCGCTGACGTTACCATTCGGACTGACGAGCAAAGTGCCAAGGTCGTTGCTAACCAGATTATCAATATGCTGGAAAGTAACTAAGAGCATACCTTATCCGCATTGAGCGGATCCTGAACGGGTTGTTTAACGAGCATGGAAAGAATTACCGTAACACTTGGGGAACGTAGTTATCCCATTACGATAGCCGCCGGATTATTTAATGATTCGGCTTCTTTTATGCCGTTAAAAGCGGGGGATCAGGCCATGCTGGTGACAAACCAGACATTGGCCCCTCTGTATCTTGACCGCGTCCGTGGTGTGTTGGAAAACAATGGCGTGCACGTCGATCAGGTTATCTTACCTGACGGCGAGCAATACAAATCGCTGACCGTATTGGATCAGGTTTTTACCGCGCTGCTGGCGAAGCCACATGGTCGTGACACGACGATTGTTGCCTTGGGTGGTGGTGTCATCGGCGATTTAGCCGGTTTTGCCGCAGCCAGTTATCAGCGTGGTGTCCGATTCATTCAGGTGCCGACAACGCTGTTATCACAGGTAGATTCTTCCGTCGGTGGTAAAACCGCCGTCAATCACCCGTTGGGTAAAAACATGATCGGGGCGTTTTACCAGCCCGTATCGGTGGTGATCGATCTAGACTGCCTGAAATCTTTACCGGCACGGGAATTGTCATCCGGGCTGGCGGAAGTCATCAAGTACGGCATTATTCTGGATCGCGACTTCTTTCTTTGGCTTGAAGAAAACATTGAGGCAGTGCGTGAGCTTCAGTATGACGCGCTGGCTTACTGCATTCGACGCTGCTGTGAAATCAAAGCGGCGGTGGTTGCAGCTGATGAACGTGAAAGTGGCATGCGCGCACTGCTCAATTTAGGTCATACTTACGGACATGCCATTGAAGCAGAAATGGGATACGGTAACTGGCTCCACGGTGAGGCGGTTGCGGCAGGCATGGTGATGGCTGCGCATACGGCACGTCGCCTCGGGCAGTTCTCCGATTCGGACGTCGAGCGAGTTAAATCTCTTCTGGTTCGTGCTGGTTTGCCAGTGAACGGCCCGACGCAAATGGCACCTGAATCCTATCTTCCCCACATGATGCGCGACAAGAAAGTACTGGCAGGTGAGCTACGCTTGGTACTGCCAACGGCAATTGGTCAATCAGAAGTCCGCGGTGGAGTTGCACATGACATGGTGTTGGCTTCGATAGCAGATTGTCAGGCCTGATGCGCAACGCTAGCCAGTTATGAAACAGAAGTATTAACGACAGACAAGCCCTTATGGGTTATGGTTAATAAAATACAATGCGTTACGATTCAATGATTCGCCTTGGCGACCGCGTGGCGGATTCGAGTTTTTTAGTGGGGAGATGTTAAATGGATGAGTTCAAGCCGGAAGATGAGCTGAAGCCTGATACCAGTGACCGTCGACCTACTCGTCAGCAAAAAAGCAGTAACTTCGCGGTACCAAAAATCGCGCTATCCAGACAGCACCTAATGATTGGCATCGGGATCGCGGTGCTGGTGTTGCTGATCGTGGGTATCGGTTCTGCTTTGCAGGCTCCTTCTCAGCCACAAACGTCACAAACGCAGAATCAAACGGCTGGCGAGAGAAATATCGATCTCTCTTCATCATCATCCTCTATGACACAGAGCGCACAGCCTTCCTCACAGGGTGAGAGCCCTATGGCGGTTCCTGGTGATGCTGGTCATGGTCAGACACCTGCGCAGGCGTCTTCTCAAGCGCCGATGTCGCCTCAAACATTAAGCGCACCACCGATTTCTGGTACGCCGACTGATGCGCAGGTTCAGCCGCCAGTGACAGGCCAGCAGCGTATCGAACTGCCGGGTAATATTACTGATGCGCTGTCGCAGCAGCAGGGGCGTGTGAGTGAATTTTCTCAGAGCGCGGCAGGAAACTCGACGCTGCCAACGGCACCAGCGACGGTCGCTCCAACGGGGAAAACCCCTGCGGCGTCCTCAGCTAAAAATGCGCACAATACGGCGCCAGCGCACGCTAGCAACGCTAAGCCTGCTGCAAACAACGCGCCAAAAACGCCAGTAGCAAGCAAACCTGCTACTAACGCAAAAGCGGCCCCAGCGGCTGCTGGACAGAACGTTTCCGTACAAAATGCGCCTGCCAGCCATTTTACGTTGCAACTGAGCAGCGCTTCACGTTCGGATACGCTGAAAGCCTACGCGAAACAGCATAACCTCGCCCATTCGTGGGTGTATGAAACCAAACGAGACGGAAAATCCTGGTATGTGTTAGTGACCGGAGTCTATGCTTCTTCTGCGGAAGCGAAACAGGCGATTGCCGCGTTGCCCGCAGAGGTACAAGCGAAAAAACCATGGGTTAAGCCGATCCGCCAGGTGAAGCAGGACTTGAATAAGTAACACCAATTTTAGCCCTGATGTGCTGTCTGACACAGAGTACAATCCGCGGCTCTGAAACGTATGAGTAACTAACGACGGCATGAAGAAGAACCGCGCTTTTTTAAAATGGGCTGGTGGTAAATATCCGCTGGTAGAAGAAATTCGTCGCTATTTACCTGCAGGAGACTGTCTTATTGAGCCCTTTGTTGGCGCGGGTTCCGTATTTTTGAATACGGAATACGATCGCTACATACTGGCCGATATTAATAGCGACCTGATTAATCTCTACAATATTGTCAAATCGAATGCAGATGAATTTGTTACCGACGCCCGTAAACTTTTTACGGATGAGGTAAACACGTCTGAGACGTTTTATTTGCTGCGTGAAGAGTTTAATCTTTGCAGCGATGCCTATCGTCGTGCGCTGCTGTTTCTCTATTTGAATCGCCACTGTTATAACGGTCTGTGCCGTTACAACATGCGCGGTGAATTCAATGTTCCTTTCGGGCGCTATAAGAAGCCCTATTTTCCTGAAGAAGAAATTCGCTGGTTCGCGTTCAAAGCGCAAAATGCCACTTTCGTCTGTGAGCATTATCAGGATACGCTGGAAAAAGCAGAGAAGGGTTCGGTTATTTATTGCGATCCGCCTTATGCGCCGCTGTCTGCTACTGCAAATTTTACGGCCTACCACACCAATAATTTCAGCCGTGCCGACCAGCAGAGTTTGGCGCAATTGGCACGTCGTTTGTCTGTAGAAAGCCAGATCCCAGTGCTGATTTCCAATCATGACACGTTGTTGACGCGTGAGTGGTATCAGGAGGCTGTGCTGTATGTTGTCAAAGCGCGTCGAACGATTAGCCGTAATATTTTAGGGCGTAGTAAAGTAAGCGAGTTACTCGCTTTATATCGGTAATACCATTTTGTGTACAGGTGGGGTAAACAGAGCGCAGTGAATCGGTTAATGTCGTCCAGGAGGCCTCATTAGCCGAGAATAGGTTACCCGCAGGCATTCAGACTTTACCGTTTGGAGAAATGAATGAAACCGTTTTTAATCGCGCCGTCCATTTTGTCGGCTGATTTTGCCCGTCTTGGTGAAGATACCGCTAACGTATTGGCTGCCGGAGCTGATGTGGTTCATTTTGATGTTATGGATAACCACTATGTGCCAAATTTGACGATCGGCCCGCTGGTTCTGAAATCCCTGCGCGATTACGGCATTACCGCGCCGATTGACGTTCACCTGATGGTGAAACCTGTTGATCGTATCATCCCCGATTTCGCCAACGCGGGAGCCAGTTTCATTACCTTTCACCCCGAAGCCACTGATCATCTCGATCGTTCACTACAGTTGATCAAAGATCATGGCTGCAAGGCAGGGCTAGTATTTAACCCTGCGACCCCGTTAAGTTATCTCGATTACGTCATGGATAAGCTGGATATCATTCTGTTGATGTCGGTTAATCCCGGATTTGGCGGTCAGTCCTTTATTCCCAGCACGTTGGATAAACTGCGCCAGGTTCGTCGCTTGATTGATGACAGCGGTTACGATATTCGACTGGAAGTCGATGGTGGCGTTAAAGTGGAGAATATTGGCGCAATAGCGGAAGCTGGCGCGGATATGTTTGTGGCGGGTTCGGCTATTTTTGGTCATCCAGATTACCGTGCCGTCATTGATCAAATGCGTAATGAAATTTCAAGGACGAAACATGACTGAATTAACCGCGATTCGCGGGTTGGCTTTTGATTTGGATGGCACGTTGATTCACAGCGCGCCAGGTCTGGCGGCGGCTATCGATCAAGCATTGGTGGCGCAATCGTTGCCTGCGGCGGGTGAAGCCCGTGTCGCAACCTGGATTGGTAATGGTGCGGATGTGATGGTTGAACGGGCGTTACGTTGGGCTGGCGTTGAGCCGACCTCTTCACGTTTGCAGGAAACCCGTGAGCGGTTCGATAGCTATTATGCGCAGACAGTCGATAGCGGAAGCACGCTGTTCCCACAGGTAAAAGAGACGCTGGCACAGTTGGTACAGCAAGGCGTTCCGATGGCGGTGGTGACCAATAAACCCACGCCGTTTGTTGCGCCGCTGCTGGAAGGTCTAGGGATCGGTGGTTATTTTTCGCTGATTATCGGTGGCGATGACGTCATTGTGAAAAAGCCTCACCCCGCGCCACTCTATTTGGTACTCGGTAAATTAGGGCTGCGCGCCAGCGAGCTTTTGTTTGTCGGCGATTCCCGTAATGATATTCAGGCGGCACAGGCAGCGGGCTGTCGCAGTGTCGGCATGACGTATGGTTATAACTATGGTGAAGCGATCGAGCTGAGTCAGCCGGATGTCGTTCTGGATCGTTTTGCCGATATTTTGCCCCTGATAGGGCATTCTTCTTCACACAATCAGGAACCCTTAGTATGAGCAAGCCCATTGTATTTAGCGGTGCGCAACCGTCTGGTGAATTGACCATTGGTAACTACATGGGGGCGTTACGTCAGTGGGTCAACATGCAGGACGATTACGACTGCATCTATTGCATCGTGGATTTGCATGCCATCACGGTACGTCAGGATCCGCAGGCGCTGAGAAAAGCGACGCTGGATACGCTGGCGCTGTATTTGGCTTGCGGCATCGATCCGAAAAAGAGCACCATTTTTGTTCAGTCACACGTGCCTGAGCACAGCCAACTGAGCTGGATATTGAACTGCTACGCGTATTTCGGCGAGTTGAGCCGCATGACGCAGTTCAAAGATAAATCCGCGCGTTATGAAGAGAATATCAACGCTGGCCTGTTTGATTATCCGGTGCTGATGGCGGCGGATATCCTGCTGTACCAAACGAATCAGGTGCCAGTGGGCGAAGATCAGAAGCAGCATCTGGAATTGAGCCGCGACGTTGGTCAGCGCTTCAACAGCCTGTATGGCGACATTTTCAAAGTGCCTGAGCCATTCATTCCGAAGTCAGGTGCACGTGTGATGTCTCTGCTGGAGCCGACCAAGAAAATGTCCAAGTCCGACGATAACCGCAACAACGTTATCGGGCTGCTTGAAGATCCGAAAGCGGTAGTGAAGAAGATCAAACGCGCGATGACAGATTCCGATGAGCCGCCAGTCATTCGCTATGACGTCGCGAATAAAGCGGGGGTATCTAACCTGTTGGATATTCTGTCTGGTGTGACGGGAAAAAGCATCCCTGAGCTGGAGCAGGAGTTTAATGGCCAGATGTATGGTCACCTGAAAGGCGCGGTAGCGGATGCCGTATCCGGCATGTTGTCTGAACTGCAAGAGCGTTATCACCGTTTCCGCAACGATGAGCCTTTCCTGCAACAGGTGATGCGTGAAGGCGCGGAAAAAGCCAGCGCTCGCGCACAGGAAACGTTGAAGAAAGTCTACGATGCTGTTGGTTTTGTTTCCCGCCCGTAAGTCTTAATTACCGTCAGGAGATGCTCTCCTGACGGTTTACTGATTTTTCTGATTTATCCCTTCGAATCAAATTCTTATCCCTGCGGGATAGGCGGGAATACGTCGTCTGGAATCGGATTTTCAAACGGTGTGTGCTGTAATCTTTCCTGATGGTCGGCTTTTGCCTGTGCAATCAATTCCGGTGTTACCAGCAGATCGATAGCCAGTGATGCCATGGCCTTTGCCGCGTATTCCGTACCTTTGTGTGCTGCACCGGTTTTCCCCTGTGCAACCAACTGCCAGGAATGCGCCGGTGTTCCGATCGCGTAGGTAGCGCTACGGATCTGCACGGTTGGCACAACCCAACTGACCGTTCCCACATCGGTGGAACCGATAAAGGCTTCATTCGGGCTATACAGCGGATAAATTCCGTCGTGCAGTGTTAAACCCGCTTGAGGTTTGACGCCAAAACGTGCGTAGGATTCGGCGATGTCTTCGGCGCTCAGCGCCGTTTGGAACATCGCCGCTACCTTACGATCTTCGTCATCGAACGGTATCGGGCCGAGCGCCAGCAGATGTTCGTGCATACGCGCTTCCAACGGTGGGTTTGCCAACAGATTAGCATCGCCGCTAATCACCTCGCTGCTGACTTCGGTTTCTGTCATCAGCGCCGCGCCTTCGGCAATTTTCTTCACGCGTTTGACCAACTGATGCAGCTCCGGCAACTGACGTGCTCGTACGAGGTAACGTACGGTAGCGTTGGCCTGAACGACGTTTGGTGCCTGACCGCCGCTGTCGGTAATCGCGTAGTGAACGCGCGCGGAGGACGGCATATGCTCGCGCATGTAGTTCACGCCAACATTCATTAATTCAACGGCATCCAGCGCGCTGCGCCCCAGGTGTGGGCTGCTGGCAGCATGAGCGGCACGGCCTTTGAAGTAAAAGTTCAGTTCGTTACAGGCCAGTGATACCGGGCTGTTGACGCCAGTGAAGGTCGCCGGATGCCAGCAGAGGGCAATATCGACGTCGTCAAAGACGCCTTCCTTGACCATAAAGCCTTTTGACGACCCGCCTTCTTCCGCTGGGCAGCCGTAAAAACGCACGGTTCCAGTCAGTGCGTGCTTTTGCAGATAGTCTTTTACTGCCGTTGCCGCCTGTAGCGCGGCTGTGCCGAGCAGATTATGCCCGCAGCCGTGGCCGTTGCCGCCATTTTCCAGTGGTTTCGGTTCTGCGACGTTTGCCTGTTGACTCAGGCCCGGTAGGGCATCGTATTCACCTAGGATGGCAATAATGGGCAGACCTTCGCCGAATTCGCCCAGTAGCGCGGTCGGCATGCCGGCGATGCCTGTCGTCAGGCGGAAGCCTTCTGCTTTAAGGACTGCTTCGTGCTGTGCCGCCGAACGATGCTCTTCGTAGTTCAGTTCTGGTGTATCCCAGATACCATCACTCAGCGTACAGAATTGCTGCCGCTTGGCCGCAATCAGGCCGCAGATCTCTTCCACAGTCTGATGATTGACGGTAGGCAGCGTTCCTTCATTGTGTATTGCATTCATGCGTGGTGCGCTCGTTTGATTTCTTTGATGCATTTGTGCGGGACGTGTCACAGCCAGCTGGCTATGACACGCGATTCAACTAGAGGGTCACACTCAGAGTGGTGTGGTGTCCATTCCGAACCATTTTTCACTCAGTTTCCTGATGGTGCCGTCTTGCTTGGCCTGATCGATCGCTTTATCGAACATGGCCTTCAGCTCAGGGTCGCTTTTACGCAGACCAACGGAGGAACCGCTACCCAGAATGCCACCGATGAACTGTGGTCCTGGTGTTACGATGTCGGCATTGCCCGGTTTTTCTGAAATACTTTTCAGATAGGGTGCAGAAGCGATAACCAGATCCACACGGCCTGCCTTCAGATCCAGATCGTGTTCCTGTGTGGTTTTATACTCGCGAACTTTCATCACGCCTTTCAGGTATTTGTCCAAAAAGGCGCTGGCGATAGAAGCGGACTGTACGCCGATAGTTTTGCCTTCCAACAGAGGTTTCAGCTTCTCAATTTCTGCCTGTGCGGTGGCTTCATCCGCTGGGTTAATGGAGAAACGCTGGCCCGCGTCTGGGAAATCTTTCGCAAGTTTGCTGGATTTCAGCACGGCGAAAGTCTGCCCTGCCTGTGTGTACGGCTGGCTGAAATCGATCACCTCGCGGCGTTTTTCTGTCGCGGACATACCCGAAATGATGGCGTCAAATTTACCGGCGTTCAGGGCTGGGATGGTACTGGTGAACGGCTGAACCATGATCTCGCATTTCACCTGCATGTTGTTACACAGCACTTTGTACAGCTCGATCTCCATGCCATCTAATGTACCGTCTGGCTTAGTGAAATTATACGGGTGGTAAGCGCCTTCGGTTGCGATACGGACAGTCGTCCATTTTTTCTCTTCCGCTGAGGCGGTGAATGAGGTGGCCAGCGTGCCTGCCATGCACAGCGAGCAGACGAGCAGAGTCAGTTTTGATTTGATCATGTTTTTCTCCCGGAATTCTATATCGTTATATTTTGTTTATTCCCCTACGGAATTTCGCCAATCGATAAAGGTGATGCACGAAATCAGTAGGATTGTGTTTACCAACTGGCAATAAATTGCCGGAAGCGAGCCGACTGGCTGGCGGTGAAAACCTGCTCCGGCGTTCCCTGTTCTTCAATTTCCCCCTGATGGAGGAAGACGATACGGTTAGACACTTCGCGGGCAAAATCCATTTCGTGAGTCACGACCAGCATGGTCATCCCTTCGTCAGCCAGCGTGCGCATGACGCGCAGTACTTCACCAACTAATTCTGGATCGAGCGCAGAGGTTGGCTCATCAAACAGCATGACTTTCGGTTCCATCGCGAGCGCACGCGCAATTGCTGCGCGCTGTTGCTGACCACCGGATAGGTGAGCGGGATAGTAGTGACGTTTATCCGCCAGACCGACCTTCTCTAACAACTGCTCGGCGTGTTCCACGCACTCCGCCTGTGGACGTTTTAGGACGTGCACGGGCGCTTCGATGATGTTTTCCAGCACGGTCTTGTGTGACCAGAGGTTAAAGTTCTGGAATACCATGCCTAACTGGGTACGGATTCGGTCTATCTGCTTGAGGTTCGATGGGCGGTTCTGCCCTTTACGGTTCGGCTTCATTTCAATGGCTTCTCCGCCGACGATAATCTCGCCTTGATCGGGAAGCTCAAGCAGGTTGCTACAGCGCAGCAGCGTTGATTTACCTGAGCCGGACGAACCCAAAATTGAGATGACTTCCCCTTGGTTGGCCTCAATCGAAATCCCTTTCAGGACGTCCAGAGAGCCGAAGCTTTTATGAATGTTGCGCAGGCTAATGGCGGGTATCGTCATTGCAGGTCTCCCAATTTCTTAATTTTTTTCGCTGCCGGTTGCGCGCCCGGCGCACGGAGATGAGGGGTAAGCGTAAATTCTGTCCACATCAGTAAGCGTGTCAGAATAAGGTTAATAAACAGATAAATAGCGCCAGCAACCAGGAAGACTTCGAGCGCCCGATAGGTTTCCGCAATGAGGCGTGCGGCAATACCGGTGATTTCCATCAACGTGATAATGGAAGCCAACGAGGTCGATTTGACCATCGAAATCAGCTCATTGCCGTAAGCCGGGAGTGCCTGACGAATCGCCAGTGGGAAAACGATACGCTTGAAAATCATGAACGACGGCATGCCGCAGGCTCGCGCAGATTCGATCTGGCCTGTGGGAACGGACTGCAATCCGCCACGGATAATCTCGCTGGCGTAGGCACCGGTACATAGGCTGAGCGACAGCAGGGCGCACCAGTGTGGTTCCCGTAGGAACGGCCAAAGTATGCTTTCCCGAACCCAGGGGAATTGCCCCAGTCCGTAGTAAATCAGGAACAGCTGAACCAGCAGCGGTGTACCGCGGAAGAACAGTACGTAGGTTCGTGCAATTGAGCGCAGTACGGCAAAGGATGACAGCTGCATCAGTGCTAAGCCCAGCGCCAGAAAGAAGCCCAGAAAAACAGAGCTGACCGCCAGTTGTAGCGTCAGCGGGATACCGGGAATAATTTCCAGAAACGTTTCGTACAGAAAAGGGAAATCCATCAGCGTTTCACACCCCGGGAATAATGAGACTCAGCACGGCGCATAATCCAGCCGGAACAGATTGAGATAAGTAGATACAGCAGCGCGGCCGCCATGAAGAAATCAAACGGTTTGCCAGTAGAACCGGCACCGGTTTGCGACTGAGTCATCAGCTCTGCAACGCCGGTAACGGAAACCAGCGCGGAGGTTTTCAGCACCAGTTGCCATACGTTGCCGAGTGCGGGGATGGCGTGGCGTAGCAGGAGCGGCATGATGATGCGGCGCAGGCGTAGCAGTGTCGGCATACCGCAGGCTTTGGCGGCTTCAATCTCTCCTTTGGAAACGGCGTAGAATGCGCCGCGATAGACTTCCGTCTGCTGTGCGCCGGAGGAAATGCCAACGGCGATTACCCCTGCGAGGAAGCCCGGAAAGCCAAAGAATTCATTGCTGCCAAACAGTTTGGCGAGCAGGGTTAACGCGGAGCTGCCGCCAAAGTAAAGCAGGTAGATGATGAGCAGGTCTGGTATACCGCGGGTGATGGTGGTGTAACCATCGGCCAGATAGCGTACAGGGCGATTGCCGCAAATTTTGGACCATGCACCGAGTGTGCCGATCGCTGCTCCCAGCAGGAATCCGCAGATCGCCAGTGCGAGCGTCATTCCTGCTCCAATCAGTAATAATTTCCCCCAGCCGTGTTCACCAAAACTGATGAGCTGCCAGAAAGTAACGTCTTCCACAAGTGACTCCAAACTGCTTGCTTATGGTTCTGCTGGACAGAACTGTTTTTGTGATGAGAGGACTACCTACTCCGTTCAGGAACGAGAGTAGAAATGCGTAATGACGCGATGTATCACTCTTCGATTTTTACTAACTCGACGATGTACTGACTCTATGGAGTACGAACTCGATGAAGCACTAATGTAATGAACCACGATGGTTTGACGATGAAATCTGTTCGATGTGAACGATTCAGAGGTCGTGCCGCAAATCTATAGAAAGCTAAGCAATAGTCGGGCCACGTTTTACGTAAACTATTATTGATTATTTATTCATATAGTCTGCTTATTAATGGGTTTTGTTTTAGTCAAAATAAGACAGATATGGCCTGTGGTAAAGCATTAAAGTGACATTTTGTAAGGGGGTATGTTCAAAATAGTGCATTGTTATGCTATTTGGTGGGGCGTTGCATTATGATGGTGCAATAACCGCTATCCGGCAGAATGGATAGCGGGTGAGCGAGGTGATAGAGAGAGGATTATGCTGTCTGGTCAGAGAACCAGCTCAACTTTTCTCGTAAACCGACGACGTTGCCGATGATGATCAAACTCGGGCTACTGGCCTGTTGGGCTAATTCGCTTAATTGGGAGAGCTGCCCACTCAGAACGCGCTGTTTAGTTGAGGTGCCGTTTTCGATAATGGCGACCGGCACCGTTTCCGGTAATTGCTGTTCGATGAGCTTATTTTGAATGTACTCAGCCTGCTGAAGCCCCATGTAAAACACCAACGTCTGTTTTTCTGCTGCGAGGCTCGACCAGTCGAGGTCGGTGTCGTGTTTGACGTGCCCGGTGATCAGTCTGACGCCCTGCGAGTGATCGCGATGGGTGAGTGGAATACCGCTGTAGGCGGAGCAGCCTGATGCGGCGGTAATGCCGGGAACGACAGAGAACGGTACGCCAGCCTGTTGCAGATGCTCCAACTCTTCGGCACCACGGCCGAAGATAAAGGGATCGCCGCCTTTTAACCTGACGACGCGATGGCCCGCTCGTGCTTTTTCTTCCAGCAACTGATTGATTTGCTCTTGAGGAACACAGTGATAGCCAGACGTTTTACCGACAAAGATTCGCTCTGCGTCGCGGCGTGACAGGTTGAGGATCTCTTTCGATACCAGCCGGTCGTAAACCACGATGTCGGCTTGTTGTAGATGCTGTAGACCTTTCAGCGTCAGTAATCCTGCGTCGCCGGGCCCAGCACCAACCAGTGTCACTTCACCTCTGTCATCCAACGGTGCGGAGAACAGCAGTTCCGTCAGTTGTTGAACGCTCTGGCTGTCTTCATTGGCCAGCGCCTGTGCCAACCGATCGTGTACGAAGAGCTTTTCCCAGAAGCGGCGGCGTGCGCTCATCTTGCAGAACCGTTTTTTTACCCGACTGCGTAATTCGCCTGCGAATGCTGCCAGCTTACCGAGATTTTGCGGCAGAATACTTTCCAGCTTTTCCCGTAGTAGGCGAGCCAATACCGGTGCGGCACCGCCAGAGGACACCGCGACCATCAGCGGTGAACGGTCGATGATTGACGGCATGATGAAGCTGGCGCGTTCCGGTGAATCGACGACATTGCAGAAAATTCGGCGCTCGCTGGCGCTGGCATAAACGTGATTGTTGACGTCCTGATCGTCTGTGGCGGCAATTACCAGCCAGACTTCGTTCAGTAACGTAGGATCGAAGGTGCCGTGTACCAGCGTTAATTGAGCATCCTGCTCCCACGTCCGAAACTGCTTGTTAAAATCGAGCGCATTGACGGTAATCACTGCGCCAGCATCCAGCAATAGCCGTGCTTTACGCTCGGCTATTTCACCGCCCCCTACCAACAGACAAGGTTTATCGTGTAGCTGACAGAATATTGGTAGGTAATCCATGTAACGCCTCTTGAAAACTCAGATTATCTTAAAAAATAAGATGGTGGTGTGTTCTGCGGTTTACTCAGGACACGGCCCATGAGGGCTAGGGTAATGGCTGGCTATTATCAACCGCTACGTCACTGTCTGCGATGGATATTTGCACATCACCGTTGGTTACCTGAGTATCATAAGCTGCAACAGAATAGGCTCCATCCTCCAGACAGAAACCATCATAAAGGCGGAAATGCTGTTTTTTCAATGGGCTTGCGACCCACAGCGCTTCATGATGTTCTGCCACTATCCCACGACTGAGTACGCTAGCCTGTGCAAAAGGATCGATATTGCTGATGGCGTAAACCTGTTCGTCGTTACGTGGCCGGAACACGGCGATTTGCTGCTGATCGATCAACGCACAAACGCCAGTACCGGGCAGAATATCGTCTAATTTACATACGGTAGTCCACTGGCTCATGCGCTTTCTCCTTCAAGCTCACTGTTTTTTATCTGAGTAATGAGTTTCACCGGAATACGCTCGGCAGGGCGTGCCGGACGATGTTGTTGACGTTCACCCACCATTTGTACATTCGGGTCTCGTTCCGGGCTGTTAATGAAGTGGGCGAAGCGTTTCTGTGCTTCTGGGGCTGACAGTGTCGCTTGCCATTCACAGACGTAGCCTTCCCGTAACCGCGCGATATCGGCTTCAAGCTGATCGTTAATGCCCAGCTTGTCTTTCACAATTACATTGCGTAGATAGTCGATGCCGCCTTCGAGATTATCCAGCCAGACGGACGTACGCTGGAGCTTATCGGCCGTGCGGATGTAGAACATCATGAAACGGTCCAGATAGCGGACTAAAGTCTCGCGGTCCAGATCGGCTTCCAGCAGGTCGGCGTGGCGCGGTTTCATCCCGCCGTTCCCGCATACATAGAGATTCCAGCCTTTTTCGGTGGCAATAATTCCCACGTCTTTACCCTGTGCTTCAGCACATTCCCGCGTACAGCCGGAGACGCCAAATTTCATTTTGTGCGGGGTGCGGATGCCCTTGTAGCGGTTTTCAAGCTCGACGCCAAAGCCCACGCTGTCGCCGACGCCAAAACGGCACCATGTACTGCCGACGCAGGTTTTTGCCATACGTAGCGCTTTGGCGTAAGCGTGGCCTGTTTCAAATCCAGCGTTGATGAGCTGGGCCCATACGTCAGGCAGGTCGTCTTTTTGTACGCCAAAGAGCGCCATGCGCTGGGAGCCCGTCATTTTTGTGTACAGGTTATATTGCTTGGCGATCTGGCCAATGGCGATCAGGCCATCTGGTGTGATCTCCCCGCCTGCGGAGCGTGGGATGACAGAGTAGGTGCCGTCTTTTTGGATATTACCGAGGAAGTTATCATTGGAGTCCTGTAACGGCGCGTGCTGTGGTTTGAGCACGTATTCGTTCCAGCAGGAAGCCAACAGAGACGCGACGGTGGGTTTACAGACCTCGCAGCCATAGCCCGAACCGTGTTTTTCCAGCAGTTGATCGAACGTTTTGATTTTTTCGATTTGGATCAGGTGGTATAGCTCCTGACGCGAATAGGCAAAGTGTTCGCACAGGTGATTATTGACTTCAATCCCTTGCTTGCTGAGTTCCGCATTCAACACCTGTGTCAGCAGCGGGATACAGCCTCCGCAGCCTGTACCGGCTTTGGTGGTTTCCTTAAGCGCCGCGACGGTATGACAGCCGCCGTTAATCGCTTTGATAATGTCGCCTTTGGATACGTCGAAGCAGGAGCAGATTTGCGCACTTTCCGGTAGCGCATCGACACCCAGCGTCGGCTTCGCACTGCCAGCCGTAGCCGGAAGAATAAGCGCTTCAGGGGAATCTGGCAGCGGGATCTTGTTCAACATGAATTGCAGCAGGTTGCCGTAATCCCGTGTGTCGCCAACCAGTACGGCACCGAGCAGCGTTTTGTTATCGGCGCTGACGATCAGACGTTTGTAGGTTTCTTTGTTTTCATCCAGCCACATATAACTGCGAGCGCCCGGTGTATGGCCATGTGCGTCGCCAATCCCGCCGACATCGACCCCCATCAGCTTGAGCTTGGCGCTCATATCGGCACCCTGGAATCGGTTTTCATGCCCTAACAGGTGGTCGACGGCAACCTGTGCCATTTTGTAGCCGGGTGCGACCAGACCAAACGGTCTGCCTTGCCATGCGGCACATTCACCGATGGCGTAGACGTCAGGATCGGAAGTTTGGCACCAGTCGTTAATGGTGATACCGCCACGTGGGCCGATTTCCAGCGCACATTGGCGGGCCAGCTTGTCTTGGGCACGGATACCGGTAGAGAACACGATAAAGTCGACTTCCAGCGTACTGCCATCGGCAAACACCATCGTCTTGCGGCTTTCCAGACCGGAGTGCTGAATGGCCTGCGTGTTCTTGCTGGTGTGCACTCGCACACCCATATTTTCAATCTTACGTTGTAGCAGGGCGCCACCCTGTGAATCCAGCTGTTCGGCCATGAGCACCGGAGCGAACTCAATGACGTGTGTTTCCACGCCAAGGTGTTTCAGTGCGCCAGCTGCTTCCAGACCTAATAGACCCCCGCCGATCACCGCCCCACGTTTACTGCGGCGCGCGCAGTTTTCGATAGCGTTCAGATCTTCAATGGTGCGGTAAACGAAACAGTCTTGCCCGTTTGATCCTTTAATGGCAGGGATCCAGGGATAGGAGCCGGTTGCCATGATGAGCTTGTCGTAATACACGGTACGGCCGGAATTGGAGTGAATGGCTTTTTCACTGCGGTTGATGGTGATGGCACGTTCACCTAACAGGACTTTAACGCCGTTCTTTTCGTAATAGCCTTCGCGTACCAAAGACAGCTCTTCTACTGTGTGGTGTGCGAAGTAAGAAGAGAGGTGGACACGATCGTAGGCGACGCGGGGTTCTTCACAAAAAACAGTAATATCGTAGGTGGATGTTGGGGCCTTATCCAGCAACTCTTCGATAAAACGGTGGCCAACCATCCCGTTACCGATTACAGCGAGTCTGACTTTGTTCATTTTTGCCTCAAAATTGCTTCTTCTGAGGCTACCTTATCGCGCTACAAAGGCCGCTTATTGATGTATATCAAGTTGTCTTTTATATACTTCTTTATGGGTATGTTGATGATTTTACTTATTTTTTATTAAGTCTTGGTTTTTGTTGGGGTTTTAGTGACGGGTAAAAATGAGATCTATAGCACGCTTTTGGTCAGAAGCGGACTGATTAGCGGCCAATCCACTATCAGGGTAATCATCTCTCTTATCAATCATTCACGTTCCTGGTGGCTCAAAAATAAAACTAAGGGATTATCCATTTATTTAATAAGGATATGAAATTTTCTGGTGATAACGCTCACAGCTTTATGTGCAACTGCACAGTTATCCACGACATAATTTCTTCATATGAAAGAAATTGCCTAATGACTAACGGCGTAACAACCTTAATAATTAAAAATAAAACGCTATTTTTTTTTAATCAGCACGCTATTTCTTTTTGTGATGCCGATCGACTTATAAGGTCGTACCAGAAAGAGATATGCACTTTTTATCTACCATCCCAACACCGTCAGTGGAGCGCTTCTTTAATTATTTGTGTGGCTTACATGCGCAATCGCGTACATGAGCTGTGTTAAACATCAAGGCAGGTAACAACGTGAAAATAGAATCAATTGATGTCACCGTCTTCACTTATCCCACACGTCGGGTTTCCGACAGTGCGGGTCATTCACACCCGGGAGCCGAGAATCAGGCCAAGATGGCGCTGTTGACCATCACGGCGGATGACGGCCAAAAAGGTTACGCTTTCGCTCCGCCGGAAGTGATTCGTCCTCATATCGTTAATGCTTTCTTCCGCAAAGTGTTAATTGGGCAGAATCCGTTCGACCGTGAGCGCCTCTGGCAGGATCTGGTGCATTGGCAACGCGGCAGCGCCAACCAACTGACCGACCGCGCGCTGTCGATTGTGGAATCTGCACTGTGGGATTTGCAAGGACGCGTGCTGAACATACCAGTACATAAACTGCTCGGTGGCTATCGTGAAAAAGTCCCTGCCTACGGCAGTACCATGTGTGGTGATGAGCTGGAAGGTGGTTTATCGACGCCAGAGGAGTTTGGCCAGTTTGCAGAAAAGCTGGTGCAGCGCGGTTATAAAGCCATCAAGTTGCATACCTGGATGCCGCCAGTATCGTTCGCGCCTAGCCCGAAAATGGATGTGAAAGCCTGTGCGGCAGTACGTGAAGCTGTCGGCCCAGACATCTGCCTGATGCTGGATGGTTACCACTGGTACAGCCGTAGCGATGCGCTCTATATCGGTCGTGAACTGCAAAAGCTTGATTTCACTTGGTTTGAAGAGCCAATGGAAGAACAGAGCATGGCGTCCTATAGCTGGCTGACCAAGAGCCTGGATATCGATGTCATCGGGCCGGAAAGTTTGTCAGGTAAATACTTCAGCCGTGCTGACTGGGTGAAAGAAGGCGCATGCGACATTTTACGTGCGGGCGTGCAAGGCGTGGGCGGTCTCTGGCCGTGTATGAAGGTCGCTAGCCTGGCGGAATCCTTTGGTATGGACTGTGAAATTCACGGTAACGGCGCACCAAACCTCAACGTCGTTGGGGCGATCAAAAACTGCCGCTGGTACGAGCGCGGTCTGCTACATCCTTTCCTCGATTACGACGAACCTGCTGCTTATCTGAATTCGATTGTCGATCCGATGGATGATGAAGGTTTTGTGCATCTGCCGCAACGTCCGGGGCTGGGAGAAGATATCAATTTTGACTGGATTGAGGAGCATACCCTAAGTAAAGAATAACTTTTTTGTATGAATGGTTTTTTGTTCGATCTGAAAGATAGCCTTACCTAAAAAATAAAAAGTTGTCGTCTTCCATGCTCCCACACCTGGAGAATAATGATGAAAGCACGAGCAATACTCCGTACCCTGCTGTTAGGTTCACTCTGCATGGCCGCTACGCCGGCCATTCTATCGGCAAAAACCCCTGACGATCAGCTGATCGTGGGGATGAACATGAACAACATGCTCTCACTCGACCCGGCCGCGATGACCGGTAATGAAGTGGTGGGCATTATCGTTAACCTCTATGACTCGCTGGTGGTGCTCGATCCTGCCAATCTGAGTAACATCCTGCCTTCTCTGGCGAAAAGCTGGAGCGTCAATGATGCTGGTAACGTCATTACCTTCAATCTCGTGGATAACGCCAAATTCCATTCTGGCAACCCCGTGACGGCACAAGATTTCGCCTGGTCGATGAAGCGTCTGCTTAACCTCAATATGGCACAGGCCACGACGTGGAAATCCTACGGCTTCACCGCGGAAAACGTGGAGAAGATGATCCGTGCCAAAGACGATCACACCGTTGAAATCGAGCTGCCGAAACCGAACGACCCTAAGTTGGTGATCTATTCGCTGGCAACGTTGGGTAGCGGTTCGGTGCTGGACAGTAAAACCGTCATGAAGCATGAGAAAAACGGTGACTGGGGCAACGGCTGGCTGACCACGAACGAAGCCGGTTCTGGCCCGTTCAAGCTGGACGTGTGGCAGGCGAAAGACGTGCTGCGCATCAGCAAGGTTGAGAACAACTGGCAGGGCGACGCAAAAATGCGGCGCGTGATTTTCCGCCACATGACCGAATCACAGGCGCTGCGCCTGATGATTGAAAAAGGTGACATTGATGTTGCCTCTGGGATGTCGGTGCCGGATATCAACGCGTTGAAACAAGACAAAGATGTTGTGGTCGATGAGGTGAAAAAAGGCACGTTGTACTACGTTGCTATGAGTCTGAAAAATGAATACTTCGCTAAACCAAAAGTACGTGAAGCAGTTCGTTACCTGATTGATTACGATGGCGTTAATAAGACGGTGATGCCCGGCTATGGCTTCTATCACCAGCGCCCTATCCAGAAAGGGATGGATGCGACATTGCCGGATCCTGGCTACAAGCTGGACGTGCCGCGTGCGAAAGCGCTGCTGGCTGAAGCGGGCTACCCGAATGGATTTGAAACTACGCTGCGTGTCTTGTCCGATCAGCCGTTCCTGAATCTGGCGACATCGGTACAGTCCACGCTGGCACAGGCGGGCATCAAAGCCAAAATCATCTCCGGCACGGGTAATCAGGTTTACGGCGCGATGCGCGATCGTAACTTCGATATGCTGGTTGGCCGCGGCGGCGGCGGCGTCGATCCGCATCCTCACTCCAGCCTGCGTTCTGTTGTCTATAACCCCGATAACAGCGACGAAGCCAAACTGACCAACTTCCAGGGCTGGCGCACCTCTTTCTACGATAAGCCGCTGAACGACATGATCGATCAAGCGCTGTTGGAGAAAGATCCTCAGAAACAAAAGCAGATGTATATCGACGTACAGAATCGCTATGAAGAACTGTTCCCGGCCATTATTCCGGTGTCGCAGATGATCGATTCTGTGGTGTTGCGTAAGGACGTGAAAGGCTATGTACCGCACCCGTCCTCTACGACGCATCTGCGCGAGGTCTATAAACAGCGCTAATTTCCACACGTTAAACCGGAGAATTAACCGATATGTTCCCGGTTAATTATCCCGCTCAGATACGTCAAAAGAGATGACCGCGTGAGTGGTGACTTGCTGTCGCCGCTAACTGGGTTATCAGGAGAAAGAATATGGTTTTCTCTGATTGGATCAAGCCGGGTGGAGTACTGCGTCGTTTGGCAAAACGTCTGTTTCAGGTCGTTGTCACGCTGTTCGGGTTATTAATCCTGACCTTCGTGATCGGCCGCGTGATGCCAATCGATCCAGTCCTGGCGATTGTCGGGCAGGACGCTGACCAAAGTACCTATCAACAGGTTTACCAACAGCTGGGGTTGGATAAACCGCTGTATGTGCAGTTCTTTATTTACTTCAATTCACTGATGCATGGGGATTTGGGCAATGCACTCCTGACTGGGCGGCCGGTTGTGGATGACATTATCCGGGTTTTCCCCGCCACCATCGAACTAGCCACCATGGCAATTATTGTTGGGGCGGGTCTAGGTGTGCCGCTAGGCGTGCTGGCTGCGGCGCGACGCGGTAAGTGGGCGGATTATGTGGTGCGTTTTATCAGTCTGGCGGGCTATTCCACACCGATATTTTGGGTCGGGATGATGGGGCTGCTGGTGTTCTATGCCTGGCTGAACTGGGTTGGCGGTGCTGGTCGGGTTGATATGGCCTACGACGGCCTGGTTGAGAACCGTACCGGCCTGCTGCTGGTGGATTCATTACTGGCAGGTGAGTGGGATGTGTTCCGCAGCGCGCTGAACCATCTGGTGCTGCCAGCCACGATTCTCGGTTTCCATTCACTAGCTTATATCAGCCGTATGACGCGCAGCTTCATGCTGGCGCAGCTTTCGCAGGAATACATCATTACGGCGCGAGTTAAGGGACTGTCTGAGTTCCGTGTTGTCTGGGCGCATGCGTTTCGCAATATTCTGGTTCAGCTTCTGACGGTAGTGGCGCTGGCGTATGGCTCGCTGCTGGAAGGGGCGGTGCTGATCGAAACCGTCTTCTCATGGCCGGGCTTTGGTTCCTATCTGACAGGTAGCCTGCTGCTGGGGGATATGAATGCGGTTATGGGATGTGTGCTGCTGGTGGGGTTGATCTTCGTGACGCTTAACCTGCTGTCGGACATGTTGTATCAAATCTTTGATCCGAGGACGAACGCATGAATATTTCCTCTGAGCAGCCGGTCAGCCGTGAGTCGGTAATGCGGACACCGCCGGAAAAACGCGTGAGCCGTCTGCGGCTACGCGGTGCGAGAATCGGTGGGTTTCTTTTGACGATGCTGCGCAATCCGCTCACCGCGATTGGTTCCGCGATTGTGCTGATGTTGATGCTGGTTGCTATCTTCGCGCCGTGGATCGCCACGCACGACCCTCTGGTACAGGATTTGGCCAACGCGCTACAGGCGCCGAGTGCGGCACATTACTTCGGCACCGATGAGTTTGGGCGCGATGTGTTTAGTCGTCTGGTCTACGGTTCACGCATCACGCTGTATATCGTTGCGCTGGTGTCGGTGACCGTTGGGCCGATTGGGTTGGCGCTGGGCGTGGTTTCGGGGTATTACGGCGGTATCGTCGATACCATCCTGATGCGTATCACCGATATTTTCATCTCTTTCCCCAGCCTGGTATTGGCGCTGGCGTTTGTTGCTGCACTCGGTCCTGGTCTTGACCATGTGGTGATCGCGATTACGCTGACGGCCTGGCCACCGATTGCTCGTCTTGCAAGGGCGGAGACGCTGTCGCTGCGCCACGCGGACTTTGTTTCTGCCGTAAAGCTGCAAGGTGCATCATCTATCCGCATTCTGCTGCACCATATTGTGCCGCTGTGTCTGCCGTCGGTGATTATTCGTATCACCATGAATATGGCGGGCATCATTCTGACGGCGGCGGGTCTGGGCTTTCTGGGGTTGGGCGCGCAGCCGCCCGATCCTGAGTGGGGAGCGATGATCTCTGCGGGTCGTCGTTACATGATGGAGTGCTGGTGGTTAGTAACTATTCCGGGGCTGGCGATTTTGATTAACAGCCTGGCGTTCAACTTTCTTGGAGACGGCCTACGTGACATCCTCGATCCCAGAACTGAATAAGTTTTCTCAACGTGCGCCGGGAAGCTCGCCCCTGATGGAAGTGGAAAATCTGCGGGTAAGCTTCGTGAATCGTGGTGCGGTGACGGATGCCGTGCGCGGCGTCTCCTTCCAGCTTGGCTGTGAAAAGCTGGCGATTGTCGGCGAATCCGGCTCAGGTAAATCGACAGTCGGACGTGCGTTATTACAACTGCATCCACACAGCGCGCGGATTACGGCAGACAAACTACGTTTCGGTGATACCGATTTACTGAAAGCGGATGAGGCGCGGATGCGTCAGATTCGCGGCAAGCGCATATCCATGATTATGCAGGATCCAAAATATTCACTGAATCCGGTGGTGTGCGTCGGCGATCAGATTGCCGAAGCCTATCTGGCACACCATAAGGTGTCGCACCGCGAAGCGAAGGAAAAGGTCATGGCGATGCTGGATGTGGTGCGTATTCGTCAGCCAGAGCGTGTTTATCATCTGTATCCCCATGAGATTTCGGGTGGTCAGGGGCAGCGGATCATGATTGCGATGATGCTGATTACCGAACCCGAAATCGTGATTGCCGATGAACCGACCTCCGCGCTGGACGTATCCGTGCGCTTGCAGGTGTTGGCGATGCTGGACGATCTGGTGAGTGAGCGCGGCCTGGGGCTGATTTTCATCAGCCATGATATCAATCTGGTGCGCAGCTTCTGCGATCGAGTGCTGGTGATGTATGCCGGGCGCGTCGTGGAGTCGATTGCCGCCGCCGATCTGGACAACGCGCAGCATCCGTATACGCGTGGGTTGCTGAATTCGCTGCCGGATATCGATCACCGACGTCCGCGTTTGCCGGTGATGAATCGCGATCCCGCCTGGATCAACGGATAAAGGGGATAATCATGGCAACTGAAGCAATGAGTCAGCGTAAGCCGATGATCGAAGTGAATAACCTGAATCTCTCTTTTGGTCACGGCAGCGCGAAGAATCAGGTGTTGTACGATGTGAACCTTACCGTCAACGATGGCGATATCTTTGGTCTGGTTGGGGAATCGGGCTCCGGTAAAACCACGGTGCTGAAGTGTCTGGCCGGGCTATTTAATCACTGGGAAGGCACGCTGCACATTGACGGAAAGAAACTGGCGCATCGGATCGAACAGGCGCGCTGTCGCCGGGTACAGATGGTGTTCCAGGATCCGTACGGATCGCTGCATCCCCGTCATACAGTGGAGGCGATTCTGGAAGAACCGCTGTCGATCCACCGTTTTGACGACCGTGACGACCGTATCGATACCTTGCTGGAGAAAGTGGGATTGGGAACACACTTCCGTCGCCGGTATCCGCATCAACTTTCGGGTGGGCAGCGTCAGCGTGTCGCGATTGCCCGCGCGCTGATTCTGGAGCCGAGAGTATTGTTGTTGGATGAGCCGACGTCGGCGCTGGATGTCTCAGTGCAGGCGGAGATTCTCAATCTGCTGACGGAGTTGCAGCAGCAGGAAAAACTGACCTATCTCATGGTGACGCATGATTTGGGCGTCATTTCCCACCTGTGCCATAAAGTGGCGGTGATGCAATACGGCAAAATACTGGAAACGCTGGAAACCGACGACCTGACCGGCGATGTGCCGAAAGATGCCTACACCTCGATGCTGGTGGATGCCAGCCGTCAATACAGTCGCGATCTGGCGGTGCGCTCTGAGCGTATGGGCTAGATACAATACGCGATCACATCATGAGAGCCGATCCAATCGGCTCTTTTTTTATCTTTTATGCAGGTTTTCGCTAATAGTTGGTTACGAACAGACTTTTATACGTAAAAAAAGGTAAATGGGTAGCGTTGAAGGGTGCGGATACTTACAATCATTACGCTTTGTGTAGTCGGCCTCTTCAAAAAGGAATTCTCATGTTCAAACGTACTCTGGTTGCTGCGGCGGCCCTTATTTCACTGGCGGCATTTTCCCCAGCCTTTGCGGCTTCTGGCACTACTCATGTGCTGCTGACGACGTCCGCGGGCAATATCGAACTGTCTTTAGATAACCAGAAGGCACCGGTTTCGGTAAAAAATTTCGTCGAGTACGTTAACAACGGCTTTTACAACGGGACGACATTTCACCGTGTAATCCCTGGTTTTATGGTGCAGGGTGGCGGCTTTTCTGGCGAAATGAGCCAAAAAGCGACAAATGCGCCGATCAAGAATGAAGCGGATAACGGTTTGCGTAACCAACGCGGTACCATCGCCATGGCGCGTACCTCTGATAAAGACAGTGCGACCAGCCAGTTCTTCATCAACGTAGCGGATAACGCTTTCCTCGATCACGGGCAGCGCGATTTTGGCTACGCCGTGTTCGGTAAAGTCGTGAAGGGCATGGAAATCGTGGATAAGATTTCGCAGGTACCAACGAAAAATGTCGGGCCTTATCAGAACGTACCGACTACGCCAGTTGTGATCCAATCCGCGAAAGTGTTGCCCTGATTGGTGAGATAGAGAAGTAAGAAACTGAGAATATGAAAAGGCCACGAGAGTGGCCTTTTGCGATCTTAATACCTCAGCTATCACGTTATTCCAGTGCTTTTGCCATCTGCTGTAGCCAGGCATCTACGCCAGTACTCGGCACGTTTAACTGACGGTAGGTTGCTGTTGCAACGGGGTAACCGCCGACGTCTTCTTGGCTGTTCACGAAGCCACCTTTCCGCTGTTTGAAGTTGTCTACGATACGCTTATCGACGGCATCACGATCTTTGGGACGCGCACCCGCGCTTTGCAGTACCTGATTGGTAACGGCGCTGGCTGGTGATGCCGTTAAGCCCGCAGGCCAGATCGGGGACACTTTGAGCAACGTAATCCCGGTGCCTGATGTTTGCGGAGCGGCTTTGCCCTTGGCATCGTATGCAAGGTTATCTGACATCCAGACATCGCCGGAGCTGTTGCTTCCTACCAATCCTAAGCCTGCTTTGGTATTTTCGCCGTAGTGCATCACGTTACCTGCAACGGAAACGAGTGGGCTGGCTGGCATGGTTTTCCCTTCCCACTCGCCTTTTACGCCACCAACGCGAACGCCCCAAATGCCAGGGTTGTAGATCAGGTTATTGACCATCACGCCCGTTGAACCCGCCTTGAACCAGGCGTTGCGCTCGTTGTTGTGAGCATACAGGCTGCCCACGATCGACACATCGGTCACGTTATCGTGAACCAGCGTCCCCATTGAGTGAATGCCTTTGGTGTGAGCTGAGTCGTATAAGCCTTCAGCAACGATATTGTTTGAGAGTGTGATGCGGTGTGCGGTTCCCTGCGGCCCGTCGTAGCGTGGGCCTGAAATAGACAGGTTCTCATCTGTCCCCCAGGCGAAACTGGAGTGGTCGATGACCACGTTATAGGCATCTTTGCCATTGATTGAAACATCGCGTTCAAAACCGCTTTTTTTACCCGTACCGGCATCGCCGATGCGAAAACGAATATGCTGCATGAGTACATCATGCGTGCTAATTCCCATTCCGCCGCGAATGATTGTGATGCCAGGAGAAGGGGCGGTTTGGCCAGCGATGGTGACAAACGGCTCGGTTAATCGAAGATCGCTTTTATTCAGGTCGATGATGCCACCAACCTCGAAAACGATAATGCGTGGCCCTTTAGCGGCCAGTGCTTCTCTGAGTGAACCAGCCCCGGAAGAAGCCAGTGTTGTGACGCGAATAATGTGCCCACCGCTGCCTGCCACGGTATCAGTTCCGAATCCTTTCAACTCTGGTGCTGCCGGTGTGGCGGCGCTAGCCATCGGTATGCCGACACAGAATACTGTGCTGGTGCTAAACAGTGCGGCGAACAGAAGAGAACGTTTCATTTCATTTCCTTGAATATTAACGATAAAAATGAGCGAGCCCTTAGGGCTCGCTCAAGTATGGCCCAAAGGATAAACCGTGGGCATTGCGCTCGCTTACAGGCTCCTGCTAGCACAGGATAATGAGGGTAAGAGCCTGAAGTTCGCTTATTACACTTTACATTTCGTGATTAGTTGCAATTTGCTGCTGTCAGCACGGCAAGGTTTTTATTCACGCCAGCATAGTTCGCCAGTTTATCCTTCACGCACTGTGCTGAAACCGGAGAGTAGCTGTAAGGAACAGAAGCGAACGTGCCGGTGCTTTTCCAGTCTTCAGCATTCACGTAGGCCTTGGTGTCTTTATCCCAGGTGATGTTGTATTTCGCGAAGTCGGCTGGGCTCATGATGTTGTTATTGCGCAGTTCCCAGGTACCGAAGTTGGAGCCGTCGTAACGTGAAGTCACTGGGTTTTTTGCATTCTCGAACCAGTTACGTTCGATCAGCGCAATCCCTTTCTGGCGCACATTCAGGCCAGAACTGGTGATGCCAGTATACAGGTTGTTGTATGCGTGAACCTGGCCGCCACGTTGCAGTGGGAGACGAGCGTTAACGTCATCGTAAATATTGTGATGGTAAGTCAGGTCACGGCCTGTATCACTGCTGCTGAAGCCGCTCAAACCGACTTTTTTGATACCGTGAATGTAGTTGTACGACACCGTCACGTTGGTGGAAGCTTTCTTGATATCAATCGCGGATTCGAATGTGGTGTCACCGTCTTTTGTGCCTGCGCATTCAAAGTTTTTCGCGAAGATCTCGTTGTGGTCAATCCAGACGTTAGGCGTGTTATCGATACGAATAGCATCACCGTCCTGTGCGCCGCCCGGCATATAACCAAAACGCATGTTACGTATGACTACATCGGATGATTTTACCAGCCAGATCCCGAAGTTAGCAGAAGATCCATTGGTTCCGATGATGGTTATCCCTTTGGTAAACTCTTTGACTTCCACACCACGAGCGTCTTTACTCCACTGACCGCAGATATCGTTCTCAGCGGCTTTGATCAGCGCGTCTTCATTACCGTTATAGGTGATGACGAGCGGGTAAGCGCCACCTTTGACTTTCTTACCTTTGGAATCGAGCTTCGCTTCTTCGATAATATCGATAATATCTTGCATGGAGCGTGCAGTTTTGTTCACTGCACCGGCAACGTTACCACCGTCGGTGGTAGCATAACCCCCCGTATTTGCCGCCATCGTCGGTTGGGCCGCAAGCAATAACAGCCCAGCGGCTGTAGAAGGCAGTAGGTATTTCATTAAGGTACTCTCCTTGGAATAGAATTTTTTGGGTATTAATGTTCCACATCACCCGATTATATTATTGCGGTGTTTCAATAAAAATGAAATCAAGGTTTATTGAAATCCCGTTTAAGTGTTATCATAAAAATAAAATAATTCAATATTTAGATATTAAATATATCGACTGAATAACACAGGGAAATATCGATGATTAATAAGTCTCTATTTTAAATGAAAATATTCTTTTCATTTTTTATAAAATAAGTGAGCTTAGAGTTTTTATGAAAAATAAAATTATATTTCGTTTTATTATTCTATGATGAGGATATTTTGATATAGGTGATAACTGTGAGCGCTATCAAAGAATAAGTAAAATTTTCTCATTGAGATGGTAGTGTCAAAAAATAATTGATGCCGATCAAGTTATTAATTAATCCTGTGTTGAGGATTCATTGTTTTTTATCACTTAACCCTTAATTAAAAAATGGTCTTTCCATTAGTTAATAAGGCGATTGATTGCGAATTAATATAATTAGCTTGGTATTTAATTTGTGTTTGTTTGTAGGTATGTCTCGCGTGGGCTCCTATAAAAAACAAGCGAGCTCATGGAGCTCGCTTGAGGGTAAATCTGACTGTGTTTATTTGCAGTTAGCTGCTGTCAGTACCGCCAGGTTTTTACCTACGCCAGCATAGTTTGCTAGTTTATCCTTCACACACTGTGCCGAAACCGGAGAGTATTTATAAGAAATGGAAGGGAACTTGCCGGTGCTTTTCCAATCATCCGCATTGACGTGAGGCGTAGAAGGGCGGCCCCAGGTAATGTTGTATTTGGAGAAATCCGCCGCTTTCGTGATGTTGTTGTTACGCAACTCCCAGGTACCGAAATTGGAGCTGTCGTTACGTGCCGTCACTGGGTTAAGCGCATTTTCGAACCAGTTGCTTTCGATCAGTGCGATCCCTTTCTGACGAACGTTAAAGCCAGAACCAGTGATACCGTCATACAGGTTGTTGTAAGCGTGAACCAGACCACCACGCTGTAGCGGCAGACGTGAGTTAACATCGCGATAGATATTGTGATGGTAAGTCAGATTACGGCCTGTATCCGTATTGCTTGAACCGCTCAACCCCACCTTTTTGATGCCATGAATATAGTTGTATGACACGGTGACGTTAGTTGACCCTTTCTTGATATCGACGGCCGATTCAAAAGTGGTGTCATTGTCTGGTGTGCCTTTACACTCAAAGTTTTTGGCAAAGATCTCATTGTGGTCAATCCAGACGTTCGGTGAGTTATCAATACGAATAGCATCGCCGTCTTGCGCGCCGCCTGGCATATAGCCAAAGCGCATATTACGTACGACAACGTTAGATGAATTGATAATCCAGATACCGAAGTTGGCAGATGAGCCATTGGTGCCTTGGATGGTGATCCCTTTGGTAAACTCTTTGACTTGTACGCCGCGGGCGTCCTTGCTCCACTGACCGCAGATATTTTTTTCGGCCGCTTTGATTAGCGAGTCTTCATTACCGTTATAGGTGATGATCAGCGGATATGCACCGCCTTTGACTTTCTTGCCTTTTGAATCCACGGTTGCGGCTTCAATGATATCCACAATTTCTTGCATAGAACGTGCGGTCTTTTTCACGGCACCGGAAACTTCTCCGCCATCCGTAGTGGCATAACCGCCCGTATTGGCGGCCATGGCTGGCTGAGCAGCGAGAAGTAATAATCCGGCGGCTGCCGTAGGCAATAGATATTTCATTATAACTGTCTCCTTGGAATATAATTCATGGGCATTTATCGCTCCATATGCCCGATGTCACAGGTATACATTTTTCAACAAAAATGAATCATCAAATTTGATGAAAAACCAAGGGGAGTGTGGTCAAAAAATAAGTTCAATTCAAGGGTGAAATGTTAAATGTATTACAGTGGAAACATTTTGTAATACTGATGATTGAATGATTTGGATTTTATAGGAAACAGCACTCTTTTAAAATGACATAAAATCAGTGAGTTATTTTTTAACGAGTAACGAGTTTACCTCAGTTTCTTCATTGGTTTGATTTAAGAACGCTACTCTTATTGTGAGAGATACTCTGGCTAACGTAAAAATTCATCTTAAGTAAAAATATAGTACCAAGGTGTATTCAGTTTTTTTGTTATGAGGTTAATTGTATATTTAATTTTAGTTTGTTAAGAAATAATTATTATTGATTTCTATGCCGCTTAAAAATGAGCGAGCTTAAATAGCTCGCTCAAGAGAATCCGGTGCAGAGTGAATACACCGGGATTAACGCGTTTATTTACAGTTGGCTGCTGTCAGTACGGCCTGATTTTTACCTACGCCAGCATAGTCCGCCAGTTTATCTTTCACACACTGTGCGGATACTGGGGAGTAGCTGTAAGGGACTGCCGGGAACTTACCAGTACTCTTCCAGTCGTCTGCATTAATATACGGTGTGGAAGGTTTACCCCAAGTGATGTTGTATTTAGTAAAATCAGACGGGCTGGTAATGTTGTTGTTACGCAGTTCCCAGGTACCGAAGTTGGAGTCATCATTACGTGCGGTCACAGGGTTAAGCGCATTTTCAAACCAGTTGCTTTCGATCAGTGCGATCCCTTTCTGACGGACGTTAAAGCCTGAACTTTTGATACCATCATACAGGTTGTTATAAGCATGCACCTGGCCACCGCGTTGCAGCGGCAGACGTGAGTTAACATCGCTATAGATATTGTGATGATAAGTCAGGTTACGACCCGTATCCGTGTTGCTTGAACCGCTCAAACCTACCTTTTTCACGCCATGGATGTAGTTGTACGACACCGTAACGTTAGTTGATGCTTTCTTGATATCGACAGCCGATTCAAAGGTGGTGTCGTTGTCTGGCGTACCAGCGCATTCGAAGTTCTTGGCGAAAATTTCGTTGTGGTCGATCCAGACGTTCGGTGAGTTATCAATACGGATAGCATCGCCATCTTTTGCACCGCCAGGCATATAGCCGAAGCGCATGTTACGTACGACAACGTTGGAAGAGTTTACAATCCAGATACCAAAGTTAGCGGAAGAACCGTTGGTCCCGAGGATGGTGATCCCTTTGGTGAACTCTTTGACTTCTACGCCACGCGGATCTTTGCTCCATTGGCCACAGATATTGGCTTCAGCGGCTTTGATCAGCGCATCTTCATTACCGTTATAAGTAATCACGAGCGGGTATGCCCCACCTTTGACTGCTTTACCGCTTGAGTCTTTTTTTGCTGCCTCAATGATATCGACGATCTCTTGTAAAGAGCGTGCGGTTTTTTTCACAGCGCCGGAAACGTCGCCGCCGTCAGTGGTGGCATAACCTCCCGTGTTTGCTGCCATTGTTGGTTGGGCTGCAAGTAACAACAGCCCAGCGGCTGCAGAAGGCAGTAGGTATTTCATTGTGTACTCTCCTTGACATAGAATTTTTGGGTATTTATCACTACACACCCTGTGTAATAAAATGGCTGTTTCAACAAAAATGAAATTAAAGTTTGTCTATAAAGCCGAGCTAAGTGTTAACAGAAAAAATAAACAATACAATATGAGGTGAGAAATATATTTGTTACCTAACATCGGAAAAGATTTTGGGCAAGCGCAGTCTTGTATGATAAGAAACTGATTCCTATTTTTTATGATTAAAAATCAAGGCATTGGTTTTTATTTGTGGCATATTAAAATAAAGTTTCTTTATTTTTCTATATTGGTTTTATGGGGTTTTTATACGAAATTGTTAATTGTGATCTGTATCAATAATAAAATTAAACCTTAAGTGGATTTCTATCAGGCCCTGATGTTAGTCATTTTTATGATGACGTCTTTATAGCCATTTCCATTTATTTTTTGTTACTAAAAATAGTTTCTCCTGGCAATAGGGATGCCATTACAGCAGGAGAAACGCAGGTGTCAGGATGACATCACACTTTAATTAAAATAAAGAGAATAAACTGCCATAACATTTTGCATCCCTGTAATAGTCAATATGTTTTCAGGAAGGGTTATGGTGTTCTATCTGCAATCCCATTTCACGCATTGTGTCGATGTCAGCGGATAGATCGGCAGATTGTTCGGGGTAAGTCACGCCGGAAGCGGGGCGTATCCGGTTATTTAGAGCCAAAACGCGCTCAACCTGATTGGCTGCGCTGATTGCGGTCATATGAGTTTGTCCAAGCATATCTTTGACGCTGATTTTCTTTGTTCCCGTATCTTCAACGATTTCGAGTATGAATTCGTGCGATGCTCCCTGGCCTGGTCTGTATAGCAAGGCCCGGCGTTTAGCTACGGATAGCATTCCCCAAATGCCAGAGCGGGCAAAGAGTGCGAATGCGGCCGTGGTAGCAGTGTTGTCGAAAGCCATGCGTGCCGAGACGCTTTCTGCATGGCCCGTCTTGACCAATGTTGTCTGATCCGGACTGGAAAAACGCCTGACGTTGATGACTCGGCCATTACTAAAACGTACAGGTTTAGGATCGGCCATTCCCCGTACGATGCGTTTCTGTCCTGCTTCATAAATGGTGAAAGGTTTGTGCATATCTACAAAACTTGTGACGGAATCGGGCCCGGCTTTATCTGCGGACGAAAACAAAACATCAATGTCTATGCGCTGAGCAGGGTGAGCCGATTGACGATACGCCGCTGCGACGATAGCAGCGATACTCGCCATCCAGCCTGATGCTAAGACGACAGGTGAAGAAAGGCTAACGCCATGAAGTATGCGGTTAGCATCGTCTTGCCGTTCCTGCCAGCGAGCAAGATCGATGAGTGCAATACCACGGCGTGTTGCTGATAACAGCAGACGGTCGTGGTGATCATTTACCGATACGACGATTGCGTCGGGCTGGATCGGTAGGTGCTCCAGTGGATCGGCGTCCTCTACGTCAAGGTGTACGCCAGTAGCATTGGGTAATGCCCGTGCTGTTTTTTGTGCTTTGTCGAGCGATCTTCCTCCGATGAGAAGGTGAAGGTGGGGATGACGTTTGGCAAGCAGGGTGCAAATTTGTCCGCCAACGATGCCATAACCGCCAACAATCAGAACATTACCCGTATTAAGCATATCTTATTTCCTCATGTTTTTTATTCGTACCCAGTGAGTTTGCATTGGCCTGGGTCCTATATTGGGCTGTATGAACGTCTGCCTGATGTTGGTGAGACAGGCGAATGTTCTCTGTATTTATAAAACTGACCGCGGTCATAATGATGTGTAAATTGACCGCGGTCAATTGTAATTTTGACCACGGTCGGAAATCGTGTTATCAAGTCATGATGACAAAGCGAATACAGCAACGAACAAAAGAGACACATGCGCGACTGATCGCGACAGCCCAACAATTGATTGGTGAAGGGGGGTATGATGCTTTACGGATTGAGGAGGTCGTAACACGAGCTGGTGTAGCGAAGGGCACTTTTTTTGCCCATTTCAGCGATAAGGAAACGCTGATGGACCAACTGATTGGTGAACGTATTCATCAGTTACTCGATGAAATGGAAGCCGTTGCGATTCCTGACGGACTTGATGAATTCGTTGAACGATTGCTGCCTCGTATGCAATTCATGACATCTGAACGCTACGTCTTTGACGTTATCTTACGCCGCTCTGGTGCGGCAGGTATTGAACAGGTTGGGCCTATTGCGCTGGCGTTCGATCGCTATATCGACATTATCATACGCTGGCTTGAGGCGGGATACTTCCGGCAGGACGTGCCGATGGCTATCTTAGCTGAGGGCGTTCAGGCATTTGAGACACAGGCGATGGCGATGAATTTTTGTGCTGTTCATAGCCAGTTATCACTCCACGAGCGAATACTGCCCTACCTGCGAGCTTGGCTGTTGGTCCCTGCTCGTGAAAACGCCCCGGTTAATGGGCGGACATCAACAGCACAATAAAATGAATCATCAATTATTTATCAATAAGTAAACCATGCTGCTGATTATCGATAACTACGACTCCTTTACCTACAACCTTTACCAATACTTTTGTGAACTTGGCGCGCAAGTCGTGGTGAAGCGTAATGATGAACTGACGCTGCATGAGATTGAGCGGCTTGCGCCTGAGCGTTTGGTTATTTCTCCAGGCCCTTGCACGCCAGATGAGGCGGGTATTTCACTCGCTGCTATTCGTCACTTTGCCGATAAATTGCCTATTCTGGGCGTGTGTCTCGGCCATCAGGCGATGGGGCAGGCGTTCGGCGCACGAGTGGTGCGGGCACGACAGGTGATGCATGGTAAAACCTCAGCGATTGCGCATAGCGATACGGGGGTGTTCACCGGGTTGGCTCAGCCTTTGACTGTCACCCGTTATCATTCACTCATTATTGATGCTGCCTCGCTACCTGATTGCTTTGAGGTCACGGCCTGGAGCGAGCATGAAGGCAAGCGTGACGAGATTATGGGGATCCGCCATTGCTCACTGCCGCTGGAAGGTGTGCAGTTTCACCCAGAGAGCATTCTCAGCCAGCAAGGACATCAGCTTTTGGATAATTTCCTTAAAATTTAGCGATATAGAAAGTTATTCTTCTCATCGGCTGATTTAATATTGCCTGTGATTGATTTTTTATGCATATTTATTGACTATATTTTCATTTCTGACGTAACGGATAGCAGAGTGAGGCAGCAAATGGCAGCAGAGCAGAAAGCGGTGACACGGGATACTCACGATAAGGTGATTTTGCCGGTTTATGCACCAGCGAAGTTTGTACCAGTAAAAGGTAAGGGGAGTCGCGTTTGGGATCAGGACGGTCGTGAATATATCGATTTCTCCGGGGGTATCGCCGTCACGGCACTCGGCCACTGCCATCCTGCGTTAGTTAACGCATTGCAGCAGCAGGGCGAAAAGCTGTGGCACACCAGCAATATTTTTACCAATGAGCCCGCGCTGCGCCTTGCCAGTAAATTGATTGATGCCACTTTTGCCGACCGTGTGTTCTTTGTGAACTCCGGTGCGGAAGCTAACGAAGCCGCATTTAAGCTGGCGCGTCACTATGCGGTTAAACGTCACAGCCCATATAAAACCAAGATCATCGCCTTCTACAATGCGTTCCATGGCCGTACGCTGTTCACCGTTTCTGTTGGCGGACAGCCTAAATATGCCGATGGTTTTGGGCCTAAGCCTGCGGATATTGTACATGTTCCGTTCAACGATCTGGCGGCGGTTAAAGCGGTGATGGACGATCACACTTGTGCAGTCGTGCTGGAGCCGATTCAGGGAGAAGGTGGGATTACACCGGCTACGCCTGAGTTTTTACAGGGCGTTCGCGAACTGTGTGACCAGCACAAGGCGCTGCTGGTGTTTGATGAAGTACAAAGTGGGATGGGGCGTACCGGTAAATTATTCAGTTATATGCACTATGGTATTACGCCAGATATTCTCACAACCGCGAAAGCGTTGGGCGGTGGTTTTCCGATTAGTGCGATGCTGACGACGGAAGAGATCGCATCGGTCATGACGGTTGGGGTACACGGCACCACCTATGGCGGTAATCCGCTGGCCTGTGCGGTGGCGGAAGCCGCACTGGATATCATTAACACGCCGGAAGTGCTGTCGGGCGTAGCGGATCGTCACGATCGCTTTGTCAGTGAGCTTGAGAAAATCAACCAGCAGTACGGTGTATTTGCTCAAGTTCGCGGTATGGGGCTTCTGCTGGGGGCAGAGTTGAAACCGCAATGGCATGGCCGCGCGGGCGAATTTTTGGCTGCAGCAACGGCTGAGGGACTGATGGTGTTAATGGCTGGACCGAACGTGATCCGTTTTGTACCCTCTTTGATCATTGATGAAGACGATATTGCGCAGGGGATGGCGAAATTCGCTAAAGCTGTCGGGCAGGTCGTTAGCGCGGGAAATTGAGTCACGTTCTCAAAAGCATAGCGATAAAAAACGTAGGGTGGCGGCCAGGGATGGCTCGCCATAAAAAAAGCGTGGGGCAGAGGCCTCACGCTTTTTTATTGGTAGGGTACCGCGACAAAGTCTTAACGAGTGCCGTAAACGACAATCGTTTTACCGTGCGCAGAGATCAGATTCTGGTCTTCTAACATTTTCAGAATGCGGCCCACGGTTTCACGCGAGCAGCCAACGATTTGCCCAATTTCCTGACGGGTAATTTTAATTTGCATACCATCTGGATGTGTCATGGCATCAGGTTGTTTGGCCAGGTTGAGTAATGTCTGGGCGATACGGCCAGTTACATCAAGGAAGGCGAGGTTGCCGACTTTTTCTGAGGTAACCTGAAGTCTGCTTGCCATTTGCGCAGACAGGCGCATGAGGATATCCGGGTTAACCTGGATGAGCTGGCGGAATTTTTTATAGGAAATTTCAGCCACTTCACAGGCAGTTTTTGCCCGAACCCAGGCACTGCGCTCCTGACCTTCTTCAAACAGGCCAAGCTCACCAATAAAATCGCCCTGATTGAGGTAGGAAAGAATCATTTCCTTACCTTCTTCATCTTTGATTAGCACTGCTACAGAGCCTTTCACGATGTAGTAAAGCGTTTCTGCTTTTTCACCTTGGTGAATCAGCGTGCTCTTCGATGGATACTTGTGGATATGACAATGGGAAAGGAACCATTCGAGAGTTGGGTCTGTCTGCGGTTTGCCGAGAACCATTCGCTATCATCCTCTGTTGTAATTCACTGCGCAAATTACAGGGGTCAGAGTTCCCTGTACGGCGTGTTTAACTGCTAAAAAAATAAAATTCAATCTAGTCAGAATGACGTCAGGGAATATACTGGAACCACTGTACCCTTGGTTTTTCGGTTGCAGCCTTGCCGCACCGTAAAACGTGGCTGGGTATGTCTGGCTACGTCATCATCTTCTTCGTTTCTGGGTTTGTCCAGAAAAGGTCTATTCTATTTTCGTTTTAACACAGCTTTAAGGATGTGTCTTGTGTTGTCTCGCTTCAGCATGACAAAGCTCTGATTAACGCTGGTTTTTGTACAGTAACGGTATAAATTTTCAAAAAATTTTTAGTGGAGAAGCATCATGCAGGCTCGGGTAAAATGGGTTGAAGGCTTAACGTTTTTGGGCGAGTCCGCATCAGGGCACCAGATATTAATGGACGGTAATTCTGGCGATAAAGCGCCCAGTCCGATGGAAATGGTATTGATGTCAGTAGGGGGATGCAGCGCGATAGATGTTGTATCGATTCTACAAAAAGGCCGTAACGATGTGGCGGATTGTGAGGTGAAATTAACCTCAGAGCGTCGGTCTGAAGCACCGCGCTTATTTACCCATATCAATCTGCATTTTATCGTGACGGGGAAAGGGCTGACCGATAAAGCTGTCGAGCGAGCTGTCGCACTGTCGGCAGAAAAATACTGTTCTGTGGCATTGATGCTGGGCAAGGCCGTTGAAGTGACGCACAGCCACGAAATTAGGGTGCTGCCATAATTCCTCTCTTTGGACACTAATTCTGGTCATCTAAGCCTGTTATTCGGGGGAAACACAGGGGGAGGCTCCCGCAAGGAGGCCTCACCCCTGTGGTCGCCCCGTGTATCTCTATGCTTAAACGATTGGCATTATCCTCTTGGCAAGTGTTGCCGTGCTCTGCGTTGCCTATTCGATCGTTTTCCCTTCTATCAACCGCTGTACCAGCGGTGCCATGATTAACTCCATTGCCAGCCCCATTTTTCCGCCGGGAACGACCAGCGTATTGATGTGGGAAATAAACGAGCCCTGCAACATGGCGAGCAGATAAGGGTAATCAATATTATCCAATCCCTGAAAGTGGATAACGACGAAGCTTTCATCCAGTGAGGGGATCGACTTGGCAGCGAACGGGTTGGAGGTGTCCACGGTAGGCACGCGCTGGAAGTTGATATGGGTGCGAGAGAACTGCGGTGTAATATAGGTGATGTAGTCTTCCATGGATCGGACGACGGAATCCATCACCGCTTCACGTGAGTGGCCGCGTTCATTGACGTCACGAATCAGTTTTTGAATCCACTCCAGGTTGACGATCGGCACTACGCCGACGAGCAAATCAACATGCTGCGCCACGTCGTTTTGAGCGGTGACCACGCCGCCGTGCAATCCTTCATAGAACAGGATATCGGTAGGTTCCGGCATGGGTTCCCATGGTGTGAACGTCCCTGGAACCTGATTATAGGGAATGGCTTCATCGTAGGTATGAAGGTATTTACGCGTCTGGCCGCGCCCGTGCAGGCCATATTCGATAAACGATTGTTCCAACAGGCTGAAGTCATTCGCTTCCGGGCCAAAATAGCTGATGTGTCGCCCTAAATCGCGCGCTTTGCGAATCGCCATATCCATTTCCGGGCGGGTATAGCGATGAAAGCTGTCACCTTCTAACTGGGCAGCGCGCAAGTTGAACTGTTGGAAAATCTTACGGAAGGCCAGACTGGTGGTCGTGGTTCCCGCTCCGCTGGAACCCGTAACCGCAATAATCGGATGCTGGTGTGACATAAGGCGCGTGACTCCGTGATCGCGATGCTCGCATAGACTGAAAGCCTGCGCGCATTCTCAAAAATGACGTAATTGCTCCCATTGTTAGCATGTTTGGCGCGTTCTTTCACGTCTTTCGCCATGCTCAATACGGGGCATGTCCTCCTGAATTGAGCTGGCTGCGCGGCATGATATTGAGGGTTTCATGCAACTCAGACCACACCAAAACCACTTCGCCAGATTGGAGCTGGTTACGGATATCTTCTACTTTCTGCGCCAGCGAGCGCTCCTGTTCGCCGTAATCAGTGCCTTCGCGCAGGACGAAAGATTCGATGATGTTATCCAGCGTTTCTGGATCGAGCTGTTGCCAGGGAATAATCACGCTATGGTTCCTGAGTAAAAGGGTTCCTGAGTATAAATGGTTCCTGAAGAATCGGTGGCGTGGTCCAAAAATGGGCTAAGCCAATTGGGAATGCGCTGTTCCAGCCACATTTCCGGTTTCAGCAATGTTCCACCAACGAAGCCGACATGTCCGCCGTGTTCCGTTAGCTGATACTCAATATTAGACGGTAACTGCGACAGATCGGGAATTACCTCTGACGTCATGAAAGGATCGTCCTTCGCATGGATAATCAGCAGCGGCTTGCGTATTTGAGGCAACAGCGGCAGAGCGCTACAGCGTCGATAGTAGTCGGCCGCATCGTGAAAGCCGTGGATACGTGAGGTAATGACGTCATCAAACTCCCGTAGCTGGCGGATCCGTTTTAACTGCGGCAGTTGAATCGGCAATGTGTCTGGGTAGGCGGCCAGCTTGCGGCTGGCATTTTGTTTCAACAGGCGCAACAGATAGTGCTGATAGACGCGGGAGAAACCTTGTTCCATTCGACGGCTACAGGGTTCGAGCATCAAGGGGGCGGAAACGATGACGGCAGCGGACAGGGAACAGGCTTCGCCCTGCTGACCAAGCAGGTAGGCCAGCATATTGCCACCGAGAGACACGCCGATGGCGGCAGTCGGAGCCTCGCCCAGCGTCTCTTGCATCCAGTGCAGAAAATAGCTGGCATCGCTGGTTTCGCCGGAGTGATAAATACGTTTCATCCGGTTTGGCTTACCGCTGCATCCGCGAAAATGCATGATGACGGCCAACCAGCCGCGCTGTTTACAGGCATGCAGTAGGCCGTGGGCATAGGGACTATGAAAGCTGCCTTCCAATCCGTGAAACAGCACCACGCGCGGTTTATGCCTTGCCTGTTCGGGCGCTTCGCTCCACGCCAGATCGACGAAATCACCGTCCGGTAATTCGAGTGCTTGCCAGATTGGTGAGAATTTCGCGTGACGACGAATCAGACGCGGCAATAGCGTTTGCAGATGCGGATTATGGGCGCCGCTCAGCGGACGAAAATGGTCATGCATAAAGGATATGAAAATCTTGTTGTCGGCTCTTGTACGATCAATATCACACTGTTAGCTTCAATGCTGCCAGTTGGTACGACATTTGGGTCAGGAGCGCCCACAAATAATGGAACTGAGTTTATTTCTTTCGATGTTGGGTTTTTTATGGGTAGCGGCCATCACGCCGGGGCCGAATAATATGCTGTTGACCACCTCAGGCGCGAACTTTGGCTTTATGCGTTCACTATGGCTGATGGTCGGCATCATGCTGGGTATGCAAAGCATTTTGCTGCTGGTGGCATTCGGCGTCGGTGGTTTGATTCTGATTTATCCTTCGCTGCATTTTATCCTGAAAGTCCTCGGTAGTGCCTATCTGCTCTGGCTGGCATGGAAAATCGCCACGGCGGCTTACGAGCGGCTGGAAACGTCTGTTGCGCCGCCTCAGCCGATCCGGCTTTATCAGGGGTGGTTGCTGCAATTCCTGAACCCAAAAGCGTGGCTGATGGCGTTGGGCGCGGTTGCCAGTTTTAGTCTGGCTGGTGAAGGCTATAACCATTCTGTGATCGCGATAAGCATCGGCATTGTGCTGGTGAATCTGGTTTCCGGTGTTATCTGGCTCGGATTTGGCACGATGATTGGGCGACTGCTGCGCAGTAAGAAAGCGTGGATTATCTTCAATGTATCAATGGGGCTGCTGACCGCCGCCTGCGTACTGTTGATCTGGCATTAACGTTGATTTGGCATTAATGCTGATTTTGCGTTAATGCGCATTGATAAAGTAGCGAGCGGGGTTACCGCTCGCAGTTCTTTTCAGACAAGAGAACCCAAATTTACTCGCTCTGCATCATCTGCTCTAGCTGTTCCTGCGCGTCCAGCCAGGACAGTTCTGTTTCTTCCAGCTCGATTTTGACTTTGGTTTGTTGTTGCAGGCAGTCGGTGAGTTCAGCCTTGCGGCTGATATCGTAGATTGCACTGTCAGCAAGCCGAGCTTCAAGCGCTGCCAGCGTTTCACCCAGCTTTTCCATCTGCTGCTCAAGCTTGGTTATCTGCTTACGCAGTGGCTGAGTTTGTGTTCTCAACTCGGCTTCACGGCGTTTCTGATCTTTTCTACCCTGCGCGCTGTTGGCTGCATTTTCTTTTGGCGCTTCATCAGTCGCATTTTCCTGACGTTGCAGGCCGACCAGCCACTGTTGGTAATCTTCCAGGTCTCCGTCGAACGGCTCCACTTTCTGATCGTGTACCAGATAGAGATCGTCGGTGGTGGAACGGATCAGGTGTCGATCGTGCGAGACGACAACCAGCGCGCCTTCAAAATCAATTAGCGCTTCAGTCAACGCCTGACGCATATCGAGATCGAGGTGGTTGGTCGGTTCATCGAGCAGCAGGAGATTCGGACGCTGCCAGACGATCAGCGCCAGCACCAGACGGGCTTTTTCGCCGCCAGAGAAGCGCTCTGTGATCTCGGTGACCTTGTCGCCCTGAAAGCCGAAGCCGCCGAGGTAGTCGCGCAGTTGCTGCTCTGTTTCTCGTTCTGCCAGACGCACCAAGTGTTGCAATGGCGACTCGTCTGCACGCAAGAACTCTAGCTGATGCTGGGCGAAGTAACCGAGCTTAACGCCTTTTGCTAGCCCAATTTCCCCTTTCAACGGAGCAAGCGTGCCAGCAAGCAGTTTAATCAGCGTGGATTTACCTGCGCCGTTATGGCCAAGTAGCCCGATGCGGGAGCCTGGCACTAAATTGAGTTTGATGGATTCGAGAATCAGCTTGTCGTTGTAGCCTGCGCTGACTTTCTCCATCTTCATAAGAGGATTGGGCAACGATTCTGGTGCGCGAAAACTGAAGCGGAAAGGGTTATCGACATGCGCCGGCGCAATCATCTCCATGCGTTCCAGCATTTTTATTCGGCTTTGGGCCTGTTTGGCTTTGGTTGCTTGCGCACGGAATCGGTCAATGTAATGTTGCAGATGCGCGACACGCTCCTGCTGGTGTTCATAGAGCGATTGCTGCTGTGCGAGACGGGTGGCACGCTGGCGTTCAAAGGAAGAGTAGTTGCCGGTGTACTCGTTAAGCGACTGCTGTTCGATGTGCAGAATCTTGGTCACCACCGGATCGAGGAAATCACGGTCGTGCGAGATCAGAACCAGCGTGCCAGCATAGCTTTTTAGCCACTTTTCCAGCCAGATTACCGCATCCAGATCGAGGTGGTTGGTTGGCTCATCCAGCAACAGCAAGTCTGAACGACAAATCAGCGCCTGTGCCAGATTCAGACGCATCCGCCAGCCGCCGGAAAAGGCGCTGACAGGCTGTTGCAGCTGTGGCTGAGAAAATCCTAATCCACTGAGCAGGCTTGACGCTCTGGCTTGTATCGTCCAGGCCTGAATGGCATCCAGCTTGCCGTGCAGTGTGGCAATGGCATTGCCGTCGTTCTCTTCGTTGGCGGTCTGCAACGCGGCTTCCAGTTGGCGAAACTCGCGGTCGCCGTCAATCACATAGTCCAAGGCCGGTTTGTCCAATGCTGGGGTTTCCTGATTCACCCAGGCCAGTGACCAGTTTTGCGGGAATGTCGCGCTACCACCGTCGGCGCTGATTTCACCTTTCAGTAATGACAGCAGCGTAGATTTACCACAGCCGTTCTTGCCCACCAGACCGACTTTCTGGCCGGGATTAACTGTTGCTGTCGCGTTGTCGATCAGAACGCGTACACCACGTCGAATTTGCAGCGAAGAGAAAACAATCATAAAGCGCCGTATGTTCAGAGTATGTTAAATTATGGACATATCAGGACACGCGGTGTCCTGTTTTTAGTCGTTGCGCTGCATGGTAACGGAAAACGATTATCATGACGACGCTTTGGAGGGGAATGATGTCGCAGCCACCGAAGATTTTGCTGCTGTATGCCCATCCGGAACCACAGGACTCGGTCGCAAACCGCGTCTTATTGCAACCGGCGCAGCAGTTGGCAAATGTAACTGTGCACGATCTTTACGCACACTATCCTGATTTTTTTATCGATATTCATCACGAACAACAGCTGCTGCGTGAGCACCAGATCATTGTTTTCCAACACCCTTTTTACACCTACAGCTGTCCTGCATTGCTGAAAGAGTGGCTTGATAGGGTGCTATCCCGTGGTTTTGCCAATGGGATTGGCGGTAATGCGTTGGCGGGAAAATATTGGCGTTCGGTGATTACGACGGGTGAACCGGAAGATGCCTATCATGCTGATGGCAACAATCGTTACCCCATGGATGATTTGCTACGTCCGTTTGAACTGACGGCCGCCATGTGCCGTATGCACTGGATGCGCCCCATGATTGTTTACTGGGCTCGTCGTTTACAGCCTGATGTATTATCGAGTCAAGCCAGAGCTTACGGTGAATGGCTATCCTCCCCTTTATCTGAAGAGGAACGCTAATATGGAGAGTTCTGCGCTACTGACCGCCGGAGTCTTGTTTTTGTTTGTGGCGGTAGTAGCTGTACCGATCGCTGCCCGATTAGGGATTGGTGCCGTATTGGGTTATTTGATCGCTGGGATCGCCATTGGCCCTTGGGGGCTCGGCTTTATCCGCGACGTGGAAGCTATCCTGCATTTCTCTGAGCTAGGTGTGGTTTTCCTGATGTTCATCATCGGTCTGGAATTGAATCCGTCTAAGCTCTGGACGCTGCGCCGTTCGATCTTCGGTGTTGGGGCGGCTCAGGTTGGCCTGAGTGCGCTGATTCTGGGCGGAGCCTTATATCTGACGGACTTCTCGTGGCAGTCTGCGCTGATCGGCGGCGTTGGACTGGCGATGTCGTCAACGGCCATGGCGCTGCAACTGATGCGCGAAAAGGGCATGAACCGTAGCGAGTCCGGGCAGCTTGGCTTTTCTGTTCTGCTGTTTCAGGATCTTGCCGTTATCCCTGCATTGGCGCTGATTCCGATTCTGGCTGGTGTACAGGGGGATTTCGGCGATTGGGAACGGATCGGGCTCAAGGTCGCCGCATTTCTTGGCATGTTAATCGGTGGCCGCTATCTGGTACGTCCGCTGTTCCGTTTTATCGCGGCATCTGGCGTGCGCGAAGTGTTTACCGCTGCGGCACTGTTGCTGGTGCTGGGTTCTGCGCTATTTATGGAAGCATTAGGGCTTTCGATGGCGTTAGGTACCTTTATCGCGGGTATTCTGCTGGCGGAAAGCGAGTATCGACATGAACTGGAAATTGCGATTGAGCCGTTCAAAGGTTTACTGCTCGGACTGTTCTTCATCTCTGTGGGGATGGCGCTAAATCTCGGCATTCTCTATACCCACATCGTAAAGATTATGGTCGCAGTATTCGTGCTGGTGGCGGTGAAAGCGGCTGTACTTTATTTCCTGGCGCGGATTAACCGAATGCGCCGATCCGAGCGTTTGCAGTTTGCTGGGGTGCTGAGTCAGGGCGGCGAGTTCGCTTTTGTTCTGTTTTCCGCTGCGGCTTCATTCAACGTATTGAAAGGTGAGCAGTTACCGCTATTGCTGGTGACGGTGACGCTATCGATGATGACGACACCTCTGCTGATGCAGGTGATCGACCGTATTCTGGCGCGTCGCTATAACGTGCAGGACGTGCCGGATGAGAAACCGTATGTTGAAGACGACGAACCGCAGGTCATTGTGGTGGGCTTTGGACGTTTCGGACAGGTGATCAGCCGTTTGCTCATGGCGAATAAAATGCGGATTACGGTTTTGGAACGCGATATCAGCGCCGTCAGCCTCATGCGTAGCTATGGTTATAAGGTTTATTATGGTGATGCCACGGAGCTGGAACTGCTGCGTTCGGCGGGGGCGGATAAAGCTCGCTCAATCGTGATCACCTGTAATGCGCCGGAAGATACGATGGAAATCGTCCATCTGTGTCAGCAGCATTTTCCGAATCTGGAGATTCTGGCGCGCGCACGCGGCCGTGTTGAAGCCCACGAACTGTTGCAGACAGGCGTAAGGCATTTCTCGCGTGAAACGTTTTCCAGTGCGCTGGAGCTAGGGCGGAAAACACTGGTAACGTTAGGCATGCATCCACATCAGGCGATGCGGGCGCAACAGCATTTCCGCCGTCTGGATATGCGCATGCTGCGTGAATTGATGCCGCAACTGACGGGAGATGTCGCACAAATCTCCCGTGTGAAAGAAGCCCGTCGTGAGTTGGAAGATATTTTCCAACGGGAAATGCTGCGCGAGCGCCGTCGGCCGAGTGTATGGGATGAGGACGACGAGTGAGAACCTATTCTCTAGGCTATTTTACTTGCCATTTTGAACCTGGGCAGTGCTCGCACAAACGCGATAGCGTTTGAACACACTTCAGTGTGGCCCGTAGGGTGAGCGAAGCGAATAAATCCTCACGTACTGCGTGTACGCTCCGGTTTCTGCGCGCTGTCCGAGTCCAAACTGTCTGCGCCAATAACGCCTAGTAGAATAGGTTCTAGATTTTAGGGCGGAGATGAATGGGAGTTATCATGCGTAAACGTTTTATTGCTGGGGCCGTATGTCCGACGTGTCAGGCTCAGGACACGCTGGCGGTTGGACGAGAAGATGACATCGAGGTGGTGGTGTGCGTGAAGTGCGGATATCGCCAGAGTCGGGCCGATGAACCCACAACCGCCGCCGCTCCGCAGGCTAGCGATATTATCGGGATCTTCAGACCAGAATGAGGGATGAGTGTCATGGTGGGATTGTCATCAACCATTGACGTTTTTTGATTCCAGACGGTACATAGGGACATTTTTCAGCTACAATTTGCGCCAGTTTGATTTCCAACGGTAGGAGATATCATGAAAGTAGCAAAAGATCTGGTGGTCAGCCTGGCCTATCAGGTACGTACAGAAGACGGTGTGTTGGTTGATGAGTCTCCGGTGAGCGCGCCATTGGACTATCTGCATGGTCACGGTTCCCTGATTTCTGGTCTGGAAAAGGCGTTGGAAGGCCGTGAAGCTGGCGACAAGTTCGATGTGAACATTGGTTCTAGTGACGCTTACGGCAACTATGATGAGAATCTGGTTCAGCGTGTACCGAAAGACGTCTTTATGGGCGTTGACGAGTTGCAGGTTGGCATGCGTTTTCTGGCTGAGACCGATCAGGGTCCAGTTCCAGTTGAAATCACCGAAGTTGAAGATGACCACGTTGTTGTCGACGGCAACCACATGCTGGCAGGCCAGAACCTGAGCTTCAATGTTGAAGTTGTTGCTATCCGTGAAGCGACGGAAGAAGAACTGGCGCACGGCCACGTTCATGGCGAACACGACCACGATCATGAACACGGCGACGGCTGCTGTGGCGGTCATGGCCATGACCACGATCATGACCATGGTCACCAGCATGGTAAAGGCGGCTGCGGCGGCAATGGTGGATGCGGCTGCCACTAATTAATTAGTTGTCGCGCATAAAAAACCTCAGGTTGATGAGTATCACCTGAGGTTTTTTTATATTTAGCCTGTAGTGAGCGCCGATACAACGTAGCTCGCATCTCAATAATGCGGCGGTGGTGTTTCTTCCGATTGGGGCGCAACAAGCGATGTTTGCTGGTTACGCAGCCTGTCGGTGAGTAGACGGACGTGCTCACGCAGGCGGCTAATTTCCCGCTCGTGTTGAATAACCGTTTGGTTAAGCTCTTCTATGGTTAATTCCTGAAAGGCCTGTCGGCTTTCCAACTGTTCAAGCCGTTCTTCGAGTGCTGATGGTGACATCGGTATTCCCCTTACTTCTTGTTACCCGCGAGTTTGTCAGAAAGCGGAAACTTCTGGTAGTAAAAACGGTCGCAGTAGGGCGCAATGACGTATCCAGAATAGGGCATATCGTTGCCACGTTGCCTTAGGACGATACAAATGATGTCGGAAAAGCTTCCTGACGTTTTTTATCAAAGGATTGTCGAGTGCGTCGTTGTGTTGTCTTCGTCCGCACAGTTATAGTAGGCGCGAATTTATTTTAATGATGGCTGGAGCACGTCGCTCCAGATGCTGGAGAAATGGATGAAATCACTGTTTAAAGTAACGCTGTTAGCAACAACGATGGCTCTGGCTCTGAACGCAGGCCAGGCTCTGGCGGCAGACAAGGCGCAGGCGTCTGAGAGCACTGCGGCAGCCAAATTCAAGAACGATGAGCAGGCAGCGGCTTATGCGTTAGGTGCATCTTTAGGGCGTTACATGGATAACTCTCTGAAAGAGCAAGAAAAATTAGGCATCAAGCTGGATAAGGATCAGCTGATCGCTGGCGTTCAGGATGCTTTTGCTGATAAGAGCAAGCTGACTGACGAAGAAATCGAAAAAACACTGCAAGGCTTTGAAGGTAAAGTGAAAGCCGCTGCTGAAGCCAAGATGAAGCAAGATGCGAAAGATAACGCTGATAAAGGCACTAAGTATCTTGAGTCCTTCGCCAAAGAAAAAGGCGTGAAGAAAACTGAGTCTGGCCTTCTGTATCAGGTTGAGAAAGAAGGTAGCGGCAGTGCGCCGAAAGACAGCGATACCGTTGTCGTTAACTACAAAGGTACGCTGGTTGACGGTAGCGAGTTTGACAACTCCTACAAACGTGGTGAGCCGCTTTCTTTCCGTCTGGACGGTGTGATCCCCGGCTGGACTGAAGGCCTGAAGCACGTTAAGAAAGGCGGCAAAATCAAGCTGGCTATTCCACCAGCACTGGCCTATGGCGAAAATGGCGTGCCTGGAATCCCGGCTAACTCTACGCTGGTGTTTGACGTTGAACTGTTGGACATCAAATCTGAAGCTGACCTGAAAGCAGCCGATGATGCGAAAGCTGAAAAACCAGCCGCCGCAGAGAAAACCGCTAAATAAGCATCGCTATTATGGCGATATGACCGCAGGCTTGGCCTGCGGTTTTTTTTGTGTTCCACACTTCCCTGCAATCGAATCCCTTCTCCAGCTTGTTGTCTTTCAATGACGCTGATCTTCAGCCTGACTAAAATTTTCCAACTATCCGTGACGGCTCATATTTATTACCACCGCTTACTACCTATCTATTAGCGGCACAGCGCACGTAGCACTTTCTCCAACGTCTTGACGGCAATGTCCAATTCATACGGAGAGTGGGCAGCAAATCCCATGAGGAAACCCGCTTTATGCTGGCCCGACGCGTGTAGCGCTGTCAGCCCTAGTAGATCGATCCCAGATCGTCGTGCTGATTCCACCGCATCGTGTTCAGGGATGTCTCGAATGAAGAGGCAGGGCATCTGCATGCCTCCGGTCGGCACTCGTGGCTCTACGAAGTCAGCCAGATGCTGGCGCACCAGTTGTGCCAGCACATCGCGACGTTCCGCGTAAACGGAGCGCATCGTGCGTACATGTGCACCGAAGTGGCCACCTTCGATGAAGCGTGCCAGCGTGAGCTGTGGAATTGGGGCGCTATGCCCATCCATCAAGGTGCGACCCACTGTCATCGGTGCGACCAACTGCGGCGGCAGTACCATGTAACCGATGCGTAGGCCGGGAAACAGCGATTTGGTGAAGGTGCCGATATAGATCGTGCGATCGTGCGGGTCGAGTCCCTGCACGCAGGCGGTGGGTTTACCCGCATAGTGAAACTCGCTGTCGTAGTCGTCCTCAATAATCCAGCTTTGGTGCTGCCTGGCCCATTCGATAACCGCCAGCCTTCGATCCAACGCCAGCGTCGCGCCGGTTGGAAACTGGTGTGAGGGGGTCAGGAATACGGCTTTAGCGGGCGCACTGTGTCCGCAGCTTGCCTCAAGGAGGCGATCGACCTGCAATCCATTGGTATCTAATGGTATCGGCACGCACGCGAGCCCGGCTGCCTCGAATGCCTTGCGTGCGCCGTGGTACACAGGATCTTCAAGGAATATCCTATCGCCAGCATCCATCAGCACATTCGCGCATAAAGTTAGTGCTTGCTGGGAACTGGTCAACACTAACACACGATCGGGCGTGGCGCGGGCTCCTCGTTCGAGATTGACATAATCTGCGATGGCACGTCTCAATGCTTCCATCCCCTGCGGCGGGCTGTGTAGCAGCGCCTGAGTGCCATATTCTTTTAGCACCTGCCGCTCCAGTCGTTCCCACGTCTGGAGGGGAAAGCTGCGTGTTTCCGGCACGCCGGGCGCGAATGGGCGCGGTATGATGAAATCACGTACACCGCCATTCTGGAACATGGCGCTGCCGCGTTGACTGAGGCGCAACTCTGCTTTGCTATCTCCGGCTTTCCGAGCTTTGCCACGTCCTGACAGACGTTTTGCCCGTTCTGACACGAAACTGCCGCTGCCAACGCGACGCTCAATGAACCCTTCTGCATGCAGTTGGCTGTACGCCGATTCGACGGTATCACGCGATACTCCCAGCGATGTCGCCAGTGCGCGTGAAGCGGGTAAGGATTTTCCCACGTCGAGAATGCCATCGAGGATGAGCTGACGAATCGCCCGCTGGATACGAGCATGCAGCGGCAACGCGCCGTGTGCGGGGTCACCAATCCAGGCTTTGACAGATTCAAGCTGGGCGTGTTTGAACAATTGGTCTGCCTCTTATAAAGAAAATGGTGGGGAACATCCGACTATTTTAAATCTATAAATACGTTTCACAATCCATTCATCCTCTTCATCAGGAGTTAGGCCGATGCTGATATCTTCCGATACGCCCACTCGCCATGATAGCCACGGTCGCTATCCTGAAGCCATCACGGTTGAGGATTTCCAACGTAATCTGGCGGCAGTCCAGATGCGCATCGCGGCGGCGTGTCACCGTGTCGGCCGCGATCCTGCAACCGTGCGCTTGCTGCCAGTCAGCAAAACCAAACCAGAAAATCGCCTGCGTCTGGCCCATGCGGCAGGTTGCCGGATAGTGGGTGAGAACAAGGTGCAGGAGGCCTACCGCAAATGGGAAGCCATGCAGGATTTAGCCGACTTACAGTGGTCGGTTATTGGCCATCTGCAAACCAACAAGGCTAAGCTGGTAGCACGCTTCGCTAGCGAATTTCAGGCATTGGATAGCCTGCGGCTGGCTGAAGCATTGGATCGTCGTTTGCACGTTGAAGGACGCGTGCTGGATGTCTTCGTGCAGGTTAACACCTCCGGCGAGGCCAGTAAGTACGGTCTGTCTCCTGACGACGTTCCCGCTTTTATTCAGGCGCTTCCCGCATTCTCTGCGCTACGTGTGCGTGGGCTCATGACGCTGGCGTTGTTCTCCTGCGAGGCCGAACGCGTGCGTCAGTGTTTTATTCGACTGCGTAATCTGCGCGATCGGTTGCAGCAAAACGTGCCTGTTGGCGTCGGGCTGGATGAGTTATCCATGGGGATGTCCGGCGATTTTGAAATCGCGATTGAGGAAGGTTCCACCGTAGTACGCGTCGGCCAGGCGATCTTCGGTGCACGCCCTTTGCCTGATAGCTACTACTGGCCTGATGAAACCACCACAGAAGCCTCTTTAAAAAATCAATAATTAACACATAGGATGATACCCATGTATGACACCGCTTTTACTCTTACCGATTTCGATCCCGAACTGGCCGATGCTATCCTGCATGAAGAACACCGTCAGGAAACCCACATTGAACTCATCGCCTCAGAGAACTATGCCAGCCCGCTGGTGATGGCGATCCAGAATTCCGTGTTCACCAACAAATATGCAGAAGGTTATCCCGGCAAGCGCTACTACAGCGGCTGCGAGTATGTAGATGTGGCCGAACGCCTGGCTATCGAGCGTGCCAAAGCGTTGTTTGACTGCGATTATGCTAACGTCCAGCCCCATGCTGGCGCTCAGGCTAATGCCGCCGTGTTTTTGGCTCTGACTAACCCCGGTGACACCGTGATGGGTATGAATCTGGCTCAAGGGGGGCATTTGACTCACGGCAACCCCTCCAATTTCTCTGGTCGCCACTACAAGATCGTACCTTATGGCCTTGACCCCGAAACAGGGCTTATCGATTACGACGAAATGGAGCGTATTGCTCTGGAAACCCGGCCCAAAATGTTAATAGGAGGATTCTCTGCCTATTCACGCCACAAGGACTGGGCGCGTATGCGCACTATTGCTGACAAAGTGGGGGCTATTTTCTGGGTGGACATGGCTCATGTTGCTGGTTTAGTGGCAGCAGGTGAATACCCGAACCCGCTTCCTCACGCACATGTTGTAACCAGTACAACGCATAAGACCCTGCGCGGCCCGCGCGGTGGAATTATTTTGGCCAAGGGGCAGAGTGAGGATTTTTACAAAAAGCTCAACGCTGCCGTGTTCCCCGGTATTCAGGGTGGCCCGCTGATGCACGTTATCGCGGCTAAAGCGGTAGCCTTTAAAGAGGCGTTGCGTCCTGAGTTTACGGTTTATCAGCGTCAGGTCGTGGCTAACGCCCGGGCAATGGCGCGTATTATCCAGCAGCGTGGTTACAAGATCGTCTCCGACGGCACTGACAACCATTTGCTGCTGATCGACCTGTCCGCTAAGCCTTATACCGGTAAGGATGCTGATGCCGCACTGAGCGATGCTTACATCACAACAAATAAGAACTCGGTACCTAACGACCCGCGTTCACCTTTTGTTACCTCAGGCCTGCGTATTGGTACGCCCGCCGTCACAACGCGCGGTTTTGGTGTGGCAGAGTGCGAGCAACTGGCCGGGTGGCTATGTGACGTGCTGGATGGACTGGATGTTGGGAATGAAGAATTAGCGACAATACGCGGTCGTGTTCGCGAGCAGGTTGTAGCACTGTGCCGCCGCTATCCTGTATATCAATAAGGCGTATAAGGCTTGTGCACAGGGATGTGCCGTCCCGGGGTTATTTTGAAGTAGGCCTTTGTTGTTCTTCAGGCTGCGTCTGGGTATTCGTCAGGTGTGGTTAGTACCACCCGCGCGAGTGCACCGAGACCTTGCGATCGGTTACTGAGGAAAAACTTCCCATCGTGTAACTGAGCAATGCGCGTCACGATACTTAGCCCAAGGCCGATACCGCCATAGCGACTGTCCATGCGAACAAACGCCTTACTTAATTCCCCCACCTTACTTTCATCGATACCTGGACCTTCATCTTCGATTTGTAGTTCAAGGTGTTGCTGTGTCGTTAGGCTAACCGTGATCTGGCTGGCTTCCGGGCTATAGCGATAAGCATTTTCTACCAGATTACGTAACAGCAACTGGAGTAACGTGGCATCACCGCGGAGAGTGACATCTTCCTGCGGTAATACCCATTTCAGCCTTTGCTGGCGATTTTGCAGCATCTCAGTCAGTTCATCCTGCATAGGAAAAATAACGTCTTTCAGGAATGCGACATTTTCGTGGTGGCCTGCCGAAAACTCTTGTCCGACACGCGCAAGCAGTAAGAGTTGTTCGACAGTCTTCACCATCTTATCAATCCGTTTGATGAGTGAGCTACAGTCAATCTGATGCTGTTGCTGGTGTAATTCAAGATGTAGCCGAATACCCGCTAGCGGAGTTCGTAGCTCATGGGCGACATCGGCAGTAAATCGCCTGTCACGTTTCAACGTTTCGTCCAGACGTTGAAAAAGTTGGTTGATGGTATGGGTGACCGCGGCGATTTCTTTAATGTCACTCTGTTGTGGCAGCGGTTCCAGGTTTTCGGCCGTGCGATCCTGCAATTCTTCCTGTAGGCGGGAAAGTGGGCGAGTGATCCAACTGACCGCCTGAAAACACATGAGCAATGTCAGGATGACCATCACCAGACTGGGAATACTGAGCGACGCGATAGCCTCATTAATCTCTTGATCGATTTGCATGTTCTGGGCGGCGGCGCTCAGGGATTTATCAACCAGTAGGCCGATCTGCTCCTCGCTTTCGTGCCAGAGCCAGAATACGCTGATCATCTGGCAAACGAGGAGGATGCCGCCTAGTGCCAGCACCAAACGGCGGCGCATGCTGGTGACGGCGTCTGCATCGCCCTTCATGGTTGTTCCCCTTTGGTCAGCAGGTAGCCAAAGCCTCGCAGGGTTCGGATACGGTCTTTGCCTATCTTTTGACGCAGATTGTGGATATGGACTTCCAGCGAATTCGAGGATGGGTCGTCGTTCCAGGCATAAATATCCTGATGCAGCAGTTCTCTGTGTACCTGAGAACCGGCTTTCAACACCAGGCGGGAAAGTATCGCAAACTCTTTTGGCGTCAGTACCACTGGCTTTTCGTCCAGCAGCACCTGTTGATTGTTTAAATCCAACGTAATGTTGTCGACCTGTATCTTGCTGTTGCTCGAACCCTGATTGCGGCGAATCAGCGCGCGTACGCGCGCCTGTAATTCAGTCAGAGCGAAAGGCTTGGCGAGATAATCGTCGGCGCCCACATCCAGTCCACTGACGCGATCGTTGACCTTATCCCGCGCCGTTAAGATGAGTACGGGATGCTGGTAATTATTCTTACGCCAGCGGGATAACAGGGCGAGGCCGTCGTCATCCGGTAAACCAAGATCGAGAATGATCAGACTGTAGTGTGCGCTGCTGATGAGCGCATCCGCTTCTTTGGCCGTGCCTGCGCAATCGCAGGCATAACCTTCATGACTCAGTGCCAATAATAATCCTTCCTGCAACAGCTTATCGTCTTCAACAATCAATAATTTCATGTTGCCTTATCCCTGCACGGCTGGAGGATATCAAGCTGAGGTTGATATTCTTTCGTGGCGATACTAAACATCCCCAGTATGGTATGGAAAAGATTATCTTGCGAGTAATCCTGCTGCTTCGCGTTCTGGCGCAGACAGGTGTCCTGAATCGCCTGTTGCTGCTGATAGCCCGCGGATAACCACATCAGCATCGGCACATGCGTTTGCTGCTTGGGCGCAATAGAGTAGGGCATGCTGTGCAGGTAGATGCCGTTTTCGCCTAACGATTCGCCGTGGTCAGACAGATAAACCAGTGAGGTATTAAATTTATCCTGATGCTGTTTCAGTAAGTTGATCGTTTTATCCAGAAAAAAATCGACATACAGAATCGTGTTGTCATAGGTGTTGGTCAATGCTTCTTGCGTACAAGTTTGAATCTGATTGGTATCACAGGTTGGGGTAAATTTCTTAAAGGCATCAGGGTAGCGCTGGTAATAACTCGGGCCGTGGCTGCCTATCGTATGTAGTACAATAATCCCGTCGTTATCGAGCTTGTTAATATAGTCTTCCACGCCGTGGAATAGCGCTTCATCGTGGCATTCGCCGTTTGTGCATAGGTTCGGTAGTTTCAGCGATGTCACATCAACCGTTGGCACACGGGTACAGGCATCTTTGCAGCCGCCGTCATTTTCTTGCCAGAGCACGTTAACTTTAGCGCGCTGTAATATGTCTAACAGCCCTTCCTGATGGCTGGCTACGTCACCATTAAAGCTTTGGCGCGGCATGTTGGAAAACATGCAGGGAACGGAAACGCCTGTTGATGTGCCGCACGATGAGGTGTTTTCAAAATAAACCACGTTGTCTTTTGCCAGCAGCGGATTGGTCTCTTTCTCGTAGCCACCCAGCGAAAAGTTTTGCGCCCGAGATGTCTCACCGACCACCAGAATAACCAGATTCTTTTTTGCCATCGGGGATGCCGGTGGCACTTTGTGGGCATCCAGACCAATCTGCTCCAAGGGTAAACTCGCCAGCACGCTATGCTTATGGTAGGACAGGCTGGCCGCCACAATATTGCTAGGCGTAATCGTTTTTACCAGCTCTTTGTTATTACGCATGAACGAGGCGTAATCTTTATAAAAGAATGCTGCGATAGATAAAATGGCGAATAACGAAATAATAACGCTAAGAAAACGCAGGCCAATATAGAGGGTTGTCGGTTTGGCTGGCTTTATTTTTATCCATATGGCGAGCGCTGCCGGAATGATGCCAGTAAAGAAGACCCAGGCGGCAAGTTGTGGTGTAAGCAGTGAAAAGGACTCGCCAGCTGTCGTTTCCAGGATATTCTGGATCATGGTCCGGTCAATGATAATGCCGTAGTTCAGCATAAAGAATTGCGCCGCGGCGCCGGACAGTAGGAAGAAAACAATGACGGCCTTACGCAGATAAGGGACCGCCAGAAGCGTGAAAATGATATTCAGCACCGCGAAAATCACAACGGGCATACTGAGAAAGAAAGGGATATTGATCCAGTCTTTCATATCCAGCAGTTGCAGCGTCTGACGATAGTAGGCGATGTTCTGAATAAAGGTAATAAAGGCAGAAAATATCAGCACGAACGTGATGCTGCTTAGGTGTGGCCTGCCCATCGGTATTGGATTTTTCATGCACGTCTCTCGTGATTTCCATTATGGAGAGGAAAGAAGACGCTGACTCTAGCGAGATTAAATTAATACAACCTTAAGAGGGAACCCGTTAAATTCAGGGACGCGAGAGTGGACATTTGCTAGACTATGGCCCTGTCAATACAAAATAAATAAATGACGTTGAGGGTGGTGTCTGCCATGTCTAATTCGCTTGTATCTGGCGAATCTTATGAGCTTGATTTGCTGGATGAACGGCCGTTCAGTCAAACGGACTATGAGATCCTGAAATCGTATGAAGCAGTGGTTGATGGTTTGGCCATGTTGATTGGCGAGCACTGCGAGATTGTGTTGCACTCGCTTGAGGATCTTAAATGTTCCGCCGTGCGTATTGCGAATGGTGAACATACCGGCAGGAAGATTGGCTCTCCGATTACCGATCTTGCATTGCGCATGCTGCATGACATGGCCGGCGAAGATAGCAGCGTGTCGAAGGCCTATTTTACCCGAGCAAAAAGCGGCGTGTTGATGAAGTCAGTGACGATTGCGATCCGTAATCGCGATCAGCGCGTGATTGGGTTGTTATGCATCAACATGAATCTGGATGTGCCATTCTCCCAGATTGTGCAGACCTTTATTCCACCTGAAACACATGATGCCGCATCTTCTGTTAACTTCGCATCATCCGTTGACGACCTTGTTGCACAAACGCTGGAATTCTCTATTGAGGAAGTCAATGCGGATCGCAATGTCTCCAACAATGCGAAAAATCGCCAAATCGTACTGAGCCTTTATGAGAAAGGTATCTTTGATATTAAAGACGCCATCAACCAGGTCGCTGAGCGCCTTAATATCTCTAAACACACTGTCTATCTTTATATTCGTCAATTCAAAAGCGGCGATTTTAGCGGGCACGACCGTTGATGCTGAGTTATTGCCTTCTGGTGACTGGCCCTGCTTACGGCACACAGCAAGCAAGCAGCGCGTTACAGTTTGCACAGGCACTGTTGGCTGAGGGACACAGGTTGAAAAGCGTGTTCTTCTATCGGGAAGGCGTGCTGAATGCTAATCAACTGACATCACCAGCTAACGATGAATTTGATCTTGTCCGCGGCTGGCAACACCTGGGCGACGAGCATCAGGTGGCGCTGAATGTTTGCGTTGCTGCTGCGCTGCGTCGAGGCATTACTGACGTTCAGCAAGCCGCCCAACTCAACCTTGCGGGAGCGAACCTGCAACCTGGTTTTATTCTGAGTGGTCTGGGTGAGCTGGCGCAATCGGTGCTGACCTGCGATCGGGTTATTCAGTTTTAAGGTAGTGTTATGAAGCGAGTCGCATTTGTTTTTACGCATTCTCCACATGGCAGCACGTCTGGGCGAGAAGGGCTGGATGCGCTATTGGCGATGTCGGCACTGACGGAAGAGATTGGTGTGTTTTTTATTGGCGATGGCGTACTTCAGCTACTGCCGCATCAACAGCCGGAGAAAGTACTGATGCGCAATTACATCGCAACGTTTGGTGTGTTGCCGCTGTACGATATTGAATGTTGCTATCTGTGTGAGGCTTCTGTGCGTCAGCGCGGATTAAGTATAGATACAGATTGGGTCTTGGATGTTGAGCTGTTAGCACCAGAAGCATGGCGTAGAAAACTGGCCAATTATCATTCCATTCTTTCATTCTAGCGACGGGCCCCCTCATTTATGTTGCATACGCTCTCATGTTCTCCTTATCACGTTGACCTGGATACGCTTTTGCGCAGTTTGGAGCAGGGTGATGCTTTGCTCTTATTGCAAGATGGTGTTATCGCCGCCCTGGCTGGTGGAGATATTATCCATCGTCTTCGTGATTCAGCTGTGCCCCTCTATGCGCTTCGGCCTGATACTGAGGCAAGAGGCATGACTGAACAAATTTCAAACAGTGTAGTGCTCATTGACTATAATGAGTTTGTTCAACTGACAGTGGAACACCCCCAGCAACTCGCGTGGTAACGCCGAATTTTTGTATATTTCTTGACTCCTTCCACTGCCAGCCCTAAAATTCTGCGTCCTCATACTTTGCCTTGCGCAAACATGAGGCGATTTATTACGTGTTTACGAAGCAAAACCCAGGAGCTTTTTGAATGGCAACGATTAACCAGCTGGTACGCAAACCACGCTCCCTGAAGGCTGCTAAAAGCAACGTTCCGGCGCTGGAAGCATGCCCGCAGAAACGTGGCGTATGTACTCGTGTATATACTACCACCCCTAAAAAACCGAACTCCGCACTGCGTAAAGTATGTCGTGTTCGTTTAACTAACGGTTTTGAAGTTACCTCCTATATCGGTGGTGAAGGTCATAACCTGCAGGAGCACTCCGTGATCCTGATCCGTGGCGGTCGTGTTAAAGACCTGCCAGGTGTGCGTTACCACACCGTTCGTGGCGCGCTGGACTGCTCAGGTGTTAAAGACCGTAAGCAATCCCGTTCCAAATACGGCGTGAAGAAGCCAAAGGCTTAATGGTTCTCCGTTAAGTAAGGCCAAACGTTTTAACTTAAATGTCAAACTAAACTCGTAGAGTTTTGGACAATCCTGAATTAACAACGGAGTATTTCCATGCCACGTCGTCGCGTCATTGGTCAACGTAAAATTCTGCCGGATCCTAAGTTCGGATCAGAACTGCTGGCCAAATTTGTAAATATCCTGATGGTAGATGGTAAAAAATCTACTGCTGAAGCAATCGTCTATACCGCGCTGGAGACCCTGGCTCAGCGTTCTGGTAAAGATCATCTGGAAGCTTTTGAAGTAGCTCTGGACAACGTTCGCCCGACTGTCGAAGTTAAGTCGCGCCGCGTTGGTGGTTCTACTTATCAGGTACCAGTAGAAGTCCGTCCGGTTCGTCGTAATGCGTTGGCAATGCGTTGGATCGTAGAAGCTGCTCGTAAACGCGGTGATAAATCTATGGCTCTGCGCCTGGCGAACGAACTTTCTGATGCAGCAGAAAACAAAGGTACTGCTGTTAAGAAACGTGAAGACGTTCACCGTATGGCCGAAGCTAACAAGGCGTTCGCTCACTACCGTTGGTAATCCCTTCGCTGTAGTCATGCTAACCAAGCGGGCGCTAAAAATAGCCAACCCGCTTGGGTTAACTAAATTGAACGCCCTAGTAAACAGAGGATACAAATGGCTCGTACAACACCCATCGCACGCTACCGTAATATCGGTATCAGTGCGCACATCGACGCCGGTAAAACCACTACTACCGAACGTATTCTGTTCTACACTGGTGTAAACCATAAAATCGGTGAAGTTCATGACGGCGCAGCTACCATGGACTGGATGGAGCAGGAGCAGGAACGTGGTATTACTATCACTTCCGCAGCGACTACTGCATTCTGGTCTGGTATGGCTAAGCAGTATGAACCGCATCGCGTAAACATCATCGACACCCCAGGACACGTTGACTTCACTATCGAAGTAGAACGTTCCATGCGTGTACTTGATGGTGCGGTAATGGTTTACTGCGCAGTTGGTGGTGTTCAGCCGCAGTCTGAAACCGTATGGCGTCAGGCAAACAAATATAAAGTTCCACGCATTGCGTTCGTTAACAAAATGGACCGCATGGGTGCGAATTTCCTGAAAGTTGTTGGTCAGATCAAATCCCGTCTGGGCGCGAACCCTGTTCCGCTGCAGTTGGCAATTGGTGCTGAAGAAGGTTTCACCGGCGTTGTTGACCTGGTGAAAATGAAAGCCATCAACTGGAATGATGCCGATCAGGGCGTGACCTTCGAATACGAAGATATCCCGGCTGATTTGCAAGATCTGGCTGAAGAATGGCACCAGAACCTGATCGAATCCGCAGCTGAAGCTTCTGAAGAGCTGATGGAAAAATACCTGGGTGGTGAAGAACTGACTGAAGAAGAGATCAAAAAAGCTCTGCGTCAGCGTGTTCTGAACAACGAAATCATCTTGGTAACCTGTGGTTCTGCATTTAAGAACAAAGGTGTTCAGGCGATGCTGGATGCGGTAGTTGACTACCTGCCATCCCCGGTTGACGTACCTGCGATCAACGGTCTTTTGGATGATGGTAAAGACACACCAGCTGAGCGTCATGCAAGTGATGATGAGCCGTTTGCTGCACTGGCGTTCAAAATCGCTACCGACCCGTTTGTTGGTAACCTGACGTTCTTCCGCGTGTACTCTGGTGTAGTTAACTCCGGTGATACCGTACTGAACCCAGTTAAATCAGCACGTGAACGTTTTGGTCGTATCGTTCAGATGCACGCTAACAAGCGTGAAGAGATCAAAGAAGTTCGCGCAGGCGACATCGCTGCTGCTATCGGTCTGAAAGATGTAACGACGGGTGACACCTTGTGTGATCCAGACAACGTCATCATTTTGGAACGTATGGAATTCCCAGAACCGGTAATTTCCATCGCGGTAGAACCGAAAACCAAAGCTGACCAAGAAAAAATGGGTCTGGCATTGGGCCGTCTGGCTAAAGAAGACCCGTCTTTCCGCGTATGGACTGACGAAGAATCTAACCAGACTATCATCGCTGGTATGGGTGAATTGCACCTCGATATCATCGTTGACCGTATGAAGCGTGAATTTAACGTTGAAGCTAACGTAGGTAAACCTCAGGTTGCTTATCGTGAAGCGATTCGTGCGAAAGTTACCGATATCGAAGGTAAACACGCCAAGCAGTCTGGTGGTCGTGGTCAGTATGGTCATGTTGTTATCGACATGTACCCACTGGAGCCGGGCTCAAATCCGAAAGGCTACGAGTTCGTCAACGACATTAAAGGTGGTGTAATTCCTGGTGAATACATCCCTGCCGTTGATAAAGGCATCCAGGAACAGCTGAAAGCTGGTCCGTTGGCTGGTTACCCAGTGGTTGATCTCGGTGTGCGTCTGCACTTCGGTTCTTTCCATGACGTTGACTCCTCTGAGTTGGCGTTTAAACTGGCTGCTTCTATCGCCTTTAAAGATGGCTTTAAGAAAGCAAAACCTGTTTTGCTTGAGCCAATCATGAAGGTTGAAGTTGAAACGCCGGAAGAGAACACTGGTGACGTCATCGGTGACCTTAGCCGTCGTCGTGGTATGCTGCGTGGTCAGGAATCCAACGTTACTGGCGTTGTGATTCATGCTGAAGTTCCGCTGTCTGAAATGTTCGGATACGCAACTCAACTGCGTTCTCTGACCAAAGGCCGTGCTTCTTACTCCATGGAGTTCCTGAAGTACGATGATGCGCCTAACAACGTTGCTCAGGCCGTAATTGAAGCCCGTGGTAAATAAGCCTCAGGGTTAAAACAAAATCCCGTGCTCTCTCCATAGGGGGAGAGCATTTGAGTAAGGAATATCGCCGTGTCTAAAGAAAAATTTGAACGTACAAAACCCCATGTTAACGTCGGTACTATCGGCCACGTTGACCATGGTAAAACTACTCTGACTGCTGCAATCACTACCGTTCTGGCTAAAACCTACGGTGGTAACGCGCGCGCATTCGACCAGATCGATAACGCACCAG
>NZ_NWTM01000005.1 GCF_004137795.1 Pectobacterium zantedeschiae
GTTATGCCGGATTTTTCACCGCTAATTGAGCAAAATCCTGTGCGAAACGGGCAACCTGCTGCCAGTCCGTATATTCAACTTCTTTAGTGCTATCCGTTTCACCGCCCGTCATACGCATAATTAGTTGAATCATTACCCGATCGAACCAACGATAGCGCGGATAACGCAGAGCTCCCGCAAACACACAACACAGATCTGGCTGCCAAGGGGAACTCAGCAGGAATTTACGCGTGTAGGCATTGGTTTGTATCGTGCGCTTTTCTGGTTTACGTGCAGTAAGGTTTACTGAGAAGAATGCGCTAGGTCGTTGTTGCAGAGAAGCCAGATGCTTATGGATAAATTGATTTACCGCTGGATGAAAACGTCCGTACCGAATCGACGCCCCAATCAGAACCTGATCGTATTGACCCAGATCGATATCATTTGCATTGAGTACGTTGACAACATCACACTCCAGGATCCCTTTCAGCGTATTCGCAATATAGGAGGCAATCGCTCTTGTTTGCCCATCCCGACTCGAAAACACGATCAAAGCTTTCATTATTCTTTATCCTTATGGGTACTATTCCCGCCAGAAGGTTGGCGTAAATAGCACTAAAAGCGTGAAGACTTCTAAACGACCAAACAGCATTGTCAGTATCAGAATCCATTTCGCCGTATCATTCATCGACGTAAAATTCTCAGCGACGACGCCCAATCCCGGCCCCAGATTATTTAATGTGGCAGCGACCGCAGCAAACGCGGAGAAATCATCAACACCTGTCGCAATGACGGCCAGCATGCTGACAATAAAAACCAGCGCATACGCGGAAAAAAATCCCCATACCGCTTCAAGAATGCGCTCCGGCAACGCTCGGTGACCCAATTTAATGGTGTAAACCGCATTCGGATGTACTAAACGCTTAAGCTCACGCGATCCTTGTAGAAACAGTAGCAGGATACGAATCACTTTCAGACCACCGCCGGTTGACCCCGCGCACCCGCCAATAAACGCAGAACACAGAAGCAAAACCGGCAAAAACAGTGGCCACGATGCAATGCTATCCGTCGTAAACCCTGCCGTTGTCGCCATGGAGACAACCTGGAAAAATGCCTGGTTGATCGTCTGCATTCCGCTGCTATAGACGTGGTGGAACCACAGGACAATCGTACATACGGCCACCAGCGACAGTTGAACAAAAATGAACATACGGAATTCCGGGTCACGCCAGTATACCTTTAGGCTGCGGCCGCTCAGCAGAGCAAAGTGCAAGCCAAAGTTACAGCCGGAAATCAGCAGGAATATCGCGATAATGGTGTTAATCGTTGGACTATTGAAGTAACCGATACTGGCATCGTGGGTAGAGAATCCTCCGACCGACACAGTAGAGAAGCTGTGCCCAATCGCGTCAAATACCGGCATGCCAGCCAGCCATAACGAGACGGCACAGGCAATGGTGAGTAAGAGATAAATCAGCCACAGCGTTTTCGCCGTATCGGCAATACGCGGACGCATTTTGTTTTCCTTCAATGGCCCAGGCATCTCCGCACGATACAGCTGCATCCCACCGACCCCAAGAATCGGCAGGATGGCAACGGCGAGTACGATGATCCCCATCCCACCAAACCATTGCAGCATTTGTCGGTAAAACAAGATGGCTTTAGGCAATGAATCTAGCCCGACCAGCGTGGTCGCCCCCGTTGTCGTTAACCCAGAGAACGATTCGAAAAAAGCATCCGTTAAACCCAAATTAGGGTGTTCAGCAAACAGGAAAGGTAGAGCTCCGACGCTTCCCAGTACCGTCCAGAAGAGGACAACGATTAGGAACCCTTCTCGAGATTTCAGTTCATGCTTCTGTTTACGGTTTGGTAGCCACAGCATGATGCCAATGGCCAACGCGACAATAAATGTCTGCGTAAACGCTCGGCCTGCGCCATCGCGGTAAATTAACGCCACCAGTCCAGGAATAACCATCGTCCCGGAAAAAAGGATAACCAACTGGCCGACAATACGAGTTATGGCGCGCAAGTGCATCGCAGGGAATTCCTTAATGATTCATAAAAAAGCGCTGGAATTATTATGGAATCGGCAATAAATGCAACGCACCGCGACTTAAATCACGCAATTTCGTTGCCGCTTCCTCGGTTCTCCTGACAGGGATAGAGAACCGCAATACGACTTCCACGCCATACTCGCTATGCAGCACTTTTCCGCCAAGCTGAAAGATCAGCGATTCCACCTGGGGCAACAGCGCATAGCCACATTGTAAGCCATACTCTTTTTGCAAGACTTTCTCTTGCCGCGATATCAGCTTCAGCGCTTGCTGGACACCACCGCCATAAGCTTTCACTAACCCGCCAGTGCCTAGCGGAATTCCGCCATAGTAACGCACCACTACAGCAGTAATCTCACCGATACCGCTTCCCATCAACTGTGACAGCATCGGTTTACCCGCCGTGCCGGATGGCTCGCCATCATCGGAAAAGCCAAGCTGCTGGGAATCGTCAGGCGCCCCCGCAACAAACGCCCAGCAGTGATGCCCCGCCGAGGTATGTTCTTCCCTGACGTGCTGGATAAACGCTTTTGCCGCTTCGATTCCCGGCGTTGCCGCCAGGATCGTAGTAAAGCGACTTTTCTTGATTTCCTCACTGAAGCTCACGGACGCAGTAGGAATGGGATACGCTTGCATCAGGCCAGATTCAGGTCGCGCGTCATGTTTTCCACACGCCCTTCATGAATGACAATATTATCCTCGATACGAATCCCACCAAACGGTTTCAGCGCATCGATTTTTTGCCAGTCAACGTGTTGACTAAATTCACCCTCGCGCCACGGAGCAAGCAGGGATTCAATGAAATAGATGCCCGGTTCGATCGTCATGACCATGCCAGGTTCAAGTACTCGAGTACAACGCAGATAAGGATGCTGCGTCGGAGCCGCCAGATGTGTACCGCGATCGTCTTGCATAAACCCGGCAACATCATGCACCTGCAAGCCCAGCGGGTGACCAAGACCGTGCGGCAGGAAAAGCGACGTAAGCCCCTGCTCCACCATGGCTTCTTCGCTGATGTTTCGCACCAACTGATGTGATTTCAGCAGCTTCGCAATCCGCTGATGCATCTGAATGTGGTAATCGGTATAGCGCACTCCCGCCTGAATGGTATCAATCAGCGCGAGCATTTCCTGGTTGAGATCTTTAATCAGTTGAGCAAAAACCCCATCGCTCTGTGCGAAATAGGTTCGCGTGAGGTCAGCGGCATATCCGTTATATTCAGCACCCGCATCAATCAGAAAGCTGCGGACATCGGAAGGCACCTGATGATCCAACTGGGTATAGTGCAATACCGCCGCATGTTCATTTATCGCGATAATATTACCGTAAGGCACATCGATATCCCGATGGCCGGTGGCTGTCAGATACGCCAGATTAATATCGAACTCGCTCATGCCAGAAAGAAACGCTTCATGCGCTGCACGATGGCCGATAACCGCCGTCTTCTGTGCTTCACGCATGCAGGCCAACTCGTAGTCTGTTTTGTAAGCGCGATGATAGTGCAGATAATCCAACACGCCCTGAGGGTTGATATTGTCCGCCCGAATTCCCAAATCCTGCGCACGTTGTGGTGCATAACCGATATAGGCAACACGCTCACGCTGCGATGGAAGCAGTTGCCCGATATCATCAGCATTCCGGAGCACAGTAATATCAATCTCTTCGGTCCAGAAGCTCTCGGGAACCGGAGCAACGTTATGCCAGTAATCAACTGGCGAGTAGAACCACAGCTTCGGCGGATTAACGCCGTCAATCCATAGCCAACAGTTCGGCACCTGTGTGACCGGCACCCACGCTTTAAACTGCGGATTAACTTTAAAAGGATAGTCGTGATCGTCCAGAAAAACGGTCAACAGCTCACCAGAGTGAATCAGTAATGCGTCAAGCTGATGGCGCGCTAAAACCGCCTGGGCACGCGTTTGCAGCGTCGCCAGATGGTGATGATATAAAGAAGCCAGCTTTTCCATGAGTATCCTTGTACGTCACGACATGATCCCTCCATTTTAACACAGGCATCACACAAGGGCAGCGTCCAGTGCTTTGTGATCGATTCGGCAAAAAATTAATCTCTCGTTTGCAAAAAATTAACATTATAACCACAATTCGATTATCTGGTCATACCAGATCACTCACACAAACAGCGGAGATAAACATGCTTTATCAAGGTGAATCCCTCTACCTTAACTGGCTTGAGGACGGCATTGCCGAGCTGGTATTTTCTGCCCCAGGCTCCGTAAACACACTAGATACCCGTACGGTTGCCAGCCTGGGTAAAGCGCTGGACGTTCTGGCGGAGCAGCCGAACCTGAAGGGCCTACTGTTACGTTCTGACAAACCTGCATTTATTGTCGGTGCCGATATCACGGAATTCCTCTCTCTTTTTGCTGCGCCAGCAGAAAAGCTGCATGAGTGGCTTATCTTCGCCAATCGTATTTTCAACCGCCTTGAGGATTTACCCGTTCCCACGCTTTCCGCAATTAATAGCTATGCGCTGGGAGGCGGATGTGAATGCGTACTAGCGACCGATTTTCGTTTAGCAACACCGGATGCCCGAATCGGGTTACCCGAGACTAAACTAGGGATCATGCCGGGCTTTGGCGGCACGGTCAGGCTACCGCGCCTGCTGGGTGCTGATAGTGCGCTGGAGATTATCGCCGCAGGTAAAGACGTCAGCGCAGCCGATGCTTTAAAAGTGGGGCTAGTGCAGGCTGTTGTCACCAATGAAAAGCTGATTTCCGCCGCCATCAAGATGCTAAAACAGGCCATAAGTGGCGAATTGGACTGGCAGGCTTATCGACGTCCGAAACTTGAGGCGCTGAAACTCAATAAAATTGAAGCCATGATGAGCTTTACCACCGCCAAAGCGATGGTGCTACAAACCGCCGGGAAACATTATCCAGCACCCATGTTAGCGGTAAAAACCATCGAATCCGCCGCAACCATGACGCGAGATGACGCATTGCAGCTCGAAACGCAGCACTTCGTTCAGTTGGCGCGTTCAAATGAAGCTCGCGCCCTCGTCGGTATTTTCCTAAACGATCAATATGTTAAAAGCAAAGCGAAGAAGCTGATTGGCAATACATCCGTGCCAAAGCAGGCCGCTGTACTGGGGGCGGGCATTATGGGTGGCGGGATTGCCTATCAGTCTGCGTTCAAAGGCGTGCCGATTATGATGAAAGACATCAACGAGAAACCGCTCGCACTGGGGATGAATGAGGCAGCCAAACTCCTGAATAAACAAATGGAGCGAGGCAAGCTAGACGGAATGAAAATGGCGACGATTCTGGCCAGCATTCACCCAACGTTGGATTACGCTGGGTTCGAGCGTACCGATATCGTGGTTGAGGCCGTCGTAGAGAACCCGAAAATCAAAGCCAGCGTATTAGCAGAAACTGAATCGCATGTTAGCGAGAATACTATTCTGGCTTCCAATACCTCAACGATTCCAATTGCCGCACTGGCGGCGTCGTTAAAACGACCGCAAAATTTCTGTGGCATGCACTTCTTCAACCCAGTACACCGCATGCCACTGGTCGAAATTATTCGCGGCCCCAAAACCAGTGACAGCACCATCGCCAGCGTGGTGGCTTACGCCAGCAAGATGGGCAAGACACCGATTGTCGTGAACGACTGCCCGGGATTCTTCGTGAATCGCGTCCTGTTCCCCTACTTTGCAGCATTCAGCTTACTGCTCAGAGACGGTGCCGATTTCCGCGAGATCGATAGCGTCATGGAGAAGAAATTCGGGTGGCCGATGGGTCCAGCCTATCTGCTCGATGTTGTCGGCATTGATACCGCACACCATGCTCAGGCAGTAATGGCAGAAGGCTTTCCACAGAGGATGGCAAAAGACTATCGCGATGCGATTGACGTGTTATTTGAACATCAACGCTTTGGGCAGAAAAATGGTCAGGGCTTCTATCGCTATCAAACCGATAGCAAGGGGAAACAGCGTAAAGAACAAGATGACGCCGTAGATATGCTCCTAAAAGACATCAGTCAGCCGAAAAAAACGTTCAGCGCAGAAGAGATTATCGCTCGAATGATGATCCCACTGATTAATGAAGTCGCGCGCTGTCTGGAAGAAGGTATCGTCGCCAGCCCTGCCGAAGCGGACATGGCATTGGTATACGGATTGGGTTTCCCTCCCTTCCACGGCGGAGCCTGCCGCTATCTGGATACATTGGGCAGCGAGCGTTATATCGAGATGGCACAGCAGTTGATGCACCTCGGCGCAATCTATCAGGTGCCTGACGGCTTACAACAAAAAGCCAGAAACCATGAAGGTTATTACCCATCAGTCGCTCCACACGCGGACGTTTCCCAAGGTCAACTGGCATGAGGACAGGAAATATGGAAAAGGTAGTGATTGTTGATGCCGTACGCACGCCGATGGGGCGATCCAAAGGCGGAGCTTTCCGTCAGGTGAGAGCCGAAGACCTGTCCGCGCACCTGATGCGTAGCCTATTGAGCCGTAACGCAGCGCTAGACGCCCATGAGATCGACGATATCTATTGGGGATGTGTACAGCAAACACTGGAGCAAGGTTTCAATGTGGCCCGCAATGCGGCATTACTGGCAGAAATCCCGGTGAGCGTACCCGCTACGACAGTTAACCGACTTTGTGGTTCTTCTATGCAGGCGCTCCACGATGCCGCCCGTGCGATTATGGTTGGTGACGCGAATGTCTGTTTAATCGGCGGCGTTGAGCATATGGGACATGTGCCGATGAATCATGGCGTAGATTTTCATCCGGGACTGAGCCGCACCGTAGCTAAAGCCGCGGGAATGATGGGGCTGACGGCCGAAATGCTGGCGCGTATGCATAATATTAGCCGTGAGATGCAGGATCAATTCGCCGCCCGCTCACACCAACGTGCCTATCACGCCACCCAATCTGGCGCATTTCGTCATGAAATTGTCCCCACGGCTGGCCATGATACAGACGGCGCGCTGCAACGCTTCGATTATGATGAAGTGATTCGCCCAGAGACCACCGTCGATAGCCTTGCTGCTCTCAAACCAGCATTCGATCCGATTAACGGCACGGTGACAGCCGGATCATCCTCCGCGTTGTCCGATGGCGCTTCGGCCATGTTAATCATGAGCGAATCCCGCGCGGTATCATTAGGTTTACCGGTGAGAGCCCGCATTCGAGCGATGGCCGTGGTGGGCTGCGATCCATCGATTATGGGCTATGGCCCTGTCCCAGCAACAAAACTGGCGCTGAAGCGAGCAGGCTTAAGTCTGGCCGACATTGGTATCTTTGAACTGAATGAGGCATTCGCCGCCCAAACGCTGCCCTGCATTAAAGATCTGGGTCTACTGGAACAGCTCGATGAAAAGGTCAACCTCAACGGCGGAGCCATCGCGCTGGGTCACCCGCTCGGCTGCTCGGGGGCACGCATCTCCACCACCTTGATCAATCTGATGGAAAGCCGCGACGTTCAATTTGGCATAGCGACAATGTGCATCGGCCTGGGACAGGGTATTGCGACCGTATTTGAGCGAACCTGAACATAACCAGGCTCTGCAAGCAGTATGAGTAGAAACACAAAATCCCACGACCGTGGGATTTTTACTGTTTATTTCTTATAATTTCTTACTGACGACGACTGTATCAAATAAACGAAAACGCGTCGCTGAACATATGGGCTGTCAACGCACCGCGCTCGTTACAAAAACGTTCACGTGCAATTTTCGCCATTTCAAAGCGTCCGGCAATGTAAATATCCTGCTCTGCCAGTGAGCCATAATCTTGCAATACTGCGCTCAGAACGGTACCTGTTCTGCCATCCCATCCTTCTTCTGGCTGTTCGACGACGGGCACCACTCGCAGATTCGCGTGCTTGGCAGCAAAACCTTCAAGCTCGGTTAAATCATACAGATGCTGGGATTCACGCCCGCCCCAGTAAATGGAGATGTCACGATCGGGTTGCTGAGCCAGCGCGGTCAACAGAATAGAACGCACGTACGAAAATCCGGTTCCACCCGCAATCAATACCAGTGGACGCGTACTCTCTTCCCGTAACCAAGCTTCGCCATGCGGGATATCGACCGTCAGGGCTTTTTCTTTGTGAATACGTTCCATCACCGCCATCGCGTAAAGATTCAGTTCGGACGCCCCAATATGCAACTCGATAAAGTTTTTATCCATCGGGGTCGATGCCAGTGAGAAAGGACGTTTATCCCGATCGCCCATCACCACCATCAAATACTGGCCAGCCCGAAAGGAAAAAGGCGCTTCAGGTAATAAACGAACGCGATAGACCGTATCGGTTATGGCTTCGACCGAAGTCACTTTACAGCTCAATGTTGTCATGCATTCCCTCTATAGGGTCATAAAAGCAAAACTGAGAACAGAGCGGCAGCCGTTAACGCCGGGGCTCTCTGTCACTAAAAATGGCCAATTCGTCCCATATCTCATCAATGCGGGCACAAACCTGCGGATCTTTCTTGATGGGGTGTCCCCACTCACGCTGCGTTTCACCAGGCCATTTATTGGTGGCGTCCAGACCCATTTTGGAGCCCAGGCCAGAAACCGGCGAGGCGAAATCAAGATAGTCTATCGGTGTATTTTCTACTAATACCGTATCGCGTGCCGGATCCATGCGCGTAGTGATCGCCCATATCACGTCTTTCCAGTCGCGCGCGTTAACGTCATCATCGCAGACAATAACAAATTTCGTATACATGAACTGGCGTAAAAAAGACCAGACGCCCATCATGACGCGTTTAGCATGACCCGCGTACTGTTTCTTCATGGTAACGACCGCCAGACGGTAAGAGCAACCCTCTGGTGGCAAATAAAAATCGACAATCTCAGGAAACTGCTTTTGCAGGATCGGTACGAAAACTTCGTTCAACGCCACGCCCAGCACCGCGGGCTCATCCGGCGGCCGCCCCGTGTAAGTCGAGTGATAAATGGCATTCTGACGTTGAGTAATATGCGTGACGGTAAATACCGGGAAGTGATCGACTTCATTGTAATAGCCAGTATGGTCGCCATAAGGTCCTTCAGCCGCCATTTCTCCTGGTTCAATGTAGCCTTCAAGAACAATTTCCGCACTGGCGGGGACTTCCAAATCGTTCGACAAACACTTCACCACTTCAGTCTTATGCCCACGCAGTAAACCCGCAAAAGCATATTCCGACAGCGTGTCAGGCACGGGCGTCACCGCACCGAGAATCGTCGCAGGGTCAGCACCGAGCGCAACAGCCACTGGAAAACGCTGCCCCGGATTTTCCTGACACCACTCCTGAAAATCCAGTGCGCCGCCGCGATGAGATAGCCAGCGCATGATCAGTTTGTTTTTGCCTAGCACCTGCTGACGATAGATCCCCAGATTCTGCCGCTCTTTGTGTGGCCCCCGCGTCACGGTAAGCCCCCAGGTAATGAGCGGCGCGGCATCTTCTGGCCAGCACTGCATCACTGGAATCCGACGCAGATCAACATCATCACCTTGCCAAACCTGTTCCTGACACGGTGCCGAAGACAGCCGTTTCGTCGGCATATTCAGTACCTGACGGAACTTCGGCATTTTATCTACCAGATCGCGGAACCCTTTAGGTGGCTCTGGCTCTTTCAAAAATGCCAGCAGTTTGCCCACGTCTCGCAATGCACTGACTTCTTCCTGCCCCATTCCCAATGCAACACGTTTCGGCGTGCCAAATAAATTGCACAGCACCGGCATGTCATAGCCTTTGGGGTTTTCAAACAGGAGGGCTGGACCTTCCGCACGCAGCGTTCGGTCGGCAATTTCCGTCATTTCAAGGTAGGGATCGATGGGCTGAGTAATGCGTTTCAACTCCCCTCTCTCTTCCAGCAGCGAAAGGAATTCGCGTAAGTCACGGTATTTCATGCTATTCATCGGGGGCAGTCTATCGTTGTGGCTATTATAAAGTCTCTTCGCCAACCTGTCGCTTCCCGCAGCGCCTATTTATGGCAAGAATCTAATCACCATCAAGAATCCAACAGCCAGAACGTGGTAACAAAAATATCTGCCGAAAATTTTTTATCTGTGCTCGCTTTTGTTATGCTTGATCGTCGGAATCATAAGTCTGCGAAATTATGGAAGCTTGGTACTTACTGTATTGTAAACGCGGTCAACTGCTGCGAGCGAAAGAGCACCTGGAACGTCAGGAGGTTACCTGCGTGAGCCCGATGATCACGCTGGATAAAATCGTTCGTGGTAAACGAACTGAAGTGTGTGAACCACTATTCCCAAACTACCTGTTTGTGGAGTTCGATCCCGAGCGCATCCACACGACCACCATCAGTGCAACGCGCGGAGTGAGTAACTTTGTGCGATTTGGTGCACTGCCAGCGACTATTCCGCAACAGGTTATCGATGAGTTGTCACTTCGTCCCATGCAGGTAATCCTTGATCCACTGACGCCACAGCCTGGCGATAGCGTGGTCATTACTGACGGTATTTTCTCTGGCCTTCAGGCTATCTACACCGAACCTGACGGCGAAGCCCGCTCGATGTTATTGCTAAATATGTTGAACAAACAGGTCAGGCAGAGTATCGATAATCGCGAGTTTCGCAAAACCTAGCCTGCTTCTTTGCGCTACCCGGCGCGTTTACACCGCGCCGGATGAGAACAGACTTAGCGTTGCATATGCTGATCGTGCAGCCACTGTGCAACACGCTTGGCAAAGTAGGTCAGCACACCATCTGCACCCGCACGTTTAAAGCACAGCAGAGACTCCATTACCACCGGTTGTTCCTGCAACCAGCCATTCTGAATCGCCGCCATATGCATCGCATACTCGCCAGATACCTGATAAGCAAACGTCGGAACGCCGAACGTATCCTTGACGCGACGAACCACGTCCAGATACGGCATTCCCGGTTTGACCATCACCATATCCGCACCTTCCTGTAAATCCTGTGCGATCTCCTGCAAGGCTTCATCGCTGTTGGCCGGATCCATCTGATAGGTTTTCTTGTTACCACCTTTCAGATTACCCGCTGAGCCTACGGCATCACGGAAAGGCCCGTAATAGCACGATGCATACTTAGCGGAATAGGCCATGATCTGGGTATTGATCAGATTTTGCGCTTCAAACATGTCGCGAATAGCGCCAATGCGGCCATCCATCATGTCGCTAGGCGCAATAATTTCTGCTCCAGCTTCAGCATGAGACAGCGCCTGACGCACCAAAATCTCCTTGGTGACGTCATTAATCACATAACCATCTTCATCAATAATCCCGTCCTGCCCGTGCGTAGTATAGGGGTCGAGCGCGACATCCGTCAGCAGACCCAGCTCAGGAACGGCGTCTTTCAACGCACGGATCGTGCGAGGAACCAGGCCATCTGGGTTATAGGATTCTTCTGCATAGAGTGATTTCTTATCCGCTTCAATAACGGGGAACAGCGACAGTACCGGAACGCCAAGCTTAGCGATCTCTTCGGCTTCTTTCAGAAGCACGTCAATAGTCATCCGGTATACCCCCGGCATTGAGGGAACTTCCTGACGATGATTTGTCCCTTCCATCACGAAAACGGGATAAATCAAATCATTCACTGTCAGTTGATTCTCAGCAACAAGGCGACGGCTGAAATCATGGCGGCGAATGCGACGCATACGTCGGCCGGGGAAAGTGCCGGGAAAAGCATTGCTCATGTCATTATTCTCCTGAATCAGGCCAGTCGGAAAACCCGACGGGCATTTTCATCTGTTGTCTGTCCCAGCCATGTGGCATCTTCTCCACGCCACTCCGCAATTTGGCGAATAATATGAGGCAGATAACAGGGTTCGTTACGGCGGGATGCCGGTTTAGGGCGTAAATCCCGAGGTAACAGATAAGGTGCGTCGGTTTCAACCAACAGCCGATCGGCAGGAATGTGCGGCAATAAGGCGCGTAGCTCAAGTCCACGACGCTCATCACAAACCCAGCCAGTGATGCCGATCATCAGTCCCGCAGCCAGACACTCATCTAACTCATGGCGATTACCGGTAAAACAGTGAATCACGGCGGCAGGTAACTGATTCAGCCATGGCGTCAACAGGGAAACAAAGCGGGGATGTGCGTCGCGGCAATGAAGAAAAACCGGTATGGACAGCTCAGCAGCTATCGCTAGCTGTTCGCTGAATGCCCGTTCCTGCTCCTCTGGAGTAGAAAAGTTACGATTGAAGTCCAACCCACACTCGCCAATGGCAACCACGCAGGCAGCGTTTGCCATTTGGTGAATCTGCTCGGCGATAGCGCTATTCCATTGGCTGGCCTCATGCGGATGAACACCTGCCGTTGACCAACAGTAATCGGGATAGGCTTGCGCCAGTGTCATCGCCTGATAGCTTTCCTGGGCGTTGGTTCCCGTGATCAAGATGCCACTGACACCCGTTTGCTTTGCTCGGATGACGACCTGCTCCCTGTCTTTTTCAAACTGGGAACTGGTTAGATTGACACCGATATCAAACATGACTCTCACTCTGGCAAATAAAAAAATAAGACCTCTCAAAGAGAGGCCATTTTACCGTCCTGCCGCAGGAAACCGTTAGTTACTGCGATGGCTCTTCCGTTTCAGTCCGTCGGCCTTTGCCAACATAAAACCGCGCGAAGAACACACCAATTTCAAACAGCAGATACATAGGAATCGCCAGTAGCGTCTGTGAGAAAACGTCCGGCGGCGTCAGCAACATCCCGACAACGAATGCGCCCACCAAAATATAAGGCCGCTTTTTCTTCAGGTCTTCTGGCGTCACCACACCACTCCAGCAGAGCAGCACAATGGCAACAGGCACCTCAAACGATACGCCAAACGCCATGAATAGCGCCATAACAAAATCGAGGTAGTTATTGATGTCGGTCGCAATCAACACGCCAACGGGCGCGGTTTTCGCGAAAAAACCAAACGCCAGCGGAAACACGACAAAGTACGCAAACGCCATGCCCGAATAAAACAGCAAGCTGCTGGATACCAGCAACGGCATCATTAAGCGACGTTCGTGTTTATACAGAGCTGGAGCCACAAATGCCCATACCTGATAGAGCACCAGCGGTGCGGCGACAAACACTGAGACAATCATCGTCAGTTTTATCGGCGTAAAGAAAGGCGAGGCGACATCCGTCGCAATCATGCTGGCACCCGCAGGCAATTGCTTGATGAGCGGGGCAGAAACTATTTGGTAAATGTCATTGGCAAAGAACACCAACACAACAAACACCGCCAGCACACAGATAATACTGTTCAGTAGCCGCTTGCGTAGCTCAATCAGGTGACTAATTAGCGGTTGAGTATCTTCATCGGCCATAAACTAACGACTATCACTCGGTTGACGGGCAGAAACAGTGGAAGACTGTGACTGCTCAGGTTTGACATTATCATTACCGACAGCGCCATCACTTGTGGCGTTGCGACCATCGCTATGATTCTCAGCAACAGCTGCGCTCTCGGGCTTCTGTTGGCTGTCTGCCGGATGTATTGCGGTTTCCGCTTCAATCACCCCATCGTAGGCCGCTTCAGGATCGTTTAACGGGGCATTACTCTGCGGTTCCACCGTCGCACTACCATCATCTGGTTTTTTGGGATCATCTAATTTTTGCGAAGACGACGTCTCGGTATAGCCACGTTTCATCGCTTCCGCCGCCTCTTTGAGTTCATCCATTGAGGCTTTCAGCTCAGGCGACAGATTCTGCAAACTGGCTTTTTCGACTTTTTTCAGGCTTTCCTGAAACTCCTGGAGCTTCAACTCCTGGGACAACTCATTCTGAACCGTAGACGCCAATGAACGCAGCGTTCTAATCCAACTTGCAACCGTTCTAACTGCAACAGGCAAACGCTCCGGCCCAAGGACGATCAGGCCGAGAACCATCACCAGTAACAATTCACCAAAACCGATATCGAACACAGATTACACCTGCTCTTTATGCTGGCTCTTTGTATCGCCCTGCTTGGCGTCTGATTGGTTATCAGCGATAGATTTAGTAGAGAAATCAGCATCTGGCTGCGTTTTGTCTGCATTAGTAGACGGCTGATCGTCACCCATCGCTTTTTTAAAACCTTTGATGGATGCACCCAGATCTGAACCCAGTGTTCTCAGCTTGTTGGTTCCGAACAGCAAAATGACAATAACTGCGATAATCAACAGGTTCCAGAGACTAATACCACCCATAACATTTACCTCTTTTCAAAAAGGGGAACGACAGAATTCTCGTTATTATATCGGGTAATTCTGACGAGCATCATGATCTGCTTCAACGAGTTCGACGCCAACCGATAATCCAGGCGACAATTCCTGCTGCCATCAACCCCGCAGGAACCATATCGGCTTCAACACGGCTGATCAGTAACAACGTACCACTGATTAGCAGCGTTGCGCCAATACCCAAAAGATATCGTGACTGTCCTTGACGAGCCTGCTGCGTTCTCAACTCATGTGACAGCTTATCGACGCTTTGTTTTAACATCTTATGCTGACGAAGTCCGTCATAAAATAGCTCAGGGATTTCAGGCAATTTCTCAGCCCAGAACGGTGCCTTTTCTTTTAGCGCCCGGAAAACCGCAGGTAAACCGACCTGTTGCTTCAACCAGCTCTCAAGAAACGGCTTGGCGGTTTTCCACAAGTCGAGCTGCGGATAAAGCTGTCGACCAACGCCTTCAATGTACAGCAACGTTTTTTGCAGCAACACCAGTTGAGGCTGCACTTCCATATTGAAGCGACGTGCCGTATTAAACAAATTCAATAATACATGGCCGAATGAAATTTCCGCCAACGGCTTCTCGAAAATGGGCTCGCAGACCGTACGAATAGCAAACTCAAAATCTGCGACATTGGTGTCAACAGGCACCCAGCCCGAATCCACATGCAGTTCGGCGACTTTGCGATAATCACGGTTAAAGAAGGCAATAAAATTTTCGGCCAGATAGCGCTTATCTTCTTTATTCAACGAACCGACGATACCGCAATCAATACCGATGTATTGCGGGTCTTCTGGGTGTTCGTAGCTGATAAAGATATTGCCGGGGTGCATATCCGCGTGGAAGAAACTGTCGCGAAATACCTGCGTGAAGAAAACCTGAACGCCACGTTCTGCCAGTAGCTTCATATCCGTGCCATTGGCTTTCAGCGCATCGACATCAGAAACAGGAATACCGTAGATACGTTCCATGACCAACATGCTTTCACTGCAATAATCCGAATAAATTTCCGGCACATACAGCATCGGGCTGTTCTCAAAATTACGCCGCAGTTGAATGGCGTTTGCCGCTTCTCGCAGCAAATTCAGTTCATCAAGCAACGTTTTCTCGTATTCCAGTACCACTTCGCGCGGACGCAGGCGGCGACCATCCGGCAACAGACGGGGTAGCCAGCCAGCCAGCCGTTTCATCAGGCGCATATCCGCCTTGATGACAGGCAGAATATCCGGGCGGATAACCTTAATAACAATCTCTTTTCCCGTGCTTTTTAGGCATGCGGTATGAACTTGCGCAATTGAGGCAGAGGCTAGCGGTTTAATGTCAAAATCGTCAAACCACTCTTCAAGAGGGATTCCGCCCATCGATAGCTCAATTTGCTCACGCGCCAGTTTGCCATCGAACGGCTCAACCTTATCCTGCAACATCGCGAGCTGATCGGCGATAGCAGGTGGGAACAGGTCGCGGCGCGTCGACATCATTTGCCCAAACTTAATCCATACAGGTCCCAGTTCCTGAAGTGCTAAACGCAGGCGTTCCCCTAAAGGCATGTTGCGGTGGCGATTAGGTAACCAGAACAGCATGCGACGACCCACACGCAGTGGAAACGTCAGACGCATTTTAGGAATGAGTTCGTCCAGACCGTAGCTCAACAGCACACGCACAATGCTGTAGAGGCGGCGTAATTCACTGGGCGTCATCGTAAAGCCTCCAGTTTCGCCAGCCGTTCGGACAACGTATCAACGGATTTATCCAGCGCAACAATTTCCTCATGGAACCAGGCATTTTCCAGTTTTCCCGGAGCAAGTCGCCACTCTTCCGTTAACGTCTCGGACAGGAAATGTTGCTGCTGATGTAGTGACCTTCTCAGGAAGCTCAATGTTTTCTGCGCCGTCTGGCTAAGACCCTGAGCAACAATATCGCCCAGATAAGGAGATAGCCATTCCGCCGGATCGAACTCCGCAAGATCGCACAGTACGATGAACTGTTGAACGACTTGAATATCGCCCTCAATAATCAGTTCACCGCTGCGCATCAACGATGATAGCTGTTGACGATCGCGTAATTTCATCAGAACCGGAACACGTGTTTTCAGGCGGCAATCAGCCAACTCGCCCCACTGGCTGACAACATCCAGCCGCTGTTCGTTAAACACCAGCACCAAGGGTACATTCAGTTCAGCCAGCTCGATCTGGAGTGTTTTCCCCTGTAAGCGCTGACGGGCAGACTTCATGCTTCGATCGCAAGAAACAGTATCGTGAAAAAGCAGCTGATTCAGCGCGGTTTCCAGCGTAGCAGTCAGAAAAGACGTTATCAGCATTGGCATTTCCAATCAGAATTTAAACCCACGATGCAGTGCAACGATTCCACCTGTGAGGTTGAAATAGTTAACGCTGTCAAAACCGGCATCGCTCATCATCCCTTTCAGCGTTTCCTGATCGGGGTGCATACGGATGGATTCCGCCAGATAGCGGTAGCTTCCAGCATCGCTTGCCACGGCTTCACCAATCCTCGGCAGGATGTGAAATGAATACGCATCGTAAACGGTGCTCAGTTGTTTAATTACCGGCTTGGAAAACTCCAACACCAGCAGCCGACCACCGGGCTTCAGAACGCGGTACATGGAGCGCAGCGCTTTGTTTTTGTCCGTCACGTTGCGAAGACCAAAAGAGATAGTAATGCAGTCGAAGAAGTCATCAGGGAACGGCAGCGCTTCGGCATTAGCCTGCACGTAGTTGATGTTGTCGATAATGCCTTTGTTGCGCAGTTTCTCGCGGCCCACCTTCAACATGGATGCATTGATGTCCGCCAGAACGACTTCACCACTTTCACCAACCATACGGGAGAACTTGGCGGTTAAATCCCCAGTCCCTCCGGCAAGATCCAGAACACGCTGGTTACGTCTTACTCCACTACATTCGATAGTAAAACGCTTCCAGACACGGTGGATACCAAAAGACATCAGGTCATTCATCAGGTCATACTTTGCTGCTACAGAATGAAAAACCTCAGCCACCATGACTTCTTTTTCATCTCTGGCGACAGTCCGGAAACCAAAGTCGGCCGTATTCTCCTGCTCACTTGCCATCTTATCCGCCTACTATTTCAGTCAAATTTTGGGTCTACCCATTAATGGTAAGAGTGTACCAGACCCGGATAAAAACCCCACTGCACTAATTTCGCATAGCATGGGTGCCAAGCCCGCGAAATCCATACCTATTTATCACCGTTATACTTCAAGCTGCTTGTGCGTTGGCTGCCCTTCTTCACCTTCCGTTCTTACGGTCGGGGAAACAACGTCGGGAGTGATGGAATCCGTTAGCTCATCGCTTTCGGTGTGCTCATGGGCCGTTGCTCTTTCTGCCAATGATGGGCTGATCGTGCGTTTAATTTCTACACCCAGCGCGCGAAATCCCTCAGCCTGGCCAATAAGGTTACCACGCCCAGACGAAAGTTTATTCATCGCCTGACGATAAGTGCTCTGTGCTTTATCCAGACTCTGTCCCATCGCTTCCATATCGTCGACGAACAGCCGCAACTTATCGTACAGCCTCGATGCTTTTTCAGCGATGTGCTGTGCATTGCGGCTCTGTTGTTCATAGCGCCATAAATTATTGATAGTGCGTAGTGCCACCAGCAGCGTAGTTGGGCTGACCAGCATAATATTGTGCTTTAGCGCCTCGTTGATCAATTCAGGCTGACGATCGATAGCGACCAGGAAAGCGGGTTCGACCGGAATAAACATCAGCACATAGTCTAGCGAACGCAGCCCCGGAAGCTGCTGGTAATCTTTGCTGCTCAACTGCCGAATATGGCTGCGAACGGAGAGCAGGTGTTCGTTCAGCGCCGTACTACGTTCTACATCATCATCACTATTGAAATAGCGTTCATAGGCCACCAGCGACATCTTGGCATCGATCACGACATCTTTACCCTGCGGTAAACGCACGATGACATCGGGTTGCAAACGGCTATTTGTTCCCGTCTGCACGCTGACCTGTGTTTGATATTCATATCCTTCACGCAGACCGGAGGCTTCCAGCACGCGGCTTAACACCACTTCGCCCCAGTTACCCTGCGTCTTATTGTCACCTTTCAGCGCTTTCGTCAGGTTGATGGCTTCATGTGCCATCTGCGCGTTCAGCTGTTGCAGATTACGGATTTCATGCGCCAACGTGTGACGCTCGCGCGCTTCCGCACCAAAGCTGTCCTGCACCTGACGGCGAAATCCATCAAGCTGGTCACGCAGCGGCATCAGCAACTTATCCAGACTCTGTTTATTTTGCTCATCCACCTTGCGGCCGCTGTGTTCGAAAATGCGGTTCGCCAGATTCTCAAACTGCGTCGTCAATCGCTGTTCGCTGCTTGCCAGCAGCCGCTGCTTCTCTTCCGCCGCCATCCGGGTTTCTTCTAGTCGAATGGTGACTTCCCGCAGTTCGGCCTCCTGTGCGCTATTTATTTCACGTAGCGTCCTCAATTCCTGATTTAACTGCACGCATTCAGTGCGGAGTTCGCCAAGCTGTTGCAGTTTTTCATGGCTGGCGGAGAGCTGAGCGTGAACCGTGCGCAGTTCCAGCTCATTTTGCCGCAGTCTTTGCTCGTCCTGCTGCTTTGTCTGCTGCTGTTCACTGAGTGACTGTTGAGCCTGCTGCAATGTCTGCGCCAGCAACCGCTGTTCGGTGTCATGCTGCGATAGCTTCTGCTGATGAATCAAGCTAGCAATTAACCACCCGATCAGCAGACCCACCGCACCACCGCCTAGACCATAAAATATACTGATATCCACATTGCCTCCGCAGGCCTTTCACGCTGTCGGTCAAGGTAAAATGATACTGTATGGATGTCCAGAAACAATTCTGATGGGGAGTAGGTTGAGCAGAAAAATGCGATCCGCATTCCAGATGAGTATGGACATACGATAATTTGCAGAAGAATCAGATCGGTAACACTGAAATTCCCCTCAACGTGAAACACCACGTTGGGGGGAATGGAAGGTATAGCTTAGACCTATTCCAGTAATGCTTAGCCTAGGCGCTGCTTCGCATCACTAATCGCTTTAGCGACCTGCTGCGGTGACACGCCACCCTGTGCTGCACGCTTATCCAGGCAAGATTGCAACGCCAGAATCGGGTAGACATCCTCACCAATCACAGCGCTGAATTTTTGCAGATCGGCCAGTGGCAATGCTTCCAACGCTTTGCCCTGACGAATGGCTTCAACCACCGCTTCACCCACGATATGGTGCGCTTCACGGAACGGAACGCCTTTCGCGACCAGATAGTCTGCCAGCTCTGTAGAGTTGGCGTAGCCTTGCTCGGCGGCTTCTTTACAGCGCGGACGTTTAACCTGAATGCCTTCCAGCACCAGACCCGCCATCATCAGGCAATCGTGCCAGGTATCCAGCGCGTCAAACAGCCCTTCCTTGTCTTCCTGCATGTCTTTGTTATACGCCAGAGGCAAGCCTTTAAGCGTCATCATCATGCCGGTCAATGCCCCCTGTACGCGACCGCATTTACCGCGAATCAGCTCCAGTGCATCTGGATTTTTCTTCTGTGGCATCAGAGAGGAACCGGATGTCACACGATCAGATAGCTCGACAAACGCCGCTTCACCGCTGTTGAAGAAGATCAGATCTTCGGCAAAACGCGACAGGTGGATCATGCCGATCGAGGCATCGGACAGCAGTTCCAACACATGATCGCGATCGGAAACCGTGTCCAGACTGTTGCGCGTGGCGGAGGCGAATCCCAGCCAGCCAGCCAGTTGCTCACGGTCGATAGGGTAAGCCGTTCCCGCCAGTGCGCCACAGCCCAGCGGGCTGACATCCAGACGCTTTAGCGTATCTTCCAGACGGCTTTCATCACGCGCCAGCATCTCGTGGTAAGCCAGACACCAATGTGCAAACGTCACTGGCTGCGCGCGCTGCAAGTGGGTGTAACCTGGCATCACGGCATCCTGATTCGCTTCTGCCGTCGTGACCAGCGCCTGACGCAGCTGGCGTACTGACAGCAGCAGCTCTGCAATCTGCGCCTTGCACCACAATTTCAGGTCGGTTGCGACCTGATCGTTACGGCTACGACCGGTATGCAGCTTTTTACCTAAATCGCCCACTTTCTCGATCAGGCGCAGCTCAACCCAACTGTGAATGTCTTCTGCATCGCTTTGCAGGATCATCTCAGGATCGGCTTGCACCTCAACCAGCAGCGCATTCAACGCCTGTTCCAGCTGTTGCTGTTCCTGCGCGCTGAGCACATTGACCGTCACCAGCGCTTTAGACCAGCCGATCGAGCCAACGATGTCCTGCTCCGCCAGACGGTAATCAAACCGCAGTGAGTCATTAAATTGTTTAAAACGCTGATCTGCTGCCTGACTAAACCGACCGCCCCACAAAGCCATAACCCTTACTCCCAAAAATGTAATTCATGTTGGTATCGCATCATGCCATACCCAGAAACGACTTACGCCAGAATACGCGTACCAATCGCCACGCCGTTGAACAGCGCAGGTAACTGCTCGGCATGACGCCAGCTGGCGATATCAACCGGGCGGCCCAGCGCACGAGCGGCATCCAACGCGGCGTTGACCTTAACAATCATACCGTCAGTGATGATGCCCTGGGCGATCAGCTGCTCGGCTTTCTCTGCCGTCATTTCGGCAATACGCTGACCTTTACCGTCCAGAATACCGCTAACATCAGACAGCAGAATTAAATCCGCGCCCAGCGTTTGCGCCAGCGCCGTTGCCGCCTGATCGGCGTTGACGTTCATCAGGTCACCCTGCGCCGTAATACCGATGGAGCTAACGACAGGCAGATAACCCGCAGACAGCAGCGTGTTCAGCAGCGCAGGTGAGCCCGCTTCCGCTTTACCCACAAAACCCAGCGCTTCGTCTAACTGCGTGACTGTCGTACTACCGCCATCGCCCAGGCACAGGCCAACGGCGTTGATGTCATGCTTCTTCGCCCATGACAGCAGCGTTTTGTTGGCTGACCCCGCCAGCGCACCGGTAATGATGTCAATCTGATCGGCTGGCGTGACGCGCAGGCCGTTTTTCTTCACAACAGGCAACGACAGTTTCTTCATCAACTCGTCCACCAGACAGCCACCGCCGTGCACAATAACCAGCGGACGCTGATGCTCCTGACGGTAAGCCACCAGCGCGGTGAACAGACGCTCCAGCGCTTCTTCGCTATCCAGTAAAACGCCACCTAACTTGATAATTAACGGATTCATTATGCTTTGCGCCTCGAAATGTCGGGACCAGTAGTCATTAAATTAACGATTGGGTTTCAGGGAAACCAAAACGAATGTTCATGCATTGCACAGCCTGTGCCGCCGCGCCTTTCAGCAGGTTATCTTCGGTTGCCACCACGATGAGGTGCTCACCGTCAACGGCGAAACCAATATCACAGAACGGCAGGCCGACAACGGATTTCAGCGCCGGGACACCCTTATCATACAGACGAACCAGCGGCTTATCGTGATAGGCGTTGTGATAGGCTTCAGCGACATCCTGCTGGATTACTCCCGGTTGCAGGCGACAGGTGATGGTTTCCAGAATGCCACGGGCAAAGTTGCCTAAATGCGGCGTGAAGATCACTGGCGTACCGAGATGTGTTGAAATTTCAGGCTCATGGCGGTGGTTGAAAATGCCGTACGGTTGCAGGCTGACTTCACAGAAACTGCTGGTCAGCGACGCTTTGCGCCCCGCCCCGCTCACGCCGCTAACGGCATTAATCACTGGCCACTGGGCTGAGTTCAGCAGTTGCGCGTCCAACAGCGGCTTCAGCGCCAGCTGCGCAGCCGTCGGATAACAACCCGGTACGGCAATCAGCTGTGCCTGTTTTACGCTTTCAGCACGCCATTCCGCCAGCCCGTAAACCGCTTTTGCCAGCCAGTCAGGGTGTTGATGTTCGAAGCCATAATAGCGACGATAAAATTCTGCATCCTGTACGCGAAACGCGCCGGACAAATCAAAAACAGTGCAGCCTGCCGCCAGAAAAACAGGGGCCAGATCGTGGCTAACTTTGTGGTCGGTCGCTAAAAAAACGACATCCACGCCTTTCGCCGCTTCTTCCGCATCGGTCAGCGGTTTTACCGGTACATCGATGATGCCTTTGAGCTGCGGATGTAAATCAGAAATCAATTTTCCTGCATCGACACTTTGCGCAGAAACCATCAAAGCGGTTATGTTCATCTGTGGGTGACGGTTCAGGTAGAGCGCAAGCTCAGCGCCGGTATAACCACTTGCACCAACAATCAGCGTATTCAGCATGGGATCCGTATACCTTCTTATTTATCTATGGAACAGGTAACCGGGCTCACCAGCGTCGGTACGCTGTTCACCCGCGAAACTCAGTGAAAGTGACGAATCGCCATCGTCGTACCTTTGGGTTTCCTTTCGCCGAGCAATATTGTATTTTTATTCAAAATAAATGCATGAATATTGATACTATCCTAACCAGAGGCTGTCAACAGTGAAGATGAATTTACCCCCTTTTATTGAGCTATATCGGGCATTGATCGCCACACCGTCCATCAGTGCCACCGACAGCGCGCTCGATCAAAGTAATCATACCTTAATCAACCTGCTGGCAGGCTGGTTTGGCGATCTCGGCTTCCATGTGGAAGTCCAACCGGTCCCCGGCACCCTCAATAAATTTAATATGCTGGCGCGGATTGGTGAAGGAAAAGGTGGCTTATTGTTGGCAGGACACACCGACACCGTGCCGTTTGATGATGGCCGATGGACGCGCGACCCTTTCACGCTGACCGAGCACGACAACAAGCTATACGGTCTGGGTACCGCGGATATGAAAGGGTTCTTTGCCTTTATTCTGGATGCCCTGCGCGATATTGATCCCACCAAGCTCACGAAACCGCTCTATGTGCTGGCGACGGCGGATGAAGAAACGACGATGGCTGGCGCTAAGTATTTCTCCGAATCCACGCAGATTCGCCCAGACTGCGCCATCATCGGCGAACCCACTTCGCTGCAACCAGTGCGTGCGCACAAAGGCCATATGTCCAACGCGATTCGTATTCAGGGGCAGTCCGGCCATTCCAGCGATCCTTCACGCGGCGTGAACGCCATTGAACTGATGCACGAGGCAATTTCCCATCTGCTGGTGCTGCGTAACACCCTACAGGAACGCTATCACAACCCGATTTTCCACATTCCTCACCCGACCATGAACCTCGGACACATTCACGGTGGTGATGCCGCTAACCGCATCTGCGGCTGCTGTGAATTGCATATGGATATTCGCCCACTGCCGGGTATTACGCTTAACGATCTGGACGGACTACTGTCTGAAGCGCTTGAGCCCGTCAGCCAGCGCTGGCCGGGTCGGTTGACCATCAGCGAACTGCATCCGCCGATTCCTGGCTATGAATGTCCGCCGGATCACCGTCTGGTATCAGTTGTGGAAAATCTGCTGGGGACGAAAACGGAAATCGTGAACTACTGCACCGAAGCGCCATTTATTCAGACGCTGTGCCCAACGCTAGTTCTGGGGCCGGGATCGATCGAACAGGCGCACCAGCCGGATGAATATATCGATACTGCGTTTATCAAACCGACGCGGGAACTGATCTCGCAGGTTATTCACCACTTCTGCCACCACTGATCCAACGCAAGCGGCCTTGTCAGCCACGCTGGCAAGGCCATTTTGAGACCGCCCATGAAAAAGAAAGATTTCATCGCGCAGGATTTACTAAGCAAAATCTATCAGCACACCGATCCGCTGCCGGAAAAGCTGCCACCAGAACGCCAGTTGGCGGAAGAATACGGCGTGTCACGCTTTACTATTCGTCAGGCGCTGGAAAAGCTCGCCAGTATCGGCGCAATCCATATGGTGCAAGGCTCCGGTAATTTCATTAATCAGGGCGTGCGCAGCAACCCGCTGGTTTATAACTCGATTACCGAAAAGAAATTTACTCAGATCTCATCCCGCCTGCTTAGCCTACATAAACGCCTGCCGAACCGGGAGGAGCAGCAAGTATTTGCTATCAGCGAAAATGCATTCATTTGGGAATTCAGTCGATTACGGTATGTCGATAATCGCAAGGTGCAGATCGAAATATCGAAAATGCCTGCCGCAGACTTCCCTGATATGAGTCAGAAGATTATCGAAGGCTCTATTCAGCAGTATGTGCTCAGCAAGGGCTATTCGATTTCACACTACCTGACACACTATCAGGCGGTTAACGTCACCAAAGCGCAGGCTGAGCTGTTGGGCTGCAAGAAAGGCACGGCGGCAATGCATATTCTTAATCGCGGAATTTTACAGGGCGGTCGCGTGTACGAATCGAGCGATATCATCGACATAGACTATACCTGCACCTACGTCATCCCCTTAAACCTCGATAATCTGGCCTTCCGCCAATCACCGTAACGCTGATTCAGGGCGTATGCATCGTGCCATCAGGCAGGCGACTCTGCGTCCACTCGTGCGGACGATATACCACGGGGAACTGCCGCGCCGCATCCAGATCGATACCAACGCCAATACCGGGACGCTCAATCGGATACAAATAGCCATTCTCCGGCTCTACCGCCTGCGGGAAGACCTTGCGGGTATTTTCTGGGTAAGCGACAAATTCCTGAATGGCAGCATTGTGCAGGTGGATATTGAGGTGAATATTAACCGCCGCGCCGATAGGTGTCATGTCCGGCGGACAGTGCCACGCCAACCGAACGCCAAAGTTCTGACAGAAAGCGCCCAGCTTCAGCGCTGGCGTAATCCCGCCAATCTGTGAAACATGGCAGCGAATAAAATCAATCTGCCGATTAATCACCAGATTCTGCCACTCGGCAGGATTATTAAATAGCTCCCCAGTCGCCAGCGGCACAGCGCTCTGGCTGCGGATCTGCGCCAACCACTCGTTTTGCGCAGGCGGCAAAATATCTTCGATAAAATAAGGGCGATAAACTTCCACTGCTTTGGCGAACTGCACGGCCTGATTCGGGAACAGACGCTCATGGACATCATGCAAGATGTGAAAACGATCGCCGTATTTCTCCCGCAAGGCACGGAACATAGCGAGCGTGTTAGCCATATACTGATCTTGATCGTAATAGGCTCCCTCCGTTGGCTGCCTCGTGCTATGCAGCGCATCGGGATTACCACCATAGAATCCTAACTGACAGCGGATATGGCGGTAGCCCTGCGTATAAAGCCGTTCCACTTCCTGATAGAGCCCCTCCAACGTATCGCTAGCAGCGTGGCTGTAGGCCGCGATTGCATCGCGAGATTTCCCACCAAACAGGTGATAGAGCGGCATATCCGCCAGCTTGCCCTTGATGTCCCACAGCGCCATATCGACGCCTGCAACCGCATTGTTGATAACTGGCCCGTTACGCCAATAGGCATTGACCATCATCATGTGCCACAGATCTTCGATATGGTTAGCATCCCTTCCCACTAAAAGCGGTTTGAGGTACTCGTCCACCATCGCCTTTACGGCGAGCGGGCGCTGCTGGAAGGTCGCACACCCATAACCCGTAACGCCTTTATCCGTGTGAACCACTACCGTCACTAAATTATGGCGGTCGGGGCGGGTAACAAGACATTCAATATCAGTAATTATTGTCGGCAACACAAAAATACCCTCCGGTGCGATTACCGGAATAGTCAAACCCGATAAAAACACAGTCTAAAATCAGTTTCTTTTTTGTTTTCTACTTATTTTTTCTTTTATTGTAAACCTATTCTTTAAAAGAATTATTTTGGTTTGAAAAAGTCATCGAATTGATAAAAAAACCAGACCAATTATTGAATAATGGCAACAAATACCCCCTTACAGGCTAATCATGTGATGAATCTCATGTTTTATTGGTTTGTTTTTTATTTTTTAAGATTTTACTATCTGAGGAAATAATTCGGCCAAAAATAACATAAGGTCATGTTGGGGGTTTATTCCATGGGAAAAAATGACGTTATTCAGTCAATCATTAAACTGGTTGGTGGAAACGAAAATATTAATAAAGTCTGGCACTGCATGACGCGGCTTCGGTTTGATTTAATTGATGAAAGTAAAGTGCAAACTGAGGCCATCAAGAATCTGCCAGGAATATTAGGTGCTCAACACCAAAGTGAGCAATTTCAGATTATTATCGGGCCACAGGTCAACGAGTATTACGAACTGCTGAGCGCACAGCTTTCTCCCGCAACAGCACTTTCCTCCACGGCGCCAGCGCAGCCAGACGTGCAGAAGCAGAAAAAAGGGCTGGTTTCGCTGTTCATGGATACGGTTTCTGGCGTATTTGGTCCGATCGTGCCCGCCATTGCGGGTGCGGGGATGATCAAAGGGTTACTCGCTGGGCTAATCGCCTTGAAAATCGTGTCTGCCAAAACCGATACCGTGATCGTTATCGATCTGATCGCCAGCGGCGTGTTCTATTTCTTACCCTTCTTCCTCGCCATCTCAGCGGCCAGGATATTTAAAACGAACGAATATCTGGCAGCGGCTGTCGCAGCCTGCCTGATGTACCCGTCGTTAATGGAAGCGGCGAAAGCACTAGCCAACCATAGCCCTGATGCAGTCAGCGCTTTTTACTTCATGGGTGTACTGCCTATTTCGGTGTTCAACTACTCTGCCAGCGTCATTCCGGTCATTTTCTCCGTGTTGGCGCTGAGCTATATCCACCGTTGGGTCGACCACATCATGCCTTCGGTGCTGAAAACTGTATTTACTCCAACGCTGACGCTGTTTATCGCCGCGCTGGTGTCCCTCACCGTTATCGGGCCATTCGGGATCTATCTCGGCAAACTGCTGGCACTGTTTATTCAGAGCCTGTTCGATGTGTCGTCTATCTTTGCTGGTTTCGTGGTCGGTGCGATTCGGCCTGTCGCTATCCTGACTGGTATGCATCACGCAATGACGCCCATTGCACTGCAAAATTTCAGCAATCAGGGTTTTGATATGCTGATGCCAATGATGTGTATGGCCAACATGGCGATTGCAGGCGCAACATTTGCCATCTACTTTCATGCCAAAACCCGTCAGGACAAATCTGTCGTGCTGTCTGCGGGGGTTTCCGCGCTGCTCGGTATTACCGAACCTGCACTCTTCGGCGTACTGACCAAGTATAAAAAAGCGTTTATCTCCGCCACCGTCGCCAGTTCCATCGCCTCGGCCTTTATCGCGTACTTTGGTGTGCGGCTGTATGGCTACATTCTGTCGAGTATTTTCAGCCTGCCAGCCTATATCGGCCCGTACTTTAGCTACGCCGTTTCCGGCATGGCTATCGCTATCGTGCTTTCTTTTACTCTGACCTACATTCTGGTTGTCAGAGCCGCCAAGCAGTCATAATCACACTCGCGGGGCCGCTGCGCCCCGCCCTCTTTCCTCTCTGATTAGTAACCCTAATATCCGCGCCTCTGTAATTAAATTTCACAAATTGCCAAGCCCTTACCAATGCAAGTACAAAGAATAAGGAGAAGAAAGAATCGTCAATTGACGAACTCGCCTTATCGTGGCTAGATGGAGGCAGTGCGTCAAAATATGTCAAGTGAAATAAACTTACAAAAATGGTAGGGATGGGTCAGGGTAACTATGAACGAACAATATTCCGCAATGCGCAGTAACGTCAGTATGCTCGGCAAACTACTCGGCGATACCATCAAGGAAGCACTGGGTGAAAACATCCTTGATAAAGTCGAAACAATCCGCAAGTTGTCAAAGTCATCCCGCGCAGGTAATGAAAAACATCGTCAGGAGTTGCTGACCACACTGCAAAACCTGTCTAACGATGAACTGTTGCCCGTTGCTCGCGCATTCAGCCAGTTCCTTAACCTGACCAATACCGCTGAGCAATACCATACGATCTCACCACACGGTGAAGCGGCGAGTAACCCGGCACAGCTTTCAAGCGCTTTTGAGCGCCTGAAAGAAAGTAAAAATCTGACCGAACGAGATATCCGTGACGCCGTGGAATCGCTGTCGATCGAGCTGGTGCTGACCGCACACCCGACCGAGATCACCCGCCGGACGCTGATCCACAAACTGGTGGAAGTGAATACCTGCCTCAAGCAGCTCGACCATAACGATCTGGCTGATTATGAACGTAATCAGATCATGCGCCGTCTGCGCCAGTTGATCGCACAGTCCTGGCATACCGATGAGATCCGCAAAATTCGCCCGACGCCGGTAGATGAAGCCAAATGGGGCTTCGCCGTGGTAGAAAACAGCCTGTGGGAAGGTGTGCCTGCGTTTTTACGTGAACTGGATGAACAGCTGGAACAGGCTTTCGGCTACCGTCTGCCGGTTGATGCCGTCCCCGTACGCTTTACCTCCTGGATGGGCGGCGACCGCGACGGTAACCCAAACGTCACAGCAGAAGTCACTCGCCATGTGCTGTTACTCAGCCGCTGGAAAGCCGCCGATCTGTTCCTACGCGATATTCAGGTACTGGTTTCCGAACTGTCGATGTCCGAATGTACGCCGGAGCTGCTGGAGCGTGCCGGTGGTAGCGAGGTACAGGAACCGTACCGCGCCATCATGAAGTCACTGCGTTCGCAGTTGAGCAGTACGCTGAGCTATCTGGAAGCGCGCCTGACGGGTGAGGAACGTCTGCCACCTAAAGACTTACTGATTACCAACGAGCAGCTGTGGGAACCACTCCACGCCTGCTATCAGTCGCTGAAAGCCTGTGGCATGGGCATCATCGCCGATGGTCGCCTGTTGGATACGCTGCGTCGCGTACGCTGCTTCGGCGTACCGTTGGTGCGCATCGATGTCCGTCAGGAGAGCACCCGCCACACCGACGCGATAGCTGAAATTACCCGCTATCTGGGCCTGGGTGACTACGAAAGCTGGTCAGAATCTGATAAGCAGGCCTTCCTGATCCGCGAACTCAGCTCCAAACGCCCACTGCTGCCGCGTTACTGGGAACCGAGTGCGGATACTAAGGAAGTGTTGGATACCTGTCGGGTGATCGCAAAAGCCCCACAGGGTTCGATTGCCGCTTACGTTATTTCAATGGCGCGCACGCCTTCCGACGTACTGGCCGTTCAGTTGCTGCTCAAAGAAGCGGGTTGCCCGTTTGCCCTGCCCGTCGCACCGCTGTTTGAAACACTGGACGACCTGAACAACGCCGATGATGTCATGACACAGTTGCTGAGCATCGACTGGTATCGCGGCGTTATTCAGGGCAAGCAGATGGTCATGATCGGTTATTCCGACTCCGCGAAAGACGCGGGCGTGATGGCTGCATCCTGGGCACAGTACCGTGCGCAAGACGCGCTGATCAAAACCTGTGAAAAAGCGGGCATCGCACTGACGCTGTTCCACGGACGCGGTGGCTCCATCGGTCGCGGTGGCGCACCAGCTCACGCTGCGCTGTTGTCACAACCGCCGGGCAGCCTGAAAGGTGGCCTGCGCGTGACGGAACAGGGCGAGATGATCCGCTTTAAATACGGCCTGCCAGAAGTCACCATCAGCAGCCTGGCGTTGTATACCGGTGCAATTCTGGAAGCGAACCTGCTGCCACCGCCAGAACCCAAACAGGAATGGCACGAAGTGATGGATGAACTGTCCCGCGTGTCCTGCGATATGTACCGCGGATACGTTCGTGAGAACCCGGATTTCGTTCCTTACTTCCGCGCCGCTACGCCGGAGCTGGAGCTGGGTAAACTGCCGCTAGGGTCACGTCCGGCTAAGCGTCGTCCGAACGGCGGTGTGGAAAGCCTGCGTGCGATCCCGTGGATTTTCGCCTGGACGCAGAACCGTCTGATGCTGCCAGCATGGCTTGGTGCCGGAGCTGGGCTACAGAAAGTGGTAGATAACGGCAAACAGGAGCAGTTGGAAACCATGTGCCGCGACTGGCCGTTCTTCTCGACACGGATCGGTATGCTGGAGATGGTGTTCGCCAAGGCTGACCTGTGGCTGGCGGAGTATTACGATCAGCGCTTGGTAGAAGAGAAGCTGTGGCCGTTAGGGAAGCAACTGCGCGACCAGTTAGCCGCCGACATCAATATCGTGCTGGCGATCTCCAACGACGATCACCTGATGGCGGATCTGCCATGGATTGCCGAGTCAATCGCACTGCGTAACGTTTATACCGATCCCCTGAACGTGTTGCAGGCCGAACTGTTGCATCGTTCACGTCAGCAGGAACAACCGGATGCCGATTTGGAGCTGGCGTTGATGGTAACTATCGCTGGTGTCGCAGCAGGTATGCGTAATACGGGCTAATTACCCAAGCAGCAAAAGCTAAACAGAAGTGGAAACAAAGGCCGGTCACTTGACCGGCCTAAAACGAAAACTTCACGCTAAGTATTTATCCTGCAAATAATTTCTCGCACGATTATCCAGACCGTATTCCACCTCAAGCCAACTATCGATCGAACCGTGTCGTTCATAGATAGCCTGCAACGCCGTCACGATGAACTCTTCCTGCACCGACAGCACATAAGAGAACTGCCCAAGCGCTTTCTCATTCAGCGTTTCCGACAAATGCGTCAGCAACTTCTGGCGGAATGGCGTCAGCGTCGTGTCCGTAAGCAGGTAATCTTCCATCACGGTTTGCTCATCTGCCCCCAGCGCAAACATCACCAGCGCCGAACCGATACCCGTGCGATCTTTACCCACTGCGCAGTGCTGTACCAGCCCGCCCTCATCCGGCCGTAATAGCAGCGAAACCAGCTCTTTATAAGCAGAATTATTGAAAGGCAATCGGCGATAAAGCTCTAACATAAACGCTCGGGAATCAAAGGCCGCCAGCACATCAGATCCCAGCGAATCCAGATTGGCTGTCACTTCGTGGCGTAATGGATTGGCCGGATAGGCGTGATAATTGGCACCCGTCCACAATATATCGGGCTTCTGCTCAATTTCATCGGCATCCCGATAATCCACTACATGAGAAATCGGCACGCCAGCAAGATGTTCACAGTCAGCCTGACTCAACAGATCCAGCGAGCCGGAGCGAAAAAGTTTGCCGTGTCGGATAAGCCGCCCGTCAGCAGCCCGATTACCACCTAAATCACGGAAGTTGATTCCGCCGTCCAGCGGTAATAAAGAGGGATGAAGCAACGTTGGTTCGGTCATACATCTCCTTGCGAGGTTGAAAGGCGAGCAAGGCAACCGTATTACACACGCAGAGCGCGTCGCAGGTTAACCCAATAAACCAGAACAAGTGATTAGGATAAAGGCTGGTCTCTGCGATGGCCAGCCCAAAATAACAGCAACTTTTGTGTTTATTCAGCCGCTAACAAACGGCGAGTGGCATCCAGCAACACCTTGATGACGGTGGTTTCGGCCAGCTTCATGGTCGCCGCATCTGGAATTTCCTGCTGGGTACGGTTCACGATCACTCCCGCGATCATGCCCGCTTTTAGCCCCTGACTTGCACACATGGTCAGCAGCGTGGCAGATTCCATTTCATAGTTCAGTACGCCCATGCTCTGCCACTCTTCCATCGAACCGCGGAAGCGACGTACCACGCGTCCAGAAAAGGTGTCATAGCGTTCCTGACCAGGATAGAACGTATCGGAAGATGCCGTGATGCCAACGTGCAATGCCGCACCCGACGCCTTCGCCGCTTCCACCAACGCAGTGGTACAACCAAAATCAGCAACGGCTGGGAATTCCATCGGCGCAAAGTGCAGGCTCGCACCGTCAAGACGGACGGCTGCGGTGGTAACCAATACATCACCGACGTTGATGCCGGACTGAATCGCCCCCGTTGTACCCACACGTAGGAAAGTACGAATGCCAAGTTGTGCCAGTTCTTCTACCGCGATTGACGTTGACGGCCCACCAATACCTGTCGAGCAGACAATCACCGCTTTGCCGTCCAGCTCAGCACGCCAGGACGTAAATTCACGGTGTGATGCCAGATGTACCGGGTTATCCATCAGGCGAGCAATTTTTTCGACACGCTCAGGATCGCCGGGCACGATAGCCAGCGTCGCACCCTGTAAATCGTTCTTGACCAGACCAAGATGGAACACATCAGATGTAGACATAACTGCCTCCCGGGCAATCAATTGGGTATTCAGAGAAATCGCGCCGAACGCCTTATCTATGCTGCTTGTAGCAGTCTGTCAGCGTCCGTCCAATTAAAGACTCTAGCGCATCATTACGTTCTTTTAAGTGATGGGCATCACCTATAAAAAAGAAACAAACATCAACATACATAAAAAATGTGACTTGAATCACCTTTTATAAGATGGGAAATTCATTTTTGCCGATTAATTGCCTTCTAGTGTAGATTCTTTAACCTCATCAGTTACGACAACGAACCAAACTCAATACTCTCCGGTTCAATCATTCCCAGGAAGGCATCACATAGAGCTTGCCCCTGCCAAGACGCACAAATCGCTTCTGCGCACTGTTGATTGTCGGCAAAGGCGAGATCAATAAAAATGCCATTATCCAGACTGACTAAATGCTGACTTTTCCAGCCTGGCTGAAATGAAAGGTGACGTTCTACCATCTGATTATAAGCATGACGCATGTCACTCTCCTGAATACCCTGCTTTAGACGAAATCGTCCTATTTCGACACCGCCTCTTATTTTTACTGACGGTGCGTTCGCCATTTGCACGGTGTAGTGCCCCATACTGTGCAACCCACTGACAGAAGATCTGAAACTGGAAAATTCAGGTTGGCTTTCAACCGCTTTTGCCGCAGCCCGTGCTTCTTCAAAACTATTCCACACCACAAGATCGACACGTTCGGCGGAGATATCGACGCCTGAAAATGCGATCCAGTCGATAAATCCTGGGAAATGCTTTAGCAGACGTTGTGCTGATAAGCGCGCTGAATCCGCCTCTTGCTGGGTTTTCACCGTGTAAGTGACGATTTCGTAACATGGGGTAGCCATTATGAACTCCGTTATCATGATGATATGAAGTCTGAATCGTATTACACCACCCTGACAGAACTTGTCAGGGTGGTGTAATCTCTTCTCATGAAAACTATTCGGCTATTCTCTTTACTTGATCATCTTCGCGGCCGTATACACCCAGTATCAGCGGAAATATTAGCTCAAGCGTTAAATGTATCAGTCCGAACGATCTACAGGGACATGGCGGCGCTACAAACCATCGGTGCGCCTATTCGTGGTGAATCGGGACTCGGTTACATACTTGAAAAAGATTACTTCCTTCCTCCACTTAATTTTGACCCTGATGAACTGGACGCCATTATGCTGGGAATGCGGCTGATCGGTGCTCGAGGCGATGATATTCTCTCCGCAGCAGCCAGCCGCGTTTCGGCAAAAATCAGCGCCGTGATAGATGTCAAAAAATCGGATAGTTATAAGTCGCTTCCTCTCAGGGCAGTTTCCCGACATACCGAGGAAAATGAGAAGGCAACTAAGCACCTGGCCTTTCTTCGCCTCGCCATCCGTAACAAACTTCAACTACGTATTGCCTATGTTGATCTGCAAGGAAGAAAGAGCGATAGAGTCGCCCGCCCTCTCGGTTTAACCCTGTTTGATGCCGTGTGGTTACTCACGATATGGTGTGAAACTCGCTCAGACTTTCGCAATCTAAGGGTCGATAACATCACTTCAGTGGCAGAGATCGGCCTATACTTCAGGCCAGAGAAAGGGAAACGCTTCGAAGACTATCTCAACACGCTGTAGACATAACTATTCATCGATAACAGGAGAGCGCGTAATGAAGACTGATGAACAGACCACCTTCAAACATCTTCCCCAGGGGCTATCCCCGGCAGTAGAACCGCAGACCTCCTCCATCATTACCACGGATTCTGTCGGTATCATTGCCAGTGAAACCACCATTTCTTCTCAGGGTGAACAGTTGCCCGCGTATATCGCCAGACCAGCAAATCATGATAAGCCGCTTCCTATCATTCTGGTGGTGCAGGAGATTTTCGGCGTTCATCAACACATTCAGGACGTTTGCCGCAGGCTGGCTAAACTGGGCTATATGGCCATTGCGCCAGAGCTGTATTTTCGTCAGGGCGACCCCAGCCAATATCACGACATTCAGCAAATCCTGACCGAGCTGGTTTATAAGGTGCCTGATACGCAGGTGCTGTCCGATCTTGATCACACGGCAAACTGGGCGATTAAACAGGGCGGCGATGCCAGTAAACTGGCGATCACCGGTTTCTGTTGGGGTGGACGCATCACCTGGCTCTACGCCGCGCACAACCCGCAGCTCAAGGCGGGCGTTGCCTGGTACGGTAAGTTTACAGGTGAGAAAACGCTGAATAGCCCCAAACATCCGGTCGATATTGCAACGGAATTGGAAGCCCCTGTGCTGGGGTTATATGGCGCGAAGGACGAAGGGATTCCGTTGGCACAGGTTGATATCATGCGGCAGGCGTTACGCGCGGCCAATGCGGCGGCAGATATCATCGTCTACCCCGATGCCGGTCATGCTTTCCATGCCGATTATCGGCCTAGCTATCATGCAGAATCCGCACAAGACGGCTGGCAGCGTATGCTGGCGTGGTTCCAGAAAAACGGTGTGGCGTAACACCATCACACATTTTCGTTTTTATCTACGATCTAAAACGCCACCGAACAACGGTGGCGTTTGTGTTTAACATGTTATCAAGCCAGTCTTAGAACGTCGTCCAGTCGCCGTTATTGCTCTGGTCTTTCGACGCTGCTGGCGCTAAGGACAGTGTTGGCGTACGCGTTGGTGCCGATGCGTAAGAAGCCGTTTTGCCGTTGCCATACGACAGAAGTTTAAATGCGCTCACCGATTCAGCCAGAACAGAGGCCTGTGCTTGCAGAGAAAGAGCCGCAGAGGCAGATTCTTCAACCAGAGCCGCATTCTGTTGGGTCGTGGTATCAATTTGCCCAACCGCCAGGTTCATCTGGTTAATCCCATCGCTCTGTTCACGACTAGCCTGCGAGATTTCACTGATAATCTCATTCACATCGCGCACATAGCCCGTTAAGCCGCTCATCGTTTCTTCGGCGGTATCCACCAGCGACATGCCTTCCTGAATTTTGCTCACGGAGTCATCGATCAAATCCTTGATCTCACGTGCGGCTGTCGCACTGCGCTGTGCCAGAGAACGCACTTCCCCCGCCACCACTGCAAAACCACGCCCTTGCTCGCCCGCACGCGCCGCCTCAACCGCCGCGTTCAGCGCCAGAATATTGGTCTGGAACGCAATGCCATCAATGACGCCAATGATCTCCGCCATACGCTGGGATGAATCACGAATGCCGCGCATTTTCTGCGTCACAGAAACCATAACGTCACCGCTTTGCTTCGCAGCACCAGAGGCTTTATTCGCGATGTCTGTCGCCTGCTGCGTGTTTTCCGCCGTATTTTTAATGGTGGAGGTCAGCTGTTCCATCGATGCTGCCGTTTCTTCCAGTGAGCTGGCCTGCTCTTCAGTGCGTGATGACAGATCCTGATTACCTGCGGCGATCTGCGAAGCTGCCGTCGAGATTGTTTCCGCCCCGTCACGTACCTGCCCGACAATCGTACTCAGGCTAGTGTTCATGTGATCCAACGATTGCAGCAGTTGTCCCGTTTCATCTTTGCTGGTAACAGTGATACGTGAGGTCAGGTCACCCTGTGCCACTCTGTCTGCCACTTGCAAAGCCTGCTGTATCGGCCGGGTTACGCTGCGCGTGATCGACCAGGCAATCACGCCCCCCAATACGGCACTGAGTGCCAGAATAAGCAGCAGAATAATACGCGTTTCGCTGTATACCTCAGCCATCGCTTCAACGGAGGTGTCCATCGCATCATCTTGGTAGTCCACTAACTGATTCACCGCGTCACGGTATTGGCGCTGAACCACATTCAGGTTGTTATTGAATTCCTCAATCGCAGCTTCCCGATTGCCTGCCACCACTTCGCTAATGATTTTATCGCCAGATTTCAGAAACTCAGTGCGAATTGCGCGGATGGTACGTAGCTGAGTGACCGAACGCTCTTCAACGGTTTGGCTGTCCAGTTTATCCAGCAGACGACCAATTTCCTGACGGAACGCATTCACACGATCGACGTTTTCCTTGATTTTATCCTCGCCCGAAACCAGCATCAGTCGTTGGTACGCCACTAAGATACTCGTGACATTATCGATGAGATTATTGGCATCCACCGTCTGTGGATAAACATCCTTCACGATACTTCTGGCACCATCCTGAAAGCCAGATAGCTTGGACAGAGAAAAAATGCTCACGACGAACAACATCAAAATCAGGATGGCAAATCCAGCTCCCAGTCGATAGCCAATACGCCAGTTTGCTAAATTCATGTCTCACTCCTTTTAGGTTATACATAGCAATGTCAATTGCGCACATGTCGCATCTTGATGAAACCACAGGGCGGAGAATGGCTGGCGACCTGAAGGGGGGGAAAAATCCATTCCCCTCTGATACGCCAGAGATACCTTGAGGCAGGCATTTTTACGCACGCTCTCATCAAGAGAGGCGCGATCAAAAATCAAATAGTTTCCCTCAGGTGTTGAGGTGCAAAAGTGGCAATAAATCTAACAGTGATACAAATACGATTAATAAGACCGCAGAGACATTATCGAGGTGAGATGATGAGCGTCCTTCTTCGTATTCGTGCATCCATAGCCGTTCCTGTGTTATTCATTTTATCGGCAACTTGTTTCTTATCTTTACAATTTGATCGTTCAAATCATTCAAAAGTAAACAATAAATAGATTATAACTATCAAAATCTACGTTTCGATCGGAAAAATCACAGGTTAACCCACCAAGAATTAACATAAATAACCTTTCAGTTACATAAAAGAATAGTCAGACATATTTGATATTAAAAATAAAGAGATGAGAATATTTATTAAAATAGGATAACAAGCTGAATAAGAAGAGAAAAAACTATATTTACTCTATATAGAAGTAGCGGAATCAGGGAGGTAATTGCCCCCCTGATGAAGCAGACGTTGCACTGCAACACCGCCAATTGATGGCGGTAAACTTACTCTTTCCTTGCCAGCGCCAGAGACAGCGTTGGTGTGCTCATCGCCATCGGAGCATAAGAGCCAGCGTTACCCTGACTATACGATGGTATTTTAAACGCGCTTACCGCTTCCGCCAGAACCGAGGCCTGCGATTGCAGAGACAATGCCGCAGAAGCAGACTCTTCAACCAGAGCGGCGTTTTGCTGCGTCGTGGTATCAATCTGTCCAATCGCCAAATTCATCTGGTTAATTCCGTCGCTCTGTTCACGGCTGGCTTGTGAAATCTCACTGATGATGCCGTGTACATCCCTCACGTGGGCCGTTAATCCCCCCATCGTTTCTTCAGCGGTATCAACAAGATCCATGCCTTCACGAATTTTGCTCACGGAGTCATCGATCAAATCCTTGATCTCCCGTGCGGCGGTTGCACTGCGCTGTGCCAGTGAACGGACTTCTCCCGCTACTACCGCAAAACCACGCCCTTGTTCGCCCGCACGCGCCGCTTCAACTGCCGCATTAAGTGCCAGAATATTGGTCTGGAACGCAATGCCATCAATCACACCGATGATCTCCGCCATACGCTGAGACGAATCACGAATACCGCGCATTTTCTGCGTAACAGAAAGCATGACATCGCCGCTTTGTTTGGCAGCACCGGTCGCCTTATTAGCAATCTCCGTCGCCTGCTGGGTATTTTCCGCGGTGTTTTTAATGGTGGACGCCAACTGTTCCATTGAAGCCGCCGTTTCTTCCAGCGAACTCGCCTGTTCTTCAGTGCGCGATGACAGATCCTGATTCCCTGCCGTAATTTGCGATGCCGCTGTCGAAATCGTTTCGGCACCATCGCGCACCTGACCGACAATCGAGCTCAGGCTGGTGTTCATACGATCCAACGATTGCAGCAGCAATCCAGTTTCATCCTTGTTGGTCACCGTGATACGTGAGGTCAGGTCGCCCTGCGCCACTCGGTCTGCCACTTGCAAAGCCTGCTCGATCGGTCGGGTTACGCTACGCGTGATCGCCCAGGCAATCAGCGCCCCAAATACAGCACCCATAGCCAAAATAATCAGCAAAATCATGCGAGTATTGTTATACACCTCAGCCATGGTCTCGACAGAATTATCCATCGCATCATTTTGGTAATTCACCAACTGTTTCACCGAATCACGGTACTTGCGTTGAATCACATTCAGGTTGCTATTGAATTCCTCTACGGCGACGTCGTTATTACCCGCCAACGCATCACTAATAATTTTATCACCGGATTTTATGAACTCGGCACGCAGTACACGGATAGTCCCTACCTGTTTACGAGAAAGTTCTCCTGAAACATTGCGTTCCAGATTATCAAGCAGGCGGCCAATCTCCTTGCGGTACGCCATGATCCGATCGACATACCCCTGACGCTGTTCCTTACCGGATACCAGCATCATCTGCAAATAAGCGACAAAATGCCCATTAACGTTATCGATGAGGTCATTCGCGTCCACCGTTTGTGGATAAACCTCTTTGACGATATCTCTGGCACCATCCTGAAAGCCGGACAGTTTAGACAGAGAAAAAATACTCACGGTAAACAACATCAGAATCAAGATGGCAAATCCGCCACCCAATCGATAGCCAATACGCCAATTCGCTAAATTCACATCTCACTCCTTTTAGGTAATACATAATAATGATTACTGCGCACAGTCATCGTCTAATAACGTCGCAGAGTGGGGAAATAATTGTTTTTCGGAAAAATAAATAGGCTTTATGGGTATATAAAAATACCCATAAGAGAGTAATTACAGTTGTGTTTTCAACGTAAATAAAACATAAAAAAATACAAACAACCTCACATCCTGAGCTGCATCCATGCCGTTTACCTTATCGGCACAAGATTTCTGAGCTTTATAACGATATCGATTAAAGCCGTCGAAAATAGAGATACCAACAACATGAAAATATTCATTTTCGACGAATAACCGCCCCATCGATGCAGAAAAAATGGGAGGCAATGCGATTTTATTAAAATAAAGATAACGGCATTTTTTTTCAGGAAGGGAGAAGTATTGACGAGGAAATAATAAACAATCGGGGTTAAAAGAAATAATACGTATTTTATCTATTAGTCAGCGGTAAAAAAATCGGGGAGGCCATCGCCTCCCCGATTTCACCAGCAATTAAACATTACTGAGTTTCACGCAGACGCTGTGCTGCTTGAACCATATTCGCCAGAGCCTGACGCGTTTCCGGCCAGCCACGCGTTTTCAGACCACAGTCTGGGTTTACCCACAGGCGTTCAGCAGGAATACGCTGTGCCGCCTTCTTCAGCAGGGCTTCCATCCATTCCACGCTCGGTACGTTCGGAGAGTGGATATCATAAACGCCTGGACCGATTTCATTCGGGTATTCGAACTCTTCAAACGACTCCAGCAACTCCATATCGGAGCGAGAGGTTTCAATCGTAATCACGTCTGCATCCAGAGCGGCAATAGAATCCATGATGTCGTTGAACTCGCAATAACACATGTGGGTATGGATCTGCGTATCATCTTTCGCCACAGCGGCATTCAGACGGAAGGCATCCACAGCCCAAGCCAGATAAGCATCCCAATCCGAACGATGCAGAGGCAGACCTTCACGCAGCGCTGGTTCGTCAATCTGAATGATGCCAATGCCTGCGGCTTCCAAATCGGCTACTTCATCACGCAGCGCCAGCGCAATCTGCTTAGCGATGGTTTCCCGAGTGACGTCTTCACGCGGGAAAGACCAGCACAGGATCGTCACCGGACCTGTCAGCATGCCTTTCATCGGTTTGTCAGTCAGAGACTGTGCGTATTTCGCCCACTCAACGGTGATCGCTTCTGGGCGACTCACGTCACCAATGATGACTGGCGGCTTCACACAGCGAGAACCGTAACTCTGCACCCAGCCATTCTGGGTAAAGACAAACCCATCCAGATGCTCACCGAAGTATTCCACCATGTCGTTACGTTCGGCTTCACCGTGTACCAGTACGTCCAGACCTAGACTCTCCTGCTCAACCACGGCTTGCTTGATATGCTCGGCAATACCAGTACGGTAGTTATTACCATCCAGACGACCCTGTTTGAAATCCAGACGCAGGCCGCGAATTTCGGTGGTTTGCGGGAAAGAACCAATCGTGGTTGTTGGCCATGCTGGCAGATTAAAGCGCTCGCGTTGAGCGTCGGCACGCACTGAATAGGCGTTCTTACGCTGACTGTCCTGCGAGGTGATGGCCGCCAGACGCTGTGCAACAGCGGCGTTATTCACACGGGTCGAGGTACGGCGGGCGCGAATCGGCGCGCTGTAGGCTTCTAGTGCCTGACCGTTCCCGCTGTTCAGTGCCTGAGACAGCAGTGACAGCTCCGCACATTTCTGAATAGCAAAGGCAAACCAGCTTTTCACCTCATCATCCAGACGCACTTCCACACTCAGATCGATAGGGCTATGCAGCAGTGAGCATGAACTTCCCAGCCACAGATCGCGCGTCCCCACCAGCGGTTGCAAACGCTCGAACCAACTGCTCAGGTCAGCACGCCATACATTACGACCGTTAATCACACCCAGAGACAATACCCAGTTAGCAGGCAGTTGGGCATTCAGCGTAGCAGCATCATCCTTACCGTGAACCAGATCGATATGCAGCCCCTGAACTGGCAGCGCTTTGATGGTTTCCAGATTCTGGCTAACGCTATCGAAATAGGTCGTCAGCAGCAGTTTCACCTGACCTTGCAGCGCATCGTAAGCCGGTTTAAACGCGGCCAGCCACTCTTGCGGCAGTTCCAGCGCCAGCGCAGGTTCATCGATCTGCACCCACTCAATGCCGCGTTTTGCCAATTCAGCCAGCACCTGCTGATAAACCGGCAGAATATCCTGCAACAGTGACAGACGATCAAACTGTTCGCCTTTCACTTTACCTAACCACAGGTAGGTAACCGGGCCTAACAGCACAGGCTTAATTTTATGGCCCAGCGCCAGCGCTTCATCAACTTCATCCAGCAGTTGTGTCCAGGTCAGCTTGAACTGCTGCCCTTTGGTGAATTCCGGCACCATGTAGTGATAATTGGTGTTAAACCACTTAGTCATTTCTGCCGCCGCGGCAGGTTGCCCAGTTGGCGCACGTCCACGACCAATGCGGAACAGCGTGTCCAGATCGACCGAGCCATCTTCATTCTGATGACGCGCTGGTACGTTACCCAGCAGCAGACTCGTCGTCAGTACATGGTCGTACCAGGCGAAATCACCCACTGGCAGCAGATCAACGCCAGCATCCTTCTGTTGTTGCCAATGACGCGCACGCAGCTCACGTCCAACGGTCAGCAACTCTTCCTGTGTCGCGTTACCTGCCCAATAGCTTTCCTGCGCTTTTTTCAGTTCACGGCGTAGTCCAACGCGCGGAAAACCCAGTGTGTGATTCACAATCGCCATCGTTAATTCCTCATTTAGCCGTCCAGATGTTTACACATCCATAATCCGCAGGTACTGTAGTAAGCACAAGCGCAATTTGTTCACTGTCACTGTGAAGGACTCTCATGATCGAATTTAAACACCTGCGAACGCTGCAAGCACTGCGCAATACCGGATCGTTAGCCGCCGCTGCCGCTGCACTTCATCAAACCCAATCGGCGTTATCCCATCAGTTCAGCGATCTGGAACAGCGCCTTGGGTTCAGGCTATTCGTGCGTAAAAGCCAGCCGCTGCGCTTTACGCCTCAGGGAGAAATTTTGTTGCAGTTGGCAGAGCAGGTGTTACCGCAAATTCAGCAGGCGTTGCAGGCGTGCCATGAACCGCACCAAACCACGCTGCGCCTGGCTATTGAGTGCCATAGCTGTATTCAGTGGCTGACGCCTGCGCTAGACGAGTTTCATCAACATTGGCCGCAGGTCGTAATGGATTTTAAATCAGGTGTGACGTTTGATCCGCAGCCCGCGCTCCAGCAAGGCGAGCTGGATCTGGTCATGACTTCAGACATCATGCCACGCAGTGGCCTGCACTATTCACCTCTGTTTGATTTTGAAGTCAGGCTAGTGCTGGCTCCCGAACATCCACTGGCACAAAAAGAAAAAATCGAACCGGAAGATTTCAGCGCAGAAACCCTGATGATCTACCCGGTACAACGGCAGCGGTTGGACGTTTGGCGTCACTTTTTACAACCAGCAGGCATCAGTCCTGCACTGAAAAGTGTGGATAATACACTGCTGTTGATTCAGATGGTCGCCGCCCGTATGGGCATCGCCGCGTTACCGCACTGGGTGGTGGAAAGCTTTGAACGCCAAGGGTTGATTGTGACCAAATCGTTGGGGGATGGGCTTTGGAGCCGGTTGTACGCCGCCGTCCGCGACGGAGAACAGCGCCAACCGGTCATTGATGCATTTATTCGTTCGGCGCGTCAGCACGCTTGTGATCATTTGCCGTTCGTAAAGGACGCTTCACGACCCAATGCTGGTGTACCCACAGTGAGGACGTAATGATCGCCGTCCCTACGATAAAGCTCAGCCAGTCTGGCGTTTTGTGCCAGATGGCGAAGTTGACCAGTAGACCGGCTGGCACGTGAAAGTTATTCATTATGCTGAGCGTTCCGGCATCCACCTGCGTTGCGCCGTAGTTCCACATAAAATAGCCAAGACCAGAAGCGCCAATACCCAGCCAGACCAACACGCCCCACTGCATGGTTGTGGTGGGTAATTTATCCATATTGCCGAAGAGCAGCCATGCGGCTATTGTCACGATCGCAGCCCCCAGATAAAACCAGGAAAATGCGCAGTGCTGTGGCACAGGATGAACCTCCATCAGACGCTTATAGCCAACCTGACCTGCGGCAAAACACACGTTAGCCACCTGCACCAGCAGGAACCCCCACCAAAAGTGCTCACTCACGCCATGATAGTGGATCACTGCCGCCCCGAATACCGCCAGCAGCGCACTCATCGCGTAGCCCCAGCGCAGGTGCTGCCGGGCAAGCAAATCGTAAATCAGCGTGACGTAAAGCGGCGTCATCACCGTGAAAAGCAAAAACTCAGGTACGGTCAGGTACAGGTAAGCCTGGAACACAAACAGGTACATGATACCAAGTTGGCAAGCACCAACTAACATATACAAAAAAATGACGCGTGGCGCGTAACCTCGCCAACGTAGGAATGGCAAAAACACCACAGCCGCCGCCGTCAGACGGAACATCGCAGAAAACCAGCTATCAACCTGACCAGCCAGATATTCGCCAATCAGACTGAATGAAAATGCCCACAAAATAGTGGTGATAATGAGTAATGGCACGACAGCATCCACTGAGAAAAAAGTAGCGCCATTGTAGCGGAGATGGCTGAATGAATTTCAGTCAATATGGTTTACATTAGATTAAATAATAACCAAGTGAAAGCATCGGGTGCTCATACATTTATCCCCTGAGGATAAATAGTTATTCCATTATATTCATGAGGGTATTGAACACTTTTTTTAAAATGAGCGTTAATCACAATGAGATCAGAGCATTTTGACGGAGTCAGTCAATTAACATAAAAAAAATCGACCAAAGAAAAGCCATCCGCCATACAGAATGACGCACAGTATACCAACTATGTAATAGGTTATTTTATAGCGATTTTTTATGAAAATGTTACGTACTAACGCAATAAATAAAGGTATTATCAACAATAGAGCCGACACACCCGCTTGTAAGATACGGTTACTGAGAGATTGGTGGGGAATGCTACAGACAGAGTCTCCCGATTCAATCATCCAATCATATTTGTTGATCGAGAGTAACCCCATCACAAAATAGGCGAATACAAAATACCCTACCATAGAGATAACATCGACGATCTTTTCCTTACTTATGTTCATTCAGGTACTAAGCTCCAGAAGTTTTCTTATATGGTTTCTAATTTGTAGTAGTCGTATCCCATAAGAAATGTAGTCGAATTCTGCAGAATTACGTTCTGGCTTAGCATCGATAAAACGAATAAATTCACTCAACTTTCTTTGTATACCTCGGTTATAACGAATCCCCGCCATTATGTATTGTTCATCAGTCAAATAAAGTGCAGCAACGCTCGGATAATCATAGAGGATCATATCTCTTAGGTGCTGCGCAACAAGCCAGAGGTTAAAATCATCCTCCATCAGGCAAGTTGCTAATTCCAGCTGATCGCGCGTTGTCAAAATATCAGGATTTAATCCCAAGGTTCTAGCTGCTACCTGAATTTGCATAGCAACAGAACCAAAAGAAGTTTGATTTTCAGGAGATGACTTTAGTTTCAAAAGCCGTTTTATCTCAAATACCTGGAATTTATATTCCTCTGGCATTCCGCCTGACTCAATCCAAGCAACACCACCAAGTAACTCAGGAAGAATTCCAGCTTGGTTAGCATATTTTATGATTCTTTCTTTGTTGTACTGGATATAGGCATCTTTATATGCGTTTAAATAATATCCGCCACTCTTCCTTTCAGGATTGCTTTTACCAAACTTCCAAAAAATAACATCAATTTCATCCCATTTTCTAAATCTAACTTTAGAAATATCACAAAATTTATTTCGTACGATAACATCACCTATCATAATCGTTACCTGTATATTAGTACACTTGCTCTTCCCATAAACTATAACCGCCAGTTCCAGCAATATGGTGTTGCCAATCTATGCTTTGATACGCAATAGATATCATTTCTTCTGGCTGATTCTCTGCATGGGTCAAGGCATGCGGATAAGAAACGGTAATGTTCCTTATAACTGCTCCAAGGAGTTTCACAGAATAATATTTTTCCTGTGTACCCGTATTCGCCGTACGGTAAAAGTCGAATAAAAGTTCGAGTTTTTCGTTTTTTGATATGGCATTTCCCAAGAGTGGGGAAGATTTATCGATGGGTTTACAAAAGGTTATAGGTTGATGACTAATATTTTGGTTTCGGCTGATAGCGTGATCAAACTGTAACACAAAGATTTGATCTCTATGTCCTATCTGATATTTATTCCCAATCGAGTCAACAGTGCCACACTCAGCAGATATTTTTCCCTGTTGATTACCCGTTAATGTTAAATAAATATTATTCGCCATATAAAATCCTTTTATATTATTTAATCCATAAATTCTTAAAGTTTACGAATTTAACAATGGAAAACACATTAACTATAGACGTAAAAAGACCGCTTACTTACTCAAGTAACTTACTAAAAATCACGTTAAATCAATAAAAATATCAGCCTGCTATACATTTAATTCTAAAAAATTGAAATCATTTTATGATTATAGTTTAGTCAATATGAAATATTCAATAGACTCTCCATATAATAAAACCACGAATAGTATCATTCGATATAGATAGCTAGAGAAGCATTAAGGGGAGCTCCGAGCTTTTCCCATTAATATATGTTATAGGAATTATAAAATATAATAATAAAGTAGTAACGATCCCAAAAAATATGGCATCGATACTACTTTATATTAGGTTTTTCTTTTTTACGAAAAAAATATTCTCGAAAAAAAATAAAAGGCCACTAAATCTGCCATCTGAACCAGGCAAAGAAAACATTGCCGTTATTGTATGTTCCAGGGATGTAAGTCGCCTGGAAAGAGAGCTTGCTATAGCTTATTGATGCCAAAGGCAACAAGACGGGAATTGGAATATAGTTCCAGTTATCACGCATCGTGAAACCCGCCGTAAAGCCCAGGCCCAATTGAAAATCCTGATCGCTGGTTGGCCGCCAACGCTTTTCATAACCATAGCCACCAATAGGCTCCCATTTGTTATAAGAGTCTTTGAACGCCATGATATAAAGCCCGTGCCAGTCCCCGTCCTTATCTAAACGGGAAACACCGTAGCCCGCGCCCCATGGCCTTTCATTATATCTGTCAGTCTTTTCTTTATCGTACGTCCAACGGTTATGCCAAGTGATGGTCGGAATGTAAATATCGTGGCTCTGTGGCGAATTCCAGGTAGTAGACAGATTGTTTTTACTTCTCTGCCACCAGCTTTCCTCATGCTTATCCGACACCAAGTCACTGGAATCAGACGCAGTGGATGCGAGATTTGCTGTGCTACTCGTATTATTTGTCCCTACATTATTTATGCTTTCTGCTGCGTAGCTTAAAAAAGGAACAACGGGTAGTGTAATCAAACTTAACGTGATTAAAATTCGCTTCAAATACATATAAGATTCTCTGTAACAGCGTCACGATTCCATTCAAACAAAGGTGATCCGAACAAAACTATTTTGTAGTTACCAAAATATATAGCTCAGTTTGTGTAATCTGCCTATATAACCGGGAAACCAAGGCCGCCTATTATGAAGGGATAAACAGCAACTTTGGCTAAATAGATGGTGAATACAGAGATGCTTTCAGATGTTTCTTAGCCAAAATAACAAAAAACCACCTTATTTGTCGGTGGTTTATATTCTGGTGGGGGTTAAGCGCCGTATCTCGCTTCAGATTGAATAGCGTGAATCACTGGCGTAGCAGGTTAGATGCCATCACCATATTCAAAACCACGGTTGATGCCGTTGAAATACTGATCCATATCCATGGCAGGTTTATCGCTTTCCGGGCGACCGACGATACGAGCCGGAACCCCTGCCGCCGTCGTATGGGGAGGAACAGATTGCAGTACGACAGAACCGGCACCAATTTTTGCGCCACATCCCACCTCGATATTCCCCAGAATTTTAGCGCCTGCACCAATCATGACGCCTTCACGAATTTTAGGGTGACGATCGCCACTGGTTTTACCCGTACCGCCCAGCGTCACAGATTGCAGAATGGATACATCATTTTCAACCACTGCCGTTTCACCGATCACAATACCTGTTGCGTGATCGAGCATGATCCCACAACCGATTCTCGCCGCTGGGTGAATATCGACACCGAAAGAAACTGAGATCTGATTCTGGAAATAGACCGCCAACGCTTTACGATCCTGAGACCAAAGCCAGTGACCAATGCGATAAGCCTGCAATGCATGAAACCCTTTCAGGTAGAGCAGAGGCGTTGAATATTTATCCACCGCGGGATCGCGCAGGCAGACGGCCTGAATATCGCGAGCGGCAGAAACAATCATCTGCGGGTCGGCGCTATAGGCTTCTTCGACCACCTCACGAATAGCAATCGCAGGCATAATCGAATTGGCTAACTTATTCGCCAGCATGTAGCTCAGCGCACTACCCAGGTTCTCGTGCTTCAGCAATGTGGCGTGAAAAAAGCTGGCCAACATCGGTTCACAGTCCGCGAGACTGCGCGCTTCTGCTTTGATATTGGTCCAGACCAGTTCCAGTTCTTCTGTCGACATTGCCTTACTCTCCGAGAGACCACACACCACAACGTATATCAGTTCCAAACAACAGGCTTGTTAGCCCACCGCTCACGTACAAGAAAATGAAGATACTATGAGCTTCCAGGATTAGGAAGCCCAGCAGAGAACGACGTGTTTTATAATTTGGCGGTTTCGTCTTTACGTGTGCGCCCTAACAGGCTCAGCGCCGCTTCTCTGGCGTCTTTCCCACAATACAGAACCTGCCACAGTTGCTCAGTTATCGGCATTTCAACGCCGTAGCGCTGCGCTAGTGCCAGAACTTCTTTCGTATTGCGATACCCTTCAACAACCTGACCAATACTATCCTGCGCACTCTGTACATCCATTCCTTGCCCCAACATCATGCCGAAGCGTCGGTTGCGGGACTGATTATCAGTACAGGTCAGCACCAAATCGCCAAGCCCAGCCATCCCCATAAAGGTACTAGGATCAGCGCCTAGCGCCGCGCCAAGTCGGGTCATTTCAGCCAGCCCACGGGTGATCAATGCGGTACGAGCATTAGCACCAAACCCAATGCCGTCTGACATCCCGGCACCGATAGCAATGACGTTTTTCACTGCTCCGCCTAACTGTACGCCGATAAAATCTGGATTACTGTAAACACGGAAGCTCTTCCCACAATGCAGTAGCCGTTGCAGGTCATCAGCAAATTCACTGTCCGTTGCTGCAAGAGCAATAGCCGTCGGCATGCCAGCGGCTAATTCTTTGGCAAAGGTCGGGCCGGATACCACCGCAAGCGGGATGGTTTCGCCCAGCGCTTCGCGTGCGACATCTTGCAACAGACGCCCGGTTTCCGCTTCCAGCCCTTTGGTCGCCCACACGATACGCGCATCGGCACGCAAGTGAGGTTTCAATTGACGCAGAACATCACCGAATACATGGCTCGGCACAACAACCAGCACGTCTCTGCTGGCAGCGAGCGCCCGCGCCAGATTCGTTTCCAACTGTAGCGAATCGGGGAAAGGTACATCCGGCAGGAATGCCTGATTACAGCGGGCGGCCTGTAGCGCCTGAATGTGCGTAGGGTTATGACCCCATAGCACAACTCGATGGCCATTACGCGCCAGCGTAATGGCCAATGCGGTGCCGTATGAACCGGCACCGATGACGGTCATAGATGCGTCAGACGCGTTCATCAGGCATCCTGATGCTGCGCAGCGCCTTCACCTTCGGTCTGCTGTTGCAGGTAATTCATGAACAGCGCATCAAAGTTAACCGGTGCCAGGTTCAGTTGCGGGAAAGTACCGCGAGAAACCAGGCTGGTGATGCACTCACGCGCGTAAGGGAACAGAATGTTCGGGCAGTATGCGCCCAGGCAATGTGCCAGTTGGGTCCCTTCGATACCGCCAACGGTAAAGATACCACCTTGCTGAACTTCACACAGAAATGCAGTTTCTTCACCCAGAGAAGCCGTTACAGTCACACGCAGTACAACTTCATAGATGTCATCAGCCAGTTGGCTAGAGGCCGTATCCAGATCCAGTTTTACTTCCGGCTGCCATTCCTGCTGGAACACCTGAGGCGCATTCGGCGCTTCAAAAGAGATATCTTTGGTGTAGATACGCTGGATTTGGAAAGCCATTTCTGTGTTGTTTTGTTCAGACATGTTGAGTAATACCCTTTTGTTAGATTTTCTTGACGTCTTCCGTCGTCATGAGTAGGCGGACGTCAGCACATTTCTGTCATTGTCGTACTGCAATCGGCCTGTCGATTATCCTGCAAAATCGTTGCCATTTCGCTGTGTATGACTTACTGCACGTGGCACGATGCGGATAGTTTTACCACAAACCGTTTTATTTGCCGCGGACTAAAGGCAGATTCTCACCGCTCCAGCCAGCCAGGCCATCTTTCAGTACCTGCACACGCTCAAAACCGGCTTTGTGCAAATTCTCGGCCGCTTCGCGTGAAGAGAGGCCGTTGGCGCAGACCACGATAATCGGCTGCGACTTATGTTTTTCAAGTTCACCTACGCTGCCGTTTTTAATGTCGACTGGCAACAGGTTAAATGCGCTGGCAATATGGCCACGGCGATAGTCATCGCGGTTACGGATATCAACGACGACAGCATCTTCTTTATTAATCAGTCGGATCGCTTCACCGCGAACCACTTCTTTCACGTTCGACAGTTTACTCTTCACAGTAAGTACAATTACCGCAACCAACAGCGCAACCCAGGCGATGCTCAAAATAGGGTTCTTGCTAACGAATGGCATAATCTCTTGCATGGGGTGTAACGGCTCCCGGATCAGTTAAGCAACAAAAATATAAGGTTCCTGAGTATACCTGCGCGATACGGCAATTACAGCCAGTAAGCCAACATAGCGTATCGAATCTGCGGCGCGCTTTCCATTTATCTATATATTGATACGCATAGAGACGCGCCTTTGTGCCATGCTTGTCACGTCTGGAAATAGAAATCAGACAAGAGACAACTGGTAAGCCGCTGTTCATCGTGGAATAATTTATCGATATGAGTAAAAACGCGTTATTTGTACAGAGTCGAGTGGTATGTAGCGCAGATCGCCAGTTATCCGCATTACAAAGGCTGCTCACCCGCTGCGTCAGCGCACTCTGCGTTGGCGTTTTGCTGTTGCCCGCGCTCGGCCAGGCGGAAGATAATCAGGCACAGCTTAAGACCCTGCAACAAGATATCGCCGCAAAAGAAAAAAGCGTTCAAGCGCAACAAAAGCAGCGCAGTACATTAGTCCAGCAGTTGAAAAAGCAAGAGCAGTCTATCTCTCAGGCAAGCCGTCAACTGCATGAAACGCGCAATACGCTGTCCACACTGAATAAAGAATTAGCCAGCCTCAGCGCCTCTATCGCAAAACTGCAATCTCAGCAGGATAAGCAACAAACGCTCCTTTCCCGTCAGCTTGATGCCGCCTTCCGACAAGGTCAGCACAGCGCACTGCAACTCATGCTGAGCGGAGAAGAAAGCCAGCGCAACGAACGCATCCTCGCCTACTTCGGCTATCTGAATGAAGCACGGCAGAAATCCATCAACGAGTTGCAGCAAACTCGCATAGAACTGGCAAATCAGCGGCGTCAGTTAGAACAAAAACAGGCGCAGCAAAAAACGCTGTTAAGTGACCAACAGCAGCAACAGCAAACGCTGGAACAGGCGCAGTCCGATCGAAAGAAAACGCTGTCGACGCTGGAAAGTTCGCTGGAAAAAGATCAGCAACAGCTAACGGAATTGCGCCAGAATGAAACCCGATTGCGCGATCAGATCGCTCGCGCCGAGCGAGAAGCGAAAGCCCGTGCTGAACGGGAAGCACGCGAGGCTGCCAAAGTTCGAGCCAAAGAAGAACAAGCCAAACGCAGCGGCAGCAGTTACAAACCCACTGAAGGTGAACGCTCACTTATGGCGCGCACTGGCGGTTTAGGGCGACCTTCTGGTCAAGCCATATGGCCCGTTAACGGCCGTATTGAGCATCGCTTCGGCGAGCCGCTACAGGGTGAGCTACGTTGGAAAGGCTTGGTGATTACTGCACCGGAAGGGACAGAAGTGAAAGCCATTGCCGACGGTACTGTCCTGATGGCCGACTGGCTACAGGGCTACGGACTGGTCGTGGTTGTGCAGCATGGCAAAGGCGATATGAGCCTGTATGGCTATAACCAGAGCGCATTGGTTTCCGTTGGCGCTCAGGTCAAAGCCGGTCAGCCGATTGCGCTGGTCGGTACCAGCGGCGGGCAAAGCCAGCCCGGGCTGTATTTTGAAATCCGTCGTCAGGGTCAGGCGGTCAATCCACAACCTTGGCTGGGAAGATAGTTTTGTCTTATTTAACCAAAGCACCGTTATTAGCATTGAGTCTGTTCGCGTTGTCTCCTTTGGCACTAGCTGGCAAGCTTTCCATCGTCATCGATGATTTCGGCTATCGCCCGCATAATGAAAACCAGATTCTTGCAATGCCAACGGCGATTTCTGTCGCGGTATTACCCAACGCGCCATACGCCCGTGAAATGGCGACCAAAGCCCACCAGCAAGGGCGAGAAGTCCTGATCCATCTGCCGATGGCACCGATGAGCAAGCAGCCATTGGAGCGTGACACATTACGCCCCGATATGGGCAGCGATGAAATTCAGCGCATCATTCGCCAGTCGGTCAATAACGTGCCTTACGCAGTGGGGTTGAATAACCATATGGGCAGCGCGATGACCGCCAGCCTGCCCGGTATGCAAAAAGTCATGCAGGCGCTAAGCGCTTACCAACTCTATTTCCTCGATAGTATGACCATTGGCAGCAGCCAATCGAGTCAGGCCGCGGCAGGAACAGGCGTCAAAGTCATCAAACGCAAAGTTTTTCTGGATGATTCACAAAACGAAGCTGAGATTCGTAAACAGTTTACCCGTGCGGTGCAAATCGCTCGCCGCAGCGGTTCCGCTATTGCTATCGGGCATCCGCATCCTTCAACTATACGCGTCTTGCAGCAGATGCTGCCCACGCTAGATGCCGATATCGTCTTAGTACGCCCCAGCCAGTTGCTGAATGAGCCTGCGCAGCATTATGAGCCTCAGCCACAGCAGCCAACCAAGCCGCGTAATCCGTTCCGCGGCATACCGCAATGTCAGGTCAAAAAACTACCGGAACCGGTGAAGAACGATGTTTTCTTCAAACTCGTAAGCAGCAGCATCCGGGATAGTGCACCCGTACTGTTTATCAAGCATCGCTGGCAGACCTGGATTACCCCTGCCGACACCGAAACGCACAAGCAGCCGTAATTTCAGACGCGCGTTCCCTTTTGCTATCTATCGGGTTCTCCACGGCAGGGTTATCTTGCGTCCCAGTTGAGAATAACCTTACCCGACTGACCCGATCGCATGGCATCGAACCCTTTCTGAAACTCATCAATGTGAAAGCGGTGGGTGATAATCGGTGACAAATCCAGCCCGGACTGAATCAGCGCCGACATTTTGTACCAGGTTTCGAACATTTCCCGACCGTAGATGCCTTTGATAAACAATCCCTTAAAAATCACATCCCCCCAGTCAATAGACATCGGTTCATGCGGAATGCCCAGCATGGCGATACGCCCACCGTGATTCATCGCTTTTAACATGGCGCGAAAGGCCGATGGCGCGCCCGACATCTCTAACCCAATATCAAACCCCTCAGTCATTCCCAGCTCAATCATCACGTCAGCCAGCCTTTCCTCTGCCACATTGACGGCGCGCGTTGCTCCCATTTTACTGGCCAGCGCCAGACGGTACGCATTCACATCCGTAATCACGACATTCCTTGCGCCAACATGACGGCACACCGCTGCCGCCATTATTCCTATCGGCCCAGCTCCGGCAATCAACACATCTTCCCCGACTAAATCGAAGGAAAGGGCGGTATGTACGGCGTTACCGAAAGGATCGAAGATGGCGGCCAACTCGTCAGAAATATTGTCGGGAATGCGAAATGCGTTGTAGGCAGGAATAACCAGATATTCCGCAAACGAACCGGGACGGTTTACCCCGACGCCGATGGCGTTGCGGCATAGATGACGCCGTCCGGCACGACAGTTGCGGCAATAACCACAGGTAATATGCCCCTCGCCAGAAACCCGGTCACCAATATGAAAACCGTTAACCTCCTGACCAATAGCGACAATTTCACCCACGTATTCATGCCCAACAACCATTGGTACGGGAATAGTCTTCTGCGACCATTCGTCCCAGTTATAAATATGCACATCCGTTCCGCAGATCGCGCTTTTGCGGATTTTAATCATGATGTCGTTATGCCCGAGATCTGGCGTGGGGGCATCCATCATCCAGATACCTTCTTCTGGTCGCAGTTTTGCCAATGCTTTCATGACGGTATCCTCATATGATCACACCAAGACGTCTGCCCACGCGGATAAAAGCCTCGACGGCAAATTGGATTTGCTGCGGCGTATGAGCAGCCGATATTTGGGTACGAATACGCGCTTGACCAAGGGGAACAACGGGATAGAAAAAGCCGGCAACATAAACGCCTTCCCGCTGTAGCGCCTGTGCAAAATCCTGCGCCAGTTGTGCCTCACCCAGCATCACGGGAACAATGGCGTGATCGGCCCCCGCCAGCGTGAACCCTGCGGCAGCCATCTTTTCACGAAACAGACGGGTATTTTCCCACAACCGCTCACGTCGCTCTCCGCCATGTTCCAGTAGATCCAGCACCTTGAGCGATGCGGAGACAATGGCAGGCGCGAGCGAGTTGGAAAACAAATAAGGGCGAGAGCGCTGGCGTAGCCAGTCGATCACCTCACGTTTGCCTGCCGTATAACCGCCCGATGCGCCACCCAACGCCTTGCCTAACGTGCCAGTAATGATATCGATACGATCCATTACCCCACGATGTTCATGCGTCCCGCGCCCATGTTCACCCACAAATCCCACCGCATGGGAATCATCAACCATCACTAACGCATCATAACGATCTGCCAGATCACAGATCCCTCGTAAATCCGCAATCACGCCGTCCATCGAGAAAACGCCATCGGTGGCAATCATGATATGTTTCGCCCCTTCCGCTCTGGCCAGTTGCAGCTGCGCTTCCAGTTGGCTCATATCATTATTGGCGTAACGGTAGCGCCGCGCCTTCGATAGACGAATACCGTCGATGATCGAGGCATGGTTAAGTGCATCGGAAATAATCGCATCCTCCGCGCCCATTAACGTTTCAAACAGCCCGCCGTTGGCATCAAAACAGGAGGAATAGAGAATCGCGTCCTCCATTCCCAGAAAATCCGCCAGATTGCGCTCCAGCTGTTTGTGGATATCCTGCGTTCCGCAGATAAAACGCACCGATGCCATGCCGAAGCCATGGCTGTCTAACCCAGCTTTTGCCGCGGCAATCAGCTCAGGGCTATCCGCAAGGCCAAGATAATTATTGGCACAGAAGTTGAGCAGATGATCGCTGTCCGTCACCTCGATTTCAGCCTGCTGAGCAGAGGTAATAATACGCTCCTCCTTGAATACCCCCTCAATGCGTGCGGCCATGATTTGTGTAGTAAGTTGTTGATAAAAAGCAGCAGGCATAGCATTACTCTCCCATAAAAAGATCGCTTTATGGTTTTTAAGCTAGCGGATGTGGGCAGAAATGCGGGGTAAACAGTCCGAAAATGCTGGCTTCGTCACGGCCTGAATCATCTTAAAAAGACGGGGACAACACGGGATAAATTAACCTCTGGCTGCTTGCGGTAAAATGAAATGCTATTATAGCGGTCATAAACAGTGTGGGGCGCGGTGCCTCACCGGCAAGATTAACAAAGGTCGCATCCATGATTATCGTTACTGGCGGTGCCGGTTTTATCGGCAGCAATATCGTAAAATCTCTGAATGACATCGGCTACCGGGACATTCTGGTTGTCGATAACCTGAAAGACGGCACCAAGTTCGTCAATCTGGTCGATCTGGATATTGCAGATTACGTGGATAAGGAAGATTTCATCGCCAGCATCGTTGCAGGCGACGATCTGGGCGATATTGATGCCATATTCCATGAAGGTGCTTGCTCTTCCACCACCGAGTGGGACGGCAAATACATGATGGATAACAACTATCAGTATTCCAAAGATGTGTTGCACTACTGCCTCGATCGCAACATTCCGTTCCTGTACGCCTCGTCTGCCGCCACCTACGGCGGTCGTAACGATAACTTCATCGAAGCGCGTCAATACGAGCAGCCGCTAAACGTCTATGGCTACTCCAAATTCCTGTTCGATCAGTACGTGCGTGAGATTCTGCCGGAAGCGGAATCTCAGATCTGCGGTTTCCGTTATTTCAACGTCTACGGACCGCGCGAAGGCCACAAAGGCAGTATGGCGAGCGTGGCATTCCACCTGAACAACCAGATCAATCAGGGTGAAAGTCCGAAACTGTTCTCCGGTAGCGAGAACTTCAAACGTGACTTCATCTACGTCGGTGATGTCGCCGCCGTCAACCTGTGGTTCTGGCAGAACGGTGTTTCGGGCATCTTCAACTGCGGCACTGGCCGTGCCGAATCCTTCCAAGCCGTCGCCGACGCCACACTGGCCTTCCATAATAAAGGTGGCGTGGAATACATCGAATTCCCTGAGAAGCTGAAAGGCCGCTATCAGGCCTATACACAGGCCGATCTCACCAATTTGCGTGCCGCTGGCTACGATAAGCCGTTCAAAACCGTCGCCGAAGGCGTAGCGGAATACATGGCCTGGCTGAACCGTACCGTTTAATCGGATAAGGATTCATAAGCGGTATGAAAATTTTGGTCATCGGCCCTTCCTGGGTCGGCGATATGATGATGTCGCACAGCCTTTATCGCACGTTGAAGGCTGAACACCCGGAAGCGGTCATTGACGTGATGGCCCCGGCATGGTGCCGTCCTCTGCTGGCGCGGATGCCAGAAGTCAATCAGGCGCTAGCCATGCCACTAGGTCACGGCGCACTTGAACTGGGCGAACGCCGTCGTCTTGGCGTATCGCTGCGCGATACGGGCTATGACCGCGCTTACGTGCTACCCAACTCCTTCAAATCTGCGCTGGTGCCGTTCTTTGCCAACATTCCACAGCGCACAGGCTGGCGCGGCGAAATGCGTTACGGACTGCTGAACGACTTACGCGTGCTGGATAAAGCCGCATTTCCGCTGATGGTTCAGCGCTACGCCGCATTAGCTTATGACCGTAGCCGTATTCATCGTGCCGAGGATTTGCCGCAGCCGTTACTTTGGCCACAGTTACAGGTCAATCAGGCCGAAATTGCGGACATGGCGCAAGCCTTTAACCTCAGCGATGAACACCCCATCATCGGTTTTTGCCCCGGTGCCGAATTTGGCCCTGCCAAACGCTGGCCGCATTATCACTATGCTGCGTTAGCACAATCACTGATTGAGCGCGGTTATCAGATAGCACTGTTCGGTTCCGCCAATGACCGTTCAGCCTGTGACGATATTCTTCAGGGGTTGACGGAAGATGCCCGCCAACACTGTGCCAATCTGGCAGGGCAAACCTCGCTGGAACAGGCTGTTGTCTTGATTGCAGCCTGCCATGCCGTCGTAAGCAATGACTCTGGGCTAATGCACGTCGCTGCGGCGCTTCATCGTCCGCTTGTCGCGCTTTATGGCCCGAGCAGCCCCGATTTTACTCCGCCGTTGTCCCATCAGGCTGAAGTGATTCGCCTGATTACCGGTTATCACAGGGTGCGTAAAGGGGATGCCGAACAAGGTTATCACCAAAGTTTGATCGATATTCAGCCCGAACGCGTGCTTAGCGCACTGGATAAGTATCTAACGTCGAAAGGAAGTCTCGTTCAGAGAGAAAACCGGGTGCCGGGAGCAGGCGCATGAGAGTACTGATTGTGAAAACGTCGTCGATGGGCGATGTACTACATACGTTACCAGCCTTAACCGACGCGATGCAGGCTATTCCCGGTATCCAGTTCGACTGGGTCGTTGAAGAAGGTTTCGCACAAATTCCAAGTTGGCATCCGGCGGTTTCCCGCGTCATCCCGGTGGCGATACGCCGCTGGCGGAAAAACTGGTTCAGTGCCCCGATACGTCAGGAACGTGCAGAATTTAAGCGTCAACTACGCCAATACCGCTACGATGCGGTGATTGATGCACAGGGACTCATTAAAAGCGCACTGCTGGTTACGCGGCTCGCCAACGGCAAGAAACACGGTTTGGATTGCAAAAGCGCGCGTGAGCCGCTAGCCAGTTGGTTTTATAACTATCGCCATCCGATAAGCCGCCGACAACACGCTGTAGAGCGTGTTCGGGAATTATTTGCCGCCAGTCTGGGTTATCGGAAACCGATCGAACACGGCGATTATGCAATTGCCCAGCGTTTTCTCTCCCAACCGCTCGCAGACGCCAATCGCTATCTGGTGTTTCTCCATGCCACGACGCGGGATGAAAAACACTGGCCGGAAGCGCACTGGCGTGAACTGATTGCGCTATTCGCATCAAGCGGACTACACATCAAGCTCCCCTGGGGAGCGGAACATGAGCACCAACGTGCGTTACGGCTGGCTGAAGGGTTCCCATATGTTGATGTCTTACCGCGCCTCACGTTGCAGCAAGTCGCTGAAGTTCTCGCTGGGGCCAGTGCTGTTGTCTCCGTCGATACCGGGCTGAGTCACCTGACAGCGGCATTGGATCGTCCAAATATCACCTTATACGGTCCCACCGATCCAGGGTTAATTGGCGGCTATGGGATGAATCAGGTGGTGGAAATGTCTGAAAACCAGAAAATGGAGACGATTCCCGCTAGCCTCATCCATCAGAAATTAGAGAAGCTGATAGAATTACCTGCATCAGGCGAGTGATATCGCTCCCGACTGTGAACAAATACATGCTCAATGAATTAAGGTACGAACTGGGAAAAACGCCCAGCATCAGTTCAGCTATCGCACTTAACGCGATCTTCCCTGGCTGTTTACTCACATTAGCCATTATGCCGTTTAGTAGCATCTTTGCCGGATGGATTTTTTATCTCACGAGTTTGCTATCTGTTTTCTATGTGGTCACACATTTAAGAGCAATAATAGCCGCGAAGCGGTTGTTGTTGATTCCGCTTTGCCTGCTGGCTATCGGCTTAACCAATCTCATTTGGTATCACCACTATCACCAACCCGATAGCCTTTTCCCTTATGTGTATAACGCCTACAGAACATCCGCGCATGCCGGGATTCTGGGTGCATTCATCTTGCTGACGGCCCTACACATCACGCCCAAAAAGCAAAAGCAGTCGCTCTTCTACATCATCGCAATCTGTATGTTCACACTGGGTTATGCATTTTATCAGTCGTTGTTCAGTGGAATGCATCGTATTGGGCTGGTATTTGGCACCGCAACCAGCGCAGCCTATTTTCTCACCTTCATTGGCGCGTTAAGCGCACAGGCGCTGCTTAAGCTCGATTCGGCTTATAAGTATTACCTTTATCTGGGGCATTTTCTGTTAGTCACTATCGCTATTTTTCTGACAGAAACGCGGGCTGCCATATTCGTCTACCCTATTGTTGGTGCGACCATTTTATTGTCCGAAGTCAGGCACAATAAGCGTTTATTCATAAAAGCATTCATCGGCTCATCGGCAACTATTCTCCTGTGTTTATTCCTTTTCCAAGAAACAATTCATCAGCGCGTCAACGATTTGATCAACGACATACACAGCTACAGCATGAATAACAGCAGAACATCGGTTGGTGCACGAATCGCAATGTACCAATCCGGCGTTGAAGCAGGAGAAGAATCGTGGCTCGGACAATCGGCCGAACAGCGTGCAGAGCGAATTATTGCACAAGCTGAACAAAACCCGAGCTTAGCTGGCGCGGTTGAGTATTTGAATGTCCATCTACACAACGAAGTGATTGATATGTTTTCCCTTAAGGGACTGCCAGGAGCAATATTGCTAATATTGTTCTACGTATCAATATTCTATTTTTCATTTTTTGTTCTGCGCAGCCACCTCTCTGCCGCGCTGCTTTTTGCCCTGCTGATGTATGGACTTAGCGATGTCATTCTCTATTCACGAGACATGCTTATTGCATGGCTGATGGCGTTTTGCCTCGGTACAACGCTGACCGGGAAATGGCTAAAGAATGAGTCCTGTTATAATTAGCGTGTGGCAATAGTATTTACCCCTGTGAGAGGGATGTGGGTTCTAGTACCATACGGGGTTTAGCACAATGTGTGTTGTAGCAACATCGCGAGATAAATTTGCGCACCGCAAATCGCCGTGAAATTTTGGATTATTTCAGTTAACTGGTAGCTGTCGAGCCAGAGCGGTAGCGTGCCTGTAAATAATAACCTTTTGATTGTATGAAGGAAAACGAGTGAGTCAACGCATTATCTCTTATCACCGAATTCTTGTGGTGAAACTTAGGTATCATGGCGATATGCTGCTGACTACTCCGCTCATCAGCACGCTAAAAGCAAATTATCCTGACGCTAAAATCGACGTATTACTGTATCAGGATACGATGCCGATTCTCTCTGCAAACCCAGAAATACATCAGCTTTATGGGCTCAAAAGAAAAACAGCAACGTTATCGGAAAAGATCAAAGATTTTGCGGCAATACAGAAAGTACTTAAGAGAAACAATTACGATTTGATCGTCAATCTGGCTGACCAGTGGCCCATTGCCCTGTTGGTAAAATCATTAGGATGTCACAGTATTGCTCTCGATCGGGGCAATAACCTGAAAGGAAAGATTTGGCGTTCATTTTTCAGCACCTGCGTTCCACCAATGGGGGCGCATATTGTTGAGCAAAATCTTTATCTCCTCACCCCGCTCAAGCTGCCAGCGTCAAATACATGTTCTACATTATCACTGTATTATCGTGAGGAAGACGTCCAAAGTATCGTTAACCAACACCCTACACTTTTAACGCAACGCTATGTCGTTATTCAACCCACGACTCGCCAATATTACAAATACTGGGACAATGACAAATTCGCTCAGGTCATTGACCATCTTAAAGAAAAAAATCTGGAAGTCATACTCACCTGCGGCCCATCAGAAGATGATTTAACTGTCGTACGCGATATCTATTCGCAGTGCATCCACAAACCTGAGATGTCATTTGCGGGCAAAACGAGTTTTCTGGAACTGGCAGCATTAATTGACAATGCCGTGTTATATATCGGTGTGGATTCTGCCCCAATGCATATGGCTGCTGCATTGAATACGCCACTGGTGTGCTTATTTGGCCCAACAGACTACAAATTATGGCGCCCGTGGTGTGAGCGCTATAAGCAGATTTGGGCAGGTGAATATCAACAGATGCCAGCAAAACAGAGTTACGATCAGACGGTCAAATATTTATCCTGTATTCCTGCACAAGCGGTAATACAGGCATCAGAACACATGCTTCAAGAGACGCAGGAAGAGAATACCAAATGAAAATCGCATTCTGCGTCTATAAATACTTTCCTTTCGGTGGGCTACAACGTGATTTTCTGAGCATCGCACAAACCTGCCAAAAACTAGGCCACAACATTCGCGTTTACACCAGCGAGTGGCAAGGCGACAAACCGGAAGGATTCGACATCGTTCTCGTGCCCATATCAGGGCTTGGCAACCACACTCGACATCGCCGTTTTTCCGACTGGGTACAACGCCATTTGCAACAATATCCTGTCGATCGCGTTGTCGGGTTTAGCAAAATGCCAGGGCTGGACTTCTACTATGCCGCAGAAGGATGTACGGCAGAAAAGGCGGTTCAGGAAAAAAGCTTCTTTTATCGACTAACGCCCCGCTACCGTGGCTATGCAGCACTGGAACGGGATGTGTTCGACAAAAACAGCCACACGCGCATGCTGATGCTGACACCACGGCAAATCGCTCATTTTCAGAAGCATTACGGCACACAAGATGAACGTTTTTTTATGCTGCCACCGGGTATTTCGCAGGATAGAAAATACAGCACACGCTCCCCAGATACGCGCACTCAATTTCGCCAGCACCATAAGCTAGATGAAAACGGATTCGTTCTGTTACAGGTAGGTTCCGACTTCAAACGTAAAGGGGTTGGCCGCAGTCTGACCGCTATCGCCAGCTTGCCACAGGAATTGCGTCAACGTGTAACACTGCTCGTTGTCGGCCAGGACGATCCAAAACCGTTTCAGCAGCAGGCTGAACAACTCGGTATTGGTAAACAAATACGTTTCTTCTCTGGCCGAGATGATATTCCTGATTTTATGGCAGCAGCAGACTTATTGCTGCATCCAGCCCATCAGGAAGCTGCGGGCATCGTCTTGCTTGAGGCTATCGCAGCAGGGCTACCGATACTCGTTACCGATGCATGTGGTTATGCTTTTTATATTGAGCGCTCGCGGGCCGGACAAGTCATATCAGAACCATTTAGCCAGACAGCACTGAATCACGCGTTATCACACGTGCTCAGTCAGCCAGAGACGCTTAAACAGTGGGCAGAAAATGCCCGCCATTTTGCCGATACAGAAGATATTTATAGCCTGCCAGAAAAGGCGGCACAGTTAATTACCGGCGCAAAAAACCATTAAATCCACGCAACATATTGCCGACAAAATTGATGCGTTGACCTCACTTATTTTAAGAGTAAAAATCGAGTTCATTATGTATTTTTCATCGCAAGGTGTTATAAAAAGAAAAGTTTCATTCACTCGCCCCTTAGCGGAAAATTCAGAATCCGATACGCTAAATATCGCTTACGGTATTGATAAAAACTTTATGTTTGGCTGTGCCATTTCAGCAGCATCAATTTTATTCAATAACCCTGACATCAAATTTTCATTTCATATATTCACCGACTCATTAAGTGATGATGAAGAGACAAAGTTTCAGAGTCTCAGTGTTCAATATAATGCAAATATTGATATTTATATTGTAAATTGTGATGAACTTAAATCGCTGCCTAGTACCAAAAACTGGTCTTATGCTACCTATTTTCGCTTTGTCATTGCCGATTTACTTTACCCAGAAGTTGAAACCCTTCTTTATATAGATGCTGACATTGTTTGCAAAGGTTCGTTACGTGACCTGCTAAGCATCGAATTCAAAAATAGCATCGCGGCAGTAGTCGCAGAAGAAGATAAGGTTTGGTGGGAAAAACGAGCAAAAGCACTTGATGAACCAGGAATCAATGCCGGATATTTTAATGCTGGATTCTTATATATCAACCTCGCACAATGGCAAAAAAATGACATTAGTTCACAGGCAATGTCTCTTCTTGCCAATGAGGAAGTAAAGTTAAAAATATCTTATCTTGACCAAGATATTTTAAATATATTACTCATAGATAAAACAATATGGCTTGATAAAAAATACAATACACAATATAGCATTAATTATGAGCTTAACGAACCTAAACCAGTCAATCCTATAAAGGATGAGACGGTTATGATTCATTATATCGGACCGACAAAACCTTGGCATAAATGGGCAGAAAATTACGCTTGCACGAAGTATTTCCTCGAGGCAAAAAGAGCATCACCGTGGAATAAGTCGCCATTACTGCAAGCAACGACTACAAGCAACATGAGATACTGTGCTAAACATCAGTTTCATAATAATTTTATTTTATCAGGTATCTTTAGCTATCTTAAATATTTTTATAGAAAATCACTATCAAAATAATCGCCACCGTATCAAATTATAAAATCAGGAATATAAATAATGAAGACATTGTTTCTAAAAAGAACTGGTGGTGGATTGAACAATCAAAAAATGATTTTCCTTGCCTTATTAATCGAAGCTATAGAAAAAAATGCGCCTATAGCGCTGCCTTACTTCATTAATTTTATCGCTAAAAAAAGAAATAAAAACCTGAAAGATAAATTTTATTTCTCTTATACGTATAAATTTTTCCACAGGGATATCGATTTATTTACCGTTTTCGATGAGAAATCAGCAAATGTATTTTTTTCGAAATATAAAATAAAAATAAATAACTATACCACTTCTCGGTACACAGGAGAGAAACACAACCCTGACAAGTTATTTTTCAAAGGCGAATCGATTGTCAATGAATTTTTGAATAATCATGACTATAAAAACAGAAACATCGTTATCGACTTTTTTAAGTATTTCATTCCATCTGCGTATATGGAAAAAAAGATAGACTATTTTACTGCTCACGCCCTCCCATATGATGCAGTTTGCCAATTGCGAATAGAGAGTGATTGGCCGTTAGACATTGAAGACTCATGGGAGAAAAAACCAAATAGCGTTAACTCGACACCACTGGAACGCTGTAATCATATATTTAAAAAAATAAAAAAAACCTTACCCTCTCTAAAAACAATTTATATTACCTATGACAAAAGTGCTTTAACTTGCTCATTCAAAGATATCGAAAACTTAGCAAGAGATGAGTTTGGATTTACATTAAAAGAGAAAAACTCGGCAGTTAATAATGAATTAACTCCTAAAAATGCATTAGAAGCATCGATTATTGATTTCGAAATTGCAGCACGCAGCAATATATTTATCGGTACAGACATGTCGACATTTACGTCAATCTCCGCAATTACTAAATTTTGTAGGGATGGGTATTTACCTAAAGATAGGTATTTATATAACCTTCCTGGGGAAGGATTATTTCTTGATAAAAAACTCGACCTTAACAATTAAAAACCTTTATTTTTCAGATCGCTCATGTTAGTACATCATATCAATATTTATTAATAATATTTATTTTGATTGAAAGCACATATCCCTTACTTAATCATTAATATTAAAAGAGTTAACATGTTGATAAATGCGATTGTTGTTTTATATAATTCAGCAATTATGGATTCGCAAACCATAAAAGCAATTTTTAATTCGAACCACAAAGATATTGACCTCCACATTACTATATGGAACAACGGCCCAAGCCTTTTAAAAAGTGATGATGTAGATAATTATATATCTGAATGTAGGTTAGAAAAAATATCAACAACAGTTTATCAAGACATAAGAAACGTGTCTCTCAGCAAGATATATAATTTAATTTCAAAAAGAGATTTTTTTGATTTTTTGACTATCTTGGATCAAGACACAAAGATATCTCCAGAGTTTTTCTCTAATATCGTAGAAAATACGGAGTACGAGTTAATTTGCCCAGAAATATATCTGGAGAACAACAACAACCAACTCGATTCCCCCGTCTACAGCGACTCTCTAAAGACAATCCCCTCAGGTGAATTTAATGCTAATAATATGTTAACCTGTGGTTCAGGAATTACTATTTCACGCTCATTATATGAAAAAGTCATTAAAAAGCATGGATTTATATTCGATGAATCATATGCGTTTTATTTAGCTGATCACAGTTTTTTATTTAATCTAAACAATTTCAGTTTTATAAAAGGAAAGTGCATAGGAAGAATAACTCATAACCTTTCCGGTTACGGTACCAATTATAGAAAGATGAAAGAAACGGCCAAATTAGAGCATGGACTCGCATTAATTTTAAGAAGAATACATAAACAGAAAAAAACCAATACGGTAAAAAATATTTTCCATGCTATAAAGTTTTCTATAAAATCGCGCTGTACTTACAAAAGCATGTTGAAAATAGTTACCTGTGCATTGACTAGACACCATCCAAGATCTAAATATAATATCGATAAAGAAAAAGAACCTACGGTTACATTTAAAATATAAGAGACTAATTATAAATCTAATATATTGGATGTTGTGAAAATGAACATGACTGCTGTTGTTATTTTATACAATACATATCTTCTTGAATCAGAGACATTACAAAGTATTTTAATCAACAAACTTCACAACATTAATCTCACGTTAAAAATATGGAATAACGGCCCAAATTATTTAGAAGAAGAAGATATAAATAAATTTTTCTCTTTTTGTTCGAAATCGGGTATAAATGTTGATATTTTCCAAGATAAAAGAAATGTATCACTCTCTAAGATATATAATCTTTTTATTAATGAAAAAAACTATGATTACATTACAATATTAGATCAAGATTCAACGCTTCCCGAAGATTTTTTTGCAAAAATATTTCATGGAAAAAAAACAGACATTATAATACCGCTGATCTTTTCAAACATAAATGAAATAGTAGCTCAAACGCATCCATACAGATTATATGATGGCGAAAAAATAGTCACCGAATGTTCTATAAATCAAAAAATAGAAACCGTTATGTCTGGTATTACGTTATCCAGTAATTTTACAGAGACGATTATAAAAAATTGGAATTCTGTTTTCGAGGAAAGATTGGGATTCTATGGAATAGATAGTGATTTTTTTAAAAGATTAAACGAAATGGAATCATTATCAAACATATCTGTTTGCTGCAAAAATAAAATACACCACTCTTTCGCACTCTTAGACCCTAATCAATCAATGAGTGAATTCAGGAAAATGGAATTATTCTATTTTAAAATTTTTTCCCGGATAGCCTATCAAAAAAAAGGCCCCATCAGTACCCTCTGGGTCACTCTACGTGATTTCATAAGAATGAAGAATAATTTTGTTACAACGTACAATTTAGTTATGTTTGTGCTTAGAAAACGTCATCCCAGATCTATCTTTGATATAAGAAACCACCGTCCTACTCATAGACTATAACTATAAAATATCTCCATAAGGAATAAAAATTGAGAAAGCGCTTATCTATTGGAATAATCACAAAAAACGAATCCGAACTAATAGAAGAGTGTCTGCAATCTGTTAATTGGGCAGATGAAATCATTGTTGTCGATTCTGGAAGTACAGATAATACGGTAGAAATAGCGCACCGATACGGCGCAAAAGTGTATCAACACGATGACTGGCAAGGGTATGGCAAACAAAGGCAACGAGCACAGAGCTATGCCAGTGGAGACTATATCTTCTTTATTGATGCCGATGAAAGAGTTACCCCTGAACTACGCCAATCAATTGAAGACGTGTTATCCAAATCCAATCTGGATGATAAAATAGTCTACTCTTGCGCACGAAAAAATCTCTTTCTTGGCCGCTTTATGAAACATAGCGGCTGGTACCCCGATAAAGTGCTACGACTCTACGCGAATCATCGCTATCAGTATAATGATAACAGCGTACATGAGTCATTGGATTATGGTGATGCCCCTGTTCAATATTTATCTGGTGATCTTAAACATTTAACCTGTCGTGACTTCTCCGTATTCCAACAAAAACAGTTACGTTATGCTTCTGCATGGGCAAAAGAACGTTATATAAAAGGTAAGTCTTGCAGCTATATTTCAATATTTATTCACACCATATTCTCATTTTTAAAGACATGGCTATTCAGAGCAGGATTTTTAGATGGGAAGCAAGGATTATTACTCGCATTTGTCAATGCTCAGTATACCTTTAACAAATACACCGAGTTATGGTCACTAAATAATAATGAAAATCATTAGCTCAAACTTATTTAAATAATAAATTAGGTAAATAAAATGGACGTTAGCTACTCGGCTACTCAGCGCCACCCACTTGATAAACAACACATAAAACTGAGTTACATCACTCACTTTTATTGTAATCAAAATGATCCACAATCTGTTTTCTCTTTATTAATGGAGTATGAAAAACTTCCTTTAGATATCCGAGAAGCTGTTGAGTTTGTTATTGTCGATGATGGTTCACCGATTGAATACGATACAGGAAAATATCAGCTTAATATCACTTGGTTACGTATAAAAGAAGATATCCGCTGGAATCAAGCAGGTGCACGTAATCTTGGCGTGATCTACGCAAAATCAGACAAAATAATCATCCTCGACCTCGACCAAGAATTGCCGGAAAATACATTCCGTTACCTTATAAATCATAAAAACCCCGGTAGAAATTTCTACAAGATTTATCACGAATGCCGAGAAAATGGTTTTATCGATCGCGGCAAGACGTATAATATCGGTGATTATTACCATGGACATTCAAATACTTTCTTTATGTCTCGTGCCAGATTTATGCGGTTTTGGGGATATGACGAGGAATTCGCTGGTAATTACGGTTCCGAAGATTTTCGTTTCGTAAAATTTCACAAGTACCATGGCTCAAAGCAGCGTTATTTGCCAAAAAACATCCGTTGTTTTGAAAGAAATGTAGATAGAAAAAAAAGCTATCATTCATTGAATCGAGATTTAACTGCGAATACACCTGTCGATCTGCGTAAAAAACAGGAATGCTCACTATTCGGAGCAGAGTACGGACATAGCCGTATATTTCTTAATTATACTTGGGAAATTAAATACCAGAACAACCTCATTCCACAAACACTTCCTCCAGAAAAAAAATGGTGGCGACCTTTATGGTGGTTCCGCTATCTTTTTAGCTCACTTTCAAAATAAAGCACACTTTCGCTAATGAGTTTCATTCTCATATGATAATGATTGTAATATCATCGTTGTGTAATGGAACTCATTTTTGAGCTTTTTGATGATCTCGCTGCCGTTAGCGTAGCGATATCTTGAACATAGTCATTTCAATCCAAAACCGATAAAATCCCCCCAGCGATAACCGATAATAGTAGATCTTATGTTACAAACTCTCTACACCATCATCCTGTACCTCATCCAGCCGCTGATTTGGGTTCGTCTGTGGCTTCGTGGCCGCAAGGCACCTGCCTATCGTCGGCGCTGGGGTGAACGCTACGGTTTTTGTGCAGAGAAGGTCAAACCAGACGGTATCATGCTGCATTCGGTCTCAGTGGGTGAAACGCTGGCCGCCATCCCTCTGGTTAGAGCATTGCGCCATCGTTATCCTAATCTGCCGATCACAGTAACAACCATGACGCCGACCGGTTCCGAGCGCGTACGATCGGCTTTTGGTGACACCGTCTATCACGTTTATCTACCTTATGATTTACCCTGTGCCCTGAAACGCTTTTTTGATCAGGTTCGTCCAAAAATCGTCATCATTATGGAAACGGAACTCTGGCCAAACCTGATCGCGGAGCTGCATAAACGTGAAATTCCGCTGGTCATTGCGAATGCTCGGCTGTCAGAACGCTCCGCGGCTGGTTACAAGAAGATCGGCAAGCTCATGCGCCATATCTTGCAGCGCATTACCCTCGTCGCGGCACAAAATCAGGAAGATGGTAATCGATTTATCGATCTTGGCCTAAAGCGCTCAAGCCTGAAAGTAACCGGTAGCCTCAAATTTGATATCTCCGTAACGCCAGAGTTGGCAGCGCGAGCCATTACATTACGTCGGCAATGGGCGCCACATCGCCCAGTGTGGATAGCCACCAGTACGCATGAAGGCGAAGAAGCGATCGTTCTGGCCGCTCACCGACAACTCCTTGCCACCTATCCCGATTTATTACTGATTCTTGTTCCTCGCCACCCGGAACGTTTCTCCACCACACAGGCGTTAGCAGAAAATCAGAGATTCACCTACACACTGCGCAGCAGCGGTGAACAGCCTTCTGCAAACACTCAGGTGGTTATTGGGGATACCATGGGCGAGCTGATGCTGTTGTACGGCATCGCTGACCTGGCTTTTGTTGGTGGAAGCTTGGTTGAACGAGGCGGGCATAATCCGTTAGAAGCAGCAGCCCATGCGATTCCGGTATTGATGGGACCACATACTTTCAATTTCAAAGACATCTGCAACAAACTCGATCAGGCTGATGGACTGATTACCGTGACCGATGCTGACTCACTTGGAAGAGAAGTGGGAAAACTCCTCGCTGACGAAGACTACCGCCTCTACTATGGTCGACACGCCGTAGAAGTATTACACCAAAACCAGGGTGCACTGCAGATGCTGCTAACGCTACTGGAACCTTATTTACCCCAGCGAACACAGTGAAGCAGCTATTGAAGTTGTGAATAAAGGGCTGATGTGATGACAACCAAAGCGATTTACCCTGGAACGTTCGATCCATTAACTAATGGTCATTTAGATCTGCTGACACGAGCATCACGTATGTTCGATCATGTGGTACTCGCCATCGCTGCCAGCCCGAGCAAAAAAACGCTCTTCACATTGGATGAACGTGTCGCGCTGGCAAACGATGCCACGCAACATCTATCAAACGTTGAAGTCGTCGGCTTCAGCGATCTTATGGCGCACTTCGCACAGCAGCAAAAAGCCAATATTCTTGTGCGCGGTTTGCGAGCCGTTGCCGATTTCGAATATGAACTCCAGCTCGCAAAAATGAATCACCACCTGATGCCAACACTCGAAAGCGTCTTCTTGATGCCATCAGAAGAATGGTCGTTTATTTCATCCTCTCTGGTCAAGGAAGTCGCACGTCACGGCGGTGATGTGTCACATTTCCTACCCACCTCAACACTTAAGGCATTAATAGATAAAATATAGTTGATATTTACTATGTGGATTTTATTTTTTCCTATATCCGGTTCGTTTTTTTAGGCTATTCTTCCATTTGTAAAATGACCTATAGAAAAGGCCTTCTTTCATTACTTCTGCTGCAGGAAAAACACTAATTTTTTCAAACCACGCTTTCAGTAAGTTAATATCCCCACTATTTTTCTTCAGAGTATCTAATTCACAATAAAGCGGTTCCCAGGCATTTTTATTAGCATAATAATGAATAAAATAATCGGTAGATGGGGATAAATGGTCTATATTTTCTAATACAACAGAGATCGCGACCTGCTCCAACGTATGCTGTTTAACACCATACTCATGCAGGTTATCCATAATAATCGAAGCATCCTGCATCTTATTTCCCAGGCCTTTAGGTAATCCCACGACACCTGAGTTCCACTGACTCGATTCCTTATGTACTGCGTAACCTAACATATCTATATTTCTCACAGCATGCCAATAAACTCTAAATATAAAAATTGGCTTTGTAAATGGTACTCCTCTCGCCCAAAAGCTAATGTATAAAAAATCACACGTCACTCATAGCGATTGCCTGAAAAAAAATAAATCAATACAATACATTATGTAAACTCAATAAAGATACATTCCCCTACATTATTTAATCTCTTTAATGAGAGTTTTTAAAACTACAGCCCAATGTCAAAATAGCATTTTTAACATCATCAACATAGATCGAATCAACCCTATCCCCTCGATATAAAACTATATTTTTTACACCTATAGGATACCAGCGTAAATATTTCTCTGGCCTTGCTTCGAATAGACTAACAACAGGTATTTGCAACGCAGCCCCAAAATGAACCGGAGCACTATCAGCGGAAACGACTATATCAAGGTGACTCATCGCTGCAATAAGATCGGGTACTGTCTTAGGTCTTATATAACAGGAAGGTGAAAGCTCTAATGCATCGTTTTCAAATACATCATCTGGACTACAAAATATTTTTATATTAAAATCATCACCCAACTCTCCCGCTAGCTGAAACCAATTATTTCTTGGCCATTGTCGAGAAAAACATTTGTTAGATATAAAAAACCCAACATTGTATTTACTCTTATTTTTTATTATTCTCTCCCACTTCATCTTTAATTCGCTATTCGGGTATAAATATAAATTCATTTTTTTTATATCAGGCATACCCAATTCTGGTACCAACTGATACCCGGAAATAACTTCATGTATTATAGGCCGCTGCGTAATATGTCCGATATTTCGATCATCAAATTCTGTTTCTTTGGTGTGCCAACGCTTATCTTTAATATTCAGCCAACGGGAAAATTGAATAGAGTTTTTATTCATACCACCATTAGGAATGATCATGAGATCGAACTTCAAGCGCCTAAGGCGCATGATGAGTGAAAATTTATCTATTAGTGAAAAAAATAACCCACTACGTGGGTTCCTATGCCTATTTTTACTGTAGATATAGTGATACACATCAGTAACATCAGGATTTCCTGCCAAAACAGCAGAATTATACTGATTTGCCAATACATGTATCTCCGCTATTGGCCACTGTGTTCTTAACGAACGGATCAATGCTGTGGTGCAGACCATATCGCCAAGGAAATCAATTCTCATCACCAAGATACGCTGCATATCTATTTATCTTTCTATATGTTAAAGGTTAATGTTTTACCTTCACTTCTGACAACGACGACAGAAAAACGTGCTGCGCTGTCCATGTTTTGCTGTTTCTATCGGCGTTCCACATGTCCGGCAAGGTTCACCGTTACGCCCATAGACGCGTAACTCTTGCGCGAAATAGCCGGGTTTGCCGTCTGATTGCAAAAAGTCACGCAGCGTTGTGCCCCCCTGCTCAATCGAAAGCTGTAGCACCTGTTTAATCACGCTCACCAGTATGGCTGCATCGTTTTCATTTAACGATCCGGCCGCTCTGTCAGGGTGGATGCCAGCAGCAAACAGCGATTCGCTCGCGTAAATATTACCTACGCCAACCACCACTTTGTTATCCATAATCCACTGCTTGATCGCTGTTTTTTTACCACGTGACGCCTGATAGAGATAATCCGCGGAGAATTCCGCCTCTAACGGCTCCGGTCCCAGATGCGCCAATACCGAACTGGTTTCAGGATTTTCCGTCCACAGCCAGGCACCAAAGCGTCGGGGATCGGTGTAACGTAGCACCTTACCGCTGTCCATCACCAAATCGACATGATCGTGCTTTTCCGGCTCACTATATTCTGGCAGCACCCTCAGGCTACCAGACATGCCAAGATGTACAATAATCCAGCCACGCGTGAGTTCAATCAACAGATATTTGGCACGCCGACGCACGCTTAGCACCGGCTCATCGCTCAGTGAAAGAATTTCAGTTGATACTGGCCAGCGTAGACGCGAGTTCCTCACTTCAGCATAAAGGATAGTGTGACCAACAAGATACGGTGAAATCCCCCGACGACTGGTTTCAACCTCTGGTAATTCGGGCATGTACGTCCCCTGATAAAGATGGCTAAATTAGCATAAACAGCAGGATACCATCAGTGACAGCCCGCACAGCAAGGGGATGCGACGGAAAACAACGCTATCGCTGACGCATTTACCCACAGCGATTAAAGCAAATCAGTTACAACAAATCGACAGGTGCCTAACTGAAAATTGCCAAAAAAAACCCAGCCTTGGCTGGGTTTTTCATAAAAGAGCAAAAATTACTTAATTTTAGCTTCTTTGTACAGAACGTGCTGACGGACAACTGGATCGAATTTCTTCAGTTCCAATTTTTCCGGCTTAGTACGTTTGTTCTTCGTAGTGGTATAGAAGTGACCAGTACCAGCAGAAGAAACAAGCTTGATCTTCTCGCGAACACCCTTAGCCATGATTCAGTTCCTTAATACTTTTCACCACGGGCACGCAGATCGGCCAAAACCGTCTCAATACCCTTCTTATCAATAACACGCATACCTTTAGCAGATACACGCAGTGTTACAAAGCGCTTCTCGCCTTCAACCCAAAAACGGTGTGAATGCAGGTTCGGCAGAAAACGGCGTTTGGTCGCATTCAGTGCGTGGGAACGGTTGTTCCCGGCCACCGGACGCTTGCCAGTAACTTGGCAGACTCGGGACATGTCTATTCTCCAAAAATCAAATCAGCTCGAGCTTCGTATAGGGTTTGGCCGCCTCGTCAGGCTTTAGAGCCCATCTCAGCAACTTCACTGAAAAGACTCTGTCATCAGGATAAACCTGCTGAGATAGGCTCTTAACGCCACACCCAAGATTCTCAAAGGTGGCGTAGTATACGCTCTGAAGCGTAAGTGCTCAAGTCCCGAACAGCTAAAGATCCCATTGGATCGCGGAAATATCTGTCAAATCCAGCCGCGCTCGGCAAAAGAAACGAATTCGCCATGCCCAATGACTAAATGATCGAGCACGCGGATCTCCATTAACAGACACGCTTTGACAATCTGTTCGGTTATCGCACGGTCAGCCTGACTCGGCTCCGCTTTTCCCGACGGGTGATTATGCGCCAAAATCAGCGCGGCGGCATTAGCCTTTAGCGCTTCACGCACAATTTCACGCGGGTGTACTTCCACGCTGTTAATCGTACCAACAAACATCTCCTGATGGCGAATAACGTGGTGCTGGTTGTCTAAAAACAGGACTAAAAAGACCTCGCGCTCACGTCGGGACAGCAGTAGCTGCAAATATTGGCCTGTCGCCTGAGGATTCAACATTGCATCTTCTTTCGCCAGACGAGAGAAAAATAGCCGCCGCGATAGCTCTGCGATCGCTTTAATTTGCGTATATTTCGATATTCCCACCCCTTTAGCGCTATGAAATGCGGACTGATCGGCCGTCATCAGCTGATATAACGAGCCAAACTGCGTCAACAAGTCCTCTGCCAACTGCATTACATGCACACCAGGCAGCCCGGTACGTAAAAAAATCGCCAGCAATTCGACATCCGTCAGTGATTCGGCCCCTAAACGCACCAGTTTTTCACGCGGTGCCAATCCCTTTTCCCACCCCATCTCACTCTCCCTGTACCACTTGACGGCATCATGTCACGCCCGCAAAAACAGGACGATATCTGCGATAAAAGGCTGCGAAGCGCTTCGCAATCTTCTTAGGGAAACCGCAGCAACGACCTTAAGATTCCTATCTGTCCTCAAGGTTATGGTAAAATAGCGCCTCTTCTGACTTTCAATCGGACCATGATGATGACGGAATTTTCCAGCCTGAATGCACTCTCCGGCAAACGAATCGTGCTAGGTATCAGCGGCGGTATCGCGGCATATAAGTGCCCGGAACTGGTGCGGCGCCTGCGCGATAGCGGAGCCGACGTACGGGTTGTCATGACATCTGCCGCCAAAGCTTTCATCACCCCACTGACGCTACAAGCCGTCTCTGGTTATCCCGTCTCAGACGACCTGCTCGACCCAGCAGCAGAAGCCTCAATGGGTCACATCGAGTTAGGGAAATGGGCTGATTTAGTCATTCTTGCCCCAGCCACCGCCGACCTGATCGCTCGAGTCGCCGCTGGCATGGCGAACGACTTGCTGACCACCATTTGCCTCGCAACATCTGCCCCTATCGCCGTTGTCCCTGCGATGAATCAGCAGATGTATCGCGCAGAGCCCACGCAGGACAATCTGCGTACGCTGGTTGCTCGGGGTTTACCAATCTGGGGGCCGGATAGTGGCAGTCAGGCATGTGGCGATGTTGGGCAGGGCCGTATGATCGACCCGATGAACATTGTTGGGCTAGCGCAACGTCATTTTTCTGCCATCAACGATCTGCAACATCTGAACATTCTGGTCACCGCTGGGCCGACGAGAGAAGCGCTGGACCCAGTTCGCTTCATCACTAACCACAGCTCCGGGAAAATGGGTTTTGCTATCGCGCAGGCCGCTGCCGCTCGTGGCGCTAACGTCACACTGGTAAGCGGCCCCGTCTCGCTTGCTACACCACCAGGCGTCACGCGTATTGATGTCGGTAGCGCGCTGGAGATGGAGCACGCGGTGATGGAACACGCGGCACAGCAGCACATTGTGATCGGCTGTGCTGCAGTTGCAGACTATCGTGCCAAACACATCGCTGACGAAAAGATTAAAAAACAGAATCAGCAGGGTGATGAAATGACTCTCACTCTGGTCAAAAATCCAGATATTATCGCCGGTGTCGCAGCCATGACGAAAAATCGTCCTTATGTTGTCGGGTTTGCTGCCGAAACCCAGAATGTGGAAGAATACGCCCGGCAAAAACTGGCGCGTAAAAAACTGGATCTGATTTGCGCGAACAACGTCTCTCTTTCCGGGCATGGTTTTAACAGTGAAACCAATGCGTTACACCTTTTTTGGCAAGATGGAGACACGCCGTTGCCACAGTGCGACAAGCGTCTTCTCGGCCAAAAATTAATCGACGAGATTATCAGCCGTTATGATGAAAAAAATCGACGTTAAGATTGTTGACCCACGTGTTGGGCAGCAATTTCCGTTACCAACCTATGCCACACCGGGTTCTGCCGGGCTCGACCTGCGTGCCTGTCTGGATCAGGCAATTGAACTCAAAGCAGGGGAAACGACCCTGATCCCAACCGGGCTAGCGATTCACATTGCCGATACCGGACTGGCGGCAGTTATCCTTCCTCGCTCTGGATTGGGTCACAAGCATGGCGTGGTGCTGGGGAATCTGGTTGGGCTGATTGATTCAGACTACCAAGGGCAGTTGATGGTTTCCGTTTGGAACCGTGGACAACAAACGTTTACGGTTGAACCGGGCGAACGCATCGCACAGATGGTTTTTGTGCCCGTTGTTCAGGCTGAATTCAATCTGGTCGAGGATTTTGTCGGCAGCGAACGTGGAGAAGGCGGCTTCGGCCATTCCGGCCGTAGCTAACGCGCTCTAGCCACCCAGTAGTGTAAAAAATTCATATAAGCCACAGCGCTCTATCCAAAAGGAAATGGCGACTGTGGCGCTACCGGGTGCTTGTCAGTCAAATATTTAGCAAGGGTCTTTTCAGACATGGCAGAAAAAGAAAATACGAAAAGGAATCGCCGCGAGGAAATTTTGCAGGCGCTGGCGCAGATGCTGGAATCCAGCGACGGTAGCCAACGTATCACCACGGCAAAACTGGCTGCGAACGTCGGCGTGTCCGAAGCAGCGCTCTACCGGCATTTCCCCAGTAAAACGCGGATGTTTGATAGCCTGATTGAATTTATTGAGGATAGCCTGACCACCCGCATTAACCTGATTCTGCAAGACGAAAAAGAAACGTTTAATCGTCTTCGTCTGATTTTGCTGCTTATTTTAGGATTTGCGGAACGGAACCCAGGTTTGACTCGCATCATGACGGGTCACGCGCTGATGTTTGAACAGGATCGCTTACAGGGGCGTATTAACCAGCTGTTTGAGCGTATTGAGTCGCAGCTACGTCAGGTATTACGCGAGCATAAGCTACGCGACGGAAAAGGTTTCCAGCATGATGAAACGCTGCTAGCCAGCCAGCTGTTAGCGTTTTGCGAAGGGATGCTGTCGCGCTTTATTCGCTCAGAATTCCGCTATCGCCCGACGCAAGAATTTGACACCCGCTGGCCACTGTTAGCCGCGCAGCTGAACTAAACGCCATCCTTAATTTATACCCTAAATAATTCGAATTGCAGGAAGGCGGCAAGAGAGGGAATCCCGATGAGCTTACTCAGGTAAGTGATTCGGGTGACTGAACGCAGCCAACACACATGCAACTTGAAGTATAACGGGTATAAGAACCCGCCAGACATCTCTGGCGGGTACTCACAATATTAAATTCCGTACTGCTCACGATAGGCTTTCACCGCATCCAGATGCGCTGCCATCTCCGGTTTTTCTGCCAGATAGGCGATCAACTCCTTCAGCGTAATAATCGAAATCACCTTGCACTGATAGTCGCGCTCTACCTCCTGAATCGCAGACAGATCGGCACGGCCGCGTTCCTGACGATCCAGAGCAATCATCACACCCGCCAGCGTCGCGCCGTGCGCACCGATGATCGCCATCGATTCGCGAATCGCCGTCCCCGCCGTAATCACGTCATCCACCAGCATCACGCGGCCCTGCAACGGGCTACCGACCAAACTGCCGCCTTCGCCGTGGTCTTTGGCTTCTTTGCGGTTAAAGCAGTAAGGCAGGTCGCGATCGTGATGTTCTGCCAGCGCTACCGCTGCGGTAGTGGCGATCGGAATGCCTTTGTAAGCGGGCCCAAACAGCAGATCGAATTCCACACCGGAATCAACCAAGGCTGCCGCATAAAAGCGCCCCAGCAAGGCCAGATCGCGCCCGGTATTAAACAGCCCGGCGTTAAAGAAATAGGGACTGATACGCCCGGATTTCAGGGTAAATTCGCCGAACTTCAATACCTGCTTGCTGAGTGCAAACTCAATAAACTGGCGCTGGTAGGCTTTCATTACTGCATCTCCTCGTCTTACGGGTTAATTACGTTGTTGGTCATTTATATATACCCTAAATAATTCGAGTTTCAGGACAAAAACGGCAAGGCGTTTTTGAACAGCGCTTGCGCTGACCCCGAAGGGGTGAGGCCATAGGGCCGCATAACGCGGCGACGCAGTGAGTCCCCAGGAGCTTACACCAGTAAGTGACTGGGGTGAGCGACAAATCAGCGTCTAGCTGATTTGAACGCCGCTTGCGGCGGCCCTTTAGGGCGAGGCCATAAGTTGGCCGAGTAACAAAGCCAACGCACATGCAGCTTGAAGTATGACGGGTATAAAAAAGCGACCAATTGGTCGCTTTAAAAATCAATCAGCTAAGGCAGCTTTCTGCGCCTGAACGATGGTATCGATTCCCCCTCGGGCTAACGCCAGCAGGGTGAGCAATTCTTCGTGGCTGAACGGTTCGCCTTCGGCCGTTCCCTGCACTTCAACCATGCGACCATCTTCAGTCATGACCACATTCATGTCGGTTTCAGCAGCAGAATCTTCCACGTATTCCAAATCGCATAGCGCTTCGCCGTTAACTATGCCGACGGAAACTGCCGCAACCATGCCTTTCATCGGGTTCTTTTTCAGCTTACCGCTGGCAACCATCTGATTTAACGCATCTGTCAGCGCTACGCAGGCACCGGTGATGGACGCGGTACGCGTGCCGCCGTCTGCCTGCAAGACATCGCAGTCGAGCGTAATGGTGTATTCACCGAGCACTTTCAGGTCGATAGCTGCACGCAGAGAACGTGCGATCAGGCGCTGAATCTCCAGCGTGCGTCCGCCCTGCTTGCCTTTAGCCGCTTCACGCGCGTTACGACTGTGCGTCGCACGTGGCAGCATACCGTATTCGGCAGTGACCCACCCTTGCCCCTGGCCTTTCAGAAAGCGCGGAACACCCTCTTCTACCGTGGCATTGCATAACACTTTGGTGTCGCCAAACTCGACCAAAACGGAACCTTCGGCGTGTTTCGTGTAATGACGGGTGAATGTCAGGGGGCGTACTTGCTGTGCACTTCGGCCTGTTGGGCGCATGGCTCATCTCCGGTGGGTCAATGAAAACTGGCGCGCATTATACACTAAATAATTCGAGTTGCAGGAAGATGGCAACCGCACGAGTCCCCAGGAGCTTACAAAAGTAAGTGACTGGGGTGACAAATCTGTCGGGAGCAGATTTGAACGCTGTTTGCAGCGGCCCTTCAGGGCGAGGCCCACGACGGGCCGAGTATTTAAGGGAAGCCAACGCACATGCAGCTTGAAGTATGACGGGTATATACGGTCTTCGTGGCGCGCTGCCTAATCTTACCCTGCGCCAGTACCGATAAATTTGCAACTTCGTCGGTTAATTCTTCACCAGCCATACCTTATCCTTATGCTATAACCTCAGGTTATACCCTACTCATAAACAAGTATTCGTCAGTGATGATGCATCATGAAATAGTCCATTCATCCCTTGAGCGTGAATGAGAAAAATCATGATGCGGCATATGCAAATTGAAACTGTCAATCTGCCACTAGCCCGTCCTATGGCGGCTGAGAACGGTACGCGTCACGCGGTTACCGTTATTCGCGTTGCGTTGGAAGAAAAAGGATTTATTGGACAAGGCGAGTGTACGCCAGCCGCGCATTATGGCGAGTCCGCCGACAGCGTATGCCGCCAGCTCTCTACGATCCGTGAGGCGATAGAAAACGGCCTCACCATCGAACAACTCCAACAGAATTTATCGCCGGGGGCAGCCAGAAATGCGCTGGACTGCGCGCTGTGGCGACTCAACACCGCATTGGAAAAACAGACGCTGTGGCAACGCGTTGGCATTCATCCCCCCACGTCTGTGGTCTGTGCGCAAACGTTGGCGCTCGACAGCGTGGAGAAAATGGCCACTGCCGCGTCCAATGCCGTTTCCCACGGCGCACTGCTGCTAAAAATCAAACTGGATCGCGAACTGATTCTGGAGAAAGTCGCCGCTATTCGTGCCGCCGCGCCCGACGCCAGATTGATTATCGATGCAAGAGCAAGCTGGAGCGGGCTGGATTTACATAGCCTGTCCACCGCCCTGCTGCCTTATCAGGTCGCGATGATTGAGCAACCGCTTCCTGTCGGTAAGGACGAGGACTTGCAGCGTTTCGCCCACCCTATTCCTATCTGTGCAGATGAAAGCTGCCGCCACAGCGGAGATATCGTCGGTCTGCGTCGTCGCTACGACATGATCAATATCAAGCTGGACAAGTGCGGCGGATTGACCGAAGCACTGGCAATGGTACGTGAAGCTCAATTTCATGGCCTGCGCATTATGGTTGGCTGCACGCTGGGCTCATCGATGGCAATGGAAGCCGCGCTGCCGGTTGCCGCAGATGCCGAGCATGTCGATCTCGACGGACCGATCTGGCTGGCCGCCGACAGCTCGCCTTATCTGACCTATAACCTTGGCCGAATCTGGCTATGACGCACTCAACCGAAGCAACCCTAAAACCCTCAACCGGAGTGACCATGACGGATATCATGCACGCGGGTGCCGCCACAGCACCCGGTAACGCCCCTCGACCTGTATTGGAAATCGACGACCTGAGCGTTAGCTTTAGCGGCCGTTCCGGTACGCATCAAGCGCTAAAAGGCATTTCCTTTACCGTTAATAAAGGGGAAGTGGTCGCCGTGGTCGGCGAAAGTGGTTCGGGCAAGTCTGTGACGTCACTCGCCGTGATGGGGCTGCTGGCGGACTCTGCCAACATCGAACGCGGCGCACTCCGTTTCACCGCACGCGACGGCAAGCAGCATGACCTGTTGAGCATGAAAGCGGAAGCACGCCGTAAGCTGCGTGGCCGCGATCTCGCCATGATTTTCCAGGAACCGATGACGTCACTCAATCCGGTGCTGAAAGTCGGCGATCAGCTCACGGAAGCCCTGCTTGACCACAAAATCTGTGATGCCGCCAGCGCGGACAAAAAAGCCCGTGAGCTACTGCGCAAGGTGCGTATCGCTGACGTCGATCGCGTGATGAAAAGCTACCCGCACTCGCTGTCCGGCGGGATGCGTCAGCGTGTGATGATTGCACAAGCGCTGGCTTGCGATCCGCAGCTATTGATTGCCGATGAACCCACCACCGCGCTGGATGTCACCGTGCAGGCGCGTATTCTGCAAATCCTGCGTGACCTGCAACAGCAGAGCGATATGTCAGTCCTGTTTATTACCCACGATATGGGCGTGGTCGCGGAAATCGCTGACCGAGTGGTGGTGATGTATCGCGGCGAGATCGTAGAGCAAGGCACTGTTGAACAGATTTTCGCTGCACCGCAACATCCTTATACCCAGTCACTGCTGGCCGCGGTCCCGAAACTGGGCGACATGCGCGATAGCCTGTGGCCGAAGCGCTTCCCACTGTTGGGACAGGCAGCCGATCCAGAAGAGAGTGAGCAGGTCACCGCGCGTTATGACGCAGAACCGCTGTTGGATATTCGCGGGCTGAGCGTGTATTACCCCATGCGCAGCGGGATTTTATCCACCATCACCCACCACGTTCACGCGGTAGAACAGATCGATTTCAACGTCTGGCCGGGTGAAACGCTGGCTATCGTCGGCGAAAGTGGCTGCGGCAAGTCCACCACCGGACGCGCGCTGCTGCGTCTGGTACAGAGCGAAGCCGAGAGCATTCATTTTCAAGGCAATGAAATTTCCCAGATGAAAGAGCGTGATTTCCAACCGCTACGCCGGGAAATGCAGATGGTGTTTCAAGACCCCTACGCCTCGCTCAACCCGCGCCTGACGGTCGGCTTCACCATCGCCGAACCGCTGCTGCTGCACGGACTGGTGAAATCGCTGGAAGAGGCGACACCGCAGGTACAGGCGCTGCTAAAAAGCGTCGGCCTGCTGCCTGAACACGCGCGCCGCTATCCACACGAATTTTCCGGCGGGCAGCGTCAACGCATCGCGATTGCCCGAGCGATGGCACTACAGCCGCAGGTCATTATTGCTGACGAAGCCGTTTCGGCACTCGACGTGTCGATTCAAGCGCAGGTCGTCAACCTGATGATGGATCTTCAGAAGAAAACCGGCGTGTCGTGGATTTTCATCTCGCACGATATGGCCGTGGTCGAACGCATCGCCAACCGCGTTGCGGTGATGTACCTCGGCCAGATTGTGGAGATCGGTCCGCGCCAGTCGGTGTTTAACGACCCGCAACATCCGTACACCCGCCGCCTGTTGGCCTCGGTTCCGATTGCCGATCCAACCCGTCGCGGCGCACGCCAGTTTGACGACAGCGAAATTCCCTCCCCCTTGCGTAAAGCAGGTGAGGTCGTCGCCAAAACGCGCTACCGCGAGGTTGCGCCGCAGCACTGGGTCGCCGACAACGAATCGGCAGCCTGAAGTACGACGTAGTTACAAAAATATAGCGACAAAACACGACACATTTATAAAACACAACACACGTTCATTGCTGACCAGGAGAGATAACCATGAAGCCATTCGTTCGCCGCTCTGCCGTTGCCCTCGGGCTCTCACTGTGTCTGGCTGCTGTTGCCCAGGCGCAAGACCTTCGTATTTCTATCTATGCCGATATCACCGGGCTCGACCCGCACGATACCTCGGACACGCTGAGCTACTCCATTCAGAGCGGCATCTTCGAGCGTCTGTTCCAGTTCGATAACAAAATGAAGCTGGTACCGCGTCTGGCGACGGGCTATACCAGCAATGACACCGCCACTGAGTTTGTCGTGACGCTGCGTGAAGGCATCACCTTCCAGGACGGCACCCCCTTCAATGCCGACGCCGTTAAAGCCAACCTCGATCGCTTAGCGGATCAGAGCAAAGGCTTAAAGCGCAACAGCCTGTTTAACATGGTGCAAACCGTCACCGTGCTGTCACCAACGCAGGTTAAAATTGAGCTGAATAAATCCTTCGGTGCCTTTGTGAACACGCTGGCGCACCCGTCTGCTGTTATGCACAGCCCGGAAGCACTGAAGAAATACCCAGATGAAGCACAGCTACGTGTGCATCCAGTCGGTACTGGCCCGTTCAAGTTCACCGAATGGCAGCAGGGTAAAGACGTGAAGCTGGTGAAATTCGACAATTACTGGCAGAAAGGCTGGCCGAAAGTCGACAGCGTGACCTTCTACCCGACGCCGGAAGATTCCACTCGCGTCGCGTCACTGAAATCCGGCCAGGTAGATGCCGTGTATCCGCTGCCTTCCGACCTGATCGGCACCGTACAAAACGACAGCAAGCTGGCGATCCAGCGCGACCCAAGTATTTATCAGTTCTGGCTGGCAATGAACAACCTGCGTCCGCCGTTGAACGATATCCGCGTGCGTCAGGCACTTAACTACGCCATCAACCGCGATATCTGGCTGAAAGTCGGCTTTGCAGGCATGGGCGTTCCTGCCGCTTCCGCTATGGCGCCAGACGTGCAGTTCTTCGCCCGCCAAAGCTCGCCGAACTACACCTATAACCCAGAGAAAGCCAAAGCACTGCTGAAAGAAGCGGGCTACGCCAACGGCCTGAGTCTGAAACTGTGGACGACGAACCGCACCGACTACATCCGTAGCGCGCAGTTCTTCAAACAGCAGTTAGAGCAGGTTGGTATCAAAGTTACCGTTACCCCGATGGATTCTGGGATGCGTAACGCCAAACTGTTTGGCGTGAAAGATCCGAAAGACGCCGAATTTGACCTGTTCTATAACGGCTGGTCGCCATCTACAGGCGATGCTGACTGGGCGCTGCGTCCACTGTTCGCCACTGAATCCTGGGTTCCAGTTGCTTACAACGTCTCCTACTACAGCAATCCGGTAACGGATAAAGCGATTACCGCTGGGTTGGCGACTGCCGATGCAGACAAACGTGCCGCCGCTTACGCTGATGCACAGCGCCAGATTTGGCAGGATGCGCCAGTAGTCTTCCTGGGGTCGCCGGACAACGTGGTCGGCAAAACCAAGAACCTCGACGGCGTGTACATGCTGGCTGATGGCTCGCTGATCTTCGATCAGGCTGAATTCAAGTAATCGGTCAGGGAGAACGCCATGTTTGCTTATATCGTCCGACGTTTGCTGGAAATGATCCCGGTTTTGCTGGTGGTCTCCCTGTTAGTGTTCGGTTTTATCAAACTGCTGCCGGGTGACCCGGCACGTATTTACGCCGGTGCTGACGCGACCATTGAGGCGGTGGAAGCCGCCCGTCAGCAATTAGGGTTGAACGATCCGCTGCCGCAGCAATATGTCCATTGGCTCGGCGGCCTGTTCAGCGGCGATCTGGGTGTGACGTACCGCACCCAGCAGCCAGTCATCGACGTCATCAGCAAGAGTTTCATGCCCACCATGTGGCTGGCGCTGGCGGGCTTTGTCTGGTCAGTACTGCTTGGCCTGCTGATCGGCGTGGTTTCCGCGCTCAAGCGCGGTAAATGGCAGGACTGGGCGCTAATGAGTTTCGCAGTCGGCGGGATTTCTATGCCACCGTTCTGGCTCGGCCTGTTGCTGATTCAGTTTGTGGCCATGCCGTTCGGCGTCTTTTCCGTCAGCGGCTTTAATCAGCCCAGCGATATCATTCTGCCAGCGCTGACGCTTGGAGCATCGGTAGCCGCCGTCATGGCACGCTTTACTCGTTCCGCGTTTCTGGAAGTCGCACAGGAAGACTACGTACGCACCGCCCGCTCCAAGGGGCTGCGCAATCGGCTGGTCACCTGGAAACACGTGATGCGTAACGCACTGATTCCGGTCATCACCATGCTCGGGCTGCAATTCGGCTTCCTGCTCGGTGGCTCCATCGTGGTCGAAAGCGTATTTAGCTGGCCGGGACTGGGTTGGCTGCTGATTGAATCAATCAAGACGCAGGATCAGCCAGTCATTCAGGCGCTAGTGATGCTGTTCGTGTTTGAATTTATTGTCATTAACCTGTTGGTCGACCTGCTGTACGCGGTGGTCAATCCGGCGATTCGCCTACGTTAGGAGACACGATGAACCCCCCTTCCGAACCCGTCGTGGCCGTTGCCACGCTTGATGAAGAAACGATACGTTCGCCGTGGCGCGATTTCGTTCAGGTCTTTATCCGTAACCCAATGGCGATAATTTCCAGCAGCTTCGTTCTGCTGCTGGTACTGGTCGCCATTTTCGCCCCATGGCTGGCACCGTGGAACCCAATGGAGCCCGACTGGATGGCGCTGGCTTCGCCGCCTTCGGCAGCACACTGGATGGGCACCGACGATCTCGGGCGCGATGTGATGAGCCGTATCATCTACGGTGCTCGCATCTCGTTATATATCGGCATTTTCTCCGTCACGCTGGGAATGCTGGTAGGCATCGTACTCGGCCTGCTGGCGGGGTACTACGGCCGCTGGGTTGATACGCTGATCATGCGCGGTTCCGACGTGCTGTTCGCCTTCCCCGGCATGCTGCTGGCGATTGCGGTCGTCGCGATCCTCGGCCCCGGTCTGAATAACGTGATTATCGCCGTAGCGGTTTTCAGCGTGCCAGTCTTCGCGCGCATCGTGCGAGCCTCCACGCTGTCATTGAAACAGGCGGCCTATGTAGAAGCAGTACGCTGCGCTGGTGCGCCAGATCGCATCGTGCTGATGCGCCACATCCTGCCCGGCACGCTGCCTAACGTGATCGTCTATTTCACCATGCGTATCGGCACCAGCATCCTGACCGCCGCGGGACTGAGCTTCATCGGCCTTGGCCCAGAGCCGGGTGTGCCAGAATGGGGCAATATTCTGGCGATGAGCCGTAGCCTGATGATGGCGGGCGCGTGGCACGTTAGCGTGTTCCCCGGTCTGGCGATTTTCTTCACCGTACTGGCGTTTAACCTACTCGGGGATGCGCTGCGTGATACGCTCGATCCCAAACTGAAAAGCTGAGGAAGGCGATGCACGGCGATCACCAGATGAAAGACTATCACCAGCAACAGCAGGCGTTGGTGCTACAACGCTGGAAAACGACGCGGCAGTTGGGTACGCCACGCTCGGCCAGCGGGCCACATAACAGCATTAGCGATGTGGCAGGCGTACGCGTCGGCCACTGCACGCTTGCGGCGGGGGAAGTGCAAACTGGCGTGACCGCGATTGTCCCGCCGGGCGAGAACCTGTTCACCCAGCCTCTGCCCTGCGGCGCGGCGGTGCTGAACGGCTTCGCCAAACCTGTCGGACTGGTGCAGATTGAGGAGTTGGGGCTGCTGCAAACGCCCATCCTGCTCAGCAACACGCTGGCAACTGGTACGTTATTTACCACGCTAGTGCGCGACGCGATTTCCCGCAATCCTGAACTGGGTCGCGCGCTGCCGACGGTTAACCCGCTGGCGTTGGAGTGCAACGACGGCTGGCTGAATGACATTCAAGCGCTCGCGGTGACGGAACACATGGCGCGGCACGCGCTGGATAGCGCAACGGACAACTTCGCACGCGGTAGCGTCGGTGCAGGAAGAGGCATGAGCTGCTTTAGTCTAAAAGGCGGCATCGGCACCGCATCACGCCTGATTCCCGAATTAAACGCCACGCTCGGTGTACTGGTGTTGGCAAACTTCGGCACGCTTTCCTCGTTGACGCTGGACGGCGTGCAGATGGGAGACGTCATCGCGCCCCTTATACCGGGGCTCGCACCGCAGCAGGACGCTGGCTCGATCATCATTATCATGGCGACGGATGCTCCGCTCGATGCTCGCCAGCTTAAGCGCATCGCCAAACGTGCAGGTGCGGGGTTGGGACGACTCGGCAGCTACTGGGGACATGGTTCCGGTGACATCGCCGTCGCGTTCTCCACCCATCCACAACCGCAACCGCCGGAGGATGCGCAGCTTGAACCGCTGTTAAGCGCCGCCGCCGATGCGACCGAACACGCGGTGCTCGACGCCATGCTTCAGGCTGACGCCGTTACCGGTTTTCGCGGCCATCATCGCCCGACGCTACCACAGGCGTTGGATAGACTAGCCGCGGCTCTCTCTTCCGTAGGACATTCTCCCGTAGGAAACTGATTATGAAAATTTTTATCTCTGCTGATATCGAAGGGATCGCAGGCGTGATGCGCCCGGAGCAATGCAGCCCCGGCACCGCTGAATACCAACTGGCACGCGGCCTGATGGAACAGGAAGTGAACGCCGCCATCGACGGCGCGTTCGCAGGTGGCGCGACAGAAGTGGTGGTCGCAGACAGCCATGCGGCAATGGTTAACCTACGTGCGGAGAACATCGACGCACGCGCCCGGTTAGTGCAAGGCAAACCGCGCGGCTATTCGATGGTCGAAGGGTTGGAGCAGCAGCAGTTCGACGGCCTGATGTTCATCGGCTACCACAGCGCCGCAGGCGAGTTCGGCGTGCTATCGCACACCATCAACGGCCGCGCCTTCTACCGCGTACGCATCAACGGTGAAATCATGGGCGAAAGCGACATCTACGCCGCCGCCGGTGTGGAGCAAAAGACACCGCTTTGGCTGGTCAGCGGCGACGACACGCTCCAAAGCTGGATTGCCCGCTACTACCCCGCTACTGACTATGCCTGCGTCAAACGCGCTATCTCACAGCACGCCGCGGAATCCCTCAGCACCGAACAGGCACGTCAGGTGATTCGTGACGCAGCAAAGGCAGCAGTGGAAAAAGCACACCGCACATTGAACTCACGGATTCAGGCGCCCTACCGTCTTGAACTGATGGTGGCAAAACCGGTACTGGCCGATCTATTCTGTCTGCTGCCGAGCGTTGAACGTTTGGATGCCATAACCGTAGGTTATACGGCGCAAAGCATGCGGGAAATCACCAGCCTGCTGGGCGCGTTTTCCTATCTGGCGACAACGCAAAACTGATTCCGGTCTATCCGCCTCTTTTAAAGAGGCGTAAACCGACTGAAAAGAGAATTTATCGCATGACGAAACCCGTGATTGTGATCCACGGTGGCGCAGGTGCGCTGACCCGCTCGGCCATGAGCGCTGAAAAAGAGCAACGTTATCTGGCAGCACTGTCCGAGATTGTTGCCAGCGGACAACGCATTCTGGCTGAAAACGGCAGTGCGCTGGACGCCGTAACGGAAGCCGTCCGGCGGCTGGAAGAGTGCCCGTTGTTTAATGCCGGACACGGTTCAGTGTTCACCCACGCGGAAACCCACGAACTGGATGCCAGCATCATGGATGGACGCTCGCTGGATGCGGGTGCGGTCAGTTGCGTTAGCCATATCCGTAACCCGATTCTGGCAGCACGTACCGTTCTCGAAGCCAGTCCGCATGTAATGTTTACCGCCGATGGCGCAGAAGCATTTGCAGACCAGCACGGGCTGGAAAGGGTTGAGCCTGCATTTTTCTCCACCGACGAACGCCGCCAGCAGTTACATAACGCGCAGGCGGGTTCAGGCCGCGTCATCCTCGATCATGACGGACAGAACGACCCTATCGATCCCGACCGTAAGTTCGGCACCGTCGGCGCAGTCGCACTCGACAGCGCGGGGAATCTCGCCGCAGCAACCTCGACAGGCGGTATGACCAACAAACAGGCAGGGCGCGTGGGCGATAGCCCAATCATCGGCGCAGGCTGTTACGCCAATAACCAGACGGTCGCGGTTTCCTGCACTGGCACGGGTGAAGTCTTTATGCGCGCCGTCGCCGCTTATGATGTCTCGGCGCTAATGGAGTACGCTGGACTGACGCTACAACAGGCCAGCGACCGCGTGGTGATGGAAAAATTACTGCGGATGGACGGCAGCGGCGGGATGATTGCCGTCGATAAAGCCGGCAACATCGCCCTGCCGTTCAACAGTGAAGGAATGTACCGCGGCTATGGCTACGTGGGAGAAGAACCCGTCGCCGATATCTATCGTTAAGCAGTCAGCAGCCGAAACAGAACCAGATCGCCCGATATCGGTGCAATCGCACCATTATTGGGCATCAAAATAGTGCACAAATTGTTCTCATCGATCGCTTAAAAGCCACCAATCACGGCCTTATAACCTGGCGTAATAATTGCAGACCTTTTGGTTATTACTCATACGACGTTCATCAGAAAGCGTCAGCCGGAGCCTGCACTCATGCGATTACGCCATATTGAAATCTTCCAGGCCATTGTTCAGGCAGGCACCATCAGCGGTGCTGCCCGGTTGCTCAACGTCTCACAGCCCAACGTCAGCCGGGTGCTAAACCATGCGGAACAGCAGCTTGGTTTTTCCCTGTTTGAACGTCGCACGCAGGGAATGATCGCGACCGAAGAAGGGCTGCGCCTGATACCGAAAGTGCAGGAACTTTTCAGCCATCTGCAAAGCATCAGTTCCCTCACCGAACAAATCAAAACCAGCAAAGCCCACTCCGTACGGCTGGGTGCAGCACACGCGTTCGGGCAGATGATCGTCGCACCGACGCTGGTGGATTTTCATAAGCAGGCCGCATCGGTTAACGTCGAGCTGGTGACCGAACACTTCAGCACGCTGTGCCAGAACATCCTGCAAAACCAGCTCGATTTCGCACTGATTTTTGGTCAGCAGGTGCCGTCTGAACTGCTGGCAGAACCGCTGTTCCAATCCACGATGGTTGCTCTGCTGCCCAAAAATAGTCCGATAAATGGTCCGGTTTCGCTGGAATGGTTGTGCAACAACAATCTGCTAATGATGCAGCACCAAGACCCGCTCGGTCAGGTGGTACACCGTGCGCTGCGCGACAAGGCACTAAAACCGGCGGCTTCACTCTATATCAAAACCTACTCGGTGATTGCCGACATGGTACTGGCGGGCGGCGGCGCGGGTATCGTCGATCTCTTCACCGCCTGCCGCTATGCCGACCAGCTAAAAATCGTCCCTATTGACCAGCCGCTGCCTTTTGAAGTCACGCTGATCAGCCGCCGCGACAACCCACAATCACAGGCGACGCTGCAACTGAAACAGATGATGAAAAACCGCTGTCGCGACATCGCCAGACAGCACGAGACTCTGCTTTACGCCGCCTGATTCACGACAGACGCCACACCACGGACGGTTTTTCCTATCCCCTGCGCGGGACTCAACGCTATAATCCCTCGCATCATTTGCTTTACAGGTATGCACCAATGATTCGCAGCATGACCGCTTACGCCCGCCGAGAAATCAAGGGCAACTGGGGAAGCGCAGCCTGGGAACTGCGTTCCGTTAACCAGCGCTATCTGGAAACCTATCTTCGTTTACCGGAACAATTCCGCAGCCTCGAACCCGTCGCCCGTGAGCGTATCCGCGCCCGTTTGACCCGTGGAAAAATCGAATGCAACCTGCGTTTTGAGCTCGATCCGAGTGCGCAAAGCGCGCTGATTTTGAACGAAAAACTGGCGAAACAGCTGGTTAACGCCGCCAACTGGGTCAAAATGCAGAGCGACGAAGGTGAAATCAACCCAGTCGATATTCTGCGCTGGCCCGGCGTGATGTCGGCAGAAGAGCAGGATCTGGACGCCATCAGCGCCGAACTGCTGAAAGCACTGGAAGGTGCACTGGATGACTTTATCGCCGCCCGTGAAAGCGAAGGCAACGCGCTGAAAGCACTGATCGAACAGCGTCTGGCGGGTGTCAGTGCCGAAGTCGTCAAAGTACGCGCCCAAATGCCGAACATCTTGCTATGGCAGCGCGAGCGCCTGCAAAGCAAGCTGGAAGATGCGCAGGTACAGCTGGAAAATAACCGTCTGGAACAGGAACTGGTGCTGATGGCGCAGCGCGTTGACGTCGCCGAAGAACTCGACCGCCTCGACGCTCACGTCAAAGAAACCTACAAAATCCTGAAGAAAGAAGAAGCCGTCGGCCGCCGCCTCGACTTCATGATGCAGGAATTCAATCGCGAATCGAACACGCTGGCCTCGAAATCCATCAACGCCGACGTCACCGCCTCAGCAATTGAGTTGAAAGTGCTGATCGAGCAGATGCGGGAACAGATTCAAAACATCGAATAACGATTCACGAAAAATCATCCTCCATCAAAAAACCAATAAGCCTGCGATATCGCGGGCTTTTTCATCACAATCTATAACTACTAATTTTTATTTATATAAGGATATATTATCGTATTTTCTCAAAAAACAATGTTTCCATACCATAATTAGTAGGATGCAAATTATCAGACAAGCAAAAATATTGAAATATTGCCAGTTACTCAGGTAAACTGCCTGCATATAAAAGGAGAAAAAAGTCTACTAAAAGGAATATGTAGTGCAATTATCAGAATATTTAAAATACAAAATGGAATCTGACAAGGTTCTCGCAACCCATTTAGGTGACATCACGAAGAAATTAAAGAGCAACTCAATAAGCTTAACAACTGACCTATATAGTGGTATGGAAAGAACAAGTTGGTATTCATCATGCCTCTTTGAGAAATATAACGATGTCTGTCAAGAATTACAGTATGAAGATTCCAGAATGGTTAGCGCTATAAAAGAAGTATTTAAAAGAGATGATGTTATTCTGGATATGGTGAAAATTTACATCGATAATTTAATGAAAGATTTTGATGAAAATAAACAAAAAACAATAGCCAAAGCAATCTTAGGTGTAACGTCTGAGTTCTCCACAAACAGAGCGATAAAAGAATCAATATCATATGCATTAGCTAAATTTATTAGCACTACTCTTAATTTCAATGCATCCTTACGCAAAAAAATTAATCAAACATCTTATTGGGCTATAACAGTAACAGCATTTTATGGCAAAGTTCAGAAAGCGGCTATGTCAGCCCGTCATTTACGGGATATTAATCCCGCACTATATGCGTTATTTTATTCACAGAAATTAGAAATGTTATACTTTTAATAGAACCAATTCTCTCACCATATATTCCAATCAATTCAAAAAGCGAAGAAGAAATGATCAATTTAATTAATGGAGTCATAAGACAATGAGTTTAAAAAATATGCTAAGATATATTATAAGGAATTTTATAGTCACTGAAGTTTTAGTTATTATAACAATTGGATTATGGTTTTTTTATGTCTCATTTATTCCAGAGCATTGGATGAAACTGATGTTACTTTCAATTGCCATAATCATATTTATTAATATTAAATATGGTTCAAAAAAATCAGGCCGAAAATAAATCGGCCTTTAATATAATCAGTAAGCTACATTCTGCCAAAGCATGTATGCACTTGTTCTCGCAATAACATGCTCCCATTCAATAGAAGCAAATTTGAATGATACACTTTCCTGTGGCTGAACTTCATTATGAGTCAGTGAGTTAGGATAGAAAAAACGGATATTGCTGATAAGTGCATCCCGAAGTTTCATCTTAAAATAAAGTTCATTCCCACCAGACTGAGCCATTCTATAGAAAGAAAAAACGCACTCCAGTTTTTCCTTATCATTGATTGCCTGAGCGAAAAGTGGCGTGGCTTTATCAATTGGCTTTCTGATTTCTACAGGAAGCATTGAAATATTCTCTTCCCGACTAATGTTATTCACCAACTCAGCGCCTATTTCAGCGCCTGTGCGCACCTGATCCCTGCAATGATGGCAATCAGCGGAAAATCCATACCATACGCAAGCCATCTACAATCCAACCACAACGTTCTCGTTGAGTAATGCACAGCTAAAGCGTACATTTTAGATGTACATATCAGGAGAGACACGATGCGAACCTACACTTCTACTCAAGCCAGAGCCAACATTTCAGAATTATTAGATGCTGCAACCCACGGCGAACCGGTCGAAATTACTCGTCGGGATGGAAGTTCCGCGGTGGTGATCAGCAAAGCGGAATTCGAGGCATACCAAAATGCCAAGTTAGACGCCGAATTTGATCTCATCATGCAGCGCCACGGCCACACTATCGAAGCGCTGACTGACCGATGAACTGGGTTAGCGCACAAGAAGTGATCGCCTTTCATGATCGGATATTGCGACATTTACCTGGCGTAGCGGGAATGCCCGATCCGGGACGAGCAGAAGCGATAATCTACCGAGTGCAGAACCGCACGCATTATGAAGGGATAACAGACATCTTCGAGCTGGCCGCCACTTACTGGGTGGCTGTGGCACGTGGCCATATTTTTAATGATGGCAATAAGCGAACAGCATTCTTCGTCACGATGACGTTTTTATACCGTAACGGCGTGCTGGTTCGCGATAACGACAATACGTTGGAAAATCTGACGGTAGAGGCCGCAACAGGTGCAAAAAACGTTGACCAACTGGCACAGCAATTGAGAACGCTAGTGCAGCTTCCAGACTAATTGCACAGCTACGACAAATCGCCATTCTTTCCGATGACAGTAACCGTTTTTACTTTTCCTCCATCAGCATACAAGAGATAGCAATCAAAACTGCGTTGAACAAACCCAGCTTTAGCATTGATGCTGAGGCTATAACGAAAGGTTTATTATCAGCGGGTTACCTTGAGATTCCGATGCAGGCAACCCACGCCTATAACCTTGCTGACTTACCCGACATGCACCAAGACCCGTTTGACCGAATGTTAGTCTCTCAGGCGAGAATAGAAGGTCTGGCATTGATAACGAACGATGGGAATATCATCAAGTCTTGTCCAGACTATATCAACGTGATCGAATGCTGTTAGCACACCAGTGAAAACAGCTGACGTAAGGCTCGATTGAGCATTGAGACAACCAAACAGGGCCACTGTCTGGCCAATAATTAAAAATTCGGCGATTTCAATGCATATTGACCACAGTTTTTCAGCATTAAATCGTTGACTAGCCTACGGTCGTAGTCACCTTTTTCGGTCTTAAACACTTCGTAGACTTCAACGCGGCGTGGCGAATAAGCATCAACATATTTACCAGTAACATAGTAATAATTCCCGACCACAGGCTTAAACGTTACGGTAGTAAAACCACCATTAGCAGCAATCATTCTGACCGCAATATTGTGTTGCGCGCTGACCCAAAACTCACGAATCATCGTTGGCGTTTCAGGAATAGCCGGGAAGCCGAGCGCTTTATTATTGAGCTTAGTTTGGAACCCAAAAGCATTATTGGTATAGCCATTTTCATGTGCGCCAACATCAATACATCTATCGGTCGTCGGATAAACGCGAATATAGTCAAGATTACGGTTATCAAACGTTATCCCAACACGATCCGTTCCCTGATAGTCCTGAAGCTTATTGCTATACGTTGCAGCCGAACATCCGCTGAGTAATACCGCACTTATCCCGATCAGGAGAATTTTCCCCAACATAATCATCCCTTACCTTTATAAAGTCAGAACTTCCTGATTATTTTCCGTCGTTTTTTATTCGAAAATTTATTCTGTATTACATCACCTTAAACACTATCGACGAACGAGGCAACGTGGCAATTTCTCTCTATTACACCGCTCGACGTAAAAAATCCCTGAGCCAGAAAGAGATATCTGCCGTGAAGGAGATCGTCCAGCGCCATTCCGTTAATGACCAAATTGAGAAATATCTGACGACGGGTGTAGGACTGAACTGGGAATCCTTTGATTTTGCCCTCAATGTGAAAACGGGTAACGTGTTCAGGAAGGGGATCGTGCTCTCCGGCTCCACCAAACTGCCCGACAACGATGAAGAAGCAACCTTGATTGGCGTACAACACTGGTGCCAGTGTTTATCCGAGATTCGTGGTGCCCTTACGCACTGTGAATGGTACGTCGCGGTTGACGATCGCGCTATTGCGTGGAGCCATGAGGTCAATGCCTATGACCCAACACGTTAGAAATGTGGGCTTCTGAAAAAGGGAAAAGATGAACGACGACGACATTTTTGATGCGGTCACGACCAGCGCATACGGGCTGTCGATGGGTGCCATATGGCAACATATTGCGGTGGAATGTCGGAGCAACCCTAGAACGTACGCACAGCGTCAGACGCTGTTTTTCAATCTATTAGAACACCTCATCACCACAGGAAAAATCAGGCTCGCCAGTAAGGGGGATTATCTGCAAGGCGAACCGACGTATCAGGTCGATCAGTTCCGTAACGCCTTCCCATCCGACGAATCCAGTGATGAATTTGACGACGTAGACGAATTTGGCCTGTGGTTCTTAGCCAAAGCCCCCGCAGGCGTCGTGTGGATCACGCCCGAGGGGCAAGAGATTTGGACGTAAGAGGAATCAGCCGAAGCCAACCCTTCTTACCCACAACCAGATATCGAACTTATTCCGTGGTCTTACGTTCAACGGCCTGACCTTCCGCTGCCTGGCCTTCCCCTACCTGGCCCTCTAGCACCCCACTCTCTTCGGGTTTTGCCATACTCGGATGCTGACGCCCTTCTTCGATAAAATCTTCACTGATGCCTTCAATATTTTCCTGATTGTCGCGCCCGGACAGGATGTTCCAGCAGGCGATGAATAGCGCAGCAATCAGCGGACCAATCACAAAACCGTTGATACCGTAGATTTCCATACCGCCCAGCGTAGCGATCAGAATCAGGTAATCCGGCATTTTGGTGTCTTTTCCCACCAGCAGCGGACGCAAAATGTTGTCCACCAGCCCAATCACCAGCACAAAGAACGCGACAATGAAGATGGCCTGCCAGAGCATGTCGGTAGCGAACAGGAAGATAGCGGCAGGCACCCAGATAATCGCCGAACCCACGGCGGGGATCAGTGACAGGAACGCCATCAGCGAGCCCCACAGCAGGCTACCTTCTATCCCTGCAATGGAGAAGGCAATGCCGCCCAGTGTGCCCTGTACAATCGCCACAACCACAGTGCCTTTCACTGTCGCCCGCGATACGGCGGCAAACTTCACCAGCAGGTGATGTTTAACATGGGTGGAAAGCGGCAGCGATTCCAGAATCAGGTTCACCAGATAGGAACCGTCCTTCAAGAGGAAAAAGAGCAGGTAGAGCATCACCCCGAAACCGATGAAGAAGGTGAATGTCCCTTTGCCGATCAAGAGCACGCTGCCTGCCAGATATTGCCCGCCTTTCAGCGCTACCTGAGAAAGCTCTTGCTGTATTTTGGCAGCGTTATCCAGATTGTGTTCAGCCAGGAAATGCCGCGCCCACTTCGGCAGATGCTGAAGCAGCTCCGCCAGCACGACGGGGAATTGCGTATTGCTATCCTGCAATCGGGTGTAAACCCCGTTAATTTCAACCACCAGCGAGGAAACAATGATCCCCAATGGAATGAAAACAATCAGGAAGATGATCAGGACGGTCAGCAGCGAGGCGACACCATTACGATCGTTTAATTTTTGCCGAATCTTACTTTTCAGCGGATGGAAAATAATAGCCAACACTGCCGCCCATAGAATGGCGGAATAATATGGCGCCAGTATGTCAAAAAACGCCAGCGTGACGACAAACAAGATAAGGATAAAGAATCCCTTCGTAAGCCCTTTAATATTCACAACGATTTCCCCTTCGTTCAATCTGCTCTCGAAATATAGAACGAAGTGGAGTATTTGCAATACAGGAAAAAGCGCATAGTGCTGAGGAAGTGGCTATAAACTCACGTCATGTCTGGCGATAAAGTCATTTTTTAACTGGCTATACACAGCAGCATCGTTATCACATACCAGTGCGGCAGTACGCTTTATTGCCGCGTATTCCGCACACACGGAAGGATTTGCCCGCAGATAATCACGAAAAGTCAGGTGCCGCTGAATGTGCGCGTCCCCCACGACGAAGGCATGCAGGTGATGAGTTCGAGCGTCGCCACCCTTGGTGTAGTAACGACGTCCCGCCATGCCATTTTCGCCACGCGGACGATAGCCCAAATCGACCATCACGTGATCCAGCCTGTCCAAATCGGACAGCGAAACCACTTCCAGCAGCATATCAATCACCGGTTTAGCGGGTAACCCCGGCACAGCCGTACTGCCGATATGATGCACGCTTACCGCAACCTCGCTGAGCGCCTGCGCTAGCGCCCTCGCCGCCGTTGCGTAATTCGTCGCCCACTGTGGATCGTAATCCACCACGATTATGGCTCGTCCACTCATTCACTTTTCCCCAACGCGGTCTTATCGCGTGCAGGTTATCAACGTTCAGAGGACGGTTCAAAGGCCATCAGGAAACGCGGCGAGAAGATCACTCTCGCCGCCTGACTCGTGCTTACAGACTATCCAGTCGCCGCTGGGTAGCCTGCACCAGCGAATCCGCGGTAATGTCAGTAATGGATTTGGCACCGGTGAGCGTCATCGCCACACGCATCTCTTTTTCGATCAGGCTCAGCAGGTTAACCACGCCAGCCTCGCCCGCCGCGGCTAATGCGTAGACAAACGCGCGTCCGAGCATCACGCCATCCGCGCCCAGCGCAATCATGCGCACGACGTCCAGCCCGGTACGAATACCAGAATCCGCCAGAATGGTAATATCGCCTTTCACCGCATCGGCGATGGCAGGCAACGCATGTGCCGTTGACAGCACACCATCCAGTTGGCGACCACCGTGATTCGAGACGACGATGCCGTCTGCACCGAACCTCACTGCGTCCTTAGCATCTTCCGGGTCGAGGATACCTTTGATGATCATCGGCCCTTTCCAGAATTCTCGAATCCACGCCAAATCCTGCCAGGAAATGGAGGGATCGAAGTTCGCCGCCAGCCAGCCGATGTAATCTTCCAGCGTCGTGGGTTTGCCACGGTAGGCGGAGACATTCCCCAAATCGTGCGGCTTACCGTTCAGGCCGACATCCCACGACCATTGTGGATGAGTCACAGCCTGTAACATACGTCGCGCTGCCGCATTCGGCCCGCTCATGCCAGAATGCGCATCGCGATAGCGCGCACCTGGTGTCGGCATATCCACGGTAAACACCAACGTCTTCACCCCCGCAGCCTGCGCACGCTCCAACGCATTGCGCATAAAGCCACGATCTTTTAACACGTAGAGCTGGAACCACATTGGGCGATCGATGGCGGGTGCCACTTCCTCAATCGGGCAGACTGAAACCGTGGATAGGGTAAACGGAATCCCCTTCTGTGCCGCCGCACGAGCCGCCTGTACCTCGCCACGCCTGGCGTACATACCGGTCAGACCCACGGGAGCCAGCACCACTGGCATCGCCAGTTTTTCACCGAACAACTGCGTTTCCAGACTCAGGTCGGACATATTTTTCAGGATGCGCTGACGCAGCGCGATATCCGCCAGATCGGCAGTATTGCGCCTGAGCGTGTGCTCGCCATACGCCCCGCCGTCAATATAGTGAAAAAGAAACGGCGGCAGCCTACGCTGCGCCGCTGCTCGATAGTCCGTTGAAGCAGAGATGATCATCGTCCTTTCCCATCCTTCTTCTGGTTTATGCCGCTGTTACGGTAAGTGGAATGACCGTCACTAGAACTAATGCCGATCGATTAAAGAACGATATACCGGGGGCCACTACGGTGCGAGGTGTCCCTACGGGAACCTCATCGCCGTGTTTCCCCCTCAACCCACACTTAAGCAAGCATCATTACCTTTGGTGAGGTTGCCTTTAGTGAAACGGCTTTTAGTGAAATTGAAGGTACGCGACATGCGTTTGCAGGTATTCCTGCAAGCCGTGCTTGCCGTCCGCGCCACCCACGCCGGATTTACGCCAGCCCGCATGGAAGCCCTGCATCGCCTCGAAGTTTTCACGGTTGATGTAGGTTTCGCCGAACTTCAGCCCTTTCAGCGCTTTCATCGCTGTGTTGATGTTTTGAGTATAGATCGATGACGTCAGGCCATATTCGCTGTCGTTCGCCATCGTAATTGCCTCTTCCAACGTGTCGAAGGTCGCCACTGGCAGCACGGGGCCAAACACCTCTTCGTGCATAATTGGCATCTCTTGCGTCACGTTCACCAATAGCGTCGGCGGATAGAAATAGCCTGTACCGATTTCGGATTTGCCGCCAAGCAACACTTTCGCGCCCTGCGACACCGCTTTCGCCACCTTATCTTCCACACGCTGTAGCGCCGCCGCACTAATTAGCGGCCCCATATCCAGCGCTTTTTTCTCCGCCGTATTGCCGAAGGTCACCTGCTCCATCGCGGCTTTAATACGCGAGATAAATTCGTCGTAAATACCTTTTTGCACGTAAACGCGCTCAGCACAGTTACACACCTGCCCGCTGTTGATGACGCGAGAGCTGACAATCGCTTTAACTGCCAGATCGAGATCGGCGTCATCCATCACAATGGCTGGCGCTTTGCCGCCCAACTCCAGCGACACCTTCGTGACGTTTTGCGCCGCCGCCGTCATGGTAGCAATCCCCGCCGCCACGCTGCCAGTCAGACTGACCATGCCAACTTTCGGGTTACCGGCCAGTTCTTGCCCTACCGTCGGGCCGTAGCCGGTAACAAAATTGATGACGCCTTTCGGCAGGCCAATTTTGTGAATGATTTCGGCGAAAATCACCGCATTATTCGGTGTAATCTCGCTCGGTTTGATGACGATGGTATTGCCAGTGATCAGCGCAGGCGCGGCCTTACGTGCAATCAGGAAAAAGGGGAAGTTCCACGGCAGAATACCGGTCGTGACGCCAATCGCTTTACGGAAGACAAAGATATTTTCATTCGGCCGGTCGCTCTGAATGATTTCACCTTCATAGCGGCGTGCCCACTCTGCCATGTAATCCAGATAGTCGGCGGTGAACAGCACCTCCGTCTGCGCCAGACCATGAGTTTTACCGCCTTCCGCAATGATGGTGTCAGTCAGTTCAGCTTCTCGTTCGCGAATACCGGCCGCTATTTTGTGTAGCCAAACACCACGTTCAACTGCGGGCAACGCTTCCCAGCCCGGCTGTGCGGCTTCTGCTGCATCAATCGCTCTCTTTGCATCATCAGCGGAACCTTCTGGGATCTGTGAAATAACCTGCTCGGTAGCTGGGTTTACCACGTCAATCCACTTCCCGCTTCTGTTTTCAACAAACTCACCGTTGATGTACATACGTTTCTGGGGGGTGCTCATGTCAGACGTCTCCAAGGTAGGGTAAGAGAATACACCGCATAAACGAGTTGTTAACAAAACACGTCTTTTTTGTGAAGTTTTGCCATGCTGCGCGATCGGCGCTGCATTTACCTTTTCATGGCTGCCATCTCAGTCTAGCAAGTGGCAAAAAAGTCATGATGAGCACGCCTGAGGTAACACTTTTGCAAAGTATCGGAGAACGCTGGGGAATAACGGCAATAGGGGAATAGGCGAAGCAGTGACAGACGCCGCATTCAACAACGGCGCCGTCTCTCAAGCAGGGAAATCTTACGGTTCGTCGATTTTCGCGATCTCTTCCGTCACTTTCCATTTACCGCCCACCAGCTCGCGAGTGGTAGCGACCATCGCCTGTTTCTCCTCGGAGTAAGCTTCCGTGGTTTCAACAATCAGGACGGGGTTATTGTTAGCGATCTGGTAGGTTGACCATTGGTGCCAGCAGCAGCCGCTTTTGGTAAACGTGGTGATGGCCTTACTTTTTTCATCGATCTCGAACAGGCCAAGATTGGAACTGGCTAATTCGGTCAGCGGCGCATTCTGGGTGAACTGCTGCTTTTCCACATCGAACAGGTACACATCGTAAGACGGTCCGCCGTAAGCCCCGTTATTCCCGTTACGCAGCATGATATCCGCATGATGATCGAAGTTAGCGTCATCAATCACCAACCCGCTGTTGTTCTCGCCATAAACCTCGATCAGATTTGCCGTCACTTCGCCTTTCTTGTTCAGCTCGATGAACATATTTTCCATTGCGATACGCTGGAACAGCTCGCCACGTCCTTTCTTAAAAATATCCAGCGTACCTGTTCCTTCACAGGTTGAATAAGAGGAATCGAGATTGCACGTCGCCACGCTGAGCACGAAGTCCCACTGGTCTGATGCCTGGGTAATCAAGGAGATATTTTCACTACCGGACAGATCCTGAATACGGGAAACCATCTCATTCCCCAGACAAACGTCATCCTTACAGCGATCGCGTTCGGCCAGCCAGGCGCGCTGCTCCTGACGCGCCTGTACTTTGTCTGCCTTTTTCACGTAACCCTGATAGGCCTTGTTCAATACGGCATCAAGCTGCTGTAAGCGGCTGCTGGCGCAAATCATTTTCTCGCTGTCGGTACTGGCCTTGCTGCAATCCATCGCCCAGACGGACGAGGTGAAAAAGAACAGCAGGGATGAAACAGCTAGGGATAAATAACGCATGAAGTATCGCTCCTTGAATACAGATAAAAATCTAACATATTGATAAAAATGGATATCAGGCTATTTTTAGCTGCCCTTTCCCATCTTTTTAAGAAAGCGCTGCTGCTCAACCAAAATCGCTTTTAGCGTAATGCACTGATACTCAATGCCATGGCGCGGGGCAACATCCGCAATAATTTTGGATAGCGCGGGATAGTGCCGGTGATTCCAGTTGGGGAAAATATGGTGGGTCAGGTGCATATTAAGCTGCCCCAGCCAGTAGCCAAGCCATGCAGGCTGGGTAGTCCAATCTACCGTGGTGGAAAAGACATGCTGATAGCGACCATGCCTGAATAGGCCATCTTCCGGCGCCTGATAGAACGTCCCTTTCGCCCAGTGCGACCCCAGAATCAGGACGACAAAAATCAGCGATGACAACATCTGGCTCAGCAGATAAACCAGCAACAGCGAGCTGAAGCTGATAGGGGATGGGGACAAAAACCAGTAAGGGATCGCCAGTGCTAACAAAGCATGTAGCACTTTTGATAACAGGAACACACCCCAGCCCTTAACGCCCTGAAGCGTCATATTGCGCGTCACCTGCGTTTTCCCCGCGCGATCGAGCCAGTCAAAAAACCAGATGATGCAGGGAAATGTCAGCGACGCCACCATCGGCCAGTAGTAGCGCTGAGCGCGCATAAAGAAGCGAAACCGATGGTAGGGTGATTGGCGCAAGACGCCGTTTTCTTCGATATCCAGATCGTAGTGCTGCACATTCACGTGCGCATGATGAAAAATCACATGCCGCACTCGCCAGCAGTCAGAATCCATGCCGAGCGGAATACTCACCACAATATTGAGCAGACGATTCGCCCACGGCCGCCGGAAAAAGACGTTATGGGAGGCATCATGCACCACGTTCACCGCCAGAAACATGGCGGTAAAAATAAAGGCAAAGTAGCAGCCAGCAAAACCCAACAGCGTCGTTTGCTGGAGGCTGAAACCATAAAACGTCAGACACAGCAGCACCAGAAACAGCATCTTGCCGATAAACCCCGCATTGGCAAAACGGTGATCGCCCGTCTCTGCCAGATACTCATTTGCCGCCTTCATCAGCGCCCGATGCAATGCCAGATCGCGACCTTGTTCATAGCGTAGAGGTTTCAACGGTGCAAGCATCACTCTTCCTCTGATTTATGTTCTGCGGTATGTGAAACAGTACGCCGATCGTGACCTGCGCCCATCGATTTTAAAAACCGACTCTGGCTAGCCAGTAGCTCACGATAGGTAATGCAGCGGTAGTTCATACCATGTTCGGCGGCAACACGCCGTAAAATAGCAGCGAGCGCGGGGTAATGGCGATGATGCCATCCAGGGAAAAGATGATGCGTCAGATGTAAATTCAGCCCTCCCGTCCAGTGCTCAAGCCAGCGCGGCGTCGGCAGCCAGTCACACGCAGTCGCAAAGTTGTGCTGATACCAGCCCTGAGGCATGCTCTCTGCATCCGCAACGGCATAAAATTCAGCCTCAGCCCAGTGCGTCCCCAGCAGTAAAAATACCACCAATAGGGATGCCAACATTTGCCCAAGCAAATAGCTTAGCAGCACGATACCGGGACTAATGCCGTGCGCCGTTCCCACCATGATGGGAATAACCAGCACCAGTAATATATGGGCGATTTTACTGCCGATAAAAATCAACCAACCGCTATAGCCAGACTGCACTGAACGAGCATTCACTGGCGTTTTACCCAAGCGATCGGCCCAATCAAAGATCCAAGCGATATAGGGAAGCGAGAAGGCGGCCACCAGCGGCCAGTAAAGATGCTGATAACGCATATAGGAATGGTGGCGCTGAAAAGGCGTTTGACGGAAAATCCCATTCTCTTCCGTATCCAGATCGTAATGTTCCACGTTCGGATAAAGATGGTGGAAGTCCACATGACGCCAGCGCCAGTAGTCAGGATCGATGCCTAATGGCAGCGTCACGATGCGCCCGACCAGGCGGTTCAATGTTCGATTGCGGAAAAAAGTATTATGGGACGCATCATGATTAACGATGATATTCAATAACATCGACAGCATGATGAAAGAAAAATAGCTCAGGAAGAACGCCCATGCCGCCTGCTGCACTAGGCAAAGCACATAGCAGGCGATGCAGCATAAAAAGAGTAATCCGGCCTTCACGAACTGGCCGCTATCGGCAAAGCGATGGTCGTGGTTAGCACGAAGATAGGCCGACGTTTCTCGCTGTAGTGCACGATGAAAAGCGTGTTCACCCTTCGCCGGATACCGCTTCTCAGGTAGCACATTAGCCATTTTCATGTCCTTCAACGATCGGACGCTGACCCCAGCCGACAGCCATCGCCAGCCCGTGTAGTGCCAACATCAGCATAGCTATTTTCCAGTAAAGCGCTTCCCAACCCAGATAGACAAAAAACACGGTAGGGAATAGCAGTACCACCAGTAGCCAAACGTAGATGCCCCACCGTCGCCCCTCGGAAATGCCGCCCAGCGCGACCGCACCGGCCACCAGCAACAGAAAGAGCGCCACCTGCGACAGGTTGGCGGAATCATAACCGTAGCCATACAGGTAGACGTAGCCCACCACCAGCGCAAATAGCAGCATAGCCCCAACAAGCAACGCCAACGGCGTACAGTGAAACGTCGCCTGACGTGTACGGCGTACCGACAGTTTCAGATACGACAGAAAAGGTAGATTACTGGCCAAAAACGGATTCTTCGATGGCGTTTCTTTGCCTGCACCGTAACGGAAAGGCGTGTCAGGCAGTTGTGGACAAAAACTGCCGAACAGCTTGTCCCAAAAAATGAAGGTGCCGCCGAAGTTCTTATCCGCGTAAGCGCGATCGTTTACATGGTGTACGCGGTGATGTGCGGGTGTCACCAGCACCTTTTCCAGCCAGCCCAGCTTGGGCGTCATCGCATTATGGTTAAAGAGTTGGACGCTGTAATGCAGGATGGAAACGGTGACGAACACGTACAGCGGAACGCCGAGCAGCGCCAGAATCAGGAAGAACGGAATTGAGGTCAGCGAGGAATACCAGGAGTTACGCACGCCCAGCGACAGATTGAAATGCTCACCCTGATGATGAACCACATGCACGGCCCACAGCACACCAAAAGTATGGTGCAAGCGGTGTAGCCAATAAAAACCGAAATCCCAGGCGAGTATCGCGAACAGCCACATCAGTATCGGTGGCCAGGCTTCCACCCAGCCAAAACTGAAATTCGCCGCGACATAGCCATAGCAAAAAATTTCCACGCTGCGAAAGAGCCACAGCATGATATGCCCTGAATTGAGGTTGAACACGACATCATGCCAGTTCACCTTCTCACGCTGCATCCACTGTAAAGCCAGCGCTTCACCAATCACCACAACCAGCATGAAGACTATCGGTAATGCCAAATCGATCATGATTTCATTCCTGATGGCGCTTATCGTTAGGCAACGGAACCCGTGGGGAAATGGCCGTTACCGCCTCCCGACTACGCAAAAAGACCCATCCGACCATTCCTGCGAGCATCGCACCAGTCACCAGATCGATGAACAGGTGTCGACGCAGTTGCAGGATGGAAAAAGCAATCGCCGCTCCCCATAGAAGATACAGGCCGGTCTTCACCTTCTGCTGGCTATCGCTCATCGCCCACACCGCCAGAACCGTCAGCGCAATATGCAGCGACGGCAGGCAGTTTTGCGGCGAATCGATACGTTGCAAAAGCTGTAACAGACGGGCGGAGAGATCGTCTCCGACGACCTGTGGGTAAGTCATCGTAGTCGGAAAAGTCAGATACACTATGCCTGCAATCAACGCTGTAAGCTGCGTTGCCCGACGTAATCCAGCCAAACGTGTCATCGGACAGGATAAGTAAGACAGCGGAATGATGATGAAAAAGGAGAGATACAGCCAGATAGCCGAGGGGCTAAAGGGAATCCATTCGTCGACAATCGAGGGCGGTAACACCGTTCCCTGCCCCTGAAACTGCGCGCTCAGTTGATACACCACGCCAACCGATCCCCAGCCAAAGAGCAGCGCTTTCAGCCGTAATAGCATCGTTCCTTGAGGAAATCGCATCATGCGTCCTCCTTCTGGCGGGTAATACGTCTGCGCTTTTGCGTGAATTCTGGTGCGATCTCACCGGCGATTAACTGCCACCGTAGCCGCGATGTATCAATTCCCTGCAACGTAAACTGCTGCGCCAGACTGTCTCGGCAGGCTTCCAGTTCCGGCAGGCTGCACGCGGCGGATAAATGCAGCGTCGCGTCTCCCTGCTGAACCAACCGATAGTCGGCATGTAGCGGCAACGCATTGGCAATAACTCGACTACAGAGATCCGCAAAGACGGTCTGCGGTTCCCCGCAGTTGTCCGGCAATCGCAGGCTGTCATCGCTGCGCCCTTCAATGCGGGCTATCGCCATCGTCACGCGACCACACGCGCAGGGCGCTTTTTGCTTCACCAACACATCATCCAGCCGATAGCGCACAATCGGCTGTGTGCTGCGGGTGAAATCGGTAATGACGGGTGTAAAGCGTTCGTCATCGATCCATTGTGGCTCGATGTGAATAAATTCTTCGTTAAGGTGTAGCGTGCCATGCTCACAGGTCGATGCCAGAAAGCCTTCCGTCGCCTGATACACTTCCCCTACCTGCCCGAACACCTGCTGCAACAGTTGCTTATCCTGCGGTTCCAACACCTCGGCCACGGAAATGACCTTTTTGACCGACAGGCGCAGCTTACCGCTCTGTACCGCCAACGCCAGCTCGCGTAGCACCTGTGCGGGGGCGACGATAATCGACGGTGACCATGCCTCCAGCCGCGAAAAATGTTCAGCAAACGGCGCGAACAAATCGTAAAACGACAGACTGAGCCAACGGTTATCGACGCTGTGATAGAGGTTGTTATCCGCTCGCAGAAACAGCGCCACCCGTTCACCAGCGCGTAAACCATCCGGCAGCATTTTCGCCAGCATGCCTCCGGCCCAAACCTGCTGTTCGTGCGGACTAACGACAAACAGGCCACGCTGACCAGAGGTACCGGACGACAGCCCGACGCTGAACCCGTTTACATTCGGCGTAAAGTCGCGGTCGTCCTCACTGCGGCGTGCGCATGCGAGAAGTTCGTCCCGCTTGAGCCCGGCGGTATTCATCCGATCAAACTCGGCCATCATTACCGCTTTATCCATCATCGGCCAGGATGAGATCGGGAGATGGCAGTAAGGTCGAAAATAGGGGCTACGCGCCATCACTCGTCGCGCAAAACGAGAAAGCTGACGCTGCTGATGGCGTTCAAGCGCCTGACGGGTGGTAAAACGCAGGCGTCTGGCGCGTAAATAGTGCCAGATCGTCATCAGCGGGATCATAGGTCACCCTCGTGACACAGCCGAATCTCGACCTGCCCATTCAAATGTAACTGGTGCAGTTGGTCTAACGTTTGGTAATAGGCCTTTGGGTCGTCCATCACCAAATTCGCCAACCGCGACGGCCCGCGTCCTTCACGATAGCTGTGCGGCAACCAGGCAGCATCACTTGCCAGCAACACCCAGCCGTTTTCGGTCAGCACAAACGCACCGAGGTGTCCGGCTGCATGGCCGGGCAGCGCCACCAGTACGATTTCCTTATCGCTACCGGGCAGCGCATAGCCTTGCGTAAAGGGTGCCAGCTCGGCAGGCAGATCGGTAAGCGGGAAATTTTCGACAAACTGGAGCGCCTGCTCAAAATTCTCAGGGATCAGCGCGGGCACGAATGCTCGCTTCAAGGCTGCGAAACCGCGTAGATTCCGCGTCTGCTGCCAGCCGAGCGCCGAACAGATAAACGGCACGGCGGGGAAATCCCGCAGCCCCGCGATATGGTCACCGTGAAAATGGGAAATAATCAGGCCGTCGATGTCGGCAGGTTGGATACCCTGCGCGTGTAGCTGATGAATCAGCGCCTCTTTTGTCTCAAAATGCACCGGCGTCATTCTGCGGTACAGTTGAAACAATCCTGAACGCGTGGCGTCGGTGAAATGCTGCGCATAACCGGTGTCCCACAGCCAGCGCTTGCCCTGACTTTCCAGCATCCAGACCCGCGCCGGAAAACGGCACACCTTCCACCCCGCACCGCGCAACGCCATGCAGCCCGGATGCAGGCAGTACCCTACTTCAAACGTCGAAATATTAGCCATGTCCGTTAGAACTCCGCTGTGCAAGATGGATATTGAACCAATTACCGGTTAATTCGATGCCTTGCTGGAGGGAAAAACGCGGCTGATAGCCCAGCTCTTGCTGCGCTTTTTCCGCGCTGAGCGTCATATCAAAATTCACCGCTCCCGCACTGTAGCGCGTCAGCAGTGGCTCTTTCCGGCTAAACCACGAGAGCAACTCCATTCCACCGGCCACCGCATGCAGCAGAAGGTACGGCACCGCTCTGACGCGATAATGCATCCCCAACTGCCCGACCAGCAGTTGCTCAAGCATATCTGCAAGGCGTGCGGGCTCATGATTGGTAATGTTATACGCCGAGCCAGAAACTAACCCCGTTCGCTGGCTGGCAAGTGCCATTGCTTCCACTACGTTGCCGACAAACGTCAAATCCAGCAGCGCCGCACCGCCGCGCGGGAGCCGTAGCACGCCACCGCCTACCGCGATCTGCTCCAGAATACGCGGTAGAATCACGCGGTCATGCGGGCCAAACAGGCCACGAGGTCGTAGAATCACGTAGGTAGTTTGCGGATAGCGCGGCGTCAGCGCATGAAGGCGCTCTTCCGCCAGAAATTTGGTCTGCGCATAGTGATTGGCAAAGCGCGCCGCGCGGTAGCTTTCGTCAATATTCAGGTGGTGCTGGTAGTCAAAGTAAATCGCGGGCGTGGAGATGTGAACAAAACGTGGGATACCCAACTGTCCAGCGGCCTCAGCCAAGCGCGCCGTCACCTCGGTATTATTCTGATAGAAGTCATCATATTGACCCCACGGCGATGATTTCGCCGCACAGTGCCAAACCACATCGCAGCCCGCCATCAGCGTTCGATACTGCTCTACCGACGTTTCGACCAAATCAATGCAGGCAAACTGCGCACCCAGCAGGTCAAGCTGCTGCCCCACCGTGCGATCGCGCCCGCAGGCCAGCACCTGATGCCCAGCCTGAAGCAGCCATTCCACCGCGTTACGCCCCAACCCACTGGTTGCGCCCGTGACGAAGACCTTCATGGAATCAGTACCATTCCGCCCAGCGTCAACCCGGCGGCCGTACCGACCAGCATCGCAGGTTCGCCTTCAGGCAGGCGTTGCGTCACGATGGCATGATGCAGCGCTGTCGGAATCGAGGCCGCCACCTGATTACCGTGATAGCGGTAAATATCAATCAATCTTTCTGTCGGGATCGCCAACCGCTTACGCATATGCTCCAGCGACAGGTGGCTGGCCTGATGCGGAACCACTGCCGCCATCTGATCTAGCGTAAAACCGCTGGCATCCAGCAGCCGTTGCAAATAGCCCTCAATCAAGGCAGAAGCCTGCCTGAATAACCGTTTCCCCTGCATATGGAACAGAAAATCATGCAGTTCCATACCCGCTCGCGGGTTGCGCAAGGTGCCGCCTGCCCGGATCTGGCACAGTTCATTGCCCTTCGGATACGTTTCCAGCAGACATGCTGCAATCCCGCTGCTGCCATCACCGCGTTCGACAATCGCGCACGCGGCACCATCACCAAAAATCAACGACGACTCTTCATCATCCCAGTCAATACCGCGCGACGCGAGTTCGGTAGAGACAATCGCAATGCGCCGATAGGCTCCGGTATTTAACAACCCCGCCGCCACCTGAAGCGCGGAAATAAAGCTGACGCAGCTGCTATTAATATCAAAACAGGCCGTCCCTTTCGGCAGGGACGATGCTTTTAATACATGGCTGGCGCTATAAGGCAGCGCCTGAATCGGGATCGCGGAAGCAAACAGCAGCAGATCGATTGACGCAGGTGAAATAACGCCTCGAGCCAGCGCGTCATTTAACGCCTCCACACCGAGTTCGGCCTGACTCGCATGATTATCGGCATGGTGGCGATAGATAATTCCTGAACGGCTTTCGACATAACCGGCGGGTTTATTGAGCCGCACATCTAATTCAGCCGAGGTCACCCGCTGCGCAGGAAGCGCGCTGCCGGTAGAAATAATCTTTAGTGGAACCAATCCCTTAGTGAATGCGTGACTTTGCATCTTCAATATCAATCCTTTCCCAGATTCATTAGCATTTTACTCGCGTACGATAAGGCTATCGTGCGTAGTATTTATTCATTCTGCTGCTAAGAATAACGAAATCACCGCGAATTGAAATCTTAAGCTGTGCGATCGTACTGTTCCATCCCGATACTTTTTCGCTATTCTCTGTTCATTCACGATGCTTAATTAAGCCAGAAGTTATACTTATGTCATTGTTTATCAAATCTGTTATCGGTGCGCTGATCGTATTGCTCATCAGCGTATTGGCGAAAAGCCGAAACTATTATATTGCCGGACTGGTGCCGCTATTCCCCACGTTTGCCCTCATCGCACATTACATTGTTGGCACCGAGCGCGGGCTGGACGCACTACGTGCCACTATCTTATTTGGCATCTGGTCCGTTATTCCCTATCTGGTTTATCTCATCTCACTTTATTACTTTACCGCATGGATGAAATTGCCACAGGCGCTGCTCGCAGCGGTCGTGTGCTGGAGTGTGTCGGCAGCATTGCTGGTCAAAATCTGGACGTGGTATCAAGGGAATTAGTGTCTGACTTCTTACCTTAGGATTACGCAATGACAAAAACGACATACCCCGGTACGGTTTCTCGCCCTGTGCTCTCTGCGCAGGAAGCGGATCGCTTTACGCTCCCATACTATTTCACGCAGCGTGGGCACGATGACCATCCTGATGTTGACGTCTGGCAGCCCGTGCCGATTGAGGTCGATCTGGTGACACCCTGGATTGTTGGGCCAGAAGTCGGGGTGGATGGCGCTACGCACATCCATATCCAACAGGCGGTGAACGCCGCGCTGCGGGCGCAGCAAGATCGAACGCGTATTGATATTAAAGTACTGCCAGGCACCTATACTGGCACGGTCTACATCCCCGCCGATGCACCACCGCTCACGCTATTTGGGGCGGGAGAACAACCGAATGACGTGGTGATTCAACTGGCACTGGATTCGATGTTTTCACCAGCAACTTACCGGGAAACAGTGAACCCACGCGGTGAATATCAGCCCGGCGATCCTACCTGGTACATGTACGATCTCTGTGCATCAAAGCAGAACGCGACGATTGATACTCTTTGTTCCGCCGTGGTCTGGTCGCAGAGCGACAATTTCCAGATGAAGAACCTGACAGTGGTCAATACATTGCTCGATTCGGTAGATAGCCGTGCACATCAGGCCGTGGCGCTACGCACCGACGGCGACAAAATGCAGCTTGAAAGGGTTCGCCTAATCGGGCGTCAGGATACGTTTTTCGTCAATACCAGCAACCTCCAGAATGAGTACGTCACAGACCGCTACAGCCGCGCCTACATTAAAGACAGCTACATCGAGGGTGATGTTGATTACGTTTTCGGACGGGCGACTGCGGTATTCGATCGCGTCCACTTTCATACCATTTCCAGCCGCGGGGCAAAAGATATACATGTCTTCGCACCTGACAGCATGCCATGGGTGCCGTATGGCTTCTTGGCAGTGGGATGTCGCTTTACGGGTGACAAAGGCTTCAGCGGGGAAAAAAAGGCCAAGCTGGGGCGAGCCTGGGATCAGGGAGCAAGGCAGACGGGATATCAGCCAGGACAGACGGCAAACGGTCAGTTAGTGATCCGCGACAGCACGATTGACGTCAGTTACGACAGAGAACAACCATGGGGAGCCGCCGCAACCACCGCACGACCCTTTGCAGGTAACACGGATTCAGACCGCAATCTGGACGATATATATTTCAATCGGCTGTGGGAATACAACAATATTGATGAGGAATAATGTGCGGTGGCGTAGGACATAATATGCAGACAGATGCTACGAATGAAAGTACCACACAGATATAACTAAAGTCATTGAAACCTGATAGGCCTGTAAAACAATACAGGCCATAGAAAAGAAAATTATTTTTTTATTATATTACTGATAAATCTCGCTTAATTAGCATTCCCTGATGTCAGCCAATCATCACGCTTATCCTGAGCGATGTTTATTTCTTTTGCTTTACGCCCTTAACAAAGTCGTAAGATTGTATGTTTTTTCACCCCAAATAAAAGCTATACTAAAGTATAGTTAAGGCTATCTGTATAGGTTACTATGGATGTACGTATAGGGATGGGTATATACTTTTTCCATTACAGGATGTTGAATTTTCTGGCAGAGGTTATCAGATGTCGCAATTATTCTACAACAATGAAACTATAAGCAGGATAATAAAAAGTCAATTCGATATAGCATTAAGCCACTACGGCGACATCAAATATGCCTATATGGTGTTAAATAAAAAGAAGCCAACAGAAATTTTGATCATTTCCAATCACCATGATGAGTGGCGAGAGATATACCGAGCAAACAATTATCAACACATTGATCCTGTGGTGATTACGGCCCTTAATAAAATCACCCCTTTCCCTTGGGACGAAGATTTACTTGTCAGTACACAACTGAAGATGTCAAAGATATTTAACTTATCCAGAGAGCATAACATCACCAACGGTTACACTTTTGTTCTTCATGACCATAGTAACAATCTGGTGATGCTATCAATCATGATTGATGAATCCAATGTGAATAACATCGATGATGTCATCGAGAGTAATAAAGATAAGTTACAAATGATGTTGATGAATATTCATGCAGAAACCATCTCTCTTTACAGAGAGATGATTAGAAACAAAGAAGATGAAAGATCAAATGATAAAGATATTTTTTCTCAACGGGAAAATGAAATTCTTTACTGGGCCAGTATGGGTAAAACCTATCAAGAGATAGCACTAATATTAGATATTAAAACAGGCACTGTTAAATTTCACATCGGCAATGTTGTGAAAAAACTCGGCGTATTAAATGCCAAACATGCGATCAGACTTGGCATCGAGCTACAACTCATCCGACCGGTTCAGTCATAGGCACGAAAGACAGTGGCCACTCTCGTAACTTACTTTCAACAAATTCTTTGTTGTGATTTATACGACGAACTAGCACATCCTGGCTTTCATTATCGACAGGTAAGAAAAGTAGATAAACCCTTTCCTGCTTTTCTGACATACCCTGTTCAACAATCGAAATTTTCCAACCAGAACGCTTCAATATTGTGAGCATAGGGTGACTGACAATCGTGTAAACACCATCATACCCTTTACTCCTTGAATAATTCACCGTTGCCAAGAAGAACATCGTACTTACGGGATAAGAATTTCCTAGAATAGTTTTTGACCGCGCTTTATCTACGAAAAATCGGCTCGACTCAATATATTTTCCCTCTGGAATGTCTATTTTTTCAAAATAGGGGAAAAATGTTCCAGTAATCATATTAGGATATTTCGTTTCAATTAGCCGAGAACTGCAAATAACCTGGTCATCCTCTACGCCGAAAAGATAAGTCGCATTATCATCATCATACTGATCGAACTCCATCCCATTAATACATTTTACTGCCCAATTCAGCCTGTCCTTGAATGTTTCTTTTCTAAGTGTAAACAATTCTTCCGATTTTTTTTCCGACAGTAGTGTGTAGCTTACATCGAATATCTCTAACATTTTTCCTCCATTAAAAATTTGCAGCAGACATCAAAAAACAGATAGACCATCCAATAGATTCTTTTGCCTTTTAACAAAAATCCAGGCTTATTGTTATTGTATTCTGTCGCTTTCCACGACGGTTGTACAGATGCAACCCGCATTGTCAGCAAGAGTTCACATACACAAAACATTGATTAAAAATCAAACACAAGCCTATGATAAAAAATAAAAAAATCCGGAAGCGTAAAACGATTCCGGATTTTTATATTACTCAATTTTCACACTATTTCTCTGCTTTATCCTGCAGTTGCCCAACTTGCGGTAGGCCCGTGCTGGCTGAAGAGGAGAGCAAACCTGTTTCAACATAATTAAACAGTTTTTCACGCGTGTCAGTGATGTCTAGATTGCGCATGGTCAGTTGACCAATACGGTCATCAGGTGAAAATACCGAGTCGCCTTTCTCCATAGTCAGACGTTCTGGTTTATAGGTCAGATTGTCAGACACGGTATTCATGATGGAGTAATCATTGCCACGGCGCAGCTCCAGCGTCACTTCGCCGGTGATAGCACTAGCGATCCAACGTTGAGAAGAATCACGCAGCATCAGCGCCTGGGAATCAAACCAGCGTCCCTGATACAGGAAACGACCCAGTTGACGGCCATTCGCGTGGTATTGCTCGATGGTGTCTTCGTTATGAATACCGGTAACCAGACGCTCATAGGCAATGTGCAGCAGTGCCATTCCCGGCGCTTCATAGATGCCACGGCTTTTCGCTTCGATGATACGGTTTTCGATCTGATCGCTCATGCCCAGACCGTGACGACCACCGATACGGTTCGCTTCCAACATCAGTTCGACATCATCGGTAAAGGTCTTACCGTTCAGCGCAACCGGGTGGCCACGTTCAAAGCGAATGGTCACTTCTTCAGCAGGAACTTTGACGTTCTCGTCCCAGAATTTCACGCCCATAATCGGGTTAACGATTTTGACGCTGGAATTCAGGAATTCCAGATCCTTCGCTTCATGCGTCGCACCCAGAATGTTGGAATCGGTGGAATAGGCTTTCTCCGCTGACATTTTATAGCCGAACCCTGCCTGCGACATAAACTCAGACATCTCCTGACGACCACCCAGCTCATCAATAAAGTCAGTATCCAGCCACGGTTTATAAATCTTCAGTTCAGCATTGGTCAGAAGGCCGTAGCGATAGAAACGCTCAATATCGTTGCCTTTATAGGTGCTGCCGTCACCCCAGATGTTGACGCCGTCTTCTTTCATCGCCGCAACCAGCATCGTACCCGTAACAGCACGGCCCAGAGGCGTGGTGTTGAAATAGGTCACTCCCGCCGTCGTGTTGTGGAATGCGCCACACTGAATCGCAGCGATGCCTTCAGCGACTAATTGCTTACGGCAATCGATAAGGCGAGCATTTTCTGCGCCATATTCCATAGCTCGACGTGGGATTTCATCATAGTCATCCTCGTCTGGCTGCCCCAGATTTGCGGTATACGCATAAGGAACCGCGCCCTTTTGACGCATCCAAAGCAGTGCAGCGCTGGTATCCAGACCACCCGAGAATGCAATACCAATACGCTGACCAACCGGAAGATGCTTGAGAATCGTTGTCATATATGTAATCCCTGCTCGAAAGATCTATGGTGATATACCCGTTATACTGCAAGCTGCATGTGCGTTGGCTTCTCTTACTCACCCCAGTCACTTACCGGTGTAAGCTCCTGGGGACTCGGGCGATTGCCGCCTGCCTGCAACTCGAATTATTTAGGGTATCAGCTTAGCCGCCACACCATTATGTTACGCCATACATTCATGAGCGTTCGAGCCCTGTGGACATCCCACATCAAACAGGCTGGTCGATGACCAATAATCGACACGCTCACAAATGCATATTTATGCAAAATAAGTGAGTGATAATTTAAACATCTTTTTGACGGGACAGGAAGAGAAGAGTCATGCTTTCATGCAAAAAAATTCGTGGCTAATTCACGACCAGTTAGCAAGTATAGCGCCATCTTCTCTTCAAGCTAAGCAGCAAAAATCGTTTACGCGACCCACTCGACATTAATAAAACATCGTTTCATTTATACGATATTTCTTTGCTATTCTCTTGCGGTTAACACCTTCCCTTGCATATTGCTGGAGATGCTATGTCTAAGAACGTCGCCGTTCTGCTGGCTCCTGGGTTTGAAGAAGCAGAAGCGATTATGGTGATTGATGTAATGCACCGTATGAAGATAAAAGTCACCATGCTGTCATGCTATGACAGACTGGAACTGCACAGTTATCACAATATCCGTATGTTTGCCGATGCCCTGCTGGAAAGAAACCAGGACACGCTGTTTGATGCCGTGATCATTCCCGGTGGCCCACAGGGAACGGTAAATCTGGCCGCAAACCCAATGGTTGTCGAGTTTATCCGTCGTCATGACGACGCAGGAAAGTTAATCTGCCCACTGTGCTCCGCAGCCGCACGCGTGCTGGGCGGCAACAAGCTGCTGAAAGGCCGTCGCTATGTCTGCTCTGGGGATTTATGGCAGGACGTGACCGATGGCGTTTATGTTAACAACAAAGTCGTGGAAGACGGCAATCTGATCAGCGGCAAGGGGCTGGGCGTGTCATTTGATTTTGCCTTTACCATCGCCACCCGCCTGACTGGCAAAAAAGAAGATGCCAACTTCCAGGTTGAGCACATTGATTACGATTACTGGCGCGTGCCAGCGTAACCGTTAACCAGCCTAATGATAAGGCGCGCACCGTCGCGCCTTCCCGCGCAACCTGCCTGTATGAATCCCTAATAACCTTCCCCGTAGCGCTCGCGGTACTCTTTCGGCGTAATGTCATACCCTTTCTTAAAGACGGCATAAAAATAGGGCAGCGAAGGGTAGCCACACATCAGTGAGATCTCACCAATCGAGAGCGAGGTCGAAATCAGCAAATTGCGCGCCCGATCTAATTTTTCCGCGTGAATCACACCGTGGATCGTCTGCCCTACTTCATCTTTGAAGCGTTTTTCCAGGTTAGAGCGGGAAATCCCCACAGCATCCAGCACCTGCTCGACCTTAATCCCTTTACAGGCGTGATAACGGATAAAGTGCATCGCCTGAATAACAGCGGGATCGTGCACAGAACGATAATCCGTTGAACGACGTTCGACCACTCGAACCGGCGGCACCAGAATACGTTGCAGTGACAAATCACCCTGATTTAGCAACAGTTGGTGTAGCAGTTTTGCTGCACGGTATCCCATTTGGCGCGTGCCTTGCGCTACCGACGAAAGCGCGACGCGTGACAGGTAGCGAATCAGATCTTCGTTATCGATCCCAATCACGCACAGCTTTTCCGGTACGGCAATATTCAGATGTTCGCAGACCTGCAACAGATGACGCGCACGGGAATCCGTTACCGCGATAATTCCCGTCTGCGGCGGCAGCCCCTGTACCCAATCGGCCAACCGATTTTGCGCGTATTGCCAGTTATCCGGCGAAGTTTCCATTCCCTGATACACCACGCCCTGATACTTTTCTGCCGCAACCAGCTGTCGGAAAGCGTGCTCCCGTTCCTGCGCCCAGCCTTTCCCACCCGATGCTGGCAGACCATAAAAAGCAAAGCGGTTCAGCCCCTTCTCCTTAAGATGCATAAACGCGCTTTCCACCAATGCATAATTATCCGTCGCGATATAATGCACAGGCGGGTAATCCTCAGGCTGATGGTAGGAACCGCCAACCCCCACCAGCGGAACGTTCACATCCTGTAGTAGCCGTTTGATCTCACCGTCGTCAAAATCGGCAATCACACCATCACCCAGCCACTCTTTGATGTTATCAATCCGGCAACGGAAATCCTCTTCGATGAAGATGTCCCAGTCACACTGAGAAGCCTGCAAATATTCGCCTACCCCTTCAACCACCTGACGGTCATACACTTTGTTGGCGTTGAACAGCAGCGTGATGCGATAACGTTTTTCAAACATGGTAGTCGGCGCTCATTAATCACACGTTCCCTGAATAAAATCCTCTTTCTTGAATAGCACAGCGTCCCCAGAGGCCAAAATAATTTGCTGATTATTGCGAGCCGCCACGTATTTCCTCCACAGAGCCGACGTCACGTCATACCCGCCGCTTTGTGGCAGTATCCATCCACACCGCCAATAGCAGAATTCCGCCTTTCACGACGTACTGCCAGAACGTCGGCACATCCAACATGCTCATCCCATTATCCAGCGACGCCATGATGAATGCCCCCATCACCGCACCTGCCACGCTACCAATACCACCCGCCAGACTGGTTCCGCCAATCACGCAGGCCGCAATCGCATCCAGCTCGGCAATATTCCCGGCAGATGGCGACCCAGCTCCCAATCGTGAGCTGAGAATCAGCCCGGCGACCGCGACCATCAGGCCATTAATGGCGAACACCGCCATTTTGGTGCGTTCGACATTCACTCCCGATAAGCGTGCAGCATCGATGTTCCCACCCACCGCATAGATACGGCGACCAAATGCGGTCCTCGTCGCCAAAAAAATACCGCCCAGCATCAATAGCGTCAGCACCAGAACTGGCGTTGGCACACCGCGATAATCATTCAGCAGATAGATCGCGCCCAATACAACGAGTGCGGTCAATGTCTGTCGACCGATGTCACCAGTGGGTGGATTTATCGGCAACCCTAACCGGGCACGGCTACTGCGCCGACGCCACTGCCAGGCAATAAACACCATCAGCCCGATAGCACCGAACATAAAACCAATACCAGAAGGCAGATAGCTCTGCCCAATCTGCGACATCGCCTCGCTGGTCGGGGAAACCGTTGTCCCATTGGTAATGCCGATCAGAATGCCGCGAAAAGCCAACATCCCCGCCAGTGTCACGATAAAAGAAGGGACTTTCCGGTAGGCGACCCACCAGCCGTTCCACGCGCCAAGCAACAATCCCAGTGCGAGCGTCACAACAATGGTCAGCGGCAAAGGCCAGCCAAACCAGACATCAAAAATAGCCGCCGCACCGCCCAATAACCCCATCATCGAACCGACCGACAGATCGATCTCGGCGGAGATAATGACGAACACCATACCGACCGCCAAAATGCCAGTAATGGCCGTTTGCCTCAGTAGGTTGGAGAGATTACGCGCGCTGAGGTACGCCCCATCGGTCATGTAGGTGAAAAAGAGCATGATGGCGATGATAGCAGCAATCATCACGTAGACCTGAAGATTGATGCTTTTCAGCCGTTGCAGCAGCGAGACAGAGCCAGCGACATGTTGTTGTTCAGACTGCGATGTTTTCAGCACGATGTTCACTCCTCAATGCAGCTTCCATAACCTGTTCCTGGGTTAAATCGCGATTGACCAAGTCCGCTTTGATACGCCCCTGATGCATCACCAACACCCGATCGCTCAATCCCAGTACTTCGGGCAATTCGGAAGAAATAACGATGACGGCAATATGCTGTTTTACCAACGCATTAATAAGCTTATAGATTTCATATTTGGCACCGATATCAATGCCGCGCGTGGGCTCATCAAGGATGAGAATACGAGGGTTCAGCAGCAAGCATTTCGCCAGCACCGCTTTTTGCTGGTTACCGCCGCTTAACCGGGCGATCGCCAGTTCCGGGCTGGAGGTTTTCACTTTTAGATTCGCTAGCGATTGCCGGATGATGTCCTGCTCACGGGCATCATCCAGCATGGAAAACGCTCCTGTGAATTGATCGAGCGCTGCCAGCGTCATATTCTGCGCCACGCTCATCACTGGGACGATACCGTCCTTCTTACGATCCTCCGGCACCATCGCAATTCCCTGCACCATAGCCTGCTGGCAGTTGCTGATGGTCACCTGCTTACCATCAATAAATATGTCGCCCTGCCAGCGACCGTGATAGGCACCAAACAGACACTGCACCGTCTCCGTACGCCCTGATCCCACCAGCCCAGCAATACCGAGAATCTCGCCTCGGTGCAGAGCAAACGAGACATCATCCACCCGACGAATGTGGCGGTTTACGGGGTGCCAGGCGGTAAGGTGCTCTACGCGCAGCACCTCTTCACCAATGACATGCGGTTCATTGGGATAAAGCTCTGTCAGTTCCCGCCCTACCATCATGGCAATAATCTGATCCTCACTCAGCTCAGCCGCCCGACGCGTACCAATATGCTTCCCGTCGCGAATCACGCAAATCACATCGGAGATAGCTTTAACTTCGTTGAGTTTGTGCGAAATATAGATACAGGCGATACCGTGATCGCGTAGATCCTGAATGATCTCCAGCAGGATGCCCGTTTCCCGTTCGGTCAATGAGGCAGTTGGCTCATCCAGCACCAGTAGACGCACCTGCTTGTTCAGCGCCTTGGCGATTTCCACCAGTTGCTGCTGACCCAATCCAAGCTCCCCCACTTTGGTATTCGGATCGACGGCCAGCTTGACCTGTTCCAACATACGCTGGCAGCGTAGATACATATTGTCGTAATCCATCACGCCAAAACGCGTCCACTCATTGCCCAGGAACATGTTCTCCAGCACCGTCATCTCTTTCACCAGCGCCAATTCCTGATGAATAATCGCGATGCCTTTTTGCTCCGTCTCACGGATATGGTTGGCACGCAGTTCATCACCTGAGAAGACAATCTGTCCGTCGTAGCTGCCATATGGGTAGATGGCGCACAGCACCTTCATCAGTGTGGATTTCCCTGATCCATTCTCACCGCACAGCGACAAGACCTGACCCGCCTCCAGCATCAGGCTGACGTTATCGACGGCTTTCACCGCACCAAACGCCTTCGTAATGTTTTTCATTTCCAACAGATGCGGCATCGTGGCCTCCGTGATTCAGGTGTCTCAGACATCATCAGCGACAGTGGGGAGCCACAACGTCATGTCGTGGCTCAGTAACTCTCTTTACTGCATCCTGAAATCTATTGGTTGTGGAGCGCGTTAATACACATCCGCTTTTTTGTGGAAGCCATCAGCAATGACGGTGGAATCGATATTGGATTTATCGACGGGAATTGGCGTTAATAAGAAGGAAGGGATGTCTTTCAACCCATTGTTTAGTTTAGCGTTAGACTCTGGCGTTTTACCTGATCCAAGCGCCACAGCAATATCTGCAGCATCTTTCGCCAGCTTGCTAATCGGTTTATAGACCGTCATGGTTTGCGTCCCAGCCACAATGCGTTTGATTGCTGCCAAATCGGCATCCTGACCAGAAATAGCCACTTTCCCTGCTAATCCCTGTGCGGCTAGCGCCTGAATCGCCCCGCCTGCCGTGGCATCGTTCGACGCAACGACAGCATCAATCTTATTGCTGTTCGCCGTTAGCGCATTTTCCATAATTTTTAGCGCGTTCTCTGGTAGCCAGGCATCAACCCACTGATCGCCCACCACCTTGATCTTCCCGCTCTCGATCAACGGCGTGAGCACTTTCATTTGCCCCTGACGAAACAGCTTCGCATTATTATCGACGGGTGAGCCACCCATTAAGAAATAGTTACCGCCGGGAACCTTATCGACGAGATATTTCGCCTGTAACTCCCCAACCTTTTCATTATCAAATGAAATATAAAAATCTACGTCTGCATTATTAATCATGCGATCGTAAGCAAGAACTTTTATTCCTTCACGTTTTGCTTCCGCAATAACATTACCAAGTACCTGACCGTTATAAGGAATAATAACCAATACATCGACACCGCGATTGATCATGTTTTCTATTTGAGAAATTTGCGTAGCTTCATTGCCGTTTGCTGATTGAACAAAAACATCCGCGCCCTGCTTTTTGGCTTGCTCAACAAAAAGATCGCGATCTTTCTGCCAGCGTTCAAGGCGCAAATCATCAATCGCCATACCTATTTTCACATCTTTCGCGAATCCGGGCTGACAAGCTAAAGTGAATACGGCACAAGCTGAGAGTAAAAAATGTTTAACTTTCATCATAGCGTACCTTTTTTATTTAAAATGCAGGGCATAAGACTCCAATAGCAATAGCCAGATGAGTATTGTCGCTAAACATTCCCCCATCAATTACAGATTTTTATCCTTCAATTATGTTTTTTGGTTTAATTTCCGTTTTTTGATACGGGTCATATTTTATTGTCGAGTCATATTTTTACGTTGTTACACATTGCGAAGCGTATTCAGATTAAAACACCGTTATTTTTGCGACACAGCGCACATTTAATAATTCTCTGAATTTCAGTGTGAAATAACGTAATTGAGGAAACGTTCATCCACTCCGAAAATTACTCACATTCCCGTCTCTTCCGTCTGGGTGGTTTCTAAGGAGTTAACGATGCAAGCCTATTTTGAACAGATCGAAAAAGTCCGTTATGAAGGTAGCCAAAGCAACAATCCCTTCGCCTTTCGTCACTACAATCCCGAGCAGGAAATTCTCGGTAAACGTATGGCGGATCATTTGCGTTTTGCCGTCGCTTATTGGCACACGTTCTGCTGGAACGGCTCGGATATGTTCGGCGTCGGATCCTTTGCCCGGCCGTGGCAGCAGTCCGGTGATGCACTGGAGCTGGCAAAGCGCAAAGCGGATATCGCCTTCGAATTTTTTCAAAAGCTAAGCGTGCCTTACTACTGCTTTCATGATGTCGATGTCGCACCGGAAGGGAACTCGCTGAAAGAGTATCTGCATAACTTTGCGGTAATCACCGATGTGCTAGCAGAAAAGCAGCAAGATAGCGGCGTGAAGCTGCTATGGGGCACCGCCAACTGTTTCACCAATCCTCGCTATGGCGCAGGCGCGGCCACCAGTCCTGACCCAGATGTGTTTGCTTGGGCGGCCACACAAGTGTTCACGGCAATGAACGCGACTAAAAAGCTGGGCGGTGAAAACTATGTGTTATGGGGCGGGCGCGAAGGGTATGAAACCCTGCTCAATACCGACTTACGTCAGGAGCGCGAGCAGATTGGCCGCTTCATGCAAATGGTTGTCGAACATAAACACAAAATCGGTTTTCAGGGCACGCTGCTGATTGAACCAAAGCCACAGGAACCGACCAAACACCAGTACGATTACGATGTCGCCACCGTTTATGGCTTCCTGAAACAGTTTGGGCTGGAAAAAGAGATTAAAGTCAACGTGGAAGCCAACCATGCGACGCTGGCTGGCCATTCATTCCACCATGAAATCGCCACGGCTGTCGCGCTGGGCGTCTTCGGATCTGTCGATGCGAATCGCGGCGATCCACAGCTCGGCTGGGACACCGATCAGTTCCCTAACAGCGTGGAAGAGAACGCGCTGATCATGTATGAAATTCTTAAAGCGGGCGGCTTCACAACGGGCGGACTGAACTTTGATGCCAAAGTTCGCCGCCAGAGCACCGATCGCTATGACCTTTTCCATGCTCATATCGGCGCGATGGATACGATGGCACTGGCGCTCAAGGCCGCAGCCAGAATGATTGAAGATGATAAGCTCAATCAGCTTGTTGCTAAGCGCTACGCGGGCTGGAACGGAGAACTGGGTCAGCAGATTCTGCAAGGCAACGCGTCGCTGGAATCGCTTGCTCAGTATGCGGAAAGCCATCAACTGGCACCACAGCACCAGAGTGGCCAGCAAGAATTGCTGGAAAACCTGGTTAACCGCCACCTGTTTGGTTAAAACGGTACGCCTACCTGCTACGGCAGGTTAAAAAACTGCCGTAGAACGAGGTTATCAGGAGCCACTATGTATATCGGTATTGATCTGGGCACGTCCGGTGTTAAAGCCATCCTGCTGGATGAAACAGGAAAGGTGATCGCCAGCCATAGCGCTGCGCTGGACATTTCTCGTCCACATCCGCTTTGGTCGGAGCAAGCGCCTGAAGACTGGTGGCTGGCGACAGAGCAAGCGCTACAAGCCTTGGCAGCAAAGCACAACCTTCGCGCCGTGAAAGCGCTGGGCTTGACCGGGCAGATGCACGGGGCGACCTTGCTGGACGCCCGCCAGAACGTGTTGCGACCTGCGATTCTCTGGAATGACGGACGTAGCGCAGCTCAATGCAAAACGCTAGAACAGCAGGTGCCGACATCGCGCCAAATTACTGGCAACCTGATGATGCCGGGCTTTACTGCCCCCAAACTAAAATGGGTGCAGGAAAACGAAAGCGATATCTTTCGCCAAATCGACAAGGTCCTGCTACCAAAAGACTATCTCCGCTGGCGTCTGACAGGGGAGTTTGCCAGCGATATGTCCGATGCGGCAGGAACCCTTTGGTTGGACGTCGCCAAACGAGACTGGAGCGATGCTCTACTGGAAGCCTGCTCACTGAGCCGCGAGCATATGCCCACGCTGTATGAAAGCAGCCAAATTACCGGTTATCTGCGACCTGATATCGCCAGCCGCTGGGGTATGGAGCCCGTCCCCGTCATTGCTGGCGGTGGAGATAACGCAGCAGGCGCGATTGGCGTCGGGCTGTATCAAACCGGTCAGGCGATGCTGTCTCTCGGCACATCCGGCGTTTACTTCGCCGTCAGCGACGGTTTTCTCAGCAATCCTCAGCATGCCGTCCATAGCTTCTGTCATGCACTGCCGAATACCTGGCACCTGATGTCGGTGATGTTAAGCGCGGCGTCTTGCCTGGATTGGGTCGCCCGCCTGACACAGGCTGAGAGCGTACCCGCACTCTTGCAGGAAATCACCTCGTCACCCACCGATGACACGATAACGCCGGTGTGGTTCTTGCCCTATCTTTCCGGCGAGCGTACGCCACATAATAACCCCGATGCCAAAGGCGCATTCTGGGGGCTAACCCACCAGCATGGTCGCGTAGAGCTGGCAAAAGCGGTACTGGAAGGCGTGGGATTTGCGCTTGCTGACGGGATGGATGCACTACATATGACCGGGCTAAGACCCGATAGCATCACGCTGATTGGTGGTGGTGCGCGTAGCGTCTATTGGCGGCAAATGTTGGCGGATATTAGTGGTCAAACGCTGGAATACCGCACGGGAGGCGATGTCGGGCCAGCGCTAGGGGCTGCCCGTCTGGCGCAAATTGCTATGCATCCCCATACGCCACTGGCAGAACTCTTGCCACCGCTACCACTGGAGCAGGTGCATCAGCCAAATACCCAGCGCCACGCCGACTATGCCGAGCGGAGACGCACATTTAAAACGCTCTACCAACAGCTTAGTCCGTTGATGTAACACTGTTCGTCCAATGTACTGGACAGTTCGTTAACTCACCCAGCGCCGCAAATCAATCTTCTGTAGCGCCATCGAAAGCAGCAGGCTGGCCACCAGCGCGATGGCAAACACAGAGAAGATATCGAGAACTGGATGATCAGGCAGTGTCACATCATGCGTACGCAGGTAGTGAATGATCAACGCGTGGAAACCGTAAATAGCCAGCGAATGGCGCGAAATGATGGCAAAACCCGGTAAAACACGCTGGCTAAAATACTGCTTAAACACCACCCACAGGCTGACCGCAGCCAGAAAAACTAACGGGCCACAGTAGATATAAAACGTCTGGGTGAACGTATCATTCAATAATGTGTGGTGCTTCGTCCCCATCGCAATCAATGCGACACACACGATGAAGAATGGGATAGCGGCAAGCGCGACTTTCTTTGGCACGTCCAACATGCCCAACGCACGCCCCAATGCGGCATACAGCACGTAGTAAAACGTATCGCCGTAAATATAGAGATTAACAGGCAGTAATTTAAAACCTTCAAACCCCACCCGCCCCGTATTGGGGTTGGCGACAACAGCCAATAAGATAATCAAGACCGCTAAATATTTGCCCGATACTGGCTTGATGTTAATCAGTGGGGAGAGCAGATAAATCACGACAATGGCGTAGAAAAACCATAAGTGATAAAAGATCGGTTTTTGCAGCGCATGGTGCAATGAATTCAGACCATTAATCGGCGTGAGTGTCGCGATATAGATCAGCGCGACTGTACTGTAAAAAAGCAGGCATAAGCCGATACGCAGGAAGTGTTTTTTCCCCGCACTACGCTCACCAAAGAATAAATAGCCCGAGATCATGAAAAACAACGGGACGCAGACGCGCGAAGCAGAGTTCAGGACATTCGCCACATCCCAATGCCCGTCACCCGGCGTGCCACCCGCAGTAATATAGTAAGTTGTACTATGAATCAGAACGACCATCATACAGGCTAACGCCCGTAGGTTATCAATCCAGCCGATCTTATCCGTCATGCACAACCTCTTGAAAGCAAAGCGCTATTCAAAATAGCGTAGCCGTTGTTAGGCGCCGACACAATCAACTATCCATAATCAGCAACTAACAATCGGGCAAATCTGAGTGCTCAGGACGAATTAACACGGAAAACGCGTATCGATTTACGCTATGGATGCGCACCCACCCACAGTGGTAGGCGCGCAGGGTTTTAAGGACGTATGCTGTTAGAACAACCCCATCGGCTTGTCAGAGTAACTCACCAATAGGCACTTGGTTTGCTGATAGTGTTCCAGCATCATTTTATGGTTCTCACGCCCAATACCGGACTGCTTATAGCCCCCAAAGGCTGCATGTGCCGGATAAGCGTGATAACAGTTGGTCCAAACTCGACCAGCCTGAATACCGCGCCCCATTCGGTAAGCAATATTACCGTTACGGCTCCATACGCCTGCACCCAAACCGTATTCCGTATCGTTGGCTATCTCCAGTGCTTCTTCCATCGTTTTAAACGTTGTTACCGCCAGCACTGGACCGAAAATCTCCTCCTGAAAGACGCGCATACTGTTTTTACCAAACAATATCGTCGGCTCCAGATAATAGCCTTCCGCTAGTCCACCCGGCATCGCCTTGCGTTGGCCGCCCGTAAGCACCCGTGCGCCCTCTTTCTTACCGATATCAATATAGTTAAGGATGGTGTCGAGCTGGCCTGCTGACACCTGTGCGCCCATCATGGTTTTGCTGTCCAGCGGGTTACCGATGCGGATAGCCTCAACGCGCTTGATTGCACGCTCCATAAAACGCTCATAGATAGATTCCTGCACCAGCGCACGGCTTGGGCAGGTACAAACCTCTCCCTGATTGAAGGCAAACAGTGTGAAACCTTCGAGCGCTTTGTCAAAGAAGCTATCTTCCTTATCCATCACATCGGCAAAGAAGATGTTCGGCGATTTACCGCCCAGCTCCAGCGTTACTGGCGTCACGTTCTGCGCCGCATAGCTCATGATCTGCTGGCCCACCTCGGTTGACCCGGTGAACGCAACTTTCGCGACGCGTTTTGACGTCGCCAGATATTCACCAATTTCACTTCCCGAGCCATTGACGACATTAATGACCCCCGCAGGCAGCAGATCCTGAATCAGCTCCATCAAAATCAGCACCGACATCGGCGTCAGTTTGGCAGGCTTCAGCACAATGCAGTTACCGGCGGCCAGCGCAGGCGCCATCTTCCAACAGGCCATCAGCAGCGGGAAATTCCAGGGAATGATTTGCCCGACAACACCGAGAGGCTCATGAAAATGATAAGCCACGGTATCACCATCAATTTCGCTGATCGCCCCCTCTTGTGCCCGGATACAGGCCGCGAAATAGCGGAAGTGGTCAATCGCCAACGGCACATCCGCCCCGCTGGTTTCGCGTATCGGCTTACCGTTATCCCAGGTTTCTACCTGCGCCAGCAGCTCAAGATTTTGCTCCATCCGGTCAGCGATTCGGTTAAGCACCAGCGCCCGTTCCTGCACCGACAGGCCACCCCATTCCGCTTTTGCCTTGTGAGCGGCATCCAGCGCGTGGTCAATATCTCGCGTTGACGAACTGGCTACTTCACACATCGGTTGGCCCGTCACTGGCGTCAAATTGACAAAATACTGACCAGCATCAGGCGGAACCCAAGCTCCACCGATAAAATTGTCATAGCGTTTTTTCAGATTGAGAGAACCGACTTCGCCAAACTCTGATCGACCTTCGAGATTATCGTGTGCCATTTCAGTCTCCTTTTCATTTCCGGGTGAGCGGCCATGCCGCAGTGAAAAAAGAGGCAAGCAGTAAGCAGTTATATGAAGCCTATACGGGGTATGACGTTAGCGACAGGGGTCAGCCAAAGAAGAAAGCAACTCTTCGAGTTAACGCACAGTTTCTTTCCTATTACAGGAAAAATACATATTGCTATGCGAGCACGCTCGATGTTCCTGGAGAAAAATTCGCACCTCTTCTGGCGCGGCGAGATATACGCTAAATAGTTCGAATGTCGGGACAAAATGTATTCGTTTTGAATAACGCGAAGCGTTAACTCTTTAGGCTGTGCTCAGCCATGAGCATCGTAACGCGGCAGGGGAAGGACAAGTTCGTCGGGAACGAATTTGACCAGCCAACGCACATGCAACTTAAAGTATGACGGGTATAATACTTTCAATTTCCATGGTTACTAACATGCAGGTATTTCAGGTGAAAGGGGTTCATTCACAAGCGGACGCCGCCCTCAAAGGCGCAACGCAACATTCGGTCTATCATCCCGATTCGCTTCATCAGCCACAGCCCGATTGGCTGGCGGAAGAAGTGCCCGTGGCGCTGGTTTATAACGGTATCTCGCATGTCGTTATGATGGCATCACCGAAGGAGTTAGAACAATTCGCTCTCGGGTTCTCCCTATCTGAAGGCATTATTCAATCACCGGCAGATATTTACGGCATTGATGTACAGCCCGTCTGTAACGGTATTGAAGTTCACATTGAGCTTTCGAGTCGACGCTTTGCCGGTCTAAAAGAACGACGCAGATCGATGGATGGCCGCACAGGCTGTGGCGTATGTGGCGTAGAGCAGCTAGCAGAAATCGGCAAGCCGATTGCACCTCTACCCTTCACACAGACATTTTCCCTCAGCAAACTTGAAAACGCGCTGATGCGGCTACGTGATGTGCAGAAGATCGGCCAGATGACAGGCTGTACTCACGCTGCAAGTTGGGTAGCACCAGACGGCACGCTATCAGGGGGAAGCGAAGATGTCGGCCGTCATGTGGCGCTGGATAAACTGCTTGGTGCCCGAGCCAAACAAGGGTGGCAACAGGGTGCCGCACTGGTTTCCAGCCGAGCCAGTTATGAAATGGTCCAAAAATCCGCCATGTGTGGCGTAGAAATCTTGTTTGCTGTCTCTGCGGCAACCTCGCTCGCCGTTGACGTCGCACAACGCTGCAACCTGACTTTGGTGGGTTTTTGTCGACCAGGGCAAGCGACCATTTACACACATCCACAGCGTCTAAGTGAATAAACCATTGTTGTCAGGATAGCGGTGGCTCGCAGCCAACACACAAGCAATTTGAGGTATAGCGGGTATAGATTAATTTGTTTTTACATAGTGCGATAACGACATAAGCGTTTGTTATCATGAAGTAAAGCAATCTAACTCACGACATCAGATCGAGAATAATCATTTTCAATATCATTTAATTAACTATAATGAACGTATTGCTTACGCGGTACTCATAGAACAGTGCCGTAACATTTTTTTTACCATGGAGATGCTAAACATGAGTTATTCACTGCCATCGCTGCCTTATGCTTATGACGCACTGGAACCGCATTTCGACAAAGAAACGATGGAAATTCACCATTCCAAACACCATCAGGCTTACGTCAATAATGCTAATGCCGCGCTGGAATCTCTGCCTGAGCTGGCTAAATTGTCTGTTGAAGAGCTGATTGCTCAACTGGATAAAGTCCCTGCTGAGAAAAAAGCAGCACTGCGTAACAACGCTGGCGGCCACGCTAATCACAGCCTGTTCTGGAAAGGCCTGAAAGTAGGTACTACGCTGACTGGCGATCTGAAAGCAGCAATCGAACGCGATTTCGGCAGCGTCGATGCGTTTAAAGAAAAATTTGAGCAAGCAGCAGCAACCCGCTTCGGTTCAGGCTGGGCTTGGCTGGTTCTGAAAGACGACGGCAAACTGGCTGTAGTCTCTACTGCAAACCAAGACAGCCCGCTGATGGGTGAAGCTATTTCTGGTACCTCTGGCTACCCAATCGTCGGTCTGGACGTATGGGAACACGCTTACTACCTGAAATTCCAAAACCGTCGCCCAGATTATGCTAAAGCATTCTGGAACGTGCTGAACTGGGACGAAGCCTCAGCTCGTTTCGCTAGCGCGAAAAAATAAAACCGTTGGATACCTGATACCATCAGGCTCCTTCCGTGTTTGAATAGAGACTGGAATAATCGCTTGTTATTCCAGTTTTTTATTATGCCTCACCTCGTATGTTCTGTTTCTCTTCTCTCGCTATTCCCCCATCAGCACACACGATCGACTAGCCGCGATCTCACGCGGTTTACTCATTTCTGCTAGTACGCAGGCTTCAAACCCGAAAAGCAGGCGGCGCGTAAAGTTTCAGAGTAGAGTGCCGATATCTACTGCGGGTTTTTATCATGTTGTTTTGCAGAGATAAGCTTGGCATGCGGTAATCCGAGATGCTAACACCGCTAACCAAGTGTGCATCAGGATAGTGAATTTGGCTCAATACGATATAGTGGTGAAATGTGATGGCTATGAATTTTGACAATCTAAAAGTCGGTAAAAAATTAGGATTAGGCTTTTTCCTGATTCTGCTGATGACCATGGTGATTGCCGGCGCGGGTATTATGCATATAAGCTCGCTGAAAGACAGTATTGATAAAGTTAATTTAAGCAACAATATCAATGATGAAATTAACCAGGCTAAATATTACCGTGCATTATACGGCACCACCTATAATCCTGATGATATAAAAAAGAACATTGAGCACATTTCTAATGTTAGTAAACTCGCTGAAAAAGCAAAAGAATTTACCTGGCCGGAAAGCGACGCCAAGAAAATAGCCAGCATCCCTACATTAATTACCAGCTACCAGGAAAAACAAAAAGGTTATATTAATGCAGTAAGCACCAAAGACGCCGTCAGAAAAAGCTGGAATATCTCAACGACAGAAAAACCACTGCAACAGCTGAATGACCAATTAAAGACAGACAATAACAGCACTACGCTTCAATTATTACTTTCTGACCTGAACCAAAAACTGATTGCCGTTCGCTACCACGTTCGTGGCTTATTACTTTCAACCAATAAAGAATCCGAAGAAAAACTGACGGATTCCATCAACGCAGCACAAACATCATTAACCTTCCTATATCAGAGCCTGTCTGCCGAACAGCGTGACACACTGGCGCCAGTTCTGACGATCATGAACAATTATGAAGAACAAGTGTTGGCATATATGCCAGCCTATCAGGACGAAATGGCGCAGGCAGGGCAAATGCAGGCTGTCGCCGATCAGTTGAATGTCGTCATTAAATCTCTGCTTAGCGATCAGTTAGCGGCCTCACAGGCAGATATTCACAATGCCACGCTGCAAATGAGCATCGCAGCACTGATTACACTACTGCTTGGTCTGCTGATTTCCTGGTTTATTTCACGTCAGATCACGACACCGCTTGGCAACACATTGAGCATGGCTGAAAAAATCGCGACAGGCGATCTTACTATGTCCATCAACACGACTCGTAAAGATGAGCTGGGTCAGTTGATGAGTGCGATGTCGAAGATGAACGACAACCTGCACAATATGATCGACGACATTCGCGTTGGCGTCAGTCAGATTTCTAACGCATCCAGCGAGATCGTTGCGGGCAATACAGATTTGTCGTCACGGACCGAACAGCAGGCTGCTGCCGTTGAGCAAACCGCCGCCAGCATGGAACAGCTCACCGCGACAGTTAAGCAAAACGCAGATAACGCACACCAGGCCAACAAACTGGCAATCAGCGCGTCCCAAACCGCCAGACAAGGTGGTGAGCAGGTGAATAACGTGGTGCAAACCATGACCGCGATTGAGAGCAGCTCTAAACGTATTGCGGAAATCACGTCCGTCATCAATAGCATCGCCTTCCAGACTAACATTCTGGCATTGAACGCTGCGGTGGAAGCCGCTCGCGCCGGTGAACAAGGTCGTGGCTTCGCCGTTGTCGCTAGCGAAGTCCGTAGCCTTGCCCAGCGTAGTTCGCAGGCGGCGAAGGAAATTGAAGGCCTGATCTCTGAATCGGTTAATCAGGTATCACGCGGTGCGACACTGGTCGGCAATGCTGGCAAAACGATGAATGATATCGTTACGTCTATCACGCAGGTGCATGACATCATGGGCGAAATTGCCACCGCATCGGATGAGCAAAGTCGGGGAATTACCCAGGTTAATCAGGCAATTGTTGAAATGGATAGCACCACGCAGCAGAACGCCGCGTTGGTTGAACAATCCTCTGCCGCCGCCGACTCGCTGGAAGAGCAGGCAAGACTGCTGAAACAGGCGGTTTCCGTCTTCCGTCTGGCCAACGCACAGCATGACGATACCCCCGCAGGTATCGCGTTTAACAACCAAACGCATCGTCTGCACGCACCGCGCTGATCTATTATAAGAAGCCGCAAAAAACAAAGCCCCTGTTCAACAGGGGCTTCATCAATAAATCACGATAACGCGTCCATCACTCTCCTCCACCAGTGCAGAGAAAAAACCTCAGAACGATTTCGGCGCGTAGCCTGTCATCTCTTTTAAACCCATCTCGCGACCGAGTGCCGTCATCGGATGCACAATCACCAAACCGCGAACGTTTTTCTTCAACGTTCCCATATCAGCCTGCTCTTTTTTAGTAATCGCACGGTTGAAAGGTAAGTTCGCCAATTTCTGTGCTTCTTTGCTGAGTTTCTGTTCTCTCACGTTACGCAGGCGCTCAATTTCAGCCGTTAGCTTCTCGCAGGCCTCCAGATTGAGGGCGATGGCTTCGGCGTCACCTTGTGCCAGCAGCGTGGTCTGCTTATGCGTCAGCTTATCCAATTGGTCGCTGAGCCGTTTGATCTCTGCTTTTTCCTGCTCTTTCATAAAAGATAACCTATATAACGGGAGAATAATGCGGGGCACAGCATACACTATACTCTTGGCTGACGCAGTGACGTGATACCGAGGAAATAGGGTTAAAACGCTTTTTTCAGACTAATTTGCGCAATCAATGTAGTCAGGGATAAAACCAGCGTGGAACGTACCATCTGCTGATAACGCTGCTGTTGCATATTCACCAGAAGGGGATCGGCGTCCGCCCCCGGCGGTAACGCGGGTTCTGCGGGCAACGCCACAACGCAGTGCAGCTCGCCAATGGGCCCTAAAATTTCATCATCGGTAAAACGATAATGCCGATCGTCATGTGCTAGCTCGTCGCCCAGCGCCATTAACAGTTCCGCATCTTCATACTCTTTACGGCTGATCATCCCCAGGCCATAAATCAATTTCAGGCGCACGGAAAGATCGCCCAGCGGGCCCGTTCCCGTCATCAGGGGTTCAACGGCATACTTCACCGCATAGTCGTCTTTACGGAATACCTGCAACATCAGGATACTGGCCGCCTCAGCCAGCAGTTCAACGGCGCAGAGCATAAAATCGCGCACAGTCTTCCCTGAGTTCAGCGCTTCCAGAACCCGGTTTTCAAACGCCTGTGTTTCTTCCATCGTCACTTCTCGACCCTTTAAACCCGCACAGCATACCCATCTCGGTAGCATGCTTACCGGCAGGTGTGGCGACATCCAATCCCCGACGTCGCCCGTATACATTTCACCGTGTCGAAAAGACCACACTTGCCTTGTGCCGAGACGCGCCGATTACTGCATGGCGTTATACACATTCACTGCTTGCGCGACAACCTCGCTATTCGCATCCAGACCAGAAATCTGCACAAGCGCCGCCTGCGGCCCTTGTGTACGAATTAACTCGGCCAGTTCCAGCGCCTGTGGATCCTGTTCGCTACGATAATGCATCGCGGCAGCAATACCGGTAATCAGGTTGTCATGTGGTAAATGGTATTCCAGCGTTCCGAGCAACGGCTTGATCAGACGGTCACCGGCGCTCAGCTTACGCAGCGGCTGGCGACCAACGCGATCCACATCATCATGTAGATGAGGATTTTCAAAGCGGCTGAGAATTTTGTTGATATAGGCAGCATGCTTATCCGCATCAAAACCGTAACGGTTGATAAGTACCGCCCCGCTCTCTTCCATTGCGCCTTTGACCACGGCTCTAACTTTCGGGTCAAGGATCGCATCACGGATTGTTTGATGACGTGCCTGCTGGCCGAGGTAGGCCGTAATCGCATGGCCAGTATTAAGCGTGAACAGTTTACGTTCAACAAACGCCATCAGATTGTCGGTCAGCTCCATACCGGGAATCGCTGGCGGTTCACCGCAGAACTGCGTTTTATCAACGATCCATTCGCTGAAGGTTTCTACCGTCACCGCCAATACATCATCGCTGCCCGCTTCAGAAGGAGGCACAATGCGGTCCACAGCGGAATCCACGAATCCCACATGCTCGACAACCCATTCCTGATGGGCTTCCGGCAGCAGTTTCAGAACATGCTGTTTTAACTGGCTGGTGCCACGCACCATATTTTCACAGGCGATAATGTTCAACGGCCGGGTGTTGGCGTCGTCATGACGTTTAACCAGCCCCTGAGCGATAGTTCCGGCGATTTTTTCCAGAATCTGCGGCCCTACTGCGGTTGTCACCAGATCGGCCACAGCAATTAATGCGACAGCATCCTGACCACCGCTGTGAACAGCACTGACGTTGCTGACGGTATCAACCTGTGTGTTATCGCCAACAATACGCACCGCATAGCTTTTACGACTGTTGAGCGCATCCAGCAGCAGCTGATTGACGTCAGCGAATGTCAGTTCGACGTTGGCATCCGCCAACAGTTTACCAATAAACCCACGGCCGATATTACCTGCGCCAAAATGTAATGCTTTCATGAGACATAACCTTAAAAAAACATAAAAAGAGGCCGCCCGAAGGCGGCACTAGCCACGTCAATTAGGCACTCTTTTTACCAGAGAGTAAGTCGAGTACTTCCTGAACATCCTGGGTATGTGCTAGACGTTCAATGACGGCATCATCATCCAGCGCGTTGGTCAGGCTGGTAATGACTTGAATATGTTCGTTATTGCGGGCAGCAATACCGATAACCAGGCGAGCGACTTCATCTTCTTCATCGCCAAAACGAACGCCTTCAGGGTATTGGCAGAAGACAACGCCCGTTTTCAGCACGCGGTCTTTCGCTTCAATCGTGCCGTGTGGCACGGCAATCGATTCACCCAGATAGGTGGAAGTCAGTTTTTCGCGTTCCAGCATGGCTTCAACATACTCAGGTTCGACATAGCCGCCTTTTACCAGTTGCTCACCAGCAAAGCGGATTGCCTGCTCTTTGTGTGTCGCATGCTGATTCAGGAACACATTACCCGCCCCCAGTTGGAACAGGTTCGTTTGTACATCGGCTACCGCTGGTGCTGGTGCCGCGACAGTTTCAGGCTTCGAGACCCCTTGCGCTGCCACAAGACGGGCGGCCAGATCGCTATACAGACCACTATCAAGGAAGTTGGTCAGCGAAATATGCTGTGCCTGCGGCGCATGACGCATCGCACGCTCGGTCAGATCGCGGTGGGTAATAACCAAATCAACATCGTCTGGAAGACTATTGATCGCGCTGTTAGTCACCGAAATATTGGTCAGCCCGGCATCCTGCACTTTCTTGCGCAGCACACCTGCGCCCATCGCGCTGGAACCCATACCGGCGTCGCACGCTACGATGATTTTACGCACGGTGCTCATGTCGCCGCTGACACCAGTGCTCGCTGCTGCACCTTTGGAAGAGGCTTTCATTTCCTGCACGCGGCGCGTCGCGTCGCCCAGATCTTCTTCTTTTTGCTTGGTGCTTTTCAACAGAATCGCTGACACGATAAAGGACACCGCGAAAGCCGCAGCAATGGCTGCGAGGTTAGCGAAATAAGCACCTTTTGGCGTCATCGCTAACACTGCCAGAATTGAACCTGGGGACGCAGGTGAAACCAAACCACCACCCAACACGCTCAGCGTAAACACGCCAGTCATCCCGCCCAGGATCACCGCAATAATCAGACGTGGATTCATCAGCACGTAAGGGAAGTAAATTTCGTGAATACCACCCAGGAAGTGGATAATCGCCGCACCCGGTGCTGACTCTTTCGCGTTACCACGACCGAAGAACATATAAGCCATCAGCACGCCCATACCTGGGCCTGGGTTCGCTTCGATCAGGAAGAAAATAGATTTGCCGGTTTCCGTCGCCTGCTGAATGCCCAGCGGTGAGAAGATACCGTGGTTAATAGCGTTGTTCAGGAACAGAATTTTTGCAGGTTCAACAAAGATGGACGTAAACGGCAGCAGGTTGTTCTGTACCATCAGGTTAACGCCGGAAGCCAGCACCTGAGAGAAGACTTCAACCAGCGGGCCAATTGCTAAGAACGACAGAATTGCCAACAACATACCGATAATACCGGCAGAGAAGTTGTTGACCAGCATTTCAAAGCCGCTCTTGATTTTACCATCGACCATGCGGTCAAAACGTTTGATCGCCCAGCCGCCCAACGGACCTACGATCATTGCGCCGAGGAACATCGGGATATCGGTTCCGACGATCACACCCATCGTCGTAATTGCACCCACCACACCACCACGCTCACCAAATACCAAGCGTCCGCCGGTATAACCAATCAGCAATGGCAGCAAATACGTAATCATTGGACCGACAAGCTTCGCCAACGTTTCATTGGGAATCCAGCCAGTTGGGATAAACAGTGCGGTAATAATACCCCAGGCGATAAATGCGCCAATATTGGGCATCACCATATTGCTGAGGAAGCGGCCAAAGTTTTGCACTTTGATCTTAATATCTGGTGAAAGCATAAAAACACACCCCTATTGAAACGCGCTGACAATAAGAGCGCGTGGTAATTATCGTGAGACGGCGTGGCTATAAAAACACTGATTGCCACAAGAAAATTTCCGTCATTATTACTGTATGCAGCGCGGACTCTAACACGCTGTTTTCATACCGCAACCTCATGGCAGCAACGTGACAAAAATCACACAACCACCCTACATCAACGATACAAATAGGTGATTTACTTCACAAAAAACCGTTAAAAATGAAAAACTAAACAGATTTGTAGACAAACACGGCGTCTTATATGTGATTTACATCACACTTTAAAGACCCTTGTTTGTTTTGTTTATGTGATGTTAATCACAATTTATTTTTCCCTCTCGCCAGCCAAACTCATCTTATCCAGAAAACCTACCCACTAAGATCGGCTCACTAAAAGAGGCTATTAGGGATAATTCACGCCATTTACCCCTCTGAGCGCATTCATTAAATTTTGCTGCTGAACGGGTAATGCTGCCACCATACCGTTATATTGCGCCACTTGCTGTGGCGTACGAAATTGCACAGACGCACCGTTAAATACGGCCTGATCGCCCTGAGCCTGAAGGAAATCCCCAATCTGAATCAGGCTTTGTGCAAACGACGTAGCATTCGGAATAGCCGGCAACAACGCATTAGTAGGCTGTATTACCGTGCGCGCATACAAGCGCTCATAAGGAATTTGCACCTCTTCAGGCTGCTTTAATGTGCGGTGGGCATTGTCAGCCTGCGCTTTTGCCGCCTGAACATGCTGCGTCAACAGGCTCATGGTTCCGACAGATTGCCTTAGTGCATCACGCTGTGTCAGATAGTCCTTAGGGACGCGAATACGGGAAATTTGCCCCAGCATCGGTGTCAAACTGCCGGACACGGCCTGATCAAACTGCTGAGAAAAGGTGGTTAAAATTGCGTAATCGTTGGTGAAATTGCCAAAATTCTTCTTTTGCTCTTCCGTCAATGCTGGCAGTCTTCCATCCTGCTGCGACTGCACACTTTGCAGGAACGCAATAAATGCCTTCCGCTGCTCAGCTTCGCTGTCACCACAGGCAGCAAGCTGCAATGCCGCCAGAATAACCAGAACTGGCAGCAGCCAGCGTGAACGATACGTTATCAGCCTTCTCATTCCCTACTCCTGTTATGCTTACTGCCCCACCAGCCGTGCTTTATACGGACAGGAACACGCTAGCGACGGATTTTCCATGACAAGATTTTCTACGACATAAGCATAGTCGAATCAGTCTGGCTATGCAGAAAAAGGCCAAGCCTGGCGTTCAAGAGAAATAAAAACCAGTATGGTTATTGTTTAATCGAACACATATTATTAAAATTGCGTTTCATCTCGCATTTTTCATCCGAATAATAAAAATCGCCAAAATATGAGGTTACTCGACAATATGAAAAAATAGATTGCAAAATGAAACTATTAACAAGGTAACGAATATACAATTTACTACCTTAAATAAATAAAAAGTGACTCTTTTAGCACGATAGCTTTATTTTTAACAAACGGACAATTTGACTACTCTATGCTTAGTATATTACCCCTTGACACATGGTTTTTTATTGCTGTAATCCTTGCCTACTTCATTTATAGCAACTGGAATTTTACCGAGAAGAAAGCCCATGAGTCACCAGGGATCCTCATTACTATAGGAATATTGGCAACCTTCCTTGGGATTGCGTTAGGCTTGGCATCATTCGATATGAATGATGTGGAAAATAGCTTACCTACGCTGATTAATGGCATCAAAACTGCATTTTGGGCCTCTTTTGTGGGTGTTGCTTGCGCATTAATTATAAAATGGCGCTATGCGTTTCGTGGTGTAAGGACAAAAAACAACCAACTGATACCCACTGATTCAACAATTGACGATATTGTTCAACACCTACAGTTTTCTACAGAATCGATTAAACTATTACACTCTACTACAGAGAAAAATAGTATTTCTCTGCTAGCAGAGCTACAAAAAATGAGCAGCAATCAAAGTACTCAACTGACCAATATACATAACGCATTTACTGAGTTTGCAAAAAATCAAACTGAAAACAACTCAAAAGCATTAATTGAAGCGTTAAAAGAAGTTATTCATGATTTTAATGAGAAAATTGGTGAGCAATTTGGCGATAACTTCAAACAGTTAAATGAAGCTGTCGGTAAAATAAATGAATGGCAACAACAATACAGTCTGCAAATGCGAGAGATGATTGAGCAACAAACTCAAACAACTACGAATATGCAGCAAGCGACCCAATCCTTTACTGAAATAATGACACAATCCGAATCGTTTACTCAAGTTGCAAGAGATATTCATCAAACGATTGGGACAGCCTCCAGTTTAGAAAAAGGTATAGAAGAAAATCTAAAACAATTAGCAGAATTAATTGAATCATCAAAAACAGGCATCCCCGAAATAGAAAAAGGAATCATGGCTATTATAGAGGATGTGAGAAACGGGGCTACAGCCTCTGCCACAGTCATTGGAGATAGTATTTATACTGTAACGCAAACATTGGAATCCTCAGCAGCAGACTTTAGCAACCAGATGATAGGTAGCTCGAAAGCTATGTCCGATGCGATAAAAAATCAAAATCAGGAAATGCAAAAATCTTTTCAGCAAACAGGAAAAGAGCTACAAGAACAAGTAGTACGTCTTTCTCAAGATCTCACTAAATATATGCAGCGACACAATGAAGATGTTACGAATAATATTGTCGAGCTGAGTAAGAAAACGGAACAACAAGTTCAAACATTAGATGCAGCTTTAGCTGCTGCGTTGAAAAAATCTCTCGATAGCCTCGGGCAACAATTAGGAGCGCTATCCTCTAAATTTGTACAAGATTACGATCCTCTAACAGAAAAACTAAGAGATGTCGTACGTCTATCAGAGAATTTAAGAGGATAACAGATGAGTAACCCATTACTGGTTCGCCCAAAAGCAGATAAAGAGGATTTTTGGATTAGCCTGAGTGATTTAATGACCTCCCTGATGATGATATTTTTACTTATCTCCGTTGTCTATATGATAAAAGTACAGGAGATGGTTAAAATCCCATCAGTATATAAAAATACCCTACAAGGGCTCGGCCAAGCCTTACAGCATGAATTCAAGGACGATCTAAAACGTTGGCACGCGACAATCGACGAAGATCTAACAGTGCGGTTTCAAGAGCCAAATATTTTATTTACGACCAGTTCCTCTGAGCTAAAACCGGAGTTTAAAAGTATCTTAGATGAATTTATTCCTCGCTATCTTAGTATTATGACTGATAAAAAATATATCAATAATATTGAGGAAATACGCATTGAGGGACATACATCAACGATGTGGCGAACTGGTGTAAGTGAAAATGATGCTTATTTTCATAACATGGAACTATCTCAGTCAAGAACTCGGACAACTCTGTCATATATTATGAATATGCCCGCTGTTTCAGACTCTAAAAGTACCTTAAGTTGGTTTAAAAATCACGTTCGCGCCATTGGGTTTTCTTCAGCAAAGCCCATTGATAAAGAAGGGAAAACGATCACATCCCCAAAGCAGGTTGAAGATAGTGCGCGTTCTCAACGAGTAGAATTTCGTGTCCGGACGAATGTTGAACGCCAGGTAGCCAATATTGTAGAAAAAGGGAGTAAAATATAATGGATTCGTTTCTCGTCTCTCAACTTCCCGATTTTCTTGAATCGCCAATTTTCAATAAGCTACGCAAGGAAATGAAAGCGGAGATTATCCCACCAATCGCTAATATAAAAATGGATGCACTTGTTCTTGATAAAATACTTTCAACAACAGGAAAAGACATTGATATATTAGAAATAGAAATTAATAGTGACAACACTATTAATTATAAAGATAAACGCGTTATTCTTCATATAAGAGACGTTGCATCTTATGGTGGGAGTATGAGTTTGCCAAAATATCACTTGGCAAACTGTAAAACATTACAAAGAATGTGGGAAAATAATAAGAGTGGAAGATACGTTGCAGCCACCCGCAGTGATGGTCTTTTTACAATAAAATCACAGAATACTGAAAAAACAGAGTGGATCACTAGAGAGGAAAGTTTAGATGTATGTAAATTTTGTCTCGAAACATTAAATTGGAAAAACTACTCTAGAAAATATCAGGATAGAGAAAATATTTTTTCTAATTTTGATCTAAGAGAATTTTTTAGCGTTTATCCAAATTCAGCAACGACATACAATGCCGAGCATAATGACGTTACCGCTCCGATTAATGATTACTCCAAAGATTTCCAGATAATATCAAAACAATATCGAGAGTCAGTTAATTGGCAATGTGCAATTTGCAAAATAATTCTTGAACGTAAAGATTTAAATAAATTTTTACATGTCCACCACCGCGATGGACAAAAAAATAATAATAACAAAAACAATTTACAAGCACTTTGCATTGAATGTCATTCAAATCAAGACAATCACGGCCATATGAAAAATAATCCCCAACTAACATCATTCATTCAAATAAAAGGTGACATGGCCTTCGCTGCAAGCTAAACGATCTTTCCCCGAGTTCGTTTCCAACCCGGGGAAAGATTACGTAACGCTATTGTCGTTATTGCAGCACGGAAATATCCGCAACCTGCAAGAACAGTTCACGCAGTTGGCTCAACAGCGTCAGGCGGTTCACTCGAACCTGCTCATCTTCCGCCATGACCATTACCTGATCGAAGAATGCATCGACAGGTTCACGCAGTGAGGCCAGTTCAACCAACGCTTCCTGATAACGACCCTCAGCAAACAGCGGCGTCAGTTTGTCACGCAGCACGACAAGGTGCGTTGCCAGCGTAATTTCCGCCGCGTCTTTCAATACGGCAGCATTGACGCTCTCATTCAACGTGTCAGTAGACTTCGCCAGAATGTTGGAAACACGCTTGTTAGCCGCTGCCAGCGCCGCTGCTGCATCCAGCGAACGGAAGTGGCTGACCGCTTTCACGCGGGCATCGAAATCAGCGGGACGAGTTGGACGACGCGCCAATACCGCCTGAATGGTATCCACGCTGTGACCTTCTTCCTGATACCAGGCGCGGAAACGACCGAGCATAAACTCAATCACGTCATCCACTACCTTGGCGTTAGTCAGCTTGGAGCCATACAGACGTACCGCTTCTTCGGTCAGCGTCTGCAAATCGAGCGGCAGGCGCTTCTCGACGATAATGCGCAGCACACCGAGGGCAGCACGACGCAGTGCAAACGGGTCTTTATCGCCTTTAGGATGTTGGCCGATGCCAAAAATCCCTGCCAGCGAGTCCATTTTGTCAGCAATCGCCAGCGCACAAGCCACGGCAGAAGACGGCAGTTCATCACCTGCAAAACGCGGCTGATACTGCTCATTCAGCGCAACGGCAACATCTTCAGCCTCGCCATCGTGACGTGCATAGTGCATCCCCATCACGCCCTGCGTGTCAGTGAATTCAAACACCATGTTGGTCATCAGGTCACATTTGGACAGCAAACCAGCACGCGTCGCGTGATTCACATCGGCACCAATCTGACCAGCCACCCAGCCTGCAAGCGCCTGAATACGGTCGGTTTTATCACGCAATGAACCCAACTGCTGCTGGAACAAAACGGTTTCCAGACGCGGCAGGTGATCTTCCAGGCGCTTCTTACGGTCAGTATTGAAGAAGAACTCGGCGTCAGCTAAGCGCGGGCGCACCACTTTTTCGTTACCGGAGATAATCTGCTGTGGATCTTTGGATTCGATATTGGCGACAAAGATGAAGTTCGGCAGCAAATTGCCACTGTTGTCATAAACCGGGAAATACTTCTGGTCACCTTTCATGGTGTAAACCAGCGCTTCGGACGGCACAGCGAGGAATTTTTCTTCAAACTTCGCGGTCAGTACCACCGGCCATTCCACCAGCGAGGTAACTTCTTCCAGCAGGCTGTCGCTCAGATCGGCATTGCCGCCAATCTTACGTGCAGCTTCTTCCGCATCAGCTTTGATTTTAGCTTTACGCGCATCATAGTCAGCGACAACTTTACCGCGCTCCAGCAGAATTTGCGGGTACTGTTCGGCGTTGTCGATCGTGAATTCAGCTTCACCCATAAAGCGGTGACCGCGAATAGTACGAGCAGAATGAATACCCAATACCTGACCGGGGATCAATTCGTCACCCAGTAACATGGTTACGGTATGTACCGGACGAACGAACTGCGTTTCTTTATCGCTCCAGCGCATCAGTTTTGGGATAGGCAGTTTTGATAGTGCGGTGCTTACCATGCCAGCCAACAGCACCTGCGCCTGTTCACCTTTAGCGTGGGCGCGATACAGCAGCCACTCGCCTTTGTCGGTTGTCAGGCGTTCAGCTTGCTCAACGGTAATACCACAGCCGCGCGCCCAGCCCTCTGCCGCTTTGGTTGGTTTCCCTTCGGCATCAAATGCTTGAGAAATCGCCGGACCCCGTTTTTCTACCTCACGATCGGGCTGAGAAGCGCTTAAGCGTGCCACTTTCAGCGCCAGACGGCGCGGCGCGGCAAACCAGCTTACGTCCCCGTGCGCCAGATTGGCGGCATCCAGCTCCGCCGTGAAATTAGCGGCAAAAGATTCTGCCAGATTACGGAGAGCCTTCGGCGGCAGCTCTTCCGTGCCAATTTCCACCAGAAAAGTCTTGTCAGTCATGGCTGCCTCTTAGCTCTCTTTCTTATTACACATCGGGAAACCCAGAGCCTCACGAGAGGCGTAATAGGCTTCCGCAACCGCTTTTGTCAGGGTACGAATACGCAGAATGTAGCGCTGACGCTCGGTAACCGAGATCGCTTTACGCGCATCCAACAGGTTAAAGCTGTGCGCCGCTTTCAAAATGCGTTCGTAAGCCGGTAAAGGCAGCGGTTTTTCCAGCGCCAGCAGGTGCTGCGCTTCTTTCTCATATTGCTCGAAACAGCTGAACAGGAAATCGACATCAGCGTGTTCAAAGTTGTAGGTCGATTGCTCGACTTCGTTTTGATGGAACACGTCACCGTAGGTGGTTTTACCTAACGGGCCATCGCTCCAGACCAAATCGTAAACGCTATCAACGCCCTGAATGTACATCGCCAGACGTTCCAGGCCGTAGGTGATCTCACCAGTTACGGGTTTACATTCCAAACCGCCAACCTGCTGGAAGTAGGTGAACTGCGTGACTTCCATACCATTCAACCAGACTTCCCAGCCCAAACCCCAGGCGCCCAGCGTCGGGTTTTCCCAGTTGTCTTCCACGAAGCGAATATCGTGAATGGTCGGATCCATGCCCAGCTCTTTCAGAGAGCCGAGATACAGCTCCTGAATATTCTCCGGTGATGGCTTAATGACGACTTGAAACTGGTAATAGTGCTGTAAGCGGTTCGGGTTTTCGCCGTAGCGCCCATCGGTCGGACGACGGGAGGGCTGCACATAGGCGGCAGCCATTGGCTCCGGCCCCAGTGCCCGCAGGCAGGTCATAGGATGTGAAGTGCCTGCGCCGACTTCCATGTCCAATGGTTGAACAATGGTGCAGCCCTGGCGAGCCCAATAATCCTGTAACGTCAGGATCAGGCCCTGGAAGGTCTTGGTATCAAACTTTTGCATGTTGGATTCGCGTGCGATACAAGTGGATTTATAAGGAATGCGCCAGTATACCCTCTGACCGCAAGATATACAGCCAGAATGCGGTAACAAGTGCAAATCCCCGTCATCATCTTTCAAATTCCGAGATCATCCGGAAAAAACGGTCTGCAACATCTTCAGGCTCAGCAGCAGTAACAATGCCGCAAAGGCCTTTTTCAGCGTGGCAACAGGCAGACGGTGCGCCAGACGCGCACCGACAGGCGCAGTGAAGAAGCTGACGGCAGAAATCAAGAGAACAGCAGGGAGAGAAACATAGCCGACGCTGTAATCAGGCAGTCCGTTCGTCGACCAGCCGTTGATCATGTAGCCCAGCGCACCGGAAAGGGCAATAGGTAGCCCAACTGCCGCCGACGTGCCAATCGCCTGCTGAATACGTACGTTACACCATGTCAGGAACGGCACCGTGAGCGATCCACCGCCGATGGCCACGAGCGCCGAAATACTGCCGATCACCAGCCCTGCGAACGAAATGCCTGCCGTGCCCGGCAACTGGCGCTGCGGTTTTGGCTTGATATTCAACACCATTTGCAGCGAAACGTAGGCCATAAAGCAGGAAAAAAAGATTGCCAGCGTCCGCGTCGGCAACAGCGTCGCCAGCCAGGTAGCAGCGAATGTCCCGAGCAGGATGGCAGGCGTAATCCGCACCACCACAGACCACAGCACCGCCTGATGCTGATGGTGGGTACGCAGGCTGGAAATTGCCGTGACGACAATCGCCGCCATTGACGTTCCCAACGCCATATGCACCAAATGCGTATTATCTACCCCCTGTGCGGCAAACAGCGCCGTCAGCACCGGCACCATAATGCCGCCGCCGCCGATGCCCAATAACCCCGCCATAAACCCCACTACCGCGCCTAATGCCAAATAGGCTGCTATCCACTCCACTGCCATTCCCTGTTCCCCTGTTTATGCTTTTCTTATGATCAATGAACAGCCTTGAGCTAATAAACAGCCTTGAGCTGTTGGCAAAACATTATTCACGATTCCACGACGACTTTCTGCCCCATCCGCACACGACCTTTCATATCTGCGAGCACGTTCGCAAAATGCTGGTTGCATATACAGCACCGTAAATGCCATGATCGACCACATTGCGACAGACCGCCTTACCATGAACGGTACGCAAACACTAACGGCACAACCGAATCAGGAGAAAGGTATGCAACGCTGCGGCTGGGTTACTCAAGACACCTTATATCAGGATTACCACGATAACGAGTGGGGGAAACCCTGTACTGATAGCCAGAAACTGTTTGAGCTACTGTGTCTGGAGGGCCAGCAGGCGGGCCTTTCCTGGATAACTGTCCTGAAAAAACGCGAAAACTATCGCCGTTGCTTCCACCAGTTTCATCCTGAGCAGGTGGCGAAAATGACGCAGGATGACGTGGATCGGTTAGTGCAGGACAGCGGTATTATCCGCCATCGAGGGAAAATCGAGGCGATCATTACCAACGCAAAAGTGTGGGTGGCGATGGAAAGTCAGGGAGAGAGTTTCTCGCACTTCATTTGGTCTTTTGTCGAACACCAGCCGCGTCTCAATCACCCCGCTTCACTTGCAGACGTCCCTGCCAAAACGGACGTTTCAGATGCCATGTCGAAAGCCCTGAAGAAACGCGGCTTCAAATTTATCGGTTCGACCATCTGTTATGCTTTCATGCAGGCAGGAGGATTGGTCAACGACCATGTCACTGACTGTTTTTGTCATCAGGAAAGCACATCATGATCCGCCCTTACCGCGGCCTCGATCTTGCACCATTGATGCAGCTCTGGTTAAAAAGCACCATTCTCGCGCATCCCTTCATTCGTGAAGATTACTGGCAAGAAAGTGCCACTGTGGTGCGTGAAGTCTATATCCCTCAATCACAAACCTGGGTTTATGAAGAGCAAGGAAGTCTTATCGGCTTTATCAGCGTGCTGGAAGGACGGTTTATCGGTGCGCTGTTTGTGGAACAAACCTATTACGGCAAACAGATTGGCGCAGCGCTAATCCAACATGTTCAAGCACAGTTCCCTTTACTCAGCCTGGAAGTGTACCAACTGAATACGCGCGCCTGCCGGTTCTACCATAAACAGGGTTTTGTCGTTGTTGAGGAAAACGTCAATCAGGATACACAAGCTACCGCGCTGATCATGCAGTGGGCTAACGAGTGAGGGAGCAGTAAATACCGCTCCCTCTGGTTAAATGGATCACCTCTGAGCTATCGGCTCAACGGGATGTCAAAACGTTGTCCAGTTATCGTTCCCGTTATCCCGCGACGCTAGCGTCGGCAGACGAGCCGTCGCCTTATTACCCGAATTTGGATTACTGCTGTTCAAACCTTGCAGACTTGCCAGCCCCGCAACATCCTTATCGGATATGCGGAAAACCGACATCAGTTTTGCCAACTTCGACGCTTGTTCTTGCAACGAGTTTGCCGCAGCCGAAGATTCACTCACCATCGAGGCGTTCTGCTGGATAGTCGTATCCATTTCAGCCACCGCACTACCAATTTGTGCAATACCGCGACTCTGCTCATCCGATGCTGAGGAGATTTCTCCCATGATGTCATTCACACGGTTCACGGAAGCCACAATGTCATCCATGGTCGTTCCCGCCCGAGAAACCAGTTCAGCCCCTGCATCCACGCGAGAAGCCGATTCAGAGATCAGGCTTTCGATCTCTTTTGCCGCCTGAGAACTGCGCTGAGCAAGACTACGAACTTCACTGGCGACCACTGCAAATCCCCGCCCTTGCTCACCGGCTCGTGCCGCTTCCACGGCCGCATTCAATGCCAGAATATTGGTCTGGAAGGCGATGCTATTAATCACTGTCGTGATATCAGAGATCTTCTTCGAACTCCCTGAAATATCGCTCATGGTATTAATCACGCGATTAATAATATCCCCGCCGCGGTTGGCATTGGTGGAGGCTTCTCCGGCAATCTGGCTGGCATGCCGCGCATTTTCGGCGTTGTTCTTCACGGTAGCCGTTAACTCTTCCATACTGGCCGCCGTTTCTACAATCGCCGCCGATTGCTGTTCGGTACGCGATGACAAATCATTATTGCCCGATGCAATATCAGCGGACGCACTCTCAACGCTATATACGCTCTGACGAATATCCGTCATTAAATGACGTAATTTCTCCGTCATCACCATCATGGCCGCCGTTAATTGCCCCAGCTCATCATGCCGTTCCACCGTGATATTCGCAGAGAGATCGCCACCAGCGATCCGTTCCGCCAATTTCAGGTTGGTGATAATGGGTCGGGTAATTTGTCGCGTGACAGACCAGGCGATCAGTAGACCGAAGACGATGGCAATCGCCCCTAAAACCAGTGTTTGCAGTACAGAGCTATTGATAATGTCATCATTCTTCGCGCCGAGCTTTTGCAGAATACTGCCGATGTCGCTCGTCATTTTGTCCCCAGTTGCCCGGAACTTCACATCTGTGGTTTTTAACTGCCCCAACCGCCCGTAATACTGTTCTGCCGTTTGATGATAATTCTCAAATGCCTGCCAAAACGAATCGACTACGCGACGGCGATCGCCACTGACCGACGATGCCAGCGCATCATAGGATGTCTTCGATTCGGCATAGACCTGTTTCTGTGCATTAAACGCGGCTTCGCTATTCTCTCTTTGTAAGGTGTAGGTACTGTTGACCAGTTTCAGAAACAGCAGCGAGAGGGATTCCTTCTGCATAGACAACGCATTTTCATCTGCGCCGATGGGGAAGTTGGTCATAAATGCCGTTAGTGCATCAGCGGCATTCATCTGGCTGATTTTCTTTGCCGTCTCGATCACCGCGTTTGCGGCGGATTTCATGCTATTCAGGTCGGTATCATAATTCACAAAATCCTGATCAAGATTACTAAAATCAGAGAGATAAATTTCTTCCCACGTTAGCGCTTTCGCTTTTTCTTTTTGCTGATTTGCCTGACTAATGTAGGTATTAAGGTTCTTGATATTGTCATCCGCAAAGGTGAATGAATACTTTACTCTCGCCATTTTTGACTGATCGAGATAATGATTCATTTCATTCAAAATTGTCGTTTTAACATACAGATCGTGAATGATGAAAAAACGTACAGCACCAACACCAGACGCGATCATTACCAACAACAGGACGATACCGAAACCGCCATACAGCTTATGAGAAACCTTGAAGTTACTCATAATCCTGGTAAAAAAATGCATTTTTGCCCCCATTAACACTACCAATGTCTAAAACATCACCATGTCAAAAAACATCCCCGTAAATAGCATTATCGGTTTTTTGTAGTCATTGCTTTATCAAAAAATGAGTGATAGTAATCACAAAGGAAATATATTAATCAAGCCATCATGAAAAATGTCATTCCCGTCGCGTTGCGGGGCATTTGCACGCGGAGGTGAACGGGCTGTCGCGATCGTTCACCACAACAATCGTGCAAACTCCCTATTCATCGTGGTTAACCTTGGGCAGATGCAGGGGCAGTATTGCTTGCAGTCTCTCGCCAGCTACGCGATTATTTGATGAGCTATTTCTACGTTAACTTCCTTAATCTGCTGGAGTTTGTGATGAAACCTAGCGTTATCCTGTATAAAAAAGTGGCTGACGATCTGCGTGCTCGTTTAGACCAACACTTCACCGTCACTGAACTTGACGCCTTTCCCGCTCTCGACCATCCCGCTCTGGCAGCCGCCGAAGGCATTATTGGTTCCGGCGGCAAAGTCGATAAAGATTTCCTGCAACACGCCCCGCGTTTACGCGCGGCTTCCACCATTTCTGTCGGTTACGACACCTTTAACGTCGACGCGCTAAATGAAAAAGGGGTGATTCTCATGCATACCCCGACCGTGCTAACGGAAACGGTGGCGGATACGGTTCTGGCACTGATGCTCGCCAGCGCTCGTCGGGTCGTGGAAGTGGCTGAGCGGGTCAAAGCAGGCGAATGGAAAGAAGGTGTCGGCAGCGACTGGTTTGGCACCGATGTTCACCATAAAACCATCGGTATTCTGGGCATGGGGCGCATCGGTCTGGCCGTCGCACAGCGTGCCCATTTTGGTTTCAGCATGCCGGTACTGTACAACGCACGCCGCCATCACTCTGAAGCGGAAGAACGCTTTAATGCCCGCTACAGCGATCTCGATACATTATTAGCCGAATCTGATTTCCTCTGTATCACACTGCCGCTGACGGCAGAAACACACCATCTCATTGGCCGTGAACAGCTGGCAAAAATGAAGCCCAGCGCTATTTTGATCAATATCGGTCGTGGTGCCGTCGTGGATGAAGACGCGCTAACGGAAGCATTAGTGAAAGGGACAATTCAGGGCGCAGGCCTGGATGTTTTTGTCAAAGAGCCGTTGCCTGTCGATTCTCCACTGCTGGATTTACCTAACGTCGTGGCGCTGCCACATATCGGTTCTGCCACGCACGAAACGCGCTACGATATGGCCGCCTGTGCCGTCGATAATCTGATTGCCGCCCTGAGCGGTCAGGTAAAAGAAAACTGCGTGAATCCGCAGGTTTTGAAGTAGGCCATGACACTATTATTGTTATAAGCGTTTACGTTCAAAACGCCCTTCACACTCCAGCAACGATGTTTGCTACGTTGCTGGAGACGTGCGGGTGGCAGCGATTTTTTAAACTTTACACACACCTTGATAATGCATTGCCTGACCAATACGCGAGATCAGTGTATGTCCGAGGTTATTGTCCCAATTGAAGCTGTTTTGCAGTACGACTACGGCAATGCGGTTGTGGCGATCTAACCCGATATAACTTGAATAACCACCAATGTATCCCACCTGATAGGTAATATGTTGTGTACCTATCTCATCGGTGATCCAAGCAATATTGGCAGCCTGTTTGGTACGGTTGTAATACGTCTTCATCGAATCGTTTATGGCTTCGTCCAGCGCGTAATAACCTGTCGGATAAATATGCGCACGGGCAAATTTCAACAGATCGTTAGCACTGGTGTACAAACTGGCGGCACCTACCATATTGGAAGAAAAGTGCCAGTCAGGTATCGGCTTACCACGCATAATAAATTTAGGTTGATCGCCAGCATGGCCAATCGCTCTATAAGAAAAACGCGTTAATTTCTGTGGGGTAAAACTGGTGTTTTCCAGTCTTAGCGGCTCGATAATGGTTTCATTCACCAACTGATCAATGGATTCCCCCGTTTTCAACTGTAAGACATACCCCAGAATGGCATAGCCAAGATTAGAATACATGGGCGTAGGATTGGGCGGCGCTGTAAAGTCAGCCAGATAATTCAATACCCGATCGTCATCCAATTGCGTATAGAAATTATTTCCGGTAAAGAGATACTCGGCAAAAAGCCCCAGCATCTGCATATCCATCATCTGACGAGGTAAGCCCGACGTGTGGGTAACCAGCTGTAGTAACGTGATCTTTTTTGCGCTATCACTTAAAACAACCTGAGTAGGTAGGAGTTCTTCGAGCGTATTTTCCCAGCGCAATATCCCCCTCTTCACCAGAATACCCGTGGTTTCCGCCATAAACCCTTTACTCACCGACCCAACGGCAAAAAGGGTATCTCCCGTAATAGGGTAACGGTGATGGCTATCTGTAAAACCATATCCCCAACTACGCATGGTTCCGTCAGCAGTTAACACCCCGACGACAAGACCCGGTATCGCTTTTTGTTTAAGATAAGGAACGGCCAGACGATCGACCTCAGCAGTTAAATTTTGATAGCAAGCAAGCCGCAACACATCAGCATCAGATTCATCAATAGACATATTTGATAATGCACCACACCCTGAAAGCATCAATAATGTTGCCGTGCCCAGCACAAGTCGAAAGCATAAGTGCATAATAAAAAATTTCTTAATTTGAATAGAAAAACGTTAAATTTTTTCGATCTTAAGAGGTCAGCTCAAAAAGCACTATAAATATATTTACCCCGCATAAATATGTCCCAATACATTAACGTTATTCCCTTTCTTTCTACCCAAAACTGGATAACCAATACCGGTATTGTTCTTTGCTGTTTCCTACCGCCTATGGAAGTATCGGCTGTAACGAACGGTTAACGTTTCCTGCTTTACCTCCCCGTTTCAGGACGTAATCGATCCGCGTATTCACCTGATAAACCAATAAATTTAATAAAAACCATCACATGTAGGGACAATCATCGTGGCGACTTTTTTGCATCCTCATCAGAAACTCACTATTTTTGCCTCGCTGCTCCTTCTGGGCGGTGCGGTGAGCGTACAAGCGGCGAACGACGCACCGAAAATCGGCGGTACGCTGGTTTATCTGGAACAGCAGGCGCACACCAATCTCTATACGCCAGCGGGCGGTTTTTACCCGAACGGCGGCATTCTTAACCAAATTACCGATAAGCTGACGTATCAAAATCCAGAAACGCTGGAAATCGAACCGTGGGTTGCAGAATCCTGGACCATCAACGCGGATAACACCGAATACACCTTCAAAATTCGCCCCGGCGTCAGCTTCTCTGATGGCACACCGCTGGATGCCAACGCGGTAGCGAAAAACTTCGATACTTATGGTCTAGGGAACACTGCGCTCAACCAGCCAGTTTCGGAAGTCATCAACAATTACCTGCGTAGTGAAGTTATCGATCCGTTGACGGTGAAATTTTATTTTAAGAAGCCTTCACCGGGCTTCTTGCAAGGCACCTCAGCGATCGGTTCTGGTTTGGTTTCTCTCAGTACGCTTGGACGCAATTTCAATCAGTTAGGCAATGCTAAAAACATTATTGGCTCCGGCCCATTCGTGGTGAGCAGCGAGAAGCTGGGACGCGAACTGAAGCTGACGGCCCGTAAGGATTACAACTGGGCTCCGGTTAAATCAAAGCATCAGGGGCGTGCCTATCTGGATGGCATTACCTATCTGGTCACCCCAGAAGACAGCGTGCGTATCGGCGCGTTGGTCTCTGGTCAGGCTGACTTCATTCGTCAGATTCAAGCCTACGATGAAAAGCGGGTACAAAGTCAGGGTTTCAGCCTTTATGCACCGCCTACGCGCGGCGTCAATAATAGCGTGGTTTTCCGCCCGGATAACCCACTGGTAGCGGATATCCGCGTGCGTAAGGCGCTGCTACACGCCACCAACACCAAAGAGATCATTGATACGCTGTTCTCTGAAAACTATCCACAGGCAACCTCACCGCTGGCCAAAACTGCCGCAGGCTATGTCGACCTCTCCAACAAGCTGACGTTTGATCCCGCACAGGCTAACAAGCTGCTAGATGAAGCAGGCTGGAAAACCGGCCCACAAGGATTACGGCAAAAAGATGGCAAAACGCTGGAATTGACCGCCTATGAATCGCTGCCGCAGCCGCAGAACAAAGAAACTCTGCAACTCGTTTCTCAGCAATGGGCAAAAGTCGGCGTGAAGCTGAATGTGCTAGCGGGAGATGCGGGCAGTAAAACCGTGGATAGCCTCGATCCGCTAAAAACCGGTGTGGCACCAGCAATGGTCGGACGCGCCGATCCAGATGTGCTGAAAAGCCAGTATTACCCGACTGTACGCAACGTTCTGCTGCAAAAAGGTGGCTCCAGCGACAAGGTGAAGGACTTTGTTGACCCGCATCTGAATACGCTGCTGGATGGCATCGCCGCAGAAACCGACCGCAGCAAGCGGCTGACGCTGGTGGGAGAAGTACAGGGCTACCTGATCGATCAGGCCTACGTCATCCCCATTTTTGAAGAACCGCAGGTGTTTGCTGGCGCCCCCACAACAAAAGGCATCGCGTTTGAAGCCGTTGGTCGCCCCAGCTTTTACAACACCTGGCTGGATAAGTAACACAGAAGAGAAGGGAGGAGATCATTATGAACCGATATCTGGCACTGCGCATCGGTCAGGCACTGCTCGTGCTGTGGGCAGCATTCACCCTGTCTTTTATCCTGCTTCAGGCGATGCCGGGTGATGCTGTACTGATCAAATTTCAAAACCCAGAGCTCGGCCTAAGTGCCGAGCAGATCGCGCAGTTGCGTTTGTCCTACGGTGCCGATACGCCAGTACTCACGCAATACTTTCATGCCATAACGCAAATACTGCATGGCGATCTTGGCCTGTCTATTCAGGCGGGCGTGCCAGTCACCGAGCTTATTGCGGCGAATCTTCCCCCTACGCTGCTGCTCGCGGTGCTGGGATTCATCGCAGCGGGTCTATTAGCGTTTGCCCTCGCGTTCTTATCAACGCTGACGCCGTTTCAGTGGCTGCGAACCACACTGCAATCGCTGCCGTCACTATTCATTTCTGTACCAACATTCTGGCTGGGTATCGTACTGATTCAGATCTTCTCTTTCCGTCTGGGGCTGATTCCGGTGATTAACCCCGGCGAATGGGAAGGACTGATTTTGCCGGTTCTCACACTGGCGTTACCCATTTCTGCCCCGTTAGCTCAAGTGCTGATGCGCAGCATCGATCAGGTGCAAACCCAACCTTTTGTCGCCGTCGCCCGCGCAAAAGGTGCCAGCCGCAGCGGCGTGCTCTGGCGACATATCGCCCGCAACGCGATGCTGCCCACGCTGACCATCGCCGGTTTACTGTTGGGCGAACTGATTGCAGGCGCGCTGATTACTGAAACCGTCTTTGGCCGTAACGGACTTGGCCAGCTAACGCAGGAAGCCGTGAACTATCAGGACAGCAGTGTGCTACAGGCCATTGTGCTGATCTCCGCCGCCGCCTTTGTCGTCGTCAATCTGGCCGTCGACCTGCTCTATCCCCTCCTCGATCCGCGCCTGAAAAGAACGCCAGGAGCCACGCTATGACTACCGTTCAACTGGAAAAAATCACCTTTCCTCTTCTGCGCAAGCGACCGCTTCTGCGTCGCTACGCCTTTCAGCCAGGGCTACTACTGGCCTGGCTGGTGATGCTGACTGTCGCACTTTGGGCACTGTTTCCCGGCTGGTTTACCGGCTACAGCCCAACGGAAGGCATAGCAGGTGCCCAGCGGCTGGCACCTGACGCAGACTACTGGCTCGGTACCGATCAGTTAGGACGCGACCTCTATGCGCGCATCGTTTACGGCGCAGTGCACTCGTTGTCTGGTGCGGTTATCGCTGTCGGGCTGGGTTTGGTGCTCGGCAGCCTGTTCGGTCTCTTGGCTGGTGCCGTTGGCGGCTGGCTGGATAGCGTCGTCATGCGCAGCATTGACGTATTGCTGGCCATCCCCGGTCTACTGCTGGCGCTGAGCGTCATCATTCTGCTGGGCTTCGGCACGGTCAACGCCGCGATTGCCGTGGGCGTCACCTCCGTCGCCAGCTTTACCCGACTGGTGCGTTCCGAGGTATTGCGCGTGCGCCACAGCGACTATGTCGAAGCCGCCTATGGCAGCGGCGGCACCTTTTTCAGCGTGCTGTGGCGACACATTTTACCGAATTCATTAACCACCGTTTTCGCTTTCGCCGCCCTGCAATTCGGCAGCGCGATTCTGGCGATCTCCACGCTCAGCTTCCTCGGTTACGGCGCACCACCGCCCACGCCGGAATGGGGACTGCTCATCGCCGAAGGCCGCAACTACATCGCTACCGCCTGGTGGCTAACCACGTTCCCCGGCCTGATTGTCGTACTCGTTGTGCTGTCCGCCAACCGTATCAGCCAATCAATCAGGAGAACAGAACGATGAGCCTGTCAGCGAGCTTACAAACCAGTGCGGTGGTACCCGTACTGGCTCTGGAGAATGTTACGATTGCCTACCGCAGCGACGATCGCGAACAGACCGTCGTGGAAGGTGTCTCTTTCCATATTCAGCCCGGTGAAGTCGTCGCGCTGGTGGGGGAATCCGGTTCAGGTAAAACCACCACTGCACAGGCCGTCATCGGCTTACTCGCCGAGAACGGTAGACTCACACGCGGCGCCATTCGGCTAAACGGCGTAGATATTAGCGGCTGGTCGCAGAAGCGACTAGACAGCGTGCGCGGTGCGCAGATCAGCCTGATCCCCCAAGATCCCACCAGTTCTCTGAATCCGGTACAGACCATTGGTGAGCAGGTAGATGAAATTCTGCGTATTCATCAGCGGGAAGATCGCCAGACTACCCGCCAGAAAACGCTGGCGCTGCTGGAGCGCGTTGGCCTGAATCAGCCGGAACTACGGGCAAAACAGTATCCGCACGAACTCTCAGGCGGCATGAAACAGCGCGTGTTAATAGCGATTGCCATTGCGCTAAAACCCGCACTGATTATTGCCGATGAGCCCACCAGCGCGCTGGATGTCACGGTGCAGAAACGTATTCTCGACCTGCTTGATGAGTTACGGCGCGAAAATGGCACAGCGGTGCTATTTGTCACCCACGATCTGGGCGTAGCCGCAGAGCGTGCCGATCGTCTGCTGGTCTTTCAGAACGGCTACATTCAAGAGCAAGGTCCAACGCTTGACGTGCTAAGCGCGCCCTCAAGCCACTATGCTCGCACGCTGCTGGCGAATGTTCCGTCGCTAAACCCGACGCCTCGTCCACCACGCAGCCATACATCCGATATTATTGTCTCGGTCGAAAATCTGGTGCAGACCTTTCCTCTATCTGGCCGTAAAGGCGAGCATTTTCGCGCGGTGGATGACGTCTCTTTCAGCGTGGCTCGCGGCACAACGCACGCCATTGTTGGCGAATCTGGCTCAGGTAAAACTACTACAGCACGCAGCCTGCTCGGGTTCCATCATCCCAGCGCAGGACGCATTCTGATCGACGGTACGGACATCACTCATCTGAAAGGTGAAGCGCTGCGCCAGTTCCGGCAGAAAATTCAGTTGGTGTATCAAAACCCCTTTGGCTCACTCGATCCCTCGCAGCGGTTGTACGACATCGTCGAAGAGCCGCTACGCAATTTTAATCGCCATACCGCCGCACAGCGGGAGCGAAAAATTCATGAGATGTTCGAACGTGTCGCCCTGCCAGTTGCGCTGCTGTCACGCAAGCCGCGTGAGCTATCCGGCGGCCAGCGCCAACGCGTCGCTATCGCCCGAGCATTGGTGCTGGAACCGCAGGTGTTGGTATTGGACGAAGCCGTTTCCGCACTGGATGTCACGGTGCAGGCACAGATTCTGCGTTTGCTGACTGAGCTACAGGAATCTCTGGGGCTAACGTACGTGTTCATCTCGCACGATTTGGCGGTAGTCCGCCAGATCGCCGATACCGTTTCCGTGCTGTATCACGGCAAGCAGCTCGAATCTGGTCCAGTGGAACACATCTTCGCTCATCCCGAGCATCGCTATACCCGAGAACTCATCGAGGCTATTCCCGGGCAGCAACACCCGGCTTTTGCCCGTTCACACCAACCTCAAATTCATGCTGAATCTACATTCGCACTAAACCAAGGACTGTAAAATGGCAACGAAACGTCTGGGATTTTTCACACGGTTGCTGGATGACGTTTCCGCCCAGCAGCGTTACCGACTGGCAACGGAACAGATCGTCAAAGCAGAACAGTTAGGGTTCGACAGCGCCTGGGTCGCGCAGCACCACTTTCACGCTGATGAAGGCGGGCTGCCTTCACCGCTGGTGTTTCTGGCGCTGGTCGCCGCCCGCACCCAGCGCATCCAACTCGGTACTGGCGTCATTACGCTGCCGATGGAAGAGCCACTGCGCGTGGCGGAAGATACCGCCGTGCTCGATTTACTCAGCAACGGCAGGCTGGAAGTCGGCGTAGGTTCCGGCGGTACGCCGTCCTCATTTGCTGCGTTTGGCCATGACAGCGCGCAACGCGGACAAATCCTCGGGCGCTATCTGGAGAAACTGCGCGCCGCGTGGCGAGGAGAGGCACTGAGCGAAGACGGTAATCAGCTCTATCCTGCTGCTCCGCATTTAGATAAGCGCGTCTGGCAGGCCACATTTTCCATCGAGGGTGCAGAACGAGCAGGCAAAGCGGGCGATGGCCTGATGCTCTCTCGTACCCAGCCACGCCCGGAACATTTCCCAGACGCCACGCTGGCGGACTTGCAAAATCCGATGATCGACGCCTATCTGGCTGCACTGCCTGCTGGCGTCGCACCGCGTATCCTGAGCTCACGTAGCGTTTTCGTTGCCGACGATCGTCAACTGGCGCTGAGCCTGGCAGAAAAAGGGCTTAATCGTTCAGCCGCCCGTTCCGGTACATTCCGCGCGATCCCTCACGACTCGATAGAAGCACTGATCGCCTCCTTCGACAGCCATGTCGGCACCGCACAGGACGTCACGGCGTCGCTTCGGGCAGACAGCTCACTGGAGCGGGCAACCGATGTGACATTCCAGGTGCATTCTATCGATCCGCCACATGTGCTGATCCTCCGTTCACTTGAGCTGATTGCCACTCAGGTTGCACCCGCTTTGGGCTGGAAGCCCACCGTCAAACAGAAAAGCCCACTTGGGCAGGAGATTGCATGACGCACGCTAACACCTTACACACCCATGACGTATTGGATGCACTGGCCGAAATCAGCCCGGATTCTACCCTGGCCGCAGCCAGAAAAACCCGTGAGGCGGCAACCCGCCACACTCAGGGCAGCTATGACGCGCTGTTTAATGCCGCAGTACATGACGACGCGACATTACCGTTATCACTGCGTTTCTGGTTTGCGACAAAAATCAGTGGCTGGCAGCAGGATGAACAGCTACAGCATTTTTATACCGAGCGACTGGCGGACTTCCCAGAGCCTACGCTAACACCCGCGCTACAGCTCGCGCTGGATCACGCTGAACGCCTGACGAAAACGCCCGTGCAAGCGGCCCCCACACACGTCAAAGCGCTGGAGCAGGCAGGCTGGTCGGTAGGCGATATCGTGACGCTTTCACAGCTCATCGCATTCGTGAATTTTCAAAGCCGTTTGCTGCGCGGCTATCGCCTTATTGCGGGTCATCGCGTTAGCCAGCCTCATTCACAGGCTGCCGTCGCTGGTCAATGGCATACCCAGCCGCAAACACACAGCGGCAAGTCCGCACCGCAGGCGTTTACTCAGGCGGAGCTAGGCTGGGAACCGTGGGTTGCCCCCAAGCCGCTGGCAGAATTCAATGCCGACGAGCAGGCGATTCTGGCGCGCTTCGGCCACACCGATTCCGACTATTTTCGTCTATTAGGGCGCAACTTGCCGGTGCTGGAACAGCGCACACTGACAGATAAAGGGATTTTTTATACCTCTGGCGGTCTACCGCGCAAAGAGCGCGAACTGATTGCCGCCGTCACCAGCAAGGTCAACGGCTGCATCTATTGCGCTTCTGTGCATGCGCGTAAAGCCAGCCAACTTTCCAAGCAGGACCGCGACGTGCAGCGGCTTCTGGATGTCGTTCCTGGCGGCGATTTGAGCATAGGCCAAAGCCCACGCTGGCAGGCGATTATCGACTTTTCGGCACGCCTTTCCGCCACGCCCGCGCAGGTCAACGCGAACGACGTGAAACAGCTGCAAGAACAGGGATTGGATACGCTGGAAATTGTCGATGTTGTGCAGTCAGCCGCCTTCTTCTCCTGGGCCAACCGACTGATGCTTACGCTAGGCGAACCGTTCTGGCCGGAGCATTAATCAGCGTTGTGCAATAGCGAATCAGGCGTCACGGGTGCCGTGCCGCCTTTCGGTATTTATTTTTTCAGGTAAGCAGGGAAATCCGCAGGCAATTCGCTGGCAGGGCAGTTGATGACCTCGTTGTTGTTCTCGCCACAGTCGCGGATGAACGTAATAGTGGCGAATTCATCGATGACTTCGGTGGGGTACGCGGGGCCTGCTTCACGATACGCTTCCATTTCAGCAATATGTTCGTTCTGGAAGCACACCGTTTTCTCTGGATTATTGATGATCCAACGCGGGAAGAAGATAGTGCCATGGAAGAGCTTATCGGCAATATTCGCAATCAGGCTGACGTCTGTTCCCGTCGGTTCTGTCCATGAAATCTTATACACCTCACGGGCAACCTGCACGATATAAACCAGCTGATCCTTAACCCAACGGTTACCCACGATACCGCTATGAATACGGTAGTCTATCGTGTTGGCATTTTTGACATACAGTTCGTAATTCCAGCCATTATCGTAGGTATATATCAAATGTTTCCCTACAAAATGGCTCAGATCGTGTTGATTGAATGAAGGCATGATATTTCTCCTGAAATGTGTAAATTCACTCTAGAGCTTTATTAATTCGATGAATAACGCTATTTTTCAGGGAAAATCATTCAATATTTAGATATATCTAAGATGCTGGCAAAGACGACACTGGAACAGTGGGAAATCCTTCAGGCGGTTATTGATTTGGGCGGCTATACACAGGCGGCAAATGCGCTTCATCGCAGCCAGTCTTCGGTCAGCTACCAGCTCTCTCTGCTGCAAGAGCGATTGGGCATCACGCTACTCACGATCCACGGACGCAAAGCCGAGCTCACATCAGAGGGTGAAAGCCTGCTAGCACAGGTGCGACCCGTAATACGTTCTTTTCATGGGCTGGAAGCCCGCGCCCATTCTCTGAAAATGGGTGAACAGTCCAGCATCAACCTGGTGGTTGACAGCACCTTCCCCAAAGATCGCCTATTTCACCTGCTCAGCGCCTTTCAAAAACAGCATCCTGCCACACGTATCCACTTGACCGAGGTGCTGCGTAATGAAACACCGAAACAGTTGAAGGCACGCGATGCGGATATTTACGTCATCACACAGCGTGAACTCGACGACATCGCCGGACAATGGCTGATGAACGTTGATTTCATCGCTGTTGCCCACTGCCACCACCCACTTTTCACACTCCCTACACCGTTAAGCCATGAGGCTCTGTCTCGCTATCCTTGTGTAGAGATTGTGACGCGCACGACGCCGCATACGCAGCCTTCCTCTGCCGAGAGTTGGACATTCACCACGTTTGAAGCCGCTACACAGGCCGTTTTGCATCAAGTGGGCTACGGCTGGCTGCCGGAAGCACGAATTGCAGAACACATTACGCGGGGCGAACTACAAATACTGCCGTTACAGCAAGGGGAAAGGCGTACCACACCGCTCTATCTGTTGGCCGAAGAGAAAGGGCAACTGCTCAGTAAAGAGATCCTCACGCTCATCTCGCTACTGTTCGGCAGGCTCTGAGGTACGGGGCGTTTATCGATAATATCGATGCTAAGGCCGTCCTACCGCCGGGACAAAGCCAGACGCGCGGCGAATGCCAGAAAGAGAACGCCCGTCGTTCGGTCCATCCATTTCACGACCGAGCCGCGCCGTAGAAAACGCGAGAGTGGGCGCGTAGCAGCAATCAGCGTAGACGACCACAGCGTGCCGATAACGACATGAATAAGAACGAGCAGGTAAGTCCACAGCACGACCGAATGGCCGGCAGGGATAAACTGCGGCAGGAATGAAACATAGAACACGCCGATTTTCGGATTGAGTACGTTACCCAACATGCCACGGAGAAACCAGTTCTGATGCTTCGGTACATCTTGTGACGCCGCCATCACCAGCTCGGTTCTGGGCTTCAGGAGCATTTGCAAACCCAGCCAGCAGAGATACGCTGCACCGCACCATTTCAGGATGTTATAAGCCAGCTCCGACGCCGCAATCAGCGTTCCCAGACCAAACGCCACCATCGCGCCCCAAATCAGGCAGCCGACTTGAATACCAAACGCGGCATGGAAAGCTTTCTTACTACCTTCAACGGTCGCGGTGCGTAAAATCAAGGCCGTGTCCAAACCCGGCGTCAGGGTTAATATCGTCGCGGCAAACGTAAAAGCAATCAGCGATTCGGTCAACGTCACGGTAATTCATCACTCCAGCAGGGAAAAAACACAAAAAGCATCATTCTCTACGAGAATGATGCAAGATAGCAGGCAATCAGTCCTCATTACGCTCGGTATAATATACGGCAGAGCCTGACCCTACCCAACCACTCTCTTCAGCCAGATCGCATAACGACAGCTCACAATCTGGCACTGATTCAGAAAGCGTAAATAAGCTCCCTCAGCCGATTACCTTCCGCTACCCTATCCGGCAGGCAATGATCCACGATACAGGTGTAGCACTATGATAAAACGCGTCTTCCTCACACTCACTTTATTAACGCTTTCTGCATCCTCACTGGCGCAAGATGTCCTGCCAGAAGCAGTAAAAAGCATCGAAAAACAGGGTATTACGATCATTAAGCCGTTCACTGCGCCCGGCGGAGTGCAAGGCTGGCTGGGAAGCTATCAGGGCGTGGGGGTGACCATCTACTTAACACCTGACGGTAAGCATGCTATTTCGGGCTATATGTATGACGAAAATGGCAAAAATCTGAGTGAAGCGCTGATTCAGCAGGAAGTGTATGTTCCTGCGGGTCGGGAGATGTGGCAGAAATTACAGCAAGCGTCATTTATTACCGAAGGTTCGAAGGATGCACCGCGTAAAATCATCGTCTTCGCCGATCCGTTCTGCCCGTACTGCAAACAGTTCTGGCAGCAGGCACAGCCATGGGTGAAAGCAGGAAAAGTACAACTGCAAACGCTGCTGGTCGGCGTCATCAAACCAGAAAGCGGGCGTTATGCCGCGGCGATTCTTGCCGCCAGCGATCCGGCCAAAGCCTGGCATGAGTATGAGCTATCGAACGGCAAAACGGTGCCGCCGTTCCCCGAAACCTCATCACGCGACATCTGGAATAAAATCCAGCTTAATCAGCGGCTAATGGATGAACTGGGTGCAAATGTCACGCCAGCCATCTATTACCTGAACGATAAAGATGAGCTACAGCAGGTGGTCGGGCTGCCGGATGAACAGCAGTTAGCGGAGATGATGGGGAAATAGACGCAGGAGGGAATATCCCTCCTGACGTTTTCTCTTAGCGATGCGACCAGTAAGCCATAAAGTTGATCGTCTCTTTATCGAGGTGACGCTCGTCGAGCAGATAGCGTCGTAGTCGTTTGATGGCAGAGGATTCTCCCGCGACCCAGGCATAGAACGGACGGTGCGCCGTTGCACGCTCCCAGAGTAGCTCGTCTTCCGGCGTCTCCTGTACAATTTCATCACGATTGGTACAGGCGCTAGTGGGGATTTTCACGTCTTGCTGTACCGCAGCCAACAGGCGGCCACCCCATATTGTGCTGTGGGTTTCCTCACGCGGCAGCCAGTGAATCTGCGCAAAAGAGAAATCGCCCGGCGTCACGCAGTCCGCGGCTTTTGGCACTTCAAAAAAGGCCTGTACCAACGGCGGAGAAGGCTGATTCGCCAGTTGTTCAAGAATCCCCATTGCTGCTGGCAGCGCCGTTTCATCCGCAATCAGCAACACCTGCTCAACGCCATCGTGCGGTGCCCATTCATAGCCGCCGCTGTCACCATCAGCCTCCGCATTAGGTGCAACAATCTGTAGCGCATCGCCCGGCTTAGCATGGTTAGCCCAGCTTGAGGCAGGCCCAGTATCACCGTGCAGCACAAAGTCGATCGTTGCCTGCTGTAACTCACGGGAGACGGAACGCAGTGTGTAGGTGCGCAGAATCGGACGACGTTCACGCGGCAGCGCCAGATAGTCTTGATACCAGGTGTCGCTGACGGCCATGGGCGTCAGTTCCCCGCTTTCGCTGGCGAACAGCAGCTTGATGCGCTGATCCGGCGCGTCCAGTTTCATCTGGCGCACTTCCGGGCCGATGAACACACAGCGCGCTAATGAAGGCGAGAGCAGCGTCTTACTCTCTAAACGTAAGTTGAACAGCCGATAGGCTGAAGACGTTGTGCGGTTAGCTAAAGACATAGTGATAAAGCCGTATGTTTTGTAAGGAAAAATCAGTTAGCGGGATCAAACCCATTCACCGCAACTTACCATAAACAAAACACTAACGATAATCATTATCACCACTCAGATAAATGTCGTGATAAAAGCGACATTTTCTTTATCTCGCAGGCCAGAGACCATTGTGAGCAGGCATAAAAAATGCTGGCTAAATAGTTCACTATTCAACCAGCACGTTTCCATCTTTCAGAAAAGCAGTAGGACCCGTTTCCCTATCTCATCACCGCATCGTCACAAACTCTTCCGAGGCAGTCGGATGGATAGCGACAGTGTTGTCGAAGTCTTTCTTGGTCGCGCCCATTTTGACGGCGACCGCGAAGCCTTGCAGCATTTCATCCATACCAAAACCGATGCCGTGGATACCGACGATTTTTTCTTCTTTGCCCACGCAGACCAGCTTCATGCGGCACGGCTGGCGGTGCTGCGTCACAGCGGTGTACATCGCGGTGAAGGCAGATTTATACACTTTCACCTGATCGTCGCCGTACTGCTCACGCGCCTGTGGTTCGGTTAGCCCGACGGTGCCAATCGGCGGGTGGCTGAAGACGACGGTTGGGATGTTGCTGTAGTCCAGATGCTCGTCGGGTTTGTTGTTAAACAAACGCTCGGATAAACGACGACCTGCCGCAACAGCAACCGGCGTGAGCTCGACAGCTCCCGTGTTATCGCCGACAGCGTAAATACCAGAAACGTTGGTGTTCTGGAATTTATCGACGTTGATGTAGCCTTTGTCGTTCAGCTCCACGCCAGTGACGCTCAGGTTCAGATTATCCGTCGCCGGTTCACGACCAATCGCCCAAATCAGGCAATCGACGGTTTGTGACTGACCGTTTTCCAGCTCCAGCGTCAGGCTGCCATCAGCATTTTTCACAATCGCTTTCGGGATCGACTCGGTATGCAGCGTCGGCCCTTCGGTGTTCATCACTTCCACCAGCGTGTCGACAATCAGCGGATCAAAGCTGCGCAACGGCGCGTGTTTGCGTACAAAAAGATGGGTTTCAGACCCCAATCCGTTCAATACGCCAGCAATCTCCACTGCAATATAGCCTGCACCGACGATAGCGGTACGCTTCGGCAGCGCATCCAGCTCAAAGAAGCCGTCGGAATCAATGCCGTATTCCGCACCGGGAATGTTAGGGTGAACCGGACGACCGCCCGTCGCAATCAGGATATGGTCAGCCGTAATTTTCTCGCCGTTCACTTCCACCGTGTGCGCATCGACAAAACGAGCAAAACCGTGGATCACATCAACCTTATTCTTACCCAGCACGTTATCGTAGGACTGGTGGATACGATCGATGTAGGCACTGCGGTTCTTGACCAGCGTGCCCCAGTTAAACTGGTTCACCGTGGTATCGAACCCGTAATCAGGGCCGTACTGATGGATCGCTTCGGCAATCTGCGCCGCATGCCACATCACTTTCTTCGGCACACAGCCGACGTTGACGCAGGTGCCGCCCAGATATTTCGCTTCGATCAACGCACATTTTTGTCCATACATCGCCGCGCGGTTGATAGACGCGATACCGCCGCTGCCGCCGCCAATAGCAAGGTAGTCATAGTGTTTGGTCATCAGTGTATCCATGCTTAAGTGAATAAAATTTGCCTAGAGTGTAACGCCAGAGCCCCACGTCCAATAAAGGTTATGCCTATGGTTGCGATAGGAAAAACCGACCGCGAATCCCACCACAACCATGCGCATTACTCCGGTACGATTTGCTCCACCAGCGTATGCCCGGTACCTTCCGGTACCAGCACGTTATGCAGCCACGGCAGCACGCTTTTCATCTGCGCCGCCAGCTTCCACGGCGGATTAATCACAATCATGCCAGACGCCGTCATGCCATAGCGGTCGCTGTCGGGCAGCACCGCCAGTTCAATTTGCAGAATGTTGCGAATACCCGTGGCTTCCAGCTCTTTCAGCATGCGCTTGATATTCTGACGCAGCACCACCGGATACCACAGAGCAAATACACCAGTACCAAAGCGTTTATGCCCTTCCTTGATGCCTTTAACTACGTCCTGATAGTCCGTCTTCAGCTCATAAGGTGGGTCGATCAATATGAAACCGCGACGGGAAAGCGGTGGCAACTGTGATTTCAGTTGCTGATAGCCATCGTCACGCAACACTTTGGTACGTGAATCTTTCTGAAACTCATTACGCAGCAGCGGGAAGTCGCTGGGATGCAGCTCGGTCAGGTGGAGTTTGTCCTGCTCACGCAGCAGCTGACGCGCAATCAGCGGAGAACCGGGGTAATAGCGCAACTGCCCATTGTGGTTATAGGTGTGCACCGCCTGCATGTAAGGTTCAAGCTCAGCCGGAATATCGTCACGCTGCCAGATTTTCGCGATGCCATCCAGATACTCGCCTGTGCGCTCGGCGTGTTCGCCGCTGAGCTGATAGCGACCTGCACCCGCGTGGGTATCCAGATACAGGAAAGGTTTTTCTTTCTCTTTCAGGGCAGTAATGATCAGGCTCTGAACAGTGTGTTTCAGCACGTCGGCGTGATTGCCGGCATGGAAACTGTGGCGGTAACTTAGCATGCTTGCTTTCCGGTGAAGTTTTTATAAATAACGTCGATTAGCTGACAGTATAACCGCCCACGGCGGAAAATATCCCTTCAATACGTCCCGCCTGCGAACCGCCGCGCAAACCGACAATTTTTATCGTCTTAAATCAGTAAATTGTGAAACATGGCCGTTTTTCATCCGATTGAAAGCTACCGATATTCAGGTACATAAAGTACGATCGCACGCTAACCATGATGGAATTGGACGTTATTCTGATGGAACCTGAATATCAGCGCTGGCTGATGGCGCTTTCCGCCCCGATGGTCGCACTCAATATCAAGTACGATGCCCGCTTCTGCGAGCCTACCTTCTACGAGCCCGGCGAAACCATCAGTCTGAGCAACAGTTGGGGCATTACGTCCCGTGAAGGGCTGATCTCAATGATTAACGATATGACAGACGGCGGCCATGCTGAGCGTTTGGCGTATTACTATCACCTTTGGCATCACCTGACGGCATCCGAGTGGCAACAGCATTGCGCCAATCAATCTGAAGACGTGCAGGGAGCGCTCGCGCTGGTGACCGAAACGGCCGCGTTATGCGGTGAAGGCGGGATTCGCGCCTGGGATTTGGGGCGCATGAGTTTCTTGAGCCGCATCGGGTTACTCAACGGCTGGATTAGCAAAAACGAGAACCTGTGGATTCACACTCGGCTGGCCGACAGAGCACGTTACTATTACCGCAGTTGGGAAAATTATTACGCCGCATTCTTGATTGGCCGCACCTATTGGCTCTCCCTGGATGAGGAAGATCCTGAATGCCAGCGCTACATTTTCAGCAACGCTAGCCAAAATCCTGATTACATTGACCAGATCGGCACGCTCTATACCCACCCGGACTGCCCGATTCATGACCTCGACTGGGATGTTGATCCGATAGAAATGGATAAGCCCGAGTCCTTACCAGAAGCGGAAATATAATGGACACACTGTGCTGGCAGCGATTAGGCATTGAGCCGACTCAGGATCTGGATGTTATTCGTCAGGCTTACCGTCAGAAAGTACCGCAGTTTCACCCAGAAACCGATCCCGATGGCTTCAAACAGCTGCGTGAGGCGTACGATACCGCCTGTAAGCTGGCGAAAAATCCTGTGTCATCGGGTGATGAAGAAGACGCTCATACCGAATCGCGCGCTTCCCCCTCAACAACCGAGAATGCCGCCTCCGACAACGCCGACCCTCAGGCAGAAGAGCTGGTCGCCGCGTTTGAGCAACTGTTAAGCAACCCAAACGAACGCTTCGTTCCACTGTATTGGGAACGCTACATTCAGTTGCTGAATCAGCAGGCTTTCGATGTGATTGATCGCCTTCGCTGGCCGCTGCTTCAGCGCCTGATGCGCGAGTCCTGTATCTCAATCCACTGTGTTCGTGCACTGGCCGATCGCCTGCGTTGGCAACAGCGTCAAGGGGAACTGTCTGGTGACGGAGTCGAGGATGTCCGCAACTTTCTCGATTCTCTCGGCTATGAGGATCTGTTCGATTTTTCTCTGCTATCGCACCTAAGCCTGCCCGCACAGTTGGAAACCATCTTCTATTTTCAGCAGGCCAACGGCACGTACTGGAATCGTCCGGCGTTTATGTTAGCTACGCTGCTGCACAACCCGACGGCCATTTATTGGCCTGACAGTCCGGCACTGATGCAAAAGCTCGCGCGTTGGCACAGCCATGCTAGCGTTCCCAATGCCATACTGCGTGATTACTGTCTGCGACAGATAGACACAACACCAGACAACACAGAATGGCTCACGCTCAGCGCTAGCCTCTGTTCCCTTACCGGAGAGGATGAGAAGGCCTTCTCGCTGTGGCTGATGCTTTATCAGCAAACTCACCATGCACAGGCGGAGCAATGGCTGATCGATTGGTGCAAACAACACCAGCCGAATGCACTTCCCTTATTGATTCAGTCATTTAACTATACACCTGCGCCAGACCTGACAGGGTTAGCGCTGGACGATCCGCGCCAGCGGTTCTTCATTTCTCAGCACAACACCCAAATGCTGATTCGCTGGGGAGAAGCACTGAAGCTGCCGCTGTCGCCCATGGCGGAAAGCTACGCCCGCTGGAAACTGGGAAAACAGGATTTACAGGATATCTATCAGCACCTGCTGCTACACAGCGGGGACGCGATTCAGGATCGCCTGTACTGGCATGCCAGCATGTTAACCGTGGGTAATGAGCGCCTGTTACAGGACATTCTGGCGCAGCCGTTACCCGACGAACCGCTGTATGCGTTGATCTTACAGGGGTTGCAATTTCAGGCGACACAACGCTTATCCTGGCTGGATACCTCCGGCGCGATTCACGCCTTCACGGAGTGGCTGTATTCGCCGTCAGAAGATGCGTTGCCCAGCGCGTTCACCAACCAAAAATCGTTCGCCTGGCTGCAAGCACAAACCTGGCTGCGACAATGGCGTCCACTGTCGCTGAATCAGCTTAACAAGTTGTATAGCAGCGGCATCCATACGGAAGAAATCGACCCGATCAATGATTGTCTGGTCGAACTTTCTGCGCGCTATCAGCGCGATGCATCTCTGGTGCCGCAAGGGGTCGATAAGCCGCAAGAACTCAGCGCCAAAGCGGAACTGAGGCAGGCGATACTGATCGCATTAATGATGACCGATCCAATATCTTGTCTGGGTTTACCGCGCCAGTCTGTACTGCCCGAACTGGCCTTAACCCACCCGGCACATTCACTCTCTCAGCTCTTTCGCAAGGCAGAATGCCGTGATGGCGATGCAGTTAGACCGCTGAAAAAACAGCTCGACCTAACTGACCCGCTGCACTATCACTGTTGGATGCACTTCCCCGTCGCTATCGAGGAATATCTCAACAGCGGAGAGGTTTACAGCGAGTTCGCCGCCAGCCATTTTTATCTTACCGATGAGCACTGGCAGGCAGAGCTGGCGAAATCGCCCATCATCTATCAGATCTTTTTCCACGCGTTTTATATCCTTGTGGGAGAAGAAGAACAGGCCGAGCAACATCGTGAATGGCTGGCGTCTCTCCCCGTTGAAACACAGCAGGAAGAAGACATCCGTGTCGCCTTTATCGAAGAGTCGGATGAGCTGGAAAAGTCATTAAAACAGCTTTCCGACGACAAACGCGTCACGCTCATCGGCCAATTGATTCAAAACTGTGCGAAGAATCCCGAATACCTGTTTGATAATAGCGATCAGCGCTTTTTGACCGAACATCTGTCCTATCCGCATGAAGACATCACGCTGAGATTGATCGCAAAGGTGCTGCTGCAATGTACCGATCGGCGCGAGCGTCAGTTCAGTATGCCGCAGGTCAGAAAAAGCTACTGGTGGCAATTTTGGCGCACCAACACACGCATTAGCCGCCTCGGTTTCTTGATGCAGTCTGGGTTGGGAAGCTATTTTCTCTATCGCGCAAGTGACTGGATCGGCTCACCACCGCCGTATGTCGAAGGGCTGCTGCTCGTGCTCATCGTGCTCAATTTGTTAAGTGCCGCACGTCGACGTTATAACGATATCGGATCCAATACGCCGTGGGTGATGAGTTTCTTCACCCTACTCATACCGCTATTTCTGCTGCTCCCTTTGCTGACACCAAGCCTTAACCGCTGGAATAAATTCGGGCCGCCGCCACACGGCAAGAAAACCGAAACGGATACCACACCAGCCTGACGAAAATGATTTGGGTGGTACAGCACGTGCCACCCGAATATCAGTAAGAGACTTCATCCAGATACTGCTCAATCCGCTCCCGCGTTTCGTCGATCGCCGGTGCGTATTGTCCCGCCAGCGCCTGTTCAAAGTCACGTAGCCAGAAGCCAATCTGTTCTCGTTCTTCCAGACGCGTTTGCGCCCAGGCTTTTTCCAGCCGCGCTAGCAGGTTACGGTTCATGAGATTGTCTCTGGGGTGAATCTTCAGCGCTTGCAGTTTCTGGTGACTTTTCTGCTGCTGTTCGGCGCTCAACCCCGTCGGGCTGCGATCGATCACTTTCGTGAAGTTATCGCCGCTATCCGGCAGGTTAACATCCACCTCCAGCAGCCCGTTGATGTCATAGCTGAAACGTACCTCAATGGACTGCTTATAAGATTTCGCCTTTATCGGCATGGTGAACTCATCGATAAATACGTTGTTATCGACGTAAGGGCTTTCACCCTGATAGATGGCGATGCAGATGTTGTCCTGACCGGGTGAGCCAGTGGAAAATGTCTCTACTCGCGAAGTCGGCACCACCGTATTGCGCTCCAATATCGGGGAAAACAGGCCGTTTTGTTTGTCGTTGGCGGTTTTAATTCCAAGGGTGTACGGACAAACGTCTGTCAGGATCACTTCTTCGATGTCCTGCTCGCGTAGTCGACAAGCGGCCTGTACCGCCGCGCCTTTGGCGACCACGGTATCCGCATCCAGATGCTGATAAGGTAATTTGCCAAACAGCCTGACCACCAACTTCTGGATAATCGACATCTTTGATGCCCCACCGACCAGCACCACATGATCTAGCTGTTCCGGCCTCAGGCGGGCATCGTGTAACGCCTGCTCTATCGGCGCACGAATGCGATTCATCAGCGGTAGCCATGCCGCTTCAATCTCTTCGCTATCCAACACGACGCGCCAGTCTTCCTCGCGCCAGTGCCATAGCAGTTCATTTGATGGAGAGGGGAAACCGGGCTGGCATTTCAGCGCTTCAGCGTGACTGTAAAGACGTGCCAGATCCGTCGTGGGAATCGTTGAATCGTCCAGTTTCCACGCTTTCAGGCAGGTTTTCACCACCGCCTGTGTGAAATCTTCGCCACCCAGATAGTTGTCGCCCGCCGAGCTATGCACTTCGATCAGCGGAAAGGCATATTCCAACACGCTGACGTCGAAGGTGCCGCCGCCTAAATCAAAGACCAGCGTACGCCCCAGTTCCTGCGTGTGTAAGCCGTAGGCCATAGAGGCAGCGGTGGGTTCATTAATTAAACGGACCGCATTCAACTCTGCCAGTTCCGCCGCAAAACGCGTCTGCTTACGCTGTTCATCGCTGAAATAGGCTGGCACAGAGATCACCACGTCCTTGATGGGGTGCCCGAGGTAGCTTTCCGCATCGGCTTTAAGCGATTTCAGCACCATGGCCGACAGCTCAGCGGGAGAGAACGTTTTATCCCCGAGCCTGAAGGTTTTCTTGCTCCCCATGTAGCGCTTAAACAGTGACGCCGACACCTGCGGGTGCGTCGTCAAACGGGAGATCGCAGGTTTCCCCACCAAGATACTGCCATCTTCATCAATACTGACGGCCGAAGGCGTGAAGTTATCATTCAGGGCATTCGGTATCAGGCGTGCCTCGCCATTTTGCCAAACGCTAATCAGGCTGTTCGTTGTGCCCAGATCGATACCAATCGCCAGAGAAGCGTCTTGCGGGTGCATCATGCGGTTTTCCTTATTAACCATTCCATTCTCAGAGTGCCATCAGGCGCAGACAACGAGCCCGTTCAGCAAGCAGGGCAATAGTATATACATCTTGGTCAGGAAAAGACCGCACACGGCTAACACAGGAATATTTTTCAACAGATCTGGTGAGCGATAAATAAGCGTTATATTATTAACTATATAACGATCATTCACGGAGCATTATCATGGGAAACCATTTTGAGCGGGGCGTCCTCGCGGGGCTAAGATCTGCCAATCCAAAATCCACCAACGATATTAGCCCTTACTGCTACGACTATCGACGCGGCTATATTTGCGGCTATGCTCATAATCTGGCGGAAACTAAAGGCGACCGTCAGCAGGCCGCCTTCGAGGCAGGGTTGTTATCACGCCGCTACGGGCTGGAACGGGAGAGAGTCGCAGAGTTCTTTACTGAACAAGGCAACCCTTACGCGATTCGCTTTTTTTATGCTGGGTATGATGCGCATACGCCGCGCTAGTTGATATCAGTTAGCGGTGTGCTTCTCGTAAATCGAAGCTAATGGGGATCGTGATGGTGAGCTGCGCGTTATCGCCAATCACTTCTGCTGGCGGAGCCGGAAGCGGCTGAGCACGCTGCGGCAAAGCGACAGACTCCACATCCAATGGCGCCACACCGCTGCTGCTGGCCAACGAAACGGCCAGCACCTTTCCTGTTCGATCTAACGTCACACGAATCTGAGCGACACCCTGCAACCGCTGCCGTGCGGCCTGAGCGGGATAGCGTTTATGGCGGCTCAGATGTGCCAACAGTTTGCTACTCCAATCCGCTACGCCTTTACGCATCTGCGCAGCATCGCTGTTATACGGCGCAGCGACTTGCTGGCTGCTGCCCGGCAGCGGTGCGCTGGTAACGGGTGCAGGCGGTTTTTCCGATGGCGCGACCTCTTCCTGTGGCGTTGTCTCCTGCACCGGTTTTTCCATTTTTTTCTGCACTTTTTTCTGCGGCTGCGGTTTCTCCTTTTGCGCCGTCGCAATCACCGGTTTTGGTGCAGGTGCGAGCAGCGGCACGTCTTGCATCATTTTTTCCGGTTGAGTCGAAGCCTGTTGTGGTGTGGACAGCGTCTGCTGCGGGCCGACAGGCGCATCCTGAGGACTGGACGTGGACTGCACGCTATCCGCAACCATTAACATCATGGCGGGCGGCGGTGCTTCAATTGAGGAATCGAGCACATGGTAGCTCATCCAGACAATCACCCCTGCGTGTAGCGCCAACGCCAGCAGTGAGCCACTTCCCCAACGAACCGTCGTGGCGGGCTGAATCGTATTGTATTTCAGCGTCTGTGCAGCCATTAACACACCGCCTCTCGCCGCAAAGACAGAGGCAGTATTCTCAATGAATGAGGTTCCGAGGAAATCATCATACGTTCTTCATCACATCGTTAGGTATAAAATAGGCAACCGATAATAGTGGGTCGTTCAACTACGGGGATCGGGCAGAAAAAAAGTTAAAACAGCATAAAATGTAATGTTATTCCATTTTGGCAGGATATTTTATCGCGCAGCAATCTGAATCCAGTAGCGAGAGAAATAACGCACCTGCACAGGAAGCGCCTCAACCAGCGCCGCCAAAATATTATCGGTATCAGACAGCGGGAAAACGCCGGAGAACCGTAGGCTCTCAACCTCCGGCTGGCAACGAATCACGCCGCTGCGATAACGGCTCAGTTCATCAACAAAATCCACCAGACGCTGATTATCCGCTAGCAGTTGCCCCTTCACCCACGCGGGTTCTGACTTCGCTGTCTCTATCTGGCCACAGCGCTGCGTGGTGAACGTCGCTGCCTGTCCACTCTTTACCACGCGTACATCCTGAGCGTTCTGCTGCGGATGAAGCCTTACCGCGCCATCATACACCGTTACCTGCGTATGTTCGTCCTGCACCCGCAGACTGAAACGCGTCCCCAGCGCCTGCACTTTCCCCTGTGCCGTCGTCACAACGAAAGGACGTGGATACAGTGCGGCCTTCTCCGCCTGGCCGGTTTCGATCATGACTTCACCGCGAATCAGCATGAGCTGACGTAGATCGTCACCGTAGGCCACATTCAGCGCTGTCTGTGTATTCAGCAGCAGTGTCGTGCCATCTTCCAATATTACATGGCGCTGTTCGCCCACCTGCGTCTGATAATCTGCCGTAAACGACTGCCACAAATCCGTACGCGATCCGGCTACACCAGCACCTCCGGTCAGGCAGAGAATAGCGAGCGCTTTAAGTACGCTGCGGCGCTGCATACCGCCAAGCGTCGAGAGACTCTGGTGGGCGGCCCGCGCGTTAAGCTGACCCAGGTTGGCACACACGGACTCAATATGCTGCCACGCCTGCTCGTTATCCGGCGAAGCGTCCCGCCAACGCTGCCACTCGCGGCGATCCTGTTCCGTGACGCTGTCGGACATCAGTTGCGTCAGCCACGCCACCGCTTCACGTGCGCTATCAGGCTGAATCGGCTGGCCTTGCCCGTCACGATAAAAAGAGCGATCGTTCATAGCGGCAGGGCAAAGAAACACTGGAGGTTGGCGCGTTGCAGATATTGTTTCACTGAACTGCTGGAAACGCGCAAGCGCTCGGCGATATCGCTGTAGCGCATACCGTGGAGGTGCGCCAGTAGAAACGCCTCTCTGACCGGGGCTGGAAGGCCATCCAGCGCGGCATCAAGCTGTTCAAGAATTTCGAGAGTAAGAAGACGCGTTTCAGGGGAGGGTATACAGGCATCCGGCTGCGTGCTCAACACATCCAGATAGGCATCTTCAATTTTTTTACGACGATAATGATTGGCAACTAAACGGCGAGCCACGGTGGCCAGAAACGGTCGCGGCTGGCGAATCGTGAGCAGTTCCGGGTTCATCAGAACGCTAAGGAACGTATCCTGTGCCAAGTCTTCCGCATGCTGGGAACAATCCAGTTTATGGCGCAGCCAGTTATACAACCAGCGGTGGTGATCGAAATAGAGCTGTTGGGCAAAGTCATTAACGCTGGCCGTCGCTTTCCTCACCATCGAACTTTACCCCAGAGCGCTATTTAAATATAAGAATGATAATCGTTCTTATTTATGTTTTTTCCCTCTGACTGTCAAGTTCCGAAACGAAAATTATTCAAATTTGCTGAATTTGCATTACGCCTATGCAACATGCCCCTACTCACGGGGCGGAAACCCTATCCGCCCCGTGCGTCACTATCAGAAGCGTTGTAACACGCTGATTTTCACGTTACGTCCCACGCCGGACACGGATTCGCCCAGATACGGGTAGTAATCCGTATTCAGCAGGTTATCGACCGTCACTCGTGCTTCAAATCCTTTTATCGACTGCGGCTGCCAGCTGGCAAACAGACCATGTAGCACGTAGCCTTTGCTTTTCGGTAGTGCCCAGATATCGGCCAGTGGATCGCCATCCTCTGGCGATCGATCCTGCTTACGCACGAAGTCACCCGTCCAGCCTACGGCCATATCCAGACGCGGGATTTTGGTGCCCAGCGTCGCATGTGCGGTTGTCGGTGGGATTTCAGCAATCCAGGTTTTGTTGCCCCACGGATTACGCGGTGACGCATCGCGCTCGCCGCGAATGGAAGAGAAGGACAGGCTACCAAACAACCAGCGGCTGTCGTAGAACGACTCAATCTCAACCCCTTCAATGGTATAGCCTGGCAAATTACGGTAGTTAGAGAGCGGCTGCCCGCAAGATGATGAAGTGCCACTCTGCGTCTGTGCTTCACACAAAATACCGCGACGGTAGAAAATTTCGTTTTTACCGCGATTACGGAATAGCGTGGTGCGAATTTGCAGACTGTCTTCTTCCAGCATCAGATCATTGAAGTCCAGAATCGCCCCCAGACGAAATGCTTTAATACTCTCAACTTGCAGATTACGACTGGTTCCCGGCACGCTGGACGCAGCAGACTGCACTTCATATTGCTCATCGACGACAGGCGCACGCCAGGTGCGGCTGACATCGGCAAACAGCGAGAGATTGTCCGTCGCTTTCCAGAGTGCACCGATACGCGGCGACCAACCGGTGTATGTCACACTACTGTAGTCATGTCCGGCAGCCGGAATGCTGCTGTTATAACGTGGTGCGAAATTAGGTTTCCCCGTATTCGTGACATGGTCATAACGCACACCCGGCGTAATGGTTACGCTACCGAGTGTTACCGCGTCCTGCACATACAGGCTGCGGGTTTCCTGTTCCCCTGCTGGCATGTAGTAAGGCTGGAAATAACCATAGTTATACTCGGCGCTATTCTTGCCAGACGGGTAATAAATAAGCGTATCGCGCTTATGCTGGTGCCAGCGCATACCCACCAGCAGCTTATGATCGAGCGGGCCGGTAGTGAACAGGCTTTCGTTACTGACTTCCGCAAGCTGATCTTTATAACTCACCCAGCTTTCATTCCCCAGCGATCCCAGATAGCTGCTCTGTGACGCCGAATCAGGACGCCTGTCGTGTTGTTCAGTCTTCGACGTGGCAAATGACGCGGTCAGGTTCAACCACGGCTGATCCGCTGGCGCGATATTCCATTTCAGCGAGTAGTTCTTATCGACCTGATCGCGGTAAACCAGCTTACGCCGCCACGCCTCTTCCCAGCCATAACGAGTGATTTCTGCCTGTGTGGGGGTTGCCATATCATCACGCTTCGCGGCAAACGGCTGCCAGCCGTCAGATTCAGAGCGCATAGCGGAGAGCGTTAGCGTTTGGGAATCCGTCAGATAGATATTGGTTTTCAGTAAATAAGACGCCATGTCGCTGGTCGAGTAGACAAAGCGCGTGCCATCAGGACGCTCGAGGTTGTCGCCATCGCGCTTGCTCATGTAGAGCAGGCCATCTGCCATCCCGTCTTCCGTGCGGCCATACAGCGCGCCGCTGTAGATATTTTGTCGATCGTTGGTGTGATAGCTGTACTTGACCATCCCACCAAAGTTTTCTCCCGGCAGCAGCAGATCGCTGGCGTCTTTGGTATCAACGTGAATGGTACCGCCGAAGCCGCCATTGCCGCTGCGAATATCATGTGGGCCTTTATCAACGTCGATACGCTTAATCAGTTCAGGTTCAATGAACACTGAGCCTTGACGGTATTTCTCAAAGCCTTTTGGCGCACCGTCCAGAACGACTTTGACGTCTTCCATGTCGCCCATGCCCCAGATATTCAGGCTCTGTCCACCTGGTCGAGGAGAACCCGCCATCGACACGCCGGGAAGTTTATCGAGCAGGCTGGCAATATTGTCGGCTTGTACGCGATCGACATCGGCCTGGCGTAAAACGGAGCGTCCGGCAGCGGCGCTGTCCGACGTACCGCCAACGACCGAGAGCGTCGGGATCATCAGGCTGCCGTCGCTTCCCTCGGCAGCAAGCGTGGGCTCCAGCCGATATCCCGTGGCCGTCTGTACCGCACGTAGTCCCGTTCCTGCCAGCGCGTCCGCAAAGGCTTCCTGAACAGTGTAGGTTCCCTGCACGCTCCCGCTGGTTTTATTCTGTGTTTGATCGGGAGAAAACGTGAGAATGACATTGGCGCGGCTGGCGACAGCCTGCAACGATGTTCCTAATGGCCCTGCCGGAATGGAAAACGCCATTGTCGGTACCGCGACAGAAGCGGCAGTTTCTGCCGCCAGCGCCGAGCTGGCTGTTCCGACACTTAAGATCAACACGCCAGACAGTGCCAAATGGACTGCCCGCGCTACCGCCAAGGCGGGTTTATGCGCGATGCACCCACCATTATGATTATTTATTGCCATTGTCATTCCCCTGAAATATTGAAAAAAAAGACACATCAGGTAGGTCACGCGAAAAACAAAATCGGGCAGAAAAATAGCAAAAATTTTCAGGGAAACGCATTTAGCACCGCGTTAACGAGCCTGAATAGGCAACGCGCAGGGCTTATTGACGACGGAAAACGCACCTTTGGCCACGATGAGCACCGCCTCTACCATTGATTTTCATGGCACTAGACCTCATCTTAGTAATCAATCCGCAATAGATATCCGCCTTGCCGGCCGCTCTTCAACAGATTCCACTTACCGGCAACGAGATCACCCACAATTATCAGGACGGCACCATGACGAATCCATTACTGACCTCATTTACCCTGCCCCCGTTCTCCAGCATTAAAACGGAAGATATTGTCCCAGCAGTGAAATCTGCACTGGATGAATGCCGCGAAACGGTAGAACGAGTGGTCGCACAGGCCGGGCCGTTTACATGGGATAATCTGTGTCAGACGCTGGCGGACAGCGACGATCGTCTTAGCCGCATTTTTTCCCCTATCAGCCATCTGAACGCCGTGAAGAACAGCCCGGAGCTGCGCGGTGCTTATGAACAATGTCTGCCACTGCTGTCCGAACATAGTACCTGGGTTGGTCAACATGCCGGACTGTATCAGGCCTATCGCAGCCTGCGTGACGGCGAATACTACACCACGCTGAGCCTGGCGCAGAAGAAATCCGTTGATAACGCGCTGCGCGATTTTGAACTGTCCGGCATCGGCCTGTCACCGGAAAAACAGAAACGCTACGGCGAAATTTCCGCTCGTCTATCCGAACTTGGCTCGCAGTACAGCAACAACGTGCTGGATGCCACGATGGGCTGGAGCAAACTGATTACCGACGTCGCCGAGCTGAATGGCATGCCGGAAAGCGCGCTGGCTGCTGCCAAAGCGCAGGCAGAAGCCAAAGAACAAGATGGCTGGCTGCTGACGCTGGATATCCCGAGCTATCTGCCGGTGATGACCTACTGCACCAATCAGGCACTACGCGAAGAGATGTACCGCGCCTACGGCACCCGTGCGTCCGACCAGGGGCCTAACGCGGGCAAGTGGGACAACAGCGAAATTATGGCGGAGAAGCTGGCGCTACGTCACGAACTGGCACAGTTGCTGGGCTTCGATAGCTACGCGCATAAGTCGCTGGCAACCAAAATGGCGGAAAACCCACAGCAGGTACTCGACTTCCTGAGCGATCTGGCGAAACGCGCCCGTCCGCAGGCAGAAGAAGAACTCGCACAGCTGCGCGCCTTCGCTAAAGAACACTACGGCGTGGATGAATTACAGCCTTGGGATATCACCTACTACAGCGAGCAGCAGAAGCAGCACCTGTATTCCATCAGCGATGAGCAGCTTCGCCCGTACTTCCCGGAAGACCGCGCGGTGAATGGCTTGTTTGAAGTGGTTAAACGCATTTACGGCATCACAGCGAAAGAGCGTAAAGACGTCGATGTGTGGCATCCGGATGTTCGCTTCTTCGATCTGTTCGATGAAAGCGGTGAACTGCGCGGCAGCTTCTATCTCGATTTGTACGCCCGCGAACACAAACGTGGCGGTGCCTGGATGGATGACTGCGCGGGTAAACTGCGTAAAGGTAACGGCGAGCTGCAAAAACCGGTCGCCTATCTGGTCTGTAACTTCAACCGTCCGGTCAATGGCAAACCCGCGCTGTTCACACATGATGAAGTCACCACCCTGTTCCACGAATTCGGCCACGGCCTGCACCACATGCTGACCCAGATCGATACCGCCGGTGTCGCTGGCATCAACGGCGTACCGTGGGATGCAGTCGAATTACCAAGCCAGTTCATGGAAAACTGGTGCTGGGAACCAGAAGCGTTGGCCTTTATCTCTGGCCACCACGAAACCGGTGAACCGCTGCCGCAGGAACTGCTGGATAAAATGCTGGCAGCGAAGAACTATCAGGCCGCGCTGTTCATTCTACGTCAGCTGGAGTTCGGCCTGTTCGATTTCCGCCTGCATGCCGAGTTTGACCCTGCGAAAGGTGCCCAGATTCTGCCAACGCTGGCGGAGATCAAATCGCAGGTAGCCGTGGTGCCAAGCCCAAGCTGGGGTCGTTTCCCGCATGCATTCAGCCACATCTTCGCGGGCGGTTATGCCGCAGGCTACTACAGCTATCTGTGGGCCGACGTGCTGGCGGCCGATGCCTACTCCCGTTTCGAGGAAGAAGGTATCTTCAACCGTGAAACCGGTCAGTCATTCCTGGATAACATCCTGACTCGCGGCGGTTCCGAAGAGCCAATGGAGCTGTTCAAACGCTTCCGTGGCCGTGAACCTCAGTTGGATGCCATGCTTGCGCATTACGGCATCAAAGGATGAGCATCTGCTTAATCGCAGAAGAAGGCGCCGATAGTGGCGCCTTATCTTCTCTGGCAGAGCGCTGGGGGTTGGTTTCCGATCCCGATGCGGTGATGGCGCTGGTGCTAACCGCGGAACGTCTGGAATTGCGCAAGCAGGATGAACCGAAGCTCGGTGCTATCTTCGTGGATTTCGTTGCCGGGACGATGGCACACCGTCGCCGCTTTGGCGGCGGACGCGGTGAGGCTGTCGCCAAAGCTGTCGGTATCAAAAAAGATTATCTGCCGGATGTCGTAGATGCGACCGCCGGACTAGGACGCGATGCTTTTGTACTGGCCGCATTGGGCTGCCACGTACGCATGGTGGAGCGCAATCCGGTCGTTGCGGCACTGCTGGACGACGGGTTGCAGCGTGGCTATCGGGATGCAGAAATCGGACCGTGGCTACGGGAACGGCTCACGCTGCTACACGCATCAAGTATGACTGCGCTGCGTGACATCACGCCGCCGCCGGATGTGGTCTATCTCGATCCCATGTTTCCCCACAAACAAAAGAGCGCACTGGTGAAGAAAGAGATGCGGGTGTTTCAGTCGCTGGTGGGTGCAGATGACGACGCCGATGCACTGCTGGAACCCGCACGCGCGCTGGCAAAGAAACGCGTCGTGGTGAAACGACCTGACTATGCGCCGCCGCTGGCTGGCATGCCCGCACAGTCCATGTTGGAAACCAAAAGCCACCGTTTCGACTTCTACCTTCCCGCCTGACACACCTCGCCGCTGTGCCGCTACATGCGTCAGCGGCTATACTCGTAATATTTCAAGTTGCATGTGCGTTGGCTGCATTCAGTCACCCGAATTACTTACTTATGTAAGCTCATCGGGGCGCCCTCTCTTGCCGCGTTATTCGGCCTTATGGCCTCACCCCTTCGGGGTCAGCGCAAGCGCTGTTCAAAACGCTAGCGTTTTGTCCTGAAACTCGAATTATTTGGAGTATAAAACCAATCCTGCTTCGCATTTCCTATGCTGTATTTGCAAAGTCTGTAGCACAAATGAGAAGCAAATCGCATAATTTCGCGCTATCACTTCTTATTACACTAAGATGACATAATGAAAAAAACGCTTCTGTCACTTCTGCTTTGTTTGAGTACCTCTGCTATGGCCGTTCAAGAACCGGTAAATATCACGATTCTGGGTACATCCGACCTGCATGGCACCTTTGTTCCCTGGGATTACGCTACCGACACCGCCAACATGGCTGGCAGCCTGAGCCAGATCGCGACGCAGGTACATAAAGTTCGTGCGCAACAGCCAAATGTGATTCTGGTTGATGCAGGCGACACCATTCAGGGCAACTTTGTCGAAACGTTCAAAAATGACAAAACCAGCCCGATGATTCTCGGTTTTAACGCCCTGGATTATGACGTCTGGGTGATGGGCAACCACGAGTTCGATTTCGGACTGAACGTGCTTTCCACCTCGCTTGACCAGTTCACTGGCACCGCGCTGGCGGGCAACATTTTTTGGGAGAGCAGTAAGCCTTACTTACCCGCCTATAAAATTGTCGAACGACAGGGTGTGAAGATTGGCATCATCGGTATGGATACGCCGATGACCGCTGAATTCGCCAAGGGTACTGACCGTGTAAAAGGGCTGAACTTTACCGATCCCGTCGGGGCAGTAAAAACCGTTATCCAGCAAATCCACGGCAAAGTGGACGCCATCGTGCTGGTCGCCCATATGGGGATCGATAACGAGAACCAGCGACCGGGTACTGGCGTGGGTGATATTGCTCGCGCTAACCCTGAATTGGCCGCTATCGTCGCGGGCCATATGCACGTAAAAGTGGATAAAGAGGTGATTAATGGCGTGATCGTCACCGAACCGGACAAATATGGTCGCGCACTGTCGCGCATCGATTTGCAGTTTGAGCAGCAGAACGGCAAATACGTGCTGATCAACAAAGACAGCTACACCTATTCGATTAAAGACGTAGATTCTGACCGTAAAATGGAAGACATCTACGAGCCTTACCATAACACTCTACGCGCCAACGCCAACCGTCCGATTGCACAGCTCATAGAGCACGATCTGGTACCGCAAGATGCTGTAAAAGGCATCCCTCAGGTGCACGTACAGGACACTGGCATCAGCGCCCTGTTCCAGGAAGCCAGCCGTCATTACGCCCCCAAAGCGCAGGTTATCGCGCTGCAAATTGATAACGATCGGCCCAAGCTGAACGTCGGCACCATCTCCGCAAAAGACATCGCCTTTAACTATCAATATGCTGGCGGTGAAATCACGGTTTATCAGCTAACCGGAAAAGAACTGAAGAAATACATGGAATGGTCAGCAGGTTACTTCAACCAGTTGCAAGACGGGGATGTGACTTACAGTTTCAATCCGCAGCGTCGCGCCTCCAAGTATTCCACCAATGATTTCTTCGACGGCGTGACGTACACCATCGACCTGACGAAGCCCGCCGGACAGCGTATTACCGATCTGAAAATGAATAACGGCACGCCAGTTACCGACGGCATGCCGATCCGTCTGGGTATGAACAGCTACCGTATGGGCCACCTGACGCAGAAAGGCGGCGTGCTGGAAGGTATGCAGTTCCCGGTGCTATCGGATACCAAAGTGGAATATGGCGAAGAGGCGGGCACGATTCGTAACCTGACCATCCGTTATTTGACTGAGGTGAAAAAAGGACAATACGAGGGTACGGTACCACAGCGCTGGAAGCTGTCAGGATTGCAGGGCTATGAGCGTGAACGCAAAATAGTCGAATCCCTGCTTAACAGTGGAAAAATCAGCGTGCCGACCTCAGACGATGGCCGCTACAGCAACGTGCAATCCATCAATGTGAAGTCGTTACTGCTGCCGGACACTGCGCAGAGGGAGAAACACGTGGCGGAGCTGACGCAACAGCGCGACAGTACCACCAATGCGTTGACCAAACAGCGGCTGAACGATCAGCTAACGATTATCGCGGCGATTAACTGACCGACACCTTACGGAAACCCAAGATTCCAAACGAAGTGCATCGCGCAGTGATAATGGATAGATCGTAAAGACGCTGCAAGTACGTCCCTGTAAGCTCGAACCGCGCCATCCCTGGCGCGGACGCTTTACTCTTCTATTCCATTATCATCCTACGAAGAGATTTTCCAACGGTCTTCAATGCCTGCCATAGGCTGGTATTGCTATCTCTCGCTGCGGGCTTTCCAGCGTTCGCTCGTCAGGTAGCCGTTCACGCCCACATCCAGAAAAGGGCGTGGCGGCAGGTAGTTCGCCTGTCCGAGCGATTGCATATCGCTAATCAACGGATTGTCTTCACCTAACGCCAGATCCGCCAGAATATGTCCGGCGGCAGTTTGCTTCGACAGCCCCGCCCCGTTACAGCCAGCGGATGCGAACACATTGTCGCTTAGCTGCCCCCAAATTGGTGCCCCGTTGCGTGTGACGCTAATCAGTCCTGACCACGTGTGCGCCATTTTCACATCGCTCAACTGTGGGAACATTCGAGAAAAAATAGCAGCGTGACGACGCGCGTGGCGCCCGGTTTCTACCGCACTATTGACCAACTCAGGAGCAAATTTCACATGTTCCCGAATCAGGAAACGGCGATCGCGCGTGTAACGGAGCGTCGCACTAGCTAGCGCATTGACTGGCGTCAGCCCCCAATCTGGCATATCGCCAATTCGCGCAATCTGTTCCGCATTCAGCGGCTCAGTCAGCGTCGCAAAGGTCGCTACGGCAAAAACCCGACCATTAAACAACGGCAGGCCGCGCGCTGCGCCGTTAATCGCCATCATCAGCTTATCTGCCTGAATCTCACCATAGGGCGTTTCTACGCGAATGCGCGATCCAGTTTCGATATTCAACGCAGGGGAATGGGCGTAAACCGTCACATTCTTAGGCAGATTCGCCACCAGCCCGATCACCAGCGCCGCCGGGTTTAGCAGGATACAATTGGGGGTATACACGGCGCGCTGATAGAAAGATGTTCCGAGGCGACGAGCAAGTTCGTCTTTTTCAACCACCTGATAGGGTTCGCCAAGGTCGTTCAATTCACGGACATAGGTATCGATCAGGCCGTTGAATGTAGAGCTAACAGCACAGTGATATTTTCCCGCCACGCTCCAGTCACACGCAATAGCATGGCGATCTACCTTTTCTTTCAGATGCGCCACGCCGGACTGCAAGAGGCGGCGATAAGCCGCAGCCTTTTCTAACTCCGCCGTAGAGCTGCCGATGTTATGCGGCAAATCGATGACAAAACCGGAGTTACGCCCAGAGGCATTGTCGCCAATCTCTCCCGCATCCAGCAGGATAATGTGTTTATCCGGACGCTGTTCAGCCAGACGCTGAGCAAAAGCGATCCCCGCATAGCCAGCGCCGGTCACCAGCCAGTCCGCGGTTATTTTTCCACGCTGCTGTGGGTAATTCGGTTTATCGATAAGATCTGCCAACCAGCCATTACGATTCTGATCGAAAGGAAGATGTTTGATTTTCACAATGGTGTAAACCTTGAAAAGAACGGGTTGTATCGGCAAAAGCCCGACGATACACAATGCGGATTAAGATAAAGAAAGGCAGGAAGCGGTGTCCAGCAAGAAATATCGCTAACACATAGATAAATAAGTGAAAAGTCAAAGCGCCTGCAAATACAGGCGCTCAGAAGGACTAAGGCGTTACACGACGCCCTGTGCCAGCATCGCGTCGGCCACTTTTACAAAGCCAGCCACGTTGGCACCGCGCACATAGTTCGTCTGGCTATCTTCACCACCGTACTGCACACACGCATTATGGATATCCAGCATGATGTGATGCAAGCGCGCATCGACCTTCTCTGCTTTCCAGCCCAAACGTGCCGCGTTCTGCGCCATTTCCAGCCCAGATGTCGCCACGCCGCCTGCGTTAGCCGCTTTGCCCGGCGCAAACAGCACTCCCGCATCCAGAAACGCGTCAGTCGCGGGAATCGTGGTCGGCATGTTGGCACCTTCTGCCACGGCTTTCACACCGTTAGCAATCAGCATCTGCGCCGCTGGGAGATCCAGCTCATTCTGCGTGGCGCACGGCAGCGCGATATCTACCGGTACTTCCCACGGTGTTTTACCTGCAAGGTAGGTCAGCTTCGCTTCGCGCGCGTAATCTTCCACGCGGCCATAGCGTTTATTTTTAATCTCTTCCAGCAGTGCCAGTTTCTCTGGGGTAAACCCGTTTTCATCCACCACGGTGCCGTTGGAATCCGATGCAGTGACCACACGAGCACCCAGCTCCATCGCTTTTTCAATCGCGTACTGCGCCACATTACCGGAACCGGATACCGCAACACGCATGCCTTCAAAGCCCAAACCGTGGCGTTTCAGCATCGCCTCTGTGAAATAAATCAGGCCGTAGCCTGTCGCTTCAGGGCGAATCAGACTGCCACCAAACGACAGCCCTTTGCCGGTGAATACGCATGCAGTGTTGTTAGTCAGTTTCTTCATCATGCCAGTCATGAAGCCAACTTCGCGACCACCCACGCCGATATCGCCCGCCGGAACGTCCGTATCCGCGCCCAGATGACGATACAGTTCTGTCATCAATGCCTGACAGAAACGCATGACTTCGCCCTGACTTTTCCCTTTCGGATTAAAGTCCGAACCCCCTTTGCCGCCGCCCATTGGCAGCGTCGTCAGCGCATTTTTAAACGTCTGCTCGAACCCAAGGAATTTCAGAATCGACAGGTTAACGGACGGATGAAAGCGCATGCCACCTTTGTACGGGCCGATCGCGGAGCTGAACTGGACGCGCCAGGCACGGTTCACCTGAACCTGACCTTTATCATCCGTCCACGCCACGCGAAACTGAATCACACGTTCTGGTTCTACCAATCGTTCCAGCAGGCTGTAATCCGCATAGTGTGGGTTCTGCTCCAAAAAAGGCCACAGAGTGGAAAGCACTTCATTTACGGCCTGTAGAAATTCAGGCTGATGCGGATCGCGTTGTTGAACAGAATCAAGAAAACTCGCCAGAGATACGATTTGTGCCATGAACAGCTCCTGATTGAACGAATAAGTTCCCTTCTGCTTCTTTATTTTTAGACACGTAGAAGCTTATGGGATAGGTGAAAATGATGTTGTGTCCTCTGGACTATAACACTGGCGATGGATATTTAAGCAAGCGTTTTCTTTTCAGATAAACGTTATAATCCAATGGGATAGAAAGGGTTTTTCAGCGATTCAGGAAGGGAAATTTGACATAAGTTTTTGTTATATAACAAAAGGCACAGCCAAGAAGCCGTGCCTTTCGTCACTGAAAAAAAATGCAAAAAAAGCTAATTTTTATTCGTCTTCATCATCACGCAGCGGCACGATGAGCATGTCGACATGTACGGTATTAATCAGCTGACGTGCGGAAGACATCAGTTTGCTCCAGAAGTCCTGATGGTGCCCACACAGCACGAGGTCAGCATCGTATTTCCTAATCGCATCAACCAGCACTTGCCCTAAATCGCCGCTACCGCTCAGCGTTTCGCTGATGGGATAACCCGCATTTTGGGACAGCTCGGTTAACGCATTCTGGGTTTCTTCAGAGATACGCTGTTGCATGTCACCCAGATTGACGTCGATAAGCCCCGTGTAGAGATCGGAGTAGTTCACATCGACGTGGATTAACGAGACTTTCGCATTGTACGGTCTTGCCATCGAAACCGCTTTTTCCACTAACACTTTGCTTTCTGGAGAAAGGTCAACAGCAATAAGGATGTGTTTGTAAGCCATAATAAGACTCCTTCCGTAAAGACTAATTAAGGGTTAGCAGATATTTTTCCTGCCAATCTAATACTTAACAGAGAGCTATATACCCTAAATAATTCGAGTTGCGTGACAAAACGCTAGCGTTTTGAACAACGCCAAAGCGTTGACCCTCTAGGGCAAGGCTCATTTATGGGCCTTGTAACGCGGCAACTGCGCGAATCCCCAGGAGCTTACTCAGGTAAGTGACTGGGGCAGCCAACGTGCAAGCAGCTTGAAGTATGACAGGTATAAGATAGCATTCGTCCGCGCTATTGGACTGTTCAGTCGATCACAACCTGTTTTCAAACCTGTTAATTCTATTGATAAGTGTAGTAGAAACCGCTCCTTTTCACAGTTAAATTGCGCAGCTTGTTCTTTCTGAAAGGGCATTATCTCGTCGAAAATCGTCCTTTCTCCCGATTGCAGCAGCCCCTCTGGTACAAACGAACATTCTTCTTCTACACTACAAGTAGGGAGTGGTGGGCCTGTCCGCCGCGCCCTAGGATGGGAAACGAGAATGGGGCTAGCCGTGATGCTGTTGGCTATCCAAAATGGCAATAAAATCGTGCGCAAGCGCGTGGCATAACTATTCGTCGCAGAAAAACGTCGTAGATAAGCGTCGCGGATAATAACGTTTGTCATCAGGCACAGGTAGACCACGGAAATGCGTGGCCATCGAATCTGACGAGACGAATAGAACGACCGGGAGGGAAGCATGATTAGTACATTTGCGCTTTTCTGGGCTTTATGTATCGTCTGCATCATCAATATGGCGAGGTACTACTCTTCACTACGTGTGTTACTGCTGATTTTGCGTGACTGTGACCCACTGCTTTACCAATACGTTGATGGAGGAGGTTTTTTTACATCGCACGGTCAGCCAAGCAAGCAAATCAGGTTGGTAGGTTATATCTACGCGCAACGCTATCTTGATCATCACGACCCTGAATTTATTCGCCGCTGCGAGCGGGTGCGGGGACAATTTCTGCTCACGACCGCCCTGTGTGGCCTCATTGTCATCAGCTTGATTGCTATGATGATGTGGTATTAAAACATCGTACTTAGATAATTATTGGTACTTACACAATCTCTGGTATTAACACCCTCGTTGGTATTAACAACATGAATATCGATAAAAAGTAAAAAGGCGATTCCCCACAGAATCGCCTTTTTTATGCGTTATGAATAACCGCGATTAGATCAGTTTCAATGCCAGCCAGTACAACGTACCGGACATCAGCATTGAAACTGGCAGCGTCAATACCCAAGCCAGCAGAATGCTTCTTATCGTTTTGCCCTGTACGCCTCCACCGTCCGCAATCATCGTCCCGGCAACCGCCGAGGATAATACGTGCGTGGTGGAAACCGGCATACCGGTGTAGCTGGCAACACCAATCGACAAGGCCGCCGTCACCTGCGCCGAAACGCCTTGTGCGTAAGTCATGCCTTTCTTACCAATCTTCTCACCGATGGTCACAGCTACACGTTTCCAGCCCACCATGGTGCCTAGAGACAGCGCTAATGCAACCGCGACAATAATCCAGAGAGGCGCGTATTCCACCGTCTGTAGCATGTCTTTACGCAGGTTGCTCAGGTAGCGTTTATCTTCGCCCGACGTTTCTGGCAGCTTAACCACTCGATCCATCGTGTCCGCAATGCACATCAACAAGCGGCGCACTCTGCTACGATCGTCAGGATTCAACTGGTCGTAACTTTTCAGGTTATTCAGCAGGCCCTGAGTACGCTCAATCGCGATCATCACGCGTGAACTGTCACAGTGGAACTCTTTCTGGCCGTTACCGGGAATCGTGCTTTCTGGTGCAGGAATCACTGGCGGAGACAGATCGATAACGTGCGTCAGCGCGTCACCATGCTGCTTGTAGTATTCCTGCAAATTGACAACGGCATCGCGAGTACGACTGATGTCATAGCCAGATGCGTTCATGTTGACAATAAACCCAGCTGGCGCGACGCCAATCAGCACCAGCATAATCAAGCCGATACCTTTCTGACCGTCGTTTGCACCGTGAGAGAAGCTTACGCCAATCGCCGATAAAATCAGTGCAGTGCGCGTCCAGAATGGCGGCTTACGTTTGCCGTCCTGCTTTTCACGATCGACAGGTGTCAAATGCACACGCTTGCGTTTTTTACTATTGTTCCAGAACCGACGCAGCACCAGCACCAGCAAGCCTGCGACTACCATCCCCACAATCGGTGATAGCAGCAGCGACAGGAAAATACTGATCATTTTCGGCACGTTCAACGCATCCACGACGGAGGTATCCGTCAACAGCGCATTGGTCAAACCAATACCGATAATGGAGCCAATCAGTGTGTGAGAACTAGAGGCAGGAATACCAAAATACCAGGTACCCAGGTTCCAGATAATGGCGGCCAACAGCATGGAAAAGACCATCGCCAGACCATGCGCCGAACTCACGTTCAGCAATAAATCCGTGGGGAGAAGGTGAACAATCGCATAGGCAACGCTCAGGCCGCCCAGCAGTACACCGAAGAAATTAAAGACACCCGCCATAACAACGGCAAACTCGGCGCGCATAGCACGGGTATAAATAACAGTGGCAACGGCATTCGCAGTATCGTGAAAACCGTTAATGGCTTCGTACATCAATACAAACAACAAAGCCAATATCAACATCAGGCCGGTGTAGTAATCCAGTCCGGCAAATAAATGTAGCATAAACGTTAGGCCATTTAGTGGTCATGAACGCGGCGCATTATCGGCGACAAGCGGGGGTCGGGAAAAGCAAAATATGACATTTTTTTGACTTAAAATGTGACAGCGATCGGTGAAGAAAGAACTTAATCAATAAAAATCAAATAATTATATATTTTTACTAAATTATGCAAATTGTTACGCTGGTATCGAACAAAAACCAACACTACAATTTGCCGCCCCATGGCTTATCAGCCTGCGGCAATCCAAGAAGATAAAATCACTCATCGGAGAAATGCATTGTGGAACAGTTTGACGCTGTCATCATTGGTGCTGGTGCAGCAGGCATGTTTTGTGCTGCACAGGCAGGACAACGCGGACTGCGTGTTCTACTGCTCGATAACGGCAAGAAGGCTGGCCGAAAAATATTGATGTCCGGCGGTGGTCGCTGCAATTTTACCAATATGTATGCAGAACCGGCGGCGTATCTGTCTCACAATCCCCATTTTTGTAAATCGGCACTGGCGCGTTATACCCAATGGGATTTCATTAGTCTGGTCAACAGCCACCGCATCGCTTACCACGAGAAAACGCTCGGTCAGCTATTCTGCGATGACTCCGCGCAGCAAATCGTGGACATGCTGGTAACAGAGTGCGAGCGTGCTAATGTCACTCTCCGTCTGCGTAGCGAAGTGACCTCGGTGGAGAAATCAGACGATCTATTCACCATCCACCTGAACAACGGTACATCATTCCAAAGCGCATCGCTGGTCGTTGCCTGCGGTGGCCTGTCGATGCCGGGTCTGGGTGCGACGCCGTTCGGCTACCAGCTTGCCGCGCAGTTTGGTATCAACGTGCTCCCAACCCGCGCCGCGCTGGTGCCCTTTACGCTGCACAAGCCGCTGCTTGAGCAACTGCAAACGCTCTCCGGCGTTTCCGTGCCTACCGTCGTCACTGCCGAAAACGGCGTAACGTTCCGTGAAAACATTCTGTTCACGCACCGTGGGCTCTCTGGCCCCGCTATTTTGCAGATTTCCAGCTACTGGCAGGCTGGTGAATTCGTTACCATCAACTTGCTGCCCGGCCGCGATCTTACGCAGCTTATTAATGACGAGCGTACTGCTCATCCGAACCAAAGTTTGAAAAACACGTTGGCACAGTGGCTACCTAAACGACTGGTCGAATGCCTGCAAGCGTTAGGACAATTGCCGGACGTCACGTTGAAGCAGCTCAACAGCACACAACAAACGCACATTGAACAGAGCCTGCAAGAGTGGCGCGTACAACCAAACGGCACAGAAGGCTACCGCACTGCTGAAGTGACCATCGGCGGCGTTGACACTCGAGCGCTCTCCTCTAAAACCATGGAAGCGAATGCGGTTCCGGGGCTGTATTTCATTGGCGAAGTGGTCGATGTAACTGGCTGGCTCGGAGGCTATAATTTTCAGTGGGCGTGGAGTTCAGCATGGGCGTGTGCACAGGCGCTGCCTTTTAGCAAATAGGCACTATAATAACCTCTATTCAGCGCTCTCCTTGAATTCACGGAGAAAAGGACGTCTCTACATAGGCCTCTGCTGCCAGACAGGAGATGTGGATGAGCCCCAGACTTAGTGAACATAAAATCAATATGTTGCAGTTACTGCTTGCAGGAATGCTGCCACTGCTACTCGGATTGTTGTTCACTTTTGTAGAGTCCAGATTAATGGTAAAGCGCGATTTGGAATCCACTGCGCAAATCGCTATGAATCATGCTGAGAATATTTCGACGCAAGCATGGACAATGGTGGATCGCCTCCAACGCTTTCATGGTCAACCCTGTAGCGCTATCGGCGATAAACTACAACGTCTCGGTTCAGTGTTTTCTTACTTCCGCGCGATCGGTGTTATCCATAATACCAACGTCTACTGCTCTTCGACCTTTGGCAATACATTGACGCCACTCAGCCGCGTCATTCAACAGCCGTTACCGGCCACCTATTCTGAACGCTGGAGCCTGTCGATTGCAGGCTCAGACAACGTAAAAGGACGCCCAGCGCTGATCTTCGTCCAGATGCCCATCTCAGGTTACGGGTCTTATGCCATGGTCGATGCGCAATATCTCATTGATCTTATGATTGCGATTAGCCAGATCCGTGGCTATGAACTCATTCTGCAAATGGACAACGGTCACCCAATTCAAACAGGCCCAACAATTACACCCCACACAGGCTTATTTTCTACCTCTGCACTTGAAATAAAGTCGAATCGCTTCCCGATTACCCTCTATATTACCGCCCCTGCTTCTCAGGAAATAACAAACTGGAAACAGGCATTCTTCACGTTCCTGCCACTAGCAATTATTCTCTCTGTGCTGTTCACTACGGCGATGTGGTACTGGCAAAAACGTAAATTATTATTCCGCGATGAAATCCGTAAAGGCATCGCTAACGGCGAATTTTCCGTATATTACCAGCCCATTTATGATGTAGAGTCGCGCTCTTGTACCGGAGTCGAAACATTACTACGCTGGCGGCGCAGTAATGGCCAGTGGATTAGACCTGATATATTCATCTCTGCCGCCGAAGCAGAAAGTATGATTATTCCCATCACTCGGCATTTATTTGATCTGGTCGCATCCGATATCGCCAGTTGGCAAGTAAAGCCCGGATTTCATCTGGGGCTCAACGTTGCAGCCGAGCACTTGCATCATCCAAGTTTCGTACCAGACGTCCACCGCTTTGCAAATAAAGTCGCATCGCATTTATTAAGCATCACGCTGGAACTCACAGAACGTAACCTCATCAGCAACGGTCCTGAAATCATACAGCGCCTGCATCAGTTGCGTGAGGATGGCATTATGATTGCCATCGATGACTTCGGCACCGGCCACTGCTCACTCTCTTACCTGCAAAACTTTCCGCTAGATTGTCTGAAGATAGATCAGGGATTCGTCAGTTCGATTTCATCACCGGATGAAGAAGCCCCCATTCTTGATGCCATTATTAATTTGAGTCATCGCATCAAACTTCAATCGATAGCAGAAGGCGTGGAAACCGAACAGCAACTCATATATTTACAACGACGAGGAGTCAAATATATACAGGGCTTTCTTTATGCCAAGCCGATGGACAATGAATCGCTACTCGTCTGGCTGCATTATAACGGCCATAAATCGATTGAGAGCTTTATGAATAAAAATGAAGAAGGAGAACAGAAGTAATAACCGGCAGAAATTTACCCACCGGTTTTCTATGCCAGGTAAATCAGAAACGATAACCGACACCAATATTAAAGCTGTCTACACGCGTTTCATAGATTTTCGTGCCTTCGTAGCCAATATCAATCGCCCAATTTGCTACAGGCGTAATTTGAATACCGGCACCGTAAGCAAAGCTGGATTTACTTTCACTACCCGATTCACGGACAGCATCTCCCTCTTCCCAACTGGATTTACCACGCCCAATACCCGCTAAGCCATAAACGCTGACATATTCGTTAAAGCGGTAGGATGGCCCAGCCATGAGTGAATAGTATTTCAACTTATAAACATCACTGCTTGAATTCTGATAATACTCTGTTTGCTCCGCGCTCACATAAGTGAAAGAACCAATAATGCCGAGAGCGGACTCACCCTGATAGTGATATTTTGCCGTAATCCCTTTTGGATCTTTGAAATCATCGACTTTCGCTTGAGCATAACCCAGTGATACCGTTTGTGTCGCCTGAGCAGCAGACATTCCCATAGTGCAAGCAATCAGAGAGGAAAGCAGCAGAGTTGTTTTTTTCATGATAGAAACATCTTCCATGTTTGAATAAAAAGACGATTTCAACAAAGCGAACATATAACTATCGCGCATGTTGACCGCACACAAACTTACATTTAAATACAGCCAGGTAAAGTCAGTCTTATTTTCAAACAACCAGAATGATAATTATTTTAATCATTAAAAAACAAAAAGATAAATATTATTAAGGGTAATTATTGAGCTATTCTTCACTCTATTTTTGGGAAAATTCCGAACCAAAGGCAAGGGAAATATGCCAACGTTAGACATCACAACATGCAGGGGTAAACCCTATTTTCATAAAGGATTATTTTTGTAATAGCATTTGTATTAACAGACGATGTTGAAGCAGGAGAAAAAGAGGGAATGATTTACTGGGGAAGAAAATTGGTCGGCGAGAGAGGATTCGAACCTCCGACCCACTGGTCCCAAACCAGTTGCGCTACCAAGCTGCGCTACTCGCCGAATGCGGGCGCATATTACTGCTACCCTATTGAAGCGTCAATCCCTTTTTTAACAAAAGGATTTCGGCTGCCGTTAAAGTATCCACTCCTTGTATTTGCAGCCTGAAACAGACGTCCTTGTCCGTGACACATATCAATTAGCAGGTTTCTGGCACCAGTTATTTTTAGGGTTAATACCGCCGTCAGGCGACGTGTATCCCAGGCATCCAAGAACCGTGTCAAACAGCTCTTCATGACGATGTGTTTTGCCAACGCTCTGTTGCGCTTTCAACTGCTCAAACGCTTGCAGGTTATCGGGGTCAGCCAGAAATTTATCCGATGTCCATACCATCATCGGTGAACGGAACTGCTCAGGCGGAGCCATCTGACGCGGTGTGCCATGCAAATGGTAGTTATCATCGATCGATTCACCATGATCGGAGGAATAAAACACAATCGCTTTCTTATCCCGCACCTGATCGATCACGCTATCAATAAAGCTATCGGTATAGAGAACGCTATTATCAAAAGCGTTGATTAACTGCTCACGCGTACAGGATGCATCAACACCCATACACTCGGGCTGATAACGCGCATAGCTACGGGGATATCGCATGGAATACAGGTAGTGAGAGCCTTTGGTATGCAGCACAATTAAATGTTTGCCTTTAGGGTAACGAGCCAGCGATTCCTTGACCTCATCAACCAGCAACATATCCTGCACCGATTTTCCGTCATTGTGTTTCTCTGACGCAATCATTTCGCGGAAAGAATAGTTATTCGCCTCAATGCTATTGTAAAACCATACCTCACTTTGCATAGCAAATAGTTCGGAGGTAAAGCCCAACTCTTTCATCACGGAAAAGACGTTCTGTTCTTTCAGCGTTCGTTGCGGGTTGTCTTCCGCACCGCCTTCTCGCACAAACATACAGCGCATGGAAAGCTTGGTTGAGGTATCACACGATTGGCCACGGAATGCGACCAGATTTTTTTCTTTTGATAGCTTTGGCGTCGTATCTCGCTCGTAGCCAAGCAGCCCCATATGATCCCAGCGGGTCGTTTCACCAATAATGAAAACCACGTAGGTATCATCAATGCCTTTCGGTGGTACATAGGTAAAATGCTGAGCTGGATCGAAAAGATTGGAAGAATCCTGACTCTCATCATACTTGGTGTACGCAAACAAACCTAATGCAGACAACCAGTTAGAAGGCAGATAAGAGTGAGCCACTACGCCGCCATAGCTGGGTAAATCCACATTGGATTCTCGCTCGGAGACTGACTGAATGTTGTCCATATAGCGAAGTGGCATCCAAACCAACGCAACAACAGCCACAAGGACCAGAAGAGGAATCAAACGCTTTCCCGGTGATCTAAGCTGTTCGATTAGCGTATGACGCAGCGAGTTTTTCCAGATCAAAAACAGCGGTAGCGCACTCACTACCAACATCCATAGTACAAAACGAAAACCAATAACTTCTTTGGAAAGATCAATATCTGTGGTCATGACCGCTGCAATAATGCCATAGCCAATCACGACATTAAAAAACGTCATGTAATAGCTTGCCGCAACGGAAATTAGCACTAAGAAAGAAGCAATAACTCGATAAAAACGGCGTCCTCCGAGTGAGATAATTCTCATCAGGAAAAAGGTGAATAATATACTCGCGGTCAATTCGACAAGAGCGGGAATAAATGTTGGAACCTGGCTACCGGCAGAGAGTGAAAAATAATCAAAACGCCGATAATACACTGAGATATTGAGAAAAAGACCAATGTAGATTGCCAGGACAAACGATAACTTGGGTTGCGAAAAAGATGCTACAAACTTCATTATGACAAGTGCTCCAACAAAACCTTTCTTATTATCTGAAGCTATACGACAACATCCCTATGCCTGAGTTCAACGGAAATAATCAGCGTCTCAGGCATTTTTATATCGCAAAACAGCAAATAGGCTTACATCATTTAATTCGTAAATTTTACTTATGGTTGAGTAGGAAAAACAGAAAAAATGGCCCTTTTACGTGAATAATCCACGAAAAAATAAAAATTGCTCTCCCAAAGCTTCCTGAAAGATCACCACAACTTACCGATGCATTCCTTCACGATCTAATCGAGCAATGAATTCCATCACGATTGGGTGATTCAGAAACGCCATAATCTCTTCTGCACGTCGTTCCCCAATGCCTGAGAACTGTCGCCATTGCTGCGCCGTCCGCTGCTGTAACGCCAGCCAATCTACATTGTCCAATGCGCTAATTGCGGAACGTGGAACGGGGATACCTAACGCCAGTAACCAGCGAGATAGCGGCATCTGCCGAGCCGACTGTAAACTCTTATAGATATCTCTCGCTCTTTTATCACCTATGCCATCGACCGCATTAAGCTGCGCCTCCGTTAGAAATAACCATGACAGCACATCTTCCAGTAAATCATGTTGCATCAAGCGCAGCCATATTCCGTCACGCACTCCCGCCAGATTTAAACCGTACTCTCCACTCAGCCAAACTAAGCGCGCCAGAAATTGCTGCTGGCAAGCTGAACTATACCGAAAACAGCTAAAAATATGGAAATCATGTTCACGGGGGGAAACGATGGCAGGCCGTTCAGTCCCCCGCCATACCACATCGTCCAGACGTGGAATCCCCTGCCCAGCCAAGCTGACGCTCACCCGATCGCCGGGCATCACATCCCATTGTTTCCAACGAGACAACGAGCCTACATTCACTCGACTAACCGATTTATCATCCAATTTCAAAGGACTAAGCTTCAACACCACTGCGATCTTCCCCGTACGCCCGACAGAAAATGCCACATCGGTAACTTCCGCAACCTGATGAACAGGTGGATATTTCCATGCGATCGCCCAATCGGCAGAGGTGTTACGCCAATAGCGCCCCTGCGGCTCTTTAGTCTGGCGGATAACCACGCCATCCGTCACGAAGGGTAGCGGGCTGTGATACCAGTGATCGCGCCATTTCTCCGCGTCGGCGAATGACCCAATAGCATGGGTATAGTCCTCCGTCATGGCAAACCCCATTTCCTTCAATTTATCCAGACGTTCCGCCATCACTTTTGGGCCATCCGGCCATTCCCAGACAAAAAAGCCAATCTGCGACAACACGGGAGAAGGCTGATGACGACGCATTTCACCGGCCACTATCGAGCGTGCATTAACACCCCCCTGAATATCCTGTCGATGATCGCTCACCTTCAGGAAAAGCTCCCCTTGTAATACCAATGAGGAAGGTGCTTCGGTTAATAAATGAGGAATTCCCGGAATCAGGCGAGCTTTCTCCGTCCAGTCTTCACCTTGCAGACCGTTACCTCGGCTAACCGCAGACGTGAGTCTGCCATGCTGATAAACCAGCGTGACGGCAACACCATCAACTTTGGGCTGAATCCATAAATCCTCACGCTGTGCGATCCATTGCACCAACTGTCCGTGATCGGACAATTTTTTTAATCCCGTGTGGGCAACAGGATGGGGGTGTTTACCATTATCGGGTAACCGGGCAGGAATCGCATTTTGGGGCTGAAAACAGCCCTGCCACTGGGTTAACTGTTCCCGCAGTTGATCATAAACGTCATCCTCTATCGGGCTTTTCCCTTCGATGTAATACACATCATCCCACTGATCTAATTGCTGGCGTAATGCAGCAATTTCTTTGCTTGAACGCGTGTTATCCCAATCGGGGCAAACTTCGGCCGCAGCAGCAAAACCGCTGATGCCCTCAACAACAATAATGATCAAAAATGCGTTTTTCCTGAGCCACATAAAATCTCCAGCTATCCATAGCGAATGGCCGCAGTACATAGCAACAGAGGGAAAAATACGAGGCGAAAAAAGAAGAAATGCCAAACGCGCCGCAAGATGATTTATCGTTTGCAGCTTCTGGGAAAAAGACGGGAACGCGCTTCACAATCTAAAAAAGAAACGTTGGCAAAAGATTTTCCCGATGGCATAACGAAAAAACAGTTAGCGGAGAATTTATCGTAGCGCGACTGATGACATATTGGCGTGTATAATGCGGGGATATGAGCATTTTCCTGCTGCATATCTACATTCATCATCGTAACCGTTAATAAAACTTCATTATGGCTCAAGGCACGTTATATATCGTTTCTGCTCCCAGCGGGGCCGGGAAATCCAGCCTGATTCAGGCGTTATTAAAAACTCAGCCGCTTTACGACACTCAGGTATCAATTTCGCATACCACACGAGCGAAACGACCGGGAGAAAACCACGGCGAGCACTATTTCTTCGTCGAAGTCGATGAATTCAAGCGTATGATTCAGGATAGTGAGTTTCTGGAACACGCGGAAGTCTTCGGTAATTACTACGGTACATCCCGACCTGCGATTGAGCAGGTGTTAGCGACAGGCGTTGATGTTTTTCTGGATATCGACTGGCAGGGTGCTCAGCAAATTCGGGCGCAGATGCCGCACGCACGCAGTATTTTCATTCTGCCGCCGTCAAAAGAAGAACTGGCTCGCCGTCTGCGTGGACGTGGACAAGACAGTGATGAAGTCATTGCTCGTCGTATGTCACAGGCCGTGGCTGAAATGACGCATTACGGCGAGTATGATTACCTGATTGTAAATGATGATTTCGATCTGGCTCTGCTCGATCTGAAAACCATTATTCGCGCCGAACGTCTGCGTTTGAGCAGACAAAAAGTTCGGCATGATGCATTAATCACCAAACTATTGGCAGACTGACGCCTCTTTCAGTATGATGCCCAGTCATTTTATTTCCTGTGGAGTAGCACATTATGGCACGCGTAACTGTTCAAGACGCTGTAGAGAAAATTGGTAACCGTTTTGACCTGGTGTTGGTCGCTGCTCGTCGCGCCCGTCAAATCCAGACTGGCGGCAAAGATCCGCTGGTTCCTGAAGAAAACGATAAGTACACCGTGATCGCACTACGTGAAATCGAAGAAGGTCTGATCAACAACCAGATTCTGGATGTTCGTGACCGTCAGGAACAGCAAGAGCAGGAAGCCGCAGAGATTCAGGCGGTTACCGCGATTGCTGAAGGCCGCCGTTAATCACACCACGAGTCGCCCTTGTACATTTTTGAAAGCCTTAATCTGCTGATTCAACGTTATCTGCCAGAAGATCAGATTAAACGTTTACAGCAGGCTTACTTAGTTGCACGTGATGCTCACGAGGGGCAGACTCGCTCCAGCGGTGAACCCTATATCACACACCCTGTTGCCGTCGCCTGTATTCTGGCGGAGATGCGTCTCGATTACGAAACGCTGATGGCAGCACTGCTGCATGATGTCATAGAGGACACCCCCGCCACCTATCAGGACATGGAACAGCTTTTTGGTAAAAGCGTTGCTGAACTGGTAGAGGGCGTTTCCAAGCTGGACAAACTGAAGTTCCGCGATAAGAAAGAAGCGCAGGCTGAAAACTTTCGCAAAATGATTATGGCAATGGTGCAGGACATTCGCGTCATCCTGATCAAGCTCGCAGACCGTACCCATAACATGCGCACGCTGGGCTCATTACGCCCGGATAAACGTCGCCGCATTGCCCGCGAAACACTGGAGATATACAGTCCGCTGGCACACCGACTGGGTATCCATCACCTCAAAACCGAGTTGGAAGAACTGGGCTTTGAAGCGCTCTATCCGAATCGTTATCGCGTAATTAAAGAGGTCGTTAAGGCCGCTCGCGGTAACCGCAAGGAAATGATTCAGAAAATCCTGTCGGAAATCGAAGGGCGTTTGACTGAAGCCGGGATTGCCTGCCGCGTAAGCGGTCGCGAAAAACACCTGTACTCTATCTACTGCAAAATGCACCTGAAAGAACAGCGTTTTCACTCCATCATGGATATCTACGCGTTTCGGGTCATCGTCAAAGAGTTGGATACCTGCTATCGCGTGCTCGGTCAGGTTCACAGCCTGTATAAGCCGCGCCCAGGCCGGGTGAAAGATTATATCGCCATTCCTAAAGCCAACGGCTATCAATCGCTGCACACATCTCTGATTGGCCCGCACGGCGTGCCAGTCGAAGTACAAATTCGCACCGACGACATGGATCAAATGGCGGAAATGGGTGTGGCCGCGCATTGGGCTTATAAAGAAGGCGAGAGCAGCACCACCGCACAGGTGCGCGCCCAACGCTGGATGCAAAGCCTGCTGGAACTTCAGCAAAGCGCCGGCAGCTCGTTTGAATTTATTGAAAGCGTTAAGTCCGATCTCTTCCCTGACGAGATGTACGTCTTTACGCCGGAAGGCCGCATTGTGGAACTCCCCGCAGGCGCGACGCCCGTCGATTTCGCTTACGCAGTACACACAGACATTGGCCACGCCTGCGTCGGTGCACGCGTTGACCGTCAGCCTTACCCGCTGTCACAGTCACTCACCAGCGGCCAAACCGTTGAGATCATTACCGCGCCGGGTGCAAGACCGAATGCCGCGTGGCTTAACTTCGTGGTTAGCTCCAGGGCGCGCTCCAAAATTCGCCAGATGCTGAAAAACCTCAAGCGTGATGATTCCGTGAGTCTCGGTCGCCGTTTGCTGAACCACGCATTAGGCAACGGTCGCAAACTCTCCGATATCCCTGAAAAATCTATTCAGCTTGAGCTCGATCGTATGAAGCTCGCTACGCTGGACGATCTGATGGCGGAAATTGGTATGGGTAATGCCATGAGCGTCGTCGTGGCGAAAAATCTGCTGAATGAGCAATCTGAGCTGGGAACGACAGGGCTGCGCAAACTGCCGATCAAAGGCGCAGATGGCGTTATGATCTCCTTTGCCAAATGTTGCCGCCCCATCCCCGGCGATCCGATCATTGCCCACGTCAGCCCCGGTAAAGGGCTGGTTATTCACCATGAGTCCTGCCGCAACATTCGCGGCTATCAGAAAGAACCTGAAAAATTCATGGCCGTAGAGTGGGATAAGGTAACGGAACAAGAGTTCATCGCCGAAATCAAAGTGGATATGTTCAACCATCAAGGCGCACTGGCGAACCTGACGGCAGCGATCAACGCCGCGAATTCCAATATTCAGAGCATCAATACGGAAGAAAGAGACGGCCGCGTATACAGCGCCTTTATCCGCCTCACTACCCTCGATCGCGTTCATCTGGCTAACATTATGCGTAAGATTCGCGTGATGCCGGATGTCATCAAAGTTAACCGTAACCGAAATTAATCGTCATGACCCCTCAACGTTATGCACGCATAAAAGAAATGCTGAACTGCCGTCAGCCCGATCTGACGATTTGCATGGAGCAGGTGCATAAACCCCATAATATCTCTGCCGTTATCCGTACCGCGGATGCCGTTGGCGTACATCAGGTCCATGCGATTTGGCCGACCAGTCGGATGAAAACGCTGGTTTCCTCCGCCGCGGGCAGTAATAGTTGGGTAGAAGTTAAAACCCATCGCACCATACATGATGCGGTAGGCCATCTGAAGGATGGGGGGATGCAAGTTCTGGCGACCAATTTGTCTGAACACGCCGTCGATTTTCGGGAAATTGATTACACCCGCCCGACCTGTATTCTGCTCGGACAAGAAAAAACCGGTATAACTGCCGAAGCGCTAAAACTGGCCGATCGTGATATCATCATTCCGATGACTGGCATGGTGCAGTCACTGAATGTCTCGGTGGCCTCAGCGTTAATCCTGTATGAAGCCCAGCGTCAACGCCAAATCGCCGGCATGTACCAGCGTGAAGATAGCCCGCTGGATGAAGAAGAGCAGCAGCGCCTGCTGTTTGAAGGGGGTTATCCCGTACTGGCACGAGTCGCAAAACGCAAAGGGCTACCCCGTCCCTATATCGACCATCAGGGTCAGATTATAGCGGATACCCCGTGGTGGGCCGCGATGCAATCGTCGGAGTGCTGATGAAAGGCCGCCTGCTGAACACCCAACCGCTGAGTACACTTGCCGGCGTGGGTGCGAGCCAGGCAGCAAAACTCGCCCGACTCGGGCTGGAAACCGTGCAGGACCTCCTGCTGCACTTGCCTTTACGCTACGAAGATCGCACACATCTTTACCCGATTGGCGACCTCCTTCCCGGTATGTATGCCACCGTAGAAGGGGAAATCCTACGAAATGACATCACCTTTGGCAGCCGTCGCATGTTGACCTGCCAAATCAGCGACGGCAGCGGCATGCTGACCATGCGCTTCTTCAATTTCAGCGCAGCGATGAAAAATAGCCTCGCGCCAGGACAGCGCGTTACCGCGTACGGTGAAATCAAACGCGGGAAAATCGGTGCGGAGATCATCCATCCTGAATATCGTGTTCAGGGGGACAATACGCAGGTTGAGCTACAAGAATCACTCACACCCGTTTATCCCTCCACCGAGGGCATTCGTCAGGCAACCCTGCGCAAGCTCACCGATCAGGCGCTGGAGCTGCTCGCCGCAAACCGCATCGATGAATTACTGCCTGAATCCCTAAGCCGATCGCTAATTAGTCTGCCGGATGCGCTGCGCACGTTACATCGTCCCCCACCGGATATGCTGCTCAGCGAGCTTGAGCATGGAAAACACCCGGCACAGCAGCGGCTGATTATGGAAGAACTGCTAGCGCATAACCTGAGTATGCTCGCCGTGCGGGCAGGGGAACAGCGGCATAAAGCCTCGCCGCTACAGGCACAAGACAGCTTGAAAAAACGCCTGCTCGCCGCCCTACCGTTCAAACCCACGCAGGCACAAGATCGTGTTGTGGCTGAGATTGAAACGGATATGGCGAAAGATTTCCCGATGATGCGTCTGGTACAGGGCGATGTAGGTTCAGGAAAGACGCTGGTTGCCGCACTGGCCGCATTGCGTGCTATTGCCAACGGCAAACAGGTCGCTCTGATGGCACCAACAGAGCTATTGGCCGAACAACACGCCCATAATTTCCGCCAGTGGTTCGAACCATTAGGGCTTGAAGTCGGCTGGTTGGCTGGCAAACAAAAAGGAAAAGCGCGTCAGGCGCAGCAGGACGCTATCGCTAACGGTCAGGTTTCCATGGTTGTCGGGACGCACGCCATTTTCCAGCAACAGGTGAAATTCAACGGCCTGGCATTGGTCATCATTGACGAACAGCATCGCTTTGGCGTTCATCAACGCCTTGCCCTGTGGGAAAAAGGCGAAGAACAAGGCTTCCATCCCCACCAGCTGATTATGACAGCCACCCCGATCCCCCGTACGCTGGCGATGACGGCCTATGCCGATCTGGATACATCCGTCATTGATGAGCTGCCGCCGGGCAGAACCCCCGTCACCACCGTCGCCATACCGGATTCACGCCGTAGCGACATCATCGAACGGGTGAATAGCGCCTGTCAGCAAGAAGGTCGGCAGGCCTATTGGGTGTGTACGCTGATTGAAGAATCCGATCTTCTGGAAGCCCAAGCAGCAGAAGCCACCAGCGAAGAGCTAAAGGCAGCGCTGCCGAATCTCAAGGTTGGATTGGTCCACGGCCGCATGAAAGCACAGGAAAAACAGGCGGTGATGCAGGCCTTCAAACAGGGGGAACTGCAACTACTAGTGGCAACAACCGTCATCGAGGTCGGTGTGGATGTCCCCAACGCCAGCCTGATGATCATTGAGAACCCGGAGCGTCTGGGTCTGGCTCAGTTGCACCAGTTGCGCGGACGTGTCGGGCGCGGTGAAGTGGCCTCTCACTGTGTGCTGCTCTACAAAACACCGATGAGCAAGACTGCACAAAAACGACTCCAGGTTCTACGCGATAGCAACGATGGCTTTGTTATCGCTCAACGCGATCTGGAAATTCGCGGACCGGGTGAATTATTAGGTACGCGGCAAACAGGCAATGCCGAGTTCAAAGTGGCAGACCTCCTACGCGATCAGGAACTGATTCCACAGGTGCAGCGCGTTGCCCGCCATCTACATGAGCACTATCCCGAGCATGCTATTGCGCTAATTGAACGTTGGCTACCCGAACGCACACGCTACACCAACGCCTAATCGCAGCAGCGCATTCTTCATTCCCCCCCCTAAAATTATCCATTTAAATAACAAGGTCTTTTTCATCAGACAAAATTCATATCGAAAAGGTGAGTTAGCAAACGTTTGCTTTCGACAAAGAGATCATTAAAATGCGCTTTTTGTCGTTTCAGGAACGCCAACTTACATCATGACTACCACCACGGAAACGTCCCAAACAGAAACCGCTGCCACACCTCAGCGCAGTGAACTCATCTATCGTCTTGAAGACAGGCCGCCGCTGCCGCAAACGCTGTTTGCCGCCAGCCAGCATCTGCTTGCTATGTTTGTTGCAGTAATTACCCCCGCGCTGCTGATCTGTCAGGCATTAGGTTTACCCGCCCAGGATACGCAGCACATCATCAGCATGTCGCTTTTCGCTTCCGGCCTAGCCTCTATTCTACAAATTAAAACCTGGGGTCCAGTCGGTTCTGGTTTGCTGTCAATTCAGGGCACCAGCTTTAACTTCGTGACGCCGCTGATTATGGGTGGACTGGCGCTGAAAAACGGTGGAGCAGACGTTCCGACGATGATGGCAGCACTGTTCGGTACATTGATGGTTGCTTCCTTCACCGAAATCATTCTTTCGCGCTTCCTGCATTTAACCCGCCGTATCATTACCCCGTTGGTTTCCGGCATTGTGGTAATGATCATTGGTCTGTCACTGATTCAGGTCGGCCTGACCTCTATCGGTGGCGGCTACGCCGCAATGGGTAATAACACCTTCGGCGCGCCCAAGAACCTACTATTAGCGGGTGCGGTGTTGCTGGTGATTATTCTGCTGAACCGTCAGCGTAACCCCTACCTGCGCGTCGCCTCGCTGGTGATTGCCATGGCGGTAGGTTATCTGGGTGCTTGGCTAATGGGTATGCTGCCAGAAAATGCACCGGCGCAACACGATACGGTCATTATGGTACCCACGCCGCTGTATTACGGTTTAGGCTTTGACTGGAACCTGCTGATCCCACTGATGCTGGTATTCATGGTGACATCGTTAGAAACCATCGGTGATATCACCGCGACCTCTGACGTTTCAGAGCAACCGGTCAGAGGCCCGCTGTACATGAAACGCTTAAAAGGCGGCGTGCTGGCCAACGGCCTGAACTCTTGCCTTTCTGCCGTGTTCAACACCTTCCCTAACTCTTGTTTCGGCCAGAATAACGGCGTCATCCAGCTTACGGGTGTTGCCAGCCGCTATGTCGGTTTTGTCGTTTCACTGATGCTGATCGCACTGGGGTTATTCCCCGCCGTTAGCGGATTTGTACAGCATATTCCAGAGCCCGTTCTGGGCGGTGCCACTATCGTGATGTTTGGTACTATCGCCGCCTCTGGTGTGCGCATTGTGTCCCGTGAACCACTAAACCGCCGTGCGATCATGATCATTGCGCTGTCATTGGCTGTCGGTCTTGGCGTATCGCAGCAGCCATTGATTCTGCAATTTGCACCGGACTGGATTAAAACATTACTGTCTTCCGGTATTGCCGCTGGCGGGATTACGGCAATCGTGCTGAATATGGTCTTCCCACACGAAGAAAAATAGCGCCAGCACGCAATAATTTCTGTTCAGTTCATGTAAAAGCGAGCGGTGATGCAACACTGCTCGCTTTTTACTGTCTGTAACAGCATTACCTATTGAGCCTTCAGGGAAATTGCGGCATAAGAACAGTTCTCCCTGACGATTGGCATGGACTGACACGATGAAATTTATCGGGAAATTATTGCTGACCCTACTACTCCTAGCCTTTTTAGCGCTGGTGGTGGTCTACGTATTACTGCAAACCAGTTGGGCGGCAGGCTGGGTAAGTAATTGGGTAAACCAGAACACCGACTACCAGTTATCACTGGGAAAAATTAATCATGACTGGTCAACCGCCGATCATATCCAACTCACCGACGTCAGTTTTGGTCAGAAAAACCAGCCGCCGACCCTCACTGCAAAGCAGGTTTCCGCAGGGTTTAGCGTGCGTCAAATTACCGAACCGCGCCATTTTGCTAGCCTGGAACTGGAAGGCGGAACGCTAAACCTTTCCTCACAGGCTGCCACGCTCCCTATCGAAGCCGATGTACTACAGTTGCGTACAATGGCATTGCAGGCAAAGGACGGTGATTGGCGCCTGAATGGTCAACAGATCAACGGCGGTATTATGCCGTGGCAGCCCGAAGCGGGTTATCTATTGGGCAAAGAAGGGCAGTTTCAGCTCAGCGCGCGTTCACTCGAACTCAACGATATTCCTGCCAGTCAGGTATTGGTTCAGGGCGAAATCAACCACAACCAGCTGATTCTGAGCAATTTCGGCGCTGATGTCGCTCAGGGGCAGTTAACGGGTAACGCCAGCCGCGCAGAAGATGGCAGTTGGCAGATAGGTAGCCTACGGCTCAGCAATGTTCGTTTGCAAACACAGAGAACGCCGGAAGCCTTCTGGCAGCCCGTCACCGAATTGCCTTCCGTTACGGTTAACCGCTTTGACCTGATTGATGCCCGTATTGAAGGGCCAGGATGGGCATTTATCGACCTTGATGTCGCACTGCAAAATGTCACATTTAAGCAGAATGACTGGCAGAGCGAAGGCGGTACGCTGTCGTTCAATGCCACCGACATTGTGAACGGCAACATGCATCTCATCGACCCTATCGTGAATCTGGATTTGTCACCGGCGGGCGTTGCCATCAAGCAATTCTCTACCCGCTGGGAAGGCGGCCTGCTGCGAACCAATGGCAATTGGCAGCGTAGTAATCGCCGTCTACAGTTGAACGAATTTGTTGTCGCTGGGATGGAATACACGCTCCCTGGCGACTGGCGTCAGCGCTGGCAAGCGACACTGCCATCATGGCTAGCGGAAGTGAATGTGCGAAAATTCACGGCGAATCGCAACCTGCTAATCGATATCAACCCGGATTTTCCTTTCCAGCTGACCGCATTAGATGGCTACGGCAGTGATTTACTGCTGGCTCGTAATCACCAGTGGGGAATGTGGACAGGATCGTTGAACCTTAATGCCAGCGATGCAACGTTCAATAAAGTCGATGTGCGTCGTCCTTCGATGGCACTGGTCGCCGACGATAACCAGATCGCCATTAACGAACTCAGCGCATTTACGCAAAATGGCATGCTGGATGCCAAGGCGACTATCAATCAGCAACCAGCACGTAACTTCTCCCTGTCACTGACAGGGCGAGCCGTACCACTGGATGTTCTGACGCGTTGGGGATGGCCTGAACCTGCAACCGCAACGACGGGCAACACGAATCTGCAATTGCAGTTGAATGGGCGGATTGCCGCCGATACACCGCTAAAGCCGACGTTAAACGGTACGCTGCAAGCTGTGGATAGCAACGATCACACTGTCAGGCAGCAAATGCATCAGGGAACGGTGACGGAAACGCCATAACGATTACGTTTTCAAAATATGGTCGTGCAGCAAAGTATCGTAGCGTCATAGCGTGCTGAAACAACAGGGTAAACCCTCATACAGGCCACTAACGTATAGTCTTAGGGGGAGATACGGTGATGAGGCTCCCACTGGGATGCCTCGCACCGTGTTAGCACGCAGTATCTCGATCCTTAAACGCTCGGCATTAGGATAAACCCCGTGAAAACCACGGGAATCACTAAAACGAAATACAGATGTCATGAGGTACTGCTGGTTAGCGCGAAGAATGATGTACGGATGGGAAGAACGTCATAACGTCCAGCCGTAGGTTAATCCACTTCTGACCCGCCCTCTTCCAATGGCGCATCCGGTTGAGCAGGCAGCACAATATACACGCCCTCAAATAGCGCCCCTTTATGGTCATCACCGAATAGCTCAACGTTTAACTGCACACGTGCCTTACGCCCGCGCGCAAGACGATCCAGATCGCCACTCAGCGACCCTAAATCAGCAATAGCACTCGGTCGGCCACTTACTGGCATGCTGTAACGAATATGCGCATCCGCCAGAATGATCGTTCCACCAAGGTGCCGTTCGCGCAGCAATAGCCAAATCAATCCCCAACCCGTGAGCGTAGCGAGAGAAAACATGCTGCCAGCAAAAAGCGTGTGATGCGGGTTCTGATTACCCGCTTCAGGCATGGTAGTGATAAATTTTTTCCCAGTGTACTGGCTTATCCGTACGCCCATTTTTTCACTTAGAGGGATATGATCGTACCAGGCCTGTTGCAACTGCCCGCACCAGTCAGCACGGTGCAAAATATCATCCAACGTCGCCACTGGCTTGATCATCAGGAAGTGCCGCACAGGCGTGGTTTGTGGCGCAGTGATTTCCCCTTGATTAACAAAGCCCAACTTGGAGAAGAAATCCATTGCGTCTTCGCGGGCACTACAGACTACGCGCTTGACACCTTCCTGACGTGCAACAGACTCCAGAGTAATCGCAAGCAGTGTTCCTAACCCTTTTCCCCGTAGATCGGGATGGACGGCTAGAAAGCGGATTGCCGCCTCATTATCCGCATTGATAGAAAGACGCCCAATCGCGACCATCCTTCCTTGTTCATCGACCACTGTTTGGTGGTGCGCCAATGCATCATAGGCATCGCGCTCAGAACCTAGCGGCTGGTGTAGAGGTTTACGCAACATTTCCCAGCGGAATTGATAGTACGCATCCAGTTCTTCCGCGCTTTCAGGTACTCTCAGATGATACATAACCCTTCCTCTGTGCCGATGATGCTTTAGTGCACCATGCTTCATAAGATCTCAAACTGCCAACAAACTACTACACGGAACAACAACGGTGACACCGCTTTTATAACCGATGTCTGTAACCCAATTATGTCTGTAGCCAGAACGTCACCGGGCCATCATTCACCAATGCCACTTTCATATCCGCCGCAAACTGTCCCGTTTCCGTATGAACACCTTGCTCACGACACTGCCCGACAAAATACTGATAGAGACGATCGGCCTCTGAGGGATGCGCACCACGAGAAAACCCAGGTCGCATGCCACGCTGCGTATCAGCCACCAGCGTGAACTGGGAAACCACCAGCACGTTACCGCCAGCCTGACGCACATTGAGGTTCATTTTCCCATCATCGTCACCGAATATTCGGTAGCCCAACACGCGTTCGCAAAGTCGCGTGGCTTTTTGTTCGTCATCGCCCTGCTCAACACCCAGCAATATCAGCAAACCCTTATCGATTTCCCCAATGATATTGCCTTCTACCGTAACGCTGGCGCTGGAAACTCGCTGAATTAGCGCAATCATAAAACCCAACTACTCCTGATGTTATTGTTCTCAATAGGGACTGTATCCACCCCTGCGATATAAATCATGCTTTGGCCGTCGTCACCTGCATAGCGAAAAAGTCCGGCACTACCTGACGATCGGTCACCAGAATGCTGTAAATGCCCAAACTCTGAGCAGCATCGACGTTAGCGGAATTATCGTCAAAAAAGACGGCTTGAGCTGGCGTAGCGCCTTCCTGCGTCAGAACATATTGATAAATTTCCAATTCCGGCTTACGTAATCCAATGTCTTGAGACAGATAAAGTCGGTCAGCTGCAGCTCCCACTTCCGGGAATAACGCCGGCCAGTGTGAACAATGGAGGCGGTTGGTATTCGACAGAATCACCACACGATGCCCTTCCTCACGCAGGCGCTGCATGATGTCGATAACCTCAGGACGCAACGCGACAAAAATAGCCTGCCAGCCAGCAGTGAACTGCTCAAAGCTCAGAGCAATGCCCATTTCCTGACACAGTCTGGTGGCAAATTCTTCATCGCTGATTTCACCCCGTTCATGCTGCTCAAACGCTTCCCCCATGACAAAGCGTTCTTGCAACGTCGCGAGCGGCGCGCTGCTCAGATTACTCCAGACGCCCAATACTCTTTTGAAATCAATATCAATGACGACATTACCCAAATCAAAGATATACAGCATGGCAGCCACCTCCTGACGTAATCGTAGGATTTTCACTGTAGCGGGAAATAGCGGAACTGAACAGGGAGGAAATATAAGGAAAGGTTAAAGTGGAAGAAAGCGCATAAAATTCAGGGCACCCGAAGGTGCCCTGTTGCGTAACAAGACAAATCCGTCAGAAATTAGACGTCTTTGCTGCCGCGGCTAGCGCGTTTACGATCGTTTTCGGTCAGGTGACGCTTACGAATACGAATAGATTGCGGTGTAACTTCAACCAGTTCGTCGTCATCAATGAACTCCAGCGCTTGCTCCAGAGACATTTTGATCGCCGGAACCAGTGTGGTTGCTTCATCAGTACCTGATGCACGCATGTTGGTCAGTTTCTTACCGGTCAGACAGTTTACTGTCAGATCGTTAGAACGTGAGTGAATACCGATGATCTGGCCTTCATACACTTCCGCACCGTGTCCGAGGAACAACTTACCGCGATCTTGCAGGCTGAACAGTGCAAATGCGACAGCTTTACCTTGACCGTTAGAGATCAGCACGCCGTTCTGACGCTGGCCGATTTCACCCGGACGTACATCATCGTAATGGCTGAAAGTGGAGTACAGCAGACCCGTACCAGACGTCATCGTCATGAATTCGGTACGGAAACCGATCAGACCGCGAGCTGGGATCAGGTAATCCAGACGGATACGACCTTTGCCATCTGGAATCATGTCTTTCACATCACCTTTACGCTCACCCATGGCTTGCATGACTGAACCCTGGTGCTGTTCTTCGATGTCCAGCGTAACGTTTTCAAACGGCTCTTGGTTACGACCGTCGATAACACGGTTAATAACCTTCGGACGTGATACGGCCAGTTCAAAGCCTTCACGACGCATGTTTTCGATCAGAACTGACAGGTGTAATTCACCACGGCCGGAAACGCGGAACGCATCGGCGTCTTCAGTTTCGTCAACGCGCAAGGCAACGTTATGTACCAGCTCTTTGTTCAGACGCTCCAGAATCTGGCGCGAGGTCACATACTTACCTTCTTTACCGCAGAATGGTGAAGTATTGACGTTGAAGAACATGGTAACCGTCGGTTCATCGACGCTCAGTGCTGGCAGCGCTTCGACATTCTGCGGATCGCAGATAGTGTCGGAAATGTTCAGCTCGCCCAGACCGGTAATCGCGATGATATCGCCCGCTTCCGCTTCAGTTGCGTCGATGCGCTCCAGACCCAGGTGAGTCAGAACTTTACCTACTTTACCGTTACGGGTTTTGCCTTCGCTATCAACAATAGTCACTTGTTGGTTAGGCTTAACTTTACCGCGCTTGATACGGCCGATACCGATAACGCCAACATAGTTGTTGTAGTCCAGCTGAGAGATCTGCATCTGGAACGGCGCATCCATCTCAACCTGAGGCGGAGACACATGATCGACAATCGCCTGATACAGCGGGGTCATATCTTCCGCCATGTCGGTATGGTCGAGTCCCGCGATACCATTCAGCGCAGAAGCATAAATGATTGGGAAATCCAGTTGCTCGTCAGTCGCATCCAGGTTCACGAACAGGTCGAATACCTGATCGACAACCCAGTCAGGACGCGCGCCAGGACGGTCAACTTTGTTGATAACCACGATTGGTTTCAGACCGTTGGCAAACGCTTTTTTGGTCACGAAACGAGTTTGCGGCATCGGGCCATCCATCGCATCCACAACCAGCAGTACCGAGTCAACCATCGACATTACACGCTCAACCTCGCCGCCGAAGTCGGCGTGTCCCGGGGTATCTACGATGTTAATACGATAGTCTTTCCAATTAATGGCGGTATTTTTTGCGAGGATAGTAATTCCACGCTCTTTCTCCAAATCGTTGGAGTCCATTACACGCTCGGTTGCTTCGACACGTTCACCGAACGTTCCGGATTGTTGCAACAGCTTGTCAACCAGGGTGGTTTTCCCATGGTCAACGTGCGCAATAATGGCGATGTTACGCAAATTTTCGATCACAGCTTTGCCTCAGGCATTTAGAAATAGCGCGCTATTGTACACGTATTAATCGAGGGACTAAACAAGATCACAAGCATCTATGATAAACAACCTAGAGCTGCCTGCTTTGTGATCCCTTTCACGGTGCAAAAGCGCAACAAGCGAACACGAATGCACTAAACAAGTGCAATAATTCACACATGGAGCACCATTTTGGTGCTTTAGACTATAATGGTGCAGTGGATTTCCGTGAGAAAGCCCCAAGTAGCAACACATTGCACACATTTAAAAAGTTGGCACACTTTTAGCTTTAGTCTACTCACGGCAACAACATCAATCCACAACGATATTCGTTCCACGACGATAAATGACCAATCGGGAGAACCAAGTATGTCCGCAGAACATGTTTTGACGATGCTGAATGAGCACGAAGTGAAGTTTGTTGATTTACGCTTCACGGATACTAAAGGTAAAGAGCAGCACGTCACCATTCCGGCTCATCAAGTCAATGCCGACTTCTTCGAAGAAGGTAAAATGTTTGATGGTTCCTCGATTGGCGGCTGGAAAGGTATTAACGAGTCAGACATGGTTCTGATGCCCGATGCCAGCACCGCGATGATTGATCCGTTCTTCGAAGATTCCACGCTGATCATTCGTTGTGACATCCTTGAGCCAGGCACCATGCAGGGCTACGACCGTGACCCGCGTTCTATCGCGAAACGTGCGGAAGATTTCCTGCGTTCTTCAGGCATCGCCGATACCGTACTGTTCGGGCCAGAGCCAGAGTTCTTCCTGTTTGATGACATCCGTTTCGGTAGCAGCACTTCCGGTTCCCACGTTGCTATCGACGACGTCGAAGCTTACTGGAACTCCGGTAAAGAATACGAAGGCGGTAACAAAGGTCACCGTCCAGGTCTGAAAGGCGGCTACTTCCCAGTTCCACCAGTCGATTCATCACAGGACATCCGTTCTGCTATGTGTCTGACCATGGAGCAAATGGGTCTGGTTGTTGAAGCTCACCACCACGAAGTGGCTACTGCTGGTCAGAACGAAGTGGCTACCCGCTTCAACACCATGACCAAAAAAGCGGACGAAATTCAGATCTACAAATATGTCGTGCACAACGTGGCTCACGCTTACGGTAAAACGGCGACCTTCATGCCAAAACCAATGTTCGGTGATAACGGTTCTGGTATGCACTGCCACATGTCTCTGTCTAAAGACGGCACTAACCTGTTCGCTGGCGACAAATACGGCGGCCTGTCTGAACTGGCTCTGTTCTACATCGGCGGTGTTATCAAGCACGCTAAAGCTATCAACGCCCTGGCGAACCCGACCACCAACTCCTACAAGCGTCTGGTTCCAGGCTACGAAGCACCAGTTATGCTGGCTTACTCTGCCCGTAACCGTTCTGCTTCAATCCGTATCCCAGTTGTTGCCAGCCCGAAAGCACGTCGTATCGAAGCGCGCTTCCCGGATCCAGCGGCTAACCCGTACCTGTGTTTCGCTGCACTGCTGATGGCTGGCCTCGACGGCATCATCAACAAAATCCACCCTGGCGATGCAATGGACAAAAACCTGTACGACTTGCCGCCGGAAGAAGAAGCAGAGATTCCAAAAGTTGCCGGTTCTCTGGACGAGGCCCTGGCTGCACTGAACGAAGACCGCGAGTTCCTGACCCGTGGTGGCGTGTTCACTGATGACGCTATCGAAGCGTATATCGAACTGCGTAAATCTGAAATTGACCGCGTTCGTATGACGCCACACCCAGTTGAGTTCGAACTGTACTACAGCGTTTAATAATCTCTGCCTTGGCGTGGTTGGGTGTGCTGATACCCAACCATGACCGATAAACAACAGAATACTAAGAAGTTTGTTCTTGTTGCCGTGGAAACGCTTCAGCCCATCTTCGGATGGGCTTTTTTCACCATCGGCATTGGCCGTTGCGACGTAACATCCATCATCCACACTACAATGCACCATGCTGGTGCGGGAGTCTGCGTTATGGCAACAGGCACGCTGCCCGATGCTGGGCAGATCCTAAATTCCCTGATAAACAGCATCTTATTGCTGGATAACGATCTGGCGATTCACTATTCCAACCCGGCAGCACAGCAATTACTGGCACAAAGTTCGCGTAAATTATCCGGCACACCGCTGCCAGACTTGCTGGGATATTTTTCTCTGAATATCGATTTACTGCGTGAGAGTCTGGATTCAGGGCAAGGTTTTACCGATAACGAAGTCACTCTCGTCGTGGATGGTAAAGCGCACATCATGTCGCTCACCGCTCAGCGGGTACAAAACGATTTTATTTTACTGGAAATGGCGCCGATGGATAACCAGCGCCGTCTCAGCCAAGAACAGCTTCAACATGCACAGCAGCAGGCCGCTCGTGATTTGGTCCGAGGCCTGGCGCATGAGATAAAAAATCCGCTTGGTGGATTGCGCGGGGCTGCACAGTTGCTTGCCAAGGCCTTGCCAGATCCAGCATTGACGGAATATACCAAGGTCATCATCGAACAGGCGGATCGTCTGCGTAATCTGGTTGATCGCCTGCTCGGGCCACAGCAGCCCGGCTTGCACGTCACCCAGAGTATCCATCAAGTCGCTGAACGCGTTTGCCAGCTCGTCTCGTTGGAAAAACCAGATAACGTGACGCTGGTGAAAGACTATGATCCCAGCCTGCCAGAGTTGACGCACGACCCCGACCAGATTGAACAGGTACTGCTGAATATTACCCGCAATGCGCTACAGGCGCTGGGTGAGGAAGGCGGAACCATTACGATACGTACTCGAACGGCTTTTCAGCTTACTCTGCACGGCGTGCGCTATCGTCTTGCAGCACGTATTGACGTGGAAGATGACGGCCCCGGCGTACCTGCTCAGCTTCAGGACACACTATTTTACCCGATGGTGAGCGGACGCGAAGGGGGAACCGGTTTAGGGCTTTCCATCGCCCGCAGTCTTATCGACCAGCACTCCGGTAAAATTGAATTTAACAGTTGGCCAGGACACACCGAATTCTCGGTTTACCTGCCCATTCGCCAGTGAGGTTCACAATGCAACGAGGGATAGTCTGGATTGTCGATGACGATAGCTCCATCCGTTGGGTGCTTGAGCGCGCGCTTGCTGGTGCGGGTTTAACCTGCGCAACGTTTGAAAACGGAAATCAGGTACTGCATGCGCTAGCAACACAAACGCCTGACGTTTTGCTGTCCGACATCCGCATGCCAGGGATGGATGGATTAGCGCTCTTACAGCAAATCAAACAGCGTCACCCGATGCTCCCGGTCATCATTATGACGGCACATTCCGATCTGGATGCCGCCGTCAGTGCTTATCAACAGGGCGCGTTCGACTATTTGCCGAAACCGTTTGATATTGATGAAGCTGTCGCACTGGTTGAGCGTGCAATCAGTCATTATCTGGAACAACAGCAACCGGTACGCAATCAGCCGATCAATGGCCCGACAACGGACATTATTGGCGAAGCACCTGCCATGCAGGATGTCTTTCGCATCATTGGTCGCCTATCTCGCTCATCGATCAGCGTGCTGATTAACGGCGAATCGGGAACGGGTAAAGAGCTGGTGGCACATGCCCTGCATCGCCACAGCCCACGTACCAAAGCCCCTTTTATTGCCCTGAATATGGCCGCCATTCCCAAGGATCTGATCGAATCGGAATTGTTTGGTCATGAGAAAGGCGCATTTACGGGCGCGAACCAAATTCGTCAGGGCCGCTTTGAACAGGCCGATGGCGGTACGCTGTTTCTGGATGAAATCGGCGATATGCCGCTAGACGTGCAGACACGCCTGTTGCGCGTATTAGCCGACGGGCAGTTTTATCGCGTTGGCGGCTATGCCGCGGTGAAGGTGGATGTCCGCATTATCGCGGCAACACACCAAAATCTTGAGCAGCGTGTGCAGGAAGGTAAATTCCGTGATGACCTGTTTCATCGCCTGAATGTGATCCGCGTTCATTTGCCACCACTGCGTGAACGTAGGGAAGATATTCCCCGCCTGGCGCGTTATTTCTTGCAGGCGACGGCCAAAGAGCTGGGCGTCGAGCCGAAAAATCTGCACCCAGAAGCGGAAACCGCGCTAACCCGTTTACCGTGGCCCGGTAACGTGCGCCAGTTAGAGAACACCTGCCGCTGGTTGACGGTCATGGCTGCCGGTCAGGAAGTGCTGATTCAGGATCTGCCGCCTGAGCTGTTCGAGACCACAGCGCCCGATTCTACCGTGCATATTCTGCCTGACAGTTGGGCAACGCTATTGGCACAATGGGCCGATCGCGCGCTGCGTTCCGGTCATCAAAATCTGCTAGCGGAAGCACAACCAGAAATGGAAAGAACCCTGCTTACGACAGCATTACGGCACACGCAGGGACATAAACAGGAAGCCGCAAGATTGCTGGGATGGGGCAGAAATACCCTGACGCGTAAACTAAAAGAGCTGGGAATGGAGTAGCGAGATTGTTTTTTTATTGCTCAATTGTTAATAAACAAACTGGTGATTAAAAATACAATCTGGCGCACGAAATTGTCATTAATTTGTCCTTTACTTGCCTCGAGTCAGCAGTATGATCGTGTCGCTGATTCGGGAGGAACACCATGCTGGACTCATTGATTTCCGTTGCAACACACGGCGCTGAAATTGGCTCCGCGGCAAGCCATTCGCCGCAGGCTGCTATTGCCGCCGTTTTGTGTGCCGCACTGATTAACTTCTTTAGTTGATCCTATAAAAGCGCGAGAACAGCCAGTCGGTGTTAACATCGACTGGCTGTTTTTGTTATTACTTTTTTTCTCATCGAACAGCGTTATCGTCTCGCCTTACATTCATCTAGCCCTTCTTGTCACCTTTTCCGCCACCCGAAGTAAAATTGTTTCTCTTTCCAGCCACTCCTTCAGCAATAAAACAACATAAGCTATTGATAATAAATAACCTTAAAGGTTGGCACATTCCCTGCTAAGTCACGGGAGAGAAAAATGAGGTCACATTCATAGGAGACTATCATGCCAACCCGTACCCCACTCTCTGGCGAAAACGCTTCATTTCTGGAAGCCCTCTACAACATCTGGCTAGCGTCACCCAACGATCTCCCAGCCGATTGGAAAACGTTTTTTGCCTCTGGAACCACACCCGCCGACATTCTGGGAGGAGATTTACCCGGCAACACCGTTCTCTGGCTGAAAAAACAAGCCGCCGTCACCCAACTGGCAGACGCATTCCGGCGTAAAGGTCATTTGAAAGCCCACCTCGATCCGCTTTCTCTCTCTCCTTTATCAGATATTCCAGAGCTCACCCTGGCAGGCTGGGGGTTGAGCACTGAGGACTTATCCGCCGAATTCATGGTTAACGTCGGACGCCACACAACCATGATGTCGCTCAGGCAACTCCTGTCGCTACTGGAGCAAACCTATTGTGGCCATATCGGTTATGAGTTCGATCATGTAGACGATGCAGATGCGAAACGCTGGTGGCTGGAACGAATCGAACACCTGTCCCCGCAACAGGAAAGTGCCGAGAAAAGCCTGCACACGCTGGAAAAACTAATTGCAGCCGAAACTCTGGAGCGCTATCTCCATACCCGCTACGTCGGGCAGAAACGCTTCTCGCTCGAAGGCGCAGAGAGTGCTATTGCCGCACTGGATGGCGTAATCAACCACGCCAGCCAGCACGGTGTGGAAGAAATTGTGATGGGAATGGCACACCGGGGACGTTTGAATGTGTTGGTCAACATCATGGGGAAAGATCCGGCATTGCTGTTTGCCGAATTTGAGGGCCGACAGCCCATCGGAACGGGTTCTGGCGATGTTAAATATCACATGGGTTATGCCAGTAAAGTCGCCACATCGGCAGGGGTCATGCATCTCTCACTGGCTTACAACCCTTCTCATTTGGAAATCGTCAACCCAGTAGTACAAGGCCAGGTGCGTGCACATCAGCAGCGCCATCATCATCATGGTAAAGATAAAGTCATGGCATTACTCATTCATGGTGATTCAGCACTGGGAGGACTGGGCGTTAATCAAACCACCTTTAACCTTTCACAAACCGCTGGCTATGGTACAGGCGGCACACTTCATCTGGTTATCAACAATCAAGTCGGTTTTACCACTTCCAATCCGCATGACATGCGTTCTTCTCACTACTGTACTGATATCGCGAAAATGATTGGCGCCCCCATTATCCACGTCAATGGCGACGATGTAGATGCGATTTGTCAGGTCATTGCGCTGGCCTGTGAATGGCGTATGGCTTTCAACCGCGACATCGTTATCGATCTGGTCTGTTTTCGCAAATTAGGACACAACGAAAGTGACGAACCACGCCTGACTCAACCGTTAATGTATCAGGCCGTGGATAATCACCCCGGTATACGCACCCGTTATGGTGAAAAACTGATACAGCGCGGCCTGATAACAAACGAACAGCAAAACGGGATGATCGAGCGCTACCGCCAGTGGCTTTCTTCCTGTGCAATTACCGATGCCAATACCGCCGTGGAGACATCTCCTCTCAGGGATAATATCTGGGAGCGTTTTGACAATCGCAGCTGGCATGATGCGCCGAACACCAGCCTACCACTGAAAACACTGATGTCTTATGCAGACAAAGTGACTACCCTTCCTGATGAGATCGTGCCGCATCCGACGATTCAAAAACAGCTCGCACTACGTCAGAAAATGGGCAGCAATGAGGCCCCGCTGGACTGGGGCATGGCGGAAACACTGGCTTATGCCTCTCTACTGGACGACGGTGTTGGTGTACGGATTTCAGGAGAGGACTCTGGACGCGGCACCTTCAGTCACCGTCATGCAGTGGTACACAACCAAAAACCACAACAAAACGATCAGCGCCAATACATTCCACTTCAGCACATTAGTGACTCACAGGCCGATTTTCAGATCATCGACTCCGTTCTGAACGAAGAATCCATTCTGGCTTACGAATATGGCTATGCCAGTTCTGCCCCCGACCAACTGGTTATCTGGGAAGCACAATTCGGTGATTTCGCCAACGGTGCCCAGATTGCCATCGATCAGTTTATTTCCTCCAGCGAAACTAAATGGGATCGCTACTGTGGGCTGACCGTCATTCTGCCGCATGGTTATGACGGTCAGGGGCCCGAGCACTCTTCAGGACGTCTAGAGCGTTGGTTGCAACTCTGCGCAGAAAACAACATGCGGGTGGTGATGCCATCAGAATCCGCGCAAATGTTCCATCTCCTGCGGGGACAAATGTTAAGCAATATGCGCAAGCCGCTCATTATCTTCATGAGCAAACGCCTGCTGCGCTTCAAAGATGCCATGAGTCCGTTAACTGCACTGAGTGAGGGAGCGTTCCGGCCAGCGATCGCCGATGCGCGTAACCCGGATGCCAAAGATGTCACGCAAGTCATCCTGTGTGCGGGACAGGTCTATTATGACATCTTGCAGGCAAGAGAAGCTCAGGGATTAACCGATAAAGTTGTGTTGATCCGTGTTGAGCAGCTCTATCCATTTCCTCATCAGGCCCTCAAAGCGGCAATCTCGCCCTATCAACAGGTAAAAAACTGGCTATGGCTTCAGGAAGAACCCGCCAATCAAGGGGCATGGCGACAAATCCGTCATGAACTGGATCGCCTCCTTCCGGAAAACATGCACTTTCAATATGCCGGACGCCCCGCCGCCGCCGCTCCAGCTACCGGATATAGAGCCGTACATCAACAACAAATAGCCGATTTTCTCGCTGAGGCATTTCACTTCGTTAACGTTTGATAATTTTCATAAAAACAATCACGAATACCGGAGAAAAAAATGATAGAAATCAATGTCCCACAACTACCGGAATCCGTCACAGAAGGCGTTCTGGCAACGTGGTGCAAACAGGCTGGCGATATCGTCAAACGCGATGATGTTGTTGCTGAACTGGAAACCGACAAGGTCATACTGGAAATTCCCGCGCCTGCCGATGGCCTGTTATCCGAGCAGCTCATCGCCGAAGGCGAGAGCGTTACATCAGGTCAGCTACTGGCGCGGATCATTCCCCAGAACACCGCACCTTCCCCCACACCAGAAATTCCAACCGAAACGCCGATTGCCATGCCTGCCGCCCGCAAAGAGGCAATCCGTCAGGATATCGATCTGGCGCAGGTTACGGGTACCGGACGCCATAACAGAATAATAAAAGAGGATGTTCTGACGCAGGCTAGCCATACCAGCGCACCAACGGACACGCTTCCCACCGACACAGCCGTGCCAATACTCGACCGCCCAACAGATACAGTAGCAAAAACCACAATACCGGAGAAAAAACCGACGGATAGCCGACAAGAACGCCGCGAACCAATGAGTCGTCTACGAACACGGATCGCCGAACGCTTACTCGCTTCACAGCGGGAAAACGCCATTCTGACGACATTCAATGAAGTCAATATGCAAGAGATCATCACGCTGCGTAATACCTATAAAGCGCGTTTTGAAAAGCAACACGGGGTAAAACTGGGTTTTATGTCGTTTTTTGTCAAAGCTACCAGTCACGCGCTCCGTCAATTCCCTATCGTTAATGCCGCTATTGATGGGCAGAACATCATCTGGCGTGACTACTGTGATATAGGCATCGCGGTCAGCAGCGCACGTGGATTGATGGTTCCGATATTACGTAATGCTGAATTGCTGTCTCTGGCAGAAATCGAGCGCCAGATAAATGAGTACGCCGAATTAGCACGAGCAGGAAAACTACCGCTGGAAGCGCTACAGGGCGGCACATTTTCCATCACTAACGGCGGCACTTTCGGCTCCATGATGTCAACGCCAATCATCAACCCGCCCCAGTCTGCCATTTTAGGGATGCACGCCATCACGCCACGCCCGGTAGCAGAAAACGATTGTGTCGTTATTCGCCCGATGATGTATCTGGCGCTGAGTTACGACCATCGCCTGATTGACGGCCAGGAAGCCGTACAAACACTAGCGACGATTAAACGCCTGCTGGAAGCGCCTGCACAGCTTTTGCTGGATATCTGACAAGGGGAAAAACATGACAAAAGTGTATGACGTCGCCGTCATTGGTGCAGGTCCAGGCGGCTATATCGCCGCCATCAGAGCCGCACAACGTAAACTCGATACGATATGTATCGATGCGTTCACCAATGCCAACGGCGATCCTTCTCTGGGCGGCACCTGCCTGAATGTGGGCTGTATACCATCCAAATCTCTATTGCAATCTTCTGAGTTGTTTAACCAAATCAGTCATAAAGCACAGGAACACGGCATCACCGCGCACTCGGTGCAGATAAACGCCGCCCAAATGGTCCAGCGTAAAGACGATATCGTTGCACGGTTGACTCAAGGGATTGGCCTGTTGTTTCAGAAGAATGGCGTAACGACACTCGCCGGTCGGGCCACGCTGCAACGTTACGCTGACGGCATCTGGTGCCTTGATGTCACACAAGGAGGCGAATCACAAATCATCCAGGCGCATCACGTCATTATCGCCACGGGATCTCGTCCACGCGCACTCCCTGATATCACGGTAGACAACGAGCTGGTTCTGGATAATCAGGGGGCACTGGCAATGACGGTGCCCCCCAAACGGCTGGCGGTGATTGGAGCAGGCGTCATCGGGCTGGAGCTGGGTTCCGTCTGGAATCGGCTGGGTTCTGACGTCACATTACTGGAAATGGCAGAGACTTTTCTGCCTGCGCTGGAATCCCGTCTGGCAAAAGAGGCTCAGAAACAGCTGGCCGCTGACGGCTTACATATGCAGTTCGGTATCCGTATCGTCAAGATCGTCACACGCAAAAATGAGGTGCAGGTGACCTATGAACAAGGTGACCAAACTCATGAGCTGATCGTCGATAAACTCATCGTCGCTATCGGGCGAGAACCGATGCTGGAAGGGCTGGGAATCGAGGAGTTAGGGCTGGAGAAAGACATCCGGGGCGGGGTGGTAGTCGATGAATTTTGTCGCACCTCTCACCCGCAACTCTGGGCAATTGGCGATGTGGTTCGAGGGCCGATGCTGGCACACAAGGCGATGGCCGAAGGTGTCATGGTTGCCGATCTCATCGCGGGTCAAGCAGCGGAGCCGGTAGATTTTAATCTGATCCCCTGGGTGATTTACACCCATCCAGAAATCGCCTGGATAGGGCAATCTGAAGCACAGCTTAAACAGCGTGGTATCACGTTCAATAAAGGCAACGCGTTATTTGCGGCAAACGGGCGAGCGATGGCGTTAGGACAAGCGGAAGGGCGTGTATCGCTTTTGGCTGACGCCGCCAGCGATCGCCTTCTGGGCGCAACCATCATCGGTCCACAAGCCTCTGAACTCATCAATGAAATCGCGTTGGCGATGGCATTTTGCGCATCTGGAGAAGATCTCGCCTGTACCGTTCATGCACACCCGACGTTAAGCGAGGTGTTGCATGAAGCTGCACTGGCCATCAATAAACAAGCCCTGCACGGCTAACCATCCAAAACGGAAAACGATATGAACCTACATGAATATCAGGCAAAACGACTGTTGGCGACATTCGGGCTACCAGTGCCACGCGAGATCTATATTGATGCCTTGCCTCAGTTACAAGAGGCATGGGATGTACTGGCGGATAGAGAAAAAGGGGCAGTACTAAAAGCACAAGTCCATGCCGGAGGACGCGGTAAAGCGGGAGGAGTCAAGGTAGTAAACCACTATCAGAGCGCGAAGGAATTCACCCAAAATATGCTCGGTTCTCGGCTGGCTACCTATCAGACCGGACCAGAAGGCCAACCGGTTAGTGGCGTTCTGGTGTGTGAAAATATTTATCCAGTGCGTCAGGAACTGTACCTCAGCGCCGTGGTGGATCGCGGTAGTCAGTTAGTCACCTTTATCGCCAGCGCAGAAGGCGGTATGGAAATAGAACAGGTGGCGCAGGAAATGCCAGAAAAGATTTCCAAGGTGAGTATCGAGCCGTTAGTTGGCGTACAGCCTTGCCACATCCGTCAATTGGCATCCGTGCTAAAACTGGAAAAATCTCAACTGGTGGAGTTTGGCACGCTGATCGATAACATCTGGCAAGCATTCACCACGCAGGATTTCTCGCTGCTGGAAATCAATCCACTGGCCATCCTTCAGGACGGCCGTTTTATGTGCGTCGATGCCAAGATCACCATTGACGACAATGCGCTATACCGTCACCCCGAATTAGCCGACCTGCGAGATGAAACACAGGAAGATCCGCGTGAACGCGCCGCCGCCGCACTGGATCTGAATTATGTGGCGCTGGACGGCAATATCGGCTGCATGGTTAACGGCGCAGGGCTAGCGATGGCCACGATGGATATCATCAAACTCTATGGTGGTGAACCTGCCAATTTTCTTGATGTGGGCGGCGGTGCCACGCAAGAACGAGTAACGGAAGCCTTCAAACTCATTAGTTCCGACACTAAGGTGAATGGAATTCTGGTCAATATCTTTGGCGGTATTGTGCGCTGCGACATGATCGCAAAAGCGATCATCAACGCCTTACTACAGGAAAAAATTACCCTGCCTGTTGTCGCCCGCTTATCCGGCAACCATGCGGCGGAAGGCATGAGGCTGTTACGAGAAAGCGGATTGCCGATTACGCCCGTCCACACACTGGATGAAGCAGCACAGACCATCATTGCAACTGTCAATAACTAGGAGGGTAGCGTGAGCGTATTAATCAATAAACAAACCAAAGTGTTGGTTCAAGGCTTTACCGGAAAAAACGGCAGTTTTCATTCTGAACACGCTATCGCCTACGGCACCCAAATCGTGGGCGGCGTGACGCCGGGTAAAGGTGGACAGATGCATCTGGGTCGAACGGTATTCAACAGCATGAAAGAAGCCGTTCCGGCCACGGGTGCGGAAGCCAGTGTGATCTACGTCCCTGCTCCCGCAGTACTAGATTCGATTGTAGATGCGGTGGAATCAGGTATCGGGCTGATTGTGGTCATCACAGAAGGCGTACCGACTCAAGATATGCTAAAAGCCAAACGCCTCCTCAGAGCGTATCCCGACGTTCGTCTGATTGGTCCCAACTGCCCAGGGATCATCACCCCCGGTGAATGCAAAATCGGTATTATGCCGGGCAGTATTCATCAACCCGGACGCATCGGAATCATCTCCCGCTCCGGCACCCTCACCTATGAAGCCGTTGCCCAAACCACCGCACTTGGTCTGGGTCAATCTACTTGTATTGGTATTGGTGGCGACCCTATTCCCGGCACCAGTTTTATTGACGCGTTGCATTTATTTGAAAGCGATCCCGACACCGATGCCATCATCATGATTGGGGAAATTGGTGGAACAGCGGAAGAAGAGGCTGCGGAATTTATTCAAACTAACGTGAGTAAGCCCGTCGTGGGCTATATCGCCGGAGCGACAGCGCCGAAAGGGAAACGTATGGGACACGCAGGTGCCATTATCGCTGGCGGCAAAGGAACGGCAGAGGAAAAATTTCAGGCGTTTGAACGCGCAGGGATGGTATGGACGCGCAACCCCGCACAGATCGGTACCACGTTACTTGAGGCCATTTCCTGACCCTTATCATGATAGCAGTTAGCCGCGCACTCACTGTCAGTTAACCCCCCTCGCGGCGTCAGCGATGACGCCGCTCAAAACGACACCCTTCCCGCTTCTGCCCACCTTTCTATTTATCAGGAATACAAGTTTTTCATCATGATTGACCCTTTTCAACCGCAGGCGATCGGATGACATGACTCGCCAATTGACGCTGTGTGGCTTTACCACACCCTATGGCTGGCTTGTGCGGATACCCGCCTAAAAAACAACGCAAAAAACAAAAAAATAAATATAAAACAAACAATTAAAAATAAAAACAAACTGGCATAAGACCTGCAATTCCCCGTCAGGAAATATTACTTCTCTACGACGAGGTTATTATGACTGACGTATCAAAACCAATAATTAAGAAGAACAAGCTATCCTCTTATCTGGGACTCTACATCGCGATTATCGCCGCAATCGCCATCACGCTACTCCCATTAGGAGATGATATTCCCAAAGCTGGCCAAAATATGATCGCGATTCTGGTGTTTGCGATCATCGTCTGGATCAGCGAAGCGATGGACTACACTTCCAGCGCTATTGTCATTTCCGCGCTGATCATTTTTATGATTGGCTTCTCGCCGGATATCCACCATCCAGAAACGATGACTGGCACGGTCAATGCGTTGAAAATGACCCTGTCTGGCTTCTCGAACTCTGCACTGGCATTAGTAGCGGCAGCGATGTTTATCGCCGCCGCAATGACCATCACCGGGCTGGACAAACGCATCGCGCTGTTCACGATGTCTCGCATCGGTGCCAGCAGCAGCAGTATTCTGATCGGCGCGATCGTCGTGACTATCGTGCTAAGTCTGGTTGTCCCCAGCGCGACAGCCCGTACCGCCTGCGTTGTCCCGATCATGATGGGCGTGATCGCAGCCTTCAATGTTGATAAACACTCCCGGCTGGCGGCGTCTATGATGATCGTTGTCGCACAAGCCACCAGCATCTGGAATGTTGGTATTCAAACATCAGCCGCGCAAAATTTACTCTCGATTGGCTTTATCAACAAAACATTCGGCGCTGAATATACGATCAGCTGGCTCGATTGGTTGTTGGCGGGGGCACCCTGGAGCCTCACCATGTCTGTAGTGCTATTTTTTCTGGTGAGAAAGATGATGCCACCGGAAACTGAAGCGATAGAAGGTGGTACAGATGCGATAAAAAAATCGCTGGCTGAACTTGGTCCGGCAAAAAGTGTGGAAAAACGTCTAATCGCAATTTCGGTTCTGTTGCTTTTGTTTTGGGCGACGGAAGGCAAGTTGCACAATATCGATACGACCTCTGTGACTCTGGCTGGTCTGGCAATCATGCTGATGCCGGGAATCGGCGTGATGAATTGGAAGGATGTAGAAAAGCGTGTGCAATGGGGCACGTTGCTCATGTTCGGTATTGGAATTAGCCTCGGCTCTGCCTTGTTGGATACACAAGCGGCATCCTGGCTGGCGAATTATGTCGTCAAAGGGTTTAACCTGCACGCATTGCCCCCTATCGGTATTTTGGCGGTACTGACCGCGTTCCTCATTATTATTCATCTGGGATTTGCCAGCGCCACCGCATTGACCGCTGCGCTTCTACCTATTCTTATCAGCTTGCTGAGTAGCCTGCCGCCAGAACTTGGCGTCAACCCAGTCGGGATGACCGTCATTCTGGCTTTCAGTGTCAGCTTTGGTTTTATCCTGCCAATCAATGCACCACAAAATATGGTGTGTCTGGGAACGGACACATTCAGCCCGCGCCAGTTCACTCGTATCGGTATTAGCTTGACCATCATTGGTTACCTGACGCTGCTACTGTTCGCAGCAACCTTGTGGCCAATGCTGGGACTCATGTAACGGAGAAAAAATCATGTCAATCACGATCTCTTCCGAAAAATTACGCTGGTTAGTCACAGGGCTGTTTGAACTTAACGGCTGTGCCGCAGACATTGCTCAGGATATCGCCGAGCACATGATCGAAGCCGAACAAAACGGCTACGCCAGCCACGGGGTAGCATTGCTACCAAAGTATCTCGATAGTATCGCTAAAGGCGAGGTCAAACCGAATGCCCGTGCAGATATTACTGCCTCCACCCACGGTTTACTGCAAATAAATGGACAGGGCGGCTTCGGACAACACATCGCTAAAACAGCAACAAAAGCGGCCATTAATAAAGCGAAACAAGACGGCTACTGCATTTTAACCCTTAGCCACTGCCACCATCTCGGCCGGTTAGGACATTACGGCCAGCTCGCCGCTGACAATGAGCTTTGCATGTTGTCATTTAGTAACGTTACTGGCAGAAGTCCAACCGTCGCCCCCTGGGGTGGGGCGGAGGCTCGTCTGACCACCAATCCGTTCTGTTTCACCTGGCCCGTTCCCGGCGGAAAGCCAGCTGTTCTGGTTGACTTCGCCACGAGCAGTATGGCGCTCAATAAAGCCAGAATACTGGCAGAGCAAGGGGAGCATGTCGCAGCAGGACAGTTAATTGACGCCAGCGGCCACCCGACAAATGACCCAGGAGTACTGTTCACCACTCCTGCTGGTGCGCTGCTGCCGTTCGGCCAGCATAAAGGCTTTGGTCTGGCGTTGATGATCGAGCTGATGGCGGGGATACTCTCCGGTGGAGAAACCATCGCAGAAGATCAGGCTGAATCTGGTTCACCCCACAATAATTTTTTCGCCTTACTGCTCTCACCTGAGCATTTTTGCGATCAATCATCGCAAAAATGCGCGTATTTCATGGAATACCTTCTGGCAACTCAACCACAATCAGGAAACTCAGAAGTGGTTTATCCTGGAATGCCAGAAGCTGCGTCACGTCAGCGGAATCAATCGCTGACCTTGTCATCTTCATTTTGGCAATGGCTAACCATGACTTACACCGCGAAAGGCATCAGCCTCGATGTACATCATCAGACCGTCGATCTGATTTGTTAGGCAATTCGGTAAAACGGAAATCCTGCGGATTGATGTTATGCCGATTGAGTTTGTCATAGAGCGTTTTGCGCGGCAGTATCAACTGCCGCGCAGTCAAACTCACTTGCCCCCCCGTCTGGCGCAACATGTCTTCAATAAGCTTCTTTTCAAACGCATCAATACTGGCAGTTAACCCCAGCGCCTCACGGCAGGTAATAGAGATTTCATCTGGCGTGTTTAATCCCAGAACAAAACGCTGCGCATAATGTTTCAGTTCCCTCACATTGCCGGGCCAACTCTGAGCCTGTAACCAGGCAAGCAACATCGGGGAAATATCCGGTAATGGGCGACGGTAAGTCTGCGCCGCCCGACTAGCAAACCAATAAAAGAGTTCAGGGATATCTTCACGTCGCTCACGCAACGGAGGGACACGAATAGCCACAACATTCAGACGGTAATAGAGATCAAGACGAAATTGCCCGTCTTTACTCAGTGCCAGAAGATCATCTTTCGTTGCGGCAATCACTCGGCAGTTAACCGGAATCAATTGATTAGCGCCAAGACGTTCAAGGGTTCGCTCCTGCAATACCCTTAACAATTTGCTTTGCATACTGAGCGGCATACCTTCTATTTCATCCAGAAATAATGTGCCGTCATTCGCGTGTTCAATCTTACCAACCCGACGTTTAGCCGCACCGGTAAACGCCCCAAGTTCATGACCAAATATTTCACTCTCAAACAACGGTTCCGGCAATGCTGCACAATTAAGCGCAACAAAATTACCATTACGGCATGAGCTCCAATGATGCAGCGTGCGTGCCACTACCTCTTTCCCGCAGCCTGTTTCTCCTTGAATTAGCACATCAGCGCAAGTATCCGCGACATTGGCTAGGGCTTCACGCAGTTGATTCATGCCATGGCTGTGTCCTATCAACAGGGGGCCTTGCCCTTGTTGTAACCGAGATGTCAGTTCACGATTTTCTAAAATAAGACGCCGTTTTTCCCTCGCTTTTTCAATAACCTCCAGTATTTTTTCCGCCGTACTGGGTTTTTCGATAAAATCAAAAGCGCCTTCACGCATCGCTTCTACTGCCATCTCAACATCCCCATGACCAGTGATCAGGATCACCGGGATGCCGGAATCCAACTGAAGGACACGGTTCATCAGTTCCAGACCAGACATCCCAGGCAAGCGCAAATCAGTCATTAGAATCGATGCCGGTTCCTGATTGATCATCACAAGCCCTTGTTCCGCATCCGCTACAGACAAGACTTCATATCCAGCAAGTTGCATTGTCTGTTCACAGGCAAAACGCACATCCGGGCTATCTTCCACATAAACGATTTTGACGTTAATTTTCGGTTGATTCATGTGTGTCTCTCCTTTCCGGCCAGGAAATAGTAAAAATGGCTCCACCATCGGCATGATTTTCTGCCTGTATATTGCCTTCAGAATTACGAATAATTTCTTTCACTATCGCCAACCCCAGCCCCATTCCCCGCTTTTTGGTGGTAAAAAATGGGTCAAATACTCGATCCACCACATCAGATGCAAAACCAGGCCCTGAATCCTTAATCGTGACTAAGACCCGGTCCGCCATTCGTTTTAAATGAATATCCAATCGTTTTACCGGAGATAGCTCCATTGCATCCAACGCATTAATTAACAGATTGCTAAATATCTGTTCCAATCCTAACTCATCACATATTGCGATTAATGGAGTTGACGGTGCATTAACTCGTAGAATGACGTTATTTTTTTCCAGATTGTGATTAAGTAACGCTACCGCTTTATAAATTGCTTTTACCACGTCAGCCTGTCCTTTCGGTACCCGGTGCCGACACGCAAATGTTTTGAGTTCAGTAATTAACTGGGTCATTCTTTCGACCAGTGAAATGATATATTTCAAATTCTGGTCGAGCTGCGTATACATCTCTTTTTCTAGCATTTTTCGAGCATTATCCGTTAGCGCCCGGATAGCGGCTAACGGTTGATTTTGTTCATGAGCCATCTCCGTTGCCATCTGCCCTAGAGCGGCTAACTTGCTGGACTCGGCTAATGCTTCCCGTACAGTCTGCAACCCTTTCTCCGCCTGAATTCGCTCATTCATTTCCAGAATGAGCTGCTGATTAATCTCCTTTAACTCCTGCGTTCTGGCATTAACTTTGAGTTCCAGCAATTCATTGGCTTCTTTCAGCAACGCTTGCGAACGCATCTTCATACGGACATAACCAATAATGACCAGTAATATAGAGTAAGTACTTATCACGACAAAAAAGACTATCGCCACAGACCAATACTCACCTTCAATATTAGACAGCAAGGTCACTGTCCAGTTAAATTCCGGTATAAGTATTTTTTGAGAATAATAACTTGGAAAATAACAGCTTTCTTGAGCGGTAAAATTCAACAACATAAAATCATTAGTAGAAAAACACGTGTATATGTTGATGGAGTCTAAAGACTGAATAAAATATTGTCGGGTTTCTTGTAGTTTTTTTCTGGTTTGCACGCTAAGTGGCTGTAGCACTTTCATACGCCAATCTTCATCAGAACTGAGAAAAACAATACCATTTTCATCGGAAATCATAATATTATCAGGCCCTTCCGACCAGGCATTCTCCAAAATATTCAGGCTTATCTTAACAATAATGACGCCAATCTTTTTCCCCTTATCCTCAATCGCCCATGAAATGAAAAAACCGGGCTTATATGTCGTGTCCCCTATACCATAAAACTTCCCTAATGTTCCTTTCATCGCCTGAATGAAATAAGGACGAAAACTGTAATTATGCCCAACATAGCTTCCAGGTTCATCCCAATTACTGGACGCAATCGTCTTACCATTCACATCAACGACATAAAGTGCGGCCGCTTTAGTCAGCTCATTAATTTTCTTTAAATGCAGATTTAACTCATTGAGTTTTTCTTTTTCATCCTGATTTTTGACAGCAGAAAAAACGACTTGATCCATCGCCATCATATAAGGCAGATAATAGTATTGCTCTATTGTTGAATGCAGTGTTGCCTTATACATGTCCAATCTCATCTTATCTGTGTTCATCACACTCTTCAGATAGAACTCATAAACACCCCAGCCAGTTAAAAAAAACAAAGAAAACAATGGTAAAAACAAAACAATAATCTTAAAAAACAATGACCTGAAATCAATAAGTTTACGCATAACCATTCTCACTTATTAACATATCTAAATCATTTCTATTTCCATTTATTTCTTGATTCTATCCAGTCATTTTCATGTAAACACTAGATATTCTCTATACTTCCGATTCCCTACCACTCAATCTTTATAAACATTTTATGAAAATATGTTTTTCTAAATGGGAACATTCTAATTATAGAATTATAAAGGTACGAAGTGTTTTTACTCATATTGTGAATCAATATATAAATATCACTCCGATGTGTGTGGTTTTTCACACACCGGAGTTTTTTATACCGTCATACTTCAAGTTGCATGTGCGTTGGGTGCGCTACTAGGCACACTCGTGTGTGCCTAGCTCCGTAGTGACTACCGCCAGCAGCATTCAAATCAGTCTCTGACATAATTGTCAGTCACCCGAATACTTATCTGAGTAGGCTCATCAGGATTCCTTGCCTTACCGTCTTCCTGAAACTCACATTATTCAGGGTAGATGCGCATCTTATTTTCTACTACTTACAAACAATATTTTTACTCATTCATCAACGAAACAGGTCATATCACCCGGGAAAATTGCTGCGTTCTAAGCTTGCTACGTAAATAAACATCAAAACACATACAGATATTACGGATCAGCAAACGTCCTTTCGGCGTCACCTCCAACCCATCTTCCTGACTATCGACTAGCCCATCAGCCACCAGCGGTGCCAATAACGCTAAATCCTGCTCAAAGTAGGTTTTAAAATCGATCGCATATTCCGCTTCAATAGGCGCATAGCAGAGTTGGAAATTACAAATCAGCGTCTTAATCACGTCACGACGGAGACAATCATCACGCGTCAGTTGTAACCCACGCCACAAGCCATTTCCTTTGTCTTTGACCTGCGCATAATACTGTTTCAGCTCCTTCTGGTTCTGGGCATAGCTATCACCGATCATACTAATCGCCGAAACACCCATACCGAGAAGATCGCTATCGCCCTGCGTCGTATAACCCTGGAAATTGCGATGCAGCTTCCCTTCCCTTTGTGCCACAGCCAGTTCATCGTCCGGGCGAGCAAAGTGATCCATACCAATAAACTGGTAGCCCGATTGCGTCAGCGACCCAATCGTCTGTTGCAGAATATCCAGCTTTTGCTCCGCACTTGGCAAATCCGCTTCTTTAATCTTGCGCTGTGCCGCAAACAAGTTGGGTAAATGCGCATAGTTAAAAACGCTAAGCCGGTGCGGACTTAATTCAGCAACGCGCTGTAGTGTAAAAGCGAAGCTTTCCGGCGTTTGCTTCGGCAGGCCGTAAATTAAATCAATATTGGTTGAGGAGAAACCAAGCGCCTTTGCCCGCTCAATGAGGGAAAAAATAAAGTCTTCATCTTGCTCGCGATTGACCAGCTTCTGAACGTCTTTATTAAAATCCTGCACCCCCATGCTCAGGCGGTTAAACCCTTCAGCACGCAGATGGTCGAGGACATCCAGTTCAATTTCTCTCGGGTCGACTTCAAGCGACAGCTCAGCCTGCTCGGAAAAAGAGAACTGCTCGCGCAGCAGTGACATCAGTCGGCTAATTTGTACTTTATTCAGGTAGGTTGGCGTACCGCCGCCCCAATGTAGTTGCGTCACCGTTCGTCCTGCAAATAGTGGCGCACGCTGGCGAATTTCCTGCTCCAGCACATCAAGATATTCATCCGCTTTATGCTGCTGACGCGTAACCAGCTTATTACAGCCGCAGAAATAGCACAGCCGATGACAAAAAGGGATATGAATATACAGCGACAGCGGTCGCTGCGGATAACGGGCGACGGCATGCTGAAAAGCAGGCTCATCGTAAGCTTCACTGAATTCTAACGCTGTGGGATATGATGTATAACGCGGCCCGGAATAGTTATATTTTTGAATCAGGGCCAGATCCCAGTCAACGGACTGTATCGACATATTCGCTCACTCCTTCCAGTTTTTACTCGGTGGGTTATCCTTCCCCTCCTTCAGATCGCCAAAAATGGCGTTCAAAGACGTTTCCTACGTTTTGTTACTCGTCTCATCCTTGAGACTCGCCCTAAAGGGCCGTCACGTTTGTGACGCTCAAAAACGCTCCCGGCGTTTTTGTCTGGGGCGTTGGCGTCGAACCTGATTCACGCGCCCATTAAACAGGGCGCGATGCAACCGGTGCTTACGCTTCGATAATAGCCATAGTTTACTGAACAGACAGAGCAGATAAAACGCAACCAGCAATATCAGAAACAGAAACAGCCATTTCATTGATTAGAACGCGTCTTTCGGGTTGTTACGTTTTAAAAGCTGCAACATGTCTTCCTGTTGCTCTTCTTCGTCATCGTCGTCACCCAGTTCGATTCCAAGCTCTTCCATCAGAATATCGATGCGATCCAGTGTTTCATCAACCCATGACTGATCTTTGGCACTTAGCGTTTCACCGCTATCCAGCCGATCCAACAATGCATCCAGACGCGTATCGTTTTCTAACATTTCCAGCTCTTCTTCCGGTGACATCGCTGGCTTGGCAGCAACAACTTTCTCCACGGGCTCAGAAGGCTTCGACTTAGGCTTCGGTTTGGCGACAGCGCTATCCAACACGCCAAGCTGTACAGGCCTTTTGCTACCGATACGTGGATCGGCCACTTTACGTTGGCCAGAATTCTGATCGGTAGACGATTTTTCCTGAGTCCGGCTACCCGCAGCATGACCACGATGTTTTTTATCTCTTTTCCGCTCACGCGCTTCACGCTCTAGCTCTTCGCGGGTTTTTCTTTTTACTTTAGGTTTTCCTGCCTTATCGGCAGCCCCTTTGACAGGTCGGTTCATAATGTTGTTCTCAGGTACACAGATATAAGGGAAGTGCGGCGGAATCTAGCAGAAAGTTGGGTAATAAAAAAGCGCCCGCATCAGACGGCTGAGCTTTTCTTTTCACACTCACTTGTTGCATTTCGAGGCAGATAAAGCCGCCTTTATTGTCAGTTACAGGTATAATCGCCAACCAGACAGAGATCCAGATAGAGATAACCATCGTGACCCAGCAATATAACTACCACATGACGCGTTTTATCATCAGCGCCCCGGATATTCGTCATCTGGCAACGGATAGCGGTATTGAAGTGGCCTTTGCTGGGCGCTCTAACGCCGGAAAATCCAGCGCGCTGAATACGCTGACCAACCAGAAAAACCTGGCGCGAACCAGTAAAACACCGGGCCGTACCCAGTTGATCAACCTGTTTCAGGTGGCAGATGGCGTGCGTTTGGTCGACCTACCCGGCTATGGCTATGCCGAAGTGCCGGAGCAAATGAAGATCAAATGGCAGCGTGCACTCGGTGAATACCTACAAAAGCGTAACAGCCTGAAGGGGCTGGTTGTACTGATGGATATTCGCCATCCGCTGAAAGATCTCGATCAGCAAATGATTCAGTGGGCGGTCGATGTCGGGCTTCCAGTCTTAGTGCTACTGACCAAAGCCGATAAGCTCGCTTCAGGCGCCCGTAAGACACAGCTGAATATGGTTCGCGAAGCGGTATTACCCTTTACGGGAGATATTCAGGTCGAGGTATTTTCTTCACTGAAAAAACTCGGCGTCGATAAACTACGGCAGAAATTGGATAACTGGTTCAGCACGTTGGAACACGCTCAAGAAGAACAAGAAGCAGAATAATCTTTTCGCGTGGTGCAGAGTGTCATCACTCGCATCACGCCCCTACCTTCCCGCGATTCCCCATCAGAGATGTTCATTTTACACTCCAAACCGTGCTGTCTGCTGAGCAGTTACTGGCATCTGAGGGTAAAAAACCTAGATAAGGCCCATAAAAAACGCCCCGCTCAAAACTGAGCGGGGCGGCTAATATTCAGCCAAATCCGATTACGTGAAGTAAAAGGTCTGAAAGATAGAACATCTTACCTCTGTACCCTACGTCTTTAACTCTACCCTATTTTTTCACGGGAACAAAGGCTTTTTTGTTGTTTACTTTCATAGAAAATGGTTATCGATTACACAAAGTTAAACCAGGTCACACAATACTGTTATTTAATTACAGAAATAGCACAAAAATTGGCCATTAATGCGCTTCATCCCAGTTCATACCCGTACCAATATCGACCTGCAACGGGACATTCAATTGCATACAACCTTCCATTAATATCTTGATTTTACTAATGGATTCTTCAATAACCGAATCATGAATCTCGAAAACCAACTCATCGTGAACCTGCATGATCATTTTCACTAACGGTGCGTCTTTCTGTAGCCAATCATCAATCGCGATCATCGCTTTCTTGATAATGTCAGCTGCTGTCCCCTGCATCGGGGCGTTAATCGCCGCACGTTCCGCGCCTTTACGCGCCATCGCATTACGAGAATGGATATCGGGCAGGTAGAGACGGCGACCATCCAATGTAGACACATAGCCATGCTCTGCCGCCTGTTGGCGCGTCCGTTCCATATAATCCTGCACACCAGGATAACGCTCAAAATACAGATTCATGTATTTCTGCGATTCGCTACGGGGAATATTCAACTGGCGTGACAAGCCAAAGGCACTCATACCGTAGATCAAACCGAAGTTGATCGCTTTGGCACTGCGACGCTGTTCTGATGTCACCTTATCCAGCGCGGTGCCAAACACTTCTGACGCCGTTGCCCGGTGAATATCCAACCCGCTCGCGAACGCATTCAACAGCCCTTTATCACCCGATAGGTGCGCCATAATACGCAGTTCGATTTGTGAGTAGTCGGCCGCAACAATGCTGTAGCCCTTAGGCGCAATGAATGCCTGACGAATACGACGTCCTTCATCGTTACGCACTGGGATATTTTGCAGGTTAGGATCGCTGGAAGACAAACGACCCGTCGCAGTCACAGCCTGATGATAAGACGTATGTACGCGCTTTGTCGTAGGATTGATCATCAGTGGTAACTTATCGGTGTAAGTAGATTTCAGCTTAGCCAAACCCCGGTATTCGAGGAGCAGCTTAGGCAAAGGATAATCCAATGCCAGTTCGGCCAGTACTTCTTCATTCGTTGACGGTGCGCCTTTTGGCGTTTTCTTCAGAATCGGCAGCTTTTGCTTTTCATACAGAATGCCTTGCAACTGCTTGGTCGATGAGAGATTGAACTCTTCCCCGGCCAGTTCATACGCTTGTGCTTCCAGATCCGCCAGGCGCGTCGTTAGCTCTTTTGAGTGTTCAGCCAGAATTGCGGGATCGATCAGCACACCAGTACGTTCGATTCGGGATAAAACCGGAACCAGCGGCATATCGATGGTCTGGAAGACCTGACACAGATCGGCATGTGGTTGGAGTTTACCCCACAACGTCTGGTGCAGATGCAGCGTAACGTCCGCATCCTCAGCGGCATAAGGCCCGGCCTGTTCCAGTGCGATCTGATTGAACGTCAGCTGATTTTTGCCTTTACCCGCGATCTCTTCAAAGGTAATGGTTTTGTGGTTCAGATAGCGCTCGGCCAGACTGTCCATATCGTGACGACCCGCCACGCTGTCGAGCACGTAGGATTCCAGCATGGTATCGAACGCGATACCGCGTAAATCGATGTCATAACGCTGCATGATGCCTTTATCAAATTTGAGGTTCTGACCAACCTTAAGTAGCTTCTCATCTTCCAGCAACGGTTTGAACAATGCCAATACTTGGGCACGATCCAACTGCTCAGGTGCATCCAGATAGTCATGCGCCAACGGCAAATAAGCCGCTTCACCTGGCTTAATCGCGAATGACAGACCAATCAGATTGGCAGTGAGTGTATCCAGGCCGTCAGTTTCCGTATCAAAAGCGAAAACCCCAGCCTGTTTTATACGCTCAATCCAATCCAGCAGCGTTTTTTCATCAAGGATCGTGACATAACCGTCGGCAGAAAGCGTAGGTGCCTCGATATTGTCATCAACATCACTAGAGTTGACAGCAGTAGCCTTTGGCGGATTTATCGCCGGTGATACCGTATTGCAATAAACATTGCTGTGGTTAATGGCACTCTTATCCAATGCTATTGTTGTTGGTTGAGCAGGCTGGGTGCTCTTTTTACCCTGCATCCAAGTGCCTGATTCAATATCTGATAACCAGCGTTTAAATTCATAACGGGAAAAGAGGCGATGCAGTTCATCCACATCCAGCTCGTTAACGGTGAGCTGATCGCAGCTGAGCTCCAGCTCAACATCCGTTTTAATGGTGGCAAGCTGATAAGAGAGATAGGCCACTTCTTTATGCTGTTCCAGCTTCGGTGCCATGGTTTTCGCGCCACGGAAAGAAAGTTCGGCTATTTTATCAAGGTTTGCATAGAGCGCATCCAACCCACCAAGCCCTTGTAATAGTGCCTGCGCTGTTTTTTCCCCCACGCCAGGTACACCGGGAATGTTATCCGATGCATCTCCCATCAGCGCGAGAAAATCAATAATCAGCTCAGGAGGAATACCGTACTTATCACACACTTCCTGTGGGCCAAGAATGGTGTTGTTCATGGTATTAATGAGCGTCACACCCGGCGTCACCAACTGCGCCATATCTTTATCGCCAGTACTAATCAGCACCGGTTTACCCACTTTTTCCGCCTGCACGGCGAGCGTACCAATCACATCGTCCGCCTCTACACCGGACACTGCCAGAAGTGGCAGCCCCATCGCTTTTACCATGTTATGCAGAGGCTCTATCTGCTCACGCAGATCCTCCGGCATGGGTGGCCGATGAGCTTTATAGTTTTCGAACAGCTCGTCGCGAAACGTTTTCCCTTTCGCATCAAAAACAACGGCAACGTGGCTGGGATGATATTGCAGTAGCAAACTGCGTAGCATATTCAATACGCCATACATTGCACCGGTTGCTTCTCCCGCGCTGTTTGTTAACGGTGGGAAAGCGTGATAAGCACGGTACAAATAGGATGAACCGTCTACCAGTATTAAAGGGTTTTCTGCAATCTGAGCCATAGCCTGCCGTGATCGTTGTGGTCTGTCATAACGCTAAGCATGCCATAGGTCAGGGGAAGAGACGATCCTTAACGTAAGATATTGGCTGATTTTGCATGGATCCTCGCAAGATCTTCCTGTGGATAACTTTGTGAATAATTTTACCTATTTAATTACTAATTTTTTCCGCCACCCCAGGACAATTTTTTATATTGATTAATTTCATGCAGTTATAATATAAATGATTTATTTTAGAAACACATAAAACCGTCATCCAATTTGTGGATATAAACAAAAAGATAAATAGATATTGTAGGGCGGTGAGATATAAAGATAAGAAGATGAATAGAGAGAAGGTATAAAGTCATGCGGTTTTACCCGCATGACTTATTAAATAATTACTTTTTGGTAATGAGGAACTTCACCACGTCAGCGTACTGTTTTACATATCCATCCATTGAACTGGTATCAAGACCATCATTCTTGATCATATATTTACCGTTAACGAACATGGCTGGAACGCCGCGTAATTGTAAATCTGCGGCAGCTTTTTCCTGCTGAGCAACCAGAGATTTCACAACAAAACTATTCAGAGCATTATCAAACTCATCCGCAGTCACGCCAGCTTTAACAAAGACGGCACGAATATCTTCTGGTTTTTGTACGGTCTGTGTTTTCTGAACAGCATCAAACATCAGCGGAGTCACTTTATCTTCTACGCCCAGCGCCATGGCAACAGCCCAAGCCTGCGTCAGGTTTTTACCCAACGGGCCCAAGAAGTCAACGTGATAACGTGTCATCTTCACCCCTTCTGGCAACGCTTTTTTTACTGCATCTGGGACATGATAAACCTGTTCAAATTGATAACAGTGCGGGCAATAGAATGAGAAAAACTCGAGAACCTGAGGCTCTTGAGTTGCAGGCTTATCTAATTCTACATATTGCTTGCCGTCAGAAAATTCTGCAGCTGAAGCACTAAATGCCAGAACGACGCCAATCAGTGCAAGCCATAATTTTTTCATAAATTTCACTCTCTCCATTTAATTTCAGTACATTGGCATTAGCTGTAGAGGGGGCTCCTGCAACAGCTGAGTTTGCCCAATAAATATTGCCGTTTGCTTCAACCAGAAATCAGCATCCGTCATCCAGGGGAAATTTTTCGGAAAAGCAGGGTCTTCCCAACGACGCGCGACCCAAGCCAAATAATAAACCTGCCGCATCGCACGAAGAGGCTCGATCAATGCGAGCTCTTTCTCCTGAAACTCCGCAAATTCGCTATAGGCTTCTAGCAAAATATCCAGTTGAATACGTTGTTCACGACGATCGCCATGCAACAGCATCCATAGATCCTGTATTGCCGGGCCATTGCGGGCATCATCCAAATCAACAAATAGCGGGCCATCACGCCATAAAATATTTCCTGGGTGACAATCCCCATGTAGACGCAGTGGCCGCCAGTCGCTGTGCCAATAAGTTTCAACTGTATCAATCAGTTGACGAGTAGCCTGTAAAAAATCATGTCGATGTATTTTCGGTATTAGCGGGCATGTCTCCAGCAAACGATAAGGTTCATGCAGATATTCATTTACCCCTATCGTAGGGCGCTCGATGAATAACGCTTTCTGACCCGTCTGGTGAATCCGTCCGAGAAAACGGCCGACCCACTCTAACTGATCTTCATTATCCATTTCATACTGCCGGCCGCCCACGCTAGGGAATACGGCAAAATGAAATCCTTCGTAGACATTCAACGTCTGTCCATTAAGCAAAACAGGCGCGACGATAGGAACCTCATCCTCTACCAATTGCTGGGCGAAAATATGCTCTTCCTGAATCTGCGCCGCACTCCATCGTTCCGGGCGATAAAATTTCACCACGAATCGTTTACGATCTTCGTCCGCAAACTGATATACCCGGTTTTCATAACTGTTTAATGCCGTCAGGCCGGAATCAACGCGCAGCCCGACTTCCAACAAGGCATCCACGATCAGATCTGGAAATAGCGTCTGGAAATTAAATACCGAACTACTCATTGCAGCCACAAATAATCAGAGATGGAATGCGATAGCTACGCGCGATAGCTGACATCATGAACGTGTTATTCCTTTGCACTAGTCTTTAATAACCCCACGGGCACGAAGCAAAGCTGTTTTGAAATCTTCCTCATAGTCTTTCTTCAAACCGGGAATGACTTGTTCTTTATCTGCACCACGCATTTTCAGATGGTAAATAAGGATATCATCAGTCAGTTCATTTAACTGCCCCTCAAACCCCGCCTCCTGTGCAAGGTTTTGTAAAAATTGCACCAGATTTAAATCGGGCTCTTTTTGCCAGGCTGGATGCAAGAGTTCAATCAACTCGTTAACGCGGTGACATTTCATTTTTTTCTCCTTAAAAACGATTTGTACTCAATAAATTTCAAGAAGTAGAAAACAGCTTGGACAATGTTGAGCATATACCGATAAAAATAACAGCCTTATGGGCATGAGGAAAGAACTTGGTCTTATGTGAAAGTTTTCAGAGAATAACGTATGGTTTCTCCCTCACAAGCTTTCATACAGAGAAAAGTGGGTATAGATAATTGGAAAGTGAAATGATTACAGGCGTTATTCTCGCGGGCGGACGTGCAACACGTATGGGAGGAGACGACAAAGGTCTGATAACGCTGAACGGTGTGCCTCTATATCTACATGCATTATCTCGGCTTAAAGCCCAGGTCGACGAAGTCATCATCAGCGCCAACCGTAATCAGGATGTATATGCGCAAAGTGGATGCCGAATTATTGGTGACGTTGATACAACCTTTGCGGGCCCTCTGGCAGGTATTCTGAGTGGATTACATGCCTCTACATCAGACTGGGTTGTGTTCGTCCCTTGTGATGTCCCAGCCTTTCCCCTCGACCTAGTACACCGCTTATGGCAAGCACGTGGAGATGCAAATGCGGCTTATGCCACAGATGGGGAACGTTCGCATCCCACATTACTCTTAATCAATAAAAACCTTATTGAACCGCTGGAATCTTATCTACACCTCGGAAACCGTAAGTTAATGCTATTTATGGAACAGATCGGAGCAAGAACCGTTTCATTCAACGATCAACCTGAAGCCTTTCATAATTTGAATTCGCCTGAGGATTTATCCAACTGGGAGGATCAACACCGTGAATTCTAATCATTTACCCTTGATCGCTATTGTCGCCTACAGCGGTACAGGTAAAACAACGTTACTTAAGCACGTCATCCCTCTGCTGGCTAATCAAGGTATCCGAACTGGATTAATTAAACATACGCATCATC
>NZ_NWTM01000006.1 GCF_004137795.1 Pectobacterium zantedeschiae
TACAGGTGCGCTGATATGGCTCAGTTGGTAGAGCGCACCCTTGGTAAGGGTGAGGTCCCCAGTTCGACTCTGGGTATCAGCACCAGTTATTTGGGTTAATGTTCGGTTTAATAAAAGAATTTACCTGGCGGCGATAGCGCGGTGGTCCCACCTGACCCCATGCCGAACTCAGAAGTGAAACGCCGTAGCGCCGATGGTAGTGTGGGGCTTCCCCATGTGAGAGTAGGGAACTGCCAGGTTTCAATTAAAACAAAAGGCCATCCAATCAAGGATGGCCTTTTGTTTATGCCTATTTTGGAAAGGTAGAGTCTTTCTTTTATCCTTTCCGAATAAAACCTTCTACTTACCTGCTTATTAACCCACCTCATAATAATGTCCTGTTTGTTACCGTTTTATTTGTCCGTTTTTCAGTTAAGGATAATTAAATGTGTTGGGTCACATTGTTGCATTAATAAACTATTACAATCAGGAACTTTTTGCCTCAGGGTTTAAGTGCTGCTTTACTATGATGGGCATCGTTTTATGCCCGGAAAACAGGAGAATAAAATAAGATGACTAACCTAACGGAAGATGCGAAAGATACGCGCCAACGTATCCGAGCTATAGTTGGTGCCTCATCGGGTAATCTGGTTGAGTGGTTTGATTTTTATGTTTACTCCTTTTGCTCAATCTATTTTGCCCATATCTTCTTCCCTTCGGGGAATACCACGACTCAATTACTACAAACAGCAGGGGTTTTTGCAGCAGGCTTTTTAATGAGACCGATAGGCGGGTGGCTTTTCGGTTACATTGCTGACAAGCATGGTCGTAAAAACTCAATGCTAATTTCGGTTTGCATGATGTGTTTTGGATCTCTGGTTATCGCATGTCTACCGGGGTATGAAACCATTGGCACCTGGGCACCCTTTTTACTGTTGTTAGCTCGTTTATTTCAGGGACTTTCTGTCGGTGGGGAATACGGCACCAGCGCGACGTATATGAGTGAGGTTGCCGTTGAAGGAAGGAAGGGGTTCTATGCTTCTTTCCAATATGTCACGCTGATTGGTGGTCAATTGTTGGCGTTGTTAGTCGTTGTGATATTACAACAGATTCTGAGTGATGAAGATTTGCGGGCGTGGGGATGGCGTATTCCTTTTGCTCTCGGCGCTATTTTGGCGATCGTTGCTCTTTATTTACGCCGCTCTCTGAATGAAACGTCAGATAAAACGACTCGTGCACACAAAGATGCTGGTTCGCTGGCTGGTTTGTGGAAGCATCGTCGCGCCTTTATTACCGTACTGGGTTTTACTGCCGGTGGTTCTTTAGCTTTTTATACATTTACCACTTACATGCAAAAGTATTTGGTGAATACGGCAGGAATGCATGCGAAAACTGCTAGTGGGTTAATGACCCTCGCACTGTTTATCTTTATGCTGCTGCAACCCTTCTTTGGTGCGCTGTCGGATAAGATTGGTCGTCGTAGTTCAATGCTTTGCTTCGGCGGGTTTGCGGCATTGCTGACGGTTCCTATTCTGACAGTACTACAGAGTGTAACGAGCCCTGTTCTTGCTTTCTCGTTGGTCATGCTTTCACTGATTATTGTCAGTTTCTACACGTCCATCAGCGGCATTTTAAAAGCAGAAATGTTCCCGCCCGAAGTCCGTGCATTAGGTGTCGGCTTATCTTATGCGGTTGCTAATGCGCTGTTCGGCGGCTCGGCTGAGTATGTCGCGCTTTCACTAAAATCATTTGGTATGGAAACTGCTTTTTTCTGGTATGTATCAGCGATGGGAGCGATTGCGTTTATTGTGTCATTAACGCTGCATCGCAAAGGCAAAGGAATGAAACTCTAGTTTTCAGATAATTGCCATAACGCATAGCCGGTGGTTGCACCGGCTATATCCCAAACAAGATCTTGCCAGCTCCATCCTGTCCCTCCTTCCCGGCTATCATAAAGCTCTTTTGCCATGCCGACGCTGATTGACAACATAATACCGAACCCTCCGCTACGATCTGCACTCCAACGTTGATGAGTACCATATTCATAACCGGCTGCGCTGATGGCAGCAGAGGCAAGAAAGTGTTGGGCTTTATCCTGTCCTGTCCAACGGTCTTGCGCGATATGGCTACATCCCGAGCAGCAAATAATTGCGGCAATACACACTGAGCGCATAGCTTATCCCATGATAATAAAAAACCTCGGAAGCCGAGGTTTTTCAAAGTATAGCGCGGATTTTAGAGAATACGGCTGATGAGCCTGTCTATACGAATACGGCGAAGACGCCGTATTAACTTACGGACTTTCACAGGATATTGCGCAATACTCTCTAGCTCCCTGTAGCTTTTTACTACGTGGGTATGCGTCCTGATCGTATCCAATTCATCCAGACGTTGCTGCAATAAAACCTGCTGAGGATCGTGAATCAGGATTGCGTTTTCCAGATCCAGACGCCATGCGCGTGGGTTAAGGTTGTTCCCCGTCAGCAGTTGCCACTTGTCATCCACCCACATGCCTTTTAAGTGGAAGCTATTGTCGCCATCTTTCCACAGCCGTACAACAAGCTGTTGGTTCTCAATGTAGCGCTCCAGGCGACTCAGAAAACGGCGCAGGTTGATCTCGTAGAGATACGGTAGCGCACCGATGATTTTGAAGGGCTGATCTTCTGGGATATAGAAATCGTTAGCGGTCTTATCACCGATAATAATTTCTACTTTTTTGCCATCCCGCAATAACCGGATAATATTTCTGACCAGCAGCGCAGGCAGGTTGAAATAGGGGGTACAGATGACCAAATGCTCATCAGCACAATACATCAGATGATGTATGGTCTTATTCAGTGGGCTTTGTTTTCCTAATCCAACCAAAGGCGTGACGGTTAATGCATTGGCATCTGCGCTGTGTGCCGGGGCCTGATAACTAGCGGTACGTAACGTTTGACGGAATTGCTTGATGTCATTTTTGATTTCCAGACTCTTTGGGCGATCGATATGATCTAACCGCTGCACTGCCGGAGCCGACAGCATTGTCTGGATATATTGCACCATCGTATCAGCCAATACAGGGTTATGAATCAGTTGATAGCGGTCATAACGGTATTTCTGGTGCTGATGCAGATAAACATCATTCAGGCTGGCTCCGCTGTAGATGACGGTGTCATCGACAATGAATCCCTTCAGGTGCAGCACGCCCAACGCTTCACGTGTGTTAACCGGAATACCATAGATAGGGAAATGCGTATCTGGATGCTTTTTCGCCATATCGCAATACCAATCAGCATTGGTATTTTCTGCCGCTGCGCCAATCCTGCCACGCTGAGCACGATGCCAATCGACCAAAACACGGACATCCAGTTCAGGGCACTGGCGTTTGGCTTCATAAATTGCGGATAGAATGCCGATCCCGCCGTCATCACGCTCAAGATATAAGGCCACAATATAGACGCGCTTTTTAGCACTCAGAATGGCGTTAGTCAGTGTCGTGCGGAAAAGCTCAGGCGAATGCAACGTCTGAACATCATCTGCGTTCTGAGGAATTCTAGGCAGTTGTGCAAGGTGCTGTTGGTATTTATTGCGTTTAAAATTTGACAGCATCACAGTGCGTTTCTTCTCTCATCAGTTTATACCCACCATACTTCAAGCTGCTCTAGGGTATATGACCTTCTGGTCATTATCAAAAGTTAAGGAGTAGTCGAATGGGCGATAATACCATTACTTTCCGGCTGTTGTGAGCCTGTTTTGCTATAACGATTCCTGTTGCAAGGGCTCTGTCACGTCCTGCGTTCAGCCTTTCAGCGGCAATTCCAATGTCACAATCCCCTCTTCTAATTGTACGTCGATGTGGAACCCCAGTTTTTTGGACAACTGAATCATGCCTTGATTATGCGGCATGGTGATGCCAGTCAAGCGGGAGAGACCATGTGTCCGAGCGTAATCAATCAGCTTTTCCAACAGTCGTCTGCCAAGGCCAAGTCCTTTTAGATCGGATCGCACTAGTACGGCAAATTCTGCATCCGTATTATCAGGGTCGGAAATCGCGCGCGTCACGCCAATAATCTCTGTCTCTTCTCCACGCTGGCGCACGGCAACGAATGCCATCTCACGATCGTAGTCAATTTGCGTCATATTGGCTAAGTCTTCGTGAGTAAATTCATTAATTTCGCTGAAATAACGATAATACAGGTCTTCTTTCGTCACTCTTGCGATGAACGAGCTGAGCAACGGTTCGTCTTCCGGCAAAATGGGGCGGAACAGGCAGGTATCGCTATTTTTGAGGATGACCGTTTCTTCCAGCTCGTGTGGATAGGGGCGGATTGCCAGCCTTGACTGCGGATCGCCACTGAACGGAGCCAGATGCAGCGTAACATCCAGCAGCGTAAACGTATCGCCTGACGCCAGCAGAGGGTGGATATCTAGCCGGGAAATTTCAGGGCAGTCGAGAATCAGGTTGGAAACTTGAACCAGCAAACGGCTGAGCGCGGGAATATCCAACGGGCGCAGAGCACTGTATTCGCGAATCTTACCGCCTTTCACGGCTTGCAGGACCAAATAGCGAGCTAGCGTCATATTCAGCGGGGGCAGTGCGACGGCTGCCTGCTTTTCTCGCCACTCAACGCCGCCTTCCCCCAGCATAATCAGCGGGCCGAAAACGGGATCCTGTTCAACGGCAATCCTGAGTTCCTGTGCGCCCGCGCGATTTGCCATACTCTGGACTAACAGGCCATAAATGCGTGCCTGTGGATAGGTACGTTTCACCCGGTCAAGAATGGCATCAGCCGCCTGCTGGACTTCTCTGGCGGTTTGCAGGTATAGCATGACGCCTTGAACTTCCGATTTATGCGGAATATCGGGCGATCTCAGTTTAATTGCCACTGGATAGCCAATTTGCTCGGCAATATGAACGGCTTCGGCACTGTCGCCCGCAATCCAGGTGGGTAATGTATCCAAACCATACGCTTGCAGGATCGGCTGAACCTCATGCGTATCGAGCTGAGTCACGCCATCTGACAGCGCCTGATGAATCAGCGCATGTGCCTGACTAGCGTTGATACCCAAATTCAGCGGCAGTGCTGGCGTTTCCTTGAGCTGTTTCTGATTACGCCGATACTCGACAATATGCATAAATGCCGTCACCGCGCCTTCCGGCGTACGATAGGTCGGAATGCCTGCATCGTTAAACAAACGTCTCGCTTCCTGAGAGGAGAACTCACCGCACCAGTTGGTCAGCAGCGTAATTCTTTTTCCACGCGGATGCTGTTGGAAAAGCGTAATCAACTGCGCTGCGCAATCGGTACTAGGTGCGGCGGCACTGGGCGCGTGAATAATTAAGAGAGCATCGATTTCATCGCTATCTAGCAATACAGAGATGGCAGCCAGATAGCGGGCTGCGGTCGCGTCATCACGTAGATCGAGCGGATTACCGATCGTGACAGTTTGCTGCAGCGCTTCCTGTAGCGCTTGTCGAGTCGCATCGCTGATCTGTGCAAGCTTGCCCTGTCGGCTGAGAAGTTGATCTAGCGCCTGTGCAGCTGGTGATGCGCCATTACTCACCAACATCAAACGCTCACCGCGTAGCGGTCGCAGGTGGCTTAAGGTTTCCACTGCGGAGAAAAGCTCATGTGTATCCCGTACTCGCAGTAAACCAGCACGTTGAATAGCAGCGTCATAGGCGGCATCCAGACCGTGGCGTTGGTCATTTAGCAACTGCTGTGCCTGCTGGCTACGACCACTTTTTATCACCAGTATCGGTTTATTTCGGGATGCGCTGCGTGAAGCGGAAAGGAAACGGCGTGCATCGCTGATGTGTTCCAGATGCAGCAAAATCGCACTGGTTTTTCCATCGCGAGCCAAGAAATCTAACAGGTCGTCGACATCGATATCCAGGCTGTCGCCCAAAGCGATGAAATAGGAAAAGCCGATGCCGCGCTGCTGTGCCCAGTCCAATATGGTGTTGGAAACGGCGGCCGACTGTGAAATGAATGCCAGCTTGCCTTTCATAATGGGAACAGGGGAAAAACTGGCATTCAGGCCTTGCCAGGGCGCGAGTAGCCCAAGACTGTTGGGGCCAAGCAGGCGCATATGATAACGCGTAGCGCAGGCCTTTAATTCACTGAACTGAGTCGGCGGAGCAGAGAGGATGATGACCGTTTTGCAGCCTTTTTGTCCTAAATCCTCTAACAGCGTCAGATTACGGCTGGCGTTGGTGCAAATTACGGCAAGGTCGGGCGTCATTGGCAGGCTGGCGACAGTGGGGTAGGCCAGTACGCCGCAAACGGCACGATATTTTGGCGTAACAGGTAGCACGGGACCGCTGAAATGGCCGTCCAATAGGTTTTTCATCATCAGAAAACCGGCTCGTCCCGGCTTTTCTGACGCGCCGAGAACGGCGATAGACTTAGGGCGTAACAGTGCTTCCAATCCGCGCTGGCTCATGCGTCACTCCTTCACATCAATCCCCTTTGATACTAAACGCTTTCTGCCGATTGTGCTGTGACGATGGGTAAACTTTCCCGCAAACTGTGGTGTGATTTACCTGCCAGATAGTGTCGGCGGAAACGATCAAAATGCAGTGACAGCGCGTCAGCCGCGGCGATATCTCCAGCCTGTGCGAGCAGGGCGATGGCAATCTCGGCGGTGCAGTGCTGTCCTGCGCTGCTGGCTTCACGCAGTTGGTAGCGAGACAGTGCCTCTACATTCAGCGATAGGATCGGTAGATTGTCCAGATACGGGCTTTTGCGGAACATCTTGCGTGCTTCTGGCCAGGTTCCGTCGAGTAGGACAAACAGGGCAGGCTTTTCTGTCGCAGGAAGTTGTTGAAACACCTGACGCCCCTCTTCCGCGGCATCGGCAAGGAAGACCAGATAAGGCTGAACATCTGGGTCCTGTAGAGTGGCAAGTAGCTGGGGATTGGGCTCGGTGCGTGACCAGAGAAACGCCTGCGTGTCTGGCAGAATATCAGCGATGAGGCGTCCGGTATTACTTGGTTTTAACGGCTCGGTATCAAACATCACCAGACAAACGCGGCTGCGGGATTGTTGCGCCTGAATGGTGTGACATAGGCAGTTGGTTGCGGGCAATAAACACTGCTGGCAGCGTACTACGCGGCAACCGCGTGCGCGAAATGGTTTGGTTGACTGCTCAAGACGCTGTTGGCGCAGGCGGAGTACGGCATTGTTTCCGATGAAAGGGCGGTCTGCTGTGGATGGGCGGTTGATCATGAAATTAGTGACGCCATGAGATTCTGCAACGAACCAGCTTCGTTTTAATTATTGGGAGGCTGGTTCAGAAAGATGACATTCTAATCGACAGACGGGCAGACCAAAAGAGGCGGGGCAATAATGCCCCACAGTTTTCTACAGCGATTCATCCAACCACTCCTCAAACTGTGCTTTTGGTAGTGCACCGTTGAGGATATCGACCATCTGGCCCTGCTTGAAGATCATGAGCGTTGGAATACTGCGGATACGGAAACGGGCACTGAGTGCTGGTTCGGCTTCGGTATTGACCTTAATAAAGCGGATTTTCCCGCTGCGTTCCTGTGCGACGTTTTCAAATACGGGGGCAAAATTGACGCAGGGGCTGCACCAGGGAGCCCAGAAATCGATCACGATGGGAAGATCGTCCTGTAACAGTTTATCGAGCGTCGTTTCTGTGGCATTGATGACGTCACCGCTGAATAAGGTTTCTCCGCAACGACCACATTTTGCATGGTCATCAACACGCTCTTCTGGCAGGCGATTGGTTGTTTGGCAAGATCCACATACCGTATTCATAACAGGGCCTCAGATAAAAGGGCTAAAATAGAGATATCGCTGATAAAATGCTCGCAATGCTGCATTGTAAGGTCAACGACATGTTGCTTAAACGTGAATAAATTATGGTGGGGAGACATGATGGCAACAACGTGGTTTACCCAATAGCTACAATAGCTTCTGACTGTTAGCGCTCTTTTACCACAAGCGTGTGGCTAAGCGGGTGTACATAAGGTAATCTTCGCGCCCAGCGCGTAGGTGGAGAAAACAATGAGCGATTCATTCAATAGTAAAAGCGGCAAAGTCCGCGTGATGTACGTCCGCAGTGATGATGAGGGCGAGAAAGAGAATAAAAACAAGCGTCCTGCTGATAAAGATCGTCGTGGCGATCGACGTGATGGCGGTGGCTCCCGCGATCAGCGTGAGAAACCAAAGCATCCGCGTGATGTTAACCCGCGTTATGCGCGTGAAAATCCGTCCCGCGATGGCGATAGCAGTGCGAAAACGCCGTGGGGAAATAAAGATCGTAACGAACGCAGTAGCGATAAGCCTCGTCGGCCGCGTGGTGAAGATTCTGGTAGCTATGAATCACCGTGGAAAACGGTGTCTCGCGCGCCAAGCGACAGCGACACGCCGGACCATGGCGGTATTACTGGCAAGAGCCAAATCGATCCTGAGCAGCTGCGTCGTCAGCGTCAGGAAGAAACGCGGGTCTACGGTGAAAATGCCTGTCAGGCGCTATTTAAAAACCGCTCTGAAGTGATTGTTCGCGCCTGGTTCCTGCAAGAAGTGACGCCGCGTTTCCGTGATGCACTGCGCTGGATGGCGGCAAACCGCAAGGCTTACCACGTTGTGGAAGAGGAAGAGCTGATTAAGGCCTCTGGCACCGAACACCATGGCGGCGTCTGCTTCCTGATTAAGAAGCGCCAGGGAATGGATGTACGTGAGTATCTGAAAACGGCTGGCGAGAATGACTGTGTATTGGCGCTGGAAGATGTGGGTAATCCGCACAATCTCGGCGGCATTATGCGTAGCTGCGCGCATTTCGGCGTGAAAGGTGTCTTGGTTCAGGATGCGGCGCTGCTAGAGTCCGGTGCTGCGGTACGTACGGCAGAAGGCGGTGCGGAACATGTTAAAGCGATCAACGCTGACGATTTCCTGTCCGTGCTGACGGAGTTCCGTAACGCAGGCTACACCATCGTGACCACCTCTAGCCATAAAGGGACGGCGCTGTCGAAAGCGACGCTTCCGGCAAAAACCGTGATCGTGCTGGGTCAGGAAGGCGATGGCCTGTCGGATAGCGCCTGGCAACAAGGGGACGTAAAAGTCTCTATCGGCGGTACCGGTAAGGTTGAAAGCCTGAATATTTCGGTCGCAACAGGCATTTTACTGTCCGAGTGGTGGCGACAGAATCAAGCCTGATATCACGTGTCAATTCTCAGGGGGATGCGCCCTCTGAGAAGGTAGCACGATGGATGAGAGAACGATTGATGAAGCAGAAAAAGCAGAAAGTTATCGCGGTATCATTACTGTTGGGCGCATTGCTGGCAAGCGGTTGCAGTTCGCTGCCGCGCTCATCCACTGCTGTTGCCGCTGTACCAACCGCTGATGTATGTCAAATTGGTGATAAGCAGGTACAGACCACGCTGTATTTTGGTTTGAATCGTCCTGCTGGCCCGGTGATTTCTGATGCCGAGTGGAAAGCGTTTCTGGACGGTGAGGTTACGCCACGCTTTAAAGAAGGGCTGACGGTGTTTGATGCCAAAGGACAATGGCTAGGGAACAATGGACTGGTTGCGCGAGAAAACAGTAAGGCGCTGATGCTGATTCATGGCGCTGATAAAGAGCGTGATATTGAAGCGCTGCGTACGACCTACAAATCACGTTTCGCGCAGGAATCCGTCATGCGGGTTGATGCTCCTGTCTGTGTCGCCTTCTGATTTTATCATCAGCCCCTTTTCAGGGGCTGATGATATTGTCAAAAATCATCGCGATGAGATCGAGATACTTGGGGCTACCACGAGGTGAAGCATCCCTGCGGGAACCTCATCCCCGTGTTTCCCCTACTATGTGACTCTGTCATTAGTATGATGATTTTTAATCTATGTATTTATAATAAAAGACTACAGAACCAGTCCCGCTACTGCCGCAGACAGTAAACTCACCAGCGTAGAACCATAAACCAGTTTCAGGCCGAAGCGTGATACCACGTTGCCCTGTGCTTCATTCAGCCCTTTGATTGCGCCAGCGATAATACCGATTGACGCGAAGTTGGCGAAGGAAATCAGGAACACGGACAAAATCCCCAAACCGCGCGGCGACATTTCTGCTGCGATCTTCTTCAGTTCGATCATGGCAACGAATTCATTCGCCACCAGCTTGGTTGCCATGATGCTGCCTGCATTCAGGATATCGGAAGATGGAATACCGATCAGCCAGGCCAGCGGTGAAAAGACATAGCCCATGATAGCCTGGAAGCTAATGCCGAAGACGGTGCTGAACAGCGCGTTGACGGCGGCAATCAAGGCTACGAAGCCGATTAACATTGCCATAATAATCATCGCCACTTTAAAACCAGCAAGGATGTATTCGCCCAGCATTTCAAAGAAACTCTGGTCTTCATGCAGCTTTTCCAGCTTCAGCTCTGGTTCGTCATCAGGCTGGTAAGGGTTGACGATCGACAGAATGATAAAGGTGCTGAACATATTCAAAATCAGGGCTGCAACGACGTATTTGGCGTCCAACATGGTCATGTAGGCGCTGATGATCGACATGGAAACGGTCGACATTGCTGTCGCGGCCATTGTGTACATCCGTCGTGGCGACATGTCGGCGATGATGCCTTTATAGACGATAAAGTTCTCTGACTGCCCCAGCATCAGCGTACTCACGGCGTTAAACGACTCCAGTTTCCCCATGCCGTTAACCTTGGACAGCAGTGTGCCAATGCCTTTGATAATTAATGGTAAAATTCTCCAGTGCTGCAAAATTCCGATCAGTGCGGAAATAAAGACGATAGGGCAGAGCACATTGAGGAAGATAAAGGAAAGCCCCTGCGCGTTCATGCCGCCAAACACGAAATCGGTTCCTTGATTAGCGAAAGATAATAGCTTTTCAAACAAACCGGCAAAGGCGCTAATGGCGTTAAGTCCGATGCTGGAATGCAAAAGGAAATAGGCCAGCAAAATTTCAATCACCAGCAGTTGCACAATAAAGCGCAGCCGGATGCGTTTTCTGTCGTGACTGACAAGCAATGCCAGCAAAAAAATAGCGGCCGTTGCCAAAATGAAATGTAAAACCTGTGACATAGAAGAACCACTCAATCCCCGAATAAAAGAGGCGCATTGTAATCGGAATGTGAAAATATGTTTATCCCGAATCTGTAAATCCTTATTCGTTACTGCGCTATAAGGATTGGGGAAACATGCGATTAATCAGGGGACGTTAGGAAGGATACCAGAAGGTTCCCCTTCGCCAGTGATTGGTCGAAGGGGAAAGGATGTTTATGAAGGACTAGTGCGCGCCACCGCCTCCACCGCCGCTGGTAAAGGGCGGTTTAGCGAACCAGACCAGGACCAGTAGCACCAAGAATACAGCGGCGGCGGCCCAGAAGATCTCGTTGGCTGAAATAATCAGCCCCTGAGCCGTAATCTGTTCTGCGATATAAGCTGAGGCTTGCGTTTGACTCATCCCCATTGCCTGAAGTTGCTGGTATGTTTCCTGCGCTATCGGATTATACGGCGTAATTGATTCCGTCAGGTGCGCATGGTGCAGCGATTCGCGCTGTGTCCAGAGTGTGGTGGTCAGCGACGTCCCGATCGAACCCGCCAGCGTTCGGGCAAAGTTTGACAGACTTGATGCTGCCGCCAAACGTTCAGGCGGAAGACCCGACAGTGTGATTGTTGTCAGTGGCATGAAGAAGCAGGCGACGGCAAACCCCTGTACGAACTGTGGCCAGGCCGATGCGCCGAAATCCATGCCCGGCTCAAAGGTGTACGCACGCCAGTAAAAACAGACTGCGTACATAATAAAGCTGAACGTCACCAGCTTGCGCATATCCAGCCGTGGCGCGAATCGACCGATGATCGGCGACAGCACCACAGGCATCAACCCAACGGGGGCGGATGCCAGCCCAGCCCAAGTGGCGGTATAGCCATAGACCTCCTGCAACAGCTGCGGCAAGAGTACGATCGCTCCAAAGTAGAACATATAGGCGAGGCTAATACACAAACAGCCAATGGTGAAGTTGCGCAACTTAAAGAGGGACAAGTCCACCACCGGATGGTCGTCCGTTAGTTCCCAGACAATCAGGAACGCTATCGCAATCACTGCCACCACGGTTAGGGTGATGATTTCCGTCGAGTTAAACCAGTCCAGCTCTTTGCCGCGGTCGAGCATCATCTGAAGACTACCGATGCCGACGACTAACAATGCCAGCCCGATGGTATCGATGGGCTTGATCTCCGTTTTGGTTTCTCGACCGCGCAGCGTTTGCAAGGCAATAAACACCACCGCGATGCCTAGCGGAACGTTGATAAAGAATATCCAGCCCCAGTGATAGTTGTCGCTAATCCAGCCGCCCAGAATTGGGCCACAGATTGGCGCGACGACCACGGTCATTGACCACAGCGCCAGAGCGATGCTGCGTTTCGCGGGGGGATAATTGCTTAACAACAAACTCTGTGACAGTGGGATTAGCGGCCCGGCGACAATCCCCTGCAAGACGCGGGCGAAAATCAGCATTTCCAGGCTGGTGGACACACCACACAGCCAGGAGGTCAGGGCAAAGAGCGCCGTTGACCATAGAAAAAGGCGGACTTCACCGAACCGTTTTGCCAGCCAGCCGGTGATAGGAATAGAGATGGCGTTAGCGACCCCGAACGAGGTAATGACCCACGTTCCCTGTGAGTTGGACGCACCCAGATTACCGGCGATGGTCGGAATAGCGACGTTAGCGATGGTAGAGTCCAGCACCTGCATAAACGTTGCCAGCGACAGAGCAACGGTCATCCAGGCCAGACTCGCGCCTTTAAGCGGTTTTCTCTGCACGTTTCTCTCCTGGTCGATTAACCGGCGTTCGCCTGAATAATGGCGCTAATGTCTTGGTTAACAGGGGTGAGATCCAACGTCAGAGCATCACTTTGGTAGGCCGGTGTGGTGCGTGATGTTTCTGCTAACGCACTGCCTTCCGTATTGGCGGTATCGACATTTACCAACGCAGACAAGCCAATGCGTAACGGATGTTCGGCAACCTGCTTTGGATCAATCTCAATTCGTACAGGTAGGCGCTGAACCACTTTGATCCAGTTGCCCGTCGCGTTCTGGGCAGGCAGCAGAGAAAATGCGCTACCAGTACCCATATCGAGACCGACCACTTTTCCCTGATACACAACATCATCACCATAGATATCTGCGATCACGGTAGCGGGTTGACCAATGCGCATATTGGCTAACTGCGTTTCTTTGAAGTTTGCATCGACCCACAGGTGATTGGCTGGAACCACTGCCATCAGTGCCGACGTTGAGGAAATGCGGGCGCCAATCTGCACGCTACGGCGTGAGATGTAGCCGTCAATCGGGCTAACGATTTTGGTACGCTGTAGCGCCAGCCAGGCATCGCGCATTTCTACGGAGGCTTGCTGTATGGCGGGTTGCTTCTCGAGCGGTGTATCCAGAATCATTGCCTGATTCGCCTGATATTGCTGTCTGGCGACTTCTAGCGCAGCTTTGGCTGTCGCGACGGCATCTCGAGCATGCTGTACTTCTTCACGCCCAATGGCATTTGCGCTGCCCAGTGCTTCACGGCGGCTCAAATCGCTTTGTGCCTTGTTCAGCTCAGTCTGACGCAGTTCAATATTGGCCTGATATTGTTTGCTGTTGATAATCAACTGATGCGTTTGGCGCACACTGTTGGCCAGTGCGGTTTTCGCGCGTTCAAAGGTCTGCTGGGCATCAGTAGGATCCAGCTCCACCAAGACCTGCCCCTGTTTAACGAAATCGGTATTGTCGACGTTTACATGGGTGACGCTTCCAGTAACCTGCGCCATGATCTGAATTTGATTGCCTGCGACGTAGGCGTCATCGGTACTTTGGTGATGTCTGAGCACCAGGAACCAGTAAACCAGCCAGGCACAGCCCAGCACGACAAAAATAAATGTTAGCAGCGACAACACGCGTTTACGCTGACGTTTTTTGTTTCTTTGTGGCGTCTGCGGCACCTGATTTTCCACACTTTCACTCATGCTGTTCTCTCTCTTTTTATTTTCTTTGTATCGGCTATCGCACCAGACCGAGCAGCCTGACGATAGTCGCAATGAATTCATATTGCTGTGCAGCTCGGGGGAGTTTTCAGATTGCCCGCCCAGAGCGTGAGATTGCCGTTGCGCTAAGCCGCAGATTGCTGCTGCGGAAAGATCATGCGTATTTTTCGCAGCAAAACTCACCTGCCCGATACGTAAGCATCGGGTCATTCCGGGTGAAAAAGGTGCTGGTTATGATTTTTTGTTGTTGTTTTTTTTGCTATTCGTTGCCGAAATCGTCCATCTCATCCAGCCTAACCAAGAGCTTTCTCATCAGGGTTTCGAGCTGTTTTTGCTCTCCTGATTCAAGTGCTGAACAAAGCACATGGAGGCTGTTATGTTGTGGCGGAATCAGTTGACCAAGAAACGCTTTGCCTTCTTCTGTCAGATGCAGGTGCAGGCAGCGTCTGTCGCTGTTGCTTTCACGTCGCTCTATCCAGCCTCTTTTCTCCAGATCGTCAGCGATGCGTGTCGCATTGGTGCGCGACGAGCCCAGAGCTGCACTGAGTTCAGATGGCTGAATGCTATAAGACTCTTGGGATTCTAACGTCAACAATGCCATGAACAGGGTTTCGTTGATTCCCTGATCTTTCAGCATTCTGTTTCTATTTTCCAGAATTTTGCCTTGAACGTGCATGAATAGACGTAATAGCAATACTTCCTGACGTGGAAAACCGGGTTTACGTGAAGCACGTAGATCGAGCATTTGTTCTATAGGAGTGAATGAACTATCCATTTTTATATAAACCTCATTAATCACGGTATGCATAGTAACTAATGTTACTAAATGGGTAAACGGCATTCAGGTGGGAAATTGTGCTTATTTCTGTGACAGAACGTAAGCGAAGAATAGCGTAAGGTAGACGTTATTCGCCGTTTACTTTATTTAAATCAAAATCTTATTTGATAATTTACTCAGTGGATTCAAAGCAGTTTAAAGGCAATGCCGTAGCAGAGCGCCCCCAGCAACGTCGATAAGACGATACTGCGAGTTTTATAAAAACAGGCGGTCAGCGTCATAAAACCTACCAGGGTTGGCAGTAACTTTTCGTGATGCGCGAGAATGTCCGGCACGCTGGAAACCATCAGTAATGCACAGATGGAAGCAATGCCAATGCTGTCAAGCAACAGGGCTTTTTTGCCGCGTTGCAGCGAACCGGAAGCACGTGAGGCACTCAGTCGCAGAGGCAGGTAGCGAAAGAGATAGTTTACCAGCCCCACAACCAGCCCAATAAGAATAACGTCTGTGCTCATGCGTTCACCTGTGGCGTGGCGGGATTAACCAGCGAAGCCAGACAGCCGCTGAGAATGCCGAGCAGTATCGCGGCGGGTATGGAAGAAAGCAGCAGCCCAAGCAGCGCACCACCTAGTGCGCAGGCGACAACCAGACTCTGTTTCCGCTTGAAGGATGCGAGTAAAAAACTGAGGAAAAGCGCGGGCAGCATGAAAGACAGCGCGGCTTCGACGGCAGGGTAATCATTCAGTGGGCCGTTACCAAACACGGCACCGATTACCGTGCCAAGCACCCATGAGAGCCAGGCTAAAAGCGATACGCCCATCATCCAGTCTTCTGACCAACGCCGGTTATCTTTCGCCAATCGTGTGGCCGCCGCAGCAAACACCTCATCCGTCAGACCGAACGCCCACAGCGCGGTTTTTCGAGTGGGCAACCGTTGTGTAATGCGATGCCGTAACGCGGGCCCATACAGGACATGGCGGACATCCATCGCCATGACGGTTAATGCCGCGACCCAGATGGACATGCCTGCGCTGAGCAGGGCTGTGATGACGAACTGGCTGGCACCGGCGTAAATGATGCAAGAAAGGAAAATGCCTTCCAGCGGGGTAAATCCTAGCTTGACGGCGTTCATGCCAAACGCGAATGCTACGGGCATGTAGCCGATAACAATCGGCAAGCTATCAAATACGCCCTCGCTAAAAGACGCAGATTTTGTCGGTGCAGTTGTGGTTAATGTCTTCACTGGCTTGATATTTTTTGCACTTAAAGGGAATTAACCGATAACACTAGCAAAGCATTACCGGAATTTCACGTTATTGCGGAACGGGCGTGATGATCTCGTGCATAACCTTCTTGTGGAAAACTTTCTCGTAGAAAATTGTCTCGTAGAAAACTGTCTCGAATGAGATTCTCAATCGAGACAGTATCAAATAAGCGTAGTTACAGCGCCGCCATCGCTTCCTGTGTCTCGTGATGATGGCTTCGCCACCACACCAGTAGGTTCAACAGGCTGATAATACCCCCTGCTGCGCAAACGCCCAGCCAGCCCCACTGTTGGTAAGCTGAAGCGGAGAGGAGCGAGCCCAGCGCGCCGCCAATGAAATAGCTGGTCATATAGCCTGCTGTCAGTCGGTTACGTGCTTCAGGCATCATACGGTAGATCACACTCTGGTTAGTCACGTGCACACCCTGAACCGCCAGATCCAGTACGATGATACCAATGAGCAGCGCCGCCACGGAATGGATGCCGAGTGCAATAAAGCCCCACGATAACAAAAGCAGGATAATGCCAACGCTGGTGGTCGGTTTGGCCTTGCCCTGATCGACCAGACGACCCGCGCGCGATGCCGCTAATGCGCCTGCCGCACCGACTAGCCCAAACAGGCCGATCACGCCTTCGGAATAACCATAGGGCGGTGAAGCCAGCAGGAATGCCATCGATGTCCACAGAATACTGAAATTGGCAAAGGACAGACAGCCTAGAATTGCACGTGTGCGCAGCAGCGGAGTCGTGGAGAACAGGCGGAATATTGAAACCAGCAACTGTGGGTAGTTCAGCGTGTTTTGCTGAGGAATACGTGGTAATGCCCGCCACAGAATCAGTGCCATGATGACCATCAGCGTACTGGCAACCCAATAAACGGTACGCCAGTCACCGAGCGACGCCAGCGCGCCCGCGACGGTACGCGCCAGCAAAATTCCCAGCAGCAGACCGCTCATGATCGTGCCAACGACTTTACCGCGTGTTTCCGGCGTTGCCAGCGTTGCGGCAAGGGGAACCAGCAGCTGCGCGACAACGGAGAATAAGCCAGTTAACGCTGTGCCAGTAATCATTATCCAGAGCGTGGGCGCAGAAGCGGTAATCAGCATCCCGCCTGCGGCGAGTAACGTCATGCCGACAATCAGCGTCCGGCGTTCAAACATGTCACCCAGCGGCACTAAAAACAGCAGGCCGACGGCATAACCCAACTGAGCGGCGGTGACAATGAATCCCGCCTGATTGACGGAAAGTGCAAAGGCTCTGGCAATAGTCTCCAACAGCGGCTGGGCATAATAGTTACTGGCGACGGCAAGACCAGTGGCGATAGACATAATCAGGGTCAAAGACAGGCTGAGTCCCGGTTGTGGCTGAGAAGATGCAGATTGTTGCTGAAGAGACATAGTATTTGAACGTTAATATGGTGTTAAAAGCAGAGTCTATAGTATCCGGTAGAGCCTAATGAGATACCAGAATATCTTTCTGCTTCTTAAATATGACGGGGATGTTTCGCTTTTACCGAGATTGATCTAGCTTATCCCCAGCGTCATAACACTATCGACAGGGGATATTATGTTTAAGCATTATCAGGTGGTTAAGAAAAAAAGCATCGCAGTGCTAATGGGATGTGCATTGTTGCCAGCCGCAGCACTTTGGTCGATGGGCGCTCAGGCGGTTACGGCGGTTTACGTCTCTGCTGCCACTGATGGCGCGATCGATGCCTACACACTCAATACGCAAAGCGGAGAATTGACCGCTATCGGGAAAGCAGCCGCTGGGGCGAAAGTGATGCCGCTTGCTGTTAGCCCAGATAAATCGTTCCTTTATGCTGCTACGCGCGGCATTCCCTACTCGGCGGTCAGTTATAAAATCGATGCCAAGAGCGGTGCGTTGAGCCCGTTAGGCAAAGCAGAATTGCCGGACAGCATGGCCTACATCTCGACGGATCTTACGGGGAAATGGCTGTTCAGCGCGTCGTACGGCGGCAATAAAATCGCGGTTAACGGCATTGATAATGATGGCAAGGTGAACGCGAGTGCGGTCACGGTGGTGCCGACAGGTGAGAAGGCACACAGTATTGTTGCCGATCGTAAAAACAGATTGGTCTTTGCCAGCAACCTCGGCGGCGACCAAATCGTACAGTTCTGGTTTGATGCGAAAACGGGAACGTTAACGCCGAATGAGCCCGCAGAAATTAAGCTTCCTGAAGGGAATGGGCCGCGCCATCTGGTGTTATCACCAGATAATAAAACGCTCTACGTGAGCAATGAATTGTCCGGCAAAGTCGCGCGTCTGTCAGTGAATGAAAAGACAGGGCAGCTTACGCTGTTGGATTACACGGACACCGTTCCGGCAGACGCTGGGATGAGGGCTGGAACTATCACGCCTGATAAAAAGAATGCTGATAGCCGACCGCAGATATGGAGCGCCGATTTGCGTCTGACACCGAATGGAAAATTCCTTTATGTGTCTGAACGCACTAAAAGCATGATTACACTGCTGCGGGTTGAGCCGAAAACGGGTCAACTGAAATACATTACACGCTACCCGACGGAAGCGCAGCCGCGCGGTATTCAGATCGATCCAAGCGGGAGATTCCTGATCGCCAGCGGTGAGAAATCGACGTCACTGTCGGTGTATCGCATCAATCAGGATAACGGGGATCTCGTGCGAGTGGGACGCTACCCGACCGGAAAAGGCGCGAACTGGGTCGAAATCGTTAAACTGCCATAATTGCCGCTTACCAGTAAAGAACGCCCCTTCCGCGAAAGGGGCGTCATGCAAAGGGAAGGCCTCTAACTGATGGATTGAACGCGTACTTTTGACGTTTTCTCATGGCCAGTGTTCATATTCATTGTCGCCGCTGTCAGTCTGTTTCCTGCTTACGCGAGCGGAATGCCGCGACTTTCATTCTGTTGCCACAGAGCGCCATACTGCACCATCGCCGACGATGTGATTTGGTGGTATCCAGAAAGAACAGCGTACAGTCGTGCGCCTCACACTGGCGAATATATTTTATCTCAGGCCCAGAAATCAGAGCAGCGAACGCTATTGCTACCGGTTCGAGTAAGCTGGCGCAGCTATTATCCCTCCTGCATTCAACTACGCTGAAACCAGCCTGCTGACTATTCCATTCCAGCATTCTCACTGGACGTCCACTATCAAGGATTTGGTTTATTCGTTCAGGGTTATATTCCTTACCCGATCGGACGGCCTCTATTGTCTGAACCATGGCCTGACGCAGTGCCAGAGCTTCATGAGCTAGGCCTGTCGGCGTGTTTGTAAAATTTTCAGGCAGTTGCTTAGCCGCTTTAAGCCAAGCGATGACACTTGCGTCATCCGTCAAACAGTCGTGGTATTCATTTCCTGTTCCAAATGCACTGTTGATGAGGTCCAACGCGAGATTGTTTGCGAGAAAGTGAGGCTGAGCTATCGGTGATGTGTGCATTGATGTAACCCTTAAAATGATATTGACAGGTTACACTAAATATTTGTAACCTTCAAATAACCACTTTAAGGGTTACAAAGGAAAGAGACTGTGAATACTGATATAGCTACGACACCCGAGACCCAAGTCCACTACCGCTATGAGCGGGTTGGTAACGTAAACATTTTCTATCGTGAAGCAGGAAAACCATCATCACCCAGCATTTTGCTACTGCATGGATTCGCTGCATCCTCGTACATGTTTCGAGAACTGATTCCAGTACTGGCTGAGAATTATCACGTAATTGCTCCCGATCTGCCGTCCTTCGGTTTCACGGAATCGCCGGGAAGTGATGAGTATGACTATACGTTTGATAATCTGGCGAAGACGATCGATCGGTTCACTGAACAGTTAAAGCTCCAGTGCTATGCGATCATGGTTCATGATTATGGCGCACCTGTTGGATGGCGTCTCGCTGCGGCCCATCCCGATCGCATTACGGCAATTATTTCGCAGAACGGTAATGCTTATGAAGAAGGTTTGGCGCAAGGATGGGATGCGATCAGACGATATTGGCAATCACCGACGGCAGAAAACCGTGCTGCTCTTCATGATTTCCCAACCGCAGCCTCCGTAAAATGGCAGTATTTAGAAGGCGTCAGTGATACCAGCCTTGTCTCTCCTGATGGATACACTCTTGAAGGGCTGCATGTGTCCCGCCCTGGCAATGCTGATATTCAACTGGATCTACTACTGGATTACGCCTCCAATGTTCAGCGTTATCCTGAATTCCAAGCTTACTTCCGTGAGAAGCAACCGCCGCTGCTTGCTGTCTGGGGTCGCCACGATCCTTACTTTTTGCCTGCCGGTGCTGAAGCGTGGAAGCGGGATATTCCCTATGCTGATATCCGTTTCTACGATACCGGACACTTTGCTTTAGAAACGCATGCAAATGACATCATCCCTGTCATCCACGCGTTTCTGAACGACAATATACAATGATTTTCTGATTGTGCTTGGTGAGGCGTCAGGGTTGTGACGTGTTGTGGCGGGAACGAAGGAAAATAGCGCCCTTTCGTTGGAAAGGGCGCTTATCGACAGGGGGGTTATTTCGCTGCATCTGCTGCGGTTTTCACCCAGCCGTCAAACAGCTGCTGGTGGGCTTTAATCCAGCCATCAACATGACGTTCGATATCTTTCTGTGACCCCTGACCTTCATGCATGCGCAGATTCTGCGCATTCACATCGGCAATCGGCAGCTTCATGATCGCGAACAGTTTCGCCGCTGCGGGATTTTTCTCGGCCCATGCTTTGTTCGCAGCGATCTTCATCGTGTTAACGGGGAAGCCATAGTCGGCACCGTTTGGCAGCTTGGTACTGACATCTTTCATTTCACCCGGTTGAGAAGAGAAAGGCACCTGTAACCAGACGACATCACGGCCCGGAACCAGCACATCACTCACCCAGTACGGTGTCCAGGTGTAGTACAGAATCGGTTTGCCTTCTTTGTAACGCGTGATGGTATCGGCGATCATCGCTGCATAATTGCCCTGATTATGCTCGACCGTATTGGTTAAGCCATAAGCGGGAAGATGGTGATTGATAGCGGCTTCACATCCCCAGCCCGGCGTACAGCCTGTCAAGTCGGCTTTGCCGTCACCATTGGTATCAAACAGTTTGGCAATTTTCGGATCTTTTAGCTGCGCAATATTGGTGATTTTGTATTTCTCAGCAGTTTTCTTATCGATCAGGTAACCCTGAGCAGCACCGGAGACATATTCACCCTGACGGTAGAATTTCGCGTCACCACCGGCAGCCTTATATTGGTCGGCGTGCAGCGGATCCCAGTTAACCGCGATAAATGTCGCATCGCCGGAAGCAATCGAGGTGTAGGCGACGTTGTAGTCCACTTCACGAGGAGATTGCACGTCATAGCCCAGCTTTTCCAGCGCGCGACTGACCAGCAGCGTCTGGAACGTTTCCTCGGAGATTGTGCTTTGCACTGGAATAACGGAAATACCTTTACCCGGTAGCGCGGTGTCGGCGGCGTAAACCTGCGTACTCAACAGTGCGGTAGTCAGGGCAGCGGCCCAAAGTTTGGTGTTTGGCATCATGATTCCCTCTATCTTTATACCCGTCATACTTCAAGTTGCATGTGCGTTGGCTGCGCTCAGTCACCCGAATCACTTACCTCTGTAAGCTCATCGGGATGCCTTCCCTTGCCGCCTGCCTGAAACTCGAATTATTTAGGGTAAATGGTAAGTTATTGCTAATAAAATTAATGTGTGGATAAAACGAATAGTGAATGTCGCCGCCTGTCTGACATTGGCCAGACAGGCGGGACGAGCGTTACTGCTTGATGAAAGGGCGGGTCAGCAGGCCAATCGGGCCACTGGCGTACCAGCTTTTATTGCCCTTGCTGCGACGATCGCGCCCCAGAGACTGCGTAAGACGGTCAAGAATAATGGCCAGAATAACAATCCCGACACCACCGACGGCAGCCAGACCCATATCCAGACGGCCAATACCGCGCAGAACCATCTGACCCAGACCACCCACGGCGATCATCGAGGCGATAACCACCATAGACAGCGCCAGCATCAGCGTCTGGTTAACACCAGCCATGATGGTCGGCATGGCCAGCGGGAGCTGAACCTTAAACAGCATCTGGCGCGGGCTGGCACCGAATGACTCCGCGGCCTCAATCAGATCGGCTGGCACCTGACGAATACCCAGAATCGTTAAGCGGATAATCGGCGGCAGGGCAAATATGATGGTCACCACGACACCCGGCACATTACCGATACCGAACAGCATGACGATAGGCACCAGATAAACGAACGCGGGCGTGGTCTGCATGGCATCTAGCAGCGGTCGGATAAACTTCGCGGCCCGTTCGCTACGCGCCAGCCAGATCCCCATGGGAAGCCCGATGAGTACGCAGAAAAATAGTGCCGTCAGCACCAGCGCCAATGTAACCATGGCCTGCGACCAGGCACCGATTGCGCCAATCGCAATCAGAGACAGTAGCGTTGCCACGCCCATACCGAGGCTGGACATCTGCCAGGCAATCAGTGAAAACACCAGAATGGCAATCGGTGCAGGCATCCCCAACAGAAACTGCTGGAAGCCGCCCAGAATAAAATCGACCGGCACGCGAATGCCCTGGAAGATCGGTCTGAAGTGCAGCACGACCCAGTCGATACCGTGGGTGACCCAACTGTCCAGTGGGATCAGCGTGTCCTTGAACGGATCAAGCAGGTTGAAATGCTCGGGCGTCGCAGGAGCTGCGCTGTTTAACCAGTCACTACCGGATTGTGCAGCCTGATGAGCAGCATCGGCGGAACCATCGGGAGCCGGCGCGCTGCTCCAGGCATCGCTACCGTGAGCGGGGGCGTCCTGCGCAGGGGCGCCAGTAGACCAGGGATCGCTGCTTTGCGTTGCGCTATCAGGTGTCGAGCCGTGCTGTGCTGGTGTAGCACTATCAGCCGCGTGATCGGCGGGTGCGTTCTGCGTGCTGGTTGCCCACGGATCACTTTGCGCGGCGTTATTACCCTGCTCAGGCGTTGCGTTTTGGTCGGCAGGTTGATTTTGTGTCGTGGTGTTATCCCACGGATTCGGTGTTGATTTACTCATTGGTCACTCCTTCCTTATCCAGTGCCTGTAGCAGCATTCCTTTGGAAATGATGCCAATGTACTCATGGTTTTCGCCGACAACAGGGACGGCACAGGGAGCCTGTGCGACCTGAGAAATCAGCTCGTTGAGTGACATATCTGCGGGCACGGGAGCAGGTTCGGGCAGTAACGCCTGTTCCAGCGGCAGCTGTTCTTTCAGCGCCTGCTTCAGTGAATCAATAGACACGACGCCAATGAAGCGTTTACCACCTTCCAGTACGTAGCCGTAATCACGATCTTCATCCTGAAGGATTTTCAGTGCGGAGCGCGGTCCCACGCCGGGAGTTTTACGGATTAAGGTGACCGGACGACGACGGGCGATATCTTTGGCGCTAAACACGTGGCTGATATCGACACCGCGGAAAAAGGTGCGCACATAGTCATTGGCTGGGTTATTCAGGATCTCATCGGGTGTACCGACCTGAATCACTTCACCGCCGTGCATGATGGCAATCCGGTCACCGATGCGCATCGCTTCATCCAGATCGTGCGAGATAAAGACGATAGTGCGTTGATGACGAGACTGGAGTTTGACTAACTCATCCTGCATTTCAGTACGGATCAGCGGATCGAGTGCGGAGAATGCCTCATCCATCAACAGGATATCGGGGTTATTCGCTAACGCACGCGCCAGACCGACACGTTGCCGCATCCCGCCAGACAGCTCATCTGGGTAAGACGCCGCGTAGGCTTCAAGGCCGACCTGCTGTAGGGCATCCAGTGCTTTTTGCTCGCGTTCCGCTTTCGGTACGCCAGCCAGTTCCATACCAAACGCGGTATTATTGAGGATATTCAGATGCGGCATGAGCGCAAAGGATTGGAACACCATACTGATCTTCTTACGACGCACGTCGCGCAGCGCAGTATCGGATATCCTGGAGATATCTTCACCGTCGATCAGTACCTGACCCCGAGTGGGTTCGATCAGACGATTGAGAAGGCGTACCATGGTTGATTTGCCGGAACCGGATAATCCCATGATGACAAATATCTCGCCTTCTTCAATGGCCAGACTGGCATCTTTTACCCCGACAGTAAGCCCTGTTTTTTCAAATACCTGATCTTTGCTCAGGCCTTTATCAATCAGTTTAAATGCTCTGTCTGGGTGCTCGCCAAATATCTTATAAAGGTTCTTTACTTCAAGTTTAATTGCCATGAAATTATTGTTTTCCTGTGTCGTTTATAATTCTATAACCTAACCCTGATAATGATTAAACATAATCTACCCTACCATACTCAGATTCTGAGACAACCCTTTATTGGTTCGATGCGGCCTCTTGTTAGACCAATATTAGTGAGAGAGATAACGTGATTGTTGCTACGTTATCTTCATGATTTACGTGATCTTTATGATTTTTAATTTAACGGATAACTCTTTTTATAACAGTGCGTTACCTGTCGATTTTTACGTATTGTATTTGAGGTTGATATAACCTTTTTTGATTGTGGATAAATCACTATTTATAGTGAATTCCACTAATCGAATAATAGGGTAAATAAGTCACGATTTTTGGCTTGTAGACACTCAAATAGGCCGACGCAGGTACATTTTTTACTTATGATATCTGTCGGTATTTTATACAGTATAGCAAAGATATAATGAGTAAAATGATTGCGTTAATTCCCACCAATAAATGAGAGCGTTCTGAATAATATATTTGTCATATTTAGGTGGAATAAAAACAGTATGGAAGTACTGATTCGGTGGACTGTTTCGCGAGTCATCGTGTGTTTCTCTTTTGCCGATCGCGATCGCATTATCCAGTCAAAATACAGGGTTATTATGGTTAAATATCATCCATAACGACTATCGAAAGAGGCCATCGTGTTAGATCACCTGAGCATCCCGGTGAGGGATATTGCCCGTAGCCGACACTTCTATGCCGCGGCGCTTGAACCACTGGGTTACACACTGATTAAGGACATGTCGTTTGCCGTCAGTTTTGCTGTGACGGAAGGATATGGCCAGTCGAGCGACCCCGGTGGTGAATTCTGGATTTATCAGTCAAAAGGCGAGCCCTGTCCTGCGGTGCATTTCGCGTTCAGTGCCGCCTCGCGAGAGCATGTGGCGGCTTTTTTTGCTGCCGCTATTGCGGCGGGTGGTAGAGATAATGGGCCGCCGGGATTGCGTCCAAATTATCATCAAGATTATTACGCCGCATTTGTACATGACCCTGATGGATACAATATTGAAGCGGTGTATCACCGCCAGCCTTGAAGATTGAATTCTGTGGATGTAGCGATAGGGGGAAAATCCCCCTTTGTCATTCGCTCATCAGGCTGACGTGGGCGGCGACAATGCGCCATCCTTCGGGCATTTTTACCCAGGTTTGCATTTGGCGGCCAATCTTCGTGCTGCCTGCGCGGGTAAATTCGGTGCTGGCGACGGCCATATCATGACCGTAGGTGGTAATGACCGTATTACGTAGTGTTCTGTCCAAACCGGCAGAGGGACGAGCGAGGCGAAAGGCGCGGATTTCCTCAATCCCGTATAGATTTTCTCCCGCACCGTAGCGCACCGTTTTTTCATCGTGCCAGAACAGCTCATCCAGCACTGTAATGTCGTTACCGGTTAAGGCTTTTTCGTAGCGATAGAACGCGGCAGTCACATCGGCCAGCACATCCGGTTGGTTGATATCGTCAGGCAACATATTTTCTTTCCTCATAAGGTATATACCCTAAATAATTCGAGTTTCAGGCAGACGGCAAGGGAAGGCATCCCGGTGAGCTTGCGCTGCTAGCAGCGGCCCCTGTGAGGCGAGGCACACGATGGGCCGAGTATTTGGTCACAGCCAACGCACATGCAACTTTAAGTATGACGGGTATACGTGATTCCCTGCTGCTCAAGCGCCCATGCCGTCCGCAGGCAAAGATCCTCGCGCCACGGTGCGGCAATAATCTGAATACCTATCGGCAGACCGCTGGCGGTTGCTATCGGCACTGTCACGACGGGTAGCCCGACGAAAGAGATCGGTTGTGTCAGCATGCCCATATTGGCGCGGACGGGCAGGTCGGTATCATTAATACGCATCGTTTCCTGCCCAATGAGCGTGGCAGAGCAGGGCGTCGCGGGAGCAATCAGCAGGTCGGTGTGTTCAAACAACGCCAGCGTCTGTTGGCGAAAATAGCTGCGGAAGCGCTGGGCTTGTACATACCAGGCGGCGGGGATCATCGCCCCAGCCAGCAACCGCTCGCGTGATAGTGGCTCGAAACGTTCAGGCTGAGTGCGTAAAGCGGGCAAATACTGGTTCCCGCCTTCGCTGGCCGACAGAATAAAGGCGGCGCTACGTGCCAGCGCGGCGTCGGTTAACGTCAGGCTGTCCTGTGCGCCCAGTGCCTGTGCAATCTGGTGGACGGCAGTCTTTGCCTCCTCGCTACTCCATGTGGAAAAGTAGCCATCAAGCACCGCATAGCGTAGCCCGTTGCTGCCCGCTTCTAACTGTGTGGCGGTGGAGAGTATTCCCCGTTCAGCCTGAAAACGATCGTGCTCATCGCGGCCTTGTAGCGCATCGAACACTAATGCCAGATCGTCCGCGCTACGTGCAAACGGGCCGATGTGGTCGAGGCTGGCAACAAACGGGTGGCTACCGTGGCGTGATAAACGGCCAAACGTCGGCTTCAGACCGAAAATGCCGCATAGCGATGACGGCACGCGGATCGAGCCATTCGTGTCGCTGCCCAATGTGAAATTAACCAGTCCTGCGGCGACGGCTGCCGCCGATCCTCCAGACGACCCCCCGGCAATACGCTGCGTGTCGAGCGGGTTACACGTGGGGCCGTAATGTGTGTTTTCGGTGGTAAAGCCGTAGGCATAGGCGTCCATATTCAACATGCCGGACAGCAGCGCGCCTTGACTGGCAAGCTGACGGATGGCAAAGGCATCCTGCGCAGCGGCGGGGCGTTGGCTGAGAAGTTCGGCACCCGCCAGCGTGGTTTCGCCGCTGACATCAAACAGGTTTTTTACGGCATAAGGCACACCGGCCAGCGCGGGTAAGGTTTCCCCGCGTTGACGGCTCGCATCAATACGCTCTGCTTCTGCCAACATGCGTTCGCCGGTGACATGGGTATAAGCATTAATCGTGGGATTGGTCTGCTCAATCGCGCTCAGTGCCTGCTGCGCAAGCTCCCCGGCGGAGAACGTTCCAGCTTCCAAACCTTGCTGGATCTGGCGGATGGATAACGATGAGGACGCATGCTTGGCGTATAAACTCATAGCGTATAAACCCCGGCAACATCCTGATGCTCATCAAGGGGGAATTCCATTAACGGCTGTGCCATGGCATTGATGCGGCTGAATTGCACTAACAGTTCCTGACGCCGCTCCTGGCTGAGTTGCAGAGATAGCAGCGTTTCCATCTGTTGCAGATACGCTGTCAGCGTGTCTTGTTCGATTATCGTCATTCTGTTTTCTCCCGGTTAAGTAGGACTAGAAGCCTGCCGCACTGCCGTTACTGCGTGGATCGAAAGCGCCTTCCAGCATGCCGCTGGTGTGGCGCACGATGGCTCCAGCATGGCCGACGGTTTCGCTAAAGCTGCTCAACAGCTCGACGTCATGGCCTAGTTGACGCAGTGCATCCACGGTGGCGGGTTTAAAACGGTCTTCGATCTTCAGTGTGTCGGAGGACTGTCCCCAGGTGCGGCCCAGTAGCCAGCGTGGAGCGGTAATCGCCTGTTGCAGCGGTAGCCCTTGCTGGACGTGACGGATAAAGATGGCCGCCTGCGTCTGTGGTTGCCCGTCTCCGCCCATCGAGCCGTAAACTATTGTGCGTCCGTCGGACAGACGTGCGGCGGCGGGGTTTAAGGTATGAAAAGGTTGCTTGCCCGGCTCCAACGCTAACAGGTGTGCGGGATCGAGACTGAACGAGGCACCGCGGTTTTGCCAGAGCACGCCGGTTCCCGGTAGCACAACTCCGCTGCCGAATTCGTGGTAAATACTTTGAATGAAAGAGACACACAGGCCGCTGCTGTCGCATACGCCCATCCAGACGGTGTCGCCGGGGCCTTTGCCTTCTCCCCACAATGCGGCTTTTCGCGTATCGACCTGTCGCGCCAGTGCACCAAGCACATCGTTTTCCAGCAGCGCCTGAACATTTTGCGTCATCAGCTTGGGATCGGTAATGAAGCGGTCACGTAGGCCAAACGCTAGCTTGGTGGATTCGACAATGCGATGGATCGTCTGGCTATCGCTCAGATCTTCCATTTCTAAATGATCGGTCAGGCCGAGGATCGCGAGGGACACCAGACCCTGCGTCGGCGGCGCGAGGTTATAGATATCGCCTTTACTGTGTTTCAGCACCAGCGGCGTCGTTCGCTTGGCGCGGTAGTTCGCCAGATCGTCAGCCGTCAGCGGCATCCCAATCTGCGCCATCTGCGCCGAAAGACGGGCGGCGACGGAGCCGCGATAAAAGCTGTCCAGCCCTTCAATGCTCAGCGTCGTCAAGGTATCTGCTAAGTCAGGCTGTGTGAAACGGCTGCCTGCACGCGGGATATTTCCCTGCGGCATAAAGAGTTGGCTAAAGGCCGGGAAATCGCTCAGTTCGTGATAGCGCTGGGTGAGCGCATCTTCCTGCGATTGCGTGACGGGAATGCCGTCTGCCGCATAGCGAATAGCATCAGACAGTAAACGAGCGAGCGGTAGCGGTTCGCCTCCCAGCTCTTGAGAGAACTCCAATGCTTCCTGCCAGCCGCCGACGGTGCCCGCGACTGTCAGCGCCGCTTTGGGGCCGCGGTGCGGAATACGGCTTTCACCCTGATAGAACTCACGGCAGGCTAGCGACCCCGCAGCACCGCTGGCATCAATGGCGACAGGTTCACCGCGTGGCGGCACAATCAGCCAGAAACCATCGCCGCCGATCCCATTCATATGTGGGTACACCACGGCAATGGTTGCCGCCGCTGCGACCATGGCTTCAATGGCGTTGCCGCCCTCACGCAGAACAGCCAATGCGCTGGCGCTGGCTAAATGATGAGGTGCCACCGCCATGCCTAGCGGGGCGGTATTACTTTGCATCATGCCGGAATTCCTTTTTTAAATGTTATGTAGGGTGAGTGTTATTAACCTTAGCTATATCCGTCATACTTCGAGCCGCATGTGCGTTGGCTTTCCTCGCTCACCCCAGTCACTTACTTATGTAAGCTCCTGGGGATTCACTGTGTTGCCGCCTTCCTGCAACTCGAATTATTTAGGCTATATAAAGCAAATGGCGTTCCAGTTTTTCGGTGCAGCGTAAAGTCGGTATACGGTGCCAAAAGGTGTATCTGTATCATCCTGACAATCCTGTGCTATGTTCTGCGCAATGAAACAAACGTTACAGCAAGCGCAATGGACGAGAGACGATGATGCAAATAGATGAACGATTACGGGATCGCTATAGTGAGCTTTCACCGCAGGAACAGCGCGTCGCGGATTTCATCTTCGATCACTTTGACGATCTGATTAGCTATAACAGCGCCGAGCTGGCGCGGCTGAGTGGTGTCTCCAAGGCGACCGTCAGCCGTTTGTTCAAACGGCTGGGCTACCCCAGCTATCGTGACATGCGTGATGAGCTCAGAACGTTGCGCCAGAGTGGGATGCCGCTGGCGGATAATCGTGATGCCGTGCAGGGGAATACGCTACTGGCGCGGCATTACAAGCAGGAAATGGCGAACCTGACGCAGTGGATAAACCAGATTGACCCCGTACAGTTTGGTGCTGTTATTCAGGCGCTGATGCAGGCGCAGCGCCTGTGTCTGATTGGGCTACGCAACAGCTATCCGGTAGCGCTGCACTTGCGCCAGCAGCTGCTTCAGATTCGTCAACAGGTTACGCTACTGACGCAGCCGGGGCAGACGTTATCCGAAGAACTGGTCGATCTCACTGCGCAGGATGTCGTGATTGTGGTGGCCTTTCGCCGCCGTCCACGCTTGATCCAACCGCTGCTATTACAACTGCAAAAACGCGGTGTGCCTGTGTTACTGCTCTGCGAACCTCAAGTTAGCACGCTGATGTCACTGGCAACCTGGTCATTGTGCGTCCCGCTGGACAGCGTATCGGCGTTTGATAGCTATTCGTCCGCCATGAGTCTGGTGAATGTGATCAGCAATGCGTTATTACATGAAATGCTGCGCGATGGACGTCAGCGTATCCATCAGATTGCCGATCTTTATGGTGAACTGGACGAGCTTGAACAACGCTAATGGTGCGTTGGGATGGTGCTATTGCACTTTAATGGTGCATTTTGAGCGGTTGTTATATAGCCATGCAGATCGTTTCGGGCGTGATAGCACCGGATTATTTTTGTGACGCAGCGCCACGCCCGACATAGGGCAGCTCAAACGCCGCTTGCCCTATGAACCCAGGCTTTTTTCGCGGAATTGCGCCGCTTCGCGGTACCTTCGGCGTTCATGCCCGCAACACGGACCGCCAGCGACGCGCTCCCTGCGCGGCGCTGGCTTTCGCGGCGTCCCTGCCGCTCATCCGGCGGTCATGCTCACCTCAGCGCAATTTTTTACGCGAATAAGTCATAAAAAACAAAAGACTCGGGCGTAGTGCATGAGTTGCATAAATTATCTTTCTGCAATCACGCACGACATTTTTCACCGATATTACATACCCCTATCTATATCCATAGCTATCCCGTGATTTAGAAAAACTCTCTGACCTTCTAACGCTGCTCCTCATCGCTAAGAGTACTCATGGAATCTGGCACACTCCTTGCTTAATATTTGTAACGATAGTTTCAATTTTTCTTTTTTAAGAATCTTTCGTTTCAATTACACTAACCGGGGGCAGAGACGATGTTGATCAATAAACTGGGCATCAAAAAAGGGTTACTGGCGGTGATGGGTGCTGCGATGTTACTGGTTCAGGCCGGTAGTGCGATGGCCGATCAGTTGCAGGATATCGAGAAACGCGGTGTGCTGCGTGTCGCAGTACCGCAGGATTTCCCTCCGTTTGGATCGGTAGGCACCGATCTGCAACCGCAGGGCTATGACATCGATATCGCGCGCTATCTGGCAAAAGAGATGAAACTAAAGTTGCAACTGGTTCCGGTAACCAGCGCCAACCGCGTGCCATACCTGCAAACCAATAAGGTCGATCTGGTGATCTCCAGCCTGGGTAAAAATGCCGAGCGTGAAAAAGTGATCGATTTCAGTCGTGCTTATGCGCCGTTCTTTCTGGGAGTCTTCGGACCGAAAGATAGCGCGTTAGCTTCGTCAGAAGCACTGGAAGGGAAAAGCATTGGCGTCACACGCGGTGCGGTCGAAGATATGGTATTGACGGAGACGGCACCGAAGGCCGCACAGATTAAGCGCTACGAAGATAACAACACCACGCTGTCGGCGTATCTGTCAGGACAGGTGGAGTTCGTTGCCACAGGGAATCTGGTGGTTGCCGCTATCGCCGAGCAGAACCCGACTAAAGCCCCCGTCGCGAAGTTTATGCTGAAAGATTCGCCGTGCTACATCGGGCTGAAGAAAGACGAACCTGCGCTGAAAGCGAAAGTCGACGCGTTGATCGAACAGGCGTTGAAAGACGATACGCTTAATAGCCTATCGGAAAAATGGCTGAAAGCGCCATTGCCAGCCAGCATCAAAGCGTAACGGGAGTGCGCCATGACCTATCAGCTTAATTTTTCCGCACTGTTGCCGTTCTGGCCTGAGCTACTGGCGGGGCTGTGGGTCACCATTGAGCTGACAGTCATGGCAACCCTTGGCGGCATCGCCATCGGTATCTGCGGTGCGGCTTTGCGTAGCGGCAAGCCCACCCTGCTGAGTCGGCTATGGGGGATCTACGTCGAGCTGATTCGCAATACGCCGTTTGTGGTTCAACTGTTCTTTATCGTCTTCGGCTTGCCGAGTCTGGGTTGGAAGCTAACGGCCGGGGAGGCTGCGCTGTTAGCGATGTTGATTAATCTTGGTGCATATAGCACAGAGATTATCCGCGCGGGGATTCAGGTGACGCCTAAAGGTCAGTGGGAAGCTGCTCGCGTACTGGGGCTGACACGAATGCAGACTTTTCTGCGCGTGATTTTGCCGCCTGCGCTTCAGCGGATTTATCCGGCGCTGGTCAGCCAGTGCATCATCGTCATGTTGGGATCGTCGGTGGTGTCGCAGGTTTCCTACGAGGAACTGACTTTTGCTGCCAACCTGATTCAGTCCCGTACGTTTCTGAGCTTTGAAGTGTATCTGGCGACCACGCTGTGTTACCTCGTGCTGTCTGTTCTGATGCGGCAACTCTTACTGCTGGCGGGGCGGCGTTTCTTAGGGAGTCAGCAATAATGACATTTACCGATTGGGATATTGTGCGCAACCTGTTGCTGGCGGCTCGCTGGACGTTGCTATTGTCACTGACGGCCTTCATCGGCGGTGCACTGGTGACGTTTCCGCTCATGCTGTTGCGACTGACCAAACGCAAATGGGCGACCCGCTTTGTCCATCTGTATTCCGAGCTCTTTCAGGGCACGCCGTTGCTGATGCAGCTGTTTCTCGCGTTTTTCGGACTGGCACTGTTCGGTATTGATGTGAGCCCGTGGACGGCGGCGGCATTGGCGCTGACGCTATTTACCAGCGCTTTTCTGGTGGATATCTGGTGCGGCAGCGTGGAAGCGTTACCGAAAGGGCAGTGGGAAGCGTCGCGCTGTCTCGGGTTGGATTTCGGTCAGACGCTTTATCGAGTGATTGCGCCGCAGGCAATGCGTATCGCTATCGCACCTACCGTAGGGTTCTCTGTGCAGGTGATCAAAGGCACTGCGCTGGCGTCAATCATCGGATTTATCGAACTGACTAAAGCGGGAACTATGTTGAATAACGTGACCTATCAGCCGTTTAAAGTGTTTGGATTGGTGGCGCTGGGCTATTTCCTAATGTGCTACCCGCTCTCTTACTACAGCCGCTATTTGGAGAAGAAATTCAATGCCGCTCATAACCATTAATCAGGTCCAAAAATACTACGGTCAGAACCATGTCCTGAAAGGGGTGGATCTGGATATTGAAATGGGTGAAGTCATTTCGATCATCGGGCGCAGCGGCTCTGGTAAGAGTACGCTACTGCGCTGTATGAACGGTTTGGAAGGCTATCAGGACGGTAGCATCAAACTGGGCGGAATGACGGTCACCGATAGAGATTCGCAGGCGCGGGAGATCAGCCGCTCGGTCGGGATGGTGTTCCAGAACTTTAATCTGTTTCCACACATGACGGCGCTGGAAAACGTAATGCTGGCACCGCGCCGCGTGCTGGGTAAAAGCGCGGCAGAGTGTCAGGCGTTAGGTGAACAGATGCTCAACAAGGTCGGGCTGGGAGAACGTATTCATTATTATCCCGCCAATCTGTCGGGCGGTCAGCAGCAGCGAGTCGCCATTGCCCGTGCATTGGCAATGAACCCAAAAGTTCTGTTGTGCGACGAAATTACGTCAGCACTCGATCCTGAATTAGTCGGCGAAGTGTTGAAGGTGTTGGAACAGCTTGCCGCAGAAGGTATGACGCTGATTCTGGTCACGCATGAAATGAATTTTGCCCGTGAAGTAGGGGACCGCGTGGTGTTTATGCATCAAGGTAAGGTCTGGGAGCAGGGTGACAGCAAAACGCTGTTTGCTAACCCGCAAACCCGTGAACTGAAACAGTTTATCGCTTCGGTGCGGGGATTATCGGAAGCGTAATTACTTTCTTCGAATGTGTAAGTCGAAACAAAAGTCTGGAGCAATAACCATGAGCAGCGAACTGTACGCGCAAATTAACCCACCCCACCGCCTGTTGATGGGGCCGGGGCCGATCAACGCCGATCCGCGCGTATTACGGGCGATGGCCAGCCAACTGGTTGGTCAGTATGACCCCGCGATGACCAATTATATGAATCAGGTCATGGCACTCTATCGTCAACTTTTCCGCACGGAAAACCGCTGGACGATGCTGGTGGACGGTACCTCGCGTGCAGGTATCGAAGCGATTCTGCTGTCGGCGATTCGCCCTGGCGATAAGGTGCTGGTACCGGTGTTTGGTCGTTTTGGTCATTTGCTGTGTGAGATTGCCCGCCGCTGTCGTGCTGACGTCCATACCATTGAAGTGCCGTGGGGGGAGGTGTTCTCACCTGAGCAGATCGAAGAAGCGATCAAAACGGTGCGCCCGCGCCTGCTGCTGACGGTACAGGGCGATACGTCGACCACGATGCTGCAACCGCTGGAAGCGTTAGGTGAGATTTGCCGTCGCCACGGCGTGTTGTTCTATACCGATGCCACGGCGTCTTTCGGTGGTAATCCGCTGGAAACCGATAAATGGGGTTTGGATGCGGTTTCCGCCGGCTTGCAGAAGTGTCTCGGCGGGCCGTCTGGTAGTTCACCCATTACATTGAGCCCGCAGATGGAAGCGGTGATCCGTCGTCGTAAATGTGTCGAGCAGGGGATCAGAACCGACGCGCATCAGGACGGCGACGATGAGATGATCTATTCCAACTATTTCGATCTGGGGATGGTCATGGATTACTGGGGGCCGGAGCGCCTAAACCATCACACTGAAGCGACAAGTATGCTGTTCGCAGCACGCGAGTGTGCGCGAGTGATCCTCGAGGAAGGGCTGGATCGCAGCATTGCTCGCCATGCGCTACACGGCAATGCGCTAGTGGCGGGGATCCAGGGTATGGGGCTGGAAACGTTTGGCGATCTCAACCACAAAATGAATAACGTACTGGGCGTAGTGATTCCCGCTGGTGTTCATGGTGAGCAGGTACGTAAGCTGTTGTTGGAAGACTTCGCGATTGAGATTGGCACCTCGTTTGGCCCGCTTCAGGGCAAAATCTGGCGTATCGGCACCATGGGTTACAACGCACGTAAAGACTGCGTGATGCAAACGTTAACGGCGCTGGAGGCGGTACTGAATCGTCTTGGATTCAACACCGTACAAGGCGAGGCCTTGCAGGCCGCCTGGAACAGCTACGCGTCGAATGAGGAGCGTGCATGAGTGAACCTCTATTGTCGTCACCTGCTGCACAGGCTGCTGCGGAACAGATTATGTTGCGCTGCGATGCGCTAGCTGAAATTAGCGAAACGCCCGGTCAACTGACCCGTGTCTACCTATCGCTGGAACACCTGCGTGCCAATAGGTTGGTAGGGGAGTGGATGTGTGAAGCGGGAATGAACGTCTGGCAGGATAGCGTCGGCAATATTTGCGGTCGTTATGATGGATTGACGCCGGATGCACCGGCACTGCTACTGGGTTCGCATCTGGATACGGTACGCAATGCCGGACGTTACGACGGCATGTTGGGCGTATTAACCGCGATTGAAGTGGTTCGTACATTTCATCAACAGGGAATCCGCTTGCCTGTGGCGCTGGAAATCGTCGGTTTCGGCGATGAGGAAGGCACACGTTTTGGCATTACCCTGCTGGGTAGCCGAGGCTTGACGGGCACCTGGCCGGAAAATTGGCTAGCGTGTGAGGATACGGAAGGTACCAGCGTGGCGCAGGCATTGACCATCGCGGGGCTGGATCCGTTTCAGGTGGCGCAGGCGGCACGGCCAGTCAGTGATATCGTCGCTTATTTGGAACTGCACATTGAACAGGGGCCGTGTCTGGAACAGCAGGATCTGGCGCTGGGCGTTGTCACTGCAATCAACGGGGCGCGCCGGCTCAACTGCACATTTCTCGGTCTGGCGGGGCATGCCGGAACGGTGCCGATGACGCAACGGCAGGATGCACTGGTGGCGGCCGCTGACTGGATGGCGCAGGCAGAACGGATGACTCGCGAAAGCGATCCTCATCTGGTCGCTACGTTTGGCACGCTACAATGCTTACCGGGCGCGGCGAACGTCATCCCCGGTGAAGTGAAGATGACATTGGATATTCGCGGGCCGGAGGATGCACCACTGGATGCGTTGCTACAAAAACTGCTGACGCTGGCGCAGGATATCGCACACCAGCGGGGCTGCCAGTTCAGTGCTGAAGAGTATTATCGTATTGCGGCAACCCGCTGCGATCCCGCGTTGCAATCCGCGTTAAACGAGGCGGTGACGCAGGTACAGGGAAAAACGCTCATGCTACCGAGTGGCGCGGGGCATGATGCCATTGCGATTGCCGAACGCTGGCCAGTGGCGATGTTATTTGTCCGCTGTCGCGGCGGCATCAGCCACCATCCTGATGAATCCGTTACCACGACGGATGTAGCGCTGGCGCTACAGGCGCTCTATCAGATGGTGTTTAAGACGTGTAATTAAGTATCGATTGGTATCATCGTTCGTTATACATAGTCGATTTTACAGGGTACTTGTCGCTATTTAAGCACTGCTCGGGTAGCCTTGGCCTGAGCAGACTTTCTACCTCTCTTGATTTTTTCTGCTTTTTCTCCTGACTCTTTCCTATGCTTATATAACAGTTTCATTAAGTAATTATATAACAGTATCTAATTATTTAGAGTGTCGAAATAATTATTTGACATACATCTAAATTATTCTCACTCCAGATTGAGTTCAATTTTTTATTTGGCATAGTCTCATCTCGAATAAGGACGTTACGTTTAAAAATCCGTCAGGGAGAATAATGGGTTTATTTAAAAATAGTGATGCCGCTGCGGGGGCGCTATTTTTTACCGCTCGATGGGGAATATACTTTAATGAGAGTAACCATAATGAGAAAAAACAGACTGAATGTTGTCTTATCTTTAGCTGCGCCGTTATTTTCCTCCGTACCTTTATTTTTCTCGCCTATTGCTTCCGCGATATCGCAAGCAGAATTAGGCTACCGTGATGCGCCAACAATTTTGCAGGATGGTTTGACATTTAAAGACCTTAATCGTGATGGAAAAGTTAACCCATACGAAGACTGGCGTTTGTCTCCCGATCAACGCGCTGACGATCTGGTTACGCGCATGACGCTGGCGGAAAAAGCGGGGCTGATGATGCACGGCTCTGCACCGACTACGGGGAGTGTGATTGGTGCGGGTACGGCTTATGATATTGATACGGCTAGGAAAATGATTGCCGAACGGTCAATCAGTAGTTTCATCACCCGCCTGTCTGGTGACGAACCGACACAAATGGCGGAGGAGAATAATAAATTACAGCAGATTGCAGAAAATACGCGCTTGGGTATTCCCCTGACCATCAGCAGTGATCCGCGTAATGCTTTCCAGTATTTGGTGGGGGCATCGGTTTCCTCTGGGAAATTTAGTAAATGGCCTGAAACGCTGGGGTTGGCAGCCATTGGTGATGAATCGCTGACCCGGCGGTTTGCCGATATCGTACGTCAGGAATATCGTGCGGTCGGGATCACCGAGGCACTATCGCCGCAAGCCGATCTCGCAACGGAGCCTCGTTGGTCAAGGAGTAGCGGGACATTTGGTGAGGATGCTGAATTAACCAAGAAAATGGTCAGGGGTTATATCGAAGGCATGCAAAATGGCAGAAATGGTCTTAATCCACAAAGCGTCATCAGCATTGTCAAACACTGGGTCGGGTATGGTGCTGCGCAAGATGGGTGGGATAGCCACAATGTTTATGGCAAATATGCCATATTCAAAAAGAACGATCTCCAACAGCATATCGAGCCTTTTACTGGGGCGTTCGAGGCGCGTGTCGCGGGTATTATGCCAACCTATTCCATTTTGAAAGAGGCTACGTGGCAAGGAAAACCGATTGAGCAAGTTGGTGCGGGCTTTAACCGTTTTCTATTAACCGATCTGCTGCGTGGGGTTTACGGATTTGATGGTGTCATTCTTAGCGACTGGCTTATCACCAATGATTGCAAAGATGACTGCATCACGGGTTCTAAACCGAATGAAAAGCCTGTGCCGCGCGGTATGCCGTGGGGAGTTGAAAACCTGACGGTAGAGCAGCGATTTATTAAAGCGGTGGAAGCTGGGGTAGACCAGTTTGGTGGCGTCACGAATTCTTCCGTGCTCATTAACGCTGTGCAGGGGGGCAAACTGGCGGAGTCGCGTCTGGATATCTCAGTCAGGCGTTTGCTGAAACAGAAATTCCAAATCGGTTTGTTTGAACGTCCTTATGTCCATGCAGAGCAGGCCAATCAGATCGTTGGGAAAGTTGAGTGGCAGCAGCAGGCTGACGAGGCACAAAGACGTGCGCTGGTGCTATTACAAAATAAAAATATCTTGCCATTGCGCGCCGGAAGTAAAGTCTGGCTTTCTGGAATCGATAAGAAAGTAGCCCAGAACGCAGGGTTGATTGTGGTGGATACGCCAGAACTTGCCGATGTTGCTTTGGTTCGCAGCGTTGCACCGTATGAGCAACCGCATAAAAATTTCTACTTTGGGGCCAAACACCATGAAGGCTCATTGGCCTATACCGCAGACAATCCCGAGTACCAAACGATTGTCAGAGCCAGTGCCAGCGTGCCAACCATCGTGACGGTGTATCTGGATCGCCCGGCGATTCTGACCAATATCGTTGATAAAACACAGGCAGTTATTGCCAACTTTGGTATCAGTGACGACGTATTGCTCAAGCAGCTTATTTCTGGAGAGGCATACACCGGGAAACTCCCATTTGAGCTACCGTCTTCTATGAAAGCGGTACTTAATCAGCAACCCGGTGTTCCTTATGACAGTAAAAAACCGCTCTTTCCATTTGGGTTTGGCTTAACGAAATAATAGCAGCCTGATTCAATGCTTATAGCCAGTTTGTGTAAACACGCTGGCTTTTTTTATTCTTTATATATGTCTTGTCGCTATATGAAATAATTATTTATTCTGTTTGTTGTGCTGTGTGAATGCTTTGTTTTATCTGGATAATTTACTGTTATAGGGGAAATGAAAAGGACTGTATCTGTCGATTTGATGTAATGCTTGTTTTACTCCACTCCGTATTATTCCACTACGTTAGAATAAGCAATGAGGGAGCATAATGAGCGATAAAAAACTGTCTGATAATGAACGCCTTAAAACACAAAGTAATTACCTGCGTGGAACGATTCAGGGAGATTTAGACGATCCGTTAACGGGAGGATTTGTCGCAGATAACTTTCAGTTAATTCGATTTCATGGCATGTATCAGCAGGACGATCGGGATATCAGGCAAGAGCGTATTGCTCAGAAATTAGAGCCGCTGCACACCGTTATGCTGCGTGTCCGCTTGCCGGGAGGGATCATTACGCCACATCAGTGGCTAGGTATTGATGCCTTTGCCCGTGAACATACGCTTTATGGCAGTATACGTATTACTAATCGACAAACGGTGCAACTGCACGGCGTTCTAAAAGACGACATCAAGCCGGTACACAAATTGCTTAATCATCTCGGGCTGGATTCGCGAGCGACAGCAGGGGACGTGAACCGTAATGTGTTGTGTACTGCTAACCCGGTTGAATCTGTTTTACATCGTCAATCCTGGGAATGGGCAAAGAAAATTTCGGAGCATCTTTTACCGCGCACAAACGCTTATGCTGAAGTGTGGCTGGATAAAGAGAAAATTATTCAGACAGATGATGAACCGATTCTGGGGAAAAGTTACCTACCGAGAAAATTCAAAACGGCAGTGGTGATTCCGCCACAGAATGATGTGGATATTCACGCCAACGATCTGAGTTTTGTTGCCATTGGTGATGGCGACCAACTGGTTGGTTTCAATGTATTGGTGGGTGGGGGGTTAGCGATGACGCAGGGTGATACCAGCACTTATCCCCGCCTGGCGACGGAGTTTGGCTTCATTCCATTAGAACATACGTTGGCTATTGCTGAAGCGGTGGTGTCGACCCAACGCGATTGGGGTAACCGTGAGAATCGCCGCAACGCGAAGACAAAATATACGCTTGAACGTGTTGGTGTGGATGTCTTTAAAGCCGAGGTCGAGCGCCGTAGTGGAATCGCGTTTTCTCCGCTGAGAGACTATGCCTTTTCTGAGCGTGGCGATCGTATTGGTTGGGTCGAGGGTATCGATGGCAAGCACCACCTGACCCTATTTATTCCAAGCGGACGTCTGCTGGATAAACCGGGTTTACCGAATAAAAGCGGTATTGCGGCTATTGCCAGCGTACATAAAGGTGATTTTCGCCTGACGGCGAATCAGAACATCATCATTGCAAAGGTGGCAAGTGAAGACAAAGCGCAGATCGATGCATTAGCCAGACAGTATGGATTGCTGGGTTCATTGCTCTCGTCACAGCGTAAAGATTCCATGGCCTGCGTCTCTTTTCCCACTTGTCCGCTGGCTATGGCAGAAGCTGAGCGAGTCCTGCCGGAGGTGGTTTCGGAGATAGAACATCTGTTGCATAAGTATGGCGTGGGAGAGGAGTCATTTGTTTTTCGCATCACCGGATGTCCAAATGGCTGTGGCCGAGCCATGCTAGCGGAGGTGGGGCTGATTGGACGAGCCGTGGGGCGTTATAGCCTTTATATCGGCGGTAATCGTGAAGGGACGCGCATTCCTCGACTGTATAAAGATAATATCGACGTCCCGACATTATTTGATGAAATAGAGAAGCTGATTGCGCTGTGGGCGAAAGAGAGAAATATAGGTGAAGGCTTTGGCGATTTTGTTATCAGGGCGAAAATTATCATGCCTGTTCTCAATGCCCCTGTGGATTTTCATGCTGTAGTGTAGCTGTGGCCGCTGGCGTCAATGTGCTGAGTCGCGTAGCCAATGCATAGAAAGCTTAAAATATAATAGGGATATTTTAAATACTGTTTTTGGCATTGAATACCATGCCATTATTTTACTCGGTAATTCGTTATGTTATGTTTTTTAATTGTCTTATTGTAATTTATCTTGTTGTTTTTGTTTTTCTTACTGTTTATAGCTATTTTTTTAGAAAACAGTAGCTTTATAAATTATATCGATAGTGTGGTTGTTTCTTGAGCTTTCATCGTATATTGAGAAATAAAAGTCAATAAAGAGATTTAAGCTATAGGGGATAATAATGCACTATCTTTTTTTTCGGTTTGTAATAGCAACCAGTCTATTAATAAATATCATTTTTTCAGCGAAAGCTGCTGACCTGACAGTCGCATACCAAACGATTCCTGACCCTTCTCAAGTCGCACAGATTGATGGGGAATATGAAAAAGCAACTGGATTGAAAATAGATTGGCGCAAATTTGATGCTGGCGCGGAAGCCATTGCCGCAGTTGCTTCCGGCGATGTGCAAATAGCTTATTTAGGCTCCAGTCCCTATGCCGCAGCGGTGAGTCGAAAAATACCGGTTGAAACGTTGTTGATTGCTTCCCGACTGGGAGCCAGCGAAGCGTTGGTCGTGCGTCACGGCGCTGGTATTGAAAAACCGGAAGATCTGATCGGTAAAAAAGTTGCCACGCCTTTTGTTTCGACTAGCCATTACAGTTTGCTGGCTGCGCTGAAGCATTGGAATATTGATGCAAAAAAAGTACAAATCCTGAATCTGAATCCACCCGCTATTAGCGCTGCTTGGCGACGGGGTGATATTGATGCCGCCTATACCTGGGAACCTGCGTTGGGTGTGGCGAAATCCAGTGGCAATGTGCTGATTTCTTCTGGGGAACTGGCCAGACTCGGCGCGCCGACATTTGATGTCTGGTTAGTGCGAAAAGATTTTGCCGAGAAGCAACCTCAGGCAGTAAAAGCGTTTGCTAAGGTTACGCAGGATGCTTACACCAACTATCGGAAGGACCCACAGGCCTGGTTAGCGGATAAGAACAATATCAACAAACTGGCAAGCATTAGTGGCGCGAAAGCAGAAGATATCCCCGGTTTGCTACAGGGCAATACCTATCTTTTGGCCAACGAGCAACGGGCGTTTCTAGGTGCGCCAGCCGTGAAAGCGATCGGCGATACGGCGACGTTTCTCAAAGAACAACGACGTATTGATGCCGTATTACCCGATTATTCCCCTTATGTTACTACCCGGTTTGTTCCCGAATGATTTTTTGATACCTGCTTGTTTACTGTTGATACAGGCAGGCTCTGCGGATGGATGAAGAATGACACTATTGCAGCTCGAACGGGTTAGCGCTCGCTATGCCGCTAGCGAACAGTCGGTATTGGAAAATATCACTTTTTCGCTATCTGCAAGCCAATTGATGGTAGCACTGGGGCCGTCAGGGAGTGGGAAAACCACGTTGCTCAATTTGATTGCTGGGTTTATTCATCCCGTTGACGGCACGATTTTACTGGATGGCAAAGCCGTCACAGGCCCTGGACCGGATCGTGGCGTCGTTTTCCAGCATGACGTTTTACTGCCTTGGCAGGACGTGTTAGATAACGTGGCTTTTGGGATGAAACTGGCGGGAGTGCCAAGGCTTGAGCGTGAACAAAAAGCGCGGCGGTTATTGATGCAGGTTGGTTTGAATGGCTATGAACGCCGTGCAGTGTGGCAACTTTCAGGCGGTCAGCGGCAACGTGTCGGTATTGCCAGAGCATTGGCTGCCGATCCACAGATTTTACTGTTGGATGAGCCCTTTGGAGCGTTGGATGCATTCGCCCGCGAACAAATGCAGGAATTGTTGCTTTCGGTGTGGAAAAACGCCGCTAAACCCATTTTTTTGATTACACACGACATTGAAGAAGCGATCTTCCTGGCGACGGATTTAATTGTCATGTCACCTTATCCCGGACGAATTATTAAGCATCTGAAACTTGGCTTTAGTTCACGCTATGCGGATGGGGAAAGCGCCCGAACAATAAAATCAGATCCACAGTTTATTGAGACGAGAGAGTGGGTGCTTTCTCGCCTGTTTGCCGAGCGTGAACAGTTTTCGCCACGTGATGAGGATACACCGTCATGAGTGCTATCGAACGTTCTGCTGAGTCAGGTTGCAAGGTACGAAAGCAGCTTATAGTAAAAAAAACAGTGCCTATAAGTGTTATCAGCAGCCTCAGTATTGGCTCGCTGTTGCTGATCTGGTGGCTGGTAACGTGGTTAGAGCTTGTTGAACCGCTCTTTCTTCCTGCGCCTCATGCGGTATTACAGCGGCTATGGCAGTTGGTCACCGTTGGGTATATGGATGCGACTCTCTGGCATCATTTATTCGCGAGCCTGCAACGTATTGGACTCGCGTTGCTGGCCGCGTTGGCCACCGCGATCCCGCTGGGAATCGCTATTGGTCGCAGTCGCGTTCTTCGCGGGGTGTTTGATCCGTTGATTGAATTCTACCGTCCAATCCCTCCGTTGGCCTATCTTCCGCTGATTGTGATCTGGTTTGGTATTGGTGAGTTTTCCAAAATACTACTGATTTATCTTGCTATTCTGGCACCGATTGTCATTGCGACGGCTGACGGCGTTCGTAATACCGACCCTGCCAGAATTCTCGCCGCCCAGACTCTGGGCGCGACGCCATTACAGCTTATCCGCTATGTCATTTTTCCCAGTGCTTTGCCTGATATCTTAGTTGGAATTCGTATCGGTCTGGGTGTGGGCTGGTCAACGCTGGTGGCTGCGGAATTGGTAGCGGCAACCCAGGGGTTAGGATTTATGGTACAGGCGGCTTCACAGTTTTTACTCACGGACGTGGTAATTCTGGGGATCCTGACGATTGCTGCCGTTGCTTTTACGATAGAAATTATGTTGCGTTATCTGCAACGTAAGTTGGCTCCCTGGCAGGGGCGATGATAATAATGTACCTCTATAGTTATCCATTGCTATCGCTTGTTGTGATAGCAATGAGAAGGGATGCTATTTAACATTCTTCACCGAGCACCTCGCGAAGAATAGAGAAGAGCTCGTCAATATGGGCAGGTGTCGAAACCAGTATTGGAGCGATAATTAAGGAATCGCCAGTGGATTTAAGGTGTAATCCGCGCTCAAAGAGTTTTTTCTGCAACAGATAGCCGCGCTGTCCCGCCTTCTCCGTGGGGCGCAGATCGATACCGCCCAACAGCCCAAATCCTCGAATGTCGCTAACAACAGACAGCGCTTGTAGCTCAAATAATTTATCGAGAAAATAAGGGCTTAGCTTTTCTCCGTTGGCGAAGACGTTCTCTTCCTGATACAAACGCAGGGTAGCTAGTGCTGCCGCGCAGGCGGCCGGGTGGGCACTCCAGGTGTAACCGTGAAAAAATTCAATTTCCTGTTCGCCAGCAGCGTTAATGATTTGATCGTAAACGCGGCGATCGACAGCGACAGCGGCCATGGGCTGTGTGCCATTAGTCAGTGCTTTGGCAAGGGTGATAATATCTGGACGGATAGAGAAGGTTTGGCTTGCGAATGCCTTTCCGGTCCGTCCGAATCCACAAATCACCTCATCCATAATTAGCAGAATGTCATAGCGATCGCACAGTAGCCGGATGCGTTCAAGATAGCCTTTGGGGGGAACCAATACGCCTGTCGAACCCGCGATAGGCTCGATTACACAGGCCGCGATATTCTCAGCACCATGTAATTCAACCAGACGTTGTAGGTCGTCTGCCAGATAGTCACCGTGTTCAGGTTGACCTCGGTGATAACGGTTCTCCTCCAGCCAGGTATGGCGTAAGTGAACAACCTGCGGCCAGCTACCGGCAAACTGTCGACGATTGTTGGTTAGCCCGCTCAACGCGACACCGCCAAAGTTGACACCGTGATAAGCGCGCTCACGAGATATAAAAAGCGTTCGTGAACTCTGTTTACGGGCTCGTTGGTAGGCAAGGGCGACTTTCAGTGCGCTATCAATCGCTTCAGAGCCGGAGTTGACGAAAAATAGGCGGTCAAGCTGCGGGGGGAGGATTTTTGCCAACTCGTTCGCGGTTTCAAATGCCAGAGGATGACTGCGATAAAAACTGGGGCTGTAGTCCAGAGTCATAAATTGCTGATAAACCGCATCGGCGATTTCCTGACGACGGTGGCCTAAAGCAGACGTAAATAAGCCGGAGACGCCATCCAGTATCCGATTCCCTGCGTTATCCTGATAATAAACGCCATCCGCTTGGGTAAATAATTTCGGATCCTGGCGGAAATCCCCGTTTGGCGTAAAGGGAAGCCAGAAGTGGTCATTAATGATGTTACGGAGATCTTTTTGTTGTTTGGTCATGGCGAGTTACCTGATCATGATTGGATAGTTAGCTTCTCCGAAGGACTTCCGGTGAGCGATGTGTTTGGACTAATACACGGAATGGCGCCTGAAAAAGGATATGTTTAATAAATCGGTGGCTAATGTAAAAGATGATATTTTTATTTTTTATTGCATATTTTTAATATGCTGGGTAAAAAATATATTCGCATGGCTAATCTAAGATAAATACTATATATTTTTGTATTTATATTATATTTAATTTCTTTTTGTTAACTTGGTTGTGTGTTTTATTTAACGTCTTTTTAATAAAAAAGACAGCGTGATGCATTAGACAAAATATCGATATTTTTATCAATAACTGATATTTAATTATTCCATTAGATAAAGGATAGGATGAATTATTCCCTCTGATTCTATGGTGTATTTATGATTGGTTTTTTTCGTTACAGCTTTATTTTCATGGTATCGCTGGCATTTTCTGCGGTGGCCTATTCCGCCGATGTAGTCCGGATCGGATATCAAAAGTCGGCGACAACATTAGTCCTATTGAAAGAAGAAGGCGCGTTGGAAAACAGGTTGCGTTCACAAGGCGTTAAAGTGGAATGGACCCAGTTTCCCGGTGGCCCCCAATTACTGGAAGGGCTGAATATTGGTGCTATTGATTTTGGCTTTACGGGAGAAACACCGCCGGTATTCGCTCAGGCGGCAAATGCTAATTTGGTTTATGTCGCCAATGAACCGGCTTCCCCAACAGCGGAAGCGATCTTGGTGCCTAAGGATTCACCGCTGAGTTCAGTCGCGCAGCTAAAAGGGAAAAAAATCGCCTTAAATAAAGGCTCTAACGTTCACTATTTATTAGTACGCGCGTTATATGAAGCTGGCTTGCAATACAGCGATATCACGCCTGTTTATTTACCTCCCGCCGACGCACGTGCAGCATTTGAAAATGGCAGTGTCGATGCCTGGGTCATCTGGGACCCTTTCAGCGCCGCCGCAGAAAAACAGATTCATGCTCGGGTACTGCGTGATGGACGGGGGATTGTCGATAATTACCAGTTTTATCTGGCAAGGCGCGATTTTGCCGCCAAATATCCCTCTGTTATTACCGCGCTGATCGAGGAAGTTCGTCTGATTGGCAAGAAAGCCGTTGACTCCCCTGAGGGGGTTGCTCGCCAGATCGCTCCCCTCTTAGGGCTCCCTGAAGATATTGCCCAGGTTGCCGTCGAGCGGCAGGGCTACGATGCACAGTTTATTTCGCCTGAGGCGATTGCCAGCCAGCAGCGTATCGCTGATACCTTCGCTGGCTTGAAACTGATTCCGAAAAAGCTGGATATCAAGCAGGCGGTATGGACTCCGCCTCAATGAATCATCGCTCGCTATATGGCCGACAGGAAATCGTGGCTAAACAGACGTGACAACAGAGGGCATTGGTATGGGGGAGCGCCTTATGACAAGGGAAGGCGTCGCTGGGTTGTTTTTAATTGGCACGAGGTGAGTGCTAGTCAATGTGCTAATCGTTGAATCAATATTGTGAGGGATACTAATGAACCCGATCGCAACGGCGCTGAGCCCGCAGGAGTCTCGTCTTTTGCAAAACGGCGATGTGCCGCGAAATAAAAAGCTAAGCAGGACCGATACGATTTTGGAAAAAACTCAAGCAGGGAGGCCCGGTATTGACGTAGAGCGCGCCCGCTATTTCACCGAGTCTATGCGTGTTACTGAAGGGCAAATGTTGCTCCTGCGCTGGGCCAAGGCGATGTATCACATTGCCGAGAACATTACGGTCTATATCGATGATGAACAACTGATCGTCGGGCGAGCAGGGAAGCAGGGGCGTTACGGTATTCTTTATCCTGAACTGGACGGTGATTTTCTTGATGTCGCGATCAGCCAGCTTCCCCTACGGCAGGCGTCACCGTTTACTATTGATGAAAAGGACATCGCTGTCATTCATGAAGAGATTTCCCCCTATTGGCGGGGGAAAACCTACCATGAGCATTTATCGCAGGCGCTGCCGGAAGAAACGTTGCGGCTGACCTACGATCCAGAGGATCGCCAGACATCGCGGTTTATCGTTAATGAAACCTCTTCATTTCGGTCATCCATACAATGGGTGCATGATTATGAAAAGGTCTTACAGCGAGGCTTTAAAGGTATTCGGCAGGACGCAGAGCAACGTCTGGCAGAGCTCGATCCGTTTAATCCTGTTGATAGCGTGGAGAAAGCGCCATTTTTACAAGCGATTATTATCGCTGCCGATGCGGTTGTGCTGTGGGCGAAACGTCATGCGCAGCTTGCCAAAGCATTAGCGGAAAAAGAACACGACCCTCGGCGAAAGTTGGAACTGCTGGATATTGCCGAGCGTTGTGAATGGGTGCCAGAAAACCCCGCGCGGGATTTCCGCGATGCGCTACAAGCGCAGTGGTTTACCCAACTTTTTTCTCGTTTGGAGCAGAAGACCGGTACGATTATTTCCAATGGTCGCATGGATCAATATCTCTTTCCTTATTATCAACGAGACATTGAACGTGGCGTGCTGGACGACGAACAGGTATTGGAATGGTTATCCTGCATGTGGGTTGCAATGGCACAGTTTGTTGATTTGTATATCTCACCGACTGGCGGCGCTTTTAATGAAGGTTATGCACACTGGGAAGCCGTGACGATCGGTGGGCAGACGCCGGAAGGAATGGATGCCACTAATGCTTTATCCCACCTGTTTTTACGCTCCAAGCGCGAATTCCCGTTGCATTATCCCGATCTGGCTGCACGTATCCATAATCGGACTCCTGCACATTTTCTTCATGATATTGCGGAGACGATTAAAGAAGGCACGGGTTTTCCAAAATTGATTAATGATGAAGAAGTCGTCCCTTTGCTGTTGTCCAAGGGGGCTACATTTTCCCAGGCTTATGACTATGCGGTTTCCGGCTGTGCTGAGTGCAGAATGCCGAACCGCGATACTTATACCAGTCCTTGCGCGTATATCAATTTTCCTGCGGCGTTAGAAATGACGCTCTATAACGGTCGGATGCAGCGTCACGGAACGGAATTACTCGGTTTGGAAACGGGCGATCCGCGTGATTTTTCCTCATGGGAGGACTTCTGGCAGGCGTACATCAAACAGCATAATAATTTTCTCCGTCACGCGTTTATCCAGCAAAAGATCATTATCGATTTACGTGCTAAACATTTCGCCTGGCCGCTGGGGTCTGCATTACACGATTTATCGATGGCGGCCTGTAAAGATATTCATCAGCCAGTGATTGAAGACGGGATTGATTTAGGCTATTTCGAGTTTATGGGCTACGGAACGGTTATTGATTCGCTGGCGGCCATTAAAAAATTGGTCTACGAAGAGCAGCGTATCACCATGTCTCAGTTGTTAGAGGCGCTGGAAGATGATTTTACCCATCATCAAGTGCTGCGCGCGCTGCTGGCGAGTGCGCCTAAATATGGCAACAATGACCCTTATGCCGATGCGATTGGCAAGACGCTGGATAAAGTCTGTCTGGATTTTACCCGCAAATATTCAAAAACGCTTGGCGTACACCTCGATCTCCGGTTGGTGCCTTTCACTTCACATGTGCCATTTGGCAAAGTGGTGCATGCTACACCCAATGGTCGTAAAGCCTGGATGCCGCTGTCCGATGGTTCCTCTGCCTCGCAGGGATGTGATGCAAAAGGGCCGACGGCGGTGCTGTTATCTAATTATCAGACCAAGAATTATCAGTTTAGCGAACGGGCAGCCCGTTTGCTGAATATCAAATTCACACCATCGATTGTGGCTGGTGAGGAGGGAACACGTAAACTGTGTGATTTAATTCGCTCCTGGTGCGACCTGAAATTATGGCATGTGCAGTTTAACGTGATTAACCGAGAAACGTTGCTGGCAGCAAAATCCGATCCCGAACGCTATCGTGGGTTGATTGTGCGTATTGCGGGTTACAGCGCTTATTTCACCGATTTGTCACCGGATTTACAGGATGATCTGATAGCCCGAACCGGGCATGAGATGTTTTAGGCGGTGAATGTTGAGGGAAAATAACGACACTGCTTTCGGGTTAAGTCTGGCGCGTGAATCGATGCCGCTTCATCCCGAAATCCTAACGGGTTGGGTATTCAATACCCAGCGTTATTCTCTACATGATGGCGTAGGGATCCGTACGGTGGTGTTTCTGAAAGGCTGTCCGCTACGCTGTGAGTGGTGCAGCAATCCAGAATCCCAGAGTGGTAAACCAGAAATCGCTGTGGATGTTCGCAAATGTCTGGGCGGCGCGATATGTGGTTTGTGTGAGTCCCAATGCCAGACTGCGGCGCTTAGCTATGAGCCAACTGGAGACATATGCCTTGATCGCAGTCGCTGTTCCAAGTGTCTGGCATGCGTGACCCATTGTCCAACGCAGGCTTTGCATGGTTTTGGCGAGCAGATGACGGTGCGTCAGGTCCTGGATATCGTCGAATCTGATAGCATTTTTTATCGACGATCGGGGGGCGGATTAACGCTGAGCGGTGGAGAACCATTGATGCAAGGAGCATTTGCGCTGGCGATATTGAAGGAGGCGCGAAGGAAGCGAGTCAATACGTTGCTGGAAACCTGCGGTGAGGGAAATTGGTCTGATTTATACCAGATAGCCAATTACACTGACGCCATTTATTTCGATGTAAAGAGTGTGAATGACGCGCAGCATCGGCGGTTTACAAGGCGTGGTAATCGACGCATCCTGAACAATTTACTACAGTTACGGCAAGCGTTTCCTCACTTGCCTATTCATGTTCGTACACCGCTTATCCCTGGATTTAATGCTAACTGGAACGACATCGACGCGATTCTTGATGTCGTTTTACCTTTGCCCCAGGTGAGTTACGAAATCTTGCCGTATCACCGTTTAGGTCGAGATAAATACCGCCTGCTGGGGCGAGACTATTTTTCCGCGGAACAACCGTCCTGTGATGAGAGGGGGGCCGAAATTATTCAGCGCGCCAAGGGCCGCTGCGGTGAGCGTTATGGGGCGCCACTGGCATAATGATATTGCCGAATACCGCCGCGTTAGCGGCGATCGTCACAAAAAATCTTACAGCGTAAACCGATCGGCGTCACGCCAGGCGGGGAAGGATTCCCGGTAGCTTTGCAGTACTTCCAGCGACAGTTCAGCGTCCAGACGGGCAGGCTGGTTGGGGGCGGCAGAAGCCAGAATTTCCCCTTGAGCGTTAATAATCAGGCTATCGCCACGGTAGCTGTGGCCGTTGCCGTCGGTGCCAACGCGGTTGCAGCCTGCAACATAGGCCTGATTCTCAATGGCGCGTGCTGCCAGCAGCGTTTGCCAGTGTGCGGCACGTGATGCTGGCCAGTTGGCGACATACAGTGCCAGATCGTAGTCCTGCCGGTTGCGCGACCATACGGGGAAACGCAAGTCGTAGCAGATCATCGGGCAGATGCGCCAGCCGCGCCACTCAAGAGTGACTCGCTCTGTGCCTGCCTGATAGTGGTGGTGTTCATCCGCCATGCGGAACAGATGGCGTTTATCGTAGTGATACACGTGGCCGTGTGGATCGACCAACAGGAAGCGGTTCACCGCACCTTTCGGTGTATTCACCGCGACGCTGCCGCCGATCAGCGCATTGGTTTTCTGCGCCCACTGGTGCAGCCACGTTTCTACGACCGACTGATCCAGGCTGCCTTTGGCCGCTTCCATCGCAAAGCCAGTAGTAAACATTTCTGGCAACACAATGACATCACGTCCCACAAGCTCCGGCAATAAGGTGTCGAAGTGGCGCAGATTGGCTTCCCCATCGCGCCAGACGAGTGGCTGTTGCAGTAATGAAATCTTTAAAGTCGACATAAACGCTCCGCAGCGGCATCCAACGTTGCTTCCTGTTTAGCAAAGCATAGTCGAATCAATGTATGTGGGAACGGATCGGCGCAAAAGACGGAGAGCGGAATGGCGGCGACGCCAACGTGCTCGGTCAACCAGCGGCAGAAGCTGACATCATCCAGAGCGGAAATCGCCCGATAGTCCACAAGCAGGAAGTAGGTGCCTTCACAGGGCAGAATCTCGAAACGGCTACCCGCCAGCGCGTTGATGAAATGATCGCGGCGTGCACGGTAAAAATCGGGCAGCTCACGCCAGTGTTGCGGCTGTTCGCGCAGCATATCGGCGATGGCGAACTGAGCAGGCGTGTTTACGGAGAACGTCAGATATTGGTGAACCTTACGCACTTCCGCGCTCAACGCCGCTGGCGCGACGCAGTAGCCCACTTTCCAGCCGGTCATGTGGAAGGTTTTACCGAACGATGAGACGGCGATAGCGCGTTGGCGCAGCGACGGGTGTTCCAGCACGCTAGCGTGTCCTTCGCTATCAAAACAGATGTGCTCGTAGACTTCATCACTCAGCACGAAAATGTTACGCGTGGCAATCGCTTGCCATAGCTGCTCAAAATCCGCCTTTTGCCAGACGGTAGCGGACGGATTGTGCGGCGTGTTCAGAATCACCAGCCGGGTGCGATCGCTCAGCAAGTCGGCAAAATGTGACCAGTCCACACGAAATGCGGGCGGCTGTAAGGCGATGCGCTTGAGTACACCGCCAGCCAATGTAACGGCAGGTGCGTAGCTGTCATAGCTGGGATCGAAGCAAATCACTTCGTCGCCGGGGCGTACCAGTGCGGCAATCGCGGCAAACAGCGCTTCGGTTGCACCTGCGGTGACGGTGACTTCGCTATCGGCATCCGGTCGCCAGCCGTACAGTTCTTCTGTTTTTTCCGCGATGGCCTGACGCAACGGCGCGACGCCGGTCATCGGCGCATATTGGTTTGCGCCCTGACTGACGTGATACGCCAGCCGCTGTTGTAAATACTCCGGGCCGTCAAAATCAGGGAAACCTTGTGATAGATTGATGGCCTGATGCTGTTGGGCCAGTGCGCTCATCTGGGTAAAAATGGTGGTGCCTAGCGAAGGCAGTTTACTGTCGGGGATCAGAGCGGCGCTCATAGCGGGTAGGACTCCTGCAAGCCTGTATTGCTTGGTAATATAACATGCTGTTAGTATTTGGCAATCAAGACGCTTGGACGTTTAAACGGCTAAATTCCTTTATGTACTAAGACATAACTAAAGCGTCTATGTTTCCAAGCCATGTCTCTAAAAAGTTTCCAAATGGTTTCCATAAATAAATCAGAAACGGGAAGTCTCATGACTGAAAATCAACAATTGACGGCGCTGCTTGCGGCCTGCCACTGGATCGGTGAAAAAGGCTGGTGTCCGGCAACGGGGGGCAATATGTCCGTGCGCCTGGATGACGCGCAGTGTCTGATTACCGAATCGGGTAAAGACAAAGGCAGCCTTCAGGCAGAAGATTTCCTGCTGGTGGATATTGCCACTAATCATGTGCCGAGTGGCCGTACGCCGTCGGCGGAAACGGGGCTGCATACGCTGTTGTACCGCCGCGAACCGACGATTGGCGCCGTGCTGCACACACACTCGGTGAATGCGACGGTGCTGTCTCGGGTAGAGAAGGGGACTGAGCTGGTGCTACACGGCTATGAAATGCAAAAGTCGTTGGCGGGGCAGACCACTCATTTGGATCGCGTAGCGATCCCGATTTTCGATAACGATCAGGATATTCCGGCTCTGGCACAGCGAGTAACCGAGTATGCCAGCCACACGCCGCTACGCTACGGTTTTCTGGTGCGTGGCCACGGCCTCTACTGCTGGGGTGCTACGGTGAAAGAAGCGCGCCGTCATCTTGAAGGATTGGAGTTCCTGTTCCAGTGCGAATTGCAACGGCGACTGCTGGAGGCGAAAGCATGATTAACGCGATTGTGACCGATATTGAAGGCACCACCAGCGACATCCGTTTTGTTCACAGTGTACTGTTCCCTTATGCCCGCGAACGTTTGGCCGACACAGTGCGACAGCACGATAGCGATCCTGAGATCGCGCAAGCGTTGAACGCGCTGCGTCAGGAGTTAGGTCAGCCTGATGCCGATAGCTACACACTGATTACTGCGCTGAACCAGTTTATGGATGAAGACCGTAAATCCACTGCGCTGAAGCTGCTGCAAGGCATTATCTGGCGTGCGGGATACCGTAACGGCGATTTTCAGGGGCATCTGTACCCTGAGGTCGCGGTACAGCTCGCTGCGTGGCAGCAGCAAGGCCTGCGCCTGTATGTTTACTCGTCAGGTTCGGTGGAAGCGCAGCAACTGCTGTTCGGCTACAGTAACGCGGGTGACCTGCGTCCGCTGTTTAGCGACTATTTTGATACCCGCGTCGGCGCGAAGCGCGAGACGGATTCTTATCGTACGATTGCGCAAACCATCGGGCTACCTGCCGAGCAACTGTTGTTCCTGTCGGACATTCGTCAGGAGCTGGATGCCGCGCAGGAAGCCGGTTGGCACACCTGTCAGCTTATTCGTGATGACGCGGATAGTGTAAGCCGTCACCGTCAGGTGGCACGTTTTGACCAGATCGACTTACCGGAGTACGCCCAATGAGTGGATTAACCATTTTTAGCGACAGCGATGCAAGCCAACCGATTTGGCAAAGTCAGGATGCCAGCGCGATTCAGAAACAGCTGAACGATATCGGTGTCCGTTTTGAACGCTGGGAAGCCAGCCAGAAGCTGAGTGATGCACCATCCTCAGAAGAAGTGCTGGCGGCCTATCAGCATGAAATCGATAAGCTGGTGGCAGAAAAAGGCTACCAGAGTTGGGATGTCATCAGCATGCGGTCGGATAACCCGCAGCGTGCGGAGCTGCGCACCAAGTTTTTATCCGAGCATGTTCACCACGAAGATGAAGTGCGTTTCTTCGTAGAAGGTGCGGGGCTATTCTGCCTGCATCTGAACGGCAAGATTTACCAAATCTTATGTGAGAAAAACGATCTGTTATCTGTGCCAGCAGGCACGGCGCACTGGTTTGATATGGGGCCGGAACCGCATTTCACTGCTATCCGCTTGTTTGATAACCCAGAAGGCTGGATCGCCCATTTTACCGGCGATAAGATCGCGGATGCGTATCCGAAGTTAGTGCGATAGCTCTAGAGCTTGTTGTAAACGAACGCTCTATGAATGAACGAGTATGTTTCGTGCGTTTCTACCTTTGCCGCTCTATGTTGCATGTTCCGAAACGCCCGACCCAGGGCGGCTCAATCGCCGTCGCCCTGGGAACCCTGGCTTTCGGCGGGAAATTATGCCGCTGACGCGGTACCTTCGTCGATATCAGGCTTTAACGGACCGCTTGCGACACGTTCCCGACGTGGCGCAAGCTTTCGCCGCGTCCATGCGGCTCATCCTAAGCCTGCTATCTCCTCAGCATAATTTTTTACGCCGGGTAACGGCAAAATACGAGATACCTCTGTATTGGTGTATTAAGAGGATTTCTTCATAGGGAAGTGCCAAGGTGGTTCTTTATCCCAAAAATATCAGCATTGTTTATCGTCACTTTAACGCCGTCTGAAATATCCCTTCTTTCACATTCTGTGGCGTGACCACGCCAGTATCGAGTATCCAGCCGCTGATTAATGCGGCGGGGGTGACGTCAAATGCGGGGTTGTAGACTGATGCATTCTGCGGTGCCCACTGGCAGTGGCCGAAACTGCCGGAAACCCCGGTAACTTCGGCGGCGGCACGCTGTTCGATAGGAATTGCCCGACCGTCGGGGCACGCCGGATCGTGCGTGGTGTGCGGCGCCGCGACGTAAAACGGAATCTGATGATAGTGCGCCAGTACCGCGAGGCTGTAGGTGCCGATCTTATTGGCCACGTCACCGTTGGCGGCGATGCGGTCAGCACCGACCCAAATCGCATCGACCTGACCCTGCGCCATCAGGCTGGCAGCCATCGAGTCACAAATCAGTTGATAAGGAATGCCAAGCTCGCCGAGTTCCCAGGCCGTGAGGCGTCCACCCTGTAATAGCGGGCGGGTTTCATCGACCCACACCTGAGTGACTTTTCCCTGTTGGTGCGCACGCAGCAACACACCGATAGCGGTGCCGATGCCAGCTGTTGCCAGCCCGCCGGTGTTGCAGTGGGTCAGCAGACGGCTGTTTGGTTTTACCAGCGCTGCGCCATGGTCGGCGATGCATTCACACAGTGCGCGATCTTCTTCTACCAGGCGTAGGGCTTCCTGCACCAGCGCAGCGACAAACTGCGGCTGTGCCAACGCCAGCTTCATGCGATCCAGGTTGTTCATCAGGTTGACGGCGGTAGGGCGCGATGCCCGCAGTGTTTCCAATGCCTGAGCCAGTTCAGTCTGCGATAAGCCTGCCTCTGCAAGCAGTGCAAGCAACAGGCTAGCGGACAGGCCAATCAGCGGTGCGCCGCGTACGCGTAGCGTTTGGATGTGCTCAACCAGTGAGGCGACATCCGGGCAAGGGCGCCAGCATTTTTCTTGCGGTAGCGCCTGCTGGTCGAGGATCCATAGCTGGTTATCTACGATTTTCAGGCTGGTTGTGTTAAGTGTCTGCATCGGTCGTTAAATCCATGTTGCATCGATATTCTTATTCTGCCAAGATGCCTAATGGATGTATAGACGTCCGAACGTTTTTATGTCCGTATTTTTAGTTCAATGATAGTTTTAATTTAAGAACCGTTTTGATTTCAGAATAGCGAGGAGTTGGAATGTCACTTTACCGCACTTTTACGGCGAATGATGCTGTTGAATATGCTCGCCAGTTCGGCGGTGTCAGTCAGCCGCAAACGCTGGTAGCCGCAGAAGAAATCGGCGATGGCAATCTGAATCTGGTGTTTAAAATTAAAGATGAAACGGGCATCAGTCGGGTGATTGTTAAACAGGCGCTGCCCTACGTGCGATGTGTCGGAGAATCCTGGCCTCTGACGCTCGATCGGGCCCGTATTGAGGCCGAAACGTTGCTGACGCATGCGCGGTTTTGTCCGCAACATACCGTGACGGTGTTACATCACGATCCCGAACTGGCGGTGATGGTGCAGGAAGATCTTTCCGATCATCGTATCTGGCGTAGCGAGCTGGTTAAAGGGGCGGATTATCCTCAGGCTGCAGCGCAGTTAGGGGAATATCTGGCACAAACGTTATTCCATACCTCTGATTTCTATCAGCATCCGCATGTGAAGAAAGCCGCGGTAAGCCAGTTCACTAACCCTGAACTGTGTGAAATTACGGAAGATCTTTTCTTTACCGACCCCTATATCGATCACGAAAGGAATCAGTTTGACGCAGCGCTGACGCCGGATGTGCTGGCATTGCGTGACGACCGGGCGTTGAAGCTGGCGGTTGCCGGGCTGAAGCATCGCTTCCTGAGCAAAGCTGAAGCGCTGCTGCACGGTGACATCCACAGCGGATCGATCTTTGTGACGGAAGGGCGCTTAAAGGCGATTGATGCTGAATTTGGTTTCTATGGGCCGATGGGATTTGACGTCGGCACTGCGATTGGCAACCTACTGCTGAACTATTGCGGCCTGCCGGGGCTGCTGGCTCCGCGTGAGGCGGCGGCAGGACGTGAACGACGTCTGGAAGATATTCGTACGCTGTGGCAGACCTTCTCCGCACGTTTTCTGGCACTGAGTGAAAGTGACAGCCGCGATCCGACGCTGGCGGAATCGGGTTATGCCGCGCTGTTTTTGCAGCAGGTTTGGCTGGATGCCGTTGGCTATTGTGGAACCGAACTGATTCGCCGCACGATTGGGCTGGCGCACGTTGCCGATCTGGACAGCATTCAGGAGACGTATGCCCGTCTGGCGTGTCAGCGTCATGCTATTTCGCTGGGCAGGACGTTGGTGCTGGCAGCCCCGCATATTGCAGATGTGGATGCGTTACTGGCGCGTGTGCGGCAGAGCGGCGCCTAATTAGGCACGCGATTCCATGATCCGCTCCCCTCAACGAACCGGATGGGAGCGGTAGACCGACTATTTCTTCCCTTTATTCATCATGGCCTGCAAATTCGCGAAAGGATTATGCGTGGCAACGCCAACATCCTTCTGTGCATCTTCACCTGCAACGACGGTCGAACCGTACATATCCGCATCGGTGTATTTCGAATGCTCATGGTCGTGGCAATAGAGACACAGCATTTCCCAGTTACTGCCGTCTTCGGGATTATTGCTGTGATCGTGATCGATGTGGTGAACGGTTAATTCACGCAGGTTGGAATAGACGAATTCTCGTGAACAACGACCGCATACCCACGGGAAAAGTTTGAGCGCTTTTTCGCGGTAGCCGCTTTCAAGTCTGGCGTAGTTCTTGGGGATGTAAGCCATGTGTCGGGTTTCATTCAGAAGGAAAGATGGCGTCGATTTTACAACTGATGAGCATGTAAAGGAAAGAACAGGCCGCCATATTGGCGGCCTGATACTATTTACGCTACTTCAGTTTTTCTTTCCGGCTGCGGCGCGGGGGTGGGCTTGTTGGCGGCCAACGCATCATATGCGAAATCATCCACATTGATAGAACGTAAGCGGCTGGCTTCGGCTTTGGTCAGAATACCCGCTTCTTCTGCGGTAATCTGACCTTCGATCAGTGCTTGCTCTGCTAGTTGATCCAATCGCATGAATGGTAGCGGTTTATCGCTGGCTTTCGACAAGCGCTGGTAAATCGGCTCGGCTGCGATGATATCCAGTAATGCCTCTTCCAGCAGGCCGACAGGGTTGTGCTCGCTGGCAACCAGATATTGGCCGCGTCCCAGACGGCTACGCGTTTCCGACGGCGTTTGCAGAATCTTCGCGACCTCATGGTCGAGGCGGTCAGACGGCGCAGGGCAGCTCCGCCCCAGCGGGAAGATGATGAAAGTCAGCAGACCCGCCACGACGCGATTCGGGAAGTTACGCAGCAGCTCGTCCAGCGCCTGCTCGGCTTGATGCAGACTGTCCTGAACGCCCCAGTGCACCAGCGGTAAATCCGCTTTCTGGCGACCTTCGTCTTCATAGCGTTTCAATGTCGCAGAAGCTAGATAAAGCTGGCTGAGAATATCTCCTAAACGTGCCGAGATACGCTCACGACGCTTCAGGCTACCGCCCAGTACTGCCATCGACACATCTGCTAGCAGTGCCAGATTCGCGCTGAGTCGGTTGAGCTGTTGATAGTAGCGACGCGTTTTGTCGTTTACCGGCGCACGGCTTAGCAGGCCGTTGGTCAGGCCAAGCCAGAAGCTGCGCACCTTGTTGCTGCCGACGTGGCCGATGTGTCCAACCAGCGCACGGTCAAAGCGTGACACATCGTTGTCCTGTGCGGCTGCCATTTCTTCCAGCACATAAGGGTGACAGCGGATTGCACCTTGCCCGAAGATAATCATACTGCGCGTCAGGATATTGGCTCCCTCCACAGTGATGGCAATCGGGGCGCCCTGATAGCTGCGAGCCAGGAAGTTGGATGGGCCGAGACAGATACCTTTACCCCCGGCGATATCCATTGCATCCATCACGCTGCGCTGACCGCGGTGGGTACAGTGATATTTGACGATAGCGGAGAGCACCGCCGGTTTTTCACCCTGCATGATACCGCTGGTAATCAACGTCGCAGCAGCGTCCATCACGTAAGCATTACCCGCAATACGTGCCAGTGGTTCTTCTATGCCTTCCATCTTACCGATGGAGATTTTGAACTGGCGACGGATGTGTGCATAAGCACCGATGCCGAGAGCAATCGACTTCAGTCCTCCGGTGGAGTTTGACGGTAGCGTAATGCCGCGCCCAACGGACAGGCACTCCATCAGCATACGCCAGCCCTGACCAGCCATCTTCGCACCACCAATAATGTAATCCAGCGGGACAAAGATGTTCTCACCCTGAGTCGGCCCGTTTTGGAACGGAACGTTCAGCGGGAAATGGCGGCGGCCGATTTTAACGCCGTCGGTATCTGTAGGAATTAACGCACAGGTAATTCCTACATCGTCTTCATTGCCTAACAGGTGATCGGGATCGTACAGCTTAAAGGCTAGCCCGAGCACGGTGGCAACTGGGGCGAGTGTGATATAGCGTTTATTCCAGGTTAGACGCATACCCACGACCTGCTCCCCGTGCCAGTTGCCGTAGCAGACAATGCCAGTATCGGGAATTGAGCCTGCATCAGAACCGGCTTCCGGGCTGGTCAGCGCAAAGCAGGGAACTTCCTGACCGCGTGCCAGACGTGGCAGGTAGTGATCTTTTTGCACTTCAGTACCGTAGTGTTGCAGCAGTTCGCCGGGGCCGAGTGAGTTGGGAACACCAACGGTGATTGCCACAATACTGGAGACGCTTGACAGTTTTTGCAGCACTTGTGCTTGTGCATAGGCGGAGAATTCCAGACCACCGTATTGTTTTTTGATGATCATGGCGAAGAAGCGATGTTCTTTTAAAAATTCCCACAACTCCGGTGGAATATCAGCGCGTTCGTGAGTAATTTCAAAGTCGTTGGCCATCCGACAGGCTTCTTCAACGGGGCCATCGATAAACGCCTGCTCTTCAGCAGTTAACTGCGGGCGCGGGTAGTTATGCAGTTTTTTCCAGTCCGGTGCGCCGCGAAACAGATCGCCTTCCCACCAGGTTGTTCCTGCATCGATCGCCTCTTTTTCCGTGCTCGACATCGGCGGCATGACCTTCTGGAACATGCGCAGCGCGGAAGCAGAAACCAGTTTTTGCCGCAGAGCGGGAACGGTCATCGGAATCAGCAGGATCACGAGCGGAATCATCAGCCAGACGGGCCAGAGTAACATGGCGGACATGGCTGCGAAGTAGGTCAGCAGGATGGCGCTACCGAGCAGCAGATTGAGCCGATGGTAAAACATCGCTCCGATGATAATCAGTAGGAGGAGGATACTGACAGCAACCATAACGTGTCTCCAGCATTGTGATCGAATTAAGGCTTTCTTCCTTCCACTTGAAGCTGTGTGATAGTGGAAAGCGAGAACCGTTTCATCAGTGAAATAAGGCGTAAGAGGTCAATGTCGTAAGAGGTCTGACCTGTTGCTTATATTTGTTGTAGTTTATCTGATTATTTTTATCAATTCGTTTACATCATAATTACAACTCACTTCACAAACCGAGCGACCGTCGCGAGTTTTCTGACAGGCGTCAGTGATCCTTTCGATCCCGTGATTACGCGCTTCTCGCTGTTTGTTCAATCCGCTACACTGCATGCAGAAGATGATACTGTCACCAGACAAAATGAGAGGATTCCATGTATCAGGATTTAATCCGTAGTGAACTGAAAGAAGCAGCAGAAACACTGAATAATTTCTTGAGTGACGATGCGAACATTCAGTCGATTCAAAACGCTGCGGTACTGCTGGCAAACGCTTTTAAAGCGGGTGGTAAAGTGATTTCCTGCGGTAACGGTGGCTCACACTGCGATGCGATGCACTTTGCCGAAGAGCTGACGGGTCGCTATCGTGAGAATCGTCCGGGCTATCCGGCCATTGCGATCTCCGATCCGAGCCACCTGTCCTGCGTCAGCAACGATTTTGGCTACGATTTTGTCTTCTCCCGTTACGTTGAATCGCTGGGGCGCGAAGGTGATGTGCTGCTGGGAATTTCCACTTCTGGTAATTCTGGCAATATCATCAAAGCCATTGCGGCGGCAAAAGCGAAAGGTATGAAGGTCATTACTCTAACGGGGAAAGACGGCGGTAAAATGGCGGGATCGGCCGATGTGGAAATCCGTGTTCCACATTTCGGTTATGCCGACCGTATTCAGGAAATCCATATCAAAGCGATTCACATCCTGATTCAACTGATTGAAAAAGAGATGGCGGATCAGTAAGCCGCATTAATAGTAGACTCTAAATAGTTCGAGTTTCAGGACAAAACGTTAGCGTTTTGAACAACGTAAAGCGTTGGCCCGCTAGGGCTAGGCCCACGACGGGCCGAGTATTTGTGCGTAGCTAACGCACATGCAACTTGAAATATGATGAGAAGGGAAGGGTAGGAAGTCAGATGTGTGAACTGCTGGGGATGAGCGCGAATGTACCGACGGATATCTGCTTTAGCTTTACCGGGCTGATACAACGCGGTGGGAACACCGGGCCGCACCGGGATGGCTGGGGGATTACCTTTTATGAAGGGAACGGCTGTCGTACGTTCAAAGATCCGCTGCCAAGCTATAACTCGCCGATTGCCCGGCTGGTGCAGGATTACCCGATCAAATCGTGTGCGGTGGTTTCACATATTCGACAGGCGAATCGCGGTGCGGTGTCGCTGGAAAATACCCATCCCTTTACTCGCGAGCTATGGGGGCGGAACTGGACGTACGCCCATAACGGGCAACTAAAAGGCTACAACACTCTGAAAACGGGGATGTTTCGTCCTGTTGGTCAGACGGACAGCGAATTTGCTTTCTGCTGGCTGCTGTCTCAACTGTCCGAGCGCTATCCGCGCACGCCGGGTAACTGGCCTGCGGTATTCCGCTATATCGCTAAACAGGCGGATGTTCTGCGTCAGAAAGGCGTGTTTAACATGCTGTTGTCGGACGGGCGCTTTGTGATGGGGTATTGCTCAACCAAACTCTACTGGATCACCCGTCGCGCGCCGTTTGGTAAAGCGACGTTGCTGGATCAGGATGTGGAGATTGATTTCCAGCAGCAGACGACACCCAATGATGTCGTTACCGTGCTGGCGACACAGCCGCTAACGGGTAACGAAACCTGGCATCAGATAATGCCAGGTGAGTTCGTTCTATTTTGTTTCGGCGAGCGCATACTTTAAGGTCGGCTGGCTGGTCATCAACGGTGGATTAACGACGTATTGCCCGTTAAAAACCGTGATAGCTGGCGGCTGATTATGCTGATTAAAGTAAGCGTATCCCGGCTGAAGCTGTTTCCAGAAGCTGGCGTAGGTGGAACTACGATGGCGCTGCATGTTCTGTTCTGTCATGCGGAACGGATAGATGGCGATATCAATTTTCGCCTGCCCGTGGCGTAATGCCGCTTCGGCATAGCGATAAATCTCATCCATATAGTTGTTGGTCATGGCATAGCAACCAACTGACACACATTCTCCGTGGATCATTAAATAGCGGCCAGAATATCCCTGTGATTTATCATAGTCGTTGGGGAAACCGATGTTGATCGCGCGGTAATATTGGCTGTCTGGCTTGAGCTGGCGCAAATCGACCTGATAGAAACCTTCCGGGCTTTTTAAATCGCCTTCAACCCGTTTTGGCCCTAATCCGCCCGAATATTTACAAATTGGATATTGTTCCAATAAACGATATTCGTTGCCGACTTTCGCATAAAGTTCGAATATTCGCTCTTCTTTAAAGATCTGAATATAGATCGGAGAGCCTAATAATTGCTGTTTTAATTCTTTTGCTATCGGCGCAAGCGGCGGTGCAGTCTCGCTAGCGGCGCTGGTAACAACAAGAGAAGGCAAAAAAAACAACATCGCAAACGACAGCGCGATTTTTTGCATTATGGTTCCTGATAATAAAATTGCTGTGCTACGTGCGGTATCCCTGTCGCGCTATTGGTGTTTTAGCGTAGGAGTTGGGCGACCGTTATCGTTCTGTATTTCGTCGCTGAATAGATAACGATGAAAACGAAATCACATTATCATTGGTTTCATATTAATCAAGCGTTGAAAAGCGCTAAAAAATAACATTTACAAAAAACGGCCCGAAAGGATGCGGGCCGCTCAATTTGAGATCGTTTTTACATCGTTAATTGCGGAGAAAAGCGTATCAGGCGCGGGTGGCTTCTATCATAATAATATCGGTGACAAAGGAACCGTCTGCCTGTACCTCAAAATGCTGTGCCACCTCGTCCGCCAGCGTTTTTTGCAACTCACGGATGGCGATAGCGAAATGTTCTGGCGTGCGCATACGTGCTATCCAACTGCTGAATTCCAGCGTCAACCTGTCGCTGGTGATGTTACGCACGATAAACCCCGCTTCTGTAAACAGACTCAGCCATTCACCCGGCGCGTAGTTGCGTACATGTGAGGTGTCACGCAACTTCTCTACCGTCTGCAAGTAGATGTCCAACAACGGATGGCCCGGTGAAACGACGTCCATCATGATCACTCGACCACCTGGTTTCAGAACGCGCCGCATTTCACGCAACGCCTGCCCGACGTCATGCCAGTGATGTGCGGAATAACGGCTGATGATGATGTCCGCACTATTGCTATCGAATGGTAAAGACTCGGCGACACCTTGCTGAACGCGGATATTATTCAGCCCTTTTTGCTCTGCGGCCTGACTCACCACATCCAGCATTTGGGATGACAGATCATAGGCGACAACCTCCGCGACGGCCTGTGCGGCGACAAAGCTGGCATGTCCGGCACCGCAGCCAACATCGATCACGCGCGCCTGTGGGAAGGGCGCCAATAAAGTGGCCAGTCGGGTTAAATCTTTGCCCTGCGCGTGTACCGCGCTGGTCAGGTAGTTCTGTGCCTGTGAGCCGAACTGGTGTTCGACGCGACGATTATGACTCTGTTTTTCTTCCATCATTGCTCTCGCTTTATCTGAATTGTTCTCGTTTCATCATGGTTAAACGGCGGCGCGCCTGCCAGTAAAGAAGACCTTGGTCTGAGAACACTATAATGAGGGAAAAATACGGGTACAATATGAGCATTTATACGGGTATAAAATACTCCCTGTTTGATTAACACATTTTTCATTGATGTTGCGGTCACTGTAAACTGCCTATACGAACGGGATGAAAAGGACACGTGGTTATGTCTGCAAATACGCTTATGTCTGCCAATTCTCTGAGTGGTCCAAAGGCGCTGGGGGCTTTTTTACGGGCGCTGCGTGAGCGGACAACGCCCGAAATGGTCGGCTTTCCTGCCTCTGGACGGCGACGCACCAGTGGATTGCGCCGAGAAGAATTGGCGCAAATCGCCCGAATCAGCACCACCTGGTATACCTGGATTGAGCAGGGGCGTGATGTGTCCGCTTCGGCATCGGCGCTGACTCGCTTGTCACTGGCGTTAAAGCTGGAACCCGCCGAGCATGACTACCTTTTTAGCCTTGCTGGCGTGCAGGATCCCCAGAAGCAGAATAGGGCAACGTCGCTGGATGCACAGGTTGCCGCCAGCCTGCACCACATTGCCTGTCCTGCGTATCTTCTGGATGGATGCTGGAACATGCTCGCGTGGAACGCGCCGTCGGAACAGCTGTTCGCCGGATGGTTGGGAAACGATGCCGAACCGAATCTGCTGCATTTCATGTTTCTTAATCCATTGGCACGATCGCTGGTGGTGGATTGGCCGGAACGGGCAAAGCGTGTGGTGGCAGAGTTTCGCGCGGAATCAAGTCATTACGCACCCACTGAGGCCGTTCGGCAAATTGTGATGGCGCTGTGTGAAGAAAGCCGCGAGTTCAACCTTTGGTGGTCGCAGCAGGCGGTAACCGCCCGTGAAGGTGGCGAACGACGTTTTCATCATCCTTTGCTTGGCGATGTGGCCTATCATCAACAGACTTTTCATCCTGCCGGTCATGGGGACGTTAAGCTGGTGATGCTCATCATGCAGTAAACGCGGCAAGCATCGCGCAACTTGTCTATACTGACTTTGATCTGTATATTTATACAGTGTTGTCGGAGGGCCAGTATGCGCAAAATCATTCATGTTGATATGGACTGCTTCTACGCAGCAATTGAGATGCGTGATAACCCGCGCCTGCGTGATATTCCTCTGGCGATTGGTGGAAGCGCCGATCGACGTGGTGTCATTAGTACCGCTAACTATCCTGCCCGACGCTACGGCGTTCGCAGCGCGATGGCGACCGCAACCGCCCTGCGCCTGTGTCCGCATCTCACCTTGTTACCGGGGCGCATGGACGTATATAAGTCCACGTCGCGCCAAATTCGCGAGATCTTCGCCCGCTATACCTCACTGATTGAACCGCTTTCTTTGGATGAAGCCTATCTGGATGTCACCGATAGTCCGCACTGTAATGGTTCGGCAACGCGGATCGCTGAAGAAATCCGTAAAACCATTGCGAATGAATTGAATCTGACGGCCTCGGCAGGCATTGCGCCGATCAAGTTTCTGGCGAAGGTTGCCTCTGAGTTAAATAAACCGAATGGACAATATGTGATTACACCGGAGCAGGTAGATGATTTCCTGCTCGCGTTGCCGCTGGAGAAGATTCCTGGCGTCGGGAAAGTGACGGCGAAACGGTTGGAAGAGCGTGGTTTGCATACCTGTGCTGATGTGCGGGCGTATGCGCTGGCGGATCTGCTCAAAGCATTCGGCAAGTTTGGCCGGGTACTGTGGGAGCGATGTCAGGGGATTGACGAACGGCAGATTTCACCAGATCGGCTGAGGAAATCAGTCGGAGTGGAGAAGACGCTGGCGCAAGATATTCACGACTGGGATCAGTGTGAAAACCTGATCGAACAGCTTTATCAAGAGCTGGAGGTTCGTCTGAAACGGGTGAAGCCCGATCTGCATATTGCGCGTCAGGGGGTAAAACTCAAGTTCGATGATTTTCAGCAAACGACGCAGGAGCATGTGTGGCCGATGTTAAATAAACAGGATCTGTTGAAGCTGGCGCAACAAACCTGGCTGGAGCGGCGTAAATCCCGAGGTGTCCGATTGGTTGGGCTGCATGTGACGCTGCTCGACCCGCAAATTGAGCGACAGTTGGTATTTGATTGGGGATAGCAGGGGCTGGCTAAGAATAAAAAGGCGACGGATAACCGTCGCCTTGGTTTTTATCGTAATGCGATTAAGCGCGTGGCGGAATCGCTTTCAGCAATTCTGTCAGCAATTTCCAGTACAGATCCACGCTGCCGATATGAACTTGTTCATCCGGTGAGTGCGGCCCGGTAATGGTTGGCCCGATAGATACCATATCCATCTCTGGGTACGGTTTCTTAAATAGACCACATTCCAGCCCTGCGTGAATCACCATGATGTTCGGCGTCTTGTTGAACAGCTTCTGATACGTTTCGCGTACCAGCGCCATGACCGGTGAATGCGCATCCGGCTGCCAGCCTGGATAGCCGCCTTTCGGAGAGGTTTTCGCGCCAGCCAGTTGACCCAGCGCCGTCAGCGTACCCACGACGGCGTCTTTACCGCTATCGATCAGCGAACGAATCAGGCAGATAATTTCTGCATGATCGTCTTCCATGGTGACAACGCCGAGGTTCAGTGAGGTTTCCACCACACCTTTGACATCGTCGCTCATGCGGATCACGCCGTTTGGCGTTGCATTGAGCAGCGCCAGCAGACGATCGCGGCTGTCTTGCGTCAGCGGGTGCTCGTTGCTGTCGCTGGCTTCCACCAGCACGGTCAGGTTTTTCTCAACGGCAGAAAGCTCATTCTTCAGTACGGCCAGATACTCCTGGCTCAGCGTCTTCAACTGCTCGACATCAGCGGCAGGCAGTGACAGCGTGGCGAAGGCTTCACGCGGAATGGCGTTGCGCAGCGTCCCACCGTTCAGATCGAGAATGCGGATATCCAGCGCTTTCGCCTGCTCGAACAGGAAACGTGCCAGCAGTTTGTTGGCGTTGCCCAGCCCCAGATGAATGTCGCCACCGGAGTGGCCGCCTTTCAGTCCTTTAATCGTCAGCTTCAGCGTTTGGTAACCAGCAGGTGGCACTTCGCGCACCAGCGGCAGACGGGTGATAAAATCAATACCGCCTGCGCAACCCATGTAGATCTCGCCTTCTTCTTCCGAATCGGTGTTGATCAGGATTTCGCCCTGAAGCCAGTTAGGTTGCAGGCCAAACGCGCCATCCATACCTGCTTCTTCGGTCATGGTCAGCAGCACTTCCAAAGGACCGTGCTCGACACGTGGATCGGCCAGCACCGCCAGCGCAGAGGCCATACCAATACCGTTATCCGCGCCCAGCGTGGTGCCGCGTGCTTTCAGCCAGTCACCGTCAACGTAAGGTTGGATCGGGTCGGTTGTGAAATCATGTACGGTGTCGTTGTTTTTTTGCGGCACCATGTCCAGATGCGCTTGCAACACGACAGGTTTGCGATTTTCCATACCTGTGGTTGCCGCTTTGCGCAGCAGAATATTGCCAACCTGATCGCGCTCGGCATAGATGCCTTTCTCTTTAGCCCACTCCAGAATGTGCGCAGCCAGCGCTTCTTCATGATAAGAAGGGTGCGGGATAGAACAGATTTTGGCGAAAATATCCCATAGAGGCTGGGGGGAAAGTTGAGACAATTCAGACACTATTTCAGTCTCCTTTTTAGCTGCCTGTTTCCGCATTCTGGCGTGCAGGGGCTATAGGTTAAAAGTTGAATGCAGTTAGCCACGTAAGGTGGCGTGTCACAAGAGAATATCATTTTCCATTGAAGCAGGGGAAATTGCCGTTGTCTCTTCTTACTTTTCCTGCTGCAATATGAATCAGCGGGTTTGGTAGGGCGCAGGCTGTCAGGAAAAACTCGGTTCTCGCGTTGAGAAAAACTGGTTTTTATGTTGTTGGCTATCTATAATCTCGCGCAACCTTTTTCCCCCCTCAGACTCAACTTAAGCCGGTTTTTATTCGGCTGGGATATATTTTATGAGCGAAAAGTACGTCGTAACCTGGGATATGTTGCAAATTCATGCCCGTAAACTGGCACAGCGTTTACTGCCTGCCGATCAATGGAAAGGCATCATTGCCGTAAGCCGCGGTGGTCTGGTTCCTGGCGCGCTGTTAGCGCGTGAGCTTGGCATTCGTCACGTTGATACCGTTTGCATCTCCAGTTATGACCATGACAACCAGCGCGAAATGAAAGTGATTAAGCGTGCCGAGGGAGATGGCGAAAGGTTTATCGTAGTTGACGATTTGGTTGATACCGGCGGTACGGCAAAGGCGATTCGCGATATGTATCCGAAAGCGCACTTTGTGACCATTTTCGCCAAACCTGCTGGTCAACCGCTGGTTGACGACTACGTCATTGATATTCCACAAGATACCTGGATTGAGCAGCCGTGGGATATGGGCGTGGTGTTTGTTCCGCCTTTGTCTGGCCGCTAATCGCCTCGCGATAATTATCGATTTCCATCAATGCCCGGTTTAGCCGGGCATTATTGTTTATGGTGATTGTTGTTTATGATGATCGTTGCTTATGGCGATTGTCCTTTCTGAATGACCCTCATTTCTGCCACCGGCTTTGATCCGATCGTGTGTTTCTGCCGTTGGCATTTGTCTTCCCTGGCCTGAGTTCGTTACACTTTAACCGGTGACGAAGAAGTCGTCTGATGCCCGCTAACGGCGGTTCACATTAACGGAGGCTGCTGTGGCGCAAGCTAACCTGTCTGAAACGCTATTCAAACCATCCTTCAAACATCCAGAAACCTCGACGTTGGTCAGACGTACGCGAAATAGTCAGGAAACGCAGGGGCTGCATTCTACGCTGGAAGGAGAAAAGACCCGCAGTTGGTATCGGATGATTAACCGACTGATGTGGATTTGGCGTGGTGTCGATCCGTGGGAAATTGAGGATGTGCTGTCGCGTATCGCCGCGAGTAAAGCTGACAGAAGCAATGAGCAGTTGCTCGATACGGTGATTGGCTACCGCGGTGGTAACTGGATCTATGAATGGGCGAAGCAGGGCGCAGACTGGCAGCAACGGGCCACAGAAAGTGGTGATGGCGCGAAAACCGGACAGTTTTGGTTGAATGCAGCCAACCTCTACAGCATTGCTGCGTATCCGCATATTAAAGGCGATGAACTGGCAGAACAGGCGCAAACGCTGGCAAATCGTGCCTATGAAGAAGCCGCTAAGTACCTGCCTTACGAACTCAAAGAGCTGACCTTTCCAATTGCTGGCGGCGGCACGCTGACCGGCTTTTTGCATATGCCATCGCAAGGAAAAGCCCCTTTTCCGACTGTCCTCATGTGCGGCAGTCTGGAAATGTTGCAAAGCGATTATCACCGACTGTTTCAGGACTATTTTGCGCCAGCAGGCATGGCGATGTTGACGATTGATGTTCCCTCCGTTGGATTTTCTTCCCGCTGGAAGTTGACTCAGGATTCCAGTTTCCTGCATCAGCAGGTCTTGCGTGCGCTACCGGATATCCCGTGGGTCGATCACAGCCGCGTAGCCGCATTTGGTTTCCGCTTTGGTGCTAATATCGCCGTTCGGCTGGCTTATCTGGAATCACAGCGTTTATGTGGCGTGGCCTGTCTTGGCCCAGTGGTGCACCATCTGTTAAGCGATCCGAATCGCCAGCAGCAGGTACCGGACATGTTTATGGATGTACTGGCGAGTCGGCTGGGTATGCCGTTTTCGACGGATGCCTCGCTGAAAATCGAACTGGGGCGCTATTCACTGAAAACACAGGGTCTGCTAGGACGCCGTTGCCCGACGCCGATGCTGGCAGGCTACTGGGAAAACGATCTGTTATGCCCGAAAGAAGAGGCTAGCCTGATTGTGAATTCATCCGCACAAGGGAAGCTGATGCCAGTTAATTTCTCTCCGATATACCAGAATTTCGATCGCGCATTGCAGCAAATTAACCGGTGGTTGCAGGATAAAGTGTGTTGATCATGATGGGTAAACATCCGAGTACCGAACAGTAACCTTATGCCAGGTGGTTGATAAATTACCATTCTCTGCTAAAAAGAATGTTCAACCAGAGGAGATCGTAGATGATGTTACCGAGTGGACACTCCAAAAGCCGACTCATGAAAAATTTCACGGCATTGGGGCCTTATATCCGTGAAGCGCAGTGCGAGGATACCGCGTTTTTTTTTGATTGCCTGGCGGTTTGCGTCAATATCAAGCCCGCGCCAGAAAATCGCGAGTTCTGGGGCTGGTGGTTGAATTTGGAAGATACGGGTAAAGCCTTTGCCTATGAGTATCACTACGGTCTGTTTGATAAGCAGGGCAATTGGCGTGAGGAAAAAATTAAGGACAAAGCCGTGGTTGAACAGGTAGAAAATGCCAAACAGGCTTTCCATGTCCGATTGGAGAAACTGCTGCACTCGCTGGAACCCGCTTGTACCCTCGTCGCACGACCGTGATGATTCCTTAACGATCCCCGATTTATTCGCAGGTTTTCGCGTTATGCCTGTTGGCATAACGCGTCTGTCCTGCTACAACGTTTTCCTTATTCTTATTTTTTGACATCCAACGGCAGAGAAATTATGAGCGGCAGCCAGACTTTGGTTGTGAAACTGGGCACCAGCGTGCTAACCGGCGGTTCGCGCCGTCTTAACCGTGCCCACATTGTTGAACTGGTTCGCCAGTGCGCGCAGCAACATGCGGCAGGGCATCGGATCGTTATTGTCACCTCAGGGGCGATTGCCGCTGGGCGCGAACATTTGGGTTACCCTGAGCTCCCGGCAACGATAGCGACCAAACAACTGCTGGCCGCCGTGGGTCAAAGCCGCCTGATTCAACTGTGGGAACAGCTGTTTTCCATTTACGGTATCCATGTCGGGCAAATGCTGCTGACGCGTGCGGATATGGAAGATCGTGAGCGTTTCCTCAACGCACGCGACACCATGCGGGCGCTGCTGGATAACAATATCGTTCCAGTGATTAATGAAAACGACGCGGTTGCGACCGCTGAGATCAAGGTTGGCGATAACGACAACCTGTCCGCGCTGGCGGCGATTCTGGCTGATGCGGATAAGCTGCTGCTGCTGACCGATCAGGCAGGGCTGTTTACCGCCGATCCGCGTAATAATCCTGATGCGGAGTTGATCCGTGAAGTGACCGGTATCAACGATGCGCTGCGCAGCATTGCGGGTGACAGCGTGTCTGGTCTCGGGACTGGCGGAATGTCGACCAAATTGCAGGCTGCCGATGTGGCCTGTCGTGCTGGCATCGATGTGGTCATTGCCGCAGGCAGCAAACCGGGCGTGATTGGCGATGTGATCGCGGATATTTCCGTTGGAACGCGTTTTCATGCATTAGATGCACCGCTGGAAAGCCGCAAACACTGGATTTTCGGTGCGCCACCTGCAGGGGAAATCACTGTAGACGACGGCGCGCTTTCGGCGATTCTTGAACGTGGTAGCTCGCTGTTGCCTAAAGGTATCCGCACTGTAGAAGGAAATTTCTCTCGTGGCGAAGTGATTCGCGTGCGTAGCCTGGCGGGGCGCGATGTGGCACATGCCGTGACGCGGTATAACAGCGATGCGCTGCGCCTGATTGCCGGACATCACTCTCAACAGATTGCCGATATTCTTGGCTACGAATATGGTCCGGTTGCTATCCACCGCGACGATATGATTATCAATTAAGGAGTTCGCAATGCTTGAACAAATGGGTAAAGCGGCAAAAGCGGCCTCTTATCAGTTGGCGGTCTTGAGCACGGCTCAGAAAGATCGTGCGCTGCTGACGATTGCGGACTTGCTGGAAGCTGAGAGTGCGACGATTCTGGCCGCTAACGCGCTGGATTTAGCCGATGCACGCCAAAATGGCATGAGTGAAGCGTTGCAGGATCGTCTTCTTTTAACGCAAGAAAGACTGAGTGCGATTGCCAACGATGTCCGTCAGGTATGTCGTTTAACCGATCCGGTAGGGCAGGTGATTGACGGCAACATGCTGGATAACGGGCTTAAATTGGAGCGCCGCCGTGTGCCGCTGGGTGTAGTCGGTGTGATTTATGAAGCGCGTCCGAACGTTACCATCGATGTGGCCTCCTTGTGCCTGAAAACCGGCAATGCGGTGATTCTGCGCGGTGGCAAAGAGACGTGCCGCACCAACGCGGCTACGGTAAAAGTGATTCAACGTGCGCTGTTGCAGTGCGGTTTGCCTGCCGCTGCGGTGCAGGCGATTGAAAGCCCGGACCGTGAGCTGGTCAATCAATTACTGAAACTGGATCGCTATGTGGATATGTTGATTCCGCGCGGTGGTGCAGGCTTGCATAGGCTGTGTCGCGAACAATCAACGATTCCGGTTATTACCGGTGGTATCGGCGTGTGTCATATCTATGCTGATGACAGCATCGATTTCGACAAGGCGCTGACGGTGATTGAAAGCGCCAAAGTGCAGCGCCCTAGCGCCTGCAACAGTCTGGAAACGCTGCTCGTCAATCAGCGTATCGCTGAGCGTTTCCTGCCTGAACTGAGCAAGAAAATGGCGGCGTCGGGCGTCACGTTACACGCCAGCCCTTCAGCAATGTCTTATCTGGCCGGTGGCCCTGCCAACGTCGTCGCTGTTGAAGACGCCAACTACAATGATGAGTGGCTATCTAACGACCTGAACGTCACGCTGGTGGACGATCTGGATGCGGCAGTTGCCCATATTCGCGAGCATGGTACGCAGCACTCTGACGCGATTCTGACGCGCTCTTTGAGCAACGCGGAACGCTTTGTGCGAGAAGTGGACTCCTCCGCGGTGTATGTCAACGCCAGCACACGCTTCACCGACGGCGGTCAGTTTGGTCTGGGCGCAGAAGTGGCGGTCAGTACCCAGAAACTGCACGCGCGTGGCCCAATGGGGCTTGAAGCGCTGACCACCTATAAGTGGATTGGTTATGGCGACGATTTGATTCGCGCCTAATCTATCTCAGGTAAGTGAACGTAGCCCACGCACATGCAACCTGAAGTATGACGAGTATATTAATGGCTGCGTATATCAAAGAGATATACGCGGTATTATATTCACTCCACACTCTTGTGCTTCAATCTTTTTTCAATCAGAACTGCCATTCCAACTGTGATTTTTTTCTGTGTTATCGATAGTTAAGTTACAGCTTAATATCGCAATGTAAATGCAATGAAATAACCACATCAGAGAAATATCCTCCAATAGTAACAAATTATGCTTTGTGCGATATTTCACAGAGTCATAGCCTGTCTTACTATCGGAGGATAATTATTTATCCTCTGTTGTGATAACGTGTTATTTCATATTAATGCTGATATTTCTCTGCGGCATTATGGATGGAGTCGGCGGTTTCTCGAGCTTGTTTTTCCGCCCGACTGTTAAAATTATCCGCTTTCGTTTTGGCATCAGCCCAGCCTTTTTCGGCGTTTTTTCTGGCTTCGGACTCCCTGGATTTCACATCAGCTTTGACTTTCGCTTCCCTGCTTTTATTTTCTGATTCTCTTGCCTTTATATCAGCTTTGATGGCATTGGTTTTGTCCCGGAAATCGGATTCTTCGTGTTTTGTCTTCTGCTGTTGCACGCCCGTGGTTCCAGAACCGGCATGAACGTTTGCACTGGCGTGACTGGAGCCAGAGCCAGATGATGATTCAGTTTTGGTCACTCGCTCAGTTTTGCCATCATGAGTCGACTGAGCACTCGCTGTTGCTGAGGCAAAGCTATCCGCTGCCGCCATGCCAATATAACTAGTACCCAGTAATAAACCTAAAAACAGTGTTTTCATCTTCATTATTTGCATCCTCTCACGGTACTCTACGATTATTTCGGAAAATAATATTGTCAATGGTGAAATATTATTGGAGTTATCAATGTATAGACAATTTCCTTATTGGCTTGGTAGTAGTAGAGCAAAATGGAAAATAAAAAGAATAGGGATTTCTCCTAAAGAAAATGAACGTTTTATTGAAATTTATTTCATTCTTATCATAAAGGTAAAAAGTTATTTTTATTGTAACCTCTATACTTGATGAGAAAAAATTATCTGAAAATAAAATGATATTTTATATAGTCGAGAATTATCCTTCTGGTACTTCTCCTGAAGCAGGTGGTGATTTAGGTACCGTGTTCTGTATGCGCATCTGTTAAGCCTAAAAGCTATAGCGCATCACGTTATTAGTACGGAAAATTATCAGAACAATATGAATGATGATAAAACCAGCAGACGATCGCCAAACGCTTGACTTGACGTACCATTATCACTAATTTGTCACCCCGTAGTTCACGTCTGGCTCTCGCCACGACGATTCCAAAGCCGATATAGCTCAGTTGGTAGAGCAGCGCATTCGTAATGCGAAGGTCGTAGGTTCGACTCCTATTATCGGCACCATCCTACCTATTTTAACGCCCCCTAAGTCTACTCAAACACCCTTTAAACCCTTATAATATGCGGTTTCACGGCCCTTATTGTCTCTGCTCGTCTACTCGCGTTCACAGAAATCTACGCTGAGTTGGGGGTATCAATGGGGGTATTCGCTGTTCGGTCTAGAGGCGATACCCCCAGATGAAGCTCAATGCCAGACAGGTAGAGACTGCCAAGCCCAAAGATAAACCCTACAAGATGGCTGATGGTGGTGGCCTCTACTTATTGGTTAAAACCAACGGGTCACGCTACTGGCGTTTAAAGTATCGTATCGATGGAAAGGAAAAATTATTGGCACTGGGGGTATATCCCGATGTGTCCTTGGCGGATGCCAGAGCAAAACGTGATGAAGCTAGAAAGGGTATCGCTGGGGGTATCGATCCTTTAGAGGTGAAAAAAGAACAAAAAATTGAGCGTGAAGCGCAGGTCAAAAACACCTTTCAAGAAATTGCGCTCGAATGGCACAACATGAAAGTGAAGAAATGGTCTGCGGAGTATGCCTCTGACATTCTTGAAGCGTTCAACAAAGACGTCTTCCCGTTCATTGGTCAACGCCCTATTGCAGACATTAAGCCGTTGGAATTGCTGAACGTGCTGAAAAAGATGGAAGACAGGGGAGCAACCGAAAAAGCCAAGAAAGTGCGCCAACGCTGCGGTGAAGTGTTTCGCTATGCCATCGTGACGGGCAGAGCCGAGTATAACCCCGCACCAGATCTCACCAGTGCTATGCAGGGGCATGAGTCTACACATTACCCGTTCCTGACCACCGAAGAGCTTCCCGCCTTCTTTAAAGCCCTTGCTGGCTACTCTGGCAGTGAATTGATGGTGCTGGCGGCAAGATTGCTGATCATTACTTGCCTGAGAACAGGTGAATTGCGTGGTGCGTTATGGTCTGAAATCGATACTGATAAAGCACTATGGGAAATTTCTGCTGAACGCATGAAAATGCGCCGTCCCCATATCATCCCGCTATCTACTCAAGCGTTAGCCATTATCGAACAGATCAGAGCGATGACGGGGCAATTTCCTTTACTGTTTCCGGGACGCAATGATCCAAGCAAGACCATGAGCGAAGCCAGTATCAATCAGGTGTTTAAGCGAATTGGCTATACAGGCCGGGTTACGGGTCACGGCTTCCGTCATACCATGAGCACCGTTCTTCATGAGCTGGGCTACAACACCGCATGGATTGAAACCCAACTGGCGCATGTTGATAAGAATGCTATCCGTGGCACCTACAACCATGCGCAATATCTTGATAGCAGACGTGAGATGCTTCAATGGTATGCTGACTACATGGTAAGCCTTGAGAACGGAAGTAATGTGGTGCATGGGACGTTTAATCAGCGATTGGGAAAATAATAAATAAAAAGGTTGTATTGTTTAGAGGTATAACCTTTTTATCGATTTTTATATTAGTTTACATCCGATTTACTAATCGGGAGTAATTACTTATTTCCTGAATAAGTGGTGAGAATTAATTTATAACTTTAAATCTCATTCAATTACGAAATTATTTTTGATGATTTCTTCTTGTTCTAGATGCGTATTATCGAACATAACGCACCTCCACAGCCTTTTGTTGGAACCAATTAAAATAACGTTTAATTTTTTTAAGGTGCTGATCTTCCAGAAGGGAATTGCTAGACTTGCTGATAGCCATATCGTTACTTTCCTTAACGTTGTGGTTAGTCTCTGTCTGATATGTTCGTATCAGGCAGGGACGAAACTGGTGATGAGTGTAATGTGTTTTTGTGATAGTGTACGTACCTATTGAATTTATCATATTGAAAAAGGTACGTACATGTCAACGATAAAACGAGATACGAAAAAATCTTCATCAACAGGTAAATCACCTACCTTCCAGATACGGATTTCGCCTGAGCTACGCGAACAGCTTGATGAAATTGTGGCGAAAGAAGGCGTCAGCCTCGGTAACTGGTTCAAAGAGCTTGCCCGTAAAGAGCTTCGCAAGCAGGGGATTGAGCCGAAGGGGTGATGATTTATTTGGTTAGCAGAATAAACAACCAAGGGAATGGATGATGGATAAAAGAGCATTAATCTTAAAATCAGGGTTGACGGTCAGCGAGCTACTTCGTCTTAAAAATAACTATGTGTATGTCAAAAGCGATGATTTTAAATTTAATACCCCAACGAAGAAAGCTGAGTCCTTTGCAGACTATGTTTTTATCGTTACTCGTTTATGCTGGGAAGCAATGTATCTTCCTGTCTTCATGAGCCTATTTTTTTCAATTTACGCTTACTATGATAGTGGCAATGTGATTTCCTTTGTCAAAACTTTTTTTATTATTTATTCGATATCGATTTTTTGCGTATTAAAAGTTGAGGCTAATCATTATAATATATATATGATTACGGTTTTAAAATTAATTAAATTTAAATTAATAATTTCTTTTGCTAACTGATTTTATTTTAACGTTATTCAGTGGCGTTATTGGTTAATCAGGAATGACTTGTATTATGAGCGAGGGAGCGTGTAATGAATAAAAGATTGTTAATCTTAAAATCAGGATTGAGTGTCAGGGAATTACTTCGCCTGAAAAATAACTATGTAGATACAAAAAACAGGGCTTATGGAAAAAATATAAAAATAAAAGACATTGAATCTTTTTCTGATTATATTTATTTCATCGCATATCTGTGCTGGAATCAAATGCTGATGCTTTTTCTTATATCTCTGGGATTTGCTATTTATGGTTACTATGAGTATGGTGTTATAATAAACAGTATAAAAATATTTTTATTAATTTATGGAGTTTCGGTTATCAGTTTTATGAAAGCTAAAAGTGAAAACTACAAAATCACAATGATTATGATGATTAAATTAATCCCTCTGCGGGTTTTAAATTCATTTAATTATTTGGTCAGATTTTAAATGATATGTAGTTTTTATACTTGTGGAAGTTAGCAATGACATTCGTCATTGCTACAGGGGAGGGTAATACCTTTAGGCTAAAGAATCACTTATCACCTAAGCGGTAATTTTCATCTGTAAATTCAGCATATATTTTGTAGGCGGAACCCCCTACCATATAAACCTTCATTATGCTACTTGCGGCAGTATATTTAGGCTTGAAGTCTGAATGCGCATACTTAAATAATTTTGTTATCCTGGGTCTTTCCAGAAATCCCCTTGATAATAATCGGGTAGGACTGTCGACTAAGACTGGTGTTCTTAAAGATGCGTAAATTGTGAGTGTCAAATCACCAGCGCTATACAAGGCATCTCCGGCATCATCGTTATATCCTGCAAGAGAAGCAAGACCTCTGTATATGTGTCTGACTGGTCCTGCACTATATTTACCATCAAATATTATAGGGGTTGCTGACTCATAAGCATTATTGATTCCGTGGGAGATTAATAAAACTCCAAATGACTTGAAATGTTTAACATTGAGATATCTCCCTAATTGATTTAATCGATATCCCATAAATGCCTGAAAACCACCTGATACAACACCAGATGCGATTTTTGTGTATTTTAAAACACCCTGGTCTTCAAATATATCCGTAACGATATATTTTACATAATCACCTGTTCGTAGCTTTTGGTAGTCTCTTTCTGTTTCTTCACGCTCGGTTACCAATTCATGAAGGATATGATTTTTATCAAAAAAACTAATTGTTGATGACCTGAGTTTCATCTCTGTTTCATTGATGAAATCCTCAATTTCACGAAGATAACGCATCCTTAGTGTTTTATCTTGAATGAAAAAAGAGGAAGCCAACAGAGCGACCCTCCTCAGGCGGTTGCTTTCCTCTAAAAAGTGAAATTGATGTGCCGAATCGATACTCATCTTAATATTCCACATCTTTCCATAAGATATAAGAGCTTGTCCGTGCAACCACATGCTCCCATTCAATCGATGCGAACTTGAATGAAATATTTTCCTGAGGCTGTAATTCGTTGTGTGTTAATGAGTTTGGGGCGAAAAAACGAATATCATTGATAACCGCATCTCTTAGCACCATTTTAAAATAGAGTTCATTACCACCTGATTGTGAAGTCCTGTAAAAAAAGAACTCACAGGTTAGTTTTTCATTACCATTCAATGCCTGTGCCAGAAGCGGGGTGGCTTTATCTATTGGCTTCCTGATTTCTACAGGGGAGAGTGAAACGTTATCTTGCCTTGTTATCTGGTTCATTAACTCATAAACAAAAATTTCATCTTCATGGGAAGCCTGATATTTGTTGCCGATGGAGTCTGCACTTGAACAGCCCGCAGAGATAAGTCCTTGTTTGATGCCGGTGAGTTTCAGATAGATCAAATTTGCCATTATTTATTCCTTAATATTATCCATAATCCTACCCCATAAATCCTTTTTCCTTATGGGAGGGATAATTTCTGCATTTTTTAGTCAATGAGTCAATAGCCGTTATCGTGCAACGTGTATGATTTTAAATAGTTATCTGGATTATGATTATTGTGATAGTTATTTAAATAGAATTCTCTTCTGGTAGAATAGAACGATATCCCTTCACCACCTATAAACGTAAGCCTTAAATTGGACACAAAATCCATTGGGGGTATCTTTGGGGGTATCACTAAAGATGAAACAGGTAATTTACATTATTAATCAACTAAATATTGAATAGGTATTGTTCCTATTATCGCACCAGTTTTTTCAAATGCTTATCTCACTTTCAAGTAAATCACTTTCTCCTCTTGTACCGTATTTGTGACATTACGACCTATAATCGCATCGATTTTGATCGCGTGTTCGGTTAGATGTCCGGTTGATAGGTGAGCGTATACGCGGTTCTGGCGAGACAGAGAACCGGTATAGCAAAGATCATCCACCAGCAGCCCTTTTTACTGTGCTTGAGGGGGTTACGTTAGGGCTACCGAAAGTTGCTCCATTTGTTTGCGAAGATGGTGTAGTTGCGGTAGCTGATGCGCTACGGATTAAACAGAGCAACAAATAGCGAAAAGAACCACAATAGCCTGATTTTCTTGTTTGCTCTAACGCGCTCAGAACGATTTGGGCGCGTTTTTTATGAAGGATGGTGAAATTTATAGTGTGAAATTTGGAGACGCTCAAACGCGTCTGGCGAAGCAATTGACCTACGATTACACCCGCAGCCCTTCCACGCTTTCCGACGGTAAATTCATCACTGTTTTAATGCTGGTTTCGATACTACGAATGATGTCTTCACGTGGGCCGCTGCGCCAGTCAGCACTTGCGTAAAAAGCATCAAGAACCGTAGCCATGCTTTCTGCGCTATCAAAGGCACGAATCAGGTAGTAGTAATCCGGGTCATGTAGCGAGTTACCAAACGAAACAACATCGATCCCGTGGCGTTGGTGTAGGGGAACGCTGATTTCCTGCATGATGGCGTGAAAATCAGTTCCGGTTCCTTTGAGTAAGGTGTATTGCAGTATCTCGATGGTTCTCAAAGTGTTATCTCCGTTGATATCGTTATGGGAATTCCTTGTTGATAGCGACAAAGTAAACTGGACTTACCCATGAAGCTACAACTAATCAAATGTCCCCCTTAAGCAAAACTGCAATATGCGGTTCAAACGCGCTGTAAAGCTCTCAACCTCGTTTTTTCCATAAATGTTTCCTCTGAACGTTCTTTGGGCAAGATCAGTCAGGCAAACTGAATCGCCTTCGAGCATATTAAGCAGCACGGAGGAAGCCATGTGTGATAATAAAACTGATAGCTACGCCAGACGTTTTAAACAGGTCTTTGATTATATTGATTGTCATCTCGACGACACATTATCACTGGAAAAACTCAGTGAAGTGGCTCACTTCTCGCCATTTCATTTCCATCGTCAATTTTGTAGTTATTGTGGAATGCCACCTGGTCGTTATATCCAGATGATGCGCTTAAAACGCGCATCTTATCGGCTGGCTTTTAATCCGTTAGAGAAAATAACTGATATCGCGTTCGACGCCGGTTTTCAGCATGCTGAATCATTTAGTCGTGCTTTCAGGCAAATGTTCGGTCTATCACCGACGAAATTTCGCCAGCAGCCCCCTTGGGTAGATTGGCATAAACGCATATCCGAGCCTTATAAAGTCAGGAGACAAACAATGCAAGGTCAGGTCAAAATCATCAATTTCCCCGCGACATCAGTCGCAATGTTGACTCATTATGGACAACCTGAGCTAATAAACGAAACGGCTGCTCGCTTTATTGAATGGCGAAAAAACACGGGTTATTCACCTGTTGCCAGCAGCCAGACATACGGTATTGCACCACACGATCCTACCTTAACACCGCAGGATGAATTTGAGTTCCGTATTTGCGGAACAGTAACGTCACCGATTGCGGAAGACAATCGCTTCGGGGTGATAAATAGTGACATCCCAGCTGGTCGATGTGCAGTGTTGCGCCATCAGGGATCGCATGATGCGTTAACCGGGTTGGCTAAGACTCTTTATCGCGACTGGTTGCCTGAGAGCGGAGAGGAACTGCGCGATTTCCCGCTTTTCTTCCATTACCACAACTTTGTGCATGAGGTAGCGGAACATGAATTGCTCACGGATATCTATTTGCCTTTGAAATAAACTGATTCAGATGGCTATGTTCATATTCATCTCAGATGTGAGACGCGCTGGGAAGCTTCCCGGCGTGTTTTTCTCAGGCTCCATTCAGGATTGGTACGAGCACCGTGAACATCAAGAAAAATATTTCGTTCAGCTATGGGATTGTATTGCGGGCTTTAGTTCCCGGACTGAACAGGTCGCTTTGAAGCCGATAGGTCATCGCATTTGTAGTGGCTATCGACCGATTTTTTGACGTTGTTACCGGGATGGGATTCGCATGATGTCAACTTTGAGATGAGTAGGCCGCAGGGTTCAACCCAGAGTTTTAATACGGTGATTTCATATAGTTCGTCCTGAACATAACGATGCTGAGTTCGTCTGGATAAACTGATGGTAATGTCCAGTCAGTCGATCCCGGCTGAAACTTTAAAGGATTTGCGGTCTGCTCCGGCAATTTTGCCTTCTTGGTTATTCATAGTGCGACCTTATTGAACGAAGCCTCAAAACCACCCATCAAGGTAACGCGAACTGGGCTGATTTGAGAATCAGCTCGAGCACGGTAGCACAACGGTTTTACAATAAAAATCTTACTTATCAATTAACTGTATTACATATTCTGAACGCAGTGGTCGTTGTAAATATAACGGTATGAGAACATGGTTATTTTTCACATCTAAAGAGTTCTTCGGTATGCTGAGCAGGAGTAATGCTACAAGAGCATAAGTAGCTCAGGCGATTTCATACTTGCCTCGAAAGGAATTATTTCTACCGTAGCGAGTCCCAGTTTCTGAAACGGATCAAGACTAAGGCGCTTTTCAAGTGATTCTCTACTATCACTCTTGGCCAGAATCACTCCACCTGTTCTTGGAATGCGTCTCCCTGAAGCGAGAAATACACCGTCTGCATAGCCTTTCTTTAACCATTCAACATGAAAAGGAATGGTGTCGTCCACTTCCTCAAGCGGCTTTACATAAGTTAAAACAACAACATAAATAACGCTCATCTTTAAACCATTTTAAATAAGTGGTTATTTTACCTTAGCATAGCCTTTTCAGCGGATAAAGACCTTGTAAGGGGGGGAAGAAAACAGGCTTATAGTAGACGTCGTACCAACAAACGATCGATTTTTATTGCGAGAGCCTCTCGATTAAAATCATCCACCACGTTGAACGTGCGAAAACGTCTGCCATACATTAATGCATCATGCATAAAATCTATTGACCAGCTCTGGTTAAGTGCTTCCGGCATCGCCAGCGGAGCCGGATTACACACCAGCAGACGTTGCTTTTCCTTACGGCGAAAATTCAGTTTCAGCAGGCAGTAAATCCGGTGAACTCTTTTATGGTTCCAGATATTGCTCTATCTGTGAAGTACCTGAAAAAGCTTTTTAAATCCATATCGCGGATAGCATTCAGCCATGTCGGTCAGCGATTGAATCACTGGCTTATCGCGTCGGGTGTCGGGTCGGTAAAAATAGACCGTCGCTGCTCAGCGATAACGTCTTGCATGTCTGACGTATGCTCATCGTAAATTCTGCCGTCAGATTAGCTGACGAGCTCACGCTTTATCACTGGCTTTAAAGCTTCTTTCGATGGCGTCTTTTGATGATGAGAATCTCTAATCTGGAGTAACAGTTTATCAGTCTGAAGGGCTGCTAAGAGCAGCAACGGACGTTGCGCTGGGAGTAACGTCCGTAGTAGTGCAGAAGGTTAGTATTTCTGGGGTATCAAAAATATGATTAAGCATGTCACATGCTCAACATACAGAGACATTCTTACAATTCGTTTATAGCGCTACTTTCGATGAAGGTTTTTCTGGCAATATTACCTACGATATTAGTTGAAATACCATCAAACGTTCCGCCGATAACGCCGCCTACGAGTGGAATCATTTTACCTAAGTTGATCACACCTTTTTCACCAAATTTAGTTAGCAGTCTAAAACCAACCCGCTTGTTTATAGCGATAATCGTTTCTTTTGATATGCTCTTAATTAACTGCGTGGACATCTTCGAGCCAATAACTATTCCTGTTCCTTTAAGGATGTCCTTTGCTGCATTGCCAGCCAGGCAGGAGTAAACTAGCGCTTTAACGCGATCATCTTTAACATCATATCCTCCCATGATAGCTATTGCTGTTATCATGCGAATCTGGACATAAATCACGGTTGCAATGCTTGCTGGAATTGCAACCGGCATAGTGATAATACCGCCAAGCCCAGATACAAACCCGGTAGTGGCAGATTTAGTGTTTTGCCATCTAACCAGAGAATTAACCTTATTCGATAAATCTCCTTCCCCCTTCAGGTAGTTTTCAGCCATATCGTAAGATGAATCTGTTCCCGGAATAGTACCATCTAATGCTTTATCGTAAGCCCAATTTAGAGCTTGCATGATTTTACCTTCGTTAAGCTTTTCAGTCATGTCAATATCCTATTGAAATAAATGTTAAAATCATATTTTTATCGAAAAAATATGATTTTATTTATATTTAAATTAGTGTTATTACACTTTGTTCTCTTGCCGCATGTCGTTATTTCTAATCTTCTTTTTCTACCGGATTTTATTGAATTCATCTTTTGATGCTTATAGTGCTTTAAATACGTTTTAACAAACGTATCATAAGGCTCATCCTCACTACCAAAAAGAGGCGTCTTAAACTCCTATACTAGGGGTATTTCGTTCTCAGTCAATGGGGAATGTCCATCATAATTTACGAATGAGCAAATCGATTCGCTAAGTTATTTGATACTAGTAGCATACTAATTATTTCATTTGAATCAATACTCTTGATCGTTCATTAACGATAATATTCAAAGCGAAAATCCTTGAAAAGGAAATTTATATGGGTAATTGCATACATGACTATCGAAGATAAGTCACAGTGATTTATTTCTGAGGGCTGCTCCACATTAGAATCTATCGGTAACCGATATCAGGCTGGGCATACCGATGAAATCATGATTTTGGCTTTTAACCATATGATGAGCAATGACGGACATGCTGTTCATAATCCTATCACCCTGGTAAAACCTATCGATAAGTCAACGCCGATTGGCAATGGCATTGATGATGGCGCGGGTCTGATAATGGAGCATATCTCTATCAGGTATAAAGATGTGACATGGGCGCACCACAAAGCCAGAACGTCTGGTTATGCATTGTGGGAAATGACTAAATTCATGAACTAAACAAGTGCAGGGGAGACCCTGCATTCATTTTTCATCAAGCCATGTGAAGAATCTCCCCAATCCGAAGCAGACTGCGATGGCGATGATGAGATGCATGGTCTTTTCATTCCACGGAGCATATCCAACCAATAAAATATAGATGATACAAAGAAAGGATATGCTGAAAAGAGCAAATATGATGTTTTTAAATAAAAAATAAAACGACTTTTTAAGCATTATTGACTCATGTTCCTTTTTTATAAAACCAGTCAGATAACTTCCTTGGTCCAATAAAAATGGAAATGGCAATGACTAAATAGACTATTTTTTCACTCCAGGGTGCATATCCAACAAATAGAACATAAAAAATCCAAAAGAGGCATGTACTGAAAAGACACATAGTTATGTTGTTTAATGTGAAAATAAATGCCTTTTTTAAGAAGGTAGACATATCACTTAATCCTGTATTCTATTTTATCAATCTTTCCATTTCTCGTGATTTAGCATACCGTGTATCCGTATCAATAAAATCATAGGCTAGATAGCCAAAATTCTTATCTATCTCTGATATGCCAGAACCCATCCCTTCATAAAAATCCGTAGTGGTTAACATTCTAACTATACGATCGGCCAGTTCATCCAAGTCTGCTTCGTCATTGTTATTCCATCTGTGAATGAAAAGATTACTTAGCCTAGATTGTAGTGTAATCGACTGGTGAGCGGAATACATTCCCGTTTCATTAGTAGTGTGCTATTTATTTTGGCACTTATTTCCATTTCTATTTCTCATGAGCAGTGTACCTGCTTTGGCTGGAGAAGGGATGAGCAGCCTCGCTGAATTTTGCGGTTTAATAAGTGCTTCCCTGCAACAGGTCGCTCATCGCCTGCTTGATATGAATATCCCGCTGTTTTGGCTTGCTGATGGGCATACTGCTTACTATTTGTCTTGAAAAGCGGATATCATTAACGTAGTGCTTTGGGTAAACAACCATAATGCTGTCTGAAACGGGCGGTAAAACGGGAACTCGAAAGATACCCACATTGTACTGCGATTTCTCCGATGGGTAATCGGGTAGACTGTAGCTGTGACAGCGCAAGTGACATCCGAACCTCTTCTAAGATTTGTCGAAAACTTTGCGATTCTTCCCGTAATCGTCTGCGTAATGTCGGCACGCTTAATGCCAAGCGGCTGGCTACATCTTGTGCGGTCCATGACCTGGCGGGTGAAAGCAAGATGAACTGCCGCACTTGCTCAGTAAGGTTAACGTTTCGCTCTATGAGAAGAGGTCCTGCAACGCCATCATGCAGTAACGCGAGTAAAAGGCCGAAAGCCTGATGTTTCTGTAATTCTTGCGGTAGATTATGGCGCACTGCGTGTAGCAGGTTGTCCCACATAAATACTAGCCCATCACTCAGCGGCGCGCATAACGAGCTTATTTTTGCACGTGGCCAAGATTTCAGATAGTGCGTTTTGAACTCCGTAATAATTTCGGGCGACAACATCAATACGTCAGAATGAAAAAGACCCTGCGCAGGTTGATTAATGATCTCCATCGGCGTATTTGCAGGAATAATGATTAACTCATCTTGTGTTGCCACTATACGACTATCATTTTGAATAATGATCTTACTTCCATGGGTAATATGGCAGATAGCCGGATGAAATAGCTTTACATGATGCAGGCGATGCATTTTGTTGGCACTCACTTCACTAGCAGTCAAGTGTTTGTGTTGAAAATGAAATTCCTGCACCGTGCCACCTTTATCTTCCGTATGTTGCTGTTAATTGCGCTTTCGCCAGAACGTGACTGTTTAGCATGAAGCCAACCAATGCACCACTGGCATTCTTGTCGATGGGGAGTTTATCCACATTAAGCGCCCAGACGGTAAATTGGTAATTGTGGGGTTTGTTCCCTTCAGGTGGACACGCGCCACCAAATCCAGCATAACCGAAATCATTCCGCCCCTGCACAACCCCTGCTGGTAATTTATCTTTATTCGGGTTCCCTGAGTCAGTAGGAAGATTCAGCGTTTGCGTTGGAATATTCACCACGGTCCAGTGCCACCAACCGCTCCCAGTTGGTGCATCAGGATCAAATACCGTGATGGCAAAACTTTTCGTGCCCTCTGGCGGGTTTTTCCATTCAAGTTGTGGAGACTCGTTGCTACCATGGCAGCCAAACCCCTCATATACCTGGTTTTGAATTAATCGGTGATCGCTGGGAATATCACGGCTGCTTATGTTGAAAGACGCTGCCGCTGAAACATTGAAACTTACGGTGACCAGAGCGCTTACTGCTATTGCAATGTGCTTTTTCATTCGTGTTTCCTTTGGTTAACTGGAAACATCAATGTAAAACCCGCTACGATTTCGTATTGTGCCTAAGTGATTTTATTTTGTGCCGAAACGCTCAATGGTATTGCTGATGACCTGCTCCCTGTTGATTCTTTCCCTCTTCGTTGTGCCGTGATGCTCAAGTAACGGCAGAAAGATTATCCTGCCGGATAGCTGCCATTTTTTAATCTGAAACTGGTGATTAAAAGATCATTTCACTGCTTTCTTGGGTGATTTTTGTTATGAAATGCCACTGGTTTTTATGATGTAGATTTTTGTGCTTATTTCGTTTTTTTTGATAGTATAAAAAACCAATAATTTTGATTAAAAAATCAATGATTGCCAAACTATCTAATATTTATTTCTTAACAAGGAAATAATTACTTTAAGTTATCTAGGTGTTTATTCTGCCAAAAGTAAAAAACAGAGTGGAAATAGTTTTTATAAATTAAAATATATGAGTGGTTTGTAATTTGATCTATATATTAGCATGTTAAGTATTTCGTTTTTAACGAAATTAAAAGGCACAAAATATATTCCTTTTCTGCTAATTGAAATAGAATGGATTATTCTGTTTTTATATGTATATTTTTACTTAATGTTAATTCAATTGATTGTTTTTATTGTGTTTTTTGTTTTAGTGATTCTATTTACTTGCTCTGCTATATAAGCATTGACCATGCGTTTGTGTTGTGTGTATGATCCAAACTCAAAATATGAATGTATTTAACTTCCTTCTTGGTGTGACTCTTTTACACCGATATAAATCGTAAAGTTACGGTTTTATTATGGTTTTTTTAATTCGATTTTAATTTATTTCATCTCGCTGGTCGAAAAACAAATAGGCTATTTGTTTGCCGAATTACTGCCGTTTCTATGGATTCCGGCGGGTTTTTGGTAGGAATCGACTTTACTTCTCCGGGCTCGAGTGCCCTTACGTTGGTATAGACACATGGCAAAAGGAACTGATGGTGCATCTGTTGCACCAAAGGAACGTATTAATATCAAATATGTTCCGGCTACTGGTGGTCAGCAGGCGGAAATAGAATTGCCGTTAACGCTGATGATCGTGGGAAATATGAAAGGGCGCACAGAGGAAACGCCGATCGAAGAGCGTCAGACTGTATCGATCGATAAAAACAATTTTACCTCCGTGATGAAAGAAGCAAATCTGGAACTAAATTTCAGTGTGCCAAATCGCCTTGAAGAAGAAAGTCAGGACGACCTGCCAGTGAAACTGAGTATCGGCGGTTTGAATGATTTCTCTCCTGATCGCATCGCCCAGCAAGTGCCTGAATTACGTAAGTTGCTTGATTTACGTGAGGCTCTGGTCGCGCTGAAAGGCCCCCTCGGCAATATTCCCTCATTCCGTAATCGTTTGCAGGATCTGTTGTCCAGCGAAGAAGCCAGAGAGCAGCTTTTGAAAGAGCTCGATCTGGTGAAACCCGCCGAATAATTGATGTTTACTGACGAAATAGGGAAACAATATGTCAATAATTGAAGAACAGGCCCAGGCAGGGGCCGCCAGCGCCTCTGGATCACTGCTTGATGACATTATGGCTCAAGCGCGAATCAGCCCGGTCGATGAAGGTTATAGCGTAGCTAAACAGGGTATTGCCGCGCTGGTTGCTAACATTCTTGATAGCGGTAATGCAGCAGAACCCGTGAATAAAGCGCTGGTCGATAGCATGATCGTCGAACTGGACAAAAAACTCAGCAAGCAAATTGACGTTATTTTGCATGCTAAAGAACTTCAGGAACTGGAATCTTCCTGGCGTTCGATGAAACTGCTGATCGATCGCACTGATTTCCGTGAAAACATCAAACTCTTGGTGTTGCATGCGACGAAAGAAGAGTTGTTGGAAGATTTCGAATTCGCGCCTGAAATTTCTCAGTCTGGTTTCTATAAACACGTTTACTCCAGCGGCTATGGTCAGTTCGGTGGTCAGCCTATCGGTGGCGTGATCGGTGACTATGCGCTGACGCAAAGCTCGCCAGATATCAAGCTGATGCAGTATGTCAGTGCCGTTGGCGCGATGGCGCATGCGCCGTTCATCTCTTCCGTTGCACCGACCTTCTTTGGCGTGGATCGCTTCACCGATCTGCCTTCCATCAAAGATCTGAAATCCGTTTTTGAAGGTCCGGCCTACACCAAATGGCGCTCGCTGCGTGAATCTGAAGACGGTCGCTATCTGGGGCTGACGGCGCCGCGCTTCCTGGCTCGCCTGCCTTATGACCCGGTAGAAAACCCGATTAAGGGCTTTAACTACAAGGAAGATATCAGCACCGATCACGAACACTATCTGTGGGGTAATACCGCCTACTTGATGGGAACGGCGCTGACGGACAGCTTCGCGAAATACCGCTGGTGTCCGAACATCATTGGTCCGCAAAGTGGTGGTGCGATTACCGACCTGCCAGTGCATGTTTATGAAGCCATGGGTCAACTTCAGGCCAAGATCCCGACTGAGGTTCTGATCACCGATCGTCGCGAATATGAAATGGCTGAAGAAGGCTTTATCACGCTGACGATGCGTAAAGACAGCGACAATGCGGCATTCTTCTCTGCTAACTCGGTGCAGAAGCCGAAGGTGTTCCCTAACACCAAAGAAGGCAAAGAAGCGGAAACCAACTACAAGTTGGGTACGCAACTGCCGTACATGTTCATCATCAACCGTCTGGCGCACTACATTAAAGTGCTTCAGCGTGAACAGATTGGCTCATGGAAAGAGCGTCAGGATCTCGAGCGTGAGTTGAATACCTGGATTAAACAGTACATCGCCGATCAGGAGAACCCACCGGCAGATGTTCGTAGCCGTCGTCCTCTGCGTGCCGCACAGATCAAAGTGCTGGATGTAGAAGGAGAACCAGGTTGGTATCAGGTCACCATGTCTGTGCGCCCGCACTTCAAGTACATGGGGGCGAACTTTGAGCTGTCGCTGGTAGGGCGTTTAGATAAGGAATAAGACTCATGCCGTCTCTTTCTGCCTGGGAAAGGGGAAACGCGGCAAGTCTGTTTGATCGTATCCGTGGGGAGGAACGCCGTTCCTCCCCTGAAACGGAAGTTGAAGCACTGATCGAGTCCGTTAAGCGTCAACTGGACAACGTGCTCAATACCCGGCCTGGAAATTGTCGCAGCGCACCTGAGCTTGGCGTGATTGATTTTAATGACGCGACGCAGGGTGGTGCGGATATCCGGGGGAAAATCCGGGAGGCGATCCGACAGTGTATCTGTCGCTTTGAACCTCGAATTGTTCATGTGGATGTCGACACATCGGACTATTTATCGAATCCGATGGAAATGTCGTTTCAGGTTACCGCCCGGGTCAGATTGGAAGATCTGGAGCAGGTTGCCTCTTTCAATATCCATATGGATAGCCACCGCCATTACAGAATGATCTGATTATGTCACTGGAACATTTTTTCAGGGATGAGCTGACCTACTTGCGCCTGCAAGGGCGTGAATTCGCCAAGGCGCACCCTGAGCTTACCCGATTTTTGTCAGAACAAACCACGGATCCAGACGTCGAGCGTTTGCTGGAAGGGTTCGCCTTTTTGACAGGGAGCCTGCGGGCAAAGATCGAGGATGAGTTTCCTGAACTGACACACGGTCTGCTGGGCATGCTGTGGCCTAATTACCTGCGTCCCGTACCGAGCATGACAATTATGCAGTTTTCGGTACTCCCCGGCGCGATTGCGCAGCCCGCGTTTGTTGAACGTGGCTGTGAGCTAGATAGCCTACCGATTGACGATGTGGTCTGCCATTTTCAGACCTGCCACGATGCCTGGATTTATCCGGCGGATATCCGCGACATCAAGGTACAGAGCGGTAACGATCTTTCCACGATTACGCTGGATATTGGGCTGCATGGCCCGCTATCACTCAGCGATCTGCAACTCGACAAGCTGCGTTTTTATCTGGGCGGTGATACCTATACGGCTTACGAGCTCTATTTCTGGATCGCCAGCCAGCTGTCGCACATTGAGCTGGAAGTTGATGGTCAACGCTTCCGTCAGGAAGCTAGCGTGCTGAAGACAGTCGGCTTTGAGCGCGAAGATGCGCTATTGCCATACCCCGGCAATGTCTATTCGGGCTACCGCATCTTGCAGGAATACTTTTGCTTTCCTGAAAGTTTTCTCTTTTTCCAACTCGCTGGCGCGGTATGGCCGGATCTCCCACTAACGGTAACGGAATTCCGTCTGCATTTTTGTTTTGACCGCCCGCTGCCAGCCGAACTGAAAATCCGCCCCGATTCTTTCATGCTCAACTGCGTGCCAGCGATCAATCTTTTCCAGCATGATAGTGAGCCGATCAACCTTAGCGGACGTCAGACGGATTATCCGTTGAAAGCCAGCTATCGTAACGCTGATAGCTTTGAGATTTTCTCTGTGGATAAGGTTGAAGGCTGGGTTGAAGGGAATTCAGGTCGCTCTCGAGGCATTCCGCGCACGTATCAGCCTTTTGAGAGTTTTCAGCACCAAATCGAGCGAGCCAAAGGACGGCTGGCGCTGTATTACCGCATCCGGGTAAGAGAAGCCGTCAATGGCAACGGTTTTGATCACATGCTCTCCTTTGTGCGTGGCGATGAGCAAGAAGTCATTGATTTGGATGAGTCCATCTCGGTGACGCTGACCTGTACCAATCGATCGCGGGCGGCACAGTTGCCCGTTGGAGCGATTTGTGTACCAACCGGGAATTCACCGTCTTTCGCGACGTTTCGTAATCTGGTTAGGCCGACACGGCCGTTACGGCCTGCGATGGATGGCAGCCTGCATTGGACGCTGATCTCCAACCTGTCCTTGAACTACGTGTCGCTGTTGCGGCGTGATGCGCTGGTACAGATTCTGCGTACCTACGATTTCCCGGCGCTGCACGATAAGCAGGCAGAGCAAGCCTCGCGTAAGCGTCTGGCGGGTATCGAGTCTATCGAAACCACCCCTATCGATCGTCTGGTTCAAGGCATGCCAGTGCGTGGCTTGAAATCAATCCTGTCGGTACGGCAATCCGCGTTTTCCAGTGAGGGAGAACTCTATCTGTTTAGCACGGTGCTGGCGCACTTCTTCTCGCTATACGCCAGCGTTAACGCTTTCCACCTGTTGGAAGTGGTCAACATCGATAACAAGGAGCGCTACCGATGGCCGGTACAGATAGGTCAACACTCGATGATGTGACGTTCCGTCAGGATGTCTCGCACTTTAATTTTTTCCAGTTAGTTGAATTACTTAATCAACTGGAAGGCGTGGACCTGGAACAAGAGCTGGATTTTCGCCCTGAACAGGAGCGTCTGCGTTTTCGCTCTACGGCATCTATTGGTTTTCACCCTAGCGATATTTTACAGGTGGGACAGGATGAAGAGGGCCGTCAGGAACTGGAGGTCGCGTTTCTGGGGCTGCATGGCAGTCAGTCACCGATGCCCGGTTATTACCTCGAAGAGCTGGCTTGGGAATACGCGCAGGGCGAACAGAAGCTGGGCGTGTTTCTTGATTTCTTCCATCACCGCTTGCTCACGCTGTTGCACCGCGCATGGCGGAAATACCGCTATCACGTCCGCTTTCAGAATGAGGGGGAGGATGGATTTTCCCGCCTGATGTTTGCGCTCGTTGGATTAGGGAATGACGCCGTACGCGACAGCCTGCCAGTTAACCGCGCCAAGATGCTTTCCTACGCCGGGGTACTGGCGAGCCCCAGCCGTTCCCCGGAAGTCGTCGCGGGTCTGGTTATTCACTGTTTTGACCTAGATGACGTGGCCGTTATGGCCTGGCAGCACCGCCGTGTTCCCATTCACGAAGGGCAGCAAAACCGTTTGGGAAAAGGAAACATGATGCTGGGCGGTGATTTTGTTATTGGCGACAAAGTGAATGACTGCGCGGGCAAGTTTTTGCTCAAGGTTGGCAACCTCAGCTTTAGCCGCTTTCTCAGTTTTTTGCCCAATGGCGAGCATTTTCAGCCGCTGGTGCGTTTTGTCTCTTTCATTCTTCGCGATCAGTTGGCCTGGGATCTGCGTCTTGGTTTCGCGGAAGGCGAAGCTAAGGGCTTAAGCCTGGGAAGTGAGCAAAGTTGCCGGTTGGGATGGAGCAGCTTTCTCGGGCAGCCGCCAACGGATCCCTATGTGACGATTTGTGTGCAGGAGTAAATGTGAACGTAACCCATCCACTCACGTTGGTTGTGCTCAACAGTGAGCAGCTCGATATCAATTCTCAGGTGCAGCACCAGTTCGATCACCGCGGTGGCACGCTGGGCGCATCGGAAAAAGACCAGTGGCAACTGCGGGATCGGCTGGGCTCCGTGGTCCCGGCACATGCTCGTATCGACATGACCGATGGTTATTTCAGCCTGTGTGATCTGAGCGGCCAGTCTTTTATTAACGGCTCTCTGTCGCCGATTGGACGAGATCGCAAAGTCATTCTGTCGCACGGTGATGAGCTGGTGATCGGGCCTTTCCGACTGGGGGTTTACATCGGCGATCCCACAACGGAGCAGGATATCGATCAGGTATTAGGACAGCGCACGGACGATGTGCTGGGCGGCTGGCTCAGTGAAGATAAAAAAAGGCGTTCTACGGATCTTGCGGACCCCACCGTCGTGTTGAATGACCCGCTGTGGGCGCTACAGAAAGAACAGAGCCAGTCACTCTTGCTATCAGACAGTGAGACGGTCGGAGAATCACTCACGGCCTCTCTTTCTTCTTTTTCTTCTGCTGAGGACACCATGGATCAGAAATTTGTCGAATTACCGACCATCAACACACACTATGCGGGAGAAGGGCTGGAGGGCTATAGCGACGGCACCTCGCTGGCACCGTTGATGCGTGGGCTGGGGATGTCACTTCAGCCGGGCGATGATGCGCGGCTGCGTGAAATGCTGGAAGAGATGGGAAAAAGTCTGCGCGCTATGGTTGAAGGCCTGCTGGCATTGCAGACGGAACAGGCGGCGATGGCGGACACACATTTACGCCCGATTGAAGATAACCCGCTGCGTTTGGGGCTGGGCTATGCCGATACGCTGTCAGTACTGTTTGCCGAAGGAAAAAGCCCGGTTCACCTGTCTGCACCCGCTGCGGTGGAGGAAGTGTTGAACAATGTGCGGGTGCATCACATCGCAAACCAGCAAGCGATTGCCGTGGCGTTAGAAAATATTCTTCAGGCCTTTTCGCCAGCCGCACTGCTCAGCCGTTTTGAGCATTATCGTCGCAGTGGTGAACAACTGGCGGCAGATGACGGCTGGGCGTGGCAGATGTATCAGCACTACTACCGTGAATTGACGTCACCACGCCAGCAGGGTTTCCAGAAGTTGTTCCATCAGGTGTATGCGCAGGCGTATGACCGTGCCGTGCGCCAACAGCAGGAGCAAAAATAATGCTGCGGGCACTGTGCTTATGTTCCCTGATGTTCCTGTTATCAGGGTGTACCACGCTGGGCAAGATGGCGCAGGTCGCGGCGAATCCTGATATCCAGGTGGGCAGTAACAATCACCAACCTTCTACCGTGGGGTTTAGCCTGCTGGCAGAACCGGACGTCAACCCGAACGACAGCGGTGAAGCCGCACCTATCGAATTCCAACTGGTTCTGTTAGCGGAAGATTCGCGTCTTTTAGCCACCGATTACGATCAGGTAACGACGGATATCGAAAAAGCGTTAGCCAAGAATTACATCAGTCATCAGGACTACACGCTCTTGCCAGGGCAGTTCAAATATCTGCCGCCAGAAGCACTGGATGAAAAGGTGCACTACCTCGGCGTGGTGGCGCGGTATGCAGATTCGGAAAGCGCGGAGTGGCGCAAAGTCATCAAGCTAAAGAATACCGGGCAAACGTATCAGATTCTCGTGCACCTGCGCCGGGATGAAGTCGAAATCAAAAAAGACCAAGAAGAAGAATAATTATGTCGAGTCGCAATCGCATTATCTGGCGGGAAGGTTTGTTCATTAAACCGCAGCATTTTCAACAGCAGCAAAGACACACCGATTACGCACTGCATGCGCGTCTCAGCGCCCTCAGTGATTATTTCTATGGTTTGCAGTCGCTGGCAATTAATGAGGAATACCTCAATTTTGGCCGCATCGCACTGGTTAACGCCAGCGGTGTGATGCCTGACGGCACCGTGTTCAATATTCCAGGGGACGATGCCCTTCCGCTGCCGTTGGAGATCACCGACGTCGCGCTGGCAAACCAGAAAGTTTATCTGGCGCTGCCGCTGGCGGTAAATGGCGTCAGTGAAGTCGGTCAACCGGGGCAGGGGATCGCCAGCCGTCTGCAATCGCACCGGCATGATGTGCGCGATCTGCACAGCGATGGCGGCGATATCGTTTCTCTGGAAGTTGGTAAGGTCAGCCTGCGCCTGATGCTCGATCGCGACGATCGCAGTGCCTATGCCTCGTTGGCGATTGCCAACATTCTGGATAAACGTCCTGACGGCGGGTTGATTCTGGATCCTAACTTTATGCCGTGCAGCATCAGCGTTACGGCCATCCCTACCTTAAAACGCTTTTTGGGCGAGTCTGCGGGGCTGGTTGCTGAACGCGCACGCAGTCTGTCACAGCGTATTGCCGCACCGGGACAACAGGGCGTGGCCGACGTGGCTGAATTCATGATGCTGCAATTGCTTAACCGCGCTCAGCCTAAGTTATCGCATCTGGCGCGTCTTGGTACGTTGCACCCTGAACGCCTGCACGAAACGTTAGTTGAGCTATGCGGTGAACTGATGACGTTTACCGATGAATCACGTCTGCCGCCGGAATTCCCCGCCTATCGCCATGAACACCAGCAGGCCAGTTTTGAGCCGCTAATGATGGCGCTACGTCAAGCTCTAAGCACCGTACTGTCGCCGCGTGCTGTTTCCATCCAACTGAAGAAGCAGCCATATGGCGTGATGGTGGCGATGGTTGGCGATGCCGAATTGATGACCAGCGCCGAGTTTGTGCTGGCGGTGCGCGCGCGTATGCCGCAGGAGCATTTGCGTAAACAGTTGCTGCAACAAACGAAGATTGCCTCCAGCGAGAAGATCCGCGAACTGATCAGCCTGCAATTGCCAGGCATACCGCTGTTGCCGCTGCCGGTTGCGCCGCGCCAACTGCCTTATCACGCAGGTTACAGCTATTTCCAACTGGACAGACAAAGCCCTGCCTGGCAGGTGCTGGTGTCTGGCAACACGCTGGCGTTCCACATTGCTGGCGAATTCCCGGAACTGGATATGCAGCTTTGGGCCATCCGTGGCCAGTAGTCAGGAGAGGAAAAGATGAGCATCGAGGTTATTAAAAACGATCAACTGGGCGATCTGCTTTTTGACCACGCCCGACAGCTGGATATGGATTCCGACTACTGGTTTCGCCTGCGTGGACAAAGCATTAATCCGATGGTTGATGCAGTTACGCCGCTGCTGGGCATGGTGGAGCGGGTACGCCAGCTCTCTGCCTATGAAGGCGTTGAGGATCTTTACCAGCGCGTAGTATCTGAAATTCAGGCTATTGAGCAGGAACTGCATTCTCATGGCTATGAAAACGGTGTGATTTTGTCCTTCCGCTACATCCTCTGCACCTTCATTGATGAAGCCGTGATGGGGCGGGAGTGGGGCGGACAAAGCATGTGGTCGGCACATTCCCTGCTGACCCGTTTTCACAATGAAACCTGGGGGGGCGAAAAGGTTTTCGTCCTGCTGGAGAAGCTGCTGGACGATCCTACCCGCTATCGCGACATCCTGGAGTTTATCTATCTCTGCCTTTGTCTGGGTTTTGAAGGTCGCTATCGGGTGATGACACAAGGGCGTGAGGAACTAAACCGCGTCGTGAGCAAGCTACACGACACGCTGCGCCCTGAGCCGGCTAATTCGCCGACGGTATTTCACCTGAACCTGGGGCAACAAGCCTCGCGCTACCACCTACGCAAGCAAGTGTCACTACGCACGCTGTTTATCGGCGTGTGTGTCGTTCTGGTGGCCGCATTCGGACTTTACCATTACCAGCTTACTCATCAAACCCAGGACGTACTGCGTCAACTGGGAGAATTATTACAATAACAGGAGCTACACCGTGATTCGAATTGAACTGCCGACACTGGTTGAACGACTCAACCCCGTGTGCCGTCATATGCTGGAAGAAGCGGCGGCACTCTGTATTCAACATCAGGGAGCGGAAATCCGCGTTGAGCACCTGTTGATGAAAATGCTGGAAACGCCGCTGTGTGATGTCCGCCAGATCCTCAAGCGTGCTGGTGTCGATGCGGATGAACTGTCTTCGCTGCTGTTACCTTCCTCCGTGGATAAAGAATTTGATGCGGGCTACCCCTCATTCTCTCCTCTGCTGGTGGAGTGGCTACAGGATAGCTGGTTGCTGGCCTCGGCTGAATTCCAACATGTGCGTCTGCGCAGTGGCATTTTGCTGCTGGTTTTGCTGCTGACGCCAAATCGCTATGTGGCAGGTGCGATATCCCGCCCGCTGGCGCAGATTAACCGTGAGCTTTTACGTCAGCAGTTTGATGAGTGGGTGAAGGACTCTGTTGAAACGGAGGTGGCGGTGCAGTCCGCCACCGCAGAACAGGCTGCCGCGGCAACCACACAGCTGTCTCGCTATACGCAAAACGTGACGGAATCCGCCCGACAGGGGCAGTTGGATCCGGTGTTGTGCCGCGATCATGAAATCGATCTGATGATCGATATTCTCTCCCGTCGCCGTAAAAACAACCCGATTGTGGTGGGGGAAGCCGGTGTCGGTAAAAGCGCGCTGATCGAAGGGCTGGCGCTGCGTATTGTGGCGGGGGCCGTGCCGGAAAGATTGCGGGATGTAGAACTACTCACGCTCGATCTGGGGGCGATGCAGGCCGGTGCATCAGTTAAAGGCGAATTTGAGAAACGTTTCAAAGGCGTGATGCAGGAAGTGAAGGATGCACCACGTCCCATCATTCTGTTTATCGATGAAGCACATACGCTAATCGGTGCTGGCAATCAGGCGGGTGGGTTAGATGTGTCCAACCTGCTCAAGCCTGCACTGGCGCGTGGTGAACTGCGTACCATCGCGGCGACGACCTGGAGCGAATACAAAAAATATGTCGAGAAAGATGCGGCGCTTTCCCGTCGTTTCCAACTCGTCAAGGTCGGTGAACCGAACGCGGAAGAAGCCACGGTTATCCTGCGTGGGCTGCGCAGTATCTATGAAAAAGCGCACGGCGTTCTGATTGATGAAGATGCACTTCAGGCGGCGGCGCAACTGTCGGCGCGTTATATCTCCGGTCGCCAACTCCCCGATAAGGCGATTGACGTTCTGGATACCGCCAGCGCGCGCGTGGCGATTAACCTGACGACGCCACCGCGTGCGGTCAGCCAACTACAGACCCGTCTGCGCCAGCAGGAAATGGAAATCACCCAGCTTGAGCGCCAGGCGCGCATCGGTTTGGGTAATACCGAAGAGCGCTTAGTCGAACTGCGTGACGCCCGCGAAGCGGGAGCGGCATCGCTGGCACAACTGGAAGCCGATTGGCAGCAGCAGAAAACACAGGTTCAGCGCGTGATTGAACTGCGCACGGCGCTGTTGGATGAAGAGCAAACCGTCGACTTTGATGCGGTATCGGCAGCGGCGGAACTGGCTACCTGTGAGCAAGCGCTGGAAATACTTCAGCAAGCTTCTGTACTGGTTTCACCCCATGTTGATAAAACCCAAATTGCGGCAGTGATTGCCGAATGGACGGGCGTGCCGCTCAACCGAATTTCACAGGGTGAAATGGATGTTGTTACGCGTCTGCCTGAATTCCTGGGAGATTCTATTAAAGGGCAGCAGTTGGCGATTGCTCAATTGCATAAACACCTGCTGACTGCGCGTGCGGACCTCCGTCGTCCGGGGCGTCCGTTGGGGGCTTTCCTGCTGGTTGGGCCGAGCGGCGTCGGTAAAACGGAAACCGTGGTTCAGATTGCCGACTTGATGTTTGGCGGACGTAACTATCTGACCACCATCAACATGTCGGAATATCAGGAAAAACATACGGTTTCACGCTTGATCGGTTCGCCTCCGGGCTACGTCGGGTTTGGTGAAGGTGGCGTGTTGACCGAAGCCATCCGTCAGAAACCGTACTCCGTGGTACTGCTGGATGAAGTAGAGAAAGCGCACCCTGATGTTCTGAACCTGTTCTATCAGGCGTTTGATAAAGGTGAATTGGCCGATGGCGAAGGCCGGGTCATCGACTGCCGCAATGTGGTGTTCTTCCTGACGTCCAATCTCGGGTTCCAGACGATTGTTAACTACGCCGAGCAGTCGGATGTATTGCTGGATGCGCTCTATCCCGAATTGGCAGCCTTCTTCAAACCTGCACTGTTGGCGCGTATGGAAGTGATCCCTTACCTGCCGCTGGCACATGCCACCATGGTCGAGATTGTTCAGGGCAAATTGTCGCGTCTGGTTTCTCTGCTGCAACAGCGCTTTGGTGCGGAAGTCATCATCGAAGATGAAGTGCCGGAAGAGATTCTACGGTTGGCGAACCGCAGTGAAAATGGGGCGCGTATGCTCGAGTCGGTGATTGATGGAGCCTTGCTACCACCGGTTTCGCTACAGCTACTGCAACGCATGTCGGCGGGTGAACCCGTCAGCCGTATTCATTTCCGCGTCGAAGCCGGCCAGTTCCAGACTGAGGTGGAGGGCTGAGTATGCAACATGCCCTCGAACTGGCGTTAGCACTCACCCAACAGCACGATGAGGCTGGTTTGTGTGACTGGATGCTGGAGACGATGCAGGCCGCCTGGCAGCCGCAAGGAATGTTGCTGGGTATGGTGGATGTCAGCGGCAGGCTGCTGACCTGCCAAGGTCGAGTGCATGAGACGCCGGTGGCGCTGAGTCTGGGGGTGGATGACTTTAGCCACCCGCTGGCTTATGCGCTGCATAAGAATCAAGCGCGCACCTGGGATTCTCTCTATGGCGGTGCTCGTATTGAGCACCGTGAGTTTCGGCAGATGCTGGCCTCTGTCGGGACAAATTGCGGGCTTCACGCGCTGCCACTGCTGTCGGACAGCGGTAAGCCGCTGGCGGTACTGGCGCTGTTGGATACACCAACGCGCCTGCAAACGCTGCATCAGCAGGGGGAATGTGAACAACTGGCGCAGGTGTTTTGCCGCCAGCTTGTGCTGTTGCGTGAGCTGGCACACACCCGACGGGAACAGGTCGCGTTGAGAGATTCACTCCGCCAGATTAAGGATGAAGGGCAGAGTCGTCGCGAGCAAGAAAAGCGGGTGGAAGCCACCCTGATTGGTCAGTCTGTGGTGATTAAAGAACTGCATCAGCAGATTTATCAGGCGGCAAAACACCGCCTTTCGGTACTGGTTCAGGGCGAAACCGGGTCAGGGAAAGATGTGGTGGCGCGTTTGCTGCATGAGTGTTCCGAACGTGCCGACAAACCTTTTATTGCCATCAACTGTGCGGCAATCCCCGAAAATTTGATTGAAAGCGAACTGTTTGGCTATCAGAAAGGGGCATTCTCTGGCGCACAGAGCAACAAAATTGGTCTGGTAGAACAGGCTAATGGCGGTACGCTGTTTTTGGATGAAGTTGGCGATATGCCGCAGTCCATGCAAGCCAAGCTGTTAAGGGTATTGGAGACGCATAGTTTCCGTCCTCTGGGCGCGGAGAAAGAAGTTCATTCTGATTTCCGTCTGATTGCCGCGACCCATCAGCCACTGGAACAGCAGGTGTCTGACGGTGTGTTTCGGCAGGACCTCTATCATCGCCTCTGCCAGTGTTTATTGCAGGTTGCACCGTTGCGTGAGCGGCCGGACGATATTCGTCTGCTGTGCGAGCACTTCATCAGTCAATTTTCTGACAAACAACAAAAGTATGTTGGGCCACTGAACAGGGCTTTCCTGCGTCAACTGGTGGGGTATGACTTTCCCGGTAATGTGCGGGAACTGCGTAACCTACTGGAAGTCGCCTGCGCACATACGCCGAACGGCGAAGCGCTGTCCCTGATATCGCTGCCGCCCGAACTGCGCGATCGGCTGACGAGCAGTTCGGCTGAAGAACAGGATTGTTATCAGCACATCCACGATTTGCGTATAGCCACACAGCGGTATGAAGCGGCTGTGATTGAGGCACGCCTGCGCCAGTTTCAGGGCAACCGCCTTCTGGTGGCTGATAGCCTCAATATCCCTAAACGTACTCTCGACCACAAATGCCAGAAGCTGGAGGTAAATTGATGTTTCTGACGATGGCTCCCCTACTGTTGGCAACTGCCGCTACGCCCGATCCCGCCTGGCAGTCGTTATGGGAGCAGTGCCGTAATGAAACGGCTTCAGAGCTCCGACTGGCCTGCTATGACGCGTTGGGTCGTGAAGCTGAACGCACTGGTACGCTGTCCCCACAGGACGATAAGGCTGCCGCTAGCGGAACGTTTCAACTGGGACGTGAAGCGGACAGCGGCGATATGACGCTTACTCGTGTGCTGGCTGATGGCAATACGCTAGTGATTAGCTGTGCCAGCAATATTACACACCTGCGCATTACTCTCAGCGAACCCTGGGCAGGAGAGTCCGTCACGTCGCAGCTTGATGGTGTGACGGTGTCCGACAGCTGGTTTATCCGTAACCGTGGACTGCTGCTGGAATCAGGACGCGGCCTGCCAGCGATTGATGCGCTAAAGCGCTGGATTGGGCATCGCGAGCTGGTACTTAACGGTACCGACGGCCACGTACTGCGTATTGAACTCGCCGGGCTGGGTGAAGCAGTCGCACCTCTGCGTCAGCAGTGTCGCTGGTAAAGGAGGCGTTCATGCATGCACATCCCTGGTGTAAACGCCTGCAAACCTCATTGCCGGAGGAGAAGTTACGCGCGGCGGTATTGGCTGACGATCCGCTTTGGGAAAAGGTAGAAACGGAGTTGGTCAAGCTAGGATCGCTGGCGCATAACCAGGTCGATCTTAACGTAGTTGCGGGTTATTGCCTGACGTTGCTGGAAAGCAAAACCAAAGATATGCGGGTACTGGTACAGCTGTTGCGCTGCTTACAGCACCCGGCTAAAGCGACACCGTTTTCTACTGCGCTGATGCTGCTGGATAGCTGGCTGGAGAGTTACTGGGTGACCGCCTGGCCTGCCAGTCCGGTGCAAAAACAGAAGTTGATGATCCAGATTGTTCGCCGTTTTGAGAGCGCGCTCCCTCGCATTGCAGAGAGTGCATCCAGCGCAGAGTTGGATCAATTACAGCAGTTAACGGAGCAGGTCGCGACCCGCTGGGGTGAGTTGGCCAGCGATAAAGCGGCGCTGATGGATGAACTGGTGCAGGGCTTTAAGCGTGCCAGGCAGCGGCAGCAGGCGCAGGAACAGGCTAATCAGACGGCGAAATCGACCCCGGCAGTCAGCGGCAGCGGTGGCTCAAGCGGGAGTGAAGCCAGCGCCAGCGCTACCTCGACGCCAGTCAGTTCGGTGGAAATTAATTCATCCGATGAGCGCAGTTGGCGGCAAACCCAACTGAACGTCGCTGCCTTGCTGGTTGAGCGTCACCCTGATTCACCGATGGGCTATCGCCTGCGACGCCATGCTATCTGGTCCGGCATTGCCACACCGCCGATGTCGTCGAAAGGGCATAAAACGCAGTTGGCCCCCGTCTCATCAGACCGTGTGGATGAATACCAAAGTGCGCTTGCACAGGCTGATTTGGCACTGTGGGAACGTATAGAACAGAGCCTGGTGTTAGCACCTTACTGGTTTGATGGGCACATGCTGTCCGCCTCGGTCGCTGCCAGACTGGGACATACCTCTGTTGCCACGGCGATGGCGGAAGAGCTTACTGCATTTATTCAGCGTTTGCCGGAGCTGCGTGAACTGGCGTTCAGCGACGGCACACCTTTTTTGACCGGGAAGTGTAGTCAGTGGTTGCAGTCCAGCCAGCCCGTTCGCGGCGGTGGCGGCGCACGGCAGGACGATCTGGCGACGGAGGCAGCCGCCTGTCGGGATGAAAAAGGTATCGGTGCGGCGATGTTGTTACTGGATGAACGCATGCGTCGCCTGAAAGAACCTCGCGATCGTTTTTATGCTGAGTTGGTACTGGCGGATTTACTCGCCGAAGAAGGGATGAAATCACTGGCAGCACAGCACTATCAGCACATGTGGCAGGAAAGCCAGCAATTGGGCCTGATGCAATGGGAACCGGGAATGGTCAGCCGCGTAGAGCGGTTGGCGGCATCCCGCAAAAAATAAGACATTCGGAGTGAATGGTCACTTATGTTTAAAACAATCATAACCTTTCTACGCAAGCAGTTGCCTAAACTGAAACCCTCCTGGCTGCTTTTGGGGGCGGTACTGTGGGTCGTGGTGTTGGTTCTGGCCTGGTGGCTGGGACCGCGTTTGACCGTGGGCGACTCACGCCCGTTGCAGGGAATCTGGGGCCGCGTGGTGTTCACGCTGGTATGGCTATGGCTGGCGTTCTCCTACAGCGCCTGGCTGGTCTGGCGTCGCGTACAGCAGATGCGTGCGGAACGTCATGAACAGCAGGTGATTGAGCAGGATCCCTTGCAGATATATGTCGACAGCCAGCAGACGTTTCTCGATCGCTGGCTGGAAGCGTTTCAGACCCAGTTGGGTAAAAGAGCGCTGTATGCGATGCCTTGGTATCTGACGATTGGTCTGGCAGGCAGTGGTAAAAGCAGCCTGATTCATCGCGCCAATCCAGCAAACAAAATGAATCCGAAGCTGGATGCAGAACTGCGAGATGTGGCGGCAGGCCAGCAGGTGAGTAGCTGGGTCGGGGAATCCGCTGTCATTTGGGATCCTAGCGGACAGCTACTCGCACAGCCTGAGTTGGAGGGCGATTCGCTCGGACAGCGCCATGCCCGACTGTGGCAGCACCTGCTACAGTGGCTCAGTGAAAATCGCCGTCGCCAGCCGCTCAACGGTCTGGTTCTCACGCTGGATATTTCCTGGCTGGCTCAGGCCGGTGTCGCGGATCGCAAAGCCTACGCGCAGGTCATGCGTGCGCGCTTGCAGGAAATTTCGGTGAACATCAATACGCGCTTGCCGGTGTATATCGCGCTAACTCGGCTGGATATGCTGAGCGGCTTCGATAAGGTCTATCGCCAGTTAAACCGCGAGGCGCGTCAGGCTGTTTTAGGTGTGACGTTTACGCCGCAGGCGAGTAACAGCAAAGGTTGGCTGGAGGAACTGGAGCGTTTCTGGGACGAGTGGGTGACACACCTGAATGACAACCTGCCAGACATGCTGCTGACGCAATCCGACAGAAGCGTGCGCAATTCACTGTTCTCGTTTGTCCGCCAGTTAGCTGGGGTGAAAGACTATGTGATGGAAGTGCTGACGGAAACGTTAGCGACGGGCGAAGATCGCGCTTTCCTGATCCGTGGCGTCTACGTCAGTTCTGTCTATCAACAAGGGGTGCCGTTCGATGCGTTTGCGCAGTCGGCTTCCCGACGCTATCAACTGCCAGAGCCGATTAATGCTGCGCTGCGCGGTGAATCGAATACGTTCTTTGTGCAGCGTCTCTTCCCTGACGTCATTTTCCCTGAGGCCAGTCTGGCGGGGGAAAACCGGCTGCATAGTCTCTATCGTCGTCGTCGACTGAGTATCGGCGTGGGCTGCATGTTACTCGCCAGTCTGGCGCTGGTCGGCAGCTGGCACCATTTCTATCGTGTCAATGAAGAGGCTGGACGCAACGTACTGACGAAAGCGCAGGCGTTTATCGGCACCAATGAGCTGGAAGGGCAGCCGGGCTACGGCTATCAGCAGTTGCCGCGTCTGAATTTGATTCGCGATGCGACCTTATCTTTTGGTAATTACCACGAACGTACACCACTGCTGGCCGATCTTGGTCTGTATCAGGGCGATAAGATTGGGCCTTATGTTGAAGGCACCTATCTGCAAATGCTGAACCAGCGTTTTCTGCCTGCGGTGATGCAGGGGCTGCTGGAGGATTTGAATCAGGCACCTGCTAATAGCGAGCAAAAGCTGACGATTCTGCGCGTGATGCGGATGTTGGATGATGCGTCAGGGCGCAACAAAGCGTTGGTCGAACAGTTTATGGCGCAGCGCTGGCAGAAGGCTTTTCCCGCCCAGGGCAATGTGCAAGAACAGCTGATGCAGCATCTGGATTACGCCCTTGAACATACCGACTGGCACAAAGCCCGTGAGCAGAAAGATGCGGTGGCAATCAGTACCTTTGCGCCATTCATTCAGCCGATTACGCTCGCTCAGCAGGAATTGAGCAAGCTGCCAATGTATCAGCGCGTCTATCAGAGCCTGGTCATGAAGGCGACGCAGGTGTTGCCGCCGGATTTAGCCATTCGTGATGAAGTCGGGCCGACGTTTGATCCGGTGTTTTCCCTGCGTAATGACAAAGCGGGAAGCGTGCCACGGCTGCTGACGTATCCCGGTTTCAGTGATTATTACCTCAAGCAGGACAAAGCGCTGTTAGAGCTGACGGCACTGGATGCCTGGGTTCTGGGGCAGCGTGAGCGTGCGCAGTTTAGTGAAGCAGACCGTCGGGAAATTCTGCGTCAGGTGAACGATCGCTACATTACGGATTACATCAACCAGTGGCAGAAAGTGTTGGCGAACATTGATGTGCAGACGCTCGATACGCCGGAGCAGGCGCTCGATATTCTCACGGATATCACCGGCAACGATCAGCCCTTCCAGCGTGTGCTGACTACGGTTAGCGATAATACCCGCATCCGTAAACTGGCCGATGATGACAACGATACGGCACAGAATATCAACACGCGGATTGGTCGTCCTTTTATGACTATCAACGCGGCGCTGAGCGGACGTGGTGAGCAGGGGCCATTGGTGCAAGAGGTCAATCAGAAGCTGACCGATCTCTATCACTATCTCGATCAGATCGTTAACGCAACCGATCCTGGGCAGGCGGCGTTGAAAGCGGTGCAGGCGCGGCAGGGAAATAAATTTGCCGATCCGGTGTTCGCCTTACAGCAATACGCCCGCAGCCTTCCCGCGCCGCTGGACCGCTGGGTAGGGCAACTTGCTGGAGAGAGCGCGAGTTTGGTTACCGGGCTGGCGATGTCGTCGCTGAATCAGGAGTGGCTGGATAAAGTCGTGACGCCATTCAATGAGAAGCTGGCGGATCGTTACCCCTTCGACCCGTCATCGAACAAGGATGTGCCGCTATCGGAAATGGAAATGTTCTTCATGACTGGTGGGACGCTGGATAACTTCTACCAAACCAACCTCAAAGCGATGATGGAAAGCGGCATGCTGGAAGAAGGTATGGCGTCACCGTTGCAGGCTGAACTGGTGAAACAGCTTGAACGCGCTACCCGTATCCGCCAGACCCTGTTTAATGCACAGGGCAGCCTGGAAGTGCATTTCGTGCTGGAGCCGCTGGAACTGACGGCGAATAAGCGTCGCAGCGTACTCAATCTGGATGGGCAACTGCTGGAATACAGCCACGGTCGTCGCCAGAAAACGCCACTGGTGTGGCCAAACAGTATGCGTGACGGGGCTGAAAGCAAACTGACTCTGGTACCAGACGATCGTGAGCGTTCACCACGCAGCCTGAGCTTTAGCGGGCCGTGGGCGATGTTCCGTTTAATCAACAGCGACCAGCTGACTCAGGTGAATGAGAACACCTTTGACGTGCGCTTCTCGCTGGAGAATGGGGCGATGACGTATCGCGTGTATACCGATGCCAGTCATAACCCGTTTGCTGGTGGTCTGTTCAGCCAGTTCACGCTGCCTGATTCACTTTATTAATTAACTCTCGGGAGCCTGCTCAGGCTCCCTATTGCTGGATGATGTGATATGCAAGATGCACAACAGGCCCTGAAAGTGGGCCGCGATCCACGGATGCTGCCGGAGTTTGATGCACTTCGGGCGGAAATTAACAAGTTGAGTCACGCGTCTCGCCCTGACGTGGACTGGATGCTGGTGCACGATATGGCGACCACCATATTTGAAAAGCAGGGGGTGGATCTCCAGACTGCGATCTACTTTACGCTGGCGCGTTCACGGCTGGCTGGATTGACGGGTTTTACGGAAAGCTGTGAGTTTCTGGCGAACCTGATCGTAACGCAGTGGGATAACTTCTGGCCGCCGGTGCATCAGGAACGGGCGCGTATCGAAATGCTGGACTGGTTCATTGCTCGCATCAGTGAGGTGGTGCGGCAGTACGCCATCAGCCATGAACACAAGCGGCTGGTTTATCGTTGTGAACGCGCGCTGCAATTGATGAGTGAAAAGTTGCACAACTCAGGGTTGAGCCGCATTCCTCGCGTCGAGAATCTGCTGCACTTCGTTGAAGGCTATACCCATTTGTTTGATGAAACCGAGATTGTCATTGTGTCGGACGATCAGGAACTGAAAAAGCAGGATATGCAGATTCCCCCCATGGTGTTCTTTCATTCTGACATGGAGCCCGGCGCGACGGTGCAAAGCGGTGGCTCATCAGGCTCGGGTCAGGCTGCACTGCCTGCGGGTAGCATTCTCATCGGACGGGAGAAAGGGCAAATGAAACCGACAGTATTGAAAATTGAGGCACATAAAAAGCAGAAGCCAGCCTGGTTCTGGTTTGTCTCTGGGCTGCTGACCTGCGTACTGCCCGTCGCAGCGATTACGGGGTGGCAGTATTGGCAGGAGCAGAAGGCCGATGCGTTGGCGCTACTGCAACAGCCTGCGTACGCCTTACCTACTGCCCCCGACCATAATGACATTCGCCGGGTACGTATTGTGCTGGGCGAACAGAAATTGCAGGGCATGGAAGGCGAACTGATCAACCGTTATCAGGCACAGTTGGAACAGGTGAAAAATGCATCGCCGTTCTACCTGTACCAATACGGCAATGGGTTGAAAAACGTGATGCAGCAGCTCTATCCCGATTCGTTGGCGGTGAAGGAGATGGAACGTCAATGGCAGATTGCGCTTGAACGCCAGCAGGGTGATGAACCGAAAACACTGGGTTACGAACAGGCGCGTGCCAGAGTCAACGATACCTTGCAGCAGTTGCTGGAACTGGAACGGCAGCGCCGGACGGTGACGATTTCCTACCTGAAATCAAAACTCTACGATATGCAAAAAGACCTGATGTCGGATGTCCCCTTCGGGATACGGCTGCGGGAACTTGAAGCGCGCAAAATCAAAAGTCAGTCGCTGACGCCAGCGGAACTGCGCGCGATGGAAGATGAACTGCGTTCCTTCAATATTCGCTTGTACCGTTTGCAGCAGGGTAATTCCGCCAGCTGATTATCGTGAAGGGAAAAACGTTGAGCACATGATGAAATACAAAAAATTATTGATAGTCCTCTCGGCTTGTTGGCTGGCGTCATGTCAGGCACCGGTCACGTCGCTGTCTGAATCGGAATTGGTGGCGTCAGCGAACCGGGGAAACGGTGAAGCGCAATATCAACTGGCAAAAACTCTGGCCGCGCGCGCACAGTACACCGAGGCGATGCAGTGGATGCAGAAGGCGTCTGGCCTGTCTGAACTTCCGGGCAATCAGGAAATGCGCGCTGCTGCTGCGCTTCAGGTTGGCGATTGGTATCAGGCCGGGTTGGGAGCACCAAAAAACAGCCCGTTTGCTCGTCAGTGGTGGACAACGTCCTCACGTCTGGGGAATGGTGAAGCGGGGCATCGTCTCGGCATGGATTGTCAGGTTCAACATCAGGGAAAACTGGTGGCGGCCTGCCTGAGTGCGTTTGAATCTTCTGCGTCGAATGGTTATCCCCCTGCACAGCTGATTGTTGCCCAGTGGCACGCGACGCATACGGGGGGCGAAAAAGAGGCCGTAGCGTGGTTGTTGAAGGCTTCCGAGCTCGGTAATCGGGATGCGCAATATCAGCTAGCGCAGCGCTATGAACAGGGCAAGGGTGTGGTTATTCGTCGCGATCTGGCCGAACGTTGGTATTTCCGAGCGGCGACGCTAGGTCAGGCACAGGCGCAATTGTGGATGGCGCAACACGAAGACGGTGAGAATGCGCTGAACTGGTATCAAAAATCTGCTTCATCAGGTGATGCGGAAGCCCAGCTTTGGCTGGGCAAGGCATACCGTGAAGGTAAGCGCTTACCTTTGGATGAGCAGAAGGCTCGTTACTGGCTGGAGCGTGCCGCTACCGGAGGATCGGGCGAAGCAGATTATTTGCTCAGTCAGAGTCAGACAACCCATGAAAAGCGCGAACAGTATCTGGTTCAGGCCTCCTCTGCGGGTTACATCCGGGCGCAGCGCGAACTGGGTGAGCGCTTGTTTAACGTGAACGAACTTGCGCGTGCGCGTGAAGAATATGCTAAAGCGGCATCGGCAGGAGACACCGAGTCCCAGCTGGCTTACGGTGAGATGCTTAGGTTGGGGCAAGGTGGTAAAGAGGATTATGTTGAAGCGATGAAGCAGTATCGCCTGGCGGCGAATGACGGTAACCGCATGGCGCAGTACCGTATGGGGATGATGCGTCAGGATGGGCAGGGCGCATCCCGCAATCGTATTCATGCTTACGCCTGGTATGCGATGGCGGCGACGGAAGGGATGCCTGAAGCTATTCATGCGCGTAACGATCTGGAAGCAACAATGCAGCCGGATGAAATCAAAGCCGGACAGCGTTTGGCGATGCACTGGTCCTCAGGGAAAACAGAGTAATCTGCGGGGATTCGTTGGTGGCGAAATTGCTAAGGCAGAATCGACAGATCATCACGTTTTAATCAGATAATAATGGCAATAAACAGGCGGGTGTTGCGTGATAGCAGCACCCGCTTTTTTTGTTTCTTACTCCGTGAATCCTAACGTCTCCCTGTATATTTTTCATAAAAAACAGAAGTGATCGCTTACTTACATGTTTGATAAAAATGAGCAATTTATCGCCACATATAGTCTTTTGCTATTAATAAGCACGGTTTCTATCGGTCATTCATTTCGTTAATTCATCGCTAACGTAAACTTTCAGAATAATTGCGCATTCTGCGCAACTTCTTGCTCACTTTCTGGTGTAAATCACTTTTTGCGCAATGTCTGCAAACGATTTGCGAAGTCTGCGCAACTTCTTGCTCAAGTTTTACTTAGGTGAAATTTTTGTTAGGTAAATTTCTTTATAAAACATAAGGATAAATTTTGGCATGTGTATTGCTATACAGACGGTGAAGTTACTCATTCCGTTCAACAACAAGGAGCAAGACTATGCCAACTCCATGCTATATCAGCATCGAAGGTAAAACACAGGGCAACATCACCGCGGGTGCTTTCACGTCTGATTCTGTCGGCAACATCTATGTGGAAGGCCACGAAGACGAAATGCTGGTACAGGAATTCAAACACATCGTTACCGTACCGACCGATCCACAGTCAGGCCAGCCATCCGGCCAGCGCGTACACAAACCGTTCAAATTTACTGTTGCGCTGAACAAAGCGGTTCCGCTGATGTACAACGCCCTGGCGTCTGGCGAAATGCTGCCGACCGTAACCCTGAAGTGGTACCGCACTTCTGTTGAAGGTAAACAGGAGCACTTCTTCTCTACCGTGCTGACCGATTCCACCATCGTGGACATCGACTGCAAAATGCCACACTGCCAGGATCCGTCAAAGCTGGACTACACCCAACTGATTGAAGTGTCTCTGGCCTACCGCAAAATTGATTGGGAACACACCGTTGCAGGGACGTCCGGCTCTGATGACTGGCGTGCGCCGGTCGAAGCGTAATTCCTCTCTAACCCGGGCTTGCCCGGGTTTTCTGTTTTTTCTCTGATGTGCGTTGTGGTGTGAGCGGACTCAGACCACAACGCAGGTTTTCATTTTAATCAGGATAGCGACGTACCGCTCCGGGGAGACCGGGGCGTGCGGTAGCCATGGCAACGGCCAGTAAGGAGAGGACAGGTGGCAAACAGTACAGGATTACAGTTCACCGTAAAAGTTGGCGCGCTGGAAGCCGGCACCTTTGCGGTGGTGGATTTCAGGCTGGATGAGGGGCTGAATCGGCCCTTCAGCCTGTCACTGAGTCTGGCGAGCGCGTTGCCGGATATCGATTTTGGTGCCGTGCTGGACCAGCCGTGCGAGCTGCTGATTTGGTATGAAGGTGAACTGAAGCGTCGGGTCAGCGGGATTATCAGCGGGTTCACGCAGGGCGATACTGGCTTCCGGCGCACGCGCTATCAGGTGGAAGTCCGGCCTGCTCTGTGGCGACTGGGGCTGCGTACCAACGCCCGTATTTTTCAGGCGCAGAAGCCGGACGCGATTATCGGCACATTGCTGGAAGAGGCGGGCATTACCGACTACGCGTTTGCACTGCGTAACGAGCACGCGGTGCGGGAATACTGCGTACAGTACCGGGAAAGTGATTTGGCGTTTATCACCCGTCTGGCTGCCGAAGAGGGGATGTATTTCTTCCACGAGTTCGAGGAAGGCAAGCATCGGTTAGTGTTTGCTGATGATGCGGGGGCACTGACCAAAGGCCCCGAGCTGTTCTTCAACCTGGCGACGCAGGGACTGAGCGAAGGTGAGTACGCGCGACGCTTCCACTACGCAGAGCGGGTGAGCACGGCGGAAGTAGAGCTGAAGGACTACAGCTTCAAGACACCGGCTTACGGACTGTCGCACAAGAAGATGAGCACTGAGCTGGAGCACCAGCGCGAAAGCTATCAGCATTACGACTATCCGGGGCGCTATAAACAAGACCCGAGCGGCAAAGCCTTCAGCGGCTATCGTCTGGATGCACTGCGGTCAGGGGCAGTAACGAGCGAAGGCGAATCCAACTGCGCGGGGCTGATGCCGGGCAACACCTTCACCCTGACGGAGCACCCGAATGCAACGTTGAACGCGGTATGGCAGACGGTGAGCGTGACACACGTCGGGCAGCAGCCGCAGGCGCTGGAAGAGGAAAGCGGCGGCGAACCGACGACCATGAGCAACAGCTTTGCGGTGGTGAAAGGGACGACGACGTGGCGCGCCGCGATGCCGTACAAACCGATGGTGGACGGCCCACAAATTGCCACGGTGGTGGGGCCGGCAGGAGAAGAAATTTACTGCGATCAGTACGGTCGGGTAAAACTGCAATTCCCGTGGGATCGCTATGGCGCGAGCAACGACCAGAGCTCCTGCTGGGTGCGCGTCAGTCAGGGCTGGGCGGGCGGTCAGTACGGCATGATAGCCATTCCGCGTATCGGTCATGAAGTGATCGTCAGCTTCCTCGAAGGTGACCCGGATCAGCCGATTATCACCGGGCGGACGTTCCATGCGACCAACCCGACGCCGTATGTTCTACCCGCACATAAAACGCGCACGACGCTACGTACTGATACACATAAAGGCAATGGCTTCAACGAACTGCGTTTTGAAGATGAGGCGACGCGTGAGCAAATTTACTATCACGCTCAGAAAGATATGGATGGTGTCATCAACAACATTCATCGGCAGAGCGTGGGGCGCGATCAGCATCTCAGCGTCGCTCAGGATCAGTTCCAACGGGTCGATCGTCACCGTCACCGAACGATAGGTCAAGATGACTTTGAAAATATCGGTCAGGATCATCATCAGGAAATTGGCCGGAGCTTTATTCAGAAAATTGGTTCTTCGTTCAAGCGCTTTATCGGTGGGGGAGAGATTACCCGTATCGAAGGAAGCCGTCAGACTACGATGTCCGGTTCTGAAGAGACGTTGATCGGTGCGCACCAGCGTGTTCTGGTCAATACGGACAGCTATCTGAAAGCCGCAGATATTGTACTGGAAGCGGGGCAGGCTCTGACCATTAAAGCGCCTGGCGGGTTTATCAAGATTGATAGTGCGGGCGTGACGATCTCCGGGACGATTGTGAAAATCAACGATGGCGGTGCGGCTGGCGTAGGGACTGCGCCGGTGTCGATTACACCAGAAGACCCGACTAAGCCCACGCAGCCTGATGCGCCAGACAGACGTTAAGGAGGAACTATGCCAGGTGCTGCACGTTTAGGGGACAGCTGCGCGGGTCACGGCTGTTTTCCTGCTACCCCAATCATTGAAGGCAGCGGTGATGTCATTATCAATGGCAAACCCGCGGCTCGTAAAAGTGATGCGGTCTTACTTCATGCCTGTCCTTGCCCGAATGTGCCTCACGGCGTACACAGTCGAGCGATATCTGCGGGCTCTGGTACGGTCATCATCAATGGAAAGCTGGCGGCGCGTATCGGTGATGCGATCGGCTGTGGCGGCTCGGTTGCGGCTGGCAGTGGGAACGTAATCATTGGCGACTCACCTTATCAGTCTCCAGTGAAACCGTGTGCCGAACAATCGGCCAAAAGTCGCGCGCCTCTGTTGGCATTAACGCCGATGCTGTTGCCGACGTTAATGGAGTGGGCTTCGGTCGCCGAGTTGCCTATTCTTGACGATCTGCTCTCCGTCGCCCAGCGTAAAGAGCGTTATCTGGCGCGTGCCAAGTTGGCGACCGAGGCAGCGACGCTGCCGGGATTAGCTGATGCAGCAAAGCGACTGGCGTTCAATAACGACAGTATCCTACGCGCCGAAGCCGCTCAGTACGTTTATTCGGTCGATGAATTTCGACGAGGCGTGCTGGATAAACTGCCTAAGGCTCCGGTTGGGCTGGATATTCTGGATACGAGTCAGCTTCCAGGTTTGACAGACAATGATTTTATGGATAAGAAAACAGGGTTTGGTTCTGCTCTGTTCAAATCTGCGATTAATGGCGAAACAATGTTGACCTACCGGGGCACCAATAATGCGGTGACAGGCGTTAAAGACTGGTTGACTAACGCTGGGCAAGGTATGGGATTGGAGACGGATCAATACAATCAGGCCATGTATTTGGCAAAGCGGGTAAAAAACGTTCTTTCTCCGCCACCTGTCATCGTGGGGCATTCATTAGGCGGTGGTTTGGCATCGGCTGGCGTTGGCGTAACGGGGTTACCCGGCTATACCTTTAATGCTGCGGGTTTGCATAACAATACCGTGGCGCGTGCAGGTGGTGCAGACTTGGCGAAAACGGCCTCGCTGATAACGACGCAGGCGGTGGACGGTGAGGTGTTAACCATGGCGCAAACTTACGGTAAGGCGTTGATTCCTGGCTTGCTATCCGGGGCTGGCGCATTGATTGGCGGAACCGCCGGCGCGGTGCTTGGGGGTGTCATTGGTGTAGCAAAACTGTTGGAAGGGGGCCTGCCGAAAGCAAGCGGTGATATGATGGCACTTCCCGCTGTCGGCGGCTCGCCTATTGCGCGTCACGGTATGGATCAGGTGATTGCGGGTATTGAAAGCCAGAAAAAGGAAGATATCGGGAAGATAACCAATACATTCAGGGGAATATAATGCAATGGTTGGCACGTATAAAATGGGTAGGCGTCGTTATTCTGGGATTATTAACCGCTTGTCAGGCGGGAGGACACAGTATGCGGGCGAGTGAACTTTTTGAGCCCCCTGTGGTGGCGGTACTGGAAAGTATTCAAAAAGGTGACGAATCAGCCGCTCGTCATCAGCTGTCGCAGGGCGTTAACCTGAATATTCATGGGAAAGAAGGCATCACGCCGCTGCTGTGGCTGATTTATGAAACGAAGGATAAAAAGGCCGTCACACTAGCGCTTAAACTGGGTGTCGATCCGAACTATAAAGACGGCTTTGGCGATAGCGCCGTCAATTCCGTGGCGGGTGCCAAAGATCCTGACTGGCTGCGTATTATGCTAGATGCGGGGGGCGATCCGAATGCGATTGGGCGTCGTGGCCAGCCTGCAATATTTAGTGCTATTGGTGAGGAGCGCTGGGCCGATATCAAATTACTTGTAGAGCGGGGCGCTGATTTGAACCTCGTTGATGGTTCCAAAGTAAACAGCGCTCACTATGCTGCTTATCTGAATAAATATGAAGTTGCATATTGGCTGATAGAACAAGGCGCAGATAGTAATATTTATGATGAGACAGGTAGTAATCTCGCTTTTACCGTGGATGACAGCTTATCCATTATGTCCCCTAAATCTCCTCACTACCCTTGGGCATTAAAGGTAAAACAGCTGTTACTGGATCGCGGCGTTAAATTCCCACCGCTGTCGCCTGTTGAAGTTCGGGAGCGTTGGGAAAAAGGATTGCCGTTATAATTTCTATTCGTTTTTTTATCACGTATTTTTCATCATATAAATAAACTGTATTTTCTGACCCGATAATTTTCATGATTATCGGGTCGTTGTTGTGATTATCAATACACGCTCATCGTATTAAAAATTATCTCATTTATTGACAGGCAAATAACGATGATGGCAAACGGTTATACTCTGTTTGAAATCAGCCAGTTTGATGCGCCTTTGTACGCTATTATTTCGCCGCTGAGTTATCCCCAATTACCTGAATATTGGCAGGCTTTTCAGCCTGCGGCGGCCGATATATGGCAACAGCTGTATCTTGGAAAGGATGCTGAAGACTGGCAAATGTGGGCACCTATTGTGGTGAAAATAGAAGAAGGTAAACCAGGTGAAACGCTGCTGCATTGGTTGACTGAGACTCAGCCGGAGCGGCATGGTGGTGTGATCCTCACGCATGGCGACCTGACATTACAGCAGGTTGCTGACTTTTGGCAGACGCGTATTTTCTGTCTCTGGCCTGATGGCACACGAGCGCTGTTTCGTAGCTATGTGCCAGAGATTTTATCGACCTGGTGGCCTACCCTTGACCTTGCTGCTCAAACTGATTTCCTCGGTCCGTTAAATAATATGTATTTACCTATAGCGAATAGCGAAAGAGGGGAGTATCAGCTATTCGCACAGCGGGCTGTTAATAAAGAAAATAAAATCGAAATTAATAAAAACTACCAAATTAACTTAACGAATTATCAATATTACCTTCTCGCTAATGACAATCGATTACACCGATTAGCTAATGAACTCTTTCTGTTTGTCAGTGCGCAATGTGTTTTTCCGCTGGATGTTGAAGTAGTAAAAGCCAGATTCATTAGCGGTATTGCATTAGCTGAGAAATATAATCCTAAAGCCAGCGAAGCGGAATGTGAAGCATGGGCGGCCCATCGCTGGGTACTTGGTAGCGAATTCTATTTGCACCCGATCTTTGTTCATCTGACTGAACGTTATTCGATAGCGGACAGTCTTCGGATTTTTAAATCAGAGCCTGAACGTATTGAAAGTGTGCTGCTTAATTACCATCGCCCCGGTTGGATGCGGGGAGAGTTACCTGACATCGCGGAGGTCACGCAATGAGTGTATCGCAACCTTTCCTTGAACTGATGCCGGAGGATGATGCCGTCTGGCAAACGCGTATCGCTCAGGGCGGCTGTTTTGTTGTTGCTGAGGCATCAATGAATGATGCCGTGCCTTGGCTGGCCGAGCGCTGGGGAGGTAGTCTGGAACAGACGCGTTTGTACTGGGGGGAAACGGGGCGTGTTCATGCCTCGGTATCGCCCTATTGCATCCCGCTTAACGTTGCTAACTGGCCGCAGGTGAAAGAGCACATTATCACCCAACCCGGTTGGGGAATGGGCCTGCAACTGGAATGGTTTATGCAGGCGTACTCGCCGCTCGATCAATTGCTTGAGGTCACGAAGCATTTGCGGCAGTGGAGTCTGGTGGCCTCACCTTCCGGGGAAAATGTCATTCTACGTGTAGGGGACTGGCAGGTGGTGAATCAGCTGTTATCCGCCAGCTCCGCACAAGAGGCTTGTGCGCTCTATGGCCCGATAGCCCGCTTCTGCGATATTTCGCCTGATGGAACCGTACATGCTTTAAACCTGACAGCCCGCGAACCCCACTCCATTCCCGATATCTTGCCGCGTCAACTGAGCGATGAACAATGGCACGCCATCATGACGCCTTCTGAACATCAGAATCTGGCGCGCTATAGGGAACACCTGCGTGCTTACCATGCTGGCTGGCAACATGCGCCTGACGATGAGCTACAGACGTTTACCTACCAGCAGGCGGAACAGGCGAAGAACAACGGTTTTAACAACGACCGCGATATTGTGCGTTGGCTGGCATTGGCGACAGAGCTCTCGCCCGAATTCATTCATCAGCCTTGGGCGAAAAACATTTTGGTACAGCCGGAATACATAGGCATGCAAAGCCGTATGGATCGCCTGTATCAGGCAGCAATTGACCACCTGGACGAAGCATAAAATAAAAAGGACGTCATTTCATGAGTCAGGATAAAAGCAGCGCGTTAGCTGCTAGCGGGGATGCCGCAAAGCGTAATTTCACCACGGATAATAAGATTTCAGGGGGATGTACAGCCTGTGCCTGCGAAATACTCGTTTATTACCATTACGATTCGGGCGACCCAATACCGAACGCCCCGTTTCAATTAACCGATAGCAATAACCACGAGATACGGGGTAAAACTGACGAAAATGGCCTATTTTTCATCCATGACATGGGGTGTAGCACATATGAACTGATTTTGGGGGAAGGCAGCGATACGTTCGACCCTAAAGAAACGGTGAAAAATAACCCTGTTTTGATGTCTAACCCTGCTTACGCGAGTTTTGCTGGAGAATACTTTTCCCTGTTCGTCATTCTGAGAGCGCAAGGGCTGGTGGAGTATGGGTCTGTCCAGCAGTCAGTGAGAATGCCGCTAAGTACGATACCGGATCAATATAAACCAGCGTTGAAACGCTTCTGGGAATTGGAAAGGCAGCTCTATAGAAGTGATGGCGAGCTCCAAAGAGAAATCCGCCGGATTCAGCATCAACAGGCAGCGGAGGTAGCTAGTAAGGCATCCAGTATTGATAACGCTGTTCTGCTGTTCTGTGAAGTCATTCTGGGTTGTATTCCCGTAGTCGGACAGGCGATGGATGTGTATTTCCTCGGGAAGTGGTGCTGGGATAGCTATGAAACTCCTGAATTGCTGAAGGACACCATGCACCAGATTGACGGGGTGCTGTGCGTCATTGGGTTTGTTCCTGGTGTTGGGGATGCGCTAAAAGTCAGTGGTAATGCCATTACGCAAGCCTTACGGAAGCTCAAAGGTGCTAAAGGCAACAAACAGCAGAATATTGAGGAAGCCACTCAGATTATTCGCCGTTTGAGTAACGGTAATATAGTCAACTGGTTGATGGGTATACGTTCTGATATCAGAATTTACGCTGATAAAGGGCAAAAAATACTGGAAACTATGAAAGCGGCGCTGGATCTGCTGGTGAAAGGTGTTTCTGGTGAGCGCAGTTGGATAGTTGTGCTGATGGCTGACAGCTTTCGAGCCATGGTGAACGTCCTCGAAAAATTAATCTCAATGTTTACCGTTGTCACGGGATTAATTGAGGCTGAATTTGCTGAATTTATCCCCCAAATCATGACACAGGTTATTGGCAGTGCGCGGCCTAAAGGGAGCTGTGAGTTATCTGCCATGACTGTGCAAAAGGGGGGATCGGGTGACTACCGTACTGAAGAGGAAATCACTGAATTTAATCAACGAGCAGGAAAGCCTAGTGGTTTGACGATGGCTGAGGTCGGAATGGTGTCGTCAATAGGTATACTTTCTGCTATGCCAGGGAAAGGCGGTAAGAATAGAATCGGTATGGCCTCTCAGAGTGGGAAACATTCGACGAGCGCCTCACATGCCTCTCAACGCCCACATACACCGTCTGAGCAACCCCATTCAACACCGGCGGAAACGCCAAAACCTCAAGATAAGCCTCAGCCTAAACCTAATGATAGCAGTCAAAAAAGTCAGCCTCATGAGGCTGAAAAACATTCATCGGGTGAGAATAAAAACACGCCAGATGGTGCTACGCGACTCCCTGATGGCACTCATACTATAACGGCAGGTGCTCGGACACCCAAACAAAACGTTGATGAAGCAGCCCAGAAAAAAGCACAAGAACAAAATGAAGACGCTAAATCTGACCCCAAAAATGGCAAACAAAATGGTGACCCTGTCGACATGGCAACCGGGGCTGTGGTGGAGCAGCGCACGGATATTCAGGTAAGCAGTCCTCTGCCGCTTTCATTGCAACGTTACTATCGTTCCACGGGAAAACGTCACTCTGGTTTATTAGGTACATTGTGGCGTACCAACTGGGATATCAGCCTGACGCTTAACGATGGGGTAGCAACGTTAACAGATGGTGAATTTAATCAGGCATTTTTCATGCTCCCGAATGAAGGGGAGTTCAGTCGCTCAACGTCGAACCCACAATGGCGGCTGGCTCGGCAGCAGGGTGAACTGGTGCTTCACCATGTTGGTGGCTTGCGCTATCGGTTTGAATATGCGCTTGGTCTCCAACTTTGTTTGACGTCGATTGACGATGCTTCGGGTAATCGGGTGGCTTTCGAGTGGGTGTTGGGCGAACTGCGCTGGGTTACGTTGTCGGATGGGCGTTTGATTCACGTCACGTCGGAACACCAAAGGGTCACGGCACTGACGCTGTGTACCCCGCAGCGTCAGCGATTAAAAACGCTGGCGAGCTATAGCTATGACGACCGTGGGTATCTACTGAGCGTGCGGGCAGATGAGGGGCGCAACTTTGACTATCGCTACTCACTGGAAGGCTGGCTGCTGCGCTGGTCGGATTTAGGCTCGACCTGGGTTGAGCATGATTACGATAAAAAAGGCCGCGCCATCCGGGACAGAACCTCGGAAGATTACTGGCCTGGTCACTTCGAATACGACGATGACACGCTGACCAGCCATTATCATAGCGGGTTTGGTGGGGTATTCAGCTATGTGCGCGACGAGCGCAACAATATTCTGCTGGAACGCACGCCAGACGGTGGTGAGACCCGGTTCGAATGGGTGGATAATCAACTGGTGGCAGAGACCGACCCGCTCGGCGGTCGAACGGTGTATCAGCGCAATGGCTGGGGGCAGGTCACCGAGGTTACCTTACCTGACGGTGCTACACACCAGTATGTGTATGATGATAATGGGCAACTGTTAGCCTACACCGACCCTATGGGTAACGAATGGCGCTATCAGCGTAATACGGCAGGGCAGGTTGTCGAGGTTAACGACCCGGAAGGGCGTGAGTGGCTATACCGTTATGGTGACACGGGGCAGTTGTCGACGGTGATAGGGCCAGACGGCGTGTTACAGCGTTACCACTATAACCGTCGTGGCCTGCTAAGCAGCCTTGAGCGGGATAATGCACCGCCGGTGATGTTCCGGTATGACGACCTTGACCGCCTGACAGAGCGGCATATCGGGCATGAAGCGGGCGTACAGGTGCGGCGCTGGGAGTATGACGGCGTGCGCGAGTCACCGTCGAAAGTGGTATACGAAGACGGTAGCGAGACGCGGTTTGGTTACGATGTGGAAGGCAACCTGACGGCGGTGACGGATGCACTGGGTCAACGCTACCAGTTCCGCTATGGGGCGTTTGATAATCTGCTGGAAGCGACGGACCCGCTGGGGGCGACGATACGCTACCACTACAATGCGGAAGCGGAGTTTGCCGGGGTAACGAACAGTCAGGGACGGGACTGGACGTACGGCTTTGACAGCAGTGGACGACTGAGCGAGGAGCGGCATTACGACGGTCGGGTATATCGCTATCACTACGATGTGGCCGACCGTCTGGTACAGCGTACGGCACCGGATGGCAGCGCGCTGCACTACGAGCATGATGCGGCAGGGCGGATAACGCGTATCACGGCGCGGAAAGCGGATGGTGAAACGGACGGCATCACCGAACTGGCGTATGACTCATCCGGCAGGTTGACCCAAGCGGCCAGCCCGGATGCGGTGGTGGAGTACGCCTATAACCGTGCGGGGCAGGTGACGTCGGAAACAGTCAACGGCGAAGCGGTACAGAGCGGTTACGACGCGGGCGGTCAGCGTGCCATTGTCGACGGTATTCTGGCGCCGCTACAGTTGGGGTGGCAGTCGGGCCGGCTGTCGTCGCTGGGTATCGGTTCCCACCAGCCGTTGCAGTTCAGCCACACGGCAGCGGGGGAAGAGCAGCGACGCACTAACGGCAGCGGTTTTTCACTGCGTCACGAGTGGAGCCCGACGGGGCTGTTGCAGCGTCAGGCGCTGGAAGGGGCGGACGGCCGGGTGAATGACGTGCTGGAGCGGCGTTATCAGTACGATGTGCTGGACCGTCTGACGGGCATCAGCGACAGCCACTGGGGTGAACAGGCGTTCCGGCTGAACGGTGCAGGTCAGGTGACGGCGGAGCGCCGTGATGAGGGACGGCGGCGTCAGGCGCGGCTGTTTGGCTACGACAGCGAACAGAACCTGTGCGAGGTGTCCCAGATAGCGCCGGGTCTGGGTGAGATGCTGAAGGTACAGGATGCGGTGGTACAGTCATCGGCGCGCTATGATGCGGCGGGACGGGTCATCGAGCGGGGTCACACGCAGTACCGGTATGATGACTGCGGGCGTCTGGCGATGAAACGGGAAACCCGGCCGGGGTTCAGGCCGAAGGAAACGTATTTCGACTGGGACGTGCAGGACCGACTGGTGCGGGTGAGTTTGCCAGACGGGGGGCGGTGGCGGTATCGTTACGATGCGTTTGGGCGCAGAATCAACAAGGTGCGCGAGGGGCAGGTGCCGTCGGCGCAGGCGGTAGCGCGGGTGGCGTACCGGTGGGACGGTGACCAGCTGATTGGTCAGCAGCAGTACCGGGCAGACGGTTCAGCGGCACGGGAAGTGCAGTGGGTGTACGAGCCGGGGAGCTTCCGGCCACTGGCACAGGTGGAAGCGCAGGGTGAGAGCACGCAGTTACACTACATCGTCACGGACCTGACAGGAACGGCGAGAGAGCTGTGCAGCGAGGAAGGGGACGTTCGCTGGCGCGGGGAACAGGGACTGTGGGGCGCACACCGCGAAGAGCGACGGCCTATTCCGCTGCGGCGCTACCTGGGCGATGCGGCGAACGAAGAGGTGTACTGCGAGCTGCGCTATCAGGGGCAGTTGTACGACGCAGAAACGGGGCTTTACTACAACCGGCATCGTTACTATGATGCGGAGAGTGGACAGTACCTGTCACCGGACCCGATAGGGTTACTTGGCGGCCGCAGACCACAAGGTTATGTACATAACCCGTTGGAATGGGTGGATCCATTTGGACTGACGCCGAAACAAGATGCAAAAATGGGGCCTCATGGGACGCTGAAAAAGGATCCTAGCCCTGGGCAGTCTCACCACCTTAACCAAGATGCTGCATATAGAGATGTTATTCCGAGAGAGAAAGGCGCTGCGATAAAATTAGAAGGTAACGCGTTTACTGAACCGGGAACACCTCATTATGAAGCCCATAGCTCAATGGAGAAGTTCTGGGATCAATATAGAAAAGGTGGAGAGTTCTATAGGGAAATGCCAACCAATACCCAATATACTCAGGCATTAAAACGTTCTCTGGAAGCTGCTGGTCTACCTGCTAATCAGGTCAATCAGGCAGTAAGATATAGTATACAAAATAGAATCCAACACGGTGCTCTTGGTGGTATGGAAGTACCTAGACTCCCTGGAAGAATTAATCAGGTAAAACCATGAAAATATCTCGTTATGCAGTTGATAGGTTGCTGAAAATAAATTGGTTCTCTGCTGTAGGTGATACGGTTCAGTTACCCGGAGTACGGCAAGTTAAAGATAAACATGAATTTATGAAAAGCATCGATGGGATTGAATGGGAAAATACTACACTAGAGGCTGGCAATGAAATAACGGGGCTTTTAGCTAAGAAGTTTTCAAACGACTATCATCATTGGAATCCATTGGTAAGAGAAGCTAAAAAAATATTAGATGGAGAAGTGTTGCCATCTATCTCATCAAATATCATTACAAATGAAGTGATATTAAATAATGTGAAGTGGGATCTGGTTAACTATCTAATGGAAGATGCATATAAGGATAAGATAAAAAAGCCACTTTTTTTTGATTCTCTGATCTGTATTTATGAATCAGGACATATTCCTTGCGGTTGGGATGGTGTCTGGCCTAATGGTAATTTAGTGATTTATTGATATATAAAATAGCCGGAAGAGATCACCCGATCGATCCTTCCGGTTTTTTTATTTTATTAGCGGTCAGGTTAGTCGCTATAAATTAATCTGCGTCTCAATAATAATCCTGCCGCGCTCCACCGTGACGGTAACGGGCATCCCGGTGATAAAGCCCGGCTCTTCCAGCCAGCGGCCTTTAAGGTTAATCGCCGACGGCGGGTTGGATTTACCATATACGGCAGCGGTTTTTCACTGCGTCACGAGTGGAGCCCGACGGGACTGTTGCAGCGTCAGGCGCTGGAAGGGGCGGATGGCCGGGTGAATGACGTGCTGGAGCGTCGTTATCAGTACGATGTGCTGGACCGTCTGACGGGCATCAGCGACAGCCACTGGGGTGAACAGGCGTTCCGGCTGAACGGTGCAGGTCAGGTGACGGCGGAGCGCCGTGATGAGGGGCGACCTATTCCGCTGCGGCGCTATCTGGGCGATGCGGCGAACGAAGAGGTTTACTGCGAGCTACGCTATCAGGGGCGGTTGTATGACGCAGAAACGGGGCTTTACTACAACCGGCATCGTTACTATGATGCGGAGAGCGGACAGTATCTGTCACCTGACCCGATAGGTTTAGCGGGCGGTATAAGGCCGCAGGCTTACGTTCATAACCCGTTGGAGTGGGTTGATCCGCTTGGGGTGACTAAATCAGGTTGTGATGGGGAAAATAGCCCAGAGAATTCAAAAACTCCTCCTAAGAGTCATAAGGAACAAGCAGCAGAACTTGGCTACTCAAAAACAAATGAGCGCTCTCATGGTCAGCCTGTTTATGTGAATAAAAAAGCACCGAGAGATGTAAGATATATTACTCATAATGTCGATGGACGTAATGGTGGTTTTTGGAAAGGCGCGGATAGCGTGAAGAATTTAGGAAGTAGAAAAACTAGGTCTGGAACATATGATGCTAATCTAAATAGGATAGGAGATTAGTTGTGAAGTATTCTTACAGGGTCGCTAAATACAGAAGTATTGATGATGGCGGTAATCCTCATTCATCTCCAGATGAATGGACTAGTTTTTTTGATGTTGGTGATAAAGTCGATATTGATGAATATCATAGGGTTGAAAATCAATATATTGATTTCATATCAGAGGCTTGCTCCTTTTTTTCAGTAAATGAGCTTAGGCTTAAGGATTTAGAGTTAAATGGCGATGTTAATTATTCAGATAATCAAAAGATTAAACTTAACTTTATTGAAGGTGTTGTTAAGAGTGTATTGAGGGAGGAGGTCTGGTGTAAGTTGGTTAGTGATAGTATTGAGTTTCATTTTGGATATGATTTTTATATTTATTTTTTATCAAGAAATAATCCCGAATCTTTTATTAAAAAACTTAATTCACCATTAACAGTGCAAGAATATATTTCACCATATATATAATGTTAACCGGAAGTGATCTCAACGATCCTTTCGGCTTATTTATTTTTAGCAGTTGGTTAGCCGCTACAGATTAATCTTCGTCTCAATAATGATCCTGCACCTAAAAACCATCTGCATGATATTTTCTCTAATTAACGTATTATAAGACGATAGCGTAAAAATTCTTGCTTTTTCCTGCCCGGTTATATCCAATCCCCAACGACAGATTAGTTGGTTTGCTTAAGAATAATCTGCCTCCCTCCAGAATCAGTTCTCTATTATTCATTTATTTCGTCTGATCTGCCTTGTTGCATTTTTCACTAGAATGACTAATTCTCATTTTTTAACATGCGAATTTTCTTAATTTCTTATTGTTATTTTTCATAAGGGAATTGAATTATTAGCAATGTAAATAAAAATACTGAATATGTCATTCAGTATTTTTTTTGTACACTGATTGTGTTTTTATTTTATTGTTTTTACGCCACTGCTATGCAGTTAATTTAATTTTTATCTTAATGTAAGTTAATGAGGCTATTTTGGATATGATGGATAATGAATTAATTTCGTCACTAATATTAAGTGAGCTAATTAAATATCGACGTAGGTTCACTCACTCGACGAAATCAGTGAGTGAAGAAGAGTCCCTGGTGACTCAGGTTCAATTACCCAGAGTTCGCGCTTTTGTTGAGGAAGGCCGTCGTATTGAGCTTATTCTACCAGCGTTTCCGGTCAAATCTCCCAGTCCTTATAAGGTGCTGGGGAGAATGCCGGATATGGCAGAGCGCTTGTCCCTGATATTTCTGAATTCGTTATGCCAGCGTATTCAGCTTTATTATCCACCCGGCGCACATATCCGCATTTGTTCTGATGGGCATGTATTTGGCGATCTGATTGGGACCAGCGACGAAACCATTAACACCTATCAGGATGAAATAGAAAATTTATTGCATGAACTGGGGGCCGTTCATCTCAGCGTCTTTAATCTTAAGGATGTGGAGAATATGGCTGCACTCACTGCTGACTATGATCATCTTCGCCAGAAACTGGTTGAGGATTACGCCGAATCAGAAGAGGAGATCAAGGAGCAGCTTATGCAGAGCGAAGAAGGCTTACAGCTTTATCGTTCAATAACTCGTTTCCTCTATGAAGATAGCCTGCGGCCCGACTATACCGGCTCTAACGCGGCCTTACAGAAGGATGCTAAAAAACGCGCATGTGGCGTTATTCAACGCAGCTGGGCGTGGGGCAACCTGCTTGCTGAAATTTTCCCTGACGCCATCCGTTTATCTATTCACCCGCAACCTGCGGACAGCCTAAAACTGGGTATTCATATGATGCCCACCAAAGATGACTGGTTGACGCCCTGGCATGGAGTTGCCGCCAATGTTAATGGGCAGTTTGTACTTATGAAGAATATGGATGCACAGCAGTTGGCCGGTGAGGTGGTAGAAATTCGTGGCATGCCTAGCCATTACTTAGTCAAACAGCCGGATGTGGCATAAGCGTGCTCTTCCCTCGCTTTATCATCTGCTGAAAATATCAACATTGTCATCTTATAAAGGAATATACACGATGGAAAATAGCATGAACTGTCACATCGAAACGCTTTCCCCTTTTGGTGCGTTGCTGACGCCTGTCGACACGGGGCAAAGTATCACCACGCTGCCGATCGATACATTGCGTGATCTCGCTCGCAAGCACCATCTTCTGGTACTGCGTGGGTTTTCTTCTGGATTTTCCAAACCTGAAACGTTGACCGAGTATGCCGGTCACTGGGGGGAAATCATGATGTGGCCTTTCGGGGCGATTCTGGACGTGAAGGAACATGCGGATACCAAGGATCACATCTTTGATAACAGTTACGTACCGCTGCACTGGGATGGGATGTACAAACCAACGATCCCCGAATTTCAACTGTTCCACTGCGTCTCTGCGCCGGGGCAGGATCAAGGTGGGCGTACCACCTTCGTTGATACCACACGTTTGCTGGCTGAGGCCGACTCACAGTTAGTTGATGAGTGGCGTCGTGTTTCAATCACTTACCGCATTAAAGCCGTTGTGCATTACGGTGGTGAAGTGACTTCACCATTGGTTATTCCTCACCCTAACGGCGTTGGTGAGATTATGCGTTATAACGAACCGCCGACCGAAGGGGAGCGTTTCCTTAACCAGCATGCGCTGGAATACCATCATGTCACGCCGGAAGCACAAAATACATTTAGCCAGACGTTGCGGCAGCACTTGTACGATCCCCGTTATTATTATGCGCATCAATGGCTACAGGGGGATGTTGTCATAGCCGACAACTTCTCGCTATTGCATGGTCGCGAAGCCTTTACAGCGCAGTCTGCGCGTCACCTGCAACGTGTGCATATTCAGGGCACTCCGATTTGCGTGAATACCTGTATTGATAACGCGGCATAAGGGAAAACATCATGGCACATATTCTCATGGCGGCGATGGCAACGCCGGGTCATGTTTACCCGTTGCTGACCATCGCTCGCTATTTGGTTGAGCAGGGGAACGATGTCACGTTGTTTAGCGGTGTGCTGTTCCGCGAGCAGGCAGAGGCCGCAGGTGTGGGGTTTATTCCTTTTAGCGATGACATTGATTTCGATTACCGACACCTTGAGCAGCATTTCCCCAAACGTGCGATGCTGCCGCCGGGTAACGCGCAGATGGCTCTGGCCCTGAAGGATTTCTTTGCTGCGCCGATTCCATTGCTGGATAGCCAGTTGCGTGACGCGTTGGCAAAGACTCATGCCGATTTGCTCATGGTTGAAAACTGTTTTTATGGTGTTTTGCCGCTATTGTTCTCCGAACGGCGGCCTCCCGTTATCGTAGTGGGTGTTACGCCGTTATCCTATTCAACGCGAGATTCTGTTTTTTATGGGCCTCGCATTCCTCCCAAATTGCTGCCGCCCGATCTGAGTCGTGAGCAACTTGTTGATGAGGAAACCCGGGGATTCATGAGCGAGGTTCAACACGCGTTTAATCACGCAATGGTGCAGGCGGGAGGAAAGCCACTTGAGCAGCCTTTTATGGATGCGCTAATTGGCCGCTGCGATCGTTTCTTGCAGCTATCCACTACCGAGCTAGAGTATCAGCGTGACGATTTGCCACAAAGCGTGAGATTTATTGGACCATTATCCCACCACGTTGCAGCAGAACGTGTCCCGCAATGGTGGGGGGAGGACGACAGTCGGCCGCTTATTATTGTTTCACAGGGAACGCTGGCGAATGTCGACCTGCAACAGCTCATTGGGCCAACATTGCGTGCGCTGGCTGACTTACCCGTCAGAGTGCTGGCGACCACCGGAGGACGTTCGGTTGATTCACTGCAAGCATCCTTGCCTGAAAATGCCAGAGTGGTGAGTTTCCTCTCTTATGACGATTGGCTACCGACGGCGTCGATATTAATAACCAATGGTGGATATGGCTCAATTAATGCTGCGCTGAAGGATGGTGTTCCCTTAATTGTGGCCGGAGTAGGGGAAGATAAGCAGGAAGGTGCTGCGCGCGTGGTATTCGCCAAATGCGGAATTAACCTGCAAACCAGTACGCCAAGTGAACGGCAGATTAAACAGTCTGTTATTGAGATATTGGAGGATCCCGGCTATTTACAGCGTGCAAGATGGATCCAGGCAGATTATGCCAGCCATGATGCATTTGCTCTGATTCAGGCCGAAGTGAACGCATTATGTCTTTCAAAGGAATATCCGCCAAAGGAAGATGGCATAACATCAGGCAGGGATGTATCTCTGCTTCGCGCTTAGCCATTATTTAGTGATTATGCTCTGAAATCAGCCACGCGTTATGGGGTGAAACGGTGCCCCATAGCGCTATTGCGGATCATATTTTTAAAATAGAATACGCGCACGGATGTTTTATCGCAGGGGCAGTATATGAAATTATTTTTAGCTGTGATTTTTTCAGCATTGATGATTCCTCAGACCGGCTTTTCAGCAACAAAAACGAATGCGCTGACGTTGCTGAAACATTTGGATGTGACCACCTTCCGCAGTTCCTTTGGGCCGAAACATTTCCCTAAGGGAACGCTGCTGAAGGATACTGGTGACTACGAGTTTAGCCAGGAAAAAGACCGGGCAGATGCAACGGAAAAAGATGGCAGTTGGACATATTCGCTAAAGATTATCTCGGAAAATGAAAAAGAGATAATTGCCTGTTTCGTAGATGATGCGCACATTGGGAGCTATTTTTCGACAAGTCCTTTCCTGATAAAGAAAACGAAGAATGCTCAGGCCTATTCGGTGATTGAGCTTGATCACGATATAGAAGGATGTGCACTCAACCCCAAAGATCAATAATCTTGATTGCCATCGGTAAATGAATAATGTTCGTGATCCGAACGTTATTAAAAATAAGGAGCCGCCATAAGCCGCTCCTTTTTTGTTTTTATTATCGCTGTTTTACAGCGCTTTATCGGTTAACAACGCAACCTTACTGGCTGTTGATACGCGTTCAAGGTACGCGTGGACGTTAGGGCCAAACTGCACGCCTTTCACTATCGTGAGCGACAGTAAAATAGGGAATAGAATAAAATCGGTGGTGGAAATGGCATTGACGTTTGCCAGACGCGGCTCCAGCGCTTCGAGTTTCTGCTCCACTTCTGCAATCAGTTCTGGCGTTTTTGCTATCAGCGCATCCAGGTCACCGAAGGCTTTTTCTTCACGCAGGATATAGGCGTGACGCGCTTCAGGCGTGGAGAGCTCTTTGAAATCGGCTTTTGTGAAGCGGGGAACGGCAAGGTTAAACACCGCGCTGGAAATGGACTTACACCAGGCTTCAATATCAGCATCAACCGGTTTGTCGGCGATTAACGGTGCTTGCTTGCTGTCCACATAGTGGACGATATCCATGCTTTCCGGCATGAAGCTACCATCTTCTTTCTGCAGGATAGGTACCACTTTACGACCCACCATGCGCGTTGGCGTGTCGACATCTCCCTCCATAATAACGGATTGCTCAACAGGCAGATCTTTCAGACCAAAAATCATTCTGGCTCTGACACAGAATGGGCAGTGTTCGTAAATGAAAAGTTTCATGCATCGCCTCGTAAGATTTTGAAAAAGTCAGCAAAAGTTTGCCAGCCCGGTCATGACAAGTCATGCCATCAGAGTAATACCTGATGCTGTTGGTGGTAAAGCGAATGTGGCTCGCCCTTGCTGAAGGCAAGAAAAGGAGAAGCGCATGTGAATCCACATGACACGTATCGGATTGCGGTATGATGCAGTGCAACCCCTTTTGCGGAAGAGAAAAAATGGATCGTCTGAGCGCGCTGGAAACATTTATCTGCGTTTTTGAAACGGGTTCTTTTTCCGCCGCGTCCCGCAGACTCGGTATTGGACAGCCTGCGGTTTCCAAAGCGATTATGCAGCTTGAAAATCAGTTGGAAGTACCGCTACTGCTTCGCTCTACCCGAGGTCTGACGCCGACAGAAGCTGGTCAGCACTTTTATGAGCAAATTGTCCCCGCATTAAAAATGCTGGGGGATGCTCAAGATAATGTGGTTAGCGGTAATACCGCGCTGTCCGGTCGGCTGCGCATCTGTGCGCCAGTGACCTTTGCCAGGCTACACATTATGCCCCGGCTCCATGAATTTATTGCCGAGCATCCACAGCTAAACGTTGATGTCATTCTTGACGATCGTCCGATCGATCTGATCGCTGAAGGTATTGATGTGGCACTGCGCTTGGGCCAGATGAAGGATTCAGGTTTGATCGCACAACGGCTGGCTTCTTGTACCATGCGCCTGTTGGCGACTCCCGACTATTTTTCGGTTCATGGCATGCCGGCTTCTCCTGCTGCCTTGGCCGCGCATTCGGCCATCATCTATTTGCAGGGAGAGAAAACCGATCGCTGGATTTTTTCTCAGGGTGAGACACAGACCACGGTATTCCCTGATGGCCGTATCCGTGTTACAGCGGCAGAAGGCGTGCGTGCGGCCGTGCTGTCCGGCGCAGGATTGGCGGTGGCCTCTGAATGGATGTTCGCACCAGAGCTTGAGAATGGACAGGTTATTACCGCGCTGGATTCATGGTCGCTGGGTAAGATGGATTTGTGGGCTGTCTATCCAGGAGGCCGTATGACATCAGTCCGTGCCAGAATTTTTACTAGCTTTGTTCAACGTCTTTTTTCCTGACTCATTCCCATTCGGAATAGCTGATATCCACTTTGCCTCGCTACTGGGAATGATCACTGCGTCTTATGCTGCACTTATCGCTTGCCGACTTCCGGCGAGAAATACATAGAAGGTATGATGATGAGTGCATTATCCAGCGAGGCGGGTGTCAGAACGCCGCATGTTCCTGGCAAGTTATTGATTTTCTCAATGGCGGCAGCTAGTGGGATTTCTGTTGCCAATATTTACTACAACCAGCCGATGTTGGGCGTGATCAGCGAAAGCTTTACGTCGAGCGAGGCAACTTCGCTGATTCCAACTGTGACGCAACTGGGCTATGCCTTGGGACTGCTACTTCTGGTGCCTCTCGGTGATAAATATGATCGCCGTCGGCTAATCGTGTGGCAATTCTTGGTGCTGGCGTTGGCCTCTGCATGTGCTGCATTGTCGACATCGGCTTTCGCCTTATTAAGTACCTCGTTGCTCATCGGTTTTGGGGCTACCGCCGCACAGCAGATTGTTCCGGCTGCCGCAACGCTTGCCGATGTGAAACTGCGTGGTGCGATTGTCGGGACAGTAATGAGTGGATTGCTGAGCGGTATTCTGCTTAGCCGTACGATTGCGGGCCTTGTAGCAGAAAGCGCTGGCTGGCGTGCGATGTTCTGGCTGAGCGTACCGCTGGCTCTGGCGGGCGCGTGGGCGATGGGAAGAATGTTACCGGCTTCACCCTCGAATCAAGCCGTTCGTTACAGTGAGCTGATGCGTTCGCTGGTGACGCTGTGGCGTAATGAACGCACATTACGCAAAGCCACACTGATTCAGGCGCTGTTGTTTGCATCGTTCAGCGCGTTCTGGAGCGTGCTTGCGCTGTATCTGGAAAGCGGACGCTTTCAAATGGGGGCCGCCGCTGCGGGTCTCTTTGGTGTGATTGGCGTGGCTGGCATTTTTGCGGCTCCGCTGGCGGGAAGACTGTCTGATCGCGTCGGCAGTCGCCCGGTAGTGATTGCCGGAGCGCTACTGACGATGCTGTCATGGGGGATATTTAGCGGTTTTGATTCTGTTATTGGCCTGATTATCGGTGTTGTTCTGCTCGATCTCGGCGTTCAAAGTGCGTTAATTGCCAATCAGCATGTGATCTACGGACTTGGTGAGACGGCCAGAGGTCGAATCAATACTGTGTTCATGGGCGGAATGTTTTTGGGTGGTGCGAGTGGATCCTCGGTTGCGATGGCCGCATGGCATCAAGGAGGATGGCTGATGGTCGGGGGACTTGCCAGCACGTTGGCAATCATGGCGCTGCTGGCTGCGTTGATGAGCACGAAGAAAGCGTAGTTATGATCGGAAAAGCAGGCTGGAATAGCCAGATATTGCAGTGAGGTAGTATCGCCAATGTTGTTTTACAACCGGCAGATTAACCTTACTTGCGGATGACAATACTATACATTCGGCTTGCTATAGTCCTTGCATCCCTTGTCAGTACCTCACACCTTTGTGAGTGTTGTGTAGTTAACCATCCCTGTCATTAGAATGACCTTACCCGCCTCGTGCGGGTTTTTTTTGCCTGCTATCTGAGTAGCGCTGAACGTACCTATCTATATAGTGGCATTTTTGATTGGATGTTCAGGGACTATTTTGTTTGGTAACGACTCGGTTTCTGCCTTCATGTTTGGCTTGATAGAGGGCGTCATCTGCGGTTTTTAAAACATTATCGATCTGTTCCGTTCCTGGAATAAAGCAGGTAACACCTAAGGAAATCGTAATATTCTCGGGAATTGGCAGTGGCATTTTTTCAACCTTTTTACGCAGCCGTTCGGCAATTTCAGCGGCTTGCTTCATGCCGGTGTCAGGCAACAGAGCCAGGAATTCTTCTCCGCCAGTGCGACAAATCAGGTCAGATCCGCGTGACCCTTGCTTTATGTTTTTAGCCAGCAGCCTGATGACGTCATCGCCAATATTGTGTCCGTAGGTATCATTCACACGTTTAAAATGGTCGATATCAATCACAATCGCTGCAACCTGATTACTCTTTGATAGAATGAGTTCAATATTTTCATAGATGCCACGGCGATTGAGTAACCCAGTGAGAGGGTCGGTGTGGGCCTGCAAACTTAGTTTTCCAATTCGTTTGTGCAGCAGTACCGTACCGAAAAGAATGACGCGTTTTAGCTGATCGACTTCGAAGTACCATGAGGGAACTTTCTTGATTTTTTCAATGACGCCGTGCTCTTCCATTTTGCTGGCTGAAACTGCCAGCAAACGCAGAGGGTTGGCAATATAAAAAGCGAGCAGGGTGAGTGCAATAAGCGTTAATGCCATTACCGGAGCGCCTTCATATAAGACGGAACGCATGACGCCGTTAATTGAATCGATCACGTTTTGAGAAGGATGTAAGGTAATGATAACCCAGCCAGATGAATTGACCGTATCAAAGCCAGCCAGAGACGGAGTGCCTAGCATATCGGGTATGGCCAGGGTTCCACTCTTCTTGTTCTGAAAGGCTTCTTTGATTTTCTTGTCACAGATCGATTTGCCGACCCACTGTTTATCTGGATGGTAGAGAACAACACCGTTTTTATCGATGACATAAACGCTGGAGTAATCATTATAGAAATGGGTATTCATGAATTCATTTAAGAAGCTTTTGCTTTTTAAATAAATTGTTCCACCAATATAACCGAGATAATTTCCCTGCTTGTCTTTTATGGGGGAAGACACCAAGACGATTAAGTTTCCGGTCATGGAGGTATAAGGCTGGCTGATTAACGGTCGCTGTTCCGTCAACGCGAGTTTGCTGGCCTCTGAGGTCAGTGTGCTACCTTTCAGATTGAGTGACGTTGGATAAACCGCGCGTATACGGTTCTGGCTGTCTGCAACAAAAATAGAATTAAAGCTTTGGCTCATGTGGTACGCCTGTTCGCTTTTCTCTAACAGTGCATTATCGTTACTAAAATTATCTGCAATCCATGTCGCGCTATAGGCTAACTCCTGCTGTGCGGAAGATAAAAAACTTTCTGTGGTGGCAGCTAATTTGGTGGAATAATTAAGGTTTGAATTAAGTATCTGATCGGTAATGAGCTTTTTTTGTACGTTATAAACGGCGATATAGGCATTCGTCAGCGTAATCACCATGCTGGTAATCGCGAGAGATAAAATGAGCGAACGTAAATTGATTGGGAACCGCTTTCTTATTTTCATTATGTCCGCCCCTACTTTCCGCTAGGTAAGCAAAATTAATCATTTTTGTTTTTATGAAAATTTGTTATGCAAAACTTGTGATGTAGTACGGGCTGAACATCTTTTACGATCGTTGAATAAATCCCCTCTATTCAAAGTTATAGACGCTAATTGGACTATCTGGCAACGTGTGATATCACGATTACTTCACCTTAATGGAGAGAATGTACGATCTCCAGTGTGCCGTTAATAATGAACTGCACCCCCATGCAAACCAGCAAAAATCCCATCAGCCGTGAAATGGCTTCAATACCACTTTTTCCGATCAGACGCATAATCAGGCCTGAGCTTTTCAGACTGAGCCAGACAATCAGGCTGATCAACATAAAAGTAAGTACAGGAGCAACGGTAATAACCCATGGCGTGATATCGATGCCGCTCTTGATTTGTGATGCCGAACTGATGATGAGGGCAATGGTTCCGGGGCCTGCGGTGCTAGGCATCGCTAGCGGAACGAAGGCGATATTGACTTCATTGGCGGAGAAACTGTCGTTAATTTCTTCTTTTTTACTTTTGACTTCAGGCGCGTGTTCTGGCTTTTGCTGAGGGAAAAGCATGCGAAAACCGATGAATACCACAATAAGCCCACCGGCAATACGTAATCCGGGAATGGAGATCCCGAAGGTGTTCATAACGATTTGGCCCGCGTAGTACGCGACAGTCATAATGATGAACACATAGAGCGAAGCCTGAAAGATCTGACGATTTCGCTCCCCCTGACTCATGTTGCCGGACATCGCCAAAAATACGGCTACCGTTGTCAGCGGATTCGCGAGTGGCAGGATTAACACCAGACCAAGACCAATGGTTTGAATCAATTCCAGCATTCTACGTTCCTTTTATGAGGGGGCTTTTTTTAGTTCCGAAAAACGGTCAATGGCGACCTGTCGCTATGGTATCTGGTGCAGTTTAAGCCAGCTCATCCTCCGCTAATTTCTTAAAACGATAGAGTGTTTTCGTCAGCATGTCGCGAGAAAACATATCAAACATTTGTCCGATCTTTTTCCCGATCAAACCTCCTGGTGGATTGTAGCGGATCGTCAGTGTTACTACTGTTCCGGCTTCCGACGCAGCAGGTTGAAAAGAAAGCCTGCCTTCATTGGGAACCCGCGCGCCTTCCAGAGAACGCCAGTGGATATACTCCCCCGGTTTTTCGTCAATGATACGAGCCTGCCACTCAATGAGAGCACCAATCGGTGTGTTAATCCGCCAGTTGGAATCGGTATGGTTCAGTATCTCGATACTGGCGAAATGGCCCATCAGAATCGGCAACGTTTCCGGTTTGCGCCAAAGATCAAACAAGCGTTCTGCCGGACGATGAATAGTAATGCTGCTGCTGATTTCATTGGCATAACTGCCGTTTTTCGCTTCAGTTCTTCTTAAGAAAGAGGGAAACACCCGTCATTCTCCCTAATGTATTGTTACCCCTTAATGGGCATATGTACGTCATTCTGACCGATATCGACCAGCGAAGCAAAGTGGGAGAGGGGGGCGGTAGTGGTGGTGCAGGCTATTGCATCAATAGTCAGAATTTTTACGCGCCTAATGTTGCGTTAATGTTCGTTCGTTACTGTAAGTCTCAGACAGAAGCCGAATGATGTGCCGCAAAACACCAGGGTTTTTACATAACGATAATAGCAGTACCCCGCCCACTATTTTTAGTGGGCTTTTTTTTATTTATATTTCACTGTTTGGGTATTTTATTTTTATGTGAATTGATATTGGTCAATTTATTGCTAATGGATTTGTACCTATTAAGATGTAATAGTTATTTATCCATGTGTTCTGAGCCATAAATAACGTGCTGATTGTGGACGATTTACTTTACAGGTGTGTCGTGATACGTTTATAGCCAGCTTTTATGCTGGTAGGAATAAAAATGAATAACCCATTTATTGCCAAGTGGAGTCGTAATGGCAATCTGCTTTGTCATGGTCACTGGATAATATCTTTTAAAGAAAAAGATTTCACGTTACCGGAAAAATATAAAGAAAATCATATGGGAACGATGGGGATCTACTCTGTCATCGATCCTGATGATGAAACCTACCGAGATGGATTAGATGAGGATGATTGGATTCTTGGAAATATCGACTGGCTTGCCGATAGTTTTGAAGAAAACAATGTCTCTATTGAAGAGTGTTATTTTAGATATTTTTTTCAGGCTATAAATAAACAGGACTGGCGATGCACTAGTTGCGCTGGTTGTATGTAAATTATACTGCCATTATTAATTACTCCTAACCTTTAGTGCTCCTGCCAAACGATAAGCTATTAGGGTCGTGCTGTTTTCTACCTGATTATTTGATGGCGTTTTATACGGTTTCCCTCGCTTTTCATTCCTTTTTCATCGTCTTTGCTATACGCCTCGCATACTGTACAGCGGGGCGTCTTTTTTAGGGAAAAGTGTTACCCTGACCAAACAATCCTTGATTAAGATGAGGCGGCAATGACGGAAACTGACATTCTGCGATTAAGCGCTTTGGTGGGAGAGAAACTCAAAGCGCGTGGTGCCACGTTGACGTGTGCAGAATCTTGTACCGGAGGCTGGCTGGCGAAGTCTATTACCGATGTCGCAGGGAGTTCTGGCTGGTTTGACTATGGTTTTGTGACGTACAGCAATCTGGCTAAGCAGCGTCTGGTTAATGTGAGCGCCGAGACATTGGAGCGACATGGTGCGGTAAGTGAAGATGTCGTCAATGAAATGGCCGCAGGGGCTTTGTTGGCAGCCAGTGCAGATTTTTCCATATCGGTAAGCGGCATCGCCGGGCCAGACGGTGGTACGGAAGATAAACCTGTCGGCACGGTGTGGTTTGGCTTCACAGACAAGCAGGGCGGGGCATTTGCCCGGACAATGCGGTTCAGCGGAGACAGAAATGCGGTACGCCTGCAATCGGTCCATTTTGCGCTGCAAACGCTGCTCGACGTGTTTCTGAAAAAATAATCTTGATGCTGTATGCGCATACAGTATAATGTCAGTAATTATTCAGCAATTCATGATTAAGCCGCCGCGTAGAGACTGTAGCTTTACGCCGCATGACAGGAGCATAAATGGCTATTGATGAGAACAAACAAAAGGCACTTGCGGCAGCACTGGGCCAAATCGAAAAGCAATTTGGTAAAGGTTCTATCATGCGGTTGGGCGAGGATCGCTCAATGGATGTTGAAACCATTTCTACAGGCTCTTTGTCCCTTGATATTGCTCTGGGTGCCGGTGGTTTACCGATGGGGCGTATCGTTGAGATTTATGGCCCGGAATCTTCTGGTAAAACCACGCTGACCTTACAGGTTATTGCTGCCGCACAGCGCGAAGGCAAAACCTGTGCGTTCATCGATGCTGAACATGCATTAGATCCGATTTATGCGAAAAAACTTGGCGTAGATATCGATAATCTGCTGTGTTCTCAGCCAGATACCGGTGAACAAGCTCTGGAGATCTGTGATGCATTAACACGCTCTGGCGCGGTTGACGTTATCATTGTTGACTCCGTTGCAGCGTTGACGCCGAAAGCCGAAATTGAAGGCGAAATCGGCGACTCCCATATGGGGTTGGCTGCACGTATGATGAGTCAGGCTATGCGTAAACTGGCGGGTAACCTTAAGCAAGCCAATACTCTGCTGATCTTCATCAACCAGATCCGTATGAAAATCGGTGTGATGTTTGGTAACCCTGAAACGACTACTGGTGGTAACGCACTGAAGTTTTATGCATCTGTTCGCCTGGATATTCGTCGTACTGGTGCTATCAAGGAAGGCGAAGAAGTTGTCGGTAGCGAAACCCGCGTTAAGGTCGTGAAGAATAAAGTGGCGGCACCGTTCAAACAGGCTGAATTCCAAATTCTCTACGGTGAAGGCATCAATATTCACGGTGAACTGGTTGATTTGGGTGTGAAACACAAATTGATCGAAAAAGCCGGTGCTTGGTATAGCTATAACGGTGACAAGATCGGTCAGGGTAAAGCAAACGCCTGTAATTTCCTGAAAGAGAACCCCGCGATTGCCGCTGAACTGGATAAGAAATTGCGTGAAATGCTGCTGCATAAAGGCAATGAACTGACGCCTACCGCAGCGGGAAATAGCCATGATGAAGATGAATTCGCTGGCGAAGGCAACGAAGAGTTTTAATCGTGGCTGAATTATCTCTGATAGAACATTTCAGCGGATAGGTGGATGAATAAACCATTACGCTATGCGATGAATGTGCTTTCTGTTCGCGATTATAGTGAAACCGAAATACGCCGCAAATGTGCGGCGTATTTATATAAGTCAGAAAGTACGGAAAATGAAGCAGATGAAGTCGCTTCACGCTCTGCGGCAGAAGACGTAGAAGCAGCAATTGCTTACTGCAAAGAACATGGTTGGCTGGATGATGCGCGTTATGCACGCCGCTATATCAGCAGCCGGAGCCGTAAAGGCTATGGTGTCCAACGGATCAGAATGGAGCTAAGCCAGAAAGGAATCGATAAGACAACGTTAGCCACGGCATTGAACGAGAGCGATATCGACTGGTGCGCGCTGGCGAAATCTGTTGTCGAACGAAAATTCGGGCATCCTCTGTCCGATGAGTGGAAAGACAAAGTCAAACATCAGCGATATCTGCTCTATCGTGGCTTTTTTCATGAAGAAATCCAGTCAATTTATACGAATTTTTCAGATTGAACGCACACGGGATTTTACTTCCCATCGAAGAAAATTTATCTTATTCCCACTTTTTTGTTCGTGAGTTGCTCGGTAACGTCAGCATGCTGGACTAACCTTGCCCGCGATCTGTTCTTCTAGCTTGATTCCAGGACAATTATGAGCAAGAGCACCGCTGAGATCCGTCAAGCGTTTCTCGATTTTTTCCACAGTAAGGGACACCAGGTTGTTGATAGCAGCTCTCTGGTGCCGAACAACGATCCGACATTGTTATTCACCAATGCGGGTATGAACCAATTCAAAGATGTGTTCCTCGGGCTGGATAAACGTAGCTATGTCCGGGCGACGACCTCACAGCGTTGCGTACGTGCCGGTGGCAAACATAATGACCTGGAAAACGTAGGTTATACCGCACGCCACCACACCTTCTTTGAAATGCTGGGTAACTTCAGCTTCGGTGACTACTTCAAGCATGACGCGATTCGCTATGCGTGGGAATTGCTGACCTCTCCTCAGTGGTTCAATTTGCCGAAAGAAAAACTGTGGGTAACGGTATACGCAACGGATGATGAAGCCTACGGCATTTGGGCTGATGAAGTTGGCGTACCGCGCGAAAGAATTATTCGTATTGGTGATAACAAAGGCGGACCTTACGCTTCTGATAACTTCTGGCAAATGGGCGAAACGGGGCCGTGTGGTCCATGTACTGAGATTTTCTACGATCACGGTGAGCACATCGCGGGTGGCCCGCCTGGAAGCCCTGATGAAGATGGCGATCGCTATATCGAAATTTGGAATCTGGTTTTCATGCAGTTTAACCGTCAGGTTGATGGAACAATGCTGCCGTTGCCGAAGCCTTCCGTCGATACCGGTATGGGATTAGAGCGCGTGTCTGCCGTGTTGCAGCACGTCAATTCAAACTATGATATCGATTTGTTCAAAACGCTGATTGATGCGGTAGCGAAAGCCGTCGGTACGACGGATTTAACCAATAAATCATTGCGTGTTATCGCCGACCATATCCGTTCTTGTGCGTTCCTGATTGCAGATGGCGTGATGCCATCTAATGAAAACCGTGGTTATGTGCTGCGCCGTATTATTCGTCGTGCTGCGCGTCACGGTAACATGCTGGGTGCTACTGATGCCTTCTTCTACAAGCTGGTAGCACCGCTGATTGAAGTCATGGGCCCGGCGGCAGAAGAGTTGAAAAAGCAGCAGTCTGTGGTTGAGCAAGCGCTGAAGATGGAAGAAGAGCAGTTTGCCCGTACGCTGGAACGTGGTTTGTCTCTGTTAGACGAAGAAATTAAAAACCTGAAAGGGGATACGCTGGATGGTGAAACGGCCTTCCGCTTGTATGACACCTATGGTTTCCCTGTCGACCTCACTGCGGATGTGTGCCGTGAACGTGGCCTGAAAGTCGATGAAGAAGGTTTTGAAGCCGCGATGACGGCTCAGCGGCAGCGCGCGCGTGATGCCAGTGGATTTGGCGTTGATTACAATAGCCTCATCCGCGTAGATGAAAATACACCATTCTGCGGCTATGAAAAAACGCAGCAACAAGCAAAAGTCATTGCGCTTTATCACAATGGGAACGCGGTTGATCAGATTGCGGCAGGTGATGAAGCGGTAGTGATTCTGAACGAGACTCCGTTCTATGGTGAATCCGGTGGTCAGGTTGGCGATCAGGGTGAACTGAAAAATGCTGGCGTCAGCTTTGCCGTTCAGGATACTCAGAAATACGGTCAGGCTATCGGCCACGTTGGTAAACTGACTCAGGGCACGCTGCGTGTTAACGATAGTGTTGATGCTAATGTTGATAACCAGCGACGCGAGCGTATTCGTCTGAACCACTCCGCGACGCACTTGCTGCATGCCGCGCTGCGTCAGGTTCTGGGCGATCATGTTGCACAGAAAGGTTCTCTGGTTAATGACAGCTATCTGCGCTTTGACTTCTCACATACAGAAGCGATGAAACCTGAACAGATTCGTCAGGTTGAAGATATTGTCAACGCACAAATCCGCCGTAACCTCACCGTGCAAACAGATGTCATGGCGCTGGACGATGCGAGAGCAAAAGGCGCGATGGCACTGTTTGGTGAGAAGTATGACGACCATGTCCGTGTCCTGACGATGGGGGATTTCTCCATTGAGCTTTGTGGGGGCACACACGCCAGTCGTACTGGTGATATCGGTCTGTTCCAAATCATTTCTGAATCAGGTACTGCTGCTGGGGTGCGTCGCATTGAAGCGACCACGGGTGAGAATGCGCTATCCGCGCTGCATCGCCAGAGCGACGTTCTGCAAGATATCGCGCAACTTCTGAAAGGGGATAGTCACAACCTGACGGATAAGGTACGCTCTGTTCTGGATCGTGCCCGCGCGTTGGAGAAAGAGCTTCAGCAGTTGAAAGCTCAGCAAGCGGCTCAGGAAAGTTCGTCACTGTCTGGTAAGGCAAAAGAGGTTAACGGTGTTAAGTTGTTGGTTACGCAACTGGACAACGTGGATCCTAAGCTGCTGCGCACGATGGTTGACGATCTGAAGAATCAGCTAGGGTCTGCTGTTATCGTTCTCGGAACGGCGGCAGAAGGCCGGGTTAGCTTGATTTCTGGTGTAACGAAAGATCTGACTGACCGTGTCAAAGCCGGTGAACTGATTGGGTTTGTTGCCCAGCAGGTTGGCGGTAAAGGCGGTGGTCGTCCAGATATGGCTCAGGCCGGTGGCTCAGATGTATCTGCGTTACCTGCTGCACTGGCAAGCGTTGAATCTTGGGTTGCAGCTAAGCTATAAACGATAGATAACGTTTTATTCGCGTTATCCAACAAAACGCCATAACTTTCTGGTTGTGGCGTTTTTGTCTGCGGAAAAGGATCCGGCAAACAGGATTGAAAGTGTGTTACCTTCAGATATTCTGAAGCTTTATGTGCTCAGTCCTGTTGTTGTGATAACAAAAGCACAAGCTACTGATATCGACTAAACTAACAAGTAGTGACACCGGAGTATGATGGTGGTGGTTATACCATCGTCTAGGTTTACGTTTTCACGGCACATGATGGATAATGGCGGGGAGACAGAGAGACCCGACTCTTTATAATCTTTCAAGGAGCAAAGAATGCTTATTTTGACTCGTCGAGTTGGCGAAACCCTCATGATCGGCGATGAGGTAACGGTTACCGTATTAGGAGTGAAAGGCAACCAGGTGCGTATTGGTGTTAATGCGCCTAAAGAGGTTTCTGTCCACCGTGAAGAGATCTATCAGCGTATTCAGGCCGAAAAATCTCAACCTACGTCATATTGATTGACAATGCGTCTCGTGTTCGCGGGACGCAATTGTTATTTCCTGCTTTTCCCCCACACATTTATCGATGCATCTACTTTTACTACGCGCTTCTTGTCGCAAGGTAACCGACTGTTTTTCTGTCGATAAAACAGACTTTTTGTTGTGAAAATGCGCGTCTTGGACGCGAATTGTTCAAACGAACGCAAGGTGGGAAAAATTGTTTGACTTATAAGTCTGGGAAAGTAATATGTGCGCCACGCAGTACCGGTGAGCACTAACAAGAAGTACTTAGTAGCGAAACAGGTAATGTAAGGTGAGGTGGCCGAGAGGCTGAAGGCGCTCCCCTGCTAAGGGAGTATGCGGTCAAAAGCTGCATCGAGGGTTCGAATCCCTCCCTCACCGCCATTTAATATGCATCCGTAGCTCAGCTGGATAGAGTACTCGGCTACGAACCGAGCGGTCGGAGGTTCGAATCCTCCCGGATGCACCATTAAATACAGCCCTTGCAAGGCAATCAGTATTAGTGAAAGCAAGTTTTTTCGTAGATAAAGAATTAGTAATGCATCCGTAGCTCAGCTGGATAGAGTACTCGGCTACGAACCGAGCGGTCGGAGGTTCGAATCCTCCCGGATGCACCATTCTTAAGTATCTCATTTAATTGCTCACCCCATATTTCTGCACCACACTCTGCATCCGTAGCTCAGCTGGATAGAGTACTCGGCTACGAACCGAGCGGTCGGAGGTTCGAATCCTCCCGGATGCACCATATTTCACTGTAAATAAAATTCTGATCTTGTTCTTATAATGGACAGTGCTTTGTTCGTAAGTATAAGGCAAGAAGACGTTGTTTTAGTTACAGCGCCATAGAGCTAGGCAAGTCAGGCAATTCTCTCAGCTGCACCATCTTTGTTTTACCACCTGCTCTCTTTCATACTCGCTACAGCGACACAGTTCTCTGTTCTGCCAATGTCAGAACGATATTTTTTAAAGTGCGTCTGTGCATGCACTCTTATTTTCTTATCCTGCCTATATATTGAGAACGAACCTACGAATAAATGAAGGTTATCTTACTACTATAGTGGTAATAACCTGTTTTTTATAAGGTTATTGAGTAAGCGACAACGTTTTCACTTTACGATAAAGTAAGTTCTCTTTTCAGTGGTCATGGAGTCATGATGTACGATCGCTATCAAGGGCTGATCTTTGATATGGATGGCACTCTACTTGATACAGAGCCGACGCACCATAAAGCGTGGGATCTGGTTCTTGCCCGATATGGCATGAGTTATGATGCCAGTGCCATGACAGCATTGAACGGCTCGCCTACCTGGCGTATTGCTCAGCGTATTATCGACAGCCATCAGGCTGATATTAATGCTCACCAACTGGCTGCGGAAAAGACCGCCGTTGTTGAGGAAATGCTGCTTGATACGGTGAAACCACTACCGTTGATTGATGTTGTTAAACATTATCACGGGCGTCGTCCTATGGCGGTCGGCACGGGTAGCACGCATGGTATGGCTGACAGATTACTAACGCATTTGGGTCTGCATAACTACTTTGATGCGATCGTTGGGGCTGACGATGTCACGCAGCATAAGCCTTTCCCGGATACTTTCCTGCGTTGCGCAGCGTTGATTTCTGTCGCACCGGAACACTGTATCGTGTTTGAGGATGCAGACTACGGTGTTGAAGCTGCTAAGCGAGCCAACATGGCCGTGGTTGATGTCCGAACATTGTGAGTGAATTCTGGGCCGTTTTTTCTCTTTTCTGGAGTAGCTTGCTCAGTGCAACACTGTTGCCTGGCAGTTCGGAAGTTCTGCTGGTGACACTATTGCTGGCTGACAGTGCAAAACCCTACCTGTTGATCGCGGTAGCAACGGTAGGAAATACGCTGGGCGGGTTAACAAATATTTTTATAGGGCGCTTACTCCCTCAGCCAAAAAAACAAGCTGGGTATACGGTGGCCATGCGCTGGTTACAGCGCTATGGCTGCGCTGCGCTGTTATTTAGCTGGGTGCCGGTAGTAGGCGATTTATTGTGCGTGTTAGCGGGTTGGTTACGTATGCCCTGGGTGAAATCAGCGGTTTTTATCGGAATTGGAAAAGCGCTGCGATATATCGTATTGGCAGGTATAACGTTACAGGGTATGGCGTGGTGGTCTTAGCCAGATTGCAATGCAAACTGGTGAGTGCTGCTGAGTTTCAATTATGCTTACAACCATTACATTTTAACAACGGGAGGTCGATTTGATCCCGGATATTTCAGAAGCACTTTCTTGGCTGGAAAAACACCCATTGGCGGTGAAGGGTATTCAGCGTGGAATTGAACGCGAAACATTGCGCGTAACAGCAAACGGACATCTTGCTACGACAGGGCACCCTGAAATATTGGGCTCGGCGTTGGCACATCCGTGGATTACGACGGACTTTGCAGAAGCCCTGTTAGAGTTCATCACGCCCGTCGACAAAGATGTGGATCACCTGCTTACGTTTTTACGTGATATTCATCGTCACGTTTCTCGTAATCTGGGTGATGAACGTATGTGGCCATTGAGCATGCCGTGCTTTATCGACAGCGAGCAAAATATAGAGCTGGCGCAGTATGGCTCTTCGAATGTCGGGCGTTTCAAAACGCTTTACCGCGAAGGGCTGAAAAACCGCTACGGCGCATTGATGCAGACTATTTCCGGCGTGCATTATAACTTCTCTCTTCCTCTGTCATTCTGGCAGGCGCGAGAAGGCGTCGCTGATGCAGCAAGCGGGAAAAAAGCCATCTCTGCGGGATACTTTAGGCTGATTCGCAACTATTACCGCTTTGGCTGGGTGATCCCTTACCTGTTTGGTGCGTCTCCGGCGATCTGTTCTTCTTTCCTGAGAGGGCGAGAAACCGCACTGCCGTTTGAGCGTACGGAAAAAGGCATGCTCTATCTGCCCTATGCGACCTCTCTACGGCTCAGTGATTTAGGCTATACCAATAAATCACAGAGCAATCTGGGGATTACATTTAACGATCTGGATACCTATGTCGCTGCATTAAAACGTGCGATAAAAACGCCGTCTGAGGAATATGCTCAGGTTGGTATGAAGAAAGATGGTCATTATCTACAATTGAATACCAACGTCTTGCAGATTGAGAACGAGCTCTATGCGCCGATTCGTCCTAAGCGTGTGACGCGAGCGGGTGAAACGCCATCTGATGCTTTGCTGCGTGGCGGAATTGAATATATCGAAGTCCGTTCGCTGGATATCAATCCATTCTCTCCGACTGGGGTGAGTGAAAGTCAGGTTCGTTTCCTGGATTTATTCCTGATCTGGTGTGCGCTGGCTGATGCGCCGGAGATGAGTGCGGATGAGCTACTGTGTACGCGTAAAAACTGGAATCGAGTGATTCTGGAAGGGCGTAAACCAGGGCAAACGGTAGGTATGCGGTGTGAAACCATCCAACAACCGATTGCTGAGGTGGGGAAATCCTTGTTTGCGGATTTACGCCGCGTTGCGGAAGTGCTGGATGCGGAAAACGATCAACCACACTATCAGCAGGTATGCGATGAGCTACTTGTGGGTTTTGACGATCCAGAAACGACGTTCTCTGGTCGACTATTAACGTTGATGAAGCAAGAAGGCAATGGTAGCGTGGGGCTGAACTTAGCGGAAGAATATCGCAAAATGCTCAGTAGCGAGCCGTTGCAAGTGTTGACAGAAGAACAATTGGCCGCCGAGAGTGAGCGCTCTTGGCAGCGCCAGCGTCAGATTGAGTCTGAAGATACGATGGATTTTGACGACTATCTGGCGACGCATTAAAAAGAAAAGGCCACAGAAACTGTGGCCAAATAAACATCTCTAATAGGGATGATGATAATAAATGCGCGTCTTTCAGTAAGTCAGACTCGCATAAAAAGGAAAAGTTTCCCGGAAACGAGAAAAAATGAATTTTTCTATGAGGAGGTGGCATTATGCCGTTACTAGATAGCTTTACTGTTGACCACACTCGTATGGCTGCACCTGCCGTTCGGGTCGCTAAAACCATGAAAACCCCTCATGGCGACAATATTACTGTGTTTGATCTGCGTTTCTGTCGTCCAAACATCGAAGTCATGCCGGAGCGTGGAATTCATACGCTAGAACACCTGTTTGCTGGCTTTATGCGGGATCATTTAAACGGTGATGGCGTTGAGATTATCGATATTTCTCCGATGGGGTGTCGTACCGGTTTCTACATGAGCTTGATCGGCACACCGGATGAGCAACGCGTTGCTGATTCCTGGAAAGCAGCGATGTCGGACGTTCTGAAAGTGACTGATCAGCGTAAAATCCCTGAGCTGAACGAATTTCAGTGTGGCACCTATGAGATGCACTCATTGAAAGAAGCGCAAGAGATTGCTCAGCACATTGTGGATCACGATATTGGCATTAACCAAAACGACGATTTGGCACTGCCGAAAGATAAACTGGCTGAGCTACATATCTAGTTTATTGGGTATGAGCAAATAAAAAAGAGAGCCGAAAGTGGGCTCTCTTTTTTTGTATTCGTGAATATGTCAGACCGCGAGAAAGTGCTGTATAACCCGGCTGCCAAAGTAGGAAAGGGTCAGCATCAGTGCACCGATGAGGCTAAACCAGACGACGCGCCGACCCCGCCAGCCTTCATGGTAATGCCCCCAGAGCAACAGAATATAGATAAACCAGGCAAACAGGGAGAACACAGCCTTGTGCAGGTTCTCTTTGTTATCAATCAGGTTATCCATATAGAACAAGCCGGTACAAAGCGTCAGCGTAAGCAGGATGACGCCAATCTGCGTGATGTGAAACATCTTACGTTCAATGCTCATCAGCGGTGGCATGTCAGCGGCAAACCCTAGCTTTTTGTTCTTGAGCAGATAGTCAAGCCAGGCAAGCTGGAGCGCATAAAGTGCCGCAATCAGCAGAGTTGCATAGGAAAAAAGTGCCAGGCCGATATGGATCATTAAACCCGGTGACGCTTCCAGATGCGTAATAAATTCACTCGGCATGAAGCTAGCGAAAGCCAGATTGATTAGCGCAAAGGTGTAGACGATAGGGAGAATAAACCAGCCGCGATCGCGCGCAGCGACAATCGTCATAACGGTACAGATGATGAGGCTGACAAGCGAACCGATATTCAGCAGACTAAGGTTTTGACCTGCCTGCACATCGAAAATGCGTTGATAGAGCGCCACCGCATGGCAGATTAGCGCAGCGCTGGCCGAGAGTATTGCCAGCCGACGATATGCACTGTTCTTGCGTAGCAGACTGGGGATAATCAGTCCGAGGCTGAGTGTGTAGGCGACAAGCGCCACAATAGCGAAAACAGACATACAAATAGGTTATTAAATATCAACTAGGTAAAATAGAGAATCAGTATAGCGTTAGTCTCCGTGGGTACCAACAGTTCTCCATCAGCAGCGCTGAGATCGCTCCCGCTTTTGTGTATAATCTCTTCCATTCGTGTCGCGCTGGCGGCCTGTCTTACGTTGAGCATGAGATATGTTTGAAAATTTAACCGATCGACTCTCGCGCACATTGCGCAATATCAGCGGCCGTGGGCGGTTGACTGAAGAAAACATTAAAGAAACGCTGCGTGAAGTACGTATGGCATTGCTGGAAGCCGACGTCGCGTTACCTGTGGTACGTGATTTTATCAATCGCGTAAAAGAACGTGCTGTTGGGCATGAGGTCAACAAAAGCCTGACGCCGGGTCAAGAGTTCGTCAAAATTGTTAAAAACGAACTCGTCAGCGCCATGGGTGAAATCAACGCCGAACTGAACCTTGCCGCTCAGCCGCCAGCGGTTGTTCTGATGGCCGGTTTGCAAGGTGCCGGTAAAACGACCAGCGTGGGCAAGCTGGGTAAATTCCTGCGTGAAAAGCAGAAGAAAAAAGTGCTGGTGGTTTCTGCTGACGTCTATCGCCCTGCGGCGATTAAGCAGTTGGAAACGTTGGCACAGCAGGTGGGGGTTGATTTCTTCCCGTCCGATGCACAGGAGAAGCCACTTGCTATCGTGGAACGTGCGTTACAACACGCGAAGCTGAAATTCTACGATGTCCTGTTGGTCGATACCGCCGGTCGTCTCCATGTCGATGATGCGATGATGGACGAAATCAAACAGGTTCATGCGGCGATTAAGCCAGTTGAAACGCTGTTTGTGGTTGATGCCATGACGGGGCAGGATGCGGCGAATACGGCAAAAGCCTTTAATGAAGCGCTGTCGCTGACAGGTGTGATCCTCACCAAAATTGATGGTGATGCCCGCGGTGGTGCGGCGTTATCTATTCGCCATATTACTGGCAAACCGATTAAATTCCTCGGCGTTGGCGAAAAAACCGAAGCGTTGGAACCGTTCTACCCCGATCGCGTTGCATCACGCATTCTCGGTATGGGCGATGTGCTTTCTCTGATTGAAGATATTGAAAGCAAGGTTGATCGTACACAGGCAGAGAAGCTCGCGAAGAAGCTGAAGAAGGGGGATGGGTTTGATTTGACCGATTTCCTGGATCAGCTTAAGCAGATGCGCAATATGGGTGGCATGGCGAGCATGATGAGTAAAATGCCTGGCATGGGCCAACTGCCTGATAATGTTAAGTCACAAATGGATGACAAGGTTCTGGTACGTATGGAAGCGATCATTAATTCGATGACGATTCAAGAACGTGCTAAACCTGAGATTATCAAAGGTTCGCGTAAACGCCGTATCGCACAGGGCTCAGGCATGCAGGTGCAGGATGTGAACCGTCTTCTGAAACAATTTGATGATATGCAGCGAATGATGAAGAAGATGAAAAACGGCGGCCTGGCGAAAATGATGCGCGGTATGAAAGGGATGATGCCACCAGGATTCCCGGGGCGTTAACCACCGAAACCGATGGTGTAGAGAAACTCTTGGCGAGATTATACGCTTTAGATTGCTTTTTGCGCCAAAATGAGTAAAATTTTCGGGCTTTTTATATGACATACTGGGCTCCGTTCCTCGATGGGGCCCAGTTGTTTTATTCACTAAAGAGGATGTTATGGTAACAATTCGTTTGGCACGTGGCGGCGCTAAAAAACGCCCTTTCTATCAAGTAGTCGTGACCGACAGCCGCAATGCGCGTGATGGTCGTTTCATCGAGCGCGTAGGTTTCTTCAACCCAATCGCATCTGGTCAAGCAGAAGCCCTGCGTCTGGATCTGGACCGTATCGAGCATTGGCTTGGTCTGGGTGCAACTGTGTCTGATCGCGTATCTTCGCTGATCAAAGACGCTAAAAAAGCAGCATAATCTGTTGCGGTGGTGATCATGAGCAATCAACTCAGTCCAAAACCTCCCGTTAACCCGATTGTGATGGGGAAAATTGGGTCGGCGTATGGCATCCGAGGTTGGCTCAGAGTGTTTTCATCCACCGAAGATGCCGAGAGCATTTTTGATTATCAACCTTGGTTCATCCAGAGCAAAAGCGGTTGGCAGCTTGTCGAGATTGAAGGCTGGAAGTATCACAATCAGGATCTGATCATTAAAGTGAAAGGTGCTGATGACCGTGATGCGGCTAATTTACTGACTAATTGTGAAATTGTCGTAGATTCGTCACAACTGCCCGATCTGGGCGAAGGTGATTATTACTGGAAGGATCTTATTGGCTGTCAGGTCGTAACCGTAACCGGTTATGAGTTGGGTAAAATCATCGACATGATGGAAACCGGCTCAAACGATGTGATGGTGATAAAAGCCAACCTGAAAGATGCCTTCGGGGTCAAGGAGCGGCTGGTTCCGTTCCTCACCGAACAGGTTGTTAAGCGCGTCGACCTTTCTGCTCAAACTGTTGAAGTAGATTGGGATCCTGGTTTTTGAACTCTGAATCGACCAGTAGTACCCAGCGGAACGAGACTATGTGGATTGGGGTGATTAGCCTGTTTCCAGAGATGTTCCGGGCAATTACTGATTACGGAGTCACTGGCCGGGCAGTTAAAAATGGCCTGCTGAACGTACAGTATTGGAGTCCTCGTGACTTCACTTACGATCGGCATCGCACCGTGGACGACCGGCCTTATGGCGGCGGCCCCGGAATGCTGATGATGGTGCAGCCTTTACGGGATGCGATCCACGCAGCAAAAGCAGCGGCAGGCGAAGGCGCAAGAGTGATTTATTTGTCACCTCAGGGCCGTAAATTAGATCAGCAAGGCGTACGTCAACTCGCTACTAACCAGAAGATGATTCTGGTCTGTGGACGGTATGAGGGGATTGATGAGCGCGTAATTAAAACCGAAATCGATGAAGAATGGTCGATAGGTGATTACGTACTTAGTGGTGGGGAACTACCAGCGATGACCCTGATTGACTCAGTTGCCCGTTTTATACCGGGTGTTCTGGGGCATCAGGCTTCAGCAGAAGAAGATTCTTTTGCTGATGGATTGCTGGATTGTCCTCATTTTACACGCCCTGAAATACTGGAGGGCATGGATGTTCCGGCAGTATTACTGTCTGGCAACCATGCGGAAATACGTCGCTGGCGATTGAAGCAGTCGCTGGGCCGAACCTGGCTTAGAAGACCTGAACTTCTGAAAAGCCTAGCTCTGACTGACGAGCAAACAAGGTTGCTGGCTGAATTCCAACGTGAATATCAGTCTGAGCAACAAGAGTATTAGGTGGTTACGCCAGTCTACTGTGCGAACCCAACTATCAGTTTACCTAGGGTAAGAGACATATTATGAGCAACATTATTAAGCAAATCGAAGACGAACAAATGAAGCAGGACGTACCTGCATTTCGTCCGGGTGATACCGTAGAAGTGAAGGTATGGGTTGTTGAAGGCAGCAAAAAACGTCTGCAGGCATTCGAGGGCGTGGTTATCGCTATTCGTAACCGCGGTCTGCATTCTGCATTCACTGTTCGCAAAATTTCTAACGGCGAAGGCGTGGAGCGTGTATTCCAGACTCACTCTCCAGTTGTTGACAGCATTGCTGTTAAACGTCGTGGTGCCGTTCGTAAAGCCAAACTGTACTACCTGCGTGAGCGTACTGGTAAGTCTGCTCGTATTAAAGAGCGTCTTAACTAAGATAGCGCTTTCGCAACATCCGAAAGTTGTTATTTTTCAATAGCCTAGCGTAATAGCTAGGCTTTTTTTTATTTAAATGGCGGCAAAGTGGCGGCAGAGAAAAAGCAGTGGCGACAGATAGGCAAAAGAAAACCCGCTTTCGCGGGCTTTAGGTTGTTGTGTTAAATCCAGAGTGCTCCCTGATTTGACCGATCAGGATGTGGCGGGACGGGCTTAACATCGCCCGGCGTCATAATAATATCTGCTATGGTTTCCATTGATTTGAATGTGCAACCGCAGTTGATATTCTGGCACTGGTGATAACGTTCTTTTGTCTTGTTCGTAATGTAGCGACTGGATCTCGCGTGTGCTGCATTTTGGCAGAGTGGGCAATGCATCATTTCGTAAATCGCCTTATCGTCCTGTCTGGTTTATATTGCCAATCATATCACTTTATTCGATTTTTAAAATATTGATTTGAAAATGAATTACTGCTCACTTCCCTCATACTCAACATCAGACAGCAGCACTTCCAGCTCCAACGCGGTAACGTAACCCGAATTACTCAAACTGTGCGTCACTTTTGAGATTGTCCATTCCTGTTCGTCGATCACCTGTTTGAATCCGCTCACCTGAACAGGCGTTTCCGGGAACAGGTCAGCACGCCCCATTGCCAGCGTGATAGAGAACTCCGCCACACCACGTTGCAGTTTGTCCCACTTCGACTGTGCGGCACGCATGGCCTGTGCTTTGGTCGCAAAAACCGTGGTCAACGCCAGTACGTTCTCATCCGTGCCAACCAGATAATCCCCCTCGCGCGCTTCCGGCGCTTTGGTGGCTTTCTTCGCTTTCGGGTGGGTTTTCTGTGGACCCTGATGCAGCAAGACTTTGCGCTGCACTTTGACCTTTTTAGGTTTCTTCGGCTGTGGCTCTTTAGTATGCAGCCAGCTTGCCGTCACACCTGTATACGCGCCACGGTCAGCCAGGCTAAAACTGTGCCGATCGCCGTCGCTGCGTTCAATCATCTGCTGTGGGATAGGCTTGCCACTGGCCGTCTTCCCCGTTCCGGGGCGGATAAACAGCAAGCGTCCAGCTTTGATTGCTACAATTGCCCCGTTGCGCTCGGCCAGCCGGGTAATAAATACCGCGTCGGTTTCCTGCGTCTGGTCGATGTGCGGAATTTTTATCCCGGCAAAACCGTCGGCCAGCATCGGTGCAAGATTGTTACGCTTTGCCACCTGTTCAACAATCGCCCCCAGCGTGGTGTCGTGATAGGACAGCTCACGCCGCGAGTTCAGCGACCCGCGAAAATCGGCACTCCGCGCCCGGATGGTCAGCGTATCCGGCGTGCCACGGTGCTCTATTTCATCCACCGTAAAATCGCCTTTGCCGATCAGCGCTTCACCTTCCCAGCCCAAAAATACCGACAGCACCGCGCCCCGGCGGGGCAACTGCATCTGTCCGTCGCTGTCGTCCAGCTCGATGTCGAGCTGGTCGGCCTCAAAGCCCCGGTTATCGGTCAAACTGAGCGACAGCAGGCGCGGACTGATAACGGTCGTGATGTCCTGCTCATTCAGGCGCAACAGGTACGCCGGGGCGGTTTTACTGCCCGCACGAACATTCAGCGGGTTAATCATGCGAATAATCCCCCGATAGCGGATTGCGCCCGATTAGCCATTTCCCCGGCGCTGCCGATCAAGCCCTCCGCCTGCTGGCGTAAATCGCCCAGCATTGCAGACAGCGACGAGTCCACGCGGGTCAGCGTGATGGTGAACTCAATCCGCCGGGCGCGGCCATCAGGGAAAAAATTGGTTTTCGTCTGGCTGATACTGTTCACCACAAACACGCCGTAAATCGTGCCGCTGCCCTCAATCAGCGGCCATGCACGCCCCTGATCGGCCATCGTTTCCAGCATCAGCAGTGACAGCGTGCCGCCTGTGATTTCGGGCAGCAGTTCCCCCGACAGCGTGATTTTCTCTTCTTCAATGCCTAAGAACTGCAACGCCGGGCGCTGACCGACACGACTGTTTGACGGCCAGCGGTAATCAACGTTGCGCTGCATGTTCTGGTAAGGCAGGGTCTGGAGCTGGAACACAAACAGCCCTAATGTGAGCATCATCTTATTCGCCTCCCTGATAACTGTACTGACTGAATGCGCGTGACCGCGCAGCGCGTTCCCGCTGCTCAAGCTGGCGCGTAACTTCCTGCGCAATGCCTTTCTCACTCTGGCCGGGCTGGGCAACAATACTGATAGGGGCGTGAATACTGACCGGGGACGATGCGGCACTGGTCTGAACCGTCGGCGCTATCGGGCGATAGGCTGACATGTTCATCGTGGCCGATGCCATTGTGGCCGTATCCTGACGGCTGGTGACATTCGCTGAACTCGCCGCAATGTCCTGCGTACTCACACCGCTGTATCGGGCAGCAATGGCTTTTGCATCTTTACCCTGCGGAACCGGTGCAGTGCTGCCCCCTGCCTTTAGCGCGGCGGCCTCTTGTGGCGGGAGGATACTGTCAGCGGTCGGGAGTTTTTTCGATTTCTCATCAACTAGCCCCAGCTTTTCCAGCAGCCATGACACGCCTTTTTTCAACGACTCCAGCGGGTGCATGATGATATTCAGCCCGCTTGCCAGCGCTTCACCAAAGCGTTTCCCCATGCTGGCCGCGCTGTCCAGCTCGGCGGCAGTGGATTTGACCGGATTCAGCAGATCGCCGAACCAGCCAAACAGCGCCCGGATTTTGTCACCAATCCACGTAAAGACGGGTTGTAACGGCTCAAACGCCGCAATAATCGGCGCACTGGCCGCAACAAATCCCTCAACCACGCCGCCGATAAAGGCCTGAATCGGCTCCCAGTATTTCCAGATAAGCAGTGCGCCGCCAACCAGCGCCGCGACAGCCAGCCCGACGGGAGACAGCAGGACGCCTAACGCACTGCCAACCAGCGTAATGCCAGTGCGCAGCAGTGCCAGCGGTGAGGTAAACAGCCACATCAGCACCCGGCCAAAACCCGACATCGCGCCCCGGATAATGGTCAGCGGGTTACTGACCGCCCCGAATACCGAGGTCAGCGCAGAGGCTCCGGCACGTAGCAGCATCAGCGGCGACTTTGCCAGCCAGCCGATCATGCCGCCGAGGCGGTTTAATCCCATAGATAACTTGGGTAATCCCTTTCCACCGACCTTACCGAATCCGGCACTCAGTAAACCCGCTCCGCCAACTAATGCATTAATCCCGCTCATAACAGGCCACGCAACCAGCCCGATCCCGCCCAGCACCGTAATTAACGCCGTGGCGGCTCCGCCTACCATGACTATCTGCCGCGTCAGCTCCGGGTTAGCCTTGACCCATTCATTGACGCGGGTTAACCATTCCGTCGCGGCCTGCGTCAGTTTGCGCAGCGCGCCATCATCGTCATTGAACAGGTTAAAGCGCAGGCTGGACATCGCGCCCTGTAGCCGCCCGATATCCCCTTCGAGGTTATCGCGCAGGGTATCGCCCATGCGATCAGCCGCCCCGGACACGTCACCGAGCTTGTTTTCGGCTCCGGCCAGCGCGGCCAGAAATTTCGGTATCTGGTCAATCGACAGGTCTTCAATCGGCGTACCAAACAAAGCAATGGCCGCGTTTGCCCGTTCCGCCGGGTCTTTGATTTTCAGCAGCCCGTTGGCGGTTTTCTGCATCGCGGCGCGCGCTTTATCACCCCCGCTGGCGATGGCGGTAGACATTTTGGCGGCATTGAGTCCGGCGGCGTCATAGGCTTCAATGCTGGCTTTTGACATGTCCGACCCGCGAATGCTGAATTCCTTCACCGCGTCGCCCGTCTTGTCCAGTGCAAACTTGCCTTGCTGCGCCATTTCAACCAGCAGCGTCATCGCCTCCGATCCGCTGAATCCCATGTTGCGGAAGTGGGTCGAATACTCGTGCAGAATTTCCGGCAGTTCGCCGCGCATCTGTGCAGACACGCGCTGCATCCCGGACACCATCAAATCAAACGCCTCGTCGCTGTTTTTGGCGAGGCCGTTTTTCATCATGATGGCGGCTATCTGGATACTCTCGGTTGCGCCACCGCCGAGCGCCGTTTGTATGTCCAGCGCCTTACGCGATATGCGCGCCAGCTCGGTTTCTCCTACATCCCCCATCGCCCCTAACGTGCTACGCACGGCGGCCACCGCGTCCGCTATCTGAGTGAGATCGTTACTCACACCGGAGGCGTTAACCTCCTTGATAACGCGGGTGTACTGTTCGCCGTCGGCGGCATTCCCGCCCGTCTGCGCCGCAATGCGCGCCCCGTGTCCGTCAGCCTGCACCGACGGTGCAATCAGACGGCTTTCGGCATACAGCGCCGCTGAACCGAGGCCAAACGCCGCCGCGCTGGTATTACGCACCCCGGCGGTGATTTCTTTGCCTTTTTCATAACGCTGTCTGACCGCGTTCAGTTTTTCCTGTTGCTGACTGACGCGGGAAAGCGCGGCGCGCTGCTGGTCAAGCGTCGTTGTAGTTTGAGATATGTTGTTGCGTAATTTGCGCTCTGCGCCGGACAGGTTGCGCGTGCTGACGCCTGTCTGTTCTAGCTCGGTACGCTGGCGCTGTACCGACTGGCGCAGCGCCGCATACTCTGTTTTTAACGTAGCGGCCTGACGTTTCGCCCGCTCCAGCGCCTGCGCCTGCCGTTTGGTGGGATGCTCGCTATTGCGCAACTCTGCCGACAGCCCGGCGGCTTTCGCCTGAGCCTGCTGGAGTGCCGCACCTGTTTCGCTGAGCTGGCTTTTTGCCTTGCGGAAACCGTCGATACGCCCGGCCTGCGCGTTCAGGTCTTTGAGCTGGGTCTGTGAATCGCGGATATTGCCCGACAGCTTTTTACTTTCGGTTTGCACGGCCTTAAACGGGCGGGTCGCCCTGTCCACGGCTTTCAGCAAAACGCTTAACTGTAGAGTGTTACTCATTGTTATGGTGTCCGCTGCGTTTCAGCGCTTTGTCGCGCCACAGGATCAACTCGGTGAGGGTCATCGGGTACAGCTCGGATGGCGGCCAGTGAAAAATCACCGCGATATCCGCCATCAGCTCATCAACACTCAGGCTTCGGGGGAGGTTCCCTGTTGCGATTTCGGCGTCAAAAAACCGACCACCTTGCCAGCGATGGCAATCATATCCGGCAATTCCATGCGGGTGATGTCGGCCTCGGTCAGTGACGGCAGCGTCATGCGTGGCAGCACTTTAATCAGTGCGTCTACGTCCGACCCGGCCAGCGCCGCCAGACTGACGCCGCGCAGCGTTCCGGTAGTCGGTTTAATCAGGGTGATAGTGTCGATGACGGTTTCGCCGCGTTTAATCGGGATTTCCAGCGTTACAACGTTGTCGTCTTTGTTCATGATGTTGCCTCTGTGTTCAGATAAAAAATAGAAAGAAGACGGCCAGCGCCGGGCTGGCCAGACAGGGTTACGCCAGACCAATCGCCCGGCGGTGTTGCTCCAGACGGTCAACGCCGACCACACGCTCAATCATGTTGATGGTGTCAATCTCGATCATTTCCTTGCCGTCGATGGTCAGCTTGTAGTACGTGCATTGGGTCGAAATCTTGGTTTCGGTATCTTCACCTTCTTTGCTTTCGCCGCCGTCGATCTCCTTATGACGGCCGCGCATCACCACTTCCACGGCAGAAATTTCCCCGGTGTCGTCGCGTTGATACGACCCATTAAAACGCAGCAGTACCGCATCAATGCCCGGTGCGGCGTACTGGCTCCACAGGGTTTCGTCTGCAAAACCGCCCATCGTCCATTCCATCGACAGCGCGTCATCATCCAGACCAAAGTCAATGGGTGCGCTGCCGCTCATGCCGCCGCCGCGATAGTTCTCCAGCTTGCGCGTGAGTTTCGGCAGCGTGACGGCAGTCGCTACGCCCATGTAACTCATGCCGTCATTGAACAGGTTCATCATTTTCAGTTTGCGAGGCAGTGCCATAGCGCGTTAGCTCCTTAGCTGTTGACCGACGCGGCCAGATTCACCAGATATTTATCGGTGATGCGCTGGCGCAGGGTGAGATTTTCCAGAGGCGGAACAGGGGTATAGTCGTAATCGATATACAGTTTCCCGGCCTTGAGGGTGTCTTTATCGTTGGCGGTTTCATCGAACCAGCAATCGGCGTCAATGATGTAGCCGCCCGTTTTCAGCTCACGGAATTTGGCCTTGATACCTTCGATAATGTCTTTGATAAGCGTCGGGGTAACGGGCTTGTCCACCGCCCACAGGTGCGCTTCGGCCATCGTGTCGGCCAGCACCTGCGCGGTGCGGGTGTAGCTCTCAAACAGGAACAGCGGATCGTCAGAACAGGTGCGGTTACCCCAAAATCGAAAGCCGTCTTTACGAACCAGCGTGGTGATGCCTGCCTGATTCAGCAAATCCGCATCGGTGCCGGGTGCCTGCAAATCCCAATACACCGACGCGCTGATACCTGTCACGCCGTTCACGCCGACGTTAGACAGGGTTTTATGCCATCCGGTTTCTTGGTCGATTTTGGCGCGCAGCCCTAACGCGCGGGCGGTGGCATATGCCGTGGTACTGGCGTTGGCCGTGGTGTCCCACGCGATAAAATCCGGCCAGATCACCATCAATTCCCGCTGGCTGAAATTCTCGCGGTAGTTGATGGCGTCCGACAGGGTTTTGCAGCCCCACGCGCTGACGTAACCAAAGGCACGCAGCGACTGACAGACCGACGCTAACGCGGTGGCAACGGGTAACGAATCCAGCCCCGGCGCACCGAGAATGCGCGGTTTTACGCCCGTGACGGTCAGCGCATCTAACAACGCTTTCATACCGGTGTATTTGCCGTTTTCGTCACTGCCGCCGATCACGTTGCTGATGGTTTCGGCCTCGTCTTTGCCCTCAGCCACGCGCACCACAACGGTAACGGGCTTGGACTGGTCGGCGATAGCTAACAGGGCAGCGGCCAGCGTGCCTTTTTTCCCGGCCTTGCCGACGGCGGACAGCACGTTGGTAATCAGTACCGGGGTATTGAGGGGAAAGGTGGCCGCGTCGGCATCGGATGCGGTACACACCATGCCGATAATGGCCGTGGAAACAGTGGAAATAACGCGCGTGCCGTCGTTAATCTCGACGACCTGCACGCCGTGGTGAAAATCACTCATAAATTCAGACTCCAGCTAATAGCACGATTGCTGCATTAGGAGCGGCTATTGTCTGGCGGGTCGCAGGCGTGGGCGAGTCATGCTGGTAGGGTGGAGGCTGGCACAACACCGGGGCGGAAAACAGGCATGAAAAAAGCCCACCGTTGGCGGACGGTGGGCTTGCTTTCCCCGGCGTATCATTATTATTTTAAAACCAATCACATAATGACATTCGACGTGGTTATTTTATAAACGTTTATACAGATCAATTATGCATTATTGATCGGCTGTAGCGATCAATTCGCCACCCGGTGCCAACGGCCAGTCGATATCTGGCGCTGTAGATACGTCCACTTTCGTGAGGGCATAACGATACTTTTGCCAGTCGGATAAGATGAGTTTATCGCGTTCATCAATATAACCGCCGTCTAATGCGTCTTTCAGGGGGGCGATCATTTCTGTCGCGTGTGCTAACAACGCCGTTTTTTGGTTTGCCGCCATGCTGGCTAATGCTGCTTTGGTGATTGAGGGGGCGTTAATCCAGACCGGACGCCCTTTTTTCGCCCCCAGCATTTTCCCAGCCGGAGGAACTTGCCGCCAGTATGTGCGCGTTTCAACTGGCGTCAGCGTGACTGTATCGGCGGGCAATGTCCCTGCCGCTGCATATTCATCCTGCCATGCTGTCTGGTAAAAACCGTTGGTTGTCGGTGAATAGAGAATCATCATTACCTCATTACTGGCCGATGGCAAAAATCAGCGGATAGGCCAGACCCTGCGTACCCGTCCCGAACCATTGTGGAAACACTTTTATATTGGTGTTTGTCCATTGTGATACCTGAAAAATCTGGTCACTCTGAATCGTGTCATTTCCTTTTGTAAACACCCCGGCAAACAGACATTTTGAGGGAAAGACGACAGGGAACGATATTGCTGGATATTCGGTTCTTTCGTCACTGCAAATCGGCCCCGTCATCCACTGAATGATTAAGCCGCCCGGCTTATCTGGAATGCGCACGTAATCCGCTTCTGTTAACGTCCGGGTACCCAATAAACTCAGCAATGCCGATAGGCTCTGGTCGGTTTCTGCTTTCGTGTACGCGCCGACATCGGCGGCTGTCGGCTTGAATCCGGTATGATAGAGCTTGACCGGATCTAACCATTTACCATTATTTTGTTTATACAATGAAAAATCATACGCGGGGGACGTCATATCCTCTTCAACCAGTGCAAATCCGTAGTATTCATGATCAAAGAAATCTTCACCGTTTGCATTCCCTCCACGATGGCGTACCGAGATGTGACAACGCCAGCGTCCGTTCCCGCTCATTTCTCTCACGCTGCCCATTGACTGCGAACGGGTTAGATATTCCAGATAATCAGGGAATGAAGCGGGCTTATAGGATGTACCCACATTCTGAACGGCACCTTTTATTGTCCCTGCGCCCCCGTTCCCCTGTGATAATGGCAGTGTGAGGCCGATATGTTCACGAAACAGTGGTTTATCGGGAATGTCCGCGCCGTTCTGGTCTTTTGCCAGCTTTCCAGCCAGCGCATTCAATACCGTGGTGGAGAAATTCGGATCATTACCCAACGCATTCGCCAGCTCTTGCAGCGTATCAAGCGCCGCAGGGGAACCGTTCACCAGTGCGGCTACCGCTGCTTTGACAAAAGCCGTGGTCGCTATCTGCGTATCGTTTGCCGCTGCCCCGGCGGTGGGGGCTGTCGGCGTTCCGGTCAGCACCGGGCTGACTTTGGGCGCATACTGCGTGTGCGGATCAGCCGCTGACGCATGGGCATTGAGCTTATTGGCGGCGTCCGCTTTCGCCTCTGCAATCGCATTCAGGATGGTTGCTGAGAAAGCCGGATCGTTACCCAGCGCCGCCGCCAACTCTTGCAACGTATCCAGCGCCCCCGGCGACCCGTTAACCAATGCGGCAATAGCCGCTTTCACAAAGGCCGTGGTTGCCAACTGAGTGTCATTCGATGCCTGCGTAGCCGTGGGCGCGGTGGGCTTGCCTGTCAGTGCCGGGCTAGCCTTTGGCGCATACTGCGGGTGTGGATCAGCGGCGGCAAGATGTAGCCGCATCACGTTGTCAGCGTAGGCTTTCACCTCGATTACGGCGTTATCGACATAGCTCCGCGTTGCCAGCACCACAGCCGGGTCGATTTTCAGTGTCACGGCGTCGGTACTGCTGACAATCAAAATCATGCGCACGGTCTGAATGCGGCCGCTTCCCTGCTGCAATAGCGGCTTGTACGTTTCCGGGCAATTGGCGACCGCAATCAGATTGCCGTCGTCATCAAACAGGCCAACCTCACGCACCCACCAACCACCCTCATTTTCGGGGATTACCTGCTCGGCGATAATCTGGCTGGGGTTTTTCGGGTCAACACTCAGGGTATTCAACGCCGCCCGGCGCTGTTCGTTAATCAGCGCCGTTTGTGCCGGGTTCGGTGTCGGCAAGACGCCGCCGCCGTCACCGACGGCCATTTGGGTAATGTTCAGGCGGCTACCCAGCGCGGTCGCGTTAGCCAGTTTGGCCGCGCCGATGTTCGTTAACAGGGCAAAATAGGTTGCACTCATGCGGTTACGCTCACGTTGTCGATTAAATGAAGTGCTGCCCCGGTCACATCCAGACCGGACACAGTAATTGTTTCAGGAAAATAGGGGTAAACGGTCAGCGCGTCGCCGTCATAAGACAGGGCGGCTACATAGGCCGCGCCCTGTGTGTCTAGGTTGATATTTAGCCCCAGCAGGTGCCGCGAGGCGGGCTTAGCGTCGGCAATCAGCCGCTCCAGCTCGTAAAACGTTTCCTCGGTAATGCCGCTATCCTGCACGCCAATATCCAGGCGAAACGTGCCTGGCTCTCCGCCGTTCTGAAACCATTCACTGATACGGATCAGATAACCAAACGGCTCCACCACACGCCGCAGCGCACCAATCGTGCCTTTGTGACGGTGGATAAAGAACGCATCGCGGATCACCTGACGTTTCACGCTCTCCGGCCATGCCTCATCCCAGCGGTCAACGGAAAACGCCCACGCCAGATACGGCAGCAGGTTAGGCGGGCAGGTGTCCGGGTTCCACAGCAGACGCAGGGGAACGGGTACGCGGGTAATCTCGGCACAGGCGGTGGCGGCGGCCACTTCCAGCGCAGACGACCCGACAGGCAGCAGGCGGGTATCACTCATCGGCACCGCCCACACCCAGCCGATAGCCGGAACAATAGGACGCCTGCGCGTCAGTCAGCACGATATCGTCGGCGGGTGTCGTCAGCTCGACCCGTTGCACGCCCTCGACGTGCAGCGCAGCGTAAATCGCCGAGCGACGAATATCCCGCCCTAATCGGTGCTGCGCACTGATATAGGTTTTTAATTTCTGCTCGGCCGCAGCGCGAACAGGCTCTTTTTCCGGTCCCGAATACAGATACAGCGTGGCGTCAATCTCATACGGAACAATCACAGCAGACTGTACCGTGACCCGGTCAGCTACCGGGCGCACGTCTTCGCCGTTCAGGGCGGCGGCCACGATGGCGACCAGCTCCGTGCTGGCGCTGCCGTCTCCCTCGCGTGACAGTACCGACACCGTCACGCTGGCCGGGCTGGGGCTGATAACTGACACATCCGCCACACGCCCGTCGGCGCTGCGTCCGTGGTACTGATAGGCACCGACCGACCCGGCAACGCTCAAGCCCTCAAACGACTGTTGAATGCGCAGGCGGAAATCGCTGTCGGATTCCATCAGGGCAGGCGTGGGCGGCAGGGTCGAATTGTCTGCCGGATTAATCACCAGACGGGACACGCTGAAATTTGCGCCGAGCTGGTCGAGGTCATCACCCTGCGCAAACGCCACCATCACGGCGCGTGCCGCTTCATTGACGCGCTGGCGCCACAGTAATTCACGGTAGGCGTTTTCCTGTAGCAGCTTGACGATCGGATCGGATTCCAGCGACAGCGTGCGTGCGACAGCGGCGCGCTGGTCTTCCGGGTAGAGCGACAGCAGCATGGCTTTGCGCTCGGTGTAAATCGCCTCGTAGTCCAGTTCTTCCACCACGGCAGGCGCGGGAAGCTGGCTTAAATCAATCATCGCCATTGGTCAGCTCACAGAAACAGAAAGGAAAAAGGCGTTGCTGTCAGCCAGCGCGCCTGTGATATCAACGTACAACTGACCGTCGAATGCGCTGGTCAGGTTGATGGCCGTCAGCGTGATGCGTGGTTCCCAGCGCAGCAGCGCCATGTAACACGCTGCCATGACCTGCAATTTCACTGCGGGGTTTTGTGGCTGGTCGATCAGCGCCGACAGCAGCGAACCGTAATCACGGCGCATCACCCGCGACCCGATGGGCGTGATGAGAATATCGCGCACGCTCTGGCGAATGTGCTCAAGGTCGCCGAGCGTCTGACCGCTGTCACGGCTCATGCCGAGGTAACGCGCGGTCATAGTGGTGCACCCGTTATGCCGCCGCTGTCGCCGGGGTGTTTGTGGGTGTGCAACACTTTGCCATTGGACGACAGCGACCCGCCGGAATGCTCTATGTTGCCGCTCATTGTGCCGCCTTGTTTCACCTCCAGCGTTCCGGTAATCAGCTTGTTGGTGCAGACCACTTCCGGCGTGTCTAACGTGATGCGCGTGGAGGCGTTCACGGTGACCAGCGGCGCGGTGGCAGTAATGGATTCAGAGGCGGTGATATCGGCGGTTTTAATCCCGCTGACGGTCAGCGCCCCGGTTGCGGGTTCGTACTCAATAATCGCACCGTCGGGAAAGCTGATATGTAACGCATCGGCAGACGCCGACGGCGCGGGGTTGTTATCGGAATAGATGCCGGGCAGCACAAAGGCGGTGTCCAGTTCGCCGCCGATGGACAGGATCAACACCTGTTCACCAATGGACGGTGCCCACCAGTCGCGTGAACGTCCGGCACGGCGCGTCAGCCAGTTCAACCAGCCCGTAGTCATTTCTCCGGTTTGTACCCGGCACAGGGCATCCGCTATGTTGACGTGGGTCACGACGCCGACACGGATCATATTGCGCAGTAAGCGCTGGAGTTCAGTCAGGGTAGCTTGTGTTTTCATTACTTCATGGTGGATACTTTGAACGACTCACACAAACTTTTGGCGTTGTTCCATGATTAGAACAACAGGACGGATTCATCTTCTTTAACGGGATGCCTGGATATGACGGATTTTTTTAATTCCCATGATGTAAAAGAAGCAATTAACAATTATGCTAATTTTATTAATAACATAACTGTAAACTCCGGATTTGAGAGGGAGAAAAATAGAAATCTAGTGACTATATTGAAACATATGAATGAACACTCCGAGGAATGGAATGAAAATACACAATACACCATAAACTCCGTAGCCGTTGATTTTATTCGTGAATTCGCTAACAAAAGCAATCAAGTCGGTGAAATAGATTTTATTTTTTCCACTGTGTTCAGGTTTTTGATGGAGTTAAGTTTTAATCAAAAAGATAATCTAAGTGCTGAACTGGATGAATTTAAGTTTTTTACCATTAGAAATAAAGCTCAATTTTCAGATAAAGCGAAAAAAATAATAGAATACTCATTGAGTTGCTTACCTTTTGATTTAATTAGAAATGAATATCATAATGATGATATTCAATATTTCAAAAAAGCAGCTAAAGCTGAACGACTGATGAAGGAACGGATCGATGGGTGGGATTTAAGACTGGAGGAGAAAATAGAAAAAGCTGAAGCGTTAAAATCAAAACTCGATGAGCAAGAAACGGCTTATAATTTTGTTGGGCTATATCACGGCTATAATACTTTATCGAAAGATAAAAGGTCCGAATTAAATCGAGCTTTTATTTTTACTTTTTCACTTGCTTTTTTAGTTTTGCTTCCATTTTCTGTGAGTGTTTTTTTAGTATACAAAGAAATGATTAAGTTCGATTCCATAATTTCCTCGTTAAATCTACTTCCATTCTTTACATTAACATTTATATTTATTTATTATTTTAGAATTTCCCTTGTTAATTACATATCCATAAAGGCTCAAGTGAATCAGATTGAATTAAGGAAAACACTTTGCAGTTTTATACAAAAATACTCTGAGTATGCGAAAGAAATGAAAGCTAATGATGGAACTTCACTAGAGAAGTTTGAATCAATAATTTTTTCAAATATCATGCCCTCAGAAGATAAGATCCCTTCAACCTTTGACGGAATTGAGCAAATAGCGAAATTGATTGAGAGTATTAAAAAATAAAAATGAAGCCCCGCCATCAAGCGGGGCAGTTAGCAATAAATCAGTTCTGCTTACTCAGTTCATCACACTCTGCACGCTTATCCTTCAATAATCGCATCAACAGATTCACGGTATTAACCGCTGACCCGTGTTTGCAATCCAGTGTTGGGAATAGTGCCTGCATATGCGGCCAAAAATCCGTTGTTAGATATTCTACTGATTTGAATAACGCATTCAGTTGCGAAGTTTGGATATGGTTGAAGATAAGCGGTGTCTCAGGAATATAAAATTCCAGCTCGCAAGGGTGAACGGGCTTTTGCGGTAGTGGCTGAACGTCTTTTACCTGCGGGTTGAAATAGCAGTCTTCCAACTTCTCGAACACATCCCACGCCTGATCGGTTTCCAGCATCTTGGCGTGACGTGCTGCTCCGCGTTCTGTCCAAAGGATGAGGCTACGGGCGCGTTTACCGACTAACCCGTTTAAATCGGGTCTGTTCTTAAATTCTTTTAATTCTGAATTGGTTATCTTGAAATAATGCTTACCACAAACAAAGCGTTGCGCATTATTGAGGTAGTTGTCAGAAATGTTTTTAGGTTTTGAACCATAAAGCTGAGCTAAGAGTTCAGTAGTAATGACAGGGACATTGTTGTGTGTGACAACGGAAAGGCTTTCTACAGATAGTTGAGTAGTCATGATGACCTCGTTAATTTTTTCGAGTTACCACAAACGGTGTGGTGCCGGGAGGCTCGAAACGGCTTAACGAAACCGCGGACTTATTTCCCTTGCGGGTATTATATTAGTCGCCCTCCCGACATTGAGCGGGGTGTGGCCGCGCTATGCGTCCACTGAATGACAGGCATAAAAAATCCAACACTATCGGGGTTGGTTGTCCGCGTTAAGAGGTTTTCGAGGCCTCGTGGAGCGAACCATAGCGGAAACTGTCAGGTAAAATCAACCGTTTTATCTACTTAGATGTTCTATCACCAATCCTTCAACCTCTTTTATCTCCCGATCGCTGAACCCCAGCAGCGGCCTTGCCTCGTATTGCACATCGGCACTATTACGATTAGGTCGATCGCGCAGGCCGTAATGATGCACCCGCGCCATGCGCTGCACCCGTCCGATAAATTCCACGCTGGCCGCATCGACAGTGCCTTTGGCTTTCAGGTATTTTGCGGTTCGCAGTTTCTGGAACATCTGGCGTTTAACCCGACCTTTCTTGCCCTTGATTGGCTGGGCTTTACGCGGGGCATAGGGGGTGCCGTCCGGTGCTGTCTGCGCTTTGATGTGATGTTGCTGGCTACCGCGCAGGGCTTTTGCCACCGTTCCGGCCAGTTTTCGACGGCCTGACGCCGACAGGCTGGCAAGCAGCCCGGCCAGCTTGTCGTCAAACGGTTTCAGCTCATTCATTCCACTGGCTCACTAATTCACCGTTGATATACATGGAATCCGGGCGCGCTACGGGAACAGGTAACGGCGGTTCTGGCGCGTGGGTCACATGCAATGCCTTGTCTACCTCTTTGACGATCACACGCTCAGTGAGTTTCAGGCTGATGCTGATATCACAGCTACCGTTATCGTTAATGTCAGCCAGATAGGTAAAGCCCTTACGATCATGGCCGATATCCGGCTGATTTTCACGTACCCACGCCTGAATCGGCACTAATAACCAGTCGATATCGTCAGTAAAATCCGTGATAACCAGATTCAGCGTGTACTGGTTCTCAAACGACAGCGACGCGGCCAGCGTGGACACTACCGTGCCGCTGTCGATAAAGACATGCAGCATATCCGGGTTATTTTTCAGTACCGGCACCGCGTCATTTAAGGCGCTGCGCAGGCTGTTGGGTTTCAGCATCGTGTTGTTCCTGACAGTGTTTGACGGTTTCAACCTGTAGCGCACAGCTCACCAGTGCGCCTTCCAGTTGACGGTTATCGGCACTTAAATCACCGTTGGTCTGTGGGTTGCTGCCCGGTATCAGGCAGCTCGTTACTTTCGGACAGCCAACGTAAATAAGCGTCGGGGTTGTCAAAGTCGGGGCGGCGGTGCAGCCGCTTAACATCGTCAGGCAAATTAGCGCTGTACCAGCGGCGCAAATCGGCGTTTTCATTAAGCAACCTCGTTAGTGTACGTTCGCGCCCGGCGGCCAGTTGCCCGGCCTGTGACAGTTTCGTGCGGAGTGCCGCCTGTGCCTGTTCATTGCGCCGGGTGTTGTTCTGCAACGACCCGATGGCGGCAGACTGTGCCAGCAGTGTGTCTTTTTGCTGACTCAGGGTAATAGCCTGCTGGCTTAACGAGTTTTCAGCGCGGGACAGTTGCCACTTAGTGATAACCAGCACGGCCAGCAGGCAGGCGGCAACGATGGCGGAGAACTGTGTCAGGGGCTTACTCATGCCGCCCCCTTAAGACAAACCGCACGCTCACGCTGGCGACGGGTTTCAATACCGCGTGATACCTCGCCGTTGACATACACCCAGCGCAGCAACTGGTCACAGGCGTTGCGCCACTGGCCTTTGTTGATAAAAAACGCCAGCGTAGAGCGACATGCCGCGCCAACACCGACATTAAACGCAAAACTCACTATCGCGTCATAGACGGCCTGCGGCATATTAACGGCCATACAGCGTGCCAGCGCCTTTTCGACCCGCAACACATCGGCAACCAGATTGACCGCCGCCTCACGCTCGGTGATGGTTTTCCCCGGCACCACGCCAGCGGTGTGTCCGATCCCGTTTGTCCACACGTTCGCACTGCACTGATACGGGCTTAATCGGCATCCCTCAAGGTCGGCAATCAGCGCCAGCCCCTCTTGTGACGTTTTCAGCAACGAAAAATCCGGCACTAACGCGGCCAGCGCTAACACCGTGGCAATAACACAGCGTTTAACGAGTGATTTCATGGATAACCTCGCGGGGATTATCGATAGTTTTCAATAGCTGGTAACTCTTGCGGCGGTAGTACCAGTTAACGCCAACGGTGAACACCACCCCCAGCGCCCCGAAATAGGCCGCGAAATCCTGCGGCGTCATCGCGCCGAAAAATGCCAGCGCGACGCTTATCCAGTACGCGATAAACGACGTGATTCTTTCCATATTCAATCCCATAAACTCACCGTTTCTGCGACAGGGGCGGCAGCAATATCCGGCAGGGTTACGGCGGTGCCGTGGGGCAGTATTGCCCCGAATTCAGCCACCCCCGGATTAGCCGCTAACACCGCCTCAACGGCACCCTGCGTGTGCCCGTAGTGGCGATAACACAGGGCGTCCAGCGTGTCGCCCTGCTGTGCGATAACGTTCATCAGATATGCCCGATGATGCAGCGAGGCTTATCCTGCAAGTGGCTGATTGACCAGCGCGCATCGCGCCACAGCTCATCAATCGTGCCGTCGAGCGCATCGGCCTTACGGTCGCCTTTGGCGCTGGCGTCATAGCTTCGGTAACGCTCGTACAGCGTTGCCGTGGTAATGGCGCTGACTGCACACAGATAGTGGTGCTCTTTTTCGCTCTGGCCGTCGAGTCGCTCGGCGGGAACGGCGTCCAGCGTTTTAAACCCTGCCGCCATCTGTGCCGCGCGGTACTCGTACAGTTCGGCGTTAACTTCAGAAATGGCGGTTTTCGCCGCATGGCGCAGGCGCTCCGGCGTGACGGTGTTCTCAAGGCGCATCAGCGTGCGCAGGGTTCCCGGCTCCACATCCGGCCAGAAGAAGGTGTTTTCGATTACAGCATCCTGTTTCGCGGGCACCGGAATAACCACCGCATCCGGGCGTGGCTCCGCTTTCGCGGTAAAAATCATTGTCGTCATGACAACCTCTGAATAGGTGGGCGGTGGACACAGGCTCAGAAAACAGTGAACTGTTCCGGCCTGTGTGCCGCCCGGCGCGGGGCGCGTTGGGTTAACGGCTGGCCGCTGCTTTGCGCAGCGCCGTTTCCAGCCGCTCTATGTCTTTTTTCACACCGCTTCGGCTATCAAGCTGAAAGGCACGTTTCAGGTGAAACAGGGCTTGCTCCGGCTTGCCGCTGCGCAAGATCAGGCCGATGATTTTGTGCAGTTTGGCGCGCACCTGGTCGGGCATGTCCTCTGCATCGGTCAGGGTCAGCGTATCGATCAGCAGGTTAATGTTGACCGCCTGCCCGGCGGTATGGGCGCGGGTCGCAGCGTCGGCGACCTCTTCGGCTAACAGGTACGGCGTCGGGCGGGTGTAGCCCTCTGGCATCACCAGCTTATGCGCGATGGCATAACGGGCAATCTCCAGCGCGCCGGGAACGTCCCCGGCGTCGAGCTTCCACACCATGACCGTCATCAAGACCGCATCCTGTGCGCCGCGACCGTTTGCCAGCACTCCCGCCACCCACGGCGCATAGCTGGGTAACAGCCCGCTTTTCATCTCTGCTTTACGCTCAATGGAGCGCACCTGTTTTAACGTGCGTTTGTCAGCCGCAAGCCGGAACAGCATTTGCTCGTATCCGGTGGCCTGTCGCAGCGGATCATTCTCCCGCTGCGACGCCTCGGCAGCCGACACCCGCATCATATGACGCTGGGCGGGGCTTAACATGCTTAGGCTCCGGTGTTATCGGTTTGGGTTTCAGTACCAGGCGCGGCAGGCTCAGCGGCCTTTTCTGCTTCCGGCGGTTTCGGGAACTTACCGAGCTGGATGTTTTCGATCACGCAGCCACAGCCGTAATCTTCCACGACGTAGTCCTGTTTAATGGATTCGTAGTTTTCGATACGGTCACGCTTGGCGTTCTCTTCGAGGTGGCGGCGGTGACTGTCGTCCATGTAGTAGATAGACAGGTTATCCAGACGGGTGATCATCAGGGCATTGGCCGGGAAGTATGGCACGCGCACGGCAGGTAAATTGCCGATACGCTTCTGGCTGATAATCACATCAGCGGCCAGTATTTCGCTGTTTTCCTGCTGCTTGTTGACCAGTGGGAAATACTTATCGGACAGTAGCTGACGGCCACAAATCACCACCAAATCCGGATCTTCCTGATGCCATTCGTCGATCATGGTGTTGGTCGCGTCCATCACCAGGGCGTCGAGGCTGACATAATCGCCGTTCTCACCGACGCGGATTTGCTCGGAAATCACTGCGCCGTCTTCGCCCACGACTTTACTCATCACACGTTTGGCAGATTCATTGCGGTACTTTTGCAACCAGCCCACCGCCACATCCTGCAAGAGCGGATTTTTAGTACGGTCAGAGGTCGCCGCACGCTTCACGCCGTGCCATCCGGCCATGATGTAATCCAGCGACTGACGTTTGGCGATAGCGTTACGCAAACGCAACTGGAAATCCTGAAAACGCGCCCATAGGTCAAGGGTGTTGTAACGGATATGGAAATCAAAGTTCATCTGTTCGCACTTGTACTGGCGTGCTTCCAGACTCAGCAGATCGGCGGTTTCACGCTCGTCACCGTTTGATGTATCCGTGGTGCTGGCAACTGACCCGGACACGCCGAGGCCGATCTTTTCCCCGGTCAGCTCGGCAACCGGCACGATGTTGATGCGGGTCAGGAAGTCAGAGGACTCTTGCACCACCTCCATCAGCGACTGCGTGACGGACGGCTCAACGCTGAATTTCTTGCTCAGCGTTTCCACCTCAACGCCATTCAGTGCGGCAAGCTGGGTCATGTAGGCATTAAATTTAAAACGGGTTTCTTTACGCATGGTTTTTCCTGTTCTTTCCGAAAAAGGGTATCGAGGGGGTACGCCCCGGTTAGCAGTTGGTCAGCAACGAGGCTTCGCCGTCGCCACCTGTCGCCGCCGGGCGGCGCTTTTGCGACAAGCTCTCTGTACCGTCCAGCGTGGCTTTCAGGGCAGTGAACCGCTGCTCACTGGCGCTCAGCTTCTGCGTCAGGGTGGCAATATCCTGCTGCTGGCGCTGCTCAAGCTGGGTAAAGCGCTGCTCCACGCTGTCGGCGTTGGTTTGCACCTGCCCGGCGACAGCGGCCACGGCTTCATGCACATCGTTGAAACGGGCGTCATCACTGGATTGCTTGCGGCCAAACAGGGCGGTGATGCGAGACAACAGCGTCGGCTCCACGTCCGGCAGGTCTTCAAATTCCAGTGTCACTTCGGTAGCGACAGAAAAGAGGTTTTCCGGGGAGGATTTGCGCATAGCCAGCGGGCTATGCTTGGCTTTGGCGCTGAACTCCAGCATTTCTGTGCCGAGGCTGGCCGGGTCATCAGTGACCGCCAGACCGACCAGGCAGCTTTTCCCTGAGTTGCTGAAATTGGGTTGAATTTCCATTGAGGTATAGATTTTCTGGCGCGCTTTAATCATTGCCACCAGTTCATCTGTCGGGTCGATTTTGGCAAACAGCGCCAGCTTGCCGTTGAGCACAGAATCATCCTCAATCTTCTCGGCTTTCAGCTCGACCACATCGCCATAGCGGCGAAACGGGCTATCAGGCAGCAAACCTTTAACGTGCTCAATGTTGATGCGGCAGCCATAGACTCGCGGATCAAATCCTTCGCCCATCTGTTGAATATCGTTCGCGTCAATGATGCGACCATCACAGGTGTCGCCCTCGACACCGATACGGAACCACTTAGAAACTTTCTTTGCCATTTTCTCATCCGTTGTTTGCGGGAAGTCGGGGCGAGTATCCGGCGTGACACTATGGCGCGCCATCAATCACGGTTCGCTAACCGCTGGCACAACAGGCACTTAAGGCGGTGAGGGGCGGCGCTGACGTAGCCTTGCCGTCATGAATACAGCCATCGATACCACCATCATCAGCGACCCACGGCGACAAGCGGCTTTGCTCTACTGGCAGGGCTTTTCGGTGCGTCAGATTGGGGAAATGCTGAACCAGAAAACGCCGACCGTTCAGAGCTGGAAGCAGCGCGACGGCTGGGACGCTATCGCCCCGGTATCGCGTGTTGAAGCCAGTCTGGAAGCACGGCTAATTCAGCTCATCATGAAGACGAAAAAGGAGGGGCATGACTACAAAGAGATTGACCTATTAGGCCGTCAGATTGAGCGGCTGGCGCGGGTGAACCGCTACAGCCAGACGGGTAACGAGGCCGATCTCAATCCCAACGTGCGCAACCGCAACAAGGGTGAACGCAAGGCACCAGAAAAGAACCTGTTCAGCGAGTCGGCTATCGAGAAGCTGAACGACATTTTCCTAGATGAAATTTTCGAGTACCAGCGCGGCTGGCATCAGGCCGGGTTACAGCACCGTATCCGCAATATTCTGAAATCGCGCCAGATTGGGGCGACGTTCTATTTTGCGCGGGAAGCCCTTATCGATGCGCTGACTACCGGACGCAATCAGATTTTCCTGTCAGCGAGTAAGGCACAGGCGCACGTCTTTAAAAACTACATCATCGACTTTGCCCGGCTGGTCGATGTTGATCTGAAAGGCGATCCGATGGTGCTCCCCAACGGGGCGCGCCTGTTCTTCCTCGGCACCAATATCCGCACCGCGCAGAGCTACACCGGAAACCTGTATCTGGATGAATATTTCTGGATCCCCAAATTTCAGGAGCTGCGCAAGGTCGCCAGCGGCATGTCATTGCACAAAAAGTGGCGCTCCACGTATTTCTCCACGCCGTCGAGTCTGGCACACAGCGCCTATCCGTTCTGGTCAGGTGAGCTATTCAACAAGGGACGCAGTAACAAATCCGATCACCTGCATCTTGATTTAAGCCACGCGAATTTGTCCGGCGGCGTGCTGTGCGGTGACGGGCAGTGGCGGCAGATTGTGACCGTGGAAGATGCGCTGGCCGGGGGCTGCAACCTGTTCGACCTCGACCAGCTCACGCTGGAATACAGCCCAGCAGAGTATCAAAACCTGCTGATGTGTGAGTTTGTCGATGATAAGGCGTCCGTATTCCCGTTTGAGGAATTGCAGCGCTGTATGGTCGATGCGCTGGACGAGTGGGAGGATTTTAACCCCTACGCGCTGCGCCCGTTTGCCTATAAACCTGTCTGGATTGGTTACGACCCGTCACACACGGGCGACAGCGCGGGCTGTGTGGTACTGGCACCGCCGCAGGCACCGGGCGGTAAGTTCCGCATTCTGGAGCGCTTCCAGTGGAAAGGCATGGACTTTGCCGCACAGGCCGACGCTATCAAGCTGTTGACGGAAAAATACATCGTTGAATACATCGGCATTGATGCAACGGGCATCGGTCAGGGCGTTTATCAACTGGTACGCGGCTTCTTCCCGGCCGCGCGCGAAATCAAATACTCACCGGAAATTAAAACCGCGATGGTGCTCAAGGCAAAAGACACCATCACCAGCGGACGGCTGGAGTACGACACCAGCCACACCGACATCACCCAATCGTTTATGGCCATACGCAAAACCATGACGGCCAGTGGTAACCGCACCACCTATGAAGCCAGCCGCAGCGAGGAAATCAGCCACGCTGACGTGGCATGGGCAACCATGCACGCGCTGTTAAACGAACCCCTGACCGCGATTAACGGTCATGTCCCTGTCAGCATTTTGGATTTTAACGAATGAAAAAGCGTAAATATCGTAAATCACAAACGGCAGTCGTCAGCCAGGCACAGCCGATAGAGGCATTCACTTTCGGTGAACCGTCCGCCGTTCTGGATCGCCGCGACATTCTGGACTATGCCGAGTGTATCCATAATGGCCGATGGATTGAGCCGCCGATCAGCTTTAGCGGTTTGGCTAAAAGCCTACGCGCTGCGGTACACCACAGCTCACCCATCTATGTGAAACGTAACATTCTGGTAAGCACGTTTATTCCGCACCCGCTATTGAGTCAGCAGGACTTTAGCCGCTTTGTACTGGATTACTTGGTGTTTGGTAATGCGTTTCTGGAAAAGCGGCTGAACCGGATAGGGGGCTTATTACGGCTGGAGTCTAGTCCGGCCAAATACACCCGGCGCGGGGTAGAGGAGGATGTTTACTGGTTCGTGCAGTCATTCAAAGAGCCGCACCGCTTTGAACCGGGTAGCGTGTTCCATCTGCTGGAGCCGGATATCAATCAGGAAGTGTACGGCCTGCCGGAATACATCAGCTCGTTGAACTCGGCCTGGCTGAACGAATCGGCGACGCTGTTCCGGCGCAAGTATTACCAGAATGGCGCACATGCGGGTTATATCATGTATGTGACCGATGCGGCGCAAAGCGGCACAGACGTAGAACGACTACGCTCTGCGATGAATAACACCAAGGGATTGGGGAATTTTAAGAACCTGTTTTTCTATGCGCCTAACGGCAAGCCGGACGGCATCAAGATTGTGCCGCTCAGCGAGGTGGCAACCAAAGACGACTTCTTTAACATCAAGAATGCCAGCCGTGACGACCTGCTCAGCGCCCACCGCGTACCGCCGCAGATGATGGGGATTATCCCGAATAATACGGGCGGTTTCGGGGATGTGGAAAAGGCGAGTCAGGTGTTTGTCAGGAACGAGTTGGTACCTTTACAGGAACGGATGAAAGAGATTAATGAATGGATGAACGAAGAAATTATAAACTTTAACGCATATGCGTTTTAATTTTGAGATTCAGTTATGTCAATAAGCCTTTGGATTTCATGGATAAAGTCCTGAGGCTATTTTAAATAATTCGATACGTAATTATCCATGTTGGCTTGTTTAAGTATTTTGCTATTTTTAATGTAATTTAAATTATCCCATTCAAAGTAACTGCAAAGTATAACAATTATTGTGAGTAATTTTTCATCTGTCAAATTTATTAGTAATTCATATTGTTCTTCTCTTTCGTTCTCTTCGACTTTATCATTGATTAATTTAAGGGGAAGATAAAATCTTCTGGCTAAAGAAAAGAAATGTTCATCTACATCCAAGTCCTCAAGCCATTCACAAATTCTCTCTTTCCCAATACCTCCATTAACTAATAAACTTAAGCTGTCGTCGATGTAAGTAACTGCATTGCCAGATTTGTATTGAATAAGTGATGTTTCTTCGGGGGTGTTTTCATGCTGTAATTCATTATTGTGAGGGGCGTCATCGATCGCAATACGTAATTTGTCAAAATTAGATTCTTGAGCTTCGATTAAACTAAAAAAACGCATTTCAAATTTTTTATAATTTTCTAGTTTCTCCTGTCTCTTTAATTCATGCATTAAAGCCTGATTCGACTGCAACTGTAATCTAACAGAGTGTATTAATAAGCATATGGAGATAAAACTCAAGATGGGATTTAATACCCCACCCATAAAATCACCAAATTGCCCCCATACGTCTGCACCTTGTGTACTAAGGTAACTTACTCCGAAGTTTAAGGAATACAATCCCCAAACAACTATAATCAACGCTAAACATAAAGTCTTTAACATCTTATTGTACCGTATGAACTAGATATTTTATTGTTTCGCCGCTGTTAATTCTGACACGGCTAACTGTTAGCCTAAGATAAATACGCCCTTCGGAAGATGGAGAGTTATTTACATGTAAGTTTGCTGAGATCATTTTCTTTTGACTTGACATAATTATACGTAGAGGACTATAAAAGCCAAAAGCAACTGTTTCATCTTCTCCTTCAAGTACAAGTCTTCCATTACCAGTTCTAGCATTGAATCTCGTGATGTAAGCTCTAATTTCCTCTGTTTTTTTTGCTACCTTTGACTTAAAGAGGTTTGTTGCAGTAGCCGTGTCTAATTCAATAACTTTCTTTTTGTCATGCGCTCTTTGTTTGAAATTAAGTTCTATGTTGTAATTTTTTTTGACATTTATCTCATGCATCCTTTTTAAGGGTGCTCTTATTCTTCCTATTAACTCATCTTCAATATCTGACAAGCCTTTGACAACTTCTTCTGCTTCATTAGATAATTCTCGCGTTTCTAAATAAAGAGATTGTGAGATAAAAAAACTCATCACTTCATTAAAAACAGGTTTGGATATTCTACGAAGTTCATAAATTAATTCAGGCTCATTAATCACTAAGTCAAAGTTCTGCCCATAAGAACCTGTAAAATTCTTTTTTAGTACAGCTCGTGCAGGATTTACATGTGTACGTCTTTTGATGATTACTTTCCTTAGAATAGCCTCAGCCAAAAGACAAGTAACTTCAGCTGTTCCGCCGAGAGTTGCTATGCCATATTCCATATCAACTTCATCATCACCGCTTTTGATTATGACATCGTAATTAACACGCATTACCTTTCCTTGTGAAAGTTGATTGCACAAAAAATTAAGATTAATCTCACTCTAGCATGGCATGCTATGTCTTTGAACATTTAACCTTTAAATTTGATAACGCGCGCAATGCTATCCCCGCCACGCCTGCCCGCTTTGTGTGTCGCTTTTCATGCACTCGCACGATCCAGCGCGATCCGCGCCAGCTATGGCGTTAACGGGGATAAATTGGGCTTAGATCATCATGCAAAATCATGCGGGTTATGCATGCATGGCTAAAAGACGGCATCCTCTAATCGTTTTTTCAGGTATTCGACCAGTTCCGACTTGTCACTAATCTCTCGATACTCTCTGGTTTCTATCGTGCCGTTCGCCAAATCCGCAATGATTGACATCGCGGTTTTTAATTCGTCTACATCGCACTGAGCCACTAACGATATGTCGGCGATTAACTGAACCCGCGACAAAACGGCCTGTATGTGTTCCGTGTTTTCCAAGGGGTGCCATTTCCTTATTTTTACTGTATGCATATACAGTATTTTACATATTGAAATTTTCGTCAATCACTTAGTGTGCTACAGGTGACTGATTGGTTATGCGTCCCACGCCATGCAAAACGGCGTGACATGTCACTAGAACATTTCACGCCGAGGCATTCACAGAATTAACTTTAAATCATGCCAGCCTTGCGTATTCCAGCACTCAGATGAACCAGACAGGCAGCACTCGGAAACGGGTAACTTCTCCCAGCATTTCTGGCATTTACGCTGACTTAGCTCCGCTATTTTTTGCTGTAGGGCTGCGGCATCCTGACGAATTAACGTGGTCATGTACTCGTCGATATCATAGGGATCGCGCCCCGGACGACGCAGGGCGCAGTTGCGCTTCAACATTTCCAGTTCTTGCGCATCAACGTGGATCTCGACTTTCACCACGCCAGCATCACGCTGGCGTGCGCGCTGGGCGGCTTTACGCTCGGTGGGGGATTTAGGCATTATTCCCCCTTACTTTCTGGCAACCATCTACATTCAAAAAGCCGTTTGAATTCTTCTGGGGTATCATCTCGCATGATTGGCTTTAGGTCATGTAGGTTGTAGCCCTTAGCCCAATCTATACCGATCCACACCAGAGAATTACTGGATGGTGGGATGATGACAGCGCGGAGGGATAAAATTTCTTTCGCCATTTCTTCGATAATCTCACTATCGCAGGCGGCGGCGAGGCATACAGCGAGCAATCTATCATCCGGTTTGTAGTTCGCCTTTTGTGCTAATTCTTTAATTTGTTGCAACTTCTCGTTAGTTAACATCGTTAAACCTCCATCTGATTACTAAACCCCGGCCACTCATCAGCCGCCGGGTATGAAATAAGTTCGCCGTCAACCTTCATCTTTGCCCCACGCGCCAGCGCTTCCAGCTCCCAGCGTTGAGCTGTGATACCTCGCTGGGATAAATCACGCTGAATATGGGGTATCCGCTCCCGTTCTTCGCCCGTTAATCTGGCTGACGGTGACGGATCGCGGAGGGTATTGGGGTCAAAATCTCGCTGCTTGTGATTCTTCCTGACGGATTGCTCACGCAGACGCATTCCTAGCGCCCTCACAGCCGCGTCGTCATTCCAGTCAATCGGTGAGTTATCGGTTTCTGATGTCGTCGCTATGACGCTGTTTTCGGCCTGCGTTTTGACATTTGCGCCCGACCGTTGAGAACCCAACCCACAGTTATTGACAGGACTCCGAGGCGCGCCGGGGGCGCTTTTTAAAGTCAAAGGCTGAACTTCAACGGCTTTAGAAACAATGCGCCACTCGGTTGTCCGGGTTTCAAAAACATGACCTTCACCCAAGTGCGGGGCGAAAATCCCGATCACCTTTTGCACCTCTTCGTCATACTCGTTGAGCTTGTCCGATACCCGGCGCGCAACACGCACCGTTTGCAGTTCGCGGGAAACATTCGCGCCGCCCTGTGCCGCCATGTATGCGGAAAAATCGCCAGCATCAGCAGCACAGCGAACCGCTTCGACTTGTTCATCGAACTGGTCAGTAAGATTGACACTGCGTAACGTGCCGCTACGGCATTCGCGGTAAGCGCCCATCGTGGGGATACCGATAGGTTTAAATTGAGGGATACGCCACGTTGACGCCCACGCGGTAACGGCTACCGCCATATCACGCAGCGGCTTTCCGGTGTCTTTATCGATCTCACCGTCAAGCGCGTAGCCGTCAATATTTTTGGCAATGTACTTAGCGATATAGCCAGCGGCACCACCTTTATTGAGGTGTTTACATTCAAAGCGGTAAGTTGCTGCGCCGCGTTCTCCGCCGTCTTCTTTCAGGGCATAGCGGCGCATAATATCGATCACCGATTGGCGATGTGCGCGCTTGCAAAACAGCATCATGTGCCAGTGCGGTGTCCCGTCGTGATGCGGCTCGACAACGCGCATCCCGTAAACCTTAAGGCCATTATCTTTAAACGCTGTGCGCATCTTGCCCCATATCTTGACTAGATAGCGCTGGCCGTCTTTGGGCGTAAAGGCTTCACTGTCCCATTTTCTATTAAACTGGACTTTCTCGTTGTCGCGCTTACCAATAGTGCGAGTCGGGTGATATTTCGACGGGGTAGTGATAGTGATAAACATCCCTACGTCTCGCTGTTCGCTGGCGTAACGCTCAATCCCGGCGATAGTGCTCATTAGCTCCATACGTCGAATTTCCGGGTTGGAAATACTCGCCATCACCTTGTCGATCAGGTCGATACGTTCACCTGTTGCGACGTTCTCCAACTCACAGCTTTTTAGGTAATCCATATTAGCGAGGCGACGCGCCTGTACATCGCGGATCGCCATTTTGCTGGCATAAGGCGACGCCTTTTTACTGACCTGACCGACTGCGATCATCAGCGCTTCACGCCAGCGGGTACGCTGGGCTTTAAGCTGGCGAGTCCACCATTCCTCATTAATCAGGCGGGACACGCTGGCAATCGCCTTGCGTATATTCAGCGTGCCTTTGCGGTAGTTCTTCCAGAAAAGCGGGGTGATATTGAACGCACGCGCCATGCTGGCGACATGGCCGAAAAGCTCGGCCTGTGCCGCATCGGTAAAAAGCGCATCAGGTTGACCGCCGAGCTGTGCTTTCATGGCATCGCTCATTTCTTCATACGCCGAAAATATCTGGCCTGAAATGCGCGCAGCCAGACGCCCCAGCGCTTTGTCATTCATGCCGGGCAGCGTTTGATAAGCGTCAGATTCAGACAGGAAACACTCGGAAGCATGGCGATTCATCGCGTGGCGGGTATTGATTGCCTCAATACGCGGCCACATGCGCTGCATAAAGCTGTTAACCAGAAAACGATTAGCGCTCAGCATCCCTTTATTTTTTTTCAGGTAAACGTAGCGATTCAGGCAGATTTCGCGCAGGAAGTGCGGTTGCTGGTTAATTTTGGCTAAAACGGCTTGCCCCTGAGTCCATTCCTCACGGGTAAGCTGTCTTTCTTCCGGCACGATGGCCGGGCGTGGGGCGTTCCACGGATACGCACCCACGAACGCCTCGCGGGTGCTGCCGGGAAAAGGTGGCGGTGGAGTGGGAGCGGAGCGCCCCCGATGGGTCGTGGTCATTGATGATCGCGCATCACTGATTCAACACGCGCCATCAAAGCGGCCTGCATTTCTTCCGCTGCCTCTGGCGCGCCGGGTTGGCTGATACCTGCAAAAAAATCATTGATTTCACTTAGAACCAGTTGAGTTAAATCGGCTTTCTTCTTTTCTTGCAGGGCAATCTCTTTAGCTAAAGCGGATGCTCTAGCCGCATATTCCATCGCCAGACGTGACATTGGCGGTAAATCTTCGGTGATAAGGTCGTTACTCATAACCCACCCCGATAATGCTTACCTTTCAGTTCGTGAATGCCCTGACAGGACGCGCAGCGGGTCACGCCTTCGATTGCTGCCCGGCGAGCTTCGGGTATCGGTTGATCGCAGTCTTCACACTCGAACGCAGAAACGCCGCGCTGGGCGCTCCGGGCGATGGCGATCTGATGGTCTAACATGTCTTGCTGGCGCTGCTGCACCATGTCCATAGCATCCGGCATTACTCTTGCTCCTTATCGTTATTGAGCTGGTCAAAAGCTGACTGGCACAGCGCCGCAAAGCGCTTGCTTTCGGTCAGCAATTTCTTGGCATCAGTGACGTTTCCGCGCCAAATTTCGGTGGCGATAGCTCGATGCACAAAATCGTTAATGAGGCTGACGGGGTTTTGATAAACAGCCAGCGTGGATAAATTAGGCTGGTCGCCGTCTTCTTTCCCGCATTTAATTTCGCCCAGCGCAAAGTCATAGCCGACTTTCGCTATTGCATAATTGCCGTTGACATCGACGCGGTTGTAAGCTGGGTTTTCCATTACATCACCGCCTTGATATCTGACCCGGAATGATTAAAGGCGTCTGATTCCTGACGTAATAATTCGATGATTTCAACACTGCTTAATTCATTAATAGCGGCATGAGTCGCCAACTTATCCAGACGAGAAGAAAACGACGTGTGCGCATCGGCTTTCGCCTCATTACGTGCCTGAGAAAGCATTAACTGAATGCCCTCGCTTTCAGCCTTGCGGTGCATCGCCTGACCGACTGTTTTATACATGTGCATATAATCCTCAGATAAAGGGAGTCCCGACGCGGTTAAGCGCCTAATTAATTTCAGGAGGTTATTTAATTCAGATATTCTTCGGGTTTAATTGCCGTCAGGATATCGGGGGCGGCTTCAAACAAGCTGAATAGCTCATTTAAGGCATGTGATATTTTATTTCGCCACGGACATGAAACATCATCAATCCTCCAGTAAGGCTGATTAAATTCATTTTCACTTAATCCCGCATGAAAAAATAACGACCGTCTTTCACCGACACTTAACCAACTTAAAAAGGTCGAGGTTTTTTCACGACGTTTGCGGCTCAGCGAGAATATGCGGCGTAGCTCGTCAATCGCACAGACAATACGCTCACGTTCTGCGGTTGGCATTTCTTCCAGACGGTAAACGGTCTGGCTCTTTTTCATCTGCGCATGAAAGCAGATGGTCAAACGGTCGCGCTCATGCAGGCTGTTGTAATACGCGCAGGTTTCGCGCCAGCGACTATCGGCAAAGTGCTTGCCGATCACGTTGCGCAGCCCGGCGGGTAAATTCTGCATACTGCTGACGGTAAAGGCTGTCATGCGTTCCTCCGTAGCACTGACTTGATAGAACGGATAACCCGCTGGGCATAATTTGCCGAGCGGTTACGGATGATGATCCCCTGACGGCCTTTGCCTTTGGTGATCGTAAAATCTGGTTTTGTCTCCGTCTGGTGCCACCAGAGGAACGGCGCTATTGATATTGGTGCTTGCATGGTTTCCTCCTTCCTATTGGTAACCGCCCACGGATAGACGGTTGCAAATAAGTGCCGGGTTTTAGCCATGCCCGGCGCATGGCCTTGTGGTAGGATTGAATCGCCAAAAACAACCAACCACAAAAGAGGGAATCATGATTGAAAAGGAAATAATCAATCTTCTCGATAAAACGCTTTCACAAACTCTCGACGTTATTGAACCGATCAAATTGTCCGAAAATGACCGTCATGAAATTGAAAGCCTCTATAAACAATTAGGCAAAGCACTTGACCGTAGTTTAGGTACTAATATCAGCCCCAAAGGATTTGTGGGGAACATTTAAATACCGACGGGGCGTTTAATCGTCCCGCGTTCTTTACCCAAATAATCCAAATAAGCAGATGCAATTTTTTCATAAGAAAGGCCAGTATCAAACCGCTTACCTGAATTAAGATGTATAACAGCGGTTACACCATGTTTTCTTTTAATTTCAGAAATCGCCACTATGGAATCAGATTTGATAACAATGCGGCCATCAATCGTATTAATACGCATACAACCATAGGTATCTTTTGACGGCGTTTTTTCCTCTATAAATCTTGAGGAAATGAAATCGTCAATACCATCAACGATGTTGGAAACGCTGCCGTAATTTTTATCAGCAAAACATTCAACCACATAGTGAATATTACCGACATGTTCACCTTGAAAATAATATTGGCGGCATAAAGTGGCGGTATGTTTACTGTCCTTATTCAAGTTAATGAAACAACCACTTGATTGTTGTGATGCCGCTTTCAACTCAGTAATCTCATTGCTCATTTCACGCGCGTATTCTTCCGCATCGTCAAGAAACGAATTCGCATTCTTAATGTTGACATGTCTTTTTTTCAAATCTTCACGCATGGCATTAATCAGACCAAAAATCGGCATTTTCATTTTTCTTACTCACCCAATATTCAACGACGCACTAATACCGCTCAGTGCATCTACGGTTGACGCTAACGCGGGGTTAGCCTGAATACGCGTCTGCAACGTTAAGCCGACAAGCGACAAATAACGCACACCCGCGTTGATGCTCTCGATCACGTTATGCCGACGCGCTGGCGTCATACGCTCATCCGATACGCTTTCAGCAGCAACCGCGCCCACTGCGGCGGTGGCCTGCAATACATACGTGGTTAGCCGTTCTGCCTTTGCCTCATTCACTGGCACGGCTGGCAGGCAATTAAGCTGCGCCAAAAGCCCATCGATCAGCGCCGCATCCTCAGTTACATCGGTGATGGTCATCAGTTCGTCACAGGTCAGCTTGTGCGGCTGGTCTGGATTCAATTTGTTACGCAGGGTCTGATGATTCATGCCCACCTGTCCGGCCAGCTTCGCCAAATTGTGTTTTAACGCGAACGCCTGACAGGCGCGGTCAAAGTGTGGGTGTATGGAAATCTGATAATCAAACATGCCGAAATTCCCTTTAGTTTGAATAATCGAATTGTTAATTACGCTTTTGACTTGATGTATCGGCAATTGACGGCCTGTTGGCGCAAGCGCTCACGCCATGCGAGCACATTGATTAAAACGCGAGATTTATCTGCATGGCCTTTACCTGCCGCTGCACGGATAAGAGTACCGTCATCAAGCCATTTACGAACAAGGCTATCGCTGACCCCACTTACTTTGGAGAACTCGGCGACGGTCATAACATCTGCAATTGAGGCACGAAGCATAGGCTCTAATGCGATAGTTAATACGGTGGCTAACTGTTGGAATTGCTCAGGATTAAGCGTTGAAACAGCGCTTTCCTGAGATAGTTCGGTTGATTTTGCGGTTTGCATATCGCATCATCCTTCTTTGGTTGGTAGTAATGTTTGGTTATGTTCACATCTTGGCAGATGGGAGCACTTTAGATCGCTTTTATTTAACTGTAAATAAAAAATAGCGTCCATTGTGGTGATTTATGCGTCTTGAAAATGCGGTGGTTAGCGATGTACTGGAAAGAATCCTTTCTTCTTATGGGTTTACCATGCAAAAGGAGTTAGGAGAAAAACTTGGTATTGCTAAGAGTAATGTCGCTAGTTGGCTACAGCGTGGGCAGGTTCCCGGAAATGTAATCGTGCAATGTGCCCTTGATACTGGTGCTGATGTGAATTGGTTAGTTACTGGTGAGTTTGATAATTCGCATTTGCAAACTGATGCGGGGATTTTAAAAGGCAAGCCGCTTTACGATCAGATACTCGCATCAGGTGGGAAAGCAGTGCTGCGCCGGATGATGGATGCCTACGGGTTCAGAACACAAAAAGAGTTAGGCGACCTGCTGGGGATTTCTACCGCGACGATCAGCACATGGATTCGTCGTAACTTTTTTCCCGGTGATGTAGTGATTGCCTGTGCGCTGGATACTGGCGTTTCTCTTGAGTGGCTGGCGACAGGGAAGGGCAAAGCGACTACAGCGCAAGGAACGGATGAGATTGCGCCAGAAACCATCAACATTGATAAAAAACGTCTGCTGGCTGGCAAGTTAGAAGAAGATGGATTTTGTGCTATTGATGCATCATTTTTACCTGAGGGTATTACTCAAGAAAAACTATGCTACGTACGCTCAGGCAAAGACGCTTGGCTGGTCGAAATGGGAGAGGGTGAAATATCTAACGGCACATGGCTTTTAGATATTGATGGAACCTTAGATGTATATTCTGTATCGCGGCGTCCGGGAAATAAACTAATCGTCAGTGGTCGTGATAGTGAATTCGATTGCACTGTAGGTGACGTGGTTGTAAAAGGTATCGTTACTATTGTTTTTAAAACAGCAATATGATTATAGCGTTAATTTTTAAATAAACATTGATTTTTATATACTTCGACTATTACATGCAAAGGGAGTGCTCATGACGGAAGATAATATCCAGGACAAAATAAGTGAGTCTATTCATAGTATTACATTATTTCTGAGGAGGTATAAGTCACATTATATTAATAATGATTTGTTAGATGGAATAAAAAAAATTAGCATCGAAATGCTTAAGAAACTCAGAAAAATAAATAAATTAATTTCTTTGATTGGTATCAGTTCTAATCTAAGAAGATCTGAATATCTGAATTATAAACTTGATGAAGTTATTGACTTAAAGAAGTCGGCATTTATGCTTTTGGAAAATTATTCTTATCCTGAAGCTCAAGGTACATATAATGAACTTGTTAGAGTAAATAATGAATTACAGGATGTAGTTACATCACTACAAGAAGAACATGATGAAGTGACGAATAAAAGGGATGAGTTACTCACTAGGTATGGTAGTACCTTATCAAATCTAGAGTTAGATGTTAAAAGCTCAGAAGATCTCATAAGCAGATTTATGAAAACTAAAAAAACAATGGATTTGCAAATTGATAGTGTGATGGAGAGTCGGGATAAATTACAGGAGTTAGATGATTTATATAGAGAGAAATTAGCTAGCCTTGAGTTCAATGAGGAAGACACAAAGAGAAAAATAGCACACTTAGGTAAAGCAAATGATGTTATTTCTTCATCCAGAAATATTATCGAAAAATACCATTCTGAAGTTGGTGTTCTTTTGGATGAATTTGAAAAGATAAAGAGTGATTCAATTGATGTTCAATCAAGGGTTGATACATTACAAACTGGATTTTCGTCAGTAAAAACATTTTTTTTAAATAAAACCAAAGATATTGATGATATTACAGAAAAAGCTAAGAATGCCTTAGATAAGGCTAGCGATGTTGCTGTTGGAGGGCATTTCAAAGCACAATATGAAAATGCAAAAAGATTAGTTGTACTATGGCTTTTGTTCGGTGGGCTTTTTCTTATAGGAGCAATATTAATATGCCTGGCAACTGTATTTCCTGAAGTGACAAATACATTAATCGACAAAAGGCTGGAGGGGGGAAGTCAAACATCAATTATCATTGCCCGTTTGGCCATTGCACCTTTGTTTTTATTAGGTGCATGGTTTTGTGCTTATCAATATAATAAACAAAAACAAATCATTGAAGACTATGCGTATAAAAAAGTATTAACATTATCTCTCCTTTCAATAAAATCTGAAATTGAAGAGATTGGTGAATCTCATGTTTCAGAATTTATAAAGGGCGTGCAGAAGGAAATATTGAAATCCCCACTGGATTCTTTAGATAAAAAACATTTTAAGAGAGAAAGTAAGATTCTGAGGTTAATGCACAATGAGATGGCTAATAATTTAATAAAAAGAGTTAAAGAACATAGCCACCAAGAGAGTACACTTTCTCCTGTTGAAAAAGATAAAGACTAAAAGTACATGGGTCATAAGGGATTATTTTACTATTAATACAATCCCTTTTCCTTTTTTTAGATTTTCTTTACTTGTAGCCAAGCAAGATTTTTCTATGTGTCGATGAACCTCACCAAGCAGTAACATGTCAAAAGCTGCGCTGATGAGTATTTTTGTCAATCTCAGTCGGTTATAAATTGAATGAGCATAAAGGAGTATATCCATGGAGTACCAAAGAATCCGTTTGAGGGTTGATGATGATTTTCGGGAATTATGTATTAAGCACGGTATTGAGTTAAGCCAAATAGAGTGTTTCAGCGCCAGCACAACAATAGAAGATGTTATCGACTTTGTATACAAGACAAAAGATGCCAGCGTTTATCTTGCTCTATTGGCCTATGTCATCGTCGAGTGGCTGAAAAATAGGAAAGGTCGAAAAATCCATATCGCAATAGAAAACGAAAAGATAAAAGAAATCACCGCTGAGAATGTGAGTAAAAAAGAGTTAGAGAGCATCCTAACTAAAACTGTTGCTGTGTTTACGAATGAGTCTGAGTGAGAAAGCACTTCATACTCAATGATGATTTTCTGTACATTGCGGAAAATTTAAAAAATATTCTTCTCAAATTAACCAGTTAAAATTAGATGTCAGTACGAAAATTACCTAGCGGGAAATGGTTGTGTGAGTGCTACCCAAACGGGCGAGACTCCCGGCGAATAAGAAAGACGTTTAACACAAAAGGTGAAGCAGAATCCTTTGAAACCTACACCATGCGTGAGGTGGAAGATAAACCGTGGCTTGGTGAGAAAGAGGATCGCCGCAACCTTAGTGAACTGATTGAGCTTTGGAATAATTTGCACGGGCAGGCACTTAGTGCCAGTAAATCCCGTATGGGTAAACTGCGTATCATCTGTAACGGGCTAGGTGACCCGGTGGCCTCAAGATTGACAGCGAAAGACTGGGCGCATTACCGGGATAAACGTCTACGTGGAGAAATTGATAACGGCTACCATTCTGACCCCAAAATGTGGATAGCGAAACCGATCACGGTGAACCGAGAACACCAATACCTTTATGCCATGTTCAATGAACTGAAAAGGCTAGGGGAGTGGACGTTGCCTAACCCGTTAGAAGGGATGCGCATCTTTAAAGAAGCAGATCGTGAAATGTCGTGGCTGACGACCTCCCAAATCCAACAATTGCTGGATGCCTGCGAACGCTACGGAAAAATTTACCTTACGCGGATTGTTAAAGTATGTCTGGCAACAGGAGCAAGGTGGAGTGAAGCAGAAGGGCTAACCCGTTCTCAGCTATCGCCTTACAAGCTGACGTTCTTTAAAACCAAAGGCAAAAAAAACCGGACGGTGCCGATCCCGCGTTGGCTTCATGATGAGTTATCAGAATTACAAGGAAAGATGTTCCAGCCGTGCTATCAGGATTTTGTAAAGATGCTGGCTTTAACAAACATCGAGCTTATTGAAGGGCAAAATACCCACGTTTTACGGCACACCTTCGCGTCACATTTTATGATGAACGGCGGGAACATCTTGGTACTTCAGCGCATTCTTGGGCACGCCAACATTCGTGAAACGATGCGGTATGCACACTTTGCCCCTGACCATCTGGAAGAAGCGGCTCATCTCAATCCCCTCGCTGGTTACAGTGGCGGCAAAGTGGCGGCAGAGAATAATAAAGGCTACTAAACATTACTATCTATAACAGTATAACGTATTGTTTTTTATGATAAGAATATGTTTTTTAATGAGGTCTTTGAAAAGCGTCTTAACTAAGATAGCGCTTTCGCAACATCCGAAAGTTGTTATGAATAAGGGGTTTAGCCTTTGGCTAAACCCATTTTTTTGTGCTTGATTGCAGTAAAAAGCCCACCATTCTGGTGGGCTTGGTTTTCCCTGGTGCGATCATTATTGTTTGAATTTCAGTACCATGATGACATTAGATATGGTTATTTTATAAACGTTTATACAGATCAATTTTCCAATATTGATCGGTTACGGCGATCAACGTATCGCGTTGATACTGATTTTCTACCCTAATTAAAACGTTTTGTTAGCGATGACCGTTGGGTACATATGCATACGATCGTTAATAAACTGAATATTTGTGAATCCGGCTTGTTCTAACTGCGACTGTGTTTGTTTGTGGGTACGAAACGCTGTCCATGTTGCCCCAATAATGCGTGAGAAAAGTACATGCTGAAGCGCTAGCAATTTCGGGGCTGTGTTTGTCCATGGTGAGTCTTGCGACTGCGTAGGAGGCGGTGTCATAAAGCTGGTGATCAGCGTGCCTCCTGGCTTCAATCCAGAGTAGAATACGCGGTAAAGCTCGATGACTTTGTCATCATCTTGTTCATAAACATTAAGTCCATTGCTGGTAATTACATCTGCTTGGGCGGCTAAATCAATTGTCCAGGCATCCGCAAGTACTAACGATATCTGGTTTTCTAACCCTTGCTGGCTGGCAAGTTTATAAGCTTCTTCCAGCGCCTGTTTATCCAGATCGATCCCAATTAATTTCACATCTCGATGCTGCGTATAATCCAGCAGCAGTAAATCTGCCATGACCCCGCAGGGAACAGATATCATGATAGCGTCTGGGCGCAAGAGTTTTTGAAGCAGACTCTGGAAAATACCGAATCGTTCACGTGTCGCCAAAACGTTGGGTAATTGTGTGTAGATGATCTCTTCGAGCGAGTTGACGTAGTGAGTTGGTCGATGTGCTATTACATTATGTGTCCAGTGCGCATTTAGCCCATGGTGTTTTAGTAAAAACTGGCCTAACTCAAGATGGGAGAAAGCGTCCAGAAGCACCAACTGTTCCTCTACGGAAATGCCGAGGTGAGCGCCTGACTCGAGAATATTGTTCTTTACCGCGCAGACCCATTCACCCTGGCTTTCCTTTGATGAGGCATCGTGTGATAAGAGCCTTGAGCTGTTATTTGGCGATGAGTGATGAGGCTTGTTTGAACCGGACATATGAACACTCCAGAATATCAATCGCTATCAGGAATAATGGGATTAACTAGCAGTGGTCTATGATCTTGTGTTATCCCAGTATCAAGTTTTTAATAACTAGATGTGATTATTTGAGTGGGTGATAATAGGGGAGAGGTATGTCTGGTGTATTTCTGTACGAGTACAAAAGTGAGTGGAATTGTTACCAGATACGATGAGCCATAGCCTTCCGTTAGCTACGTTGCGCATTAGTATGGATCATCGTATTCAGGAGGATATTAAGGTAGATTCTGTTGCCAGCGAGCTCGTAGTGTCTCCGCAGCCTCTACGCCATCGCAGCTGGCGGGAAAGTTTTTCCCTGCTTTTCCCCATTCTTCCATATTGTCTGCACGGCAAAAAGCCGATTGCCCAGCGTGGTAACCACGCAGATAGGTTTCACGGTCAACCTGTGGGTTACCAAACCATTCCTGTAAGGTGCCGTCGTCTTTTACGACCACGCCAGAGGTCGCATCCTGATAACCAGCTTCATACCAGAACCCTGACTCACTTTTAGCCGGCAGCGATGGTACGTTGCTTTGGCACGCTGTCATTAAAAGAATTACAGCCAAGACATAACTGTATTTCATCATCAACCTTCATATCTGCGGCCATCGGCCCGAAGGAGCATCACGTCAGGCGATGCCCAGTTTTTCTTTCAGTAATTTGAGGTAGCGGCGACTGACAGGAATGTGTTTTCCCGTATGTGTTAGCACTTCTGCTGCACCGTTTTCCATTAACTGGATTTCTTTCAGTTGCTCTGTGTTAACCATATATTGACGATGGCAACGGACGAAAGGCGTTTTTTCTTCCAGCGTTTTCAGTGAAAGTTGGGTATAGCCAGACTGACTGACGCCTACTACATGCACGCCACTGAGTTCCGAACAAAGATACTCGACTTCCTCAATCTTGAGCAAAAAAATACGATTGTGCCCGTTACAGGGAATATGGCGAAGCAAAGGCTCTGCAATTATCTGTACGTTTTTATTTACACTAATGCCTCGGCGTAGACGATTTAGCGTTTTACTCAGCCGTTGTGCATCCAGTGGTTTAAGTAAATAGTCAAAAGCATGCTCTTCAAATGCCCTCACTGCGTATTCATCATAGGCTGTTACGAAGACGACGTAAGGCATATTTTCTGGATCCAGCATAGCAACCAGCTCTAAACCGCTGACCTTTGGCATCTGGATATCCAGGAAAATCACATCTGGTTGCAGCCGATGGATAGCGGGTATTGCCTCCAACGCGTTGCTGCACTGTGCAATGATGGTGATATCAGATTCATTTTCCAGCAGCAGGCTGAGCTCTTCGCGTGCCAGCTGTTCATCATCGATGATTATGGCTTTCAGCATCCTTCCCCCTTGTTAGCGTGATTCTATCATTATTCACACCGGGGATTCGCATGGTTGCGTCGGGAAGTGAGAAGGCATGCAGATATCGTTTTTCTGGCAATATTTGTGGTGGTAATTTTTTATTTACACCAGGTGGATTGAAATCTTTACGGTTCGTGTTATGGTGTAAACATCACGCGTAGGTTAGTTGTACAGACAGTAGGTTGTACCGACGATCGCGAACATACCGAACTCTTCAGGAATGGGATCATGCAAAAAGATTCACTTAATAATATTAATATCAGCGCAGAACAGGTTTTGATTACTCCCGATGAATTGAAAGCCAAGTTTCCGCTTAACGATGCAGAGCAACGTGATATTGCGCAAGCGAGAGCAACCATTGCGGATATCATTCATGGCCGTGATGATCGTCTGCTGATTGTCTGCGGACCTTGTTCAATTCATGACACGGATGCTGCATTGGAATACGCGCGTCGTTTGCAGTCGCTTGCCGCTGAACTAAACGATCGCCTCTACATTGTGATGCGCGTTTATTTTGAAAAACCGCGTACAACCGTGGGCTGGAAAGGGCTCATCAACGATCCGTTCATGGATGGTTCATTTGATGTTGAATCTGGGCTGCACATCGCTCGTGGGCTGCTGTTGGAACTGGTAAATATGGGACTACCTCTGGCGACAGAAGCGCTTGATCCTAACAGTCCGCAGTACTTGGGTGATCTATTTAGTTGGTCGGCTATCGGCGCACGTACGACTGAATCACAAACGCACCGCGAAATGGCTTCCGGTCTGTCTATGCCTGTTGGGTTCAAAAACGGTACAGATGGTAGTCTGGGAACGGCAATTAATGCGATGAGAGCCGCCGCGATGCCTCACCGTTTCGTTGGTATCAATCAAACTGGGCAAGTTTGTCTGCTGCAAACGCAGGGGAACGTCGATGGTCACGTTATTCTGCGCGGTGGTAAAAAACCAAACTACAGTGCGCAGGATGTCGCCGAATGTGAAAAACAGATGCAGGAAGCGGGACTGAGACCTGCGCTGATGATAGATTGTAGCCATGGCAATTCAAATAAAGACTACCGCCGTCAGCCACTGGTTGTTGAATCTGCGATTGAACAAATCAAGGCGGGAAATCGTTCGATTATAGGGTTGATGCTGGAAAGCCACCTTAACGAGGGAAGCCAGTCTTCAGAACAACCGCGTTCAGATATGCGCTACGGTGTATCGGTCACGGATGCCTGTATCAGCTGGGAAAGTACAGAAACGTTGCTGCGTTCCGTTCATCAAGATCTGAGTGCTGCACGCGTGAAACATTCAGGAGAGTCATAAGATATGGTAGCTGAACTGACCGCATTACGTGATCAGATAGATGAAGTCGATAAGGAGCTTGTCGCGCTCTTGTCACGTCGGTTGCGTTTGGTGGCGGAAGTGGGTGAAGTGAAAAGTCGTTATGGTTTACCCATTTATGCGCCCGATCGTGAAGCGGCCATGCTCAGCTCACGTCGTGAAGAGGCTGCTTCGATGGGGGTGCCGCCGGATCTCATTGAAGATATCCTGCGACGCACGATGCGCGAATCCTATACCAGCGAAAATGACAAAGGTTTTAAAACGCTTTGCCCACAACTTCGTCCGGTTGTCATCATTGGTGGCAGGGGGCAAATGGGCAATCTGTTTGAGAAAATGCTCACGCTGTCGGGATATCAGGTGAAGATCCTCGAGCAAGATGACTGGCCGCGTGCTGATGAGCTGTTGTCTGATGCGGGTATGGTGATTGTCAGTGTGCCGATTCACGTAACTGAACAGGTTATTGCACGTTTGCCTGCCTTGCCGGATGACTGCATTTTGGTTGACCTGGCATCGGTAAAAAATGGTCCGCTTCAGGCGATGCTTGCCGCGCATAGTGGCCCGGTACTTGGGTTGCATCCCATGTTTGGGCCAGACAGCGGTAGTCTTGCCAAACAGGTTGTCGTTTACTGCGATGGCCGACAGCCAGAGGCCTATCAGTGGCTACTGGAACAAATTCAGGTATGGGGTGCGCGTCTGCATCGCATTAGCGCGATTGAACACGATCAGAATATGATGTTCATTCAAGCGCTGCGTCACTTCGCGACATTTGCCTATGGCCTGCATTTAGCGGAAGAGAATGTGCAGATTGAACAGCTATTAGCATTGTCATCGCCAATCTATCGTCTGGAATTGATCATGGTTGGGCGGCTATTTGCGCAGGATCCACAGTTGTATGCCGACATCATTATGTCTTCAGAAGATAACCTAGCGTTGATTAAGCGTTACTACAAACGTTTTGGCGAAGCCATTGAGTTACTGGAGCAGGTAGATAAAGCGGAATTTATCAGTAGCTTTAAGAAAGTTGAACACTGGTTCGGCGATTATGCCAAGCGCTTTCAGGCAGAGAGCCGGGTGCTTTTGCGTCAGGCAAACGATATTCGTCAGTAAGTGCGTTTGAGCTTTAGATTGTGCTTGAGAAGCCATCCTGGTGGAAACTTGGATGGCTTTTTTAATTATTCGTTTACACCGACTATTCGTTCACATCGACGGGAACGACATTTTCACTGGGGTAACAACCCAACACTTTTAATGAGCGGGTAATGGGGGCTAATCCTTTTAGTGCTTTCTGCATGGCATCGCCGCGCAAGTTGGCCTGCACATCAAGATAGAACATCTCTTCCCACGGGTTACCGTTGATTGGTCTGGACTCCAGCTTGGTCATTACAATACCGTTATCACGCAATACCAATAGGGCCTCTACCAACGCGCCTGACTGTTGACCGGTTGCCATAATCAATGTGGTTTTTGCTGGCACTTGTTCAGTCACGTCAATCGGTTTACGCGCTAATACAATGAAGCGAGTGATGTTTTGCGATTGATTCGCCAGATCATGTTCCAGTACCTGTAACTGGTAAAGCTGACCACCAGCTTCGCTGCCAAGTGCCGCTGCTTTTGGCGAATTGAGCGCAGCCACTTTTTCCATCGCCGCAGCCGTACTCTCGCAATATTCAATTTTCCAGTGCGGAAAACGATTGATGAAATGGCTGCACTGTTGAAATGGTTGTGGGTGGCTGTAAACCGTTTCGATCTGTGCCAATGACGTATTGGTGGCAACTAAGACGCAGTGATTTATCGGGTTGGTTAATTCACCGACGATGGATAAACCCGTGTGTTGCAGCAGGTCGTAGACATCGTTGATCGAACCTGAGCTGGTGTTTTCAATCGGCAGAACAGCATAGTCAGCTTGCCCTGTTTCCACCATGTTGAAAATGTCCTGAAATTTCTGGCAACCACATTCAATAAATTGCTCGAAATGTCGCGCAGCATATTGGCGAGCAGCGAGATGGGAATAAGACCCCTTCGGACCGAGAAATGCAACGCGGGCAGAGTGTGACGTTGTTTGGTTGAGGTGGTGTTGTAAGAGTGCCTGCTGCGTCAGTACGGAATCTTCAATGATGAGCTGAAATAAGCGAGTAATATAATGGCCATCAAGATGGTGTTTTTTCCCCGCTGCTGTCAGCTTGTCCAGCAAATCACGCTCACGCTCTTTGTCCCGGATAGGGCGATGCGAATGCAATTTGCTGCGGGCAACGTCCAACGCCAGTTCTCGTCTTTGTGCCAACAATTCAATTAATTGCAGATCCAATGCGCTGATGCGTTCTCGCAGTACCAGTAATGGGTTGTCTGTCATGATGCTGTTACCTATCTTATGTTCTTATATAAAAAAAGCCTCCTGGTCAGGAGGCTTCTTTGTTCGTCTTCGTATTCTTGCTCTTACGACGAATCGCCTCCCAAATCAGGGGAAGGTGAAAAAGAATACGAAGAAAAACGGTTTATTTATCATGTTTGCTCGGTTAGTCAGGAAGATATCCAGATTCTGAGCAGGTAAGGTAACTGTTGGCTTTTCATCCTGTCAATACAAAATCGCCGAGTGCACTTTTAAAGTGTGTATAGCATTGGCTCTTTAGGCCGCTGGTATCCATGCGTACTATGCAAAAACGCGCCCTTGGGCGCGTTATATTGATATGAAGTGTGTAGAGATTACTCTTCTTGCGTTGGTTGTAGATTAGCTTCTTTGACACCAGCAACCGCGCGTCTGGCTTCACCTTTATGTTGGAGTTTGTCCAACTGGCGTTCTAGTTTGGTAACTAGCTCATTGATGGCGGCATACATATCATCATGCTTGGCGCTGGCAACCAGCGGGCCATTTGGCGTACTGATAGTAGCATCGGCTACAAAACCCTGTGGTTCTTTTGACAGAATAATATGTGGGCTAATTAGCTGGGTTTGCCACTTATCCAGCTTAGAAAGACGGTCTTCGACATGTTGACGAATTGCGGGGGTGATATCCATTTGCTTACTGGTAATATTAATAGTCATATAAACTTACCTCTCTGCCTATGTCCGTCTTGGATAATTTCAGCATACAGTGAGTTGAGGCAAAAAGCGTGATATTGATCGCTTTTTTTCGTCACTTTTTGTCAAGAAAACGCGATTTGTGAAGCACCATCGGGAATAGAAGGGAAGTACTTGAGGGGGCATCTGGCCTGTGCCATTATTGATAGGATGTATTGACGTTACCGCGCTGTTTCTGACTCCTGCCAACCCTATTTTTCTGCTCATCGACGTATAACGAACTGATTGAACCATAAAAAAACGGCAACCGAAGTCGCCGTCTCATTAGTGGATGTCGCTTATCATTTATTATGCCGGATTAGCCGCGATGACTTTTGCGACTTTGTCCGCCTGTGCGGCCAACTGTAGTTCACGGTAGGCGCTTTCCATCAACGGCAGGGCATTTTTTGTTGCCTGAGTGTCAGGGTAATCACGTAGCATTTGCTCAACGCGATTAACTACTGCCACATAAGCGCCGCGTTTCGTGTAGTATTGCGCGACAGAAAGTTCATACTTGGCCAAACGCTCTTTTAGGTAAACCAAACGCTTGTTTGCGTCGGTGGCGTATTGGCTGTTCGGGTACCCCTGAATGAGCTTGCTGAAATCCCGGAATGCGGTGCGAGCATACTGTGGATCGCGATCGGAGCGATCGACGCCGAAGAAGCCTTGTAACGCGCTATCATCCAGCGCCATGTCGGTCAGGCCGCGCATGTACAGGACATAATCCACGTTTGGATGAGTCGGGTTGAGTCGCAGGAAGCGGTCAATAGAAGCTTGGGCCAGTGGCAGCTCTGCGGATTTGTAGTAGGCGTAGATCAAATCCAACTGTACTTGCTGCGAATAGGGACCAAAGGGATACCGGTTATCCAGTGCTTCCAACTGCGTGATGGCTGCTTTAAAGTTGCCGTCCTGCAGTTTTTGTTGAGCATTGGCATAGATTTCAGATGGCGGACTATCAGGAACCGCATCTTTGGAATTGCTGGAGCAACCAGCCAGCGCCAGGCTCAACGTGGCGGCAGCCACCAGATATTTCATACGCGTCATGACGTTTTGATTATCCTCAGAATGTTATTCCGGGAGGCTGTCCGTTAAGCTCCCGATTTAGACCAGCTACAATAGTACATTATTTTAAACGGCGTCGCCGTCAAAACCCAACGTTAACGAAGAAGCTGCATAATATGGCACAACAAGTACAACTCACCGCAACGGTGGCCGAATCTCAACTCGGACAACGTTTAGATCAGGCTTTGGCCGAATTGTTCCCTGATTATTCACGATCCCGCATAAAAGAGTGGATTCTTGAGAATCGGGTACAGATTAACGGCAATGTCATCAATAAGCCAAAAGAGAAAGTACTTGGCGGCGAATCGGTAGCCATTGATGCATTGATTGAAGAAGAGGCACGCTGGGAAGCACAGGATATCAAGCTGGATATCGTGTATGAAGATGAGGACATTCTCGTCATCAACAAACCCAGAGATCTAGTGGTTCACCCTGGTGCTGGTAACCCAGATGGCACGGTATTGAATGCCTTGTTACATCACTATCCTGAGATTGTCGATGTGCCCCGTGCAGGGATTGTGCACCGACTTGATAAAGATACTACCGGGCTCATGGTCGTTGCGAAAACCGTACCAGCACAGACGCGTTTAGTTGAAGCATTGCAGGCTCGTGAAATTACCCGTGAATATGAGGCTGTCGCGATTGGTTCGATGACGGCAGGTGGCATGGTCGATCAACCTATCGCTCGTCACGCAACGAAGCGTACTCACATGGCGGTGCACCCGATGGGCAAGCCTGCCGTGACGCACTATCGCATTATGGAACATTTCCGTGCGCATACCCGTTTGCGGTTGCGTCTGGAGACGGGCCGTACCCATCAGATTCGTGTCCATATGTCGCACATTGACCATCCTTTGGTTGGCGATCAGTTATACGGTGGCCGTCCTCGTCCGCCAAAAGGTGCTTCGGATGATTTCATTGAAACGCTGCGTGGGTTCGATCGTCAGGCACTGCATGCCACGATGCTGCGCTTCTACCACCCTATTACCGGAATTCAAATGGAATGGCATGCGGCACTGCCGCAGGATATGGTCGATTTGATTGATGCGTTGAAAGTCGATACCGCGGCGTTTCAGGATCAACTCGACTGGTAATGCATTCAATACGATAAGTGCTGACTATAGAGGTGACGGACTATGCTGATATACCCCGACTGGCCTTTGCCAGAAAGTGTGAAATCTTGCAGCACGACGCGTATTGGCGGGCGTAGCTCGGCACCTTATGACTCGCTGAATTTGGGAAATCATGTGGGTGATGAGCTCGCACACGTCATTGCAAATCGACAAACGCTGGTGGAGATGGCCGATCTTCCTGCCATGCCACACTGGTTGGAACAGGTTCATGGTACCGATGTGATTCGGATTGGTGGAGCACTTCCATTGTCCATTTGCGGTGATGCTGCTTATACCAATAAGAAGGGTCAGGTTTGTGCGGTGATGACGGCTGACTGTTTACCTGTACTTTTTTGTGCGATCAACGGCGACGAAGTTGCTGCCGCTCATGCGGGTTGGCGAGGATTACATGCGGGTGTGCTGGAGGAGACAGTAGCCTGTTTTCGCGCAAAACCCTCGCAAATTATGGCATGGCTGGGACCTGCTATAGGGCCTGACGCGTTTGAGGTCGGCCCTGAAGTTAGAGACGCATTTATTCAGCATAATGAGTCGGCGGCTTCTGCATTTAGGCCTGAAGGAAACAAATTTTTTGCCGATATCTACCAGCTAGCGAGTCTACGTTTACGCGCCGCAGGAATAACGCAAATTTTTGGTGGAAATTTCTGTACTGTGAGCGAGCCTCACAAATTTTTCTCTTATCGGCGTGATGGCGTGACTGGCCGTATGGCAAGTTTAATCTGGCTGATATAACCTATTGAATTAAGACGATCCAAGATAAGTAACATTTAAATCCCGTCACGACTGGCAAAATAACCTTGAAATTTTTGAGGGATGACCTCATTTAATCTCCAGTAGCAATTTTGACCAGTGTACGGGAGGTGTTATGCGTCTGGATCGTCTTACCAACAAATTCCAACTTGCTCTTGCTGATGCCCAATCTCTTGCCCTTGGGCGCGATCACCAGTTTATTGAACCACTTCATTTGATGAGCGCTTTGCTTCATCAGGACGGTGGAACTGTTGGCCCACTTCTGACTGTTGCAGGAGCCAATCTTAATCACCTGAAAGCCGAAATCGACCAGGCAATCACGCGTTTGCCTCAGGTTGAAGGCACTGATGGTGATGTCCAACCTTCGAACGAGTTAGTCCGCGTATTAAATATGTGCGACAAACTCGCGCAAAAGCGTGGTGATACCTTTATTTCCTCAGAACTTTTCGTGCTTGCCGCTCTGGAATCTCGCGGCTCGCTAGGGGATATATTGAAAAAGGCGGGTGTCACGCAGCAAGGTGTAACAAACGCGATTGATCAGGTGAGAGGAGGGGATCAAGTGAGCGATCAGGGGGCTGAAGATCAGCGCCAGGCATTGAAAAAATTCACGATTGATCTCACGGAACGTGCGGAGCAGGGCAAGCTTGATCCGGTTATCGGACGTGATGAGGAGATTCGCCGTACCATTCAGGTTTTACAGCGTCGAACTAAAAATAATCCAGTATTAATCGGTGAACCCGGCGTGGGTAAAACCGCGATAGTAGAAGGATTAGCACAGCGTATCGTTAATGGTGAAGTACCTGAAGGCCTGAAAAACAAGCGCGTACTTTCGCTGGATATGGGCGCGCTGGTGGCTGGTGCGAAATATCGTGGTGAGTTTGAAGAGCGTTTGAAAGGCGTGCTCAACGATCTGTCTAAACAGGAAGGCAATGTCATTCTGTTTATTGATGAACTCCATACGATGGTGGGGGCGGGTAAAGCTGATGGCGCGATGGATGCCGGCAATATGCTAAAACCCGCGCTGGCGCGTGGTGAACTGCATTGCGTTGGGGCGACGACGCTGGATGAGTATCGTCAATATATTGAAAAGGATGCTGCTCTTGAACGCCGTTTCCAAAAGGTGTTTGTCGCGGAACCTACTGTTGAGGATACCATTGCGATTTTGCGCGGGCTAAAAGAGCGCTATGAATTACACCACCATGTACAAATCACTGACCCGGCGATTGTTGCGGCGGCAATGCTATCCCATCGCTATATCGCGGATCGCCAGTTACCGGATAAAGCCATTGACCTGATTGATGAGGCGGCATCCAGTATTCGTATTCAGATTGATTCAAAACCAGAGCCTCTTGATCGACTTGAGCGCCGAATCATTCAGTTAAAGCTAGAACAACAGGCTCTGAAGAAAGAATCTGATGAAGCTAGCCAAAAGCGTCTTGAATTGCTAAGTGCAGAACTTGACCAAAAAGAGCGTGAATATTCCCGGCAAGACGAAGAGTGGAAAGCGGAAAAAGCCTCACTCACTGGCACGCAGAATATCAAGGCCTCTTTAGAGCAGGCGAAAATTGCGCTGGAACAGGCTCGGCGTCAGGGAGATCTGGGGAGAATGTCCGAGCTACAATACGGCAAAATCCCCGAGCTAGAGAAACAGTTGGCAGCAGCGACGCAGCAAGAAGGAAAAACGGTGCATTTGCTGCGTAATCGAGTTACGGATATTGAAATCGCTGATGTGCTGGCACGCTGGACTGGGATCCCTGTTTCTCGCATGTTGGAAAGCGAGAAAGAAAAATTATTGCGAATGGAGGATGAGCTGCATCAGCGAGTGATCGGGCAGAACGAAGCTGTTGAAGCGGTAGCAAATTCTATTCGTCGTAGCCGAGCTGGGTTATCTGACCCTAACCGTCCTATTGGGTCGTTCCTGTTCCTCGGGCCAACAGGTGTTGGGAAAACTGAACTCTGCAAAACGCTGGCGACTTTTCTCTTTGACAGTGACGACGCCATGGTGCGTATCGATATGTCTGAGTTTATGGAGAAACACTCGGTTTCACGTCTGGTTGGTGCACCTCCTGGATATGTCGGTTATGAAGAAGGGGGCTATCTGACTGAAGCGGTACGCCGTCGTCCTTATTCGGTCATTTTGCTGGATGAGATAGAAAAGGCACACCCTGATGTGTTTAACATCCTGCTTCAGGTGTTGGATGATGGTCGCCTTACTGATGGACAGGGTAGAACGGTCGACTTCCGTAATACCGTTGTCATCATGACGTCAAACCTGGGATCTGACCTTATTCAGGAACGTTTTGGTGAGCGCAGCTATACCGAAATGAGAGATATGGTTCTTGAAGTCGTTAGCCATAGCTTCCGTCCTGAGTTTATTAACCGTATCGATGAGGTCGTCGTATTCCATCCACTGGGAAGGGCGCATATTACGTCGATCGCACAAATCCAGCTCCAGAGATTGTACAAGCGTCTTGAAGAGCGTGGATATAGCGTCACGATCACGGATGCTGCTTTAGGTATGCTCGGAGAGGTCGGGTTTGATCCTGTCTATGGTGCACGTCCGCTTAAAAGAGCGATACAGCAACTGATAGAGAACCCACTTGCTCAGCAGATACTGGGGGGGAAATTGATACCCGGTAAGCCGATCACATTAGATGTTGAAGGCGAACAGATAGTCGCACGACAAGAATAATGTGAAACGGGAAGTCATCAACGGGGGCATTCGCGAGCGAATGCCCCCGTTTTTACGCCTCAAGCCCATATTATATTCATATTTTGCATGGTTAATGAGCTAAGTGCTGTTTTTTGGTTTGTTTTTGAGCGCTTGGAAAAT
>NZ_NWTM01000007.1:0-5605 GCF_004137795.1 Pectobacterium zantedeschiae
CACACTCCAGGTTTTGCCGTCCGCATTCACCGTGGTCTGGTAAGTTTCCGTACCGACTTTCACCGTCACTGCATCACCGGCCTTGACGTCATTATCGACCTTACCGGTCACCGCAATGGTCTGGCCGGACTCGGCCGCATTAATCACGTTATCACTGGTGACGTTATCGATAGTAATCGACGCGGTAGGTGCCACCGTATCCACGCCGTAAGCGTGACTGGTGTTAGCCGTCGTAACATTGCCCGCCGCATCACGGGTTGTCACCGTGGCAGAGATATCGCTATTGGCGGCCAGCACCGACCCCGGAACATTGACACTCCAGGTTTTACCGTCCGCATTCACCGTGGTCTGGTAAGTTTCCGTACCGACTTTCACCGTCACTGCATCACCGGCCTTGACGTCATTATCGACCTTACCGGTCACCGCAATGGTCTGGCCGGACTCGGCCGCATTAATCACGTTATCACTGGTGACGTTATCGATAGTAATCGACGCGGTAGGTGCCACCGTATCCACGCCGTAAGCGTGACTGGTGTTGGCGGTGGTCACATTGCCCGCTGTATCACGGGTAGTGACGGTCGCACTGACATCACTGTTGGCAGCCAGTACCGAACCGGGAACATTCACGCTCCAGGTCTTGCCGTCCGCATTCACCGTGGTCTGGTAAGTTTCCGTACCGACTTTCACCGTCACTGCATCGCCGGCCTTGACGTCATTATCAACCTTACCGGTCACCGCAATGGTCTGGCCGGACTCGGCCGCGTTAATCACGTTATCAGCCGTAACGTTATCGACAGTAATCGACGCCACCGGCGCATCGGTATCGACACCGTAGGTGTGACTGGTGTTCGCCGTCGTCGCGTTCCCTGCCGCATCGCGGGTGGTCACCGTGGCACTGACATCGCTATTCGCAGCCAGCACCGAACCGGGAACATTGACGCTCCAGGTTTTGCCGTCGGCATTCACCGTGGTCTGGTAGGTCTCGCTGCCCACTTTCACCGTGACCGCATCACCAGCTTTGACGTCATTATCAACCTTACCGGTCACCGCAATGGTCTGGCCGGATTCGGCCGCATTAATCACGTTATCGGCGGTGACATTGTCGATAGTAATCGACGCCACCGGCGCATCGGTATCGACACCGTAGGTGTGATTCGTGTTCGCCGTCGTCGCGTTACCCGCCGCATCACGGGTCGTCACCGTGGCACTGACATCACTGTTGGCAGCCAGTACCGAACCGGGAACATTGACGCTCCAGGTCTTGCCGTCCGCATTCACCGTGGTCTGGTAGGTCTCGGTACCCACTTTTACCGTCACCGCATCGCCGGCTTTGACGTCGTTATCGACCTTACCGGTCACCGCAATGGTCTGGCCGGACTCGGCCGCGTTAATCACGTTATCGGCCGTAACGTTATCGATAGTAATGGTTGCCACTGGCGCATCGGTATCCACGCCGTACGTGTGACTGGTGTTCGCCGTCGTCGAGTTACCCGCCGTGTCGCGGGTGGTGACCGTGGCACTGACATCACTGTTGGCAGCCAGTACCGAACCGGGAACATTCACGCTCCAGGTTTTGCCGTCCGCATTCACCGTGGTCTGGTAGGTCTCGCTGCCGACTTTCACGGTAATGCTGTCACCGGCTTTGACGTCGTTATCGACTTTACCCGTTACGGCGATGGTCTGGCCGGATTCGGCCGCATTAATCACGTTATCGCTGGTAACATTGTCGACAGTAATCGACGCGGTAGGTGCCACCGTATCCACACCGTAGGCGTGGCTGGTATTGGCGGTGGTCACGTTCCCTGCCGTATCGCGGGTGGTGACGCTCGCTCTGACATCGCTATTCGCGGCCAGCACCGCCCCCGGCACACTGACGCTCCAGGTTTTACCGTCGGCATTCACCGTGGTCTGGTAGGTCTCGGTACCCACTTTTACCGTCACCGCATCACCGGCCTTGACGTCGTTATCGACTTTACCCGTTACGGCAATGGTCTGGCCGGACTCGGCCGCATTAATCACATTATCGGCCGTGACATTGTCGATAGTAATCGACGCGGTAGGTGCCACCGTATCGACACCGTAAGCATGGCTGGTATTGGCGGTGGTCACATTGCCCGCCGGATCGCGGGTGGTGACCGTCGCACTGACATCACCGTTCGCCGCCAGTACCGCGCCCGGCACATTCACACTCCAGGTTTTGCCGTCGGCATTCACCGTCGTCTGGTAGGTCTCGCTGCCGACTTTCACTGTCACCGCATCGCCGGCTTTAACGTCGTTATCGACCTTACCGGTTACGGCGATGGTCTGGCCGGATTCGGCCGCATTGATCACGTTATCGGCGGTGACATTGTCAATTGAGATAGACGCCACTGGCGCATCGGTATCGACACCGTAGGCGTGACTGGTATTGGCGGTGGTCACATTGCCTGCCGTGTCGCGGGTGGTGACGCTCGCACTGACATCGCTATTCGCCGCCAGTACCGATCCCGGCACCGTGACGCTCCAGGTCTTGCCGTCCGCATTCACCGTGGTCTGGTACGTTTCCGTGCCGACTTTCACGGTAATGCTGTCACCGGCTTTGACGTCGTTATCGACCTTACCCGTGACCGCAATGGTCTGCCCCGATTCGGCCGCATTAATCACGTTATCAGCGGTGACATTGTCAATTGAGATAGACGCCACCGGCGCATCGGTATCCACACCGTACGCGTGGCTGGTGTTAGCCGTGGTCTCGTTGCCCGCCGTGTCGCGGGTGGTGACCGTGGCACTGACATCGCTATTCGCAGCCAGTACCGCGCCCGGCACATTCACACTCCAGGTCTTGCCGTCGGCATTCACCGTGGTCTGGTAGGTCTCGCTGCCGACTTTTACCGTCACCGAATCGCCGGCTTTAACGTCGTTATCGACCTTACCGGTCACCGCAATGGTCTGCCCCGATTCGGCCGCATTGATCACGTTATCAGCGGTGACATTATCGATAGTAATCGACGCGGTAGGTGCCACCGTATCCACACCATAGACGTGGCTGGTATTGGCGGTGGTGACATTGCCCGCCGTGTCGCGGGTGGTGACGCTCGCACTGACATCACCATTCGCGGCCAGTACCGATCCCGGCACATTGACACTCCAGGTCTTGCCGTCCGCATTCACCGTGGTCTGGTAGGTCTCGCCGCCCACTTTCACGGTAATGCTGTCACCGGCCTTGACGTCGTTATCAACCTTACCCGTCACCGCAATGGTCTGCCCCGATTCAGCCGCATTGATGACGTTATCGGCGGTGACATTGTCAATTGAGATAGACGCCGTTGGCGCCTCGGTATCCACACCATAGGTGTGATTCGTGTTGGCGGTGGTGACGTTACCCGCCGGATCGCGGGTGGTGACGCTCGCACTGACGTCACTGTTGGCGGCCAGCACCGACCCCGGCACCGTGACGCTCCAGGTTTTGCCGTCCGCATTCACCGTGGTCTGGTAGGTCTCGCTGCCGACTGTCACCGTCACCGCATCACCGGCCTTGACGTCGTTATCGACCTTACCGGTCACCGCAATGGTCTGGCCGGACTCGGCCGCATTAATCACGTTATCGCTGGTGATATTGTCGACAGTAATCGACGCCACTGGCGCATCGGTATCGACACTGTACGTGTGACTGGTGTTCGCCGTCGTCGCGTTACCCGCCGTATCGCGGGTGGTGACGCTCGCACTGACATCACTGTTGGCAGCCAGTACCGACCCCGGCACACTGACACTCCAGGTTTTACCGTCCGCATTCACCGTGGTCTGGTAGGTCTCGCTGCCGACTTTCACGGTAATGCTGTCACCGGCTTTGACGTCGTTATCAACCTTACCGGTCACCGCGATGGTCTGGCCGGATTCGGCCGCATTAATCACGTTATCGGCGGTGACGTTATCGATGGTAATCGACGCCACCGGCGCATCGGTATCCACGCCGTAGGTGTGGCTGGTATTGGCGGTGGTCACGTTGCCCGCTGTATCACGGGTGGTGACGGTCGCACTGACATCGCTATTCACGGCCAGTACCGCGCCCGGAACATTGACACTCCAGGTCTTGCCATCGGCATTCACCGTCGTCTGGTAGGTCTCGCTGCCCACTTTCACGGTAATACTGTCGCCGGCCTTGACATCGTTATCAACCTTACCGGTTACCGCAATGGTCTGGCCGGACTCGGCCGCGTTAATCACGTTATCGGCGGTGACATTGTCGACAGTAATCGACGCCACCGGCGCATCGGTATCGACACCATAGGCGTGGCTGGTATTGGCGGTGGTCACGTTCCCTACCGTATCGCGGGTGGTGACGCTCGCACTGACGTCACTATTCGCGGCCAGCACCGACCCCGGCACATTCACACTCCAGGTTTTACCGTCCACATTCACCGTGGTCTGGTAGGTCTCGCTGCCCACTTTTACCGTCACCGCATCACCGGCTTTGACGTCGTTATCGACCTTACCGGTTACCGCAATGGTCTGGCCGGACTCGGCCGCATTAATCACGTTATCGGCTGTAACGTTATCGATAGTAATGGCTGCCACCGGCGCATCGGTATCCACACCGTAAGCGTGACTGGTATTGGCGGTGGTCACGTTGCCCGCCGTATCACGGGTGGTGACGGTCGCACTGACATCGCTATTCGCGGCCAGTACCGCGCCCGGCACATTCACACTCCAGGTTTTACCGTCGGCATTCACCGTGGTCTGGTAGGTCTCGCTGCCGACTTTCACGGTAATACTGTCACCGGCCTTGACGTCATTATCAACCTTACCGGTCACCGCAATGGTCTGGCCGGACTCGGCCGCGTTAATCACATTATCGGCTGTAACGTTATCGATAGTAATGGCTGCCACCGGCGCATCGGTATCCACACCGTACGTGTGACTGGTGTTGGCGGTAGTCACATTGCCTGCCGTATCACGGGTCGTCACCGTGGCACTGACATCGCTGTTGGCGGCCAATACGGTGCCCGGCACACTGACGCTCCAGGTCTTGCCGTCGGCATTCACCGTGGTCTGGTAGGTCTCGCTGCCGACTTTCACCGTCACCGCATCACCGGCCCTGACGTCGTTATCGACCTTGCCGGTCACCGCAATGGTCTGGCCGGATTCGGCCGCATTAATCACGTTATCAGCCGTGACGTTATCGACAGTAATCGACGCCACTGGCGCATCGGTATCCACGCCGTACGCGTGACTGGTGTTCGCCGTCGTCGCGTTACCCGCCACATCACGGGTCGTCACCGTGGCACTGACATCGCTATTCGCCGCCAGCACCGAGCCCGGCACCGTAACGCTCCAGGTCTTGCCATCCGCATTCACCGTGGTCTGGTAGGTCTCAGTACCCACTTTTACCGTCACCGCATCACCGGCCTTGACGTCGTTATCAACCTTACCGGTCACCGCAATGGTCTGGCCCGATTCGGCCGCGTTAATCACGTTATCAGCCGTGACGTTATCGACAGTAATCGACGCCACCGGCGCATCGGTATCCACACCATAGGTGTGATTCGTGTTGGCGGTGGTGACATTGCCCGCCGGATCGCGGGTGGTGACCGTGGCACTGACATCGCTATTCGCAGCCAGTACCGAT
>NZ_NWTM01000007.1:6032-96620 GCF_004137795.1 Pectobacterium zantedeschiae
TCGCCGGCTTTAACGTCGTTATCGACCTTACCGGTTACGGCGATGGTCTGGCCGGATTCGGCCGCATTAATCACGTTATCGGCGGTGACATTGTCAATTGAGATAGACGCCGTTGGCGCTACCGTATCCACACCGTAAGCATGGCTGGTATTGGCGGTGGTCACATTGCCTGCCGTGTCGCGGGTGGTGACGCTCGCACTGACATCACTGTTGGCGGCCAGTACCGAGCCCGGCACACTGACACTCCAGGTTTTGCCGTCCGCATTCACCGTGGTCTGGTAGGTCTCGCTGCCGACTTTCACCGTCACCGCATCACCGGCCTTGACGTCATTATCGACCTTACCGGTGACCGCAATGGTCTGCCCGGACTCGGCCGCATTAATCACGTTATCGGCGGTGACATCATCGATAGTAATCGACGCGGTAGGCGCCACCGTATCCACACCATAAGCATGGCTGGTATTGGCGGTGGTCACGTTGCCCGCTGTATCACGGGTGGTGACGCTCGCACTGACATCGCTATTCGCCGCCAGTACCGAACCGGGAACATTGACACTCCAGGTTTTACCGTCGGCATTCACCGTGGTCTGGTAGGTCTCGGTACCCACTTTTACCGTGACCACATCACCGGCCTTGACATCATTATCGACCTTACCGGTTACGGCGATGGTCTGGCCGGATTCGGCCGCATTGATCACGTTATCGCTGGTGACATTGTCGATAGTAATCGACGCGGTAGGTGCCACCGTATCCACACCATAAGCGTGGCTGGTATTGGCGGTGGTCACGTTCCCTGCCGTATCGCGGGTGGTGACGGTCGCACTGACATCACTGTTGGCAGCCAGTACCGATCCCGGCACACTGACGCTCCAGGTTTTGCCATCCGCATTCACCGTGGTCTGGTAGGTCTCGGTACCCACTTTCACGGTAATGCTGTCACCGGCCCTGACGTCGTTATCGACCTTGCCGGTCACGGCGATGGTCTGGCCCGATTCGGCCGCGTTAATCACGTTATCGCTGGTGACATCGTCGACAGTAATCGAGGCCACTGGCGCATCGGTATCGACACCGTAGGTGTGATTCGTGTTCGCCGTCGTCGCGTTCCCCGCCGTATCACGGGTGGTGACCGTCGCACTGACATCACTATTAACTGCCAGCACCGAGCCCGGCACCGTGACGCTCCAGGTCTTGCCATCGGCATTCACCGTCGTCTGGTAGGTCTCGCTGCCGACTGTCACCGTCACCGTATCACCGGCTTTGACGTCGTTATCGACTTTACCCGTTACCGCAATGGTCTGGCCGGACTCGGCCGCATTGATCACGTTATCACTGGTGACATCATCGATAGAAATTGAGGCTACGGGAGGTAAGGTATCAACCGTTACCGCTTCACTTCCCCCTGTGCCAGGAATACCCGCAGCATCAGTGTAGCTACCGTCAGGGATACTGACGCGGACCTCTCCCTCAAAATTTGCGGCTGGCGTCAATGTCGCCGTCCAACTGGTAGGATCGTTAGGATCCTGCACCAGATTCGTTACAGAGCCATTTGTTACGGTGATATCACTGAGGTCAAAACCAACGGGCGGTTTTGTGAAAACAAAACTGATTGTGCCATCACTATTAATGACAATGGTGACAGAAGGAGGGGTGGTATCGGTGGTATCCGTTGCGGCGGTAAGCAACGTAGATGAATCTGCGCCATCCAGCACGGACGAGGCTCGGTCAGTAAACGATATACCTGCGGTATCATAACCAATAGGGGCAGTCACGACATCAGCTGTTAAATCCAGCACAACCGTTGAATTGAAATGCCCACCACCGCCGTCACCCGCTTCGCCAGTGTCATCATTACCAGCGGCAGTCGCCTCTAGCACTTGTGTTGGGTCGGCGCCCTGAGCGATAGCATCTTGTATAGCAGCGACATCAGTGGCGACATCCGCATTTTTCTGAGAAGATGCACTGCTTACATCGCTCCAGCGGCTCTCACGCCCCAGGTCCAGTGTCTTGCCATCAGGTAATGTGATTGAAACCGCGCCGTTAGCACCAGTGACAACTTCTTCACCACTGTAAACCCGATCGCCAGCAACCAGTAGTCTCTGGCTCCCATCAAGCGCGACGACAAAAACTTGTCCAATAACGAATTTAATAATACCGATCACACCGTTCAAAATTATGTCTCCTTGATATCTATAATTATTTTTATGATATTGCGATATTGCAGCTATAGATTTTGACTATCATCCTGATAGGGTTGATTTGCTGTGTGTCGTCCTGACATTTTAAAAAAAACGCTACGATAGTGTTGCCGTTATGCGTCAAACGCTTGACTAGATGAGCGATATAATAAAAAATTCAGAATATTCTTTCCAGAACTTTACTCATTTAGGGTAAATCTTATTTACTCTCTCAATGCAACCTTTAGAAAAAAGATTAAAGCATTGATATTAAATGAATAAAAAAAACAAATTCACTAAGTGCTTGCATGGCACTCAAATACTTTAATAGGAATAATCACAAATAAAGTTTTTGTGAAGGAAAACTGCTGATGATTCGTAGATACCATTTTGCTTTATTACCTTTTATTACTGTTTTTTCCACAGCGACGTATGCCGATACGATCCAAGAAGCAATAAAAAGTACGCTCTACACACACCCCGAAGTGAGCGCATCGATTAATAGCCGTTTTTCTGCCGAACACGATTTACGCGCAGCAAAAGGTGGATACCTTCCTTCCATCACGCTGAGTGCTGGTGCTGGCCGCGAAGAGACAGATAGTCCCTCAACTCGTACCAGCATCAATAAACGCGTTGAACTCACTCGCCAAGAATCAAGCATCAATCTGAGCCAAACAGTATTCGATGGTTTTGCCACCTCCAGCGAAGTGGGCAGACAGCGTGCCACCGTTAATTCACGTGCCTATAAAGTATTAAATACCAGTGAAGCAACGGCGCTAGATGCTGTTCAGGTGTATCTTAATGTCCTGCAACGTCAGGAATTCGTGCGTTTGGCAGAAGCTAACCTTGCAAGCCATGAGCGCATTTACGATCAAATAAGGCTGCGCAGTGAGCAAGGCGTTGGCCGATTGGCCGATCTGGATCAGGCTGAAGCGCGTTTGGCGCAAGCACGAAATAACGTACTGACAGAACAAACCAATCTTAACGATGCCAAAATCAACTATATGAGTATTGTAGGCAAAGTGCCGGAGAATTTGGTGATGCCCGATGCGTCTGCGATAAAGCTCCCCGCCTCGTTGGAGGAAGCACAGCGCATCATGCTGGCGAACAGCCCGGCACTGAAATCCGCAGAGTCGGATATTGAAGCGACTCAGCAGCAATATGAGACCTCAAAATCAACGTTTTACCCACGCGTCAATGTTGAACTCTCCCGCACAATGGATAAGAACGTTGACGGGACACGCGGTCAGAACAATGAGTGGCAAGCGATGCTGCGGATGCGCTACAACCTGTATGAAGGCGGTAGCAGCAAGGCCAACATGGAATCCAAAGCCTATCAGGTAAAAGAAGCACAGGATGTCCGAAATAATGCCCTGCGCCTGCTGAATGAAGAACTCAAGCTAGCCTGGTCAGCGTTAAGCAACTCACGTCAGCAAGTTCCGATTGCTGCCGAATACGCAGACCGCAGTCTGAAAGTACGTACTGCCTATCAGAAGCAATTTGGTCTGGGGGAAAGAACGCTGTTGGACTTGCTGGACAGTGAAAACGAGCTGTTCACCGCACAACGCCGTCTGGTCGAAGTTCGCTTCATCGCCCTCTATACCGAATATCGGATCACATCACGTATGGGAGAGCTATTAAACCGTTTAGCGATCCCTGCTCCTGATGCGGGTACTAGTTTGACAAACGTGACAACCCACGCAGAGTTGCCTAGCCTCAATTAATATATTTCATTAGTCAGACAGCGATAAATTATGGTTTATATGCGAGGGAATTACGTTGCGTAAGGGAACGTTCAGTTAAATGAAGTTGCATTCAGTAGAAGAGACGAAGGGTTCTGATGAATTGATCGCCCATGAGCCTATCGTTCATGAACCCCTCGGCCATGAAAATAGTGACCCTCGCAGCCGTCACGATGATCCCTTATTGGATAGTTTGCTAATCCTCTGTACCTTGCAGGGGAAATCTGTCAGCCGTACAACACTCACCGCAGGGCTACCATTAGCCAACCAGCGGTTGTCCGTAAAATTGCTCCCAAGAGCGGCTGCACGCGCAGGGTTACAAGGGCGCGTTCTCAAGCGTTCTCTGAATAAAATTTCCGAGATGTCACTCCCTGCGATGCTGCTCTTACGGGAAGGGAGAGCGGCGATTCTACTAGGCTGGAACGCGGATGGCAGTGCACGCCTGATGCCCAGTGAAACGGAAGGCGGTGAAATTTCTGTTGAGCACAATACGCTGCAACAGAATTACCTTGGTTTGGTGATGTTCGCCCAACCTCGCCATCAGTTTGATCTACAGAATCCGTCTCTGATTCCTCGCACCAAATCCTGGTTCAAGGATACGCTTAAGCTTTCACGTTCACTTTATCTCGATGCCGTCCTCGCCAGTTTGCTGGTGAATATTATCGCGCTTGCCACACCACTATTCGTAATGAATGTCTATGACAGAGTTGTCCCGAATCAGGCAACAGCGACATTGTGGGTGCTGGCTATCGGCGTTACCGGCGCTTTCGTTTTCGATTTAATACTCAAAACGCTGCGTGGTATTTGCCTCGATATGGCAGGCAAAAAAACCGATCTGATTATTTCTGCCACGCTATTTGAACGCATTACCGGTATGTCGATGAAGGCTCGACCAGCACGAGTTGGTAGCTTCGCGCAGAATATTCATGAATTTCAGTCACTAAGAGATTTCCTTTCTTCACTAACGCTGACGACGCTGATCGATTTTCCCTTTACCCTGCTTCTGCTGTTGGTTATCGGCATCATCGGCGGCCCGCTGGTTTGGGTTTCCATACTGGCCTACCCTATTGCCCTGCTGGCAAGCTGGGCGATGCAAAAACCGCTGTCCGCTACGATCGAGAAAACGATGCATCTTGCCAGTGAACGGCAGGCTACGCTAATCGAAACCTTGAGCTGTCTGGATGCAATCAAAGTCAACAATGCGGAAAGTGAACGACAGCACCTGTGGGAACAAACGATTGGCAGCTTAAGCAAGCTGGAAATGCGGGCAAAAGCGTTATCGTCACTGGCGGTAAACCTCACGCAGTGGTTCCAGCAATTTGCTGGCGTTGCCATGATTGTCGTCGGCGTCTACATGCTGATTAACGGCAAACTCAGTATGGGTGGGCTTATTGCCTGTTATATGCTGAACGGCAGAGCGTTGATGCCTTTAGGTCAATTGTCTGGTTTGGTCAGCCGTTACCAGCAGGCCCGTTTAACCATGCAAACCACTGAACAAATGATGCAGTTGCCTCAGGAGCGTAGCGATAACGAACGTCCACTGAAGCGTGAGAGCATCCGAGGTGGTATCGAATTTCGCGATGTGACGTTCAATTACCCAGAACAAAAAACCAGTTCGCTACAAAGCATCAGCCTGACTATCGCTCCCGGTGAAAAAGTGGGCGTCATTGGCCGCAGCGGCTCGGGTAAAAGTTCGCTACAAAAGCTGATCGTAAACCTCTATCAGCCCAATGTGGGCAATATTCTGATCGACGGCGTCGATGCCCGTCAGTTGGATGTCAGCGATTTGCGCCACAATATCGGCTATGTTCCCCAGGATATTCAGTTATTCAGCGGTTCGCTGCGCAATAACCTCATTAGCGGCGCTCGTTATGTCGAAGATGAAGCCATGCTGCGAGCCGCAGAGATTTCCGGGGTAAATGAGTTCGCACGTCTGCACCCAGATGGTTACAACCTTCAGGTTGGCGAACGCGGTCAACAACTTTCCGGTGGGCAACGTCAGGCTGTCGCAATAGCCAGAGCGCTGTTGCTCGATCCGCCCATTCTAGTGCTCGATGAACCCACCAGTTCGATGGATAACACCAGCGAAGATCGGCTAAAGCAGGCTCTGGCTCCCGTGATTGCGGAAAAAACGCTCTTGCTGGTGACCCATCGAGTTTCCATGTTGGCGCTGGTCGATCGTTTAGTGATTGTCGACAGAGGTAAAATTATTGCTGATGGGCCGAAAGCGATCGTGATGGATGCGTTGAAGAAGGGGCAGATCAATGCGTCTCGGTAAATATATCAAACGAATCAAAAGATATTTTGTCGGCGGAGATGAAGAAAGCCTGCAAACGATGCCAGAAGTGAGCCGGGCAATGGCTGAGGATTCGCCACGCTCTATTCGCTTCACGCTATGGGCCATCGGCGCTTTTTTCCTGTTTTTTATCCTGTGGGCTGGTCTTGCGAATATTGACGAAGTCACTCGGGGCGACGGGAAAGCGATCCCTTCTTCCCGATTGCAAAAAATCCAAAACCTGGAAGGTGGCATTGTCACGGAAGTGTTTATCCGTGAGGGGCAGATCGTCAATGCTGGCGACCCTCTATTACGCCTTGATGATACGCGCTTTGCTTCTAATGTCGGTGAAACCGAAGCAGACCGGCTTGCGCTGCTGTCACGAATTGAGCGCCTGAACGCCGAAATTAGCGAGCAGGCGTTAGTGCTTTCCGAAGAAATTACGACGCAAGCCCCTAAAATCGCAGCAGGAGAACAGGAGCTTTATAATAGCCGTCGCCAGCAGCTTCATAACGAGATATCCGGTCTGGAAGAGCAGTTGATCCAGCGCCGTCAGGAACTGCGGGATTTCTCAGCCAAGGAGATTCAGTTCCGTAATAGTCTCGGCTTGCTTCAGCAAGAAATTAAAATGTCAGAACCGCTGATCGCAGAAGGCGCCATTTCTAAAGTAGAAGTTTTACGTTTGCGCCGTGCTGAAGTCGAAACTCGTGGTCAGCTTGATTCCATTAAACTCTCCATTCCGCGGGCAGAATCTGCGATTAAAGAGAGCGAGAATAAAATAGAGGAAACGCGCAGTCGCTATAAAAGCGAGGCGTTATCCCAGCTCAGTGAAGCACAAACTAACCTGAACAAAATTGAAGCCACGGGTAAAGCACTTGAAGATCGGGTAAACCGAACGCTGGTTGTATCCCCCGTTCGCGGTATCGTGCAGCAAGTTCTGGTGAATACTATCGGGGGTGTCATTCAGCCGGGTAGCGACCTGGTGGAAATTGTTCCGCTGGATGACAAACTGTTAGTCGAAGCTAAAATTCGCCCTCAGGATATTGCCTTTTTACATCCTGGTCAGGATGCCATTATAAAATTAACAGCCTATGACTACACCATCTACGGTGGTTTAAAAGGTCAGTTGGAACAAATTAGCCCAGACACGGTAACCGATAAAGAAGGAAACAGCTTTTATATTATCCGGCTGCGGACTGATAAGAATTATTTAGGTACGGCAGATAAACCACTTCTTATCATTCCTGGTATGGTGGCCTCTGTTGATATAATAACGGGAAAGAAAACGATCCTCAGTTATTTGTTAAAGCCGATTATTCGAGCAAAAGCAGAAGCACTACGAGAAAGATAATAAAAAGGCGTTCCATAAAAAGAACGCCTTTTCTATTTCATTCATCAACGATCGTCCATATCGTGATAAATCTGAGTTTGGCTCCGCCCCATCGCTTTAGCCTGATACATGGCTGAATCAGCATTAATTGCCAGCGTCAGAGAGTCGGAACCATGCTCTGGGTACAATGCAATACCGATACTGCATGATATATCAAGCATTTTCCCATTGATCTCAAAAGGTTTATTCAATGCGTTATGAATTTTATCTGCAACATAAAGTGTATTATCAATTTCTTTAATGCCCTGAAGCAGAATAATAAATTCATCACCGCTACGGCGATATACCGTATCCGAATCTCGAACCGCACCACGCATACGTGCAGCCGCTTCCTTTAATAACAAATCGCCAACAGCATGTCCGAATGAATCATTTATCTGTTTAAATTTGTCGAGATCCAGGAACATCAGCGCGATTTTTCTACCCGTTTGTTTAGATAACAAAATCGCCTGTTCCATTTGTTCAGCAAACGTCAGGCCGTTAGCCAATGACGTTAATGAGTCATAGTGCGCTAGCTGGCGATAGTGTTCCTCACTGCGCCGCAGCATATCGATGGCATGATAGCGTTCTATGGCGATAGCAATTAGCTGTGCCGATTTCTCTATAGAGAAAATTTCCTCTTCGGTCGGAACATACACTTTACGGTGATAAACACTTAAAACACCTAATATTTCTTTATTCTGACCGATGATAGGTTCAGACCAACACGAACGCAGCCCAGCATATAATGCGAGCCCTTTATACAACGACCAGTGTGGATGGACAGAGATATCGTCAGCGATTACCCGTTTACCGGTATAAGCCGCTGTACCAAAAGATGCAACGCCATCGGCGATTTTCACGTTGTGAATGGCATTTTTATAAAAACCTGGCAAGCTAGGCGCAGATCCCAGCGTCAGACATTTCTTGTCTTTATCGACTAACAGTACAGAACAGACTATACGACCAGGATTTTTTTCCTCAACGCTGAAAATGATCGCATCCAGAATGTCCTTTAGCGGCGCGCCACTTGATAACAGCTCCAACGCACGATTGTATGAATTATCATGATGCTCTTGCGATTTCCGCTCCGTAATATCTAACTTAATCCCTACATATTGAGTCGTGTTACTCGCTTTATTATATATTTTAACGATATTGGCCTTTTCCCAATACAACTGCCCATCTTTACGCCGGTTAACGAACTCACCGCTCCAAACATTACCTTTATTTATGGTAGCCCACAGATCTTCATAGACGCTGGCATTGGTCATACCGGAGTTTAATATATTCGTTTTTTTGCCAATAACCTCATCCGGCATATAACCAGACATGGTAATGAACTGGCGATTGACATAAATAATTTCACAATTTTCATCTGCGATCATAATTGACGCAGGACTATATTCCATTGCAAAGAAAGTCATGTTAAGAAAATCTTGTTTTTTCTGCTCAATTTTAAACTTTTGTTTAATTTTTCTATTTTTCACAGAAGAAAACAATAGCAATAGCAAAAGTAAGGTTATTATAATTTCATACACAATAACACTCTCCTCAGGCCCGAGTGGTCCTGATCGTACAAATCACAACACTGATGACGAAAAATCCCGGTAACAACCCCCTACCCCGTAGATTCTCGGGATTGGTACATTTCCGGAGAGCAGAAAGGATGAAAGAGAAAACGCTCCATGAAGCAGGAGTATTTAGAAACATAGCAACGTCAGCATAAAGCCCTCGCATATGACTGTGCGCAAATAAAAACAGCAAATTCAAAAGAGTATCTTAATTTAATAGTAGTAATTGTTCGGGTTATAAGCTTTTCTAATGGAATAAAAGAATATTCCTAAAGGTGTATAGCGATATATTTTGAACATCAATTTTTTGTAAGCAAATCAATTATACCAATAAGTATCATTGTTTTAATCAACAAAATCTATCACAAAATGATTTTCGATCGTTAACAGTAAACATTATATTTTTTTACCATTAAAAATCAAATAATTAAAAGAAAAAAATAAAATCATTAACGCAAGCGTCTGATTATATATGTCATAATTTGATGCAAAATCTCCTGTTCCCTTCGACTTTGTTTTTTAGAAATTAAACACTGACATAACAAATAAAACAAGAATTAAATAACAAAAATAAAACAAAACTCAGCATTATAACTTGAAATATAGGAAAGAAAACAAAGCAACTGGGTAGGTGTTTTTTTATACGACAACAAAGTATTAGGGAATATAATGAATTGATATGGGGGGGGTAGTGAAGGACGTGCGGAGGAACTCTACTTAGTAGAGTGATAGCCTAAACAAAAAGTTATCACCTATAGCTCGAGCGTCAACGCCTCAAAATTTTCAAACGGTTGTGGACGAGAGAGATAGTATCCCTGAGCAGCATAAGCATGAGATGCCTGAACAATTGCCCATTCCTCCTGTGTTTCGATTCCCTCAATCACCACATAATTACAAAAACGCGACAGTAGTGCGATCAATGCAGGGAAAACCGTGCGCCCCTCACCACTTTGTTGCAGGAGAATAAAAAGTTCACGCGCTACTTTAATGCAGTCATACTGCGCCAGCATAAGTGATGAAAAATTAGCCATACCACAACCAAAATCATCCAACCATAGGGTTTGTGCTTCAGGGAGCTTGGTTAAGATTTCTTTTGGCAGCCCTCCCTGATTTTCGACCATTTCAAAACGAATCCAGGGCATTGCTGCGATCAGACGTTTGGCTTCAAGATTATTTTGCAGCGCCAATAACGTCATGCCATCAATGTTGACGGAGGCAAAAAGATCATCGCGAATAAATCGAGAATTCCACTGAGATAAAAGTTGCAGTTGTTCTACAATAATTAACAGGCGGGTTTCAACATCAATATTCGCGAAGTATTTTTCAGGAGAGATGAATTTTTGCGGCAGGGTGGGAGAAAAAACGGAAGTCAGTAACTCAATAGCCATTAATTTACCTGATGTTCGATAAATGGGCTGAAAAGTATACCGCCGTTGACATTGGAGCCAGTAATCAGCGTCTAATGTTTCCACACTTTCCTGTTGGAAAAACCCTACCCCAACCTGATTAAGATGACCTTCCTGCTGCACTATGAGTTCCGCCATTAAACTGACACTATTAGTTATAAAATTATATCATATGGACATGCACCGTCATCGACTCTCCTGATGCAAACATCATCGGTAATACCGATTAAATCAATGTCCATTGATATTACAAAAATAAGTGGTTCAATATCACAACTAAATTTATTTAAATTGTAAATCAATAAATTAAAACCCAAGAAACAAATGTCGCACTGGCTGATTCATACAGTCTAAAGCATAGGTATAAAACCAATTTAACGAACAGATGGTAATTTTACCCTGTAACCTCACTATTTATGCAGCCAATAGGTTGCATGCTGAAGGCCGCCAAAACACACAGTAAACTGCCTCGGAAGCAAGGCGCACAAAGACAACAGCGAGTCAGCCCGCACTATATTATCGATCAATGACAGTTACGCGTGTCTAAACGGGCATCAACGGGTATAATCTGCGCCCTGTTTGTAAGGTAGAAGAACATCATGGCGTTACTCATCACCCATAAATGTATTAACTGTGACATGTGTGAACCTGAGTGTCCTAATCAGGCCATCTCCATGGGCATGGATATTTATGAAATTGATACCACCCTCTGCACCGAGTGTGTTGGCCACTACGACACACCGACATGTCAGAAGGTTTGTCCAATCGACAATACGATCGTCAAAGATCCAAACCATGTTGAAGGTAATGAGCAGCTGTGGGAAAAATACGTGCTCATGCACCACGCCGATAGGATTTGAGAATCCATTTACGAACGGTCAGCTTTCGATAATCACCGTCGCACAGGCATAGCGTCTTTCATCAGCCAGTGTCACATGTACATGTCTGACACCCATCTGTTCAGCCAGCTCAGCCGCTTTAGCAAAAAACCGCAGACAGGGTTTGCCCAGAGCGTCATTAAAGACCTCAAACTGATTGAACGCGAGCCCGTTGCGAATCCCTGTACCGAATGCTTTTGCTGCCGCTTCTTTCACGGCGAAACGCTTGGCGAGGAAACGGACAGGCTGCTGGTGCTGCTGATAATGCGCCCATTCCGCATCCGTCAGAATACGGCGAGCCAACCGCTCGCCTGAACGTTCAATCACCACTTCAATACGGGCGATTTCTACAATATCCGTTCCCAACCCAAGAATCGCCATCAGCGGCGTGCTTCCCGCATCAGACTCTTCATTTCGGCAACCGCATCCTTCAGCCCACTCATCACAGCACGCCCGATAATCGCATGCCCGATATTTAATTCGTGCATTTCCGGCAACGCAGCGATCGGCAGAACGTTATGGTACGTCAAACCATGACCGGCATTAACCTTGAGCCCTTTCGCCGCTGCGTAAGTCGCAGCATCACGGATACGTTCGAACTCATGCTGGCGAGTTTCATCATCTGCTGCATCGGCATATGCCCCAGTATGGATTTCGATATAGGGTGCCCCGCTGGCCACAGCAGCATCAATTTGCCGTTTGTCCGCATCAATAAAGAGAGAAACTAATATGTTAGCCTGGCTAAGTCTGGCTACCGCGTTATCGATTTTTTCTTGCTGACCTGCAACATCCAGCCCGCCTTCCGTTGTCACTTCCTGGCGTTTTTCTGGTACCAGACAGCAAAAATGCGGCTTCACCTCACAGGCGATGTTCAGCATTTCTTCCGTGACAGCCATTTCCAGATTCATACGAGTTTGAAGCGTTTCTCTCAGGATCCGCACATCACGATCCGTGATATGGCGACGATCTTCACGCAAGTGCACCGTGATGCCATCCGCCCCCGCCTGTTCAGCGACAAAAGCCGCCTGAACGGGATCGGGATACGCCGTTCCACGTGCATTACGCAGTGTCGCAATGTGATCAATATTAACGCCCAGCAACAATTCAGCCATGATAAATCCTCGGTAAAGTCATGCACGGTACGTGGCAGTTTACACTGATGTCACAGCGTCAGGGTACTGACGAAAAGGGATTATTTATCAGAAGAGGTGGGTTTGGGTAAATTAGCAGCAGGAACGAACTGCCGAAACAGCTCACGACTTTTCAACGGTTTCCCCCCCAGATAAGGCTTTAACGCGATGCGGGTGAAACGCTTTGCAGCCTTCAGAGTGCCAATGTCAGGAAATTCACGCGACGCCAGTGAATGTAACTCATGTCCGGTAAAACTTTTATTATCGACAACCAGGCTGGCAATAAACCCCCTTTCCTCTCGGTATTGATAGGTCATAGTATCTGCCACGGGTTCACCGCTGCCCGCACAATGCAGGAAATCGACGCCATATCCCAAATAGCCCAGTAAGGCGAGTTCAAAGCGCCTTAATGCCGGTTCAGGAGAAGCATCTTGTGCAGCAAGGTTTTGTAAACAGTGGAGATAATCAAAGAAAAGGGCAGAATAATTGGTTTCATGCTCCAGCACGCGAGACAGCAGTTCATTAACGTATAAACCGCTATACAGCATCGAGCCAGTCAGCGGCAGCGCCAGCGAGACGGGTTCTGCACTGCGTAATGTTTTCACTTCTCCCCGCCCGCTCCAGCGCACCAGCAGCGGAGTGAAAGGCTGTAAGCAACCTTTCAGGCTAGAGCGGCGAGCTCGTGCGCCTTTGGCAAGCACACGAACCCGACCATCGCTTTCACTAAACAGATCCAGCAATAAACTGGTTTCACTGTAAGGTCGCCCATGTAAGACAAATGCGCGCTGCCAGCCTTCCATCGGCGTGAACCTTACAGGTCTTCGCTATAACCCAAGCTACGCAGGGCTCGTTCGTCATCTGCCCAGCCGGATTTCACTTTGACCCACAGCTCAAGGTGCACCTTGGCTTCGAACATCTCTTCCATATCCTGACGAGACTCGATACCAATGGTTTTAATTTTGGCACCTTTATTGCCAATGACCATCTTCTTCTGGCCTTCACGTTCAACCAGAATCAGGCCATTGATGTCATAACCGCCGCGATCGTTAGTCACGAAACGCTCGATTTCGACCGTCACGGAATACGGCAATTCTTCACCCAGGAAACGCATCAGCTTTTCACGGATAATTTCCGATGCCATAAAACGCTGAGAACGATCGGTGATGTAATCTTCCGGGAAGTGATGTGTTGCCTGTGGCAAGTGCTTACGCACAATGCTGGCAATCGTATCAACATTCGTGCCCTTCTCCGCAGAGATCGGAACGACATCAAGGAAGTTCATCTGTTGGCTCAAGAACTGGATATGCGGCAACAGCTTGGTTTTATCTGTGACGTTATCGACTTTATTAATCGCCAACAGTACCGGGAGTTTCTGATCGCGCAGTTTATTCAATACCATGTCATCGTCGTCGTTCCAGTGTGTACCTTCGACAACGAAAATGATCAGCTCAACATCACCAATTGAGCTGCTAGCTGCACGGTTCATCAGGCGGTTAATCGCCCGTTTCTCTTCAATATGCAGCCCCGGTGTATCCACATAGATAGCCTGATAAGGCCCCTCTGTATGAATCCCCATGATGCGGTGCCGCGTCGTCTGGGGCTTACGTGACGTAATCGAGATCTTCTGCCCCAGCAATTGATTCAATAACGTCGATTTTCCGACGTTTGGTCGACCAACAATCGCGACAAAACCGCAGTGTGTCTGTACTTCGCTCATTCAAGCTCCAGTTTTTTCAACGCTTGTTCAGCCGCAGCCTGTTCAGCTTTACGACGGCTCGATCCGGTGCCAATGACCGACTCACTAAAGCCGCTCACCTGACAGTGGATAGTAAATTCCTGATCGTGGGCTTCCCCACGAACCTGTACCACCAAATAGGTTGGTAAAGGTAGATGACGCCCTTGCAGAAATTCCTGCAACCGCGTTTTCGGATCTTTTTGCTTATCGCCGGGACTGATTTCATCCAGACGCGTTTGATACCAATTCAAGATCAAACGTTCGATATTCAAGATGTCACTGTCGAGGAAAATTCCACCAATCAGCGCTTCGACCGTATCAGCCAGAATTGATTCACGACGAAAACCACCGCTTTTTAACTCACCGGGACCAAGGCGCAAGCACTCTCCCAGTTCGAATTCACGCGCAATTTCCGCCAGCGTGTTTCCCCGTACCAGCGTTGCTCGCATCCGGCTCATATCCCCTTCATCAACCTTGGGGAAACGGTGATACAGCGCATTGGCGATCACAAAACTCAGGATGGAATCACCCAGGAATTCGAGTCTTTCATTGTGTTTGCTGCTGGCGCTACGATGCGTCAACGCCTGTAACAAAAGCTCGTACTGCTGAAAAGTATAGCCCAGCTTTCTTTGTAAACGATTTATCAGGATGGGATTCATGTGTTACCAATAGATCAACGATGCGTCAAAAACAGCAGCATACGGAACAGCCCTGCTTACCAATTTGGTCAAAACTGTTTCGTTTGCATTGGCTCCCATAAGGGAGCCTGCCTTTCTGCCCGTCATACTTCGCGCTGCATGTTCGTTAACGAGGTTCAAACGATAACGTTTTGTCCTGCAACTCGCACTATTTAGGGCATGTTCTTTCAAAAAGAACGTTTCAGAAAATATTCTACAACGGACAGAATCAGAATGCTGCCTGTATCTTATTTTCATCAATGCTTACTTTTGATTAATGAATACCACCAATGCGACTCAAACGTACACCTGTAGGCCATTCACCTTCCTGCTTCTCAAAGCTCATCCAGATAGCTGTAGCTTTGCCGACCAGATTTCTCTCGGGTACAAAGCCCCAATAACGACTATCCAGGCTGTTGTCTCGGTTATCACCCATCATGAAGTAGTGCCCTGCTGGGACAACCCATGTCGCAAGCTGCTGCTGCGATTGCTGATAATAACCACCGAGCTGATCCTGCTGACCCGGCACCAACAGAATATTGTGCGTTACATTGCCTAATGACTCTTTGCGCGCGCCCATACGGACACCCTCTACGCTGTTGTCATTGGCAGGCACCTGATAGAAACCGCCACGCGACTCCACCCCAGGTTGGTTGAAAGTCTGAACAAAGTCACTAGGTTGCACATTACTGTATGTGACCGCCAGTGCCGTATCACAAGCCTGCTGCCCCTGACACGATGGACGGATCGTTACCTGCTTGGTCAACGGGTTATAGCTGACGCGATCGCCCGGCACACCAACCACGCGTTTGATAAAGTCCACCTTCGGATCGGACGGATATTTAAACACCACCACATCGCCACGCTTCGGGTGCCCCGTTTCGATCAGAGTTTGCTGCGTGAAGGGTTCTTTAATGCCATAGGCAAATTTTTCCACCAGAATAAAATCACCGATCAACAACGTCGGCATCATCGAACCAGATGGAATTTGAAACGGCTCATAAATAAAGGAGCGCACAACCAATACCAAAGCAACGACAGGGAATACGGATGCTATCGTCTCAATCCAGCCTGGTTGTTCAATGGCTTTCGATGAAACCGCGCCATCAGCCAGATCGGTGCCGCTCATAGCAGCAAATTTTTTCCGGCGAGCGGGCGCCCAAACGAAGCGCTCTAAACACCAGACTATCCCCGTGACCAGCGTCACCAATGCCAGAATTACGGCAAACATATTGGCCATGCCAACTCCTCAGAATTTATTTACTGTCTTTGCCGACGTGCAAAATTGCCAGAAACGCTTCTTGTGGCAGTTCGACATTACCGACCTGCTTCATGCGTTTCTTACCGTCTTTCTGTTTCTGCAACAGTTTCTTCTTACGGCTAACGTCGCCACCATAACACTTGGCCAGTACGTTTTTACGCAGTTGCTTAACCGTAGAGCGCGCAATAATGTGGTTACCAATCGCAGCCTGAATCGCAATATCAAACTGCTGACGCGGAATGAGTTCTTTCATCTTTTCGACGAACTCACGGCCACGATATTGTGAATTATCACGGTGAGTAATCAGGGCCAATGCATCGACACGCTCGTTGTTGATTAATACATCAACGCGCACCATGTCTGATGTCTGGAAACGTTTGAAGCCGTAATCCAGCGATGCATAACCACGAGAGGTTGATTTCAGGCGATCAAAGAAATCGAGCACCACTTCAGCCATCGGGATTTCATACGTCAACGCAACCTGATTACCGTGATACACCATGTTTGTCTGCACGCCACGCTTCTCAATACAAAGCGTAATCACATTGCCTAAATATTCCTGAGGCATCAGCATATGACACTCAGCAATCGGCTCGCGCAGTTCCTGAATATTATTCAGCGGCGGCAGTTTAGACGGGCTATCGACATAAATGGTTTCTTTAGCCGTCGTTTCTACTTCATACACTACCGTCGGTGCCGTGGTGATCAGTTCCAGATCGTACTCACGCTCCAGACGTTCCTGAATGATCTCCATGTGCAGCAGACCCAGAAAACCGCAGCGGAAGCCAAAGCCCAGTGCGGTAGAGCTTTCTGGTTCATAGAACAGAGAGGCATCATTGAGACTCAGCTTACCTAAGGCATCACGGAATGCTTCGTAGTCGTCAGAACTGATAGGGAACAGGCCCGCGTAGACCTGCGGTTTGACTTTCTTGAAGCCCGGCAACGCTTTTTCAGCAGGCTGACGCGACAGCGTCAGGGTATCCCCAACGGGTGCCCCCAAAATATCTTTGATGGCGCACACCAGCCAGCCTACTTCGCCGCAGTTCAATACATCGCGGTCGATCTGCTTTGGTGTAAAAATACCGAGACGGTCAGCGTTATACACCTGACCCGTACTCATCACCTTAATTTTGTCGCCTTTACGCATCGTGCCATTTTTGATACGCACAAGCGACACAACGCCAAGGTAGTTATCAAACCAGGAGTCGATAATCAGCGCCTGCAACGGCGCATCAGGACTGCCTTCCGGCGGAGGAATATCCCGAACCAGACGATCCAGAACATCCGGCACGCCAATCCCTGTTTTTGCAGAGCAGCGAACCGCATCAGTGGCATCAATGCCGACGATATCTTCAATTTCCTGAGCAACACGATCTGGGTCAGCGGCAGGCAGGTCGATCTTGTTCAGAACAGGCACGACTTCCAGATTCATATCTAACGCGGTATAGCAGTTAGCCAGCGTTTGAGCTTCAACACCCTGTCCGGCATCAACAACAAGCAGCGCACCTTCGCAGGCAGCGAGCGAGCGAGAAACCTCATAAGAGAAGTCAACGTGCCCTGGCGTATCAATGAAGTTCAGCTGGTAAGTTTGGCCGTCCTGCGCTTTATAATCCAGCGTCACGCTTTGTGCTTTAATCGTTATTCCGCGTTCACGCTCCAGATCCATGGAATCCAGAACCTGCGCTGCCATTTCACGCTCGGTTAAACCGCCGCAAATTTGGATAATGCGGTCAGATAACGTCGATTTACCGTGGTCGATATGGGCAATAATGGAGAAATTTCGTATATGCTTCATTATAAAAATTTTTCTACCTTGATATTCCTGAAATTCTTGCCGATGGGCATGCGCATAGGTGAAAACAGCAGCGATGTTATTCCACCTGAATCGCAGCATTCTACATGCGAGAAGCGTGAAAACCTAGTCATGTCCGGTGCATTCCCCTTGATTATGACGGTTTTATTTGGAATAGCAGAACAACGAGAGGAAAGCAGGAAGTAAAGTGTCATTACGTGGTAAACATCGTGTCGAAAGATAACAAAATAGTGAACACGTTCTCCGCACCGTGCGCCATTTACGCTCAGGCGCACCGATCAATTTTGTAATAGCGTGCCAGGCAACGCGATTTGCAGGATAACAGGCTCATAACGCTTATTTTTACCTAACCGCTTTGCCCACTGCTTCACGCCGATAAACGCCAATCCACTACCCAACAATGCACCGATAACCGCAGCCAGATCGGTACCGAACAACGTTTGGCAAATCGCTGCCCCAAACAACAATCCAACCAATGGGACAACGTAAACCAGAGCAGCGGAAAACAATAGCCGTCCTTCAGAAATCCCCAACTCTACTTTTTGGCCGATTTCCAAAGGTTTATCGTAAGAGACATACAGCGTATTTTCAGCGGAAAGTCCGAGCTGGCTTAATAAGCCCGTTCCACACGACGAGCGTGATTTACAGGTGCCGCAGCCTGCACTTGGTTCACACCGCAGCTCCGCGACGCCATCCTGCCATGACACAACCGTTGCCCACTCTTTAATCATGGCAGCGCCTTCAAAACAATACTGTCAGCCACGCGCTTAGCCGTAGAAGGAGGAATATCACCGACAACGGTAATCTCACGATTGCCCCGTATGACAGTGTGAATGGAGCGTCGCCCTGTCAGCAGAGACTGTTCCTCACTCACGTCAGAAGACGGGCTGATATTAATCGAGAAACTGAACAAACCATCGCCGTACAAACGTGTTTCAATCGGAATCGATGAGCCGGGCAAGACTTTTTTGCTGTGCGAAAGCGCTTTCATCCCCGCAGGCAACCATTCTGGTTCCCAGGTAAAATCACTTTTCTCTGCGGCAGGCGTCGGTAAAACAGGAGGAAGTTTAATCCCTTCCAGCGGACGCATCACGCCAACCACATCATCGTCAACAATCAGCGATGTCGTTAAAAATTGCTCCAACCGCTTGTCGCCATTACGATCCTGTAAATCAATGCGCAGGGGAAGTTTCGATTCCGCATCAATCCACACCATATAGCTGTACCGCGTCCCATCGCGTGAAATGACCCGAATCCCTGATGCCAAACGATCGGCAATACGCACCCTTCCGTCAGCGGGAATAAAGTCATAATAAGGCGATAGTTTCTGAAAATCAGCGAAAACCAGAGAAGGGAAAGAGTCAACGATATGATCGCTGGTGAGCGTAAACGGCTCAAAACCGGGATCGAAATAGCTCACTTCATTACCACGCAGCACAATCTCGCGTCGCGGCCCGTCCATAAACAGCAACTGTGCCAAGGAACGATTGTTGACTACGGCATGGCGATACCGTACCGACTCGAATCCTTGCGGAGTGATGTTGATAAATGAAATTTCGTAATTCAGAGAACGAATGGCGCTATTCATCTGCTGCAACAACACGCCCGGCTCAACATTCTGAGCCAGGGCGAAGGTAGAATAAAACAGACAGCCAATCAGAAAACAGGCGGCGGACCAAACACGCTTCATTACCGGGACTGTGTTCCTAATGATTGAGTGCCAGGCACCTGAATTGCCGCTTGCTGATCGTCCTGCGGCAGAGCGTGTTCGGCATGCAGCCGACGCTGTAATTCGTAGTCCTGCAAAATAGCGTTAAGGCGATTACGCTGCATATCGGATTTCTGTTGGCCACTGTGAGGGGCAACATTTTCTGACGGTACACCCAAACTCACCGGTGAGGCAGTGCCCATAGCAGGTAAAGTACTGAACACGCCGGATTCGACAACATGTTCGGGTGCATTACCCTGCTGATAATTTTGTACCCCAACAATCACTGCTAAAGATACACAGGCAGCGACACCGACTTGCGTCAGCTGGCTACCCCACGGGCGGATTTTGTGCCAGAAAGGCATCTTCGTCCACTCGACAGGTTGTGGCTGAGATTCAGGCTGCGCTTGTGGAACCAGACGAACAGGTTCTTTTTCGATGGCAGCAGCAACACGAGAAGCGATATCCAGGTGAATCACGTTTTCGCTAACGTCACCACGCAACGTATCACGAATTAGATGATAACTTTGCCAACTTTGCTGCAACGCATCATCGCGTGACAATGCGCCTAACAGTTCGGAATCTACTGCTTCGCCATCCATTAAAGCGGAAAGTTTCTCTTTCTGCATACCGACACCCTTACCTTGTCAAATCCATCATTAGTCATGCGGATAGCTGAAAACACTCGCTAGCGCTGAATAAGCGGTTGTACTTTATTATCAATAGCTTCCCGCGCTCGAAAAATACGAGAACGAACAGTGCCGACAGGACAATCCATAATCACGGCAATCTCTTCGTAGCTTAAACCGTCCAATTCACGCAACGTAATCGCTAAACGTAAATCTTCCGGTAAAGACTCGATAGTTCGGAAAACTATGCTTCGTAATTCTTCTGACAACATTAAATTCTCAGGGTTCGATATTTCTTTCAGTGCGCCCGCATTTTCGTAGTTTTCCGCGTCATTCGCATCAATGTCGCTGGAAGGCGGGCGGCGTCCCTGAGCTACCAGATAATTCTTGGCCGTATTCACTGCAATGCGATACAGCCACGTATAGAACGCACTATCGCCGCGAAATGATTCCAACGCGCGATACGCTTTAATGAACGATTCCTGTACCACGTCCGGCACGTCCCCTTGTGGAACATACCGCGATACCAGGCTCGCTACCTTATGCTGATAACGAACGACCAACAAGTTAAACGATTTTTGATCGCCTTTTTGGACTCGCTCGACCAGAACCTGATCTGCCAGTTGCTCGCTCATCCGAGGTAATCTCTACTCAATCCGTTCTCCACACATAAAATAGTACTGCCAGTTATATACGTCATATTTAGAGCAAGCTCCTCATTAGAACCAAGACGCTCAATAAAGTTCCGGGTCATCATTTTTCTTTTGCTTAGCGCCGTTACTCGTCTTTACGATGCGTACCATGACGCATTTCATCACACATGGTCTTCATCTGAGGCTTCTACGCTCTTGCGAGGATGATACGATAAATCTGGGGTATTCGCACGATTCACCATACTGCGTCATTCGCTTATTCTTTATAGCGTAGAGAAGGGGCTAAAAACCAATACAGCAATCAACCGTTGGGTGCTACCATCGGAATTCCTCTTCTTTTTGCACCCACGACACGACCATGCAAACGACCACTGAACACGTCTGTGATGTTTTAATCATTGGCAGCGGTGCTGCCGGGCTTTCCCTGGCGCTGCGTCTGGCTTCACAGGCCAACGTGACGGTATTAAGCAAAGGCCCACTCAACGAAGGCGCGACGTTTTATGCTCAAGGCGGCATTGCAGCCGTTTTCGATGAAACCGACACGATCGATTCCCATATCGACGATACCCTGATCGCCGGCGATGGCCTGTGTGAAAGGGAAGCCGTCGAATTCATTGCCAGTAATGCCAAACACTGCGTGCAATGGCTGATCGAACAAGGCGTGCTATTCGATACCGAAACCAGCACCAGCGGCGAAGAACGTTATCATCTCACGCGCGAAGGTGGACATAGCCACCGCCGAATTCTACACGCCGCGGATGCAACCGGAAAAGAAGTGGAAAATACACTGGTGCAAAAAGCGTTATCCCATCCGAATATTCGGATTATGGAACGCTGTAACGCCGTCGACTTAATTACCTCCAATAAGCTGGGTTTGCCCGGTACTCGCCGCATTATTGGCGCTTACATATGGAACCGTGAACGGGAACGCGTAGAATCCTGCCGGGCGAAAACGGTAGTTTTAGCGACTGGCGGCGCATCCAAAGTTTATCAATACACCACGAATCCCGATATTTCCTCCGGCGACGGTATCGCTATGGCCTGGCGTGCGGGTTGTCGCGTGGCGAATCTGGAATTCAACCAGTTTCACCCGACCTGCCTGTTCCATCCACAGGCGCGAAATTTCCTGCTGACGGAAGCGCTACGCGGTGAAGGCGCATACCTTAAACGTCCTGACGGCACACGCTTTATGCCCGATTTCGACGCCAGAGGCGAACTGGCACCGCGCGATGTCGTTGCCAGAGCGATTGACCATGAGATGAAACGGCTCGGCGCAGACTGCATGTATCTGGATATCAGCCACAAGCCCGAAGCATTCATCAAACAGCATTTCCCTACCATCGATGAAAAACTGCAATCTCTCGGCATCGATCTGACGCGAGAAGCGATACCGATCGTACCGGCAGCGCACTATACCTGCGGCGGTGTGATGGTTGATCAGCATGGGCGTACCGACCTTGACGGCCTGTATGCGATTGGCGAAGTCAGCTATACCGGATTGCACGGCGCAAACCGCATGGCGTCCAATTCACTGCTGGAATGTCTGGTTTATGGCTGGTCAGCCGCAGAGGATATTTTGCAGCGCTTACCGCAAATCAAAGCGGTGAAAAAATTGCCGGATTGGGATGAAAGCCAGGTCGACAACTCCGACGAACAGGTGGTGATCCAGCATAACTGGCATGAGCTGCGTCTGTTTATGTGGGATTACGTTGGGATCGTGCGAACCACTAAGCGATTAGAACGCGCACAACGCCGCATCCATCTGCTTCAGCAGGAAATCAATGAGTACTACTCCCACTTCCGTATTTCCAACAATTTACTGGAGCTACGTAATCTGGTGCAGGTCGCCGAACTCATTGTCCGCTGTGCGCTGGAAAGGAAAGAAAGCCGCGGGCTGCATTATACGTTGGACTATCCAGAACAGTTCGAATCACCAACACCAACGATTCTGGTGCCGTAGCTTGAAAAAATTATAGTTCGAAAAAATCGTAGCTCACAAAAATCATCGCGCCCTCAGAAAAGGCAGACGCGGCTACAAAGCGTCTGCCACCTACATAAAAAGATAGAAGTCTTTTGTCAGTCGCTGAAAATCCGTCGAATAACGTTTCTCGGCATCACGAATTGCCAATGAGGAATTTACACATTCCCTTCCCTGACGAGACAGCGCCAGCAAAACGCGATGCGCAGGCCTCTCTTCCCGTTCAGATACACAGAGCTGTTGCTGGACATGCCAATTATGTTGCTGTGCCAGAGGAATAAAGTGCTCCGCAACCTGAACAGGCAGCACCACACAAAACAGCCCTTCGGGCACCAACAGTTGATGAGCACAGCGCAATAGCACGTCGTGAGTTAACAAGGTAGTGTAGCGCGCCTGCTCACGCTGAGCTGAGCCACACGCGATCCCCGGTGAGAAATAAGGTGGATTGCTGATAATCAGCGAATAATCGGCGCTTCGCATCGCGGCGAAATCTACAATATCCTCAGCATAAACCGTTATCCTGTCAGCCCATGGAGAAGCAGAAATGTTTTCTTTCGCCTGCTGGCTGGCTGCGCTATCCAGCTCGACGGCATCAATCTGAATATGCGACTCGGAACGCTGAGCCAGCATCAGCGCGAGGAGACCTGATCCACTGCCAATATCCAAGATCCGCGAGGCAGAAGACACGGGTGCCCAGGCCCCCAGAAGAATACCATCGGTTCCAACCTTCATTGCACAGCGATCGTGCGCCACAAAGAATTGCTTGAAGGTAAATCCATCTCGACGCAATGTCAGTTTATTATCAGCCTGATGACTCATGAAAATAAGATTCCAAACACAAACCGCAGTAGCATAGGTGAAACATGAGTACAGGAAAAGTGCCGATGTCTGCTTAAACAGGTGAAGAAACCGGCCAATCCGTCTATAATCGGCGCCCCAAATAGAGGTAGACCATGACTGTAACCAATTTTTCCGAGCTCGATCTTGATGAAAGCCTGTTAGACGCCCTGCGTGATATGGGTTATGAACGTCCGACTGCGATTCAGGCCGAGGCAATTCCTCCGGCGATGGAAGGCCGTGACGTACTGGGTTCAGCGCCAACAGGAACAGGCAAAACCGCCGCTTATCTGCTGCCGGTTTTGCAGCATCTTATCGATTTCCCTCGTAAAAAATCAGGTCCACCTCGTATTCTGATCCTCACGCCAACTCGTGAACTCGCCATGCAGGTAGCCGATCAAGCACGGGCGTTTGCTGCACATACGCACCTGGATATCGCCACTATCACTGGCGGTGTAGCGTACATGAACCACGCAGAAGTATTCAGTGAAAATCAGGATGTCGTCGTCGCGACGACGGGCCGCTTGCTGCAATATATTAAAGAAGAAAACTTCGATTGCCGCGCGGTAGAAACACTGATTCTGGATGAAGCAGACAGAATGCTGGATATGGGCTTTGCCCAGGATATCGAACACATCGCCGGGGAAACCCGCTGGCGCAAACAAACGCTGCTGTTTTCTGCGACGCTGGAAGGGGACGCGATCAAGGATTTCGCCGAGCGTTTGCTCAATGAACCAGTTGAAATCGAGTCTGATCCATCACGTCGGGAACGTAAAAAGATTCTGCAATGGTATTACCGCGCCGACGATCTCAAACACAAAACGGCCCTGCTCTGCCATCAGTTAAAACAGCCAGATGTTACGCGTTCTATCATCTTCGTACGCAAGCGTGAGCGGGTGCATGAGCTCGTATCCTGGCTGCATGAAGCTGGTATTAACTCATGCTATCTCGAAGGCGAAATGGTGCAAGCCAAGCGCAACGAAGCGATCAAACGCATGAGCGACGGTCGGGTTAACGTGCTCGTGGCAACAGATATCGCAGCACGCGGCATCGATATTGACGATGTCAGCCACGTATTTAACTTCGACTTGCCGCGCACAGCCGATACTTACCTGCACCGCATCGGTCGCACTGGCCGCGCGGGTCGCAAAGGCTGTGCCATCTCTTTCGTTGAAGCGCACGATCACCTGCTGCTGGGAAAAATCAGCCGCTACCTGAATGAGCCGCTAAAACCGCGCGTCATTGAGGAGCTTCGCCCAGAGACCAAAGCGCCAAGCGCCAAAACGACGGGCAAACCGTCGAAAAAAGTGCTCGCCAAGCGGAAAGAGAAAAAAGAGAAGGAAAAAGAAAAAGTTAAAGTGAAGGTTCGTGACCGCGACAGTAAAAATATTGGTAAGCGTCGTAAACCAACGCAGAAAACTGACGAACCGTCTGCTGAATAAAACAGTCTATGTTTTATATAGATGTAAAAAAGGGAGCTTCGGCTCCCTTTTTGTTAAGGCTTAAGCAACAACTTACAGGCTTGCGGTAAAAGTACGAGCGATAACGTCGCGCTGTTGTTCCGGCGTCAGTGAGTTGAAACGCACAGCGTAGCCAGATACACGGATGGTCAGCTGTGGATAATTTTCCGGGTGCTTAACGGCATCTTCCAGCGTCTCACGGCGCAGAACGTTTACGTTCAGGTGTTGGCCACCTTCTACACGCACTTCAGGTTTAATTTCCAACGGAATTTCACGATACTCGATCTGACCTAGATCGCTCATTGGAACGATTTGATCTTCGCTATAACCAGATTTAGCACACACGCAACGCGCCTGTGATTTTTCTTCATCCAGCAACCAGAAGGAATTGATCAGAGTGCTGTCGTTAGCCTTGGTGATTTGAATACCAGTAACCATAATTGCCTCCGTAAAACGGCGTGTTATTGTCTTAGTTAAAACTAACTTAGTAAAATCGCTATCGGCAAAAAGCTGCCAGATTTCGTCACGATCGTATAAAACTATGTTTCTCTGCCCTCTTATATACCAGCCTGATAGCCAGACATCTTTGACTTAAATCAATTTTAAAGCCCCGCAAATCAACCACACGAAGACAATATATTGTTTTATATCAATTTTACCAACGTGCCGAATTGCAAATATTTTTGTAAATTTTCAATTTTTTTTTCAAAAAAGTCTCTTTCATCCCAACAATAGCGGTTACGGTTTTACCTCGGCACGATAGATCGGTAAGCTACCTACAACACCATTCAACCTGTAAAAAAAGAGTCCATGATGGCGACCTCTCTCACCTGGCATGACGTGCTGGCACAAGAAAAGCAGCAGCCTTATTTCATCAACACCCTTGAATTCGTAGGGAAAGAGCGGGCTGCGGGCAAGATAATCTATCCCCCGCAGAAAGATGTTTTTAACGCGTTCCGCTTTACCGAACTGCATCAAGTCAAAGTCGTCATTCTGGGGCAAGATCCTTATCACGGTCCAAATCAGGCCCACGGACTGTCATTTTCTGTACGTCCAGGTGTACCCGCACCGCCCTCTCTGGGTAATATCTATAAAGAACTGGCGAGCGATATCCCTGGATTTGAAATTCCACGACACGGTTTTCTACAAAGCTGGGCGGAGCAAGGCGTTCTATTGCTAAACACCGTACTGACGGTTGAAGCTGGGCAAGCGCATTCACATGCCAATTTGGGCTGGGAAACCTTTACGGACCGCGTCATTACTGCATTAAATGAGCAGCGGGAAGGTCTGATCTTTCTCTTGTGGGGCTCGCATGCACAGAAAAAAGGCAACATCATTGACCAACAGCGTCACCATATTTTGAAGTCACCACACCCTTCTCCACTGTCTGCACATCGAGGATTTCTGGGCTGTAAGCATTTTTCGCAGGCCAATCAGCTTCTGGAACAGCAAGGGCTGTCACCAATAGACTGGACGCCAAAGCTCCCGGAAGAGGCTTAAGCGGTAACAGTTTGGTTGCTTTCAAAGAGTGAGGGCAGCCAACTATCGTTTATAAAAAAACCGCTTACAGAATAATTAATCAAATGAAAAACAGTGATTGAGTCTGAATAAATCGAGAAGGATAAATAATAGGAAGTCATTCGATGATTTGGTGGAGCTAAGCGGGATCGAACCGCTGACCTCTTGCATGCCATGCAAGCGCTCTCCCAGCTGAGCTATAGCCCCACAACGTGTGGAATGTTCGTGATAATCAACCAAACAGAGGGAGTGTTTGGTGGAGCTAAGCGGGATCGAACCGCTGACCTCTTGCATGCCATGCAAGCGCTCTCCCAGCTGAGCTATAGCCCCATATCTTACAGCATTACCATAAAGACAAGTACTGTGCGAACGGGTCGCATAATATGAAACCCGATTAGCAGTGTCAACGGCTAAATCCGGTTATCCGATTAACCGCTGAAAAAGACGCCAAAGGTAAGAAAAAACAGGCAGCAATGACGGAGTCACATCATCATAATCACAATAAAAAGCTGTCAACGATAACGCGATTTATTATCATCGACTCACGTTACGCTTTTTCTTCTATTAAGCACCCAGCACATGCGCTATTTTCCTATGATTGTATTTTCTCTGATGATATCTACATCTGGCATGTTACCCGTTCGGGCCGAGCCAACTATTCCTGATATTACCGAACAAGCAAAAGCTCAATTTGAGTTCAAGCACGTTGAGATGCAAAGCAATACACAACATTCTTACCTGATTTTCATTGCGATCCCCCACCAGCCCGTGCCAGAAGGTGGCTATCCGGTGCTATACATGCTGGACGGCAATGCCCAGTTTCCTGTTGCCGTAAACAGCTATAATGCAAAAAACGGTGCAGCACCGCTGATTATTGCTATCGGTTATCCGATTGATAAACCTTACGATGTTCCCGCCAGAACGCGAGACTACACGCCGCCAACCACACTCACCGATCCAGACTTTGCCACAGGCGGTGAAGCCGAGGCGTTTTATCAATTCCTGCAATCCACGGTAAAACCCTGGGTTGACGCAAACTATGCCGTCAATAAACAAAAACAAACGCTTGCCGGGCACTCTTTCGGCGGCCTGTTTACGCTCTACACACTTTTTAATCACACTAAGTCTTTCCAGCATTATGTCGCCGCAAGCCCATCTATCTGGTGGGGCAATGGCATTGTGATTCCGGCAAGAACGCCACTGCTCGCTACTCAGCCGCGGTCAATTACCATTACAGCGGGAGCGAATGAAGATGAGCCAGTCAAAACACGGGCGGGTCAACCCGTTGATGAAAAACGGGCAGAACGACTCAGCCAAAGAAAAATGGTGGAAAGGGCAAAAATGCTGGCAGCACAACTCAATGAACAAGGCACAAAAGCCGACTTTATTCTGTTCCCTGGAAAGGGACATGGTGACGTGATTCCCGATGCTATCGGTAAAGCGGTCGCTATCGCTGGTCAATAATGTTCTATACCCACCATAAAAAACCCCGGCTATTTGGCCGGGGTCTGTTTTATATAACGTGATTCACGCACTAACGATTACTGCTGGGTTTCACGCTCGGCGATGAACGCCAGCGCTTTATCAATACGCGCCAGCGAACGCTGTTGACCAACTGCGTGCACAGTAACATCAACACCCGGTGACTGGCCTGCACCCGTTACCGCAACGCGCAATGGCATACCAACCTTGCCCATCCCCTGACCCAGCTCGTCCGCCGTCCCCTGAATAGCGTGATGGATGTTCTCCGCCGTCCAGCTAGTGATCGCTGCCAGCTTCTCACGTACCAGTTCAAGCGGTTGACGTGCAACCGGACGCAGGTGTTTCTTCGCCGCATCGGCGTCAAACTCAGCAAAATCTTCATAGAAATAACGGCAAGAGTCCGCCATTTCTTTCAGCGTTTTACAGCGTTCGCCCAACAGACCGACCAGTTCGCTCAACTGCGGTCCAGTGCGAGTATCAATTCCTGCCTGCTCAATATGCCATGACAAATGTGTTGCCACGTATTCTGCTGGCAGATGATTAATATAATGATGGTTCAGCCATTGCAGCTTCTCAGTATTGAAGGCGCTCGCAGACTTGCTGACCGCATCCAGTGAGAACAGAGATTTCATCTCATCAATAGAGAAGATTTCCTGATCGCCAGATGACCAGCCTAAACGCACCAGATAATTCAGCAGTGCTTCCGGCAGATAGCCATCATCGCGGTATTGCATCACACCAACTGCGCCGTGACGCTTGGATAATTTCTTACCGTCATCGCCCAGAATCATCGACACATGCGCATATTCCGGTACTGGTGCGCCCAGTGCTTTCAGGATGTTGATCTGGCGCGGCGTGTTGTTGATATGGTCTTCACCACGAATAACATGCGTGATTTCCATATCCCAGTCATCGATAACGACACAGAAGTTGTAGGTCGGTGAACCGTCAGTACGGCGGATGATTAGATCATCGAGTTCCTGATTACTGAATTCGATCGGCCCACGAATGCGGTCATTAAAAATGACTGAACCTTCCTGCGGGTTAAGGAAACGCACAACGTGCGGCTCACTGTCAGCATGATGCTCATGGGAACCACGGCAACAGCCATCATAACGTGGCTTATCACCCTTCTCCATCTGCTGCTCGCGCAGTGCTTCCAGACGCTCTTTAGAACAGTAACACTTATAGGCCGTACCGTTTTCCAGCATCTGATCAATAACGGCGTTGTAGCGATCAAAGCGTTTAGTCTGGTAGTACGGGCCTTCATCCCAGTTCAGGCTCAGCCAGTTCATACCATCCATAATGGCATCAATCGCGTCCTGAGTTGAACGCTCCAGATCGGTATCTTCAATACGCAGCACGAACTCGCCGTCCTGATGACGGGCAAACAGCCAAGAGTAAAGTGCGGTACGAGCGCCGCCAACGTGAAGATAGCCAGTAGGACTAGGGGCGAAACGAGTTTTGATTTTCATTTGGGATTACAGCCTTATTACGCAACGGCTGTCGGCACAGACCGACATAAGCTCAGAGAACAAAAGTGGGCAACATTCTATCACTCTGCTTCGATTCCTCAACGCCGTAACATGCCGCACGTGCTTTTATTGTGGTTGAAGGAGCAAGATAGCCGACTGAATTGCACAAGGATACAGCGCTAACGGCGATAAATACGACGCCTTGCCTAATTTTGCAACGAACAATCATTTTAGTTTTAAAAAGCGTTGACTCACATTCAAGGATCCCTATAATGCGACTCCACACAGCGGGGGTGATTAGCTCAGCTGGGAGAGCACCTCCCTTACAAGGAGGGGGTCGGCGGTTCGATCCCGTCATCACCCACCACTCTTTACTGGTTTTAAGTAAGAGTAGCTCGCTGTGTAGAGTAAGAAGATTTGAGATTGGGTGATTAGCTCAGCTGGGAGAGCACCTCCCTTACAAGGAGGGGGTCGGCGGTTCGATCCCGTCATCACCCACCAATCTCTACCAGCTGGTCTTCTTATTGGAAGTTGAAGTAAATCAAGAAGTAAATGTAGTTCAGAAGTGGGTGATTAGCTCAGCTGGGAGAGCACCTCCCTTACAAGGAGGGGGTCGGCGGTTCGATCCCGTCATCACCCACCACTTCTGCGGGTCGTTAGCTCAGTCGGTAGAGCAGTTGACTTTTAATCAATTGGTCGCAGGTTCGAATCCTGCACGACCCACCACTTCCGCAAAGTGAATCCTCTATGAAGTAAATCCACCAAATATTACCTGTTGCACGTGTCGTGTAGGTGAGACAAAATCATTGAAAATGGTTTTGAACAACGCTTGCGTTGGCCCTGCAAGGGTGAGCCTTAGAATACCTGTGTTCAGGTCAATGTACCTATTACAGCTTTTTTGCTAGCAACATTATATCGTCAGCATTAATGCTAAAAGTGTCAGCCTGCGCCCCCACCTACCTCTATTATCATCAAAATGAAGAAAAAAAATGGAGAGACGGGGCAGCCCAAACCAATGATGCTTACCCCTGCCCTATCTGATCTGTGACGGTGGAAAACCATACTGCTTCTTAAACGCTGCGCTGAAACTACTGACATGTTCATAGCACGCCAGCACGGCAGCTTCATCCACCGACACCGCATGTCTATGGAGCGCCTGATAGGCGCGTTCCAGCCGATGCTTGCGTAGGTAGGCAGCAATAGTGATACCGTTACGAGTGCGAAAACCATTCTGCAAATCGACCGAATTAGTCCCCAACGCTTTAGCCATCTGTCCGATACTCAGGCGATCGGCTTCTCCGCTATCCAGCCAGTCTTTCAAACGTACCAGGCAACATTCAAGATGAGCGCCAAAACGCTTTTTCCCGGGTGACGCATCAATACTCCGTAAAATGTCCGTCGCCAGATCCAGCGCGAAACTCTCGCATTGCAAACGTTGGATAAGCGAAACAGGGGACAGATCATCAAAAGCTAGTTGGCAGGCACGTTGCAGGACATCCGGTGCAGGTTGCCAGGAAAGGCTTTGCCAGTGTGAACGCCTGAATTGCAACAAACTGCTACTGCACAGGCTACTCTCGTTGGCGAACCGTTCAAACCAGGCCGGACTGAAACTCAGGCAGATCTTGGTTTCCCGTCGACCAGCCTGCCAATGACGCTGAAACTGATCGCTATCCGTCAAATTAACCAACATTGCGCGCTGGCGGGCGCAATGAGCGTCGAAACGCAAACGCTGGCCTGCCAGACTCACATCCGCTTCTCCCTGGAGTAGAAACGCGGCAGTAATACCCGGTGATAGCAAATTCTGACTAAAAGCATCGATTAAGTCTTCACTCTGGCTCAAATACAGCACCAGACCATTGCCTAAGGACTGAATTCGCTGCCTGCCAGCCAATACAGGCTGATCGGTCGGTAACTCATGACCGAAGTGCAGTCTCCCTCCCTGTTCGCTGGCAGCCTGACTTAATTGGCCACAGGTAAATACACGCATGAAACATACCTGAATAAATTTCGTCGCGCCTAACTTTTTCTTTTTTTAGCCTAAGCGGACGTTTTGAATTAGAAGTATTCTCATTTGTAACATGACGGCAATCGACTGTCTAAGGTCTGTGACGTTTTTCATTTCAAGGGTAACAACGCATGGTTTTACGTGTCACGCACACTGCACTGGTCGAGGCAGTGTTTCAGGAAAGCGTCAGCGCTGAGGAAATACGTGAATGGTTAGCGCACATCGAGCATCTCCTTGAATCGAAAAAACCCTTTTTCTTCATTGCCAGCACGTTAGCGCACACCGAGTTCTCCCCCGATTACCGATCCATTCAGGCATTCTGGTATCGACAGCACAAACCTGCGTTTCAGCGCTACTGCCGTGGTTTGGTGCGTATTGCCCGTAACGCATCCGAACAGGCACGTCTGGATGCCCCCGCACTGCACCGAACCTGGGGCGTGCCGTACTTCGTCACACTGGATAAATCCGAGGGCTATAACTGGATTGCTGGACGTCTGATGGACAGGGTGAATGATGACACGAACGTATGAGTTCGCACCGATCAGCCGATTAGGACTGACGGCGATCGTGATCCTCTATTTAGCGCATGCCCTGCCGCTTTATTTCTACAATGTCGCTATGCCGAGCATTCTGCGTAGTCAGGGAGTGGATCTGCGCTGGATAGGAATGCTTTCACTGCTTTACCTGCCCTGGGCCTGCAAATTTCTCTGGGCACCGTTAATTGACCGTTTTTATCTGCCGATCCTGGGGCGTCGCCGCACTTGGTTATGGTTGACGCAAATGGCGCTGGCAACTGGTGTACTGATTCTGGCGTTCACCGGACTGGATTACGGATTACTGCCATTCGTACTGATTGGATTATGGATCTCGACCTGGGCTGCTACGCAGGATATCGCCATCGACGGCTATACGGTGGAATCACTAGCAGAGTCAGATCATCGTCTTGGCAGCATGGCACAAAGCATCGGCGTGGCGCTGGGCAGCATGATCGGCGGTGCAGGCATCCTGTTACTGTATCAGTTGTATGGCTGGCGCAGCGCATTGCTGTCTCTGGCGGTCTTGACTGCACTGACGATGATCGCTGTCACCTGGATTAATGAACGACCCCGGCTCTCCCCAACGTCTGAACGTCCGAGCTTCGCCAATACGTTTAGGCGTCGTGAAATACGTTGGGCTTTGCTGCTTATTCTGCTCTATCGACTGGTTGAAGCCCCCGCAATGGCAATGCTTAATCCATTGCTGGTCGACCAACAATGGACGCTGGTACAAATCGGCCTTTTGATGTCGGTGGCTGGGGCGGGGATCGGGTTACTGAGCGCAATTCTCACAGCGTGGGCACTTAAACGCTACTCGTCCGACGTACTGTTGATTCGTGCTGGCTGGCTGCGCAGTGGCGTCTATCTGCTGCTCGCTGTGCTGCTCTATAGCGGCTCAGCCATGACTTCAGGATTTTGGCTCGGCACACTGGTCATCGTCATGCTGGCGATCCGCTACATGGCAATGACCAGCCTTTATGCGCTGTTCATGCGTCTGTGCTCACGCCGACAGGCAGGCACCGACTTCACTGTGCTGGTGTGCGTTGAACTTCTGGTGTTTTTCCTTGGCGGTTCACTTTCCGGCTTTCTCGCAGTTGGGCTGGGCTATGGCGCTTATTATCTGCTGCTCGGCGTTCTGTCGCTACTTAGCGTCCTGCTATGCCGACCGCTCATCAGACAACATCTTACCAAGACTATTTAACCCTTATCATTTAGTTATTCAGGAGACATTATGCGATATCTTGCGCCGCCCGCGCGGGTAACCTTCTTGAGTCTGGCAATCAGTGCTCAGGCGTATGCACAGACCGATGTGACTTCAGTGCAGCAAACTCGCAGCCAGACGCAGGACACCGATATCATGACGGTTACGGCTGCCCGTTCGGTGAAAAACATTGCCGACATCGCTGGAACGGTTTACAGCATTGAACGCGAAGATATCGCCAAGCAATCCTCCGCTGGCAGATCTACCGCAGATATCCTCGGCCAGTTAGTTCCTGGTCTGGCCACTGCATCCGGCACCACCAGCAACTACGGGATGACCATGCGCGGACGTACGGTACAGGTCATGATCGACGGCGTACCACTGACCGGTTCGCGTGACGGTTCGCGACAGCTAAACAGCATCTCTCCGACGATGATCGAACGTGTCGAAGTCGTATCGGGAGCCACAAGCCTCTACGGTGCGGGCGCTACGGGGGGCATTATCAATATCATCACCCGTAATGCCGATGATGAACCTTATGCTTTCAGCAGCCAATTTGGCTTGAAAAGCGCAGATAAGCCGTCTAAATCGGGTATGGCCTACAGCGGTACGCAAACCGCATCTTTCCATAACGATGACATCAGCGGCTTTGCCGGGCTGAACTATACCGCCCTAGGGGACATGCGCAATGCCCACGGGAATCGGATCGGGCCGGAAATTGCCCAAACCGATCGCCAGGACACAACCAGTCTCGATTTCAATAGCCGGCTGACCTGGAATCTGGACGACAACCAGCAGTTGAGCGGCGCATTCAGGTATTACAATGATGAACAAGACAGCGACTACGGCCCTGATTACGGACCCGGACTGGCCGCACTGTTCTCTCCCGCGACTTTTCAGCCCAGCCTCAAGGGCATCAAAGGGCTACAACTTGACGAACAGCCCCGAACTCGACATTACGGCTTCAATACTCAATACCAAAATCGGGACATACTGGGTGGTCAACAGTTAACGGCTGAAGCCTATTATCGCAAAGAGCAATCACGCTGGTTCCCTTCCGTCTCCGCGGTAACGCACTCAGCGCTACCTGGTGGCAGCACGTATGTGGCAATGCAATCCAATACGGATATTGATGTCTGGGGCACGCGTACCGCATTGCAAAAAAACATGAGTCTGGCAGGGCGCGACCTAGAGCTAACCTATGGCCTTGACTACGAACAGGAAAAAGACAGCCAAAGTGGGCAATCCTACGGTCTTAATACCTTCATCGCCAGTAACGGCTTGCGTTATCAAGCCGAAAACCGTTACGCCATGGGGCCGAATGTTAAGGTGGACAAAACCGGTCTATTCCTGCAATCGGACTATGCGCTGACTCAACGCCTTAACCTACAGGCGGGCATACGCCACGAGACCATCCGCAACAAGGTTTCCACCTCAACGCCCTACAGCGAAGCCATCACTGCGGATAGGGTAGCGGGCTATCAGGCCAAACAGCTCGAAGGCGGCCAGGTGAAGCATGGAGAAACATTGTATAACCTGGGGTTGGTGTACCAGTTGACCGATACCCATCAACTGTTCACCAACTTTTCTCAAGGCTTCAGCCTGCCCGACACACAACGCATGTTGCGCGACGTACCGGCGACATTCACCATTAACGGTGACAGCATCGACTCAATCAAAGTCAACAACTATGAACTCGGTTGGCGCATGAGGGATAACCATGGCCTGAATGCTGGCGTTACTGCGTTCTACAACACGTCCGATAAGGTGGTACAGTTCAACCGTGACTATAGCGTGTCAGTGGCCGATACCGATGAGCGTATCTGGGGCATGGAAGGCAACCTGCAATACCCGCTGTCCGAAAGCTGGAACGTCGGCGGCACGCTTGCCTACACCCGAGGCGAATATAAAGATGCCGCAGGCGAATGGCGAGAACTGAACGCGTTCCGCGTATCGCCGCTGAAAGCGACGTTATACAGCGACTGGGCATTTGCTGATGGATACGGATTACGCCTACAATCCCTGACCGTCGGCGGAACTGACCGCGCTTATAATGACGCCAAATCCGCGGCCGTCAGTTCAAGCATCCGCTCCACGCCAGCAGCAAAAATTCAGGGTTATACCGTGTTCGACCTTATCGCTCATGCCCCATTGTTGGGCGGCCAGGTCGGCTTTGGCATCTACAACCTGGCAAACCGGGACTATAAAACCGTCTACAGCCAACAAGCCGAAGCCACCTATGGAAAACTTTCCAGTCTGCCAGCGCAGGGACGTACGTTCGCTCTGACTTATTCGATTGACTATTGAAGCGCAAGATAACCGATACGGCAGCGTGATGTTCTGCGCTGCCATTACGCGACCTCCCAAACAGCTGCGGCGTGATGGGTGTTGAACACCCATTTATCGTTAGCCCCCGCAATTATGGTGCTATGCTTATCCGCGTTGACACGCTTCACCTAATTTTTTGACAGAAAATATCAAATTTATTTGTTTTCTATTCAGGCGTTAAATCGACGACACTGCCGCTTTATATCCAATAGCACTTTTAGCTAACTCACGAGGTTGTCTAGTATGATTTCTCAGTTGAATCAGTGGTTCACGCGTTTAACCGATCATCCCGATGCAGGTAAACTTTTACTGCGTTTAACCGTGGGTATTCTGCTGCTGTTTCACGGCGTAGCAAAAATTGAGCACGGCGTAGGCTGGATCGTACAGATGCTGCAAGGCGCAGGCCTGCCAGGTTTTATCGCTTATGGCGTTTATATGGGTGAAGTCGTTGCACCGATTCTGATTATTCTGGGCGTGTTTACCCGTATTTCTGGCCTGATTGCTGCGCTGACGCTGGTTGTCGCTACGCTGATGGTGGGCATGGGTAAATTCTTCACGCTGACCGAAGTTGGTGCCTGGGCACTGGAACTGGAAGCACTCTATTTCTTCGCTGGCATTATCATTATGCTGGTTGGCAGCGGCCGTTACTCTGTTGCCTCTAATCCCGCTTATCGTTAATTCTTTCAACCGCAAGTATTAACCGTAAAGACAAAAAACCCGCGAACTTCGCGGGTTTTTTATTTCTATCGTCAGCCTGCCGATCAGATTTCCCAATCGTGACTGTAACGTTTGGGTTTGAATTGGATAACATCACCTTTCTGTAACCCATGTAAACTCGCATCGTCTTTTGCGACTTCAGCTTCAATCAGCTCCGACTGTTCGCCCAATTTCAACGACAGGCGCGTCAAAGCGCCAAGAGGACGAATATCGCGAACCGTCACCGCCTGATAGCCATCCTGAGCCTGAACAGACAACGACACTTCATGCGGACGGAACAAAATGGTTTCTTCCGTTTGCGCCACTTTCAGACGGTTACTGTCGCCAAGGAAATGGTAAACAAATTCGCTGGCCGGGTTGTTATACACTTCCGCAGGCGTACCAATTTGTTCAATCACACCTTTGTTCATCAGCACGATACGATCGGCGACTTCCATTGCCTCTTCCTGATCGTGTGTCACAAATACTGATGTCAGATCGATATCTTCATGCAGTTGAGATAGCCAGCGACGCAGCTCCTTACGTACCTTGGCATCCAGCGCACCAAAAGGTTCATCCAGCAGCAGAATGCTCGGCTCAACGATCAATGCACGTGCCAGTGCAATACGCTGACGCTGGCCGCCAGAAAGCTGTTCAGGATAGCGATCCCCCAGCCAATCCAACTGCACCAGATTCAGCAATTCATGCACTTTCTTTTCGATCTCACTTTTCGATAGGCGGATATTCTTCGGCTTCATCCGCAACCCAAAGGCGACATTATCGAACACCGTCATGTGGCGGAACAGCGCGTAATGCTGAAAGACAAACCCTACGTTGCGTTTACGTACATCATGGACGGACACATCCTGACCGTGGAAGATGATACTGCCGCTATCCGGCTGCTCCAGCCCAGCGATAATACGCAGCAATGTCGTCTTACCACAGCCAGATGGCCCCAACAGCGCCACCAGCTCGCCGCTGTGGATCGACAAATTAATCTCGTTCAGCGCCCGAAACTGACCAAATTGTTTATTAATATTGCGAATCTCAATGCTCATTTTTGGCCAACTCCTGTTGTTTCTGTATTTGCTTCGTCAACCGACCTTCACTCCACTGGCGCAGTAGCAGCACCACCAGTGACATCAGCAGCAGCAGAATCGCTACGCTGAAAGCAGCAACGATGTTGTACTCGTTATAAAGAATTTCGATGTGCAGCGGCAGCGTGTTAGTCAGGCCACGAATATGGCCGGAAATGACGGAAACTGCGCCAAACTCCCCCATCGCGCGTGCGGTACACAACACCACACCGTAAATCAGTGCCCATTTCACATTCGGCAGCGTAATGTGCCAGAACATTTGCCAGCCGTTCGCCCCCAGCAGCCGAGCCGCTTCTTCTTCCTGCGACCCTTGTTCTTCCATTAGCGGAATCAGCTCACGGGCAACATAAGGCAATGTGACGAAAATCGTCGCCAGTACAATGCCCGGTACGGCGTAAACAATTTGCAGATCGTGTTCGAGCAGGAAGGGATAGATTTTGCTTTGCGCCCCGAACAGCAGCACATACACCAACCCCGCCACAACGGGTGAAACGGAAAAGGGTAAATCGATCAGCGCCAGCAAAAAGCTCTTGCCACGAAATTCGAATTTCGTCACACACCACGCCGTCGCCAGCCCAAACACTACGTTTAACGGCACGGAAATGACGGTCGCGAGTAACGTCAGCTTAAGCGCAGAGATCGCATCCGGTTCGCTAATCGCGTCCCAAAATGCGCCAATGCCTTTATCCAAACCCTGAGTCACCACCATCATCAGCGGTAGCACCAGAATCAGGAAAAAGACGATCCACGCCAGTGAAACCAGAATGTAATAGGCTGCGGGCTGTTTTTTTCTTTTAGCCGCGTTGGCCTGAGCGGAAATAACCTGTTCCATGACGACCAGCCTTACAGTTTCGGTTGAATGCGGCGCTGCAATACGTTAATCAGCAGCAGCATAATGAAAGAAACCAGCAGCATGAACACGCCGATCCCGGTTGCTCCCTTGTAATCATACTGATCGAGCTTGGAGACAATCAGCAGCGGCAGGATTTCAGTTTTAAAAGGAATATTTCCCGCGATAAACACCACCGAACCGTATTCCCCTACGCCGCGAGCAAAGGCCAGAGCAAAGCCCGTCAGCCATGCTGGTAACAGCGCGGGAAGTAATACATGGCGGAAAACCTGAAGCGGGCGTGCGCCAAGGCAGGCAGCGGCCTCTTCCACTTCTTTCGGAATATCAGCCAGCACCGGTTGCAGCGTTCTGACCACGAAAGGCAGCGTGACGAAAATGAGCGCCAACGTGATGCCAATGCCGGTGTAGGCAATTTTGAATGGAAATAGTGAACCAATCAGGCCATTCGGTGCATACAATGCCGTCAGAGCAATCCCTGCCACGGCGGTTGGCAGCGCGAAAGGCATATCGATCATGGCGTCAATCACTTTACGACCGGGGAAGGTATAACGGACGAGCACCCACGCCAGCAGGGTTCCGAGAATACCATTAATAAAAGCCGCGGCCAGTGCAGTACCAAACGAAAGTCGCAGAGAAAACAGCACCTGACGGCTGGTAATCAGATCCCAAAACTGACCAAACGTTAGTTGGCTGGCATACAAAAACATCGCTGCCAACGGAATAAGAACAATTAATCCTAAATAGCTCAGGCTAAACCCTAACGTTAGCCCGAAACCGGGGATCACTGAGGAAGAACGCTGTGACATACCGTGCCTTTAATTTTCATACTCACTATCCAGCCAACAACTGCTTGCCGACACGCACTACCTGACAGAGAATTTCAGGCGGCGATTACCTGCCTTTTTAACCTGAAAAAGCCGCTACGGTTAATAGCGGCCTTAATCCGTCAGACATTACAGAATTACTTATTGATCTCTTTAAAGATTTTGTCGAACACGCCGCCATCGTTAAAGAATTTGTCCTGCGCCGCTGTCCAGCCACCGAAATCCTTATCGATCGTGACCAAACTCACTGGTGCAAACTGATCTTTAAACTCTTCGGCAATCTTGGCGTTACGTGGACGGTAGAAGTTTTTACCAATAATACGTTGTGCTTCATCGCTGTAGAGGTATTGCAGGTAAGCTTCAGCCTGTTTCTGCGTCCCTTTACGCTCGACCACTTTGTCGACAACAGCGACCGGCGGTTCGGCCAGAATTGACAATGATGGCGTGACGATCTCAAGCTGATCGCCGCCCTGCTCTTTCAGAGACAGGTAAGCTTCGTTTTCCCAAGCCAGCAGCACATCGCCCAACTGACGTTGTACAAAACTGATGGTCGCGCCACGTGCACCGGTATCCAGTACGGGAGCATGGCGATACAGTTCGGTGACAAATTTCAGTGCAGTTTCATCATTACCGCCCGGTTGTGCTTTGGCGTAGGCCCATGCAGCCAGGAAGTTCCAACGTGCACCACCGGACGTTTTCGGGTTTGGCGTGATAACTTCAACGCCCGGTTTTACCAGATCGTTCCAGTCTTTGATTTGCTTCGGATTACCTTTACGCACCAAGAAAACGATGGTGGAAGTATAAGGGGTACTGTTGTCAGGCAAACGCGCCTGCCACTTAGGATCGATCAGCGGTTGATTCAGGTTTAATGCGTCGATGTCACCCGCCAGCGCCAGTGTCACCACATCAGCCTGCAAGCCGTCAATGACCGAACGCGCCTGTTTTCCAGAGCCACCGTGCGAATTTTTAATAGTGATATCTTCACCCGTGGTCGCTTTCCAATGCTTAATAAACGCGGCATTGTATTGCTGATACAGTTCACGCGTCGGATCGTAAGACACGTTTAATAATTCGGTAGCCGCCGAGGCCACACCAGAAAATAACAGCGCTGCCGTAGCAACAGATAACCCCAGACGACGTATTGACATTCTTATCACTCCCTAACCTTAATGCTTGAAAGTATTTAGATGAAATAATGATGAATGCGATCGATTGACGCCGTTGATGCGGCTATCAGGCTGACAACATGGAAGTGACAATAGTGGATATAGGGAAGGGGCAAAAATATTGTTTCGCGATAATTTATGCTATCGCGTTATATTGTTAATGGTTATGTCATAGTTTTCAGTCTAAGCAATTTTGTCACGACTGAAGAACGAAATGGTTGACCCTGATGCCGGACGGCATCAGGGGGACACGGTAGAAATCCAGATAACCTAAAAGTGGACGTAACGTCGTTTTTCTTCTGCACTACTCTTCTTCATCCAGCTGCAAGGCGACATACAGCAGCAGGCGGTCGTCAAAATTCCCCAGATCTAATCCCGTCAGCTCAGAGATTCGATTAAGACGGTACTCTAGCGTATTACGGTGAATAAACAGCGCTTTCGCCGTCGCACCGGGTTGAACGTTATTACGGAACCAGGCACCTAACGTACGGCGCAGCAGACCATTTCCATCCATTGCCTTGAGCTTCGAAAGCGGACGAACCAATTCGTTTGCCTGCCAACCACCGCGCAGACTATCCAGCAGCACGGGTAACATCAGATCCTGATAGTAATAACAACGCTGAGCGGGCATACGCTGCTTGCCTACGCTCATGGTTGTGCGCGCGGTGCGGTAAGAGCGTGCAATACTGCCGGGGCCAGCAAAATAGTTCCCTAGCGCCAGCCGCACCCGCAGCCGACTGCTTTCCGCCATGCGTGACATCAGCGTATCCACGCGTCTGCGATGATCTTCTGCATCCCAGCGCCCGTGGCTGTTCAGCGCTGGCTTTAGCACCACCATTTCCGTGAGGGAAACGATCGCGATCAGGTTGTCACGTTCCGGCGTGGTCAGCAGCGTCTGCAACTGCTGTAGTTCTGCCATTGCCGAATCTACGCCGAGCTGTCCGCTGTCCACTTCGATCACCGCTGCGACGCGAGGTTTATTCAGATCGATGCCTAAACGCTGCGCCCACTCCATAAGGGCGGGAGACAGATCGTCAGTGCGAATCAGGTTCAACACCAGCTCTTCGCGCAGGCGGCTATCCTGTGCCAGCATATGCAGCAATCTGGCCTGCTCCAGCATCATTTCCGCCGTCATGCAGACAAGCTCACCATATTGGCGCAACTGGCTAGGGTTCCCTGTCAGACCGATAACACCGACGATTTCACCGTCGATGCGCAGGGGTAAATTAATGCCCGGACGCACACCGTGCAGATGACGCGCCACGGCGTCATCAATATCGACGACCCGCCCCTGCGATAGCGCCAGCAGCGCCCCTTCATGCAATTCCCCCAATCGTTCCTGATCGCCACTGCCGATAATCTTACCGCGAGCATCCATCACGTTGATATTGCTATCAATGATCTGCATGGTCCGCGCGACAATATCCTGTGCCATCTTGGCATTGAGATGATACGACGCCATTTTTACCTCTGAGAGGAACATTGACAATTGCACCAGCATACCGCCACACGGTGCGCCACACATTGTGCAAATTAACAAAGAAATGGGAATTAGGTTAAATCTGTGGAAGAACTCACAAAAGCGCGTTTATGGAGAAGCGAGAAATAGCCGGGCACTTGAGCACCCGGCCAGAAAATAAACGTAACAAGTTGTTTTATAAATTAATTATCAACTTAATCATTGAACCACTCGATTACTGAGCCAGCAGATAAATCGTGCTGTCACCGCGACGAACGTTCAACGCCAAGACCGCTGGTTTGCTGTCCAGAATTTTACGCAATTCGCCAATATTCTGTACCGCCTGCTGGTTAACGCCGAGAATAATGTCATCCTTCTTCAGGCCAATTTTAGCCGCCGCAGAACCGGACTTAACGTTATCCACTTTGACACCTTTTTCCCCGTCCACCTGAGTATTGCTCAACTCGGCACCTTCAATGCCAGAATAGAGATTACCCGATGACACCTGCGCTTGATTGCTCTGTTGCAGCGTCACCTCAACCGTTAGCGGTTTGCCATCACGCAGCAGCCCCAGCGCGACTTTGCTGCCCACCGGCAGCGAGCCAACCTGTGCACGCAGCGCGGAGAAACTGCTCACCGCTTTGCCATTCAGCGTAACGATGACATCGCCCGCCTTGATGCCCGCAGCATCTGCCGCCGATTTCGGTCGCACCTGACTTACAAACGCGCCACGCTGAGCATCAACCTTCATCGCCTGTGCCAGTTCAGAGTTCAGCTCCGTACCAGTGATGCCCAGTTCGCCGCGCTTCACTTCGCCAAATTCGACAATCTGTGCGACGACGCTTTTCACCATATTGCTGGGGATAGCGAAACCAATCCCGATATTGCCGCCATCTGGAGCAAGAATTGCGGTATTCAGCCCAATCAATTCCCCATTCAGGTTCACCAGCGCGCCGCCGGAATTCCCCCGATTGATCGCTGCATCGGTCTGAATAAAGTTCTCGTAATTCTCAATATTCAATCCGCTGCGCCCCAGCGCGGACACAATGCCCGATGTCGCGGTTTCACCCAGACCATACGGGTTACCAATCGCTACGGTATAATCACCAACCCGCAGTTGGTCGGAATCTGCGACTTTGATGGCTGTCAGATTTTTAAAGTCTTTCAACTGCACTAGCGCGATATCAGAACGTGGATCTTTTCCTAACACTTTGCCGTCATACTTGCGGCCATCACTGAGTCGAATCTGGATCTTATCGGCGTTATCCACCACGTGGCTATTAGTCACCACGTAGCCCTTTTCTGCATTAATCACGACGCCCGCGCCCAACGCCTGGAAGTTTTCCTGTTTTGGTTGTTGTTGGCCGTCGTCATCGTCATCACCTTCTCCCTGACACATCGGCGACGACTGGAACGGCGATCCGTCTTGGCAGAAAGGTGAGTTCTCACCAAAAAACGGCTGAAGCTGCGGCGGAATACCTTCTTTGCCCGCATTGTTTTCTTTACCCAGATTGGTGGTATGCCCTTCCACGTAGATACTTACGACGGAAGGCATCACATTTTCCAACATGGGGGCAAGACTAGGTAATTGACCTGATGAGGCGGAAGACGCCGCTGACTCAGCCGCATTTGCCATGGTGGAGCCCATCGCCATCGCCAGACTTAACGCCAGCGCACTCAGAACCAGTGATTTTCTTTTCATAGGTGTATGTCTCATAGTAATCAACACGCGAGTCTTACGGCCCGTGTACCCGACACCGGGTACACTCAGTGGTCGTGCTGTATGAGATAAATATGAACCAACAATGTTCCCAAGGGGAAGACCGTGAAGCGTAAGTAAATATTGAACGGCTTTACAAAACTCGTGATTTCCGTTGCAGCCTGTTCATATCTAATCCGCCGCCATCAACTTACGGTATTCATCGTAGGCGTACAAATCAGTCATACCGCTGATGTAATCCTGAATCAAACGCGCCCGATAATAATATTCACGGACGATCCGCTCGGGTTCAGCGACGCCTTCCAACTCCGTGACCGCTTCACGATAGGCCAGACAATGCTTGCTGGATAGTTTGTGATAAAGGCGTGTTTCAATTGGATAATGCTTGTGCATATCGTCGCTGACGAGCTGACTGAAATCCTGATAGGGCATCTCGAGCAGCGGGCTATAGATATCCAGCAGACCGCGAATCACGCGGTCACCCTGTAGCTCCAGTTGCTCAACCTCATGATGATTAAAAACGTGCTTTAAGGCGACCCGCTTGAAGATGCCTAACAGACGGTTCTGCGGACTATCATCCTCAAGCAACGCCTGATTGAACGATCCGGCATAGACCGCCGGCAGATTGTCGATAAAACGCAGCGCAGCATGGGGCACCATTTGCCCTACAGTGTAAACGCGGAGGTTCATGAAGAACTGGTCGTCGTGGCTACGCCATTGAAAGCGCTCACGTTCTTTGTAAGCACGTTCGATCGTTTTGGCAAAGATGTCTTTCTCTGCGCCTGCACCCCAATTTTCACGCAGACGATCGTAAAGTTCTTCGATTGTGAGGATATCTTTCTCGACGGCGTCTTCTAAATCCGCGATGCAGTAAGAAACATCATCGGCCGCTTCCATAATATAGCTCAGCGGGTGGCGATGAAATTCCCCCATATCCAGCTCTTCACGCAGCTGCAAGACAAAGGCTTCTTCTGCCAGATAATAACCCGGCTTCTTCATCAAATAGTTGTAATTCGCCGGAAGCTCGCCGTGCCAATACGCAGGGCGGGTATATTTCAGGATACAGGCTACCTGACCGTAGGTCAGATTAAGTTTCAGCAACGTATGCACCAAACGGATCGCCTGTGCGTTGCCTTCAAAATGGCTCAGATCCTGTCGGATCTGCCCACGCAGATCGTCCAATCCATCTTGCTGCATCCTCAGCGTAGGGACTTTACAATCATCGACGCGCTCCGGGGACTCACTGTCCAGATAATGGCTATCCAGCAATTTCCTGAACCATTGATTAATCGCGGACTCGCCAAAATGGCCAAAAGGCGGATTGCCGATGTCGTGCATCAGACATGCCATTTCAACCATGCTTTCAAACGGCGTTTGTCTGTCGGCCAGCCCGAGCGATGTCAGTCGGTCGTCGGCTTGCAGGCGGTGCAAAATCTCTTTTGCGATGTAACGGCCAACCTGCTGAACTTCCATCGAGTGGGTTAGACGGGAACGGACGGCTGCATTACGTTCCAGCGGAAAGACCTGGGTTTTTTGCTGTAAGCGGCGAATGGCGGCGGAGTTAATGATACGACCGCGATCGCTCTCAAACTGACGCACAATCGCATATTCACTCTCAGCCGTTTTAGGTCGGCTAAAATGCCGCTGAAAGCTCATTTTTTTGGCGAAATCGATGTCAGACATACGGTTCTCCCTATCATTCCGCTACAGCACAATGATGTACACTCCATCTCATCCCGCTAGCCATGATAGACTAACGCCCGCGATATACACCTAATGCTGGTCATTTAATGATTGAGATACTCGGTGCGACCACAGGGGTGAGGCATCCCTGCGGGAACCTCCCCCTGTGTTTCCCCTAAAATGGGGCTTCAGTGACCAGCATTAGGTATACACCTTCCATTTATAACAGAATTTGCGGGGAACCTTATGAAAGTCGGCATTATCGGCGCGATGGAACAAGAAGTAACGCTGCTGCGCGATCGGATTGAAAACCGTCAAACCTTCCAGCGCGCAGGTTGCGAAATCTACACCGGACAAATTAACGGCGTAGAAGTCGCGCTGCTGAAATCTGGTATCGGTAAAGTCTCCGCCGCACTGGGCACCACGCTGCTGCTGGAACACAGCAAGCCAGACGTCGTGATTAACACCGGTTCTGCGGGTGGATTGGCACCGACATTGAACGTCGGTGATATCGTGATTTCCGATGAAGTGCGCTACCACGATGCCGACGTAACGGCCTTTGGCTATGAACCCGGCCAGATGGCGGGCTGCCCTGCGGCTTTCCCTGCCGATGAAAAGCTCATCGCACTGGCGCAGGAAGCCATTACCGATTTACAACTGAACGCCGTGCGCGGTTTGGTTGTCAGCGGCGACGCCTTCATTAACGGCGCAGAGCCGTTAGCACGCATCCGCACCACCTTCCCGAAAGCGATTGCCGTGGAAATGGAAGCCACCGCGATCGCACATGTCTGCCATCAGTTCGCCGTACCGTTCGTGGTGGTTCGCGCAATTTCTGATGTGGCCGATAAAGCCTCACACCTGAGTTTTGATGAGTTCCTGAGCGTTGCTGCACAGCAATCAACACGGATGGTAGAAACGATTCTGGCCAAGCTGGCTGCACGCTAATCGATGACCCTCAGGTTCTTCTTCTGGCTGACAGGGCTGCTGCTCTGCACTGCCGCTTATGCCATTCCGCAGCGTGTTATCAGTCTCGCACCTCACGCGACGGAAATGGCCTATGCGGCTGGAATGGGCGAACAGCTGATTGCAGTCAGTGCCTGGTCAGATTATCCGCCAGAAGCAAAAAAGCTGGAACAGGTTGCCTCTTGGCAAGGAATCAACCTGGAGCGGATCCTCGCCCTCAAGCCCGATCTTATTCTGGCCTGGCGCGAGGGTAACCCACAGCGTCCGTTAGAACAGCTCGCTAATTTTTCAATACCCATCGTTTATCTGGACGCGAAAACGTTAAACGATATCCCGGCATCGTTGCGACAGTTGGCGGCATATAGCCGTCATCCTGAACAAGCCGAGCAGGCCGCAGCAGATTTTCAGCAGCACTTAAGCAAACTCCAGCACGCGGGTGAGAAATATAAGGCGGCACACACCGCTCCGCTGAAGGTATTCATTCAATTTGGCACACAGCCGCTGTTTACGTCCTCAAAAGCCACGCTGCAAAGTCAAATCGTTTCACTGTGCGGCGCAGCAAATATCTTTGGCGACAGCCCAGTACCCTGGCCACAGGTAAGCCGTGAACAGGTATTAAGACGCCAGCCGCAGGCCATTATTATCGCCGGTACACCAGATAAAGTTGCCAATGTGCAGGCGTTTTGGCAGCCACAATTAGCGATTCCGGTTATTACCGTCAATGAAGACTGGTTTAGCCGCAGTGGCCCTCGTTTGCTATTAGCGACACAGCAAATTTGTTCTCAATTAGCAGAATTAAGACCCGCCTCTTTGTCAGCAAAGTGATTGTTAATTAACATAGTGAAATCACTCCGATAACAATAGATTCATTAGTATACAACTTGTAACACTAGCAGGCTTTTATTTCGCCAACACTTGCCGATAATCTGAACGTAACGGTGGAATCATAGACACCAATAAAGGTGTTGATTACCGCTCGGCGTTAAAGCCAAAGCAATACGAAATTAGAAAATTTTGAACCGATATCGGTTCCTTTTAACACCAGGTAAAATAAACATGAAAAGTGCGTTGCTTTGTGCAAGTCTGCTGATGGCGGCTTGTGGAACTGCTTATGCAGGAAGTAGCGGCGGGCAAATTAATGCTCAACTGACGATATTACCGTCGTGTGGCGTTACGCCACAATCCGGTCAATTTCAAATGAACTGTAACGTAGCATCTGTACCTCAACCTAAAATTACTGAGTCACGTATTCAGGTCGATCAGGCAAAATTTTCTACCTCTGCGACAAAAACGACGCAGGGTACAGAAACGCGTTTGATTACGGTCGAATGGTAATCACAGTAAAAACGGGGCGTATCTTTTAACGCTTCTGTTACAGGCTTATTGTCTACTATAAAAAATGTCTGCTATAAAAAAACCGTGTCTTGGTGACAGGACACGGTTTTTTATTTTTTAGCCGCTGAATAACCGCAATGCGGTATCAGACGCTGAAAGAAGAACCGCAGCCGCAGGTAGATTTCGCATTCGGATTCGTCACGATGAAACGAGAACCTTCCAGCCCTTCGGTATAATCTACCGCGCCGCCAACCAGATATTGCAGGCTCATCGGATCAACCACCAGCGCCACGCCTTGTTTCTCAATGGTCATATCGCCGTCGTTGATTTGATCGTCAAAGGTAAAACCATACTGGAAACCGCTACAGCCGCCGCCCGTAATATATACACGCAGTTTCAGCTCTGGGTTTTCTTCATCAGCAATCAGGTTTTTCACCTTGCTTGCCGCCGCATCGGTAAATTGCAGAGGCAGTGCTGCTATATCGTCGCTCATATTTTTACTCCCAACTCAGGGCTTATCAGGTGATAGACCCATATTCATACGCTTATTATCCGGCAGGATTAGAAAACGTTCAAGATTTGACAGAGATTGTTGAATTAATCTGCTGTTCCTGCTCGGCCAATGCCTGCCGCTGTAGCGTTCGCGCCAGAATAGACGCATAGAGTGGCTTGCCCCCCAGAAATTGGGCCAAAAGCGTAGCACCCAGACACGTCACAATCATGGGTAATATCAATTGATAGTTGTCAGTCATTTCCAGCACCAGGACGATACCAGTAAGCGGAGCGCGAACCGATGCCGCGAACAACGCCCCCATGCCAGCAACAGCAAACGTACTGGCACCAATCGAATAATCGGGAAAAATATGGCTTGTCACCATACCAAACGCGGCACCGAGCAACGTTCCCAACGCCAGCATCGGCGCAAAAATCCCTCCTGGTGCACCAGACCCGAAACAAAGTAGCGTCATGAAGACTCGGATCATAAAGATCCAAAACAGCATACTAATACTGTAATGCTCCGCCGCCGCAAATGGGATAAGCGTAAATCCGCCCCCAGTAGCTTCAGGAAAAACGACGGATAACACGCCACAAAACCCACCAGCCAGTGCGCCCACTAGCAAGAAACGCGACATCCGTTTACCGTGAAAGGCCAAAAACAACGTCTGAGTACGTAAAACCAAGGCATTAAACACCACGCCAACAACGCCAAAAATAATCCCGAGCACCAAATATAACCACAGCGTATTGAGCGGTGCGGAAGGCAGTTGCCCTATATCGATCACAGCCCGCTCACCGTTGAACAGCCGAAATACAATGCTCGACATAATTACGCCGATGAATACCGCTTTAATCGAAATGAGGCTGTAGCGGAACTGCGGTCGCATTTCCTCAATGATAAAAAGTATTCCAGCCAATGGCGCATTAAAGGCGGCGGATAGCCCGGCAGCAGCGCCAGTAGCAAGTAATGAATGGCGTCCGTCCTGTTGCCTTTTCGGCAGCATATCCGCAATCATGCCGCCGATATTCCCGCCTAACTGCACCGTTGGCCCCTCCCGGCCTAGCACCATTCCCGACCCGAGTGTGCCAATACCGCCAAAAAATTTGACGGGTAATACGCGCCACCACCGTACCGGCCGAAGTTCTTCTAATGCCCCCTCAATTTCAGGAATGCCCGACCCACCCGCTTCTGGAGCGAAACGCCGAACCAGAAAATATCCCCACACCGCGAGTACAGCAGATATCGCCGCAGCCAGAAACCAGTTCATCTCGCTTTCTGGTACGAGTACCAATAGTTCCATGCGCTGCTGTATAACCCAATTCACCGTGCGTTCAAATGCAACGCCGACCAATCCCGTTAACGTCCCCACTACCGCCGCCAGCAGAAGAATCAACACGGGTGTTTTATCGCGCCGCACAAATTGTGCGACAGCAGCACGACGCTTCAACGCAGAAGAAACGGATGAAGAAGATCTGATCACAGCAACCATAACCAAAGAAGAGAAATAAGAGTCACTATGTTACCCCTTAAGGGTAAAGTTGCCTATTCAGGGAGGGCTGAATACAAAGAGAGGTAAGCTTGCTGCACAACGATTTCATAACGGCGGCCAGTTTATTAGAATACCCTTACATTTTACGATCAAGACCAGTCAGGACCGCGTAATGAACAAATCTGAAAGCCTGTATGCTGCGGCACAACAACTTATTCCCGGCGGAGTGAACTCACCGGTTCGCGCCTTTAACGGCGTCGGCGGCACGCCGCTGTTTATCGAACGGGCAGATGGTGCCTACCTCTACGACGCCGACGAGCAAGCGTACATTGATTACGTGGGGTCGTGGGGCCCGATGGTGCTGGGCCACAATCATCCAGCGATTCGCGATGCGGTGATTGCTGCCGCAGAACGCGGTTTGAGTTTTGGCGCTCCTACCGAGATGGAAGTGCAGATGGCGCGACTGGTTACCTCTCTGGTGCCTAGCATGGATATGGTGCGGATGGTTAATTCCGGTACGGAAGCCACCATGAGCGCGATTCGTCTGGCTCGTGGTTATACGGGCCGCGATAAAATCATCAAATTTGAAGGCTGCTACCATGGCCACGCCGACTGCCTGCTGGTAAAAGCGGGTTCCGGTGCGCTAACGTTGGGTCAGCCTAACTCTCCCGGTGTTCCAGCCGATTTCGCCCGCCATACGTTGACCTGCGTCTATAACGATCTGTCATCGGTACGCGCCGCGTTCGAACAATATCCCGATGAGATCGCTGCGATCATTGTCGAACCCGTCGCAGGCAACATGAACTGCGTTCCACCGCTACCCGATTTCCTCCCTGGCTTGCGCGCGCTGTGTGACGAATTTGGTGCCCTGTTCATCATTGATGAAGTGATGACTGGCTTCCGTGTCGCCCTAGCAGGTGCACAGTCGCACTACGGCGTGGTACCGGATTTGACCTGTCTGGGGAAAATCATCGGCGGCGGCATGCCAGTCGGTGCATTCGGCGGCAAGCGCGAAGTCATGCAGGCACTGGCACCGACCGGCCCGGTTTATCAGGCGGGAACGCTGTCCGGCAACCCCATCGCTATGGCGGCAGGCTTTGCCTGTTTGACGGAAGTGGCGAAACCCGGCGTACATGAAAAACTCACCGCGTTGACCAATCAGTTGGCCGACGGCCTGCTGGCTGCGGCGAAAGCCGAAAATACTCCACTGGTCGTTAATCAGGCAGGCGGCATGTTCGGTCTGTTCTTCACCGATGCCGACAGCGTCACCAGCTATCAGGATGTGATGAAGTGCGACGTCGAACGCTTTAAGCGTTTCTTCCACATGATGCTGGAAGAAGGGATTTATCTCGCGCCGTCCGCTTTTGAAGCAGGCTTTATGTCGCTGGCGCATACGCCACAGGACATCGAACGCACTATCGAAGCGGCACAGCTCTGCTTCTCACGCCTGTAAAGCAAACGCGTACACCATGGCGTCAGGGAGTGACGCCATGGCTGCTTAATAACAGCCCTTCTCTACCCTCCACTTCTGCCTTTCACTTTTTTCGTCAGAATTATCGTTTGAGAATGACAAGCCATTTCAAATTGGTTATGAGTATGTCTACTTGCCTGAAAATAGCGGAGAAGTCATGTTAAAGGTTCTGGGACGTACGTCGTCGATCAACGTTAGGAAAGTGCTGTGGCTGTGCGATGAATTGGCAATTCCCTTTCATCGCGAAGACTGGGGTGATGGCTATAAGTCACCTCAATCACCGGAATTTTTGGCGCTCAATCCGAATGCCATGATACCGGTTATTCAAGACGACGATTTCGTCATGTGGGAATCGAACGCGATTTTACGCTATCTCGCTAATGCGAAAGACGGAAGCGGGCTCTACCCACAAGATCCGCGTAGCCGCGCCTCCATCGACCAGTGGATCGACTGGCAAGCTACCGAGCTCAATCCCTCATGGCGTTACGCCTTTATGTCGCTAGTACGCCAGTCTCCCGCGCATCAGGAGCAACAGCTCTTGGCAGAATCCTGTAACCTTTGGTCACGCACCATGGGCATTTTGAATCAGCAATTGGAGCGGACTGGCAACTACGTTGCAGGACAAGCGTTTACGCTAGCCGATATTCCCATCGGGTTATCGGTAAACCGTTGGTATGAAACGCCGCTGGAGCACACAGACTATCCTGCCGTCCGCGCCTACTATGAGCGCTTAAGCGAGCGCGCAGGCTACCTGACCTGGGGACGAAACGGCACGCCATAACACTATTCTGCGCTACCCGGCCCAATGCCGCTCATTTCACACGCCAGTGCCCCCGCGCGCTTGAGCGCATACGTGTAGCGTTCATCAAACGGGTAGCAGCAAGACAGCCGAAGCGAGTGTTTACAGCGGCTACTCAACGTGTAGAGCTCGCCGGGTGTGACGCAAATCTTCTCTTGCAACAGGCGATGGAATAACTCAACCCCATCCACACCACCCGGTAATTCGAGCCAGAAAACAAACCCGCCCTGCGGCTGCGTCGCGCGGGTACCCTGTGGAAAATGCCGGGCAATCAGCCCACGCGCCTCATCCATCTGCGCGGCATAGCGACGACGCAGCGTGCGCAGATGGTGATCGTAACCGCCGGACTCCAGAAACTGCGCCAGCGTTTCCGATAGCAGCGCCGATTCCGCCATTGACGACACTGCTTTCAGCCGCGCCACTTTTGCCCGAAAACGCCCCGATGCCATCCAGCCGATGCGAAAGTCGGGCGCCAACGTTTTCGTGAAGCTGGAACAGTAAATGACCCACCCCTCGCGGTCGAAGGCTTTCACCGTAGGTGACAGCGGCCAGGTAAACTGAAGCTCGCTGTATAATCCATCTTCGATAAGTGGCACCTGATAATCATTCACCAGCTTTGCCAACCGCTTTTTATCCGCCAGCGTCATGCTGCACCCTAACGGATTTTGCGCGTTCGGCATGGCGATAATCGCCTGTAACCGATTTTCTGATAGCAGCAACTCCAGCGCATCCATCGAGAGGCCACGTTGCGGATCGGTAGGAATTTCCACCGTTTTCAATCCCAGACTGGCTAACAGAGGAAAGAGATAAAAATAGGTTGGGGTTTCCAGCCCAACACAGTCACCCGGCTGCGTAACCGTGCGTAGCGACAGCTGTAGCGCTTCCATGCAGCCGTGAGTAATCGTGATGTCCTCACGGGTCAATGTCATACCCAAATCCATTGCTCGCCGTGCTACTTCGCGCCGCAGCCGTTCACTGCCCGGCGGCAGCGCATAGCGGCCAATCAGCTCAGGCTGTCGCCGCAGCAAGGAAGCAGCAATACGGCTGATTTTTTCAGTAGGATAGAAATCAGCATGCTGCGGGCACGCCAGAGAAATATTGGTGTAGTCGGGGTGAGTTTGGGCAGCAAACACGGTATCAATCAAATCCAGTTGCTCACTGCCCGGCACAATCACCTGCGCACGATGAGGTTTGCTTTCCGTCAGAGACGGCAGACGCCCTCGGACAAAATAGCCGGACTGCGGTCGTGCTTCGATTAACCCGCGATCCTCGAGAATACGCCAGGCATTCAGCACCGTATTCACACTCACCTGATGCGATCCAGCGACACGGCGAATAGAAGGTAAGCGGCTTCCCGGCGCTAACGTCCCTTGATGAATGGCGGTGGCGAAGGTTTCCGCGAGTTGTTGATAGAGCGTACTTTCTTGTGAGTCGATGATGGACACAGTTCCCCCGCCAGCCAATGAGTACAGTTAACGATTAATGCATTTTGTACCCATTACAATAATCATTTTGTGTATCTGTAACCATTTATTTTTTCTGCCTACTATAGTGCTCTTCCCCATCATCAGGATAACACCATGCTCGATCCTTCTTTTTTCAGCTACGTCACCGTCATGTCAATCACGCCGGGACCGAATAATCTGCTGCTGGCAACGTCAGGCGTCAATTTTGGCTTGCGCCGTACGTTACCGATGATGATGGGCATTTCCGTTGGCTGTGGGATACAAACAGCGCTGATGGGGGTGGCATTAGAGCTTCTGCTTAGCTGGATGAGCGTGATCCGCCTCCCTCTCACCGTGCTGGGATGTGTCTATCTGCTGTGGCTATCATGGAAAATCGTGCGCTCATCGGCACCGGAGTTACAAGGGCGAGTACAGCCGATGAGCGTACTACAAGGGACGTTATTTCAAGCGGTAAATCCGAAGGCCTGGCTGATGTCCAGTAATATAGCCCTACTCTATGCAGCCAGCGGTGGCCTTTTCACCACGGTAATCGCCTTTATGGCGCTCAATCTGCCCTGCATTTTGGTGTGGGCACTACTTGGCGATCGCATCGGTAAACATCTTCAGGAACCGTGGAAGCTGAAAGCCTTCAACGGCATCATGGCGCTTTCTCTGCTGCTCACCACGTTCTGGATGCTGATCGAAGCTATCAACGTTTCCAGCTAATCACACGGCGTCAGCGGGTTTCCCTTCCCGCCGACGCTCGCGTTATTTCACCTGTTTGCGCAACAGATAAATAAAGTAAGGCGCACCGATAAACGTCGCGAGCAGCCCTGCCGGAATCTGCGCCGGAAAGAGGATCATCCGACCAAACCAGTCCGCAATAACCATTAGTGCCCCGCCAATCAGCGCAGAGCTAGCGATTTGCGGCAACACCCGGCTAAAGCCCAGCATCCGCGCCATATGTGGTGCCATGAGGCCCACAAAACTCATCGGCCCAACCATCATGGTTGCCATCGCGGTCAGCACCGAAGCCAACAACAAAATCAGCAAGCGAACGGGCGTGACAGCCACACCAAGCGATCTGGCGGTTGTGGTGCCAAGCGGCAAAATACGCAGCCAGCGCTGACAGAGCGGGACAATCAACAGCAACAGAATCGAAATCACCGCCGTTCGTATCGCGTCTACAGGTTCGACCGCATAGGTTGATCCCGACAGCCAGGTCAGCACCGTCCCCATGCGCGGATCGCCGCTGGCTAACAACAGTGCGATCACCGTGGAAAACGCCATGCTCAGTGCTATCCCCGCCAGCAGCATTCGCTGCGTAGAGAAACCGCCTCGTCCGGCGATAATCACCATGATCAGCAGCGTCAACGCCGCCCCCGCGCTACCGGCTGGAAGCAACCACACGAACGCGTTGCCGGGGATGAAGAACAGCAAAATAATGACACCAAACGATGCACCGGAGCTAATCCCCAGCACTTCCGGGCTTCCCATCGGGTTACCCGTTAATTTTTGTATTAGCGTTCCTGCCACCGCCAGCATAACCCCAGCGGTCAGCGCCGCCAGAACCCGAGGCCAGCGCCATGAAAGCAATTGCGCTAATACATCACCACCGCCCCACTGCCAGCCTTCTGCATCTTTCCCCAACATCAGCGCCGTGATAACGACCATTCCCAGTAGCACGATACCGAGCACCAGCCACTTTCCCCATAGACTACGTTCGAGCGCCGGTGTGCTATTACTATCGACCAGCACGGGCTGGCCGCTATTACGCAGGCGAGGCAGCAACCATAGTAGCAGCGGCGCGCCAATCAGCGCAGTCGCCGCGCCCGTAGGTATTTCACGCCATACTCGGCTCAACCAGATAACGCCCTGATCGGTAACACCGAGCAGCAGCGCCCCCAGCAGCGGTGCTAACAAAAGGCGATGCAGTAAGCGCCGTGCGCCCAACATTTTCGCCAGCAGTGGCGCAAACAGGCCGATAAAACCAATAATGCCCGCTGCATTCACCAACTGAGCGCACAGGAAAATCGCCAACCCGAGCGCGCTCAGACGAGCCAGCGACAGCCCAAGCCCCAGATTACGTGCAACGCCGTCATCCAGCCCCATCAGCGTTAGCGGACGAATCAGAAGCAGTGCCAAACAGAAACACACCAGAAGGCGCGGGAGAACAAACTGCACATTGCTCCAGTCCTGCTGGTTCAGCACACCGCTGCTCCATAAGAACAAGCCCTGAAGCTGTTCATGATGAAAGAGCACCAACAGTTGATTGACCGCACTACAGTAGAAACTCAGCACCAGCCCCGCCAGTATCAGCGTCACTGGTGATAATCGCTTGCCCCAAGCTACGCCAAACACCAATGCGCCAACCACCAACCCGCCGATCATAGCAGCAGCCTGTTGGATCCATACACCGCCGGGTAGCGCCCAGAGCGTTACCACCGTGATGCCTAGCTGTGCGCCTGTGGCTATCCCCAGCGTTGACGGCTCAGCCAGCGGATTACGCAAGACCTGCTGGAACAACACGCCACACAGTCCCAGCCCTGCGCCAATCAGCGGTGCCAGCACCATGCGCGGTAACAGACTATAGTGGAACAAAAGTTGCTGGATATTATTCAAGGCAGGCTGTGTCAGCGCCTCAAACCACTGTGAAACGGGCAATTGCTGCTGCAAATTGTAGCTGCCCACTCCCAATATCACGAACAGCAGAAAACCCATTAAAACGATGGGAAGTACCAACGGGGGCATAGCACGTTTGTGCGCGACAGACAGCGAATTAGGCATGCTTTCTTGCCTCCAATGCCTGATTCAATACGCGGCAGAAGCGCATCGCCGAGATCGTTCCGCCATACAGCCAGACGGCTGGCACACGCTGTAAACGCTGTTGACGCACAAACGGCATGGCCTGCCAGAGCGGATTGTTATCAAGCTGTGCGCTAATAGCGCTATCGCCATGGTCAAAGCAGAGCACATTGGCATCACCGACTTCCGCCAGACGTTCAATCCCCACAATTGTGCTGCCCCAGAAACTGGTTTCACCCTGCCAGGCATTCTCTATCCCGATATGATCCATTACTTCCTGAAAAAGGCTGTTCTTGGCCATTATCAGAACATGGCGACTATCGACCAGTGTGATAAGCAGCAAAGGCCGCTCGGTATACGGCTGAAGCGCGATCTTTTCCTGCTGGAGAAACTGCGCCAACTCCGTCAGATGCCGTTCTCCGGCTGCCTTCATATTTAGCGCATCGGCAAGTTTCATCACTGAGGCCTGTGCCGAGGTCAGCGGCTTTCCTTGTCCGCTACTGAAGCCAAAACCCAGCAGCGGAGAAATGCGGGACATTTTCGCGACCGAAGGGCCGTAACCTTCAGAATAAAGAATCATGGATGGGCGAATCTGCGTCAGCAATTCAAGGTTTGGTTCGGTACGCAGCCCCACATCAATCACTGACTCAGGCAGTGCTGGCTCTTTCACCCACAGGTTGTAATTATGCTTATCGGCAATCGCAAAGGGCGTGATGCCCAACGCCAGAAGCAGTTCAACAGGCAACCATTCCAGTGCCACAATGCGGTTTAGATCAGGGAAAGCACTTGTGCTCCCTCTGCTCGCCGCTGAATAAACCAGCGGTGACAGCAGCAGCGCCGTCAATAAACGACGGCGTAGCGGATCGGGGGAGCGCGGAGAAGAAGAAAATTCAGGCATCATTAGTAGGTAAACCGAGTTAACAAACGAAGCTGACCGGTGCGCCACCAGCCGGATGAGGCAGAATGCCCATAGGGATGCCGTAGATATTTTCCAACACATCCCCTTGCATCAGCGCGACAGGCTCACCCTGCGCAATCATTTTTCCGCCACGCAACGCCACCAGATGATCGCAGTAGCGGGCTGCCATATTGATATCATGCAGCACCGCAATCACGGTGATGCCGCGCTCGTGGCTCATGCGCTGAATCAGCGCCAGAACCTCAACCTGATGCGCAATATCCAATGCAGAGGTCGGTTCATCCAACAGCAGGCAGCGACTGTCCTGTGCCACCGTCATTGCCAGCCAGGCTCGCTGCCGTTCACCGCCCGACAGACTATCCACCAAACGGTTAGCAAACGGCTTTAATCCCACCAGCGTAATGGCTTCTTCGACCTTTTCCCGATCGGCGCTGCCGAAACGGCCTAATGCGCCATGCCACGGGTAGCGCCCCACGGCAACCAGCTCACGTACGGTCATTCCCTCAGCAGCAGGAAGCTGCTGCGGTAAATAGGCAACCTGACGGGCGAATAATTTGCTGTCCCAGCTTCCGATCGCCTGTTCGCCCAACAGTGCGGTACCGCTGCTGGCAGACTGATGGCGACCCAGAATTTTCAGCAATGTCGATTTGCCTGAGCCATTGTGCCCAATCAGGCCACACACTTTTCCTACGGGGAACGTGATCGATAACGGGTGTAACAGCGTGCGTCCAGCAACGGAAAAGCTGACGTCGTCCAGTCTGAAGGTGGTATCAGGCAGTACAGTTTGATTTTGCATAGCGCTTTTGATTTTTAATGTCACGGACGGAAAGGGGTATAAGCGGCGATCGCTATTCCCGTAACTATCGAACCAGACCCATAACGATCAAGCTAAAAGAGAACGATAATGATTACGATAAAGGCAGCATGATAGGCGCAACAGAATGCCAATCGCAAGACTTTTACCTGTCGGTGCCAGAATGGCATGGCAGGAAAAGCGGTATCAGGCAGGATGCGGTGCTCGCCTCAAAATAGCAGAGAAAAAAAATCCACGTAGATTCAGCCTATTAGGAACATTTTATGCCACTATTGAGGCGGTTTCGTGCGCGATAATACCGTTATTTTCAGGCTATCTTGTAGCACGCGCCCGACATAGGGGGCTACGCCAGCCCCCTATGAACCTCGGCTTTTAGCGTGAATTATGCCGCTGACGCGGTTCCTTCGTCGGTATCAGGCTTAACGGACCGCTTGCGACACGTTCCATACGTGGCGCAAGCTTTCGCCGCGTCCATGCGGCTCATCCTAAGCCTGCTATCTCCTCAGCATAATTTTTTACGCCAGATAACGACAAAACACGCGATTCCTCTATCTTTGTCTATAAGAAACAATAGATTAACCAGGCGCAGTGAGAAGCGCTTATTGACCAAACATTTGTTTGATCCAGTCAGCGACACCTTCTCCATTTTGTTGATCCTGCTGCGCTGAAGGCTGCGGCTGGCTGGCCTGACACAGTGCCTGCGGATTATCCGTCCAGACTGGCAAGACGCGTCCGGCGCTGCTGCCGTTACAGATAAAGTTTCCGCTGGCATCCACCGTCATGGTCGTGATGCCTTCCGGCGGCGTCAGCATCAACGGCAGCGGCGTTTGGTTTTCCAGATAGCGACGATAAATCGTCAGCGCACCGTTTGCCCCAGTCAGCTTGGCCGGGCCGTTGTTATCACGCCCTACCCAGCTAATCGCCACTTCTTTACCGTCAATCCCGGCAAACCAGCTGTCACGCAGGTCATTGGTGGTACCGGTTTTTGCCGCCAGATGATAATTCGGGAATTTCACCGCCAGCGAACGCGATGTACCACGCTCGACTACCTGCTGCATGCCATACAGCGTCAAATAGGCCGCCTGCGCCGGAACCGCCCGTTCAGCCTGCGGGAAACTCTGATACAGCACCGTGCCATCTTCCGCAATCACCGAACGCAGTGAGGAAAGCGGAGCGCGATTACCACCGCTGGCGATCGTCTGGTATTCCTGCGCCACTTCCATCGGCGTCAGACTGATCGCGCCCAGCAGCATCGCAGGAACAGGCTGAATCACGTTTTCGGGGATACCTAAGCGCTTCAGCGTTTCCGTGATCTGATTCAGCCCTACAGCCATCCCCAGATTGACAGTCGGAACGTTCAGCGAGTTCGCCAGCGCATCGACCAGCATGACGCGGCCACGGAACTCACGATCGTAGTTCTTCGGCTGCCACAGCTGTCCGTTAGGCTGCTTGATCGACAGCGGCTCATCCGCCAGCAACGTATTCAGACGATAGGTGTCCGGCTGGCTCAGCGCCGTCAAATAGGTCGGTGGCTTCGCCAGCGACCCGACAGGACGACGCGCCTGTAGCGCACGGTTAAACCCGGCATACTGTGTTTGAGCACCGCCAACCATCGCGCGGACTTCGCCACTGAAACGATCGACAATCACCATTGCCGCTTCCAGATCGCTGACGTTACGCCCTGCACGCAGTGCCGGAACGCCCACTTCTACCGCTTTTTCCGCAGCATCCTGCGAGACCGGATCGAGCGTGGTGAAGACCTTCACGCCGGAGAGATCGTTAACCTTGTCGCCAAGCCGCTGTTGCAGTTCCTGACGCACCATCTGCATAAATGCCGGCTGAGGACTGATTACGCCGCCTTTCGGCTGTACACCCAGCGGACGTGCACTCAGCATGTTGTACAGATCGGCATCAATCACCTGTTGATTCTGCAACAGGCGCAGTACCAGATTGCGTCGCTCTAACGTAATTTCTGGATTACGCCACGGGTTATACAGTGACGCCCCTTTCACCATTCCCACCAGCAGCGCCTGTTGATCGAGACTCAGTTCATTCACCGGACGACCAAAGTAATACAGGCTGGCAAGCGGGAAACCACGGATCTGATCGTTACCGCTCTGACCGAGGTACACCTCGTTGAGATACAGTTCAAGGATACGATCCTTGCTGTAGCGATAATCCATAATCAGCGCCATATAGGCTTCGTTAGCTTTACGCCACAGTGAACGCTCGTTAGTCAGGAACAGGTTCTTCACCAACTGTTGCGTCAGCGTACTCCCGCCCTGGACTGCGCGTCCCGCCGTGATATTCGCTAAAAACGCACGGCCAATGGAGTACAGGCTGATACCATCATGTTCATAGAAATGGCGGTCTTCGGTCGCCACCAGCGTATCAACGAGTAGATCGGGGAAACCGGTACGCGGCACAAACAAACGCTGTTCGCCATTCGGCGACTGCATCATGGTGATCAGCTTCGGATCGAGACGGAAAAAGCCGAAGTTACGCTGGTTGTCCAAATTCTGAATCTGCGACAGACGATCGTTGGCAAAGGTCAGACGCGCTTGAATCTGCCCTTCTTTCCCATCAGGGAAATCAAACGGACGGCGCAGCATATCAATGCTGTTGCCGCGTACGCTGAATTCACCCGGACGGGTAATACGGCTCACCTGACGGTATTGCATACCTTCCAGCAGGCTAATCATCTCTTTCTGGCTATAGGCCATGCCCGGCTCGAGGTTGACCATTCGGCCATAGACGGCGGCGGGCAACTGCCAGACTTTGCCTTCAATACGGCTGCGGATCTGACTGTCGAGATACACGCCATAGATCGCCATCGCCACAGCAAAGATCAGGAACAGTTTAATCGCCAAGCCCAGCCAGCGACGTCTTCTCTGCGATTTCCGCGTCATGGTGTCATCGCCGTCGTAATCATCATCGTCGTCATAGTCGTCCTGATAATCGTCATAGTCATCATCATCATAGTCGTCATCCCTGCGACGTCGTATGGCCTGTTTGCGTTCAGGCTTACGTTTTGGCGCTTTCCCTTTACGTCCGATAGGTTCGCGGTCATCCCGAGACATTACAATAACTTCTCCATCAGGTTGTTCACGGCTATCAGCTCTGCGCTCAAGCCGCCTACTCTGTTTCCAGCCCCCTTTTTGGGAAAGCGGAAACGTCTGAAATTAGTGATTCTGATATTTCTTGGTACGTCTCGTTGGAGCCGTATTTGCCGGATCGTCCGGCCAGACATGCTTGGGGTAACGCCCCTTCATCTCTTTTTGCACGTCGCGGTACGTGCCTTGCCAAAATGCCGCTAAATCACGCGTAATCTGTAATGGACGCTGTGCTGGCGATAAAAGTTCCAACACCAGCGCCACACGACCTTCTGCCAGCAGCGGGCTCTGCTGCTCGCCGAACATTTCCTGCATCCGCACCGATAGCATCGGTGGCTTATCGTCATAATAAGCGATAGGCAAGCGGCTGCCTCCGGGGGCTGTGTAGTGCGTCGGCAATGCACTATCCAGCCGCTGGCGCAGTGACCAGTCCAGCGGCCGCAACAGCGCATCACTCAAATTAATCTGGTGCAGCGCACGTAAATCCCGCACGCCGGACAGTGACGGCTGTAACCAGATTTCCAACGTTGCCAGCAGCGTGTCGTCGTCCACTCGCGGCCAGTCAACCTCAGGTAACCATTGGTGTGCGCACTGTAACCGGGCACGTAGCTGCAAGGCCGTAGCATCCCAATGTAATGCTTTGAGCCCCTGCTCCCGAATCCAGGATAACATCGCCTGCTGTAATGCCTCATCAGAAGGCTTGTTCAACGGGCGCGTCCGCAAAGTCAGGCAACCTATCTGGTCGCGCTGGCTGGCGCGCAGAGTACCCTTTTCTTCGTCCCAGTGCACCACGTTACGTTCATTTATTAATCCGGGTAATCGCCGCTCCAGCCGTTCAATATCCAGCGGCAGCGCCAGCAGGATTCGCGCGTCTGCGCTTTGCTTGTTTTGCAACAGGGCCGGTGCCAGCAGCCACTCGCTACCCGACAACGCATCGTCAGCCGACATCATCGCGCCGCTTCCGTTAGCAAGCTGGTAACGCCCATCCTGACTGCGCCGCCGGGCGATACGGTCAGGAAAAGCCTGTGCAAGCAGCCAGTCGGCTTCGCCGCCGTCAATATGTCCCGAGGCCGTCGATAAACGACGCGTCAGCTGTTTTGCTCTCCGCTGCCAGTGCGCTAACGGACGATGCAGCCAATCAGTCAGATTGATCGACCCGCTACGCGGTGGCTCTTCAAGTATCGCGGCCAAACATCCGGCTGTGGCCAACGCCCCTGCACTGTGCTGTGATGCGGCATACAGCATCGTCGCCAATCTGGCATCGCTGCCTAGTGCCGCGATCTTCCGCCCTTCGGCAGTCAACCGACCCTGGTCATCAGTAATGCCAAGCTGGCGCAACAGTTGGCGTGCAGCATAAAGCGCAGGCGCCGGTGGCGTATCCAACCAGGTTAACTGTGCCACATCAGTACAGCCCCACTGTAATAAATCCAGCCAGACGCTGCTTAAATCACTATTCAGTATCTCGGCTTCGCTTTGCACCGCAGCACGTTCGGCCTGTTCGCGAGAGCATAGGTGCCAGCAAATACCGGGGCTTAAACGCCCCGCACGCCCCGCGCGCTGCACCATAGAGGCTTGACTAATACGCTGTGTCACCAGACGGGTCACACCGCTTTTTACATCGAAGCTGGCTACACGTTCAAGGCCGCTGTCCACCACCAGCCGGATCCCTTCAATCGTCAGGCTGGTTTCAGCAATATTGGTCGCAAGCACCACCTTACGACGGCCCGGTGCCGCAGGCAGAATCGCCTTTTGCTGTTCCGCCAGCGTTAAGGCGCCATATAAAGGGCAGAGGTCTGTCTCGCTCGACACGCTATTTTCCAGTAGCGCCTGCACGCGGCGAATCTCCGCCACACCAGGCAAAAAGAGCAGTAACGACCCTTCCTCTTCGCTGAGCAAACGCCGAACCTGTCGCGCAACACCTTCTTCCAAACGCTCCTGGCTATTTAGCGGTGCATAACACCGTTCTACTGGATAGCTGCGGCCTTCGGAAACCACGCAGGCGGCTTCCGGCAACAGCGCCGCCAGCCTCGCATTGTCGAGCGTCGCGGACATAATCAGCAGTTTTAAATCGTCGCGTAACCCTTGCTGCACATCGAGCAGCAACGCCAATGCCAAATCGGCCTGCACGCTGCGCTCGTGAAATTCATCCAGAATGATCAGCGCAACGCCTTGTAGTTCCGCATCCTGTTGTAGCAAACGGGTCAGCATGCCTTCGGTGACAACTTCCAGCTTCGTGGCATGACTCACGCAGCTTTCCGACCTCATGCGATAACCTATCGTTTGCCCCGGTTCTTCACCCAACTGCTGCGCCAAACGCCAGGCAACACTCTTCGCCGCCAGACGGCGCGGCTCCAGCATGATGATGCGCCCGTTCACGTTGCCCTGTTGCAGTAATTGCAACGGCAACCAGGTTGATTTCCCCGCACCCGTTGGGGCATTGAGCAGCACCTGAGGCGCGTTATGTAGCGCCGTTATCACATCATCCAGCACGGCGCTGACGGGCGGTAAAATCACAGACATCTCCGTATTAAGGTTAACTTTCAGCGGTGAGCATTGTAGCATCTGGATGAATGTAGCATCGGATGGAATCAGAACAAGAGAGCGTGCCATGTCAGCCACCCGCCGCCTGTTTTTTGCCTTATCACTACCGGAAACCACACAGCAAGAGATTATCCGCTGGCGTGCCGAACACTTTCCTCTGGAAGCGGGTCGTCCAGTCGCCGCCGCCAATCTTCATCTGACGCTGGCGTTTTTAGGCGATGTGAGTGAACAAAAGGCACAGGTCTTACAGGCCTTAGCAAGTCGTATACGCCAGCCCTCGTTTGCCCTCACGTTGAATGATGCCGGGCACTGGCCACGTCCCGGCGTGGTTTGGCTGGGCTGCCGTCGTGCACCACGCGGATTGCTACAGCTCGCGGAACTGTTACGTTCTCAGGCCGCGCGCAATGGCTGCTATCAAACGGCATTGCCTTTTCATCCGCACATAACGCTATTGCGCGGCGCAACTCGTCCTGTGGCGATTCCCCCCGCGACGTTCAACTGGCAAGATGACATGACGCATTTTTCTCTTTATCAGTCACTTTTCGACAATGGCAAAACCCGCTATCAAAAGCTGGAAAGCTGGTCATTTATTAAATAGGCGAGTCGTTGTCGTTAGATAAAACGAATAAGACAGGATACCCATGGACTATACCCCACGTTTACAACCTGCCCGGTTGATTAAACGGTACAAACGCTTTTTGGCCGATGTCGTAACATCAGAAGGCGAGACGCTCACGCTGCACTGTGCCAATACTGGTGCAATGACGGGCTGTGCTACACCCGGTGATACCGTCTGGTATTCAACGTCCGATAACCCTAAACGTAAGTATCCGCAAAGTTGGGAACTGACTGAAACGCAACAACATCACTGGATTTGTGTCAATACTCTGCGTGCCAACACATTATTGTACGAAGCCTTGTTGGAAAATCGCATAGAAGAGCTGGCAGGCTATTCAGACGTAAAAACGGAAGTAAAATATGGCACGGAAAACAGCCGAGTCGATCTGCTTTTACAGGCGCCAGACAAGATTGACTGCTATATTGAGGTGAAATCCGTCACATTATTGCAACATGAATGTGGTTACTTTCCCGATGCAGTTACACTCAGAGGGCAAAAGCATCTACGTGAGCTGCAACAGATGGTTTCCAATGGAAAACGTGCAGTCCTTTTTTTCGCCGTTCTCCATTCAGGAATCCAACAGGTTTCTCCCGCCCGACATATTGATTCACGCTATGCGGAATTATTTATAGAAGCACAACAGGCAGGGGTTGAAATTTTATGTTATGGCTCCACATTATGCCCTGACGGTATTAAATTGACGCATAAACTACCGTTGTTGGGATAAAGCACAAGCATTGCATAACACGCCGAACGTACCACCAAAGGCGTAACACATTGTTTATTATTTAATGGTTACCCTAAATAATTCGAGTTTCAGGAAGGCGGCAAGGGAAGGAGTTCCGATGAGCTTACATAGGTAAGTGATTCGGGTGACTGACAAATCTGCCACAGGCAGATTTGAACGCTGCTTGCAGCGGCCCTTACGGGGCGAGGTCCACGCAAGTGGGCCGAGTATCGAAGCCAACGCACATGCAACTTGAAGTATGACAGGTATAAGCAGGTTGTTCCTCACACTTTATCAGGCCGGTGTCAGGAAGCATTGCCAACCCCATCTTCATCTGCTATTTATAGCGGCCTGTTTTTCCCCCCTTTGGGGGCCGATATACCCAAATAGCTGGAGTTATGGCCAACAACGCCGCAATTTCACTACATAAAAGGGTATTATGCGTGTCGTGTTATGTAGGAGAGGCAACATGCAAGAAGGGCAAAATCGTAAGACATCTTCTCTGAGCATTCTCGCAATTGCCGGAGTAGAGCCGTACCAGGAGAAGCCGGGCGAAGAGTATATGAACGACGCTCAGCTGGCTCATTTCAAGCGTATTCTTGAAGCATGGCGCAACCAACTCATGGATGAAGTGGATCGAACTGTATCGCACATGCGCGATGAAGCCGCTAATTTCCCCGATCCCGTGGATCGTGCTGCGCAGGAAGAAGAGTTCAGTCTCGAACTGCGTAACCGCGACCGTGAGCGTAAACTGATCAAGAAAATCGCCAAAACACTGGTGAAAATCGAAGAAGAGGATTTCGGATTCTGCGAATCCTGTGGCGTCGAGATTGGCATCCGCCGTCTGGAAGCACGTCCGACCGCCGATCTGTGTATCGACTGCAAAACATTGGCAGAGATACGCGAAAAGCAAATGGCAGGATAATTTTTCTGTCCAGAATTGGCTCCTGCCACTCGCAGGGGCCGATTTCGATAACCTACCGCTGATGAATGATGTTCATCACTCTATCTTCTGTCTGGATAAAACACTGACGAGATAGCACTAATCTCTTATGTCTGTAACCGATCGCGCTACTGAAATTAATCATTTTACCGAAACTCATCGTTATGTCGGGCGTTTTGCTCCCTCTCCCTCTGGTGACCTGCATTTTGGTTCACTGATCGCCGCACTGGGTAGTTACCTTCAGGCTCGTTCTCAACAAGGGCGCTGGCTGGTACGTATTGAAGACATCGATCCTCCACGGGAAATTCACGGAGCCGCTTCCCGAATACTTGCACAGTTAGAACACTACGGTTTGCACTGGGACGGCGATGTGGTTTATCAGTCACAACGACATGCGCGTTACCGTGAAATTCTTCATCAGCTTCAACAGCAGGGAATGAGCTATTACTGCACCTGTACGCGTAGCCGTATTCAGCAGTTGGGTGGGCACTATGACGGCTATTGTCGGACACGCAACCTGCCCGCCGACAACGCCGCGCTACGCCTGCGGCAAACGACGCCAGTGTTTCACTTTCACGATAAATTACGTGGCGATCTGTATGCCGACCAGGCTCTCGCTCAGGAGGATTTTATTATCCACCGCCGTGACGGACTGTTTGCTTATAATCTCGCGGTGGTCATCGACGATAACGATCAGGGTATTACGGAGATCGTGCGCGGTGCCGATCTTATCGAACCGACAGTTCGGCAAATTTCGCTCTATCAACAGTTAGATTATACGATCCCCACCTATGTTCATCTGCCGCTGGTTCTGAATACCGAGGGAAATAAACTTTCCAAACAGAATCACGCCCCGGCACTGCCGGACAGCGATCCACGTCCCGTGCTGCTTGCTGCGCTGCAATTTTTAAATCAACCACTGCCGGAAAATGGGCAAGAAATGACGCTTTCCTCACTTCTGGCATGGTCTGTCGCGCATTGGTCGCTTGATGTCGTCCCGTTACAGGCGGCAATAAACGCGTCCGCGATCACATCGGCATTCTCAAAGGGGCATTGGTGAGCTATGATTAGCCGCTATTTTTCGTGACGCGCCATCCTTGACCGTCATTTTTGCAGGCCGTCGCCGGGGTGACGTCAAAAATGTCTTCCGGAAGTTTTTGTTGTGCCGTTGATTTATCCATCACTATCGAGGTGTATTATCTTTTCCCGAGTTGCTAATTTTTGTCGTAAAGTACTGAATCGTGAGAACGAAATGGTCGAATCAGAGGAACCGCGTCAGCATCTGACGGTAATCCCGCGTGACCAACATACTATTTCACGCAGTGACATCAGCGATAACGCGCTGAAAGTACTTTATCGCCTGAACAAAGCGGGCTACGAAGCTTATCTGGTTGGCGGCGGCGTACGCGATCTGCTGCTGGGCAAAAAGCCGAAGGATTTTGATATCACCACTAACGCTACGCCCGAGCAGGTGCGCAAGTTATTTCGCAACTGTCGTTTGGTAGGGCGCCGTTTCCGTCTCGCACATATCATGTTCGGGCCCGAGGTGATTGAAGTTGCTACATTCCGTGGTCACCACGAGCAGCATCAGGAGCAGCAAGAAACCAAAAATTCTTCTCAGCAGGCTCAGAGCGGCATGCTGCTACGCGACAACATCTTTGGTTCAGTTGAAGAAGACGCCCAGCGTCGTGATTTCTCGATCAATAGCCTCTATTACAGCATTGCTGATTTCAGCGTACGCGATTATACCAATGGCCTGAACGATCTGCGTCAGGGTGTTATTCGTATGATTGGCGATCCTGAAACGCGCTACCGTGAAGATCCGGTGCGGATGCTGCGCGCCGTCCGTTTTGCCGCCAAGCTGAACATGACCGTCAGCCCGGAAACCGCCGAACCGATTCCTCGTCTGGCTGCACTGCTGCACGATATTCCTGCGGCGCGGATGTTTGAAGAATCGCTGAAGCTGCTTCAGTCAGGCTACGGCTATCCAACCTATAAAATGCTGTGCGAATATCAGCTGTTCCAGCCGCTTTTCCCGCTGCTGAGCCGCTATTTCACACCAAACGGTGATTCCACGCTGGAGCGTATGGTTGCTCAAGTGTTGAAAAACACCGATGAGCGTTTGCAAAACGATATGCGGGTGAATCCAGCATTTTTGTTCTCCGCAATGCTGTGGTATCCGCTGATTGAACATGCACAAAAGCTGGCTCAGGAAAGCGGTCTGGCCTACTTTGATGCATTCTCACTGGCGATGAACGATGTACTGGATGAACAGTGTCGTTCTCTGGCCATTCCTAAGCGTATTACCTCGTTAGTCCGCGATATTTGGCAACTGCAAACGCGCCTGTCTCGCCGTCAGGGTAAACGCGCTTATAAACTGATGGAACATCCTAAATTCCGCGCCGCGTATGACCTGCTTTGCCTGCGCGCCGAGATTGAAAATCATCAGGAGCTGCTGCGTCTGGCTCAATGGTGGGGAGAATTCCAGGTCGCCGCGCCACCGCGTCAGCAAAATATGCTTAGATCGCTGGATGATGGCCCGACACCACATCGTCGCTCCCGTCCTCGTCGGCCGCGTAAACCGACGACAGCCCGTAGGGATCAAGCCTGATGACACGCGTGTATCTGGCGCTGGGCAGCAATCTTGCCCAGCCTTTACAACAGGTACGCGCTGCACTGTCTGCGCTGGATGCGATTCCACAGACTCGCGTCGTACGCTGCTCCTCGTTTTACCGTAGTCGTCCGCTTGGTCCGCAGGATCAGCCAGATTATCTTAATGCCGTCGTTGAGCTGGAAACCGCATTAGCCGCAGAATCGTTGCTCGATTGCACACAGGCTATAGAACTGGAACAAGGTCGAGAGCGCAAGGCGCACCGCTGGGGTCCACGCACGTTGGATCTGGACATTTTGCTGTTCGGAGATGCCACTATCCAGACGGAACGCCTGACCGTGCCGCATTACGACATGAAAAATCGCGAATTCATGCTCTACCCGCTCGCGGAAATCACGCCTGAACTGACGTTCCCCGACGGCGAAACACTCGCCCGCCGGTTAACCCATGTCAACCGCAACGGTCTGACATTGTGGGACAACAGCCATCCCGTCTGAGCCATAATAAAGCCAACATACAGGCAGATTGAAGCATGGCGGCTATATCGCTACACGTCGGCTTACATTAGAATGTTCCCCTCAATTCTTCGCCCTATTGACATAGGAAGACCGTCATGAAACCGACGACTATCTCCCACTTGCGCCAATGGAAACAAGAGCAGCGAAAATTCGCTACGATAACGGCTTACGACGCCAGCTTCTCTCGTTTGTTTTTTGAACAAGGCATTCGTGTGATGCTGGTGGGTGATTCTCTGGGAATGACCGTACAAGGTCACGATTCCACCTTGCCCGTAACTACAAACGACATCGTTTACCATACTCAGTGCGTCCGCCGTGGTGCTCCGCTGGCTCTGGTTCTTTCCGATATGCCATTTATGACCTACGCCACGCCGGAACAAACATTCAGTCAGGCGGCAGAACTGATGCGTGCCGGTGCGAATATGGTGAAGCTGGAAGGTGGAAGTTGGCTTGCCCCAACGGTAAAAATGTTGACCGAACGTGCCGTGCCGGTTTGCGGTCATCTGGGTCTGACGCCGCAATCCGTTAACATCTTCGGTGGTTATAAAATTCAGGGGCGAAGTGAAAGCGACGCTAATCAACTGCTGGCCGATGCACTCGCGCTTGAAGAAGCCGGTGCGCAGTTGCTCGTACTGGAATGCGTACCTGTCGCGCTGGCCAAACGTGTAACAGAAGCGCTATCGATCCCGGTGATCGGTATTGGCGCTGGCAATGTTACCGACGGGCAGATTCTGGTCATGCATGATGCCTTCGGCATTACCGGTGACAGCACGCCTAAATTTGCCAAGAACTTTCTGGCGCAAAGCGGTGACATCCGCGCCGCGGTACGCCTGTATACACAAGAAGTCGAACAAGGTATCTATCCAGCCGAAGAGCATTCGTTCCATTAAAGAACGCGCATTCCACTAATCAGACTGTTTTTAAGGAGTACGGGTGTGTTGATTATTGAAACCCCTCTACTGCTGCGCCGCGAAGTCCGTCGCTGGCGTCAGGAAGGGAAACGCATTGCTTTGGTTCCCACCATGGGTAATTTACACGACGGGCATATGACGCTGGTCGATGAAGCCAGAGCACGCGCAGACATCGTTATTGTCAGCGTTTTTGTCAATCCCATGCAGTTTGAGCGGCCAGATGATTTAGCCCGCTACCCCCGGACATTGCAGGAAGACTGCGAAAAATTGAACCGCCGTGGTGCCGATCTGGTTTTCGCACCGAGCCCGGATGTGATATACCCGAATGGACTGGAATCGCAAACGTTTGTCGATGTGCCAGGCCTGTCTTCCATGTTGGAAGGCGCCAGCCGTCCCGGCCACTTCAGAGGGGTTGCTACCATCGTCAGCAAGCTGTTCAATCTGGTACAGCCGGATTTAGCCTGCTTCGGTGAGAAAGATTACCAGCAGTTAGCGCTGATTCGGCAGCTTGTTCGCGATATGGGCTATGACATTGATATCGTCGGCGTCCCTATTGTGCGTGCAAAAGACGGTTTGGCATTAAGTTCACGCAATGGCTATCTCAGTGCTGAGGAACGCCAGTTGGCACCGATACTTTATCAGTTGATGATGGCGCTTTCAGCGCAGTTAGACAACGGCGATCGCCAGATAGATACATTGCTGGAACAAACGGCAGAGAAATTGCGCGAAGCAGGCTTTACGCCAGATGAACTGTTTATCCGCGATGCTGATACGCTGCAACCGCTGAGTGCTGCCAGTACACGCGCAGTGATTTTGATGGCTGCCTGGTTAGGCAAGGCCAGATTGATTGATAACTACCAGGTCGATTTGACTGTATGAACCGAGGTAACAAAGCGATGATACGTACCATGTTGCAAGGCAAGCTGCACCGGGTCAAAGTAACTCAGGCTGACTTGCATTATGAAGGCTCTTGCGCCATCGATCAGAATTTTATGGATGCCGCAGGTATTCTGGAATACGAAGCGATTGATATCTATAACGTTGATAATGGTCAGCGTTTCTCTACCTACGCCATTGCAGGCGAAAGAGGCTCACGCATTATCTCTGTGAACGGTGCCGCCGCTCGCTGCGCCTGTGTGGGCGACAAGTTGATTATCTGTTCCTACGTGCAGATGTCAGACGAACAAGCCAGAAGCCACAACCCCAAGGTTGCTTATTTCTCTGGTGAGAACGAACTACAACGTCAAGCCAAAGCGATTCCGGTTCAGGTCGCCTGATCGCTTTATCGATAAGCAAAAGGCGGTGTTACCACCGCCTCAGGCCATTGACAAACCTATTTACTGAATGAAAACGGGAGTAACGGAATAGAAGAGTAAAGCGTTTGCGCCAGGGATGGCGCAAGCCGAGCGTACAAGGATGTATTCACAGCGTCTTTACGATCTATCCGTTACTCTCGCTGTCAGCAACCTCAGGCGGTGTTACCACCGCCTTCTCATCAAGCTATATATAACTGACAAACTATGTCCGCAGCCCACGTCCGCGTTCAATCAACCACCAAACCAGCAGATAAAACACCACGATAAAGGCAATCAGCACCGACATCGTGAACAACAGCGGCACATCCTGAATTCCGAGGAAGCCATAGCGGAAACCGCTAATCATGTACACCACTGGGTTCAGTTTAGAAATAGCCTGCCAGACGGGCGGTAACAGCGTTAACGAGTAAAACACGCCACCCAGATAGGTCAACGGCGTCAATACAAACGTTGGGATCAGACTGATATCATCAAAGGTTTTCGCAAACACCGCATTCAGTAATCCCGCCAGCGAGAACAGCGTCGCCGTCAGTAGCAATGTCAGAACGATGATCCACCAGGCATGCACATGCAACGGGACGAAAAACAGCGACACCGCCGTTACCAGAACCCCTACGCACACGCCACGCGCGATCCCCCCGCCAATATACCCCGCAATAATCACATGAGTTGGCACTGGCGCGACCAGCAACTCTTCAATATTGCGCTGAAATTTGGCGCTGAAGAAGGAAGAGGCTACGTTGGCATAGGCGTTGGTAATCACCGCCATCATAATCAGGCCCGGTACGATAAACTGCATGTAGGTGAAACCGTGCATTTCACCAATACGTGAACCGATCAGGTTGCCGAAAATAATAAAGTACAGCGTCATGGTGATCACTGGCGGCACCAGCGTCTGAATCCAGATCCGGCCAAATCGGGTCACTTCTTTGACCCAAATACTCTGTAGCGCCACCCAATACAAATGCATCATGCTTTTTCTCCCTTACCGTTCGTCCCGTCCCCATTAACCAACGTGACAAACAGCTCTTCCAGCCGGTTAGCTTTATTACGCATACTTAATATTGTTATCCCTTGCGCGCTTAGCTGGCTGAATAGCGCGTTCAGGCCTTGCTCGCGCATCACATCTACTTCCAGCGTTGACGTATCCATCAGGCGGAACGTATAACCTTCAAGCTGTGGTAGCGGGCTTTTTGCCGCCAGATCGAAAATAAACGTTTCGGACTTCAACTGAGCAAGAAGCTGCTTCATCGACGTATTTTCCACCAGTTCCCCGCGCTGAATGATCCCGATGTTGCGGCACAGCATTTCCGCCTCTTCCAGGTAGTGCGTCGTCAGGATAATCGTGGTGCCCTGCGCGTTCAGTTCCTTCAAAAAGCCCCACATGGAGCGGCGTAGTTCGATATCTACCCCCGCAGTTGGCTCATCAAGAATCAGCAGTTTGGGCTCATGCATTAACGCACGTGCGATCATCAGGCGACGCTTCATCCCACCGGACAACATCATCGCTTTTTCGCTGCGTTTCTCCCATAGATCCAGCTGTTTCAGGTATTTTTCGGCACGCTGCAACGCATCCTGACGTTTCACGCCATAGTAACCGGCCTGATTAACCACAATCTGTAATACCGTTTCGAAAGGATTGAAGTTGAACTCCTGCGGAACCAATCCCAGTTGGCGCTTCGCATTCACTTTATCCAACTCAAGATCGTAGCCAAAGACGCGAACTTTACCGGCGGTTTTATTCACCAACGAGCTGATAATCCCTATCGTGGTTGATTTTCCCGCGCCGTTCGGCCCCAGTAGCGCATAGAAATCCCCCGCTTCCACGTTCAGGTCGATTCCCCGTAACGCCTTGACGCCTCCCGGATAAGTTTTGGTGAGTTGCGCCAGTTCCAGTGCATATGTCATAAGAAATGGATTGCCTTATTATCAGTGAGTTCTACAGATTCGAAGTGTGACAAATAAATACTCTAAATAATTCAAGTTTCAGGCAGGCGGCAAGAGAAGGACAAATTCGTCGGGAACGAATTTGTCCAGCCAACGGCTGGCCTCCGGTGAGAGACAGGATGTCTCTCATTTCATCCCGATGAGCTTACTCAGGTAAGTGATTCGGGTGACTGACAAATCTGCCAGAGGCAGATTTGAACGCTGCTTGCAGCGATCCCTACGGGGCGAGGTCCACGCGAGTGGGCCGAGTAGCGCAGCCAACGCACAGGCAACTTGAAGTATGACGAGTATAAACTATCGTTTTTCAAACGACGCATGTTGCCTTATATTACTCCCCACTGCCCCTTGTTTGTTACAGGTCATTTACTTTCATGAAAGAAATTGAAACGCTCATCGCGAACAACCAACTTTGGTCTAAAACGATGGTGGAAGAGGATCCTGGCTATTTTGAACGTCTGGCGCAGGCACAACGACCCCGTTTTCTATGGATTGGATGCTCGGACAGTCGCGTACCTGCGGAAAGTCTGACCAGCCTTGAGCCTGGTGAACTGTTTGTTCACCGCAACGTCGCAAATCTGGTTATTCACACCGATCTCAATTGCCTGTCTGTCGTGCAATATGCCGTCGAAGTTCTCGAAGTCGAGCACATCATCATCTGCGGTCACTACGGCTGCGGCGGTGTTCAGGCGGCGGTGGAAAACCCAGAATTGGGTTTGATTAATAACTGGCTGCTGCATATTCGTGATTTGTGGTACAAGCATAGTTCGCTGCTGGGGGAATTGCCTCCTGAACAGCGACTGAACACGCTCTGTGAAATCAACGTTGTCGAGCAAGTTTATAACCTTGGCCACTCGACGATCATGCAGTCCGCCTGGAAGCGCGGGCAGAAAGTCACGATCCACGGTTGGGTTTACGGTATTCAGGATGGCCGACTGCGCGATCTGGAAGTGACTGCGACCAACCGGGAGACGCTGGAACAGCGTTATCGCCGCGCGATTTCGTCACTGCCTTGATCCACTGCCTGACGCCCACTCGCTGGGCGTCGTTCACGGCATCAGCCTTACCTTGACCGTTATTCTTGCGGAACAACCTTGCCGACGTAAGGTAAATGACGATAGTGCTGAGCATAGTCGATGCCGTAACCCACAACGAACTCATCAGGGATCGAGAACCCAACCCACTCCACTTTCACCGCTACTTCACGGCGCTCTGGTTTATCCAGCAGCGTACAGATAGCCAACGATTTCGGCTCACGCAGTTGCAGAATTTCCCGCACTCTGCTCAATGTATTACCCGAATCGATAATATCTTCAACGATCAATACGTCTTTACCGCGAATATCTTCATCCAAATCTTTCAGAATTTTAACATCGCGCGTACTGTTCATACCGCTGCCATAGCTGGATGCCGTCATGAAATCCACTTCGTGAGGGACATCGATCGCTCGGCATAGATCGGCCATAAAGATAAACGATCCGCGCAATAGCCCCACCAGCACCATATCGCTGCCGCTATCACGGTAGTGTTCGCTGATCTGTTGCCCCAGTTCGGTAACCCGCGCCATCACTTCCTGCTCAGAAATCATGACTTCCACGGTATGTTTCATCATACTGATAACTCTTTGAAGTAAGGTATTCAGCACCATCGACAAAATGACAGACTCATTCCCGATGATGCGCCAATGCTGACGTTTAAATCAGTCTGGGCAGTGCCCAGGCGCGCGAAGTATATCAGAAACCACACCATGAAGGAGACATCATGAGCACACCACCCGTGGATGTTTGCTACAAAGTGAACGCCCCGCTTTCCAGCCAGCAGTTCATTGAGCTGTTGGCAAAAACCTCATTGGGGCCACGCCGCCCGCTGGATGATGAGACGGCGATTGCAGGTATGCTTAAGCACGCCAACCTGCTGGTTTCCGCATGGCAAGGAGAAACGCTGGTTGGCATCGCACGTAGCGTGACAGATTTTCATTTCTGCTGTTATCTGTCCGATCTGGCGGTGTCAGACGACTGTCAGCATGTGGGGATAGGAAAAAAGCTCATTCAACAAACCGCTCAGCAGTTGGAAAAAGGCTGCAAAATCATTTTGCTGGCCGCACCGCTGGCGGTGGATTACTACCCGAAATTAGGGTTTGAAAAACACAACAGCGCCTGGCTCATACCTGCATCAGATCTGCACTCAGAGGCGTAATCATTTTTTCTCAGGATCTTCAGCCGTGCTGTTGACGGCCGGTAAAGCAGGATACAAAACCGGAGGATCCGTCTTAATACTTAAACGCACCTGCTGCCCTGGTTCAAACCAGTTGCCGGTCTGCACCAGCAGCATCAACTCTCCCAGTTTCACCCGATACAAGTTTGATGTGCCCATAAACAATCGATCTTCGATCGAGGCTGGGCCATCAGGATCGAGCGCCAATGCCACGTCTGCCGGGCGCACCATCCAGTCGCACTGCGAATCGATTGACTGATTGAGTGGATGTGTCGCGAGATGATCGCCCAATGGGCTCTGCCATTGATGGTCGCTCATGATTTTCACGGGCAAATAGTTCGTATTCCCCATAAAATCAGCCACAAAGCGACTATTCGGGCGATGATACAACTCGGATGGATAACCCTGCTGCACTATCTTCCCTTCATCAAGCAAGATCAGATGGTCGGCACAGGCAAACGCATCCTCTCTACTGTGCGTAGCAAAAACCGCCGCGACATGACGCTGTTTGAGAACCTGTCGTAACTCGGTGATCAGGCGATAGCGAGTCTGGCTGTCCAGTCCTGGAAATGGCTCGTCCAGCAGCAGCAGTTTCGGTTCACAGGCCAGCGCACGGGCAATGGCCAAACGCTGTTGCTGTTCATTAGAGAGCTCATGTGGATAACGCGCAGCAACATCATCCAGTTGCAAGAGCACCAGCATCTCCGCACAGATTGGCTTCACCTCACTTTCCGGGCGGCCATATAAACCAAATGCAATATTGCCTTCAACGGTCAGATGCGGAAAAAGCGCGTAGTCCTGAAAAATCAGCCCAACCTGACGCCGTTCAGGCAAGACGTATTCCTGCGGTGAGCTGATGGGCTCTCCCTCCAGCAAGATCTTGCCCTGAGTAATCGGCAGCAAGCCCGCGATCGCCTGTAATAACGCCGTTTTACCGCTGCCGTTCCTGCCCAGTAGACAGATAGTCTCATCATCGCGCACGGCAAATGAGATGTTCTCCAACACGGGGGTCTGCTGCAACGTACAACTTACCGCCTGAACGCTAAGAATATCTATCGACGCAACCATGTGATTATCCTTTTATATTCAGTGCGCGATTCAGCCAGAAAACCGGTATCAGCCCTACAGCGACTAACACCAGCGCTGGAAAAGCAAATGACGCAATCTGCTCACTCGCCGTAAAGCGAAAAACATACGTTGCCAACGTATCAATCCCAAAAGGACGCAGCAGCAGCGACACATTCAGCTCTTTCATGCTTTCCGTGAAGATCAGCAACGCACCGATGAAGATACTGCGGCGCAACAGCGGAATATGCACGCGTGACCAGCGACTGAGGGGAGAAGCTCCCAGCACGAGACTCGCACTATCCAACGATCTTGGGATGGCTTCCATGCTGCGTTCAAGACTGTCCAACATCAAGCGTCCAAATTTAACGCTATAGGCAAGGATGAGAATAAATAGCGAGCCTGCGAGCAAAGCATCCGCAGTAGGGAGCCCGGCAGCACTGGCAAGCAAATTAATCCCGTTATCCACCAGCGACAACAAGGTAAACAGCCCTACGGCCAGTACCGCGCCAGGTAAGGCAAAACTCAAACTAACCAACCGAACTGGCGTCTGATTGGCAAACACGCCAGCCGTGCGCGTGTAGAAGATAAACGACAACGCCATTAGCGTAATGATGGCGGTCGCCGTCGCAGATGCCAACAGGCTATTCATTACCGCGTGGAGGAACACCATATCCCATATCGACATCATGTGCCGGAGAGCCAGAAATAACAGATACAGTACAGGGAGCAGGAACGACAGACAAACAACTCCCCAGCAATAACTGCGAACCACCCTGCTACGCCACCCGCTCAACACAGGCGGTACTACCAGAGGGGAATTTGCCTGAGCTTGATAAATTTTTTGCTTCCGACGCCAAAGATTAACCAAAAACATCAAAAGAAAAATCGCGGGCAGAATCAAGACCCCAAGACGCGCAGCCGCCCCTACATCACCCTGCATCTGCCAGATATCCAGCACCTGCGTTGTCATAGTTGGGATACCCAGATAAGACGCGGTACCATAATCGCCCAGTGTCTCGACCATCACTAGCGCGCCACCACAGGCAATAGCTGGCAGCGCAATGGGCAAACATAAGCGTCGGAATACCTGAGTGCGAGTCTGATTCAGTAAACGGGCCGAATGGATGAGGCTGGCGGGCTGTTTCACCAGCGCTTCGCGCACCAACAGGTAAATGTAGGGATACAACACCAGCGCCAGTATCAAACTCACACAGCCGAGTGAAAGAGGTAGCTCAGCAGCATGGGATTCTCCCCATAGCGATGCTATCCACAACCCTCCTTCCCTTAACAACAGGAACAGATGCCGTAACGCATCGGTATAAAGGTAAGCGAGCAGAAAAGCAGGCATAGCAAGCGGCAGGCAAAGCGCCCATTGCAACACGCGATGGCCAGGAAAGCGGTACATGGCGATAAACCACGCTGAAGGCAAACCAAACAGTAGACTGAAGAAAAGCGTACCCATCACGATGACCGCAGAATGTATCAGATAGGTAGGTAAACCGATTTGCCACAGTTGGGTAAATCCCAGCCCGTCGGCAAAAAAAGCCTGATAAAAAACCGTTGCTAAAGGAAGCAGCAACAGTCCCGCCAACAACCAACTACTGACGCGCCAGACACCGGAGATCATAGAATAAAAACTGTATTGGGTGAGATCTCTGTTATTAATAACAGAGCCTGACAGCGGCGTCATCGTATCAAACAGCGATAAATAGGCTCTAATCCTGCGATTAACCCAAGATGGTTTTCACCACTTAAGACAATCCAAATAAATATTATTAATTTCAACAAATTATACTCACTAACTTTCTTTCTTCTTGGCACTTATTCTTTATCGCTATTCTCTAAATAATTCGAGTGGCGGAGCAAAGCGTGGGTATTTTGCACCACGCAAAGCGCGATCCCGTCAGAGAGAGGGCAACGAATGAGTCCAATAACAAAACCAACGCACATGCAGCTTGCAGAATAACGGGGGATATCAGATGTTTCCCGTAAGAAAACTTGGAACCCCATGGGATATCTGTGATAACGTCATCTGACGATATTTGGAACAGGTTCAACCATGAAAAACTCTGCGCTGGCTCTGCTCCTGCTAAGCCTGATGAGCTTCTCTTCCGCCAGTAAGGCGCTGAATGAATTTGAAGCGGAAGATCTGGCCGATCTGACCGCGATCTTTGTCTATTTGAAAAACCACTGTGGCTATCAAGATCTGCCGAATGAACAGATTCGTCGGACGCTAGTTGCATTTGCTCAGCAGAATCGCTGGGATCTCAGCAACTACAACGCTTACGACATGACGGCAATGGGTGAAGACAGCTATCGCGATCTCAGTAACATTGCGATCCCGACACCGAAGAAATGTCAGTCTCTGGCACGCAATTCACTCGGTCTGCTCTCCTACGCACAGTAATTCTCCCTCTTCCTCCGCACTGACTGAAATTTGACCGTGCAAGCGGTAAAAGAGTCGGCTATGATGGCGCGCCAATTTTCATGGCTGTTATCGCGGAGGAAGCCCTAACATGTCCCAGAAAGAAATTTGGTATGAAACCCTACATGCCAACTTTGGCCAGTATTTTTCGGTTGATCGGGTGCTGTATCACGAGAAGACCGATCATCAAGATCTCATCATCTTTGAAAACGACGCATTAGGTCGCGTGATGGCGCTTGACGGCGTGGTGCAAACCACCGAGCGCGATGAATTCATCTATCACGAAATGCTCACCCACGTTCCCCTTCTGTCACACGGCAATGCCAAACGCGTACTGATTATCGGTGGCGGAGATGGCGGCATGCTGCGGGAAGTCAGCCGACACCGTGGCGTCGAACAGATCACGATGGTAGAGATCGATGCTGGCGTGGTGGAATTCTGTCGCCAATATTTGCCCAACCACAGCGCTGGTAGCTATGACGACCCGCGTTTTAACCTGGTGATTGATGACGGCGTAAATTTCGTCAGACAGTGCAGCGAAAAGTTTGACGTCATTATTTCCGATTGCACCGACCCTATCGGCCCCGGCGAAAGCCTGTTCACCTCCGATTTCTATCAGGGTTGTGCCCGTTGCCTGAACGAAGGCGGAATTTTTGTCGCCCAGAATGGTGTCTGTTTCCTACAACAGGATGAAGCCGTCGGCAGCCATAAAAAACTCAGCCATTATTTCCATGATGTCAGCTTTTATCAGGCGGCTATCCCGACGTATTACGGCGGCATTATGACTTTCGCCTGGGCCAGCAATAACCCGGCACTACGCCAGCTAGACGCCGCAACGCTGCGCCAGCGTTTTTCGCAATCAGGTATAAGCTGTCGCTATTACACGCCTGATGTTCACATCGGCAGCTTTGCCCTGCCGCAGTATCTGTTAAGTGCGCTACAGAATGCGCGATAATCCATCACTTAGGGTAATCACACAGCCACAAGGGGGTGACGTAAATTGCACAAGCTGAAGCTACACGGCTTTAACAACCTGACGAAAAGCCTGAGTTTTTGTATCTACGATATCTGTTACACCAAAACGGCCGACGATCGCGATGGTTACATCGCCTATATCGACGAACAATATAACGCTAATCGTTTAACAGAAATCCTCACCGAAACCTGCTCAATTATCGGTGCCAACGTCCTTAACATCGCACGTCAAGACTATGACCCACAAGGTGCCAGCGTAACCATTCTGGTCAGCGAAGAACCCATCGATCCACGTGACGTGGATACCTCAGAACACCCAGGGCCGCTGCCTAACTCCGTCGTTGCGCATCTGGATAAAAGCCATATCTGCGTTCATACCTACCCGGAAAGCCACCCCGAAGGCGGACTTTGCACCTTCCGCGCAGATATCGAAGTTTCTACCTGTGGCGTAATCTCACCGCTAAAAGCGCTGAACTACCTCATCCACCAGCTCGAATCCGATATTGTGACCATCGACTATCGCGTACGGGGGTTCACTCGTGATATCAATGGGATAAAGCATTTTATCGACCATCAGATTAACTCAGTCCAAAACTTCATGTCTGAGGATATGAAATCGCTCTATCACATGATGGACGTGAATGTGTATCAGGAAAATATCTTTCATACCAAGATGTTATTGAAAGACTTCGACCTCAAGCATTACCTATTCAACGTCAGTCCTGAAGAACTCAGCACTGCCGAACGGAAGAGGATTACCGATCTGCTATATCACGAAATGCAGGAAATCTATTACGGCAGAAACCTGCCCGTCCTGTAATCGATCGCCTCAGGCAGCGATGCTGCCTTTGGTAAACCGAGATCGGAGATACCCGGGGCTATCACGGTGCGAGGTATCCCTACGGGAACCTCATCACCGTGCTTCCCCTAATATCAGACATTGTCATCAACCCGAATCACTGCTCTATTCGGATCGGGTAAAAGCAGCACTTTCCATCTCCCACCTCTCCCTTTCATTTCTTCGCACACTATTTCGTCAAAAATGATGCGTATCACATTTATTTCTTTCTGCATTTTTTACTTGCATTCTCTAACAGCCTTGCCACATCTGGGTTCGCGTGAATTTGTATAAGGTCAACTAAAAATCATATATCTTGTGTGGTTGAAATTTTAAATGTCCACATCTAGTATTCTTTGTGTAGCCCTCACGTAACGGGTCGCTACCCAGTGGATCGGTTCGGGTGAACACACCCTGAAGATAGCCGTTCCGACATACTTCTTTCACGCCAAAGGGTAAATACGAATCATGCGTATTACTATTTTCACTAAGCCAGATTGTGTTCAATGCAACGCCACGTGCCGTGCGCTGGATAAGCAAGGAATTAACTATCAACTGGTGGACTTAACTGAAGATGAACAGGCGTTACAGCAGGTAAGAGCGTTGGGCTATCAGCAGGTGCCCGTCGTGATGACGGCCGATGACCATTGGAGCGGCTTCCGCCCAGATAAGATCAGTACTCTGAACGCCGCCCTGCAATTGCAGTAAGGGAGGCAATATGAACCCGCTGGTCTATTTCTCCAGCCAGTCGGAAAACACGCATCGCTTCATTTCCAGGGTTGGTTTACCAGCCCTAAGAATACCGATTGCGACAGAACAGCCTGTATTGAAAGTTGATCGCCCCTATATTCTGGTTGTCCCCAGCTACGGCGGAGGCAGTCCGAAAGGGGCTGTGCCGCGTCAGGTCATCATCTTTCTCAACGATCCGCACAATCGCGCTTATCTGCGTGGCGTGATTGCCGCAGGCAATACCAATTTCGGTGCAGCGTACTGCATCGCCGGTGACATCATAGCGCAGAAATGTCAGGTGCCCTACCTGTACCGCTTTGAATTGCTCGGCACGGCAGAAGACGTTGCAAATGTGCGTAAGGGAGTAACTGAATTTTGGCAACAACAGACCACGTGAGTGCAAAGGCAACCAAAACCGACGCGGATGCCCACTCACTCGATTACCATGCGTTGAACGCCATGCTGAATCTCTACGACGCGGAGGGAAATATCCAGTTCGAGATGGATAAACTCGCGGCACGCCGTTATTTCCTACAGCATGTAAACCAGAACACCGTGTTCTTCCACAATCTGGAAGAAAAGCTGCGTTATTTAGTTGAAGAAGGTTACTACGAAGCAGAAGTACTGGACCAATATCACTTCGATTTCATCAAGAGTCTTTTCCAACAAGCCTACGCTCACAAATTTCGCTTTCAAACCTTTCTGGGCGCGTTCAAGTACTACACCGGCTACACGCTCAAAACCTTTGACGGCAAACGTTATCTGGAACGCTATGAAGATCGTGTTTGCCTCGTAGCGCTGGCCCTCGCCAAAGGGGACACCGCACTAGCTAGCGCGTTGGTCGACGAGATCATCAGCGGACGCTTTCAGCCCGCCACGCCCACGTTTCTCAACTGTGGTAAAAAACAGCGCGGTGAGCTGGTTTCCTGCTTCCTGCTACGTATCGAAGACAATATGGAGTCGATTGGTCGAGCGATAAACTCCGCGCTTCAGCTTTCAAAACGCGGCGGCGGCGTAGCCTTCATGCTCAGCAACATCCGCGAAACCGGCGCACCAATCAAGCGTATCGAAAACCAGTCGTCCGGCATTATTCCCATCATGAAAATGCTGGAAGACGCATTCTCCTACGCCAACCAACTGGGCGCACGTCAAGGCGCAGGTGCGGTGTACCTCAACGCCCACCACCCAGATATTCTGCGTTTTCTGGATACCAAGCGGGAAAATGCCGATGAGAAAATCCGTATCAAGACGCTGTCTTTAGGTGTGGTCATTCCCGATATCACGTTCCAACTGGCGAAGAATAATCAGGTGATGTACCTGTTCTCACCTTATGATGTCGAGCAGGTTTACGGGGTGCCGCTGTCAGAAATTAGCGTAACCGAAAAATACCATGAAATGGTAAACGACAAGCGCATCCGTAAATCCCAAATTAAGGCCCGCGAATTCTTCCAGATTCTCGCCGAAATCCAGTTCGAGTCCGGTTATCCCTACATGATGTTTGAGGATACGGTGAATCGCGCGAATCCGATTCACGGCCGCATCAATATGAGTAACCTGTGCTCTGAGATTTTACAGGTCAATGACGCCAGCCTGTACGACGACGATCTCGGCTACCGCCACATTGGCAAAGACATCTCCTGCAACCTCGGCTCGATGAATATCGCCAATGCGATGGCCTCGCCGGATTTCGGACAGACGGTTGAAATGGCGATCCGTGCGCTGACCGCCGTTTCCGATATGAGCCACATCCGTTCTGTGCCATCTATCGAAAAAGGCAACGACGAATCGCACGCGATTGGTTTAGGGCAGATGAATCTGCACGGCTATCTGGCGAAAGAGCGTATTTTTTACGGCACAGAAGAAGCCGTCGATTTCACTAATATCTATTTCTACACCGTCGCTTTCCACGCAATTCGGGCATCGAACGCGCTAGCGATAGAACGTAATCAGCGCTTTTCCGGGTTTGAGCTCTCCAAATACGCCACAGGCGAGTATTTTGATAAATACATCGAACAGCAGTGGGAGCCGACAACCGCCCGCGCGCGTGAACTGTTTGAACAGGCGGGCATCCATATTCCTAACCAGCAAGACTGGGCAGCGCTGCGCGAATCCGTTATTGCGCACGGTATTTACAACCAGAACTTGCAGGCTGTTCCACCGACCGGTTCGATTTCGTATATCAACCACTCGACGTCCAGTATCCATCCGATTGTGTCACGCATTGAAATTCGTAAAGAGGGCAAGATCGGTCGCGTCTACTACCCTGCCCCTTATATGAACAACAACAACCTGGAGTATTACCAGGATGCCTATGAGATCGGGCCGCAGAAGATCATCGACACCTACGCCGCCGCAACGCAGCACGTCGATCAGGGGCTGTCGCTGACGCTATTTTTCCGCGATACCGCCACCACGCGTGACATCAATAAAGCGCAGATTTATGCCTGGACCAAAGGTATTAAAACTATTTATTACATTCGCATACGGCAGATGGCGCTGGAAGGCACCGAAGTTCAGGGCTGTGTGTCCTGTGCGCTATAAGCCATCGCGGAAGGAAATCGAAGCATGACCGCACTCACTCGCGTCCAGGCGATTAACTGGAACAAAATTGAAGACGACAAAGATTTGGAAGTCTGGAACCGGCTAACGTCTAATTTCTGGCTGCCGGAAAAGGTGCCGCTGTCGAACGATATTCCGTCATGGAGTACGTTGAATGCCCGCGAGCGTCAGTTGACGATTCGTGTTTTCACCGGTCTGACATTGCTGGACACCATCCAAAATACGCTAGGTGCGCCGACGCTAATGCCCGATGCGGTAACGCCGCATGAAGAAGCCGTGCTGTCTAACATCAGCTTTATGGAAGCCGTGCACGCTCGCTCGTACAGCTCTATTTTCTCAACGCTGTGCCTGACCAGCGAAGTGGACGATGCTTATCGCTGGAGTGAAGAGAATCCGGCGCTACAGAAAAAGTCCGACATTATTCTGTCGCACTATCGCAGTGACGACCCGTTGATGAAGAAAGTCGCCAGCGTGTTTCTGGAGTCATTCCTGTTCTACTCGGGATTCTACCTGCCGATGTACTGGTCAAGCCGCGCCAAACTTACCAACACGGCGGATTTGATCCGACTAATCATCCGTGACGAAGCCGTACACGGCTACTACATTGGCTACAAATTCCAGAGAGGATTAGCGAAGGCCGATCCCGCACGCCAACAGCAGGTAAAAAACTTCGCTTACGACCTGCTACAGGATTTGTACGACAACGAAGTGCTGTATACGCAGGAACTCTATGACGGCGTGGGCTGGACAGAAGATGTGAAGAAATTCCTTCACTACAACGCAAACAAAGCACTGATGAATTTGGGCTATGAAGCGCTGTTCCCCGCCAGCATGACGGATGTGAATCCCGCGATTCTCTCGGCGCTATCGCCAAATGCCGATGAGAACCACGACTTCTTTTCTGGCTCCGGTTCGTCTTATGTGATCGGTAAAGCCGTGAACACCGAAGACGAAGATTGGGATTTCTAAAAAAATGGCCACCGCATTCTGGGTGGCCATTTTTTCTATACGCTATTTTCCGCAGCTCTTTTTTTCTATAAGAACCAGAAATGAAAAAACCCTGAATCATTGCTGATTCAGGGTCTTCAATAAGTGGCGGAACGGACGGGGCTCGAACCCGCGACCCCCTGCGTGACAGGCAGGTATTCTAACCAACTGAACTACCGCTCCACTCGTGCTCACTGAGCGGTGTGAATACTAAGATGATGGCACTATTACGTCAATGCTTTTTATAACTAACCGTTTCTGTTTGCTTATAATTTCATCTTACTAACTACTATCTCACCAGGGATATAATCCACTTATCCGTTTTGCCATGTAAAGGACGATACTTCGGCTGTGTTATTCCGCTCGCCACAGGCAACTCCCCCCTTTTTTAGCAATCAGATCCAGTCGTTGTTCATGCGCTAATAACTCTGCCTCATCGGCATAGAGTACCTTTAACGCCGATTGTGGACGGACAATTCTTTGGATCGTTTCGCTATTCTCATTCTGCTGCTGCGCTTCCCCCTCCATCGCAAAGGTCAGGGAAGTTTGGCCACCGGTCATCGCCAAATAAACTTCTGCCAGAATCTCGGCATCGAGCAATGCGCCGTGCAGCGTACGCTTGCTGTTGTCTATCAAATAGCGATCGCAGAGCGCATCCAAACTGTTTCGCTTACCGGGAAAGATCTTCCGTGCCATAAACAGGCTATCGGTGATCTTACAGAACGTCTCCGTCTTGGGAATATCCCGGCTCAGCAACCGGAATTCGTAATCCATAAAGCCGATATCAAACGTCGCGTTATGAATGACCAACTCCGCACCACGGATAAAATCGAGAAAATCATCTGCGATATCAGCATATGTCGGTTTATCAGCAAGAAACTCATCGCTGATACCATGTACGTTATACGCTTCGGGATCGACTAAACGATCGGGTTTGATATAAACATGAAAATGGCGGCCAGTCAGGCGGCGGTTAATAACTTCGACCGCACCGATCTCGATAATTTTATGCCCTTCGTAGTGGACCCCCAGCTTATTCATACCGGTGGTTTCTGTATCCAGGACGATTTGTCGCGTAATTTCAGTGCTCATCGTTTTCGTTTATGTCAGACTTGCCGTTTTTACCATGAGGGAGAGTCTACCAGAGATGCGCAAACAGGTAGAAATTTTCACCGACGGATCTTGCCTCGGTAATCCCGGCCCCGGCGGTTATGGCGCCCTGCTGCGCTACAAGCAGCACGAAAGAGCATTGAGTGCAGGTTATCGTCTTACGACGAATAACAGAATGGAACTAATGGCCGCCATTGCAGCGCTTGAAACACTGACCACCGACTGTGACGTTATACTCAGCACAGACAGCCAATATGTTCGCCAGGGAATCACCAGTTGGATTCATAACTGGAAAAAGCGTGGTTGGAAAACAGCCGACAAAAAGCCTGTCAAAAATGTCGATCTCTGGAAAAGACTAGATACCGCGATTCAGCGCCATTCAGTGCGCTGGGAATGGGTAAAAGGGCACGCAGGTCACCCGGAAAACGAACGCTGTGATGAACTGGCTCGCGCTGCTGCCACTGCACCAACACTTGATGACACCGGCTACCAGGCGGAGTAAATCATATGAGGCGCGTGCCTCATCTTCGATATATCTTTGTTGCGCCCACCGTGCGGCGCACAGATGCTTTCCGCAATCGTGCTCTCATCGGCGTGAACGTTAGTGGAATTGTTCGCTTCCGGGCAATAATCAGTGTCAGACACCCCAACATCGGAATATGTTTATTCAGCTTCCCTTTATTCCTTCGCCATGGCGTAACGTGAAAATGGGTCTGATGAATAACCTCATAGTTCAATAGTCCCAGCCAGTCCATGATACGCATTTGAGTGAACATTCGACTGCAATAGGGATGCTTTTTATTAAGTTTGGGAATCAGTTTGCCAAGACCAACCAGACTGATCGGATTAAACGTACTGAGTATTAGCCAACCATCATCCACCAAGACACGATCAACCTCCCGCAAAATACGATGCGGATCCGATGAATAAGAGAGCGTTTGAGCGAGCAAACAGGCATCAATAGACTTTTCAGAGAAGGGTAATTGATAGGCATCAGCCATGACCTGAAGATTATCACCGTGTGGAGCAACGTTAACCTGATGCGCAATCGCACACTCTGTTACGTGGATTTCCGCACTCAGCGCTCCTACCTTGATAAGATGAAAGCCAAAGAGTTTTGGCCACCATGGCAACAAGGCCTGTTCAAGCGACTCACGATAAAATTGCCCGCAGGTGATATCATCCCATGAATCAGGTGCAACAATGGTCTGAGGGATTTGTGCCGATTTCATCTTCTATTGTCGTCCCCAGGCTACTAGCAAAAAGAGGTGATGAATGAATCTTATCAGTATCCCCGCACTTCAGGACAACTACATTTGGTTATTGAGCAATAAAGCAAATCGCTGTGTTATCGTCGATCCTGGTGAAGCAAGCCCAGTGCTTGATACGCTCGATCAAAACTCACTTTTCCCCGAAGCAATTTTACTCACTCACCACCATAACGACCACGTGGGAGGTGTCCGCGAGATACTCAATCATTACCCTAACTTGCCCGTTTTCGGCCCGAAAGAAACTGCGAAATGCGGCGCAACCTACTTATTAGAGGAAGGAAATACCGTCGCTTTGTTAAATTCGGAATTTTCTGTAATTGAGGTTCCAGGACACACATCTGGTCATATTGCCTACTATAATGCGCCATTTTTGTTCTGTGGCGATACGCTATTTTCAGCGGGATGCGGTCGTATATTTGAAGGAAATCCAAAGCAAATGTATGAATCAATTAAAAAAATAGCAGAGCTTCCTGACGATACGCTGGTGTGCTGCGCTCATGAATACACGCTATCAAACTTAAGATTTTCTAATACCATATGGCCTGAAGATCCAGATATTGAATCTTATCTTCATAAAATCAGTCAGATACGAGAAAAATCGCAGTCTAGTCTGCCAACAACACTAGCTCTGGAGAGAAGAATCAATCTATTTCTCCGCTGCCATGAGATTGATTTAAAAAGAAAATTATCAAAAGAACCTGAAAATATAGAGAATTGGCAAGTTTTTGAGATGCTACGTAGCAAGAAAGACTGCTTTTGAAGGTTTAGGTTGTGCTATTCCTCTAATCAAAGTATCCTTGCTCGTCTTTTAAGCAACTATTGACCAACATATGAAGGCTAAAGCGATGATCATCGCCTCAGTCTTGCTGGCGGGTTGTCAGGTATCACCTCATGACACCTCGCAACCTAAGCAGCATGCACAGAGTTTGTCTTCGGCAAGTCAAAGTGAAGCAGGAAAGTACACAGATGGTCGAGAGGCCTCCGCGCGATGGCTAGATGACGATAGTCTCGCGCAACGAGATCTGTGGAACTTCATTGGCGACGAGCTGAAGATGGAGGTTCCGGATAACGCCCGGATCCGCGAGCAAAAAACGCGTTATTTGAAGAATAAGAGCTATCTCCACGATGTAACATTACGGGCAGAGCCGTACATGTACTGGATAGTCGAGCAGATTAAGCAACGTAAAATGCCGATGGAACTGGTACTGCTACCCATAGTGGAGAGCGCTTTTGATCCAAGTGCCACATCATCCGCCAATGCCGCAGGGCTATGGCAGATTATCCCTGGCACAGGACGTAATTATGGTTTGAAACAAAACCAATGGTATGACGGGCGTCGCGACGTGATTGCGTCTACGACGGCTGCGCTGGATATGATGCAACGGCTCAACACGATGTTTGATGGTGACTGGTTATTGACAGTTGCTGCATACAACAGTGGCGAAGGGCGTGTCATGCAAGCGATGAAGTCGAATAAAGCGAAAGGGAAATCAACCAACTTCTGGGCATTGGCGTTACCGCGTGAAACGTCTATTTATGTTCCTAAGATGCTGGCCTTGAGCGACATTCTTAAAAACAGCAAAAAATACGGTGTAAATCTGCCACAGCCCAATGAAAGCCGGGCATTAGCCAAGGTGGAACTGGGGCAACAGATAGAGTTGACACAAGCCGCTGAGATGGCTGGCCTGTCGTTGAACAAGCTGAAGAGCTATAACTCGGGCTATAAACGTAATGTTACCGCGCCAAATGGGCCACATTACATTATGGTTCCTAAAGCTCACGTTGAGCAGTTGAAAGATTCGCTGGCTGATGGCGACATTGCAGCGGTTCAACCAACACGTTTAGCGCAAACGCAGTCAACGCCAGCGTCACAGCAGTATAAGGTACGCTCAGGTGATACCTTATCGGCGATTGCGGCACGACTTAATGTCAGCACGAAAGATTTGCAGAACTGGAACAATTTGCGTAGCGCTGGTGCGCTCAAGGTTGGTCAGACACTGCAAGTTGCTAAAGCTTCAAGCAATAGCGACTCTATCACCTATCAGGTACGAAAGGGTGATTCGCTGGCAAGTATTGCTAAACGCCATGGCGTAAATATCGCTGATGTGATGCGCTGGAATACGGTCATCAACAAGAATGCCAACATACAGCCAGGCGATCGTCTGACGCTTTATGTTAGCAACAACATAAAACCTGATTCTTAATGTCGTATTAGAATCAGCAACGAAAAACAGCCCTCCTACAGTTTTTGTAGAGGGCTATTTTTTTATGGCGATTAAATCAGGCTAAACTCGACGAGCAGTGGGTTATGATCTGAGGCCTGAGTCACCAATACAGAAGACTGGTTTACGGTCATCTCACGGTAAAAAACGAAATCTAACGGTCGCCCAAACGCTTTACGCCGTTGATCATCAACAAAACTCACTTCCTGCAACGCCATCCTTATCGCAAACCGATTAAGTGCATTGATCCTTTGTTGACTCCATGCATTAAAATCTCCAGCCATAATAGCCGGCCCCTGATGATGTGCGAGTTGCTCCCCAATTGCAGCGAGTTGTTTGGTATAAACCTCAACACCAAAACTAAAGTTAACCGCATGGATATTGATAACCATCAGCTTCTGGCCATTCTGAAGCGCATAGACAGTTACCAAAGAGGACTTGGCCAAACGCAACAAGGGTTCCCTTTCACGTAAAGGACAGCAATATACTGGCTGGGCCGCTGACAGCGTCATCACACCTGATGGGTGTTGTGGAAGGATAATTGCAGGTACCTGATCGGCAGAAAGGTAGTTAGTGGTTGCAAAACGAATGAGGTCTGGCGTACTTTGTGCTTCCTGCAACAGGACTAACTGAGTACCTTTACCGAAATTCTGCAATACGGAAAGCCAGTCCAGCCTTTGCTGCTTGAAAATGTTCCACACCATTACACGTAAGACATCCCCCTCCAACAGCAATGAGCCTGTCGGTAGAGTTTGCTCGGGATAATGAATTTCCCCTGGGGGGAAGATACGTTCAGCTGGTTGGCCAGCAACATATCTCATTGCATAGGTTTTTTTCCGCACGCCTCATCCACTATTAGTTTCAATACACCAAATACCCTATCAAAAAAGAGTCCCCTTCCGTTATAAGAATTTTATCGCAGACTTACGGCACACGCCCATAGATAGGAAAGGAAAAGATAAAATGGTCGGCAAAAAAACGTAAAGAGAAGGAAAAATAGGAAATGATCTAAAAAATTCTAATTTATACATATGAAAAAGCCCTAAGCGTTAGCTTAGGGCTTTTCAAA
>NZ_NWTM01000008.1 GCF_004137795.1 Pectobacterium zantedeschiae
CTTCTCGACCCGCCGCAATAGGTATTTTAAAGAAAAATGACTGTTTGCTGCATTCCACAGCAAAACCCCGCCTTATACCTTTTTTTGCACAAACTTATCCACAGAAAGCATTCTACTCAAAAATTGACGAGCATCACGCAAACGTTTTCGCTACAATTCCCCCCGTTCAAAATCGTCGTATTTTTGCGAACGCTAACTGAATATTTCTCTTTATTCCGCAATTATTGCTCTGACAAAGACGATATTCATATACCGTTCTTTACTGACTACCCAAATCCAGGGGATAACATCATCATGCAACAACGCCGTCCAATTCGCCGCGCTCTGCTCAGCGTTTCTGACAAAGCAGGTATTGTCGAATTTGCTCAAGCTCTGTCCCTCCGTGGCGTCGAGCTCCTTTCAACCGGAGGAACCGCCCGTTTGCTAGCCGATGCTGGCTTAGCGGTGACAGAAGTCTCTGACTACACTGGTTTCCCAGAAATGATGGATGGGCGAGTAAAGACCCTGCACCCGAAAGTACACGGCGGCATTCTGGGGCGACGCGATCTGGATGGTGCGATCATGGCGCAGCACGACATCAAACCGATTGATATCGTCGTTGTGAATCTGTATCCGTTCGCTCAGACCGTCGCACGTGAGAACTGCACATTAGAAGATGCAGTTGAGAACATCGATATCGGCGGCCCGACGATGGTGCGTTCCGCCGCCAAGAACCATAAAGATGTAGCTATCGTGGTCAAGAGCAGCGACTACAGCGCTATCATTAATGAAATCGACGCCAACGAAGGTTCATTGACCTACGAAACCCGTTTCGATTTAGCGATTAAAGCCTTCGAACACACTGCCGCTTACGACAGTATGATTGCCAACTACTTTGGCGCACTGGTCCCGCCTTATCATGGTGATACCGATAAGCCATCGGGCCACTTCCCGCGCACATTGAACCTGAACTATATCAAAAAGCAGGACATGCGCTACGGCGAGAACAGCCATCAGCAAGCTGCCTTCTATATAGAAGAGAATATTCACGAGGCCTCTGTCGCCACTTCTATACAGTTACAAGGCAAGGCGCTGTCTTATAACAACATCGCGGATACCGATGCTGCGCTGGAGTGTGTGAAGGAATTTGCCGAACCCGCCTGCGTTATCGTTAAACACGCGAACCCGTGCGGCGTAGCGATTGGCGGCTCCATTCTTGATGCCTACGAACGCGCCTATAAAACCGACCCGACATCCGCATTCGGCGGCATTATCGCCTTCAATCGCGAACTGGATGAAGAAACGGCACAGGCCATTATCAGCCGTCAGTTTGTCGAAGTCATTATTGCGCCATCTGCCAGTGAGGCTGCTTTGAAGGTTACCGCAGCCAAACAAAACGTACGCGTCCTGACCAGCGGTAACTGGCAGCAACGCGTTCCGGCTCTGGATTTCAAACGCGTCAACGGCGGTTTGTTAGTTCAGGATCGCGATTTGGGTATGGTCGATGCGTCTCAGCTGCGTGTTGTGAGCGAGCGTCAGCCGAGCGAGCAGGAATTACGTGATGCCCTGTTCTGCTGGAAAGTCGCTAAATTCGTTAAATCCAACGCAATTGTGTACGCACGCGACAACATGACTATCGGAATAGGTGCTGGCCAGATGAGTCGCGTTTACTCAGCGAAAATCGCCGGAATCAAAGCGGGTGATGAAGGGCTGGAAGTAAAAGGTTCCGCCATGGCCTCTGATGCGTTCTTCCCGTTCCGTGATGGTATTGATGCCGCAGCCGCCGTTGGTATTACCTGCGTGATCCAACCGGGCGGATCTATTCGTGATGATGAAGTTATTGCTGCCGCCAATGAACACGGCATTGCGATGATCTTCACCGACATGCGCCATTTCCGCCATTAATTCTGGAGCAGACCGAAATGAACATTTTAGTAATTGGTAATGGCGGGCGCGAACACGCGTTGGCCTGGAAGGCGGCACAATCACCGCTGGCAAAACAGGTTTATGTTGCTCCAGGGAACGCGGGCACAGCACTTGAGCCAGCGCTGACCAACGTTGATATCGCCGCAACCGATGTTCCAGCGTTAGTCGCCTTTGCTCAGGAAAATCACATCGATTTAACCATCGTTGGCCCAGAAACACCGTTAGTTATCGGTGTTGTGGATGCATTTCAGAGCGCAGGTCTAAAAATCTTTGGCCCCTCCCAGGCCGCAGCACAGCTAGAAGGCTCTAAAGCCTTTACGAAAGATTTCCTGGCACGCCATAACATCCCGTCGGCGGACTACCAGAACTTCACCGAAGTGGAACCGGCACTGGCCTATGTACGCAGCAAAGGTGCACCTATCGTCATCAAGGCAGATGGCTTAGCCGCTGGTAAGGGCGTGATCGTCGCGATGACATTGCAGGAAGCGGAAAATGCCATTCAGGATATGCTGGCAGGTAATGCATTCGGCGATGCTGGACACCGTATCGTGGTGGAAGAGTTCCTTGATGGTGAAGAAGCAAGTTTCATCGTGATGGTGGATGGCAAGAACGTGCTGCCGATGGCAACCAGCCAGGATCATAAACGCGTTGGGGATAAAGATACGGGCCCGAATACCGGCGGCATGGGCGCTTATTCGCCAGCACCGGTCGTGACCGATGAAATCCACCAGCGAGTGATGGATCAAGTCATTTGGCCGACCGTGAACGGCATGGCCGCAGAGGGAAATACCTACGTCGGTTTCCTGTATGCTGGCCTGATGATTTCTGCCGATGGTCAGCCAAAAGTGATCGAGTTCAACTGCCGCTTTGGCGATCCAGAAACGCAGCCAATCATGCTGCGCCTGCGTTCCGATCTGGTGGAACTGTGTCTGGCAGCCTGTGACGGCAAGCTGGATCAGAAAGATTCAGTCTGGGATGAACGTCCGTCTCTGGGCGTGGTATTGGCCGCAGGCGGTTACCCGGCTGACTACAATACGGGCGATGTGATTTCTGGTTTACCGCAACAGGATGTAGAAGATGGCAAAGTTTTCCATGCTGGCACCAAGCTGAATGGGATTAATGTCGTCACCAACGGCGGGCGAGTATTGTGCGTTACTGCATTGGGTAATACCGTGGCTGAAGCACAACAACGCGCTTATGAAATAGCAGCAGGTATTCAGTGGCAAGGGGTATTCTGTCGCAAAGACATCGGCTACCGTGCCATTGAGCGCGAGCAAGCCTGATAAACGATGATCCGATAACGATTGTCTGATAAATACTGAAGCCCGGAGAAATCCGGGTTTTTTAATGGCTATTTAGGCTGCCACTGGCAGACATCATCTTCCACCACCAGCAATAGCTGAGTTCCTTCTGGTGCTTCCAACCACGCTACATTTATCGGACGCGTTGCATGCGCTTTTTGCTGCGTAATCCATTCACGTGAGTCTCTGTCAAAATCAGGACGAACGACCGTACCGTCACAAGACTGAACCTGTCCTTCCAGCCATTTCCCTTGCTTCAGCATCACTTTTCCTGCGCGCAGGACATCACTCAATTCCAGCATGCGCTTAGCATCAAACTGGTAGAGCGCAACATCATCATCGGAAACTGATTCACGTCTTTCGGCAAGTTGCCGCTGCATAAAGCTGACGGTTCCATCTTCAGCAAAGCGTAAGCGCATGTCTTCTTTTTGCGCCCCGAGCTGATTACGCTGAATCTCGCGTAGCTTATCCTGTTGGAACGTATAACGAGTCACCACCAGTGCATTGCCCTGAAGCGGGTTGTACACGGTAGTCAGCACCGTCGTATTCTGCGCGTCATCCTTACGCCACATACGCACGATACCGCGATCGGCAACGTAACCGCTGGAGAAAACTTCCGGCGGTGCGGTGCGGCTACTGCAGGCCACGACAGCGGTAAGTACGAGACCTGCACCACACAAACGTCGTAAAAGCAAAAGGGGCGAAACCGCCCCTCTGCTTAAACTTTTAACCGACATGGGCTTATTTAACAGCGTCTTTCAGAGCCTTGCCAGAAACAAACGCTGGCACATTGGCAGCAGCAATTTTGATTTCTTTACCGGTTTGTGGGTTGCGGCCAGTGCGCTCATTACGATGGTTGACTTTAAATGTACCAAAACCAACTAATTGTACTGCATCACCTTCTTTCAGAGACTCGGTAATTGCCGCCAGAGTTGATTCCAGAGCTGCTTTAGCTTGTGCCTTTGACAGATCAGCTTTGTCCGCAATTACATCAATCAGTTGAGTCTTATTCATAAGTTATCCTTACAGTGTGTTTATCGCTTGCTAAGCATCGAGTGCGACGGATATGCCCTTTCCCGTTTTAGGGTGTAGTAGCACTCTCCTGCATATACGCACCGACAGCCACTTTTTTTACGCCCCCCAAATGTAGACCAGACAGGGTGCGAATGTGAAGCCTTAAGACAGGCCATTTCAGGCCTTAAATCACGTTTTATCGCGTTATTGATGCAAATTTATCCCGATGTTACTACTTCCGGCCTCGCGCAGATCGGAACGGAGCCCTTTGATCAGCTCAATGTCACGTTCTTCACAGGCCGCCAATAGGCGAAAAATCTCCCATTGGATGTCCCATTCTTCTTCAATCGCAGGCAAAACCTTTAGCTCGTCGTCGGTCATTTCTTTGCCAGCCTGCGTCATTTCCAACATAGCAACCGTACGGATAGACGCTTCACTGATGGCTATCGCATGTTCCAGCGTTTCACCGCTTAAACGCGAATGAATCAACTCGCCCAGTGCGATACAGGCATCGATAGCTGGATAAACACCGTAAAGATCGTAATCTTCAGCGGCGGGAACCGCTTCTTCCAGCTTTTCCAACTGATTATCGAAATTGACCTTCGCATCTTTAACAACCAATGTTTCCCATACCAAATCGAGAATGCGGCGGTAAACCATCGCGTCTCCGAATTCTGTTTGACGACAAAACTCGTGGTAATTTGGATACATACGTTCACAAAGACATGCCATGAAAGTGACATGTTGCCAGCTCGTCAGCTTTTCCAGACGTAAATGAATGGGGTTACGTAACATTTTTATGCTCATTAACGGCGACGGACGGCAGTGTACCTGAAATCACAGTGACGCCCTATGCCTGAATTCCTAAAGTTTTACAACAATACGCTAGCTGCTTGCAGCCGCTGCCAACGCACAAATGCGGGACGATTCGATGCGACAGCATCGGCCCAACGAGTCGGCTCCGGTAAACGGTAGCCGCGCATGCAGCATTGTACCCAGTGCAATGCGCTATCTTGACTGACTCGATGCCCTGTCGCCACAAACAGCGGATTACAGCGCGCTTTGCTGCGCCATACCCAACCAATCTGCTCCCCCTTATCCACCAATGGCTGCTGGCTGCCGACGCTCTCCGCCAATGGCTCAAATCGACCACAAAGCCGACTTTTCGCCACGCCAATCGTAGGCACATCCACCAACAGACCAAAATGGCTAGCAACGCCGAGACGACGCGGGTGAGAAATCCCATGCCCATCGACAAACAACAGATCGGGCTTCTGTTCAAGCAACGCCCATGCGGCTAACAGCCCAGGGCATTCACGAAACGAAAGAAAGCCGGGGATATAAGGCATCGTCGTGCTGATACGTGCAATCTTGTATTCTACCAGTTCTAACGAAGGATAGCGCATTACCGCAATCGCGGCGCGCGTTACCGAGCCTTCTTGTTCAAAGCCAACATCCGCACCTGCGATAAACGTAGGCTGCTCAAAAGGTAAATCGTCGTGCCGAATCACATCAGAAGCACGAGCCAACTGCTCAGCTCGCAGCCGTTGTGTATCAATCACATCACCTCCTGTGAATCATGCGTGATAAGCGCGAGACAATCGATGCACCGCCTCAACAAAAACGCCCGCATGCTCTGGCTGCACGTCCTGATGAATACCGTGGCCCAGATTGAACACATGTCCGTTGCCTTGCCCAAACCCAGCAAGGATCGACGCCACTTCCTGTTCGATCCGTGCAGGATCGGCATACAGCATTGAGGGATCCATATTTCCCTGTAGCGCCACTTTGTCACCTACGCGGCGACGCGCATCAGCAATATCGCTCGTCCAGTCCAGCCCAAGAGCATCACAGCCAGTTTCAGCCATCGCCTCCAGCCACTGGCCTCCGCCTTTGGTAAAGAGCGTCACTGGCACTCGGCGGCCTTCACTCTCGCGCTGTAATCCATCAACAATCTTATGCATGTAGTGCAGAGAGAATTCTTTGTAGTCACGCCCGCTCAATGCACCACCCCAGGTATCAAATACCATTACCGCCTGCGCGCCTGCGCGAATCTGTGCATTGAGATAAAGAATGACGCTATCAGCCAGCTTATCCAGCAACAGGTGCAGCGTTTTAGGCTCAGCGAACATCATTTTCTTGATGACAGTAAACGCTTTGCTGCTACCGCCTTCAACCATATAGGTCGCTAGCGTCCACGGGCTACCAGAGAAGCCAATGAGTGGCACTTCACCCGCGAGGTTCTTACGGATCGTCCGCACCGCGTTCATCACATAGCCGAGTTCCTGCTCAGGATCGGGAACCGGCAGTTTAACCACATCGGCATGAGACGTGATGGGAGAACTAAAGCGTGGTCCTTCCCCGGCTTCAAAATAGAGGCCTAAGCCCATGGCGTCTGGGATGGTCAGGATATCGGAGAACAGGATCGCTGCATCCAACGCATAGCGCCGCAAAGGTTGTAACGTGACTTCACAAGCCAGCTCTGCGTTTTTACACAGCGACATAAAATCACCAGCCTGCGCGCGCGTTGCCTTATATTCCGGCAAATAACGTCCCGCCTGACGCATCATCCACACCGGAGTGACATCAACAGGTTGGCGTAATAATGCCCGCAAATAGCGATCGTTTTTCAGATCAGTCATGTTCTTTTCCTTTCAGCCTCACGGCGGTTCTACACCAGATAGATGTGATGAAGCGGGTGCGTTATAAAACGAACGTGTTATGGAACCAATACGTTAATGGCGCAAATAGTACCACGTCAGCCTTCGTTCTCGTGATAAGCGCGGCACAACACCACCGTATCTTCGATAAGACGGCGCGCCACAGTGCCCGGCGGAGGCAGAAGAGGGAGTTGGTCATAGCGAAACCAGCCTGCATCACGCAGCTCTTTAGGATCGTGCTTGATTTCTCCCCCTGCATAATCGGCCATAAACGCCATCATCAGCGAATGAGGGAATGGCCAAGGCTGCGAACTCACGTAACGCAGGTTTTTTATCTGAATTTGGCTCTCTTCCATTACCTCGCGTACGACCGTCTGCTCCAGCGTTTCGCCTACTTCGACAAACCCAGCCAGCACGGTGTACATATTTCCGCGATGTCTATTGTGCTGCGCCAGCAAAATTTCCTCACCACGGCGAATCGCGACAATGATGCAAGGCGCGATCTGCGGGTAATAACGCTCTTTGCAGTGATGACATAAGCACGCCAACTCTGTCTTGCTCCGCACCATTTCATGGCCACAGTAACCGCAAAAGCGGTGAGAGCGATAAAACTCCGCCAACTGCACACCACGTCCCGCCAGTTGGAATAAGCCCACGTCCTGATCGAGTAGTTGGCGAACCGATGCCATATCGGTATCCCGACCCTGGCACACCAGCCAGACAGGCTGCCCTTGCCATTCGCCGATTTGACGAGCCACTTTCCCCTGCAACGCCCACGCTATAGCCGTTCCGTGCGGCAATTCTCCCTCGGGCAGCCAGATTTGTACCGCATCGCTAACCACCCACCAGCCGGTTTCATCACCTTTTAGCGTCTGTTCCATATCTTTTTATTGCTCCACTGCCACTTCACTGGCATTTTACATTCAGAGTGATTACATAAGTTTTATAACTGGGATTTCAGTTATTTCTTACCGTTCACGGAGTCAACAATGCTAAACCAGCTACAAAGTCTGACTGAATACGTTGGTGGCAATAATGCGTTAATCGACCAATGGCTACAAGCGCGTAAGCAGCTTCTGGTGGCTTACTATCATCTGGTTGGCCTTAAGCCGAACAAGGAAGCGCTTTCTCTTTTGGATGAGGAGGCATTGGATAATTTTTGCCAGAATCTGGTGGACTATCTTTCTACTGGCCACTTTCATTTATACGAAAAGATGCTGCATGAAGCAGCGACACACAGCGAACAACTATTAGCCCTTTCTACCCAGCTCGATTTCGCCCTGCAAAACAACACGCAGCAAATCATGACGTTTTACGATAACCATCTGGCGACGGCTATCGACCATGATAACTGCCTCGAATTTCAGCAGGCCCTCTCAAGCGTCGGTGAAACTTTGGAAGAGCGTTTTACGTTAGAAGACAACATGATTCGTTTGGTTTACGACAATTAGCGTTAATTTTACGTAATTTAAGAACATCATCACACGCTGTACAGACAAAACCGGCACACTTTGACATCCGCGTTTTGTCGTCATACAGTGTAGGGGTTTTATTCGCTCGTTTAAGAAACGGGCAAATCTTGTCGGAGTGCCTAGCGTGCTCGTGTTTTGTATTACGAAATCAATCGTTTTACGGAACCTATGAGCGCACAGGCTGAGACCGTTAATTCGGGATCCGCGGAACCTGATCGGGTTAATACCTGCGAAGGGAACAAGAGTAATGCACCTCATTGAGATTGAGCCCAAGGCTGCGTATTTGCACATACCTGCGCTGAGATTCAATATCATTATTACTCCCTCCGGCTCCAGACAAGCAATCTTCCCTTTACGTCTTACAGGAACTTGCTATGTCTACAGAACCCTTGTCTATAACAACAGTATTGTCAAAATCGGGTCGCCGTGAACAACGTGCCGCCGCCCAGCAGTTTATTGAAACCTTACAGGGAACCGCCTTTCCCAATTCAAAACGCATTTACCTTGCTGGTTCACGTGACGACATCGCCGTACCGATGCGGGAGATTCAGCTCAGCCCGACGCTACTCGGCGGCAGCAAAGACAATCCCCAATACGAACCCAATGAGCCGATCCCGGTTTACGACACTTCAGGGCCTTATGGCGATCCCGCTGCACAGCCCGATGTCCGCGTTGGGCTAGCGAAGCTGCGTGCCAGTTGGATTGCAGAACGTCACGACACCGAGGCGCTATCCGGCGTCAGTTCCGATTTCACCCAGCAGCGTCTGGCAGATGCAGGTCTGGATCATCTGCGCTTTGAGCATTTGCCACGACCACTACGTGCCAAAGCAGGCAAACGCGTCACCCAGCTCCACTATGCACGGCAGGGCATGATTACGCCGGAAATGGAATTTATCGCCATTCGCGAAAATATGGGACGCGAACGCATCCGCGATGAGGTGTTACGTCAGCAACATCCGGGACAAAGCTTCGGTGCCCTCCTGCCAGAGAACATCACGCCAGAGTTTGTTCGTCAGGAAGTGGCTGCCGGGCGCGCCATTATTCCCTCAAACATCAATCACCCTGAATCGGAACCGATGATTATCGGCAGAAATTTTCTGGTGAAAGTTAACGCCAATATCGGTAACTCCGCCGTGACGTCCTCCATCGAAGAAGAGGTGGAAAAGCTGGTATGGTCTACCCGCTGGGGTGCGGATACGGTAATGGATCTCTCGACTGGCCGCTATATTCACGAAACTCGTGAGTGGATCCTGCGTAACAGCCCGGTGCCAATCGGGACCGTGCCAATCTATCAGGCACTGGAGAAAGTGAATGGTGTGGCAGAAAACCTGAACTGGGAAATGTTCCGCGATACGCTTTTGGAACAGGCAGAACAGGGTGTGGATTATTTCACTATCCATGCAGGCGTACTGTTGCGCTACGTACCGATGACGGCCAAACGTCTGACCGGCATCGTGTCGCGCGGCGGTTCCATCATGGCGAAGTGGTGCCTGTCGCATCACAAAGAGAGCTTCCTGTACGAACACTTCCGTGAAATCTGTGAAATCTGCGCCGCTTATGACGTCGCACTGTCACTGGGTGACGGTTTACGCCCCGGCTCTATTCAGGATGCCAACGACGAAGCCCAGTTTGCCGAACTGCATACGCTGGGTGAACTGACCAAAATTGCCTGGGAATACGACGTACAAGTCATGATCGAAGGCCCCGGCCACGTCCCGATGCAAATGATCCGCCGCAACATGACCGAAGAGCTGGAGCACTGTCACGAAGCACCGTTCTATACGCTCGGCCCACTGACCACCGATATCGCACCGGGTTACGATCATTTTACCTCTGGTATCGGTGCCGCCATGATCGGCTGGTTTGGCTGCGCCATGCTCTGTTACGTAACACCGAAAGAGCACCTCGGTTTGCCAAACAAAGAAGACGTCAAACAAGGGTTGATTACTTACAAGATCGCCGCCCACGCTGCCGATCTGGCAAAAGGCCATCCCGGCGCACAAATCCGTGATAACGCCATGTCGAAAGCGCGCTTTGAATTCCGCTGGGAAGATCAGTTCAATTTAGCGCTCGATCCTCAAACGGCACGTGCCTACCACGATGAAACGCTGCCACAAGAATCCGGTAAAGTCGCCCACTTCTGTTCCATGTGCGGCCCTAAATTCTGCTCGATGAAAATCTCACAGGAAGTACGCGATTACGCCGCGAAACAAGAAGCCGAAGCCAAACCGATTGAAGTCGGCATGGCGGCGATGTCGCAGGAATTCCGCTCTCGCGGCAGCGAGCTTTATCACAGTGCCACCAGCCTGCAAACCGAGGACAGCAAATGACGGCACCTACGCCTTTTGCCCCAACGGCACAGCGGCTGGGGCTCTATCCCGTTGTCGATAGCGTGGAATGGATCGAACGCCTGCTCAGTATCGGGGTGAAAACAATCCAGCTAAGAATCAAAGGCCGGTCAGATGAACAAGCCGAAATTGATGTAACCAAGGCGATCGCATTGGGTCGTCGCTATCAGGCGCAGCTCTTCATCAATGACTACTGGAAATTGGCAGTAAAACATCAAGCATATGGCGTACATCTGGGTCAGGAAGATCTGGATACCGCCGATCTGGCTGCAATTAAAAAAGCGGGCCTGCGCTTAGGTGTCTCCACGCACGACGATCGTGAACTGGCACGCGCAGTGGCGATAAACCCGTCCTATATCGCACTTGGGCATATTTTCCCTACGCAAACCAAAGATATGCCTTCTGCACCACAGGGGCTAGCCGAACTGACACGGCACATATCCGATCTGCAAGGCCGTTTTCCCTCCGTGGCGATCGGTGGGATCAGCATCGACAGAGTGCCTGCGGTGCTGGCTACGGGCGTCGGCAGCATTGCCGTCGTCAGCGCCATTACTCAGGCACCAGACTGGCAGCAGGCCACTATGACGCTGCTCAAGATGATTGAGGGAAGGGAGGCATGAAATGGTAACGAATCACCCTTCAGCGCCTACGGGGCTGAGCGATAGCGAATTCATGCGCTACAGCCGTCAACTGATGCTGGAAGATATTGGCCCAGAAGGTCAGGAGAAACTCAAAGCTGGCAGTGTTCTGCTGGTAGGGCTGGGTGGGCTGGGTTCTCCCGCTTCACTCTATCTGTCCGCCGCGGGGGTCGGCACGTTACTGCTTGCCGACGATGACACACTACATATCAGTAACCTGCAACGCCAGATTCTGTATCGCACCCGCGAAACCGACAAGCCCAAAGCGGTGTTGGCACAGCGTCAGCTACAGGAACTGAATCCGTACTCAGAAACAATAGCACTCACCGAAAGGCTAAGTGGTGATGCGTTACACGACGCCATCAGCCGCGTCGATCTGGTACTGGATTGCAGCGACAACATGATAACCCGTCATGCGGTTAATACCGCCTGCGTGGGTGCAGGCAAGCCGCTGATCAGCGGGAGTGCAGTGGGTTTCAGCGGTCAGCTTGCCGTCTTCACCCCCCCTTATCACTCTGGCTGTTACGCCTGTCTGTACCCCGATACAACCGAACCGCAGCGTAACTGCCGTACTGCGGGCGTACTGGGTCCAGTGGTCGGTGTAATCGGCACACTTCAGGCATTGGAGGCGATCAAGCTGCTGGCAGGAATGCCGTCCGCTCTGGACGGCAAGCTAAGAATGTTCAATGGCAAACAACAGAGCTGGAACACACTTCAACTGACGCGCGCACCCTGCTGCCCAGTATGCGGGGACGTGGCATGAAAATTACGCTGAATGATGAACCCTTGGAGTTTCCAGGAGCCATCACGGTTGAGGCGCTGCTGAGCCAGATAAATCGGCTCCAGCCTGGCACTGCGTTGGCCATCAACCAGACCATTATCCCGCACACCACCTGGTCACAACATCAGGTACAAGACGGCGATGATATTTTGCTTTTTCAGGCAATCGCGGGAGGATGACATGCTGCACATTGCCGATACGATATTAACTTCACGGCTGCTGACCGGCACTGGCAAATTCGCCACGCCAGAGTTGATGCTGGCAGCACTTGAGGCTTCTGGTTCGCAATTAGTCACCATGGCGATGAAGCGCGTAGATCTGAATGGCGGCAACGATGCCATTCTCGCCCCGCTACGCCAACTCGGTATTAAACTACTGCCCAATACGTCAGGCGCAAAAACCGCAGACGAAGCTGTTTTTGCTGCCCGATTGGCGCGTGAAGCGCTGGGCACACACTGGCTGAAACTGGAAATTCACCCCGATGTGAAATACCTGCTGCCCGACCCGATCGAAACGCTGAAGGCCGCCGAACAGTTGGTAAAAGAGGGATTCACGGTACTGCCCTATTGCGGCGCCGACCCGGTACTGTGCAAACGGCTGGAAGAAGTCGGCTGCGCAGCAGTGATGCCGCTGGGCGCGCCAATCGGATCCAATCAGGGGCTGCAAACGCGAGATTTCCTCCGCATCATCATCGAACAGGCACGCATTCCAGTTATTGTCGATGCAGGCATTGGCGCGCCCAGCCATGCGGCCGACGCGCTGGAAATGGGGGCCGACGCCGTGCTGGTCAATACGGCCATTGCTGTTGCTCACAACCCTGTGGCGATGGCGCATGCATTTCGGCTGGCTGTCGATGCCGGTGAGCTTGCTCGTCAAGCCGGACTGGGAAATAAGCAGTTTGTCGCCAGCGCCACCAGCCCGCTCACCGGTTTTCTTCATCGACAAACGGAAGATCGACAAATGGAAGGGACAAAGTGATGAGCGTCGATTTTCAAACCGTCTGGGAACAACTCAACTGGGATGACCTGACGCTGCGCATCAACGCTAAAACCGCACGCGATGTTGAACGAGCGCTTACCTCACCACACCTGACACGCGATGACTTTATGGCGCTCATTTCACCTGCCGCCAGCGCCTATCTGGAACCGCTAGCCCAGCGGGCACAGCAACTTACTCGACAGCGTTTTGGTAATACGGTGAGCTTTTATGTGCCGCTATACCTGTCCAATCTGTGCTCCAACGACTGCACCTACTGCGGCTTTTCGATGAGCAATCACATCAAGCGGAAAACGCTGGATGACGCGGAAATCCTGCGGGAGTGCGCGGCTATCAAGGAGCTCGGGTTTGAGCACCTGCTACTTGTGACCGGCGAGCATCAGCGCAAAGTGGGAATGGATTATTTCCGTCGCGTCTTTCCGCTGATTCGACCGCTCTTCAGTTCGTTGATGATCGAAGTGCAGCCACTGTCGCAGGACGAATACGCCGAGTTGAAGACACTGGGGCTGGATGGCGTGATGGTTTATCAGGAAACTTATCACCCGGCAACCTACCAGTTGCACCATCTAAAAGGACAAAAGCAGGATTTCCACTGGCGACTCGCCACACCGGATCGGCTTGGTCGTGCGGGGATCGATAAGATCGGGCTGGGTGCTTTAATTGGCCTGTCCAATAGCTGGCGCACCGACTGCTACATGGTGGCGGAACACCTGCTGCACTTACAGCAGAGCTATTGGCAGAGCCGTTACTCTATCTCTTTCCCTCGCCTACGCCCCTGTGCGGGCGGTATTGAGCCAGCGTCGTTAATGGATGAAGCACAGCTCATGCAGGTGATTTGTGCATTCAGGCTATTATCACCGGATATTGAGCTATCGCTTTCCACGCGCGAATCACCTTTCTTTCGCGATCATGCGATTCCCATCGCGATTAACAATGTCAGCGCGTTTTCCAAAACCCAACCGGGTGGCTATGCTGACAATCATCCCGAGCTGGAACAGTTCTCACCGCATGATTCACGACGCCCTGAAGACGTGGCACAGGCCATCGTGCGTGCAGGTCTCCAGCCAGTGTGGAAAGACTGGGACGGTTATTTGGGCAGATAACGCAACGATGCGCCTGATTTGGGACACAGCTCGCAGATCGGAATGAGAATTACACGGAAGACCATATTCTCAGGATAGCGCCGCGCAGCATGACATTCGGCCTATCGTCACAGCCTTCGACGAAGAATACAGTAGCGTCGTTGACAGGCCTAAGCGTTACTCAACTTGTTGACCGGAGCCGTTTGCCACTTATCGGTTCTGCACATCAACCCGCCGATACGGGGCTTATCCTTACCCGTATCGGCCCTTCCTTAAAAAATCATCAAGGAGCGTTCTGGTCAGGAAGCGTATGCATCATTTTAGCAACCTCACTGCCCACAATGCGCAACCCTTCTCTCATCTCTTCTGTGAAACGATTGGCATAATTGAGTCGAATACAATTGCGGTATTTCCCTGAAGCGGAGAATAGCGAACCTGCGGCTATCTGTATGCCCGCTTTCCTGACTTCGCGGGTGAGCTTGAGCGAATCAAAATATTCGGGCAGTTCAATCCACACCAAGAATCCACCTTGCGGGCGACTTACACAAATATTGGACGGAAAATACTCGCGTACCCAGCAGGTGAAGGTGCTTAGATTGGCTTTGTACTGAGCGCGCATACGGCGCAAATGGGGCTGATAGTGTCCCTGTCGAATAAATTCCGCTACGGCAAGCTGGGGCTGTACCACCGTCGATCCGGTGCTGATGTATTTTGTATGAATCACTCGCTCCAGATAGCGCCCTGGGGCGATCCAGCCAACGCGTAAGCCGGGAGCCAGGTTCTTCGAGAACGAACTACACAGCAGCACACGCCCGTCTTCATCAAAGGATTTGATCGCACGAGGACGCGGATATTCATAGGCCAGCTCGCCATACGCATCATCTTCAATAATGGCGATATCAAAATGCTGCGCCAGCGTCACCAGTGATTTCTTACGGGCATCCGGCATGATGAAGCCAAGCGGATTGTTACAGCTAGGAACCAGCAGTACCGCTTTGATCGGCCATTGATCCAGCGCCAGCCGCAACGCTTCCAGACTGATCCCCGTTACCGAGTCAGTTGGGATTTCGATCGCTTTAATGTCCAGCCCACGAAGGATTTGCATCGTACCCGGAAACGCGGGGGATTCGACGGCCACAATGTCGCCGGGCTGACAAACCGCGCGAACAGCAACAAATAAGGCTTCCTGACAACCAGTGGTGATCACAATATCATCTTGCGTCAACTGACAGCCGCAGTCGACAGCAAGACGGGCGACCTGCTCACGTAACGCTGGCACACCATATACGCTGTCATATTGTAAAATTCGAGGATCCTGATACTGGCAAAGACGCGCCATCTCTTTCCACAGCGGTTTGATGGTTGGTTGGGTCACGTCCGGCATTCCGCTACCAAACTTCAGCACATTGGTTTCCAAACGCACGTTCACCAGCTCCAGTACCGATTCCCACTGCGTGATCTCAACTGGACGCTGAGCTGGGCGCGTCAACGCGGGGACAGGCGGCGTTGCTTTACGCGGCGTGACAAAATATCCCGAACGCGGTTGCGGCATAATCAACTGCCGGGTTTCCAGCAGATGATAGGCTTGCTGTACGGTACTGATGCTTACACCATGTTCGGTACTCAGCGCCCGTACCGAAGGCAGTCGCTCCCCGCCTTGATACAGTCCTTGTTCAATGCGCTTTTCTAACAGCTCAGCCAGGTGTTGATAACGCGTCATCAGTATCATTCCTCATCAAGATTAACCGCAGTAACCAGTACAGATTCACATAAAAATCGCCATTCAGATGTAATATCACACAATCTGTATGATGAAAATATCGATTTTTTGCATCTGTATTGAAAATGCCTTTCGCCTCATCATTGCAATCATTCACTGGCGAGGGGGAAAATATGGAATTTCATGAGAATCGATCACAAAAACCGTTCCGCGAGTCACCGTTCTGGCTAATGCTTATCTTGCCGTACCGCTTATGGAAAGCCTGGCGGGAAAGGGCACGCACGCTAAAGATACTGCGGAATCTGAGCGATGCGGGACTGAAAGATATCGGACTAAAGCGAAGCGATCTCGATCGATTCCGATAGCACAGCAGTAATACACCGGAGAAATGTCACCGATACAGACATGACATCTGTATCGGTAAATAAGGAGATTAGTGGGTTAGAGCATCATCCTGTGCTGGCTTCATCCGCATCCCGACAACTGCCGACAATAAGCAGCCGATGGCAAGGTAAGCTGCCACTGCGTGCCATGATCCATCCATAAACTGTACCAGCAGAACCGCGATAAAAGGCGTAAATCCGCCACCGACCACACTGGCAACCTGATAGCCCACGCCAGCCCCACTATAGCGATAGGCCGTACCAAATAGTTCAGTAAACATCGGCTGCTGTACGCTAACGATCATATCGTGGGCAGCATTCGCCAGCATGATGGCAAAGAACAGAATCAGCAGCGTGTTGTGGCTTTCCAGCGCCATGAAGAATGGCACCGCGCTCACCGCGCCAATTAGTGCACCAGTCACATAGATACGACGGCGGCCAAAGCTATCCGCTAGATAGGCAAAGAAAGGAATGGATACACAGCTGATCGCCCCCACCAGCAGCCCAATATTCAGAAAGATATCGCGCGATAACCCAAGATGGGTGGTGGAATAATTGAGTGCAAATGCAGTGACGATATACATCGTCAGTAGTTCACCAAGCCGTAGCGCAATAATCAGCAGAAATGCCTTCGGATGCTGGCGCAGTGCTTCCATAATCGGGAACGAACGCAGCTTATTTGCTCTTTCTCCCAGCGTTTTATTCGCCTCAAACTCCTGAGACTCATCCATCCCGTTACGTACCCACCAGGCAATGGCAACCAGAATCAAACTGAATAAGAACGGCAGACGCCATCCCCAAGTGGTAAATTCCTCATTGGTGGTCAAATTGCTCACCACCGACACCGATCCCGTTGCCAGTAATAGTCCGACACCAAAGCCAACCTGCACGCCACTGCTATAAAAGGCTTTCTTCTTCTTCGGCGCGTTTTCTACTGCCAACAGCGCCGCGCCGCCCCATTCGCCACCGACCGCGAATCCCTGAATAGCACGCAGAGTGACCAACAGCACTGGCGCCCACCAGCCAATAGAATCAAACGACGGTAACAGTCCAATCAGCGCGGTGGAAATGCCCATCATCCAGACTGTAATCATCAACATCCGTTTACGACCCAGCTTGTCACCAAAGTGACCAAACACCATGCCACCTAACGGACGGAACAGGAAACCAACGCCGAACGTACCAAATGCCGCCAGCGTCCCCATCGTCGGGCTAACCTGTGGGAAAAATTCCGTATTAAATACAAGAGCGGCAACAATTCCGTACAGTAGAAAGTCGTACCAGTCGACAACGGCACCGACAAAACTACCCCATGCAGCACGTTTGGCTCGATGTTGGGAATGGCTTACTGACTGTGTTTGTAAGGTTTTATCAGAAGAAAGTGAATCATCCTGATGAGATAATGAGTCGCCAGACTGTGAGAGAGTTGGCGTAGTTGAGGTGTCCATGTCGGTTCCGTTCTATTTACTTTACACTACTGTACAACAAAAAATTTCAGGAAGAAATAAAACGCCGGGAGCGTTTTATAACAACGCACAGCGTTGTGTCCGTCAGGGTGGAACTTCCATCAATTTTTAACGTCGCTTGCGACAGCTTTTAGGTAGCACGCAGGGATGTGCGCAATAAAAAAACCCCGACCATGATAGCCGGGGTTTTTGTTATTTACCGCATGATAGTGCAGCGTAAAGAGACTTATTCGTCGTCGCTGCTACCAAAGCCTGCGTTCAACAACTCAGCCAGGTTAGCAGAAGCTTCATCGGCACTCACCTGAGGCACGACAGGAGCTTCACCCGCCTGACGGCGGCGCATACGATCCTGATGGTACGCATAACCCGTACCAGCTGGGATCAGACGGCCCACGATAACGTTCTCTTTCAGGCCACGCAGCTCATCACGTTTACCTGCAACAGCAGCTTCGGTAAGTACGCGAGTGGTTTCCTGGAACGATGCCGCAGAAATGAAGGACTCGGTCGCCAGAGATGCTTTGGTGATACCCAGCAGATCGCGGCTGTACGTTGCCGTGATCTTGCCATCCGCTTCCAACTGACGGTTGGCAATCTTGATGCGAGACACTTCAGCCTGTTCGCCTTCCAGGAACTCCGTACTACCTGCGCTAACGATGGTGCCTTTACGCAACATCTGACGAACGATAACTTCGATGTGTTTATCGTTAATCTTAACGCCTTGCAGGCGGTAAACTTCCTGAACTTCGTTGGTGATATAACGCGTTACTGCATGTACACCACGCAGACGCAGGATATCGTGCGGAGACTCTGGGCCGTCAGAAACAACGTCACCACGTTCCACAACTTCACCTTCGAACACGTTGAGCTGACGCCATTTCGGAATCATCTCTTCGTAAGCATCGCTGCCATCCAACGGAGAAATCACCAGACGGCGCTTACCTTTGGTTTCTTTACCGAAGGAAATGATACCGCTGATCTCTGCCAGAATTGCCGGCTCTTTCGGACGACGAGCTTCGAACAGGTCGGCTACGCGTGGCAGACCACCGGTAATATCCTTGGTACCGCTGGATTCTTGAGGGAGACGCGCCAATGTATCACCAGCACCAATCTGCACTCCATCTTCCAACTGAACAATCGTTTTACCCGGCAGGAAGTATTGAGCAGGCATATCAGTGCCTGGAATCAGTACATCTTCACCTTTAGCGTCAACGATTTTCAGTGCCGGACGCAGATCTTTACCACTACCGGTACGCTCTGCGCTATCCAGAACCACGATAGAAGACAAACCAGTCAGTTCGTCGGTCTGGCGGGTAATGGTCTGGCCATCAATCATGTCAGCAAAACGGATGAAACCGCTCACTTCGGTTACCACTGGCATGGTGTGCGGATCCCAGTTTGCTACGGTTTCGCCGCCGCTAACTTCTGAGCCGTCACCCTTCGCCATCACTGCACCGTAAGGCACTTTATAGCTTTCTTTAGTACGTCCGAATTCGTCGATCAGTTTCAGTTCGGTATTACGTGAAGTAATAACCAATTTACCGTTACTGTTCATAACGAACTTCGCGTTGCTCAGTTTCAGGCTACCTTTGTTTTTAACCTGAATGCTGGACTCAGCAGCCGCACGCGATGCCGCACCACCGATGTGGAACGTACGCATGGTTAACTGTGTACCTGGCTCACCGATGGACTGTGCCGCGATGACCCCAATGGCTTCACCTTTATTGATGATATGACCACGAGCCAGATCGCGACCGTAGCAATTGGCGCACACGCCAAAGTCGGTTTCGCAACTTACCACTGAACGTACTTTAACGGCGTCAACGGAGTTCTCTTCCAACATGTCACACCACTGCTCGTTCAGCAGCGTGTTACGTGGAACCAGAATATCCGCGGTGCCCGGTTTGATCACGTCTTCAGCCGTTACACGACCCAGCACGCGCTCACGCAGTGGCTCTTTAACATCACCACCTTCGATAACCGGCGTCATCATGATACCTTCATGGGTACCACAATCGTCCTCGGTCACAACCAGATCCTGCGCAACGTCAACCAGACGACGAGTCAGGTAACCGGAGTTTGCCGTTTTCAGTGCGGTATCCGCCAGACCTTTACGCGCACCGTGCGTCGAGATGAAGTACTGGAGTACGTTCAAACCTTCACGGAAGTTTGCGGTAATCGGCGTTTCGATGATGGAACCGTCTGGTTTCGCCATCAGACCACGCATACCCGCCAACTGACGAATCTGTGCCGCAGAACCACGCGCACCAGAGTCGGCCATCATAAAGATGCTGTTGAAAGAAACCTGCTGCTCAACTACGCCATCACGGTTAACCACATCCTCAACGGACAGGTTTTCCATCATCGCTTTCGCAACACGTTCGTTCGCCGCTGCCCAGATATCGATCACTTTGTTATAGCGTTCGCCCGCGGTAACCAGACCAGACTGGAACTGCTCCTGAATCTCGGCAACTTCGGTTTCTGCTTCTTCGATAATCTCGGCTTTTTTCTCCGGGATAACCATGTCATCGATACCTACGGAAGCACCAGAGCGCGCCGCGTAAGCAAAACCGGTGTACATAGTCTGGTCAGCGAAGATAACTGTCGGCTTCAGACCCAAAATGCGGTAACAGGTGTTCAGCATTTTGGAGATCGCTTTCTTGCCCAGAGGCTGGTTAACGATCGAGTACGGCAGACCTTTCGGTACGATCATCCACAGGATGGCGCGGCCGATAGTCGTATCAATAATTGATGTCTGATGCGTAACATCGCCTTCGATGCTCTTGATCTCTTCCGTGATACGCACTTTAACGCGCGCATGCAGAGAGGCCAGACCGGCACGATAAACGCGTTCAGCTTCTTTCGGACCCGTGAGCACCATGCCTTCGCCTTTGGCGTTAACACAGTCACGCGTCATGTAATACAGACCCAATACCACGTCCTGAGAAGGAACGATGATTGGCTCACCATTCGCAGGGGACAGGATGTTGTTGGTCGACATCATCAACGCACGCGCTTCCAACTGGGCTTCCAGCGTCAACGGTACGTGTACAGCCATCTGGTCACCGTCGAAGTCGGCGTTATATGCCGCACAAACCAGCGGGTGCAACTGGATTGCTTTACCTTCGATCAGTACCGGTTCAAATGCTTGGATACCCAAACGGTGCAGTGTTGGTGCACGGTTCAGCAGTACCGGGTGTTCGCGGATGACTTCGTCCAGGATATCCCATACGACGGCCTCTTCACGCTCAACCATTTTCTTGGCAGCTTTAATGGTGGTAGCAAGACCACGCAGTTCCAGCTTGCCATAGATGAACGGCTTGAACAGTTCCAGTGCCATTTTCTTCGGCAGACCACACTGGTGCAGACGCAGGTATGGACCAACGGTGATTACGGAACGGCCGGAGTAGTCAACACGCTTACCGAGCAAGTTCTGACGGAAACGACCCTGCTTACCTTTGATCATATCGGCCAAAGATTTCAGAGGACGTTTGTTAGAACCGGTGATCGCACGACCGCGGCGACCGTTATCCAGCAAGGCATCAACCGCTTCCTGCAACATACGTTTTTCGTTACGTACGATGATGTCTGGCGCAGCCAGATCCAACAGACGTTTCAGACGGTTGTTACGGTTGATCACGCGACGATACAGATCGTTCAGGTCGGAAGTCGCGAAACGACCGCCATCCAGCGGAACCAACGGACGCAGATCTGGCGGCAGTACCGGCAGAACGGTCAGGATCATCCACTCTGGCTTGTTACCAGACTGTACGAATGCTTCCAGCAGCTTAATACGCTTCGTCAGCTTTTTACGTTTGGTTTCGGAGTTGGTTTCGGTCAGCTCTTCACGCAGCTGCTCGCATTCCTGCTCCAGATCCATATTCTTCAGCAGAGCCTGGATCGCTTCGGCGCCCATTTTCGCGTCGAATTCATCACCAAACTCTTCCAGCGCATCCAGATACTGCTCTTCAGTCAGGATCTGACGACGCTCAAGGTTGGTCATCCCACCTTCAACAACGACATAAGATTCAAAATAAAGCACACGCTCAATATCACGCAGCGGCATATCCAGCAGCAGACCGATACGGGAAGGCAGTGACTTCAGGAACCAGATGTGCGCAGTCGGAGAAGCCAGCTCGATGTGACCCATACGCTCACGACGTACTTTAGTCTGGGTCACTTCAACGCCGCACTTCTCACAAATAACACCGCGGTGTTTCAGGCGCTTATACTTACCGCACAAGCACTCATAATCTTTTACTGGCCCAAAGATACGGGCGCAGAAAAGGCCGTCACGCTCAGGTTTGAACGTACGGTAGTTGATGGTTTCTGGCTTTTTAACTTCACCAAAAGACCACGAACGGATCATGTCTGGCGAGGCCAGAGCAATTTTGATCGCATCAAACTCTTCGGTTTTAGTTTGCGCTTTCAGAAACTTTAATAAGTCTTTCACGGATTGGCTCCTGTCGGAGTTAGACCTGATAGACACCTGAACTATGCCGTTAAAGCAACCATGCTGTTAACAACAACATGGCCGTTAAAAACAGCGTTCAGGTGTCCCTATGACGAATGCCAGCAATACAGCGAGCTGGTATTACTTTTCTTCCAGCTCGATGTTGATACCCAGCGAACGGATTTCTTTCAACAATACGTTGAAGGATTCCGGCATGCCTGGCTCCATCTGATGATTGCCATCCACGATGTTCTTGTACATCTTGGTACGGCCGTTCACGTCATCAGACTTAACGGTCAACATTTCTTGCAGGGTATAAGCTGCACCATAAGCTTCCAGCGCCCACACTTCCATCTCACCGAAGCGTTGACCACCGAACTGCGCCTTACCACCCAGCGGCTGCTGAGTAACCAGGCTATAAGAACCGGTGGAACGGGCATGCATCTTATCGTCAACCAAGTGGTTCAGTTTCAGCATGTACATGTAGCCCACTGTAACCTGACGCTCAAATTGCTCACCAGTACGTCCATCGTACAGAGTAATCTGACCGGAGGTAGGGATACCGCCCATCTGCAACAGTTCCTTGATTTCTTTCTCTTTTGCACCGTCGAATACTGGCGTTGCAATTGGCATACCTTTCTTCAGGTTTTCAGCCAGACGCATAACTTCTTCGTCTGAGAAAGTACTCAGGTCGACTTTTTGACGCACATCGTCGCCCAGATCGTAGGCTTTCTGGATAAATTCACGCAGCTTGGTCACTTCTTCGTGCTGCTTAAGCATGGCGTTGATTTTCTCGCCGATACCTTTTGCAGCCATACCCAAGTGGGTTTCCAGAATCTGACCGATGTTCATACGTGAAGGTACGCCCAGCGGGTTCAGTACGATATCGACCGGCGTACCGTTCTCATCGTAAGGCATATCTTCGATCGGGTTGATCTTAGAGATAACACCTTTGTTCCCGTGACGACCTGCCATCTTGTCACCCGGTTGAATCTGACGCTTAACAGCCAGATAAACCTTAACAATTTTCAGCACACCTGGTGCCAGATCATCGCCTTGGGTGATTTTACGGCGCTTAGCTTCGAGTTTTTTCTCAAACTCGTGCTTCAGCTCATCATACTGTTCTGCCAACTGTTCCAACTGATTCTGTTTATCTTCATCAGTCAGACCCAGCTCCAACCAGCGCTCGCGCGGCAGTTTGTCCAGTTTGTCAGCTTCTACGCCGCCAGAAACCAGCACAGCGTGGATACGTGCAAACAGGCCCGCTTCCAGAATCTGCAACTCTTCAGTCAGGTCTTTCTTCGCCTGCTTCAGTTGCATTTCTTCGATTTCCAACGCACGTTTGTCTTTTTCCACGCCATCGCGGGTAAAGACTTGTACGTCGATAATCGTACCGGAAACACCGTTTGGTACACGCAGAGAAGAGTCTTTAACGTCAGACGCTTTCTCACCGAAGATCGCACGCAGCAGTTTCTCTTCTGGCGTCAGTTGGGTTTCACCTTTCGGCGTCACCTTACCAACCAGAATGTCACCACCAGTGACTTCCGCACCGATATAAACGATGCCAGACTCATCCAGTTTAGAAAGTGCTGCTTCACCCACGTTCGGGATGTCCGCGGTAATTTCTTCAGGCCCTAACTTGGTGTCACGAGACACACAGGCAAGTTCCTGAATATGGATGGTTGTAAAGCGATCTTCTTGAACAACACGCTCGGAAACGAGGATGGAGTCTTCGAAGTTGTAACCATTCCATGGCATAAATGCCACGCGCATATTCTGACCCAGCGCCAGTTCACCCAGATCGGTGGACGGACCATCTGCCAGAACATCGCCACGTTCTATAGGCTCACCCAGAGACACACACGGCATCTGGCTGATGCAGGTGTTCTGGTTAGAACGGGTATATTTGGTCAGGTTATAGATGTCGATCCCAGCTTCGCCCGGATACATTTCATCGTCATTAACGCGGATTACAATACGAGATGCATCCACGTACTGTACTGTACCACCACGTTTGGCTACGGCAGTTACACCGGAGTCAACCGCAACAGCGCGTTCCATACCTGTACCAACCAGCGGCTTATCAGCGCGTAAGGTCGGAACGGCCTGACGTTGCATGTTCGCACCCATCAGGGCACGGTTGGCGTCATCGTGTTCCAGGAACGGAATCAGAGATGCACCGACGGAAACCACCTGCTGTGTGGAAACGTCCATATATTCAACCTGATCGCGGCTGAACAAGCTGGACTCACCTTTGTTACGACAGGTAACCAGTTCGTCGATGAAGCGGCCTTCTTCGTCCAAATTGGTGTTTGCCTGTGCGATAACGAAGTTACCTTCTTCAATCGCAGACAGGTAATGTATCTCATCCGTAACCACGTTTTCACGCACGCGACGATATGGGGTTTCAAGGAAACCGTATTCGTTAGTTTGCGCATAAACGGACAGGGAGTTGATCAGACCGATGTTCGGACCTTCAGGCGTTTCGATAGGACAAACACGACCATAGTGAGTCGGGTGTACGTCACGAACTTCAAAGCCAGCACGTTCACGCGTCAGACCACCTGGACCCAATGCAGAGATACGACGTTTGTGCGTAATCTCAGACAGCGGGTTGTTCTGGTCCATAAACTGTGACAGTTGGCTCGAACCGAAGAACTCTTTCACGGCAGCCGAAATCGGCTTGGCGTTAATCATGTCCTGTGGCATCAGCGTATCAAGATCACCCAGAGACAGGCGCTCTTTTACAGCACGTTCTACACGCACCAGACCAACGCGGAATTGGTTTTCTGCCATTTCACCGACGGAACGGATACGACGGTTGCCGAGGTGGTCGATATCGTCCACTTCGCCTTTACCGTTACGGATATCAATGAGCTTCTTCATCACTTCGATGATGTCATCTTTGCTCAGGATACCGGAACCTTCGATCTCGTCACGCAGCAGAGAACGGTTGAACTTCATGCGGCCAACCGCAGACAGATCGTAGCGATCTTCAGAGAAGAACAAGTTCTCGAACAGCGTTTCTGCTGCTTCACGCGTTGGTGGCTCACCAGGACGCATCATGCGATAGATTTCAACCAGCGCGCTCAGACGATCGTTTGACGGATCGACACGCACGGTTTCAGACATATACGCACCATGATCAAGATCGTTGGTGAACAGGGTTTCAATACGTTTGTGACCAGACTGGCTCAGTTTAGCCAGCAGATCCAGCGACAGCTCCATGTTGGCTGCGCCGATCAGTTCACCAGTGCTCTCGTCGATATAATCTTTGGACAGTACTTTGCCAGCAATATATTCAACAGGCACTTCAATGCGCTCAATACCATCTTTCTCTAACTGACGGATATGACGTGCAGTGATGCGGCGACCTTTTTCGATATAAACTTTACCGTTCGCTTCGATATCAAACGACGCGGTTTCACCACGCAAGCGCTCAGGAACCAGATCCATCTGCAATTTATTGCCATTGATTTCATAGACAATTTTATCGAAGAAAAGATCAAGAATCTGTTCGGTGGAGTAACCCAGCGCGCGCAGGATAATAGTCGCAGGCAATTTGCGGCGACGGTCGATACGGACAAACAGGTTATCCTTCGGATCAAACTCGAAATCCAGCCAGGAACCACGGTAAGGAATAATACGTGCGTTATACAGCACCTTACCTGAAGAGTGGGTTTTACCTTTGTCGCTATCGAAGAACACACCTGGACTACGGTGCAACTGAGACACGATTACGCGCTCAGTACCGTTGATCACGAAGGTACCGTTATCGGTCATGAGCGGAATTTCGCCCATGTAAACTTCTTGTTCTTTGATGTCTTTAACGGTGCCTTCAGGCGCTTCACGCTCGTAGATCACCAGGCGCAGTTTAACGCGTAGCGGCGCAGAGAACGTTACACCACGGATTTGACATTCTTTAACGTCAAACACTGGTTCGCCCAAGCGATAGCTAACGTATTGCAGCTCTGAATTACCGCTATAGCTTTTTATTGGGAAAACAGAACGGAATGCAGCTTCCAAACCGTACTGACCTTCCGGGTCTTGCTCGATAAATTTCTGGAACGAGTCAAGTTGGATAGAAAGGAGATAAGGTATGTCCAAAACCTGTGGACGTTTACCAAAATCCTTACGAATGCGTTTTTTCTCGGTATAGGAGTAAACCATAGGGTTCCTCAGCTAGCTGACAAGTCGAACCACTCTGTCTGCCCTAACAAGGACAGTTCATGCAACACTATTTATGTTGGTCGGAAAATAGAGAACTTTCCGTAATACGTCTTTCTATTACTCTTAAACCATTTCGTTGCTCTTGCTTAGGCAAGGGGCCAATGCAGGAAAGCAGTATATTAAGTCGTCAATAGAAAAAAATATTGGGGGAAATCAATGGCTAAACAGTGTGAAATCCCATTGATGCCCTACAGCGCAAAAAGGCTGGTGACTAAAAAGTCACCAGCCATCAGCCTAATAAATCAGGCTGTAACCTGAAAGGTTGGCTTATTTAACTTCAACTTCTGCGCCAGCTTCTTCCAGTGATTTCTTCAGTGCTTCAGCGTCATCTTTGTTCACGCCTTCTTTCAGAACTGCCGGTGCAGATTCAACCAGATCTTTGGCTTCTTTCAGGCCCAGACCAGTTGCGCCACGAACAGCTTTGATTACAGCAACTTTGTTAGCGCCGATAGCTTTCAGCACAACGTCGAACTCAGTTTTTTCTTCAGCAACTTCAGCTGGGCCAGCAGCAACAGCTACAGCAGCAGCAGCAGAAACACCGAATTTTTCTTCCATAGCAGAAACCAGCTCAACAACATCCATTACAGACATAGCTGCTACTGCTTCCAGAATTTGATCTTTAGTGATAGACATAACAATTGTTCCTAAGAATCAGAAATAGTTTATACGTTAGCAAGTGCGTTAAAAAAGAAAGCGTTATTACGCTGCTTCTTTTGCATCGCGAACAGCTGCCAGAGTGCGGACCAGTTTGCCAGCAGCGGCTTCTTTCATGGTCGACATCAGACGTGCCAGTGCTTCTTCGTAAGTCGGCAGCGTTGCCAGACGGTCAATTTGAGCCGCCGGGATCAGCTCACCTTCAAAGGCTGCAGCTTTGACCTCAAACTTTGCATTCGCTTTCGCGAACTCTTTGAACAGACGAGCAGCAGCGCCCGGGTGTTCCAGAGAATATGCAATCAGGGTCGGACCAACAAACGTGTCTTTCAGGCATTCAAATTGAGTACCTTCAACGACGCGGCGCAGCAGGGTGTTACGAACAACACGCATGTAAACGCCAGCTTCACGACCTGCTTTACGCAGTTCGGTCATTTTATCAACGGTAACGCCACGGGAATCCGCAACAACCGCAGACAGCGCACCTTTGGCTACTTCGCTGACTTCAGCAACAATCGCTTGTTTGTCTTGAAGATTTAATGCCATTAGCTTTTGCTCCTGGATTTAGCCGGAGAAACTCTCCGGAACTCACTTCACTTATCGCCAAAATTAGAGATAAGCGTTGAAACACGGTGAGCAGAATCCAGTAAAAAATTATTCTTTATAAAAAAGAAAAACGTTATTTAGGCTCTGTCACCGTCTACGCAGGAGGATTAAGTTTCTTACGAAACACCTGCGGTCTTGGACGGAGGCCTGGATAGGCCAGGCTCCAACCGAAAAATTCTTGCGTTATCCCACTTAAGGAACAACGGGCGTAAAATTATAGGTAAATCCCACACCCGAGTAAAGCGGAACAAAAGCTATTAGTTAGCTGCAGCGTTCAAACCGCTCTGGTCGATAGCAACACCAGCGCCCATAGTGGTAGACAGGCTAACTTTCTTGATGTACACGCCTTTTGCCTGAGATGGTTTTGCTTTTTTCAGCGCAACCAGCAAAGATTCCAGGTTTTCTTTCAATTTGTTAGAATCGAAATCAACCTTACCGATAGTGGTATGGATGATACCGTTCTTGTCGTTACGGTAACGAACCTGGCCAGCTTTAGCATTATTAACTGCTTCGGCAACGTTAGGCGTTACAGTACCCACTTTCGGGTTTGGCATCAGGCCACGCGGACCCAGAACCTGGCCCAATTGGCCAACAACGCGCATTGCATCTGGAGATGCAATAACAACGTCAAAGCCCATTTCGCCTTTTTTGATCTGATCGGCCAGATCTTCCATGCCCACAAATTCAGCGCCAGCAGCTTTAGCGGCTTCAGCGTTTGCACCTTGGGTGAAGACAGCAACACGAACAGAACGACCAGTACCATGAGGCAGAACGGTTGCACCACGAACGTTTTGGTCAGATTTACGTGCATCAATGCCGAGGTTAACAGCTACGTCTACACTTTCTACGAACTTAGCAGTGGCCAGCTCTTTGAGCAGAGCAACAGCTTCGTTGATGTCATACTGTTTAGTTACATCAACTTTGTCACGGATCACGCGCATGCGCTTGGTCAGCTTAGCCATTTATTAATCCTCCACTACCAGGCCCATGGAACGAGCAGTACCTGCGATAGAGCGCGCCATGGCGTCTACATCAGAACCAGTCATGTCCGCAGCTTTAGTTTCTGCGATTTCACGAATCTGAGCGCTCGTTACTTTACCAACTTTGTCTTTGTTCGGCTTGCCGGAACCAGACTTGATACCAGCCGCTTTCTTCAGCAGAACTGCTGCTGGAGGCGTTTTGGTAACGAAGGTGAAAGAACGGTCAGAATAAACGGTAATAACAACTGGAGTCGGTAGACCCTTCTCAAGGCTTTCCGTTTTAGCATTGAATGCCTTACAGAATTCCATGATGTTAACACCTTGCTGACCCAGAGCTGGACCTACTGGTGGGCTCGGGTTAGCCATACCAGCTGCAACTTGCAGCTTGACATAGGCTTGTACTTTCTTGGCCATTTAACTTTCCTCGATTGGGTAATAACGCCTAGCAAAAGGCTCCCCGTGGTTTGTAGTACGTTTCAGACGCCGCAAAGGCCACTGAAAAACAAAAGGCGCGAAATTATAGGTTAATTTCGCGCCATAGGCAAGTAGCTATTTTCAGCAAGTCAATCAGGCAGTTAGCCTTTTTCGACCTGAGCAAAGTCTAGTTCAACAGGTGTCGCACGACCAAATATAGAAACAGATACCTTCAGGCGGCTCTTCTCATAGTCTACTTCTTCAACAACACCGTTAAAGTCAGCAAATGGACCGTCGTTAACACGAACCATTTCACCTGGTTCAAACAGCGTTTTCGGACGAGGTTTGTCACCAACCTGCTGGAGACGATTCATAATCGCATCCACTTCTTTGTCACTGATCGGCGCAGGCCTGTCAGATGTACCGCCGATGAACCCCATAACACGAGGAACACTGCGCACAAGATGCCAGCTAGCATCTTCCATAACCATCTGAACCAAGACATAGCCAGGGAAAAACTTGCGTTCGCTCTTACGACGCTGGCCACCACGGATTTCAACTACTTCTTCAGTAGGAACCATGACTTCGCCAAACAGTTCTTCCATATTATGGAGTTTGATGTGCTCACGCAGCGACTGTGCCACGCGACCCTCAAAACCAGAAAACGCCTGAACGACGTACCAACGTTTTTTTGGAGCTTCAGACATCTTAGAACCTCAGGCCAGTGATAAACGATACCAAACGGACCAGAATACCATCCAGTCCCCACAAAATCAGTGACATCACGGCGGTCACCGCGGCAACGATTAACGTGGTGTGTAACGTTTCCTGACGAGTCGGCCAAATTACTTTGCGCACTTCTGTACGCGCTTCGCGAGCAAACGCTACGGTTGCTTTGCCTTTCGTGGTCAGCAGTGCCACACCACCGGCTGCGGCGATCAGGATAACAACGGCCAATGCACGCAGAGGAAGACTAAATTCACGGTAATAATAATTGCCAACAATCGCAACAACCAGTAAGGCACCTACTACTAGCCACTTAATCACTTCCAGGCCACGCCCACTATCCTGAGCTTCGGTATTCGCACTCATAAACCAACCTGTCACAATGATTCAGACAAATAACTTTGCCCCGCAACCACGGGGCAACCAAACCGAAAGATGTTCTGTAAAACGAATAATTCGGTATTTACGCCGTATCTACAGAGCCTATCTCACCAATGATTATACCGCACAATCGCTGATGAGATAGGTTCTACCATGACAGCGTAGAAAAAGGGCATCAAATGATGCCCTTTTATCGCGTGTCGCGTCAAAC
>NZ_NWTM01000009.1 GCF_004137795.1 Pectobacterium zantedeschiae
TCCGTTTTCGTTACACAACAACTTTCTTGATCTTTTTTTCTATTCGCGTGTTTTTCAACCCTTTCGATGAGATCTTATTCGATCCACGTCACTTTTCAGTTGTCGCAGTCGCATATCTGTCGATATTTTGTCTGTTAATGCGAATAATCAGTACGTGGCAAATCACTACATATGCTAAATAACTACGAGGTTATCGATGAGTGCAAAAACATTCCGTCGTTATAACGGTATCTCTCCCGTTTTAGGCGAGAGAGTCATGGTCGATCATTCCAGCGTGGTGATTGGCAAGGTAACGCTAGGCAATGATGTTGGTATCTGGCCCCTTGTCGCCATACGTGGCGACGTTAACTACATCACTATTGGCGCCAGAAGTAATATCCAAGATGGATCAGTGCTTCATATCACGCACTGCTCAGAGAAAAAACCTGAGGGTAACCCACTTATTATTGGGGAAGACGTCACGGTGGGCCATAAAGCAATGCTGCACGGTTGCCAAATAGGAAACCGGGTTCTGGTAGGAATGGGATCAATACTCCTCGATGGGGTGGTTGTTGAAGATGATGTCATGATTGGTGCGGGTAGCCTGGTCCCTCCCGGAAAACGTTTAGAGAAGGGACATTTATACGTTGGCAGCCCAGTTAAGAAAATTCGGCAACTGACACAAGAAGAAATAGAGGGACTGGTTTACTCGGCAAATAACTATGTTCGTTGGAAAGATGAATACCTTGCTCAGGATAATGAGTAATAGCCTTCATCATCCCATTCTTCAGCAAGAATCATTTCTTCCAATTCATCTTCAAGATCCCATCGATATTCCCTGAACAGCGCCAGCCACTGTTCGGGACTATCACCACCGTAGCGGTGCTGAAGACGTTCCGCACTTATCAGGCACTCCTGCTGAAAGCCATTTACTAAAACAGGAAAGCGGATCGCCATTACCTTATCATCCCAACTTTCACGATCTGGGAATTGGATCGCCTGATTCATTTAGCGAGCTCCTGTTTCAGTAAACCAATCACGGGCTCCACGTCTGGCATCACACCATGCCAAAGTTTAAACGCATGTGCCGCTTGCCCCACCAGCATTCCCAAACCATCTGCATAGTGGATAGCACCCTGTTGTACGCACCAAGACAAAAAAGGAGTGAGTTGCGGTAAATAAAACATGTCATAACAGCACGTTTCCGGCGCAATGAGCTCTGACGGTAAGTTAGGAACGCTGTCGTACATCCCAGAAGATGTAGCATTAATAATCAGATCAAAAGACTGTCCATGTAGATCGTCAAGAGCAATAGCCTGAATATCACCGATATCACAGAAGATCTTCGCTAAAGCAGCAGCCTTGGAAAAAGTCCTATTCGTCAGCACAACAGCACAACCATAAGCTAACAGAGGTTGGATAACACCACGCGCCGCACCACCCGCACCAACGAGCAGAACACGATGTGAAGGTTTTACCAATGCTAATCGTTGCAGATCGCTGAGCAAACCGATGCCATCAGTATTATCACCAAACAGGCGACCATCACTCAACTTCTTCAATGTATTGACCGCTCCCGCAAGCTCAGCACATTCGCTACGCTCATCGGCTTCAGCAAAAGCCCGCTCTTTAAAGGGTGCAGTGACATTCGCACCACCAGCACCATCGTGAAAATACTGGCGTAGCATCTTCTCAAAACTATCCAGTGGCGCCAACACACGCTGATACGTCAACGTTATCCCTGCCTGTACCGCAAATAGCTCGTGTATGCGAGGTGATTTACTATGCGCAATCGGATTGCCAAAAACCGCAAAAGACGTTACTTCAGCCACGTTCCCCTCCAACTTGCCGTTAACCCTGACGAATAAGCTCGCCTGTTAATGCATCCCTGATTTCTGATGGGTTCATTCTTCCGCCGACGTCCCCAGATAGCACGGGAAAATCGTCACCAAACTGCTTAGATACTTCATGAGAAGTACGGCAAGGAGGTTGACCACTTAAATTGGCACTGGTCGAAACTAACGGTTTACCGTAACGCTGACACAGTTCCTTGACTAATGGATGGTCACTAACGCGTACTGCAAGCGAAGAAAATTGCCCCGTTAACCACTGAGGCGTGGTGCGTTTTGCAGGTAATACCCAAGTAACAGGGCCTGGCCATGTAGAAAACATCACTGCCTTCTGCTCGTCGGATAATGCACCGTCATCAATATAAGGTGCCAGTTGACTAAAATCTGCAGCAATCAGGATCAGTCCTTTTTGCCAAGGGCGTTGTTTTAACGCCAGCAAGCGGTTAACCGCCGCTTCACTATCAGGATCGCACCCTAACCCAAATACCGCTTCAGTCGGGTACGCTATAACCTGCTCGTTATGTAATTCCCGTAAAATGGGAATCATTAGTTCATCAGACGCATCACTCATTCTTATCAACTTCTGCCGCTATTGGTTTTCCACATAATTTACTGGCACAAAATAGCTTGGTGCCTTGTGCCGTCTTTTTTTCACACAGTAAAGTGTAATGGCAAGAAGGGCATTCTCCCGCTATCGGTTTATGATTTAACGTAAACTGGCAATCGGGATAGCGATCGCAAGAATGAAACACCTTGCCATAGCGAGATTTACGCTGTAACAACGAGCCTTGATTACACTGTGGACAGCGAATCGCAGTTTCATCAGGGCGATCAATAGTCTCGGTATGATGGCATTCAGGGTAATTACCACAGCCGATGAACATTCCATAGCGCCCTTGCCGTAGTACCAATGTCGACTGACAAAGCGGACATTGCTGCCCATCCAATACCTTAACGATATGCCCATCGGCTTGCGCTTTCAGTGGGCGAATGAATTCACATTCTGGATACGCAGAACAGCCAAGAAATGGGCCATGCCGACCAGAACGGATAACCAGCACTGACCCACAGTCTGGACATATTTCCTGTTTTTTTTCAGCAAACAGTGCAGGTTTAGCCATTCGAACTGTTATTCCTCAGGCTATTGCACATAACCGTCATTGACCTCAAAGAGTAATTCTTCCATTTGCTGATAGGCATTCTCACAACCTGGCACATTGAAAAGCACCATGAGAATGACCCACTTCAGATCTTCCAGATCAAACTCCGGTGTTTCCAACGCCATAACGCGTTCAATAATCATTTCCCGCGTTTCAAGATTCAGAACCTGAATTTGCTCAAGAAACAATAAAAAGCCACGACATTCCGCATCAAGACGCGATGCTTCATCCTGCGTATAAATCCGCATAGCCAGAGGATCGCTCGCCAGATAAAGCGGTGCAGTCTGCCCTTCCTGAATATCGGCCAATTTTTCCAGCCAACTCAACGCGCTATAGATATCGTTACGATGAAATCCAGCGCGGGTGAGGTCATCAGTTAACGTATCCTGATCGACACGCATTTCAGTTTCATTGTGGATGTAACTCTCAAACAAGTACATGAGTACGTCGAACATGGCTTGCCCTCCTTAATCGGACATAGCCGCCGGGTACTGCTGCGATCCATCCTGCTAACTCCAGCTCTAATAGCTTGGTGACTATCTCTGGCACAGGTTGGCCGGCACGTTCAGCGACAACGTCAACAGGTGTAACCTCATCTCCTACGTTAGCCAACACGTCGGCAAATGGCAATTCGCCATCCTCTTCTTCGTTAGAAATAGTTTGTCTGCTTTCCACCGGTAACCACTGTAACTCACCCGCCAACTGCTCAAGAATGTCCTTCGGATGTGTAACCAAGCTAGCTCCTTGTTGGATTAGCCAGTGTGTTCCCTCAGTCATAGGGTTACCGATAGGCCCTGGCAAAGCGAAAACCTCCCGTCCTTGCTCCAAAGCAGAACGGGCCGTGACCAACGAGCCACTGCGGATAGATGCTTCAATGACCAGAACACCCAGCCCTAGCCCACTAATGATACGGTTTCTTCTAGGGAAATTGGTTGGGAAAGGCTGCATCGCGAGGGGAAATTCGGAGACCAGCGCACCACCGTCGCCACAAATACGCTCAGCAAGCTTAGTGTGCCTCTTGGGGTAAATATTCCCCAATCCGCTTCCCAATACTGCAATAGTTCTCCCTCCCGAATCCAAAGCGGCACGATGAGCAATACCATCAATGCCAATCGCCAACCCACTTGTCACCGTAAGTTCATTCGCGGCAAGCTCCTGAGCAAAAAAACATCCCCAGCGTTCACCGTAAGCGCTGCTATTCCGGCTACCAATAATCGATATTTGTGGCGATGCTAATAATTCAGGAGAACCAGATACAAATAGCAACAGCGGGAAATCACGAATATTACTTAACAGAAAGGGATAAAGAGCATCTTCGCACGTCACGATATGGTGGTTGGGATGAGACAACCAGTTGAGGGTCTCCTCCAAGATTTTGGCATCATAGACCCAGAATTGGGATATTTGAGCATCAGACAGACCTAACTCCCTCAACGTTTCATTATCGAACGTATTTAAATCAATAAGCTTTCTGACAATAGTTCGAACGCGCCTGACACCCAAGTGTCGTACGCCCGTCATGCGTAGCCAGATTTCCGTTGATAGCATCGACGTCCCTTATTCCGCCCTATTCAGATAAGTGGTGCAATTCAGTGCTGATGCTGTCAATCGGGGCAGGAAATGTCTAGAATGGGCACTAAGACTTTCTCACTATTCAGATACAGATCTAAACATATATGGCAGTTTTGCAGGTATTACATTTTCCAGACGAGCGGCTCCGCATCACTGCGCAGCCCGTAAAAGAAGTCAATGCAGATATTCAACGTATCGTGGATGATATGTTCGATACCATGTACGAAGAAGAAGGTATTGGCCTGGCCGCGACACAAGTGGACATTCATCAGCGCATTATTGTTATTGACGTCTCTGAGGAGCGGGATCAGCGGCTGGTGCTGATCAATCCCGAGCTGATTGAAAAGAGCGGCGATACGGGCATCGAAGAGGGTTGCTTGTCGATCCCTGAAACTCGAGCTCTGGTTCCTCGCTCAGAGCGCGTAAAAGTGCGCGCATTGGATCGTGAAGGTAAAGCGTTCGAACTTGAAGCAAGTGAACTACTTGCCATTTGTATTCAGCATGAAATGGACCACTTGGTTGGGAAATTGTTTATCGATTACCTTTCCCCACTTAAACGCCAGCGCATTCGTCAAAAACTGGAAAAACTGGCTAAGCAGAATAGCCGGGCCCGATAATTTTCATCCTGACAGGAAGCACCGTGTCTGATTCTTTACGTATCATCTTTGCCGGAACCCCCGATTTTGCAGCGCGTCACCTTGACGCGCTTTTATCATCAGGGCATGAGGTCGTTGGCGTTTTTACACAGCCTGACCGACCTGCCGGCCGAGGTAACAAACTCACGCCAAGCCCGGTAAAAGTGCTGGCAGAGCAACATGACATCCCCGTTTTCCAACCTAAATCTCTGCGACCAGCAGAAAATCAAGCGATGGTTGAGGCGTTAAATGCCGATGTTATGGTTGTTGTGGCTTACGGCTTAATTTTGCCGCAGCCTGTACTATCTATGCCTCGTCTTGGCTGCATTAATGTACACGGTTCCCTATTGCCTCTCTGGCGTGGAGCCGCACCTATCCAACGTGCATTGTGGGCTGGGGATAGTGAAACGGGTGTGACGATCATGCAAATGGACGTTGGACTCGATACTGGCGCGATGTTACACAAAATTTCATGCCCTATCCTGCCACAGGATACTAGCGCAACGCTGTACGATAAACTTGCTGAGCTGGGCCCACGCGGCTTATTGGAAACGCTGGTGCAGCTTGCAGATAACAGCGCGGTAGCTGAAGCTCAAAACGATGCACTTGCCACCTATGCAGAAAAGCTCAGCAAAGAAGAAGCCCGTCTAAACTGGCAGTTATCTGCTGAGCAGCTTGAGCGCTGTATTCGTGCGTTTAATCCTTGGCCAGTCAGCTATTTCATCGTAGATGAACAACCAGTGAAAGTCTGGAAAGCTGAGGTCATAACCAAAGCACATAGCTCACAGCCGGGCACAGTCATTCAGGCAGATAAGCTGGGTATTCAGGTAGCAACCGCCGATGGTATTTTGAATATTCAGGAATTACAGCCCGCAGGCAAAAAAGTAATGACTGCGCAGGATCTACTCAACTCACGCCGTGAGTGGTTCGTTCCCGGTAATACGCTGAACTAATCTATTTTTCATACCGGCGTCATGCCGGTATATCCTCTCTCTTTTACGTATACGTCATCGCTAACACATGAAAAGCTCATACAATCTACGCAGTATTGCCGCAAAAGTGGTGGGACAAGTTCTGGATCAGGGGCAATCGCTCAGCGCCTTATTGCCTGTTCATCAGCGTGACGTTTCCGATAAAGATCGCGCACTTTTGCAAGAGCTTTGCTTCGGCGTATTACGCGTTTTACCGCAGTTGGAATGGTGTATCCAACAACTGATGGCTAAGCCCCTGACGGGCAAACAACGCACGTTGCATTACCTTATCATGGTCGGTATCTACCAACTGCACTATACGCGAATCCCGCCACATGCCGCTCTGGCAGAAACAGTAGAAGGTGCAGTAGCGTTAAAAAGACCACAGCTAAAGGGGTTGATTAATGGCGTATTACGCCAATTCCAACGCCAGCAGGAAGAACTCCTTCAGCGTGAGGCAACTCATTCATCTCACTACCTGCACCCAAGTTGGCTGCTGGCGCGCATTGAGCATGCTTATCCTAACCACTGGCAAGACATCGTTGAGGCAAATAATCAGCGCCCTCCGATGTGGCTACGCGTGAATCGGTTACACCACTCACGTGAAGCATATTTAAATTTGTTGGTGCAAGAGGGAATTGAAGCATTTCCTCATGCTGAATATAGCGATGCGATACGACTTGCTTCTCCCTGTGCAGTCGATCAATTACCAGGATTTTCACAAGGGTGGGCAACCGTACAGGATGCTTCTGCTCAAGGCTGCGTCTATTGGCTTGATCCACAAGATGGTGAACAGATCCTCGATCTCTGCGCCGCTCCCGGTGGAAAAACGACACACATTTTAGAGGCCGCACCACAATCTCATGTGCTCGCTGTCGATGTTGATGAAACGCGTTTAGGCCGGGTAAAAGAAAATTTACTTCGGCTACAAATGCATGCAGAAGTCAAACAGGGCGATGGCCGTTACCCCGACTCATGGTGTGAAGGGCGTATATTTGATCGTATTCTGTTGGACGCTCCTTGTTCCGCGACTGGCGTTATTCGTCGTCATCCTGATATTAAATGGCTACGCCGAGACAGAGACATTGAAGAATTAGTTACACTGCAAAAAGAAATTCTTGATGCCATTTGGCCACATCTCAAGACTGGCGGTACGATGGTCTACGCAACCTGTTCCATTCTGCCGCAAGAAAATGCCCAACAAGTTACTGATTTCCTGAATCGCCACACTGATGCAACACTTGCCGATACGGGAACAAGAGAAATGCCGGGTATACAGATGCTTCCTCATGCTGATGGTGGCGATGGTTTCTTTTATGCGAAGCTGGTAAAAAACTGATATTGAACCCAGTATTGTCTGCAACAGACAGCAATCAATAAACGGCATGGCTTATTATGAAAATTATCATTCTTGGCGCGGGTCAGGTCGGCGGAACACTGGCGGAAAATCTAGCGGGTGAAAACAATGACATCACTGTCGTTGATACTGATGCAAATCGGTTACGCCAACTTCAGGATAAGTTTGATCTACGTGTCGTTACGGGCTATGCCTCTCATCCGCGAGTGCTGCGTGAAGCAGGGGCGGAAGATGCTGATATGCTGGTCGCCGTTACCAATTCAGATGAAACGAATATGGTAGCATGCCAGATCGCTTATTCTCTTTTCAAAACACCAAACCGAATTGCACGCATTCGTGCAGCTGAATACATTCATGAATCAGAACAGCTGTTTCTACCAGAAGCTGTTCCTATCGATCACCTGATCTCCCCAGAGCAGTTGGTGATCGATAACATTTACAAACTCATCGAATATCCCGGAGCACTTCAGGTCGTCAACTTCGCTGAAGGCAAAGTGAGTCTTGCAGCAGTTAATGCCTACTATGGCGGCCCACTGGTCGGTAATGCCCTCACCTCTCTCCGCGAGCACATTCCTCATGTAGATACGCGCGTTGCAGCTATTTTTCGTCACGACCGCCCAATTCGCCCACAAGGCTCGACCATCATCGAAGCCGGAGATGAGGTGTTTTTTGTCGCAGCTTCCCAGCATATTCGCGCAGTAATGAGCGAATTACAGCGCCTTGAAAAACCGTATAAAAGGATCATGATCGTTGGTGGGGGGAACGTCGGTGCAGGATTGGCGCAGCGATTAGAAAAAGATTACAGCATCAAGCTGATAGAACGAAATGCAGACCGTGCGGTGGAGCTGGCTGAACTTCTGCAAAATACGGTCGTGTTCCATGGTGATGCCTCCGATCAAGAGCTTCTCGCCGAAGAACATATTGAGCAGATTGATGTCTTCATCGCTATTACCAACGATGACGAAGCAAATATTATGTCAGCAATGTTAGCTAAACGCATGGGCGCGAAAAAAGTAATGGTGCTCATCCAGCGTCGAGCTTACGTCGATCTGGTTCAGGGCAGCGTCATTGATGTCGCTATCTCACCACAGCAGGCAACAATTTCTGCGTTGCTCAGCCACGTACGCAAGGCAGATATTGTTAGCGTATCCTCTTTGCGCCGGGGAGTGGCCGAAGCGATCGAAGCGATCGCCCATGGTGACGAGGGCACATCAAAAGTCGTCGGCAGAATGATTGAAGACATTAAGCTTCCACCAGGTACCACCATCGGCGCAATTGTACGCGGTGATGATGTCATCATTGCCAACGCGAATAGCAAAATTGAGCAAGGTGATCATGTCATCATGTTCTTGGCTGACAAGAAATTTGTGCCTGATGTTGAACGGCTATTTCAACCGAGCCCCTTCTTTTTGTAATGTAGGAATAGATTTACTGCCAACTGATAATCTGGCAAAGATACGGCTATTGGTTAGAATTAATTTATATTTTTGGCAAGGAGAACGGATATGAGCATCATCAAAGAATTCAGAGAGTTTGCCATGCGTGGCAACGTTGTAGATTTGGCAGTGGGTGTCATTATTGGTGCCGCATTCGGCAAAATTGTTTCCTCTCTAGTATCAGATATTATTATGCCGCCACTTGGGCTCTTGATTGGTGGTGTCGATTTTAAACAATTCAGCCTTATTCTTCGTGATGCCCAAGGCGAAATTCCCGCTGTTGTCATGAACTATGGTGCTTTCATCCAGAATATTTTTGACTTCGTCATCGTCGCTTTCGCGATTTTTATAGCCATCAAGCTTATGAATAAAATGCGACGCAAACAGGAAGATACGCCAGCCGCACCACCGAAGCCTAGTGCTGAAGAGAAGTTATTAACTGAAATTCGCGATCTGCTTAAAGAACAGCAACCAAAACAGTAAAAACCAAGTTTCTCTTCAACCTCTTTGATTCATTAAGCAGAAAATAGAAAGGCCAGAGGTAAATAATCATTTGATTGCTTACCACTGGCCTCCCAATTACCTTTCTTAGCATGCTTATCTTTTCTACGATAACTTCCTTTCCCTTTTTCATTCACTTCAATTCGTTGGCGAAACAGCGGGTCATGTAGCAATGCCTCAATGGCGTTGTCCTGAATTTTCCCGCGTTTGTGGCGGTATGTGGTCATCATTACTCCTAAGAAAGTCCAAATGGTATGTACATAAATAAAACGTAGAGAGTATATAGCCGAAACGGGTGGATGAGAACAGGGAGACGTATTTTTCAACTCACGTAATCGCAGGCAACTATTTACCATATGCATGCGAAAGCGTAGTTTATTTTAGATATAAAAAAACCGGGTTTCCCCGGTTTTTTTATGCTCTTACAGATTACTCTGCAGTAGCTACTTCTTCTGTCTGAGAGACTGAGCGATCAACGAGCTCGATGTATGCCATCGGCGCATTGTCACCAGCACGGAAGCCACACTTCAGAATACGAGTGTAACCACCGGCACGGCTCGCGAAACGCGGGCCCAGTTCATTAAACAGTTTTGCCACGATCTCGTTATCACGAGTACGGGCGAATGCCAGACGACGATTAGCAACGCTGTCGGTCTTGGCAAGAGTAATCAGCGGTTCAACAACGCGACGCAGCTCTTTCGCTTTCGGCAGGGTCGTCTTGATGATTTCATGACGAACCAAAGAACTAGCCATGTTACGGAACATAGCCTGACGATGGCTGCTGTTACGGTTCAGTTGACGACCACTCTTACGATGGCGCATGACCTTATCCTTCTCAGTAAAACCTTAACCTGTGATCTGGTTACTCATCAGCAATGCTTGCAGGTGGCCAGTTTTCTAGGCGCATGCCCAGAGACAAACCACGGGAAGCCAGTACGTCTTTAATCTCAGTAAGAGATTTTTTACCCAGGTTAGGCGTTTTGAGCAGCTCAACCTCGGTACGCTGTACCAGATCACCGATGTAGTGGATAGCTTCTGCCTTAAGGCAGTTAGCAGAGCGGACAGTCAATTCCAGATCGTCAACAGGGCGCAGCAGAATCGGATCGAATTCTGGTTTCTCTTCTTTAACTTCTGGCTGACGAACATCACGTAGGTCAACAAAAGCTTCAAGTTGTTCAGCCAGAATGGTAGCCGCACGGCGGATCGCCTCTTCAGGATCGATCGTGCCATTGGTTTCCATCTCGATGACTAGCTTGTCCAGGTCAGTACGCTGTTCTACGCGAGCCGCTTCAACATTGTAGGCAATACGCTCTACAGGGCTGTAACAAGCATCAACTAACAGACGACCAATCGGGCGCTCATCTTCTTCCGTATGAATACGGGCAGATGCCGGCACATAACCACGGCCACGTTGAACTTTGATACGCATGTTAATAGATGCGTTTTCATCGGTCAGGTGGCAAATTAAGTGCTGCGGCTTGACGATTTCGACATCACCATCATGGATGATATCGGCTGCAGTCACAGGGCCAATGCCAGATTTATTCAGGGTAAGAATAACTTCATCTTTGCCTTGAACTCTCACCGCCAGCCCTTTCAGGTTGAGCAGGATTTCCAGGATATCTTCCTGTACGCCTTCTTTGGTGCTGTACTCATGCAGTACACCATCAATCTCAACCTCGGTCACCGCGCAACCTGGCATGGATGAAAGCAGAATACGGCGCAGTGCGTTGCCAAGAGTATGGCCGAAGCCTCGCTCTAATGGCTCAAGGGTCACCTTGGCGTGCGTCGAACTCACTTGCTCGATATCAACCAGGCGCGGTTTTAGAAACTCTGTCACAGAACCCTGCATTGTGTCCTCTCTTTGGTACTAAGCTTTACTTGGAGTAAAGCTCGACGATCAGGTGTTCATTAATGTCCGCAGACAGATCGGTACGTTCAGGAATACGTTTGAACACACCTTCCATCTTGGCAGCATCAACTTCCAGCCAAGTTGGCTTTTCACGCTGTTCAGCCAGCTCCAGAGCGGCTTTCACGCGAGATTGCTTTTTAGCTTTCTCACGGATGCTGACTACGTCATTCGGGGATACCTGATAAGAAGCGATGCTAACAACGCGACCGTTTACCATGATAGCTTTGTGGCTTACCATCTGACGTGCTTCAGCGCGAGTTGCACCAAAACCCATACGATAAACAACGTTATCCAGACGACCTTCCAGCAATTGCAGCAGGTTTGCACCTGTGTTGCCTTTCAGACGTGCAGCTTCTTTATAATAGTTACGGAACTGACGCTCCAGAACACCGTAGATACGGCGAACTTTCTGCTTTTCACGCAACTGTACACCATAGTCAGACAGACGCGGTTTACGCGCACCGTGCTGGCCAGGAGCTTGTTCAATTTTACACTTGGAATCGATCGCACGAACACCAGACTTAAGGAACAGGTCGGTGCCTTCACGACGGCTCAGCTTGAGCTTAGGACCCAAATATCTTGCCATTTTCTTTCTCCAACAATCCTAAAAGCGGCGTTATACGCGGCGCTTTTTCGGCGGACGACAACCGTTATGAGGGATCGGAGTCACATCAGTAATATTAGTGATGCGGAAACCAGCCGCGTTTAATGCGCGGATAGTAGACTCACGGCCCGGACCAGGTCCTTTAACCATAACTTCCAGGTTCTTAATACCGTATTCTTTCACGGCCTCTGCGCAACGTTCTGCAGCTACTTGAGCAGCAAACGGCGTAGATTTACGAGAACCACGGAAGCCGGAACCACCGGCAGTTGCCCAACCCAGCGCATTACCCTGACGATCAGTAATGGTTACGATGGTGTTGTTGAAAGAAGCATGGATATGAGCCACACCGTCAGAGACTTGCTTTCTTACACGCTTACGTGCACGAATAGGTGCCTTTGCCATTATTCAATCACCCCGATTATTTCTTGATCGGTTTGCGCGGACCCTTACGGGTACGGGCGTTAGTCTTGGTACGCTGACCGCGAACCGGCAGACCACGACGATGACGCAAACCACGATAAGTACCAAGGTCCATAAGACGCTTGATGCTCAGGGTAACTTCACGACGCAGATCACCTTCTACAACAAACTTGGCAACTTCGTCACGCAGCTTATCGATTTGCTCTTCAGACAGCTCACTGATCTTAACATCTTCGGCAATTCCTGTTGCAGCACAAATAGCCTGCGACCGAGTTTTACCGATACCGAAAATTGACGTTAACGCAATAACGGTATGTTTATGATCAGGAATGTTAATGCCTGCTATACGGGCCACTATGCACTCCTACAATTTTATACAGCAACACCATTCTGAAAAGCCCGTTTTCAGGATACTCAAATAATGTTGCAGCTACATACAAAAGATTGGCTGGCTAATCTAGCCAGCTCAATCCAACTTTGCAAGAAAAATATGCGAGATAATCAGCCTTGACGCTGTTTATGCTTCGGCTCGGCACTGCAGATCACACGAACGACACCGTTACGCTTAACAATCTTACAGTTACGACATAATTTCTTGACGGAAGCACGAACTTTCATTTTTACTCTCCGTAACTTCTCAAGCTCACCTAATTAACGGTTATAGCCTTTCAGGTTTGCTTTCTTCAATGCAGACTCATATTGACTCGACATCATCAGAGTTTGCACTTGAGCCATAAAGTCCATGATGACGACAACAACGATCAATAAAGATGTACCCCCGAAATAGAAAGGCACTTTCATTGCGTCACGCATAAACTCCGGGATCAGGCAGATAAAAGTAATATACATCGCACCAATCAGAGTCAGGCGAGTCATCACTTTATCAATATATTTCGCCGTTTGCTCTCCCGGACGAATTCCTGGCACGAATGCACCGGACTTCTTCAGGTTATCTGCTGTTTCACGTGGGTTGAAAACCAACGCAGTGTAGAAGAAACAGAAGAAGATGATTGCAGACGCATAGAGTAACACATAAAGCGGTTGTCCGGGCTGCAAATACAGCGAAATAGTTGTCAGCCAGTTCCAACCGGTACCGCCCCCAAACCAAGATGCAATCGTGGCTGGGAACAGAATAATACTGGAGGCGAAAATGGCAGGAATAACACCAGCCATATTCACCTTCAGTGGTAAATGCGTACTCTGTGCTGCATAAACACGACGACCCTGTTGACGTTTTGCATAGTTAACGACAATACGACGTTGACCGCGCTCAATGAAAACAACGAAGAAGGTTACTGCAAACACTAAAACTGCAACCAACAGCAACAGGAGGAAGTGCAGGTCGCCTTGCCGCGCTTGCTCGATAGTATGGCCAATGGCCGGCGGTAGCCCCGCAACAATACCAGCGAAGATTATGATCGAAATACCGTTACCGATACCACGCTCTGTAATCTGTTCTCCCAGCCACATCAGGAACATTGTTCCCGTAACTAGGCTCACAACAGCGGTAAAGTAGAAAGCAAAACCTGGGTTTATTACCAAGTCTTGCATTCCAGGCATATTTGGCAGACCGGTAGCAATACCGATCGACTGAAATATAGCCAATACCAATGTACCGTAGCGGGTATACTGGCTAATCTTACGACGGCCAGCCTCCCCTTCTTTCTTTATCTCAGCCAAAGCAGGATGAACCACTGTTAGCAACTGAATAATAATTGACGCCGAAATATACGGCATAATACCCAGTGCAAAGATAGAAGCACGGCTGAGAGCACCACCAGAGAACATGTTAAACATTTCAATGATGGTGCCTCGCTGCTGTTCAAGCAATTTGGCAAGCACAGTGGCATCAATACCAGGAATTGGGATAAAAGAGCCAATACGGAAAACAATTAGCGCACCGATAACAAACAAAAGTCTGCGCTTCAGTTCACCAACTCCGCCTTTAGCACTCTGAAAATCTAATCCTGGTTGCTTAGCCATCTGCTACTTATTCCTCAATTTTACCGCCAGCAGCTTCGATAGCAGCACGAGCACCTTTAGTGACGCGCAAACCACGAATCGTTACCGGACGAGCAACTTCACCAGACAGAATCACTTTCGCGAATTCAATCTGAATGCCAATAACATTAGCGGCTTTCAGCGTATTCAGGTCAACAACGTCGCCTTCTACTTTAGCAAGATCAGACAGGCGAACTTCTGACGTGATCATTGCTTTGCGAGAAGTAAAACCGAATTTCGGCAGACGACGGTATAAAGGCATCTGACCACCTTCAAAACCACGACGTACGCCACCGCCAGAACGAGATTTCTGACCTTTGTGACCACGACCGCTAGTTTTGCCCAGGCCAGAACCGATACCACGACCTAAACGCTTCGGTGCATGTTTAGCACCTTCGGCCGGAGACAGAGTATTTAAACGCATCTGTTACTCCTCCACTTTAACCATATAGGAAACCGCGTTGACCATACCACGAACAGCAGGAGTATCCTCACGCTCAACAGTATGACCAATACGACGCAGACCCAGGCCAAGCAGTGTCGCCTTATGTTTCGGCAGACGACCGATTGCACTACGGGTTTGAGTGATTTTAATAGTCTTTGCCACGGTCAATTACCCCAGAATTTCTTCAACGGATTTACCACGCTTGGCAGCGACCATTTCCGGGGACTTCATGTTGGCCAAGCCATCAATCGTTGCACGAACCACGTTAATTGGGTTAGTGGAACCATAGGCTTTAGCCAATACGTTGTGAACCCCTGCAACTTCCAAAACGGCGCGCATTGCACCACCGGCAATAATACCGGTACCTTCGGAAGCTGGCTGCATGAACACACGAGAACCCGTGTGAGCACCTTTAACCGGGTGCTGCAGGGTGCCGTTGTTCAGCGCGACATTCATCATATTGCGACGGGCTTTTTCCATCGCTTTCTGGATCGCTGCTGGAACTTCGCGAGCTTTACCGTAACCAAAACCAACGCGACCGTTGCCATCACCCACTACAGTCAGTGCGGTGAAGCTGAAAATACGGCCACCTTTAACGGTTTTAGATACGCGATTTACCGCGATCAGCTTTTCCTGCAGTTCGCCAGCTTGTTTCTCGATGTGAGCCATCTTACACCTCTACCTTAGAACTGAAGGCCAGCTTCACGGGCAGCATCTGCCAGTGCTTGGACTCGACCATGATATTGGAAACCGGAACGGTCGAAAGAGACATCTTTAATGCCTTTTTCTAACGCGCGTTCTGCAATAGCTTTACCTATTGCGATAGCTGCGTCTTTATTTCCGGTAGACTTCAGTTGTTCAGCGATAGCTTTTTCTACAGTAGAAGCGGCTACCAGGACTTCAGAACCGTTCGGTGCAATGACCTGCGCATAAATATGGCGTGGAGTACGATGTACCACCAGACGCGTCGCACCCAGTTCCTGGAGCTTGCGGCGTGCGCGGGTCGCACGACGGATACGAGCTGCTTTCTTATCCATAGTGTTACCTTACTTCTTCTTAGCCTCTTTGGTACGCACGACTTCGTCGGCGTAACGGACACCCTTGCCTTTATAAGGCTCAGGACGACGGTAGGCGCGTAATTCCGCAGCAACCTGACCAATAACCTGCTTATCAGCACCTTTCAGTACGATTTCAGTTTGGCTTGGGCATTCTGCAGTAATACCTGCCGGCAGTGCATGTTCTACTGGGTGAGAAAACCCAAGAGACAAGTTAACCACATTGCCTTTAACAGCAGCACGGTAACCAACACCAACCAGTTGCAGCTTCTTAGTGAAGCCTTCGGTAACACCGATAACCATTGCGTTCAACAGAGCGCGAGTGGTACCCGCTTGGGCCCATCCATCAACGAAACCTTCGCGCGGGGCGAAAGTCAGAGCGTTGTCAGCTTGTTTCACTTCAACAGCATCGTGGATCTTACGACTCAGCTCGCCGTTTTTACCCTTAATCGAAACATCCTGACCGTTGAGTTTTACCTCTACGCCGGCAGGAATGACGACGGGTGCTTTTGCAACACGAGACATTTTTCCTCCCGATTAAGCTACGTAGCAGATAATCTCGCCACCAAGACCAGCCTGGCGAGCTGCACGATCAGTCATAACACCTTTAGAGGTAGAAACAACTGCGATACCCAAACCGGCCATAACTTTTGGCAGCTCATCTTTTCTTTTATAGATGCGCAGACCTGGACGGCTTACTCGCTGAATGCTTTCTACCACAGCTTTGCCCTGGAAATATTTAAGTTCTAATTCCAGAACTGGCTTGGTGTCGCCTTCGATTTTGAAATCTTCAATATAACCTTCTTCCTTCAGCACGTTGGCAATTGCCACTTTCAGCTTGGAGGAAGGCATGGTGACCGCAACTTTGTTCGCGGCTTGACCGTTACGGATACGGGTCAGCATATCCGCGATCGGATCTTGCATGCTCATCTGTCTTTACTCCCGTGATTCAATTGGTGACAATTACCAGCTAGCCTTTTTCAGACCCGGAATTTCACCGCGCATAGCGGCTTCACGGACCTTGATACGGCTCAACCCGAACTTCCGCAGGAAAGCGTGCGGACGACCAGTTTGGCGGCAGCGGTTACGCTGACGAGACGGGCTGGAATCACGCGGCAGAGTCTGCAGCTTAAGAACTGCATCCCAACGATCTTCGTCGGATGAGTTCACACCAGAGATGATAGCTTTTAATTCCTCGCGTTTAGCGCGGTATTTTTCAGCCAGTTTCACACGAACAACTTCGCGTGCTTTCATGGATTGCTTAGCCATTAGTAACCCTACCTTACTTGCGGAATGGGAAGTTAAAGGCGGCCAACAGCGCACGGCCTTCATCATCGGATTTCGCAGTAGTGGTAATGGTAATGTCCAAACCACGAACGCGATCGACTTTATCGTAGTCGATTTCCGGGAAGATGATCTGCTCACGCACACCCATGCTGTAGTTACCACGGCCATCGAATGACTTGGCGGACAAACCACGGAAGTCACGGATACGCGGTACAGCAATGGAAATCAGACGCTCAAGGAACTCCCACATGCGTTCGCCACGCAGAGTTACTTTACAGCCGATCGGATAGCCCTGACGGATTTTGAAGCCTGCAACAGATTTGCGTGCTTTGGTGATCAACGGTTTTTGACCGGAGATTGCTGCCAGATCAGCTGCTGCATTATCCAGCAGTTTCTTGTCAGCGATCGCTTCACCAACACCCATATTCAGGGTGATCTTCTCGACCCGAGGGACTTGCATGACAGAATTGTAGTTAAACTCAGTCATGAGTTTTTTAACTACTTCGTCTTTGTAGTAATCATGCAGTTTCGCCATCGTACTACTCCAAGTTACTTGATAGTTTCGCTGTTAGATTTAAAGAAACGGACTTTTTTTCCGTCTTCGAATCTAAAGCCTACACGGTCAGCCTTACCAGTTGCCGTATTGAAGAGCGCAACGTTAGAAACCTGAATAGCAGCTTCTTTTTCAACGATGCCACCTGGTTGATTCAGAGCCGGAACCGGCTTCTGATGTTTTTTAACCAGATTAATCCCTTCAACAATGACCTTACTAGCAGACAGGACATTTTTTACTTTACCGCGCTTACCTTTATCTTTGCCGGTTAGCACAATAACTTCGTCATCACGACGGATTTTCGCTGCCATGATTCGCTCCTTAAAGTACTTCTGGTGCCAGAGAGATAATTTTCATGAACTTCTCATTACGCAGTTCACGAGTTACCGGCCCAAAAATACGCGTACCGATAGGCTGTTCGCTGTTATTGTTTAAAATAACGCAAGCATTTCCATCGAAGCGAATGACAGAACCGTCCGGGCGACGAACACCCTTCTTGGTGCGCACCACTACCGCCTTCAGAACATCGCCTTTTTTCACCTTACCGCGAGGAATTGCTTCCTTGATGGTAATTTTGATGATATCGCCGACGCCTGCGTAGCGACGGTGCGAGCCACCTAGAACCTTGATACACATTACGCGACGTGCACCGGAATTATCGGCCACGTTCAGCATAGTCTGTTCTTGGATCATTTTAGTGCTCCGCTAATGTCAACTACTACTTTAGGACCCTTTCGGGCCATTAAATACCCCATAATTGAGGGCGCAGCATTATAACACCGCTTCCTTGGTATGGGTAGAAAAAATAAACGGCCCTTTGCAGAGCCGTTTATCATAAGAGAAGAGCGCTACTTTATTACAGAATCGCTTTCTCTACAACGCGAACAAGTGTCCAAGACTTAGTTTTGGACAGCGGACGGCATTCGCGGATTTCAACCACGTCACCGATACCGCATTCATTGTTCTCGTCATGTACGTGCAGCTTAGTCGTACGTTTAATGAATTTACCGTAAAGCGGGTGTTTCACGAAACGTTCGATAGCAACAACCATGGATTTCTCCATTTTGTCGCTTACAACACGACCTTGCAGAGTACGGATTTTATCGGTCATTACGCACCCGCCTTCTCAGTCAGTAAAGTCTTAACACGTGCAATATTGTGACGCACTTGTTTTACCAAGTGAGTCTGTTGCAACTGACCACTGGCAGCCTGCATACGCAGGTTAAATTGCTCGCGCAGAAGGCCAAGCAGCTCAGTGTTCAGCTCTTCAACGCTCTTTTCACGCAGCTCATTTGCTTTCATTACATCACCGTCTTAGTTACAAAGGTGGTTTTGATAGGCAGTTTCGCTGCTGCCAGTTGGAATGCCTCACGGGCTAACTCTTCCGGCACACCGTCCATTTCGTACAGGACTTTACCTGGCTGAATCAAGGCAACCCAGTATTCCACGTTACCTTTACCTTTACCCATACGGACTTCAAGCGGTTTCTCAGTGATCGGTTTGTCCGGGAATACACGGATCCAGATCTTACCTTGACGCTTAACAGCACGGGTCATGGCACGACGTGCAGCTTCGATTTGACGAGCAGTCAGGCGACCGCGGCCAACAGCTTTCAGACCGAAAGTGCCGAAGCTAACATCCGTACCCTGCGCCAGACCACGGTTGCGGCCCTTGTGCACCTTACGGAATTTTGTACGCTTTGGTTGTAACATCAGCGACTCTCCTTACTTGCGGCCTTTACGCTGCTGCTTTTTAGGTTGAGCAGCCGGTTTTTCCGGTTGTTCAACGGCAGCCATACCACCCAGGATCTCACCTTTGAAGATCCACACTTTCACACCGATAACACCATAAGTGGTGTGCGCTTCGGAAGTGTTGTAGTCGATATCCGCACGCAGTGTATGCAACGGAACACGACCTTCACGGTACCATTCGGTACGCGCGATTTCAGCGCCGCCAAGACGGCCGCTTACTTCAACTTTAATACCTTTAGCGCCCAGACGCATGGCATTCTGTACCGCACGCTTCATAGCACGACGGAACATAACACGACGTTCCAGCTGAGAAGTGATGCTGTCAGCAACCAGTTTTGCGTCCAGTTCAGGCTTACGAACTTCTGCGATATTGATCTGTGCAGGTACGCCAGCGATATCCGCTACGACTTTGCGCAGTTTCTCAACATCTTCACCTTTTTTACCGATAACGATGCCTGGACGAGCAGTGTGAATAGTCACACGGATGCTTTTCGCAGGACGTTCGATAACGATACGAGAAACGGAAGCCTTCTCCAGTTCCTTCGTCAGGTATTTACGAACTTTAAAATCGCTGTCCAGGTTGTCAGCGAATTCTTTGGTATTCGCATACCAGGTAGAGTTCCAAGGTTTGACAATACCCAGGCGAATACCATTAGGATGTACTTTCTGACCCATTGCTAGTCTCCAGAGTCTCAGCGATCGGACACAACCACAGTAATGTGGCTGGTACGCTTCAGGATGCGATCCGCACGACCTTTAGCACGCGGCATAATGCGCTTCATGCTTGGGCCTTCGTCAACGAAGATTTTCGCGACTTTAAGATCATCAATGTCAGCGCCATCGTTGTGTTCTGCGTTAGCAATAGCAGACTCCAGCACTTTTTTAACCAGACCAGCAGCTTTCTTGTTGGTGTAGGTCAGAACTTCCAGAGCTTGCGACACTTTCTTACCGCGAATCAGGTCTGCCACCAGGCGAACCTTTTGAGCAGAAGAACGAGCGTGGCAATGTTTAGCGATAGTTTCCATCTCTTCCTCCTACCTTAGCGCTTCTTGGCCTTTTTGTCGGCCGCATGGCCGCGATAAGTACGAGTCGGCGCGAATTCACCCAGTTTGTGACCGACCATTTCATCGGAAACAAACACCGGAACGTGCTGACGACCATTATGGACAGCGATGGTCAAACCGATCATATTTGGAAAGATCGTTGAACGACGGGACCAAGTGCGCAAAGGCTTCTTGTCTCCGCTTTCCACCGCTTTCTCTACCTTCTTCAGCAAGTGCAGGTCAATAAAAGGACCTTTCTTGAGAGAACGTGGCATGGTTTATCCTCTAAGATTATTTAGTACGGCGACGTACGATAAATTTATCAGTACGCTTGTTGCTGCGGGTCTTTTTACCTTTGGTCTGAAGGCCCCACGGGCTAACCGGGTGCTTACCAAAGTTACGACCTTCACCACCACCGTGTGGGTGATCGACTGGGTTCATTGCCGTACCGCGAACGGTAGGACGAACACCACGCCAGCGTGCAGCACCAGCTTTACCCAGAACGCGCAGCATATGCTCAGCATTGCCAACTTCGCCCAGCGTAGCGCGACAGTCGGATTCGACTTTACGCATTTCGCCAGAACGCAGACGCAGGGTAACGTAAGAACCGTCACGAGCAACGATCTGAACGTAAGTACCAGCAGAACGAGCCAATTGGCCGCCTTTACCTGGTTTCATTTCTACGTTGTGAACCGTTGAACCGACCGGAATGTTACGCATCGGCAGGGTGTTACCCGCTTTAATCGCAGCATCAACACCAGATTGAATCTGGTCACCGGCTTTCAGGCCTTTCGGCGCCAGGATGTAACGACGCTCGCCGTCTTTGTACAGAACCAGCGCGATATTCGCGGAACGGTTCGGATCATACTCCAGACGCTCAACAACCGCAGGAATACCATCTTTATTGCGTTTAAAGTCAACCAGACGATATTGCTGTTTATGACCACCACCGATGTGACGGGTAGTGATGCGGCCATTGTTGTTACGGCCACCGGATTTGCTGTTCTTTTCCAGCAACGGGGCATAAGGTTTGCCCTTGTGCAGCTCAGGGTTAACCACTTTAACAACGTGGCGACGACCCGGAGATGTCGGTTTACATTTAACAACTGCCATTGTCTTTCTCCTCCGACTTACTCAGCGCCGCCGATGAAGTCCAGATTCTGGCCTTCTTTCAGGGTGACGTAAGCTTTTTTCCAGTCGCTGCGACGACCAATACGCTGTCCGTGACGCTTAACTTTACCCTTAACTACCAGGGTGTTTACGTCTTTAACTTCTACTTCGAACAGTTTCTCTACAGCAGCAACGATCTCTGCTTTAGTCGCGTCTTTAGCAACTTTGAGAACGATGGTGTTAGTTTTTTCCATCGCGGTAGATGCTTTTTCAGATACATGCGGCGCGCGCAGTACTTTCAGCAGACGTTCTTCACGGATCATGCCAGCATCTCCTCAACTTGCTTAACTGCATCAGCAGTCATAACGACTTTGTCGAAGGCGATCAAGCTAACTGGATCGATTGCTGCTGCATCACGCACATCAACCTTGTACAGGTTACGCGCAGCCAGGAACAGATTTTCATCCAGTTCACCGGTGATGATCAACACGTCTTCCAGTGCCATTTCTTTCAGTTTCTGAGCCAGCAACTTAGTTTTCGGTGCTTCTACAGAAAACGTCTCGACAACGATCAGACGATCTTGACGTACCAATTCGGACAGGATGCTTTTCAGCGCGCCGCGGTACATCTTTTTGTTAACTTTCTGACTGTGGTCCTGAGGCTTAGCAGCGAAGGTCACACCACCGGAACGCCAGATCGGGCTCTTAACAGAACCTGAACGCGCACGGCCAGTACCTTTCTGACGCCACGGTTTTTTACCGGAACCAGTTACTTCAGCACGGGTCTTCTGGGCGCGAGTACCTTGACGGGCACCTGCTGCATAAGCAACAACAACCTGATGTACCAGCGCTTCGTTGAAATCACGACCGAAGGTAGTTTCGGAAACAGTCAGCGCGCTTTGCGCGTCTTTCAATACTAATTCCATTGCTATCTCCTCACGCCTTCACAGCTGGTTTAACGATCAGGTCGCTACCGGTAGCTCCCGGAACAGCACCTTTAACCAGCAGCAGGTTGCGCTCAGCGTCAACACGCACTACGTCCAGGCTCTGAACGGTTACACGTTCGTTACCCAGCTGGCCTGCCATTTTCTTGCCTTTAAACACTTTGCCCGGAGTCTGGTTCTGACCGATAGAACCCGGAACGCGGTGAGACAAGGAGTTACCGTGAGTAGCATCCTGAGTACGGAAATTCCAGCGCTTAACTGTGCCGGCAAAACCTTTACCTTTAGATGTACCAGTAACGTCTACTTTTTTAACGTCAGCGAAAATCTCAACACTGATGCTCTGACCTACAGTGAACTCTTCGCCTTCTGACAGACGGAATTCACGCAGAGTACGGCCAGCTTCTGCGCCAGCTTTAGCAAAGTGACCTGCTTCTGGTTTGGTAACACGGTTTGCTTTTTTAGCACCAGTAGTTACTTGCACAGCGCGGTAACCGTCGTTAGCCAGGTCTTTAACCTGAGTTACGCGGTTTGCTTCAATTTCGATAACGGTTACGGGGATAGATACGCCATCTTCAGTGAAGATACGGGTCATGCCCACTTTTTTACCGACTAAACCAATCATTGTTTCAACCTCTCAATCGCTCAATGACCTGATTAACCCAGGCTGATCTGCACGTCTACACCAGCAGCCAGATCCAGACGCATCAGAGCATCAACGGTTTTCTCGGTTGGCTCAACGATGTCAACCAGACGCTTGTGAGTGCGAATCTCGTACTGATCGCGCGCATCTTTATTGACGTGCGGAGAAATCAGAACGGTAAAGCGCTCTTTGCGGGTCGGCAGCGGGATCGGACCACGTACTTGCGCACCAGTGCGCTTAGCAGTCTCGACGATTTCCGCAGTTGATTGATCAATCAGACGATGATCAAACGCTTTCAGGCGGATACGGATTCTTTGGTTCTGCATGAGACCAGAGCTCCAATTATTTATAAACGTAAATGATTACTCCTCACACCCATTTCGATTGATGGGGGAGTGTAATCGTCAGCACATAACCCCCATATCGGGGGTATTGTTTTGGGCGCAATAAATGAATATTGTCCCTCTGATTCGGATTGAATCAGGCTTACCTTGTTTCAGTAAGCTCGCGCATTATACGCAAATTGGCTGGGGAAGCAACAAGCAGGATGAAATGATTTTAAACGCGGCCGGAGCGATGTGAATGAGTCCGGCCGGTTCGGGCATAAAGCACATAACATAGTATGACTGTTATGTTACTCAGCTTTTAGCTGGGCTTGAAGATAGTTTTGTATACCAAGACGTGAAATCAGGTCTAATTCAGTTTCCAGCCAGTCGATGTGCCCTTCTTCATCGGCAAGAATTTCTATCATTAAATCCCTACTGACATAGTCATGTACTGAATCCGCATAAGAAATCGCATCACGCAAATTCTTTGCGCCATCCAATTCAAGTTGAAGGTCAGAACGTAAGATCTCTTCAACATCCTCGCCAATATTTAACTTACCCAAATCCTGCAAATTCGGGATGCCTTCAAGAAACAGAATTCGTTCGATATAGCGATCCGCATGCTTCATTTCGTCAATAGACTCATGATATTCGTGATCGTTAAGGCGGGTTAAGCCCCAGTTTTTAAACATTCGGGCATGAAGAAAATATTGGTTAATGGCTACTAGCTCGTTGCCCAATAACTTATTCAGGTGTGTGATGACTTTTTTATCGCCTTTCATGACATGCTCCTCCGCTCCAGTTCTTAAAGTGTAGAACTGGCTAGCAGAGAGTCAAAAAAACAACCCTACATTTTATGCTACTTCATACATATCAGGAATTTTAGCCTGCTCTTCCTCAAAAATAACACGCGCCTGACGAACACATTTACCGCAATCTGTCCCGATAGGCACGAGCTTGCGTAATTGTTGCATAGATTGAGGCTGGTGCTGACGAACAGCATTACGAATGACTTTGTCAGAAATCGCGTTACACAAACAAACATACATACCAGAATGACTCATCGTTATCGCGAGTGTCTTTCATGCTACCTTTCAGGACACTGCAAACGGTATTTGAAACCGCTCCTAGCGATTTTTTAACCAATAGCTTTATTGTAAATAAGAATTATTTTTATTTCAATTTCCATTTAATCATTTAGACGTAAAAAAAGGCACCGAAGTGCCTTTTTCATGCATTTA
>NZ_NWTM01000011.1:0-924 GCF_004137795.1 Pectobacterium zantedeschiae
GGCACTGCTCTTTAACAATATAATCAGACAATCTGTGTGGGCACTCACAAGACCGTATCTTAACGATATAAAAAGTCTTGAAGAGTGAACAACAGTAAATTCATTACGAATAAACAGTTACTAATTCTTTGAGCATCGCTGACGAGTTCAGCAAATCAAACAAATCTTAAATTGAAGAGTTTGATCATGGCTCAGATTGAACGCTGGCGGCAGGCCTAACACATGCAAGTCGAACGGTAGCACAGAAGAGCTTGCTCTTCGGGTGACGAGTGGCGGACGGGTGAGTAATGTCTGGGAAACTGCCTGATGGAGGGGGATAACTACTGGAAACGGTAGCTAATACCGCATAACGTCTTCGGACCAAAGAGGGGGACCTTCGGGCCTCTTGCCATCGGATGTGCCCAGATGGGATTAGCTAGTAGGCGGGGTAATGGCCCACCTAGGCGACGATCCCTAGCTGGTCTGAGAGGATGACCAGCCACACTGGAACTGAGACACGGTCCAGACTCCTACGGGAGGCAGCAGTGGGGAATATTGCACAATGGGCGCAAGCCTGATGCAGCCATGCCGCGTGTGTGAAGAAGGCCTTCGGGTTGTAAAGCACTTTCAGCGGGGAGGAAGGCAGTAAGGTTAATAACCTTATTGATTGACGTTACCCGCAGAAGAAGCACCGGCTAACTCCGTGCCAGCAGCCGCGGTAATACGGAGGGTGCAAGCGTTAATCGGAATGACTGGGCGTAAAGCGCACGCAGGCGGTCTGTTAAGTTGGATGTGAAATCCCCGGGCTTAACCTGGGAACTGCATTCAAAACTGACAGGCTAGAGTCTTGTAGAGGGGGGTAGAATTCCAGGTGTAGCGGTGAAATGCGTAGAGATCTGGAGGAATACCGGTGGCGAAGGCGGCCCCCTGGACAAAGACTGACGC
>NZ_NWTM01000011.1:2102-5425 GCF_004137795.1 Pectobacterium zantedeschiae
TTTTGCTCTTTAACAATCTGGAACAAGCTGAAAATTGAAACATGACAGCTGAACATGCATGACGGCCTTCGGGTTGGTCGTGATGAGTCAGTCTGTCAATGAGTCTCTCAAATAATCGCAGCACGAAACGTGGTTCGACAGAAACACCTTCGGGTTGTGAGGTTAAGCGACTAAGCGTACACGGTGGATGCCTAGGCAGTCAGAGGCGATGAAGGGCGTGCTAATCTGCGATAAGCGTCGGTAAGCTGATATGAAGCGTTATACCCGACGATACCCGAATGGGGAAACCCAGTGTGTTTCGACACACTATCATGACATGAATACATAGTGTCATGAGGCGAACCGGGGGAACTGAAACATCTCAGTACCCCGAGGAAAAGAAATCAACCGAGATTCCCCTAGTAGCGGCGAGCGAACGGGGAGGAGCCCAGAACCTGAATCAGTTTGTGTGTTAGTGGAAGCGTCTGGAAAGTCGCACAGTAAAGGGTGATAGTCCCGTACACAAAAATGCACAGGCTGTGAGTTCGATGAGTAGGGCGGGACACGTGACATCCTGTCTGAATATGGGGGGACCATCCTCCAAGGCTAAATACTCCTGACTGACCGATAGTGAACCAGTACCGTGAGGGAAAGGCGAAAAGAACCCCGGCGAGGGGAGTGAAATAGAACCTGAAACCGTGTACGTACAAGCAGTGGGAGCCTACTTGTTAGGTGACTGCGTACCTTTTGTATAATGGGTCAGCGACTTATATTCTGTAGCAAGGTTAACCGAATAGGGGAGCCGCAGGGAAACCGAGTCTTAACTGGGCGTTAAGTTGCAGGGTATAGACCCGAAACCCGGTGATCTAGCCATGGGCAGGTTGAAGGTTGGGTAACACTAACTGGAGGACCGAACCGACTAATGTTGAAAAATTAGCGGATGACTTGTGGCTGGGGGTGAAAGGCCAATCAAACCGGGAGATAGCTGGTTCTCCCCGAAAGCTATTTAGGTAGCGCCTCGTGAACTCATCTTCGGGGGTAGAGCACTGTTTCGGCTAGGGGGTCATCCCGACTTACCAACCCGATGCAAACTACGAATACCGAAGAATGTTATCACGGGAGACACACGGCGGGTGCTAACGTTCGTCGTGAAGAGGGAAACAACCCAGACCGCCAGCTAAGGTCCCAAAGTCATGGTTAAGTGGGAAACGATGTGGGAAGGCATAGACAGCCAGGATGTTGGCTTAGAAGCAGCCATCATTTAAAGAAAGCGTAATAGCTCACTGGTCGAGTCGGCCTGCGCGGAAGATGTAACGGGGCTAAACCATGCACCGAAGCTGCGGCAGCGACGCTTAGGCGTTGTTGGGTAGGGGAGCGTTCTGTAAGCCGTTGAAGGTGACCTGTGAGGGTTGCTGGAGGTATCAGAAGTGCGAATGCTGACATAAGTAACGATAATGCGGGTGAAAAACCCGCACGCCGGAAGACCAAGGGTTCCTGTCCAACGTTAATCGGGGCAGGGTGAGTCGACCCCTAAGGCGAGGCTGAAAAGCGTAGTCGATGGGAAACAGGTTAATATTCCTGTACTCGGTGTTACTGCGAAGGGGGGACGGAGAAAGCTAGGTTATCCGGGCGACGGTTGTCCCGGTTTAAGCGTGAAGGTGGATGACTTTGGTAAATCCGGGTCGTCATTAACACTGAGGCGTGATGACGAGTCACTACGGTGATGAAGTAACCGATGCTACGCTTCCAGGAAAAGCCTCTAAGCTCCAGGTAACATCAAATCGTACCCCAAACCGACACAGGTGGTCAGGTAGAGAATACTCAGGCGCTTGAGAGAACTCGGGTGAAGGAACTAGGCAAAATGGTGCCGTAACTTCGGGAGAAGGCACGCTGGTGTAAGGTGAAGTCCCTTGCGGATGGAGCCGAGACCAGTCGAAGATACCAGCTGGCTGCAACTGTTTAATAAAAACACAGCACTGTGCAAACACGAAAGTGGACGTATACGGTGTGACGCCTGCCCGGTGCCGGAAGGTTAATTGATGGGGTCAGCCGCAAGGCGAAGCTCTTGATCGAAGCCCCGGTAAACGGCGGCCGTAACTATAACGGTCCTAAGGTAGCGAAATTCCTTGTCGGGTAAGTTCCGACCTGCACGAATGGCGTAATGATGGCCAGGCTGTCTCCACCCGAGACTCAGTGAAATTGAACTCGCTGTGAAGATGCAGTGTACCCGCGGCAAGACGGAAAGACCCCGTGAACCTTTACTATAGCTTGACACTGAACCTTGAGCCTTGATGTGTAGGATAGGTGGGAGGCTTTGAAGCGTGGACGCCAGTCTGCGTGGAGCCAACCTTGAAATACCACCCTTTAATGTTTGATGTTCTAACGTGGGCCCGTGATCCGGGTTGCGGACAGTGTCTGGTGGGTAGTTTGACTGGGGCGGTCTCCTCCCAAAGCGTAACGGAGGAGCACGAAGGTTAGCTAATCCTGGTCGGACATCAGGAGGTTAGTGCAAAGGCATAAGCTAGCTTGACTGCGAGAGTGACAGCTCGAGCAGGTGCGAAAGCAGGTCTTAGTGATCCGGTGGTTCTGAATGGAAGGGCCATCGCTCAACGGATAAAAGGTACTCCGGGGATAACAGGCTGATACCGCCCAAGAGTTCATATCGACGGCGGTGTTTGGCACCTCGATGTCGGCTCATCACATCCTGGGGCTGAAGTAGGTCCCAAGGGTATGGCTGTTCGCCATTTAAAGTGGTACGCGAGCTGGGTTTAGAACGTCGTGAGACAGTTCGGTCCCTATCTGCCGTGGGCGTTGGAAGATTGAGAGGGGTTGCTCCTAGTACGAGAGGACCGGAGTGAACGCACCACTGGTGTACGGGTTGTGATGCCAATTGCATTGCCCGGTAGCTAAGTGCGGAAGAGATAACCGCTGAAAGCATCTAAGCGGGAAACTTGCCTCGAGATGAGTCTTCCCTGGACACTAGATGTCCCTGAAGGGCCGTTGAAGACGACGACGTAGATAGGCTGGGTGTGTAAGCGTAGCGATACGTTGAGCTAACCAGTACTAATGACCCGAGAGGCTTAACCTTACAACACCGAAGGTGTTTTGTGAGATGACTCATAGAGAACGATGTTCAGCTTGTTCAAAGATTGGTTCTGGTGGTTGTACGGATGAGAAGCGAAAGCGACTTGAGTATGACGGCTGGAATGAAACAGAATTTGCCTGGCGGCGATAGCGCGGTGGTCCCACCTGACCCCATGCCGAACTCAGAAGTGAAACGCCGTAGCGCCGATGGTAGTGTGGGGCTTCCCCATGTGAGAGTAGGGAACTGCCAGGCATCAAAT
>NZ_NWTM01000012.1 GCF_004137795.1 Pectobacterium zantedeschiae
CCGGTGCGTTATCGATCTGGTCGAATGCACGCGCGTTACCACCGTAGGTTTTAGCCAGAACGGTAGTGATTGCAGCGGTCAGCGTTGTTTTACCATGGTCAACGTGGCCGATAGTACCGACGTTAACGTGCGGTTTTGTACGTTCAAATTTTTCTTTAGACATCGATTGTCCCTCTAAGACACGGATAAATCGGTGGTATCACCACATCAACCAAGCTATAAGCTTGCTGAATTTATTCACAGAAAGAAAATCAGGAGGAGGAAAAGGAAGTGGTGCTGATAGGCAGATTCGAACTGCCGACCTCACCCTTACCAAGGGTGCGCTCTACCAACTGAGCTATATCAGCACATCTTGGAGCGGGCAGTGGGAATCGAACCCACATCATCAGCTTGGAAGGCTGAGGTAATAGCCATTATACGATGCCCGCATCCTGGAACTCGGCTACCTAATTTTTCTGTAGATTTTGAATTCGGGGAATAATGTTTATAGACCCCGCCTTCGTCGATCCGGTTTAGTCTTACTACCGTATCGAGTATCTTGTTACCAAGATTGAATTTGGTGGTGGGGGAAGGATTCGAACCTTCGAAGTCTGTGACGGCAGATTTACAGTCTGCTCCCTTTGGCCGCTCGGGAACCCCACCTGATTTTGTGTACTTGATGGTGCCGGCTACCGGAATCGAACTGGTGACCTACTGATTACAAGTCAGTTGCTCTACCTACTGAGCTAAGCCGGCTTCAAGTGCTGCGCATTCTAGGTAGACAGAACGCTCGATGCAACAAAAAAATTGCGTAAAATGCGCTATCGCTTAGATTTTATCCAAATTAAGCCATAAATCTAGAGCGCCAACGAGAATTAGCACAAAGAATCATCAAGTTTACCCAACAAAATGAAGAGTTCACAATTAAACTGCCCACATTCCCTTTGCACCAAAAATACATTTTCTGCCCTTTAGAAGAGCAGTCTCTGCACTGACAGGTGCTATTTTGCTCGTTTTTCTAAGAAAATAGACTTGGAATAAATTTTGCTTGTTAGAAGCAAACCTCTGTCGACAGGCAAACTATGATGAAAACAGTTCAACTCAATGCCGCGACCTTACCAATCTATCGCGAAGAGCTGGCCAATCTACTGATAGATGCAGTAGAGAAAGGCGCTTCTGTTGGATACCACTCGCCACTACTCTACAAGGAAGCCATAGAATATTTTCATAGCTTGCAAACATCTGTCGCTAGCGGCGAACGCATCCTATGGATAGCACGCGATAACAAGGGTATCGCCGGAAGCGTACAGTTAGAGTTGTGCCAAAAATCAAATGGAAAAAACAGAGCTGAAATTCAAAAATTATTGGTTCATAGTCGCACAAGGAGAACCGGTATAGGCCGACAACTCATTCAGTTATTAGAAAAAAGTGCGCTTTTTCAACAGAGGGGACTACTTTATTTAGATACCCAAGCAGGCTCCCACGCAGAAGCGTTCTACCGTGCTATGGGATATCGCCATCTGGGAGAATTGCCGGACTATGCTTGCACACCTGATGGTCATTACCACCCGACCGCCATCTACTATAAGCGCCTCTTTGCTGTGAATGGCTAGGTAAAACAATCACCAGCTAACAGCTACCCGATGTACAAACGCATAAGCATCGGGATGAGGAACCTATTTTCTCTTCTTATTTCTATCAGCAAAGTGTTAACCTGCCCATTATCAAAAATTTATTACACAAGAGAAGGTTCAGCGATCACTGCGTTGGCTAAGCTAATAGCACGCTTTCTCGCTGTCTGAGGGTCCCTTTTCTTACCTGTTAAGCAGGCAGAACACGACTTATGAGCAATAGAGAGCAATCTTTGGCCACGCCATATCTACAATTTAACCGCAGCCAATGGGCCGCCTTGCGCGATTCTGTCCCGTTAACGCTGACAGAAGAAGAGATCGTTAAACTCAAAGGGATTAATGAGGATCTTTCATTAGACGAGGTTGCAGAAATCTATCTGCCTTTATCTCGCCTGCTCAATTTTTATATCAGTTCTAACTTACGACGCCAAGCTGTACTTGAGCAGTTCTTAGGGACCGATGGCCAAAAAATACCTTATATAATCGGTATTGCTGGCAGTGTCGCCGTAGGAAAAAGCACCACAGCACGTGTACTCCAAGCATTATTGAGCCGCTGGCCAGAACATCGCAGTGTAGAGTTAATTACAACCGATGGATTCCTTCATCCAAATAAGGTGTTAAAAGAACGTGATTTGATGAAGAAAAAAGGCTTTCCGCAATCATATGATATGCATAGCTTGGTGAAATTTGTTTCTGATATAAAATCAGGAACACATAAAGTCACCGCTCCAACATATTCCCACTTGATATATGATATTGTTCCCAATAATAATAAAGTATTGGAGCAACCTGATATTTTAATATTGGAAGGCTTAAATGTCTTACAAAGCGGAATGGACTATCCACATGATCCACATAGGGTTTTTGTTTCTGACTTTGTGGATTTCTCTATCTATGTCGATGCCCCTGAAACACTGCTACAAAAATGGTATATAAATCGCTTCTTAAAATTTAGACAGGGTGCATTCTCAAATCCAAATTCGTATTTTCATAATTATGCAAAACTAACGGAGGAAGAGGCTATCGGTATTGCCTCTCAACTATGGAAGGAAATTAACGGACTGAATTTAAAAGAAAACATTTTACCTACTAGGGAAAGAGCTAGTCTTATTATGACAAAAAGCGCTAACCACGCAGTCGACTGTGTGCGATTAAGAAAATAAATATATAAAAATGGGGATAACCCCCATTTTTATGCACCACGCAGAGAAATTTCCCCACCAATATATGGCGTAACCACACCATCAACTTCTAATAACAGTGCACCTTGGTGATCTATTCCGCGGTCAATTCCATATATTTCACGGTTTCCGATAATTAAACGGACTGGGCGATTGAAGTAATTATCCAATTTTTCCCATCTGTGAATAAATGGTTCGAGGCCTTCTAGTTCAAAAATAGCCAAAGAACCTCTTAATTCAGAAATGAGTGTCGAAGCAAGTGTATTACGATTAATGTCTATACCCGCTTCTTGTAAATTTATCCAACCTTGATTAATCGCATCTGGAGCTGGATCTCTCATTTGTAAATTAATACCCGCTCCAATTACCAAGTTAGCAGCATCACCAGTTTTCCCCGTAAGCTCGACAAGAATACCAGCTAACTTTCGATCTTTTAAATATAAATCATTGGGCCATTTGACCCGCACACCATCAGCACCAAGCTTATGTAGCACTTCAGCCATTACGATACCGATTACCAAACTAACCCCAACAGCCGCAGCAGGCCCCTGCTCTAAACGCCAATATAAAGACAAATATAAATTCGCACCAAAGGGGGAAAACCATTGTCGGCCCCGCCTGCCGCGGCCAGATTGTTGATATTCGGCAATACAAGCATCACCGGAGGATAATGTGTCCAGTCGTTCTAAAATGTACTGGTTAGTAGAATCAACAACAGGTAAAACCGTCACTCCACCTTTCGGTAAGTGCTGAATGATTATTTCCTCATCTAGTAACTGCATAGGAACAGGTAAAGAATAACCTTTACCTGTTACAGTAAATACGTCAATTCCCCAATCACGTATAGTTTGAATATGTTTATTGATCGCAGCTCGACTCATCCCCATCATTTCACCCAGCACTTCACCGGAATAAAATTCACCATCAGAGAGAATCTTAATTAATTTCAGAGGAACCGTAATATCTTTCATGATAATACCTCGATAGCATTAACCTCACCATATGCAGCAATAAAGCGGACTTCAGGTTCCAGTTGTATAGAGAACTTTGCAGCGACCTGATTGCGGACATAACGAGCTAACTCGACAATATCTGAACTTTTTGCATTACTCTTATTGATCAGAACTAATGCCTGGTCCTCGTGAACAGCAGCACCACCGAGTTGAAATCCTTTAAGCTTGCACTGATCAATTAACCATCCAGCGGCCAATTTAACATTCCCGTCAGCTTGTAAGTACTGAGGTGCATTCAGGTACTCTCGTAAAATATGCTCAGCATGTTGTTTTGTAACTATTGGATTTTTGAAAAAGCTACCTGCATTACCTGTCACGATAGGATCAGGGAGCTTGCTTCGACGCATGTGACATACAGAGTCAAATACCTGCTGGGGCGTAACTGTTGTAGGATTGAGTTTTGTCAAATCGCCATAGTTCAGTATCGGATTCCACTCTTTTTTTAGAAAAATCCCCACTGCGGTAATTGCAAATCCAGAACGATACTGATGTTTAAATATGCTGTCACGGTAACCGAATTGACATTCTTCAGCAGTAAGACGCGTAGTTTTACCCTCTGTCAGATCCAATAATTCAACATAATCACAGACATGTTGTAATTCGATACCGTACGCACCAATATTCTGTATCGGTGCAGACCCTACACATCCGGGAATTAACGCTAAATTTTCTAACCCAGGAATGCCACATTTAAGCGTATATTCGACTAATTTATGCCAATTCTCACCAGCACCGACGTGAAGATACCAGCCATCGCTTTCTTCGCGAACATCTATACCTTTGAGTCGATTTAACAGAACTGTGCCTGAAAAATCTTCCAGAAAAAGAACATTACTCCCTTCACCTAGCAATAAAACTGGCTCTTGTGATGCACTGGCGACGCGCCACCCTTCAATCAATTTATCCTGAGTATCTGCAACCGTAATACACGATGCAGAAACAGATAATGAGAAAGAGTTATAAGACTTCAATGAAATAGCACTTGGCGCCATAGTAGAAATACCAACTAATTTAGATACCATATAGTCTACCTGATCTACGCAAGATACCGACGGTCTTTT